>NZ_JACODZ010000010.1 GCF_014280965.1 Echinicola salinicaeni
AGGCATGAATTATTTAAATTCAGGAGCTATTTGAGGATGTTTGTTTTGGATTCCCATAGCCACGTTATTTTCATATACCTTAATTTCCTTCCTTATTTTAGGCATTTGTGACTTCATCTTACGTTTGTAGTTTTCTACCTGTCTAGTGATATCGTCTTTCTTTTCCTTCATATTACAAAGTTAGTGAATTTCACGAAAAGTATTTAAACATTCCCAACCATTACTAATCAGCTATTTATAACACAATGAGATAAAATTTGGACCTTCCCTAGACGTTCCCACTACATCTTCCCTTTATTACCACCTTTTCCCTAAAAAAACGAAACGCCCGTCGAACCCCAATTATTTGGCCATTGGAACATCCGTTTTTGAGTCAATTGTTGAAGGCGTTAAGGAAATGAGTTAGCTTGCGAAGTGGACGAGCGAGATCCACTCATTTTTAGCATGGAACAATTGGCACAAAATCAAATTGGATATATGTATCGAAATCGAAAATGAAAATGACCAATTTTAAGGATGTTCCACAGGCCTAGATTTTTGGTTCTTTTCATCAATGGAAAAGAACAGAAAGCAAAAAAGAGAAGATGGAAGTTTTGGTAAACCTGACCGCCCTAAGTTTAACTGAACTTCCAACCCGTGAGTAAATTAGTCGAATATTTACCCCTCAGTATTTGTGGTACAAACTTATTTAACTTCTATAACCATCCCATGTTTTTGAGCTTGATCAATGAACTTTTGAATGTTTTCAGGATTCCATTGGGTACAGGTAGCAATGGTCTGGTCGTCTAGTTTAATGGTCTCTTCAGGTTTTATATAATGCCGCTTATGTCCCCATCTTTGAAAAATATCTTCGGCCTCTTCTACTGTGGTAAATACACCAAAGCTTCCTTGAACCCATTTAGGAAAATCGTGGCTTAGCTTAGCGAAAGATATGTTTGGATTCATTTCTACGTAATGCTTCATTACTGCATTCACCAATCTTCCTTTATTGAATTCTTCACCATTGAAGATAAATTTTGAATAGTCCTTTGTGGTATAGTTGAATTTGAAATAAGTGTCGGCCACTACAAAAATTTCATTCCCCTCACTCCTAAAACGCCTTATTGTCATTCCTGCAATGGGAATTCCATCGAATTCATACCCATTGGACAGCAACTCTTGTAACCTGGGACTAATGGAGCTGCCAACCAATACTCCCACCCATTTTGGCGGGTTTTCTTCATTCCAGTTATCACCAATCGCTAAAATTTGCCCCCTTACATTGAGATAATCCTGCAATTGGCGCAGGCTTTCTTCATTAATCTCGTTGAGTTTAAGCTCGACAATCCCTAAATATTCCCCTCCATATTTGTAACCACCCTATTAACCGCGTGTTGTGTGGTTAATAGGGCGGTTACGGAGAAAATGAATTGAAGATAATACAACTTATTGATCAGGATAGTGCGATTTCGGCTTCAGAGATCGGAGAGAAAATTAGTATGAGCCACCGGGGTGTAGGAAAAAACATAGCTAAATTAAATCATGAGGGTGTTTTGGAGAGAATTGAGCCAGATAGAGGAGGAGAATGGAATCATTTAGTCCGTATTGTTAATAGCTCTCAAAAGGGTAATATCGACTAGATAATATTTGTTTTTATGTATATCCGCAATTGCACCAGTAGCCAAATAAATTAACATTGACAGTTGGTGTCCATTGCTTCAATTTAGCTATTACTATCTATAAATTAGGTCAAAACAAACGGTTCTGACCATGAATATCATCAACTTCATCAATCGGTTTCCTGGCGAATCTTCCTGTGTCGAGTTTATCAGGTAGAAAAGGGGCCAAGGTGGTATTGTCTGTAAAAGATGCCACTGTACCAAGCATTATTGGTTGGCCAACAAAAAGTTCTTTCAATGCTCTTCCTGCAGCTTCAGGACAAGCATCAAAAGTGGTACGGTTATGGAAAACAGTAACCTTCCGATCAGGACATGGTTGTTGGCCATGACCTTCAATACAGCCACCAAGAAGGGCTTCAGTGCATCGGAACTGCAAAGGCAGCTGGGCATGAAGCGATATGAACCTGTTTTCAGGATGTACCATAAGCTCCGCAAGGTTATGGGGAAACGCGATGATATCTACAGGCTTGAAGACATGGTCGAGTATGACGAGGCTTTTGTGGGCAAAGCCACCAAAAGCCCGAACAAGCTCAAACGAGGCAGGGGCAGCCAAAAACGGTCGATTGTGGCCGTAATGGCCGAATCAACGGTTTTGGAAGATCTTGAAACGGGCAAGTCCAACAAAAGCTGTAGATATTTTAAGATGAAGAAGATAAAGAACCTGGAGGCGAAAACTGCCTAGAATTTGGTCAAGGAATTTATTGATCCAAACTCAGTGCTTCAAACAGATATGAGCACCACCTTCTCAGACCTGAGTGACTGTATAGATGTGCATATCAAGGAGATCTCGGGAACCGAAAAGGGGCACTTCAACCTCAAATGGGCACACATTGCGATAAGCAATTTAAAGAAACACCTGCAGATATATCATATGATAAGTGAAAGGATGATGTAAAACTATCTGGATGAGTTCTGTTACAAGCTCAACAGGAGATATTTCGGTCAAAAACTATTTAACAGGCTCATCGTTGCTCCTATTTATCCTTACCAGCATGATTGCGGATAATCATATTTCTTAATTTGGTGAAGGATTACTAAAACAAAAACTTGCCAATAATTACCATTAGGCTTGGAAAAATAGAAATAACAATCGCTTTTAGAGGATCAATCTCAAACTCTATTTTCGTAAATATGGCCAGAATAATATAAAAACCACCCCACGCAATTAGGCTTATGCCCTGCATATCCTCAAGGGTTAATCCTAGTGAAATATCATACAGGATAGCCAAACATACCACGCAATTCAGGATCACCGGAACGAACGAAAGTCCGATAATCCGTACCATCTTGGGTGGTTCGTACTTTTCATCCAGTATAGTAAACATAAGGGCAGAAGTCAACAGGCAGAAGATCAGCATTGTTAACGGGATAAAAAAAGCAATTGTATTGCTCACCCCTGAAAACAGTCTGAATAACTCGGAGTCATGCGGATTTAGCCCGAATGTCCTGTGGGACACTAGGAAAAACAATATTGAAGCTGTGGCGATTAGTGCAATGGATAGTTTCATGACATGCTTACATGTACCTCAAGGGCGGCGGCAACTGTTATGATGATTACTGTAAGGGCAAAACAGATCACAAACGGCCTTGTCTGGAATTGCATTTGCCTATTCATTAGCAGAGTCTTAAACACGAAATACGCTATATACAGACCCAAGGCGCAGGACAGGGTTATGCCGACAATCTCGATTGAGTGCGGCAACAAGTGCCTTGCTACAAGACGGACGGGGTAGTGGTCAAGGATGATAGACAACGCATATCCTAGTATCACTCCGTTGTAAACTGTGTTCATGACGGATACGACACCCAAGGACAAGCCACCAATAATATTGATAATCACAGAAGCAAGGTTGTTTTTTGCTATATCCCAGACACTAAAAGAGCCCGTATCGGCACTCTCTGCCAGTACGGGTTCAATATGGAATCCCACAAGCAGCCCGATTGTGTAAATCACAGCCGCTATCAGGATAAATGGCTTCATAAGCCAGCACCGACTCCAGCCATCGTTCCTGCGACTGGCCCAGCTACCATGCCAACGCCGAATCCCCATGCAGCGGCATCTATAATACCAATTGCATTGATTGCCAGCCCAGCCTCGGCAGAAGCCCCTCGATTAGAGGCCAGATAACTAATACCAGCCCATACTTTGTTGTCGGTCAAGCCAGAACTTAACGCCATGCAGCCGCAAATTCCCAGAAGGGCTACAAAACTTGTCAACTTCTTTTTCATGGTTAAATTGATTTGGTTAAACGAGTGTTAGAATAAACATAAACTGAAACTAGAAAAATCGCTGTCAGGCCACACATGGTGCTTACCATGAGGGCCAGTAAGAAATTGTCCTCAAAATAGAGCATGAAATTAAATGGAACGAGAAAGGCAAGGAGGCCTATAATGTATCCCCATGTGAATGATTTTGTCTTTTCGGGCACGAGGGATGCGCCGCAGCTTGGGCAGTCAAATTCATGGTTATTTTTGATCTTAACCACGAACATGAACGGCAATTTCGTTCCGCAATTTGGACATTGAAATTTTTCTTTTCTTTCCATGATTTTTTATAAAAACCTCCAACTTATATGATTAATTCAAAAAAATCAATAAAATAACCACGTTTTTTCATGAAATTTTAGAAATCAGCGATTCCAGCTTGGATTCACATGATTCATTTTCATTAATAAATCTTGTTTCACAGGGGTGTTTTTGGAACCTGTACAAAGGGTAATTGTTCTTGCCTTCATGCCGTTTTCCATCCAAGAGATACGCCAGACTGACACGATCATGTCACAATATTTTAGGAACGGCCTTGCCTGACCGGTAAACATCCAGTCCGAATCAAATAGTAGCCAGGTCGGCAAGTGATTTCGGAATTCGGTAATCATTTTGTCTTCTAGGATTAAAGCTAACCCCTTCGATTTTTTCACTTTTATTCCCAGATTTGATCCACTCTTTGATTTCCTGTCTAAAAAAATAAAGTTTGCCTGCCTTTTTATGATAAGGAATCAGTCCCCTGGATACATAACTGTAGATGGTTTGCCTTTTCAATTCCAACAATTCACAAATCCTACTAAGGTTTAACACCTCTTCTATCTGGTTTTCAGAAAACTCATTTTCATCAATCGCATTTAAAATCAACTTGTTTTGCTCAATTAACTGTGATACTGCTTGAGGAAGGTCTTCAAATTTTAAGTCCATAGATAAAATTGGTTTGAATATGAGCAAAACAAATGGTACGATTACTAATCGAGATAATTTCACCAGCTAGACCATAGTAGGGTGAAATAATTCTTTTATTAATTTAAAAATGAGGGATCAGATATTATCACACTGATATCAGAAGTGAGGGATATTCATTTCCTTTATTAAAAAATTCTTGATTCGCGAATCAAGAATTAGTTCATGCTTTGAGAAATGCATATAATCCTGTCAGGCATGGAGAACACCCTGTCATATTGTTATAGGCATAAGCTTTCCTCTATTTCTTTCCTTGGTCATTTTACATTACAGTCCCTTATCATGTACCGAAATGGCACATGGATGATCATTGATAAAAATATAAGAAGGAGTCTCGATAAAAAAACACACCCTATCAGGAATACACTGCCCACCTAAACCCTCTCCAAAAAGTACCACGTTTTCTTAGATTTTAGCCAAAAGTAAACGCATAGTATACTAGGCATCGGATAGGACTGGGAGCATCCATAGGAGGGACGAGTGTAAAGAAAACAGTCAGTGACTGTTTTTAGCGAGTAGCCAGCTTGCAGGGTAGGTCCTACTCTTCTTCCTCCAAAAACACCAAATAAAAATTGGACCTTTCCTGATAGTTCTCATGACCTCTCTTGAGTATTCCCCCAATATCTCCTCTTTAAATCTACTTTCTATCTACTTAATTCCTGCATATAAAACATTTTATATTTGCAATAAATCAACAAAACGCAAATACAATTATTTTTATTTGCAATAACAATAAAATACGCAAACACAATACAACTTAATTGCAAGTTCTATATGGAAGTAAAAGATATCAATAGTTTTCAATCTGGTAACTGGATCAAGCGAATGGAATATAGAAGCTTCAGCCCTGAACTGATCAATCATTAGTGGATATCAACAGACCCTCAATTATCCTCCCTATTAAGTCAAGCCGACCGTAGTCTTGGCAAGCTGGATGCTTTTTCTGATTTAATACCAGATATTGACTTTTTCATCATGATGCATATCACTAAGGAAGCTACTGTATCCAGTAAAATAGAAGGAACTCAGACCTCTTTTCAGGAAGCACTTATCAAAGAGCAAGATTTGGATCCGGAAAAAAGGGATGATTGGAAAGAAGTACACTGCTATATTGAGGCTATGAACCAAGCCATTCAGGAAATGGAAAGATTGCCGATTTCTACCCGATTAATCAAACAAACACACGCCACACTTCTTCAAGGTGTTCGCGGAAAAGAAAAGTTACCTGGAGAATTCAGAACTAGTCAAAACTGGATAGGGCCAAGTCTCAAACATGCCATCTTTGTTCCACCGACTCATCAGGAAATACCAGAATTAATGAGCGATCTGGAAGAGTTTATTCATGCTGACAATGCAGACATCCCCACATTTGTACCGCACCTTATTAAAATCGCGCTGATCCACTACCAGTTTGAAACCATACATCCATTTCTGGACGGAAACGGTCGAATTGGAAGGCTATTGATCACATTGTATCTATTGGATAAAGGCCTATTAAGAAAACCGACACTCTACCTGTCCGATTTCTTTGAAAGAAACAGAAGGGACTATTATGACAACCTGATGCGGGTCAGAGAAAAAAATGACCTAAAAACCTGGATCGAATACTTCCTTGTAGGTGTTATCGAAACGACAGAATCCAGTATTCAAACTTTTCAAAATATCGTTAAGTTACGTGATCGGGTCGAACTTACACAGTTGATTCTGTTAGGTAAGCGGCAACAGGATGCGAAAATACTAATGAGTGAGCTATATAAAAACCCGATCATTGATGGCGCCAAAGTCGCTGAAATATTAAGTGTTCATGCATCTACTGCAAATCGCCTAATTAAGGACCTAATGGAAATGGAGATTTTGGAAGAACTTACCGGATACAAACGTAACCGCATCTATGCCTTTGGGGAATACATCAGGTTATTTAACACATAACCTTCTCTTTTACGTCCCAACCACAAATAAAAAACCCCATATTTGCAAAAATCACTTAAACTACAAATATAGATTTCCATATTTGCATTTCTGCAAATATACCAATTAAACATTCGTCAATTCCTTTGCAAAAAACAGTCAGAAACATAATATCTCCTCGGTGTTCCCTCTATGTCTCCTCTTTACTACTACCTGCTCACTAGATTATAATTCGCTCAGCATAACTGGAATTGTGATTTCCTCGAGTAAAAGCAAAAAGAGATATACTATTCCTAGGAGCGACGATTTTAATAATTCAACCAATTTTTCCCGAATAATAATGCTTGAACCATTCCGGCACTTCTTCATTTTTGATATCATTCCAAACCTTCTTTCCACTTGCATTAAGCTTGAAATGTGCAAATAGATTATGCCGTTCTCCTTCTTTTGAGTTATCAAAAAAATAAGCCTGGTAACAATGTTGGGCTGCCTCGTATAACAAATCCATAGAGCGGTAATACCTGTCAATAATCTTATCCTCTGGAACATCGTGTCCATCCTGGGGAACTCTGACCTTCTTTACCCGGTGAACATTTATTGTTGGATCTTCTGTGGAAACAAAGTAAAGGTAAACCTTATAACCCGCTTCTTTAGCCTGTTTGATGATAGCTACTTTGCTCGGATGAGAAAAAACCGTTTCGAAGGAAAATTTCACTCCTTCTTTCAATAATTTCTTTCTTAAAAAATCAGCCAGTATTTGGGCAATTCTTTCATAAGGATTGTCACTCTTTTCATCTGCAATTTTTCGAATAACCTTTAAACGGTTATTGGATACCTTTATGCATTGCAGTAGTCTCGGTAGCGGAAATTCACTTCTAATCAATCCGGAATTATGAACAACTTCCTCAAACTCCTGTTGATCATACATTATTTTATAAATAGAAAAATCAAGCCCACTATTGTAAAGGTCTTGAGCTATATCGTCTGCGTTAATATAAATACCGAAGTCCAGTGTTTTACCACTTTGAACTTCGGTATTTCTAATGGCTTTTATGATGGAACTTTTGCCTGAACCGTTGGGACCAGCAAATATTCGCATACGTTTGGTCATCAGTCCAGAATCAATTTTTGGTTATCACTTCCATGGCTGATTTCCTTTACTCTTTCTATATGTCCATCTTCATATTTTTTGACTACCCAACCGTTCTCTGCTACCATCACATATCCATTGATCTCCATGGCTTTCTTGGCCCCTTCCTTAAAGGCCTTGGATGATTTCCTTTCTACCAAACGGGTGCTGATATATCTTAACTTATCTTTACTCATAACACTTACAATATTATAAAAATAGAGACTAACTACAACTACATTCCATTAAATGATATAACGCAGATAATAGAAAGACTGTTCAAAACCCATTATTAATGTCAAACAAACCGGATAAAAAAAATTAAAACGTTCGATAAAAACTACCCCCCAAAAAAAACAAATAAAATACCCCACATAGGAGGGACGAGCGTAAAGAAAACAGCCCGTTGTTCCAAGTCTTTAGCACAGCGGTGACTTGGAACTTAATATAATAGGAGCCTGCCTGGCAGCAGACAGGTCTCCAGACTCCGATCAACCCCATTATCCTACCCTGAGAATTACAATCCATTACATCCTCATCTCTATAATCAACACGCTTTCCCCCTTACCGAAATCCCCTCCCAATTCACAATTCCCCAATCCCTCGATTCGACAATTCAACAATTAAACTTCCCTCACCCTCCTTCTCCATTACATCTTTCTACCATATAACTAGGGCTTGTCTTGGGGATACCTTACCTTCAGGTAAATTAATTCTTGGAAATATTATATATTTTAACAATCTCTAAACAGCTATAAAATCAGGAAATGGGAATTACAAATTCCAGGGATAGTAGGGTGTTTTTTAAGATTATGTTTTACTATCTTCAATTGAATTTTTAAACATAACATTATAACATTAATGCGTAATCCTAAGTGGCACAGAGATGAAATTATTCTTGCTCTTGATTTGTATCATTCCTTAGAGCCGGGTCAAATTCATGGAAGAAACCCAGCAGTGATTGAATTATCGGAATTATTAAATCGCTTACCTATTTTTGATATAAGGCCTGATGCGGTCAAATTCAGAAACCCAAATGGAGTTGGGCTAAAGTTGAGCAATTTTCTTGCGATAGACCCCGAATATCATGGAAAAGGAATGCAAAGCTATAGCAAGCTAGACGAGCAGGTTTTCAAAGAATTTGATGGGAAGCGATTTGAATTAAAGAAAATTGCCGATTCTATCAGAAATGCTGTCAAAGACATAAATCTCAGTAATAAGCTCTATGAGACTCCTGAAAACGATGAGGAATCGGATTTTATCTTTAAAGAAGGAAAAGTCCTGTATAGATTGCACAAATACCGAGAGCGCAACAGTAAACTTGTGCTAAAAAAGAAATCGCAACACCTTCAAAAATATGGTAGTTTGGATTGCGAAGCCTGTGATTTTAATTTCCAAGTAAAATATGGTGATTTAGGGGCAGGATATATAGAATGCCATCACAAAGTAGCTTTATCTGATTTTGATGGAAGGGTCGATACACGATTGGAAGATTTGGCTTTGGTCTGTTCTAATTGCCATAGAATGTTACACAAAAGCTTTGAAACCCTATCGGTTGGCAACTTAAAATCACAGCTTAAATTATAATTATTCCTATCAAATAAACTTCAAGGATGAAAATAACAACCAAGCAAGGGCCAAAGTACTGACTTCTGAAGAACTTTATTGTAGCCCGATAATAAAAGGTATTTCCCCTGCTAAGAAGACAATGAATGACATAGGGCTTGTCATGGGATACGTTACCTTCAGGTAAATTAATTTTTGAAAATATTTTAACGATCCAACGACAACTATAAAATCCGTATACAGGAATTTCAAATTCCCAGAATAGTAGGGTGAAGAGGTATTCTCTGCTTATCAGGGCATGATGTACATACTTATATATGCTTTCTCATTTGTTAATTTAATTGTCTTCAATGTAGTCTACTATTTTCTTTTCTACTCTTTCATGATGTTTAAATTCTACATATTTATTTACTTGCTTTGGGACTAGGTAAGTTTTTATTTTAATATTTAGCAATCCTTCTTTACAATAATTGTTCGACACTAACTTCCAAATTAATTCAATATTGGCACCTTCAAAATTAGGTTTGATACAAATTATGCTACTAATATATTCTTCTCCAGGAGCAAGAGTATTTCTGTGTGGACAAACAAAAAAATCACCTTGTGAATGGTTTATTTCTATATCCGTTTTATAATTAGCTGGAATAACAATTGAATCTACATATTCGTCTCCTATTTCTTGAAATGTTCCTTTAGTTAAAATAATAAGTTTAGGATTCTCGATTGGTGCATTCCCTGTGTTTTTCAACTTCAATTTAAATCTACAGTAGCTTTTGTTCTCACTTCTAATGAAAGTATTTTCAATTATAGGTGATTTGTACGTAGTATAATCAAAAATACTCGTTGGTTTAGAACCTAATTGATAGTAAGTATATTGTTCGTGAAATGGTACAGATTCAATCAATTCAAATAGATTCTTTTCAAAACTAACAAGAACATCAGATTTAACTTTAAAATTCTGTAAACTTAGATACCAATCATGAGTTTCTTTGTTTTCATCAATTAAATCTACAATATCTTCCCATGAAAATAAATGAATTTCAAATAATTTCAGTTCTCTATTTTCTATATCCTTAATACGAATATATTCTTCGATTTTAGAATCTTTATTAGCTGTAGTTGCAAAGTAAAACTTTTTTAAAGCTGGCTTAAATGCTTTTGCTAAACTTATTTCTTTGTCAATCTCTTTTTCGGAAAGCTGTTTGTGTGAATATTCATCTTTACCTTTACATTGTATTCCATAATATGAATCTTCACCGTCTGGTATTCCATAAATATCCACTCCATTTTGTAATTGCCCATTTCTACCATTCTTCTTTATTTCTTTACAATCCCAAATCTCTCCAAAAAGCTTTTTACATAAACTCTCAAAATCATCCCAATTTTCTGGTTTCCTTAATTGCTTTTTTGATTCCATTATTTTGACGTATGTATTGGTTTAAATATGTTTTGCTATTATACTCATTTTATAATGGATGCTTAAATATCTGTTCCAAAGTAAAAACAAGGCCATTTTCAATCTAATCTCCCCTCTAAATTTAGTGATTACCCAAAACAAATAAAATACCCCACATAGAAGGGACGAGCGTAAAGAAAACAGTCAGCGACTGTTTTTAGCAAGTAGCAAGCTTACAGGCCAGACCCTACCCTATTCTCCCTCCTATAAACCCCAAAATAAAATTTGGACATTTCCTGGACGTCCTCACGACGTCTCCTCGGTGTTCCCTCTACGTCTCCTCTTTACTACTACTTAGCAGTTCCATTATAGATACCTAGGGGATGTCTAGGGGATACTTTGCCTACGGGTAAATTAATTCTTGAAAATATTATGTATTTCTAAAACCTAAAGACAGCTTTATATTTCGAAAACGGGAGTTACAAATTTTCCGGATATATGGGTAAAAAAGCATTCTTCACCCCTGTCAGGGGATTAAGGCGTTTCATGAGGTTGCGATGAAATTTATCATAAAATTTTAATGTTTGATTTATAGTTTATTTCTATTTCTATGAAAAATTATGAAGAATAAACTTCTTTAGAAGTACTGATGACATCGTTGAAAAAATAATATACTGAAATAACCAAAATCCAGACGGTAATAATGATAACCGAATTTCCCACAAAGTCATAATTATCAAAGTTGCTGAATAATTCTTTGAGCCAAATTATTTCAAAAACGAAAGGAGTCAGGTTAACAATTAATGCCAACAGCCCCATAACTATAGCACTTGTTTTTCCAACGAAATTATTTCGTTTTGCATCTACTTTATATAGTTCACTGTATATGGAAATAGGCATTAAAGTCCTGGTAAAATCGTCGGGAGAAGTATAGCCTAAATTTTTGTTTTCATAGTTAAAATATGTCCTGGAAAACACCTTTAATATTCTTACTATTTCAGATTTATGAGTACTAACTATCTGATTCCGGAGAATTAGGAAGGCTAATACAAGAGGGACAAAAATTTGGATAGAGGTTATATCCTTAATATGAATCGGCCCAACATTTATTGACTCTACGTAGGTGCCTTCAATCAAATAAAAAAGTAGCAAGAGCACAATTATCATTATCCCCAACCTATTAGTTTCTTTAGCTAAATCATTACTCTTGGAGATAAGATGATCCAAATAAAAATGAATCTTATCTTCAGTATTGCTTTTTATATAATCTTCTACTTCTGCTTTAGTCATCTTAGTTTCTTGATATAAAAGTATAATCCTCTTGTAATAACATTGTCCCTTTAATTTCTGGAATTAAAACCTAACTCACCTCAAAACCACTTTTTCGGCATCAAAGAAGAAATTACTTTCTGGCGATTTCCAATATTTTTGAAGGTTGGCCTTGTGCTGTATGGGCTTTCTGAAAGCCTCTACGGGTATGACATAAAGGGCATCAGGGGAATATGGAAGACCTCCCACTCCTAAGGCTATAAAAGTCGGTGTTCCGCTTGTGTCCTGAAATTCCTGGTAACGCTTCCATTGCTCATCTTTGGCAAAACGGATAAAATCTCCCTCAGTTTGCTTTCTCCATTTACATTCCACAGCCAAGGCATAGCTGTTTCCCTTGAGTCGGAGTTCTAGCTGTAAATCAGGTTGCTGGGTGGTTTCTGCATATCGGCCCTCTGTATACTTATCACCAGCCCATTGTTTTAAGGTGAAATATTCCTTGTCAAACTTCTTGACCACATACTTTTCAAAATCCAGTCCCGCTTTTTGTTGGATATCCACTAGGGTAGTTTCTGATTCTTCAGAAGAAGTGGCCAAGTCTGCTCTTAGCTTTTCTATTAATGGATCTACCTCCACACCTTGATGCTTGGCCAACTCACGGATCATACTTTCCTCTTTGGGGGTCAGTTGTCCATCCACCATAGCCAGAGCAATAGCATCCTCAAGATTTTGACCAGATGCTTTAGGCACTTGTGCTACCATCAAAATTCCTGCAGTGAGCATAATCCCCCCTCCTATAATTAAAAAAAATCCTAACATCTTTTTCATCATTTATTTCAGCCTTGATACAAAACCATCCATCGTCTCATAAAACTTTGGCAAAGTTTCAATAAAAAAACTATTCATACTTTCCCAGTCATTTTCATTGAATAGGCTTAGGCCATTTTGCTCTATTTTAATCTTGCTCATTTTACTGTCAGGCAGTTCTTCCCAAACCAAGGATTGTCCAAATTTCGATTCTATAGCCTCCTTTTGTGACAATAGCTTTTTAAAGTAAAGCTTGTTCTGATCTTTATTAGAACTGGTCATGCCTAATTCGATTCTTGCACATGACTTGGTGATCGTAAGCGTATAAAGTAGCCCTGTTAATCCTGCACCGGTATTTAGCCAATGATCTTTAGTTGGATTGACATTTTTGAATAAGGGAGTATGATTTAATTTTGGCAAAAGCTGTTGCCAGTATTTCTTTCGAATGGTATACCGACCAGGCTCTCCATTATTGACCAAGCCGGATTGATATTTGATCATCAAGTCATCCTCCATCTCATAAAGTTTCAGGAGTTTTTTAAGAATACCGAATTTACTGTTACTGTCTATATTGGCCTCAATGAATTTGCCATTGATCACTTCTTCTGCATACCTAAAATCCTCACGCTTCTTGGAAATTTTAAGGATATCTTGCCCATTAAGCAGCAAGGCCGAATTTCTTTCAAATAGCCTTCTGATTACATAAAAATACATCTGGGCCACCGCATCCTCTTCTATTTTGGTGTCCTCAAATATGAAATAGTCCAGTTTCTTATAGGTCGGGCTATCCGCCTCAAAGATGTTGGTTTCTTCCAACTCTTCTTGCCACTCCTCGAGGTTCACTTCAGGGAATTTCCAAATCTTCAAAAATCGGTCATAAATAATGCCCAAGCGTCTTTCATAGGTGTCAAGGTTCCAGTCAGCAATCTCCTTTAAGTAACTATTCAGCCAAAGCCTACTATATAGATATCCCTGCTGCTTTTCGTCCATATTCATGCTTTGTTTCTCAAGAAACGGCTTATTGCCCAAAGCCCCATTATTGCCTGATAAGGTCAGGTTACCTATGGTGTTTAGGTATTTTTCCTTGAAGTCAAAATAATCTTCAGGAGAGAGAGTATCATTCCACCTTTCATGAGGGTTTCTTGGAAAAATATGCTCAATGGTAATGGCCTCATTGGAAGTATCCACATATTCAGGATTTTGAAAGTTTTCCAGTAGCTCAAAAAAGTAATTTCGGTTTTTTGACTGGATATTATAGACATCCTTGTCTTTCAGTGCGATCTTGATTTCCTCATTGCTGGGGAACTTGGCAGAACCTTTTTTCCTGGCTAGTGCCCTGGCAAGTGAGTCATGGTATTCCTCCGGGTCCAGTTCAGCATATAAGGTCATAAAAACCTTGTTCAAAGCATTGGTAGGAAGCCCCATGATGAACCTCCTCCATACATAACTCTGGATGAGTTGAAGGATGTTGACCACCATTTCGGAACTAATCACCCCATTCTCTTGGTCTTCAAAGACCTGCATAAGGAAAGGATAAGCTACATTGATCTCCAGCTTATTGATATGCTCCAACTCCTTTCGTATTTTCTTGTCAGGCACTGTTCCCGGGTTGACCAACTTCTTATATTGAAAAGAAAGTGACTTAATGTTTTCTAGCTCTTGGTAAAAGGCATCCTCCCGCTTATTGCTATAGAGTTGCTTAAATTCCTCATAGACCCTGCTCTTATTGGGGATCTTTTTGTTTTTTAGCGTCAGATAATCCCTTATATAGTCCGAAACCAGAGAGCTCTTTTTGACATGATCCCGCGCATTTTCTTCTATGGGGTTCCAAATAGTCTCAAATACCCGTTCTTGCTCCTCAGGCTCTAAATCCATAAGGATATAATTCCTGATTAGATCCGACTGTGATAGATCCAATCCGGTGGAGTTTAAACTCTCAAAGATTCGTTGAGGATCATCTTTTCCTCTTTCGAGCGAAATACCTACGAATATTAACCTTTCCAATCCATTGAGAATGGTATAAAAATTATCTTCATTGATAGACCTTGTGAAATAATAGTAATTTTCAATAACATTGGAAAAACCATCATAACCCTTTTCATTTCCATTAAGGATAGCATGAAAAGCACGTGAGTTAGGATCTGTTTGTTTCAATTTCAATTTATGTCTCTCATTCCTTACATATTGGTTAGAAAGAAATTGATTGAATATCATTTCAGAAACTTCCTGATCTCCCCTTTCCTTGGCAAATCGATATAATGCAACCAAAAGAATATTGATGGTGGTTAACCTCTGTTGGCCGTCTATGATGACGAGTTTTTGTACATCTCCTATGAGCACGTTTCCCTCATGGATGTATACTAGACTGCCGATAAAGTGGGTGCCTTTCTTTGTGGTTTCTTCCAGTATGATATCATTTAGTAGCTGCCTACATTCTGATAGTGTCCAATCATAATTACGCTGATAAACTGGAATTAAGAATTGTATTTTGGGTGTTTGTAAAAAGCTAATTATTTGAAGTTGATTGGCATTCATAAAAACTCAATTTTGAAATAAAAACAATTCCTCTAATTTAACCAATCACAAATATTATGAAAAACAAACCTCAAAAAGGTAAAAATAAAAAGGGGAAGGGGCAACAAAATCTGAGGGGCTAAAACACAAAGGACTCGCCCCGAAATGCTGTTCTGATTCACTCCTTAACGAGCCCATCTGTTGTTATTATGCATTAATTGCCCCCCCAAACGATGGTTCCATGAAAATCTAGGCTGAAAAATATTACTTATTGATGTTTTATATTAAAACTGTTATGCAATTATTGAACCCAATCATTTTCAGTTCAAAATGACTAATTGTGATCTCCTAATCAATACCCTTCACCAAATTTTCCAGTTATTCCGCTATTAACCCTCTTAATATCTCCTTTTCCTCTCCATCTGATAGAGTAGCGATATATGCCCCTAACACCTCCTCATCCTGAAAAGTCCGTATCCCATGCTTAATATTCGGAATTACATAATCTCGATTAGGAATATATTTAGCAATTTTCTTAGGGGTTATAATCCGATTAATGCCATTTTCATCTCCTGACTTAGTAGAAGTTGCCAACAAAAAATCCAAATCATCCAAACCCTCGGGCCAGGGGATTTCCAACTCACCTGTAGCGGTTAGCATATACGCTTCAGGAGCTTCAAATATTCCTTTAATCTTATCATGTTTATCTTCAGTAGATTTTACTTTGTCTAACCATTTTTTCTTTAGCTGGGCAATTTCCTCTCCTTTATGCTTAGGGTGAAATAATATCGTACAAACACACCAAGCATCGTTTCCATCTTGAATTCCTTTGATCAATTTCGTGCCTTTACCCTCTGCTTTAGATAATTCCTTGGCCTCTGCAGTCAAATCATCAAGTGAGGTTATGGCCCGTTTAAAACCCACCACCTTCGCCACACCATATTGATCTCTATTGAGGGCAGGATCAAATACCATAGTATATGTCCCTCCATCCTTAGAAGAAAAGCGACCATACCGGATAGGAACCACAACATCTTTTGCACTGGTCATGTCTAGATGTTTATCGCGCCACTCCTTTCTTTTCTTATCTTTTGAATCATTTTTATTATCCCTATAGTCTTGCCAAAACAATGAGCCAATAATCAATACGCCGCCTTTGAGGTTCATAAGGTTTATAATTAAAAGTTTGAAATAGGTTACTGGAATTTCCTCAAATAAAATATAAGCTTAATCAACCAAACTTACTTTTTATTAACCAACTTTTTCCTTTCTGCTGACATCTTGACCTTAAGATCAATCCCTTGGTTCAACATTTGAACGACTCTATACTTTTCATCATCAGACCAGGCTCGAAAAAGGATTGGTAAAACCCTTATTTTAATGGAAAGCCCCTTAATGATCTCATTGGTTTCTTCATATTGGGCTTTTGTGATTTCCTTTGGGCTAATCAAGCCATCCTTATAATCAACATAAAAACCCTGCTTCTTTAAATTATCAGCATTTTCCCACCAATCGAGATTTTCACCAACTTGCTTTAGGCCACTTAAAACCATTAATGCTTGACTTAGAAAATGTCCGAAATCATCTAAAAAAGAACTCTTTTTGTTTTTCGGTATTTCTTGTGCTTGCAAGAAATACTCAAAAATCCCTATCAATTCTGGAAAAAAGGCAGTATCATGTTTTACTTTATGATTGAAAAACACCTTTTCCATTTCCTTTATCTTCATTAATTCTACTCCGTGGCCGAGCAAAAAGAGTACACCTGACTTTACCAGTTCCTCTCCCCCCAAAATCAGTAGGGAGCAGGCCACACCATTGTTGCCTTGCTGGCCTAAAAGTGTACCGTATTTTATCAAATTACGGCCATTATCCAATACCGCTTGATAGCTGTTATAAGCTTCTTTTGGGCTGATTTGCTTAAATGTTTTGCTCAAAATTATTGGTTTGTGAATAGTTGAAAATCTATTAATCCTCTGTCCATATATCGGCCAAAGCAGTGGTTTGTTTCAGCACCAAATCAATAGCCTCCTGTGAAAAATCTGGTGGGTATCCATATCTACCTATGAGCATAAATGACTTGCTAATATGCATTGCTAAGTAGTGCTGAAATCATTTATTCATCTGCTTATAAATTTTCTTCATCATTATTTCTTTCACCAATCCTCCGAAATCTTTGTCTTCTAATATCCTTTCGAATATCTCTTGATTATCTTCCATTCGATCAATGAGTTTACTGATAAACATTTCTTCAAAGGCGAATTTGAACGTATCCATTTTGTTCACTTTTGCCTGTGTTTGCAATGTCTCATCTTCCATCAATTCGGACTCTATTTGGTCAAAGAAAAGTTTGTCCGCATCCTCAAATTCTGTCCCAAATCGGTCATTGAGTACTTCTATGATTTCGGAAAGTGCTGCTTCTTCGTCTTTCGGTCTTTTAAGACCTGCTTCTGAAGTACCACTGAGTTCACCATTTTCTCCTGTTATTAAGTCAATAGAGCCTTCTTTTACTTTTTGAAGTCTGTAATACTCAAGAGCTACTTCGTCTGACAGTTGGAATGATTCGGTTAAATCACGTTTTGGCAACCTTGTTTGTAACAGCTTGGCATAAGCATAGAATTTTTCAAATTCGGCATCTTTGAAAGGCATGATTTGAGCTAAAAATGAATACAAGTTTGTCCATGTTCTAATGGCTTTTTTGAATTCTTCTTTCTTTTCAACTTCTTGAATAGCTCTGTATCTATCTACAGCAGGATCAATGAATGAATAGAGTTTTGATTGGTCACGCACATTCAAATTAGTTGATGGCTTGAAGTATACGTTGGCAAAGGAATTGATTTCAGAATCCCAATAGATTTGAAATTCGTCAAGTTTAGCTTTTAAGTCATACAGGTGATTGAGTTCTGTTTCGTCCTTAACAGTTGTCATTTCAAAGTAGGGTTGAAATGATTCAAAAATCGTCTCCCTGTCATTTACAAAATCCAGCACAAAAGTATCTTCTTTGCCAGGAGCTGTCCTATTCAATCTTGAAAGTGTTTGGACAGCTTTTACGCCTGACAGCTTTTTGTCAACATACATGGTATGCAAAAGCGGTTGGTCAAAGCCTGTTTGATACTTGTCAGCAACTATCAGGATTTTGTAATCATCCGAATTAAAAACTTGTGGTAGTTCCTTTGTTCCGTAACCTGTAAGTTGTGGCTCAGAAACACCATCGGGTGTGTTGTCGTCTACGACTTTACCCGAGAAGGCAACTAAAACTTTAACCTCTTTATCATAACCCTTCTCAAAAATGTATTCTTGAAATTCTTCAAAGTATCTTTTTGCGTGTAGTCTAGAACCAGTTACCACCATTGCTTTGGCTCTACCTCCCAATTTCTTAGCCACTACTTGGCGGAAATGCTCAATGATGATTTCTGTTTTTTGAGAGAGATTATAAGGGTGAAGGGACACAAAACGACCAATTGCTCTCGAAGCTTTCTTTTTGTTTAGCTTAGGGTCTTCTTCAATCGCTTTATTCAATTTGAAATACAATTCATAAGAAGTGTAATTTTCTAAAACGTTAAGGATAAAACCTTCTTCGATTGCTTGACGCATCGAATATAAGTGGTAAGGTCTTGGATTCCCTTCGGCATCTTCACGACCAAATACTTTTAAGGTTTTGTATTTTGGTGTTGCTGTGAAAGCGAAAAAAGAAATGTTTGGTTGCTGACCTCTTGAAGCTGCTGATTTTTCAACTTGTTCTCTCACAAAATCATCCGCAGTATAATCGTCTGTATCTGCCTCCTCTTGTTCTGCGTCTTCTAATGATTTGGATGCCAACACTTCCTTCATCTTTTTACTGGCTTCACCACCTTGCGAACTGTGTGCTTCATCTATGATGACAGCATATTTTCTTTCGGGTAAGTCTGCAACTTTATCAATCACAAACGGGAATTTTTGAAGGGTTGTAATGATAATATTTACACCCTGAGTGATAGCGGTAGCTAATTGTGTACTGTCTTCATCAATTTTTTGAACAACTCCTGTTTTATGCTCAAACTGGTAAATTGTTTTTTGTAACTGTTGGTCTAGGACTTTTCTATCTGTAACTACAATTACACTATTAAACACCTTCTCATCCTCTGCGTTGTGCAGACTTGACAAACGATAAGCCAACCATGCAATGGAGTTACTTTTCCCAGAACCTGCTGAGTGTTGTATCAGGTAATTATGTCCAGCACCAACTGTGGCAACATTGGTTGTAATCTCTCGAACCACATCTAATTGATGATAGCGAGGGAATATGAGTTTTTCTTTCTTAAAAGTTCTGCCGTCAACTTCTATTTCTTCGGTTTGTAAATGCACAAAACGTTGAATGATTTCCATCCAACTATCTTTTTGCAAGATTCGCTCCCAGAGATAGGCGGTTCTATATCCTCCTTCATTTGGAGGGTTTCCTTTGCCGTTATTAAACCCCTTATTGAATGGAAGCCAATAGGTGTTACCTCCATCAATTTTAGTTGCCATGAACACCTCGTCTTGGTCTACAGCAAAATGAACTAAAGCTCTTTTTTTGAAAGCAAAAAGTAATTCTTTGTTATCTCTTGTGGTGTTATACTGGCGTTTAGCATTTTCAATGGATTGACCAGTGAAATGGTTTTTTAACTCTAGAGTAGCAACAGGAATACCATTTAAAGCCAAAACCAAGTCAACGGAATTCTTGTTTTTTGTGGTGTAATATACCTGACGAATGACTTTTAAGATGTTTTGGTCATACAAGACAGAAGCATCTGGGTTTAGTGTAGAAGCAGGTTTGAAAAATGCCATTTGAAAACGAACACCATAATCTACAAATCCATTTCGGAGTACATCCAAACTGCCTCTCAAATCCATTTCCTTGTAGAGGCGTTGTAATACTTTATTGTTTACTTCTGCTCCGTGAATAGTGGCTAACTTTTCCCATTTCTTTGGCTGTGTCGCTTGTAAAAATGCCAGTATATCTTCTTTGAAGAAGCCTAGTTCTGTACTGTATTGTGCCGCTTGCCCTTCTTGATAACTACCACTTGCAACCAATGATTGGATGATAGCCGACTCAAATGTGTTTTCTGTTGTTATACTCATCCTTCTTCTGAGTTTTCATTATTGTCTAGCGTTTCTTTGGCTAGAAAATCTGCATAGGTTAATTCTTTGATAATTACCTTTAATTTATGCTTTTCTCTATCTGTAATCCCTTCTTTTAAAATTCCTTTCGGATAACATGATTTCACAAATTCCAAATCTTCTCCAAATGCATCTTGTTCAATGGAGTTCAATTTAGATGGAATGTCTAATTCTAAAATTTCAAATGTATCCGGATCAAAATATTGAACAGAAGGCTTTTCCGTGAGTTTATACTTTCTTCCCTGAAAATGCGGTTTTCCTTTGCTGGAAGGCCAGAAAATTCCAAAGAATTCTGATTGGTTAGACTTATGAACTTTAGCTATTTGCAAACTACCTGATACACCTTGTATATCAGAATCTAATGAAACCTCTCTTAAAATCTTCAAAGGCTCCATATTAAGTTTATTATGGAGCTTATTTTCTTTAATCAATAAGTTAGTAAATCTTGTTTGAGCCTCTTCTTCAATGTCAATATCTTTTGCCTCTCCTATAAACACATAGAAATTTGTTTTCTGTGAATCATCGGTTAACTCACTTGCTTCAAAGCATTCCTTATCTGAATTGTATAGTACATACCAGATTCTAAACTGGCTGGCTTTCCAGTCCCAACCACCAAACAAGAATCGGGCTTCTCCTCTTATTGTATGCTTGTCTTCAACGAAATCAGTTATTGATTTTATTAAGTCAGAGAATAAGTCAAGAATATGGTCTTTTAAATCAACTACAGAGGCAAAGTTTTTCTTAAACTGCTCATCATGGTTTATTGATGAGATTAAGTTAAGAATAAGTGGATAAGCCCTTGACGTAGTTCCTGTAAAGCAAATTAGTCCATCTCTGTTTGGTAGTTCAAAAAGCTTTACACCATTATCCCATTTTTCACCAGCACCTGTTAGGCAACTGTCTGTTGCAAATACCAATTCTTCGGTATCTTCAACTTGTCTTATCCATGCTACGCAGAGTGTCATAGTTATGCTGTTACTTTTATTTTACCTGTTACCACTTCACTGATAAGTGTGGTGCGGTATTCGGTTAGTAATTCGATTAGTTTTTGGGCTTTCGTCATTTTTGAATTTACTCTTCCAAGCTCATTTTTGATTTCATCCAAAATAGAATCTTGCTCGCCTTTTGGTGGTACCGCGACTTTTATTTCATGGATTTTATTTCTATTGAGTGAGCCAACAGCCGAACCCGCACTATATGATTTTAGATCCAGGCATTTTAATAAATGAAAAAGGTATTCTACGTTGTTTCCATAATTCTCTAATAAAAAGAGCGAGGTATTATGTGCCCAGTAAAAGTCTTCCTTTACAAAATTCACTTCTCCAACACTACCACTTCTTCCAACAGTAATTGATGGGCCTTTGGAAGTAAAAGTGTTATGATACCCAATAATTCCATTAGATCCATAAATTGGGATATCCCCATTTATAAAATTGGAAGAGGATAAATCATGACCTCTTTGAAAATATGAGACAAATTTCAATCTCTTTACCTCCCAATGCTCAGGAATATCCCCCAACCATTCCACACCAGATGGTTTTAGTTTTACATCTGGGTTGATGCCCTTGGTCACCGCTTGGTTGATGATGGCTGCTTTTTCTTCCTCATAGAGTGCTATAAGTTTTTTCTTGGCAGCTATGATGTTGTCTATTTCAGCAGTTTTAGTTTCGAGGTAGTTGGCAATTTGGGTTTGAACTTCCAATGTTGGAAAGGGAAACCAAAATTCCACAAATACATTCTGATACAAATGCTGTATTGTAGAACCATAAGATGTGTAATCATTGAACTGAGTAAACGCTTTTGATTTAAGCAACCAAAACAAATACTTAGTTGTAAAATCATCCTCTGTGGGTCTAACTACGAAAATACCACTATTTAAACAGGCTGGTTTATCGAGGTTTTTTACAATCGCTAGTTTTCCGATTGTTCCATCTTTTGTAATTAAAAGGTCTTCTTCCTGAAGTTGAATATAAGGGTCTTCTTCATACCTTTCTTGGTCTATTTGATAACAATCTTTCCATACAACAGTGTCTCTTTTAAAATCAGAACCTGTCACGAGATATGAATATCCTTTAATAAGAAACTCATCAGATTTAAGACCTTTCCAACCAACACGAGCTTTTACCGAACACTTATGCTTGATTTTCTTGATAGTCCAATCATTTGGTATTTCTCCAATCCACTCAATACCTGTTTCTTTATATGCTGGGTATCTTTCCATTAGTCCAATACCGATTTTTCAGATTCAACAATAGATTCTTCCAATGCCAAAATCTGAGCTTTGATCTCATTCAAAGGGCGTAGTGGTTTGAACTCGTAGAAGTACTTGGTGAAGTTGATTTCATAACCAATCTTGGTTTTATTTTCATCTACCCATGCTTCGGGTAAGTGAGGGATTACTTCACGTTCCATATATTCCTCAATGGTTTGAGGAACGAGATTGCCATCGGTATCTTTTTGTAGAAATGGAATGTTTTCATATTCACGCAAAGAAGTGTCTGGCTTTAGGTTGCCTTTTTTGTCTTTTACGGTTTCTTCATTTTCTTTGAGCGGTTGCTCAACGGTTACTCTCCAATAGCCAAAGAATTCATTAGGTACAATTTTGCAGAAGTCGTTTTCTTCAAAGTCACCATATAGTTTAGTAATGAACCCAATGCCTTTTGTGTTTCCGTTTTCAGCAACTTGTTTTCGCTTGTTGCCAAGGCTTTTTTGCATTTTCTCCCAAAAGCGGTTGAATTCAATTTTGCCTTCTTTGAGCAATTCTTCGTCCTTTTCACCAGTGGCGTTGATGAGTTGGATTTTCCCCTTTCGTTCTTCGCTTTTCTTGTTGGTCACTATCCAGATATAAGTAGAAATCCCTGTGTTATAAAACAATTGGTCAGGTAAGGCAATCACTGCTTCTAGCCAGTCATTTTCAATAATCCATTTTCGGATGTTGCTTTCTCCACTTTCTGCAGCTCCCGAAAATAAAGGAGAACCATTAAAGACAATTCCTATTCGACTTCCGTTTGATTTCATTTTAGAAATCATGTGCTGTAAGAAAAGGAAAGAACCGTCATTAATTCTTGGTGTGCCTGCTCCAAAGCGACCTGCAAATCCTTTGTTAGCGGCTTCATCATTAATGATTTTGGAAGCCTTTTTCCAGTCCACCCCAAAAGGAGGGTTAGAGAGCATGTAATCAAATTTTTCCTCTTCCAAACCATCAATCGTAAAGGTGTTTCCAAACTTGATGTTGCTAGGGTTTTGCCCCTTAATCAACATGTCTGATTTACAGATAGCATAGGATTCAGGGTTTATTTCTTGACCGAAGACTTCCAGTTTGGCTTTGCTATTGAGTTCGTTCAAATAAGTCTCTGCAACCGATAGCATGCCTCCCGTACCACAAGCAGGATCATAGACAGTTTTAACAACACCTTCTTTCGTTAGTATTTCTTTGTCTTCATTGAAAAGGATATTTACCATCAAACGAATGACTTCTCTAGGCGTAAAGTGTTCTCCTGCTGTTTCGTTGGATTGTTCCGCAAACTTTCTGATCAACTCTTCAAATACATACCCCATTTGCATAGTGTCCATATCGGTTAAGTCAATTGCTTCAAACTCCTTAACTACTTTGTAAAGCAAATCCGTTTTAGGATCATCCAAGCGGTCGATTTGGTCATCAAAGTTGAAGTATTCAATAATCTCTCTAGCACTTGTGGAGAAGCCATTGATATAGTTGCGAAGGTTAACGGCAATATTATCTGAATCCCCTTTTAGCTTTTCAAAATCGAATTTACTTCGGTTGTGAAAGTTGTTGCCTGCTATTTTGTTGAGTGTTAAATCTCTGGCACTTTCTTTCAAGGAAGCTACTTTTGGCAAGTAGTCCAGTACCTTTTGTTTGTTGGGAGCTAAGACACAATCTAGCCTTCTTAAAACAGTCATTGGTAAAATCACCTTACCATAATCCGATTGTTTGTAGTCTCCTCTTAGCAAGTCGGCAACTTTCCAAATGAGGTCAGCCTTTTCTCTAAAATTTTGCATCTATCCTTTAATACTTTTTAATATCCTTTTAATACTTCTTCTATATCTTTTTCACCTGTTAGTAATTCTGTGCTTCGCTCAGAGTTCCAATTGATGAATAATTCCTTTAAGTCAAACCGATATCGGCGAGAAAAGCTTTCTAGTGGTTCTATGGTCGCTTTCCTTTCGTTCTATTTTGCTCAATACTGCTTGGTCAATGTCTAATTGAGCAGCAGCTTGTTCCAACATTCCAAAGTTTTTTATCTAAATCGTTGAGGAATTTCTGTTCTGCTAGGTTCATGAAAATCTAATAATCTCTAATTATAGTATGTTGGCTAAAAAGATTAAACATCGAATATAGTAAATACTGCTTTTTATTCGAATCAAATATTCAAAGTATTTCAAAAGAAACCAGTCAGCAAAAATATGTGATATTTTAAAATAGATTTACGACATAGATCATTATAAAAAACGATTTTTCTCAATTGTTTTTCTTTAATTTTTTAATGGTTTTTATTGAATTTGTTATTAATTCCTGACCCCACTCATGATAACTCACAGCCCTTCGTAAAAATAAAATGTATAGAATGAAAGATAGAAAACCAATAAATAGAGTTTCTTTTGTATGCGTAAAAAATATGGACTGGTATAAAAATAGCAATACTGATATTAGAAAAAGGGATAAAAAAGCATTGTAGCACATGGTTCTAAGTGCGAAAAAAACATTTAACACTTTGCTGTTTTCAATTGCCTTTTCTCTTATCAGTGAAATTTCCTTGCCTCTTTTTCCAAAACTTATAGGGTGTCCCTTTGTTCTCTTTTTTCCCCATAGTTGAATTAATACTTTAAATATTTCGTATGATAGGTACTGCTGGGAAAAACCAATCAAATAGCTTATTAGAATTAATAATAATGCTGAATAAACATTTAGATGTTGTAATTGACCAGAAAGAGCACTAATAGAGAATGGTTCTGCTTGGATAAATGTAGCGAGTAATATCACTAAAGGTAGCCCTGGGATAATTGCTCCAAAAATATCGAAAATGCTTAATTTAAATGAATCCATTTTTATATTAATAATTTGTAGTTGATAAGGTATAGTAATTTATTGGATTGGATTTAGCTTACTATAATCCTGATAGCTGATTTGATCAACCCCATGGGGAATATATACTGCCTTATATTTATCTATTAAATCAGTTTTGGGCTTATAAGGATCAATTACGACCATTTTTTTTCCTTTACTTAAAAAATGTTGGGTTAGATATTCATTTATTCCCGGGTCTTGAAATCCATATCCAATAACTATTAAAATCTCTGATTGCTGTAAATTTCTTTCAAAGTGGTTGAATAAATTAACATAGTATTCATCTTCTACATATCTTATTGTTTTCTCAGTTGTTCCACTTAGAAAATCTGGGGATACATCATCCCATGTATGTTGAAATTCATGTTTGTTCGTTTCATCATTAAAAACCTCCTCAAGATAGCTACTAATTGCATAATTTGATTTAATTCTAACAGCTTCGTTATTTCGGTATATGATTTTATTAAAAATACTCCCATGGAGCTTAAAAAGACTAAGTTTTCCATCATAGATTCCAGTATATCTCTCGAGCTTCACCTTATAGCTCTTATGAACAATTTCATTACCATTTCTAAAATCATGAATTAAACTCCCGTAGAAGGGAGAGCCGGCTAACTCAAAGCCATCAGAAAAATGCTCAAATAAATCCGAGTGGTGCCGTCCCACCCAATCAAAAAATAAATCATGGTTCAGGGTATGAACTTTAATGTTGTGATCCCTAAGTAAATCCCCTATAAACCTAAAAAAAGGATTATAAGGATAATGGCCTGAGATACCAACATCCTCGAAATATTTCTTGTTATGTAATTGGGAACCTAATAATTGGTTAAAGCTGCGATTGAAATCTTCAATTCGGCTCCTACAATTTCGAGTAGGTTGGGAGCCTTTAAAATATCGGGAATTGAATTCAATATTAAATTTTTCTATTAAATCATTATTTTCCCTCTCACGCAAATATCCTGAATAAAAATCATAAAATGTTTCATAATGGAAATGATCTGGATTATCAATTACTTCATTATTATAAAATTCAAGAAATTCTTGAAGGAATAATCTTTCATGTTTTCTACTCCATCTATTTGGATCATTCTGGCCGTTTAGGAACATTGCATGCTCATCAGTGTGAATTAGGATTTCACTTTCATGTATTTTCCCCATCCTTTTGTTTAATTGCCTTACAGAGGGTAGCCCTTCAGGAATAGAAAAACCTGATCCAAGTAAAAAAGAAATAATTGCCATTTATTATGTTTTTTAATTTTCCTTTGCCATTGTCCCCTCTATATCATGAATAGCATTTACACCACCAAATTCAAAGCACAAATCAGGTATGGGAGGGTTTTTCCTGATTTTTTTACGCACAAACTTTTTAAAGTTTTCTTTATCGCTATCATTTGTCTTAAAATCCACGATTAATAAACCTTTTGAATAATCCTCTACAGATTTCATCCACCTTTTAATTAATTCATTTATATGTTCATCACGGAAGCTATATCCAACTACAAATAACTTATTGTATTTACCATAAGTTGATAATTCTTTTAAATTCCGAAAATAGAATTCAAAAGGATATTCATTCATTTTTAATGATTTTCCTCCACCAGTAATTATTGAAGGTGCAAGTGTCCATTTTTCTTTATTAATCCTATTGTAAACATCATGAAAAAATATGTCTTCACTTTTAAATTTTATTGCCTTATTCCTTGAGTAATCGTAAAATAAGGAAAGTGATCCGTGCAAATGATGAAGTTCAACATTTGCATCTGTATAGTCCTCACCGTATTTATGATCATTAAGTGCTGGATCAAAATCAAATTTGTCTATTTCAGTTCCTTTGAATTTGTGGGTAGCTGAACAAAAATCTGTTAGGTTTTCTGTACCAATATCTTCTAAAAGTATAGCTTCAGCTAAAAGGTCATAATTGAGAGTGAATACATACCCCTTTTTACAATTTTCAAATTGATATTTTAGAAATCTTGTGAAGTTATGTAGTTTTTCTGCGATACCCTGTTTGGTTACATTTCCATGAATAATTCCTAATATTTGGAATATGTATTTTTCATAAAGTGACTTAATTATTTCCTCATGTTTTAACAATTCAGGGTCGATTAAGTTGAACTTTTCTAAAAAGATTTTTCCAGTAACAGAATCGGTAAACCTTCTATACTTTTTTAAGCTATTATAAGCATCTTCTAATACAGAAAAGTTAACTTCAAAATCATCAAAATTGATTTGGCTGTTCCCTCCACATATTTCTTCAAAGAATTCTTTTTCAATCCCTGAAAGTTGATTGATAAATTTTTCTGTTATGACTTTTAATGAAAAATCTAAAGACAAGGCAATGGAAAGTCCATTGCCAAAAAGAAATAAGGGCGTATTTTCTACATTTCTCATTCTGAAAATATTATTATTTGTTCATAGGGATGTGAAAGACATGTTCATCCTAAATGTAAATCTTTTTACTTTCGCAAACTCCAAAACTAAAAAACTCCCAACTCCCAAAAAATACCCCACTTAGGGTATTTTTACCATTACCCTAATATCAAAAAAGCTTCCATCAAGGAAGCTTTGAGTATATCAGTTCTATAATATTTATTTCTTTTTATCAGGTAAATCTTCCCAAAAAGCATCATCAGGCATTAAGTCTTTAGGGGAGCAATTCATTTCATAAGCTAATCTATTTATATGGTTAAGATTATATTTACTATCTGAATTGGTGCTTTCTATTTGTCCTATAAATCCCTCAGTCTTACCCAAAAAAGCAGCAATATCTCTTTGAGAGATCCCTTTTTCCTTACGGACTTCTCTAATTTTATCTATTACCGCTATTTCGAATTTTGACTTTTTTGCCATTATGTTTTGCAAATACTAGAATCTTTTCTAGTTTTACGCTTAGTAATAACTAAGTATTATACCTTCTGTTTGAAGGAATTTATTAGTTTTGCGATACTTTGATTAAGATATCACGAGGCATCGCACTTACGTCTCTAAACTGAAAACGGCCAATTTTCTAATAGAAATGAGACAATAAGTGAAAATGCCCATGCCTTTGGCGTGGGCTCTCGCTTGCTCATTTCTAGGGTGCTTGGCCGTACCTCAGTTTAGGCAAGAAAGAGGGCCTGCGCCTTGTTTTTTACCTTGAGGCGTTCCATGAAAACTTTATAGCTATGGAACAGAAAACAAAACATTTTTCAGCGTTTGACCTATGGATGGAAAGACCGACCAGTAAGGAACAGAAATCATCAGTTTTTGTCCCTCACCAGTCCGGTATCACCATCTTCGACCTGGTCTTCCGCCGCAAACCAAAAAAACCTATTTGAGTCGCAAGATGATAGTAGATAGTCTCAAGACTCGATTTTTGTCTTGATACTAATACTTATCCCATATAACGATACCGTAAATAAATAAACCACTATCAAGCCTATTGTTAAATGAGTAGTAATTCTGTTCCGATTTCTGATTCAAGGAACAGGAACGATGGAAGTACTGGCTACTGAAATCTAGCTACTTCATACTCACAAAAGATCGGTATCCACTTTTAAGCCATCAAGATCGCTAGTATGATCCATTCTAGATACTCTGTACTAGCTACTTGATACTAACATATCGCAATTCGTAGGTTGCATTCGTCAAGTGATCCTCCGGAAGATCATTGGCGTCTGGTAGGGCAGCCTGGCCTGGGGCTTTATAAGCACTGGGAGTTTAATCAATTTCTTATAAATGTAGAAAGGACTGGAGCTAAAGATCAAAAGACAAAAGCCGAAAGCTTTGGAGTACAGATTGGACAGAGAACACGGATTCAGGAAACTGAGTGGCGGAAATATCTTCGTTTACGAAATCCTTATTTCCGGCCCTTGGAGCGTACGGTTTTTGAACAATTGAGGAAGGCGTTAAGAAAATGAGTTAGCTCGCGTCGTGGAACAGCGAGATCCACTCATTTTTAGTCTGGAACAATTGGACAAAAATCAAATTGGACATAACCTTTTGGACTCGTATACCATATCGACCCAATTTAAAGTACGCTCCACAGGCCTAGAGTTTTGGTACTTTTCATCAATGGAAAAGTACAGAAGAAAGTAAAAAGAGGATTGATCTTTCTGACAGGAGATTGCTTTTTCCGGCCCACCGGGATCGCAATGACGGGTTTGAGGACGTTCTCGACTCCGAAATCCAGTCTTATGTCTTTAGTCTAGCGTCTAGCTTCTGACAAGACTTCGAGTCTTGTCCCAACACTTTCTACACAACCGCATATTAAGCATGAAAAAAACAACGTTCACATGCTTCCTGGCATACCTATGCCTTTTTGGAAGCAACTTATATGGAAACCAATTGGAAGTTGCAGGCACCCCACCTACGGGGGCGGTAGGCGATACCGTCTCCCTGCAGGTAAAGCCACTGGAGATAGGCGATCAGGTGCCCGACCTGCTGATCAAGAATATCATCAACCATCCCAAGGGTGAAGGCAAACTCTCCGACTACCAGGGCAAGCTACTGATCCTGGACTTCTGGGCCACCTGGTGTGCACCCTGTGTGAAGGGCTTTCCGAAGATGGATAGCTTACGGCGGGAGTTTGAGGGGCAACTGGAAATACTGCCGGTAACCTACCAAGATCAGGAGGAAGTGGACAAGCTCTTCACAAAACTTTCCAGCCTAAAAGACATCCATATGCCCATGGCGGTTTCGGACAATACCTTGCGACAGCTATTTCCGCACAGGACCTTGCCCCACTATGTATGGATAGATCCTGAGGGTAAGGTAATGGCCTTTACCTCTAAGGAATCGGTGGTCCGGGACAGCATCAAGCAGGTACTGGATGGTGTAAAAGAATTGGAAAGCAAATCAGCTCCCAAGGCCCTGTTTAAAAAGAATGAACTGCTGTTTTTCGGGAACAGGGGATTTGATAAAGACAAGCGGATTCTACTGCAATCGGTATTTATGCCCTATATCGAGGACATGCCGGCCATGTACAAGGTCACGGGGGAATCCGATAAAAGCTGGGTGCGCATCTTCCTGACCAATTCCGACCTGCCCACCTATTTCGGGCTTGCCTATGGTGCGGGGAAGGTGGACTTTAACCGTAACCGCAGAATCCTAGAGGTGAAGGAACCCGACTTACTGAAATACAATGCCAATCTGGACAATTATGATGAATGGAAACTGGACCATCGCTTCTGTTATGAGCTTATCGTATCGCCCCAATACCCTGGGCAGGAATATGATATCATGAAAACCGACCTGGAAAGGATGTTCCCCGAATATCAGGCAGCTGTGGAGATGAGGGATACCGAGGTATTGGCCTTGGTGCGGACGGATACATCCATCGACCTGAGAACAGATGGTGGAGAAAATAAGATAGAAATGGATGCTTTTGGACTCGAGCTGAACAATGAGCGAATAGGACTGCTCCCCTATCACTGGCGTTTCCATCTTCAACTCATGAGGATTCCCATCGTGGATGATACTGGGATTGATTATAAGGTGGATATCAAGTTGGAGGGCAAGATGAATAATCTGGAAAGCATCAGGAAGACCCTTGTCCCATACGGATTGGACCTGGTCAAAAAGGTCATGCCCATCAAGATGCTGGTCATCAGGGATCGAGTCCAAGGGCAATAATAAATGAATTTTTAACCCTAATAATATCAATTATGAAAAAGATTTTACCATGGATGATTTGTTGTTTGCTGTGGTCCGGAATGGCCATGGCACAGGAGACCTATATCCTCAAGGGGAAGGTCTTGGACCATCGGGATGTGCCGTTGATTGGGGCGACCATACAGATAGCGGATAGTGGAATGGGAACGGTGACGGATGAATACGGAGTTTTTTCACTTCAGGTAGCTAAATCTGAGCTCCGCATAGTATTCAGCTATTTGGGCTACCAAAGACAAAGCAGGGACATTAGCCTACCCCTGGAGGAGGAGCTGATCGTAAAACTGGAAAAAGAAGCAATGGGACTGGAAGGCGTGGAAGTGGTCTCCACGGGTTACCAGCAAATTTCCAAGGAGCGAGCTACGGGCTCTTTTGTCCATCTGGACAGCAGCCTTATCGACCGTCCGGTTAGCACTAGCATTCTTGAGCGGCTTGGCGACGTGACACCGGGATTGATATTTAACCGTAATGGTCCTGCTTCTGATGCACTTTCCATCCGTGGCAGGAGCACCTTATTTGCCAATAGCAGTCCATTGATCATTGTGGATGGCTTTCCCTATGATGGTCCCATAGAAAATATCAACCCCAATGATGTGAAAAGCATTAATGTACTCAGGGATGCAGCTGCCGCTTCCATCTGGGGAGTAAAGGCCGGCAATGGAGTGATCGTGATCAGCACCAAAAGCGGCCGGATAGGCAGTAAGCCCAAGGTTTCCCTGAGCAGCAATGTTACAATCGGAGAAGTCTTTGATCCTTATTACCAACCCCAGATGTCGGTAAATGATTTTATCAATACCGAGCTGATGCTTTTTGACAGGGGATTTTATAATTCCAAAGAAAACACGCCGAGAAAGACAGCGCTAAGCCCTGTGGTGGAAGCCTTGATTGCTGCAAGGGATGGGGAGATCGACCAGTCAATAGCGGATGCCCGCATAGCTGCCTACAGAAAACAGGATCTGCGGGAGGCTTTTCTAAGGGATTTTTACCGAAAAAGCATCAATCAACAATACGCACTGAATATCTCCGGTGGCAGCGAAAGACAAAGTTATTTCCTGACAGCAGGTTGGGACAAGAACCTGGAGACCGTCAAGTACAGGGGCATGGAACGCTTTACCCTGGGAGGAAAACAGGAGATTAAGCTACTGAAGGATCGGTTAAAGCTAAGCACGGGCATCTACTTCACCAAAACCCATCAAGACCGCAATGGGCTGGCATATGGTGAACTCAAGCAATCCAGCAATGATGTGCTGGCCCCTTATGTGCAGTTCAGGGATGAAAATGGTAATCCTATGGCCATCACCAAGGACTACCGGGGTGGATTTTTGGATGGTGCAGAAGCTGAAGGTCTGCTGGACTGGCGCTATAATCCCTTGCAGGACATCCATGAGCAATCCGATATTTTGGAGGGCAGGGATATCCGTATGAACCTTGGATTGGATTATAAAATCATCAAAGGCCTGAATGCCCAAGTATCCTACCAGTACTGGACCAATGAGCAGGAAGTTAAACAGCACTATGGCGCAAAAAGTTATTATGCCCGTGACTGGGTCAACCAGTACACACAGGTGGATGAAGAGGGAAACATTACCCGCATCATTCCTGAGGGCGGGATTTTGGACCGTTCCCAATATTCAAGCTTTTCACATAACGGACGGGCGCAGCTGAACTATAAAACGGACTGGGAGCAAGGCGACTGGGTAACCATAGCAGGGGCAGAAATAAAGTCCTTTGAAAGTTCCAGTCTTGGGACCCGCTTTTACGGCTATAATGATCGGGTGGGTAATATTGCCCAGATGGACTATGTCAATCCCTATCCCGTGTATTATTTCCCCTCTGCCTCCTTACGCATTCCCAATGGGGACCAGGTAGGCGGGACAGTAGATCGCTACCTTAGCTATTACCTGAACTCTGCCTATACCCATCAGGGGAAATATACCCTTTCGGTAAGTGGCAGGAAGGACACCTCCAACCTCTTTGGAGTAGATGCCAATCAAAAGGGTGTCCCTCTTTGGTCCCTTGGGGCTGCCTGGATATTGAGTGAGGAAGATTTCTATCCCATGAAAGATTGGCTGCCCTATGCCAAGCTGAGATTTACCTATGGCTATAATGGCAATATAGACAAGCGGGTTTCTGCCTATACCACGGCCATAAGGAACGGCAACAGCAATATCACAGGTCTGCCCAAAGGAATCATCCTCAACCCTCCCAATCCATCATTGAGCTGGGAGCGCATTAAGATCGTCAACCTGGGACTGGACTGGGCATCGAAGGATGATAGGTTTTCGGGAACCATGGAATATTATATCAAAAATGGACTGGACCTGATCGGGGATATACCCTATGCCCCAAGTTCCGGCATTACGGAGTTTAGGGGAAACACGGCCAGCACACAAACACATGGCCTGGATTTTAATATCAGTGCTTCAGTGATCAGAGGCGCTTTCCAGTGGAGGATCAATCATTTCCATTCCTGGATCAAGGAAAGGGTCGGTGATTATGAGTTGGTGGGCCCTGTGAACCAATACCTTTCATTGGGAATGGGCGGAGATCATGATTTGCCCATACCACTTAGCGGAAAACCGCTCTATGCTATTTATAGCTATGCTTGGGCAGGATTGGACCCCGATACAGGAGACCCCTTGGGCTATCTGGACGGCGAAGCCTCCAATGATTATCGAGGTATCATCACTGGAGCCACCCCTGAAAGCCTGATTTACCATGGGCCATCCAGACCAAGCCATTTTGGTGCACTTAGAAATGATTTCAGTTGGCAAGGATGGAACCTTTCCTTTAATATCAGTTATCGCTTGGGCTATTATTACAGGAGGAACAGCGTGCGATATGCCACGGTACTCAATGCCCAAGGGGGACATGGGGATTTTGCATTGCGTTGGCAAAACCCAGGGGATGAAACCATTACCCACGTGCCATCCATGCCGGACAGGTTGAATGCCAACAGGGATAATTTCTACAGTTTTTCCTCGGTACTGGTGGAGAAAGGGGATCATATTAGGCTACAGGACATCCGCTTGGGATATACCTTTGACCAAAGGACATCGCCCAAACTGCCCTTCCAAAGAATGGCCCTATACGCCTATGCCAATAATCTGGGAATCATTTGGAAAGCGGCTAAGGATGATCCCTTGGACCCCGATTTTAGAACCGCCAAACCTCTAAAGAGCATTGCTTTGGGAGTGAAAATAGATTTCTAAAGCATTAAAGAAATAGCTCCGTCCGCCGTATTTCATGTTTAATTTTAACCGGATTGATTATTAAAAGCGAATCTTGGTGGGCGGGGCTTACTTTAAGTAAAAAGTAGCAAGATGATAGTAGTAAGAATTATAGAGAAAAGAAGAAAGAGGTTTACGTCACTGCGAGGAGCTTGCGACGCGGCAGTCTCGACTTCGAAAAACGTCATTGCGAGGAGCCATGCGACGTGGCAGTCTCCTTTTTAGAAAACGAGATTGCCGCAGTCTCCGCCAAGCCTGCCTGGCGTCAGACAGGGCGGATCCTTCGCAATGACGGGTACGATACGACCTCGCTACCGTCAACCAGTCTTAAATCTAACGTCTCAAATCTTAAATCTAATCAAAGTAACAAAGATCAAACAATCTCGCATCCATAAATCATCTAACTACTTGATACTAAGTACTAGCTACTATCAACGAGTCCCTTACCGCGCAATTTCTTCATATGTGATCATACATCATCTTAATAAACAGCGGGACATGTTTCCAGACGGGAAACCGGGACTTTTTTTTTAGAAGAAAGAGTAATGATGAAAGAGAAAAGAGATTACGTCACTGCGAGACCTCGGACATTGAGCATGCCGAAATGCAAGAGGTTGAAGCAGTCTCATATTTAGAAATGAGATTGCCACAGTCGTCCTAACGTCCTCCTTCGCAATGACGGGTATGATACGACCTAGAATCCGTAAACAAGTCTTTTGTCTAGCGTCTGGCGTCTAATATCTAACATAAAATCTAACCAAAATGAAAAACATAACGAACCCCATACTCACCATCATGATCATCAGTATCATTCATTTATTGTCTTCCTGCCAGGATTTTCTGGATGAAAAGCCCAGTACTGATTTGGTAGTTCCTGATAATCTGGAAGATATTCAGGCCTTATTGGACAATGAATATATTATGAACAGGAATTCCGAAATGGGCGAGGTGGCCTCGGATGACTATTTTATCAGCAAGCAGGAATGGAACAGTTGGAATGAGATTACCCGTAATGCCCATGTCTGGGCAGATATTATCTTCCCAACAGGAAGGGCTATTTCATGGAATGCCTTATATGAACAGGTTTTTTATGCCAATGTAGCCCTGGAACAACTCGACGATATTGTGCCAGATTCGAATGAGCAAGTGGACTGGGACCGTCTGAGGGGATCTGCCCTGTTTTATCGTGCAAGTGCTTTTTACAATCTCCTTAGGATTTTCACCATGCCCTATCATCTGGCAGATCCCGATTTGGGCATTCCCTTGAAATTAAGTGCTGATGTTAATAAACTGGTAAAAAGGTCTTCCATCGAAGATAGTTATGCCCAGGTAATTGCAGATTTGAAAGTGGCATTGGACTTCTTGCCTACGAGGGCTACCATTGCCACCAGACCTTCCAAGCAAGCAGTTTATGGGCTATTGGCAAGGGTTTATCTTTCTATGGGAGATTATCAGAAAGTGTTTGATTACACTTCACTTGCACTTGAACTGGGAAATGAACTGATGGATTATACCAATATAGAGCAGGGAAATACTTTTGGTTTCAAGAGGCTTAATGAGGAAGTGGTCTATTGCAGTTATTTTTCATCAGGTTCCATTGGTTATACTTCTGATACATTTATCCTACCGGAAATCTATGAAAGTTATGGAGACGGTGACCTAAGAAAGTCACTGTTCTTTACCCCAGCCAATCAAGATGGCCATGTCAAATTTAGGGGAACCTATATGGGTAACCTCTTTCTATTTGATGGAGTGGCCACGGATGAACTTTTGCTGAACAGGGCGGAAGCAGCTTTAAGACTGGGCAATGAGGAGCTCGCTTTGGAGGATATGAACTATCTGTTGGAACACCGATTTGAGGCTGGAAAGTTTGAACCCATAGCAGGGATTTCTGGGGAGGATTTATTGGAACGGATATTGGAAGAACGAAGAAAAGAATTGGTGTTTCGTGGATTGCGTTGGGAGGATTTGAGGAGGCTGTCTGGCAGTCAATATGAACAGACACTCACTAGGGACTTGGATGGGGAAATCTACACCTTGGAACCAGGTAGTCCAAAATATGCCTATCCCATACCCTTGGATGAATTGCAGCTGAATGATATGGTACAGAATCCAAGATAGAAGAAAAGCCAGGGGCAGGGCCTCTGGCTTTTGTATTTGATTAGTTGTTTAATTTAGATCGGTTGGAATTCCCCTTCCACTCTTGAGCCTGGCACTTCCTGTCCAAACTCATCCATTTCACGAGTACAGTCCGTATCGACCTGCTCATCACAATTATAGTCTACCCCCAATTCCTGATTGGTGATATCTTCCCAAGCATGGGTATTAGGGTTCAGGGCCTCTTTGGTTCCCTGCACATCCTCAGCTGAGAGATTGATTGTCAACGCTGTCATGGCTGTCAGCACAAATGCCAACAGCGGTATGTTATTAATGAGCTTTTTCATGGTTGTTTTGGGCTTTTAACTAATCAAAGCCCGAACGTTTATCGTTATGCCTACTCTTTTCAGGATTTTTGGCATCCTCCTCACTTCGCTGCCTGGCACAGGTACTGATTCCACCTAGTATACCTGCCCCATGGAATCGGGCAGCTTATTTTTTGATTATTATTCCTATCCAAGTATATTCTATCTCATTGCCAAATAATTACTCCATTCCCCAGTCCTCTTATTCAACAATTCCAGCTTCCCACCACCAGCATACTAACTGTGTTCATTCCATTCATCTGTGAACAACCACCCCTTCTAATGTTTAGGTTTCGAATTGTTAGATTGGTTAATTGCTTAACCAGTTGCCGTGCTGGTCCAGATTTGCAATCTAGCCCCATAAATAACAGGCATTTGCAATGCCGCCTTCCATTGAATACAATAGCTTAATCCCATTGTCCAGATCCCACTCCGGCGGACAGGACGCCATAAATTTGAGTCTCCGACTCCATCCAAACCCACCATCAAACAGTTTTACAATTCCTCCAATCATATTTAATCAACCAAACCACCATTATCACCAGCATAGGTCCACTAAATACTCTCCCCAGCCCTAGCTGCTCAACAAACCTCCCCCACTATATGGAACCCGGTCAAATACGTTCCTGGCTATGCGGGTATTAAGTTCACTTCTCAACAGAATCTTGCCTTCACTCCAACCCAACAACACATTGACTTATAGATTATTATACCTATACCGAAGGTTCTTTTAATTAATCTAGGCAAATGAAAAATCAAATGGCCAATAATTTTGGCATCTTTTTCATAATGCCCATAAGAATATGCCACCTGGCTTTTCTTAATCCGTCCAAACATGCCAGTTGGCATTTTTCTTAACCCCTGTTGTCCTGTCAGCTGAGCTGCGGGACCATTAAACATGAGTCTCCGACGCATCAGACAAACTCCTCATCCTTAGTCTGTCAATCCCCCAATCCCTAGTCTCATCAGGATGCCTCATAACAGACTCCGAATAAGGCTTAGGATCACAGCAAATTATTCTGATAATCAATAACCATTCAACCATGGGTGTCTTAATCAGCATCCCAACCTACTTGTGTAATGGGACTTTTTAAAAAACAATTGCTGAATGATCCTTTTGAAGGGTTGAACGTTAGGTTTAAACGGTTAAAAGTTTATAGTGGCTTGCCGATTAAACAAATACACAAGTCCTCACGCTGATCCAGATTTGTCCCTGCTGGTTCAGATTTGCAATCTGAACCCATAAATCATCGACGCTGGGCGGGATTTGAAATCCCGCTCCACAAATATCGGGCATTTGTAATGCCCCTAACCCCTAAACATTGCAATCTGTCCCCATAAATCATGGGCATTTGTAACACCTTAAACTATTAAACAGTCAACCTATAAACACAACACATTTCCCCAGCCTGACTGCCGCAAGGCAGCTTCTACAATTCTCCAATCTCCCAGTTCGACATTTCAACAACCCCACAGTTCAACAATTCCACAGTCCCACAATTCAACAGTAAAACATTCCCCCAACCCCACATCAAAGCTGAGGTAAAGCCGGGTGTAGCCCTCTTTTCAGGTTATAAACAACCACCCAACAATGAGCACCTTAACTAACGCCCTCCCTTTCGCATTCCCCCATCAGGATTGTCGCATTCACACTGCCATTCATCGGAACTTATTGGCGAGATTTGTATCTAGTGAAACAGCATTAAGGTTTATTTTGATATAAAAACTTATTGAAGCATGTCTGCATTGAGAGAGAATACATTTACCGAATTTCACCAGACCACTTTGACTTTACTGAAAAGTCTCTCCGCTTTAACTGAAGAACAATTAAACTTTCTTCCACCAAGTGGCTGGTCAGCAGGACAGCTTGGGGACCACCTATTAAAGTCCTATGCATCTGCTGAGACTTTAAATGGGAAAACAAAAGCGACCACTCGACCCATTGACCAAAAACTGGCGTCTGTTAAAACCTTATTCACTGACAATACCATCAAAATGGAATCACCGGAAGCCATTTTACCCTCCCAGGAGAAAATAAATAAAAAGGATTTAATAGATCACTTAGAAGAAAGAATTGGGCAAATAAAAGAAGTCATACTGAACAAGGATTTATCATTAACCTGCATTGATTTTTCAATCCCTGAGTATGGAGCGTTCACAAGATTCGAATGGGTCTGGTTCAATATCTATCATACGCAAAGGCATATTCACCAATTGAAGCATATCGTACAATCAAATAACCTTAAAGAAATTTAATCAAAATGAGGACCCTGGACATCATACAAGCTTATTTTCATGCTACGAAAAAAGTGATCGGGCTACCTTGGAGAACCTGCTTGAGGACAGATTTGAATTCAGTAGTCCTCATGATAAAAAATTGGATAAGCTTTCCTATTTCCAAAGATGCTGGGGCTTCAACAAAAGCATCAAACAGTACCATATCCTGAAGCGCCTATATAATAAAAATGAAGTTTTTCTAAGTTACAGAGCAATGACTTATGACCACCAAGAAATCGAAAATGCGGAATATTTTGAAATTAAAGGCGGGAAAGTCCTCAAGCGCTAAGCATACGAAAATCCCTACGCAGCTTTAAGATAAATAGGTAATTTTCAAATTAATTCGCGTCCTTGTTTATTTCTTTAATGACTTCATCGAGTTCATTGGCAGACTCTAAGATATACCCCAATGTTTCATAAATATCCTCCCGATTATCTTTAATCAGTTCCAGATAATTGACCAATAACATGATTCTAGCCAAGGGGGCCCTTACTTCATGGGACTGTTTCCAGGCGATTTCCTTCAGCTTTTCATTCTGCCTCTGCACCAACTCCATTTGTTTTTTCATTTCGGAAATATCTTCAATGGCACCTACAGTCCTGTTCGGCAGCCCTTGCCCATCTCTCAAAATACAACACCTGGCCTTCACATGCATTTTCCCTCCGTCTTTGGTCTTTACCTGATACTCTTTTTCCCAATAATTCTGATTTTTATCTCCACATACTATCTCAAAAGACCTCCATACTTCCTCTCTTTCTTCCTCCACAATATTTAATAGCCAGGAATCATTACGCCCCAGCTTGTCTATTTCCTTATAATCCACTTTTTCCTTTAATGCTTTGCTTTTATATACCACCCCCAATTTATGGTCTACATCCCAAATCATTTCCTTGGTAGCCATCAGTGCCAAATTAAAGCGATCATTACTTTCCTTTAGCTTATCTTCAGTATGCTTTTGTTCTGTAATATCCTGTATAACCCCTTCGATTCTCAAGGGTTTTTTGTCCTGGTCGGTCAAAACATTCACAGTTTGCTTCACCCATCTTATTTCATTGTCAGCAGTGATGATTCTATGGGTATATTCTTTGGGGCTTTGCGCTGCCAGTTCTTCAAAAGTCAAAGCTTCCATCAAATACCGATCATCGGGATGAAAAGTTTTTATTATATTCTCATAAGTAGGAATAAAGTCATCTTTCCTATAGCCATAAATTTTATAGGTTTCAGGTGTCCATTCAGACACATCTTCATCTAAATTACGCGACCAATACCCCAGCTTGGCTATACATTGGGCCTGGCTTAATCTTTTGAATGCTGTCTGAAGGGCCATTTCCGACTTTTTCCTATCGCTTATATCCTGCCCCATCACAAAAAATAATTTCTCCTCCCGACTTATATTCTTTTTCCACAACACCCATACATCTCCTTCCATTTCAACTTTGCATTTGCACTCTATTTCGGAAAGTTTTCCATCTGTTTCCATAAAACCATTTACCTTTCCTTTTTCCTCATCAACTGCCAAGGAAGTGAATTTTTCTCCAATCAATATATTGGCTCCGAACAGTTTGGTAAATGCCGCGTTAGCTTTTTTGATTTCCCCATCAAAGCCAACAATAGCCAAAAGGTTACTGGAAATATTGAAAAAAGTTTCCATTTCCGTCTCAAATATTTTGTATTTGATCGCACCGCCAATCTGTTTTGCTATTTCAAACAAAAAATACTCCCATTCATATACGCATACTCCCTCAATAGAAGAAAAAAGAATGAACACCCCTATAAATTCATTTTCATAAAAAATTGGTACGCCTATCCCCTTATCCAGTCCAACTGATCTGGCCTCAGTTCCCCGCTTAAATGCTATATGTCCGTAAAGATTTTCCCATACAAGCGGTTTTCCTAATTCCCATACCATCCCAGGAAACCCCTCTCCCTTTTCCGCTTTATTAAAACTCGATATTAATTTGTGTTTGGGGTTTTTATGGACTGCTGCATTTAAATCCAGACGATTGCCGTCCTTGGACCTGATCCAGATTTCACACCTATCCAGTCCTGTAAAATCAAGCAGTTCTGTTAGCCCTCTCTCCAGTGCTACCCTTAGCTTTCCGGGCTGGCTGATGGCTGTGGACATGCGGAATTTGAGGTTGTCCATACGGTCTTTTTGTACGGATTTGGAGATGTCTCGAACTATTCCCACTATCCGTATCGCCTTGCCCTCCTCATTCCTGATGGCACTGCAGAAATCCACAACTATGGTAAAACTTCCATCGGCCCTTCTCATCCGATAATTAAGGGAGAGGTGATGCTGCTCACTGTTTTTTATAAACTGGTCTACCTTCCATATGACTTGTTTACGGTCATCTGGATGAATATTTTCCTTCCAAAAATCAATATGAAAAGTGCTTTGGGCCTTGTCCACATATCCAAACACCGTTTCCATAGCCTTCCCCATTGGCGTTACCTCTCCAGTATGCATATCGATATCATAGATATGGTCTTCGGATGCTAAGGTGGCCAAGCGGTACCGTTCGTTGACCATATCTATCTCTTGCTGCTGCTTGAAATCGGTAACGTCTACTGAATTGGCCAAAATACCTTTGATTGATTTATTGGCCAGCATATTTGTCAAACTTGTCTCTATCCACCGATAATTACCGTTTCCATCCATGAAACGAAACGGTGCCACTTTCACATACTTCGTGGTAAACACACTTTCAAGATCTTTACTGACCTTCTCCCTATCTTCAGGATGTATAAACTCAAAGGGGCTCCTTCCAATAAAACCATCGGGAGGAATCCCTAGGACATGGGAGGAAGTCGGGCTTACATAAGTATATATACCATTCTCGTCCAATACGGCAATCAGGTCAGTTCCTTCCTGCACCAAGGCCCTGAACTTTTCCTCACTGTCTTCCAGCTTCTTGTATAAATGCCATTTTTCAGCAAAATGAGATAAGCTACTACTAATCGATGAAATAAAATGACCATTTCCACTTTGCGAAGCTATGCCAGATGGTTCCATCAAAAATAAGAGCAGACCAATAATCTTTTCTTGAATCAGGATGGGTATAACCAAAATATATTTGTCACTTTGCCCCCATATGCCCTTAAACATAGTACCGACCATGGAGCAGCTCGGATATACTCCTGGCACAATAGGTTTGGAAGATGGTACAATAACATCCCCTGTTCGCTTAAATTGGCCAGACCTCTTTTTAAGATGACAGGTATAACTCACACAACCGGAATCCATGAACTTATCATATTCAAGAAAACACGCACTTTTGGCCGGAAAAGCATCAAATAAAAGCGAAGTCACCTGTTCTATGACAAAACTCAGATCACTGCTTTTCATCAATTCTGCATTGATCCTGTCAAGCAATTTCAGCTGCTCTTTTTGTCTTGAAATTTCTTTATTAAAATTAAATCGCTCGGTCTTATCTATGGCCGTGATGACCTCCGCCTTTTTCCCCTGATAATCTATCTTTTTCCCTCTTATTAAGACCTTAATAATCGTTCCATCTTTCTTTTTATGGGTAAATAGATCGTCATCAGGTGAAGTTTCTCCTTTTCTCAAAGAATTAATAGCCGCCCGGAACCTTGGCAATTCCTCTTCCGGCCTGATATCTTCAAGGCTCATAGAAAGGAACTCTTCCTTCGAATACCCATAATGGGAAACGGCTTCCTCGTTCACGTCCAAAAATTTCAATGAGTCTATGTCATATATCCACATAGGAAACGGGGAATATTCCAATAACCCTAATAATTCATTGTCCAATTGATACATTTGGTTGGCCATGGTTATACAATTTCAAATGTCACTGTTGACAATTAAATAGACATATAATTTACTGAACGATTCTACCTGAAATATAGGTTGTGGGTTGATCCTACAAGGGTCTTGGGTGAGAGAGTGCCAAATTCATTCCGAAATTTTATTAAGCACGTAGATTTCCCTTGTAAGAATCAATAAGGCCCTACTTCTATTTATAAAGTTAACTTTATAATTATAGTTTAAAAATGCTCCTCAAAAAAATAGTTAGCGTTATTCTACATACACTTTTTTACCATATTGATATAAAGCCCTTTACAGACCTTTGTCTGTTATGCCCAAGGTCCTGTCAAGTGAATAATGTTCTCCGCTAATCTAAAAATTGAAACCTGCATAATCTAATATCATGCTTTGGTGGCCTTTCGATAGCTTAAAATTTTGCCGTAAACAATATTTTGCATGCTTTTTGCAAATTGGCTGCCTATATTTAATTTTTAACACAACGAAAAATGAGCAGATTTTCAGAAGTAAAGGAATTAATAGATTCCCTAGAACAAGATTTCACCAAGTTTTATGAGCAAGGTAACAAGGCAGCAGGAACCCGTGTAAGAAACGGCATGCAGACCATCAAGACCCTGGCTCAGGATATCCGTACCGAAGTACAGGAAATAAAAAACAAGGACAAATAATCTTATGAACAAAAAAGGGGCTAATCCCTTTTTTTGATTTATTGACTTTCAATTAGCCAGAAAGGACAATATACCCAAGCTGTGGACAGTGGTTTCCAACAATATTTTAAAGCCACTTAGTTTTTTGAATTGTCCCCTTTGTATACTTTGGAATTTTAGTAATTGGTACCCATGCTTATACCATATGGCATCCCTTCTCACCCTATCAGTTTGCACATAAGCCCTATTTGGCCCAAGAACTTAATAAAACCCAAAAGCCGTACAGATCTATGCGGCTTTTGGATCTAAATGATATATTGAATATCGGTTCCTTCTTATTGAAAGAACCTACTAGGAAGCTGAACTGGAAAGGGATGACTGTATCTGACCACAGTGATTGACCTTACAGACAGAAAGTTGATAGGCTGGTCTTTCAGCATCAGCATGTCAGTGGAAAGCACTTCGGTTGCAGCTTTGAAAATGGCCATCAAAACCAAGGGTACAAGAAACGGGTTGATGTTTATTCAAACAAGGAGATCCAATATGCCTGTTTTAACTTGCAATTCCACTTGAAGACTTACACCCTAACTTGGAAGCATAAATTGATGTTTCTACCTATAAAACTATATCTTGCTCATCTGCAGAATACGCTGCTCAACGTTTAAAAAAGTTACTTACAGGCTTCAAACAGTTTCCTTAATAACTTATTATTAATAGGCAATCTTACTACAACAAGCCATTTTTAAAATAGATATTTAAAAATGGCTATCCCGCAAACCAAGCCAGAAGGCTGGTAGATCAGTCTGCACCATATTGGCCCCTAAATCCAGCCACTCCTTTTGATTTTCGACATCGGGCATAGCTTGAATCTTTTTATCTCTATCTCCCAAACTATTGATCCAAACCCTCAAACCATACTTTTCTGCCTTTTTTATGGTTTTAGCTGTATAAAAACTAGGATCAATATGAATAGCCTCAGGATCAAGCCGTTTTACAGCTTTCTTGATGTCTTTGGTATGATATGCCCTGGGCATTAGAAGCGCCTCTGGAAGTTTGGTTTTGATTTCTTCCAATACTTCCCAATCCGAATCAAAAAAGATCAACTGCTCACTCACCTCCACCATTTTAACTACCTCCATAACTGCATCGATTTGGTCGGTCTTCATGTCCATATCCACCATGATTTTCCCTTTACAGACTTCCAATGCTTCTTTCAAGGTAGGGACTTTTAAGTGGCTGACTTCCACCTTATCCAACAAATAAAAACTTCTCACCTCTTTATAACTGAGCTGCTCTATATCTCCTTCTCCATTGGTAGTCCTGTCCACCGTTTGATCATGTAAAATAACAGGAATACCATCCGAAGTAACCCGAATGTCAAGTTCCACAATATCCACTCCCAAATCAATGGTCTGCTGAATGGCTGGAAGGCTGTTTTCAGGATATTGATGATGGGCAGCCCTATGAGCTGCCACCATCAGGCTCGTAGTATTTAAAAATTGATTTCTGATCTCACCCACTTGTGCTTGAACCAATTGGACAAGCATCAAGCTGAGTAAAGTCAAAGCAATACATTTAAATATTTGTCTGCTATTGATCACTCTTGAACTCTTTCTTCGGTATTGGGAATTTGATTAATCAAGGTATTTTCACCTTTTGTGTTCTTCTGCAATTGAAAAGCATCATATAGTTCTCCTCTGGCTGTCAAAGCTTTGAAAGAAAGGGTATCTCCTTCTATATTTATCCACTGAAAAAGTTGGGTATTATAGGCTTTCCTGTCCATCCAAGGATCATTTGCGACATCATACATCTTTGGTCCACTCACCGACACCACATACATGGGGCCCTTGCCCAATTCTGGTTGGCCATTGACATTAAGGACCCGGCCCCGTGCATAAGCATGATCATGGCCCTGTAATACTAGATCTACACCATATTCCTCCAAAATCGGTTGGATATACGCTTGCATATCCTCATTATTTCTATTGGGTTTAGTAGAATAAATAGGATAATGAAAAGTCACTATCGTCCATTTCTTGGGATCATTTTCTAATACCTCTCGAAGCCACTTCACCTGTGCCATCCTCTTCTCGGGGATTTCATCGATCTGTTCTCCATCCAGAGAAATGACCTTAAGATGGGGATAATTGACCTCATATGCCATTTCTTCCAATCCTTCAGGACCATTTTTCGGTAAATTGAATTGGGGTCGCCAATGCTTGGAAAGAAAAACCCCTTTTGCATATTCATGGTTTCCTGGCGTCATCATCACGGGCACTGAAGCATGGATAAAACTCCCCGCCTCAAACCATCCACCCCATTCGTAGTCAGCATCCTCATGATTGATCAAATCTCCCGCATAAAGCATAAAGTCAACTTTGGGAAACTGAAAATAAGCTTCACGAATCACCCTACTCCACATGGAGTACACATCATTTTGGGCATCACCAAAATAAATCAGACTTAAAGGCCCCTCAGCTGTTGGCATGGTAAACTGAAACCATTCACTCCAGGCCTTTTCAGATCCTACTCTGTAGACATAAGTTTGTCCAGCCTCGAGACCTGTGAGCATGCCTTCATGGTAATTGGCCTCTATCACAGGTTCATCATCCTGCTGACTACTCAAAAAGCTTGTTTTAGCTTCAATACGTTTGGCGATTTTACGAAATTCCGGACCAGCAGTGGCCACTGCATATTCTATATAGGAAACAGCTTCACTGGTGGCTGTCCGCCAATTGATCCCCACTGCTTCCATTGGATTTTCTGCCAGATTAAGGATAATTCTGTCTGGCTGAACAGTAGGCATTAGGTGCTTCTTTACCATCACTTTCACGGAATCGCCATATAGATCCGTACTGCCGGTGGCCCATGCTGTATCCGGAACAACCACTAACAAACACAAAACACTAACAATCAATACTTTAATACAATTCATTATCTTTATACTACTTGTTTTCTAAAAGATTTTTCTTAGCTTTATCTGTCTCTATTTTTTTAATGCTATTCATCATAATAACTGTAAGCCAAAGCTTTTGGGCTATTGTTCCATGTTAATTTTATATGAAGATGAATACGAAACCTTTAAAATTTACCCTAGTCATCCTGATCAGCTGCTTGTCCTTTCTGTCCTTTGCCCAAGAAAGCAATCATGCCTTAGAAAAGTACTTGGAAACTCCAAGTCCTGACTTTCAATTTGAAGTGCTCCACAAATTGAAAAAAGGGCAACTCACACAGTATGAACTCCTTCTCACTTCCCAACGGTGGAAAGGCTATACTTGGAAGCACCGTTTGGTGATCCTCGCCCCAAAACACATCGAGCATGATCAAGTGTTATTGTACATTGGCGGTGGCCGATTAAAAAATGGACTTCCCCAAAAAAGAAAACGGGATGACGATGTGGTCCAAGGTCTGGAAAAACTGGCCCTTCAAAACAAAGCAATAGTTGGCGCTATATTTCAGGTTCCTAACCAGCCCATTTTTGATGGACGTGTAGAAGACGAGATCATTTCATACACTTTGCATCAGTACCAAGAAACGGGTGATGAAACTTGGCCACTGCTTTTTCCTATGATAAAATCTGTGCAAAAAGCCATGGATGCCATTGAAGAGTTTTCAACTGAAAAGCTACAGATTTCTCCACAGCACTTCTTACTGACCGGACTGTCCAAACGAGGATGGACTACTTGGCTTACAGGATCGCAGGATCCTCGCGTAAATGCCATTGCCCCCATGGTTATCGATGTGCTCAACATGCCGGTGAGCCTTCAGTATCAAATTGCTATGTGGCAAGATTACAGTCCTGAAATTCAAGATTATGTTGATTTGGGCATTCCCCAGCAGTCCAATACCCCAGCAGGTAAAGCCACGATCGCCATGGTAGACCCCTATTCGTATAAACAACTGCTCACCATGCCAAAACTGGTTTTTATGGGCACCAACGATCCTTACTGGCCAATAGATGCGGCAAAGAATTACTGGAAAGAAATCCCTGGTGACAATGATCTTGTCTATATCCCTAATGTAGAACACGGCCTTGGTGATGGAAAAATAGCATTACAAAACCTCAATGCCTTCTTTGAATACCAATGCCTCCAGCAAGCATTGCCAGAAGTGAATATGGAAGTATCCCATTCAAATTCCAATTACATTAATATTAAAGCCTCCTTCTCTGGAATTCGCCCTGATCGCATTGAAATCTGGGAAGCTGCGTCTGAAGAAGATATGGATTTCAGGGATGAAAAGTGGACCTCTAGTAACTTTCAAGGGCCTTCACAAAAAGTTGCTTTGCCAAAAGTCGGACAAAAAGCATTGTACCTGGCCTATCATTTCACCAGTCCTAATGGAAAACCTTATTATTTATCCAGCAAAATTATACGGATAAATACCGATGGGATAGTGCATTGAGGGACGAAAAAAGGGGCTATCTGATTGACAGCCCCTTTTTATTTATTGTAACGATCCAATACTTACCATGGCTTGCCGGTTCCTTGGACCAACCAAAATTTGGACCATGCACTGTTTTCTTCTTCGGCTTGAGAATAAGCCGTAGTTTCAAGCCTTCCCAAAGCTTCATTGGCATTGGCTTCATTGATACTTAACTCTTCCTGCATATAATAAAAACGAAGTGGCAATACGGACCTTACAGCCGCAGGACCTGCTTGTAGTTCAGGCAGGCCAGTTCTTCTGTAATCAAACCAGGATTCTGTAGCAGCTGTCCAAGATGCAATCCATTTTTGTTCAAGGATTTGCTCCAAGCTACCGTCAAAAGCTGCCTCACCAGCAATATAAGTATCAAAGCTTTCTTCTTGTCCCCATGCTATGAGCGACTGCCTTACCCCTTCATTATAATAAGATGCTGCATCTCCTGAAATCCATCCCTTTAGGACCGCCTCAGACAAATCAAACTGTACTTCTGCAGCACTGATCAATCTTGCCTTCAAATATTCTCCATTGGCTTCGGTATACATCTCGCTTAAAAAAGATACATGGGGATTATAGGATTGCTGTCCTGGAGTAGGGTTCAGATTGTACTCACTTGGCAAATTGGAAACAGATGGGGGAAGGCCTACATATTCAGGATCAGTATCCACAGGTTTGCCCTCCGCTACATCCGATGAAATATACCGAACACCATCTATTATTTCATCTGTTCCCGCAGCTAGGTTTGGATCGATTACTATTGGGACTTCAACCTTTTGAGCCCATACATCCAAACGGCTGTCTCCAAGCTCTTGTAATTTATCTACCAAGGTAGCACACATTTTCAACCTTCTGAAGTTACTACCATTACTACCATCAAAGGTCGTATTGGTAGGCCAAGAAGTATTGGCTGATGTACCTGGATACGACATGGACGCATCATCTCCCACATCCAAAATCAAAGGATACTGACTGGGATTATTGACCAATTCCTGAATGCCTGCAGAAGCCATATCTGGCATCTTATCTGAAATTCTAAGATAATACCTCAAGCGCAAGCTATTGGCAAATTTTCTCCATTGTAAGACATCCCCTCCAAACAAAACATCCTGAGGAATAGACTCGGAATTTTCCCCTTGAAAAATCTGATTGGCCTCGTCCAAAAGGCTGATTATACCTTCATAAATACCCTGCTGGGTATCAAACTGGGGAAGCAGATATTGCTCGCCCCCAAGATCACCCTGAAGGGCATCATTGAAGGGAGCATCCCCCCACAAGTCTGCAATTCGGCCAAAATTATAGGCACTGATCACCTTGGCTACACCATCGTAAAAAGGCAAATTCAATTCGTTCGCACGCTTTTCCATCAGCCGCGTATCTTCAAGTATATTATAATAGCCCGACCAACTCTGATTGGACCACCCATAATTATTATGGTCCTCAAACCAAGCATCTTTTTGGGTATGCTGCATCACCCCTGCTATATTCCCAAATCCAAGACCAACTTCATTGGTCGCTGTCTGAGTAATGACAGTAGTGATCAACAAATTGGGATGCACTGCATCTGGATCTATCCCATTGGGATTGATATTCAATTCTGTCAGGTCCTTGCACGAAGTGTTGGTCAGGATAACTGTCAGGACGACCAAAGACAAAGGAAGGCTAAGTCTGTTAAGGATATTTTTCATATTTTTCTTTCTTTTCTGATCACACATGGCTTAGAATTTGGCATTTAATCTAAATCCGATAGGAATCACCCAAGGGTTCACATTGTATCTTTCAATACCTTGTTTGAAAGTACCGTTGCTCTCAGGTTGGAAAGCATTTTCCGGATCGATACCTATTTTTGCTTTTGTCCAAAGTATCAAGTTACTGGTGTACAAGCCCACATTAACACTTTGCATCTTTAGTTTCTTCACCGTAGAAATAGGCAGGTCATAATTGATGGAAGCATCCCTAAGCTTGATATAGGAGGCATCAAACATTGCTGGCTTGAAGAAGCTCCATGGATAATTATCCGCATATGGTATAATTTTGGTCCCTTCTCCTCCTAAATTTTCCTGATAGCCGGTGATTTCACCTGCATCATTATATATGGCGATAACCCCTGGATTAAATACGCCATCATTTAAGGTCACTGCATACTCAAAAGGGAATCCCCCGCTTTCTCCAGTTGGTCCACCGACGATATTCAGTCCATCTTTAATATAAGCGTCCTCATTGGCCACCAGCCAGTCTCTTAATGCTTGTCCACTCAATCCATTTGGATTAATAATTTCATCCAAGAATCGCTGGGTTTTCAAGTCAGATTCCGAATAGCGGAAAGTCTGGGAAACAAAGTCCCCTCCCATTCTCCAATCAAAAGTCAAATTCAGACTCCAGTTTTTATAAGAAAGGCTTGTTTGCATGCCAGCGATGAAATCCGGGTTGAAATTGCCGATCTTATTTTTGGCATTAGACTGGTTGATAGCCTGCCAGCTTCCGTCTTCGTCTAAAATTGGATATCCATAATAAGGTGATTCTGTATCTTCCACGGTTACTAGTTTACGGTCGTAAATACTTCCTATTTCATCGCCAACATAAGACCAGGCACCACCTCTTGAATCACTCCATAAATAGAACACTTCCACCTCGTCAGTCAACTCCACAATTTTGCTCCTGTACTTGGAAACATTGAAGTTCACATCCCAAGTAAAATCCCCTTCTATCGGTGTCAGCCCAAGGACCATCTCCCATCCCTTACTGTTCACCAAACCGGCATTGACATACTTACTATTAAAGCCAGATGAAGACGGAAGGGTCACTGGAAGGATTTGATTTTTATTATCAGTATTGAAATAGGTAAGGTCAAACCTTAATCGGTTTTGAAATGCAGCTGCTTCCAATCCAAATTCATAAGATGTCGAAATCTCAGGTTTAAGCTCTGGCGTTTTAAGCGCATTAGGCACTGATAATCTAGTGTTCCCCCCCCACTCTTCGGTATTGGCCAAGGTCTGCACCAAATTATAGGGACTGGTATCATTGCCCACTTGGGCCCAACCAGCCCGTAGCTTAATCATATCTACCCTGTTACCCATTGGCAGAATATCGCTGATAATTGCACTTAGGGAAGCTGAAGGATAAAAATAAGAGCGATTAGATGCAGGAAGTGTACTTGACCAATCGTTTCTAGCGGTGATATCCAAGTATAATAAGTCCTTATACCCTAAGTTAGCCAAGCCATATACACTATAAACAGCCTTTTCTGACATGGAACTACTATAAATCAAATTATCCGAAAGCGTATTGCTTAGGGTATACACCCCGGGAACGATCAAACCCGACCCCTCTGACTTGGTGGAATTTTGTGTGGTATGGCCTTGATTATATCGCAAGTTCCCACCAGCAGAATAGGTCATACTAAAATCAGTGAAGTCTTTTTGGTAAGTGGCCAAAAACTCCACATTCCGCTCATAACGGTCCAAATTAACAATTCCATATCCCCCATTTGGATCTTCCGTATAGCTCATAGGGAGTTTTGATTCTCGTCGTTCGGTATACATGTCCAGCATGTATTTACCCTGGATGGAAAAATTATCCGTGACTTGATAGTTCAAGCCCACATTGCCAAATACCCTGTCACGGTTAAAGCCATTATTTACTTCATTGGCTAAAAAATAAGGGTTGTTATATTCACCAATAGCTTGCGAACGCTGTTGGAGCCCCTCCTGCCCTGGCATCCAATACTCTTTTAGTTCATTGATATCAATATGAGGTGATACTTTATAAGCGGCTTCCAATGGATTAGTTCCCCTATTGCCTGCTGGACGATTATCAGCTCCCGTTCTATTGATATTAACACTGGTGTTCAGGCTAAGCTTATCGTTGATCTTTAAGTTACTGTTTAAAGAAAGGTTATTCCTATGAAAATCTGAATTGGGTATGATTCCCCAATTGTTCAAATTGGTATACCCCACCCGATAATTGATCCGCTCATTATTATTGGACACAGAGATACTATTGGTAGTGGTCACCCCATTTCGCACAAAATCAGCGACATTATTGGGATGAGAAACTAAAGGCAAAGGCACTAAATTGCCATTTTCATCCCTAGGGCTATTCCATTGAATGGCTTCATATCCTTTGTCCAATTCAGGACCTGCCCCAACAGATGAACCTTCTTCAATTACCAGTGTCCCTCCTGAATAAGGATTATTGTCCGGAGTATATGGTCTTACCCCTGTAGCAAATCTGCTATGCATGGGCAAATACTTATAAGGCACCTCCACCAAAGTATTGGATGAAACACTGACAGTCACCTCCTCCACACTTTTACCAGACTTAGTGGTGATCAAAACTACCCCATTTCCCGCTCGCGAACCATAAAGAGCGGCAGCACTTGGACCTTTTAATACAGAAACACGCTCAATATCTGCTGGATTAATATCTGAGAGAGCATTTCCGTAATCCACTTTATTGTCATTGCCTATCTGGCTAACGTTGTTCAGGGTGTTGATCACTGGGACACCGTCTACCACAAAAAGAGGCTGATTATCTCCGCTCAAGGAGGTAATCCCTCGGATGATCATACTTACAGAAGATCCCGCACCTCCAGTAGAGTTGATACTTACACCAGGCACACGTCCAGAAAGAGACTTCAGCATATTGTCTTGCCCACCACGCTCAAATGATTTTCCTGAAACTTCTGAAACAGCATACCCCAGAGACCGCTCTTCTCTTTTTATTCCCAAGGCGGTTACAACAGCTCCATCCAAGTTTTGGTAAGCAGCCTTAAGGGTTATTTTGACCTGTGTTTGATTGCCTACCACCATTTCCTGTGAATGAAAACCTACATAACTAATCACCAAAACAGTCTCTTCATTCGGAACTTCTAAGCTAAAGGCACCATTTAGGTCGGTTATGGTCCCAGTGGAGGCCCCTTTGATCTTTACGGTGGCTCCAGCCAGTGGAATACCCGCTTCATCAAAGACTTCTCCTTTAATCTCGCTTGCTCTCACTAGCTCTTGTTTACGAATAAGGATATTTTCTCCCATCTTTTTGAATTCAAAACCACTTTTTGAATTCAGCATTTGTAACAATTCATCCAAACTGGCACGCTTAACCAGTATAACACTTTTACTTAATGATGCAGCAATCTGCTCATCATACAAAAATTCTATATCCGTTTGTTCTTCTACCGAAGTAATAAACTCCCGGATACTTACATTTTCCTGAGGAAGCCGAATAAGGCTTTCATTCTTGGCAAATGCTGATTGTCCTAAAAAGAACCCCATGGACAGTACCATTGTCCATTGGAGCCAAAAGCCAAAAAGATTTCCATTTGTAATTTTAATTTTCATACTTTGCTAAAATTTTGTGGTTAACATCTACTGAATTTTCTCGCACGGACTACGTTCGCCAAAACTCGTTCCGTGCGTTTTTTTATTTGTTTTGTTCAGATAATTAATTCATAGGCAATGATTTAATCTTAATAAGTTGTTTATCCTTAACTGAATCCTTATTTGCCAAATAGGCAATTGCTCGAATCATCTCATGAATATCCTTATCCACAAATCGACCATTTAGTCTAAGCTGATACAATGAGTGATCGACCACCTCCAAATCAAGACCATACCAACGCTCTAGCTTCCTGATAACTTGGTCAAAGGGTGTTTTATGGAATACCAAAACTTGTTCTTTCCACAAAGCCGACAGGGCCTTTTCCAACTTATAAGTCCCTTTTCTTTTGTCATAAATAATGGACTGGCCTTTGGTCAACTCCTCTTGATAATTCACCCCATCTCCCCCAAATCCGACTTTTACTATGCCTTCGGTGACTGAGACCCTGTAAAAATCTTCATCTGGATAGGCTTCCACATTAAAAGCGGTACCCACTACTCGAATTTTAAGTTCCTGACTTTCGATTAAAAATGGCTTGATGGAATCCTTGGCAATATCAAAATATGCTTCTCCTTCAAAAGCTATTTTTCGTTGATCCTGCTCATCAAATGGTAAATAATAAAGTTTACTTCCAGCATTAAGGGTGATGGAACTACTATCTTCTAGTATGTGGGAGGATTGCTCCCCATAAGCCGTTTGGTAAGTGATATAATGGGAGGCTGCTTCTTGGCCATTGATCAACCAAAATCCAAATCCCAAAATAAGTACCACAGAAGCAACTAGCCCCGTCCATTTTGGCCAAGGATTAATTTGCCGGATATTGGAATTTTCCCCGTGATATTCTGATAAAATTTCATCAAAATGACTTTCCAGCATATCATTGACAGCTGGATCATCTTCCGAAAACTGTTCCAAAAAGTGCTCAAACTCTTCCCTGCTGATCTTACCACTCAAGAACCGCTCGGTTAATTTCTTAATATCTTTTTCAGGATGCTTCATAAGCACAATAATCTTCCATCTTATAAACCTCTGACTCAGAAGCAACTGCTCCTTTATCTAAAGACTGAAAATTCCTGAAAACAGACTATCCCGTATAGGTTAACTTTTTATTAAGTGGACTTTACTCAGAAATGAAGTTATTCTTCCGGGGCACTGATTACACCAAGGTAACGCCCCATCCAATAGGGCAAGAGCCAAATATCTCCTGCACTGTTTTCCGAGGTTCCATTATTTCCTCCATCCAGAGAAAAACGGTTGGCATTATGGCGACGGATTTTTAATTCATCAGGAGGCAAAACGGTTTGGGTAGCTTGTTCTCTAAAATTCGGCTCCAGCAATTCAATGTCCTTTCTGTGACTATTGTTCATGGTCCAGTTGATCAGGTCCAAAGGATACTCTTTCAAATACCAAATGGCCTCTTGTTGACCATAATCATCTGGGGATACCATAGCAGTAAAAATATTCCAAAGACCATCCTTCTCCGGTTTTTCTGCCTCCCAATGGTCCTTGATAGCATCTGCATAATGACTTTTGAGTGTGTCATTGAAAGCATAACGATACAAGCCCCAATAGCCCAAAAAATACATCTCATCATCTGAATGGTTCCAGGATTGCGAAAGCATCTCAGCCCATTCCCCGGCTTCCTCATCGGCATTTCCTATGCGGTCCATGGATACCATCAAATTATCAAAATAACCATGCGCTTCGATCAGTTCAAAAGCTTTTTCTCTGTAAATTTCCTTTTCTGTAAAATGATAAGCCGTCTGCAGCATCCCGATGATATTAGAAGAATTGAGTTTTCGGTCACCTACCATAGGAGGAAAACCATTGACATATTCGGGATTCCACTTTCCCCAAAGCGTGGGCTTTCCGTCATAGTCTACCAAATAAAAATCATGGTCCACAATATGTTGCATCAGAGCATCCAATAGCTGAATAGCTTTTTTCTTTACAGGCTCATCGTCCACTATTTCCGCAATCACTCCAAAAGCAAATATATGGCCTATGGCTTCATCACTGCTGGTCGTAGCCTTCCAGTCCCATTCTGGATGTGAAGATCGTTGCCATCGCTCAGGGTCAGCGAGATGTTTTTTGTAACCTGCCCGGTTAAATGAACGAGATGGAAAACCCTCCACAGGGTTAATGGTATAAAGGCGTTCCATAGCGTCCAATGACTCTCGAATATTCTGCAATGCTTCCTCTGAATGGCTTACAGCATAACGAAAAGCCTGTCCACCCAAATACATTGAAGTCCATAGACCATCATTATCGGAATCCTTAAGCCTGCCTGAATCCACATTTCCCTTTTCCATATTCCCTAAGCTGGAATTAAACCCGAATCGTATATGGCGATCTCGAACTTGATCCTCATAATACATGGCCTTATCATAAAGTGTCTGTCTTTTGAAAATCAACTTGGACAAGCCTTCCTCTGAGAGTATTAGCACTTCACCTGCTTCACCTCTACTGATATCGACCACTTTGTCACCCAATAACCACCGCTCTCCAAAGTAATAGTTATATGTTCCATCAGGCTTTAACATAAAAGCACCCTTCTCAGAACCAAACCAGATATTACCCTTAATATTTTCCACACAGGTGATTGCAGGACAGGGTAGTTTTTCATGGATTGATGATGGTGATTGGCTATTAAGGTCCAAAATAAGGTAACCTGTGGAAGTACCAATAATAGCTTTCCCCTTTCCCAAAGCAAAGCTGGTGAACTGGTCACCAGCTAATAGTTTTTCCACTTTACCTGTAGCAGGCTTCACTTTATGAAAATCTTTTTCACCAAGCACATAAAAGACCTTGTTCTCTTCAGCATACCGAATCTGCATGATTTGGGAAGGTATGGATGCCTCCCAAAGTATTTGATTTTTCTGGATCAGCTTGAGTTGATTATCTTGGGCAACCAAAAATGAAAAATCCTGTCCTCCCTCAACTAGCAGGGGCTCCCCCATTTCATGTTCCTCATATAAACTTCCGGCCCAAGCATTGGAAAGCACAGCCTGATCATCCAAATAAATAAATTGACCCTGATACAGCACTTCATCCCTCAATTGTTTATCATTCAAGGCCCAATACATTTGTGCCTTTTGGAGCTTTCCGGGATATAAAAAAGCGCCTGCATAGGGCCTGTAAATACCATCGCTAGTGAGTACTTCAATCACTCCATTCCGGTCTGCATTTACCTTAAGGGCTTTGACTTCTGACTCAAAAGCATACTTTACAGCATATTCCTGTTCAAAAGGTACATCCCTATAGCTATTCGGCTGTTCAGGAAGTCCCTCCCCTTTGCTATTGCAAGAATAATTTAAAACCTGAATGATGATCAGGACGATTGGAATCAGCAGATTTCGGTAAGGAATCATATGGTCATTGGTTATGTAATTTCTTCGTTTCTTTTGTTGAAATACCCACTGACTGTCCTTATAGGCTATTCAAATCAGAGAAAAACCATCAAATCAATGAAAAAAGTATTAGAATCAAGCATTTTATACTTTATGGACTTCTTCCCAGAAGACAAACGACAGGAATATATAATGTGTAATTTTTTTATATCCCTCAATAGCCTATTTTTCTCAATTAGAGTTTTTATATAAATTCCATTTTTAATTTTTGAATATGAAAATAGGTGTTGATTTAGGAGGTACCAAAATCCAAATTGGACTGGAAGAAAATGGTAAAATCATAGGACAACAAAAGATCCTGCTTTCGGAAAAAGACTCTTTGGATGCTACTCTCGAACAAATCACAGCGGCCATAAGGCCCTTTTTACGCCCTGAGGTAGAGGGGATAGGAATTGGGGTACCTTCTGTAGTCGATACTGAAAAAGGAATAGTCTATAACGTGACCAATATTCCCTCTTGGAAAAAAGTCCCCCTTAAAGAATTTCTGGAAAATGAATTTAACCTAGAAGTCAAAGTCAATAACGATGTCAATTGCTTTATACTAGGGGAGCACCGATATGGACTGGCTCAACCCTACAAGACTGTTGTAGGTATTTCAATTGGTACAGGACTAGGTTCTGGATTAATTCTGGACAACAAACTCTTTATAGGCCATAACTGTGGGGCAGGTGAAATTGGTCTATTATCCTACCTAGACCAAAACATAGAATATTACGCCAGTGGAAATTTCTTCAGTGTTACTTATGGCATTTCTGCATTAGAGGCATACCGGTCAGCCTGTAAAGGGGACTTAGAAGCACTGGATCAATGGAGAAAATTTGGACGCCATTTTGGTAAAGCTGTGCTGGCTGTACTTTATGCTTATGATCCCGAGGCCATCGTCATAGGAGGATCAATTTCCAAAGCTTATTCCTTCTTCCAATCCGGAATGGAAGAAAGTCTATTGGAATTTATCTACCCAGAGTCATTTAAACGGCTCAAAATATTAATTTCAGAAAACGATCATATTCCTGTGTTGGGAGCTGCAGCTTTAATCAATTAAAAATCACCTCATACCTATGAAAAAGAAATACTTTATTGTTCTGTTGATCCTGTTAATTTTCTTTGTCATTTCTTTTTTGACCAATATACTGGGGCCCATCATTCCAGATATCATTGATAGCTTTGAGCTTAGCTTGGGACTTGCTGGTTTCCTGCCCTTCTCCTTTTTTGTCGCTTATGGTGTAATGTCCATTCCATCGGGACTTTTGGTGGAAAAATACCATGAAAAAAAAGTGTTGTTATTGGCCTTCTCCATGGCCTTTTTTGGCGCATTGCTTTTTGCCATTTTGCCAAGCTTCGTAGTGGCCTTACTTTCCCTCTTTATTATAGGGGTGGGCATGGCCATGTTGCAGGTAGTCATCAACCCCTTATTAAGAACTGCGGGCGGTGAGGAGCATTTTGCTTTCAATTCTGTATTAGGTCAATTAGCCTTTGGAGCCGCTTCATTCCTTAGCCCCAATTTATACAGTTTTTTAGTCCAAAACATCCATCATGAAAATGCCTCTGCCCTCACCAATTTACTGAGTCCATTGGTTCCTGAAAGTCTCAAATGGGTTTCTCTCTACTGGGTATTTGCAGCTATAGCTCTTTTGATGATCCTGATTATTCTTTTCGTTCGTTTCCCCAAAGTAAAATTAAAAGCCGATGAAAAAATGAATATCAAAGAGGCTTTTAATGACTTGATTAGCAACCAATCCGTATGGCTCTATTTTCTGGGTGTTTTTTGCTATGTAGGCACTGAACAGGGCATTGCCAATTGGATTTCAAAGTTTCTACAAACTTACCACCAACTTGATCCAGCAGTGGAAGGCGCCCGAACCATATCCTATTTTTGGGGATTGCTTACTATTGGTTGTTTGCTTGGGTTAGTACTATTAAAAATTGTCAACAGCAAAAAAGTATTGGTTTACTTTACTTCCGGGGCCATACTTTGCCTGCTGATCGCATTGTTTGGGACCACACAAATGGCGCTGATTGCTTTTCCTTTAACAGGATTCTTTGCCTCCGTAATGTGGTCCATCATCTTCTCCCTGGCCCTTAATTCTGTACCAAAGCACCATGGCACCTTTTCAGGTATCCTTTGCTCTGGAATCATTGGAGGCGCCATCGTTCCTTTAATTATCGGAGGAATCGCAGAACTGATTGGCTTACAGTTGGCCATGCTGTTTTTATTAATAACTTTAGGTTATGTTTTAAGTATCGGCATCTGGGCCAGACCATTGGTCAACAATGCCACCATTACTAAAATCAAGGACCTTTTTCAAACCGCCACCTAGCCATGCATAAGGTAATTTTGTTATTGGACTTTGCAGAAGAATACAGTAAAAGTCTTCTTAAGGGGATATCAAAGTATAGTGCAGAACATGGCCCATGGACTTTTTGCAGGATGCCTCTGTATTATCGGGAAACGGTAGGGATCCAGGGCATTTTAGCTTGGGCAAAGGATTGGGGAGCTGATGGAATCATCGGCCAGTTTTATAATGACATGGACTTGGATGTGATCCTTGATTCAGGCATTCCTATTATCGCCCAGGATTTTAAGGAACGATTCGAAGTACTTCCTAATATCACTGGAGATTACCATAAAATGGGTGCACTCGGAGCAGCTTATTTTCTAAAGAAAGGCTTCAAACATTTTGCCTTCTATGGCTTTAATAATATCGTTTGGTCAAGAGAAAGAGCCGAAGGTTTTGAGCAGCAAATCAATGAGCATGGCCATAAAGTACACTACTTCGAACACCGAAAAGCACGGAGCACAGACATCTGGCATTTTAAAAGTAATTCTCTGATCAATTGGTTACAAAAACTACCCAAACCTATTGCTCTGATGACTTGTGACGACAATCAAGCCCTACATATTACTGAGGCCTGTCGTCAAAACAAAATCCGTATTCCTGAAGAAATTGCCGTGTTAGGAGTCGATAACGATGTCATGCTTTGCGAACTTTCTGATCCTCCTTTGTCCAGCATTGCTATGGACATAGAAAAGGGAGGGTATGAAGCTGCCAAATTATTAGAACATATGATCAACAATGGCAATACAGCCCATTATGATATCATCATCGAAGCTACCCAAATCATCACCAGACAATCTACCGATATCTATGCTACCAATGATGAACACATCGCTTCAAGCCTGAGATACATTCACCAGCATATAGAATCCAATCTTCAGGTAGATGATGTGGTTAAAGAGGTTCCTCTCTCCCGGCGGTCCTTGGAAAAGCGATTCTTGCAGATTACCGGCTATCCCATTTACAAATACATTTCCAATCTCCGAATTGAAAAGTTCACCCAAAAGCTACTGGAAACCGATATGACAGTATTCGAAATCGCCATGGATATGGGATTAAATGACAGTAAAAATATTGCCAGACAGTTTAGGCAAATAAAGGGCTGCAATCCCATCGCCTATCGCAAGAAATATCTTGCGGGTAAATAACACAGTACCATTTCAACCATCATTTTGGGGCTTTCCGTGGAATTCATTCAATACTTTTTCAAAATAAGCCCTCAAGTAAATTTCTTGTGTTTGGCAAAAGCCCTTATCCTCCATAGCGTCAAGCATTTCCTCCATCTCCTCTCTGCTGATTTTATTTTCTATTAACTTCTGCAATAATCGATATGAGCGTCCATTCTCCATACTAAATCAAATGCGCACATTCAAAACATGCCGTACTTCCAAGGATTAATAAACAGCATAAATAATTGATCAAAGCTTAATAAATATTCTTTTTTGGTAAAGGATATAGGCTGGTATAAAATTAATTCCGACAAAAAAGACCGCGAAGATCATACTGGCTAACTCAGGTATTATTCCCAAATTTATAGCTGTAGCCATAAATTGTTCACTTATGCTTTCTTGACCTATGATGGGCCACTCATAAAACAGTAAGGACAACACATCGGCCAGTACATAAACAGCTATCGCATTGGACCCAAAAATAATCCAAGGCTTAGTGCCCTTTAAATTGCCTTTGACATCAACCCAAAAATAAAAAGCACCTAAAAAACTGAAAGCAACACCCGCTGTCACCAATACAAAAGAACTTGTCCACAGATTTTTGTTCAAAGGGAAAAACAAGGACCAAAGCAAGCCTAAAACAGTTAGAACCAGACCTACAAACATCAAATTATTAGCTTTTTTCACTCCTTCTGATGCTGACAACAACAACTTCCCTGCGAGCATACCTAAGATTCCCGTCGCGATTGCAGGTAGTGTGCTGTAGATCCCTTCTGGATCCCAAGTGCCATTCCACATTTTACCAAGAAGAAGCAATTGATCGATCCATGCGGCCAAGTTTTTTCCCGGTTCCAACATCACTTCCCCAGTACTTGGATTAGGAATCAAGGTCATGCTCAACCAATATCCAATTAAAATCAAGCCCACTGAATAAACTTGCTTCTTCCACCCAATATTAAGGAAAATCAAGGTACATACGACAAAAACAATGGCAATGCGCTGCAGTACCCCCGCTATACGAACATCAGTAAAATCAAATTGAGGAATCAATCCCAAAACAACGCCCAAAGCGAATATTTTAAGGCCCCTGATAAACAGTTTTTTATAAAGATCACTTTTTGATCCTCCTCGATTTAATCTTTTGGAATAGGCTAAAGATATAGATACGCCAACAATAAATAGGAAAAATGGAAAGATAAAATCCGTTGGGGTGATCCCATTCCAATGGGCATGTAATAAGGGTGGAAAAACGTGATCCCAACTGCCTGGATAATTCACTAAAATCATTGCGGCTATGGTAGCCCCCCTCATCGCATCTAGAGAGATCAATCGCTTACTGTTTCCTTTCATCCTTTGTTTTTTCTTTTAGATAACACTATTTAATACTAAGAGAAAAGAGTTTAGGCTACTGTTTCACCCATCCAAAAGTGGAAATTTCATAACATTTTTAATCCGATAATTAACAAAAATTTAACCCACTTTAAATCAAGCAGTAACATATTGAAAGAATTCGCAAAATGAGGGTTTTAATACGTGTTTTACGAACAATTTATTATTTGAATAAGGGATATTTATTCCATGGAAACAAAATTATTTGACCATGGACCAACCTAACAAACAAACTTTAGCATTATTTATACAAGGTGATCCTTCTGCCACGGACACTATTTACCGATACTATAGGATCCCTATTATCCGGTTTGCCAAGTCGATCTTAAAAGACGAATTCGAGGCTGAAAACATCTTTCATGAAGTCTTCACCAAAATGATTTCACGAAGAGAAAAAATCAATCCGGACATGAATTTCAGCTCCTATATTTTTACTGCAGTAAAAAATGAGATTTTTGATTATTTCAAAAACGTAAAAAAGAGCCATCAACTTAAAGAGCAATTCTGGACCAATATTCAAATGACCTCAGTAGAGGAAAAAGTAGAAAAGGAAGTACAGTTGGACAGATTGGAAGAATTGATCGGGCAGCTTTCCCCCAAGAGGAAGTTGGTTTTGGAAATGAATATCTTCGAAAAAAAATCCTATCAGGAAATTGCCAATGAACTGGCCATATCCATCAACACTGTCAAAAATCAGTTGATCAAGGCCAAAGCTCTCATTCGACAGGAAATGGATAATGTACTTTCAAAGTAAAAGATATTTCCCTCAACTTAGCTTATGGGGAAGAATGCATATAGATCCGTTTTTTAGCTTGCAAAGCATAACCCAAAATGCCGCACTATTTATTTCATAAAAATACAGCTCAGCGAACAAGGTCAAAATCCACTAGGGCCTCAAAGGTTCTGTTCCAAGGGAGCGAAAATTGAATATTTTCAATATTGTACCTGTACCGAACAAAAAACACTTCTTCTAAGCGTTTCACCTCTTTTTCCAGTTCATCCCTACCCTTCCTTTCCATTTCTAAAACAATATCTTCCGTCCTTATAGAGGCACTACGACCTACTTGCTGATAGTAGCTGTTAAGGTATTTACGAATTGGATTATTATAATAGTAATCATTCATCAGCCTATGCAGCGTAAACCAATACTGTGCTTTTTGCACATTCTCCAGCAAATTTTGATCTTCCCCTGTCATTTCTAGGCCATTATAATAAACAACACCATGAGGAATCGCTGTACCAATGGTATTCCCAGCTGTATTCCAAGAAGCATAGCCGTAAACTTTATCCAAAACACCCTCTTCCTCCAGCAAATTGGTAAATTCCTCATCCCCTCCCTGAACATCTCCTACAGGGTCTATATCCGCAATTATCAAGCGCTTACCTTCTTTAATTGCTTGGCTTATCTTTTCCACAAAAGGCAAAGCTTCAGCATCTAAATTCCTTGAACTATAGACATAAAAGATCAAATCAGCCTCCTCCTCGGAATTGACCAAAATACCCCCAGAAGCCTCAATATGCTTGGCCACAGTTGTTTTTAAGGGCTTATCTTCAAAAGCCATTACCTCTTCTGACATTGTATTGGAAGAAAAAACTGGTTTTATCTTGGGGGCCAACCCTGTAAAATCATTAATTGCCCTAGCTAAAAGTAGCATAGCCACTTCATCTGTACCGGCCTGAATAGCCACCTTTTCTTCCAACTGATGCTGCTCCAAAAATTTCCTTAAACCTTTCTTTTCCTTCATATGCACTCCTTCCGGCTTGGCATCATCTTGTGACAAAATCAAGTAATCGATTATTCCTTTGTTTACATAGTCCATCATCAGTTGATTGACCTGCAAATTTCTTTTTCTAGCGGTCTTATAATCCTTCAATGCTTTCTTGGGAATTATATTCTTCAGCTTTTTGACCTCCTCCCTAGCACCCGCATCTGATTTCACCGAAATCTCAGCCCATTTAGCCAGAGCCTCCCTGTAATCTTCATTGGTACCATCAGCTGTTGGTGCCAAACGCATGACTACACTTTGGACGTACAAAGGCACCTCAGGAGCGATTCCATGGAGGCGTTCAATAACTTTCACCCTGTCCAGGGCTATTTCAGCGTCTACCTGATGCACCCGACTGGCTACCAAACCTCCATATGCCAACATATCAGCAGCAATGATTACTGCATCCACATCTGAATAGTCCTGCGCCAAAAGCCACTGTATAAGCACCTCCGACTGCCCCGGCTCCTGCAGATTTCCTAACAGGGCCTCTGGCGGACTTACAAGTTGGGTCAAAGCGATCTCCCCCATCCTAACCGGGAATTGCAAGCAAGGAGGCCGATTATCCAAAGGGACAAAAACCACCTTTTTACCTGGCTCCCTGTCTTCTACCTGTGCCTTAGACGTCAGAGACACCATACCCAAACACATACAAATGTAGATTGCAAATATCTTTTTCATCATTCAGTTATTGGAGACCACTTATTAGCTATACCTTGAGACTGTAAGAATCCTTGAAACTCACTTAACCTTTCCCTCTCTTTCCATACAGTTTTCGGGGAAATTTCATGAGAAAGGGAATAACAGCATAACATTCCAACAGCTTCTCCTATGCTCCACTCTACTGGATGCAAGCGGTAGCATCCGTTGGTGATATGGGTAGTACCTATATTTTTATTGGCAGGAAGCAAATTTTTCATCTTCTTGGGAAGCAAGGCTCCAAGAGGGATTTCAAAACGCAAAGAACTGAAATCTATATAATTATCACCCCCGGTACTTGGATGTAAATCAATATGGTAATAACCAACCCCAACACTATCATCAAAACTAGCTGCCTCCACCTTCTCCTCTGGCAGTCCTAATTTCTTCGCCCGCTGTTCTTTACCCACATGTTCTTCCAAAATGGTAAACGCTGCCTTTATCCTTCTGGCCTCTCTTATATAAGGATATTTGGCCAAACCATCCTCTGTCCCCATAATATCATTCCTCAAACGCAATCCTCGCCAACCTTTGCCTCCATCGGGCCTAGGGGCTTCTGTCTGCAACCAATACAAAAGGGAAAGACTCAGCTGTTTGGATTGTTCTACATGCTGTCTAAACTCACTCTCTTTTACATCCACCAGATTACCTAGGAAATAATCATTTTGAGGCCAGTTTACTACAGAAATATCACCTTCAAAAAAGCCTTTATCAAAATTATGCTTATCAATAATCTTTCTGTAATTCCACAAATTCAATTGTCCATCAAATTCAGTTCCCCGAGGATCAAAAGCCAATGCCTTCGGCTTTAAGGTTTTGGGGTTGCTATAATTCAACTCCAATAACTTCCCCGCCCACTTTGGTTCCATTTCAGGTCTAAAAGACTGCCAGAAATCATAATTATCAGGCTTCGGAATCGTCCAGTCCTCCCCTTCCACATAATCCATCGCAAAACACATAGTAAAAGCCTGTTGATTATCTGGATTGGCTTGTTCGGCAGCATGCAATTCCCCTGTCTGATGCTTAGATTCAGTACCTTTCTGATAGGCTGTCCCGGTCAGTGGCAACAAGTCTCCCAATTCTGTGGCGTCCACAAAGTATTTGCCCTCCAATACCTGCTCCCTTCCAGATCGAAGGGAAACAGCCACAAGCTGGCTCACCATATCACCTTCAACCATAGCATCTTTGATCTTCCACTCCTTCAACAATATCAACTGACGATTGCTTATATAGGGAGCAAATAACTGTTCAAGGACCTTAACTGCTACCAATGGCTCATGACATAATGCAGAGACCACTCCATTTCCTGGATTCAGAAGGGGATTTTCTGCTTCCTCTTTAACAAGCGGATAATGGTCCATATAATAAGCCCTGACAGCTTGACGGAACAACCTGTAAAGCTCAGTGCAACCCTGATTTTCTATCCAATCATGCTCATCAGGCGGCACACCTTGCTGACTTAACTGACCTCCTATCCAATCAGTTTCCTCCGTCATAACTACCGAAAGGCCATTTCTAAGTGCTGCCAAAGCAGATGCACAACCACCTAAACCAGCCCCAGCTATAACTATATCTGCACGATAGAGATTGGATTCTGGAATATATCTGGCCTTACTGACAGCTTGGTTACTTATAGCATTTGCAGCAAATGGCCAGTTCACCGGACTTGCCAATAGGCTACCTAAACCTGCTTTGGCTATAAAACTTCTTCTATTCATTTTTATTTACCTAAATTCTCCCAGTCTGATCTATCATGAAGATAATACCAAGCCTCATCACTCTCAGTAGCTGGTGTGTTTTTAATAAAATCATCCATTTCATCAAAGGCCCGAAACATCGCGCTACTGATTTCATGCCCTCCATCACGATAGGCATGCAGCTCTACTGATAAGCCCAAAGATTTTGCTTTTTCAAAGATGGACATGGATCCAAATAACATCATATACCCAGGACTTGTACCTGGGCAGAAATGGTGCGGCGCCGTTTCATATGGCACTAATTGGTCATTGGAGCCATGATAAAGCAAAAGTGGCACCCAATTCTCCCTATTTACCAGCCTTAGGTCTAATACGGCACCTGCAAAAGACATAGCTCCCTTGAATTTGAAACCCTCAGCAATGTAAAATACATCTGGCATACTTGACTTGAAAGGATTAAAAAGAACCTGCAAAATAGCTTCAGCTCCAGCACTACTACCAGCCAAATAAATCTCATCTGGATCAACCTGATAAGCTTCCGCATGTTCTACAATATACCTTGTGGCTGATACAGCATCTTCTGCGGCATACCTTATTGCTTTGAGTTTTTCAGGTGTTGGAAAATCACAGCCAAAGCCATGACCTTTAGCATAAAGGCGATAGGAGATAACAAAAACATTATAACCTCTTTTTTGCATTTCCTCGGCAAAAGGTGCTTGATTTTTAGGACTCCCCCCAGAGAACCCACCACCATGAACAAACACAATACTTTTTTGACTATCTCCTATTTTGGCAGGATAATAATCGAAATAAAGCTCCTCGCCATCGACTGTCTTATAACTTACGCGCTCAGAGACCTGGGCTTCCACATTTATATGGCAAGACAAAAACATACTTAAAAATAATATCCCGAGATACCTCATCGCATTTTGATTATTGATCTGTAATTAATTTTTTTATATATATCCGCAATTTTATCAGGTAAGATTAAAAGCGAATTGAAACAACTCTTTTGATTAAAGTATCAGCTGCTTAGGTCTTCTGACTTCAGTCTTCCGACCACTTGAGCAAAGGATTTATAGTTACTGACATCATAGCGGATAATCAGAAATTTTTATCCTATTCTTTCTCTCCCTGAAAACGCTCGAAAGTTTTCCAAATCAAAAGCAAGGCCCTAGGGACATGGAAGCATCCCTTCCACTTTCCCCCTTTGGCAGGAATAAGCACATCACCATACCTGTCCAAATACCCAAACCACTCCCCATTTTCCTCATCTCTAAAATGCTTCCAAGCATACTGATGTACCTTCTCGAACCAATCTAGACATTCCTCCCGCTTGGTATGCTGATAAGCCTTGGCCAAGAAAACCAAAGCTTCCAAATGGACCCACCAAAGCTTCTGGTTCCATTCTAACTTTTCAGATGGAAGTCCTTGGATATCCAAAAAATAATAGATCCCTCCATATTCTTGATCCCAGCCCCATTCCAAGGTCTTCATGCCAATATTAATCACCTGATCTATTAAAGACTCATCTTCAAATCTTTCAGCTACATCCATCACAAACCACATGGCCTCCAGAGCATGCCCCGGATTGGTCAAGCGTCCCTCATACGTATCAGAAAATCCCCCCTTCACAGGAACATTTTCCCTCATCAATCCAAATTCTGGATCGTAAAAATCATTTAGTATTTGATGGACCGTCTCCCTTGCCAACAAGTCCACCCTAGACTTGTCCAGCAAATGCTCTAATTCCAGTGTCAAATTGCATAAGATCATTGGCAGGGAAAAGTCCTTCATATCCCTTGTACCAGGATATCTTTTATTATATTTTCCTTTTGGATTTTTTTGCCTTCGGAGAATGGCTTCAAATATCTCCAAGGTGGTTTTGGCATAAACCTCTTGTTTATCAATGCGGCTGTATTCACTTAAGGCCATCGCTGCAAAACAATCAGAAAAAATATTATACGCTTCAACTAAGGGGGCTCCCTTCTCATCCAAAGAAAAATAAAAGTTTCCTTCAATGTCCCTACCATTTTTAAGGATAAAATCAAGTCCATGTTTGGCCATCTCCTTCCACTCGGCTTTTGGACTTAGCTCATTATACAGTTTTGAAAACATCCACACTTCTCGTGCTTGAAGCCACATAAACTTGTCCCTGTCAAACACCCTGCCTTTTACATCTAAACTAGTATAGTAACCTCCATTTTTGGCATCCTTACTATATTTCATCCAGAAAGGCACTACATTATCCAGAAGTTCACTTTTATATAAACGCGCGTAATCTTTCATATTCCATTGTATTTTAAGCCATCATATTTTATCAAAATGGGCTTATTTTTAAACTTTTCCCCCTACATCCTCGGCTTTCAATTTCCAAAACTCCTCTATTTCCTCCAATGACTTCCCTGCCGTCTCAGGAACCATATAATAGATGATATACAAATAAGGCAAACACATAAAAGCAAAAAGTACAAAGGTTCCTGCTGGGGACAATTCCTCCAATAAAACCGGTGTCAGCTGCCCCACCAAATAGGTTCCTAACCATAAGGAAAAACCTGCAATGGACATGGCCACACCTCTAATTTTATTTGGATACATTTCCGATAGCAACACAAAAATCACTGCAGAAATAGAAATGGCAGTGCAAAACACATAAGCCAAGAACAAACCCAATAAAATCAATGGAGGTAAGCCCCACTGCTCCCCTTTACTAAAAAAAACACTGATTAGAATTAGGGTAATCAGCATCCCTGAGACCCCAAAATACACCAACTGTTTCCTACCCAGCTTATCAATGATCAATAAAGCCAGCACAGTAGTCAATACATTCACCAATCCAACTAGTACTTGATAAAATAAGGCATCATTTCCTGGAAGGCCACTTTGCTCAAAAATAGTAGGCCCATAATACAGAACTGCATTCACCCCCATAAACTGACCCAAAATAGCGATCGCAGCCCCAATCAATACTGGCCGAATAACAGACTTTGATTTCATCAGGCCCCAAACACTTAAAGAATCATCCTTTCTATGCTGGTTCAGTATTTCGTTGATTTTATCCTTGGCAGATTCCACTGAGCCTGTTATTTTCGAAAAAATCTGCTCAGCCAAACTAGCATATCCTCTAACAATTAACCACCGAGGACTTTCAGGGATAAAGATCAAAACGCCTAAAAACAAGCCTGCCGGTAATATTTCCATCAATAGCATCCCTCTCCAAACTTCTTCCTGAAAAACGAGCTCCATCCAGCCAAAAGTATTCAATCGATCAGCAAGCTTGGCCAATTCAAAATTCATCAAGTAAGCCCCTAAAAAACCGATGGTTATTGCCAGTTGGTACAAAGAGACCAAGGCCCCTCGATATTTTGGTGCCGCAATTTCCGATATATACATAGGGGAGATGATAGAAACCATGCCAATCCCCACTCCACCTATGATTCTATAGAGGACCAAATGGGTATAACTACCGGCCCAAGCACAACCAACAGCTGAAACGGAAAACAATAGGGCAGAAAGCAATAACATTTTCTTCCTACCAAAATAATCGCTCATCACTCCAGCACAAGCCACTCCTCCGATAGAACCTAATAATGCACAGCCAACATACCAGCCTTGCTCCATGGAGCTAAGTTGAAACCGGGAGGTCACCATATTAACGGTCCCCGAAATTACTGCCGTATCATATCCAAAGAGGAAACCTCCTATGGCAGCTATAACCGACAAAAAAATAATATACCTCAGATTAGTTCCGGCCTCCATTATTTCTTGATTTCAAAATATTCTTTGTAACGATTATATAAATGGCCTGCCTGAAGATAGGCTGACTGAGGGCTCATAAAGTGGGAAAACTCAAAAGTAATTGCTTTATCATAACCAGCTCTTTTGGCGGCCTCCAGCTTCATACAGAGTTTATCAAACTTAATGGGAAAAAACTTAATGGGCATATCCCGATCAAAGCTCTCGGCATTGGTCCAGCATTTCATCCCATACTTATCCGCCAGCTGTTTATTCACCGTAAAAAATGCATCCAATTCATCATAATCAATATGACCATCCTGGAAAGCACAGGCGTCAACAACCTCATGGATTCCTGAAAATATCTCGCCCCATTCCTGTTCATGCTCCTTTACCGATACTGACTCAGCCTTGCTAAGATCATTTGATGCAGCAGAAACAGCCTTTTTTCCATCTATCCAAGGAGAAATAAAGGTAGGTAGCCCTCCACTCACATCTTTACATTGTTTTCCCAATGTATAAAAAGAATCAATTGCCCCCTTGGTTTTCCTGCTGATTTCTCCACTCAAATACCAACCCTGAAAACTTTTGTACTTTTGACCGTATTGCTCCCATACTTCATCGATTACAAATCGGTTATGCTCTATTTCTGCAGCTAAATTCCCCGTGTCCCAGTATTCCCCTGAATCATATAATCCAAAATAAAACTTCATCCCATATTTATCCGCCAATCTGAGGTACATATCAAGAAGATCAGTCCCTGGACGATAACAGCCCCTGTTCATCAAATACTTGGAGGGATAAGTCAAAAACTTGCGATAACCAGACCTAATCATAATAACGGTATCAATACCGATATCCTTCATATGACGGAAATCCGCATCCCATTCTTCTTCACCCCAATTCTGGTGAGGAATATCATGGGAAATCTCATCCAAAAAAGTCCCTGTGATCGGAAGCCCAACATCATCCTTTTTTACAAGATCAAATGGAGCTGCTCCTTCCAATACTGGTGATTGCCCTCCCTTAACCAAAGCTGGCCCTGCAAATAAGGACGCTCCTATCAAGGAGGTATTTTTCAAGAATTTTCTTCGTTTCGGTGAATTCATATTATTCAATGTTTTTTTCGGGGACCTTTCTTATAGAACTAATTTACCCTAATTCATAGGGTAACCTCCTTTTCAAGCTTATTTATATGCTTTAAATTGACTACTGTTCATCTGCAAAGCCAAGAAAAGAATCTTTCAAATCAACCATGCATAAATGCGGTGACTTCCAGCTCAATAAATAAACCGAGGCTTAATTAATAAATTATTTTTCTAATTAACAACATTATAACTAATTTTTATATTAAATAGTGCCAGAGAAAATTTATAGAAACATATAATGGATTAGCCCAAGACTTTGTAAAGCCCGTTTTTAATTAAAACCAAATTTTCAATTAAAAATTAAAACAATCCCACTTCAAAACCATGTCCACATAAAAACAAAAGCCGAAATACTTTAAAAATTTATTTCTTAATAATAGCTTATTTAATTAATTTAGTTGATTAATTAGATAATACTACTCCATATAAGACACCATCAATTATGTCAAACCTGCCTGAAAACAGCTTTTTTGAAAGCCTTAAAGCCGAAGATCTATCTGGAGTAGCTTACAAAAACCATCTATTGAAAAAAAAGGTGCTCAATTATTTTTCCAACTTTGGTAACTCCACCATTCAGGACTTAAGTAAAGCCCTCAACATCAGTACTCCAAAAATGGGACAGATCATACTTGAACTGACAGAAAATGGAGTCGTACAAGACTATGGAAAAGTCGATTCATCCGTGGGAAGACGTCCCAATCAATATGGATTAAATGCTTCATCTGCATTTTTCGTTGGGATAGAAGTCAAAAAGGAATATATTAACCTTGGCCTCACCGATTTCAAAAACCAATTACTCAAATTCCTTCCACACATCCCTTACAACCTGGACAATACCGAAGAAGCCCTTGACGAACTATGCAAGATAATCAACCAGCAAATTGATAAGTTCAATGTTCCCAAATCGAAAATCATCGGTATAGGCATCAATCTCTCCGGAAGGATCAACTATAAGACAGGATACAGCTACAGTTATTTTAATTTTAGTGAAAATCCATTAAGCAAGGTATTCAGAACAAAAACCGGCTTCCCCACCTTCCTAGAAAATGACAGTCGGGCAATGGCCTTTGGGGAATTTAAAGGAGGAGGAATAGTAAAGGAAGAAAAAAATGTACTTTTCATCAATGTCGGCTATGGCATCGGCATGGGAATTATGATCAATGGAGAGCTTGTATATGGAAAATCTGGTTTCTCAGGAGAAATCGGCCATATACCTTTGTTTGAAAATGAAATCATTTGCCATTGTGGTAAAAAAGGATGTCTTGAAACCGAAGCATCCGGACGCGCACTGATCAGTAAATTCTATAAAAAATTACAAGAAGGCTCGCAGTCCACACTATCTCATAGGATAAAATCAGAAAATGACTTAAAATTAAATGACATCATAAACGCCGCTTTAAACGATGATGTCCTAGCCATAGAACTCATCGACGAAATAGGCAAAAAGTTGGGAAGAGGAATATCTGCATTATTGCATTTATATAATCCTGAACTGGTCATCATTGGTGGAAGCCTTGCTAAAACAGGTGATTATTTGTTTTTACCCATCAAAATGGCCATCAATAAATACTCGCTGAGCCTAGTCAGCAATGATAGTAAAATCGTCTTGTCAGAACTTGGAGAAAAAGCTGGTGCTCTGGGAGCCTGTCAACTAGTGAGAAAAAGACTGCTGCAATCCGAGTAAATAATTTTCTATCCCTTTTGACCTTCCGTGACACCAGCCCAATTAATTCTCAGAAGAAGAGGAGTTGATATTTTTTTTATCCAAAGGATCAAGGCTGTAAAAAATCCAAGTAATTAAATCCTCCAATGACTTTAACCTTTTCTAAACAATAATATTTACTAAACCTAAGCCTAGTTCAGTTGGTCCTCCCTATTTTTTATAAACCAAAACTATCCTGCCGAGAATGAATCATTTTTCCTTCATAACCACATCAGAGGCCCATTTTAAATATTGTCCCCAGTCATAATCGGTCACATTATGCTTTCCCTCTCGAATATGGTAAGCGACTGATTGATGCAAGGGTTGATGGATTTCGGGCATTTCAGGATTTTCCAAAACAGATTTACCAAAAAGTTTGTAAACTTTCCCCGAATAATAAGCTCCAAGGTATTCCCCTTTGGGATCTGCCCACCTATCCTCTACTGCACTGGCCACATACACTGGTCTCGGTGCTATCAGTGAAATCAGTTCATGTTGGTCTACAGGGAGTTTTTCTTCGTTGTGACCATATTTTTTAAAATTCTCTGTAAACCAGTGTGGAAAGGACTTATTGATGACTGCTAAAGTCTCTCCATACTTCCTTTTGGACAGGGCAGCTCCCCCACATCCCGAATTATTGGAAATTGCTGCTGCAAAGCGATCATCATTTGCCGCTGCCCACAAAGCAGTTTTTCCAAGCCTAGAATGACCAAAAGCAATTATATGATCTGAATCCACCTTTTCATTTTCCTGCAAATAATCCATTGCACGACTCATTCCCCAAGCCCATGCGGCAATACTTCCCCACTCCCCATTTTTAGGACGCGACTGGCCTGACTGATAAAAGAATGGGTGTATTCCATCTGAAAAATCATTTTTATCAGGATCTATTTCCCCGTAATAAAAAGTGGCCAAGCCAAAGCCAGCATCTATAATATCCTGAATAGCCCATCTATAACTGCGAACCCCTCGGGAAGTTTCAGTAAAACTATTGTCGCTTATATCATAAGATGGATTATTCCTGGCCCAAGCATCTGAAATCACCACTTTCTCGTCTAGGGTTACAGAATGGTTGCCATAAAAATTTGGACCAAGAAATATAGGAGCCTTTGTTTTACCTTTCGGCAGATACAGCAATAGATTAAAATCCAATTGGCTATTTCCCTTTATAATACTAATCTTCACCTGCTGGCGCAAAGCTCCTGAATAAACGGTAGATGGCCCTTCTTCCAAAATCTTAAACGAAGTCATGCCCAATTCACCGGGAATTTTCCCAAACATTTCTGTAGTAAAAAAATCCATCAACTCTGGTCGACGTTTCTCCAGCCAAGTCTTAGCATCTTCTACCTGTTCCCCCGAAAAAGTCATCAGAGGATCAGGAATTTCAAATTGAGGAACCTGCTCCTCATCATAATTAGTTCTTGACTGGCTATATGACCAATGACACAAAAAAAGCAGCACTATGCTGATAAGACCAACTCTATTCATCATGTATATAAAGTTTGATAAAAGCTTGAGTTTAATAGTTTTTCAAGATCAATAAACACAAAAAAGCCACATTTATCAATGCGGCTTTTGAAATTTAATGTTAAAATCTATGACATGGCACTTCTAAATAGCCATCTATTTTTCACATCATTATGACCTAGACTTTAATCTCATCAGCTGCATTGGTAGTAATTTTTATCCCTTTCAAAATCACTGGATCAGCCTCTCCAATCTCCAAGCGATAAGTTCCGCCCTCATATACTGCGGGGATAAACTCGTTTCCTCTAACCCTTAATGCTTGAATAAGCTCTCCACTAGGCTCATGGTAAATTTTAATGACCTCATTGGCTTTTTTAAATTGAATTTTTGGCAAATACCCCATGGGCTTTCTGCCATCATTATCCAATTGGGAAATTGTCAGCGGCCATCCAGGAAAGGTGTTTTTTTCAGATGGATTATCCAAATCTGCCAAAAACCTGATCGCCTCCATTTTAATGGTCCTGTGTACTTGGTCAAAAGTTATCAATCCAAAGCCAGAGGCCTTTGCTTGTGCCATCTTATATCTATTGGGTTCCTTAGGAAGCTTATCTACAGGATTTCCAGTAGCATAGATATAATTTCGGTTTCCGAAAACATCCCTATAAATACCGGTATTAGGAAGATGGTGACTAGGACGATCTGAAAAAGGCAAATTCAAGGTATCTGGCTGACACCACCTTGGATATCCTGTAGAAATGGCAGGAGTACAGAAAGTCCATCCAGCATCCCTATCTGCATCCAAACTGTACTGCAATAAAAATGGAATATGCTGATCACCATTGACATGAAAAGCACTGGCTTTTCTAATTACTCGCAATACTTGATCCCGCTGACGTTTTGGCCATCCTCCTGAATCCAAATCTCCCTGAAGATAATCTTTTTTCGGGCCATGATAGGTACAAACATTGGCAAATAGCGTTTGGCTAAGTAGTACTTTCATATCCACACCCTGCCAATCTTCTACCCAGTTTTGTAAAAACTCCAATTGTTCCTCTCCTACCAAATTCAAACCTTCAGGGTTGAGCTCGCTGGACGGATAAAAATCCTTAATATGATCTATCCTGCCTGTATTTTCTATATCCAGCATCTCCGGTCCAGACTTAAAAATTCTGTCACTTACAATGGCAAAACTGACCCTCCCATACTTGAGCTGGGTAAACCAAGTAGTAAACCCCGCTTTTAAAGGGCTGGCTTTTACGGGGTCTGGCAGGTGAGATGTTTGTGTTTGATTGACCACATTGATCATAGGAACTGACTGAACAAAGCCCCCATGTGCATCCATCACGCTCTCCCATTTTTCTATGGAGACTTGCAGGCCTCCTTCACCCCACAAATTCCCCTGAAAGACATCATGGTCATCAGGTGTGCATATGGTGGGACGATCTTTCATGACCTCTCCAAATGCCCAACCAAACATATACCATTTCCCTAAGTAACTTAAAATGGATGCTTCAACAGGTGCTCGCTTGATCGGGTAGCCACCATTACTTTCATAAATCTGGTCTCCGGAAAAATACAGCAGATCAGGATTGGTCTTTTTCAGATTTTCAGTCAATGGGCGATAGGGATACCCTGAAGCATGTTGGCAGGTCAAGCCACCTAATACAAGATTTTCACTGACAGGCTCCTTCCTGACAATTCCCTTATAAGGATATAGCTTTCCATCCAACTTATACTCCACTTTAAAAGGAACATCATGGCCAAAACGCCAATCTGACACCTCAAAACGTGCAGTATAAGCACCCTTGTCCACCTCGTTTACCTGAATTTCCTTCCATCTCTTGCCCGATTTTATAGAAAAGCGAACCTCTTGGGCATCATTTTTTCCAATAGGCGGGAGCTGTGCTGTCAGTTTCAATTTATCATCGGAAAGCGTATACATGGTCCATAATATCGGACCAAAGGATTCCTCAGGCATATAAACCACCTTCGTACCTCCTAAGTGTAGATTGTTCCAAGAAACACTTGGGCTTTCTTCTTTTCCCTTACAGGTAATAGCGACCAAACCGGAAATTCCATGATTCACTTCCCCAACCAAGGATTCCACAACTGATTTATCCTGAACCAACTCCAATTTTAAAGTAGTTCTTCCCCCATGATCCTCAGCAGTAAGCTGTAGTTTGAAGGATGAAAAAACATCGGTTGAAATACTTTTTTCTTGTTGACCCAAAATCAATTTACCATCTGCCGACACCCCTACAAAAAGACCTTTTCCAAAATAACATGCAGCCTGAGTATTACCTGGGTCCGTTTGGTCTTGAATCCCAAGTGTAAAACCAACCTGGAACTTGCTTTCAGCAGCTTTTAGCCCCATCTCTGAACTAATAAAGAAGTCCCCCTTGCCTGCCTCCAATTGGTATTCCAACACATTCAGATTGGATTGCCTTTCTGATCCTATAAATTGCAACCCTCCATTCTTCACTCTCCAATCCTCCATAGGAACAGCCCAAAAAGATGGGGCAATCCAAACCCTATCTGGGAGCTTTTTAAAATCCATAAAGAACGATCCCTCCTTAGCCAATTGTTCAATAAAACCATGCTGAGCTTTAAGGCTTTGCCAAGGAAGCAGGCTGGGCACCATCACTCCCATGCCTTGTAAAAATTTTCTTCTATCTAACTTCATATTCTATATTGAGATACCCCAAAGATCTTAATTTCGGTAGTCACTTTATCAGTATTACCAACTATATCAAATGGGTCAGGAACTTCATTAATCTTGATATTATTTATTATGTATTTCCGCTATTGCACCAGTAAGTTTTACCATTCAAAACATTTCCTAAAAAGAGAACACATATCTCTCTGAAATACTAAATTAAATCTGTGTAGATCCGTGGAGTCTCCCGATAAATCGGGACAGGCTGTGATAAATAAGTTTACTGGTGTTAAAACGGATAATCATATTATTTATATTGAAATAAATTAAATGGCTTACTTTCCCCTTTAATTTTGAGTACAACCACCCCATGCGATGGGACATGAAGTGAAACTGTTTCCTTATTTGTACTTGGGTAAAACTTTTTCGACCATAAATCCTTCATTTTATAGCCTTCTTCAGCTAGCAAACCCACATCTTCCAAATTGAAGTCTATTGTTTTCCCTTCTTCAGACCTGTTCAGCAATGTAACAGCAACTTCACCACTTATGCTTGAAATCAAGGGTTTGGCCCAAACTTCCAAATCTCCACGGTCAATCACCCTCCTGGCCTGGTAAACCATCGGGTCCTGATTGATTGATATCAACTCTTTATTGGTCAAGATACTTAAGGTCTCTTCCGAAATAGTAGTCAGATCATTACTGGCTATAAGCGGTGAATTGAGCATGCACCACATGGTAAAGTGAGTTTTATCCTCTTCATAACTCATCCCTCTGCCTACCTGTAACATATCCATATCATTTACATGTCCAGGCCCTGAATACTTCCATAGGTCAGCATTGAGATCCACTATCCCCATAACGGATTCAAAAGTATTGGCTATATCTGCAGAAATCCTCCAAGAATCGGCAAGGTTGACTACCCATTCACCAGGGAATTCCCACCTGCAAACATTAAAAACAACTGAAGGGTCCATCTCTCGGATAATATTTCCAATTTCAGTATACCTTACCTCTTCAGACAAATCCATCCAGTCTCCTCCACACCAATCCACTTTCACAAAATCATATCCCCAATCCTCAATCATGAGGGAAAGGTCTCTTTTTTCATGCCCATAAAGCCCCACTCCTACTCCAAGGGTGTCTTTATCCCAATACGATGCGCAAGTATTGATTCCCGCATCGGTATAAATCCCGGCCATTAAGCCCTTGCTGTGTATATAGTCAGACAAGCTCTTCATTCCAGAAGGAAACTTTTCTGGGTGTGAATATAGGTTTCCTTCTTCATCCCGGCCACCAAAATACCCATCATCCATATTCAAATAAGTATAGCCTGCCGCGAGCAGTCCTTGCTCTACCATCGCATCTGCTTGGGATTTAATAATTTCTTCATTGATATTCACACGATAGTTGTTCCAGCTTGCCCAGCCCATTAATGGGGTTTGAGGACGTTGGGCAATAGCCGAAAAACCAATAAGCATTAATAGTAATAAGATGTTAAACTTCATTCTTTTATGGTTCATAGTATTCAGTGGTTTCATTTCAATGTATTAATTTCTTTAGAAGCTTGGTAGTATAGCTTAGTTTTCAATACTCGCGACCAGAGTAATACCCAGAATGAGAACGCCTTACCTTCTGCTTCCAACCTATATAATTCCAGGCATTCAAGCGACCTATAAAATCTTCAAAGTACTAATTCTCCGGCTCAGTCCCTGACAACTCCACATCAGCAGGCACCCTTAGCTATAGGATTCGACTGTGGAAATAAACCCTGTACAAATACAACCTGTGCCCCTAAATATGCTTCCTTTCCTCCTTGTTCAATTCTTTAGAAAAAGGATTGTAATTATAAACCCTTCCCAATGTATTTATAGAAAAATAAGGAACAATGGGATCTTTTTCAACATCTTGCTATTAACGAATTAGCTTCAAAGGACCACTTGGAGCCATAATCAAGTCATTCCACATCTTGGAAGCTTCTCCTTGAATACTATTCAGAATTTATACAACTGGATCCCTAGGCCTATGGGCCAAAAATATCAGAAGTACGTTAAATAAAAAAGAAACCGTCTTATAACTCTCCATCTAATAATTAGATAGGATTATTATAAGACGGTTTCTACCAGTCCCCTACTTTCAGTAATGGAAAATCTAAATTATTATCATTTTAAGCTCTCCAAAGTTTTCTCAGAAAGTGCTTTATCTCCAGTAGCAATAGAAAGGCCTGCATCGATATACTGCCCTCCTATATCTTGTTTACCATAGACAGCTATAATATTGGTACCATTTGCTATCAAGGCTTTTTTGGCTTCATCAGAAATGGTGGTATTGATATAATTGGCAGTAAACCCATCCAATTCAGCGGCTTTGACTCCATTGATATACACCTCACATTCATCGTCATGATGGATATTTAATCGAAGATCGTCCAAGTCAATTTTGGAAATATCTCCCAGTTCAAATGCTCTTCTTAACCAGATTCCATCACTTTCCCAAGTAGTACCATTTATAGCTCCAGGAGTGCCTTCAGAACCAAATCCAGCTCGTCCAGTCTTCCAGCCAGAAGTAGAGAAGCCTGGTTCCATCCAATTATTGGCAGGCTTTTCAAAAGTATACTTCCAGTCTATATTCCTCTCTTTAGCTGTCAAGACCAAAGGATATACATGGTCTACCTCTTCTATGATTTTCTTATTAATAGGCGCAATCTTATCTGCATCCACCTTCATTACACGATCATAGGTCATGATCCCATTAAGCTCTATTTCCACGTCAGTGATTTCAGTATAAACTGCAGCACTCAAACCGTGGTTGGTCTTGAACTGTACCAACATATCTGCAAATTCATCGTACATGGAAAGGTACTCTTCTTCACTATCAATACTTATGTATTCCTTCAAATCATCTGGATTCCAAATATGACCATCCATCTGATAGCCAATACCACCGTATTCACCACAAACCGTAGCTTGATGGAAGCTTTGGGCATATGCAGGAGGAGGATAGCTATGGACATCATTCACATCTGCAGCTCCATGGTTAGTACCTCCACTGGCTTCATTGACTACTCGAGAAGGATCCAGTCCTTTCACTAAAGCTGAGTAATGCTCCGTATCATGCTGTCCTTGGGATTCGTTGAAAATCACCCACATCACGATACTTGGTACATTTTTGAGGTTGTCCACCATACGCATCAACTCTTTTCTAAAGGCTTCCTTGTTTGGTTCTGGTGCTGCATGGGTGTAGCTGCTGGAAGAAGGCATGTCCTGCCAAACCATCAGTCCCAATTTATCTGCCCAGTAATACCATCTCTTCGGCTCGACTTTGATATGTTTTCTCGTCATATTAAACCCAAGCTCTTTGGTCTTTTCCAAGTCATAGCGAAGGGCCTCGTCCGTGGGTGCCGTATATAATCCATCAGGCCAATAGCCTTGATCCAATGGTCCCATTTGAAAAACAAATTCATTGTTCAGGTAAAGTTTTTGGAATTCACCTTCCTGTTCCACTGAAATCTTCCTCATCCCAAAATAGGTATCCACCACATCGACTACTCTATCTCCATCTTTAAGGGTAATGGTCATATCATAGAGAAAAGGGGAATCTGGAGACCAAAGCTTTTGATTCTTGATCGCAATGGCTGTCGGCTTCATCGGCTTGGAATCAACGGTGGCAACCACCTTATCTCCATCTCTAACTTCTGCCGTATAAGTCAAGAACCTGCCTCCTGAAGTTTCCACGGATAAATTAAGCTCGGAATTATCAATATCAGGCACCATTTCAAAATCCACTATTCTATTTTCTCCTACAGGCTCCAACCATACTGTCTGCCATATCCCTGTGACAGGCGTATACATGATATCTATCTGATTAAGAGCTTGCTTTCCTCTTGGGAAACCTTCACGGGTGGTAGGGTCCCAAACCTTTACAGTAATAGTTTGCGTACCTTCCTTAAGGTGATCAGTAATATCAAAGCTAAATGGATCATATCCTCCCTCGTGCTTTCCCACTGGTTTATCATTAATAAACACAATGGTTTCATAATCCACTGCACCAAAATGCAATAGGATACGCTGCCCTTTCCAATCATTTGGCACCGTAAATTCTCTGCGATACCATAATCGCTCATGGCTGGTTTCTTGTACACCCGAGAGTGCCGACTCTACAGCAAAAGGCACAAGAATATTTCTTGACAATTTGCCTTTTGGATAAGGTTCCCTCTCCCATGTACCCGGTTGGAATTGCCAAAGACCATTAAGGTTTTTCCATTTTTCCCTTACCATCTGTGGACGGGGATATTCTGGAAGTACATTTTCAGGATCCACGTCTTTGGCAAACTTGGTCATTAAAGGGGCTTGCTTAGGAGTCCACTGCTGTGCATTGGCGGTCATCACCAACCAAAATAATACAGCAACTCCTAAAAATCTGTTTGTACGCATTAGTAGTTTTGAGTTTAATGTTATTGCTTTATATTAATTGCTAAAAGGGTTTTGCAGTCAATAAGCAAATCCCAAACCCAAAGTTAAAAAGCAGTCAAGCCTTCCAATATTACTTATCCTTCAAAAAAGTAACAGAAATCCTTCTCTTAACACAAAACCGTCAACAGAATTCAATTTTTTAAACAAGAGTTCTCATTTTTTACAAAAAAAGTCACCTCGGATTATTTACCACTAGATTTTATCTATGGATATATTCAGCAAAAAGTATTGACCATTTCAATATATAGAAATGTTTTGAACAACTTTAATTATTGGCTGTTAGCTACTGAAAACACCTCCATTTATAGTAAGATTACTTCTCAAAAATCGAAAATAATCAAATATTGAAAACTATATTAATTCCAACAAATTATACCTTATACTCGTTTTGATTTACTTGGTATAATCTGACAATTGCCCAATTTCTTAATAAACAAACAATAATATTCATAAAGCCCCTGCTAATGGCTAAAAAGAAAGTCAATACGATCATTCGATACGCATTATTTCTGATTCTAATTATTCTAGTCTTTGGAACAATTGCTTACTCCTATACAAAAGTAGCTCCCCAGTTTGGAGAGAGGCCCGAAGGTGATTATTTATCAAGGATCAACAATTCACCCAATTACGATGGAAATCAATTCATCAACCTAATTGAAACGAGCACAGGATCATTATGGGATGTTTTACCACTATTGCCGGAACTTCTATTCTCTGAACAAAGTGCCCCCACTAAACCTTTGGAGACACACTTCGAAACCATACTGGCAAAGAAAGCTGACTCATTATGTCATATCACTTGGCTTGGGCATTCTGCATTTTTAATTGAACTTGAGGGGAAACGAATTCTGATCGACCCCATGTTAACAGAAAACCCTTCTCCCCTTCCCATTGGCACAAAAAGATTCCCGTATGAATCCCCCATTCCAATAGAAAAACTTAATGATATTGATGCGATTATCCTATCTCACGATCACTATGATCATTTGGACTATCCATCCATTCTCCAGTTAAAAGAAGTCACCAAGCATTTCTATGCACCACTAGGAGTGGGGGCTCACCTTAGCGCTTGGGGAATTCCAGCATCCAAAATCACTGAATTGGATTGGTGGGAAGAGGCAAAATTAAATTCCATAGAAATCATTGCCAGCCCTTCCCGACATTTTTCTGGAAGGGGATTAACTGACCGAAATAAAACCCAATGGGCCAGTTGGATCATCAAATCTGAAAATACTTCCATTTACTTCAGTGGTGACGGTGGCTACGGCCCCCACTTTAAAGAAATAGGCAAAAGACATGGACCCTTTGATTTAGCTCTAATGGAATGCGGACAGTACAATGATGCCTGGCCAGATATCCACATGCTTCCTGAACAAAGTGTAACTGCGGGGAAGGAAGTTAAAGGAAAAATATTAATGCCAATCCACTGGGGAGCCTTTAGCTTATCTACCCATTCTTGGACCGAACCGGTAACGCGATTTAAAAAAGAAATTGAGCAACTGAATATGACCATGATCCACCCTGTTATCGGCCAGCGAGTACAACTTGGAAAAGATTACCCAAAAGAAGAGTGGTGGTTGAAATATATGGATGAATCCAGTCATTAATTCTTCTAGTTACTAAAAGAATAATGAAAGTAAAAAAGCACCCCTTAGAAAATTTAAAGGGGTGCTTTTTTATATCTCAAACACTTTATAACCAGACAGGCTCATTTTTATCTACTAAAATCTTATGAACATGTACTCCCAAATGATAAATATCTTTCTCTGAAGCCATTTCCATGGCCTTTTGGGCTGCAGAGACCTCCCCTCTACCAAACTTCCCTAGTCCTATCAGATAATTACAATGGATATGGTTGCGGACATTAAGGTCCTCATCCCAAATCAGCAAATCAGGCAAGGAAACTGCAAAATAATCAATTTTGATATCATCAAAAATATGGGTTTCTCCATAATCCACCAGTTTGTTGAACCGCTTCATTGCCGCTTTTTGATCTCCCAGCTTCAATAATGCAAGGCCCTGGTAGAATATTTTATCTGGTTGCTGATCATTATAATACAATGCAGGACTTGGATCACTCAATCCTTCAGAGGCTTTTTTCCAGGAATCCTTTGCTTTTTGCTGATCGCCTAAGCCCATATAAGCACATCCCAACCAATAAAACACATCATTTTCCTGAGCGCCAAAAAGCTTACCTTCCCCTAGATTATGAGGATACTCTTGGGCTGCTTCAAGGTATTTAATTGCTGCTTTATATTCTTGCTGTCCAATGGCAGCTTTGGCAAGCTCCACATTGCAAAGGATGTACTGAGCAGGTACTTTCCCTTCACCTCCTTCCCATGGATGAAACTGTCTTTTCATTAAAAGATCTAATGCTTTCTGGTGTTCACCCAGCATATTCAGAAGGGTAATATACTCGAGATATACATCATCCCTATAATTAACCAGCTCTATATGTTTCTCCAAAAACAACCTACGTACTGCAGGCACCATATTTACTTTTTTGTAAAGCTGGTCCAGTTCCATCAGTAGCCTTGGGCTCTTATCCAAAGAGAATGCCTTTTCCAATAGCTTTTGTGCTTCATCCTTTCTATCAAATTTATTATAGTAGATCAAAGAAAGGTTTCTCAATACCAATGGTGAATCTCCATTGAGTGCCAGAGATTTTTCCCAACAACTTCTGGCATCCTCATAATGCCTCTTGGCCAACCAGAAATTTCCTAAATAATATAAGGCTTTATCATCTTCCTCATTGACTGATATGGCCGTCTGAAGCATAATTACTTCTTCCAGTCTATTTGGAAAACAATAATCTGTCGGCATCTGAGTAGCCAGTTTATAATACGACAAGGCCAAGACTTCATCCTCCAACTGTCCATAAAAGTATCCCATGGCATAATAAATCATAGGATATACTGACTTTTTACCCTCAGTGTGGACTTTCAGCAAGTCTATTGCCTCATGATAAAGCCCGGCTTGAGCTAAATCCAAGGCGTACTCTAGATAGTTATGGGCATAATCACGGATCAGTTCTTTCAAATATTCTTTGTCCGATTTTTCGCCACTGATCAGGTACTTTTCGAAAAGAAGCCCAAAGTTGAATTTGTCAATTTCCAAAGAGGCTGAAATCAAATCAATTGCTTCTTCTGTTTTGCCCAACTTACGTAAAATAGCAGCCTTTAAATGTCGCGCTTTGTGGTTGTGCCAATTTCTGATAAGAGACTTGTCGACCAGTTCTAGGGCTTTATTGATCTCTCCTCTGATAAGGGCTATTTGCGCTAAATTAAAATACCCCGCGTCCTGCCACGCCGCATTCCAGCAAGACTTAAAAAAGGCATCATAAGCCTCATCCAATTTCCCCTGTAACCTCAAGGCTACTCCCTTATTGAAATAAGGTTCACCGTCATAAGGATTTGGATTGAATTTGGTAAGCGTATCTATAGCTACCTGAAAATGCATTGTTGCTTCCTCAAACTTACCAGTCCTCATTAGGTACAAGCCCAATGCATTATTGGACCTTACATCCCCAGCATCTCGGCCAATGGCCTCTTTGTAATAATCCAAAGAACTATAAGTCGCATGCCTATATTGCTCAATATGGAGCCCTGTCAGGTACAGCTCCTCATTGGTTTTTATGTCTTTAGGATCTTTGGCTGCTTTGGCTGCTTCAGGAACTGGCTTAAGTTCTTCAGCCTTTTGTTTCCAATCTACCAATACACGTCCATTCTCATCCTTCACTTCAATCGACAATCCTCCTACATGTCCAGATAAATCTATCGATTGGCAGAACACACTTTCCGGATTTAAATCAAAGGCTGATTCCCATAATACCATATTATCATGTAAAAGGATTATCCGGCTGTTTGGAAACACCCCGGTAGCATACACAACGCAATTTGCTTTTCCATCTTCGATCGTGATATTTAGCATCGCATCTTTTGTAGCATTTTTCACCACTCCTACTTCTTGGTAGGGCATAAAATACTGAGTAAAATCACGTTCTTCATAAGGCTGTATCCAGGAAAAATCAGGTTGATTATCCGTATAAACCCCACACATCAGTTCAATATAGGGGCCATTACGATCGGTCAAATTCCGGTCCCAAGCATGTCCGAAATCACCATTACCCCAAGTCCACTGCTTCTTGCCAGGTGAAACGTGGTGATCTGCAATATGCAGCAATCCTCCTCGGGTATCATTCTCATACCCCCCCACAAAATCAAAATCTGAATTAACCGCCATATAGGAAGTTGGTACAGGAATGTTTTTATATCGGGAAATATCCACTCCAGCAGAGTAATCTACTTTATAATATGTTCCTGTAGCAATTGGAAAGCGTGACACATCTCTTTTTCCATGGTCAAAGACAGCATTGACATCTTCTGGGAATACTGATTGGTAATGGTCATTTACTGCCACCGCTGGGTTGGCCCACCAAAGAAAAGTCTGCGGATGCGGAGTCCTGTTATATAGTTTGCCTTTAATCTCCAAATAAGCTTTATCCGGGTACAGGGTAAATCCTGCCATCCCTTTGGTGCGGAACATACGCTCCACTTCACTCACCCAAACTGTCACACTTCCATCAGTATTCTCCTCAATAGTAGAGTCAACGGGATCATAGGTGCTTGGCCTATGGTGCTGTGGCCAGTTAAATTCAATACCTCCAGAAATCCAAGGTCCTGTCAACCCTACCAATGCAGGCTTGATCACTTCGTTATAATAAACAAAATGTCTTTCTTTAACTTTATCATAGGCCATTTGGATCCGCCCACCTAATGCAGGCAGCACCATTATTTTTATATAACGGTTCTCCAGATAAATCACATCCCATTCTTTATCGATTTTCTCATCACTGATCTTCTCAATAACAGGATTGGGATAAACAGATCCACTGCTGCCCTGATAAACCCTCTTTTCCAAGAAAATGGGGTATTTCTCTGCCTTACTTACTTCATAGGTAGGTATAACTAGTTTCTCTCTCCAAGCTTTTACCTTTTCAAAGCTGCTCATATATTTTATCTTAAGAATTCCTTTTCTATTTCTTCTAAACTTTTGCCTTTAGTCTCTGGTAATTTTTTATGGATAAACAAAAAGCCCAAAACACTGATACCACTATAGACCCAAAAAGTACCATAAGCCCCTAACTCACTGTTTAATAAGGGAAAAGTAAAGGTCAGCACAAATGAAGCTACCCAAAGGCTGAAAGTGGCAATTGACATGGCCAGTCCACGCACCCTATTGGGGAATATTTCGGATAGCACCACCCAGGTGATCGGAGCCAGAGACATCGCATATACCGCTATTGCAGAAATTACCAAAACTAAAATAGGTAGGCCTGTCCAACCAAGAAAATAGCTTAGCCCAAGGACAAAATAGATAATGGCCAACGCTCCTGAACCGAATAACATCAGCTTTTTACGCCCCCAATTATCCACCGTTCTCATGGCCATCAAGGTAAACACCAAATTCACACTACCTGTGATTACAATATTGAAAAGCATGTCTCCTACACTGTAACCTGCGCTACTGAAAATTTCTTCCGCATAATTAAATATGACGTTGATACCGCACCACTGTTGGAAGGTGGCCAATACAACCCCCAGTATCACAATAGGTTTTATTTTAGGTGCATTTAGATCCTTGAAATGAACTTTATCATCCTTTTCATTGAAAGTTGCTGTGATTTTGCTGACTTCTTTTTCTGCATACGCCACTCCTCCTATTTTGCTTAAAATATGAGTCGACTTGACCTCATCCCCTAGTTTTAATAAAAACCTAGGGCTTTTGGGTACAGCAAACATCAATAAGAAAAAGGCAGCAGCAGGTAAGAGCTCCGCCCAGAACATCCATCTCCAGCCCATAGTACCATTCCAGGAAGCCTTCATGGCGGATGAAGAAATTCCCTCTGGAACAGGTTCTGCAATAAGATAATTGGCAATCTGTGCGGCCAAAATCCCTACTACAATCGTCAATTGATTGATAGCCACAAATCTCCCTCTCAATTCCGCAGGAGCCACTTCGGCTATATACATTGGGGAGAGTGTTGAGGCCAAGCCTATTCCCACACCACCAATCAAACGGTAAATAATAAACCAATAAAAATCGTCTGCATAACCACTACCAAATGCTGAAATCAGAAATAATGCTGCGGACCAGATCAAAGGGTATTTTCTTCCATATTTATCGGACACGGTCCCTGAAAGCATGGCCCCAAAAATACAGCCCACCAATGCACTGCTCATTGCCCAACCTTGCAATTGAGGAGAATCTTTAATTTCAAAAAACAACTCATAGAAGGGCTTTGCTCCTCCAATAACCACCCAGTCATAACCAAACAGCAATCCGCCCATGGCAGAGGTAAAGGCCAAAGCCAACAGGTAGGGAAAATTATAATTATTATTGTTCATTGTTATTTTAGGTTATTTCAATTCACTACTGATCAAAGAAATGTTGAGGTCTTTCCCCTCAGTTGTACTGAGGAATATTCTGCATTGAACAAACTTAGGTGAATATAACTTAACAAAAATGGATAAAAACATTCTTAACATGGACAAAAACACAAAAATGAAATGATACCGAATAGAATTTATTATATATTCGTCACATCAATATTTTCATAAATCCCATGAAAAACAAAGCCCTTGTAAAAGCAGGTTTTATTGGTGAAAAAATGACGGTAATACCAAGAGGCTTACTTAAAGAATATTCGGATTCTGCTATAAACCGTGACTTGTACCTTACCGATATTGGCTATTTTCCTAAAGCCCTTTACCATTTTCGAAAGAGGCCTAAAGGCTGTTCAGAACACATTTTAATCTACTGTATCGAAGGCCAAGGAACTGTAGGTATTGAAAAAAATATCCACCATTTAAAACCCAATTCATTTCTAATCATAGAAGCCAATAAATCCCATTATTATTACTCAGATAAAGAAAACCCATGGTCAATCTTCTGGATACACTATTCAGGGAACCATTCCCAAGAAATCTATAGGCGTTTTGCTGGACAAAACTATGGGAGACCAATCATCATTCCATTTGAAAAAAACCGAATAGCAGAGTTTGAATACCTGATTGATATCTTTAAGAATGGCTTGTCCAAAGAAATTTTCGAATATTCCAGCATGCTACTCTACAAAACTTTAGGTTCATTTATTCATTATTCTCTAAAATCCAGTAAAAAGACCGAATCAAACCATGATCAATTGATCAATAATATCATTAATTATCTCAATGAACACATTTATGAAACTGTAAAAATAGAAGACATCTCAAAAGCATTTAACAAATCGCCTTCTTCTATCTTCACCTTATTCAAGCAAAAAACAGGACACTCGCTTATCCATCATTTCAACTTATTAAAAATCCAGAAAGCCTGTGAACTCATCAATCTAACTTCATTATCCATCAAAGAGATCAGTTTTCAACTGGATTTCCAAGACCCGCTTTACTTCTCCAGACTATTTAAAAAGTACATGGGAGTTCCTCCTTCTAAGTATAAAAAGAATTTGTAAACTTTCTCTTGGGAAGAAAAGACCTGTTTCTTTCCTTTCATTTGAGCTCAGCCCAAAGTTTATAGGCCTTTTCTATTTCATCAATAATAGAATGGCATATGGCCTCTAATGATCCGCCCTTGATTTTATGTTCAATTGAAAGTGTCGCTTTTTCCCCTTTTTCATGCTGATAATCTCCTTCACAACACCACTTTTTCACTTTATTCGTCGACATTTCAAACTCTATGACCAGCTTAAAATTTTCTTCGGACTTTTCTTCATTCTCTATAAAAATCAAGGAAATCAAATCTTGATGTAAATTGTCAGATTCTGCCTTAATCGCCATCTTCAAATTGTTCAAGCCTGAAAAGGAAATAGTTTTTCTCAATGGTACCATATTAATTGTTTTGCCTTACTCCTTCTTCAAGTTACAAAATTTAATCCCGAATTAAACCTCATTATACCCAAAAAGAAACTAAAAAAGCATCTGCCTGGGCAGATGCTTTTTCCATGATTGATCAATTATTCCCTCTACTCTAATAGGTCAAGTTAAATGTTTCAAATTCTCCTTGACTATTACCTTTAACAAAAACCCCAGGCTTTACCCCCCATTGCCAAAAAGACAAGAAATCACCTATCAAAGGAGCGTCTCCTTTGCCTTCCGAAGCAACCTTAATCCATTCACCAGATTCAGATTGGTAAGAAAAGCTCACCTTATGGCCTTCTGATACTTTAGCCTTTAAAGAAATCTCCTCATCTACTTCTGTCTTCGCAGTCCCCAGCTTTTGATAAGCTCCACCACGGATTTCAAACAGTTCCAGCCCCTCGCTCTGAAGCGCCAAACCTATCATATTCTCATGAGTACCATATAAAACTAAGCCTTTCGAAACGCCTTGCTGCAAATTTAATTTGACCTCAGCTTCATAATTTGCCTTTTCAGGCACCAAGTTGATGACCGCACCAAGACTTTTATCAGTCATATCCCCTTTTCCTGATAATTTTAAACGACCATTCTCTAACTTAACATCTGGAGAATAACTTGACAAATCCCATCTCCAGTGGGCAGACAATTCATTTGCATTAAAGTCATCTTCAATATCAATTGGTTCCACTTGTCCTGAAGACTTATTAATCAATTCATTGGTCTTAAAATAAGGCCATCCAGTCTGTTCATCCCAATAAAACTGGTTGATCAATCCGGATCTCCCCAAATAAGGAAAACCGTCCTCCGCATAAGCATGGTAAATATAATACCAGTTGCCTGACTCACTCTCTATAGGTGTACCATGTCCAGGACATTTCCAATCACCAAAATCACTTAATATTGGATTGCCTCCATATTTTTCCCAGGGCCCAGTAATGGACTCCGCCCTAGCTACTCCAACCTTATAATCACATCCACCTCCGCAACAAGCCGCACCAGAATAAATTAAATAATAGTAACCATCCTTTTTCACCATGGACTGCCCCTCTATTCCCCCTCTTTCCCAAGTATCAGCTTCTGCTGTTACTACTTCAAAAACTTCTCCTTTTAATTCTAATCCATCTTTAGATAAACCAGAACCTAAAATTTGAATAGGTTTATCTGGATTCAGACCATAAGCTTTCCAAGTAATATAGAGCTCTCCACCATCATCAAACACAAAAGCATCTATACTTTCTGAGCCCCATTCGATTAATATACCTTGGTCCTCAAATCCTTTGCTGATATCCTTGGTAGTAGCTACTCCTATACAGGAAACCCCATTTTTTCTTTTGGCGGTGTAATAACAATAATAGGTACCGTTATGGTAAAAGAGTTCTGGGGCCCAAAAGCCGGATTTGGTCCATTCTGGTTTTTCAGAAAACACATAGTTTTCAAATGTCCAGTTTTTCAAATCTTTGGAACTATAGATAGGATAAATCGGAGCCCAATCATTAGAAGTACCGCAAGCATAATAAGTACCATCTACTTCAATTACCGACGGGTCGGGAAATTCCCCCTTGATGATAGGATTAGCAATAGGTTTCACCTCATCTGAGGTTTGCTTGTCATTTCCTCCGCCACAAGCAAAACAACAAAAGATAATAAAGATCAAAGCATACTTGCTCATAATTAATAGGTTTTAATAGTATAATTAGGGTTAATTTATTCAACAGGCGGTTAGCCATCATTTTTTAAATTTGCTACTCTAAAAAGAAAGTAGGAGGCTCCAGTCCTTTTCTAGTTTTCTAATTCAAATTGCCTACCCATCAGCTTTCTTCTCCTCTCAACCTCTTTTTGAAGAGATTATTAATAGAGCCAATTCAAAGTAAAACGCCTCTAAAGATATTTAAGGCATCCATGATCATGAATGCCTTAAATATTGTTTATTTGACTTTATTTATTGTATAGTTTGTATACTTCTGTACCCGCACTCAAAAACGCACCCGTGCCATAAACCTCGGTTTTATCTGGCCAGGCTTTTCCAGGAGCAGCACCTATTGGCTGCACATAGCCCAACATCCCTTCATCAGTTATATGGGAAACCATGGCTTTCCAGGCCTTTCTAACAGCTGGTTCATAATCATCTGCATCTAACAATCCTTGGTTTATTCCCCAAGCAAGTCCAAACGTAAAGAAAGAAGATCCACTCGTTTCAGGTGTAGGATAAAAATCCTGCCCCAATAAACTCATAGCCCAATGTCCTTCTGGAGTCTGTATCTCCAATAGCTTTTTGGCCATTTTCTTATAGATTTTGGCGAAGTATTTATACTCTTTTGAGTTTGGCTCTAGTTCAGTTAAAATATTGGCCAGTCCTGCAAACACCCATCCATTACCTCTGGCCCAAAAAACCTTGGTTCCATTGTCTCTTTGGCTTATATAGCGTTCATCTCTATAGTATAAATGTTCCTTTTTATCGAAAAGAAAATCTGTGGTCGCTTTATATTCTTCTACCATAAAGTTCAGGTATTTTTGTTCACCTGTGATTTTATAAAGCTTGGCCCATACTGGTGGAGACATAAATAATGCATCACACCAATTCCATCTGTCTTGGTGATAAGGCGTCGCCCAATTCAACAAACTATTAGAAGGATGATAAAGGATAAAATCAAATTGTTTGATGGTCGGTGCCAACATGGCATCATCCCCATATTTTCGGTATAATTCAGCATACAACTGGCCTACCGTATGATCATCAGCGTGATACTTCCTTTTATAAAGGCTCCAATTATGCTCTTCAGCGATGCCCCTTAGCCATTCATAATATTTTTCATCTCCTGAAAGCTCGGCCCATTTTACCATGCCGACATAAAGCGCGCCATTTGTCCAATCCAAGGGATGATGGGGTTTACTATGGCCACTATAGCTATAGCGGAAATGCTCGATTTGCCAATCGGCCACTCGTTTCATTTCTGCTTTCACTTCCTGCGGATCAATATCTTGGGCTAAGACAATAAATTGAATCCCCAATAAAAAAATTAGGGAAAATTGTAATTTCAGGTATTTCATTGGTCAATGGTTTATTAAATAAATATTTTCTACTTTTTTACAAGTAAGCCCCTAAGATAGGGGCAAAAAATATTTTTTATTACCCATTTATATAATTTAGCCCAATTTCCAGCTTAAAAAGCCATTTCCCTCACTTGCTAGCATAACCAAAAGTTGTATTTATCCTATTTTATTCCTCCTGCCAGCCCATTGACTAGAGGAAACTTAAAGGACCCTCTAAATGGGTTTATATCCATATGTAAAAAAATGCTATACGTAACTTCAACATCCATTTTAACGAAAAAGCTAAAAGTAATTCAAAAAAGATTTAATTGAACATATCGTTAAAAAACAATCTCTTTACCAATCCTATTATTTTCATAATATCTATCGTAAATTAATAAGCAATAACCTCCATTAGCCTTATCTACATTATTCAGTCATTTTGTACAATTCCTTTTGGAACAATAATTATGGAGATTTGGAAAAAAATAATTGCCAAAAGATCTAAATTATTCCTATTTCTTTTTCTGGCAGCGTTTTCCCTCAATGCGCAAAGCTTCCACGGGCTGCACTCTAGTTCATATTTTCCTCTTCAAAAAATCTCAAATCAACCTGCCGATATCTTGGAAAGTCGATATAAGTGGCAAGTCAACGTACTTTCCCCCCAACTGGATATTTATAAAAACCGCGCCCTCGATGACAGTTGGATGGGACAATTAAGCAACAGCTTGGGCATTACCAATTTCAAAAGCATATTCAGTTCAAGCCGTGCGGATTATTTCCTTCGCTCTCAGATCATCTTTCCTTCAGTCGTCTATAAACCTAGTGATAAGCATGCATTTGCCCTTACTACTAAACTCAATGGATTGGGGAAATTCGAAAGTACAAGCAGTGCCTTTTTTGACCTACTTGTAGGGGAGCTGCCAAACGAGTTTAAAAACATAAATGGTGATTTTTTCAAATCAGTTGTCAATACCTGGTGGGAATTCAAACTTAGTTATGCACATAAGTTATATGAAGACGACGCTCACAAATGGACAGGGGGATTAAGTGCCTCAGCACTTAGCAGCTTAGGGTCTGCTTATGTGGAACTGGAAGACATTTCTGCTGAGTTTGACCAAGAAATGATTGATCACTTAGGTATTAATGTACGTTATGGCCTCTCTGATAATGTCTCAAAATCCATTTATGAAGATAAGACAAACTTGATGTCCGGCTTGGGCTTCAGTATTGACCTAGGTGTTAATTACATCAAAAAAAGCAGCCAATCTAGAATCCCACATGAGTACAAAATCGGTTTTAGCGTCACAGACATTGGACACATCAACAACAAGCAAGCTACCGAAACCGCCCTATATTCCATAAATGCTGAAAATATTTCCACAAAAACATTCAGCAATATTTCTGATATAACTGAACTTATAGACACACTAAACAATCTGGTTAATACAAATAAGGTTTCAGGCAACAGCTTTAAAACCAATTTACCTACCAACTTTATGTTGACAAGTGACTTTCACTTGAATAATTTTTGGTTCCTAAATGCGATGGTAAGACAAACGCTAAATCCCTTCCGGGGTCTTGGGAGGGAAATCATTAACCTTTCTGAGTTTATGATGAGCATTACACCGAGATTTGAAAATGAGGTATTTGGTGCTTTTCTTCCCATAGGGTATTCCAACAAACGGAATTTTACAGTAGGAACAGCATGCAAATACCGGTTTATTTTTGTGGGATCGGGAAATATTTGGACCAGTCTCATAAACCAAGACAATACTGAAATTGAACTTTATATCGGAATCAATATCCCTATTAACCCTTATTGATAAACCAAACTAATTCTTCAAGCCTCCTTTTTACTAAAAAAAGCTAGTTTATGAAAATTTTTATAAATTTTCTCAATCAGTCTATATCAGCCTTCAACTTTGATTGGTATAATTCATAAATTAATAATTAATAGCATAGTCTCACAGTTAAAAGCTAAACTAATGGTTAACACTAATTTTATTTGGAGAATTCTTTTATTACTGTTAATAGGAGTACAAGCCTGTACGCCAAATGGCCCTGAGTATGTAGATGAATTAGACCTGGTCATAACATCCAGGGACAACGACACTAATTTTGACAACTTTTTGACCTACACCTTAGCCGATAGCGTGGTTTTTATTTCTAATGATGACGATGATGAACTCTCCGAAGAAACAGAAGAATTTCTACTCAATGAAATCAATGAAAAATTCCTAGAATATGGCTGGCAAGAAACACAAGCCCCTGAAACAACAGGATCTGATGTAATTATACTTGCAACGGTCATCAACACCGTTAACTTCAATCTAGTTGGTTGGTGGGACTATTGGGGATGGTGGCCAGGATGGGGATGGTATCCACCGGGATATCCTCCAGGAGGCTGGTATCCTGGATACCCAGGAGGATGCTGCTATTTCGGAGGTGTTTACTCTTATAGAGAAGGTACAATTTTAGTAGAAATGATCGCGCCTAACGAAGCCTCCTTTAACGGCGACAACGAGCCTGATCCCATACCGGTAATATGGACAGGTGCATTGAATGGCCTATTGCAAGGAAGTCAAAGTAACATAGAGAGCAGGATTACTACCAGTCTTGACAGAATGTTTTTAGACTCTCCATATTTGAACAAATAAAACTAACCCTAATCAGAGATGTATAAAAAACACCTTTTACATATCAACCTCCTTCTAGTAATTGGACTTTTCTCCATGGGCTCTGCCTTTTGCCAACAAAAAGGAAGCAATAAGTTCACCCTGCACTATATTCCTTCCATGACCATGGGGGATGCTAAGGATTTTACCGATGAATTCAGCTTTAGGGGTTTTGGCTTTTCTTATGAATATTTTGTCAAAGACAACCTCTCCGTTGGTATCAGCTCAGGACTATCCACCTACTATGAGGCCAGCGAGGGCTTGGTTTCTGAGACTATAGAAAGAGACAATAAAACACTCACTTTATCTGCTAAAGAATTCAACTATATCAACACTATACCTGTTTTACTGACATCCAGTTATTACTATGGTGAAGCTGGAAAAGTCAAACCCTATGTTTCTTTAGGAATTGGGGGGTATAATGTTCTAAAGTGGAAAGAACTAGGACTATACCGTTTTGAAGACAATAAGTTTTTATTTGGAATAGCACCAGCTGTGGGGGTCTCTATTCCAATCGCCTATTCTAGTAGTTTAGATTTGGGTGTCCGATACAATCAAACTTTTAGCTCTGACAGTTTCAGCAGTTTGGATTTCAGGATAGGCTTTTCCTGGTTTTATTAATTTCTATTTTGCCCAAAGTACTTGCACGGGAAGGTATTTGTATATTAACCGCATCAAGGCAATAATTGATGCGGTTATATTTATATCAACTCTACTCCTAATTTACCCAAATGTGAACCAAAAGCTAAAATCAAACATGAAATCACCGCCCCCACACTTATTGCAAAAAAGGATTGCTTACGAGGAAGTTTAAAAATATAGGCCGCAATAGTTCCCATGTAAACACCAGTAAAAGGCAGTGGAATCATCACAAAAACCATCAAACCCCAAAAGCCATATTTTTCAATTTTGTCTCCAACACCATTCTTCGCCCTTCTCATCAATTTCACCGATTGGTTCTTATAAACCTTGTGTTTCCATAGCTTTTCATTAAAAGTATCAATGAGGAACAATAAAATGGGAAAAACCAGCAAGTTGGCCCCCAAGCCTACCAAAAGCGCTAAAAAGGGATCCAAGCCATTGATAATAGCATATGGAATGCCTACCCTAGACTCTCCAAAGGGTGAAATACTCAACAAGAAAGTATGTAGAATAATATGTATCATTTTAGAATTATAATAGTAAGAAGTTTCCAGTGGGAGAGCTTTGACATACTGCCCCTCCAATGGACTCCTGTTTCCTGGGATTGAATTATTGAATTTTGGTAATTGGATTTAACTCAAAATGGGAGGTGCCCTTCCTATAAAAACATGGGATAGGTCAAATATTGAGTCTTCCAGTTCTACTGATAAAAAACTTAGATCAAAATTGTTTTTACCTAATGTGAAGGGCTTAACCCAAATGAAAAAATTCTTTACTAGTTGATGATTACCCTTAGAATGGTTTCTGGTTTTTTTCGATATGGGACGAAACTGGGCTTTACTCTTTAATGCAACGACCTCTACTTTACTTTCAACTTCTCCCTTAGGCAAAGTAGTAAATACCGGCTTAAGCTCCTCTTCCGAAAAGAAAAGAATGCCTGCTAACAGCAGCATTAAGTTGGTCGATATTTTGATTAATTGATGCATTATTAATTATTCCAACACTACTGATCCTTTATAAATTAAATCACCATTTTGAGAATCATTCCACCTATTCTTACCTTACCAGAAATTATTAGACTTTTTCCAGCTGCAAATTAAATGCAATTCTACCAAAAAGTAAATTCACCTCTCAGAATTTGATCCAAGAGGTGAATTATTTCTATATCATCCTTTTAAAGCTTCAGTTCTTACACGCTCCACATCATCTGGAGCAATAGGTAATGGAGTACCTAATAAATCTGCCCCATCTGCTGTGATAACAAAATCTTCCTCTACTCTTATACCTCCAAAATCTTTATAGGTATCAAGTAGATCATAATTGATATAATCATCAATTTTCCCAGAAGACTTGTACATATCAATAAGTTCTGGAATAATATATATCCCAGGCTCAACGGTAATCACATTTCCAGCTTCCAACTCTTTACCTAATCTTAAAGATTTCAGACCAAATTCTGTAGATTTTTTTAGTTCAGGTGTATACCCCACATATTGCTCTCCAAGGTTTTCCATATCATGTACATCCAAGCCCATCATATGGCCCAAACCACATTGGAAAAACATTGTATGTGCTCCAGCTGCCACAGCCTCCTTAGCATCTCCTTTCATCAGTCCGACACCTTTAAGTCCTTCAACCAAAGTCTCCGCGGCTAATAAGTGGACATCCTTAAATCTCACCCCAGGCTTCAAAGCCTCCACAGCTGCCCTATGGGATTTATAAACAATCTCATAAAGTTCTCTTTGACGAGCATCAAACTTGGCACTGACAGGAAAAGTCCTGGTCATATCACCAGCATAAAACTCAGGGGATTCTGCACCACTGTCAAAAAGCAATAAATCTCCTTCATTTATGGTATTCCCATAGTAATGGTTATGCAAAGTTTGACCATTTATCGTAGCAATAGGAGGAAAAGACAAAGCCGCGTTTTTATCCCTGGCCACCTTAGTAGCAATAGCCACCAACTCATACTCTTTCATTCCTGCCTTGGCCGCCTTCATCACTGCTAAGTGCAATTCTGAAGTGGTAGTAACAGCTTTTTCCATTTCTACCAACTCCTCCTTGGACTTGATATTCCTTTGATCAGCAACGGCCTGAATAAATGGCGCAGAAGCCATGGCCTCCACTTCTTCAACAGACTTTCCGAAAATCTCCCTTAACTTCAAGACATGCTCACCTCTATAAGGAGGTAATATTTGGCAATCTCCTTTAAGCGTATTTGCCAATTTGCTCAAAGCCCCTGTATTGCTCACACCTACCTTTTCCGCTAATTCTGCTATGGTCGGCTGTGGACCAGTCCAGACAATGTCATCTATTTCATAATCATCTCCGAAAATATAATCCTTATCACCATCACAATCAATCACCGCTATCAAACCGGGAAGGGATATTCCAAAATAATATAAAAAGGTACTGTCCTGTCTGAAAGGATACCAGTTATGTTTAAAGTTAATACTTGCCTCATCATTGCCTAAAAACAATAACTGTCCACTACCCATCTTAGCTTTTAACTGGGCTCTTCTTTCTTTATAAATCTCTCTATTAAACATTATATATGGGAAGGTTAATTATTATCCTGCAAAGGTCTTAAAGTATTTTGGCTCAACAAAAAAAGAGCCACAATAATTGCAGCTCTTCCTTTTCAAACTTAATATATCCTTTACTCTCCTACTATCCAGTAATTTAAATATCCTGAAGGTGTTTCCAACACTACTTTATAAAAATCACTTTCTGTACCTTGGAGAAAGTATTCTGCCCTTTCTTCACCTATTTCAACTTCACCCATCAACCAATAATTGTCCATACCTCCTTTATTAAAATTATTCGTACCAGAAAGCCAAACCCTACCTGAATGACCTTTGGAATAGGCATTCCATGAAATTTTAAGCTTTCCATCTTCCACTTTAGCTTTTAATCCGCTAGCATCTACTTCACCTATAAAAGGAATCCCATCCAATTCCATCGCTTGTTTTTTAGGGATTTCTAAGCCAAGATGATTGGCTAAAGAAGGTAAAATATCCACCATTGCTGGAGTCGACTCAAAATGTTCATTGGTGTTTTTCGCATTGGTAACGATCCAGATAGTCCTTTCTCTATCCGTATGTCCTCCATGATGGTAGCCATCAGCTCCCCTACCATGATCTGTAGTGATGATCAACATCCAATCTTCATCAAAATTAGCCTCTCTATACTTGATAGCATCCCATACCCTACCTATTTGAACATCAGCTTTAACCAATCCATCAATCATCTGAGGACTATTGCCGAAGCGGTGTCCCATATCATCTGTATATTCCAAATACATCCATGATAGGTCTGGCCCCTCTTCATATAAGTACCGAGCAGCCTCTTGGGAAACAGCTTCATCAATCAAATGAATAAAATTCCTCTCATCATCATGGGGAAAATTCAATGTATCCAACTCAAAGCCATCATAATAGTAATCAAAAGTAAAGTGGCCAGTTTCTGGCAAATTAGCCCCAACCAGCTTGGTTCTATTATCTAACCAAGTTGAGAAAATGGCTGTCTTTTTTGTTGGATTAGCCTCCTTAAATAATCTGAAAATAGTCCAGTAATTATAATTAGGCTTCTTGATAGAGTTTCCCCATACATTATGTTTATTTGCCCAGGTTCCGGTAAGCAATGTATTATACCCTACTGCTGAAATGGTGGGAGTCTGACTGTAACCATCCACTTCGCCCCCCATAAGCGCTTTGGTAAATCCTCCTTCAGCTATCACCTTATCGATATTTGGTGTGGCTACCGAATCCATGACATCTGCTGGAATTCCATCCAAAATCACAAATAATGCTTTCTTGACCTTTTCTTGTGCCCTGGCTTCTACCAGCGCCATGCAAAGCAATGCAATTAATACTATTCTTCTCATTTCTTTATCAATTTGTACTTGGCCCACACAAACCCGTGGTCCGAAGGGTAGTTAAATGTTTTGCCCCTAAATTTTAATGGTTGATTATAATCGACTTTATGTATTTCTGACGAAATGGCTTTTAACCGCTTACTCTTATATAAAAGATAATCTATCCGATGATCGTCCTTTTTATTGGGCATTCCCCAAGAAATTCCTGGGTGTTTTTTCGGATTGGGATTTATTTCCCTAAAACTATCTTTTAAACCTGCATTTTCGAATTGTCTGGTAGTCCACCATGGAACCTCTTTACCACCATGAACATCTTTCGATTTTTCTGTCCAGTCCAAATGCGACCAAACATTAAAATCCCCCCCTAGAATCAAAGGCCGCTCATTGGTATTTTGAAGAAAGGGCTGTAAATGCGCTAAAATGGTCCCCACCTCTTTGGTTCTGGTCCCAGATTTTTCCCAATCCACCAATTTCTCCGCACTTTTCTCCATTAAATGAGGCTGATCATGCCAAGGCTGGTAATTTAACCAGGTATCAAAGACCAAGATTTTTTCTTCTTCGGATAACTGAATTTCAATTCCTCCAATATTGAAGTAATTATAAAAGTCAATCCTTTCACCAAAGGGGAATCTACTCATAATGGAAAGGTTGACCGCAGGATCATCCAAGGCTGTACCTTGCTGGGCTATTAGATGATAATGATAACCCAAAGCATCTGCAATGCGCTTTCCCGAACCATATGTTTCTATCATCAAAATAATATCTGATTCAGAAGCTTTAATGATACCTATAACATCCTCCACACCATCTCTACCAATAGATTCACTCTTTCCCCCATGCCATATATTCCATACCATTACGGAAAATTCCAATTCTTTATGTTCTTCTTGTGCCAATCCCCTAAAGGGAATTAAGCTAATCCAAAGAAGAAAAAAACACCTACATAAAAACATACTTTTGGGCTTATTATGAAACACCAAATGGCTTGCCTCAATTAAGACAAAGCCATTTGGATTTGATGATAATCAATATTGACTTTTATATTACTCCCAACCAAATATCTGTTCTAGATTTGGATTAAGCGTAACTTGCTGGATTGGAATTGGACGATAATAATATTTAGGTTCAACAAAGCTTCTTTCTTTTGTTTCAGTCTCCATATTACCACCATTCTCTCCATCTTTTAAATACACATCCACACTTTCACCAATAAAACCTGCCTTATAATAGATAAGGGTTTCCCCTAAACTATTTTTCTCTTTGGCATCACCTGTTGGGATATCTGTGTCCTTACTGACCAAAATAATGTCTTCTACACCATCGCCAGTCATATCATATTTTCCAAGTCCGTCAAAGTACATCCCCTCAGGAATGTTTTCAAGCAATTTGCCAGCATGCCATCTCATCAAGTCATCATATCGAAAACCTTCCATGGCAAACTCTATCCTTCTTTCTCTCCTGATCTCCAAAATCACTCCTTGATTAGCTCCAGTCAAATTCGGGTATTTTGAAGCTAAGAAACTGTCCGGATTCGCATTAGCTTCGGCCATATCCAAGCCTGGTAAGTTCACACGCTCACGGAGCAAATTAACTGAAACATCCAAATCACCTTGGGTAAGCTCATTCAATTCCGCTTTGGCTTCAGCATATGTCAATAATATCTCCGCGTAGCGGTAAACTGGAAAATCCATCCCCCTTTGATCGTCAAAATCAATGGTATTTGCATAGCCCTTCAATTGATGATAGCCTGTGAAGTTTTTGCTTAGATTCTGTATATACGGACTTGACTCAGCACGACGAACCCACCCTGGATATACCAATGTTTGGGTCAAACGTGGATCCCTATTTTGAAATTCTTCCACGTATCCCATGGATTCATGACCTGGAATATCGGTAAAACGGCTTCCATCTGCCATCAAGTAACTCATCACTAAATCCCTGGATGGAGACTGTTCATAGTCACCAAAAACAGTTCCGCCATCAAAGCCTCCTCTACTTTTTGCGTTGTCATAAGCATTGACCAAGATGACTTCTGGGTTGCCAAATAAAACCTGACTGTCAAACAATCTCAAGTAATCTGCTTCTGGGTTGCCCGTGGTGTAGATAGAGAAATTTCCTGAGTCCATGATCTCCTTGGAAATATCCCTGGCTTTTTCTAGGAATTCATTGGCTGTACTCTCCAATCCCAACTCAGCATGGTATTTCCTGTAAGTTCCTTCATAAAGCGCCACCCTAGCATAGAAAGCTTTCACTGCCCAAACATCAGGGGTACCACTAGGAACAGATTCTCTCACATTAGCAGCAGCATAGGCCAAATCTTCCATGACCATCTCCATGACCATTTCCCTTGGGTCACGTGCTTTATATAGCTCTGCATCTGAAGGGTTCAAGGTAACCTCATACCAAGGGACATCTGAATACCGACCAATCTTCCCAAAATAAAACTGAGCCCTATAATACCTAGCCAAGCCTGCAAAGTGCGCCTTAGTTTCTTCAGCTGCTTCTGCCTGTTCATAATTGTCCAAGAAATAATTGATATCCCTTAACCTTCCCCAGCTCCAGCCTCCAGTAATTGTTTGGGAACTTGGACTACCTGTCATCATACTTTTTATTTCAACAGCAGCAGTAGTAGCCATATTATCACTGCTCTGGTCTCCAAGGTAAGCACTCCAAGGGCTTTCCAGAGACAGCAAGCCATTTACATATAGTTCCAAATCTTCGCCACTTTTAAAAAAAGCGTCTGGCGCAACTGAGGTTTGAGGATATTTATCCAGAAACTCTTCGTTACATGAACCCAATGCTAGCATTGCGCTCATAGCAATTATATATTTTTTCATGATCTTAATCAGTTCTTAATTACAAATCGATATTTACCCCAAAGGAAATTTTTCTCTGGAAAGGATATGCCCAGCTACTTCCTGCATTAACTGCTTCAGGATCCACAAACTTCTTGATTGAAGAGAACTCATATAAATTTTCTCCCGTAGCAAATATTCGGATTTTATTCACCTTAATTCTCTGGGTAAGAGATTCAGGCAAAGTATACCCTATGGTAATATTTTTCACCCTTAAATAAGCCCCATTCTTCAAATACTTAGTTTGAGGAATATCCAACCCAGCGCCATAATTGGCATCAGCTAACCAAGATTGTAAAACAGGAAATTCAGAATCAGTATTGGCATCAGCTAAACCCGCATCAATATAGGCCTGGGAATGCTGGGCCATCAAAGCATCACTATCTGCCTCTCCTCTGTAAAAGTCAAGGTTCCAAGGATAAACATTGGCATATGGCTGCTGATAAGGACCCCAGAACAAATAATGAGTAGGGTAATAGTCTTTTTTACCAACACCTTGCAAGAACAATGATAAATCAAATCCATTCCAATCCATATTAAGATTCACCCCGTAACGATACCTGGATGTACTGTTGCCAATCACGCTCAAATCTTTTGGATCACTTTCGGTTTGACCTCTTTCAATCTTACCATCGCCGTTCAAGTCCTGATACTTTGGCCATCCAGGCACAATGTCCAAGGCCCCCCAAGGAACAATTGAGGACTGATCCAAAGCCTCTATTTCATCTGTTGATTTGAAAAATCCATCATTTTTCAACCCCCAAATCTCACCTACTTCCTGACCTTCTCTCCAATTAGAAAGTAACCTGTTCTCATTTTGGAATCGGGTGATATGGGATCTAGAATCTGATAGCACCGCCTTAACATTAAAATGTATTGGATTTGAAATATCTCCGAACTGAGTTCTATATCCCAATGAAAGCTCAAAACCTTCTGTTCTCAAATCTGCTGCATTTTGCTTTGGAGGGTTCGTTCCTAAAACGCCTGGAAGTTCTACAGGATCCGTAAGCATTCCTTTAGTATCCCTGAAGAAATAATCAAAAGTTGCTGTCATCTTATCATTAAACAAACCTAGATCAAGACCAAAATTTGTTGTAGTCACTTCCTCCCAAGTATACATATTTGGATCTACTGCCAAGGAAGGAGAAGATGAAATTACTGTTCTTCTTTCACCATCAATCAAATAACCGGACAAGTTAGTCGGCAAGGATTGAATATATCCAAAATTGGACACATTCTGATTACCCAAACTACCATATGATGCCCTCAATTTAAAGGTTGGGACAACAGCGTTTAAACTCTCGAAAAAGGACTCATCACTAACTATCCAAGCCATTGAGGCTGAAGGGAAAAATCCCCATCTGTTATTGCTCGGAAATCTTGAAGAACCATCATATCGACCATTAAATTCTAAGATATAACGCTCCTTGAAAGAATAATTAGCCCTACCAAAAATACTTCTTGTTGCATAAGCACTGTAGGAAGGCGTAATAAAAGAATCACCAGTAGTCAAGCCAATATATGGTAGGGTGGAAGAAATCAACACTCTTCTTTCAGATTGAATAGAAGAATACTCATAACTTTCTTGATTATATCCAGCAAGAATACCAAAACTATGATCCCCAAACTTCTTATTGTAATTACCATAAAGATCGAAAATGGTATTCATTAATGTTCCATTCCTTTCGATCACAGAACCATCTCCCCCTTCAGTTCTCACATCATCAGGTCCAAAGCCTATATCAAATTTCTTCCTATCCCAGTGATATTTCCATTGCTCTCTTTTGAAACTGGCATTACCTGTTACCGTCAAATCTCCATTTAAGAAAGTACCAACCGCTCTAAACACATTTCTAAAACCAAACATATCTTCTTGGTTTCTTCCTCCATCAGTCAACCTTGCCGCCAAACGACCTGCACCTGTATTGGCCCAAGTTCCATCAGGGTTCTTTGCCACATCCGTTGGCTTTTGATAATAGATATCCGTAATACTATTGGTTGGATCGGCTCTTTTTGTTTGGTAAATATTTAGGTTATTATCCAGTTTCAACCAATCTATTGGAGATGCTGTGATCCTTGCCCTTAATCCATAACGGTCCCAGTAATCAGGTGCCAATTTGTTCAAACCATTTTCACTGGTATAATCACCAGAAATATAATACCCGATAGGCATCTTCCCTCCACTACTTCCATTGATGGACAAACTATGGTTTGTGGAAAGGCTTGCAGAATGAAAGAAATAGTCATACCAATCATTATTCCCCATATAAGCCCAGCGGTTAGGGTTGTTGGGATCAATTCGGGTATCTGGGAGAGTAGGATCTTCGGAACGCTCTTTTGCCCACTGGTAATGAGCATCGGAATAATTCACATAATCCCAAGGGGTATTATTTGTCGACGTTTCCAAAACCCGTGAATAAATATAAGGATCAGTGACAGGTTCTGGTAAAACGGTAGGTTTGCCCCAGGCAAAATAGTTTCGGTAAGACACTTGTTGTTTGCCTTCAACACCCTTTTTAGTAGTAATAAGGATCACTCCAAATGCAGCTCTAGCCCCATAAATTGCTGAAGACGCTGCATCTCTTAAAACTGAATAAGACTCGATATCTGCAGGGTTTAGCCTAAGTAAATCATCATAACTACCAGCGACACCATCTATCACCACTAATGGTCCCCCTCCATTGATGGAAGTAAAACCCCGGATGTTTATATTAGGAATAGAACCAGGCTTCCCTCCTGCATAGGTAATGTTCAAGCCAGGACTCACCCCTTGCAAACCTTGAACAACATTGGCTATAGGCCTATCGATAATATCTTTACCGGATATCTGATCAACGGCACCTGTTACATTTATTTTTTTCTGGGTTCCATACCCCACCACTACCACTTGTTCTAGCAAGGTCTCTTCCTCTTCCAGACTTACATCAATAATGGTCTTGCCACGCACTGGAATTTCCACTGATTGGTATCCAATAAAAGAGAACACCAAAACAGCTTGTTCTGAAGGCACTGAAATAGAATAATTACCATCCAAATCAGTAACGGTACCGGATTGTGAATTCTTCACAAGGACAGAAACCCCTGGCAAAGTCGTTCCAGAACTAGCCTCGATAATAGTTCCCGTAATTTGTCTCTGTGCAAACGAAACCAGACTAATACTCATCATTAAGAGTACCAAGCTTAAATCCTTTACACTCCTTCCAAATACAGAAGGCTTTCGTAAATAATGTTTCATAGATAAACGATTTAAAATGAAATTGTACTTATGGGTTTATGGTAAAATAAGCTTGAATGAAGTCGCATCATCTCAAATTACTTTACTGAACATTCATTCAATATTAAATATTGTATTTTAATATCCAAAAGAATTTATCAATATTTCATTAACTATTAACAGGTATTTAACACTAAAAAGATCAATTTTACAAAATACAGGAAGAGACAAATAAGAATAAATAACAAATACGATTAGCTTATATAGGCGATCACCAAATATTCAATTATACTTTTATCATTCCCCCAAACTTTCACAACGAAACGAAAGTTTGAAAGATTTAAAACACCGTAATACGTAGTTAACAATAAAATAATTGCAATATTTAATAGACACAGTCGTGACTTTGTCTAATCAGAAAAAAATCACTGTTTCAATTTGGCATTTTCCCAAACCGGAAATAAAAAAGCCACCTAAATCCCAGGTGGCTTAAACAAGTAAAACAATACATGTAAAATCGACATCTTCACAATCCTATTCATATGGCTCCGAAAGCGCATAGTATTCATTTTCCAAGCTTCCATCAGCGTAGAGTTTCAAAATGGCATAACCTGGAGGTGTTTCGAGGTAAAACTGGGGTCCAGCAGATTGCTCATCTCCTTTACCCCACCAAAAACCACTCAATGAACCATTACAGAAATAATTCACACCATTATACCAAACCCTATCAAGCATATGCTGATGACCACTTAAGCAAGCTTTGACCTTGTCTTTATGCTTATAAAATAATTTTTTTAATTCCTTATGATCACTATGCTGCCCACCTACCAAGGAATTGGTTATACTTGTAATCGGATAGTGGGACATTAATAAAGTAGGCGTACTAGCAGGAAGTCGCTCCAATTCATCCTCTAACCAAGCCATTTGTTCCTCCCCCAAAGTAATTCCCTTATGATTACTATCTAAAATAATGAAGTGCCAGCCCCCTTTTGTGAAACTGTAATAATTGTTTGGAATCCCCAGGCGCTGCTGCACATATGGCTTTCCATACATTTCATCATCCTTGGAGGGAACATCCCACCAACAATCATGATTACCTATACAGCTAAAAATTTCATAATCTTTAATTTCTTCAGTGAGCTTATCCCACTCAGCCCATTGACTCAATGCATCTTCCCTTGTTTTTCCCTCATAAGAAACATCCATAATAGTATCTCCTCCATTGAGGAAAAAATCAGGTTTGTGTGCCTTTACCAATTCCAGCCATTCTTTGGCCCTTTCTAAAATATTATTCCCAGGCTGGATATGTACATCGGTAATGTGAGCAACTGTAAGCACAGGCTCACCATTTCTCGTACCTCCTTTAGCCACTACTGGAACAGCACAAGAAGCTGCAACAGTCGCAGATTTAAATAAAAAACTTCTCCTTTTCATAACTTATTGTTTATTATTAAAGCGCTTAATTTTTATTAATCATGGACCACCAAAAATGAAAGTACATTTTATACCAAATATCTTCGCGTAACCCAAGAGGTCTGGAAAACCAAAAATATTTCTACAATAAGAGGTCTTTACTTATCGAAAACTGAATAACCATTCAATATTATATACTATAAAAGTCAATTCAAAGAAATTTGAAAGCAAAAAATTTCAATTAACTTTGCGATAACATTCCAATAATGATGAAAAGCAAAATATCAGAAACCCGAAAAAAAGAAATCATCGAAGGTTTTTATCACCTAGCCAAGGAAAACGGATTGGAAAATACTTCTATTGCGAAAATCGGCAAACACTTAGGCATCCCCCCAAGCTTGGTCATGCATTATTTCCCTACCAAGGACAATCTCATATTAAATTTGATTTCCTATATCCTTGACCAATACCTATTGATTTACAAACCCAAAATGCAAGAGCTCAAGGAAAGTCAAGAACACATCGACCCCAAAACTTTTGTAGACAGGTTATTTTCAAGGGACTGGAATCAACTATTTGATGACGGAGTATTTTACAGTTGTTTCGCATTGATTTTTAGAAATGAAGTAATCAAAAGAGAATACCGAAAACTGCATGAAAAGCTTAGGGAATCCCTTAAAGAGATCCTTGATAAGGATGAAAATTTAAGAGAAAAAGACACCCAACTTCTGGCCGAACAGATCTTTGTGGTGGTAGAAGGTGCGTACTACTACCTTTCCATGATAGACGATGAAAAATCATACAACCAAAAACTTGATTTCTTCAAAGGCCAAGTTTATGATTTGTTACAAAAGGAAGTAAGCTCAAAATTATAGAAAGATTTCCCCCAGCTTCACTTGACCTCTTCAAATCCCACTCATTAAACTTCCCTTATAAATAAAAAAAAAAATAAAATAGCCGTAAACCAAACTAAAGCTCAAAAAGGCTTATAATTCAGCCCCTCAATATCCCAACCGGCCCTTTTGGCTCCGGCATTATAGGCACTGTTTAAAAATGATAACAAGACTTGATTGGGATCATCTTCTTTTTGAAGTTTATTGTAGGACAAAAATGCCATCGGGCTACCATTACTGTCAACCCATTCAGCATAATCAGGAATCAATTTTTCCTTATCAATTCCTTCTGGAGAAGGATAAGTATAAGAATAAAAAGCCGGCTCCCTCACAACATCATCTCCTGCCCAAAACCCAAAACTAATCACTTCATGTGAGTAAGCATCTTTATCAGGAGCCTTTGCTGAGGCATCCATTTCTGGTCCTTTCTTTCCAGAAAACCTGGTAACCGCTAGGTCCATATGATGCCAATACAAATGCACAGGACATTGCTTCCCATAAAATCCTCCGCTAAAATCAACAAAAACACTATCCACCCACCTCAGTATGGTCCAATAGTCCTTTACCGCTGCTTTATCATAGAAATGAAACTCCTCTATTTCTCCAAAAGGCTTTTTCGGCTCTAAATCATACGGTTTGTCTATTATCTCCACATCGATATCTAACGCAGACAAAATCCGAAAAAGATTTTTCTTAAAAGCAGCCACTGATAAGCCATCCATCAATTCAAAGCTCCTGATCTCTCCCTCACAAGTCCTGACCTGCAATTGATGCCTGATAAAATCAAAATTAATTTCAAACAGTCCACCTATTTTGTCCATAGGCATAGAAAAAGTCGACAAACCTGTAGCTGTAACATGAAGCGTAATATGCCACCAGTGGTTTTTGGGAGGCTTTAACTTTAAAGCTATCTTACCCACAATTTGAAAATATAAATGCAGGGTCTTTTTGGTATTTTCCCAAGATGACAAAGGTAAAGCAGGTAAACAATGAATCATGACTATTAGGATTAAACTTAAAAGGCCAATCCGGCAAAAACCGAACTGGCCTTTTATGAATTTAACCATTTATTAGTCTTAATTCAATAAAATCACAATCAATTATGACACAAGTCATTAGAACGAAAAGTCATACTGTATCCTAAATCTCCAACTGGAAGCCCTTCTGTTAACAGAAGCCCTATCAAAATCAAAATAAGTAACATCTGTTGTAAGCTTACTCCTATGATCTGCAAAGAAAACATTCAAGGCAAGCGCATATTCTTCTGTAGTATTTCTTGGTATGGCTTTATCTGGCTGATAATAGGCATACCTACCTGCCAATTCAAATAATGGATTTTCTTGCTGGCCTTTTTGATGATTCAAAACATAACCTGCTTGACCATAATATCCTACCAAATGATGGTCTGCGGACCAGCCTCTTGTATCCTTTATTCTTTTTCGATGGTACTCACTCTGCCAACTGAAACCTTTATATTCAAAAGCTGATTCAAGCACATACTGATCTACCTGATATTGACCTGGCTGCCCGATATCCTCATAACCTTCCAAATCTCCACCTCCACCAGAAGAGAACCTAGTATACTTACTGGTATTGGTGGCTCCTGCAGCAGCTATAGAGGCCTGTGGAGTCGTAAAATAATTCAAGTCTGACCCCGAGAAGTCAACACCATCCCCCAAAAAATTCCAATAAACTTTCCCTACGTACATCAAATGATGATCGTCATTATCCCTAGCTCCTCTACCGTTACCAGTCAGTACTGACAAACTATAGTTAAAGTCCAATAAATTCCCTTGATCTATTCGCCCATATGCAGACACCCCTTGCTGCCTATCCAAAGTAAATGGACGGTTGATAATAGAACGTTCCAACATCTGCTGCTTTCCGCTGGAAATGGAACGCTCTCTGGAATAATCAATTTTCCATTGCCCAACCTTAAAATTAAACCACTGCCACTTTTCTACCTTCACCTCAAAGTTCAACAACCTGTTGGCCCCTAATTCATATTCAAAATAATATTTAAGCCAAGGCTGATGAGCAAACCCTCCTACTTTAAGTCTGGCCCTGTTTATTTTAAATATATTTCTGGTTTGTACTTCAAAATCGTCAAATGTAATCGGATCTTGATCACCTGGATAGGCATATCTAAATTGAAGCCTGCCACCAATCTGAAGCCTATATTTGTTATCAGGACTTGTAAATTGAAAACCTTTAGAGGTATATTGAACATCTACTTTTGTAGAGTCATTTTCATGACTTTGCACAGCTTTCGCACTGACCGTAATCGTACAGACCAGGACAAATAAGGCAACGGCCTTCCTTAATTCCATAAGAATTGCTTTTTTTTTATAAAGATATAGTATGCTTTTTTATTGTCGAAGATTCCTTGCATTTCTCTGACAATAATACAGCGGGTGGTGAATTAATTTCTGAATTCAGGCTGCAAAATTATATGGATTGTTTTTCTTTTACAGGCTTACCTGTGTTATCCTTATGTTAACATTGATAGACACCTATTAATATAAAGGTAATGATATGATTAATATCTTAGGGTATTAAACCTTTAACCCTAATCCTTTTATTAGCAGTTCCACCTTTTTTTCTATCTTTGTGGAGAAATATTGTCTTAACTATTCCTACAACAAATACACACATGATGCCTGAGGTTAAACTCTTTGCCGGAACCAATACCAAGAAACTTGCTGAATCAATCGCCACCAACTATGGTCAGGAATTAGGAAAATTAACACTATCCAAGTTCAGTGACGGAGAGATGTCTCCAAGTTTTGACGAATCCGTGCGGGGATGCCATGTATTCCTTATCCAGTCTACTAACCCTAATGCTGACAATCTACTGGAATTGTGCCTAATGATTGACGCTGCAAAAAGAGCCAGTGCCTATAAAGTATGTGCAGTAGTTCCTTACTTCGGATACGCCAGACAAGACAGGAAAGATAGACCAAGAGTTTCCATCGCCGCTAAGCTGATCGCCAATATGATCACCTCAGCTGGTGCTGACAGGATCATGACCTGTGATTTACACGCTGGTCAAATACAAGGTTTTTTCGATATTCCTTTGGATCATTTAAATGGATCAGCTATTTTTGTGCCCTATTTGAAAAGCCTGGATTTGGGCGACAACCTTATCTTTGCATCTCCTGATGTGGGAGGTGTAGGAAGGACTAGGGCTTATGCCAAGCATTTTGAAGTAGAAATGGTCGTTTGTGACAAACACCGCAAGAGAGCCAATGAAGTAGCTTCCATGCAAGTAATCGGTGATGTAGAAGGAAGAGACGTGGTTTTGGTAGATGATATGATAGACACTGCTGGAACTATCTGCAAGGCTGCCCAAATACTATTGGACAAGGGGGCTAATTCGGTTAGGGCGATTGCTACACATGGTGTTTTGTCAGGGAAAGCCTATGAAAACATTGAAAACTCTGTACTGGAGGAATTAGTGGTCACAGATACCATTCCTTTAAAAAGGGAGTCTTCAAAAATAAAGGTTCTGACAGTAGCAGATTTATTTGCTAAAGCCATTCATGCCGTAACAGGCAATGACTCTATCAGCGCCCTGTTTATTTAAAAGAGAATTTTAATTTATACATACACTTATATATTCTAGATTATGAAATCGTTAGAGATTATAGGGTTTAAAAGAGCAAATCTCGACAAGTCGGAATTGACTCAAATCCGTGAAGAAGGAAGCGTACCATGTGTCGTTTATGGACCAGGTATCAAAGAGCAAATTCACTTCCATTCTCCTGCCATTCTTTTCAAGGAGTTGATCTACACTCCTGAAGTACATATGGTAGACCTAAACATCGAAGGAACCAAAGTAAAAGCAATCCTTCGTGAAGCACAATACCATCCAGTAAGTGAGACTTTATTGCACGCTGACTTCTTAGCGTTCAGTGAAGATAAAGCCATCAAAATGGACATTCCTGTGGACATCCATGGTTCTTCTCCAGGTATCCTTAAAGGGGGTAAATTAGAATTGAAAGCAAGAACCCTTACTGTTAAAGGTTTAGCAAAAGACCTTCCAGACAGCATCCCTGTTTCTATTAGCCATTTGGAACTAGGTAAATCTGTTAAAGTAGCTGAGGTTAAAGCTGAAGGTTTCGAAATTCTTACTAGCCCTAATGTTTCTATTGCTACTATCGGTATTCCTAGAGCACTTAGAGGTAAAAAAGCTACTGAAGAAACTGAAGATTAATTCAAGCTTCATACATAAAATTATGAAATCCTACCGCCAAACTTGTCGGTGGGATTTTTTATTTTAACTTGTTTATCCACAAAGGCACATCATGAAGTATTTAATTGTAGGACTGGGCAATATTGGCCCTGAATATGAACTTACGAGACATAATATCGGCTTCCTCACACTAGATCGATTGGCAGATCAAGAAGGAGTTTCTTGGAAAAGTAATCGATTGGCTTTCACAACAGAATATAAATTTAAGGGAAGAAATATCCATATGATCAAACCCACCACTTATATGAACTTAAGTGGTAAAGCCATGAATTTCTGGATGAAGGAGTTAAAAATCCCCAAGGAAAATGTATTGGTCATTGTCGATGATGTGGCAATTCCCTTTGGAAAGCTGCGCTTAAGAGCCAAAGGGTCTTCTGCAGGCCATAATGGACTGAAAAATATTGAAGAACTAACCGGCGGACAGAATTATCCCAGATTGCGCTTTGGCATTGGAGATGATTACCCCAAAGGAAGACAAATAGATTACGTACTAGGCAGATGGTCACAGTCCGAAATTGATGAATTACCGATTATCATGGACAAGGCCATCGACATGATCAAAGGCTTTTGCACCATTGGCATCAATATGACCATGAGTCAATTCAACGATTAACCCTTATACTTAAAATCTATCCAAAATGAAATCAATCAATCTAGGCCTACAAATCGTCCCAAAAAGCAACCATCTCGACACCTATAGCCTCGTGGACAAGGCCATCGAAGTCATAAAGGCTTCAGGTATAAAATATGAAGTAACCCCTTTTGAAACTGTAATGGAAGGCCCAGAAGATGAATTGATGGCCATTGCAAAGAAGGCCCAAGAGGCAGTACTAGAGGCTGGGGCCGATGAAGTATTGGTTTACTATCGCATGCAAATCCGAAAAAATGGAGCAGTTACCATGGAGGAAAAGACCGCAAAGCACAAGCAAGCTTAAACTATCTGAATCCATCCTCAAAGATATGAAAGGGTACTGGTTTCAGTACCCATATTTTTTCCCCCACATTCTTTGAAGATTTTTCCGAAGATCATTTTCCCGAGCATTTTTTCCAGGATCATACAACTTTTGCCCCTTCAGCTTATCCGGCATAAATTCTTCCTCTACAAAATTCCCTTCGTAGTCATGTGCGTACTTATATCCCTTACCGTAATTCAAATCCTTCATCAATTTTGTCGGAGCATTCCTAAGGTGAATAGGAACAGGCAAATCTCCCTCTTGGCGCACGATAGCCTGAGCCTTGTTGATCGCCATATAACTGGCATTGCTCTTAGCTGAACTGGCCAAATAAGTCACACATTGAGAAAGGATTATCCTGGCTTCAGGATAACCGATTATTTTCACCGCATCAAAACATTGTGTAGCCAAAAGCAGCGCATTGGGATTGGCATTACCAATATCCTCAGAAGCCAATATCACCAATCTCCTGGCGATAAACTTCACATCCTCACCTCCTTCAATCATCCTTGCAAGCCAATAGACCGCTGCATTGGGGTCCGACCCCCTGATAGACTTGATAAATGCTGAAATAATATCATAATGCTGCTCTCCCGATTTATCATATATCGCTACCTTTTGCTGCGCTATATCAGTCACCTTCTCATTGGTCACCACCACGGGGTCCTCTGGAATGGCATTAACAACTATTTCCAATAGGTTCAAAAGCTTTCTCCCATCCCCTCCTGACAACCTCAGCAAAGCTTCTGTCTCTTTTAATTCCACCTGCTTGTTCTTCAAAAGAACATCCTCCTTCAAGGCTTGTGCAATCATTACCTCCAAATCTTGCCTTTCGAGAGAATTGAGCGTAAACACCTGACACCTTGACAATAAGGCCGCATTGACCTCAAATGAAGGATTTTCAGTCGTAGCACCAATTAACCGGATCTGCCCCTTCTCCACTGCTCCCAATAAAGCATCCTGCTGAGATTTATTGAAACGGTGAATCTCATCAATAAACAATACTACTCCCTGCTGAAAACGTGCCTTTTCAATTACTCCACGAATATCCTTTACCCCAGCACTAATAGCACTTAAAGTATAAAAAGGCGCTTTTACCTCATTGGCAATTATATTCGCGATGGTAGTCTTCCCAACTCCAGGAGGCCCCCAAAGAATCAGAGAAGGCACTGTCCCTGATTTTATGGCCCTGTATAAAAAAGTGTTTGGAGCGGTAAGATGGGACTGCCCTATTAGGTCTTCCAACCTCACTGGCCTCATTCTTTCTGCTAATGGCTCTTGACTCATGCTCTCACTGCTTTGCTTTATGATAACGTTTTTGAAGGCAAAAACTTCCTTTCAAATTCTGCCAAATGTACATCCGAAAAATCCAAATGTGTCACAAATCGAACCTGATCTTTTCCAAACTGTACAGCCTTAATACCCTTTAAGGCTAAATCGCTTAACATCTGCTTTGGGCTAAGCCCTTCCAACTTTGCTATTACAATATTAGTATGTACAGGAAGGATTTCAGAAATGTTTGGGTGCTGTTGCAATAAGCTGCCCAGAACCTTTGCCCGACGATGGTCTTCAGCGAGCCTCTCCACATGATGGTCCAAAGCATAAATACCTGCAGCTGCCAGATATCCGGCCTGACGCATCCCTCCTCCCATTGATTTTCTTATTCTTTTTGCTCTTTTAATGGTTTCTTCATCCCCTAATAAAACAGACCCGACAGGACATCCCAAGCCCTTGCTAAGACAGACTGAAATGGTATCAAACATGACTCCCCAATCTCTGGCACTTTCTTTACTTTCCACTAATGCATTGAATATCCTAGCTCCGTCCAAATGCAATTTCAACCCTTCCTCTTCACATACCTTTTTAATAGGCCGAACTTCATCAAGCGTATAAATACTCCCTCCACCTTTATTCATCGTATTTTCTAAAGAGACCAATGCACTCTCTGCTGCATGCACATCATAGGGATTGACAGCTTCCTTAACATCTTCCGCAGTCACCTTCCCCAATTCTCCTTCTAACAGCTTCACTGAAGCTAGGGCATTGGACATGATGCCTCCAGCCTCGTAAAGAAATATATGGGAATTTTTATGACAGATAACCTCCTTCTGAGGACCTGTATGAAGCTTAACGGCAATCTGATTGGTCATAGTTCCTGAAGGACAAAAAAGTCCAGCCTGCATCCCAAAAATACTCGCCAACTTTTCCTCTAAACGATTCACGCTTGGATCTTCTCCAAATACATCATCCCCCACCTCGGCATCAAACATCGCTTGCTTCATTTCAGCAGTGGGCTTGGTAAATGTATCGCTTCTTAATTCAATATTCATCATTATGCTGTTTTAACACTTCTGCAGCTTCTAAGGGTCTATCAGTAGCTAGAATATCGGTACCATTATCTAGAAATTCCTTATAAACATGATCACCTCTAGCAATGGCCCTTTTATCCAAATTTCCCAATACGCCAAGAATGGTAAAGACACCATGCTCATGAAGCATTTTATTAAAGGAACTTTCTCTCTCAGACAAACCCGTAAACGCAATAATATTCTCTACGGGGATACCAGTTTCCTCAAACCGCCCCCACTCTACTTCATTTCTAATAGTAACTGAAAGCATGAGTTCAGGATTCAAGTGATGCAACATCTTGGCTGCACCAAAATCATATGTGATCAACACTATGTAGGCTTCCGCTTCCATATCCTCAACTTCCCGTACAACCAACTCATAAGGGACATTATCTTTAATATCCAAGGTCAGCAACGTCTTTCCTTTTGCCCATTTCAATACTTCCTTTAGGCTTGGTATTTTGAAATGAGTCACTTTCCCTTCCATATCTACCAAATTCAACTGTTTTAGCTCATCAAATGTCTTGTCTGCCACGCTTCCTTTACCGGTACTGGTTCTATCCAAGGTATTATCATGCATCATAACCAAAACAGAATCCTGGGTCATAGCAATATCACATTCAATAATTGCAGAGGTGTTTTCCAAGACATAATCAAATAGTTCTATGGAGTTTTCCGGATAACCAGAATAGCTTCCTCCTCTATGGGCACTTACCATAAAATCCCTACCTGAATTCCAGTTAAAAAACTCCTTGGTGGCGCTTACATCAGTAAATTGCAAGTAATGATTTGGGCCAATTGATTCTTTTTTCTCAGTTTGACAAGAACAGCTTACCAGGCCTAAAATCAAAAAACATACCCCCCATATTTTCATCCCCTTTGCAGTCATTAACTATGAGTTAGAGGATTTATTAGGTTCCTTAAAGATGAAATCAAGTGGACCTTTAGATGCTTTGAATGACTTCTCCATTCCTCCAAGCTCTATATTCAAAGCCTTGGTAGACAAATTAATCTCTATCAGTGAAATCAACAATGAAACTAATAACGCTATCATACTCAACATAAAGACAATATTGGCTGCGGTCTTGATTTCTTGGTATATCAGGAACATGCAAATAACACACAACAAAAAGCTCAGCACGCCAAAAATCTGCATATTCTTAATCATATTCACTCTTCTACGTAAATTCTTTAACTGCTCCAACAATAATACGTCTTCAGGGTTTTCCCGATACCGTTCATTTAAGCCCCTAATTAAACTTGCCATGGCCAAAAACCTATTGGTATAAGCCAACATTAACAGGGTAATTGCTGAAAATAAAAGCGCGGGTGTAGAAAGTTCCAGTTGCATATTTGGGTAGGCTTTAAGAATCTAAATTCTATATTTTTCAGGTAAAATAAAAGCGAGACCAAGCTAATTGACAGTAAATGACAAATAATCCAAATTCAGAGTTGATTCAAGAACGCCGAATAGATAGTCTGCAAAAAGATCAAGTGATGAACCATTTTACCTAGTAATAAAAAAAGCACGCCATCATAAAAACAGCGTGCTTTTTTCAATATTTCTATAGCAATTTAGGCTACCTCACCAATAACTACCAAATTCTCCAATGTTGGAGCTTCACTTCCTCCCTTAGGTTCAATAGTGATAGCAAAGGCCCCCGCACTGACAGCAGCTTCCATCTGCTGTAATTTCAGTTTTTCACCAGGCTTAACAATTCCTATGCCCACTGGTCCATCATCACCTATGGCCCATAATTGATAATCTTTTTCTTCTTCTAAACTCGACAGATTATTTACCGAAACAAATACCTCATGGGACGCCTTATCCCAAAAAACATCTACCAATGCATCCTTTTGGAGCTCGAAGCTCTCCCCTGACATCGGAATTCGTTCGTAATTATTTGATAACAGTGTCTGTAACTGATCTCCCGTTTCTTCAAATCGCGCCTTATTAATCTCCAGCTCTTGGCTTAAGACATTTCTCTCCTCCAGCAAACTGGTGAACCTATTTTCTACATCATAGAACCGCACTGCATAATAAACCGCCGCACCGATAGCCAAAAGGGCTACAATTGAAGCAGCTACAGCAAAACTTTTCCAAGGCTGTAAGGCAACCTCTTTAGTTGGTGTCGAAGTCACTTCTTTGGTGACCTTAGGAGCATCCAGCTCTTGACTCAAGGTATCAAATATTTTATCCTTTACCTCATCTGAGGGTTTTACCCCCAATTCATTATCAAAAGCAAACATTGCTTCTTCTATCTCATCCAGCTCCTTTTTAATCTCAGGATACTGCTTAGATAGTTGAAGAACCTCTTCCCGCTCTCTGTCACTGAGTTCTCCCAGTACAAAAAGCTCCAACTTACCTGACGCTATGTAAGACTGAATATCCACTAAATTCTATTAATATTCTTTTTTAACACATTAATGGCTGCACGAATCCTGGACTTCACCGTTCCCAGTGGAATCTCATATTCTTCTGAAATCTCAGAATGCGTATAGCCTTTAAAATAAATACATTCGACCACGAATCTTTGTTCCTCATTCAAATTGGTCATGAGGTCCTTTACGCCAATTCCATCCACTGCATCCAGTGTACTTGACGATCCTTCCAAACCATATACGTAATTATCTATCGTATTGGTCTTTTGGATTTTAGAAAATTCTTTCGATCTGGTTTTGTCTATGGCTGCATTTCTGCAGACATTGGCCATCCAAGTATAGAGCCTTCCTTTTGATTCGTCATAGCTATCTATTTTTCGGATGATTTTGACAAAAGCATCATGAAAAACTTCCTCTGCAATATCGCGGTCTTTGATCACCCTGGATATTACCGCAAACAAGGCCTTCGAGTACTTTTCGTACAGATAGTCCACTGTTTGCCGATCCCGAGCTCTAAGTCCTGTAATGAGTTGTTCTTCTTGCAAAAGTTGCTGAGGGTTAAATTTTTTGCCTTATAAAAAAGAAAACACGAGAAGAAAACCTTCTCGTGTCATAATATTATAATAAGTTATCCAATTTTACAAATGAATCACCTCATCATATGCAGCTGCTGCAGCTTCCATCACTGCCTCTGACATAGTCGGGTGAGGATGAACCGTCTTAATCAACTCATGACCAGTAGTTTCCAGTTTTCTGATAGCTACAATCTCAGCAATCATTTCTGTAACATTTGCCCCAATCATATGCGCCCCAAGTAATTCACCATACTTTGCATCAAAGATCAATTTTACAAATCCATCTTTTGCACCGGCTGCTGAAGCTTTACCAGAAGCAGAGAATGGAAATTTACCAACCTTAAGATCATAACCAGCTTCTTTGGCTTTTGCCTCGGTATAACCGACAGAAGCAATCTCAGGAGAACAATAAGTACACCCTGGGATATTACCATAATCCAAAGGCTCTGGATTATGACCCGCGATTTTCTCAACACAGATAATTCCTTCTGCAGAAGCCACGTGTGCCAATGCAGGACCTGGGATCACATCTCCAATGGCATAATATCCAGGCATATTGGTTTTATAGAACTCATCTACTTGGATACGGCCTTTATCTACTACGATTCCGACATCTTCGAGACCACAGTTTTCAATATTGGCCACTACACCTGCAGCAGAAAGCACTACGTCACAATCAAGGGTTTCTTCACCTTTCTTGCCCTTAACAGTCACTTTACAACCATCTCCTTTGGTATCCACAGCAGTTACCTCAGTGCTGGTCATTATTTTCATCCCTGCCTTTTTGTAGATTTTCTCCAAAGACTTGGAAACTTCAGCATCTTCATTAGGAACGATCCTATCCATAAACTCGACTATGGTAACTTCTGTACCAATTGCAGCATAGAAATAAGCAAATTCTACTCCAATGGCGCCTGAACCTACAACCACCATTTTCTTAGGCTGCTTTTCCAAGGTCATGGCCTTACGGTAACCAATGATTTTCTCATTATCAATCTTGATCGCAGGAAGCTCTCTAGATCTTGCACCTGTAGCGATGATGATATTATCAGCACTATAGGTAGTTTTGTTACCATCCTTATCTTCAACTTCCACTTTCTTGCCCGGCTTCACTTTTCCCCAGCCCAAAAGTTGCTCAATCTTGTTTTTCTTAAATAAGAACTGGATTCCCTTGCTCATTCCTTCGGCTACCCCTCTACTTCTCTTCACCATTCCTCCAAAATCAGCTTCAGCATCCTTAACCGAAATACCGTAATCACTTGCATGATTGATGTATTCAAAAACCTGAGCACTTTTCAATAAAGCTTTGGTAGGAATACAACCCCAGTTCAAACAAATACCACCCAATTCGGCAGCTTCTACTACGGCAGTTTTAAGACCTAGTTGAGATGCGCGGATTGCCGCTACATATCCACCTGGACCACTACCTACTACAATAACATCAAATTTAGTTGAAGACATATATATGTTTTTTAAATAGCTTTCTTAACCAACGCAAATTTAAAATATTTAAGCTCAGAAAAAAATTTGGTTTCCATTATTCAAAGAGCTCAAAGACAATTTAAAATCATATTATATAGATGCTAAAAAGGATAGGACTGATCCACCTTTAAAACCATCCGCAACTTGTTTTTGGGAATAAATCCCTATTTTTGACCATTCAATATGAACTAACAATAACAATCAATATGGGATTACTTTCAGGAAAGACAGCCCTTATCACAGGGGCTTCCAAAGGAATAGGTAGAGCAATTGCTATTAAATACGCTCAAGAAGGTGCCAACGTCGCTTTCACATTTTTGTCAAGCGTGGAGAAAGGTCAAGCCTTGGAAAAGGAATTGGCTGAATTTGGCATTAAAGCCAAAGGTTACCGTTCAGATGCATCAGATTTTCAGGCTGCTGACGATTTGGTGGCTGATGTAATTAAGGAATTTGGTTCTTTGGATATTTTGGTAAACAATGCAGGAATTACCCGCGACAACTTACTGATGAGAATGACTGAAGAAGCTTGGGACGAAGTAATGAATATCAACCTAAAATCTTGCTTCAATACCGTAAAAGCTGCCAACAGAACCATGATGAAGCAAAAATCAGGAAGCATCATCAATATCACTTCCGTGGTAGGTATCAAAGGAAATGCTGGTCAAGCGAACTACGCAGCTTCTAAAGCGGGCATCATTGGTTTCACCAAATCCGTAGCCTTGGAATTAGGTTCAAGAGGAATCCGAAGCAATGCAGTTGCTCCTGGTTTCATCGAAACTGAGATGACCGAGGTATTGGACGAAAAAACTGTCCAAGGCTGGAGAGACGCCATCCCTATGAAACGAGGAGGCAAGCCTGAAGAAGTCGCTGATGCCTGTGTATTCCTGGGTTCTGATATGAGTTCATATATTTCAGGACAAGTTATCCAGGTTAACGGAGCCATGTTAACTTAAGCGTAAAGAGCAAAGAGTTTAGATTAAAGAGCCGGGAAATGAGATTTCTTGGCTCTTATTTTTTTATATGGCTTCCCCGCTAATCTATCCAAGGTAAAGGTCCTCCAAGCCTTCCCTCCCGACAGACAACCCTACAACCTTTTACAAATCAATACGTTAATTATTATGATATCATTTTAATATTATAATAATATGGAAAAGACAACCAAACCCATTTCTGGTTATATCATGGTTTTTATCGAACTGTTGATCATAGCGGCCATTATTATGTTTGTAGTTAGCGGCAAAATTGCGCTGGGAATAATTGCCGGGATAATATTCATCTTTATAATTCCTGGCTTCTTTATTGTCGAACCCAATAAAGCCATGGTACTGCTTTTATTTGGAGCCTATAAGGGCTCTGTAAAGTCCAACGGTTTCTTTTGGGTAAACCCATTCATGATCAAGCAAAAGATTTCTATGAGGGTCAGAAACTTTGAAAACACCCCTTTAAAAGTCAATGACAAAATCGGTAACCCCGTCATGGTGGGAACCATTGTAGTCTGGAAAGTGGAGGACACCTTTAAAGCTTCCTTTGAGGTAAATGACTATGAAAACTTTGTCCACTTACAAGCAGATGCTGCTGTCAGAAAAATGGCAGGCCTTTACCCTTATGATAATTTTGAAGCAGAAGATGCGGAAGTCACCTTACGTTCGGGCGTCGAAGATGTGAACAAATCCTTGGAAGATGAAATCAGCGAACGTTTACAACATGCCGGTATCAAGGTTATTGAAGCCCGCATCAGTCACTTGGCTTATGCTTCAGAGATTGCCAGTGCCATGCTTCAGAGACAACAAGCATCCGCCATAGTTGCTGCCAGAAGGAAGATTGTCGATGGTGCAGTAGGCATGGTAGAAATGGCTTTGGATGATCTAAAAGAAAAGGAAATCATAGACTTTGATGTAGAAAAACGCGCCACAATGGTCAGTAATTTGATGGTAGTTTTATGCTCTGATAAAAGTGCCAGTCCCGTACTGAACGTGGGCACATTGCATCAATAAAAAAATTATTAAATATGGCTGGTAAAAAAGCTTTTGCCCTGAGAATCGACGAAAAATTAATGAAGGCTGTGGAGAAATGGGCGGCTGATGAATTCAGAAGTACCAACGGTCAGTTGGAGTGGATGATCCATGACGCCTTAAAAAAAGCAGGTAGATTACCCAAACCTGGGAATACAAAAAAAGAGGCCGAATAGGCCTCTTTTATTTATTTGATGGGTTCTAAATCTGGATTGTATAATAATTGCTCATTTTCAAAATCATATAAGGTCAACTGCCTCAATTCATAATAAGCTGCCCAGTACTCTTGCAGGGACTGAATATAACTTCTTCTATTTGAGTCTTTTTCTTGCTGAGCAATATTGAGGTTAGTAATATCCACCTTTCCACTCAAATATCGCTGCCGCGAGATCTCATACCTTTTAGCAGCTACCTCATCAGCCTTTTCACTAATAGTAATCCTATCTCTCAGCTGCTGAAAATTCTTCACTTGAGTAAATACTTCCTGCTCAAAATTAACTATCTCCTGCTCTACTGTATAATCTACCAATTTTTGATTGGCCTTAGCCTGCCCCATTCTTGCTTTATTTCTCCCCCAATCTAAAATAGGCACACCGACAGTTAAGTTGACAATGGCTTGTTGATTAGGATTTTGATATACATCAGAAAAGTTCCCCGCAGCATTATTATACCCGTAACTCGCGTTTAAATTCAAATCAAACCGATCCCCTTTTGCTTGAGCCACTTGTGACTCTGCTTGCAATCTCCTAATGTCAAAGTCCATGGCCTCGGAATTATTTTCAAAGGCTAAATTGATAGCTTTCTCTACATTTACTTTAAAGTCAGGTATCTCATTGGGCAAAACCAAATCAAACTCAACATTTTCATTTAACCCAATATAGGACCTTAAAGATAATGCTGAGGACTCCAAATCCAACTTAGCTGAAGCTAAAGCCTGATCTGCCTCTAGTACCGACAGTTCAACCTGAAGCAATTGATCCTCAGTAGTTGTCCCAATATTATATCTCCCTCTTTCAATTTTATAAATAGCCTCAGTATTGGTTTTATTTTGCGTAGCAATATCATAACTCACTTGGGCTATCATATATCTGAAGAACAATTGGGTAGCCGTACGACTGATTTGTTCCATTTCCTCTACATAACTCTTCTTACTTTGCTCATATACCAAGGGTTGAATTTTCTTATCCCATTTCAACCTATTATATGCAAAGATCGGCTGACTCAACCTTACATTTATCGGAACACCACTCCACCTGACACCTTGTTCATTATCCTGTGCATAATAATTATCAAACCTACTGGTCGAAGTATTTACCGAAATCATCCCCCCAGTAGCTGTTATACTTTGACGCAAACCAACACCTAGATCTATTAAACTCTGCTCCACTTGCCTGTATTCATAAGTACCGTCTGGTTGCTGTACAGGGGTAACTGACTGCTGATAGTTCGGTATCGTACCCTCCAATCTTAACTGAGGATTATAATTGGATTTATAAAAACGATAAGCCCAATAACGATTCTCCTTTCTAGTTTCGGCACTTAAAGCCGCTGGTGACCGTGACTTAGCCCTGGCGATAATATCCTCTAGAGAATATTTAATTTTTTCCTGCCCCAAAACCGTATTCGAAATACTTAAAACAGTTATGGCAAATAATAAAAGCGTTAATCGTTTATTCATGTCTTAAAGAAGTTATAGGGTCTTGATTCGCTGCCCTTTTAGCTGGAGCGATCCCAAAAATTAAACCTACTGTAGCGGCTACACTAAAAGAAACCATGATGGATGGAATAGTAATAATGGTAGGGAAATCTCCAAATCTGGAGACCATACTGGCCAGGATTACACCCAATATGACCCCGATAATTCCTCCTGAAACAGATATCATCATGGCCTCAAACAGGAACTGATGGACTATATCTGTCTTTTTTGCCCCCAAGGATAACCTCAGGCCGATCTCCTTGATCCTCTCCATCACAGAGGCCAACATAATATTCATAATCCCTATCCCCCCTACTAAAAGTGAAATTCCCGCAATGGCTCCCAAAACAATATTGAAAATATTCTGGGTTCGCTGCTGTTGTTTCAGCAATAACTCAGGGATGGTAATTTCAAAGTCGATTACATTATAGTGCTTCCTTTCTAAAAGTCGGGAAAGCACTTCCGCAGTAGGCTGAAGCATATGACTCTCCTTTACCTGCACCACCAACTTATCAATCTGATGGGGATTGGTTTGCCCAGCACTTCCTGCTGAAGAGCCCACAATTGATCTGATCCTTCTGCCCCTAGCACCAGAAACAAGATTACCAGAGGTAATCATATCACGGTTCTTATACCTAACCAACATGGTCTGTACTGGGATATATACATCCATATTATAATCCCTGATACCAAGCTTAGCGATACTCTTATCTGAGACTATTCTCTCCTCAAGAATACCTACTACTCTGAGCCATTTATTACCACATTTGATCTTTTTTCCTATTGGATTTTCAGTACTAAAAAACTTAGTTTGAACCCCTCTTCCTATGATACATACCGGATCACCTTTCAAAAGATTGTTTTCGGTAAACATGCTACCTTCCCGTAAATTAAAATTGGTAACGTCAAAATATTCAGGGGTTACACCTACCAATTTGGCAGACCTTCTTAATCCACTTTTTACTATATAGGTATCCAAAATAATCTCAGGGCTAAGTTTTGCTATACCAGGTATCACCTCACTTATTGCCTGAACATCCAACATTCTTAGTCCGGGAGAAAACTTGTTTTTTTCTTCCCCAGGGCCAGCACCACCGCTTTCATCCACTTCCTCTTCCACTTGTTCCACGATAGGTTCAATGATGATATTATTTACCCCCACCAATTTGATCTGTTCCAAAATCTCCTGCTGGGCACCATTACCAATGGCCATCATGGCAATCACCGCTGCCACACCAAATATTATCCCCAATGCCGTCAATAAAGAGCGCAGCCTATTGGCCATCACCGCCTCTAAAGCGCTGTAAAAATTGGAGAGTAGTCTCGCATTAATCATATATCAAAAATTAATTTCCCGGTCTCTGAGGTCTTCCACCGGCAGTTCCACCACCTCCAGGTCTTCTTCGCTCTCCACTTGCTTCTTCAGCAGTCTTCTCGGCAGAATCATTCTTTTCTTCTAGGTTTCTTTTACCATTTAATTCAGCCAACAATTTTACAGGTTGGTCTTCCTCTGCCCATGAAGGAATAGAAAGATATACCCTATCTCCTTGCTCCAAGCCCATCTCAACGACCACTTCATCATAATTGGATGTTCCCAACTTCACTTCTTGCTTGGCACCATTGTTAAGGTAAACATAGTTGATACTATCATTTTGAACATGAACAGCCTCAAGTGGCACAAAAAGCACCTCGCCCAAATCCTGCGCAATGATCGCGTTACTGGTTGTCATCGCAGGACGCATAACTGGATCACTTTCATTCACCAAAATAGTTACTTCAAAAACTTTTGCATCCGAATTAGGCCTTTGCTGCCCCACATTGGCCACTCTTGTCACTTTTCCAGTAAACTTCTTTTCGGGGAAGGCATCTAATCCAATTTCTACTTCCTGCCCCACTTTAACTTTTCTGATCTCTACCTCATTCACATAAGTGATACTTTGCATTTCTGTTAAATCAGGCAATGTGGCTACCACAGGATTCCAAGCACTGATCTGCGACCCTTCAGAAATTTTAGTCCCATCCCAATTGGACTGATATATCACCATTCCATCTTGAGGGGCCTTGATATTAAAGTCCTCCAACAAAGATTTCATCTGCTCAAACTCCCTTTCTTCCTTTCTCAATCTTGCTGTACGCTGCACCATTTGTGCCACGGCTTGCTCATATTTGATTTTATAATTTTCTTTGGCCTGTTCCAGGTCCCTTTTGGCCTTCTCCAAGTCATATTCGTTTTGCTTGATGGTTGCAGGCGGCTCATATTGAGACTGCTCAAGCACCAATTTCTTTTGCTCTACCGTATAATCAAGGTTAAGAATTTTATCCCTTTCCTGTCTTAATGTTAACGCGGTATCCAGCTTTGTCTTTTCATATTCGGCAACCTCAGAATCAAGATTGTTTTGTCCATCACTAATTTTGCCAAACAGCTCGGATTTATCCAAAGAAGCTATAAAATCTCCTTTCTTCACCACAGTCCCCTCATCCACCATCTTTTCAATAGTCAACTGGTTGACCCTAAAATCCCTAGCCCTTACCGGACCAAGAATTTGCACTGACCGGAGTGCCTTTAATTCCCCTGTAGTGGTTATCTCTACAGTGAAGTCTCCCTTCCTAACTGGAACAATTAAGTCCGCAGCCCCACCCGACGCAGTGGGGGAAAAAATAAAGTATAACAGCACTATAGCTGCCACACTCCCTAAACCTACAAATATTAAATTCTTTTTCATGATTGAATTTTATTAAGCAAAATCACCATTAGCTATAACAACAAAATTAAATTTTTTATCTCTAATAAAAGACCCAACTACACCCAAATATAGCCATTGAAATAAAACCTCAAACTAAATTCTTAATTAAAAAATGTTAAAAGAGAAAAAATTGTTTTACTAAATTGCAGCCTTTAAAAATTATTTCCCCGTAAAATGAAAAGAATAATCAGTTTTGTCATCCGATATATCCCAAGAAGATTTCTCCAATTGATCAGTCATTTTATCTTGAGGATCATGGCTGTCTTTTATAAGGGAGATAAGGTTAACTGTACAGTATGTGACCATTCATTTAGAAAATTCTTGCCTTATGGAAGAAAGGCCAGAGAAAATGCATTGTGTCCAAACTGTTTGGCCCTCGAAAGACACAGGCTCATGTGGCTCTTCCTTCAGCAAAAAACCAACTTTTTCTCTGCGCCACTCAAGGTTCTGCATGTGGCTCCAGAACTCTGCTTTATTGACCGTTTCGAAAAATTAAAGAATTTGGACTATATCACTGGTGATATAGAATCTCCATTGGCAAAAGTAAAAATGGACATCCATGACATCCCTTTTGAAGACAATAGTTTTGATGTGGTCTTTTGTAACCATGTAATGGAACACGTCGATGATGATATTCTTGCCTGCAAGGAAATCAACAGAGTCCTAAAGCCTGATGGATGGGGGATAATCCAGTCCCCAGTATATGATATCCCAAAGACACTCGAAGACAAGTCTGTCACTTCCCCTACCGAAAGAGAAAGACTTTTTGGACAAAGGGATCATGTGAGAAAATACGGGCATGATTATGCCAAAAGGTTAAGTAAATCGGAGTTGGTAGTAGAAGAGAATAATTTTGTAAAAGAATTATCCATTGAGTGTATATCTAAGCATGCATTGCCTCCAAAGGAGATCATTTATTATTGTAAAAAAGGATAAATCAATTTTTATCTCTTTTTATGAATATCAATGCCTTAATCATACCCGCTCCATAAGCAAATAATTGACCATAAGAACTAAAAAGCGCCATCATCCCCACCTTCAGAGATTGATTACTTATACTTGCATCCAAAAACACTCCTAGGCTCCATAATCCATAAAAAAAGGCTCCTACTAAAAATACACTCAAGCTGATAAAAGGGGATAAAAGGATCAATACGGCACCAATTAAAAAGATTGATGGCATTAGATGCACTGCTTTAATAGAACCTGGATGGTAACGGTTTACATTCACCCTGTTCATCCCAAAAGAAAAACTTTGCTTCAAAAAGGACATAAAGTCATTTCTGCGCTTATGGTAAACAAATGCCTCTTGGACCAATTGAAGGTTAAATCCTGCATTTTTTATTCGGATGCTGAGTTCAATATCTTCTCCCTGATTAGGATCAATAAAACCTCCTAAACGATCGTAAACTTTTTTGGAAAACCCCATATTATACCCCCTAGCTTGGTATTTCTTAGGGTCTGCCACCTTACCCCTGATCCCTCCAGTAGTCCAAAGGGAGGTCATGCTGAAATTAATCGCCTTCTGAAAGTCTGAGAAATCACCCATGGCAGCATCTGGCCCACCGTGCGCATCCAATCCTCTCTTCTTAACAGCCTTATATAGAATGCTAAAATAATCTTGGGGAATCACACAATCAGAATCAAAAAACACCCAATATTCGCCCCCGGCCTTTTGCATACCGAAGTTCCTGGCAAATCCTTGTCCTGTATTTTCTTGGTAATAATAGTGAATATTGAGTTGTTGCTTAAAGCCTTTGACAAGGTTTTCACTTTTAAGTGTTGAACCATCTTCTACAATGATCACTTCAAAGTCCTCATTGGATTGCTCACAGAGACTCAATAAAAGCTCCTTTAATTCTTCTGGACGATTATAAACAGGAATGATAACTGAAAAGTACATCAGTTGTCCAAATTTATCTCTTGATCAATATTATAATCGTTTCTTTTAGTATTATTGGATATCATCATTTCAGCCAAAAAACCTGTTAAAAACAGTTGCATCCCTACAATCAAAGCCACCAAAGCTAAGTAAAACAAGGGTTGATCGGTTATTTCACGTACAAATAGTCCTTTTTTAAGACCATAGAATTTTTCAAAGGCCAACCAAATTGTAATCAAAAAACCAGTCAAGAACGATAATGTACCCAGCGTACCAAAAAAATGCATAGGCTTCTTTTTATACCTGTTGACAAAAGAAACAGAGATTAAATCCAAAAAACCGTGAACAAATCGTTCAAGTCCAAACTTAGTCTCACCATATTTCCTTGCCCTATGATCCACAACCTTTTCACCAATTTTAGTAAAACCATTCCACTTGGCGATCAAAGGAATATAGCGGTGCATCTCCCCATAAATATAGATCTGCTTAACCACCTTGTTTTTATAGGCTTTCAGTCCACAGTTGAAATCATGTAACTTAATACCTGAAATCATTCTTGTAACTCCATTAAAAAATCGAGAAGGGACTGTTTTGCTAATAGGATCATGGCGCTTTTTCTTCCATCCTGAAACAATATCATAGCCTTCCTCCATGATCATCTTATAAAGGTCTGGAACTTCCTCAGGACTATCCTGTAGGTCAGCATCCATGGTAATCACTACTTCTCCCTTAGCCTTCCCAAAGCCAATATCCAGTGCTGCAGATTTTCCATAATTCCTGCTAAAGCATATCCCTTTAACATGTCCATTTTCTTGAGCAAGTGAAGAAATTATTTCCCAAGAATTATCGGTGCTTCCGTCATTGATAAATATCACCTCATAATTCAAGTTATGCTGAACCATTACCTTATTAATCCAGTGGGATAGTTCAGGTAAGGATTCTTCTTCATTAAAGACTGGAATTACTATGGAAACTTGAATCATTTATACTAGTTGACTATTCGTTCTTTTATTAATGGCCACAGCGATCAAACCAATGATCAACGCCCCCATTAATGCATTAACCAAAGATGATGCAGCGAAAAACTCAGCTGTTTGAAAGAATTTCATAAATGCCGGAACATTGTCAGGATCATAAGTAGCTCCCATTTTTTCCTGAGCTTCTATTTGGGCTTCTACTATTCTTTGAACATATTCAGTATCTACCACTTTTATGTATACATAGAATACCAGACCTCTTAAGGCTCCTGCTATGAGACCTATAAGCAGCACTATCTTAAAACCTTGACCAAAACTCAGGATCCCCTCATTTGCGTCTCGAAATTCTTTTGTACTAAAAAAATAAATCCCAAAAGCAATCAATATGCCTAAAAATCCTGAGGCAGCTTGAGCCCCAAGACCTTTGGAAGATAAATCGAACATCGCTGAGATCAATACTATTATAGCACCAATAATACCATAAATAAGTCCCCACTTTTTTGAGGTCTCCCCTATTGTCATTTGCTCATCCATAATATTTAAGATTTAGTTCTTTTTAAAATTATGGAAATAATAATTGTAAAAAATAATTCCAACATGAAAATTTTCAAAAACACATCCAATGCGATATCGGATATACTCATGTCCAAATTCTTGGACATCGTTTCATCAAATGCTTCCTTATTTACGTTTTCGGTAATATAATCTTCTTGACCTTCAAGCCAGGCAATTTTTTCGGCTCTATGGCTTATGAATATACCTTGGTCCAAATTCAAGAACAAGGCAATTCCTAATGCTGTCACTATAGCAAGAGAGGTATAAATAACAAAGCCAACCGTCATTCCTTGGGCAAACAACAGCTCTCCATCACTATGTTCATCCCTAAAATTTTTCATACCTATAAAGACAAACACAGGAGTGATCATACAAGCAAAAAACAAAGTAAAATCGATTGGCTCTAAATCCAAGGCTTTTAATACCCAAAATGCAACCAACGTAAGGGCTCCCCCTACTATACCAAAAAGGTAACTGTTCTTTATATACTTAGTCATCTAGACGTACAAATTTACCTTTATTGATAAGTGCTTTAACTTTACCTTTTAATGTCTGATTAAAGAATGGTGAATTTTCTGAAAGGGACCTATTTGATTTTTTATCAAAAACCCACGCCTCATTGGGGTCAAACAATGTAAGCGAGCTAAATGCTTCAGACACATCTTTAATAACTTTTGCAGGACCTGTAGTTACCTTTTGAACCAGTAATGGCCACCCCAATTCCTTTTCAAGCTTAACCATTGCAGGTAAAAAAGTCTGCAGACCACTCATTCCAAAATCGGCAAGATCAAATTCCATATGTTTAGAATCAAAATCTTTTGGCTGGTGATTGGAAACAATCGCATCAATAGTACCATCCTTTAATCCATCGATTAAAGCTGCTCTTTCCTCCTCACCCCTAAATGGAGGTATGACCTTTAAATTACTATCATAATTATTCAGGTCTTCATCTGAAAACAATAATTGATAAATAGATACATCTGCAGTAATATTTAAGCCATCTTCCTTCCCTTTACGAATAGCCTCTACACCTTTAGCAGTACTTACAGTCTGAATATGCAAATTGCCTCCCGCATACCTTAATATTTCGACATTCTTTTGGATGGCCACTTCCTCTGACAAATTAGGAATCCCTTTCATTCCTAAAGCAGTAGAGGTATAACCTTCGTGCATTTGACCGAAGATGGATAATAGAGGGTCGTAAGATTGATCAAAAAGGATCCCATCAAATTTTTGCAAATATTGCAATATCTTCATCATCCTATCTGAATTTGAAACTGGTACTATACCATCCCCAAAAATCTGTACGCCATGATGATTAATATCCAAGATCTCGGTAAGATCATCTCCTTTTGTATCTTTGGTTACAGCTCCCTGTATATGGATATCGGTTATAAAGTCCTTCACCTTATTCTTAACAAATTCAACCTCATTTTTGGATTGAATAACTGGTGCTGTATTGGGTAAAACAACAGCTTGAGCAAAACCAGAAACCTTTAGCACCTCACCTAAACTCTCAAAAGTTTCCTGATATTCTAAACCAGGTTCACTTACACCACATCTTAGATCAATCCATCCTTCCGAACCTAACCAATTTGAACAATCAACTATTTCCTCAATATCATTTTCATTACCATCAAATGGTCTTAATATTTCACCATTATAGAAATAATCCTTAGGTGCTAAAATGGAATCTTTTTGAATTAATTTTAAAGATTTGAATAGAATTGCCATGCTATTATTATTTGTGCAAATCTGCCATTTTTTTCTTTAAAAATGAACCACATTCAAAAAAGTTTATCCGATTGAATTCACAGCAAGGCCAATCAATTAAAAATAAAACAGTTTATAACTCCCCTATAAAACACAAAAAGGCCCTTCCACTGATGTGAAAGGGCCCATGATAAGTGAGGGGCGGCGACCTACTCTCCCGGGTGTAACCCCAGTACCATCGGCGCGACAGGGCTTAACTTCTCTGTTCGGGATGGGAAGAGGTGGATCCCCTGCGCCGTACCGCCCAAATTCTTCTGGCTAGGTCG
>NZ_JACODZ010000011.1 GCF_014280965.1 Echinicola salinicaeni
TGTTTTTCGCTTGGCAAAGGTCCGAAAAAGAACTTTATTTTGCAAAACAATTTCCGGTTTAAAATTCTAAAACTTTTTTGACCGAAAACCTTCTGTTTCTCTTGGCCCGCCAAGCCTTCAACACTATGCTTTCCCCGTTTGGGTCTGCAAAGGTGAGGAAAATATTTTGTTTTCCAACACGCTTTTTTAAAATATTTTTTGGAAGTTTTTGTGCTTTCCCAAAGACCGAAACCTTTGTCTACAACTCTCCTCCCCTCTTTTGGGTCTGCAAAGTTAAAAGCTTTTCCGTTCTTATAAAACACTTTTTATCAAAATATTTTTAAGCCCTGGAAACCAAAACCTTATTCCAAATCAAGCACCTCGAAAACTCTTCCCAAATGCCCCTGTCCGTCCAACAGGATGACAAAGGTAAGAAAGGTTTTCCCCGCTGCAAGAGGCAAGAGAATTAATTTACAAAAATATCCGCAAAGTCCCTGTATACCAGACAAAAAAAATTGGCACCTAAGTCCAATTTAAAGAAAAAGCCCCTTTGAAACAAAATTATTCAAAGGGGCTCCATTATCTTTTAAGCTTATTTCATCATCATTTCATGATGGTTTGTTCCCGGTCAGGCCCCACTGAAACCATTTTAATGGGAACATTCAACTCTTTTTCTAGTAAAGCGACATATTCCTTCAATTCTTGTGGAAATCCATCGTAAGAAGTCACATCACTCAAATCCTTATTCCAACCTTTACAAACCTTATATACAGGCTCAACTTTTACATCGTTGATTTCGAAAGGCAATTGATCAATCACAGTCCCATCTTCTAGCTTATAATGAGTACACACTTTGATCTCTTCAAATATATTCAAAACATCAGCCTTCATCATGAATAACTCTGTCACTCCATTGATCATGATAGAATACTTTAAGGCAGGCAAATCAATCCAACCGCATCTTCTTGGTCTTCCTGTAGTGGAGCCAAACTCATTACCTTCTTTTCTCATACGATCACCATCTTCATCAAACAGCTCCGTAGGGAATGGCCCACTACCAACACGTGTACAGTAGGCTTTAAATATACCAAACACTTCACCAATACTGGACGGAGAAACTCCAAGCCCCGTACAAGCCCCAGCAGTCATGGTGCTACTACTTGTAACAAATGGATAGCTACCAAAGTCAATATCCAATAACGATCCTTGTGCCCCCTCTGCTAACACTTGCTTCCCAGAAGATAATTCTGCATTCACATCGTACTCACTATTGATGAGATTAAGTGTTCTGAAGAATTCAATTGCCTCAAAGAAAGCTGTTTCCAATTGCGGCAATTCTGAAATATCGTAGTTATAAAAGCTTAGGGTGTTTTTATGCTTTTCTACTAATGCATTGTATTTCTCCTGAAAATCCGGACTAAGAATATCCCCTACTCTTAATGCTACTCTACCAATTTTATCTTGGTAAGTAGGACCAATCCCCTTTAAAGTAGATCCGATCTTCTTATCTCCTTTAGATTTTTCATAAGCAGCATCTAGCAACTTATGGGTAGGTATGATAATCGTAGCTTTTTTGGAAATAAAAAGATTTTGCTGATAAGCAATATTAAACTTTTTAAGCCCTTCAATCTCTTTCCTCAATACCACAGGGTCCAAAACCACCCCATTACCAATGACATTTTTAAGGTTCTCCCTGAAAATACCACTTGGAATCTGGTGAAGAACATGTTTAATTCCATCAAACTCCAAGGTATGACCAGCATTAGGACCTCCTTGAAACCTGGCAACCATATCGTACTTAGGTGCGAGGAAGTCAACTACTTTACCTTTGCCTTCATCCCCCCACTGTAGGCCTAAAAGAACGTCCATTTTCATTTTATATATTTATCTAATTTTTATATTCGTCAAATTCCGCGTGAAGTTTGCAATAACAAAAAAAAATAGCAACTCAATGCTACTTTTTTTATATACAAAGCTCTAAATTTTAGTAAAAACCAATCATTTTACTTTTTCCCTAGCATCCTCCAAAGATTCATACACGGTAAAAATATTATTAAGCTTGGTGATGATCAACAGTTTTTTTACATGTTCAGATGGAGATGCCAAAAAGACCTCTCCGCCAGCATTTCTCATTTTGGTGAGCATTGTTATCAAAACACCTATTCCACTCGAGCTGATATACCTCACCTCTTCTAGGTCAATAATACAACTTTTTACCCCCTCCTGCAGTGCATCGGAGATAACCTCAACCAATTTGGGCCCAGACTCATCTCCTATTAAATCTCCTTTTATCGAAAGTATCAGGTTATGGTCTTCTCTACTTGAGCTATAAGTTAATTTCATACGGCTAGTTTGTTTTCACAATCCTTCTTATTGCAATTTCCGTACAAAATTAAGGAATGATGAAGAATATTAAAATTTAAAATTTCGCCTACCGTATTTTGAATATTTTGAATCCTTGGATCACAGAACTCAACCACTTTATGACATTCTGTACATATCAAGTGATCATGTTGCTTATAACCGTATGATTTCTCATACTGAGCCAAATTCTGACCAAACTGATGTTTAGTTACCAAATCACATTCAACCAATAAATCCAAAGTATTATATACAGTAGCCCTACTGACCCTGTAATTTTTATTCTTCATGCTGATATAAAGTGATTCTACATCAAAATGGCCGTCTCTCCCGTAAATCTCTTCCAAAATCGCATAGCGCTCGGGAGTTTTTCTCAGTTTTTTATTTTCTAGGTAGGCAGTAAATATTTTCTTTACTTCTTCAAATAGCGTTTCATTCAATGCCATTTTCTCGTGTTTTATTTTTACAAATATACACTTCTTATTTAGAAAAGATTCAAATAAGAACAGACTTATTAATCAAACCTGGTAACTTTAATCACACCTGGCACTTGGGAGAGATTGGCAATTAAGTTTTCAAGGTGGTTGGTACTATGGACATAAAGCTTAATGGACCCCTCAAAAAGCCCACTTTCAGAGTCTACAGTAATGGATCTCATATTCACTTTAAGTTCATCAGAGATCACCCTGGTCAGATCATTGATCAAACCTACTCGATCAGTCCCAACTATTTTTAAACCAGCAAGAAAAGCAATCTCTTGTTGACTGGTCCATCGTGCCTTTATCACCCTATTACCATGATTGGACAATAACTCCAAGGCATTGGGACAGCTTGTCCTATGAATTTTTATACCCTCATTTACAGTAACAAAACCAAATACATCATCACCAGGGATAGGATTACAACATTTTGCCAAAATATAATCCACCACATCCATATCCTCACCTATCAGTAGCTGATCATGGTCTGGCCCCTTAAGGTTTTTGATTTCCTTGGTAAAAGAGGACTCATCCACCACATTTTGTAATGGACTTTTTACTTTTTTCTTTTTGGTCTGTTTAAAATCTTTGAAGCTTTTAATGGAGGTTGGATCAATAATCCCTTTCCCTACCTTGAAATAAAACTCATTAGCCGTCTTGGTTTCAAAAAATGCCCTAAGCTGCTCTACCACTACCGAGGTAAAATCCATCTTCATCTGACGAAGCTTTCGCTGTACGATTTCCTTGCCATCCATGATCAAAGATTTTTTCTCTTCTTTCAAAGCATCCTTTATCTTGGCCTTGGCCCTAGAAGTTATCACTGACCTTAACCAGTCTTCCGAAGGTTTTTGCTTGTTGGATGTAAGGATTTCTACCTGATCGCCATTTTTTAGTTTATGATTAATTGGTACCAAACGCTGATTGATTTTGGCACCAATACATTTAGCCCCTACTTCAGAATGTATCTCAAACGCAAAATCCAAAGCTGTTGCACCAAAGGGCAGCACTTTTAAATCACCTTTTGGAGTAAAAACAAACACCTCATCTTGGAAAAGATTCCCCCTAAAATCATCCATAAACTCTATGGCCGACCCATCATTCGATTCTAATAGGGTTCTTACCTGAGTGATCCATTCATCCAAACCAGCGGCTCCTTTGGAAGCACTCACTTCTTTCTCCTTATATTTCCAATGAGCTGCATAACCTCTCTCGGCAATATCATCCATTCTCTTGGTCCTGATCTGTACTTCTACCCATTGGCCTGTATTACTCATTACAGTAGTATGAAGAGACTCATAACCATTTGCCCTAGGAGTACTTATCCAATCTCTCAACCTGTCTGGATTGGGTCGGTAAAAATCTGTAACAATAGAATAGACTTGCCAACAATCTGCTTTCTCGGATTCAACATTGGAATCAATGATCACCCTGATAGCAAACAAGTCATATACTTCTTCAAAAGGAATATTCTGCTTTTTCATCTTATTATAAATTGAATAAACAGACTTGGGCCTTCCTTTTATATTGAACTTGAACCCCTGGGTTTCTAATTCACGCTCAACTGGAGCTACAAAGCTTTTTATAAATTTATTCCTGGAAATCCTGGTTTCCTTAATTTTCCCAACAATAAATTGATAGGTCTCTGTATCGGTATATTTCAAATATAAATCTTCCAGCTCCGATTTAATGCTATAAAGCCCCAATCGATGGGCCAATGGAGCATAAAGGTACATGGTTTCTGAGGCGATCTTCAACTGCTTATGCCTTGGCATGCTTTGAAGTGTCCTCATATTATTCAACCTATCAGCAAGTTTTATCAATATCACCCTAACATCATCGGAAAGGGTTAAGAGCATTTTCCGGAAATTTTCAGCTTGTTGAGAACTACCATACTCAAAAACTCCAGAAATTTTGGTCAATCCATCAATTATCTTAGTCACCCTCGGGCCAAACTCCCTTTCAATGTCTTCCAATTCCCACTCAGTATCCTCCACCACATCATGAAGCAATGCAGCCACAATACTGGTTGTACCCAAACCAATCTCCTCTACACAAACCAAGGCCACCTCAAGCGGATGATATATATAAGGCTCGCCAGATTTTCGCCGCATCTCTTTATGCGCTTCACTGGAAACATTAAAAGCCTTTTTAATAATTTTTGCATCCCCACTTTTCAACAAAGGCTTGGCTAACCTCAGCAGCTTCCTGTATCTTTTGAGTATTTCTTTTCTTTCAACCTCTGGATCTATGTTAATCATATTCTTATAATCGTAGTTTTCAACTGCCCTGCAGTTATCAGGTTACCAACTCACCAAATTACCCACTAATTTCTATCTTTTTTCTCCAAAAGCCCAGTAGGCAATGAAAGATTATCAAGCCCCGTTTTACCCCAAAATTTATTCCCACTGATTTTCAACACCTTAATATCTCAAAACAAAATTTATTCAACTTTTTTTCAAGCTAACTATTGCAAGTTAGAATTTCATTATTACCTTTGCATCCACATTAGAGAAGCAAATGTAAGCAAAACCAAAAGGGTAGCACTTACATTGACTAAATAAGCGGATGTGGCGAAATTGGTAGACGCACTAGACTTAGGATCTAGCGCCGCGAGGCATGGGGGTTCGAGTCCCTCCATCCGCACTAATCAACCAGCCCTCAATCACGAACCACCAACCCTACCCGATTTATTGGACAGGACAATGGTGTCGAGGTTGAGGGTTTTTAGTTTATAGCAAAATTTAATCAATTACAGCCTTGGAAATCAAACTAGACAAGCAATCTACTAATCAAGCTTCAATTAAAATTAGTTTAAATGAAGCAGATTATCAACCTAAAGTTGATGCCAAACTAAAAGACTATGCCAAGAAAGCCAATATTAAAGGTTTTCGTCCTGGTAAAGCTCCAATTGGTATGGTTAAAAAACTATACGGAACGTCTGCTTTGGTTGAAGAAATCAACGAGATCCTTTCTTCATCTTTGAACAACTATATCAAAGAGCAAAGCTTCAAAATTCTAGGCGAACCTCTTCCAGTGGTTGAAGATGCTGATGCTATCGACTGGAATAAGCAAAAAGAATTTGATTTTGAATATAAAATCGGATTCGTAGAAAACGTTGAAGTTGCTTTGGACAAGTCTATCAAAGCCACTGATTATAAACTAAAGGTTGACAAAAAGGCTATCGATGATGCAATCGAAAACTTAAGACGTCAGTATGGTAAAATGACCAACCCTGAAGTTAGTCAAGAAAACGACTTCCTTTATGGTGACCTTAAGTCTGCCGATGGTTCTTATGAGCAAACATTATCTCTTCCTCTTTCTAAAATGGACGGAAGATCAGTAAAGAAATTCATTGGTGTAGAAAAAGGTGCTGTCATCGAGTTTGACCCATCTAAAGCTATCAAAACTGATCTTGCAGAAGTATTAAGCCTAAGTGAGGAAGAAGCAGCCAATATCGCTGGCACCTATACTTTCACCGTGCAGAACATCAACAGAACTGAAGATGCTGCTCTGGACCAAGAATTCTTCGACAAAGTGTTTGGACCTGACCAAGTAAAAACTGAAGAAGAGTTTGTTGCAAAAGTGGAAGAAATCCTAGGTGACAACTACAATAAAGAAACGAAGGTATTCAACGAGGAAAAGATCAAAGAAATTCTTGTAGAAAAAGCCAATATTGAACTACCTGAAGCATTCCTGAAAGAATGGTTATTGAAAGCCAATGATGGAAAAGTGACAGAAGCTGATGTGGAGAAAGAATTTCCTGTATACGCCAAGCAATTAACATGGTCGCTTATCTCTAACAAAATTGCAGAAGAGAACGAAATCAAAGCGGAACACGAAGATGTAATCGCCAAGACACAAGACATGGTTCGTGAGCAATTAGCAGCTTCTGGCCTAGGTGCTCAGATGGAAGACAATATGGACATGTTTGTTAACAACTACCTTCAAGGCAACGAAGGACAGAACTATATGCAGATGTTAACAGCTGTTCAAAACGACAAAGTACTGGAACTTGTCAAGGACAAGATTACCATTAAGGAAGAAAAGATAGATGTCGATAAGTTTAAAGAGCTAATCGAAAACTAATTCCAATAATTAATCGTTAATAAAAAGTCCTTTTCTAAGGGCTTTTTTTATTTTTGTACTAATTCATAAAAAAGACGATATGATTAACAAAGAAGAATTTAGAAAATATGCCATTCACAGCCAAGGGGTGAGTGGTACCGCTTTTGATCAATATACCCAACAAATCGAAAACATGACCAGATCGGTTATTGAAGAAAGGCCTACCAATTTCCGTGAAATTGATGTTTTCTCAAGACTGATCATGGACCGTATTATTTTTCTGGGTACTCAAGTAGATGACCATATAGCTAATATCATCACTGCCCAGTTACTTTTCTTGGAATCAGTAGACTCGAAAAAAGACATATTATTATATATTAATAGCCCAGGGGGATCCGTTTATGCTGGATTGGGGATCTATGATACCATGCAGTATATCAACCCTGATGTTGGAACTATTTGTACTGGCTTGGCAGCCTCCATGGGTGCTGTATTATTGGCTGGTGGAGCCGCGAACAAAAGAGCAGCCTTACCCCATTCAAGGGTTATGATTCACCAACCACTTGGTGGAGCTCAAGGCCAGGCTTCTGATATTGAAATCACTGCCAAACAAATCTTGATTTTAAAGCAAGAACTGTATGAAATATTGGCCCATCACTCTGGTAAAGACATCGAACAAATTGAGAAAAACTCAGATCGTGATTACTGGATGAGAGCCCCTGAAGCCAAAGAATATGGCTTGATAGATGAAGTATTGACTAGAAAAAAATAATAATGGCTCAAGTTACTTGTTCCTTTTGTGGGAGAAATAAGAAAGATGTAGACCTGATGGTTTCAGGAATTTCAGCACATATCTGTAATTTCTGCATTGATCAGGCTTTCCAAATCTTAGGTGAGGAAGAAAAGACAAAAAAGCAGGATAAAAAACCGAAGTTTAAATTAAAAAAACCAAAGGAACTTACCCAGTACCTCAATCAATATGTAATTGGTCAAAACGAAGCCAAGAAGGTACTTTCTGTGGCCGTATATAACCACTATAAACGACTTCTTCAAAAGACCAATGATGACGAAATAAAGATAGAAAAATCTAATATCATCATGGTTGGGGATACAGGAACAGGTAAAACTTACTTAGCCAAAACCTTGGCTAAAATTCTTGAGGTTCCTTTCTGCATAGCTGATGCTACTGTTTTGACAGAAGCTGGATATGTAGGTGAAGATGTTGAGAGTATCCTTACGCGTTTACTTCAATCCGCCGATTATAATGTAGAAGCGGCTGAGAGAGGTATCGTATACATTGATGAAATTGATAAGATTGCACGAAAATCAGATAATCCATCAATTACTAGAGATGTAAGTGGAGAGGGAGTTCAGCAGGCTATGCTTAAATTATTGGAAGGCACCACTGTCAACGTTCCACCACAAGGAGGTAGAAAACATCCAGACCAAAAAATGATTGCTGTCAATACTGAAAATATTCTTTTCATTTGCGGCGGTGCATTTGATGGTATTGCGAGACATATTGCCAATAGACTCAATACACAACCACTTGGTTTCAGTAAGAAAAACGAGCAGGAGATTATTGACAGAAATAACCTATTGCAATATGTAACCGCTCCAGATTTAAAATCTTTTGGTCTAATACCTGAATTAATAGGTCGTCTTCCAGTGTTAACCCACTTGGATCCGCTGGATAAGGAAACACTCAAAAGCATCCTTACCGAGCCTAAAAATGCCCTTACCAAACAATACATTAAATTAATGGAAATGGAAGGCATCAATCTAGAATTTGAAGAGAGCGGTATTGACTATATAGTTGAAAAAGCAGTTGAATATAGCCTTGGAGCAAGAGGCTTAAGATCCATTTGCGAAGCCATCATTACTGATGCTATGTATGAGTTGCCTTCTGATTCTGATGTCAAAGAATTGGTAATCAACAGAAAGTATGCGCAAGAACAATTTGACAAATCCAAATTCAAAAAGCTTCAAGTAGCATAACTGTTCAGAAATAACATAAGACATAACCTGCTAATATCTATTGGCAGGTTATTTTTTTATACTGTCTACAATCAGCTTTGCAGTTTCCTTTGAGGCACTTTTATTACCCAATAATGCTCTTACCAAATTATACCCCTGGAGGATTTCTGCTTTTCTCTGAACATCTCCTAAAATAGCCTTGAGTTCCCCTAATAAAACCTCTTTATTATATTCTCCCTGAATCAACTCCCTTACCACTTCCTTATCAGCAATCAAATTTACAAGAGAGATAAACCGCACTTTTATTAGATGATTAGCAATAGCATAACTAATCCCTGAAGTCTTATAAACCACTACCTGAGGAACCCTAAACAAGGCTGTTTCCAATGTAGCCGTACCTGAAGTCACTATAGCTGCATTTGCATGGTAAAGCAAGTCATATGTTTGATCAAAAATCACCTTTACGCCCAAATCTTTAGCTTTTTGATAAACACCTGCGCGCAGGTTTCTAACACCCGCAATGATAAATTGGGCATTCGAGAAGGCCGGAACAATTTCTACCATTGTTTGCATCATTTTATCCACCTCCTGCCTCCTACTTCCCGGAAGTAAAGCTATTATTGGCTTATAACTCAATTCATTTTTTTGATGAAAAAAATCATGTGGCGTAAATTTCGCAATCTCATCCAATAATGGATTCCCAACATAATTAACCTCCCAATCAAACCTTTTAAAAAAATCTGGCTCAAAGGGCAATATGGAATATAAATGATCTACATATTTTTTTAACTTAAATGCTCGATTTTGATTCCAAGCCCAAACTTTAGGAGATATATAATAATGTACAGGTATACCTTTTTCGTGGCAAAATTTGGCAATCTTCATATTAAACCCGCCATAATCCACCAAAATCACAGCATCTGGCTGGAATGCAAGAATATCTTCCTTTACCAGCTTGAGGTATTTTAACACTTTCCTAAAACCAAATAGTACTTCAACAAAACCCATCAGAGCCACTTCATCATAATGGGCAGCCAATGAAAGATTTGCCTGCTGACTATAATCCCCTCCCATTCCTCTAAAATTGGCTATTGGATCTAGCTCTCTGATGGCCGTAATTAAGTTAGACGCATGTAAATCACCGGATCTTTCACCGGAAATAATATAGTACTTCATATAAAAGAAAATAACCCAATTAGATAGGCAATATTGGCATCTATGACAAAGGAGTAATGCCTAATTATTTGACAAATTAAGCATAGTAAAAAGAAAAAGCCCTTTTAAAGGGCCTTTTTTATTCTCCGTAGTATTCTACAAAATTCCTAGGAGTCTCATACAGCTTCAGCTTATATAAGCCTCCATGAGGAGTGATCTTATTTATTGCAGGTTCCAAAATTTTCCAGAACTCCATGACCAAATTTTCACAACTGGCCATTTTCCCTGTCATGAAATCAACATCCACATTGAGGTTTTTGTGATCTACCTTTTCTATCACCAAAGTTCTAATTAAAGTACTCAGGGCTTTCAAGTCCACTACAAAGCCGGTTTCCTCATCTGGCAGTCCTTTAACTGTCACTATTAAATCAAAATTGTGCCCATGCCAGTTGGCGTTGGCACATGGTCCAAATACTTCAACATTCTTCTCCTCAGTCCATTTGGGATTCCAAAGTTTATGTGCTGCATTGAAGTGTTCTTTTCTAGAGACTTGTATCATGACTGGTATTACGATTTGAGACTGCAAAGATAAAAAAAAAGTAACACCCTTATATCATGAACTTGGGAATCCATTTAAAGACTTAGCTTATTTCATTCATTTTTACCAAAAACTGTATAAGATGATCTTCCCTATTGAGATTTAGCTTATTCTCTTTTAGGTATTTCTTACCATCCTTTTGATCATCGGGATCTAAACTTTTCACCATACTTCTATTGGAGAGCCTTACTGAAATGGCTTCCCCGCTAGAATTAATCAAATAATAAGATTCTGATGGAATAAACCTTTTTCCTGGACTTGGAGAGTAAGAATTCTTAGGAGGTGTTTCCAACTTATTCTTAAATACCCGTACCAAAACATAATTTTCACCTTCTAATAGCACATTAACAAAGTCGCTTTCGGAAACTCCTGGAATCTCATTAAATCCTTTTTTAAAAACCATTTTCACCAAAGCCCCATCATTGTCTCTAAGATTATCCTGTGGTCGGTTCAGGACGAATGAATAAATTTGTTTTTTATCCAAAACAATCTGATTACCATTATCGTTTACAGTCAAAATTTCCTTTTCGTAAACATTGATTTTAGTGGGTACATTTTCTTTTGTCCAGCCCTTCTCCATGGTATAACTGGCATTTGACCAATCATCAAATAAAAAAGGGGAGCCTTGTATCCCCTCATAAGATGATGCCCTCAAAGGAACACCATTCATCTCTAGATTGACTATTTGACCAAAACCGCTAAAACTAATAAGCGTCAGTATAAATATTATCTTAATTGATCTATTCATCATTATTTCTTTATCACTTTAGTCCTCAAAACTAAATCTCCCATTTTGATCATAAACAAATAAACTCCAGAAGGCTGAGACAGTTGATATTCATAAAACACTTCTGTTTGTTGTTTATAAACTGATTTGGATGACACTTTTCTACCATCAATGGCATCCACGGCCAGCTCTAATTCACCTTGATACTCATTATTAATCCTTAGATTAACCCTTCCGCTTGTTGGATTTGGGCCTATAAAAACCCCAAAAGTACCCAAAGCAGGTTCTTCATCCTCCAAGGAAGTGACCAAAACTGGTTCGGAAAGTCTATTACATGTTTCATCAAAAATGGCAACCTGGTACATACCATCATTATCGGCAGCATAGGAACGATTGGTTGCCCCTGGAATTTTCGCTCCATCATAATACCATTGATAGGCATTTGCCAGTGTTTGACTGGTCATCACACTACCATTTACTACGATGACAGGGACCTGCAAACCATTATCGTTAACGGTAACTGTACGGGTAAAGGATTCGCTCTTCCCATTATCTCCAATGGTCAATTCCACCTCATAATCACCTGTTTCTGGGAAGCTAAAGCTTGGGTTCTCCAAATCCGAATCTCCAATATTTCCAAAGGTCCAGGAGTAAGTGCTGATACTTCCCTCACTTAGGTTTGTAAATTCAGTTGATCCTCCTACACAATTAAATTCCGAAGTAAAATTGGCAAACAATACATCTTCACAATTTTGACTCAACCAATTATCAGCATTATTCACATCAGCAGCCAAACCCAGATTAATTATGGCATCTCCAGATAAATCCACGCCATCTATATTTAAAAACTCAAAACAATACTTCCTATAAACATCATGAATCAACTCCCCTTTTTGAGATGCATATATCCTCGCCGCATCACTACTGACAGATTCAACAGTCAAATTTTCCAATAACACAAAGCGTTTGTCAGGAGATAAATCCAAAAGCGCTCCTTGCCCCATTACCAGAGTATTAGCTGTAAAATCAGTAACATTGCCCAAAACCAAACTACCATTCTGAACATTTACATCATCGATTGAATTGGCACTACCGTTATAAACCAAATCTCCTGATTGAATTTCAAGTGAATTTATACTACCATTATTATTGTTAAATGATCCATTTTCTCCTTCAAAAACAAAATCTCCTTCAAAGGTAAAACTAGCATTACTTGCAATGCTCATGGTTTCATGAAATTCTAGGACATCCAAATTCCCTTTTAATACGGCATCCTGCTCCAAAAACAAACTATTTAACTCTAAGCTTTCTGCACCTACCAAAAGTTCTCCGCCCACGATTTCCAATCTATCCAATAATTCAGCATTGGTAAGATTCCAGTTACCTGAAGTAATTCTGATAACCAGGTCATCAAAGAGCACTCCCGCAAATTCCATAAACTTATCCTGTTCGTCAGCGGTATTAAAAATTACTTCTCCATTACGTATGGTAGTCAATTGGTTACTGACTCTAAAACCTCCTCCTACAGTCAAATCAAAAGTATTCATATCCATAGTAACAATTCCCTCTCCAAATATATTTACACTGAAGGCGGATGAACTCTCAGATAAACTCACCTGAGTACTCTGACCTGATGTCAATTCAAACAGCACCCTTGAATTGGCATCAGGGATTTTATTTGCTGACGCTCCTCCTTGTGTTTCAGACCAATTTGACACATCACTCCAATTGCCTGTTTCACCACCAATCCAGTATAAGGTCTCATCAGCCCCATCAATCGTCCCCGCCTTTAACACCAAGGCAAATTCTTGGGCATCATTGGTTAATTCTCCTTTATGGCTAACCCTTACAGTATATTTTTTGGGAGTAGGTGAGTTAATGATCACCTGTTCCACATTATCCCTAAAATTATCACTTGTATTAATAGCTCTACTATTGGCTCCTTTACTCGGATCAAGTGTCCATGGAAAATATTCTTGTCCTGATTCATCTATAATTCTCAAATCCAAATCATTCACCAGATTTGAATTCGACGGATTTAATGCAGTTGGACTTGGACTGCCTGATGGATCGGTCCACGCAATAGTGGCTTTTATAGGTGTAATCCCATCTGATACGATCTCATATTCAAAAACTCCCCCTTCTTCCAAGGTAAGCTCCCGGATCAAATCCGAAGAACCATTTTCATTTATAATCATCTCAGCAGCAGCTTTTGCATTCAGTATCCCCCAACCATATACATAATCGGGGCCCTCATAAAGACCTCCATCCAACGCAGTATTAATGGCCAAAGCTTTAAGGGTTGATGATCGCATATACGCGCCACCGTTTCTTTGAGCATAAAGCTGCTGAAGCAGTAAAAGGGAACCAGCTACATTAGGGGAAGCCATAGAAGTGCCATTTAAGGTCGTATAGGAATCATTTCCCTCACCTGAAATAGCTGTACTGAAAACACCCACACCCACACCTACAAGATCTGGTTTAATCCTGCCATCATCTGTGGGGCCCCAACTGGAAAAATCACTTATCGCCAAAGAAGACCGGTCATTATATTCTTCAAAGGGAGAGACAGCTCCAACTGTTATGACATTTTTAGCTACTCCTTCAGGACCAATGGTATCATCAGGACCATCAGGATCCTTGGTACCATCACCTCTATCTGTCCTGTCATTTCCTGCAGCCCAAACCATGGTATAATAGGGTTTTGAAAAAGCTAAATCATCCAAAGATTTACTTTTATTGGTATATAAGCCAAACCTGTAATCCTCATTAGGATCAACTGATGGATTTCCAGCCCATTTCCAGGTTCCATTTTGATCTCGGTACCATCCCAAAACAATCCCATAAGAGTGATTCGAAACCAAATGTCCATCTGACTTAGTTTCTTCATCATAGGCATTGGTGCCCATTTTTGAAATATCCCCTTCCCAGTTGAAGGCCCAACCGTTTGATTCATATGCCATACCCTTTGCATTGGCATTCAACCCTTCGGCCAAAAGCGTACCTGTAACGTGAGTAGCATGGTTACTGATCACCTCACTTGATCCATCGACCTGTCTAACTCTTCCCCCAAATTCCACATGATCGGGTTTTGGGCGAGTCTGATCATAAACACCTATGGTCATCCCTTTACCTGTAAGGCTTAGACCTAAGTCTCCATTGGGCTGAAGTGCATCTGTTTGGGTGGTTGCAGCAGCCCTAATATTATATGTGATATAGTAAACTGGAGCTCCCTTTTCATCAAAATACCGCAACTCTCCTACTTTCCCCTCATCCAAAAACAATTTCACAGGCACTCCTTTTGAAGCCGCCATGATCTTGAGGGCATCATTCCCGAGTAAATATTGCTTATAGTTGGCATCAAAATTTTCTTGAATGCTCTTTCTTTCTTTAACAATTTTTTGCCCAAGTTCTGAAGATTCCTGTCCCCAAACACTTGTGAAGGCAAAAAACAAAAAAAACTTTATCAGTATTAATTTTCTCATAAATAATCCTCTTGGCCCCAATAGTTAACCCTTTCAATTTATAAAAAGTTTGGAATAAAAAAGGGAGACATGACATCTCCCTTTAAAAAATAACTAATTTAGTTTATTCTTTTGTAAGCACCACAGTACCTCCGTCACCATAAGTATTCGACCATACTAACCTAATGGTATTGTTTATCGGATCTGCAGTTCCGCTAACAGTGAACGGATCCCCATATTGATCAGCATTACTTGCATCACCAGTAATATCATTACAATTATCCGAGATCCTACCTGTTGGAGCACTGTCTTGATACACCTCTGGATACAATCCAAAGGTCATATCACTTAATTGATAAACTCCTGTTGCCACTTCTTTAATTTCAATGGTATTATTAAAAGTGTAATTGGTTAATGTTTGGTTTGCTCCTCCACTACCATCTCCTATGATCAAAGTTTCCCAAAACACAGAATATGTCCCTTCTAATTGGGATGCACAAACCATCCTTATTTTATAGGTCAACTCACCATAGTTGGCACTTATTTTTGCGCCACTGGCATCTGCTATTTTTAAAACCAAATCGGGAGTTTCTTCTAGCCCAATATTACCAATTAAAACTTCCACCATTAATGTCCCTGTAACCTCACCGGCAGGAATGGTTACGGTACTGGATGGTAAATTATAATGAACACCTTGAACAGCTGTAGAGCTAGGATCTACCTCCACTTCAATCATAAGATCACTGGTAGCGGGTGCCCCAACCAAATTAACTTGAATCACCCCCATATCAGTCTGAGTAACATTCCCCTCTTCCTTCGCAAAGTTTTCTGTATAACCATTGGGGAGATTAGCTTCATTAAACTCAATTTCCGAACCACTCCATGTAGTCTCTAAACCTGGATCATCGAAACAGGAAGTAACTACAAAGGACACCAGTACTACTAGTACATATATATATATTGATTTATGTTGTCTCATCATTTCTCCTTCGTTTAGTTATATTCAGGATTATTTTCCAACAAATCATTCAGTATGATTTCGTCCTGAGGAATAGGAGATAAAATCCTATAATCAGTGTAAGGAACAGGTTCGAAACTTCCAGATTTAGAAATCGTCATACCATTTCTTTTCAAGTCAAACCACCTATGGCCTTCTGTGGCAAATTCCACTCTGTTCTCATGCATGATAAGGTCCATTAAAGCGGTACCGCTAGCAGCAGTATTTCCCAAACCTCTTTTACTTCTCAGAGCATTAATATCTGCTCTGGCACCTGTTTCATTGGAAGTTTTATAGCGAGCCTCCGCTCTAATTAAATACAGTTCAGAAGCCCTGATAATAGGAAGGTTTTCGAGAAAATCTCCTTTGTGACCTAGCCATTTGGTAGACCGATAGAATGTACCTGAAGTCCCCTCTCTTTCAGTTTCTGCCCAAGTATCCAACCTCACATCTCCCGCTTCATAAGAGGCCAGTAAATCATCGGATACCGTTAGGATAAACTGAGCACCAGTATATACATTGGCCAGAAGGGAACACATGGAATTATTTAATCCATCCGTACTATTCCAGTCTTGAGAACGGATCTCCACCTCAAATAACGATTCTGGATTTGGAGCCGTGGAAAAACCAGCTACATAGTCTTCCGCTTCCAAAAGGCCAGTACCATTATCGGTCAAACCAAAACTCACCATAGCATTAGTTGCCATTGTTTCAGCTTCTGAATAATTTGACATATACAGATAAACTCTTGCCAATAAGGCTTGTGCTGCACCCTTTGATGCTCTATAAACATCTTCTTCACCTAAACTTGCGTTTGGCAACAAATCAATGGCCTCTTTCAAGTCTGAAACGACCTGATTATAAACCTCTGTATTCGTAGATCTTGCCCTAAAGTCTGCCGCGGACAGGCCCAAAGTAGGTGTAGTTCTTAAGATAACACTCAAATCAAATCCATTGACTTCTTGTCCTGGCTCATATCCATAAACCCTGGCCAAATCAAAATAATTTAAGGCTCTGAAGAAATAGGCTTCTCCCTTCACCCTATTTCTCAAATTATCATCCCCATCCACCTCATCTATTCCTGCCAATATTATATTGGCATCATTGATGGAAGCGTATAACCCAGGATTATTATCCGTATCCGTATCTACCTCGGTAAATTCCCATATGTCAATGTGTTGACGATCTGCATTAGCTTCCTGACCAATATACCTACCGGTGTTGGCTATAATTTTTAAATTATCCGCCATCACTTCTGGAGCCACTTGCATCAGCTGTCCATAATAATCAAATCCCAGAGTTCTTCCATACAGGGAATAGACCAAAGACTGATATCCCTCCACATCTGCTAGTGCAGTTTCTGGTGTTAAGCTTTGCCGGGGCTGCGTATCCAATAAATCTGAACATGCCCCCATTGCTAAAGCCGAACCTACAAATAGTATTTTAATAATATTTTTCATTTTGCTTTAGTCTTAGAATGTTAGATTAATACCTGCTGAAAATTGCTTAGAGTTTGGATAAGCACCATAAGTACTTTCTCCCACACTTAAGACTTCAGGATCTATGCCATTGAACTTTGTAAAAGTGGCTAAGTTGATTCCTTGTGCATAAATCCTTGCTCTTTTCATCCCTATTTTATTCGCAATTGCCACTGGCAAAGAATAATTCAAGGTCACCTGCTTTAATCTGATATATCCACCGTCATTGATCAATCTGGTGGAAGTTGTGCCTATACTTGAGGTACCGGGCTCCTGGCCTCCTTCATATGGCTTTGGTGTTTTGGTAATATCCCCAGGTTCCCTCCAGTAATCTAACTGGGAAACAGACTGATTATCCGGGCTTGAACCGGCGTAAGCTATATTGTACAAATCCTGATTAAACACCTTGTTTCCAAATTGATATTGGAAAAATACTTCCAAGGAAACTGGGCCATAACTAAATGAATTAGACAGACCACCATAACTGCTTGGTAAACCACTGCCTATATATCTTAATGATGATTCTCCGGCGATATAAGTATATTCTCCATTTTCATCCTCATACATTACCCTACCATTTGCAGGATTAACTCCCAAAAACTGATTGGAGTACAAGAAATTAATTGGTCTTCCCACTATTAGATCATTACCTATCCTATCCAATCCATCATAAAGCTCCAGCAATTCATTTTCCAAGAAAGTTACATTAAATGCCGTATTCCATTGAAAATCTCCAGAAACAACATTCACTGTTTGTAAGTCAATATCGATCCCTTGATTCCTTACTTTTCCTGAATTTCTTGTAATTGTCTTAAATCCTGCATCGATTGGAAGTGGTGTATCCAAAAGCAATGCATTGGAATTCTTCCTCCAAAAATCAACTGTACCGATGATACGACCATTAAACAAAGTCCAATCCAATCCTATATTAAAGGTCTCTGCCTCTTCCCAAGTCAATAAATCATTACCTAATTGGGACACCCTCAAAGAACCATTGCCTAGGTATTGCCCTGCACTACCCACTAAGGTCCTGGAAGCAAAATTGGCAATATCAGAGTTACCGGTGACACCATAAGATGCTCTCATCCTTAAATTGTCTATCCAATCCATATCCTGAAGAAAATCTTCTGATGAGATCCTCCAGCCAGCAGAGAAGGCATAAAATGTTCCCCATTTGTATTCTGATCCAAATCGAGAATTACCATCTCTTCTAAGGATTACCTCCGCATTGTATCGGTCATCATAATCATATTTGGCCTGTCCAAAAATACCTGCACGCTTATATTCTGTATAATTACCGTTCACGTCAAATGGCGTAGCAGCATTTTGTAGATACCTTAATGTAGGATTTGCAAAGCCCCGACCTGTGGCTGAGCTCAACTCATCCTGAGCACCCTTATACTCAAAACCTAATACACCTGAAACATTATGAACATCTTCAAAACTTTTATTAAAATTGAAGTTATGGTTAGTATTAAAGTTATTATACCTCCTGTCTGTATAAGACGCAGACCCTCCATAAGATGAAAAAGCAGGAATTGTAGAAGGCCGATTGTTTTCATCCCGATTATCCGTAAAATCGATACCCGCATAGGATGTAAAACTCAACCATGGCGTAAACTGATAATTTAAGGATAAATTGGACACGGACTGAACAGTAGTCGCACGTCTCAATTCCTCATAAACACCTTGAATAATATTATATCCAAAAAGGTGGTCAGAAGGATATAATGCAAACTCACCTTCCTCATCATATATCGGTGCATTTGGTCTAGCTGAATAGCCAGCCACGAAAGGTCCATTCACGAAATTACCTCTGTCAATAGTCCCGTTGGTCCTTTGATAGGCCAATGATAAATTAGCTGTTATGGTGAACTTGTCATTCGGACGGTGAGTCAGGTTTAACCTACCTGTTCCCCGCTTGTAATCTGACTGTATGATTTGACCTTCCTGAGCGGTATAAGAACCGGAAAGATAAAAAGTAGTCTTTTCATCACCGCCGGAAACAGAAAGATCATATATACTCAATCTGGCATTGTCACGATAAAGTGCATCAACCCAATCTATAGATTCAAGATCTGGATCCTCTGGATTACCATAAATAGCTGCTGCATCATTTGGATCTAACCCTGCATTAACATAAGATGCACGTTTGATGGTAGCTAATTCTCTCGCATTCATTACATCATACAAACCTAAAGGCTGTACTATCCCCTCTTGAACTGAAAGCGAAACATCGGTTTTACCTTCCCGACCTCTTTTGGTTGTAATTAAAACCACTCCATTGGCTGCTTGCGCTCCATATATCGCAGCAGCTGCTGCATCTTTCAAAACTTCTATGGACTCAATATCATTTGGGTTAATAGCTGCAAGACCATTTTGACTTCCTTGGCCAGAAACACCTCCCGCTGTCAACTGTACCCCGTCCACTATATATAATGGCGAGTTACCTGCATTGATAGATCCTGTTCCTCGAATTCTTACATTCAATGTACCACCAGGCTGACCACTTCCTGAGGTCACTTGCACACCTGCTATTCTACCCTGCATAGCCCTATCAAAAGACTGCATTGGAAGATTAGCAAACACTTCACCTTTTACAGAAGCAATAGCGCCTGTAATTTCCCTTTTCGACTGATCTCCATACGATGTGATCACAAACTCTGACAATGTTTGTACATCCGGTTCTAACTCAACATTAATAATTGACTTATTTCCGATTGGAACTTCAATCGACTTCATCCCTACGAAACTAAAAATAAGGACAGTGCTACCAGATGGTACATTAATGGAATACTCCCCATCAAGATCTGTAGCAACTCCTACTGTAGTCCCTTTTACAAGAACCGTAGCACCTGGAATGACTTCTCCGTCAGATACGGAAGACACCACCCCTGTGACAGTACGGCTTTGACCGTATACCATGGCACAAGCCACAAGGAATACCAGTCCTAGCAGTAAAATTTTCTTCATGATAAATAATTTTATTTTGGTTTAACATCTATAAGATAGCTTATTATCTCCTAATAATCCAACATCAAACCCCAATTTCAACAAACTTAAAAAATCAATGATTCCACAAAAAACTAATCCAAACTACAAAAACAGAATTTTATTTCGAAATAGAAACTAAAACAAAAACATAACTTACAACTATTTGAACTCATCTAATTACTAAAACAATTACAATTACCAAATAATATTTCAACCATAAATACCAACAAAGCACCATTTAGAACATATTTAAGATCAAACTGCAACAAACTATTTTAAAATCTAAAAAATATTTAAATAATCCTTTTTTCGAACCCATCAGCAACGCAATAAAAAGCACAAATCATTGAAAAACAACAAATTAAATCTGACCCAGTTGTGTAATCAAAAAAAAATTAGAAGCTAAATAAAACGTACAAAAAAGCATACCACATAAACCAACGAAAATTTTTTTCAAAAATTTAGTTGATTACAATTTCAATCCTTCGGTTTTTTGCCCTGTTAGACTGACTCGAATTAGGCACCAAAGGCTTTTTATCCCCCCAACCCATTACTTCTAACCTGGAACTGGAAATTCCATTTTCAACTAAATAAGCTTCCACACTTTTAGCTCTACGCATACTCAAGTCCTGATTATAGCTTTCTTCCCCAATATTATCAGTATGCCCCTCAATAACAATACTCACCTGATCATTCTCCAAAAGAAACTTCTTTAATCGAGACAAGGAACTTTTAGATTCAGGCCTCAATTCAGATTTATCGAAATCAAAAAATACATTTTCAAATAGAAACTGTTCACCTTTGGCTACTGGTTTAAGGCCAATTTCCATGTTCTTTATATCCTTTAAACTATCCTTCTCCACATTATAAATCTTTGGCAAAAACCCTTTCTTTTCCACATAAAGTCCAGAAAAAGCCTTGTCCGGATAGATCATCATGAATTTCCCTGAATCCCCACTTGATCTAAACTCATAAAGCGTACTATCATTTTCCAAGTTCACTAAGGCCAAGGAAGCTACTATGGGCTTTCCGGTCTTTTCGTTCATCACCTTTCCTCCTGTGACTATCAACCTTTCCCCTAAATCAATTTCTTGTGGAAAGTTAAAACGATACAAATAGGATCTATCTAAAACCCCATTTCGTATAGAATTCTCAGTGTAATAGGCATAATCTCTCTGGGCAGTAATAAACAAAGCCAATTGATCCCTTTGATCATTTATCGGATATCCAAGATTATCAGGAATTTCGAATTCCCCTTTATTTATTTTACTACTAAACAGGTCCATTCCTCCAAAACCCAAATGCCCGTCTGATGCAAAAAACAACAACTCATTATTGAAATACAAGAATGGAGACACTTCATCAAACTTGGTATTTACTACTTCCCCCACATTCACGGGCACAGACCAAAGACCGGTATTTGTTCTCATGGAATAATAAATATCATTCCCACCAAATCCTCCTCGCCTATTGGATGAAAAGAAAAGAATACTGCCATCTGCTGATAATGAGGGCTGTGAATCCCAATACCTGGAATTCACCTTCTCTCCCATATTTTTGGGCTTCTGCCATTTGCCATCCACCCTATAAGCTATGTATAAATCACAAGAGCCATAAGAGTCCGGTGCATCACAGCTGGTATAGATTAATATATTCCCATCAGCAGAAATCGTACATGTCCCCTCATTGTACATTGTATTAATATTTTTCCCTAAGGCCTCAGGACTAGACCAACTCATCCCATCCCATGATGAGGTAAAAATATCTTCATGGTCCGTTCGGGCGACACCATCTCGTTTTGTAAACAATATCTGTTTGCTATCAGCTGTTAAAACAGGAAAATATTGTTGATGAAACTCGTTGAGTGGTACAGGCAGCTTTTCCTTATCAATCTCCTTGGCTATTTTCATCTCTTCTTTGATAAAGGCCAGTTGCTCCTCCATTTCTTTAAAAGCATAAGAAGTCTTTAGACTACTGGAGAAATACTGCTGGGATTCTTCAAACTTTTGAATGGCCTGATTGAAATCTCCAGACTTTAAATAAATATTGGTGATCAACCATGCAAAATTGGCCTTATGTTCTATATTTCCTGCACTTTTAATATCCCCATTTATAGCCACCTGAAGTGCTTCAGAATAATCACCTCGGTTGAGTAATAACTGAGACCATTTTTTATAGGCCTCTAAAAAATGGCCATTTCTTTTTACCGCTAACTCAAATTTCTCAATCGCTTGATCATATCTTCGCCTCAAAGCCAAGTCTTCCCCCTCTTGGTAAAGCTTAATGGCTCTCCTATCATCAACGGAATACGCTTGTCCGTAAAGATTAAAACTGATAAATATAAAAAAAAGGACTATTTGGGTTGTTCGCATTTATTTATGGTATATCCATAAATTTATGAGTTTGGAGCGAAATATTCCAATCTGGATGACTTTTTACGTAATTAATTATTTCGTTGGTATACTTTTCAGATTTGCTCCACTCCGGTTGAAGGAGTTTTTTGCAGCTTTTTGACACCTTAGCAGCATGTTTCTCTGCAAAATCAAAATCACTTTTATGAAAAACAATCACTTTGAGCTCATTTGCCCTTTCAAAAATACTCTCATGGGGCTCCTTAAATTTCTTGGGTGAAAAACATACCCAATCAAAATCACCAGAAAATGGATGAGCACCACTGGTTTCGATATTGGTAGTAAAACCTTTCTCTTTTAGTAAAGACGTCAGTGGATTTAAATCATACATCAAAGGCTCCCCTCCTGTAATTACCACCAATCTCCCTGGATGCTCCAATGCCCCTTGTACAATTTCCTCTATAGAAAGTACTGGCCACTTACCCGCTTCCCATGATTCTTTTACATCACACCAAACACAACCTACATCACAGCCTCCCAAACGAATAAAGTAAGCTGGGTGTCCTGTAAATGTCCCTTCTCCTTGAATGGTGTAAAACGCCTCCATTACTGGAAGCTTCAATCCTTTTTCCACTAACACTTTCTCTTCCATAATAATTTTTGATTGAGCGGGTAATTGAACCGCTAAATATTTAGGCCTTTGCCCTTTTATATAAAAAGCAGGCTTTATAACCAGAAGGTTCCTCCCAATTATAAAGCCCGCCATTAATTACATTGATTAAGAATAAACCTTTTTCTCAGCTGACTGCAATGTATTATAAAGTAATGAAGCAATGGTCATCGGACCAACACCTCCAGGAACAGGAGTAATAGCTGAAACTTTTTCAGCAACTTCATCAAATTTCACATCACCAATCAAACGGAAACCGCTCTTCTTGCTTGCATCTTCAATTCTGTGAATCCCAACATCCACTACCACAGCCCCATCTTTAACCATATCTGCTGTTACAAACTCAGGCTTACCAATCGCTACGATAAGAATATCCGCTGTTTTGGTAATTTCCTTTAAGTTTTGAGTTCTACTATGCGTCAAGGTAACGGTACAGTTTCCTGGATTTCCATTTCTGGCCATCAAGATGCTCATTGGTGAGCCCACAATATGGCTTCTTCCGATAACCACACAGTGTTTACCAGAAGTTTCCACATTATATCGCTTAAGCAACTCTACAATTCCATAAGGTGTCGCTGCCACATAAGTAGGCCAATTCAAAGCCATTCTCCCTACATTAGCAGGAGTAAATCCATCCACATCTTTTTCAGGCTTGATTTTAGCCGTTACTTTCTCCACCGAGATATGATCAGGCAATGGCAATTGAACGATCAATCCATCAATATCTGGATTTTCATTGATATCTTCTACCGCTTTTAGCAGCTCCTCTTCAGAAACACTATCTTCCAGTCTTACCAATGTGGAATCAAAACCCACAAACTCACAAGCCTTCACCTTAGCACCTACATAAGTTTGACTGGCTCCATCGTTACCCACCAAGATAGCAGCCAAATGAGGCGTTTTTCCACCTTCTTTTTTGATTTCCTTAACTCGGTCAGCAATTTCGTTTTTAATTTCCGCTGATATTTTTTTACCGTCTATTATTGTAGGCATAATTTTTTATTTAAGTGAGAAGGTCGAAGTGGGAATTTCACAGCCCACTTATTAGTCCCAATTTTTATCCAATTTAATATCTTAAAGCCATTTTGTTTTTCAAGATCAAGGCTTCTAATCCCAACCGATTTTAAGTCTAACGTCTTATATCTAGCTTCTTCTAATCTAATTTCAGTACTGCCATAAATGCCTCTTGAGGTACTTCCACGTTTCCTACCTGTCTCATACGCTTCTTACCTTTCTTCTGTTTTTCAAGTAGTTTACGCTTACGTGAAATATCACCACCATAACACTTGGCCAATACATTTTTACGCATGGCTTTTACCGTCTCTCTGGCAATAATCTTTGTACCAATAGCAGCTTGGATTGCAATTTCAAACATCTGACGTGGTACTAATTCCTTCAGTTTCTCACAAAGTCGCTTACCCCACTCATAGGCTTTATCCCTATGCACTACAGCAGATAAAGCATCTACCACTTCACCATTTAGCATTACATCCAAACGCACCATATGAGAAGGTTTATTTTCCTTTAACTCATAATCCAATGAAGCATAGCCCCTGGAAATGGTCTTCAGCTTATCGAAGAAATCAAATACAATCTCAGCAAGTGGCATATCAAAGGACAACTCTACCCTGTCTGCAGTCAAGTAAACCTGGTTTCTGATCTGCCCCCGCTTTTCCATACACAGCTGTATAACAGGCCCTACATAGTCGGACTTGGTAATAATTGATGCATGTACAAACGGCTCCTCAATATGCTTAAACAGGTTAGGGTCAGGCATATCAGATGGTGCATTAATTAGCTTATACTCCCCATCATTCATCAGGGCTTTAAACTGAACTGATGGTACGGTTGTAATCACCGTCATATCAAATTCACGCTCCAAACGCTCCTGAATTATCTCCATATGAAGCATTCCTAAGAATCCACAACGGAAACCAAAGCCCAATGCTGCAGAGGTCTCAGGTTCCCAAACCAAGGAAGCATCATTTAACTGAAGCTTTTCCATGGATGCCCTTAGCTCCTCAAACTCAGTAGTATCAACAGGGTAAATCCCCGCGAACACCATTGGCTTGACGTTCTCGAAACCTTGGATAGCGGTGGAACAAGGTCTTTTTATATGGGTAATGGTATCCCCCACCTTTACTTCCTTAGCCACCTTGATACCTGAAATCAAATAACCTACATTCCCCGCACTTATCGAGTCTTGTGGCTTTTGTTGTATACCTAAAATGCCGATTTCATCAGCATCATATTCTTTTCCGGTATTGACAAACTTAATTTTATCCCCCTTCTTAATGGTTCCATTGAATACTCGGAAAAGTACTTCTACACCACGAAAAGGATTATAAACAGAGTCAAAAATCATGGCCTGCAATGGTTCATCAACATCCCCCTTAGGCGCAGGTACTTTCTCAACTACTGCATTCAAAATATCTTCTATACCCAAACCTTCTTTTCCAGACGCATGGATAATATCCTCTTTGTCACATCCAATCAAATCCATCACCTCATCTGCCACCACCTCAGGATCAGCTCCAGGAAGGTCAATTTTATTCAATACTGGAATAATCTCAAGATCATGTTCCATCGCCAAATAAAGATTGGAAATAGTCTGGGCTTCCACTCCTTGTGAGGCATCTACAATCAATAAAGCCCCCTCACAGGCAGCAATTGAACGAGAGACCTCATAAGAGAAATCCACGTGACCTGGAGTATCAATCAAGTTCAAGGTAAACTCCTCTCCCTTATAATTATATTTCATTTGGATGGCATGAGACTTAATGGTAATCCCTCTCTCACGCTCTAGATCCATATTATCCAACAACTGATCTTGCATCTCCCTTTCAGTCACCGTATTGGTGAACTGCAGTAGACGATCCGCCAATGTACTCTTCCCATGATCAATATGGGCTATGATACAGAAATTTCTTATTTTTTGCATATCCATTCTGAGGGCAAAAATAGTAAATAGTTAGTGTTTTAATAGTATAGGATTGACATATTTATCATTAAGTGCCTTAATACCTGACATTCCTATCCCTGCGCTGGCTTTTCTATTAGCATTTTGGACTTGTTGAACCTTTTTAAGCTCCTTATCTTTGCAGCTTCAATGTCATTATCAAATCATGAAACAGCTAGCGGAAAAGAAAAAAGAGAAAAACATAGGTGAGTATATTGTTTATATGTACCAAATGGAAGACCTGATCAGATCTTACCAATTCAATATGGACGAAATCCGCCAATATGTTATTTCCCACTACCCTGTATCAGATAAGGAAAAAACTGAAATTACAGATTGGTTTCGCTATTTAGTACAGGAAATGCAGAATGAAAATATCCAGGAAACAGGTCATCTTTCTACTACTCAAAAGGAGGTGGACCACTTGGCCAATATTCATTGGAACCTGCTCAAGAATGACCAAGAATATTTTAAAATCTACAATGATGCTAAACCCCATATAATCGATGCAATTATGGCTGCTGAGGGGCAGGACTTGGGCCATGAAATTCAAATTTGTATAAACGGAGTTTATGGACTCCTCCTGTGTCGGCTCACTGGAAAAAAATTAAGCCCTGAGCAGGAAAAATCTGCTCATGCTTTTGGAAGCGTCTTAAGCTACCTCAATCTTGCCTATATGGAAGAAAAGAAAGATCAATAACATTTGATCTATATAGATAAGAGAGCCTGAATAACAGTTTATTCAGGCTTTTCACTTCTTAAAATTCCATCACTTCGTAAATGCTCTTATAAAAACCATTTTCAGTAACGAAATCTAAATATTGCTGATAAAATGGATGAGCACTCAAAGTAGCACTATCTCCGACAACTATCAATTTACGCTTGGCCCTGGTCAATGCCACATTCATCCTCCTGGTATCAGCTAGAAAGCCTATTTCACCTTGCTCATTGGACCGCACCAAACTGATCAAAATAACATCCCTTTCCTGTCCTTGAAAACCATCGATAGTCCCTACGCTAATATTATCTCTTAATTCCCTTAATTGGTCAAACCCTGCTCCTTCCTCCAATAACTCGGCAAGTTTCTTAACTTGGGCTTTGTAGGGAGAAATAAGCCCAAAAGTATAGCCACTGGTTTTAAAAGCATCTATCCCTAATCTTCCAATTAGCTTTTCTAACATTCCTAGTGAAAATCTCGCCTCTTCTGTATTGAGTTTACTCAAGGAATCTTTCTCTAGGTGTTCAGTAAAGCCGCTTCCTGCAGTATCTATAAATTCAATAACCGGCTCTTCCTTAGCCAAACTGTGACTCAATGTATTTTCAGCAGCCTCCAATGCTTCATGATAAAAGTACTTACTTGAAAATTTCATGATCATCTCAGGCATTCTATATTGAAGCTCAAGCATTGAACTGGCCTCTTTCTGTCGTTTGATCACCTTTTCAAATAAAGTTTCACTTAAGCCTTCTTGACTGGCTTGATAAGATTTGATTGTTGGAGGAAGTTGACAGTGGTCTCCTGCCATAATCACCTTCTCCGCTTTCATTACCGGTATCCAAGTGGCAGGTTCCATTCCTTGACCTGCTTCATCGATAAAGACTACCGGAAATTTCATCCCCTTTAATACTGGATTATTCGCACCTACCAAGGTAGTTGCAACCACCTTGCTTTGCTGAAAAACATCAAATAGTATATAATCTTCTAAATGGGAAGCAGCCTCCTTTGCTTTACTGGCCTCTGCCATCAGGCGTTTTCTCTGTTCCCTTTCAGCATATCCAAAATGCCGCTTGTACTTCCTACCCATTCGCCTATACTCCTCCACCGATTTACGTAACTTTTTGAGGTCTTTGTAACTATTATGCGCAGCAATCTTAGCATCCAAAGTCTGCTCTAAAATCTGATCGTCCACTCTTGCTGGATGCCCTATTCTCAGTGTAGACACTCTATTAAGCGTTAATTTCTCAACCAAAAGATCTACAGCAGCATTGCTTGGGGCGCAAACCATCACCTGTGAGTGTTCTTTTAAAACCTCCTTGATCGCAGCCACAATAGTTGTGGTCTTTCCCGTACCTGGAGGGCCATGAACTATTGCCACATCCTGACCACTTAAAACCTTGCTTACCGCAGCATTTTGACTACTATTTAAGCTAGTAATATTTCCTTGATTTGAGTCACTCTTAAAAGCAGCTTGTTCCTCACCCAGTAACACATCCCTTAATTGTCCCAACCTCCCACTTTCAGCTTTTATTACACTATTCATGGCAAAGTCCATTTCTCTGTAACTGGCCTCATCAAAATGAAGGTCCACTCCCAACTTACCATCATGCAACCAGTCAGGCCATTCATTGCCCATAAGCGTAATGGTCATGGTATTCTTACGGACAAAATTCACAACGCCATTGACCCGAGGGGACTTCCCCTCTGTAAAGTTGGAAAACAAGGAAATAGATTTACCTGACTGAAAACTATGGGATTGACCACTTTCAGCTCTCTCCACTTCCAATATCAACCTCTCTCCCATACCTACTTTGGTTTTGATTACCTTAACAGGATACCAGCATATTCCTTCCTTTTTCTTATCCGAAAGGGAAGCACTGAGCGTTTTTATGCGGTATTGCTCCAAATCCTCTGCCCACTCTTTTTTCAAAAGTTGTAAAGTAAATTTTAATTCTTCCTGTATTTTCGACATCAATGGTTATTTTTAATAATCAAAGCTAATGTATTTGATTATTTCGCGAACCATTTAACCCTTTTTTCTATCTTGAATTTTTTAGCACACGCATATCTTTCATTTGATCATCCTAAGGTGCTTTTGGGCAACTTTATTGGGGACTTTGTCCGTGGAAATCTAGAGGATCAATTCGAACCCGGAATTGTTGCGGGAATCAAACTGCACAGGGAAATTGATGATTTCACCGACGGTCACCCTGTGGTAAAAGAGGCTCAGGAATTATTAAAGCCCCATTATAAAAGATATTCCTTGGTCATTACCGATGTTTACTTTGATTATTTCCTTAGCAAATATTGGAGTAGTTTTGATGACAGAAGTATTGAAGAATTCGCTGAATATGTCTATAATACCATCGAAAAAAATGACCATCTACTTCCACAAAGCTTCATGTACTTATTTCATTATATGAAAAAAGACAATTGGCTGGTAGCTTATGGTACTATTGAAGGAATGAAAGCTTCCTTAACGGGCATCTCCAAACACACTAAGTTTGATTCTAAAATGGAAACAGCCCATTTATTTTTAAAAGAAAACGAAGCAAAGCTTAAGACGTATTTTGATGCTTTCTTTCCTGATTTGGTTAAATTTGCCAAAGGAAAACTTGAAGAGCTATTAAAAGATTATGATTCAATGTAAACCAAAAAGAGCCACCTATATATCGCTAAGCGCCATAGTGATTATCCTTATTTCTGGGCTCAGTTATATTCTCAATGACTTTAGCACCTCCAGGTCCTATGGGTTATTTTTCTACTTGATCAGTGCTGCATTGCTTACAGTGGTTATTTTATTGATCCTCGTCAAAATGATGGCTGGTTACCGCTTTATCAATGCTGGAAAGAGTCAGATTGAGGTTAAATTACCTCTTAAAGGATTTAAAAAACTTTATAGCCTTAATCAAATACTGGCATGGCAAGAAGAAATCATTATCACTAATAAAAAAGAGTTCAGACAAATAACCATTGCTTTTGAGGATAAAACCTCGATTAGTCTCAGTAATCATGAACATACTTCCTATCTGGAACTCTATAAATATCTCATGAAAAAAATTCCCAAGAAAAAAGTAAAAGCTTAAAAAAAAGCCTTCTGAACTTGAATCAGAAGGCTTTTTCCTTATATGTAACCCTTAATGTTGCCAATCGTATTGGTCAAGGTTTTCCAAGCAAGCATTTAGTAATTCTATACTTGCAGCGATATCATCCTTGTTGGCCATTTCAATCACTTGATGTAAATGCCTGGTCGGAATAGATATGGCGCCAGCTATAGCCCCCTGCTTACCCATCCTTTGCACACCAGCAGTATCAGTTCCTCCAGCAGTTAATATTTCAGGCTGCCATTTAATCCTTTTCTCAGCCGCTGTTTTCTTCATAAAGTCTACCATTCTATAATCACAGATAGTCATAGCATCCATTACTTTTATGGCTGTCCCTTTCCCCAACTCAGTGATTTTCTCATGGGCAGAGGCTCCTGGCACATCATAGGCAATGGTAGTATCCAAAGCTATCCCAAAATCTGGATCAACACCATGCGCCGCGACATTCGCACCCCTTAACCCTACTTCTTCCTGAACCGTAAAAGTCGCATATACATCATAAGGAGGATTCTTGATGCTCTTTAGGGCTTCTAACAAAATGAAGACTGCTACCCTATTATCAATCGATTTACAGTTCACGCAATTCCCCATCTCCACTAATTCTCGATCTCTGGTAACTGGATCGCCGATAGTAATATACTGCTCCACTTCCTCCTTGCTCATCCCAAGATCAATAAAATAATCCGTAGTTTTAGGAAGTTTATTTCTCTCTTCAGGCGTCATTACATGAATAGGCTTACTCCCCATCACACCAACCAAATCTTTCTTTCCATGAACGATCACACGCTGCGCTGTCAAGGTTTTCGGGTCAAAACCTCCCAAGGTATGAAATCTTAAAAAGCCATTGTCATCGATATGAGTGACAATAAACCCAATTTCATCCATATGAGCAGCCACCATGACTTTTTTGTCTTCAGGATTATTGACGCCTTTTTTTATGGCAATGACATTTCCCAAATTATCCACATTAACCTCATCGACCAGTGGAGTCACTTGTTCAATCACCAAATCCCTAATTCTTTTTTCAAAACCGGGTGCTCCGGCTATTTCACAAACTTGCTTTAAAAGTCCTGTATTTATACTCATATTATTATTGAAATTAAGATGAGAAACTTAAGTTTTATGGCCATAAAGCCAAAAAAGGCCATCAGTTAAAATGGCCTTTATAAAATTCAGTTTAATATATTTTAATATGCTCTTACAGCTTTTCCTTCCATAAAATTAACAAAGGATTTATTTACCACTCGCATACCTCCTGCTGTAGGAAAATCACCTGTAAAGTACCAATCACCAAGATGTTCAGGGCAAGACTTGTTCAGGTTCTCTACCGTCTGATAAATCACTTTAACTTCAGCTTTAATCTGATCTCCTGTAATAATATCTGCAATCTTATCTGATATTTCTTGTGGGGTGAATTGATTGTAAACTTCTTTCACAAAATTCTCACCGGCATTTGGCTGCGCATTACATTTTTCATAAACCTCATCCAAAATATATTGCTGACCTGTCTCCTCCAACAATTTCAAAGCTGCTCTAAAAGCAATGAATTCCTTCATCTTGGACATATCTATACCATAACAATCAGGGAATCTAATTTGTGGGGCTGAAGAGACGACGATAATTCGCTTAGGATTTAATTTATCCAAAGTGGTCAAAATACTCTTTTCCAAAGTCGTACCGCGGACAATACTGTCATCCAAAACTACAATGGTATCCACCTCAGGTCTGATCACTTCGTAGGTGGTATCATAGACATTGGCCACCATCACATCCCTATCATTATCATTGGTAATAAATGTCCTTAATTTCACGTCCTTATTAACCAGCTTTTCAACTCTTGGTCGGAAATTAAGCAATTCTTCCACATCACCTAAATGTGGCTTACCATCTAACAATATCTCTCTTCTTTTAACACTCAGATAGTCCTCCAAACCTTCAATTAAGCCTAAGAAGGCTGTTTCTGCAGTATTTGGAATATAAGAAAAGACTGTATTCTTTAAATCGAAATCGATGGTTTTCAAAATTTGAGGGATAAGGGCCCTCCCTAACTGCTTACGTTCCCTGTAAATATCGGGGTCTGTACCTCTTGAAAAATAAATTCTTTCGAAACTACAAGATTTCTTTTCCAATGCTGGAATAATCTCATGTTCTCCGAATGATCCATCCTTGTTTACAATCAAAGCGTTGCCAGGTTGTATTTCCTTGATGGCATTATAATCAATATTGAAAGCTGACTTGATCGCTGGTTTTTCTGAAGCAATCACCACAATCTCATCATCGGCATAGTAATAGGCTGGCCTGATCCCTGAAGGGTCTCTTACCACGAAACTTGCTCCATTTCCGATAATCCCCGCCATCGCATAACCGCCATCAAAATCCCTACAAGATCTTCTTAAGATACGGGCTACATCCAACTCTCTTTCAATTACCTCGGTAATTTCATTATTGGAGTATTCTTCTTTATACTTGTTAAAGATCCTTTGATTTTCCTCATCGACAAAGTGGCCGATTTTCTCCATCACCGTGACGGTATCTGTCTTTTCTTTAGGGTGCTGCCCCAATTCAACCAGCTTACCGAACAATTCCTCCACATTGGTCATATTAAAGTTCCCTGCCATGACCAAATTTCTACTTCTCCAATTATTCTGTCTTAGAAAAGGATGACAGGTTTCTATACTGTTCTCACCATGTGTACCGTACCTAAGATGACCTAGCCAGACCTCTCCGGAAAACGCCACATTGTCCTTTATCCACTGTTCATCTTTCAGCCCTTCTTCACCTCCAAGCTTCTTTGCTTTCTTATATTTCTTGGAAACTTTGGCAAAGATGGAGTTAACTGCCTGCGGGTCAATAGACCGATACCTACTGATGTATCGGGTTCCTGGTTTGCTATTGATCTTGATATTCGCAATACCTGCACCATCTTGCCCCCTGTTGATCTGCTTTTGCATAAGGACATATAGTCGGTTTGCAGCATACAAGGGAGTTCCGTACTTATCAATATAATATTGAAGAGGTTTGCGGAGCCTGATCATGGCAATCCCGCATTCGTGTTTGATTTGATCGCTCATCGAGTATTAGCAAGTAATATTTTAAGAAGCAAAGTTACATCTTTTTTATAACTTCCCCCACATTAACATGGGCTTTGATAACCTTATTTTGAAAAGAAAAATTCATTTTTTCAAAATATTAATTAGTAATAAAAAATTCAGGTAAACAAAATTTTGAAACATAGCAAAACAACCACTGCTTTATTTCCCCAAGCTTAACTAAACCTCGTTATAATTATTTAAAAAACCTCCATTATAAAACCCAGGAATTCATCATCAAAATCTACTTCAAAAAACAATCATTCCCAAAGCGGATATTTTTCCAAATTTACTTCCTTTCCAAAAAAAAGTTTGGTAGTGTTTTCAAACGAAGGAGTGTAGTCTGAAACCAAAAATCGATCCTTAAGTTTTTCTCCTTTATTCAATAGTCCAAGTGCTTCTAAAGAAGCATAAGTCGCTTTTGCAACCATTTCTGAACTATCAATCACCTCCACTTTACCATTATAAATACTTTCTATTTGGGATTTAATCAAAGGATAGTGTGTACATCCTAAAATCAGCGCATCCACATCTTTCAACTCAACCTCCTCCAAATAATTCTGTACGATCACCTGACTAATTTGATTATTATGAAAACCCTCCTCTATCATCGGCGCCAATAATGGAGTTGCCAAAGCCGAAAATTGAACACCTTTATTGAGTGCCTCTATCTTTTGTCTATATACTCCAGAATTCACCGTCTGTTTCGTACCTATCAAGCCCACTTTCTGCCCTCCATAATATTCAGACACATATTCTACTACTGGTTCAATTACATCAAAGACCTTTGCCCTGGAAGCCACATAAGCTTTTACCAATTCAAATGCTGCCGTGGATGCTGAATTACATGCTATAAGGATTGCTTTACACCTTGCCTTCAACAACACATCTGCTATCTTCACAGCATAGGCCTGGATAGAAGCAGTGCTTTTATCTCCATAAGGCAAATGAGCGGTATCTCCAAAATAAATCAATTGTTCATTGGGCATCAGGTCCTTCACTGCCCTGGCTACTGTTAAGCCACCAATACCACTATCAAAAATCCCTATTGGAGAGGATGATTCCATACTTTATCGATCAAGTTTAATTGCCAAATATAGCCATTCACTACAAAAAATAAGCCCTCAGGTGCACGTACCTGAGGGCAATTTGCAAGCAAAGAGTTAATTAATTTATTATTTATCTCAAATATAATTATTTAGGATCATTGTAAAAAAATTATCCATAACCTTTTACGCAGTCCATAGAACAGCTGAACCAAAGCCGTTATCTACAAACTGTGGGAAAAATTCCACACCACTTCTCCCCGAAGATGTTATACAATTACAAATAAGTTACTTTTACACCATTTTTTGCCATTGGTCTGATATTAGCCTTCCAAAACCTGTCATAAACATCTCTTTTATCAGAATTAAATATGCTTGACCAAAACAAACCCTAACGATTACCTGAAATGAAAACTTTAACACTACTCATAATTCCATTATTCCTATTTATAGGATGTACTAAGCCTTCAAAACTCCATCCATCAAATGACAGTATTTCAATTGCAACTTCATCTGCAGATTTGACACTAATATTGGAGCCAATTGAAACACATGAAATCCCAGTATTATTAGCAAAAAATATAGAAGCTGATTTAATCTTTTCAAACTTAAAATTGGTGGAAGCAAACATGCTTAAACTAAGCAGTAAAGTTTACTATGATTTAAAATTCGTTGACGAGGAGCAATTTGCCATAACCGCCACTTTTGACGAAAAAGGAAACATCATAAGCAATTAACAAACAAACGCTTACAGGAAACTCACTGTAAAAAACCCAAGAAAAACAGAATACAAAACACGATTTACTCACTTCAAAACACATTTTAAACCATTGGTAATAAAACAGTTAAGAAACCCATAAAAATCTTCCATTTTTATTAATAATAGCAAATATTTTATAGTTACTTTTGCAAGAACCCCAAAACACAACACTCTAACTATCAAGTAGTAACACCCATCTCTTCCTTTTAAAAACAGGGGCAGAAAATTAATTATTAACAAATAATCGTTGAGTCCAAGCTTTATGGCATAGTTTCGGCTTGTACCTGATTACTGATATAAAAGAAACCTATGGCTAAAGAAAAAATACTTCTCATTGAAGATGATTTAACCTATTCAAAAATCATAAAAAACTTCTTAGAGAAGCACCAGTTTACGGTTCATACCACCACTAGGATAAAAGACGCTTCCTCTGACATGGAAAAGGAAAATTATGACCTAGTGATCACTGATTACAGACTTCCAGATGGTACCGGAATGGAAGTTTTAGAGAATATCATTCATTCAGAAAAGGATACAAAGGTTATACTGATTACCAATTATTCTGATATCCGCACAGCAGTAAAGTCCATGAAACTGGGTGCATTTGAGTATATCACAAAACCAGTTAATCCCGACGAGTTACTTTCAACCGTTCAGGAAGCGCTTAAGGCCGCCCCAAAGAAACCAACTATCGAAGAAAGTCCCGCACCTACCCCTACAACTTCCAAAGGCACAACACAAAAGCAAACTGTTAGCACTCAATATGTGGTTGGAAAAAGCCCAGAATCCCAGCAGTTAGAACAATATATTTCTCTCGTCGCCCCCACAGAGATGAGTGTAATGGTATTGGGAGAAAGTGGTACAGGTAAGGAATTTATTTCAAAGAGAATACACGAAAAATCATCAAGAAAAAATGGCCCATTTGTCGCTATCGATTGTGGATCACTTTCTAAAGAGCTCGCTGGGAGTGAACTCTTTGGCCATGTAAAAGGATCATTTACAGGGGCTTTGGACAATAAAACAGGCCACTTCGAAACTGCCAATGGAGGCACCATATTCCTAGATGAAATCGGAAATCTAAGTTATGAAGTTCAGATAAAACTGCTTAGAGCTATCCAAGAGAGGAAAATCAAAAAAATCGGTAGCACCAAGGACATCCCAATAGATGTGAGGATAATCGTTGCAACCAATGAAGACCTTTCCCAAGCTTCAAAAACTGGAGAATTCAGAGAAGATCTATACCACAGGCTTAATGAGTTCAGCCTAAAGTCAACTCCATTGAGAGAGAGAACTGAGGATTTATTCCATTATGCGGATATCTTTCTTGAAGAAGCCAATGAGGACTTGAACAGAAATATAGAAGGCTTCTCACCTGAAGTCATCACAATATTCCAAAACTACAGCTGGCCAGGAAACCTACGAGAGCTCAAAAACATAATTAAAAGGGCTGTATTATTAACACCAGAAGGCACAATTCAGAAAGAAGCATTACCAGTTGATTTATTGGTCCCTGAAAGTTCTAGTAGCCATACCAGTGAAACAAAAGACCTAAAGTCTTCATTTGAAACTCAAGAGAAAGCGATGATCATCAAGACCCTTAGCGAGGTCAAATACAACAAATCAAGAGCCGCTAAGATCCTGAACATTGATAGAAAAACACTTTATAATAAAATAGAGAAATACGGGATTGATTAAACCCTTATCGAACTATTAATCAATTTTACTCATAAGTTGATATTCTTTAAGTATCCTATCTATGACTTGAAGCGTATCAACTTTTATTTTTTCAATCATTTCAGAGGCTTTTGAATGGTCTCCCTCTTTAAGATCATGTTCTAATCCCCTGGCTAAAGTGGCCGTTTTAATTTTCAACTGCCCTAATCGGCTTCCCAACTTATGGGCTATTTCCAACACTTCCGACCAGTCATTAACCTCACTAAATTTGTCGAGATCCACCAGATCATTACTGGTACTTATACAAAAATCAGTCAAGACCTCCTTCAACATTTCCTCATCATCCATACAAAACTTTCTAAGGTCTGAAGTATCATAACTTGACATTCCTGAAATACTTAAATCGGACGAGGGTTTGTTCAAAACCTTCGCTTTTGGTATTATCTCTAGGTTTAGGATCTCTCCTATCTTATTCAACAGATCCTCCTCTTTAAAAGGCTTCAATACAATGGCATCAAAGCCTACATTTGAGATTTCATCCTTCTCTTTTGCAAACACATTGGCGGTCATTGCTATGGCAGGGATATCTTGATACTTTTTATTTTCCCTAAGTAACCTTAAAACATCGTATCCACTAACTTCTGGCATTTGAATATCGATCAAAAAGATATCATAATCCTCATCAATGACACCATCCCTAATCTTTGTCCCTCCCTGCATAGCCTTAACAGTCGCTCCGTTGCTTTCCAATAACAATTTTGCAAATTTAAGCCCTACAGAATCATCATCCACAAGTAAAATATTAAGCTGACTAATATCAAAGGAAGTCTCATTATCAGCCGCTTTTTTCATTTCTGCTTCCACCAATTTAGACGGAATTCTCAATTGAATTGAAGTACCTTCTCCCACTTCACTCTTAAGTTCCATTTCGCCTTTTTGTAGCTCCAGCATTCGTTTCACTATCGTCAAACCTAACCCTGTACCTCCATATCTTCGGTTAATAGAACCATCTCCTTGATTGAACTCCTTAAAGATATTCTCTTTGAACTCCTCTGTCATTCCAATCCCGGTATCTTCAACTTTCATGGACAGAAAGCCTTTCTTTTCGAAGTCTATACTTACTTCCACCTTGCCATGCTCGGTAAACTTGAGGGCATTACTGATCAAATTATTCAAAATCTGACTGACTCTCAATTCATCCCCTACGATCCATTTATCCTTTGGCAAATTCACATTCCAGTTAAAATCAATTTGTTTTTCATTCGCCTTCAACTCAAAACTGTTTTTAATAGAATTGAAAAGTTTATGAGGATCAAATGGTGATTTTTCTATGGAAATCTTACCGGCTTCCAACTTGGAAAGGTCCAAGATATCATTTACTATACCCGACAAGGTTTCTGCAGCAAAGCCTACCATATTCACATAATCTTTCTGATCAGGGCTCATTGCCGTCTTTTTAATGGCTGCATTATAACCTTGGATGGCATGAAGTGGGTTTCTGATTTCATGGCTCATATTTGCCAAAAAATTCTGTTTGGCCTTTGCCAATTTATCGGACCTTTCCTTAGCCACCTCTAAATCTTCCCGATAGCTTTCATCTTTCCTAATCTCTGTAAGGATACTGTATATAAATGCTGAAGTCCCTAAAACTCCTACTAATATTAATACCCCCAAAAGAATAGAAACATCAAAAGCCAATTCATACAAAGAATCATTTTTCTGCTGGCTTTCTTTAATGGCATCCTCCTGAAGATTGGATATAAGTGACTGTATTTCTTCGATCAGTTCTTTGTTTTTCAAGGTGAGCTCCCCTTCCAAATTGGCCAGGCTCGACCTTAAATGCTGCTCCTGATAGTTGATATCTAATAAAAACTGTTTAACGGCATATAAAATAGAATCGGAAGTATTATTTCCTTCATAATCCACAGAATCATCATCTCCTGCCTGTGGCCTAAATTGCTGAAACATGCTTCGAAGGTTCTCCATTTCCTCCGAGGACATCAGGCTTCCATTTCCAGAATCAGCAGCACTTTTTTTACTATTGTTTAAATCAAATTCTACAGGCTTGGTCCGTCTGATTTTATGGTCAAACCTAATACGCCCCAAGCTTTGTAACCTATTGATCTCTTCTTGTCGCTTTATTTTTGTTTCTAAGCTTCTTAGGGCTTGCTGGCTAAAATTCCTATTAATCAGGTTTTTCTTTACATCTTTTAAACCATTATATACCACCACCAATTCATTGATATTAAAATTGATCTTTTTAAGGTGATTCAATTCTGCACTGTCATTGGCACTTTTCTCTAGGTATTCCAACCTTCCTTCTATAAGATCCAGGTAAGTTTCGGTCACCGTGGAATCACCCTGCGCCTTAAAATCACCCTTCACCTTATCGAGTTGGTAGACATCTGCCAATAAGGCATTCAGCTGCTGCACCCTGTCATTAGGCTCTGACAGGTTTTGGGCTGTATTCAATAATTTATCAATACTAAAATAGGTAATAGCACAAACGCTTAATACCAAAAAAATGGTCAACAAAAAGCCTAATACTACTTTTCTTCTGGCTTTATGGGTAGTTTCTTTCCTCTTCACAATTCTCTGATTTTCAACAAATTTCGCAACAAATCTGACACTACCAAAATCGTGCCTTATTGTTGATGCAGCGCCTCTTGAGTAACTTCCTCAAAAGCACAATAAGCGACATAAAAAGATACAGGAATGGTAATAAATAGCCCTACAATTAAAAACAATCCAATGGCATTGATAACTATAAAAACAAGTACAAGCGTAAAAAACTTCCACCATTTCACCGTTACCAGCTTCCTACTATACTCTAGTGAATCCCAAAAATCCAAGCCTGCAAAAATATGTAGGAGTATGGCGAACATATAGCCTACCATAAGATAAACACCTGGAACTACGAAAACTATTAAACCAATAGAAACCAAAATTTGCCCAATCAGCCAGATCAAAATGATGGGAATATAATATTGAAAACCCTTAAAAAAATCTGGATATATAATTTCCTCACCTGACTTCATCTTATTGGCTGCTAAATAAAATCCTGAAAAAAGTGGCCCCGAAAGGAAAACACTATACAAAATCGCATACTCTTTCAGATATAAAACAAAAAGTAATTGCAGCGACAATATAAATCCTGTAAAACCAATAGAAAACAGCGGCTTCATAGTGAATAGCTCCCAGCCTTTTTGGAACACTTGCTTGACATCAAAATCATAGCCTGTTTCGATCAAGCGGTTTAAACTGTTTTTATCCATATTTTCGTTAATAATAAAATACACGGCAAATTACCGTGTATTTTTCAGAATCTTAATTCGAGTAAAAGAAAGTTAATTAGAATTATTTAGTAATGGCACCTAAAATATCATGCTTGGTAATGATATGGATTTGATGCAAATCATCCCTTACTAGCACGGCTTTATCTTTATCTACCATTGAAGAAAGCACATCCAAAGTACTATCCATGGCTACAAACTTCATGGATTCTTCCATAACCTCCTCCACATTTGCATCCTTCAACTCTGGTTTTACAATAATTTTACTTAGCAGTTTATTATCCGTTATGCTTCCTATTACCTGACCATTATCCATTACGGGAATTTGGGAAACACTTTTCTCATTCATCAACTCTATGGCATTTTTAACTTTCTCTCCTCTCCTTGCCACTACCAATTCATAATTACCATTTCTCGCAGCGATAATATCCCTCGCAGTTCCAAAGGTAATATCTTCCAAAAAGCCATGATTACGCATCCAATCATCATTATAAACTTTCCCTAGATACCTTGTTCCATGATCCGGAAGGATGATAACCATCACATCATCTTCTTTTAAGTTCTCTTTAGCATAATCCAGTGCCCCATGTACTGCCGATCCACATGACCACCCCACAAATAAGCCTTCTTCCTTCGACAACCTTCTGGTCATGATGGCAGCATCCTTATCGGTAACCTTGACAAAATGATCTATTACAGAAAAATCCACATTTTCCGGAAGGATATCTTCCCCAATACCCTCTGTTAAATAAGGGTAAATTTCATTTTCGTCAAACTGCCCTGTCTCCTTATATTTTGTAAAAACAGACCCATAGGTATCTATTCCAACTGAAACCAAATCAGCATTTTGCTCTTTCAGATATTTCGCTGTACCACTCATGGTACCACCAGTACCGACACCGGCAGCAAAGTGGGTGACTTTCCCTTCAGTCTGTTCCCAAATTTCTGGCCCAGTAGTTTCATAATGTGCCTTCCAATTGGAAAGATTGTCATATTGATTTGGGTAGAAAGAATTGGGGATATCAGCATTTAGTTTTTTGGCAACAGAATAATATGACCTTGGGTCATCCGGAGAAACATTAGTAGGACAAACTACTACCTCTGCCCCCATCGCCTTAAGTACATCTATTTTCTCTTTTGACTGCTTGTCAGCCATGGTAAAAATACATTTGTATCCTTTTGCAATGGCCGCCAAAGCAAGCCCCATACCGGTATTCCCACTGGTTCCCTCGATAATAGTCCCTCCCGGCTTTAGTTTCCCCTCTTTCTCTGCATCTTCAACCATTTTTATGGCCATTCGGTCTTTGACGGAGTTACCTGGGTTAAAATATTCCACCTTCACCAATATTTGGCCTTTTATTCCGCTGTTCAGTTTGTTCAGCCTTACCAAAGGGGTATTTCCTATGGTCTCTATAATGGAATTATATATCATGACGAATCGGTTATTTTTACAGCAATTTACAAATATTTATCACTTCTACTAAGCTAGGCTTGTAGCTACTTTATAAAACAAAATCCACCGGCAAAACCTTCCATTAAACAAAAAAAGGAACAGCCTGCCATTTGTCGACTGTTCCTTTCTAAATTCTTTAAACCTAGTTTTATTTAACTCCTGCTAGAAGATAGAGCACTGCCATTCTGATCGCTACGCCATTTTCCACCTGGTTGAGGATAATGGAATGCTCACTGTCCGCCACATTTGAATTCAGCTCAACACCTCTGTTAATAGGCCCAGGGTGCATAATAACTATTTCCTTATCTAATTGGTCTAACAGTTTTCTATCCACACCATAATACAAGGAATATTCCCTCAAAGAAGGGAAATATTTAATTTGCTGCCTTTCTAATTGAATCCTGAGCACATTGGCAACATCGCACCATTGCAAGGCTTTTTTAACATCATATTCCACCTTGACCCCTAAACTGCTAATGTACTTAGGCAAAAGGGTAACTGGTCCGCATACCATCACTTCTGCCCCTAATTTCTGAAGACAAAAGATATTGGAAAGCGCCACCCTAGAATGCAGCACATCACCGATGATGGCTACCTTTTTCCCTGCCACATCACCTAGTTTTTCCCTAATAGAAAATGAATCCAGCAATGCTTGGGTAGGATGTTCATGAGTACCATCACCAGCATTCACTATATTGGCATCAATATTCTGAGAAAGAAAATGAGGAGCACCAGGGCTACTATGCCTCATCACTACCATGTCCACTTTCATGGACAGGATATTATTCACCGTATCGATTAGAGTCTCTCCTTTTTTAACAGAGCTATTGCTTGAGGAGAAGTTAATCACATCAGCTGAAAGCCGCTTTTCTGCCAACTCAAAGGACAACCGCGTCCTTGTAGAATTTTCGAAGAAAACATTGGCTATCGTAATATCCCTTAAGGAAGGCACCTTTTTAATTGGGCGGTTGATAACATCCTTAAAATTATCAGCAGTTTCGAAAATCAACTGGATATCTTCTGCTGTCAGTCCTTTGATACCCAATAAATGTTTGGTACTTAGCTGTTGCATTATTAGCTTTTAACTTCTTTTTCGGTAATCCAAATCGCATCTTGGGCAAAGCCTTGGGAAGCCCATTCTACACTTACATATTGACTTTCCAAGGTATTCACCTTTCTACCACAGTAGTCAGGCTTTATAGGATAATCTCTGGTATATTTTCTGTCAATTAACACCATCAGCTCCACCTTTTGGGGTCGGCCAAAAGCAATCATTGCATCCATGGCTGCCCTGGCAGAACGCCCCTTAAAGAGTACATCATCCACCAACACCACCTTCTTATTCTCAATCAAAAAATTAATTTTAGTCTCATTGGCTTTCAGAGGAATATCCCTCCTCCTAAAGTCATCACGGTGAAAGGTGGCATCCAGATATCCTGAAGGAACCTCTACGCCGCTAATTTCTTTTAGTCTTTTGACTATTTTGTCCAATACCAAGGTACCTCTAGGCTGAAGGCCCAAGAGTACAGTATTATCAAAATCATCGTGATTTTCAATCAACTGATGACAAAACCGATCCAAGGTAATGGCTATTTGCTTTTGGTCTAAGACGAGTCTTTTTTGCATAGCTGTGATTTGAGCACAAATATAAAAATAAATTACTTTCAGCCTTTGAATAAACTGATTATAAAACACGAATCTACCTCCTAATTCATATTAAGCTGAATAAGAATTCTTTTGAATACAAAATCAAATCTGCTTTTTCACTCTTCCTCGGGCAGTACAGAAGCCAAAACCTTAATTTTCGTCATAAAGAACACTTCTCGATTGTCTTCCTTTCCCTCCTGATCCAAAAAACGGATTCTTTGCTTTCCGGACAATATAAAGTAATCATCATACCACCAAAACAAAGACAAACTCTCCTCTTGGGTATCCCTGATCCGCTCATTTTCATCTAATAACGCCAAATCGAATTCCTCATTCTGATAAACCACCTCTCCTTCTTCTATCAGACTGAGCCTGAGTTTATCTTTTTCCAAATACATATAAAACAGGTGGCGGCCATCATAGCTCACTTCACCGAATTTACCTGGACTTGAACTTGTTTTATCTTCAAGACTTAATGTATTGTCCCAAATCATCCTACCTTGATCATCCAAGAGCACAAATTGAGCGGCCATGAATTTGTATTCATTGTTGATACTATTATTGGGGTACCCCGAATAATACCAAGGGTAGCCTCCAGAGGACAAGATCCTGTTCCGCATCCCCAAAGGAGCATAACGGTAAAAATCACTTGAATACATCAAATCCCTTGGAGAATACCTTCCAGAACTAGTTAGATAATAATCATTATAAACCAAAAAGTCACTTCCACCTGAAACAACTTCCCTAGTTACCAAGCTATTGGGAATAGTGATTTTTTTATCTTTTTCAATGGCCCTTTCCAAGGATTTCTCCCTTCTTTCCTGTTGATTTTCCGGTAAGTAGTTATAAAAATTTTCAAAATCTTCTAGATTATAGTAACGGTTTTCATATTCTCCAAACTCGTTGATTTTTGTCATATAAAGTCCCTTATTGGGTTCTCTTTTTCTCTCTCCATAAGGACCGATCAATACTTGTTGATAATTCATCATTGGAGTAAGAACCCCCTCTACTATTTCCATATCCGGTTTTTCATTTGGCTCCACCTTTACTTCCCTTAGTTTATCACCTTCCAAATTAAAAGTCATCAAGGAAAGGGACCGTTTTTTAAACCTGTCCCTTTTACTTACCAAAACATCAAACACCTTGAGTTCGGGGTCTTTTCTCAATTGTAGAATACTGGCTTCATTTTGGTACACGCCCTGTATCGTAATCACATCCTCACTATTAATGTCAAAAACTTGAATTGCTGGCCTATAGTCCATCATCCCCATTAAAATCGCCTTTTCCTCCATTACCAAAAACTCCTGCAACTCCATATCCAACACACTCTCCAAGGTCACAGAGGTCATGACTTGATCATTTAGATTCACCGTATAGATAATTCTATCTCCAGAGAATGACTCTCCTTCTTGAAACAATAAATACAAATATTCATCATCCATATCGAAGCCCAGAAGATTATAATAATCTTCGACAGGAAACTCATATACTGGCGAACTGTTCAACTGCCTGTCAGTAGTAAAGTATTGAAGTTTTTGTTGGGAGTTCAGGCCTCTTTCTGCTTTGGTCCTGAAAGCAATAGTTCCATCATTGGTGGGCATCACGATATAATCATAATCATCCCATTCTGTCGGAACTTCTGCCCTCTGCACAAACTGCACTTGGGCTATCCCAAACGTTTGAACAAAGCATGTCAACAAAAATATCAGCAGTACTTTATTTGTTTCTAAACACATATTTATAACTTGATTATTCCTTAAGATAAGGTATATGATTTTATTTTGAAACAATTATTACGGACATTTGTACCATACAAAATCCGAAAACAAAAGATCACTTTGGACAATAAAAAAATCACCAAAATACTGAAACTAACCTCCCAATTAATGGAGCTCCATGAAGTAAATGCTTTTAAGATCAGAAGCTATACTTCAGCAATTTACTCCATAGACCAGGGAAATATTAGCTTGGAAAACCTTACAAAGGAAGAGCTTCAAAAAATCAATGGTATTGGGAAAAGCATTGCTGAGGTAATAGTACAGCTCCAAGAAACAGGCACACATGAATACCTTGAAGAACTTTTAAAGGACACCCCAAAAGGACTATTGGAGGTCCTGGAGATCAAAGGATTAGGACCAAAAAAAATCAAAGTACTTTGGAAGGAGCTCAATATCACTTCTGTACATGAACTTTTGGAAGCTTGTCAATCGGGAGAAGTAGCCAAAATAAAAGGCTTCGGAGCCAAAACCCAAGAAAGTATTATTCAGTCTTTGGAATTCATTGCCTCCAATAAAGGAAAATGGCACTATGCAGATGTGGAGTCAGATATAGAAGCATTACAAGAAAAATTTGACCAGCTTTTTGGAAAAGAAAAGGTTGCCATTACTGGTGAATATGCAAGAAAATCTGAAATTATAGAAAAGGCAGAATGGATCATTAATACAGATAACCGCAAATCTGTTTTTCAGGAAATCAACCAAATAGATTCGCTGGAGCAGAACAAAAAAGTGTCTAGTCCATTCACCTGGAGAGGAAAACTCAAAGAAAAAGAATTAGAAATCATCATCTTCGCGACCGAACCAAGTTCTTTTATTAATGAGCAATTATTAAGGACAGCAAGTAATGCCCATCTTTTGGCTCCAATGGATGCGGGTCATACTTTGGGGAGTTTTTTCAAATCCAAGGGTTTTGGTTCAGAACAAGAAGCTTATAAAGAGGCTGGACTAGCTTATATTTCACCTGAATTGAGAGAAGGACAATTTGAAATTGAGCTTGCCAAAGACAATAAACTTCCAGTACTATTGGAGGAAAAGGACTTAAAAGGAATCCTTCACAACCACTCTACCTATAGTGATGGTAAGCACAGTCTCAAAGAAATGGCTGAATACTGTAAAGAACTTGGCTATGAGTACCTAGGCATTTCCGACCATAGCAGAACTGCATCTTATGCCGGCGGGCTTTCCATTGAGCAAGTAGAAAAGCAGCAAAAAGAAATAAAGAAACTCAATGAGGAATTGGCTCCCTTTAAAATTTTCAGTGGTATAGAAAGCGATATACTACCTGATGGTAACCTAGATTACCCGGAAGAAGTACTAGCCTCATTTGACTTTATTGTATCATCAATTCACAGCAGTCTAAACATGAGTCGAAAAAAGGCTACTGCTAGACTAATAAAAGCCATAGAAAATCCTTATACCACTATTTTAGGTCACCCTACAGGAAGACTTTTACTCAGAAGGGAGGGTTACCCTATAGACCATAAAGCTATCATTGAGGCCTGTAAAGACAACCAGGTAGTCATAGAAATTAATGCCAATCCTTGGAGACTGGACTTGGATTGGAGATGGGTACATTATGCCATAGAGCAAGGTGTAAAACTCTCCATCAACCCAGATGCCCATGAAAAAGCAGGTTATGCACATATGAAATATGGCGTATTAGTAGGCAGAAAAGGAGGGCTGAGCAAAGAAATGACCTTTAATGCGCTCGGTTTGGAAGAAATAGACCAATACTTCAAAAAAAGAAAATCTAAAATTAAATAAGGCAGAAAAGATGAAATTAAACGATAAAGACCCTCAGCAATTATTGCAAAGGTCTTTTACCATTGGCATAGTAGGCATAATCCTATGTTTCATTCCTTTGATCAACAATGTGACTGCCTTTGCTGAACCGGAGAAAATATTTTTCTTAAACGGTTTTGGTTTAGCTGCTCAATTTATGGCCTTGAGCTTAGCCATCTTGGTTATTCGAAAGAGAAAAATCCCACATGAGACCAAGGATAAATCAAAAAGAATGATTATTGCTTTAAGCGTCTCTATCCTTTTCTTTTTTCTAAACACATAAAAAAAGCGCATAATCAAGTGCGCTTTTCTTTTTAAAAAAAATGGCTTAAAAACACTACTCCTTTTTAACGTTAATAGCATTCAATCCCTTTTTTCCTTCTTTTACATCAAAAGACACTTTGTCATTTTGCTCGACCTTGTCCACAAGCCCAGTCGCATGGACAAAGACATCATTTTGAGTTTCATCGTCTATGATGAAACCAAATCCCTTTGCTTCATTGTAAAATTTAACAGTTCCAGTAAGCATAATAATTAATATTGTTAGTGGTTAAAAACGAATTATTAAAGTAAAAATATTCATTCAAAAAACAAATATGTTTTTTTAGTATCTTATCATTATGAAAAAATTAGTAATCTACCGACACGCCAAATCTTCTTGGGCAGAACCCTTTTTGGAGGATCATAAAAGACCCCTTGCAGAAAGAGGCTTGAGAGATGCACCCAGAATGGCACAAAGATTAAAAAGAAAAAACATCAAGCCAGATTATATACTCTCTTCTGATGCTGAAAGAGCCAAAACAACCGCTTTGATCACCGCTGAGAATATGGATTACGCACAGGGAGATGTCAATTTAACCAATAAACTATACCTTGCTTCATCCAACCATATCTTAAAAACGATAAGGCATATCCCAGACAGCAAGAAAACAGCTTTTATTTTTGGACATAATCCTGGTCTCAATGATTTAATTGAAAACCTTGGAGGAGAAATAGACAATCTTCCTACTTGTGGCCAATTCGGTTTTATCTTTGAAACTGACTCCTGGGAAAAAATCGGCCCTAGCAATGCTAAAGTTTGGTTCTTTGATTTCCCAAAAAACCAAACTGGAAATTAAAATTTCCTAACATCCTGAATTACTCCTTTAAATTTATCAGCATTCCCCATTAGATAAATTACCTTTTTGGCAACCTCCTCCGGCGAACTCAATTCATTATTGGATTTAAAGGATATAAACTTTTCCAGTCCACTAAAATCAACAGATTTTGCAGACCTAATATCTTCCTGCATAGGTGTATCCACAATCCCCGGGGCCAATGCAAAATAGTTTATATTATAACCCTTTAAGTCACTTTCTGCCTGAGCAACTCCTGAAATACGGTTTAAAGCAGATTTTGAACTACTATAGCCAGACCAGCCATCTATATCCTTCTCTGCCGCACCTGATGATATATTGACGACAAGCTTTTCAACTTCCTTATCAGCATATTTCCCTACAAACGCATTGATCAAGATCGCAGGAGCGACCACATTAATTGCATGAATCTTAGCAATCCCCTCTGGCGCTAACTTCCCCAAAGGAGCTATTTCTCCTATCCAACCAGCATTATTGATTAAAACAACTTTTTTAAAATCACCATCTGGAAAAATATCAGGCAGGGCCTCTATAAGAGCAGAAGTATTGCCCAAATCCAATTGCACATGGACAAACCTTTCTTTTTCCTCCATCATAGATCTGGAAATCCCCACCACATGATGCTCTTCATTTTCCAGCAAACTATCCAATAGTGCTTTACCCAAGCCTTTGCTGCAACCGGTCAAAATATATAGCTGTTTCATACTTAATTCTTCTAACAAAGAAGGAGGCTAACCCGCCTCCTTCTCTATTTCCATTATAATATATACTGGGACAAATCTCTGTTTTGAACCAGGGAACTTAATCGCTCATCCACCATATCTTTGGTGATCATAATTTTTGAATTGGCCTGAATCGTATCCGGCACCTCAAATAAAAAGTCATTCAACAAATGGCTCATTACCGTATGTAACCTTCTAGCGCCAATATTCTCCACTTCTTCATTGATCTTAAAGGCTATCCTTGCAATCTCTTCTATTGCCTCATCTGTGTATTCCAATACAACCTCTTCAGCTCCAAACAAAGCTTGGTATTGCTTGGTCAAAGCATTTTTGGGTTCTCTGAGAATTCTGGTAAAATCTTCTTGACTAAGGCTATCCAATTCCACACGAATAGGGAATCGACCCTGCAGCTCAGGGATCAAATCCGATGGTTTGCTCACATGGAATGCTCCTGCAGCAATAAACAATACATGATCTGTATGTACGAGACCATATTTTGTATTTACAGAACTGCCCTCCACGATGGGCAATAAGTCCCGCTGAACACCTTCGCGGCTTACATCAGGTCCTCCACCATTTTTGCCACTTTTGGAAGCAATTTTATCTACCTCATCTATAAAAATGATTCCATTATTTTCAGCCAGGAAAATAGCCTCTTCTTTCACCTCGTCAAAATCAATCAACTTGGAAGTCTCTTCCTCCATCAATATTTTTCGGGCCTCTGAAATAGTCAGCTTTCTCTTCTTGGTCTTTTTAGGCATCATCCCACTAATCATATCCTGCAAGCCTGCCATACTTGCATCATCCATCATACCATTGCCTATCATTCCTACGCCAACTGGTGAAGATTGCTTCACATTAATTTCTATCTTCCTTTCTTCAAGCTCTCCATTTTTCAACTTCTCACGGAAACGCTCACGGGTCTTTTCATTCAATTCCTGCTCTGAAGCATTTTCAGGATCAAAGTCCCCATTACTGATAGATTTAGAAGTACTAAATCCTGCAGTCTTCACTGGCGGAATAAGAATATCCAGTAAAATGTCCTCTACATTCTCTGCCGCCTTTTCCTTAACCTCTTCGTTTTTGTTTTCCTTCACCAAATTGATCGCTTGCTCTACCAAGTCTCTCACCATGCTCTCCACATCACGTCCGACATAACCTACTTCTGTGAATTTTGATGCCTCTACCTTGGTAAAGGGAGCATTGGCCACACTTGCTAGTCGTCTGGCAATTTCTGTTTTACCAACACCCGTGGACCCAATCATCAGGATATTATTGGGAACAATATCTTTCTGCAAATCGCTTTTGACCATCATTCGCCTGATCCTATTTCTAAGGGCAATGGCTACATTTCTTTTTGCATCCCTTTGTCCAATGATATATTTATCCAATTCATGAACAATTTGCTTAGGTGTCAAATTATTAATCTCTTTCATAATGTCTTTATATCAAGAAACCAGGGCAAACTGGTTTCAATTATCATCAATATTCTTTTATCTCACTAACACATAAAACATGCCTACTAAAGTTTAGTTCAAATTAATAAATCCCTTTCTTTCATCTATCACTCCTACCTGCTGCACCCTTTAGCATCTCTACTGAACATTATTTAATTTAGAAATAAGTAGCTCCGAGAAAGACCAAAGCTAAAAAGAACTTATTGACTGAAGCTTGAAAAAAAACCGACAGCAAATAAATCACTGTCGGTCTCCAAAATATGCTTAAGCCTCAACAGATTTTGAAGCTTCTTCGAAAGAAAACTTCAAAGGCTCATCCACTTTGGTATTCAATAGGGAAATCTCAAGTACTTCATCCACATTGTCTACGAAGTGAAAATTCACCCCTTTAATATATTGCTCATCGATTTCTTCGATATCCTTTTGGTTTCTTTTACAAAGAATAATTTCCTTGATTCCCGCTCTTTTCGCAGCTAGGATTTTTTCTTTTATCCCTCCTACAGGCATCACTTTTCCTCTAAGGGTAATTTCACCAGTCATGGCCAATTTGGCCTTTACCTTTCTCTGGGTATAAACAGACGCCAAAGCGGTCAACATAGTTATACCTGCCGAAGGGCCATCTTTCGGAACAGCACCTGCAGGCACGTGAATATGGAGATCATAATTATCAAATACTCTACTATCAATCCCGTACTTCTCTGCTTTTGATTTTAGGTAAGAGATAGCAGTCATGGCAGATTCCTTCATTACATCTCCCAATTGACCTGAAAGGGTGAGTTTCCCTTTACCCTTGCTCAGCGATGATTCAATAAACAAGATCTCCCCTCCCACTGAGGTCCAGGCAAGTCCAGTAACCACCCCAGCTACACTATTGTCTTGGTACATCTCCTTATCAAAGATTTCACCTCCCAGGATCTTACGAACCATATCAGGGCTGATCTTTTTCTCGTACTCCTCTTCCATGGCTATCGACTTGGCCACATTTCTAATTACCGTACCGATCTGTCTTTCCAAGCTCCTCACACCTGATTCACGGGTATAATCTTCTATAACCTTTACAATAGCCGCTTTACCAAAATTGATATCCTTTGCCTTCAATCCATGTTCTTTTCTTTGCTTGGGTATCAAGTGCTTTTTGGCAATCTCCACTTTTTCCTCCATGGTATAACCGGTCACCTCGATAATCTCCATCCTATCCCTCAAGGCTGGCTGGATACTCTCTAGTGAATTGGCTGTAGCAATGAATAGCACTTTGGACAAGTCATAATCTACTTCTAGGTAATTGTCCACAAAAGCACTGTTCTGCTCAGGATCCAAAACCTCAAGGAAAGCCGAAGAAGGGTCTCCTCTAAAGTCAGAACTTAATTTATCTATTTCATCCAAAACATAAACTGGGTTTGAAGTCTTAGCCTTTTTCATGTTTTGGACGATTTTGCCTGGCATAGCACCTACATAGGTCTTTCTATGTCCTCTAATCTCTGCTTCATCATGCAAGCCACCAAGGGACATTCGAACGTATTTACGTCCTAAAGCTTTGGCAATTGACTTACCCAAAGAGGTTTTACCAACACCTGGGGGGCCATATAGACACAATATTGGACCTTTAAGGTCTTTTTTCAGCTTTAATACAGCCAAATATTCAATTATCCTCTCCTTAACCTTATCAAGACCATGATGATCCTTATCAAGGATTTCCTTGGCTCTTTTTAAGTCGAAGTTATCTTCTGTAAATTCATTCCAAGGCAATTCCACCATTACCTCTGCATAATTCAAGGCAATAGGATACTCTGCTGCAGAAGGGTTGATTCTTAAAATTTTATCCAACTCCTTTTCAAAGTGCTTGCCTACCTCATCTGGCCATTTTTTCAGTTTACCTTTTAGGCGAAGCTCCTCCACCTCCTTCTCTGGCCCCTCTTCACCAAGTTCTGTCTGAAGTACTTTCATTTGCTGACGCAAGAAGTAATCCCTCTGCTGCTGGTCTATATCTGTGTGGACTTTTTTATGAATCTCACTCTTCAATTCCAACATTTGGATATCCTTCATCATGAACTCCAACAAAAGGGTCGCCCTGTCCAATCCATCATTTATCTCAAGCAGTTTTTGCTTGGATTCAACAGGAGCATTAATGTTTGAGGACAAGAAATGGGTCAAAAATGCGGTATTATCAATATTGTCCAATGCAACCTGAGCTTCTCTAGGAATATCAGGATTCAATTGCAAAATCTTAACAGCAGCTTCCTTCAAAGATTCTTCCAATGCTTGGATTTCCTTGTTTCCTTCCGGAAAATTCTCGGACAAGTATTCTACCTTCGCTTGAAAGTAAGGATCCTCAGAAACCTGCTCTTTGATTTTGAACCTTTTCTTTCCCTGAATAATAATAGTAGTATTACCATCAGGAAGCACAATCATCTTCACTATCTTGGCGATGGTACCTACTTGATAAATATCATCCCAAGAAGGATCGTCATTATTAGGATTGATCTGGGCACATACCCCGATCATCTTGTCCCCTTTCTGGGCCTTTTTCACCAACTTGATAGACCTTTCCCTTCCGACAGTTATAGGAATGACCACGCCGGGAAAAAGTACTGTATTTCTTACAGAAAGAATAGGAATCTCCTCTGCATAATCCTCGTTTTGCGACTGATCATCGTCCTCATCATCAGTGATCAACTGAATCAGATCTCCTTCACTGGCAAAATCCCCAACGATCATTGATTGATATAATGGACTATTGTTTTTATTCATATAGAGAATGACTGTTATTTTGTCATATTTAAATTTAAAATAAAAGAAGAACCTTTAAAATCAAAGGTTCTTCTACTAATCTCAATGGATATGCCAATATTTTAAATGGTACAAAATGGCAGTATCTATTTCATATTTAACCTCCGGTGAACAATTTCAATATATCATTCCCAATCGCAAACACCATTAAGGCCAATAGCAAAACCATACCCACTTTCTGAGCATTCTCAAGGAATTTTTCAGATGGGCTCCTTCCAGAAATCATCTCATATAACAAGAACACCACATGACCACCATCCAAAGCTGGAATAGGTAGTAAATTCATAAAGGCAAGAATCATTGATATCAAACCAGTGATGCTCCAAAACTTTACCCAGTCCCATTTACTACCATAAATCTTGGCCATACCAATAGGACCACTGACGTTTTTGGTAGAAACTTCTCCGGTGAACATTTTACCTAACGCCTTGGCGTTTACAATCACTACACTGAAGGCTTTTTCAGTCCCTTTCCCAATCGATTCATTAAAGGTAAACTCCTTCCTTACTGGCTGAATGAGTGGATTGACCAATACACCAATGGTTCCATCATCATAAACATTCAATTTACCAGATTTTGCCTGTCCATTTCTTTCATAGGAAAGTTCAATTTCCTTACCTGCATTCTCCTCTAATACACGCTGAAAGTCAGAAAAGTATCTTATCTTTTGATCATTAACGGCCAAAACTTTATCTCCCTCTTCCAAACCTAATCCGGCCGCATGCTTACCTTTAGTGGCTTCCTTTATGGTAAAAGGCACTCCGATATCGATGAAATTAGAAAGGCTTTCCTTATTGGAAAATGAATTAATAAAACCTCTTGGGATTTCAATCTTCAAGATTTCACCATCCCTATCCACCGTATAATAACCATTTTCGCTCAAAAGCACATCCCCGCTGGATAGATCCGCCAAACTTTCATACGTTTGACCATTTACATCAAGCACCTTATCTCCATCCTGGAATCCAATCTGCTGCCCTATATCATAAGCTACAATACCATGCTCAATCACTTGTTCCCTTGAAAAATAGGTTTCTCCTCGGTTATACACCAAGGCTATAAAAATAATTATACCTGTAATTACATTTACTATTATCCCCCCTAGCATAACGATCAATCGCTGCCAAGCCGGTTTGGCCCTAAATTCCCAAGGTTGAGGTTCTGAACTTAATTGTTCCGTATCCATGGATTCATCCACCATGCCTGAAATCTTCACAAAACCGCCTAGAGGAATTGCTCCTAGGGAATACTCCGTCTCTCCATATTTAAAGCTCACTATCTTTGGCGGAAAACCAATAGAAAACTTCTCCACTCTCATCCCAAACAGCTTTGCTGCAAGCATATGACCTCCTTCATGCAGGCCCACCAAAATTGATAGTCCAAGCAGGAGTTGGCCCACCATTATTAAAGTATCCATGTTATATTATTTATTCTTAATTATTTCTTCCGTTATTATTCTTGCCTTTTTGTCAGTCTCAATAAAGTCTTCCAAAGCAGGCTGAGACACAAAGTCTACCCTGTCAATTGTTTTTGCGATTACATCTGACATTTCCAAGAATCCTACTTCGTCCCTCAAAAATGCGGCCACAGCAATTTCATTGGCTGCATTTAATGCACATGGGCTGTTTCCTCCTTTTTCGAGTGCATCAAAGGCCAATTGTAAATTCCTAAAGGTCTTCATATCTGGCGCCTCAAAATCCAGTGATGCATATTGGCCAAAGTCAAACCTTGGAAAATCTGATTCAAATCTATCCGGATAACTCAGTGCAAACTGAATTGGGATACGCATATCTGGAAGTCCAAGTTGTGCTTTCATGCTCCCATCCCTAAACTGAACCAAAGAGTGAATGATAGATTGCGGATGAACTACCACTTCAATTTGCTCTGCACTGACTCCAAACAACCACTTCGCCTCAATCACTTCAAGCCCCTTATTCATCAGAGAAGCTGAATCGATCGTGATCTTCGCTCCCATATCCCAGTTGGGGTGTTTCAATGCCTGCTCTTTGGTAACATTGGCCAGATAGGCACTGTCCTTCCCTCTAAAAGGACCTCCCGAAGCTGTCAAAACAAGCTTTTCAATAGGATTATGGAATTCACCTACTAAACACTGAAAAATAGCTGAATGTTCTGAATCCACAGGATATATATTCACCGCTTTTTCCTGGGCCATTTTGGTAATCAACTCTCCGGCGACCACGAGGGTTTCCTTATTAGCAAGGGCTATTTGCTTCCCTGCTTTGATCGCACTGATAGTAGGTAATAGACCAGAATACCCCACCAAAGCAGTCAGCACAATATCAATACTATCCATCTCCACCACTTGTGCCAATGCCGCGTCACCTGCATATACCTTTATAAAATGCGGATCCAAAGCCGCTTTTAATTTCGGATAATGATCCTCATTGGCAATGACCACTGCATTGGGCATAAAGGCCAAAGATTGCTCAATAAGTAAATCTACATTATTTTGGGCGGTCAAAACCTCGACCTCAAATCTATCCTCATGCTGCGCAATAACCTCCAAGGTCTGCTTTCCTATACTTCCTGTAGACCCCAAAAGGGCCACTCTTTTCTTATTTGACATTGATGTCTTATTTCTCTTTAAGGAGACTTTTTGTCTCTTTGGCAATTCTAAAGGCTACTCAATAAGCTGACAAATTTACAAGCTTCAAAGACTTTTCCTTTGTTTTTTGCCACTTTTTCACCCTTGGGCAATTTGGCATTTCCTTAGCCATATCATTATCGAACAAATCCGTAAAGACTTTGAGCTCAATCCCCATTTGCTCACGCAAGATATATGGTTCATTGACTATCTGCGAAGTTCATTTAGGGACCGGCACAAAGAAAATTCTAAACTTTGATAATTATACAGCAACTCAGCCTAAAGAAATATTAAAAAATGTTAAAGAGTTTATCTTAAATTTAAAAAGACCGTTTATTCAATGATTCAAAAATAATAGTCTCATGCAAAAAAATTTAAAAACTATTGCCATAGCTTTTTCTGCAGGCCTATTGGGTGCATGGTCTCATCAGGAGTTTTTAATGGACGATGCAAGTGCAGATTCAAATGAATTTATAAAAAAGGAAAACATATCCCACCAAGTAAATTACACAGAAGAAAGCCCTAGAAGAACAAGTACCGCCATGGATGTACCTGTATCCTTCGTGGAAGCTTCCGAAAAAAGCACCGAATCTGTGGTATTCATCAAGAACTTTTCAGGCTCAGACTACCGCCGGTACAGCATGTTTGACTTTTTCTTTGGCCCCCAAGGAAGTCAGGCCCCAAGGGTAAGTACTGGATCTGGAGTTATTTTCTCAGAGGATGGCTATATCATCACCAATAACCACGTAGTAGAAAATGCAGAAACACTAGAAGTGGTCCACCATAAAAGAACCTACCAAGCAAAACTCATCGGTACAGATCCGAATACCGATATCGCAGTGCTAAAAATTGAAGCCCAAGGCTTACCCGCCATCAAAAAAGGCAGCAGTAAAGACCTCAAAATTGGGGAATGGGTAATCGCAGTAGGAAATCCCTTTAACCTTACCTCCACCGTCACCGCTGGAATCGTTTCTGCCAAAGAAAGGCAAATCAATATATTGGGTGGTGATTTCCCTTTGGAATCATTTATACAAACTGATGCGGCGATTAATCCCGGCAACTCCGGTGGAGCTCTGGTAAATATCAAAGGGGAACTGGTAGGCATCAATACCGCCATCCTTTCAAGAACAGGATCTTATACTGGCTATGGCTTTGCTGTACCAGCAGATATCGCCTCTAAAATTGCCAATGACTTGATTAAATACGGAGAAGTTCAAAAGGCAATCCCAGGGATTGAAGCGGTAGAAATCACCCCTGAACTGGCAGAAGAAATGAACCTCGAATCCCTGGATGGCGTAGTGATAAGTCATATTATCCGAAACGGAGCTGCCGAAAAATCCGGATTAAAAGTCAATGACGTCATTACGGGAATTGATGGAACCAAAATAACCGGAAAAGGTAGCTTTGAAGAAGCACTCTCCTATTACTACCCTGGAGATAAAATCAATATTTCTTATTACAGAGAGAAAAAGCCAAAGACCGCACAACTTACCCTTGAAAATTTAGAAGGTGGTACTGGCATTATAAAAAGAGCCTTTTATTCCTCTGCGCTTTTGGGAGCTAGATTAGAAGCTGTAAACACAGTTGAAAAGGACAAAATGCAAATAGAATACGGTATAAAAATCACCTCACTCACCAGAGGATATCTAAATGAACTGGGACTAGGAAATGGATTTATACTTACAAAAATAAATGGCGAACCAGCTAAGGATCCTGAAGAAATAGGTGAATTCTTGGAGGATTATAGCGGAAGATTGGTCATTGAAGGATTGACACCAAGAGGCAGGGCATTTAGACAGTCCTACAGCGTCCGTTAAGCCCATTATTTAGAGCGAAATTAAATTATAAGCACCGAAAAATATTCGGTGCTTTTTTGCTGGAATTTTGTATTTTTAAAAAAACGACAAGCAAATATGAAGACCCAGCCAATAACCTGTGAAAAATATTTTGAGGACTTTTCAAGCTCATTATCTGAGCTGCAAGAAGTAATCGAAGAAATCAAAGTCAGGGGCATCAATTCTAAATCAGAACAGCACCTACACCGATCTTTTGAACTCACCCATGAATTGGCACTAAACACTATGAGTGAATACTTTAGAAACCAAGGCCGCCCCCCTTATTCAGGATCTAGAGATGTCACCTTGGATGCTTTTGATGAAGAATTAATTGATGATGGAAAGGGCTGGTTAGACATGATCATTTGCAGGATAAAAGCCACCACATTATACACCGAAAATACTGACGACACCTTGACACAAAACATTATCAAGAACTATATACATTTATTTGAAAATTTTGAAAAACACATGAAAAACATCCTAGCATAGTAGGACAATTTAAATTTTACAAAATTTTCACCACTATAGCTGTAGCACTTCTGTTATATTCTGCGTCTTAGGTAAAAGAATTTTTAATTAAAAAAACTCTAGCCATGAATCTAACTTTACCAGCTCATAGTTTATTGCCCAATTGGCTCTTGATATTAACAGTAGTGCTTGCTTTTTCTGCCTGTCAAGATCAAGTAGAAAGCACCTACACCTACGAAACAACATACCCTGTCTCTATTAAAACAAGTACTTTTAGAGCGATGAACGTCGGACAAACCGAACCGCGTACGATTAATAAGACTGGCAAAATCTATATTTTTGGAAACTATTTATTCATCAGCGAACCCAATGAAGGAATCCATGTCATAGACAATACTGATCCCAGCGCTCCAAGGAACCTTCTATTTCTTGAAATCCCAGGAACAGCCGACCTAGCCATCAATGACAATATTTTATATGCTGATAGCTATATTGACCTTTTATCATTTGATATCAGTAACCCTTTTAATATCAAACTTATTGACAGGGAAGAAGATGTTTTCAGAAATCACTATAGCGCTATAGAAACAGGAGAGTTCACCATTTGGAAGGACACAGTCCTCACTTCAGAAAAGCCCTTTAGACCTTGGAACGGACCATTCTTTTTTGAAGCCGATGTATTAAGTTTTGCCAATAATAGTGATGGAGGCAATTATGGTCAGGGAGGCTCCATGGCAAGGTTCACTTTAGCCAATGGCCATTTGTATGCAGTGGACGAGCAAGACTTGAGATTATTTGACATAAGCGAAAAAGAAAACCCTGAATTTGTAAAACAAATTCAGCTGGGGTGGGGAATTGAAACCATTTATCCATTCAAGGACAAATTATTTATTGGCTCCACCACTGGTATGCATATTTACGATATTTCAGCACCTGCATCCCCGGAACAACTATCCGTATATGCCCACATTACCAGCTGTGATCCAGTAGTAGCCAATGATGATTATGCTTTTGTCACCCTTAGAAGTGGGAATTTTTGCCAACAGGGAGTAAACCTATTAGAGGTTTTGGATATCTCTAATCCTTCCCAACCCAATTTATTGAAATCATACCCAATGCAAAACCCTCATGGACTTGGATTATCCGGTGAAAACCTTTTTGTCTGTGAAGGGCAGTTCGGTTTGAAAAGCTTTAAGGTAAATGATGTCATGAAAATTGATGAAAATCAAATGGAGCACTTGAAAAACCTTAACGCAATTGATCTAATCCCCGGTCCCAAATCTCTTATTGTTATTGGAAACAATGTGATTTGCCAATATGATTACAGTACACCGAGCAAACTTGTTAAGCTCAGCTGCATGGAAATTGAAAAACAGGAACTGTACTAATTTAAACTGCATGACATTCGTTAATAAAACATTTAGTTGGATTGTTTTAACTCTGGTGATAACTCTTTTTTCAAGAGGAAGTGTCTTGGCTCAGGCACTTCCTTTCACCAACCATACGGAAATAGGCATTTTACAAAACAATCAATCATTAGGGCCCAACACATCTTTCACCTTCCAAACTTTCAATGGAGTAAAAGCCAATAACTGGTTGAACATTGGCTTCACCACAGGCTTGGACAATTATAACAAAACTCTTATCATACCTTTTGCTTTGGGTGCCAGGGCTGTACTGCCCTCCGAGGGGAAGCTTTCTTTTTTAGGAGGCCTAGATACAGGAGTAGGAACTACACCATTCGAAAAAGACAGTCGTACCAATTGGACAGAAGGTGGCTTCCTACTTAACCCTATCATCGGTATGCTAATAAAAACAAAAGGCAAAGGCCAATTTAGCTTAAGCTTAGGATATAAAAGACAAGTGATCTCGAAGTCTGAAGGCACTTTGGACCCTGGAAATACGAATGGAGACAATGGACTTCCTCCCGGCTACCGATCCATCTTTAAGGAAACATTCATTTATAATCGTGCATCTATTCGATTGGGAGTATTTTTCTGATAAGTTGCTAGATAAAAACCATAGATGTATTTTTGAGCTTAATTTTCAAGGGGCACAAGCCTCAATTCAAAGTTAACCAATCATTATTCTTAGGGTCCTAGTACATGTTAAGATCAAATTTGTCTCTTATTTTTATTCTTTTATTTGCTTTTGCCTGCTCCACAAAATCAAATAAAAACGAAGTCACTTCCTTAAAAGAAATCAAACTAGACCATGCAGTTGGGTTCAAAATTTTTCAGGGGGAGGGCTTCAAATTGGTCAAGGTCCAACATGGATTCCCTGGGGAACATGAGCCATTCAGTTATTTGGTAAAAGAGGCTGAAGATATTCAAGTCAACAAAAACCAATACAATGCTGTCATCGATGCTGATGTTCAAAAGATCATATTAACTTCAACTACCCAAATCCCTCATTTGGACAGGCTGGACATAAGCGATAAACTCATTGCATTTCCCAATCTTGATTTAATTTCTTCAAAAGAAATCAGACAGCTGATCACTAATGGAAAAGTTGAAGAATTGGGCGGTGGCGCAAAATTCAATATCGAAAAAATATTGGATATCAATCCAGATTTAGTGGTCATCTCCACCCTAGGAGACAACCTAAAAGACCTTCAACTACTCAACAAAGCCCAGATACCCTATGTAATAAATGGAGACTATTTGGAACAACATCCTCTCGGCAGAGCTGAATGGATAAAGTTTACAGGGGCACTCACAGGGAAACTGGAAGAAGCCACTGAATTATATAATGAAGTGAAAAACAATTACGTAAACCTCCGGGAAAGCATTCAGACAGCAAATCTTGACTACTTACCTAGCGTATTAAGTGGCAATATGTACAAGGACATTTGGTATGCACCAGCAGGAAATAACTGGGGAGCTATTTTCTTTGAAGATGCGGGCAGCGATTATATATTCAAGGAAGAGAAAAATTCAGGAAGCCTTCAACTCAGTTATGAATATGTATTGGACAAAGGCATCAATGCAGATATATGGATCAGCACCGGGGAATTCACTAACCTCGAAAGCATGAAAAATGCTGACCAACGCTATACCCAGTTCAGATCTTTCCAAGAAGCTCAGGTATATACGTTCTCCCTCACCCGCGGAGCTACTGGAGGACTGGAATATTTTGAGCTAGGATATTCAAGGCCTGACATTATTTTAAAGGATTTGATAAAAATCTTTCACCCTGAGCAATTACCTGACTACAAACCTTATTTTTACCAAAAACTAAACTAGTCCCTGAGCTTGCAAGCTTCAAAAAAACATACCAGTCTATTAATTTTCTCTGGATCTTTCCTCGTCCTTTGCCTATTTCTGATCAATATCGCTGTTGGTTCAGTTCATATTCCATTCAATGAATTATTAGGAGCACTTTTAGGAAACCCTATGGCTAAAACAAGCTGGAATACGATTCTCTTTGAATATAGAATCCCAAAAGCCTTAACAGCTATCATCATAGGTATATCGCTCTCTCTTAGCGGACTACAAATGCAAACATTTTTTCGAAATCCATTGGCTGGCCCGTATGTTCTCGGCATTAGTTCTGGAGCAGGCTTAGGAGTCGCCATCTTAATTTTGGGAGGCAGTGCCTTTGGCTGGAACGTAGCCAACAATGCGGGAAACTACCTCACATGGGGTATTTGGGGAGTTATTATATCTGGAAGCTTAGGGGCCATTGCGATACTATTATTAATGAGTCTGACAGCTTGGAAAATCAAGGACAGCATGACCTTGCTCATCATTGGATTGATGTTTGGGAGTGCCTCTGGAGCAATTGTAAGTGTCCTATCCTATTTCGGAAATGCCGAAGATCTAAAACTCTTCACCATCTGGTCTATGGGAAGCTTAGGAGGAATTAGTGGTATACAACTATATATATTATGTATGGTTTGCCTGGCAGGAACCATTCCTGTTTTACTTATGGTCAAATCTTATAATGCTATGCTGATGGGTGAAAGGTATGCTATAAGCATGGGAGTAAACATTAAGACACTAAGATGGACAATGATCATCAGCACGGGACTATTAGCTGGAAGCGCAACAGCTTTCTGTGGGCCTATTGCATTCATTGGAATTGCGGTCCCCCATTTGGCGAGAATGGTTTTTAGAACAGGAGATCACAAAATACTGTTTCCAGCATCAGCTTTGATCGGTGCTGCCTTTTTACTGGCAAGTGACGCCATTAGTCAATTACCTGGATCTGCTGAAACCCTTCCAATCAATGTGATTACTTCACTTTTTGGAGCCCCTTTGGTTATTTGGTTAATTTTGAAGAGAAACTTTAGCAATGAATTTTAATGAAGGCTGAATCAACCATATTAGAGGGAAAACTGGTAAGTATCGGTTATACCAAAAGTAACAGCACCAATATTTTAGCAGAATCACTATCCTTCCAGCTAAAAAAAGGAAAACTCACTTGCTTACTTGGCCCCAATGGGGTGGGCAAATCCACCTTGGTCAAAACCATACTGGGCCAAATCCCCAGTCTAAGTGGCGACATTTCATTTTTAAATAAAAACATCAACCATTATCCTGCCAAATCATTGGCTCAAAATATCAGTGTAGTACTCACTGACAAGATTACCGGAGGGAACTTGACCGTTCAGCAACTGGTAAGTCTTGGAAGAACGCCATTCACCAACTGGTTAGGCAAGCTTACCCCGGAAGACAACAAAATTATCCTAGATGCCTTAAAAGCGACCAAAACCTATTACCTGAAAGATCAATTCATTTCTGAAATTAGCGATGGACAGTTGCAAAAAGTCATGATTGCGAGGGCACTTGCTCAGGACGGCAATCTAATTATTTTGGATGAGCCTACTGCTCATTTGGATTTGGTGAACCGCTACGAAATCATGCACTTACTTAGAGACATTACTCAAGAACAAGGAAAATCCATCCTAATTGTCACCCATGACCTGGACATAGCCATCGAAACAGCCGATGAGCTTTGGATCATGCAATGCGGTTCTCCCCTGCTTTGTGGAACACCTGAGGATTTAATCCTATCTGGTGGCATCAACCAATTATTGCCTAATGAACAACTTATTTATGATCCAGGGCTTGGAAAAATCAGACCTACCCAAATCTCTTCCTACCCCAATATTCAAGGACCAGACCATATCAAACAATGGTTAAAACTGGCGCTTCAAAAAAATCATATCCAACTCCCCGATGATCTGAAGATTGAAATCAAAGTATCCCCTTTAACCTTCAACCTTACCAAAAATCAATCTACACAGGTGGCCGATAATATAGAAAAAACCATACAGTTGATTCAGCAACTCATTTAATTTGATTTTATAAAAACAGGCCTAACAGCCCTAAGAGCCAAGGAGAAAAAACTCAAACCATAAACCCTATCTTTTTTATAGGGTTTTGTTTTTCCTAAAACATTTTTCCATTATATTTGTCATACTAATAATTGCGATGACAAAAGAACAATTTAGTCAATATTCATTTTTGCTGGACAGAACAGCCAGACGGGTAAAACAATATGCTCAGCAAAAATTTAAAAGTGGTGATTTTGACGTAACGGTTGACCAATGGCTCATACTCAAGCGACTTGCAGACCATGAGTCCTTAAGTCAAACGGAATTGGCTAGTTTGGTCTTCAAGGATCAACCAACTTTAACTAGAATTATTGACATCCTTTGTAAAAAAGGATATACAGAAAGGCGCCCAAATCCTGCCGACAGAAGGAGTTTCCAAATAGTACTCACCAAGGAAGGACAGGAAAAAGTGGAGGAGCTCAAGCCAAAAATCTCATTGATCAGGGAAAAGGCTTGGGAAAAATTAAACGAGAATGATTTTGAGGAATTCAAAAGAATTCTCAATACGATATACACCAATTTAGAATAGTTTTAAATAACTCATGGAATTGGCTGATTTCCTATTTATATTTGCACGAAAAATCGGACAATTCACCTTGCAGCATGCAAGTAAATATTAATTCATACCATGATAACAACTGACATTTGCATCATCGGAGCCGGACCAGTAGGATTATTCACAGTATTTGAAGCAGGCTTGCTAAAAATGCGTTGTCACCTGGTCGACGCATTACCTCAGGTAGGTGGACAGCTCTCAGAGATATATCCGCAAAAACCTATTTATGACATTCCTGGTTATCCTGAAGTTAAAGCTCAGGAGTTGGTGGACAACCTAATGAAACAAATTGAACCTTTTGACCCAACTTTTACCCTTGGGGAAAGAGTGGATCATTTGACCAAGCAGGACGATGGTTCTTTTGTATTGACCACTAGTGACAAAACAAAAATCCATGCACAGGTAATCGTTATTGCTGGTGGCCTTGGATGTTTCGAGCCTAGAAAACCAGTTCTGGAAAACCTTGAAAACTTTGAAGGAAAAGGTATCACTTATATGGTGAAAGACCCTGAGCAATTCAGAGATAAAAAAGTGATTCTAGCGGGTGGTGGTGACTCTGCTCTTGATTGGACCATCTTCTTGGCAGATGTTGCTGAAAAAGTAACTTTGGTGCACAGAAATGAGACTTTTAGAGGAGCACCTGATTCTGCAGCCAAGGTATTTGACCTTGCCAATAATGGAAAAATTGACTTGATCCTTAGCTCTAATTTGACTAAAATTTCAGGGAATGGACACCTTCAAAGTGTCACCATGAAAAACAAGGCCAAAGAAGAAATTATAGTAGATACTGATTATCTGATCCCATTATTCGGCTTAAGCCCTAAGCTTGGACCAATAGCAGACTGGGGATTAAATATTGATAAAAACGCCATTGAGGTGGATACCACTGACTATTCTACCAATGTAGATAGAATTTATGCAGTGGGTGATATCAACACCTATGAAAACAAGCTTAAATTGATCCTTTGTGGTTTCCATGAAGCTGCCTTGATGTGTCACAGTGCCTTCAAATATGTTTATCCAGATCAAAAATTAAGCTTTAAATACACTACCGTTAATGGTGTTAATGCATTTTAATTATACTTTTGCGTTATGGTAACATTTGAAGTAGAAGATCACGACGGAAACCGTCAATCAATAGAAGCCCCAGGAGATATGGGCTTAAGCCTAATGGAAGTACTTAAAGCTTCCGAATACCCTGTATTGGCAACCTGTGGAGGTATGGCACTTTGTGCTACTTGCCATGTGGAAGTTTTGGATGGTAAAGATGGATTAGGAGATGCTACTGATGTAGAACTTGACCAATTGGAAACCCTCCCTGAATTATTCCCCACAAGTCGCTTAGCTTGTCAAATCAGAATTAGTGAAGAGCTTGAAGGTGCAATTTTCAAACTAAGAGGAGAAGAAAATTAAAATTTCCTGTGTAATACAATGATAGGAAGGTTGGTAATTTGTTTTGCCAACCTTCTATATTTTTAACCCAACGGTGACTTCAAGAACCACCTCCTCACCGATCATTTCTTCAATTTCCTTTTTAATCTCTTTAAAATCTTCCTCAGATAGATCCCTATCGGAAACGGCCTTGATAGAAATAATAATCGGACTCAAACTCCTGACTTCCACATTCCGCAATGTTATCCCTCCTTTTACGGTATACCCACTTAATTCCTGAAGCAATTTATTTTCACGGACCAAATTACTAAAACCAAAAGTTAAAGGAGCGCTTACAAAAAACACCAAGATCAAAGACCATACAAGCCCCTTTTTTGCTAGATGAAAAGGACTAAAACCCAAAAGCAAAAAAGTAAAAGCCGCTGACAACACCATACCGGCCAAATTGGTTATTAAGAGCAATAATGAACCAGAAAATACAGCCCAGTCTGCCCAGCCCAATCCAATTCCTGAAACAGCCATAGGAGGAACCAAAGCAACTGCAATGGCTACTCCTGCCAGGGTTTTGGCTATTTCCTTTTTTGAATGAGCATAAGCTCCAGCAGCACCCGAAGCCGCCGCAACACCAAGGTCCAATAGATTAGGCCTTATTCTGGCAGTAATTTCACCATTTAGGGCGTTTAAAGGAGTTAACCAGGTCAAGATAACCGCGAAAAGATATCCTAAAAGCAAACCTAGCCCTAAGGTTTTAAGACTGTTAAAAGCTAATTTCCTGTCCTGCCTCAGCACGCCCATACTCAATGATATAATTGGAGACATCAGCGGTGCTAGCACCATGGCTCCAATAATGACTGGAGAAGAATTGGCAAATAAACCAAAAGTCGCAATGATGGTCGACAGCACCATGAGCACTAAAAAAGTAGACTTAGGTCTAGAATTCTCCCTTAAGAGACTGAACAAATCTTTGAACTCCTCTGTGGTCGCATGATAAATATAAGGTAAGGGTCCACTCAATAACTCATCCCTGAGCTCTCCTCTAGGAAGCACCTGGGTTTTAAAAAACTCCCTGTTATTGGCCTCCTCCTCAGTCTCCAAAAATCTTCCGGGGACGATTTTTAAAGCTTTCGACAGAATCTTTAATTCTACCTCATGAGCACTTTCCTGCTTACCATCAATGCTCATATTGATAGGCTCCTCGCTCTTCACAAACAATCTTGAAGTCCTAATATGTGCAGTAAAAGGGGGCAATGAAGTCTGTACCTTCCTACTCAACAATCCATTTATCCCAAAGCTTACCAAGCCAATAATGCTTTGCGGTGCCAATATCAATGCATGCAGCATACCATCATTAACAAAGCTATCCTCCAGCACCCTTCTTGAAAGCAAGGTACTTTTCCCATGGGACACCATAACCATCCCCAGAGCAGCAGTATTAATCTCCTCCTGATTAGGATTTTCATTTTCATTCTCGTCACTTCCCTTAGGGATAGAAAGTGTAAAAGGATGCAACTTCACCCTTTTAAAAAGTCCAAAAAAACTCTTTAGCCTTCCAGAAAATTGCTTTAGCCAAGTACTTTCTGCTTGCCCGTACATTAACCCCATGGAATCCCCTAAAGACACCGAGTCAAATACGATTTGACCATTGACAGTAAGTAAATCAAAAGACTTAAGCTTTTCCGCCTCCAACACATGAGCCAGGGATTTATCTATACTTTTCCCCACACCCAAGCCCTGACGTCCATAAATCATTTCTGGATGTGGCAAGAAACCAATCCCCCAACCCTGTCCTTCTGCAATTGGCAAGAACTCCTTCAACTGTTCATCTGACAAATAACACAAAACGAAATCCTCTTCGCTTAAATCCAAACCTTCCAACCGACTAAAAGGAACAGCAATTTTAAGGGCATCCGTTAACTGAAGGAGTATATTTTCCTCTACCTCTTTAATAGATTCATCCGCATACAATAAGGTAATGCCCTTCATATTCCCTATTTCAAAGTATCAAGATCCAATCAATCGTTTGAGTATTTTTATAGCAGCAGCGGGCAGCACTGTACCAGGCCCAAAAACATCCATCACTCCTGCATCAGTTAAAAAATCATAATCTTTTTTGGGGATCACACCTCCCGCTACAACGGCAATATCCCCCCTACCAAGATCCTTCAAGGCACCAATTAATGCTGGCACCAAAACTTTATGTCCACCAGCCAAGGATGATACCCCTACCAGGTGAACATCATTTTCTGCAGCATGCCGCGCTACCTCCTCTGGGGTTTCAAATAAAGGTCCAATATCTACATCAAAACCAATATCAGCAAAGCCCGTCCCTATTATTTTTGCTCCCCGATCATGGCCATCTTGCCCCATCTTAGCGATTAATATTCTTGGCCTTCGACCTTCTATGCTTTCAAATTCATCCGCCAGAGACTGTGCTTCCTTAAACAGATTATCCTGAGCTGCTTCCCTAGAATAAACTCCTGAAAGTGTTTTATTCACTGCTTTATGTCTTCCAAATGCCTTTTCCATGGCCATTGATATCTCTCCTAATGTAGCTCTTTTTCGGGCAGCAATGATGGCTAGCTCCAATAAATTCCCCTTTCCATTATTTGCTGACTGAGTAATATCACTCAGTGCCTGCCATACCTCTTCTGGATTCCTTTCTGATTTCAAAGTATTCAAGCGGGCCAATTGCTTCTTTATTACCTCCGAATTGTCCACCTCCAATATATCAAAATTCTCATCTTGTCCAGTTTTAAATCTATTGACCCCAACTATGGCTTCAGAGCCATTGTCAATCCTTGCCTGTTTCCTAGTAGCTGCTTCCTCTATTCTCATTTTGGGAATACCTGATTGCAGGGCCTCTGCCATCCCTCCTACTTTTTCAACTTCCTCTATATGCTCCCAAGCCTTTTCAACCAATTCTTCAGTAAGCTGCTCTAAATACAAACTTCCTCCTAAAGGGTCCACTACCCTTGTTAAGCCTACCTCCTCCTTTAATATCAATTGAGTATTCCTAGCAACACTTGCAGAAAATACTGAAGGCAGGGAAATCGCCTCATCAAAGGCATTCGTATGTAATGATTGCGTTTGTCCCAATATGGCAGACATCGCTTCGATGGTCGTCCTAGCGATATTATTCATGGGATCCTGTTCAGTCAATGACCAACCGGAGGTTTGGCAATGGGCACGTAACATAAGGGATTTTGGATTCTTGGGCTTAAATTCCTTCATCAACTTAGCCCATAATAGTCGTCCTGCTCTCAACTTAGCTATCTCTCTATAGTGATCCATGCCAATGCCCCAAAAAAAGGATAACCTAGGAGCAAACTCATCTATCTTTAAACCTTTGGAAAGACCAGTCCTAATATATTCCAAACCATCTGTTAAAGTATAGGCGAGTTCTAACTCAGCAGTGGCTCCTGCCTCATGCATATGATAACCAGAGATAGAAATGGAATTAAATTGGGGCATGTATTTGGCGGTATATTCAAAGATATCTGCCACAATTTTCATGGAAGGCTTAGGAGGATAAATATAAGTGTTCCTCACCATGAATTCTTTCAATATATCATTCTGAATAGTCCCCTTTAGCTTTTCTGGCTTTACTCCTTGTTCTTCAGCAGCCACAATATAGAAAGCCATGATAGGAATAACCGCTCCATTCATGGTCATCGAAACTGACATCCTATCCAGAGGAATTTGATCAAACAAGCGCTTCATATCCAATACTGAATCAACCGCTACTCCTGCCATGCCCACATCTCCCTGTACTCTTGGGTGATCAGAATCATAACCTCGATGGGTAGCCAAATCAAATGCAACTGACAAACCTTTCTGCCCCGCTGCTAAGTTTTTCCTGTAAAATTCGTTGGAAGCCTCTGCTGTTGAAAACCCAGCATATTGCCGGATCGTCCAAGGCCTTGTAAAATACATGGTACTATATGGTCCCTTCAAAAAAGGAGGAATCCCTGAGACATATCCAGAATGAGCAGGCATTTCGGATGTATCTCCAGGCCTTGAAGTTTGGTTTGAAAATTCTTTTTTTAACCGACGGAAATCAAGTTTCATTTGGAATTGGGATTAAGTTTATCAAACAAAACGCTTTTTGGGATGCCTCTTAATTGTAATTCTGACTCTCTCCAGTGCTTCCAATTATCAACTGCATCAGGGAAAACTTGATCCTCATAGGCATTTACACCAACCATCAATTGACTTTTATCCTTCAATGCTTCCACTTGCAAATTTCTGGTCACCCTAATTTCTTTTTGTATCAACCCAGAATTGAAGCATGCCAACCAGCCACCATTTTCCTCTAGCTCAATTAACTTATCTCTTACCATATCAAATAGTCTGTCCATTAAAAAATTCAAATAAAAAGCTCCTGAAAATGAATCCTTGCTAAAAGACAGATGAGATTCCAATTTCAACAGATTGGAAATATTGGCAGCTTGTCGCTTGGAAGAAATATCAGGAAAGGCATGTGACAAATCATTCTTACTAACAAACAATATGTCGCTATCCCCATTTAGTGCCATAAGACTTTCGACGGTACTACGAACCAAATTGCCATATTTATCCTTATGGGATTTGGACCATAAAGAAGTTTTGGAAAAGATTTTTAATTTATCAGCCGCAAAACTATTATCAAATAATCCTGCCACCTGATCAGCTAATACCCTAATAAGTTTTAGCTTGGCTATATTCAGAAAATAGTCTCCTCCAACACCTGTCTTAACCGTTAAATTTTCAAAAACGCCCTCCTTACTGGAAAGAATTTTAAGCACTTCTGACAATCCCAATATTCCATAGGACAATTGTTGAACAGCATTACCCCCACTATCCAAATAGACACCTATGTCTACACAAATTCCCCGAAAATGAGAGTATTCTTTAGTCAATTGATGAATTTCTTCTATCTGTACTCTCAGTCCTTGATTTTCAGCTCCATCATCAAGCATTTGGGTAATGGGATCCCATAAAAAGCCACCCTTAATCTTTTCTTTTGGTCGGTCATTTGCCCAGTCCAAAAAAGACTTCAAAACAGCCATCCCATCCTTTTTTGGAACCAACCAGAGGCTAAGGTATTCGGTGTCTAATCCTTCCAGTTTTTGTCTTAGATCTCCCTCCCCTGACCATTGTAAAACCAGCCCATCAATTCCCAATGCCAGTGTTTGTTTGAGATCATTTTGAGTTTCATGATCTAAATCGAAACTGCTTATATTCTCCCAAGCACCGCCAGAAATCCTAGGTATCCCTGCCCAAACATGGTACTGGGCTAAATTCTCTGCCCTGGCAAAAAATGTAGGAATAGAAATTCCCTCAATCTCATCAAAAGTAAATAAATCATTTGCTGACTTAAGCCCTGTTTCCTTTAAGGCCTGAGCTATCCATTCTTTTTTATTTGAATAAGGAAATCCATAAAAAGATAGGTCTATCATATCCGGGTCTATTATGTATCATGATACATCACCCTCTATATGCTATTTCCAAAACAAGAAAATATTTACCTATAGAATATTATGAAATATCATTTCATTAAAAATAAGATTTTGTACTTAAAATACCAGCTTTACCGAAGGACTTATCAAGTATTGTTTACTTTACATTTATTTGTTCTAATTCAATTATTTTTTTTGTATATTCCAAATTGGAAGCCGCCAACTATCCTACTTTTCGATCAGAAAAGACCAATGCCAACACACACCTACTACGGTGGTCTCAACCAAGTTGATTACAGCTAAAATATTTTAGCCTTTCAAAACATATCCCTATCTATTCATGGGGTTATTTTATTATATTCATAAACCAAAAACTAATAATAATCAACATGACCTTAATACTAAACAGCAGTTAAGTCAAGCAAATTTTGATTTTTAATTTAGATTTATTTTCCGCAAATTTGTTGCCCTTCAAGGGTGAAGTGGAGCATCTTTAATTCTTTCTTGTAACCAATTTTAAATGAGTTCAGAGGCCAAAGCAGTATGGGACGAGTGTTTGCGTGTCATTGAAGATCACGTAAATGACCAAAGTTTTTCCACCTGGTTTAAACCGATAAACCCGGTGAGATTGGACAGTTCAATACTTACCATTCAAGTACCTAGCCAATTTTTTTATGAATGGCTTGAGGACAACTATGTTCAAGTACTAAAACTAGCTATTAAGAATGTTCTTGGTCCAAATGGGAAACTTGAATATGCTGTAGTTGTAGATAGAGGCAATTCACAAAATCAGCCTTATGTAGTCAGCTATCCTCAAGGAAATATCAGCCCTAACAAAAAGAAAGCCGCTGAAAAACTGGAAAAAGAGCAGAGCAGAAGTCCTTTTGATATGAAGTCTTTGGACAGTAATGCGCTCTTACAATCCAACCTAAACCCAAATTACAGCTTCAACTCTTATATAGAAGGAGACTGTAATCGTTTGGCAAGGTCTGCTGGTTATGCTGTAGCTACCAAACCGGGAGTAACTTCCTTTAACCCCTTGATGATTTATGGTGGAGTGGGACTGGGAAAAACCCACTTGATTCAAGCCATTGGAAATGAAATAAAAAATGGCCCAGAAGAAAAGTTTGTCCTCTATGTATCCTCCGAAAAGTTTGTAAATCAATTCATGGATTCCATTAAAGATGGAAATATGAAAAGCTTTACTAATTTCTATATGCAGGTGGATGTGCTGATTATTGATGATATTCAATTTTTGGCAGGAAAGGACAGAACTCAAGAAATGTTCTTCCACATTTTCAATCACCTCCACCAAAACAAGAAGCAAATCATCATGACTTCCGACTGTCCTCCTAAGGACCTAAAAGGCTTGGAAGAAAGGTTGTTGTCCAGGTTTAAATGGGGGCTGACAGCAGATTTGCATATGCCTGATTTTGAAACCAGGGTAGCCATTATCAAAAGAAAAATGCAAACTGAGGGAATTTATATTCCTGATGATGTCATTGAATATTTGGCCTACACCGTAGACACCAATATTCGAGAACTTGAGGGAGTACTAATTTCATTGATCGCCCATGCTTCCCTAAATAGGGTAGAAATTGATCTTGGTTTGGCCAAGACCATCATGAAGAATATTGTAAAAGACATTGAAACAGAAGTGGGTATAGACTTTATCCAAAAAACTGTATCCGATTATTACGGAATAAAACTGGATGATTTAAAGGCCAAAACGCGGAAAAAGGAAATTGTAGTTGCAAGACAAGTGGCCATGTATTTCTCCAAGGAGTTTACCAATCATTCATTGAAATCCATAGGTTACCATTTTGGAGGAAGAGACCACAGTACTGTCATTCACGCTGTACAAACAGTCAACGACCTCATTGAGACGGACACGGCATTTAAGAATGCTATCAATGAACAAAGGAAAAAATTCAAAATGAGATCATACTAAAAAAAGGGGCGCTGCCCCTTTTTTTATTGCTTAACCACCCCATTCAAATTCGCTAAAGGTAGCCTCAGTTCTGTTTGTCCCATAGAGTAAGGAGCGATTTCATAAGTATTATAAAGCAAAACAAATTCCTCCCCTTCATAGCCCATGGCAGCTGGAAGGAAAAACGCTCCTTTCTCTAGGAAAAACCTGCCGTCTTCCTCAAGGCTTATCCCCTCTTTCACCTCATGATATTTTCGAAAAGCCTGTTCGGCCAGTTCCATCAATTTCTCTTCATCCAAAACAATATCTTCATTTTTTAGCAGGGACAGCGCTTCCACATCAAAATTCATGTATTGACTCACGTAATTGGGGTGAGCTCCTCCTGTATATGAACTGTTGAAAAATTTAATTGAAACCAAATCACTGCCCATCAATTCTACCATAGCTTCGGTTTCGGTAAACCAAGACTGACTGGACTCTGGAAAATCCTTTTTAAAAGAATTGTACTCCTCCAAAATATCATTTGCCATATCATCCAATGAAGGCAAGTCACTGTCTTTTTCGCCCCAGTCTAAATACATCTTCAATTGCTCAAGAACATGGATATTCAGCAATACCCTCAATGTATCCTCTCCTCCACTGAATATTGGATAATTCATTTTCACTTCCGCACAGGACGCTTCTCCGTCAAGACAGATTGATTTCTCAAATTCTTCAATTTCATATGATAATGGATCCACAGTCGCTTCCTGTTTTGAAGAATTACAGGCCAACAAAATAAACCCGCTTAACAGGAAAGGCCATTGAACAGTTTTTAATCTCATTTTTTCTAGTCTCTAACTATTTGGTTTAAAAAATCATTTACCAAATTTCTTGCCATAGATTGCGGTGAAAAATCCCCTTCTTTAATAGCAGGTAAAATATCTTGTATTTTGTTCTTAACATCCTTGTTTTGATAAAATCTAGCTTCTAATATTTGCTGCACATAGGCATAAAACCAATATTCTCGCTGATGAATTCGATTTTCATTGAAATAGCCAGAAGCCTTCATTTTTTGTTCAAAATCCCTTATCAGCTGCCATATTTCCTCCAATCCTCTCTTATTCTTGGAAGAACAAAGCAAGACTTTCGGTATCCATCCATCTCCCCTTACACCCAAAAGTTGACTGGCATTTTGCAAAGCAATTTTAGTTTCTTCAGCTTTGGACTCTAGACCTCCATCCACTTTTGTCATAACAATCGCATCTGCCATTTCCATGATTCCACGTTTGATTCCTTGTAACTCATCTCCAGAATCAGGTTGTACCAAAAGTAAAAAGAAATCTACCATTTCATTCACGATAAACTCGGACTGTCCCACCCCCACCGTTTCGACAAGCACCACATCATAACCTGCGGCCTCACAGAGCAAAATACTCTCCCTTGTCCTCATTCCAACACCACCTAAGCTTTGTGCATTTGGGGATGGCCTAATAAATACATTTTGGTCTTTTGAAAGTGACTCCATCCGGGTCTTATCACCTAAAATACTCCCCCTTGATTTTTGACTACTTGGATCTATGGTGAGCACAGCCAGCCGCTTCCCTTTCTTCACAAGCAATTGCCCAAAATACTCTATGAAAGTACTTTTCCCTACCCCTCCAGCACCTGTAACACCTATTCTAATAGAATTACCAGTGTATTTCATAACCCTATCTAGCAGTTGATCGCCCAGTAATTGATCCGACTCCAATTTACTTTCCAATAAGGTAATAGCCCTGCTTAGAATAAGCGTATCTTGTGCCAGCAGCCCTTGCTCATACGCTGATAAATTCAATCTGTTTCGATTGGAATTTGACATAAAAGTGTGCTTACTTTTTGAAACTTAAATTATTGAAACGGATACCTGATAAAACCTTCTTCCCCCATCGCCTTTTTCTCAAATTTTCCAAGGCAATCATCATTATATTTAAAATCAAAATAAGGTTCAGTACCTACCACTTTTTGGGGATATCCCTCTTTATCAGAAAAGAAATAAACTTTCGTATTACCATATTTAGTATGAGGCATCATCTTACCATACGTTTCCATCTCTTGCCATAAGGTGTCAGACACTGTAACTACATATACCCTTTTTATGGGACCAGTATTATTAGGGTTCCTATATTTACTGATCTCTTTAAAATCCATCTTTAAATCCTTTATACTTGGTTGCGTAAAAGTATCTGCCAGTATCCAGGTCAATAAGCCAAAAACTACAAGCAAGATCAAGTAAAACACTTTTTTAGTTTTCATTATAATCTAAGGTTCTTCTCTCTTAAAACATTAATTTAGGGGAAAAATTCGAATATGGGGTTTGAATATATCAAAGCACTGCATATAATCTTTATTGTCACATGGTTTGCAGGCTTATTTTACATCGTCAGACTATTTATTTATCAAGTTGAAACCCTTGAGAGGCCAACAGAAGAACAAAAATTTCTTAGACCTCAATTGGACTTAATGGCTAAAAGGCTTTGGCTAGGTATTACTTGGCCTTCTGCCATTTTAACCCTGATTTTTGGTTTTTGGACGCTTTATTACCGTTGGGGTTATTTAGAATTGGGCTTTATGCAGGCCAAACTTGGCTTCGTTTTTTTCCTATATGTTTATCATTTTATTTGCCATAGAATTTATAAAGACCTTCAAAAAGGAAACGCCAAGTGGACCTCTACGCAGCTAAGAATCTGGAATGAGGTAGCCACAATCATCCTCTTCGCTGTAGTCTTCTTAATCGTCATGAAAAGCCTAATAAACATGCTTTGGGGGATCATAGGATTGCTACTATTGAGCGCTTTGCTGATGCTGGGCATCAAGCTTTACAAAAGATCTCGTGAAAGGAACTAATCAATATTTTAAATTGTAGATTAACAAAAAAAATGTTCAGACACAATCTCACCATATTCACCTTACTTGCATCTATATTATTTATTTGGAACTGTACTTCGAAAACAGATAATAATGAGCAATTACCTTTTTTGGGACACAAGTACACGGAGGAAAAGAATGCCAATGGCAAAACAATTGCTGATACAGTTTATCATACCATTGCTCCTTTTTCATTTACCGACCAACAAGGCAATACCATCACCAATGAGGAAGTCAAAGGTAAAGTATATGTCGCTGATTTTTTCTTCACCTCGTGCCCGACCATTTGTCCTGTAATGAAATCCCAAATGCTTAGGGTCTATGAAAAATTCAAAGACAATCCCAACTTCAAAATTTTAAGCCACTCTATAGACCCCACTTATGACACTGTAGAAGTGCTAAAAGATTATGCCGAAAGATTAGGTATAGAGGATGCCCGCACTTGGCATTTTCTCACCGGAGATCAAGAAAGAATTTTTGAAATCGGCCAAACCAGCTATTTGGCAACAGCCATGGAAGACAAAAATGAACCTGGAGGTTTTTTACACAGTGGAGCTTTTATCTTAATTGACCAAGAAGGTCATATTAGAGGGGTATATGACGGCACCAAAGGGGATCAGGTCGATAAATTAATAAAGGATATTCCAAAAATTCTGAATAATAATGATAAAGGGGCTTAACCTATTCTTTACCGGATTTTTCTTATCTCTACTTATTGGGGGCTGTCAAGAAAACAAAAAAGACCATTTTTCACTAAATAGTATAAAAGACCTCAAAACCCGGCAATATGCCATAGAGGGGCAAGTATTATATGAAAATCACTGTGCCAACTGTCACCAATCAGATGGCTCCGGGCTGGGCAGATTGATCCCTCCCCTTAAAGATGCCGATTACCTAAAAGCTGATATCGGAAGGACAGTAAGACTGATCAAACATGGCATTAAAGGCAAAATTATTGTAAATGGAAAAGAATACAATAAAGAAATGCCTGCAAACCCTGCCTTGACTAACTTGGAAATTGCAGAAATCACCACATATATCTACACCGTCTTCACAGGGGAAGAAAAAATCATAGGAGTGAAGGAAGTTAAATCATTTTTAGAGGAGTAAATCTTACTCCTCTATTTTCTTGGCCGCCTCCAATGCCTTTTTGATATCTTCATTGACCTTCGAAACCTTCTCTTTTTGTTCATTTAAATAATTAATTGCCTCTTCTTCCTCCATTTCGCTTAAATCAGCTTTAAATTGTCTCATCCAAACAAACATTCCATCATAAGCTTTTTCTAAATGACTGGCTAATCCTCTTAGCTCTTCTACCTTATTGTTATTATTGACACTGTCTTCAAGATGATATTGTTCAGCCAAATCAATTAACCTTTTCTCTTCAGACTTAAGCTCTCCCATTTTTGGCATAACTTCATCATGAATCTTAATTACCTCATCCTTTAAAACTTCCTGCTCTGACGCTCCACCACAAGACACCATAATTGCCAAACAAATAATCACTAAAACTGCTCTTTTGGTCATTTTCATATCTAAAATCATTTTCCCCAAATTTCCCCAATTCAATCATGAGAATGAAATAAAACTACAATTAAATCATTCTTCATTCCAAGAGTACTGGTAAATTAAGATGTCAAATTTATAGTAATCCATTATCCAAAAAGCTATTTTTAGATTTTCATATACTTTTCTGTCTTAGACATGCTTCGTCCATGTTTACCAGAAAATACGGAACAGTTGAATCCCGTTATAAATATCAAGTACTTATTGTTTTAGCATTAGAAAATTATCCAATTAAATCATTACTATGAAACCATTTTGTTTTGCTGTAGATCAAATAATTAATAGTGAAAAGGCGAGTATGCACCCAATGGACATTGGCTTAATCCGTGGCTATGCTGTATTTGATTTTTTCAGAACTGTGAACTACAAACCCCTGTTTTTAAAAGACTATCTCAATAGATTTATCCGCTCAGCCGAAAAAACCCACCTCAACTTAAATCTAGATATCAAACAGTTAGAAGCTGTTATTCTTGACCTCATCAAAAAAAATGATCTAAAATCAGGCGGAATAAGAATGGTATTGTCAGGTGGAGTCTCGGATAATCATTTTTCTCCTGACAAAGGAAGTTTGTATATTTTCTGTGAGGAATTGTTATTGCCCTCCCAAGAAAAGTACAACAAAGGAGTAAACCTATTAACAGTAGATTATATCAGGCCTATCCCAGAAATTAAAACGACCAATTACGCGTTACCGGTTTACCTCAGCGCTGACTGGAAATCAAAAGGTGCAGAAGATGTGCTTTACCATTCCGATGGCATTATATCAGAAAGCTCTAGAAGCAATATTTTCATAGTGAAAAATGGAAAGCTCAGTACTCCAAAGGAAAATATTTTATTAGGGATCACTAGAAAAAGAATTCTTGAAATCGAACCCTCTATCCAAATACGGGACATTTCATTACAAGAGGTCTTGGACGCAGACGAAGTATTTATAAGTAGTACGACAAAAAGAATGCTTCCTGTCACTCAAATTGATGGTAAAAATATTGGCGCTGGAACTCCCGGTGACATCACTAAAAAGATCTATAAACAATTCTTGTCTTTAGAAGAAAAAAGCGCCCTTTAACAAAGCGCTTTTTTCTTTGTTTTTATAAAACTAATTCCGCATCTGTTAGGATATACATTAGTTTTTCGGGATCCTTTTTGTTCAGTTTTAAGGTCCCTTTAACCTTTACCCGCTTGGAGGTATATTCAATTGGTGTACTTAACATCACTTCCATCACGGTTTCAGGTCCCCCAGAACCACAGAAAAAACATTCTGCAATCGGTAAAGAGGACAATATAATATGCTCTGGCTTAAACATTCCTTCAAAAGGAATAATATAACCATCAGCAGCAACTTCTTTCCCTTCTAGGGATTTTATCTTATCACTGAAAACAGGCAAATACAACTCCCCATATTCATCATTACCTATTTCATAAGTAACCTCAGAAAGGTCCTTCCAAACACTTTTTTCTGATTGGGCATGACCAAGGCCTAAAAAGCCCAACATCAATACCACTAACAAACTCAACTTTAATCTCATTTTCTTATTCTTCTCTATTTAGTCAACTGTTTTGCTATATCTGTCTTATAAGCTCCCAAAGCAGGAATTAAGGAAGCAAAAACCCCAACGGTAATTGCGTAAACTAGGATCCAAACTTCTGCTTTAAGGAATATCCAAGCAGAAATATTGCTTAATGCACCTTGTTCCTGCCCCATAACCAAAAATGATAGAAAAAGGTGCCCCATGAGTATCCCGACTATCGCACCTAAGCTTGTCAAGATAATCCCTTCCAAAACGATATGAACAAACAATTGCCCTTTGGAAGCTCCTATAGTGCGCATTACAGCCAAATCGTACCTTCTTTCCTTTAGTGAATTATAAAGTGCAATAAAGATGCCTAAACCAGCTATAAAAATTATAACAAAAGCCAGCCCTTTAATAAGCTTTATCCCAACTCCCAAAAGTTCAAATAATCTTGAAATCTCAAAAGTTGGGGATGCCGCTTGCAAAGAGCTTCTACTATTGATAAACCTGGGCAGCTGCACTGCCGCCATAGGACTTCTATACTGAATCAGAAGGGTAGTGATCTGTCTATCTTCTTCTGTTTCTGGAAAGCCTCTCTTAGCTACCGCATTTTCCATTTTGTCATGATCATGCTCTCCTTCCTTGCCATGGGTAAACCAAACCGATTCCAAACTAGTTAGAATAAGTTTATCCACCACCTTCCCCGAAGGAGCAAGAACACCAGTCACCCTATAATCATGATGGTCATGCTCATGACTGCTACTTCCTATCCCATGGGAGCCCATAAAAGTATCTCCCACTTTAAGATTTAATTTCTCTGCCACGGCACTTCCCAGTACCACTTCAAAAGGCTTTTCCCAAGCTCCTCCTGAAGCAAAAGAAACTTCATAAAGATCCAAATAATCATGATTGGTACCTACAATTCTATATCCTCCATAATTATCCCCTAAGCTCAAAGGGATAGTTTTCTTTACCAATCTGTTTCGGGAAACTCCCTTAGCTTCTTTCAAATCTATATTGCCAGTAGGAAAATCAATATGGTATACGCTGGATAGGATGAGCTGCAAAGGACTTCCTTTTGCCCCAACTACCAAGTCGACGCCTTTGGCATCCCTGCTCATCTGATTTTCGAATTGATCTTGAATAAGAATCAAAACCGTAATAATAGCCAAACCCAATGCAAGTAACAAAATGTTCAGCCCCGTATTCATGGGCTTTGCGACCAGGTATTTCCAACTTAATCGAACCATGTTCATAACTGACCTCCCATGATTATTTGATTAGCAACATGCTCTTTTACCCGCTGGTCGTGTGTAACGATAATCAAAGCAGCCCCCATATTGTGCGCTTGCTCCTTTAGCATCTTGACTACAGTCTCAGCATTTTCATCATCCAAACTTGCGGTAGGTTCATCAGCCAATATAACCTTTGGATTGTTTACCAAAGCCCTCGCTATTGAAACCCTTTGTGCTTCTCCTTCACTTAAAGCATTCACTTTGGATTGCTTTTTCTTTGAAATACCAAGGTCGTGAAGGATTTTATCAATGCTTGATTGTTTCGCCTTTCCAGAAAAAAACTGCGCCAAAGCTAAATTTTCCTCCACAGTAAGTGGTGCTAGAATATGTGGTTTCTGAAAAACCATCCCAATATTAGCGCCTCGAAACTTATCCAATTTGGCTCCTTTTAATTGATAAATATCAGTTTGGTTTATTTTCACCGTTCCTTGTTGAGGTTTCAATAAGCCTCCAAGAATATTAAGTAAAGTTGTTTTACCACTTCCCGATTTCCCTATCACCAATAACTCATCATGTTCCCCCAGCTCAATATCCGGTATGTGAATTTGTTCAGTCTCCTTATAACTAAAGGAAATATCTCGAGCTAAAATCATATAACTTATCCAATAGGAATTTTTACATTAAATTTCGATCCCTTACCTGCTTCACTTTCAACCGATATTTCACCTTTTAAAACATCCACGCATTTTTTCACTATGGAAAGCCCCAATCCTGAACCTTCTGTAATACCTACATTCTTCGCCCTAAAAAACCTTTCGAATAATTGCGCCTGTTCCTTCTCGGGAATACCAATACCATCATCAATGATTTCTGCAGACATAATTCCATCCTCAACAGAAACGCTGAAATCTACATTGCCTTTCTCCTTGGAGTACTTCACGGCATTGGAAAGCAAATTTTCAAAAACCTGATAAAGCAATTCGGTATCTGACTTAACCGTCTTGGGCACATTATTAAATGAAGTCCTGATAGTAACTTCATTATCATTATTGGCTTTTACCACATCCAATACTTCATTGAAAAATGCTGCTGTAAAAAAACGGGAAGGTTTATAATCAATTTTATTTGCATCAGCTTTTCCAAAAAACAGCACTGATGTAAGTAAGCTGTTCAAACTTCTTACGGAATTCTCTATTTTCTTGGAATGCTTTACCAGCTTTTGCTTCAACGGATGCTCCTTCTCTGCATATATTTGTAACAACTGGGCCGAACTTAAAATAGAGGTCAAAGGCGTTTTGAAGCCATGGGATACATTTTGGACAATCCTGGACTTTAGCTCCCCTATCTCACGCTCCTTTTCAAGTGCCTTTTTAAGTTCCTTATTGGCCTCATTTAAGTCTGCTGTACGCTTCCGGACTTTTTCTTCAAGTTCATTATTGAGCTTCTGAAGCTCTTTTTCCTTCTTATCCTTGAAAATAGCCAATTCAATCATCATATTGAGCTCCCGGATATTAAAAGGCTTTATGACATAAGCACTTGGATTGGTACCAGCAATCTTGTGTAAGGTTTCTTCATCAGAACTTGCAGTGAGGTACACCACCGGAATATCATATTTCTCATTGATAATTTCCGTTGTTTTGATTCCGTCAAGCTCCCCCCCAAGATTGATATCCATCATCACCAAGCTCACATCGTTTTCTCCAAGTACATCTAAGGCTTCTTCACCGGTGGCAGCTATACCGATTATTTCATGGTGGTTCTTTTCCAGCGCCTTTTTTAGTAGAAGTGCTGAAACATTATCATCCTCTACTATTAAAATCTTAAGTGCTAGCATAGATTCTCGTTTGTTTCAAAAAGCAATTGAATAGGTCAATTTCCCACAATATTAACAATATAAATTAATTGATTGGCAATTTAACCCTAACTGTGGTACCTTCTTTCTTGACGCTTTCAATATCAATGGTTCCTCCGAGGATATCAACAAGACTTTTTGTAATGGACAAACCTAAACCTGTGCCCTCAAATTTCCTGTTATACCCTCCACTTTCCTGCTCAAAAGGCTTATAAATATTTTTTATAAATTCCTCACTCATTCCTATCCCCATATCTTTTACACACAGGCATAGGTGCTTATTTTCCCTTTTCACGTTTATTTGAATCAACCCCTCATTGGAATATTTTATGGCATTGCCCACAACATTGTTCACAATCATCTCAAAATAGCGCTTATCCACTTTTACCACCAAAGGCTTGGTCTCGAACTTTGCTGTGAGCAATAAGTTTTTCTTTATAGCAAGGGTTTTTAGCGGCAATAAAATTTTTGCGAGAAAATCATTTATATTGGTTTCCTCATAAACTACCACCATTTTATTTGCCTCAATCTTGGACATATCCAAAATACTATTAATCGTATTCAACAAACGCTCCCCACTTTGCATGATGATCTCCAGCTGCTCTACCAAAGCCTGATTATCTGAATTTTGGATGATTATATTTTCCGTACTTCCAAGAATTCCATTTAAAGGGGTCCTGATTTCATGGCTCATACTTGAAAGGAAATTAGTTTTTACACGATTGGCCTCTTCAGCCTTTTCTTTTGCCTCTTTTAATCCTTTCTCGTATATCTTTTTGTCAGTAACATCCCTAAAAACTATCAATATTACTTCCTGTTCCTCATTCTTAGGATTAACTCTTGTAACAAAGAGCTCAACGGACTTTAATCCATTGTGAAAAGGAATATCCACTTCAAAACTTCCACCCTCCCCATCTGTCCGTTTGAGAATACGGACAATTTCCCTCTTATTTTTATAAAAGTACCTTTTGTCTTTAAAAAGCTCTTTTACATGGAATATATTTTTGGCATCCTCCAATCTTATGCCTGCCATTGAAACAATGGAAGGATTCAAGGCCAATACAGTCCCATCAGTGTGCGTTAACACCAGACCATCCTGAGAACTCTCCCACACATTTCTAAACTGGTCTTCCGCCGTTTTGATCACTAAATTTTTCTCATCAATACTTTTCTTAAGCAATCCCTGTTCTTTGAATTGGTTTACGATCATATTCAAACCAAAGCCAATCATCAAAAAGAAAAACATCAAAAGACCAATAAACCAGAATTGCAAATAAACAGGCTTTACTACTGAAAAACTGTCAGAATAAGCTTGCTCAGACTCAAACTGACCACCTAAACTTGCTTTGAGAACCAGCTGATAATCCCCTGGAGGCAAATTATTAAACTGAATATCGTTGGTTCGCGGATTGATAGATGTTTGCCACTCATCGTGCAAGCCCAAGAGTTTGTAGCTTACCGTGAAATTATCCAATTCTAAAAAACTGATTGCACTATAATCTATGGAAACATTATTAAAGGCATAGGGGATTTTGTCAAGGCTAATATCTCCATCAGTTGCCCCCAAAACTTTGATATCCCCTACGGAAACCAAAGGGTTGGCCACATAATTTTCATCCTCCTGAGCCATAAATATGGATAGTCCATTTTGCGTGCCGATCATTACCTGACCATCATCCCCTGATATCAATGCCCCTCTGTTAATTTCATTCCCTGAGAGCCCATTTTGAGCATCAAAGAACCTGATATTTTCTCCATTCAGGAGTATCACTCCCTGATCAGTACCTACCCATAAATGTCCCCGCTCATCATTCAGTAAGGCATAAACAGGTCGCGTAATTTTCTGCCCCTTTACAGTATAATCTTTTACCTCCCCATCTCTAAGTACTTTTAAACCTTCAGGGGTACCTAGTATCATTTCTCCCTCAAAATAACTCCAATCATACCCTTTAAACATCAATAGCTTCTCACTTTCAATAACTTGTAGTTCTTCATAGACGGCGCCCAAAGTCATAAGAACAAATCGCCCCTCCTTGTCCATATTGATTTTGCGCAAACCTAAGGGAGCATTCCCTGTCAGTTCTTGAAAGAATGCATCGGTAATTTCATGCTTAAAAAGATCAGCACCTTTTGCATAAATATTCGATTTATATACTTTCCAACCTGCAACTATGTACAAATCCTCATCATTAATAAAAATATTCGCCACAATCCTGTCTCCTGGACTGCTATAAAAAACCGCTTCCCTTTTTTCAGGATCAAACCTTCCCACACCTCTTCCTGAAGAAGCTATCCAAACAATCCCTCTATCATCCTTATGAAAGCTTGTCACCCTATTTTTAGGTTCGCCAAGCTCTCCATCCCCTTTAGATTCATATATTAACTCATTATCCTTCCAATACTGAATGCCATTATTAAACCCATACAAGAACGCATTCTCCCCTAATTTCTCAATAGCAGAGACCTCTTGTTCCATAAAACCATCCAACAAACCAAAATTTTGAAACCTCAGGTTGGGAAGATTAACGATTCCTCTAAGTGTTCCTATCCAAATGATATTTTCCCGATCTACCAAAGCCGTATTGATATAATAAGCCTTCAATGCATCAAAAGAGGTGATTTCTAAAATGCCGTCATTTTTGGGATTATACTTGAATAGCTGTGAGGAATAGAAAAAATATACTTGGCCATTTTTCACCTGTAAACCAAAGCGTTTTTGAGGCGCATAATTAAATTTCGAAAAACCTTGATATATGATTTCTTGTGGTTCAAACGGACTATCACCCCTAGCCAAAAAATCCTTGCCCAAAAAATAATATTGGCCCTCATCCTTATTATAGGCCATTTGACTTATGGCACTAGGCAGCATTTCATAATTGAGCTGAATAAGGGAAAGGTCTCCATTTATAAAAGAATAGGCGGCATGTTTAAAATATAAAATAAACCGTCCCTCTTCATATTGATAGACTGACATCAACTCCCCTCTTGTTTCAGTTTCAAAAAAATAATATTCCCAGTCATCATCTGAGACATAAGTTACCCCTAGCAAATCCTCCTTATAAATAAAAAGTTGTTTATCTGCCTTGGCCCCTAATATTGTTAATTTTATATAATTGGCCCTGCTACCATTTCGAACTTCCGCGGGTAAGTCGTAATTATGCCATTCCTGCTGCTCGAAATAAAACACTTTTGGGATCCCTGCACGATTATAAACCCAAACAAGCCCATCTTCATCTACCTTCACACCTAAATCATTGCCAAGACTTTCTTTCACCTCTTCTGGCAACGAATAGGTATTTATCCCATCCGAATAAAAAACACCCCTATTGGTAGCAAACCATATCCTTCCTTCAAAATCCTGAGCAACCTCATATATATTTTCTGTGGGTAATTTCAGGTTCTTTATTTGCTTGTTAACCTGAAAGGATTGTGAAAATGCCATACCACAAACCAATGACATCAGCAGAATTAGGATCTTATTTTTCATCATAGCCAATAACTAAATTAGAAAAAGAATTCATTCGATTGAATTAAATTTAACATTGTTTCCTCATTTCTTTTTGTACTAGGCCTTAATCTTATATTTTTGTATTCGAACTTTAAAAATAGCATCACATGAGTGTTTTAGTAAATAAAGATTCTAAAGTAATCGTGCAAGGTTTTACTGGATCGGAAGGTTCATTCCATGCACAACAAATGATAGAGTATGGCACTAACCTAGTAGGCGGTGTCACCCCAGGCAAAGGCGGAAACACACACTTAGGTAAACCAGTATTCAATTCAGTAGCTGAGGCCGTAGAAAAGACTGGTGCAGATACATCCATTATTTTTGTCCCACCTGCTTTTGCTGCAGACGCTATCATGGAAGCAGCTGATGCTGGTATTAAAGTAATCATTGCCATTACTGAGGGGATACCTGTTAAAGATATGATGGTTGCTAAACCATATATCAAGGAAAGAGGAGCAACTTTGATTGGTCCTAACTGTCCAGGTGTGATCACTCCAGGAGAAGCAAAGGTAGGCATCATGCCTGGTTTTGTTTTCAAACAAGGCCGTATCGGCATCGTATCAAAATCAGGAACCCTTACCTATGAGGCTGCAGATCAAATCGCCAAGGCAGGTTTAGGTGTCTCTACAGCTATTGGTATCGGTGGTGATCCTATCATTGGGACTTCTACTAAAGATGCTGTAAAATTATTAATGGAAGATTCTGAAACAGACGCTATCGTAATGATCGGAGAAATCGGAGGGAACTATGAAGCTGAAGCAGCGAAATGGATCAAGGCTGATGGAAATAAAAAACCAGTTGTAGGATTTATCGCTGGCCAAACAGCACCTCCAGGTAGAAGAATGGGACATGCCGGTGCAATTATCGGTGGTGCCGATGATACTGCTGCTGCCAAAATGAGAATCATGAGAGAAAACGGTATTAATGTAGCCGAATCTCCTGCTGAAATTGGCGAAGTAATGGCCAAAGCATTAAATGTAAAGGCATAACACATAATAACAATAATTAAAAAAGGCGCTAAAGTTTAAAACTTTGCGCCTTTTTTAATTATCAATACTCAATATCTCTAATCCAACCTGTAATACTAATCCTAGTCTTATTTGTGGTCAAAACTTCATGAGGGATCTCTCCACTCATAAAAACCACCAACTTACCTCCTTCTGGATAAACATCCATAATTTCTTCATTTCCACCCTCACTCGGAAGGTACATTCTCAAAGCCCCACCATCTTCATTAGACCATGAATCATTCAAATATAATATTACTGTAACAACCCTATATTTTACATTTTGAAACTGATCCAAATGCCTTAGATAAAAAGAACCTGGAGGGTACATTGAAAAATGAGCCTCAAATGAACGAAGTCCTAAAAAGCACCTTTGGTTAATCTCCCGTCGCAATGTTTCTATCTTATCCCAATAAACCTCTTGTAATTTGGTTAAGTTTAATGGGTCCAACCAAAAGACTTTATCACTCCTAATTTCAGGCTGAATCCTAAAAGCATCTCCCTTACCTATTCCTGCATGCCTAAACTGGCCATGCAACAAAATTTCCTGCTGTTCATGCAACAATTCTTTTCTGAATTCGTCAGAAATAAAATCTTCAGCTATATACCAGCCTTTATCATAAAGACCATTTACAATGGTCTCAAACAGGTTTTCCATACTTGATGTTTTTTGCCAGCAAAAATACATCAATAATTTTCCAGAAATGCATAATTTTGTACTGAAATAATTCATAAATAATTACTCAAATAAAACATTCATCAAGAGTAGCTAAAATGTCCCTAAAAACAGACGATATAAAAAGACTTGAAATAGATTTTAATTCAGGAGTAGTTCCCCCACCCTTCAGCCACGTATTTAAAATAAAGCTTGGCTTTGAAAAAGACTTTATTAATACCCAATTCAATATCCTTTATACGGACCGTGAAGAACTTTCGGAAGAGGAAATCATTGCCGAAGGATTTAACATAGATGATGATTTTGATTTCATTGGTGAAGTAGCCCCCATTTGGGAACAACCATTCAAAGAATTATACGCCAACAGCAAATGGTCTAATAAAAAAGACCTAGATGACAACGGCGGTATCAAAATATTTGCAAAAGATATCCATGGCAAAATAGCCCGAAGCATTCCTTCTAACCAAGATGAATGGCATATGCTTTCACAGGAATATATTCAGGCCATTTTTGAAATCACGAAAAAAGAAGCCCCCCTAACTATCCGATATAGAAAGGTCACCAAAGAAAACACCCTCGATTACACACTTACCGTTAAATTTTCAGTAAGAAAAGTAATCGTTGAAATAAATAATGAATTAAAGGAAATGGATTGGGAAGAAAGCAGAGAATTGCTCTCCAACATATATCTTCCAGACTATGATTATGAAATAGCCTCAGAGTCAACCCCTAAGAAAAGAGGCGAATATATAGATTGTGGAGATGGACTTTGGCACAAATTTGGCAAAGGTGTAAGTAACCTTGACGATTCATTTGATGCAATATCATTGATCCAAAAAGGCTTTGAAAATTTAAACCAACTTTAATATTATTATGAAAACTTTTAAATCATTACTAGGCATTATTTTGAGTTCTGCCATACTATTCAGTTGTGCAGATTGGAGCAATACTGGTAAAGGGGCTGCCATTGGTGGTGGCGCAGGTGGAGCTCTTGGTGGACTAATTGGTTCGAAAAAAGGCAATACCGCAGCAGGAGCTGTAATCGGCGCTGCTGTAGGTGGAGCAGCAGGGGCAGCTATTGGCAAATATATGGACAAGCAAGCCGAGGAAATGGAAGCAATTGAGGATGCTGAAGTGGAAAGAGTAGGAGAAGGAATACAAGTGACATTTGATTCTGGAATCCTATTTGGATTTGACTCCTACCAGCTAACTCCTAGCGCACAAGAAAATGTTATGAAACTGGCTAAAATCTTAAATGACTATCCCGATACCAATATCATGATTAATGGCCATACCGACAGTAAGGGCAGTGATCAGTATAATCAAGAACTTTCTGAAAAAAGAGCAAATTCTGTCGCTAATTATCTAAAAATGCAGGGTATCACTAACTTCAGATTAACCACAGTAGGTCACGGTGAAACTATGCCAGTAGCAACCAATGATACTGATTCAGGTAGAGCACAAAACAGAAGAGTAGAAGTGGCCATTACAGCCACGGATGAATTGGTTGAAAAGGCTGAAAATGGACAGCTCGATCAAATTTAATCTCTCCAAAAGCAATTTATTATTCTAAAATAAATAAGGCGGCTAATGTTAGCCGCCTTTCTTTTTATCGTCCTACCCTAGATTGCATCTCAGGAATAATACCTTCATATTTTCTTAGGATCCTATCCCACTCCCTGAATACTTCATCAGTTTTTACTGAGGCGCCATTTGCGTTGGTATATTCACTTACCAATTTGACCTTATATTCCAAAGGACTGGTATTACCCAATTTTACAATACATCTCGACCTAACCATAGAACCATTGAAATTCTGAGCTACCCAAGCAGTCCGTAAATACCCTGTTTCCCTATCCGTGGTTTCAATTACATCAAAATAGGAAGTAATTATTCTTGACAACAACTTCCATGTTTCCAGCTCATCGCCACCTGGTTTTAGACTGATATCCACATTAGCAATGTCAGAGCTAGAAGATGCGGTATAAGCCTCATCTACTGACATCCTAATATATTCACTCTTTTCCGGTTTAGGTTGGTTCTTTTGATCACAAAAGGATCTTTCCTCGATTACAAACCCCACCTTTTCAACCCTTACATTTACACAAGTTCCTTTCTCGATTTTCAATTCAATACTTCCTGCTCCTGCAAGTTGCCCATCTATATAAATATTGGCATCTTGCTCGGAAGCCGAAATTTTAACTTTCTTGTCAAAGGCATGAGAGGTAGCCATTGACAATACAAACAATGAAAGAATGGTAAATAATTTTTTCATGAGAACTACAATCTTTTAATTAACTAAAAACATAAACTACAAAAATCAAATCTCTGGATCGATCGCATAGTTTAAAACCAACAACAATACTACGTAAACAAACAGTAGTGAACAATACTCAAAAAGTGGTATTTTTCAACAAATTACTTTGAAATTAAACCCAAACATTAACTATCATAAAAAGTAATCTGTTTATCCGCTATGATGCCAGTAACCTGAAACCCTTTGATGAAGTGGTCGGCAGACAGAAGATTGAAGACCTAAGCATGACGCATGTGTTGTATTAGTTTAAACAATCGTTTAAAACCTCATTTAATCTTAACTGGTACGTCTACGGATATTCACAAAAAGTAATTAATACATAAAAAAGAAAAATCAGAACGAACATTGTCGCTAAAAGCATAAAAAAAACGGTAGTTCAATTAAAAGTGGAACCTTTAATTGAACTACCGTGCATTAATTCTATTCGGATCTGTATTTCTTACTTAGCGTAATTTACAGCCCTCATCTCTCTAATTACAGTAACCTTGATTTGTCCTGGATACTGCATTTCTTTTTCAATCTTTTGAGAGATATCAAATGAAAGCTTACCCGCTGTATTATCATCGACATTTTCCGCATCCACCATCACTCTCAACTCACGGCCGGCTTGCATGGCAAAACATTTATTGACACCATCAAAACTCAATGCTAAATCTTCAAGGTCTTTGAGACGCTTGATATAGCTGTCCATGATTTCCCTCCTAGCACCTGGCCTAGAACCCGAAATAGCATCAGAGGCCTGGATGATTGGGGAGATCATTGATGTCATCTCAATCTCATCATGGTGAGCTCCGATGGCATTACAAACTTCAGGATGCTCTTTGTATTTTTTGGCCAACTCCATACCCAAAATAGCATGAGGTAATTCAGCCTCTTCAGGATATACTTTTCCGATATCATGAAGCAAACCTGCTCTCTTGGCCAACTTAGCATTAAGCCCCATCTCAGCGGCCATGGTAGCACAAAGCTTCGCCACTTCCCTAGAGTGTTGTAATAAGTTCTGACCATATGAAGAACGGAACCTCATTCTTCCAACCATCCTGATTAATTCAGGATGCAAACCGTGAACGCCCAAATCGATACAAGTTCTTTCGCCGATTTCTACGATCTCTTCTTCAATATTTTTCTCCGTCTTAGCAACTACCTCTTCTATTCGAGCTGGGTGAATCCTCCCATCCTGCACCAACCTGTGCAGGGATAATCTTGCTATTTCTCTCCTTACTGGATCAAATCCAGAAATAATAATTGCTTCCGGAGTATCATCTACCACAATCTCTACTCCTGTAGCTGATTCCAGTGCACGGATATTACGTCCTTCCCTACCGATAATCTTACCCTTAATATCATCACTTTCTATATTAAAGATCGACACACAGTTTTCTATAGCATGTTCTGTTGCAGTTCGCTGAATAGTATCAAGAACAATCTTTTTAGCTTGTTTGGTGGCACTCAATTTGGCCTGATCCAAAATATCCTTGATATGCGAAGACGCCTTGGTATGAGCTTCATCTTTCAACATAACCACCAATTGATCCCTAGCTTCTTCCTTGGTTAATAAAGCTACTTTCTCAAGGTCGGCGATTCGTTGGTTGGTTACCCTATCCAGCTCTTCCTTCTTAACTTGTACAGAATGTAGCTGGGCATTAAGGTTTTCCTTCTTACTATCAAGCTCAGCTTCTTTACGCTTGATCTGCTCCATTTCCTTAGAAAGGATCTGCTCTCTTTGCTTCAGTTTACCCTCATTGGTAATAAGGATATTCTTCTTCTTATTTACTTCATCCTCAAATTCAGATTTCAGCTTAAGGTACTTCTCCTTAGCCTCCAGTATCTTATCCTTTTTAATGGATTCAGCAGTTAATTCTGCTTCTCTAACAAGGCTCTTTGCCTTATCCTGGGCTTCTTCTTCTAGCTTTTGGTTGTTTTTCTTCAAAAAGATTCCAACCAAAGTTGCTCCTAGAATAAGGCCTACTATGCCTGCTACGATAATGTATAGTGATTCTCCCATAGGTTTTTTAGGTTAATAAAAGACCTACCGGCATGGATAACTCATCCAGAAAAGTGGGTGAATAATAATTATAAGATTGATTTCAATTGGTTATTGATATTCAACAAGGTCTCTGAAATTTGGTCGCTGTCTTCTGAACTTACCTCATTCGCTTCCATGGCCTCAACCATGCAGTCAAAAGCTACCATAGCCAACAGGTCCTGCCTATCATCCAATCCAAATTCTTCTCTATATCTCTTTAATTTATCATTAATCAATTTACCAGCCCGTCTGATTTTCGCCTCATCCTCTGCTTTCACCTTCATAGGGTATTCCCTATCGCCTATTTTTATTCTGATAGAAAGCGTATCCATATTATTCAGACAGGTAAGTAATTATCTTATCGATTTCCTTAATATAATTATTGATTCTATTTCTCAATTCTGCAGAAGCTATATTTTCTACCGGTATGTTGTTTACAATTTTACTAATTTTAATTTGATTTTTAAAATGGTCCAAGGCAGCCTCCTTCTCGTCAACTTCCGCTTTCAATCCTCCCAGTTCATCTTTTAATGACTGGTTTTCTTGCTCAAGCTGTTCGATTTTTCTCATGACCTTATTGGTCAATTGACGTAAATTCTGGAGTTCTTCGTGGATCATTTTATCATTTTCTAATCAATGCTCCAATCTCTTTTTCAAAAGACTTCATCAGCCTGTTCATCGACTGGTCAATGATCTTATCTGTCAAAGTTTTGGTATTATCCTGAAGATAAAAACTTAAAGCATAAGCTTTCTTTCCTGCGTCTATTTTATCCCCTTGGTACACATCAAACACCCCGATATGCTTAAGCAATTTTCCACCTGACTTTTCCGCAACCTTTCTCACCGCATCAAAAGAAATCTCCTTATCAATCACCAAAGAAAGATCCCTTCTAACTTCAGGAAACTTGGATATCTCGCTATACTTTTTTAAGCCTGCAGCCTTCTTTACCAAAATATCCCATCTCAGTTCAGCATACAGCACATCCTGCTTTACATCTGACAATTTGGTGATTTTTGACGATAGAAGCCCCACTTTTCCAATTTCTTTTTGCCCCAAGCTTAGTTTGAGCGCATAATCAAAAGGTGCCTCATGGATTATCTCCACATCTGGCATTCTCACGTTCAACTTATCCAGCAACCTCTCTACCACAGTATAAAGATCAGGAAAGCTTACAGGTTTTGAAGGTTCCAACCAACTTTCCGCAGCTTTGTCCCCTGTTAAAAATAATGAAAGATGCTTCTCTTCTCTATAACCTTCCTCTTCTTTATAATAAGTAGCCCCAAACTCAAAGAGTTTAAGGTCCTTTTGCCTTCTGTTAATATTATGAGCCAATACCTCCAAACCAGTAAATAGTAAGGTTTGCCTCATCACACCAAGGTCTTCACTAAGTTTATTGTAAATTTCTACATTTTCCTCAGTTTTCAGGAATCCGGACTTATCAGCATAAACGGGCTTAGTCAGTGAATTGGTCATGATCTCATGGAAGCCCATACCTGAAAGCAACTCAGAAGTCCTGTATTGCAGTTTATTGGAGTCCTTAGCAGGATGTTCCGCTAAGAATCCAGCCTGATAGGTATCAGACAACAACACATTCTCAAAACCATAAATCCTAAGCACTTCCTCAATAATATCCGCTTCCCTGGTCACATCCACCCTGTAGGGCTTTACAATGGCTTTAAAAGCTTCATCAGTTTTGTTAGTAACCTTGATTTCCAGACTTTCCAAGATCTCATCTACCAATTCTTTTGGAATATGCTTTCCAATCAATCGATCTATATGGGCATACTTTACATCAATCTCAAAATCAGCAATTGGCTCCGGATACAAATCCACAATTTCAGAGCTCACTTCTCCACCTGCAATTTCCTTAATCAAAATAGCTGCTCTCTTCAAAGCAAATACAGGCATATTGGGATCAGTTCCTCTTTCAAAACGAAAAGAAGCATCGGTTTTTAATCCATGAACCTGACTTCCCTTCCTGACTACATCAGGAGAGAAATAGGCACTTTCCAGAAAAATTGAAGTAGTTTCCTCTGTGACACCTGACCCCTGACCTCCGAAAATACCAGCCATGCAAAGTCCATGATTTTCATCACAGATCATCAATTCCTCGCCAGTCAGCTTCCTTTCTTTTTCGTCAAGCGTAACAAAAGCAGTATCCTTAGGAAGTTTTTTAACAATGATTTTGTCATTGGCAACTTGGTTCAGATCAAATGCATGTAAAGGCTGTCCCAAATCATGCAAAATGAAATTGGTAATATCTACTACATTGTTAATAGGCTCCAAACCCAATGCTTTGAGATAATTCTGAAGCCACTCAGGAGATGGCCCCACCTTAATATTGGATATGGTCAAACCAGCATATCGTGGACAGTCTTTGGCATCCTCCACCTCAACAGAAACTGGGCGGGAAGTATTATCTACTTTAAAACCTTCCACAGAAGGAAGAATCAGGTCCTTTTTCAACAAAGCTTTAAGATCCCTTGCCACACCAATATGAGAAGCAGCATCTGCCCTGTTTGGCGTTAATCCTATTTCCAGCACATCGGTACTATCGATATTAAAATATTCACTTGCAGGTGTACCGTTTGGCAAATCAGTATCTAAAACCATGATACCATCATGACTCTTCCCCAAACCCAATTCATCCTCGGCACAAATCATTCCTTGAGATACTTCTCCTCGGATTTTTGCTTTTTTGATGGTAAACGCTTCTCCACCTTCAGGATAAAGTTCTGCTCCCACAGTAGCTACGACTACTTTTTGTCCTTGAGCTACATTAGGTGCTCCACAAACGATAGGAACCACTTCGCTACCAACGTCCACAGTGGTAACACTTAGTCGATCTGCATTGGCATGTGGCACACAGGTCAACACTTCACCAATAACTATCCCCTTTAGGCCTCCAGGAATGGACTCAAAAGTCTCCACTCCCTCCACTTCCAGGCCGGATTGGGTAAGTAGTTCCGAAATTTTTTCGGTAGGTTCATCAAAGGGTATAAAATCTTTTAATCTATTTATAGCAACTTTCATGTATTCAATCTGATTTTCTCGAATTAAGGAGCAAATTTAAGATAATTGCCAATGGCAAAAAGCTTATTCTATGTAATTTTTCTCCCCTGCATTAATTGGAATCTGTAAAATATTTTCTTTGGGAGGAATAGGGCAGGCAAAATCAGGGTTATAAGCACAATAAGGGTTATAAGCCAAGTTAAAATCAATGGTGATTGAATTCATTCCATCCTGCCTCAAATTCAAATATCTCCCACCACCATAAGTGGATTCCCCGCTGGTCGCATCAGCAAAAGTCAGAAAAAAGTTCTTACCATCTATCTCATCCTTAGACTGAAGTAGTAGCAATCGATGAGTACTCCCTTCCAATTCAAATTCAGCAATGGAATGTTTGGTATATAACTCTTGAGAACCATCAGACATGGCAATCTCCAAAGTTTGTTTATTTTGCAGAGGGATCAACCTTGCCCGAACTTTAAACATTTCATCAATAGGAAAACAATTCAAGGAATCAAGCTTTGATTTCTGCTCATTGCTGAGGGGTGACTCTTCGTTAAATTTCAAAAACTTAAACTGCCTTTCTCGTTCTTGACTGATTTTTTCTTGATAGATCCTTTCACTATCTCCCCCTGCAAACATATAAACTACTGTAGCTAAAGCCACTAAGCCTACAAGTGCCAGGAACAACTGTTTTTGTTTCATTTTATATTAGATCATTGCTTCATCCGCAAAGCTAAAATAGCCAACATCTGTGAAAATCACATGATCTATTACAGGTAACTCTAAATTCCTTCCTAAATCCACCAGTTTCTTTGTCAATTGCTCATCTGCTCTTGACGGTTTACGGTTTCCTGATGGATGATTATGAACCAGAACAATAGCTGCTGCCCTATTTTCTAAAGCATATTTAAAAATCAGCTTTGGATCTGCCACTGTACCACTTGTTCCTCCTTGACTGATCATTTGCTTTTTTATCACATAATTGGCTCTATTCAAAATAATTATATAAAAATACTCAACAGGTTCATCCATAAGAACCGGTTTCATCAATTCATACACGTCATTGGATGAGGTTATCTTTATTCTTTTAGGCGGCTCAGACAGCTTTCTTCTCCTTCCTAGTTCCATAGCACTCACAATTGTAATCGCTTTGGCCTCGCCAATACCCTTAAACTTTTGCAAATCCTTTACACTCAATCGCGCCAAATCTGCCAAATTATAATTTGTACTTGATAGGATATTCTTTGAAAGATCAACAGCACTGATGGATTTGGTACCTGAACCAATCAAAATCGCTATCAACTCAGCATCAGACAATGCCAATTTCCCTTTTAACAAAAGCTTCTCTCTGGGCCTATCCTCTTCTGCCAAGGAGGATATCTTAATGGATTGATAAGTTTCCATAGAAAAAATATTATAAGGTAAAAAATAACAGCTAATTCTCTACCGTTTAAAATATTAAAAATAAAGCAATAAAAAAAGCTCCACCGATAAGGGTGAAGCTTTTAAAAATCTTTATACAACTTTGCTTAAGCAATAGCGTTAACAAATTTGGTCAAGCTAGACTTCTTGTTGGCAGCGTTGTTTTTATGAATGATGTTCTTTTTAGCAAGCTTATCAATCATAGAAGAAACTTTCTTTAATAGCTCTTGCGCCTCAGCTTTATCAGTAGTGTGTCTCAACTTCTTGATAAATGTCCTGGTCGTTTTAGCCTGATATCTGTTTCTCAAACGCTTGGCTTCGTTTGCACGAATTCTTTTTAGAGCTGATTTGTGATTTGCCATATCTTATTTTTACTTAAATTTCTTTTTTTCTACTCTTCCCTTAAATAGGAGTGCAAAGTTAACTGATTTATTTATAATCCCAAAAGGAATAAGAAACTATACATCAGAAAGTTTTATAAATAATCACACTAAACTACTCGTTATACTCCTAATCACATGCAAAGGTAAGTAATTTCATCTTCGATTATTTTGTTTTTTTTGACTAAATTTCAATATGAAGCGTTTATTATTTTTTTGCACTTTGTTTTTAATTGATTTTCAAAGCTTTGGAAGCTGGGGATTTTATGCTCATAAGAAGATTAACCAGCTTGCTGTCTTTTCTTTGCCCTATGAAATGCTGGGGTTCTACAAGGAGAACATCCATTATATCACTGAGAATGCTGTTAATCCCGACAAGAGAAGATATGCCATAAAGGGAGAAGCAGAAAAACATTATATCGATGCTGACATTTATGGTGACAGCGCAATCTACAAACTCCCTAGATATTGGAATCAAGCAGTAGCGCAAATTGGTGAGGATAGCCTCAGAAAATATGGGATCGCTCCTTGGAATGTGCATTGGGTGAAACAAAGCCTTACCGAGGCTTTCAAGGACAAAAATGCTGAAGCTATCCTTAGACTTTCTGCGGATTTAGGCCATTATATTGGAGACATAAATGTACCCTTGCATACTACAGAAAACTACAATGGCCAACTGACCGACCAATATGGCATTCACGGATTCTGGGAAAGTAGGATCCCCGAACTTCTTGCAGAGGACTTTGAGCTATTTGTAGGCAAGGCCTATTATATCGAAAACACTCAACTGGCGGCTTGGCAAGCTATAATCGATGCCCACGCTGCACTGGACAGTGTGCTGACCTTTGAAAAAACACTGAGCCAGAAGTTCAGGGCAGACAAAAAATATAGTTTTGAGGAACGTGGTTCCATCAACACCAGGGTTTATTCCAAAGAATTCACCATGGCCTATAACGACTTGCTGGCTGGCCAAGTTGAACGCCAAATGAAAAGGTCAATAATCATGGTGGCTAGTTTTTGGTTTACAGCCTGGATAGACGCTGGCCAACCGAACCTCTCCCCTCTCCTCCATCAAAAGATTCCTCTGGAACAAATGTCCCCACCTTCTCAAAGCCACCAAACCGATCAAAACAGAAAGCATGAACATTAAAAAAGCTGCCTCTTTAAATAGAGACAGCTTTTTTAATAAAATACTTTCCGTGCCCTAAGCTGATTTGAGATAAAAGCGAATACTGTTGGCAATTCTTGTAAAGGTATCTCTAAACTTATCTTCATTTTCCTCCAACAAAGTTACCCTAAACCCTCTTAAATTAGAGCAAAAGGAACTCACTGGAACTACGCAAATACCTTCTGAAGCCAATAAATTATAAACAAATCGTTTATCATTTGGCATATCATCCTCTTTTAGCCACTGGTCTAGATAACCTTTCACCCTCTCATCTTCTACAGGCAGATACTGTTTTTCATTGAGCATCTCCTCGTCAAAAACAATGGTATTATAGAAGGCTCCTTTAGTCTTATTGAATTTAATTCCTGGCACATCCGACAACACTTCTTCCATGATCCTACTTCTCATACCTATTCTTTCATTGGCCTCTTTACGGTACGGTGCATATTCCGGATGGCTCATTACTTTTGGAATGGCCAACTGCGGAAGCATGGTCGAACACACTTCAATCATTTTGGCATTTTCCAAGGTATTACAAAGCTTATTAAACTCTACCGAAGCATTCTTATTATAAAACTCCATCCACCCACATCTTGAACCTGGCCAAGGGAACTCCTTACTGATCCCTTTTAGGGAAATCCCAGGAAGATCTCCAACTACCTCCGACAAGGAAATGGCCTCATAACCATTATAGGTTATGTTCTGATAAATCTCATCAGCTATCAAAAGCAGATTAAATTCCCTGGCAATTTCCACAAACTGCTCCAAAACTTCTCTTGGATAAACCATCCCGGTAGGATTATCAGGATTGATAATCAGCAAACCTACGATATTCGGATTATACTTGACCTTATTATATAGATCATCCATATCCGGATACCAATTATTATCTGGATCCAATTTATAAGTAATCGGAAGAGTATTGGCATGAGCAGCTTCAGCAGAACTATGGGTAGAATAGGCCGGAGAAGGACCAATTATCCTTGCAGTAGGAATCAAAAACTGATAGAGTTTTGCTATCGCATCTCCCAATCCATTGAAAAAGAGAATATCCTCGGCAGAAATCTTCACACCATCACGCTGGTTATTAAGGCCAGCCAAAAACTCACGCGTTTTCAACATACCCTTGGAATCAGCATAGCCGTATGTCTTATCATCACTGACCAATTCCTGTACGATTTCCTTCATCCAGGCAGGAATAGTGTTGCTTTTCTGGATAGGATCGCCAATATTTTCCCAAGTAATTTCATGCCCTAGGCTTTCAATCACCTTTGCCTTCTTAACTATACCCCTGATCTCATAATTTAACTCATCAGCACCCGGAGCAAGCAGTATTTGTCTGATCATAGCAATACCAATAATGCATTTTCAAATTTCCGCCAAAGGTAGGGAAAATTAACTCCCCAACCTTGATTCACCACTAATATAATTTGGTGATTTTCTCTTAGCACAAACTATTAAACACTTGGTTATTTTATTTTTCTATACTTAATCCTTTTAGGTGTCACATCACCTAGTCTCTTCTTTTTGTTTTCCTCGTAATCGCTAAAATTTCCTTCAAACCAATAAACCTGAGAGTCTCCTTCAAAGGCCAAAATATGAGTACAAATACGGTCCAAAAACCATCTATCGTGAGAAATCACCACTGCACATCCACCAAAATTCTCCAAAGCCTCCTCTAAAGATCTCAAGGTATTTACATCCAAATCATTGGTAGGCTCATCGAGCAATAATAGGTTTCCATTTTCCTTTAGGGTCAAGGCCAAGTGCACCCTGTTCCTCTCTCCTCCAGACAAAACACCTACCTTCTTCTCTTGATCAGAACCTGAGAAATTGAACTTACTCACATAAGCCCGGGCATTCATTTCCCTATTTCCCAGTTTAATATTTTCATTTCCCTCAGATATCGTCTGATAAACAGTCTTTTGAGGATCCAAAGTATCATGTTCTTGATCTACATAAGCAAGCTGCACGGTCTCTCCTACTTCAAAACTCCCATTATCAGGCTTTTCATTTCCTGTGATCAATTTAAACAAAGTCGATTTACCAGCTCCATTTGGACCGATCACCCCCACAATACCTCCTTGTGGAAGAGCAAACTCTAAATCTTCAAAAAGCAACTTGTCACCAAAGGATTTCGAAACACCATTTACTTCTATGACTTTAGCCCCTAGCCTAGGCCCTGGCGGAATATATAGCTCTAACTTGGCTTCCCTTTCTTTAGCTTCTTCTCCAACGAGTTTCTCATATGCATTCAAACGGGCCTTGCCCTTGGCCTGCTTTGCCTTGGGAGTCATTCTAATCCAATCAAGCTCTCTCTCAAGAGTCTTTTGACGCTTTGACTCTGTCTTTTCTTCTTGTTGTAATCTCTTTTGTTTTTGATCCAACCAACTGCTATAATTTCCTTTCCAAGGAATACCTTCTCCTCTGTCAAGCTCCAAAATCCATCCAGCTACATTATCCAAGAAATACCTGTCGTGGGTCACTGCTATCACTGTCCCTTTGTACTGCTTAAGATGTTGCTCTAGCCAAAGCACGGACTCAGCATCTAAGTGGTTGGTAGGCTCATCCAACAATAACACATCTGGCTCTTGCAGCAACAAACGGCATAGCGCCACCCTTCTTTTTTCACCACCGGATAAATTCTTTACAATGGCATCACTAGGAGGAAGCCTTAAAGCATCCATCGCCTTGTCTAGCATCACATCCAGTTCCCAAGCATTGGCCGCATCCAACTTTTCTTGTACCTCACCTTGACGTTCAATTAATTTATTCATAGCATCCGGATCCTCCATCAAGGCTGGGTCCATGAATTTTTCATTGATTTCCTCAAACTCCTTCAGCAAACCAACCGTATCGGCAACAGCTTCCTCTACAACTTCTTTAACCGTTTTATCGGGATCCAACTGAGGTTCCTGCTCCAGCATACCCACGGAATAACCTGGAGACCAGACCACTTCCCCTAAAAACTCCTTATCCATCCCTGCAATGATCTTCAACAAGGAACTCTTCCCAGAGCCGTTAAGACCTAGTACCCCGATCTTGGCTCCGTAAAAAAACGATAGATAAATATCTTTCAACACTTTCTTCTGAGGAGGGTAAACTTTTGACACCCCCGCCATTGAAAATATAATTTTCTCGTCACTCATATTTTTTTAAATTACCTTATGATTTATATTTAATAGATCAACAAATATGGCAAATAATCGCCTTTCTTAGGATAAATGCATCTTAATTAATTAATTTGCAGAAAACAAGAATTAGCCTACTTACCACCAACCTATTGAATCGAAATGGAGCATCCATACGGATACATTAAAGACAGCAAAGTTTATCTAAAGGGTTTTTTGAATCAGGAAGACAGAGTGATCGGTGAAGTCAAAGAAAGTGAAGCTTCCACCATCAAATATTTTGAAGATCGCTTTGCTCTGGCGGAGAAAAAGGTCGCTGATCTCAAGAAGGATATAGAAGAAAACCAAAACAAGGGTTCTTTTCTTATGAAGTTAATCCACTTGAGAGAAGCCCTGATGACTTACGATGCCCTTGGAGATTTTGTCCCTCTAATTGAAGAACTAAACCAATTAGAAAAATACCTCAATGAAATCATCCACACCAACAGGGAGAGAAACCTCGAAATCAAAAAGGAACTCATCAAAGAAGCTGAAGCTATAAAGGACAGCACCGACTGGAAGGAGACCTCAGAAAAATTCAAGGATTTAAAGATGCGATGGATAAAAACAGGACCTGTCGCGCCTGAATTAAAAGAAGAGATCGAAAGTGCTTTTCAGAATTGTGCCGATGAATTTTTCGATAACAGGAAAAATTATTTTGAGGGTTTGGCCTTACAGGCTGATGAAAACATTAAGGTTTATGAAGCATTGGTAGTTCAAGCAAGGGAAGCCTTTGCCATGCACGATGCTAAACAAGCCTTTGAAATCAGTAAGAAAATCCAAAAACAATGGAAAGAATCCGGAAAGGTCCCTGCAGAAAGAAGGCAGCCTTTATGGGATGAATTTTCAAAATTGAACAACAGGATATTTAGTCGTTTTAAAAGAACCATGCAAAACGACAGGGCTCCAAGATTAAGGCCATTTGAAGTGGTCAAGAAAATCGAAAAGCTCGCTGAAGAAATGAGCTATCTTGCTCAGGGGGATTCTACTCCGGAAAAAATTTCCAAAGCCAAAAGATTACAGGCCGATTGGAAAACCCTTCCTCCGAAAAAGCCAAGAGAGGCACAACAATATTCGCGTTTATTCGTCTTCTTTACTGATGTGGTTTTTGAAAAATCGTTTCTCAACAAACTTGCCAGGTCGAAGTATGACAACTTCCATGATCTAAGCGACAGGGAAAAGAATCAAATAAAGATCAATATCATCAAAGACCTAATTGGACGTGATGAAAAGGAATTAAACACTGTAAAAGAAAACGCAGAAAAATTCCACTCTCACGAAAGTGACTTCGAGACTATGTTATACAGAAAACTCGGAGCTTACAAAAGAAAACTAGATGTTAAAAACCATATCTTAAAAGAACTTTCAAACAAAAATTAAGTTAAGGTTTTAAAACTTAAAAGATTTTATATTTTTGCACCCCGCACTGGGCGGAAAAACTAAAAATGTTGACACTATGTATTGGACTTTAGAACTTGCGTCTTACTTGGAAGATGCTCCGTGGCCAGCAACAAAAGATGAATTAATCGATTATGCTATTCGTTCTGGAGCTCCCCTTGAAGTAGTCGAAAACCTTCAAGAGCTTGAAGATGATGGCGAGCCGTATGAAAACATTGAAGAGATATGGCCTGACTATCCAACAAAGGATGACTTCTTCTTCAATGAAGATGAATATTAAAAAAAGGAGCCCTTTTTGAAGGGCTCCTTTTTTTCTTTTTGATCGCCAATGGCCTTCAGATTCCCAACACTTGCTTCAATCTATGCATCCCGTTTTTACTAACGGGAATGGATTTTCCGTCTCTTAATTTTAGTATCTGACTGTCTTTTTCGTAGGTTTCAATTTTAGAGATCTCCGACACTTTTACAATATAAGAGCGATGAACCCTAACAAAGAATTTCGGATCAAGGGCCTCTTCAAAATATTTCAGGGGTTTGTTTTTCATATATTTCTTCCCTGCAAAGAAGATATTCACATAATCATCATTAGCCTCCAGATAGCTCACATCTCCTACTGGTATTACCTGAATCTCCCCCTTATCTTTAACAACAATCCTGCGAGCAAAGCCTCCCATTATATCCTTAACTTGTAATTTACCCACATACCCCCTATTCCCCATCACAAGAAACTTTTGGATGGCTTGTGAAAACCTTTCCTTCGAAAATGGCTTCAAAAGGTAATCAAGCGCATGTGCATCAAAAGCCTTCATGGCAAATTCATCATAAGCGGTAGTGAACACAACCGCAGGCGGTTGATCCAATAGCTCTAACATTTCAAAGCCATTGATCTTTGGCATTTGAACATCTAAAAAAATTATATCGGGTTCATGAACCTGAATAGCCTTGAGTCCCTGAAAACCATCCGAACATATTTCCAACACTTGAAAATCAGGAAACTCTTCGAGGTACTCTTCCAACAGCTGAGCTGCCAAAGGTTCATCATCTATAATAACCGTCTTAATCATTATATAAAGGCAGTTTTAATTTTATATGGAACATATTATCCGACTTAACAAAACCCAAAAGATCGTTCCTTCCAAAAAACAAATAAAGCCTACGCTTTACAGACTCAAGCCCAAACCCAGTACCTTCCTCACTTACTGATTCCGGATCATAGGGATTTGAGATATTCACTTCAAGGTAATTATTAACTTTTTCAATTTTCAGACTTATCATCACATTTTCAACCAGCCCATAAAGGCCATGCTTAACGGCATTTTCCAATAAAGGCTGTAAAAGTAATGGAGGTAGCTTAAGGGCCAGACTATTTTCATCTACCTCAAATTTAACATCCAACCTATGGCCAAATCGTACTTTTTCGATTGCCAGAAAAAGCTTTAATAATTCCGTTTCATCCCCTACACTTACCCATTCGTTTTCATCCTTCCGGATAGTTCCCCGTAGAAATGAGGAAAGCTGCAAAATCATTTCTCTTGCCTTGTCCGGATTTCTTTTAACCAAGGCACTAATGGAATTAAGACTATTAAACAGAAAATGAGGCTGTAATTGTTGTCTCAAATAAAACAGCTCTGCCTCTTTTGCCATCTTTGTGATCATCTCCTCCCTATTTCTTACCTCCAGCTGATCTTCTAATTTTCCATTGACAATTAACACCAGAACATAGCCCATAAAGGCCAATAATACCAAGGCGCCCCTCAGCATCATAGACTGCTTTATAAACAACGTGTCACCTATCACAAAGGGCAAAACAAACCCTCCAGTAACAACCACCAATATAGCCATCACCAGAGGCAACAGGAATGCTAACCACAAATTTTCTTGTTGAGGCTTATAATACCTAAAGACATTCTCCAACAACAAAAAACCCACAAATAACAAAACAGTAAATACCCCACTATCAATCAGCGCCTGAGAAATCCCTTGGCCATAATAATAAAGCAGAAAAGATCCTCCCCCTAAAAAAAACAAAAAAAGGGGCAATAGCTTTAGCCATCCATACTGCGAGGAATTCAATATTTTACCAATCATTTAACCTCTTGGTTTTGGAAAGATCTATACATGCTTTTTAAGCTATACATGAAAACAACACTTTAGACCAAGTGCCCCAATAAACGATATAGGATGCCACTCATTTTAATTAATAATTTCCAGCTTAATTCCTAGAATGACTTGACCTCAAGTCCACCAAAAACAACAGTCCCAGTTATGGTAAGCACCTTACCTGACTCTTCTGTTCCCTTAGGGTACATCCGCTTATCCTCCACACCAGCAAAAATATTACTCACTCCCATTCTCAATTCCCAGTGTGGGGGCACCAATAACTTTACCCCTCCAAATGCAACTTCAATGTTTAAAACTGCATTTTCAGCCAAGTCTGCCTGAGTAAGATCAATCTCTGTCCCTCCAAAAATAGCAGAAATCTTACCGCCCTTAAATTTTTTGGACTGCACTCGTTTCTGTATTCCGCAAAACAATGCTTGTGAATTCAACATGTCAAGATCATCCGAATGAAAACTACTCGAGCCTGACCCGAAATTAAAATCCTTATCAGACATAAAAGTTTCTCCAGCACCTTTTCCTTTCCCTTTTAGTCCTTCTTTATTCATATTCCCAAAGTTCGAAAAGTCATTGAGTCTTGACTGCTTTTTGGTAAGCATTAAAAAGAGACCAAGCAAGATCAGGACTACAGGAACTATAAAAGCCCCTAGCTCGACTGGGAAGAAGTGAAATTCATTTTTTAGAAGGAAAAATCCACCAAACAGCAACATAAAAGCACCAAAACCGCTTCTAAAGTTATGTTTGGCCATGATCACCAATCCAATAGCTATGAAGATCATCGGCCAGGAAAAAATCCAATCTGGAATCCCAATACCTAACTTCCTTACCAACAGAATTAGCCCAACAGAAATCACAATTAAACCGGTAGTGAACCTACCTCCATCAGCATTTCCTATTCTTCTTGACATAGCTTTATTTTTTTATCCTACTACTATTAATTAAATAAAACTACTAAAGTCAATATTCAAATGGGAAAGTAAATAGGCCGATCACTAAATTTTCTCGGTAAACGGCATATTTTCATCGGTAAAGGATCATGACTTCTTTTTCTGAATCAAATAGTTGGCATAGTCCATATCTTCAGGAGTAGTAATCTTGATATTTTCCAAATTACCTGCTACCAGACTTACTTGCCAGCCTTGATGTTCATAGACCGTTGCATCATCAGTAAAGTGATGAAGTTCTGTCACATCAAAGGCCTTTTTAATTTTGGCCAAGTCAAAAGTCTGCGGAGTCTGAACCAATCTAAAGTATTCCCTTTCCTGAAAAAATGACTGGTTGCCGTCAGTCAACTTCCTAATGGAATCCTTTAAGGGTACCACCGCTATTCCACTGCCGTTCCTGGCCGCTTCCTGAAATGAATTCCTTATTACGGCTTCATCAACAAATGGCCTCACCCCATCATGAATTGCCACCAAACCTTCTGCCCAGTCGATACTTCCCAATCCATTTTTTACAGATTGAAAACGTGACATTCCACCCTCAACCAAATCATGTGGAATTTTAAAATCAAACTTTTCACATAATTCTTTCCAAAAATCAAAATCTGTTTCGGGTATCACCAGAACCAATTTCATCTCGGGATCAAAATCAAAAAAAACCTTCAAGGTATGCATCAAAACAGGCTTTCCTCCAATTTCCAAATACTGCTTTGGAATAGGAGCCCCCATCCTGGCACCTTTACCGCCCGCTACAATAATGGCTGCTTTTTTCATAATTCACTTTATTATTTTTGCCCAAAAGTAAGGCTTTTAAAAATATAGAAACTCCGAAACCGATTATGTTTACTTTACGAAAAAACTCAATAAAAAAGGCTCTTTTCAGAGCCTATAAATATTTAAATGATCAGCATGGCATCTCCATAGGAGAAGAACTTGTATTTTTCTTTAACTGCTTCTTGATAAGCCTTCATGATCAAATCATAACCTCCAAAAGCAGCTGTTGTCATCAACAAGGTTGATTCTGGCATATGGAAGTTGGTGATCAGGGCATTCGCAATTTTAAAATCATAAGGAGGAATGATAAACTTATCTGTCCATCCACTGGAGGCTTTTAACCTATTATTGGCAGTAACCGAAGATTCAATGGTCTTCAAGGAAGTAGTCCCCACTGCTACCACTCTTTTCTTCGCATCCAAAGCATTGTTTACCAAATCAACAGTAGGTTCTGGAATATCATAATTCTCAGAATCCATTTTGTGCTTGGTCAAATCTTCCACATCCACTTGACGGAAAGTTCCCAAACCAATATGTAAAGTGATAGGACTTACTTCTACTCCTTTAATTTCCAAACGCTTCAACAAATGAGGAGTAAAGTGTAAACCAGCCGTTGGTGCTGCCACAGCCCCTACATGTTCTGCATAAATGGTTTGATACCTTTCCCTGTCTTCCTCTTCTACTTTTCTCTCAATAAAATCCTTTAGAATTGGAGTTTCACCAAGCGCATCAATGGTTTTATAAAACTCTTCGTCCGTACCATCAAACAAGAACCGGATTGTTCTCCCTCTCGAAGTAGTATTATCGATAACCTCAGCTACCAAATCACTATCTCCAAAATAAAGTTTGTTACCAACACGGATTTTACGTGCAGGATCTACCAAGACATCCCAAAGCCTCAACTCTTGGTTTAATTCTCTAAGCAAGAATACCTCAATTTTGGCTCCGGTTTTCTCTTTGTTACCATAAAGACGTGCGGGAAATACTTTAGTATTATTAGTAACAAAGACATCGCCTTCGTCAAAATATTCAATGATGTCCTTGAAAATCCTGTGCTCTATTTCACCGGTATCCTTGTGGACGACCATTAAACGGGATTCATCCCTGTTTTCTGATGGATATAAAGAAATAAGCTTTTTAGGAACTTCGAATTTGAAATCTGATAATTTCATATATAATTTTAGAAATACGATGAATATTTTGATTTACGATACAGTCGTAAAAACCGCAAAGTTATAAAGAATTATAGCTAAATCTACTTATATTGACAAATAGTTTTTAAACAAAATTAATCAGGTGATAGTTTTTCGACTTATTTGGGAGAGTTTCAGGTTTGCCATTCAGGCTTTAAAATCGAACCTAACCCGTACAGTATTATCCCTATTAGGGGTTACAATAGGTATTTTTGCCATTATTGCTGTCTTCACCTTGGTAGATTCCCTCGAAAAAAACATCAAGTCAAGTTTTTCATTTTTGGGAACAAATGTATTAAGAGTAGACAGGTTTCCTTTTGCTGCTGGAGGCGAAGAATACCCATGGTGGAAATATTTCAGAAGGCCTCCAGGTAACTATTCAGAGTTTGTCTTCCTAAACGAAAGGCTTCAAAATGCAGAGGCAATAACCATTTCAGCTTCTTCCAATACCACCATAAAAAGAGAAAGTAGTTCTTTTCAAGGCGCTAATCTCCAAGGCGTGGTTTACGAACATCAAAATGTATATGATATTCCAGTCGTAGAGGGACGTTACTTTACGGAAATGGAGATTACCGCAGCAAGGAATGTGACTGTAATTGGTGCAAAAATAGTCGATGCACTTTTTCAAGGTCAAAACATCATTGGACAAGAAATAAAAATCAAAGGGGAAAAATTCACCGTCATCGGAATTCTTGAAGAAGAAGGAGAAGGATTATTCGACCTCCCTTCAAAAGACGATGCCTGCCTCATTCCCTATGGCGCTTTCGGAAAGATGTTTTACCTGGGGCGCTGGGGAATAGAACCTACCATTGCCGCAAAAGGCTTTGACAGCGACAGGAACCTGGTTTCATTGGAAAATGAAATGACAGGCTTATTAAGGGCCAAAAGAGGCCTAAAACCTATCGAAGAAAATAATTTTGCTTTGAATCAATCTGAATTTATCCAAAATGCCATCGGAGCAATATTTGATGTCATCAGTATTGCTGGTGCGGTAATAGGAGGATTCTCCATCTTGGTCGGAGGATTTGGAATAGCCAATATCATGTTTGTATCTGTCAGAGAACGGACCAATATCATAGGGATCCAAAAATCATTGGGAGCAAAAAATTACTTCATCCTTTTACAGTTTTTATTCGAGGCCACCTTTTTGAGTTTGTTTGGAGGTTTGGCAGGATTAATCTTGGTATTTGGCATCACCTTCGTGCCCTTGGGATCGCTGGAAGTATTCCTATCAGCCAAAAACATCATTTTAGGCCTTGGACTTTCTTCAAGTATAGGCATGCTTTCCGGTTCAATTCCCGCAGCAATGGCCGCCAGAATGGACCCTGTAGAAGCTATCCGAACAAATTAGGCACAAAAAAAAGGAAGCTGTCGCTTCCTTTTCTCATTAATTATACAAATAGATCGATTAATTTTCTTCAAGTTCTTCTTCTACAGCTCCGTTCAAACCTGCTTTGGTTTTAATTTTCACTTCAAGTTCTTCCATTAATTCAGGATTATCCAAGATCAATTTTTTCACCGCATCCCTTCCTTGGCCAAGTTTATTCCCCTCATAGGAGAACCAAGAACCCGCTTTTTTGATTATATCAAACTCGACACCCAAGTCAATAATTTCACCAACTTTAGAAATCCCCTGACCATACATGATATCAAACTCTACCACTTTAAACGGAGGGGCTACTTTATTTTTCACCACCTTCACCTTGGTTCTGTTACCAAGTATATTATCAGCACTTTCCTTAATCTGACCTATCCTTCTAATATCCAATCTTACGGAAGCATAGAATTTAAGCGCATTACCACCTGTGGTAGTCTCTGGGCTTCCAAACATCACCCCAATCTTATCCCTTAACTGGTTAATAAAGATACATGAACAACCTGTCTTATTGATAGCACCTGTCAGCTTTCTCAAAGCCTGGGACATCAACCTGGCCTGAAGGCCCATTTTACTATCGCCCATTTCGCCTTCCAGTTCACCCTTTGGCACCAAAGCCGCAACGGAGTCAATCACGATAATATCAATAGCCCCAGAACGGATTAAATGTTCTGCAATCTCCAAGGCCTGCTCACCATTATCTGGCTGAGAGATCAGTAAGTTTTCTGTATCAATCCCCAATTTTTCAGCATAGACTTTATCAAAGGCATGTTCAGCATCAATGAAAGCGGCCAAGCCTCCTTGCTTTTGCGCCTCAGCAATACAATGCATGGTCAAAGTAGTCTTACCAGAGGATTCAGGACCATACACTTCAATAATTCTGCCTTTCGGCACCCCTCCTATACCCAAGGCCATATCCAAGCCCAACGAACCTGTAGAAATCGATGGAATATCAACGACCGTATTGTCACTCAGCTTCATGACAGTACCTTTACCGTAGGTTTTTTCTAATTTGTCAATCGTTAGCTGAAGTGCTTTTAGTTTTTCAGTATTTTCACTCATATATCAAAAGGTAGAAACTTGATGTGTAATTTAATACGTGAAAGTAATCATTCGTTGCTTTAATATCAACTTTCCCAACAACCATTGTTTTATAATGACGTTTTTATAAATTAGAAAATTCATAAATTCAATCATTGTGAAACTGGTATAACTTTTGAACTTCACCGTATGCACAAGTAATTAGCATGGAATATGCCTATAAAACCCAAATTATTTTTAATCTTTTTTTATTTGATTTTTGCGATAGCTTTCTCCGCTATTGGACAAAATAATCCTACAAAACCTTATCAGGAAGGAGAAGAACTAACCTTTAAGGTGAAGTACCTGTTTTTCAATGCTGCCGAAGCAAAAATGATTATAGATAGGAACATACACCAAATTGATGACCATCCTACCTACAAAATAGATGTTTATGGAAAAACACTAAGCATATTCAGCATCTTCAAAGTCAAAGACAATTGGGGAACTTATATGGACACGACCAAAAACATCCCTTACCGATCATACCGGCACATAGAAGAAGGCGGGTACCGAAAACATGAGGTAGTTGACATCGACCACGAAAAAGAAAAAGCAACTACAAATTTATACGATAGGGAAAACAAAAGAATAGTAGAAACAATGGAACATGATATTGTTCCAGGTATCCAAGATATCGTCAGCGGTTTCTACTATATGAGGCATTTAGAACTTAACGAATTCCAGGAAGGTGACACAATAAGCATCAAAGGCTTCTTCGATGAAAAAACTTATAACCTAAAGTTAACATACAAGGGTAAAGATGAAATTTCCACAAAAATAGGAGACTTCAGCACCTTTGTCATCTCTCCCATTATGCCAAGCAATAAACTTTTCAGTGGAAAAAACCCCATAAAAATCTGGATCACCAATGACAAAAACAGAATACCGGTAAAAATTGAAGCAGATTTGGTAGTTGGTGCACTTAACATGGAGATAACATCAATAAAAGGACTCCGTAACAAATAGATCACATCTGAATAACATTAAGTTAACACTTGTGTACTCTTACAAAATATTGTATTGGACAAAACGGTATTTTCACCCCCACATGTCATTTCTTTTCATAGTTTTTCTAAATTAGCATTGTTTTTAGCAATTATAACTTGCAAAGTCAAATGAGTGACAAACCAAAAATCAAGGTTCTGGTAGTAGATGATGAACCAGATATTATTGAAATCCTAACCTACAACTTAGAAAAAGAAGGCTACGATGTCAAATCTGCCAACGATGGTATCAAAGCTGTAGAAACAGCCTCTAAGTTTAAACCTGATGTGATCCTATTGGACATCATGATGCCCAATCAAGACGGAGTAGAAACCTGTAGACAAATCAGGGACATGGAAGAACTGAAGAACACCTTCATCATCTTCTTAACAGCCCGCTCTGAAGAATACTCTGAAGTTGCTGCATTTGATGTTGGGGCAGACGATTATATCACAAAACCAATTAAACCTAGGGCTTTGGTCAGCAGGATTTCTGCACTCTTCAGAAGAGAATCAAAGAAGGAACAAGATGTATCACAGATCCGCATCAAAGACTTGGTCATTGACAGAAGCAGCTTTACCATTGATCAGTCAGGCAAAACAATCACCCTTCCAAAAAAGGAATTCGAGTTATTGTATTTCTTGGCTAAAAACCCTAATATGGTATTTAGCAGGGACGAATTACTTCAAAACATCTGGGGGTCTGACGTTTTCGTTCTTGCCCGAACAGTAGATGTTCACATTAGAAAAGTTCGTGAAAAAATAGGAGACAACTATATCACCACCGTAAAAGGCGTTGGATATAAGTTCGACAATAATTAAAATATGCTTACCACTTCCAGAGGGATTGCCCTCTTACTGGCATTTGCTATTTCAGTCTTTACAGTCGCATTCTTATCCTTATTGGATGATGCGACTTTATTGTTATTGACTGTTGCTTGGGCACTAACCATGTCCATCTCTTACCTATTAATGAATGTCACTTTGGAATTCTTGATTTTCAAGGAAATCAGCAATATCTATGCTGCCCTCGAAAAAATCCAAAAGAAAGACCTTTCGGGCATTGCCCAAAAGCCTAAAAAAAGTTCCATTTCCCCTTTAAGGAAAATTAATAACACCATCAATTCTTATGCAATAGCAAAAAACAAAGAAATTGAGACCTTGCAACGTAATGAGGCATTCAGGAGAGAATTTATCGCTGACATTTCCCATGAATTAAAGACACCTATATTTGCGGCTCAAGGTTATGTACACACCTTAATGGATGGTGCAGTAGAAGACGTTAAGGTAAGAGACAAATTTCTAAAGAGAGCAGCAAAAAGCCTTAATGCGCTGGATAACCTTGTGCAGGACTTACTTACGCTTAGCCATATGGAAAGCGGTGTAGTAAAATTCAATTTTGAAGAATTTGATATGGTAAGCCTCATCCACGAGGTAATAGAAGAACTCGAGCATAAAGCAGAAAAAAGACATATCAACCTTCGGTTCCTCTACAACCAAAACAAATCATACATCATCAAAGCAGATCAGGACAAAATATATCGTGTCTGTCAAAACCTGCTTTCCAACGCCATCAAATATAACAAGGAAGGCGGTGAAGCAATCATATCCCTAAAAACCTCCAAAAACAATCTCACTGTTGATATTCAGGACAATGGATTAGGCATTCCCCCTGAGGATATCAAAAGGATATTTGAGAGATTCTACCGGGTGGACAAAAGCCGTTCAAGAGAAATGGGAGGCACCGGGCTTGGCCTGGCCATTGTTAAACATATCCTAGAAGGGCATAAAAGTAAAATTTCCGTATCATCTACAGTTGGTAAAGGCTCCAACTTTAGTTTTTCACTCCCCCTAGAGAAGAAGAAAAAGGAAGATAAGTAATAAAGCTTAAATTTAACCGCATAATATTTGGCTCAGTATTTTTTACCTATCCATTTTTTACCTAATTTTGCACATTGATTTGGAAGGTGTAAGCCAGGCTGTATGAAAAAAGTAGATTTTAATGATCTTATTCTGTTTCAAAACGAAGACTATATAGTCATCAATAAGCCTCCATACTTATCGACCTTAGACGATAGGCATGAAAGACAAAACATTCTCCATTTGGCCAAGAGTCACACTCCAGATGCCCAGGTGTGTCACAGATTGGACAAGGAAACTTCAGGATGTTTGGTAATTGCAAAAAATCCGGATGCGTATAGAAATATTGCGATCCAATTTGAAAACAGAAAAGTAGAAAAAGTCTACCATGCAGTAGTGGATGGAATCCATGAGTACAAAGATCTACTTGTGGACAGAAACCTGATCGCAACCAATAAGGGGATAGCCAAGATCAGTATCAAAGGAAAACCAGCCACCACTCACTTCAACACATTGAAGACCTTTTATGCGCACTCATTAATAGAGTGCAAGCCCATAACAGGCCGTCTTCATCAAATCAGAATTCATTTATCCTATTTGAATTCACCGATATGTGGAGATGTAATGTACGGAGGAAAGCCATTATACCTATCAGATCTTAAAAGAAGATTTAACCTTAAAAAAGGCACTGAAGAGCTTCCAATTATGCAGCGGGTTTCACTACACGCCTACTCCATAGCCTTTACGGGATTGGACGGAGAAACGATCAACATCACTGCTCCTTACCCTAAAGACTATTCGGTATTAATGAAACAATTGGAAAAGACCAGCTAGATTAAAAAAGATCAAAACTGGAATTTGTCAATCATTGATTACCATGGACACTCCCAGGGATTTAGACTAGATAATTAGCTATCCTTGTGAAAATTAGGCAGTAAACCTTGAGATATTTTGCATATATATGGAAAACCTTCTATCTTTGTGTCCCTTTTTGAGGGTGAAATGTATTTAACAAGCTAATAATTAAACGTTTACACAGTGGATACTTTAAGCTATAAGACCGTATCAGCAAACAGTGCTACAGTACAAAAGAACTGGGTAATAGTGGATGCCCAATCTATGGTACTAGGTAGATTTGCAAGTGAGGTAGCGAAAATTCTAAGAGGAAAAAACAAGCCTAGCTATACTCCTCATGCAGACTGCGGAGACAATGTAATTGTCATCAATGCAGACAAAATCAGGTTAACCGGTAAGAAATGGGACGAGAAAGTTTATGTTCGTCACACAGGTTTCCCAGGTGGTCAAAGAATCTCTACTCCTAAACTTTTGAAGGAGAAGTCTTCTGCTATCCTTATCGAGAAAGCAGTTAAAGGTATGCTACCTAAAAACAGACTAGGGAACAAGTTGTATACCAACCTTTATGTGTACGAAGGTGCAGAGCACCCTCATGAAGCACAACAACCAAAAGAAATTAAATTATAATTTGATCATTCCATGGAAGTTATTAATACAATCGGTAGAAGAAAAACATCTGTTGCAAGGATCTATATGAAGCCGGGCAAAGGTGAAATCACTGTAAATAACAGAAGCATCGAATCTTATTTCCCGTTTGACCTGCATCAGATTGTGGTAAAGCAGCCTTTGACTTTAGTTAATGAAGGTGAAGCTTACGATATCAAAATCAATGTAGACGGCGGAGGAATCAAAGGACAAGCTGAAGCAGCCAGAATGGCTATCTCAAGAGCCCTTTGTGAAATCAATGAAGAGCACAGACCTGCATTGAAGAAAGAAGGATTCCTTACTCGTGACCCAAGAATGGTTGAACGTAAGAAACCAGGACGTAGAAAAGCTAGAAGAAGATTCCAGTTCTCTAAACGTTAATCTGGATCATACTCAGATATTATATAAAACATACATATTTAAATGGCTAAAATCGAATATAAAGACTTACTGGATGCTGGTGTTCACTTCGGACACTTAACAAGAAAGTGGGATCCTAGAATGGCGCCGTACATCTTCATGGAGAAGAACGGTATCCACATTATTGATCTAAACAAAACGCTCGTTTGCCTTGAAGAAGCATCCAACGCAATCAAGCAAATCGTACGCTCCGGCAAAAAAGTGATGTTCGTAGCGACTAAGAAACAAGCTAAGGACTTGGTAGCTGAAGAAGCTGCAAGATTGAAAATGCCTTTCGTTACGGAAAGATGGTTAGGTGGTATGATGACCAACTTCGCTACTATCCGTAAGTCATTGAAGAAGATGTCTTCCATCGACAAGTTGATGAAAGAAGAATCTTATACTAGCTTGGCTAAGAGAGAGCGTTTGATGATCACTAGACAGCGTCAAAAATTGGAAAATGTATTGGGAGGTATTGCTGACCTAACTCGTCTTCCAGCTGCACTTTTCGTGATAGATATCAAAAGAGAACACATTGCAATTGCCGAAGCCAAAAAGCTTGGTATCCCTGTATTCGCATTGGTAGATACAAACTCTAACCCTGGTGAGGTGGACTTCCCAATCCCAGCCAATGACGATGCATTCAAATCCATTTCACTTTTGGTGAAAGCCGTTGGTTCAGCAATCGAAGAAGGTCTTTCTGAAAGAAAGAAAGATAAGGAAGAGGCTAAACTCTCTGAAGAAGAAGAAGCAAAAAAAGCTGCTGACGCTGCCGAAACCAAAGAGTAATCCACTATGATTTAATAATAACAGAAAATTGAACATACGGTAAATTACCTATGTTCAATTTTTTTGTTATTGCCTATTCGTTTCAGTGCAAGAGCGCTCTGAAACGAAATATTCAATTAAACGTCATCATTATCATAATTAAAAATATCTAACAATGGCTATTACTGCACAAGAGGTAAACAAACTAAGACAAAGCACTGGTGCCGGTATGATGGACTGTAAAAAAGCCCTTACCGAAGCTGAAGGAGATTTTGAAAAAGCGGTTGATATTTTAAGAAAAAAAGGACAAAAAGTATCTGCATCCCGTGCAGACCGCGAAACTAAAGAAGGTGTAGTAGTTACTAGTGTAAGTGCTGACAAGTCTCAAGGTGTTCTTATCACCCTTACTTGCGAAACTGACTTCGTAGCTAAAAATGAAGAATTCGTAGCTTTTGCTAACGCCATTCTTGACCTAGCTGTTGAAAAAGGAGCTGCTAATAAAGAAGAAATCCTTGCATTGCCATACGAGAACATTACCGTAGGTGAGAAAATTATCGAAATGACTGGTAAAATCGGTGAAAAGATCGAAATCAGTAACTTCGAAGTAGTTAAAGGTGAAGCTGTTGTTCCTTATATCCACTCTAACGGTAAATTGGGTGTACTTGTAGCACTAAATAACGTTAGCGGTGCTGATGTTGAAGAAGCTGGTAAAGATGTAGCTATGCAAATTGCTGCCATGAATCCAGTTGCTGTTGACAAAGATGGCGTTGATGCTTCTGTAGTTGAAAGAGAAATTGCTGTTGGTAAAGAGCAAGCCCTTGCAGAAGGTAAGCCTGAAGCGATGATTGAAAAAATCGCTATGGGTAAATTGAACAAATTCTACAAAGAGAACACTTTGCTTAGCCAAGCTTTTGTTAAAGATAGCAGCAAAAATATCTCTCAGTACCTTGATAGTGTTTCTAAAGGTCTTACTGTAGTAGACTTCAAAAGAATTGTAATCGGTTAATTAATTCCGATTTATAATATAAAAAAAACCGCAGACATTTAAGTTTGCGGTTTTTTTATATCCTTCATGACATCAGGCATTCATCAATTCTTCAATCTCCTCCACCTCAATAGGTATATTACCCATTAAATCTAGATTTCTCCCCTGCCTTATTACATAGTTGTTTTCCAATCTAATACCTATTTTTTCTTCCCTGATATATATCCCAGGCTCTACAGTAAACACCATACCCGGCTTTATCGGCTCATATACAGGCCCAATATCATGAACATCCAATCCCAAATGATGGGAAGTTCCGTGCATAAAATACTTTCTGTAAAGAGGATGTCTTGGATCTTGGTTTTTAACATCGGTTCTATCCAAAAGTCCCAAACCGATCAGTTCCTCCTCCATAATCTTAGCCACTTCTTTTTGAAACTCTTGAATTACCACACCGGGACGAAGCATTGTCACGGCATCTTTTTTAACCCTTAACACTGCCTCGTAAACAGCTTTTTGCCTGGGGCTAAAACGACCATTCACTGGAATGGTACGCGTCATATCTGCATTATAATTACCATATTCTGCTCCTACATCCATTAGAATCAGTTCTCCAGAATTGCAAATTTTATCATTTTCCAAATAATGTAGAACGCAACTGTTCGCTCCTGAACCAATAATCGGTTCATAAGCAAATCCTCTACTGCCATGCCTCAAGAATTCATGCATAAACTCTGCTTCTATCTCATATTCCTTCACTCCAGGCTGTACGAACCCCAATACCCTTCTGAATCCCTTTTCGGTAATATCACAAGCCCGCTGCATTTGGTTAATTTCATCCTGTCCTTTTACAGTCCTTAACCTTTCCATTATTGGCGCCAACCTTTGGTAATTATGCAATGGAAATGTTTCTCTGATTTTTTTTATATACCGTGCATTTCTTGTCTCTACTTCATTGGAAGCACCACGATGTTCATTGGTATGAAGAAACACATGATCACAGTAACACATCAGCTGATTCAATACTGAATCATATTCTGAAATCCACCTAACCTGCTTTATTCCAGAAATACGTGCTGCTTCCTCTTTTGACAATTTATTCCCCTCCCATATCGCTATATGTTCATTGGTCTCCCTTACAAACAGTATTTCCCTCATGGCTTCATTGGGAAAATCAGGACATACCAGTAAAACAGTTTCTTCTTGGTCTATACCTGTAAAATAAAACAGGTCATTATTTTGCCTGAATTTCATTGTACCATCGGCATTCGTAGGCATCAAATCATTGGAATGAAAAACTGCTATAGATTTTGGATTAAGCTGCTTTACAAGTTTCTCCCTATTGCTTTTGTAGAAAGATGGGTTGATTGCTGTATATCTCATTATATTGTTTTTCTTAGGCCATTTTCACAGATAAACTTGTTATCAGCTTTATTTGACTCCATAATCGCTAAATTTTCCTCTTGGTCTGTCCAGCTTTCCTTATGATGAAGGTGGTATTGCACAGCCAGGTTTCTTAGTGATTTAATTTCATATCCGAGCCCTTTGAATCGCCACAATAAATCGGCATCCTCTCCAACAGCTGGCCGGGAATAATCTTCATCAAAACCATTTATTGCATAGATCGCTTCCTTATGAAAGGACATATTACAGCCTTTTAAATTCCTCATAGACCTTTTCCTTACCAAAAACCCAAACAGACCTTTAGGATCAATAAAAAAACCCTCTTCGACGAATTCTGCTCCCCGCTTCTTAATTGTTCTGATATTTTTCTTAAGAAATCTATTAATATTTCTTGGACTAAGCTCTCCATTCAATAATAGCTCAGATGTAACAGGGTCCAATTTGATTCTTTTCCCCGCAAGAATATTATTAGGCTTGGCTTCATTGATATGAAACTCCATGAACCTAGGGTGTAAAACACAGTCTCCATCTATAAAAACCAACCAATCTGATTTGGCTACTCTAATCGCCTCGTTTAATGCTTTATTTTTTTGCCAACCTTCATCTTTCCGCTGAAGATGCGTAAAAGGATGTTGAAATAAATACGAGGAAATAAAATCCTTCATCTCTTCGGAATCACCATCCTCGGAAATAATCACTTCAAAATTATTTTCTGTCTGATATAACAAAGAATCTAAAACTGCTTTTAGAAACCGCGTGTTTTTATATACTGAAATAATTAATGAAGCCTTAAGCCTTCCATGCTGTCCTGTCATAATAGCTTTCGAAATTTTGCTTGCAAAGAAGGCTATCCCTCGCCTACTTTATTGAGCTAAAAGTAACATAATTCTTTCCTTCTAAAAAATATCCAGACAATGTACATTATTTTCGTAATTTCAAAGTTGAAAGCATTTATCACATGTCATATAACATCAAGGAATTACAGAACGGAATCCGAATTGTCCATCAAGAAGTCAACCACACTAGATTAGTACATTGCGGATTTATTCTTGATATAGGGAGCAGGGATGAAACACTAGAACAGGCTGGTTTGGCTCATTTTTGGGAACACATGGCCTTCAAAGGCACCACTAAAAGAAAAGCCTTTCACATATTAAACCGTCTCGAATCCGTGGGAGGAGAATTAAATGCCTATACTACCAAAGAAAAAATCTGCTTCTACTCTTCCATTCTAAAAGAACATTTTAATAAAGCAGCAGAACTCCTTTATGACATCACCTTTCATAGCACCTTTCCAGAAAAACAAATCGAAAAAGAGAGACAAGTTATATTGGAGGAAATGGCCATGTATAGGGATTCCCCAGACGATGCTATCCAAGATGAATTTGACGAAGTCGTATTCCAAAACCATTCACTGGGACGAAATATCCTTGGAACCGAAGAAACTGTAAACTCTTTCACCCAAACAGACTTTTTTGATTTCATCTCCACTCGAATGGACACTTCAAAAATTGTCTTTTCTGTTGTTGGGAATATTTCATTTAAAAAGGTACTCAATCAATTGGAACCTAAACTGAATGAGATTCCAACAAAAAAGAGCTTATATATCCGAAGTGATTTTGGTACCTACTGCCCACAACACAAAACCGTATACAAGGATATAACCCAGTCACATTGCGCTATCGGCAAACCGGCTTATTCTTTATATCACTCTAATAGATTTAAGCTCTTCCTACTCAACAATATCCTTGGAGGACCAAGTATGAACTCTAGATTAAACCTTTCATTAAGGGAAAAATATGGTTATGTATACAGTGTGGAATCTGTCTACCAAGTATATAAAGACACGGGTTTCGTAGGGATATTTTATGGTACTGAAGAAAGAACCGCTAAAAAAGCCAGAAACCTGGTCTTGCGTGAGCTCAAAAAATTAAGAGAAAAAAAGTTAGGAACCCTACAGCTTCACATGGCCAAGGAACAAACCATAGGTCAAATGGCTATGGCTGAAGAAAACTACGCTGCCTTAATGCTGGTTTTTGGTAAGAACCTCCTTGATAAAGGAAAAATAGAATCTCTTGATCATATCTTTACTATTATTAGGAATACCAGCTCAGAAGAATTACAAGACATCGCCCAGGAAGTTTTAATGGAAGATCAATTAAGTTTTCTAACCTATTTACCCAACTAACAATGGAATTCATCAGTGAACAATTACAAAATTATTGTGAGAACCATACCAGTTCTGAAGATGAACTGTTACAGTTAATTAGTCGTGAAACTCATGCAAAAGTATTGATGCCAAGAATGCTATCCGGCCATTTGCAAGGTAAAACACTTGAGTTATTCACCAAAATGCAGCAACCAAAAACCATCTTGGAAATAGGTACCTACACCGGCTATTCAGCCATCTGTATGGCCAGGGGGCTGGACAGTGATGGAAAACTCATTACTTTGGACAAAAACGATGAGTTGGAGGATATGGTCAGAGGTTTCTTTGACAAATCCGGATTGGCCAGCCAAATAGAATATAAGCTTGGAAATGCAATGGACATTATCCCTAAGTTGGATGAAACTTTTGATATGGTCTTTATTGATGCCGACAAAAAGAATTATATCAATTATTATAATTTGGTCATTGACAAGGTAAACAAAGGGGGATTAATCATGGCTGACAATGTGCTTTGGTCTGGAAAGGTGCTTAAGGCCCCTTCTGAGAAAATAGACAAAGACACCAGAGTAATTATGGATTTCAATGATCTGGTCCAGGCTGACCCAAGAGTAGAAAATGTATTATTTCCTATCAGAGACGGCATCATGATGGCTAGAAAACTATAGTTTTACACCAAAGACTTTATTTATTATATTAGACTGAACACCAAGACATTATTTCTCCGAACGCTTTCAATATTCTTTCACCAATATGAATTTCTCTTATCGCCAAAACATCATATTCGGGCTAGGCCTTTTTTTCACTTTTCTTTCCTCAATGTTATATGCTCAAGCCCCTAGGGTACCAAGCACCATACAGTTTGCAGGAATGACCTTACAGCTCAATGCTCAGGCACAAAGGGACATTCAATTGGATGTGGATGCACTTTGCAGAAGTGAAAGATTTTTCAATATGAAGCTGGAAAGGGTAAATCTTTATATGCCCATCATTGAAAGAGTCTTAAACGAGCAAGGTGTCCCTAATGACCTTAAATATCTAGTAATCCAAGAAAGTGGGCTAATACCTGATGCTGTATCAACATCTAATGCGGTAGGATTTTGGCAATTTAAAAAAGGAACTGCCCATGAGGTATTTCTTCAAGTCGACAGTCAAATTGATGAAAGAAAAAACATAGCTGCTTCTACAAGAGGTGCTGCTACTTACCTTAAAAAGCACAATAATTATTTTGACAACTGGGTTTGTGCTTTGGTATCCTACCAAATGGGGCTTGGTGGCGCAAAAAATTACTTTGGCAGCAAATACAATGGGCACTCCACTATGAAAATTACCAAGGGAACTCATTGGTATTTCAAAAAATATTTGGCCCATAAAGTCGCCTTTGAAAACCAAATTGGCAAGTTTACGAGTAACCAGTACTTCAAAGAAATATCGGTCCAAGGACCTATAACGATTAAAGCTCTTTCTAAAAACTTAGGTATTTCAGAATCGGAATTGAAAGAGTACAATAAATGGATTACAGGTAACAAAATCCCTGAAGGTAAAAGCTATTCGCTTATTTACCTGGCTTCAGGCACTGTCCCGCTCAATCCAATGTTAACATCATCTACATCAGAAAAAAATTCAAACCAATACAGCCTATCTGCAGAGGGATTTAAAAATGCATCAGGCTATCCTGAAATTACTGGAAAGCAACTACAGCCATTTGAAAAAAACCAAATTAAGGTGAATGGAATTAAAGGCATACAAGCGGCTGTAAATAGTACGATAGAAGCCTTTACTGATAAAATTGGCATGAAAGAGGGTAAATTCCGAAGAAGAAATGATCTTTCAAAAAATGATCGTATCCAACGAGGCCAATATTATTATACCAAAAGAAAAAAATCCAAGTCCAATACACCTCACCATATTGTAAGAAAAGGAGAAACACTATGGGAAATATCCCAAGCTTATGGGATAAGACTCCATTCCCTTAAAGCCAAAAACAGAATATATAAAGATGAAGATTTAAGAGAAGGAATGGTCTTGAATTTACAAAAATACAGGGGTAGAAATGAAGATATAAGAATCATGCCTATACATCCTCCTGCTCAACAAGCTAACGCGTCCCCACAGAGAAACTCAACAGTGAAACCTATACAACAACCTGTACGGCAAGCCAAGCCGAACCCCGTCAATAGTAAAATCACCCATACAGTTTCCAAAGGAGAAACGCTCTATGCCATTGCCAGAAAATATGGCGTATCAGTTTCAGAAATCCAAACTTGGAACAATATCCAAAACCAAACAGTCATCAAAATAGGTCAAAAGTTAATCATCAAAAAGAACTAATTAGATTTGAATAAGAAACGTATCTTTACGTATAAATTCAAACTCCATTAAGGAATGATTCGGTATTTCACCATTTTTACAGTAATCATATTATTTTCAAGCTCATTTCAGAAAGCATGGGGTCAGGACAATAAAATTGTTCCTGACACGATTGTGATCAATGGCGAAACCTTGATCATGTTAGGGGATTCCTTGATAATTAAGGAAGAGGTAAAACAAAATTACTGGAAAAAAGGAGGAAATTATAACCTTAGCATCCAACAAGTGAGCCTTTCAAACTGGGCGGCGGGGGGAGCCAGTTCATTTGCATTGAACACTGGCGTCAACCTTTTTGCCAATTATAAAAAAGGCGGGCGTATATGGGATACCAAACTAACAGTCAACTTTGGGTTCAACAGACAAGCCGAAAGATCATTTAAAACACGAAAGACCAATGACAACTTTAAGTTTGTAAGTAAATATGGTAGGGAACTATCAAAAGGCTTTTACCTCTCCACTCAGCTGGAAGCTCGAACACAATTATTAAAAGGGTATAAATACTTTAAACCAGCTAATTCTGATGTGGAAGACAGGGACTTGATCTCTGATTTTTTAAGTCCTGCTTATATTCAATCTTCTACAGGTCTTAACTTTCAAAAAGATAAAAAAGATTTTAAAATATCCTCAATACTCTCACCATTTACCGGTCGTTTTACCATAGTTGCCAATGACTCCTTAAGTCAGGCAGGCGCTTTTGGTATTTTACCTGGTGAAAAGGTCAGACCTGAAGCGGGAGCTTCCTTGGGAGCATCCATAGACACTAAATTGATGAAAAACATAGAATGGAAAGCTGACCTTAACCTCTTCTCCAACTACGGTAAGTTTGGGAACCTCGTAGTCAATTTTAACTCAGCCCTACGAATGAAGGTTAATAAATACATCAGTACTCGTATAGAGACCGTGCTTATTTATGATGAAAATGTGTTTATAAAACAAGATGATGGAAGTAAATCACAGGCCATTCAATTTCAAAACCTAATAAACTTCGGCTTAGGCCTGGACTTTTAGAAGTCTGTTTCCAATCCAAAACGCTTTTGCAACTCTTTCAGAGCCGGAGACTTTTTTGTCAGGTAGGCCAATTTGTCTGTAGAGGTATATAATTTATCCTCTTCCTTCATAGCTTCCGCCCTAACTTCATAATGAATTTCAACAAGATCATTCTCCAACTTTCTTTTAACAATACCCATTAGCTCAGGCTTAAGCTTAGAAAACAGATGTTCTTGTAATTCACCATTAAGAAAAAAATTAATCTTATTACCTTCTACCTCAAAAGGCTGTTTTAAAAGTGTACACTCTTGGTACTTTCGTTTCAGCTTGAAATCAGCAATAACCTCTTGAAGCATAGCCCCCAACTTCCCCTTATCGAATGGTGTTTCCCGGAGCTCTCCCTCTTCTTGTTTTTCAACAATATCTGCAGTCTTGGCTTCTTTCTCTTTGGAGGCTTCAATGCTACTTTTTACTTGCCTTTTTACCTCTGTGATATTAGAAGGAATAGACATAGTTTTCTTCACTTCCCTTTTGATGGCAGCATCAGAAACCAAATCAGCTTGACTAGAAGCTTCTTTTGGAGCACTGTTTATTTTCTGCTTAGCTAGTCTTTTTTTTTTATCTCTTCTTGTGCTAAAGCTGCCAGAGAGATGGCCTGAGGTAATTTGGCCAATTTCATGAGCGCTAACTCAACATGTAAACGCTGGTTTTTACTGCCCTTATATTGCATATCGCATTGATTACAAATATTTAGTGCAGACAACAAAAATGAAAGACTGGATTTAGCAGCCTGCTCCACATACCTCTCTTGGGCACTTTCGGAAACCTGAAGTAATTCAACGGTAGCAGCATCCTTGCAGACCATCAGATTTCGAAAATGTTCACTCAATCCAACAATAAAGTTATGGCCATCAAATCCCTTCTTGAGAATTTCATCAAATGTGAGCAGGACATTAGAAATACTTTCTTCCAATAAAGCATCAGTCACCTTGAAATAGTAATCATAATCCAAGATGTGAAGGTTATTGATCGTTTCCTGATAAGTCAGTTTATTTCCCGCAGAATAGGTTACGATAAGGTCATAAATGGAAAGTGCATCTCTCAGGGCTCCATCAGCTTTTGCAGCAATAAGTCGTAGCGCTTCATCTTCATATTCTATTTCTTCTTCAGAGGAAATATACTTTAAGTGCTCAGCAATATCTTTAATCTGTATTCGATTAAAGTCAAATATCTGACAGCGAGAAAGAATCGTAGGAATAATCTTATGCTTCTCAGTAGTAGCCAAAATGAATATGGCATACTTTGGAGGTTCCTCCAATGTTTTCAAAAAAGCATTAAAAGCTTGGGTCGAAAGCATATGAACCTCATCAATGATATAGATTTTGTAAGCCCCTTTTTGAGGAGCATAACGCACCTGGTCTACCAAATTCCTAATATCATCTACTGAGTTATTGGATGCTGCATCCAGTTCATGTACATTAAAGGAACTATTGGTATTGAAAGCTTTACAAGAATCACATTCATTACAAGCCTCAAAATTCTCCCTTAAGTTTTCACAATTTATGGTCTTAGCCAAAATACGGGCACAGGTAGTTTTCCCCACTCCCCTAGGACCGCAAAATAAAAATGCCTGAGCTAAGTGATTGTTCTTAATGGCATTTTTTAAAGTAGTGGTAATATGTTGCTGGCCTACCACACTTTTAAAATTAGAAGGTCTATATTTTCTGGCTGAGACTACAAAATTTTCCATCACCGCAAGATATAAAATTCCTTGAATTTACTCCTTCAAAAAAAACAAAATCCTGAACCATTTTCAGCAAAGAACTAAAAATCAAACACTTCTATTTAATAGAAAAGTTAAACCTTAATTAAGTCTATCCAACACGGTAAACCGCGAAGTATTACTTATATATTCTGGAACTATGGACTTAACATGACGCACAAGGTCTGTTTCTGAGTTTAATGCCAATAGTTTCTCAAAATATTCTACTTGGTAATTGATCCTATTAAAAGATATAGGTGACATTTGAACTACCCTAATTTTAGGATGATAAGTAATTTTTAATTCCTCTGTGTTACACACCAATTCTTCGTGCATTTTCTCTCCTTCTCGTAAGCCTGTAAAAACTATCTTAATATCCTTTTCTATTCTTTTCTCACTTAATAAAATCATTTTCTTGGCGAGATCAAGTATTTTAACAGGCTCACCCATATCAAAAATAAATATTTCTCTTCCTTTGGACATAGCTCCTGCTTCCAATATTAATTGACAAGCCTCCCCTATGGTCATAAAATACCTTGTGATATTGGGGTCTGTAACAAAAACAGGTCCCCCTTGTTCTATTTGTTTTTTGAACAAAGGAATCACAGAACCATTCGACCCCAGGACATTCCCAAACCGAGTAATTGCAAACCTGGTATATTGCCCTCCGTCCACTTTCATATAATCACTCAAGGCTTGTATATACAATTCTGCAATACGCTTAGAAGCCCCCATTACATTTGTGGGGTTGACTGCCTTATCTGTACTTACAAACACAAATTGCTTAACATTGTTAATTATAGATAGGTCTGCAAGGTGTTTGGTTGCTAAAATATTACTTCGGATAGCTTCCTCAGGGAATGTTTCCATCATGGGAACATGCTTGTAAGCGGCAGCATGATAAACTATCTGAGGCTTATAGGTCTTCAAAATACTTGAAACAACTCTTTTGTTTCTAATATCCGCCAATACCGGTTTAATGGCGACCTCCAACTTCTGAGACTTAAACTCTTGTTCTAAATCATATAATGCAGATTCAGACTGATCCAAAAGAATAAGAAGCTTGGGTGTATGAATTACCAATTGACGACAAAGTTCACTACCAATTGACCCTGCAGCTCCAGTAACCAAAACAACTTTATTATTGATCTGAGCACAAACTTGTGGATTATCTAGAGATATCTCAGGCCTTGACAAAAGGTCCTCTATCTTAATCTTACGGATCTTTCCAACATTGAAGCCTCCTTTTACCCATTCATCAATTGAAGGCACTATACTTACCCTAATTCCATACTTAAAACATTCATCAATAATCTCTCTTTTCCTTCTAGGTGAAATACTCATAACAGAGATTAACAAATCAGAAATTTTATACTTAACTACAAGCTCCTTGAACTCTTCCAAACCCAAATAAATTGGAACTCCATCAATAAACTCTCCTTGTTTATCAGGATCATCATCTAGAAAAGCATGAATTTTTTGTTTATAATCTCCATCTTTACTTAAAACAATCTTAGAAAGCCTTCCCGCTTCTCCAGCTCCAAAAATCAGAATATTCTTAACTGGCAACTTATTTGTAATATAATAGGAATAGATCTCCTTGATTAAGCTTCGATATAATATCAAACAAGAAAATGAAATCAAACTAGCAATTACTAATACGGATAGCGGTTGAAAATTTATCAAGCCAAATTCACCTTCTATCCAAAGTCCTACTAAAAATGAAATAAAAAGAGCTCCAAATACAATCCTAACAACAGATAAAATATTACTGAAATTTGTTTTGGCAATTTTCCATATACAATTCTCACAAATCAACATGGTTAATAGGCCTGCCCCCGCAAACAATACACCATCTTCAATTACAGGGTAAGAATCCATCAGGTTTAAATCAAAATTTAGCCTTATAAAAAATGCTAAAATCACTGATTGAAACAGAATGAAAGAGTCAACAAATCGGGTGATCCATTTTATCATCTCAAAATCTTTATCTAAAAATGTCATATTTCCTGATCAAAACCAACAATAATTTCCTAAAAGAATAACTTAATTTAGTTAAACAGATCTAGAAAAACAACACGTAAAACGTTTTTATATATTCAAAATACATTTAATAATGAACAATATTGATTTTTGTTATGAAATACATATCTATCACGAAAATAAATTTAACTATTCAGCCAACTAGTAGTCAAAAATCATAAACCAAAAGCATATACAATATGTTAATTTTTCGCCCTTTCCGTCATTTTCCCCCTAAAAGGTTGCACTTCGCCATTATCATCATATATCCCTTTCGGTCTAAAAAGTTCTCTAACAGATTTAATTAAAATCATTAAGTCTAATCCAAATGATTGTTTCTTAACATAGAGAATATCATAATAAAACTTCTTTTCCCAACTCAAACTATTCCTACCATTGACCTGAGCCAAACCGGTTATTCCTGGTTTCACATCATGACGCTTCACTTGTTCTGAATCATAATAGTCTAAATATTCTACCAAAAGAGGCCTAGGACCAATTAGACTCATGTCTCCCTTTAATAGATTATAAAATTGGGGCAATTCATCTAATGAATAATTACGCACTATTTTACCTATACCAGTCAATCTCAAATTATCAGGAAGCAACTCACCATTCGCCCCCTTCAAATTATTCATTGTTCTAAACTTAGCTATTCTAAATATTTTATTTTCTTTCCCAACTCGCTTTTGAAAAAAGAAAGGATTTCCACTATGGTGAAAAGAAAGTATTACGATCAATACAATAAAAACAGGACTTAGTACAACTAATCCTAACAAGCCAATAACCCTATCAATTATTGATTTAAAAAAATTTATATACATGATTCCTTTTATACATGTCTACAAAAATCCAAAATAGCCTGTGAAGTTCTCTCTAATTGATCAATCGTCAATCCGCTACCAGAGGGAAGACATATTCCCTTTTCAAAAAGAGAAACCTCAAAGTCATCTCCATAATATGCACAATTCTTATATAGTGGCTGAATATGCATAGGTTTCCAAACTGGCCTGGTTTCAATATGATTCCTTTCCAAATATTGCTTTAATTCATTTACGGTACTAGCATCTGGCAAAAGAATACTTGTCAGCCATCTATTACTAAAATCACCTATAATTCCTTTTTGAAAACTAATATATTCAATTGCGCTCAATCTCTCAAAATAATGATTAAATGCGCGCCTCCTTCTATTAATTTTCCCTTCTATGTCACCAAATTGTTGAACCCCCAATACTGAGTTTAGATTACTAAAGGCATAATTATAACCAAGTCGACTGTGTTCGTAATGCGGAGCTGGGTCCTTCGCTTGTAAAGCAAAAAAGCAGGCCTTTTCTAAAACCAGCTTGTCCTTGGTTATCAATGCACCACCACCTCCTGTAGTGATAATTTTATTGGCGTTAAATGACAATATTCCAAAATCACCAAAAGCACCGCACATCCCCTCAGCTGTAAAACTCCCCAAAGCCTCTGCAGCATCCTCTATAACAGGAATTCCATATTTTTCTCCTATCGCTACAATTTCCTTTATCCTTGCAGGCATCCCATACAAATGCACCGGTATTATCGCTCGTACCCTCTTTCCTTTGTTCTTCCTATCAATAATTGCTTCTTCCAAAAAATCAGGATCCATATTCCACGTTGATGTTTCACTCCCAACAAATACAGGATTTGCCCCCAAATAAGAGATAGGATTGGCAGATGCGGCAAAAGTTAAAGATTGGCATATCACTTCATCTCCTGGTTCAATTCCGATAGCCAAAAGAGCCAAATGAATAGATGAAGTACCAGAACTAAATAATCCCAAGTTCCCAACATTCAAATAATCACCTAACAAGCTTTTGAACTCTTCAATATAGGTACCGACATAGCCAACCTCCTTATTTAACAAGGCGCATTGGAATGCTGCTAGATTATCAACTTGAAATTCTGGTTCTGATAGTTTAATTAAATCCATTAAATATCACTAAAAGTGTAAAAACAAATAAAGTAAAAATTTACAACTTACTAAGTGACCAAATGGAAAAATTAAAATCAATTTGGTGATAAATATCTAATAAACAAAAAAGAGGATTATAAAACCCTCTTCTATTCCTTAATTCAAATTCACATTTTCCTTTTCTAGCACTTCCTTGTCTATCTTGACCTTACTTCGCAATCCATGATAGGATCGTTGAGAAAGAACACGTGGTGAATCACGAACAATTCCTTTTACCCGACTTAAAGTTACCTTATCCAAAACAATACCAGCACTAATAATCAAAACAGCAAAAACAGGAAACATAACAATATCCGGCAAACCGTTTAGTAATACAGCCAAAACTATAAAAACAATTTTTACAGTTCCTAATATTATAGCTACTTGATCATGTCTAAATCCCATTCTCAATAAAAAGTGATGCACATGGCTTTTATCAGCAGCCATCGGCGATTTTCCCTTACTAGCTCTCCTTATAAAAACCCTCAAAGTGTCATAAAATGGAATTATCATCAATACAATTGCGGTAGTTAATGGTGCACTGAATTTAAACAAACCATCATCCAAACCTCCATTAACAGCGATAAATTTTATACACAATACAGATAAAGTAAAGCCAAGGGTAAGAGAACCTGTATCTCCCATAAATATTTTAGCAGGATGCCAATTATAGATCATGAAAGACAATATCGCTCCAACAAATGTAAAAGCTATAAACCCAAAAGTATTTTCGCCAGAATAAATAAACCAGGTACCTAAGAAAATAAAAGTAATCAAGCTTAAAGAACTGGCTAAGCCATCCAAGCCATCAATCAAGTTAAATGCATTTGTAAGACCAACTATAGCAAATACAGTCAACCCATAACTAAACCATAGGGGGAGTTCTTCAATACCTAAAAACCCATAAAAATTAGAAATTCTAACATCTCCCAAAACAACAACTGCCACAATAGCAATCAATTGGCCTATTAGTTTTTGATAGGCAGTTAATTCAACTAAATCATCTCTCAAGCCTAGAATAAACATGATCCCCAGTCCTAATAAGAAAAATCTGATTTCAATCAATTGACTATAATCCAACCAAATCAATATACCACTCAAAAGGGCCATAAACATAGCAATCCCTCCCATGGACGGAACAGAATATTTATGAATTTTTCTTCCTCCAGGTTTATCTAAAATATTACCTTTTTTAATAATAAAGATTAGTAGAGGTGTAATAATCACGCCTATAAAAAACGAAGTTAATACTGAAAATGCTAATAGCATACAAAAATATTTATTGTTAAAAAACTGCTGCCACTTAAGTTTTACAATGAAGACCTGTTTTGCTTTATATTAGTAATACTAAAGTCAAACTACTTAATAATATTCAAAGATAGTTATTTTTTTATAAAGTGTTAGCTATTAAGAACAAAGCTTAACAATTTTACAATGAGGATATATAAAATTACAAAATCGATATTATTAAAACGCAAAAAGGCCCTTCCACTGATGTGAAAGGGCCCATGATAAGTGAGGGCGGCGACCTACTCTCCCGGGTGTAACCCCAGTACCATCGGCGCGACAGGGCTTAACTTCTCTGTTCGGGATGGGAAGAGGTGGATCCCCTGCGCCGTACCGCCCAAATTCTTCTGGCTAGGTCGCCTAATCTCTTTTATATACTTATTATCCATATGGTATATGGCAGTAGTATATAGTATTTCAATATCTTTAAGTAACAGTGACAATCGGTAAGATAATACAACTCGTTCACAGGTAAGTTTTCGGGCTATTAGTACTGCTCAGCTATGCCATCTCTGGCTTTA
>NZ_JACODZ010000012.1 GCF_014280965.1 Echinicola salinicaeni
ATCAAAATATTTTTAAGCCCTGGAAACCAAAACCTTATTCCAAATCAAGCACCTCGAAAACTCTTCCCAAATGCCCCTGTCCGTCCAACAGGATGACAAAGGTAAGAAAGGTTTTCCCCGCTGCAAGGGATTTTACCAAAAATAAAACCCGATTTAGGCTAAAACACTGAAAAGCAACATTAAAAAAATAGAACCAAAAAATAAGCCCCGTTTCCGGGGCTTAAATGATATTATAGTTTTCTCAATTTAATATTTCTCCAGGCAACTTTGATACCGCCACCATCATGAATCTGCAAACAAATTCCTCCTTCTCCTTCTCCAATCTTGGCATCAGAGAAATCAACCATTTCAGTTCCATTCAACCAGCTAATCACTCTATCTCCTTCAACACGGATTTTCATTTTATTCCATTCACCAAATTTCAAGGCTTTATCTTTTTCCGGATCTGGCTTGATTAACCAGCCTCTACCATATGACTCATAGATTCCGCCAGTTGCATGGCCTGGAGGAGCTACCTCAACCTGCCAGCCTTGCACCTTAGTTCCGTCTACTGTAGAACGGATAAAAACACCACTGTTTCCATCAGCACCTTGCTTAAATTCCAATTCCAATTCAAAATCTTTGAAATCTTCATTCGTACCCAAATAGCCATATCCTTTATCCGGGCCACTTTCACAGATCAAAAGACCATCCTCTACATACCACTTCTCCGTGCCATAAACAGTCCATCCAGATAAATCCTTACCATTGAATAATTTAATTTTCTTAGCTACCACACCAGCAGCTGTTAAAGCCACGATAATTGGTATAATCAATAAATAACGCTGAATTCTTTTCATTTTTATAGTTTTCTAATTTTAATGTTCTTATACCATGTTTTAGCACCGTGATCCTGCAAGCCAATAAAACCTGACTTTGCTTCACCATAATCAGGGTAATCTTTCCACTTACCTTCAGACTTTCTTTGCTTCCAGTCATCAGACCAAGGATCAAAAGAAACGGTTTTCTTACCATTCAAGAAATACTCAGCCTTATCTTCTGTAAAGACAATTCTAGTTGTATTCCATTCTCCAGCTGGCTTCACCGCACCTTCAAAATCCGGGGTGTACATACCGTAATCAGCACCTATTGATTGCCACATCTCTAACTTTTGAGGAAATCCAATTTGATCTATCACTTGGTATTCAGGAGCTGTGTAATAAGGTGCGTCATGCTTTTCTTCATCCACAATATGATAGAAGATCCCACTATTACCACCCTCGGCAATTTTCCATTCTAATTTTAATTCAAATTCACCAAATTCTTCAGCACCATACACCACATCTCCTCCAATATCTCCACCTTTTCCAAGCGCAACGAATAATTCGTCTTCAATTATCCAACCAGCAGGCAGCTCTTCAGCAGCATAGCCTCTCCAGCCCTCAGCGCTTTTTCCATCAAACAATAACTGCCATCCCTCAGATTTTTCTTCATCCGTAAGGGAATTTACTGCAGCAACTTCTTCAGTCGCCGCCACTTCTACAACTTCGGTTTCTGTGGAACCTTCTTTTCCACCACCACAAGCAGACATCATCGCTGCTAAGGCAAAAATACTTAGTGTTTTCTTTTTCATATTTATTGTGTTTAAACCAATTTCATATTAACGGGATCCCATTTAATAAATTTATCTTCAAAGAAACTATCATTACAAAGCAGCGCTGGAGCTGCTGCCCTGAAACCAAAAATCGGATCCTCTACTACCGTGCCACCATTTCTAATTGCTCCAAAGAAATTAGAAAAATGATCATAATGAGCTCCTTTATATCCCTTTTCCGCTTTATAAACCATTTCTCTTGGCGGAACTATTTCAGCCCTTTTCTCATCTACATCTCCGTTAAGCTTTGCCTGGGCTGCCAAAAAAGGATCATCCCCCATGTCATTACTGTTAAGCTTAACCACTACTTCCTCCCATTTTACATCCATGGAACCTTTGGTTCCTACTATTCTAAGATAGGTAGTACCACTCGTACCATCCTTGAAGTTACACCTTAATGAAAGATTAAAACCAGGATGTTGCTCTGACTCCGGATAATCGAAAGTCCCCAATAATACATCTGGCACTTCACGACCATCCTTCCAATACCTTAATCCTCCCATTGATGAAATCTTGGTTGGACCGAGGGAGTTGGTTATAAAATGTAAACTTGAGAAGAGGTGAACAAACAAATCTCCTGACATACCCGTACCATAATCCCTATAGTTTCTCCATCTAAAGAATCTTAACGGATCCCAATCTCTCTTTTTGGTATTGGAAACAAACTTGTCCCAATCTACAGTTGATTCATCTCCATCTTTAGGTACATTATACTGCCAAGCTCCAGCAGCTGAATTTCTAGCCCAGAAGCCTTCTGCATATATTAAATCACCAATAACACCAGCAGCCAACAATTCACGGGCCTTTTCATTACCTAAAGATGATAATCCTTGGCTACCAACCATGAATACTTTGCCTGACTTTTTCCATGCATCAATTACCTCGTGGCCTTCCTCAACAGAATGAACCATAGGTTTTTCACAATATACATGTTTCCCTGCTTTTAGGGCATCCACGCTGATCTGCTTATGCCAATGATCTGGAGTTCCGATAATAACAGCCTCCACATCTTCTCTCTTTAAAATATCCTTATAATCCATGGTGGTGAAAAGATGATCACCCCATTTCTTTTTTGCACTGTCCAACCTGCCTTGATAAAGGTCACAAACTGCAACCATTTTTACATTTGGAGTTTCAAGGGCAGTATTCATATCTTGAGTCCCCATACCACCTGCACCAATCAACGCAACATTAATTGTTTTTCCTGCAATATCCTCTCCTAGCCTCTTAATCGTATCAAAATTTTTACTTTCCTCGGCAAAAACCATAGGTGCCACCGCTGCAGAAGCCCCTGCCAATCCCAGCTTTTTTAGAAAAAACCTTCTATTATTCTTCATGAAACATATTATTTAAAATCTTGAAGCATAAATATAATATTTTCACATATATAATCGAAGTTTTATTATTTTTTTTATTAATATATCTTTCCAATGGTTACATTCAGTGATAACCATAGGTGTTTTTTTAAAGAAGTGCTTAGAATTTATGTGGAATTAGCTTCTTATTAAATTAACCGCTGTGTCATTTAATCAAGAATTAATATTTTTTGAAAAATAGCTATAAAATAAGTTTAATCGCTTAAATGCCTAACATTAAATAATCTGTATATCCGCTATTGCACCAATATCTTTTACTCTTCATAATATTCTCTCAAAAAACAGCAGATCCCACAGAAATGATTAATTAAACCTGTCTACCGCCAGCTAGGGCCGTGGAATCTCCGCCGATGGCGAATAGGCTGTGGGAAATAAAGTTAATGGAGTGAAAACGGTCCACATTAATGAATGTAACATTTTTAACCTTCCTCCTTTAACCCGTATTTAACCCCTGGTTAAGCCGTGTTTATCCCGTGTTTTAGCTGTGTTTCTTTTATCAGAAACTTAGGCTAGTCTACACCTTAAGTTCTCAAAAAGAAAGGGAACATACCTTTCAATTTATTATTTACAAGGATCATCAAAATCCATATTTCCACCATCGCGATAAGTCAATTTTTCCTCAAATATTAAGGAGTCAAATGGATGATCTGATTATTTGAATTATTAGGATTCAGATAAGATATTCTTTCTAGTAACAGATTTCAATTAACAAAAAGGTTTCGACCCTAACCTGTTCAAATAGTACTGATGGGCTATAATAGATGCATTCTGAAGAAACAGTTAGATTGTAAATGCTTGAATTAATCCATTCAAAAGTTAATTTATTTGGCTAACGATACAATTACAGATTTACATATTTGATAATCTGTATATCCGCAAAGACACCAGTAGCTTTTTGTAATTAAGATATTCTTTCAGCAAGAACACAAAAGTCCATAAAAACGATTTTTTATTCCGTGCAAACCTGTCTTCCACCAGGTAGATCTGTGGAATCTCCCGATAAATCTGGACAGGCTGTGAGAAACAAGTTTACTCGTGAAATAACGGATAATCATATTAGATAATCTGAAAAATCCTCCCAACAATACCTCAACACAATTAATTTTAAAAAAACAAAAAGATCCTAACAGCTCAAACCTGAGATCCTTTTATAATCATAAACTTACAACTAGCTTTTGAAATATCAAATGGCTTTATTTACTTGGTAAAATAGTCTGTTTCAAATCAGCAATCATGGCAGCTATATCTTCCAGTGAAGTTGCTTTGGACTTGTCCTTCGGATTAGGAAAATCAGTGCTAATAAATGCCTTAGCCTCCCAAACTTCTTTCACATCCTCCCCTAGAATCTCATAGGGTTTATAAAAATCGTTATCAGAAACCAAGAATAGCTTACCATTCTCTTCTAAATAGTTAAAAACTCTTTTATAAACAACTCCTTCCGTGTCAGTGACCAATATATAAGTATTACCACTCTTAATATGTGTAAGTTGTTCTACATATGCTCCGATAACCACTGTTCCAGAAGGCAAGGGAAGCATACTATCTCCCTTTATCTCAAAAGCCCTATAAGTAATATTCTTGCTCAAATTAGGTAAATGGAACTGTGGTAATTGTTGCATATACTCAGGATCGGCATATCCATTTAAATAACCGGCAGATGCCTTTTGAGGAACCATGGTAATATTCTCATTTTCCTCTTGGTCTAGAGATACAGTCAGAATCTTTATTTCCCTTTTCTGGGTGGCCTTCCTGCCTTTCTCCTCAATATCATGGTATAATAATTCATCCAGGGAAACAGAAAAAATATCACCTATTAGTTTTAAAGTAGCCAGCTTAGGTTCAGACCTTCCATCCTCATAGGCTGAAATCATTGTCCGTTTAATACCCAATTGATCAGAAAGATTTTCTTGAGTCATCTGCTTTGACTTCCTAAGGTATTTTAAATTTTTCCCTAAAATCATTGTCTAATATATTATGCGCTGTAAAGATAAAAATTATGATCATCCCTCCAGTTACTTTTGAAGGAAAAACGATTCAGGTCCATCCTTGATCTTTCCATCATCTCAATCCTTTCTCTGATCTCCTGGACCACATCAGCTACTGCCCTATCACCGCTAACCAACAAATAACCGTATTTTGGATGTACCTCATCATCTACATAAAATTTCACTTGATGATTTCCTGAAGCCAATTGTTTGCTTACAATCCTGATTTTTGCTGAAGTTGTCATATCCTATTGCTTTAATTTACTTTCACTAAAGTAGTATATGTTTATTAAACAAACAACATACAGTTATTAATAACAACCTTTTCACGACACTAAATGTCGTGAAAATGAGATTTTCATTTATTCACAGTATTTATGAATGATCCAATGCTTTACACTCTTCCTCCCCCTACAATATTTAGCCGAAAATCAGTTTATTCTTCCATTAATCTAAAATCCCGATTTAAACCCAACACTATTAGGTCTATATCAGTTGATATACTATAAACCAAAGAACCTAATGAACCTATCTAAATCAATTTTTACAATTTTACTTTTTGCAATTACTTTGGCCACACAGGCGCAAGTGAGCCTTAAAGGAAGAATTGTGGATCAAAACAGCGAAGAACCATTGCTCTTTGCTCAAGTGGCGCTATTTGAAGCAGGCACGGATAATAACATTACCCATACCCAATCTGATGAAAATGGCCACTTCCAGCTGGCAACCGAAAAGGGGAATTATGATGTTAAGATATTCCTAATTGGTTTTGAAGATAAAATTCTGGATGGCTTAGATCTCCAATCAAACAAGGATTTGGGAGAAATAACGCTTGTATCTGAAAACCAGCAATTAAATGAGGTGGTCGTTAAATCGAGCTCAATCCCCATGCGAACTGATGTAGAAGGAATCGTCATTACGCCCGAAAACAACTTGGCGAATATTGGTGGCACCTTATTGGACCTTCTTAGAAATACACCTTCGGTAAGTGTATCTGAAGATGGATCAATTTCACTCAGGGGAAGCTCCGCCACCAATGTACTCATCAATGGCAGAAACTCCTCTCTGACCAAAAACTTGGACCAAATTCCCGCTAGCGCCATAGATCAAGTGAAAATCATCAATAACCCCAACGCAAGATATGATGCAGAAGCAGAGGGCGGTGTGATCAATATCATCCTGAAAAAGGGAGAAAGCATGGGAACACACGGAGGAGCTGAAATCACCTATGGAACCAGAAATCGCTTCAATACAGGCGCTAGAATCAACCATACAACTGCCAAACTTAATGTTTACGCAGGCTATAATTATCGAAACTGGAAAGGCGTAAGTAACCGGTCTGTTTTCAGGGAAATCTATGAAGACAATGAATTGCTTAATCAAAATACACAATCCAGTAATAAGCGTATAAACCACAATCTTAATTACGGGGCTGATTATTATTTTGGCAAAAATTCCTTAAGCTATCAAGGGGTTTATTTCACTGGTGATGATTATGATAAAAGAACCTTATACTCTGAATTGACTGATAAGCTTTCAGGAGATCCAATATTGGAATACATTAGAAAAAACAATGAATCGGAAGCAGATGATGGCTATGACAATGCTTTAATCTATGAAAGGACTTTTGAGGATAAAAATAGAGAATTCAAGGTCAGTGTAAATAATTCTTACCAAAACCAGTATAAAACTCAAAATATAGACATCTACAGAGACGCTTCAGAAGCCATTCCTGAAAATCTCAATGGGAGACAAATGGCCCTAACAGATGAAAAACGATATACAACAGTGGCTCAAGCTGATTATGTTCATCCAATCAACGATAAGGTGAAACTGGAAATGGGACTTAAATCAACTTTTAGAAAATTTGACAATGACTATAAGTTTTATGAGTTCTCAGAAAGTGAAAATGACTTTGTGGAAAATCCTGATGTGAGTAATCACTTCCTCTACAAGGATAGAATACAGGCAGCCTATTTTATATATGCAAGAAGCTCAGAGAAATTTGACTATACCCTAGGCACTAGGGCTGAGCATACACATGTAGAGGGATTATTATATAATACAAACGAACTGAATAAGCAGGACTACCTCAACCTCTTTCCTAGTATTCAAACCTTATATAAACTGGATGATAAAAACTCTTTTAAATTCACCTATAGTCGCCGAATTGATCGACCAACAGCTTGGAGATTAAACCCTTTCCCAGATATCACCGACTCCCTCAGCGTCCGAAGAGGAAATCCTGACTTAGAACCTGAAATGATTGATTCGTTTGAAATTGGACATATGGTCAATTTCGAAAACTCCAGTCTTACTACCAATATGTTCTATAGACACACCAATGGTGTCTTGGATTATATCACTGTCATTGAAGATGGTATTTCATATATGCAGCCTGAGAACTTAAATTCTGGAGAAGCTTACGGAATCGAATTTATAGGTATAGCTGATATCACAGAATGGTGGAATGTCAATGGAAGTGTTTCAGCATATTACAGCAAAGTCGACGGTTCCAATATCGGGGAAGAATTTGTTAGTGATGGTTTTATGCTTGTATCCAAAATCACTACTAGTTTTAAATTGCCCTATGGTTTAAACCTTCAACTGGTAGGAGACTATGAATCACCTGAAGTTGAAGCTCAAGGAAGGGATTATGCCCGCTATAGTGTAGATGCCACACTGCTAAAAAATTTCTTTGAGGAAAAAGGCAGTCTTTCTATGAGTGTTAGGGATATTTTCAACACCTCTAATTTTGGAGGCTACAATCGATCAAATCAGTTTTACCAAGAATTTAGAAACAATTGGGAAAGTAGGATCTTATTAATCAGTGCCAGGTATAATTTTTAAATATAAAAGCCGGTCATTTTTGACCGGCTTTTATTTGTTTTACTTTCCGAATTTACCTTTGAGCATAGCCAATTTAGCTGCCAAATCCCCTTCCGGCTCTTTTTCACGCTCCCTTCTTCTCTCTCTGTTTCCTCCGCCAGATTTACTTTTTCCTCTTTCGGCAAAAGGATCAGATTTCATACTCAAACCAATACGTTTTCTGTTCAGGTCAATCTCCACTACAGTTACTTCCACTTTCTGGTTTACTGTAACCACCTCATTGGGATCAGAAACATAACGGTCAGCCAAATGACTCAAATGCACCAATCCATCCTGATGGACTCCAACATCCACAAAAGCACCAAAATTGGTGATATTGGTAATAATACCAGGAAGCTTCATACCAACCTTAAGGTCCTTCATCTCATTTACCCCCTCTTGGAAACTAAATACCTCAAAAGTTTCCCTTGGATCCCTTCCTGGCTTAGCCAATTCATCAATAATATCCTGAAGCGTTGGTAAACCAACCGTATCAGTTACATAATTTTTTAAGTTTACTTTTGAACGTAAGTCGCCGTTATTGATCAAGTCACTCAGATTAGCACCTATATCTGCAGCCATTTTACTGACCAATTCATATCTCTCTGGGTGAACGGCGCTTCTGTCCAAAGGATTTTCTGCATTACGGATTCTCAAGAAACCAGCTGCCTGCTCATAAGCTTTATCCCCTAACCTAGGTACCTTTTTGATCTCCTCTCGGCTCTTGAAAGGTCCATTTTCATTCCTATAATTCACAATATTTTGGGCCAATGAAGGACCAAGGCCCGACACATAAGTCAATAACTGCTTTGATGCTGTGTTGACCTCCACACCTACGCCATTTACACAACTCATCACGGTATCATCTAGTGAATTCTTCAAGGCGTTTTGATCTACATCATGTTGATATTGCCCAACACCTATAGACTTTGGATCAATTTTCACCAACTCAGCCAATGGATCCATTAACCTTCTACCAATAGAAACCGCTCCTCTTACAGTTAGATCATGATCTGGGAATTCATCCCTCGCCACTTCTGAGGCAGAATAAATAGAAGCACCGCTTTCATTTACCATTACCACTAACACATGATTTGGAAGTCCTAAAGACTTGATAAACTGCTCGGTCTCTCTTCCTGCAGTGCCATTTCCAATAGCAATAGCTTGGACTTGATGCTTTTCAACCAAATGCTTTACCAATGCCCCAGATTCAGCCACTTTTCTTTGTGGCTCATGAGGGAAAATAGCATCATAATGCAACAACTGCCCTTGGGGACCTAAACACACTAATTTACATCCAGTTCTAAAACCAGGATCAATCGCCATCACTGACTTCTCTCCCAAAGGAGCCCCTAGCAGTAACTGACGAAGGTTCTCAGTGAATACCTTGATCGCCTCTTCATCTGCTTTTTTCTTTGTAAACAGGCGAACCTCAGTTTCCATGGAAGGCTTCATCAAACGCTTATAGCAGTCTTTAATGGCCAACTTCACTTGCTCAGCACTGGTGTTATTAGCTGTAACCACCATTTTCTCCATTAACGCCAATGCATCGAATTCTTCAGGAGAAGAATCCAACATTAAGAATAATTCCTTTTCACCTCTTCTCATGGCCAGCACCCTATGGGAAGGAGCTGTTTTGATCGGTTCTGCCCAATCAAAATAATCTTTATACTTGATCGCTTCGTTTTCCTTTCCGGGGATCACTTTGGAAACAAATTGCCCTTCATTGATGAAAAGATCACGCATTTTCTTTCTCAACTCTGCATTCTCATTCACCCATTCGGCAATGATATCACGGGCTCCCTGCAAGGCTTCCTCCACATTGGCCACCTCTTTTTCTTCATCTATATAGGCACTGGCCTCACCTTCCAAATCAATTGACTCCTGTTCGAAAACCTTTGTCGCCAATGGCTCCAATCCCTTTTCCTTGGCAATGGTAGCTTTGGTTCTTCTCTTTGGCTTATATGGAAGGTAAAGATCTTCCAAGGCTGACATGGTTTCTGCTGCATTGATCTTTTCCTCCAATTCAGGAGTTAGTTTTTCCTGCTCCTTGATGGATTTCAGGATAGCCTCTCTCCTTTTATCTAAGTCACGAAGTTGTTGTACCCTATCCCTGATGGCTGCTACCTGCACCTCATCCAAGGAACCGGTTACTTCCTTTCGGTACCTGGAAATAAACGGTACCGTAGCCCCCTCGTCCAACAATTCAATGGTATCAGACACTTGCTTGTGTTTGATATTAAGCTCTTCGGCTATCTTTAGATAATGATTGATATTCATATATAATTGGATAAATAAATGTCCTGTTTAATGCCTGCAATTTAAAGTTTATCGTACAGTTTTCTGAACGGAAATTGGTTTTATTGTGATGCTTATCACTAAGGGATTGTAAATCAAAATATAACTTTACCACTGAAATCGAGAAAGAGGATTTTCAACTATTTAAAACTATCAATTTCTTTAAGCTTACCTTTGCTGCTTAAGGACATTGGAATTATGATCGATTATTTATGAATTGGAAAAAAGAAATAAAAAGCTGGGCCATCATTCTAGGAGTATTTGGATTTCTTTACTTGATGAACTGGCATACTCCTGTAATAGGAAAAATTCAGTCTGTAGTGCTGTCCACCGGCTTGTTCACCCCAAATGTGGACAAGGAGGAAAAACTGATCCAGGATTTTAACTATGCCGCCCAATTCAAAGATCTAAATGGTAATCCTGTAAATATGGAATCTCTTCGCGGCAAAACAGTATTTATCAACCTTTGGGCTACCTGGTGCCCTCCCTGTAGGGCAGAAATGCCACATATAGCCTCCCTTCATGAAAAATTAAAAGATGAAAAAAATATTGCCTTTTTAATGGTTAGTCTTGACCAAGAAATAGAAAAAGCAAAAAAATTCATTGAGGACAAGTCTTTCAATTTTCCTGTGGTACATGCCAGTTATGGTCTCAATAGTTCCTTTAAACACGAGTCAATTCCAACTACCATGGTGATAAGCCCAGAAGGAAAAATGGTTTTCCGTCACGAAGGCATGAGCAATTTTGATAACGAAGAATTCAGAAACTTTCTTTTAAGTCTATAAACAACTTGGTAGATTTTAATCCAAGCTACTCATATAATCATATATCATTTTGGAAACTTCGGCCATGGCTGCAACGCCTTGGTCCGGATTTTCCATATTTTTTGATAATAACACTAAAATATATTCTCTTCCATCAGGTAACATAACAATTCCAGAATCATGCCTTACCCCTGTAATGGAACCCGTTTTATGAGCTACTATCACATCTTTAGGTAATTTGGCAGGAATTAGCTCCTTGAAATGCTGATCTTCCAACACCTTTATCATTTCCAAACTGGCTTCTTGACTCACTGCCTCCCCTTTTGCAATGGCCTCCATGATCAACATTAAATCATAAGCAGTGGTTGTATTGCTCATCCCCTGCTCATAGGCTTTCAAATCCTCTACCCCCCTCAGCACCTGAATATCCATTGCTCCCAAATCACGCATGGATTGATTGACTTTTTTTGCATCCAAATGATCAATCAAAATATTTGTCGCCAAATTGCTGCTCTTGGTAATCATCTCATAATTGAGATTCCTATAAGTGGTTCTTTGACCAATTTGCCCATAAAGCCCCTCCTGACTATCTACAGAGATATCCATACTGAAAGGACTTCCGTCCACAATACTTTTAAATTCATTGATCACCATTACTGAATCATCCAAACTTATAGCTCCACTTTCTACCTGCTTATAAAGCTCAATCATAACTGGAGTTTTCATAGTACTTGCAGCATGAAAGTCAGTCTTTTCATTGATGAACAAGCTTATAGAATCATTTCCTACCATCCTAAAGGCTACTGCAAAATCCCCTTGAACAGCATTCAAAGAATCTTGAACACTCCTTTTTAGCATTTTCAAATCCTCTATATCACTTTTCTCTTCTTTTGGGCCATTGCAGGAAATGATGGTCAATAAAAAGATGAAAATTAAGGGTAACAATTTTGTCATGATCTTTGAAATTTGGCAGTTGAAATTAAATGATTAATTGTGATATTAATATTTCGAATGTATATGATACAGGATCTTTTCCATTTCTTTTTTAAGCTCACTGGAACTGATCAGGTAATTATTGTGCATAAAGCTAAAATAAAGCGTCTTACCACTTTTGGTCAGTAAATAGCCACTAAGACAATGTACCCCGCTCAATGTTCCCGTCTTAGCATAAACATAGGGATTTTCATCATCAGACTTATACCAAGACCTTATCGTACCTGACTCTCCTCCTGACGGAAAATAGGCATATATTTTATCCTCTGGAATCTCTGCCCTGATCTTTTCCAAAAGTTTGATAATGCTCCTAGGTGTAAACTTATTATGACTGGAAAGCCCAGAACCATCCACCCACTGGGGTGCATCAGGCAAATCCATCAAATATTCCTTTTTCACATAATCAATAGCCTCTCCCATATCCAATGAATCAAAAAGTTCATCAGAGACCAAGACCATCAATTGTTCGGCCAGGAAATTATCACTGATCTTCAGCATCTGCTTATATAGGGAATCGACTGCAATCCCCTTTAACTTTTCATGTGGCCGATCCTTAAATGGAGAATAGTCAATTAAGTGAATATTTTTATTCAGCGTATCCCCCAACATTTCAGCAGCTAGCTCAGGGGAAGTCATAAACGGCTTATCAGTTTCAAATTCCGCCATCCTGTTTTTCAAGTTAAAGCTGAATTCATTTCTGTACCTATCCCGAACAATACTATAATCCCGGGCCGGCAAGGCTCCGTTCTCTATGATATGCGGGGTAAAAAAACCAGGAGTATAAGCCATTTCTTTTTCCTCAGTGGCTTTCATAAAACGAATGATATTCCCATATATGGGCATTGCAGACCTTTCTGGACCATAATAATAGTTGTACCAATTCCATGACCACCCAGAACCGTAAGCGGTTACCTCATCAAAATTATTGGCCATGAACAGCTTTTTATCAGTCCCACCTAAAAGACTTAGTACTGAATTATCTTTAAAATCAGGATGCAATAAAGAAGGATCTCCCGTACCCCAAAACACCAAAGAATCCCCGCTGGTCAAATAATTCAAACTATTCACTTGCTCTCCCAAAATCTTATAGGCAGCATAGAAAGTAAACATTTTGGTATTTGATGCTGGCGTAAAATACTTGTCCTCATTCATTGCATAAAGCACCTTATCCTTAGCAGGATCATATAGCATAAATCCAGTATACCCCTGATCAAAGACTTCCGAATCCCTTACAGATTTCTTGACTTGGTGCACTGTACATGAAGTACAAAAAATAATAACCGCAATAAGTATATTCCTCATAGAAACTAAATTATGGTATAAATAAAAATCTCCTGCATGCCACAGGAGATTTTTTATCAATGGATTAATAAATAATTAATTAGCGTCCCAGAAAATTCTATCCAGCAGACTTACATCAGGCACATTATTTCCATTTCTACTTTTTTCACTGTCAGGATAAGCCAATCTTCGGATAAACTGTCCATTCAAATCAGGATTCAAATTTTCAGGCACGCTCATATTCCGATAGGCATAATCAAATCTTCTGGCATCATTCCAGGTTTCAGGATGGAGAAATAAGGCCACATATTTTTCCTTGAAAATATCTGCCATGGTAAATGCTCCTACTCCCATACTAACACTTGGATCAGCCATATAAGCGTCCATTTCGACCTGCGGAACACTCAGCATGGTCATATGAGCTGTAATTCCGTCCAAATATGCCTGATAGGCCCTTCCCTTATCTGTATCAAAAGCTGCCTCTGCCTCAATAAACTTTTGCTCAGCAAATGTACCTATCAGCAAAGGAGAAGTAATCGTGGTATAGTACTGGTCTTCCACTAATGTAGATCTTGCTCCCTGCTCAGGCGCATTCCCCCTACCTGCTCCATTTACCGTACCTATAAACTCGCCATCATCTGTTGTTCCCACCATCAATTTTAACCTAGGGTCAACGGTTGGGTAAGAAGTTCCATCCAAAGCCTGAATAAACTGCTCGGAAATCCAGCCTCCCAAAAACAGATTGGCATTATCTATGGCTACATCAGCCCAGGGGTTAAAGCTTTGTTCAAAAAAGAAAACCTGCGCATTATCAGCATTTGACTGAAAAGCATTGTCCACAGCTGTTAATACCTCACTTGCATTATAACCAGCACCTCCTTTCATATGAATCATATACCTTGACTTCAGCATATATGCGAAGGCCATCCATTTATCTATATCCCCATTATAGATAAAATCATCTGCGCCAATAGAAATAGTAGTTTCGCCCTGAAGATTTTGAATTCCTTCATCCAGATAATCTATCACGCTACCATATAATTGCTCATCACTGTCATAAACAGGTGTCACCGTTTCAAAACTAAAACTTTCTGAAAATGGAATATCACCAAAAATATCAACAGCCATCCCTAAATTCAAGGCCATCAAAATTTGCGAAGCGCCTAAATAATGCCCTGCTCCAGACTCCTCTGCCTTGCCTATCATCACATATAAATCCGTCATCACATTATAGAGATCAAACCAAGTTCCACTATAACTTACGGGTTCCATAGTATCAGATGAACTTGCTGGATTGGGAGAAGCCAAATATTGAACATAATTCGATGTAATATCACCTACTGCAAATACATTCAGGGCAGATTGATAGGTCACATTTGTCATCAGTCCTGATATAGGAGCATCCTGGGGATTATTTGGATTTTCATTTACATCTAAATAATCCTCGCATGAGCTGGCAAGAAGTACTAAAACAGCTCCAAGTATAGATTTTAATTTATAGCTAAATTTCATAATTCCTGTCATTTCTTTAGAATCCTAAATTCAATGTAAAATAGAAGCTTTGTACACCCGGATATCCTAAACCGGTGAAACCAATGGCATTACCACCTGCTCCTGCAGAAAATGACTCAGGGTCAAAACCATCCCATGGGGTATAGAGGATAATATTATTAGCCGCTATAGACGCCCTTATTGAAGACAATGGTATATTCTCCAATAACCTTGGACTCACATTATAACCCAAGGTGACATTTCGAAGCTTAATAAAGCTGGCATCTTGGACGAAGTTTTCACTTATGGTCCTATAGCTGTTCCTCCAATATCCGGCTCCATAATCCCTGCCATCTGGCCCTTCTCCCTGCCCCAACCATACCTCTTGGGTATTGGGTGAACCATCCGAGAGAACACCATCAAAAACAATAACATCATTCCTCGCTTCGGTATACTCGTTTTTACCAAAGGCCGCCAAAAAGTTATCAAACTGATTATACTGTTCTACATCAGCCCTAAAATCAATCAAAAAGCTTAAATCAAAGTTTTTATAATTAAACTCATTACGCAAGCCTCCTATCCATTTTGGAACTGCATTTCCCAAAATAAGCTGATTAGCATTCCTGGCTGGAAAACCATTGTCTCCAATGATCATGGGCAGGTCCTTTTGGGCAAATTGACTTTCTGGATCAGCACCAAACCTCTGGTAGCTGGTACCATAAATATTGCCATAAGCCTCCCCTACAATTAATTTCATGGTAACAGAGCTTCCGCCATATCCAAACTGACTCCCTACAATAATTTCCTCTATCCCTTCTCTAATACTTTTAATCTCATTATTGTTCAAAGCCGCATTTGCTGATGCCCGCCATGTAAAATTATCAGACTTAATTATATCAGCGCCAATCACAAACTCCACACCTGAATTTTGGATCTCACCAGCATTGGTGATATAAGAACTAAAGCCCGTGGCATCGGAAATAGGAACTGGAATAATCTGATCCTTGGCATTGGATTTATAATAAGTAACATCCAAATCTAACCTGCCATCAATAAAAGCTAGTTGTGTTCCAAACTCAATGGAAGAGGTCAATTCCGGCTTTAACAGAGGATCTCCGAAGGTACTGTTCCTGCTAAACCCAACCTGCCCGTTAAGTGGGAAAACACTTGGAGATACAAATGTCGCTCCTAGGATATGTGGATTCGTATCTTTTCCCACCTCAGCCCAGGAAGCGCGTATTTTACCAAAGGTAAACCAGGTAGGAAGCGACATGGTCTCACTAAATACATAACTCAGATTAACAGAAGGATAGAAAAAGGAATTATTATCCTTGGGCAAAGTGGAAGAAATATCATTTCTTCCTGTTACATTAAGAAACAAGAAATTTTTATAGTCAAGGGTTAAATCACCATAAAAACCCACCAATCTTCTGACGCTACTTGACTGATTGGCAAAAACTTGCGAAGTATTATTGACATTATAAAAGCCAGGAATAACAAAATCAGAACCACTCAAGGCTACTCTATCAAATTTTCTTTCAAAAACATCATTTCCCAGCCTTAAATTCACATTCCAATCTGCGGAAAACTGCCTTTTCAGTGTCACATAGAAATTGGAAGTAAGATCTCGGCTGTTGATCCTGGTTTCTTCCATAAATCCTAAGGAACTCAATGGATTCTCTCCATCAATTCCCATGGGGCCAGGTGTTATTTCTGTCCTGCTGTCACTATAAAAATCTGTACCCAACCGGTAAGAAAAACTCAACCATTCCAATGGACTATAGTTAAGATTAATATTTCCTATTACCCTATTTACATTATCTTCATAGGTAGCGAAGCGGGCATCATAAATTGGATTGGTATTACCATAGGTCTTCATGGTTCCGTCCGGATTGATATAATCCCTGACATCCTGGGTTTCTGCCCAATACATCATCCTTTCCATAAACCGGTCATGAGGCACTCTATCCCCTCCTGAGTTGGTATAGTTTATAGATCCGCCAAAATTAAACTTCTCACTGGCTGTAACGGTACCGGAAAGTTTTGCTGTAGTCCTCTCCCATCCGCTGAAAGGAATAATCCCATCCTGATCCAAGCGGCCAAAAGAACCATAAAAAGTAGCTTTTTCACTGCCTCCAGAAATACTTAAACTATTGTCTATTTGTACCCCTGTATCAAAAGCCCTGTTCCAGTTGTCCTGATATTTATGCCCCGGGACAGTTTGTGCCACTTCGGCAATAGGAGCTCCCCAAGAAGGCCAAAAACTGCTTGGATCATACTCTCCACTAAATCCCTGACCATACAAATCTTGTAACTTAGGCAACCTATTAAGCTCTTCAAAACCCACAGAGCTATTGATATTTACCTTGATTTCTCCTGCTTTCCCTCTTTTAGTACGGATGATTACAGCCCCATTGGCTGCTCTTACACCATACAATGCCGTTGCTGCTGCCCCTTTCAACACTGACATGGATTCAATATCATTGGGGTTTATATCTGACGCCCTATTGGACATTCCCCTGGGTGTACCGGTTGATTCCACTGTTGAATTATCAATAGGAACCCCGTCCACCACAAATAAAGGTTGATTATTGGCCCCCGGATTAAGAGAATTGACACCACGAATTACAATCCGGGCACTCTGTCCTGGCGCTCCCCCTGAGCTGGTGATCTGAACGCCTGCCACCTGACCTTGAAGTGAGTTGACCAGATTGGGCTGCCTGGTTTTGGTAATTTCATCTGCATCTACCACTTGGGCAGCATAACCTAAACTTTTGGCACTTTGATCAATATCAAATGCTGTTACTACCACCTCACCCAATTCGGAAACATCCTCCTCCATGGATATATCTATACTCGATCTACCATTGATCTCAACTAACTGAGTAACAAAGCCTAAATAGGAAAAGACCAAAGTTCCCTCTCCACTTGGAACATCTATGGAATACATTCCATCTAAATTGGTTACTGAACCAAGGTTAGTTCCCTGCAAAAGTACACTCACCCCAGGTAAAGGAGTCGAGTCATCTGCTGTAGTTACTTTACCAGTTATAGTTGTTTCCTGTGCATAAACTTGCAGCACTAAGAAGAAAACGAAAACTGTAAGCAACAATTTCGTAAACATTTTTTCCATTTGAATAACGCTTATTGATAATTAAAACCTCGTAAAAACAATATTTTTAATTAAAATAAAAAAACAGAATATTATTACAAACCACCCTGTTACCGTAAACCATTCAAAACATAATACTTCAATTTTATAAATAAATAGTTAATAAGCAAACCATTAAAATAATTGTCTTTCAAAGAAAAAACTGTAACGATCCAATACTCCCCCAAAAGCAAAAAAGCCTCGAAAGTGTTTCGAGGCTTTTCAAATACTTTTATAAACTTATTTTTTTCAGTTATACTCAGATTAGATCATTTCATTGAATTTTGATTATCCTTATTTTCCATCAAAGCAGTCATTTCAGATTTCACTTCATCCACCTGAATCACTTTTTCCTCTTGCTCAATATTTCCCATACTATGATGATCGACCTCAGAAATATGTGGCGCAATAATCAATGATACAATAGAAGTTAACTTGATCAAAATATTCATGGATGGCCCTGATGTATCTTTGAATGGATCCCCAACTGTATCTCCTGTCACTGATGCCTTATGCGGTTCTGATCCTTTATATTCCATTTGTCCATTTATTTCAACTCCTTTTTCAAATGATTTCTTGGCATTGTCCCATGCTCCACCTGCATTATTTTGGAAAATCCCCATCAGAACACCAGACACTGTTACTCCAGCCAAAACACCACCCAATACTTCTGGGCCAAAACTGAAGCCTACGATAATAGGTGCAAGCAAGGCAATTGCCCCAGGTGCAATCATTTCCCGGATAGAGGCTTTGGTGGAAATTTCCACGCATTTATCATATTCGGGTTTAGCCTTATATTCCATAATACCTGGAATCTCCCTGAACTGTCTTCTTACCTCATTGACCATATCCATTGCTGCACGCCCTACGGCAGCAATGGCCAATGAAGAAAATATAAAGGGTATCATAGCGCCCACAAAAAGTCCCGAGAGCACATCAGCTTTATAAATATCAATAGAATTGATCCCGGCCAGTCCTACATAGGCTGCAAATAAAGCTAGCGCTGTCAGTGCAGCTGAGGCAATGGCAAAGCCCTTACCGGCAGCAGCAGTAGTGTTACCTACAGCATCCAAAATATCTGTTCTTTCCCTTACTTTCTTATCACAACCTGACATTTCTGCTATTCCACCAGCATTATCTGCAATAGGCCCAAAAGCATCGATAGCCAACTGCATGGCCGTAGTGGCCATCATACCTGCAGCTGCAATGGCCACACCATATAAACCTGCACTCAAAAAGGAAGCATAAATTCCCGATGCCAATACCAAAATAGGCAGCACTGTGGACTCCATACCTACAGATAAGCCTGCTATAATATTGGTAGCATGACCTGTCGAGGACTGTTTAATGATACTATTAACAGGTCTGCGTCCCATAGCTGTATAATATTCCGTAATCATACTCATTAATGCTCCTACGATCAAGCCAATAAAAACGGCACCGAAAACACCCATTTTGGTGAAAGTCGGAGAACCTTCTCTCATCATTCTAAGATCACCTTCAGGCAATAAAAAATCTATAAGAAAATAGGAAGCAGCTACAGTCAGGATAATGGAAATCCAGTTTCCTTTATTAAGGGCAGCTTGTACACTATCATTTTCACTTTTTATTTTGACAAACAAAGTACCTATTATCGAAAATGCCAATCCAATTCCTGCAATCATCAACGGCAATAATATTGGGGCAATCCCCCCTACATTGTCATTGGATATTATCTCTCTTCCCAAGACCATGGAAGCCAATATAGTGGCCACATAGGAACCAAAAAGATCAGCACCCATACCCGCTACATCGCCAACATTATCTCCCACATTATCGGCAATAGTTGCAGGGTTTCTCACATCATCTTCTGGAATACCCGCTTCCACCTTTCCTACCAAATCAGCACCCACATCGGCCGCTTTGGTATAAATACCTCCTCCTACTCTAGCAAAAAGGGCTATCGATTCTGCTCCCAAAGAGAAACCGGCAAGCACCTCCAATGCTTTTTCCATTTCCAGGCCATTCACATCACCTCCAGTACTAACCACATATACATTATAAAAAACAATAAACAATGATCCCATTCCCAAAACTGCTAAGCCTGCTACACCCAAGCCCATTACTGAACCGCCAGTAAAGGACACTTTTAAGGCTTTTTTCAAGCTGCTCTTGGCGGCCTCGGTAGTTCTCACATTGGCCTTTGTGGCAATTTTCATTCCTATATAACCTGCAAAAGCAGATAAAAAAGCACCCAACACAAAGGAAACAGCTATTATTGGGGTAGAATTATCTACCAAGGTGCCCGACCAGGCCAAGATAATCCCAGCAATAATTACAAAGTAGAACAAAACCTTCCACTCTGCCTTTAAAAATGCCATGGCTCCCTTGGCGATATGCCCTGCTAATTCCAACATATTATCATCCCCTTTGGCCTGTTTGTTAACCCAGGAAGATTTGATGGCCATGACTATTAAACCCAAAATCCCCAATGCGGGGACTACATAGATAACTTGTTCCATATGAATTCAGTGGTTTTTTAATAAAATACAACTGAACAAAGATATTATTATTCATCAATCAAACAACTAACATTTTATCTCGTAAAAACACAGTTACTACAACATAAATAGCAAATAAATACCTCATCAATCAAAATATTATTTAATATTAAATTTTAAACAATATTTATTAATAAAAAGAAAATAATTTCCTCATTTCCTTAATAATCAAGCTTATGAATATTTTTTATGGGAACAGGCGCTTATAGCGCAATCTTCCTAACTATTCTTTTAGCCTCTATGCTTAATCACTTATATTTAATTATAGATTTAATAATCCAATATGAAAGCAGTCATCATAAGCAAACCGGGCAAACCTGAAGTACTAAAGGTACAGGAAAGAGATATTCCAAAACCAAAGGCCCATGAAGTATTGATAAAAGTCAAAGCTGCGGGAATCAACCGACCAGATATTATCCAACGAAAAGGTTTTTACCCCGCTCCACCTGATGCTCCAGCAGATATACCCGGTTTGGAAGTTTCTGGAACCATTACTGCGAAAGGTCCTGATGTGGAACATTGGCAAATTGGGGATGAGGTATGCGCGCTAATTGCTGGTGGTGGATATGCAGAGTTTGTTTGTGCACCTGCTGCTCAATGCTTACCCATCCCTGAAGGTGTATCCCTGATCGATGCGGCTTCACTTCCTGAAACATTTTTCACAGTCTGGAACAATGTTTTCGATATAGCCAACTTTGAACATGGAGAATCTGTACTGATTCATGGAGGAAGCAGTGGGATTGGTGTCGCTGCCATCCAAATGGTCAATGCACTGAAAGGAAAGGTCATCGTCACAGCTGGATCAGCAGAAAAATGCAGTATCTGTGAGTCTCTTGGGGCAACTAAAGCCATCAACTATAACGAGGAAGACTTTGAGGAAAAAGTGATGGAACTTACAGACGGAAAGGGTGTCGATATCATCTTGGATATGATCGGTGGAGACTATGGATCCAAGAACATCAATATCCTTAAAGCCAAAGGAAGACTAGTCATGATTAATGCCATGAAAGGAAAAATTGCAGAAATTGACTTGATTAAGATCATGAAAAACCAATTAACTATCACGGGCTCAACACTCCGTCCAAAATCCATTGACTATAAAGGAGAAATAGCCCAAAAGCTACTTAAACACATCTGGCCTTTATTCGGTAAAAAAATAAAACCCGTCATTTATAAAACTTTCCCACTGGAAAAAGCTGCTGAAGCACATCAACTAATGGAAAGCTCCAAACATATTGGAAAAATCTTGCTTCAGACCTCAGAAAACACTTAAAGACCCTTATTCAAAAACATTAAACAAAGTTCAAAAATTATATAACCATACTGTTTTTCAATAAGATAAAATGAAGTAGCTTTATTAGGAACAACTCAAAATCCTATGAAATGCTTTTTAAGATTATTTATGCTCCTGTTGACCTTACAAAGTCTTTCAGCCTGCCAAGGTCAAGATAAGGAACAATCTGAAACCAATAAAAATATTCAGGTAATCACCAATGTAAACCTTATAGATATCCGAACTGGGGATATTCAAAAAGCTCAAGTTATTGTAGAAAACCAAAAAATAAAAAGCATCTTAGAACCGAGTACCGAAACAGTAAAGAATGCTGTTTTGATTAATGGAGAAGGTAAATACCTAGTTCCAGGGCTTGCAGAGATGCACGCACATATTCCCTCAGTAATTTGGAATGATCCCCAAATGGAAGAAACATTATTCTTATATCTTTCAAACGGTGTCACTACTATTAGAGGCATGCTAGGCCATCCTCTTCACTTGACACTAAGGGAAAAGGCAGATAGCATGGCCATTTTAAGCCCGAGAATTTATACCTCCAGTCCCTCCCTAAACGGCAATAGCGTCACCACAGTGGAACAGGCCCAAACAATGATCACAAACTTCCAAAAAGAAGGCTATGATTTCCTTAAGCTTCATCCAGGAATCCGATTACATGTATTTGACCAGATCGTAAAAACGGCAAATGAAGTAGGAATTCCCTATGCTGGACACGTTTCTACTTTGGTAGGCATCAGGCATGCTTTGCAAAGTAAGTATGCCAGCATAGACCATGTAGATGGGTTCTTGGAAGGTTTGGTTCCAGAATCATTGGAGGTTAATCCTAGTGAAAACGGACTTTTCGGATACAATTTCACTTCTTTGGCAGATACCAGCCTTATACCAGAACTTGTCCAAATGTCCTCAGAAAATAAAGTGTGGGTAGTGCCTACCCAAAGCCTTTTCACCCGCTGGTTCTCCCCCATTCCTGCTGATTCTTTGGCTAATCAAGCAGAAATGCAGTATATGGCTCCTGAAGTGATTGAAAACTGGACCAACAGCAAAGTTAACCTTACGGAGGGCGAAGGCTATGATCCGGGACAATGGGAAGATTTCATGCACATCAGAAAGCTATTGATCAAATCCTTACATGATAATGGACATGGCTTATTATTGGGATCAGATGCTCCACAAGTATTCAACGTTCCTGGCTTTTCCATCCAACATGAACTCCAAGCCATGGTTGATGCTGGCTTAAGCCCCTTGGAAGCATTACAGATTGGTACAATCAACCCGGCACAATATTTTAACCAAGTAGGGAAATTTGGAGAAATCAAAGAAGACGCAAGTGCTGATTTGATATTATTGGACAAAAATCCCTTAGAAGATATCAAAAATATGGAACACCCCGCTGGGGTAATGGTCAGGGGACGATGGATAAACAGAGACGAAATTGACCAAAAGTTAAAATTCATATCTGATAAATTCAAAGCAGAAAAATAACTTCACAAATCACTGATTATAAAGACATAAAAAACTTAATAAAGCATCAATGAAACCTTTTTATTAAAATAAATGTATATACATTAAATTCAACTACATTAATTAATCCAGGAGGATATCATGAAGGATACAGCAATAAAAAAAATCAGACAATTAGGTTTCCAGTGGCAGACCCAAGATCCTTTCTTGTTTTGTGCCTATCATTTGGATGATTACCCTGAAGGCAACGAAAACCTAGGCCCAAAAGCTTCTTTGGAAGGAAGAAACATAGGTCAGGATTTCACTATTAAAGATGGCTGGAGAATGTACCATGGTTCTAAAGTTCCTGGATTTCCAGCGCATCCCCATAAAGGCTTTGAAACAGTTACGCTCGTAGAAAGAGGTTTGGCTGACCACTCCGACTCCTTGGGCGCTGCCGGTAGATTTGGAGAAGGAGATGTACAATGGATGACAGCTGGTAAAGGGGTAATGCACAGTGAAATGTTTCCATTGCTCAACCAAGACAAAAAGAATCCTTTGTTACTTTTCCAATTATGGTTAAATCTTCCCAAAGCCAGTAAAAATGTGCCTCCACATTTTAAAATGCTATGGGCAGACACTATTCCTTATCATAATGAAGTAGACAAAAATGGCTACAAAACAGAAATCAAAGTAATTGCTGGGCAAATTGGTAAAACCAAAGCACCTGCTCCAAACCCTGATTCTTGGGCTGCTAATCCTAAAAATCACGTAGCTATATGGACCATTAAAATGGATGCCCATGCTACTTGGACCCTTCCTGCAACAGAAGAAGGCATCAACAGGAGCTTGTTTTTCTATAAAGGAAGTCAATTGGAAACAGAGGGTTTCGAACTCCCTGAGGGACATTCTATGGATTTGTATTCTGAAAAGGAAATTACCTTTGTTAACGGAGATCAGCCAGCTGAATTACTCTTTTTACAGGGTAAGCCTATCAATGAACCTGTCGTACAACATGGTCCATTCGTAATGAACAGCAATCAGGAAATTCATCAGGCCATAAAGGATTTCCAGACTACCCAATTTGGAGGTTGGCCATGGCCGAATCATGAGCCTACCCATCCAAAAGAAAGGGGGAGATTTGCTATACATGCAGATGGCAGAGAGGAAATAAAAGATTAATGCTCAAGAGGCTGTTTCTTTAGGAAGCAGCCTCTTATTTTTTATTTTCAAATAAGGTATCCCAAGAAAATTCTTGTATTGATTTTTTTAGACTTTCTATGGCTTTATCCTCATAGTTGTCTTGATTAAAATCCAGTTCTGGTAATAACACGACCTCATCAAAACCACTTTCTACGGCCTCATCTTTTTCTCCGGAAGTAATGATTAGACATTTTTTTCCCAAAGACTTAGCCAGCTGAAGTAATTCATAGCTCCCCTTCCCTCCTGCCGATTGGCTATCATAGCGACCTTCTCCAGTGATTATCCAATCAGCAGCTTTAACCTTCTCCTCCATTTTAACCTGATCAAAAAAATATTGAGCTCCAGATTTTATCTCCACCGGAAAAAAGGCACTCAAGCCCAGTGCAATCCCACCTGCAGCTCCAAATCCCTCCCTATCCATTAAAACTCCTTTAGACTTCTTCTGTAAAAGTTGAAAAAGGCTTTTGGCTGAATCCTCAAATGCTGAAATATCATCAGAGGCGATCCCTTTCTGTGGCCCAAAAACAGGAACTGCCCCATTTAGCCCGAAAAAGGTGTTGTCCACATCACAAAGACAGGTAAAGCGAATAGATCGTCTTTTCGCTGGTCTTTGGATATGTGCTATTTGGGAAATAAAACCATGGCCAAACATGGAAATCTCCCTACCATTTTGATCAAGAAAAATAAAACCCAAGGCCCTCAAAATACCCGTTCCCATATCCACGGTGGCACTGCCTCCAAGTCCAAGAATTATTTCATCAACTCCTTCCTTAATAGCATCAATAATAAGCTCCCCAGTACCATAAGTACTGCTCAGCTGGGCATCCACTTGAAAAGGCTTCAAGCCATTCAAACCACTCACTGTGGAAACATCCATCATGGCCTTCCCTTGACTTTCATTCAAATAAAAAACGCCTTTCTTAGGTCTTCCAATAGCATTTAAAGCAGTTGATTCCCTAGCTTCCCAACCCAGCTCATTGGCCAATAAAAAGCAAGTCCCATCACCTCCATCGGCAATGGGACTTGTTTGTATATCAAGATTGGAATCAATGGCTAGAAGGCCATTTTTTATAATTTTGGCAGCCTGGTCCGCCTTAATGGTTCCTTTGAAGGCATTTGGAGCTATTAGGATGTTCATATATCCTTTTCCTTCATTCTTTTGAAATAATCCTTGGTTGCGGCAATGACCTTAGGTGAAAGATAAATTGCCGAAATCATGGTTGGAAAAGCCATGATAGCATACATCCCATCCACAAAACTCATCACCACTTTCAAGGATACCACTGCCCCGCCTACTATAGTAACCAAATAGAAATAATTATAATAATCTGCCTTGTCTGCACCAAAAAGGTAATTGAAGCACTTGTGACCATAATAGCTATAGGTAAACATCGTAGATAATGCAAATACCAACACTGCAGCCATTAAGAAGTATTTGCCTAGACCCGGAATACCACTTTCAAACGCAGAAAGGGTCATCAACACACCGTCCTTTTCTCCAGATTCCCAAACGCCTGTAACCATAATGGTCAGGGCAGTCAAAGTACATACTATTATCGTATCAATAAATGGACCCAACATGGCAATCAAGCCCTCTCTCACTGGTTCCTCATTTTTGGAGGCTCCATGCACCATCGGTGCCGTACCAATTCCTGCTTCATTGGAAAAAGCAGCTCTTCTAGCCCCTGTAATAATCACAGCCCCTACTGATCCTCCTAGAACAGCCTTACCGGAGAAGGCATCCTCCACAATAAACAATAATGAAGATATAATCTGGTCATTGAACCGCACCAAGATCAGCACAACGCTGATAAAATACAGACTGACCATAAAAGGGACAAGTTTTGAGGCCACATTGGCTATCCTTTTAATTCCTCCTAAAATAACCGTAGCAACCAAAATCATCATTGAAATACCCAAGATCCATCGTGTGATAGCACCATGGTCAAGTCCAAAGGGCTTTAACATCACTACTCTCAAAACATCCGTCAACTGGTTTGCCTGAAATATGGCCAACAGCCCCATAATCCCAGCGACACAAAATATAATAGACATAGGCTTCCATTTCTTGCCCATCCCCTCTTCTATTACGTACATTGGACCACCTTGAATATGTCCTGCACTGTCTTTTCCTCGGTACATGATCGCCAAAGTACAGGTAAAATATTTGGTAGCCATTCCCACGAAAGCAGATACCCACATCCAGAATATGGCTCCCGGTCCACCGGTACTAATAGCCAATGCTACTCCACTGATATTGCCCAAGCCTACAGTAGCAGCGATGGCGGAGCTCAAGGCTTGGAAGGAAGTGATATCCCCTTTTGCATTTGGATCATCATATTTGCCACCTACCACTTTCATGGCATGCGCAAATCCCCTGAAAGGGATCAAGCCTGAATAAAGAAATAAGAGGGTTCCCCCGCCCAATAAAAGGTAAAGCAACGGCCATCCCCAAATCCAATTACTAAAATCAATAATTAATTGCCCCATAAGATTAGGTGGTTCTTTAACGATTTAAATGACCCTATTGGCCTCCTGATAATAAAAACAAAATGAATATTAGCACCAATTTCCTATTAATCCAAACCTTGATCAAATTCTGAACTTTGGTCAAAACGTATGAATGAATGGCTTTCAATACTTAATATCTGATATGCTTTGATTTAGTATAGTAGATTTATGCTTCACACTTATTAAATCTTTCTTAGAGTCCAATAAATTGTTAGTGAATTTAATGCTCATTGATTTATCTGATTTACGGGGATTTTTTTTTGTAGGGTAATCATTAGAAAACTTTAAGTAGGTTTGTAAATAACACCTAACAGCACTTTTTACGTGATAATCCATGGAATCCGTGGGAGACATTTTTTTTCTATCTCGAAAAGTAGATTCTTTGTTTAAAATTAAGGGCTCACGAATTTCTCCGATTTACACGGACCTTTTGTAGGGTAATCATTAGAAAACCTTAATTAGGTTTATAAATAATACCTAACAGCACTTTTTCCGTGATAATCCGTGGAATCCGTGAGAGACATTTTTTTTCTTTCTCGAAAAGTAGATTCTTTCTTAGAAATTAAGGCTCACGGATTTCTCTGATTTACACGGACCTTTTGTAGGGTAATCATTAGAAAACCTTAAGTAGGTTTGTAAATAACACCTAACAGCACTTTTTCCGTGATAATCCGTGCAATCCGTGAGAGACATTTTTTTTCTTTCTCGAAAAGTAGATTCTTTCTTAGAAATTAAGGGCTCACGAATTTCTCCGATTTACACGGACCTTTTGTAGGGTAATCATTAGAAAACCTTAAGTAGGTTTGTAAATAATACCTAACAGCACTTTTTCCGTGATAATCCGTGCAATCCGTGAGAGACATTTTTTTTCTTTCTCGAAAAGTAGATTCTTTCTTAGAAATTAAGGGCTCACGAATTTCTCCGATTTACACGGATATATTTTATCTATAAAGAAAATACATTGATTTTTCTAATCGCCTAAAGCTATTTTAACCTTTCATATCAACAATTTCTCAGCAAAAATCAGTGCCATTCGTGTGGACTTCCCTCTGTCTTCATAAAGTATATACTTTTATAAAATACCACATTTCAATAATAAAAAACATAGCACTATCTGATAATCCTTATTATTTTTGGTTTCAGTTTGATAATCAGTATATGGTACAGCACAAGGGAAAAACAGTCGTTATTAAAATAGGTTCCAATGTCCTAACTCGTGCAGACGGATCCCCGGACAAATCAAGAATGGAAGCCCTTGTCCATCAAATGGTTTACCTACGCGAACAAGGAATCAAAATTGTATTGATCTCTTCTGGTGCAGTAGCCTTTGGACGAAAGTCAACGGTTTTTGAGGAAAAAACTGATCAGGTCGTTCAAAAGCAAATTCTTGCTGCTATCGGTCAGATAGAGCTGATCAATTCCTATAAATCCCTTTTTGGCAATAAAAAAACTCCCATTGCACAGATAATGGTCACCAAAAGTGATTTCAGGGATAGAAAGCATTACCTGAATATGAAAAACTGCCTGGAAGGATTAGTAAAAAACAATATCATTCCAGTTATCAATGAAAACGATACTGTAGCAGTCACTGAGCTGATGTTTACGGACAATGATGAATTAGCAGGATTAGTAGCAGCCATGATGGATGCTCAGGAAATGATCATTTTAAGTAATGTGGATGGTATTTTCAAAGGCCATCCCAATGATCCTGACTCGGAGTTAATCGAACTTGTAGACGCCAAGTCTCCATCTATGAACAGCTATATCTCCTCTAGCAAATCCTCATTTGGAAGGGGTGGGATGCTAACCAAAATGAATATGGCCAAAAAATCCGCCGATTTAGGGATTGGAGTGATAATAGCCAATGGCAAAAGAGAAAATGTATTGATTGACTATTATCATCAGACGCTTCGTTGTACCTACTTTGAGCCTTCCAAGGCCAAGCTTAACCCCAAAAAGTGGATTGCCCATAGTGAACATTATTCAAAGGGTGAATTGATCATTAGCAGTGGAGCAGAAAGTGCCCTAAAATCCAGTAAGATTACCAGCTTACTCCCTATCGGAGTTGTAAAGGTGAAAGGAGACTTTATAAAAGGTGAAATTATAAGAATAATCAGTGAAGATGGCAGGAAAATTGGTTTAGGTAAGGCCGCTTATGGCGCTAAAGTAGCTGTCGAAAAAATAGGTTTAAGTAATCAGAAACCCATAATCCATTATGATTACCTCTACCTCCACCACAACAATCAATAATTATGAATTTACAAGATACATTCGCTAAGGTAAACAAAGCCAGTAGGTCTCTGGCATTGCTCACAGAAGATAAAATCAATAAGACATTAGATGATCTTGCCCAATTAACTTGGGAAAACATTCCTGAAATATTAGTAGCCAATGAAAAGGATCTGGCAAGAATGGATCCGGAAGATCCAAAATATGACCGACTCAAACTTACCAAGCCAAGGATAGAAGCGATTGCCGAAGATATCTTAAATGTGGTCAAACTCCCTTCTCCCCTAAACAGGACCTTATCAGAAAAATCCTTAGAAAACGGGCTAAGATTAACAAAGTTATCCGTTCCCCTAGGTGTAATTGGTATTATATATGAAGCTAGGCCAAATGTAACCTTTGATGTGTTCAGCCTTTGTTTGAAATCAGGAAATGCCTTGGTGCTAAAAGGAGGTAGTGACGCCCATGATTCCAATACAGCCATTGTCAAACTGATCCACCAAGTACTGGAGAAAAACGGTATTGATCCTGATATAGTAGCCCTGCTACCACCTGACAGAGAGGCCACCGCCGAGATGCTGCAAGCGGTAGAATATATTGACATCATCATCCCAAGGGGAAGCCAGGGACTAATCAATTTTGTAAGGAATAATTCAAAAGTTCCAGTCATTGAAACTGGGGCGGGTATAGTTCATACCTATCTGGACAAATCCGGTGACATTGGAAAAGCAGCAAAAATCGTTACCAATGCCAAAACCCGAAGAGTAAGTGTCTGCAACGCATTGGACTGTTTGGTGATCCATCAGGATAAGCTAAAAGATTTACCAAAAATCGCCCAACCATTGGGAGAAAAGAAGGTAAAAATCTTTGCAGACAAAGCCGCATATGAGATTCTAAAAGAAAACTATCCTAAAGCACTATTATTTGAAGCCGAGGATGAACATTTTGGAACTGAGTTTCTGGCCATGACTATGTCCATTAAAACTGTTCCCTCAATGGAATCTGCTTTGGAACACATTGCCAAACACAGCTCCAAACACAGTGAAGCGATCGTAGCTGAAGATCAGGCTGCTTTAGATCTATTCCTTAAATCTGTCGATGCAGCAGCGGTTTACGCCAATACCTCCACGGCCTTTACAGATGGTGCCCAATTTGGACTTGGAGCTGAAATAGGTATCTCCACCCAAAAGCTACACGCCAGAGGCCCTATGGCCTTGGAAGAACTTACTTCTTATAAGTGGATCATTCGTGGAGATGGCCATATTAGGGATTAAGCTAAATTCGCCCTTAACATCCAAGATTATATTTTAAAAGCCGGGTTTCGAACCCGGCTTTACTTTTTTCTAAATCCCCCATCACCGTCTTAATTTCAAAAAAGTTGCATGGATCTATTTTATTAATTATGAGTACTCACCTAGCCTTGAAACCAAAAATATCCCATAACAGATTTAATAAAATCAATATGCTCTATTGGCTTAACCAGAAACATGGGCTTTCTTGTAACTTTATAAGCCATTAACTAGAAAAGCTTTGAAAGCAATTACCCGAAACCAATATGGAGACAGCAAAGTCCTCCAAATAAGCAAGCTTGAAAAACCTGTCCCCTCCTCTAAGGAGTTATTGATAAGTGTTCATTTCACCACTGTTAACAGGACGGATTGTGGAATTTTAACAGGAAAGCCCTTTGCCATTCGATTTTTTACGGACCTATTAAAACCCACTTCAAAGGTCACAGGGACTGATTTTGCGGGTGAGGTGGTGGGCATTGGTCAAAACGTAAAAAACTTTAAAGTTGGAGATCGGGTTTGGGGATTGAATGATGAAGGGCTAGCTTCACAGGCTGAGTTTATGACAATAAATGAAAACAAAGCAATTTGTTTAATACCAGAAAATATAAGCTATCAAGAAGCTGTTGCTTCTGCAGAAGGAGCTCATTATGCCTATAATTTTGTGAATAAAGTTCATCTAGAAAAGGGAAATAAAGTCTTAGTAAATGGCGCTACAGGAGCCATTGGTTCTGCGGCTCTCCAGATTCTAAAAAGTCAAGGACTCTATGTTACTGCAGTGGGAAACGGCAAAAATATAGATTTGCTAAAGTCCCTTGGTGCGGACAAAATCTATAATTTTGAAAAAGAGGATTTCACAGAAATAGATAAGGAAAAATACGACTTTATTTTTGACGCTGTTGGGAAGAGTTCTTTCGGGAAATGCAAAAAGCTGCTTGTGGAAAATGGTATATATATTTCCTCAGAACTTGGTCCAAATGCAGAAAACCTCTACCTGCCTTTGATCACAAAGTTTAAAAATGGAAAAAGAGTGATCTTTCCGTTTCCACAAAATTGTAAAAGAAGCTTATTATTTATCAAACAACTTATGGAGAAAGGCAAGTTCAAAGCAATCATAGACAGGTATTATCAGCCTGGGGAAATTAAAGAGGCTTATAATTATGTTATGAGTGGGCAAAAGACCGGAAATGTGCTTATCAATTTCTCATCAGATCAAAATCCATTATCCTAATTTACAGCTTTTCCATCAATTGATAGATCAACTAATTATTACCATTAAATCGAAAACAATTTGAAACTTATAACTAAGCCTGAAGTCGCTGCAGTATTTGCTGAATACCCTGACTTTGTTAGGCATAAAATGCAGGATTTGAGAGAACTGGTCATCAAAACTGCCAAAGAAATAGAAGGAATTGATGAACTGGAAGAAACCCTGAGATGGGGAGAGCCCAGCTATATCTGTAAAAAGGGTAGCACACTTAGGATGGACTGGAAAGCCAAATCCCCTGACCAATATGCCATGTATTTTAAATGCACCAGTAGATTAGTTGAAACTTTTAAGTTGGTTTTCGAAGACAAATTTCAATTTGAGGGTAAAAGGGCCATAGTTTTTCAATTAGACCAAAAAATCCCAGAAAAAGAACTGCAAGCATGTATCAGGGCTGCCCTTTCTTATCACAAGGTAAAGCAATTGGACGATTTAGGAATTCAGTATTAAGAACAACCTTTAATACATTGAACAAAAGTCAATACTTTAAGTAGATTAAAATAGAACATTTCACAAAAATGTTAAACTACTTATAAACAACAAGGTATCTTATTGAACTTAATTCAATAATAACTCTTTCATTCATACTTCAAAAAAGGTCCAACCAATAGGTCGGACCTTCTTCTTATTCTCAAGTTATTAACCATTGTAATGGCTATAACTGTGTCATTTTACTTTCTCAAAGCTTTGTAGGCATTGATCAGGCCATTGGTAGAAGCATCATGAGTGCTTACTTTTTCATCCCCCTCCAATTCTGGAAGGATATTCTTGGCCAATACCTTACCCAATTCCACACCCCACTGGTCAAAGCTGAAAATGTTCCAGATAGCACCTTGAACAAAGATCTTATGTTCATACATCGCTACCAAAGCTCCCAAAGTATAAGGGTCAACCCGTTTCACCAAAATGGAATTTGTAGGTCTGTTACCTTCAAATACTTTATGAGGTGCCAATTTTGCAATCTCCTCCTCAGATTTTCCAGCTGCTTTAAGCTCTGCCTTCACCTCTTCCAAAGACTTGCCATTCATCAAGGCCTCAGTTTGGGCAAAGAAATTGGACAATAACTTCACGTGATGGTCTCCAACTGGGTTATGAGAAATGGCTGGCGCAATAAAGTCACAAGGAATCAAATGTGTGCCTTGGTGGATCAACTGATAGAAAGCATGCTGGCCATTGGTACCTGGCTCTCCCCAGATGATCGGACCAGTAGTATAATCCACTTTCTCTCCACTTCTGGAAACATATTTACCATTACTTTCCATATTTCCCTGTTGGAAATATGCCGCAAATCTGTGTAAATACTGGTCATAAGGAAGGATAGCCTCAGAAGATGCTCCAAGGAAATTGGTATTCCAAATACCAATCAAAGCCAATATTACAGGGATATTTGACTTCAATTCAGTTCCCTTAAAGTGATTATCCATGGCATGAGCTCCCTCCAATAATTTCTCAAAGTTGTCAAAGCCAATCGCACAGGCAATTGGCAGTCCAATAGCCGACCATAGAGAGTATCTTCCTCCTACCCAGTCCCAAAAAGCAAACATGTTTTTGGTATCTATTCCAAAGGCAGCCACAGCATCAGCATTGGTAGACAAAGCCACAAAATGCTTGGCAATAGCTGATTCATCCTTTGCAGCCTCCAAGAACCAAGATCTGGCAGAATGCGCATTGGTCATGGTCTCCTGAGTGGTGAAAGTCTTAGAAGCAATGAAGAAAAGGGTAGTTTCAGGATCCACCTTTTTCAAAGTTTCTGCGATATGCGTACCATCCACATTGGAAACAAAATGGATATCCAAGTTTTCATTTTGGTAAGGTTTCAATGCTTCTGTCACCATTACTGGCCCCAAATCACTACCGCCAATACCAATATTGACCAAAGATTTGATCGGTTTACCCGTGAAGCCTTTCCATTCTCCTGCATTGATTTTATCGGCAAATTCCTTCATTTGCGCCAATACCCCATTAACATCAGGCATAACGTCCTTGCCATCCACTTTAATAGGACTGTTCGAACGGTTTCTCAAAGCAGTATGTAATACCGCACGGTCTTCTGTTTGGTTGATATGCTCACCGGCAAACATGGCCTCAATGGCAGATGGTAAGTCCGTCTCCTTGGCCAATTCAAAAAGTGCAGACATCACTTGATCGTCTACCCTGTTCTTAGAGTAATCAAGTAAAATATCCTCAAATTTGGTTGAATATTGATCAAATCGTGATGCATCTGCAAAAAGTGATTTGATGCTTTGCCCTTTTTGTACTTCAGAAAGGCTGCTGAGTTTCTTCCAGGCTCCTGTTTGGGTTGGATTGATGTTTTTCATGTGTTGGTTTATGATTTAATTGGTCACATGGAACCCCTGCCAATGATGGACAGGTTTACTGAATAAAAAATCACAAGTCGGATTAATTACCCATTTTGGTTTCATTAATTAAGGTCTAGGGAGCAAAAATAAGATTTATATTGGACCAATAAAATTATCATTCAATTAACCAAAATTTAAGAAAATCCCGATTGACTTATACCCCCTCCTACATTTCTGATAATGCTGGTCAATTTTTTCTGACTATCCATCACTTTGCAAGTAGAACAAGAAAGGCATAATATTATCCATAACTCTGTTAGTCGGCTTTTGGAGCATTCGGTTTTGGGACAGTTGATGGTGGCGTTAAGAAAATGAGTTAGCTCGCGTAGTGAACAAGCGAGATCCACTTATTTTTAGCCAGTAGCGACTGGCACAAAATCAAATTGAGGAGCGATAATCGTATTCGAATCTTTATTTGATCAATTTGAAGAATACTACACAGCCTAGATTTTTTGCCTGCTGGCAGGCAAGGTTTGCCTACTTTTTCATCAATGGAAATGCGGAGCATTCATGATGACCATTAAGAATAAAACATTACCTGAATAAAAAGTAGGAAAGATCATTTAAGTAAAAAAACAGTATTAAATTTCCCTACGTGTAAAATTGCATATACACATATAATATTTATCCAAACAGGATTTTTTGCATGTGCTGGTAATTGTTCAGGAAATCCTTGGTCACCCTAAAAGTATCTGTTTCTTCATAGTTGATTTTTCGAATTCCCTTATTAGAAAACTCATAAATATCCGCATGAGGATAAGACAAAAGAATGGGAGAATGCGTCGAAATGATAAATTGGGAATTGTTTTTCACTAATCTATGAATATGGACCAATGCCTCCATTTGTTTGGATGGACTAATTCCAGATTCAATTTCATCAAAAAGGTAGAAGCCCTTTCCCAGTAGTCTTTTTTCTAATAAGGTCATGAAGGATTCACCATGAGACCTCGTATGCAGAGATCGATTTCCGTAAGCCAAGTGAATATCATCCCCTATCCGGTCTATCTCAGAAGCTACATTGTAAAAAGATTCGGCCCGTAAAAAGTAACTATCCTTGGGCCTTGTAATCCCTCTTATCATTTTTAAATCCTCAAAAAGGAGGCTATGCGTCTCTTCGGTGGCAAAGTGAAAGTGCCTGCTTCCGCCTTCCGGTTAAGCCCCATCCCAATAGCGATCGCTTCCAATAAAGTGGATTTTCCGCTACCGTTTTCTCCAACAAAGAAAGTTACAGGACAATCAAAAGACAGTTCCTTTAATGAGGACAAAGAAGGAATATCATTAGGATATCCCCTCTTATTGGTCTTTTTCTTTCGAATTGACTGCAAATAGTTCGGATTGTCATACATTATATTAGCCCCTTTCCAATAAGTAATTCATTAGGGTTACCATAGTAGATATAGTACTTTAATAACTATTCTCCTCTTTCATAAATTCTATATAGCTCTAATACAGCTTCAGTAACCTTGATACTTTCAGGAAGTTGTACTTCCATTTCATGTGCTATATTCTCAATAAGTCCTTTATACTTGTCCAGCCCTTCTTCATCCTCCTCTGCTAAGATCTTCAGTAAATATAGTGTACCTGACCATTCGATTTGGTATTTGTCCAAAGTGCTCCGAGCAATACTAACAGCTTCTTGATTTCTTTCGGTCAAATCCAGGTATTTAGCTAGGGTAAATGAAGTCCCAGAAGCTTGGACTAAATCAGTAGTAGAGGAATGTAAAAGTTCATATAATAAGTCTATTGCTTCCTCTTCCCTTTGGGTTTCAAACATAAAAGTGGCCATAAAATTCTGGCATGTTTGCTGAATAGCAGCGTAATCTACTTTTTCAATATTGGCCTCATGGAACGCTGTAAATAATTTCAGGTTTTCTTCATCAGTTCTTTTTGTTATAGAAATCAATAAATCACGAAAACTACTTTGTACAGGACTTCTTTGTTTCATTTTTTTAATTCTATTTAATTTCCATCATGTCAAAATTTACTTTGCTATATTTTTCAAAATGAAAAGCTAACTAAGATGGATACTTAAAAAACTGTTCATAAAAATTGAAATCAGGATAAAATATTCCTAGAATAAATTTAGCTACCCAATAATGTCTTACAAAAACTCATAGGATAATTATTCATTTAGCCTAAAGCTCCCTATTTATCCAATTGGCTACTTCCAAAAATGATTCCCTTGAATAAGACCTTTCTTTAATTTTTGGCTTTTTATCATTTTTTCCCATCAGGAATTTCAAACTATCCGAAGGCTGAGCCTGCTTATATGAATGGTTGATGCTGTCCAACAATATCACTTGGTAATTGCTTTTTGAACTCCTTTTAAACAAATTTTCAATGCCAGTTATATTCTCCTCCCACTCTAGCTTCTCATCCATCTTTCCATAGACCACCAATGCGGGACAGCTTATTTTTGGATAATATAATCCAGGTTCATATTGAATATAAGCGATCCTATGCGGATTCAGCCATTGGATAGAATCCATCTTGTAGGTCTTATCAAGGTTTCCGAAAAGCTTTGGGTCTTTATCCGCATACTTCTCATAATAATACCGCTTGCTTTCCTTAAGTAGACAATGCATGGTAGCTATATCCTCATTCTTATTTATTATTTTGATGGTCTCCCTAACGGACGAAAGCATCGCCTCTTTAATTTCTTCATTCCCTCTGTAGATTTTCTCCAAAGCCCCTGAAAACTGAGAATAACTAAGCCGATCACCTGCAATTCCCTGAGTTGACATCAAAACCACAAAATCAATCTCAGTGTTTCTTGATGCAGCAATAGCTACTGCGGCTCCTCCTTCACTATGTCCCACCAGTCCAATCTTGGCATGGGTAAATCGTGGGTCATCATGCAATGCCATAAAGGCCTTTTCTGCATCTGCGGCCTGTCCGTACATGGTATAGTCTTTTTTTCTAGCTAAAGCAGGATCAATAAATGATCGGTTATCATACCTCAGCACCGCAATGCCATTTCTTAGTAGAATATCTGCCAGCTCGCTGTATAAGCCACCATAATCCCTTGAAATAGGAAGTGGTGGAGAAACTAAAATAACCGCTTTCTCAATAGCATTATTGTTGACATTATTCGGAACACTTAGCGTCCCGGTTAAAATCAAATTATCAGCAGCCCTAAATAAAAAAGACTCTTCATGAATTTGTAGTTCCTTTCCCAACACAACGCTTCCCTTTCCTCCCCAGAGGAAAGTCCAAAAGTTGATGATTAGAAAGAAGGTAACTTTTATCATAGCTTCAATATAATATATAACCACAGATAAGAAGGATATAAATAACTCGTATTATCCCTTGTCTATTTGTGGTCAGATCATCAGAAGTTTTAGAACATGGAAATCAATCCTGCTTTAAAAATTGCCTGAGGACATAATGTAGAATCCCACCGTTTTTATAATAGGCCACCTCTATATCTGAGTCCAACCTACATACCACCTCAAAATTGATTTTGGCACCACTATCCTTTTCAGCCTCCACCTGTAATTTTTTCAAAGGCCTAAGCTCATCACTGATTCCTTTAATACTGATTTTTTCCTTGCCATCCAGCCCCAATTCTTCGGCAGATTGACCTTCAGCATACTGTAAAGGCAATACACCCATTCCCACCAAATTAGACCTGTGAATTCTTTCATAGCTTTCTGCAATAACCGCCTTGATTCCTAAAAGATTGGTTCCCTTTGCTGCCCAGTCCCTTGAAGAACCACTACCATATTCCTTGCCAGCCAAAACCACCAAAGGTGTATTCGCTGAAATATATTTTTCCGCACCTTCGAAAACAGTCATTTCTTCACCAGAAGGAATATGGGTCGTATAACCTCCTTCTTGACTAGCTAATTGATTTTTTATCCTGACATTGGCAAAGGTTCCCCTGACCATAACTTCATCATTCCCTCTTCTAGAACCATAAGAATTAAAATCCTTCTTCTCCACTCCTCTACCAACAAGATACTCTCCTGCTGGGGAAGTGGCTGCAAAGGCACCTGCTGGAGAAATATGATCTGTGGTAATAGAATCACCCAATTTCAATAGTACATGACTATTTTCAATATCCTTGGGTGCTGGCACTTCACTGGAAATTCCTTTAAAGAATGGGGCTTCCTTGATATAAGTTGATTTATTTGACCACTGGTAAACCTGGTCATCAGGTGCTTCAAGGGCCTTCCATTGCTCATTTCCTTCAAAGATTTCCCCGTAATTTTTCTCAAAGTCCCCAGGGCTGAGCACCTTGCCCATCACCTCAAAAATTTCGTCATTACTAGGCCAGATATCCTTCAGGTAAACAGGCTCTAAATTAGGGTCATAGCCAAGTGGTTCATTATTTAAATCTACATCCACCCTACCTGCAAGCGCATAGGCCACGACCAGCATAGGGGACATCAGATAATTCATTTTAACCTGTGGATGTACCCTAGCTTCGAAATTCCTGTTACCAGATAGTACTGAAGCCACTACCAAATCATTTTCTTCCACAGCATGGGCAATATGCCTGGGCAAAGGACCTGAATTACCAATACAGGAAGTACAGCCATAACCTACCACATGAAATCTTAGCGCTTCCAAATCATCCAAAAGTCCTGATGTTTTTAAATAGTCGGTCACCACCTTGGAGCCTGGTGCAAGTGAAGTCTTGACCCAAGGCTTTACATCCAGGCCTCGCTCCCTGGCCTTTTGAGCGACCAGACCGGCACCTATCATCACACTTGGATTGGAAGTATTCGTACAAGAAGTAATCGCAGCAATCACTATACTACCATCAGATAAAGCAAATTCTTCATTATTGATCTTTACCTCCACAGTTTTGAGGCCATTTTTGGTTTTGGTTGCTATTTCTACATCTTCCGGTAGATCTCCAGCCTTATGGGCAGGTTGACTGCCTCCTTCCCCAAACCAACGGCTTTTATCCCTCTTGTCAATTGGGATATATTCCCTTCCATGGACCTCCTCAAGCAACTCCCCAAACTTCTGCTTAAAATTCCTCACTAATATTTTGTCCTGTGGCCGCTTTGGACCTGAAACGGTAGGTTCAACCGTACTTAAATCCAATTCTACCAGGCTACTGTAGTGAATAAGTTCTTCATTCTCCCGCCAAAGCATATTGGCCTTGGCATAGTCTTCCACCAATTGTATTTGATCTTTTGGGCGGTTAGTCTTGGACATATAATCCAAGGTGCGGTCATCGATCGGGAAATAGGTCACCGTACAGCCAAACTCAGGAGACATATTGGAAATAGTGGCCCTATCTGGGACAGTTAGGTGATCCAATCCTGGCCCAAATACCTCCACAAACTTCCCTACCACACCATGCTTTCTCAACAGCTCGGTGATGGTCAATACCATATCAGTAGCAGTTGTCCCTAGGGGCAATTTTCCTGTAAGCTTCAATCCTACCACCTCAGGCATAATAAAATAAATAGGCTGGCCCAGTATGGCTGCCTCAGCTTCAATTCCTCCTACCCCCCATCCAACTACTCCTATTCCGTTTACCATCGGGGTATGGGAGTCTGTTCCCACCAATGTATCAGGGAAAACCTGACCATCTCTGGCTATTACACCTTGTGCCAGGTATTCAAGGTTTACCTGATGGCAAATCCCCATTCCTGGGGGAACTACCGAAAAATTGTCAAAAGACTTTTGTGCCCATTTCAAAAACTCATACCGCTCTCCATTTCTTTCATACTCTACGTCCACATTTTTCTTATAGGAATAATTGGTTCCGAAGTAATCCACTTGAACCGAATGGTCGACTACGAGATCCACGGGAATAAGGGGGTTGATTTTGTTGGGATCCTTACCTTTTCTAACTGCCTCAGCCCTTAGTGAAGCAATATCCACAACTGCAGGTACTCCTGTAAAATCCTGCATTAATACCCTTGCAGGTTTGTAAGGAACATCTTTATCACTCGCCTCAGGCTTCCAGCCCAATAAGGTTTCTGTATGTTCCTTCGTAATAGCAAAATCATCAAAATTCCTTAGGGCATTCTCCAAAAGAATTCTAATAGAGAATGGAAGTTGATTAATCTTAAAACCTTGCTCTTGAAGTTTCTCTAGACTCCAGTAGGTCAAGTTCCCTTTTGCTGATTCAAGTTTACTTTTGATTTTATATGGGTCTAATGGCATATGTTTGAAGATTATTGGTTAAAAAGACTTACTTATAGATAACTACCTCAAAAACAGATTGATTCCTTAATTTAAGTTTTTTTCGTTAATTGTAATTCCATTAATCAAGGGAAATTTCCTGACAAAAGGCCTAAAGAATCACCTGATCCTAAAATTAAATGAAAGTAGTTTTATATATTTTTTCGATAATAATAATTTGCGCAAGTCTCATGCCATTAGTAAAAAAAGACTATTGGACTTTTAGGGTTTTTGACTATCCGCGCTTCCAAAAGCTTATATTGATATTAACCTTAATAGTATTCTGGTTTTTTGAGGATTACAATAAATTAACACAAGTGGATTTTGGTATTTTAACTGTGCTTATCCTACTCTTTTTTTACCTATTGAAGCAAATAATTCCCTATTCTCCTTTCAGTACCAAAATGGTGAACTCTGCCAAAAAAGATGAAAAAACAACACTGTCACTACTTACGGCCAATGTCTACCAATACAATAAGAATTTTACAAAATGCATGAAACTGATCAAAAAACAGTCTCCTGATGTATTTATGTTGGTAGAAACGGACCAAGCTTGGGCCGATGCCATGGCAAGCCTTAAAACAGATTACCCTCACTATATAGAACTACCCAAAAACAATACCTATGGATTGCTTTTTTATTCTAAAATCCCCTTAAAAAACACTTCTATTAATTATTTAATCGATAATGAGGTCCCCTCCATTTTTACGGACTTGGACTTAGGTCATCAGATGATCAGAATTTATGGCATTCACCCTACGCCACCAGTTCCCGGAGAAAACACCCATAGTACCGAACGTGATGCTGAAATTCTATTGGTTGGCAAAAAAGCCAAAGCCTATAACAAACCATGTATTATAATGGGAGATTTGAATGATGTGGCTTGGAGCTACACTACAGAACTATTTCTCAAAATAAGTGGTTTGGGCGATCCGAGAATAGGTCGTGGGATGTTCAATACATTTCATGCCAATTATCCTATGCTGAGATGGCCACTGGATCATATCTTTGTCAGTAAACACTTCAAAGTAAAAAAACTGAAAGTTCAGCCGTCCATAGGTTCAGATCATTTTCCTATCAGTGTCGAACTGGTATTGGATAAATCAATGGAAAATGAGCAATTAAAAGCCGACCAAGAAGACAAAATTGAAGCCCAAGAAAAAATAATTAGCGGGATTGAATTCTAATCTAAACAAGCAAAAAAACACATCAACTGACACCTAAATCACTTGAACCGTATTCAGGCCTCAGACCTTATTTCAAAACATCTTAAAATAAAAATAGGGTGACCATGTATCTGGACACCCTATTTTGTTCTATTTTTTCCTTATACCCTTATTCTTGGGCTGCAGCTTCAGCTTCTTTGGCCTCGGCTTTTTCTTTTCTTTTATGCGCTTTTCTCATGATCCAAGCATATTTCAAGGCTTCAAGATTTTCATTCAATAATTCTGTGGTTACCTCTGCATTGGCAAGGCTTTCTTTTATATAGGCTGCAAACTCCTCATCGTTCAAAAGCATCCCAAGGGCATTATCTGTGGAATTCAATTTTCCGGTAGCCTCATTGATATTGGAAGCTGCTAAAGACGCCTCATCGGTGGTTTTTTCCAATTTGGAGGCAGTGCTTTTCAAGCTGGCAAAGATGCTGGTATCATTGGCCAGCTCATACATTAATGTACCTTCTTTTTCTAAGCTTGAAGAAAACTTTTTAAGATCTGCAGTAAGTTGATTACTATTTACGGCAGTTTGCTCTAAGTTGGCCATCATTTGTCTGAAGTTCTCAGCCAATAAACTATCTGTCAAAACTGCTCCTACTATGCCTTCTCCTTTGGCGATCTTTCCTGTAAGCACTTTCAAGTCATTAGTTATGGAAACTAAGTTTTCATTATTTTCTTGAAGGGTTTCCATCATACTATCTGTATCCAAAGGCATTATTGCCTCTAGCCGGTCCCCATCTTCAATTGCTGGCGCCTGGGTAGTTCCTCCATAAATGACAATGATTTTATTACCGATCAAACCATCTGAACTAATGGTAGCCTTGGAATCTTTTCGGATAAAGTCCTGGGTATTGGCATCCACATTCATTTCGATTTCCACTTGGGAATCTCCATAAAATCTAATTTTCGACACTGTACCGATTTTCACCCCAGAAAACCAAATATTATTCCCAGTCTGCAAACCTTCGACATCATCAAATACGGCCTTCAGTTTGTAACTTTTTACAAAAACCTTTTGCTGGGCACCCAAGGTCAATATTCCAGTTACCATAATAATGATCCCAATCAATACGAAGATCCCAACAATAACTGATTTTTTATTATCATTTCTCATTACACAATGAAATTATAGTCATAAAATGATTTCACTCTTTGATCTTGAGGATTATTGAAAACTTCCTCAAACTTTCCTTCAGCGCCAAACACGCCGTCCAATAATACTGCCACCCGGTCTCCTGTATCCTTTGCACAGGTCAAATCATGGGTAATGATGATAGAGGAAGTATTGAAATTTTCCCTAACCTCATTTATCAAGTTATTGATATCACTACAAGTAATTGGATCCAAGCCAGCGGTAGGCTCATCATAAAGCATGATTTCAGGCTTCAAGATCAAGGTCCTCGCAATACCTATCCGCTTTCTTTGGCCCCCAGAAAGTTCAGAAGGCATTTGGTTGATGGTTTGTAAAAGTCCTACTGCATCCAGCACTTCTTCAACCATCTTATTCTTTTCAGCTTTACTAAGTCCTTTCACATTTCTCACCAAAGGAAATTCAAGATTCTCCCTTACGGTCATACTATCATACAAGGCACTTGCTTGGAAGGAAAAACCAATTTTTAATCTCAGGTCATTCAATTGTTTTGCTGTAAGGTTAGACACCTCATCTCCCAAAACATTCATAATTCCCTCATCTTGGGTCAGCAACCCTACCATTATCTTGATCAATACAGATTTTCCTGTACCTGATTTTCCCAAAACCACCACGTTCTCACCCTTGTACAAATCAAGGTCCACTCCTGTCAATACATCCAAATCTCCGAATGATTTCTTAAGTCCTCTTACCTCAACTACTTTTTCCCTCATAACTTATGACATTCTCAAAAAGTTAACGATCTGCAATGCCAACAATTCCTCGATAAATATCAAGAACATGGCCAAAACCACTGCTGCGTTCGCAGCCTTTCCTACTCCCTCAGTACCTTTGGAAGAGTGGTATCCTTTATAACAGCCCACGATTCCGATAGTAAAACCAAAAACAAGGGACTTGATGATGGAGGAAAATATATCAAGAAAGGAAATTGCTTCAAATACCTGTACAAAAAAGGTGTTAATACTTACCATTTCCTTGCTATGCACGGATAAAAATGCACCCATCAATGCTACAAAATCCGTATACATCACCAAAATTGGAATCATGAATGTCGAAGCTAGCACACGAGTCACCACCAAAAACTTAAAAGGGTTAGTAGCAGATACCTCCATAGCGTCTATCTGTTCGGTAACTTTCATCGAACCAATTTCAGCACCTATGCTTGAACCTACTTTTCCGGCAGCAATCAAAGCTGTCACCAAAGGTCCCATAGCTCTTACAATGGCAATGGAAATCAATGCTGGCAACCAAGATGTTGCCCCAAACTCCGATAGTGAGGGCCTAGATTGATTGGTAAATACTATCCCAACGATAAAACCTGTCAAAGAAATCAAGGCCAAAGAATTATAACCTATCTTATAACACTGTCGGATTACTTCTTTAAATTCATATGGAGGTAACCAAACCTCCACAAAGAACCTTTTGACAAAAGCAAAGGCATCCGTCAGTGCCAACAACGTTTTATCTATCTTGGGACTTATGATATTTTCGTTTTTAGTTGATTTATCAGCCATAGACAATTAATGAAAGTGCGAAACTAATAATTTTAGATAGATTAGGCTTTATATAATTCCGATAATTTAATCCTAAAGTATATCATTCAAGATCTCTTTCTTTAAAGGTTTCGTCAAAAAACCACTTATCATATCATATTGTTTACTTTTTTCTTCATCTCTAGGATCTATGGAAGAAGAAAGCATTTTTACATCTACATATATGCCCAAATCAACAAGATGATCCAAAAACTCCCAACCCTTCATTTCAGGCATATTAATATCCAAAAAAAGTTGGTCAACCGGATTATTCTTGATCCACTCTAAAGCTTCTACTGGATTATCAAAAAAGTACAATTCTAAATCAGGATTGCACTTAAGAAGAATCCTCTTATTGATCATATGTTGAACCTTATCATCATCCACTACAAGGACCGACTTAACCTGATTCCTTTTGATTTTATCTGACATTTCTACTTGTAGCTTTTCACCATTTAAAATCTCATTCATCTTTCTTACTTCAATATCCAATTGCTCAGAAGATTGTTTGAGAAGACCTATTACATCCACCGACTTTTTTTCATTTGAATCAATCAAATTGATTATCCCAAGTATATTTGAAAGAGGTCGTCTAAGGTTATGAGAATTAATATATGAGTACTTTTTTAAGAGTTCATTTTGTTTCCGAAGATCTGTATTAAGCTGTGTCTTTTCTCTTAAGGTTTTCCTCAGGTCTGTATTATCCACAGCAGTGACAACTATGAATTCTTGACCATCAACTTTGAGAGAAATTGTATATAGATCAAGGACCCTTAAACCACCATTTATATCCCTCACTTTTACATCTTGGATAAGGCAATTATCCCCTTCAAAAATCTTTTCATTATCCTCATCAGTTAATGCTATAACCTCATTAAACTTTAGGTTTTTTTTACCACTTCTCTCAGATTCAAAATATTGCTCTGCGACATGGTTCACAGCGTAGATAGTCTGCCCATCTTTTCTTACTAACCACTTATATATTGGACTATGCATAAACATGGAAAAATAACTACTCCACAAATTACGCTCTCGCTCCAAAGCCCGGTCCACAAGAAAGTAAATCAGAATACCTGAAACAATAACAAAAAAGACTGCCTTAAAAACTTCTATCCAAATATACCTGGCAACTCCTATCTCTTCTAAAATTTCCCCTAAGTAAAGAGATGAAAAAGCCACCCATGTGCTTCCTATCAATATATATATTAAGGGGATTCTATAACTAGATTTCATTCCTGTTTTTAGTAAGGAACTAAGATAAAAAAATATCTCCAAAAATGGACCACCCAATGGCCCTTAACAAAGGCTTATTTTGATTTAGCTTCAACTAATTTTTTTAGCCTAGACTTATTTAGACTTAACTAAAATTATTTTAAATAACTATTTTTCAATAACTTAAACAACACTTATTAAACCACATTATAATCATTAATCTTCGTACTAAAACAATTCTTCCTTTGGTATTTATCATCTTTTATAGAAGCCTCTTTTATGGATATTCTCCCTATTTAGCGGACCTATAACTGCCTTCCCGACCCGATATCCGCTCTAGCAAAGCCTCCTTTCCCTAGGTGGCTATAAGCATTACTCTAGGCACTACTCACAGTTTTTGATCAAGAATAGACCTTCACCATCTTCAGTAACTATCTACCTCTTCTCCCCCTCTTTCAATTCAATGCTCACATTTTTAATTGGTCCCCCATTTACAAAATCCATCCTACACCCATCATATAGCTGTGCTAAAAAATGCAAGACGTTTGCCTTCATTTTATTAAAACTATTAGGTATTTTCCATGAGATGATTCTAAGTAATCAATTACCACATTTTAAAAGACTGGTATAAAACTGGAAAAATTCGTAAAGATGGTTCAAAAGAAAAAAAACAAAACAGGTAATTTTAACCATATAAACCAGTTAAATTTCACCAGTAAATAATCAACAGATCATAAAAACTAACCCTTACCAATCATGAGAAAATTAGCAATATTGATTCCCCTTTTCCTAGTCTTAAGTTTAGCAGGATTCGGTCAGGACAAATACGATCCAGGGCTTGCTGAAAAATACAAAGCAGATGATTATGGAATGAAGAAATACGTCATGGCATTCCTAAAAAGAGGACCAGAAGTAGCGAACTATTCTAAGGAAGAAAGAGACAAAATCCAGCAAGGTCATATGGCTCATATTGGAAAAATGGCAGAGGCAAAAAAACTGGTCTTGGCAGGGCCATTTTTTGGTGAGGGAGAACTCCGTGGAATCTTCCTTTTCGATGTAGACAATCTGGAAGAAGCAGAAAAACTGACCAGTGAAGATCCAGCGGTAAAGGCTGGAGTTTTGACCTTGGAATTACTAGAATGGTACGGATCAGCAGCTGTCATGGCTATACCGGAAATTCATGAAAAGATTCAAAAAATTGAGATTTAAAAATTGAAACCTTAGCAAAAAAAAACATGGCTGGGAAATTATTTCCCCAGCCAATAACTATTCAATTTTTTCTTGGAATATTACCTTCCGCAAATCTCCTTATAAGGACAATATTTACATTTTTCCCACTCTTCTGTTTGACTAAATGGAATATCCTTATCAAAAATCTCTTGGAGCAAGCCTTTAAGCCCCTCCTCAAATTCTTCCTGGTAATCACGATAATCATCTATTTCCTTAGCCTTACCCCTACCCTCCTTTAATTGTAAATAAGGGTTAAAATCCTTGCTAAATATCTCCCTTAAATTGTAGATAGCAGGCTTAAGAGCAAGTCGGTTTCCAGGAAATTTCTCCTGATATAACATACCATATATCATAGTTTGCATAGCCGCTTTATTTCGCTTGGGATGCTCCCTGTCAAATAAGGATGATACAGATGGAAAATCTTTTTGGTCTTTACCTGACTTATAATCAATCAAGCGGACTACAGCTCCTTGCTTATCTACCCTGTCAATAATCCCCCTAATAGCAATTTCATAAGAACGCCCATTTACCTCGATAGGCACTTCTGCTTGATAGCGCATGTCCTTCTCCAAGCTCACTAGTTCGAATGGTGCTCCGGCTTTATCCAAGTCCAGCAAGGCTACGATATACTTTTGCAGTACATCCCTTACAATAGCCATTTGCCCCGTCAATTTGGTGTCTGCCGCTGCATCTAGGTGGTAAAAATCTCGAATAGCCTTTTCTATTGCAGGAAAGATATATTTGGACAATTGATCAAAATCATCCTTTTCTACCAACTTTCTTTTCTTTCTTTCTATAAAACCTTTATACAAGAATTCAAGGCTATAATGCGCCAAATTACCAAATACAGAGGCACTGACCTCTTCTTCCACTTTTTCCTTTTCCTTGATATTGGCCAGGTACTGGAAATAAAACTTGAGTTTACAGTCCAACCAGACACTAAATGCGGAAGGTGAAAAAGCCGTAAGTGATTGACCGTTTTCCTGCAGCACATACTTCTCCAAAAGCGCAATGACTTCGGGAGTCTTTGGAATACTTATCTCTTTTAACTGCTGCAGGTCTACAGGAACAAACACCACTTCCTCCTCTATTTCAATGGGCATTTCTGCCATCAGTTGCTGAATATAACGGCTTTTTTCTCCTACTTTACCTTGATCTGCAGCCGTAGAATAAATCATATGTACTTCCTCAGCCTTATGAAGCAACCTATAGAATGTATAGGCATAAATAGCATCATTCTGCTCCTGTACAGGCAAACCAAAGGCCCTCCGGAGATTAAAAGGTACCAAAGAGTTTAGCGCTGTAGACGGAGGGAAACTCCCTTCATTCATATTGGCAATAATCACCCTTCTAAAATCAAGGTTCCTGGACTCAAGAACTCCCATAACCTGAAGGCCTGCCAATGGTTCCCCGTCAAATGGCAACCTGACTTCCTTGAATATTTGCCTGAATAACCTAATAAAGAAATTGAGGTTAAAATCTATCTCCGACTGGGACTCAAATATCTCCTTAAGCCTTATTAGCTGCTTATAGCATTGGTAAAGGTAACTACCCTGTAAGGTATCTTCCTTGAGCTGATTGGCCAAACTAATCATTAAAGACTCCAAATAATCAAAAAGCTGATCTGGGCCCAAGCGCTGGAACACAAGCGCATAAAATTCTCCTCCCTCCGCTAAATCCTCTTGACTGATATAAAGTTGATTTTGCTTCTGGATTCTTTCCAATAACTGTTTGACGAATACTTCCTTTCCTGTTTTTAAATAACTTGAAGACAGCAAATCTTTTACCACCTGATGATAAAAATACACCTTGGAACCCTCCAGCTTGACATACCGCTGCAAATCCAATAAAGATTCCAAAAAAGCATACACTGGCGCATTTCTCACAGGATAACCCATGGTGACATTGACAAGGTCTATATGTGAAGGAAGCTGGTGCATCACCGGAAACAACAATTGTTCATCCGGAAGTATCACTACAGTTTCTTCCAGGTTTTCACCGGGCACAACCTCATCCAGTATCCTCCCTATCAAATTGGCCTGATTAACCTTTAGGGGGGTAACATACACTTTAACCTTGGCTGATTTGGAGCTAATATTTTCCGGTATTTCTTTCGGAAAGGTCGGCCCTAGGATTTTATCCTTTCGATAATCCCTAAAAAACAGCCCCGCCTCTTGTTGTGGATTTAAAGTATAGTAAGCATCCAAATCCCAATAAATCTCTGCACCGAATTTAGCCACAAAATGCTTAACTAGCTTTTCTTCCGTACCGGTAAAAGCATTGAAACCCACAAAAACAAATTGCTTAGATGGCACCTCTAAACTGTCCAACTCTTCCGCTACCTTCCTATACACCTTACCGGAATAAGCATATCCTAAAACGTTCAATTCCTCTTGAAACCTTTCATATAAACGAGTCAAAAGCTGCCAAAACCGTAAAAACTTATCCTGATGCCCCCTGCCTTCTCTTTCAAAAGATTTCCAAAATTGTTTGATTAAATCGATTTGATCATTAGTCAGGAAACTTAAATCTGATTCAATGGATTTAATATCTGAAAGTAGGCTGTATATTTTTTTATGATCTACCAAAAACTGGTCGATATCATTGAAATCCTTAAGAATCATTTCCCCCCAATAATAAAACCTATCAAATGGCTCGGGGTCTGACTGTAATTCCTTATATACCTTATATAGCTCAAAAATTAGACTGAGTTGATCGGTGGGTCTTTGTCCAGCCAATTCGTAAAACAAGTCCTCTATGGTTCTTACAGCAGGCACCCACATCGGTTGGCTAATTAATTGGCCAAGATATTTGGTAAAAAACAAGCCAGCCCTCCTGTTGGGAAGAATGACCGTTACTTCTTTTAAATCCGGATATTTATCCAGCAAATCCTTAGCGGTATCTTTTAGAAATCCCTGCATATCACTTTACTTCAATTATTTTGCCCGTTTCCAGATAACACAAATAGCCCTTTACCATTTCATGCCCCAAGTCTCCAAGGAGTTCTATATAACCTTTCACCTGCTTGGAATATTGTTTCTTTTCCTCTCCAGTTTTGAAATCAACTACAATGGCACCATTCTCAAGCAAAATCACCCTATCAGGCCTTTTCTGTTTACCACCAGGTAAAATAATACCTTGCTCAGTGAGCATTTCACCTGGACCTTCAAACCAGTCATTGAAAGTTTTATTGGAAAATAGCTTTTCCAACTGTTCCTCCACAATCAACTTTTCATCCATATCCAGCCTCCCTTCAAAATAATAGGACTGTAAAAAGCTGAAGGCATCTTTTTTATTTCGAGACTGTTCTAATAATTCATGGATCAATAGACCAAAATTCCGCTTTTGTCTTTGGTTTAACCCCTCTTCACTAAAATCAACAGCATTGGTCTTTACCTTAAGCAAATCTGTCCAGCCCCTATAATTCCAAGTGAACTGCTCAATTGGTGATTTCACTAAACCTCCTCCCTCATTGCTATCGTCTGGCCATTCTCCCCAGTCAAACACTTTTTCTTCTTGGTCATAAAACGCTGTTAAATCCTCATTTTCGCTCTTCAGTTGACCATTTTCAAAGATGAGTTTAATATTATTTTCTATCGGATTTAGTGATGGAGCAGTTTTCAAAATCTTAAATGGACTTAATGTCCAAAGCACCTCTTCAGCTCTGGTTAAGGCCACATAAATCATATTTAAAGTGTCCAGGTAGGCCATAGTCACCTCTTCTTCGTGGATAGGCTGGAAGACAGATTCTGCTAATTCTTTCCTCAAAGTTAAAGGAATGATAGCTTGCATATTATGCGCTGCATCTTTAAATGGAGACCAGATGATATTGTCTTTTTTAAAGTCCACTATTTCCCAACTCAAAAACGGCATAAGCACTACTTTGAACTGTAGTCCCTTGGATTTATGAATAGTCATAATGGACATAGCATTATGGCCTTCAGGGATTTTGACGGTACGCTTGGATCTGTTTTCCTCCCACCAAGCAAGAAAACCTACTAAATCTGCTCGACTATTGAGCACATAATCATATACTGCTTCTTTAAAACCAGAAATATAGGCCAGCTCTTCTTTTAAATCATAAAAATCCAATAATACGATGAGCTCCTCTACCATTTCAAACAATGGAAGTTGGCGAAGATCCGATTGTCTTGATGTAAAAGCCTGTATTTTCTTTTCTAACCAAGCAGGATGTGCTTCATCTCCAAAAACATCATGACCTATTTCCCGCTGATGCAAACTGCACCAGTAAAACCACATGGTTTGAAAAGGCACCTTATCATCTGGATCCATTAAAAACTGTAAGCCCGCAATCAATGCCTTGACGGTCGCTGCCTTATCCAAAAACATGGACTCATCTGAAACCACCTCAAAATTATACCCTAGTTCAGGGTTTTCTGATTTATATGCCATAAGTGCATCAGCAATCATAGCCCCTTCACTTTTCCGCCTGACCAAAAAAGCAATATCCTTTGGTTCATAGCCTTTATCCTGAAGTTTCATAACCATTTCAGGAAGCCTTTCTACCACTTTATCCTTGAATTTGACTTCTTCTTGCCGAGTTTCTTCCAAGAATTCCATGCGTACTTTTCCCTTATAAGCAACACTTGATTTTCTCCCTGATACCTTTTGAGCCACATCTTCATAGGCTTTATTCAAGATATCTCCCCCATCCAAACCTATTTGTTTGTAAAAACTCTGCTGTAGTTGCTCAGGCAATAACTTAAATAACGCATTATTGAAATCAACAATATTCGGTAAACTCCGGTAATTGGTATCCAGATTTTTAACTGCTATTTGCCTGGCCCCAATATCTTCCTCCACTTTTTCCAACAATAATTTCATATCTCCTCCTCTCCATCTGTATATTGACTGCTTTACATCTCCAACCAAGAGGTTTTTATTTCCTTGCGCAAGTGAATTCTCTAATAGTGGTTTAAAGCTTTCCCACTGAAAGCCTGAAGTATCCTGGAATTCATCTATCAAAAAATGGCGATATTTATTCCCAACTTTCTCATAAATAAATGGTGCATCATTCTCTTTGGTGATCTCCTTTAGAAAATCATTGGCATCGGATATCATCAAAAGATTTTCCTCATCCTTGAATTCTCTCAATTCATCCAAAAGGTTTCTGAATAAGCCGTATGCATAAAAGTTTTTATTGATTGCCTCAAAGGTCAGCCATTCAGCCCGCATGGGGATCAATTGACCCCACATTTCCCCCAACCCAGCATGATAGGCAGAAAATATAGCCTCCCTCTGCTTACTGCTCTTGGTAGCCCATTTGGATTCATCATGTACCATCTCCTTCTGAGGCCCTGTGAGTTCAGGAACAGGCTCCTCTTTTATTCCCAATTTGTCAAATTTACTGGCAAATCCTCTCGAAAAATCAGCCCACTCCAAGCCGAATTGCTGCCTGATTTCATTTGCCTTTTTCCGTACCTCCAAGGAATTATTAATAATTTCCTTTTTCCTTTCCTCCAAATACTCCTTAAAAGCTACTAAATTCTCCTCTTCCGACAGGAACTCCCTAATAAACTGTTGGTATTGTTTGAAATTTTCAGTGAAAATTTCCCTGCCCAAGGATTTGATATTGGACCTAATATCCCAAGATTTACCATTTTGAATCTGGGTCAAGGCATAATCTACTAACCATTTATGCAAATATTGGTCTTCTAGCACATTTTGGACTACCCGATCCACTACCTGCTCCAAAACGGCCTCTTGATCAAGCGCCACATCAAACTTGGCCTGCAAATCTATTTCCCTCGCAAAAGCCCGAACCACCTTCTGGAAAAAACTATCAATGGTACTGACTGAAAACTGCGCATAATCATGCAGAATTGCACTTAGAACTTTAGCTGATCTATCTTGGAGCTCCGGGACATCCATCTCCAAGTGCTTCATCAGCTCTTGATCCAAAAACTCATTAGGATTTACCTCCCCTTTTAAACGGGCAAGTTCTTCTAAAATCCTACTTTTCATTTCTTGGGTAGCCTTATTGGTAAAGGTAACAGCCAAAATAGATTTAAAGGCTGTTTCATTTGCTAAAGCTAGCTTCAAATATTCCAAGGTAAGTGTATAGGTTTTACCTGAGCCAGCAGAAGACTTATAAATAATAAATGGCTTATCATCCATGGGCATTCAAACAATTTAGACAAAACAAGAGTATTTTTTCGGATTATAAAAATGGAGGACATAGACTGTCATAATTAATTAATGAAATAGCTTTAAATTAATATTAAACCTTAATTTCATGTTTTGAAAACTCCAAGACGAATCTATAATCATATGTTCTTTTACCTTGCCCAATTCCTCACATTTTTAGCAATGCCTCTTACCATTGTCATAAGCCTATTTATCCTTGCTTATATTCTTAGAAAAAAGAAATTAGGCAAAACATGCCTAATATTGGGAATATCTCTGATGCTTTTCTTTTCTAATCAATTTATTTCCAACGCAGTAATGAATGCTTGGGAACCTGATTTTGAACTTATTGCCGACTTACCTGAATACGAACTCGGAATTGTACTTACAGGTGTAACTAATCTGGACAAAACAGTTAATGATAGGACTTTTTTCAATAAGGGAGCAGATAGGGCAACCCAAGCCATGCAACTTTATAAATTGGGAAAAATAAAGCACATACTCATTACTGGAGGGCAAGGCCTTAACCCTACCAATCCCAATACAGAAGCACAACTTTTAGCGGATTTCATGATAATTGCTGGAGTTCCTGCAGAAGATATCATTGTGGAGAACAAGGCTGTTAACACACGGCAAAACGCATTATTTACAAAAGAAATGCTGACTGATTCAGATTTTGATATTGAAAATGATAACTTATTGATCACCTCTGCTTTTCACATGAATAGGGCTAAAGCATGCTTTGATAAAGTTGGCCTTAAAACAAAAATCTTTCCTGTGGACTATTATTCCCATGATATGAAAGTAACTTTTAAATCCCTCTTTACTCCAGCTCCTGAAGGATTTATTATTTGGCATAAGCTATTTAAAGAGTGGATTGGTCTGACGGTTTATAAACTGGTAGGCTATATATAAAAAAGTAGTTTACTTTAAAGTAAACTACCAAGTTGTGGATTTAAGCTTGGGTATAGCCCTGATAATATCACTCAGGCTGATTTGTCCCGTCAGCTTCCCATCCTTTAAGACAGGGAACCTTCTGATTTTAAGCTCTAAAAACTTGTGGGCAGCATCAAAAATGGTTAGCTCTGGGTCCATAGTAATTACATCTTTACTCATGTGTTCCCTGACCTTCCCTGCTATCCTTGGTGTGTTATTGTACTTACCTTTTATGATCTCCTTTAAGCAATCCACCTCGGATATCATTCCAACAAGATTTTGAAAATCATCTACCACTGGTGCTCCTGATATCTTCTTTTGGGTGAGGACTTCAATCACATAATCAATTGGATCATCAGGATGAAAGGTAACAAGATTTGTACTCATATGATCTTGAACCAATACAGCCTGTTCGGGGGATTTCTTTGGCTCGGCAAGCCTGACTCCTTGAAAGCTTTTTACCATAATTTCTGGGTTTAGTGTATCCAATAATATAGTAACAAATCACCTATAATCAAAATATAAAAACACAATTACTAAAATAAACAATATTAAAAACTAGTAATTAAACAACATACACCACATACAATAAATCGATTATAACAAGGTTTTTAGCACTAAAAATATGATCAGACAGAAGTTTAATATTAGCAAAACAAAAAATTAAACAGCAATAGCACAGGAAGAAATAGTGCTTGACAAACAAAGGTTTCACCAACCTTTTGCTAGTGAAACCTTTTATATGCATTATTACTTTTATTTACTAAAGCCACCACCAACGGGTGTTCATTTTATCACCTTCAGGAATTTTTCAACTTCTTCTTTACTTACAGACAACACTTTATCCTGATACGCTGGCACAGAACTTAAGAGCAAGTCCTTATTCCAATACTCGCTAAAAGAGTTCCTCCACACCTTGCAGCTAGCATGGATTTCCTTAAGGTTTCCAGAAACTGAGAGCGGAGTAACCAAATCAGGGTTCATCCCTCCTCCTGGCATAATCACGATTCGGTTTCCTGCCTTCTCTAGGAGCCTATTTATCATATCCATACCTTCTGTAACTGTATTTTTTCCGCCAGAAGTCAAGATTCTTCTAAATCCGCATTCAATTACTGCTTCCAAAGATTTTTCCAAGTTTCTTGATGCATCGAATGCCCGGTGAAAGGTACATGGCAATCCACCACTCGCCTCTATCAATTGTTCACAAGCACCAATATTAACTTCCCCCATCGGAGTCAGCACCCCAAAAACAAATCCATCAGCACCAAGCCCCTTCAAGACCTTAATATCTTCTTTCATTACCTCAAGCTCCTCATTGGTATAAACAAAGTCTCCTCCTCGGGGCCTGATCATAACGAAAACAGGTATATCTACCTTTTCCTTAATAAGTTTTAGTGTTCCAGCGCTGGGTGTCTCACCTCCTTCCAGAAAGTCAGCACATAGCTCCAACCTATCAATACCATATTCGGCAGCTTTCAATGCTGCCTCTACAGTAAAAACCGGAGCTTCTAAAATCAACGAAGACATATCTATTAAAATTTACTTTTTGAATCAATCAATGATTTTCCTCCTTTATGGTGCATGGCATAATTAAATCCAGGATGAACAGCATAAGCACCATGCTCTCCTTCTTTGTTAATTGCTAAGAAACCAGCCTGTATCCCTTCTATTCCTTTATTCTTTTTGATCAATCTTCTAACGGCTTCTTCACAAGCTTCCTGTGGAGTCCTTCCTTGGCGCATCAATTCCACAATAAGAAAACTACCACAAATCTTAATGATAGATTCTCCCAATCCCGTGGCAGTGGCAGCCCCTACTTCATTATCCACATACAATCCCGCACCAATAATAGGACTATCGCCTACCCTTCCATGCATCTTATATGCAAGTCCACTGGTAGTGCATGACCCGGCCAAGTTACCATCTTTATCCATTCCGATCATCCCAATGGTATCATGGTTCTCAATATTAATAATCGGTTTGTATTCAGATTTCTCCTTCCATTTTTCATAAGCCTTCTTGGCCGCTGGACTCATTTCTTCCTTTTCAATGGGCATACCCAGTTCCATGGCATACTGACGTGCACCTTCACCCGCTAGCATTACATGTGGAGTATCTTCCATTACCTTTCTAGCTAGTGTAATAGGATGCTTCACCTGCCTCACAAAACACACAGAACCACAAGAACCGTCCCCCTTCATAATCGAAGCATCTAATGTGACAATCCCTTCCCTGTCGGGCAGACCTTGCAAACCAACAGATAAATTCGTCAGGTCTGATTCTGTCACCATTACCCCCTGCTCCACAGCATCCACTATATTTCCAGTATTCCCTAATACTTCCCACGCCTTATCATTAGCAGCCATTCCATGATTCCAAGTTGAAAGAATCAATGGCTTATGCTTATCTTTTTTTCTGCTTGCTCCAAATGATAATTCAGGACGCATGGTTCCTGGAAGAATAAGCGCAGATGACAATAATGTATTTTTGAGGAATTTTCTTCTATTAGACATATTTAACTTAACTATAAAGTGATCTTCGTGACGAAAATTAGAAAATTTTAAACAGAAATAACATTTTTCATTATACTATTTTTTCGAATAACTAAATCGATATATCAATATTTTTTCCTTAAGTACCAAAACAAAAAAGCACTTCATCTGACTTGAAGTGCTTTTCGTAGATTACCTATTTTATCATCTTATCGCTTCCCTAAACTCTGGTTTTGAAAAATAGTCTTCAAATTCCATATCCGTGGCAGCCCTTCTTTTCAGATAAGGACTTCTTTGAACGGCCTTTTTGAGATTTTCGTACAATCTCTCTTCATCGTTATTCTCAGCAGCAACCATGGCCAATCCATAGAAAGCATACCCAAACTCCATATTTTGCAAGGCACTCTCTTCAAAAGCCACCCCGGCCTCAGCATATTCTTGGGCCAAATAATACGCCAACCCTTTGTTAAACAGATTGGTAGCAGTCTCTGGTGCCTTGTCCAAACGAATTGTAGCCAATTTATAATCTCCCCTTATAATATCAATCGCCCCTCTTTTTCCTTCATTAAAACTATTGAATAACGAATCTTCTCTAGAAAGGGCATTGGCTCTGGATATCTCCAAATAAGCTGCACCATAATCCTCCCACATCAGATAGGCCTGCCCCATATTATGGGTGGCATGGGCAGTCTCTCTAATATCATTGGCCATCCTAAAAAGCTTCATCGCTTCATTCACCTTCCTATTCTTATCGCTTACCTTTATCATTCTATGGGCTTGATTGAGGTAAACTACCCCGAGATTATTATATGCCAAAGCTGATGCTCTCTTGTCTAACATGGCTTCATAAATTATCTGCTTTTCATTCAATCCAGGGTTAAATTCAGCAGCTCTGGCTAACTCAGCCTCTGTCAACTCATCTCCTACTGCAGTTCCGTTAATATATTTATTGGCCAAGGCTGAAATTTCCGGGTCATCTCGTGGTTCTTTATCCATTGTAAAAGCAATCTGTGCCATTTGCATTTCTTGGAACTTCTCCCTTGAGAACTGTGTGTAGGAGGGCAATTCTTTCATCGCCATTACCTTGGTACTATATGAATCATCAGCATAAATGATATCAAAATATTTATCCCTCTCATTCATATCAATTTTATCAAAAGTTCTCAACAGATACCTGAACATTAACCAGTCAGGTTCTTTTTTGATCAATTCAAATGCAATATCATTCGTCTCAAAACCATATCCAGCTTTCTCCAAAGCTTCTTTAATATAAACCTCCAGCGCTTGAGCACGTTTTGCAGCCAACAAATCGTAGTTAGATTCATCAGGAGAAGCCATTCCACTAATCAGGATCTGGTTGATTTCTTCATCCATAGCCACGAGCTTTTCCAATTCCTCTTCAAACACATTATTATTGATGGAAGGATTTATATCAGTTCCTTCTTTTTCAAAGAAAAATGAAGTTTCATGAGAAGACATATTTCCAAACTCCCCTTCATAACTCATATATGCCCCCACATCAGGAATATTCTCTCCGGGAGCAAACTGCCCGACCCTACTTAACTTTGGCGTACTGATGATTCCTTCTGCCAAATCGATATACGGTGTGGTAAAACTATTTCCGGATTCCACCTCTTCCATCAAACCTTTTACCCTAAGTTTACCCCTGTCCATTCCTTCCATATAGGGAAAAGACATTTCCTTTATAATTTCTACAGCTTGTCCCTTTCCGGCCAAATCCTCCACAGTTAGTGTTATTTCTTCTAAAGGCAGAGCCCCCTCTCCATATTCATACTCTGGCAAAAGTGTGTAATTACTTTTCTCAGACACCAAGCCTCCAGGTATACTGGCTTTCAAGGTAAACTGTATGGAATCCTTATGTAAAACCAAAGGATCCTTATCCACTGAAATCTTAGGCTGACCAGCCGTATCAAAAATGGAACGAGTATTGCAGGCTGAGAAAACCACTGTAATACAAAGTATTAAATACTTATAAGAATGTTTCATAATCTCTTTCAGCATAGGCTGATTTATTGGAATATTCATTATATTTTCACTACTTTTATCACTTTAAATTAAATCTCATAAAAATGGAAAAACTGAAAATATTCTTCGAAGACAGGGCATTTGGCGTTTGTTCCAAACTAGGTGAAAGACTTAATTTCCCTATCGACAGCATTCGGTTGTTCTTTATTTATACTTCTTTTATTACTCTTGGCTCTCCTGTAATCATTTATGTAGTCATGGCAATGATGTTGAAAGTAAGAAAGTATTTCAGAAAGAGTAATAACCCTATTTTATTTGATTAAATCCGAGTGTATATTTTTTTCCCTTTTAGGTAGTAAGTCAAGATAATTGAATTGACTTTTTTACCGACATTTTGGAAGGGCAATTTTGATGCCAAAGGAGGCGTTTTTCGGATTTGATTCCGCATTTTATAGAAGTCGTTATAGGCCGTAATTACCTTTTTAGCATGATCGGTTTTTCCGCCGATAAACAAGTATAGAATAGCAGTAAGATCAAAAAACACCCTTACTAGCATCACTTTAAAAAATCCCCAAGAATTGAGATTCTTGTATAGCATTAATAAGTTATTTCTAAAATTAAGGTAAGTTTTATAAGGACTATTTCTAGAAAGTGTCCCTCCCCCAACATGAAAGACATTCACATATCCTAAATAGCCTAACCTATGACCATTTAGGTTCATTCTCCAACATAAATCTATTTCCTCCATATGGGCAAAAAAAGCATCTTCAAACCCGCCCAATTCATGGAATATTTCTGCACGAATCGCAAAACAAGCACCTGAGACCCAATCAACCTGAACAACATCATTATACTGCCCCTGATCCTTTTCAATCGTATTCAATACCCTGCCCCTGCAAAAAGGAAAACCCAGCCGATCGATATAACCACCTCCGGCACCAGCATAATCAAAGTACTCTTTAGCCTGTTGAGACAGGATCTTGGGTTGAACAGCAGCATATTCAGCATGGGCTTCTAGCCAGTCTACTAATTCAATATCCCAATTTGGGCTAACTTCTACATCTGAATTTAAAAGAATATAATACTTAAACTCACCTTGAATTTTGGCTAAAGCTTCATTATAACCTCCACTGAATCCGAAGTTGGAGGAAAGAATAATCGTACGTAATTGCGGAAATTGGAACTTTAAAAAATTTGCTGATTCATCAGTACTAGCATTATCAGCTATTATAATTTCAAAACTACTGTTTCGAATAATAACGGGAAGGAATTCCTCTAACATCTCCTTCCCATTATAGTTCAGTATGACAATGGCCGCCTTTTTCATTAAACCATATTACCAAAATCCATACCTGGAATATTTGGCATCATGCCTTCTGTGGCCTTTTTCATTTCCTCTTTGATTTGTATCTCAATACTTTCAAAAGCCTTATTGGTGGCCGCAACGATCAAGTCTTTCAACATATCCTTATCCTCCGGTGTAAAAAGACTATCGTCAATGATAATATCCACCACTTTTCTGTGGCCATTTACTATTACCTTTACCATTCCTGCTCCTGCTTCTCCCTCGGCAGTAAGGTGAACTAACTCGGCCTGCTTCTCCTTGATCTTGGCCTGAGCTTCCTTCACCTTATTCATGATATTCATAAAGTCAAACATATCTCAGCTAATTATTTTTGTTCTAAATATAAGGCATTTACAAGAACTATTTTCAACAATGAAAAGGTAATGCGACCTGTTCAAAATGACATATCTCATACATTATTTTAAATAAGTTTATCCTTAGTAAAAAGCCTGTCTTTGTAAAATTCAAAACCTTATTTATTCTTGATTGCAAGAATAGCATCCTCCAAACTAAGCATTTTTTGCTCAGACGTGTCTAGATTCTTTAAGGACACCATATTTTGTGCAATCTCTTCCGATCCAATCATTACCACAAACGGAATCTGTTTTTTATCTGCATAGTTGAATTGCTTTTTCACCTTCGCATAATCAGGATATATCTCAGCGGCTACCTCAGCTGATCTAAACTGATTTAATACTTTCAAACCGTAATTTCTCCCTTCCTCATCAAAATAACCTATCATTACAGCTGTAGACTGCATTTGATCCTCCGGGAATAAACTCAACTCCTCCAACACATCATATATCCGGTCTACTCCAAAAGAAAACCCAACTCCTGAAACTCCTTCTAGGCCAAAAACACCAGTAAGGTTATCATACCTTCCGCCACCACTGATTGAGCCAATGGATACATTATTCACCTTAACCTCGAATATTGCTCCTGTATAATAAGAAAGTCCTCTGGCCAATACCACATCCAATTCTACATGGTTTTCATCCTCTCCCGAATGCTTCAAAATCTCAAGCACTTCTTCTAACTCTTCCACTCCTTTCAAGCCCTCTTGACTTGAATTCAAAAACTCTTTTAAGAAGTCTAACTTTTCTTGGTTATTTCCTTTTAAATCAATAATTGGCTCCAGCTTAGCTACTGCATCAGTCGTAAAGCCCCTTTGCTGTAATTCTTCTTGTACCTTTTCCCAGCCAATCTTATCCAGTTTGTCGATGGAGACACATAATGCTGACTCTTTTCCTGGCTCACCTATTACTTCTGAAATACCAGTTAAGACCTTTCGATTGTTAACCTTAATATCATAATTGTTAAGGCCCAATTGAGCAAGCACCCTTCTGATCATCAAAAGGATTTCCGCCTCACAAATCAGGCTATCCGTTCCGACCACATCCGCATCACATTGGTAAAACTCCCTATATCTCCCCTTCTGTGGTCTATCTGCCCTCCATACAGGCTGGATTTGAAATCGCTTAAAAGGAAATGTCAACTCGTTCCGGTTCATCACCACATACCTGGCAAAAGGAACGGTCAGGTCATACCTAAGGCCTTTCTCCGCAACTTTTGGCAATACTTGACTAGGCCCTTTTTCAAGATCAGCAGTTTTAACCTTTTTTAAAAAATCGCCACTATTTAATATCTTAAATAACAATTGATCACCTTCATCACCATACTTACCTGTCAACACGGAAAGATTCTCCATGGATGGAGTTTCTAATTGCTGATAGCCAAACAGCTTGAAAGTAGCTTTAATGGTGTCAAGTATATAATTTCTTCTTGCCATTTGCTTAGGCCCAAAATCTCTTGTTCCTTTTGGTAAAGTTGGTTTCTGGATGCTCATGAATGCTAAATTTTGCCCAAAGGTAAAAAATCTATCCAATTAAGAGAAAAAATTATCCAAGCTGCCCCAATGCCTGTCAATACTTTCTTTATCTAAATTGCACAGATAGTCCTAATAATTACTTTTTCCTAAATAGACCAATTCATTTAATTGAATAAAATTGTAATGACCAAATAGCATCAATAAAACTCCTCCTTTGCTTCCCGCTACACACTCTGGGGTTAAAAAAAGCACATAGTTATTCACCCCTCCAGCAAAATTGCTTGATCCACAAAAGCGCAGTTAAGATTAGCTATCTTTTTTCAATTCATTGGCACAAAAAAAGGCCATACCATATATAATGATATGACCTGACTTTAAAGTCTACCAATTGTTTTTTCTCAATTACAAAATGTAAATTTCTTACATAAAATAAATTTAGAGCTTTTGATCACAATAATAATACACTTCTAATACCTTCAGCTAGCTTTTGACCTAGAGAAGCGACTTCTTCACTCCCCATAGCTTCTTTCTCTATGGACTTTAATGAAGTTTTTCGTCTAATAATTTCCCAAACATTGTCTTTGGCTTCTCTTTCACTTCCGGCCTCAGTATGAATCTGAAACTCAATATCGTTAATTTCAATTTTAATCAAATATTTCATGATTACAGGTGTTTAATTACCCTAAAATAAAAAACGGTTGCATTAATTACACTTTCGTGTCTCCTACCGGTTATCCGGCATCTTAACATCAGTAAAAATAACTATTACGCATTTCAAAACTACTATTTTGCAGTTCATAAATATATATAATAATTATTTATTTACCACAGATTAAAGATTTTTTTTCCAACTAATTCCCTACATTTATACGATATTTCTTGATAAATGGATTGAACCGCACAATAAACTGTTCCAAAAACTATACCAATAACAATCAAACGATTATAATAATCTAACGATCAGGCTCTATATACTAAAACATATTACACTGTAGTTAAATCAGAAACGATCTCATCTACTAAACCAGACACGAAAATTAATCGCATTCAATCAACAGCTTATCGCTATCACTGATAGCATATAGACCTTCCTGCTTAAATAATAAGAATGAGTGATTTTAAAAGCAGCCTATATTTCATTAACTAAAACATACAATAAACCTAATTATAAGTTTTTAACCCCCTGATTCAATAAACTTTATATTTACTTAATTATAATACCGAATATTCTTTGTACTTTTGCAACTTAATTTAATTCTTACCATGCAGAATATTCGTAACATCGCGATTATCGCACACGTTGACCACGGCAAAACTACACTCGTGGATAAAATCATTCACGCGTCTAAGATCTTCCGTGAAAACCAGCAGTTTGACGACTTGATCCTTGATAATAACGACTTGGAAAGAGAAAGAGGAATCACTATCCTTTCTAAGAACGTATCAGTTAGATATAAAGACACTAAAATCAACATTATCGATACTCCAGGTCACGCCGACTTTGGTGGAGAGGTGGAACGTGTGTTGAAAATGGCTGATGGGGTAATCCTATTGGTAGATGCTTTTGAAGGACCTATGCCTCAAACTCGTTTTGTATTGAGCAAAGCTTTGGACCTTGGCCTTACACCTATTGTAGTGGTAAACAAAGTAGATAAGCCAAACTGTCGTCCAGACGAGGTACATGAAGCCGTATTTGACTTGATGTTCAACTTGGATGCTACTGAAGAGCAATTGGACTTCGTAACCATGTATGGTTCGGCTAAAAATAACTGGATGGGACCTGACTGGAAAGAACAAACGGATTCTATCCTTCCATTATTGGATGCCATCATTGAACATATCCCTGCTCCACAAATCGAAGAAGGAACACCTCAGATGCAAATCACTTCTTTGGATTATTCCAACTTTGTGGGAAGAATTGCCATTGGTAGATTGAAGAGAGGCACTTTGAAGGAAAATGCACAAGTTTCCCTTTGTAAGGCTGATGGATCTTTCAAAAAAGTTAGAATAAAAGAACTTCATGTATTTGAAGGACTTGGTAAAAATAAAGTTCAGGAAGTGCATGCTGGTGATATCTGTGCTATAACAGGTATTGAAGATTTTGAAATCGGGGATACTATCGCTGATCTTGAAAACCCAGAACCGCTTCCAAGAATTGCGATCGATGAGCCTACCATGAACATGCTCTTCACGATCAATAACTCTCCATTCTTTGGTAAAGAAGGTAAATTTGTAACTTCCCGTCACTTGAGAGACCGTCTTTTCAAAGAAATGGAAAAGAACCTTGCCCTTAGGGTAGAAACCACTGACAATGAAGACAAATTCATCGTTTTCGGTCGTGGTATCCTTCACTTGTCTGTGTTGATTGAGACCATGAGAAGAGAAGGTTATGAATTGCAAGTAGGTCAGCCTCAGGTAATTTATAAAGAGATTGACGGGGTAAAACACGAGCCAATCGAGTCATTGGTAGTGGACGTTCCTGAAGCAACTGCAGGTAAAGTAATTGAATTGGCTACCCAGCGTAAAGGAGAGCTTTTGGTTATGGAACCAAAAGGAGATCTTCAGCACTTGGAATTCCAAATCCCTTCAAGAGGTTTAATCGGTTTGAGAAACAATGTGCTTACTGCTACCCAAGGTGAAGCGATCATGAACCACAGGTTTATCGCGTATGAACCATTCAAAGGCCCTATCCCTGGTAGAACCAATGGCTCCTTGATCTCTATGGAGTCTGGCCCAACTACTGCTTATGCAATTGATAAATTACAGGACAGAGGGGTATTCTTCGTAGATCCAGGAGAGGAAATCTACGGCGGTCAGGTGATTGGAGAACACTCTAGAGACAATGATATCGTAGTAAACGTACAGAAAGGCAAGAAATTGACCAATATGCGTGCGTCCGGTTCAGATGACAACTCTAAAATCGCTCCTGCTAAGAAATTCTCTTTGGAAGAATCCATGGAATATATCCAAAAAGATGAGTACTTGGAAATCACTCCTAAGAGCATGAGAATGAGAAAAATCTACCTTGATGAGGGAGAAAGAACTAGAATGGCGAAAAAAGATGCTTAATTGGCATCAACATTCAGAATAATTCAAAAGCCTGTTTAATTAATTTTAAACAGGCTTTTTTCATTCATTTTTTCTCAAAATAGTAAATTGGTCCATCAGCCATATTTGGACAACTTTTGAAAAGTTCACCTTGATGTGTCAATACAAATTCTTCTTTATCCTCACTGCAAAGCCAGGCCCTATTCACTTCAGTCGTATAATCCAAGGTTATGTAGACCCGTGCCATACTTGAATCTGTTATCTCAGCCTCTTTGTAGGTATAGTTGCCACTAATCTGAAAGCTTTCGTCTTTTCCTTCACGTTTTTTCACAAAAGAACCATCCTTATTGAAAACATACGTTTCAAAATAGTCAAGTTCTTCTGCAGGCAACTCTCCTGACCAGCCACTATTTGCTTTGCTAAGCTCCCACTCTCCACGAATAGCAGCAGCTGGTTCAAACTCCTCCTCACAACTTGAAAAGAATAACACAAAAATAAAACAAGGTAAAAACAGCTTTTTCATCATCCATAAATTAAGACCTCTATTTAATTCATTTATATACAAGTAATGGCACCAGAATGTGTTTCCATAAAAAACGCTTACACAAAAATATCAGAATTGATTACTTAAACCTGTCTACCGCCAGGTAAATCAGTGAAAACCTGTGAGAAATAAGGTTACTGATGTAAAAACAGATAATCATATAATTCTAATATCATTTTTTCTTCTCGTAATACATGAAAAGCCCATCACATGGTGCCCAGCTGATATTAGCCAGTTGTCCTTCTTTTGAGATATATAGCGATTCTTTCTCTATATCCTGGCTAGTACAATTATAAGCTATGTCATCACCACCTGTAAAGGAAAGCACCACAACCCCAACATATTCTTCTTCAAACTCCTCAGTAACCTCTTTTATCACATAAGTACCTGTTGCCTCAGCATGAAAACCCTCATAATCCACAGTTTTTATAAAAGTACCTTCATTTGTAAAAGTATAGATATCTTTTCGGTTTAACTCCTCAGGCTCAGGGGAATCTTCCACTTTAAAGCCCCCACTTACTTCTACCAACTCCCAATCTCCTGTCACAAAAGACACACTTGGATCAATAATAATTTCTGAATCTTCCCCTACTTCAGAGCAAGAAAAAGTCAAAGAACAAAACAAACAACTGATTAAAAATAGTTTTTTCATAATAATAAATTAGTTTTATAAACCTGTACGAAATACAAGATCACTATGTCTCAAAAAATATAAAAAAATAAGGGCAACCATTTGATTGCCCTTAATTATGGATATTCAATCTTTATTCTCCCTGTGCTAGAGAAAAACCTAATTCCCCGTCAAAAGTATAAAGGTTTTCAATTTTAATAAAGTCAAAACCAAGCGCTTCAACTTGCTTCAATACCTCTAAAACTTGTGCATGGGTAATGGTGCTTTGGTCAGCATTAAAGAACCTCACCCTCCAGTGGTCTGAGCAGAAAGTTTCTTTCATACCGTCAGGATATACTTTTACCCCTCTGTTGGTAATCAACTGCATCTTCAGGCCATCAGCATCCACTGATCTCAACTTATCTCCAATTACATTGGCATCTCTATCGTTTTCTTTCCAGTCTATAAATACGTCCAAGCCGATCATGTCTTTGACACATGGCTTTCTTTCTGTCAAGGTGATGGCTCCCATATTATCATCCCCTCCTTCACTTTTCTTGAATTCAGCAGGGGTCATGTTTTCAGGTTTTTGACCTAATCTTTCGATCACTGACTGAGCAAACTCCTGTGTACCGACCAATTTAGAAGAAACTCCTTCTTGGAAAATATCTCCTGTATGGATTCCATCTTCCAAAGTTTTCATCCAAGCATTGCTGATCAATGCAGCAACTTCCGGCTGTCCAATATGAACCAACATCATGATAGCGCCATTCAACAAACCTGATGGGTTAGCGATATCCTTACCCGCAATATCAGGGGCAGAACCGTGAATAGCCTCGAACATGGCTACATCTTCACCCACATTGGAAGAACCTCCCAAGCCTACAGAACCTGTGATTTGCGCAGCTACATCAGAAATAATATCCCCATATAGGTTCAAGGTAACAATCACATCAAACATCTCTGGCTTATCAGCGATCAAAGCTGTTCCTATATCAATGATCTTGTGATCCGCTTCGATTTCTGGGTACTCCTTAGCAACCTCATTAAAGACTTTGTGGAATAAACCATCGGCCAATTTCATGATATTGTCCTTGGTCATACAGGTCACTTTCTTTCTGTTGTTTTTCTTGGCATATTCAAATGCATAGCGAATGATTTTCTCAGAACCAGGTCTGGAAATCAATTTCAAACACTGATAAACTTCATCTGTTTGTCTATGCTCAATTCCAGCATATAAGTCTTCTTCGTTTTCACGAACAATCACCATATCCGTCTCTGGGAAGTGCGTATGTATATAAGGAGAAAAGGACTTACAAGGCCTAACATTAGCGTAAAGCCCCAATGTTTTTCTTGTTGTAACATTCAAACTCTTGAACCCTCCTCCTTGTGGAGTGGTAATAGGCGCCTTCAAAAACACCTTGGACTCTCTAAGGGAATCCCAAGCTTTTGGTTCTATACCTGAGCTGATTCCTTTAAGATAGACTTGCTCTCCAATCTCAATGACGTCAGTTTCGATATCTGCTCCAGCTGCTTCCAAAATCCCCAGCGTGGCTTTCATGATTTCTGGACCGATTCCGTCTCCGTAAGCTACGGTTATTTTTCTTTTGGATGACATACGTAATATTATTATAGATTTGAGGTTTCAAAATGTGATACAAAAATATAAAATTTTGTCAGACCTGATTGATAATAAAATGACTATTTCAAATAAAAAGCCAAATGAATTATTGAATTTCAATCCTCAGGATATCAGGCACAAGCTATCATACGGATTCATTTTTGTTAGGTTTACTTTGTCTTTGCTACACCACCTCGTATATTTGAATTTAAACATAGGTTTTAAAGCATGGCTGAAACTACCAATATTCTTTCGGAAAATAAAGACGGTATCCTATACCTCACCATCAATCGGGAACCCAAACTCAACGCAATCAATTTTGATACGCTTGAGGAATTGAAAAACATCTTCAACGAAGTAAGCGACAACAAAACCATCAGGGCGGTAATCCTTACCGGAGCTGGTGAAAAAGCTTTCGTCGCAGGTGCGGATATTAACGAAATTGCCGAGCTGAATGAGTTAAATGCCAGGAAGTTTTCTGAAAACGGACAGGAAGTTTACAGCTTGATCGAATCCTGCCACAAGCCGGTTATTGCCGTAGTCAATGGCTTTGCTTTAGGAGGAGGTTGTGAACTGGCTATGGCCTGCCATATGCGCATAGCATCTGCCAATGCAAAATTTGGCCAACCAGAGGTAAACCTTGGTATCATCCCTGGATATGGTGGTACCCAAAGACTGACTATTTTAATTGGTAGAGGAAAAGCCAATGAGCTACTCATGACTGGTGAAATGATCGGAGCAGAAGAAGCAAAAGCCCTTGGTTTGGTCAACTATGTCACCAGCAATAAAGATGAAGCCATCCAAAAAGCAGAAGAAATCCTTCAAAAAATCATGACCAAAGCCCCCCTGGCACTAGGAATGATAGTTGACTGTGTCAATTCCGCATTCTCCAATGATGAGGACGGTTACCTTATCGAAGCCAATAGTTTTGCCAGATGCGTAAAATCAGAAGACTATAATGAAGGTACCACCGCCTTTCTGGAAAAAAGAAAACCCAACTTTAAAGGAGAATAAGCAATTCTTTGCTGCTAATCCATGAGCAATCTCAAAAAACTTGCGGGACAAACCGCCATTTACGGGATAAGTAGCATTTTAGGTAGGGTCATCAATTTCCTGCTTCTCCCTCTTTATATAGGTTATCTTTCCAAGGAGGACTTGGGCTCTTTCACATCGATATACGCCTTTATTGCTTTCTTTAATATTATTTTCACCTACGGGATGGAAACCACTTTTTTTCGGTTTTCTACTGGAAAAGGATTGAGCACCCAAACAGTCTATAACAATGCCCAATCCCTGATCCTTACCACCTCACTATCACTTGGCGCCCTCTTATACCTTTCAGCAGAGCCCATCAGCCTTTTGATGGACTATCCGGGCAAGACCTATTTGTTCAAGTGGACTGCCTTAATATTGACCATTGACGCCATATTGGCCATTCCATATGCCAAACTAAGGGTAGAAAATAAATCCATAAAATTTGCCATGACCAAACTGTTGAATATCCTACTTAATGTAGGCTTCAATATTTTGTTCATAGTAGTATTCTTCCATATTCATGAAGGTGATTATCTTAGTTTTCTCCAACCTTCAGTAGATGCTATTTACCATCCGGATTGGGGGGTTGATTATATTTTATTATCCAATTTACTTGCCAATGCCTTGATCATTCCAGTTCTTTTCTTCCTTTCGGGTAAATTCAGTTGGAGCCTGGAAAGAAGTATTTTGGGTCCAATGTGGCAATATGCCCTTCCCCTTCTATTTATGGGCTTGGCAGGCGTTACCAATGAAGTATTTTCAAGATTTTTGTTCGAATACCTCTTACCTGAAAATTTCTACCCAGGACTGAGCGCCAGAGAGGCAGGAGGTATTTTTGGAGCCAATTTTAAATTGGCCATATTTATGAACCTGATCATTCAGGCCTTTAAATATGCCGCTGAACCGTTTTTCTTCTCCAAAAGTGAAGACAAAAATAGCCCTCAGCTATATGCTACCGTAATGCACTGGTTCATCATATTTTGCTCCACCTTGATGATTTTGGTGGCTGTAAACCTCAATATCATCTCCCCTATCATCCTTGGTAACAAAGGCTATCAGGCAGCCACCAATATTGTCCCAATGTTATTGATGGGATACCTAATGCTGGGGGTTTATTTTAATTTGAGTATATGGTTTAAGATCACCGACAAGACCATTTATAGCTTTTATATCACTTTCACTGGAGCTATTGTAACCATCTTGGTTATCTTTTTTATGGTGCCAAGGTTTGGCTATATAGGTGGAGCCATGAGTACATTGGCCACCTATATAGTGATGTCCATCATGTGCTATTATTTTGGTCAAAAATATTACCCGATCCCCTACAAAACTGCAAAAGGAATTTTCTATTTACTCACCGCTTTTGCGTTATCTTATCTTGGCTATTATTTAAATATGGATAATTTTATAATAACCAGCTTGCTAAGAAACCTATTGGCAATTGCTTTTTTACTGCTTGTTTCTATTCTAGAGAAAGAGGAGATCAGCCAGATAAAAAGAAGGATCAGCAAATAGCATTTTGTGAGCACCACATCAACCTGTTTAAAATCTCTTATTAGTGAATTTTGGCCTGCCCAATAGCTTTAGAGTTTCGAAAATATAAGCTGTAGTTGCCTTATCTGCGACCCATTCCTCACGTGAAGGATAACTATCTTCACTTTCATCCAAATAAGTATGACCATCCTCAAAACGACTTTGCATTTCAAGTACAACTTCTCCGTGTTTTAACAGCCATTCCCCAGCCTCTTTTTTTATTTCATTATCATTCGAAAAAGCTGCAACTGTACTGTTGAAAGAGACAAAATTCATTCTCCTTCCCTCTCCCCAATCTGTACCCAATGGATAAAAGATATCTCCAGATCCTGGTTTATAAATAGTTCCTCCGGGAGACTTCACCACTCCACCTGTAATGCTATCTCCCTCATGAAACTCCAATTCCGTAAATGCATGGAATACCAAATCTATATTTCTTTTCATCGCTTGTGGCGCTGGTTTTTGGGCTAACCAAAAAAACTTTATTGGATTAAATTCAAAGGGAGAAGTCATATAGTCAGGATGAATAAAGTGGTGATTTACTATGGTACCATCCTCATTGATATTAGTTCCTACCAACCATTCCTTCAATGGCTTCCCATTGTATTTCTTCCTAGATGCCAAATCACTCGGACGAGCAAGGGCATTGAGGTTTAAAAAAACCATTTTATTCATCCATTTTGAATATTCAGGATGATCAGGCATCATGGCACAGGCCACTGTAAGCACAAGACTGTCCCAAGCATTTTCCTCAGCCCCAGTGTCTCCTAGACTAACAATTTCCCCATTTAAATTTCGGTAGGTCTTAATTCCTAACAAGCCTTTGTTATCCATCACCCATTCACACTCATCATAGATCATCGCCAAAACCTCCAAACGGTCTTGATCATCCAACTTATCCCACATCATCCAAGCAGCAAAACTGCTATATCCAGCCCATAAGGCAGATTGCCATTTTCTTCCCCAGCCATCTATTGAATTAGCTTTGTGACTATGCGCCAAGCTACGGATCATTTGGATAGTTTTAGTTTCAGCCTCTTCTACAGGCACCCCTGTAACCGAAGGATCATAGAGCCCCATTCTCAGCGAAGTTGCCAACGCTTCTGCTTCTGCTGCTACAGGACGTATCTTATGCTCTAAAGTCCCCTTCAAATCTAAATAATCTCCTGAGGCTGTTCCAGAAAAGCCGCGTTTTTCCCACCAAGTGGTAAGAGCGTATTTATTCGCATTAAGTAAAATTTCACCTAGCATCAATTGTTGCGGTGATGTTTTTGACTTCTCTTCAAAACGAGTCCAATCAATGTCCTCCACCCATTTCAGCCCTTCTTCAACATCCATAGTCGACTGATCATTTACCTCCTGTCCACTTACGGAAAAGGTAGTCATACATAACAATAACAAAACAAAGTTCCTCATTTCAAACATAGTCTAAGCAATAAGAAAAGTTTATTGATAAAGATTTAAACAAATCTTAATTTAAGGCAAATGTACTAATACTGAATTAAAATCCCCTCAAAATCAAAAAATCCCCTTCTCAGGTTACTATACAATCCATCAGCTCAAAAATGAATAAAATAAAGTATCCCCAAAATTAAGATATTCTATAAAGTCTCTAATTGAAACCATTCTTTACATTCAAATAGCTGGTAAATTCAGATAAGAAAGGTATTTCCTATTTTTCACCTTAAGCATTCCTTCAAAATAAAAATAACCCCCTATCTTTGACTTTATTTAAAAATCAAAATTCCATGAAAGTAAAAGTAATCAATCAATCAAAACACCCATTACCGGAATACCAAACAATACTGTCTGCCGGTTTGGATTTAAGGGCCAATCTTGAGAAAAACATTCTTTTGGAGCCTTTGGAAAGGGTATTGGTAGGAACTGGCCTATACATGGAATTGCCAGCAGGTTTTGAGGCTCAAATCAGGCCTAGAAGTGGCTTAGCCTATAAACATGGACTTACTGTTTTGAATACTCCTGGCACAATAGATGCGGATTACCGTGGTGAGATCAAAGTTCTCTTGGTCAATTTATCCAAGGAGCCTTTTGAAATCAAAGATGGCGAAAGAATTGCACAGATGGTTGTAGCCAAGCATGAACAGATTCAATGGCAAGAAGTAGGAGACCTTTCTGAAACAGAAAGAGGCGCTGGCGGATATGGCAGCACAGGAAAGTCCTGATATTGATCACTTTACTTCTGGGACTATTAGTTGGTGAACCAAAAAGGCATTAAGTTTGTAAAATTCTAGTATAGGACTTTGTCCCGTTCCAGACCAATTTGACTTATTCAAAGCATGAGTTTTAAAAGCATACACAAATACATCTTCCCTTTTGCTATTTTACTGTTCACGACCTTCATTGCCAATGAATCATTGGCACAAAAATCAGGTTCGCGTAAAAGTAAAAAACAGCAAAAAAAAGAAGCCATGGCTGATCGCCTTTTTATAGAAGGTGAAAAGCACATGATGCTGGAGGATTTTGAAAAAGCTTATTTTTATTTTGGCAAGGCACATGAGCTTAATCCTGATGCTGGAGCCATCAATTTCAAATTGGCAGAAATCCTTTCTAGGGCCAACCAAAATGAAGACGCCCTAAAATATGGACAAAAAGCCATTGAGGCTGATCCAGACAACAAATATTATCATTTGCTGGTGGCAGAGGTTTACACTAAACAAAATCAACCTAACAAGGCTGCGGAAATCCTACAATCACTTATTGAAAACTCCGACAAAAACCAGCAATATATCCTTGAATTGGCTTCCATCTATTTGGGTACCCAGCAATATGACAAGGCGCTAAAAGCCTTAGATGACGCTGAAGAGTATTATGGGGTTCTCGAACAGCTTTCTGTTCAAAAACAAAGGATTTACCTTAGAAATAATGACCTTGAGTCCGCTGTCAAAGAAGGGAAAAAGTTAATAGAAGCCAACCCTGGTAACTCCAGATATGTATTGGCTTTGGTGGAGATGCTATTTAATAATAACCGCACAGACCAAGCCTTGGAGGTTGTCAATAAGTCCCTGAAGGAATATCCCAATCAAGGGGATTTAAATTTAGCCTCCTATACCTTATTGAAGAAAAAGGGAGAGATCAGCGCGGCTCAGGCACAACTTTATAAGGGATTTAACAACCCAGATCTGGAAGGCAGGGTCAAAGCCCAGACTTATTCTGACATTATCCAGCAAGATCTCAAAACTCCAGAAAGGGAGGCCTTACTCGACAGCTTGGGACAGTTAATGGTTTTAAGGAACCCAAATGATGCTGAAGTGTATGCGGTATTAGGAGATAGGGAGCTCTTCAAGAAAAACAATGAACAAGCGCTTTCCTATTATCAAAAATCCATCCGACTTAATCAAAATGATCCAAAAGTGCTGCAAAGTATCATTAGTTTAATGTTCGAACTGGGCAAGAACTTCAAGGAAATTGAAGCATATACGACCATCGGTGTTGATGTATTCGAAGAAAAACCTGAATTCTGGTTTTTTCATGGCACTACCAAATTGGCCCTTAATAAACATGAGGAAGCGGAACAATCTTTGCTGAAAAGCCAAGAGCTGAACAATGGGCTGAACAAGCAATTAGACATTATGATCTTGGGCCAACTGGGAGACACTTATCATGCCTTGGATAAAAAAGAAGAAGCTTTTGCCACCTATGACAGTATCTTAAAGCAAACGCCAAATGATGAACATGTGCTGAATAATTATGCTTATTTTCTTTCATTGGAGAAAAAGGAGCTACAAAAGGCCTTTGAAATGTCCAATATACTGGTCAAACAATTCCCCGATAATGCCACCTATTTAGACACCCACGCCTGGGTGTTATTCCAAATGGAAAATTACGAACAGGCCAAGGTTTATATGGAAAGGGCATTGGACAATGAAGATGAGCCTAGTGGCGTTATGTTGGAGCATTATGGAGACATTCTTTTTCATCTGGGCAAAAAGAACGAAGCCTTGAAATATTGGAAGAAGGCTCTCAGCTTAAATGATATCAGTGAAGTATTGAACAAAAAAATCAAGGACATAAAATACTATGAGTAAATACTTTTTACTAAGCCTTATTGCTGCCCTGGTTCTTTTAGCAGGTTGTGCCAGAAAAACCAATCTTTATACCTCTGACGAAGCCATGAAGGAGTTTACCCCCTCCTATTTTGACTTCAATTACCTCAGCGCCAAAGCAAGGGTAGTTTTAGAAGAACAGAATGGCAAAACCACCAAAGGCACCCTCAACCTGAGAGCAAAAAAAGATAGTATTATATGGTTCAGTGTAAGTCCTGGGCTAGGCATTGAAGCCGTAAGGGGCATAATCACCACCGAATCGATCAAAATCAAAGACCGTATCAATGGGCAGGACATAGACCTGAGTTATGATCAATTCCAAAACACTTATGGACTGAGAATTTCCTTGAATCTATTTCAGAACATCCTATTTGCCAATATTCCCAATAAAGTCAGCTATAGGGATAGGCTTGTTCGGGTGGGAAAAACCTTTGAACTGAGACAAAGAAGAGATGATATTATTTACGAATCGGTTATAGGTGCTCAACATGGAAAGGTCGAAAAACTCAATACATCTTCCCGATATCACAAGGGAAAGCTCACTGCCGTTTATCCAGAATTTGAGGATTTAGAGGGACAGCCTTTTGCGCATAAAATATTGATCACCATGCTGATCCAACAGCAATCAAGTAAACCTCAATCTACCTTGGTCAATATGGAAGTCAATAAAGTAGACCTCAGTAATACGCCCATTTCATTTCCCTATAATTTTTAATCTATGAAGCGCAGTTTTCATCTGGTCTTAATTTCATTCACTGCTTTTTTATTTTTGCTGGGACCAGCAGAAATCCAGGCTCAAACCAAGAAAACAAGGGCCCAACTGGAAAAAGAAAAAGCAGAGGTTCAACAGAGATTAAAAGAATTTGATGAAATCCTTAAGAAGACTTCAGCCAGAAAGAAAAACACCATCAGTGAACTAAACCTGGTCAATAAACAGTTAGAAACTAGAAGCAACTTCATCAAGACCTTAAATAGTGAAGTGATTTTGCTCAATAGAGAGATCAAGGAAACTGAGAGTATGATCGGATCTTTGGAAAATGATTTAAAGATCCTGAAAGAGGAATATGCCCAGATGATTTATGTATCCTCCAAACTCAATAGAGGCGTCACAGTCCTTTCCTTTATCTTCAGTTCTGAAAACTTCAAACAGTTCTATATGCGCCTGAGATACCTGAAACAATATAGCGATGCTAGAGAAAAACAGGTAGATCAGATCCTCAAGGTCAGTGAAGACCTTAAAGAGCAAAAGCAGGAACTGGAATCTAAAAAAGGGCAAAAAGAGGCTGCGCTCAATGAAGAGCAAAGCCAAAAGCTGGAACTAGATAAACTCAGAAAGGAACAACAAAGTATTGTCAATACCCTGGCAGCTAAAGAAAAGGAAATCAGGCAGGACATTGCCAAAACCAAAAAGCAACAGGAAGAGCTTAATAATTTGATCAGAAAGGTGATCGAAGAGGAAATCAGACGAGCTGAAGCAGAAGCCAAGAAAGCCAATACGACCACCAAAAAGTCTGCAGGCAGCAGCATTCCTTTGACTCCTGAAGCAGCGGCATTGTCAAGTTCTTTTGCTGAGAACAGGGGAAATCTGCCTTGGCCCGTAGCCAAAGGGTTTATTTCCAGGGGATATGGCAAACATGCCCACCCCACCCTCAAGGACATAATGATCACTAATGACGGCGTGGACATACAAACCAGTCCAAATGAAAATGTCAGGGCTGTATTTGATGGAGTGATCACAAAAATCTCCACGGTACCGGGAATGGGCGGAACGATCATAATCCGTCACGGCGAGTATTATACCATGTATAGTCGCTTAAAGACCATTACTGTAAAATCAGGAGAAACAGTGAAAGCAAATGACAAAATTGGAGAAGTTTCCACGGGCAACAATGGAGTTTCAGAAGTTCATTTCCAAACCTGGAAAGGATTAAAAGTAATGAATCCTTCCATTTGGTTAACCGGGAAATAAGCATTTATGCTATAATATGAGTATCTTTACAAAAAAGATTACGAAAATATAAATAACTGTACATTATTCCTTTGTGATAGTAAGTCACAATTATATCTTTGTAACGATTTAAAAAACTAAAATTCGCTTATCATGACTACATTGGGTTTCATACAAAATATAGGAGGCGGTTCCTTGGTGGTAATTATCCTAGTGATCATCCTTCTTTTCGGTGCTAAAAGAATCCCTGAATTAGCAAAAGGATTGGGCCGAGGCATCAAAGAATTCAAGGATGCTACCAAAGAGATTCAGGATGATATTGAGGAAGGAATTAAAGGAGACAGTAAGAAGAAAAGCTAAATATTATCACCATTGGAAAAATTCCATTCTTTCGACGAAATAAAAATATCGCTTGAAAATAAGGAAACTGACTGTAAAGCGATAGTCAATTATTATCTCAAAAACATTCAGACGAAGGCGCATTTAAACGCCTTCGTTGAAGTTTATGAGCAATCTGCTTTAGAACAAGCAGAAAAAGTAGACCAAAAAATCCAAAACGGAACTGCCGGAAAACTGGCGGGTATGGTTATAGGCATCAAAGATGTACTTTGTTATGCTGACCATGAAGTCAATGCTTCCAGTAAAATCCTAGAAGGATTTCAATCCCAATTTACTGCTACAGCTGTACAAAAACTCATAGATGAAGATGCCATTATTATAGGTAGGCTCAACTGTGATGAATTTGGTATGGGATCTTCCAATGAAAATACCGTTCACGGAAAAGTGCTTAATGCCCTTGATGAAGAACGTGTACCAGGAGGTTCTTCAGGAGGTTCGGCCGTTGCTGTACAAGCCAATCTTTGTACCACATCTTTGGGAACAGATACTGGTGGATCAGTAAGACAACCTGCTGCTTTTACAGGTATTGTCGGTATCAAACCTACCTATTCCAGGGTTTCCAGATTTGGACTGATTGCCTATGCATCTTCCTTTGACACCATTGGAGTTTTCTCTACGAACGTAAAGGACAATGCTCTAGTCATGGAAGTCATTGCTGGACAGGATGACAATGACAGTACTGTTTCTAGAAAAGAAGTCCCCGCCTACAGTCAACAGCTGGACTTGAAAAAGCCAGTAAAAGTAGCCTATCTTAAAGAGACCATTGAATCCGAGGCTCTGCAGCCAGAGATCAAGGCACATACCCTAGATGTACTCAATAAGCTAAAAGAGGAAGGTCATCACGTAGAAGAAGTGGATTTCCCACTACTGGAATATGTATTGCCTACCTATTATATCCTGACCACTGCTGAAGCCAGTTCAAACCTTTCTAGATTTGATGGCGTAAAATATGGTTACAGGACTCCCAATGCCCATAATCTGGAAAGCATGTATAAGCTGACCAGATCAGAAGGTTTTGGTGAAGAAGTAAAAAGAAGGATCATGCTTGGAACTTTTGTACTAAGTGCCAGTTATTATGATGCTTACTTTACTAAAGCGCAAAAGGTCAGAAGATTAATCAAGGAATTTACTGAGGATCTTTTAAATAAATTTGATTATATTGTTATGCCTACCACTCCATCTACTGCATTTAAGTTTGGAGAGCATAGCGATGATCCAGTGGCAATGTACCTGGAAGACCTCTTTACTGTCCAAGCTTCTGTATCAGGTGTTCCTGCCATTTCTATTCCTAATGGAACGGATGAAAAGGGGCTACCGATAGGACTGCAGATAATTACCAACTCTTTTAAGGAATCGGATCTTTACGCTTTTGCAGATTATTTAACTAAAATTAAAAATCAATAATATATTTGGCCATGAGAAACTGGAAATTATATACACTCTTATCTCTGTTGATAAACTGTGTCATGATTACCATTGCTCAAGGTCAACAGGAAGATGGTCTCATTGAAGCTGATAATGAGGCAGTCATTGAGCCGGTCTATGATTACGAATTCATACCTGACTTCACCTATGAAGAAGTGAATGACAGGGTTCGAAAAATGGATACGGGAATGCCTTTTGAGCTGAATGAAACCATCTTTGCTTTCATCAATTATTTTACGGTAAGAAACAGGGAATATTCCAAGATGACCTTGGCACGTAAGGAAATCTATTTCCCGCTTTTTGAGGAAGCCCTCAAGCGCCATGGTATGCCGGACGAAATCAAATACCTAGCAATCATTGAATCAGGATTAAACCCTAAGGCCAAATCTAGAGTCGGAGCCATGGGGCTATGGCAATTCATGCCTGCGACAGGAAGGGTATATGACCTGAATGTTTCCAGGGATATTGATGAGCGGATGGACCCGGAAATGGCTACAGAAGCTGCCTGCAAATACCTAAAAGCCCTGCATAGGATGTTTGGGGATTGGGAGCTTGCTTTGGCGGCCTATAATTGCGGTCCTGGAAATGTTAGAAAAGCGATCAGAAGATCTGGTGGCAGACGTACTTTCTGGGGAATTTATAATCGACTCCCTAGAGAAACCAGAGGCTATATCCCTCAATTCCAAGCCATCATGTATGTTTTCAAATACGCTGATGAGCACAACCTGATATTAGAGGATGGTACCTTCCCAATTGCCCATGAAAAAGTGCATTTTAATGCTGAAATGGATCTTGAACAATTGGCAGAAGTGTCAGGAGTATGTCTAGAGGATCTTGAGTTTTTAAATCCATCGATTATTAAAAATAAAATACCACATTCTCAGAGACACATTGCCTTAAGGGTTCCTAAAAATCAGGCCAACTATTTAGCTGAAAACAAAACATGGATTGTTGATTCCCTAAATATCAGAGAAGAACGATTATTGGCAAGTATTGAAGCGGACAAGCCAAAAGAGAAACCAGCTGAAAAACTTATTTACAGAGTCAAAAGAGGAGATGCGCTAGGAAGAATCGCCAATAGATATGGGACTTCTGTATCTGATCTCAAAGCTTGGAATGGTCTTTATTCCAACAATATTAAAATTGGTCAGCAATTGACCATTTATCAAAACCCTAAAGCTTTCAATCAACAAATAGCTGAAAGTGGCAAGGCAAAACAGGATGCTACCCGCTTATCCGGAAATCCGAAAACCTATATTGTGCAACCTGGTGATTCTTTATGGCTAATTGCCCGTAAATTAGAAGGTGTTAGTATTGAGAAAATAAAAAGGTTAAACAAGCTTAATAACAATAAGATCAAACCAGGTCAAAAACTGATTATTGGATAAAAATTGTATAACTAATTTTTTAATAATAACTTTCTCCCTCTCACTTATTTTTATAAATTGTAATCAGTCCTTAACCAAATCACTCAAAAAATGTCTACGAAAAGAATATTAATATTAGCTACTGTTCTAGTATTTACGGTAATCATTTCCAGTTGCGAAAACCTAAAAAGCAAATCTGGAAGTAATAAGCCCAAGGCACGAGGAGGTCATGGGGAAATATTATTGGTGATAGATTCTCTCAAATATAAAGGCCCCGTAAAGGAAGCACTAGAAAATGTATTTGAAGAAGATATCAAAGGACTCGTAAGAGAAGAAACGATTTTTGACATTCGAAAAGTGGACCCAAGGACCATGACCAGAATTTTAAAAATGGCTTATAATATCGTCTATGTAACGACCTTTGATGACAATAAGCCTGGCAGCAGAATGATTAATTCCCAGTTCAGCCCCCAGTCAAAGGAAAAAGCCCAAGAGGATAAATCCTTATTTATGATCAGGAATGAGGATGAATACGCTCAAGGTCAGGAGGTAATCTATTTATTCGGGAACAATGAGCAAGAATTGGTCAAAAACCTGAAGAAAAACAAAGGTAAATTACAAAACCTATTCGAAGTACGGGAAAGGAACAGATTAGGCACTGCCATTCTAAATCGCAGAAATGGCGCTGCTGAAACAAAGGCGAAAGAGAAATTCAATCTTGACCTTTCTATTCCAGCCTCCTATCAATTCGTTAAGGAGGAAGATAATTTTATGTGGCTGAGACAGCCTACCCCTAATACCCAAAGAGCAGATATCAGCCTCTTTTTTTATGAAACAGACTATACTTCAGAAGAGCAAGTATTTCCTGAAAATATCATAGCATTCCGCGATCAAATTTTGAAAGACAGAATTTTTGGTGATCCTGACAAACCTAATTCTTATCTTAAAACTGAAACAAGCATCATTCCTTCCTTTAGGGATATCAAAGTCGATGGAAAGTACGCCCTAGAAATGCGAGGACAATGGAGAACCAACAATATTAGTATGGGAGGGTCTTTTCTATCCTATATTGTAGTGGACCAAAAAAGAGGAAAACTATACTATATGGAAGGCTTCCTTTATTATCCTAATGAAACCCACAAATCAGCACTTAGGGAAATTGAGACCATTTTATTGGCCACAAAATTCCCGGAAGCTGTACAATAATAAATCCTATATATAACTCAGTATGGCGATTAAAATCAGAAAAGAGGATGCACTTGGATACCATAGCCAAGGAAGTCCAGGGAAAATCGAAGTAGTTCCCACCAAACCTTTATCCAGCCAGATGGACCTGGCGCTAGCTTACTCCCCTGGTGTAGCTGAACCCTGTTTAGAAATTGCCGCCCAAAAGGAGAATGTTTACAAGTATACTGCCAAGGGAAATTTGGTAGCGGTAATATCCAATGGAACTGCAGTCCTAGGTCTGGGGGATATTGGGCCAGAAGCAGGCAAGCCTGTAATGGAAGGAAAAGGCGTACTGTTCAAAAAATTTGCCGGTATCGATGTCTTTGATATTGAAATTGATGAAAAAGACCCAAAGAAGCTTATCCAAATCATAAAATCCCTTGAGCCTACTTTTGGAGGTGTAAACCTTGAAGATATCAAGGCACCTGAATGTTTTGAGATAGAGCAATCCTTAAAAAATGAAATGAAAATCCCTGTCATGCACGATGACCAGCATGGCACAGCGATCATTTCCGGTGCAGCCTTGCTTAATGCCCTGGAAATCGTCGGTAAGAAAATTGAAGATATTAAGCTGGTCGTCCTAGGTGCTGGGGCAGCGGCTATTTCATGTACCCGATTCTATTTGTCTCTAGGTGTAAAAAAAGAAAACCTTGTCATGGTAGATAAGGAGGGGGTGATTACAGTTGATCGAGAAGACCTAGATGATATTAGAAGAGAATTTGCTTATTCAGGCAATGACCTTCACGGCCTAAGTGATGCCATGAAAGGTGCTGATGTGTTTTTAGGACTTTCCGCTGGAAATATAGTTTCCCCGGAACAGATCAAATTAATGGCCGAAAACCCCATCGTATTTGCCTTAGCCAACCCCAACCCTGAAATCGCCTATGACCTGGCAACTTCTACAAGAGATGACTTGATCATGGCAACAGGCAGATCGGATTACCCTAACCAGGTGAATAATGTTTTGGGATTCCCTTATATTTTCCGGGGAGCCCTAGACGTAAGGGCTACGGGCATTAATGAAGAAATGAAATTGGCCACAGCCCATGCCATTGCCAAACTGGCCAAAGAGCCTGTACCAGATATAGTCAATAAAGCTTATGGAGATGACCAATTGGGCTTCGGAAGAAATTACCTCATTCCTAAACCTTTAGACCCAAGGTTAATCACCACCATTGCACCTGCTGTAGCTAAAGCAGCGATGGATTCCGGTGTTGCTCATAATCCGATTGATGATTGGGAAGCATATGAATTAGAACTGCAGGAAAGAATCGGAATTGATCAAAGATTGATGTCCAGAGTGATTTCCAGGGCCAAAAAGAACTCTAAAAGAGTTGTTTTTGCGGAAGCCGATAACCGTAAAATCCTTAAAGCCGCCCAACTTATCATTGATGAAAAAATCGGTGAGCCTATCTTACTTGGAAACCGGGAAACAATCACCAGGCTGATCGCCGAAAACTCCCTTGAACTGGATAATGTTCAAATCATTGATCCATTTGAGGATCCAGAAAGATTGGAACGCTATGGCAAAATCCTATATGATAAACGTAAGCGTAAAGGCTTAACACCTTTTGAAGGCCAAAAGCTCATGCGGGACCGAAATTACTTCGGAGCCATGATGGTGGAGCTTGGTGAAGCGGATGCCTTAATTTCAGGTTTGACCAAGGATTACCCAAAAACCATCCTTCCTGCTCTTCATGTAATTGGCGTGAAAAAGGATGTTGACCGTGTAGCGGGTATGTATATCATGAATTCTGACAAAGGGCCTTTCTTCTTTGCCGACACCACAGTAAACGTTAATCCTACAGTTGATCAGATGGTAGAAATCATCGGATTGACTGCTGATGCTGTACGATTCTTTGATTTGGAACCTAGGGTAGCAGTACTCTCCTACTCCAATTTTGGCTCAGCAAAAGGCAATACGCCAACTAAAACGGCTTTGGCCACTGCCAAAGCAAAAGCTAAATTCCCCGATCTGGTCATTGAAGGGGAAATGCAGGGTAATGTGGCATTAAGTGAAGAAATCCAACAGGAAAATTATCCTTTCAGTGCCCTAGCTGACAAAAAAGCCAATACATTGATTTTCCCTAACTTGAGCTCTGGAAACATTGCCTATAAACTGGTCGCAGGAATTGGAAATGCAGAAGCAATCGGCCCGATTCTTTTGGGAATGAACAAACCGGTGCATATCTTACAGTTGGGCAGTTCCATTAGGGAAATTGTCAATATGGTTGCCATTGCGGTAGTAGATGCACAAAGTCACAATAAAGCATGATAGATTATTTAAAAGGAAGATTAGTTACCAAAGACCCCACTTATGTGGTCATTGATATTAATGGAATAGGTTACCATGTCAAAATTTCATTGAATACTTATTCCCAGATAAAGGATGAGGAGCAGATCATGCTCCTCACCCATTTGCACATCAAAGAAGATTCCCATACACTTTTTGGTTTTAAAGAAGAGCAGGAGAAAAAACTTTTCCTATTGCTGATTTCCATCAGTGGTGTGGGGCCTAATACTGGCCTGATGATTTTATCCTCTTTAAATGTGGATGAGCTAAGTGCTGCCATTTTGCATGAAGATCATAAAACCATTCAAAGAGTCAAAGGCGTCGGTGCCAAAACGGCCCAGAGGATCGTGTTGGAATTAAAGGATAAAATACAAAAAGAAGGTATGGAAAGCACTACTGCTGCACCTTCTGGATTTATTCAACAAAACAATGCCATTAAAGAAGAGGCTTTGCAGGCACTTTTAACCTTAGGCTTTACCAAGGCTGTAGCAGAAAAAAATATCAATACAATTTTGAAAAAAAGCGGCAAAGAAATTTCCTTGGAAGAATTAATTAAGGCATCTTTAAGGTCAACTTAATTTATTCAAGTTTGACTACAGTGAGACATTACTTTTTCTCAACAAATAACCCAAGCTACTTTTATACAACAATTACTTTGTTGTTATCAGCGATTTTCTTGTTTTCTAACAAGGCTATCGCTCAAAATGTCGTTCAGGATACTGTACCGAGTTTGGTGGATTCTTTGGACAAAAGAAGGACTTTGCCCTCTTTTTTATTGTGGGATAACTTTGAAACCAATCCACTATTTCCAAATCAAACACCATTCCAAAATCGTCAATCTCCTTTTTACCAAACAGGACCTAATGAAGAACAGGTAGAGGTGCAAATGGATTCCACTATTCATTATAAGGTGTATGATGAAATGGACTCCACGGATATTTCACCTGGATATTATTTTGATTTTGAAGAATTTTCGAAAATACAAGAACTGCGCATGCGTCAGGAATACTGGAGGAACCGGTCCAGAGGCATGTATGGAGAAAGTGCCGTCAGTGGTAGAGGACTGATCCCCCCTATGACCATGAGCCCAACATTTGACAGGCTTTTTGGTGGTAGTGAAATCAATATTACCCCTACCGGATATGTCAACCTGGATTTTGGAGGTATTTTCAGAAGAATAGATAATCCATCCATCCCGATCAGGCAACAGCAAAATGGTGGTTTCAACTTTGATCAGCAAATCCAGATGAGCGTCAATGGAAGCTTGGGACAAAAAATGCAGATCAATGCCAATTTTGACAGCAACAATTCCTTTGACTTCGAAAACCAACTTAAAGTCGAATACAGGGGATTTGAAGAAGATATCGTCAAAAGTATTGAAATAGGCAATGTGAGCATGCCTGTTCAAAACAGCCTGATACAAGGTGCTCAAAATCTTTTTGGAGTCAAAACCCAATTGCAATTTGGCAAGTTGTTCATGACTTCTGTCGCCTCCACGCAAAGGGGACGAAGAGATGAAATCGTCATCGAGCGTGGTGGTCAAGGTAGACCTTTCGAAATCAGGGCCTCGGAATATGATGATAACCGCCACTTCTTTTTGGCTCATTTCTTTAGGGAAAACTATGAAAGATGGCTAAGGGGCTTGCCCCAAATTCTCTCTGGTGTTAATGTCACAAGGGTAGAAGTCTATATCATGAACAGGGCCAATAAAACAGAAACACTTAGAAACTTTGTGGCTTTTATGGACTTGGGTGAGGGCCAAAGGATCTACAAACCCGAAAATCCCAATATTGGCCCTGGAACACCTGGCAGCCCTGCTAGCAATGATGCTAACCAGCTCTTCCAAACTTTAACTTCAAACCCTTCTTTTCGCCCCTATGACAATGCCTCTACAGCAATAGAAAATGATCTTAACCTTGTAAAGGGCACAGACTTCACCCAAGTAAATGGCGCTCGAAAACTGGCGGATAACGAATATACCTTCCATAAAGAACTGGGGTATTTGAGCTTAAACAGGAAGTTGCAAAACGATGAGGTAGTTGCCATCTCCTATGAATACACCTATAACGGCCAATCCTACAAAGTCGGAGAAATGTCTGAAGACTACCAGAACCGAGCAGAATCCGATGTATTATTCCTGAAATTATTAAGACCTGCAAGAATCAATGTCAATGTCCCTACTTGGGACTTGATGATGAAAAACATCTATAATTTCAATGCCAACCAAATCCAGCAGACAGGATTTCAATTACAGGTGATCTATCGTGATGACAGAACCGGACTGGACAACCCAAGTTTACTGGAAGGTGAACTGGTGAAAGATGTGCCTTTGATCAGGCTGATGAAACTCGATAACCTGAACCCACAGAATGATCCTCAGCCGGATGGTAACTTTGACTTTGTCCCAGGCTTGACCATACTACCTGAAAAGGGCATGTTGATCTTCCCGGTATTGGAACCGTTTGGACAGACATTGAGCGATAACTTTCTTCCCAATGAGGAAAGCCTCAAAAACAAATTTGTATACGACACCTTGTACCGCACCACCAAAGCAGATGCGGAATTGGTCACCAGGCTAAACAAATACTATTTAAAAGGTAGTTTGACTGCCGGATCTTCTTCAGAAATCATGCTGCCAGGTCTGAATATTTCCGAAGGCTCCGTTTTGGTAAGAGCAGGCAATATACCACTGACTGAGGGCGTCGACTACACGGTGGATTATAATATTGGCAGGGTGGTCATTATCAATGAAGGTATACTTTCATCCGGTAAACGTATATCCATTAGTTTCGAAAAAGCGGACCTTGTTTCCTTCCAGACAAGAAGCTTATTGGGCACCCGTTTTGACTATTTGTTCAATGATAAATTCAATATCGGAGGAACCTTTCTGTATTTAAATGAAAGACCCAATATCACTAGGATCAGCACAGGAAGTGAAACCATTAAAAATAGCCTTTGGGGATTGGATGTAAATTATAGTGATGAATCCCGGTGGTTGACCAAACTGGCCGATGTGCTACCCTTCACAGACACCAAAGAAAAGTCTCTGGTCACCTTTAATGGTGAATTTGCCCAATTGATCCCGGGCACTTCAAATGAGGTAAATGGAGAAGGCGCTTCTTATATTGATGATTTTGAAACCGCCGTTACACCATTTAGTCTAGGTGGTGCTTCGCAAAACTGGCACCTTTCAGCCACTCCCCGCACTGAAGATGATCGATTTGATCTGAGCATGCAAACTGAAGACCGCTTAGGAAATGCCTATAGAAGGGCCCGCTTAGCATGGTACAATATTGACAATGTATTTTATCGCGAAAGTGGACAAGGCGTGCCTCAAAACATCAACTCAGAGGACCGTAATAACCATTATGTCAGAAGAGTGGTCCCCCAAGAAATATTTCCTCAAAGAGACCGGGATGTAATTGTAACTCCGGAGCCATTATTTGAATTGGCCTATTTCCCCCACGAGAGGGGCATGTACAATTATAACCCCAACCTTGACCGAAGAGGGCTGCTCCCCAACCCAGAAGAAAATTATGGTGGAATTACCCGGGCGATCACCTCAGACGTAGATTTTGACAGGACCAATATCGAATACATAGAATTCTGGTTAATGGATCCATTTATCTCCGGTGAAAATGGTCGGGTACTGGATGGTATTTTCAATGAAAACAATACTACTGGTGGTAAGCTCATGATCAACCTAGGGGAAATTTCGGAAGATGTCATGATGGACGGGAGACATGCTTTTGAAAACGGCTTACCGGCTGATGGAGATCCCAGTGCTACCAATGAAAATGAATGGGGCCGAGTAACCAGTCAACAGTACCTGACCCCGGGTTTTGACAATTCACCAGAGGCCAGACCCAATCAAGACGTAGGCTTGGATGGCCTTAGCAGTGAGGACGAAGTGGACTATTTTGCCGACCGTTTCCTTAATCGCTTAAATGTCGACCCAGATGTTTATGCCGAGATTGAAGCAGACCCTTCTGCAGACAAATTCCAATATTATTTGGGAGATGAATTGGATCAAAATGATGTAAAAATACTGGAAAGGTACAAGCGTTTTAATGGCTTGGAAAATAACACCCCTATCAACTCCAATTCCAATTTGGCTTACACGCCTTCAGGCTCCAATCAACCTGACAATGAAGACCTTAACAATGACAATACGATCAATGAGATCGAAAACTATTATGAATATGAAGTAGACCTCCGTCCCGGTCAATTGGTTGTTGGCCAAAACAATATTGTGGACAAGGTAACCCATAATGAAAATGGTGATGAGGTAAACTGGTACTTGTTCCGAATCCCCGTCCGCCAGCCTGACAATGTCCAGGGGGACATCACTGGATTCAAATCCATGCGATTTGTAAGGACTTACCTTACTGAATTTGAACAACCTGTGGTATTGAGAATGGCCAAGTTCCAGATGGTAGGCAGCCAATGGAGGACTTTCCAAGAATCCCTCTATGAAAGAGGATTGTTTGAAGTGCCGGAACCTGATGTTTCCAATCTCACAGTGGGCGTGGTAAATATTGAGGAAAACAGTCAAGGAGGCCCTAACCAAAGCCCCTATGTACTACCTCCAGGTATCATCAGAGACCGGGACAATACATCTACAGTTGAAAGGAGATTGAATGAGCAGTCTTTACGTTTATGCGTGGACAATCTCCAAGCCAGAGATGCCAGGGCAGTATTTAAAAATGTCAACTTGGATTTGGTACAATATGGCCGATTAAAAATGTTCTTCCATGCGGACAGTGAAGATGCTGAAGATGGGGAATTAAGTGCTTTCTTGAGATTAGGTACTGACTATACTGATAATTATTACGAAATAGAAGTTCCTCTTCACATCACGCCTACTGGCACCCGGGATCCTCAGCAAATCTGGCCTGAGCTGAATGAAATCAATATTGGAATTGATGAAATTGTAGGTGTAAAGTCTGAAAGAGATAATAGCCAATCTCCACAAAACCTGCCTTATACTGCCCAAGTCAGACAGTATAAGGTCACTGTAGTTGGACGACCTGAATTAAACTATGTCCAAGGCTTGATGATCGGAGTAAGAAATCCTTCTTCTACGGGTGGGGCCAGTAAATCCATCTGTGTTTGGGCCAATGAATTACGGGTAGTCGACTTCAACAAATCTTCAGGCTGGGCCGCCAATGCAAGATTAAACGCCCAAATTGCAGATGTGGCTACCATTTCTTCTACAATCAGGCATAATACCTTTGGTTTTGGAGGATTGGAAACCAGATTATCCCAGAGATCAAGGGAATCCAGCACCCAATATGATATTTCTGCCAATGTGCAGGTAGACCGCTTACTGCCAGAGGCATTGAGGGTAAGTATCCCTATGTATGTCAGCATGGAAAATGCCACTACAAAGCCTCAGTATGACCCCTTGAACCCTGATGTTCCCTTTGAACTGGCCTTATCAAAATTCAGAACAGATGCAGAAAGGGAGGCTTATAAAGACCTAGTCCTTGATCAGGTTAAAAGAAGAAATATCAGCTTTACCAATGTGCGTAAAATTAAAAAGGAGGACAATGAAAAAAACAGGATTTATGACCTGTCCAACTTCTCCTTTTCATATGCCTATGGCTTGGTAAAACAAAGTAATATCAATACCCAGGATTATACTTTTGAAACCTATAAGGGAAATATCGCCTATAGTTATGCTCCTGAACCTGTACTCATTGAACCTTTTAAAGGCTCAGAAAAAATGAGCAGTCCTTACCTGCAATTGATCAAGGACTTCAATTTAAACTTGGCCCCTACATTGATGACGGCCAGAATTGACATGGACAGGCGGTTTATGCGTACACAGTATAGAAATGATCAGCTTACCACTGAAAATGTAGCGCCTTTATTCCAAAAAAGTTATTATATCAATCGCTTTTACAGCCTCAATTGGGACCTTACCAATAACCTTTCTTTTGACTATACCGCTAGGGTGAATGCATTGGTAGATGAACCTGAAGGAGACCTGAATACCGAAGCAAAGCGTGATTCTGTAAGAAATAACCTAAGGCATTTTGGCAGAACAACCAATTATAACCATTCCTTAGTGGCCAATTACCACATACCTACGGAAAAAGTACCTATCCTTGATTGGATTAGCACAGATTTCCGCTACGAGGCGACATACAGCTGGATGACAGGGTCCATAGGGCAAAAGGACACCCTGGGGAATGTCATTCAAAACACAAGGGACCGAACCTTTACAGGTAAATTGGACATGATAAAACTGTACAATAAGGTCACCAAGCTCCGGGTGCTCAACACCCCCAAAAGGCCATCCATCCCTGGACAGAAACAGCCTCAGGACACCATTAATACAGATGGTTTCTTAAATGGCTTTCTGAAGTTTGCCATGATGCTTAAAGAAGTCTCTGGTCGCTACAGCATTACAGAAGGTACTTTCCTACCCGGTTATATGGAAAATACCAGCTTATTTGGATTGGACAGGAGCTTTATGAATCCAGGCTTGGGCTTTATTTTCGGTAGCCAGAATGCTGATATTCGATACGATTTGGCTAACCAAGGACTCATGGCTCCTAGTACAGAGCTGACGCAAACATTCCGTCAAAACCAGGTCAAAGACCTTAGATTAAATGCTATTCTAGAGCCTATTAAGGATTTGCGTATCACCTTGGATTTACGAAAACGGGAAACTGGACAATATGCCGAAATATTTAGGCGCAACAGTGAAATGGAAGAGGAATATGCTTCCATCAACCCTAATCGCCTTGGAGCCTATAGCATTAGCTATAATATCATTAAAACGGCCTTTGCAAAAAATGATGATCAGAACAACTCTCCATTATTTAGCAATTTTGAGAATTACAGACCCATCATCAAATCAAGGCTAGAGGCATTGAACCCAGGAGGCGAGTATAACCTCAATGGTCAAGATGTGCTGGTGCCATCTTTCTTAGCGGCATACTCTGGTAAGGCTGCAGAAGATATTGATTTAAGTCCTTTTCCTAAATTCCCACTGCCCAATTGGAGATTGGAATACCGAGGACTATCCCGATTACCATTATTCGAAGAGCATTTTAGCTCCATCAACCTAACACATAATTACACCTCTTCTTATGATGTAAGTAATTTCTCCAATTCCTTATTATATCAATCAGGACTTGAATTGTATAATAGTTTGCAACATTACCCAATGGCCAGCATAACGGATGAATTTGGAAGTTATATTCCTGTATATATCTTTAACCAAGTAGTTATTTCAGAAAGGTTCGCTCCCCTATTTGGCATTGATGTATTGACCAAAAGCAGAATGAACATTTCTTTTGAATACAATACAGAAAGGAATATAGGACTGAACTTCTCCAATGCCCAGGTAACAGAACAAAGCAGTCATGACTTTAGATTTGATCTGGGCTATACCAAATCAGGTGTAAAGATTCCTTTTAAGATTCAAGGTCAACAAGAAGTATTAAACAATGACCTGGAAATAAGGATAAGTACAAGCATAGTCGACACCAAAACCCTACAGAGAAAAATTGAAGAAGGCAGCACGGTTACCAATGGAAACCTCAACCTACAGATTAGACCGACCATAGGTTATATCATCAACCAAAACCTCAAAGTCTCTCTTTATTTTGACCGTACCGTCAATGATCCGAAGATTACCACAGCCTATAGACGAAGTTCCACTGCATTTGGAGGACAATTACGATTTAATTTAGGCCAATAGGTTTTATCATTTGGGGAAAGCTTGTATTTTTGGCTTTGATTAATCCTAAATATAGAATATGAACTTCCCAAAAGAATTAAAGTACACAAAAGACCACGAATGGGTAAAAATCGAAGGTGACACAGCAACTATCGGCGTAACTGAATTCGCCCAAAGAGAGTTGGGTGACATCGTTTATGTAGAAGTTGAAACTGTCGGTGAAACTATCGAGACAGGAGAAGTGTTTGGTACAGTAGAGGCAGTAAAGACTGTATCTGATTTATTTATGCCATTAGAAGGAGAAATTATCGAATTCAATGAAGAATTAGAAGGATCTCCTGAGTTGGTCAATGAATCCCCTTATGAAGAAGGATGGATGATCAAAGTTAAGTTTGAAAACGAATTACCTTCTGACTTGCTTTCAGCTGAAGAATACGCTGAATTGGTAGGTGAATAAAGAAAATTACTTTAGCGATCGCTTTCTACCTGCTTTGTTATGGTTGGTGATGTTAATATTACTGATCATGGCCCCAGGGGATCAATTACCAGAAGGCCCAAAAATACCAGGATTGGACAAAATGGTCCATTTCAGTCTCTTTGGCGGACTCCTTTTCTTATGGAATAGGGCGACAAATAGCCAAAATGAAAGCTTATCAATTAAAAGATTTATTACTAATCACTTAGTTTTGGGCGTCATTTTTGCTATATTAGCTGAAGAGATGCAACAACTTGTTCCGAACAGGAGTTTTGACCTTATGGATATTGTTGCTAATTTGACTGGAAGCTTAATCGGTACCCTTTGTTTTTATATTTTGTACAAGAAGAAAAGTAAGTTTGTATAAATAAAAATAAATGGTTAGAATTGTTATCGCTAAAATAGAGCAAGAATTATTAACCTTTATATGAGTATTAACTATGGAAGCTAAAAAGACACCAAAAGCTGATTTGACCAAAAAATCAGGAATGTTCCTGAACTTGGGTCTATTGATCAGCGTTGGTCTTACGCTGTTTGCTTTCGAGTACAAGTCTTATGAATCAGGTGAGCTGATGGACTTGGGAACAGTGGAAGACGATTTCGAGGAACTATTGGATATTCCGATTACGGAACAACCACCTCCACCGCCTCCACCAGTAGAGCAGCCTATCATCGAGGAAATCCCTGATGAGGTAGAGATTGAAGAAAAGATCGAAGTTAACTTTGACGTGGACGTTCAGGAAGAAACAGTAATTAAAGAAGTTGTTATTGCTGATGCTCCTGTTGAAGAAAAAGCGGAAGAGATTTTCGATGTGGTGGAAACCATGCCTACTCCTCCAGGTGGAATGGAAGGTTGGAACAAATACTTGAGCAAAAACTTGAAGTATCCAACTCAGGCTAGGAGAATGGGAATCGAAGGTACAGTATATGTGGTTTTCGTAGTTAACACTGATGGATCTATACAAGATGTTGGTATCTTGAGAGGGATCGGCGGTGGTTGCGATGAAGAAGCCATGAGAGTAGTTAAAAATGCCCCTGCTTGGGAACCTGGTAAACAAAGAGGTAGACCAGTAAGGGTAAAAATGAGATTACCTATCCGATTCAAATTGAGCTAAGCAATTTATCTTAAAGATATAATTAAGCAGGCTGTCATTTTTGGCAGCCTGTTTTTTTTTGCCTTAATTTCTCCTATTAGCTTTCTTCAGTTCCCTCTAGCTCTACTAACCCGAAATATTCACAACATATCTATTACGGCCTGTAAAAACGCTTTTTCTAAATGAAATGTTGGGTTTGCCCAGTTTTTCTGGTTGATCTAAACGCTACCCCACCTTTTTGCTGGCCTTTGAAGCATGCTGTTTTGGACAATAGAAGGTAGCGCTAAGAAAATGCGTTAGCACATGCAGTGACCGGATGAGATTCACTATCTTTTAGCCCCCAGCCTTCAGCTGAAAATTAAAAAGGGTAAAAGATATTACTGACGGATAATCTGTATTCCATTATATAAGGCTTACCAACTTCCTAGAACCACCATAAGGATCAGGTTTTTCTTCAATTTTTCATTAACAGGAAAAGCAAACTGGCCTCTCCCCTTAGGAATAAATATTGAAAAATAATTTTAAACTATATATTTAGTTTTATAACTAATTATTTCTATATTAGTACTATAATATTGAGCAAAAGACTGCGCAAAGCTTACCCGGGTACTTGCAGGTCTGGTTTCATCCTAAGTACTTACCATCCCTTAGGCTTATGGAACCAGCATATACCGCTATAATGAAATCATTCACCATAAATGCATGACCATGGAAGCAAAAAAAACTCCCCAAGCCGACCTAAGAGGAAAATATGGATTATTTTTCAATGCCGGCCTATTGATAAGTGTGGCATTGGTGCTCGCTGCATTTGAATTCAAATCCTATCAAAAGGCCCATGCTTTGGACCTTAATACCAAGGCGGATAGTTTTGACAAAATATTGGATATTCCTATCACCGTTCAAGAGCCTCCTCGACCCAAAACAGTGCAGCAACCCAAAATCGAAGAAGTACCCGATGAAGAAGAAATCATGGACAAGATCGATGAAGTATTTGATATCAATTTACCGGAGGAAGTTAAGATACCTGAATATGTAATCAATGAAGCGCCACCAGTAGAGGAAAAAGCGGAGGAAATATTCGAAGTGGTGGAAACCATGCCGAGCCCCCCAGGTGGCTTAGAAGGCTGGGCCAAATATTTGAACAAGCACCTAAAATATCCCACACAGGCCAGGCGAATGGGAATTGGTGGTACCGTTTACCTCTATTTTGTGGTAAACACAGACGGCTCCATCCAAGACATTACCGTAGCCAGAGGCATTGGAGCAGGTTGCGACAAAGAAGCAGTGCGGGTACTCCAAAATGCACCAAAATGGACCCCAGGAAAACAAAGGGGCAAGCCTGTAAGGGTCAAAATGGCCCTACCGATAAAATTTCAATTACAATAAAAAATTATGTGGGTTAAATGGGGTGGTCGCATGGCTGCCCTGTTTTCTTTTAAATGGAATACCAAATTCCCTTTAATGGGAACGAATTTTGTATTACTTTTGTCATCCTTGAAATATGGGGCTGACCGGTTTTGACAGTAGGTGTAAGGACTGGGCTCGCATGTCGGGTGGAGCATGTACGTCCGTGAATAATTCATGCGATCTATAATTGGCGAATCTAATTACGCCATGGCTGCCTAATCAAACCCAATAGGGATTGATACTGCTTAAAGGGTTGAGTTGCGATAGTAATTCCCCGGCCACATCCCGCAGCTCTCTGACTTGGCAGAGCTGATCCTGGGGTGTCGACTTGCCAGGTCTAGCATTGGAGATGCTATTAATCCAATGCGAAATTCAAATAGCTAAGCTCTACGGTAGCTGTGTCATCCAGCAGCCCTGAGACGAAAATCCAACAGGTGACTAAACATGTAGACGGTACGGTGTTTCCCTATCTGGACCAGGGTTCGATTCCCTGCAGCTCCACAACAAAAGGGGGTAAAGCGATTTTTTCGTTTTACCCCTTTCTTTTTTGCTCCCTTTCTCGCCTAAATAGCACAGTGCCATATAGATGCATTACACTTTTTAAGTAAATTGTCTGTTTTTACAACTTTAAATCATTTCACTATGACAACTCAATTTTCTGTTTTATTACAGTCAACCTTTTCTGGTGCTTTAGGTGCCGCACTTATTTTGGCACTTTTCATTATAGCCGTTATTGTTTTGAGATTAATTGGCGCTTGGATGTTACGAATAAATGAGGTCATTGACCGTCAGGACCAAATCCTACATGAACTCAGAAAGATGAATAATAGGTATGAGTGATATAATGAAATTAATACTGGAAGCCATCAAATAAAAACAGACTACTCTCTAGGTCAATAATAAATAGTAGAAGGAAATGAAAGACGGATCCCCCCTTCTTACTTATCAGCTATTTTTCAACCATATTATTCTTCTACCAAAAGCCTTATTTCCTCTACAGCTTGATTCGATTTGGATGGATCAATAGTAAAAACCGAGGTGAATATTGACCTCGGTTTTTACTATTGATAAACTGTAGCATTTTCCAATATATAGTTACACTGATAGACATCTGTTTCATTGAGTTTGAGCTTCCCATTGAAGATCATTTCCTCATCCATCACTGATCATATTTTTTAGTTTAGGATGACACAAAGCTAGGGAGCAAAACCTTTATTTGCAATAGTGTTGCATTTAAATTACTAAACGATTAATATTGCAACATAATTGCATAAACAGCTACCTAAATGAAAAATTCCTTTATAGGCGCCCATCTGGACTTTATCGGATTTTCCACTTCCTTGGCCTGCGCGCTCCATTGCGCCGCCCTGCCATTTTTGATAAGTGTCTTGCCCCTGATCGGACTGGGCTTCCTGATGAATCAATGGATAGAATACATCATCATCCTGCTGGGCTTCTTTCTGGCAGTATTTGCCCTGTCCCATGGATTTTGGAACCACCACCGCAATTCCCTTCCATTGCTATTGATCCTTATTGGTTTCGGAATCATCCTGGCAGGCCTGATCTTCGGTCATGGAGCTGCAGCACATGCCATTACTCGCTCCGGGCCGTTTCCGCTCATTGAAATCAATAAAAATCCATCAACAGTAGAACATTTCATCACACCCATTGGCGCTGTATTCGTAAGCGCAGCCCATTATATCAATTGGCATTATATCAAGAAATCAAAAATCGGCTGTACTCCCGGTGAAAACATAAAATAGTCATCCCATGCAAAACAAAATTCCAGTAACAGTACTGAGCGGCTTTTTGGGCGCCGGCAAAACAACCTTGCTCAACCATATCCTCCAAAACCGGGAAGGTTATAAAGTTGCTGTTATCGTCAATGATATGAGTGAAGTAAATGTGGATGCCCAGCTGGTCCAAAATGAAATAAAACTGAGCAGAACAGAAGAAAAACTTATTGAAATGTCCAATGGATGCATCTGCTGCACCCTAAGGGAAGACCTCATCGAGGAAGTACAAAAACTGGCCCTCCAAAAGAAGTTTGACTACCTCCTGATCGAAAGTACTGGGATATCCGAGCCCATTCCTGTGGCCCAGACCTTTTCTTTTGAGACGGGGGACCAGCTCATGGACCTCTGTCATATCAGCAAGCTGGACACCATGGTGACCCTCGTGGATGCCTTTAATTTCTTCAAGGACTTCGGCTCGGCAGAAACCATTCTGGATCGCCAAATGACCGATGACCCGGAGGATGCAAGATCCATCGTCAACCTCCTCACTGACCAGGTAGAATTTGCCAATGTCATCATCCTTAACAAAACTGACCTAGTCACTGAAGAACAGCTAAAACTCCTAGAAGAACTATTGATCAAACTCAATCCAGAAGCCAAGATCATCCAGACATCCTATGGAAAAGTAAACCTAAATGAAGTGGTGGACACTGGATTGTTCGACTACGAAAAAGCCGAGCAGTCAGCTGGCTGGCTCAAGGAGCTGAACAAGGAACATGTACCCGAAACAGAAGAGTATGGTATCGGCAGTTTTGTATTTAGAGATCACAGACCATTTCACCCAGGAAGGTTTTGGAACTATATCCGTACTTCATGGCCCAGCAATATAGTGAGGAGCAAAGGGCTCTTTTGGCTGGCCTCCAGGCCCCAGCATGCCCTCTTATGGAGCCAGGCCGGTGGCTCATCGAAGGCTGAAACCTTTGGCACCTGGTGGGCGGCCTATTCCGAAAAAGAACGCCTGAACAACCCTAGCTATATCGAAAATCGTGACCTGATAGCCGAAAAATGGGACCGCCAATATGGCGATCGCATGAACGAACTGGTCATCATAGGCCAGGAATTGGACGAGGAGGAAATCACAAAAGAACTGAAGGCCTGCCTGATTACAGAAAATGATACGGCCAATTTCTCCCTTAGCGCCCAGCTGAATGATGAATGGCCCCTTTAGAAACTAATAATGTGAATTATGTATATCCGCAATTGCACCACTGGATTTTGAATAGTATGATAATCTTTCAAAAAGCACATGAAAGTCCCAAGAAATCAGATTTTATTCCGTGCAAACCTGTCTTCCGCCAGGTAGATCTGTGGAATTCGTGAGAAATAAAGCTACTGGTGTGAAAACGGATAATCATAATGTGAATTCAAGCAAAATAGAAAACCAGGATTCCCCTATTTAAATTTCATAGTTCATGTCCTTACCAACACCTCCTTCCAAGATCAAGGTTTACCTATTGACCGGCTTTTTGGGAGCTGGAAAAACCACCGTTTTGAATGGTCTTTTAAAAGCCAAGAAAGACGAGGAGAACATCATCATTGAAAATGAATTTGGAAAAGTGTCCATTGACGCCCACTTGGTTGAAACACGGTATTGCTCCCTTTTTGAAATGAACAATGGCTGTATTTGCTGTTCCCTGGACAATGAACTGGTAGAAACACTGGCCTCCATTCTTAATGCGGATGTACAGCCCGACAACCTGTTCATTGAGGCATCAGGAGTGGCAGATCCTGGCAGCATTATAGCCCTCTTCCGTAAAGAAGAAGTCGCCAACTTCTTTCAGCTCCAACAGGTAGTGGCTGTGGTAGACACTACGGTGGTGGAAGACTGGATAGAAGAAATCCCAGAGGTCAGCCGCCAGCTGGCCACTGCGGATTTGATCGTTCTGAACAAAAAATCCCAGGTCGCCCCATCCTACCTTTCATCCTTAACCCAACTGATGCAAAGCATCAATTCCCTGGCAACCGTCTTGGCCAGCGACCACGGCCATATCCCCCATGACCTTTTTACCCAAGCCAAAAAGACTTGGGATCCTGCCATAAGCACCTATGAAATAGCCGCTAAGCCCCAGCAACACCCTTTGAAAAGCATGCTATTTGAAGTGGAAACACCTATCGATAGGGAAATATTGCTCAGCCAACTTACCCTGACCTTCTTCCTAAGCTATCACCAACTGTACCGGATGAAGGGATTGGTTTGGCTATCCGACAGCCCACAACCACATATCGTCCAGACCCATGGCCGGCAAGTGCATATAGCACCATTGGAAGGGGAGTCAAAATTGCCCTACCCAAAATCCCAACTGATCTTTATCGGCAAGGGCCTAGAACGAAAATCCCTGCAGAAGATCATTAATAAAGTCCTAGCTACAAAACAATTAAGGTAGACCTTTGGTAAGAGATATAATAGGTTTCCACTCATCAGCCCCTTTCCTGATGTCAAAAAATTAGGATTACCTATTTAATACCATTCGCGAACGATTAAGAACGTTTACGAAGGAATATAAATAGTTTTTTACCGATAAAAGACCATGACGGCTTCCTCTTATAGGAATAGTATTACTATAAAAAAGCTGGGTGTAATTTGTAATTACACCCGGCTATTCCTACCATTTAGTGATGAATCTAAAAATCAACATTAATGGTTATACCCCTGACTTGGTGGAGTATGCCACTCCACCCTACTATCCTGGGATTTTATTTGAGAAATAAAAAAGTAATCAGCACAAAAAAAAACCACCTCAAATAAATGAGATGGCTTTTGATAATTGATGACTTTAGCCTTTAGACCTTTGGCTTTAGACTTACTTCTTTCAGCCTTAGACCTTGAGCTTTAAGCTTTTCACTTTCGGCCTTAGACCTTGAGCTTTTCACACTCCTTGATCCTCTTCATTTTTCAAAGTGGAAGTTTCGGATACCGTCAGCTGACTTATACTACTTATCAATCCTCCAGCTATAAACAGATAATCTGGCAAATCCTCTAAAACCTCAATCGGTATCCCATAGAGTGTTATGGCTGTAGCCACCAATGCAGCTCCTACTTCCTGCATCCTCCTAAAGAAGGGAGGTGTAGGAGACTTCAATCTTCTGATTATTTCCTTTTTCATGATTCTTATTTAATCAATGGCAAATCATTAACTACCCGATACAAAATGGGAACTGGCCTTCCCCATTCCCATTACCTTTAGCAACCTGACCAGATCCACTTTGATAAAGCCCACTTCCTTCCTTAGCTGAATCATATCAGCCTGGACAGCCCTAAAATCCCTGTGCATATAATGCAGGAAATAAGCGATGATGGAGAGGAGGGCCGATACTAGCCCTCCTAGCCCTACCAAATAGATGCTTCCGTCCATGATCCTTCACCCATACATAAATTGAGGCCTTCATTTACATCACTATAAATCTCCAATAATACCTCATCTTCTGATTGGAATAATTCATGGAGCCTATCCCTAAGCTTTAGAAATGCAAGTCTGGAAAAACTTCCCTTACCCTCTTTTTCTATGTCTGTTACCGGACAGATATAATTGGATGGCACCTCTTCCTTCTTTAGTGGAGAAAACTGGCTCACTAGCTTGCCTTTCAGCTTGCATATGCCATAACTCCACCCGCCTATTTCTTCATAAAGGAGACCAAGTCGGTACATCCCTTCAGCAATACACGGTAAGGATGGATGGGCCCTACTGGCCTCCAAAACCTGGCAAATTGGCTTCCCCTGAAGGGAAATTTCACCATGGGTGGCCGTCGGCCAATAACTCCGTTTCAATAAAAGCTTCATGGCTTATACCACTTCGGTCAACAAAATCGAAGCAGCATTATGCGCCCCATTATTCAATGGGTACTCCTGCCCATTGACCTCTTGGATAAACTCCACCCCTAGGACAAATGCCTTATGGGATTCCGTTAAGCCTGATTTGTCCACGCTCAGGGACAATCCCGTTACTGGATCTCCTACTGGAAGTAATCCAGAATCAACAGAAAAGGTGGATCTTTCCTTACTGGTCAAATCCAAACTCACCCCAGAGGCAAAGATTTTAAAATGGGTAGTGCCCTCAGGAATCATTAGATGATCTGCAGGATTAAAATCCGAAAAACTCACATCTAAAGATGCCGCAGCATCCGCTATGGTAAACTCCATATATAAGGTAGATCCCAACCGGGTCCTTCCATTGATTTCAAGTCCGGTCAGCAAATTCCAATCTCCTTCAATTACCTTCCGGTCTCCACGCTTGTTTACAGGATCAGTCTTAAGAATTTTCAGCATGGCACTGTAAATTCGGTTATAGAGCCTGGAATCGCTGGCTTTCAATAGCACATCCCTAAAGGTATCCTTGAGAAATTTGGCTCCGTCTGCTGCGGTTGCAAATTCCCTTAGGTTCTCTCGGGTTCGTGCATACTTGGGATCACTCATGATCCGCGATTTGCTTACACCACCTTTGGCTCGGGCAAAATACCCATCCTTGGTCTTATAAAACGACAGTCCTCCCACTGCCCCATTTAACGTTATTATACTCGTTTGTTTAGCCATTTCATTTACGTTTTTAAGTTAAACATACCCGATAATGACCCTTTCATTCTAATTTTTCAAATGAACATGCGCTTCCTGCGCATTGTTCGTTTTTACCCATTCCCTGCACCCTAATTCCCCCAAATCCGTCATTGCAAAGGATCCGCCCTGCCTGACACCAGGTAGCAGGAACGGCGGAGACTGAGGCAATAGCCCTTTCTCAAATCCGTCATTGCGATTCGCCCTGTCTGACGCCAGGCAGGCGTGGTGGAGAAGCCCGCCTCCCGGAGGGCAGGCAATCCCACCTTGTGAAGACGAGATTTCCCTAAAACCCGTCATTGCGATTCTTGGGACACTGAGCATGCCGAAGTGCACCAAGGAGAAGCAATCCCGTCTACCGAAGAGGAGATGGCTTCACTGAGCTACCATTGACAGTGACGAGAATCAAAGTCACTCGCCGCGGCGAGAGGATCTCTTTTCCTAATCGTTACTGGAAGAGATGCTTTCCCGATAATCGGGACAGGCTCTATCGTCAGCATGACATCGATTTTAAGCTCACGTTATACAACCCTTTTATATTTGAGAAAATGTTGGTTTCTCGCAGTGACGTACCCCCTCTTTCTTCTTTCCTCTTTTTTCTTTACTCTGTTCTCTTTCCTCCAATCATGATACTTGATACTAAGTACTAGCTACTTGATACTACATTCCCTATACTTCCCTAGTACATACCTTGGGGATACCTTGGGGATACGTTCCCTTTTCGCTATTTTCCAAGAAATCATGGTATTTTTCTAAGACACTTCACAAGATTAAAAAATCTCCTCCACTTCCTTCCATCTCCGCTCTTCAATTCCTCATTTTACATTCTTCATTTCTTATTCTGTCTCCAGTCTCACGTCTCAATCAATATACTCCATCACCTTCTCCTCGGGAATCCCACTGAAGGAAGAAAATTCAGAAACAGTAATATATTGCTCTGGCCCCTTATTGAGCAGGCGCCGGATCTTGGCAATTACCTCTTGGGCATGACGGATACTCCTTCCAGTGAGCAACTGGATATCCTTGGGATAAATCACACATCGTTTCTTTTTACGGAACATGCTAGTCCTTATTATCCAACTATAAAAATTCCAAGTGGTCCTTTTAATCACTATTTCAGGCTGATAACCGATTCCTAAAAATAAAAAATCAAGTATACCCTCTTTTCAAATCAATAAAATTAAAGGAAAGCATAGCTACTTATCCTCACCCATCGTCATGCTATTTCTATTCCGATGACTTACCAAAACCTTGCCGTACCATTCTGGCCACCCGACCACCTGTGCCTCCACCATCATCAAAAATGATTTTAACTTCTCCCCATCCTTTGGCTCCACCACTTTCAAAATATCGGCCTTAATCATTTTCATCGAATCCAGCACATCCTGATACTCCTTCCATAAAGTCGCTAAAGCATCCTGTTTATTCGTTTGGTTAATGCGGTTCATTAAGTTCACCAAATTATGGGGCAGATTCCCATAAACATTCGTTTCAATGACAAGGATTTCATTGGATAAAGCCACCAATTTCACTCCCTGCAGCATATAATTTTCAAGGGCATCCCGATAAGGTTTTAGTTCTTGCCAGTATTCAGCTTGGATCCATTTCAATAACCTCATACATAATAAACCTTCCGAGAAGGCTTGACGTAGCATTTTATAGTAGGCCAAATCCTCTTCATTATCATAAGCTTTCCCTCTAGCCTTCCACCCACGCTCCTCCAAATACCCTTTGATTAGATTTTTCATTTCATCCCAAACATCTTTTTCCATTATCCTCCTGGCTTCCTCAGCTAAGTCTTGCATGGCAGAATAATAGGCCATTAGACGGGGAACTGGCGATTGATAATCTTCCTGTAATATCGCCTGTTGTAGACCTGCTCTTATCCTTTCCCAATAAAGCTTTCCATCACCAGAAGATATATGATACATATAAATATCTATGGAACTTAACAACATGATCAGCTTTGCGGCCCAATGGACCTTTCGCTTATTACCCTTGGGAAAAAGATGCGATACCAAAAAAGCCAAATTCATTTTTTCTACCGCCCGACTGCTGACTGGATCAGCAAGCACCGGAAAGAAACTGCCCCAACCATCCATCGTTTGGCGAATCTCCTCCATATTGCTATGCTTCATTATCTGGAAACCTGAAATATTAAGGATGGGTTGATGGACCCGTTCTTCCTTATTTCCACTCATTTCATCAAATCGGGATATCGTTTTTGAAGATACCCCCACCAGTTCAGCAAACCGACTCTTGGTAAGCCTGGCCTCTATTCCTCCAGAAGAACTCCTTATTAAACTGAGTACTTTCACATAGGGCATTCCTTCCAGGTTATTCCAAAATTCATCTTTTTGCTCAAACTCAACATATAATTTCCTATATAAAACCTTGAAATCTGGCATGTCCTGCAAGATAATTTTCATATCAGCGACCGGAATACTGGCTATTAAACTGTTTTCCATGGCCTCAATGGCGTAAGGACTGATTTTATCCAAATGGTAACTGCTCTTGTCCAATACCAAACTAACAGATGGAAAAACCTTTTTTAACTTCCCATGGAGGCTCATCCCTGCCATTCCCTTCATGACTACCAGCAGGTACATTTCCTTTCTTCTTTCACTTCTGATCACCTCCTTTTTTCTATAGGAATAAAATGAAATAAAATCTTGAAGTAATAAATACCTCTCCCAACTGATCCACTGATAATTATCAAGCAAACTTTTTAGACGACGCAAATAGCCAACTTTTTTCATAACTCTATAATCATATTTTAAACAATGGCAGCATCCCGGCCTTGCTTCCTGATGCAGATAAAATCTATCCAAAAAGCAGCGGTGTTTTTATGCCTTACACCGCCTAAAAATCGTGGTCGTAAACAACCTTGATTAATTAAATCTAAACCATAACCTTAAATCAAGTCAAGTTTTTCAACTATAAAATTAAAAAATCATCCATTTTTCAGACAATGTCCAATACACCATAGGACATTTCAATATTAAACCCATAATCAATTGACTTTTAAACCATTACAAACATATCTTCAAATATCAACACCAAATACCATCAATCCTACTGACTGAAATCAACAATTTTTAATAATTAAAATGAAGTCAAAAATATCCCATATCATCAACATCATTTTCATACTGTTATGGACCTATACAGGCCTGGAAAAACTCATTAACTGGGAGGCCACATATAAAGCTTTCCATAACCAACCTTTCCCACCTGAGCTGACGGAAATTTTGGCCTATTCCATTCCTGTTACAGAACTGCTATTGGTACTGATATTACTTATTCCCCAAAGTAGGAAATTGGGACTCCTTCTATCTACCTTATTGATGACCGTATTTACCACATACATTGGTTTGGTTTGGGTGGGCGCCTTCCCCAGAATCCCCTGCACTTGCGCAGGATTTATCGAGTCCATGTCTTGGGAAGGACATCTGATTTTCAATGGGCTGTTTATAGCGTTGGGGATTATTGGAGTAATGAGATTTGAGTCTTGAGTAGGGATCCTTGAGTATTGTATATGAGATACTGAAAAATAGTTGAGTCAGGAGACTCAATCTTAATCGTCCCGCAGCTAAGCTAACGGGACAACGGAGGTACAACTGACGGGACAACGGGGTGAGAGATAGTTTTGCTACTTAGCCACTTACCCCGAAGGGGTAAAATCTACGTAGACGAAATCGCTAAGGTAAATCCACACGACCCTGAAGGGGTCGAACAAAGGCTGTTTATGGTATCGGGGATTATTGGAGTATTGAGATTTGATTCCGGAAACGAAAACAAGTGTCTGACCCGTCCTGAAAATGGTTGACACTATTCTTCTTTAAATATAGCTAGCATTTTACTATCAAGGAAGTTTACTCTAACTTACAATACCACGATGAAGCGGAGTCAAGCTCTGCTGAGGAGCAACTTGCCAAGGAATAGTCGTTTGGTCCGATA
>NZ_JACODZ010000013.1 GCF_014280965.1 Echinicola salinicaeni
TCAGGACCAACGAAAGGAAACATGCCAAGGAGGTATTGATCTGGTAGGGATATGATGGGGTGGAGTTACTTCCCCCTTTAGGGGGCTAGGGGGTGAGGGTAGTTTAATCGGTTAATTGTTGAATTGTCGAATCGTGGGATTGGGGGATTGAGAATTGGGAGGGGAGTTCGGTAAGGGGGGAAAGCGTGTTGATTATTGGGCTGAGGATGTAATGGTTTGTAATTCTCAGGGTAGGATAATGGGTTTGAAGGGAGTCTGGAGGCTTGTCTGCTGCCAAGCAGGCTCCTACTATATTAAGTTCCAAGTCACCGCTGTGCTAAAGACTTGAAACAACGGATTGTTTGGGCTTTATATTGTGGCTTTGGAGAGCATTTCGTTTCTTCAGGGAAAAGGTAGCAAAAAAGAGGAGACGTCATGGGAACGCCTAGGGAAGGTTCAAATTTTATCTCTATTTATACTATTGTATTGTAGATAGCTAAATAGTAATGGTTAGGAACCCTAAAGGGAGACAATCAAAAGATCGTTTTAGCGTCAGGAGAGATTTGGAGGAGGAAGTAAGAAATAAGTAAAAAACGATATTCCTCGACTGTCACTGTGGGCGAACAGGTTCGGCGGTGCCTAGACTATGGAGTTCCAGATCACTATTGGGCGAATAAGATATCGAAATATTGCAAATTATCTATTTGTAAATCAAGTATTTGTCTTTGAAATATTGGTAAAATTCGATATATTAAATCAGACAAGCCCACACCATCATGTCTACACAAAAGATTAATGCTACTTTAATTGAAAATCTTACCAAACAGGTTAGGGGAACAATAACGCTACCGGAAGACCCGGATTATAATGAAGAACGGAAGGTGTATAATGCAATGATTGACAAGCGCCCAGGAATGCTTGTTAAATGTGTGGATGTGGCTGATGTGATTGCATGCGTGAATTTTGGCAGAGAAAACAATCTATTAATCGCGATTAGAGGTGGTGGCCACAATGGTGGAGGATTGGGTATTTGTGATGGTGGAATGGTGATCGATTTATCAGGGATCAAGTTTGTCCATGTAAATACCTCCAATAATACCGTTCGGGTGGGTGGAGGAAACCTTTGGGGAGAAGTGGACCATGCAACACATGCATTTGGACTTGCTATTCCAGCAGGAATTATCTCTACCACCGGAGTTGGAGGATTAACACTTGGAGGAGGAATTGGTTACCTGGCAAGAAAGTATGGTCTTACCATAGACAACTTGTTAGAAGCTGATATGGTATTGGCTGATGGTTCCTTTGTAACGGTAAACGCTAAACAACATACGGATTTATTCTGGGCCATTCGAGGAGGTGGTGGTAATTTTGGAATCATTACCTCTTTTAAATTTCAAGCTCATAAGGTAAAGACTGTTTTTGGAGGTCCTACTTTGTGGCCTATTGAAAAAACAGATGAAATAATGAAATGGTACCAAGATTTCATCAATAAGGCCCCCGATGAATTAAATGGATTTATCGCCACTTTGGAAATTCCCGGTCCTCCATTCCCTGAGGCATTGCATCATAAGCAATTCTGTGGAATAGTGTGGTGCTATATTGGGGACATGGATAAAGCTAAAGAAATTTTCAAGCCTATCCTTGCTCAAAATCCTATATTTGAACACCTAGGAGAAATGCCATACCCTTCTATACAGACATTATTTGATGGATTGTTTCCCCCCGGACTTCAGTGGTATTGGCGTGCTGACTTTTTTAATGAATTAGGACCAGAAGTAAGAAAACAACATTTCAAATTTGGTTCTACCATACCCACTCCGCTTTCTCAAATGCATTTATACCCACTCAGTGGAGCAGCTAGTAGAGTGGGCGCAGAGGACACTCCTTGGGCTTATCGTGATGCCAAATATGCAGGGGTTATTGTAGGTGTGGATCCAGATCCAGCAAACTCCAATAAGATTACGAAATGGTGTAAGGATTATTGGGAAGCCTTGCATTCCTATTCATCAGGAGGAGCTTATTCTAATTTTATGATGGACGAAGGCCAGGAACGTGTGCAAGCAAGCTATAAGCATAATTATAGCCGTTTGGCCCAAATAAAAAAGCAATACGATCCTGAAAATCTTTTTAGTGTGAATCAAAATATTAAACCAGCCATTTAAAATAACTGATTGATAAAATCAGGTCTTTATCTCAACAAATCAGGGAATTGTGTTCCCCAGCAATGCCACATTAATGTATTTCACCCTTGTTTTATAATTTGCCCAAGAAGATTTTAATATAGGATTAAAAAATACTGATGTATAGTCTGTGTGCCCACATCACTGCGATTGTAGTCATAGCGAAGAGAAGTAATCTCGTCGTACGCGCAAGTTGGGTACTTCGAGATCACTTTGCTTCACACTTGATGAGGTATTCAGAGTTATGAGGAAGTCTCCTTAAACTACAATAATACATCCAAGATTTTGGGGTTGGATGAATTATTGTTTGTTAGGGTATACCTTTTCGTATTCTTTCAGCTCCTCTGCTGTTTTTTCTTGTAATTTTCGAGGAGGAAGGGATGTCCTTTCCTCTATGGCCTTATCAGCTCCATCGAAAAATGAATTGTTCCCTTTCCTATCTTTTACAATATGGAAGGCATCATAGAGTTGTCCAGTGGCCGTATGGGCCCTATAGCTCAGCTTTTCGTTATCTATAGTAACGAATTGGTAAAGTTGGGTTTCCGATGCAGCTCGGTCCATCCATTTGTCCATTGTCAGTTCGTACATTTTCGGACCACTGACCGAGACCACATAAACCGGACCTTTTCCCTTAACAGGTTTTCCTGAAACGCCTGTGGAAATATTATGCCCACGCCCATAGGTGTGGTCATGCCCCTGTAAAACAAGATCTACCCCATATGCTTCAAATAGGGGTTGAAAAGTCTCCCTGAATTCCCGGTTATCTCTTCCGGAGCGTCCCCATTTTTTATGAGGACCAAAAGTTCTTGGTCTGGTTGTTCATCAAATGGCATGGAAGGGCGGTTTGTTCCATCAAATAAAGTGGATATTATTATAAATTATTACGTTTTTTAGGTTAAGAATTTATTAATGAAATTATTCGATCAATTTAGTCATGACTGGATATAGGAGATCGTAACGACTATTATGGGAAAGTGAAGAACTTGGAAAAGTGGGGAGAGAAAGGAATTGCCATCCATTGGTCCAAGGACTGTCTATGTCTGAAAATAGATGGTATTCAGTGATTCCCATTGTTCTCGGACGAAAAATTGGTCAAAAGTACGGTGAAAACTGAATTGAATTATAAATAAAAATGGATAAAAGAACTAAAATAGCTCGCCAATATATCGAATTTCTAGAAAAAGGAGATTCAGATAAAATCATTTCATTATTTGCTGAAAATGGTACCGTAGAGTCTCCTTTGTATGGGAAAATGAAAGCTGCTGAATTTTACAAAACACTGTTTTCTGATACTATTCTTTCAGTATTGGAGCTGAAGGGCATTTTTTCGGAGAAGGCTTCCAATAACCTTGCCTTGTATTTTAATTACAAATGGACATTGAAAAATAATGAGCTTGCTGATTTTGACGTGGTTGATATAATAGAATTTAATCGATCGGATGAGATCAAGTTTTTAAAGATTATATATGATACGGTAAAAAGCAGGGAGATAATGAACAAAATAAGGGACTGATCTGTGAATTAAAGTTAGTACGGATTTATTGCCTTTAAAATATTGAGGCTGTTAACTCATTTCATGAATTTATATATTGGATGGGCGAGTAGGTTACTTCCTGGTACTGTTTATAGTATTTATAATAACAGTTATGCTGAAAGAATTATACTTTTAGGGTCTGGTAGTATCAAAGAGCAGAGCTAGAGGGAATGCCGAGGAGATGTTTCGACAAGGCTTATATTTTTTTTGGTGGTATTTCGAACAGGATATATTTAATAGGAACAGGCAGTTATTATAATATCTATATTTAGAAATATTCCAATTTTTATTAAATTAAATAGTATCCTTTTTGGGCTCTTGGCGTCTACTTGTTGAAACAAAAATTTAGAAAATTATGGAAACTTGTAAATGCACCAATTGTGATTGCCAAAAATGTAACTGTGTCAATTGTTTGGAAAGCAATTGCCCTTGTGAAAAATGCGATTGTCAAAAATGTAGTTGTTGTCAATCTTAAATGGAAAGGCTTAACCTAATCTACCATGGAAACAACATCCCGTGCAATAGTGGAAAAATATGGCGAGCAGCTTTATTTTTTTATCCTGAAAAAGGTGAAGAACAAGGATATCTCCAATGATGTTTTCCAGAACACCATATTAAAAATCCATACGCATATAGACCAGGTAAAAAAGCCCGAGAAGATCAAGTCATGGATTTTTCAAATTGCAAGAAATGAAACCATGGACCATTTCAGAGAACGTTCCCTATTATCTGAAGAGCATATCAGTAACCTTTCAAATACCCAAGGTTCATCGGAGAAATTCTGCTGTTTTGACAGGTTTATAGAAGAGCTACCCGAAAATTATAGGGTATGCATAGAAAAGGTGTACTTGGAAGGAATGAAGCAGCAGGAGGCAGCTCTTCACTTAGGGATGTCACTAGCCAATCTAAAAGCTAGGGTCAGGCGGGCGAAAAATATTCTAAAGCAACGGTTCAGGGAATGTTGTAAATACAGTTTGGACGATAGAGGAATGTTGGTCGGAGAACCTGACTGTTCCTATTGTGCAGGTTAGGTCAAAATGAATAAATTGATCCTTTTTTGAATCAATGAACCATAAATAAAGGCCTGTCAACAAGATCATGACAGGCCTTTTGTTCAATTAATAAAATTCCTTTTAAAGGCTGAGTTTAAAGCCCCCATTAATTACAAAACCGTCCACTGGGGCATAAATATCCCTGAACTGAGGATCGTCAATATTTCCTGTGAAGATCGTGTCAAACCTGGTCTGACGGGTATCCAACATGTTTTCAAAATTCAGAAAAAGGGAAAAATGCTTGCCTAATTTTTTCTCAGACATGATTCCCATAATCCAATAGGATTTTCCGGTCTTTCCATCAGAAAGTTTTTGAGGGCTGAAATAATAAGCCTCCAGTCCAATCCAGAAGTCCCCATGTTTTTCATACATCAATACATTATTCAGTCGGTGCTTGGCCACCAAAGGGTACTCCGTGGTTTCATTTCCATAATGCTCATTTACATCTGCAAAGGTATAGCCCAAGAACAGTTTGAAATCATGGTAAGTCCATTTCATATTGGCTTCCAAACCATGGGTGTTGATATAACCATTCGGTTGGGTAAATTCATACATCTCCTCATTGTTCCTAACCAATATCATTGGATCATCGATCTGTGTGTAGAACAGAAGGGCATTGGTGCTTAGGCTTAATTCTCCGGAAATAGGCCATTTATAGTTGACATCCAGATTAATCCCAGTAGAGCGCTCAGCCTTAGTCTTGGAAACATCTATGGGGAGAATATTTTGAAAGTGAAGTCGCTCGGTATCCTCGGTAAATTGGGTAGGTGTTTTATATCCAAGTCCTCCTCCTGTTCTGAAAGTAATCCTTTCATTGGGTTCGAACATCAATGAAAAGCGTGGCAGCAGATAAGCCCCGTATTGGCTTTGGTAATCTCCTCTCAATCCTGTTTCCAGTGCCCATTGCGTGGCCATATTCCAAGTGTTTTGAACAAATACTCCAGTAGTATAATTTGAAAAGCTAAGATCCTGTCCGGGATCTCCATGCCTTTGGTCAAAATTTTCCGTCCATAGGTTAGCTCCCAAGATCCATTCTACCTTTTCTCCATAGGTAGCGTAATTAAGTTCTGAAAAGGTAGAAACCTGCTTTCCTCCAAAGGTATAGTCAGGAATGGCAATGGACCTTTCGAAGAAACTTATACTGTTTTTCAGCTGGATACGTGAATGGTCAGAAAACCGATGAGTAGCATCAAACTGAGTGGACAATCGGTCAGTATTGTTCTTCTCAAAATAACCGGTGTTGCTGTCCCCTTTCACATAATCCATGTTTCCTCCCAAACGATCTTCGGTAACAAAGTTAAAACCCAAGTTTATATCCGTTTCCTTGTCAATATACAGGAAGAGCCGTGGGTTTACCGTATACCGTTCAAAATTAGGGATGGCAGTCAGCCCAATACCAGCAGGGTCATAGGCGGTTCCCTTATTGTATGAAGCAAATACAGTGGTCCCTATTTTGCCATATTTTTCTGCATAAAAACCACTGACATCCAGCCCCAGTGCTGAGGTTCCGTTAACCATAAAATTGAGTTGCCGGTCTTCTTCGGGAGTTCTAGAAACCAAGTTCACCAAGCCTGCAATAGCCCCGCCACCATAGAGGGTAGAAGAAGCCCCCTTGATCACTTCTACCTGCTTCAGGTCCAAAGGAGCGATCTGCATCAGGCTTAAGCCTCCGGAATAGCCTGAATATAAGGGAAGTCCATCCCTTAATAATTGGGTGTATTTTCCATCAAGCCCTTGGATGCGGATGCTGGAATTATAACTGGTCGCCGAGGTCTGCTGGGTCTGAATTCCTGTGCTTTCGTTAAGCAACATACGGATATCGCCAGGTTTCATATTTCCTTTTTCTGCCAGTTCTTCCCCGGCAATAAATTCCACCCGCGTAGGGATATCTTCTATGGTCCTGCTGCTTCTGGTGGATGTGATGACCACTTCTTCCATTTCCTCATCTGCATGGGACATCAGAAGTGTAAATTCTTCTTGATCTTCTAAAGGAAAGGACTTTTCCAGTTTTATTGTCTGGTAACCTATATATTGGACCGATATCTCATAGGTCCCGTTGGGAATTCCATCAATTGAAACCTTTCCCTCTGCATTGGTTGCAGCTCCTTTTTCCAACTGTGGAATAAAGACCGACACGCCCAATAAGGGTTTCTTTGATTCCCTGTCCTTTATGGTTGCTGTAAAAGTATTCTGGGCCATAGCCGTACCCAATAGGCATAGCAATAGCATTCCTGTGATAATGTATTTCACGGTGTTTATGAATTGTTATTTGATCGGAAAGTTTAAATGGTAATTTAAAATTACTTTTAAGTAAAAAAACAGATCAGGCCTGTGGAGGTTTGAAAAGTGAATTTGTCAAGGATAAGGGTTTGAATTCAGATAGATCTCCAACAATTGTCTTGTTTATTTTCTCAACGGTTAAGGTAGGGAAATCAACTTGTTCAAATATAAGCCCAGGACAATTTCCACAGGTATAAAAAGGAGAACATAATCCTGAGCTTGGGGCAGTGCCCTGTAAGGGAGCATCATCACAACTATGCTTGGTCTGATCGGAACAAGTGTCCATTGGAGGACAACAGGGTAATAAGGACAGACTCAACACAATAGGTAACATGATAGTTGAAATCAACTTCATGACAGGTAAGTTCCTATTGTTCTTTCTTTCCATTGTTCAGATGCCTATCAACTGGCTGATTATTATTTAACCGTGATTATTTGCAAGGCAAATTTAAATATTCTGTAACATTAAAAAAATCGTAAGGGAGGTAGCCATAAAGATAGACTTGGGCAGTTACAGGAAAACAGCACCCAATTAATGCAAAATCCCTTAGCTATAAGTTCCCTTAATGGCCTTCTAAATATAAGTTCAAAGTAATACCCTTAAGCATATGATCAAAAAGGGGGAATCACCTATTAAACGAGAATGACTGACTTGTAAGCTGGCTACTTGCTAAAAACAGTCTCTGAATGTTTTCTTCACGTTTGTCCCTCTAATGATCTTCCGACTCCTATCCCTTTTCTCGCGTTAACAGTGTCTTTATTTTTGCTAAACTCTAAGAAAACGTGGTGCTTTTTTGTGAGGTAGAGATAGGGAGGGCTATCTTTTGCTTTTAATGAACTATTCTTTCTATGGTAAACGAAATTGTTCAATATGCTTACTTGTTCCCCTAAGGTAGACTTATTGTATTTGTGAACAATCGGAAAAAGAAATCATCAATATTGTTTTACTTAAGTAGGAAGAAAGAGTACAGCTTCTTTCAATTGGGGACGACAAAGGCCCTTTAGATGGGGAATTTTGTGAATGAGTTTAGAGTTTTGTTCGATTTAATTCTAGTTTAAATGTAGTTAGTGTTTTTTTTATTGTTTTTTAAATTATTTGAAGCTAGAGATTATTTTGGCTTTAATCTATATAAAATTGGGTTTTATGTTTATTGATAATGGTTTATTTAATTAAAATTTTTTAAGTTATAATAAATGAATTATAAATAAATATTGATAGGTAGTTCAAGGGCTTTGTTTTATTTTTTCGATGTCAGAAAAGCTCTTTTATTTTTATATATTTCGAAATGGAATTCATGATTTTGGTAAGAAAATCATATCCCGCATTATAACAGGAGAGGTTATTGATATTAGCAGTTAATGCTTTGGTTTATAAGGTGTTGGGTCTTGATTCTTGGCATTTTGTTTATGTCTAATTGACACTAACTATTGCTTTCAGTCGTTTAAATAGGTTCTTTTTGTAATAAACCTTATTAATGGAATCTGAGTTATTAAAATTCTGATGATAAATCATGGTAATACTTATCATATGATAACAGGCTTAAAATGAATAAAGGCAATAATCTTATTAAAACTTCAGCAAAAAGATTAAAACTCATGGCGCAAGTAAGCCATGAGATCAGGACGCCGCTACATGCGATTATTGGGTTGACTGAGGAGCTAGGTCAGACAAGCCTGGATGGTGACCAAAGGAATTTGGTTGAGAACCTGTTGAAGACAGAGCGGATATTGATGAACTTGGTCAATGATGTGTTGGATTATACCAAACTTAAAGCAGAAGGATTTACCATCAGAAATAAAACTGCGGTATTACCTGATCTTATGAATGAAATCAGCATGCTTTTCGAATCATTGGCCAAAAAAAATAGTACTGATATTGTGGTTCAATGTGATACAGCATCTCCAAAAGTCCTAATAGATGTACTAAGGATCAAACAGGTTATAGGTAATTTGGTGAACAATGCTTTGAAATTTACCAATAATGGAAGAATTACCATAAGGTGTAGACAGTTGAATTCCAGGGCTGAAAACAAGAATAAATATCGTTTTGAAGTAAGTGATACAGGTCCGGGCATACCAACTGGTTATGAAGCAAAGATTTTTGAAGAATATGGTCAAACGAAAGAAGGTAAGCAAAAGAATGGGACAGGTTTGGGATTAACCATCTCTAATAAGATCCTAAAAAAAATGGACAGTAAACTTAAAGTAAAAAGTGTAACTGGGAAAAATAAAGGTAAAGAGTCCGGAGCCACCTTCTATTTTGATCTATATTTGGAACCATCCGAGCTGCCTGTTGATGATAAGAAAAAGAAATTGATACATTCATTTCACGGGAAAAAGGCGCTATTGATAGATGATGATATACTTATGCAAGAAGTGACCAGCAGGATGTTGGAAAAAGAAAATATCCAAACCACGGTGTCAGGTACCTTAAAGGAGGCCAAAAGCCTACTTCTGAAAAATGAGTATGACTTATTACTGGTGGATATGCATCTTGAAGATGGCAAAGGGACAGATATTTTGGAGTTTTGTGAATCAAATAAAATAAGAACTGGTCCAGTTGTTATTATCTCAGCTTTTATCCCTGAAAGTGAAAATCAAACTATTTCTAAGGCTAATGCAATACTTAACAAACCATTTAACGGAAGAGCGCTAAAAAGAGCACTTTCAACTGTTTCAAACATCGATGAATTGAAAGCTGTAATTGATAAATAATATCAATTTTCAGGTTTTAAATAGAGGACGATGGTCATCTTTTTAAAATTGATGATTATCTATTCAAATATCCTTCGTAGTCCTATCTATTTCGATAAAGGTCATATCCTAAAGGTTGTGCGCCTTTATTTAGCTGATAATGAAGGTTGGATGCTTTCTGATGAAAGTTCCGGTTTTATTTTTTTATAGTCCATTGATTCAAAATGTTTGTGGGTATTATATTGGTCAATGGTTTGGCTGATGGCCCTAAAAAACTTGATTTTCCAATAATACCCCTTCTAGGAATAGTAACTATGTTCTGCTTTCTTTTCCTATTATGGTCATTACAAAGCGCTTCCCAGTGGGGATTGAAGAATTCCATGAAATTGTACTACTTACTGCAAAGTACTTTTATATGGATGATATGACATCCAGTCTACCTCCAATTCGTATGGCTGTAAGGGTTTTTCTATAGATAATGAATTCGTTTCGACTGGCCAATCGGCAGTATGCCAAAAATTCATTCGATAACGCGTTGGGTTTTGTGGTATGCCCCTGGTGGATCCCTGATAATCCCACAATATCACCTTTTTACCACTGTCGGGATGAATCATCCACCACCTGATTCGGTCCTCAAACCAATCAAAACCGTAGGTGTAAAATCTAGATGAGGCATCAAAGTCCGGGATGGCCATAATGGTTTCAGGTTGGTTTTGTTTACCGCTTAAAGGCTCACGTTTACCTGCATGACCTTCTCTATAGGTCGTTTCATAGATTATTCCTTTAGCAAGATTGATTGTCCTGCCAATTCGTTTTAATTCACCGGATTGCCCGCCCGTCCATGTACCTATATAGATAATTGTAGGATCAGCAGGGAGCCATTCAAAGTCTATTTCACTCAGTCCGGCCAAACGGTCCTTATGGTAGGTGAAATATCCTACTACTGCGCCGACATTCGGCTGAATATTTCTCACATTTGGAACTTTTAACCGCGCAGAATAAGTACCAAAATGCGTAAAGTCTTTTGAGATAATTTCAGGTCCACGTCCTGCACCTGCCTTATCCTCCGGATCTATTTTAAAGGAAAGAATTTTAGTGTCCGGCTCAGAAGGAGAGCTCACGCCCACCTTGTATTTAAAGCTGGCTTTGGTACCGGTAGAACCATACCTAAATTGATTTAAACCAGTGTCCTCAAAATGCTCAACAAATGAACGATGGTTATTATCAGATTGCGCAACTGCATATAGGGGTATGAATAATAATATTGCCCATAAAAGGTGTTGTTTCATAGATGCAGCTGGTTGATTTGAATTATCAATATACAAAAAGAAAAATAGCATTTGTTAATGCTTGTTTCATGCATAAAAGTAGCCATCATTATTTTTGAAAAAAGTGCCAAATGAAGATGGGCATATTTTATACCCAAGGAGGGGACTAATGAATACCTGGTATTTGTTCTTTGAGCAACCTTCTGCATGAAATGGAATACATCTCCATGCCATGCTGGTGTGGATTTATAATTCAAGAAATGCTGATCAACAGGAATTGCGAAAGAAGTAAATAATATATTAGTTGAAATAATTTATAGCTTTGATGTTTATGCCATTGAAGTATTTGGTTTTTCTAAAGCAGTTGAGAATCAAAATTCCAGAAAAAATTAAAAAGATCCTTTTCTAAATTTAACAATGAATCAAGCTGAATTAATCATTTTAAATTTTAATGAGATAAGACGCAAAAGCATAGCATTATGGCAGGGACTTCCAATAGAATATTATAATTGGAAACCTGATGAAAATGCAATGACTGCAATTGAAATGGTTAGACACGTCCTACAAGCTGACTACGGATGGAATATTATCATTAACCAGGGTGATATGTCAAACTACAGAACTCCATGGGAAAATAGACCATTTAAGAGCGTTGAAGATGAACTTACATTTGCTGAACCGTATCGAAAAACATTTCTAAATAGCGTCCAGCAATTCTCTGACAGAGCACTTGCTGATACTCATATAGTTCATCCTGGAAATGGGGAATTGAAACCACTCGGACAATATTTATTACGAATAGGGTATCATGAATCTGTCCACGCGGGACAATTTATATCCTACCTGAGAGGAATGGGAGTAGAGCGACCGTTTATTTGGGATTAACAAATAAGAACTATAAGTAGGCGGGCGGACAGCGACCAAGAAATAGATAAAGCTTTATAAATATGCGATCCCTCAGGCCTTCATACTAGATTAAATAGGTTAAAAGTGCATTTAAAGTTGGGTAATCGCTTTTTCCAAAATCTCTTTTACGCGGATTTTTAGGCTTTCAGGTTCAATTATCCTAGCATAATCTGAAAACACAATATACCATCTTGAAAAACCATGTTCAATATAGGGTGTCATGAATGTCATTTCTACTTGATTTCCTTTGACTTTTTCAGACACAAAACCGTATTGCATTTTGCTGTTATTTATATACCGTACCACACTTTTATCCACAGTAATAACCACTTTTGTTTTTGGTATATTTTCATGCTGGCTGCGGTATTCATCTAAGGAAATGTGTTCTCTGGTGAAATTATGTTGAGTGGACTTAATCGCCAGCATTCTATCGGTTCTAAACTGTCTATAGTCTTTTCTTAAATGACAAAATGCCAATACATACCAAAACCCGGATTCATGATAAATACCAACAGGCTCTACTAAACGTTCTGAAGGTATTTCTTTATTTAAGGCCTGGTATTTTAAAAACACCTGTTTTTTTTCAGCGATACTTTCAAACAAGGTTTCAAGGGCATTCGGTAAATTGTCATTAAACAATTTATGTATAGGGTCAACCAATATTTGTGATTCTAGAGCAGAAATCCAGTCTTTTTCACGACCGCGTAAGACCGATTTTAACTTCATCATTGCAGATTCGTAGTAATTGCCCAAGGATTTATCTACAAACTTCTGCATTAGCTTTTCTGCAGCAACAAAACTTCCTGCTTCTTCTCTAGTAAACATCACTGGTGGCAAACGGTATCCTTCCATAATGGAATACCCCACACCAGCCTCACTTATTATAGGTACACCAGATGCTTCCAGCGTTCGTATATCACGATAAATGGTACGCAGGCTCACCTCAAACCTATCAGCCAATTCTTGTGCTTTTACTATATGTTTGGACTGTAGCTGAATAAGTATAGCTACAATTCTATCAAATCGTTTTACCGTATCTAAACCCATAATGACATAACATATTACCCAAAGATAGGACTTCAGGCGGAAGTATATTTGAAATTTTGACTTCAACATAATGACTTCACTTCTTATATCTTGCAAATACACCTTGGCCAAGTGACAAAGGCATGTCAACAGACATTTTTAAAATTTCATTTTCCCTCCTGACATAAAGCTGTCACCAGTCCATCATAATTTGGTATCAAACAATTAAAAATATAATTATGGAATCAACAACAAACACATTATTGGAACCAGTAATTACACCTGCTGATTTATTGGTACATTGGCAAGGTCACAGAGGATTAACCCGGAGGCTTATTGAAGCTTTTCCTGAAGAAGCCTTTTTTAACTACACCATAGGTGGCATGCGTACTTTTGCTGATATGGTGATGGAGCTTTTGGCCATTGCTGGTCCAGGCATTAAGGAAATTGCTACTGGGGAAACCCAGAAGCTAATTGAAGAGGTGAATCATGGTAATAGCAAATCAAAGATTCTTGAACTTTGGGATGAAGCCACAGTTGAAATAAACACCTATTGGGCACAGGTAAAACCCGAGCAGTTTCAACAAAAAATTAAAGCTTTTGGTCAATATGAGGGTACTGTTTGGTCTTCGATCTTCTATTTTATTGATAATGAAATCCATCATCGCGGACAAGCTTATGTTTATTTACGTGCTTTAGGTGTTGAACCTCCGTTTTTTTATGAACGCTAGCCAATATCAATTAGAATGAAAACAGTTTTGGTATTTAAAACATCAATTACAAAAAACTGGGAGATTGAAATAGTTCAGCCCACATTAAACCGCTTAATAGCTGAACATGGTCGTTGGAATTTTGATTTGGAGGATTGCGACAATATCCTTCGAGTAGAGAGCCAAATGATTAAAGCTGCTGCCGTTTTAAAAGCAATTCAATATCATGGCTTTTATTGTGAAGAACTTCAATGATATAAAAGGGATGACAGTTTACTTGATTTTCAAAAGAGATATAAAAAATGGTTTGGAAAAAAATCGTTTAGCTAATTTGTTCTCCTTTCATAGGTCTACGATCTTCTCTGATCAATGAAATGGATGGTATCCAACAAAACTGCAAAATTAGGATTTAAGGCGGGGATTAAAACCCGCCTTATCATTTATATATAATTTTGTCTGTCTTTTTAATATTATCAATGATTGTTTACTGTGTTAATGTAGCAATTCACGGTATATTTCCGTTCAGGGAATAACAGCAATATTGTTTAAAGGTAATTATTATAGGATACCTAGGTTCTTATCTTTTTGTGTTCATAAATAAAAAGACAATGAGAAAATATATTTTAATTCTGATGGGACTAATGATATTTTCTTCCTGTGAAGATGATGAGAATGCATCCAGTTCCCAATTATGCAATGATGAATACTTTTATTATTCAGGTGGTGGTAAAATATACTTCAAACCTTCATTATATGAAGTTTGGATAGAGCTTGAACAAAAAGGTTTGAGTAGGGAAGAAGCAAGATCCATCTTAGAAAAACACCCATTTATTGATACTAACAAGATGGGAAGGGGTTCAGATAATGACAGGTTTCAAGTAAATATAAATGGTGTAAATGATTGCACAGATTTAAAAAACTATTTGATAGTCCTCAATAATGATTCAGAAATATATTCTGCAACTCCAGTGTTTTATTCATCTGATGATGACCCAATGAGTTATTTGATTTTATTAAGTGAGGTTTTAACAAAAAATAATGATGAAACTATAGCTGAATCAGCATTTATAGATTATGCTGAATCCCTTAATTTGGAATTAATTGAATCAAAACATGCTACACAACAATTTAAGGTCAAGGAAGTAGAAACAGGATTTGAAGCTTTGGAAATAGCCAATGAAATATACGAAACCGGAAAAGTGGACTATTCCCACCCTAACTTTATTGCCAATATTGTTTTACATTGATGATGAAAAAATCAGCTACTATTAGGTGATAATAAAGATTCGGTATTCATCATTCCCGATTTTACTTAAAATGATATTTACATCAGGCTTATCAAGTCAATAAAACTACAAGTAAATTTCATCAGGGAGGCTATAGCTCGTCACCCAACCATTATTTGCCCATTTTAAATGCCACATCTAAGTATTGTATTACAAAACAAAAAGTATTGAATTTTGGAAAATAGAATATTAAAATATTTATCAAATTACACTACAATTACAGAGGACTTAGAGAAGGCAATTTATGAAAGTGCTTTTTTTAAAAGCTATAAAAAAGGGACTGTTCTACTAAAGGAAGGAGACTTTTCTAATGAATGTTATTTTATTTTGGAAGGGTGTATTAGAAGTTATTTTTTGAGAGATGGTGAAGAAAATACCATAGAGTTTTATACGGAAGAGCAAGTTGTTACCCCCACCAATTTTGGCAAGCCAATTCCTTCTCCCTATTACCTAGAATGCTTAGAGGATACAGTGGTAAATGTAGGTAATCCCACAGTGGAGAAAGAAATGTTTCAAAAGTATCCGCAATTGGAATCCTTATCAAGGGTGATAGCTGAAGTAATATTAAACAAGCAACAAGCATCTTTTGCTGGATTTAAAACCTCCAGTCCGGAAGAGCGCTATTTAAATTTACTGAAAACAAGGCCCGATTTGCTCCAAAGAGCATCTCAACGTCAAATAGCCAGTTATTTGGGAATTAAACCAGAATCTTTGAGTCGAATCAGAAAAAGATTAATGAACAAATAAATTCCTTCTTAACTTAAGTCAATGTGGTGAAAATGCCATCATGATATTTTTGTACAAAATCTAATAAATAAAAATATCATGAACCTGACCAGGAAAAAATCAATTGTTGTTGGTGCATTATTAATTCTTAGCATAGTTGTAGGTATTCTAAGTATAGATCCAGTTATTGATAAGCTGGATAATCTTGCAAATATTTCTATCCATGCAAACTCAATAATAATTAGGGCTTTCATGCAGTTTATTTTAGCCCTCATTTATGCCAGTATTCCTATTATTCTATATTCAATATTAAAAAAAGTGAATAATGGTTTGACGATTGGTTTTCTAGTTTTTAGAATTATTTCTGTGATTTTCATTCTCATAGGCTGGATGAGCATATTGTTTCTGCTGGTCTTAAGTCAGGAATTTGTAAAATCAGGCAGCCCCGACTTATCCTATTTTCAAACTTTGGATAATTTATTACGGTCGGGGAGAGATTTAATCAATCATGTGGCAATGCCCTTAACCCTGAGTGTTGGCAACTTGATGTTTTATTATATACTGTACCAATCAAAACTAGTCCCTCAATGGCTATCTGTTTGGGGACTTATCGCTACTGTATTGAGCAGTGTTCTTGCGAGCCTGCTACTGATGTTTAGTGTTATAAACATCATCACACCTATCTATATATTATTAGCTCTTCCTACAGCATTGTTGGAAATAGTTTTGGCAATTTGGTTGATAGTTAAAGGCTTTGATTTGAATATGGTAAATACTATTTAGAGGAAGTGCCTGTCCTTTGAACACTCCGAGGTCCATTCTATTTTAATGCTACTATCAATCGGATAGGCTAAATTCTGGTCAAACACTTTTTTAGATGAAAGATTTCTAATTGCGTGTTGTTTTGAATATGGGGCAAGGAAGATGAGCAGTATTTCTGATATTGGTTATATGGCCTCAGGAATCTGCTTCCCCTTGCCGGGGATTATAAACCGTCTAAGTTTGTTTGTATAATGAACTGTAGTTTATTTAAAAATATCCCTTTGAGCAGAATAAGTGACCAAAAAGTGGATAAATTATAAAATTGGAAAGAATAGTAGCTTTGTTTTTTGTCCAATTCCTTGTACGGGTGCCTATGGGGTTTTGTTATAAAAACACCTACCTTGTCAGGAAAGGTGTTTTAAAGCTTAAGGAGCTTGATCATGTATTTCGTTATTAAATATGAAATATTAATTGCAAATATTGCCCAATGAACGAGATTGATAAGAATATACAAGAATTCAAGATTTGGTATGAGACTCAATTACCCTATCATAATGCGTCTGTTGATTTCTTCTGTCAATTAATTGGTGCTATACCTAAAGTGGAACTGGTTAAGGGACGAATAAAAAGCTACGAGGAAAGCGTCAATAAATTCACAAGAAAGTATTTGCCATTTATTGACACGAAAGAAAAGGACTTCAAAATCAGTTATTACCTTACAGATTTGATTGGCATTCGTGCTGTTTGTTTTTATGCTGAAGAGGTGTATGAAATAAGACGTGGACTAAGGAAGTACTTCAAAGAGCTGGAAATAACGGACAAATCAAGCCAATTAGAAAAGACGGAGGATAAATTTGGTTACAAAAGTTTGCATCTGCAATTGGTCTTGAAACGGGGACTGAAAGGTATTGACGATGTAGATAGGTTTAAAAATATTCAAATTGAGCTTCAAATTCGAACAGTTATACAGGATGCTTGGAGTGTATTAGATCATAAAATAAAATACAAAAAAAGCATACCACAGAGTTTGAAAAGAAGAATTAATAGGCTTTCAGCACTTTTTGAAATCGCAGATGAAGAATTTTCAAATATTCAAAAAGAAATTTTGAAAGAAGAAAACAAGATAAATTATAGGCTGAAAAAGGGAGGGCGAATCGAAACACTTAAAACACTGGATGTATTCAGGTTCTTATTTGTTGCATTGAAATATTTTCCTCATTATGATTTTGCAGAATACAAGGTTGATAGTTTTGTCCAAGAAATTCTATTATTGAAAAGCGATTTTACTGAAGGTGCCTTAAATGAAGCTTTGAAGGATAATCTTTCGTATGTTGATACGATCGAAAAAAGAATAAATCAGGATTTAAACCCATATACTAAAATCCGCTACTGTTTGTATAAGTCCAATATTGAAAGCTTTAAACCAATTTTATCAGTGCACCAACAAGGTATATTTAATGCCTTAGGTTAAGAGGTTTATATAAGCGATAAATACTTTATCTATATAGAACTAAAATTTGGGTATAGAGTTTTTCTCCCGGCAATGTTGGAGAGATGGGGATAAATAGTTCTTTATGTATATCTGCAATTGCACCAGTAAGTTTTACCATTCAAAACATTCCCAATTAAGAGAATACATATCTTTAAGAAATACTAATTTAAATCTGTTTAGATCCGTGGAGTCTCCCGATAAATCGGAACAGGCTGTGTGAAATAAGTTTACTGGTGTTAAAACGGATAATCATATAGTTCTTTAAAGCATCAGCATTTGAAATACCTTCTTTACGAAATTTTTGTGGTTTACTATACTAGGCAAGAAACCATAAGTTTTATTTGAAAGGCAATTTGGCGCTTATCAATATGTGTCTTTTATTTCTCCCGCATTTCTTTGTTTTTTTCTATTAGAATAGCATTAGGGACAAATTCCCTCTCGAAATAAACCAGCTCTTTTTTTTCTGGAAATTCAAATATTTTACAATAATATATCTGGTCAATATACCTTCTTATAATCAGTTTTAAACTGGGATTGACCTTAGCGTATACTATATCGCCTGGATTATAGCTGTTTTGTACGAATTGTTTGCTCATGATTCTTTTTTTTAATTATTACTGAAGTTTAGGTTTTTTTAAAGTAAATCTGTTATAAAGTGATTGATTAATCTTACATGAATCACACATTTAGATAATATGAGGGGCTTATATGCTTTTTAGGGTAATGACTCAGTCAAAGGTATTTATTGACTGCATTGAGAATAATAGGAACCTCTTTTTAATAAGAAAAGGTAGTAATTCAATATCTTTTACTACCTTTACTGAATAAGATAAAAGGCAGATCCCAAAAAAATGATCGCCTTGATTAATGATGGCGGAATAAGAGCCTGAGTAGCATTTCAAGAGTTTTCCTTCAATCGGCTTTAATTCTTTTTTCTACTTTTAATTCATATTTAGCATTAGGCTGCAATATGAATTAAGTCTACCAATCATACTTAATATGAAAGCCGAAGTTTCATTATTATTACCTAAATACCCTTTATATCAAAAACATTAGATTTTCGGAGTCAGTATTGTCTGATTTCTCCATTACCCTTCGTGGCCGAGTTAATACCCATTTTAAGACAGCCAAAAAATCCAAGTTTGGAAATCTGGAAATGATTCTCAAAACCTTCTTTATGTTCGGGCTTTATTTTATCCCTGTTCTATTGGTTATTTTGGGATTGTTTAATGAAAGCTGGCAGTTGTTCCTGTGTTTCGTCTTAAGTGGTTTTGGAATGGCTGGTATTGGCATGGGGGTTATGCATGATGCTATCCATGGAACCTATTCAAAAAACAGGAAAATAAATAAACTATTGAGTTATAGTCTGAATATGGTTGGGGCAAATGCAACCGTGTGGAAGATCCAGCATAATGTTCTTCATCATTCCTATACCAATATTGATGAAGGAGACGATGACCTCAATGTTCCGTTATTCCTTCGATTCTCACCTCATGCAAAGAAAAATCGTTTACATGCCTATCAGCATTGGTACACTTGGTTTTTTTATTGTTTGTCTACTTTATCATGGGTAACGTCAAAGGACTTTATCAGGCTTGATAGGTATTATAAAATGGGCTTACTGAAAGGAAAGCATATTTATCTCAATACTTTGTTAAAGATGCTGGCCTGGAAGATGGTTTATTATACTTTCATTCTCCTTCTACCTATTCTGTTTTCACCATTTGGCACAGGAGAAATACTGTTGGCATTCTTGCTACTACATGCTGTGACAGGCTTATGCATTTCATTGGTGTTTCAGACAGCCCATATAATGCCTGAAGTAGCTTTTCCAAAAATGAATAAAGATGGGGAAGTAAAAGGAGAAAGGATCATCCACCAATTGCTGACGACCTGCAATTATTCAGAACAGAACCGAGTGTTTTCATGGCTTATAGGAGGGTTGAATTACCAAATTGAGCATCACTTGTTTCCGAATATTTGTCATGTACACTATCATAAAATAGCTCCTATTGTGAGGGAAACAGCAGCAGAATATCAGTTGCCTTATTATTCAAAGGTGTCGTTTTGGGAGGCTTTAAAGTCCCATTTCAAAATGCTCAGGTGGCTGGGAAATAGTTAGTAAGACAAGAATGAATGCCACTAGATAAAATCTTATCAAAATATCATAAGGGTGGAGGTTTGTAAGTATGATTGCCTATAAGTTTAAGTTGATGTATATCATTTGAGCAGGCAATGGTTGTCGCGAAACCCTTTGACTAAAAATAAATTAATAACAAATAAAAATTCAATAAAACATGAATGAAGGAACAGTAAAATTCTATAACGATTCCAAAGGCTACGGCTTTATTACACCGAATGATAATGGAGATGATATTTTTGTCCACGAAAGTGGATTAATTGATGAGATACAGGAAAATGATGAGGTGAAATATGAGGTAGAGCAAGGTAGAAAAGGCTTGAATGCGGTCAGAGTTGAACGGGTTTAAATGATTAATTATCAGGGTTATTTACCTTGATGATGAATGATTAAAGGTCATGCTTACTTGAACTATTCAAGGATGCATGACCTTTTTTTATATGAAAGTCTAGAATAAAAAGTAGAGGCATCTTAAAAAATGAGATAAGGCAAGACCGGTATCATTTTGAAGTGCAAAGTTTTAAGCTTCGTATATAACCAGTCAATTTCAGTATCCGTTATTTAAAAGGGACCAATTGGAAAAAAATGAAACTCTATATCAAATATATGGTCAGCCTCAGATGCAAAATGATGGTGAAAGAAGAACTTAAAAAATTAGGGATTCGACATTTTGTAGTCGAATTGGGAACTGTAGATCTTCATGAAAAAATATCGGAAAAGCAGAGAAAGGAATTTGCCAAGAATTTGTTGAGATCCGGCTTGGAGTTGTTGGAGGATAAAAGAAGTATACTTATCGAAAAAATAAAGAATTTAATAATTGAAATGGTCCATTATGAAGATGAATTGCCTAAAACTAATTATTCAGATTATATAAGTGAGAAATTGGGCTATGATTATACTTACCTTGCTAATACTTTTTCTGAAGTAAAAGGTATAACCATACAGCAGTTTATTATTCTTCATAAGATCGAAAGGGTCAAGGAATTGCTATTGTATGACGAGCTAAGTCTTTCGGAAATTTCATATAAACTACATTATAGTAGTGCCGCCCATCTTTCCAATCAATTTAAAAAAGTTACAGGTCTTACTCCTTCTTATTACAAAAAGTTGAAGAAGAAACGGAATCAGAACTTGGAGAATTTGTAAATCTGTATATCCGCTATTTCACCAGTATATTTTAGCCTTCAAAACATTCTCTCAAAAACAGCACAGATCTCACAGAAATGATTGTATAAACCTTTCTACTGGCCCAGCTAGGACCATGGAGGACAGGCAGTGGGAAATCAGGTTACTGGTGTGAAAATGGTCCATATTAATGAATATAACATTTTTAATATTGCTCCTTTAACCCGTATTTACCCCCTAGTTTAGCCGTGTTTATCCCGTGTTTTAGCCGTGTTGCTCTTATCAGAGACTTAGGCTAGTCTACACCTTAAGTCCTAGAAAAGCATGGGGACATACCTTTCAATATTTTGGTTGTAAGAAGCTTAGGAATCCTTCTATCCCTCATCGCGATAAGCCAATATTTTTACAACTATTAAGGAGCTTGATGGCATTTTCCATTCCGAAGAGAGATGATCCCCCCTTATCTTTTAACAGATTATGAGTCCATAAAATGTTTTTAAATTTTAGAGGGTTCGATTATTTGTTGTTTATAAAATGAATTTATCCACTTAGATCTGTCAAGCTGTTTTAATCAATGAAGATAAATGGGAAGGATGTGTGATATGTGTAAGTTTATTTTTTTTACTGTAAGGTTTATTTTGTGAGATATCTTTAGATTTCTTGGTAAGATAATCTTTTCTACTAAAATCAAATAAGATGACTAAGGAAAAAAACAGTAAATCGAAATCAGACAAAAAGCAGCCGGTGAGAAATTTAAAAGAAAAGCGGGCTGCTAAAGAAGCAAAAAGAAGGGAAAAAGAGCAAAAAGATTAGTTTAGCTCATTTCCCATAAATCACACCTTGTGAATGATAAGTGCTTATGGGGGCACAATACTAGGTCACTGCCCTGCTACTGTGCATGACTTTCTATCTCTCCTCTGTTTTAATAAGTACTCAAAACCGCTCTTTTGAAGTATAATAGGAGTAAAAAAAGTTGACCAAATAGAACTTCTTATTAATGCTACTATCTCTTTCTGGTGGACTGGATGATTTGGTATGAATATCATTTGTTCTTAATAAAAGGTTTCGTCGTTACAATGGTCTTATAATCGATCGAATTATAAACCTATCATAATAGCAGGGAAATGCATGAAGAAACAAACAATCCAAAAGAAATAAATGCAACTGTCCTGGTGGCTCACCCTGATGATGAGACCATTTGGGCAGGAGGATTAATTTTAGAAAATCCTGATTGGAACTGGACCATCATTTGTCTTTGTAGGGCAAATGATGGAGATAGAGCTCCTAAGTTTTATCGAGCTCTGGAAATGTTTGGAGCAAAGGGCATAATGGCTGACCTTGACGATGGACCTGAACAAAATCCTTTAGATTTAAATATACTTGAAGACACTATAGTGGACTTATTGTCTTGTAGACCAGTGAATTTGATTTTTTCCCATAGTCCTTATGGTGAATATACCCGACATCTCAGGCATGAAGAAATCGGTAAATCAGTTATAAAATTATGGGAAGAGAAGCGTATCAAGACTGATGAATTATGGCTTTTTGCCTATCGCGACAACAACATGCGTCATGTGCCCAAACCTATTCCTGATGCCCACTTTCATTTACCGCTTGGAGGGAATGTTTTTAAAGCAAAGCGGGCATTAATCAGCAGCGTATATGGTTTTTCCAATGAGAGCTGGGAATTTAAGGCGTGCAATTGGACGGAAGCTTTTTGGTGTTTTCTAAATGCTGAGGATGCCTCTAAATGGTTTAAAAAACATTCAAGGAAATGAAGGTATTGGTATTATATGACTATCCCCCTTCTCCTGGAGGACTTTCTACCCAGGGTGATTTGTTGTATCAAGGCCTGTTGGAGATAGGGGTTGATGCCTATGCAGTTCATTTTCAATCTTCACAAGAGAAAGAGTGGTATTACCGTTGGTTTAGGCCTGATATAGTGGTAGGGATTGGGTATTGGGGACATATTCAGGATATAGTTATTCATCCAAATAGACACGGGTTAGTGGCCGTTCCCTGGCTTGTTGCTGACGGATTTGTCGGTAATTTTCGCGAGGTTTTAAATAAGCTTCCCCTTATTTTGGTTACTTCAAACTGGGTGAAACAAATGTATATTCGTGATGGTATAAAGGGCGAGAATATCGAAGTTTTGCCTGTGGGATGTAAAACAGATATATTTTGTCCAGTCTCGGCGGAGGACGAAAAAGTTTTGGCCATAAGAGCGGCTCTTGAAATTTCTTCCGATCAGTTGATGATCCTTACAGTTGGAGGTGATGCCACTTCAAAAGGAGCCCAGGAGGTGATGAAAGCACTGGCCATTATTGAAAATAAAGTATCAGACTGGAAATATATATGTAAAGTATGGCCTCAAGAAAGGACTAATCTTCAGAACGTAGTTGATCGAGAGCTTTCGGGATTATTAGGGATTGAAAAGAGGGTTCAATATGTTACCAATACAGTTTCACGGAATTTTATGCCCTATCTGATTGCAGCATGTGATATTTATGCTGCCCCCTCGAGATTGGAGGGATTTGGTATGCCACAAATTGAAGCCGGAGCGTGCAAAAAGCCTGTCATAGGTATTAAAGCTATGGGCATGTTGGATACCATTGTGCACAATGAAACGGGTTTTTTGGCAAGAGTGGCTCAAAAAATCGAAATAAATGAGGCTGAGCTGGGTATCGAGGCAGGTTATGAAGCGCCTCATATAGTGGTCTTTGAAAGCCCGAGAGTAGTGGATTATAGAGCAGATGTGAATGACATTGCTAAATATTTGTTGAAACTAATGAATAATAAGGGTTTACGTGATAAAATAGGGGAAAGGGCGAGGAAGTATATTGTCACTAATTTTGACTACCGTGTAGTAGCCCGAAAATTTGTAAGCATTGTTCAAGATAGGCTAGGAATTAATTAGGAGGAGACGTGGATTCTGAAAACAATAGATTAATTGAGGAAGCCAAGAAAGCAGCCTTGAGCGTTTTACTTTATAATGCTGACGGTCCTTTTGAGGGATTGCCCAGGACAGCTGGATTTGGATATCCAGAGCCCTATACCAGGGATCTTATGTTTTCAATTTTAGGGGTGGCGGTTTCCGGAAATGAAAAGTTGATAAAGAGTACCCGAAAGGTACTGGAAATACTTGCTCAAAACCAATCTCCCAAAGGTCATATTTCTTCTTTGGTTCACGAAGTGGATAATAGAGGGGCAAGTGATACCACTCCGTTATTTTTATTGGGAGTAAGTGTTTTCAGAAGAATAGTAGGAGAACCTCTGTTTTTAGAGCAGGCGGTTAAAAAATCGTTGACATGGATGGAATACCAGAGTCCCAGTGATGAATACCTTGTTGCCCAACTGCCCACCAGTGATTGGCGTGATGAACAATGGGTAATTGGTTATGGCTTGTTTGTAAATACCCTGGTATTTAGTTTTCTGATGCTTTTGGGTTGTAGAAAAAGGGCTTCGAAACTTTTTAAGGAGATAAGGTTTCTTAATCTGGACAAAAATAAAGAATTGAGAGGTGATCATGAAGGATTAATATGGGAGAATCCTCCTTACTATTCATTGTGGAGATATAAAGTTTTTCGTAGTGACCGATTTGATCTATTGGGTAACAGCCTGGCCATTTTATCAGGAATAGCCTCCTTAAAAAGGGCTGAAGCCATCATTGAATGGATTGAAAAATGGTGCCAAAAGCAAAAGAATGAAGGAAAGCAAACATCAGACCTGCCTCCTAATTTCTTTCCTTTTATTGAACCGGGAGATCCGGACTGGCACTCTAGATACAGGAAATTTAACATGCCTGGCGAGTACCATAATGGAGGGATTTGGCCTTTTATATGTAGTATCTATATATGTTCACTTGTAGCAGCACATAAATATGACCTAGCCGAAATGAAACTGGTAAGCCTTACTTATCTTGTAAAAAAGTCAAAGGACCGTAAATTATCTTTTGGATTTAATGAATGGTTAAGGCCAAAGGATGGTCTCCCCTGTGGGCAAGATTGGCAAAGTTGGAGTGCAGCCCTTTACCTGTATGCTGCTAAGTGTGTTCAAGAACGTAAAACTCCATTTTTTGATGGAATCAGAGAAGAGGTTGCTAAAAGATTTCAATATGAAGGGTAGATATGGGGCTTGAAAGAGGATTATATTAGTGGGATTTTAGGACTAAGAGATTGGTTGATCTATTTTATGAGTATTCGTTTTACTTCTTGTAGCCAAATTCACAAAGGTTCCAGCTTATTTTTAAACTTTCCTGCCTTTTATTCAGGGGCATGTATATTCTTGAGGGTCTTTATGAATGCTTTGCAATTTTACCTAAAGCTTTGGGGACAGGCTATTGGTGAAAAAGTGGGCAAACTTCGCCTAGGGGAGGTATGAAATCCAGGCGAGCCAACTCATTTCCTTAAGGCCCTTCGCAAACGCTGCAAAATCGAATGCTCCAAGGTACTGTTTCACGGTCTTATATTTATTATTTTGGATTTCCCTCGCTAGGTGCACTTTTCTGGATACTTATAACTGTTTAATTATGAGGTTTATAAGTGTTCGTATCCGGAAATCTTCTTAGGCTTTGTTGCGTTTGGTTCATTTTTTTTGCCAATAAATATACTGTTTGCTACACTAGTCACTTTTAGGATCAAACTTGTTTTAAGATAACTATTGGCCATTGAAGTCTTTGTAAATCTGTGATATATATAAATGTATACTTGTTTAATGTAAGCTATTTAAAACCAGTGGTATATAACTTTGGAGTTAAAGAAGTATTAAAGGAAACTCTGTGATTAGTGATTTCTGGAAAATGCTTCAGGTATTGTTCAATTACTTGTAAGACATGTGTCTATATGTGGATTAAAACAATAGAAATCCTTCTCAGAATACAATGAAGAATGATATTACTCAAATGATTTTATTATTACTAGGTAGAAAAGCATGAAAATAGGATATATAAGTACTTACCCTCCAAGAGAGTGTGGAATCGGTACCTTCACCCAAAATCTTCAGCAAAATATAAAAAAAGCGTTTGAAGATGATGACATAAGATATGAAGGTAATGTCATAGCACTCTGTGATAATGATGGTCAATATATCTACCCCAAAGAGGTGAGGATGAAATTGCAACAGGACCAGCAATCAGATTATCTTGAAGCAGCTGATTTTATAAATTTAAGTGGTTTGGATCTTTGTGTTCTTGAGCACGAGTTTGGAATATTTGGAGGAGAAAGCGGGGTGTATATTCTTCCTCTACTTCATAAGCTTGAAATGCCATTTATTGTTACGCTTCATACAGTTCTTGACACCCCTTCATATAATCAAAAGATTATCTTTAAAGAGATATGCAGAATGGCCAAAGCGATCGTGGTGATGAGTAATAAGGCCGTTAAATTGCTCGAAGAAATATACCTTGTGCCCGAAGAAAAGATAAATTTAATAGAACATGGGGTCCCTGATATCCACTATGACGCTTCTGAAGTGAGAAAAACTTTTCGCTTTGATGGTAAAAAGGTATTGTTAACCTTTGGCTTTATCAGCCGCAATAAAGGCATCGAAACGGTAATCAAATCGCTTCCTGAGGTCATAAAAAAATATCCCAATACCATTTATTTAATATTGGGAAAAACCCATCCAAATGTAATCAAATATGCTGGAGAAGAGTACCGAAATTATCTTCATCGTCTTGCGAAAAATTTGGATGTGCAAGACCATGTATTATTTATAAATGAGTTTATTGATGAAAGTGAACTGATAAGATACCTCACTGCCTGCGATGTTTATATTACACCCTATCTGTCCAAAGCCCAAATAACCAGTGGGACCCTCAGTTATGCTTTTGGGGCCGGCTGTGCAGTAGCGTCTACACCCTATTGGCATGCCGAAGAACTTCTGGCAAATGGTAAGGGAAAAATTTTCGATTTTAAGAACCATGAAGAACTTTCCTTGCTCTTGAACAGCTTATTCGATAATCCTGACCAGCTAAAGGGGATCAAAGAAAAGGCACTTGAATACGGAAAGACCATAACCTGGCCTGAGATAGGGAGAAAGTATAAGCATCTTATAAATTCTGTTCTAGAAGAAGTACCAATCAATACAGAAAAAAGAAAAATCATTTTGAATATTCAATTAATGCCTAAGTTTTCATTAGCGCATATAAAGCGACTGACCGATGATACCGGGATTATTCAACATGCAAAATACGGGATTCCCAATCTCAAGGAAGGGTATTGCTTGGATGATAATGCTAGGGCACTTTTTATGGTACTAATGGCATATAAGCAGAAACGTGATCCACTGGCATTGGAGTATATGCCTATTTACCTGAGTTATATTCATTATATGCAAAATCCAAATGGCACTTTTAAGAACTTTCTGGGATTTAACAGAACTTTCAAGGATGAGGTAGGCTCTGAAGATTCGTTTGGAAGAACTATTTGGGCATTAGGTTACCTTTTAGGAAATGCCCCAAACGATGCATATTTCCAAACAGGTCGATTATTGTTTTTTGATGCGGTACCAAATTTTGAAAATCTAAGATCAATTAGAAGCATCGCCAATACGATAATTGGGATAAGTTATTACTTGAAAACCAATATGCTTGATGAAAAAATGATTGAATTGCTAAGGGTACTGACAAATAAGCTGGTCTTACAGTATAAAAGACAATCCTCTTCAGATTGGCAATGGTTTGAGTCTCTTTTGGCCTATGATAATGGAATCCTTCCACTAGCCTTGATGCAGTCTGCTGAAATATTGGAAGATGATGAGGTGCTGGGAATCGCCATGGAAACCATGGATTTTCTGACCTCGCATACCATGAAAGGTGGTTTTTTATCAATTATTGGGAATAAAGAGTGGTACGTCAAAAATGGTCATCGATCAGTTTATGCCCAACAACCCATAGATGCCTTGTCAATGGTGCTAATGTACTATCAAGCATTTCTACTTACAAGGAAAAATGAATATCTACAAAAACTATTCACTTCATTTATGTGGTTTTTAGGAGAAAATGATCTTAGAATGAGTCTGTATGATTTTGAGACAAAAGGTTGCTGCGACGGTTTTGAAAGTTACGGAGTGAATAGAAACCAGGGAGCGGAGAGTTCTCTTGCCTATCTAGTATCCCATTTGATTGTGCTGCAAGCCCATGAGGAATTTTATAAAAGCGAAGAGGCAGAGATATCCGAAAATAAAATTAATCGTTTAAATAAAGAAATACATCATTGAAAATAGCCATTCTCTCTTCTATTGCCTGGAGCACACCTCCTAAAAAATATGGGCCATGGGAACAAGTGGCTTCCAATATCTGTGAAGGACTTTTGGAGAAAGGTATGGATGTTACCCTTTTTGCAACTGCCGACTCCATTACTAAAGGGAGATTAGAATCAGCATGTGTGGTTCCTTATGAAGAAGATAGGGCTGTGGATCCCAAAGTAGCAGAGTGTTTGCATATAAGTAATCTAATGGAGCATGCCCATCAGTTTGATATCATTCATAATCATTTTGATTTTCTCCCACTTACATACTCTGCATTGATAAAAACACCCATGATTACAACCATACATGGTTTTTCATCCCCTAAAATCATTCCTGTTTATAAGAAATATAACGCAAAGACTGCTTATGTATCCATTTCCGATGCTGATAGGTCAAAAGAGCTGGATTATATTGCCACTGTTTATCACGGGATTGATCCCTTGATTTATAAATTTCGAGCAGTTAAAGAGGATTATCTCTTGTTTTTTGGTAGGATTCATCCAGAGAAAGGTGCTCATGTGGCGATTGAAATAGCCAAAAGGTCAAACCATCGTTTGATTATTGCAGGTTTGATTCAAGATCAAGTCTATTTTAAAGAAAAGGTCAAGCCTTTTATCGACGATGATTTGGTATGTTACCTGGGAAATCTTGAGCCAGATAGAGGAAAAAAACTACTTGGTGGGAGTAAGGCTTTACTTCATCCTATCAATTTTGAGGAACCATTCGGATTAAGTGTGATAGAGGCAATGATGTGTGGGACGCCAGTCATTGCTTTTGATAGAGGGAGCATGCGAGAGCTTATTAAGGATGGCAAAACCGGTTATTTAGTGCAAAATGTGGAGGATGCCGTAGAAAAGGTTGGGCTCATAGACAATATATCCCCGGAGTATTGCCGAGCACATGCGATAGAAAAATTCAGTATAAATGAAATGGTCGAAAATTATATTTTGGCCTATAGGAAAGTACTTCAAGGTACAAATAAAGCCTAATTGTTTTTAAGCGCTTCTAAGAGCTCATCCATCGATATGACAGCATAAGTTGAGGAATAATCGGAAACGGCGTAGGGCAAAATTAAATTGTTATTGTGAATAATGGAACCGCAAGAATAGACTACGTTCGGAACATAGCCATCTCTTTCCTTTTCCAGCGGTGTAAGCAGAGGCTCCTTTAGTCTTCCAATTTCTTTAGTAGGATCTTCCAGATCAAGAAGGGATGCCCCTATACTATACCGCCTCATCGGTCCAACGCCATGCGTTATTATTAACCAACCTTCATTTGTCCAGATTGGTGATCCACAATTCCCTATTTGGGTATATTCCCAAGGGGATTTAGGTTCCTGAATCTTGATAGGGTCATTCCATAGGGTGCTTTTGTCAGAAAACATAATGTAGTTGTTTACACCATCAATCCTTGCAAGCATCGCATATTGGCCTTTAATTTTTTTAGGGAACAAGGCCAGGTTTTTGTTTTGTGCACCTTCCCCATGAAGGGGCATTACCCTGAAAGTATAAAAATCTTCTGTTGAGAGTAGTTTTGGTAAGGTGGTATGGCCATTATACGCTGAATAAGTAGCATACACCTTCTTTGTTCCATCGCTCTCTATAAAATTTACAAATCGAGCATCTTCAATCCCTTTGTTTTCTGAATTTGATATGGGAAAAAGTACCCTTTCTGTTAGGTCTGAGTCCAAGTGGAATTGTACATCATAAAATGAGTCTACCAGCCAGGTTATCTCGTTCAAAGCCATTCTTCTTTCAAGGCTGATGGATTTGTCATCCAAAATTTTTGCAACAGCGGTGGTTAATGCATAATATTCAAAATTCGCAGGAAGGTCTTCCATGATAGATTTAGAATATTTCTTAGGAATATTCATTTCATTAAGCTTTTTGATAAATCGCTTTTTATCATACAACCTTTTATGCGTTACTTCAGCCAAGTCGATTTGATCCCCTGATTTCATAACATGCAGGTCATTGTTTTTGTCGATGATTCCTCTTCGGAAGACAATGGAAGAAATATGTCCTTCTCCTGTAGCCCTAAAAGATAGTATCACTCTAACTTCGCCCTCCTCAAGGTAGGATTGATCGAAATCCTTGATGATAGATGGGTTGAATATTGCGGCTGATTCAATAGAATATTCCATCGTACAATAAGAACCAATCAACATTTTTTGGGAATCAGTAAGGGTCTCATAATGGCCATTCATCTTACCGATCAACTCCAGAATTTTTTCAAAATGCTTGAAGAATATCTTTGAAATATTTCGGTGGCGACTTGCAAATTCCCGCAGTGTCTGTTCCAAAGTTAATTGGACCTGCTCTTCGTCCATTAAAAGCACCTTATCGATCATTTTTTCAGTCCGTTCTTGTCCATTCCAGAAAAATCTAGCTACGACTCTACTAGAATCTGGCGAAAATTTGAACTCTTTTCTTTTTGCTGTAACTTTCATTATTTCAGCGGGTTATGATGGGTATCTTCTACTAAATATAGCCTTTATATTTATCATAAAGCATTTCTGCTGTGTATATTTAATATAATAAGGGTAAAAAACTTTTTCCTTTACTTTTGGTCAGCAAGGATTCTTTCAAATTGGCTTATTAAGCTATAAATTATTGTGTTTAAGTTTTTATAGTAGGTATTTGACATGTCAAAAGTGTCCCCAAAAAAAAAGATTAAGCGTATTCTGAGGGAAAAAGGTATGATGATGAAATCTGGACCTTATTATTTGGAAACTGGGCAATATTATGGTTTGTTTTTATTCTCATCTTTCAAGCGAGTAAAAGTTGATTTTTGATTTTTTGTCACAATTTCATTCGAAAGGAGGGGGACAATAAAAAACCAAAAGGTGAGAAATATACAAGAAAAGATATTTCAACTGTAACACTATACAGGTGGATTTTGATCATCTTTATCTTTGGAGGCAAGAAGAAGTTATTTCTTTTGAGCTTCTTGTGGAAGGATGAATTATGAAAGGATTTGTTGATAATTTGATTGGTGTAGGACTTGTTGTTGGGGCACTTACTGAATATAATGGCAAAGAAGGCTATAAGATTTATGTGATTTTAGCATGTTTAGTTCTTACATGTCTTTGGGTTCTTAAACGGATATAAATAAAAACTCATGGGGCATTTTGATATGCGAAAATCAGAAATATTAATCATCGTGGAATTGATCGATTATCTTCCAAATTCAATTATTAGTAAAAGCATTATAAAAAAAGCAACAGGAAACATCACTGTTCTTTCATTTGATTCGGGAGAGATACTGTCAGAAAAAAAATCCCCTTATGATAACTTCATTCAGGTTGTTGAGGGAAAAGCGGAAGTCATCATTGATGGTAGCCATAAAATTATAAACTCAGGACAGTCTATTATTATTCCTGCTCATTTATCCAGTAGTATTAAAGCAAATATGAGGTTCAAAATGATCTCTACTATTATCAAAAGTGGATATGAAGAAGTAGAGTTAGGTCAGTAAATTAATATTAAAATGGAGTCCGAGGAGAAAATAAACAGAGCTATTATAAAGTTGATTTTAAATATTGACAGAAACTATCCGGAGCTTCTAAAGTACTTGGACGAAATGACTGTTGATATAGCTCCTGGTTCAGCGTCATGGGTATCACAAAAAAATCTCAAGGCGTATTACAAGTCTTTGAAAAATCTATTAAAAGGATATTTGTCCAATAAAAGAAGATTGGGCAAAATATAATTTTATTAAAAGTTAAATCGATTGAAAGTATATGAAAATAGTAAGGAGTTGGAGAGAGCAGAAGATTTTGCTTAAAAGAAGGTTTCCTTTTCTTAGCGATGATGATTTTATTATTGATAGTGAAGACAGGAATAGCATGCTTGATCGCTTATCCAAAAAGCTAAAGAAAACCCGGGCTGAATTGGAGTTGTTATTTGCAGAACTTCAGCGATATTGACTCCTTATATGTTCTATAGGATGAATAAAATTGTAAGTTTTATAAGGAGAAGCTATAATAAGGATTCTTTGTAAATAGAACACATTGGAAGTCACACGTATAATAATCCCAAGTTAATCGTTTTACGCATCTCTGATTTAGTGAAAGCTGTTGTTTATAGATAGGGGAGGACTATTTTTAGGTGAAACAAAAAACGGCAATCAACTAAATTAGGATGGATTTTCAAATTTGGCGGATTTATGTTTTAAAGAATAAATAAACAATAGGATCCGGTATGGAAAAAATCAATTTTAATAGTGTTCTGACTGTAGCACAAGTAGATCCCATACTTTCTATATTGGTTTTGCTCTCCATTGGGATTATTGTTGTCAGTTTTATTTTTAAAATTTTGGGGCAACCTTATTTAACAGCCTATATTTTAGTAGGAGTGGTATTTGGTCCCTATGGGATGCAACTTGTAAATGATGAATCACTCATTTCCAATTTGGGTTCTTTTGGGCTAGTCTTATTACTTTTCTTCATTGGAATGGAAATTTCTCTTCCAAAAATAATTGCCAATTGGCGCATACCTGTAATAGGTACTTTTTTTCAAGTGATTTTTAGTTTGGCCACTATCTGGGGGGTTGGAGCTATTTTCCAGTGGCAGCTAACTCAAATTATAGTTCTTGGCCTGGTTATTAGTTTAAGCAGTTCCGCCATAGTTATCAGTTATTTACAAGATAAGGGTTTGATTACATCACATTTAGGTCAAAACATTATAGGGATCTTATTGGTGCAGGATATTTTGGTAGTGCCAATGTTAATCTTACTTAACTACCTATCTGGATCAACTCCTGTTGCTATTGATATTATCAAACAAATTGTGGGGGGATTGCTAATCCTTGGAATATCTATATGGGTATTGAAAAAGAAGGAGGTGAGTTTGCCATTTGGAGATTTGATTAGAAAAGATCATGAAATACAAGTTTTTATTGCTTTCGCATTTTGTTTTGGTTTTTCTATTCTAACTGCTTTTTTTGGGATTTCTTCAGCATTAGGGGCTTTTGTGGCGGGTATTATCGTTTCGAAGGCCAAAGAAACAACATGGGTTCATACTAGCCTTCATGCGTTTAGAATCGTTTTTGTGGCATTGTTTTTTGTGTCAATAGGAATGCTGATAGACTTGGATTTCTTAATTTCCAACTCCGGATTAATCATCATTATGGTCTTATTGGCTTTTATGACAAATAATTTTATTAATGCCATAATTGTTCGTTTTTTGGGTGAATCTTGGAAAAACAGTTTGTTTACAGGGGCTATCTTGGCCCAGATTGGGGAGTTTAGCTTTATCTTAGGAGCAACAGGTTTTTACACCGGCCTTATTTCAGAACACACCTATCAATTAGTGATTTCAACTATTTCAGTCTCGCTTATTACAAGTCCTGTTTGGATTTTTTTGATAAGGAAAATCATTGATCTATGGTATGGTAAAAGCAAAAGTTATTAAGCGAATAGACTGTAATTCTTAAAATAAAACTGGACTGTTGTGGATAAAAAGTAAGATAGCATTTCGGTAAATTTAAAGCTATTTTTTGGTTTAATGTTTTCCTTACCATCAGCCAGTAATTGGATCATTTCGAGGAATTCCCAAACATCCATATAAACCAAATTGATAATAAAGAAAATGAATTGATCTTGAAACTCATGTATATTGAATGCGAAAAGAGGTATCTAATTCAAAAATCTTATAAATAATTCCAAGCTTAAATTAACCTGGTAATATCGTTCACTTTTTAAAAGATTCGGATTTTCCAATCAACTAAAATTGATATCCAACCTCTTGCAAAGAATACATAAGGGTAATCAATATTATTAAAAATAATATTTAAATAATACTATAAGTGTGATATATACAATCTCTATTGATCATTGTGTAAGGTATTATAATAATAAAAGCTTCAACTTAGTAACAAGCACTAATTTTGCAAATGAAGTATTTCTACTAAATGCAGAATGGTATAAGATGTCAATTGAGGTGAAAGCTTCATAAATTATGTATAATGAAAAGTTTAAAATTTACAAATGGCAATAAATCAGGATTCGCCAAAACATTAAGAACTAGAGTGAATGACTATTTTAAAAATAGTGGGACTAGCCAATATGGAAATGGAAATATGGTAGTAAAAACTATTTTTATGCTATCCATCTTCTTTATTCCCCTAGTTTTTATTGGTTCTGGAGTAATACAGCACACTATTCCGCTTTTTGCTTTATATATTATTAGCGGCTTTGGCATGGCAGGGGTAGGAATGGGTATAATGCATGACGCTATTCATGGTTCATATTCTAAGAACCATATTGTCAATAGGTATTTGGGCTATACTATGAATTTAATAGGGGCTAATTCTGTCGTTTGGAAAATCCAACATAATGTCCTTCATCATACTTACACAAACATAGAAAAAGGAGATGATGACATTAACGTGCCATTTTTCTTACGATTTTCCCCTAATGCTAAGAGATATTGGATACACCGTTTTCAGTACCTATATATTTGGCTGTTTTATGGACTTTCCACTATTTCATGGATTACAATGAAGGATTTTGTCAGGGCTTGTCGCTATAATAAGATGGGTTTTTTTAATAAATCAGGGAGTTTCAAAAAAGAACTTTTAAAAATTGCTGGTTGGAAAATCCTTTATTATTCTTATGCCCTGATCTTGCCATTAATAATGGTACAACTACCTGTTTATATTGTTGTTTTGGCTTTTTTAAGTATGCATTTCGTTACCGGAATTTGTATAAGTCTTGTTTTTCAAACGGCTCATATTGTACCGGGCACTAAGTTTATCCAAGCTGATGAAGCGGGAGAAATTCATAATGAATGGGCATTGCATCAATTGGCCACCACTAGTAACTATGCACCGAAAAGCAGGTTTTTCTCATGGTTAATTGGAGGGCTTAATTTCCAGGTTGAGCATCATTTATTTCCCAATATTTGCCATGTTCATTATCGAAAACTGTCAAAGATTGTTTCAAAAACAGCAAAGGAGTTTGGTCATCCTTATTTAGTGAAAAGGTCTTTTTTTGCGGCACTTTTTGATCATATAAAAATGCTCCGGAGCTTAGGCAGGGCATAATACGAAACCTTGAATAATTTTAGACTTATTCGAAGTCTTAAACATCTATTTCTTCCCTGCCATGTGTTTTCTGAAAGCATAGTTTTGTTCAGGTTCCTTCATTAAAAACATGGAAGTGGTAATAGCTTTGTCTTTTTGGAGTATCCGGTTTTTGGGAAGCTTAATTTGTTTTTCACTAATGTAAGGTGATTTGGTTTCTCTTGGGTAAGAAATAGAACTGTGAATTATATAATTCCTATCCAGATTTCTGTAAGTAAAAGCGTTAAAATTTAGTCATTTTTGACATGGGCTCAATCAAAAACACCTTTTTAGGAAATTAAATTGAATCCTATTATTAAGAAGAATGATAAAGCTTGAATGTTACTTTGTCAGTGGAGGAACTTAATCGATATGAAGACTTTTCTGGAAATTACGAGGCAGATTTATGATGAACGTTTGGATAAAAGGTTTACTCAAAAGAATTATTATCTAAATAATGAGGAACTGGATGTGGTTATCTATGACAAAATGATTCAAAATAGCCAAAGGGCAAAGGAAACCTTTACCGTTGTAAAAGAGAAAACATTTGAACATACCATGGATGGGAAAGTTTATGTCATAAAAAATGAGCATCGAAGAGAGTTTTACGAAAATGGCAATCAAAAGCGGTTCAGCAGTTTTTAATAATCCAATTGAGCACTTACTCTTGGATCAGTTACGATAAAATAAATTTATGTAAGCTATTGTTGGAATTAATATTGTAACTCTAGGTTGTAAAATTAGGCTATTAAAACCAGTGTTGCTTTGAAGTGAGATATGCTTTTAGTGATTATGCCATTGTAAGTAAAGAAGATATAGGTTATGCTTACTAAGAAATCGATTGGGGGGATAGAAATGGCAGAAATGGCCAATTAAAGTGGTGTATATTATGATAGTGATTTTTTCAAGTCATTGGACAAACACTTTGTAAAAGCATTTTCCATGAAATTTTGTCATCTGAGTACATGCAGCTTTGTCTCTCTCTTTCAATAATTGCCCGATAGTTTTTATCTTTTACGGCTTATTATTACCCAAAGCCTAGAATAACCATTATGTAAGATTTGGTTATTTAGAGCTTGATTTATTGTTGGATCATGTAAAGAGAATAAGATATTTGACTGCCCAAATGTTATTCTAAATTGAATAAAAAACCTTTGGAAGGTAGGATCAAAAAATAGGAATTAAAACTTTGAGGATAATATTAATTGATCCGGTATTTTATGATAAGATTTTGAAATAAATAATCTCTTTTGGTGCTCATATTTTTAAAAGTAAACTTCAAAGCAGTTTGATCTAAAATAAAAAAAGCCGCATTATATAATGCAGCTTTTTACTTATTGTTGACCATTCGGTATTTATATTGAACAGCTTTGTGGTGGATTTGGAGGAGTTATTAAAAAATTATGACTGCTTTACTGAAAGTAAAAAAATGAAGGGCCCTGGGGTAATTAATCATTGGGGAACCATTGAGAAAAATATGTTTTCCTTGTTGATATCTTTATTACTATTCGGTATTGGTGATACTTTTTCTTTTTGGGTTTTTGTTTCTAGCCACTCCTGATTTCATTTTGATATGAAATCTACATGAAAAGCAAAACCAATGTAAATAAAACCGAGTGTTTTTCGAATTTATTCATAGACAGTGGGGAAATTAAACTGTTTTAAAAGATTGTTCTGAACCAACTTTTAAAAGTAGGGGATCAATACTGATCTCATTTGAATTACAGGGGAGTAATTGAAATTCGAGTTTTAGAGAGATAATCGTCTTGTTTTTGATTAAATTTTCAAATCCAAGCTAGGTATTATTGTTATAATAGAAAAGTCTTTTCTATAGGGCAACTGTCCATTTGTTTTATCCGTTTCCATCTACAAATTGAATGGGAGAGACCTACATAAAGGGATGCTTATATTGCATTATTATATACTAATCTGATGAAAAAAATACTAATTGTTGAGGATGATGCTGAACTAAGCAAAAATATTGCTGATACCCTTACTGTTGAAGGGTTTGAGGTTGTTCCGGTGTTTGATGGCTTGATTGCCTCAAAGCTGCTCAGACGTGAGGCATTCCACTGTGTATTAATGGATGTTAACCTTCCTGGTTGGAACGGATTTGAACTATGTAAACATTTTAGAAAGTTTGACCCACATACTCCCGTTCTGATGCTAACTGCATTCAATGAACTGGAAGATAAGGTGATGGGATACGAGGCAGGGGCAGACGATTATCTTACTAAGCCGTTTTACATGCAGGAACTGCTGATGAAAATTAGGGCATTAGTTAAGCGTGGTATTGGCAGTAAAACTGCAGTTGAAAATAATTTTCTTGTTATAGGGGAGCTTCAGCTAGATAAAAATCGCAAAGAAGTTACCCAAGAAGGGAAAGTTATTGATTTGACACCCAGAGAATACCAGGTGCTTGAGTCCCTTATGGAAGCCAATGGAAATCCTGTGTCAAAAAAAGAATTGATCCAGAAGATATGGGGTACTTCGATTGACATATCCTCTTCTACAAATACCATCGAAGTTTATATCAATTTTTTGAGGAATAAGATTGACAAGCCATTTGGAAAATCAGCCATCAGGACAAAAATAGGTTACGGTTATTATTACAAACAGGAAGATGACCATTAGAACAAAAATACTCCGTTACTTTTCTGTTGGTATTATTCCCCTATTAGGAGCATGTCTACTTACTGTATATCTGGTCTTTAAGCAATATAGAATAGAGGAGTTTCATCAAAGACAACAGGAAAAAATCAAATCCACACTCTATTACCTGTCCGGATTTACAGAGATGGACTCGGAAATGCTCAAATCCTTTAAAAGAGCCACGATCGACTCTATGCTCAATGAAAAGTTGGTGATTTTTAATGGAAAAAAAGAACAGGTATATAGGTCGCTCGATGATACCCAGATTACCTCATTGGAGAAAATTCTGGGTGGATTGTCTCCCAATGTCCGTTGGGTGGCCATCAAAGAAGGAGATTATGATGTGGTCGGAATGTATTGGGAGACACGTGAAAATGCCTACTATGGGGTATATAAGGCCTATGATGAATTTGGGTATACCAATTTGTATTTTCTCAGGAATATCCTTATCGGGACCTTTATTGCTATTTCCTTTTTGCTATTAGTAATTACCTTTTTTCTTTCCAAACGCATCGCCGCACCTATCGATAAAGTGGCTATGGCCATTCAGAAGTATAAAATTGGAGCTAGTAAATTTAGGCTTTCTCCTCAGGGCAAGTCCGTGGAGTTGGACGCTTTGGTTGATAAGTTCAATGAGCTGCTGGATCGCATAGACCTGGCCCTTATGTTCCAGAAAAATGCCACGCATCATATTTCCCATGAACTCAAAACGCCACTTGCTGTACTGGTGTCCAATTTCGAGAAAATGGAGCAAATGGAAGATGGTCAGGAATTGAAAGAATTATTGGCCAAGCAGAAACACATGACGATGGGAATCTCCGAGGTGATTAATGTCTTGCTGGAGATATCAAAAAAAGATACCGGTACTGGGCTGGAAGAAAAAAGCTTAAGGGTGGATGAGTTGCTTTTTGACCTGTGCGAAGAATTGTCGGTCATTTATCCGGACTTTATGTTTTCAATAGATTTTGGGAGCAGTATCGAAGCCCCTGAAACATTGGTGTTTTCGGGAAGCGAATCATTGATCCGGGCGGCATTGTCAAACCTTCTTACCAACTGCATCAGATATGGGCATAGCGGCATGGCCAATATCCTGATAGAGGTAAGTCAGGAAATGTTGTCCATCGAATTTACCAACAAAGGAGAAACCCTTTCCAAAAAAGAAGTGAGGTACCTGTTCAAGCCTTATTTTAGAGGTGTCAACAGTAAGGGCATTTTGGGCAATGGTCTTGGACTTGCCTTGGTCAAAAAGATCATGGAGGTTTATGAAGGAGATATTACCTATTCCATCCCAGAAAAGAACACTAATAAATTCACCTTGCGCTTACCTTTAAGGTAATCTTTATTTCCATTAAGGCTTTTTTAAGGTCGTTTTGATGTCCTTTGACCTGTATAAGAACAGGCAAAGATGCGCAACAAACACATTTATTACCTATTATTCCTAGTTATGATGACAGCGATCGGTGTCCCAAGTCTTCGGGGCCAATCGCTTTCAAATCAGGCTCAGGCTGATACCCTCAGGATGGACAGGGTTTCTTGTGAGGCCTATCTCCTCCAAAACAGCGTCATGATTTTGGCCGAAAAGCTGGAGATTGAAAAAGCACTCGCCCAAAAATGGCAGGCCCAACTTTGGCCCAATCCCAGTTTGGAAATCAATGAAGTAAACCTTTGGGCGTCGCCTGGGCAGCTGGGGTATTTTGGGGAGGAATTACCCCCTCTGGTAGGAGGATTTGGCAAAAACCTTCAAATGTCCATGGCGCTTGAGCAACTCGTTCAAACGGCAGGGAAGCGCAGAAAACTTATCGCGGTGGAGGAAGTTGCTGTTGAACAATCAGAGGCCTATTTCAAGGATTTTCTCAGAGAGCTCAAACAGTCCTTTAGGGAACTGCTTAACCAATGGGAGTACCTGGAAAGGAGCAAATCCCTTTTGACCGGGCAATATGAATCCCTTTCCCAATTAAAAGTCGCAATGGGCAAGCAGGTAAATCTTGGAAATACTGGTAAAGCAGAGTATGTCCGGTTAATGGCTGCCCAATTGGAACTGAAGAAAGCCTTGTTTGAAACAGAGGAAGACCTGATTTCCTTACAGCAAGAACTTTCCCTACTCATGAACCTTCCCTCAGGGACCATACTGGAATTGGAATTGGAAGAGGGCTTTCCAGAGTTTGAAAAAATAGTCCAAATAACGCTTGGCGAATTGGAGAACAGGGCATTGGAAAACAGGCCGGATCTTAGAGGAGCCATGCTGGAGGAAACGATGCAAGAAAAGCAGTTGACCTTTGAAAAGTCTCAGCGGGTTCCAGACCTGAACCTCAAGGTAGGCTACGATAGAGGAGGGAACTTCATGCTGGATTTTATTGGATTTGGGGCAAGTATCGATCTGCCATTTTTCGACCGCAATCAGGGTAATATTAAGCGGGCACAGCTTAACCAAAAACAGGCTGCTTATCGGTCCCAATACAAGCAAGCCACTGTTTTGGCCGAAGTGCGCAGAGCATACCTTTCCCTGATGAAGGAAATTGAGTTCTATCAAGACATAGACGGACAATATGACGAGGAGCTGGATAGGCTTTTGGAAAATTACATCAGAAATTTCACTGAAAGGAATATTAGCCTGTTGGAGTATTTGGATTTTTTGGAGGCCTATCTCGAAAACAAAGAAATCCTTCTCGATACTAAAAGGTCCATCAAGAATAAAATAGAAACATTGCAATCAACCATTCACGGGGATATTTAAAAGATTCAAATAAGATGGAAGTGTACAGAAAAATAAAAAAATATGGGTTTTTAGCCGTTTTGTTATTGTCCACGCTGATGGCTTGTGGTCCTAGGAAAACGGCTAAACCAGATGCCCAAATTTCAAGGCTATGCTTGGAAGGAAAGCTCAAAGAAGGAATGCGTCTGGTCAGTGCGGAGAAGGTGAAAATCAAAGAATCCCTGCCCCTAACTGGGAAAATAGAGCCTGATCCCGATAGGGTGATCCACTTTACAAGCCTTGTAAGCGGGGTGGTGACCAAAACCTATTTTTCCTTGGGAGAACAAGTAGCAGCAGGCCAGTTGTTGATGGACATTGTCAGCCCAGAGCTTAGCGCCCTTCAAGCAGACAAAAAGCGATTGGAAAGTGAAATCAGGGTAGCAAAACGACAACTAGAAGCCAAAAAGTCAATGTTTGAGGACAAACTTGCTTCAGAAAGTGACTTTATGGAGGCAGAGAGCCTCCAGCTTTCACTTGAGGCTGAGTTGGAGAAAGTCAATGCTAATCTATCCCTATACCGCGCCAGTCCCGAACGGAGCGTCTTTCAGGTCTTCGCTCCCTCGGCTGGTGTGGTTACCGCAAAGAACATAACCGCTGGAATGCAGATTGTAGCCGATGATACCCCATTATTCACCTTGGCGGACTTGGATGCGGTATGGGCCATGGTCAATATTTATGCAGGCAACCTTTCCCAGATCCATCAAGGGATGGCAGCAGCCGTTTCGTCCTTGTCTTATCCGGATGATGTTTTTTCAGGACAGATTGATCACCTCTCGGAAATATTCCAAAATCAAGAAAAGGTGCTGAAAGGAAGGGTGGTGCTGGACAATCAAGACCATCGGCTGAAACCAGGAATGGTAGTGGATGTTACTGTGGCCAATGAACGGAACGAGACGGCCATCAGCATTCCCGCCAATACCCTTGTTTTCGATAACAGCACCTACTACGCAGTCATTTATAAGGATGATTGTGACCTTCGCGTTAAGAACATCCAATTGCTATTGATGAACGAGGGAATAGCGTACGTTAAAAGTGGTTTAGAGGAAGGTGAAAAGGTAGTGGCTTCTAATCAGCTCTTGATCTATGAACAGTTAAAAAACCAGCTTAACCACTAATCGATATGCATAAACTGGTCCAGCAAATTGTTGCTTTTTCCCTTAGAAATACCGTACTGGTTTTCTTTGCCATCCTACTGTTGGTAGTAGCAGGAATCGTTTCCTATACCAAAACCCCGATAGAGGCTTTTCCAGATGTGACCAATACGCGGGCGCGGATTATTACCCAGTGGCCGGGAAGGAGTGCTGAAGAAGTCGAGAAGTTTATCACCCTGCCCATTTCAAAGGTGATGAATACGGTGCCGAAGAAGACCTCGGTAAGGTCCATTTCTTTATTTGGACTTTCTGTGGTCACCATCGGTTTTGATCAATCTGATGACTTTTACGCCCAACAGTATGTGGCCAATAAGCTACAGTCCGTAAACCTTCCGGATGGGGCGGATGCTGAAATAGAGCCGCCATCTGGAGCTACAGGGGAGATATACCGATATGTTTTGCGTAGCAATCGACCTATCAAAGAAATCACTGCATTGCATGATTGGGTGGTGGAAAGGGAATTGCTAGCGGTCCCGGGCATAGCCGACATTGTGAGTTTTGGGGGAGAGGAGAAAATCTATGAAATCAAAATCAATCCTACCGAACTGGCGAATTACGACCTTTCTCCGCTCGATGTATTCGAAGCTGTGGGCAATAGTAATGTGAACGTAGGAGGGGATGTGGTCGAGCGTGGCGATCAGGCTTATGTGGTTCGGGGGATAGGATTATTGGATCATATTGATGATATCGGCAATATCATCGTTGAAGAAAACAAAGGAACTCCAGTACTCGTCAAACATGTGGCTTCTGTAGAGGTCTCCGCTAAGCCCCGATTAGGCCAAGTGGGGCTTCAGGACGAAGACGATCTGGTCCAAGGGATCGTAATCATGCTCAGGGGAGAAAACCCCAATGAAGTGATTGGGAGCCTGAAGGAAAAAATCACCGAACTCAACTCCAGGATACTTCCTAAAGATGTGAAAATTGAGCCGTTTGTGGACCGGACAGAACTGGTAGACATTACAGTAAATACCGTGACCAAAAATTTGGTGGAAGGGATCATCTTGGTGTCCATTGTGGTCTTCATATTCCTGTACAATTGGCGGATGACCGTAATCGTGGCCAGTGTCATTCCCTTGGCATTCCTTTTTGCGATCATCATGCTGAAGATCTTAGGAATGCCGGCCAATTTAATATCCATGGGCTCCCTAGATTTTGGTCTGCTGCTGGAGGGGACATTGGTGATTTCAGAAACAGTCTTCGTCAGCTTGGAGCGGAAGGCACACCACTTGGGCATGGAGCGGTTCAACAAGATTTCGAAATCCGGAATTATCAAAAGAAGTGCTGGCAGTGTAGCCTATTACATCTTTTTTGCCCTGATCATTTTGATCGTGGCCTTGATGCCCATATTCTCATTTCAGAAGGTGGAAGGCAAGATGTTTAGCCCATTGGCCTATACCTTGGGCTTTGCACTGCTAGGTTCCCTTATCCTTAGCCTTACTTACGTGCCAGCCATGTGCAAGGTCATGCTGACCAAGGACATTGTGGAGAAGGATAACCGGATTACCAGGGGGAGCAGGGAGGGATTGTACCGATTGTACTTATGGAGTGCCAAAAACAAAAAGGCGACCATCGCGGTATTTGGAGGGCTGTTGATAGCCAGTATCATAGGGTTTTCCAAGCATGGATCCGAATTCCTGCCGAAATTAAATGAAGGAGCGATCTATGCCAGGGCCACGCTTCCCAATAGCATAAGCCTCACCGAGTCTGTCAGGATCACCAAGGAAATGAAGGAAAAGGTGCGGTCCTTTGAGGAAGTGAAGTTTGTGCTCACCCAGACGGGAAGGCCAAATGACGGTACCGACCCTACGGGCTTTTTTAACATTGAATTTCATGTTCAGTTGTACCCTGAGGGAGATTGGGAACGGGACATCTCCAAAGATGACCTGATTGGGGAAATAAGAAAAGAGTTGTCTATATATCCCGGGGTCGTGCTCGGCTTTAGTCAACCCATTCAGGATAACGTGGAGGAATATGTGGCCGGGGTGAAAAGCTCTTTGGTCGTCAAAATATTCGGGCATGACCTTTTCGAACTGGAAGCATATGCTGACCAAGTGGCCAAGGCTTTGGAAGGAGTTGAGGGCATTGAGGACCTGAATGTGTACAAGAACATTGGACTGCCTGAGCTTCGTATCCAACTGCACGACCATAAAATGGCCAGGTATGGCGTAAATGTGGCCGATGCCCAGGCAGTGGTGTCCATGGCCATCGGTGGACAAGCGGCCACCAATTTTTACGAGGGTGAAAGGATCTTTGATGTCCGTGTCAGGTATGAAGAAAATTACCGAGACAATGAGGACAGGATAAGGGAAATCCTTATACCGACGATGGATGGGGGCAAGGTTCCCCTCAAGGAAATTGCCACGGTGGATTTCCATACGGGACCGGCTTTTATCTATCGAGAGGATAACAGCAGGTATATTGGAATCGGATTCAGTATTGAAGGGCGGGACCTTGGTAGCACCATTGAAGAAGCCAAGCGACGCGTAGCGGAAAAAGTTAATTTCCCAGCGCACCTTACCACGGTATGGGCTGGAGAATTCGAAAGCAAGGAGCGTGCTACCAGGCAATTGGCCTTGATCGTACCCGTTTCCATTCTCTTGATCATGTTTTTGCTATACATGAATTTTCAAGGGAATTTCAAGGATACCTTGGTGTCTTTCTTGACCATTCCTTTTGCATTTATTGGGGGCTACCTCTCCTTATGGTTGACGGGGACTACCTTTGGGATTTCGGCTGGAATTGGGTTTATAATCTTATTCGGAGTGGCCACCATAGATGGAATTGTCCTCATTGGAAATATCAAGCAGCAACTTATGGATCGTGTTCCACTGAAAGAGGCTATCGCCAATGGGGTTTATTCCAGGATCAGGCCGATTTTGATGATCGCATTGATGGGGGCAATGGGTCTGTTGCCTGCAGCACTGTCCACAGGGATGGGCTCGGAAGTCCAAAAACCATTGGCCATCATGATCGTGGGAGGGCTGATCGTCTGCATGTTGCTTTCGCTTACCGTTCTCCCGCAGGTATATTACATGGCCTATAAGAATGATAAGCAATATAATTAACAAATAATTAAGTAATATCGATGACAAATATGCTCAACAGGTTGCAAAAAGTAGGGTTAAACGGTTTCTTTTTGACATTATTGATCATGATCCTCATAGCTTATCTAGTTCCTGGTTTTGGAGCTGATCACAGCCCGGTTCCATGGGCCAAAATGGTCGCAATAGGCAATGCCCTGATCTTCTTTTTCTATGGGGTAAAGCTGGATCCGCAACAGTTGAAGTCAGCTATAGGCAAGTGGAAGCTACACCTTGTCATCCAATTGACCACCTTTCTGGTTTTTCCCCTAATTGTTTGGTTTGTGTTTCTTTTAATGGGAAAGCCAGCTGGAGTGATATGGTTGGGAGTAATGTACCTTGCTGCACTTCCTTCCACCGTGTCCTCCTCGGTGGTTATGGTAAATATTGCCCGTGGAAATGTTCCCGCTGCCATATTTAATGCGAGCATATCCAGTTTAGTGGGAATCACAATTACCCCTTTATGGATGGAGGTTTTTATGGACCATGATGGGAGCAGCCAAGCATTTGAGTTTATACCTACCATTTCAAAACTAGGTATCCAAATTCTGATCCCCTTTTTTCTTGGATTGTTAATGCATGGCCAATTGAAGATATGGGCAAAGCAGTATGGAGATCAACTGAAACTATTTGACCAAGGAGTGATCCTGACTATTGTATTTACTTCCTTTTCCAATGCTTTTTTTGATAATATGTTCGATGGGATGCCAGCTACCATGCTAGGGTTTCTTGCCATAGGCATGGCTGTATTGTTTTTATTGGTCATATCGGTCATGAATGGTATCGCCCGTCAAATGAAATTACCTTTTGAAGATCGGGTGACGTTGATGTTCTGCGGTTCAAAGAAATCCTTGGTCCATGGAGCTATTATGGGTAGTGTTCTGTTTCCAGATCCGGCAGTTTTGGGTATCGTACTGTTACCTCTGATGTTATACCATTCGCTGCAATTGCTTATGGGGAGTGCATTGGCTGGGTATTTTAGTAGGCAAGAGGAATATATTTAGAAGAGAGATAAAAGCGGATCTGTTAAAAACTCCACAAGTTAAGTTTAATATCAAAAGAGTACAGGAAAGTCCCTTGTACTCTTTTGATATTTAATAGGCAAGGATAATCTCATCTATTGGATCAAGTGATATCAAAGTGTTTTCCTTGTGGGGCAACTCAGTTATAGGAATATTTTTGATCGTAATAAGAAGAAAAATAGAAAACGCTAATAATTAAAAAAAAAATCACTTATATCGATGGAATTTCTCCATCTCAAGTCTCTATGATATAAAGAGCTTATTCCATGTCAATGAAAACTCATGGTTTATGTTCAAAACCAGATGCCCAACTTTTTAAAGGTCTTTTAGATCCTCTTTAATTTTACTCAGGTGGTAAAGATGTTTGTCGCAGTGCATGAGCGTTTTACCTTGTTTAATTGTATAAAATACACCTAATTTATATATATTGTCCTGAAAAGGTTAACCATGCTTTATTTTACTCTATTAACAACCCAAACAACCATGAAATATATTTTTAAGATTTCAATATTATTGGTCATTTGCATATCCAATAGCATTTGTTCAAGTGCACAAAAAACAAGCCTTCCCGAGTATTTTAACCCATCTCCTGATTTGTCTGAAATGGGAATAAATGAAGAGCGAGTAAAAAAGGTTGATAGCTTGTTAATGGCTTTTGTAGCACAGAAAAAATTGAACTGTGTGTCTGTATTTATAGCAAAAGGAGGAGATGTGGTTTACAAAAAGGCTTTTGGAATGAAGGATGTTGAAAATCAAGTTCCAGCTACTATTGATGATTACTATGTATTGTTTTCTCAGACCAAGGCCATTACCACAGTAGCTTTTATGAGCCTTGTGGAAAAAGGCTTGGTAAAGGTAAATGAGCCTGTGTCCAAGTATTTTCCTGAAATTCCGAATGAAGTGGTCACCAAAGTGCATGAAGATGGAAGCTATGAAACCAGACCAGTAAAGAGCCCGATGACCTTTGCGCACCTGATGTCACATTCATCAGGTTTAAATGCAGGGTTGGTAGGGCAAATTCGGAGAAATGAAGGTAAAAGAGGAGGTACGCCTCCCGGATTTGGAGGAAGGAGTATTGACCGTGTTCCAAATGGACAGCACAGCTTTGGTGGAAACTATCAATCTAAATATCTCGAAGATGAAATGCTTGCCCTGGTTGAATATCCATTGGGTTTTGATCCTGGAACTGAGTGGAACTACCATGTTAGTAGCAATATGTTAGGATATATGGTGGAGCGTATTTCCGGAAAACCATTAAGGGAGTACGTGAAAGAGACCATTTTGGAGCCATTGGGAATGGATGAAACCGATTGGTATTACCCTTCCAGTAGTATTTCACGATTTGTCAAACCTTATAGCGCAACAGATGGTAAGTTAGAACCTGGTTTGACGATGTATGCTGAAGGAGCGGTGAGCAAACAACAAACTTATTGTGAGGGGGCTATAGGATTGAACGGGCCCATTGAAGATTATGCCAAGTTCTGTCAAATGTTGTTGAACAAGGGTGAATTTAACGGTAAAAGAATCTTAAAGCCAGAAACTATAGAATTGATGACTACCAAAAATCAGCTTCCATCTGATAATTCAGGGGGAAAGGGGTTTCAGTTTGGCTTGGGCTTCGAACTTCATAATGATATGAAGAAGCCAGTCCCTGCCGTTTCCAATGCTGCTTTTGCTTGGGGAGGGATGTTGGGCACTGCCTATATCGTAGATCCTGAAAAGGACTTAATAGTCTTATTTTATATGAACATGTTCAAAGCAGATCCATTGTACCCCTTGTTTTTGGAAAAGGCCTATGCACTTTTTGACTAAGTGGTTTGGTAAGGGTTAAAGGATAAAAACAGTACAAATTAGATGACATGAACATGATAAAAAGATTAGAAGAGCTTGGATATAATTCAGGAAAGGGGAAAATTATCAGCTATTTCATACTAGCTGTTATTTTAGGCGGTTTGCAGCTGTTCCATCCAGCAATGGGCCAGGAAGAAAAATCAAGGATTGTGGAAGATGGAGGTACAGGGCCATACCCAGCTATTATGGAAATGGATCCTTCGCTGACCACGCATACCATCTTTAGGCCTCAAGACATAGGCCTTTTTGGCAAAGAGGAAAAGCTACCAATCATCGCCTGGGGCAATGGGGCCTGTGCCAATTCCCCATGGGAGCATGTGAATTTTTTGAGTGAAGTAGCTTCGCACGGATTTTTGGTGATTGCCATTGGACCAATGCCTGCTGAAGGGGAAAAAAAGAAAGGTAAATCGTATTCCTCCCAGTTGATTGATGCCATTGAATGGGCCATTGCCAGCAATAAAGATGAGGACAGTCCGTATTATGGAAAAGTGGATACCGCCCATATTTCGGTGAGTGGGATGTCTTGTGGAGGTTTACAGACTTTAGAAGCTGCACCTGACCCAAGAGTGACTACTGTCGTGGTATGTAATAGCGGTATATTGCCCTATCCAGGTGCTGGAATGCCAGGGATGCCACAGATCAAAAAGGAACAATTAGAAAAACTACATTCTCCCACACTCTATTTACTAGGCGGGGAAAGCGATATCGCCTATAAGAATGGAATGGATGATTTTGAGCGGATTGATCATGTACCTGTTTTTGTAGGGAATATGGATGTGGGACATGCGGGAACTTATGCTCAGCCTCATGGTGGTGAATTTGCTAGGGTAGCTACTGCATGGTACCTATGGCAATTAAAGGGAGACCAGGAGGCAGCGGCACTATTCCAGGGCAAGCCAAGCAGTCTTTCCCAATCCCCCTTATGGAAGGTACAAAAGAAGAAAATTCCATGAGTTAGGAGAGATGAATACGGATAGAACGATTTAATAACTTAACAACGAGTGTCCGGGAAGCGGTATAGCATAGCAGTGGACAGTTGACCGTAGATTGAAAAACCCATAACAATACAAATAACCCATCTATTATGAATCGAAATAACGTAACAATTCTTAATTTATTTACGCTAGTGATTTTGGCAGTATCTTGCTTTAGCTGTCAAAAGGAAATAGATTACCGCATCGGAGCTGATATTTCATTTTTGCCCCAAATGGAAGCAAGGGGAGCGACATACCTGAATAAAATTGGTGAGCAAGAAGATCCCATTGAGCTATTGGCAAATCACCATTTCAATACCGTTCGCTTGCGGCTTTTTGTGGATCCGACTGCTGAAAAAGGCTATTCCAAGGAAGGTTTTTGCGGTCTCGACCGTACTCTAGAAATGGCCAAACGCATCAAAAAGGCGGGAATGGAATTTGTACTGGATTTTCATTATAGTGACTATTGGGCAGATCCTGATAAACAATTTAAACCATCAGCATGGGAGGGAGCTACTGGAAAGCCTCTTCAAGATAGCTTATATCAATATACCCATAAGGTATTAACCACTTTTAAGGAAGCGGGAGTAGCTCCTGATGTCATTCAGATAGGAAATGAGATCAACCACGGTATGGTATGGCCAGAGGGAAAAGTAATGGATAATGCCACCGATCAAGATTGGGAATCTTTGATGGGACTTTATACATCGGGACAAAAAGCTGTCCGAGAGGTCCTTCCCAATGCCAAGATAATGGTCCATTTGGCACTAGGTGGCCAAAATAAATTGTGCCGTGAATTTTTGGATAAAATGAAGGACTATGGTGCCGTTTATGATATTATCGGACTTTCTTACTATGAGCAGTGGCACGGTACCTATAACGATCTAAAAGCCAATTTATATGACTTGGCCAATACCTATAAAAAGCCGATTGCTGTTTGTGAATATGGCGCCAACTTGGATAATGTAAAACGCATCAATGATATTGTTCGCTCGATTCCTAATGGTCTGGGGTATGGAACCATGGCATGGGAACCTCTTCGTGCCCTTTTCGACCAGGAGGGCAAACCTGCAGGAGAGCTATTCGCGGTATATGACAATATATACGATCAATATACTGATCCTGAGAAGAGTCCTGTAGTAGAACAGCCACAGGCTAGAACTGTAAAAGCACAAAGGCCCGTAATTGGCGCAGATATTTCCTTTGTGCCGCAAATGGAGTCGCGCGGAGTAAGTTATTCAGACCAAGGAAAGGAAAAGGATGTCGTAGAGATATTGAAGGACCATCGTTTTAACTGGATCAGGTTACGACTTTTTGTAGACCCGACTTCAGAAAACGGATATTCCAAAGAAGGTTACTGTGGTCTAGAAGAAACCTTGGAAATGGCCAAGCGGGTTAAAGCATCAGGGATGAAATTTCTTCTTGATTTTCATTATAGTGACACATGGGCAGATCCTGGGAAACAGTTCATGCCTGCGGCATGGGAAGAATTAGAAGGATCTGCACTGGAAAGGAAAATCTATAATTATACCAAAGGGGTCGTGGAGCGTTTCATTGATGAAGGAGTGGCTCCCGAGATGGTACAAATTGGAAATGAGATTCATAACGGGATGCTATGGCCGGTAGGGAAGATAGAAGGGGATCAAGCAGAGTCTTTTTGTGTACTATTGAGGTGTGCAAGTGCTGCTGTACGTTCAGTAGATCCCAATATCGACATCATGGTACATATCGCCAAGGCCCATGATTTAAAGAATTCGATCAAATTTTTTGACAAAATCATTAGTAGGGATGTGGTTTTTGATATTATCGGCCAGTCATATTATCCGGAATGGCATGGTGAGCTGGATAATATGGAAGCCAATTTGACGGAATTGGCCAATCGATATGAAAAACCCATCATCGTAGTTGAATACAAGGAATATAAAAAGGAAGTCAATGAGATCGTGAAAAATCTTCCCAATGGTTTGGGACTTGGAACCTTTATCTGGGAAGCTACCTCTCCTGGATGGGGAGACCTTTTTGACAGAAATGGAGCGGCCAATGAAAATATTGAAATCTATCCGGCCTTTTATGAGGGGTATGGTAAATAGGTTATCAATTGTTCTAATTGATACATAATTACGATTGTTTTAAAGCAATTGAAAACCATAATGCTTTCTATTAGATTCAGTGTGAGGGGAGAGATTCCCCTCTTTTTCTATGGGGAATGATGGCAGTTTCAATTTTTTGTTTGTTAGGACAAATTTATATAAAACGCTATTAGGATTTTTAATTGTTGATAATACACTTTATATTGTTGTTGAGGTTTTAGGTGTTTTTTTCCTTTTAAAGAAATACCATGCTTAATAGATTCAATAATAATGAACCAATGCCCAGAATGACCAAACTGAATCATGCACAACCAGATTATGCTTTAAGCACCACCAGCCTGCCAAAATATAAAGTAAAAGTATCTCCTATCATCAATGAAGAGGAAATATGGCTTGATTTTGTAGATGGTAGTGATCAAGCCTTAAAACAGTTATACAATACTTATGTGGACAAATTGTATAATTATGGAACGCAGCTGACCCATGATAGAGAGTTGATAAAGGATGTCGTCCATGACCTCTTTATTTACCTTGTACAGAAAAGGGATAAGATCAAAACACCCAAATCCATCAAATTTTATTTGTATTCTAGTTTTAGGCGTAGGCTTTACAAAACCTTGGAGAGGAACAATAAAATTGCTTATCAGGATAGTTATGATCGGCAGGACGGATTTAAATTAAAGGTGGACCCTGAGATGAAATCCATACAAACCAATTTTACTACCAATTCAAAGATTATGCTGGAGAATGCCTCCAAAAAGCTTCCTATAAAACAGCGAGAAGTGATTATGCTTCATTTTTTTGAAGGGATGTCCATTAAGGAGGTAGCTGATATATTGGGGTATTCCAATCCAGAATCGGCTAGAAATTTATTGTACAGGTCATTAAAGGGATTGTCCAATATGTTAAACAAACACCAAGATGATCTTTTTGTGAGCTCATTATTGATATCGGGAGAGTTATTTATATGTTGATAGATAAGGTTATTTTTTTGTTTAGGGGTTAGGTGTAGTTATTTGGTAATGAGGTGATTGTGTGAGTGTTTTTTTGTTGATTTTTAAGCTGTTTGGTAGAAAATTTTATTTTTTTTCATGTTTTTCGATGGAACATTGACTTTTTAAGTCTCTATATATGTAAAAGAGACACTTATTAAAGTTGAGGTTTTGATGAAAGGATTTTATCCAAATACCATTGAAGATTTTCTGAAATTTCCCGAGTTCATTGAGTGGGTGAATAATCCTACTTTCGAATCCAATGAAGCATGGGAAAAATGGTGCCAAATACACCCGGATAAAATCCAATTGCTACAACATGCCAAAGATCTTTTGCACAGTATGCAGCTGGAAGAGGAGAATTCCATGGGGCTTATGGATCGCGAGAAATTGTTAGATACGCTTTTGGTGGAAAACTCCATTTATAAGAAAAAAAGAATCCAGGATCACAGAGATAGGTTGAGGAGGAATACTTCCTATTGGGTCAGAGGGATTGCAGCTTCTTTATTATTGATGGGGGTACTCATTTTGGGGAAAGTAATGGAGTTACATGAAAATGGCTTTGATAATAGAAAACTTACATGGGTAGAAAAGGAAGTACCTAGAGGAATGAAGAAAGTTTTCTTTTTGCCAGATGGTACCAAAGTCACTTTAAACGCAGGTTCTGTTCTGTCCTATGCATCCAATTTTGAAACCAATAGGTCTGTGAAGCTGCAAGGGCAGGCATATTTTGAAGTCCAGCGAGATGAGGAACACCCATTTAGTATTTTAAGTGGAGAAATCACGACCACCGTACTAGGGACTTCTTTTGATGTTAAAGCCTATGATGACGAAGAGGAATTGCATGTAGCAGTAATGTCAGGAAAAGTGGAGGTGAAAAGTAAAAAAGGACTAGTCAGTTATCTGGAAAAAGGTGAAGTGTCCTATTACTCGCCTGATCTTCCGGCAATGAGAAAATCAGGTTTTGACTATGAGGAATTGATAGGGTGGAAAGATAAGATCATCAAATTTAATCAATCAAACTATGAACAAGTGTTCAATACACTTTCAAAATGGTATGATATCGATTTTAAGGTGGATCCAGCTCTTAAACTCCACGGTAAATACACGGCAAAGTTTGTAAACCAAAGCCTCCCCAATGTATTGATTGGTTTGGAGCATTCGTCAAACCTGAATTTTAAGATCAAAGGAAGGACTGTTTTGGTCAGTTCAAAGTAGAAAATAACCATTAACCAATATCTAAATATAGTTTAACAATTAACCCCAAATAAATATGACAGCAAGAATACCTTATTATCATGGATTGCTTGTTTGGAAAATGGGATTGGCTTTTGTCATGGCTTTACTCCTGTTCCAAACTACAATAGCTGGAGGACTGAAATCCCAGCAAAAAGACCTGAGCAAGGTCTATTTATCCCTTCATGTGGAAAAAGTCCCGATTACGACTTTATTCCAAATCATAGAAGGTAAAACCCAGTTTAATTTTGCCTATGATGAGGAAAAACTGGCAGCGATTCCCAATCAAAGTTTGATGATGGAAAATGCTTCCTTGTTAAATATCCTTGAAAATGTATCCATCAATACAGGTTTAGAATTCAAAAGTGTTAATGATGTAATTCATGTCCAAAAAGGACGACAAGTCATCCAATCCATACGGAAGGATGAAAAGACCATTACTGGTACGGTACTTTCTGCAGAGGATGGCACTAGTATTCCCGGTGCAACGATAAAGGTGAAAAATGCTTCTATCGGAACTGTTACTGATATCGATGGAAAGTTTACACTCAATGTACCGGAAGGAACGGATGTAATATTAGTAGTTTCTTTTGTTGGTTATAAGACAGAAGAGATCAATATGGGCAATAAAACTCAAGTGGAGGTAAGCTTAGTAGAGGATCTTCAGCAACTTGACGAGGCGGTGGTAGTTGGCTACGGTATGCAGAAAAAGGCAAGTTTGGTAAGCTCCATCACTTCGGTAAATCCTACAGAACTTAAAGGGCCTACCAGTAACCTTACCAATATGTTGGCTGGTCGCGTGTCTGGTATGATTGCTTTTCAAAGAAGTGGTGAGCCAGGTTTGGACAATTCCCAGTTTTTTATTCGTGGTTTAGGTTCATTTGGAGCAGGAAAGGTTAATCCACTTATTTTGATTGATGGAGTAGAATCTACCAGTAGGGATATGGCACGTCTGCAACCAGATGATATTGAATCTTTTTCTGTGCTGAAAGATGCCACTGCAGCGGCCGTTTATGGCGCCAGAGGTGCTAACGGAGTAGTTTTGATTAATACCAAATCAGGAGAACGGGGTGAGACTAAGTTTCACTTTAGAGCAGAAACTAGGGTTTCTTCAAATACCAAGAATTTCCAGTTTGCAGACAATATTACCTATATGAACCTGGCCAATGAGGCTGCACTTACCCGTGACCCTAATGCGGTATTACCTTATTCGCAGACCAAAATCGTCAATACTCAAGCTGGTGCTGATCCTTTGCTTTATCCTAGTAATAATTGGATTAACCAGTTGATAAAAGATTATACGGTCAACCAAAGTTATAATATGAGTGCCAGTGGTGGAGGTGAAAAAGCCCGTTTTTATATTGCTGGTACCTATAATGTGGATAATGGGGTGCTTAAAGTAGATCCCATCAATAACTTTAACAGTAATATCAAGCTGAACAACTATTCACTGAGGACCAATGTGGATGTAACGCTTACCCCGACTACCGAACTTAATGTGAAGATGTACGGTCAGTTTGATGATTATAACGGCCCAATAGGTGGAGGAGCAGGAACTTTTAATCGCGCTATTTGGTCCAATCCGGTGATGTTTCCAGCGGTTTATCCCCAAGAATTATTGCCTTATATAGAGCACCCTATGTTTGGAGGAGCGATAACAGGAAGAGGAAGTACTACATTACTGACCAATCCTTATGCTGAAATGGTGCGGGGCTACCAAGTCTACAAAACCTCTATGATACAGCCCCAAATGCAGATCAAGCAGGATCTGGATATGATTACAGAAGGCTTGAAATTCAGGGCTATGGGGTATTTGAAGCGTTTTGCTCGATATGATGTTTCCAGGTCTTATAGTCCTTTCTATTATAGCTCTAGGTTAGATCCCTTAAGTGGAGATGTCCTATTGACAGCCCTTAATGATGGAGGGCCTAGTTCTGTAGGGACACCGGGTTCTGAATACCTGAGTTTTGATCCAGGAGAACGTCAAGTAAATCTTAGGACATATTTTGAAGGGGCCATGAATTATTCCAAGACCTTCAACGAAAAGCACGCTGTATCAGGGATGTTGATTGCCATTTTCAATAGTTATGAGGACGGAAGTAAATTCACCTTGCAGGAATCATTGCCTTTTCGAAATACAGGACTTTCCGGAAGATTTACCTACGGTTATGACGATAGGTATTTGGCGGAGTTTAACTTTGGTTATAATGGTTCTGAGAGATTTGCACAAAATTACCGATTTGGTTTTTTCCCTTCTATTGGTCTAGCTTATAGGATATCCAATGAGGAGTTTTTTCAGCCTGTTAAATCTGTCATAGATCATTTAAAACTACGTGCCACAGTAGGGTGGATCGGAAATGATGCGATCGGGAGAGAGGAAGATAGGTTCTTCTATTTATCAGAGGTCAATATGAACGATGGAACCTATGGTTCCGGTTTTGGTGAGGAATTTGGCTATAACCGCCCTGGAGTGTCCATTTCCAGATATCCCAATATCAATGTTACCTGGGAAAGATCCCGACAGGTAAACTTGGGCTTTGACATGACTTTGTTCAATGCTTTGGATATTACAGTAGATGTCTTTGAGCAGAAACGTTACAATATCCTTCAGCCGAGGGCCTATTTAGGTGCTACCATGGGGCTTATGGCTGATGTAAGTGCGAACACAGGAGAGGCCATGAGTAAAGGTGTTGATGCTACCTTGGTTTATAACAAATCATTGGGTAGGGATGTATGGGTGAACTTGAGAGGTAATTTCACTTATGCTACCAGTGAAATACTCAAAATAGATGAAAATAACTATCCAGATAATTTGAGTTACTTGTCCCAGTTGGGTCAAAGGATAGGTCAGCGCTATGGCTATATCGCAGAAAGATTATTTGTAGATGATGCGGAGGTGGCCAATTCACCTGCCCAATTTGGAACCTATATGGGTGGAGATATCAAATACCATGATATGAATAATGATGGCGTGATATCTACCTTAGACCGTGTGCCTATTGGGCATCCGGAAACTCCTGAGATCATCTATGGTTTTGGGGGAACATTGGGAATAAAAAATTGGGATTTCAGTGCCTTTTTTCAGGGGGCAGCACGCACATCCCTCTTTATCAATTCCCAGAATATTTCTCCATTCGTGTTGAATGGGGGTGCTCAGAATGGTTTGTTGGATATAGTTGCTGAAAGCCATTGGTCTGAGGAGAATAGAGATTTGTACGCCTTTTGGCCTAGGATGAGTGACTTTTTTGTGGAAAACAATAATCAACTATCCACTTGGTGGATGAGGAATGGGGCCTTTTTAAGACTGAAGAATGTGGAAGTTGGGTATACCCTTCCCGCTCGAATAGCAGAGAAATTTGACCTTGAATATGTACGGTTTTATGGTACAGGATCCAATTTGGGAGTTTGGAGCAAATTTGACTTATGGGATCCCGAGATGGGAGGAGAAGGACTGGGGTATCCTGTACAGTCAGTCTATAGCTTAGGTGTGGTCGTGGATTTCTAAAAACCAATCAATATGAAGAAATATCAAAATAACTATAAATACTCAGTAGTAGGACTAATCATGCTCTGCATGTTTGCAGGGACATCCTGTGAAAATTTTGTCGATGTGGTACCTGATAATGTGGCCACGATTGACAATGCCTTTAAATTACGGAATGAAGCCGAAAAATACCTGTTTACCCTGTATTCATATATGCCCAGGAATGGGGAGACCAATGGTAATATAGGTTTTTTGGCCGGTGATGAAATGTGGATTCCTTATCAGACCAGTATTGGCAGTGATCCCTTTGAAATTGCCCGTGGCAATCAAAGAAGGGCCAATCCTTATGTGGATGTGTGGAACGGGGGGATTTTTGTTGGAATTCGCCATTGTAATATCTTTTTGGAAGGATTACAGAGGCCCGGGAGTGTTCCTGACCTTGGAGAAATAGAAAGAAGGAGATGGATTGGGGAAGCTGAATTCCTGAAAGCCTATTTCCATTTCTACCTACTAAGGATGTATGGCCCTATCCCTATAATTGATAAGAATTTACCGATTGACGCTTCTGAAGAGGAAGTGAATGTAAAAAGGAAACCCGTGGATGAGGTGGTTAACTACATTGCAGATCTGTTAGACCAGGCTGCAGAGAAATTGCCCGAATCCATTGCGGACAGGAATACGGAGATGGGCAGGATTACCAGCCCAGTGGCCAAAGCTTTGAAGGCGAAATTGTTATTGATGGCAGCAAGTCCATTATTTAACGGCAATGCGGATATGGCTTCACTGATTGGACCAGGTGGCGAAGCGTTATTTAATCTTGAATACGATGAGAATAAATGGCAATTGGCAGCGGATGCAGCAGCCGAGGCCATTCAAGTGGCCGAGGCCGCTGGACATAGGTTGTATACATTTACCGAGACTGGTCTAGACATTACAGATACGACCATTACTGAGCTCAGTATTCGACAGGCAGTTTGTGAAAGATGGAATCCAGAGCATATTTGGGGCAATTCAAATGGAACAGCAGCCCTAGAACTTCAAAGACATGCGATGGCACCATTGTCCACAGAACATAACCACAATAATGCACGGAAAATCCTTTCTGCCCCAATGAAAATAGCCAGACAGTTTTATTCTCAGAATGGGGTGCCTATTGAAGAGGACAAAACTTTGGATTTCTCCGATCTCGAACAATTGCGAACGGCCTCTCATGAGGAACGCTTCTATATTGAAGAAGGTTTTGAAACGGCACGCATCAACTTTGATAGGGAACCTCGCTTTTATGCATCCCTGAGTTTTGATGGAGGAAAATGGTACAAATATGACAGCCCAACCAATTCTGATGAAGGAACCTTTGTGCTCAGGTCTAAATTTGTGGATTATGCAGGGAGCAATCATGCATTTCACAAGAATGTTACCGGTTATTTCATCAAGAAATTGGTAGACTGGAATCAATCCATGAGCAGTTCAGGTGCTACCTATAGGACATACGATTGGCCAGAAATTAGATTATCCGACCTCTACTTGATGTATGCAGAAGCCTTGAACGAAGTGGAGGGGCCAAATGCTACAGTGTTTGAATACTTGGATAAAGTAAGGGTACGTGCAGGCCTAATGGGAGTACAGGAAAGCTGGACGCAATATTCCAGACAACCAGAGAAGTTTTCAACAAAGGATGGGCTGAGGACAATCATCCATCAGGAAAGACTTATTGAGTTGGCTTTTGAAGGACACAGGTTTTGGGATTTGAAACGTTGGAAAAAGGCCAATGAGATGCTTAATCAACCCATCAAAGGCTGGAACATGAAAGGGGAAACCACCAATAGTTATTATCAGGTAAGTACTCTTTTTACACAGCGGTTCATTGCACCAAGGGATTATTTTTGGCCTATTAATGAAGGCACATTGATTCAAAATCCCAATTTGGTTCAAAACGTAGGTTGGTAATTTTCTATTCAAACGACAAAAACAATGAAACGATATAATAAAATAAATTGGATATGTTCCCTCTTTTTAGCAATGGGAATCCTTGCCTGTGAAGTGGAAGAAATGCACAGCCCCTATTCTAAGGGAAGTACTCCTCCTGGACCTGTTTTTGAAACTTCGGTGGAAAATATGCCAGGAAAGGCCAAGATATTCTATGCCGTTCCGAATGATCCGGATTTACTTTATGTAAAAGCCGTATATCAACGTAGCAATGGGGAAGAAGCAGAAGTGAAATCCTCTTATTTCAATAATTCACTGATGGTAGAGGGGTTTTCTGATACGCTTGACCATGAAGTCAAGCTTTATTCAGTGAATAGAAATGAAATGGAATCCGAGCCAGTTACAGTGGTCATTAAGCCCAAAAAAGCCCCCGTATGGGATGTGTATGAATCACTCGATGTCAAAGCATCATTTGGGGGTATACAAGTAAATGCGCTTAATCCTGAACGAGAGGACGTAGCGATTTTGATCATGGAAAAGAATGAATTAGATGAATGGGAAGTGGATCCAAACAGTATCTATACTTCTACCGATACCATTAATTATGCTTTGCGAGGCATGGATACGCTGGTTCATGAGTTTGCATTTACAGTTAGGGACAGGTGGTTAAACTATACGGATACTGTCTATGCAGACATTGCTCCATTTTATGAGACAGCTTTGTCCAAAGCTAATTATAGGGGAATGCAATTGCCTGGAGATTCACCCCATCACCCTTCCACATCTATGGCGGGCATGTGGGATGGAGAAATCATGAATTGGCCGTCCATATACATGACGCAGGCGGTCGTTTCTGGACCACATACCATTACATTTGATGTAGGAGTGGAAGCTAAAATGAGTAGGATAGTGATTTGGGATTATCCGGAATATTATAATGGAAGGACTTATTATTACTTAGGTAATTTGAAAGAATTTGAAGTATGGGGGTCTGACGATCCGCCATCTGATGGAAGTTATGATAATTGGGTGAAGCTAGGTACCTACTCTGCTACTAAACCTTCTGGTTTGCCTTTTGGTCAGCAGAGTGATGAAGACTATCGAGTGGCTAATTCCGGATTAAACTGGCAATTTGATATTGATGCTCCAAAAGTTCGCTATTTAAGAATTCGTTCAATTAGAAATTGGGGTGGAAGTACTTATATGGCGATAGGAGAGGTGCAAGTATATGGAGACCCAAGGTGATTTTATCAGTTTAAATGAGCAATAATATGAACATAAGATATATATTCAATAGATTGGCCCTTATCCTTCCTATGGCAATGATAATGGCCTGTAGTCAAATGGATGATTATAAGGAGTTTATTCCTGATGGGGAAAGGACTTATAGCGGAAAGGTGGATTCTCTTCAAGTAATAGGGGGAGATCATAAGGTAATGATATGGGGATTACTTACCTCAGACCCAAAAATCACAGAGGCGAGGATATCCTGGAACGCAGGAGCGGAGTCTATCTTGATTCCTGTTACCAAAACTTCTGGAGTGGATACACTTAAACATGAGATTGATGAATTGGAAGAGAACAATTATACTTTTGAAGTGGTGACCATCGATAATGCAGGCAACGAATCAGTTCCTGTGTATGCTACTGGATCCGCCTACGGAGATAGGTATATGTTGGCATTAAATAATCGACCAGTGGAAAGTGCCAATCTTACAGTTTGGGACCAAAATACCATTGTCCAATTCGGTGATCTCGATCCCTCGGCGGGTCCCCTGTACTCGGAAGTGACTTATGTGGATGCCGGTGGTATGGAACATACCCTGACAGTACCAGTGGAAAGTTCAGAATTATTGCTGGAAGGTTATCAGGTGGGGGAAGACTTTCAAATAAGGACCTTTTATAAACCTGAACCACATGCCTTGGACACCTTCAGCACTGCCTTGGACAATATTTCTCCAAAGGTCACTTATATGAAAAATATGCAGGTGCCCTTCGCAGCCAGCGAAAGAAGTGGTCGATGGGGAAATCTGGAAGGCTGGATCACCAATGATAATGCTAAAATCCACGGAGGTTATGGTGGATGGGATGAATGGAATAGTAATATATTTAATTTGGAGTCGGGATGGGGAGCTCCTGCTGTTACCAATGGTAAGATTTACCAGACTTTCGAAGTCCCAGCAGGTAATTTTACATTTAAAATTAAGGATCTTAGAGATACCAACCTTACGGAAGATGATGACGCTTATTTGGTGGTAACATTAGGAAGTGAACTGCCAGATGTAGAAAATATTGATACAGCAATAGGTTATGCCCATATCGTTACGGGGAAACCAATTGGAGACCTCAAGGTAGATTTTGAAATACAGGAAGGACCGGTCCAAATAGCCGTTGGGTACCTGACTACCCAGCCAGACGGGAGTCCCGGTAGGTATTGTAATATCCGGGCATTCGATTTTGTGCAGCATTAATGAAAGCGGCTTTCCTAAGATTAGAAGGGTTGGAAGCCTTTGTACTTAATAATTGAAAACAGCCCCCTCAAGTGTATATTTGGAGGGGGCTGTTTTTATTATTTGACAATAAAAGACCTATTTAGTCAAAGTTTAATACCTAACCTAAAACAATCATGAAATATAGCTTGCTATGTTTAGTCATCTCCTTGATATCCATTAGACTTGGATTTGCTCAAGCTGAAAAAATCAAGGAAATCGATGGAGGGGGGAGTGGTCCTTTTCCTGCCAAGGCCTTTTCGGAAAGGGCCATGAAAGATTTTGTGGTTTACCGTCCTGAGGATTTGGCTGCTGCTATTGAAAAAGAAGGAAAGTTGCCCCTTGTGGTTTGGGCGAATGGAGGCTGTATGAATTCCTCTATACACCACGAACGCTTGTTGACAGAAGTTGCCTCTCATGGTTATGTGATTGTAGCCATCGGTACACTACAGATGACCATTGAGGAAAGGATACACGAACATACCCCAGATAAAGAACTAAGAAGAGCGATTGATAAGGTTATAGAATTGTCCCAACAATCCGATAGTGAATATTATAATGTGCTTGATACGAATAAAATAGTCGCTGCTGGCCAATCTTGTGGTGGAGCCCAGGTCATATCCATTGCTGATGACCCTAGGGTAAAAAGCTATATGATGTTCAATTCGGGTATGGGTGATATGACCATGGCTGGGGCGAGCAAGGAATCGCTGAATTTCCTACATGGAGAGATTATATACATTGTAGGGGGAGAATCTGATGTGGCAACCGAAAATGCATTAATGGATTATGAGCGCATCGATCAGGTTCCAGTGGTATTGGCAAACTTGCTGGAAGGGGGCCATGGGGGAACATTTAATCAAGAATATGGAGGCTCTTTTGCGAGGATAGCTTTGGATTGGCTGAACTGGCAATTTAAGGAAGAGGACCATAGTGCTTTGTTCCTTGAATATGAGCTGGACAATTACCCCGGTTGGGAAGTAAAATCAAAGAACTTTAAGCTATAAACCTATGAACAATAAAATAGTTAGTTTCGGTATCTTGTTGATTACCTTTCTGTTAATATCAGCAGTTTGGCCTGGTAAAGATCTTTTGCAGGTAGAGGTAGCGCAAGGTGTATTGCAGGGTGAAGAAGAAAATGGCATAACGGTGTTTAAGGGAGTACCCTTTGCTCAGCCTCCTGTAGGAGCACTCCGGTGGAAGGCTCCTCAACCTCCAGTGTCCTGGGAGGGCATCAGAGAAGCCACTAGCTATGCGCCTTCGCCCTATCAACCCGGAAATCCTGCTTCCGGTAAAAGCGAAGATTGCCTGTATCTGAACATTTGGACTCCAGCCAACTCACCGGAGGATAATTTACCTGTCATGGTGTGGATATATGGGGGCGGTTTTAGTTTTGGTACCACTGCCGATCCTGTCACTACAGGAAAACACCTTGCCCAAAAAGGTGTGGTTGTAGTAAGCATTGCTTATAGGGTAGGTCAGTTAGGTTTTTTGGCTCATCCAGAACTGAGTGCAGAAAACCCCAATGGCGTTTCGGGGAATTATGGTCTTTTGGATCAAATCGCCGGTTTGAAATGGATAAAGAAAAATATCAAGGCCTTTGGAGGCAACCCCGATAAGGTGACCATCTTTGGAGAATCGGCAGGGGGGATATCGGTAAGTATGCTCTGTGCATCACCCTTGGCAAATGGCTTGTTTCAAGGGGCGATTTCACAGAGTGGAGGTTCTTTTGGGCCTACGCGCCCTCAGACTTTTCCCGGAGAAAACATGAAAAGCTTGGACCAAGCAGAAATAGATGGGAAAGCATATACCGAAAAGGCAGGAGCTTCCTCATTGGAAGCGTTACGTGAGCTTAGCGCTGCTAAACTGCCCTTGGGAATGGGGCTGGGCGGTGCTTGGCCGATAGTGGATGGCCATGTTATTACCGAGAACCAATACCATAGTTATCAAAAGGGGGAATATAATGATGTGCCTGTACTCATAGGTTATAATTCCGATGAAGGCCTTAGTTTTACCCGTGAAAGGAGCCCTGAGGAATTTATCAAGAATACTAAAACCCGCTATGGTCGGTTTGCTGATGAATTACTGAAGGTATATCCTGTGGGAGAGAACCATATCCCAAAGTCTGCAAGGGACCTTAACCGTGATGCTGCTTTTGGTTGGCATACATGGGCTTGGGCAAACTTGCAGTCCAAAACAGGGAATTCGAACGTTTATCTATATTACTTTGACCAACATCCCGAATATCCGAAAGATTCTCCTCGATATGGCCATGGTTCACCACATGGTCAGGATGTAGCCTATGTCTTTCAGACTTTGGATAAAGTAGGGGCTGGAAATAATGCATCGGATATAACGCTTTCCAATAAAATGGCTGCCTACTGGACAAATTTTGCCAAGCATGGTGATCCAAACGGTCATGGACTGGAAAAATGGCCGGTTTTCAACCATGCTAATCCTAAAGTAATGTACTTAACTGATCCGCTTCAAGTTGGGCCTGTGCCTAGTGAGCCTGCTCTCAATGTCTTGGATGAATATTTTAGATGGCGGCTGTCCTCTGAGGGAGCAATAAAATAAAGATAAGTTCTTGCTGAAAAAAAAGCTTTCATGGACAAAATTCCATGAAAGCCTTTTCCGTTTTTGGAATTTGCCCCTAATAAATTATTTCTGATAAGCCAGGACATTGCTAGGGACGAACGTTACATCGTCTATTTGACAACTTGCGCCTGCAGCTCCATGTGCAATAAATCCTATTTCAACTTTACCGTTGGTAACGTTGACTTCTTCGAGTCTTACGGTTTTCCAATCATCTGCTTGCCCCAAGTTTACACTTTTTTGATGTGCTCCGCTTTCGGCATAGGCTACCAATCGATCAAAACTCCCTGTGCTTTTGACTTTCAGCGATAGGGTATAGGTACCATCTTCCAAGTTTACATAAGGCGTAGAGGTGATGATCTGATAAACCTTTCTTTTGAAGGTGACCTGATCAGAGATATTCAAACTTCTTTCCCCAACGACATGCATTCTGTCTTCCTTGGTATTGGCATGGTTTAGCACAGGCGATTCTTCATCGTCAATGACAATGGTACTGCCTTGTTTAACCTCTGAATGCCACCCTAAAAGTTGTTCTTGTATGGGTTTTACGCCACTAGGTATGGCCTTTCTGTCAGCTTCAAAACTGCTGTTTTTTACAAAATTATTATCCTCCGCAACGCTCCATTCTCCTGTCGATTCATTCAAATCCCAAGAGTTTAGGGAGTTAAAGAATGGTGTCTCTCCGTCAAATGAAATTGGACACCATTGGTTATATCCCAAACCGTTTCCCGCAAAGTCTGCCCAGCGATCTCCACAATATATGACGGTTTCTTTTTTACTCCCTTTTACATTCACAAAAAAGCCTGTCTGAGTAATATGGGCATAGTCATCATAACTTCCCGGGGTAATCAACATTTTATTTTCAGGCAAGTATGGGCCTCGAATATCATCAGAAACTAAATAATAAGCTAAGGAAGAGTCCCAGCCGTACAAGTTGGAGGCAAAAACATAGTATTTGCCGTTATATTTTACCATGCAATTTCCCTCACGACCCTTTCCTTTGAATATTTGGGTGACATCAAGTAAATCCACTTTGCCGTCCTTTACACCGATTTCAGAAATATAAATCTTATGTCTACCCTTTCCATAAGAATATACTAAATAAGAAATACCTGTGTCAGGATCGGTGAATACTGTTTGGTCGCCTGTGTTAGGCGTACCGATCCTATCGGTCATGTCTAATCGGTTATGGCATTTGAAAGGACCATTGGGACTGTCCGAAAGGGCAATAAGCACATTGCTGTTATGCTGGACTAAAATGGCATATTTGTTCATTTCCTTTATATAGGCCACGCCCAATCTTCCCATCCAAAATACACGCTGGTAATTTTCTTCAACTTCTGCCTTATCCAGTACGGGGCCCTTAGATTTCCAGTTGACCAAATCCGTAGAGGTATAGCAGGTGACAGCCTTAAAATTGGTACGCTTATGGGTAACTGATGGATCCTCCCGGTACAATTCAGCTTCTTCATAATGTACACCATACCAATAGTATTTTTCTACCCCATCTTCAGGGTCAGTAAAAGTGAAAATGCCACCGCCTTGGCTATAAATGGGTTCACCATCTTGGGTGTCCCAAAATGTATCATTCTTAATATTATGTTTTTGGCCAATGGCCGTATGGCAAGCAAATAAAAACGTCAATGCCATAAGTAGTATTGTCTTTTTGTAAGCTATGTAATTGTTCATGATTTGGTTTATATGGGGTTTATGTGATTATATTATTGCATAATTATTTGTATGCCCTGAGTTAAGAAACTCTTTGAACTATGGGGTACTTGCGGTCTTTCATTTTTCCACTTTCCAGTCAGAATTGAAATTATAGATGGTTATTTGGGTATGCGGACAATGAAATAGGAGGAATTCTCCGATTAGTAAAAGGAGTTTGAATTTCATGGTTATTATTGGAAATTGTTAAAAACTTATCTTCTGTAAAAGGTTAAGAGTAACAAAAACTAATTGCATCTGGTATTTAGAATTATTTATTAGAATGGACCTCGCAATTGAGATATATGTTTAAGTTCTATTGTATAAAATAAATTATCAGCTATTTAAGCTCCATAAGTACCAAGGGAGAGTTAAGTATGACCAATAACATATTGATATAGGTGGTTTTCGTATAATTTCCCCTTTATATTACTTATCAAGAAAATTAAATGAGAATTTTAAAAAAAGTATGCTGCGGTGTGCTGATGATGTATTGATATTATAGTAAGATATAGCTTTTATACAAAAACCTCTTTTAAACCTCCAAATTCGGGGGATTCAGAAAATTCCTATCGAAATACAAGCCCAAAAAGGGTATGATAGACTTATTAGAAATCATCTTTAATCAAGCTTTTTTAAGCGAAAATAAAATTGACCTGAGCGAAAAAAGAAAGCTGAAATCAGCCATAGAAAAGCTGGAACAAAAGATTTCCAAAATCAGGGATTTGTACATTGATGAAAAACTGGATATTGAGGATTATCGAATGGTAAAAAGAAGTTGTGAAGAGGAGATAGAGCGCTTGGAAGCCAAAGGGACAAAAATCGAATCAATCATTACCCAAGATATTCCAGAAAAAGTCAAAAAGGCCCTTGAAATGGCTGAGAGTCTTGATCTACTTTTTGATACTGCTGATTTGGGAATTAGAAGAAAGATAATTGATTCGATCTTCCCCGAAAACATCGTTTTTTACGGTAAGCAACATCGAACCGCTCGGGTAAAAGGATTCTTTCTAGCTATTTATCAGATTAACAGTATGATAGCCTTTAAAAAAAAAATAAGTCCAAAGTCGAAAAAAATCAACTTTGGACCGAGTTGTTGACCACTCGGTACTTGTTTCGAACCGATTTGTGGAGGATTTGGGAATAATTTCGAAACTTTCTGATGAAATTAATACAAGGATAATTGTTTATGAGCCTATTCGCTGGACCAGGAGTTGCCTAGGGCGAACTCTTTATTAAATGAAATTGGTATGATTAGTTAGAAATTTAGCACTGGTTTCAAGGTTACTATATAATAGTTTCTAAATAAAACATGTATCCATATTTGCTGCAATTAAAAATGAAATCGATTTCATTTTTAATTGCTTTATGTATATTTGTGGTATGATAAATAGATTCATTTAGTCTTGTATTTATTGTGTATACCGTTTTAAGTCCATATGATAATGTTTGAAATCGATTTCTTTAATAGTTTAAGTTTGTTGAGATCAATTTAGCAGGAACTTACAAATCCATCTTTTTCAAAAAATGACTATACCTAAAAAAAATCATGATTGCCATCGGTCTTGGATTGTTAGACTAATGAAGTTAACCTATATGAGAGGATTATTATACGTTTTATTAATGATGAGCTGTTTTTTGGAGGGGAATGCCCAATATTTACTTTCTGGTTTCCTTAAAGGCAATAACAATAATGCCGGAACTGAAAAACGTCTTTTAGAAACAATACAAAGAGTTTTGGAAAAGGTCCAGGATTTAACCTCTTTAGGGTGTAATCAAGGTTTAGTAAAGTGGTTTTGATTGGAGAGGGGAGTTGCATCGGTAGGGAAATTGCACTTTCCGAAAAAAAAAAAACTAGTGTTGGGGTCAGGTTAGGGTGGGAGTTTATTCAAAAGTGAATGGAAAAGTACCTATAGCTTTAACTTAATGCGATTGGTTTATCTAAAATAATATAGAATAATTAATGAATGGTTTTTTTACCCATTTTAATTTGTTGCAAAAAATGCTTCTGAAATAGTTGTATTCAGTTAAGTCGTATTTAGGAATATGGGTTTGAATAAAAATAATAAATAAATTTACAATGATTAAACAACAGGTATTTATTGGGTTCTTAGCTTCAATTTTACTCATCGGAAAAGTGATCGCCCAAACACATGAATACCCTTATCAGAATCCTAAAATCTCAAAGGAGGACCGTGTTAAAGATCTATTGTCCAGAATGACCCTTGAGGAAAAAATAGATCAGCTTTCCATGAAGAGTTTGAAAGATCTTAAAATGGATGAAAATGGTCAGGTAACAAGTGCCTCATTGGAAGCCTTATTTAATGGAGGGAGCATAGGCTGTTTGGAAAGTCCATTTATCGAACATGATAAAATTGCCCAGTTTTCAGAAGCAGCAGATCGGTATTTACGGGAAAATACCCGTTTGGGAATTCCTGCCATTCAGATTGCAGAATGTTTACATGGTCAGATGGCCCTTGGAGCAACCATTTTTCCACAAGCTATTAGCCAGGGCAGCACCTGGAACCCTGAATTGGTTTTTCAAATGGCAGAGGTGATTGCTGGAGAAGCTTCATCATCCGGCGTGGATCAGGCTTTGAGTCCCCTGTTTGACTTGGCCAGAGATCCAAGATATGGACGTTTGGAAGAATGTTATGGGGAAGATGTTCATTTGGTTTCCAGAATGGGAGTGGCTTTTGTTACCGGTGTCCAAGGGGCTCCTGAAGTGACGAAAACACATATTCCAGATGATTACTTGATGGCTACTGCCAAACATTTTGTAGGCTATAGCGTGCCTCAGGCGGGGATCAATATCGCTCCAGCTATTGTGGGAGAAAGAGAGTTGAGAAGTAGGCATTTGGTGCCCTTTGAAGCGGCAGTGAAGGAAGCCAATATATACAGTATCATGCCGGGTTATCATGAGGTGGACGGTGTGCCAGTTCATGCTAGCGACTGGTTATTGACGGATATTTTGAGAAAAGAATGGGGCTTTGAGGGCTATGTCTTTTCCGATTATACCGCCATCAATATGCTTGAGTTTTTCCATGGAGTGTCCCAAAGTAAAAAAGAAACGGCCCATATGGCATTGACAGCAGGGGTGGAACTGGAAGCCCCATCAAGATATGCCTATGGAGAATTGAAAGCATTGGTGGAAAGTGGAGAAATGGATAAAGCGGTTTTGGACCAAGCTGTGGGAAGGGTTTTATTGTCCAAGTTCAGGGCTGGTTTATTTGACAAGCCTTATATTGTCCCAGCGGATATACAAAGCAAAATCAGAAAAAAGGAAAGTGTAGCACTGGCCAGGAAAATGGCCGAAGAGTCGATCATCCTTTTGAAAAATGATAATAATCTACTTCCCCTTAAAAAAGAGGCTTTGAAATCCATTGCTGTAATTGGTCCAAATGGGGATCAGGTACAGTTTGGAGATTATTCGGTTACCAAAAGCAATGATTATGGAGTGACCTTATTGGAAGGTATAAAGAGTTATGTGGGCACTGATGTAAAGGTTAACTATGCCAGAGGTTGCGGAATCACTGATTTAGATAAAAGTGGTTTTGAAGAAGCTGTTAAATTGGCGAATGAAAGTGATGTGGTGGTTTTGGCAGTAGGTAGCACCAGTATCATCTATTCAGGTATTGGTTGGGGTAATGATCAATTGGACAGACATAATACCTCTGGAGAAGGATTGGACAGAACCAGTCTTGAAATCCCTGGGGTGCAACCTGAACTAATAAAGGAAATTCAGGCAACTGGTAAGTCTATCGTGTTGGTAATGATCCACGGTCGCCCTTACTCCATCAATTGGGAGAAAGAAAATATCCCGGCCATTTTAGACGCTTGGTATCCAGGTGAAGAAGGAGGGAATGCTATTGCCAATATATTATTCGGTGAAGCCAATCCTTCTGGAAAGCTAACAGTTTCCGTGCCTCGTTCTGCAGGTCATATTCCTGCTGTTTACGACCATAAACCTTCTGCAAAAGGATATTATAAGCAACGTGGTACATTAGAAAAACCAGGAAGGGATTATGTGTTTTCTACCCCTGACCCTTTGTTTGAATTTGGTTATGGACTGAGTTATACCACATTTGATTACAGTGATTTGAAAATTAAAACTCCACATCTAGAAAATGGTGAGTCGGTGAAATTTTCAGTTAAGGTGAAGAATACCGGTGATCTTAAGGGGAAAGAAGTTGTCCAAGTGTATGTCAGGGATAAAATCAGTTCCATCACTACTCCAGTGAAACTTTTGAAAGCCTTCCAAAAACCAGAGCTGGAGCCAGGGGAGGATATTGAATTGGAATTTGAAATACCTTATGAGGAATTGAGTCTATGGAATCAGAAGATGGAAAAGGTGGTAGAGCCGGGTGTTTTTGAGATTCAGGTGGGCAGTTCCTCACAGGATATCCGATTGAGGGGAGAGTTTGAAGTGAAATAAAAGAAAATGAATATGTTTTTTCGAAATCTCATTATGGTCATCATGTTTGCTTTGATGATGGGCTGTGACCAAGAAGGCAAACAAGCTTTGGAAGAGCATAGTGCTAGCCTTCCTTATGTGATTGATATGGTTTATAATAATCCCGGAGAAGCACTTACGCAATCTGCCTATAATAATCCAAGCTTTCTTAAAGACCGGGGATTTAATGGCATGGTTGGCCATTGGTATGTAAACTGTGCCATTGATTATGATGGCTTCGAAGCGGGAATTATACCAAAGGGAAGTGAAGAAAGTAATTGGATTGAACAAAAGGCGGAATGGATTGATGAAAGGCTTGCTGAAACAGAGTCAGCGGGTATTGAGGCATATGCGTTCACGGATGTTTTTGTTGCTCCAAGGTCACTATGGGAAAAGTATGGTGATGAAATGGGAAGTCAGGAGACCGGCCATTCTTCCACTTTGGGAGGAGAGGGGAAAAAAGCAAGGAGGCCTAATATCCAATATCCCATGATTGAAAAATTGATCAAGGCTCAAATTTCCGGGATTTTTGACCGCTTTACTGATTTAGATGGCCTTGTGATAAGATTTGGAGAGACATATTTGCATGATACCCCCTTTCATATGGGGGGGAAGCCAGTAAGAGAAGGAGAAGAAGGGATTAAGGACCATGTGAAATTATTGAATATTTTACGTGAGGAAATTTGCGTAAAGCGTAATAAAAAGCTCTTCTACAGAACTTGGGATTTTGGTTGGTTCCATACCCAGCCTGATGTCTATCTGGCCATCACCAATCAGGTAGAACCACATGAAAACCTGATATTTTCCATCAAGCATACAAAGGGAGACTTTTTAAGGACATTTCCATTTAATCCCACTTTAGGAATAGGTAAGCACGATCAAATTGTAGAGGTGCAATGCCAAAGGGAGTATGAAGGAAAGGGAGCCCATCCGAATTATATAGCAGGGTCTGTGCTGAACGGTTTTGAGGAATTTGAAGGGCAAGAAGGTCCGCAGGGCTTAAATGATATCAAAGATAACCCTCAACTCAAAGGGGTTTGGACCTGGTCAAGAGGTGGAGGATGGAAGGGACCCTATATCAAAAATGAACTTTGGCCGGATCTGAATGCCTATGTTTTGGGGCGCTGGGCAAATAATATGGCATTGGAAGAATCTGAGCTAGTGATCAAGTATGCTATGGAAGTGCTTGGAATGGATCAGGAAGATGCAAAAAGGTTTCAAAAGATCGCAGAGCTTTCGCCAAAGGGAGTTCTGTTGGGAAGAAGTAGTAAGCTGACCAGGATTAACCCTTGGTGGATCAGGGACCAGTTTATGGGAGGAGTAACAACGGATGAATTTAATGATTTTACGGAGGAGGCTTGGGGAAAGACCAATGAGGACTTTGAAAGGATATTAGCCGAAGGGATTGAGGAGGAAATCATCGAAGAAAAGAAACAGGCGGTAGATATTTGGAAACAAATAGAAGTCTTGGCTCAGGAGGTGAAGAGTGGGGATGAAAAGGCCATTGAATACCTTCAGGTTTCGTCCTCATATGGTCGTATCAAATACAGTATTATTCAAGTCGGTTGGGAAATTATGCTAAGGGGACTTAAAGCAGAAAAGACTGGTAATTGGACAGAGCCCAAAATAGAGACACTTTATGAGGAATATAGGTCCCTGTGGGTAGCGTTCAAGGACTTAAAAAATGACCATCCAGAATCAGCCAGTTTATATTTGCCTTACAGTTTTATGTTAGGCACAGACAGTTTACATGGAGAAGAAGGGATGGAAAAGGCCGTTAATCATTATTTAGGTGAGTTTGAAGAAAAATCTTCAAAATAATGATGAAAGTGATTCAGGCCTTTATGTAAAAGTCAATTGAATTTCCTTGTCATTATTTGGGAGGTCATTAAATGAAAAATAATTTAAACCTGCTTTCTGAGAAATGGTGGGGCAGTATTCCTTAGAATTAATAAATTAAACTAATTCCAATGAGATTATTATTTATAGCATTATTTGTAGTGTTGAATGCCTTTTCTGTCAAGGCGGATGAGATAAAGAAAGGTAAAGAAACCAAGTTTTTTGTGGCCACAGATGGTAATGATAAAAATCCTGGGACAAAAAATAAACCTTTTGCCTCTTTTGAAAGGGCAAAGCAGGCTGTAAGAGAATTGAAGTCTGAAGGAGATGTGATTGTTTATATTAGAAGGGGTAGGTATGAGCTAAGTCGAACTATTGAATTTAATGCAAATGATGCTGGTAGAGATAGTTTTAAGGTGATTTATAAAGCTTATGACCAGGAGAAACCTGTACTCAGTGGAGGTAAGAAAATAAGGGCCTGGGAACTTCATGATGCTGCGAAAAACATATACAAGGCCCATGTGGGGTATGATGAGTTTCGTCAACTGTATATTGATGGAGAGCCGGCTGTAAGAGCAAGATTTCCTAATAAAGAGTCAGAAAGTAATTTTGGTCCTTATTTGAGAATGAAAGGAGCGGATGTGGCAAAGCAGCGCTACAGGATTTCTGTCGATGATTGGAAAGAGGTGGAAGAGGTTGAAAATAAGGAGAGAATGGAATTGGTGGTTCAGCCCCATTGGATCCATCACAATGCCCGTTATAAGAAACATGAAGTAGAGGGTGAATTTGTTTGGCTAAGTCCTCAGGATACTGAAAGTGCTAGCTGCTTTAATAAGGGGGAAGGCTTTTTTAATAATGCCGCTTTTCATTTTGAAAATGCTTATGAGTTGATTGATCAGTCAGGAGAATGGTATTTGGATAGGAAAGAAAGTGTATTATATCTGAAGGTAGACCAAGGCCTGGAAGTGGAAAGTTTGGATATTGAATATCCGATTTTGGATGTGTTGATTTCGGTAGTGGGAAGTAAGGAAAGTCCAGTAAAAAACTTGGAGTTTGAAGGAATTAGTTTTGAATGTACCAATTGGATCAGTCCTTCTGAAATTGGCTTATCGGCTACCCAGTTTGTTCAGCCTTATTCCCAATCCTTTAATAGGACATATGGAAACAAGGCATATCCACAGGCGGCTATCAAGGCAATAAATGCGGATAGCTTTGTGTTGAGGAATTGTGCCATTCGAAAAACTGGAGCCAATGGCGTGCAGTTTTTTGCCAATGTGGATAATGCTGATATTGAGGGCAATCTTTTCGACCAGATAGGGGCAAATGCCATTGAGATAGATGTGCATGCCAAGATGAATGCAGGGGAGGATGAAATGAGTAATAATTTAGCCATTTGGAACAATACAATTACTCGTTGCGGTAGAAGCTATACCAATGGGGGAGGGATTCTGGCCCATAATGTCAATGGCATGATAATAGAGCATAATGAATTGTATGATATGCCTTACAGTGGCATGCAGATAGGTGACCAGCCAGGAGGATATAATGATACTGGCTGTCACAGCAATATTATCAGGAAAAATCACATTCATCATGTTGTTCAATTACATGATGACGGAGGAGCCATTTACACCCTTGGAGGAAATCAAAGAGGAACTGTCATTGAAGAAAACTATATCCATGACATTGAAAGGAGCCCTTGGGCAGGTGATTGGTTTGTAGATGGGGTTTATTTGGATAATTACTCCCAATTTATCTTAGTGCGAAATAATGTGATAAAGAATTCTCCAATTGGAGGTTCTCATAATCATTCCCGAAACAATACTTTTGAGAATAATGGTGAGAAGATAATGGGCTGTGATTCTATTATAGAAAAAGCAGGACCACTGCCAGGTTGTAATCCTAGGAAACAATAGTTTATTGAGCTAAAATTACCCGGGTGTTACAAGGGGTAGATTTGAGCAATACATGAACCTTCCTTCTTTTGTAAGTACCCAAGTGATTTATTAATCCTAACCTTAGATTAATAAACCAGTGGAATCTCTTCCATTTACTGGAAAAAATGGTTCAAGTCACATAGGAGGATTTTTCAGATTAAAGAAAATAAACAGCTTAAGCAATAAGGGCTAGGCTTCTATATTGAGTAACCAAGTAGCTGAAATTGATAATACTGCCTGAACCTTGCCTAATAGGTTCCTTGGCTATTTCCCTACTTAGGGAGTAGGCTGTTGTTTAGTTGGTTTGAAGGAAAGATATTTGGAAATCCTTGTTAATTACCTCCAGTATTGGCTTTTAATATTTATCCAAGCATTATTTACTAAGGTTTGAATATCTCCTTGTTCAGGTACAATTTGCCCAATAAGTTAGGGAATAGCGCTTGTGTTATTAGGATCAAAACATAATAACAACAGTTTGTTCCCAAATTTTTCTGAGCCTCAATCAGGTTGATTTTGTTTCTGCCAAAATAACATTCTATATTGTTTTGGCAGTCACAATTCTAATTCCATACGCTCATCCTGTAACTATGGCTACAAATTGAAATAGCTTTTTCTTCTCTTCAGTTGGTGGTTTATAATTTGGTCGACCATTATTTTTTATCATCCTTCAGATTGCGTTTATGACCTGTGAGTTTTTTTGTTTTTAAAGATGAGTCCCTAATTATTAAATCTGCTTTTAAAGTAATGGTGTTTGTGTTTTGTAAAACGTCATCACTTCTGTCTTTCAGGCGGTTGATGAGGTTTTTCATAGCTACTTCTCCCATTTCAAACCCTGGGTAGTTTGTAGTGGTTAAATTGGGTTCTATTAATCTAGATACTGTGTCATTGTTGAAACCTACAATGGCTATATCTTCAGGGATTCGTATTCCTGCTTTTTTCAGGTGATTCACACAGCTCGCTGCACAAATATCATTGGATACGAAAAGTCCGTCTGGAAGTGGCTTGATCGAAAGGATTTTATGGGCGATTTCTTCTCCTGAGGCCTCATTAAGATCTGAAAAAATTATATTGTTGTTTTTGAATGCCAGTCCATTATCCATTAAGGCATATTTATAGCCTTTCAGGCGGTCAGCATAAATATTGATATTTGGATTTCCCAATGCATGAACTATGTTTTTACAGCCTTGTTCAATGAGATGTTGTGTGGAATTATACGCGGCTCTTGAATTGTCTATGATGACTCCAGTCATATTGCTGTCTTCTGCGATTCTGTCGAAAAATATTACAGGAGTGCCTTTTTTGATAAAGGGTTTGAAGTGAGCAATTTCCTTAGTGTTGCTTGCTAGAGAGACCAATAGTCCGTCTACACGGCTATTGTACATAGATTTAGCATTTGCTTTTTCTTTTTCTTCAGATTCAAATGACTGACTTATGATTAGGTTGAAACCCGCTTCGTTGGCTATTTTCTCCATTCCAGCTAAAACTGCCGACTGAAAAGAGCTGTTAAGTCTAGGTACAATTACCCCAATATTGTTGGTGAATTTGCTTCTGAGATTTGAGGCAAAAATATTTGATCGATAGCCAAGTTTGTCTACGGCATCAAAAATTTTCTTTTTTGTTTTATCTTTTACTGCAGGGTGGTTGTTTAGGGCACGGCTGACAGTAGTAGGAGATACTCCTGTTTCACTTGCTATATCGTAAATAGTGATCTCTTTATCCATGACTTTTTTGATAAAAACTCAAATTACAAATTTAGCTTAAATCATCTTAACTATGAGATTTAATTTAAGCGGCTGATTTGTGAGGTGTTTCTATTTTAGAAGAATTTCTCCCAGAAATAGTGATTTGGTTATATGATGTGATTAAAGTTACGAAATGTTATTAAAAATTGAAATCGATTTCATATTTGGTTTTTTATTTTACGTGTTTTTTTGACATGTATATGGTAGGGTTTATTGTTTTATGTGTTAATATGGTTTAATTATAGGTTTTATATTGAATGTTCGTTCAAATATTTTTGTGAAAAAGAATGAAATCGGTTGCATAAATTAAATTTTATATTGAAGTTTATGGCAGAACGGGATAAATGTCTTTGATGAAGCCATTTAGCAGGCTCATCCTGGAGCAGCTTTAGGACTGTTCTGAAATTAATGTTTAACCAAAACTAACCTTATCTTATGAATGGAAATTCTACCATTATGGTCCGAAGGAAGCAGAGTCGGACAGGTGAAAAGAAAAAGAGCTTGTCTTTTCTTTTCTTTATAATTTTTTTCTTGGCGTGTTCCTTAACGAATGCGCAGACTGGGAATAATAAAATAGAAGGCCGGGTCACGGATGAAAATGGTGAAGGACTTCCTGGAGCAACTATTCTTGAAAAAGGAACCAACAATGGATCAATTACAGATTTGGAAGGGAATTTTGCAATAAGTGTCTCTAAGAATTCAACCTTGATATTCTCTTATATAGGCTATGTTAATCAGGAAATTTCTGTTGGAAATCAGAATCAACTAAATGTAAGCTTGGCACCTGATTTAACCAATATGGATGAGGTGGTAGTAGTGGGCTATGGTATCTCAAAAAAATCTGACTTGACCGGCGCGGTAGTAAGGGCAGATATTGATGCGTTTCGCGAGTCCCCAAATACCAATATCATGCAATCCCTACAAGGATCTGTCCCAGGGCTAAATGTGGGGATGACCACTACTGCAGGATCTTCTCCCTCTTTATCAATTAGGGGCTTGAATTCCATTTCAGGATCCTCTGCTCCTTTGATTGTACTAGATGGAGTTATTTATAATGGAAACATCAATGAAATCAATCCTAATGATGTGGAGTCTGTGGATGTATTGAAGGATGCCAGTTCCACGGCTATTTATGGTTCGAGGGCTGCCAATGGGGTGTTGATCATTACTACAAAAAAAGGCGGTAAAGAGTCAAAACCAGTGTTTAATTACAGCGGAACCATGACATTCCAGTCGCCATCGAATCTTTTGACACCATTGGATAGAGAAGGTTATATTGAAAAAGTGAGAAATGTGGAATGGGAAAAAAGCTTCTTGGCCCCGGACTATACGCAACCTAATCCAGATTATGAACCCTCCTTTGTTTATCAAACTGTTGCGGATGGCTATGCTGCTGGAACCGAAACCAATTGGTTGGATCTAATTTCTCAGGACAGTTACATCCAAAATCATAACCTTAGCGTAAGCGGTAATAGCAACGGTTCAAAATACTACCTTTCTACCTCTTATACAGATCAGGAGGGGTATATTATTAATGATAGTTATAGCAGATGGACCACTAGGATTAATCTGGAGAATGAAATCAGTGAATGGTTTACGTTTGGTTTGAATAGTTTTGCTGCTTTTGCTGATTATTCAGGAAGTTCACCGGATATGAGGACCGCTTATTTGTTGAGTCCTTTGGTTTCAGCTTATAATGAAGATGGTTCATTGAATCTTTACCCTCAGGGCCCACTGACCAATCCATTGGTGCCTTTAGAACGTGAGGATTTGGACAAAAGAATGAATCTAGTTGGGAATTTCTATGGTATAGTATCCATCCCTTATGTTAAGGGGTTGACTTACCGTCTAAATTTCTCAAATAACTATAGAAATTCAAGGAGTTTTGGTTTTGACAGGTTTGCCCAAAATCAACTGGGCAGTGGTTTCAAAAATAATGGAACTGCCTATGATAGGATTATTGATAATATTGTTAATTATTCTACCCAAATCAATGATGTTCACGGAATCAAGGCAACATTGGTTTATGGACATGAAAAGCGGGTTTTTGAAGGCACCAATACCTCTTCTTCCATTTTTACCAATATGGATTTGGGTTATAATCGTCTTCAAGATGGTGATATCGAAAGACAAACTGTTTCTGCTTCAGCCTATGAAGAAAATAGTTTGTATTCAATGGCTAGGGCTCAATATGATTATAATGGAAAGTACTTCTTTACCGGGACAGTAAGAAGGGACGGATTTTCTGGTTTTGGGAAAAATAAAAAAACAGGTTATTTCCCTTCACTAGGCTTGGCTTGGACAGCCACCGAGGAACCATTTTTGAAAAATACTTTGCCTGGATTGAACTTGTTAAAGTTTAGGGGCTCATTTGGTGAAAGTGGAAACCGAACGGTAGGCAGGTATGGTACATTGGCGAAAATGTCTTCAGGATATTCTTATGTTTATGGTGATGGGGGTTCTTCTGTCATTGGCCAAACAATTGCTAACCTTGAAAATGCTGATTTAGGCTGGGAGACCACTAGAGGTCTGAATTTGGGGATTGATTTTGCAGTGTTGAAACAAAGGATTCGTGGAAATATAGAATACTATAATACTCAAACAAGAGATATTCTTTATTCCATTAATTTGCCTAGTATAACAGGGTTTAACAGTATCAATACCAATATCGGCAAGGTAGCCAACTGGGGATTGGAAAGTTCAATTAGCACTGTTAATGTGAAAAAGTCAGGATTCCAATGGGAGAGTACCTTTAATTTTTCAATGAACAGAAACAAGGTTGTTTCAATTTTAGGCCAGGATAATGATGGCGATGGAAAGGAAGATGATTTAATCAGTAGTGGCTTGTGGATAGGTAAAAGCCGTGGTATAATTTATCATTATAATGTTTTGGGGATTTACCAGCTTGGAGATGAGGATATTATTGCTGGATATAAAGCTGGTCATTATAGAATAGAAGATATCAATGGTGATGGGACTATTTCTGCTGCTGAGGATAGAAAGATATTGGGCTATTCTGTTCCGTCTTATCGCTTCAGTATCCAGAATACCTTTACTTACAAAAACTGGACATTAAGAGCATTTATCAATTCCATTCAGGGAGGTAAACAATATTATTATGGAAATAACCGTCCTCAAAATGATGGAGCATGGGGAGGTGGAGATAATATCAAAAACTGGAATATAGTTGAAGAGTGGGATTATTGGACTCCAAATAATCCAAATGCAGAATATAGACAATTGAATACAGCAGGGTCAGTTGATCCAGCAATTTACAGACAAAGAAGTTTTGTAAGACTTCAAGATGTTTCTCTTTCTTATAATGTCCCAAAATTCCTACTAGACAGATTAAGTCTTAAAGGTTTGAAAATTTATGGTAGTGGGAAAAACCTTGCTACTTGGACAAAATGGAAAGGTTTAGATCCTGAGACAGGTACGGGTATAACTTCAGGCGGATATCCTGTTTTGAGAAGTTACACAGTGGGTCTAAATGTGTCATTCTAATTGAAAAAACGATGAAAAAAATAAATTATATTTTCTTATTGCTGTTTTCATTGGGACTTGTGTCTTGTAATGAAGATGAAATTCTTAATGAAGTACCTTTGGATTTTTATAGTCCAGAAAATTCATTTACAAAACCTGAGCATATTGAAAGTTCTATGGCATATCTCTATGCCAGGGTGAGGAATCTTTGGGATGGTAATGTTAATCAAAGTGATGTTTATTATGGGACTGATTTAGCCTCTGGTTTTCAAAATACCTTGGGATATGCAGATTATCAAAATGAAGTCGTGCCTACAGCTGGTAGACCTAATTCAAGATGGAGCAATTTGTATAGGATTATTTTTGATGCAAATGTGATTATTTCACGTATTGAAGGTGTTGACTATCCAGATGAAGCCTCAAAAAATGCTCATATAGCTGAGGCAATGTTTTTCCGTGCCTATGCCTATAATTGCTTGGCTAACTTTTTCGGAGGAGTTCCTTTAGTCTTGGAGGAAGTCACTTCTCCAAAAAGAGACTTTGTTAGAGAGTCTAGAGAGGCAGTATACCAGCAATGTGCTATTGACTTGGAATTTGCTGCGGCAAATTTGCCTGATATTAACAATGTGAAGGGAGACGGCAGAGCAAGTAAGGCTGCCGCCAACCACTTGCTTTCAGAAATATATATCAGCCTGAAAGAATATAATAAGGCTGTTCAAGCTGCTTCTGCCGTAATTGAGAATCCAAACTTTGCCTTAATGACCAGTAGATTTGGTTCAAGTGCTGATGAAATGCCTGGTGATGCTTATTTTGACTTGTTTGAACCAAATAATCAGAACAGATCAAGTGGAAACACGGAAGCTATTTTGGTATTGCAAGTAGAGTTTAATATTCCTGGTGGTGGCGGTTCTAACGTTAACTGGGGAACTGGATATAAGTTTGAGAGATATATAGCTCCTTTATACTGGCAATTGAAAGATCCTGATGGTGTGGCTGGATTTATTGGGCCAACAACCAAAAATGGAGGGAGAGGGATTGGATGGGTTCGTGGTACAGACCATTTTACCCATGAAATTTGGAAGGGCGATTGGGATAATGATATCCGAAATGCCGAGCACAATATGGAGCGCGACTATACTTTTGACAATCCTGCCTCTGCCTATTTTGGACAGAGTGTTCAGGAAGTCTTCAACGCAGGTATTGAAGGATATCCAACTGAATATGATACCATGAGGCTGGTTTATGCTTATCCAACCAAGTTGACTACTCATAACAAACATCCAGAAGAAATTATGATAGATGTGGAGCGAGGAATTCTTTCTGGAAATTCAGGGATTACTTATTTGGATTTTTATCTGATGAGATTGGCGGAAACTTATTTGTTAAGAGCTGAGGCTTATTTAGGCTTAGGTGATTTAGATAAGGCTGCAGCAGATATCAACAAAGTTAGAGAGCGTGCCAATGCTACTCCAGTTGTTCCAAGTGATGTGGATATCGATTATATATTGGATGAACGACTTCGAGAATTAAGTTATGAAGAGCCACGTCGTTTGACATTGTCCAGATTAGGTAAACTGGTAGAAAGAACTCAGAAATATGGTAGATGGTCAGATGAGAGTATTCAGCCTCATAATGAATTGTATCCTATACCATATAGCGAAATTGAAAGAAATACAGAAGCTGTTCTGGAGCAAAATCCAGGATATGTGAATTAATTTATTTGAATTATTATACTACTAGGAATTTCGGAGCCCCTTTAAAAACGGAGCTCCGATTATTTGTTAAATAAATGGGGATATCAGGTAAAATAGGCATAACACAGGTTTTAATTGAAAGTTAACTTGCCCTAATAAAATGTATAATTGTTTGAATATATGAGTAAAATACGGTTAAAATATTGTTTGGTTATTCTGATGTTTTTTGCATCAATTTATGTCGGATATCCCCAAGAACTGGGCAGTGGAATTTCAATTATGGAAAAGCTGGAACGCTTGCCCATTTTGTATAAAAAGGCCCCTCAAAAAATACCCTCTAGTTCATCCGTTGATGCACCATTTTTAGGTAATGGCTATACCAAAGTTGCCGTTTCAGGAAACCCTGAGAAACAAGTGTTTCATTTTGGCAGAAACGATTTTTGGAGACTAAAATCAGCTTATAATGAATCTTTCCCGGCAGTATTGGGAAAGATGGAGGTTCATATTCCAGCACTTAAAGGGGCCACCTATCATTTGGAACAATATTTAGGACAGGCTATCACCACCGCAAATTTTGAAAAGAATGATCAAAAGGTGAGTTATGAAGTATATATGTCTGCCAATGAGGATCTAATGATCCTTGAATTAAGCATGGAGGGAAAAGGGGAATTGCCAGTACAGCTCAACTTATCCCTGCCTGGGGAAGTGGAGTCTGCGATAAATCCACCCATGGATCTATTATTTCCTGCCAGTACCAAATATTCCCAGACTGAGGAAGGTATAGTTTTCTTTAGTAGGGCATTTGAAAAAGAGGTGGATATTCCGACCAAAGCTGCTGTAGGAATGAAAATCCTGTCTAATGAAGGGACTTTTTTTATACTTCAGGAAGATAAGCCAGTAACCATTGTCTTGGCCTTTTCAAGTAATTTCAAAAGTGATGATTGTGAAATGGCAGTAGTGGATAGACTGAGAGATCTGGATATAAATGATCTTGCATCCATTAAAGAAGGACACCTTGCATGGTGGGAAAAATATTGGAATTCCTCACAGGTCAATATAGGGGATGAATTGCTTGAAAAACAATATTATTTGTCCCAATATAATATGGGGAGTTTAAGTAGAGACCCTGATTTTCCTCCCGGAATTTTTGGTCTGGTAACCAAGGAACGACCAGCTTGGAATGGAGATTATCATTTGAATTATAATCATTATGCGCCGTTTTATGGGTTGTTTTCTTCCAATCACCTTGAGCAGGCAAGTACGGTGAATGCTCCTCTATTGGCTTTAATCGATCGGGGTGAATATTATTCAGATAAGTTAACTGGAATCCAGGGAGGGATCATGTTGCCGGTTGGTGCAGGTCCAGTAGGGATCGAGACCACAAGAAGGAATGAAATAGTGGATAAATTTGTGCACCGCTATATTGAGGAGGGGAATATTGAAGATGAGGGGCTTTTCTTTGGTCAAAAAAGCAATGCTGCTTATGGAATGGTTAATATGTCCACTCATTTTTATTTGACCTATGATAAAGCGGTAGCAGCTAAATATTATCCTTATGTGAAAGGTGTGGCTACTTTTTGGAAAAATTACCTCACTTGGGAAAAGGGACGCTATGTAATCTATGATGATGCTATCCATGAAGGAACCGTTGGGACGATGAATCCTATCCTTTCTCTGGGCTTGGTGAGAATGGTGATGCAGACGGCAATGGAAATGAGTGATCTATTGGACATGGATTCACAAGCTAGGAAAAAGTGGAAGCATATTCTGAAAAATATGTCAAGTTATACCTATCAAGAAAGGGAAGGGAAGAAGGTTTTCCGCTATACAGAAATAGGTACAGACTGGTGGCGGAATAATACCTTGGGTATTCAGCACATTTATCCGGCTGGTCAAATAGGTCTGGACAGTGAGCCAGACTTGTTGCAAGTGGCCCATAATACCATAGATGTGATGCAGCGCTGGATTGACTTTAATGGTTCCAATAGCTTTTTTCCTGCAGCAGTTAGGGTGGGCTATGACCCTGAGGTAATTCTTGAAAAACTCCGTCAATACACCCAAAACACTTATGCTAATGGATTTCAGTTGAATAACCCCCACGGCATAGAAAATTACAGTACTGTTCCCAATACCATTAATGAAATGCTTTGTATGGGGCATAATGGGGTTTTGAGGGTGTTCCCTGTTTGGTCAAGGCATAAGGATGCCTCCTTTGAAAATATTAGGGTGCATGGAGCTTTTTTGGTTTCCAGTGAACTGAAAAATGGAGAGGTAATCCAAATAAGCATAGAGAGCGAGCAGGGGCGAGAATGTAATTTGATAAATCCATGGCATAGTGAAAGGGTGCAAATATACCGTGATGGAAAAGCATCGGAAATTCTAAAGGGGAAATCCCTTTCTTTCAAAACAGAAAAAGGAGAAGAAATTCTATTGAAATCACTAAAAAAATAATTTAGAATGAAACGGACTTTATTATCCTTTTTATTTATTTCGATTTTGTCTTTTATGGTCAGGGCTCAGGCACCGGTTAAGAGGACTAGCTTGGACAACTATAATATTACCTGGGATTCACAAAGTAAAAACAGTGCAGGTTCTATGCCTTTGGTTGGAGGTGATATTGGTTGCAATGTTTGGGTAGAAGATGGGGAAATCCTCTTTTATGTACAAAGAAGCGGTTCTTTGAGTGAAAATGGTGAGTACTTAAAATTGGGCCGAGTGCGTATAAAAATAAGCCCAAATCCTTTTGAGATAGGGAGTAAGTTTTCTCAGAAATTGAACTTAGAACAGGGCAATATTATTATTTCAGGGGTTTCAGAGGTTAGTGACCAAGCCATTGAAACCAAGGTGAATTTATGGGTAGATATTCATCAGCCTGTGGTTCATGTCGAAGTAAGTTCTGAAAAAGAGGTTGATGTCGAAGCTTATTATGAAAATTGGAGAATAGAGGACAAACCTATTTTTTCGGATAATTCAAAGTCCCGTTGGGGGATGTTTAATTTGGAAGGATTTCGTGATACTGTAGTCACTCATCAAGATCAAATCGACTTTGAAAATGAAGGGGAAGTAATGTTCTTCCATAAAAACCCTAGAAATGCCCTGATTCCAGAGGTTTTGATTAAGCAACAAGGATTAGAGGAGTATCGCACAGAAATTACTGATGATATAAACAACAGAGTATTTGGTGGTTTGCTACTTGGAACCGGCTTTGTTTCTGACGGGGTTTATCAGGGGGAATACTTAGCGACACCGTTTAAGGCTTGGAAGATAAAAAGTTCAAAGGCAGCTCAATGCCATGAAATAATGGTAGTTAGCCATATTGCCCAAGTAAAAGATTTAGAGGATTGGAAAAAAGGCCTAAGCCATGTTGCTTCAAGAGCAAAGTCCACAATAAAGGAATCAAAAAATGCTACATTGAATTGGTGGGAAGCTTTTTGGGACAAAAGCTATATAAACATTTTTCCTGACAGGCCAGATACCAATAATGAAGTATGGCAGGCAGGAAGGAATTACCAACTATTTCGGTATCAGTTGGGAGGGAATGCTTACGGGGAATACCCAACGAAATTTAACGGGGGCAACCTTACTTTTGACCCTGTAATGGTAGAATCCAATAGGGATTTTGGACCTGATTGGAGAGCATGGGGCGGTGCCACTTTTACCGCTCAAAATCAGCGGTTACTTTATTGGCCATTATTGAAAACAGGGGATTTTGAGGCCATGTTACCCCAGTTTGAGCTTTACAGAAAAGGACTTGGAGGAGCGGAAGCTAGAGTGAAGAAAAATTTCGGACATGAGGGTGGTATTTACAGCGAATATATGGCTGCATCTGGATTGGCTATGGGAGCAGGCTATGGTTGGGAGAATGGTACTCAGCGGAATAGGGGTGAGGAAATTTCCTTTGGGGATCCAAGAGCAGATGCACTTCGTGGCTATGATGAACCGGTAGAAAAGGGGGTAATGGCAAACTCTGCCATTTCTTATCACTGGGAATCGCAGGTAGAGCATGCCTATATGATTTTGGAGTACCATCGTTTTTCTGGCAATGATATTTCGGCTTATATACCATTTATAAAATCTGCTTTGGTGTTTTTTGATAAACATTATCAAAAAAGGCAGCAAATTAGAGATGGAAATAGCTTAGATGAAAATGGGAAATTAGTGCTTTATCCCTCTACTTCTTGTGAATCTTATAGAGGCGCAAAAAATCCGGTGGATTTGATCTCAGGTCTGAGGGCTAGTATAAAATCTATATTGGCCTTGAATTCAGAATATTTTACTGAAGAGGAAAGGTCTTATTTTGAGGGGTATTTGGAACGTCTGCCAGGTTATTTCTATAGTGAAGTGGCGGGAGATCAAATTTTAAATCCCGCAGAATCATGGGAGAGATACCAAAATGTGGAGTGTCCCCAATTCTACCCATTGTTTCCATTCAATCAATTCCATTTGGGCAAAGATGATATGACAGTATTTAAGCAGACATGGAAACATGGTGACTTCCCTAAGGATATGGTAATTAGTTGGCACCAGGATGGGATTTTCTTTGCCAGAATGGGGATGACAAAGGAAGCAGCAGAGTATAATGTAAAAAAACTGAAAGATTCAGACAGAAGGTTTCCCACCTTTTGGGGACCGGGACATGACTGGGTTCCAGATCATAACTGGGGAGGGAGTGGAATGATTGGGCTTCAAGAAATGCTGATGCAAACTTTTGAGGATAAGATTTATTTATTTCCAGCCTGGCCAAAAGATTGGGATGTGGAATTTAAGCTTCATGCGCCCAAGCAAACAACTGTTGAGGGAAAGGTTGAGAGAGGCAAGCTAATAGGTCTAAAGGTAAGTCCAGCTTTCCGAATTAATGATGTGGTCATAATGAATGAATACGAATAAAAGAGAAAATAAATGTTGCGAGTAAAGAAAGTAGTGGCCATTACTCTTGTAGGGATATTGGGGATCCAATCCTGTAAATCGGTAAAAAACGAGGATCAGGACCATATCAATATTTATATCAGTCCTGATGGAAATGATAGCGCAGATGGAACAAGTTTAAAAACAGCCTTGAAAAGCCTTGCCGGAGCAAGGGATTTAATCAGAGAAAAGGGCTTAAACCAAAATATGCGCGAAGACCTTTATGTCTTTATTGAAGGCGGTAGGTATGAATTGAATGAAACGGTAGTTTTTGGCCCTGAAGATGGAGGGTCAAATGGCTATGATATTATCTATAAAAACCTGAGTGAAGACAAGCCAAGGTTCAGTGCAGGGAAGCAGGTTAAAAATTGGAACCCTGTTCCAGGAAAGCCTTATTTTGAAGCCTCTGTAAAGGAAAATGGAGGTTTTGCTCCTTATTTTAAGCAATTGTATGTGGATGGATTAAGGGCGCAAATCTCTATGTCTAATAAACCGTTTAGAGCTGCGGATGCCCCCAAAGAAGGGGATGTGCTAAGCTCTGAGATGAGAAAAAAGACCAAGGAGCATCCTACTAGGTTTTGGTGGGATGATCCCAATACCGAGGAAAAGTATGATGGAATACTATTTAGCAAGGGGGATATGGGGCATTCTTACAGTAATATTAAGGATTTGAGCCTACATGCCTTATTGGTGTTTAAGATGATGCAAATTCCTGTGGAGGAAATTATTGAGACCGAAGATGCTTATATTTTTAGGCTACCCCACCCTGGATTTGCATGGTGGACGACATGGCAAGATGCTTCTGGGGCCATGGACCATTTTATTGTGAATGCCATAGAGGAGTTAGACGAACCTGGTGAATGGTGCCTGAATACCACAGAGGATAAAATATATTATTACCCACTACCTTGGCAGAATATGGAAGAGGTTGAGGCTTATGTTCCAGTTTTGGAGGGAATGATAAGTCTGAAAGGTACTCCTGAAAGTAGATTGAAAAATATCCAGTTCGATGGACTTGTATTTGAACATGGAAATTGGTTCTATCCTGAAAAACATATGCTGGGAAGATCCCAAGCAGAAATTACTGGAGAATATGATAATGAAGTTCCTGGTCAAGTAGTTTTGAACTATACCGATGATGTACAGATCAAAAACTCCATATTCCGCCATCACGGTTCATCAGGAATCCAACCTTATGAGGGAACCAATAGGACCCGTATTGAAGGTAATAAATTTTATGATCTTAGTGCGGCGGGGGTAAGTATCGGAAAATGGTATTTGGACAAAATGAAATGTGATCCAAGTTCTGTTTGTAAAGATACCTATGTGCTCAATAATGTCATTAGAAATATTGGCAGGGACTATTATCAGGCCAGTGCCATCAATACTTTTGCGGCCTATAATGTACATATAGAAAATAATGATATTTCTGATATTGCCTATGCAGGAATTCATGCAAGGATTGGGGACAAGCCTACACATAATCCTGCAATTGGGAGATTAACTTACAGAAGAAATAAGGTTTCCCGATCTTCTTCTTTGCATAAATGGGGGATTAGGGACGGCGGAACACTTTATACCCATGGTTACTACCCCAACTGTTTGGTTGAAGAGAATTTTGTCCCATACACCAGCCATAATGTAATGGATGTGTTTTATGCGGATAACTGGAGCAATGATTCACGTTGGCAAAATAACGTAAGCATGAACTCCCATGCTGAGCATGTTTGTAGGGCTTGGATGAGCAGCTCTGATAGGGTGATTTTTGATACCAATTATGGGGATGCTCCATGTCCATCTGCAGGATGGGCACAGTTGATCAACTATGTGTATGTAGAAAATGGAGAATGGCCGGAAGCTGCCCAGAAGATCATGCAAAATGCAGGCGTTTTGTCCGATTATCAGGATTTGGCCAGTGAGAGTTATGGACATTTCAGCTTATTGGAGGGGAAACCAGTAAGCAGCTCTTCAGAAGAAAAGGAAAATGAGGCTGCTAAGGGTAATGATAATGACTGGGAAACCTATTGGCATACAGCAGGAAACTCCAGTGGAAAGGCTTGGTATCAGGTAGATATGGAAGGAGAGTATGTTATTGAAAAAGTGAGCATCATTCCAGTAAAGGAAAGGTTTGAGGAAAGCTCAAGATCCAATTATGAAATCCAAGCGTCAAATGATCCTGACTTCAATGATTATAAGGTACTGGCTTTTAAAAATGAAGTGGTTTCCTATTATAAGACGGATACCAAATGCTCCAATATGTGGGAAGTTTTCCTTAATAATAAGAAGGCCTACAGATATTTGAGATTGGTGGCCAATAATGAAAAAGGTTCTTTCAGCTTTTCTGAGTTGGAAGCTTTTGGATACCCAATGGTTCAGGATTAAAACTTTAGATAGTATTCAATGAAATCAAAAAATAAACTTGTACAAAGTTGGCGCTGGTATGGTTCGAATGATCCTGTAAGTCTTCAGGATATCAAGCAGGCTGGAGCCAGTTCGGTGGTAACGGCCTTACATCAAATTCCCCATGGAGAGGTTTGGGAAATAGAGGCAATTCAGGAGAGAAAAAACTTTATTGAGCAGGCAGGACTCAAATGGAATGTGGTAGAAAGTTTGCCTGTTCACGAGGCAATAAAGACCAGAAGGGAGGATTGTGACATGTATCTTGAAAGGTACCGACAAAGCCTCAAAAACCTGTCCGATTGCGGAATAAAGACGGTTTGCTATAATTTTATGCCGGTTTTGGACTGGACTAGGACAGATCTTGGTATTTCTCTTTCCAATGGGGCTAAGGCCCTGTATTTTGATTGGGTTGATTTGGCATTGTTTGATTGCCATGTATTGCAAAGGGTAGGGGCTGAGGGTTCTTATGATAAGGAAATTATGCAGGAAGTGAAGGAGAGGTATAAGTCCATTTCAAAGGAAAGGATTGATGAACTTACTGAGATTATTTTGATGGGAATTCCTACTGAAGGTGGGGTGACATTGGAAGCTCTGCGGGAGAGCATCGATATCTATAGTAAAATTGGAAAAGAGGGGCTACAGGAAAACTTGGCCTATTTTCTTACCAGCATTGCAGATGTTAGCTTGGAAGAAGGTATCAAAATGACCATTCACCCTGATGACCCTCCTTTTGCCATACTGGGCTTGCCGAGAATTGCCACCTCCAAGGAGGATTTATTGGATATAACTCAAAGGGTGGACAGCCCATTTAATGGGATTTGCTTTTGCACAGGTTCTTTGGGAGCCGGGAAGCATAATAAGGTATCTGATATATTAGAGGCAGTAGGAGAAAGGGTGTATTTTGCCCACCTTAGAAATGTCCATAGAGATGAAAAAGGCAATTTCTATGAATCCGATCATTTGGATGGAGATGTGGATATGGTCAAGGTGATGGAAATACTGGTGGAGCTTAACCAAAAAAGGGCCCAGGCAATTCCTTTTCGTCCTGATCATGGACATCAAATGTTGGATGACCTTCATAAAGAAACCAATCCGGGATATTCTGCCATAGGAAGATTGAAGGGATTGGCTGAGCTTAGAGGACTGGAAATGGGGATTTTGGCAGGAAATAATTAGTTTAAGAATTTATTAACCACTAACCAAAATGACAAAACTCAAAAGTACCTTGATAATAGGGGGGATATTGCTATTGAGCCTGCCGGTTTTGATGAGCTGTTCTTCAGCAGGTAATCAAGGGGAAATTAAGCCCCCGATCAATGTATTGGTAATAACGGCTGATGATCTGGGCCTGCAGCTATCCAGTTATGGGGACAGTACCATTTCAACCCCAAACCTAGATAGATTAGCCGTCTCGGGGATCAAGTTTAATAATGCCTATGTTACACAAGCTTCATGTAGCTCATCTAGAAGCAGCATTCTAACAGGTACTTATCCTCATTTTAATGGCCAGATAGGTTTGGCTCATCGAGGCTTTAGCATGAACAGAACCTTGCCAAATATTGCTTCTAGTTTAAAGCAGGCTGGCTATAAAACTGGAGTGATTGGTAAACTTCATGTTGAACCAAAAGAACAATTTCCTTTTGATCTGGATAGGAGTGACCAAGTTCATGAAACTCGTGATGTGGAATTGGTAAGCGAGTGGGTGGATGAATTTATTACTTCAAGCCCTGACAGTTCCTTTTTTCTTTATCTGAATTATTTTGATCCACATACACCTTTGATCAGGAACATTAAGGGGCATCCAGAGCAAGAGGTAATAAGCGAGGAGGTACAGGCATTTGCCTTTCAGGGGGTGTATGATCCTGGGGAGTTGGAAAGAATAGCCGATTATTATAATTGCGTCAAAAGACTGGATGAAGGTATTGGTTTGCTGATGAGGAAGTTAGAGGAATTGGATGTATTGGACAATACGCTGATCGTTTTTGTAGGGGATCACGGACCGCCATTTTCAAGAGGAAAAGCAGCTTCTTATGAATATTCCGTGAGGATTCCATTTTTGGTGAAGTATCCAGAGGGAATGGAAACAATTAAGGAGTCAGATGAATTGGTGTCCACTATAGATATTTATCCCACTATTTTGGATGCCCTAGGTATTGAAACGCCAATGGAAGTCCAGGGCCAGTCATTGGAGCCACTTGTTTATGGGGAGAGTAATAAGGTCCGGAATTATTTGTTCACTGAGTATAATTTCCATACCCATTTTATCGATAATTATTATCCGAGGAGGACAGTAAGGGATCAACGATATAAGTTGATTTACAATTTGCCATCAGGGGATTTTGATAATGAAGACCTTTATATAGATAAGGATAGTGCTTATTATTATTCCAGAGGTGATAAATATGAAGGGACATGGGTGAGAGAGGTTTTTGATCGATTGGCCTCTCCTTCAAAATTGGAACTTTATGATTTGGATAATGATCCTTTTGAAAAGGTGAATTTGATAGAAAAAGAGTCCTTACAATCCAAAAAAGAGGAACTGTTTGAAGCTCTTCAAGAATGGATGGAAGACACCAATGATCCATTTATTGATCATCAGGTGATGTTGGGCAAGCGCGATTCTGTTCGTCAGTTCGGGAAGTTTTATAATTAGTATCGACTGGTGTTAGTCGATTTATCGATGACAAATATTTAATGTTTGTTCATATCCATACAATAGTTTTTTATCAGACCTTTCTAAAATTACTTTGTTTGACGTCAGCAAAAAGTGGACAGTTTAAGAGATGAAATTAAGATAGAGGTTTATTAACTTTATTCACCTCTAAAAACAGTCTATAATGAGTAAAAAACAAAGTGCCAGTGCACTGATCAGTGATCTAAAGAGAAAAACAAGACGCACCTATTCCTCAGAAGAAAAAATTCGGATTATCATAGATGGAATGCGTGGCGAAGTCAGTGTATCCGAACTTTGCCGCAAAGAAGGAATCTCCCAGGCCAACTACTACAAGTGGAGCAAGGATTTTATGGAGGCAGGGAAGAAACGCCTGAATGGGGACACCATGCGTGAGGCCAATACGTCAGAAGTAAAGGAGCTGAAGGATGAGAATACATCCTTAAAAGAACTGGTAGCCGAGCTTTCCCTGGAGAACAAAGTGCTCAAAAAAAGTCTAAATGGAAACGACTGAACAGAGGGAAGTATATGCACTACACACAATCTGAAAAGATGGAGATCATCCGTTTGGTTGAAGCTTCGGACTTAGGGGTTTCAAGGACACTCAAGGAATTGAAAGTCAATAGGGCGACTTTTTACAGCTGGTACAAGGCCTATAGAGATTCCGGTTTTGATGGTTTGGCCAGGAAAAGAACACAAAGGAAACCTGCCTGGAACAGCATCAGTCCAGAAGACAGGGATAAAGTAGTTGAGATATCCTTGGAAAAGCCCGAGCTGTCACCAAGGGAAGTGGCCTGGACCATTACTGACCAGTACCGCTATTACATCAGCGAATCCAGTGTTTACAGGATATTGAAGGCCAATGGATTGATAGCACCTGCCAGTTTTATGCTCATGTCCGCATCCGACAGCTTCCACGACCAGACCAACCGTCCCAACCAGATGTGGCAGACAGACTTTACCTACTTCAAAATACATGGGTGGGGATGGTACTACCTGTCCACTGTTCTGGATGATTACAGTAGGTATATCGTCAACTGGAGGTTATGTTCTTCCATGAAGGCCAAGGATGTGCAGATGACCATTGATGAGGCTTTGCTGAAAACGGGCATAGCGGAAGACAATCGTCCAAAGCTGTTGTCCGACAATGGGGCCTGTTACATCTCCAAAAGCTTATCGGAATATCTGGACAATCTAAACATAAAGCATGTCAGGGGAAGGCCTTTGCACCCGCAGACCCAAGGAAAAATAGAACGCTACCACCGCTCAATGAAAAATGTGGTAAAGCTTGAGAATTACTTCAGCCCCGGACAATTGGAGGCAAAAATGGAGGAGTTTGTGCAGCATTACAACTACCATAGATATCATGAATCCCTACAAAACCTAACACCTGCAGAGGTCTATTTTGGAAGGGAAAAACAAAAGATGAAAGCAAGAAAATCGATCAAAAAACAAACCTTGATGGCAAGGAAAACACTAAACCAAAAATTAGCTTTAAATTAGCCGAAACTCTATCTTATTTTTTATCCATAAAAGTCCAGTTTTGTTTGAAGACTTACACCTGAATGGTCGAGACTTCTTGGACAACTTAAAGAGAAAGGGAATAAGAGCAACCTTTTACTCTTTACCAAATGGGACCGCTTTAGTCGAAATGCCGGAGATGCCTATATGATGATCAATACCCTCCGAAAGCTGGGGGTAGAGCCACAGGCCATCGAACAACCCTTGGACTTGTCAATCCCTGAAAATAAAATGATGTTGGCCTTTTATCTGGCAGCACCCGAAGTAGAGAATGATCGTAGGGCATTGAATATATTTCATGGTATGCGGAGAGGATTAAAAGAAGGAAGATGGCTTTGGATGGCACCCTTTGGATATAGAAATGCTAGGGACAGTTTTAAGCGTCCTATTATTGAGATAGAGCAGGAAGAGGCAATTCATGTAAAATGGATTTTTGAAAGCCTAGCAGCTGCTAATTACTCATCAGAACAGGTGCTTTTGCATGCCAGAAGAAGAGGGGCTAAACTGCGGAAAAACAAGTTTTGGAGGATTGTTAGAAATCCGTTCTATTGTGGAAAGCTTTATGTCCCTGAATTTAATGGAGAAAAGGGGCATTTTGTAAAAGCCCAACATGAACCGCTAATTTCAGAGGAGTTGTTTTATAGGGTGCAAGATTCGTTACAGTTGAAAAAGAGAAAACGAAGGACTGAAATTGTAAGTCCAGAAGAGATTCCTTTAAGAGGTTTCTTAAAATGTCCTAAATGCAGCAGGAACCTGACAGCAAGTGCTTCAAAAGGTAGGAACCAATATTATCATTATTACCACTGTACATCAAAATGTGGTGTGAGGTTTAAGGCCAAGGATGTAAATACCTCTTTCAGAAAATTCCTATCGAAATACAAGCCCAAAAAGGGTATGATAGACTTATTCGAAATGGTCTTTAATCAAGCTTTTTTAAGCGAAAATAAAATTGACCTGAGCGAAAAAAGAAAGCTGAAATCAGCCATAGAAAAGCTGGAACAAAAGATTTCCAAAATCAGGGATTTGTACATTGATGAAAAACTGGATATTGAGGATTATCGAATGGTAAAAAGAAGTTGTGAAGAGGAGATAGAGCGCTTGGAAGCCAAAGGGACAAAAATCGAATCAATCATTACCCAAGATATTCCAGAAAAAGTCAAAAAGGCCCTTGAAATGGCTGAGAGTCTTGATCTACTTTTTGATACTGCTGATTTGGGAATTAGAAGAAAGATAATTGATTCGATCTTCCCCGAAAACATCGTTTTTTACGGTAAGCAACATCGAACCGCTCGGGTAAAAGGATTCTTTCTAGCTATTTATCAGATTAACAGTATGATAG
>NZ_JACODZ010000014.1 GCF_014280965.1 Echinicola salinicaeni
AAGAGGGCTTTGTACAGATGGAGTGAATGAAACTTCAATTTAATATATGCTATAAAAGGATTTTATGCCTCAATTGAGGGTAAAGCTTTCCGATATTATAAGGGGTTAAGATAGGGACTATTCAAGGCAGCTTGTGCTTTAGCTGGAATTAATTTGCACAATTGGCAGGCTTTGCGGCTAAAGCGCTCAGCTAAGTTGTTCCTGGCCGCGGGATGAACCCGGGGTTAATATATTTAGCCCGCTCAGGGCTGTTGTGATTGTTTAATGCGATAAGAGTTTAGACAGGAAGCTTTATGGCTTTATTTGATACCCGAAAAGAACCGCTCCATTAACATATTTCATGAGTTGGTATATAATTGAAATATTGTTGACGGTAAATTGCTTGATAATCTTTATTTTAAGGTTTGCATTGATTTTAATTTTGTCATGGACTTTTGAATTCAGTGAATATGCAATTAATAAATGCTATTTTTAATACCTTAATTTGAACTGTTAAATATGAAGATTACTGTAGTAGGAACTGGTTATGTGGGCCTTGTTTCAGGGGCTTGTTTTGCTGACGTAGGGATTGAGGTGGTATGTGTGGATATTGATCAGAAGAAAATTGATAAACTGAAAAATGGGATCATGCCCATTTATGAGCCAGGGCTGGAAGAAATCGTGGTCAGGAATTATGAAAGTGGCCGTTTGAAGTTTTCCACTGATCTTGGAGAGGCCATTCAGGGATCAGATGTGGCCTTTATTGCGGTTGGGACACCTCCGGGCGAGGATGGATCAGCTGATTTGAAATATGTGTTGGCTGTTGCTGATGAGATAGGAAAGACCATGTCTGACTATATCGTGGTGGCGACAAAAAGTACCGTTCCAGTAACTACAGGTTGTAAGGTGCAAAAGGCCATCCAAGATGCTTTGGACCAGAGGAAAAGCGAGCTACCATTTGCTGTGGCTTCCAATCCCGAATTTTTAAAGGAGGGAGCAGCAGTGGAGGATTTTCTTAAGCCTGACAGGATCATCATTGGCGTAGAAGATGAAAGAGCTGAGGAGATCATGAGGAGGTTGTATAAGCCTTTTCAGCTAAGCGGTGATAGGATTATTTATATGGATATCCCATCCGCTGAGATGACCAAATACACCGCCAATGCGATGTTGGCGACCAAGATCAGTTTTATGAATGATATCGCCAACCTGTGTGAGTTGGTAGGTGCTGATGCCAATATGGTCAGGGCCGGGATTGGTTCTGATCCTAGGATTGGAAATAAATTTATCTATCCGGGCGTTGGTTACGGAGGTAGTTGTTTTCCTAAAGATGTAAAGGCCATAGTAAAGACTGCCAAGCAATATGGTTATGATCTGAGGGTGTTACAGGCTGTGGAAGAGGTGAATGAGTCTCAAAAGCATGTTCTGGTGAAAAAAGTCAAGCAGCATTTTGGGGATGATTTGAGCGGGAAGACCTTTGCCATGTGGGGCTTGAGTTTTAAACCCAATACGGATGATATGCGTGAGGCACCCGCTTTGGTGATCATTGATGAATTGAGGGCTGCAGGTGCTAGGGTTAAAGCATTTGACCCAATTGCTATGGAAGAGGCCAAAGAGGTTTATATTGGCGATAAGGTCACTTATTGTAATGATGCTTATGAGGCTTGTGTGGATGCTGATGCCTTATTGCTGGTGACAGAATGGTCACAGTTTAGGATTCCAAGTTGGAGTGCTTTGGGGAAATTGCTGAATAATAAAGTGGTCTTTGATGGAAGGAATATATATGATCGGAAATACCTTAAGGAGTTAGGATTTACCCATTATGGGATTGGGGTTTAAGAAGTCGAATTGTGGGGTTGTTGAATTGTGGAACTGTTGAAGCGTCGAATTGTTTGACTGTTGTTTTCAAAAACTTGTTTTATGAAATATGATTCCTATCCATTTGAGAAGCTTGAAGTGGGGCTGTTAAGGAAAGAAGGGAACTCAATGAAGAATTATGAATTATTAATGAGGAATGGGTGAATATTTCGTTTCTCAGGGGACAGGTGCAAAGACACGGATACAAATATTAAATACTATAAAAGAAAATGGATATTCGTTCTCAAGGGAGCATTTCAGGGAAAAAGATATTGGTTACTGGAGGGGCTGGATTTATAGGGTCTAATCTGGTAGATGAATTGTTGAAGTATGGGAATAAAGTGGTCTGTTTGGATAATTTTTCCACAGGGAAGCGGGAGAACCTAGAAGAAGCCAAGCAATTCAAGGATTTTATTTTGATAGAGGGGGATATCAGGAATTATGAAGATTGCCAAAAGGCGGTTGAAGGCTGCGATCTAGTGTTTCATCAGGCCGCATTGGGATCTATCCCGCGTTCCATAGCAGACCCGATGACCAGTACTGATGTGAATATTGGAGGTTTTGTTAAAATGCTATTTGCATCTTATGAAGCAGGAATAAGCAGGTTTGTATATGCAGCGAGTTCATCTACCTATGGGGATCATAAGGGTTTGCCTAAAGTGGAACATCAAATCGGCAATGCCTTGTCTCCCTATGCGATTACCAAATATGTGGACGAATTGTTTGCGAAAAACTTCTCGGAAATATATAATATAGAGACCATTGGCTTGAGGTATTTCAATGTTTTTGGTAAAAGACAAGATCCAGATGGAGGATATGCTGCCGCAATTCCAAAATTTCTATGTTCATTGATCAAACATGAATCTCCAAAGATCAATGGAGATGGGACTTATTCCAGGGATTTTACCTATATCGATAATGTTATCCAAGCTAATTTATTGGCTGCTGAAGTACCAAAAGAGGAATTAGTTGAAAAGCTTGCTGCTTATTATAGTTCTATTGATGATCATTTTGACGGGGAGAAGGGAGTTTCAGAAGTGTTTAATGTAGCCTTTGGGGAAAGAGAAAATCTAAATAACTTGGTCAGGAACTTGAAATCTAATTTGTCCTTTTTTGATCCAGAAATTACAAATGTTAAAATTATTTATGGACCTAAAAGAAAAGGAGATATTCCCCATTCTTTGGCATCGATAAAAAAGGCAAGGGAAATTTTAGGGTATGATCCTTTATATAATTTGGAGCAAGGGCTATCAAAAGTTTGCGAATGGTATTTGAAGAATTTAAATTCGATTAAAGACGAATAAAGTTTTTAGCGTATATAACTTTTTGGAGATATGAAAATAATTAATGTTGTATTATCTGGAGGAGTAGGAAGTAGATTATGGCCGCTTTCAAGGAAGAGTTGCCCCAAGCAATATTTGCCAATTTTCGAGGGGAATACCTTATTCCAAAAAACGGTACAAAGGAACCAAGCTTTTTGTGAGGAGCTGATGGTTATTGGTAATAAAAATAATTATCAGCTTTCAAGGAAAGATTTAGCAGGCTTAGGTCTTAGAGATTATATAGAAATTGTTGAAGCCTGTCGAAGGAATACCGCTGCGGCCATTGCTTTTGCAGCATTATCTTGTGATCCAGGAGATATTCTTTTTGTGACTCCTTCAGATCACCTTATAGACACAGGGGATGATTATTCTTCAAGTGTCAAAAGAGCAATTGAACTGGCTAAGCAGGATTATATTGTCACTTTTGGATTAAAACCTGATCATCCTGAAACAGGGTATGGGTATATTGAAAGTGATGGAGAGGATGTGAAAAGTTTTAGGGAAAAGCCTAATTTGGATACAGCAGAGAGATTTTTAAAGAAAGGAAACTTTTTGTGGAACTCAGGGATGTTTTGTTTTAAAGCGGGCGTATTTTTGGAGGAGTTGGGGCGTTTTGAACCAAAGGTATTGAAATATTCCAAAGTGGTCATTGAAAGTGCCGATGATGTTTTTTTGGATTACGAAAAGTCCCTAAAAATCCCTTCTACCTCAGTTGATTTTGCGGTCATGGAACGCTCCACAAAAATTAAAGTAGTACCCTCAGCATTTTCTTGGTCCGATATGGGTTCATTTGAATCGGTCTTTGAATATTTGGAAAATCATGGGCATCAAGCTGATGAAAACGGCAATATGGTGATCGGAGCTGATATTTATACTGAATTTGTAGGTTTGAAAGATACCATGCTAATCCAAACCAAAGATGCCATATTAGTATTACAAAAAGAAAAGGCCCAGGATGTGAAGAAGGTATTTGAGAAGTTGGAAAAGGAGAATCCTGATTTGGTGAATTAAATGGAGATTGAAGCCGAATGCCCAAAGTCTAAGGCCTAAATAAGGCTGTTCGACTTTTGCAAAGTCGAACAATAGTAGGAGAGGATTTGAAATCCTCTTTTATTATTATTTCCAGAATTTAAATCTGGAAAAGCAATTTTCTTTGCTCCGTTGGATCGATGAAAAGGAATAGTGGAGTCAGGAGACTCCTATATTTAGGGCTCGCATAGCAAAAGCGTACCAGCTTGGGTCCCGCAGCTCAGCTGACGGGACAACGAAGATTTCTTGAGTGGAGTCAGGATACTCCTGTAATTTATTGTGTTGAAGTCAGCGCTGCGCTGGAGACTTGGACCAACGTAGCGGTTAGGGCATTACAAATGCCCATTATTTAAAGGTCCGCATTGCAAATGGGGACCAGCTTGGCAAACGCTGAAAGCTGAATGTCTAAGGCCTAAAGGCTGTTCGACTTTTGCAAAGTAGAACAATAGTAGGAGAGGATTTAAAATCCTCTTTTATTATTATTTCCAGATTTTAAATCTGGAAAAGCATTAGAAATATTCGTATAGGAGTCAGGAGACTCCCATTATTTGTAGGTCCGCATTGCAAATGCGGACCAGCTCGTAGGCTTAATTCCTTGAGGTAATTAATAATTTATTGGCTTTAATTAAATTTCAATGTATAATATTGATAATTTAGCCGATTGAATTAAGCTAAGTGATTTAGGAGCGTTTTCCTGGTCAGGGATTCTAGCCTTAGCGATATCAGAAGGGTAATGTTTTGAGAGATGATCATTGGCCTTTTGTTTATTCAAAGTTTAAAAATCACCATTGAAGAAAAGTATGGCATCACCTATTTTTTTGTTAAATCAAAGCAGGATAGCGGTTATTGGCTTGGGCTATGTAGGATTACCATTGGCAGTTGAATTTGCAAAAAAATACCCCACTGTTGGATTTGATATTTCTAAAAAGCGCATTCATGAATTGGGCTTAGGAATAGACAATACCCTGGAAGTCGAAAATGATTTGCTTCAATCCGTATTAATCAAGGATAAATCAGCAGCTTCCAATACACTTGGTCTTTTCCCAAGCAATGATGCGGAAGCATTAAATGATTGTAATGTGTTTATTATTACCGTACCGACTCCTACGGATAAGCAAAATAGGCCTGTTTTAACTCCCATGTTGGCTGCCTCAAAGACTGTAGCCAAGTATTTAAAGCAGGGAGATGTCGTCATCTATGAATCTACGGTATATCCGGGAGTGACTGAGGATGAATGTGTGCCTGTTTTGGAAAATGGCTCGGGACTGAAGTTTAATCAAGATTTTTATGTAGGCTATTCCCCCGAAAGGATCAATCCAGGGGATAAGGAACATACCATTTCCAAAATTTTGAAAGTGACATCAGGGAGTACGGAAGCCGCAGCCGAATTTGTAGATCAACTTTATCAATCAATTATTATAGCCGGTACCTATAAGGCTTCCTCTATTAAGGTGGCTGAAGCAGCCAAAGTGATAGAAAATTCCCAAAGGGATATCAATATTGCCTTTGTTAATGAACTGTCCAAGATTTTCAATCTGCTTAATATAGACACGCAGGAAGTTTTGGCCGCAGCAGGCACGAAGTGGAACTTTTTACCCTTCAAGCCTGGACTAGTAGGAGGACATTGTATAGGAGTGGATCCTTTTTATTTGGCCCAAAAGGCGCAGGAGGTGGGCTATCATCCAGAAATTATTTTAGCTGGAAGAAGGTTGAACGATTCCATGGGTAAATATGTAGCCACAGAGGTGATCAAGCATATGATGCGCAAAGACCTGAAAGTGATCGATTCCAAGGTGTTGATTTTGGGCTTTACCTTTAAGGAAGATTGCCCGGATGTAAGGAATACAAGGGTGATTGATATCTATGAAGAGCTGAGGAATTTTGATATAGCCGTGGATGTATATGATCCCTGTGCTGATGCAGAAGAGGTTCAAAGGGAGTATAATATCAAGATGCTAGAGGGAAATGAGAGGCCTGATCCTAACCAATATTCTGCAATTATACTGGCGGTGGCTCATCAATCTTTTAAAACTTGGGATATAAAGAAATCCGATCGCTTGGTCGTGTATGATGTGAAGGGCGTATTGGATAAGGATAAGGTGGATGCGAGGCTTTAGGAGCAAACGCTGAAAGCTGAATGTCTAAGGCCTAAAGGCTGTTCGACTTTTGCAAAGTCGAATAATAATAAAAGAGGATTTAAAATCCTCTTTTATTATTTTTTCCAGATTTTAAATCTGGAAAAGCAATTTCCTTTGTTCCGTTGGATGGATGAAAATGAATAGTGGAGTCAGGGGACTCCTGTAATTTATTGGGTCCAAGTCAGCGCTGCGTTGGAGACTTGGACCAAGGTCGCATTTAGGGCATTGCAAATGCGGACCAGCTTGGGCTTTAGGAATGCCGAAGGCTGAATGTCTAAGGCCTAAAGGCTGTTCGACTTTTGCAAAGTCGAACAATAGTAGTAGAGGATTTAAAATTCTCTTTCATTATTATTTCCAGAATTTAAATCTGGAAAAGCAATTTCCTTTGCTCCGTTGGATGGATGAAAAGGAATAATGGAGTCAGGAGACTCCTATATATAAGGCTTGCAGAGCAAAAGCGTATCTGCTTGGGTCCCGCAGCTTAGCTGACGGGACAACGAAGATTTCTAGAGTGGAGTCAGGGGACTCCTGTAATTTATTGGGTCCAAGTCAGCGCTGCGCTGGAGACTTGGACCAAGGTCGCATTTAGGGCATTGCAAATGCGGACCAGCTTGGGCTTTAGGAATGCCGAAGGGCGAATGTCTAAGGCCTAAAGGCTGTTCGACTTTTGCAAAGTCGAATAATAGTAGAAGAGGATTTAAAATCCTCTTTTATTATTATTTCCAGAATTTAAATCTGGAAAAGCAATTTCCTTTGTTCCGTTGGATGGATGAAAAGGAATAGTGGAGTCTGGAGACTCCTATATTTAAGGCTCGCAGAGCAAAAGCGTATCTGCTTGGGTCCCGCAGCTTAGCTGACGGGACAACGAAGTTTTAAATCTGGAAAAGCATGGGAGTCTGGAGACTCCTGTGATTTATTGGGTCCAAGTCAGCGCTGCGCTAGAGACTTGGACCAGCGTCGCATTTAGGGCATTGCAAATGCCCATTATTTAGAGGTCCGCATTGCAAATGCGGACCAGCATAGGACCAGCATCTTAAAGAATTGAATCAGCACGTAGATCCTTCACTTTGTTCAGGATGACATAGGAAATTATTTCAAAAACAAATTTTTATATACATCCTGTGGTCCATTTTAGTTGAGATTGAATTTTGTGAATATTGCAGTTATGTTGTTTGAATATTACCATTTGTTAATTTTTAATGGGGAATAATAAAAAAATAGAAAAAGCTTGGAGCTTTTGAAAGCACTGAGTACTTTTGGTGCTCATTACGGGAGGGCTTTCTTTTTATGCTAGATTCTTTAATTACTTCCAAGACCAGATTGCGACTTTTGGTAAAGTTTTTTATCAACGCAGACAACCATAGCCATCTCCGCGGTTTGGCCGAGGAGTTTGGAGAATCTACCAATGCCATAAGAAAAGAACTCAATAATTTATCCGAAGCAGGGTACTTGCAGAAGGAGTCTGAAAAGAACCGAATCTGCTATAGTGCCAATACCCAGCATCCCTTATTTGGATCCTTGCAGGATATCATCCGCAAGTATTTGGGATTGGATACTTTGGTGGAGGAAGTCCTAGATAGGATGGGTGATGTTAACAAGGTAATCCTAACTGGTGATTATGCCAATGGTTTGGATACGGGTACCATTGATATAGTGATTCAAGGTAATGCATTGAATGAGGAATACCTCGACAGTTTGGGTAATCGCATAGCCGATTTGATCAACCGTAAAGTGAGTTTTACGATTTTGGCAGAAGAAATTCAAACTGGCATAGTTTTATATAATAAAGCAGCCGAGTAAGGAAAGCGATTTTCCTACTCTTTTTTATGAAAAGAATTGCCCGCTAAGCACAATATGTGACTGACCGGGCGAAGCTATGGACGGAGCGGAAAGCGCAAGGCTAAAAGCCAAATGCCGAAAGAAAGGAGTCTAAAGCTGAAGGGCGAAGGCTAATAGAGAAGGCTGAATGTTGAAAGCCTAAAGCCGAAAGATAAAAGTTAAAGGAAAAAAGTCTTTAAGTCTAAATAGTATAAGCTGTACTGGATAAATGAGTGAAAGACATTTCAATTTTAAGGAGCTTAGGGTCTGGCAGAAATCGATGGATTTGGCTGAATATTGTATAGAGCTTGTTGAAGAGTTGAATACTCCAGGAAAGCATTTTAGATTAATTGAACAGTTTGAATCTTGCTCGGCTTCAGTTCCTCAAAATATTGCTGAAGGAAAAGGTAGAAATACAGATAAAGAGTTCAAGCAATTCCTTTATTACAGTCGTGGCTCCCTATATGAATTGGTGACATTGGCCAACCTATTTCAAAGAAGAAATTGGATTTCATCAAAACAACTTAATAAAATAGAATCAGAGGGGTTGGAGATAGCCTCAATGTTAAAGGCGCTTATAAATGCCATGTAAACGAGCTTTCGGCCTTAGGCCTTTGTCATTAGACTGTTTACAATTTAACAGTCCTCCAATTCGACAGTTTGACAATAACACCATTCAACAATATTTAAACTCAATTATACTTTTCAATAATTGAACTGTTCGAGAATATCCCAATTTGACAGTTCAAGAATTCAACAATAAGAAATATGAAAATTACCGTAGTAGGAACCGGATATGTAGGTTTAGTTTCAGGCGCTTGTTTTGCAGATGTAGGGATAGAGGTGGTATGTGTGGATATTGACCAAAAGAAGATCGATAAGCTCAAGAATGGCATTATGCCTATTTATGAGCCAGGATTGGAAGAAATCGTTAAGCGCAACTATGAAAGTGGCCGATTGCAATTTACCACTGATCTGGGCGAAGCTATTCAAGGATCCGAGGTGGCTTTTATTGCGGTAGGTACCCCTCCGGGTGAAGATGGTTCTGCTGATTTGAAATATGTATTGGCCGTTGCGAATGAGATTGGAGAGAAGATGTCGGATTATATCGTGGTGGCGACTAAAAGTACTGTACCGGTAACTACGGGGCAAAAGGTAAAGGCGACTATCCAAAAGGCCTTGGAAAAAAGAGAAAGAGCGATGGATTTTGCTGTTGCCTCTAATCCAGAATTCCTGAAAGAAGGCGCTGCTGTGGAAGACTTTTTGAAACCAGATAGAATAGTGATAGGGGTAGAGGACGATAGGGCTGAAAAGATCATGAAGCGCTTGTATAAGCCATTCCAATTGAGTGGAGACCGTATTATCTATATGGATATTCCGTCTGCAGAAATGACCAAATACACGGCCAATGCCATGCTGGCTACCAAGATCAGTTTTATGAATGATATTGCCAATTTATGTGAATTGGTTGGGGCCAATGCCAATATGGTTAGAAAGGGGATTGGTTCGGATCCTAGGATTGGTAATAAGTTTATCTACCCAGGCGTAGGTTATGGTGGTTCTTGCTTTCCTAAGGATGTTAAGGCCATTGTGCGTACGGGTAGAGAATATGGACATGAATTACGTGTGCTTCAAGCGGTGGAGGACGTGAATGATGACCAGAAATATGTATTGGTGAATAAGGTAAAGAAGCATTTTGGAGAGGATTTGAGAGGAATGACTTTTGCCCTTTGGGGATTGAGCTTTAAGCCTAATACCGATGATATGCGTGAAGCGCCGGCTATCGTGATTATTGATGAATTACGTGCCGCCGGAGCTAATGTAAAAGCGTATGATCCTATTGCCATGGAGGAAGCCCAAGAAATTTATGTAGGAGATAAGGTGGCCTATTGCAATGACGCTTATGATGCCTGTGTGGATGCGGATGCCTTGCTTTTGGTTACGGAGTGGTCAGAATTTAGACTACCTAGCTGGTCAGCAGTAAGTAAGCTATTGAAGAATAAAGTGGTTTTTGATGGCAGAAATATCTATGACCGCAAGCATTTGGAGGAAGAAGGGTTTGTGCATTATGGGATTGGGATTTAATAGCTGAAAGTCAAAAGCCGAAAGCCGAATGTCTGAAGAAAGGAGTCTAAAGCTGAAGGGCGAAGGCTAATAGAGAAGGCTGAATGTTGAAAGCCTAAAGCCTAAAGCCTAAAGCCGAAAGCCGAAAGCCCAAAGCCGAAAGCCGAAAGCCGAAAGCTTTTAAGTCTAAATATAGTAGTAAGCTGTACTGGATAAATGAGTGAGCGACATTTCAATTTTAAGGAGCTTAGGGTTTGGCAAAAATCAATGGATTTGGCTGAATATTGTATAGAGCTTGTTGAAGAATTGAATACTCCAGGAAAGCATTTTAGATTAATTGAACAGTTCGAATCTTGCTCGGCTTCAGTTTCTCAAAATATTGCAGAAGGAAAAGGTAGAAATACAGACAAGGAGTTCAAACAATTCCTCTATTATAGTCGTGGATCATTATATGAGATGGTGACACTCGCTAATCTTTTTCATAGACGAAATTGGATTACAACAGCGCAACTCAATAGAATAGAATCGGGGGGATTGGAGATAGCCTCAATGCTAAAAGCGCTTATAAATGCAATCTAAATGAGGCTTTCATCTTCGCTTATATTAATCATAGTAACAGGCTTTTGTCCTTTATCTTTCGGCCTTAGACAAAAAAAACAGGCTTTCGGCCTTAGACCTTCGCCATTCGACTGTTTACAATCTAACATTCATTCAATTCGACAGTTCGACAATAACACCATTCCTAATTATATATTAACATTCATCATTCCTAATCAATAAGGTATGTCCATCAATATCAAATCTTTTTATTTTACAATAATTCTATTGCTATCAGCGATTGTGCTCCATGCCCAGTCCTTATCCAATATCCAAAATGTTAAAGTGGATGAGTTGTCGGATGCGCAAATTGCTGCGATTGTACAGAATGCGGAGGAGCAGGGGATTTCCCAATCTCAAATCCCGACTTTAGCACAGGAAAGGGGACTTTCGGCGATGGAAGCCAATAAGTTGGCTACAAGGATTAGCCAGTTGGGGACTGCTGATGTAGAACAGTCAGCAAGTACTTCTTCAGATACAGGGGCACAACGAATGGTGTCTACGCCGGTAACAGGAAATCTTAATGGAGGTAGTTCCAAATTAACCGAGGAGCAGCAAAAGATTTATGGTTTTGGTCTTTTTCATAATAAGGAACTGAACTTCTCTCCCAATCTGAATATTCCTACTCCAGAAAGTTATGTAGTAGGCACAGGGGATCAGTTATTGATTGATGTGTATGGAGATTCTCAACAGTCATATAGTTTGACTGTGAATCCAGAGGGCAGGCTGTATATCCCTAATGTAGGGCCCATTGCTGTAGGAGGAGCCAGTATTCAGGCGGCTACAGCAAGGATCAAGAAGGAATTAAGTGGTATTTATTCAGATTTAAACAGTTCCAATCCCCGCACCTTCTTACAGATTCGTTTAGGGAATATCCGTTCCATTCAGGTATCCATGACTGGGGAATTGACCCATCCTGGTACCTATACCTTACCTTCTTTTGCTTCGGTATTTAATGCCTTATATGCTGCGGGAGGTCCAAATGAGGAAGGTTCCTTTAGAAATATCAAAGTATACAGGGATTCCCGTCAGGTGGCTGAAGTGGATGTCTATGAGTTTTTGACCAATGGTAATCAAAAACAAAATATTCGTTTGCAGGACAATGATGTAATTATCGTACCTGCTGTGCAGACCCGGGTAGAGGTACAAGGGCCAGTCAGAAGGCCAGGTTTATTTGAAATTCAGGCTGATGAGGATATTAGGGATTTGATCAACTATGCAGGTGGTTTTAAAAGTGAGGCCTATACCCAACGCATTGGAGTGAGAAGGCTTTCTGAGGATGCAAGGAAGGTGGCCGATGTATCACAAGAGCAGTTTGAAAGTTTTAAGGTGCAGGATGGGGATATTTATCTAGTCGGAGAAAAACTGAACCGTTTTGAAAACAGGGTGCAGATATCTGGTGCCGTTTATCATCCAGGTGAGTTTGCTTTATTAGAGGGGATGACTGTAAAGGATTTGATTGGGAAAGCAGAGGGTTTAAGAGGAGAGGCCTTTCTAAATAGGGCTACCCTATATAGAACCCAAGAAGATATGACCTTGGAAATTGTACCTGTGGATGTCAAAGCAGTAGTCAATGGTACAACTCAGGATATTGTATTACAGCGGGAAGATGTATTGCATATCCCCAGCAAGTATGACTTGAACGAAGAGTATTATGTAAAGATTTCCGGTGAGATCAACCGACCGGGGGCTTTTGCCTTTGCGGAGAATATGACTGTGGAAGATTTGGTATTGAAAGCAGGGGGATTTAAGGAATCTGCTTCAGATGCTTATATAGAAGTAGCCAGAAGAGTGAAAGATAGAACAGATGGACAGATTGCTGAAATCTTCACCATTGATATTGATGAGAATTTGGAAATCAATGGGGCTGATAAGGAAGTGGTTTTACATCCATTTGATCATGTGATCATTAGAAGAAGTCCGGGTTTTCAAAGGGAACAATTGGTACGCGTAGAGGGAGAAGTGAATTATCCAGGTCAGTACACCATTTCCACTGCCACAGAGCGTATTTCTGATTTATTAAAAAGAGCGGGGGGGATCAATCAATTTGCCTATACCAAAGGCGCCACTTTGATTAGGCGTACAGAGTTTTATAGTCCTCAAAGTGATAATGAGATCAAATCAGCTGAATTAAGAGAGGTGAAGAATAATTTGATTAAAGAAGATGGAAAGAATACAGAGGCAGAGAATAATATGCTATCTCGTATAGATGAGAAAATAGGGGAACAGGGAGGAGATTTGGCCAATCAAAAAGGGTTGACATCTGGGGAATTTAAAATCAATCGTGTGAAAGAAGTGGCAGCTTCGGATAGTTCTAGGGTAGCCGAAGTGGAATTTAGGACGCAGGAGTTGATCGGTATAGACTTGGACTATATTATGGAGCATCCTGGTTCCGATCAGGATCTGATCTTACAAGAAGGGGATGTATTGAGTATCCCTAAGGAATTGCAAACGGTACGTATGCGCGGGGAGGTATTATTCCCTACTTCTGCTAGATATGAAAAGGGGGATAGTTTTAAGGCCTATGTGTCCAAGGCGGGTGGATTTACCGATAATGCCCGAAAAGGGAAAGCTTATGTGGTGTATGCGAATGGGGATGTGGCTAGGACTAAGGGGTTCTTATTCTTTAAGAATTATCCCAATGTAGAACCAGGTGCCGAGATCATTGTGCCGCAAAAGCCAGATAGACAACCAATGTCGGCTACAAATTGGATAGGTTTGGCTTCCAGTTTGGCGACTTTAGCGATATTGATTGATCGGGTAGCGCAGTAGCCACACGGCACTCCAAGGCTTTTAGGATGGAGCGAGGAGAGCAAGCCGTGGGAGTCCCGCATTTGGAATAGTGATTCGAGTAATCGATAATCGTGATTTGGGATTCGAGTAATAGAGATTAGAATAATAGGAATCTGGTATTTGAGCAATCCGGATTTGTGATTGGCGATTTGGCGATTGAAATTTGAAAAATGGAGTATGGTTTTCCAATTAATAATTAACAAGGAATAAATATGACTTCTTATAAATCGTTTGAAGAATTGAAATGCTGGCAAGCATGTGATGAACTCAAGCGGTATATAAGAGAGGAAGTATTAACAAAATTGCCCAAGCATGAGCGTTATGAATTGTTCAGTCAATTATTAAGAGCTAGTAGATCAGCTACGGCAAATATTGCAGAAGGCTGGGGTAGGTATCGTTTTAAGAAAATATTATAAGTGTATGTGGAATACCGCACGTGGCCGAACAATCAAAGATAAAAGTTTGTATTAAAGCTTTCCTACTTTTTCCATTGATGAAAAAGTAGGCAAAAAATCTAGGCCATGGAGCCTTCTCCAAATTGAGTCGATTACGGTGTCGATGAGGACTATTTCTCAATTTGATTTTGGAACACTTGCTACGGGCTAAAAATAAGCGGATCTCCCTGTTCCACGACGCGAGCTAGCTCATTTTCTTAACGCCCTCCTCAACTGTTCCAAAACCGAATGCTCCAAAGGCCGAATAAGTGATTTCGGAAAATATTTTGTTTCTCAGAGACTAAATGAAAAGACTCGGATATACATAGAATATTAATTTTTATTGAATGCTCGGGGATCTGTAGCTGAAATTTTAGATCATGCTTTGGAAGCCAAATCTTGGGATTATATCGATGATGCAACTTTAAACCGAATTAGAAAAGACTGTGAAAAGTGCCTTCAATTAATCAATGGATATATTAGATATTTAAGAAATCAGAATGAAAGACAGTGAATCATTGGTATTAGAGTAATTGATATTGGAGTAATCAGAGATTGAACACTGAATTGCGAGTAACAAATCCCGAATAACATTAACAATTACCTTGTCATAAGAATATTTATCATAAAATATGAATAACGATTCAAATAATAACACCGCTCCGCCAGCTGACGATGAAATCGACCTACTTGCCTTAGCCAAAACCGTTTGGAATCAAAGGAAGCTTGTTTTCCGAATCGTAGGACTTTTTGTCATATTGGGTTTGTTGGTGGCGATACTTTCTCCTAAGGAGTTTACTGCTAGCGGGACCTATTTGCCCCAGACCACTGAAGGAGGTAAAGGAGGAGGCTCTTTGTCTGGCTTAGCTTCCTTGGCTGGAATTAATTTTGGAGGAGTAAGTGGAGGCTCTGAAATTCCGCCTACTTTATACCCGAAAATTGTGAGCAGTGTACCTTTTAAAAAGGCTATGTTGAAGGCTCCCTTACAATTTGAAGAGTTTGACAAAAAGGTGACCTATCAGGAATATTATGAGGAGTATTATTCACCTGGGTTTTTAGGATATATAAAGCGGTATACTATTGGATTACCCGGGCTACTAATTAAAATTATAAAAAGTGAACAAGCGCAAAAGATTGTTAGAAATGATGCAGAAGAAATCATTACTGTTTCTCCTAAAGAATTAGAGCATTTTAAACGATTGGATGGCCAGGTGTCTATTGCTTTTAATGATAAAGAGGGGTTTGTTCAGTTGTCTATCATAATGCCTGAAGCCATAGCTTCAGCAGAATTGGCCAAGTTTGCGGAAAATTTATTACAAAAGGAAGTAATTGCCTTTAAAGTGAAAAATGCCAAAGAACTTTTGAAATTTACTGAAGAACGCTACCAGGAAAAGAAATTTGAATTTGAAGCCATACAAACTAAATTAGCACATTTTAGGGATAGGAATCAAAATATATCCAGTTCCGTTGCAATAAATGAATTAGAAAAATTGGAAGCTGAATATAACTTGGCTTTTTCTATCTATTCGGAATTAGCAAAGCAATTGGAACAGGCAAAATTACAAGTGAGTAAGGATACACCATTATTTTCTGTTATTCAACCTATTTCTGTGCCAATAGAAAAGTCTTCACCTAAACGATCTTTAATTATGTTTGTTTTTCTAATTTTAGGGATTGTATTATCTGTGGGATATATCTTGGGTAAGGAATTTTTAATGAAATTGAGAAAAGAATGGGACTCTTAATTTCTTTGTTAGAGTATTATAAAATAAAATAAAAAATTAATAACATGTTAAATAATAAGTCAGTTTTAATAACGGGAGGAACAGGATCCCTAGGTAAGGCCTTAACAAAACATATTTTTTCTAAGTACCCTGAAGTAAAAAGGGTGGTCATTTATTCCAGAGATGAGCAAAAGCAGTTTCAAATGGCTCAGGAATATCCGAATCACAAATACCCTCAAATTCGCTTCTTTATAGGAGATGTAAGGGATAAAGAAAGACTGGTAAGGGCATTTCAAGGTATTGATTATGTAATTCATGCAGCTGCGATGAAGCATGTTCCTATCGCTGAGTATAATCCCGATGAATGTGTAAAAACGAATATCGGAGGCGCTGAAAATGTAATCCATGCAGCGTTGGAAACGGGAGTTCAGAGAGTGGTGGCTTTGTCAACGGATAAGGCCTGTGCACCTATCAATTTGTATGGGGCAACAAAACTTACTTCTGATAAATTGTTTATTGCGGCTAATAATATAAAAGGTAATAACCCAATAAAGTTTTCGGTGGTAAGATATGGTAATGTTATGGGGTCAAATGGATCTGTAATTCCTTTCTTTATTAACAAGCGAAAAGAAGGGAAATTACCCATTACTGATGTCAATATGACCAGGTTTAATATTTCACTGCAGGGTGGAGTAGATATGGTTATGCATGCCATGGAACATGCTTGGGGGGGGGAATTATTTGTTCCTAAAATACCTTCCTATAAAATTCTAGATGTTGCAGAAGCGATTGGACCTGAGTGCGAAAAACCCGTGGTTGGAATTCGTCCAGGTGAAAAGGTGCATGAAGAAATGATTACTGCATCCGACTCATTTTTCACCTACGACCTAGGTAAATATTACGCTATTATACCATCTACCCCTAAATGGAATGTAGAGGATTTTATAAATTCATTTGATGCAAAGAAAGTTCCTCTTGGGTTTAGGTATAATTCTGGAGAGAACCAAGAATGGGAAACAGTAGAGTCTTTGAGAGAACTAATAACTGAACATGTTGATCCAACTTTTTCTGTTGAATTAAAGGAAGCTTAAGGAAATAGGTGAAATTCTTTTAGATAATTATTATGAGTCAGATCATTCCTTATGGAAAGCAGTTTATAACTGATGAAGATATTCAGGCAGTGGTAGAAACCTTGAAGTCTGATTACCTTACTCAGGGACCGAAGATTGCAGCCTTTGAACAAGCATTTGCGGAATATGTAGGAGCTAAGTATGCAGTAGCTGTTTCAAATGGAACAGCTGCTTTGCATCTAAATGCTATAGCCTTAGATATTCAACCTGGAGATAAAGTAATTACCACTCCCATTACCTTTGCGGCGAGTGCAAACTGTATTCGTTATTGTGGAGGGGAGGTGGTTTTTGCAGATATTGATCCAGAAACCTATTTGCTGGACATAAAATCAGTAAAACATTTACTTGAAAACTCGCCAAAAGGAACCTTTAAGGGAATCATCCCTGTGGATTTTGCGGGTAGGTCTGTCAACTTGGAAGAATTTCGAAAACTATGCGACGAATACGGCCTATGGTTGATGGAAGATGCCTGTCATGCTCCTGGGGGGTACTTTGTGGATTCTAATGGAGTACAACAATCTTGCGGAAACGGTAAATTCGCTGATTTGGCTATTTTTTCGTTTCATCCAGTCAAACATATTGCCGCAGGTGAGGGGGGGATGATAACCACTAATGATGAGAAGCTTTACCAAAAATTATTGGCGCTTCGTACCCACGGTATTGTGAAGAATGATAGTTTATATACCAATACCATCGAATTTTCCGGAGGGAAGGACAGTTATCCACTTTGGTATATGGAGATGCAGGACTTGGGATATAATTACCGCCTGACTGATTTTCAGGCAGCACTAGGTCTAAGTCAACTTGGTCGTGCCAATGAAGGCGTGGAAAAGAGAAGACAAATTGCAGAAAGATATTATGAGACCTTCAAAAATGCTTCCTTTATGATTGGACAATCAGGGGTAGTGGAAGGGCACGCCTACCACCTGTATGTGATAGAGGTGGAGGATAGGCTTGGTCTATATAACCATTTGAGAGAAAAGCAGGTCTTTGCACAAATCCACTATATTCCTACTCACTTAATGCCATACTACAAACAGTTTGGATGGAAGGAAGGGGATATGCCCAATGCTGAGCGATACTACAGGAACTGTTTGTCCCTTCCAATGTTTCCAACCTTGTCAGCGATAGATCAAAATAGGGTTATTGATATCATAAAGGGATATTATAGTGGCTAATTTATGTGTCATTCCGGCAAGAGGAGGAAGTAAGAGAATACCTCGCAAAAACATCAAGGACTTTTTAGGCAAACCGATCATAGCCTATTCTATAGAGACTGCATTAAAAAGTAAATTATTTGATGAAGTGATGGTTTCAACTGATGATCATGAAATAGCACAAATTGCAATTGAATTGGGGGCAAAGGTGCCTTTTTTGAGATCAACAAAAAATGCAGACGATCATTCTACCACTTTTGATGTTATAAAGGAGGTAATAAATGAATATAGAAGTATCGGAAAGAAGTTTGATAATGGTTGTTGCATATACCCTACTGCTCCTTTTTTAGAGGTTGATGATTTGGAGATCGGGTATGAAAAATTACTGTCAGAAGAAAGGGAGTGTGTATTTCCTGTGGTTGCATTTAGTTATCCAGTTTGGAGAGGGTTTGAAAAATCCGAGGATGAAACGGCTAAAATGATTTGGCCCGAATATAGGAATGCTAGGTCTCAAGATCTCAAAAAAGTTTATCATGATGCAGGTCAGTGGTATTGGTTCAATATTGATGATTTACTAAAAAACAACAATATTTTTGGCCATAATACGGGTATGGTAGAACTTTCTGAATTGAAGGTTCAGGATATTGATACTCAAATTGATTGGAAATTGGCAGAATTAAAGTATGAGATCTTACAAGGCGCTAGATAAGCAAGTTTTTAGATTAGGGGAATATCAAATAGTTCCTATTCGATTTGAGGATAGGTTTGATATCATGAAATGGCGGAATGAACAAATTTATCATTTACGCCAGCCCCAACCTTTGACAAAAGAGGGACAAGACAATTATTTTGTTAATGTGGTTTCTAAACTATTTGATCAAGAGGAACCGGATCAATTATTATTTTCCTATTTAGAAGGTAATGAATGTATTGGTTATGGAGGCTTGGTTCATATCAATTGGCTTGACAAATATGCTGAGATCTCATTTATCATGAAGACGTCACTGGAAAAAGATTGTTTTGAATTTCATTGGGCCAGTTTTTTATCAATGATTGAAAAAGTTGCATTTGATCAACTTGGCCTCCATAAGATATTTACCTATGCATTTGACTTAAGGCCAAGATTGTACACTGCTCTGGAAAGTCAAGGATTTGAAAAGGAGGCTATATTAAAGGAACATTGCTTCTTTGAGAGCTCATTTATTGATGTGGTTATCCATGCCAAAATTCAACCACAAAAGGTGCTTAGAAATGCAACTCCTGAGGATGTGGAAGTAACCTTTAAATGGGCAAATGATCCTATAGTCCGAAAATACTCTTATAATCAAGATCCAATAGAAAGAACCAGCCATGATAAATGGTTTAGGGTTAAAGTCCTATCCAATGATTGTGAATATTATGTGTTGGAATTAAATAATAAACCTGTTGGTTCTATCAGGTTTGATATTGAAAACTCGGGCAAGATGGCCAAGATAAGCTATTTGGTGGATAGTGGCCATACTGGAAAGGGACTAGGGAAATATCTTTTAGAGGCAGGTGTTAATAGATTTAAAGCCAATATGCCAGGTATCCAAAAGGTTTATGGCTATGTCCTTAAAGAAAATATTCCCTCGTTGAAAATCTTTCAAGGAATGGGTTATGAGATAGGCTGTGAAAATGAATCAGAAATTAAATTTGAATTGACTTTATTATGAGAATTGGTAATTATAAAATAGATAGTGATTCTTCTGTTTTTATTATTGCGGAATTATCTGCAAACCATAATGGCAGCTTGGAAACGGCACTTGAAACGGTCAAAGCGGCGAAAAGGGCAGGGGCTGACTGTATCAAATTACAAACCTACACAGCGGATACCATAACCATCAATTCTAAGAAGCCTGATTTTTTGATTCAAGGAACGATATGGGAGGGTAAAAATTTATATGAACTATATCAAGAAGCGTATACCCCGTGGGAATGGCATAAAGCAATTTTCGAAGCGGCAAAAAGCGAAGGCTTATTATGTTTTTCTTCTCCCTTTGATCCAACATCAGTTGATTTTCTGGAATCGTTAAATGTACCAGCCTATAAAATAGCTTCATTTGAAATTACTGATATCCCTTTAATTGAATATGTGGCATCCAAAGGAAAACCAGTGATTATTTCCACTGGAATAGCAAATGAAGAAGATATTAGATTGGCACTGGATGCATGTAAAAGAATGGGTAATACGGATATAGCCCTTCTAAAATGCACGTCCAGCTACCCCGCTCCGATAAATGAAGCCAATATGGTTATGGTAAAAGATTTAGCTGATCGTTTTGGAGTTATTTCAGGATTGTCTGATCATACTATGGGGAGTACAGTTCCTGTGGTAGCCACCTGCTTTGGCGCAAAGATTATCGAAAAGCACTTTATTTTGGACAGGTCGATAGGTGGTCCGGATGCTTCTTTTTCCATGAATGAGGAAGAGTTTACTCAGATGGTTAAAGCAGTAAGAGAGGCCGAATCTGCTATTGGTTCAGTTTCTTATGAACTTACGGATAAGCAGAAAAAAGGAAGAGATTTTAGTCGATCGTTATATGTAGTTGAAGACATTAAAGAAGGAGATTTGATAACTGATAAAAATGTAAAAAGCATTAGACCTGGTTTTGGTTTACATCCCAAGTTTTTGAAAGAGATTTTAGGCAAGAAAGCAAAAGTTTCCTTAGAAAAGGGAACAAGATTATCTAAGGATTTTATTTAATCAATTCTCGACTATTAAAAAGACAATAAAACGTTTTATTACGATTTAAATTTTTAACAGAACTATTAATATAGATTAATTAATGGATAAAGTAATGTTATGTTGTTGTGTTGGTGATCCATGGGTAGATGTAGCCAAAAAGCTTTCAAAATCCAAGGATATTTCCTACTGGATTGGATGGAAAGAAGATGAGCAGATAATAAATACTACTTTTAAAGATGTATCATTTCATGACATTGACCTAGCATGGAAAGGGGAATTTCCTTTTCAAAAACAACAATTTGACAAAAGAGAAGGTTTATCACCCTTTTTTTTCAATGACATATCTTTTGAAGAGCTTATCGGCCTAAAGATGATTGAGCGCTTAGATCCTGATCAATTTTCCTTTACTTTTAATGAGAGACAGGATTTTCTTAGAAAATTATTTTTTGATTGGTATAATGTTTTGGTAAGAGAGGAGATATCTCTAATTATTGCGCCAAGCATTCCCCATCGAGTATTTGATTATGTTATATATGTATTATCTAAAAAATTAAAAATTGAATACATAACTTTTAAAATGACATCTTGGCCTGGATATATTTTACCCACAAGATCTATTGAATCAATATCCTTTTTAGAGAATAATGAATTGCTCAGAAATGAACGGTTACCATTAGTTGTTGAAGAATTTTGTGAGCGTATTACATCAGATTATAAAAAAGCAGAACCGTACTACATGCGGCAACAAAAAACTACTTTTGATGATGGTCTAGTAAGTAAAATATCCAAGAATATAAAGGAGGGAAAAGTATTAAATAAAGTTTCGTGGTTATTTAATGATTCGTTAGTTTATTGGAAGAAGAAAGATAAATTGCTATCTGATTCTTATTATCTTAATATTGAAAAGATAATTTTGAAATCTAAAGGTAATTCTTCAAAAAAGAAGTTAAGAAATCATTATTGGAGTTTATGCGAAGATGTTGATTTTAATTTAAAGTACATTTTTTTTGGACTTCATTATCAGCCTGAGGAAACAAGTTGTCCCAGCGGTGGAATATTTGTAGATCAAAAGTTAGTAATAGAAAGCTTGATTCAAGCTACTAATGATGATACTTTTATTTATGTAAAAGAGCATATAAGTCAATTTCATCCAGAAATGGAGGGTGAAACTGGGAGGAGTAAGCATTTTTATGATTACTTCAAAAGGCATCCAAGAGTCAAGTTTATCAAAGAGACTGTTAATTCATTTGAACTAATAGATAATGCATTAGCTGTGGTGACCTTAACAGGTACAATAGGTATAGAAGCTGCATTAAGAGGAAAACCTGTAATTGTTTTTGGATACGCTTGGTATAGAGGTGTTTCTAATGTCTTCTACCCCCAATCTCTAGAGGAACTTAGGAAAATAATCAAAGAGGCTGAAGTAATACCAGCAAAGAGTAATGTGAAAACCATTAAAGAAGAATTGTTCCAAATCTTTGATCGTTGTTTAGAGGCTTATCATTACAAAGGGTACAAGTCCGTTTCTCAAATTCCAAAAGATGTCACTGTTGATAATCTTTTTAAATTTTTGAATGGGATTTAGTTGGTGGATAAAGTATGGATATTAAAAAGAATATTAGAAGAAGTGTATTTTTTCAAATTTTAAATTTAGTAGTATTAGGAATTACGGGAATTGTTTTTATACCTTTTTTGATTTCTTCAATGGGAAAGGATCAATATGGGTTATTTGAAATTATTTTTTCATTTAATTTGATAAATGTATTACTTGATATAGGGATTGGGACCACAATTACTAATTTTAGTTTAAAATATTTTAATAGTGGAATTGGGAAGTTCTCAAAATTTTATTGGTCTTATTTTTGGCTGAAAGTTTTTTTATCTTTAGTAGGATTTCTGTTTTGTCTATCTATACCATTTTTCTCAAACAAACTCTTTGTAAATCTTCAGCCAAATGAAATACTTATATTAAATACTGGATTTGTTATTTTTGCATTTGGTGTTTTAATCCAAAATATTAATGCCTTTTTTGATAATATACAGCAAGGATTCGTCAGGTTTGAATTGCCAGCTTACTCGAATGTAGCTTCAAAACTTATTTATATATTATTGTTTTTTTTATGGATTAATTCAGGAGTATATGAAAATATTCTAGGTTATTGTATGCTGACTTTTATTATATATCCATTATTAAGATTAGTTATTCAAATTTTTCAGACTAATTCAATTTTGCCTTTAAGAGATTTGAAATTTTGCTGGATGGATCTGGATTTGTTAAAAAGTGATTTCTCCTTTTTAAAAGGGATTTCATTGATTACTATTTTAGGTCAATCCTACAACTTTGGTCCCCAAATTATTTTGTCAGTGATAGGCACTCCTGCATTGATTGCGGATTTCTCCATAGCCAAGAAAGTAATTGATTTTATTAGAAAAATTTCAGATATGTTTATCAGACCATTTCTCCCAGCAACTTCGGAACTTTTAAAGATTATGTCCTTGGAAAATTTGGTCTTTAAAGGGGTGAAAATTCATTCTTTCTTAATTTTACTACTCACATTTTGTGTAATAATTAATAATAAATTAATAGGGGCTATTTTGGTTGATGAAGAAAATTTGAAATTTTCATTTTATTTGACATTATATACCTTAATTCTGGTAATACCTTCATTTGCCGTTCCATTGATGGTTTATTATAATCAGGGAAGATATAAAATGAGTATACTTTTTAATTTAGCGAATACTATTTTTTCCTTACTGTTTTCATTTGTTTCATTCAATTTTTTTGGGTTGACGGGGTTTATTATAGTTTTAGTTCTAGTTTATGGTTTATTGTCTTTGTTTCAGGTATACAGCTATTCAAAATTTTTTAAATTATCATTTAAGAAATATATTCTGATTTATTTTAAAAACTATTTAGTATTTAGCTTTTTATGGGCGTTGTATTATCTACAAAGCTCCCTTTTAGAATTATCTGATATTGGCTCTATAATTACTAACATAATATTTTGTATCTCATATCTTGTTATATCACTTCTAATAAATTCGGATATCATAAAAATTATTTTAAGAAAATAATATGAAAGTTTGTTTATATAATTCTAATATTTGGTTAACACCATTTTACAATAAGATTTTTGTTGAAATATTAAATCACAATAATATTGATTTTGTTGTGACTAGTTTAGGAGATTCCGACTTTTGGGAAAACGTTAAAAATTCTAATGTTTTTATTTATAGGTTTACAAATAATGATTATCAGATTCAAGAAGCATTTTCATTTATGGATTCTGTTGAATTTGTATTAAACAAAACAGTATTTCCAAAATTTAATTCGAGGTTTCATTACGATGATAAAGTAAAACAAGAATACCTGTTAAATCTGGTGACTACTAAAAAAGTTGAAAGCTATGTGTTTTGGGAAAAATCTGGAGCATTAAATTGGGCAGATGATGTAAGTTATCCGAAAATTTTCAAGTTGAGAGGTGGTGCAGGTTCTTCAAATGTAGCTTTAGTTAAATCAAAAACAAATGCCTTTAAAATAATTAAGAAAGCATTCGGCAAAGGGATAAAACATGACAGAATTCCAAGTAGCAATTCATTAAGGTTCAAAAATATTATTTCCTTTATGAAGTCTAGTTTTTATAATATATATACAAATTATTTCAGTGGCAAAGTGCTATTTTGGGGGCTAAATAAAAACTATGTATTATTTCAAAAGTATTATCCAAATAATTCATTTGATACTCGAATTACAGTAATTGGAAATAAAGCATACGGTTTCAGGAGATTCGTAAGGGAAAATGATTTTAGGGCTTCTGGAAGCGGTATGATTGATTATAATCCAGATGAAATAGATCGCAGGTGTATAAAAATAGCCTTTGAAATTTCAGAAAAGTTGAATTTTGATTCTATGGCATATGATTTTATATACGATGAACATAATAATCCGATAATCTGCGAAATTAGTTACACTTACTCCGATAAAGCTCTTTATAAATGTCCAGGAATCTGGGATAAAAACTTGGATTGGGAAGAAGGGAATTTTTGGCCTGGCTTTTTAATTTTGAAGTATCTATTAAAAAGAAATGATTTAATTCAACCAAATTTGAAGGATGTTGAAATTTAGTAAAAGTAAGTTAAGAATTTTTTTATTTCTTGTTACTTTTATAATATCATTAATAGGGAGTACCTTACTAAAAGGTATAGGTATATATCTAGCGGGATTAGACTATATCGCCCTAGTTATATTATTTTTTTTTAATATTTTGATTGGATTTCAAGTTTTTAATGTAGAAAAAAAATATTTCTTTGCATTTCTAACATTGTTGTCATTCATTTTGATTAATTATTTTTTTTCTCAATATATTCCAGGATTAACTTGGTTTCTTATTGGAACTGTTTTTACCCTATTGCCATTATTTACATTTATATTTTTTTATAATGTCAAAATTCATTTAGCTGATTTTAATAAATTACTTGACTATATCGTATTTACTTGTGATACTCTAATAATACTTACCTTATTTGAAACTATATTTATTGGTGAAGGTCGAGAATTTTTAAACAGTTCTTTACTAAAGACGCCAGCTTTTGCCACAACTTTATCCAATATAAGTTTGACAATAACTTTAAGGAAGTTAATTCAAACTAAAAGGAGGAAATATTTTATAAAGGCATTTTTTTATATTGCTTTCATTTTTTCTGCATTATCTCTAAAATCCATTATATCTTGTTTTATAATTATTTTTTTATTTATCAGATATTCAAATTATATCAAAATCCCGAGGTGGAGTATTATGCTTTTATTAATTGGATTGCCATTATTAATATTACTTAATCCATCTCTAAATCATAAATTAAAAAGGTATTATTTTTTATATTATCAATCAGAGAATGCATCAAGTACGCCTCGGTTTGCGTTGTATTTTACTTCATTTAATTTGGCAAATGATCACTTTCCTATGGGATCTGGGCAAGCTACATTTGGAAGTTATCCCGTTAATATTAATTATAGTGATGTTTATTACGATTATAATCTTAATTATTTACACGGGCTGGGGAGCGAATCAACAATTAATGGAACATCAAAAGATAAATTTTTATTAGATACTTATTGGTCGTCAATTTTAGGTGAAGTTGGTTTTTTGGGATTCGCCTTATTTTTGTGGTTGTATTTTTATCCAATTAAAAGACTAAATAAAGCATATGCTCTTAATCTTAATAATGGTTTTAATGATAAGTCAGATATGTTGTTTGTGAAAGGGATTTTGTTCTCAGTATTTTTTGAAAGTCTTGTTCTTGCAATACCCTCTCAAGTGGCTTTCATATTAATTTATGCCGGATTAATGGGGTTAATTTCAAATATTAGAATGTATGATTAGAGTTTTATTTATTACAAACGGTTATCCAACAAATAGTAAACCTGAGTTCTGTGTTTTCACTAAAGAACAAATTGAAGGTCTTAATAAGACAGGGAAAGTTGAAAGTGATTTAATTTTTATTAACTCCACTGAGGATGGTTGGATCCAATACATAAAGAGTATTTTACCAATAGTCCGTAAAAGTAGAGAATATGAAGTGATTCATACTTTTCATGGGTTTGTTTTTCTATTAACTTATTTTTTGACTTTTTTTTCAAGAAAAAAAATAGTTGCGTCTTTTTTGAATAATATTGATAAAGAATATAAAGAACTGAGGTACTTTAATTATGTGTTTTCATTGATCACAAAATTATTAATTAAAGATAATCGCGTGTTTAAAATTTTTAAAGATAAAGTTCCTTCATATGCTGGTGATAATAGTTTCTATTTGCCCAATGGCGTTGATTTAAATAAATTTTATCCTATTGATGAGTTTAATGCAAAGGAAAAATTAGATCTTGATTCTAATGTGCGTTACATATTGTTTGTAAGTTCAAAGGATAAATTTAGGGCCCAAAAAAGGTATGATATTTATTTAGAAGTCTTAAGGATTTTGAAAGACGTTTATCATCATGATGATATCAGAGAGTTATGCTTGGTGAATACGGAAAGAAGTAAATTAGTTTATTATTTCAATGCTTCATGTCTTCACCTTTTATGTTCTGATTTTGAAGGTTCACCTAATTCCGTTAAGGAAGCTTTAGCCTGTAATATTCCTGTTGTTTCAAGAAATGTTGGAAATGTATCCAAGATGTTGAAAGGTGTTGATGGAACATACGTATCTAATAACGCTGATCCTAAAGTATTAGCAGAATTAGTTGATAAGGTATTAAAGTCAAGTGATAAATTTGATTTGCGTTCGCATTTGGTTAAATCAGGATTAGATATGGATTCAAAGAGTGAAGAGTTACTGGCATTGTATAAAAACATTTTAAGAATATAAAAATGGCTTTTAAAGTTTGCTTTATTTTATAGAATTAAAGAATTGGACCTTAAAGAATTGTTTAGACTTATTAGATAAATGTAAGGTTTTAAAAATAAGTAAAACATGGTTGATTAAAATCATATTCAAATGTTTGATGAAAATATAGAAAAGAAGAGTTTAGGGGTTGTAGGAATTGTCGGGGTGCCTGCTAAATATGGTGGATTTGAAACATTAATTGAAAATATACTTGAACATTTGTGTGATAATTTTCAAGTCACCGTATTTTGTGAAAGTTCTTCTTATTCAGAAAAATTGAAATTTTACAAAGGAGCTAAACTTCAATATTTAAATTACAATGCCAATGGGGTGTCTAGCATTATTTTTGATGCTACATCCATAATTAGGGCAAGAGACTTTGATTCAATTCTTATTTTGGGAGTTTCAGGTGCGTTTATTTTGCCAGCAATAAGAAAAATTTACAAAGGAAAAATAATAACTAATATTGATGGATTAGAGTGGAAAAGAGATAAATGGAATTTACTAACAAAAAAATTTTTAAAATTATCAGAGTTATGGGCCATAAAATATTCGGATGCAATCATTTCTGATAATTATTATATCCAAAAACATGTTCTTGAAAATTATAATAAAGAATCATGTTTGATACCATATGGAGGTGATCATGTTAGGGATACCAATGAGGTTAATCTACTTGATAATTATGGCGTAAAAAAAGATAGTTACTTTTTTACCGTATGCAGGATAGAACCTGAAAATAATCTAGATCTAATGATAGAAGCTTTTTTGGATTCAAATATTGATAAACAATATGTTTTGATAGGTAATTTTCATAAAAGTGATTATGGCGTTAAGTTAAAGGAAAAGTATTCAACCCAAAAGAATTTACTTATGTTGGATCCAATTTATCAACAAGAAATTCTAGACCAATTGCGGAAAAATTGTTTTTATTATTTACATGGACACAGTGCAGGAGGAACAAATCCTTCCCTAGTCGAGGCAATGTATCTAGGGCTTCCAATAATTGCATATGGTGTATCCTACAATAGGTCAACTACAAAAAATAAAGCGATTTATTTTAATACTAAAGTTGAATTAATAGAGAAATTTAAAACTATTAATGAAGACCAAAGAATCTCATTAAAAAGAGAAATGAAAAAAATAGCGGAAGAAAATTATATTTGGAATAGGATTGGTGAGAAGTATATTAGTTTAATAAACTCTGTATTATGAAAGGAATTATTTTAGCTGGAGGATCTGGTACCCGTCTCTATCCAATTACTAAAGGTACATCTAAACAACTTTTGGCTATATATGATAAGCCGATGGTGTATTATCCTCTATCAGTTTTGATGCTTGCGGGAATAAGGGAAATATTGGTAATTTCTACTCCTGATGATTTGCCTAATTTCCAAAAGCTTTTAGGAGATGGGACAGAGTTAGGGCTCTCTATTTCTTATGCAGAACAACCGAGTCCAGATGGGTTAGCTCAAGCCTTTATCATTGCAGAAGATTTTATTGGAGATGATGACGTAAGCTTGGTTTTGGGGGATAATATTTTCTATGGACATGGGTTTACAGGGTTACTTAAGCAATCAGTGAATAATGTTTCAGAACAGAGAAAGGCGACTGTTTTTGGCTATTATGTTCAAGATCCTGAAAGATATGGTGTAGCTGAATTTGATGATAGTGGAATTGTATTAAGCCTTGAAGAAAAGCCTAAAGATCCTAAATCAAATTATGCCGTTGTAGGACTTTATTTTTATCCTAATTCTGTAGTGGATATAGCAAAAAAAATCAAGCCTAGTGAACGCGGAGAGTTGGAAATCACTTCTGTAAATCAAGCTTATTTGGAAAGTGAAGAATTAAAGGTGGAACTAATGGGGCGTGGATATGCCTGGTTGGATACTGGAACACATGAATCTATGTTGGAGGCCTCTAATTTTATTCATACCATAGAAAAAAGGCAAGGATTGAAAGTAGCTTGTTTGGAAGAGATCGCTTATGAGATGGGGTATATTGATAGTGAACAACTTTTGGCTTTGGCAGAGCCTTTAAGAAAAAATGAGTACGGTCAGTATTTAATAAGAAAAGTAAATAAGCGGAAATAAGATGGAGTTTACTAGGACTAAAATACCTGATGTGGTAATAGGTGAACCTAAAATACACGGAGATTCTCGGGGGTATTTTACAGAAACATTTCGGCAAGATTTATGGGAATCGTTTTTAGGTTTTCCATTGGATTTTTGTCAAGATAATGAATCCAAATCCTCATTGGGTGTTTTAAGAGGGCTGCACTATCAATTAGAACCATTTGCTCAAACTAAACTGGTAAGGGCACTTAAGGGGACTGTATTGGATGTGGCAGTTGATATTAGAGAAGGTTCACCCACTTTTGGTGAGCATGTAGCAGTAGAACTATCCGAAGACAATAAAAGACAATTATTTGTGCCACGTGGTTTTGCTCATGGTTTTGTGGTTTTGAGTGATGAGGCTGTTTTTGCTTATAAAGTTGATAATTACTATAGTCCTGAAAATGATAGGGGAATTGCCTTTAATGACCCAGCATTGAATATAGACTGGAAACTTCCTTTAGATAAATTGCAATTGTCCAAAAAGGATCAAAACCAACCCCTACTTGATCAAGCTGAGGTTTTTGATTTTAAAGAAGCATTTTATGTTTAATATTCTAGTGACAGGTTCAAAAGGGCAACTAGGATCTGAAATCCAGGTTTTATCCGACAGTTATGATTATAAATTTTTCTTTACAGGTAAAGAAGAATTGGATATTACCAATAAAGAATCATTAAGACAATATGTCGATCTCAATGATATAAATGTTGTTATTAATTGTTCTGCCTACACCGCTGTTGATAAGGCAGAAGCAGAGGAAGGGCTTGCTAATTTAGTCAACCATATAGCAGTTGTCAATTTGGCCGAATTAGCTAAAGAAAGAGAATTCAAGCTTATTCATGTATCCACTGATTATGTTTTTGATGGGAGAGGATTTAAGCCTTATTTAGAGGATGAAATTACCAATCCACAAAATGTCTATGGTAAAACAAAATTGGATGGTGAAAAAGGTCTATTAAGAGTTGATCCTGATAATTCAGTTATCATTCGTACGAGCTGGGTTTATTCTTCTTTTGGAAATAATTTTGTAAAAACAATGATTCGTCTAGGCCAGGAACGAGATCATATAAAAGTAATTGATGATCAAATTGGAAGTCCTACCTATGCTAGGGATCTTGCTCAAACCATACTTGAAATGCTGGCAAAACTTGATCATGAAGGAGTTGAAGTTTTTCATTATAATAATGAGGGGGTGTGTTCTTGGTATGACTTTGCCACAGCTATAATGGAAATTAAAGGAATTAACTGTAAAGTATATCCGCAGCTTACCAAAGACTATCCAACACCTGCCATTAGACCTCATTATTCCGTTTTAAATAAATATAAAGTCAAAGAGACTTTTAATATTACTATTCCTTATTGGAGGGATTCTTTGCGTTCCTGTTTGGACTTAATGTAATAGTTTCCCCCTTTTTTTATTTTGATCTTACAGCGCATTTCTAAAGGGATAATTTTCAAAGTATATATTAATCTCAGTTTTTGTCGACTAGACAAGCTAAATCATCTTAATTCGTTATGAAAACAATTTTGGTAACCGGATGTGCCGGATTTATTGGATCTAATTTTGTTCCTTATTTTCTAGAAAAGTATTCAGATGTTCGACTAGTAAATTTGGATTTATTAACCTATGCTGGAGATAAGGATAACCTAAAAGAGATAGAGGGGAATGAACGACATATTTTTGTTCAGGGAGATATTAGAGATAGAGAGTTAGTTCAGAACCTGTTTTCAAGCTATGATATTCAAGGAGTGATTCATTTTGCCGCAGAATCTCATGTAGACAATTCCATCAAAAATCCGGGAGTATTTATTGAGACCAATGTCAATGGAACTTTTACTTTGGTAGATACGGCCTATAAATATTGGATGGATAAGCCTTTTCAAATTAAAGAAGCATATAAGGAGGCAAGGTTTTTACATATTTCTACAGATGAGGTATATGGTACTTTGGGAGAGACTGGCTTATTTACTGAAGAGACCCCTTATGCTCCTAATTCACCCTATAGCGCTAGTAAAGCTAGTTCTGATATGGTGGTGAGAAGTTATCATCATACATACGGAATGAATACAGTAATTACCAATTGCTCCAATAATTATGGTCCTAAGCAACATGACGAAAAGCTGATTCCTACAGTGATCAGGAAAGCATTGAAAGGAGAAAATATTCCTATTTATGGGGATGGGAAAAATATCCGTGATTGGTTGTATGTTTTGGATCATTGTAAGGGAATTGATTTAGTATATACCAAGGGGAAGTCAGGTGAGGTTTATAATATTGGCGGAAGAAATGAGCGGAATAATAATTATATAGCAGATCATATTTGTGCTCTTCTTGATGAAATATATCCCAAAACTGCAGGTAGCTATAAGGATCAAATCTCTTATGTAGAAGATCGGGCAGGTCATGACAGGCGGTATGCTATTGACGCTTCTAAAATAGAAGATCGATTGGGATGGAAAGCAGATGAGAATTTTGAAAGCGGTATTAGGAAAACAGTAAAGTGGTATTTAGAGAAATATGTTCTTTAGAGGTTGAATAATATTTTTATTTGTTCGATGATATTTTATGCAGACTTTATTTAAGGTAGCGCTTCTTTTATACATCATACACTTAACTGGCTTACGCTTATATGCTCAAACAGTTAGTGCAGGGATGCCTTTATTTGAAGAAGCACTTAGGCGGAAACAATTAACAGGAGAGTTGGATTCTTCTTTTAGCTTTAGCTTACGTCCCATACAGACCGATCAGTTTTTTAATGAAAGTATTTATAATGATTTTGATAACCTTATTTCAGGGAATGAGGTAATAAACGGAACAGGGAATGGCAACAAAGTTTTTCTTCGTCCCTTCCCCATAATAAATACTACAGCCTATAATTCAGGAAGGCCCTATGGTTGGGGCAATGGGCCAATGATTCCCAATGTTGGCTTTCAAAATAAGCTGTCTGGAGGTATTGCTGCTAAATTTCATTTTATCAATCTACAATTGATGCCTGAATGGGTATGGGCCCAGAATAATTCGTTTAATGGATTCTCCAATTCCTTTGATGATCCCATCATTGACGCTAAATTTCATTATTGGAATCATGGAGATAATCCTGAAAGATTTGGAGAAAAGTCCTATTCAAAACTTATTCCAGGACAGTCCAAGATTACTTTGAGTTATGGAGCATTTGAGATTGGGGCATCAACAGAGAATATCTGGTGGGGGCCGGGTCAATTTAATGCCTTAATCTTTTCCAATAATGCCCAAGGCTTTCCTCATTTGACCTTAAATACCACCAAACCTGCCAAGACCTTTTTGGGATCATTTGAAGGGCAGATTATTATGGGGAGGCTAGAGCCTTCTGGTTATGCCCCAAGTCATTGGAAAGAATTAAATCAGCAATATTTTAATCCATTATCGGAAGACTGGCGCTATTTAAATGGGATGAGCATTAGTTATCAACCCAAGTGGGTGTCAGGGCTATTTCTAGGGCTAAATCGAACTTTTCAACAATATAGTGAGGATAAGACCAATTCATTTGGAGATTGGTTCCCGATTTTTGAGGGATTTACCAAAAGTAAATTGTTCTCCAATGGAAATTCTGTTGATTATGATGGAAAGCGACAGGATCAACAGGTTTCGGTATTTGGAAGGTATTTGTTTAAAAAAGCCAAAGCAGAGTTGTATTTTGAATATGGACGAAGGGATCATGCCTATACAGCTAGAGAATTTGTGATGAACCCGGAACATGCCCGTGCTTATTTGTTAGGATTCAATAAATTATTTGAATTACCTTCTTCGAATAAGTTGTTACAGCTGAGGGCTGAAATGACTCAGCAGCAAGAATCAGTTAATAAATATATTCGATATACATCAATATTGGCTTCTAATAATACGAGTTGGCACGCACATTATCAAGTACGTGGTTTTACCAATTTTGGGGAGTCTATGGGGGTAGGTATTGGTAATGCTGGATCTAATGTGCAGACAATAGAGGTATCATTAATCGATCAACTCAATAAGTTTGGAATTGTTTTGGAACGTTTGGCGAATCATCAAGATTTTTATCTAAGAGGTTTTGGGAGGTTACCTGAACATCAACCTTGGGTTGATTTATCTCTTGGTTTCTTGTTTGATTATCAATGGGATAGATTTATGCTCAGTTCCCGTTTACAATTTATTAATGGGATGAACTATCAATGGCAGCTGGATGAAAATAGTACTGAGGAGTTTCCGGTAGGAAAGGATCAATTTAGTGTTTTTGGGCAGGCGCATTTGATTTATTTATTGAAGCCTTTAAAAAAAGGCAAATAGCTTAAGCATTCTTTAGAAATAGGATTATGAAAGTATTGATTACCGGCATGGCCGGGTTTATTGGTTTTCATTTAGCAAAAAGATTAATTGGAGAAAACCATATTATTGTTGGGTTGGATAATATCAATGATTATTATGATACCAATCTAAAATTTGGAAGATTAAAAGAACTTGGGTTTGTAGAATCCAATATTGGATATGGGAAGAAAGTAGAGAGTTCGTTTCGAAACAATATTAGTTTTATACAGGGTTCCTTAGAAGATAAAAAATGTGTTGATGAATTGTTTGAAATAGAGCAGTTTGATGTAGTCGTTAATTTAGCTGCTCAAGCGGGGGTCAGGTATTCCATAGAAAATCCTTTGGCATATATTGACTCCAATATTTTGGGCTTTACTCATATTTTGGAGGCATGTCGCTACCACGATATTAAGCACTTGGTCTATGCATCCTCCAGTTCTGTTTATGGAGCGAATTCAAAAGTTCCGTTTTCAACATCCGATACGGTCGATAATCCTGTTTCTTTATATGCGGCAACTAAGAAATCAAATGAATTAATGGCACATACTTACAGTCATTTGTATGATATACCTACAACTGGATTAAGGTTTTTTACGGTCTATGGGCCTTGGGGGCGTCCAGACATGGCACTGTTTTTATTTACTAAGGCTATTATTGACGGAAAGCCAATCAAGGTATTTAATAATGGGGATATGATGAGGGACTTTACCTATATCGATGATATTATTGAAGGTATATTAAGGGTGATAAATAATCCTCCAAAGAAAAAGAAAAGTGTTGAAGAAATGAATCCCTCTACTCCTCCATACAAAGTGTACAACATTGGGAACTCTAAACCAGTAAAATTAATGGATTTTGTGGAGGCCATTGAAAATTCATTGGGTGTTAGTGCTGAAAAAGATTTTTTACCTATGCAGCCAGGAGATGTACCTAGTACTTATGCTGATACATCAGATTTAGAGAAGGAATTAGGATATAAGCCAAATACAGCTTTAGAAATAGGTGTTAAAAAGTTTGTGGATTGGTATCAATCATTTTATGCGGTTTCAGCAGAATAGCTTTAGGGCTTTCTAAGAATAATTCTCAATAGCTCCTTAAAGGGGCTATTTTGGCTTTCTATTGTGGGGAAGGATAAGTTCAGTGTGTTTGCGCAAGCGCATTTGATTTATAGGATTGGGAAAAAATGGTCTTGAGCATGCTTGGAATCAGACAGGTCCAGAGTCGTGAGTCTTGAGCTGGTTTACTCTTTTTAATCGGGTGTTTTATTTAAGGGGAGATTGCTTCGTCGTTCCTCCTACCTTTGACAGGGATTACTTAATGTGTCAGGCTGAGTCCTTCGACTTAGCTCAGGATAAACTTAAGTCGAAGCCCTAAGACAAACCCTTCGACTCCGCTCAGGGTAACTCCGTATAAATATTGTCAACTGTCATTCAGCTCCCTTATATTTGAGAAAATGTTGACCTTTCTCAATGACGTTTTTCTAGGAGAGATTGCTTCGTCGCCCTGTCTGATGCCAGGCAGGCACGGCGGATCGTAATGACGTATTGACATTTCGACATATTCAACTATCCTTTTCGAAGGGACTTTTATTGGATGCGAGATTGCCGCAGTCTCCGCTAAAGCGGTTCCTTCGCAATGACGTTTTTTAATACCAATAAACTGTTTCCTTATCCAACTATTTATCTAAAAACAAGAGACCCTAATAAACATAATATATAATGAATTCAACAAAACCAACATTATTGATTTTAGCTGCGGGGATGGGCTCGCGGTATGGGGGGAATAAGCAAATCGATGGCTTTGGCCCTAATAACGAAACCATTTTGGAATATGCCATTTATGATGCCATTCAGGCCGGTTTCGGCAAGGTGGTCTTTATCGTAAGGGCAGAAATCCTTGACTTGGTGTCTGAGCGCTTTTTGGATAAAATCCAGGATCAGATCCAGGTGGAATTTGTCATCCAATCCCTCAGCAGCCTAGTACCTGCAGCTTATCATAATCCCGAAAGAACCAAGCCTTATGGAACGGCACATGCGGTTTTATGTGCCAAGGATGTTATTCAAGAGCCTTTTGCCGTGATCAATGCGGATGATTTTTATGGTAAGGAAGCTATTGATCAGTTGGGCGAATACCTAGGGAGTCCTCAAGAGCCAAATAAGCACTGTATGGTAGGCTATGCTCTTAAAAATGTATTATCGAAATATGGTACAGTGAATCGTGGTGTTTGTGCATCCAATGATAATGGTGAGTTGACAGGAATGACGGAAAGAGAAAAGATCTCCAGGGAAGGGGAGAAGGTCATCAGTAGGATGGGTGAGGATGTTTTGGAGATTGATGAGAATACACCTGTATCCATGAATTGCTGGGGATTCCAGCCATCATTTTTTGAGGAGACTGAAAAACGATGGTATCAATTTCTGGAAGATAATAAGAATAATCCCAAAGCGGAATTTTATATTCCTACTGTGGTGAATGAACTGATTAAGGAAGGAAAAGCATCTGTGAATATCCTGGAAGGTGGCAAAACCTGGTTTGGGGTAACTTACCCGGAGGATAAGGAATCTGTTGAGGAGTCCTTAAGGGATTTGCATCAAAAGGGAGTTTATCCGGAAAAGCTATGGAAGAAGGAAACGGTGGTAGAAAAATAGTCTAATGCTGAAAGAATAAGGCCAAAAGAGGAAGGCCGAAAGTCTAAGGCCAAAAGATATAAATAATCACAAAGCCATCTCATTAATTTGGGGTGGCTTTTTTTGTGCTGTTTTCTTTTATAATCCTCCTTAATATACCAACCCAAACACTTCCTGTCTATTCCGGCTCAGAAACCGACTCAGATACTGTATATGGCACGATTGAGGACAAAGCGAGAGCTTTGGGCCAGTATAGTGGGCGGGAGGAGCGGAAACGCAAAAACCTGATCAGACTGGGAGTGGACCAAGACCATGCCTACGCATGGAGTAGAACCAGAAAAGGAGGATGGGCAGTGGCTCAAAGCCCTATTCTGATCACTACTATCACTTTGTCACGCCTGAGAAGAAAGGGGTACGAATCCATGCTTTCCTACTACCTCAAATCGCAACCTACAATCCAGTGAACCGCCGAGTACGAGACCCGTACGCTCGGTGGTGTGTGAGGCGCACCGTGGGCTTATGGCTCACGGCCGTCTACACGATTATGCTTTGTTATTTTATCTTCGTCTTCTGATTGTTTTAATGTAATCCTCTAATACAGTTAAGTCAGCAAGAAATTCAGCAGAGTCAGGCATTTCTTCTATTAAAGTTCCTGCCGTATCGTGTCCTGTGAAATAAGTAGAACATTTACTCATATTAGCATCAACAAGATTATAGTCATCATCTGTTAAGTCTACAACTTTTGATAACCGTTGGGTTTGTATTGCTCTGCCAAATCTTTGTATTGCTCCATTCAAGAATACTTCTTCTATAAACCGCTCCCAAGTTTCTCGTAGTTTACCGTACAAAATTTTCGCCCTTTCCTTGTATACTTCTTCCGTTTCGGTTCTTTCGATTTTCTCTAGTTTTTGATATGCATCTTTCAATAAGCCAATTCGTTTTCCCACAGGCAAAGCATCCCAAGGTGGATTGCTTGCAATCAGCCCTGTTTCCTTTTTCTTTCTAGTAAGGCTCTTAATTTCTAAATCACAATTCAAACTCTTAGAATGCTCTTGAATCATTAATAGAAAAGTGATGTCGTGAGTGAATACGATAACTTGTCGTTCTAAAGCTTCTTCTGCAATTCTTTTTGATATTTTATTTCTCCATTTGTGGTCTAGAGATGAGACTGGATCATCAAAAATTATAGCACTTTTATGTTCTGAAATAGATAATTCAGATAAAAACGTAGCCAAGGAAATACACCTATGTTCTCCTTCGCTTAAAACCTCTTTTAAGGCAATTCCATTTGCGTTTTGCTCGTCAAGTCTTAAATAGTGATATTGTTTTCCCCTCTGTCCTTTTGTCTCGGTTTCTATTTTGATGTTTTTAAAACCTAGTTTACTAAGCTCTGCTTTGAAATTCTGTTTAAGATTTTGACTAATGTAATTTGTCGCTAACTCGTTACTAAGTGTGGTGATTGTTCGAGTATTACATTTACTCGTACATTTATTAAGTAGTTTTATCTTTTTTTGTCGATAAATTTCACGACCTAATTTTGGTTTAAAATCAAAAATCTTTTTTTCTCCATTCAATTGATTTAATTCCTTAGTTAGAGGTTTTAATTCTTCTTCAATTGATTGAACCTTTAATTTCTCATTTGTTTCTTTTAAAGTTTTAATAAGATTTTGAATTTGTACTCTAGGTGAATTCTCAATTTCAATTGGTTGAATTATTTCAACCGTCTTTTTGGAATTAAAAAGTCCTACCAAATAATCTCTCTGTTTAGAAAGTAGTTCTAAATAGTCTAATTGATTTTTTAAAAAATCATCAATTAGTTCATCTAATTCAATTGTTGTTGGTTTTTGCTCATCAAAAGAGAATTTTAGACTTTTTAAATTTTCTAATTCTAAATCAAATTTATCAGAAGCTTCATCATAAGTTTTTTGAATATCATTTTTCACAAAATCTTCAAAAGCTGAAAATCTGCTTTTTGCGTCTTCTCCTAGATCTTGAAAACAAAGAGGGCAACTACTTTCTCCATCTACTTTTGGAAAAGTTTCTGTTTTGGTACTTTCGTTATAGAATCTTCTAGCACTTTCCCAAAGCAACTTCCAAGAACTGTTGCCAACTCCTTCAATTGGTAATTCAGAGAATGCTTTTTCAGAAGATTCTTTAAGAGCCTCATTTGTGGTTACAAGATTATTTAATATATGTTGTAAATCTTTTAATTTCCCCCCGGTCAAGTTGTTTTCTAAGGTTTGAAATTTGTTTAATAAAATCTCAAAACGTTTAATCTTATCCTCGTTATCTTTTAAAGTTTTCTGTGGGTCTGTTGCCTTTAATTTATCTATTCTTTTGACTAGCTCCTCAAGTCTAGAGTTTTTGGCAGTATTCCAAATGGATTCAGCTCTTAATTCGTCTAGTGTAGTTTCAGAATTTAAATTATCGAGAAATGTTTTCGCAGTTGAAGAGTCAGAAACTTCTAGAAGTGTATGGTCGAATTTTGCTAATGCAGGGTTTGAAAATTCCTCATTTAGTTCATTCTCAACTTTTTTAATGCAGACAGCTAATTTTTCGACAATCGATAAACCTTGCGGAATAAAGGCAATTTCATCTTCTCCTTCAATGTAATGATTTGCACTAAACGTGTCGAAAACATCAATGCTTTTTAAAACAGAATCATTTACTACTTCATTTATAAGATTTACGGTGTTGAAATTTATTCCATCAGTAGTATATTCAATATCCGCTTTTTTATCATTTCCAAAAGAAGCTGGATCATATAGGTTGTCATTTATTTTCGGCTTACTTCCTCTAGTATTACAAGCGTGTTTTAAAATGCTAACATAGCTTGATTTTCCTGAACCGTTATCTCCATAGATAAGCGTAAGTCCATTTGAGGCAAATTCTAATTCACTGGTTTGTGAGAGTGCATTTATGTTGTTGACATTTGAAATTTTTGAAAGTATTAAATCATCACTGCTTGTTGAGTTATTTGCGAAGTCTCTTAAATCATCAAAATCCACTTCGTCAAAATCAAAGTCTGATAAGCCATAATCTACCTTACAGATTTCCTTTAATTCCGAAATATCATTATCGGTTAGTTCATTGTTTCTGATTAAACGGTCAACGGCAATTTGCCAAAAAATAGGCTTGTTTTCCACCCAATCAATTATATCATTTAGTATTGGCATTATTTATATTTATCAGGTTGGTTTTTAATAAAGCATAACTTATTTATATGTCTGGTTTTTCCAGACATATTCTTCCAATTTAGTAGGATAAGTCTGGTTTTAGTTCCTTTTATTTTTTTTTCAAACTCTAAAGCTAAAAAGTCCATTTCATAAATAAAATACCCCACTTGGGGTATTTTTCACCAAAACCCCACAAAAAAAAGCCCTCCAATCGAAGGGCTTCCTTAATTTATTGAATAGGGTTTAAACAACTTATCGCAATTTCTTAGCTTCCTTAATTTAAGAACTTTGAAAGTTTAAATCCACTAGAGGCTGTAGATTTTATCCTTTTACTTTATAATGGAAAACAGCACCAGTTCCAGTTCTATCTTCTTTAATGACTTTACCTTTATCCACTAATCTACTCATCTCTCTGGATACAGCTTTACTTTTCAAATCATAGTCAGAAAACATTGTTATTATCTCTGATATTTTTAATCCTTTTTTCATTTCTGGATGGGGGAGAACTTTGCTTAATAAAAAGTCGGGCAAGGAGTTTTTATTATGAAAATATTCTTTGTTCATAATATTTTCATTTTTGAATTGGTGCAAAACTGTTAGATCCTTTCCAATTCTAATATTAACTTTTTTTAATAGGTCATCAATTGAAACGTCATAGAGGTTCGAATAAGCTAACAAGGTTTTGGTGTTTGGATTTACTTGATTGTCAGTTCTTTCAAGTTGTCTGATATGATCGGATGAAAAGCCTGTAGCAGCTTCTACACCATAAATAGAAAGCTTAGCTTCAATTCTTAATGACTTTAAATTTTTTGCTAATTGAGATAAATCTATGGTTACTTGTTTTTTCCCCTTCATATAACAAATAGAAAAAAACATTTGTCCTCATTGTTTGGGATTTAGTTTGTTTATTGAGTACTATTTTTTATATTGCCAATGTTATTTAGAACATATTAATCGTGAAATAGGCAACTAATCAAAGTCTTGTTGTAGAAACGTAGGAAATTTCTTGAAACGCAGGACAGAGAGTAGTAGCCCATCCACTATATTTGCTATATAGAGGTGGGCTCACTCTTGAGCATGCGTTTCAGAATATCTTAAATAGAGATATTCGGGTCTCCTACGTCCCATACAACATGCCATGAGTGTAGCACCATCTCTTACATTTTTTAGATAGAGAGATGCTTCATTTTTGGAGAAAGTTTTAATTATAGATTCAAATGAAGCAATCTGAAAACCTCCTTTACAGATTTAAAATATCTTTTCTTGTTAGGAAAATAGGAGAGTTATGCTTGTATTGTTTTGTTCAGTTCATTTCTAAGTGGGATATAAATTTATTTGACATCCTATTTGAGAAAAAACCAAAAAATCCGATTTAACAGCATTTGGATGGAAGTATAGAGGATATGAATTCTGCGCACATATGCTCCATTCCAAATACCCAAAAACACCATCAAACCTATTTTAAAATGTATACATCGTACCGGGTACCTCATACCTCGTACTTTTCGACGATTCGGAGGCTGCATTCGCCTGGGGGACGCCCCTCGCGTCTGGTAGGGCAGCCTGGCCTGGGGCTTTATTAGTACTGGGGTAATTAAATGATTTCTTAACAATTGTAGAAAGAAGGAAGCTAAAAGTCGAAAGGCGAAGGCCGAAAGCTTTGGAGTACGTATTGTACAGAAAACACGGAGTCAGGAAGCTGAGTGGCGGAAGTATCTTCGTTTACGAAATCCTTATTTCCGGCCCTTGGAGCGTACGGTTTTTGAACAATTGAGAAAGGCGTGAAGAAAATGAGTTAGCTAGTCCTCGGCTAGATCCACTCATTTTTAGCCTGGAACAATTGGGCAAAAATCAAATTGGACTTAACCAATTGGAATCGTAAACCATATCTATCCAATTTGAAGTACGCTCCACCGGCCTAGCTTTTTTTGTTACTTTTTCCAGTGATAGCCTGTCCCGATTCCTATCGGGAGGAAAAAGTAAGGCAAAGGAAAAGTGAGGGTAAAAGCTGCTTCGGAAAGCGGAATTGCCACAGTCTCCGCTTGCCCGGATTCTTCGCAATGACGGGTTTGGGTGTGTTCTCGTGTTCTGAAGGTGGGATTGCTTCACCATTGGACATTTCGACGGGCTCAATGACCAATGGTTCGCAATGACGGGTTTGAGAGAGCTCTCGCCTCCGAAATCCAGTCTTATGTCTTTAGTCTAGCGTCTAGCTTCTGACAAGACTCCGAGTCTTGTCCCAACACTTTCTACACAACCGCATTTTAAGCATGAAAAAAACAACGTTCACGTGCTTCCTGGCATTGCTATGCCTTTTAGGAAGCAAAGTATATGGAAAAGAACTGAATAAAGTTGCGTACACCTCAGCAAGGGGAGATGGGGGCGGGGCTCCTGTTTCCCTTTTAGATACCCTGACCATTGGGGACCGCTTGCCGGAGGACAAGAGCTTTGAAAGGGCCATCAACCACTCAGGGTCAAGCCTGGCCTTTGGGGATTTCAAGGGCAAATACCTGGTGCTGAGTTTTTGGTCCACGGTATGCAGTGCCAGCACGCATTACCTGGCTGATCTGGAAAAGCTACAGGAGGATTTTGGCGATAAAATCCAGTTCCTGCCCGTTACCATGGATGATCCGGATAAGGTGGGAGCGGTATTACAGGCCTATCCGGCCCTCAAGGATGTCAACCTGCCGATGGTGGTAGGGGAAAGGGGACTCTTAAGGAGCTTTCCGCATAATACCCTGCCGCACTTTGTAATCCTGGATCCCAAACGAAAGGTGCTGGCCATCACGGGCAAGGAGGACCTTACAGAAAATAAACTTAAGGCACTTATACGTACAGGAAACCCTACTTTCCGATTAAAGTCGGACAAGCGTATTCCCTTCGAGCATGAGGAGCGCCTGATCAGTGAAAATGCACAGATCCCCGATAAGAATATCAGCTTCCAGTCGGCCTTGACCCGCTATATCCCGGGGGTGCGTGGCGCCCAGTTGGATTCGGATGAAAAGGGCGGGCATATACAGCTGGTCAATGTGCCCCTGTACAAATTGTACAGAATGGCCTATTCAGGAAAGGACCTGGCCAATTACTTTGGCAATAACCGCATCATCGCGGAGGGATTTGGGGAAGAGGAGCTCTTTACCGACCGTACGGGCATAGACTATTTGGAATGGATGGAGGCCGGCGGCCATGTATATGGCTATGAGCTGATCACACCTCCGGGCATGGACAAGTACAGCCTGATGAAGGAAGACCTCAAGCGTTACTTCCCCCATATCGAGGCCAAGGTGGAAAAGCGCCCGCAAACGGTCTGGGCCATAGTGAAAAAGGAGGGCGCTGTATTTTCTGCATCCACAGCAGACAAGGTTTGGTACGATGTCAGGCCTACTGGGATACGGGTGGACAAATCCACCCTGACCGGATTCATCTATTACCTGAATCTCTATTTTATGCAAAACAGTTCCTATCCGGTAATGGACCTTACGGGGATTGATTATCCCATAGATTTTGAGGTCAAGGCCGCCCTTTCCAATCGGGAAAGTCTGAAAAAAGGACTGAATGAAATCGGTCTGGACCTGGTGAAAAGGGAAGAGGAAATCCCGGTGCTGGTACTGAAGAAAATTGGAAATCCTAAAAGCCATATGCCATGAAAAGACTTGTACTTGCTGTGCTGTTAGGCCTTTGGCTGGGGCTATCCTTTACCTGGGCCCAGGAGATCCTGAAAGGGAGGATCATGGAAATTGGTACTGGAGAGCCTATCCCCGGTGCGTGGATCAAGGTGGTGGACCAAAGCAATTCCACCATCAGTGATGAAGAGGGGTACTTTAGCCTTAATCTGGATAGGGGAGCTTATAGGATTACCTTCGGGAGTCTGGGTTTCCAAACCCAAACCATTCCTGTTTCGGTGCCCAAGGATGGCCTTATGAAAGTGGAATTGATTGGGGAGGATATTGAACTGGAACAAGTGGAGGTCCTCTCCACGGGTTACCAAACCTTGCCCAAATACCGGGCCTCGGGTTCCTTTGTCAGCTTGGATGAGGAACTGCTCAGCAGACGGGTAAGTACCAACCTGATCGACCGTTTGGAGGATGTCACTTCTGGTCTGATCATCAACCGTACAGGAGATACAGGTCGTGATCCCATATCCATCCGTGGGCGAAGTACCTTGGGAGCTTATGCCAGGCCCTTGATCGTAGTGGACAATTTCCCCTATGATGGTGAGCTATCGGATATCAACCCTAATGATGTGGCCAGTATCACGGTACTGCGGGATGCGGCAGCGGCTTCCATCTATGGGGCCCGGGCAGGAAATGGAGTGATCGTGATTACTACTAAGTCGGGCAGTACCAAGCAGGACACCCAAATAAGCTTTTCCGCCAATGCCAACTGGATAGAGGAAATGGATCCCTTCCGTAATCCCATCCTCTCGGTGGCGGATTATATCGATGTGGAGCAGCAGCTGTTTGCGGATGGTTTTTATAACAGTTATGAAAACAATGTCCGTAACCCCGTGCTCAGTCCAGTGGTGGAGGCCTTGATCCAAGAAAGGGATGGCCTGATCAGTCCCGAAGAAGCCCAAGCATTGATCAAGGAGTATAGGGGCTATGACCTGCGAAAGGATATCGCGGAATACATGCTCCGTCCACAGCTGAACCAACAGTACAGCTTGGGCATCCGTGGGGGAGCGGATCAGCATGCCTATAGGATAGGTTTGGGCCTTGACCAGAACCGTGAGGGCACGGTGGGCAATGAAAATCGCCGTATTACCCTGGACCTTAAAAATGATTTCAGTCTCTTAAAGGATAAACTGAAAATCCGCACAGGTATCAATGGGATCAGAACTAGCCGGTCAGATCAGAATATGGGGCCATCCGATCTGATCTTTAATACCTCAGGCCAAGTCTATCCCTATGCCCGACTGGCCGATGAGCAGGGAAATCCCTTGCCCCTGTATCGGGAATACCGACAAAGCTTTAAGGAGGAAGCGCAAGCTGCTGGATTGTATAATTGGGACTTTGTTCCCTTGGAGGAAATCGGCCGGGCACCAGAGGAGAGCCTAGGTAATGTCTGGAGATTGAATACATCCCTGAGCTATAAGTTGACTGAAGGACTTAATTTGGAAGGGCTTTACCAGTACTGGACCAACAGTCAGAGCAATCAAATCCATTACTCGGAAGAAAGTTATACCACCAGAAACCTGATCAACCGCTATACCCAGATTGATGATAACGAAAACCTGATCTATGGTATTCCCGAAGGAGGAATTTTGGACCATAGAAATAGTAATACCCAAAGTCATTCGGGTAGACTACAGGCAAACTACCAGAATACTTGGAAAGGAGATTGGGCTTTGAATGCCCTGGCAGGAACGGAGATAAGGGCCCTTAAGGCTATTGCCCATAGTACCCGCTATTATGGCTATAATGAAAATAGGGCCACCAGTCAGGCAGTAGACTTGGTCAATCCCTATCCTTTATTTGACAATCCCTATGGCACGGCACAAATCCCGAATCTCGATGGGCATTCCATCACCCAGGACCGCTTTTATTCACTGTATGGCAATGCCTCCTTGGAATATCAAAAGCGGTATTTGCTGACCCTTAGCGCCAGGAAAGACGCCTCCAATCTCTTCGGCGTAAATACCAACCAAAGGGCCGTTCCCTTATGGTCTGCAGGTTTGGGCTGGACATTAAGCGAGGAGGATTTCTATCATTGGAGTCAAATGCCCTATATGAAACTCAGGCTGAGCTATGGCTATAATGGGAATGTTGACCGGAGGTTAACCGCCTTCACCACTGCCCGGATGGTGAGCTTTAATCCCACCACTGGATTGCCCTATGCCCAGATCATGAACCCACCCAATAAGGACCTAAGATGGGAGCGTATTAAGGTGATCAATGCAGGATTGGACTTTGAAAACCGCTCGGGTTCTCTTTCAGGAAGCTTGGAGTTTTACCACAAGGAAGGACTAGATCTGATCGGGGAAAGCCCCTTCGCTCCGTCCACCGGCATAGCCCGATTCAGGGGAAACAATGCATCCACCTTGACCATGGGTTATGACCTGAATTTGGAGTATAAGCAATCATGGAACAATTGGCACTGGTCTTCGGTACTGCTCCTAAGCGGATTAAAGGAGGAGGTGCTGGCTTATGAAAATGAAATTCCTGTTTCCAGTTTATTGAATTACAGTTCCTCGGGATTGGGAGGAGAGTATTTCCCGGTAGAGGGCAAACCGCTGTTTGGAGTCTATTCTCTGCCTTGGGCGGGGCTGGATCCTGATACAGGAGCGCCGCAGGGTGTCTTGGATGGAGAAAGCAGCCAGGATTATCGCACCCTTGTCAATGATGCCAGTATGGAAAGTATTATCTATCATGGCCCTGCCAGGCCTACTACCTTTGGGGCCTTTAGGAATACCTTAGGTTATAAGGGCTGGAGCCTTTCGGTGAATATTGCTTTCCGAATGGGCTACTATTTCAAAAAGACCTCGGTACAGTATAATGATATCTTATTGGGCAGGGGAGGACACAGTGATTATGCTGATCGCTGGCAGGAACCAGGAGATGAAGCCCATACTGATGTACCTTCCCAACCTGATCAGCGGGATACTTATAGGGATACTTTCTACCGCAACAGTTCGGTTTTGGTACAAAGTGGAGACCATATCCGCTTACAGGATGTACGCTTGGGCTATGTATTGCCAGATACTTGGCTAAATAAGTCCAAGCTCCATAGCGCCCAGCTCTACCTTTACGCAAATAACCTGGGCATGATCTGGAAAGCCGCCGACAAAGCATGGGACCCTGACTTTGGCACTGCCAAACCATTGAAGAGTTTGGCGGTGGGAGTAAAAATAGATTTCTAAAGCCTCAAAGACATAGCTTCGTCCACCAAATCAATCAATGTTCAACTTAAATCAAATATTAACCGGGTTACACATAGGCAGGTGGGCGGAGCTTTTTTTTGAGTATCAAGATGAAAGTATCAAGTAGCAAGATGGAAAAAAGAGTAAAGAAGAAGGAGGAAAGATTGAGTTCGGAGATGAGAACACCTGTTTCTCCGTCATTGCGAACGTAGAGAAGTGAAGTGAAGTTTACCTGCCTCAGGTAGGCAATCTCACCTTCGATAGACGGGATTGCCTGCCCTCCGGGAGGCGGGCTTCTCCCGGCTTACCGGGATCGCAATGACTGTGGCGATATGACCTCGCCCACGTAAACAAGTCTTTCATCTAGCGTCTTGTGTCTAACATCTAAATCGAGTCCCTTACCGCGTACTTTCTTCATATGTTAAAACACAAAATCATCGGCGGGAAATGTTTCCAGACGGGAAACGGGGACTCTTTTTAGAAAAAAGAGTAAAGAAGAAGGAGGAAAGTCAAAGAACACGTCACTGCGAGGATGACCACAAGGAATCCGCGGCAGTCTCACCTTCGAAATACGAGATTGCCGCAATTCCAGTATGTCAGGCTGAGCGGAGTCGAAGCCTCCGTGTCTCCCTTCTACTTAAGTTTATCCTGAGCTAAGTCGAAGGGCTCAGGGTGACACTCGTTCTCGCTACCTAAAACAAGTCTCAATACTAACTACCTGTCTGCCGCCAGGCAGGCTCATGACTAAATACTCATGACTAAATACTATAAACATGAAAAATATTTCAAAACCCATATTCAAAATCATGATCATCAGCCTAATGCAGCTGCTATCCGCTTGCGATAGTTTTTTGGATCCGAGGCCGGATCATAGCGTACTGGTTCCAGAGACCTTGGAAGATATACAGGCCTTACTGGATAATACCGTTGTTTTTAATACCCAAGCAGGTCTGACGAGCATTGCTTCGGATGAATTCTGGACCACGGATGAAGGCTGGGCAGCACTTTCCAATCCTGCAGAACAGGCCACTTATATCTGGGCAGATGATCCCTATCAGGGAGGCGTGACCAATGTTTGGGCAGGGCCTTATGAACAGGTCTTTTATGCGAATGTGGCCCTGAAAGGCTTGGAAACATATTCAGGGGAAAAGGATAAGGGATTTTATGAATTGTTGGGAACCGCCCATTTTCATAGGGCCTATGCTTATCTACAACTCTTGCAGGTTTATGCCCCGCTTTATAAAGAAGGGGAGGACAATAGTTCTCAAATGGGTATTGTCCTCAGGGACGAACCAGATGTGCAAGTCGATCCCGTAAGGTCAAACCTTGAGGCATCTTATCAAGCCCTTTTTATGGATATAAATTTGGCCATTGATAATTTGCCGACTAATACTACGCCAAAGACCAGGCCCACAAAATCTGTAGCCTGGGGATTGATGGCCCGTGCCAGTTTAATGGTAGGGGATTATCAAACTGCCTTGGAGGCATCGGAGAAAGTCTTGGAAGCGCATCCAGAAAGCCTGGATTTCAATGAGCTTGATCCAGCAGCCTCCCGACCTTTTGACAAGTTCAATGCAGAGCTGATCTATTATTCCAGCTTGCAGAATTATTCCTATATGAACGGGAATGAGACCTATGTGGATACTGATTTGATGGATGTCTATGAGGAGAATGACCTGAGGAAATCCCTTTATTTTACAGAAATGGAGGGCGGTTTATATCAGTATACAGGAAAGTTAACTGGTAATAGCCGTTTCTTTGGAGGAATTGCAATTGGTGAGATGTTGATAATTGCCTCAGAGGCCGCCTTTCGAACAGGTGATTTGAATAAAGCCAAGGGATATTTGAACCGCCTATTGGAAAAGCGTTATACAACCGGAACCTGGGAGGGGCTTGATCACTTGGAGAATGAAGATGTTTTAGATAGGATATTAGTGGAACGCCAGAAAGAGTTGATCGGTAGGGGACTACGTTGGGCAGATTTGAGGCGATTGAACCAGGAGGCCTCTACCCAAATGACCTTGGAAAGGAACCTAAACAATAAGGTATATACCTTAGACCCTAACAGTCCAAAATACATCTTCCCCATACCTCCCGAGGAAATAAGAGAATCAGGGATCGAACAGAATCCAAGGTAATGTTTGATCAGTTGACTACTCAGTCAATTGTCCCGTCAGCTGAGTTACGCCAAGGTGAACAGGTGCGGGACTCCTTATTCCCTTTTTGTCATCCCGACAAAGGAGGGATCTCATTAGCTATTTGTTACTGGAAGAGATCCCTAGGTGCCTCGGGATGACATTCGATTTTGTCTTTCGCTGTTGCAAATCTTTAGCGAAGCGGTGACTTGGAACTAAAAAATAAAAGGAGTCCCTAGACTCCGAAACATCAACATCTTTAAACTAACACCCTTTTAAGGCTTGTTAAATAAAAACAATAAATATCCAAGGCCACCCGGCCTTGGATAAGTTTTTCAAATTAGATTACCTTATTGCTCCTGGAAATCTCCATCTTGGAGAATGGTTTTCATTCCAGTAGCTGGATCGTCATTGCTGAATTCTACCAGGCATTCATTGGAAGAAAGATTACAATCGTATTCCTCTTCCTGGACAATGGAAGTCACTTCTCTGTAACCGTGAGGTTCAGCTGCATCCGGTGTCCAGACCTTAGTGGCTGAACTTGCATCATCCAATGGCATATTAAAAGCAAAAGCTACAGATGCAGCCAGTGCAAAGGCCAATGCTGGCAAACTTTTCAAAAATTTATTCATGGTTGAAAATGGGATTTTTAACGATCAAAATCCCCTAACGTTTAAACCCGGATTGTGCATTAGTATATTTCGGGTCATAGGTTGCTTTGCCTACTCTTTCCAGGATTTTCGGCATCCTCCTTTCATTGCCGGGGAAAAAAGCTAACCCTATCTAATACTTCCTTCCCAAGGGTTGGGCAAATGTTTTATGATCCGTTGTCCCGATCCCGCCGTGGCGGACGGGACGATTAAACTTTGTTCGACCCCTTCAGGGTCGTGTGGATTTACCTTAGCGATTTCGTCTACGTAGATTTTACCCCTTCGGGGTAAGTGGCTAAGTAGCAAAACTATCTCTCACCCCGTTGTCCCGTCAGTTGTACCTCCGTTGTCCCGTTAGCTTAGCTGCGGGACGATGAAAATTGAGTCTCTGACTCAACTATTTTTTAGTACCTCATACACAAGACTCAATACTCAATACTTCAATAATCCCTAATACCTGGTTAGCCGGGAGAAGCAATCCCACCTTCGAAAGACGGGATTGCCGCAGTCTCCGCTGTGGCGGATCCTTCGCAATGACGGTTACGATTCGACTTCTCATGTATTATGTTACTGGAAGAGATCCCTTCCCGACAATTGTCGGGACAAGCTGCTACCTCGGGATGACGGTCATGTCCTGAAATAGGTTGACACAATTTAATTGAAAATTGTAAACCTATAATCGGACAAAATGAAGGATTTGGAAAAATTTTCCGAAAATGCACGTAGAAAAATTGTAAGCGAAGTTCTCTCCG
>NZ_JACODZ010000015.1 GCF_014280965.1 Echinicola salinicaeni
TTAACCTGTTGAGATAATGAAAAGCTATTGTCGAGAAATGAATAATTGTTTTGCAAAGAGAAAGCCAAGCGGTAAAATGAAAAAGGTTTTAGTTTATACATTGATATTGCTGCTGTCTGCACCTATGTTGGTGCAGGGGCAGTCGAGGAAATATATCAGCCAGTTCAACTTTTTCCAGAGTTATTATAACCCTGGACTGACCGCCTATGAGGGCAGTGCGCTGAGGGGCTTTGTCCGGAACCAGTGGAGCGGTTTCGAGGGGGCACCGCGGACGATGTTCTTCAGTGCGGAGCTGGACTTCGGGGAGATGAAAGGGGAGGAGGACCCGGCCCTGATGGGCAAGAATGCGGCCAGCCTGAACCTATTGTTCGATGAGTACGGTGCCTTCAGGGAAACCTCGCTGGTGCTGGGCTATGCGAGCAGGATCAGGCTGACAGAAAAGCACAACCTGCGCCTGGGAGCGGGGGTAAGCTATACCAATGTCAAGCTGGACGGCACGTCCATGACCGTGGAGCAGCAGAACGACGAACTGCTGGGGCAGTATATCGGAGGTTTTTCCGATATGCAGATCATCGACTTCAATGTAGGCCTGGCGCTGACGCATGAAAAGTATTACCTGTCCTATGCGATGCACCAGGTTAACGGTGGCGGTTTTTCCAGTGGTGATGAGTTTATGGATGGGCGGCCTGTCAATTATATCGTACAGGCCGGCTACCGGGAAGCGATCAGCGACAAGGTTGCGGTGATCGGGAATTTCTTTTACCGGAACCAGGAAGATCTTCCGGATAATGTCGAGTTCAACCTGAAGGCCCTGTTGATGGACAAATTATGGTTGGGAGCGGGGCACCGGGTGGACTATGCGAACAACCTGCAGCTGGGCTTTCTGTTGAAGCGGGTGAAGGTGGGCTATGTCTATGAGTTCCCTACCAATGGGAGCTATCTCTTGCCCGGCAATACCCACGAGTTCATGGCCATATTCAGCCTGTTCAGGACCAACGAAAGGAAACATGCCAAAGAGGTGTTGATCTGGTAGGAAATAAAAATTCTTTAATTAAAAAAGCCCTTTACAGAACATAAAGGGCTTTTTTGATTTAATCCAAAGGAACTTCCATTAACAATATTTTGGCATTGGAATTAGCTTTGATATTGAAGGAGGATGTTTCTGTTATTCCTAAACCATCCCTTAAATTTAATTCAATACCTTCGATATTAAGGTTTCCTTTTAGAACAAAAAGATATACTCCATTTTTACTAGCGTCCTTGAGTGAATAAGTTAATTCATTTCCTGATGTTATATTAGAAATATAAAACCAGGCATTTTGATAAATCCATACACCATCATCATTTTTATTTGGAGATAAAATTTGCAAAAATTGATTATTGGCTTCTTTTTCATTCAGTGTAATTTGATCATACCTTGGTTCAACATTCCTTACGTTCGGAATGAGCCAAATCTGAAGGAATTTTACAGGTTTGTCTTTATTCTTATTGTATTCACTATGAAGAATACCTGTTCCAGCGCTCATTACTTGGACATCTCCTTCTCTGATAACGGTCGTATTGCCCATGCTGTCCTTATGCTCTAAATCCCCTTCAAGAGGAATAGAAATAATTTCCATATTATCATGGGGATGAGTACCAAAGCCCATTCCAGGGGCCACTTCATCATCATTTAATACTCTCAGGTTACCGAAATGGATTCTATCAGGATTATAATAATTGGCAAAACTAAAGGTATGAAAGGAATTAAGCCAGCCATGATTGGCATGTCCTCGGCTGTTTGCTTTATGAAATACAGTATTCATTTTAGTAGTATTTAATGTCACAATATCTAGGATACTAAAGCGTCACCTTATATTAAAAATTCCTTTAATTTACTTACTCCCTTACTCGCTGTTTCTTGAATAACAGTTAAGTTGTCTTTCAGTCCAGTTTCCGGAATATTTATATCAATGATATAGGTAGGTGTGGATGGATTAGTATATTGAAGAAGGCTTGCAGCAGGATAAACGAGTAGGGAAGTTCCAATAACAACAAATATATCTGCTTCCTGAGTAGCTTTGATCGCAGGATCCATCATGGGGACCATCTCCCCAAACCAAACGATAAAGGGGCGTAATTGACTTCCTTTTTCACATTTATCTCCCAATTTTATTTCCAATGAATCCATATCATATACTAAGTTTGGATCTAGAGTACTTTGAGATTTAAAGAGCTCTCCATGTAAATGAATAATTTTACTGGAGCCTGCACGTTCATGAAGGTTGTCTATGTTTTGTGTAATGATGGTGACGTCAAAGTCATTTTCCAAATCAGCCAATCCGTAATGAGCAGCATTTGGACTTACATGTTGAGCCTGTTTTCTTCTTTGGTTGTAAAACTCCAGGACAATTTCCTTATTTTTTCTCCAGCCATCTGGGGAGGCTACTTCCATAATATCATGGTTTTCCCATAATCCATCACTGTCTCTAAAAGTCTTGATACCACTTTCTGCAGATATTCCAGCACCAGATAAAACCACCAATTTCTTTTTCATATTTGTTCTCACGTGTCCAGATTAAAAATAAGAAAACTTATTAAATAAAAATGCTAGCAACTATAATAGAAACAAAAAATTGGCTTTCAAAAAGGGGAGTATTTCACTATTTCCTAAAGCAAAAAAAGCCGGAACATTGTCCGGCTTTCTACTACTTTTTCTTTTTAGCGTACCTTCCTTTTTTCTTTTCAGGTTGGTTTTCTATGATCTCAATGGTTTCTTCATAGCTAAGGTCCTCAGCTACCTTATCTTTTGGGATTTTAAAATTGTTCTTCCCAAATTTAATATAAGGTCCCCATCTACCATTCAATATTTGAATTTCAGGATTTTCATCGAAGCTCTTAATATGCTTTTTGGCATCTGCTTCTCTTTTATCTTTGATAAGCTGAATAGCTTCTTCCTCTGTAATGCTTAAAGGATCTAGTTCTTTTCCAAGAGAAACGAATTTACTGTCATGTCTGATATAAGGACCAAATCTCCCTATTGCAGCCACAATCTTTTTATCTTCAAACATACCTACATCTCTTGGAAGTTTGAAAAGTTCCATAGCATCCTCGAAGGTAATGCTTTCAATAAATTGTCCTTTCTTCAGACTGGCAAATTGCTTTTCCTCATCATCTTGATCACCAATTTGCACCAAAGGCCCAAATTTACCTAAACGAACAATAACTGGTTTTCCAGTTTTAGGGTCCTTCCCTAATTCTCTGGATGAACTCACATTGGCCCGCTCGACGGTTTCTGCTTCTTCAACCGTATTATGGAATTTACCATAGAAATTTTCGATCATATCATCCCAATGCTGTAATCCATGGGCTATATCATCAAATTCCTTTTCTACTTTAGCAGTAAATTTAAAATCAATGACATTAGGGAAATGTTCTACTAAGAAGTCATTGACAACCATCGCTATATTGGTTGGGAAAAGTTTATTCTTATCAGAACCTGCGGTTTCTGTTTTCTCACTTTTTGTAAACTCTCCCTTTTTAATGATCATTTCTGTGTAATTACGAGGTTTTCCATCTCTGGATTCCTTAATTACGTAATTACGTTTTTGTATGGTTGAAATGGTAGGAGCATAAGTCGAAGGTCTTCCGATGCCCATTTCCTCCAATTTCTTTACTAAAGAAGCCTCCGTGTACCTTGCTGGAGGTCTGGTGAAACTCTGACGAGCTTTCATTTCAGTCAGGTCCAAATCTTGACCAATAGTCAGAGGAGGCAGAAGGCCTTTGCTTTGATTGTTATCCTCATCCTCTTCGTCATCGGTGCTTTCTAAATATACCTTTAAGAAGCCTTCGAATTTGATTACTTCTCCATGGGCACTTAGATTTTGCTCAGAATTACTAATTGCAATACTCACATGCGTTTTTTCCAATTGTGCATCTGACATCTGCGAAGCAATCGCCCTTTTCCAAATCAGTTCATACAAACGCTGTTCGTTTCTCTCACTACCTGCTTCTAAATTAGAAAAATTAGTAGGTCTTATGGCTTCGTGAGCCTCTTGTGCTCCTTCTGACTTTGAGGTATAAGATCTAGCTTTATGGTATTCATCTCCAAAAGCACTTATAATCTGCTTCTTTGCGCTTTCCATTGCTTCTGCAGATAGGTTTACACTATCCGTTCTCATATAGGTAATCTTACCTGCCTCATAAAGCCTCTGGGCAATGGTCATGGTCTGAGAAACAGAAAAACCTAATTTCCTACTTGCCTCTTGTTGGAGGGTAGAAGTAGTAAAGGGGGCAGCAGGGGATTTTTTAGCAGGCTTTTTCTCCAAGTTCTTGATGGAGAACTTAGCATCTAAGCAGTTTTTAAGAAACTCTTCTGCCTCTTCTTGGCTGTCAAATTTCTTGGGTAATTCAGCATTTAAAACCTTACCCTTTACATCAAATATTGCAGTTATTTTATAGGAAGATTTGGATTCAAATTTATCAATTTCCCTTTCCCTTTCTACAATAAACCTAACAGCTACTGATTGAACCCTACCTGCTGAAAGACCTGCTTTTACTTTTTTCCAAAGTACTGGAGATAATTCAAAACCCACCAACCTATCTAAAATCCTCCTTGCTTGTTGGGCATTAACTAAATCTATATCAATAGACCTTGGGTTTTCTATAGCTTTAACAATTGCATTTTTGGTAATTTCCCTAAATACAATTCTTTTGGTGTTATCTTCTTTTAACTTAAGTACCTCTTTTAAATGCCATGAAATGGCTTCTCCTTCACGGTCATCATCACTCGCTAGGTAAATGGTCTCAGAATCTTTAACCAAGCTTTTGAGCTGTTTGATAACTTCTTTTTTGTCCGAGGTGACCTCATAAGTCGGATGGAATTTATTTTTTATGTCAATGGCCTTATCTCCCTTAGGCAAATCCCGTACATGACCATAGCTCGATGCTACTTTATAATCTTTACCGAGATAACCTTCAATGGTTTTGGCTTTGGCTGGAGATTCGACAATGACTAAATTTTTTGGCATAGTGATATTCTTTATCTGGAAGCAGTGATTATTATTATCATGCTCTACAAAACTCAAAAATAGAAGCGATTATATTCTCCTCCAAATATAAATTCATCTCATATTGATTTTGGCATGGTTATTTCGTTGTAATATTGTAATAATTTTTCATCGATATCAAGGTAATATGGCAAAATATCTGACATTATTAAGACATGGAGAGGCAGAACCAGCCAAAGGATTTAAGGAGGATTTTCATAGAAACCTGAGCGATAATGGGAAATATAAATTGAATAGGCTTGGCATTTTATTAAAAAAAAGAAAATTATTTTTTGACTTAGCATATATAAGTGCTGCTAAACGAACTGTAGAAACCGCTGAAATAATCAGTGATTACTCATCTATTTCTAATAAAGAAGTAAAAAGAGATTTATATCTATCAGGCGTGGATATGGTTTTTGAAATATTAAGCTCAACACCCAATGATATCAATCATATCATTTTTATAGGACACAATCCTGGCATTAGTGCAGTACTGGCGGTGCTTACAAATGATTACCAAGTTAATTTAGCACCTGGAATGATGGCAATGATTGAGCTACATGCTGATTCATGGGATGTGTGCATAAATAGGGGGATGGGTACTTTAAATGAAGTTCTCCAGTGAAAAATCAGAGAATTATCGTTTTTGATAATGGGTATATTCGTGGAATTTCAGTAAATTAAATAAGGAATTTAAATCCTATTGTCGGATTTTAACCTATGTCTTTTTGAAAAAATAACAGTAGAAAAATAAGGTTATGATTACTAAGAAACAGGAAGTAATTAATCATTTTGATCCAAATGGAGTAGCATCACAAGGCAATATTTTTGGTTTGCCATATGATGAGGAAACAGCAACACTTATCATAGTTCCAGTACCATGGGAAGTAACCGTAAGTTATTCTCACGGTACAGCAATGGGACCTGCAAGTGTACTAAATGCTTCTGCTCAAGTTGATCTTTTTCAGGATGATATTGTGGATGCATGGACCATGGGTATTTACATGTTGCCTATTCCTGCAGAATTGGCCCAAAGCAACTCTAATCACCGCAAAATAGCCGACGATTATATAGAATGGTTGGAAACGGGGAAGCAACAAAAAGATAAAGAAAAGTATTTGGCTGTTCCTGATCTTATTAATCGGGAATGTTTAAAGATGAATGAATGGGTATACAAGACAACTAAAAATTATCTCAATCAAGGTAAATTAGTGGCTTTATTGGGAGGGGATCACAGTACTCCACTTGGCTATATCAAAGCTTTGTCCGAAAAGTACTCCAGTTTTGGTGTCCTCCAAATAGATGCCCATGCTGATTTGCGGGAAGCTTACGAGAGTTTTGAATATTCACATGCGAGCATTACCCATAATTTCATGAAAATTCCGCAAGTGGAAAAATTGGTACAAGTAGGTATTCGGGATTATTGTGAGGAGGAATCAGATAGAGCCAAAGAAGATCCTAGGATTCATACTTTTTATGATAAGGATATCAAGGAATCTATGTATGAAGGAGCTACATGGAGATCGGTATGTAACCAAATAATTAATTCATTGCCCAGGGAAGTCTATATCACTATTGATATTGATGGATTTGACCCCAAGCTTTGTCCCAATACAGGTACCCCTGTTCCTGGGGGATTTGATCTCGAACAAATCATGTATTTAATGAAGTTATTGGTTAAATCAGGAAAAAAAATAATTGGCTTTGATGTAGTCGAAGTAGCACCTAGTAATGATGGGAATGAAATTGATGGAAATGTAGGTGCTAGGGTTTTATACCGGATGTCCAATCTTTTTGGCGTATCTCAGAATAAACTTTGGTGGACTGAGCATTAAGAAGAATAGACAAAGAAGCCCGGAAAATGATTCCGGGCTTCTTTGTCTATTCTTCTAATTTTTTTTGAATATCATCTGCCTTTTCATCCAATTTGTCCGCAACATCTTCCAAGGATTCGCTAACATCCTCTGCTGCATCTTCTATTTTATCTGCAGCTTTTTCTAATTTGTTTTCTACCTTTTCCAATTTTTTGGATAATTTACTCTTTTTCTTATCCTCACAAGAGCTGAATAAAAATACGAGTAAAACAACTAAAGGAGCTAACTTTTTCATATAGGATCAATTTCTAATGGCTAATAATTTAGTGCAGTAAAAGTAATGAGCTTTTTATAATAATTCGGTTTAATTGAAAAACTAAAATCCAAATAAATAAGAACGATCCTATTATAATTCCCATCCTATACCAGTTTGAAAGACATAATCCGCTTTACTTGCACCTTCTACAACCTGGTTATCATAGTTTAGGGTAAAACCAGCTTTGATATACAATTCCAAAGGCAGGTCATATTTGACATCAATATTATAATCAAATCTCCATCTTCCACTTTCCGTTATACCAGGGAAAATTACTGCTTTTGTAAGTAAGTCTAGGTCTCCGATATCATATAAATTAAGTTCACTACCCACATAAGCCTCCATACTGTTTCTGTCTTCATCTTCACTAGAAAACCGTTCATTTACGTAAGAAAAACCGCCTTCAACACCAAAATAAGATTGGTTGGTGTGGATAATATATTTACCCATTCCCAGCTTGAAAATACTTCTCAAATCTAGTTTTTGTTCTGTATTGGACAGAAAGGAATAATTGGCCGGGACATACCAGTCTTTAGGGAGAAATTTTCTATAAGAAAAACTTCCATCTTCTCTACGAATAGGATCCACTTCATCTTGGTTGGACCTAATAAGGTTATAGCCTGCAGAAGCAGACCATCTGGGTGCTACATAACCTAAAGAAGTTCTAAGTCCTGATTGTGTCAAGTTATTGGCTTTGGTGAAGCTATAATTAATATCAATATTGGCAGATAACCTACTGATAAAATCATCCTCATAGGTTTTGAAATACACAATCTCATTAACATCTACCTCTATGGTCTCACCATCTAAAGTATGTATAAGAATGCGATTAGGGGAGGAAGATTTTAAATAGCCATTATGTCTTCGACCGGATGTTAATGTAATGAGATAGTTTTGTGTAGAATACACCTCACTGATTTTTTCCCACTCAATTTCAAAATCACTGTCACTGTAATCCGTTTCTATAATTACAACACCTCTATCCATTGACTTTATTTCACCAACAATGACATCTTTATTTTTAAATATTAATGAATCATTTTGGCCATATGAGGAATTAAAAAATAGACAGCATAAAAAGAACAATAAAATTAAATTTTTAATCATAGGTATTGACTTTTAGTGAAATACTGATATGAATTATTTAGATATTAAAATAATAAAAAATATATACAAATATTCTGTTTTATGTTTATGATTTTATTTAATTTTTTTACAAAAACCTATTTGAATTATTAACTAAATCATAGCTCACCGGATTTAGCTTTTGCCTGCATTTCTTCATCAGCGTAAATAGCCATTTCTACTCTTCTATTCTTATTTCTGTTTTCCTCATCGTTTGGATATTTTGGTTGGGTTTCACCGTACCATTTTTCAATTAATCGTGATCTATCAATACCATTTTCAGCGAGGAAATTAGAAACTGATTTTGCTCTTTTCTCAGATAAGGACATATTGAATTCTTCACTTCCTGTATCATCAGTATGTCCTTCAATCAATATATAGGTATCACCATATTTCTGGAATACAGGTATGGCCCTCAAAAGATCATCTTTATAACTTTCGCTTAAGTTGGCGGAATTTATTTCAAACACTAAGCTAGCATCAAAGGTAACGTTGATTCCCTCATCGATTCTTTTCACCTCCGCAGTAGGAATTGCCTGGGCCAACTCTTTAGCCTGCTGGTCCATTTTTTTACCAATTAAATTACCAGCAGTACCTCCAATGGCAGCTCCTGCTAATACCCCCCAAATACTTCCTTTGGATACAGCAGCACCAATGGCAGCACCACCTGCAGATCCTATTGCAGTTCCTTTTTGTTGATTGTTCCAATTGGCACAGCCCAATAAAACACTTATGCTTAGGATTAAAATAAATAGCTTTTTCATGGTCCAATTTGTTTTCAGTTAGTGGAGTTAATTGCATACTAAAGCGGAGAACATATCCATGCTCATGTCTTCCCATCCCAAACTCAAGGCCTTGCTGAGATCAGAACAGAGTACATCTTTTTCATCTGAAGTCATTTTATCCCGAAGTTCATTTGCCTTATTGGTCCCATATTTATTCTCCAGTTTTTTAAAAGAAACTTTTGTACGGCTAATAGAAACATCTAAGGGGTCATGACCTTTATTTAAGGCCTCATCATAATTAGCATAAGCTTTTTCATATTCATTATAATAAAGATTCATATCACCTCTCTGGATTATAAAAGACGTTTTTTCGGGACTCAATTCAATAGCTTTATCCAGATAGATATCCGCGGAATCTCGATCATTGAGTTGCCTACTATAAATCCTTGCCATTAATGCATAGTTATTGGCTCTTTCATTCGTGTTTTGATTCATTTCTGTCAGCTCAATTACTTTTTGTAATTCTGATTTAGAACCTTCCAGATCACCCAATTTGTTTAATGCTATTCCTTTATGGAAATGTGCCAACAGGCTTTTGTCCTTGGTTAATTTCAGTGCAGCATCAGCTTCCACTATGGCCTGTTCATATTGCTGAAGTCCATTATAGGCCTCAGCTTTACTTGTTGCAGCAATTTCTTTGGCATCTTTTGTTTTGCAGTTGCCACTAAACTCATCTAGTTTAGCCAGTGCCTCTGTATAGGATTCATCCCCTAAATGTTCATTTACTTCTTCCAATATGGCCTTACATTTCTTTCCCATGGTGAAAGTCTGGGAATGGATGGGCTGGTATGACATTAGGAATATTAGAATGAGAATCAAGTAATTTGATTTTCCTTTCATTACAATTATGTTATGATTTTGGACTCAATGGAATAGTATTAGTCTGGCGACATTAAATAGCTAGCGCTATACCTTGGTGAATCATTTTAATGCTTTAAAGTGATGTTTTAATTCTTTAATAATCATTTGATTGCTTTTAGAACTCCTTCGATAAAATTAAAAAGTAAAGCGCAGCATAATTATTTAAAAATTGGTCAATCTGCTTAAAATTATAGGATTTAGCAAGACTTATAATTACAGCTAGTAGTTACCATTTATTAGGGATGTAATACATGTAATGATCGTAATTATCAGGTATTTATTCAGATATTAATATTTACTCGTAAAGACAAGTTTTAATTTTCTTCTTCTTCAACCTGAACTACTTCATACATGTTTTTCCCATCTAGCTGAATAGGCTGGTAATAGGTTTCACCATATTGTACATAGGTTTGATGGCCAATTTTCACTTCTTCTGCTCCTTCAGGTAGATTTTCTACTATTGTACCAGCAGTAGGAGGAACAACGGTATAGCCTTCATCTGTCTTCTCATAATAGGTCCCTCCATAGTAATAGTTATTGGTGGTTTCATTTACCACTACTGTAGTAGTTTCTTTTGGTAAGGTTTGAACAGTGGCACCTACAGGGGGTTCTACCACGGTATACCCGTTATTGCTTTGGACGTAATAAACACCGTTATCATAGTGATACCTTTGGTTTTCAATGGAAATCACGATAGCGGTAGCAGCTAATGAAGCAACAAAAAATCCCCAAGGATGCCAGGCAGGCCCCCAATAATAAGGTCTAAAAGGATGATAATAATACGGTCTATAGCAATAGTACCTGTATCTACCATAACTATAGGGTGGTCTATAATAAGGACGAGGGTTTCTTATCACTACAGTACTTCTTCTTATATTCACTCGATTGTTTACAGAAGGCCTGGGGTGATTTACAGGCCTAGAGTGGTTTGGGCGATTTTCATAATTGGGCCTATTCGTAGATGGTCTTGTTGTACTAGGCCTAGAATTGCTAGGTCTATTATAACTAGGCCGGCTTGTAGGTCTGGATGTATTAGGTCTCGCTTGACTGGGCCTTGACTGAGGACGTCTAGTATTATTAAAGTTGGGTCTTTGCCTTGACTTTTGGGCACCACCGTTTATACTTCTTCCTGAAGTAGGTCTTGACTGTACACCACCTCGAGAAGGAGCATGCCTCAACCGCTGTGCAGTTAATGAGTCTGGTATTAGCATTAATAAACAAATACAAATACCTAAGATTAATTTTAGTTTTGGGGGATTCATCATCATACTTCACTATAAAGGTTTTGGAAGAATGGAAACAAGTTTTGACCCTGGTGGTGGGCTAAAATCAAATATTTTATCAGGATATTCTATATTAACCTTCCAATCTGAAAATGTGGCTTCATACTGGCTGGCTACTTCCTTTCCATAATTGATAATTAACAATTTTAAAGGAAGACCCAATGTGTCGTTTGAAATCCATATTTGAACATTCATTTCATCTTTGATAGCGGTAATTTGGAATGTTTCTTTTCCTTCAATTGTTTTCTTTCCTAAAAAATATATTTGATCGAAATCATCAATTAGGTCATCAGTAAATGAAGGATAAAAAAAGTCCGCTGCAGGAAAATCAACTCCAAACTTGTAATTAACACTATCTATCATACTCAATGTGTTATTTGGAGCAGCAATAGTTGTATAATTATTTTCATCAAATGAATACCTGGTAAAGGAATTTCCATCATAATAAAATCCACGCCTTCCAGGATAACCATTAGCAAGTACCAACATTTTATCCGGCCCCTGCATGACTACCTCATAATCGGTGAATTCTTTAGAATAAGCTGAAAAGTGATAAGTATTGGGGTGATCTGCTGAAGTTGAAAGATGAAAGCTGCAAGACTGTAATTGACCGATTACTTCACTCATGCGGTCAAGAATATAAATAGCTGTTGAATCAATTGACTTTTCTTGTGAATAAGAGAAAAGGGGATAGCAAATTAGTACAAATAGGAAGAACAGTATTCTCATGTTTTTATCCATTTATTACCTAGTATGAGGAGATGATTAACAGATTATCATAATCTATTTATCTTTCAAATTAATTTAAAGAGGATGGAGTTGAAGTCCGAAGACTTTATGAATTATGCTGACAACTGTTATAAATATTGTCATATCTTATTTGTTCGAGGGGAATTTCAAAAAATGACTGATATAATCTATAGCATTATATCCTGTAAACTCTTTAAAGGAATTGATAAAGGTAGTGCGATTTTTGAAGCCACTTTTCTTAGCTAATATATCCAAAGTAAGTTTAGATATGGCTCCTTTTTTAATTATTGATTGGCTGTATATTATCCTTTGCTGGTTAATATAGTCTTCAAAACTTAAGCCTTCTTTTTCCCGAAAATAGGAATGAAGTTCAGTACTTGTTACACCTAATTCCTTTGCCATTTGTTCGATATTAAAATATTCACCCAAGTGTGGCTTATGTTTATTCAAATAAGTCTCTAATTGTTTTTCTAGCCTTTTATACTTATCATTTTCTATTTGGATTTTGGTATTTATATCGGACTTTAGCCACTTCTTTTCTATTGGAGCTGGTAATAAGTCAAATAAGAAATCAGGTCTGAAAAACAAAGACAAACTAATTATTAGAATACCCAGAGATTCCATAAAATTAATTAAAAAGGAATCCTGAGTAGAATACCCTGAAATTTTAAATATGAAGAAGGGAACAAAAATGAAAGGCAAAATCATGATATAAAATTTCACCCATTTAAACCAGCCCTTAAGTACCTTGATTTTCTTTTGTTTTTTTAAATATAAAATTCTTAAAGTAATATTAAGTTCAATAAACCAATAGAATCCCATTTGAAGGTAAACCAAAACTGTTACAGGTTCTATTAAACTATTAATAGATTTATTACTATAGTTGATTACTCCCAATGCCAGTATTACACATGTTAGTGTAAAATGGATAAAAATATCGTAGGCCTTTAACTTTTTATTAATCAATAAATTAATGTGTAAATAATGGATTGGCACAAAAAAAGACATCAACACTAACACTAAAAACTCTGGCCTAATAAACACAAAAAAATGTTCGAACTGCTCAATAGAAGCAATTATATTCAAGGAAATCCATAGAAAAATACTGAAGAACATTAAACTTAGAAGTCTTATGGCGATTCTTTGATTTTTGATTTGACTAGAATAGGATAGAAGAACAATGGCTGCAATAAGCGAAGCTGTTACCGCCAATAATTGGAAAATTAAACTTGATGAGATATTAATTTGCATATCCTTAAAGAAATTTTTTAACAACAAATTAGAATGTCATCCTTATTGAATTACTTAATTTGAAGCAATACAATATGATTACTGATCCTATCAACTATAAAAAGACTGATAGCTATTGCCGTTAAATTAAAAATACTTTTAATGGAATATGGAATTAATAAAATTCGAAATGCCAAAATTTATAATTTTGGCTAAGTTTTGATTATTTGAAATTTTTGATGAATTCAGAGGGAGTCTGACCGGAGAATTTTTTAAAAGCAGCCCTAAATGAATTCCGATTGCTAAATCCACAATCAAAAGCTAAACCCTCAAGCGTTATATTCTTCCATTCACCAGCCCTGATTTTTTGTTTACAGTGCTCAATTCTATACTTATTTAAAAAGTCATTAAAATTCACCCCTTTTTGTTTATTAATAAATGAACTCAATATATATAGGGGGATATCAAGTTCTTCTGACATATCATTAAGATTATAGCCCTGGTTCAAGTATGGAGCATTATTTTCTATATGATCGTTTAATTTAAGGTCTATTTCTAAGATTCTTGATTCACTTAAGAACTTTGAGGTATAAGAATTACCATTGGTCATACCCTTATTTCTTTTTTTGCTTTTCTCCTTTCTTGAAGATGGATTCATGACATAAGCAAAACCATATAAGATCTTAGGTTGCCTAAATAAGTAAATACAAGTACTTAAAATAACTAGAGCCCCAGCACCTTGACTAAAATCTTCATAAATTTCATTTTGGAATGGGGAATAAGAATAGATGAAATAAGGATAGAATAGAAAAAACTGAATGGAAATAAAAAAGAAAACCCAATTTAGAATGAGTTGATTTCTTTCTTTGAACTCTTTTTCTTGGTTGCTTATGAATCTGATTATTAGTTCAAGCTGTAGTATAAAATATATTCCGAAGAATATATGATACATAATATTTACTGACTCAACAGGAATGAAAGATAACTGTAAAAATAAAGAATCACTTTGCAAGCCTGATTCCCCCATATTTAATAAGTTGATTTTTTCTTCGTGGGTTGAAATTAGATAAGGAATACTGTCAATCAGCACTAGGAGAAATGGGATAATATGGACAAAATCCTTTCGCGAAAAGGAGAATGAATAAAGTAGTTTTCTTATATAAAGATAGGAAAGTGGAATAAACAAAAAGCATAGTATATTGCTTATTTTGGCAGCAAGGGGAAACTGATAAATCATATTACTATCCGTAATAATCCCGGCAATAATAATCATTACCATTACTATCAAGGCTAAGCTTAAAAACAATCTGGACTTTTCCCTAGCATCTTTGAATGATAATAATATTAAAATGGTGATTACCCCCAAAGCAACGGCCAACAGGTTGGTTAAAGTCAGTAGATTAAATTGCGTTGTCATATTCATCTATTAGCGTTTTAATTGAAAAAATGAGTTAAATAGTGGCTCTGTTAAAACTAAAGTCAAAATTATTTCAATTCGAAATAAGTTTAATATATAGTATAAATATTTTAAACTCCATGTATTAAATAAATGTTATTTTTTTGAATTTATTTGAGATTGTACCCCTTAAGCTACTGAATTTAACAAACTATAAAATATGGACTATTTAAAATCTATTTAATAATTAATTCATGCTTATTGAAATCTTTGATAAAATATATGAATTATTTCGAATTATTCTAAATGCATTTCTAATTAATAATTAGAATCATTAAGTAAAAAAAACAATAAAATTCCTATGAATGATTAAAATAGGTGTATCAACGATAGCTCATTGGATTAAATGGGTTTTTAATATATTTTTCACTTACTATCCTTTTATTTTTTCCATTTTTGGAAAGCCCATGATAGAATAGTTTATATTTCAAATAGGTTAATTATAATTATATGGATTGGAATAATTGGGATTGTACATATAGGGTAAGTATTAAAGCATTTATTGTAAATGATTTGGGTGGATTCTTAATCGTGAGGGAAGATAATGGCCTCTGGGATTTACCTGGTGGTGGGCTTGATAGAGGAGAAAGCCCTAAAGATTGCATTTATCGTGAAATCAATGAAGAAATGGGCTTAAAGCCGATTAAGATAGAGCCAAGGCCCATGCTGCTTTTTTCTTCTAATAATCCAAAAGGGGAGCCCATTGTAAATGTTCTTTATGAAACACAATTAGCTCATTTGGATTTCACCTCTACAACTGAGTGCCGTGAATTAAAATTTATTCATAAAAAAGCAGATCTGCATGGACTTACTACCTACCAAAACGTTCTGGATCTTGTAGAAATGATATTTTAAATATTGGACTTTAATATTTCTTTGAGATCCCTATCCACCAATTTTATTGAAATCAAGGTGGATAGGGCTTATTAATGCTTATTATTCAATTTAAGACATTTAATATAAAGAGAAATTATACCTTAGACTGGCATTCATACCAAATATAAATTCATTTCTATAATCTATTCTTTCCTTATAAAAATAGAACATGGGGTCCACAAAGTCATTGGCCCGATCTGTTCCCGACCATACAGCACTCGGACCAACCGTTAAGTGAATTTTGGGACTTAATGCTAATCCCATATTTAAGCTCAGTCTTGCCATATCTTTATTTGTACTAATATGGTTTAGATAATACCCTTCAGGGTTTAAGTAAAATTTGGAACCAAGTGGTAAAATGCTTCCAAAACCACCCCCTAAGGCAAATTTGTCTTTGAAATTAGGATTGTACGCACCGTTCAATGTGGTGTAAAATTTAGACACACCAATTTTAAAAGCCATATTGACAGGGTGCATTTCAGTAAATCCCACCTCTATTGCTTTATAACCTCCTTTTCTAATTATAGATAGGAAACCAATAGGAACCGCACCATTACCTACGCTATCAGCATAATTCAAGAAACCGATTTGAACACTATTTAATTTTTTAACAACATTTACAAATCCAATTTGCGCACCTGTAACTTCTTTTGGATTAATATTAACAAAACCAACTTGCGTACCCTTCAAGTCATCAGCTACTGTATTTACAAATCCAATCTGAGCGCCATTAGAGGTTTTGACTGCGGTATTTACAAATCCAATCTGGGTGCCCTTAAAATACTTAGTACTGGTGTTGACAAAGCCAATTTGCGCTCCATTTATATAATCTGCAACGGTGTTGATAAAACCTATTTGAAGGCCGTTGACAGCTCCGCCACTTGTATTCACAAAGCTGATTTGGCTCCCCATAAATTTCTTTTCGTTTATATTGACGAAACCGATTTGGGCACCACGTTGGTTGCCTTCACCATGATTTATAAATCCTATTAATGGGTATTTGAAACCTTCCGGAACATGATTATATACAACAGTATATAAGACTGGACTTGAGGTGCTGTCTTGAGCTTTTAGGGGTAATACAGCGGACAATAATATAATAGTCAATATTAGTTTTAGGATTTTCATAACTTTAGCCTTATTAGAATAATTATGTTTTCTTATAAGACACTTGGCGAATAAATTACCCTTATAAAAATCTATAAAATAACCTGAAGACCTCCTGATATACCGTAATACAGATAGTGGATTCCAAAATCGTTGGTTTCCTTATCTATTATCCAGCCAGGAACAGTTGATTCCACATTTTCAAATGATCCAAAATTAAAAGATGGTCCTATATAAAACCTAAAGCGTTTACTAAAATTAATCGCTGGAAGAAGCTTAAAGGAACCGGTAAAATAGTTTTTACCGTAAGATCCTATTGAGGTCCTTGAAATTAATTCTGCGTTGGTTTGAAATGATTTCGATTTAATAAGGTGATAACCCAATCCAGCATCTACAGCAATCGGGTTTCGGTCTCCCAATAAGGAATTCCCGATTCCTATTAAACCATAAGTATGTGTCCCTCCGGATCGAAATACTGTCTGAATCATTTGGCTTTCATCGAAGGTCAATGAAATGGTTTTTTCCCCTGATTTGATAATATTGATCAACCCAATGGGGTATTTACTACTATCTGCGATATTGACTAAGCTGGTGATTTGCCAGCCAGTTACATGGCCGCCTTTATTTAAAAGTCCAGAAACCTGCGTGCCAGTCTTTTCTATACTTTGATTGCCCAAACCTGCTATCTGGAGTCCATCCATCGACTTGGACTGATTTATTAAACCCGCTAATTGAAATCCCTTGGTCTCCTTGCTTACATTTACTAATCCACCTGCTTGAAAGCCACTGGTATTGCCCAGTACTACATTTGAAATACCTGCTAATTGAACCCCTTTTGTATTCCCTCCAACAATATTGAATAAACCTGCTGCTTGTAAATAATCAACATTCTTCCGGTTGATATTAAATAGACCTGCAAGTTCCACCCCATTTACCCCACCAGAATACCCTCCAAAAATATTTATCGAAGCATTATTTATGGCCTGTGTATTCATCATCCCATGCGTACTTACAGCAGGAATCAAGGATACTTGGACGGGAACTTCAGCAAAGAATCCACCAATATTAAGCCCCTGCATTCTTTGTTTAAACCCTGTAAACATCCTACCTATATAAGTGTTCTCAACTCCATCTCCCTCTTCGGAATCTGGATAAAACTTGTACTTCGGATTTTTCTTCTTTGCAGATATATCAAATGGGGGCAATAGCATAAAAGTGGTATCCCTATAATTTTCCTTGCTTATGGTTAAAAGCACGGATTTGTCCGGATTCTTTAGCTTTAATTCAAAATATCCATTTTTATCGGTCATGGAAGAGGCTAACATGCTTCGCTCATAGACACTGGCATAGGCAATTAATTCATCGCTATCTAAATCCTTTATTTGCCCCGTGATGACCCAGGAATTTCCCTGCTGGGTGTCTATACCTTCATCCAAATACAATTTGTTTGGAGCATAGCGGATAACGATATAGCCAGGGGTTTCAATAAACTCATATTTGGGACCTAGTGCCCTCAAAAGCACTCCACGTATATCTCCTGAGTACTCTGGGAAATTGACTAAGCTATCTTCAGGAATGATATTGCTATTATAGGAAAAGAAAAAATCATGCTTGGCAGAAGTGGATTTCAAAAGCTCCTCAATACTGACAGTAGCCATTCCATCCATTGAAACAGACTTATCAAGGTTCCCTTGAGCGAATATTTCTAAACCGTGCGAAAAAAATAATACAAAAAGGATCATAAAATCCTTTACCAGCCCCTTTGCTGTCATGTTCAACTGAATTATTTAATAACGATTCTATTGGGTTCTCTGACGATGGTTAAACCAAAAGTAGCTTTTAATACTTCCAAATTATTTTCCAGAGAATCGTTACTGAAGGTAGTAGTTAATGGTAAATTTCGCAAATGTTCATTGGCAATGACAATATTTGAATTATAAGCTTGGTTAAGTACCTCAACTACCCTCCAAAGCGGTGTTTCATGCGCTTTAAAATAATCACCAACATAATAATTATAAAGCTGGTCATCAACCTGAGTAATGGTCAGTAAACCTTTTAAACCATCTATAAACAACTTATCTCCAGGTTTAATGATATGGGCCTCCCCCTCAAAATCTACCTGTACTGATCCGGATTTAAGAATAACCTCAATCTGTTCATTGTGTTTTTTTACATTAAAAGATGTACCCAAGACAGTGATTTTAGCTGCTCCGACATTCACTTCAAAAGGTCTGCTTTCATTTCTTTCCACTTCAAAAAATGCTTCGCCTTCTATCAGTTCAGCTTTTCTGAAAGGATTAATAATTGACTGATTAAATGTCAATTTACTATCTTTGTTTAAAGTAATTGTAGATCCATCGAATATGGTGTGGGAGAGGGACTTATTTCTTGATTCCAAACTCAAATTTGAAATAAATTGATTATCCGGTGCCATTAAATTGGAATATACAAGAAATGAAGTCACAAAAACCAAGATGAATACAGCAGCTACTTTATACCATTGTGCTAGAAAGAACTGCTTACCTAAAAAAGGGCGCTTTTGACTTCTTCTATTTTTAAAATCCTCCCAAACTTCTTCCACATCTATCTTATCAGATATTGGGGCATTGAGACTCTTCTCCCAAATTAATCGGATATGTTGGTATTGTTTCTGATGATCTGGATCAGCTTCAATCCATTGTTGGATATGCTTGTTTTCCATTTCATCAGTTTCCTGCAACAGATATTTTATAAGTTTACTATCATTCATAGGATCATATATTTGTAAACAGGAATAATATGATAGGTAGAAAATCAGCTAATTCTACTCTTAAGTGCTTTAAAGCCTTGCCCATATGCGCTTCTACAGTCTTTACAGAAATACCCAAACGGTCTGCTATTTCCTGGTATTTTAATGATTCATACCTGCTGAGGAGAAATACTTTTCGGCATTTCTCTGGCAATGATTGTAATGCCAACTTCAACATTCCCATCAACTCGGAATCATCACCTTCATCTTTTTGAACAGGTGCTGAAATTGATTGATATTTAGTGATATTTTGATGCTTCTGTTTCACTTTCTCGTGCCTTATAGTATTCATACTATTTCTATATACCATCTGGTATAAATAGGCTTTCACAGAGGTCTCAATATGAATTTGCTCCCTTTTTTCCCAAAGCTTCAGAAAGACATTCTGGACGATTTCCTTAGCCTCATCTTCATCCTTCAATAGGGCACAGGCATAACCGTGCAAAGCTTGAAAATGACTTTTAAATGTCGCTTCAAACACTTTTTCATCAATGAGTGATGAATCTTCCACTTCAAGCTGTGTAGAATATTCCACCTGTTTTGTTCAATTGTGATTTAAACTGATATCTTTTTTTCCTGTTATTATTAGGACACGGTGATAAGGGTTTACCCTATGTTTAATTTAAAATTAATTGAAAAAAGTTTATAACCTTATTCAAAAATCATCACTAGCTTCAAATGAATATAAAATCAAGCACTTTAAGGCTATTTCAGTTCAATCTATTTTTTTCCACCATGAATTCTGATTTTCCATATCAGATAAGCCGAAAACCTGACCTAATGAAGGGGTGAAGTGTGGTTGATTTTTGTTCAGTGCTTCATGTTCAAATCTTATTATTGGATCCTTCCAATGATGTGGCGCCAGTGAAAAGGCTCCCCAGTGTACAGGTATGGCCACACTGGCCTTGGCATCAATAGCTGCTTTGACGGCTTCTTCTGGATATAAATGGATCTGATGCCAGTGTTCATTGTATTGGCCGCACTCCACAAACATGACATCAAATGGGCCGTATTTTTTTCCTACGTTCCCAAAATGATGATCGTAACCACCATCACCACTCCAATAAATACTGTGTTCAGGTGTTTTGAATACCCAACCACCCCAGAGAGATTTTGCACGGTCAAATGCACCACGACCAGAAAAATGTCTTGAAGGGGTAAAAGCAAAAGATATCTCTTTGAATTCACCTTCTTCCCACCAATCAAATTCTTTCACCTTAGAAGCTTCCAAGCCCCACTTTTCTAAATGCCTGGATACGCCAAGTGCCACAAACCAATTGTCAACTTTGGGAATTAGTTTTAGTAAGCTTTTATAATCGATATGATCATAATGATCATGGGTGATAAAAATCGCATCAATATCCGGTAAGCTATCAATCAATTCAAGCGTGTTTTTACTGAATCTTTTGGTTTTGAAGGGAGCGATAGGAGAGGCATTGTCGCCAAACATGGGATCTATCAGAATATTCTTACCCATTAAGCGCATCAACAATACAGAATGACCATACCAAATAAACTTAGGTCCAGTGATGTTATCAGTAAATGCCGCCTTATCAATCGCAATGATAGGCAATGGCTGATTGGGAATCCTTTCTTCAGTATTGGTAAAATTCTGCTTTAGTAATTTAGGGAGTGTCTTAAGGTTGACATTCATAGTAGTAGCAGAAAGATTTTGAAATTTCTTTCCGTTCCACTGAGGTGAATTTCTGAAATTCTCCAAATCTGCTTTTCTAACTGAACCGCCAAATTGGGGATGAATAGTCATATAATTTCTATTAAGCTTGCTAGGGTAAATTAATTAATACCATGTATACTGATATATGGGAATAAGGTTGCCTATATATGTAGTTCGCATTTTATATAATACCTAAATTCTAGCAGTGTATTGCGGTAACTCAAAGGAGAAAACGGCCCCTTTTTCTGGTCCATTTGTAACAGCAATTTTTGATTGGTGTAATTCCAGGATCTTCTTAACGATATCCAAACCTAATCCTATTCCTCCGCTGCCTTCACCGCTAGTTTCTGTACCTTTTTTGTATCTTTCAAAAATCACATTTAGTTTGTCTTGGGGAATACCATGTCCAGTATCTGCAACTTTTACCATGATTTTATCCTTTGTTGAAAAAGCTTCAAGATGAATCCTGCCACCTTCCGGTGTAAATTTGATGGCATTATCAAGTAGGTTTTGAAGTGCTCGGTCTATCAGTCCTACATCTCCTATAGCCATGGGAAGATCTGTAGGAACTTTGCTTTGCATTACTATATCTTTCTCTTTGGAAATCATCTTATACTTCAAAAGATTATCTTGAAGCAGTTCACTCATGGAAAACGGCTCTATTATAGCTTCTACTTCATTAGCCTCCAATTTGGATAGTTGGAAAAGTTGATCAACCAATGTCTTTAATTGGGAGGTGTTTTTGAGGATCGTATGTATGTATTTCTGTTGCTGTTCTGAGTTTAGTTCGTGCTTTTTTAGCACCAAGGTTTCAGCAAAGCCCTTGATAGTAGCAATCGGAGTTTTCAAATCATGGGAGACATTGGCCACCAACTCACGCCTGGATTGTTCCATTGATTGGATGGCTTTGATGTTCTTTTGGATTTCTGCAGCCATCTCATTAAAGGTCTGAGCCAGATCTTTCATTTCACCATTGCTTTTTATATCTATTCTACCATTAAAATCTCCATTTTGAAACCGTTTAACCGCTGAAATGACTTTCCTATGGCTGTTTGTTAATGCGTATATGGCCAATAACCCAATTGCCAAAGCAATAATGATTAATATGGGTAGGGTATTGCTGGCTATATTGAATATATACCTGTCCAGAATTTCATTTCTTGCTTCTGCGTACTTTTGTCCTGTCAGGACTACATAGACATATCCAGACAGTTTTCCATTTTTATTGATTGGTGCTGCAGAGAATATTTTTGCTTGATCAGGGTGCCTGGGATCTGTGGATTTTTTATAATAGGTATCATTACTATTTAAGATTTCCTTGACCGGAATTAGGTCAATCTGTTTCTTTTTGATTAAACTGTCTGGAGCTGAATAGTTAAGCACTTGCCCTGCCGTATCCAAAAAATAAATTTCAATTGCAGGGTGCAATATCATGGCGCTATGAAATATATGCTCCAGTTGGTTTTGGTCAATACTATCAATCGGAAAAGCGGATATTTCCGCTGCGATATGAGTGGCCACCTCCTTGTTCAGGTGTTGGTCGGCTTCCTCACTAAATTGGAAAGCAGTCTTACCAAGAATTAAAATAAAAATGAAAGAAAGTATCAATAATATACCCAAAAGCAATGCCGATATTTTCCAGAATAAACTATTAGGAAGGCTTTTAAACATGATTTTGTTCTTTAGGTTTGTTCGTTATTCTACAAATCTATACCCAATTCCCCAGCTCGTTAGGATGTATTGGGGCCTTTGCATATCGGTCTCTATTTTTGATCTTAAGCGATTAATATGACTGTTTACCGTATGCTCAAATCCTTGGAAATCATAATCCCAAACCAATTCCAATAAGCGACGTCGGCTAAAGCTCTTCCCAGGATGCGAAGCTAATAGAGACAATAGTTCAAATTCCTTTGAGGTAAGGCTGATTCTTTCTTTGTTAACATGAACTGATTTTTTGTCCAAATCAATCTTTAAACTACCACGCTGAACGATACTTTTGATCGCTGAGGTATTGATTTTGGCCAATTCCATCCTTCTAAAAATGGCCTTCACACTGGCTTTGAATTCTAATATAGAAAAGGGTTTGGTCATATAAACATCTGCTCCAATTTCCAATCCATCTACTCTGTCCATCTCTTCTGATTTGGCTGTTAACATCATTATAGGCGTATTAAAATGTAGGTCCCTTAGTTTTTGGCATATATCCATGCCACTCATTTTCGGGAGCATAAGATCCAAGACAATGAGATCATAAGGATGGTTTTGGGCCATTTCGAAGCCTAAGTCTCCCTTGTCTGCGTGACTTACCTCGCAGCCTAAATCCTTCAAATGAATAGTTAATAATTCTGCAATATCCCAATCATCTTCTATGGCCAATACTTTGTGCATACCTCAATTGATTATTCTTTAATTTAATAAAAAATCACATCATCCGCATTAATAACAAATAGATCCCCATGAAAGTGTATCTCCATGGGGATACTTAGATTTATTTAGCTGTAATGGTAACTCGAATTATTTCATTGATTTCCGGATAGGAATATCCATCATTTACGGGCATGATTGCTTCATTTTCTGTTTCACCTGTATCAGGTCCCGCTTGCCTTATAGCCTGATTAGGACCATAGCCAGGCTCTTCATTGACCTCTGTACCTGCATCATATAAACCCAACATTCCTGTAATATCCCCAGATATTGGTTTACCACCTTCAAAAAGCATTATCCCCATATCATCAAAGGCATAAAACAAATCATTGGATTGGACAAACATAGTCGCTAAAGATAATTTATCACTTTGGTGAGCGCTAAAGCTAAATTCATATTTCTGTCCAGGACCAATAGGAGCTGGATCGTCAGCATCAGTAGGTATATTAAATATGCCGCTTACTTTTACAGGGGAAATTGCATTTAAACTACTTGCAAGAACTCCTGGAGCACCATCTTCTGCTATATATTCCAAGCCATCCCCATAATCATTCTGATTCAAACGGTAAATAGGCATTCCCCCGGTATGTACGGCCCAAGCTCCAGGCGATAAGGGATAATTCAATCCGGTATGCTCTGCCAAATAAGGTCCCATAACACCCGCATTTCCGTCCTCAGCAATTTGCTCTAAACCATTCTCCATTTCAGCTTCACCTGAAATAAATAGGGGCGATGGGGCTGTGTGAACTGCCCAGCCTCCTGGGGACAAAGGTATGGTTACAGACCCCATGCTGCTTATTAAGGTAGATGAAGTAGATACATTTTCAATCCGCACTTTGAACATATAATCTTCCATTGGTTCAAGGGTAACTTTGATGACCTCCGAGGTCTCAGGATAAGTGTAGCCATCATCTACTAGCTGAACAACCCCGTTTTCATTATCACCTGTATTAGGGGCCGATTGTCTTGGTGCCTGATTTGGACCTACTCCAGGTTCCTCGTTTACTTCAGTTCCTGCATCCCATAGCATTATTTCATCCGTAACATCCCCACTTCTAGGATTTCCGTCAGGATGATATAATTCTATTCCAGCTTCGCTGGGTGCAAAAAACAAATCATTAGATTGGGCAAACATGGTTACAAAACTTAGTTTCTCTCCCTTGCTAGCTTTAATATCAAATTCATAAGCGCCCTCAGGAATAATTGGTCCTGGTGAATTGGAACCTACGGGGGTAGTGAATACTCCCGCACTGGAAAACATTTTGTGCATGGAAACATTCTCAACTGTAACAGTGAAATTCGTTGTTGGCAAGTTCATAGGCCTATCTCCATTATCACATGAAGTACACAGATAAACCATTGATACAGCCAAGAATGATAATATGGACTTTTTCATAGCTTTTTAGTTTGATAAACAATCGATTCAGACTAAAAAGGTATGGGATAAGTATCACAGCTTTGTAACAAAGCTAAATTCTTTGCCATGTGCTAAATTTACTGAGTAGGGCCGGTATGAAATGGTATAGCAGGAGAGTTCAAGTCAGTATAATTAGGATAACTATATTTTTTGAATAATTGGATTAAAGGCTTTGGAGCCTACCATGACCTTGTCCCCGACCTTGAATTCCTCTAATTCGGACAAGTCACATACTACTTTTACAATATCCTGCCCGATCAGAACAGAGATAATTCCTATAACTTTCTCATGAAAAATTTCGATCACTTCTCCTGTGAATTGAAATTTGGCACTGGTCTTACCATGCGTAAATATTTCTTTAGGATTACCTGAGCGGATGATTTTACCCTTTTGAAATTCAAATACTTTTTGGGATAGTTTAATAATTTCTCCAACATCATGGCTGACCAATATGGTTGTCAAGTGATATTTGTGGTGAATCTTTATCAAATAATCCTGAAGTTTTAAGCGCATAATATTATCCAGAGCAGATAATGGCTCATCCAACAGGAGTATTTTAGGTTTACTAACCAAGGCACGGGCTAAGGCTACCCGTTGCTTTTGTCCTCCAGATAGCATATCCGGCTTTAAATTTAAAATATCCTTTAAATCCATGATTGCTATCAATTCATCAATGATAGCTTTATCTTGATATTTTGGAAGTGCAAACTCCAAATTTTCGTAAGCCGTCATATTTGGGAAAAGGGCATAATCCTGAAAGACATAGCCAATTTTCCTTTTGGCGGGTTTTAAATTGATCTTTGCATTCATGTCCCACCAACAGTCGTTATCCACAAAAATGGTACCGCTATCGCCTTCCACAAGGCCGCTTATCAACCGTAGAGTAGATGTTTTACCCGATCCAGATTCACCGTAAAAAGTAACAAATTCTCCCTTTTTGATGGATATATCCAAATCCAACAACATTTCCTGATCACCTGATCGCAAAGATTTCTGGAGCTTAAGTTCAATCATCGAGTAAACCTTTTTAAATGACCGCCATTTATCATATAAACTATAAATAGGGTGATAAATGATAGGATAATCAGAACAATGGAATACTGATTGGCCAGGGAATAATTCAGTGATTCCACCTCATCATATACTGCAATGGAAGCTACTTTTGTTTTGCCGGGAATATTCCCTCCAATCATCAATACAACCCCAAATTCTCCAACTGTATGAGCAAAGGTAAGGACCACTGCAGTAATAATGGAAGATTTAATATTAGGCAAAAGAATATAAAAAAGCGTGTTCAATCTATTTTTCCCCAACAAACTGGCTGCTTCAGTTAGAGAGGAGGAAATACCTGATAAACCGGCTTGGATTGGCTGTACCATAAAAGGTAGGCTATAAATACATGATGCGAGCACCAGACCTGTAAAAGAAAATACCAAACGGATTCCAAACCAGTTTTCCAACCAAGCACCAAAGACATTCTGGGGACTAAAGGCCAACAATAAATAAAAGCCCAAAACGGTAGGGGGGAGCACCAAGGGCATACTCACCAAGGTCTCAATGACAGGCTTTATTTTTGACTTTGTAATAGATAACCAATAGGAAAGAGGGATAGCCAATACAAAAAGGACCAAAGTCGTTACTAAAGCAAGTTTAAGGGTCAATATTAACGGAATCCAATTCATAATGGAGACAGTATAACTTCGTTAAATTTAACCATGGCCAATATTGGCTCTTTGACTTTAAGTGACATATTATTACTGCTAGTAGTGGATATCAAAGCGACCAAATCTCCTATGACAGTCTTCAGTCTTATTCGTGTTAAAATCTCTCCCTTTTTGATTTCAGTAATGGAGGCTAAAATTTGGTTCTCTAGACTAATGTTGATTTCCTTTTCCTTGGATAGAACTAACTCGGTTTCTTTAAATAATATATTGACTCTATTTCCCTTTTGAAGGTAATGGGCAGATTCCTGCGTATCCAGCAGGATTGACTGGAATTCTATACCATTCCCTAAATCCAGGAATACCAATGACATATGGTCGCTAGATTGAATCCCAGAAATTTGCCCTTCAACTTGGTTCATGGTGTAAGAATAAATTATAATTGGTTAATACCGCTATAATAAGCATTAATGATGGAGTGCTGCATTAATTTAAACAATTTATCCATAGCTATACTATTAGGGAACATCATAACCATATTCCAAAAGAATCGTCTTTGCTTCCTTCGAAGATAAGAATTCATAGAATTTTAATGCGAAATCATGCTTTTCTTTTGTGCCTTTTAATAAAACTACTGCTTGTTGAATAGGTGAATGGATTTCTGAATCGATATCGCTCCAATACCCCTTGTTTTTCAATTGATGAGATAAAACAATGGATTTAGCTGTAAAGCCTATTTCTGCTGATCCAGATAATATGAACTGGTTAGTTTGCGAAATGGATTCACCATATACCAGTTTATCACCAATACTTTCATTCAGTTGAAAATGTTCAAGCACTTCCATGGCCGCTTTTCCGTAAGGGGCTGTTTTTGGATTGGCCAAGGCAATATGTTTGATTCCTTTATTGGATAATTGTTCAATGCTTGGCTTATACTTTTCATCTAAACTCCAAAGCACTAATTTTCCATATGCATATATCTTGGGAGATTGTGCTGCAAATCCAGCTTTTTCTACTGCTTGAGGGAAATTGATATCCGCTGAAACAAACAAATCATAGGGCGCGCCTTCAATTATTTGTGCCGTTAATTTACCAGAAGAGCCGAGAATGATATCACAATCCATTCCTGTTTTTTCTTTGAACTTATCTACCAACATCTCCATTGCATATTGCATATTAGAGGCCGTAGCGATGCTTAGTTTATTATTTGATTGACTTTGGCAAGAAATAATAGTGGATAATAAAAATACGGCTAATAGAACGCTTTTCATTAAGGGCTATTTGAAAATAAGATTAATAATGGTCATTAAGAATTCACTGATCAAATATAAGCACATTGATTAAATCCCGGGTACTTAAAACTTTGGAATGACTTAATCATTTTGTCTGCGCAAGATCACCAATATGGAATCCTATAAAAACAATTCAATCAGCTATAATTATCCTTAAGGGACCAGCACTTTTAGCTTTTTCTCACAAAGACTTATGTATAACTTATTTTCTTTATAGGGTATCAATTCTCCATCAATTTGATATTGGAATAAATTACCATTTCCATGGATTACTATTTTGTCAATTAATTGAAAATTAACTTCTTTAAGGACATTCGTTCTTTTTATGGTAACTAACAGTCCAAATAGTAATAATTTTAATTTTGACATTTTCTTGACCAAAACCATATCCAACAATCCGTCACTTATATTGGCTTTAGGGGTAAGCGTAAATCCATAGCCCATTCTGTTGGAATTAGAAACAAACAGTAAGAAAGGATCAGCATAGCTTTCCTTTCCATTATTTATAATTTTAACTTTTCCTGTAGAACTGTATGTCCGCATAGTTTTTAGCAGTGCTTTGATATAGCCTTTCAATTGCCTTTGCTTAAGTTGGCTAAAATGAGCTATTACTGCAGCGTCAAAGCCAATGCCCATATTACTGAAGAAATATTTACTATTTACCATTCCCACATCAATGCTTCTTACTTTTCCTTGGATCAATACATTGAGGGCTTTATTGAGTTGATGAGGAATTTGTAAGTTGGATGCCAATCCATTTCCAGAACCTAATGGAATAATCCCCAAAGGAATATCACGCCCTATTAAACAAGAAGCTATTTCATTTATAGTTCCATCTCCACCGCAGGCGACGATAATATCAGCACCTTCAGTAATGGCCACAAGAGCAAACTTAGCAGCATGGCCAGGGCTCGAAGTGATTTTTATAAAAAATTCATATTTGGATTTGGGAAAGGACTCTTCCAGAAAAATCTTATCCAAAAAATTATTGCCTTTACCTGAAATAGGGTTTACAATAAAATGAATTACTTGTCTTTTTTCGAACACTTTAGATGCCAATTAATTTTAGTTAGTATGTTAAATTGGTATACAATCGGAAAGTTAAAATACAAGATTAATTACTCTTTATTCAGTAGATTGTTTATCAGATTTTAAATAGGGGAATCCAATAATTACTTGAACAAGAGAGTTAGTGGCAGACATCCCTGTTTCTTTTTTAAATACTTCCGAAAAACCATGTGCATACCGTAATTTTAAATCTATGCCATGCCCATTATTTAATTCAGTAAAAGTATATCCTATTTCTATAGGGAAGCTAAAGTCCACATTATTAAGATTGTTTTTTGTGCTCTTTGCGTATAAAAAGTCTCCATCGTCGCTTCCATCCCCTACAGTAATGTATTTTGCATCAAGTAAAAAACTAATTTGAGGACCTATTGAAAAGAACCATTCATCAGTATAATCATATCTAAACATTAATGGGATATCTAAATAATTCATCCTTATTGAAGTTTTATACGAATCAATTGAATTATTGAATCCGGTAGGGAAGGGGTTTTCTGCATTTATCCTTTTTTGTCCCTTTCGGGAAAAGGGTTTAAACTGCGGTACAAAACTCCACTCATCATTTATTTTCATATTTACACCCAATCCAAAATTGGGTTGCAAATTCATTCGGCCTTCCATACCAGGCATATAGGAAAAGTTCAGCCCGCCTTCAATACTAAAAAAGAAGTTTTCTGTCGCCGCTTTATCTCCAAAAATAAGCACCAACCACATGGCTTGTCCATGGGTATGTTTAACTGATCCAACCAAAAGTAATAGGGGGATTATAAAAAATTTTAAAAAGCTGGTCCTCATAAATGCCATTTTATTATAATTAGAATTTAAGTATTATCTTATTAATAATCATATTTTTACTATTTTTTTATTAGTTAAGTAAAAGAGTACATTTAATTTTTGATATCTACTTGAAATTAGGTTGGGTTGAGAATAATCAACCCTTGGTACATACGATTATCAGAGATATATTATTTTGACGGATTCCTTTTATATATGATCAATTATTAATCCTCAAGGCAACCGGCGCTTTCCAAGTTTCCAATTTATCCAAATCAGGTACGTAAATTCTAAGAATCAAACTTAGATCTAAATCTTCCCTGTTGATAGGCAACCAATTTTCTTCGGGAACACCTGTGGGTTTTTGAGCAGATACATAGATTTCAATTCCACCCTCATCATTAAGTTTAAACCCACTGTTTTTACCCACGCTATATTTTTTATGGTCATTGGGAATAAAGAATCCATTTGCTTCATCATAAAGAGTGACCGACCAAAATGCCTCGGCAGGGGGGAGTTCCTCTTTATTCATGCTGATCACATAATCATTCATGGCATTCAAATCTGTGCCATCAGCTGCATTAATGGCTGGATACATCGCCTCTTCCATCGGCAGACCAATTGGTCCCACAATAGATACCAATAAGAGGGTTTCCAGGTTACTCAGCCCTTTGGGTTGGAACATATTGGGTCTTAATATTTTTGCTAGGTCTTCATCTTGAATTTTGGCAAGATTTTCATCAAAATATTTTTTTGCAATTTCAGCGAATTTATCCCCATTAACTTTTATTGCAGTTTCCTCCTTATATTCATTTCCAGGTGCTATTCCCAGAGGTTGATAAGCTTCCAACAATTTCTGGTCATCTTCATCTGTAGGTTCCAATTCAACATGGTTCATTACAAATTGTATGACCTCCAATAAATTATTTTTAAAAGTTTCTATATTGGTTTTTCCTACTGGTGGAAATTCAAGCGGGACTTCAGGTTTAGCTGACTTATTTTCAAATTCAGATAAAGTTTCTATGCTGATCCCGTCAATACTTGTTGAAATCTCGGCAAATCGTTCAGGTTCATTTAGATGCGGCATAATTCTGAAGACAGCAGAAACAAAATCCCCGCTGGTTTTAAAAATATCATCAATACCCTCAATTTGCTCTCCATTATAAGCTTGGGTATTTTCAGAATATAAAAGCAATTTCTCCGGTTTTTTAAAGTCTCCCTTTCTAGTGGATTTGGGGACATTTACATGATGATCATAGGCCGTTACCATAAGGGAAACATAATCTGAATTGATCGCAGGAATATTGATGATCATCGGTTCATTTCTCAAGTCCAGCATGGCTGCTGTGTAAAAAGTATCGTTATTGGGCCGAGCAATATCCTTTAAAGTATGGTCTTTAGGCTTTTTGTCCGCTTGGATAGTATTATAGCCCCCTTGGGATTGGGCAAACTTATTGTTTACATTATACATGGCTACATACTGGTACGATCTCTTTACCAAATTTTCCACTTGATCATCAGATAATATAGCATAGCCATTTTCGTCAACTGCTATTTCTTTTTCATTTGATGGTGCTTTACATTGCCAGATCAATAAAAGAAAGAAAAGCAGAAACATAATATGATATCTTAAAGTTTTCATTTCACGCTAGTTTTAGTTATAAAGACATCTGAATTTATTATATACTTAAATCAATATTTAACCATTTTACTTCAATTACTATGTGAAAATTTATCACGTAAAACTTTAATAATGAATGATATAAACCATCCATTATTAAGTTCTTTATGATACTATTTTAATGTTCTTTATCAGGTTATATTATTTGAAAGTGTGAATTATTAGAATTCGTTAGAAAAGATTTTAGATCTAGATACACTATGTTAAATTAAAGGAAAAAGTGATGGTACTTATATTCTATTATAGGTATTTTCATCATATAAGTATTCAAAAAATAAATTCTTTAACATTATCTATGACTATAGTTTTACCGATTTATAAGCCCAAGTAAAACCGTGTATTACCCATTTTCATTAAATGGAAGAGTCAAATTAAAATTACTGGTATGTCATAGAAATAAAGGGTATGTATTTTTAATGCAATGAATATAGAATGAATTGTCTATCCATTATCAAATCATTAAAAGTATGACAATTGGGAAAGGGCAAATAGTAAACCCTGTTTTTATGTTGATCCTTTAAATTAGCTGCTTTTCCGGCCTATTTAAAAAAATACTACTCCAAAAAAGAAACATCTTGGATCAAGCAAAACCAATAAGAAAATAAGGGTATTTTGATAGATATATAATTATCAACTGCATTAAATTCGCACTAAAACAAAAAAAGCCTGGCACTTAAGTGCTAGGCTTTTTTTGTCGGGGTGGCAGGATTCGAACCTGCGACCTCCTCGTCCCAAACGAGGCGCGATAACCGGGCTACGCTACACCCCGAAAATAAAAAGGATTCAAAAGAATCCTTTCCGTAGAGAGTGGGGGATTCGAACCCCCGGTACGGTTTGACCCGTACGACAGTTTAGCAAACTGCTGGTTTAAGCCACTCACCCAACTCTCTATTTGCTTGAAAAACCTTGTTGTTTTTCCCTTATTGCGATGCAAATATAAAAGATTATTGTTCACTTAACCAAACATGGATGGGTAAATAATCGAAGGTTTTATGCCCTTTTTTAACATGTTTATAATAACAACCTGTGATTCAGGGAGAAAATTTAATACTTGGGAAAATAAAAAATCCCAACTTATTAACCTATTCAAGAAAGGGAAGCCTTAAAATTACTTAGATGAGAAATTTTTTAAAATAATATGATTATCCGTTTTAACACCAGTAATGACCCGTCCTGAAAATGGTTGACACAATTCTTCTTTAAATATAGCTAGCATTTTACTATCAAGGAAGTTTACTCTAACTTACAATACCACGATGAAGCGGAGTCAAGCTCTGCTGAGGAGCAACTTGCCAAGGAATAGTCGTTTGGTCCGATA
>NZ_JACODZ010000016.1 GCF_014280965.1 Echinicola salinicaeni
TACAACTCTCCTCCCCTCTTTTGGGTCTGCAAAGTTAAAAGCTTTTCCGTTCTTATAAAACACTTTTTATCAAAATATTTTTAAGCCCTGGAAACCAAAACCTTATTCCAAATCAAGCACCTCGAAAGCTCTTCCCAAATGCCCCTGTCCGTCCAACAGGATGACAAAGGTAGTAAATAAACCTAAATAAAAAACCCAATAGATCCATATACAATTAAAAAAGTGTGTTTTTTTATATATAACTACCCTAATTACAAACAGGTTATCAGATGCAAAAAAAATCATATAAATCCGCAAAGGCCCCAGTAGCTATTAAATAGCATGATAACCTTTCAAAATACTCACTAAAGTCCAGTGAAATCAGATTTTATTCCGTGCAAACCTATCTTCGGCCAGATAGACCTGGACAGGCTGTGAGAAACACATTTACTGGTGGAATAACGGATAATCATAAAAACTATTTACGATTCTAAACAGAAAAGCTTCTCTATTAGCTAACAAGACATTGAATTGCTATGATATATATTAAAAAAGAACCGCCTCCTTATAAAAAGACGATTCTTTTTGTTTCTCCCAGCCTAAACAAAACATCAACTTTTCTCCTTGATGGAATTTAATAGCTCGGTCAATTCTTTTACTTGATCAGGATGGTCTTCATACAAATTATTCATTTCCTCTGGATCCTCTTTCAAATTATACAATTGTCCTGGACTCTCAATTCCATAACCATCTTTGTTCAAACCATCACTAAAACCACCAGATTTTTGAGAAAGAATCAGCTTCCATTCCCCCTTTCTAATGGCAAATACTCCCTGATGGGAATGGTGGACCAAAAAGTCCCTAGCCACTGGATTGTTATCGATAATGGTATTTTTCAAACTAACGCCGTCTGGAGTTACATCAGGCTTGGCATCAATTTCAAGTATATCTCTGATGGTGGCCATAATATCCAATGAAGAAACCAAGCCCTCATTCACACTACCTGCTTCAACATTGCCAGGCCATCTCACAATAAATGGTAGTCTATGACCACCTTCCCAAGCATCTCCCTTCAATCCTCTCAAATCTCCGTTTGCCTTATGGCCATAATCTTTGATCACAGAAGCTGTCGGTCCCGAATAATTTTTTCCGTTTCTAGCAGGCGAACCATTATCACTTGTAAAAATAAATATTGTATTATCCGCTACTCCACTCCTTTCAAGCGCATCCATTATTTGTCCTACAGTCCAATCTACTTCTTGGACAAAATCCCCATAAGCTCCTGCTTGACTAGTTCCCTTAAACTGCTCTGTTGGAGCAATCGGTGTATGGGGAGCTGTAAGGGCAAAGTATAGGAAAAATGGACTTTCACCTCCAGAAGCTTCTTCAATATATTTCACCGACTTTTGGGTGATAGTAGGCAATACATGCTCCAAAGTCCAACCTGGCGCCATAGCCCCAGGAATACCAAACAATCCCTTTGGTTTTTCAGTAATTGGATCTTCTACGACTCTCTCATTTTCAATAAATGTATAAGGCGGAAAATTAGGCACATCATCCCCAAAGTAATAATCAAATCCAGCTGATAAGGGACCACCCTTTATCGCCGCATTATAATCTACATTTGCACCACCATTTTCTATTGCAGGCAAAGTATCCTTGGTAGCCCAATTCCAGCCTAAGTGCCATTTACCTATAGCAGCTGTTTGATAACCAACCTGTTTCAACATCTGTGGCATCGTGACTTGATTTTCTTCAATTAGTGGTTCATCCCATGGCCAAAGTACACCTTTCTTTAAACGCGTTCTCCAACTGTACCTCCCAGTCAATATCCCATAACGCGTGGGAGTACAAACTGAAGAGGGGCTATGTGCATCAGTAAACATCATTCCTCCATCAGCAAGCTGGTCAATGTTGGGCGTACTGACTTTGGCATCGGCATTATAAGCAACCACATCTCCATACCCTAGGTCATCTGCTAAAATCAAAACAATATTGGGAGGTTTATTTTCATTTTTATCAACCTGTTTGGTATTACAAGCCCCTACACTCAACAACGAAATCAAAAGGACAAAAAGCCTTGATGAAGAATTTATATTCATAATCTATATTTTTAGGTCAAAAGACCTATAAATATAATAAAGTTTTTTTCAAATTTTGAATTCCTATTAAAACAATCAAAACAGAAGATATTAAGGCAATCACTCTTTAATACCATATTATAACAACAGAATCTATATTTAGGCATATCCAGAATTATACCAATAGCCAAATAAATTGCCAGAAATATGCAATATAAAACCTATCACTGCCTGATCAGCCGTGGCGGATAAAACCCGTCGCGCTGCTTCCAGATTGATTGGGCCTGATTTTCTTGCACTTAAACTCTCCCCTCATTCCAAGCGTAAGACTGAAAAAGTACTGGGAGCACTATTCGTCCCTTTTATAGCATTTAGACTTATGGTACCTTAAAACACTTCTCCTGACGCCAACAAAACCCGGCCACCGACTTCTAATTTCAAATAATTGATTTTATCAAGACTTTGGAAAGCTACTGATTGGCTTAAACCCGAATTAGTATCCTTTCCCTTTGAGGGGTGCACATAGTAATCCTTGGCATATCCATCCCCGCTTATGGCTAGAAAAATCACATGCAAAACACTAATTACAAACAGCCTTCTTTTCATCTTAACAATTATAGAATTATCACTATTCAATTCCCTTTAGTCTATCCACCAAAGCTGCTTCCATTTTTTCTCCCCATCATTTTCTTGGGCAATACCGGGTGTACTTCTACCCTCCAAAACATATTTTGTAAGAAGATCCTGAAGCTCCTGCACTCTTTCTGGATATTTCGCCTCTAAATTGCGGGTTTCGGAAGGATCTTCTTTCATATTATACAATTGAACAGGTGGCAAGGAATCCATTTCTGCAACTTCCTGAGGAGTTGGGTAACTCCATCCTCCCGATCCTCCACACATAATAAGTTTCCACTCTCCTTTTCGAATCGCAAAAGAACCATTCACTGAATGATGGACAGTTGCCTCACGAAAATTTTCATCTAATGTCTCTCCTTTTAAAAGGGGAAGCATACTATAGCTATCCTCACCTTCATGGTCCTTTAATTTGTAATTGACCAAATCTGCACAAGTCGCCAATAAGTCGGTTGTACAAATGGTCTTTTCGCTGACACTTCCTGCCTTGACTGCTTGGGGCCACTTAACTATAAAAGGAACGCGATGACCTCCTTCGTAGATATCAGCCTTATGGCCTCGATAAATCCCACTAGGATGATGTCCTGCTTCAATCAGCTCATCTATTTTAGCCGCTGGTGCACATCCATTGTCCGTTACAAATATGATCATGGTTTCATCTGTTGCGCCTGATTCTTCTACCGCAGCAATCAGCTGTCCCATATAATCATCAATCATCATCACAAAATCACCATAAGGGTTCAAACCGCTTTTGCCCTGCCATTTCTCAGATGGAAGAATTGGAGAATGTGGTGATGGGAGGGCCAAATAAAGGAAAAAAGGCTGATCCGTCTTTGCTCTATCTTGCACATATGAAATCGCTCTCCTAAAGAAATTAGGTGTTACATCCTCATGCTTAAAATCTGGTGCCGTCATTCCCATTCTCCACCAACCATATTTGTCTTTGCTTTCTGTCGAGTCAGTTGGGATTTCAGTCACCTTTCCATTTTCCACATAGACATAGGGCGGGATGTCCAATGAGGCTATATGACCATAAGCGTAGTCAAAGCCATTGTCATTGGGATTATGGCTCACTTCTTTGGTGAAATCAATATTTCCTTCTTCATCATGTCCCCAATTCCAGCCTAAATGCCATTTCCCCAAATAAGCAGTATGATAACCATGATCCTTCAACAAAGAGGCCACAGTAGTTCTAGATGTATCTATCAAGCCTTTATCGTCACTCCATAGTACACCTTCTTTTAATGTAGACCTCCAATTATAACGCCCTGTCAAAATGCTATAGCGGGTAGGCGTACAGACAGCAGATGCTGTATGCGCATCTGTAAAGCGCATACCATCTGCAGCCATTTGATCCAGATTTGGCGTGGGGATTTTCCCTTCAGGATAAAATGCCTGAATATCCCCAATCCCCATGTCATCGGCCAACACATAAATAATATTGGGTGGCTTAGCTTTTTCTATCCCCTTGGTACAGGAAAACTGAAAAACACAACACAAGACTATAAAGCACTGAATAAAATTTGGGTTATTGTTTTTCATAAGCTTGAGTTTAGCATCACTGCATCCACCATAGTTGTTTCCAAGTTTTTCCTCCTTCATTGGATTGCGGAAGTCCTGGAGTGCTCCTTCCTCGCTCTACATATTGGGTCAACAAAGTTTGAAGTTCATTGACTTTTTCGGGGAATTCGCCTTGTAGATTATTTTCTTCTCTTGGATCTTCTTTGAGGTTAAATAACTGGATATCGGGTAATGTATCCTGTTTGGCAACTTGCGCAGGAGTAGGAAAACTCCATCCTCCAGAACCAGCTGTCATGGCCAACTTCCAATCTCCCTTCCGAATGGCAAAACTACCATTGATAGAGTGGTGAACTGTAGCTTCTCTTAATGTTCCCTCAATGGCTTCGCCTCTGAATATTGGCAGCAAACTATAGGAGTCCTCTCCTTCATTATCCTTTAAAGAATAATCAACCAATTCTGCACAGGTTGCCATCAAGTCTGTGGTGCAGATGGTCTCATCACTTATAGACCCCGCTTTAATCATCTTTGGCCATTTCACGATAAATGGCACTCTATGTCCACCCTCATAAATATCTGCCTTATGGCCTCGATAAATACCATTTGGATAATGCCCTTCAGCAATAAGTTCATCAATTTTTGCTGCTGGAGAACAGCCATTGTCACTGGTAAAAATAATAATAGTATTCTCTTCAATTCCTGCTTCCTTAACGGCCGCCATAAGCTGCCCCATATAATCATCTATCATCATCACAAAATCACCATAAGGGTTCAAACCGCTTTTGCCCTGCCACTCTGCCAATGGTAGGATTGGAGTATGAGGAGAAGGCAATGGAAGGTAAAGAAAGAATGGGTCTTCTTCCTTGGATCTTTCTTTCACATATTCAATCCCTCTTCTAAAGAAATTAGGTGTAACATCCTCATGTTTGAAATCAGCCCCGGTTGCACCTTTTCTCCACCAACCATATTTATCCTTACTTTGGGTTGAATCATTTGGAAGAGCTGTAACTTTTCCATTTTCCACATAGACATAAGGAGGAATATCCAGCGAGGCTACATGCCCATATGCATAATCAAAGCCATTATCATTGGGATTATGGGTAACCGGAAGACTAAAATCAACCTGACCGTTTTCATCTTTGCCCCAATCCCAGCTAAGGTGCCATTTCCCAATAAAAGCAGTATGATAACCATTATCACTGAGCATGGAAGCTACTGTAGACCTAGCAGTATCTATCAATGGTTTGGAATAGCCACCCAGTACGCCGTTCTTGAGTCGGGATCTCCAATTATACCTCCCTGTCAAAATCCCATAACGGGTTGGGGTACAAACTGCAGACGAAGTATGGGCATCCGTAAAATTCATTCCTTCCGCTGCCATGCGGTCCAGGTTAGGGGTTAAAATTTTTCCCTCAGGATTATTGGCCTTCAAATCCCCAAAGCCCATATCATCGGCAAGCACATAGATTATATTGGGCGAACTAGCTTGGTGACCGTCATTTACTGATGACTTTTGACATGAAAAAAATCCTATCATCAATACTCCTATTAGCAGTTTAGCTAACTTACAATTCATCATTTTATTTTTTTAATTAGCAATTTCCATAAATATCTTATAACTCCTTTTAAAAAAACTTCCTAAAGTCCATACTTTTTTTGCCCAAAGAGAAAAAACACCATGCTTTAAAGCCTACAGACAAGAAAAAAGGCCAATAGGTACTAGCTATTGGCCTTTTCTATTTTCACTTCTTGATGATTTTTTCTAATTCATTTTTCATTTCCTGAAGCACCTCCGGCTTTTCCTTTGACAAGTCATTCTTTTCTTCTTCATCTAATTTCAAGTCAAACAATTGATCTTCTTTTGAAAACCCTGTTTCGATCTTAGGTCCCCAAGGCACCATTTCAGGCCCTTTATTTCCAGGTATATACTTATAACCATCCTGCCTAACATAGGCCAGGTTACTAAAAAGGGCTTCCTGAACTAAGGCATAGCGACCATCCTTTTCTTTACCCACTAGGGTATTCCAAGCATTTTGGGTATCGACTGCTTGCTCTTGATTATAATCTACCTTAAAATGACCAGCCATGGAACCTAACATATCCACTTGGCATAGTAAGGCATTGGAGATCGTTCCGGCCTTGATACCTTTGGGCCATTTCACTATAAAAGGCACACGAGTACCTGCTTCTAAAGCACTGTACTTCCCTCCACTAAGCGAGCCCCATGGTTGATGATCGTTCAACTTTTCCTTTGCTTCATCTTCATAACCGTCATCCAGCACAGGCCCATTATCACTGGAAAAAATAACCATGGTGTTTTCTTCCATATCATTTTCCTTTAACAACTTCATCAATTCCCCTACAGTCCAGTCCAATTGTGCAATAACATCTCCTCTTGGACCAAAGCCTGTAGTTCCTTGAAACCGTTCATTAGCTATTCTTGGCACATGGATATCATGGGTAGAAAAGTACAAAAAGAAAGGATTTTCTGACTCTTCTATAATAAATGACTTTGCCTTGTCCACAAAAGTTTGGGCAAAATCCTCATCTCTCCAAAGTGCTGACTCGCCACCCGACATATAACCAATTCGACTGACCCCATTCACTATAGTATGGTTATGGCCATGAGACCACATCATTTTCAATTGCTCGGGATGTTCTTTTCCTGTAGGTCGCTCTCCAACTTTTTTTCTATAGCTCACCTCAATCGGATCATTGGGATCCAATCCAACTACATGGTGGTCTTCTACGAATACCGTTGGAACACGATCCCCTGTTGCCGGAATTATAAATGAATAATCAAAGCCAATTTCCAAAGGGCCAGGCTTCAATACCCCATTCCAATCCGGTCCTTCCTTTCCTCCTAATCCCAAATGCCACTTCCCTATCACGGCCGTTTTATAACCTGCCTTTTGCATTACTGATGGCAAAGTCTCCACTCCTGGCTTAATGAGGGCAGAAGCATCCCCAGGAGCAACTCCTCGCCCCTTTGCTCTCCAAGCATATTCTCCTGTCAAAAGGGAATACCTGGAAGGGGTGCAAGTTGCTGCCGTTGCATAAGCATTGGTAAACAACATACCATCTTCTGCAAGTTTATCAATATTAGGAGTCGCTATCTTCCCTCCATATGCGGAGATATCACCATAACCTACATCATCTGTATAAATTAGCAATACATTGGGCTTAGCTGATTTATGATTCTTAGGAGCTTTACTCACTTGCTTCTGGCTACATCCAAAGCTCAAAACCAGCATGAGGCAGCCCAACCAATATGATTTTTTCATTTCTCAATAATATATTTTTAAAAACACGAATATAGTCCATCTGCACTACACTATAATTACCGCAGATCAAAAAGGCCAGTTAAAATAACCGGCCTTTTTGAATATTAATTATGATTAGATTAGTAGCCAGGATTTTGGACCCACTTGGGATTATCTGCTATTATCCCTTGATCAATTGGGAAATAGAATCGCTCTGGACCAAACTCTCTAGTGACTGGTTCTGCATTCTTTAAGGTGATGATATACTTGTCCTCATCAAGATCATACTTGAACACCAAACCTTTCATTCTTACATTATCCAAGTAGTCCGGTGCAATTCTCCATCTTACCAGATCCCAATACCTGTGCGTCTCAAAACACAATTCAACTTGTCTTTCCTTTCTCAAATTCTCTTCAGTAATTTGATCGTAAAGGGGCATTCCTGCCCTGTCTCTCAACATATTGACAGCATTTAGAGATTCGTCCATTTGGTTAAGATAATAAGCTGCCTCAGCCAAATTCAAATAGATCTCTCCTAATCTAAAAATTGCGAAATCTTGACCTGAATCTCCACCAATCGGTAAATCCAAATACTCATTTATATTTTTACGTCTCATTAGAGCCGTATTTCTAACGTTTCTTGGATGCGCTTTTGCTGGCCATGTTTCTCCATTCCTATCAAGATTCCCAGAAGTTACTTCCACTTTTTCTCCTTGATTATTGGTGTAAAGCGTGCTACTGTGAAAATAGATCAAACCTCCTTTAAAAGTCGTTTCAGGATAAAAGACTGATGCCTTAAAACGTGGATCCCTATTTCCAAAAAATTCTTCAACATCCCACATATTATCAGCAGTAAGTTGATCCCTGGAAATAGATGTTCCCAAAGTTCCATCCTGAAAATCAAACATCTCAACCATATCATACAATACGGGAAAATTACATCCCCATCCTCCGCGGAACTCAGCTGGAAAACCAAGACGATCAAAACTTGAACCTTTAATGATAGGCTCGAAAACTTGAGCAAAAATCACCTCACTGTTATTATCTTCTAGAAACAAGTTGATGTAATTTTCTACCTTATCATCAAATTCGTTGTACAGTGCGAAATTTCCAGATTCAATAATTTCCTTAGATGCATCATAACTGATTTGGTAATAGCTCTGTGCCTGAGCATTTGGAATCCCTACCACTCCATCGATCTGTACCTCACCAAAGTTGGCAATACTTGCAGCGTATAAAGCAGCGCGACTTTTCAGGGACAATGCCGTCCATCGGTCTACACGCCCCTGTCCTCCTGTTGGGTCAGTATTTAGAAAAGGAATGGCTGCATCCAATTCTGAAATGATAAAATCATATATTTCCTGCTCAGTATTTCGGCCTGGATAAAGCACTTCCTCAGGATCATCCACATTTTGGACTTCCGTAATCAAGGGTATTCCACCATAGCGTTTCACCATTTCAAAATACATATGAGCACGCAAATACTTTGCTTCAGCCATTTTTGAATCGATGTAATCCTGTTCAAACGAAGTACTGCTGGCAATATTTTCAATGATGTAATTGGCATCACGGATATTGTTCCAAGCATAATACCCAACAGGGCCATCTCCAGCAGCTGCCGAATAGGTCCGTTGATAGGTAGTATTGGGCGCCTGCCAATCCGCAAAATTGATATGTTCGCCCCCAATGGCAGAAATCATTCCTATATTTAAACCAGATTGTCCTCCCCAATTAAAAAACCTAATGTCTTGATATATTTTCGATAAATAGGCTTCCGTTAAAGACTCTGATTCAAAAACATTATCCTCCGAAATAAAATCCGGAACCTTAGTCAACTCATCTTCACATGAAAATAGCACGAAGATGCAAAGTGGCAATAATATGTTTCTTATGTTTTTCATTACTGTCTGCTTTAAATTACAATGCTACTTGAACACCAAAAGACATCGTTCTTAACAATGGTAAATTGAAGGCGTTTGGACGTGAAGCCTCTTCGGGATCAATATTTCCCTTGAAAATTCCTAGCTTGTTAAAGGACACTATATTGTCTCCCGAAACATAAACTGTCAATCTGTCCAAGCCTACTCGAGACAAAATTTGCTTACTGAAATTATAGGATAGTGTAGCTGTTTTCAACCTCATATAGGTACCATCCTTCATCCAAAAATCTGACGTAAGATCGTTCCAAGTCCTTGAACCATCCCTATTAAATGCAGGTAATTGAGCATTAGGGTTTGAACCTACCCCTGGATTCGAAGGATCTTGGGTCCAAGAATATTCTTCATGTATCTTTAAAGGAACCTGCTCATTTCCAAATGGTGCTCTATAAGCTCCTACAATAAATACATTGAACTGTGATCCTCCTTGCCATAGCATTGACAAATTGAAGTTTTTATAAGTCAAACTCGGGCTCAAACTATAGGTCAATTGAGGATTATTTCCGTAGCCAATTTCATACCTATCTTCTCTGTTGATTATTCCATCTCCTGTGATATCAACATATCTAATATCTCCAGGCTTTGGAGTTCCATTGATATCCTCAAAAGTATAGGTATCCAAATATTCATCCACCTCACCTTGGGAATTGAACAAACCATCGGATTTATATCCAAACGCTACATTTACCCAACGACCTGATCTCTTATCAAATTTAACCTGGACTGGATCCGTCTCATCAATATCTTCTTGGTACTTCTCATACTTCTGTCTTGTATACCCAACACCTGCAACAATATTATATTGAAATTCTCCCACAGCACCCTTCACACCCAAAGAAGCATCAAAACCTCTATTACTTCTTGAATCAAGATTCACACTTGGCAGGTTAGCACCAAAAGTAAATGGCAAACTTTCCAAAGGTGGTCTTAGCAAACCATCTCGGTACCTGTAAAACCCATCTACACTACCAAATAATTTACCACCAAACAAGGTATAGTCAATCCCTGCATTGTATAAGGTAGTCTCTTCCCAAGTAACCAATTCATTGGGCAAACCACTGGATTGAATTTGGGAAATTTGTTCCCCATTCAGAATATAGATATTACCAGTCCTCTCCTCAAATCCAGACAAATATTCAAAAGAAGTATTACCTAAGTTATTATCAACTCCAGTCTGGCTGAAGGAAAGCCTTAATTTCAATTGATCTAAGACCTCTGCATCTCTCAAAAAATCTTCCCTCGCAATATTCCATCCTGCCGAAACAGACGGGAAGTACCCCCACCTTACTTTAGGACCAAATTTAGAACTGGCATCAGCTCTTAGGGTAGCTTCAAACAGGTACTTTTCATCAAATGAGTAGTTTAATCTACCTGCAAAACTGACACGGGTATATTCTACATCACGACCGGTACCCGATGTAATAGTCAACTCATTGGCTCCACTTACTTCGGGAATATCAGGAGAGAGCAAATCTCTTCTTGTCACATTTAAACTATTGTAGATATTGTCTTCCCTTTCTCCAAAAGCCAAAAACGATATATTATGCTTGGAAATTTCTTTATTATACCTTGCATATCCTCTATAGAGGAATCTACTTCTTGGATCACTAGGTCCATATATACTTTTATTATATGCATTGATTCCTCCAGAACCTTCCAGTTGATATCCATCATAATCTTCTGTAATATCATCAGGGTGGTAGGAGTAAACTTCGTAGAATTTGGTTAGGCGCTCTCTTACACCTGTTCTAAACCTAAAGTTCACTCTAGACCCCAGGGTCAAATCTTTAAAGAAAGGCAAATTATAGCTCAATTCCACTGCACCGGCAGTCGTCTTTTTATTGGTGTTCTCATAGCCAACTACATCCTTTTGAATCCTAGTAACCGGCGAACGAGCATTAAATCCGGAATAAGGGTTTTTGGTAGGATCAGGTAAAGAAGTAGGATAAATAGGCTGAGAAGTTCTTAGGTCATTCCATACATCCCCGATACTTGAGGCGGCGTAATCCTGTTGCTCATTGATATGGCTAACATTTAATTTCAGGTCCAACCCTTTAGAAAGATTAATATCTGTATTACTCGTTACGGAAAATTTACTGTAATCATAATCTCCTCGGAATATCCCCGTTTGGTCCTGCATTCCAATACTGAAATAATACTTCACATTTTCACTCCCTCCTCGAAGGCTAAGATTATGGTTTTGCAGGGGAGAACCTCCTTTCTTCACAGTTGCATTTGCCCAATCATAACTAGGGGCTCCTGGTGCCGTATATTTTTCTAAATTCTCTTCTGTAAACAAGGTACCATATGGTATCTCAGCATCGGGATTTGCTGGATCGTATTGGGTATTAAATATTGCATCCCTACCAATTTTGATGAAGCTTCCAGCATCAACTTGCTCGGGAAAAGTCAACCTTTTTTGAGTAGCAAAATACCCGTGATAGGTTACTTTAGGCTTTCCAGAGGTTCCCCTTTTAGTCGTTACTAAAATAACCCCGTTTCCTGCCCGAGCACCGTAAATAGCAGCTGAAGCATCCTTCAAAACAGAAATACTTTCAATATCATTTGGGTCAATACGGTCCAAATAGGATTCTACTCCATCTACGATAACCAAAGGAGCACCAAACCCTCTGATACTAATATTTACATTATCCTCTCCTGGAAGCCCTGGATTTTGATTAGTTACCAAACCAGGAACCTGTCCTACTAACAGCCCTTTCACATTAGTAGTTGGGTTTTTAGCAAGTTTATCAGCCTTTAAATCTGTCACCGATCCTGTAAGTGTACTCTTCTTCTGAGTGCCATATCCTACTACCACAACTTCTTCAAGGTTCCCTACATCTTCCATCAAAATAACATCTATAATGGTTTGGTTACCTACTGCAATCGTTTGTGGTTTAAAACCCACAAAAGAATAAATCAACTCAGTACCTTCCTCTACTGTAATGGTATATTTCCCATCCATATCTGTTACAGTACCGTTTGTAGTCCCCTTTTCTACCACCGTCACGCCAGGGATAGGAGCTCCTGTATCATCCTTCACTGTACCGGTAATGGTTTGCGCAAAAACCTCAATCTCTACAGGGTCATTCCTTTCGTTACGATAAACACCCACGTAAACATTATTATTTACCTGTTTAAACTTCAAACCAGTAGTTTTAGCTACTTCTGTCAAAACTCCTTCTACTGAAAACTTGTTCTTTTTAATTTTAATTATGGGGTCATTGTCAATAATATCATCTGGATACACAAATACGTAATCTGTTTTGTTTTCCAGCTCTTCAAATAGTGCCTTCACGGTCCATTCCCGCTTTTCTACTTTCACAAAAGCTTGATCAAGCGGCTTGATCTGTGCATTTCCTTCCTTTGCCATTAAGGTCGAAAGAAATATGCATTGTACTATTATGCCATATAGCAGATTTTTAGACACCATTTTAATTAGGTCCAGTAATTTTCTTTTCATAATTTTGTAAATGTTTTAAGGTTAGTCACTTGAAACTCTCAGGGCAGTCAACTCTGTTTGGCGATGGAAGGCTGTCCTGTTTTTTATATCATAGGCATTGCTTATTTTTTGATGATTACTTCATTTTCTTGCATTTCATATTTTATCCCTAAAGAGAAACTGAGACCCTCTAAGATGTTTTCAAGACTTTCATTATCAAATACCCCAGAAACTTTTCTATTGGTATTTATCTTTCCATTGATTTCGATATTTATACCATACCACTTTTGAAGGTCTCTAACCACATGCTTTAAAGGCTTGCTCTTAAACCTGATTCGACCTTCTTTCCATGCTGTCACTTTTCTAGCGTCAAAATCTTTTACGTTAAGTCCTAAATCTTCAGTTCCTGTAGAGTACACCATTTTTCCAGGCTGAATAACTACAGAATTCAAACCATTTGTTTCACCTGACGTCTCCACTTTGATCTTCCCTTCGGTTAAAGCCACCTTGACTTGATTATTTCTTGAATAAGCATTAAAAGCCGTACCCAACGCGGTAGTCACCACATCATTGGTCATCACCTTAAATGGCCGCTGCGTATCGGGAGTTATTTCAAAGAAAGCTTCCCCCTCTAAGGACACCTTCCTGTCTTTTCTTCCAAAGTCGGATTGATAGCTGATGGTTGAATTGGCATTCAATACCACAAACGTTTGGTCTGGCAACCGAAGTTTCATTTTTTGACCCGGACCAGTATGTCTACTGAAGACCTTTAACTCTTCCTGTAAGGCTTGTTCAACGGGATGATTGATTTGTTGATAAACCAATACAGCAAGCAAGCCTATTAAAGCGATTGAAGCGGCGACTTTTGTGACAGGCCACCACATTTCTCGTAAGCTTCCTTTCCGACTTTTATTTCTTACCTCAACATTGATTTTACGATGGACTCCTTCCAGTAGCTGATCAAGTTTTTGGGCATCACCAACTGGCTCTATTGCCTCCCAAGACGCTTCCATCAGATCTTCCAATTCTTCAGCTGCATTTGGCTTTTCTAACCACTGCTCTACCTGACGAACCTCTTCCTTACTGGCTAATCCATTTAAATACCTTATGAACTTATATTTTTCCAATTTCTTTTGATGCTTTAAGAGTAATACACATAAAACATCGCAACTACTTAATGAAATGTTAAAAAAATTTAAATTCTTACACGGTATAAGAATTTTATATCATAAAGAATTCAATTATCAGAACAAAAATTCAGATCAAACCAAGCAGTATTTACAACAAAATAAACATATGAAAATAATCCGCTGAAAAAATTACACATATGAAAATTCTATTTATTTCAATAACCTAGGTCTTTCACTGCTATTAATTTCAAATAGCAACTATCAATTGTTCTTAAAAACAAAAGACAAGTATAACTCTAAATAAAAATATTTGTAGTGATGCAAACAAGACAAAATTAAATACTATAAACTAAAGGGACATGTAAACAAAAAAAGTAGCAACAATAGATGCTCTTTGAAGCAAATTCCCTTTAATATATTTAGTAGCCAGGTAAACATGATGCTCTACAGTCCTAACAGAAATATCGAGTATAGATGCAATCTCCTTGTGACTTCGTCCTTCCAGTTTATTCATTTTAAAAGCAATCTTTTGGATTTCCGGTAATTGATCAATTAAATCAAAAGTAGATTGCTCCAGTTCTCTATATTCCAGTTCTTCTTGAATTTTGACATCGGCCGCTAGACTTGACCATTCCAGATCATCCATGCGGACCTTATTCTGTGCATTCCTCAATTTATTATAAACCTGGTTTTTGACTGCTGTAAACAAATAACTCTTAAAACTTAATTCACTATTCAGAGAAGATCGTTTTTCCCATATTTTTACAAAAACTTCCTGAACGGCTTCTTCAGCTTCTTCCTTTTCAAAAATAAAAGTTTGTGCAAATCCCAACACCCTAGACGCATACCTGTAATATAGTGCATTGAAGGCACTTAACTCCCCCTGACGGAGTAAGTCAACTAACTCATTATCTTTATGGTTACTTTGGGATTTCATTTTAAGCAATAAATAAACATAAAGATAATCCTACTAAAAAAAAATATAACTCAAATATTTAATTTCGATTCATTCCTAAAATAAATAAAATATTTTCAAAACTAAATTAATAATACTATAAACAAATAGAGATGAAAAATAATATTAGATTAAATATTTCGAATCTAAAACAACTTTTATAATACAATATTGAATTTTTCAAACAAAAAACCAAACAAACACTTATTCACTCAATAATCACTTCAGTATTCCACTCATCACTCAGTTTCTCCCCTTTCTGAAAAAACACTAATCGGTAAACAGCTTTCTGTTTCCAAACTTTTCTAAGTCTTTCGTCTTTCATTTCCCACAATTCCACTTTTGACTCTACCTTTGATTTAGGATATTTCAATAAAATGCTCTTTCCACTCTTTTCTCCAAGTTTAAAGATCCCTGGTGATATTTCCTTAGGCTCATTTAAAGTCATAAAATGTAATTCGGATCTTTCTTGTAACTCCTCTAATGAAAATTCATCCCTGATCAAGTTGGGTCTGAACCTCAAAGGTCTCAATCAGCTGATGAACAATTAAGACCGGTAATAATCTATTCATCAAAAAACCTACTATTTTGATCATACCAAAACACATTATAGATAAAGCTTAAAAAACAAAAATTAAATAAACCTTCAACAACTTTCAATTCCTTACTAAAAACATCAATAAACTACAAAACAAAATGATATGGAAAAACTAATTAAAGCTTTATATTAGTCCCGGTAAAGAGATATCGTTTTGACAAAGCTCACTAAAACAGCACTAAATACCGCGGTCTTTTCAAAAAGTCTCTATAAACTAAAAACTCATCATCTATTTCAAAGAAACAATTATTCCAACCAAATGAAAATCAAGTACGCATTAACATTGTCAGCTTTAGGTTTGGCCACACTTTTCAGCTCATGTGGCACAAAATCAAGTAACCAACAGCAAAACCAAGAAGCAGACCTAATTCGTTCCATCGATACAAATTTCATAAAAAACAATATTGATTTTTCTGTAAAACAATACCAACACCTAAGCACCTTGGTGCCTGAAGATAAACTGCCTAGAACCTACAATAAAAAAGAGGACAAGCTCATACCTTCTGGCACTGCTTGGTGGACTTCAGGCTTCTATCCTGGAACGTTATTGTACTTATTTGAAATGTCGGGAGATTCTTCCATGCTAAAATTAGCAGAACAAAAATTGAAAATACTTGAAAAAGAAAAAGACAATAAAGGCACCCATGACCTGGGCTTTATGCTATACTGCAGCTATGGCAATGCTTACAGGATTACTGGAAATGAACAATATAAAGACATAATGCTTGAAGGAGCTGAATCATTGGCTACCCGTTTTCATCCTGAAACTGGTCTGATCAAATCCTGGGACCATGGCAAATGGAACTATCCAGTGATCATCGACAATATGATGAATTTGGAATTTCTATTTTGGGCTTCTGAAGTGAGCGGTGACAAAAAATATTATAATATCAATATCTCCCATGCGGACAGCACCATACAGAACCATTTCAGGGAAGATAACAGTTCCTACCACGTAATCGATTACGATGCTGAAACTGGAAAAGTGGTGCAGAAAAAAACACATCAAGGCTTAGCTGATGATTCAGCTTGGGCTAGAGGACAGTCATGGGGACTATATGGTTTTACAGTAATGTATAGAGACACAAGAGATCCCAAATATTTGGAGCAGGCTGAAAATATTGCAGACTTTATCCTAAACCACCCAAACATGCCTGAAGATCTTGTTCCATATTGGGATTTCAACGATGTGGCATCTGACACAACTTACCGTGACGCTTCTGCAGCAGCAATTAATGCTTCTGCCTTGCTTGAGCTAAATAAATACACCAAAGACGCTGAAAAAGCAGCATGGTATAAATCATCTGCCGAAAAGATGCTGCTAAGCCTCTCTTCAGAAAAATATCAGGCTAAACCGAACAAAAATGGAGGATTTATCCTTGAACACAGTGTTGGCTCTTTACCTCATAATTCTGAAGTAGATGTACCATTAACCTATGCTGACTATTATTATATCGAAGCATTAAAACGATACCAAGACTGGTTTTTAAATTAATTTGAATCAGAAAAACACCTTGAATGCTGACATTAACCAAAAACAGTTTTTGTCAGCATTTTTTTTTCAACAAACTACGACCCAAAAGAAAATCGGTATGAAGACATTTAAGCTCCTATTGCTTTTCAACCTTCTTTGTCAACTTGTCCTAGCGCAAGGAACTCCTCCTATCATCCCTGTTCCTAATTCATTTGAAGGTGGCTCCCTTATTTTTGTTTTAAATAAAAATACTCCCATCCAATACTTGGAAGAAAACTTAAAAGATGAAGCCCATTTTCTTCAAAAAGAACTGCTAAGAAAAAATAAGCTTCCACTTTCATTGACAAAAACCAGCAGGGTCCAACCCTCAATCCTATTGAGCACATCCTCAATGGAGAATAATGCCTATGAATTAACCATTGGAACTGACAAAATTCAAATCACTGCAAATGATGAGAAAGGTGTATTTCATGGAATCATCTCTCTTCTTCAAATCATTGACCAATCAGAAATGAACGGAAATGGGATATCCATTCCTAGCTGGAAAATCAAGGATAGCCCTAAATATGATTGGAGGGGTTTTATGCTTGATGAATCCAGGTACTTTTTTGGAGTAGATAAAGTCAAGTCAATTTTAGATTGGATGGCTTATTACAAGCTGAATAAATTCCATTGGCACCTGACTGATTCACCTGCATGGAGAATAGAAATCCAAAAATACCCAAAACTGACCTTGGTTGGGGGAATTGGTAACCATGGAAATCCATATGCGCCAAGCCAATTTTATACGCAAGAAGAAATCAAAGAAATAGTACGCTATGCACATGAAAGGAAAATAGAAGTCATTCCAGAAATAGACATGCCTGGACATGCTACCGCGGCCAATAGAGCATATCCTGAATTTAGTGGAGGAGGATCAGAAAAATATCCTGAATTCACCTTTCACCCTGGGAAAGATGACTCTTACCAATACCTAACAGACATCCTTCGTGAAGTAAATGCATTGTTTCCAAGTCAGATGATTCATTTAGGTGGCGATGAGGTTAGTTTTGGCAACCAAAAGTGGGCCAGTGATCCATTAGTCAATGAACTTAGGCAACGTGAAAACTTGAGCAGTCTCAAGGAAGTTGAAGACTATTTTATGAAAAGAATGGCCGATTCATTATTCTCTCTCAATAACAAAATTTTAGCTTGGGATGAAATGGCTGAAACCGGATTACCTACTGAAAAAAGCATATTATTATGGTGGAGACATGATAAACCAGGACAGCTTTCCAAGCTACTCGATAATAATATCCAAACTGTAATATGTCCTAGAATACCTTTATACTTCGATTTCGTCCAAGAAGAAACACATAGATATGGAAGAAAATGGGGAGGCAACTTCAATCCTATTAAAAAAGTTTACGAATTTGATATCTCAGGACTGCACATTCCTGAAGGTAAAAAAGATTTAATACTTGGCTTCCAAGCAAACCTTTGGACAGAAACAGTGACGAATGCGGAAAGATTAGACTTTCTTGTATTCCCTAGAATTGCTGCAATGGCCGAGGCTGTTTGGAGTAATAAAGACAATAAAAATTATGTAGATTTCAGTCTTAGGCTAAAGAACCATTTTAGGTTATATAGAAATGAAGGTCTATATTTCTATGACCCATTCAATCCTGAAGCACACCCTGAACCGACCGTCAAGTAGCTTACCGAAGCTAAACTATAACTCTTCAATTATATCAACATCAAAAAGGCTAAGCGGAAATACTGCTTAGCCTTTTTGATATAACTTATTTATGCGTCTTTCTGGTTTTGAGCAAATCTAATACCTCTTCAAGTTTAGCATGATCATCCATATAAGGAGCCAAATCAAATAACTCCACTGTTCTAAAATCAATTGGATGGCTTTCACTTTGAAGAGAAATAAAACCTTCCTTGATCAATTGACCATCCTTTTTAACACTAGGATCAAAATTATCTACATTCCCTCCTCCTATTTGTGGATCAAAATAGGTCAATACTGTATCTCCCTCTACGATATGATGAACAATGGAATCTCCAAGCACTAAAAAGTCTGCTGAAACCCATTGTTCACCATGATATGTCTTAGAAGATGAGCTAACACAATGTGGGGTAAAGAGCTCATTGTCCATTACAACATTGGTTCCTGGGGTACAAAGGTTGCTAGTAGTACGGTCGTGGATACCATCTCCCCCAAGCAGCTGACCTTCGATAGAAATTGGAAAATTCTGATCACGTCCCATGGTTCTTGGATCTTGTCCATGGAGCATCGCCCCACTGTTTCTGAGTGCCCAACCTTCACCACCTGGAGCCTGCTCCCCAACAAATCTATATTCTAAATGGAGTAAATACGCTGAAAAAGATTGGTCATAGAAAATATGTCCATATTGATAATTAAAATCATCATACTCATCATAGCGAACTTTCATCATTCCATCTTCAATGCGAAATGTATTGTTATAATTCTCATCTAGTTCATGCTTGGCAATTTTAATCCTCCACTTATCAAAATTCTCCCCATTGAAAAGGCTTTGCCATTCCTGATCAACCATTTCTGCTGTAACACGCTCTTCTTTGGTACCTGAACAGGCCATAACAAACAAAGCAAATCCCATCAATACAATGGGCAAAACATAATTCCTCATAGATGTATTTATTAAATGATTATTTTCAGAAAAAGGAGTAAATGATTTTATTATCAAAACTTGACTAAAATACGAAATAGAAATAGGATAAAAAATCCTTCAGCCTTCATTACATAAAGGAAAATGAAGAGTAAAAGTGGAGCCTTTCCCCAGTTCAGACTCAAAAGAAACTTTTCCTCCCTGCAATTCAATGAACTCCTTTGTAATCTTCAGTCCTAGACCAGACCCCTTTTCATATTTATGTGAATTAGATGCCCGAAAGAAAGGTTTAAACAGGTTCTTCTTATCTTCATCAGAAATACCTTCACCAAAATCCTGAATGCACAGCTCCAATTCTTCATCCCTCAAATAAGTTTTCACCACGGGTTTCAATTCTCTGCTCCCATACTTGAGTGCATTTTCTACCAAATTCAATAAAGACTGCCTAACCAAGTCTCCATCTATTGATATTTTAAAATCCTCAGGTAAATCGGTGTCTAAAAAAATAAGCTCCTGATCCAAATAGTTTTCAAGTACAGTATTTAGGTAATTGTTAACATGTTTTTTCTTGAGCTTTAATTGGATTCCTCCTTGATTAATTTTTTCTAAGTTCAACAAATTGTTAAGCAGTGTATTCATCCTATCTGCTTCACTATTGATCCTTTTGAAATGCTTCTTAAATTTATCTCGAGATGAAATGGTTTCAGCATTTCTTTCCAGCTCAATTTTACATATCTCTACACTGGATTTTATTGTTGAAAGCGGCGTTTTAAATTCATGCGACGTAATGGAAACAAACTGCGACTTTAAACTATTCAGCTCCTTTTCTTTTTCTAATTCAAATTTCTGACTGGACTTAATCTTTTCCTCATGAGAAACATCTCTGGAAACAGCCAAAAATGCTTCCACATGGCCATTTTCATTTTTGATCGGACTGAGGACAGTATCTAACCAAAGCTTTTCTCCTAAAATATTCTCAATCTCAAATCGCTCTCTTTTATCTTGATCGATACATGAAGCAATATTGTATTCCTGTCCATTAAAAAACTTATTCAAAAATAGTTTCTTGTTTTTGCCATCAGGACAAAAACCCAATTTCTCTTTAAACGAAGAGGAGCTATAGATAGGCTTAAAATCCTTGTCATATACACAAATTATATCCGTCGATCCACGCAAAAATTCATCAAATGAATGCATTTTATCAAAAAGTCCTTTGGAATATGTTCTACCTTGAAAATCACCCGAGGAAAGTAAAATAATTTTCAAACAGTTAAGGGCAATATTCACATAACGCTCCATTTGACCAAAATCCGTAGCCTTTGGGTCAATCAAAAGCATGGTCAAATACATGTCTCTTCCTATATAAATTGAATTTTTTCCAAAAGTCAACTCATGTATATCATATCGATCACCGCGGTTTACTTTTTCCAAAACCAAGCCTTCCGAATGACTCTTAGTATTAAACTCCCCTATTATTTTCTTTAATAAAGCTTTAGATTGACCATCTTGTTCAGCTCCTTCGGAAACGTAATACTGATGACCCTCTCGTATTTCACCATCATGCAAAACTGCCCCTGCAAAATTTGATTCACTTGCCTTATTAACTAGGCCCAATACATTTTGAAAAGAATCTAGAAAACTGCCATTTTCCATGAACATTTCTTGCTCTCGAAAAATCTGTCGCAAATAATTTAATTCAAAATAATTATCAGTCAATTTAATTCAAATTTTATTTTTCTTTCGAAATAGATGAACACCCAAAGAAACAATTAACAATTCATCTTATGCTATTAACAATCTCTTATTTAACAGGACTTCTTAATGCACCTTTTGGGATATAGAACCTATATATGTTTTTCAAAAATGCATTCGGTAATTAAAAATCTTCCTGTCATACTACCTAATATAAGCATTATGGCTAATTCCTATATCACCGTCAACCAAATAATTATCCAATTATTATCAGAAAGATTACATTTTAGGTCATTTAGACTACAAATTTAAGATTTTTTTTAAACTCAACTAAAACATAGACTTTTAAATAAGTTATTTTGACATTTAAATTAAAAATCCCACAATTTCGGTTTAAACCAAAATATCTTATGCTGTAAATCTTGCTGAAATCTAATAAAATCATCTAAAATACATTCATGTTGTAATTATTCAAAAAATGAATTAATATGCACATCAGTCCAATAAACCCCAATAATTACATAAAGAAAGATCAAATTACTTTGGAATCTATTAATTTGAATAATTAACTATATATTTTTTCATTCAGGACTCGAGATTACTTATTAGAATTATGAAGAAAAAAATACTGATCGTTGAGGACAATTTTGAACTCGCTGATAATACTAAAGACTTATTAGAATCCGAAGGTTTTGAAGTTTGTGAAATTTTGGATTCTGAGCACAGAATTGAGGATGTTTTATATGAATATTCACCAAATGCCATTCTATTGGACATCCATTTAAATGGAGAAACTAATGGCATTGAAATCGCTCATAATATCCGTGAAAAGTTCAGTATCCCTGTGATTTTCTTCACTTCGGCATCTGATAAAGATACTATAGAAAAAGTTAAAGCAGTTTCTCCCGATGGCTATATTTTAAAGCCCTTTACTAAAGATATGCTTTGTACTTCATTGGAGTTGGCCATAAGCAATTTCGAGACAAAATCTAACAACAAGGTCTCTGAACTCATTTCCCAGGACCGCATCATCAAAGGATCTATTTTCATCAGAGACAAAGGTTATCTTAAAAAGGTGAATATTCAGGAAATTGATTGGATCAAAGCAGATGGATCATATACACATATATGTACAGAAGATCATACCATATACACACTTAGAAACTTGATCAAGGAAGTGATCCATAAGCTTCCATCTGTACTTTTTTGTAAAGTTAACAAGGCCTATATTGTTAATTTAGATAAAATTGAGGCATTAAACTCCAAGGAAATAATCATTAAAGGGCAAAACATTCCAGTCGGAAGAAATTATTACCAAAATATCTTATCAAGATTAAACCAAGTGACCAGATAGACTTTAAATCCACTTTATTATCAATCACAATCCACTTGAATAAATCTCATAAACACAATAAAAAAGGGACAAGCTCAAGTTTTTTGAGCTTGTCCCTTTTTTATTCAACCTCTTGAAAACAAAAGAGAGGTCATTCCTTAAATTACCATATCACTTTAGTTTTGAAAATATTTTTACCTTTGAAAAACAAACAATAAACATATACACCAGGCTGAAGCTCAGGATTATCATCCAAGGTTTTTTGAGACCAAGCTTGAAGTTCTGAAAGCTCATCTTGATAAACCATATTACCATTTCTATCAAAAGCCTTAATAACTAAATCATTATATTGATTTCCAGTATTATTATACAGTTTGGGTTGTTCATACACAGGATTTGGTGAAATGGAAAACTGATGATCTAAAGACTTTTCAAACTTGGCCCTAATAACCTTGGAATACTCCAATGTCCCTTCTAAATTCACTGCTATTACCCTGTAATAATTATTTCCTACAGCGGGAGAATTATCATTAAAAACAAAATCCCTCTCTCCTAGCAAGTCACTTTCACAGTCAACTTCTCCCAAAGTCACCCAATGATCACCAGAAAGAGATCTTTGGACCATAAATTTTTCCAAAGCCTTATCCAGATGCACAGACCAGTTCAACTGTATCCCTATATCTTTCTCTTTTGCCTGAAATCCCCCCCAACTCATCGGTAAAATCTTAAACACTTGTTCCACAGCCTGAGATTTTTTGCAACCTGTATCTCCATTCTTAAGGATTAAAAACACATCATCAATTTCTTCATTAGCTACTAATCCTTCAATTTCCAAATCACCATTGGGCAAAACCCTATAAGTCACATGATGATCTCCCTTATCTATCACCTCTTCACTTGATATTTCTGGAACACCATTAGAATTAAAAGACCAATAAAACTCTGGGTTTTCAATATCAGCATCTAACTCTAAAAATGGCTCTAATACAACTTTTTCGCCTTCTCCATATTCTGCAGCACTTGGGAGGGCCTGATAATCCTCCACCTGAGGTACTTTCATTGCGTCAACTATAACAGCCACTGGAGCCGATTCCAAGGATTCCCCACCACAGTTATCTGAAGATGTTACATAATAAATTTCATCTGAACTTACAGCATTTAAGTCCAAACTCTCCGCTGTCCCTATTTCATTGCCATTCTCATCATACCACTTCAAACCAGAGCCCGAATAACTTGCTGGGGCTATGGTCAAATCCCCTCCTTCGCAAATCGCATATTCATTCCCCGACACTGAAGCCCCAAAGGAAGGCATACCAATAGTTTTCTCCACTTCATGGATATTTAGAGCTTCAAAAACATCAACATCCAATAAGGAATTCACCTTTATTTCAAATCGGTCAAAAGGCAAACCTGGACTTATTGGAAAAGTCACCTCATCTCCATCCATCAAAAGCCCCAGTATATCCAATTTCAACAGTCCTAATAACTCATCTGCCATAGCCCCTAAATCCTCGTTATAAACTTCGGTATCTCCATCATAAGCTATAAATGACAAATTACTAAAAAGTTCAAGGTTAAGCAGTGCAGGATCTCCACTGATGGTTACCATTACTTCATCGGACTGATCTGATATATTCGAGAAATAAAAAAATTGACTCATACTACCCGCCACACCTGCTAAACCAGTACTAAGAGAGGAGCTTGTGGCCTCATCTTTATCGATCGCATTTTGGGGAGCACTCACCGTACCACCGCCTAAACCCAATGCATCTAAACTTATTCCCTCTCCATCATAGGAAACAAACTCAGGCTCATAGTTACACCCTGCCTCAAAGTAAAAGGCATGATACACATCTAAGGTAAATTCTGTTTCCAGACTTACTAAAGCAGAAGACTTGTTTATAATTTTAATGGACTTATAGGATTCTTGAGGAACAATACGGAAATAAAAATCACCATTTTCATCCATCACTACGTTCATTTCCCCACTAGTTAATCCTCCATTTGTATCTACATTTAATACTTCATTTCCCTCTTCGTCATAAGCTATCACATGAATGATTTGCATACCTAACGCAGTTCCCAAAACGCCTGAAAGCAAATCTCCTAAAGTCCCTGATAATAGTGCTTGAAAAAGATTCCCATCACCATCTACTCTGATGTATGATGGTGTATTTGCAGGTACTATATTATCAAATCCAATTTCAATAAAACCATCATACCCCCCTATACCTAATAATCCAGGGCTACTGTACAAAGTCGAATGATTGCCATTTTGCCCTAAAGTATTCGAAGGATTTTCTACAACCTCTTTCAAACATGTTGTAAATAAACATTCGATGCCTCCATAAACAATATCAGGGCTATAATCTTCAAGATTCTCCGCATAGATTTTCCCGATGTCGCTAAACGGAAAAGCACTGTTAGAAATAAAAATTAAAACAAAAAAAGCCCATGACACCTTTAAGGTATCATGGCTTTTTAAAAGTACCCTATAATTCAAACGTTTCATTTAGACCAGGAAAAAATAAAAACCGGTAAATACTGTTGAATCAATAATCTACAATAGTAAACTCAGTTCGACGGTTATCCTGATGTTCTTCATCAGTACATTCTACGCCATCATCACACTGATTTAACAATCTAGATTCTCCATAACCCTTTGCTTCTATCCTCACTCTGGATACACCTCTTGAAATTATATAATCAACAGCTGATTGGGCTCTCTTTTCTGATAATATCTGATTATAGGAATCAGATCCACGACTATCGGTATGTGAGTTAAGTTCAATCTTCATGGTAGGATTATCATCCAAGATCTTTACTAACTTATCTAGTTCAAGAGCGGCATCATCCCTAATATCCCACTTGTCAAAATCGTAATAGATATTCTCCAATTCAATCGTCTTTCCAATTTCAATCTTGTCAAGATAAAGATCCTTTCTGATCGTTGTATCGGCAAATAACCTAAGACCTTTGGTACTCAATCCCTTTAGCTCAGCGGAAATATAATCGGTCTTTTTCCCTTCTATATCATAGACCGTCTCTTCTCCAAGAACAAAGTCATATTCACCATCCTCATTGGTTACAAAATTAAAGTTGGTTCCTGTGGTTTTATCCATCAGTTCCACCACTGCATTTTCTAAAGGCTTCATGGTTTCTTTATCCATTACAACGCCCTTAAGAAATATCTTAGAATTGACTTCCAAGATAAATGCATAAATATCATCCATTCCATTGCCACCAGGTCTGTCAGAACTGAGCACTCCTCTATCAGGAATCTCACTATTGAAATAAAAGGCAAAATCATCTCTACTGGAGTTAATCGGTGCCCCCATATTCTCTGCCTTGGCCCAAGTACTTCCAGACTTTTCCGATTTAAATACATCCAGACCTCCTAATCCTCCTCTTCCATCAGAAGAAAAAAACAATTCCCCTTTTTCATTCACATATGGAGTCCTTTCATTTCCAGAGGAATTAACATTTTCACCCAAATTCACCGGAGTAGACCAATTATTCTCCCCAAGATATTTGGTGAAATAGATATCAGAATTCCCTGAACCATCTGGCTGACTGGATGAAAAGTATAACTTTTTACTTTTCTCATCCCAGAAAGGATCACTCACACCATATTCATAAGGGCTATTAAATGGTAAACTTTTTAAATCAGTCCATTCTTCATCCACCTTTTCCATATAAAAAATCTGGGGAAAAAGTGTAAAGTCTTTTCTGCTTCCACTTGGCCTATCCACATCTTTTCCTGGTTTTCCTGCTTTTACCCAAAAAATAAAATCCTCAGCCTCATAGATGGGACCACTATGATGAGGACTATTATATTTTTCTAAGTTCTTGATGCTATCCGTCTCAAAATCATCCCAGTCTCCTTTTGCCTCATACACTTTCAAGAAGCCATTTCCGGTCCAACCATAAATATCACTTCTTAATGCATTGTATTCGTCCACTTTTGCATTAACCGGCATACTGTCCATTCTATCACTGGCAAAAACCAATTTATCGCCTTCGATTATACCCGAAAAATCAGCATACTTCGAATTAATCTCTTTCAGATTTTTAATCTGAACATCTTTGGGGTCATTTAATATATCCTTTGCTTCATTTATCAAACTCAATAATTTACTGGCTTCTTCTATATCAAGTCCCTCTTGACCTGACCGCTTATATTCGTTAAGCTGTCTCCTCGCTTCATCAAATTTTGAATTCGCTATAAGGGTTTTTGCAAAGTTCAAACGATCTCCATAGGTCAATTCATCCAACCTGTCTAACTTCCCATACCACGATTCAGCCAAATCGAAAACCCTCATATGGTAATAAGAATTTGCTAAACCTCTAGCTGTTTCAGGCAATTCTTCCACATCCCAGGCCATTGAATAATGCTCTACCGCTACAGCATAATTCATCATATCATATTGCTGATTTCCCCTAGCCAGATCCCTGTTTTTTATACCAATACAGGAATTCACTAACAGCAACAAAAAGAATAAGTTTATTATATTTTTTTTCATTTTCTGAATCGATTAAAAGTATCTTGGAGAAACTAACTTGACTTTCTTGGGTGGGAACATATATCCTACAGAAAAATCATGCGTTGAAAATGTTTTGGCACTAAAACCGGAAATATTGTGATCATAGGCATAGCCAATTCTAAGTCTATCATTAACATAGAACTCAACCAGCCCCACTACTGAAGCAGGTCTTTTTTGATCCATCTCCCTAAATTCTTCACCTTGGAAATTGACAGATGTTCTGTAGGAAGCTCCTAGCCATAATCTTTCTCCTAAAAGAACAAAAGTATTAATATCCAATCTTGATGGCCCCGCAAAATCATCTACATAAAGTATGGAAGGTTTTAAAGCCACATTATAGGAAACATCTATTAGGGTACCTGCTGTCAAATAGATATTGGTCTTGGGCTGAACCATCATTGCACCATTGTCAAACTTAAATTGTGATGAAAAGAGATTATCAGCTGATGCTCCAAGGAAAAAGTAGGGATTATAATAAAACACCCCTGCTCTTAAGTCTGGATACAAAACCTGCTCATCACCTGCTGAAACAGCTGGATCATTAGGGTTAAGAGGATTTAACATTGATCCATCAAGTTTGGAATTGACCAGTCCTGCACCCATACCAAAACTCATATATCCTTCATTGGACATTCTTAAATGATAGGCAAAGTTGGCATACCCACCTGTCGTTTTCTGTGCACCTAATCTATCAACAAGAATATGGCCTCCAATCCCCATATTGGTATCATTGATTAATCCATCACCTGATATTGCAAAGGTTTCAGGACTTCCTTGAACATCTGTCCATTGTTTCCTGTAATAGCTTTGCAAATAAACCTGCTGTTTGTACCCTGCATATGCAGGGTTTACAAACAGCGGGTTAAACATATACTGGCTAAATACCGGGGCTTGCTGCGCCTGTAGGTCAAAGCAGCCAAAAGTCAGCCCCATTGCGATCAAAATGTATTTTATCCTTTTCATCGTCTCGTTATCTTATAATAGTTACATATCCCGTGAATTGCATCTCACTTCCAGATTCACTATCTCTTATTTTTAACTTATAATAGTAGGTTCCTCCATTTAGAGAGCCTCCATCCCAGTCATTATTGTAGCTACTTGATTTGAAGACTTCACCTCCCCATCTATTCACAATAATCACTTCATTGTCAGGATACAAATCTGAAAGGCCTTCTATTTCCCAAACATCATTCATTCCATCTCCATTTGGTGTAAAGACATTTGGAATATTAATGGCCAATTGATTATGCGATACTGTAGCCGTATTATCCAAATCATTCAGTTCTAGCTGATCCGGCGTTTCTACTTTCGCTGAATTAGTCACCACTCCTTTTTCTCTGGCTATTACACGCAACTGTATCGTAATTTCCTCATTACCTAGCAACTCTGGGATCACAAAGGTCAAGGTGCCATTTGAAGCATCATAGGTTTCTTGAATTTCACTTGAAGCATTCGATCCTAAATAATCGACTTCAGATGGCATAAAGTCAGTTATCGTGACATTCCTAGCTGGCACATCGGTGTTATTGGTAACTTTCAACTGATAGGTAAATTCTTTATCCACTTCAACAATAGAGTTAGAAACCATCTTACCCATTGTTAGATCAACATCATCCGGCAAAATCGGTAACGGATCAGTTTCATCTTCATCTGGTTGAGAATTATCTCCATCTACCTGAGCACGATTAATGACCCCTTCATTAACTTCCACAGCCATTACACTCACAGTCAATGTTATAGATTCACCAGCAAGGATTTCTCCTAAACTCCAAGTCACCATATTTCCATTGACTACTCCGTCGCCACCTACTGTAAGAATTTGGAGGGAGGCAGGCACTTCATCCGTCACTACTACATTATTGGCTGCTACAGCTCCATTATTACTTACCGTGATGGTGTAGTCAAACATTTCACCGACGATCACTGAGCTAACATCCGCTACTTTCTCGACATCTAATTCAGCACATTCAGAAATCATTACTGGAAGACGTTCTATACTTTCGCATCCATTATTCGAATCTATTTGTGCTGCATAATAAGTCATACCAGGTATTAGTAAATCTGAAGAACTTATCATATTACCTCCTGTAGGTGCATCATACCAGACTACTTCAGCCTCATTTACCGCTATATCCGACACCGTTGCATTTGGATCCTTGCAGAATGATTGAACTGGCATATCTGTCGTAGGTGCTGGCACATTATTCACTGCAACTGTTACTGCAGCGGCATCGCCTGAATTGTTTTCACATACACCGTCACCACTAACTGTTACATAGTAGGTCGTTGTTGTTGATGGAGAAACATCCGTCCCTGACAAGACATTCGTCAAGTCTGAATCGGTATACCAGGTAAACACCGCATTGCTTACCGTAGGACTGCTTGCTGTTAAGCTGAAAGTCTCGCCTTCACAGATTGTTCCACCATTAGCTTCTATATCTGCAGCTGTCGCATTCCTGTTCACTGTTACGGTTACGGCGGCGGCTTCACCTGCATTGTTTTCACATACGCCGTCTCCACTGACTGTTACATAATAGGTAGTCGTATTGCTTGGGCTTACATTTGGATCCAGAATTTCTGTGGTAAGATCAGAATCTGAATACCATCTGAATACCGCATTGCTTACCGTAGGACTGCTTGCTGTTAAACTGAAGGTCTCGCCTTCACAGATTGTTCCACCATTAGCTTCTATATCTGCAGCTGTCGCATTCCTGTTCACTGTTACTGTTACGGCAGCGGCATCGCCCGCATTGTTTTCACATACGCCGTCGCCGCTTACTGTTACATAATAAGTAGTGGTCGTCGATGGGGATACATCCGTACTTGCCAACACATTCGTCAAGTCTGAATCGGTATACCAGGTAAACACCGCATTGGTAACCGTACTGCTGCCTGCTGTCAAGCTGAAAGTCTCACCTTCACAGATTGTTCCACCATTAGCTTCTATATCCGCAGCTGTCGCATTCCTGTTTACTGTCACTGTTACGGCAGCGGCACCGCCCGCATTGTTTTCACATACGCCATCACCACTAACTGTCACATAATAGGTTGTAGTTGTCGATGGGGATACATCCGTACTTGCCAACACATTCGTCAAGTCTGAATCGGTATACCAGGTAAACACCGCATTGGTAACCGTACTACTGCCTGCTGTCAAGCTGAAAGTCTCACCTTCACAGATTGTTCCACCATTAGCTTCTATATCTGCGGCTGTCGCATTCCTGTTCACTGTTACGGTTACGGCGGCAGCTTCACCTGCATTATTTTCACATACGCCGTCTCCACTGACCGTTACATAATAGGTAGTCGTACTGCTTGGGCTTACATTTGGATCCAGAACTTCTGTGGTAAGACCAGAATCTGAATACCATCTGAATACCGCATTGCTTACCGTAGGACTGCTTGCTGTTAAACTGAAGGTCTCGCCTTCACAGATTGTTCCACCATTAGCTTCTATATCTGCAGCTGTCGCATTCCTGTT
>NZ_JACODZ010000017.1 GCF_014280965.1 Echinicola salinicaeni
TCCAGAAGAGATTCCTTTAAGAGGTTTCTTAAAATGTCCTAAATGCAGCAGGAACCTGACAGCAAGTGCTTCAAAAGGTAGGAACCAATATTATCATTATTACCACTGTACATCAAAATGTGGTGTGAGGTTTAAGGCCAAGGATGTAAATACCTCTTTCAGAAAATTCCTATCGAAATACAAGCCCAAAAAGGGTATGATAGACTTATTCGAAATGGTCTTTAATCAAGCTTTTTTAAGCGAAAATAAAATTGACCTGAGCGAAAAAAGAAAGCTGAAATCAGCCATAGAAAAGCTGGAACAAAAGATTTCCAAAATCAGGGATTTGTACATTGATGAAAAACTGGATATTGAGGATTATCGAATGGTAAAAAGAAGTTGTGAAGAGGAGATAGAGCGCTTGGAAGCCAAAGGGACAAAAATCGAATCAATCATTACCCAAGATATTCCAGAAAAAGTCAAAAAGGCCCTTGAAATGGCTGAGAGTCTTGATCTACTTTTTGATACTGCTGATTTGGGAATTAGAAGAAAGATAATTGATTCGATCTTCCCCGAAAACATCGTTTTTTACGGTAAGCAACATCGAACCGCTCGGGTAAAAGGATTCTTTCTAGCTATTTATCAGATTAACAGTATGATAGTCTATAAAAAAATAAGTCCAAAGTCGAAAAAATCAACTTTGGACCGAGTTGTTGACCCACTAGGGCTCGAACCTAGACTCTTCTGAACCAAAATCAGACGTGTTGCCAGTTACACCATGGGTCAGTATTTTGTGTGTTTAAGACCTCGTTTGCCTTAATTGTGGTACAAATGTAGGGGCTTTTTTCTTTAATGCAAACCCCCTTTAAAACTTTTTTGAAGACTTTTTTGTAAGTCCCTTGATTTCAGTTGAAAAACTTTTCAAAGGACTTACAAAGCCTTTATGCTTATTGATGCGAGGTGACCCAGTTTTTGGCATTGACAAATGCCTCAACCCATGGACTGATTTCCTCATCTTTTCTGTTTGAAGGATAGCTTGGCCAGTTCCAAGGGAACAAGGCACGCTCGATGTGCGGCATGATGGCCAAATGCCTTCCATCCTGAGAAGCCAAACCAGCTACTGCATAGTCAGAGCCATTTGGATTTCCTGGATAGGCTTCATAGCTATAAGTCATGCCTATATTATATGCTTCTTTTTCCTTAGGCAAAGAGAACTTACCTTCACCATGGGCTACCCACACACCTAATCTTTGCCCAGCAAGAGAGCCAAACATTACCGTGTTATTTTCAGGGATATCTACATTCACAAAAGATGATTCGAATTTATGGCTTTCATTGTGCAGCATTTTAGGCTTCACATCATGCTGACGGTTGATCAGTCCTAGTTCAACCATTAGCTGACAACCATTACAAACTCCTAGGCTTAAGGTGTCAGGGCGTGCATAGAAGTTGTCCAATGCAGTCTTGGCTTTTTCGTTATAAAGGAAGGCTCCAGCCCATCCCTTGGCTGAACCAAGAACATCGGAATTGGAGAATCCACCTACAAAGACGATCATATTGACATCTTCAAGGTTTTCCCTGCCTGAGATCAAATCTGTCATATGAACATCCTTGACATCAAATCCTGCTAACCATAATGAGTAAGCCATTTCACGGTCTCCATTTACCCCTTTTTCACGGATAATGGCTGCCTTTGTGCCTGTGGATCCTTTTCTATATGGATTAAGCTTAAAGGCATCAAATGAGCCTTCCCAGTCTTTAGCAAAAGAGAAGGAGAGAGCTTGGTTTTTATAATTGTCAAAGCGATCTTTTGCCAATTTGGCTCCACTTTGTTTTTGGTCTAATAAGAAGGAAGATTTGAACCAAGTATCTCTGTGTTCAGCTACATCCAAGCTTAGTTGAACACCTTCCAACTCAACCTTGCCGTCAAGAGTAACAGTGGCAATGTCCTTAAAGGTGATTCCAGCTGCCTCAAGTTCCTGTGCTACCTTCGCATGGTCTTTAACTTGAAGAACCACTCCTGGGTTTTCACTGAATAGTGCTTTTACCAAGTCTTTTTCTTCCAATTGGTCTGGCTGAACTTTCAATCCACATTTTAAAGTAGGGAAAGCCATTTCCAATAGCACGGTAATCAAACCGCCTGAAGAGATATCATGTCCTGCGAGGATATCACCTTTTTCAATCAATTGCTGAACCGCTGCAAAAGCTTTAGCAAAATAGGTGCTGTCTTTTACAGTAGGAGGGGTGTTGCCCACCTTATTGACTACTTGGGCAAAGCTACTTCCACCCAATTGGGCTGTGTCTTTGGAGAAGTCAATATAGATCAACTTAGTACCTTCCACAGGTTTTAAATCAGGTGTAACTGTTTTGCGAATGTCAGTACATTCTCCAACACTGGAGATGATCACAGTACCTGGAGAGTATACCGTCTTGCCATCAGGATATTTCTGCGTCATGGAAAGGGAATCCTTGCCAGTTGGGATATTAATGCCCAAGTCGATGGCAAAATCACTTACTGCCTCAACAGCTCTATAAAGACGGTCATTTTCGCCTTCATTTTTGGCCGGCCACATCCAGTTGGCACTTAAGGAAACTCCACTCAATCCATCCTCGATTGGGGCCCATATTAAATTGGTCAATGCCTCGGCAATAGCCAATTTGGAACCGGCTTCAGGATTGGCTAGTGCGGCCACTGGGGCATGCCCAATAGAAGTGGCAATACCTTTGGTTCCTGTATAGTCCATGGCCATGACAGCCACGTTGTTTAATGGAACTTGAATTTCTCCAGTAGTTTGCTGAGTAGCCACTCGGCCTGTTACAGATCTGTCGACCTTATTGGTCAGCCAGTCTTTACAGGCAACCGCTTCCAATTGGAGTACTTCTTTGATGTATTTTCCAAGCTCGGCATTTTGATAAACCGGCTCAGAGAAATTGCTTTGGCTTTTCTTATCAGTAAGAATGGTCTTTGGAGAGCTGCCAAACATGTGGGATAAATTCCAATCCACAGGCTTCTCACCAGTTTTCATATTTTCAAACTTGAAGTGCATGTCTCCTGTGGTCTCACCAACCACATAGAATGGAGCACGTTCACGTTCTGAGATTTTCTGTAAGGTGTCTACATCCTTTTCGCCAATCACCAAGCCCATTCTTTCTTGGGATTCATTTCCAATGATTTCCTTGGCAGACAGAGTAGGGTCACCTACAGGTAATTTGTCTATATCAATGGTTCCCCCAGTTTCTTCTACCAATTCAGAAAGACAATTAAGGTGACCACCAGCGCCATGATCGTGAATGGAGATAATAGGGTTGTGGTCATTTTCTGCCATGGCACGGATGACATTGGCTACCCTTTTTTGCATTTCTGGGTTAGAACGCTGGATGGCATTCAATTCGATGGAATTGCTGAATTCTCCGGTATTTACGGATGATACAGCACTACCCCCCATTCCGATGCGGTAGTTGTCACCACCCATGATGACTACTTTATTGCCTTTTACCGGGGTGTTTTTGAGGCTATAATTCTCTCTGGTAAATCCAATACCACCTGCCAACATGATCACCTTGTCAAAGCCATATTGTTTGTCGGCTTCTTCATGTTCGAAGGTAAGCACACTACCAGAGATTAAAGGTTGGCCAAATTTGTTTCCAAAATCACTGGCTCCATTGGAAGCTTTGATCAGGATATCCATTGGTGTTTGGTATAGCCAATTTCTTTCTTTAAGGTCTTTTTCCCAGCTTCTACCAGCTTCACTTCTGGAGTAAGAAGTCATATATACGGCAGTTCCTGCCAATGGGATCGAGGCAGTTCCACCTGCCAGTCTATCCCTGATTTCTCCACCAGAACCTGTAGCGGCGCCATTGAAAGGCTCAACAGTAGTTGGGAAATTATGTGTTTCTGCTTTTAATGATAATACCGTGTCAATGGTTTCAGGCTGGAAGAAGTCTGCCTTGTCCTGTGATTTTGGAGCAAACTGTTGTGCTTTAGGTCCTTTGACAAAGGCTACATTGTCCTTATAAGCCGAAACGATTTTATTTGGATGCTTAACGGAAGTCTTTTTGATCAATTGGAAAAGGGTGTTTTCTTTTTCCTCTCCATCTATAATAAAGGTGCCGTTGAAGATTTTATGTCTACAGTGCTCAGAGTTTACTTGGCTGAAGCCAAATACCTCACTGTCTGTTAAAGGTCTGTTCAAGCTCTTGCTTACCCCTTCCAAGTATTCGATTTCCTCCTCACTAAGCGCAAGCCCTTCTTTCTCATTATAGGATTTAATATCGGTAATGGATATTACTTCCTGAGGTTGAAGGTCAATCGTGAAGATGTGCTGATCAAGGCCGTCATAACTGGCTTGTAGCATTGGGTCTATGCTGCTGTTTTCTCCCTGAAGGGTGAATTCTTCAATTCTAATGATACCTGGGATGCCCATATTGGCAGCAATTTCTACTGCATTGGTAGACCAAGGGGTGATCATTTCTTTTCTGGGGCCTGCATATTTGCCTTCCACTTTTTCCTGGCTTAGCTGATGGGCTTCTCCAAATAGCCAGGAGAGCTTTTCAAGGTCAGCAGGAGCAACAGGTTGGTTGGCTTCTAAAGCGTAGATGGTATTCTTTTGTGAGGATTGGAAAAAGAGAATCATGTCCGTGTTTATTGGATGACCATAAATTAAGGAGCAAAGGTACACAAATGCTCGAAAAGAATAAATTAAATTTTATTTGGGAATGGTTTTTTTATGCTTTGTGAAATAATTAGCTGTTGGGAACTTGCTAATAAGCAAAAAGTGCAGACTAATTAATTGATTTGGATATTTAGCTTGTTTGGTTTTGGGATGGTCTGTGGTGTTGGGTTTTGTGGGGTGATTACCGTAATCAGATTTCAATAAGTTATATGGTGTAGGGGGCTTAAGGGGTTGAATCATGTATGAATAAATCAATTTGTATCCGATCTGTGTGTAATATCAAAAAAATAACATTAAATAATTATAGTTTGGAGGCTGCTTTTTTAATTTTGTTTTAGTATTCGGGAAATAGTGAGTGGAATAGGTTAAGATGATTAATGTTCTTTGAATTTCATGATCGGTTTTGAACAAGTTCTGTTCGGTAACAATACAATTGAAATTGAGTTTTAATATTAACTTGGTGAAAATCAGGGGTTAATTAATTGTTGTAGGGTTTTTGTGAAAAAAATGAAGTCAAATAAAATAAAACTCTGGAAACTTTGATATTCCTTAAAGTTTCCAGAGTTTTGCATGGAACAATAAAAAAGCCAGTTTGACTTGGAGACTAGAGATAAAATACTTGATGTAGCAAACGAACAATTTACTCAATTGGGGGTAAGGTATGTGACGATGGATGATATTGCCAGAGCTGCAGGTGTATCTAAAAAGACCATATATCAGGAATTTGATGATAAAGGCCGCTTGGTATATGAATCCTTCAAAAGAAGTATGGATAATGATCAGGCCTTTTTTGAGGCCCTTCACAGTGAGGTGAGTTGTCCTATTGAGCATTTTGTTCTGATATCGAAGTATATCAGGTCAAGATTTGCCAAAATCAACCCCTTGGTATTTAGTGAAATACAGCGGTATTATCCAGAGTCTTGGAAACTGTTTCAGGACTTTAGGAATAATTGCGCAGTTAGAACCATCACAGAGGTGATCAATAGTGGTAAGGAAAAGGGATATTTTAGAAGTGAGATCAATGCAGATATACTGGCATTGATAAGGATGGATCAAATTTCGGGCATTTTTGATCCGAGCAGATTTTCTCCTTCAGAATATAATATTTTAGACATACAAATGACGGTAATGGACCATTTTATCCATGGCATACTTACCGATAAAGGACGAGAACTATTTTACAAAATCAATAATCAGGACTAATTCATGCGTTTAATAACAAGATTTCCCCTTTTTGGCGTCTTTTTTATCTGTCTGATGGCAGGTAGCGTATCGGCTCAGGAAGTGTTGGAGTTAACTTTAGAAGAAAGCGTTCAGTACGCTTTGGAAAACAACCCCGATGCCAAGAATGCTTTGCTGGAAACTTATGCTTCAAAAGCATCGGTTGGAGAGCAGGTGGCTCAGGGATTGCCCCAGGTCAATGGTGGTTTTGATTTTACCAAGAACATTGCGGTTCCAACCATGTTTGTTCCGAATGAAGGACCTTTTGCAGATCCTGACAACCCCTCAGATGTATTGCCGATCACACTGGGAGTAAATTACCAGAGTGGGCTATCAGTAACGGTCAGTCAGATGATTTTTGACGGGTCTTATTTTGTGGGACTGAAGGCTGCGCGTACTTACAGACAGCTCAGCGAGTTTGATAAAGAAAAGACAGAAAATGACGTCATCGAAAATGTAAAAAAGGCCTTTTTTACGGTATTGGTCAATAAGGAACGACAGCAACTTGCTCAAGCAAACTTGGCGAGGATCGATACGCTTCTACAAGAGACTACTGCATTGTACGAGGAAGGTTTTGCCGAAAAGATAGAGGTTTCTCGGGTAAAGGTTCAGTACAATAATATCAGTACCGAGGTAGATAAGATCAATGCAGCTACTGAGATCAGTAAGCAGCTTTTGAAAATCCAGATGGGGCTTCCCCTTGAATATGAGATCAGGATGGAGGAAAGTTTGAGGGATTTGAACCAGCCCCAGCAGATCCAGGACTTATTGGATAATAATGGATATCGAAGGGTGGAAATGGACCAGCTGAAGACCAACTGGGAATTGGTCAAACTTGACCTTAAAAATAATCATGTACAATACTTACCCAGCCTGAATGCCAACTTTACTTACCAGAGGAACGGTGCAGGGCAGCAGTTTAATACCCTATGGGATAAAGAGAACTGGTTTACAGGGGCTTTTATAGGCCTTTCATTGAATGTGCCAATTTTTGATGGTTTGGCCAAAGCCAAGCGGATCCAGCAAAACCGCATCCAGCTGCAGCAGATCGAAAATCAGATGGTTATGCTTGATGATAATATCGAAGTGGAGCGTTTTCAGGCAAGGACCAATTTAAGGAATAACCTGAAAACACTGGAAGTCCAAAGAGAAAATATGGAGTTGGCCAGTGAAGTATATAATATCAGCCGGATCAAATACTCAGAGGGTGTAGGATCAAACCTTGAGGTCGTGGAAGCAGACTCTCAACTTGTGGAGGCTGAAATCAATTATTACAGTGCATTATATGACGCCTTGATCTCAAAGGTAGATCTTGAAAAAGCATTGGGAATTTTAAGATGAAAAAATACTATTACCTAAATAAAGATATGAAGACCTTTTCCAAATTATTACTGTCAGCATCGACTTTACTTGCTTTTTCCTGTGGCGAACAGGAGATGGATCTTGCTGAAAAAAAAGAACATCTAGCAGAATTAAAGACAGCTTACCAAGATCTAAAGGGTGAAATTAAAAACCTGGAGCAGGAAATAGCTGAGGAAGATACTGCTTTTGCAATGAGTAATAGAAAATCCATTTTGGTAACGACTACGCGCTCTCAGAATGAAGATTTTGAGCATTTCGTAGAGGTAACCGGTTCAGTCCTTTCCAAGAAAAATGTGAATATCAGTGCAGAGGTTTCCGGAAGAATCGAGGAAATTCCTGTGAGTGAAGGGATGAGGGTTAGTAAAGGTGAGGTATTGATGGTCGTGGATGGCGAGTCCATAGAAAACAGTATCGATGAGCTTGAAAAACAATTGGAGTTGGCGACAATTTTATATGAAAAGCAAAAGCGTCTTTGGGATAAGGAAATAGGTACAGAGGTACAATTCCTGGAAAGTAAAAACAGGAAGGAGACCTTGGAGAAAAACTTAAAGTCCCTCAAGACGCAAAAAAGCAAAGCAACCATTACCGCCCCATATACTGGGACGGTGGAGTCATTGATGGTGCGCTTGGGAGAATTGGTTCAGCCCGGTATGCCTTTGATCAACTTTGTAGGAGAAAGTGACCTTTATATAGAAGGTGAAATTTCAGAAGCCTATGTAGGCGTATTGGATAAAGGTGATTCCGTTGATGTTTATTTTCCTTCTTTGGACAGGGAATTTGAGAGCAAGGTGACTGCAATCGGTGCTATCATTAATCCTAATAACAGGACTTTCAAGGTGGAAGTGAACCTTCCAAAAGCAGATCATGTAAAACCAAATATGGTGGCTGTGCTTAAAATTAAAGATTATGAAAGCAAGGCCACAGTGACCGTTCCGACGAATCTTATCCAGCGTGATAATAAAGGTGAATTTGTATATGTGGTTAACCAAGGAGAGGCGGACAAAAAGTACATTGAGAAGGGTAAGTCCTTTGGAAAGAAAACAGAGGTTAAAGAAGGGCTTTCAGGTGGCGAGGCTTTAGTAGATAAAGGCTTCAGAGAAGTATCAGTAGGTTCTAAATTGGAAATTGTTGAAGAATAATTATGTCAGATCAACAAGGAAATAAAAAGAAAGTAACCAGGGAATTTGGTCTGTCCTCCCTTTCGGTAGATAATAAGACCAGTGTGATCATCCTTGCCCTGATCATTACGTTTATGGGCTTGAATGCCTATACTACGATGCCAAAGGAAAGTTATCCTGAGATCGTTATCCCCACTGTGTATGTGGGGACCAGTTATCCTGGGAACTCTCCGGTGGATATGGAGAACTTGATCACGAGGCCCATAGAGAAAGAACTAAAGTCTCTCAAGGATGTCAAAAAGATCAATTCCACTTCAATTCAGGATTATTCTACCATTATCATAGAATTTAATCCCAATGTGGATATCTCCAGGGCACTTCAGGATGTAAAGGATGCGGTAGATAAATCGAAAAGTGAATTGCCCACAGACCTGGATCAAGATCCTAATATTTTCGAGATGGATTTTTCGGAAATGCCTATCATGTTTGTGAACCTTTCAGGGAATTATTCCCAAGAAGAACTGAAAAAGTATGGGGAGTACCTGGAAGATGAAATAGAAGGCTTACCGGAAATCTCCAAAGCGGATTTAACCGGGACCATTGAGAGAGAAATCAGGGTAGATGCTGACCTCTATAAGATGGAGGCGATGAAGGTGAGCTTTAGTGATATCTCAGATGCCATTTCTTCTGAAAACGTGACGATTTCGGGAGGGAATATCCTGAGTGGTGATTTTAGAAGGGCACTAAGGATTACAGGAGAGTTCTCGGACCCTATGGAACTGAATAATATTATCGTCAAAAGTGAAGGTGGTAATATTGTTTACCTCAAGGATGTTGCGAATATCCGCGATACCTATAAAGAGAGAGAGAGTTATGCCAGGGCATCAAAACTTCCAGTAGTAACCATTAATGTGGTGAAAAGAGGAGGGGAAAATCTTTTGGATGCCAGTGATAAGATCAAGGAAATTATCGAAGAGGCCAAGGCCAATCGTTTTCCTTCAGACTTGAAAGTCAGTATTACCAATGACCAATCCAAGTTTACCAGAAGTATGGTTTCCAATTTGGAAAACAGTATCATTTCAGGTGTGATTTTGGTGATTACTGTTTTGATGTTCTTCCTAGGCTTTAGAAATGCACTATTTGTGGGGGTTGCGATTCCTCTATCTATGTTCATTTCATTTATGATATTAAATGCCTTTGGGGTGACACTGAACATGATGGTATTGTTCTCCATGATCCTAGCATTGGGTATGTTGGTGGATAATGGTATCGTGGTCGTGGAGAATATCTATAGGTTGATGCAGGAAGGAAAGTCTCCGATTGTAGCAGCGAAGGAAGGTGTTGGAGAGGTAGCTTGGCCAATTATTACTTCTACTGCAACAACGGTAGCAGCCTTTATTCCATTGGCATTTTGGCAAGGTATCATGGGTGAGTTCATGAAGTATTTGCCTATTACTTTGATCATTGTCTTGTCTTCCTCATTATTTGTAGGCTTGGTGATCAATCCTGTGGTGACCTCTATGTTTATGAAAATTCAGGATTTGGATAGGGTTAAGCCCAAAAGAAGGTCTTTTGCTATTGCAGGGATTTTCTTGACCATTGCTGTGATATGTTATTTGGCAGGAATATTCGTGGTGGCGAATATCTTGCTGTTAGCTACTATCATTACTTTGATGAATGCTTTATTTATGAAAAAGGCTATCAAGTGGTTCCAGACTGATTTCTTGGTGAAGCTAGAAGAGCTGTATGAAGGGACGCTTAAGTATGCTCTGGATGGTAAAAAGCCATATCTTTTCTTCTTTGGGATGTTTGGGGTATTGATATTTTCTTTAGTCTTACTTAAGATCAGAGCGCCACAGGTAGAGTTTTTCCCTAGCAGTGACCCTAATTATGTTAATATTTTTATTGAATATCCTATTGGTACTGATATAGAGGCGACCAATAGTTTCAGTAAGAAGGTAGAGGATGAGGTCTTGGACTTGATTGAACCTCATAAGGATATCGTGGAGGCTTTTATTGCTCAGGTAGGAGAAGGTACCAGTGATCCATCTGAAGGTCCAAGTATGGGGGTAACGCCTCATAAGGCCATGTTGACGGTCAGCTTTGTGGAATTCCAATATAGAAATGGCAAAAATACTTCGGATATCATGCAGGATTTGCGTGAGGCGATGGCCAAGTACCCTGGGGTTCAGATTACCGTGGATAAGGAACAAAACGGTCCTCCTGTAGGTAAACCAATTAATATTGAGGTGAGTGGTGAAAACTATGAAAGCCTTGTCAGTGAGGTAGAAAAGATTCGTTCCTTTATCAATGCATCTGGTATAAGAGGTATCGAAGAACTTAAGATGGATTTGGAGACAGGTAAGCCTGAGTTGATCGTCAATATAGATAGAGAGAAGGCAAGAAGGTTTGGCCTATCCACTTATACCATTGCGAATGAGTTGCGTACCGCTTTGTTTGGCTTGGAGGTTTCCAAGTATAAAGAAGGGGAGGATGATTATCCGATTGAGTTGAGATTGTCAGATGAATTTCGCTATGATGTAGACGCCTTGATCAATAAGAAAATCTACTTTATGGATAAGTTTGGTAATAAAAAACAAATCCCTATCACCTCAGTGGCCAATTTGGAATACAGTTCTACCTATGGTTCCGTGAAGCGTAAGGATTTGGACAAAGTGATTACCATTTATTCCAATGTTGAGGAGGGATATAATGCCAATGAAATCAACCAAAGCATTAGGACCTTATTGGCAGATTATGAATTGCCTGATGATATTGATATTAAGTTTACAGGTGAGCAGGAAGAGCAAGCAAAATCGATGGCCTTTTTGATGAATGCCATGATCATTGCCGTTGCAGCAATATTCCTGATTATCGTAGCACAGTTTAACTCATTGATGACACCATTTATCATTATGTGTTCTGTGTTATTAAGTACCATTGGGGTATTCTTGGGTCTGTCCATTTTCAATATGGATTTCGTAGTGATCATGACAGGTATCGGGATTATTTCCCTAGCTGGGGTAGTGGTGAACAATGCCATTGTATTGATTGATTATACCAATTTGGTTAGGAAGAGAAAGAGGGCTGAATTGCAGTTGGGACCGGATGAACATTTACCGTATTCAGATGTGGTGGGAAGTATTGTAGAAGGGGGTAAGACTCGTTTGAGACCGGTGCTATTAACGGCCATTACGACCATTCTGGGCTTGATTCCAATGGCGATAGGGATGAATATTAATTTCTTTACATTGCTGTCTTCATTCGATCCGCAGTTTTATGTAGGAGGGGATAATGCAGATTTTTGGGGTCCGATGGCATGGACTGTGATATTTGGGTTAACCTTTGCTACCTTTTTAACGTTAGTAATAGTACCTGTCATGTATTTATTGGCAGATAAGATCAATATAGCTATTCGCAAAAAATAGTTTATGTAGATTTATTTAAAGGTTGGTGGTTTTTTAAGTGTTAAAACCTCTGGGGCGTTGTCCCAGAGGTTTTTATTTTTTACCTATGGCGCATGACTTTGAGTCATGTCGGATCAAGCGTAAAAGTTGGGGACTGGAAAATGGCATCTTTTATCAAAAAGTTTGGTATCAGATTAGAGAAAAGAGCCAAGAATCAAGACAAAGGCTTGACAAAGCAAAGGTACGGAATGTTGTGCCAAGGGCTGTGCCCAGATACACCGAAAACTTGAGGCTGAGCCTCAAGTGGTATTGGGTTTACAATAGGAAGATGAAGAAGAAATTGCAAATCAATATAAGTCTTCCTTTGTGTCACTCTTAACACTCGTTGAATAAAAACAAATAACTATTCCCCAGAAATATTGCTTGATCCATAATTAAATCCTCGATAAAGAAAATAATTAATCTTCGAGTTTTTTGTACTTCACCGAACAACCTTCAATACATACACGGGTCTTGGGGTTTAAGATCATATAATCCTTTTCAAAAATCACGGTATAGGTGAAAGGATTAATTTGATTTTCACCGAGATCTTCACAGGCATAGGTGAAGGTAAGTTCATCGGCAGCTAAAGTATAGGAGCCAGAATTGCAGGTGAAAGCCTCTGTTGCAGAAAAGCTGCCATCATTTTTAAAGGATATTCTATGTCCATTTTCTATTTCCTCAGTAACCGGTGGGCCCCCATAGCTATAAGTTCGTTCAACCGCTTCCCAAGTTCCGGGCAGCCCCTGAGGATTTTTCTGATATGAACTTTCTCCCCCAATAATATTACAGCTGGAGAAAATGAGTGTTAGCAGAATAAAGTATATAAGTTTCATGATTGTTTTAGTTAAAAAGTTTGAAGTAAGTTTTATTCTAGACGAAAAGAAAGCTTATAACGATACAATAATCTTAGTTTAATCAAAAGGGATAAAAGAGAAAGGCCGGATTAGATATGAAAATATATCAATGTTTGGCTATCCAATTTGTAGGAGGAAAAGTTGACTTCTTTCCTGGATGGGGATAAAAATGTTTGAAGGAAAGAGATGAAAAGAGGCTGCCTCAAATTTTTTTGAGATTCTTCCTGTCGTCAGAATGAGAGAATAAATAGATAAATGAGACAGCCCCTTAATTTTATTGTATTTCTTCAGTCGAATTTTCGATCATGAAAGTATTGTTTTCCCGGTTGATGTCTGCCATCCTTTGGCTCGGGTCAATTTCTATACTTTTTATATCGTTAATATCTTTTTCTAGGATCACTTCTGTTGTGATATTGGTCCAAGGCCACCGCTGGGTTTTAATCCTTTTTGGCATTCCATTTTCCTCTGGTTTGTTGCCTCTTTGGATAACCAACGGCAGATAAACCATTTCCTTAGATCCATCCTGATAGGTGATCACCAAATCGACTGGCATTGGCATTAAGCCATTTCTTTGCAGTGTGATGTGGGTATTTTTATCACCATCTTCAACAGATTTGACGGCATAATCAATGGATTTTGTACTGTTTACCCAGTATTCCTTATACCAGTCCAGTTCCAGGCCACTTTGTTTTTCCATCACTCGAATGACATCGTTGGTTTTTGGATGTTTGAATTTCCAGTCATTAAAATAGGTCAACATGCCCTTGTCCCGGTTTTCCTCACCGATGATATAACCCAATTGGGCCAGGAATACAGCCCCTTTGGAATAAGCAGCAGATCCGTAGGCGTAATTGCTGTGGTAATGATCCGAATGGGTAGTCATTGGTTCTTCTTTACCAGATTTGGCCAATCTTTCATAGCCAGCATAAGATCCTCTTTGAGGGAATTCAGAAGGAGTTTCAGAAAAAATATTAGCCATGGTTTTATTGGTAGCGAAAGTGGTAAATCCTTCGTCCATCCATGGGTAAAGTGCTTCATTTGATCCTAGGACTCCTTGGAACCAACTGTGAGCCATTTCATGGACCATTACCCCCACCAAACTAGGCAAGGTTCTTTCACCAGTGATCAAGGTAGACATAGGGTATTCCATGCCGCCATCACCACCTTGGATTACCGAGTATTGCTTATAAGGATACTGTCCAAAATGTTCGCTGAGGTATTCCATGGCCTTTGGTGTGTATTCTTTTAGCTTTTCCCAGTTATTGGCTGTTTTGCTGTTTTTGATATAGAGATGGTGGATGGTGATTCCATTGTCCATTTCAATCTTATCGTGGGTGTATTTGGGGTCTGCAGCCCACATAAAGTCATGAACCATGGGAGCTTTAAAATGCCAGGTTAAGTTTTTACCTCTAGACTGCTTGACCTTTTGCCCTTCACTTTCATAGCCATGTCCTATTTCTTCGGGGTTTTGAAGGTAGCCTGTTCCTCCGAGGATATAGGATTTGTCAATGGTGATTTTTACATCAAAATCACCCCATATTCCATAAAATTCCCTGCCAATATAAGGGTTGGCATGCCAGCCTTGATCATCGTAATTGGCCATTTTGGGATACCATTGTGACATAGAATAACGAACACCTTCTTTATTGTCCCTGCCTGCTCTTCTGATTTGCAAAGGCACTTGTCCTTCAAAATCCATTTCAAAATTTACCGTTGTATTTGGAAGGATAGGTTCCTTAAGTTCTACTTCTAGGATGGTGCCTACATGTTCGAAATCCAGCTTTTTGCCATTCATTTTTAAGGAATGGACCTTGAGGTAGCCGATTTCGTCGGGAGTTAGTTTTGAAATTCTGTCTTTTACCCTGCCATCAGGATCTTCAATGGTTCTAGACCTGATGTCCATCATGGAGTTAGGCTGAAATGCGTTATAATAAAGATGGTAAAAAACTTTATAGAGTGTATCTGGGGAATTATTGGTATAGGCCAGTAGCTGTTCCCCTTCGTACTGGTTTTTTTCGACGTCCATTTCGACGTCCATTTCATATTTTACGGCTTGTTGCCATCTGGTGGTTTGCGCATTTACCTTTAGAAGGGAAAGGCAGCAACTACCCACCAAAGCAGTTAACAAAAATAATCTCATAGTTATAAATTTTCTCAAAAGTAAAATAAAAACTAAAAAAGACCTAAACCGCTTATCAAAGGTTTAAGATTGGGAGTATGTTGAACTGAAATAGCGCTTATTCTGACTTTTCGCCAATGTTTGGGTTGATGAGGGGGACCTTACTAAAGGTCGCTTTAATGGGGTAGTGGTCTGAATAATCCACTTCCTGTAGCGTATTAAACTGTAAGGGGGTAAGTGATTTGGAATAAAAGATATTATCTATTCTAAGAAAAAACAGAACCCTGTTGAAGGTAAAGCCAAAGCCTCTGCCTACTGACTCAAAGGAGTTTTCTAAAATTGACCTAAGGGTGAAATAGGTATAGCTGTATGGTACATCATTAAAATCTCCCATTAATATAACCGGGTAAGGGCTAAGGCTGATATGCTCTCTCAGGACATCTACTTGACTGGCTCTGCTGACCATTCCTTTATTGAGGCGTCTCCATGTCTCTTTATAATTTTCCTTAATACCATCTATATTATCCAGTTGATCAGCGGGTATACTCATTGATTCCAAATGGACATTATAAACCCTAATGGTGTCCTTGTCTACTTTGAGGTCCACAAACATGGCCCCGTTGTTTTTTTTGTTTTCGAATATTTTACCCTCATTGATGATGGGATATTTGGAAAAGATGGCCAGCCCATAAAATCTTTTCCCAGTTCTTCCTCCCACAGTTTGGGTAGAATAGTGATATTTTCCCTCATTGCTGATCATTTTTATGGCATTTCTGGCAGGAGTGGTATGATCCTGGAAGAATTCTTGAAAGCCCATGACATCAACATCCTGCTCTCTGATCCAGTTATATATATTTGAGGGGGCTTTCGGGTCATTTGCTTTGTACTTTTCATAAGTAAACATATGCGTATTATAACTCATGACCGTGAGTCCAACACTGGCGTCGTGTTTTTCATTCATCTGAAAAGTAATGCCAAAGAATTTCCAGCCCAGTAGGATGGCTATGAGCGGAAAGATGAATGTTTTTCTCTTACCAATGACCAAAATGATAAGTAGAACAATGTTTAGCAACAGTAATAATGGAATCAATACCGGTACAAGTCCTGCATAGGGCAATACTTCTGGCGAAATATTGACACAGAAGAAGAGTATGATAGATACTGAAAAAAACAGAAATACCAGATATCGCATAGTCTAGAGACACTTAAATGTTAGCGAAAATAGGGGATGATTAAGTGAATAACAAACATTTGAACGCATGGATAAGCAATTTTGGTGCAAGTTTTTTCAGTATAGCCCAAATTGATCTCAGTTTATATTGTTGTCCCGATGAAGTTTTATTGATGAGTAATAGGGTGTTAATTAGGGATGCAAAATGAATTCTTTTTGGTATTGGGTTAAGAATTTCAAAAAATGTTTAAATTCGTTTAAAATCAACGATAACTCATATTATGAAAAAGTCTAATACTTTATTTTTAACGCTGTTTGCATTGATTAGTGTCTTTTTGGTCAGTTGTGGAGCAAAGGAGGATAGTAAAGAGTCGAATGGTATGGGAGATATGGAGGAGATGGCAATGGAAGAGGAAGAAAGGGCAAGTCCTTTGAAAAAAGATGAGGGCATGATAGGGGATAAAAAGGTAAGTATACAATATGGAGCCCCATCTGTCAAGGGACGAGTGATTTGGGGAGATTTGGAAGCATATGGAGAAGTGTGGAGGACTGGAGCAAATGAAGCTACTTATATAGAACTTCCGGAAGATGTAGTCGTGCAGGGGCAGCCATTGGCAGCAGGAAAATATTCTTTATTTACCATACCTGAAAAAGAAGGAGATTGGACGGTGATTTTCAATTCAGAGTGGAATTTAGAACATGGTCATTATCAATATAAGGAAGAGAAAGACGTGTTGCGCGTTCAAGTAAGTCCACAATGGCTTGAAGAAAATCAGGAGCAACTGAAAATCACCGTTGAAGAACCTGGCTTGGTGATCAGGTGGGAAAAGCTTTTATTGCCAATAGAGATTAAATGAGAAATTAAATCATCAAGAGAAAGCCTTAAGTCATGGACTTAGGGCTTTTTTAATGTTTTAATATTTCAACTTTATAGGTTGATTTGATGGAAAACTGTCAAAAAGAAGTTTATATTAGAATTGTTTGTGTATATACATAGGAAAGTGTATTATTCATAAAAAACAATCATAGGGTAAGGATCAACTCGAACCTCAATTAGTGCTACAAACTATGAAATACTTCGGCTTTTTAATTGTATTTATTTTTACTTTGATCTTGGCTGTAGGTCTTTCCGTGAAGCTTGGTCCTGTACCACCTTTGGGCTATCTATTGGATCCGTATCATGGATTTTGGCAAAATTCCTATAGTGAGGATGAGGATATTGAAAAGTCGGTAAAAATCAGCGGGCTAAAGGCAGCGGTAAGCATCAACTATGATGAAAATCTTATCCCACATATTTTTGCCCAAAATGAGCATGACCTGATGATGGCCCAGGGGTATGTTACTGCAAGGCACAGATTATGGCAAATGGAGTTTCAAACTAGGGCGGCAGCTGGTCGTATTTCAGAAATTGTGGGGCCAGTGGCTTTAGAATTTGATCGTATGCAAAGAAGAAAGGGGCTGGGCTATGCGGCTGAAGCAGGCTTGGAATATATAAAAGCCAATGATCCAGAGACTTTATCACTAATTGAAGCTTATGCCTCCGGAGTGAACCAGTATATCAATCAAATGGATTTGGGGGAATTGCCTGTAGAATATAAGATTTTAGACTACCGTCCGGAGGCTTGGACACCATATAAAACGGTCCTTTTGTTAAAATATATGGCCGATATGTTAGTAGGGGACAAGGATATAGAATTTAGCAATCTCCGTAAAGCATTAGGTGAAGCTGGGATGGATAAGCTTTTTCCCGATTATCCGGAAGATAATGATCCGGTAATTGAGATGAATAAAAAGTGGGATTTCACTCCTTTAGAAGTGCTTAAACCTGAAGGTTTGGCCTATCCTGATTTTTCCATATTACATGATCCAATACCTGATCCAGAACCAGGTGTCGGGTCTAATAATTGGGCCGTGTCTGGAACAAAGACACAAAGTGGAAATCCCATCTTGGCCAATGATCCACATTTGGGATTGAACCTGCCCAGCCTTTGGTTTGCGCTTCAATTGAGTACGCCAGAATTCAAAGTCAAAGGGGCTTCATTACCCGGGGCATTAGGGATAATCAGTGGGTTTAATGAAGATATAGCATGGGGAGTGACCAATGCTACCAGGGATGTAAGAGATTGGTATTCCATAGAATTTAAGGATGAACATAGGCTTGAATACCGCTATAATGATCAGTGGATTCAGAGTACCCATCGAATAGAGGAGATTGCCGTACAGGGAGATTCTGCCTTTGTGGATACAGTGGTTTATACCCATTATGGTCCGGTAGTGTACGACCATAGTTTTATGCCCAATAAGCAAAAGGTTAATTTTGCTCTTAAATGGACTGCTCTGGATGGATCGAATGAACAAAAAACTTTTTTGGGATTGAATAGAGCGAAAAACCACGGGGACTTTATTGCAGCCCTGAACAGTTTTACTTCTCCAGCGCAGAACTTTGTCTTTGCTAGTAGAGAGGGAGATATTGCTATGAAGGTACAGGGGAAATTCCCCCTTAAATGGCCAGAACAGGGCAAATACCTTATGGATGGTAATGATGCCCGGTTTGAATGGAGCGGATACATTCCAAATGAACAAAATCCGGCGACATTAAATCCAGTGAGGGGCTTTGTAAGCTCTGCCAACCAATATTCAGTAGGTCCCGATTATCCTTATTATGTGTTTGACAACAGTTTTGAGGAATATAGAAACAGAAGGATAAATTCCAGATTAATGGAAATGGAAAACATCACGGTGGAGGATATGAAGGAGTTGCAGTTTGATGATTATAATTTGCATGCGGCGGAGGTGCTTCCTGTAATGCTCAATTATTTGACAGCAGATAGCAGTCAGGTATTTGAAAGCCCTGCAAAAGCGTTGATAGATACTTTGTCTCAATGGGATTTTTATGCAGATCCACAGAAAACGGCACCAGTGATATTTGATTTATGGTGGGGTAAGTTGAGGAGCAGTGTATGGCAGAAATTATCGAAAATTAATGGGGATATCGTGTTACCCGATAATTACCGAACAGCCAAATTTTTGATAGAAGCTCCCAATGATACCATTTTTGATATTGGGGCTACAAGAGACAGGATTGAAACGGCCAGTGACCATATTGAAAGTACTTTTTATGAGGCAGTGGATGAATGGGGTGCATTGATTGAAAAGGAAGAGGATTTAAATTGGTATCGCTATAAAGGGACTAGCATATTGCATTTAGTTCCGAATTTTTCAGCTTTTAGTCGCAAAAATATTGAAACAGGAGGAGGGAAAAGCATCATAAATGCCACCAGCAGTAGGCATGGTGCCAGTTGGAGAATGGTAGTGGAGTTAGGGGATGAAGTGAAGGCTTTTGGTGTATATCCTGGAGGACAGTCAGGTAATCCTGGTAGCAAATTTTATGATAATATGATCCCGATTTGGGCAGAAGGAAAGTATCTTGATTTTGGATTAAGGAATGAAGATCAAACTGGAGGTTTATTGTTTTCTACTAAAATGACCCCTAAATAATAATAAGATGAAGTTTGTAATATATGTAATTGCCTATGCATTGATTACCATGATTTTGGGCCACTTTTTAGGTTATTGGCTTATGATGGTGGTATGGGCCATATTGGGAGCCGTTATTGGAGGAGATGGAACACTTAAGTTTTTTTCGGCCGCATTGGGTGTAGGTTTGGCCTGGTTTGGACAAAGTGTTTGGATTAGCCTTAACACCGGATCACCTTTGCCTGAAATGATGGGTGAAATCATGCAGCTGGGAGGAAGAGGGGTGGTAATGGCTTTGACAGGTTTGATTGGTTTTGTGATTGGAGGGTTTAGCGCCTTGACTGGTAATAGTTTTAGAAAGTTGTTTGAAAAAAAGAAGCCTTATTATTTTCGATAAGGAGCGTTTATAATTGGCGGGGTGATTTGATAGTGTGGTGATTATAAGGTGTGTATGTGTCTTACCGGTTGTTGAAGGAATCAACATTAAGGCATTAAGGAGTTAAGACCATTAAGTTTTGATCTTAAAATTTGAACCATTAAGGCATTATGGGGGGAAGGTAATTAAGGATTGATCGGAAAAAGATTAAGTCATTAGGGGGATAAGGTCATTTAGTATTCGATTATAAAAAAAGAGAACCATTAAGGCATTAAGGAGTTAAGACCATTAAGTTTTGATCTTAAAATTTGAACCATTAAGGCATTATGGGGGGAAGGTCATTTAGTTTTTGATTGTAATATTTGAATCATAAAGGAGTTAAGGATATTAAGTGTTTTTGTTTCTATTTATTCGAGGAAAGGATGCCTGTTTTGACGATGCAGTTCTTTGTGGTAAGTAAACCATTAAGGTTGTTCAGTTATTGATTGTTAAAAAGAGAACCATTAAGGTATGAAGGGATTAAGGATATTAAGCTTTTAATCGGGAAAACCGATAAGGCCATTGAGTTTTATTTATTTAAGGTTGTTTCTGTTTTTGGATTTTGAAAAAAGCTATGAAATTACTTCCAAGAATTTTCTTGGTACATTGACCATCACCGTTTGATGGATACTAGGGACACGGATAATAAAGTAATCTTGGTTGCCTTTTTGGATGCATTCTCCTTCAAAACCTTGTAATGGGCCACCTAGGATTTTGACTTTTTCTCCTTCTTGGATTTCTGAGCTGTCCACTTCTACAGCTACGCCAGTATTTACAATTCTTTTGATGGCTTCAATTTCATCTTCTCGCACTCGGGCATGGGTCCCTGAAAAGTTGACAAATTTCACTGCTCCCTGAACCTGAAGGGCTTCCCAGAGCCTATTATGTTCGATCTTTACAAAAATATAGCCATTGAAAAGCGGACGCTGTACCTTCTTTTTCCGGTCACTCCATTGTCTGACTTCCTCTATGATAGGTAGGTATACTTCAATATTGTTTTCTTCTAGCCTCTTTGCTACTTTTTTTTCAGCCCTTGGGGCCGTATACATCACAAACCAGTTCCTTTCTGAATTCATATCTCCGTATTTTGAAAAGGCAAAAGTACATAATATTAGGTTGTTTTGGAAAGATTTTTTAGGTCCTTTATTGACTTATAATTGGTATTCAATTTCTTAAAGTTCTAGGGGAATAGTTGTTTAGGGAGGCTTGTGCTTTAGCGGGAATTAATTTGCACAATTAGCAGGCTTTGCGGCTAAAGCGCTCAACTAAGTTGTTCCTGGCCCCGGGATGAACCCGGGGTTAATAATATTTAGCCCCTTCAGGGCTGTTTTAATGGTTTAATAGGGAAGTTGCAAGGATGGAATTGATGGTTTTAGAGTAAATTAATTTAAAGAGGGCTTTGTACAGATGGAGTGAATGAAACTTCAATTTAATATATGCTATAAAAGGATTTTATGCCTCAATTGAGGGTAAAGCTTTCCGATATTATAAGGGGTTAAGATAGGGACTATTCAAGGGAGGCTTGTGCTTTAGCGGGAATTAATTTGCACAATTGGCAGGCTTTGCGGCTAAAGCGCTCAATTATGGTGTTCTTTGCCCCGGGATGAACCCGGGGTTAATAATATTTAGCCCCTTCAGGGCTGTTTAAAGGTTTAATAGGGAAGTCGCAAGGATGGAATTGATGGTTTTAAAGTGAATTAATTTAAAGAGGGCATTGTACACATGGAGTGAATGAAACTTCAATTTAATATATGCAATAGAAGGATTTTATGCCTCAATTGAGAGTAAAGCTTTCCGATATTATAAGGGCTTAAGATAGGGACTATTCAGGGAGGCTTGTGCTTTAGCGGGAATTAATTTGCACAATTGGCAGGCTTTGCGGCTAAAGCGCTCAACTAAGTTGTTCCTGGCCCCGGGATGAACCCGGGGTTAATAATATTTAGCCCCTTCAGGGCTGTTTTAATGGTTTAATAGGGAAGTTGCAAGGATGGAATTGATGGTTTTAGAGTAAATTAATTTAAAGAGGGCTTTGTACAGATGGAGTGAATGAAACTTCAATTTAATATATGCTATAAAAGGATTTTATGCCTCAATTGAGGGTAAAGCTTTCCGATATTATAAGGGGTTAAGATAGGGACTATTCAAGG
>NZ_JACODZ010000018.1 GCF_014280965.1 Echinicola salinicaeni
CGGCAACGACCGATAGGTCGGCCTGGCTTATTTCAAGGTTCCCATCCACATAGCTGATCGTATAGTTACTTGAAGTATAACCAGAAGCCGTAATCGCATAATTGCCTACATCTTCTCCGGCTGCACGGCTGATATCCAAGGTACCTCCAAGGGTTGTCTCTGTATCACCATTTACAAAACCTGCATAGGAAACGGTCAAGGCTGGATCAGCTGTTCCATAAACCTTGCTTTGGTCATCGGCCGTTACTGTCAGGGCTGCCTGCGTGATCGCAAAGCTGCCATCTACATAGCTGATGCTATAGTTGCCTGAAGTATAACCGGATGCCGTGATCGCATAAGTGCCCACATCCTCTCCTGCTGTTCTGCTAACATCCAGAGTGCCGCCCAGGGCAGTCTCATCATCGCCGTTCACAAAACCTGCATAAGAAACTGTCAAGGCTGGGTCAGTATCACCGTAAACTTTGGACTGGTCATCTGCCGTTACTGTCAGGGCTGCTTGGGTAATTTCAAAGCTGCCGTCTATATAGCTGATCGTATAGTTTCCAGAGGTATAACCGGAAGCCGTAATCGGATAAGTGCCTACATCCTCTCCGGCTGCACGACTTACATCCAGAGTGCCGCCCAGGACAGTCTCATCATCGCCGTTCACAAAACCTGAATAACTCACTGTTAAACTTGGCTCAGCATCACCGTAAACTTTGGACTGGTCATCAGCGGTAACGGTCAAGGCTGCTGGGGTAATTGCAAAGTTGCCGTCAACATAGCTGATCGTATAGTTGCCAGAGGTATAGCCTGAGGCAGTGATTGTATAGTTCCCTACATCCTCTCCTGCTGTTCGGCTTACATCCAGTGTGCCGCCCAAGGCAGTTTCATCATCACCATTCACAAAACCTGAATAACTCACTGTTAAACTTGGCTCAGTATCTCCGTAGACTTTGGATTTATCATCAGCAGTGACTGTCAAGGCTGCCTGCGTGATCTCAAAGCTGCCATCCACATAGCTGATCGTATAGTTGCCTGAAGTATAACCTGAAACGGTAATCGCATAAGTGCCTACCTCTTCTCCGGCTGCACGGCTCACATCAAGCGTTCCGCCCAAAGCAGTTTCATCATCACCGTTCATAAAACCTGAATAGCTAACGGTTATACTTGGGTCAGTAGCTCCGTAAACTTTGGATTTATCATCAGCAGTTATCGTCAAGGCTGCTTGGGTAATTTCAAAGCTGCCGTCCACATAGCTGATCGTATAGTTTCCAGAGGTATAGCCTGAGGCAGTGATTGTATAGTCCCCTACATCCTCTCCTGCTGTTCTGCTAACATCCAGAGTGCCGCCCAGGGCAGTCTCATCATCGCCATTAACAAAGCCTATATAAGAAACCGTTAAACTTGGGTCAGTATCTCCGTAAACCTTGGACTGGTCATCAGCGGTAACTGTCAGGGCTGCCTTGGTGATTTCAAAGCTGCCGTCAACATAGCTGATGGTATAGTTACCGGAAGTATATCCCGAAGAAGTGATCGCATAGTTGCCTACATCCTCTCCGGCTGCCCTGCCAATAGCCAGTGTTCCGCCCAAGGCAGTTTCATCATCACCGTTCACAAAGCCGGAATAACTTACCGTTAAGCCTGGATCTGCTGTTCCATAAACCTTGCTTTGGTCATCGGCCGTTACTGTCAGGGCTGCCTGCGTGATCGCAAAGTTCCCACCCACATAGCTGATGGTATAGTTCGAGGAAGTATAACCAGAAGCTGTGATCACATAGTTGCCTACATCCTCTCCTGTTGCACGGCTCACATCAAGCGTTCCGCCCAAAGCAGTTGCATCATCGCCGTTCACAAAGCCGGAATAACTTACCGTTAAGCCTGGATTTGCTGTTCCATAAACCTTGCTTTGGTCATCAGCCGTTACTGTTAAGGCCGCCTGGGTAATCTCAAAGCTGCCGTCCGTATAGCTAATGGTATAGTTCGATGAAGTATAACCTGATGCGGTAATGGCATAAGTGCCTACATCCTCACCAGTTGCACGGCTCACATCCAAGGTACCGCCCAAGGCAGTTTCATCATCACCGTTCACAAAGCCGGAATAGGAAACGGTCAAGGCTGGATCAGCTATTCCATAAACCTTGCTTTGGTCATCTGCCGTTACTGTCAGGGCTGCTTGGGTAATGTCAAAGTTGCCATCCACATAGCTGATCGTATAGTTGCTTGAAGTATAACCGGATACCGTTATCGCATAGTTACCCACATCCTCTCCGGCTGCTCTACTGACATCAAGCGTTCCCCCCAAAGCAGTTGCATCATCTCCGTTTACAAAGCCGGAATAACTTACCGTTAAGCCTGGATCTGCTGTTCCATAAACCTTGCTTTGGTCATCAGCAGTTATCGTCAAGGCTGCCTGCGTGATCTCAAAGCTGCCATCCATATAGCTGATCGTATAGTTCGATGAAGTATAACCGGAGGCAGTGATCGCATAAGTGCCCACATCCTCTCCGGAAACACGACTCACACCCAATGTGCCACCCAAAGCAGTTTCATCATCGCCGTTCACAAAGCCTGCATAGGAAACGGTCAAGGCTGGATCAACTGTTCCATAAACCTTGCTTTGGTCATCAGCAGTGACTGCTAAGGCTGCCTGCGTGATCTCAAAGCTGCCATCTATATAGCTGATCGTATAGTTGCCTGAAGTATAACCGGAGGCAGTGATCGCATAAGTACCCACATCCTCTCCAGCTGCACGACTTACATCCAATGTGCCACCCAGGGCAGTCTCATCATCTCCGTTTACAAAACCTGAATAACTCACTGTCAAGGCTGGATCGGTTTCTCCGTAAACCTTGGACTGATTATCAGCAGTAACTGTCAGGGCTGCCTTGGTGATCTCAAAGCTCCCGTCCACATAGCTGATCGTATAGTTCGATGAAGTGTAACCCGAAGCCGTAATTGCATAGGTGCCTACATCCTCTCCGGCTGTTCTGCTAACATCCAAGCTGCCGCCCAAAGCAGTTTCATCATCGCCGTTCACAAAGCCTGCATAGGAAACGGTCAAGACAGGATCAGTTTCACCGTAAACCTTGCTTTGGTCATCAGCTGTTACGGTCAGAGCTGCTTCGGTTATTTCAAAGCTGCCGTCCATATAGCTGATGATATAGTTACCAGAGGTATAACCGGAAGCCGTAATCACATAAGTGCCTACCTCTTCTCCGGCTGCACGGCTGATAGCCAAGGTGCCGCCCAGGGCAGTCTCATCATCTCCGTTTACAAAACCTGAATAACTCACTGTCAAGGCTGGATCGGTTTCTCCGTAAACCTTACCCTGGTCATCGGCCGTTACCGTCAAGGCTGCTGGGGTAATTTCAAAATCCGCACTTGTAAAGTTGATCGTATAATTAGGTCCTGCATCAAGTGTGCCAAGGTTAATTACATAGGTACCTGCATCTTCTCCTAGTGTTCTTTCAAGCGTTCCTGTCAGGATATCGGAATTATCTCCGTTTTCAAAGCCTGTCACCTGATAATCCAGTATCGGATCTGCATATCCGTAAATCTTCGTCTGGCCTACATCAGCAGTCACCATCAGGATTTTCTCACCGATCGTATAGTCTGCTCCTGTATAATTGATCAGATAGTTAGGACCTGCGTCCAGGGTTCCCAAGTTGACTGGATAGGTTCCAACATCCTCTCCTGCTGTTCTTGCTAGAGCTCCTGTGAGAACACTTGCATCATCTCCGTTTTGATAACCAGAAACTTGATAAGTAAATACCGGATCAGTATCTCCATACACTTTGTTTTGTCCTGCATCGGCAGTAACTGTCAAAATAGATGGTGTAATCGCGAAATCAGAGCTAATGAAGTTGATGGCATAGTTAGCTCCTGCGTCGATAGTTCCTTGCTGGATCGCATACATGCCTACATCTTCTCCTGCAATCCTCGTTAGGGAACCAGAAACAACTCCTCCTTCTGTATCCCCATTTTTCAATCCTGACACTTGATAGGTCAATACCGGATCTGTATCCCCGTAAATCTTGCTTTGGCCAGCATCAGCAGTGATATCCAAGGTAGCAGATGTGATCTCAAAATCTGCAGGAATGAAGTTGATGACATAGTTGCCTACTGCACTGAGCGTACCCAGGTTGATGGCATAGGTGCCTACATCCTCTCCTGCTGACCTGCTTAGAGAACCGATAGTGACAGCTCCTTCTGTATCTCCATTTTTCAATCCTGACACTTGATAGGTCAATACCGGGTCTGTATCCCCATAAATCTTGCTTTGGCCAGCATCAGCAGTGATATCCAAGGTAGCAGATGTGATCTCAAAATCTGCAGGAATGAAGTTGATGACATAGTTGCCTACTGCACTGAGCGTACCCAGGTTGATGGCATAGGTGCCTACATCCTCTCCTGCTGACCTGCTTAGAGAACCGGTAATGACAGCTCCTTCTGTATCTCCATTTTTCAATCCTGACACTTGATAGGTCAATACCGGATCTGTATCTCCATAGACCTTTGTCTGTCCTGCATCTACTGTGATATCCAAGGTAGCGGTTAAATCAGCTTCTACACTAAATTGTGTCGCTGCAGTATTGCCATTAGTTGCTGCATCTTGAGTTACATTGGCAGCTACATCAATGGTTAACGTTCCATCGGTTGTTGGTGTAATGTCTGCAGTGTAAACAGAGGCACTTATGGCACTGAAGTTAGATGCCGTTCCATTGCCTACCGTAATATCTCCTACAGTAAATCCGGTCACATCTTCACTAAAGGTAAATGTGGCTATAAATGCTCCGTTAGTAGGATCACTTTCAGTACTCGTAATATCAACCGTTGGCGCGGTCAAGTCGGCTTCTACACTAAATTGAGCGGCCGCAGTATTTCCATTACCTGCCTCATCTTGAGCTATATTGGCAGGAACATTCACAGTAACAGTTCCATCCGTAATGGGTGTTATATACAAAACGTAAGCACTCGTACCAGCTCTACTGAAATACCCTTTCGTTCCGTTTCCAACTACTATATCTCCTGAGGTGAAACCAAATAATTCTTCACTAAAAGTAAAAGTAATATTAAATCTCCCGTTAGTTGGATCTGCTACAGTGCTGGTAATATTAACTGTTGGCGCAGTTAGGTCAGCCTCCAGGCTGAATTGCGTAGCTGCTGTATTGCCATTGGTAGCGGCATCTTCGGCTACATTGGCAGCCACATCAACGGTTACTGTTCCATCTGTCGTTGGTGTAATGTCTACGGTGTAAACAGAAGCACTTGTGGTACTGAAGTTTGAGGCTGTTCCATTGCCTACCGTAATATCTCCTATCGCAAATCCGGTTACATCTTCACTAAAAGTAAATGTGGTTGTAAATGCTCCGTTAGTAGGATCTGAGGCAGCGCTAGAAATTGTTACACTTGGTGCCGTAATATCTTGCACCAACATATCAAACGTACACACCGCATCATTAGAAGAAGCATCTTCTGCCGTGAGTGTGATAGTGGTCGTACCAAAACCAACCGTAGTTCCTGCTGCTGGTGATTGTGTAACAGTTGGATTGGCATCACAGTTGTCACTAACAGTTGCCAAAGCAGTATAATCCGGTACGGTAGTGGAAGTAGCACCGTCTATATTAACTATCTGGTTTACAGGACAAGTAATGGTAGGCGCTGTGTCATCTGCAGGTATCACATCAAATGTACACTGATCGGTATTCCCATTGCCATCATCGGCTGTTAAGGTAATCGTGGTTCTAGCTGAAAGTACTGTACCCGGTGCTGGTGACTGAGAAATAGTAGGCGTACTACAGTTATCAGTAGCGCTTGCCAAACCCGTATAATCTGGCAAAACAAATTGACAGTCAGAGTTGAGACTAATATTTTGATTACCAGGGCAAGTAATGACAGGATCATCGTTTACAACAGTTACAGTTTGTGTTTCTGAAACCGGACAACTACCAGATGTGGTATAAGTAATTATATAAGTACCGGGAGTACTGATTGAAAGGTCTATTCTACCAGACGAACTATTCATAACAAGACCTCCAGGAGAGCTCGAAAAAGTTCCACCTCCATCTCCTGTAATTGTGGCTAAAGGATCTGCAAGATCTGAACAATAGCTACTGCTACTATAACTGAAAGAAGCATCTTCTATTACTCCAAGTTTCGGCAGTATTTTTAGGTCAATATCTCTACTGTAAACAGCCAATATTCGCTCAATTCCATACCTGGTTGTTGAAATACTATTAGAATTATCGCCATTCCCCTGTCCATTGGCATTAGCCTGAACTATTAATTGGTCACTTGCATCTCCAGGATGCATTACTACTCCCACATAGAACCTACTGGTAGTGGGAACAGGCAGAGAAGGCAATTCGATAAAAACTTCTTTAAATGAGTTACTCGGAACCCCCAGTCCAGTAGGCGATAAGCCTGTAACCCCTCCAATCTGAGTTCCAGGCCTTCCAGAATTATCATTATAGACCATTACATCGAAACGCGTATTATCGTTTCCGTCTGATAGAAACCCTAAACCAATAGTAACTCCTCCCACTGGTGTTGTGCCAGGAGTTGGGCTGGTAAAGCCTTCAAATATTGTTTTTGTATCGGTAGGGTTTGTCGAGTTTTCGGCATCAGGAATACCTGTTAACCTCGCTGATAGGTAATTATAATTTGTGGTAGTGGGACTAGGGTTTAACCACTCATAGGATAGCTCGGCACATTCTTGCGCGCTAAGCTTACCTATTGTGGTAATGATAAAAATCAGAATTAATAGTTTCTTCATATTATTAAAATCAATAAGACATCATTTTTTTTGGACGCAGTCATATATTTTAGAAGCCTATATCAGCGCTATTAGTAGTTTTACTGCAACACCATGGAAACCGCATGAAATAGCTTTTTGAAAGCTGAACCCAGCGTGGAATAACTCCATTTTTCAACAAAAAATTGGAGAGCTTATTCGGAATTGAATCCATCAGTTTTTTCTAATTGTTGAATGTTTTCTTCTATCTCTCTTTCCTTTTTCTCAAAAAAACAGTAGACCAAAAATCCAACTACCACCAACAGTAAAATTACCCACCAAAAGATTGATTTGCGTTTTGACATTTGAGAACAAGTGTAACTAAAGGGTTAAACCCGAAATATTCATTAGCTTATCTATTACGGACTGAAAATGCTTTAAAATCAGACGCTTTGCTGCTGTTTTCGACTTCACCATAGCGGTGCTATGCCTCAGTCTCCAAACAGCCTGATTTTCTTGCATTTTCATCCCTCACTACGATTACTAATGCATAATCCGGGTTAAACATAGTTCCAAGCTTCCAAAAAATGACATTCTGGGGCGTTACAAAAGCGTTACAAACGAAAAAACAGGCCTTCAGAACTCAGAAACAAACTTTTCTAAAAATTGGGAAGCTGAAAAATCTTTGGGCAAACCCAGCTTTTTTTTCGGATGCTATACCAGGTCACCCGAAGAGATGCCGGAGAAATCCCCAAGACATTTGCGATTTGGGCTTTTGAAATTTCCAGTTTATTAAGAAGCACCCCTGCCTCCCTGAAGGGGGAATCCACCCACAACTCATTGCGAATCCGTTGTTCCAAGTCTTTAGCAAAGCGGTGACTTGGAACTTAATATAATAGGAGCCTGCCTGGCAGCAGACAGGACAGAGAAGCAATCTCACCTTCAATAGACAACACGCTTTCCCCCCATACCGTACTCCCCTGCCTATTCTCACTTCCCCAATCCCCCGATTCGACAATTCAACAATTCCCCACTTCAACAATTAACCAATTAAACTTCCCGCACCCCCTAGCCCCCCTTTCCCCTTACATCTTTCTACCATTTACCTAGGGGATGTCTTGGGGATACGTTACCTATAGGTAAATTAATTCTTGGAAATATTATATATTTTAACAATCTATAGACAGTTATAAAATCAGGAAACAGGAATTACAAATTCTCAGAATATTTAGGCGAAGTGGCATACTTCGCCTAGTCGGGGATACATGGCTACATTGGAAATGACTAATACCTTACCATTAAGTACTTAATCATACATGATTATAAGAGGATTAAAGAAAAATGACTCCTTGAATAACTTAAGAAACAGTTGATTTTAAGTTAATCATTCCATCATTTTAAAGAATTACCTTTAAAATGAAAACAACAGTATTATATGGTCATACCTATACGCCCTAACAACGAATCCTATTTAGATTTTAAATTCTTTGAATATATCAATAGTCACCATGCAGACCAAGCCAGAGGCAAGGTCAAAGAATTAATAATTTGTAAAAACGAGTACATATATGATCCTTCTTCTGAACATCCATATATGTATGAAATAGTAGAAGGGGCCGTGAAACTGGGAAGTTATACTGAAGACGGCGAGGAATTTACTTTTGACGTGGTATTCAAAAATGATTTTTTTGGGGATCTCAAATATTTAAACAACCAATTTTTTGAACATTCCAAAGCCTTGATTGACACCAAGGTCCGCGTATATCATCGTGATTTTTTCAAACAAATGGTCATCCAAAGTCCTAAGGTTTCGGAATGGTTCATCTCTTATTTGGTCAAGAGATGGTGCAGTGCTGAAAAAAAACTGAAAAAGCTCAATGAAAAAAAAGCTTTGGAAAAATTTAACTTCCTAAGCTCTTTTTTTGATATTCAAGTTAATGACATCCATGCGAACACCTATTCTTTATTGGATTTATTAACACAAAAGGATTTGGGAGATATGATGGGCGTTAGCAGACAGACGGTGGCAAACACCTCGAAAAGCCTTTTTAAACAAAGCTAAGCTCCCTTACTTTCCAGTGATTTTCCCGCCTAACCAAATATAAAGGCTTAATGCGTGAATTTTGGCTGTGTTAATACAATAATCCTTGCGAAATCCTTTCATTTGTTAACATTTTGTTACCACTAATCCTCATGTTAATTTTTAACATTCCAGAGGATTGTTGACTTCTAGTTTTGGAGAATATTAACCTATCACTCTAAATTATTATGAATTCAACAATCTTTATCAATTTCACCAAGGGAATCATTCTGGTCTTCCTACTTTTGGCATTTCGACCAGCAGCTTATTCCCAAGCCACCAATGCTTCCATTTCTGGTAATGTGACCGATACCAATAGTGAACCATTAATCGGTGCGGCTATTTTAATCAAAAATGAACAAACAGGATTCACTGCTTCTGCTATTACCAATCTTAACGGATCCTACAAAGTAAACCAACTTCCCTTGGGAACCGATTACTCCGTCACTTGCTCCTATATAGGCTATGGCAGTAAAACATTCACTGGCTATGCACTCAACCAAGGAGAACATATAAAATTGGACATCCAATTGAACCAGTCGGCTCAAAGCTTGAAGGAAGTAACCGTTGTAGCCAACTCCCTAAGCAATAGTATTGACCGATTTGGAAGCTCCACTGCCGTGACGGCAAAGGATATGGCCACACTTCCTGTCAATGGACGTAACTTTAATTCCCTAGTCGATATTTCACCAGTATCCAATGGCAGTAATCTATTGGGTCAACTTTACTCCTCTACCAACTACACGATTGATGGCATGACCAATAAAAGTCCTCTATCAAGTGGCGCGACCAACAGAGGTCCTTTCTCTATTTCCATGGAAGCCATTAGAGAATTCGAGGTGGTTACCAATGATTACGATGTCACCAATGGCAGAAGCGGAGGCGGTATTATCAGCGCAGTGACTAAAACTGGCACCAATCAAATCCACGGATCAGCATTTCTATTTAACAGGGCCGACTGGCTTTCCAGCAACTATGACACTCGAGGAAATAAGAGAGAGGATGAATTCTCCATCCAACAGTATGGCTTTACCCTGGGAGGTCCTATTATCAAAGACAAGCTGCACTATTTTGTTGCCTATGATGGACAACGTGACGCCCGTCCTTTATATATTGCAGATTTAAGAAGCGCTGAAGATGAAAACAGGTATAATCTTTCCCAAGAATCACTGGATCGCTATCTTCAGATAGGTAGGGACAAGTACGGATTGGCCGATTCACCACAAACGGGTAGTTTCAGCAAAAAAAGATATTCCCACACTGCTTTTGCACGAATTGATTATCAGATCAATAAATCCAACCTGTTAACCATCAGAAACAACTATTCCCGTGACCTTAACAGCCAGGGTGTTTCTGATAATAGCTCAATCAACTTATACGAAGTCTACGGCGATCACCTTTCTACTGCAAACAGTTTAATGGCTTCTTTGAGATCAGAGATTAACAGTAAATTGACCAATGAGCTCAAACTCCAATACCTATATACCTTAGATGATGGAAGACCTAATGCCCAATTACCAAGCACTAACATCCCCAGGGCCATCGTCCAAAGGGTCGAATCACAAGTTGATGGCAACAATGTAAATACGACCATTCAATTGGGCGGGCAGCGCTACTTACCTGAACGTTTTGAATCTAATGTTTACCAACTGGTCAACAACCTCTATTATACCCAAGGGAAAACCAATTATACCTTCGGTATGGATCTATTGTTAAACAACCTCACTTCTCTGGCTACCAGCGAATTTAACGGCAGATTCTATTTTACAGGATTGGACAACTTTGATAACCAAACTCCATATCGATATGCTCGAGAGGTAGCTACTGAAGACCCAACAGTAGAACAAAGTATATTTGGCGGCGGCATTTATGCACAGGCAGATACCGATCTAGGAAAAGGAATGAACTTGGTTTTGGGACTTAGGGGAGACTTGACCACCTATAAAAACAGCCCTTCTTTTAACCAAACTGTGTTCGATGAGCTTGGATTAAGAACAGACCTGAAAACCGGTGGGTTCCAATTACAACCCAGAATGCAGTTTACCTGGGACATTAATGAAAAACAACAAGATATCCTGAGAGTCGGTGGAGGTATTTTTGGATCAGCCCTGAACAATTATTCTGATGTCAATAACCTTCAATTCGATGGGACCAAGATATTTGCAGTGGACATTACCGGCGACTTGGTTCCTTCTCCCAACTTTGAAAGTTATAGAAACGACCCAAGCACAGCCCCTGGGGAAGAGCTGCTCAATCAACCTGGTATTACCCCTGTCACGACCATTAACATGAACAGTGAAGATTTGAAGATCCCAACGGTCTATAAAGGTAATATCATGTACAACAGGGTATTTAACAATCGCTTAAGACTGGGCATAAATTTTATCGCCTCCCTTGCCAGAAACAATTATATGTATGTAGATAGAAATATGGTGGATCAACCCTTTTTCACCTTATCAGAAGAAAATGATCGAGGCGTTTTTGTGCCTGCCGAGTCTATCAATACTTCCAATGGTAATGCAGACTGGACACAAGGAAGAAAAACTGATGAAATTGGGAGAGTTTTGGAATTGAACAGTAAAGGGAAGAACAACACCTACACCATGGTCATCGACGGTACCTTTCGTTACTATAAAGACGGCCAAATTACTGCAAGTTACACCTGGAATGACAGTAAAGACAACACCTCGTACAATGGTAATGTGGCGAACAGCGCAACGCTTTTCCAAATGGTAGTGGATGATCCCAGAGACTTATCCCAAATGACTTATTCCAATGGTCAATATAGAAACAAAGTTGTCATTTACGGTACCCTTCCCACTTTCAAAGGCTTGACTATCGGAGTAAGGTATTCAGGAATCGGGGGAACTCGCTATTCCCTTCGTGTCAATGGAAATGTTAACGGAGACTTTGTCAACTCCAATGACCTTGCCTATGTATTTGATCCTTCCACACCAGGCCTATCAGAAGACATGGTACAAGGCATGAATAATGTGCTTAACAACCCCGATAATTTAGCCAAAGACTATATTCGTCAGAGCTTGGGCAAAGTAGCGGTAAGAAATGGCGGTGAAAATGGCTACTATGGCAACTGGGACCTACGAGCAGCTAAAAAAATATACTTTAATAATGCTAAAAAATCTGGAATTGAATTGGGTTTGGACATATTTAACGTTGCCAACTTACTCAATAAAAGCTGGGGAACCAGCAAAAACCTGAGAAACCAGAATTTACTGACCATCACTAATTTTGATCCGGTGAACCAGGCCTATATCTACGAAGTCAATCCCAATGTCGGAGTAGCCAATCCTGGAGGAACTCCTTTTCAAATGCAGGTTTCCGGTAAAATATTCTTTTAAAACTATTCACCTGGCGCTACAGTATTCGTAGCGCCAAGTTTATCACAAAAAACATGATGAAGATATCAACTATTAAAGAATGGAAAAAGCTTTCATTCATTATTGCATTGCTTGGATTGATGCCCCTTCTATCCTTTGGACAAAGCCCTTCCGAGCACGTTATTCTAATATCGATAGATGGTTTTCGGCCTGAGTTCTATATGGAGGACCAATGGCCTGCCCCAAACCTCAAAACCATGGGGCAAGAAGGCGTCAGAGCACTTGGTGTTACAGGGGTTTTCCCTTCTGTTACCTATCCATCACACACCAGTATCATCACTGGTACTACCCCGGACCAACACGGAATCTACTATAATGCGCCATTTGAACCAGATGGGCAAACAGGAAAATGGTTTTGGGATTATGGACTTATCAAAGCACCTACTCTTTGGGAAGCAGTAAGAAAAAAAGGCTTAAAAAGTGCCAGTTTCCTTTGGCCGGTTTCCGTCAATGCTCCTATAGATTACAATATTCCGGAATATTGGAGCCTAGAGGGGTATGGAAGGATCGAACCAATGCGTGAGATGGAAACACCCAGAGGGCTTATGGCCGAAATGGAGCTTAACGTTCTTGGCAAACTCAATGAAAAAACATTCAACGGTGATTATTTAAACCGGGAAGACCGAACCGGCGATATGGCTGGCTACGTATTGGAAACTTATAAGCCCAACCTCATAACTGTACACCTTATTGCCGCTGATCATTTTCAACATAGTGAAGGAAGAGAGGGGCCCATGGTTTTCAAATCGATAGGGGCCATCGATAGGGCCATTGGAAAAATCATGGAAGCTGCTGATCGAGCAGGGATTATGGATAAAACCACTTTCATCATTACCGGAGACCATGGTTTTGTCAATACCCACAGTGCCATATCTCCCAACTTATGGCTAGTTGAAGCCGGTCTCATGGAAAACAACAAAGACCGAGGAAACTGGAAAGCAACATTCCACACTGCCGGAGCTTCTGCTTTTTTACACCTAAAAGACAAAAATGACTTAGAAACCCTGGAAAAGGTGCGTAATATATTGGATGAATTACCCGCATCTATGAAAAAATTGTTTCGGGTAGTAGATAAAAAAGAATTGAAGCAAATAGGAGCGGACCCTAATGCAGCGTTGGCATTAGCACCAATTCAAGGCATATCATTTTCCAGCTCTACCAAAGGCAATATAATTAAGGCTTCAAACGGTGGAACCCATGGCTACTTCCCTGATTTTAAAGAAATAGAAACGGGATTCATTGCCTGGGGAGCAGGCATAAAAAACAATGTTGAAATTCAAGAAATGGACTTGGTTGATGTTGCACCATTGGTCAAGCACCTTCTCGACCTGTCCATCGAATTCCCAAATAGCACCATGTATCCAGGAATGATCAAATAACATTCTAAATCCCTGTGACGACCATCGTCTAGGATAATACATTCTGAGCCGCAAAAAAAATAAGGGTCGATTCCTCTAAATTGGCCCTTATTTTTTTTAATAAGCGGAATACAATTATTGTTATCTAAAGTATTTATCAGAAAAAAACTTTTTATCCAAATACGGGATCGTCTCAAGCACTGCGTTTTCTTAGATATTAACCAAATGTAACGTATAAGTATACTAGTCATCGAATAGGACTGGAAGCATCCATAAGAGGAACGAGCGTTAAGAAAACAGTCAGTGACTGTTTTTAGCGAGTAGCCAGCCTGCAGGGCAGGCTCTCTCGTTTAAGAGGTCATTA
>NZ_JACODZ010000019.1 GCF_014280965.1 Echinicola salinicaeni
AGGCATGAATTATTTAAATTCAGGAGCTATTTGAGGATGTTTGTTTTGGATTCCCATAGCCACGTTATTTTCATATACCTTAATTTCCTTCCTTATTTTAGGCATTTGTGACTTCATCTTACGTTTGAAGTTTTCTATCTGTCTAGTGATATCGTCTTTCTTTTCCTTCATATTACAAAGTTAGTGAATTTCATGAAAAGAGTTTAAACATTCCCAACCATTACTAATCAGCCATTTACAACACATGAGATAAACAGAGATAAAAGCTACCTCCATCGAAACCATCTATGATTTTCTTGGTGATCAAAGAGATTTCAAAGCATATGAATCCAATAAACTTTTGCGAAGGGCTGCCCGTTGTCCTGTCAGCTAAGCTACGCCACGGCGCACAGGTGCAGGACCACCTAAAACGAGTCTCCGTCTCAGCTACTTTCATTCATTTTCCACCACAATCCTACTTCCCCAAACGTCATTGCGATCCCGGTGGGCCGGGAGAAGCAATCTCATCTCCAATAATCAACACGCTTTACGCCCTTACCGAACTCCGTGCCCTCTCAATTCCCAATCCCCCAATCCCACGATTCGACAATTCAACAATTCCCCACTTCAACAATCAACCAATTAAACTCCCCTTTTCCCTAGACCTCCCCACGACCTCTCTTCTTTACTACCCTACAAGATTGTAATTAGTTAAACACAACTGAAATTAAAGTCCCCAGATATTAAAATAAACAGGCATTCTTCACCCAAGTAGGACTATTATAACAGATGAAAGCTTAGTGACATTAATTCTGTAAACTATTCAAAAGTTCTTTCCAGTCATACCTTTCTGTATTTGCATTGTTCCATTTCTCAATACCTTCGAGCATTATATCAATTTTGTCTTTATCAATCCATTGTCCATTTACAAATACACCTGAAATTTTTCTCGTGTTATTGATATTTTCCAAAGGATTATCATCGAGTAAAATTATATCTGCAAACTTACCTGTTTCAACAGTTCCAATTTTATCTTCAATTTCAAGCCATTCTGCACCTAGTCGCGTCGCAGATTCCAATGCTTCTTCATTGGTTAAACCAGCTTCCACTAACAATTTTAATTCTTCATGAAGCGAAAAACCCCATATAATACCAGATATTCCTGCATCGGTTCCAGTAACCATAGGAACTCCATTTTCTTTAAAAGCTTTGACTATCAGCTTGTGAAAATCAGCTTGTTTTTGGAAATAACCTATCAGTTCTTTAGATGCCCCGTAGTAGCTGTTGGAAGTTATCCACTTACTTTGCATGAGTGGGTGAACATACTTAAAGCTGGGCAGATTCTGAATGTTTTCTAATGATTTCGCTTGTTTAATAATTGATTCCATATTACTTAAGTTCGGAATCAACCAAGTACCATTTTCTTTTGCCAAACGAGCAAATTCTTGGGCCTTTTCTTCGCTATAATCATTGGTTTGTTTGGATAATTCTTCTGCATGTGCAATTAATCCAAAATGAGGAACAAAAAAATCTTTGGCAGGTTTTCCCTCATAGACATTTGGAATATGTCCAACAACTTTCATTTTTTGCTGTTGGGCTTCATCTATGATTGCTTTAAAGGTTTCTTCGTTTAAATTGCTATATACTTTTATGAATTCATATTGTTCCCCCTTGGCAATCCGAACTGCTTGTCTTCCGTCAGAGGGATTTGTTGCGGTCATATTTGCATTTTTCCCATCTATTAGTGCGGCCAATGCCATTCTTGGCCCAATTACATCCCCTCTTTTAATTTCATTACGCTGTCCTATATGCTCCGGCCTCGCACTTAATTCAAATACTGTGGTAACACCATTGGCAATATACAAGGTCATTAAATCTTGGGTATCATAATTTACCAATGGACCTTTGGTTGGATACATAACATATGGGCTTGAGCTTGCAAGATTGTGGACATGCATGTCAATTAACCCTGGAATTAGCCATTTATCTTTCCCGTTTATTGTCTTCGCATTGTTTGGTACGGCACCATTGATCGAGGCAATCTTATTGTTCTGGATCACAACCATTGCGTTTTCAATGACCTTCTTTTCTTTGGTCATCGTAATTACATTTACGTTTTTAATGACGTAAGCAATACTCTCTTGAGAAAATGGTTCTGAATTTAAATTGCTTTGTGCCTTCACATGAAAGTTAAGGACCGTAAACAGCACTAGAAGTTTGACGTATCTCATTTAGATTGATGATTTGAAAATAAGTTTAGAAAGTGCTCATTTTATTACAATTTTCAGTCAAAATTGTGTCCAACAAGATAAAAGTAGACCAAAAGTATAGCAAGCCCTAAAAATTTGTTGGCCTAATATACCTTGGCTATATTTTATTTTAAGATACACTTTTCCTTTCTTATTGACATAACATAATGCTTAATAATAGATATCCCTTCTCCTAAAACTAAAGCATCCTCAAAACAAATAAAATTTGGACGTTCCCACGACGTTCCCACAACGTCTCCTCGATGTTCCCTCTATTTCTCTTCTATATCTCCTTTACCGAACTCCCTTTCCAATTCACAATTCCCCAATCCCCCGATTCGACAATTCGACAGCTCGACAGTTCAACAATTCAACAATTAAACTACGCCCCCTGCCCCCCTGAAGGGGGAATCCGCCCACAACTCATTACGAACCTGTTGTCCTACCCAGTTGAGAGATCAGATGTTATCCAATGGTAGACCTTACTTAATGTGTCATTTCTACCTGTCCTCGGATTTCAGTAAAATTATTTATTGTTTCCACCCTTTCCATTTGCTCTAGAATATCATTAACAAAAATAAATCTTGTGGTAACTAAAAAATCTTTAACTTTTTCTGTGTAGTATAATTTTTCAACTTTTGTGACTGATCCTTCTTGATACATCCCCTTATTTGTTGGAAAGCCATATTCTTTTATAAAATCTTCTTTAGAAACACCTAAATTATCAAATGTTGAAAATTTGCTATTCTCCCTTGCATCAAATCCATACTGAACGGGTGTACAGGATAGTGTAGAAATCAAAAGAAATATGATAACAATAAAATTACTTATGGATGAATTCACTGTTTCTCTAAAATTGCCTTTTCTATTTTTCATTCAGTTATTAATTTTGGTTTATCTATTTTTTATTTTCAAAAGTGTTTTTCTAGCCTCTATTTTATGTTCAAAACTATTTTTGTAATCCAAATTATCGTGTGCAGAAGTTCCCTTGAAAAATCTTTTGTCATGGGTATTGCGCTCTGAAAACAATAAAAGTCCTCCATAAAAGTCTGATGAAAAAATAACCCTTATTCCCGTGTGTTATTTATACCTATTTAACTAAATAACACGTCAATAATTCCAAAAGGTTGTAATATAAATAATGTTCTTGCAAATGGCATATAAGGAGTACAAGCATGCCCATTTTAGGTACTAAAGGTCAGTATTTTACCTACGGGATTTATCAGGCATTGATAGAAGTTCGCGGTTTTGCTCACCCAAATATTTTCAGCTCGCTTGGTCCCATGCCCCTCCCCTTTCCCCCTCCAAAGCCACAATATAAAGCCCAAACAATCCCTAGACATTACCCAATAAAACCCTCTTCAAAAAGTACCACGTTTTCTTAGAATTTAGCCAAAAGTAAACGTATAGTATACTAGGCATCGGATAGGACTGGGAGCATCCATAGGAGGGACGAGCGTAAAGAAAACAGTCAGTGACTGTTTTTAGCGAGTAGCCAGCTTGCAGGGTAGGTCCTCTCGTTTAAGAGCTGATTCCCCTCACAAAGCCCCAAATAAAATTTGGACGTTCCCTAGACGTTCCCACTACGTCTCCTCGATGTTCCCTCTACGTCTCCTCTATACTCCTTTACTGAACTCCCTTCCCAATTCACAATTCCCCAATCCCACGATTCGACAATTCAACAATTAACCGATTAAACTTCCCGCCCCCCCTGCCCCCCTGAAGGGGGAATCCGCCCACAACTCATTGCAAACCTATTGCCAGCTACGCTACGCCACGACGCACAGGTGCAGGACCACCTAAAACGAGTCTCCGTCTCAGCTACTTTCATTCATTTTCCACCACAATCCTACTTCCCCAAACGTCATTGCGATCCCGGTGGGCCGGGAGAAGCAATCTCATCTCCAATAGTCAACATGCTTTACGCCCTCGCTTCCATTCCCAATTCCCAATGCTCCAATCCCACAGTTTCTCAATTCGACAGCCTGGCTGCCGCAAGGCAGGTTCAACAATTAACCAATCCCCCGATTCGACAATTCAACAATTAACCAATCAAACTTCCCTCACCCCCCTTCTCCCTTACATCTTTCTACCATATACCTAGGGGATGTCTTGGGGATACCTTACCTTCAGGTAAACTAATTCTTGGAAATACTATACATTTCAGCAATCTAACGACAACTATAAAATCAGGAAATGGGAATTACCAATTCCCAGGATATTTGAATGACGTGGCATTCTTCACCAAGTCGAAAAAAGCTACCTATAATTCCAAAATACCAGCCCTACTGACTGCCTGTATTAATTATCTTATATTCAAAATTAAGAACTGTCATATTCCATAAAGTTAAAGTTTGTGTGGCGGTAATTCTTCCATTTTTGCTGGTTACTACTAGCCTATCTTTAAATGATTTAATGAATTTGGTCCATATATGCCCTTTTGTATCCTTTAGCAAAAAATAAAATCCACTTTCACCAATTTCTTGCCCTGTAGACTCTAAGATGAGTTCACCAATCATACCAACTCTAGGAGCTAAAATGACCGTCGCATTTCCATTCGGTAAAGGAAAAATGGCTTTAATGCATGTCTTGCCTGATGGGATAGTACAAATTTCATAAACACCCGAATAAACCACCTGCCCCGTTGATTTAAATTTTCGAAACCAAATGATCCGTTTAATTTCTTTTGAATTAGAATCGAGCATGTGAATTATTTCACTTGTCAATCCTGCCGGGTTCTTAATACTTTGAATCGGGACATTGAGTTGTTCTATTCTTTTGCTGAAAATTATTCTTAGTAAAATACCGAAAATTCTAAAGAATGGATTCCACTTTACCTTTAATTCAAGTTCATAATTAGAGGTGTTTTCATAAAAGTCAATTACACTTTGAGACAGGGATTCTATTTCATTTTCAGATAGATTGAGTTGATTTATTGATTGAATTAAGCCCCTTTTTTCTGTTTGATTATCAACTATCAAATGTTCCTTCTCTGCTAGTTGATCGATGAATTTTAAACCTACTCCATTTATGTCACCAAAAGGTCCTAACAGCCATCGGTATTTTAATTTATCGATTCTACTACCAAAGAGAATAACCCATTGTTGTGTAATCCAGTCTTGAACACTTTGTTTTTTAGACGCTATTCCCATTTTTTCCGGAATGCTTTAGATATTGGGAATATAATTCGATTGGCCTTTCCAGCTACCAAATTCGCCTATGGGTTTAAACCTTAAAGTCATGAACTCAAAATGAAATTCTTTCCGTTCTCTTTCTTTCATTGCCTCGGAATGTCGTTTAGGTTTTTCCAAAGCACTATGTCCATGAACCATATTGGCCATTTCCTTTTCCGTTTTCCAAATTGAAAAAGTTGAGACTGTATTTGGAAACTTAACTGATGCTAATGAAAGTACAGTTCCGGGATGGTCTCTTACAAGTTTTTCTACGGGTCTTCCCCAATGGATAAATCTAGGAACTGCCAAGGGCTTCATTCTGGCTATGGTTACAGCAACTACTGGAGAATTTGGACTTTCCAATTTGTCTTTATCGTCTGGAATTATGAATCCGCTAAATTTCCCCCATTCTCTAATAAAAGATAAACGCACATGCCAACCTTTAGCTAATATTCTTCCAAAACTGTCTTGTTCCAAATAATTTTGAAGTGCAATTTCATTTTCCCATTGCATAAAAACCGCTATTTTCCCTATTAAAACCCTAGAGGTAGAAAAGACGGGAGAACCTAAAGTCATTGCTGTCATGTATTCCGAGTGAATCAATCCATTGGTGGTTTTGGATATCGGATTACAGATCATTCTTTTTATCGCATCAAAAAAGGAAAGCCTAACTAAATGATAAGAGAATATACTCACTTTGATTTTAATTGAATTAACCTGTCCTATTTCCTTTTAATCTGAGTACTTGTCAATCTACAATTTATCTTCTTAAAACTAAACAATCCCCAAAACAAATAAAATGCCCTGCAGGCTGGCTCCTTTAAGAGGTCGGTTCCTTCACCCTAAAGAGTCGATCCCGATCACTATCAAGCCCCTCTCCAAAAAGTACCACGTTTTCTTAGATTTTAGCCAAAAGTAAACGCATAGTATACTAGTCATCGAATAGGACTGGAAGCATCCATAAGAGGAACGAGCGTTAAGAAAACAGTCAGTGACTGTTTTTAGCGAGTAGCCAGCCTGCAGGGCAGGCTCTCTCGTTTAAGAGGTCATTA
>NZ_JACODZ010000001.1 GCF_014280965.1 Echinicola salinicaeni
TGAGCGGAGATGCAGACGATGATGGTCAGTTGGATTTGACAGAAACTTGGGTTTACAGCGCAAGTTATGCAGCTACTCAGGAAGATATCGATGCAGGTTTAGACTTAGTTAATACTGCAATAGTAAGTAGTAATGAGACAGCAGATGCTCAGGATGATGCGGTAACAACGATTACGCAGGCACCAGGCATTGCGATAGAAAAAACAGTAGATGCAACTGACATCAGTGCACCGACGACCTTGAACTATACGATCACTGTAACGAATACCGGTAATGTAAGCTTGACCGGAGTAAGTGTAGCAGATGCCTTTGCCGGCGGAGCAACACTTGAAAGTGGTGATATAGATACAGACGGAGAGTTGGATTTGACAGAAACTTGGGTATACAGCGCAAGTTATGCAGCTACTCAGGAAGATATCGATGCCGGCTCAGATTTGGTGAATGTGGCTGTTGTGAGCAGCAATGAGACTGCTGATATTCAGGATGATGCTGTTACCATGATTACTCAGTCAGCATCAATCGATTTGATCAAATCTGTAGATAAGGATTCCTACAGTGCTCTTGGCGAAGTGATTACTTATACCTTGACAGTGACCAACACAGGAAACGTGAGTCTTAGTGATGTGATTATTACAGACCCATTAACTGGCTTGGATGAGAATATAGGTAGTTTGATGCCAAATGAAGAAAGGCAGGTAATTACAACTTATGCGATCACGCAAGAAGATTTGGATGCAGGAATGCTGACAAATATCGCTTCTGTGTCTGGTGATTCACCAGGTGGAGAACAAGAAGGTGATAGTGATGAGGTGTCCATTGATGGAGATCAAACACCAGGTATCCATTTGGATAAGGTAGCGATTAGTGAAAGCTTTGATGCTGTGGGTGATGTATTGGATTACGAAATTAATGTAACCAACACGGGTAATGTTACCTTGTCCAATATATTCATTGTGGATCCTCTCACAGGTCTAGTGCATAAGGTAGAAAGTCTTGCCCCAGGTGAAGTAGAATCGGTTCTTACCAGTTATACAGTGACCCAGGAAGATCTAGATAGAGGTTTTGTTAATAACCAAGCTTCAGTAGTCGGTAAAGGTCCAAGGGATAATGATCACGAGTTTGGTGACGAGGAGGACGTTCCTGCTGAATTGAATGCGGGAATTAACCTAGAGAAGGTTGCGGATAAGGAAAGCTTCAGCGTAACCGGCGAAGTAATCACTTATACCTTGACAGTGACCAATACTGGAAATGTAACGCTGAACAATGTTATAGTTAGCGATCCATTGACAGGATTTGAAGAAACTGTGGCAAGCTTATCCCCAGGTCAAACAGCATCCTTCAATACGCCTTATACTGTAACTCAGAGTGATTTGGATAATGGAGGTGTTATCAATGTGGCAAATGCTTCTGCCAATGATCCACAAGGTAATGTGATTGAAGATGATGCAAGCGAAGAGTCTGGAGCTTCCTTCAACAGGATCATCGCTAACGATGATAACTTTGGGGCCTTCAATAGACCTAATTCTAGAACCTTTGGAAATATCCTATTGAACGATAGGCTGAACGGACAGCCTGTGAGTCCTGATGAAGTTGACTTTGAGTTTGTTGATTTGGATGGCATCATAGGATTGGAGATTGCAGCTGATGGAACATTGTCCATACTTCCAGGTGTAGAAGCCAGAGAATATACCTTGAGATATGAGCTGAGAGAAAAACTTAACCCAAGCAATATGGACGATGCATTAGTAACCTTCAGAATTGTTGCCAACGAAGTGTTGCCAATGGACGACGAAGTGACTACTAATCAGAACCAGGAAGTTAATATTGATGTCTTGGACAATGATGCTACTGATTTTGTTGAGCTGGATAACTCAAGTGTGTCAGTGGTCGATGGGCCGGCAAATGGTTCAGTAACCGTGAATTCAGATGGAACAGTTACTTATGTTCCTGATACGAACTTCAGTGGTACAGATACTTTCACTTACCAAGTGTGTGATGTAAGTATCCCTGATCCAATCTGCGGCACAGCAGAGGTAACCGTTGAGGTGAGACCATTGTCAATGAGCATTGAAAAAACAGTGGATGTAACCAGCGCAACAGTAGGTGAAATAGTAACCTATACTATCAGCTTAACTAATAATAGCATGTTTACAGTAGAGGACATCCTGTTGTCAGATCTGCTACCGGCTGAATTAATGATAGTGTCTTCTACAATGGAGCCAGCTGATGGAGAAACGACAGTATGGTCAGTGCCGAGCCTAGGGGTTGGCGAGTCCATCTCCTTTGACATCCAAGTGATGGCACTTACAGAAGGTACCGCTGTCAATGTGGCAACTGCAACTGCAGGAGATTATTCGGTAAGTGATGAAGCGGATCCTGTGGTGATCGAGTTGGCGGACATTGACTTGAGTATTACCAAGTCTTCCATGGATGCAGAGATTTACGAAGGTGACCAATTCGACTATCAGATCATCGTTCGTAATGAGGGAGTGGCTGATGCAAGCGATGTTCTAGTAACAGATCGACTACCATCAAATGTAAGCTTCGTGGATGCGACTTATGTGAGCAGTAGTGATGATATAGTTCCACAAATGGATGTGAACGGACAAAATGTAACTTGGAGCATACCATCCTTCCCAGTGGGAGGCGAGCTTACTATCACACTGACAGTAAGAGCTGAAGCAGCAGGAAATGTGATCAATGAAGTGACTGTAGATGCAGCTGAAAATGAAATTGATCCTGATGATAATACAGCAATAGATCAAAATGTTATCGAACCGTTCTTCATTCCTAATGTAATCACACCAGGAGATGTCGATAATAAAAATGATCAGTTTGTGATCAAAGGTCTGGATAAATTTGAGCAAAACGAGATTGTGATCTTCAACAGATGGGGAGACCACGTTTACGAAGCGAAAGATTACCAGCAAGATTGGACAGCAGAAGGCCTTAATGCAGGTTCCTACTTCTACGTACTGACAGTTACTGACAGACAAGGAGAGCAACATATCTTTAAAGGTTGGATCCAAGTGATTAAGGATGGAAGTGAATTCGATAACTAAAAGCTGATAAAAAGATGAAAAGTATTTTTAAAATTTTCATAATGTCCCTAGTGGTAGCCTTCATGGCTACCCAGGGTACTTTTGGCCAACAGCTTCCGCAGTTCAGCCAATACATATTCAATGGACTGCATGTGAACCCGGGTTATGCCGGTTATAAGGGAGTACCCTATATTCAATCAACCTATAGAAGCCAATGGGTGAATTTCCCAGGCGCTCCAAAAACCTTTACCATTACGGCAGATTTAAGTGCCAATGAAGGAAGAATGGGCTTTGGTGCTTCTATTATGTCTGATAAAATCGGTCCATCACAGACCTCTTCAGGAATGCTGACTTATGCTTACAGGATTCAGACAGGACATGAGTCTTTCCTTGGTCTGGGGGTAAGTGCCGGGGTTTCTGAGTATGTGATTGATGGTACCATGTTGGATCCTAATGATTTTGGAGATAATAATATTCCTGAAGGAAGGGTAAATGTCTTTACCCCGAATATCAATACAGGAATTTTCTTCAATACTGCAAGGTTTTATACTGGTATAAGTGTATATAATTTGGTAGGAAAGAAGGCATTGGAGAAGGAAGATATTGCCTTGGCTTATCATAATTTTCACTATTATTTTACCGCAGGAGCCATGCTTCCGATTTCAGAAGATGTGCAGTTCAAGCCTTCGATTTTAATCAAGGAAGAAAAAGGAAGTCCTACCAATTATGATATTAATGGTATGTTCCTATTCATGCAGACAGTATGGCTAGGTGGGTCTTTTCGTTCCAATATGGGCAATGGCAATGAGGCCTTGCAGGAAGGTTTATCCAAGAGGAATTCCATTGCGGCCATCATTGAGATTTTTGCAACAAATAATTTGAGAATAGGATATGCTTATGATCATAGTACCAATGTTTTGAGTAATTTGAGAAACAATTCACATGAGATTTCTGTGGGTTATTATATTACTCCTAAAAATATTAGAATGAAAAACCCAAGATGGTTCTAGATATGAAAAGGATTTTTATACTTCTGTTTGTGGGTGCATTTATAGGATTTAGCCAAGTACCGGCTTTTGGTCAAAATGCTCTCCTCCGTTATGCTGATAAACAGTATAAGTTGTTTAACTATGAGGAAGCCGCTCAAGTTTATGAAAAGGCTTTCGATAAAAAGGGTAAGTATGTCGCAGCACAGATGGCAGCAAAAAGCTACCAAAAGCTGAATGATTATGATAATGCTTATAAATGGTGGAAGACTACAGTTGGTTTTGAAGAGGCCAGCACCCAGGATTATGTGAGTTTTGCTGCTGCAGCCAACCAGCTTGGAAAGATGGATGAATTGGTTGTTGCAATGGATTCCTTGCCTAAGGATGGGAAGCTGGACAAGATCAACTTGGATTCCATGATGAGTTGGTACAATAAGCCTGTGGCTTTGGAAGCTGTGGGTATCGACTCTATGAATTCATCATCAGCAGATTTTGGAATGGTGATGGATACTAAGGGCAACAAATACTTTGCCTCTGACAGAGGTGCTGAAGGTGGTTCTGGAAAAGCGGCATTGAGATTTGATGTTTCCAATAAAATTGATGAAGACCATTACGCTTGGACAGGTCGAGATTTCTTGACGGTTTATAAAATCAATAAAGATGGACAGGTGGCCAGTTTGAATTCACCGGTTCCTGATAGTTACCATTTTGCGGATCCTTTCTTTTTGGAAGAACAGGCAGTTGCCTTTTATACGGTCACCCGTGAGGTGAAAAGAGTAGATGGTAAGAAGGTGAAAACCAGAAAAATGATCAATCCAGAAATGGATTATGGTCAGGAACAAGATGAGTTTGTCGATTTTCACCCAGAGATCTACTTCAGTAAAATAGGTGAGAATGGAGAGTTTGCTGACTATAGCGCCTTCCCTTTGAATGATGCTTTGAAGTATTCACTTATCAATCCATTCCTGGATGAGTCTAGCAATAAGCTTTATTTTGCTTCTGATATGGAAGGTGGTTATGGTGGATTTGATATCTATGTTGTTGAATATGACAAAGATTTTAATTTTGGTGAACCCCAAAATTTAGGTGAAGCCATCAATACAAGTGGAGATGAGAGAGACCCGTTCCTTTTTGGGAAGCATTTTTACTTTTCTTCCAATGGACATTTTGGGCTAGGAGGGCTGGATATTTTTACTGCAGATTATGAAAATGATAGTTTCTCCAATGTGAAAAATATGGGTATTCCATACAATTCACCACAGGATGATTTTGCCATGACCTTGTCTGAGGAAGGTAGTCAATATCTATCATCTAACCGAACTGGCGGGATGGGCTTTGATGATATTTATCTTATCAAGGATATGTATAGGAGGTTTTTGGCTAAGGTCGAAGACTGTAATGGAGACTTGATTACAGATGGGTTTGTTGCAGAGTTCATTGAAAAGGATTTAGATAAGGCTATTGATCTAGAAAGGGATGTAGAAGGGGAAATCAAAGCCAATATTGCTCCTGAAGCAGATTATGAATTGAAGATCAGTAAAAAAGGTTATTTCCCAGTTCATGATGAAAACATCAGTTCTGTTGGCATGGAAGGTACTTTGCTAGAAAGGGAATATACCATGATTCCAATACCTTATAAGACTACAGTATTTGTTGATTTGGTCTATTATGACCTAGATAAATCAATGATCAGAAATGATGCCCAGCCAGTATTGGATAAGTTAGCTTCTTTGATGAATGAGCACGCTTACCTTGATTTAATGGTAAGGTCACATACAGATGCACGCGCTTCGGACGAGTATAATGAGAAATTGAGTAATAGCAGAGCGGATGCAGTGGCTGCTTATTTGGGAGAAAAAGGTATTGCTTCCTCTAGAGTGCATGAAGAGTGGTTTGGAGAAAAAGAATTGGCCAATGATTGTGGAGATGGAGTGCCTTGTCCTGAGCGTTCTCACCAACTGAACCGAAGAAGTGAATTGGTATTGATGGCTTTTGCGGATGAGCAGAGAGAATATGAATTACCTGCGGACTTATTAGATCTGTGTTCTAAGCCTAATCTAGGTATTCAGATGAATGTGCCTACCGTTTATTTTGATTTTGACAAAGCAAACTTGAGAGCTGAGGGAGTGAAACAGTTGGAGCGTTTATTGCTTTTGATGAAAGAAAGAGAAGGCGTTCTATTGGCGCTGGAAGGACATACAGATGTAAGAGGCTCTGAAGCTTATAATGAAGGGCTTTCTGAAAGAAGAGCTGAGGTGGTAAGGGATTTCCTTACAAACAGGGGAATAGATGAAAGTAGAATTTCCTATAAGTGGTTTGGAAAGTCACGCCCTGTTCATGGCTGTGAAGATGGCAACTGTTCTGAAGCAGAACATCAGCTGAACAGAAGGACGGAAATCAAATTGATGCTAAATGAAAAGAACATCAACGCTTCCAATGAAGCAATTCAGGAAGAAAAGGTGGCTTATCTTAAAAAAAAAGGTTTGATCAGTGAAGTTAGTGGAACAGTAGTGGTGACTGGAGTATTTTCCTCCAGCACCAACGCCACTAATCATTCCTTGAATTCCAGATTGAATGGCTTTGCCGATGCGGGCTTTTTCATTGATGATGCAAGTGGATTATATTATTGCTATGCTATAAAAAGCAATAATGCCAATGAGGTTAGTAAGCAGTTGGCCCAAGTGAGAAAAGCGGGATATGAAGGAGCTTGGATCATGAATTTTTAATGAACAGATAATCAATCAAGATAAAAAAAGCAGGTGATCATAATTGATCACCTGCTTTTTTTATTGTCCAGAAATTAGTTGAATATCAAGGAATTTTAGAAAGATTCATTGATTGATTTCCAGACTGGGCTTCAAGGACTTAATTGATCTTGGATGCTAGATTGTTCCTATTGGCTGGTACTTATTATCTTTCAGTTAATAGTCTTTCTTCTTGACCTTCCTCATATGGGATGGAAGCAAGTAAGTCTAGTTTTTCCTGTTTTACTCTTTCAAAAGCCAATTTATTTTGTTCAGAGATAGGTTCGGATGGTGGAATGTCCTCTTTTAACCAATCCACTTGTTTACCATGTTTCCAAAACCTAAAGCAAAGGTGAGGACCTGTTGCTAAGCCTGTACTTCCTACATAGCCAATTACTTGTCCTTGCTTCACCCTAACACCATTTCTTATCCCACCTGCGATCTTTGACATGTGTAGATATTGGGTGGTATAGGTGCCATTGTGTTTAACCTTGACATAATTTCCATTGCCTCTGGTATAGCTTGCGGCAATGATGGTTCCATCTCCTACTGCTCGGATTTCTGTTCCTCTTGGGGCCGCATAATCCGTTCCCAAGTGGGCTTTGTATCTTTTTTGTACAGGGTGGTATCTTCTTAGGTTGTAACGAGAACTGATTCGGGTGAATTTAACAGGGTCTCTTAAGAATGCCTTTTTAAAGCTATTGCCCTTCTCGTCAAAAAAGGAAACCTGTCCATTTTGTTCAAAAGGGATGGCATGATAAGGCTGTCCCATGTGCTCAAAAAAGGCCGCTTGTATATCATCAACTCCTACTACCTCTCCTTCGACAACTCTTTCATTATAGACTACTTTGTATTTGTCACCCTTTTGCAGGCGTTGGAAATCTACGCTCCAACCATAAAGATCAGCAAATTGGTCAATTAAGTCTGGCGTGATGCCTTGTTGGGTCATGTTCACATAAAGAGAAGAGGTGATTTGTCCTGCCACTTCCCGTTTGCGAATTTCTACCGGTTTGGCCTCTTTATAAATGTCTTTACCATCTAGTTTGTATACCACAAATTCGGCAGCATTGGGCTCGTAGATGAAAAACTCTGCTGTGGAACTACTGTCTTTAGCAGTTAGTACTGTATATTTTTTATTGTAGGCGATTTTCCTCACATCAAAGATGTCCTTGGATTTTTTCGCTATTTGGTCAATAATTTGGTAAGGAACATCAAAAGGGGCCAGGATAGTTGAGAGTGTTTGATTTCTGCCCACTACACCTTCCACAACAGCTAGATCGTCCACGTCAATTCCATAAAGTAAGTTTTTTTCCTTTACGATTGCTGTTTCTACAGGTGTTTGAGTTTCTTCTACCACTACCTCACGTTCCGGCTCAAGGTTAAATTGGTAAAAACCAATTCCTGCTGCCGCCAGCAACATTGCTCCAGTTGCTGCGATCAATTTTTTCTTCATTCCCTAATTTTGATTTTGGCGATTAAATAATACGGTAATTAATTTATATTTAGGTCAAAATCCAAGTGTTTGGGCCTTTTTTTGAGCCACTTACCAGTAGCTTGGTACTCATTACTTAGATTAGTGGATTTTCTCTGATTTTGACCTTGGAATTTGAGTCGCAAAGCTCGTCATTTTTTGAACTTTGCCGAAAAAAAGATCATAAAAATATGTGATACTCTTTGTCATAATAGTAAACTGTGATTCGAATTATTATCTTTGGCGATCAATATTGAATAAAACAATAAAAATATGCTAAGAACACATACTTGTGGAGAGTTACGCTTAGAGGATGTGGGCAAGGAAGTGACACTTTCTGGTTGGGTACAACGGGTCCGAAATAAAGGTGGATTGGTATGGGTAGACTTGAGAGACCGATACGGAGTTACCCAATTGATTTTTGAAGAAGGGTCCAGTGATCAGGAGCTATTGGATAAAGCTGCTTCTTTGGGAAGAGAATTTGTTATTCAGGCCAAAGGAGAAGTGATTGAAAGAACTTCTAAAAACAATAAGATTCCTACCGGAGATATTGAATTGAAGGCCGTGACTTTGGAAGTATTGAATGCGGCCAAGGTGCCTCCTTTCGTCATCGAGGATGAGACTGATGGGGGAGAGGAATTGAGGATGAAATACCGTTACTTGGATTTGAGGAGAAGGGTGGTCCGTGAGAAACTTCAGCTGAGGCATCATATGATGCAGGAGACCAGGAAGTTCATGGATGCGGAAGATTTTATGGAAGTGGAAACTCCAGTTTTGATCAAATCTACGCCTGAGGGTGCAAGGGACTTTTTGGTGCCTAGCAGGATCAACCAAGGGGAGTTTTATGCCCTGCCACAATCACCTCAGACCTTTAAGCAATTGTTGATGGTCAGTGGATTTGACCGTTATTTCCAAATAGTAAAGTGTTTTAGAGATGAAGACCTAAGGGCGGACAGACAGCCTGAGTTTACTCAGATTGACTGCGAAATGTCCTTTGTGGATCAGGAAGATATCTTGCAGACCTTTGAAGGTTTGGTAAAACATTTGTTCTCCACAGTGAAAAAGGTAGAATTACCAGAAGTGGAAAGAATGACGTTTGCCGATGCCATGAAATATTATGGTAATGACAAGCCTGATTTGAGGTTTGATATGAAATTTGTTGAGCTAAATGAATTGGCTCAAAACAAAGGTTTCAATGTTTTTGATGCTGCGGAATTGGTAGTGGGTATTTGTGCTCCAGGTGCTGCCAGTTATACCAGAAAGCAGGTTGATGCATTGACTGAGTGGGTGAAGCGTCCACAGATCGGTGCCAAAGGTTTGGTATATGTGAAATGCAATGAAGATGGGTCTTTTAAGTCTTCCGTAGACAAATTCTACAGCCAAGAAGACCTTAAATCATGGGCCGATAAAATGGGTGCGCATCCTGGCGATTTGATGTTGATCCTATCTGGAGATAAGAATGCTACCAGAAAACAGCTTTCTGAATTGAGGCTGAAGATGGGGGCAGATCTTGGATTAAGGGATAAGAATGTGTTCAAGCCTCTTTGGGTATTGGACTTTCCATTATTGGAATGGGACGAAGAAACTGAAAGGTACCATGCCATGCACCATCCATTCACCTCTCCTAAAAAAGAGGATATTGGCTTATTGGAGTCAGATCCAGGCGCTGTGAGGGCAAATGCCTATGACTTGGTGATCAATGGCGTGGAGATCGGTGGCGGTTCTATCAGGATCCATGACCGTGAAACCCAGAAAACCATGTTTAAGCATTTGGGCTTTACTGATGAGGAAGCCCAAGAACAGTTTGGTTTCCTGATGGAGGCATTTGAATATGGAGCCCCACCGCATGGAGGGATAGCCTTTGGCTTTGATAGGCTTTGTGCCATATTTGGAGGCAGTGACTCCATAAGAGATTATATTGCCTTCCCGAAAAACAATTCTGGAAGGGATGTGATGATAGATTCACCAAGTGCTATCGCTGATGACCAATTAAAAGAATTGAGCATTCAATTGAACCTTAAGAAGTAATATCAAATAATTTTGAATATACATTTTGAGCAGGTGCCTTACAGGTGCCTGCTTTTTTATTGGTCTTTAGTTTTAAAAGGGCTAAAAACAAGGTGGCTTCTGATGCCCATGACAATCAATAGTTGGGCAAGGATATAAGTGCCCATTATTAGTACCCCACTATTTTTTATGGGCTGAAAGAACAGGTCCAGGGCTATTATGCTGTCTGAAATCAAAAAGAGTACAGCACCCAAGAATACCTGGACAAAGCTTTGTGTATTTGTTCTCTTGAATCGCTCTCTTGCTGTACTTACCATCATGACCATAGCCAGGATATATAAAACTACGGGAGTTTTAAGTTGTTGGAGGTTGTCATTGATGAGGAAGTAAACTATTGCTGCGGCAATATAAATGGGAAGGTTGTAAAAGAAGATTTTCAGAAAGTTGATCTGCCTAAGATTTATCTGATGGTTTTGGATAAGCTTGAAAGCAATGATATAGCATATTTGGGCAATAAAGAAGGCGCCCAGGCCGTACAAAAACATTTCCGGAAACAGCAAAAACACATCCCCGATTAAGGATAGAATCAGGGCTGCTCCTACCGATTTTCTTAGCAAACTATTCTTTATCAGAGTGGTAGCACTCAAAAAGTAGGCGGTTAAGGATATCATCAGCAAAGGTTTGGAAATAAACCTCATCTGTTCTTGCTGCTGGGTGATTAATGCTATATCAGCCAATCCTGAAAAGAGATAAAGATATAGCCAGCCAATTCCTTTAGTCTGCATAAATTCCTTTAGTTTTTAAAGCTATGGATAACAAGTGAATTGTTTTTTGATAATCATTCACTTGTTGATGAGAGTGCTTTTTACTTGGTTTGAACGGTGATTTTGAAAGAATTTTGAAGATAATAAAATTTTATTAGAGTGTTGAAAAGATAAAAAGTATCAATAAGTGAATGATAAATGTATTTAAATCATATTTAATGGGATATATTCGTTAGCTTGTTTTTTTATACTAAAGCTTTCGATAAATAGGTTTTGTGTATTGTTTGATTTTGAATTGAAGTATTTTAGTGATTATATTTAGAATATTATTTTAAATGGTGTTTTTTATATATTAAGTAGACTAAGTGTTTAGGTGTGTTTATTTAATGAATAATAAAAATAAAACGTTGAAAAGTGCTATTATTTTGTGCGTAATTAGTTCGGATTTTAAACAGTTTTTATTAATCACAAAGTTTGTTATGAAGCAATTGTTACAAGTAAATCTTTTGGTGGTATTCATGCTTTTTATTGGAGCAGGAACCTTGTATGGGCAAGGCATTACCACTGCTAGCATGAATGGTGTGGTGGAAGATGCTAATGGGGAAACCTTGCCTGGTGCCAATGTCGTAGCTGTGCACACCCCGTCGGGAACAAAGTATGGTGCCTCAACACGAATTGATGGACGTTTTACTATTCAAGGTATGCGTGTGGGGGGTCCGTATAAGGTAGAAGTAAGCTATATTGGTTTTGAAAAAGCAATAATCGAGAATATCAATTTGCAGCTTGGTCAATCATTCGGTTTGGATATTGTCTTACAGGAAGAGGGCCTTGAAATAGAAGGGATAGAGGTATTGGCTACCCGAAGTGCTGTTATCAATGATGAAAGGACTGGCGCGGCGACAAGCATCAGTAATGAGCAAATCAATTCATTGCCATCAATTTCTAGGTCTATTTCTGATTTTACCAGATTAACTCCGCAGGCATCAACTGCCGGGTCAGGAACTTCTTTTGCCGGTCAAAATAACCGATACAACCAATTTGCGATCGATGGTACGGTAAATAACGATGTGTTTGGCCTGTCCGCTTCTGGAACTAATGGAGGGCAGACTGGCGTGCAGCCCATTTCATTGGATGCTATTGAGCAGGTTCAAGTAGTGATAGCCCCTTATGATGTGCGTCAAGGTGGATTTACTGGTGGTGGAATCAATGCGATTACTCGTTCTGGTACCAATAACTATGAAGGGTCCGTTTATTATTACAGCAATAATCAAGATTTTGTAGGGAAGAGCCCGGATGAAGAAAGAACAAAGCTTGATAGCTATACGGATTATCAGACCGGTTTCAGGTTGGGCGGTCCTGTTATAAAGGATAAACTATTTTTCTTTGTAAATGGTGAAGTGACCAGCAGAACTCAACCATTACTTTACCAACCTGGTTCTGGAAGCTCTAATATCTCCATGGATGAAATGGATAGGGTGGCTGCTGTAGCTGAAAGGTTGGGGTATGATCCAGGTCCTTATGGTGCATACAGCAATGCTACCAGTTCAGAAAAAGTATTTGCTCGTTTGGACTGGAATATTAACCAGAATAATAAATTGACCTTGCGTCACTCTTATGTGTATGGAGAGAATATTGATGGCTCTAGGAGTCCAAACTCTGCTAACTTTTATAATAATGGAGAATTTTTCCCTTCCACTACCAACAGTTCTGTTTTGGAATGGACTAGTAATATCGGGGGCAATATTTCCAATGAGTTTAGGCTAGGTTATACTACTGTGAGGGATGACAGGGATTATTTAGGAGCGCCTTTCCCTGCGATAAATGTAAGACTTAGTGGGGGTAGAAGCATTAATCTGGGTTCAGAGCCTTTTTCTACTGCTAACCAATTAGATCAAGATGTATTGACCATCACGGATAATCTGACCATGTACAAGGGTAAGCATACCCTGACTTTTGGTACCCATAATGAATTCTATAGTACTTACAACCTATTTATCCGTCAAAATTTTGGTGCGTATTCCTATTATAGTCTAGAAGATTTTGAGACGGTGGGTACACCTGGTGAAGTGCTGCCAAGAAGTTATGATTATTCTTATTCCAGAACAGATAATCCTCAGCAAGGGGCTGAGTTCAATGCATTCCAGTTGGGATTCTATGCACAGGATGAATATCAGGCTACAAGAGACCTTAAAATCACTGCAGGCCTGAGATTGGATATCCCAACTTTCTCAGAAAAGCCTTCTGTCAACGAAGCATTTAACGAGGCCTTTGCTGAATATGATGTAGCTACAGAGCAAATGCCAGGGGCGCAATTGATGGTTTCTCCACGTGTGGGGCTTAATTGGGATGTAAATGGCAATGGCACCACCCAAGTTCGTGGTGGCGTAGGGCTATTTACAGGTCGTGTTCCTTTTGTCTGGTTATCTAATCAGTACACGAATACTGGGAATGAATTTGGACGAGTTTCTTTATTCAGGAATGAAGGAAGTGAAGGAGACTTTGAGGATGTGGGAGACTTTACCTTTGTGCCGGATCCTTATGGTCAGCCGGATGCGGGAGACTTAAATCAATCGCTTGGTTCGTCAGAAATTAATGTAACGGATAAAGATTTCAAGTTTCCGCAAATTTTCAGGGTAAATGGTGCTGTGGATCATCAGTTTCCAGGAGGTTTGATTGCAACTTTTGAAGCGATCTATACTAAAAACTTAAAAAATATCGATTATAGAAATCTCAATAAAGAAGAAGCAGGGACATTACAAGGAGGGCCTGATAATAGGGTCGTTTTTGAAAGAGCTTATATGAATAGCAATTTTAATGATGTTCTTCTGCTGACCAATACCAATAAAGGTTATGCTTATAATTTAACGGCACAGTTACAGAAGAATTTTGATGGTGGCTTGTCATTGAGTGCTGCTTATACTTATGGTGAATCCAAGGATGTGAACGGGGGCACTTCAAGTCAGGCTTTCTCTAACTGGAGGTATGTGGAAACAGTAAATGGTGGTAATAATACCGAATTGGGTTTTGCTGATAATAATATCCGCTCTAGGGTGGTAGCTGCTTTAAACTATAAGATCAGCTATAAGAATGGTTCTTCTACCAGTATTGGACTTTTCTATAATGGCCAATCTGGCGTACCGCTTTCTTATGTGTATGATGGTGATATCAATAACGACCGTACTTTTGGAAATGATTTGATTTATGTACCCGCTAGTGCAGGAGAGATCAATTTTGTGGGCTCTGCTGCTGAGCAAGCTTCCCAGTGGAGTAGGTTAAATGCCTTCATCGAAGGTAATGATTATCTAAGTTCTAGGCGAGGGCAATATGTGGAGCGAAATGGCGACAAGCTTCCTTGGACCAATCAAGTGGATCTCCGTTTTATGCATGAATTTAAGTTAGCTACTGTTGGTGAAACGAATCATAGACTGCAGCTTTCTTTTGATGTGTTTAATCTGGGGAACCTGATCAGCAAAGAGTGGGGTAGACAATATAGTGTAAGCAATAACTCTTTCTCATTAATTAATTTCGAAGGTTATGAAGATGGTGGTTATGTGCCTACTTATAGTTATGATGGCTCTGGTCTGAGTGATGGAAAGCCTTACTTTGTGAGCGACTTCCTCAGCAGATGGAGAGGCCAGATTGGAATTAGGTATATTTTTGATTGATAATTAATTAAATCCAAGCTAAGAAGTGTCCTGAGCAATTGGGGCACTTTTTTTTTGATTTGCTGGAATATTAGTGGCATTAAAGCATCTTTATATTTTTGCACGTATGAAAATAGAATACAGACTTATTCAAAAGGCGGATAATCAAACTGTAAAGGAATTGATCCAGAACGTTTTTGTTGAATTCGATGCACCTCGCGAAGGGACAGTCTTTGCAGACCCTGATATGGAGGATTTGCATGGACTTTTTGATAGGGTTCCTAAGGCAGAGTTTTGGTTGGCTGAGGCTGATGGGGCGGTTTTGGGCTGCTGTGGGATTTTTCCAACCGAGGGGCTACCTAAAAAGGTGGCCGAATTGGTGAAGTTTTATCTTTCACCCCAGTCAAGAGGTAAAGGGATAGGAAAGGAATTATTGAAAAAATGTACGCTGCGTGCGCTAGAGCTAGGTTATCAATCACTTTATATCGAAAGTATACCGGAATTTGAAAGTGCTATCGGCCTTTACGAAAAGCAAGGTTTTAAACGTTTAGAACAGCCAATCGGTGATTCAGGGCATTATACTTGCAGTATATGGATGCTAAAAGAATTATAGGATTGTAAATGACTGACTTTTGCGATGAATCATTACGATGGGTTTTGTTTGATCAATTTGAATTGGAAAAACTCTAAATGTTCTTCAGATGTGCTTGGTTCATAAGGAGTGAGGTAATATTGGCCTTTGAACCCGAAAAAACCTGAGTATAATTGATCTTTGTTTTATTGGATAGTATTCATTAAGCAATTCCATTTGTTTTATTATTTAAACTGCTTTAAGTTTAATATTCCTACAATTTAGATCAATTATGAGAAAAATATTTGCATTTGCACTGTTCTGGATCATGTCAGGTTTTGCCATGGGGCAGAACAAAGCGGATCAGGCTATGGAGAAATTGGCCTTCCTGGAAGGGGACTGGTCTGGGATAGCAAAAAGCCGACAGGGAGCTGGACAACTTATTGAGTTGAGGCAATATGAAGATGTGAGCTTTAGGCTAGATGGAAATATGCTTTTGATTGAGGGGAAAGGCTATGTGGAGGGAAGCTTGAAATTCAATGCCGTTGCTGTGATCACTTATAATCAGTGGCAGGAGAAATATGAAATGATGGCTTGGAGAGGGAATGGTCAGCGTGTAGATGCTTATTTTAAGGAGCTTGGCAAAGATAATTTTGAATGGGGTTTTGATATTCCACAGGGCGGAAAAATGAAATATGTGCTCAGTATTAATGATTCAGGCCAATGGCATGAGGTAGGTGAGTATTCCCCTAATGGTGAAAAGTGGTATCCAAGTTTTGAAATGACCTTGGATAAAAAATAGAGGGACAATAAAAAGGCCCTAATTAAATGATAACTAGGGCCTGAATGATCTTATTCTTTATGCTGCAATACTTCTGTGTTATTTAGCTAATGTCAATTGCCAGTTCCAGGCATCTTTTAAGGCATCTTCCAAATTGTATTCAGGCGTCCAGCCTAGCACTTTGCTCACTTTGTCCGTATTGGCCCATACTTTTTCAATATCTCCGGCTCTTCTTGCTCCCAGTTCATAATTAAGCGGTTTTCCACTCACTTTCTCAAAGGCCTTGATCACTTCCATTACCGTATTGCCATTTCCAGTACCTACATTGAACAGGTCAAAGAAGTTGTCCTTTTTGTCTGCGAGATATTGAATGGATTTTACGTGGGCATCTGCCAGGTCCATTACGTGGATATAGTCTCTGATACAGGTACCATCAGGTGTATTGTAATCGTCTCCAAAGACAGTGATTTTTTCTCTGATGCCAGCTCCGGTTTGAGTGACAAATGGTATTAAGTTGGCAGGAACACCGATAGGCAATTCACCGATTAGAGAACTAGGGTGAGCGCCGATAGGATTGAAATACCTTAGGGCTACAATTCTAGCTGCTGCACCACTTTTGACATGGTCCATGAGGATATCTTCGCAGATTTTTTTGGTGTTACCATAAGGGCTTTCTGCATCTTTTCTAGGGGTGGTTTCCTTTACAGGTAATTCATCCGGCTGGCCATAAACGGTACATGAAGAAGAGAAAACAATGTCTTTTACTTTGAATTCCTTCATGGTTTCCAATAATACAATCAGGGAATTGATATTATTGCTGTAGTACTTAAGGGGGATCTGAGTGCTCTCACCTACGGCTTTTGACGCGGCAAAATGGATCACACCGGAGATATTATTTTCCTTAAAAATAGTTCTGACCATTTCACTGTCATTACAATCCCCTTCATAACATTTGACAGGTCGATTGAGGATTTTTTCAAGGCCATTTAGTACTGTTTTTTCGGAATTGGAAAAGTTGTCAATGATAATAGGCTCGAATCCGGCATTTACCAAGGCTACGGCGGTATGGGATCCAATATACCCTGCTCCACCAGTGATTAAAATTTGTTGCATGAATTGTTTGTTTTAAATAGGTTTAATGGGGCTTCGTTTGATGTATGGGCAAATATAAAGTAATCCAATATGGCATAAAATTTTTAAGGCTTTTTAATCCTTGAAAACTAATTATTTGCGTGGAAGTTAATATCTTAGAAAGACGCGCTAAGTGACCGGTTTATACCTGTCCAGCAAATCCAAAAAAGAATATTACCCAATAAATAACAATGCCATGATGAATTTTGATCTGAATGAAAACCAAAGCATGATCGCTCAAATGATCAGGGATTTTGGTGCTAAGGAAATAAGCCCTTTCAGAAAGGAATGGGATGATGAACAGCAATTTCCTTTACAACTTTTTAAAAAACTAGGTGAACTGGGCTTGATGGGCGTCTTGATTCCTACTAAGTATGGAGGGAGTGGATTTAGTTATAATGAGTATGTTACTGCTATTTTGGAACTGGCAAAATTGGACCCAGGAATAGGATTGTCCATGGCTGCCCATAATTCACTTTGTTGTGGGCATATTATGCTCTTTGGTACAGATGAACAAAAGGAAAAATATTTGCCTAAGTTAGCTTCCTGCGAATACCTAGGGGCTTGGGGGCTTACAGAGCCTAATACGGGCTCTGATGCAGCCAATATGAAAACTACAGCCGTAAAAGATGGCGATTATTATATTATCAATGGTGCAAAAAACTTTATTACCCATGGGGTATCTGGGGATGTTGCGGTTGTCATCGTCCGCACAGGAAATATTGGCGACTCCCATGGAATGACTGCATTTATCCTTGAAAAAGGAATGGCAGGGTTCAGAGGCGGTCGTAAGGAAGACAAATTAGGGATGCGTACCTCTGAAACTGCAGAATTGATTTTTGAAGATTGTAAGGTGCACAAAAGCCAGATGTTGGGGGAGGAAGGAGAAGGCTTTATTCAGTCGATGAAGGTGTTGGATGGAGGGAGAATATCTATTGCAGCACTTTCGCTTGGGATTGCAGAGGGGGCTTTGGAAGCAGCTATTCAGTATTCAAAAGAGCGACATCAGTTTAACAAACCAATCAGTTCTTACCAGGGCATATCTTTTAAACTGGCAGATATGGCCACAAAATTGGAGGCCGCCAAGCTGTTGACATTTAAGGCTGCAGATTTGAAAAACAGGGGGGAGTATGTGACTTTGGCCAGTGCAAAGGCGAAGTATTACGCGTCAGAAGTAGCCGTGGAGCTAGCCAATGAAGCAGTGCAGATATTTGGCGGTTATGGTTTTACCAAGGATTATCCCGTAGAAAAATATTATAGGGATGCCAAGCTTTGTACGATAGGTGAGGGGACTTCAGAGATCCAGAAACTGGTGATTTCAAGAGAGATATTGAAATAAATTTCCGAATTATTGGATGAGAATTCAGTGGATTTAAAAGAATGTTTTGTTTTACTAAACTATCTTTCTACATTTGCAGTATGAAAGGGGGTGTAAAATTATGATCGTAGTAAACGTAAAAGAGAACGAATCTATCGAAAAAGCGCTTAAGCGTTTCAAAAAGAAGTTCGACAGAACTGGAGCAATCCGTGAGTTGAGATCTCGTCAACATTTCGAAAAACCATCTGTGAAAAGAAGAACAGAGGTAATTAAAGCCGCCTACAAACAAAGAATGCAGGACGAAGAAGGGAAATAATTTATTACTTCCATTCTAGAAAATAAATGAGCATATTAGTGTATTAAATTACGCTGATATGCTTTTTTCGTTTATAAACTATCTTGAACATGAGAAACGGGCCAGTACACATACTGTCCTGGCTTACCAAAAAGATTTAGAACAGTTCAAGGATTTTTTAAAATTGTCTTTCGGTATGGAGCGTTTGGAAGGAGCATCACACGCCGAAATCCGTGCCTGGGTAGTGGATTTGGTAGAGCAAGGATTGTCAGCTACTACCATCAACAGGAAAATAGCCACCCTGAGATCTTACTATAAATTTTTGCTACGCTCAGGAGAGTTGACTAAAGATCCCACCTATAAAATAAAAGTGCTGAAGACACCAAAAAGATTACCTGAATTTGTTCAGGAAAATGCCATGGAAAAGGTGTTGAATGAAATTGATTATGAGCAAGGTTTTGAGGGTCAGCGGGATAAGATGGTGATGGAGTTTCTGTACCTTACAGGAGTGAGGCTGTCCGAATTATTGACCATACAGTGGCAAGACATTGATATTCAAGATCAAACAGTTAAGGTGTTGGGGAAACGAAAGAAACAAAGAATAATACCACTGACAAATGATTTAGTTAAGAATATTATTTCGTATAAGAAAGTATTTAAAGAAACATTTTCAAATGTAAACGAGAGTGATTATTTTATCGTTATAAATACAAGAAAGCAAGCGTACCCAATGAAGATTTACCGAATAGTGAGGAAATATTTAGACCTTTTTGCGCAGACGTCCAAGCGTAGTCCTCACCTTTTGAGACATACATTTGCGACCCATTTGCTGAATAAGGGTGCCGACCTCAATGCGGTTAAAGACCTATTGGGACATGCAAATCTTGCGGCTACGCAAGTATACACTCACAATTCTATGGAAAAACTGAAGGCTGTGTTTGAGCAAGCACATCCTAAAGCTTAAATAAAAGTTTAACTTTTAAACTGTTAAAATTATGAAATTACAAATGCATTCAATCCATTTCGACGCAGATCAGAAATTGATCGACTTTATCCAAAGAAAGGCGGATAAACTAGACACTTTCTATGATAGGATTATAGACGGCGAGGTATTTATGAGGCTCGATAAGAACGAGAAAAACGAAAACAAGATCGTTGAAATTAAATTGAATGTGCCTGGGAAGCAGTTGTTTGCAAAGCATCAGAAGGATTCTTTTGAAGCGGCTGCTGATGAAGCAATCGAAGGCCTGAGAAGACAGATCAAGAAATTCAAAGAAAAGTTAGTTTTAGCACGACAATAAAAATATAACCCACAATTTAAATAATGCATCAACAAACCCGCTCAAGTGAGCGGGTTTTGTTTTATATGGGTTATTGCTTCTCTAACCAGTAATATTTTTTGACTCCCTTTTCCCTCCAAGTATCCTGTGAACCCTCCAATATGGATAAGAGGATGTCAGGGATATATTTTGCGTTCCAATTTGTAGAGGCTACTTCAACTTTATAGTCTTTGGTCTTCAGGTCTTGCTTAGTATTCTCATCACAGATAAGATAGTCGAATGCTGCTAATTGGTCTTGGTAAGCTACTTTTGACAGATTGACCAGTGAATAGCTTGTTCCCAAAGCTATCCTGATTTTGCTTGAGGTGTGGAGGTTTCCAATGAAAGCAATTTTGCTTCCTTCTGGAAGGCCTATACTTTGAATATGTTTAGCTGTTTGCACGCCTTGGTCAGGAAGGGAAATGACCTTGGTGAATAATGACAAGCTGAAAAATAGCAATAAAATGGCGGTAGTCAATACGGTGGCTGGTTGCCAAGATTTCTTGAATGAAATGTACAAGGCAATGAGTATTGCTGTGGAAATCATTACTCCCAAAGCTGTGAGGAAGGTAAAGGTTCCAAGTCCTAAATTGAGATATAATGCAGTAAGGATGACGATTAAGTTGAGGCACAGGAATACACAGGAAGTCCACTTTATTGTTTTGTTCTTCAGGCCTTTTGGGTTTTGAGCTATTAGCCAAGCCAATGCAGCCGCACTTAGCGGTAGGACAGGTAGCAAGTATCTTTCATAAAATACAGAGACCATGCTGGTCATTAATATCATGGAAATGCTCCAGGTGATCACAAAGCCAAAAAAGGCTGTGTTAATATTAGTCACCTTGGATAGTTGCTTTTTAATGGCCTGAATTCCCGGAACTATCCATGGAAAGAACATGGCAAAGTAAAGGACTACAGCTAAACCGAAGTTGGTTCCTATTAGCAACAGTTTACTTCCTACACGGATACCAACTTGGTCTTTTATAAAGGAATTAAGGTAGGTGGGGCCGAATTTGATGTACATAGCCCAAAACCAGAACAAACCAATGATCAGCATGGTAAGGATGGACGGAAGATGTGCCATTTTTTTCCAGGAGATTCTTTGCCAAGGGTTCACCAATAAATAAATAAGGGCAATGCCTCCCAAGGCAGCTGCAGGAAGACCCTTTACTTCAAATGCCAGCCCTATGCCAATATAGAACATCCATAAATATTTCTTGGCGGCTTCATTTCCGTATTTAATCAGGCCAGTTACTCCCAAAGCAGATACCGTCATAAAAAGTGCCAAAAGAATATCAGGAATGGATCTGGTACTGCTAAAAATGATCAAACCGTGACTTGCAGCTATACAAGTGGCGATTTGGCTAATGTTTTTTTGATTAAAGATCAAATGGGCGATACGATGGACCAAGAAGACTATGGCAGCTCCACTGAGCAGAAAGAAAATTCTAGATGAAAAGGCTGAAATCCCAAAAATTTTGAAGCCTGCCAAAGCAGTCCAATAGGTTAAAATGGGTTTCTTAAACCTTAATTCCCCGCTGCCTAAATAGGTCGTGAGGTAATCTCCATTTTGCATCATCTTGATGGCTGCATCCGTATAATACATTTCATCAGGGTAGTGCAAGTGGAATTGTAATGCAAAAGGTGCTACCAGAAGAATGAATAATGTAATTATTGGCCAGGCACGGTTTTGAAGAGTAGAGGAAAAGTTGTTTATCATTAATTTCATTCGTAAGAATAATCGGAACTGTCAAATAGGGATTCAATCCTTATTGATCGCGAAGTTACAATCTTTCAAAAAGAAGTTGTGATATCCGCATCTTAAATTTTACTAAATAAAGGTGGTGAGTTTTATGAAACCGTTTGATTATCAGGTGATAAAATATAAAATAATTGGTATATTAATACGGTAAAAGGTAATACATATTGATAAATATGTGTTTAAGAGTCTAGGGGTATTGTTTAGGACTGTTAAAGAATTTTTAGGTGAAGCCTTATTCATTTCGATTGATCTTGATCATTTTGGTGGTATCTGCTATTAAGATATTATTTACAGCCACCACTACTTTAAGCTTGTTTTCTGAAGAAACACAGCATTGGCTATGGTCTCAGAATTTAGACTGGAATTATTATTCAAAGCCATTGATGGTGGCGGTTTATAATTTTATTTTTACAGGTATTTTTGGTCATACTGATGTGGCGGTCAGGTTGAGTGCAGTCTTATTTTCTGCTGGGACTGCATGGCTTGTTTTTGAGTTGGGAAATAAGATGTTTAGGAATCCTGAAGTGGGTTTTTGGGCGGCGATTATGTTATTGGTAATGCCCTTTTTTAATTTGGCCTCATTCTTTCATACAACGGACTCCTCATTACTGTTCTTCTGGGCACTTAGTTATTATTGGCTTTGGAATGCTACAGAGACTCAGGAGACCAGGTATTGGGTTTATGCTGGGCTGGCAAGTGCTATTGGTATGCTGTCCAAAAATACCATGGTATTAGTGATTCCTCTGATTTTCATTTATTTGTTATTGGTGGATACCGGACAACTAAAGCAAAAGGGCTTTTATATCTTTTGTTTGGTTTTTTCCCTTTCCTTCATTCCGATAATAATATGGAATCTTCAAAATGATTTTGTCACTTTCAAACATGTGGGATCTCTTGGTGGAGTAGTTGGCGAAGGTAAACCTTTTGATCTCCGTGCCTCATTGAAATATATCTCTGAATATGCTGGGGGACAAATGGCTATCATTTCAGCATTTTTTATTCCGTTTTTAATTATGTCCTTCCGGAGGTTAATAAAATTTAGAGAAAGACAATTAGTATTTATAATGTTACCTGCAGTGTTAGTTTGGTGCTTGTTCTTTGGAATTTCCATTTCAAAAAGGGTGGAGGTCAACTGGCCTGTGTTTGCTTATGTCAACCTTAGTATAGCCATGGTTTTTGTGGTTTCACATGCAGCAGTTTATTGGAGAAAGTATTTGGTTTATTCTACCGCCGTTTCGGGTTTGTTTATCATTTTGATCATGAACCCAAGTACCTTGGATGCCTTTGGATATAAAAAGGTGCTAAAGCCGGAGAGGGATCCTCTCGGGAGGTTGGCAGGATATGATGAAATGGGAAAGAGGGTAGATGTTCTGATTGATTCTTTGGGTTTAAAAAGGTATTTCATTTTTAGTGATAGTTACCATTTGGCTTCTGAAATGGCTTTTTATGTTACTGGGAATCCTCAGACCTATACCATTAATCTGGGTAGAAGAAAAAATCAATTTGATCTTTGGCCAGGGGTAGAGCAATTTGAAAATAGGGGGTATGATGGCGTTTATCTACAGCGGGGAACAGCAGATCGTCAGGAATTGATTGAAGGATTTGAAGGTAGAATTTTGAAAGAGCATTTTTTTGTGGTGTATAGGGGAGATACGGTGAGGACATTTAGTATTGAGGTATACAGAAATCTTCACCATATACGGGAAAAAGAGATAGAGCGATATTGATTTTTAGCGAACTGTTCCGTGTCTCTTAATGCCTTGTTTACCTTTTTGTTATGTATAACTGAGCATTGAAAAATCTTTGTTAAATAGCTTCTGAATTTAGATTTGTTTTTTTAACCAATCCATGAATTTCTCTTAACTGCTAGTTGATTTATAGCTTCTATTTTTGGAATAAGCATATGGTAGACCTGTCAAGGGGATGAGCTAAAGTGCCTAGCCTTATTTAGCAGGAAAAGCCGATGTATTGTTGAACTCAGTATAATGAGAACAAGTATAATTTGTCTTATGAAGAGAAAGTCCATACCCTACACCTATATATTTTATTATTTTTTCATTGTTTTTTTGATAGGAGCATTTTTTTTGAGCAGGCCCAAGGGAGCGTTTGAACTCTTGATTAATCAAAACCACTTTTTATGGGCCGATTTATTTTTTTCAACTATTACCCACTTGGGAGATGGCCTGGTGTTTTTGGCTGTTTTCCCTGTATTATTGATGTTTAGGTACGGGCTTGCGATTTTATGTAGTTTTAATGCAGCCATTCATATGACGATGGCTGTTTTGATGAAAAAGTTGGTTTTTCCACATGCTCCCAGGCCTTTGGAATATTTTAAGGGGATTGATTTGGTTCAGATAGCAGGAGTGACCATGCACCATTGGCACTCTTTTCCATCTGGGCATACAGCGACGGTTTTTGCATTGACAAGTATGATTTCCATGGTTTTTCCCAAGAGACATTTCTTCCAATTTTTTATGCTGCTTTTGGCTGTTTTGGTAGGATTCAGTAGGGTGTATCTGATGCAGCATTTTATAGGCGATGTGCTGGTGGGTTCTTTTTTAGGTTTAGGATCGTCATTGCTTTCAAGGTATTTGGTCATCAAATACTTCAATTCCAAAGTGTTTAAAAGAGGATTACTGCCCAAGCGGAGAATTGCTTTGTCTAAGCTGGCTTCTTGAGGAACTAGGAAGTGATTGGTTATTCTTTGGAAGTAGGTATAAGCTTTAGGATGGTACATGTGGGGGATTCAAATAGATATTTTTTTGAATGAATCATCTCGTATTTCAATCCCAATTTATTAACGTCTTGTAAATGCTGATGCCGTGTAATCAAATAACCATTTGCTTGGTTAGGAGCTTTGACTGTGCGAAGATTTACCAGTGGTTTTTGTAAATAAAATGAAAAAGCAGGATTATAATTATTGAAATAATAGAGGTTTTCCTTACTCATCATTTCAATGGGGGCACCTGAAACAGGGCTTTGTCGATCAATTATTGGGAAGGCAAACCAAAAAAAGACCAAAGCAATAATCATAAAACTAGCTGCTACCCCATGGAGGATTGATGGGATATTTGACTTCCAATAGGCTAGGGGAATAATTAGTAGAAAAGGATAAACTATCATAAAAAGCCAAAGTATGTGCTTGGGGACCTTTAAATCTTGTTCCATGGATAGCCCAAAGTAAATGCCAAATGGAAGCATTAGTACCAGTATGCAGAGTAGTATGCAGGGAACCAATAAACTTTTGATTTTACCTTTTTGAATAATATGGTAAAGGTAATTGCCAATTATTATTGACAGAAATGGATAAGACGGGACGGTATAGTTGGGTAGTTTGGTGCCGGCAAGCATAAAGAAAATAATGATGGTTCCACTGCAGACCAAGGCAAAAGTGCTTGCTTTATTGGTTTTGTATTTTAGGGTGTGGACGATGGTTTGGGGTAGAAAAAAGGAAAAGGGTAAAATACCTGCAAGCACAAATATCCAAGTCATCCAAAAGCCTCCGCCATGGCCTTCCATAGGAGCAGAGAAGCGTCCAAGGTTATGTTTGAAGAAAAACTCTTCCAGCCATAGCCCGTTTGTCTGAATGGCTACCAAAATATACCAGGGCAATGCTATTAAGATGAAGAGCCCCAAGCCAAGGGGATGAAATATTCTTTTCAGCCTTTTACCATTTAATTGCTGCATGAGCACTGAATAAGCAAAAAGGGCTATGGAGGGCAAGACCAATCCTACTGGGCCTTTTGTCAGCACGGCTAGCGCAAGACAGGCATATGTTCCCAGCATGTGCCCTTTGGAGCGAAAACCAGATTTTGACCATTCAAAGAATAGCATCATTCCAGCCACCATAAAGAAAACTAAGAATGGATCTGGGACGGCCATGTGGAATTGTATATACCAATGCAGTGAGGAGCTTAGTACCAGTAAGCTGATGCATGCAATTTGATAGCCAAGATTTTTCTTTATAAAACGGTAGGTGATCCAAGTACTAAAAAAACCAAATAAGGCCGGGAAAAAACGGGCAGCAAATTCATTTATTCCAAATAGCTTATACGCTAGTATAAAGAAGTAATAATGCAGTGGGGGCTTGTCAAATCGGTGTTCTCCATTAAAGGTAGGTACGACCCACTCCTGGTTCTGCCACATTTCCAATGCGGCAGTGGCATTTTTTGCTTCGTCAAGGGCATAGATGCTGAGTCCTCCGAGATTGGAAAAATGGATAAATAAAGAAATTGACAATAATAATGTGCCGCTTAGTTTATTGGGCCCAAATACTTTTTCCATATTCCAAAAATAATCTTATTGCTAGATTGAAATAGGTAGAAAGGATTATCAAAAAGTTAGGTTTTGGAGAGGCTTCTTGGTGAGAGGTCAAAAAAGGTTTAATTTTGGCCAAATTTTATATGGTATGTCTAAATTACAGCTCTCTCTAGTCGTTACTGTTTTTAACGAAGAAGAGAATATTAAGCCGCTTTTGGAAGCAATTTATACCTCCCTGGAGGGAATTGAATATGAATTGATATTGGTGGATGATGGCTCTACAGATAAAACGGTGGCCGAATCCAAGCGATATGCGAACGAGCGCACCAGAGTATTGATTTTTAATAAGAACTATGGACAGACTACCGCTTTGGCTGCAGGGATAGATTATGCTGAAGGAGAGTATATTTCTACCATGGATGGGGATTTGCAAAATGATCCTTCGGATATTCCAATGATGTTACAAAAGGCCATTGATGAAGACTGGGATGTGGTAGCCGGAGTGAGGGCCAATCGCCAGGATGGTTTTGTGCTCAGGAAGATCCCAAGTAAAATGGCCAACTGGATGATCAGGAACACTACCGGGGTACATTTGAAAGATTATGGATGCAGTCTCCGTGTATATAAAGCCCATATAGCTCAAGACATGGGCCTCTATGGGGAGCTTCATCGTTTTATTCCTGTTTTGGCCAAGCAGGAAGGTGCGAGAATGACGGAAGTGGACGTTAAGCACCATCCACGGATTCACGGTACTTCAAAATATGGTTTGAACAGGACCTTTAAGGTAATGGCAGATTTGATTTTGATGCTGTTTTTTCAAAAATACCTGCAGCGACCGATTCACCTTTTTGGGACCATAGGTCTTTTGTCCTTTTTTATAGGGGTTTTTATCAATATTTATTTGTTGGCTTTAAAGATTTTGGGTGAAGATATCTGGGGTAGGCCTATTTTGTTAGTGGGATTGATTTTGGTTCTGGGAGGTTTGCAATTAATCACGACAGGGATAGTGGCAGAGATTATCATCAGGACCTATTTCGAATCACAAGGAAAAAGTACCTATAAAGTTAAAGAGGAATTTCGAGGTGAATAAAAAAACGATCAAGCTACTCCTAAAAGTACTCCTTACAGGAGTAGCGATTTACCTTGTCATTCGGAAAATTGATACCCAGGCCACTTGGCAAGTGCTCAAGGATATTAACCTAGGCTTATTGCTGCTGGCTATATTATTTTTTGCCCTTTCAAAAGCTATTTCCTCATTTAGACTTAATTTTTATTTCAGGGATTTGGAAGTGAGATTGTCTGAAAAAGCAAACCTGCAATTATACTGGAAAGGGATGTTTTATAATCTTTTCTTACCAGGAGGTATTGGAGGAGATGGGTATAAAGTTTACTTGCTCAATAAATATTTCAAAGGGCCAGTCAAGAAACTGTTGGCAGCAGTGCTTTTGGATAGGGTCAGTGGATTGGCAGCTTTGGTGTTTTTACTTTTGGGGATCTGGTTTTTCTTGGAGAAATCTGCTATTGACCTTCCTATATGGGAATTGAACCTACTTGCTGGAGTAGCTTTGGTTTTGACTCCGCTTGTTTTTGGAATAGTCTATTGGTGGTGGTTTAAGTCCTTCAGATCATCAATGCTTAAAACCTCGTTTTATTCTTTATTGGTGCAGTCTGCCCAGTTGGTAAGTGCTTATTTTATTCTAATGGCACTGGGGATACATGAGCAGCTATTGGATTATCAGTTTGTATTTTTGTTGTCTTCAATTGTGGCAGTTTTGCCTTTGACCATAGGTGGAGTAGGGGCAAGGGAGTTAGTGTTTATCTTTAGCCATAGTTATATGGGAATTGATAAAAATGCTGCTGTTGCTTTCAGCTTGATCTTTTTCTTAATTACAGCTTTGGTATCTCTTCTGGGGGCTTTTACTAAAGTGGATATTGAAGCTGAAGTTTCAGTGCCGGACTAGGCTAGGAAGTTGTTTGCGACTAGCTGGTAACCTAAGCCAAATATTATACCGCCAATGATGATAAGTGGAGAAGGGATTTTTGTGAATTGCAACAAAAGATAAGTGCCGACAATGGCTGAAATATTGAATGTGTTGGCCGGCATGGGTTCAAAAAGCAAGTAAGCCGCAGCAATCAGCATTCCGCAACTGACAGCGTTGATGCCCTCGAGAGCGGCCCTGACAGGTCTGTATTTTTTTAGTTCATCCCAGAATTTAATCACAAAGAATATCAAAAATGTACCTGGGAGAAAAATACCAGCTGCAGCAATCAATCCTCCTGTAATGGCACCAGTGATTCCCATGTCCCGCATGGATAATGCACCTATATAGGAACTGATGCTAAATGTGGGGCCAGGCACCCCTTGTGAAATCGCATAACCTGTAAGGAACTCTTCGGAGCTGAGGTAGGCCTTGAATTCTACAAATTCTGTATAAAGATAGGGGACCAATACCTGTCCACCTCCAAAGATCAGACTGCCATTACGATAGAAGTTCTCAAATAACCTGATGGGTAGGATGCGGGTAAAGTGCCCTAATAGTGCTGCTATAATTAATACCCCAGCCCATAGGAGGAAGTTGGCCCATTTTACCTTTATACCGTTTTTTTCTTCTATTTTGGGTTGCTTATGAAATTTTAAAGAAGTGAATACTCCACCTATTACCAGCATTACGGGGAAGACATAAGGGGAGTTATAGAAGAAGGCCACAAAGGCGGAAAGCATCATCAAAACAGTTGCTTCTGGTGTCCTGACCATTTTGCCTATGGTTTTCTGTGCGGCATAAATGATAAAGCCAATGGCCATGGGCTGGATAAATTTGGCAAAATTTAATGCGCCTGCAGTCTGCGTTTGAAGAAAGTCGACCAAAATGGCCGCAGAAGTCATGATAAGAGTGGCAGGTAGTATCCATACCAATAATGAAAGGTAGGCGAGGTTGGGGCCGCCCACCCTATAGGCAATTGCTGAGATAGTTTGCGTGGAGGTAGGACCGGGAAGGACTTGGCAAAGTGCATGTAATTCCCAAAGTTCTTCCTCTGAGATATATCGGCGTTTTTTAACCATGATGTCCAAGACCATTGCCAAGAAGGCCTGTGGTCCACCAAAGGCCGTTACTGACAATATAATGACATCTTTTAGGTAGAGGTAATATTTGACTTTTCTAATGGTCACCAGAACTATTTTCGTAAGCCCAGTTCTCTTAACCTTTCTTCTAGAAATTCTCCAGCAGTAGCATCAGCAAATGCTTTTGGGTTTTCTTCATCCACGCAGGAGGATAGGCAGGTCAAGTCCATATCAGCTCTTGGGTGCATGAAGAATGGAATGGAATACCTACTGCTGTTCATTTTTTCCCTAGGAGGGTTGACCACCCGGTGAATAGTGGATTTTAATTTTTTATTAGTGAGTCTTTCCAGCATATCCCCTACATTGACTACAAGCTGGTCAGGAAGTGCCGTAATTGGAATCCACTGTCCATCTTTTCTGAGTACCTGAAGTCCATCGGCACTGGCCCCCATCAAAAGAGTGATTAAATTGATGTCTCCATGTTCTGCCGCCCTAACGGCATCTGCTGGAACTTCTTCCGGATTTTGGATTGGAAAATAATGGATGGGCCTTAGGATGGAATTGCCATGAAGTACCTTGGATTCAAAATAATCTTCTGGGAGTTCAAGGTGTAGGGCAATGGCTCTCAGCATGGCCTTTCCAGCGTTTTCTATGGTTGAAAATACTTGGAGTGCCACTTCTTTGAATTCAGGGATTTCAGAGGGCCATACATTGGGTGGATAGTCTTTTTTGAGGGGATCGCTATCATCTATATTGGTCAAATCCTGTCCGACATGGTAAAACTCTTTTAAATCCCCGGTATTTCTTCCCTTGGCATGCTCCTTCCCTTTTCCTGTATAACCTCTTTGATACCCTATTTCAGGCCTTTCATATTGGTTTTTGGTCGTGTCATTTAGGGAAAAAAATTCCTTTATACTTTTGTAGAGCTTGCCTTGCAATTCATCAGTTAAGCCATGGTTTTTGATGGCAACAAAACCGATGTTTTGATAAGCATCACCAAGTTTTTTGACGAATTCAGCTTTTTTATTGGCATCGCCAGTGGTAAAATCGGCGAGGTCCAATGATGGGATTTCGTTATAAAGGATATCACTCATAGGTATTTTATTTATGTCGCAAGGTAAATATTTTATGGGAAATTTAAATATCTTTAGACAAACCCAAAGTTGTTCTTATGAAGAAAATCAGCCCAATTGCCTTTATAATTTTAATGATATTTATCATGGTATCATGTGAGACAAAGACCAACGAAGAAGTAGAAGAAGAGTCGATTGTGGAAGCTGAGGCCGAGCCAGAGGAAAATACTGTTAAATTTCAATATTTGATGCAGGAAGAAGCCTATCCTGATGCCATGCTAGAGTTGTATAGTCCTTTGGAAAATGAGGTGTTTAAAGAAGGGCGTATACCATTTGAATTCAATATTAAGAATTATCCTTTTGAAGATGGAATGAAAGGATTTCAACTAAAGATGATTATTAATGGTAATGATCCTATTGGATATAATATGCCCATTTTCAAAAAGGAGCTTGACCGGGGAACCTATAAGGTGCTGGCCTATTTGGTAGATGATGCAGGCCTTGCACTGAAGGAATATGGGAATTATGTAGACAGGGATTTTGTAGTTGGAGAATCCAATCCTTTTCCTGAAAATGATGATCCCGCAATAGGCTTAAACTTGCCCCATAATGGGCAGGAATTCAAAAAAGATGAGGCTGTATTGGTTGATTTTATTTTAGTAGGGGGTGATTTGAAGGAGGATGGAATGACTATTAAAATCAGCATAGATGACAAAGAATATATGGTTAAGGAGTTGGGGCAAGTTAAAGTCAGCGATCTTTCTGTTGGTAAGCATCAACTGGAAGTAGTTTTGGTTGACTCTGATGGCAATGAAATCCCAGGAATCTTTTCCAAAAGTATTAAGGAAATTGTGGTAAATGAATAAGGCTGTTTTACATTAAATTTCTCAGTACTTCCAAGGATTTGACTTCTGAAAATGTCTCCAGGTGAATACTATAGAATTTCAAAAGGTCATCCAGTAATTTCCTGCGAATGGAAGCCGGAATTCTAATTTCATGATTGAATGGAGCTTTTAGAAGCTGGGTGAAGTGTTGCTTTTCCTCTATAGCATAGGAGGAATCATTGACATCAGGATGGACTTGTTCAAAGAATTCAACGGCATTGTTGGGAGAAAATCCCAAAAATCTAGAAGTTTCTAATAAAAAAGCAATAGGGTAATTGCCCAGATTGATTCCCTCCTGATCCAATAAAACGACTACTTGATAGAGAAAGTCAAATAAATATTCATTATGATAGTTTTCATATATGGACTTTCCCAGTACCTCAGCAATAAACATAGCAGTACCTGAACGATAATAATCAAAAGGAATTTTATGAAAGGGGGTAGACAGTTTTACTTCTGAAATTCGATTGAGTGAAGCATTCTCCTTATCATATACCACCAGATCCAATAAACTAAGGGGCTGGTAAAAGGCCATTTTTGACTTAGACTTAGGGCTGCGTACGCCATTGACTATATAGCTTTTCAGCCCAAGGTCCCTAGTGAAGATCTTAACGATAATGGAAGTCTCCTTGTACTTTATATAATGGATGACAATACCTTTGGTTTTTTTAATCATGAACTAGGGGATGTGTAGGATTATTTTTTGTCTTCATAAAAACATTTCCTGCATCTCGCTTCATAGCTTTCTTTTTCTCCGAGCACCACTTTTTGTTTGGCATCTGAAAGTCTAAAGCTGTAGGAAGCCAAATCGCCACATTTCATACAGATGGCATGTACCTTGGTTACATATTCGGCCATAGCAAGCAGTTGCGGCATGGGTTCAAATGGCTTTCCCTCAAAATCCATGTCCAAGCCTGCTAGGATGACTCTTTTCCCTGCCAGAGCAAGCTTATTGGCTACATGTGTCAGGTTTTCATCAAAAAACTGGGCTTCGTCAATACCTACCACTTCACAATCCCCTGCTAAGAGCATAATGTCATCTGCAAACTGTACAGGCGTGGACCTGATTTCATTTTCATTATGGGAAACCACATTGGTGTCATGGTATCGGGTATCCATAGCTGGTTTGAAGATTTCCACCTTTTGCTTGGCAATGAGGGCCCTGTTTAGCCTTCTGATCAGCTCCTCTGTTTTTCCAGAGAACATGGAGCCACAAATAACCTCAATGTGACCTGTTTTATCTTTGGGGTGCTTGTTTCCTATAGAAGGCTCAATAAACATTTTATCTGTTGATCTTTGTCTAAATTTATCAGGCTTACCTTATGAATAATAGTGCAATTATTTGCTATAATCCATATGTGGGAATTTGTACCGTTCGTCTACCTTTATACGAATGCTGCCCTGATTTATCTTTGTCTGGCAAGTTAAGCGTTGATTTTCTTTTAGCCTTCCCAATTTTCGAAAATATTCTTCCCTATCCGTTAAGTCAGAAAGATTTTCCTGACCTTCAGTGACAATCATCAAGCAAGTAGTACAACGTCCCTTTTTACCACAAGCATGCATCCAATCTATAGCATTTTCATGGATTATTTCGATAACTTTGTTATTGGGTGCTTTTGTGTAAATCTCCTTGTTGTATAGGTTTTCAATTACTATTTTAGGCATCATTCTTCTACTTCAAATAAGAAAATCCTTACTAATGAACGATAAAATTAACCTCAATTATTTAGAAAACTATGCTCAAGCCTTTTCTGATAAGGTTTGTTCAGAATATTTCATCACCAAAAAGTACATGTCTGGGCAGGAAATTATCCAGCTTACACCCAATTCCCAGGTTAATTTCATGATCATTAAGACGCTCTTTGAGAAGTGGCAGGAGGAATTGGAAAAGCTGAAGAGCAATCCTTTTTTTGATTATAGGGATATGGCTGTGGCTTCGGCACTTAAAGAGTTTATGGATGTACTTTCAAGGGCCATAAAAGTCGAAAGAGCTCATTTTGAACCGATGATGGAAGTGGCGGTTATAGATGCTGTTTTATTGGCCTTGGATCCCATGGTCTATCTTTGGGGGGAGATTGAAAAAGCTGCTCCTAACAGTCCGGCAGACCATCTAAAGTCAAGTAGAAAGTATATCAAATGGCATGGGAAATTGCTTGCTGAACTATTGGAGAGGGGAGGACAAGGAGATGCAGATATTTATAAAAATGAATTGAGTAAAGCTTATGAAAAGCTGCAAGGTGAATTGGCTCCTGCGAAGGAATTGTTGGGGACTTTAGATCAAGTTTTGCCTATCAATTGGGATGAACTCTTACCGAGTGCTGAGGAACGTGAAGCAGATAGTGAGGCGGAGCCCAAATTTTCTGATGAGCCCATAGAGGAAAAAGAGAATAAAGAAAAAGAGAGAATTGTCCAAGAGGATGAAAAAGAGGAAGTGCCGGTTTTTGAGGAGGAAAAAGTGTCCATGGGGGCTTCAGAGGGAAATATAGACCCTGCATTGGCTTGGGCCAAATTTGAATCTGAACAAAGTGGCCTTTTGAAAGGGCCTATAGATAGTTTGGAAGATGGAGTGGCTATCAACCAAAGGTTTATGTTCACCAAAAAGTTGTTTGATGGCAACCCAGACCTGATGGGGCATGCCTTCAAATCCATTGATCAATGCGATAGTTTTGTGGAAGCTATTGATTTGATTAATACAAGATATTTGACTGAATTAAGCTGGGACAAAAACTCTGAAGAGGTTCATGAGTTTTTGCACCTGATTTATAGAAAGTTTGATGAGAAATAATACCCAACAGATCTGATCATCTCTTAATGAATTGATAACAAAAAATGGCGGGAGGCAGGGTGGAATGTTTTGCCCATTTGGAGACAAAGTAAATTTATGAAAAGATTGACAGTCGTGGTGCTCCTGCTTTTGGTGAGTACTTTTAGCCTTAGGGCCCAAAATGGAAATGGCTCAGAAAAGCCTAATTATATTTTGATTGTTGCCGATGATCTTGGTTATGGTGACTTGAGCTTTACAGGGAGTAGCCAAATTAAAACTCCCCATATCGATGCCCTGGCCAAGTCGGGTGTGTTTTTCCCTGAAGGATATGTTTCTTCAGCCGTATGTAGTCCATCACGTGCAGGTTTGCTGACGGGAAGGAACCAAGTGACATTTGGATATGACAATAATTTGGGAGGAGTACAACCCGGATTTGACCCAGCTTTCCATGGACTTCCTGTGGAAGTAGAAACAGTGGCCGATCATCTTGGTGATTTGGGCTATGTCAATGGGATTGTAGGAAAGTGGCATTTAGGTTATGAAGACCAGTTTTATCCTTTGAATAGAGGCTTTGACGAGTTTTGGGGATATAGAGGTGGAGGTCATGATTATTTTGAGGCTTCCAACAATACGCGGGGATATAAAGCCCAAATAGAATGTAATTATAAGACCCCTCAGGAGATTACTTATATAACTGATGATAAAGGGGATGAATGTATTGATTTTATCAACAGGCACAAGGATGATCCCTTCTTCCTTTATGCCTCATTTAATGCTCCACATACACCAATGCAGGCTACAGAAGCTGATTTGGACCTGTATAAACATATTAAGGATGAGAAAAGGAGGACCTATGCAGCTATGGTTCATAGGTTGGATATTAATGTGGGCCGAATTGTAGCGGCTTTGGAAGATGCCGGCCTAAGGGAAAACACCATGATTGTTTTTATTAGTGATAATGGAGGGCCAGCTGAAACAAATGCCTCTATCAATGCACCATATAACGGTAAGAAGGGGACCTTGATGGAAGGTGGAATCAGGGTGCCTTTTATCATCAATTGGCCATCACAGCTAACCGCTGGCAAGGTATACCAGGAGCAGGTTTCTTCCCTTGACCTTACTCCGACATTTATTGCCATGGCTGGTGGGGAATTAAGAGAAGAAAATAAATTTGACGGGGTAAACCTGATGCCTTATCTCAAAGGAGATAAGCTGGGTAAAGTACATGATGAAATCAAGTGGAGGTTTACCATTAGTGCAGCCATACGCGAAGGTAAATGGAAATTGATCAGGGTGCCTGATAGGTTACCTATGCTATTTGATCTTGAAAAGGATATTTCAGAGCAAAATGATGTGGCCTTGGAAAACCTTGACATCACCAAAAAGTTATTGAAAAAGCTGGGTACTTGGGATGTGCAATTGCCACATCCACTGTTTTTGGAAGGACCAATATGGAGAATCAATCAAGTACGACAGTATGATAAAAAATATCAGTTGACCCAACCTGAATAATAGAAGCATGCAAAAGAGGCTGTCTCATAAGTCGAGTTTTTTGTGTCATTCTGACGAAAGGAAGAATCTCATGGAGTTGATTTCCAGTAATAAACAGATCTAGAGATTTTTCCTAACGTCGAAATGACATATTTTGAGACAGCCTCTTTTTTTAATTCATTCTGCCCAATAATTGAATTCTGTGCGAATCCAATTTGATGAATATAAATAGCAATATCGTAAAAGACCAAAGTGAAGAACCTCCATAGCTAAAGAAAGGTAGCGGAATTCCTACTACAGGAAAAAGGCCAATGGTCATGGAGATATTGATAAAGAAGTGAAAGAGCAATATGGACACCACACAATAGCCATAAACCCTTGAAAACCGGGTCTTCTGCCGCTCTGCTAAGAATACAAGTCGTATCAATAGGGCCACAAATAGAAATACCACCACAAGGCTTCCTATCCAGCCAAATTCTTCCCCAAGGGTACAGAAAATAAAATCAGTATGCTGCTCAGGTACAAAGTCAAATTTGGTCTGTGTACCTTCCAGATAGCCTTTCCCCCAAAATCCTCCAGAGCCAATGGCGATTTTTGACTGGGTTACATTCCAGCCTACACCCAGTGGGTCAATGTCCGGATTGAAAAGTACCATGATTCTATTCTGTTGGTGAGTAGGTAGTTTGGAAACTACTAGGTCCAAACTGTAACTGTAAGCAATAATTGCCATACCAATCAAAGAAAAGGTAAGGACTCTTTTCCAAGTTTTTTTACCTGATAAGATCAGTAATAGGGTGATTCCGGTTACCGCAGCTACAATATAAAGATTGTTTTCTACTGCAAGAGAAAGCAATGAAATAGCAATAAAAACCAAGGCTAGGATATAATATTTCTGTGGCATTCCTTCTCTATATAGCATGATGAAAAAGGAAGTATACACCATAGCAGTTCCTGTATCTGGCTGCAACATGATCAAGCTTATAGGTAATAGGATGATCAAAATGGCCTGGAATTGATATTTGGGAAGACTTAGGTCAAAGGAAGGTTTTTCAATAAACTTCGCCAAGGCCAGTGCGGTCGCAAATTTGGCAAATTCTCCAGGCTGAAGTCTAAAGGGACCTAATTCAAACCAAGCTCTTTGTCCGTTGATTTCCTTGCCTATAAAGGGGGTAAGCAATAGTATGAGCAGGAAGAAGCCGAACAATATCAAACTAAGGTTGTCAAAAAGCCGATAATCAGCCACCATGATGATGGTGATCAGCAATATTGCTGTACCAATCCATACCAATTGTTTACCTGAATTGATACTAAAATCAAATATGCTTTTGGCCGCTTGTTCATCGTAAACGGCAGCATAGATATTGATCCAGCCAATCATCACCAGGGCTAAATAAATTAAGATGGTTAGCCAATCTATTTTGTTGATATATAAATCGTCTTGTCTCACTTTAGTCTCCAAAATCGCCGACCAAAACATAGTCTTCCAAGGTCGGTCTTTCTATATGTCCTCTTAAATATTTTTCAATCATCAAGCTGGCCGTACTCGCAGCAGCACGTCCGCCCCAGCCAGCATTTTCCACATATACAGCAATGGCAATTTGTGGATTTTCCTTGGGCGCAAAAGCAACGAATACGGAGTGGTCCTCCCCATGGGGGTTTTGGGCCGTGCCTGTTTTACCGGCTATGGTGATGTCACTAATGATTGCCCTCATGGCCGTTCCATAAAGCGCTTCAGCCATGGCGTCCTGAACCATATCAAAATGATGGGCAGAGACGCCTACATCATGTTTGATTTGGTATTCCTCGGGGATTTTCTTGGGATCTCCATCCACAGACTTGATCAAATGGGGTGTGTAGAAGTAGCCTTTGTTAGCAAAGATGGCAGCCAAGTTGGCCATCTGTATAGGGGTAACCAACATCTCTCCTTGGCCAATGGATAGGGAATATATGGTAGAGTATTTCCATCTGTTTTTACCATACATTCTATCATACAAAAGACTTGAAGGTACATCCCCACTTTTTTCAGAAGGTAAATCGATACCCAATCGGTTTCCCAATCCAAATTTTTCAACCGCTTCATGCCATTTGTCCAATCCTATTTGCGTATCGGTATAGGTATTAGAAGAAATATCTTGATTGATCATCAATCGGTAGGCCTGATAGTAATAAGGGTTGCAGGAATTCCTGATGGCACCAAACAAATTTACAGGACTGGAGTGATTATGACATGCCACTAAGGCCTTATTGCAGGCAAAAGTGGTATTAGGGGTGATGACACCCCATTGGAGTCCAATAAGGGATTGAACGATTTTGAAGATAGATCCTGGAGGATACATGGCCATAATGGGCCTGTTAAACAAAGGTCTCGTAGAATCATTCAACAATTTGCCATAATTCTTTCCATAGGCAGCTCCAGCTAATAGATTCGGATTATATACTGGTGCGGAAATGATGGAAAGTATTTCACCTGTTTTAGGTTCAATGGCTACTACTGAGCCTTTTTTGCCTTCCATTAGTTTCTCACCATACTTCTGTAATTCTAAGTCTATGGTCGATTGTAGGTTTTCACCAGGGATGGAGGCGGTATCTAGTTGGCCATTTTTAAAGGAGCCTTTGTCCACTCCTCTTACATTGACCATTTTGTATTTTGCTCCTTTTTTACCTCTTAGAATTTTCTCATAATAAGATTCGATTCCAGAATGTCCAATATAATCTCCCTGGTTATAATAGTCCGCAGAATCCCTTTCCAACTGTCTGGGTTGGATTTCTGCGATATAGCCCAAAGCACTTGCCCCTACAGAATCTGGATAGGCTCGAACCGACCGTGTCATGATAAATAGGCCGGGGTAATCGATGAGGTAATCCTGAATCTTGGCAAACTCTGTGTTGGAGATTTGTTTTATCAGCGGAGATGGTTTTACATAGGAATATTTCCTTGCCTTCTGATAACGCTCAATAAGCTGGTCCTTTTCGATCTGGAATAGTTTACAGAACTTGGCAGTGTCCTTTATACTAAACTCTTTGGGGATGACCATCAGGTCAAAGACAGGATTATTATAAACAAGTAGCTCCCCATGGCGGTCATATACCAAGCCTCTATAGGGGTAATCGACTATTCTTTGCACGGCATTTCTTTCTGCACGTCGCATGAAACTGTCATCCAATACTTGTATGACAAAAAGCTTAGTTAGTAAAACTATGCCGACAATAATAATGACCACAGTGATGACACTGTGCCTGTTCTCATTCATTTAAATGCTTCTACTTTTTTTATAAAACAAGACTTGAACAATAACACCTAATACAAAGGTAAATGCAGTGCTGGCCAAAGTCTTATATATCATTGGAATATACAAGTTAGTGCCGACATTATCAATGAAGAAGAATGTAAGATGATGAACCAATATAAGTGGCAGGGAATAAGTAAGGAACCATCCCATCCCCATATTCAATAGATTAGGAGGAGTATTGGAATCATAGCCTCCAGTTGGAGTGATTAACTGAATCCAAGGTCTTCTCAAAAAGGCCATCATCACTGCACTGCCTGTATGAAGCCCCATGCTGTCATAGAATATATCAATCCCAAACCCTAATAGGAATGCCAATAACATCATAGGGATAGTTTTGATTTCAATTGGTAGCAGGAGCAAATATATAACGTACAGAAAGCAAAAAGCCATGCCAAACAGCACCAGATTTTTCAACACCAGAATCTGTATCAAAAAGTATAGGACAAGTCCTATGATGGATGTGAATATAGTTTTACTGTTCATTGATATTTGTGGAAATTTCTTGGAGTGAATCCAACTCGGCCTCCATATTGTTTTCTACCAGGTATACATAGGTCAGTTTATTAAAACTGGTGGCCAACTTAATGGTAATGTCCAAATAATTGGTTTCAGTTCCCTTATTGACTTCTTCAATAGTTCCTACCAAAAGTCCCTCGGGGAATACAGCATTATATCCTGAAGTAACCACTGTGTCACCTTTTGCTACTTCGACGTGTCTAGGGACATATTTCAGTTTGGCCAACTGAGGATTTTTACCATCCCATTGGGTTGAACCAATTTCATTTTTGGTTTTGATTTTGGAAGATATCAGTAGGTCTGTGTGCAAAAGGGAGATGACAGATGCAAAGTTTTTGGATACACCTTTTACCCTACCCACAATTCCTTCACCATTAAATACCCCCATACCTTCTTTAATACCATCCTTCGCACCCTTGTTTAAGGTGATTTGGTTGGTCTGAAGATTGATGGAATTATTGATGACTTTTGCAGATCTGAATTCATAAGTGGCACTGAGTACACTGTCTAACTCCAAAGTAACACTATCCATCTCTGGGGTCTTACTGGCCAGCATGGTCATGAGTTCCGCGTTTTTCGCAGCTAGGTCTTCATTGGTACTTCCCAAGGTGAAATAGGACGTAAAACCATCCTTGGCATTAAGAAAACTTCCGGTAAAACTATTGGAGCTGTTGAAGAAAACAGCTCCTTGTGGTGAATTATAACTTACGATTAGCCAAATTGCTATTGCCTCTAAGATGATGAATAGCAAAAAGGCCCTTATACTATATAGGAATAATAATATGCGTTGCATTCAATCATCAGGTCATCAACACGGTTCTGAAACTATTTATATTTTTCAGGGCGGTACCTGTTCCTCTCACTACCGCTCTTAAAGGATCCTCGGCAATATGAATAGGGAGTTTGGTCTTCTGATGAAGTCTCTTGTCGAGTCCCTTTAACAATGCGCCACCACCCGTAAGGTGAATGCCATTATCATAAATGTCTGCAGAGAGTTCCGGAGGAGCGATCTCTAATGCTTTTAATACCGCTTCTTCAATCTTTGAAACCGACTTATCCAAAGCAAAGGCAATTTCCGAATAAGAAACTTTGATGACCTTTGGAATACCAGTCATTAGATCACGACCCCTGATTTCATAATCTTCAGGAGCATCATCCAATTCAGTTAGGGCAGAACCAATGGCTATCTTTACTTTTTCAGCAGACCTTTCACCTATTAGTAGGTTGTGCTGCCTTCTCATATAGTCCAAGATATCCTTGGTGAAGGTGTCACCGGCAACTCTTATGGACTGGTCAGCAACTATACCTGAAAGGGCTATCAAGGCAATTTCCGTAGTACCACCCCCGATATCAACAATCATGGAACCCATAGGTTTTTCTATGTCTATACCGATACCGATTGCTGCGGCGATTGGTTCGTATACCATATATACTTCCTTGGCACCAGCGTGTTCTGCAGAATCCCTTACAGCTCTTTTCTCCACCTCAGTGATTCCTGAAGGAATACAGATCACCATTCTATGAGACTGTGGGAACATGCCTTTTTTGTGTCCAGGAATCATTTTGATCAGGCCCCTGATCATTTGCTCTGCCGCGTAGAAATCCGCAATCACACCGTCTTTTAGGGGACGGATGGTTTTGATGTTTTCATGCGTTTTTTCATGCATGTTCATCGCTTCGCGGCCAACCGCCAAAATCCTGTTGCTGGATTTGTCGATGGCAATGATCGAGGGTTCGTCCACCACGATCTTTTCTTTATGTATAATAAGGGTATTGGCTGTACCTAAATCTATAGCTATATCACTTGAGAAAAAGTCGAATAATCCCATCCTGGTCTTTTCTTAATAAATTACGTTTGAGTTGATCGTTTAAAGTTAGCATTAACAACGCTTAAATAAAACGAGGGACAACAAAATTATTACCTTAATTTGGATTTATAATATCGAGCACAATTTTTTTTTAAATCACTTGCAATGAGAAAGAAATGAGTTTTGTAATAAAAGACATTTTCTGTACTCAAATGGGCTTTTTTAGGTGATTATTTGATTTCCCGTGCTTGGTTTGGGCTGATTAAGCAAAAAGTAGTCCAATTTGATTGCTATACGGAATATATTATCATTGCTACTCTTGATTTTTAATCCCAAATCTAAATGGCGAGGATTTTAAATCCTCCTTTATTGACCGTTTAGGATTTGAATTCCTGAACAGTAGGGTTAGCCCCCCTTGGTGATGTTCAGGCATTCTTAACTGTTTCCATCTACGATGTCTTTATTTTAACTTCAGTCTTATTTAAAGAAAAACAGAATAATATTCGGATCACTTAGGGATCACCCTCGGATCACCTTCGGATCAAGCCCGGAAATTACCGAGTTAATTCCAAAGATAATTTGGGAGAGATGTTTGTTTAAACCAAAGGAAAGTAAGCGGAGTAACCGATCTGTCCAAGGGAAGTTGCCGGGATGTTGAAGGGTGGATGTAGGGCGTTATTATTAAGATCAAACCTTTACCTTTGATAAGGTGAACATGAAAAGTTGTCAAGTGGACTTCCAGAGGGCGGTGATTATAGCTATTCGGGATTTGCAATCCCGAATCTAAATGTTGAGGATTTTAAATCCTCTTTATTTTTAGTTCAGGATTGCAAATCCTGAACAGCAACAACAGCAACAAATGAAATAAAAAACTCCCCGACTTTTCAGTTGGGGAGTTCTAAGATATATCAGAATTGATTTTCTGATTAGTGCTTGAAGTGTCTTACTCCTGTCATTACCATGGCCATTCCTGCTTGGTCACAGAAGTCGATACTGTCTTTGTCCTTAATAGATCCACCCGGCTGAACGACTGCAGCTACACCTTCTTTTGAGGCGATTTCCACACAGTCAGGGAAGGGGAAGAATGCGTCGGAAGCCATTACAGCACCTTTCAATTCAAAACCAAATGACTTGGCCTTTTCGATGGCTTGCTTCAATGCATCTACCCTTGAAGTCTGTCCAACGCCACTGGCGAACAACTGATCTTGGTTGCTCAATACGATCGTATTGGATTTGGTGTGCTTACAAACTTTGGCTGCAAATACCAATGCGTCTTTCTGTTCTTCAGTTGGTGCTAATTTGGTAGCTACTTTGAAGTCTTCCTTGGTTTCCATGAACAAGTCCTTGTCCTGCTCGATGACACCGTTTAGCAAGGTCTTGATTTGCTTGGTGCCACCTACATTGGTTTTCTGAAGTAGAAGGATCCTGTTTTTCTTGCCTTTCAATACCTCCAGTGCATCTTCATCAAATGCAGGGGCAATCAATACTTCAAAGAATAGGCTGTGCATTTCTTCAGCTGCTGCCTTGTCCACTGTTTGGTTGGTGATCAATACGCCACCAAATGCAGAAAGTGTATCCGCTTCAAATGCTTTAAGGTAAGCTTCCTTTACAGAGTTGCCTTTGGCCACACCACAGGCATTATTATGCTTAAGGATTGCGAAGGCCGTTTCTCCGTCAAATTCAGCCATCAATGCAACGGCCGCATCAATGTCCACCAAGTTATTATAAGAAAGTTCTTTTCCGTTCAATTGCTCGAAAAGATCTTCCAGCTTGCCATAAAAATGGGCTTTTTGGTGAGGGTTTTCACCGTATCTCAATGCCTTGGCAGTGGTTTCACTGATTTTCAAGGCTGGGATTTCTTCAGATTGGTTGAAGTAATTGAAGATATGGGTGTCATAGTTGGAAGATACCTGGAATGCCTGGGCCGCAAAGTATTTTCTGTCTTCGATGGTAGTACCACCTTCATTCTTTTTCAATCTTTCCTCCAACTCACTGTACTGATCGCGGGAAGCGATGATGGTTACATCTTTGAAGTTTTTGGCAGCTGCTCTGATCAAAGAAATGCCTCCAATATCAATTTTTTCAATGATGTCCTGCTCAGTAGCTCCTGAGGCTACAGTCTCCTCAAATGGATAAAGGTCCACAATTACCAAATCAATGGCTGGGATTTCAAATTCCTGTGCTTGGGAAAGGTCTCCCTCGTCTTCTCTTCTGTGAAGGATTCCACCAAATACTTTAGGGTGTAAGGTCTTTACCCTACCTCCAAAGATAGAAGGGTATCCAGTAAGATCTTCTACAGCAGTTACTTCTGCACCTTGCTCCTCAATGAACTTCTGTGTACCTCCGGTAGAGTATATTTTTACTCCCTGCTCTTTTAGTAGGGCGATGATAGGTTCAAGATTGTCTTTATAAAAGACAGAAATAAGGGCAGATTGAATTTTCTTAACAGCCATTTTTGAAAGGATTGTATGAAATAGGTTTGCGTAATTATTTTAAACTGCAAAGGTAGGAAAATCAGCTGATTAAAGCAGACTTTCGATTACTTTTGGGAAATATTTGTATTCTAATGCGTGTACTTTGTTGGCAATATCCTCTGGACTATCATTTGCTTCTACTGGTACTGTCTTTTGGAATATTACCCGACCTTCGTCATATTTTTCATTGACAAAGTGGATAGTTATGCCAGTTTCCTTATCACCATTTTCCTTTACTGCTTCATGTACGCGCATGCCATACATGCCTTTTCCTCCATGTTTTGGAAGCAGAGCAGGATGAATATTGATCATTCTATCAGGGAAGTTTTGGATAAGTCCGTCAGGGATTTTTAATAGGAATCCCGCCAATACGACAAAATCCACTTCCATTTCCTCAAAGGTTTTTTCCAAAATTCCAGCTTCCATTTCAGACTTGGTAAAAGAAAAACTAGGGATATCATGATTTTTTGCCCTTTCCAATACATAGGCATCTTTCTTATTAGAGGCGATGCAAATTACTTGGGCCAAGTCGGAGCCATTGAAATGCTTGATGATCTCCTCGGCATTGCTGCCATTTCCGGAGGCTAGGATGGCGATTTTTTTCAAGTGATTACCTGTTTAGATGATCCTAAATGATTGAGGGTACAAAAATAAGGATAAATTTTTAGCCCATAAGCATTTTTACTCCTAAGTACAGGGAAATCACCTTTAGGCCAATGTGATGATTTAATGTGGAATATGGGGTCAGCCTGAGTGAAGTCGAGATTCTACGTCTAGCCTTCGACTCCCTGTCGTCCGGAAGGCGGGCGCTCAGGCTGACATCTTTGCACTGATATCTTAAAGGCGATTTCCCTGCCCCTAAGAAAGGTTTTACAACAGTTTTCTCTACAGAAAAGCCATGCTGATGACCCCTGTGAGCATCAGTAATTTGGATAATCGACTTAACTGGGTGAAATGGCTTTTTCGGTCGGCATAGTAGATTTTGTACATAAAGAGGAAAAACAAAATTCCCAAGGCCCCAAAGTAGATGTATAATAGTGGGTTATTGACTTTATAGGCAACAATCAATATAGCAAGAACAAATATTGCCGCAATAATGAATATGATGTTTTTGGTGGCCCTGAAGCCGAGTACTATCGGCAATGTTTTGCAGCCATGCTTTCTATCACCTTCTCTGTCTTCAATATCTTTTATGATCTCTCGGATAAGGTTGATAAAAAATGCAAAGATGGCATAGGTCAGAACAAGTAACTCAGCACGCTGATAGTAAAAACCAATGACCCAAATGGCCAAGCCGGTCAATGAGGCCACAGCCAGGTTCCCTATAAAAGGCATTCGTTTGAGTGAATTGGAATAAAGCCATAGGATGAAGGCTGCTATAAAATGTATAAGACCAATTTTTAAACTGACGATGCTGGCAAGCCCTATTCCTATAAAATTTAAAACAGTATGGAGAAACATGACCATTCTTCTGCGCATACCCTTGCCTATGATGACTTCATCAGGTTTGTTGATATAGTCGATTTTTACATCATAATAATCATTGATAAGGTAACCGGCTGCAGCGATGGTAATGGTGGAAAGTATGAGTAAATAGAGCTTGTAATCCCCTATCACTGATTGCCCATTCATTTGTTTTTCGACCAAAAAGTAGGCGGTCATGATTTGGGCAAATCCCATCATCATCAAATTATCTGATCTGATAATTTTGAAAAAGGCAGAAAAAGAAAATGCTTTTGGTGATGATGACCTCTTCATGGTTCAAAAATAGACGAATCTTTGTTTATTGTGTTGTATTGCCTTGAAAATATTGGGGGTGCTCGGTTTTAATTCCTTTTTAATTGGCGTCAATAATATCTTGTGATACTCGCTTATATATTTCGGCCAATTGTTCATTATAATTTAAAAATTGATGGTGGAGGTCAAGTGTGTTCAAGTCTCCTCTTACTGCTGGACCTGTTTGGGCAGATTTAGCCCCTATTTGTAATGTTTTACTGATTTGCTCGATGATCAATGGTTGGAGCATTTCAAAATCAAGTCCTTGTCGGTTCATAATTTCCTCAGAGATCCTGATCATATGGTTGGTGAAGTTGCTTGCAAAAACAGCTGCCACATGCAAGGCCCTTCGGTCTTTGGATTTTATTTGGTAAAAGCTTGAATTCAAGCTTTTGGCCAATCTTTTGAGCATTTGGAGTGTTTCTTGGTCATCGGACTCCAAAAGGAAGGGTACATCTTCAAAGTCCAGGGGACGCGATTTGCTGAAACTCTGTAGTGGATAGAATATACCCGTATAGGATGCTGAGCTATAGCCCAGGATATTTAAATCCATACTGCCTGAAGTATGAATAAGGGTGCTGTTTTCTGGTAAAATAATAGCATCTGCTATTTGCTCTATAGCATAGTCGCTGATAGCCATTATGTAAATTTCTGCTTTGCTGTCAGAAAAGTCCAAATCCGTTTTGGCCTCAGCAGTATATAGGTTTTTGGTGATTTTCTCTGCACGGTGTAAGTCTCTACTATACACCTCAGTAATGGAATGGCCAGCATTTTCCAATGCTGGAGCCAAATGCCAGGCCACATTTCCTGTGCCTAAAATCGCAATAGAATATTTCTCCATGGGAGTTGATAGACGATTATTAAATGATTTGGTTACCCAAGATACGGCTTTCGTTGATTGAACAAAACGTTTTAGCCTCATTCAGGCCAATTCCATGGTTCCCAGTTTAATCGGGATCCTTATGTAATAAATACGGTATAAAAAAAGTCTGCATTTAAATGCAGACTTTTAAGTTTATCAATTGAAAGGCTTATTCAAGTCCTTTATCTCTCATTTTTACAAATTCATCATACCTTCTATAAATGGCGACACCAAAGCCAATTAACATGATGATGGTACCGATCCATAGTACATTGATATGAGGTTTAACCAATGCCTTCATCACTACATAATCCTTTTGGTAGGTATTGACCTTAAAGGAGAATTTATTGGTTTCAGGGGAAATATTGTCCACCTGTACTTTTAAGCCCAGATCGTTATTGATACTCGGTATTTTGCCCACTGAATTTCCACGGATTAGGAATATAGGATCCAATGGGATGTTCCTGTCATGGTCATGTACGGTAAGCTTAGCTTTTACTGCCACATCACCTTCTTGAAGCTCTACACCTTCTACTTCATTCAATACTTCACCACCTTCGAAAGTGGTTACATAATCTCCTAAATGGAATTGTTCTCCAGGAGAGGCCTCAAATGTCTCTCCATCACTCCATTCTGGATCATCATAACTATTGATGGCAGAAACGTGCGTGTAAAGATCCTTTTGAAGGAAATGCTTAGAATCTGGAGAGGAAATCAAACCCATGGTTGGGTTTGGCTGGGACATAGGAAATAAAGTGAACTGCAGTTCCTGATCTTGGTAATATTCAATTTCAAAATAGCTGTTTTCCTCCAGTACTATATTGACCTTGTCGCCTTTATTATAGTAGGTTTTTCCGTCTTTGGTAATATCCTCCAATGCAATTGCTTCATTGACATTACCAGTGGACTCCAGTTTATTGACACTTACATAGCCTGGTACACCTTCTAGTTTTTTGTTTCGGCCCCTATAGACCACTTCATAGTCCTTCATTTGAAGTGGCTTGTTGATCCAAAGCAGTACGTTTTCCTTATTCAGTTCGTCTTCCCAGTCTTTTTTATAGGTCAATCCGGACATATTGATGGAGATCACATCAGAATATCCAGAAGAGAACATTACTCCGATCAAGATTAAGCCCAAACCAATATGGGCCAAAGAGCCCCCGGCCAATTTGAAGGTGGACTTTTTGAGCAGTTTAGCCAAGATGGTGGAATTGGCAACTATGGTGAAAGTACCTGCCAAAACAATGACCATATAGGAGATATTGAATACTTTGGCTACTGTAATGATCACAGCTGCTATAAGCAGGGAAATGATATAGGGTGTTGCCAGTGCATTCTTAAGTTCCTTTTTGTCCATTTTCTTCCACCAGAAAAACTGACCCACGGCTGTTAGCAAGGCCAAGACGACACCAAACCACAATTGGAACTTGGTATAGAAGGTTACTGGGTCAGCAGGAGGAGCCATATTGGAAAGGCCTCCAAATGCTTCTACTATTGCATTAAATACAGGTATGGAAGTAGGCAAAATGATTTGGAAAGCCATTAAGCCAAGCGTAGTAGCTCCAATGAATATCCAAAATTCTCTAGAATAAACAGAGGCTTCTTTTTCAGATGTAGGAATTTTATTCCATGACCTTGCAGAGAAATAAATGGCCACAAACATGAAAAAGAAAAGGTAAATCAGTAGCTGTCCGGATAGTCCCAGATCGGTAAAGGAGTGCACAGAAGTGTCTCCCAATACACCTGATCTCACTAAGAAAGTAGCGTATAATACCAAGATGAACTGTAGAGTAACGAGGACTATAGAGGTTTTTAAGGCTGTGCTACTTTTCTTAAAGGTGATCATGGTGTGGATAGAGGCCACGATGATCAACCAAGGAACAAAAGAGGCATTTTCAACTGGATCCCAGTTCCAGTAGCCACCAAAGTTTAGCGTTACGTAAGCCCAGTAGGCGCCCATGATAATTCCCATACCCAGAATCAGCGCTGAGAATATGGTCCAAGGTAAGGCAGGTCTGATCCACTCTTTAAACCTTCCAGTCCAAAGGCCAGCCATCAAATAGGCAAAAGGAACTAATGTAGAGGCATAACCCAAAAATAGTGTTGGAGGGTGGATGACCATCCAAATGTTTTGTAATAAAGGATTCAGTCCTGTACCATCTTCCGGGACAAAATCGGGATTAATTTCAAATATTGGAGCGTTAGCTACTTCTCTGAGCAGAATAAATGGAGAACTGCCTATTTTTAAATCTCCGATCACTACACCTAAAATCATGGATACAAGGAATGCTTGTACCAAGGAGAAAACTACCATCACTGGGCCTTCCCAGGACTTGTTGGTATGGATTAAGACGAGGCCAAGGATTACATCCCAGAATATCCAAAGGATAAAAGAGCCCTCTTGGCCTTCCCAGAAACTGGAAATCATATAGTGAACGGGCAAGGACTTGGACGCATGCGAGTAGGCGTAAAAGTACTCAAACCTAAAAGTGTAAATAATATAGAAAAGTACAGCTGCAATGGAAACAGCGGAAACCGCATGGATATAAAAGAAAACCCTGCTGAATTTTCTCCAAGTGGCTTTTTCAATTTCGGAAACTACGGTATATTGATAATAGGAGTAGGCCGTGACAAGGGAGCTAACAAAAGCCAAAATCACCATGAAATGGCCGAGGTTACCTATAAAGGTATTGATCATAATTTTAGGAAAATCTGAGGTGCAAAATTTTGAAGAAGCATTACATAGAAGCAGTTTTGAGCTCCGTTTCCTGATATTTGGAAGGACACTTCATCAGTATTTTGTCTGCAACAAACATTTTGTCGGTTTTATAGGAACCTATTACCACGACTTGTTCAGAACGTACGAAGTCGGATGGTACGGGCTCATTATAATAGACTTGTTGGACGGTGCCGTCATTGTCTATCATAGAAAAGGTAAAAGAAGTTTTGTCTTCACTTACTTCCAAACCTGTTACAGTTCCCATACTGTCTTTGGTGAGTTGTCCCACAACATGTATTGGGTCGTCATCGCCATTATTGGCCATTTCTTTGGCTGTGGAAAAGCTTTCGTATGAACTGGCATCTCCGATGGAGGAGACAATGATCATGATTGCTACTGCAATAATACCCAGTCCTAGTATATGTCCCTTTTTCATGGTTATATTTTGTTAACTAAAAACCTTACGCAAATAGGCTAATAGAGGTTTAGCTATTGAATTCCTTTTCTAGACGTGATAGTTTTTTGTCGGTTCCTATTAAGTAAACCAAAATACCACCCATAACAATTCCAATTATACCGACCAAAACGTAAATTTTTCCATTTTCACGCATTTGGTCCGCCATGTCCACGCTGTAATTTTGGTAATCTTCAGTTTTGATTTCTGTTTTTTCCTGTCCCATCACCTGAAGGCTGATGAAAAGTAGGAAAACCACTAACCACTTTTGCATTTATTGTTGATTAATAATTTTATCTTCTAATTTTCTTTCTAGTCTTTTTGCTCTTATTCTAAGGTTGGAAAGCCAAACCCCCAGTAATGTCCAGGCAATTACTGCAGGGTAAAAAACCATGCGCAGTTTGCTGTCCATATCATAGGCGTTGAAGCCAGGGTTTCCCCCATTTCCCGGGTGAAGGCTGTCAGTGAGGCGCGGCAAAATAAAAATAAGCGGGATGAAGGCCGCAAAAGCAAAAATATTATAGACGGCGCCGATTCGGGCCCTTTGATGAACATCAGTAAGGGAATTCCTTAAGATCAGGTAGGCAAAATACATCAGTAGCCCAATGGCAGCTGCATTCTGCTTGGGGTCTCCACTCCAATAATCTCCCCACGTGAACTTGGCCCAAAGCATTCCGGTTACTATGCCCAGTACGCCAAATAATATGGCGGCATTGGTGAACTCCAGGGCTACATCGTCATCCTTTAGGTTTCCTGACCTCAGGTATTTGACACTATAGGCCACGGCCACCATCAGCATGAGGATCATACCAAACCACATGGTCACGTGAAAATAAAGTGCGCGGATTGTTTCGTTGAGAATGGGTAATCTAGGTACTTCAAATAGAAGACCGGCGACAATTGTGTATGCTAATAGTATGATCGCCAATACTTTCCACCAGTGTGCTCGCATTTTGATAAATTTGCTATACGAATGCAAAAGTAAGGTATAAGTTCCTCATTTTCGACCTTTTCCTAAAAAAGTTACATGGACGGGAGCTTGTTTGCTTTTAAATGGGCTTAGCTTCTCCAAAGGTAGGGGAAGAGTATATAGGCCGTTGCTCCTATTATAGCATTAATGGCCAAAAGGGTGAAAAGCTTGTCAAGGCTAATACCTCTATCAAGACCGTCTATTGCATTTTTCGAGATTCTAATGGCCATCAAAAGTATCGGGATGATAATAGGGAAGCTGAGTATAGCCATTAAGGTAGCATTATTGCTGGCTTTGGAAGCAATGCCTGAAACCATGGTAAGACAAGCAGAAAAACCAATGGCTCCTAATAGAAGATTCAAGATGAACATGGGCTGATCCTGGACCGGATTGCCCAAAATAATACTGAAGACAGTATAGCCTAGTAGAGCGAGTACTAGAGTTAGCAGTGTATTATAGATAATCTTGGAAAGTATAATCGATTCGGGGGAAGCAATCATATAATAATAAAGCTGTCTGCCTTGGTGTTCTTGAACAAAGCTTTTAGCGACTGCATTGACCGATGAAAATAAAATGATGATCCAGTAAAGAGCATTCCAAGTGGGAATGGATAAATTGCCTTGCTTGGCGCCAACACTCAGATAAGTGATGAATACGGCGCTGACCACATATAATAGGATGCCATTTAGAGCGTATTTTTGTCTCCACTCTAGGGTGATTTCCTTTTTGATCAATACAATTATTTCATTCCACATAGTGGCACAAATATAGAAAAGAATGGATTAGCTCTGTAAGGAAACAGAATAAGTTGTTTCAGTAGTAATAGAAGTAAAGTGCCTTTTCAGAAGGTACTGAAAAGGCACTTGAAATATCATGCAGAAATGGATTAGTCAATCCATTCAAATCCAAGGTAAGGAACCAATACTTCTGGCATTTTGATGCCTTTTTCAGTTTGGTTATTTTCAAGTATGGATGCTACAATTCTAGGCAATGCTAAAGCACTTCCATTTAAGGTGTGTGCCAATACCGTTTTTTTGTTTTCATCCTTGAACCGAAGTTTAAGTCTATTGGCTTGGTAGGTTTCAAAGTTACTTACAGAACTTACCTCAAGCCACATCCCTTGGGCAGCAGAGTATACTTCCATGTCATAAGTCAGGGCAGAAGTGAAGCCTGTGTCTCCGCCACAGAGTCTCAAGACCCTGTATTGTAAGCCTAATTTTTTTAACAGGCCTTGAACATATTGACTCATGTCTTCCAAGGCTTCATAAGATTTATCTGGATGACTGATTTGTACAATCTCTACTTTGTCAAATTGGTGAAGCCTGTTCAAGCCCCTTACATGGGCTCCCCAGCTTCCTGCCTCTCTTCTAAAGCATGGTGTGAAGGCGGTATTTTTTATGGGTAGATCTGCTTCCTTGATCATGACATCCCTGTACATATTGGTTACTGGTACTTCAGCAGTTGGGATGAGGAAGAGGTTGTCTGCCGTGGCATGGTACATTTGCCCTTCTTTGTCAGGTAATTGACCAGTGCCATAGCCACTGTCCTCATTGATTAGTATGGGCGGCTGAACTTCATTATATCCCTGTTTGATGGCTTCATCCAAGAAGAAGTTGACCAAAGCCCTTTGGAGTCTGGCCCCTTTTCCTTTGTAAACAGGGAATCCGGCACCAGTGATTTTATTGCCAAGTTCAAAATCTATGATATCATATTTTTTGATCAATTCCCAGTGGGCTTGATTGCCTTCATATAGGTTTGGGGTGTCACCATGTTCCAATACCACTTCATTGTCTTCTTCTGATTTTCCTGCAGGTACAGAGCTGTGAGGGATATTGGGGATATTATATAAAAGCGTACGTAGAGACTCTTCGGTTTCATTATAGCTTTCTTCTAAGGATTTTATTTGCCCTTTGATTTCAGCTGTTCTGGCCTTTACTTCATTGGCTTCTTCTTTTTTACCTTCTTTCATAAGCATTCCTATTTTTTTTGAAATGCTGTTGGATTCGGCCTGAAGCTGGTCTCTTTCCAGTTGAGTTTCTTTTCTTTTTTTATCTAAATCCAGGACATCTTGCAGTTTTTGAGCTGCATCAGGAAAAAAACGTTTGTTGAGTCCTTCTACTGCCTGGTCAAAATTGTCACGAATAAAATTTACTTGTAGCATGTGTGTCGCTTAGCTTTATTTAGAAAGGCAAAGATAATGATTTCATATGGAGCAAAAGGCTCTAGCATAGACAAAAAAAAGCCTGTCCTATATTTTCTTGATAGTTTTTTGTACCAAAAGGCAAATAAATTCCGTTCAATCTAAAAGAAATGGCTGAAATAATCCTTCAAAAGTTGTTGGGAATAAAATAATTAGGCCAGATAAATCGTGTAAAACAGCCTTGTAAGCAAGAAATAATCGCATTCGGAAATATACTAGAAGAAAAAGTTTGCGTATTAAAGTTGCTTACTGTAATATTGTGTTATCAAAAAGTTCAATGATCCACGCCCTGTGGATCCATCTAATTCACAGATATCTTTTTATACCAATCAATTTAAATAGTCAAAGTACTAATTTCAATTAATCACATCAAGTACATCTTATACGTTTTTTATGTATAATATTGAAGAACTAAAAATCAGATTGCTATCTGAATTAAAAGAGATAGCAGAAGAACTTGGAGTTAAGAACTTCAAGTCCCTAAAAAAGGATGATCTCATTTATGCCATCTTAGATCAGCAAGCTATCACCCCAGAGAAAGCCCTTCCAAAGAAAAAGCCTTCCAAAGCTGAAACTGAGAAAGTCCAAACTGAAGAAAAGAAAACTCCTGAAAAAGCTTCTGAAGTCGTAGAGAAAAAGGAAAGCAAGCCTAAGTTTAAGAGACAAAATGTCTCGGATGCCAAGGCAGAGACTGGAGGCACAGAAAAGCCAGAGAAAACTGCTCCTAAGAGAGAGAAAGTAGAAGAGAAAGCGGCGGATACAAATGTTCGTCCTAGGCAAAAGCCGAAAGCCAAGGAAGAAAAGAATACTCCAGAGCCTAAGCCTCAAGCCAAAAAAGAGGAAGTGGCAGCCAAGGCTGATGAAGAAAACAGGCCAAGAAGCTTTAGGCCGAGAAGGAAAGCGGTAGTAGATGAAGAAGCGCAGCGAGTGGCTGTAGAGCGTCCAGCAGATGCTGATTCAGATATTCCAAAAAGAAAAAATATAAAAAGCCATGATGAAGGTTCTTCTGTTCCTACAAATGGCAATAAGAAAAAATACTCAGTAGCCGTCAAGGAATTTGATGGGATAATTGAAAATGAAGGTGTTTTGGAGATCATGTCTGATGGATATGGATTCTTAAGGTCTTTGGATTATAATTATTTAGCTTCTCCTGATGATATTTATGTTTCTCCATCCCAAATCAAACTGTTTGGATTAAAGACAGGAGATAATATCAAAGGACAGATCAGACCTCCAAAAGAGGGTGAGAAATACTTCGCCTTATTGAAGGTGAGTTCTGTAAATGGTAAGACTACTGAAGAAATCAGAGATAGGATTCCATTTGAGTATTTGACGCCTTTATTCCCTGAGGAGAGGTTGAAATTGACCACAAGAGCAGATAATTTCTCTACTAGGATTGTAGATCTTTTTGCGCCTATTGGTAAGGGGCAAAGAGGGATGATCGTGGCACAACCTAAGACTGGTAAGACCGTCTTGCTACAAAAGATTGCCAATGCTATTGCAGAAAACCATCCAGAGTGTCATTTGATGATCCTTTTGATCGATGAACGTCCTGAAGAGGTGACGGATATGGCTAGATCAGTAAAGGCAGAAGTGATCTCTTCTACTTTTGATGAGCAAGCTGAGCGTCACGTTAAGGTTTCAGCCATGGTTTTGGAAAAGGCCAAAAGAATGGTAGAATGTGGTCATGATGTAGTAATTCTATTGGATTCCATTACCAGATTGGCCAGGGCATACAATACCGTTGTGCCATCATCAGGAAAGATCCTTTCCGGTGGTGTGGATGCCAACGCACTGCATAAGCCTAAGCGTTTCTTTGGTGCTGCCAGAAATGTGGAGAATGGTGGTTCTTTGACTATTATTGCTACAGCATTAGTAGAGACAGGATCTAAAATGGATGAGGTGATCTTTGAGGAATTCAAGGGTACTGGTAATATGGAATTAAGTTTGGACAGAAAACTTTCCAACAGAAGGATCTATCCAGCAATCGATGTTCCTGGTTCTGGTACAAGAAGGGAAGATCTGTTGATGGAAAAAGAAGAGATGCAAAGAGTTTGGATACTGAGAAAACTGATGTCAGATATGACTTCTCAAGAAGCCATGGAATTCTTGCTTCAGAGAATGAAAGGGACTCGAGACAATGCAGAGTTTTTGATCAGTATGAACGGATAAAATTCTTAAAATATAATTAGATGAAAGCCCTGATCTTTATGGTCAGGGCTTTTTTTATGTCCTCAATATTCAGTTGATCTATGCATCTATTAGAGGTCTGATATACTTATGTTCTTTTCAGCTAAATTATTAAGTGTTAGATTATTGTAGTTGTTATGTCTTTTTCTGGAATATGATTATCCGTTTTAACACCAGTAAACTTATTTCTCACAGCCTGTCCCGATTTATCGGGAGATTCCATGGATCTACACAGATTTAAATTAGTATTTCTGAGAGACATGTATTCTCTTAATAGGGAATGTTTTGAATGGTAAAACTTACTGGTGCAATTGCGGATATACATATTCTGGAATATCTAAAAGCCCTCATGCGTCATGTATGAGGGCTTTTTGTTTATGTTTTTATTTTGAACAGTAAAAAACAATATATGAAAAACAAAAAACTGTAAATATAAATTGATAAATATTTTTATTAATAATATTAAATACTAATATTTGTATAAGAAAAGCATAAAAGTGTAAATAAATATTTTTAGGTATGAATAAAAAATTGTCCATATTGATGCAAATAGTCTTTTTGCTAGCGCTGGGGGGCAATGTGTTCGGACAAACTTTTACTTATAGCCCAGGTAATACAGGTTGTGATGGTACCTGGGGGGATGCTGATTGTTGGAATGTAAGTGCAACTTCCGGTTGTACGCCTCATTCTGCTCCACCACCAACCAACGGAGCATCTGGTTGTGAAGTGAATATTGTGATCAATGATGATCTAACGTACACTGGCGATTTGGTTTTTGGCGGGAGTTTTACTTCTATGGCTTTGGGTGGAGGAGCAATTTTTGATGTAATAGGTAATGTGCAAATAGCATCCGATGAGAAGGCGACATTTTCATTAACTTCTTCGAGTGAATTAAATATTTCTAATGAATTGATAATTTCCCTAGGCTCAAGTAGCGATAGTACTGTCCTTAATATAGAAGGAGATGGTACTAGTTTTGTCAATACTGGCATGATTGATTTGAGAGGTAGGGCCATGATCGAGGTGAATGAGGGTGGATCTTTGATATCTTCTGGGCCGACAGAATATAATGGTAATAGTTCTAGAATAGATATTCACGGTTTTTTTAGGACTGCTACCATTGATATTCAAGGAGGGAGTAATCATCAATTGAATTCTTATGGAGCTGCCCAAATATTAGTTGAAGGTGATATTGTTTTAGGTGGATCATCTGGGATAACTTTTAACGGAGATAGTGAAGTTGATGTAGGGGGCAATATTGATAATTCAAATGGGGCTACCCTAATAGCATCAGATAATGCAAAGGTTTATTATTGTGGTGAAATAAAAAAGGAGCCAAAGGCTATAGAGGAACAACAAGGAGATTTTGTGTTTGGGTGTAGGATTCTTCCTGTGCAATCTTTAACTCTCTCTGGAGAATACCATAAAGAATCGAATCAGGTTGAATTGACATGGTCTACGGCAAAGGAGAATGATAACAGTCATTTTGAAGTGGAGTGTTCTTTTGATGGAATCGATGCTTTTGAAAAAGTCGGCACGATTCCGGGGATAGGTTGGTCTGATAAGATGACTTATTATAATTTTGAAGATGAAAATCTTTTAATGACCGCCAGTAAGGCCTATTATAGAATCAAGCAAGTGAGTTTAAATGGTAAAGAAACATTTAGTGATGTCATTGTTATTGATTTGCCAAGTGTTAAGACAACCAAAAATGTATGGCGGGCCTATCCTAATCCTAGTCGGGGTGAGCAGGTAAAAGTGGCTTTACTTAATCAGGATTTGTACCAAGGTGGTGAAGTAAGTTTCAGGGTGTTTGACAGTTTAAATTCATCTGACTTGGTTAAGGTAAGCAATGCCCAGTCTTTAAATCCAAAAGTGGCTGAGGTATTAGGGCAATTCTCTTCTGGTCTAGTGGTGGTGGAGATGATATGGGATAATCATGTAGAGTATATTAAGGTGATTTTATAAAAAGGTATCTCACGGATTCCACAGATTAGCACGGAAAATACTGTTAACTCTATGGAAAACAGGGTAATCTATGGGAAACCAACTTATTTTGTATCAAAGCATGTATTAAATATTACCTGCTATTCGAGTAAAAGAAAATTGAGAAATTATTTAGGTTAAAATTCAGGTTGCTTTTTATTGTTTTTAGTCCTCTTCAGGTGTGGTTCCCTGGAGAGGATTTTTTTTGAACAGCATTTTTTTAGGCTTGAACACTTTTTATTTACGTGTCAAAAGGCTAAATTATATATTTATAATACAAAAAAATAGATGTAAAAACACATTTCGGTTTTTAATACGTTGATCATGAAAAATCTGCATTTCATATTTTTAGTGATTTTTTTGGCACTTTTTGTTAGCAGGGAAGTGTATGGGCAGAGTTGTAGCTGTCATCCAGTTAATGACTTGACCATTACTATTTCAGGTAGTGATAATGGTAGTTATGATGCAACTGGATTTACAAACATTTGTATTGAAGGAGTCGGGACTTTTTCTGGAACAATTACCAATTTATCTGATGGTGCGATAATTTGTATTGATGAAGAGATTACTTATGAATTTAGTAGTGCAATTACAGATAATTTAGACCCAAACTGGGGCCGGATTTGGTCAGGAAATTGGACAATTAATAATTACGGAAAATTTATAGGTAGTACGGTTTTAACATTGCAAGATGGTCAGACATTTAATAATTATAGTTATGGTGATTATGAAGCATATGGCGATGTGGATGCAGATTTGTTAATAGAAGCTGGTTTTTATATCCGGCCGGGAGGGGAAGATCGAGAGGAGAATGACCAATTTAATATTGATGAAGGGGGTGAGTTCAATAATTTTGGATCGGTTAATATTTCAGGTGATTTAGTCAATAATGGGATTTTTAATTCAATTTCAGATGAGGCCATCGTAAATGTTGGAAATGAGTATCATAACGAATCTGGAACGTCTGATATTTTTTCATTAAGGGCTTACGGGGAAATTACCAATACAGGGGTTATTACTTTAAGGGGGATAGTTGAATCGGTGACAGATGGGTTTAGAAATGCTAGGGATGATGATAGTGGTCAAGTGATAGGCTTGGGGAGTCCTTGTGTTATGATCAAGACAGCTACTTTTATTGAAAACAATGGAGATGCTTCAATTTTGGATGGAGATGAAGGCTCGATTATACTGGATTCTGGAGATGAGAATTATGATAGAAGCGGAGATGAAGTTCCGGGAGTTTATGCTGTAGGGCAATCGGATGAAGTTAATATTTCAGAGGAATGTTTTAGCCGATTGTCAGCTATATTACCTGTTCTCTGGCAGGATTTCTCCTTAGAATATTTTTCTGAACCTGAACAAGAAATAAAAATCAATTGGTCTACTTCCAAGGAATGGGAAAACAGCCATTTTGAAATTGAACGTGCTGTAGATGGGGTGGAGGATTATCAGCTTGTTGGCAGAGTGGATGCTGTGGGTTGGTCAGATTTGATTTCCTATTATTCCTATAAGGATAGCGAATTCCCTATTAATGCGGAAAGGCTTTATTATAGGGTTAAACAAGTGGATTTGGATGGAAGTTATTCCTATAGTGAGACTTTGATGATAGCTCTTCCTGAAGTGCACTATACCTATGGGGTGTGGAAGTTCTATCCCAACCCTACAAGGGGTGAATCTTTAAGACTCGCTTTGGTCAAGAAGGAACAGTATAATGGAGGGCCAATCAACTTTAGGATTTTTAATGCCATAAATGCCATTCCTTATAAAAAAGTACATTCCTTAATTGAATTAGAACAAAATATAGCTGATATGGTCAGTGGTTTTTCTAATGGTTTGGTGGTGGTAGAACTGCGATGGGGGGAGCGTGTGGAATATATAAAAGTTATCAATGAGTAAATGAACGGTTTATATTTCGTAATAAATGGTGAAAATTGTGAAAAACTATTTTTTCTTGTTTTAGTTTTTCTTCTAATTTGCTATCGAATGGTTTTTAATTGACATCAAAGCCAAGAAATTCCATTTGTGTCAATTAGCAGGAGTCATGCCTGAAAGTTTTACCCTTAATTTGGATATTGTTCACTTTGAATAATTACGGCAGAATACATAATGCTAATGGGGCTTTTTTGATTGGCCTTTTGGTGGTGCTTAACCTTTTTGCTTCTAGCGTCTATGGCTTGGATACAGAAGATTTTTCTTTTACGCCGGTAAGCCCATGCATAGAGACACATTATTCTGCTGATGGGACATCTCTCTTATATATTTATTTCTGTGATGACGTATTTGCCATGCCTTTTGATTATGATGATGTGGAGGTTTTGATCGTTGCCGGAGGCGGAGGTGGTGGTTTTGGGCAAAGCGCTGGGGGAGGTGGAGGCGGAGAGGTGTATTATCAAGCCTCCATGATGCTCAATCCAGGTTCTAGTTATCAAGTCGCTGTTGGGAACGGGGGGAATGGAGCTCTTGTGTCATCGGAAGCAGGGGGTAATGGAGGAAATTCAAGTTTTAATAGTATTGTCGCCAAAGGTGGCGGTGGTGGTGGAACATCCTCGAATAATGCAAGCATTGCGAAGGGTAGAGCCGGCGGTAATGGTGGTGGTGGGGCTGCAGCTCCCGATTTAAGCTATAGTGGAGGGAGTGGAAATGGCAATGCTCCCAGTCATAGCCATGCAGGAGGGAATGGGCACCAGAGTGGTGCAAGTAACAATCGTGCCGGAGGTGGAGGTGCTGGTGCCGGAGGTGCAGGAAATAGTGGGGGAAATGGGCATAATCCCGGTGCAGGAGGGCCAGGAAGACAAGTGGATATGTTTTCTGATTTTCCGTCTGTTAGCATAGGTAATTTATTTGCAGCTGGTGGTGGGGCTACCGGAAGGCAGAATAATGGAAATAAAAAGGAAGCCGAGGGTGGTTCTGGCATTGGAGGAGATGGTAATGCATACGGTAGTGGTGGATCAGGAAAAGAAAATACAGGTTCTGGAGGTGGGGCAGGTGTTAGCAAGGGCGGCAAAGGAGCTGATGGAGTGGTAGTGATCAAGTTAGGGGCAAAGATTTTGCCTGTTGTTTGGGCTGAAGTAAATGCAGAATTATCAGTTGATCAAAGTGGTGTTCTGCTCAATTGGTCTTTGTTGCAAGAGGTAGATATTAGCCATTACATCATAGAGCGTTCTGTAAATGGTGTTCAGGATTTTAAGGTCATCGGAAATGTAGGTATTCAGCTAGATGGTGATTTGCAATATGAATTTTTGGACAATAAATTACCAGATACTGGAGGTAGAGTTTATTACAGGGTCAGGGAGGTCAGTATTTCTGGAAAATATAGCTATAGTAAAACGGTTTCGGTACAATTGCCTTTCCGAAGAGAAAAGGAATTATGGAAGGTCTTTCCCAATCCTTCCAATGGACATGAAGTGAGTATAGCTTATAGTGGAGAATTAAAAAAAGCTCATCCTATTCAATTAACTGCTTATAATTCCCTTTTTCGATCTCAAGAAATAACAGCAGATTCTATTGAGGAATTGAATAATAAGTTAAGGTCATTATTGGAAGGACAGCTGTCGGGATTGGTGATTTTGGAGATACATTGGGAGGGCAAAACAGCATATTTAAAGTTGGTGCTTTGAGGTGAGGGAATACACAAAAACAGCTGTTATATATTAGTGTAGAAGACTGGTTTAGTCTATTGATAGGACTTTATCGTTTATTTTGATCTCTGCATTTCCGGAAATTAGGTAGCGTTTTCCTGAAGGAATTTCCTCGCAGAGGATTCGGGTTCTTCTAGGTTGTACCTTTTTGAATTGACGGCCCTTAATCTCAAAGACAGTTCCAATGCTTACTTCGTTTAAGTAGGCATGATCCTCAGCTGTATTTTTCTCGTCATACTTTCTAAGTTCCTTGCTCAGCCAAAAGTCTGCTCCAGAACTAGCCTTGGGGTTGATCATATGTCTTTTGAGAGGGAGCAATATATCTTTTGGGAAAATCAAGTCAGAAAGTAAAGGGGTCAATAGAATTTGAAATTGCCTTTTCCACTCTAATCCATGAGGCTTTATTTTTATCCCAAAAAGCTTAAATGTCCTGTAGTGGGCGACTTCATGGATATAGGTTATTAAAAATTGATAAGGGTTAAGGTCGTGGTTGATGGTGATTTTTTGAATTTTTTGATCAGCCCTGTATCTAAAGTCTCCAAGTTTGGTTTGCCTGGATTTACTGATGGTGAATTGAAATGGATCCTCTGCCCAGAGATCCCAGCAATATTGCACAGCATTTTCAGGTACTTTTTCTTTGAAAATGGTTAAAATTTCTAGCTTTATTTTATTGTCCATCTAAAAGCTAATTAAATAAAAAAAGAGCACTGATTGCTCAGTGCTCCTCATAAAATTTCAATTAATCTAATTAGTTATTGATGTCTTCAAGAGGTTCTTCGATGATTCCCTCTAATGAATCAATAACTTCCTCCATGGATTCTTCTGATTCTTCAATCAAAGTTTCAATGGTTTCCTCAACCTCAACAGGTTGAACTTCGATGATCTCTTCAGTTTGTTGAGCATCTTTTTTGCCACATGATACGGTCAATACAAGACCTGAAATGGCAAACATCACGAATAGTTTTTTCATGTGTTGAATTGTCTTAAAATAAGTCCGCAAATGTACATCTGACAAAGCATATTTTGATCAATTCCATGAAAATTATTTTTACTTTTTCTTATAGGTGATTTTTATTGGAACTCCTTGGAAATCAAAGTTTTCTCTTAGTCTGTTTTCCAGATATCTGGTATAGGGTGCCTTCAAGTATTGCGGTAGGTTACAGAAGAAGGCAAATACCGGGTTCTTGGTAGGCAACTGAGTGATATATTTGATTTTTATATACTTTCCTTTGTATGCTGGAGGTGGATATCTTTCTATTTCAGGAAGGATTTTATCATTCAATTTCGAGGTAGATATTTTCCTGGTCTTATTGTCATATACTTCCACTGCCAATTCAATGGCTTGGAAAATTCTTTGTTTGGTAATCATGGAGGTAAAGATGATTGGTATCCACTTGTTCTCTCCCAGTTTCTCCATCATGTTTTCCTTGAACTTGTCCATGGTCTTATGGTCTTTTTCAATCAAGTCCCATTTATTGACCATGATCATGATTCCCTTATTGTTTTTGATTCCCAGGGAAATCAAATTGACATCTTGGGCTTCGAGGCCTCTTGTTGCGTCCACCATCACGATAATCACATCTGAATCCTCCAGGGTACGTAAGGAACGCATGACCGAATAAAATTCGATATCCTCCTTTACCCTGGATTTTTTACGGATTCCCGCAGTATCGGTAATGATAAAGTTCTTGCCATAAAGTGTGTAATGGGTGTGGATCGCGTCCCTGGTAGTTCCGGCTTCATTGGTAACAATGGATCTTTCAGACCCCAATAGTGCATTGAGGAAAGAAGACTTGCCCACGTTTGGTCTTCCTAAAATGGCTATTTTAGGAATGCCAAGGTCAGGATTTTCTTCGCCTTCATCTTCAAAATGAGTGATCAATTCATCCAGTAAATCACCTGTACCACTACCGCTGACAGCTGCGATGGGGAATATTTTTTCGTTACCAAGGCCTAATTCATAAAACTCATTGGCCATGAACATCCTTTCCTGGGTATCGGCTTTGTTGGCGACCAAGTAGATAGGCTTTTTGGCTGATCTGAGTTCGTTGGCAAATTCCTTATCCAAATCAGTAAGGCCGTCTATACAGTCTACTACAAATAAGATTACACTAGCTTCATCCAAAGCCAGGTTTACCTGCTTACGGATTTCTGCCTCATAAACATCGTCTGACCCAGTTACGTACCCGCCAGTGTCGATTACAGAGAAAAACTTTCCTCCCCACTGCGCATGACCATAATGTCGATCGCGTGTTACTCCGCTCACATTATCTTCGATGGCTTTTCGCTCTTCTACCAGTCGATTGAAAAAAGTAGATTTCCCTACGTTTGGTCTTCCTACTATTGCTACGATATTAGACATTTTTCTATTTCCTTTATTTTATTGGTCGTAACCAAATTTTCTTAATTTATTTTTATTTTTTCTCCAATCGTCCTCAACCTTCACATGTGTTTCTAGGAATACTTTCTTCTCAAAAAAATCCTCTAGGGCTTCTCTGGCCAAAGTGCCTACTCTTTTAAGCGCCTTTCCTTTTTCCCCGATGATAATACCCTTTTGACTGGATCTTTCCACAAAGATCAAAGCCCTGATTTTAATGATCTTGTCATTTTCTTTGAATTCGTCAATAACTACTTCAGTGCTGTAGGGTATTTCTTTTTTATAATTGGTAAATATCTTTTCCCTGATAATTTCAGAGGCAAAGAAACGTTCGGGCTTATCAGTTAGTTCCCCTTTGTCATAGTAGGGTGGATGAACAGGTAAGCGGTCCAGAATTTCTTGTAGAATTCTTTCAATATTAAAATTTTCGGTGGCTGAAATAGGAATAACAGTATCCGCTTTAATCCTTGAGGTCCAATACTCGGTTACTTCCTCCAATTTATTTTCTTTGGAGAGGTCTATTTTGTTGATCACCAATAATACTGGTACTCCTGAGGCATTGATCTTTTCAATTACCTCCTGGATTTCCTCTTCTGTTTCATACAGGTCTGTTACAAATACGATCACATCAGCATCCTCTAAAGAAAGGTTGACAAAGCTCATCATACTTTTGTGAAGTTCGTATTTGGGCTTGAGCATGCCTGGAGTGTCCGAAAAAACAATCTGGTAGTTTTCGTCATTCATTAATCCCAGTATACGGTGTCTGGTGGTTTGTGCTTTGGAAGAAATAATGGAAAGCCGCTCACCCACAAGGACATTCATTAATGTGGACTTGCCCACATTGGGTTTTCCAATGATATTTACGAAACCAGCTTTGTGTGTTTTTTCGGTCATATGAATAATTTTTTACAAAGGTACTTGATTTTTCATAATATCTACTTACCTTTGTATCACAATAAAGGAAACAGGGAGTCAGAAACGCTAACTTCACCTTTAAAATCTGAAAAAGATATAAAATATTTAAGATATATCGCGGGATGGAGCAGTTGGTAGCTCGTCGGGCTCATAACCCGAAGGTCACTGGTTCGAGTCCAGTTCCCGCTACTACGAAGGATACCAATTGGTATCCTTTTTTTGTTTAAAGCCAGGTGACGTTGCTTGCAATTTGATTTTTTTGCTATTCACTTTTATTGATAAAGTAAAGTTAAGGTTTACTGCGCGTGTGGGTATTAGTTCTGTGCGCTGAAAATTTTAGGTTGATTAGGGGGTAGCTAATATAAACGGGAAATAGTCAAAGTAAATCAATCCTTCTTTTCTACAGGCTTAGATAAAAGGAAAATAGCTGCCCTTCCTTAGAATTGTTCTAATAATGTCTAAAACTGAATTTACATGGATAAGTGTGCTTTTTGGCCTTCTTTTCTTACAAATTTAAATAGAAATAAGGTCAGCTATCTTAATTTGATTTGAGTGGAAGTTTTGCATTTGAAACCCGAAAAACTGAAATTTTTTTAAGGCTTTAATTTATATTTTTGTCAATAAAGTGTTAAAAAACGGGTGTGAAAATACGAATTATGTAAATGAAATTGTAAACCCAATTAAATTGAATTTTTAATTTACTTTTTGATTACAAAGAATCTGTTTTTGATGACATATTTACGTTCGTCATATAATGTAGAGAAATAAATAGCCAATTTTACACTTACCAGTTGTCGCTTGTGATCGAGTGTAATTGAAGTAAGTGCTCTTATTTTGCAAAATTATGGGACCGTATTTTTTTTTAGGCTTCGTATTGCTTCATCAGCTTCCTAAGCTGTTTAGTTTTTTTGGGGTGTTCCTTATAGGGATTAATGTTTTCTTGTTGTTTTTTTCTATAATCAAGTTTAGAAGCATTAGGAGAAAGAATGTATGTATTGGTTTAGCTTTCCTTTGCCTAATTGTTCAGGTTAATATGTTGCTTTCGAGTTTGGGCTTTTCCCAATTGCATTTGCTCAATAAATTTCTTGAGCTTTTGCTGGGAGCTGTGCTCTTGCATTTAATTATATGTGTTTACGATCAGCTGAGAAAATGCGCTGTGCTTATATACCTTAATTACGGGATTGTTGCGTTTTTGACTTTATATTCTTTAGCTCTAGGGGAAGGAATTAACACCGTAAGTTTTAATATTGGTTCTGAATACTTTGTTTTTGATGTGATAAATTTAGGGTTTTATATACAGGTTACGGTTGCCTTAATTTATTCCTTAATAGGGATATTGATGGGAGCAGAGAGCGGAGCCAGATGGAAAGTTTCAGTTGTTTTGAATTTGGGAGTAGGCTTGTTTCTTTGGTTTTACCTATTTGTAGATGCTTTGGCTGCTGAGATATCTTTTTTTTCGTTAAAAGCATTTTCCTTCGGAATTCTAGGGTTTACTGGTTTGTGGGCAATGCTTGAAAAAGGTCGAATGGAAAAGGATCAAAATTCAGAAAGCGATCTTTTTTTAGAAACTTTCAAAGTTCCCGTGTTTTTGCTGTCTAACTGTGGAAGGATTATCGGATTAAACTCAAAAGCCAAGCTGTTTTTTGGAATAAAGGATGAAGATACTATTCCTCAAGTGGTTGATATTGTCTCAAACTTTGAGGAAAAGATAAGATTTGAGCAGGAGTGTATGCAAATTTTATTAGGAATAGGAAGTCCCAATAAGCCTTTTTCATTTGTGGGAAAGAAGCCAGGTGGAGAGATGGTTAGGGTTTGGGCGCATGGGCAAGTGTTGGATTTAGGCCTTGGTAAGGAAGGGCAAATATTATTGTTTTTGGAGGATGAGTTGACTTTGTCCTATAATTCAAAAGTGGGAGATTTTGATGAGGTTTACCAGTCTGTCCTAAGTGTGTCTAGCGAAGCTATGTGGCAATATGATGTACAATTGGATAAGCTGTATTTTGGAAAGGGGTTTAAGGATCTTTTTGGTTTAGACTCACAGGAGAAGGTCAATAGGGAATATATCCTGTCCAGGATTCACCCAGAAGACTACGAAAGGGTCCGTGAAAAGCTTGATCAATTAGTGCTTGATTTGGACAAGACTGCATGGGAGAATGAGTATAGGTTTTTAAAAGAAGATGGAGAGTTTGCCCAGGTAAAAAGTAGAGGTTATATTCTCAGGGATTCAAATGGTAGGCCTGTTAAGTTTTTGGGGGCAATGAAGGATGTTAGCTTTGTATATGAATACTTAAAGAAAATCAAGACTCAAAATTCCTATTTTAGAGAAATTATACAAATGCAATCCCATGAAGTAAGAGAGCCGCTTACCAGAATTATGGCGGTGGCAAATTTTATTTTGGAACATGGTTATTCAGAACTGGAAGAAAAGGAGGCCTTAAGGATAATAGCAAATAGCTGTCAGGAATTGGATAAAGTGATTCATCAAGTAATTGAAAAAGTAGAGCGGGCTCAAATCGATACGGGCTTTATTGAATCTAACAAATAAAATGGTGCTGTGTAAATTAGTTTTAACCCTTCGAGATAATTCACAGGACAGGCTATTATGAATCCAATTGTATAATCCATGTTTAATTTTTAGTGAGTTGCTAATGGGTTAGGTTAGTTAGATTAATTTTTTTTAATAATATATGCTGTTTATTTGATTTTAGTTTAGGGTTATTTAATTTTCAAGCATCATACATATAAACAAAGCAATGCTCAGCTTATCTGAAAAAGAAATAGAAATTATTGCAAAATATTTGCTAAAAGGAAAGGTTTGTTATTATCAAGAAGACAAAAAACTGATTCACCACCTACCTGATGAGGAGGAAAACTTTAATGAAAATCTCACTGAAGAAGAGGAAGATTTATTGGATGAAATCGATGCTGATCCAATGAACTATGCCGAGTTTATAAAAATGGAGCCAGCACAAGAGTCTCTGATAATGGATCAGTTTACAGAGCAGTTTGTAGAGGATAGGACTTTTCAGGAGGATTTATATGATGCTTTGACGAAGAGCAAAGCAATGGAAAGGTTTACCTTTTTGATTGAGGAATCAAAAGCTTATAAGGAAAAATGGCTTGATTACCGTCGTGTGAAATATAAGGATTGGGTGATGGAGCAAATCGATAGTTATAATGTGCAAGAATGATAAAAAGGGCCTCTGAGCCCTTTATTTTTTTACTATCAAGACAGGAAGGTTTTTGTCATGAGAGATTAATTGTTCAGTGACACTTCCTATTAATAGATCTCCTTCATCATTTTTTCCTTTGTTACCCACAATGATGAGGTTGGATGAAGTATGAACGGCAAATGTGTAAATTAATTTGCCTATATTTTGTTCATTGTCCTTGATGATGGATAATGGGGGATTAAAGTCATGTTTTTTCTGCAGCTTTTTATATTTGTGTAGGGTATCTTTCTCCATGTCCTTACTGATTTGTTGGTAGTTTTTGATGTAGGGGAAGTATTGTCTACCAATCTTAAGAATACTCACTGGATGGATGTTGCTTTTGGCTGTTTCCTGAAATCTTTTAGCTATTGGGATGATCTTATCCGTGTAGGAGCTGAAGTCAATGGCTATGGTTACGTTTTCAAAAACCGGTAGCCCAATTTCAGGTACAAACAATGTGTTGCAGTTTGATAGTCTAACCAGTTTGGCACTCAAAATTCCTGAGCCCATATAACTGGTTTTCTTGCCATAAATGATTACGCTATAGTCTTGACTATCTATATATTCCGTAAAGTCCTCAACATCTGGGTTTGTGTGGATATGGCAATTTATATTTGGGCCATTTGCTTGAGGAAAATGCTCTTGGGCAGTTTCCAATAATTCATTTTCTATTATCTGGTCTAAGGATTTCCCTAATTTGGGAATTACTGTACTGATATCATCTGGAAGTTGTTCTAATTCCATTAGATGTAAAAGGGTCAGGTTTTGGAAGGGGATCAGATCATGCAGTCTTTTGAGGTAGGTAAGCAATATCCCGTCCATTTCGGTAAGGTCTAGGCAGACAGCTATATTTTTTATGTTTCTCATTGCTCTTGTCTTTTTTGAAGGTTTTTTTGGATAACTTGATTGAGGTTTTTCTCATAGGATTTTTTGTTTAACTCCTCTTTGAGTGCTTGGTTTCTGGCGTACTCTTTCTGTAGTCCCTTATGAAGGCTATACACCATGATAAGTAGCACTATCAGGAAAGGTAGGCCAGTGGTGATAGCGGCGGTTTGTAAGGCGGTAAGTCCACCGCCAACCAATAATACCGCAGCTACTCCTCCTTCTGAGAGGGCCCAGAATATCCTTTGCCCTACTGGTGCGTCGAGTTTTCCGCCTGCTGTAATGCTGTCAATTACCAATGATCCAGAATCGGATGATGTTACGAAAAAGCTGATGACCAAAAGGACACCCACCAGTGATCCAATAGTTTGAAAAGGGAATTCATTCAGGTAAACGAATAGCGCAGTGGCTTCATCAGCAATGATATTACTGGCCAATTCATGCCCTTCGTTCTGTAGATCCAGAAAAATGGCTCCTCCTCCCATGGCTGTTAACCAAAGAAAGGTTAGCAGGGCTGGCACCAGTAGAACACCAAAAATAAATTCCCGGATGGTCCTTCCTCTGGAAACCCTGGCAATAAACATGCCTACGAAAGGAGACCAGGAAACCCACCATGCCCAATAGAAAATGGTCCAGTCCCCCTGCCATCCGTTGTCTCTATATGCTTCTGTCCAAGTGGATACGTTGATTATTTCATTAATGTAGTTACCTAGGTTTTGAACCAATGATCTAAAAATAAATAGGCTTGGCCCCACTATTAATATGAAAATCAGTAAGATGCCAGCGATTCTTACATTCCATTCGCTAAGCAATTTTACACCTTTGTCAATACCTGAAAACACGCTGATAGTGGCAATTCCCGTAATTCCAGCTATTAAAAGTACTTGAGTTGAAGTGGAATTGGGGATATCGAATAAGAAAGATAGTCCGCCGTTGACCTGTTTTACACCTAGTCCCAAAGAAGTTGCAAGGCCAAACAAGGTGGCCAAGACAGCCATAACATCGATGACATCCCCGATCCAACTATGGATTCTGTCCCCAAGGATGGGGTAAAATACTGACCTAATTGTCAATGGCAGTTTTCTGTTATAGGTAAAGAAGGCAAGGGAAAGTGCAACAATGGCATAAATAGCCCAGGCATGAAAGCCCCAGTGGAGAAAAGTGAGGTTCATGGCCCTTGTTGCTGATTCAATAGTGTATCCTTCTCCATAAGGTGGGTTTGCATAATGGGAGACCGGTTCAGCTACTCCCCAGAATAATAGCCCTATGCCCATACCAGCACTGAATAGCATGGCAAACCATGAGGAGGTGGAGAACTCTGTTTCTGCATTTTTGCCCCCTAATTTTACACTGCCGTATTTGCTGAATCCCAAGTAAAAACAAAAAACAATGAAGGCATTGATCGAGATAATAAAAAGCCAGCCGGTTTTTTCCGTTATGAAACTTTGGATATTATTAAATATCTGTTCCATAGGTTTTCCCACTGCCAAGGTGATCACTATAAAAATGATGATCAGTATGGATGCGGGCCAAAATACGGGGGCATGGACGTCGAAATATTTTTTCTTCATAATACTTATAATTTAGAAATAATAACCCAAATTAATGTTAACCCGGGTATTCCAGCCAGGTTTAGGGTCGATAGGGTTTGATTCGGAAACGGGCATGTCATATTGCATTCCTCTTCCTGGGCCAAGTGCATTGCCGCCAAATGAATCGCTGATCCAAGGATGGTTATATCCAGAGGCAATGTCAACGTAGGTGTAGATTTTACCTGCTGTTATTAATGCTCCTAATACATTTTGTTGTGTCTTTTTAAAAGGAGCGATTTCATTGCCCAATTTAAGTTTTCCGGGTTTGTGTATATAGGTGTAGTCATTATAGATTTGGATGTTGGAAATTGGGCCCCAATTGGTGGGGATGTCATATGCCAAGCCAATTACGTATAAAGATGCTTCTGAAGCAACATCGTAGGTGCCAAATCCATATGCACCCATTTGTAAGCTTGACAAAACTGTTCCTGCATCATTTTTGACTTTATTGTACTTATAATATATCACTTCAGTTTTTAGGTTCCAACGGTTTTGTTGCCATTCGGCGTGGACAGCTGCTGCTATTTGCTTTCCCTTGTTGGTGGTGCTTTGATTGTATATTTCCATCCATTGTGCAGAAGCTCCAAGTTGTGTGCTTCCTAATTGGTAGGTGGTTCTGAGGTTCAGTTGATTTCTTTCAATATTATTTTCTCCTGGAGTGGGGACCACATCATACGAGTATCTTGCGCTTGGGTAGACGCCAAAATTTGGGTCATTAGTCCCCCTGGGTTCGGATAGTGGGAAATAAGCAAAATTGAAAGTCCACTTTTCAGGTGTATAGCTAAGGTTAAAGCCCATTTGGTGATCATCTTCCAGCCCTAAATAGTAAGGTGCTTGGAACCACCAGCTGTGAGAGGCATAAGTGAGTAAACCGAAAGGTACTTGTGTAATCCCCAGCTGCAAGTTCCATTTGGGATTAAACCGATATCCAATCCAGCCATATTTGATAAAGTTGGTGTTAAAGGTAGGGTAAAAACGGTACTCGAATGAAAACTGTAATCCGTCTGAATAGGAATCAACATTGATTCTCCAGGTATCCCAAGTCCATTCATTTCTGGAATCGGTTCCCAAGGGGAAGGTTTGTCCTTCGTAAAAGCTGTATATGGTATTTAGTCTTAGTGCTCCCCCGATTTTTAGCCAAGATGTATCTCTGTTGGTTTCACGTGATGCCCAGTTTCCTCTTTCTAGGCTTGCTTTGCTTGTCCCGTAATCCTTTTCGAAAATCAATTTAATGGGGTTGCTTTCTTTGGTGCTATCAGATTTATTGAGGTTAAACCCTAGTGATGGAGTGTAAATGAATATTAAAAATATTGCACAATGTTTTAATAGACTTTTAAAAATGATGACAGATTTCAGATTCATTTTTCAAGGTTTAGGAATTCCATAATGAAACAATTGAAGGGCCTGTTGTTTGATTATTAATCATATAAACCATTATAGTGACTATAAATTAGCTATTATGAAGCTGAAATAAAATTTTATTGGATAGCAATAATATGATTTGTACAATTTTTGGAAATTAAGTGTAAAAAATAATCTCTACTTTTCATGGCTGATATTTGGGCAATTTGCTGTCAAAATTTATAGAGGTACTTATTTTTGAATGGCATAATACTAAATTTGTGAAAGGAGACAAATCATTGTTTTGAGGATGCAAATAGTAAAGTAAACTGTATTGATGAGAAAGTTTTTAATAATATTCCAGGTACTTTTGATTTCATGTAATTTCCTTTTGGCACAAGGAAATGATAGATGGTCTTGGGGAGGGGAGATGGATCCGTTACAAGGCAAGTTTCAGGTCAAGCATTACTCTTTAGAAATAGAATTACTGCCTCGAATTAAGGGGATTAATGCAAGTATGGAGATGTTGTTTGAGGCAGATGAAGATATAGATACTTTACGATTGGATTTGGTGGATCATTTTGAGGTGCTCAAGGTGGAGTCAATGGGGGAAGAGCTTGGTTTTGTTCACCAAAATGACTTGCTTGATATTTTTCTGAATGCTCCCAGTAATCAAGTAAAGGTCTTTTATAGGGGAAGACCTCCGGTAGCGGCCAACCCTCCTTGGTCTGGAGGTTTTACCTGGAGCAAAGATGATCATGGGAATAGCTGGGTAGGGCTTTCCTGTCAAATGGAGGGGGCCAAGGTTTTTATGCCTTGCTTGGATCATCCATCTAGCAAGGCCAGCAATGGGGTGGATTTGTATTTTAAGGTCCCATTTCCCTATTTCGTTGCTTCTAATGGAATATTACTGAATCAGGAAACCAGTTTAGGTTATAATTATTTTCATTGGGCAACGGCCTATCCCATCAATAATTACGGGATCAATTTTACTATGGGGAGGTTTGTGGAAAGGTCAAAAAATTATTCGTCTGTTTATGGCAGAAGTATACCCATGAAAGTGTATTTATTGGAGGAAAATAGGGGGATGGCTGATGAGCTGATGGTGATTTTGGAAAGAAGTGCCCAGACCCAGGAGAAATATTTTGGGGAGTATCCATTTCCTGATGATAAAATTGCCGTGGTCGAAACGCCTTACCTAGGTATGGAACATCAGACAATCAATGCCTATGGGAATGATTTCAACTTTACTGAAGTTGGAGGGAAAGATTTCGATGCGCTCCTTCATCATGAACTGGGGCATGAATGGTGGGGTAATAAAATGTCCGTAAGTGATTGGGGAGATTTCTGGATTCAGGAAGGCTTTTGTTCCTATGGGGATTTGCTTTATTACTTGGATCATGAAGGAGAGGAAGCCTATTTGGAAAGAGCGCAAGCTTTAGCAGGCGGGATCAAGAATGAGCAGCCTGTTGTGTTGGGAGAAAATATTAATTCAGATGAAGCCTATCAGGGAGATATATATTCAAAAGGAGCGTTTGTGCTTCACAGTTTAAGGTTTGTGCTGGGGGATGAGATATTTTTCCCTCTGCTGCAAGCATTTATTGAGAGTGAAGAATTTACCTATCAAAATCAAGTGAACTCAAGGGATTTTATTGATTTTGTATCGAATTATTCTGGAAGAAATCTAGATAATTTTTTCGATATGTATTTGTACAGTACAGTATTGCCAAAGGTGAAAATCAAGAGAAAAGGCAGGAATAAATATGATGTGTCATTGTCCAATATCCAGTTTTCACTTCCAATGGAAATTAAAACTTCTGATGGGATCGAAAAGGTAGAGCTTTCTAATAATTCAATAAGGTTGAAAAGTGATAGCCCTATAGTAGTGGATCCAAATGGTTGGTATTTGTTGGATAAATAGAAAATGCCCCAGTGCAATATTGGCGCTGGGACATTTTTAGTGAATTAGCTTGCGGCTTCTTCAACTGCTCGCCATACTCTAAAGACATTTTTATAACAGATTTTTTCTATGTCCTCTCTGCTATATCCTCTCTTCAATAGTTCAGCAATCAAGTTAGGGTACATAGACACATCCTTAAGTCCATTGGGTAGAGAGTCACCTACACCATCAAAGTCAGAGCCAAAACCGACATGGTCAATTCCTGCTAAATTAACCACGTGGTCAATATGATCAGCAACTAGGTTTACATCCGGGAATACATTGTGATCGGCGACGTATTTTTCTATATAAGCTTGTGCTGCAGAATCACTCCTGCTGAGTTCATTTTGGGCAAGCCAATTGACGATATGTTCCCTGACAGCTGCAGTTCTTTCATTATAGTCTCCATCGATGAAGCTTCCTCCAAAATTGATCATGATGACACCGTTGTTTTTGCCTAATGCTTTGACCATTTCGTCATTCATATTCCTTTCAAAGCCAGGAGTGAATTTTCTGGAAGAACTATGTGAAGCAATAACAGGGACATCGGTCATTTCTAGGACATCATAAAAAGTGTCATCGGAAACATGCGAAATGTCTACCATGATGCCTACTTTGTTCATTTCCGTGACCACTTTTTTACCAAATTCAGAAAGTCCGCCATGTGTTCTGGTGGTGTCATAGGATGAATCTCCAATAAGGTTGTCCTTTCCATGGGTCAGTGTTATGTATCGAATACCTTTTTCATGAAAGTAGGCTACATTGGAAAGGTCGTCCTCTATGCCTGCTCCATTCTCCATTCCCATAGGTAGGGATATCTTTCCAGCTTTGAAATTGACTTCAATATCGTCAGGGCTATAGGCCATAGCAAATTTTTCTGGCCAAGTTTCTGCCAATCTTTTGGTCATCAAAATTAGAGAATCAGCCAGTACTTTTGCACCACCAGTTTGTTGGTATCTTGCTGGCAAATAGATAGACATGAAAGGTGCGTCTAATCCTCCTTCCTTTGCTCTAGGAAAGTCAAAGTTGCCGCCATCTGTTCTTTTGGATACATCTAATATTTCTCTTTGTAGGGTGAAACCGCCTACTTTCATTCTGTAGGGCAAGTCGACATGTCCATCTACCATAATGGTTTCGTGTGCAATGGTTTTTGCATATTCGAGTCGTTCCTCATCAGAGACTTGTGAATAATCCTTTTTTTCTTCCTTTGAATTACAAGATATCAAAGCAAGACTTAAAAAAAATGTACTAAGAGTAAGGGCGTTTTTCATATACGGTTTTTTAATAAATTTATGATGTTAATAGGCGGATAAACAATTATAAAGTTTTTGGTGATTTCCTGACATCAATTTCCTTTTGATTCGGTGTTCGGTTTATTGGAATTAGGAATTTTGGGTAGGTTCTGGGTCTAGAAAGTAATTCTTGCCCGATTTATTTACGTTCAATATGCTAAGTCATTTCGGATATAGCAAGGAATTGCCTATGATTGCTTTAGATTTTAAGAGAAAAAGAGGGGAATGATGAAAGACAGTGGCATTTCAGGGCTTGGATTAATCTATGGCTAAGTATTTTAAGCAATAAGCTTCTTGGTTGGCTATTATTTTCACTAAGTTTATTTTAGTACTTTTATTATTCAAACCATTAAAGCTTAAATTGACCATGAAAAAAACTAACAATTTTCTGATTATGATGATAGCTCCACTTCTGTTTTGGAACTGTGGAGGTGAAAGTAAAAAAGAGACAAAAGAGGAAAGTATGGTAGAAGTTGAAGAGGAGATGGTTGAACCTAGCCTGACCTTGTTATGGGAAACTTCTGAGGAGCTTATAACCTGTGAGTCTGTTTTGGTGGATAAGGATGGAGGAACCATTTATGTGTCCAATATTGCTGGAGATCCACGAGAAAAAGATGGGGAAGGTTTTATTTCTATTATCAATAAAGAGGGAGAGATAGTCGAAAAGACCTGGGTGGATGGAATTGATGCTCCTAAGGGTATGGGGATTTTAGATGGAAAACTTTATGTGACCAATATAGATGAGTTGGTGGAAATTGATATTGAAAAGGCTGAAATTGCACATCGTTATACTGTAGAAGGAGCTAGTTTCCTAAATGATGTTGATGTTCATGGTGGGAAAGTATATTTTTCAGATATGGAAACTGGTAAAATCCATTTCTTGGAAGGTGGTGAGATAAGTGAATATGCTTCAGGTCAAAACTCAGTTAATGGATTGAGGCTTAGTGATGAGGGGGTTTTGTATAGTCTGGATGGAGCTGGATTAAAAAAATATAGTGATGGAGGTATGGCAGAGGTGATCAATGATGAAGTTACTGGAGGTGATGGATTAATTATTTTGGGTGATAATGATTTTCTTGCTAGTAGATGGATAGGCGAAATATGGATTGTTCAGAATGGTGCAGCTAGCAAGTTGCTTGATACTAAGGATGCTGGGTCTAATACAGCGGATATTGGCTATCTTGAAGATGAGCAAGTCGTTTTAGTCCCTACATTTATGAAAAATAAAGTAGCGGCATATAAATTGGACTATTGAGAAATACTTTTGTTCAATAAAAGGGGAGTGGATTAGTTTTCACTCCCTTTTATTATTTGGTATCAATGATTATTGTAAGCAGAGATTTATTGGTAATTGTTGAAAGATTTTATACCTAATGAATCTCTGTCATGATTGCTTATATTCAGCGCTTTGGTTAGAGGTAAAAAAAAGTTTGAAAAAATATTTAAATAGTTATAAAAACGAAATAGATTTTTTTGATAAGTAATTGGTTTTAATAAAAACATGATTTTGATACACAATTTTTGTTAGTTGGTGTCATTAAATGGTCATTTGTATAATTTGGTCTGATTTTAAGGTGTTTAACGGTATTATCGTGAGTGTGGTCTAGAAGGATTATTCGGAATAAAATTTCAATAGAATCGTATATTCCATTTTTTATTCTTCTATGATTTGTTTTTTAGTGCTGTTGTAAAAGTCATAATTAATATTTGAATAGGTCAAATAGCTTTTTATAATGATTTTATTTTTTTAAATTGATGATAGCCAGTTAGTTAAGTGTTATTGCTGTGCTGATAGGGTTAGAGATTACTTTTCTCTAGAAATGAAATAGTAATAAACCAAAATAAAACAACCGCATATGAAAAAAAGTGTACTATTAGCCCTCTTGCTGGGTTTGTTTACGCAATTTGTTTTTGCACAAACAGCTTCAGTAAAAGGAACGGTTACTTCAGCTGAAAGCGGAGAGCCGATTCCCGGCGTAAGTATTCTGGTGAAAGGTACCTCAAAGGGTGCTATCACAGATTTGGATGGTATGTATTCTCTGGAAATACCATCTGGTGGAGAAGTGTTGATCTTCTCATTTATAGGTATGACCTCTCAAGAAGTTGTTATAGGTGACCAGACTGTAATTGATGTAGTTATGGAATCCGATGCAAGGGAGTTGTCTGAGGTTGTCGTAACTGCTATGGGGATCACTAGGGAAAAGGCATCCTTGGGTTACTCCGTTCAGCAGGTTGATTCTGAAGAACTCAATAAATCCCAGCAAACTGATGTTTTGAGTTCTCTTTCCGGGCGTGTTTCCGGTGTACAGCTTTCGTCTTCCACTAATATTGGTGGTTCAAAAAGAATAACCATTCGGGGAGCCAGCTCATTTTTTGGTGAAAATCAACCCTTAATCGTGATTGATGGTTTGCCTGTCAATAATTCCAATTTCAACGATGAGAATATGCAGGAAGGTAGTGGCGGTTACGATTATGGTAATATGCTTAATGACCTTAACCCGAATGACATTGAAAGTATTTCTGTCCTTAAGGGTACAGCTGCGGCACTATATGGTTCAAGGGCAGCCAACGGTGTGTTGGTGATTACGACTAAAAGAGGCGTGCCTGGTAAAGAGTCGTTTAATATTGACATAAGTTCATCGGTAAACTTTGAGAGTGTTTATTTGATGCCTGATCTTCAAAGAAAATATGGTGGTGGAGCTATAATAGGTGATGAAGATGGTGGTGAAGATGGCTTTGAAGTAGCGAATATCAATGGTACAGATTATAAGGTAGTTCAGTATGGTATAGACGAAAGTTGGGGGCCACGGTATAATCCAGATATTTCCGTATTGCACTGGGATGCCTTCAGTGAAGATTATCCTGAGGATTATTTGAATCCAAGGCCATGGGTTGCTCCAGAGAATGATGTTAGAGACTTTTTTGAAACTGGGGTTTCTTATGTTAATTCAGTAGCAATTTCGACTTCAAATGTGAATTCGGCTGTTCGGTTTGGTTATTCCAATACAAAAAGTACAGGTACGCTTCCAGGATCTGATTTGTTGAAAAATAACTTTTCTCTTAGTGGCAAGACCAAAATATTGGACAAGTTAAGTGCTTCATCCAGTATTAATTTTGTTAGAACTAGCACCAAAGGTAGGCCGCTTTTAGGTTATCCAGCTTCTAATCAGCCATATGGTAGTCCGTTAGGACAAATACTGTTTCAATGGACCCAGCGACAAATAGATTATGAAAGATCCAAGAAATATCTTAATAATGACGGTACGCAAAGGTCTTGGAACAGGAATTTTTGGTATGATCCTACTCCACATTATTCCGATAATCACCACTGGGCTGCATATGAGAATTTTGCAGATGATGAAAGGGATAGGTTTTACGGCAATATCGGTTTGACTTATGAAATACTCGAAGGTCTTAATTTGAGTGGTCGTGTTAGTGGGGACTTGTATTCCTTTTATAATAGGGAGAGGGTAGCTGTAGGTTCTCAGGCTCAGTCTTATTACTATGAAGCGGTTAGAAATAATTACGAATATAATTATGAGCTGACTTTGGGTTATGATAAACGAATCAATGAGAATTTTAATTTAAATGCATTGATAGGAGGAAATCAGATGAGGCAGCGACTCCATCTAAACAGGGGAGAATCTTCTGGTGGCTTGGTAGTAGCAAAACTTTATAATCTTCTTAATTCTGCAGGTGCAGTTTTGGTCAATGATCAAACTACCAAGAAAGGGATAAATAGTATTTTCGCTACGGCTAGTTTAGGTTTTATGGATATGTTGTATCTGGATTTGACGGCCAGGAATGACTGGTCTACAACGCTTCCAGAAGGCAATAATTCCTATTTCTATCCTTCAGGCTCCCTTAGTTTTTTGTTTTCGGAGAGATTGAGCTTACCATGGTTGAGTTATGGTAAGTTGCGTGTAGGGGCCGCCAGAGTGTCCAAGGATACCGATCCATATCGGGTGGTCAATACCTATCAATTTAATGAGGATGGTACTTTTCAAGGGTTACCGAGGGTGTTTACTCCAGAGGATTTGTTGAATAGTGAATTGAAACCGGAAAACACAGATACGTGGGAGATTGGTTTGGAGGCGAGTATGTTGAATGATCGAGTGGGATTTGATGTGACTTATTTTAAAAATGTTACCACTGATCAGATAATACCGCTGGAAGTTTCCAGGTCAACAGGTTATAAGGCCAAGTTTATTAATGCCGGTGAAATAGTCAATAAAGGTTTGGAGGTTATGTTGAGAGGCACTCCTTTTCGCACCAGTGACTTTAGTTGGGATATTACTGTGAATTATACCAAAATAGATAATGAGGTTAAGAGCATTATTGATGGTATCGAGGCCATGGATATTGGGGTCGCTCCTTTTAGTGGGGTGACTTTAAGGGCTTCAGTTGGTGAGCGGTATGGTCAGCTTTGGGGCTACGATTTCTTGTATGATGATCAGGGCAATAGGGTGGTTCAAGATAATGGCTATTGGGCTAGGACGCCGAATTTAGTTCCACTAGGTTCTGTCATGCCTGACTATAATATGGGTGTTCGTAATTATTTCACCTATAAAGGCTTCGACCTAAGTGTGTTATTTGATATTCAACAGGGAGGCAAGTTTTACTCAGTTTCGCATATGTGGGGACACTACGCAGGAACATGGGGCCCAACAGCAGGAGTGAATGACCAAGGTAATGAAATACGTTCACCAGTTGCAGATGGTGGAGGTATTAAGTTGGATGGTGTAACTGGTGATGTGGAATTCAACGAAGATGGTACTTATACTGTAAGTAATACCGCTCCTAATGAAACTTATGTTGAGGGTCAGGCTTGGGCAGCAAGGCATTATCATGGTTTTGGAATGCCAAGTGCTCAAAGTGTATTTGATGCCGATTATATTAAAGTTAGGGAATTGGCCGTAGGTTATAATTTTGATATGAGTTCTTTCCCTATGATCCGGTCATTAAGAGTTTCTGCTTATGGTAGAAACCTGTGGACATTTGGTTTGGATTATAAAGGTTTGGATCCAGAGATTGCTGTGAATGGTTCTGGTAATATTCAGGGGATTGAGGGAGCTTTTATGCCTACTTCTAGAACTTTTGGCTTTAAGTTGGATCTTGGACTATAAACACATAAAATAATGAAAAGCATAAAATCAATAATATATATACTTGGATTTATAATTCTATTCACCGGCTGTGAATTAGATTATGAAAACAATCCAAATGAGGTGAATTCACCACCTTCTTCCGGTTTGCTAAATGACGCCACCAAAAAGATGATGGATGATTTTTACGACGAGTGGTTTCAGGGAAGGTTTACCCTAGTGACTGTACAATATTGGACGCAGACAGCCTATGCGGATGAGGACAGGTATGTGTACAGGGAATCTCAAAGGGAGACATGGGAAGATTTCTATGCCAACTTAGAGGATCTCAGGCAAGTGATACAACTGAATACTGATGAGGAAACTAGGGTGGAAAATAGCCAGTATGGTTCCAATGCCAATCAAATAGCGGTGGCCAGGATTTTAATGTCTTGGACCTTTAATGTGATGGCGGATACCTGGGGAGATATTCCGTATTATTCCTATGGGGCTGAAGATCCAGATTTTCAGGCATTGCAAATGGCTGGTGCAGAAACAGAGATACTAGCGCCAGTTTATGCTACGCAGGATAAAATCTATGCTGATATTTTGAATGAGCTGGATGAGGCTGAGGCAATGATTGAAGAGGATGGCGATGGAGTGGTTGCTGATGTGATTTATGGTGGGGATATGGCAAAATGGAAGAAATTTGCTAACTCTCTAAGGCTTAGAGTCGCATTAAAGTTAAGAGGAGCAAATGCATCATTGGCAGATGCACATATAGCCGATGCAATTGCTAGAGGGGTTTTTACCTCTGTAGACGATAATGCCAATTTCGTTTATGAGTCAGCAGATGTAAATGCGGGGCCTTTTTATAGGGCGTTTAACGTGAGCAATAGGACTGACTTTGCTATTTCTCATCCCTTCTGCCAATTATTATTGGGTAATAATCTGTTTGATCATGATCTTAATGATATCACTGATAATCCGTTTTTTGGAGTACGGGATCCGCGTATAGAGATGTATGCAAACCCGAATAGAGACGGGGATTATGTGGGAATGCCTGTGAACGAAAATTCTACACAAGCTCAATTGTTTGTGTGGCAAAGTTTCCCCGGGGATAAAATTATCAATACGCCGGACTTTACTCAGTCCCTTATGGAGTTTGCTGAGGTTTCATTTATTCTCAGTGAATTAAATGGTTGGGACCAGACTCACTATGAAAATGGTGTAAGGGCCTCAATGGCGAAATGGGGGATTGCTCCTGCTCAGGTAGAAGCCTATATTTCAGCATTGCCTCCTGCGAATGAAGAGACTGTGTTGACGCAAAAGTATATTGCGTTATATATGGATGCACATACCGCTTGGCAAGAATATAGAAGAACGGGATTTCCTAAAACGTTGATTACCCCAGGTACTGAGTTTAGTGTGATACCTGAGCCAGGGACAAAATTGGATTATACATTCACTTCATTGGTGGAAGGACTTACTGATTTGCCTTTTAGGTTGCAATATCCAGATTTTGAGCGAACCTTAAATGGGGATAACAGAAGTCAAGCTGTAAGTAGGTTAAACAATGGTGATGCCTTGGATTCTAAATTATGGTGGGATGTAGATTGATTCATATTTTGGATTAGATAATTTGTTTGAAGCCGCTCTCTTTTTAGGGGGCGGCTTTATTGATGGGCTAAGTGTTAATGGTGTTGTAGTTTTCTTATTTGTGAGAGGTGGTATAGATAGTTTTGTGTTGGCACGTGAAAGGTTTGTCCGTAAGTGTCAATTACGGTCTTGTATTAAATATTGCATTTTAATACCGTGAATTTGAATTATTCTAAAATAATGGGATTTTATGAATTTCAATTAATTAATAGCTGGAGGTGTGAAAAACGTTAAAATAGCGCATTTTTGAGGCTGAATTGATAATTAAATGGCTTTCTTGTTTTTGAATTTGTAAGTGTTTTAGTGAAATGTGTAAATTTTATAAAATCAATAAAAACAAAATTTAATTTTGTTTTTATTGATGCTATTGCTGGTAATAAAATTAAACTTTTAATAGTTTAGTCAATACAAAATTATACAATGGAAACTTTGGAATTAAAATTCAGTTTTCTCGTGTGTTCTGTAATTAAATTGGGTTAAATCGAAAAAAGCCTTCTATATATATGGCTTTGAATCGACTTTTATTCATATTTAGTTTGTTATAATAATTATATGGTGTATTGAAATAGGTCAATTTTTTTTAAAAAATATTTATTGCTTGTAATTAACTGAAAACCAGAAAGTTGTGTTCTGGTTTTCTGATGTTATCATAATGTTAAAATTTCTTAAAGTTTTTTTTTTTGATGAGGCTGTATACTTTGCATCAAAATCAAATCAACCGCATATGAAGAAAAGTGTACAATTAGCCCTCTTGCTATGTATGTTTTTGCAATATTCTTTTGCACAGACATCATCAGTAAAAGGGACGGTTACTTCAGCAGATAATGGAGAGCCGATCCCAGGTGTAAGTATTCTCGTGAAAGGTACCTCAACAGGAACTATCACAGACTTGGATGGTAAATACGTATTGGATTTACCAGAAAATGGAGAAGTGTTGATCTTCTCTTTTATTGGAATGACTACTCAGAATGTTGCTATCGATGGTAGATCCATCATTGATGTGGCTATGGCTTCAGATGCTGAAGAACTTTCTGAAGTAGTGGTAACTGCCTTGGGTATCCAGAGAGAGGAAAGATCTCTTGGATATTCTGTACAGGAAGTAAAAGGTGATGAAATTGCCAAAGCTAAAGAATCAAGTTTTGTCAGTTCTCTTTCAGGAAAGGTTGCTGGTCTTAGCGTTAAGAAAAGTAACTCTATAGGAGGTTCTGTTAATGCCGTTATTAGAGGTTCTAATTCATTTACGGGAAATAACCAGGCGTTGTTCGTAGTGGATGGTGTGCCTATCAGTAACTCCAATATCAACACTACTGACCAAGCAACTGGTGGTGGAGGTTATGATTATGGTAATGCGGCTTCTGATATCGACCCTGAAACTATCGAATCAATCTCTGTACTGAAAGGTGCTACAGCAGCTGCACTTTATGGTTCAGATGCTGTAAATGGTGTAATCATGATTACCACCAAAAAAGGTGCTAAGAAGAAAAATGGTTTAGGTGTGTCTTTGAGCCACTCTACTAACTTCAGCATGGTGGATAAAAGCACCTTCCCTAAATACCAAAAGCAGTATGGTCAGGGATATGGTCCTTACTATGGTGAAACTGGCGGCTTCTATGATACTGATGTCAACGGTGATGGTGTTTTGGACCTTGAAGTTCCAGCAGGTGAAGATGCTTCTTTCGGAGCTGCTTTTGATGAAGATCTATTGGTTTACGGATGGGAATCTTTCTATCCTGAGCTAGATACTTATATGACTCCAACTCCTTGGGTGGCTGCACAAAACGGTCCTGATTATATTTTCCAAACTGGTGTAGGTAATATTACTAATGTAGGATTGTCTGGAAGCAATGAAAAAGGATCTGTTCGTTTCGGATATACCAATGACGATCGTTCTGGTATCCTTCCAAACAGTAATGTTAAAAGAAACGTGGTGGATATGCACGCTTCTTATAACTTGAGCGATCGACTTACTATTGATGGTAAAGCAACTTATACCAGAGTAGAAGGTAAAGGTCGTTATGGTACTGGTTATGATGGGAAAAATGTGGTTCAAGGTTTACGCCAGTGGTTCGGAACCAATGTTGATCTTAAGGCGCAGGAAATGGCCTATATGCAAACCGGTAAGAATATTACTTGGAACCCTAATGGTCCTGGAGACACTTCTCCTCACTATTTTGATAATCCTTATTGGACTTTATATGAAAACTATCAGAATGATAAGCGTAACAGGTTCTTTGGTAAGTTCCAAGCGACTTATGAAATTACTGATTGGTTGAAAGCTATGGGTAGAGTGGGTATTGACTCTTATTCTGACCTTCAAGAAGAGCGTATTGCAATGGGAAGTTTAGATCAGTCTGAATACTCTAAATTCCAGAGAACATTTGAGCAGTACAATAGTGACTTCATTTTATCTTTTGATAAGAACCTTAACGAGTCTTTGTCTTTGACAGGTTTATTAGGTTTTAACGTAAGAAATACTAAAGTTATATGGACTAGAGCAAGTACTAATGGTGGTTTGGTAAACCCAGGTATTTACTCTTTGGGTAACTCCGTTAATGCTCTTGAGCCACCAACAGAACATGATTCTCACCATAGAAAATATGGTTATTATGGTCAGGTGACCCTTGGGTACATGGATTATCTATATTTGGATGCAACAGGTAGAATTGATCAGTCATCTACCTTGCCTCAAGGAAACAATAGCTACTTCTATCCATCTGTAGCGGGTAGTTTCGTGTTCAGTGAATTGATCGATAGTTCTGTATTGAGCTTTGGTAAATTGAGAATGGGATATGCAAGTGTTCGTGGTGATGCAGCACCTTATAGTGTGTTGAATACTTTCAGCGCTGCTACTCCATTTGACGGTGTGCCATTATTCTATACGCCTGATACCTATAATAATCCGGCCTTATTGCCTGAGAAAACCAATGAAATGGAAATCGGTTTAGAAGTAAACTTCTTGAACAATAGAGTTGGTGCCGATCTTTCTTTTTATCAGAAAAATACCATTGACCAAATTGTGCCAGCTGAGATATCTTCTGCCACAGGCTTCAATTACAAATATGTAAATGCCGGTGAGATGGAAAATAAAGGTTTAGAGGCAAGTGTATTTGGTGTACCTGTTCAAACACAGGATTTCACCTGGAGAGTTAATGTAAACTGGGCAAGAAATAGAAACAAGGTTGTTTCTCTTTATGAAGGAGGAGAAAACCTATTGATTTACTCTGCTTGGTCAACTGCGATCAATGCCAGAAAAGGTCAGCCTTATGGTACAATTACCGGTACTGACTATGTTTATGATGAAGCAACTGGCCAAAAAGTAGTTGGTGCTGATGGTAAGTATTTAAGAACTGAATCCACTAATGAAATCATTGGAAATATCCAACCTGATTGGATTGGTGGTATCAATAATACATTTAGTTATAAAGGATTGTCTTTCAGTTTCTTGATTGATATGCAAAAAGGTGGAGATATCATAAGCTACGATATGGGCTTTGGTAACGCTACAGGACTTTATGCTGAAACTGCAGCCTTGAACGATTTGGGTAATCCAATGAGAGATCCTATTACCAATGATGCAACTTCTGGAGGTATTATCCTTCCAGGTGTTAAAGCTGATGGTACTCCAAACGATATCCGTGCAAATGCTGGAAACTACTTGACTCCACTTGGATACTATGGTGGTTCAAGCGAAACTGGAACCTACGCTCCTGATGCAGCATTGGTTTACGATGCTTCTTTTGTGAAGCTTAGAGAGCTTAGTTTGATGTATGATCTTCCTACTACTTTATTCAGCAACTTGTTCATCCAAAAAGTGTCAGTTGGTGGATTCGGTCGTAACCTATGGATCATCCATAAAAACCTACCTCACTCAGATCCTGAGGCTAGTGCAAGTTCCGGTAACTATCAAGGTATCCAAAACGGAGCTTTGCCGGCTACTAGAGAATTCGGTTTCAACGTAAATGTTCAATTCTAAACTGAATCACAATGAAAAAGTCATTATTAATATTAGGTATAGCAGCAGCGGGACTATTTTCTTCTTGTGATGAAAATCTCGCCGACCTTAATACAGATCCTAAGAATCCAATTGAGGTAAAACCAGAAGTTTTATTTACCAATGGCCAATATAATCTTGTTAAACAAATGGTTAACATAGATTATAACCAAAATTTGGATAGGCTTTGGGCAAACTATTTGACACAGACCACTTATATTCAGGAGTCTGCTTATGATGCAGCAAACAGAGATGTTGGAGGAAGTTTGTGGGATAATATTTACACCGAAACATTATTTGAATTAAAACAAGCCAAGGAGCTATTGCTAAGTGAGGAGGTTGCAGATCCAAATTTGGTTCCTGTAAGAAATAACCAATTGGCTATGGTTAGAGTACTAGAAGTTTATGCTTACCAATATTTGGTAGATAACTTTGGAAGTATTCCTTTTACAGAAGCACTAGACATTGATAATGTTACTCCCGTTTATGATGAAGGAGATTTTATCTATGGAGCTATTATCGATAGTTTGGATGTAGCGATCAATGATTTTGATGCAAGTGCTAATGGTTTCAGTAGGTCTTCAGATATTCTTTATGGTGGAGATGTTGCAGCTTGGGAAAAGTTTGCAAACTCTATCAAACTGAAAATTGGTCTTAGACTTGCTGATGCACAGCCGTCTGTAGCATCTAATCTGATTTCTGAGGCAGTTGCTGCAGGTGTTTTTGAATCAAACGATGATAACGCTGTATATAACTTCAGCAGCTCTCAGCCATATACTAATCCTATTTATGATTACTTTGAGGTGGATAGCAGAGCTTCTGACTTTGTTGTTACCCAATTCTTCATCGATATGCTAGAGGAAGTAAATGATCCTAGAATGGAAGCGTATTTTGATGATAATATCGAAGATGGTTATGTTGGGGGTGAATATGGGGCCTCAGGAAATGCTTATGCTAGTTTGACACATGTTAATCCAGCATTGGTTGAAACTACCTTCCCTGGTACTATTTTAGATTACTCTTTTGTTGAATTTAGTTTGGCAGAGGCAGTTGAAAGAGGTATAATTTCAGGAAGTGCTGCAGAGCATTATAATAATGGTATCCAAGCCTCTTTTGAAGCTTGGGGCTTATCTGAAGCTGCCGCTACTTTATATATTGCTCAGCCTTCAGTTAATTATTTGACTGCTGCCGGAGACTATAAAGAGAAAATCGGAAAGCAGAAGTACATTGCCTTGTTCAATCAAGGGCATGAGGCTTGGACTGAAGCGAGAAGATTGGATGCTCCTCAGTTATTGACAGCTGTTTCTAATGGAGTTGAAAATCCTAAAAGATTGATCTTCCCTACCAATGAACCATTGATCAACACTACCAACTATAACGCTGCTAGTGATGTTCTTGGAGGAGATGATACTACTTCACCCATTTTCTGGGATATGAATTAATGAGGATATTTTGATTAGTAATATCTTTTATAATATAATGCTGCATGGTTTCATGCAGCATTTTTTTTGTCCTTTATCAATATGGATGAAATCCAATCCGCTTTCTAGTATAACTTTCTTTATTCTTATAAATGGATGGTGTTGCTTTTTAATCCCTTAGTGCCTCAAATTTAGAAGTTATTAATAAGCCATATTTTTTATCTTTCATAGATGGTCTTTTATGTTTTTCCTTTTTCTTCTTGTTTACCATGATATTTGGTTTTCTTTTACCATTGATAATAGAAATTCTCATTGAAATTAGATTATTCATGGTAAATTTGTGTTAAGGATATTATTGCCTATTAATTTATGAGCAATTTGATTTAATGCCTAACTTGTGAGGTCATTGGGAACATCTTAGGTTTAAGTACGTTTTCAATAATATCCACCCATTGTATGATCTGTTTTGGTTGGAAAGAATGTAGAGACAGTTGAAATAATAGATCGTATTTGTTAAATATTACTCTTAAGCATTATTTTATGAAGGATAGAGAAGCGATAGACTACGAATTGGAGAAGAACATGGAAGTGATCAGCCAGCTGGATGCTATGGTTGGTGAGACCGTAGATACTGTATTGGTTAACCCAGATGAATGTTGGCAACCTACAGATTTTCTCCCTGATATGACTAAGCCAGATGCATTGGATCAGGTTAAGTTGTTACAAGAAAGAGCTGCTGGAATACCTGATACCATTATTACTTCTCTCATCGGTAATATGATTACTGAAGAAGCCCTTCCAAGTTACCAGACTTATTTTAATTTATTAGAAGGTATTAATCCGGAAGGAAGCTTATTAAGTGAAAGGGGCTGGGTTAGATGGTCAAAGGCATGGACTGCGGAAGAAAATAGACATGGTGATTTGCTGAACAAGTATCTTTATTTGTCTGGTAGAGCGGACATGAAAAAGGTAGAGCAGACTATTCATCGATTGATTTATAATGGTTTTGATCCGAAATCAGAGAAAGATCCTTATCAAGCGATGATTTATACTTCCTTTCAGGAGAGAGCGACTAAAGTGAGTCATGTTAACACAGGGAAGTTAGCTGAAAAGGCCGGGGACACTGTATTAGCTAAAATCTGTAAAACCATCGCAGGAGATGAGGCAAGGCATGAAAAGGCTTACAAAACTTTTATGGCTAGAATATTTGAGATAGATCCAAATGGAGCAATGCTAGCTTTCGAGAAAATGATGCGTAAGCAAATCGTAATGCCAGCGGTTTTAATGGGCAAGGGAGGTAATAATCCTACGTTATTTGATCAGTTTTCTGCCATTACTCAAAAGATAGGTGTTTATACTGGATGGGATTATGCCCGTATCATCGATCATTTGGTGAAACTATGGAAAATAGAGTCTGTTACCGGTTTGGAAGGTGCTGCTGCTAAGGCGCAGGAATACCTTTCTGGTTTGGGTGATAGGTATATGAGGTTGGCAGATAGGATGAAAGCCCCCGATGAAATTAGTTTAGCTTGGTTAAAGTAAGGTGGATAGATAAAGAAGAATATTTATTAGGGAGCGTTTTGCTCCCTTTTTTTTTTTGATTCAATTTTTTAAGGAGACCTATAGATTTTTAATAGACTAAGAACTGTAGTTTTTTTATAGGTAGAGGAAAAACAAGAGACCTTAAAAAGTAAAGATTAAAGTGGCCTCTTTAGATTTCGTTAAACACTTAAAATATAGTAGAAAAAGTTGCTTAATCACCCTTCTCAAATGTAGTACTTATACAGTTTCAAAAAAATACCCCATTTGGGGTATTTTTTGATAAATATTCCATAATTAGGTGAATTATAAAGTGTTGTAGGTGGTGTTTTTGGTATAACTATTAGAAAATGCCTATTATTTTTCTCCTATGAGCGCAATTTTTAGTTGAAAATAGGAATATCGTTCTCCAAAATGTTCTTTTAATGGTTTTAAGTAGGTGTTATCCTGTCTTCTGAATGCCAGTTTAATATTTAAAATATCGTCTTTGGAGATAAATTCCTCTGCCTCAATTTTGCCATGTTTCACCAAATTAGCCAAATGACTTTCGATGGTATTGTAGGTCATTTCTCTTTTTTGGGCAATCTGATATAAGTTAAGGCCTTCTTGGTGGTGTTTTAAAGTGATTTTTTCGGTCGTAGAAATTCCAAGGTTTGAGCTTGATCGGCTTTTTTTACTGGTGCTGAGTTTTTTTCTGGGTTTTAGCTGATTTTCTTGGACATATTTGAAAATCAATTCCAAGAAGTCATCTCCGTAATTGTCTGCTTTTTTCTGACCAACTCCGGAGATATTTAGAAAACTTTCAGTTTCAATTGGAAAATAAGTAGCCATTTCCACCAATGTCGCATCAGAGAAAATCACATATGGTGGGACATTTTCTTTTTGCGCTATCTTAAATCTAAGCGATTTTAATTCATCGTATAGATCTGTCTTATAGGATGTTTTAGTGGTCTTTCTTTTAAGCCCATCATCCATGTTGAGCAAAATTTTCTTCTTTGATTTGAGCTTTTCCCAAGCTTTGGTGGTGAGCTTTAAGGTAGGGAATTGTTGACCTGCTTCAGCGATATATCCTTCTTGAATGAGTTTTGCCCCTAGTTTTTTCCAGAAATCTTCAGCTTGTTCCTTTCCTATTCCATAGACGCTCAAATTTTTGTGTTCCTCTTGGATTTTGTTAGACTTGGAGCCTTTTAAGATCAATATGGCATAGCCCATACCAAAGGATTCTTTGAGCCTTACCAGGGTGGAAAGTAACATTTGGGCAGGGATGGTCATATCCTCTTGATTGCCTTTGTTGAAGCAAATATCACAATTCCCACAATCTTCTTTTTCTTCTTCCCCGAAGTAGGCCATTAAGTATTTTCTTCTACATGAGTTTAGTTGGCAGAAGGTTTTCATTCTGGTCAGTTTTCCCAAAATGATTTCAGAATAATCAGGATTTTCTGGGGTTTCGATCATTCTTTGCAAGGTCAGATAGTCTCCATAGCTATAGAACATCAGTGCCTCACTTGGCAAGCCATCCCTGCCTGCCCTACCGGTTTCTTGGTAGTAACCCTCAATATTTTGGGGCATATTCATATGGACTACGAATCGCACATTGGATTTGTCAATTCCCATCCCAAATGCAATCGTGGCTACGACAATCTTAACTTCGTCTTTAATAAATTTCTCTTGGTTGGCGGCTCTAATTTCTCTGTTTAAGCCTGCATGATAAGGCAGTACTGATAGTCCAGCTGCTTGTAGTTTGGCAGCAGTGTCTTCAACGCTTTTTCTGGATAGGCAGTAGATGATCCCTGAATTTTTCTGGTGGTATTCTAAAAATTCTAATAGTTTATCAAAGGAATTCCTTTTTGGGGCTACCCTATAAGTGATATTTGGACGGTCAAAACTTGAGATAAACCATTTTGGATGCTGGAGTCCTAGCTTGTCAGCAATATCCTTTCTGGTCTGTTTGTCTGCTGTTGCAGTAAGTGCAATAAATGGAATAGCAGGAAAGGATTGGCGAAACTGCCCGATTTGTAAATAATCAGGTCGGAAGTCATGGCCCCACTGAGAAACACAGTGGGCCTCATCCACCGCTACTAGTGATAGCTTGATATCTTTCAGTAACTCAGAAAGTGGAGCAGTTCCACCAAACAATCTTTCTGGTGCTACATAAAGTAGTTTAAGTTTACCGGACTGGATTTCTTGGGCAATATACCTTTGTTCGCTAGTGCTTTGCGTGGAATTAAGATAAGCAGATGGGATGCCGTTAGCATTCAAAGCGTCTACCTGGTCCTTCATTAGTGCAATTAAAGGTGATATGACCAAGGTTAGACCTTCTTTGACCATGGCGGGTACTTGGTAGCAAATGGATTTACCACCACCCGTTGGCATAAGAACAATGGTGTCTTGACTGCTTAAAATGCTATTAATAATGGCTTCTTGCTGTCCTCTAAAAGTGTCATAGCCATAAAAATTCTTTAGTACTTCTTGTGGACTCATTTTAATCTAGCTTTGGGGAAATAATAGGCTAAATTAATTAAGATTTTGCCCCTAAAAAATATTATTGCTTGAGCAATTTGATTTTTTGGGAGTTTCCCTGCCAGTTGATTTCGATAATATGCACTCCCTTGCCTAGCTTGTTTATCAGTTCGTCCAAATTGATATTTGAACTATAATTAAACTTCTGAGATAGGACTTGGCTGATATGGTTAGACGAATAGATTTTTACTTCTATAAGTGTGTCTTCTGGGATTTCTTGGTTGAGTGAAGCCAGGGAAAGTTGGGTCCCGTCACTTGGGTTCGGAAAGGCTCTCCAGCCGGTATGGTTGATATTCGATTGGGTTTTTATCGCAATAACAGGACTATAGGCAAAAGTACCATTAAGATTGACCTGTTTGATGCGGTAATAAAGAATAGGGCTATTGGTGAGTACTAGGGTTTCATTAAACTGGTAATTGCTGATTTTATCAGACCAACCAACAGCATTGATTTTTCCAATCAGTTTGAAGTCCTCAATGTTGTTAATGGACCGCTCTATTTCAAAGTGGCTGTTTTCCCATTCTTTTGCCGTGGACCATTGGATTTGGCTTTTATTGGCCAAGCTGTTCCAATGGCCTGAAATATCATTCCATACTACGGGGAGGAGTTTACAACCTGCTTCTTCAAATTTTCCTTCATGATCCACTTCTTTGGTTATCTTATCAGGAAATGTGTAGCAAGTAATTATGGTAGCATCATCAGCTTTAATTAATGCTCCACTTCCATTGGTGGTTATTTGTCCTCCAACTGTTGCATAACTTTCACCATCAGCATCCCCTCCTGTTTCATAAAAATCTCCTATGAAAGTTAGTGTTGAGTTTCCGTTCATTTCCAAAATTCCTTCTGGTTCTGAAGCAATGACTTCCGCTGTTTCAGTTAGGATAAATGCTAAATGAGAATTTCCTCTTATTTTGACAGAGGTGGAATAATAAATGCCATCCACATCAATCGTGGCTCTGTCCTCTGTACTATTTGATGGAGTATGGGCATCAGTTTCGTTGACAATGTCAATACCTGCATTTTCATCAATACTGAGCATTGATTTACCTCTCAAATATAAATCATTTGCTGTCAGGAAAGTTGTGATATCTTCTGATTCTAATAAGTCGGTTGGCCCATAAATATTAACAGTATCTGAATTATTTATTGTCATCATACCGCCTATATTCATAGAAGTGTTTCTTCCCTCTAAATTAATGTCAACATTGGCATTGTCAACAGTTAAATCTCCTGTAATTTCAAAAGTAGAATTATCCGCAATAGTTATGGATGAAAATGCCCCCCCTAGTGTTATATTACCGCTATAGGATATGTTTCCATTAATGACAATATTTGATTCGCATGTTTCAGAGATTATTGAATTCGGTGGATATGTAGCAGAAGTAGAGCAGTTAGTTGAAGTTACATCCCAACAATCTTCATCACTCCATTGTCCACTACAATTTGCATTTGATGCTGTATAAGTATAAGTCTGGGCATGAGCATTCACCGCATTGAAAAAAGTCAAGGCAAGGCTGATGGTGATCGTATAAAGAAGTGTGGCTTTATACATAATTTTATGTGGTGATTAACGCTTTAAAGGTAGTGGGAAAAATAATATTTTGCAAATTAAAGAAAAAACATGTTAATATTCTGTTTCAAATCAATTAATTTGAAATTGAAGCTGTAAAAAATGTATTTGGTAAAAAATGCAGTGCTTAATTAATTAGTAACCAAGTATATGTAATAAAAAAAGCAAGCTGATTAGCTTGCTTTACTTGTTGCTATATTCAAATAGTTTTCTCTTTTCTTCCTTGGATAGACTGTCGTATCCTTTTTCTGCAATCTTATCCAGTATCTTGTCTATTTCTTCTTGGGAGGTAGTGTTTTTAGACTTTGAATTATCCTTCTTCAAAGGTTCACTTTTATATGGTGGATGTTTTTTCCGGTAACTTACTTTGACATTTGGGCGATTGGAAAACAGGTTTCCGAAGAAACGACCTACGGTCTGAACTGGTTTGCCCAAATCTGTCCCTTTCCTCAATAAGGTAATATAGAAATAGCCTAAGGCGGCTCCTCCCAAGTGGGCCAATTCTCCACCTGCATTTGCTCCCGTACTATTGGCAAAAGCCACCACGACATAGAAAATGGCAATATACTTGATCCTAACAGGTCCTAATAGGATGAGGTGAAAGGTAGTGTCAGGGCTTAAGGTAGCCGCTCCAACTACAATGGCATAAACACCAGCACTTGCGCCCAGCATTAAAGCATGATTGGCTTGGGTGCTGAAATAAGGAGCGAAATTGTAAATGATTACATAAAGCAAAGCCCCAGCAATTCCTCCCAGTATATATAAATTGGCCAGTTTTCTACTGCCCAAATATTCATTGATCAAAAGTCCGAACCAATAAAGGAATAGCATATTGAAAAGGATATGGAATATCCCTTCATGCAAGAACATATAGGTAATGATGGACCAAGGCTGGGTGATGAATCTGCCCACATCTGCCGGCATCATCAGATAGGACAATATACTTCTGTAAAGTTCCTCTCCACCTCCAATGGTAAGGAATACCCTGAGTACCAGAAGAACTAAAAATACAAGGATATTAATGGCCAGTATTTTATAAAGGCTGTTATCCTTTTGGTTAAATGCGTTTTTTAAATAATACCAGAATCCTCCGTACATGATCAGTAAAAGCTAGTTCTGTTTTTTTTCCAGAAAGTTACCAAAATCGCTCCTATTATTAAACCACTTAAATGGGCAAAATGTGCCACATTGTCCATGGGATTATTGACAATAATATTATATACGGTATATAGTCCGTAAAAGAGTACCAAATATTTGGCTTTTATCGGCATTGGCGGAAATAATAGAAAAAGCTGCGTATTGGGAAACAGCATACCAAAAGCCACTAATATCCCAAAAAGGGCTCCAGAAGCTCCTACCATAGGTATATTGGCTTTGCTTTCCCTTACATAATCCATGTATTTCTCAGCTGTTGCGATGTATTCTTTATTTTCTGGATCCCGGCTGTAAGCATCAATGAAGTCATATACAGCGGGTTTGAACATATGTCTGTTTTCAGAAATGAACTTATTGAATATCTCTGGATCAGGATCATTATAAAATGACTCTATTTTACTGTCCACTTGATTCATTTGGTAAGCGGTGTAGCCCGAATATAATACACCTGAACCAATTCCGCAGACCATCCATAATATGATGATTTTCTTGGGACCAAGAAACTGTTCCAATAAAGGGCCAAATATAAACAGGCCGAACATATTGCTGAACAAATGCCAAAAATCAGCATGCATGAACATATAGCTCAAAAACTGAAATGGCATAAAACGATTGCTATTGATATAATATAGCGCAAATAGTGACTGCAGCTGGGGTAAAAAATAAGCAGCGACTATAAAAATGCCTATATTGATCAATAAGAGATTTTTGACTATTGGTGTGAGTGATCTAAACATAAATTATTTTTCGAAAAAACTACGTATCTTACTTAAATCAAGTTTGACAAAGGTTTTGTTCCCGGAAAGACCATAATTTGGGTTTTGACAGGCAAATAATTGTCCAACGATGGTTTCCATTTCTTGATGATTCAATTTCGTTCCTTTCTTTATAGATGACCTTTTGGCCAAGGATCGGGCCAGATTTTCCCTATTGTCCAAGGAAAGTTCCGATTTGAAATGTTTGAATTGTTCCAAAAGTCCTTCAAATAGCGCTTTCTCATTGTTGATGTGGATATCAGCAGGAACGCCTTTGATCAGCAAAGTTTGTTTGCCAAACTCTTCTACAATAAAGCCCAAGTTATTCATTTCTTCCTGTAGCTCCATCACCAAAGCAAAATCTGTAGGGCTTAGGGAAATACTCTGTGGAAAAAGACATTGTTGGGAAGCCCCGCTGTTATTTTGAAGTTGTTTTAGGTATCGTTCGTATAGGATCCTTTCATGGCTGGCCTGTTGGTCTAATAGTAGCAGTCCAGCTCCCAGTTGGGCGACAATATAGCTTAATTCTACCTGAAAGGTGGTTCCAGTATTGGTTTCAACGGGAGTAGGTACCGAGAAGTTTTCTTCTTTTTTCTCTTCTTCCTCGTCATTGGCCTTGCTTGAAAAGGTCATCAACTCTGTAGATGGAGTAGCGTCACTTTGTGCAAATGCTTCCTTTCTGATGTTATCTGTATGGTCTTTGTTTCCTTCAAATAACTTCTCCCATCCTGAAGTGTCTTGTTTTTTGAAAGATGGTGAACTGTAGGTTTTGTAACTATTTTCTCTACTGAGTTCTTCTTTCCTGACTTCGTCATGATTCCAGTTCTCAGTGAAGTTTACATCCATACTGAAATCCAAAGTGGGTACCACATTATGAGCACCCAATGCCTGCTTTACGCCAGCTTTGACGACAGAATAAATGGTTCTTTCATCATCAAATTTTATTTCTGTCTTGGTCGGATGGACATTGATGTCAATATGTGATGGATCTATCTCTAAGAACAATACATAAAATGGATGCTGGTCTGTGGCCATCAATCCTTCATAGGCATTGCTTACTGCATGGTTGAGGTAGTGGCTTTTGATATAGCGGTTATTGACAAAGAAAAATTGTTCTCCCCTGGATTTTTTGGCGTTTTCAGGTTTACCTACATAACCCTTGATTTTCACATGTGGTGTGTCTTCCTCACAGGCTACAAGCTGTCCTTGGTAGTTTTTGCCGAAGATACCAACAATCCTTTGACTGAGTTTTCCTGGACTTAACTTGAAAAGCTCTATATCATTATTGATCAGGCTAAAACTAATTTCTGGATAGGATAAGGCTACACGCTGAAATTCCTCTACAATATGTTTAAGTTCTACGGGGTTGGACTTTAGGAAATTTCTTCTTGCCGGAACATTAAAGAACAGGTTTTTTACGGCAATGGAAGTGCCTTTAGTGGTTACTACGGGTTCCTGTTTCTTTACTTCAGAGCCCTCTATGCAGATAAGGGATCCCAATTCATCTTCTTCGGTTTTTGTTTTTAACTCCACCTGTGCAACGGCCGCAATAGAGGCCATGGCTTCGCCTCGGAAGCCAAATGTTCGTATGGCAAATAGGTCTTCGGAATTCCTGATCTTGGAAGTAGCATGCCTTTCAAAGCTCATCCTTGCATCTGTAAGGCTCATGCCCTTGCCATTGTCAATTACCTGCATCAGGTTTTTCCCAGCTTCTTTGATAATTACCTTGATATCAGTGGCGCCAGCATCTATGGAATTTTCGAGCATCTCTTTTAGGGCAGATGAGGGCCTTTGTACCACTTCTCCAGCAGCTATTTGGTTGGCAATAGCGTCAGGGAGTAGTTGAATAATATCACTCATTTGCTTTTACTTTTTAATCTAAAAAAGAATACCAAGGCTGCAATTCCCAATCCAATATAAAGCAAAATATAAAGCATTTCAGAGCCGAAATATAGGTATCCCGTAATCGTTCCAACCAATACCAATAATATGATCATACGCAGCATGCCTGTGCTGGAAAAAATGGAGGCAGGTTTATTCCTGATAGGTCCACCCTGAGTAAAGGCTCCCCTGATGGAGCTCTCTCTATCTCTTTTATAAGCCTCTTCAATTTCCTTATCTGTCGGCAAGAGACCATCTGCTTCCAGTTGCCTTTTGATTCGGGAGGTCCGCTGCTCTATTTCTTCTTTCACAGGATCGTAATGTCGGGCCTTGATATCAAAGCGCATAGGCTGGGCTGTACGGAATATGGATGGAAATTTCATGGCGTCTAATGATTCGATTATACCTTTATTACGTTAATATATATAAGGTAAGTTCTGCTTATCACTATTTTGATAGACAGAAGCATGAATTTTATGTATGTTTGATGTTTACTCTGAAATGAATCAAAGTAGCACTTACAAAGTTATTTTAAATTTTAAGCAATAAAAATTAATCATCCGCATGAATCGAAAAGTTTGGGTCCTCATTTTACTTGTCTTTGCACAAGTTTCTTCAACCGGGGCATTTTCTGAAGAAGGGGCCGAAGATCCATTTGCAACTTTTGATATTCAATCCCAAACCAAATGGGTGGACAGTGTCTTTTATAGCCATACTTTTGAGGAAAGACTAGGGCAACTTTTTATGGTGGCAGCTTATTCCAATAAGGGTGAAGCACATAAGCAGGCCATAGCCAAATTGATCCAAGAGCAGCAGATCGGTGGGCTGATATTTTTTCAAGGTGGTCCAGTAAGACAGGCTAATTTGACCAATTATTATCAATCTATATCAAAGACACCTCTTTTTATTGCGATGGATGCTGAATGGGGCGTGAGCATGCGTTTGGACAGTGTTTTGCAGTTTCCCAAACAAATGACCCTGGGAGCCATTCAGGATGATAGGATGATTTACAAGATGGGGGAAGAAATAGCCCATCAGTTTAAAGAGTTGGGCATGCATATTAATTTTGCCCCTGTAGTGGATGTGAATGCCAACCCAGATAATCCTGTAATTGGCTATAGGGCTTTTGGAGAACAAAAGGAGAATGTTGCCAATAAATCTGTTGCCTATATGAAAGGGCTTCAAGAAAATGGTGTGATCGCCAATGCCAAGCATTTTCCTGGTCATGGTGATACCAATGCTGATTCCCACTATACCACACCTGTGATCAAAAACTCCAGTGAGTATATTAATGATATTGACCTTTATCCCTATAGAAAATTGATAGATGAGGATTTGATGAGTGTGATGGTGGCCCATCTTCATATTCCAAGTTTGGGGACCAAGTCTGGAATGCCCACTACTTTGAGCAAGAACGTGGTTTCTGGCCTTTTGAAGGAGGAAATGGGCTTTAAGGGATTGGTGTTTACGGATGCCTTGAATATGAAGGGGGTGAGTAATATGCACAAACCCGGTGAGGTTGATTTGTTGGCATTATTGGCGGGCAATGATATCTTGCTCTATGCCGAAGACGTGCCCAAGTCCAAGCGATTGATTTTACAGGCAGTGGAAGAGGGAAGAATAAGCCAAGAGGAGATAGATGCCCGGGTAAGAAAAATCCTAAGGGCAAAATATTGGGCAGGATTAAATAAATCCAATAAGATTGAGACCGGTCAATTAGTGGAAAGAATAAGTAATTATAAAAGTAATGCTTTAATTGAAGATTTGTATGCTGCTTCGATGACTCTTGCAAGGAATGAAGGTGATTTTCTTCCCATTAAAAATCAGGATTTATTAAAGATGGCCAGTATTACCTTGGGGAATGGTGGCCATACCTTTCAGAAGTATTTGGATAAGTACGGGGACTTTAAACATTTTAGACTACCAAGAAACAGTAGCTCGGCCTCTTATAATGCGCTTGAGCAAAATCTCAAGGATTTTAATACAGTTGTGGTTGGGGTGATGAATGTGACCAATAGTCCCAGAAGAAATTTTGGGATTAAGGAGAGTGATATGTTCTTCATCAAAAAACTGAGTGAAAAGTATAATGTGGTCACTGTATTGTTTGGGAATGCCTATGCTGCCAAGTATATGGATGATCTTCCCAATGTGTTGGTCGCCTATGAAGAAAATGATTATACTGAGAAACTAGCTCCGCAGATCATTTTTGGTGCCAGACCAGTGGACGGTGTCTTGCCTGCAACTGTTAGTGACAAATTGAGAGCCGGTACTTCTATATCTTATGATGCCATTGATAGATTAGGGTACAGCAGTCCTGAATCTGTAGGAATGGACAGCAAGGTCTTGAATAAAATCGATAATGTTGTTAATCGTGCAATTGCCAGGAAATCTACCCCTGGAGCTTGTGTATTGGTGGCAAAGAATGGAAAGGTGGTTTTTGAGAAGGCTTATGGACATTTGGATTATAATCATTCTGCGCAGGTGACAGATGAGACGATTTATGATTTAGCTTCTATTACAAAGGTCATGTCGACTACACAGTCCATCATGTTTTTGACCAGTCGCGGCTTGGTAGATTTAGAAAGACCTTTGGGCTTTTATCTACCAGAATTGGAAGGTACGAATAAGGCAGATTTGAAAATTCAGGATGTTCTGATGCATGAGGCGGGATTACAATCATGGATCCCTTTCTATACCAAAACGCTCACTGGAGGGAAATGGAGTTCAGATTTTTATCGAACTGAGAAGGAACCGGGATATACTATTAAAGTTGCAGAAGATATGTATGCTACAGATGCCATGCCTGACAGTTTATTCAAATGGGTGGTGGAGTCAGATTTAAGAAGGAAACCATATGGTAAGAATAAATATGACTATAAATATTCTGACTTAGGAATGTATCTGTTGCAAAGGATGATTGAAAAAATGATCCATCAGCCCGTTAATGAGTTTTTATCCCAAAACTTTTACCAGCCACTGGGCTTGAATACACTGACTTACTTGCCCTTGGAGAAATTTGATTCGGATAGAATAGCACCTACAGAAAACGATAGGATTTTCAGGAAACAGTTGGTCAGAGGTTATGTACATGATCCTGGGGCTGCCATGTTTGGAGGTGTGGCTGGACATGCTGGACTATTTGGGACTGCCCATGACTTAGCTGTTATGATGCAGATGATGTTACAGGGAGGGGAGTATGGCGGAGTGAACCTATTGGATGCCAAAACCGTTAAGGTTTTTACGCAGAGTCAGTCAGCCCAAAGCAGGCGGGCTTTGGGTTGGGATAGACCAGATCCAGAGCCTGGAAAAGGAGCCTCGGCAGGAAAAATGGCCTCCAAGGCTAGTTTTGGACATACTGGTTTTACAGGAACAGCAGTTTGGGCCGATCCGGAAGAAGACTTGATCTATGTATTTCTTTCCAATAGGGTTAATCCAAATGCCTCCAATAATTCTTTGCTGAAGTTTGATGTCAGGACTGATATACATGATATTATTTATCAATCGATGACATTTTCTGTAAAAAATTATGCACTAAATGAACAAAACTGAAAAGCTAAAGGTTATAGCTTTTGAAATTAAAAAAATGCTTTTTTAATCCAGAAATAATGAAAATTGGAATTGTCTGTTATCCTACCTTTGGTGGGAGTGGAGTTGTGGCCACAGAATTAGGAATCGCCCTTGCCAAAGAGGGGCATCAGGTACATTTTATTACCTATAGACAACCCACGAGACTGGATTTTTTTAGTGAGAACTTATTTTATCACGAAGTTGATATAAAAAGTTATCCCTTGTTTGAGCATGCTCCCTATGAACTTGCCTTGGCCAGTAAAATGGTAAATGTTGTGGAATTTGAAGGACTGGATCTCCTTCATGTTCATTATGCTATTCCCCATGCTTCTGCAGCTTATATGGCCAAGCAGATTTTGAAAAGCCAAGGGATAGAGATACCTGTAGTGACCACTTTGCATGGTACTGATATTACCTTGGTAGGTAAAGATCCCAGCTATGCTCCTGTTGTGACTTTCAGCATTAATGAGTCCGATGGGGTTACGGCCGTTTCAGAAGATCTTAAAAAATCAACCTACGAGCATTTCGATATCAAAAAGGAAATAGAAGTTATTCCAAACTTTATTGATTTGGATAGATTCAAAAAGCAGAAAAAGGAGCATTTCAAAAGGGCGATATGTCCGAATGATGAGAAGCTTTTGGTGCATACTTCCAACTTTAGAAAAGTCAAGAGAGTGGAAGATGTGATTAAGGTGTTTTATGAAGTAAGGAAGGTGGTGCCCTCTAAGCTATTATTGGTTGGTGATGGTCCAGAGCGGGATAGAATGGAAAGAATATGTAGAGAACTGGGTACTTGTGAAGATACTAGATTCTTGGGTAAGTTGGATGCGGTGGAAGAAGTATTATCCGTTGCTGATCTTTTCTTGATTCCTTCGGAAAAAGAAAGCTTTGGTCTAGCTGCCTTAGAGGCGATGGCATGTGAGGTGCCTGTACTTTCTTCAAATGCTGGAGGAATTCCAGAGTTAAATATTGATGGGGAAACTGGTTTTGCCTGTGAAGTAGGGGATATTGAAGATATGACAGCAAAGGCGCTTCATATACTGTCTGATGAAAATTTGGATGCTTTCAAAAAAAGGGCTTTGGCTCGAGCAAAAGAATTTGATGTTTCAAATATTCTCCCCCGATATGAAAATTTCTATAAAAAGACGATTGAGAAAACACTTACTGTTTCTAAATAATTGATTTATGTCATTATTTCTCTAGAACAATCGTTTCTTTTGAATTCAATCCATTAAATTTGCGAAGTATTTGCCTTGGATAATCAATGAGGGATGATTAATTTATTGTTTATGAGTGCGTTACAGGCTGTTTTTAAATTAAATAATTTGATATAAGGATGAAAAAAATTGGAAGACTGGATAAACCTGACAATAATGGGTCAGCTCAAATGTTCCAAAATCCTGTTTTGGAGAAATTGTCCAGGACGCATATTAGTATTCCGATTATCATGTTTATGGTGATTGGTTCTGTGTCATTCTATTATGGGGTGACAGCTACCTCAATACCTTTGCTTATTGGCTTGGGAATGTTGATTGTAGGTTTGCTTGCATTTACTTTGGTGGAGTATTTGATGCATAAATACTTTTTCCATATGGTGCCAAATACTAAGTTAAAAGATAAACTTCAATATTCCGTTCATGGTGTCCATCATGATTACCCAAAAGATAAAGACAGGTTGGCCATGCCGCCATTTATCAGTGGTTTATATGCCTGTATATTCTATTTTGTCTTTACTTTTCTTATGGGGGACTATGCTCTTTATTTTCTGCCAGGCTTTTTGATTGGCTATGCCCTGTATTTGGGTGTTCATTATATAGTGCATGCTTTTCAGCCACCAAAGAATTTCTTGAAGATATTGTGGGTAAACCATGCTATTCATCATTATAAAGACCCTGATGTTGCTTTTGGTGTAAGTTCTCCATTATGGGATATTATATTGGGAACTATGCCCAAAAAGGATTAATTATTTAAAACCTTCTTTTTATTTAAAGAGGGTTTTTTTATGTTGAAATCTTAGCTTTTGGGTTTGAATTAAGTATTAATTAAGGGAGTAAAATGAAGGTTAGTATAATAGGTTTAGGTTGGTTAGGAAAGCCTTTGGCCTTGTATCTTATAGATAAAGGTTTTGATGTTGTAGGGAGTGTGACTTCAGAAGATAAGTGTGCACAACTAAAAGGTGAAGGCTTGGATTGCTGTGTGATGAAAATGGCCCCGCATCCTGAGGGAAAAGATTTCAATCAACTTTTTGATACAGATATCTTAATTATCAATATTCCTCCAAAGCGAAGAACTCAGGCAGATTCTTTTCATCCGGAACAGGTAAAGTATTTAAAAGCTTTAATCAAGCAGGGGAATGTAAAGGCTGTTATATACACTAGTGCCACTTCGGTATATCCCGAGCTTAATAGGGAGGTAAGTGAAGAAGAGTTATTGACCAAGGAAACTACATCAAATCCTGCTCTCTTAGATGCGGAGCAGATATTGTGGAAAGATAAATGTTATGATCTCACTGTTGTCCGATTTGGAGGCTTACTTGGGATGGAAAGAATTCCTGGCAAGTATTTTTCCAATAAAGAAAATGTGGCAGGTGATCCCCCTGTAAATTACATCCATCAGACTGATGCTGTCAGGTTGATTGATTTTATTATTGAAAAAGGGATGTGGAATGAAACATTTAATGGGGTGAGTCCATTGCATCCAAGTAAAAAGGATGTGTATGAAAAGAATTTCCAAGATTTGGGAATAGCGCCTCCAAAAAGCTATAATGAGTTGCCTAGCAAGTTGTGGAAACAAGTGTCTTCAGCTAAGATTCAATCGAAGGGCTTTAAGTTTGTGTATAATGACCCATTATTTTTTGAATATTCACCATTATGAGAAATAATTTAAAAAATGTTAAATTATTTTATAAGCTTATGGTCTGATGGGCCAGACTTTTTGCCATAACTCCTTTTAAAAACAAACTAAATCCAAATTATAATTCATTGGGTTCTGGTTTTTGCCACAATAAATTTGGTTGTAGAAATTTGATAGTCCTGGTTTTCAGTTTGATTTGCATAACCGTATAAACGGTTTTATTAAAAAAACATAAGTATCTATATTTGTGCATCGAAATAAACAAAAAATGGACAAATTTTCATACATCTCCAATGCCCATGTAGCTTATATAGACGAGTTATATGAGGATTATAAAAAGGACCCAGAATCAATCGAACCAAGTTGGAAAACATTTTTTGATGGCTTTGATTTCGCCATTACCAAATTTGGAGAAGACGAAAATGGAGGCGCAGTAGCTTCTTCCTCAACCGGCAAAGCAGCCAGTGGTAGTTTGGCTACCAGAGGTACTATCATGGATATGGAGCAATTGCCAAAAGAAATTAAGGTAAGAGCATTGATCCATGCTTATCGTTCCAGGGCTCATCTTAGGTCAAAAACCAACCCTGTTCGAGAAAGAAGAGATAGGAAAGCCTTAATTGATCTAGAAGATTTTGGTTTAGGTGAATCAGATTTAAATACTGAATTCCAAGCCGGAAATGAAATCGGCATTGGAAGTGCAAAGCTTGGCAAGATCATAGAATCCCTTAAGACCATTTATGAAGGATCTATGGGATTTGAGTATCTGTCCATCAGGAATCCTGAAATGTTGGATTGGATAAAGCAAAAGATTGAAAAAGAAGCGCTTTCTTTTAATCCACCTTCAGAGGAGAAAAAAAGAATTTTATCCAAGCTCAACGAAGCAGTTGTCTTTGAAAATTTCCTTCATACCAAATATTTGGGGCAAAAAAGGTTTTCGCTTGAAGGAGGGGAGAGTACCATCCCTTTCCTTGATGCAGTGATCAACAAAGCCGCTGATTTAGGGGCTGAAGAGGTGATGATCGGTATGGCTCACAGGGGACGATTAAATGTTTTGGCCAATGTAATGGGCAAGACCTATGAGCAGATTTTCTCTGAATTCGAAGGAACAGCCAAGCCAGACCTTACCATGGGCGATGGTGATGTGAAATATCATATGGGATTTTCCAGTGAAGTCTTGACGCCATCAAATAAAAAGATGAACCTTAAGTTGGCTCCTAACCCATCTCACCTAGAAGCTGTTGATCCAGTAGTGGAAGGATTTGTAAGGGCCAAAATCGATCATCAATATGAAGGTAATAAGGATAAGGTAATTCCTATTTTGATTCATGGAGATGCGGCAGTAGCTGGCCAAGGGATTGTTTATGAAGTTACCCAAATGGCTAATCTTAAGGGGTATAATACCGGTGGTACCATTCATTTTGTTATCAATAACCAAGTAGGTTTTACTACTGATTTTGACGATGCCAGAAGTTCTATTTACTGTACTGATGTAGCCAAAATTATTGATGCCCCAGTTATTCACGTAAATGGTGATGATCCAGAGGCGGTGGTATTTGCTGCTAAGCTAGCTGCAGAATTTAGACAAAAATATAATCAGGATATATTCATCGATATGGTATGTTATAGAAGACATGGCCATAATGAGTCCGATGAGCCTAAGTTTACCCAGCCTGATCTTTATAATTTGATTTCCAAGCACCCTAACCCTAGGGAGATTTATAATAAAGAATTATTGGAAAGAGGGGATGTAGATGCCAAACTGGCCAAGCAGATGGATAAGGAGTTCCGTCAATTGCTTCAAGACAGGCTGAACATGGTCAAAGAAAAACCTCTTCCATATAATTTCTCACCATTTGAGCAGGCTTGGAAAGAGCTTAGAAAATCTACACCTGAGGATTTTGAAAAGTCACCAGAGACCAGTATTACAAGTGAGCAAGTCAAGACTGTAGCTGAAGCTTTGACTACATTGCCAAAGGGCTTTAAACCAATCAAGCAGATAGAGGCTCAGATGAAACAGCGAAAAGATATGTTCTTTAACTCCCAAAGCCTCAACTGGGCAGCTGCGGAGCTATTGGCATATGGCTCTTTGTTATTGGAAGGTAAAACAGTAAGGTTGACAGGTCAGGATTGTAGAAGAGGAACATTCTCCCATAGGCATGCGGTTTTGCATGACGCAACTACAAACAAATCTTTCAATTCTTTGAAAGAAATGAAGGAGAATAAGGGGCAGTTCCATATTTATAATTCGTTATTGTCTGAGTATGCTGTGCTCGGTTTTGAATATGGTTATGCCATGGCCAATCCTGATTCACTTACTATTTGGGAAGCCCAGTTTGGTGATTTTGCCAACGGTGCCCAAACGATGATTGATCAGTTTATCAGTTCTGGTGAGTCCAAATGGCAGAAGATGAATGGTATAGTGATGCTGCTTCCTCATGGTTATGAGGGGCAAGGTCCTGAGCATTCCAATGCACGTCCTGAAAGATTCTTGCAGCTTTCTGCGGAATATAATATGGTCGTGGCCAATATTACTGAGCCGTCTAATTTCTTCCATTTATTGAGGAGACAATTGGCTTGGGAATTCAGAAAGCCATGTGTGGTGATGTCCCCTAAATCTTTGCTGAGAAATCCGAAGGTAGTTTCTCCAATTGAGGAATTTACTAGTGGAGGATTCAGAGAGGTATTGAATGATACTACAGTGGATGCCAAAGATGTTACTAGGGTGGTATTGTGTTCTGGTAAAATCTATTATGATTTGATTGATGCCAGAGAAAAGGAAAAAGTAAAAGATGTGGCCATCGTAAGAGTAGAGCAATTGCATCCACTACCTAAAAACCAGATTCTTGATGCTGTGAAGTCATTCAGTAAGCAGAAAGAAGTTATTTGGGTACAAGAAGAACCTGAAAATATGGGGTATTGGACATATATTATGCGTGCTCTGTTTAGAGATTTCCCAATGGATGTCATCGCCAGAAAAGCCAGTGCTTCACCGGCAACAGGGTACCATAAAGTCCATGTGGAGGAGCAAACTAATATTGTAAATAAAGCATTAAGAATAAAATAAATCCCCCTGGCTGCAAAAGTGAAAGCTTTTGGAATGCTTAGGGCTTAATTTAATTATCAAAAATTAACCTTGAACCGAAAGGGGTTTGGGGGGTAAATAAAAAAGCCATGAGTTTAGAAATAAAAGTCCCTGCAGTTGGGGAGTCAATTACCGAAGTAACCATCGGTCAGTGGTTTAAAAATAGCGGAGAGTATGTGGAGATGGATGAGGTGATCTGCGAATTGGAATCAGATAAGGCCACTTTTGAATTAACTGCTGAACAATCTGGTATTTTGACCACCAGGGCAGAAGACGGTGATACTTTGGAAATTGGCGAAGTGATTTGCGAAATAGATACAAATGCCTCTGAAGGAGATGCGGCTCCTGCTGCTGCGGAAAGTCCTGCAAAGGAAAGTCCCGCGGCTGCTAGTGCAGGCAACGGTACTTCAGGAAAGACAGGTGAAATAAAAGAAATGGTAGTTCCTACTGTTGGCGAATCCATCACAGAAGTTACTTTGGCTTCTTGGCTGAAGGAAGATGGAGATTTTGTGGAATTGGACGAAATCATTGCCGAGGTGGACTCAGATAAGGCTACTTTTGAATTGCCGGCTGAAGCCCAAGGAATCCTAAGGCATGTTGCTGCAGAAGGCGATACTTTGGAAATCGGTGGATTGATCTGTAAGATCGAAGTAGTAGAAGGTGAAGCTCCATCAGAAGCATCTGCTTCTTCAAGCGAAGCTCCAGCTTCTTCGGGTGATGCGACTTATGCCACTGGGCACGCATCTCCTGCTGCAGCAAAGATTCTTGCTGAAAAAGGCATCGACCCTAAAGATGTGAAAGGTACAGGCAAAGATGGCAGGGTGACCAAAGAGGATGCTGAGAAAGCACAAAAGTCTGCTCCAAAACCAGCTGCTCCTCAAAAGCCAAAAGCTGAAGGAAAAGAAGCTGCTCCTGAAACACCAAAAGTAGCAGGTGAAAGAAATGTGAGAAGGGAGAAAATGACTTCCCTGAGAAAGACCATTTCTAAAAGATTGGTTGCAGCTAAAAATGAAACGGCCATGTTGACTACCTTCAATGAGGTAAACATGAAGCCTATCATGGATTTGAGAAAGCAGTATAAGGAAATGTTCAAGGAGAAGCATAATGTGAACCTTGGATTTATGTCTTTCTTTACCAAGGCTGTTTGTGTGGCCTTGAAGGAATGGCCTGCTGTGAATGCTCAGATCGATGGAAATGAAATCATCTATCATGATTTCTGTGATGTATCCATCGCAGTATCTGCACCAAAAGGATTGGTAGTTCCAGTGATCAGAGATGCTGAGCAACTTTCTTTTGACCAAGTAGAAAAAGAGGTAGTAAGGCTGGCGACAAAAGCTAGAGATGGTAAGTTGACCATAGAGGAGATGACAGGAGGTACCTTCACCATTACCAATGGTGGTATCTTTGGTTCAATGATGTCCACTCCGATTATTAACCAGCCTCAATCTGCTATTTTGGGGATGCACAATATTGTAGAAAGACCAATGGCCGTAAATGGCGAGGTGAAAATCCTTCCTATGATGTATATAGCGCTTTCTTATGACCACAGAATCATTGATGGTCGCGAGTCTGTAAGCTTCCTGGTAAGAGTAAAACAACTCCTTGAAGATCCAGCTAGATTATTGCTTGGAGTTTAATCAATATAGAGTACCAAGCGGCGAGTGTTTTTAACTTGTCTTTTGGTACTTTTTTTTGCTTGGTTATTTCTGGAGCATTGAAATTTTCCCAAGTCTTTAATTTAAATAAACCGTAGAGTTTTAATGCCAGTTTTCAAATGTTTGGCTGGCACAAAAAAATAAAATCATGAAATACGACTTAATCGTAATTGGATCAGGGCCTGGAGGATATGTGGCTGCTATCAGAGGAGCACAACTCGGCATGAAAACAGCTATTATTGAAAAATATCCTACATTGGGAGGTACCTGCTTGAATGTAGGTTGTATTCCTTCCAAGGCATTGCTGGATTCGAGTGAGCATTATCATAATGCTGCTCATACTTTCAAGACCCATGGTATTGACCTAAAGGACCTCAAGGTCAATTTGGGACAAATGATCGCCAGAAAGGATGATGTGGTCAAGCAAAATGTAGATGGTATCCAGTACTTGATGAAGAAAAATAAAATTGATGTTCATCAAGGTGTAGGGTCTTTTGTGGACAAGAATACCATTAAGGTGACCAAGGATGATGGGAAGTCAGAGGATATTACTGGTAAGAATATCATCATTGCCACTGGGTCTAAGCCTGCTTCTTTACCATTTATTGAAATTGATAAGAAGAGAATCATTACTTCTACTGAGGCTTTGAAGATGAAGGAAATCCCTAAACATCTCATCGTAATCGGTGGTGGAGTAATCGGGATGGAATTAGGTTCAGTTTATGCCCGTATGGGAGCGAAGGTGTCTGTGGTAGAATATATGGATTCCCTTATCCCTTCTATGGACAAAACCATGGGTAAAGAACTTCAGAAATCCTTGAAAAAACTAGGCTTCGAATTCTACTTGAAGCACAAGGTTACTGAGGTGAAAAATTCAGGTAAGGAAGTTACTGTAAAGGCTGAAAACAAGAAAGGAGAGATTGTAGAGGTAAAAGGGGACTATGTATTGGTGTCCATAGGTAGAAGACCTTATACAGATGGGTTGAATGCAGAAGCTGCAGGTGTGAAGCTCAATGACAGAGGGCAGGTTGAAGTAGATGAACATCTTAAAACCAATGTGGATAATATTTATGCTATTGGGGATGTGGTAAAAGGAGCTATGCTAGCGCACAAGGCTGAAGAAGAAGGTGTGTTGGTGGCAGAACAATTGGCCGGACAAAAGCCTCATATTAACTATAATTTGATACCAGGTGTGGTATATACTTGGCCTGAGGTGTCTTCTGTGGGATATACAGAAGAGCAATTGAAGGAAAAAGGTATCAAGTACAAAGCGGGTAAATTCCCTTTTATGGCTTCAGGTCGGGCAAGAGCATCTATGGATACTGATGGGCTTGTGAAAGTATTGGCTGATGCAAATACGGATGAAATCCTAGGCGTTCATATGATCGGACCAAGGACGGCAGATATGATTGCTGAGGCAGTAGTGGCCATGGAATACAGGGCTTCTGCAGAGGATATTGCTAGAATGTCCCATGCCCATCCTACATATACTGAAGCTTTTAAAGAAGCTTGTTTAGCAGCTACTGAGAACAGGGCACTACACGTCTAGCTATTTATTAAAACATATTTAAAAAGCAGTTCCTGTTAAGGAACTGCTTTTTTATTGTCTTTTTACAAGAAAGTATAAACCAAAGGCCTTTTGGATAGTTGTATTTTTTAATTGGTTAATGGTTTAATTTGTCTTTATTTAATTAGCTAATCCCTTGAGGGCAAGGTTTTAATACTCAGGATTGCTGAATACTAAGGGGCCTTGATCTGAAAGAATTAAGAATAAATTTAATTTACAGGAAAGGTTTTTTCCGATTAACCCTGCATCTTTCAATAATTTACTTAATTTTGCACCAATTTAGCCATAAGTAAAAAACTTATCCAAACCTCTCTATAGCATGCCTAAAGATAATAGCATTAAACATGTACTGATCATTGGAAGTGGTCCAATCATAATTGGCCAGGCCTGTGAGTTTGATTATTCAGGATCTCAAGCAGCGAGATCTTTAAGAGAAGAGGGCGTCACTGTGACCCTTATCAACTCCAATCCGGCAACCATTATGACTGATCCGGTTACTGCAGACAATGTTTACCTGCTTCCCTTGGAGAAAAAATCCATTGTAAAAATCCTGACTGATCATCCGGATATTGACTGTGTACTTCCTACCATGGGTGGTCAAACAGCATTAAACTTAGCCATTGAGGCCGATCAAGCCGGAATCTGGGAAAAGTTTAATGTGAGAATGATCGGTGTCGATATCGATGCCATCGAAACTGCAGAAAACCGTGAGAAGTTCAAGGCCTTAATGGAAGAGCTTAATGTAGGGGTTTGTGTTGGTAAAACAGCTACTTCCTTCCTCCAAGGTAAGGAAATTGCCCAGGAAATCGGTTTCCCATTAGTTATTAGACCTTCCTATACCCTAGGCGGTACCGGTGGTGGTTTCGTAGAAAAAGAAGAAGATTTTGAAAAAGCCCTTATGAGTGGGCTTAAGGCCTCTCCAACCCACGAGGTATTGATCGAACAAAGTATCCTAGGTTGGAAAGAATATGAGCTTGAAGTACTTCGTGATAGTATAGGCAATATGATTGTTGTTTGTTCTATTGAAAACTTCGACCCAATGGGGGTTCACACTGGTGACTCTATCACTGTTGCCCCAGCGATGACACTTCCAGATCCTGTTTACCAGGAAATGAGGAGTTTGGCCATCAAGATGATGAATGGTATTGGAAACTTTGCAGGTGGATGTAACGTGCAGTTCTCTGTTAGCCCTGACAACCAGACCATAATTGGTATTGAGATCAATCCTAGGGTATCTCGTTCATCAGCATTGGCTTCTAAAGCTACAGGTTACCCGATTGCAAAAGTAGCTGCCAAACTAGCTATGGGGTATAATTTGGATGAGCTGCCTAATTCAATTACCGGAACAACTTCCGCTTTCTTTGAGCCAGCCATTGACTATGTGATTGTTAAGATTCCTAGATGGAATTTTGATAAGTTCAAAGGGTCTGATCGTAAATTAGGTCTTTCCATGAAAGCAGTAGGTGAGGTAATGGGAATTGGTAGGAATTTCCAAGAGGCCTTGCAAAAAGCCTGTCAGTCACTGGAGATCAAGAGAAATGGTCTTGGTGCTGATGGTAAAGAGTTAAAGAACCAAGATCAGATTCTATATAGCTTGGAGCACCCGAGCTGGAATCGTCTTTTCCATATTTATGATGCCTTTAAATTAGGTATCTCTTTTAGAACTATCCAAGATTTAACCAAAATCGATAAGTGGTTCTTGAAGCAAATCGAGGAATTGGTACACTTAGACATTACCTTGGACAAGTACACTTTGGATACTATTCCTAAGGATTTGATGGTGATGGCAAAACACAAAGGTTATGCTGATCGTCAGATTGCCCATCTTTTGGGTTGCTTGGAGAGTGAGGTCTTCAAGAAGCGTAGAGACGAAATGGGTATCAAGCGTGTGTATAAACTGGTGGATACTTGTGCGGCTGAATTTGAAGCACAGACACCGTACTATTACTCTTCTTTTGGAGAGGAAAATGAATCTATCTCAAGTGATAAAAAGAAGGTCATTGTATTAGGTTCTGGTCCTAACCGAGTTGGTCAAGGTATTGAGTTTGATTATTCTTGCGTTCACGGTGTATTGGCGGCAAAAGAGTGCGGTTATGAAACCATCATGATCAACTGTAACCCTGAGACTGTTTCCACTGACTTTGATATTGCAGATAAGCTTTATTTTGAACCAGTATTCTGGGAGCATATCTATGAAATCATTCTTCATGAAAAGCCTGAGGGCGTAATTGTTCAGTTAGGTGGACAGACTGCTCTTAAGTTGGCTGAGAAATTGGAAAAATACGGTGTTAAGATCTTGGGTACAAGCTTTGAAGCTTTAGATCTTGCTGAAGACCGTGGAGAATTTTCTGCCTTATTGAAAGAAAACGAGGTTCCTTATCCAGAGTTTGGAACTATTCATAATACAGATGAAGCCCTTGAGCTTTGTAAAACTATCGGATTCCCCTTATTGGTGAGACCTTCTTATGTATTGGGTGGTCAGGGAATGAAGATTGTGATTAATGAGAAGGAGCTTGAGCAGCATGTAGTAGAAGTATTGAAGGATATTCCAGATAATGAGATTCTTCTGGATCATTTCCTTGAGGGGGCTATCGAGGCTGAAGCGGATGCGATCTGTGATGGTGAAAATGTATATATCATTGGTATCATGCAGCATATTGAGCCTGCAGGAATTCACTCAGGTGACTCATACGCAGTATTGCCTCCATATAACTTGGGTGACTTGGTAGTAAGACAAATTGAGACTTTTACAGAGAAAATAGCCTTGGCATTGAAAACTGTAGGTCTGATCAATATTCAGTTTGCGATCAAGGATGATAAAGTATATGTGATCGAGGCTAACCCAAGAGCATCTAGGACTGTGCCGTTTATTTGTAAGGCTTATCAAGAACCTTATGTGAATTATGCCGTAAAAGTGATGTTGGGTGCCAATAAAGTGACCGACTTTAAGTTCAATCCTACTAAGAAAGGATATGCAATCAAAGAGCCGGTGTTCTCTTTCCATAAGTTTCCTAACGTCAATAAAGAATTAGGTCCTGAGATGAAATCTACGGGAGAGGCCATCTATTTTATTGATGATTTAATGGATGATTACTTCTTAAAGATTTATGCTGAGAGGAACCTATATCTGAGTAGATAATTTGTAATTAAATTCAATTCGCTTTGAAGTATATCATATTAATTCTTTGTATCGGTTGGTTGTTTGGACAGCTTTTCCGATACTTTTTAAGATCCAAATTGGGGCAATTTGCTCAGCAGGTAAAAGCTGCTGCTAGAGAAGAGCAAAGGACTCAGCAGCGGGCGGAAAAGGATAATGGAGAAATCCATGTAGACTATGTGCCCAAGGAATATCAAAAGAGAAGTAAGAAAGATATTCGAGGCGGTGAATATGTCGATTATGAAGAGGTGAAGGATTGATTAATCCTCGCGCTTTAGATATAAAATTTTAAGTAATTTAGAAAGAGTCCCCTAAATAGGGGGCTCTTTTTTTTGAACTATAATGAATTGATGTTTGACTTTTGAAGGATATTTGGCAATTTGTGGAGTTAGCCGCATGTCAGTATTCAATCATTTTCTAATTTCTAAGGTCAATTATCAATGAAAAAAATCTACTTAATAACTTTATTATTCATCTTTATCATTACTGCTCAGGTTGCCTACTCTCAAGGATGTGTGGCTATTCGCGGTTTTTCAGCTTGTAATGGGCAAGTCGGGTCACAAGCATTCTTGCCAAAAGGGGAGTGGTTGATCAATGGGAATTTTAGGTATTTCCATTCCTTCAGACATTTTAGAGGTCATGAAGAAGAAACCAATAGGGTAGAGGAAGGGACAGAAGTGATCAATGATTCCTATTTCTTTGATGCATCCGTTTCCTATGGTTTTAGCGATAGGTTGTATGGTTCATTGATATTGCCAATAGTTTATCATGAGCGATCTTCCATGTATGAGCATGGGGGAAATCCTCCAAATGGCCTGGGTGACCGTCATAAAACTTATTCAAGTGGACTTGGTGATGTACGGTTGAGTGCTTCTTATTGGGTGTTGAACCCTGATAAGAATTCCAAAGGCAATTTTTCTGTGGGACTGGGACTAAAGTTACCCACTGGAGATTATGGCGCGACCAGTACTTTTTATAACCAGGGAGAAAATAGGGATGAAACTTTGGAGCTGACAGTGGACCAGTCCATTCAGCCTGGAGATGGTGGTTTTGGTGGAACTTTGGAGCTTCAGGGCTATAGAATGCTTTCGCACAGTTTTATGTTGAATGGAAGCTTTTTTTATCTGGCTAATCCCAGAGAAACCAATGGAGAATCTTCTAGAAATAGAGGGACTGAATTTTCTGTTCCTGATCAATATGCTGTTCGTTTGGGGGCTACCTACATTAGCGCAGTGCCAGGATTAAGTTTTTATTTGGGAGGGAGATATGAATGTATTCCTGTTTATGATTTAATTGGAGGAAGTGACGGGTTTAGAAGGCCTGGTTATGCTTTATCTGTAGAGCCAGGTATAAATTATGCCAAAAATAAGTTCTCGATTAATGTGAATGTGCCAATAGCCTTAGAAAGGAACAGGACAAGAAGTTATTTGGATATTCAGAATACCACACCCGATAGGTATAGACATGGCGATGCCGCCTTTGCAGATTACTTGATTAATATTGGTTTTGCTTGGAGGATTACTAAAAAGATATCTGAGCCTTTTCACAGCATGTAAGAATGCTTAATTGATTTCAGGAAAATGGGGGTAATTGTTTATTTGCCCCCATTTGCTATAAGGTCATTATGACAGTTTTGATCAAGGTTGGGTATACCATTGTTGACTGTGTTGTGAAGGATATTGGTTTCTACCGCCCAGTACATTAAACAGTCCTTATTGTTGCAATGGTGTTCATGCTCTTCATCTTCATGTTCTACTTGCATATTGGAGCCAAGGTTTACCAAGCCCATCAAGTGTCCAAGTTCATGCAGCAAAACCGTGCTCTCTAATTTCTCCTTACTTGGTTTACCCACACGTCCTGAGTTTTCTAATATTCTTTGTCCCATTAGTGCAAGAGAGGTATTTCTATGGGAGATTCCCAGGCTAAATTCAGTATCGGTATCCTGATCAAAATATCCATCTACTATTAAGATATACATTCCTAGCGCTGAGCCTGTATTATAACTGCTTCTATTATTGTCTTCTATTTCTCTTATTTCATCAAGCGTGTAGTTCTCTTGCCCCATGGCAGGAATGGACTTGATAATTATATTAATTCCTACAGGTTTATTTACCAGGCTCTCCATCCAATTTACAATCGTGCCTATTGATGTTTGGTTTGGAGGAAATCCTTCCATGTATTGGATTTCAAGGTCAATGCTGGAAAATTTATTTGCGGAAAGAATTTCATTGGAAGAAGCTCCTATACCTCTTTTGGCAGCTTTGATGCTTTCAATTCTTTCATCGACTTCCCTGTCTGTAAAGCAGGAGGTAAAGACAAAAGCAACAAAGATAAATAAGAAGAAATGAGTGCTAAGAAGGTTTCTGTTCACTATTTATTTTATAAGATGATCGATGTAAATATCAGTCTATTAATTGATTAAGCTGCAAATATACCTACTTTTTCTATTTAATAGAATTTCCTGTTTCGGGAATGGGAGATTTTTCTTCCAAACTTTTTTTGGCAAGGATAATCAAAACAATAGAAAGTACGAATAAAATTGCTGCAATAACCGAAAGCACATAAGCTTCTTCTTGGAAATTTTTCCACGCAAAAATCCCAAGTGATGTCAATGTCACTGTAAACATGAAAAACATAGGAATCAGAACGAAGGTAGCATTGACATTAATATTTATAAGCCAAACGGCGATGGCTAGCAAAGCCAGTGCAGCTAATAGTTGATTGGCTGAACCAAAAATTGGCCATAAGGTGGTAAAGCCTCCAGAACGTATCAATAATATTGAAAGAACGACCACTATGCCAGTGCTCAAAAATCTATTTTCAGATAATTGCTTGCCGACAGGGTTTTCTACCCCTTCGAAATATTCCTGTAGGGTAAACCTTGCCAATCTAGTACAGGTATCCAGTGTAGTTAGGGCAAATGCAGACACCGTGAGTGCGACGAAACTGACAGCCATTTGTTCTGGGATGCCCAAGGTGGCCATCATAGATCCCAAGCCATCGGAAAACATGGTGACAGGGCCTTTCAAACTTAAGTTACTTGCATATTCCTCTCTACTGAGAATAATGACTGCGGCCACTGAAATGATGGCCAAAAATGATTCAATCAACATTCCTCCAAAGCCAACTACTTTAGCATCTCCTTCTTTGTCAATTTGTTTGGAAGTTGTTCCTGAAGCTACTAAGGAGTGAAAGCCACTTATGGCTCCACAGGCTATAGTGACAAAAAGCACAGGAAATAAATAGCCCAGGTTTTCTGAAGTGATATTTACTTGGGTATCCATTTTGATTTCTGGATTGGCATATAAAATACCGATGGTAGCAAAAATGATCAATCCATACAGTAAGAAACTATTGAGGTAATCTCTTGGCTGCAGTAATAGAGAAACTGGTGTTACTGACGCTATAAAAGCATAGGCCAGCAAAATATAAAGCCAGAGCTCATAATTAAGCTCGAAGGGAATTTGCATGCCTAGGTAAACAAAATAATACATTAAGGATACGCCAATGAGCGATATAATGATAAATAGGCTTTTTTTATCTGCCACAAATTTGTTGACAATACCAAATACTACGGCTAATCCAATAAAGAGGATAGAGGCAGAAGCCACTCCCGGATTATTGATAAATGTTTTGGCAATGATATCTGCAAATACAGCTATAACCAGAATCAGGGTAGAAAAGCTAAAAATCATAAACAGCTGCTTTCCTTTATAGCCAATATTGTTCTTGATAATGGTCCCTATGGATTTACCCTGATTTCTCATGGAAGCGATCATACTTCCCAAATCGTGGACAGCACCGAAGAAAATCCCCCCAACCAAGATCCATATGATGGCAGGAATCCAACCAAAGGTTACGGCAATAATAGGACCTACTATAGGGCCTGCGCCTGCAATGGAGGCAAAATGGTGTCCTAATACAACAATGGGTTTGCTGGGGACATAATCTACTCCATCCCTATATTGGTGAGAAGGGGTTCGGTTTTTGTCATTGATATTAAATTTTTTGAAAACATATTTACCATAAAGTAAATATGCTCCTAAAAGTATAATCCCAGACAATAATAGGATAGCGGGTAGGGTCATAATGTATTTTTGGATTTATTGTTTCTTCTATATATATTATAACGAAACTTAAGTTTACTTAAGTCCTTCGTTTGGTTTTTTCATATAATCAACAAATGTAATTAATCTCCGCTTTCCTTCAATATACCACGAGGACAAGTGGTGTAAAATCTTAGAGTTTACTCGCAATTATTATCACGGCCCGGTAACCTTCCTTATTCCTTGATCACTTAAATGCTATTAAGATGAATGACAAGATTGTATTTGTATCTATCTCAATTGGATTGCTATTGTGTGCCCATTTGGTGATCTGGTTGTCCTTTACCTCGTTGGTCAAAAGATTTTATAAGCCTCAGTCTGATGCGGGCAGAAAATCCATTCAGGGATTGTCCAATTCCTTGAAGTGGGGTCTGTTTTTTCTGCTTTTTCCATTATTGGAATCCAAGTTTTCGCCAGAGGATTGGAGCTATATCAGTCAATTTAAAATTTTTCAGATTTTGTTTTATGTTAATTTAGCTTGGGTACTCATTGCGCTTACTGCATTATTAAAGTATTATTTTTTGGAGCATCATTCCTTTATCAAAACCGACAACTTAAAGGAAAGGAGGATGCATACTCAGGTGAGCTTTATACAGAAAATTATAGTAGTGGTCATAGTGATTGTGGCTTTTTCTTTTGTGATGATGAGTTTTGAGTCAGCCCGAAAAGCTGGACAAGGTATTCTGGCATCAGCAGGGGTGGCTGGTATAATCATTGGTTTGGCAGCACAAAAGTCCATAGCTAATTTACTAGCTGGATTTCAAATAGCTTTTACACAGCCCATTCGAATAGATGATGTGGTCGTCGTCGAAGGAGAGTGGGGGAAGATTGAGGAAATCAACCTGACCTATGTGGTGGTTTGTATTTGGGATCAGCGTCGACTTGTATTGCCGATTTATTATTTTCTGGAAAAGCCTTTTCAAAACTGGACGAGGACTACGGCTGATATTTGGGGAACGGTTTTTTTATATGTAGATCCTACCATTCCTGTTTTGGATTTGAAGGATAAGCTCAAACAAATTCTGGATAATACGGATTTGTGGGATGGAAAGGTTCAGGTGCTTCAAGTTACTGATATGAAATCTACCGTATTGGAATTGAGGTGTTTGATGAGTGCAAAAGACAGTCCTTCAGCTTTTGATTTACGGTGTTTGGTGAGGGAGCAAATGATACACTATATTCAAGAAAAATATCCTGAATCATTGCCCAAAACCCGGGTTTTGATGGACAGAATGGAAGAAACCGAATCTATAGAAAATGGTCGTCCGAAATGAGAAAGCAACATTTCATTTTATTTAACGGATAATACCTATAAATTTGTAGTCCCTGAAAAGAAATTTTCAGCCTTAAAATACAACATATGGCTTGGTTTAAGAGAAAAGACGCAGGAATTAAAACTTCCACTCAAGAGAAGAAAGACGCCCCAGATGGCCTTTGGTTTAAGACGCCAAAGGGAAATATCATCCACACCCGTGAATTGAAGAACAATGCATTTGTGTGTCCTGATGATGATTATCACGTTAAAATAGGGTCTAAGGAATATTTTGAGATTTTATTTGATGACAACAAGTTCCAAGAGCTTGATGCCGAAATGACCTCTGGTGATCCATTGAATTTTGTGGACAGCAAACCTTATACTTCAAGGATTGAAGCTACTATCAATAAAACCGGATTAAAAGATGCTGTTCGTTCCGGAGTAGGTAAAATCAATGGGCAGGATATTGTGATTGCTTCCATGGACTTTAGCTTTATAGGTGGTTCTATGGGGTCTGTAGTGGGTGAAAAAATTGCTAGGGCGATAGATCATTCCCTAAAAAACAAAATTCCATTTTTGATGATCTCCAAGTCTGGAGGTGCCAGAATGATGGAGGCAGGTTTTAGTTTGATGCAAATGGCTAAGACTTCTGCAAAATTAGCTTTATTGGACGAAGCAAAAATCCCTTATATTTCATTGGTGACAGATCCTACTACTGGTGGGGTGACTGCCTCCTATGCAATGTTAGGTGATTTTAATATTGCCGAACCAGGAGCCTTGATTGGTTTTGCCGGTCCAAGGGTAATTCGTGAAACAATCGGTAAAGATCTTCCAAAAGGATTCCAAAGTGCAGAATTTGTATTGGAACATGGCTTCTTGGATTTTATTGTTGATAGAAGGCAGCTTAAAACAAGGCTTTCAACTTTGCTTAAACTATTGAGCAATTAATTGGTTGTGTATATAAATTAAAGTTAAAATTTACCTGAACGGTCTCCGATTTTAGGGAATATTAAATATATTTGTGTGCCTCAAATGAGGTGCTTGATATACTGAAAGAGAACTAGAAAAAGCATTATTAAATGAGTTCAGTAATTATTACATCAATTGTAGCATTTACCTTGATTATTTTGCTACTTGTTTTCATACTACTGTTTGCCCAGTCTAAGCTGGTAGCTTCAGGAGATGTGAAAATTATCATCAATGGAGATGAAGCCAATCCGGTAACTACTTCCGCTGGGTCCTCCCTTTTGGCTACCTTGGGTAACCAAAAAATCTTCCTGCCTTCTGCCTGTGGTGGAGGTGGTACATGTGCCATGTGTAAATGTACAGTTGAAGAAGGTGGTGGAGAGGTGCTTCCTACAGAAGTGGGGCATCTTAGCCGTTCAGAGCAGCAAAGCAACGTAAGGCTTTCTTGCCAGGTGAAAGTTAAACAGGATATGAAAATTCGCATCCCTGAAGAAATCTTCGGTATTAAGAAGTGGGATTGCGAAGTAATTTCAAATTACAACGTATCGACCTTTATCAAAGAATTCAAAGTGAAATTACCAGAAGGTGAGGTTTTGGATTTTGAATCAGGTGGATATATCCAGATTGATGTTCCTGAAATTACTGTAAACTTTAAGGATATTGATATTACTCCACATCCTGAGTTAGGACACCCTGCTGATGTGTACCAAAGTGACTGGGATAAGTTTGGTCTTTGGAGCTTGGTGATGAAGAATGATGAAGAGCTGTTTAGGGCTTATTCCATGGCCAATCACCCTGCCGAAGGTAATATTGTAATGTTGACCATTCGTATCGCTACCCCACCATGGGATAGAGCAAATAACAAATGGATGGATGTCAATCCTGGTGTTTGTTCTTCTTATGTGTTCTCGCGTAAGCCTGGGGATAAAGTAACTATCTCTGGTCCTTATGGTGAATTCCATATCAATCCTACCGAAAGAGAAATGATCTACATTGGTGGTGGTGCTGGTATGGCTCCTTTGAGATCTCATATCTTCCACTTGTTCCATACAGAAAAATCAGATAGAAAAGTTTCTTATTGGTATGGTGGTCGTTCGAAGAAGGAATTGTTTTATGTTCCTCACTTCAGAGATATAGAGAAAGACTTCCCTAATTTCAAATTCTATGTAGGTCTATCTGAACCACTACCAGAAGATAATTGGAAGATCAAGAAATCTTTGGATGATGAAGAGGGTGATGGTTATGTAGGATTTATTCATCAAGTGCTCTATGATAATTATTTGAAAGATCATCCAGAGCCAGATGAAATAGAATTTTACCTTTGTGGACCTCCATTAATGAACTCAGCAGTTTTGAAGCTGTTGGATGATATGGGAGTTCCAAAAGAAAATATCAGATTTGACGACTTCGGTGGTTAAGTTAAAAAAGTCCTGCGTCAGCAGGACTTTTTTATTTGCTATTAGTTTTTGATTAATTTTACGGCCCGAACTTCTATTGTTTAGGGAGTAGCCGCTAAAGAATCACCTATGGACCTTAAGATTTTATTTGACCCAATCCCGGATCGCATTACTCAAAAAAGTTATGCGCATAATTCCTTCTTTAAGCATATCAATTATTACGGGGAGCTTTTTCCTGATTTGAATGGTATCCAGATTGCCATTATAGGTCTTGAAGATGCCAGAGGCTGTAAGGATCAGGAAAGTTTTGATGAGGGAGCACATGAGGTCCGCCAAAAGCTTTATAATCTTAAAAGGGGATTGTCCCACTATAAAATTGCTGATCTTGGGAATTTGAGGGCAGGGATTGATCTGCAAGAAACCTATATCAGGATTCAGAGTGTAGGAGAAGAGCTGATGCAAAGGCAGATACTTCCTATATACATTGGAGGGACTCACGATTTGGATTATGGCCAATACCTTTCTTATGAGGGGATGAAAAAGCTTGTGAGCATGCTCACGGTGGATGCAAAGATTGATATGGAAGATGAAGGAGCGCCATTCGAGATTCACTCACAAGATATTATTTTACATCAGCCCAATTTCCTCTTTAATTATACCCAATTGGCCTATCAAAGTTTTTTGACTGATAGAGATTTGGTGAATGTCATGGAAAAATTGTATTTTGATCATGTTCGCTTAGGGCAGTTAAGGGATAATTTTAAGGAAATAGAGCCTTTGATACGAAATGCTGATTTGGTGAGCTTTGATATATGTGCGATTCAGTCTGCCGACGCGCCAGGGGCTTCAGATGCGCAGCCCTTTGGTCTAACAGCAGAGGAAGCTTGTCAAATTTGCTGGTTTGCTGGCATGAATGAAAAATTAAGCTCATTGGGATTATATGGATATCAACCTCGTTATGATGATCAACGCTTCAAAACTGCTTCAGTGATGGCGACCATGGTTTGGTATTTCATAGAAGGATTTTACCATAGGAAGGACAGTCTTTCTTTTAAGAGTAATGATTATACTAAATATACCGTTTCTTTGGATTCAAAGCCTTCTGTAATATTATTCTATAAGAGTAATTTAAGTGGTAAATGGTGGATGGAAGTTCCCCAAACTGGTAAAGAAAAGTTTGAAAGAGACACTATAATTCCTTGTAGTTACCAAGATTATCAAACCGCTCAACGTGGGGAAATTCCAGAGCGGTGGATCAATGCTCAATTAAAACTTTATTGAGTATGAATTTATATACTAAGCAGCAATTGGCGCTGCGAAATGGGCAGGATAAGCCAGAGATATGGGTGGCCTATAAGGGGCGTATTTATGATGTTAGTAGTTCCAGGTTGTGGAAAAATGGCAAACATTATGAGCATTGGGCAGGACAGGACCTAACTGATGAGCTGCCAGATGCACCTCATACAGAAAATGTATTTGATAAATTTGAGACTATTGGTCAGTTAGTTTAATGGCATGATTTTAATCGCGGACAGTGGATCAAGTAAAACGGATTGGCGAGGTATTGACCATAATGGTAATATTTCCCAATTCAGAGGAGTAGGGTTCAACCCCTATTACCAAACTGCTGTTGAAATGGCTGCTGAGCTTGAAGATGAGTTTTTACTTAATCTGAAGGAAGAAGTAGAATATATCTTCTATTATGGGGCTGGCTGTACTTCTGATCAAAATAAATCCACGGTTTCCCATGCCCTTCAAAATATTTTTGTGAAGGCTGCCATCACGGTAGATCATGATCTGATGGCAGCAGCGAGAGCTACTTGTGGGCATGAGGCAGGAATAGCTTGTATTTTGGGAACAGGGTCTAATAGTGGAGATTATGATGGTGAATTGATAGTTGATTCGCGGCCATCGCCTGGGTTTATCTTGGGGGATGAGGGAGGAGGTTCTTATATCGGTAAAAAATTCCTCAAAGACTTTATACATGATGAATTGCCTAATGAAATTAGATTGAGGGCCTTGGAGCGCTTTGAGCTTACAATACAGGGAATTCAAGAAAATGTTTATCAAAAGCCATTTCCAGGAAGATATATGGCCAGCTTTTGTAGGTTTTTGACCGAAAATATACGTGATCCCTATTGTTACCTTTTGTATTATAATAGCTTTCAGGATTTTCTAAAAAAGCATGTGATGAAATATAGGGATTTCGAAAGAAAGAAAGTCAATTTTGTAGGTTCGGTAGCTTTTTATAATAGCGATGTGCTGAGAAAAGCTGCCGGAGATCTTGGGATTAACGTAAATTTAATTTTAGAAAGCCCTATTGCGGGTTTGACCTTATACCATAAAAACAAAAAATGAGAACGACCGAAAGTAGCTCCAATTATGATAATTTGGAGTCCATGAGTGTTGAAGAATTGATTGCTAATATTAACAGGGAAGACCAAACAGTGCCCCAAGCGGTCCAGAAAGTCCTTCCTGAAATAGAAAAGCTAATAGAACAAATAGTGACTAAAATGAAAGAGGGGGGGCGTTTGTTTTATATAGGAGCTGGTACCAGTGGGAGATTGGGTATCCTGGATGCATCCGAGTGTCCACCTACCTATGGGGTGTCCCATGATATGGTTATTGGGATTATTGCGGGTGGAGATACGGCTATCCGTAAAGCAGTGGAAAAGGCGGAGGATGACTCCAGCCAAGCTTGGCAAGATCTAAAATCCAATGGGATCAATGAGCTGGATACGGTAATAGGTATTGCTGCTTCTGGAACTACTCCCTATGTGATTGGGGGGGTTAAGGCAGCTAGAGACAAAGGTTTGCTCACAGGTTGTATTACCTGTAATGCCGGTTCTCCATTGGCAGAGGCAGTTGAATATCCTATTGAAGTTGTAGTGGGGCCAGAGTTTGTAACGGGGAGCACACGGATGAAAGCCGGAACTGCTCAGAAGTTGGTGCTCAATATGATTTCAACTGCTGTGATGATCAAGTTGGGTAAGGTCAAAGGCAATAAGATGGTGAATATGCAGCTATCCAATGAGAAGTTAGTGGAGAGGGGAACTAGAATGGTCATGGAGGCTACTGGTTTGGAAGAGGAGCCAGCTAAAGAGAGGTTGCTAAAGTTTGGTTCGGTGAAAGCGGCTTTGGAGGATTGGGAAAATAGTCAATCATAAAATGAAAAAGGCTGTCTCAGTTTTGCCATTTCGATCTTAGGAAAAATCTCTTAATTAACTTTATACTCAGAAAAAGAGATTCTTTCCCGTTAGTCAACGGGACAGGATCTTTCGTCAGAATGACACAATTAACCGGTAAATGAGACAGCCTCTTTTTGCTTATGGCAAGAAATAAACCAGAGCCAGTCTAAATACGGCTTGTCCACCACTTTGTGCTTGGTATTTCAACTCCGGGTTGAATGCGAAATTATCTGCAAATTTTAAAACACCACCAGCACCGATATTGGCTCCTGCTCTGCTTTCTTTGACTTTTACATCCATGAATTCAGCTGACCACCAGTTGTTGGTGAAGCCGACCAGTCCGTACCATTGAAGGATGTCACGTGTGAAATAATATCTAGCATCAAGATTTAATGTACTGGCATTACCTCCTTCAGGAAAATAAATCGTGAAATTAGGCGCTGCAGCAATCTGATCAGTGATCAAATACTCTCCGCCAAAATTCAACCCAAAAGCTTCTGAGTCAAAGCCAAAATCGCCACCAAATTGTAATCTAACATCTCCTGCGGTTTGTGCCTGTGCAAACGATACGGTCAATGCAAAGAGGCCTAGTAATAATAATTTTTTCATAGTTATATAATAAAAGTTTAGTTGTTATTAAACGCAAAAACTAATCCAAAGATTCATCAAAAGCGATTAACTTTTGAAATGATTTTTAATAACTAAGTGAGGCTTTTATAAACCAGTTAAGAATGAGCTATATACTGGTTACTTCATTTTTATTTGCCAATTGACCACATGCAGCATCGATATCTTGCCCCCTAGATTTTCTGACTTTGGCCACAATACCTTGGGATTCCAAGATGCGTACATACATGTCAACTGCTTCTTGAGAAGCTTGGCGGAACTCGCCTTCATCAATGGGGTTGTACTGAATGATATTTACCTTTGAAGGAATATGCTTGCAAAATTTAGCCAAGGCCCTAGCATGTTCTTCATTATCGTTGACTCCATCCCATATCACGTATTCATAAGTGACCTTGCTTTTGGTTTTATAATACCAATACTTTAAGGCCTCAGCCAGATCTTCTAAGGGGCTTTTGTCATTAATAGGCATCAATCTACTTCGCGTTTCATTGATAGCGGAGTGTAAAGAAATGGCCAAGTTGAACTTTACCCCATCATCAGCCATTTTTTTGATCATTTTTGGGATGCCTACAGTGGAAAGGGTAATTCTTCTTGGCGCCATTCCCAATCCCTCCGGAGAAGTGATTTTGTCAATGGCTTCAATTACATTGGCATAGTTAAGCAATGGTTCTCCCATGCCCATGAAAACAATATTGGTAAGTGGACGCTGGAAATAGGTATCTGCTTCTTCTTTGATTGCTACTACCTGATCATAAATTTCATCAGGATTAAGGTTTCTCATGCGTTTTAGTCTCGCTGTTGCGCAGAAATTGCAGTCCAGGCTACAGCCTACTTGTGAAGAAACGCAGGCAGTAATTCTTTTGCTGGTAGGAATGAGTACAGACTCAACGATCTTATCATCAAATAATTTGACAGCATTTTTAATGGTGCCATCATTTGAATGCTGCATCAGGTCAACCTTAACATGATTGATCGTGAAGTTTTCTTTCAGCATTTCACGGGTGGGAAGGGAGATATTGGTCATATCATCGAAATTTTTCAATGATTTGTTCCAAAGCCATTCATAGACTTGTTTTGCCCTGAATTTTTTATCCCCAACAGATAGGAAAAATTCCTGAAGTTCTTCCAGGCTTAATTGCCTAATATCCTTTTTATCACCCTTATTCATAATGCAAAGGTATGAAAATGTAAGGATTATCCAGTATGCTGTGGAAAGTCTTGTCTTATGTTAGGAACAAATGGTTTTGAGCCTTGTAAAACGATAGGATATTTTGTGATTATTGGATTAAGTCTGTCGTATTTATCTTCTTACTTTACAATTTATCTGTCAAAAAGTCCTAAAAAAGAGAGCTTTGACTTCGTTTTCAGTCAATATTTCCGATTTTCTTTGAAATATTTATTTGGTGTTCATTTTGATTAAAGTAGATCACGGGGCATGGCTCCATAGATGAATAAGTAATAAAAAGATTAGATATATAATGGATTTCAAGCAATTTACGATCAAATCACAAGAAGCTGTTCAAAAGGCAGCAGAGCTGTGTATGGCTGAACAACAGCAAGCCATTGAACCGGCTCATTTGTTAAAGGGTATCCTATCTGAGGATGAGAGTGTGGTGGATTTCGTATTCAAGAAACTAGGCGTAAACCAAAAGATGGTGACTCAGAAATTGGAGGAAATCATCAGTTCCTATCCCAAGGTCAGTGGCCAGCAGCCCTATCTCTCCAATGCAGGTAATCAGGTTTTGGCTAAAGCAAAGGGTTACTTGAAAACTTTTGGAGATGAGTTTGTCGCTATTGAGCATTTGCTTTTGGGGATACTATCTGCAGGGGATAAGACCAGCCAGTTGCTCAAAGACCAAGGGGTGACAGAAAAAGCACTTATTGAAGCGATTAAAGAATTGAGACAAGGAAATAAAGTGACCGATCAAAACGCTGAGGCCAAATACAGGTCTTTGGAGAAGTATTCCAAAAACCTAAATGAACTGGCAAAAAAGGGTAAAATAGACCCAGTAATAGGTAGGGATGAAGAGATCAGGCGTGTGCTTCAGATTTTGGCCAGAAGAACCAAAAACAACCCGATCCTATTGGGAGAACCTGGCGTGGGTAAAACTGCGATTGTAGAAGGTCTGGCGCAAAGGATTGTTAGTGGAGACGTTCCTGAGAACCTGAAATCAAAGACCCTTATTTCTCTTGATATGGGTTTATTGGTTGCAGGAGCTAAATATAAGGGTGAGTTTGAGGAGAGGCTCAAGGCTGTCATCAAAGAGGTAACTGATTCAGATGGGCAAATAATCCTTTTTATAGATGAGATTCATACCCTGATAGGAGCCGGTGGAGGTGGAGAAGGAGCCATGGATGCTGCTAACCTATTGAAGCCAGCCTTGGCAAGAGGAGAGCTGCATGCAATCGGTGCTACTACTTTGAAAGAGTACCAGAAATATGTGGAGAAGGATAAGGCTTTGGAAAGAAGGTTTCAGGCTGTAATGGTGGATGAGCCAGATACTGCTGATGCCATTTCAATCCTAAGGGGTATTAAGGATAAGTATGAGCTGCACCATGGTGTACGTATTAAGGATGATGCTGTAATTTCTGCAGTGGAGTTGTCCCAACGTTATATTTCAGATCGTTTCTTGCCGGATAAGGCTATTGACTTGATGGATGAGGCAGCTGCAAAACTAAGGATGGAAATTGATTCTCTTCCTCAAGAATTGGATGAGCTGAATCGTAGGATCATGCAATTGGAGATTGAGCGAGAGGCCATCAGAAGGGAAAAAAACAAGGACAAGGAAACTGTATTAAGTAAGGAGATTGCTGAGCTTTCTGAAAAAAGGCAATCGGTAAAAGCCAAATGGGAAAGTGAAAAGGCTGTGATCACTGGAATCCGTAGAGAAAAAGAGAATATTGATAAGTTCAAGCTAGAAGCAGATCAGGCAGAACGTGCCGGGGACTTTGGTAAAGTAGCGGAAATACGCTATGGTAAGATTACGGATAGTGAGAAAAAGCTGGAATCCTTTAATCAGCAATTGCATGATATGCAGAAAGGTTCTCCCTTGCTAAAAGAAGAAGTGGATGCTGAGGATGTTGCAGCGGTAGTGGCCAAATGGACAGGGATTCCATTGTCCAGAATGTTGGAAAGTGAACGTGAGAAACTGCTTCATTTAGAAGATGAATTAAGTAAGAGGATAGCAGGGCAAAAAGAGGCCATTGCTGCCTTGTCGGATGCTGTAAGAAGAAGCCGTGCAGGACTTCAGGATCCCAAACGTCCCATTGGCTCCTTTATCTTTATGGGGACTACCGGTGTAGGTAAGACAGAGCTGGCAAAGGCTCTTGCAGAATATCTCTTCAATGATGAAAATGCCATGGTAAGGATCGATATGTCCGAGTATCAAGAAAGGCATGCGGTAAGTAGGTTGGTGGGGGCACCTCCAGGCTATGTGGGTTATGATGAAGGAGGGCAGTTGACTGAAGCAGTGAGGAGAAAGCCTTACTCCGTAATCCTTCTAGATGAGATAGAGAAAGCTCATCCAGATGTATTCAATATATTACTTCAGGTATTGGATGATGGAAGGTTGACCGACAATAAAGGAAGGGTAGCCAATTTCAAGAACACTATTGTTATCATGACCACTAATATTGGATCCACATTGATTCAAGAGCGTTTTACGGGAATTGAGGAATGGAATAAAGATCAGATCATCGAGGATACCAAAACGGAAGTATTTGAGTTGCTGAAGAAATCCGTAAGGCCTGAATTTTTGAACAGGATTGATGAAACAATCATGTTTGAGCCATTGAATAAGGAAATTACCCGCAAAATTGTGGACATCCAGTGGAAGGAAATCCAACAGAGGTTGACTGATGCAGGAATTGAAATAGATGCAACCAGGGAAGTTTTGGATTACTTGGGTGAAGTTGGTTTTGATCCTCAGTTTGGCGCAAGGCCTTTGAAGAGGACCATGCAGCGAATGGTGCTTAATGAGCTATCCAAGGAAATCCTTAGCGGTTATATTAAAAATGATTCTGCTGTTTTGGTTGACTTGGATGCTGACAAGCAGGTTTATTTCAAGAATGTAGAAAACATAGAAATAGAATAAGGTGATTGAACATTTTGTATGGCCCAGATGAATTACTTTCGTCTGGGCTTTTTTATAAATGAGAAAGGATGTTTTTTGGTCGATGAGAACATTTATTGAAAAAAAAAAACTCCCCAAGATTGATTCTAGGGGAGTTGGCTAAGCTATATTAGTTCTTAAAATTTCTATTCCTCTATGACCGGTACTTCTTGTTCTTTTTTCAACCTCAGCATAAAATCGCTTAGGACATTCATATAATTAATAAATGCCTCATAAGGACTTTCGTAAGGGCTGAAATAAGCGTGAATATCTCCATCTGAGAAGAATTTGGTACACATATAATAGAAGTGGTCACTGGTCTGAAGATATTTCCAATCTTTTTGGATTATAGGATCCTTGGATTTTTTTACCAAGTGTTCCAGTTCATAAAGCCTGTCAAATGCTTCATCTTGTAAATCATTACCTAGCCAGGCAGTTAAATCCCTTTCTTCATCTGCCCAGGAAATGGGTACAGGGACATGGATTTTTCCTACTGGTGGAGCTTCTTTTACCACCTCGGAAGGCGTGGAGAAAGTGAAGTTGGACTGGGAAAGTACCGCTTCAGGCAAATGGCGCATAAATTCAAAAATGCCGCTTTCTGCCCATTGGTGTTCCCCAAAGGTCTCGTAATCCATAAAAAGATTGATCACTTCTTCCTCTTGTGGGATTTGGTTGATCCAATTAACAAATTTATCAGTTGTCAAAGGCCAGTCTGCCCAGGCCTTTTCTCCAAAGCGGAAAGCGATATCGTCACTCAGACGGAAGTTTTTAAGCAATACTTTTAACTTTGGCTCAATGGCATTGCAATAGACATAGTTGGGGCTTTTCCATCCAAGGATATGTTTGGCGCCTTCTGTCAGGATGGCGTCATAGCCAAGTTCAGCGACCATTTCACCAATGGTGTCTGAGTAGATCAACTCGGTATTTCTAAAGACTTTTGGTGTGTAACCATTAAAGAGCTTTTTGATTTTGTCCTGTTGCTTGAGGACCATATCATGAAATTCCTCCTTGCTTTTCAATGCTGCCAAGGCATGTGCATAAGTTTCGTTGAGGAGCTCGGCATGGCCGGTGGCCACTAGTTTTTGGAAGCTTTCAAGAACATCAGGAGCATATTCTTCCATCTGGTCCATAAATACGCCAGAAAGGGAGAAGCTTACCTTGAATTTTCCATCATATTTTTGAATAAGTTCCAATAGGAGTTGGTTCATTGGTAAGTAGCATTTTTCGGCTACTTTTCGCATGATACTTCTATTGGCAAAATCATCCCAGTAATAATGGTCTTCGCCTATATCAAAGAAGCGATAGGGTTTTAATCTGTACGGTTGGTGTACTTGGAAATAAAAGCAAATGGTTCTCATGGATTGGTAACGGTTAAGGTTTGATCATAAAGGGCGAAGATTTTTTCAGCAACGTGTTCCCATTTCATTTTTTTGAGTTCTTCGGTGCCGCAACTTCGGAACATATTGGATATTCCTTGGTAATGTAGCAAGGCAAATATGGCATCGGCCATCGCATCAATATCCCAAAAGTCGATCTTAATGGCGTTGTTAAGCACTTCAGCTACTCCTGATTGTTTTGATATAATTACAGGGGTGTTATGTCTGACAGCTTCTAGGGGTGATATTCCGAATGGTTCGGATACGGATGGCATGACATATACATCGCTTATAGCAAACATTTGGTCCACGTCTTTTCCTTTTAGGAATCCTGTGAAATGGAATTTGGTGCCTATGCGGAGTTCTGCTACCCTGTCTATCATACGGTTGAGCAAGTCTCCGGATCCTGCCATGACAAAACGGACATTGTCGTCCTTCTTAAGTACTTTGTTGGCCGCTTCGATAAAATATTCCGGACCTTTTTGGAAGGTGATTCTTCCTAAGAAGGTGACAATTTTTTCAGGTACTTTTTTACGTGCGTCACTTTTGATGATGCTGACATCCAAAACGGCATTGTGGATGACTTCCACCTTGCTTTCAGGTATGCCATATTTGGTGACGATGGTACGTTTGGTCAGATGGCTTACAGCGATGATTTTATCGGCAGCATCCATTCCTGATTTTTCTATTTCGTAGACCCTTTGGTTGACATTTTCTCCTGACCGATCAAATTCAGTGGCATGTACGTGGACTACCAGGGGTTTGCCGCTGATTTCCTTTGCTGCAATTCCTGCAGGGAAAGAGAGCCAGTCATGGGCGTGGATAATGTCATGGTCTTTGTTTTTGGCGATTTGAGCAGCTGTAAGGGCATAGCGTGAAACTTCCATGATCAAGTCTTTGCCATACTTCCCACTAAAGGTGAATTTATTGGAGAAAATACTTTCATCGACATCCGTTCCGTCATGTAAGGATTTGTCGGTGAACCTGGCGTATTCTTCAGGACCTAAATAGGGTATTAAAAAAGAGCTGACCTCCAGATAGGTCAGGTTTTTCCATATCTGTTTAAATCGTTTTTCACGATAATCAATCTCTACATCACTTGCGCTGACAAAATTTGCTAGTGGGTCCTCGTCTCCCCATAACTTGGGAACAACAAATATAATCTCATGATTAAATTTGGACATCCCTTTCAGTAATCCATAGCAGGCGGTGCCGAGTCCACCGGAAATATGTGGTGGAAATTCCCATCCAAACATTAATACTTTCATAAAAAATAAGTTTAGTATTGATTAATTAAATACATGATGCGCAACAGTTCTCCCACACTCCAGGCTTGAGAGATAGCTCCTTTTGGTCTGTGTGGAGGGTCGCCATCATAAATTTCTGCAATGGTGCCCACTCCATATTGGGACATAGTGTCGTCAAAACCTTTGATCAGTTTTTTAATCATGTTTTTTCCAGCTTTGCGGTGGATTTTTAAGTATCCTTCCACAAAGTGACCCAATAGCCATGGCCAAACGGTACCTTGGTGATAAGCATTGTCTCTTTGGTATTGGTTTCCCTGATAATATCCCTTGTAAGAAGGGTCGTTGGGGGCCAATGTCCGCAGTCCACGTGTGGTCAAAAGATTAAGTTTGATGACCTCTAATACTTCAGCTTTTTGGGTGTCTTCTAATGGGCTGAAAGGTAGTGAAGTGGCAAAAACCATATTGGGTCGGATTGACCAATCTTTTGTGCCGTTATTAATTACGTCAGCTAAGTAGCCTTTGTCCTCTAACCAGAATTCGTCTAAAAATGATTGCTTAACCTTTTGGGCCAAACTTTCAATTTCCTTGTCTCCTGTTAATTCAAAATAGTAACAAAGTGCGTTATACCAAAGGCTGTTGATCTCTACAGGACAGCCTATTCTAGGGGTGACAGGTCCGTCTGAGGTGACTGCATCCATCCAGGTGAGGGCTATTCCCTTTTGCCCGCCATAGAGCAGTCCATTATTCTGGACCTTGATATTGAACGCTGTGCCTTTGATTAGGCCATCTATAATACCCTTTAGTATAGAAAGGTAGTTTTTTGTTATGGTTTCCCTGTCGCCTGTAAATAGCTCATATTGCTGCCAGGCCCAGAAATACCAAAGAGGCGCATCCAGTGTGTTCATATTGGTGGTGACTCCACTGCCGACATTGGGGAAAAGCGCACCGTCCACGTCTTTGGACATGGTTTTCATTACTTCTAAAAAGGTTGTTGTCTCTCCTTGTGTCAAAGTGAGTCCTGGCAAGGCGATAAAGGTGTCACGACCCCACCAGCCAAACCAGGGGTAGCCAGCAATGACCCTGGTTTCGTTCCCTCTACGGGAGATAAATTGTCCGGCTGAGTTTTTTAAGCAGTTTTCGAAGTTGTCCCTTGGGGTTCTTCGCTTAAGTTCTCTTTCGAATGCATCTTCCAGCATTGTTGGATCAGCTTCTTCCAGTCCGGCTGAAAAAATTACAGATTCACCCTTTTTAATATTAAACTCAAAGAAACCGGGAACATAGAGGTCTTCTTTGTATTCGTAACCACGTTCTTTTTCTCTGATATATTCTATATCGTAATACCAATCAGGAGCAGGTACAAATTCATTTTCTTTGGAGATTTGCAAAGAAAGGGGTGAATAGGCTTCATAGAGTTTGAATTGTACCCCACCGTTTATCTTCAGGTATTTTTTGTTTACATAAGTGTTGGCCTTGGAGAGTGCATGGTAGCCTCTAAATGCCAAAAAGGGGCTCAGGCGTAAAGTGGTGGGGGAGTGCGCATCCAGAAGTGTGTATTTGATCATCATCCTGTCTGCTGTAGTGTCCAAGATGATTTCCTTTTGCAAAACTACGCCGCCTACCCGGTAGATTAGATTGGGAATAGGTTCTGAGCTGTAGTCTTCCAGGTATTTATGTCCTCTGGGTGAGTAGATGCCAGGATACTTGCTGATACCCAAGTTAAAGCTCGCGCCATGTTGAATGACGGTTTCATGGATGGTGGATAGTAGTACATGAAGCTGACTGTCAATTTGTGGTTGCGGTGCAACCAATAATCCGTGATACTTCCTTGTGTTACATCCGATAATTGTGGTGCTGGTATAGCATCCTGAACGATTAGACCTGATGGTCTCTTTTTCTAAAGAATAATTGAGGTTAATTAATTCCGTCTTGTCGAAATGGATGTAGCTCATGGAGTGTTGTTTAGTGGTTTTAGTGGACCCCTCTAAAATACTCCAATAGTGTTAAAAGTAAAAAGTTTGGGCAAAAAATAAAGGTCATTATTTAATGACCTTTTTAGTTTTATCTTATCATAGAGTTAATATGCTCTTTTTGTATCTCTTCAAAATTTTTCAGAGATTCTTCAAATTTTGCCATATACATCTGAATATTTTTCAGATCTACCGGTTTTACCTTTGGAAAGGTAGGCGATGGTTTGAATAATGTAAACATTGGGGTCAAATTTTGATTATACTAAAATGAGAGACAAATAATATGCCATAATAGTTTCTTCATTTTAGTGTAAAATTAAAAACCCCTCAAAAATGAGGGGTTTTGGGTGGAAGATCGGGTTCGAACCGACGACCTCTGGTGCCACAAACCAGCGCTCTAACCAGCTGAGCTACAACCACCGTTTTATATCTTTTAATCAGGTCTTTTCCCTGATTGGATTGCAAAGGTAATACACGGTTTTTTGCAAAACAATAGACAGTTAAAATTATTTTCTTGAAAATTTCAGTCTCTCACCTTTTTTCTCTTCATGGAATGTGCCGTTTTCGTACGCCAAATGTCCGGAAACGATTGTATGTGAGACTTTTGATTTGAAAGTTTGTCCTTCAAACGGTGCCCAGCCACATTTAGAAAGAATATTATCTTTTTTAACTTCCCAAGGATCGTCGAGGTCTACCAATACTAAGTCAGCATAATATCCAGGTCTGATATAGCCTCTTTTCTCTATTTCAAACAAAATGGATACGTTGTGGCTTGTCTTCTGTACAATTTGCTCCAAGGTGATTTTTCCTTGGTGGTACATTTCCAATAGGGCAACAAGGTTATGCTGGACCAATGGGCCGCCTGAAGGAGCTTTGGTATAGACATTGTCTTTTTCTTCCAAAGTATGAGGGGCATGATCGGTGGCGATGACATCAATATGGTCATCCAATACTCCTTTTAAAATCTCATCACGGTCCTCAGCGGTTTTTACTGCTGGATTCCATTTGATTAGTGTTCCTTTTTCATCATAATCAGCATCAGAGAACCAAAGGTGATGTACACATGCCTCCGCAGTGATCCTTTTTTCCTTTAAAGGAATAGTATTATCGAACAGCGTAACCTCTTTTGCAGTACTGATATGAAGGATGTGAAGTTTGGTGCCATGTTTTCTGGCCAAGTCGACTACACGCTTGGATGCATCATAGCAAGCTTCTGCAGATCGGATTTTCGGATGGTATTTGACAGGGATATCTTCTCCAAACTCTTCAAGGTACTTGTCCATATTGGCCTTGATCATATCATCGTTCTCACTGTGAGTGGCGATGAGCATTTTGCACTGCTCAAAGATGTTTTCAAGGGTTTCTTGGTTGTCTACAAGCATGTTACCCGTAGAAGAGCCTTGGAAGACTTTTATTCCGCAAATGTTTTCTGGGTCAGCTTTTAGTATTTCATCCAAATTATCATTGGTGGCCCCTAAGTAAAAAGAGTAATTGGCCAATGATTTTTCTGAGGCGATTTTATATTTTTCTTCCAGTAGCTCTAGGGTAGTGGATTGAGGTACCGTGTTGGGCATTTCCATGAAGGAAGTGATGCCGCCAGCAACTGCAGCTTTGGCTTCTGTGTAGATTTCAGCTTTATGAGTAAGCCCAGGTTCCCTGAAATGAACTTGGTCGTCAATCAATCCAGGAAGTAAGTATTTTCCTTCAGCATCTATAGTGATGTCTGCTTCAAATTCCTTAAGGTTTCCCCCTACAGAATAAATCAATCCGTCCTTGATGAATACATCTCCTCGAATAATCTTACCTTCATTTACTATATTTGCATCTGTAATTAATATACTCTTCGTCATTACGGTTTTGATTGGAGTGAATCGGGAGTTTGCATCCCTAAATATAATTTGAAGCTAAAATTAATAAATCATGTCTGATAGCCCGCAGTCTTTTGAGAATTTTAAAATAAATAAGCAGCTTTTGGAGGCTGTAAAGGAGGCGGGGTATACCAAGCCAACACCCATTCAGGAAAAAGCTATCCCCCTAGCTTTGGCTGGACAGGATATTTTGGGTATTGCCCAGACTGGAACTGGAAAAACAGCAGCCTATGTTTTGCCTATTTTGATGAAAGTAAAATATGCCCAAGGTATGCATCCTAGGGCTTTGATTTTAGCCCCTACCCGTGAATTGGTCATGCAGATAGAGCAGGCCATCATTGAGTTGGGTAAATATACTGACTTGAGGTATGTGTGTCTGTATGGTGGAGTTGGGCCAACTACTCAGATCGAAAAGATAGAGGAAGGTGTGGATATCGTGGTGGCTACTCCAGGTAGGTTTATGGATATCTATAGTAAAGGAAAAATCTTTGTGAGGGAGATCAGGACCATGGTCATGGATGAGGCAGATAAAATGATGGACATGGGGTTCATGCCTCAGATTCGAGCGATTTTGGAGGTGATTCCTGTGAAGCGGCAAAACCTACTTTTCTCCGCTACTTTTTCTGACCGGGTGGAAAAGATTTCCGAAGAGTTTCTTGAGTTTCCTGAAAGAATTGAAATTGCCCTTCAGGCTACAACTGCTGATACGGTGGCTCAGACCAAATATTTGGTACCTAACCTAAAAACCAAGATCAATCTTTTGGACCATTTGTTACAAAATGAGGAAATCAAAAGGGTGATTGTGTTTACCAAGTCCAGGAAAAATGCAGAGGCAGTTTATCAGTATTTGGAGAGGAGAAAGCATGGTGAAATTAGGGTGATTCATGCCAATAAAGGTCAGAACACCAGGATCAATTCAGTGGAGGACTTTAAGTCTGGTGATGTAAGGATTTTGGTGGCTACAGATGTCGCTTCTAGAGGTTTGGATATTAGTTTGGTGAGTCATGTGGTGAATTTTGACGTTCCGCTGATTTATGAGGACTACGTGCACAGGGTTGGTCGTACAGGAAGGGCTGAGCAGGAAGGGGAGGCCTTTACCTTTGTCAATCCTGCAGAAGAATATCACTTTGATAAGATAGAAGAAATCATCAGAATGGAAGTGCCAGAGTCTGAAATTCCAGCTGAGGTAAAAATAACCGAAACACCATTTGCGGAAAAGCAGGCATATGCGAGGGAGATTGACAGCCAAATGAAAAAGGAAAATCCTGATTTTAAAGGGGCCTTCCATGAGAAAAAGCCGAGAGGAAATAAAAATCCGCACTATAATCCTGAAAAGAAAAAAGTTCGAGGTAATAAAAACAGTAAGGCAAAAAAGAACAGGAACCAGATGAAAAAGAAAAGCAAGGGCAAGAAATAGTGTTGATTAAAGCTCCTCAAAATTTTTAATTCCTAGGATATAATTAAGAGGATTTAAAATCCTCTTTTTTTATGATTCAGGATTGCAAATCCTGAATAGCTCTTAGACTTAGAATCACGATACAACAAAAAAGCCGCAAGATTCTAAATCCAGCGGCTTTTGCATTTTGACTTTAGGCATTTAGCCTTCAGCTTTAATTTATCTTTCTCCTCGGTCATTGCTGCCATCCACGGGAGTTCTGTTTTCCCTATTGGCCAAATCCCAAGCAGTGTAGTAAATCAATTTTGCTCTTTTTTCCATTAGCTCAAATTCAATCTTTTCTACGATGTCAGAAGGCTGGTGGTAGTCATCGTGTACACCATTGAAGAAGAAAGCTACTGGAATATTATGCTTGGCGAAGTTGTAGTGGTCAGAACGGTAGTAGAACCTGTTTGGATCATCTGGAGCGTCATATTTATAATCCAAGATCAAGTTGGTATGCGTGATATTATTGTATTCAAGGATTTTTTTCAGATGTGAGGATAGCATTTCCGACCCGATCACATAGACATAATCTTGGTTTTCGGCATCTTGGTATTCGTAACCAATCCTACCTACCATATCGATGTTCAAATTGTTGACTGTGTTTTCCAATGGGAAAACAGGATTGTCTGTATAGTATTCAGAACCCAATAATCCTTTTTCTTCACCAGTAACGTTCAAGAAAAGTACAGATCTCCTTGGCTTGTGGCCTTCCTTTGCTGCCGTAGCAAAAGCCTGTGCAATTTCCATTACAGAAACTGTACCTGATCCGTCATCGTCAGCACCGTTATTGATTTCACCTTTACTGTTGATACCAACGTGGTCGTAATGGGAGGAAATGACTAAGATTTCATCTTTCTTATCGGTTCCTTCCAAGAAAGCCATTACGTTTTCAGTGTCTACGATTTCTTTGGCTTTTTCTACCTTGTACCTGGCTTTTTGACTTGCTATTGATTCTGGATTGCTTTTGGCAGCTTCTTTCAGCTCTTCAATGGTTTTGCCGAACAAGCTGGCCATTTTTTCAGAACTGACCATAAATACAGGTTTTTGATCAGTTGGCTTGTCAAAGCCCATTCTTCCACTGTTGCTAAGGCTCTTGTATCTATTGGCGATTCGGTCAAAATTGGCTTGTCCTTCCATGGTTACCACGACTACTCCAGCAGCACCGGCATCCATGATTTTATTGATTTGATCTCCGGCTCGCTGTCCGATGGACCAAAGTCCGACCAGTTTGTCTTGGACATCCACTTTGGCCAAATTTTCATCGCTGGCAAGGCCTAGGTATACCAAGTCGGTTTTGGTCCTCTTTTTCATGTCCCCATCACCGATAAAAACAAAGTCCTCGTTATTTATCAGGTTTTGTTTACCGACCCTTAATTCGACATTTTTCCATTTGACAGTTACTAAATTGAATTTTTGATAGTAACTGCCGTCTACCGGTCCTTCAAGTCCATTTTCTTGGTAAAATTTTGAAAGAAATTCCGCTGCAAGTTTTTGACCTTTTTTACCAGTCTCACGTCCTTCTAATTCATCAGATGCCAAATAAGTCAAATACTCCTTCAAATCGGAGTCCTTGATAGTGGAGGCATATTTTTCCACTATTGATGTTTGTTGAGCACTGACCTGCAGGGAAAGCAAAAGTCCCAAGGCACTGGCCACGAAATAGTTCCTCTTCATTCTCTATATTTGAGTTATTACTGAAATTTGCCCCCTAAACTAGGCAATATTTTGTAAAAGTGTAAGACCATTTATCAATATAAGATGATATTGGGGAGAAAACTTGAAAAAGAAAATCATTATCAATCAATAATTTATACCTTTGCAGATCAGTATAAAATAAGGAATATTACCCGAATATAATACGCGAATCTGGATTATGAAAATTGATTTGAACCCCTCTGTAAAGTTTGAAAATCGCCATAATGGTCCTTCTTCTCAGGAGGTTACCGAAATGCTTGGTAAAATTGGCGTTTCGTCTGTTGATGAGCTGATTGACCAAACAATCCCCAAAGCGATTCAGCTGGAAAAACCCTTGAATTTACCAACAGCCAAATCTGAAGCAGCCTTTTTGAAGGACTTCAGGAAGCTGGCCTCTAAAAATAAGATATACAAATCTTTTATTGGTTTGGGATACTATGATACCATAGTCCCTGGAGTAATTTTAAGGAACGTCTTGGAAAATCCAGGATGGTATACGGCTTATACACCCTATCAGGCTGAAATCGCACAGGGTCGTTTGGAGGCTTTGGTGAACTTCCAGACCATGGTAATGGATCTTACTGGTATGGAACTGGCCAACGCTTCTCTTTTGGATGAAGGTACTGCTGCAGCTGAGGCAATGAATATGCTTTTTGCTACTAGACCTAGAGAAAAGAAAAAAGCTGCCAAATTCTTTGTGGACGAAAAGGTGTTTCTTCAAACAAGGGAAATCCTAAAAACAAGGGCTCTTCCTGTAGGAGTAGAATTGGTTCAGGGTCCACTTAGTGAACTTGATCTTACTGATCCGGAACTTTATGGTGTGATGCTTCAATACCCTAATGCAGATGGAGAGGTAATCAATTATAATTCTTTGGTGCAAACGGCCATTGAAAATAAAGTTTCCACAGCTTTTGTGGCTGATTTACTTTCGTTAACCCTTTTGACACCTCCAGGTGAAATGGGGGCTGATGTGGTCGTAGGAACTACCCAGCGTTTTGGTGTGCCAATGGGATTTGGTGGACCGCATGCTGCTTATTATGCCACTAAAGAAGCTTATAAAAGACAAGTTCCAGGAAGGATCATTGGGATCTCATTGGATAGAGATGGCAATAAGGCGTATAGAATGGCCCTTCAAACAAGGGAACAACATATTAAAAGGGAAAGAGCTACTTCAAATATCTGTACAGCCCAAGTATTATTGGCAGTAATGGCAGGTATGTATGGGGTATATCATGGACCAAAAGGCTTGAAAGATATTGCCGCTAAGATCCATGGCTTGGCTAAGCTTACTGCTAAGGGATTGGAAAAACTTGGATTCGCACAAGAAAACAAGGATTATTTCGATACCCTTAAAATTAAAGTGGATGATGTTCAGCAGTCAAAAATTACTGCTTTTGCATTGTCTCATGAGATGAATTTCCGTTATGAACCTGGTTATGTCTTCTTAGCTTTTGATGAGGCAAAAACCATTGAAGATGTGGAAAGTATCATAGAAGTGTTTGCAAGGACAACACATATGAGTGCTGACGAGGTTGATTTAGCTCCTTTGGCGGAGGATTTGACTTTTGAAGTGGCTGAAGGTCTGGCTAGGACTTCTGATTATATGGATCATATGATTTTCAATGCTTTCCATTCTGAGCATGAAATGTTGAGATATATTAAGCGATTGGAAAACAGGGACCTTTCTTTGGTTCATTCTATGATCTCTCTTGGATCATGTACCATGAAGCTTAATGCCACAGCGGAGATGATTCCTGTGACTTGGCCAGAGTTTGGTCAGTTGCACCCTTATGCACCTCAAGATCAGGCAGCAGGTTATTATGAATTATTCCAAGACCTTAGAAATTGGTTGACAGAGATTACTGGTTTCGCGGAAACTTCCTTGCAGCCAAACTCAGGAGCCCAAGGTGAATTTGCTGGATTGATGGTGATCAGGGCTTATCATGAAAGCAGAGGTGAAAGCCATAGAAATATTGCTTTGATTCCTTCTTCTGCACACGGTACCAATCCAGCTTCGGCGGTAATGGCCGGTATGAAAGTGGTTATTGTGAAGTGCGATGAGTTAGGAAATATCGATATTGAAGATCTTAAGGCGAAAGCCGAAAAACATAAAGATAATTTATCTTCTTTCTTGGTGACCTATCCTTCTACGCATGGGGTATTTGAAGAAGCTATCCGTGAAATGTGTCAGATTATCCATGATAATGGAGGGCAGGTTTATATGGATGGAGCGAATATGAATGCACAGGTTGGATTGACCAGTCCAGGAAATATTGGAGCGGATGTTTGTCATCTTAACTTACACAAAACTTTCTGCATTCCTCACGGTGGAGGTGGACCAGGTATGGGACCGATTTGTGTTGCTAAACACTTAGAGCCATTTTTGCCAAGTAATCCAATCGTTAAGACTGGTGGACAGCAGGCCATCACGGCAATTTCTGCAGCTCCGTTTGGTAGTGCTAGTATTCTTCCTATTTCCTATGCTTATATTGCTATGATGGGAAGAAATGGTTTGAAGCATGCTACACAGACTGCTATTCTAAACGCTAATTATATCAAAGCCAGGTTAAGTGAGTATTTCCCAATTTTATATACAGGATCTCAAGGTCGTGCAGCGCATGAGATGATTGTTGATTTCAGGGAATTTAAAGCTGTTGATGTAGAGGTGGAAGATATAGCCAAGCGTTTAATCGATTATGGTTTCCATTCACCAACTGTGTCTTTCCCAGTGGCTGGAACAATGATGATTGAACCAACTGAGTCTGAAACTAAAGCTGAATTGGATAGGTTCTGTGATGCTTTGATCAGTATCCGTGAAGAGATCAGGGCTATAGAAGAGGGTAAAATGGATAAAGAAAATAATCTTTTGAAAAATGCTCCTCATACAGCCAATATGGTGATGAGTGAAACTTGGGACTTCCCTTATTCAAGAGAGCAAGCAATTTATCCATTGGAATATGTGAGAAACAGTAAGTTTTGGCCAACAGTCAGAAGGATTGATTCTGCATATGGTGACAGAAACTTGGTTTGTAGCTGTATTCCTACTGAGGAATATGAGCAAGAAGAGGTGGTATCTTAATCTCTTAGATATTTATAAAAAAAAAAGCTCCGGTGAGAACTGGAGCTTTTTTAATTACTTGATTTTTTTGGCCACTGATTCAGCCATGATTTGATTGCCTTTTTTGTTTGGGTGGATCCCGTCAGGGAAAAGATCACCATGTTTTTTGAGCGGCTTATATAAGTTGATCTTCTTTACTCTGGTTGTTTTGATAATTTCCTTGAGCATGGGCTCCATCTCTTTCATTCCTATGGCATTAATACCAAAATTGTCTTTAAAGACAGGGACAGGCATACATACATAAATCTCACCATCCTCATCCATACTAGACTGGAAAGTATTGATCATGGCTATATAATCAGCCACAAACTCTTCCTTATATTTCCAGTTTTGTGGTTTTGAATCATTGGTGCCCAGTTTGATGATTATAATGTCGGCATTGAAGTCTTGCACCTCTTGGAACTGCGGTTCGTTCCAGTAAGGGTAGTCACCCTTTTTCAGTAAGGTCCTGCCGCTTACTCCAAAGTTTTTTACCAGATATTCATCCCCCAATATTTCTTGCATTAAAAGAGGCCAGCTGTCGGGATGTTCCCTTCCAGGGCCTTGGGTGATACTGTTTCCTACACAGGCTACTTTTACTTGGTGTTGCGCTTGTAAAAGAAAACTAAAACATAAAACACATAGGATTGTAAAAAGAAATTTCTTCATTATTAAGGGTTATTTTTAAATACTGTAAATTTGAAAGTGTTAAATATAATATATCATTCCGATTAATCACTTGGGGTTGTATCTTTACTATTGTGTCAGCACTTAGATTAAAGAAATATTACAGTTATTTTCAGTGGTTATCCTTGGATGTGGTAATAGGGGCTTGTGCTGGACTTTTCTTTTTCCAACACATGTTGGATTTGGACTTTACACTCGTGGTCTATGTTTTGATGGGCCTGGCAGTTTGGGGGATATATACTTTTGACCACTTAATGGATGCTAAGAATATTGAAGGTAGGGCCAGTTCTGCAAGGCACCTTTTTCATCAGGTTCATTATAATAAGTTGATTATTTGGTTGATACTGGTGGTCGTTATGGGGCTTTATCTGGCTTTTAACTTTATCAAATTCTCGAGGTTAATATCCTTTGGCTTGCTTTTGGGGAGCATGATCATAGGCAATATTATGGTAATCAAGTTCTTTGGCAAGAAAATGGCTTTCTTAAAAGAACTTTCTACTGCGGCTTTTTATACGGCGGGAATAACCTTAGCTCCTTTGATCCGGTTTGTGAATGGTGGCTTGCCCAATTCTTTTTGGTTTTTTGCTTTTGGCTATTTCTTATTGGCTTGGTTTAATCTCATTTTATTGGCCTATATGGATAAACATAGTGATCAAAGAGATCAAATGGGTTCCATAGTCAATACTTTTGGAGTGAAGGCCACTTATAAGCTTTTGAAGGTGATTGTTTGGATTGGCCTGATCTATAATTTGAGTTTATTTTTCTTCTTGAGTTCCCACTTTTATATCTATATAATTATTCTTTTGATCATGTTTCTGATTCACGCATTGGCTTTTTTCCAGTCTCAAAAAGGAAAGGAATTTGTAAGAAGACAAATTGATGCAGCTTATATGCTTCCGTTGATATTATTGTTCATTGGTTGAATGTGTATATTCATGCCGGCGACTCTAATTGATTTACAGCTTGGTCAACAGTTAAGGGTATGGGTAATTACGAGGTAAAGCGTAGGGAGAATGTGATGGTCTTGTATATTTGTTGAATGGAGAAGAATCTGTATGATAGGGTGGTGTTTTTTTATGATGGCCTAGCATCTTTGGTGCTTGGAAAAGGTTATTTAGAGAGTAAACGAGCATTTTTGGATCATATATCAAAGGGAGACAATGTGCTTTATATTGGGGGTGGAACAGGTACAAACCTGCCGGAAATATTAACCCAAGTAGGGGAGGATGGGAAAGTTTTTTTTGTGGAAGCTTCCCAGAAAATGGTCAATGAGGCAGCTAAGGATATTCCGGACAAACTAACAAGAAGGGTAGTTTTTTTGAAGGAAGATGACTTTAAGAAAATACCGAAGCATCAATTTCAAATAGTTATCACTCAGTACTTATTGGATTTGTTGCCCGAAAGTGATCTCAAGATCTTATTTGATGAAGTTTCCAAACGGTGCAACAGGAAAACTAAATGGATCTTCACGGATTTTTTGGACCATCCCAATAGAAAGGTTTTACAATATATTATGATTGGGTTTTTCAGGTTGGTCACTAAGAACCCAAGAAAGGATTTGCCCAATTATTCCAAGTATTTCAAAAAATATGGCTGGGAGATAAAAAATAAAATCTCCTTTAAGAATGATTGGATTCAGGCTTGGCTTTGTGGAAAAACAAATTAACTAGTTTTAACGTTCAAAATTTTTAGTTAATTGGATGAAAAATTAACTTGTTGATATAATTAAGTTTGACTAATTTTTATGCCATGAAAAAGTTTTCATTATTTGTTTTTACTGCAACGTTATTGTTTTCTTCAGACTTGTTTGCCCAGGATACTAGCAAATTAGAAAGTGATTTGCCTACAGTTTTCGATTTTGAACCATTAGAATTAGATAGCCTTGATCTTTCTATGGATGCCCTAGATCTAAACATACCCATTGTTTCCAAAAATCTTTCTGGAAAGAACAGGGTGGAGTTAATAGATCCAAATATGCGTATTCTGAATCTTTCTAAATCATTTAAGGGAAGCATCCGAGAAATTGAGATTCCAGAAGATTATTACTCACGAATGCCGATAGTCAAGCTGAGAGAAAGTAATGAGAAAGAAACTATTTTGTTGCCAAAGAAATAATGTTGGTAATGATATCATCGAAAAATGAACCACTGTAAGGGCCGAACCAATTCATATCACGGGCTTCATGATAGTGTTTTTCATAATATTTGTCAGGAATGATATAGCCCATATATCCTCCATTAAAGGAGGTGATAATTAGGTTTAGGCCTTTTGCTGCGGCCATTTTTTCCCATTTCTCATAAAATACCCCTGAGATTTCACCACTACTGGAGATCATGATCGTATTTCCTATTTGTAGAACATCGAAATGACTATTGGTATCTCCAAAAAGGTTGTTGAACACCCATGGCCTAAGCCTGATGTTATCGGAAATCCGGTAAGTAGCTTCAGGCAATGAAGGTATAAGTGTAGTTAATTTAATGTTTTTGGATACAATGGTATCCATATTCATGGAAGGTGTTTCCATGAGGCTATCTAGCTGATGGGCGTAGGTTTTGATGTCTTTGGGCGTGTTTCCCGGTGGTAATGGACTGTGACTTCCCACAGTGCCGGCGGCGAAAAGGGCAAAGTCATAATCATCCATCATGTCTTCAGTGAGATAATAAGGATAATCACCTGAGAGGCCCATAAATTTACTGCTCAGACAGGTGGCATGGGCGGTATAAGTAAAGAACGTTCCTTTTTTTCCATTACTTTTTGTGAATACCAGTTGTCGGATATAAGGGTCTACAGGATCTTCTTTGATAAATCTATTGGCAACAAATTCTCGGGCAATGTGCTTTTGAAAGGTAATACTCACACTGTCTTGGTTGGATAGGGATTGCTTTATTCCCTCGATGGATTTTTGCGTGAACAAATCAACGATTTTCTGATCATAGCCTCCAAATGCGATTTTGCCCATCAAGCCAGGGATATACCCCCCCATTCCACTATGGGTATGTGTAGCTGTGAAATAAACTTGGTCTATGGGAAGGTTTGAAGCCTTGATCGCCTCATTGATATTCTTTGCCAAGAAGGGGTGAACGATCAGTAATTCATAATTGAGGTAAGCAATATTTTGATGTCCGTTGCCCAAAACCAAAGTCTTGACATAGCTGCTATCTTGGACAAACTCATACTTACCACGTGGTTTATAGCCTACAAGACTAGCTGGTTCTTTAGGTGTGACATTTATCTTTGCCCATCCGGCTAGCCAGGATTGTCCAGTAGAACTTTTAAAATCAAGATTCTCAATAGCATTTAAGGTTTCTTGATAGTACTCCTGTTCCTTGGGAGAACTTCTGTCTACCCTTGTAAGGAGTATGCCAGCTAGAAAAAGTAAAAGGCCTGTTATCCAGGCCAGTATTTTTAATGTTTTTTGCAACATATAAGTCTTGACTATGATCAATACTCAAAGGTACCATGTTCACTTTTGATAGTGACTTTTTTGCCTTTATGAGGCTCCACACGTCCAATGATTTGTGCATCTACACCGTGGAACTCAGCAATGTCAATGATCTCTTCCGCATATTTTTCTTCCAAATAAACCTCCATTCTGTGGCCCATATTGAAGACTTTGTACATTTCTTTCCAGTCTGTGCCACTCTCTTCCTGGATGATTTTGAACAAAGGAGGGGTTTCAAAAAGGTTATCCTTGACCACATGCACATTGTCCACAAAGTGAAGCACCTTTGTTTGTGCACCACCGCTGCAATGAACCAAACCATGGATTTGCGGACGTAAATATTTCAATGCCTCTACCATGATAGGGGCATAAGTTCTTGTTGGAGAAAGCACCAACTGACCAACATTTACAGAAGTGCCCGGTGCTGGGTCGGTAAGGTTGTATTTACCCGTATATAATAAGTCTTCTGGAACTGATGGGTCAAAGCTTTCTGGATATTTTGTTTTCAATACCTTGTTGAAAACGTCATGTCTGGCAGAAGTAAGGCCATTACTTCCCATGCCGCCGTTATAGGCCGTTTCATATTTGGCTTGGCCATGAGAGGCAATACCAACTATCACATCACCAGCTTTGATATTGTCATTGGAGATAACTTCATCTCTACGCATTCTTGCAGTAACAGTGCTGTCTACAATTACAGTTCTTACAAGATCTCCGACATCAGCTGTTTCACCTCCAGTAAGTACAGCATTGACACCATTGTCACGGAGCATTTGAAGGACCTCTTCTGTACCATTGATGATGGCGGAGATTACTTCACCAGGGATCAGGTTTTTATTTCTGCCAATAGTGGAGGATACCAATATATTATTGATGGCGCCTACACACAACAGGTCGTCAATATTCATAATGATGGCGTCCTGGGCGATACCCTTCCATACGCTCAAGTCTCCGGTTTCTTTCCAGTATAAATAAGCAAGTGAGGATTTGGTTCCTGCACCATCCGCATGCATGACATTACAGTAATTAGGATCATTGCCTAAAGTGTCTTCCACAATTTTGCAAAATGCCTTTGGGTAAAGTCCTTTGTCAAGTTTGGAAATGGCCTGGTGCACATCCTCCTTTGAGGCTGATACGCCTCTTTGCATATATCTTTCGTCCATCAGAATAATGACTTGGTTAATATTGCCGTAAAGTTAAGGATTTTAAGAAGGATTGAGAAAATATATGTTTGAATGTTGCAAAGCAGTGCCCATTTAAACAAAATAAAATTGGGAAATAAAAAATCCCAGGTGTTTTGCCTGGGATATTTTATTAGTTTTCTTCAATTTCTGTGACCTTGAATTCAGTTCTTCGGTTGATTTGGTGCTCTTCTTCAGTCTGTGCATTTTCAATGATCAACCTATCTTCACCATAGCCTTTGGCTACCAATCTGTCTTTGTCAATTCCTTGGGAAACAATATAGTTGACCGCAGATTCAGCTCTTCTTTGGGAAAGGTCTCTATTGTATTCGTCACTAGCTCTTGCATCGGTGTGAGAACTTAGCTCAATTTTGATTTCAGGATTGTCCTGAAGGATTTTTACCAATTTGTCCAATTCTAAAGCTGCATCAGGTCGGATGTCTGCCTTGTCCAAATCATAATAAATATTTTCTAAGACAATGGCTTTTTCAAGTTCCAGTTTTTCCAATACAATGGTGGTGTCCAATACGATATTGGTGACGTCTTGGATCAAGTCTTCTTGCGCTGGCGTTTTTCCAACAGTTGAATAACTGATGCTTTTGGTGAAATAACCGTTTTTGGAGGCTATCATCGTGAAGTCAGCGTTGGGCTCCAATTGAAAACGGAGTTTTCCATCATCGTTGGAGAAGTCCCCTCCAATGGATTTTTTTTCCCCATCATAAAGGGCTACTCTTGTCCTTGGAAGCGTGACAGGATCTTTATCAGGAATATTTTGGAGGGTTTTAACATTTAAGAATACATTGACCACCTTGGGTTTTGGCGTTTTATCCTCAAAATAATAGATATCATCATCACCAATTCCGCCTTCTCTGTTGGAAGTGAGGAATCCTTCTTTAGGAAAGTTAGTGAAAAAGATTCCAAAGTCATCTCCTACGGAGTTAATATTCTTTCCTAGGTTCTTTATGGTCCTATTGCCGTCAATGGTTTCAGCAACAAAGAGGTCCAGTTTTCCAAATCCTGGATGACCATCAGAGGCGAAGAAGAATTTTTCCCCCATAGGCCTGGGGAACATTTCATTTCCCGCAGTATTGATTTCTGGTCCCAAATTTTGAGCATTGCCAAAGTCACCATTGGCCAACTTGGTGGCTTTATAAAGGTCTGTTCCTCCATAGCCTCCGGGTCTATTGGAAGCAAAGTATAAAACTTCTCCATCGGGGCTAAATGCCGGTGTTGAATTCCAGTAGGTTTCTTCCTCATTTACCGGCATCCAAATAGGGTCTGTGAAGCTCGCTCCCCTGAAATAGGAAACGAAAAGGTTTACCTCAGGAAGGTCATTTTTATTAGTGCTATTTCCTCTGGCATAAATGATGGTATTGCCATCAGGGCTGATAGTAATGGCTCCTTGGTTGAGTCCTTCTTCATTTCTGAATTCAGGTAGAGCCTGTACATTCTGGACATCTACCTTGATGCCATCCGCACGGGTCCTGTAGAGTTTAGTATAACCTTGCCCAGTTGCTGGATAGGCTCCACTAGCTCCTCTAGAACTTGTGAAGTAGAGGAAGTTTTCACTTACTACTGGAGCATAGTCAATCCCCGATGTGTTCAGCAGTTCATAGTTTTGAAGCTCGTGATATGGCCAATAGTCCGTTATGCTTTCTATTTGGGCAATATTTTGGGATCCTCTATCCGCTAGGGCAAGCAATGAGTCACTGCTGGTGTGTTCTTTGGCTTCTTTGTAGGCTGCAGCTGCTGCTTCGTAGTCCCCTTGGTCATGGAGACTTTTTGCCTTTTTCATATAGTTTTCAAAGGAGCCTTCCTCTTCTAGAAGTTTGTCATAATAGGGAAGGGCATCCTCAATACGATTGGAAAGCCTGAAGCTTTCTGCTACATAATAGTTGGCATCTGCATCTTCTGGATTGTCCGCCAAAATTTTAGAAAAAGTGCCAATGGCCATTTGATATTCCCCAGCTGCAAACTGGCTTTTGCCTTTTTGAGGTAGACTGGTACAGGCTCCCAAAACAAGGCTGATTAAAAAGAAACACAGAAAACAATTTTTCATCATAAAGTCAAGCTTTCATAAAGTGTATATCCCCTAATATATAACTTTTAAAATAAATTAGTTGTTAAAATATCTGTTTAACCAACTTTCACTGGCAGGAATCAACCATTTGTTCTGTAGGTCTTCTTTTTTCTGGATGATTGGGTTGAAGACTTTGGAATTACTGGTCAATATACCTGATAGGATATAGCTTTTGATATCCCCCAAGCTACTAATGGTTATGTCATCTTGATATACGAAAGAAACCTTCCCTTGGTCGAGCAGGTTGACCTTGAGCACTTGGTCCAGTTCTCTTAAGGTTTTTACTGAACTGTCAATGGAGCATCCACTGGCGCCGAGTTTTGATTCGTCCACAGATAGAATGATAAACTGATCGTACTTGATGTCAAAAGAGGTGGGCATCAAATTGCCATGTGTGTTCCATTGATTGCAGAATGCCGTTAATCTGGATTCTATAAGTTGGATTTCCTCTGGGGTAAATTTTCTGTTGGCTTGGTAAACCCATACCCTTGCTGTGTCGGGCATTTCTTCAAATGGCAAATACATATTACTAAATTCTTCTTTGAAATATAAACCTAATCAATTGGGTATAAAAAACCCTTCTTACCTAAAACGGCAAAAAGGGGCAGAATGATTCTTTGATCATCAAGTTTTTGGTCAATACGATCCTATTTTATCTTTTCTTCCAATAAAATAATAAAGCAATGAACCAATGAAGGGAAGTAGGATAATGACAATAACCCAAAGGAGCTTGGTGTTTTCTTCTGGAAATCTTGATTTCAAGACATCGACCAAAGCCCAAACCATGAAGGCAAGTGGAAGGAGACTGAATAGGATGAATAATAATTTGAACATTTTGGATAGTGTTTGAGCGGCTAGATTTTATTATTTCGGCCAATGATCAGGTATAAAATTGACCCGATAAAAGGAACAAGAATGATGACGATAATCCATATTATTTTTGTGTCACTTGAGGTAAATCGAGCTTGGATGGCATCAACCAATGCCCAAATGAACAAAACGAGTGGTACGATGGTGAATAAAAAACCAAAAATTCCTAAAGAAAAGAAAGTGTCCATATTTTAAGTTTTGTGCGTCAACGGTTATGTATCTTCGTTTTATGGTTAAATATGAAAGTACACCAATAAAGGGAAAAGAATAATAAAAAGTTAATATAATACAGGGACTTAAGAAAGTCCCTGATCTTTTGCGATTAACTCGGCCAAGTCGAATACCTTAACCTCATTTTCTTTTTCTTTGTTTTTGACACCATCGGACATCATGGTTAGGCAGAAAGGGCATCCTACCGCAATCGCAGATGCACCAGTTTTTAGAGCTTCTTCTGTTCTCTCGATATTAATGTCTTTTTTGCCTTCTTCAGGCTCCTTGAACATTTGAGCTCCACCGGCACCACAGCAAAGACCCTTGGTGCGGCATCGCTTCATTTCCACCAATTCAATATCTAGGGCCTTGATTACTTCCCTAGGGGCTTCGTAGACATTATTCGCCCTGCCGAGGTAGCAGGAATCATGGAAAGTGATTTTCTTTCCTTTAAAATCACCGCCACCTTTCAAGACTATTTTTCCCTCATTGATCAGGCTTTGCAAAAACTGGCTGTGATGGATCACTTCATATTCTCCACCAAGGGCAGGATATTCGTTTTTGATGGTGTTAAAGCAGTGTGGACAAGCAGTGACCACTTTTTTGACATTGTACCCATTCATCACTTGGATATTGGCTACAGCCTGCATTTGGAAAAGGAATTCATTTCCCGCTCTTCTGGCAGGATCTCCAGTACAGGTTTCTTCAGGTCCAAGCACGGCAAAACTCACCCCTACTTTGTTTAGGATTTTTACAAATGCTTGGGTGACGGCTTTGTATCTATCATCAAAAGACCCAGCACAACCTACCCAAAAAAGGATTTCAGGGGATTCACCAGAGGCGGCCAACTCGGCCATGGTGGGAACTTTATAATTTGACATATTTCTGTGTTTTAAAATTCAATTGATAAATAGTGGGAACTAGGTCTTCCCTTATTTCATTTCTTCGTCCTTTACACTCTCTGCCCAGTTAAACCGGTCAGATGGAGCAAATTTCCATGGCGAAAAACTGGTCTCCATATTCTGGAACATCGCATTCCACTGAGCCGGAGAACCACTCTCTTCCATGGCCACATAGCGACGCATCTGTAGAATGATGGATAGTGGGTCGATGTTTACCGGACAGGCTTCCACGCAAGCATTGCAGCTGGTGCAGGCATTTATCTCGTCTTTGCTAATATAGTCACCCAAAAGTGATTTTCCATCTTCAAGTCCTTTCCCGCCGTCATCAATGCTTTTTCCTACTTCTTCGGCACGGTCCCTGACATCCATCATGATTTTTCTTGGTGAAAGTTTTTTACCAGTGATATTGGCAGGGCATTCTGATGTACATCTTCCACACTCCGTACAGGAATAGGCATTCATAATATTGATCCAGCTAAGGTCATTGATGTCTTTGGCGCCAAATCGGGCGATCTCAGCAGGGGGTTCGTTGCCTCCTTCAGTTGGGATACCCAACATCATGTTGACCTCATTGGTGACCTCTGGCATATTGGAGATTTCCCCTTTAGGCTTAAGGTTAGAATACCAAGTATTAGGAAAAGCAAGGAAAATATGCAAGTGTTTAGAGTAGGTGACATAAATGGCAAAGCCTAATATTCCGATGATATGAAACCACCAGGCAAAACGCTCTACAAATATTAGATTCCCTTCACTCATGTTTACAAACAATGGTTTGATCAAACCGCTGAAGAAGAGCGGTCCTAAAGCTGTATAGTGCTCTGTTCCCTTTTCTGCGAGTAGCTGGTCTGTGGCATTCATGGTCAGTATAGCTACCATCAAGATGATCTCAATGACCAAGATCAGGTTGGCGTCTAAAGCTGGCCAGCCCTTAAGTTCTGTCATGGTCAGTCGAGGGACCTTAGTGACATTTCTTCTGATAAGGAATGCCAGGCAAGAAGCCATTACACCTACTGCCAGCAGTTCGAAGAAATTCATGGCAAAGGTATAAGCTCCTCCAAGCAGTGGAGCAAAAATCCGGTGTTGACCAAAAATTCCATCAATGATAAATTCAGCCACTTCCAAATTGATGATAATAAAACCTACATAAACTAATAGGTGGAGAAATGCAGGAAGTACTCTTTTGAACATTTTCTGTTGGCCAAATGCCACCAGTGCCATGGTCTTCCATCTTTCTGAAGATTGATCGTTTCTGGTTTCTGCCTTACCCAGGAAGATGTTCCTTTTCAGGAAGGAAATCCTTTTGTAAAGAACGTATCCTGCAGCTGCAAAAACCAAAATAAAAATTACCTGAGGTAAGATGTTCATATTGAATTGGTTAATGATTTTTGTTTAAAATTCTTTAATTTTTTTTGTCTCTAGGGTTTGCATGGAAAATATGTTTGATTACCTTTGCATCACTTTACAACGGTGATGTAGCTCAGTTGGTAGAGCATCGGACTGAAAATCCGTGAGTCGGTGGTTCGAGCCCACTCATCACCACAAGCCTTGAAGCGATTCAAGGCTTTTTTTATGCCCTTTTTCCAATGTCTTGTTTTTGATATAGTTAGGTAGAAATTCATGTTTTTTTACTGACTTTTTATTCTGGCAAAGCTGATATGCTCGCATTCTCTCTGGTTTACGACTATAAAATTAATCTATTTTGACGGAATGGTGGTTATGTTGTAATGATGAATTTGTTTTAGGTGGTTTAAGGGTGTTTCTTCAATGTAAGCAAGAATTTAAGAAGGTTTGGAAATTATTTTTCAGAAAACTGTAACATTTGAGATATAGGATCATTATCTACATGAATGAAGACATTTTTTGAGGCGTATATATGGACCCTGCGTGGCAAGCTTTACCGCATGGCTTATCTCTGGCTTAAGGACAGGGCTGAGGCTGAGGATGTGGTGCAGGAGGCTTTGGAGAAAGCTTGGGCGAATAGGGCTGCCCTCCAAAAAATGGATAATTCGGTCGGATGGATGGTCAGGGTTGTTAAAAACCAAAGCTTACAGCGGCTCAGAGAACGCCAAAAATGGGTGGTTGTAGATAATCAGGAGGACATCGTCGAAGCTTCTGTAGAAAGTCCAGAAGAGTCTTCTCCAGCTGTTAAAATGGTGTTTGGGTTTCTTAAGGAGCTTCCCGAAAAACAAACGGAAGTGTTTCAGTTAAGAGAAGTGGAGGGCTTGACCTATGAAGAGATTGCTGAGTATATGGAGATATCTGTAGAACAAGTAAAGGTGAATCTTTTCAGGTCAAGGAAAAAGTTGCGCTCGTTTATGTTAAACCAAAAGAAATGATGAAAGAGCAAATAGAGAGTTTACTGGATAAATACTACGAAGGAGAGACTTCCCTGGAGGAAGAAGACCAGTTAAAGGATTTGCTAAAATGCTCAGCGGGTTTTGAAGAGGAAAAAATGTTTTTCTTCGGCCTGGAAGAGCTCAGGTCGGAAGCGCCAAGCAAAAGGCCTGCTCCAAAAGAAGGTAGGAATTTGGTCAATTGGCAGCGTTCTGCTGCCGTATTGCTGGCAATACTTTCTATTAGCTGGCTTTTTTATAGGGAGTATCAAGAGCAGAAAGAAGAGCAAGCGTATTTGCAGGTAGTGGAAGCGTTGTCTATAATTCAGGATAATATGAAAAAAGGTACTTCCTCGTTGAGGGTAATGGATGATATGAAGCATTTAAATAGAACCAATGAATTGTTTAGGATCGAAAAAATAAAAGAGGAGGAGTAATGAAGAAATTGATGAGCATATTGATGATGATGTTGATGTTCAGTGCTGCGCAAGCACAGGATGATGCCATCGTAAAGTTTTTTTCCAAATATATGGAGGATGATGCCTTTTCGAGGGTGTATATCAGTCCTAAAATGATGCAAATGGCCGGCGGTTTTTTAAAGTCGGCAGCCGAGGAAGATGAAGATCAGGATGCGCAAGACATGGGTGAGTTGATTTCCAAAGTAAAAGGTATTAGGATTCTCAGTGCTGAGGAGGTTGATGGAATGAGCTTGTATGAAGAAGCTATGAGTACCCTAAACAAGAATAAGTATGAGGATCTCATGGATGTGCAGGATAAAAGCAGCAGCTTGAAATTTATGGTTAGAGAAGAGGAGGGGAAGGTAGCTGAGCTGCTAATGATTTCAGGCTCAGATACTGAATTTACATTATTGAGCATGCTTGGTAGATTTACTTATGCTGACCTGAATATACTGGCCGAAAAAACAGATTTACCAGGGATGAATGAATATAGTTCAGGTAAAAAGAATAAATAATAAAGGAACCTAACATTAAAATAATAGAAAATGAAAAAGTTATTCTTAATCCTAGCGATGATGAGCGTGGGCGTCTTGTCGCATGCCCAAAGTAAAACGGTGGAATCTATCTACGAAAAATATAAGGGAGATGATGAGTTCTTTCATTTGGACCTAGCGGGAAGCTTTTTTGATTTTGCTGATGGTTTTAATATTGATTTGGATGAAGAGGGAGTGGAAGCCATTGCAAAATCTGTAGAAAGGATGAAATTGTTCAAGCTGCCTGTTTCAGGAGCTGAGGCGAAGGCCGATTTTAAAGCACTTCAGAAGGGCTTAAAAAGAGAAAAATATGATGTGCTGATGGAAATGTCAGAAAAGGACAGTGAAATAGTGTTTTATTCCAAGGGTGGTGATACTATTAGTGATTTAGTATTGTTGATAGGAGGAAATGGTGATGATAGCCATATCGTCATTGAATTAGAAGGAACGTTCGAAAGTAAGAAGTTGGCCAGAGCATTTCCATGAGAATGATTTAGGGGAAATAGTAAAAAAATATAAGACATTGAAAAGAGCTGCTTTAGAAAGCAGCTCTTTTTTTGTCCTTTAATAACCGTTTATGTCTTTTTTTAAAAGCGGTTTTAAGGGTGCACTAAATTATAAACCGCCTAAAAGGCTTGATAAAAGTTCGATAACAGTGCCAAGTAAGTTTGAAATAAGGTCCATGTTTTTTAATGTTTAATCATGTTTTTGTCTACTCTGAAAAATGGTTTTCGACATCCCCAATTAAATAATTTTTCACCGGTGAGTTAATTATGCTACTAATATAAGGGGCTTAAGAATAAAATCGATTTAATAGAAAAGTATTGTAAAATATTGATAAAGTTCAATTGGTGTGTTTAGTGAACAAGGATTTGTATTTTGAAATTGTCAGGTTGTTTTTAATAGTTTATGGAACAGAATAGGTTTGAAGAAAGTGAATAATGGATGTAATCTTTGAGTTTAAAAATGTAATCAAAAAATAATATTGGCTTTTGTAGTTTCTGTACTATATGGTTAAGAAATAGAAATTTTACGAAAAGCTTACATAAGTATTTATAAAACTAGTTACATAGTAGTTTAATCATTCTTTGCTTCTTAAAACATGACTTAGGTATAAAAAAAAAAGAACGTGAAATCAATTTTCCACGCTCTTTGATTATGTAAGAATATAAGCTTTTTTACTTTTTGAAGAATTTTAGGTTGATCACCTCTTTTTCCGTCAAGAACCTCCAGGTACCTCTAGAAAGGTCTTTTTTCGTAAGTCCAGCATACATTACCCTGTCAAGGGCAACTACTTCATAGCCAAGGTGAGCAAATATTCTTCTTACAATTCTGTTTTTGCCTACATGAATTTCAATACCCATAATTGTTCTGTCCTTAGACAGGACTTGTAGGTCATCTACATGTACAGGGCCATCTTCCAGGGTTAGGTCTTCCAAGATTTCATCTACATGAGTTTTGGAAATAGGCTTGTCCAATGTTACCTGATAAATCTTTTTGATTTTTTCAGATGGATGGGAAAGTTTGGAGGCCAGGTCGCCATCATTGGTGAATAGCAATAGTCCAGTAGTATTTCTGTCTAATCTACCCACCGGGAAAATCCTTTCATCACATGCTGAACTTACCAAATGCATCACTGTTTTACGGTTCATTGGGTCATCGGTAGTGGTGATGAAGTCCTTAGGTTTGTTCAGTAGTACATAAACAGGCTTTTCTGGATTGATCAGCTTGCCCTTATAGATTACCTTGTCAGTGATTTGAACGCGGTGACCTAGTTCAGTTATTACCTCGCCATTTACTTTGATTTCGCCTGCTTCAATCAGTTTGTCTGCATCTCTTCTAGAGCAAATCCCGGCATTAGCGATATATTTGTTAAGTCGTAATTCCTTATTTGGGAACTTGCCCATTTTTTTCTCCACCTTTTTAAGGTTGTATTCAGGTTTTTCTTCCTGATTGGATTGAGCAGTTTTAAAAAAGCGGTTGTTTTTAAATTTTGGGCCGTTCTTACGTCCTTTTTCTTCAATTCTTTCTGTCCCAAATACAGGCCTTTGATCTTTGCCCCTGCCTTTATATACGGTTTTGAATTTTCCTTCTTGCTCTTTTTTAGGAGCTTCTCTATTGAATTCGCTAGGGTCTTTTCTGTATTTTTTTAATGGTGAAAAGCTACTTTTTTCTTCTTTCTCAGCACTTTTTCCATATGGCTTCTGTCCAGGTTTAAAACGGTCAGATCTTGATTCGTTCCTGTTTTTGTTTCCGTAAGGTTTCCTTCCGGCTTTTTTGTTAGCGCCTGAAAAACCTGTTTTTTCTCCTCTTTGCCCTTCTTTGTTATTCCTATTGTGCTTTTTCATAGTGTTGCAGCATCTCTGCTGTATCTTAAATATTAAATGCTAATCTAAATACTTAAAAATGAGTGTATTGCATTTTTAAGAATCAGGCTGCAAAGATACATACTAAATAATAGATTAGTGTCATCCCAATGGAAATATTCTTGGATCAAGAAATGTCATGGAAAGAATCAGTTTATTCCTGTTCGTTTCCTATTTGATTATCTTCTTGGTTGAAGTCCTTGGGTTGAGGCAGGTCTTTAAGACTGTTTATCCCAAAATATTCCATGAATTTATCGCTGGTTCCGTATAAAAGGGGACGGCCTATGCTGTCGGATTTTCCTTTGATGGTCACCAATTCCTTTTCTAAAAGTTTTTGCACTGAATAATCACAGTTTACTCCCCTGATCTGTTCCACCTCTGATTTGGTAACAGGTTGTTTATAGGCGATAATGGAAAGCGTTTCCATTTGCGCAGTGGAAAGTCTTTTGGTGGATTGTTGTTTTAAAAGTATGGATATACTGGTCTGGTAAGCCGGTTTGGTTAAGAACTGATAGCCGTTGCCCATTTTTTCCAAGGCAAAGGAAAAATCATCCTGCTGATATTTTTCTTGTAATTCAGCTATGGCTTCTTCAATATGTTCTTTGGGCACTTCTGTTTCAAACATCTCCGTTAGGCATTTTTGGATTTCTCCTAAGCCTAACGGAGATGGAGAACAGAAAATTAAAGCTTCAATATGTCTGTGTAAAAATTCCAATTTTTACTTTTTAGCGAGTTTAGCTTCAATAGAGTGCATGGTATGTGGTACCGCTTTCAATCTTTCTTTTGCGATCAACTTTCCGGTATCTACACAAACACCATAAGTGCCATTTTTAATTCTTATCAAGGCCTTTTCCAAGTTGATAATGAATTTTTGCTGTCTAGCTGCGAGCTGGCTGAGACTTTCTCTTTCCAAAGTATCCGCTCCATCCTCTAATAATTTAGAAGTGGAAGCAGTAAAGTCCGTTCCACTATCATTCTTTTTGCTCAGTGTTTCTTTTAAAGAATGAAGTTCTGATTTAGCTACAGCTAACTTGTTGTTGATCAATTCCTCAAACTCCTTGAGTTCTTCTCTGGAATATGATGTTTTCTCTTCTTGACTCATAGTTTCGGCGTTTAGTGTTTAGGTGATGTTGATTTTTGACCGTCAAAAAATTTCTCTAAAATAAGTTAGAGTTTTGAGAATCAAAAATAAGATAGGCAATATCTAAGCCACATTTGTTCACCACTTCTATATAATTATCTTTATTAAGTTAATACGTTAAATGTTCAACATTTGGTTTAAATTTCTTTACAATGGGACTAAAAGCAAACTATTTATTTGCGGTATTTTTTTTGGCAATTTTAGCTTGTTCCGAGCGAAAATATGAAAAATATGAGTCAAATAAAGAATTTTCTTCATGGAATAAAGTTCAGCCAATTGCATTGGTAATTCATGGTGGTGCTGGAACGATTAAGCGGGAGGATATGAGCCCTGAGCGAGAAAAGGCTTATCGTGAAAAACTAATGGAATCCTTGAATGTAGGCTATGCAGTTTTGGCAGATGGAGGTAAGTCTGTGGATGCAGTGATTGCTGCAATAAAAGTGATGGAGGATTCCCCTCTTTTTAATGCGGGTAAAGGGGCTGTCTTTACCCACGATGGTAAAAATGAAATGGATGCAGCGATCATGGAGGGCTCAACTCGAAATGCTGGAGCAGTGGCAGGTATATCCACAGTGAAGAATCCTATAACGGCAGCTTATGAAGTGATGGAAAACTCTCCTCATGTTTTTATGGTAGGGAAAGGGGCTGAACAATTTGCCGAAGAACAAAATCTTGAATTGGTAGATCCAAATTATTTTAGGACGGAGAGACGATATGAACAGCTGATGAAAATAATTGATTCGGAGCGACAGCAGTTGGATCATTCTTCTATTAGAGAGATGGAACTGGAAGACCCATTTTTCAAGGATAGAAAATTTGGAACTGTGGGTGCTGTGGCGGTAGATGCCGCAGGAAATGTGGCTGCGGCTACTTCCACGGGTGGTATGACGAATAAGCGCTATGGTAGGGTCGGTGATGTCCCAGTTATTGGTGCAGGAACCTATGCTGATAATGCTACCTGCGCTGTTTCAGCAACTGGACATGGTGAGTACTTTATCCGTAATGTCGTTGGACATGAAATTGCTTCCATTATGAGATATGGGAATAAGTCTTTGGATGAGGCAGCAAATGAAGTGGTGATGGATCAATTGGTGAAAATGGAGGGAAGTGGAGGTGTTATTTCAATTGATGCCCAAGGAAATATAAGTATGCCATTCAATTCTGCCGGAATGTATCGAGGTTATATTAGGGAAAAGGGACAAGCTCAGACTTTTGTCTATAATGATGAAGATGAAGGATTGTAATTTTTGTTTTGGCTCAATTTATCTTTAGTTGAGCCACTCTTTTTTGAAGTACTTTTTCCTCTATATTTAATCGGTATTTTATCCTGAGGAGTCTTTGAATTAATTTTAAATCTTTACCTGTTCGGATAAAATAAGCTTTTAGAGTGTCATTGATCAAATCATTATTCATTGCTAAGACATTTGCTTCAGAAATTAAAATAATTAAAAATCAGCTTTAATCATAACTTCTGATTCATAAGGCAGATTAGAATTTACTTCCTACGACTACTGTTTTTTTTATTTGCATTAAGCTGCCATTCAGGTTTAGCATTTCTGCCAAGACGATATAATAGCCAGGTCTAACTTTGTTTCCAGCTTGGTTGGTGCCATTCCAAGTGTAAAAACCTGAAATTCCCCATACTTCATTTTCACACAAACTTTTGATCAAAAGGCCATTGGTTCCATAAATCCTGATGGTCCCTACAAAGCCTGGTTCTTCCAATTGATAGGAAATGGTAGTAAAGGGTTGTTCGCCGGTGGCCTCAGGTAAGAAAATCTTAGGTTTTACATCCAAGCCAATGCCGAATTGGTTATGTTCATAGCTTTGTGAGTTTTTGTAGCCTGGAGTGGCATAACCATGGCTGGCAGAAGCAGAGTGCCAATTTTCAGGCTTGTTGGTCTCATGTTCAGGGGAAAAACGCTCCAAAGATACTCCCTTGGTGTTTTGTATCATTTCATGGTGAAACTTATCGGAGTAGTCAAATCGCTCTATTAGACTTTCGTCGGGATTGAGTAGGATTACAGATCCTTCAGCAATTGGGTAGCTGGGTAATGTACTAATCTCAATCCAATTTTCTTTTTTCCCTTTAGGGTATTCTTGAAAAAGTGTTCCTATATCTTGGGTGATAACTCTGTAGTCAAATGGGGCGATGATATCTGTTTCTTTAATAAAGCTTTTTCTGTTGCTTACAGTTTCATTATGAAAATTTGCCAGTTTCCAGCCAGAAAGATCAATAAATTTGCTGGAGTGGTTATGTATCTCAACAAATTTAGGTGTTCCTGACCTAGGGTTAAAGAGTACCTCGTTGAGTATTATGTCTCCTTTTTCTGCGATTGAAGGAATTTGAAAGCTAGCTTGATTGTTGGTTTCATCAATCAGGTTTTCCGAACAGTCTCTTATGCCACCCACGGTAATTTGATAGGCAATCTTTTCTTTCAAACTTTCCTCAAAGCTGATCACGATTCTATTATGGCTATTTGGAGAAAAGTCCACGTTTTTAATTTCCATGGTTGGGGTAAATTGCCAAATCGCATTTTCTAAATTTGGTGAGAGTCCTTCATCGAACTCCAATAGAATAGAATTGGGGCCGTTGACTAATGCCTTGAGAAGTTTGGGTTTGGTTTGATCGGGTGTAGGGTCGAAGACAGAGTTTACCTTTCCTGGGGTTCCTAAAAGTGGGCTTTCGGATGCTCTTAATAAAGCTGTTTGATCACAGGTGTAGAATGGATTTACCACTTCTAAACTGTAGCCTTCATTAGCTTTTGAAGAGCTCCCGTAACTTGAAGAGGAATAGGAGAGGCTGTCCAATGGTTTTCCTTCTGCGTCCATTAGTAATACCTTGTCTTCTCCATTTACAAATCTTGGCCAGGAGGATAATCCAAGGATATTGTCTACCTGATCAAATAATGCTTCATCATCTTCGTGAACCAATACTAAATACTCATTTGGAGCAATACTGTAGCTCGGTAAAATGGCTTCCCTGCTTTTATTGGCTAAGATAAATCCACCAAGTTCAAACGGCCTATCTGAGGGATTGAAAAGCTCGATATACTCTGCATAGGGCAGTGGGTTGTCCCTTTTTGGGGCTGCCATGACTTCGTTGATAATGATGTCTTTAAAATTATTTTGGGTTTTTGAGCTTAGTATGAAGTAGTATTGGCTGGTTTTGATCTTATTTCCCCATTGGTCAATCAGCTTATTGACTTCTAGCAGATTTTCAGTATGAGGTTTTATCGTGGAGGTCATTTTTAGCCTTATTTGATGGGCTTTTTTACCCCAACTTAATTCTTTTGGCCGTTTTCCATTTAATCGATAGTAATCTGGGATTATTGAAAACGTTGAGTCCATTGGCTTGGAAAAATGAATGATCAATTCGTTTGATGATTTTTGACTAATATGAAGTATTTTGGGAGGAATACTATCGTTATTTTTTACTGTAGCAAGTTTCGAATTGGTTTCATTTATTGCATGGGGGCTTTTGATTGCCTTAATATTGGCTTTATTTCTGTCAGGGATAATATTATAATTTTTAATATATTGGCTTGTTATGAGCTGCTTTTGATGTGGAGAAGCAAAACTTAGAAGATTTGTTTGGTGTTTGAGGTATATTTTGGGATTTTCTATGTTGTTAGTGAATGATTTTCCGTAACTTGCGCCTCGAAAAATTGAAGTGTTGGGATGTGCAACTAATTGTCGCCTCGATACGTCTATGAAGGGGTAAATAATCAAGAATAGGATAAAAAGTATCCAAGTTGACTTACCCCATGTTTTCAAAAAGTGCTTCATGGTCAAAAATATTTACGAAACTGTAGTAGGCCGAAAAGAATTATAGTCGTCCTAAGTATTACAGTCAATTAAAAATATATGCTGTTTGAATTCCATCAGTAGCCATAAAAGTATTTTAGAGACAATGGAAATCAGGTAACATACTTGATTTAGGTTTAGAAAAATAATATAAAAATTAATTAATAGAAAGTTTTCAACAATGAAATTAGCTGTTGTAGGAGCTACCGGCTTGGTAGGCTCAGAAATTCTTGAAGTGCTAGGTGAGCACAACTTCCCTTTTGATGAATTGCTCTTGGTGGCCAGTGAAAGGTCTGCGGGAAAGAAGATAACCTTCAAGGATAAGGAGTACACAGTGATAGGTCTTGCACAGGCAGTGGAAGAAAAGCCTGATGTGGCTATATTTTCAGCTGGAGGTGATACTTCAAAAGAATGGGCTCCTAAATTTGCTGAAGCAGGGACTATCGTGGTGGACAATTCTTCTGCTTGGAGAATGGACCCTACCAAGAAACTGGTTGTTCCTGAAATTAACGCTAAGTCATTGAAGATTGATGACAGGATTATTGCTAACCCAAATTGTTCTACCATTCAGATGGTACTCGCTTTGGCGCCTTTACGTGAGCGATATGGCATCAAGAGGGTAGTAGTTTCTACTTATCAGTCAGTAACCGGTTCTGGAATCAAAGCTGTAAATCAGCTGATGGATGAGCGTGATGGAAAAGAGGGAGAAAAAGCTTATCCTCATAAGATCGACTTGAATGTGTTGCCTCATATTGATGTGTTCCAAGAAAATGGATACACTAAAGAGGAAATGAAAATGATCAATGAAACTAAAAAGATTTTCGATGATCAAGATATTCAAGTTACGGCCACTACCGTTAGAATTCCGGTAATGGGAGGTCACTCTGAATCTGTAAATGTTGAATTCAAGGAAGATTTTGATCTGGAAGAGGTGAAAGAGCTATTGTCAGCAACTCCTGGAGTAATTGTAGAGGATGATGTGGCTAATAATGTGTACCCAATGCCAATGAATGCGCACAAGCGTGATGAGGTTTTTGTGGGTAGATTGAGAAGAGATGAATCTCATCCAAATACTTTGAACATGTGGATTGTAGCAGATAACCTAAGGAAAGGTGCTGCGACCAATGCTGTTCAAATAGCAAAGTATTTGGTAGAACATAGTTTGGTGTAAACTTGGAAGTGACCAATATATACACTGATAAATTATTCAAATTTGTGCAGGATCATCTTAATGAAGATCCTGCACAATTGCTTTTAAAGCACCACCAAAATAAAAGCCTTGATATAAAAGAGGCTGTGCAGCAAATATCCGCAAGAAAAAAAGCGCAAAATAAGCTGCCTTCTTGGGTAGCTAATCCCCATATTATTTTTCCTGCTTCCATTTCCTTGGAACAGTGCTCTTCTGAACAAACAGCGAATTTCAAAGCTCAATTTGTTCAAGGTAAAAGTTTGGTTGATTTGACGGGGGGATTTGGAGTGGATACTTATTTTTTGGGCAAGAAGTTTGAAAAGGTTTTATACTTGGAGAGGCAGGAAAAATTGGCAGAAATAGCGAAGTTTAATTTTTCGACGTTGAGCAATAGCTCAGATAAATTTCAGGTGCTCTCCGAAGATTCCATGGCATTTCTTAAAAATACAGCTCAGTTTTTTGATTGGATTTATGTAGATCCTGCCAGGAGGGGAGGGCACAACCAAAAATTATATAAGCTGGCCGATTGTGAACCTGATATAGTGGGCCATTGGGATATGCTGAGCCATAAGGCTGCCTGTATCATGGTGAAAGCCTCTCCTATGTTGGATATAAAGGAAGCATTAAAGGAATTGCCAATTGTTCATGAGGTGCATATAGTGGCGGTGAAAAATGAGGTGAAGGAAGTTTTATTGATATGGAGAAAGGATGAAAAGAAGCAGGAGCCGCTTATCAAGGCATGGAATTTATCCTCATCAGAAAAGCTGGCCTTTGAATTTACCTATACTGAAGAAGAGGTTACTCCTGTTGCCTTTGGTCCTGTAGAGAAATATTTAATCATGCCATCTGCAGCCATTTTGAAAGCAGGGGGATTTAAGTCCTTTGCCCATCAATTTGGACTAAAAAAGCTCCATTCCAATACACATTTGTATACCACCGATAAATTGCCTGAAAAAATTCAGGGTAGGGTATTCGAAGTGATTGAAGTATTTAAGTTAGACAAAAAGAAAATCAAGCAATTGTTCCCATCGGGAAAAGTAAATGTATTGTCCAGAAATCATCCACTTAAGGCTGAGGCCATCAAAAAGAAATTTAAATTGAAAGATGGTGGAGAGGAGTTTTTATTGGCCTGCACCACTTCTGATGGCTTGCCCAAAGCCTTCTATTGTAAGAGAGTCATTGAGTAAGGAGATTGACAAGCAGGCTGAATTATCGTAAATTGATCTTGGCTCAATCAAAGTGGATATGTCAAGAAAATATGGAAATATCGAACTGATTAACCGGAAGGGTGATATTACCAAGCAGCCGGATATAGCCGTAATTGTCAATGCAGCAAACGCACAGTTACGAATAGGAGGCGGGGTGGCAGGGGCTATTCACAGAGCCGCTGGACCAGAGTTAGAAAAAGAAGCAGTGAGGCTTGGCCCTATATCTCCAGGAGAAGCAGTTATCACGAATGCTTATCAATTACCCAATCAATATGTTATCCACTGTTTAGGCCCTGTGTATGGCCGTGATAAACCCGAAGAAGTGTATTTGGCAAATTGCTATAAAAATGCCCTTATTTTGGCGGATAAGTATCAAATGAGGTCGATAGCTTTTCCTGCAATTTCTACAGGGATTTTCGGCTATCCGATAAAAGAAGCTGCTGAAGTAGCTTATCAGGCAATTTTCGAGAAGTTGGAAAGTTTAAAGTCTGTGAGAAAAATTTACTTTATTTTGTTCGGAGAGGAAGATTATAAAGTTCATGAAGAGGTGTTATCGAGATTTAATTCGTGAATTTTTGCTTTGTTTAAGTCAGGCTATAAGCAGAAGTAGATTATTGTCTTGTAAATAATGAATAGGAATACCGCTAGGGTCCCATATATTTTTAAAACTAACATTCTATTGCACCTATCCATAAACCAAAGGACAAATACAGGACGTATAAATCCAACTATAATACTTAACAGAGAAGCATAGGTCAGCGTCTTTATTAATAAAGCTAAGGCAATCAGCATATGGCTTTTGATGTATAAGGTAAAAGAAAAAGGACAGTTAAAAAACTGTCCTTTCGACTTTAAGCGTGTGTATTTAGTTGAATTATTTCTTTCTCTTAACTTCTCGCATTTCGTATCCTTCGATCGTGTCCTCCAGTTTGATGTCGTTATATCCTTTGATGGAAATACCACATTCATAACCTGCTTTCACTTCAGATACATCGTCTTTGAAACGTTTCAACTGATCGATTTCTCCATCATGGATTACAATTCCGTCCCTGATGATTCTGATCTTGTTCTTTCTCGTTACAAATCCATCAGTTACATAACATCCTGCTACAGTACCCACTTTAGAGATTTTGAAGACTTCTCTCACTTGGATATTACCAGTGATGACCTCTTCAAATTCTGGCTCAAGCATACCTTCAATTGCGTCCTTGATTTGGTTGATGGCATCGTAGATAATGGAGTAATGCCTGATTTCAATTTCCTCTTGCTCTGCCAATCGCTTCGCACTTGAGGAAGGTCTAACCTGGAACCCTAGTATGATGGCGTCAGAAGCTGATGCCAAAAGAACATCAGATTCAGAAATTTGACCTACACCCTTATGGATGATATTAACGCTTACCTCATCTTTAGAAAGTTTCAGCAAGGAATCAGAAAGGGCTTCTACAGAACCATCCACATCACCCTTGATGATGATGTTAAGTTCTTTAAAGCTACCTATGGCCAAGCGTCTACCAATTTCATCCAAGGTAATGTGTTTCTTGGTACGCATACTTTGCTCTCTGTTGATTTGCTCACGAGAGTTGGCAATTTCCCTGGCTTCACGTTCTGTATCGTAAACTTTAAGGATGTCACCAGCTTGTGGTGCGCCACTAAGACCAAGAACCTGTACAGGAGTAGAAGGCTCTGCTTCTTTTACTTTTTTACCAGTGTGGTCAAACATGGCTTTTACCCTGCCATAATGCTGGCCGGCAAGCATTATGTCTCCAATTCTCAATGTACCTGATTGGATCATTACTGTAGAAACATAACCTCTTCCTTTATCAAGGGAAGCTTCCACCACTGTACCAGTAGCATTTCTGTCTGGATTGGCTGTCAATTCTAGGATTTCAGCCTCAAGCAATACTTTTTCTAGCAGTTCATCAACGCCCTGACCTGTTTTTGCAGAGATTTCCTGAGACTGGTATTTACCGCCCCATTCTTCTACTAGCAAATTCATATTGGCCAGTTCCTCTTTTATTTTATGTGGATTGGCATTAGGCTTATCCACTTTGTTGATCGCGAAGATCATTGGAACACCAGCTACCTGTGCGTGGTTGATGGCTTCCTTGGTCTGAGGCATGATGCTGTCGTCAGCAGCAATTACAATAATTGCAACGTCAGTGATTTTAGCACCACGTGCCCTCATCGCAGTAAAGGCTTCGTGACCTGGAGTATCTAAGAAGGCGATTTTTTCGCCGTTGTCTGTCTTTACATCGTAAGCACCAATGTGCTGGGTGATACCACCTGCTTCACCACTGGTCACTTTTGCACTTCTAATATAATCCAGCAAGGAAGTCTTACCGTGGTCAACGTGTCCCATGATGGTGACGATTGGAGCTCTAGGCATCAAGTCTTCAGGGTTGTCCACTTCTTCTACTTCATCCTCTTCCTCGTCAGTTTTGGTAAATTCTACCTCATATCCAAATTCATCAGCAATGATGGTAATGGCTTCCGCATCCAGTCGTTGGTTAATGGAAACAAACATACCCAAGGACATACATACAGAGATGATCTCATTTACAGATACATCTAGTAAAGAAGCTAAGTCATTTGCAGAGATGAACTCAGTTACTCTTAATACTTTGCTTTCTTCCTGTCCTTCTACGTTGTGGTCTTTTGTCCTCTCAGAACGTTTGTCCCTACGGCTCTTGCTTTTGCTACCTCCTGATTTTCCACCACCTTGAAGACGGGCAAGCGTTTGCTTGATTTGATCTTGGATTTCTTTCTGTGTTGGCTCAACTTTCTGGAATCTGTTTCCTTTTTGTTGATTACCTCCAGGTCTTTTTCGGTTTCCTTGGTTACGGTTTCCTCCTTGTTGATTTCTATTACCTCCTTGGCCACCACCTGGGCGGTTTCCACCATGAGCACCTGGACCACCGGTTCCTGGCTTATCGATACGCTTACGCGGTCTTTTCTTTTTGTCTTTTCCTCTTTCGTCTGAGGATGCCACAGGTTTTGCTTTCTTCTTCGGCTTATCTTTTGGAAGTTCAATTTTTCCAAGAACAGTAAGTCCTTTAAGAGCGTCAGCTTTAGCAGAAATTACAGAATCACCTTTGCCCTTTTCAGGTTGAGCCTCTTCAGGCTTCTTGGTTTGCTCTGCTGGTTTTTCAGAAGTAGGAGCTGCGGGCTTCTCAGCTTGCGGCTTTGATGCTGTAGGTTTGTCAGATTTCTGTTCCTTCCCAGGTTCAGAAGTAGTTTTTGGTTTTGCGTCTTCTTTCTCCTGAGGCTTCTCAGCCTTAGTGGTTTCTTGTGGTTTTTGAACTTTTTGTTCTTCTTGTTTCTTAGGAGTTTCAGGAGCTTTTGCTGCTGGCTTTTCCTCTTTTGGCTTTTCTTGAGGCTTGTTTTCCACCTTTTTAGGTTCCTCTTTTTTGGCCGTTGGTTTATCTTCCTTTTTAGGCTTGTTTTTCTTGGATTGACCTTGGGCACCAAGGTCAATTTTGCCCAATACTTTTATGCCCTGAAGCTTAGGAGCTTCTGGAGATACCTTGTCTTCTTCTTTTTTGATTTCTGGTTTGGCCTCAGGCTCCTTTTTCTCTTCCTTAGGAGGAGTAGGGGTTGCTTGGGGCGTTTCCTCTTTCTTTACTTCCTCAGGGACAGTTTCTGATTCAGCTTTGATGGTAAAGTTCTCATTATGACGTTTACCTATGGAAAGGTGGGACGCTTCCTCCTTTTCCTGTGCAGAGGACTTAAACTCCTTAGCCAGCATATTGAATTGATCCTGACTGATCTTGGAGTTAGGGTTGCTCTCTACATCAAAGCCTTTCTTAGCCATAGACTCAACAATTGTGGATATTCCCACATTGAGCTTTCTGGCTACCTGGCCCAATCGCATCATTTTTTCTTCTGACATACGCTAAAACCTGTTGCTAATTTTCTTTTACTGATGTAAATGTATTTGGGCTGAAAATTCCTGTTCAGCTCCATTAAATTTACTGTTCAAATTCCTGTTTTAAAATTCTGAAGATCTCCTCGATGGTTTCTTCCTCGAGTTCAGTTCTTCTGGTAAGGTCTTCTTTAGTCAATGCCAATACACTCTTGGCAGTATCTAGACCTGTTTTTTTCAACTCCTCTATAATCCAACCTTCAATTTCGTCAGAAAATTCAGTTAGATCGACATCTTCTTCTTCTTCATAATCAGAAAGTTCGCGGAAGACGTCAATTTCATAGCCTACCAATCGGCTGGCAAGACGAATATTATATCCTCCTTTACCAATTGCCAAAGATACTTGATCAGGCTTTAAAAATACAGAAAGTCGCTTTTCTTCTTCATTTGCTTGGATGGAGCTCACTTTGGCCGGGCTAAGGGCACGGGATACATAAAGCTCCAAGTTATCGGTGTAATTGATTACATCAATATTTTCATTTTGTAGTTCACGCACTACTGCATGGATCCTGCTACCTTTCATACCTACGCAAGCTCCTACTGGATCAATGCGGTCATCATAAGATTCCACGGCTACTTTTGCTCTTTCACCTGGCTCTCTTACTATCTTTTTGATGGTGATCAAACCATCGTATACTTCTGGAACCTCATTTTCAAATAATCTCTCCAAGAAAATTGGGGAGGTTCTTGAAAGTATGATTCTAGGGTTGCCATTTACCATCTCCACTTTGTGGACAATGGATCTAACAGCGTCTCCTTTACGGAAGCGATCTTTAGGGATTTGTTCTCCTTTTGGAAGGATCAGTTCGTTGCCCTCGCTGTCCATCAAAAGCATTTCCCTGCCTAGAATCTGATATACTTCTGCGGTGATGATTTCACCAACTAGTTCCTCATATTGTTGGAAGAGTAAGTCTTTCTCCAAGTCTTTGATCTTTTGGATCAAAGTCTGTCTGGCCATCATGACCGCTCTTCTGCCAAAGTCTTCTAACTCAATTCTTTCGTAAGTCTCTTCTCCGATTTCAAAATCAGGTTCAATTTTACGCGCTTCGGTAAAACTGATTTTGTCGTGATCCCAAATGTCTTCAGAGTTGTCATCAACAATTTCACGAATTCTCCAGATCTCCAAGTCACCTTTGTCTGCATTGATGATCACATCAAAATTCTCATCTGTTTCGTACTTTTTACGAATCATTGCTCTAAATACATCCTCTAAGATGCGGATCATGGTAGGACGATCCACATTTTTTGATCTTGCAAATTCTGCAAACGATTCTATAAGAACTTTAGCATCCATTTTTTTTATTTAAAAGAGACTAATACAATTGATTTCTTGATTTGCTCCAAAGCGATATTCTCTTCGACTTCAGTAGCTTTTTTGCCTTTTTCCTTTTGTTTCACCAATAGTGTGATTGATGAAGCATCTATTGCCAAAAGCTTGCCTTCCAATTTGCTGCCCCCTTCCAAGGTTACTTGCAATTTTCTGCCAATATTTTTTTGGTATTGCCTTTTTCCTGAAAGTGGGTAGTCAAGACCTGGAGAGGATACCTCCAGTACATAAGCGCTTTCCAAAAGTTCTTTGGCCTCTAATTCTTCTCCTACAGCTCTGCTGAGTACGGCACATGTGTCTATGTTTAAGCCCTGATCAGCATCAATTAAAATACTCACCTTGTTTTTAGGGCCGCTTTCACTTATGGACACATCCACCACAAAGTGAGATTCATCGGGTAAATGTTTGGTTACAATTTCCTCGATGGTCTGCTTTATACTCATACTTCAAACACCTATAATGAAAGAGGGGACTGTGTGTCCCCTCTATTAACGACTAAATACGATACAAATGTAATAAATTTTTTTTCAGAAAAAAAGGAAGATTTTCTAAGGAAAATTTTATTTGGCTGTTTATTATGGGCTTTAGCCAATCTAGCCTTAGGCTGAAACCGGTAGCGTTGAATAAAAGTTGTGCTTTTTAGAAGGTTTCCATGAGTGCTTTATTGGTTTGTTTTTTAGGTGGCCTGAAGAAAAAAAAGAGTTTTTTGTTGTCAATATTGTTTTATTCCCGCTTGAAAGAGGGGAAATTGGATTTTAAAAGATAGTTTTGTGCCCATGGCAACTGTAGAGATTTCTAACGGTTTAATTAAATTTGTTTTATGATTTCAAAAGAACTTAAGATATATAATACACTTTCCCGAAAAAAAGAACTTTTTGAACCTATAAAACCGCCATTTGTTGGGATGTATGTGTGTGGTCCTACGGTGTATGGGGATGCTCACCTTGGCCATTCTAGACCGGCAGTGACTTTCGATACCGTATACCGGTACTTGAATCATTTAGGTTATAAGGTTCGCTATGTTCGAAACATTACTGACGTAGGGCATTTGCAAGGTGATGCGGATGATGGAGAAGATAAAATTGCCAAAAAAGCAAAATTGGAGCAGTTGGAACCTATGGAAGTGGCACAGCATTACACAGATACTTACCACAGGGATATGGATCTGTTGAATACCAACAAACCGAATATTGAACCGAGGGCAACAGGACATATTCCTGAGCAGATTAAATTGGTTCAGGATATTTTGGATGCTGGTTTGGCTTATGAAGTCAATGGTAGCGTTTATTTTGATGTAATAAAATACAATTCTGAAAAGCCGTATGGTAAACTTTCTGGAAGAGTGGTGGAAGAGTTGATGAGCGGAAGCAGGGAGTTGGATGGGCAAGATGAAAAACGAAACCCCATAGATTTTGCACTTTGGAAAAATGCATCTCCAGAGCATTTGATGAAATGGGAGTCTCCTTGGGGAATGGGCTTTCCTGGTTGGCACCTGGAGTGTACGGCCATGAGCTCAAAATATCTAGGCAATCAATTTGATATTCATGGTGGTGGAATGGACTTGATGTTCCCACATCATGAATGTGAGATTGCCCAGGGAAATGCAGGTCATGGATCAGATCCGGCAAGGTATTGGATGCATAATAATATGATCACCATCAATGGTCAGAAAATGGGTAAGTCGTTAGGGAATTTCATTACCCTTCAGGAACTTTTCTCGGGTAAGCATGAGCTGTTGGAACAGGCATATAGTCCGATGACAATTAGATATTTTATCCTGACTGCACATTATAGGTCGACATTGGATTTCTCAAATGATGCTCTACAAGCTGCCCAAAAAGGTTATAAGAAAATCATCAATGGCTTGAGGATAGCTGGTAATTTGGCGTATCAAGCTGATGAGGGTATACCTTTGAATGAAAAGCAGATTGACCAAGTAAAGAAAAGCATTGAAAGTGCCTATAGGGCAATGAATGATGATTTTAATACTGCCCAAGCAATTGGTCATTTATTTAACCTATTGAAAAAAATAAATAGCCTTTATACTGGGCAATTAAAAGCAGCCAGTTTAGGGGAGGAGGTTTTCAATGAGCTGATCAAAACTTTCACAGTTTTTGTGGTTGACATTTTAGGTTTGGTGGAAGAAAAAACAGATAAACAACAAGCGCTTTTAGAGATACTCTTGAAAGTTTATCAGGAAGCCAAATTGGCCAAAAATTACGATAAGGTGGATGAGATCAGATCCTCTTTAAAGTCAATTGGTGTAGTAGTCAAGGATATGAAAGATAAAGTAGATTGGGCATATGAAGAATAATTGGATTTGGGGCTTATTATTGATATTGATCCTTCAGTCCTGTGGAGATGGAAAAGTAGAGAAAGTCAATGAATCTCCAGCAGAGAGTGTAGCGGCTAAGGCTGTACCAAAATTTAATGCAGATTCAGCCTTTCAATATATTAAAAAGCAAGTGGATTTTGGGCCTAGGGTGCCCAATACAGAGGAGCATAAAAAGGCTGGGGCATGGTTGCAACAGAAGATGGCATCTTTTGGCTTGGAAGTGAGTGCCCAGGAATTCATAGCAGAGGCTTATGACGGCAAAAAATTAGAACTGAATAATATAATTGCTTCCTACAGACCTGAAGCCAAAAAAAGGATTTTATTGGCAGCCCACTGGGATACTCGACGGGTGGCGGATAAGGATACCGAGCGAATTAATGAACCTATTGATGGTGCCAATGATGGAGGCAGTGGAGTAGGGGTCTTATTAGAGATTGCACGAGTAATTTCTACCGATAGCCTTAAGCCTGAAGTAGGAATAGATTTTATCTTTTTTGACGGGGAGGATGATGGTAAACCAGAGTCCAGCAAGGGTGGCACGGATGATGCAAAATGGTGGTGCCTTGGATCTCAGTATTGGGCAAAAAATCCTCATGAGAGAGGCTATTCTGCGTATTATGGAATATTGTTGGATATGGTGGGAGCCAAAGGAGCTCGTTTTTATAAAGAAGGTGTTTCTTTACAATATGCAAAAGGAATCTTGGATAAGGTCTGGTCAAATGCCCATCAAATAGGTCACAGTGATTTTTTCCAGATGCGGGGCTCCCATGCGATCACCGATGATCATATTCCAGTAAATGAGGTGGCCAGGATTCCGATGATTGATATCATTGATTATTCACCTGATTTTGGTTTTGGTAGGTATCATCATAAGCATTCTGACAATATGGATGTGATTGACAAGCGGACTTTAAAGGCAGTGGGCGAAACGGTATTATTTACGCTTTATCAAGAGTAGATAGTTTCACTGGGAACAAAAGCATAGGTCTTGTCTAACAAAAAATGTATATTCATTTTTTGACTAAGAAATTAAATCATGAAAAAGGGACAAGTTACCATAAGGGATATAGCTATTAAGCTTAAAATCAGTGTTTCTACGGTTTCTCGGGCACTTCGCAATTCACCTGAAATAAAACTGGAGACTAGGCAGAAGGTCATGGCTATGGCCGAGGAACTAAACTATACGCCTAATGTGGTAGCCCAAAGCCTTAGGGTAAATCGGACAAAAACCCTGGGGATTGTTGTGCCACAATTAGCTTCCCATTTTTTTGCCTCCAATATCAGTGGTATTCAGGATACTGCTTATAGAAGGGGCTATAATGTGATGATATGCCAGTCCAATGAAAACTTCGAGCAGGAAAAGTCTGATATTAGGACTTTGATTTCTACTAGAGTGGACGGCTTATTGATATCACTTTCCAGAGAAACTGAAAGCTATGAGCATCTTCAAAATCTAATCGAGAGGGAGATTCCCTTTGTACTTTTTGATAGGATTACAGAAGGGTTTCCTGTGTCAACGGTTACCGTGGATGATACACTAGGAGCTTATAAAGTTACTAAACATTTATTGGAGCAGGGCTGTAAGCGCATTGCCTTTATTTCTGGCCCTGAAGGGATGTACATTTGTAAAAAGCGGATAGCAGGATATGAGCAGGCCTTAAATGAGAGTGGTGTCAATATAGATGGGAATTTGATTGTTTACAGTGACCTGACAGAGGAGTCCAATAAAAGGCTAACCAATCAATTATTGGGTTTGGAGGAAAAACCAGATGCAATTTTTGCCATCAATGATCCAGTAGCGATAGATGTAATGAAGTTTTTAAAATCCAAAGGGATGAAAATTCCTGAAGATATCGCATTGGTGGGCTTTACCAATATGCCAGTTTCTGACGCCCTAGAACCTTCGCTAAGTACAGTTGATCAGCCTGCCTATGAAATGGGAAGATTAGCGGCAAATAACTTATTGGACCAACTTTTGGATCCAGAATCATTTGAACCACAAAATCTAGTTTTGGATACAGAATTGGTCATTAGGAATTCATCCAAAAAGTAAAAATGTTCTGAGAACGTTTTCGGGAACGTTTTCTTGCAAAATATCCTTTCCAAAGCCTGAATAACATTTTTTTATCCATTAATTTGGGGTGAAAATTCCAATTAATGTCAAACCAAACCCAGGATAACGTTCTATCCAACTCCTTATGAATTCAGTTAAAATAGAAAAGACCCTATTCGGTCAAACTTCCAATGGCGAGGAGGTCTCGTTATTTACCCTCAGTAATGATAATGGTATGAAAGCGAGTATCACCGATTACGGTGTAACGCTTACGCATCTAATTGTTCCAGACCGTGATGGTAAGGGAACAGATGTGGTTTTGGGCTTTGATAGTATTGAAGAATACGAAGGAGAGGCCTATATGAAGGCGTATTCATACATGGGGGCAACTGTTGGAAGAGTTTGTAATAGGATCGATGGGGGGAAGTTTGCGTTGGAAGGAAAGACCTATCAATTGGATAATGCGAAAGGAGGGCATCACCTTCATGGTGGAAAGATAGGATTCGATAAGAAAATTTGGGATGCCGAAGAAGTTTCTTCTGGTGTAAAATTTTCATATCTAAGTCCCGATGGGGAGGAAAACTATCCGGGCAATTTAAAGGTGGAAGTGATTTTTACCTTGAGTGATGATAATCAACTCTTAATCAGCTATGCTGCTGAGACAGATAAAACTACTGTGATTAACCTTACTAACCACAGTTATTTCAATTTGTCAGGGGACTTTTCAAAGACCGTCTTGGAGCATGATCTAAAAGTAAATGCACCCTTTTATGTATCGGTTAAGGAAGGTAGCATCCCAACTGGGGAGATTTTATCAGTAAAGGATACGCCATTTGATTTTACCGAATCAAAAAAGGTAAAGGAGGGAGTATTCTCAGATCATCCGCAAACGCTTATTGGAAATGGTCTAGATCAGACAGTGGTTTTTGATAAATCGCAACCAAATTTGGTGCTGTCTGAAGCAGGTACTGGAATTCAATTGGAGCTGGAAAGCTCAGAGCCGGGGATTCAGTTGTATTCAGCTAATTACTTTGATGGCACAGTAAAAGGAAAAGGGGCGGTTTATCCAAAACATGGTGGAATTGCTTTGGAAACCCAGCATTTTCCTGATTCTCCAAATCAGGCACATTTCCCAAGTGTGAAATTACAGCCTGGAGAGAAATTTTCCAGTTATACCTCCCTAAAGTTTTCAGTATTAAAATAATCAATTAAGGATATTAATTTATGAACCCTAAAATCATTACGTCAAAGTTCACTGAACTTTTTGACAAGGAAGCTATTGTTGTAAAATCTCCAGGAAGGATCAACCTCATTGGAGAGCACACCGATTATAATGAGGGATTCGTTTTACCAGCGGCTATTGACAAGGAGATTGTCATTGCAGTGGCAAAGAATGATTCCAGAGAATGCCATTTGTTTTCTTACGATTTTCAAGAATCACTGAGTTTTGATTTGGACGATTTTGAGAGAATGGAAAGTGGATGGGGCAATTATGTAATGGGCGTTGCCGCCCAATTGCAGCAGGCAGGATATGAGTTGGAAGGCTTTGATTTAGTCTTTGGTGGTGATGTACCAGTTGGTGCTGGCTTGTCCTCTTCTGCGGCAGTGGAGAATGGTGTCTGTCTGGCCCTTTCAGAACTTTTTGGATTGAATTTGGAGAGGCTGGATATGTTGAAATATGCCCAAAAGGCTGAACATGAATTTGCAGGTGTTCAGTGTGGGATCATGGATCAGTTTGCCTCTATGATGGGCAAGGACAATCATGCTATCAGGTTGGATTGTAGGTCTTTGGAGTACAGTTATTTTCCAATCGATTTAGGTAATTATCAAATTATCCTTTGCGATACTCAGGTAAAGCATTCTCTTGCCGATACGGCATATAATGACCGAAGAAGAGAATGTCAAGAAGGTGTGGAAGCTGTTCAAAAGTACTATTCGGAAGTGAAAAGTCTGAGAGATATTACTTTGGAAATGCTTGGGGAAGCTAAGTCAGAGATGACCGAGGTGGTCTACACCAGAAGCAAGTTTGTAATTGAGGAAAATGAGCGTTTGCTTAAGGGCTGTGAACTTTTGGAAAAAGGAGATATCAAGGGCTTTGGTCAGCAAATGTATGGATCCCATGATGGGCTTTCCAATATGTATGAGGTGAGCTGTAAAGAGTTAGATTTTCTGGCTGACTTCTCTAAGTCCAGTGATAGTGTTGCAGGCGCACGAATGATGGGAGGCGGTTTTGGAGGATGTACCATTAATCTGGTGGAAAAATCTGAGAAGGAAGCTTTTGAAAAAGCTATTTCAGCTGCGTATAAAGATGCCTTTGGTAGGGATTTGAAAATCTACGAAGTGGATGTCACAGATGGAACCAGAGTAGTTGAAGGAGAAATGAGTATTCAGTAACTAGTCTTGAATATCAAGCATTATGTTACTATTGTCTTGTATCTAATATCTAAAGTGAAACTATCAAACCTATTAATACCTAAAGTAAATTATGTCTGATTTTAATTTTGAAGACCACAGCCATAGAAGATATAACCCTTTTACTGGAGATTGGTTGCAAGTGTCTCCTCACCGTGGAAAGCGGCCTTGGCAGGGGCAGGAAGAGAAAACAGCAGAAGATCAGAAGTTAAGCTATGATGAGAGCTGTTACCTTTGTCCTACCAATACCCGGGTGAATGGCGAACAAAACCCCGACTATAAAGGTAGCTTTGTTTTTCAAAATGACTTTGGAGCTTTAACCGCTGATATCCCTGAAGGGGAAATGTCCGAAGGGGAGTTCTTTAAAGCGAAGAGCGAAAAAGGCATTTGTAAAGTGATCTGTTTTTCTCCTCGTCATGATTTGACTATTCCTGAATTGGATGTGGATGCCATTACAAAGGTGGTGGAGCTGTGGAAAAAGGAATATGAGGAGCTAGGCAAGAAGGATTTCATTAATTACGTTCAGATTTTTGAAAACAAAGGATCTGTGATGGGTTGTTCTAACCCACATCCCCATGGCCAGATTTGGGCCCAGGAATCAGTTCCCGTTGAACCATCCAAAAAGCAGCAGAAGTTTTCTGAGTATTTTGGGAAATATGGAAGCAGCATGGTGGTGGATTATATTCAGGAGGAGCTAAAAAAAGATGAACGTATTCTTTTTGAAAATGAATATTTTGTTGGTTTGGTGCCATTCTGGGCGGTATGGCCTTTTGAGGCTATGATTGCTCCAAAGTCGCATATTGCTTCATTGGCAGAGATGAACGATGATCAAAGAGAAGCTTTGGCAGACGCTTACAGGCAATTGACCATTATGTACGATAATGTATTTAAGGTTTCGTTCCCTTATTCTGCAGGTATTCATCAAGCACCAACAGATGGTAAGGAACATCCGGAATGGGATCTTCATATGGTATTCTATCCGCCACTATTGAGATCAGCAACGGTAAAGAAATTTATGGTAGGCTATGAAATGTTGGCCAATCCTCAAAGGGATATTACGGCTGAATCAGCAGTGAAAATCTTGAAAAGCCAGCCTAAGGAGCATTATAAATTAAGCTAATATTAAATCCATTGAACTAATCAAAAAATCCCCTGACATTTCAGGGGATTTTTTGCTATTTAAAATAATCTGTAATTTTTAACTTGATCCAGAAAGTGTACTGCACTGCTGGGTGAAAGTATGAGGATAAAGGCAATGCCAAATAAAGCCCCATAGAGGTGAGCGTCATGGTTGATGCTGTCATTATCCTGTTTACTTTTGATATAAGAATAAGCTAAAAACAGCCCTCCTAAAATAAAACCTGGCAAGCAAAGGATGCCGAAAATACAAATGTCCGCCATAGGTACGAGTACTATACTGGCAAATACAGCTGCTGCAGTCCCGCCAGAAGCTCCCAAAGCCTGATAATGTGGGTTGTTTTTGTGCTTCAAATAGGTCGGGACATCCGCTATGGCAATGGCTGCCAAGTAGAATAGCACAAAGATCATGACACCTGTCATAAGGCCGAATCTATATGTCAGGTATTGCTCCACCAGACCACCAAAATAAAAGAAGGTGATCATATTGAATAAGAGATGAATCCCATCTTTATGGATAAATCCTGAAAGTAAGAACCTATCATATTGTCCCATTTGATTGATTAGGTATGGATTAAACATGCTCCTGTTAAGGAAAGCAGGTTTTTTCCAAGCATAATAAGAAACCAATACGGTAATAATGATGATGAATAGGGTGGCTGACAATTCCATTATAATATGATTATTGACTAAAAATAGGGCCGGGATTTATTGTTCCCGATCTATAAGGTTTTGGGTGAGGACTTTTAAGGCGGTCAACATCTCCTTATTTGAAATATTAAGGTCATTTAATTGGGCAAAGCCCAAGTCAAAGTAAGCAGTCATTTTATTTTCAGCGATATCCTTTATGCCCAGTTTGTCATATAAGGCCCTTACCTCTTTTACTTTTTCTTCTTTGTCAAAATTTGTTTTTGAGAGCCAATCTTCCAATTGTTTTTTGTCTTCTCCGTTGGCTAATTCTTTGGCTTTAATTAATAGGAAGGTTTTTTTGTTGGCAATGATATCTCCGCCTACTTGCTTGCCAAATTTATCCTGGTCTGCATATACATCCAGCAAATCATCTTTAAGTTGAAAGCCAATGCCGATATTTACTCCAAAATCATAGAGGTATTGGCTATCTTTTTTGGATGCTCCGGCCAGTATGGCACCAAACTGCAAGGCAAAACCTAGGAGTACCGCTGTTTTTTGACGGATCATTTCAAGGTACTCTGCTTCAGTTACTTCATCCAAAGACTCAAAATTCATGTCTCTTTGCTGGCCTTCACAAACTTCTCTGGCAGTTTTGTTGAATAAGCTCAGGCAGTCTCCCAGTTTATCAGCAGGTACTTCCGCTAATATTTCATAGGCTTTTACCAACATGACATCTCCGGAAAGAATGGCTGTATTGGTGTCCCATTTTTCATGGACAGTAGTCTGCCCCCTCCTTAGGGGAGCTTCATCCATGATATCGTCATGCATTAGTGTGAAGTTATGAAAGACTTCCACTGCCATGGCGGGAGTTAAGGCGTTTTCATAATCTTTTTTATAGAGGGAATAGGCAAGTAACGTCAATAAAGGTCTGATACGTTTTCCCCCGAGGCTCATAATATAAGTTATGGGCTCATATAGCTCTTTGGGGGAGTCTCCGTACGAAAAATCTTGTAAGTGTTTTTCCAGTTTTACCAGTAACTCTTTAGTCAAATTGGTTTTAATCGTTGTCATCTGCAAATTCCAAATCTATAGTTCTTCTATCAATATCCGTGTTTACGACACGGACCTTCACCTGGTCTCCCAAAGTGATCATTTTTTTGTTTTTCGACCCGATGAGACGCATGTTCTTTTCGTCAAATTCATAATAATCATCCCGCAAATCCTGCAGACGAATCATGCCTTCGCATTTGGTTTCAGTAATTTCTACAAAGATACCCCATTCTGTGACTCCTGAAATAATTCCCTCATAAGCTTTGTCCTCGGCCAAAGACATAAATTCAACTTGCTTATATTTTATAGAGGCCCTTTCTGCATCAGATGCTCTTTTTTCTCTTTCAGAAGAATGGATACATTTGTTTTCCCATTCCTCTTGGTCAGGTGATTTGCCTCCATCCAAATAATGCTGCAATAAGCGGTGCACCATCATATCCGGATACCTCCGGATAGGGGAGGTGAAATGGGTATAATGCATAAATGCCAACCCAAAGTGACCTTTAGGTTCAGTGGTATATTTTGCCTTCGCCATACTTCTGATGGCCAACTGCTCTAATAGGTTTTGTTCAGGTTTGCCTTCGATTTCCTTCATCAGCTTGTTCAATGTCGAAGAAACATTGCTTTCATCTCCAATGGTAAGTTGATGACCAAATTTTTTGGCAAAATTTGCAAAAGTCTCTAGGCGTTCCAGGTCAGGATGATCGTGGGTACGGTAAACGAAAGTGTCTTTCCCTTTGTTCTTTTTGAAAATAAATTCTGCTACTGCTTTATTGGCTAGGAGCATGTATTCTTCGATCATTTTGTGGATGTCCCTGCGTTCCTTGATGATCAATCCAAGAGGGGTTCCTTTTTCGTCAAGCTTGAATTTAACCTCTACAGTTTCAAAGTTGATCGCCCCATGGGTAAACCTCCTTTTTCTGACCTTTTTGGCAATGTCGTTCAATAGCGTAAGTTCTTCAAAGAAATCCCCTGATTGTTTGTCAATATTCTCCTGAGCTTCTTCATAGGCAAATCTTCTGTTAGAATGGATAATGGTTCTGCCGATCCAATGATCAAGGATATCGCCATTTTTGTTGATTTCAAAAACACAAGAGAAGGTCAGTTTGTCTTCATTTGGTCTAAGGGAACAAAGCCCATTACTTAATCTTTCTGGAAGCATTGGGATCGTTCTGTCCACCAAATAAACAGAAGTAGCTCTATCATAAGCTTCTTTTTCCAATAAGGTCTTGGGTTTGACATAGTGGGTTACATCAGCAATGTGTACACCCAACTCAATATTGCCATTTTCCAATGGTCTATAGGAAATGGCATCATCAAAATCTTTTGCATCAACAGGGTCAATGGTAAAGGTGGTTACATCCCTAAAGTCTTTCCTTTGTTTGACCTCTGATTTGGAGATTTTTTCAGGGATAGCTTCTGCTGCTGCTTCCACTTCTTCTGGATATTCAAAAGGAAGTCCAAATTCTGCCATAATAGAGTGGATTTCCACTTCATGGTCTCCAGCCTTTCCTAATACTTGGGTGACAATTCCCGTTGGATTTTTATCTTCCTCCCTCCATTCAGTCATTTTTACCACTACCTTTTGGTTGTGCTCAGCACCATTGAGGTCACTTTTTTTGATGAAGATATCATGGTGCATTTTTTTAAAATCAGGCACCACAAATGCAAATCTTGGAGAGATTTCCACTTTTCCAACAAACTCTTCTCTGGCCCTTTTTACGATTTCGAGTACTTTACCCTCACGTTTTTGGCCATGGCGTTTATTTGGGTAAACCATGATCCTTACTTTATCATCATCTAAAGCGTTTTTCATATCTCCGGCTTTGACCAAAATATCCTCTTCATGTTCTCCTTTGTTATCAGGAATGATAAAGGCAAAACGGGGGTTGACATAATCGACAGTTCCTTCTATAAAGTCGGGCTCTTTTGTGGAGGAATAATGATTTCTTGGATTCTTCGAAACAGAACCTCCTTCAACTAATTTATTCAATACAGGTTCTACACCTCCTTTGGTGACAGCATCCCTGATGGCTAATTTTTTAATGATCTGTTTTGAGGAATATTCTTCTCCAAAATGGTTGTCCAAAAAGTTAAGGATGCGCTCTGCCAACTGGGCAGAATTCATGAACTTGCCTCCCTGCTTTTTTCCTCGTGAATGTTTTTTTGATCGTTTGCTCATAAAAATTTAATGTTTTCTCTTGCAGCCTGAATGCTGCTAATAATTTTTTTAAAATGTGTGGGTTTTGGGTGATTGGTCTTCATGGTTTTGTCAGGCTAGCCGCAGTTTTTCTAATAATACAATTTAAAAACTGAAAGGGTTTACAAAGTAACTCAAAACTTATCAATTGATGTCCTGATTTTGATCCAAGTTGATGATTTTTATATCCATTTGACTTGGTAAACCTTGGTAGGCCAAATAGATTCTAGCGGTTACCTCTACGTCCTTTAAGCAATATTTCCTGATACTCGGTAGATCTTCATGGTGATAATAATACATATTTACTTCTGCTCCATTGATATCATCCTTGGAGCTGGGGATGTCAAATAGTGTAGCCAAAAGTTCCAATCGCGTATAATGTTTGTAATCTCCGAATTTCCAAAGCTCTAAAGTGTCCAAATGATGTATCTCCCATGGCTTTTTTCCTGCCATTTGAAGAACATCCGGAAGTGGGATTCGGTTCACTAACATCCTTCGACATAAATATGGAAAGTCAAACTCCTTGCCATTGTGGGCGCATAAGGTCCACTGCTTTTTCTCCAAGATTTCCCTAAAGCTCAACAGGGTGTCATGCTCTAGTTCCTCAGCTATGGATTTAGTTCTGAATTGAAGCTGTTCATTGTCTGGGTCATATTGGAAGTAACCAATTCCTATACAAGCTACTTTACCAAATTCAGCATAAATTCCTGCTTTTTCCAAATAAAGTTCTTCTGGAGTTAAATCATTTTTTGTTTCCAAAAAAGAGGATTTTTTTAGCCATTCTTCTTTTAGCCTATCCGGAAGTTGGTGTAAGGAAGCCGAACCGGACACGGTTTCTATGTCCAAAAAAAGGATATCCCTAAGATCACTTAAAAAATCTGCCATAGGCCACTAAGGATGCAAAACGCCCTCGAGGTCCAAGTCTGGAATGTATTGGATATTACTTTTGTCCATGCTGCCCTCTACGAAGACGAATTTTTTGTCAAATATCTGATCTAAGATATAATAACTTACCCAGAATTCATTGTTGAGTGAGAATAAATTTGGATCTATAGGTTCAACCTTCGCAATGCTCTGGGGACCTAATTCCTCAATCATATGCCTAAGTGTGGACGTCTTTTTTTCTTCCCCATTCATAGTACCGTATCCTTTGGAGGTAATCATCAGGTTTTTTAATTCAATCATGTTTAGATTGATGATATACACCCCCCATTCGGTTTGGCCGTTTACTTCTTCTTTGGCTATAGCGAGTTTCACGCCAGTTACTGGGTGAAATTTGATATCTTTTTTCATTGCTGTATTTTAATTATCCGACTTTAATGGGGCAGAGTTATCAATCTTCCCATTCTATTTCAAAAAGCTTTGCGATATGATTTTTAACTTTTTCTTTGACTTCGGCTTCGTCCACCGCTTTTCCTAGCTCTAAATGCATGGAGGTTACGGCTTTGTCAGAAATGCCACAAGGGACAATATTATTAAAGTAAGACAAGTCTGCATTGACATTAAAAGCGAAGCCATGCATGGTTACCCAGCGGCTGGATTTTACTCCTAAAGCACATATTTTTCTTGGGTTTTGCTGCTTTTCGTGGTCCAACCATACACCGGTTAAACCTTCTATTCTTCCTGCAGTGATGCCATAATCAGCAAGGGTCAGTATAATGGCCTCCTCTAAATACCGGAGATATTTATGAATGTCTGTAAAGAAATTGTCCAAGTCCAATAAAGGGTAGCCTACCAATTGTCCCGGGCCATGGTAAGTAATGTCGCCACCTCGGTTTATTTTATAGAAAGTAGCCTTTTTTTCAGCTAGTGCATTTTCATCTAAAAGCAAATGGGAAAGCTCACCACTTTTGCCCAAGGTATATACATGGGGATGCTCTACAAATAACAGGTAGTTAGGGGTGATCTGCTGTTGTTCTGGGCTATTTTTACGGTTTTGGATTTTAAGGGCTACGGTGCCAGCAAAAAGTTCCTCCTGATAATCCCAGGTTTCCTTATAATCTTTTTGGCCCAGGTCTATAAATTTTACTTTTTTATTGATAAGTTGATTCACTATAAAGCTTTTATGTGTTGGTCCTAGGTAACATCAGTTTTGATGTTTGGGTTCTTTTTTGATGGTTACTCATTTCTTTCCCATCATTATTTTACCAAGAAGTAAAATTTTTGTCAAAATTAATAAATTATTTGGTCATGGCACAGCATAATGATACAGGCCGAGCGGCTGAGAGTATGGCGGCGGATTTTTTGGTATCCAAAGGCTATACGGTCAAAGAGCGTAACTATAGGCACAAATACGCTGAAATAGATTTAATCATGGAATATAGGGGCTTACTCGTTTTTGTGGAGGTAAAGTTCCGTAGTGGAACAGGCTATGGGTATGCCGAAGAATTTGTTGATTATCGTAAGCGGCAATTGATTTTAAGGGCGGCCGATCATTATATTTATGAGATTGATTGGAAAAAAGACATCCGTTTTGATATTGTGGGTGTGTACCGCGACAAGCAAGGTGTTATTCGTTATAAGCAGTTTGAAGACGCTTTTTATTGAATTGTAGTTTTTCTTGGCGCTATAGATTTCTGGGATTTTTATAGATCAAGGAGCCATTTTGGTCCCACTCTGATTTAATAAAAGGTTTGAAATCTTTGGTGAAAGGTTCTTCTTGGTATTGGATTTCCCTTTTGCGGATGGTTTTACCCCCTTGGGTATTCCAATATTCTGTCCAAAGCCCCACCTTTTCCCCATAGTGATATTCTCCCTTTACGGCCAGTTGGCCATTTTCATAGAAATGAAAAAAGTTGCCTTCTTTTAGCTCATATTCGATTGGGATGACTTTTTCCAGTTTTTGTTCTTGTTGGTTATAGTAGCTTACCCTGGAGTCTTTTGGCCAGCCTTCATAATAATGGGATTTGTCGGTAAGGATATTTTTGCTGTTGAAGCTCATCCAGCGACCATGCTTGGTGCCAAAATAATACATGCCTTTTTCTATTACTTGATCATCTATGCGTTTTTCATAAGGGCCATGTAATAAATATCCCTTATTGGGATCAAATCCTGAGGTCCGGATGACTTTATCATCAGTGTCAAACCAATATACATCTCTAATATATGGGTCTACTTCCTTGTTTCGGAATGTATAATTAAACAGTTGGTATTGTGTTTTGCCTTTGATTTCGGTTCTCAAAAATGATTTCCGTGTTTTTTCACCGAAGTATACATTCTTTTTTCTTTTCTTTTTCAGCTTCTTTTTTTCTTCTTTTCTTTTGGTGTCATCAAAAAGCAAAATAGGAGCATTAGTGGGTAACAGTTCATCGACAATTACCCCTGAAGTATCTTTGGGGCTAATGGCAGTAAGAGAATCAAAGCTTTGTGCCTTGGTTATCCCTGCCAAAGTTAAAAACCCTATGCCCAATATTATCTTTTTCATAGCTTATTCAGGACAAACTAATGAAGATTTTCTGTCAAAACGAATTTATATTAAGAATATATGCTCTAAATAATCGAAAGGTTTAGAATTAACAAGCATAATCCTTAATTTTGCCCAGTTATTATTGAAAACAAGTGTGAAAGTGGTCTTGGTGAAGCTAAGGGCATTTTGTTTTGAAGTTTTCGATTTAAATCTAAGACCTAGAATAAACAATTATAAAGCAATGAGCAGTATCTTATCAGACCGTATTAATAATATGGAAGAGTCAGCTACGCTGGCAATGGCCAAAAAAGCCCGTGAGCTTAAAGGTCAAGGAATTGACATTATCAGTTTGAGCTTGGGAGAGCCTGATTTTAAAACCCCAAAACATGTTCAGGAGGCCGCTAAGGCAGCTATTGATGAGGGGAAATATTTTTCTTACCCACCAGTAGCAGGGTATCAGGACCTAAGGGAGGCAATCGCCAAGAAGCTGCAAGTTGAGAATAAAATCACTGAAGCTAAGCCTGAAAACATTGTACTTTCTACTGGGGCAAAGCATTCAATTGCCAATATATTTATGTGCTTGTTGAATGAAGGTGATGAGGTAGTGATTTTCTCTCCATACTGGGTAAGTTATGCTGAAATCATCAAGTTGGCTGGTGGTGTACCTGTATTGATCGAAGGTACGCTAGAAAATAACTTCAAAGCTACTGCAGTACAGTTGGAGGAAGCTATTACAGATAAAACGAAAGCAGTTATCTATTCTTCCCCTTGTAACCCTACCGGTTCTGTATTCAGCAAAGAGGAATTGGAAGCTATTGCAGAGGTGGTGAAGAAGCATGATGATGTATATGTGATTGCTGATGAAATTTACGAATTGATCAACTTTACCGGTCAGCATGCAAGTATGGCTGCTCTTGATGGTATGTATGATAGAACCATCACTGTAAACGGATTCTCTAAAGGTTATGCGATGACTGGATGGAGAGTTGGGTATATCTGTGCTCCTCTTTTCATTGCTAAGGCATGTGAGAAAATCCAAGGCCAGTTTACTTCAGGAGGTACTGGTATCGCTCAGCGAGCTGCTTTGGCGGCAATTACCGGTGATCAGACGCCATCTAAGGAAATGGAAAAGGCTTATCATGATCGAAGAGCCCTTGTTTTGGATTTGTTGAGAGACATTCCAGGAATCAAAACCCACGTGCCTGAAGGAGCATTCTATTTCTTCCCTGATGTCACTGCTTTTTTCGGTAAATCAGTTGAGGATAATAAGATTGAAAATGCAGATGACTTCTGCTTGTATATCTTGAATGAAGCTCACGTATCATTGGTTACTGGTGCGGCTTTTGGAGCGCCTAACTGTGTGAGACTTTCTTATGCTGCTTCTGAAGCTGAATTGAAAGAAGCCTTGAAGCGTATCAAAGAAGCTGTAGCTAAATTAAGCTAATTCAAAATAAATAGTTAAAGAGCTTGCAAAGGGGTGGTTTGCCCCCAGCAAGCTCTTTTTCTTTAATCTTTCCAATTATGGCTCAAGTACTTGTTATCACTCCCGTAAAAAATTCCATTGAAACCACCTTGGAAACCGCTAAGGCTATTCAGGAGTCAACTGTTTCCGTGGAACACAAGATTTTTAATGATTTCAGTACTGCCCAGACAAAAGCTGAATTGGATAGGCAGTTGCCTGTCATAGGTTATAAGGTGCTTCATCTGGAAGAGGTAACGGATACTCCTTCACCCAACTATAAGCTGGTACTTCAGATGGCCCAAAAGGAGGCAATAGAAAAAGGCCTTCCTCTATTGGTAGTGGAATCTGATGTTACTGTTGAGAAAGATACGATTGCTAAAATGCTGGATTTCTATCTGCAAAATCAGGATGTAGGCCTTGTTGGAGCAATTACCGTGGGCTATGATAAAAAAGTCAACTTTCCTTATTTAAAATTCAAGGATGTCAAGGACGAGGTGATAGATACCAAAAGGAGTTTGAGCTTTTGCTGTACTTTATTCAGTAAGGAGTTTTTAGCGGCTTATGACTTTATGGCCTTAGATGACGCCAAGGACTGGTACGATACTTTTATTTCAAAGAAGGCCATTGAGCTAGGCTTTAAAAACTATGTTTTGATGACTGCTCCTGTATTACATAAGCCTCATGGAAGTCGACCTTGGAAGCAGCTCAAATATAAAAATCCTTTAAAATATTATTTCTTAAAATTCTGGAAGGGATTGGACAAGATTTGATAAATACTAATATTTAATCCAGGGTGATCTTATATTAGATTAAGCCACTTGAGAATGGTGTTGTAAGTTTTTGAAAAGGAACGTTGGTACCTAAGTGGGCCATTTAATTCCCTTTTGAAGAAATCCATGTGTCTTGAGTTTAGAAAATCAATTCTTTCTTTCTTCTTTTCTCTAGTGGAAGTTTTCTTTCTTTTACTGGCAGGATGGAGTCTGTAGTAGAAGCCTACAAAAGGTAATTTATAAACCTCTCCATCATTCTTCAGCATTTTTATCCAGAATTCCCAGTCTTCTCTCCCCATGGTTTTCATTTCCACGGAGTATTTTCCTGCTTTTTCCCAATCTTTTTTTCTGAAAAGACCAGCATTAAATATCATATTGTCCTTAGCTAGGAGCTGTCTACTGAATGGCTTAAGCTTCCATTCTTTTTGTCCTGTTTCATCGAATTTTACCCCATCACAATAGACGACTTTTATTTCTGGTCTGTTGACTAGCACCTTGACAGCTTCAGAGATATAATCTGGAGAGATAAGGTCATCTCCATCAAGGGGTAATATGATTTCCCCCTTAGCAGTTTCAATACCGATGTTCCTGGCGCTAGAAACTCCACCGTTTTCTTGATCGATCAAAATTATCTGAGGATGATCCTTTTGGATTTCTTTGGCAAGTTGCAGGGAATTATCCGTGGATCCATCATTGACTACAATGATTTCTATATTTGGAAAGGTAGAGGCAAGGACTGAACTGACTGTTTCTCTTAGGTGGATTCCTTGGTTATAACAAGGTATGATTACGCTTACTTTTTGATTTTTTTCCTCCATACGGATTACCAGTGGATGCGGTTTTCTTGATGGCAAATATAAAAGGTCAAAATTAAAGATAGGCTGAGAAAGTATTTTAATCTGAAATTTTTCACCATTTACCAAAATGATTTTGAACCACTTGGTGATAATAGGTGCATGTTATTTTAAAATTATTTATTCGCGGTTTGATTTGGATATAGTTGGTTGAATTGCCTTTTTATTGGCAAAAAGTGTTGGTAATTGTTGTTAATTATTAATATTCCGTTAATAAATCAAATAATTCCGTGATAAGAAGCTTGCTTTATCTGGAAAAATAATTGTACATTTGTCGTGGGTGATTAAGCAACTTTTTCTACTTATGACTTTTAGTGTGTGTAATTGAGTTGGAGGTAATTTTATTGATGATTTTTTATCAGCCTCCATAATTTAAAAACAAATACCATCTTGAGTGTTCAGGATGGTATTTCATTTTAGAGTAAGGTAGTTTTAAGTCTTTATCTTGATTCTTTACTATAATCTGATATTCAGCTCTAATACTGGGTGGTATTTCTAAGTTTCCGGCATTTCCAATTAACCCTTTTTGTCTATTCTTTGATTACCTATTTGTATAACTGGATTATTAACAATTACTTAATTTAAAATATATAAAAATCATTTTTGAATTTATTAATTTGCCTTTTGATTTTATAATAGAGGATTCAAATGCTACAATTTATAGCCAGCGGCGTCTTTATCTTTATGATTTATATGCTTGGGATCATGTCATTTTTTGATTATTCCCAAAGGGTAAAAGCGATTATGGTTAAAGTGTTTTTGTGGTCTGGAACTTTAGCATTAGGATTTACTTTTTTGTACATGCACTTTTTTATACAGTAACTTAATTGTTTATTCACGGGCAATAAGCTTTCGTTTTAGAAACTTTGTAGAGATTTATGCCCCGATTGTTTTTGATTAGAAAAAGAGTACTCAACTTGACCATTTTTGTTTTGGCTTTTCAATTTATTGGAAGTCAAGCTCATGGGCAATCAATTATTGAAGATGACTCAAATGCCTACTTTTCAAAATTTCCAGAATTGATTACTGGTAGGGTGTATGCATCAAGAAAATTTTCAGGGGTTAAAATACATGATAAATTAGATCAGGTTCCTTATTTGAATTATTGGCCTAATACCAGCTTGAATTTAGGTGTTGGGGTAGGGTATGATGCTTTGAATTTGAACTTGGCTTATGGATTTGGCTTTTTAAATCCTGATCGCGGAAAAGGAGAGACCAATTATTTGGATGCCCAATTTCATACTAACCCTAATGGATGGGTGGTAGATGGATATCTTCAATTTTATAAAGGTTTTCACCTGATTCCTGAAGGAACTTTTGCTGCAAATGACCGGTCTTTTTATTACAGACCGGATATGGTATTTCGAGAAATAGGCGCTTCAGTACAGTATATATTGAACAAGGATAAGTTTTCTTATAAGGCAGCTTTTTATCAAACTGAGTGGCAGAAAAAATCTGCTGGTTCCCTGCTTATGGGGTTTGAGATGTATGGTGGTTCTGTCAGAGGGGATAGTTCGTTGATACCTCAGTCGGAGCTGGTTAGTGTCCAAAGAGATTTTTCAAAGACAAGCTTTTTTGAATTAGGACCGAATATAGGGTATGCCTATACTTTGGTGATCGCCAAGCATTTTTTCATTATGGGGTATGCCTCGGTCAGTCCTAGTTTTGGATTTACTCAAATGCGGGGTGAGATGTCCTCAATCGGCTGGAGTTTAAATCCCAATTATCTTTTAAAGGGAAGTGTAGGTTATAATACAAAAAGGTGGGCTATCAATGCTAATTTTATGTACGAAAATGTTAGGTTGGCCAAGGTGAAGGACTTTAATACTGAGTTTTTTGTGGGAAATGTGAGGGCCAATTTTATTTATAGATTTGTAGCTGGACCAAAAACCAAGTCCTTACTCAAATCTATTAAGCCCGTTTGGTGATTTGCTAGCAAATATTCCATTTTTTGGGTTCTCGATAAATGATTTGAATTTTCTCAACCACTGAAAACTGTCATTTGCCTTCCATGTTTTATTTGAGGTTAGTAAATATATTATTGATTTACTTTGTTTAGTAAGCATAGAGGTGGGCTAAGGGATAGTTGACCTAGATTAGAAGGAATTTCTATAAACTAATGAAAAAGCAGACAAAAATCGTTTTGATTTTGGCTATAGGCCTCGTGATAGCCATCATATTTTTATACCCTAGGATGAATTGGAATAATAGTGTCCATGTTCCTTCTAGTACAGAAACTAAGGCAAGCGCAGCCACTTCAGGGAGTCTTTTACCTGTAGATGTTTTAGAGATAAAAACAGAGCGCTTGGAGAATAATTTAAAAGTTACAGGGAATGTCCTTCCAAATGAGTCTGTAGAGTTGAGGCCTGAGATCAGTGGTTTGGTGGAGTCTATCAATTTTAAAGAGGGTCAGTTTGTAAAGAAAGGAACCCCGCTTGTTTATTTAAATGATGATGAGTTGAGTGCCCAGTTGGATAAATTGGAGTTTACGAAGAAGCTTTATGAGGGGCAAGAAAAGCGTCAGAAGCAATTATTGGAGCGGGAAGCTATCAGTCAGGAGGAGTATGATGTAATCTTGAATCAATATAATACCACCCTTGCTGATATTCGTTTAGTTAAAGCCCAATTAGATAAAATGGTGATCAGGGCTCCTTTTAATGGGGTTTTAGGTTTGAGGAGAATTTCAGAAGGCTCCGTAATTGGCAGTGCCGATGTCATTGCAAATATTGTAAATATAGATCCGATAAAAATAGAGTTTTCCATTCCGGAAAGGTATGCCAATCAGGTAACAATTGGGTCTTCTATTCAGTTTTCCAATAATGAGTCCCAGGGAATGGAAAGTGGGAAGGTTTATGCTTATGAGCCAATTATCGATGCGAATACCAGGACCTTAAAATTAAGGGCGATCAGCCCGAATAAGGATAGGAAATTCTTGCCTGGGATGTTTGTGGGAATTCAGTTCAATTTGGATGTTGAAGAGGAGGCTATCTTGGTGCCTTCAGAAGCATTAATTCCAGAATTGGACGGCTATAAACTTTATCTTGCCAATAAAGAGGGGCTAGTGATGGAAAGAAAGGTTTCCATAGGAATGAGGACTGAAAGAAATGTACAGATTACCGATGGACTTAAGCCTGGTGAATTTGTGTTGACTACTGGTGTTTTACAGGTAAAAGATGGAATGAAGGTGAAGATGAATAAAATAAACTGAAATGTCGAGTTTATCTACAGTTAGTATCAGGCGGCCAGTATTGGCCATCGTGTTTTCCCTGACGATTCTTCTTTTCGGAATTATCGGCATGAGCTTTTTGGGGGTTAGGGAATACCCCAGTGTGGACCCTCCTGTGATCAGTGTTAGGACGACCTATGTAGGTGCCAATGCGGATGTAATTGAAGCGCAGATTACAGAGCCCCTAGAGGAATCCATAAACGGTATTTCTGGTATTAAATCCTTGACTTCGACCAGTAATGACGGTACAAGTAATATTACTGTTGAATTTGAAGTAGGCGCAGATATGGAGGCTGCTGCCAATGATGTAAGGGATAAAGTGGCCAGAGCCCAAAGAAACCTTCCTCCAGATGCAGAACCTCCAGTAGTATCAAAGGCAGATGCGGATTCAAGTCCCATCGTATTTTTGAATGTTCAGAGTAATGAAAAAAGTCTTCTAGAGCTCTCGGAGATTGCTGACAATATCTTTAAGGAACGTTTGCAGACAATTCCTGGGGTGAGTGAAGTTAGAATTTGGGGGGAAAAGGAATATGCCATGAGATTGAGGATGGATCCCATTCGAATGGCTTCCTATGGTGTCACTCCCTTGGATGTGCTCAATAAGGTCCAAAGTGAAAATGTGGAGTTGCCATCTGGAAGGATAGAAGGGTCCACTATTGAATTGTCCGTTAGGACTAAGAGTAGACTCTCTACCCCTGATGAATTCAATATGTTGATCATCAAGGAGGATAATAATAATATTGTTCGTTTTCAGGACGTAGGAATAGCAGAGCTAGCTCCTTTGAATGAAAGAACCGTATTAAAAAGAGATGGGGTTCCCATGGTTGGTGTGGTATTGGTTCCCTTGCCGGGCTCCAATAGTATAGAGATTGCGGATGAATTTTATAAAAGGTTAGAGTTCATCAAAAAAGATTTGCCTGATGATGTAATGTTGGGAATTGGTTTTGATACCACCAAGTATATCAGAAGTTCTATTAGCGAGGTGCAGGAAACCATTGTCTTGGCCTTCTTACTAGTAGTGGCGATTATATTTTTGTTCTTGAGGGATTGGAGGACGACATTTATTCCGGTGCTTACCATTCCTATTTCATTGATAGGTGTTTTCTTTATTATGTACCTCATGGATTTCTCCATCAATGTATTGACCTTACTAGGGATAGTATTGTCTATCGGTCTGGTGGTGGATGATGCCATCGTGGTATTGGAGAATATCTACTCCAAAATCGAAAAGGGACAAAATCCAGATAAGGCCGCAGAAAAAGGGGCCGAGGAAATATTCTTTGCTGTGATTGCCACCACCATCGCTTTGGCAGCAGTATTCTTACCTGTAATATTTCTTTCGGGAACCACTGGTAGGTTATTCCGGGAATTTGGTATTGTGGTAGCCGGGGCAGTGATTATTTCTTCCTTTGTGGCCTTGACCATGACACCTATGCTGAGCGCAAAATTGCTTAAGAAAAGGGAAAATCACAATTGGTTTTATAATGTAACGGAACCTGTTTTTGTGTGGTTGACTGAGAAATATGAAATTGTTTTGAGGGCATTTATGCGGTTCCGGTGGACTGCATTTTTGATCATTGCCTCAATGGGCTTTGGCATCTACTTTCTATTTATCACCATTCCATCCGAACTGGCCCCAATGGAAGATAGGGGAGAGTTTAGGATAAACATGAGTGGGCCAGAAGGAGCAACTTTCGACTATATGGATAGGGTTATTGATGAGTTGTTGGTTGAGATCATGGAGGTGGTACCCGATAGATACAGGAGTAGTTTGATCTCGGTAACCTCACCTGGCTTTGGTACGGCCAGTACCAATTCGGGTATGGTAATCGTTAGGCTGGTAGATGCTGTAGATCGTGATTTGAGTCAACAGCAAATTTTCGAAACTGTCTCTGGGGTGATCAAGAATAAAACTGATGTAAGGGCATTCGCTTCGCAGCCACAATCCATAGGTGACCGAAGAGGAGGTTTGCCCATTCAGTATGTTTTGCAAGCACCAAGTATTGATAAACTAAAGGAGATTATCCCTTCCTTTATGGAACGAGTGAACCAAAGTGAGTTTTTTGCCTTTTCAGATATCAATTTGAAGTTTACCAAGCCGGAAATTGAAGTAGAAATAGATCGTGATAAGGCTAGGAATATTGGGGTTTCCGTTCAGGAAATAGCTAGAACCTTACAGCTTTCCTACTCAGGGCAGCGATTCGATTATTTTATCATGAAAGGGAAGCAATACCAGGTTGTGGGGGAGATGCAGCTTGAAGACAGGAATGAGCCTGTTAATTTGAGAATGTTGTATGTAAGGGCTGAAAATGGGCAACTGGTTCAGTTAGATAATTTGGTGACCATTAGAGAAAAAAGTACTCCACCACAGCTTTATAGGTATAACCGTTTTGTAAGTGCGACTGTTTCTGCTGGTTTGGCCGGGAAATATACTATTGGAGATGGTTTGGATGAGATGGATAGAATAGCTGATGAAGTATTGGATGATACCTATACCACTGATGTGGCCGGGGTTTCTAAAGAATATAGACAGAGTTCCAATAGTTTGGTGTTTGCTTTCTTGTTTGCTCTTATCCTTATTTATTTGGTACTGTCTGCACAGTTTGAAAGCTTCAAGGATCCGTTGACCATTATGTTTACTGTGCCGCTTGCATTATGTGGAGCTTTAATTTCACTATGGTTGTTTGATTTTACACTGAATATTTTCAGTCAGATCGGTATTATTATGTTGATAGGATTGGTGACAAAGAATGGTATTCTGATTGTAGAGTTTGCCAACCAAAGGAAAGCGCATGGCCATGATGTTGATGATGCTATTATTGGTGCAGCATCAGCAAGGTTTAGGCCTATTTTGATGACCAGTTTGTCCACTATTTTGGGAATACTCCCCATCGCATTGGCTTTGGGTGCTGGAGCGGAAAGCAGGATGCCCATGGGGGTGGCTGTGATTGGAGGACTGGTTTTTTCTACCATTTTGACCCTGTTTGTTATCCCTGCTATATACACTTATTTGACATCTAAATCCGGAAGATTAGCGAGAGTATGATGAAGTATTGTTTGATTGTTTTAATGGCTGTAACTGTTTCCAGCCAAGTGCTTGCGCAAGAAGAACTTTCCTTTGAGAAAGCGGTGATGCTGGGCTTGGAGAATAACTATGATGTCAAAATTGCCCTTAAGGAAAAGGAAGTTACGGAAATAGATAAAAAGATTGGTTTGGGCGCATTATTGCCAAGTGTTGATGCCACATATGGTAGGACAAAGAGTGTGGAGGATGTAGAGCAGCAATTTGTCAATGAAAATGAGCCGAGACTTATAGAAGGAGCTAATTCAACGGGAGAAAACTTTAATCTAAATGCGATTTACGGATTTAGGTATGATGCCGTAGTGGCAATGAAGCGATTGGGAAAGCTAAATGAGATAGGTGAGCTTCAAGCGAAAATTGTGATTGAAAATACGGTTGCGGCCATTTCGACAGGTTATTACAGATTGGTATTGGAGCTTGAGAGAAATGACCTTTTAAAGGAGACCCTAGAGTTATCCAAGCAGAGATTGGATATTGTAAAGGCTCAGTATGAATTGGGAGGTACTTCAAAAAGAGAGTATTTGGCCGCTCAGGTAGATTATAATACTGATATGTCCCAATTGGTTTCCCAAGAGCAGGTGATCAGAAATGCAAGGATCAATCTAAATGAGCTTTTGGCCATAGAAGCTGATACTCAATTTGCCATTAAGGATTCTATTGAGATTCAAGAGGACCTCAAGTTGGGGCCACTTTTAGATCGGGCCTTTGATGATAATAAAATGTTACTGGTCAATAGAAGGGAGCAAAATGTGGCTTATTTGGAAATGAAGGAACTTCAGGCACAGCGGTTACCAACGTTGAGTCTGAATGGTAGCTATCGCGAGTCGGTTTCCAATTCAGACGCTGGTTTCCTGATCCAAAACAAGCGTAATGGTTTCAATGTTGGTGCGACTTTAGGGATTAATCTTTTTAGTGGCTTTATTTTGAACAGGCAAGTTCAAAGGGCCAAAGTTAGACAAGAAGCTCAGGCATATGTTCTTGAGCAATATGAGACGCAGCTTAATGCAGATATTTATCGAGCGTTCAATGTATATGAAAATAGTAAGCGTCGATTGGAAATTGAACAGGACAACTTTTTGGTAGTAGGAGAAAATACAGCCATTGCTTTTGACCGTTTCAAGTCTGGTTTGACCAGTTTCTTGGAATTTAGGGATGCGCAGGTGAACAGGCTGCAAGCAGAGACTAGATTGATAGAGGCGGTTTATTCCATAAAGGTGGCTGAAGTAGAGCTGCTTAGGTTGGCTGGAGCTATTTATTATGATAGCAATTCTAGTCCTATTTTGAATTAATTAACCTTTATTTAGGGAGTGATGGTAATATATCATCGCTCCTAACTTAATGTTTAGTGCATTTTTCAATTTATTTCCTGATATTAAAGGTCTAATTTAGATGGCTTTATGAAGGGAGACAAATTGAAAAAGTACTTTTTATGGTTAGAAATGAATTACGCATGCCGTTATGCCGGTGTGATGATCTTTATTTTTAGCCCTGTTTTTTCATTGATTGCGTCTGATAATTTACCTGTAGATCTTTTTTCAGATTCAATTAAAGTGGATAAAGTAAAGGTCATTGATAATGCAATAGAATTCTCAAGAAGCTTGCATAAGGAAAATCATGATGAGGAGCTTGAGTACGAAGAAGCAGAAAAAGCCTTGGATTTGTCCTTGGAGCTTGGTGATACCTTATTATACGCCAAATCTCTAGATAATATGGGCTTGCTTTATAGGTATCATCAGCGGTATGCTGAAGCTACTGGTTTGCACGCCAAAGCTTATGATTTGATCGTCAAGGAGGATTCTTCTTTTCTTGCCAAGATGATCTATTCGAATAATGCAGGTGTGGCCAGTCGCTATGGTGAAGATTATGAAAGTGCGGTGTTTTATTATCTTCAGGCCCTGAAAATAGCAGAATCCCAAGAGGACCTTCGGAATATTGCCATAGCCTGCAATGGTCTTGGGAATACTTTGTTACATATTCCTGGAAGGGAAGAAGATGCCCTGACCTATTTTGAGCGTTCCCTTGATGCCGAAAGGGAGCGGGGAAATACCTTGGGAATTGCGATGAATTACCTGTCCATTGGAGATTACTTTACAGAGAAAGGTGATTATAAAAGGGGGCGTGGCTACTTGGAAATGCTGCTTGAAATTAATCAAAGAAGGAAGGATGATTATGGTTTGGGAATTACCTATGAATATTTTGGGCATAACTACCTGAAAGAAGGTGTCGATTTGGATCAGGCAGCTAAATATTATAAGCAATCTCTTGGTATTTTTTCTAAGATGAATGATGCCCACAAACAAGCAGATCTTTTAAAGGCATTGGCAGATGTGTATCGTATGAATCAACAATATGATTTGGCCATAGAGTACTATCATAAAACTTGGGACTTGGCCATTGAAATTCCCAATAAAAGTCTGATTCAGACTTCTGCCTCTCAATTATCTTCTATTTATGAAATGCAATCAAGGCTGGGTTTGGCTTTGAAGTATTATAAGATTTCAGATCAATATAAGGATAGTGTAAACCTAATCAATCAGGAAACTGAGATAGCAGCTATTGAAAAGCGTTATGCTTTGGAGCAAAAGGAATCGCAGATTGAATTATTGGAAAAAGACAGATCGCTACAACAATTCCAGTTGGATAGCCAGATGGCAGAGCTAAAAAGTCAGCGGATAATACTTGTGCTTTTATTGATGGTTTTAGTGGCTATTGCCGTGATTGCCCTTATGCAATTCAAAAATATAAAAGCCAAGAAAGTAGCTAATTTGATGCTGATGAGGCAAAACAGACAGATAAGTGAACAAAAAAGTCAGATTGAAAAGGTAAATGAGCAATTGGAGGCCACTTTTAAGGAATTGATGGCCGAACAAAAAAATAACGAAGAGAAGCGGGTTAAGCTTTTGGAGAGTAAGTTTGAGAACCGTATACAATCCTTGGCTTTACAGTCCTTGGAATCTCAAATGAATCCTCATTTTTTGTTTAATGGGATGAATGCTGTGCGTTGGTTAGTGATGAAGAATAAGAATGCGGAGGCCAAGGAGTATATAGATACCTTTGCCCAACTTTTGAGACTTAGTTTGACAAATAATAGAAAGCATACTATTTGTCTGGCTGAAGAATTAAAAGCTACTGAATTGTACCTTAAAATTGAAAAGTTGAGATTTGATGGAGGGTTTGATTTTCAAATGGATGTATCCGCAGAGGTGAACCCCCATCATATAGATGTGCCTCCAAAAATCCTTCAGCCATTGGTTGAAAATGCAATAAAACATGGTTTATTGCCCAGCAGAAAAGCAAATAAAGAGTTGTTGATTAGGGTTTTTGATCAAGATGAAGTATTGATTATAGAAGTTTTGGACAATGGGGTAGGCTATAGGAAACAAAAAGATGATAAGGATGGGAATAATGTGTACGGGACTCATTTAGGCTTAAAGTTGATCGCAGAACGGTTGGCTATTTATAATCAGCAAAGCAATCATAAGGTGGACTTTAATATTAAAGCCAGGTATGATCAAAATAAGGCGATTACAGGGACCAAAGCCAAAATCAGTATAGTGCTGGAAGAGGCAGTAGACTCTGTGGGATAATGCTTATAGGAATTATTGGGGGAATATTTCTTGATCTTCCTTTTGCATGTTTTTTATACTTGCATAACTTTTTGTCCCGCTCAGCTTTGCGGTGATAAAGTGGTCATTATCTAATCTTAGACGGATTTTTATGGACTTCGGATCTTTTACATCACCAATACAAAAATAGGGCGTGTTATAATCTAATAATTTGTAATTGGATTCCCCGTTTACAAAGACTTGATAGCCGGATGTTTTGATGGAATGGCTAATAATAGTCTTTATTTTAAAAACTTGCTCTTGTTGGTCTGGGGTTAGGAAGACTTTTCCAATTTTAAATTCATCCTCATCATTTTGATGATTTTCATTACTGGATGAAGCGATTAGATTGTAAACGATCAGATTTTCTGAGTTGGGAGCTTTTTTTAATTGATCATTGCAGCCTATTAGAAGGGAGAAAAGGCAAAATATGCATATTTGATAGAAGCATTTCATTGTTCTAAAATTTAAATTCAGGCTTGGACGAAAACAGGTGGAAATCTAATTTGTTTTGTCCAAGTAGCTAACTATTAACAGGAAGCATTGATCAATGTTCTAAAAATAGGTTTAAAAGTCAGTTAGAATTTGTGGATAAGTTAGCTCATAAATTGTTGGGATTCCAGACCAAAATAGCATGTTTGTTCTATTGATGAGTGTGTCGGTATTATAAATTATTATTTTATATCTATTTGGTTTTTAGGTATGTTAATATGTTTTTGTTTTGGCGTATAAGGATGTTTGTTATCTTTAAAATTAATTTGATTGCGATTAATTGAAGGGACATGAAAGTAGGCATTATAGATGATGAGCTTCATTGCATTGAAAGTTTGAGTTATGAATTGGAGGATTTGGGGTTGCCCATTGAGATAGTTTTTCAAACTTCCAAGGTAGAAGAGGCAATGGATATCCTTAAGGATCAAAAAATAGATCTATTGTTTTTGGATGTAGAAATGCCTAGGCTAAATGGATTTGAATTACTTGATTTGTTAGGGGAGTTTGATTTTGAAGTGGTGTTTACTACTGCTTACAGCCAGTATGCCGTAAAAGCATTTCAATATAAGGCTTTTCACTATCTGCTCAAACCGGTGGGCAAAGAGGATTTAAAGGGAGTTATTGAGAAGTTTTCCCATAGAAAAGAACAAGCCAATCATAATTCGGGCAGTGAAGTTTCCGCACTAATTGACTTACTGAAGAAGGACAATATCATTAAATCCAAGATTGCCGTTCCCGTGAGTGATGGGCTTGAGTTTATAAAAGTGGATGATATACTTTACGGTCAAAGCCAAAACAATTATACTTTGCTGTACCTGTCAGATAATACCAAGTTACTTTTTAGTAAAACCCTTAAAGAAGTAGAGAAAGCCCTAAAAAAGTATCTTTTTCTAAGAATTCACCAGTCTTATTTGATCAATCCCAACTATATGAAAAAGTATTTGAGAAATGATGGCGGCAGTGTAGTGATGGAAAATGGAGAGCAATTACCCATAAGCCAAAGGAAGAAAGATGAAGTTGTAACTCTATTTGAGGCCATAGTAAAAAGCAAATTGAGGCCATAGTAAAAAGCAAATCAGTATAGAGGTAAGAAAGGGTGTAAGGTCATTCGGAGATCACTTTTTGTTTCAGTTGGACAATTGGTATAATTATACTAATATTGATTTGAACCATTGCACATTAGCGTGCTTATAGCCCATGAAGGAAAAGTTTTTCGTTTGGATCCTGATTAGTTTTGGTTTCTTTCTTGTTTCTTGTAATGAAAGACCCAAGGTCGAAAAAAAGAAAGAGCCATTTTGGCAAAATCCGGTTCAACTAGACTTAAATGCCATCCAGAAACGGGGCTTTATCAGGGCAGTAGTGGATAATTCCTCAACCAGCTATTATATCTATAGGGGCAGAAGAATGGGCTATGAATATGAGTTGCTCCGCAATCTGGCCAAAAGACTGGATGTACAGCTTAGGTTGATTGTAGATGCAGATATATTGAGGGCCTATAAAATGCTGAACAGTGGCGAAGCGGATATTATTGCCATTAATCTTTTTAATAACCCTGAGAGAGAGAAATATGGGACATTTACGGAGCCGCTAAATTCTTTTTCGTCTGTATTGGTCCAAAGAGATGATCAGCCCCTGATCAAAGCGCCTGAAGGATTAAATGGGAAATCTATACATGTGAGGAAGTCAACCGTTTATAGCGGTCAATTGGAGGCAATTAGGGATAGTTTGAACATCAATATGGAGATCATAGAATGGGACAAAAGTTCAGATGCTTTGGTGGAAGATGTGGTGCGGGAGGAAATAGACTATACGGTTGTAGACAAGGATGTAGCCTTGGTAAATTCGACCTATTATAATAACCTAGATATAAAACTGGAAATAGGTCCTGCGGCTGATGTGGCTTGGGCGATAAGGAAGAATGCACCTGTCTTGGAAAAGGAAATAAATGAATGGATAAAAAGAGGGAAGCGGTCTACCTATTTCGCAGTACTCTATGGGAAGTATTTTTTAAATAAGAAGAACAGTTATTTTAGAAATAAGAGTCCTTTTTCATCAATTTCAGGAGATAGAATCTCTGTATATGATGAAATTATCAAAAATGGATCTACCTTATTGGGTTGGGATTGGCGTTTGTTAGCCTCCTTGGTATATAAGGAATCGCGCTTTGATACGGTAGCCACAAGCTATGCCGGTGCCAAGGGATTACTGCAGTTAATGCCAGTGACTTTGGCCAGATTTGGAGTTGAGAATCCAAATGATCCATCAGAGAGTTTAATTGGAGGGGTGAAATATCTGAAATATCTTGATAAGTTTTGGATAGAACGTGTTCCAGAAGTAAATGAAAGGATTAAGTTTATTTTAGCTTCATATAATGTTGGTCATGGCCATGTAAATGATGCATGGAGATTGGCCCTAAAATTTGGTATGGATACTCAAAATTGGGATAGTGTGGCTTATTTTTTAGAGCGTAAGTCTCAACCAGAAGTTTACAGAGATCCAGTAGTAAGGAGTGGTTATGCCAAGGGGCATTTGGCAGTAGCATATGTGGAAGATATACTTAGTATTTATGAATCTTATCGGATTTTGGTGGCTCCTTGATTGTCTTTTGTTTATGTAAATACGTTGTTTGGATACTAAATAATGTTGTACGTTTTGGTTGATTGGTTTTTATCTGATATATTTGATGAAAACCATTTTGAACATTATGAAACAATTATTTGTAAGGATATCCCGATTTAAGGAATTAGGGGTATTGATGATTGCACTGCTTTTTTCTTGCAATCAAGTGGAAACTTTTGAGATGCAACAGGAGTCTGATCAGGTCTTTTCCAGTATGGCTGTTCCCAATACAGGAGACTGTATCGAAAATTGCATTGATTTATCAGTGGAAGATGTCATGTACTACCCAATTTCAGGAGTACAGACCCAAAGTACTGGCAATGGCGGAGGAGGGGGAAACCCTAATAATGTGAAGGCCAAGGAAAATGGTAATACCAATACCAAAGAAGTGAGTTTTTCTGCCTACAATACCGAAAATGAATTTATTGTGGAGGTGATGTATGAGATTACAGAAGGTAATTCCAATGCAAAAGCTACCATTACGATCAATATTGATGGTGATGAAGTAGAGTTGGACGAAGTAGCTTCAGGGAGCACCATGATGCATAGTATTGCATTGCCAGAAGGCTGGGAAGCCTGTGATCTTATTGACTTTTCAATTTTGCAGGAAGGATTGGGATCTGAAATCACTTTTAATGAATCATACAGTTTGATTGGAGTGTGCCCTGATGAATGTGAAATCAGAACTGCCTCCGCTTATGTAGGAGACCTTTTAGGTGAAAATGATGGAGAACCTTCTAAAGGCTTTAATAACGCCTGGTGGTATGTGTTTGACATAGAAGGCGGAGAAGAGCAAAATGTATATGCCAATAAGGATGAAATCATCGGTACGGTAACTTATGATGAGTTGGAAGGAACCATTACCATTGATTTAGGAGACTGGGGCTTGCAGGATGATGAAGAAAGTGTAAAATGGTACAGCTATGAGACTGGTGAACTTCCTGATGCAGGAAGGCCTACTCCAGGACAGGCGCCTAACAAATCAAATTCACTGGTAATTGACACTGTTGAAGGTGCCAGATATTACGCAGTCCACTTGGATGTAGAGATTTGTGAATAACAAATAGATTTAGTTAAATACAAAGAAAGCCCGGAAAATCCCGGGCTTTCTTTGTATTACTGTAGATATAAGAATTGTTATATCTGCTGGAATATATTTTTAAAGCTGGTTGCCTCAGCAAGTTTGCCATGTAGTTCATCAATATGAACACGTTCCTGCTCTGTGGTATCTCGGTGACGAATAGTAACCGTATTGTCTTCCAATGTCTGGTGATCCACAGCAATACAGAAAGGTGTTCCGATCAAATCCTGACGCGTATAGCGCTTGCCAATTGATGCAGCTTCCTCATAAACGATGTTGAAATCATATTTTAACTTATTGACGATTTCTTTACCCTTATCCGGTAAGCCATCTTTTTTGGTCAAAGGAAGAATGGCTGCTTTTACCGGTGCAATTGCCGGGTGGAATTTCAGGAAAGTTCTGCTTTTACCTTCTTTTTCCTCCTCAGTGAAGGCATTGCAAAGGGTCATCAAGAACAATCTATCTGCACCGATGGAGGTTTCGATTACATATGGAATGTAGTTTTTGTTTACCTCAGGGTCGAAGTATTGTTGCTTTTTCTTGGAGAATTCCTGGTGGCTTTTCAAGTCAAAATCAGTTCTTGAGTGAATACCTTCTACTTCTTTAAAGCCAAAAGGGAAATCAAACTCAATATCCATGGCAGCATTGGCATAGTGAGCCAGCTTATCATGGTCGTGAGTTCTCAATTTTTCTTCAGGAACACCCAAAGCTTTGTGCCATTTAAGCCTTGTGTCAGCCCAAGTTTTATACCAATCCAACTCGGATCCAGGGCGAACAAAGTATTGCATTTCCATTTGTTCAAACTCCCTCATACGGAAGATGAACTGACGGGCTACGATTTCATTTCTGAAAGCCTTACCAATTTGGGCGATACCAAAAGGAACTTTCATTCTGGCCGTTTTCTGAACATTCAGGAAGTTGACAAAAATTCCTTGAGCTGTTTCCGGTCTCAGGTAGATAGTGGAAGCATCTTCAGCTACAGAACCCACCTGGGTAGAGAACATCAAGTTAAACTGTCTAACATCAGTCCAGTTGGTAGTACCACTGATAGGACAGGCGATTTCTTCATTGACGATCAAATCCCTAACTCCATCAAGGTCTTCAGCTTCCAGTAATTTTCCCATTGCAGCCAAAAGGTTTTTGGCTTCTTCGAGCTTACCTTCTTTTTCTAAGGCAGCTGCTTTTTCTTCAATAAGTACATCAGCACGGTAGCGCTTTTTACTGTCCTTATTGTCGATCATAGGGTCATTGAAACTGTCAACGTGACCTGAAGCTTTCCAAGTAGTAGGATGCATAAAAATTGATGCATCAATCCCCACGATATTATCATTTAATCGGGTCATCGATTCCCACCAAAGTCGCTTAAGGTTATTTTTAAGCTCTACTCCATAAGCACCATAATCATATACGGCTTGAAGTCCATCATATATTTCTGAAGAAGGATATACAAAGCCATATTCTTTGGCATGTGAAATAATATCCTTCAGCTGTGCGTTTTCAGTTACTTGTTCTGTCTTTGCCATAGCCGCAAAAATAGGGAAATCTATTTAAATTTGAGAATGAAAAAATGGTTTAGTTTTCATGTTCAGCTTATTATATCTGTACATCTGTTGAAAGCATTGCTTTGGGACAAATGGGATGTTTTAATTATCCAATTAAGATCTTGATTTTATTCTATACAAAAGAAAACCTAAGATGACTGTACTGAGAAAGAAAATCAGCGTGGTCCACTCGTAGGTTCTCTTGCTATTGGATTCTGAAGTTATTTCTTTATCTTTTTCTTTGAGCGCTCTTTTTAGTTTGCTAATGTCCTGTTCTTGTTTCTGGGCAATAAATTTATAATCGTCTTTTTCGTATTTGATTTCTGTCGTTTCAATGTTTTTTAGCATTTCCAACTCGTCCATGATTAGGTTATCTTTAAGGATAATCCTTTCCATCCATTCATTAGTGGCAATCATGTCTTTTTTGGTTCTATTACCAAAAATACCAGACTTTTTAGATTCTGATGCTTTCCATTGACGATGTAGGTTTTGTCTTTCATCAACTAGTTTTTCCAGTCGTTTTTGAGGAAAGGCACTTAAAGACAGGAACAGCAGGCAGGCTAAGAGTAAAATGTTTTTCATGATGATAGCTTTTGTTCAAAAAGCTCAAATAGCGTGCCGTTTAACCATAGGCTCACAATTTGTACTTTTTTTCTTTTCGCCGCTTAAACTGTCCTTTCCTCCGTTTATTATTAGTGTAGAAATTATATAGGAAATTGACTGCAAATGCAGTAATCGTCAAGGGGACAAATAAACCGGGAAGCATTCGCTTGATTCCCAATAGGATCAGGAAGGTAGCTATCATGCCAATTTTAAAACTGGTATGGCTTTCCGGATAGGTTTTGCCAATTAGTATCAAACTAAGTACCTCAACGATCACCAGAAAAAGTATTAGGTAGGTCAAGAGCTTTTGTGTTCTAAGGTCACCAGCAAAAACAGCCCAAGCTGCCATGCCTCCTACAGCTAATAAACTTAAAGAATGTAAGGAAGTGTTCAGTCTTTCTTTCATAGATATTTTGGGTTGAGTATTAAACAATATAGGAGCTTTTGCCTTAAAAATCAATGTGTGACTTGAAGACCAAAATAAATGGCCTTGGGAAATGAACACTATTCTCTCCCAAGGCCTCTCAAAATTATCTTAAGAACTTATCTCTTACAGTTTTCTTTTGATAAAATCAGTCATCAGGTTATAAAGGTGCCAAGTGGTATTGCCACCGTAGATACCATGGTTTCTATTTGGATAATAAAAAGTTTCGAATTGCTTGTCCGCATTGATCAAAGCATTTACCAAATCTACTGAATTCTGGAAATGGACATTATCATCGCCAGTTCCATGGATTAATAAATAGTTGCCCTCCAATTTGCTCACATGGCTGATTGGGCTGAAATCATCATAACCGCTAGCGTTTTGCTGTGGCGTTTGTAAGTACCTCTCAGTGTAAATCGTGTCATAATATCTCCATGTAGTTACAGGAGCTACTGCAATGGCTGTTTTGAATACATCATTACCTAACATTAAAGAAAGAGAAGACATATAACCACCATAAGACCAACCCCAGATCCCAATTCTGGTAGCGTCCACATATGGGAGACCTCCTAAATATTTTGCTCCGGCGATTTGATCCTGTGTTTCAAGATTACCCAATTGTGCATAAGTGGCATGTTTGAAGTCACGCCCTCTGGCGCCAGTTCCTCTGTTGTCTACACAAACAACGATATATCCTTCAGCAGCCAACTGATGGTGCCAGAAATCGCGGGTTCCACCCCAAGAGTTTTTAACGTTTTGGGAACCTGGTCCACCATATACGTACATTAAAACAGGGTATTGTTTACTTTGATCGAAATCAGCAGGCTTAATCATATAAGCATTTAACTGAGTACCATCAACAGTTGGGAATTGGAAGAATTCTTTTTCGCTTAATGCATATTCACCTAATCTTTCTACCAATTCACTATTGTCTTCCAATACTTTTATGGTTTTACCTTTTGAAGTATTCAAAGTAATATGCAGAGGACTGTTGGCAGTGGAAAAATAATCAATATAATATTTAAAGTCTGGGCTCATATTGACAGCGTGGCTTCCTTGGGCTGGAGTAAGCTCGGATTTACCTTTACCATTCAATTTGATAGCATACAGGTTTCTTTCCAAAGGAGATTTCTCGGTAGAGATATAGTAGATCTTTTTTGATTTTTCGTCTACGCCCACCATTTCAGTTACTTCCCAATTTCCTTCTGTAATTTGCTGGATCAATTTACCATCCATATCATGGTGGTATATATGCTTATAGCCATCTTGTTCAGAAGTTCTAATAAAGCCTTTACCATCAGGTAGATATAGTAGGTTGTCATTATAGGTCAAGTCCACATAGGTCTCAGAGGTCTCCGTTAAGATGACCTTGCTCTCACCAGTATTGGCATCTGCATGGAGTAAGTCAAGCTGGTTTTGAAGCCTGTTCAGTCTGATAAAGGCCAGTGTATTATTTTCACCGCCAGTCCAATAAATACGAGGAAGATAAATGTCTTTTTCTTCTCCCGATTCAATAGCTACGGTTTTTTGTTGGTCCAGATCATATACATGAATGCTTACCTCAGAGTTTTTCTCACCAGCTTTAGGGTATTTGAATTCATAGTCTTTAGGGTAGAGCGGTCCCCAAAGTTGCATATTATATTCAGGTACTTCTGATTCATCAAATCGAATAAAGGCGATTTTCTTTCCATTCGGAGACCATTTAAACGCCTGTGCCATGGAGAATTCTTCTTCATATACCCAGTCTGCAGACCCATTGATGATATGATTCCATTTTCCATCATTGGTGATCTGGTGTACAGTATTGTCCTCTAGTCTGATATAGTAAAGGTTATTGTCCTTCACAAATGCCACTTTGGTATTGTCAGGAGAGAGTGTGGCATATGAAATTTTTTCGCCATCCATCAACTTCTGGCTATTACCTGTAGACAAATCTATTACATAAAATATCCCTTTGGAAGATCTCCTATAGATACTTTCTACTTCAGTAGCGACCAAAGCCTTCGTCTCATCATTATTGAATGAATAGCTGGAGAAATCGATTCCCAGTTTCTCACCATCGATTAATACGGCTTCTTCTTCTCCAGTTGAAACGTTGATTTTTACAACTTTGGCAGTACCATTTTCTCTTTTGAAGGAGCTATAAAATTGGCCATCCTTCATCCAGTTGATCCCGCCAACTGATTTTTGAGAAAAAACACCTTCTTTGAAAATAGATGCCAGGGAGACCTTTTTTTGTTGTGCAAGGCCTTGAAAGCACGTACCCATGACTATGGCCATAATGGCAAATAATTTTACTTGGTTCATAATTATAATTCAGGATTTATATTCTGGGGGCTAAATATAAGGAAAAAGGGAGGAAGAATTTGTCAGGACTTGATAAATGGCTGTATTCAATAAAGTTAACCTGTAAAAGATACTTGGAGAAATTGGTGTTATGCGGAATAATCTTTTTAGCATGTGTGTTCATTACTTATACCATTTTTCAAAACTTACATTTACCTTTACGCTCATGATGAAGAAGAAAATTGCATTGGTGACCGGTGGATTTACTGGAGAGGCAGTGGTTTCTCTGAAAAGTGCTGCCGTTGTAGAAAAAAACATTGATCTGGATAAGTATGATGTCTTTAAAATAATCATTGAAAAAGGACATTGGTATTATTTGGGAGAAGGAGAAAAACAATTTCCTGTTGATATGAATGATTTTTCCATTAGTCCCAATGGAGAGAAAATTACTTTTGATGGGATTTTTAATATTCTCCATGGTTCGCCTGGTGAGGATGGTAAGCTTGCGGGCTATTTTGATATGCTTGGCTTACCCTATACCACATGTGATGCCATCACTTCATCGATAACCATGAATAAAGGTTATACAAAAGCTATAATTCAGGATATTGAAGATTTGCATGTGGCCAAATCCATTCAGCTTTTTAAGAACAGCCAGCAGAATACCAAAAGAGTAATAGAGGAGTTAAAGCTGCCCTATTTTGTTAAGCCTAATAGCGGAGGGAGCAGTATAGGTATGAGCAAGGTGAAAGCTGTTGGAGAGGTTCAAGAGGCTCTGGATAAGGCCTTTGCGGAAGATAGCCAGGTGCTGGTAGAGGAATTTGTTTCTGGAAGGGAGTTTTCTATTGGCATTTATATGGTAGATGGTCAGGTGATTGTATTACCGGCTACGGAGATTGTGAGTTCCAAAGAATTTTTTGATTTTGAAGCAAAGTATACAGCTGGTGTGACAGAAGAGATTACTCCTGGCAGAATGTCTGATGAAGAAGTGGATAGGGTAAAGAAAGTGGCGGAAAAAGTCTATCTAAAATTAAACTGCAAAGGAGCGGTAAGAATGGATTACTTTCTGGAAAACGAAACAGGCAAAATATTCTTTATTGAAATCAATACAGTACCTGGACAAACCGAAACCAGTTTGATTTCTCAGCAGGTTCGTGCAATAGGGAAAACTGTGGAGGAATTTTATACAGAAATTATTGAAGAGATGTTCAAGTAAGAACCAATACTAGGGTGATGAAAAATAAGTAGGGATGACCTTATGAATCTCTAATAAGTAAAAAATAAAAGCGGCTCGAAGGCCGCTTTTTCTATTATAGTTTGAATTCTTTTTTGATTGTATCTACAAAATCCAATTTTTCCCAAGTGAAGAGTTCTACATCCAATGTGATGGAAGTCCCGTCAGGGGAAACAAAAGTTTTCTTAACTACTTCATTGGTTCTGCCCATATGACCATATGCAGCAGTCTCTTGATAGATAGGATTTCTTAGTCTTAGCCTTTGCTCAATGGCATAAGGTCTCATATCGAATATTTTCTCAATGAGCCTGGCAATTTCCCCATCTGTCATTGCTACTTTGGCAGTGCCATAAGTGTTGATGTAGATGCCCATTGGCTCGGCAACACCGATGGCATAAGAAACTTGTACCAATACTTCATCGGCAATTCCTGCAGCTACCATGTTTTTGGCGATGTGTCTGGTAGCATAGGCTGCAGAACGATCTACCTTTGAAGGGTCTTTACCAGAAAATGCACCCCCACCATGTGCTCCTTTACCTCCATAAGTATCTACAATGATCTTTCTTCCAGTAAGTCCAGCATCACCATGAGGTCCACCAATCACAAACTTACCGGTAGGATTGATATGATAAGTGATATCATCGGTAAATAAAGTTTGGATTTCAGGAATCAATTGTGCTTTGACCCTTGGGACCAAGATTTTGATCAGGTCTTCCTTGATTTTGGCAAGCATAGTGGGCTCATCAGCAAAATCATCATGTTGAGTAGAAATAACTATGGCCTTAATTTTTTGAGGCACATTGTCATCACTGTATTCTATGGTTACCTGTGCTTTGGCATCTGGTCTCAAGTATTTGATTTCTTGGTGCTCTCTTCTGAGATTGGCCAATTCCTTCAATAGCCTATGGGAAAGGTCTAATGCCAAAGGCATATAGTTCTCCGTCTCATTGGTGGCATAGCCAAACATCATTCCTTGGTCCCCTGCGCCTTGCTCTTCTGGACTGGTTCTGTCTACACCTTGGTTGATGTCCGGAGATTGTTCGTGGATGGCAGAAAGTACCCCGCAAGAATTTCCATCAAACATGTATTCTCCTTTGGTATATCCGATTCTATTGATAACGTCCCTTGCGATTTTTTGAACATCCAGATAGGTATCAGACTTAACTTCACCGGCTAGTACAACCTGTCCAGTGGTAACCAATGTTTCGCAAGCTACTTTGGATTTTGGATCAAAAGCTAAAAAATTATCAATGAGCGCATCAGAAATCTGATCAGATATTTTATCAGGATGTCCTTCTGACACAGACTCCGAAGTGAATAGATATGGCATATATTGATGTATTTAATAATAACTATTTTAAATGGCGTGTAAAATTACAGGATAAGCAGGAAATAAAAAACTTTGGATTGTGATAAAATACAAGTCATGATCTTGCTGGCTCCTAGTGGGTTTAAAGAATGTGTCATTTTATTTTTATTGGACTAGAAATTTGTGTCCAGCACAAATACCGTAGGGATTTTGTGTAAGTCCAATTTAGTCTTCCTCCATTCGGCAATGGTCTTCGTGACGATCATTTCATCTTTCCCACTGATGTTTTTAGCTACACATAGTTTTGTATTGGGGTTGAGGTGTTGCTTTAGGTCTTCCATTAGGTGGTTGTTCCTAAAGGGAGTCTCCATGAAAATTTGTGTCCTCCTATATTTGCTAGAGTCGGCTTCCAGTTTTTTTATGGCATCAATTCGCATCTTTTTATCGATGGGGATATAGCCCACAAAGGCAAAAGATTGGCCGTTGAAACCCGAGCCCATCAATGCCATGAACATGGAAGATGGACCAGATAAGGGAACTACTTGGATTCCTTTTTGGTGGGCGTAGGCCACCGCAACTGCTCCAGGGTCTGCAATGCCTGGACAGCCTGCCTCAGATATTACACCCATATCATGCCCCTCAAAGATAGGCTTCATGAGTTGGGCTACTTTGGCCTCTTTGGTCTTTTTATCCAAGATTTCAAAATGGAGTTCTTCAATGGTTAGCCCCAACTTTAAACTGGAAATATATCGACGGGCGGTCCTTAGGTTTTCTGCCAAGTAATGTGTTGTGTTTTTGATCACATCTTTTACTTGAGGGCTAATGATTTCTTGGGCTGTCCCTTCCGCCAAGATATTGGGGATGAGGTATAATTTTCCTGTTTTCATATGGTCAATTCCGAGTACCTGGTATTGCTATCCTAGAAATGCTTTTATGGTGGCTACCACTGCGGCGGGTTGTTCAGCGTGAAGCCAATGCCCCGCATTTTTAATGGTAATTAATTTATATTCAGGAAAATATTTTTCCAGGTCTTCTTTGTCCTTGTCTTGAATATAATTTGAATTGGCCCCACGCATGAATAAGGTCGGACCATCAAATGATTTATCTCCAGTAAGGGCTTCTCCTACATTATTGATTTTTTCTGTGATCACTGGGAGATTTACCTTCCAAATGAATTTTCTGTTTTCATCCCTTCCTAAACTTTTCAAAAGGAATTGGCGGATGCCCATTTCGTTAATATACTTCGCCAAGGTATCATCGGCTTCCTTTCTGGATTTCAGCTCATCCATATTGATAGCATTTAAGCCTTCAAGGATTTGTTGGTGATGAGGAGGGTAGTATCTCGGGGCTATATCGGCAATGATCAATTTATTGACCTTACTGGGGTATTTGAGGGCAAAGTTCATGGCTGTTTTTCCTCCCATGGAGTGTCCCATGATATCTGCAGATTCCAAACCTTGAGCGCTCATAAAAGCTGCCAAGTCATCAACCATGGCCTTGTAGTCCCATTCATCACTCTTAGGAGAATCTCCATGGTTCCGTTGGTCCACCAAATACATGGTATAATTATTCTCAAGTTCTTTGGCAATGCTTAGCCAGTTGTCTGCAGATCCAAAAAGCCCATGTAATATGATTAAGGGTTTTCCTTCTCCGACTTTCTTAAAATTTAATTTCATCTCAAGGATTTGAAAAGCTTCGATAGATTTTGATGGATTGGGATTTAATCTTCCTCTAGTTGTCTTCTGTACATTTGGATGGTGTTTTCCAATCCATAATACAAGGCATCGCAAATGAGTGCATGTCCGATAGATACTTCATCCAGAAAAGGAATACTTTCTTTTAGGAATTTAAGGTTGTCCAAGTCAAGATCATGTCCCGCGTTGAGTCCCAAGCCCAGTTCCTTAGCCAAACGTGCTACTTCTACATAAGGTTTAACGGCACTTTGCTTGTTTTTGTGATAATTGGTGGCGTAAGGTTCCGTGTATAGTTCCACCCTGTCAGTCCCTGTCAGTTTTGCAGGCTCAAAGTATTTTGGCTCGGGGTTGATGAAGATGGAAGTCCTGGTGCCATACTCATGCAGCTCAGCGATAATGTCCTTGAGTTCTTCTTGGTGGGCAATGGTGTCCCAGCCTGTATTGGAGGTCAGCACATGAGGAGGGTCTGGAACCAGGGTGGCCTGGGCCGGTTTTGTTATTCTGATGATTTCCATGAACCGCTTATCGGGATAGCCTTCTATATTGAATTCTGTGGTTACCACATCCTTGAGTTTCATGACATCATCATAAGTAATATGTCGTTCATCAGGCCTTGGGTGAACAGTGATGCCTTGTGATCCGAATTTTTCCGCATCCAATGCTACCTTTACGACATCAGGATTATTGCCTCCCCTGGCATTCCTCAAGGTGGCAATCTTGTTAATATTTACACTGAGTTTGGTCATTTTAATAAATTATACTCTTAATTTTGTTCAAAATTACACCTTAAATAACATAAACATAAAGATAATGAGTTTAAAGCAAAGTATAGAAAGCGAAATTAAAAAGGCGATGTTGGCCAAGGAAAAGGACAGGTTGAGGGCTTTGCGGTCAATTAAGTCGCTGATTATGTTGGAAGAGACTAAGGGTGGTGATAAAGGCATGACAGAAGATGAGGAACTTAAACTTTTGACCAAAGCTGCAAAACAGAGAAGGGATTCAGTTGAAATTTACCAGCAGCAGAATCGTGAGGACCTTGCCGCTACTGAATTGGCTGAATTGGAAATTATCAATGAATTTTTACCTAAGCAACTTACAGAAGAAGAATTGGAAGCTGCCTTAAAAGAGATTATTGCTGAGCTTGGCGCTGAAGGGCCTAAGGATATGGGTAAAGTGATGGGAGCTGCCACTAAGAAATTGGCTGGAAAAGCTGATGGGAAGATGATTTCCCAGAAAGTAAAAGGACTTTTGGTATAAGTATTTTTGGGCGCGATAGATATTGTCATACTGATATTGCTGGGTATAGGCGCTTACAGCGGCTATAAACGTGGCCTATTTATAGGGATATTATCTATCGTGGCCTTTATATTTGGATTAGTATTCGCTTTCAAGTTTATGCACTGGGGGGCGGAAATGCTAGCAGAGAGGGTGGAAAGCCTGACTTTTATGCTGCCCTTTGTGTCATTTTTGATCATCTTTTTTATTGTTACGCTGAGCATCAGGTTACTGGCCTATTTGGTAAAGCAAACCTTGGACCTGACCTTATTGGGGACATTTGATAATTTTGCTGGAGCGATATTGGGAATTTTGAAATGGGCCTTTATGATCAGTTTGTTGATATGGGCAGCCAATTCCTTTGGTATAGAATTTCCTGAGGAAGATCTGGAGGAATCAAGGTTTTATAATTTATTGGAACCATTTGCTCCATTTGTAATCAAAATCATAGGCAGTATTACCCCAGTAATAAAAGATGCTGTGGATAGGATCAATGAACTGGTAAATATGAGTCAGGATGCTATTGCTAATTGATAATTTTGATTCCTTCTCCCATATACTGGCGGATTATTTTCTTCAGACGGGAATGGAATTGAAGATTGTGAGGAATGATACTCCACTAGCATTGCTCAAAGAGGAAAAATATGAAGGAGTGGTGCTTTCTCCAGGCCCAGAAACTCCAGATAAGGCCGGGAATTTAAAAGAAATATTAGCTTACTATCATGATAAATTACCCATTCTTGGGGTTTGCTTGGGACATCAATGCATTGGGGAGTTTTTTGGTGCTCAATTGGTTAAAGGAGCAAAGCCAGTTCATGGAAAGGTCCATAGAGTAAATAAGGTAGCAGAACATCCTGTTTTAAAGAATCTTCCTGAAAGTTTTATGGTTACTCGATACCACTCATTGGAACTCATGGATTTACCCGAAGATTTGGAGGTGATTTTGGAAACCGATAAGAAGGAGATCATGGCCATGGCCCATAGAAAACTGCCGATTTTTGGAATTCAATTTCATCCTGAAGCCCATTTGACAGCGTATGGTTTGGAATTGATTCAACAGTGGGTAGCTTATTATTGTGGTAAAGAAAATTTATTCAAAGTTTCCTTTTAACAAGTTAATTACCTGCTTGCCATGGTGATGTTTATATATTTTAAAATGGCAAACTTGTTTATAGAAGGATTCGTTTTAAATATTAACTACAATTTAATATCTTTAAAACATGCAGGCATACGAATTTATCAATAATATGATTCCCCCATTGAAATTGACTGATAAGGTCAGAATGGCTTTGTCATGGATGGAGGAAATTCGTACAGATGTTTTACCGGTTGTGGAAGAAGGCATGTTCAAAGGTCTAGTGACTGATGAAATGATCTATAACTTCAATAGGGAAGATATTTTGATATCAGATTTGCCATTGGAAGCTGAAGGCTGTTTTGTTTCAAAGGATAAGCATATTTACGATGTGCTCAGGGTAGCATCAGAATATCAAACCAATATGGTCGCGGTGGTAGACAAGGACAATATTTATCATGGGGTAGTGACCTTAGAAGATGCCATTGCCGCTTTTGCTGATTCCATGGCTATTCAGGCTCAGGGAGGGGTGTTGGTCTTGTCCATGTTTATGACGGATTATAGCCTTTTCGAAATTGCAAGGGTGATCGAATCTGAAAATGCCAAGATATTGAGTAGCTTTCTCACCAGCGATCCTTTGGATGATAGTAAAATAAAAGTAATCCTTAAGATCGATAAAACAGAATTGAGGCATGTTAAGGCCACCTTGGAAAGATTTGGTTATAAGGTCATCGACCATTATCAGGAGGAAATGACCCAAAGTGGAGAACAAGACCGATTGGATAACCTGCTTAGATTTTTGAATATTTAAATGAGCCCTTTTCAATGAATATAACCATTCATGGGATAAAGTTTCAGCGGGAATTTGTTCCATATATTGAACAATTAATTAGTGCACTACATAAGCATAATGCCAATATTTACCTTACAGCCGCTTTTCAGAAGAATTTGAAAAAATCCGGAGCCAAGGCTACCGGATTCACTATATTACCCAATAGAGAAAAGTTAGGTGAAATGGATTTTGTGGTCTCTGTAGGTGGTGATGGGACACTTTTGGATACCGTGTCCATGGTTGGGGAATATGAGGTGCCTATCCTTGGTATCAATACAGGCCGGATGGGTTTTTTGGCGACCATCGCCAAAGAAGATGTAGAAAAGGCCATAGAAGTGCTTTATGACGGGAAGTTTACTATTCAAGATAGGGCATTGATCAATTTGGAAGCTGATCAACAGTTGTTTAATGGCGTTCCATATGGACTGAATGAATTTACCATACATAAAAGGGATACTTCTTCTATGATTACGGTTCATACCTATATCGACGGAGAATACCTGAATAGCTATTGGGCGGACGGTTTGATTATTGCGACACCTACAGGATCGACTGGATATTCACTGAGTTGTGGAGGTCCTTTGATATCTCCTTTGGCCAAGAACTTTGTGATCACTCCAGTAAGCCCGCATAACCTCAATGTGCGGCCCATGATCGTTTCGGACGAAAGTGAGATCACCTTTACCATTGAAGGGAGAAGTGAGAAATTCTTAATTTCACTGGATTCCAGGTCAACGGCGGTGGAGGCTTCGGTGAAATTGACCGTGAAAAAAGAAAAATTTGTAGCAAAGTTGGTTAAGTTCCACGATTACAGTTTCTTTGACACCTTAAGGAAAAAGCTGAATTGGGGCTTTGATATGAGAAATTAGTTTTAACATAAATTAACCCTGAGAATACTGTAGAGGGTTTTTTATTCGTTAGGTACTTTATAAATTGCAGCGTCTTGAAAAAAGTCAAATTTGAAAAATTGTGTTTGGTCATTGTGCTTGGGCTCTTATTGAGTTTTCCCATGGTACCACTACAAGCGCAACAAAACGAATATGGCTTGGGCCTAGGGGTTGCCACTTATTCTGGTGATATCATCAGAAGCTTGGACCCGGAACAATTGGGCCTTCAAGGAACGTTTTTTGGCAGACGAAATTTTGACAATGTTTGGAGCCTTCGCTTCGGGTTTTCCGTGGCAGGCTTAAACGCAGCAGACAGTGTAAGTCCATTGGATGCCATGGCCCAGTCCAGAAATGCTTATTTTAAAGGATTGTTGGTAGAGGGACATGCGCTTATGGAATATCATTTTCTGGATTATCTGGCTCCACATTCTACCTTCAGGTTTTCTCCTTATGGTTTCTTTGGTTTTGGCTATACCTTTTTCTCTGGAAAAGGCCAGGCCTATCAGGGAGAAATCTATCCTGATGATGAAGGGAAGTATTCCTTGTCCACCCCTGTAATTCCATTTGGCTTGGGGATTAAGTACAAGTTAAAGGAGAGGTTGTTTATGGCTTTGGAGTTTGGTTTCAGGCCAACTGTTACGGATTTTCTTGATAAAATAGAATATAACGAAAATTATATACCGCGGTTCCCTGACCCTAATTATGTCCCCAATCCAAGCGACCCCAATGATACCCCACCAGTTTATGGACTCAACTATGGAAATAAGTCTGATAAAGACTGGTATTATTTTTTAGGCGTGACCCTCAGTTATTCATTCCACCAAGTAGAATGCTTTAATTATTAATTAATTGGAGCTTGGGATAGATTATTAAAAAAGAAATAGCATTTTTGTACCTCCAAAAAATTAAGTTCGGATTATACTGGAATGAAGGAAGTGATTCACAAGGAGAACATACCCAAACATATAGCCATCATTATGGATGGAAATGGTCGATGGGCGCAGGGAAAAGGTGCTAAACGTGTTTTTGGACATAGAAATGCCATTACTGCGGTGCGAGAGGCGATCACTGGAGCAAACGATTTGGGAGTAAAGTACCTTACCCTTTATACCTTTTCAACAGAAAATTGGTCTAGGCCAAAGTTTGAGGTCAATGCTATCATGGAATTGTTAATGAATACCATGACAAGCCAGCTCCCTGATTTAATGAAGGATAATGTGAAATTGACCTATGTGGGGGATTTTGATAGTCTTTCAGGCCGTTTTCAAAAAAAACTTAGCGAAGTGATGGAGGCAACTTCCGGAAATACCGGGATGACCTTGGTGCTTGCACTGAGTTATAGCGGTAGATGGGAGGTGACCAAAGCGGTAAAAAACATTGCCAAAAAAGTAGCTGACAAAGAAATTGATTTGGAGGAAGTGACGGAGGAGTTGATTTCTTCTAGTTTGCTTACCAAGGATATTCCTGATCCAGAATTGCTGATCAGGACAAGTGGAGAATTGCGAATTAGTAATTTTCTGCTTTGGCAACTGGCCTATACAGAGCTGTATTTTACAGAGGTGTTATGGCCAGACTTTAGAAAAGAGCACCTGCATGAGGCCATCGTTGATTACCAGAACAGGGAAAGACGATTTGGAAAAACAGGTGCACAGATTAAATCATGAGATTAATGAGAAAAAGCTTACTAATAATTTGTTTACTTCTTTTTGCCGGTATCACCCAAGCGCAGATTAGGCTAGGACAAAGCAGGTACTCGGTTCAAAAACCAGTGGACATTCTTGAGTTGAATTATGTTCAGCCAAAGAATTTTAAAATTGCAGAAATCAAGGCTGTTGGACTTTCGACCCTTGATGAAACCGCCATTATTTCCTTGTCTGGTCTTAAGGTCGGTGATGAAATTAGCGTGCCTGGTGATGCCATTTCAAATGCCCTGAAAAAACTCTGGGGCCAAGGGATCATCGGGGATGTAAAGATTTTGGTGACGAAGATCGAAGGGGATGAAATATACCTTTTATTGGACCTTACAGAAAGACCAAGGTTCAGTATTGTGGAGTTTAGTGGAGTGACCAGGACTCAGGAAAGTGAGCTAAAAGACAAGGTACAGATCAGAGGTCGTGTGGTACGTGATGATGTTTTGAACACTTCCAAAAGAAATATTACTCAATATTTTGTTGAAAAGGGCTACCTCAATACGGATGTGAGAGTCATTCAGGAAAGGGATACTACTTTTCCAAATAGTGTTAAGCTGAGATTTGATGTGGATAAGAAGTCCAAAATCAAAATCAATGAGATTGCCATTGCAGGAAACGAGCATATAAGTGATGGCAAGATTAAGAAAAAGATGAAAAAGACCAACGAGCATGCCCGTGTTCGTATTTTTAAGGATGTCTTCCAAAGATTGAAAAATGCCAATGGTGAAAATCTAAGCAATACCATTAAGTACAGAAATCCTGTTTCTGATGAAGAAGTCAAAACCTATATCAATAAAAACATCAAATTAAACTTCTTCGCTTCTTCAAAATTCAATAAGAAGGAATACAGAAACGATAAAGATAATGTAGTCAGTTTTTATCAAAATAAGGGATATAGGGATGCAGAAATCACCCGTGATTCCATTTATAATTTTGATGAAAGAACTATCAATATTGAGCTGGACATAGAAGAAGGTAAGCAGTACTACTATAGAAATATTAGTTTTACAGGTAATTATATCCACGATGATGAAGTGCTTTTACAAAAGTTGGGTATTCAAAAGGGGGATATCTATAATAAAGAAAGACTGGATAAAAGGTTGAATTATGATCCTAGTCGTGGGGATGATGTCAGTTCTCTTTATCAGGATGATGGTTACCTTTTCTTTACGATTGATCCTGTGGAGGTAAATGTAGTGGCCGATTCCATCGATATTGAGATGAGGATTTTTGAAGGGCCGCAGGTGACTGTAAACTCAGTTTCCATTGAAGGGAATGAAAGAACTTCCGATCATGTGGTGATGCGTGAAATCAGGATTTTGCCTGGTCAGAAGTTTAACAGGGCCTTGTTAGTAAGGACCATCAGAGAGCTTTCCCAGATCGGATATTTTGATCCTGAAACCATTAATCCTGATCTAAGGCCAAATTTTGAAGATGCGACAGTAGATATTGTTTTCCAATTAGAGGAGCGACCAAATGACCAGATAGAATTGTCCGGTGGTTGGGGTGGATTCTATGGATTCGTTGGTACGGTTGGATTGGTGTTTAATAATTTCTCTGTGAAGAATATTGGTGATTTCTCGAAGTGGAGACCACTACCGGTGGGTGACGGTCAGAAATTATCACTGAGGGTGCAGGCCAATGGTAAAAGTTTCCAGAATTATAGTTTCTCATTTACGGAGCCTTGGTTTGGAGGTAAAAAGCCGAATGCCTTGAGTGTAAGTTTTAATCACTCTGTCCAGAGAAGAATTGATGTTTTTAATCAAAATAACTTTGGAGAAGAGCTGGGTTTCTTTAAGATTACCGGTGTGACTTTGGGCTTGGCCAAAAGAGTTACCTGGCCGGATGATTATTTCAGCATAAGTAATTCACTTCAGTACCAGATTTATGAATTTGATGAATATGGTAGAAGCTTTGGTTTAAGTTATGGAACAGGTAAATCAAACAGTTTGACCTATAATATCACGGTAAGTAGATCCAATGTCGATCAGCAGATCTATCCGAGGGTAGGTTCTAATATTTCCTTAAGTGCCAACTTTACTCCTCCCTATTCGGCATTGAATAAATCAATCGATGGTGAATCACCCGATGAAGAAAAGTATAAATGGCTGGAATATCATAAATGGATGTTTGATGCGAAATTCTATACGCCTATATTTGGCTCCAGCAAATTCGTGATCAATGCCAGGACGCACTTAGGGTTCTTGGGCTCTTATGGAAATAAGATAGGGATTATTCCTCTTGAGCGATTTGTGATGGGTGGTGATGGTATGACCTTTAATAACTTCTCATTGGGACAGGATATCATTGGTCTAAGAGGCTATGAAAACCAGGTGATTACTCCTGGAAGAATAGAAAGAAATCAGGGGATTGAAGCTCCTTTTGGTGGTGTGGTTTATAATAAGCAGGTGATGGAACTGAGGTTCTTGGTTTCTCCAAACCCTTCCGCAACCATTTATCTGCTTGGTTTTGCTGAGGCAGGAAACAACTGGGGAAGCTATGCGGAGTTCAACCCATATGACTTGAAGAAATCTGCAGGTTTTGGTGCGAGGATTTTTATGCCAGCTTTTGGCTTGCTAGGTATAGACTGGGGTTATGGCTTTGATCCAGCTCCAGGTGCACCAGAGCCAAGTGGTGGAATGTTCCACTTCACAATTGGTCAACAATTCAGGTAAATCATGAAAAAGTGTCTGAAATTAGTACTTTTACTATTTTTGTTCAGTCCTGCTGTCATGGCGCAGAAGATTGGTTATGTGGATTCTGAATATGTGCTGAATAAACATCCTGATTATAAGGTTATTCAGAAGGAATTGGAGAGTCTGGCAAGTACTTGGAAAAAAGAGGCACAGAATTTGGAGAATGAGATCAAGGAAATGTACAATGCACTCAAAGCGGAAGAAGTCCTGCTTACTGAGGAAATGTACCAAGAGCGGCTTGATGAAATCAAAGAGAAGGAAAGAAATGCCACCGCATTTAATACCAGGGTCTTTGGACCGAAGGGGCAATTTTTCCAGAAACAGTCAGAGTTAATGCAGCCCTTGCAATCCAAAATATTTGATGCCATCGATAAGGTAGCTAAACGTAATGGCATCGCCATCATGTTTGATAAAGCGGCTGATTTATCGATGATTTATACAGATCCGGTACATGATTATTCGGATTTTGTGATAGAAGAATTAGGAATAGAAGAAAACAAATAACTTAATTAAACTAAAATTATGAAAGTAAGAATTATCCTTTCAGCCATTGCAATGTTCGGTTTATGCTTCGTAGCACAAGCCCAAGATGTTAAAATTGGCTATACCAATGTAGAGGTATTGATGAGCTTGATGCCAGAAATGCAGCAGATCGATGCTGATATGAAGGATTACGGTACACAATTACAAACGAGCACCCAGACAAAACAACAAAATTTACAAAGAGAGTTTCAATCTTATCAGCAAGCTGCCCAGACCATGACCGAAGAGGCAAGAATGGCCAAGCAGCAGGAATTGAGAAAGCTTGAAGAAGAGTTTCAAAAATATCAACAAGATGCCCAGGTTTCTTATCAAAGGAAATTAGGCGAATTGTTGGAGCCGGTTCAGACTAAGGTTTTCAATGCCATCAATTCAGTAGCCGCTGAGCACAATTATACGCATATCTTCTCTGAAACTGCTGGTCAATCTCCAGTATTGCTTTACACTAAGGAAGCTGATAAGTTCACGGAGTTGGTAGCAGCTAAACTAGGAATTGAAATTCCTGAGCAAATGCCAGAAAATGCTGAATTGCCTCAGTAATTATTGAATAAGATCATTTGAAGCCCGGCCATCAGCCGGGCTTTTTGTTTATATATTTGTTTGATTATCCTAAATCATTTCAATATGGCTAAGAAAAAGATCAAGGACATTATCAGGCAGTCCAACGAGGCGGTGTTGGTAGATTTTTATGCAGATTGGTGCGGGCCATGCCAGACCATGGAACTTGTTCTAGAAGAAGTGATAGATGAGCTTTCAGGAAAAGTCAAGCTATTAAAAGTTAATATCGATAAGAACAATCAGCTGGCCCTAAATTTTGCCGTCAGGTCAATCCCACATTATATCTTGTTTAAGAAAGGAAAGATCCTGTGGCGCAAAGGCGGCGTAATGACCAAAAGAGACTTACTCAAACAGCTTAAGGGAGTAGTCTAAAGCCCATTGTTTATTTTTCATGTTTATAGATTAAATTATCTATAATTGGCTTTATCTCATAGGTTTTTGTGTAAAACCATAACTAAATGTATTGTTTTATGGTAAAAACATGAAAAATTTGTAAATTAAAAAAATAACGATTACTAAATTAATTTACCTTTTATGAAAAAAATTAATCTATTATCTATAGCTTCTGTATTCGCTTTTATGTTCTTTGCTTTACAGGGAACTGCTTTTGCTCAAGGGGCGGCGGTAGAAAATGATTTTACAGATGAGGATTATGAGAAGTTTGTAGCTATCAATGTAGCTATTATTCCTGTACAGCAAGAACTCCAAGGTAAGATGGTGAAAGCTATACAAGATGAGGGTTTGGACATTAATAGATTTCAGGAATTGGCCAGGGCGCAGCAATCCGGTAATATCAAGGATGCTTCAGATGACCCTGCTGAATTGGCCAAATTCAACCAGGCTGGACAAAAAGTAATGGAGATGCAGAAGGGTGTACAAGCTAAGGTTCAGGAAATGATCCAGGAAGAGGAACTTAGTGTTCAGACCTTTCAAAGAATGTCTATGGCCTATAATCAAGATCAAAAAGTAAAGAAAAAAATAGATACCTTGATGCAGGAAAAAATGAACAAAGAATGACTTGCATAAAATGTAGGTTGAATAAAGCGGGCTGAGAAGTCCGCTTTTTTTGTATTATCTCAGTTAATTAAAGACTGCTTTCAATAAATTGTAAACTGAACATCCAAAAGCCTGGATTTGAGCGTAACTTTAGTGTTTAATAGGTTTTGTCAATCCATGGTTGATGTAATCACTTAGTAATTTATAACAATAGGTTGTAATTTTGGTTTCTCTAAAAAAGTGATAGAATTTATGAATAATAAGGCAAAAGTAGGAGTGCTATTGGTCAATTTAGGAACCCCAGACAGTACTGCTGTACCTCACGTAAGAAAGTATCTCAGGGAATTTTTAATGGATGAACGAGTAATAGACATCCCTTTTCTCTCTAGATGGTTTCTGGTCAATGGTATTATTGCACCTTTTAGGGCACCTAAGTCTGCTGCAGAGTACGAAAAGCTATGGACAGACCGGGGATCGCCTTTATTATTTCATACAGAAGATTTGAAGACTAAGCTTATTCAGCAGTTGGATGCTAAGAAATACCATGTTGAAATGGCGATGCGGTATCAAAGTCCCAGTTTAGAAGAAGGACTTCGCGCACTGCAAGATGCCAAGGTGCAAAAGATCATAATATTGCCTTTATTTCCGCAATATGCTTCTGCCACCAATGGTTCAGTAATCCATAAGGTTATGGAGGTCATACAAGATTGGCAAGTGGTACCAGCGATCAATTATGTAGCAAGATTTATGGACCATCCCTTATTTTTGGAAGCCTGGAAGGAAATTGCTGAAGAAACTATGCAGGGGCAGGAATACGATGCTTATTTGTTCTCCTACCATGGATTGCCAGAGAGGCAGATTAAGAAAGCTTCTTGCAATGGTTTTTGCCAATTAAATGATAAATGTTGTGCTGTGCAGACTCCTTCCAATCAGTATTGTTACAGGGCCCAGTGTTTTTATACTACCAGATTATTGACCGAAAAAATGGGGTTGCCCAAGGATAAAGTGCATACGGCCTTTCAGTCAAGATTAGGGAAGGATCCATGGATACAGCCATATACTGAAGATAAGATCAATGAATTGGCCAAGGCAGGATCAAAAAGGGTTTTGGCATTTTCCCCAGCATTTGTGGCCGATTGTTTGGAGACGACAGTGGAAGTAGGAGAGGAGTACAAAGAAGTTTTTGAAGCAGCAGGAGGAGAACAGTGGGACCTGGTGCCTAGTCTGAATTCCAATGATACCTGGGTAGATTGTGTAAAAGATATAGTACTTCAAAATACCTGATTGATTTTATAAAGATTTGTAATTATTATTTATTTCCCTTGAATAGATATTTCAAAAGTCGTGAAGACAAGATGGGCCAATGGTTTTTGGTGCTGGGAATTGTATTGGTATCATTTTGTTTGAGACCTTCACTAACTTCTGTGGGGCCACTGATTCCTTTGATCAGGGAAGATTTGGATTTGTCCAATGGTTGGTCTGGTTTTTTGACTACACTGCCATTATTGATATTTGGCGTTTTTTCATTGTTGGCCAGTAGAATCGGCAGCTATTTTGGCACCATAAGGGCTATTTTGATAGCGCTGGTTTTGATAGCTTTTGGAATTTTTATTCGGGTACAAGGAGGGGCTTTTATACTGTATTTTGGTACTGCCCTTACGGGTATTGGGATAATATTGTGTAATGTTTTATTGATCCCCTTGATCAAGGTTAAACTGCCCGATAAGATGGGGATAATGACCAGTGGATATACTACTGGAATGTCACTTTTTGCGGCTATAGGTTCTGGGGTCAGTGTGCCGATTGCTGTTGGACTTGGGCTCGGTTGGCGGGGTGCCTTATTGGTTTGGTTGGCCTTGTTGATATTGGCTATTATTGTTTGGATTCCACAAGTGAGAAAGCATAAGGTAAAAGGACCTGAGGAAGCAGAGACCTTTGGTAATAGTGTCTGGAAATCAAAATTAGCTTGGCAAGTTAGTATTTATATGGGTATACAGTCCCTGATGTTTTTTACCATAGTGGCCTGGTTGCCTGATTTGCTGATCAGTAAAGGCTTTTCAGTTGAGAAAGCGGGTTTTGCATTGAGCTTGATGCAGGTTGTTGGATTGATAGGTTCCTTTTTAGCACCTTTATTAGCGGTGAAATATAGATCACAAATTGCCCTTTCGGTTTTAATTGGCTTGGCATTTCTACTTGGCTATTGCTTTTTGTTTACGAGTAACTTTACCTTGCTTTATTTTGGATTGACCATTATAGGCCTATGTTTGGGAGCGAGCATCAGCTTGATTTATACTTTAATTGGTCTGAGGTCTGAAGGAGATAGAACTAGAAAGCTTTCGGGTATGGCGCAGTCAGTAGGATATTTTTTAGCCGCCTTGGGACCACTTACGGTTGGTCTTTTATTAGATTTGTTTCAGGACTTGAATTTGTTTATTGAAATATTAATCGTATTCTCCATTATTCTGGCTTATTTGGGAAGCAAGGTAGGTAGAGACGTGAAAGTTTAATTTGTATTTACCATAGATTAAGAGCTGAATCATGCAAGAGTTCTTTAGTACATTGGGAATTGATGACAACTTATTTACTTATGTCATTATGCCCGTTTTGATCTTTTTGGCCAGGATCGGTGATGTGACCATCAATACGCTTCGGATAATGTTTGTTCTCAATGGTAAGAAGAACATTGCGCCTATATTAGGTTTTTTTGAGGCTTTGATTTGGTTGTTGGCCATAGGGCAGATATTTCAAAATATTGATAACCCCTTGTCTTATATCGCCTATGCAGGAGGTTTTGCTGCCGGGACCTATATGGGAATGGTAGTGGAAGAGAAGTTGGCTTTGGGAAGGGTGTTGGTAAGGGTGATTACCAAAGAACCCATGCCGGAGCTTATAGAATTTATGAAAGAAAAAGACTATCGATTTACCAGTGTGGGGGCTGAGGGGAGATACGGTAAGGTCAATTTACTTTTTACGGTGATGAAAAGAGATGCCCTGAAGGAATTTGTTAATAAGGTTAAGCAGTGTAATGATAAGGCCTTTTATACCATAGAAAGTGTAAAGAAAATTAGTGAAGATGATTTTAATGTGATGGAGGACCGCCCTAGGTTTACTACAAGACTTTTTAATAGGGAAAGAAAATGAAATGATCAAATGGATATACGATTACATTTGGAAGCGGGACATTCGAAGGCCCAATCTATGGAGATTGTCAAATATGTAGGGTATGATAAAAGCCGGTTTTCTAATTTGTTTGGTGTTTTTGTTCGTGGACCTTATAGGATAAGTCAAAGGGCCGCTCATCCCATAGCCTTGATTATAGAGCAATATCCAAAGCTTTTGTCGCCTTATTTTCCAGAGATTATAGGCTTGTTAAAAAGAGATGATATCCATGATGCCGTTAAGCGGAATATTTTTAGAATGCTCCAAAGTCAGAAAGTGCCTGGGAAATATGAGGGAGAGGTACTTGATTTGGCTTTCTCTTTTTTAGTAGATAGGAAGCAAGCTATAGCAATCCGCGTGTTTGCAATGCAGGTGGTGTTTAATCTTTCTGCTAAATATCCGGAAATAAGAGCAGATTTAAAGATGGTTTTGGAGGATATGCTTCCTTACGGTTCTCCTGGTTTTAAAAACAGGGCGAAAAAGATTCTTTCAAAACTTATGATGTCCTAAAGCGATTCCATAAAGCGTTGATTAAATCCTTCTATACCTTGTAGGCCTCCTGAATGGATGATCATGATTTTACTGCCAGAAGGGAAATGGCCTTTATTGATCAGATCAAATACCCCGTAAAACAGCTTGCCTGTGTAGATGGGGTCCAAAGGGACTTGGTATTGGTGTTTGAAGTTTTTGATGAATTCAATTAGTTCGGGTTTGTGTTTCGCGTAGCCACCAAAGTGATAATTGGTGAATATTTCCCATGAGCATTGAGGGTGAATTTGATGCTTTCCTAATAGTTCATTGATTTCTTTGATGATAAAATTGCCTTTTAAGGAAGAGAAGCCCAGGATTTTTTGTTCTTTCATTGCTGAGCCTAGCAAGCCCGAAATGGTTCCTCCAGTTCCAATGCTTGAACAAATAAAGTCCATTTGTTGGTCTTCTTTATCAAGGATTTCTTCACAGCCTTTTATAGCTAAACGATTGGTTCCTCCTTCGGGGATCAGGTAGAATTTTCCGAATTTTTCGTGAAGAGAACGAATTACTTGCTCTTTATGCTTATTTCGGTATGTTTCCCTGTCCATATAGAATAAGCGCATGCCATTGTTTTTGGCGGTAAGTAGGGTAGGATTAAGGGATGTTTGCTCTTCTCCTCTTATGATGCCTATGGCTTTTAGATTAGCTGCTTTGGCCGCAGCAGCACTTGCTTGAATATGGTTAGAGTAGGCACCTCCAAATGTCAAAATGGTATCATGGCCAGCATTTATTGCCTCTTTTAAGTTGTATTTAAGTTTAAAAAACTTGTTTCCGCTTATTAGAGGGTGGATCAAATCAAGTCTTTTTATGTAAATCTCCAAGTTTTGGGAGATACTTTCTGGGGTACTGATCTTTTGATTTGGGTGTGAGTGAGGACTTATCAAGGGATGATATTTTTTATTTCATTCAAAATTATCAAAAACTTTATGATTAGTCCTGTATTTTTGCATCATGAGAGAAGAATTGGAAGACGAAACTTTTGAAAATGGTGATGGAGGTCTGTACGAACACTTAAGGATAGAAGTGGATAAGGGGCAAGCAGCCATTCGTATAGATAAGTTTTTAACTGATAAGGTGGCCAATGCTACAAGAAATAAAGTGCAGCAGTCTATTGATGATGGTTTTGTCAAAGTAAACGACAGAACTTGTAAGTCCAATTATAAGATTAAGCCTGGAGATGTTATCACATTGAGTTTGGCTGCAGAACCAAAGGGAACAGAAGTAATACCTGAAAAAATAGCGCTGGACATCATATATGAGGATGATTATTTGCTCGTGGTGAATAAGCCTGCGGGGATGGTGGTTCATCCAGCCCATGGTAATTGGACGGGGACATTGGTGAATGGTTTGGTTTATTATTTTAACCAATTGCCAGAATTGCCCGGCAATACTGGGCGACCGGGCTTGGTCCATAGAATAGACAAAGATACTAGTGGGCTATTGGTGATAGCTAAATCAGAGAAGGTAATGACTGATCTTGCTAAGCAGTTTTTTGACCACAGTATTGAGCGTACTTATATAGCCCTGGTATGGGGTGAGCCTGAATCGGATGAGGGAACGGTAAATGCTCATGTTGGCAGAAGTGTCAAAGATCGTAAGGTGATGAGTACTTATCCTGAGGGTGAATCAGGTAAACATGCGATTACCCATTGGAAAGTATTAAAGCGATTACGGTATGTTTCTTTACTGCAGTGTAATTTGGAAACTGGTCGTACCCATCAGATTCGTGCACATATGAAATACCTAGGTCATCCACTGTTTAATGATCAAATGTATGGTGGGGATAAGATAAGAAAGGGAACCCAGTTTTCTAAGTACAAGGCTTTTATTCAAAATTGTTTTAAAGAATTGCCAAGGCAAGCATTGCATGCGCAATCTTTGGGATTTATTCATCCTATTAGCAGGGAGTTTATGCAGTTTTCTACGGATTTACCAAGTGATATGCGTGTTGTTGTAGATAAATGGGAGAATTATGTAAACTTTGATGTTTAAGCATTTTGATTTTATAATCGGTAATTTTTGAACTTTGTTTTTAACTATACGTTAAGAATATTGGATTTTATTTGATTGAAATAATAGTGGAAACTATAAATTCATTATTGAGTTTTCAAAAAATGACTTAAAATTATGATGTGTAAAGCCTTGATTTATAATGTATAGTTATGTTTTTTGAAAAAAATGTAAAAATTCATTAAAACTTTTGTAAAATTTTATACTGTAAAAATCTTGACGTATATTTGTAGAATAATCAAGGAGATGAAAGTTTTCCTTTAGGAATTGTAAGGTGGTGAAGCCACAACTGGGGGTATTGAAAGTACTTGAAAGGTTCGAATCCTTTTCTTACAACAGGTTATTTTGGGTTTATTGTTAATTGACTAAAGCTATGAGATTCTATTTCATAGCTTTTTTTTTGAAATAGAAATGTAAGTACCGATTTGGCTTTTAGGAAAGTAAGTAGAGTTTCGATGATTAGTTTATAAATCTCCTATTCAGAAATATTAATAGCCCTTTTTTAAGTGATTGAAGTTTTTATCAGCTGCTATTGATTTATTTTTAATCTCGATTATTTATCAGTGTTTTTAATTATTGAAAATATTATAAGTAAGGTATTTTGTTAAAATATATGTAATAAAAAATAAATATTGTTGTGAAATTTGCATCGTATTGCTCCTTGTATTACCTTTGTATCATAAGGAAGAGATAAAAGGTCTCTAGATACTGTAGGATGTTGAAATTGGCAGACAAGCCCTCCTGTCTCGGGGGTGGAGAATCTGGGATAAAGCAAATATCGAGCTCGTGTTTTGCCTAACTACTCCGTGGAGGTTCGAGTCCTTCTCCTACAGCAGGTTATTTTGGGTTTATTGTTAATTGACTAAAGCTATGGAATTCTATTTCATAGTTTTTTTTATGTCAAAAATTTTTTATCAGCTCTATAGTCGTTTCCAAATAAAAGTGTTTTAGTTGGTTTAAGCTGGCTTTTTGGTTTGGTGTATTCGATGATTATAGCTATAAAAACTAGATCATTGTTAAAATGATAAAATTTTAGTTTAAAAACCATGTTTGATTAGTTATGTGTTAATTTATATATGTGATTAATGTTAAATGTGTAAATATTAACATAATAAATTGTTTATATTTTAAAATTTGAAGGACTTTATTACCTTTGAAGCATCAAATAAGTCAAACGCGACTTGTATACTGTAGGATGTTGAAATTGGCAGACAAGCCCTCCTGTCTCGGGGGTGGAGATTCTGGGATAAAGCACACATAGAGCTCTTGTGTTGCCTAACTTCTCCGTGGAGGTTCGAGTCCTTCTCCTACAGCAAAGTGTTAAATTATTTAAAAGAGAATGTTTTTATGGCAAGGAGAATGGGAAACCATTATGCATAGAGACGTTCTCTTTTTTGTTTTTAACCTGTATGTAATTTTATCTTTTGCTACTTCTTTTTGAGATGAATTAATTATAATTTGCTATCTATACGATAGTATATGGCAGAAAAGAAAAAAGATAAGAAAAAGCTGAAGCGGTTTCATAAGCGAATTATTCGCATTTTTTCCATTACACTTTTTGTATTAGGCGTGCTTCATGTAACAGTGTATTTTGGATCGGATCTCCTGCTTAGAAATTATGTTCAGCATAAGGTGGAAGAGGCCTCAGGTGGGCTTTATGAGGTTAATTTTGACCGATTTCACCTTTCGATATTTGAAAGAGGATTTTATTTTTCTGGCTTTGTGCTTTCCCCTACCAAGGAGGCAATTGATTCAGTAAGTAAAAAGCCCATTTATAAAGTGCAGGCTCCTGAAATTGCTGTAAAATTTGTTGGCTATGATTTTTCTGAAAAGGTACTGGATATTGGAGAAATCCGATTTGTGGAACCCTCGGTACAGTCCAAACAAGATCTAGAGCTTATTGATGATTTTTCTACGGAGTCTAGATTAGAACAATTGTTGGGTGAAATTAAGCGCTCTGTTGAAAATGTAAGGTTAAAGGAAATAATCATAGAAAACCTATATGTGGAAAAGGCTGATTTGCTCATTGAGAATTTTGTCAGTCATAAGTCTATTAAAGCTGAAAATACAAATATCCAAATCAAGGATATTTTAATGCTTAATCCAAGGCCAAAGCCTACCCCCTTTAATGCCGCTGGTTTCAATTTTACTTTGGAGAACTTTGAAATGTTATTAGCGGATAGTGTTCATAATCTTCAGGCGAGTGAAATCCAAGTATCCTCATTGGATAATTATATCCAAGCAAAAAGTGTTGTGCTAAGCCCTGATCTTGGCAAGGAAAGGGAGGTTTACTATAATATGGTTTTGGATAATCTTGAACTGACTGATGCGGATATCAATCAGGTTTTTTATACCACAGATGTCAATGTGGGACAAATGACATTAAGAAATCCTAGTTTCTTAATGTATTCAGAGCTTTCGCCCGAATCCGACAGAGTGCTTCAGGACTATAGTTTATATCCTTTGATAAAAGATATTTTGGCTTCTATCAGTATTGATGATTTGACCATAGATGATGGTGTGTATCTTCAAAGGGGTGTGGAAGACGAATATAAAAACCGGATAGAGGCTGATCGAATAGATTTTCAAATGAAGAATGTCTATATAGGACCAGAGTTGAAGTCTAGTCCAGAGCAATTTTTTTATGCAGATGATGCTGCCTTGGAATTATCGAGTGTGAAGGTGGTATTGGCTGATGGTGTTCATTGGATCACCGGTGATAAAGTGAAGATTTCTTCTTTTGAGGACCGGGTAGACGTGGAGGGAGCCAAGGTGGAGCCTTTTAGAGATGCCGGTAAAGATGTGACTTTATTTGAGGTGGATATCCCTCGCTTTAGTTTAGAGGAGGCTAATTTGAAAAAGGTATATAATCAAAGTGTTTTGGATATTGAAAACCTTGTGATCAGTCAGCCCTTTGTGAAATTTGTGAATATCCAAAAAAGGTCAGAGCAATCCCAAGTAAATACCATTCAGGACTTGAGCAAGGATTATCTCAGTGCCATCTATATTAAAAAGCTGGAGCTGCAGGATGGAGAGATGGTGCTGAATAATAAGCTGGATATAAACAAAGACAGTATTTCCTTTCAAAAGGTAAGTTTTGTGATGGAAAACTTTGCTGTAGACGAAAGCACGGAAAGGGACAGTACCACAAGGTTCTTCATGGCAGAAGCATTACAATTGGAATTGGATGATTACGCCATGAAATTGACCGATGATATTCACATATTCAAGGCAGATAAGATTTTTATTGATACCAAATCCCAAAGTTTACAAGTGAAAGGTTTGGGTTTTGAGCCATTACACCCAGAGAAAGTAGAGGAAAATCTTAAAAGGGTAAATAAGAAGTCTGTATTGGACCTTGTAATACCGGATATTTACCTGCATGGAGTGGATATAAGAAAGGCTTATTTTGATGAAAAGTTGGAGGTGAAGCATATTGAGGTCAATAATCCCAATATTAAATTAAGTCGTTATTTGGCCAGACAGGAAGAAGATGAGAAGGAGAGGATTTATGATATCTATGATTTGGCTACCAGCTATTTTTCCTACATCATTGTTGATTCGGTAAGTTTGATCAATGGATCCATTGCCTATGACAATTATGTAAGAGATCGGATAAAGACCTTCGCTGAGAATGACGTGTTTATCCATATCAAGAATTTCCATTTGGATAAGGATGTTTCTCCAAGGATGGCAGGGTCTTTATTCGCAGAGGAGTTGGATATAAGCTTGAATAATTATGTCTTTAATGTAGCCAATGGAAAATACAGCATGAGTGCTGATAGGATCAGCTATAATTCTTCAAAGGATGAATTGGTTACTGCAAATGTTAAGCTGAGTCCAAACCGTAGTTTAGGAATGAAGCTGGCGCTTAGTGCAAATATCCCTAGCCTAAGTTTTTCCGGGGTGGATATGGAGGCTTTTCTCTTTGAAAACTCCCTGTCCCTGTCAAAAGTGAAGATGGCTGATGCCCAGGTCAATTTATTTATTGATAGGCAGGCCGAATTGGATAGTGCTGATATGAAAAGCCAAAGGGTCAAAAACAGGAAGTTGCCCAAAAAGATTGATTTGATAAGTATAGATACTGTGGAGGCTTCCAATGCTCATTTTAATGCTTTTTACAGTAGTGAAGGAGGGGAACGGGAGCTGATTAACACTGGAGTCAACCTGTCCTTTTATGGCTTGTTTTTGGATTCAGCCAAATTGCAGCAAGGAGATATTGTAAATTTCTTTGAAAATATGGCCATGGATATAGATGATTTTTCCCTGACCCTTAGGGACAGTGTTCATACCATTAATTTCAGCAGTGTTGGCTTAGATACCAAAAGTGATGAGATTACCTTTGAAGATTTCAGGGTAAATCCATTGGAGCTTAATGGAGGATTTAGAGGGCCTATAGTAGATGCTTATATCCCCAAGGTGAAAATCAAAACATCATCATTGACGAGTTTTCAGGAAACGGGACGTCTTGATATTGATGATCTGGAATTGGACCAACCTGATATCCATCTTTATTTGGATAAAAAAGGGGCTAAGGCCAAGGCTGATGAAAATGCCAAAGAAGTAGTACAAGATGTTATCAAGCAATTGGTAATTGATGATTTCAGGCTTAATGGAGGAATTTTGAGTATTAGGGAAAAAGATACTACTGGAAAAGTCCAAAATTACTCAGGTGTCAATATGGTACTGAGTGACCTTAACTTTGATCTTAGCAGTAATCAGGGCTTCGATAAGAATATGGTATTGAACAAGGATTTTTTAATTGAGTTGCCCAATTATACCCTTAAGCTTCCTGATTCCTTAAATGTGTTGGAAGTGGGCTTGGTCCTGCTCTCAAATGAACGTATGGTGTTAAAGGAGGTTGAACTGAAGCCACGATATGGAGATTATGAGTATTTGGATAAGGTGAAATACCAGACTGATGTCATCCATGCTAAATTACCAGAGGTGGTTTTTGATCATGTTGATGTGAAAGGGATAATAGAATCCAAGGATATCAGGGGGAGAAGTATGACGATCATTGAGCCAGAAGTGAATGTCTTTAGGGATAAAAGAATGCCCTTTGACTCGACTCTCGTAAGGCCGATGCCTCAAGAGCTGATGAGGTCATCAGGTATAAAGATGGAGTTGGATACCATTATGCTCCAGAATGGAAAGGTTGTTTATAAGGAGTTTCCCGAAAAAGGCATGGTGCCCGGAAGCATCGCTTTTGATTCCTTGACTGCTAGCATCAGTCCCTTTTATTTAAATAAATCCCTTGATGATCCTTATCCCATTTCGATGAGCGAGTTAAAGGCTTTTGCGATGATGAATGGGGTGGCACCTGTCAATATGAGTGCAAAGCTGTATTTTGATGATCCTTATTTAATGGAAGTGGCTGTGAATTTAGGGGAGTTTCAGGTGAGTACCATTAATTCTATTTTGGCTACTAATGCTTTTGTAAAGGTACTTGAAGGGGTGGTAAGGCCCTCGGACTGGAGATTCCAAGCCAATAAACATGAGGCATCCGGAAAGATGAATTTCAGGTATAATCGTTTGAAGGTGATGCTGCTCAATGAACGTACCTTGAAGAAGGCCAGAGGACGGACGGGGATGTTGAACTTTGTGCTCAATGCCTTTGCACTCCGGGGCAATAATCCGCGTAAGTTTTTTAATACCATGGTAGAAGCTCCGATTTATTTAGAGAGGGATACCAGCCGATTTATTTTTAACTATTGGTGGAAGCTCAGTTTCTCAGGATTAAAGGGGAGTATGGGTTTAGGTGAAGCGAAAAAAGAGGAGGATGATGAGTAATTTGGTGGCTTCTACTGCTAAAGGCAAAAGCAATCGGATATTTATGTGGTCATTAATCGATAATATTTTAGATTTGCATTTCTAAAACAGAAAGTATTTATGCATCAGGATAAAATCGAAGCATTAAAAATAGAGATTGCGCAAGCAGATGCCAAAAACTCGGATGAGCTGGAGGCTTACAGAATGCGCTATATCAGTAAAAAAAGTGTTGTAGGAGAACTGTTTGCTGCAATGAGGGATATTCCTAATGAGCAAAAGAAAGCCTATGGACAGCAGGTCAATGCCGTAAAAGTAGCAGCTGAAGATAAATTCAAGGAGCTAATTGATAAGGTCAATTCAAATAGTGGCTCATCCAAATCATCTGATATTGACTTGACTTTGCCGGCTACCAATGTGCCTGTTGGAGGGATTCATCCTTTGACTTCTACCAAACAGCGTATCATTGAGATATTTGAGAGAATTGGTTTTAATCTTTCTGAAGGGCCAGAGATTGAAGATGACTGGCATAACTTTACTGCCCTGAACTTTCCAGAGAATCACCCAGCCAGGGAGATGCAGGATACTTTCTTCATTGAAAAGAATCCAGATATTGCCTTGAGAACGCACACTTCTTCGGTTCAGGTGAGGGTGATGGAAAATGAAAAGCCGCCCATCAGGACTTTGTCTCCGGGTAGGGTTTTTAGGAATGAGGCCATTTCTGCTAGGGCACATTGTATTTTCCACCAAGTGGAAGGCTTGTATGTGGATGAAAATGTAGGTTTTGCAGATCTGAAACAGACGCTTTATCACTTTGCCAAGGAAATGTTTGGGAAAGAAACCAAAGTAAGGTTCAGACCTTCTTATTTTCCGTTTACTGAGCCGAGTGCAGAGATCGATATTTCTTGCTTATTATGTGGAGGAGATGGATGTAATGTATGTAAAGGTACTGGTTGGGTTGAAATTGGTGGCTCTGGAATGGTGGATCCTAATGTGTTGGAAAATTGTGGGATTGATTCTGAGAAATACACTGGCTTTGCTTTTGGGATGGGAATCGAGAGGATTGCGATGTTAAAGTATCAGATCAAAGATTTAAGATTGTTTACCGAAAATGATATTAGGTTCTTGAAACAGTTTAAACCGCTCTTATAGCTAGGTCGCTGTTTATATTAGGACAAAAAAAGGGAAGTTGAATTCATCAACTTCCCTTTTCATTTGCTGTTATAGTTAGTTCATTTAGTCATCCTCTTTGAGGGCATTGCAGCGGTCATAGGCTGGATCAATATCTATGAAGACTTCTTCTTTGGCAATTTTAAACCATTTCTCCAGCGCTTCAGTTTCCTTCTGCTTTTTCGTAGCTGCTTTGAGCTTTTCGTAATCATCCTCTAGATTGGCCCTGTGTGCAGGGAATTTTTCTTTATAATAAAGGATTCTGACTGCTTTTTCTGCTTCACCGGTTCTTTGGTTTTGCTCCTCATAGCGCAAAGGTTCACTTACAGTACCTACCTTCATGGTATCAATGGTAAAATATAAGATAGGGTCTTCAAGTGTTCTTAGGGTAAGCCTGTTGGCTCCGGTAGTAGGGTCTGAAAAGAATCCCCCATTGTCAGAGGTACTTCTGTCATCGGAAAATTCCTTGGCTGCTTTCGCAAAGCTCATCGTGTCTAGTTGGATGAGGTTTCTCAAACTATCCAATTCCCTTTCAGCAGCTTTAATGTCATTTTCTGAGGGTCTTGGCTTGATCAATATATGGCGCGTACTAAAAGAATCACTCCTTTTTTCCAATAATTGAATTAAGTGAATACCAAATTGTGACTCGACTGGTTCTCCGATCTCACCTTGTCTAAGGCTCAAAGCCATTGCCTCATATTCTGGGGCTAACTCACCTCTACCAAAGAAGCCCAAATCACCTCCTTGAATCTTGGATCCGGGATCTTCTGAATATTTCTTGGCCATGCTGGCAAAATCAGCTTCTCCATCAAGAATCTTTTGTTTGATATTATTGAGTTGTGCAATTACTTGGTCTTTTTCTTTCCTTCCTGGCTCAGGCTTTTTGACGATCTGTCCTACCGCTACTTCTGCTGAGAAAAAAGGCAAAGAATCGTTTGGGATTTGATTATAGAACTTTCGCACATCAGCAGGTGAAACCTGGAGATCTTGAACGATATTCGCTCTCATTTTACCAATGATCTTTTGTTCTTTGATCATATCATGGATTTCAGACTTTAGCTGTTCAGAAGTCTTTCCGTATGCCTCCACTAGGGTTTCTTCATCACCTCCAAATTGTTGCATGACCATATTGAACCTTTGGTCTGTTTCTAATACCACTTCCGCGTCGGTCACAATAATGGAGTCAATGGCTGCTTTGGCCACCATCAATTTGTTGATCAGTAATGATTCAAAAATATCACATCTAGAAGGTGCTTCAAAGCCCTCTTGAGATTGAGAGACAGCCTCTAGGTAGGCTTTTTGAAGATCAGATTCCAGAATGATATTATTGTCGACTTTGGCGATAATTTTGTCCAAGATCTGACCGGAAGGCTTGGTTTTGGTACTGTCTGCATTTTGGGCATGCAAGTGAAATGAAATCACTGTCATTAGGCCTGCAGTCAGCATTTTTGTGAACTTACTCATATATCTTAAACTCATTGTTTTCTTGTGCTCGTTTATAAACGTTGTTTTGTAATGTTTCCGCAAGGTTTACTTTTCTTTTATTGACAATTATCCTGGAAATTTCATCTTTCACAAAATCTACAGGGGGGATTTGGTCCTGAAGTTTGTATTCCAGAATATTAAAATAATAATTGAACTCCTCGTCTTCCACTTTTATGATATTGTTCGATCTGCTTAGTAATTGAACTTTATTGTTATGGTTGCTCAAAGGGGTGTTGAGGATTATATCTTCAAATTTAATCCAAGTGGAATCTTCCAAGAAATAGTTACTAGCAGATTTTATGGCCAGTTCCCTCAAAGTCTCCTTGTCCTCTGGACTGTTTTGCTTAAGGAGTTTTTCTACTTTGGTATTCTGGGACAGGCTTTTTTCCATTTTGATGAAATTGGTCCGAACTATGATTTCCTTCAGGATAAAATTATCTCGATTATTGTCATAATACTGTTGGATTTCCTCATCTGTCACTTCCTTGCTCAGATTGTCCTCAATATATTGTTTCTCATATTCGTAAACGATCAATGCGTATCGATAATCCAATAGTTTTTTGTCCAACTCAGCTTGGCTTAGGGTAATGTTTTTACCGGCCTCTTTGATCATGAGTTGTTTTTTTATCCACGACTGAATGTATCGAGTGGCCAGGTTGATACTGTCTTCCTTGGAAGTAGTTTCCTTGGTAATAAAGGATAAATCCGCTTTTCTGAGAAAGTTATTATCCACAGAAGCTACCGCTGGATTATCTTTTTCTTCCTCTTCCGTGTTTTTTATCTTAAACAGGTCACAGCTGCTTAAAACTGTACAGAATAGGATGATGATAAATCGACTAATTATTTGAAACGACGATATTTTCAATTTTCTTTTTCTCATCCTCATTTATTTGGATGATATAGTTATTTCTTAATAGACTGATTAAATTATTGTTCAGTGATTCCTGGAAATCCTGTATGACTTTTCCTTTGGTCTCATTGAAGGCTTTTGGCATTTCAGGATAGGTTTTTCCTATGATTATCAAATGCACTTTGCCATCTTGTTTCAGCTTTTGAAGATTTTTGTCCGAAGTATTAATGTTCTTCAATACCGGGTGATTTTCATATTCAAAAGTTCCTTGTTTTAACTCAAAGGAAATAGGTGATTCATCAACAAATTTAGCTTGAATACTTTCATCCAAATCCTCACTATAAGTCTTTTCTTCTAGAAACTTTTCGGCGGGACTGATCAATTCGGCTCGGTTAAGCGTTAATATGATCGCATCAGCTCTCTTTTCCCATTTATAATCCTCCCTGTGCTCCTCATAGAAAGCTTCTTGTCCAACAGTATCAAGCAATGCCTTTTGCCATACCATTTGGTTCATCAGGTCAAAAAGCAAAATACCATCCCTATATTCTTTTATCAATAGCCTGTATTCATCATTGTTTTCTGTCAGGTCTTTTTCCTCAGTTGATATAAGGGATGTTTCAATGTATTTGTCTAACCAAGGCTGGAAGTAGTTCCTGGGCGCTATATTAACCACTTCACCACTATTTTCAATAAAGTTGATGAGGTCATTGACTTTTCTAGGTTCAGATTGGATCACAAACAAAGTACTGTCCATCATTCCTTCATTTTCGAGTAAGCTTTTGATAGCATTTATTTCATAAGCTTGATCACTCAATAAATTTTTGGTTTTAATGATGTTTTCCGCATGTTCTTGATAGTGGTACTTTGATTTCTGAATAGCTTGAACCTGGGATTTGATCAATTTGGATCGACTGTCTCTGAGGATTTTTGATTTCAGACCTTCTTCCATTTCCTCATAAGGAGGGATGGGTTTGGTGTCTATCAACTTGATGATATGATAACCATAGGGCGTGCTGATAGGTCTGGAGATCTCTCCAATTTCATTCAAGGAAAAAGCAGCCTGCTCAAATTCCTTAATAAAAGAACCAATACCGAACCAAGGTAGTTCTCCATCTTTGTTTTTGGTGTCTTTGTCTTCGGAATAAGACTGACAAACTGTAGACCAGCTACTGTTTTCTTTTTGTAGTTCGGTATAGATATCCGCAATTTTTCTTCTTGATCTATCCTCAGACATAGGGTCATCTGCATCTGTCCTGACCAAGATATGTGCTACTTTTACTTGTCCCGGGTTGGGCTTTCTATCTTCTAATTTGATAATATGGTAACCAAAATTAGTTAATACAGGGTCTGATATTTTACCTTCCTGCAGATTATATACAGCATCTTCAAAGGCATATACCATTTGTAACGAGGTGAAGTACCCCAGGTCTCCTTTGTTGCTGCTTACTGAAGGATCTTGGGAGTATTCAATTGCCAGTTCCTCAAAATCCTGTCCAGCTTCTGCTTTTTCTTTGATTTTCTGTGCCATACGGAATACAGCAATTGAATCTTCTTTGTTGGCATTTCGGGGAAACCTCAGAAGGATATGTTTTGCATGGACCACTTCCTGCATACGGGCATAGGCTTTTCTGAGCTCACCCTCCTGGAGGCTATTTTCAAGCAGATATGGTTTTTTTAGGTCTTCTTTGAATGCCAAGAACTCCCTTTTGAATTCTTCTGATTCATGTAGCCCCAATGCTTCTGCTTCTTTGACTTTTAATTTATAGTTGATAAAGAGCTCTAGGTTCTCCTCAAATTCCTCGGGGCTTAATTTGTCCTCGTCTTTTTCAAAGTCGCGGTTTTTGGAGAGCATGTATAAAAATTCGGCAGACTGAATCGGTTCATTACCTACTTTGAGTAGGTATGGACTTTCTTCAGCGCTCGGAGTGTTTTGACTCAGTTGGCCAGAAGGAGTACAAGCTATGATAGTGCCCAATGCGAACAGGCACAGATATGTATATTTCATCGTCGTTTGCATGCCAAAAACAATAGTGCAATGTTACAAATTTTAATGAAGAATGCGTGGTTTCCTCCTTGATAAGTGGTGAGAATTAACAATTATTTGGAATTCAATTGTTTGATCAAGCGGCAGATATTATGGGAATTTTTGCTTTCGATTTCTATGGCATCCATAATGGTCTTGACTAATTTGATGCCAAGCCCACCTTTTCTTTTGTCTTTGATTACATCTTTGAGACGGGGCTCTTCATAGGTCAACATGTCAAATGCCTCGCCAGAGTCAATGATCTCAAAAATTATCCGGTGATGAAGCTTCTTTACTTTGATACGGAGATGGCTGGAAGGGTTGCAGCCATGTGAGTGTATGATTCGGTTGGCGCATACTTCTTCCACAGCCAAAATCAATTCGTTTTTGACTATATCGGTTAAACCGGAATTGCTAAGCTCCTTATCAAGAAAAGTCCTCAGCTCGGCCAATTTGTTCTTTTCACAATATAGGGTTAGCTCATGCTTCATGGATAGTCTGCAATGCCTCTTCTTTATTCGCTTTAATGGTAATGAGCTGGTCCAATCCGAGAATATGGAACACATTGATTACTTTCTCGGAAAGACCATAAATTAGAAATAGGACCTTTTGTTCTTCAAAGTCCTCGAGATAGGACATAAAAACCCCAAGTCCAGCAGATGAAATGTACTCTAGGCCACTTCCATCAACTAATATTTTTTTATGATTCTTGTTCAGTAATTCACCAATTGCTTCATCAAGTTCAACCGAGTTGCTCGCATCGACCTGCCCCTTTAATATTAAGGTAGTCTGGTCTTTTTCGGTTTGTATGCTGATTTCTAACATATGTGATTATACGCTTAGATTTATCTAATGTTTACTTGTCAAATTTAACCACCAATAAGGAGTAATCGTCATCAGTTAGGGAAGATGCACCAACAAAGCTATACACTTCATCAATTATTATTTCTTTTATCTCATTAGGAGTTTTTTGATATGAAATATCAAGTATTTCCCTTAACCTATCATAGCCAAATTCTTCCCCAGCTTGGTCCTTGGCCTCGATAATGCCATCAGTATACATGACCAATACATCTCCTGGTTGATAGTTGATGGTTTTTTCTTTTAAATAGTTTTCAAATTTCCCACTTCTTACTATTCCTAGACCTAGCCCATCCGCTTTAAGATAAGCTGATTTTCCGTTTTCGGATTTAAAATACAGGGTAGGACAGTGGCCGGCCCTAGAAAAGGTGATTTCGTGTTTGTCGGTATCCAGTAGATAATAAGTAGTGGTAATGAAATGGTTTTTGGCCAGACATTTACTTAAGGCACTGTTGGCGCGAATCAAAAATTCTTTTGGGCTTAGATCCAATTGGGCTAAGCTATGAAAGATCCCTTTCATTTGGGCCATATTAAAGGCAGCTGAAGTCCCCTTTCCTGAAACGTCTCCAATAATCATCGCAAAGCGGTGTTCGTTGAACTGATAGGTCTCATAATAATCGCCGCCTACTTCATCTGCAGCTTCCGAAAAGCCCACAATATTGAAGCTCCCATTATGATGTAGTTCAGATGGAAGGAGGCTGCGCTGTACTCTTTGGGCAATTTTTAGTTCTTCTTTATACCTTTCCGTCCTAAGAGCTTCATTCAGTAACCTGTGGTTTTCTAAGGATATACTCGCTTGGCCCACAAAAGTGGAAATGATGTTGAGCATTTCTTTGTTGAAGCCATTTTTCACCTCTTTCAAGAGGTAAATATTTCCCAATAACTCTTTATTTACACGTATAGGGATAATGAGGGCAGAATTGAATATTTCATGGTCCAAAGGTCCATGTATATGTTCCAGGTCTATTTGGCGATTGTTCTTTAAATAATCAGAAAAAGGCTTTTTTTCCTTTAGCAATTCCTTGATATCCTTTCTGTCCTTGTTCGTAATGAACCTTTGGTGAAGGATTTGGAAATGATTGTTTTCATCTTTTACCTCCAGCCAGGCCGCGTCCACATAGGCAGCGCTCATACAGCTGTCCATCAAGATATCCAGTACCTGGCTTTCACTTTGTCCTGGTTGTATGGATTGGCTGAGCTTTTGGAAGTTGATGGCTTCTGTAAGTTTCTGCTCGAAAACTGAAGAGGTAGGTAGATTGAACAGCGTTACAAGGAAACTGAACAGGGCATAGATAAACACAAATCCAAACAGGCCTAATAAGAAAAGGTTGTCGGTAAGATTGACTAAAATAAATCCCTTTTCACTGTAAGAGAGCATTTGGAGGAATAGCCCCAAGCTACTTATGATGATAATGGCAAAGAATAAAATGGATTTCCACTTGTCCTTGAAAGTAAGGTAGGGGATCCATTTTAAGTTGACCGAAATGATAATGCTGAATATCAAAAGAAACAGCAAACCAAATAGGAAGGTGAAATCAAAGCTGTTTTGGTTAAAATAAATGAAAAACATGCTGACTGTGAGCATGACTTCATATATTTGCCACTGCTGAACCACATTTTTGTTTTTCTGGTATAAAATGAGGTGCTTCCATAACAAAGTGCATGAAATCAGAAATATTGTGGTCATTCCAAAATTGACATGATAGAAGAAATTGGCCAATAATGGATCTTTTGACAGTCTTGTATTATTGAGTAGGTAGTAGAAAAACTGGATCAATAAACCCGTACCCAAAGCCATTAAACCTGTAGAGGCGCCTCTCCAGATCAAATGAATAAAATTGTTGTTTTCATTTTGGGCCAGAGACCTACTAATGAAAATATAAATCAATATGAAAAACATGATTTCCAATGACCAAGTGATTTCAGGTGCAATTCCCAAATTCATTTGATTAATGGTCCCAAAAAGCCTTAAAAGATCCACAAAAAGCATCCCTAGCCAGGTGAGTATGGTCACTAGCAGGGTGATCTTTCCGATATTTATATTGGGGAGTTTAAACATTGATTAAAAAACATTACAATTATACATAATGTCATTCAATTTTCAAGAGGCATTCAAAAAGCAAATAATATAACCTTTAGTTTAAAAATGAGAATTAGTAGTAGAATTTTTGGAATCCTGTTCATTTTTGCCCTGCTAAGCTGTACAGCTTCAGAAGTAAATAAGTTTATTCAAGGTGCAAGTGAGGCCACGTTGTCAGAGTCAGATGTGAGCGCCGGCTTGAAGGAGGCCTTGGTGAAAGGTGTTTCGGTAGGTGTGGAGAGTGCCTCTTCAACAGATGGTTTTTTGGGTAATGAGCTGATTCGAATTGCACTACCGGAAGATGTGCAAAAAGTTGAATCGACACTTAGGAAGTTTGGTTTGGGAAATGAGGTGGACAAAGTAATCACAACGATTAATCGTGGGGCAGAAAATGCTGCCATGGAGGCAAAACCTATTTTTATCAATGCTATTAAGCAGTTGACCATTCAGGATGCTTGGGATATTCTTAATGGAGGGGATGATGCAGCTACCCAATATCTAAAGAGCACCACTTCTGATCAATTAAGCGAACTTTTTAAACCCCATATTCAGGAATCCCTGAATCAAGTTGGTGCAACCAAGCATTATGGTGAGCTGGCCAATGCATATAATAGGGTGCCGACCACAAAAAATAAATTAAATCCTGATTTGAACGGTTATGTTACCGATATGGCCATTGATGGGTTGTTTAAATTAGTCGCCCAAGAAGAAAAAGCCATTCGAGAAGATCCTATGGAAAGAAGCAGTGTCTTGTTGAAGCGAGTATTTGCAGCACAGGATTAATGAATCTACTAGAGGACTTTACAAAAAAGTAATGTCCTCTATTGCTCCTTTTCCAAATTTATCTTCAATGATCTGAAGTACTTTTGATTTGTTCATCATCAATTCTTTCTTGATTGGCCCAGAACTTAGTTTGACAAAGAGCTTTTTGTCCTTGGCGTAAACACTGGTCGTCCTGCTAGCAATGGAATTTCCCATGAGTTCAGCCCATGAACCAGCTATTTTTTTTTCGTTGAACCTGTCTTTCAGTCTATAGGCCTGTAACAGTTCCTCAAAAGCTTCCTTGAGTGGTGTGATTTCCTTTTTACGCGGATTGTAATCCTGATACTTCTTCATGGTGATAAAGGTACTAAGTATTGCTCATAGAAATAACTTTCCTGCGATATAGTCTGCCAAAAGTTTTCCTTCTTTGGTTAGGACCAAATACTGGTTTTTTAAAGCCAATAACCTGTCTTCCTGAAATTCATTGATTACTGACTTTTTTAGTTCTAATAGTGAGGTGTCGAATTGGTCCTCAAGCTTTTGAAGATCTGTGCCCCAAATAGTCCTCAGCGATGTGAGTATATATTCGTTGATAATATCCTCCCTAGAAAGCAGGTCCTTTTCAAAATTGAGCTCTCCCATTTCCAATGACTTGATGTACTTGGCGTTATTGGCAATATTGTGCTGTCGGGTTTTACCGTCAAACGAATGTGCGCTTGGCCCAATTCCTAAATAGGGGATACCTTTCCAGTAATTGGTATTATGAACAGCAAAAGCGTTGGGTTTTCCGAAATTGGAAATTTCATATTGAATATATCCCGCTCTTTCCAAATGATCCTGCATGATTTCAAACTGGTCAGCGCTAAAGTCTTCAGATGCAGGTAAGAACTTGCCTTTTTGTGTCCAACTGCCCAAGGCTGTGCCTGGTTCTATGGTCAGGCAATAACTACTTATATGTCCGGGCTCAAGAGAGGTGGCGATTTGGAGATCTGTTTTCCAAAGGGAGTGGTCGGCTTGGGGAAAACCATACATCAAATCTATGGACAATTTTTCAAAACCTGCATTCCTGGCATTTTCGATTACCTTCAGGGATTCTTCAGCATTGTGGCTCCTGTTGTAGAATTTTAGGATTTCATCATGGAAGCTTTGTATGCCAATGCTCAGACGGTCAAATTTGAGCGCTTTAAGTTCTTGTAGTTTTGCGGGGGAAAGATCATCAGGATTTGCTTCTATGGTCAGTTCTTCCAGATCCAGTTTGTAATGTAAACTAATGGTTTGAAGAATTGCAGCTATTTCTTCCTTAGTCAAAAGAGAGGGGGTTCCACCACCAAAATAAACCGTCTTGATAATACAGTCTTTGCCAAGATAGTCTTTTTGGATAATCAATTCCTTGCAGATCATCTCCACCATTTTGGATTTTAAATCAGTTTGAGTGCTGAAGTGAAAATCACAATAGTGACATGCCTGCTTACAAAAGGGGATATGAATGTATATTCCTGCCAAAATCATTACTTTTATCGATACAAAGGTAAGTAATTTCAACGTCAGGCTATTTGAAAAAGGGAATCATTACATTATTAATATTACTAGCCACAGCCTTTCATTTGGTTTTTGGCCAGGACAGCCTTTCTCTTAGAATGATTGTAAAAGGTGAAATTACCCATTCCGAGTCAAAGGGATTTTCCTCAAAGGCTGAGCAAGCGTTATTTTTGGGCCAATATATGGCATCGCTGAGAGAGGAGGGCTTTTTGATGGTAGACACTGTATGTGTAAGAGAAAAAGGAAATTCCAAGGAGGTGGTGATTGAAACAGGCCAGCAATATGAGTGGTTATACCTTTCTGAAGGGAATATCCCCCAGTCCATTTTGAATAGGGTAGGATTCAATAACAGGGCGTTTAGCAGACGTCCTGTCAATTTTGAAAACATACTTTTTTTGATAGAAGCAATCATCAAGGAATATGAAAATAATGGATACCCTTTTGCTTCGGTCAAATTAGACAGCGTTGGCCAGGAAGGAGCGCTCTTCTCCGCTAGCCTTCATCTCCACCAAGGCCCTTTGATTACTTTTGATAGTTTGCGGGTAGTGGGAAGTTCGAAAGTGAATGAGAAATATCTGGGAAGGTATTTAGGGCTTGACCCCGGTAGGCCATATAGCCAAAATACAGTTGATGAAATCGGGAAGCGCCTAAAACATCATCCGGCACTCAAAATCTCAGATAATCCACAAGTTAGCTTTCAAAACAGTGAGGCCACTGCATATGTGCCTTTGATAGACAGAAAAGTGAATTCAATTGATGGAATCATTGGATTACTTCCCAATGAAACAGAGAGGAGCAAGATGCTGGTGACGGGGCAATTTGATCTTGAGCTTTTCAATGTAAGTGGCAGGGGCAGGAATTATGGGATTCACTGGCAGCGACTGAGTCAATATTCCCAAAACTTGAAAATCAGGGCAGAGGAGCCAATGATTTTTGGCTCTGGAATAGATGTAAAAGGCTCCTTTTACCTTTTGAAAGAGGATACAACTTTCATCAATAGGGATTTTAGAATTGATTTTGGCCATCAGTTGACTCCTTCTTTTTATATTAAGTTTTTTTCAATGCGACAGTCGGGTGATTTGTTATCAGTATCCATGGATCAAGAAGAAGTTAGTGCTTTGCCAGAAGCATTGGATTTTAGGTTCAATAGTTATGGGGTTCATTTGAGTTTTTTTGCTTTAGATGATGTTTTTAATCCTCGAAGGGGTTGGAGAGCAAGTTTAGAATCTTCGGTGGGGAACAAAAAGATACTTATGAATACAGCTATTCCTGAAGATCTTTATGATGGGGTGGATTTAGTAGCCCTGCAATATTACGGTCAGTTTTCAGTTGAAAATTATTGGAAATGGAGTCCTATGATGATGGCAATGATTCGATTGAGGGCTGGGAAAATAGCAGGAAATAATGTTTTGAAGAATGATATGTTCAGGTTAGGAGGATTGAGGAGTATAAGAGGTTTTAATGAAAATTTCTTTTTCGCAAATCAGTATGTTTATGCTAATTTTGAGCCTAGGTTTTATTTTGAGAATGGCTCCTATTTTATGGGTTTTGTGGATGTTGGATTATTGGAGCAAAATGGGATGATAGGAGAACGGAGGACAGACAGGCCAGTTTCATTTGGAGGTGGTTTAAGTTTGGATACTGGGCAGGGGGCATTCCAGTTTATTCTTGGGGTAGGCCAGTCAAATGAGCAGCAGCTAGGGATGAATTATGCCAAGGTGCATTTCGGATATACAGGGAGGTTTTAGGTAATTATGATAAAAGTTTTACGAACAATTTTAGGGGTGTTTTTATTTTTGGCGTTTTTTCAAGCTAATGCGCAGGTTTTGGAGAATTATAATCCCCATATTACCACTGTCAAAAAGCATGAGTTTTCGCTAAGCCCTGTCATGGCTTCTGTGGCTGTCAATGTAGAGGATTATCCCTCTTCTGCTTTCGAGATGAAATTCCCAACTTCTTCAGCAGTCTTTGTCGGCAATCAATTATGGTTTTATACCAAAAGTGATACTTCTTTTTTATTGCCTTTGTCAGCTTTTAGGGAGCAATTTCCTGAAGTTGTGGGGAAGGTGGATATAGAAGTTTACCGGTCAGGTATCAGAGAAGAAGATATCTCAATTAAGAAGGGGGTGTTTCGGTCTGGACTTGAGGTAGATGGAGGTAAAAATGTAGAAGGGCCGCAGTTGAGGGAAAAGGACTATGTAAGGGATTTTTTGATTTTGGCTTTGGTGATTATTTTGGCTTTGATAGCCTTGTTTAAAGTGACCTATCCCCTTATGTTCAGAACGGCCTTACGCCCTGTTTCAATTTTTTCGGAAGATTTTTCGGAACCAGGTACAGGAGGAAAAGTTTTTTCATCGGATATGATTTATAATATTTTGGTTTTTAGTATGCTACTGACTTTGTTTATTATGTCGGGTATACATTTTACAGAAGTCCCCTTTTTGGAGAGATACCTAAGAGGTGATATTAATTTTCTGTTTCTAGTATGGCTTTCAGGTACGGCAGTGTTTATGGTTTTATCTGTATTTAAATACTTATGGGTCAAGATGTTTGCTTCTGTATATCAAATTGAACGCTGGGATTTTCGGCAATTTTTTTATTTGATGCGAGGCCTTGTTATCCTCATGTTATTATGTTTTGTGGTAATTATTGTCTTCTATATTCAAGGGTTCACAGAAATGGATTTAGTGCTGAATTATGCCGTGTCTTTATTTTTTTTAGTGTATTTATTGGGCGTTTTTAGACTTTTTTACATCATGTTAAAAAAAGTCCCGTTTAAAAGTTACCATTTATTTTCTTACATTTGCAGCTCTGAATTGGTTCCCTTCTTGGTGATCGCCAAGATAGTCTTGGGCTGATTCCTGGAAAAAGATTAGAGAAAACAAAAGTAGAAAACAGACAAAATGACTAAATCTACAAAAGACAGATTTCGGCCGGTTAAGAGTATTTTGGTTTCTCAACCTAAACCTTCGGACACTAAGTCTCCATATTTCCAGCTCGCTGAGAAATACAATTTAAGGATTGATTTCAGGCCTTTTATTCAAGTAGAGCCTCTTGGTATCAGGGACTTTAGAAAGCAAAAGATTGATATTTTGAAGCATACTGCGGTAATTTTTACAAGCAGAAATGCTATCGATCACTTTTTTAAGATCTGCCAAGAACTGAAAATCGAAATGCCTGCTGACATGAAGTATTTCTGTATTTCTGAGCAAACTGCTCATTATTTGCAGAAGTATATTGTGATCAGGAAAAGAAAACTTTTCGTGGGGGTAAGAACAGCGGCTGATCTTTTTGATTATTTCAAAAAGCACAAAGGTGAAAAATATCTGTTCCCATGCTCTGATATCAGAAAGAATGATATCCCTGATTTTCTAGAGAAAAATAATATCGATTTTACAGAAGCCATTATTTACCACACTGTGGCTGCTGATCTTTCAGATTTGAAAGATATCAAATATGATATTTTGGCTTTTTACAGTCCTTCAGGTATCAAGTCATTGATCCAGAACTTTCCTGATTTTGATCAAGGATTTACTAGGATTGCCGCTTTTGGTCCCACTACTTCCAAAAGTGTGAAAGATCAAGATTTAATTTTGGACATTGAAGCGCCGATGCCAAATGCACCTAGTATGACTGGTGCCTTGGAGCTTTATATAAAAAAGGTGAACAACGTCTAAAAAAAAGTTAACATTTATAGGGTAAATTCGATTATAATTGTGTAGACTAGTTATATTAAGCATAATGTACTTTTGATGCACATGAAAAATAGAATTTACCTTTATTTTGTTATTTTTTCGAGCATAAGCATGATACTGTTTATCGGGCATAGTGCAAGCGCACAACAGGATGCTCAATTTTCACAGTATATGTATAACCAACAATTTTATAATCCTGCCTTTTCAGGTCAACAGGGTGGTTATCAGTTTTCAGCTCTCCACAGAAGCCAATGGTTAGGTTATACCACATCAACAGGGCAGGGGGGAGCTCCCACTACTCAGTTGTTAACTGCTACCGGGAGGTTTTCCAATAAGCCATTTGGTTGGGGATTGACATTTGTCAATGACGATATTGGTCCGACTACCAGTCAGGATATCAATGTTTCATTGGCTTATCATAAAAACATCAGGAAGGGAACCTTGAGCCTTGGGCTGTTTGGCGGGGTGTTTTCCAATACTATTAAATATGATGAGCTGGATTTGGTAAATCCCGACCCCAATGTGCCTGCTTCAGGTGATGAGAGCCAGATGAGTTTTAATTTTGGAGCGGGATTACTGTATAAAACAGCCAATTATTATCTGAGTTTAAGTAGTAGGAATATTAATGAACCTAGTTTTGATTTTGGCGATGGTACATTCGACAATCAATTGAAAAACCATAGCTATTTAATGCTAGGATATGAATTCAAAACATTTGCACAAATACATTTTAAGCCAAGTTTATTGGTTAAAACTGTTGGCTTGAATAATTTTTCTTATGATATTAGCGTTATAGCCACACATAAAGATCGAATTAGCGGTGGCTTAGCCTATAGAGGAGAAGAGTCAGTGTCCGTGCTTTTGGGTTATCAATTGTTGAGAGATAAATCCCTTAGATTGGGATATGCATTTGATTTGGTAGTTGGTGGGAATGAAGCAAAATCACCTAGTTCCCATGAACTTATGTTATCGTATAATTTGCCAACTATAACACGAAATTTACAGAAAGTCATACAAAGAACACCTAGGTTTCGATTTTAATTAATCATTTATTTTCATGCTTTCATTGCGTTTTTTTGGTATTTTCTGTTAAATTTCGATCTTGGTAAATAGACGTGTGTCTAGAAAATTGGGAATTGTCAACTAAAGTGTCTTATATGTACAGAAAAATGAACTCACGATTTTTGACAGGAGTCGTGATGCTGATAGCTTCAGTACTTCTGCAGAGTTGCGGTCTTTTTGGCAGTAAAGGCTCAGCGAGTGAAAAAGCTAACAGGTCCGGGGAGGTCACTGGTGTGCCCAACCGATCTGGGTGGCAGCAGGTATTGCCCCACGAGATGGTGCCGGTAAAAGCAGGTACTTTTTGGATGGGCCAGGCAGATGAGGATATCGCTGTCAGTAAATCCTCTCTGAACAGGCAAGTGACGATATCGGAGTTTTATATGGATAAATATGAAGTGTCCAATAATAAGTATCGTCAATTTTTGGAAGCAGTAAAAATGGGGGAATTGGCATTGTCCACTCCTACAACATTAAAGGATCCTCCTCAATTCAATATTGATGAGTTGCTTCCTGATACAACAGTGTGGTCTCAAAGTTTCACCCATCATTATGGAGACCCATTGATGGAATACTATTTCGAGCACCCAGCGTTTGATGATTATCCAGTAGTTGGAATCAGCTGGGAGCAAGCAAAGAAATTCTGTGAGTGGAAGACTTACCATATGAATGCCAATGACAAATCAGAATATGACATGCCACGCTTTAGGTTACCTTCAGAAGCTGAATGGGAATATGCCGCTAAAGGAGGGAAAGAAATTGCTAAATACCCTTGGGGTGGACCGTATTTGAAAAACAGACGCGGTTGCTTAATGGCCAACTTTAAACCTGGTAGAGGTAATTATATAGATGATGGATTTGCATATACAGCACCAGTTGACACTTATGCACCAAATGATTTCGGCATTTATAATATGTCCGGAAATGTGGCAGAATGGGTGATTGATGCTTATAACCCCGCAGGAAGTGCTTTGAGCTGGGATTTGGATCCGCGCTATGAAGATGAGAACGAATCTAGAAAAGTTGTTAGAGGTGGATCTTGGAAAGATATAGCGCATTATCTAGAAACAAGTACCAGAACCTACGAGTATCAAGATGTAAAAACAGCTCATATTGGATTTAGAACCGTAATGACCTTTATCGGAAGATCTGGATCTATGGATGTGAGGGCATCAAGAAGAAGAAGACGTTAATCACTCAGCATATTATTAAACTACTACACACACTATTAAAAAACCATACTTTTATAATCTATGTCAACAAATAACGGAAATTCATTTGCTCATAAATTTTATGGCTCAGTTATGCCAAAGATTTATGGGATCGGTGCCTCAGTAGTAATTTTAGGGGCAATGTTTAAAATTTTGGATTGGACAGGTGCTTCACTAATGATCGGAGTGGGGCTTTCAACTGAGGCCATCATTTTCTTCTTGTCCGCTTTCGAACCAAAGTCCAAGGAATTGGATTGGAGTAAAGTTTATCCTGAACTCGAGGATGAAAGTGCTCCAGCGCAAAGCCGCAAAAGCAAGAAAGTTGCTAGCACAGGTGATAATGTTTCCCAACAATTGGATAAAATGTTATCTGACGCTAAAGTGGGGCCTGAATTGATCGAAAGTTTGGGTAAAGGTTTGGACAAATTGGCTAAATCAACCGAGAAAATGGGTGAAGTATCCAATGCTGCTGTAGCCACTTCTGAATATGCTGAGAATGTGAAAGCAGCTTCAAAAACCTTAGTTGATATCAACCAATCATACAGTAAGACAGCCGAAGCATTATCAGAAATGTCTTCTGCATCACAAGATGCAAAAGAATACCATGGGCAAGTGGTAGCTGTAACAAAAAATTTATCTGCATTGAATGCAGTTTATGAATTGGAATTGCAGGATGCTAACAGTCATGTTAAAGTTCTTAATAAATTCTATTCTAACGTTACCGCAGCTATGGAAGGCTTGAATGAGGCAGGCAAAGAAACTGAAGCATTCAAAGCTGAACTGGCTAAATTAAACAAGAACGTTAGTTCTCTCAACAATGTATATGGTGGTATGCTTACTGCCATGAAAGGTTGAGGTTAAATTTTTCTTAGAACTATAATTTAACTGGATATATGGCCGGTGGAAAAGAAACGCCACGGCAGAAGATGATCGGGATGATGTATCTCGTTTTGACTGCCCTGTTGGCATTGCAAGTAAGTAATCAAATATTACAAAAGTTCATTTTGTTGAATGATGGATTGGAGAGAACCTCTAAGAACTATATTCAAAAGAATGTTCAAACGATAGAAACAATAGGAAATACGGTGGAACAACAAGGCAATAATGCCAAAGATGTTCCTAAAGTAGCCGCAGCTCAAGAAGTAAGGGAAAAAACCGCAGAGGTTTTTGCTTATTTGGAAAGCTTAAAGCAGGACCTTATTACTAGCTCCAACGCTTTGAATGATGAGGGACAATTCCAGAATAGTGCACTAAAGAACACTGATATTCCTGGAAATATCTTTAATAATAACAAAAAGGGTTATGAAATGCAGGAAAGGCTCAATGCTTATCCTGAAGAAATTTCAGCCATATTGAATAGTCTGGGTATTTCCTTGACCTTTGATAAGATCGCCAAGAATGCCGATGAGATAGATTTATTCAAAAATGATCCTGATGTTAGTTATAAGGATTTCGTGAACTTAAACTTTGTGAAATCTCCTGTGGGGGCAGTTTTGGCCATCATTAGTCAATATCAAAATGAGGTGCTGAATATAGAATCTGAGGCCCTTTCTGAAATAACTAACTCTTTGGGTTCGTTTTATTTTAAGTCGGATGTGTTTGAACCAATGGTTTCAGCCAATTCGAATATTGTAGCTGCAGGTACTAAATTTGAGGGAAGTTTATTTATCGCTTCTTCCTCTTCTTCTGTACAGCCAAAAATGACGGCAAATGGAGCAGAAATTCCTGTAGAAAATGGCTTTGGGCAAATTAGCTTTCCTGTAACTCCTGCCGGGAGTTATGATGACAGAGGGTTAGCTAAGAAAACCTTCTCTGGTGAGGTAGTGATTAATATCAATGGTACGGATAGTGTAATGCCATATTCCTATGATTATTATGTTGCTAACCCAACTATTGAAGTTACAGCAGAGGCTATTCAACAATTGTATGCAGAATGTGCGAATGAATTGAGTATTAAGGTGCCTGCTTTAGGTAATAATTATGCTCCTGAATTTGCCATCAGTAATGGACAGGCAATCAAAGGAAGTAAGCCTGGCGATGTGACGATTATCCCGGGAAGTTCAGGAAAGGTAAATATTGGTGTGAGTAGTGGAGGTGTTAAAATCGGTACCAAAACTTATGATATCAGACCAGTTCCAGCACCAACAATTCGTCCATTTGATGCAAGGGGAGCTATTGATTTGAGTAATCCATATCCAGCTCCAGGTCCTTCTACTTTGATGGTGAAAGCCATTCCGGAACCTACTTTCGGTAGAACCATGCCTAAGGATGCTAAATTTGAAGTTACTGGAGGAGTGGTTAAATTATTGAGGAATGAAGTTCCAAGAGATCAGGTAAATATATCTGGAGAGAATGTTGCAATTAGAAGTTTGTTGGCAGCTGCCAGAAGTGGTGATGCATTGGTAATTCAGGTCACTGAGGTGACTAGAACGAATTTTAGAGGTAACAAAATCAAGAGTACTCAGAACGAAATTATTAGGATACCAATTAAGTAATTAGAAAGCTGAGGCTCTGAAGTTAGAAGAGCAAAAAAATATTGTTATGAAACTATTTAATAAAATCTTTGGATCGCTGCTGGTTTTACTTGTTATGGCAAGTGGAGCAGAAGTCTTTGGGCAGGGAGCAGGAGCAACCAGTGTTGACCCTTCCAGCTATGGAGATAGGCAGTTTGAGATAGATACGGTGTTCTCCGCTCACCCAATCAGGGAGGATGACAAAATGTATCAGATCGGTGTTTGGAGAAGAATTGATCTTAGAGAGAAATACAACCATCCACTCTATGGTACAGGAGATACCAAAAGAAATGGTATCATTAACAGTATATATAAAGCTGTAGTGGAGGAAAATGCTATAGAGGTATTTGAGGATGAGGAATTCACGACACCTCTTTCCATAGCTGATTTTCAGAATAACTTCTGGATCGCAGCTAATGGAGACAGTATTTTCGTCAAAAACCTTTATTATTTGGATCTGAAAGAGGATTTTCTTTTTGATAAGCATCATTCACAAATAAAATTTGATGTGAAATATATTCACTTGGTGATGCCTTCACAGACAAATTCCAATGCAGGTCAAAAGACCATTGCTTATATCAGGTTTAAAGATTTCTATGAGTATTTCAAGGATCATCCTGAAGCGAGATGGATTAATTTCAAGAATACTTCAAAGGATTTATCCTATAGCCAAGCATTTGATTTGAGATTGTTTAAATCAGTGGTGAGGAAGTTCTCTAATGCCGATGATGCCTTGATTGCGGATTTGATTGATCCTACTCATCCTAATCCTGAATTGCAGGCTTATCTCAATGGTTTGAAGTTTGAATATGATCTATTAGAATTTGAAAATAGCCTTTGGGAATGGTAATCATTCTCAAAGATTAGAATAACAAAAATAGAGCAGGTAAATCACCTGCTCTATTTTTTTATAAAGTCTATTATTTTTTTATAAAGTCTATTATTTTTTTATAAAGTCTATTATTTTTTTATAAAGTCTATTATTTTTTTGCCCTTATCCTTACCTATTAATTCAATGATTTCTTCTTCATTGGCCTCTTTGATATTCTTAATAGATTTAAAATGTTTAAGTAATTTATTACTGGTTTGCGGACCTATGCCATCTATTTCATCCAGCGCAGTTTTAAAGGCGTCTTTACTTCTGATATCTCTATGAAAGGTGATGGCAAACCTGTGGGCTTCGTCCCTTATTCTTTGGATCAATCTTAGTGATTCAGATTTTTTATCTATATGCAATGGATAGGAGTCCTCAGGGAAATAAATTTCTTCAAGTCTTTTGGCGATTCCTACAACAGGGACCTGTCCATAGATACCTATAGCTTTCATGGCTTCCACTGCAGCCGATAGTTGCCCTTTTCCGCCATCAATTACTATTAGATTGGGTAAGGGTCTATTTTCTTTTAATAGGCGCTTATATCGTCTTCCTACTACCTCTGTCATACTAGCGAAATCATCAGGGCCAATGACAGTTTTGATATGAAAGTGCCTGTATTCCTTTTTGGCAGGCTTGCCGTTAATGAAACATACCATGCTGGCTACAGGATATGACCCCTGTATATTGGAGTTGTCAAAACATTCGATATGTTCTGGAATATCTTTTAAGGACAAATCCTTTTGTAATTGTAATAAAATCCGGTTCTTTTTTTCTTTGGCTTTTCCACTTAGCAATGCCTTTTCTTTTTTGTAGTACATGGCATTTTTAAGTGAAAGCTCAATTAATTTACGTTTATCGCCAATTTTTGGCACCACCAAATGGAGCCCCTCAATAGGTTCTTCCAATGGGATATTACTAATGATTTCTTTGGAGTCACTTTGGAACTGGTCTCTTAATCTGAACAGTGCTGTTAATAATAGTTCAAGATCAGTTTCATCTAGCTTCTTTTTAAGTTCTACAGTTTTGGTGATATGGATGGCGCCATTTTTAATTTTGAGGTAATTAACAAAGGCAAACTTTTCATCAGAGACAATGGTGAAAACATCCAAACTGGTGATTTGAGGATTAGCTACAAGGGATTTGGCTTGGTATTTTTCCAATAGCTCCAATTTGTCTTTAAAACGCTGTGCCCTCTCAAATTGTAGGTTTTCCGCGGCTTCTTGCATTTTGGCTTTAAAGAAGGCTCGAGGTATGCCTAAATTGCCTTTTAGGATATTCTTGGCTTGGTCAATATCCTTCATATAATCCTTTTCGCTTTGAAGTGCTTCACAAGGCCCAAGGCAGTTTCCAATATGGTATTCTAAGCAAACCTTATAGTTTTGCTCAGCTATTTTATATGGGTTGAGGTCCAGTTTGCAGGTCCTAATGGTAAACAAAGTACGGATCAATTCAAGTACATTGTTCATGGCTTTGACACTGGCAAATGGGCCATAGTAGGTGCCTTTAGATGGAATAACTTTTCGCGTAGGATATATTTGTGGAAAATGCTCTTGGGTTAGGAGTAAATAGGGGTAGGTTTTATCATCCTTGAGTAGAATATTGTATTTGGGCTGTGCTTTTTTAATTAGGTTGTTTTCCAGTAAAAGGGCATCAAATTCTGAGTTGACGATGGTGAACTCTATCTTATTGATTTCCCTGACCATTCTTTTTGTTTTCAGGTTTAATCCAGCACTTTTTACAAAATAACTGCTTACTCTTTTCTTCAGGCTTTTGGCCTTACCCACATAGATGAGCGTTCCCTCATCATTAAAGTATTTATAAACCCCTGGTGAATCAGGAAGTTTCAAGTATTCATCACGATTGTATGATGGTGTTTGCATAATAACAAATATAAAAAAACAGCTCACCGGCGCGAGCTGTTTTCAACTTTATTTAATGTGTCAATTAAGGAATAAGTTGCTTAAAAGTCGTTGCTACTTCTATCATAATCAAAGTCCGAGAAATCGTCTGTTTTAAGATTGTATTCTTCACAGTCCAGTTCAATACTTAATGGCCTTTCAGGTTTTTGGAATGGCCCTTTGGTGATTCCCAAGCTAGGATCATTATAAACCTTGGTCATGTATTTAACCCAAATTGGACGGGCGGTTCTTGCTCCCTGTCCATTGAGCCAACTTCTAAAGTGTACAGCGCGGTCATCACCTCCAACCCAAACACCACTTACAAGGTCTTTGCTAAGTCCTATATACCATCCATCAGAGGCATTTTGGGTTGTTCCAGTTTTACCACCAAGTTCATTGTCCGTTCTTAAGCTCATAGGAATACCCTGACTGGTACCTCCTGTTTCTTCGAAACCTCCCATAAGCATATGTAGCATCAGATAGGCATGTTCCTCGCTCATTGCAGGTTTTTTTCTGGCGGGGAATTGGTGAAGGACATTGCCATTTTTATCCTCAATCCTATCGATATAATAAGGTTTTATGTGTTCTCCTTTATTGGCAAAAGTACTCATGGCCCCTACCATTTCTAAAATAGATACATCACTGGTTCCTAATGCCAATGCCGGTACTGGGTCCAAGTCACTGGTAACCCCTAATCTATGAGCTGTCTCAACTACTACTTCAGGGCTTATTTGCTTCATAATATAAGCAGTGATGGAGTTGATAGATCTTGCCATAGCTTGCCTAATGGTCATTTTCTCATAGGAGAATTTTCCGTCAGCATTGTTAGGTATCCAAGTCGGTTGATCGGGGATATTGATTTCTACTGGTTGATCTACTACCGTATAGCAAGGACTATAACCATTTTCAATGGCAGCGGCATAGACAAAAGGTTTAAAGGTAGATCCTGGCTGTCGCTTACCTTCCCGCACATGATCATACTTAAAATATTTATGGTTCAATCCACCTACCCAGGCTTTGATATGGCCAGAGTGTGGGTCCATTGAAACAAATCCTGTTTGAAGGAAAGTTTTGTAATACCTGAGAGAATCCATGGAACTCATAAGGGTATCGATTTCACCCCTCTCCCAAGAAAAGACTTTCATTTTTTTCTTTTCATTGAGTTTAATGTCAATTGAATCGGAACCTGCTCCATATTTATTTACCAAGACCCTATAAGCCTCGGTTCTTTTGATCATAGTTTCGAGGAAATTTGGAATCACTCTATTATCACTGTCGATCCAAGGTTCTCTTCCTCTGAGTTCCTTTTCAAATTTAGCCTGAAGCTCTCTCATATGTTCATCAACAGATTCCTCAGCGTACCTTTGCATTCGGCTATCAATGGTGGTATATATTCTCAGTCCATCTCCAAAAAGGTCATAGGGCTTACCATCAACCTTTAAGTTCTCATTGGTCCATTTGATTAAGTCAGCTTTTACGATTTCCCTAAAATAAGTGGCCAGGCCGCGGTTGTGGCTTTCTACATTATAGTCCAACTCCAGTGGCAATGAGGAAATAGAATCATATTCCACATCAGTAATGAATTCATACTTTCTCATCTGGTTTAGAACAGTATTCCTTCTCCTTAGGGAGTTGTCAGGATTATAAACCGGGCTGTAATAGGTTGGGGCCTTGAAAAGACCTACGAGTACAGCTGACTCCTGAATAGCAAGATCTTTTGGCGTTTTATTAAAGAATGTTTTTGAGGCTGTTTTAATCCCATAAGCATTACTCCCAAACTCTGAAGTGTTCAGGTACATGGTGATAATTTCATCCTTGGTATACGCTTTTTCCAGTTGGGTAGCGACAATCCATTCTTTGGTCTTTATGATTAGCATTCTCAAACCAGGAATTCTACTTAATGACCCTTGAGATTCAGCCCCTCTGGTCTTGAACAAATTTTTTGCTGTTTGCTGACTAAGCGTACTTCCGCCCCCTGCGCTACTTTGTCCAAGTAGAATTGTCTTGAAAAATACCCTGGCCAATCCTTTCAAGTCAATACCTGAATGGTCCTCAAAACGAATGTCTTCAGTGGCAACCAATGCTTGTATCAAATTCGGCGAAAGTTCATTGTATTTAACTGGAGAACGGTTTTCTCTATAATATTTCCCAAGTAATACGCCGTCTGCAGAATAAAGCTCTGATGCCAGTTCACTATCAGGGTTTTCCAGGGTCTTAAAATCTGGCAGCTCACCATATAGCCCCAAAAAATTAACACTTACCGACCAAATGAATATGACAAGACCTAGCAGTCCTGCAAAAAAAATGATCCAAAGGGACTTAACTATTTTACCTGCAAAACTGCTGCTTTTTGTGGTTTGTTTTTTCTTACTCATGACTTTATTGATAAGAAGCCTTATAGAAAGCTTCATATTCTGGGATGTCTTTTCTTTTGTTTAACTGTTGGAAGTTTTCTAATGAAATTACAAAACTACTCTTTTTTATTTCCTCTGATAAAGCTTGGGACTTAAATTCTGTTAAGAACTTATTTCTATAATCCAATGCCTTGGCTGCATTCGAAAAAGGACTTACCAAAACAATAGAACGTTCCCTCGTAAAGGATAGGCTACCTGTTCTCAACCTAGAATTTGGATAATTTTTATTATGGAAATTTTCCATATCGGCAGTTAAATTTTTTGATTTATCTATTTGCTCAGGAGCTACTGCCAAGATAAATATATGTGTCTGGTTAGGATTTATTTTATAAATAGATTCTGTTTTAAGACTGTCTGTGCTTGTATCTTCTTCAAGTTGTTGATCTTGCCTAGCTAGTGAATCTGCAGCCGCTAGATTATTTTCATTGTCGGTCTTTTCAGTTTCTTTTTCGCCTGTTAAGGCAATAAGCATATTTCTTGCCATTTTTTCTAAATCGGCACTTTTGGTTGTGTTTATGTATTGTTCTAAACGTTTTTTATAAATTTTTTGATCGTCTATTTTCCCTGCTATCATTATATCAAGCAATAGTAATTTGTCGGTTACCGAAGTCAGGGGGTAATTGTCCAAGGTGCTACGGATAATTTGACGAGACTGCATATAGTCATTTGCCTGATAGAGATCATAAGCTTTACTATAATTGGCTGATGCATTTTTGTTGGCAATAGTGCCTGAGGATTTTTCTACAGGGTTATTGACTGACTTGGTGAAAGGAGATTCTGGGAATTCCTTGTTAAGCCTATTGGCATAATAGTCCGCATTACCACCTGTTTGCTCCTCAATAAGGTGTAAGGTATAATACGCTTCTGGTTTCTTATCTGAATCAGGATATTTTTGAATGAGATCATGTAAATATTCTCTCGCCATATCAGGTCTGGCTAAATCAAAAAACAATACCTTTCCTAGCTCAAAGTAAGCGCTTTCCAATTCATCATTAAGCTTTGAAATGGCTTTTTCATCCTTTGGGATATTGGCTAATAGACTTTCCTTGGATGGGAGGGAAGAACTGATTTGTGTATTGGTATCTTGGGTTTTTACTGAGTCAATATTTGTATTCGTGTTCTCGATTCCAGATCCAGGTTGATATCCGCTGGATTTTCTTCTCCAGTCATCGGCAAGTGCCCTGTTTCCCCAGCTTTTGAAAAATTCAATTTCTCCTTGCTGAATAGCTGTTGGATTGTCAAAATAAAATGAGGCTGCAGATCCATTGCCCCCAAAGGCCAAAAGGTTATTGAAAATATTGGCGTTTCTTTTGTCTGTTTTTTTCTCTGCCTCGGCCAATAGCCTAGCTTCTTCCTTTTCCAGAAATTTATCAGCGATTTCTTCTTGTTGTTCTTGGCTCAATTTGCTTAATGCTATTAAACTGTCATTTTCTTGGATGATTTCATAATTGAAGGTGAAATTGTCCAAGACTTCTTTTTTGTTCATTAGGGCATTATAACTGTTGTCTGTCGGTTTGAAATTCTGTAATGCACTGTCCAGATAGTATTTTGATGATTGATAATCTTCTTTCTGATTGAAATATACTTCTGCTAGTTTCTGGTATATATAGCCTTTTTGCTTGTTGTTCTTTCCTTGCTCCTGTGCTGCTTTATGAAGGAGACGAATGGCTTCTTCAGTTTCATTTTGTTTTAATTCAAACAGGGCCTTCTCGTATAGCACTACATCCCTTAGGTCTATATTCTTTCTGTTTTTGTACAGGTCGTCGTAATAAGCGCGGACTTTTTTAAAGTCCTTGCTTTTTTCAAGTTCGGCAACTTGCTGTGAGTATAGCTGAGAGAAAAATGCTCTTTCGTAAGGAGGGTTGCCATCCATGGCATTTTGGTAATAGGAATAGGCTTGTGCATCAAATCCAGCCCTTTGGTATAATTGCGCTAAAGTAAAATATAACCTAGAGGCCTCTTTCGAATCTGAGGTGTGTTCCAATGTTTTTTCCAGGGCAGCTATTAAGCCATCTGTTTCGTTCCTTATCTCATAATAATAGGCCAAGGTTTTATACAGGATCCTTTTGTTCTCTTTGCTGATCTCTTCTTCTTTGGATAGAAAATCAATTACATAAGCTGCATTGTCAAACTTTCGCTGATCGATAAATATCCGAAGAAGTTGTACAAGGGACCTGTGTCTGACCTCATCGTTTTCACTTTCTACGTTTAAGTATTTGAAGGTGTTTATGGCATCGTCTGTTTGGGCTTCATAATAATCTATGAGCCCAATGAGGTAATAACTGTCATCCACCCAGTTACTGATCCTGTGCCAATCAATTGCCTTGGCTGCCAATTCCCTCGCTTCCTCCAAAGTTTCTTCATTTTTATCAACTGTTGCACTATCGATTGGTAAAAAAACAGGGAGTACTTGGCTATAATCTTCTTGGTAAGCATCCGAAAAACTTTTTTCAGCTTCATCAATTTTTTCCTTTGCAAGGAAATAGGCGTTGAAATGCGCCGTTACATTGTGGTACAAGCGGTTGGTAAAAGTGTCTTTTTGAGAGGAGCACCCAATGGCCATGATAATTAAAAAGATGAATAAATAGGAATGATTTCTCACTTTCACATTTTCATTATTGTTATAAAATCCCAAATTAGTGCTTTTGAATCAATAATGTAAACGCTACGGTTTAATATTATATTTTTGTAACTTAATAAACTGGGAAAATAACGAACTCTTGAGCCTACAACAGAAGATTAGAAAATGGATTGATGATAAGTACCTCTTTGTGATAAGAAGGGAAGAGGACTTTTCAGTGATCACTTCTTTAAGTATCAATAAGGTTAAATTTGGTTTTATCCTTGTTTTTACCTTATTATGCTTTTTCCTTATTTCTTTGATTATGACCAAAACCATTTTGGCTAGTTGGTTTGATCCGGGATATCAGGAGTCGGAAAATATGAAAAAGATTTTTGCCCTTTCTCAAACTGTTGATTCATTGATGCTAGAGTCAGCGGCAAAGGATAAATACATAAAAAATATTCAACAGATTATTGCTGGAGAATATGTTTCTGATTCATCAGTTGTTGCCAATGATGATTCGGTAAATCAAAATAGTATAGCTTTCAGCACCCCAAGGGATGAGGATTTGTTTAAAAAGGGAGAGGCTTCAAAAAAGGTGATAGAAGAATTTGAAGCGATGCCCCCTGGAGAGGGGAGTTTTGAGCGAATTTCCAATAGCTCTTTTACAGAGACTTATTTTTTCTCTCCGCTAAAGGGTGTAGTGACAAGTAGTTTTGATCTGACCGAGGATCATTATGGAGTGGACTTGGTGTCAGAGGAAAATGAACCTGTAAAATCAGTGGCAGATGGGACGGTGATCATTGCCAGCTGGACACTGGAAACAGGTTATGTGATCGGAATACAGCATTCGAACGAATTGATTTCAATATATAAGCATAATTCGGTATTATTGAAGTCAGTCGGTGAACCGGTAAGTGGTGGCGAAGTCATATCTGTGGTGGGTAATACAGGAGAGCAAACTACAGGCCAGCACTTACATTTTGAACTATGGTATAAAGGAAATCCTTTAAATCCACAAGAATTTATAACCTTCGATTAAATATGTTTACTAAAGGAGAAGAAAAAAAATCAGTTGCGGAGATGGTGAACTCCAGCAATGTCATTGCCAAAGAAACCACCATTAAAGGGGATATCATCACCTTTGGAAATATTAGAATTGAGGGCACGGTAGAAGGGACCCTGAATTCTAAAACTAAAATTGTTATTGGCGAATCGGCACTTTTGGAAGGTAATGTAGAGACTAAGGAGGCTGAGATAGCAGGTCGAATAGTTGGGACTATAAAATGTACAGAGATTTTGTATTTGAAAAAATCAGCAGTTATTGATGGAGATATCTATACGAAGAAGCTGATTATAGAAAATGGAGCTGTATTCAATGGAATCTGTAAGATGAACGAAATGGAATCTTCTGATAATTCCAACACCTTAAAAAAGAATGGTGTGGCTAATGATGAAAAAGCAGGAGCAAAAAAAGGAAAAGAAGTTGTCGCAGGATAATTATCCTGAGTACGTTAAATATATCGGCCTAGCCTTTCAGATGTGTGCCATAATAGGTTTTGGCACTTGGCTAGGCTTGAAGGTGCAAGAGAAAAGCCAAATAAAATTCCCTGTTTGGCTTCTTCTTTTTTGTTTTGTGTCTATCGTCATTGCTTTTTACAGCTTATTTAAATCCATGAAACAGGATTAAAGCGGAAAGCCCGAAATATTGTTTTATTTTTGCGGCCAATAAAAATTAATAGAAATGAGGTTTATTAAGTCGCATGTAGGGGCATTGGTGGTGCTAACCCTGTTTATTGTAGTTTTAACTTTGATACTACAATATTTCTTGCCCAACGTGATTCATCCTAGGGTTTGGCAGATTATTATTTTTTATTTTGTACTGATGTTGTTGAGTGGGCAGTTGATTCAATTCTTGCTAAAACAATCAGAAGAAAATTCTGTAGCTATAACCTTGGGAGCTACTATTCTTAGGTTTTTGGCCAGTTTGATTTTTATTGCTATTGTGCTTTTCACAAAGTTGGATGCTAAGATTTTGTTTTTTGCTGACTTCTTTGTGATCTATTTGTTGTATTTGTTGTTTGATATATACAGCTTAATAACTAACTTGCGCCCTCATTCTAAGTAGGTCTATAATAAATTAGTTGATGTTTCGTAAGTTTCTGTGCATAAGCACCTTGTTATCAGTGTTTTTACTGGTAGTTTCAACTGCGACTTTTGCCTCTTCTGAGGAAGGCGGAGAAAATAAGACAGGTTTCATCATGCACCATATCAAGGATTCGCATGAGTGGCACTTTGCTACAATGGGGCATACCCATGTGACATTGCCTTTGCCTGTGATTATTTATTCAGCTGACCGTGGGCTTGAGTTTTATTCTTCTTCGGATTTTCAAGATCACGAGACGCATAAGTTCGGGGTTGAGCACAATGGTTATTATATCAATGAACATGACAAGCTACATGCTGTAGATGAAAGTAGGTCTTATATTGATCTTTCGATAACTAAGAACGTGGCGATGCTAATAATAGTTCTTGCTGTTGTGTTTTTCTTAGTGTTTTCAGCTGTTAGAAATTACAAAAGAAATCCAAATGGGGCACCGAAAGGAATTGCTTCGTTTATAGAACCTTTGGTGTTGTTTGTGAGGGATGAAGTGGCTAAGCCAAATATTGGTCCCAAATACAAGAAATTTACACCATATTTATTGACTATATTTTTCTTTATCTGGATTGGGAACTTGCTTGGCTTAGTGCCAGGTGCGGCCAACCTGACAGGTAATATTGCGGTGACAATGACCCTAGCCGTATTCACCTTTTTTGCTACCAACCTTAATGGAAACAAAGATTATTGGAAGCACGTGGTTGCCACTCCAGGTGTGCCATGGCCACTTCTTGCAGTAATTGTACCAGTAGAAATTATCGGTTTGTTTACTAAGCCGTTTGCCTTGATGGTCCGACTTTTTGTTGCGATCACAGCGGGCCATATTGTAATCCTTAGTTTCATCGGTTTGATATTCGTTTTTGAATCTTATGCCGTTGGTGTTGCGAGTACTGTGATGGTAGTGTTTATCAACTTGATTGAATTGTTGGTGGCGACCATTCAGGCTTATGTATTTACATTGTTCTCTGCCATGTATATAGGTTCAGCGGTAGCAGAACATCATGATCATTAAATTTCTTTGTTCAATTTATAAATAATAACACGTATGTTAACTTCATTATTATTGACTGCTGGCATCGCCCTTTTGGGTGCTGGTATCGGTGCTGGAATTGTAGCGATAGGCGCAGGTCTTGGTATCGGTAGAATCGGTGGTCAGGCTATGGAAGGTATTGCAAGACAACCTGAAGCAGCTGGTAAAATCCAAACTGCCATGTTGATTATTGCTGCCCTTATTGAAGTGGTTTCCCTATTTGCGGTAGTAGTTTGTCTACTTATTGCTCTTAACGAGAACATCACTTTCTAAGAAGTACAAAGAACGGGGGCAAATGTTAGGTTTGTCCCCTCCTTTTAAAATTTGGACAAAACAAATTAAAATTTAATATAGATGGATCTTATAATTCCTGGTTCTGGATTAATCATTTGGCAAATTATTGGTTTTGGGATTTTATTGATTATCCTAGGTAAATTTGCGTGGAAACCAATTCTTTCGGCTCTAGAAGAGCGTGAAAGTGCCATCGAGGGAGCTCTTAAGGCTGCGGAAAATGCCAGAAATGAAATGGCTAACCTTAAAGCTGAAAATGAAAAATTGCTTCAGGAAGCAAGGCTTGAAAGGGATCAGATTTTAAAAACTGCTAATGAAACTTCTGCTAAGCTAATCGAGCAGGCAAAAGAAGAAGCTTCTACTGCAGGTGCAAAAATGATCGAAGATGCTAAAGCGGTAATTGAAACAGAGAAAAAAGCAGCTTTGACCGAAGTAAAGAACCAAGTGGCTTCTTTGGCTTTGGACGTAACAGAGAAATTGTTGCGTAAAAAACTAGATACTGAAAAAGAGCAAAAAGAGTTGGTAGAGGAGTTTGTAAAAGATCTTAAGTTAAATTAACCAAAGAAAATGTCAGCAAAAAGAGTCGCTTCTCGATATGCCAAGTCTTTGATAGAATTGGCAGTAGAAAAAGGAGTACTTGAAGAAGTACACCAAGACATGCAACAACTTCTTTCTTTGGTTGGGTCAAGTAGGGATTTTGGACTTTTATTGAAGAGTCCAATCCATAAATCTGAACTTAAGCTTAAGGTTATTAAGGAGTTGTTTTCAAAATCAGCCCAAGAGCTAACTTTGTCTTTTTATACCATACTGTCTAAAAAGAACAGGGAAAATCTATTGCCAGAGATCGCAACTGAATACCATGAGCAATACAATGATCATAAGGATATACAAGTTGCCGATCTTACAACCACTTTTAAGATAGATGATTCGATGAGAAAGCAATTCGAAGCAGCTGTCAAAGAGATCTCCGGAAGGAGTAAAGTGGAGTTGGTAGAAAAGATCGATAAAGATATAATAGGAGGGTTTGTGTTGAAAGTCAATGATCGTCAGTTGGATGAAACCATGGCTAGTAAACTTAAGGCACTTCGACTTGAGTTTTCGAATAATCATTTCGAAAAACAGTTTTAAAAATAACATAGCAAAAACAATATAACTATATTCAAGAATGGCAGAAGTAAGACCTGATGAAGTTTCGGCGATATTGAGAGAACAACTCTCTGGCGCTAAAACTGAAGCTGAACTGGAAGAAGTAGGTACCGTCCTACAAGTTGGTGATGGTGTAGCCAGAATTTACGGACTATCAAAAGCCCAATCTGGTGAGTTGCTTGAGTTTGATAGTGGACTTAAAGCAATGGTACTTAACCTAGAAGAAGACAATGTTGGTGCAGTACTTTTCGGTGACTCTAAGGGAGTTAAAGAAGGTGATACTGTAAAAAGAACCAAGCAAATTGCCTCTATCAAAGTAGGTGAAGGCATGTTGGGTAGAGTAGTAGATACTCTTGGTCAGCCAATTGACGGAAAAGGACCATTGGAAGGTGATCTATATGATATGCCTTTGGAACGTAAGGCTCCTGGTGTAATCTATCGTCAGCCGGTTAATGAGCCACTTCAGACAGGTATCAAATCGATCGATGCCATGATTCCAATCGGAAGAGGGCAGAGAGAATTGATTATTGGTGACCGTCAGACAGGTAAGACTGCTGTAGCCATCGATACCATTCTTAACCAAAAAGAATTTTATGATAAAGGTGAGGCTGTATTCTGTATTTATGTAGCCATAGGTCAGAAGGCTTCTACAGTAGCAGGTGTTGTTGCTGCTTTGGAAAAAGGCGGTGCCCTACCGTACACAGTAGTAGTTTCTGCTTCTGCAGCTGATCCAGCTCCGATGCAGTTCTTTGCGCCATTTACTGGTGCTGCTATTGGTGAGTTCTTCAGAGATACAGGACGTCCTGCTTTGGTTGTTTATGATGACCTTTCTAAGCAAGCCGTAGCTTATCGTGAAGTATCTCTACTTCTAAGAAGACCTCCAGGACGTGAAGCATATCCTGGTGATGTATTCTACCTTCACTCAAGATTATTAGAGAGAGCAGCGAAAGTGAATTCTTCGGATGCTATCGCAAAAGAAATGAACGATCTTCCTGAGTCTATCAAGCCATTGGTAAAAGGTGGTGGATCTTTGACTGCCCTTCCAATTATTGAAACTCAAGCAGGTGACGTTTCAGCCTATATACCTACCAATGTGATCTCTATTACTGATGGTCAGATTTTCTTGGAAACCAACTTGTTTAATGCTGGTATCCGCCCTGCTATTAACGTTGGTATTTCCGTGTCAAGGGTAGGAGGTAATGCTCAGATCAAATCAATGAAAAAGGTTTCTGGTACGCTTAAGCTTGACCAGGCTCAGTTCCGTGAACTGGAAGCATTTGCTAAGTTTGGTTCTGACCTTGATGCAACTACCAAGAGAACTATTGAGAGAGGTCGTAGAAACCAGGAGATTTTGAAACAAAATCAATACTCTCCAGTGAGAGTAGAACTTCAAGCAGCCATTATTTACGCTTCTACGAAAGGATTGATGGATGCTGTACCAGTTGAAAGAGCTAGAGAATTTGAAAAAGAATTCTATAACCTATTGACAAGCCAGTATCAAGATTCATTGACAGCTTTGAAAAAAGGTGACTTGGATACCGCTGGTAAGTTGTTGGAAAAAGCAGCAAAAGAACTTACACCTAAGTACGCAAAATAATTTATATATCCACTTCTCTATTCAGATAGGGAAGTGGAATCCTATATTCTCTATTAGTAAATATGGCTAACTTAAAGGAAGTAAAAGAAAGGATCAACTCCGTAGTTTCTACTCAGCAAATCACCAAAGCTATGAAAATGGTGGCTGCGGCAAAGCTTAGGAGAGCTCAGGATAAAATTACCCAAATGCGTCCTTATTCTCAGAAATTAACTGCCATTCTTAATAATGTTTCTTCTGGAAATGAGGGTAGCAGCGATTTGGTATATGCTGAAAAGCGAGAGGTAAACAATGTACTTATCGTTCCTGTAACTTCTGACAAAGGCCTATGTGGTGCTTTTAATACTAATATCATCAAAGCCAGTATGGCTGCCATCAATACTGAGTTTGCAGGAAAGAATATCACAGTACTTCCTTTAGGGAAAAAGGCTTTAGATACCTTCAAAAAGCAGGACTTCAAATTGGTAGATACTTATTCCGATGTGTTTTCTGATGTGTCTTTTGATGCTGTGAGAGAAGCAGCTGAGCACGCGATGGAAGGATTCACTGACGGCACCTATGATAAGGTGGTATTGGTGTATAATGAATTCAAAAATGTAGCTACTCAGATTGTTAGAAATGAACAATTTCTACCAATGGAGCAAGAAGCTTCTGAAGAATCAGCTGCAACTACTGTTGACTATATCATGGAACCATCTAGAGAGTACATAATACAAGACTTGGTCCCAACTTCATTGAAGATACAATTCTACAAAGCTGTTTTGGAAAGTAATGCTTCTGAACATGGTGCTAGGATGACCGCAATGGATAAGGCAACAGAGAATGCTGGTGAGTTACTTAAGGAACTGAAATTGATGTATAATAGAACTCGTCAAGCAGCTATTACAAATGAAATACTTGAGATTGTTGCTGGTGCGGAAGCATTGGGAAGCAATTAAGAAAAATAGAAAGTAAAGCAAACAAAAAAACTCTCCATGAAAATGGAGAGTTTTTTTGTTTTATACATTAACGTGTCTTTCAGCATGGTAGGATGATCTAACCAAAGGTCCTGATTCCACATATTTGAGGCCTCTTTTAAGACCTTCTTCTCTGTAATGATCAAACAGGTCAGGATGAATAAATTCAGCAACTTCGATGTGCATTTTAGTTGGCTGAAGATATTGTCCCAAAGTTAGGATGTCACAGCCGTGTTCAGCAAGGTCATCCATGGCTTTATAAACTTCTTCTTTAGTTTCTCCTAACCCCAACATGATACCTGTTTTGGTTCTCTTACCGTATTCTTTGGTAAGTTTTATTTGTTCAAGGGATCTGTAATACTTTGCTTGAGGTCTTACCCTGCGATAAAGGCTCTCCACAGTTTCCATATTATGAGAAACTACTTCCTGTCCACCATCGATCATCCTGTACAAAGCATCCCAATTTGATTTAACATCGGGGATCAAGGTTTCAATAGTAGTTTCAGGTGATAGTTTTTTAGTTTCTATAACGGTTTGATACCATATTTCTGCCCCTCTATCTTTTAACTCATCTCGGTTTACAGAAGTAAGTACAGCATGCTTTACCTTCATTAGGTGAATGGCCTCAGCTACTCTTCTGGGCTCATCTTGGTCATATTCAGGTGGGCGTCCTGTGGCTACTGCGCAGAAAGAACAAGATCTGGTACATACATTTCCAAGGATCATAAAGGTAGCTGTTCCAGCTCCCCAACATTCACCCATATTTGGACAATTACCACTTTCGCAGATGGTATGTAATTTATGTTCGTCTACGAGTTTTCTTACATTCGCATATTCCTTACCAACAGGAAGTTTAACTCTCAACCAATCTGGCTTTTTGCGTTTTTTGGACTCTTCTGAAATTACGGGTAGTTCAATCATCTCTCTATCTTAACTTAACGCGAAATTAAGGTTTTACATATTCAAAACCAATTTGTACTCTATTTCCTGAAACCATAGAACAAAGTAAAATACACTGATTGAAAAACCTGACGGTTCTCTACAGTGGGCATGAGTTCTATTTCTTTAGTAAAACCTTCTAATTGATAGCCTAGTTCCACTCCAGTGACATTTGATTTAAATACGCCAAACTCAAATGATAAAGCAGCTTTTGCATTGGCACCTATAGCTAATTCCGACTCTCCAATACCTTCAAATAATCTTCCTGGCCCTAAAAAGTAATTTAGGGTTTGGTGGATCTCCGGATCATATTGAGCCCTTGAAACTTCTGTTCTTACTGTGGAATACTCTATATAATAGGGCGCGACTACACCTATGGTAGGACCTATTGCTGAAAGAACTGATATTTGAACACCTTTTTGAGGTGCTTTTTTGAAAAGGATCAATTCTCTACCGTATTGGGGGCGTACGCTATATAGGTAATTTGATTTACCATAGATGAAACTGTTTCCAAGTCCAGTAGTATATCTGCTTTCCCTAGGATTTTTGACGTTGGCCAGCTCTAAAGAGAAAAACTGAAAGTTCTCTTCATTTATTCTAGACCCAATTTTTAGATATAGGCCTCCAATAAGACCTCCATTGGTGTTTTTATTGACTCCAAATAGAATTTCCTTATCATAGTCATAATCTCCCGCTTCACGACCCTGTGCCATCAATAGAAGCGGACATGCCCATAATAGTAGGATTAAAAGATATTTTGTTTCTTTTGCCATATTTCCTAAGAAATTTAACGCTAATTTTGTTGTTTAAGTTAACAAACTATATATAAAAATAAAGGTTTATGGCTACTATTAAAAGTTACTACCCTGGAAATCTCCGAACGCAAGCTGAGCATATTCAATCTGGAAACGAAATTATTACTGATGCTCCTGTGGATAATAATGGCAAAGGTGAATTTTTCTCACCAACGGATTTGGTTGCTTCTGCTTTGGGAAGTTGTATGGTTACTATTATGGGAATTGTGGCTAATAGGGAAAATGTGCCTCTGGAGGGCTTGAATTGGGAGGTGACAAAGATCATGAATGATCAACCTAGAAAAATAAAGGAAATTGTTATTGACTTTAATTGGGATCATCCTTTGGAGGATGAGAAGATTTTGCAGAAGCTAAAAAATGCCGCAAAGACTTGCCCTGTTGCACTGAGTTTATCTGATGAGGTAAAGCAAACCATTAATTTTAATTTTTAATTTAATGCAATTTTTTAGAAGTAGGTGTAGCATTTTTTTTTCTCTCTCCGTCTTATTAGTAAGCATAGCATAAAAAGCCATTCATTTGGATCAACAATTAATTGAGGAAGCCAAACGGGGTCAGCCCAAAGCTTTAGAAACGCTTTATAAGCATTTCTATGGCTATGCTATGAGTATTGGTCTGAGGTATTCGAATTCAAGGGAAGAAGCCTGTGAAATTGTTAATGATAGTTTTATGAAGGCTTTTGACCGATTGGATCAATATTCTGATTCTAGTTCATTCAAGGCTTGGTTTAGAAGAATTGTCATCAATACTGCTATAGATAGTTACAGGAAGAACTTGAAGCATTATGCCGCTATGGATATTGAAAAGGCTAGTGCGGAAAGCTATGACCCCAATATAATCGATGAATTGTCCAGAGAGGACATATTAATGGCTTTAAGGGAATTGCCGGAAGTCATGAGGGTGATTTTCAATATGTATGAAATAGAGGGTTATTCGCATAATGAGATTGGTGAAGAGCTCGCTATTCCTGCCAGTACAAGTAGGACGTATTTGGCTAGGGCTAAGCAAAGATTAAGAAATAAGATAATTGAGTTAAATAAAATAAAAGATGAAGGAGCAATTCGATAAACGACTTGTGGAGAAGATCAGGGACTCCTTCCAAGATTATGAGGAGCCCTTTGCCCCAGGTGAGTGGGAAAAGTTCTCTCATGCCTATTTTAATAAACCTAAGAAAAGGAAGCGGATAGCTTATTGGCCTTTTTGGGTTTCCGGGATTGCAGCTTCCTTATTGTTGCTTTTCTTCTTCCTGCCTTTTGAGAAAGAGATAGATGAAAGTTTGACAGCAATGAGAGAAGAACCTGCCATTATTAGAGGCTTAGCTCCTAAAAATGTGGATGAGGTGCCGTCTGTGATAGAAGATGAATCTCGTTTGGCTGATGCATTTGAACAAAAGGTTCAGGAACCCGCTAGACCAATAGCTTCTGATAATGATGTTTCAGTTTCTTCCGCTAATGAAACCGGAATGATTACTGAACAGCAGAAAATTCAAGGGGAAAGAGCGCATAATATTGACAATAAGATAGCTTTCGATCTATCTCCCTTGGCATTTGAGCTTCCCGAAATTAACTTGATCCCAGAGCATATAGAGCATGATTTAAATACTGGAATAGCTTTTTCTAATGAAGTCCAGACAGAGCAGTTAGATGAGGTAGATGCACAAGCTTGGGTAGAGAAATGGAAAAATGGAGACGATGATGGGAAAACTAACTCTGAAACAATTATAAAAAGGAAAAGAGAACACAACCCTTTTAGAATCGGCGTGATAGGTGGACCACAATCAGCTTCCAATCAAGTTTCAGGTATGCAGTTTAGCGGTGGTGTAATATCTGAATTTTCTTTAAGTAATAAACTTAAAATTGATGTAGGTGTTACTTATGCTCGTCAAAATATAGAAGCCAACAGCAGTGCTGAGCTTCCTGAAGCTATGACCATGAGGGCCTCTATGGCTGCTGACGCCAATTCTTTTACCAATGACTATATAGGATCAGAGTATACTTTGAGTTATTCAGGTTTGGATATTCCGATCAACTTAAAGTATAAGGTACTGGATAAGAAGAATACTAATATGTACCTCATAACAGGGCTTTCCAGCATGGTATATTTGGATCAAGAGGGAAGTGAGACTTTTTCAGTAGATTCAAAGTTTACCAGCAATGCAGTAGGGGATCTTCAGTTTGCTAGTACGGTTCAAGAATACACGGAAAGTTATAGTCCAGGATCTGGTGATTCAAATGTGGATTTAGGGAAAATGCTCAACCTGTCCTTTGGTTATGAATATAACCTGACAAACGGAACATTTCTTTCGATAGAACCCTTTTATAAACTTCCACTGGGAAATTTGACTTTCACCAATCAGCAGTTTTCCATAGGAGGAGTCAACTTACGAATGAATTTTCAATTCAAAAAATAAATTAAACTTACCAACGATGAAAAGATTTTTGACTACAGTTTTAGCACTTTCGATGAGTGCAATGATGTTTTCTTGCCTGCAGGAAAAAGAGACGGAATTTGAAAAAAATAAGAAGAGAGACGATCAAATTCTTTCTGAATATATTAGTGCCAATGGGATTGATGCAACAGAGACTACTGCCGGTTATTATTATAAAAAAGATGTGGAGAATGAAGATGGTGCCAAACTCAATGATGGAGATATTATAGGAATCTATTATGAAATGGAAAGCTTGGATGGCTCCTTTATTGGTGCTCATACGGAAGCTGATGGAGAGCCGGTTATCTTTCAATATGATATCAGCAGACAGACCCTAGCGCCTTTAGCTATCAATTTAGCCGTAGGTTTGTCCAATGTCGGAGAGACCTTGACCTTATATGTACCGTCTTATAATGCCTTTGGAGATTTTGGGTATGGGCAATTATTCCAAGCGCATACCAATATGATCATTAAGGTCACTTTTGCTAAGATTTATCCTGAACAGGAAGTGGATGCAATCGAGGACGATATGATTAATGCATATATTTCAGAAAATGAGCTAGAGGGTTTCGTGATGAAAGAGAGTGGAGTTTATGTGAAAGTGGTGGATGAAGGAGACGTTTCTACGGATAAAAGCAAGAATGGAAATGATGTTTCATTTACTTATGAGCTATTTCAATTAGGCGAAGAGGATCCCTTCTCAAAAATGGAAAGCAATCCATTAACCACAACTTTAGGGGATACTGATAATATGGGTTTCTTAAATATAGGGCTCAATGATTTACATGAGGATGCAGAAGTTGAGGTCATTGCTCCGTCTAGTCAAGCCTATCAAGTAACTGCACAGGTGATTCCCAAAGAGATAAGAGGTCAATATTTTGAAATGGGATATTTAAACAGTGTGGTAAAACCATTTGAGCCAATTCTTTTTAAGGCCAAAGTAACTGGAATCAATTAATAAGTGATTGGTATGATTTGTAAAAGCCTTTTGGGATCTTTCCCAAAAGGCTTTTTTATTTTTTATTAAGGTTTGATCATTTGTTTTATGAAGTTCAATTCCCAAATTTGCTTGAAATATAAACCCGATTGAAATGAGTTATTTATTTGAAGACTTTAAAGGTTGGAAGTCCTATTGCGAGGAAAGAAAACTTAATTTGTTTGAGCCTGTCCTGGAGTATGAAATGGATCAAGGAGATAAGTGCGAGGAAGATGTATGGTCAGGGCTACAAAATGCTTTTTCAGTAATGAAAGAAGCGGTCAATACAGGATTGGCAGAAGAAATGAAGTCCAGATCAGGCATGATCAATGATGGAGCAAAGAAAGTATTTAATCATCCCTTGGCCGTATTGTCACCTGAGTTTCAAAAGCTAGTATCTAGGGCGCTTGCAGCGAAGGAGGTCAACAGCTGCATGGGTAGGGTGGTAGCAGCCCCCACGGCAGGAGCCTCAGGGATATTGCCGGGTACTTTGTACACGCTCCAGGAGATTCACCAATTAGATGATAGAAAAATTTTGGAAGGTATCTTGGTAGGAGCTGGGATCGCTTTAGTGATAGAACAAAATGCAAGTTTGGCAGGAGCAGTTGGAGGTTGTCAAGCTGAAACGGGGTCAGCAGCTGCAATGGCTTCTGGAGCAATGGTTTACTGCTTGGGCGGTGATATAGACCAGGTCTTCAATGCAGTAGCTATTACTATTCAGTGTATGTTGGGATTGATTTGTGATCCTGTAGCAGGCCTGGTAGAAGTGCCTTGTGTTGTTAGAAATGCCAGTGCTGCAGCCATTGCAAATAGTTCTGCTCAAATTGCATTGGCGAATGTCAGTGGGGTAATTCCTGTGGATGAATGCGTAGAAGCGATGGGGGAGGTAGGTGCCAGTATGGAAAATAAATATAAAGAGACCGCCTTGGGAGGCTTGGCAGCAACACTTACAGGAAAAAGTGTAGCCAAGAAGGTGTTGATCAATGATATAGAGATTTTACCGGATGATGAATCAGCCGATTAAATTATTCAAAAATGGAATGGTCATAAGTCTATTTATGGTTAGGCCGAAGAAAAGAGACCAGCAAATGGCACTTATGAGCATATAGGAAAAAATCCTTCTTCTTTTTACGCCAAAGGAAGTCATTACTATCGTTCCACCTATTGGAGTAAGGATCAATGGGGTGATTGCTGCAACTCCCCATGCTCCAAACTTTTGCCATACTTGAATAATCTTTCTGTTTTTTGAAGAGAATTTTTTAGGTTTTTTTTTGGATTTGGTGGCCCATTTTTCTTTGATCCATTCCCCTAAAAATGTAAATATCAATACACTGGTCATCATTCCAGATACAGTTACAAATACTATTTCTATTACCGTATAATCGGCCGCAGTACCCAATACTGGCCCACCAATAAACTTAAATAGGCAGACAATATAAATAGCCAAGAACTGTAAAATGTACTCTATCATTATAGTAGAAATATTAAATAGACAGCATAAGCCCCCAGTAACAGTACCCCTTCTCCACGGCTTATCTTATATCCTGATCTCATCAGTGGAAAAAGCAGCAGGGTAAACCCTATCATCCAAAGAAAGTCGCTATTAAGAAAAAGCTCACTTACTTCAATGGGCTTTATAATAGATGTAACACCTATGATGGATAGAATGTTCTGCAAATTACTCCCTAAAATATTACCAAGTGCAATATCCGTCTCTTTTTTTATGGCTGCCAAAACGGAGGTGGCCAACTCAGGAAGGCTTGTCCCGATGGCAATGATGGTTACGCCAATTATTCGTTCGCTAATTCCATATTCCTTTGCTAAAGTAATGGAATTATTGACCAATAATTCTGAACCATAATATAAACCGATAATACCAGCCAATACCAATAGGATGGCTTTCAATATTGGCTCCTTTTTGACTTTTTCAGCGTCTTCATCGGAGAACTCTTCTAAATCGTGATCTACTTTTTTGAAGAGAAACCAATTGACAAATATTAATAGGGTAAAAAGAACAAGTCCTTCAATGGTACTGATAATATTATTAAGTGACAGTAAATAGAAGAGGACAGTTGAAATTAATGTAAAGCTAAAGTCCCATTTTAGTGTGCTTGATTTTAATAATATGGGGTAGATTATTGCAGTAATCCCCAGAACCAATGTAATATTGGAAATATTGGAGCCAATGACATTTCCAATGGCAATATCATTTGTGCCTTTTAAAGCAGCGGTAACACTGACTAACAGCTCAGGTGCAGAAGTTCCAAATGCCACTATAGTCATCCCAATGAGGCTTGGGCTAAGTCCAAGTTTCGCTGCAATGGACGAAGCTCCGTCAACTAATACCTTTCCTCCTGTCAAAAGGATGACAAATCCGATAATCAATAAAAAGTAGATCACAATTATTCTATAACTTAGGTCCGAAACTTAGATCGCCGGCATCACCAAGTCCAGGAACGATATAAGCTTTGTCATTTAACTTTTCATCCAAAGCACCTATCCAAAGCTCGTAGGGGATTTTTAGGTTCGCCTTTATATGATCTATTCCTTCTGGAGCTGCTATGGCTGCTGCAATATGGATTTTTTTTGGATTTCCATGTTGCTGTAAATGATGTATTGTGGTGATTAAGGATTTTCCTGTAGCCAACATGGGGTCAATAATGATCACTTCCTTCTCTTCTAGAGAGGGAACAGCAAGATAATTGAATTCGATGCTTAATTCTTCGCCCTCATTTTCTTTTCTGTAAGCACCAATAAAGCCACTGTCAGCTTCATCATAAAAACTAAGGAAGCCATTGTAAAATGGCATGGCAGCTCTCAGTATAGATATTAAAACTGGTTGAGACTGCAGCTTTTTGGAATGGGTTTCTGCTAATGGAGTAGAAATAGTATGTTCCTCATAGCATAAGGTTTTTGAAATCTCATAAGCCAAAATTTGGCCCAATCTTTCAAGGTTTGTACGAAACTTAAGCCTGTCTTTCTGGACAGAAATATCTCTTAGTCCCTCTAAAAATTGATGAGCTATGGAATCGTGATGGTTCAGTATAAACATGGTAGGCCAAAGTTAAGCAAAAAAAAACCGACCTGTAAAGGTCGGTTTTTAAAATTTATGCGTTTGGAAGATTATTGAACCTCGAAAGAAGCTCTTCTAGCCAACTGACGCGCATCTTTAGATTGCTTGTCTACGCTAGTATCTTCACCATATCCTTTGTAAGAAACTCTAGAGGCATCTATACCTGCAGAGATCAAAAGATCATAAACAGCTTTGGCTCTTCTTTCTGACAATTTGATGTTGTAATCTTCTGGTCCGATTTCATCAGCATAGCCTTTAACTTCTACGTTAACACCAGGGTTTCTCTTCAAGAAGTTAGCTACATAGTTAACTGAAGAAGATGAATAACCTAGAGGCTTAGCACTATCGAAAGCATAGTAAACATTAACATAACCTTCATTGATAGCTTTCTTGAAGAAGTCTTCTTCTTCAACTTCCTCTACTGGACAACCATTATTAGAAGCAGGTCCAGGAACGAAAGCACATTCGTCAGAATGATCAGGGATACCGTCACCATCAGAATCCAAAGTTCTACCATGAGAATCAACTCTTGCACCAGCAGGAGTGTTAGGCTCTTTGTCTAGGTAATCAGGTACACCGTCACCATCAGAGTCTTTCAACATGTCTTTGATCTCTCCGATTTGGCTTTCCAATTCGTCTCTAGTAGCATACTTGTCATCCCTGATGTACCAGTCAGCGTGAGTGCTATGTCCACCAAGGTAGAAAGAAAGACCTAATGTACCAGTCCAAGATACGGCATTGGCACCATAGTAACCATTCTCAGTACCAGCATTGATAGAAGAAGCTCCATCAAAAGCTACATCCTGACGACCAGCAATTACAGTGCTGATGTCACCATTAAGAGCTACTCTGTTACCAAGTTTAACCTGTGCTGTCAATCCGGTGATAAAGTTATAAACGTTATCTTCGAAATCAGCCCAAGTGTTAGATTGAGGAGTCACTCTTCCGATACCAGCACCGAAATGACCCAATAAACCAATGCTTCTTGAGAAAGTCTCAAAATTCATGATTCTACCAAGGTTAGCAACACCTTGAAGGTTCAATCTGTAGTAGTTGGTCTCGAATTCAGGAGTCCCGTCAGCTTCTTGATACTTACCAAATCCGTAATCAAGTTTAGCACCAAATTTCTCGTTGAACATGTATCTAACGCCAAGGTCAGCATGTCCAAGGTTCAAAGATGGAGAATAATAACCTGGCGTGATTGGAGCCATTGGTTTATTAAACCCACCATTAACGTCGATTGACCACTTGTTGAAGTCATTCTGTGCATTAGCTCCAACTGCTAAGGCACCAGCCATTAATGTTGATAGTAATAATTTTTTCATGATTAAAAAAAAATTTTTTCCAAAATTAAGTGTTTAATTAATTTAAATCCAAACTTAGTAACTATTAACTGTTATGCAAATGTATATTTTTTATTCAATAACTATAAACTTTTGACTATTTGTTTTTAGTTATTAAGTCCGAAATTTGCAAAATAATTTACTCATAAACTATGCCAACGTTGGATATTTTACTCGAAATCCTCGAAAAAAGAGGTGTGTCAGGAGACGAATATGAGCTTTCTGCATTTATTGTCGATTATGTGCTTGAACGAAAGAGCGAATGGAAGGTTCAACCAGAAATATATCATGGTGGAATATTTCAAGATAATATTATCCTTAAGTTTGGAGATCCTAGAACTGCTGTTTTTGCTCATATTGATACTATTGGGTTTACGTCAAGGTATGAAAATCAGTTGGTTGCAGTGGGAGGTCCAGACATTAATGATGGAGATGAATTAGTCGGTGAAGATGCATTGGGGCCAATAGAATGCAAGGTTAAAATTGTTGATGATTATCTGACCCATGATTTTAAGAGAGGGATAATTCCTGGTACAAACTTGTCCTTTAAGCAAAATATAGTTCTGGATGATGAATTTATTCAAGGAGCTTATTTAGATAATAGGTTGGGAGTGTACAATGCACTCAAGATTTGTGAAGATTTAGAGAATGGTGTAATTGTTTTTTCTACCTATGAGGAACATGGAGGTGGAAGTGTGCCATTTTTAATTAAACATATTTATGAAAATTGGAACATAAAGCAAGCCTTGATCTCTGATATTACCTGGGTGACTGAGGGGGTGAAGCACCATGAAGGGGTTGCGATCTCATTGAGGGATAAGTTTATACCCAGGAAAGTTTTTACTGATAAGATAGTTGCATTGGCGCAAAAAAGTGGAGTGCCTTTTCAGGTTGAAGTGGAAGGAGCAGGAGGAAGTGACGGTAGAGAGATTCAGATGAGCCCGTACCCGGTAGATTGGTGCTTTATAGGTGCTCCAGAAGACAATGTCCATACACCTTATGAAAGGGTGTCTCTTAAAGACTTGGCCGCCATGATAGCTTTGTATAAATACCTAATGGCTCATCTTTAAGTCTTTGGCTTTCAAATTAGGAAGGTCAGGTTAAAATTTTCTATATTTGTAACGCCCTAATTTTAGGGCTTTTTTATTATTTATGATGAAGGTAAAGGATAAAGAATTCACCCTGTTTATCTCTGCGGAAGAGTTGGGAGAAAGGATTGCTCACATAGCCAAGGATATATCAAAGGATTATGAAGGTAAGAAACCCTTAGTTTTGGGTGTTTTGAACGGAGCCTTTATGTTTATTTCAGATTTAATGAAAGAAGTGGATATTCCACTTCAATTGTCCTTTATTAAGATTTCATCCTATCAAGCCATGAATTCTACAGGTAAGGTGAAGGAATTGATAGGTGTTTCAGAAGAGATCAAGGGTAGGGAAGTGATTGTGGTAGAAGATATAGTAGACACTGGAGTAAGCATGACTCATCTATTGGAAAGTATTTCAGAGAAAGAGCCAGCCAGTATTTCGGTTGTAAGTCTGTTATTGAAACCTGAAGCTTTAAAGAAACCTGTTACGGTTGATTATATAGGCTTTGAGATTCCTGACAAATTTGTAGTTGGCTATGGGTTGGATTATGATGGTTTTGGTAGAAATTTAAAAGAAATATATCAACTTAAGTGACCCGAATAGCATGGGGATCACAGCACAAACAATATTCATATTATGCTAAATATAGTTTTATTTGGACCTCCTGGTGCAGGAAAAGGGACGCAAAGTGAAAAATTAATTTCCAAGTATAATCTTGTACATATTTCTACAGGAGACTTGTTCAGAAAGCATCTTGGAGAAGGTACTGAATTAGGAAAACTTGCCCAGAAATATATGGACGAGGGGAGATTGGTTCCTGATGAAGTAGTCATTGGAATGGTTGATGACAAGTTCAAAACTACTGCGGATGCCAATGGGTTTATCTTGGATGGGTTTCCAAGGACTGTGGCGCAAGCAGAGGCATTGGATAAGTTGTTGGAGGATAAGGGAGAATCTATTTCTGGAATGATAGCCTTGGATGTTCCTGAGGAAGAGTTAAAGGAGAGAATCCGACACAGAGGAAAGACTTCAGGCCGTGTGGATGATCAGGATGAAGATAAGATCAATACAAGGATCAAGGTGTATAAAGATGAAACACTTCCTGTAGCGGCTTATTATGAAAAACAAGGCAAGTTATCTACTATCCATGGTGTAGGAGGGATAGAGGTGATCTTTGAAAAAATCTGTGCAGAAATAGATAAGTATTAATCTGGGAAATAAATAGTACCTTTGCAGAAGATTTAATAATTGGCTAAGAATTTTTCTTAGCCAATTTTGTTTAGGAATGAAATAATACATAAAGCCGTGGCAGATTCTAATTTTATTGATTATGTAAAGTTTTGCTCCCGTTCGGGTGCTGGAGGGGCTGGTTCCGCTCATTTTAGGCGTGAGAAGCATGTGCCCAAAGGAGGTCCTGATGGTGGGGATGGTGGAAGAGGTGGGCACATAATCTTAAGAGGGAATGCCCAGCTGTGGACCCTTTTACACCTTAAGTATAAAAAGCATGTCATTGCCCAAAATGGTAAAGGCGGTGAGGGAGGCAGGAGAAAAGGAAAAGATGGTGGCGATATCATTTTGGAAGTTCCTTTGGGAACAGTGGCAAAAGACGCCGAAACCAAGGAAGTTCGCTTCGAGATCACCGAAGATGGTCAAGAGGTGGTGTTGACCAAAGGTGGACGAGGTGGTTTAGGTAATGATCATTTTAAGACTTCCACCAATCAGGCACCACATTATGCGCAGCCGGGGGAAGAGGGGATAGAGGAATGGATCATTCTTGAGCTGAAGCTTTTGGCAGATGTGGGATTGGTAGGCTTTCCGAATGCGGGTAAATCTACTTTATTATCAAGTATTTCGGCTGCAAAACCGGAAATAGGTGATTATCCATTTACCACTTTAGTGCCAAATCTTGGCGTTGTCAGTTACAGGGATGACAGGTCCTTCGTGATGGCTGATATTCCTGGAATAATAGAAGGTGCTGCAGAGGGTAGGGGGTTAGGACTTCGTTTTTTAAGGCATATTGAAAGGAATTCCATCCTATTGTTTATGATTCCTTCAGATGCGGTTAGTATCAAGGAACAATACCATGTGTTATTGAATGAATTAAAGGAATATAATCCTGAATTATTGGATAAAAGGCGGATACTAGCTATTTCTAAATCTGATATGTTGGATGAGGAATTGATGGAGGAAATGAAATCAGATGTGCCAGAAGATGTACCATATCTATTTATTTCGTCAGTTAGTCAGCATAATCTAGATAAACTCAAAGACCTAATTTACAGTGCGATAATAGCTTAATGTCAGTTTGTCAGGAAAACTATTATGGCAAACTAATTGTTGTTCCAGATTAAAGTGAATTAGAGTTGTATTTCATTTAGGATAATAGAAAATATAGTAAAAGAAGGTATGAATAAGGATAAAGCAGCTACCGAAGAGCCCGTTGAAGCACAAGATCAAGCGCTTAATCAAGAAAGTGGTGCTGAAAGTCAAGAGGAGAAAAAGTCTGACGAGAAAGCAGTAACTGAAGAATTGTCAGAAGAGGATAAGTTGAAAGCAGAAAATCAAGAATTAAAAGATAAATACCTGAGATTATACTCAGAATTTGAAAACTACAGAAGGAGAACTTCCAAGGAGAGATTGGATTTGATCAAAACAGCCTCTGAGGATGTTTTGAAAGATTTGATTACTGTGGTGGATGATTTTGAAAGAGCCATTAAAGCTGAAGAGAGTGAAACAGGGAGTCAAAAGGTTCTGGAAGGAAGTTTATTGATTTACCATAAGTTGACCAAAGTACTTGAGGCAAAGGGCTTGACTCAAATGGAAGATGCCATTGGTAAGGACTTTGATGCGGATAAGCAAGAAGCTATTACGCAAATACCGGCTCCATCTGAGGATCTTAAGGGTAAAGTAATCGATGTGGTGGAAAAAGGCTATATGCTTGGCGAAAAAGTGGTTAGATATGCCAAGGTAGTCATTGGATCTTAATTAGTTATGGCAAAAAGAGACTATTACGAAGTATTAGGGATTTCAAAAGATGCAAGTGAGGGAGAGATAAAGAAGGCTTATAGAAAGATGGCCATTAAGTATCACCCTGATAAAAATCCTGATGATCATACTGCTGAGGAAAAGTTCAAAGAAGCTGCTGAGGCTTATGAGGTGTTGAGCAATCCAGAAAAGAAGGAGCGCTATGACCGTTTTGGGCACCAAGGTGTCAATGGTAATGGCGGCTTCGGAGGAGGCGGTATGAACATGGATGATATCTTCTCTCAATTTGGCGATATCTTCGGTGGCGGAGGAGGATTTGATTCCTTTTTCGGTGGCGGAAGTAGAGGTGGCCGACGGGTAAGAAAAGGAACCAACTTGCGCGTGAAGCTTAAGGTTAACCTAAAAGAGGTTGCCCATGGTGTAGAAAAGAAGATTAAGGTTAAACGCCATATTGTCGCTGATGGAGTAAGTTTTAAAACTTGCTCAACTTGTCAGGGTTCAGGACAGGTGAAAAAAGTAGTTAATACGATGTTGGGCCAAATGGTTTCTGCAAGTGCCTGCCCAAGTTGTGGGGGAACCGGACAGACTATTGACAAGAAGCCTGATCATGCAGATGCAAATGGATTGTTGCTCAAAGAGGAGGTGATTCCTATCAATATTCCAGGAGGGGTAGCTGATGGTATGCAGTTGAGTCTCTCTGGTAAAGGGAATGAAATCCCCGGAGGAGTAGCTGGAGATTTGCTGATTGTGATAGAAGAGATTGAAGACGAGATTCTGCAAAGGGATGGTAATAATGTGGTGTTCGATCTTTATGCCAGTTTCATTGATGCTGCATTGGGAGCACAGATAGAAGTGCCGACCATTGATGGTAAGGTGAAAATAAAATTGGATCCAGGAACCCAAAGTGGTAAAATTTTGAGGTTGAAAGGCAAGGGAGTAAAAGATCTCAATGGATATGGCCGTGGGGATCAATTGATCCATGTGAACGTCTGGACACCAAAGCAGCTTAACAAAGAAGAGCGTGAGAAATTGGAGTCTCTGAGAACTTCGGAGAACTTTATTCCTGATCCAGGAAAGTCTGAGAAGACCTTTTTTGACAAAATGAAGGAATTCTTTTAGTCAGAGTATTAGGTAGATATTTAAAGAGCCGGGAATTTTCCCGGCTTTTTTCGTGATTAACAGAACCTTTTGGGTAACGAACCGTAATTTATTCGTATGTTGAATAAATTGTGCTTAATTCTGATCCTCTCTTCTTGCTATTGTTTGGCTGTAAAAGCCCAAATAATAAAGGAGTTTAATGTGGAAGAGCAGCAGGATGTGGATTTAGTACGATTAGATTTTTCCTCCTATAAAGGTGTTTCCCAAATAAAGAAGATGTATTCTTCTGATCCTATTTTGATCCACACGCATCTATCTAAAGTCAATATACTTCCTGAATTTAATTATGAAATAAATGACAGAGTTCTTCATGCCAGCTTGAGTCATCATAATGTGGAAAATGATGGTTTTGGTAAAGGACTGTCCTCAAAACTTTTTGCCAATAGTGAGGGGGATTTTGATCATACATGGGAAGTAGGCTTAAGTGCAAATTATGCCTATGATATGGATTTTCATTTTGGTATTGGGAAGGCACATCTAGACCTTTCAGGACTGAACATTAAAAAGTGTAAGGTAAAGACTGCTACAGCGGATGTAGATTTGCACTATATGGAAGATGCCATTAATGGTGTTGAGATGGATACGCTGATGGTGAAGATCAATATGGGGACTGTAAAAGGGGTAAATATAGCCTTTGCCAAAGCAGATCAAATGATTTTTGATGTTAACTATGGTAAGGTGGACTTGAATTTTAAGGAAGATTTTGATATTCTCAAGCCATGTAATATTTCCGCAACAGTTGGAGCTGGATCGGTAAATATAGTTTTGCCTTCGAGCCGTTACCCTTATATTGTGAAAATAAAATCCACTGCTATGTGTAGGACGAGTGTTCCAAGTTATTTGTCAAGTATAGACAAAGAAACCTATGCGAGTAAGGGCTATCACGAGGATGCGGAGAATATAATGACTTTTGAGATAGACGTTTCAGTAGGTTCACTGACACTCAAATAAGTAATGTCTTTAAGACTTATTCTTAAATTATATTTTTCTTATTATTACCAAGGTTTAAAAACACATTGTTTTGAGTATTCTTAAGATTGAAGGGCTTTATAAAAGCTATGGTTCTCAGGCTGCGCTAACCAATATTGACTTAGAAATTCCTGCGGGGAAGGTTTTTGGCTTATTGGGCCCTAATGGTGCTGGAAAAACATCCTTGATTAGAATTGTTAATCAAATCATCGAAGCAGACAAGGGTGAAATATTGGTCAAAGGAGAAAGTTTAGCACCTAAGCATATTAAGCACATCGGCTACCTTCCTGAGGAAAGAGGGTTATATAAGCGTATGAAAGTAGCGGAGCAGTTGTTATACTTTGCGCAGCTCAAAGGGCTATCTGCCAATGATGCCAAGAAAAAAGTCAGGTATTGGCTGGATAAATTGGATATTGCGGCATGGAAGGATAAGAAAATCGAGGACCTGTCAAAAGGGATGGCCCAAAAGGTTCAGTTTGTAGCCACCGTAATCCATGAACCTGAAATTTTAATTTTGGATGAACCTTTTTCTGGCTTTGATCCAGTAAATGCAGAAATCATAAAAAATGAAATTATAGAGATGAAAGATAATGGCACCACAGTCATGTTGTCTACGCACAGGATGGAGTCCGTGGAACTGTTATGCGATCATCTTGCCATGATTAATAAGTCTCACAAGGTACTGGATGGTTCAGTTCAGGAGGTGAAAGACCAAGCTAGGTCCAATACCTTTTCGGTAATGCTCAGAAATGTTAATGGAAGTTTGCCAGAAGGGATCTGGGACCATAAAACCACAATAGAAGGTCATCAAGAGTTCAAGATAAAAATGAAAGATGATGAACCTAATATTTTTGTTTCTGAATTGATGAAGTATGGTGAGATATTGGGTTTTTCTGAAGTGATTCCTACCATAGAAGAAATTTTTATTCAAAAGGTAAAAGACAACGAACATGAATAAAGTGTTTTTGGTCATAAAGCGGGAGTATTTGGCGAGAGTCAGAAAAAAATCGTTTTTGTTAGCTACCCTGATCACTCCATTGGTGTTTCCTGCAATATTGGGAGTATTCCTTTGGATTTCTCTTAGTGATGAGGGTGAAGAAGCCCTGAAAATTATTGAGGTCGTTGACGAAGGGAATCAGTTTTTTATGGAAAGTAGTGGCCAATATGCTTTTTCATATTCCGAATTGCCAGTCGATGAGGCCAAGGCTATGGTTCAGGATGGTAGAAGATATGGATTTTTATATATACCAAAAGTCGATATTAAGGATCCAAAGGGAATTGTGTTTTATTCAGGAAACAGTACCAGTGTAAGTTTAGTGGATCATTTGGAGCGGGAGCTAAAAAGGAAAATTGAGGATATTAGACTTTATGAGTCTGGTATTGATCCAGGTTTCATTAAGTCGATAAAAACCGATGTTTCGATCAGTTCAGTAACCTTGGGAGAGAAAGGCGAGGAAAAGATGACTGATGCTGGTGTTAATTATGCATTAGGCTTTGTTTTGGGGATCTTGATTTACACCTTCATATTTGTGTATGGAACCCAGATAATGCAAGGTGTTATAGAGGAGAAATCTAGTAGGATTATTGAGATTTTGGTTTCTTCGATCAAGCCTTTTCAGCTGATGTTGGGCAAGATCATTGGGATAGGAGCAGTGGGGCTTACACAATTTTTGATTTGGATAGTGTTGATCAGTATGGTGTCAACTGTTGTGATGGGCTATTTTGGGATGCAGATGCCTCAACAGCAAGTGATGGAGATGACCAATCCAGAAATGGCACAGGCGATGGCGCAGTCAAGTGAGGTGAGTAAAATAATTCAGGTATTACAGGGAATAGATTTTCTTCAATTGATATTTACATTTTTATTTTATTTTCTTGGAGGTTATCTACTGTATGGGGCCTTTTTTGCGGCAATAGGTGCAGCGGTAGATTCACCATCAGATGCGCAGCAATTTATGTTTCCAGTGACCATTCCCTTGATGGCCAGTTATTTTGGTCTGTTTGTGTTTATTTTGGATGATCCGTCCAGTAATATTTCCTTTTGGCTTTCTGTTATTCCATTTACCTCGCCCATTGCCATGGTCGGAAGGGCTAGTTTTGGGATTCCAGCCATGGAATTGATTCTTTCAATGTTGTTTTTGATCGGAGGCTTTTTCTTCACGACTTGGATTGCAGGAAAAATTTATAGAATTGGGATATTGGTGCATGGAACCAAGGTGAATTATAGGACCCTATGGAAATGGGTCAAACAAAATAACTAGTTAGGAGTGCTTTTGATCGAGGGTATGAAAGATAGAAAAAAGGCTCATCATTTTTGATGAGCCTTTTAATGTTTTATTTTAAGTAAGCGGAAAGCATCCAGATTACTTTTTCTTTCGAGGTGATATAATCGCTCATTAGGGCTACTGTACCTTCGTCCCCTTGGGATGCGGCAGTTTCCAAAGCTTCTCTTTCCAGCTTGAGCAAGGTGTTAAGGTTGTCCCTTACGGTTTCCACCATTTGTTTTGGTGATGAAACTTCCAAAGCTTCTTGAATACTTGAATGTTGGATGTACTCAGAAAATGCGCTCAAAGGACGCTCGCCAAGTGTCAATATTCTTTCGGCTGTTTCGTCGATGGCATCATTGGCTTCATTGTATAGTTCTTCAAATTTTGCATGCAATTCAAAGAAGTTAGGTCCTGAAACATTCCAGTGGAAATTTCTTAAATTTTGATAGTAAATTTCATAATTGGCCAATAATTTATTCAATTGTTCTACCAGAGCTTTGCTATCTGTAACTTTTAATCCTATCTCGTTAGTTGCCATGTTTTTTTTTTTTTTTATTTAAAAATATATTCGAATTTACAGGATTGTTAGGTTTAAGACAAACACTTAATTTCTATGATTGATAGGAAATATCTATGATGAATATCAGTTGTTTAAAGGTAAGTATTTGGTTTCGAAGGAAGGATTTAAATTAAAGAATGAAGAATAAATTTCAGGATCTGGCGATGCTAGATCTATATCATAACAGAGGAAAGGTCAAGTGGCTTATTTTTATAGCTTCTCTGATTATTAGTGTGGGGTCAATTTATTATACCAATACTTTGGTCAGTGAATTAAAGGAGAGAGAGAAGAAGCAGATTACGCTTTATGCCAGTGCGATGGAGTACGTGGCTAACAATTCTGATAATCTAACTTTTATTCATAAAGGTATTATTCAGGAAAACCATAATATTCCTGTAATAGTCGCTGATGCCTTTGGTAATCCCACAGATCAGTACAGGAATATCAATTTTAAGAATAATGCCACTGAAGAGGAGAAGGATAAGAAACTCAGGGCTGAGGTGCAAAGAATGAAATTGGATTACGAGCCCATTCAAATTGTAGAAAACCAATACCTGTACTATACCAATTCAGAGTTGTTGACCAGGTTGAAGTTTTACCCCTATGTTCAGCTGTCAGTTATTTTGGTTTTTGGAATTTTGGCCTATGCAGTATTTAACCAGTCAAAAATAGCTGAACAAAATAGAGTATGGGCCGGTTTGACGAAAGAGACCGCACACCAGTTGGGGACACCGATAGCCTCTTTGATGGCGTGGATTGATTATTTGAAGAATTCCCCAGTTTGGGAAGAAAATAAGGAGGTTATTGTAGAGCTGGATAAGGATGTCTCCAAGTTGAGAATGGTCACTGAGCGGTTTTCAAATATTGGGAGTTCCCCTGTTATCAAAGAGGAAAATGTTTATCAGGTGATTGATGAGGCAGTTAACTATTTGAGGCCAAGAATTTCAAGTAAAGTAAATATCAATCTTAATACCCATGCAGAGGAAGTAGAGGCGATGATGAACAAGTCACTTTTTGAGTGGGTTGTAGAAAATATATGTAAGAATGCGGTGGATGCGATGAAAGGTGAGGGTAAGATTTCTATCAATATCGTGAAGGATAGCGAAAAGTTCGTTCATATAGATATCACTGATACGGGTAAAGGACTGGATAAAAGTATGTTTAAAAAAGTTTTCAATCCTGGTTTTACTACTCGAAAGAGGGGTTGGGGCTTAGGACTTACTTTGGCTAAAAGAATCATCGAAGGATATCATCAAGGGAGGATTTTTGTGTACCAGTCAGAAATAGGCAAGGGGACTACTTTTAGAATTGTCCTAAGGGGCAATAAGGAAAATACTTCAGAATTTAACGTGGAGGATCCTTTTATGAGTTGAGGGCTCTAATCTATTTGTTATTGGTAATGATAAGGATTTGTTTGGTTGTTGAGGATAACTTTCAATCTTTCATGCAAAAAGCCTACCTTTGCATCTTGCAAATAAAGGACCCCCAGAAAGATGAGTTTGACCAAGGAGATTCAAAAAAGAAGAACTTTCGGAATTATTTCCCACCCCGATGCTGGTAAGACTACCCTTACGGAGAAATTGCTGTTATTTGGGGGAGCAATCAAGACAGCAGGAGCTGTAAAATCCAATAAAATTGATGCCCATGCCAAGTCAGATTGGATGGAGATAGAAAAGCAGAGAGGTATTTCTGTGGCTACCTCTGTAATGGGATTTGAATATCGAGATATTAAGATCAACCTTTTGGATACTCCTGGTCACCAGGATTTTGCCGAGGATACTTATAGGACCCTTACCGCAGTAGATAGTGTGATCATGGTGATTGATTGTGTGAAAGGGGTAGAGATCCAAACGGAAAAGCTGATGGAAGTGTGTAGGATGAGGAACACTCCCGTAATCTGTTTTATCAATAAGCTTGATAGGGAAGGCCGGGATCCTTATGATTTGCTGGATGAGGTAGAGGAAAAGCTGAATATTAAGGTACGTCCCTTATCTTGGCCAATCTCCATGGGTAAGACCTTTAGAGGGGTGTATAATCTATATAATAAGTCTCTCAATTTATTTACTCCGTCACAAAGGAAGATTTCCGATGAGATTGTGGCTATTGAGAATCTTGAGGATAGCAAGCTGAATGACTTAGTGGGAGATGGAAATGCAGCGCAATTGAGAGAGGATGTGGAATTGATAGAGGGGGTTTATCCAGAATTTAGCAAAGAAGATTATTTGTCAGGAAAGGTTGCTCCTGTGTTCTTTGGTTCAGCAGTGAATAATTTTGGTGTTCAAGAGATGTTGGATACGTTTATTGATATCGCTCCTAAGCCTAAGAGCAGGGTGACAGAGGAGAGGGAGGTATTGCCAGAGGAGGATAAGTTCAGTGGTTTTGTGTTTAAGATTCACGCAAATATGGATCCTAATCACAGAAATAGGATTGCCTTTTTGAGGATCTGTTCTGGTAAGTTTCAGAGAAATAAACCCTATAATCATGTTAGAGGGACCAAGCCTTTGCGATTTTCCAATGTAACCTCTTTTATGGCTCAGGATAAGGAAATTATAGATGAAGCTTATCCTGGAGATATTGTTGGTTTATATGATACCGGTAACCTTAAGATAGGTGATTCATTGACTGATGGTGAGAACCTTACATTTAAAGGTATTCCGAGCTTTTCTCCTGAGATATTCAGGGAGGTGATCAATAAGGATGCAATGAAGACCAAGCAGTTAGAAAAAGGGCTTAAGCAGTTGATGGAAGAAGGTGTTGCACAGTTGTTTACTTTTGATATTGGGGCTAGGAAAGTAGTGGGGACAGTAGGGCAGCTCCAGTTTGAGGTGATTCAATTCCGTCTAAAGAATGAGTATAATGCTACGGTGGAGTTTGCACCAATGAATCTATATAAGGCTTGCTGGATAAGCAGTTCGGATAAAAAACAGTTGGATGAATTTGTTCGTTCTAAGAACAGGCATATTGCCTATGATAAGGATGGGAAATTGGTGTTTATGGCTGAGTCAAAGGCTTGGTTACAGATGGTTCAGGATAATTATCCAGGTATAGAATTTCATTTTACTTCAGAATTTTAAAATATTAAGGTGGTTTTTGTGCCACCTTTTTCGTTTAAGACCCAACAGGCTATAGCGGTCTGTGAAGTTTCTTTTGCTAACTTTGCAATTATAAAATCGATCTAATATGTCAAAGCGACCTTTTACGGTAGTATATGAAGATAACCACCTCTTGGTGGTGAATAAAAGAGCAGGTATTTTGGTACAAGGAGACCGTACAGGTGATAAGACCTTGACGGATTATTGTAAGGATTATATAGCCAAAAAATATGATAAGCCTGGAGCGGTTTTTTTGCATCCTGTGCATAGACTGGACAGGCCAGTAAGTGGTTTGGTGGTTTTTGCAAGAACATCAAAAGCCCTTGAAAGAATGATGGTCTTGTTTAAAAAAAGGGATATTCATAAAGTTTACTGGGCAATAGTGAAAAGAAGGCCAAAGGAAGAGATGGCTAAGCTGACGCATTATCTCCTTAAAGATGAAAAGCGAAATGTTACCGAAGCTTTTGATGATCAGGTAGAGGGGAGTAAAAGAGCTGAGTTAAGTTATAAGAGGCTGGGTAAGTTGAATGATCACTGGCTCTTGGAGGTTAGGCCTGTTACGGGGAGGCCTCACCAAATTAGGGTGCAGCTAGCTTCTATGGGTTGTCCTATTCGAGGAGATCTTAGGTATGGTTTTTCCAAGGCTAATCCTGATGCCAGTATTAATCTTCATGCATTTCATTTGGTTTTTGTTCATCCGGTTAAAAAGGAAAAACTTTATTTAAGGGCAGGCTTGCCCGAGGAGCCTTTCTGGGAACAGTTTTTGGATTTTGAATCAGTAAAGGCAAAGGATCAGCATATTGATAATACCTTTAGTGGCTAAGAGAAAAAGAGATGTTTATAAAAAAAAGGCCGTCAATTGACGGCCTTTTTGATTGTGTTTTATTAGTTTCTCCAAGGTTTTTGGTTTTTACCTTTTGGTCCAGTCGGTCTGTCGATTGGTTTTAGATCTTGGGAAATTTCAACCAAGTTAGTGTTAAGTTCTCCTGGTCTTTGATTTTTGTAAGCAGGCCCCGTGATTGGGTCTCTGTCGAAATTCACCACTATAGTTCCTTTTCTGGCTTTTTCCTTCCAAGGCTTATAGTTCTTTGCTTTTGGGCCTTTCAGTTCACGGTGTTTCTTGTCTTCTGTTTCTAATGTTTCAGCACTAAAGAAACCTGCTGCCACCATTAATGCTACCTTTACCATATTTGTATGATTTTGTTTTTTGTCGTTTACAAAATATATACGATGTTCATGTAAAAGGTTTCATTGTTTTTTAAATTTTTATCCTGTGTATAGTGTTTAAAAGGAAATATTGTATTGTTTAAGCTCTTTTTTAGGTTTTAAAATTAAGCTGTTTTAAGCTAATGTCCTGTTAAACTGGCTTCAGGAGGTATTGTCTAAAGCTGGTTTTTAAGCAAAATGGCAGATAAAAAAGAAAACCACGTCTTTTTTCAAAGCACGTGGTTTTTTTGCAAAAAATTTCAGTTTGTCAGTAAAAAAATTAGAATGAGAATACGGCTGCTAGTAAGAATGATGACAAACTTTTGCTCGCGGCTAGGTCATGATTGTAGAAGAAATCGTCTTCTGACATTGAATCCAACCTTACTTCAGGGATCAAAGTCAAGTTGTCCGTAATCTTTGCATTGCCTGAAAGGGTTACTGCAAATACGTTTCCATCACCTTCATCGTCAAGGCCAACTACACCGCCAAGGCCTGAGTTAAATACATTGAAGTATTCACCTCTAAGTCCCAAAGAGAATTTTTCAGAAGTAGCTGCTTGTACATAACCTGCAACTCCGTAAAATCCTGCTCCATCGCCATCTACATCAGAAATGCTTGAACCATTGTAAGTTTCACCTGCTGCTGTAGTATTATAAGTGGCATTTAGTCCTAAGTAAATTATGTCAGAAACATCATACCCAGTAGTTAAGTCGACTTGGAAGGTGCTTCCCATTGATGATTGGCCAGCCGTCATCATATTTTTGTCGTCTAGCTTTCCGTCTTGGTCACCATAAAGGAAGTTTAACCAAGTTCCTCCGTTGTCATTTTCATATCCTAATTGTAAACCAGCGGTATAAGTCCCTGCTGGATTGAATTCTGTCATGTCTGTAGGGTTCATCACGGATGCCATTAAAGACCAATTGTCAGAAAGTGCTATATCTGCTTTAAGTCCAGTATGTGAAAATGGTCCGTAAGAGAACATGTAAGAGGTAGAGTAGTTGAAGTTTCCTGTTGGGGAGATCACTTCGTATCCTAGGTAGGTGTTGAAGTTTCCTACGGTTAGGGTAACTGCGTCACTTACAGTCCAGTACATATAAAGTTGGTTAACGATTTGAGAAGATCCTGCTACCCCACCTCCGTAAAGAGGAGAGCCAAAAACCGCATCTTCACCTCTCGGACCAAATACAAGGTCAGCTACAAATCCGACTTTTTCACCTTCATAAGCGGCAATGATATTGGCCATACCAAGAGAAAAGCCTGGAAGGTTGGCAAAAGAGGTTGCTGGGGCTTGGATGCCCATGGATTGTCCTTCTGCATCGGTCATATCTTTATTAGGAGCAGAAAGGTTTGCTCTGTAGTAAGCATCTACTGATCCAGATAAAGAGAATTTTGATTCATCTTGGGCATTTACTACTGTTAATGAACCCAAAAATAGTAATACAATTAGTAGTTGAAGTTTTTTCATTTTACTTTTAATTATTAGTTGATTTGTTAGGATTGGCTGATAATTTAACCCTGCCCAAACTGAAGAGATTGGCGTTTTTTCGAATGGGCAGGGTCTTTTTGGTTGTATAGTGGTTGTGGTTTTTTTATTCGTCGTATACGATGGTATAACCTCTGATTCCATGTTCGTGAGAATCCAGACCAGTTTTTTCGTGTTCTTCGGAAACTCTTATGCCAACAGTTACTTTAAGGAGATAGAAGATGACGAATGCACAAACAAATGCAGTGATTCCGCATATGACTACTCCGGTAAGTTGAGTGATGAATGAATGATCAGGGTTGGTGGAGAAGATGCCAACGGCTAGTGTTCCCCAGATACCGCATGTTAAGTGAACAGATACTGCACCTACTACATCATCAAGCTTTAGGCTATCAAGAAGTACTGCAGAAAGCACAACTAGTATACCGGCAATGAAACCTACGATTATCGCGGGTCCTGGATTGATGACATCAGCGCCAGCTGTAATACCTACTAGTCCTGCAAGGATACCGTTCAATACCATACCTAAGTCTAGTCTTTTGAAAACAAAGTATCCAGCAAGGAAGCCTCCAAGTCCACCGGCACAAGCAGCAAGAGATGTAGTTACCAGTACAAATGATACCAATGCTGGGTCGGCAGAAAGTACAGATCCACCGTTGAAACCGAACCATCCTAACCAAAGTAAGAATACACCGATTACTGCTAAAGGTACACTGGCACCTGGTTTGTCTACGGTTTTACCGTTTACATATTTCCCAATACGAGGACCTACTAAGATGACACCTGCTAAAGCTCCCCATCCACCAACAGAGTGTACTAGTGTGGAACCTGCAAAGTCATAGAATCCCCAATCGTCAAGGACTCCTCCGCCCCATTTCCAACTACCGATGATTGGGTATACAATACCTACATAGATAACAGTAAAAAGTAGGTAAGCCCATAATTTTACCCTTTCGGCGATAGCTCCTGATACAATTGTTGCGGCAGTTGCGGCAAACATGGCTTGGAATAAAAAGTCGGTCCAGTAAGTGTAGCCTGCATCAGCATAGCCCGCAGAAACATCTGCGTTTTCAGGTGCAAACCAGAACATGCTCCATCCTGCTCCGTCAAATCCGAACCATCCTGGTACGTCAAATCCTGGGTACATTAGGAAGAATCCGCAGACTGCGTAGGAAACTATCCCTATGATAGGGGTTACAGTATTCTTAAAAAGAATGTTTACTGTGTTTTTTGCTTGGCCAAAACCTGCTTCTACGCCGGCAAAGCCTAAGTGCATGATAAATACTAGGGCTGTGGAAAGCATCATCCACACATTGTTAGTTGTTAGTAAGTTTTGGGTAATGTCGGCAGATAAATCTGCTCCCTGTGCAAGGGCTTCGCTACTTACTTGAGCGAGCTCGTTAAAACTCCAGTTCATACAGTTGAATGTTTAGATAGACTTATTTTTCGAAATTTTTTATGGGTTAGCGTTTAAATGTTGTGTTAAAGGTAGATATTTTTTGTGTAAAAAAACAAGCCTATAATTAATAAAAATTCATAAAAAGTATATTTCAAGGGTGTTAAAATGGTCTAAAAATGTAAAAAACTTGTTAAAAATGAAATTTGAGGTGTTTTTTAAAACTGAAATGTATTTAAATATTTTCTCTTAAATATTGTTTGTTGGCAGGCTATATGATGTGTATGTATGTTTTTGTCTTATGAAAAATTCTATTTTTTATTGATTTACCAATATTTGTGATTTGACTATTTGAAAATTTTGTTGGTTTACCTTTTAACCTATGGTTTTGTTGGTTTCGGAGGATTTGGATAGTCGGTTTAAAAATGAGCCGTTATTGCAGTTTTTTACAAAAAATATAAAATAATAGGGTTGGGAGGAGTGGTGTTGCAAAAAAAAAGCCGATCAGATTATTTGATCGGCTTTAGTATGGAGACGTTTTTTTATTTTTGAAGCAATGCGAATTCTTTCGCAAAATAGCTTAGGATAATATTGGCTCCTGCCCTTTTGATGCTTAACAGAGATTCCAGCATTACTCTTTCACTGTCTAGCCATCCTTTTTCTCCTGCTGCTTTTATCATGGAGTATTCTCCGCTTACATTATAGGCTGCGATAGGGAGGTGTGTGTTCTCCTTAAGGAGTCGGATGACGTCAAGGTAAGCTAAGGCAGGTTTTACCATCATGAAATCTGCTCCCTCTGCTTCATCGAGCTCTGCTTCTATGAGGGCCTCCTGCAGATTGGCAGGGTCCATTTGATAGGTTTTTTTATCGCCTGCTTTAGGGGCTGAGTCCAAGGCGTCTCTAAATGGGTTGTAAAATCCGCTTGCGTATTTGGCGGTATAGGACATGATGGAGACTTCTTTATGCCCGTTGGTATCCAGTGCATTTCTTAGAAAAGCTACACGTCCATCCATCATATCTGAAGGGCCTATGATATCGGCTCCAGCCTGTGCTTGTGCAACGGCCATTTTGCCTAATATTTCTAAGGTCTGATCATTAAGGATTTTGCCATCTTCGACTATTCCGTCATGTCCATCGCTGCTATAAGGGTCCATGGCTACATCGGTCATGATGCATGCTTCAGGAAAGGTGGATTTGACTTTGTGTATGGCTTGTAAGTAAAATGTTTCTGGCTTGTATGATTCAGTGGCGTATTTGTCCTTTTTGTCCTCAGGGTAGGCAGGGAAAATATCGAATGCCTTAATGCCAAGATTCATGCATTCATCAATTTCCTTTAATAAAAGATCTAAGGAGTATCTATATATCCCAGGCATGGAAGCAACTTCTTCTTTTTTGTTGGTTCCTTCGATTACGAATATGGGGAAGATGAAGTCTTTGACCGAAAGTCTGGTTTCTTCTATCATTCCTCTGATAACAGCGGACTTTCGGTTTCTTCTTGGTCTTTTATTCATTGAAAACATATTTTACAGATTTTGTCCTTGCAAAGGTAAGAAAAACCCTGTGTTATACTGTTTGCTTTGTGGATGGACTTTGGGGGAAATTGAAGTGTTATACACCTTATAATATAAAGGCTCTTTTCTTGTGGAAAAGAGCCTTTATATTGCTTATTGTGGAAATGCAGTGATAGTGCTTTCGATGATATCACAACATTCATGAATTTGTTCTTCTGTGATGACCAAAGGAGGGGCGAACCTAATGATGTTTCCATGTGTGGGTTTGGCCAGAAGCCCGTTTTCTTTTAGTGCCAAACAAATATTCCATGCTGTGTCACTGTCTTCACTGTCGTTGACGACAATGGCGTTTAGGAGGCCTTTTCCTCTAACTAAATTGATCAGGTTTGATTTTTCACATAGCTTTTGCATTCTGTTTCTGAATACTTCGCCCATGTTTTTAGCGTTTTCAGCAAGATTTTCTTCCGTGATAATGTTGAGTGCAGTCATTGCTACTCGAGCTCCCAAGGGGTTTCCTCCAAATGTAGAGCCATGTTGTCCTGGTTTTATTACTTCCATGATATGGTCGTTGGCTAAAACAGCAGATACTGGATAGAAGCCTCCTGAGATGGCTTTGCCTAGGATAAGCATGTCTGGTTTTACCTCTTCATGATCGCATGCCAGTAATTTTCCTGTTCGGCCAATCCCTGTTTGGATTTCATCCGCTATAAATAGGGCATTGTGTTTTTTGCAAAGTTCAGCAGCTTCCTGTAGATATCCTTCTTTTGGTACATAGACTCCTGCTTCACCTTGTATGGGTTCTACTAGGAATCCTATAATATTATTGTGGGATTCCAAGGTTTTTTTCAATGCTTCGGTATCATCGTATGGGATTGAGGTAAATCCTGGGGTATATGGGCCGAAATCTTTTCTTGCGGTTTCATCATTGGAAAAGGAGATGATGGTCGTTGTTCTACCATGAAAATTGTTTTCGGCTACAATAATGGTTCCCTGGTTTTCGGGAATGCCTTTTTGTTCATAGCCCCATTTTCTGGCAATTTTGATGGCGGTTTCCACTCCTTCTGCTCCAGTGTTCATTGGGAGTACCTTATCAAAGCCAAAATATTCGCACACGAATTTCTCAAAGGTTCCTAAAATGTCATTGTGAAAAGCCCTGGAGGTAAGGGTAAGTGTTCCTGCCTGCTCAATCAGAGTCTCTTTGATTCTGGGATGGCAGTGTCCTTGGTTGACGGCTGAATAGGAAGATAAAAAATCAAAATATTTTTTGCCTTCTACGTCCCACATAAAAACACCGTCGCCCTTTGAAAGGACCACTGGCAGGGGGTGGTAGTTATGAGCTCCATATTTTTCTTCTAATTGAATGGCTTGTTGACTTGATGTGATATGTTCCAACATAAGTATTTGATTTTTTTATTTGTATATTTGGGTTCTGTAGTTAAACAAATATAAGAAATGCACTATGTACTATCATAGGTAGTGCAAAAAAGTTGCCATAAAGTGAACGGGAAAGATTTTCTCGGAGGAGAATAACTAAGCCGGATGAATTACAATCATTTAGCTAATTATTTTTGTCTGCTCTTTTGGTTATTCACGAAAACTTCCGATATTTGCAAACTCAATTAGAAAAACGTCTTAAAAATTACGATCATATATCATGGCAAAAGTTTGTGACATCACCGGTAAAAGACCTCGAGTAGGTAATAATGTATCGCACGCGAACAACAAGACCAAGCGTAAGTTTTATCCTAACTTGCACAAGAAAAGCTTCTATGTGCCAGAAGAGGATGCTTGGATCACGTTGAAAGTTTCTACAAAAGCATTGAGAACTATCAATAAAAAAGGTATCAGTGCCGTTTTGAAAGAGGCTCAGGCTGAAGGACACATTATCATTAAATAATCATTTCCAAATCGATAAATAGATAGAGCGATGGCTAAGAAAGGAAACAGAGTTCAAGTGATTTTGGAATGTACAGAGCACAAAAACAGTGGTGTTCCAGGCACTTCAAGATATATCACAACGAAAAACCGTAAGAATACTACTGAGAGATTGGAGCTTAAGAAGTACAACCCAATCCTTAAGAAAGTAACGGTTCATAAAGAAATTAAATAATTTTAAGGAGATGATAGCTCGGGAGAGTTGTCAATAAAACCTAAAAGATATGGCTAAGAAAGTAGTAGCAACCCTGAAGAAAAAGGATGGTGTAACATACGCAAAGGTGATCAAGGCTGTTAGATCTGAGAAAACCGGTGCATACACTTTCAGAGAAGAGATGGTACCTACCACAGAGGTAAAGGATACCCTTGCAAAATAATTGCCTTGCTTTAATCGTAATGCAAAAAGGATAATCCCTCTCGATTGAATTCGGGAGGGATTTTATGATTATATTCAAGTCTAATTTATTAAAGTGACTATGGGAATTTTTGGTTTTTTTTCTAAGGATAAAAAGGAAAGCCTTGATAAGGGCCTTCAGAAATCCAGTGAAAACTTATTTTCTAAACTTGGGAAAGCTGTAATAGGCAAGTCTAAGGTAGATGATGAGGTCTTGGATGAATTGGAAGAAGTGTTGATTACTTCCGATGTAGGAGTGGATACCACTATTAAGGTTATTCAAAGAATCGAAGAACGTGTGGCCAGGGACAAATATGTCAATGCTGCGGAGTTGGATAAGATCCTTAGGGAAGAAATTGTTGGATTGCTCGAAGAGAGCAATGTGGAGGATTTGAGTAATTTTGAATTGCCAAAGGATAAGAAACCTTATGTCATTATGGTCGTGGGGGTGAACGGTGTAGGTAAAACGACTACTATCGGTAAGTTGGCCCACCAATTCAAGTCTGCGGGAAAATCAGTGGTTTTGGGAGCTGCGGATACTTTTAGGGCTGCAGCGGTAGACCAGTTGATCCTATGGGGAGAAAGAGTGGGAGTTCCAGTGATTTCCCATGGTATGAATGCAGACCCTGCTTCAGTAGCTTTTGATACGGTGAAAAAAGCAGTGGATATGGAAGCGGATGTCGTGATTGTAGATACTGCAGGTAGATTGCATACAAAGGTCAACTTGATGAATGAATTGAGTAAGATCAAGCGCGTGATGCAAAAATTCATTGATGATGCTCCGCATGAGATCTTATTGGTATTGGATGGTTCTACTGGTCAAAATGCTTTTATCCAGGCCAAGGAATTTACCAAAGCTACTGAGATTAATGCTTTGGCCATTACAAAATTGGATGGAACAGCCAAAGGAGGGGTGGTAATAGGTATATCTGATCAGTTTAAAATTCCTGTGAAGTACATTGGTGTTGGAGAGAAAATGACCGACCTTCAGGTGTTTAACAGAACGGAATTTGTGGATTCCTTATTTAAGCAAGGCTTAAAGGAATAGACAGCGAATATAACATAATTAGATTTTATGATCCCCAAAGCCAAGATTTGGGGATTTTTTTGTGCCATTTTTTTGATGTTTTTAAGGCTTTTTATAGATTGGTTGTCTCACTAAGTTTTTCGTTTATGCTAGGTAGGTGCTTTCTTTTTGTGTTGTCAATCTTATGTTTCTTTGCTTGTAATAAAAATAACGCTTCGGATTCCGGGCCTGAATTGCACAATTACTCTGTGGAAATATTGGATTCTTTGGTTTTGGACTATATGGGGCAGGTGTATCTTCAGGATATTTCTCCTGATGGCAGCAAATTCTTGGCTTATGATCAGCCTACTAAAACCTTTTTGGTATTTGGCAATAATGGGGAAATAATTAGTGAGTTGACATTGAATGGTGAAGGGCCGGGAAAATATGGAGATTATCATATAAGTAAACCTGTATTTCTCGATGAGGAAAGTTTTTTAGTACTCTCGGACAATGGACACTTTAGATATGATCTAGAAGGTAGGCTGATAAAACATTATGGACCGGATTTTCATGGGGGAAGTCGTTTTATTGTTTCTTCAGGTAGAAATACGGTGAAGATTGAAGGAGAGAAGGTGGTTTCTTGGTTTCAAGGACGGTCTAATGATCTTGGTTTTTCTATTCAGCGGCAAATAGAGTCAAGGCAGTTGGAAATGCTGAATTTAGGTACTGGAGAATATGAGCCCATTGTTCCTTTTCCAAAGGAAAGTATGTTTTCAAGTAAAAGCCACCTTTTTCACGATGTACATACTCGTCCTATTTTAGCGAGTTCAAAGGAAGCGCTCTATGTTTCATTCAGTAGTGAGCCCAAGATATTTACCTATTCAGGAGCTGGTTTTGGAGCGCCCAAAAGTATCGTTTCTCTTCCATTTGAGGTGTTTCATCAAGCGGAAGGAGTAGAGCAGGATATGGGAGATGGAGCATTTGATATTACTGATTTTTATTATGGGCAGATCAGGACCTTGGACTATATTGCTGATAATCGTTTTCTCATTGCTTATGCAGAGGGGCTACCTATTGAGGAAGTGAAAAGTTTACATGAGCAATACAAGGATGATATGAGGAAGTTTTTTGAAGAGATACGGAAAATTAATAAGGAACATTTGAGGGTATGGGATGGGCAGCAGCTGAGCAAAGACCTAGAAGTGCCGGAGTATTTTGGCTTACTGGCCAAGGTAGATGGAGAGGAACTTTGGTATGATTTAGATTATCAGAAAAGGGAGAATGATTATACGGTTTTTTATAAGGTTAAATTGATTCAAGAATGAGGACCAGCTTATTGTTTTTAGGTGTTTTTTTGATCTTGTGTTCCTGTACGAAGAAGAAAGAAATTGAAAGAAAGGACCTGCCTGTTAAAGTATCTGTGACAGACTCTTTAAGTTTCAAAGGGATCATTGCGGTACAGCCATTATTTCAGGCTGTTTCTGAAGATTATGTCTTTTTTCGAGATGTAGGAAGTCCAAGGGTGATGGTGTTTGAGAAGTCTGGGCAATTAATGTATGATTGGGCAAAGAAAGGAGATGATCCAGGTGCATTTATGATAGTGACAGACAATTTGGTTTGTACGCCAATGGGGGAGCTTGTAACCCATGATGCCATGAAGGGTATTAAGTCTTTTAGCCCGAGTGGTGAGTTGGTGTTTTCAAAAAAGTCTATGGTTCCGCCTGATAGCTTTCATGAGTTGGTGAACCTTTTTAGGACAAGTCAGGTGATCAAAAAGGATGGAGAATTATATCTTTTGCACCATAGAGATCATATGATGAGGGATCAAGTTTGGGATCCTGGTTTTTTTAGAAATCGAAAAAATTTACTGATGACCAACCTTGAGAGTGGAGATCAAGTTCAGCTTCTTCCTTTTCCAGAGGAGAGTAAATTTTTAAATGGAAAAGCCTTTGTGTTCGAAGATTTTCGTCCGGTATTCTTTTTTGATGATAAAGAACAATTACTTTATCTGATATTTCAGAATGAGGCTATTTTGTATCAATATGATTTTTCTGGGGAGCAGCCCGAATTGATAAATCGTTTTCCTTTAGACATTCCTGGTTTTGTTGGAAGTGTGGGAGAAGAGTTTGAAAATTTGAGGTATGGAAGGTTGAAAGGGGAAGAATTTGCTGCAAGGGTTTTGGGAATGGAGAAAGTAGGCGATAATATTCTAGTCAGCTATACACGGTCTGCCACTTCGGAGGAACTAAGGGAGTTGGAAGGCGTGGAGGATAGGTCGGAACGGCGAAAAAAGGTTAATGCGCTTCGGGGAAAATTGAATCCTGAAGTGCTTATATTCAGAGGTGGAGAGGTGCTGACCTATCATGTGGATATGCCAGAGATGGCTTTTGATAGTTTTAGGGTTTTTGATGATGAGTTTTGGTTTATGAAACCCGGTACAAAAGAAGAGGAGCAAGAGGATTTTACTGTTTATCGAGGGAAATTGATTTTTGAGGATTAAAAATTATAACTATGAAATTGATTAATGTTTGTACAGTTCTTTTTGGAATGTCGGTAATCTTTTTGTCCTGCGGACCTCGATCTGCTGAACAAGTTGATGAAGGGAGGCAGGAACAATCCTTTCATTTGGAGATCGTGGATTCTATTCGTTTAGATTATTTAGGGATGTTGAGAGTCACGGATGTTCATGATAAAACTGGAGAAATAGTAGGTTTTAATTTTAAGACTAATGAATTAGTCATTTTTGAAAAAAGTGGGAAGATTCATCAATTATACTCCAAGGGAGGGGATCAGCCGCATCCCATAAGCAGTGTAGTTTCTTTGGGATTTTATAAAGAAGATAAGTTGTTGGCTGCAAGTAATTATGGCGATTTGGCAGTGTTTGAGAAAGACGGCAGACATGTGGGAGATATTCCACTGCCCTTTAAAATAGAGTTTTATAATTGGACGCAGAGAAAGAAGATTTATAGCGTTTCTGACGATATGCTTTTGGGACAGATTTCCGGAGGTCGAAGCGAAGCGTATAGGGAGTATTATTTGGATTTTATTGACCTAAAAAATGGGAGTTTAAGTCCTACACTTCCGATTCCTGAGAAAAGCAAGTATAAAAATGGCCAATACTATGGCTCTGTTTATCCGTTTATTACGATGGAGGGAGATTTTATTTATATGTTATTGAGAAATGAGCCTTTATTACATGTATATAAAAGAGAAGGAATGAATATCAGGTATCTTAAATCCATAGACTTTGGAGGGGAGGATTTTACAGAGGTTCTTCCATCAGAGGATCAAGAATCTTTTCAGTGGGAGGAAAATTACGATAAAATGAGACCCGGTGAGGTTAGATCGGTTTTTGATGTAGGGGAAAACCTGATTGTATCTTATAAAAATGGAGTAAATGCTAGCCTGTATTCTGAAGAAATAAAGAGTGATCCTTTGCGCCAAGATGAGGTAGATCCTCTTTATATTGCGGTTTTTGATACGGACCAAAAACTGCTCAGCAGAAGGGTAAGGGTGCCTTCCAAAGTGGACTTTATTCAAGAGGTGATGCCAGATGGAGCGATTTTGGCTTCAAAGAACAAGGAAATGTTTGATAAAGAGGATGACTTTGAGACTTTTTATCTATTGGAATTGGTGGAAGACTGAATTTTAAATATGAATTAGGGGATTTCAAATCCCCTTTTATTTTTAGATCTGGATTGGAAATCCAGATCAGTATGTGGCTAATGTAGATGAAAGAAGGAGAGGTTCGGGCCGGTTATATAAACCGATCCCTTAGCTCAAGACCCAATACTTAGGGCTTATAACTATAAGATTATAAAGACAGCAAATAAAAAGGCACTGATTTTCACCAGCGCCTCTTTGAAAAAGTAAAGCAAGGAGTTGAAAAAATATCGTTTGCTGTACGAGTATCAAAAGTATAGATTTATTTGTCCGCCAAGGAATATGTGTCGTTATGAATAGTTTAAATCCGGATTTTTCTGTTAATGATTATTTAACATAAAGAGAGCTGTTTTCCTGCTTTTGTTTTTTTTGGTTGTGTAGGGAGTTTCAGTTGTACCCGTTTTGTTAGCTTTCGTTTTTGTCGATGAATTTTTTGGGATGATTCTATGGTTGATAGGTGCGGTATTCTTGTAGGCGTTGGATTGTTTTATTTTATGCCAAATGAAATTTTTTGGGTCAAGATATTTCCGAAACTTGATTGAATATTATGTTCAATTAATGGTGCTTGGGAAATAAAAATGCCTAAATTAGGCTGTTAATTCGATTAAGCACATAACCCAACCGTTTTATAACCAATGGAAGAATCAAAAAAAACAACAACCAACAATTCACGCAGAGACTTTATCAAGAATGCGGCTTTGGCTTCTTCAGTACTTATTGTTCCGAGACATGTACTGGGCGGAGTTGGCTATACTGCACCCAGTGACCAGTTGAATATAGCGGCGATTGGAGCAGGAGGTAAAGGCATCAGCGATATCAAGAATGCTTCAGTTAATGGCCGTGAAAGAGTAGTGGCTCTTTGTGATGTGGATTTTTCAGGATCAGCTTCACAATCGGTTAAGAATTTCCCTAATGCCAAATTATATGCGGATTACAGGGAAATGCTGGACAATGAAAAGGATATTGATGCGGTAACTATCTCTACCCCTGATCATGTACATGGTCCTGCAGCGAAATATGCGATGGAAAGGGGAGTACATTGTTATGTTCAAAAGCCCATGACGCATAATATCCGTGAGGCCAGGATGCTTACTCAAATGGCCAGGGATGAAAAAATCGTTACCCAAATGGGGAACCAAGGTGGTTCTAATCCTTATTTACAGATCGTACAAGATTGGATAGATTCAGGAAAGATAGGTTCAGTATCCAAGGTACAGATATGGACTAACCGTCCGGTATGGCCACAAGGTAATGCTTTTCCTGAACCTGCTCCTAGTAAAAAACCAGATGACCTAGCTTGGGATCTTTGGTTAGGCCCCTCTAAGAAGATACCTTATACACCTAATATCCATCCGTTCAACTGGAGAGGTTGGTGGGAATATGGAACAGGTGCCCTTGGGGATGTAGGATGTCACCTGGTGGATATTCCTTTCCGTACATTGGGATTACATTATCCAAAAGACGCTGAGTGTAGTGTGGGGGCGGTTTACAGCCAAATGTGGACGCCGGATTATCATCCTGAAGGTTGTCCTGCTTCGTCTTTCATTACTCTTCACTTTGATGCTACAGAAAAGAGCAAGTCGCCAATTGAGATGACTTGGAGTGATGGCGGTATCCGTCCAGCTCACCCTGATATTATCCCGGCTGATCATGATATCGGAGGGGCTGAAAGTGCAAACGGAGTTCTGATCATAGGAGACAAAGGAATTATTTCTACGAATATCAATGACAGCTCTCCATTAATGCCGAAGCTGTATTATAACGATGGTACTACTGAATTTGGTCCACAGACCGAGGACTTCCCAGAACCGGAATATGGTCATCAACGCAAGTGGGTGGATGCCTGTAAAGCAGGTTTTGGAAGTAAGGAGCACAGAGAACTTACCTCATCATTTGATTATGCCGGCCCAATGACGGAGACGGTATTGATGGGTAACTTGGCTATCCGTAGCTATATGCTGAGAAAAGAAAATGCTAAAGGCAGAACGGAATATTATGGAAGGAAGAAGTTACTTTGGGATGGTGAAAAAATGAGAATCACCAATTTGGAGGAGGCCAACCAGTTTGTAGGTAGAGAATACCGTCAAGGCTGGGAGGTTTAATTAACCATAGTACAAAAACTATAGATAATTAGGTCATGGCTTATTAGTCATGACCTAATTTTTTGGTTCTATATGTAAAGTGTGGCTAAATATTTATAAGGAAAACGGTCTTAGCTAGCCTTTAGCAGGGGACTTCAAGTGTATTTGCTAATCCACCTTACAGATATTGAGCGTCAAGAAATTAAAGAATTGGGCAAGCAAAAAGGCGGGCTTGCTTGACGAAATGCTGGACAAAGAGTTCGCAGGCAGCTATGCAGGAGGAGATTGCCTGCATGAGGGCTGGCTTTAATTTTAGCACAATAGATGTACCGCGGCGGGGTTTCCTCCTTAGGCGGACAGGTTTTGGTTACTTTTTTCACCTGTAGGAAAAAAGTAACAATTGGGTTGAGGTGAAAGTCATTCTGAAATTTGACAAACAAAGTAAAAGTTACCTAGAGTAAATCATATAGAATCAATTCCTTTTAGGAAGTTTATGTGAGGAGCATTTTTGAAATAGCGGCTTCGCATTACTTAAATGGTCAGACATCATGTCTATTGTTTAAGTTTTTGTACTTTTGCAGCAAAGCAGAAAAGATTTGAAGGCGAGAACATTAAAAAAAGATAAGGTGAATATCATCACCATGGGATGCTCCAAAAACTTGGTGGATTCAGAAGTGATGCTTACACAGTTGAAGGGGAATGGGATCGATGTATCTCATGAATCTCAGCAAGAAGATAATAATATTGTTATCATCAATACCTGCGGCTTTATAGATAATGCCAAGCAGGAATCTGTAGATACGATATTGCAATATGTGGATGCCAAGGAGCAGGGATTGGTAGAGAAAGTTTATGTTACTGGATGTCTTTCCCAAAGGTATAAGGATGATTTGGAAAAGGAGATTCCTCAAGTAGATGCCTTCTTTGGTACTAGAGATCTTCCTGCGCTATTAAAAAAGTTCAAGGCAGATTATAAACATGAATTGGTAGGGGAGCGTTTGCTCACCCATCCCTCTCATTATGCTTATATGAAAATTTCTGAAGGTTGTGACAGGCCATGTTCATTCTGCGCGATTCCCTTGATGCGTGGAGGTCATGTTTCTAAACCTATTGAGGAGTTGGTCAAAGAAGCTGAGCATAAGGCTGCAAATGGTACCAGGGAATTACTGTTGATTGCACAAGACTCCACTTATTATGGTCTTGATCTTTATAAAAAACGAAGATTAGCTGATCTGATGACGTCCTTAGCTGATGTCAATGGGATTGATTGGGTAAGATTACACTATGCTTATCCTACTGGTTTCCCAATGGATGTAATTGACGTAATGGCCGAGCATCCTAATATTTGTAATTATTTGGATATTCCTCTCCAGCATGGATCAAGTGATGTGTTGAAGATCATGAGGAGAGGTACCAGTCGTGAGAAACAAGAGGATCTGATTCATTCCATTAGAGAAAAGATTCCAGGAATAGCCATCAGGACCACTTTGATTGCTGGGCACCCTGGTGAAGGCGAAAAGGAATATCAGGAAATGGTGGATTTTGTGGAGAGAATGAAGTTTGAAAGATTAGGTGTGTTTACTTATTCCCACGAGGAGGATACCCACGCTTTTTCTATGGAGGATAATATTCCGGAAGAAGAAAAACAGGCCAGAGCCAATAACCTAATGGAAGTACAGGAACAGATTTCTTTTGACCTGAATCAAGAGAAGGTGGGTAAGACTTTTAAGGTATTGGTAGACAAGAAGGAAAATGGATATTTTGTAGGCCGTACCGAATTTGACTCTGTGGAGGTAGACAATGAGGTGCTTATAGACGCTTCTAAGCATTATTGTAGAATTGGGGATTTTGTAGATGTTAAGGTCAATGATGCTACAGAATTTGATCTTTATGGAGATGTAATTTCCTGATCTTAATACAAAGTATATAGAAATTTATAAAGGGCTGTCCGTTGGGCAGCCCTTTAGTTTTTTAAGGTAAAGCCCACTTTTAAGCATCTTTTTGCCTATATTATATGAGAATAGCGCTTCTTGTGGTGTGTAATATGTTGGATTGGTTGGAAAAGAAGCCTTTTTATACCCAAAATAGTTTTCTCAATTACCTGGGAAATAGTAAAGCCCAAAGCAATGAAGAAGCTAATAACCTATCATATTGTGACACTTCTACCCATGATGTTGGTGATGCAGCTTTATGTATTCAGGTATATCAGTTTTGTGAATTTTTTGGAATGCTTTGTCATCTATTTTGTGGTTTATCGCCCAATCATTGATTATAGAAGGTTAAAATCAAAAGGTCTCGTCAGTCGCAAGGAATTTATAAAAAGTTGGGGGTTTGTCCGATTAAAGTATTACCAGGAATTGATGTTTAAGAAATAATTGTATTAAGCTGAAGCTTGTCAAAGGGCTTCTTTTTCTTTCCCCACAAACTCCCTATTTTTAGGTTTTCAAAAAACAGGGAGAAAGATGAACATACTGGAAGTCACCAGTGCTAAAGATGCAAGAGAATTTCTGGATATGGCAGTGCGCCTTTATAAGAATGAGAAAAACTGGATTCGTCCATTGGATGATGATATAGAAGGTTTGTTTCATCCTGAAACCAACAAGCTGTTCAGAAAGGGAGCAAAAGCAAAAAGATGGTTGTTAAAAGATGATCAGGGAGAAACCATTGGAAGGATTGCGGCCTTTATCAACCCGAAGTGGAAAGATAAGCAGCCAACTGGTGGAGCGGGTTTTTTTGAGTGTGTAAAGGACCAAAAAGCAGCTTTTTTATTGTTTGATACTGCTAAGTCATGGTTGGAAGAACAGGGCATGGAGGCCATGGATGGTCCGGTCAATTTTGGAGAGAGAGATAAGTGGTGGGGGCTTTTGGTGGATGGTTTTAGCCCTGCCAATTATAATATGCCATGGAACTTCCCCTATTATCAGCAGTTCTTTGAAGCATATGGCTTTCAGGTATATTTTAAGCAATATACTTATATGCGCCAGGTTCAAGGTGTAGATTTTGATCCCAAGTTTCATAAGAGGGCGGCCATTACCATAGATGATCCAGATTATAGTTATCGGTACCTGAAAGGTAAGGAGCTTACGGAGAAGTTTCCAGAGTACTTTATTACCGTTTATAATAAGGCATGGGCGAGGCATATGGGCAAAACCATGAATATTAAGGAAGCTCAGATGATGTTGAAGAAATTAAAACCTGTGCTGGACGAGAAGTTGATATTTTTTGGTTTCTATAAAAATGAGCCTATCAGTTTCTTTATCTCCATTCCAGAATTGAATATGATATTCAAACATGTCAATGGAAAGCTGGATTGGAAGGGGAAATTGAAGTTTTTGTATCATAAAATTTTCAACCCACCCAATAAGATGCTGGGCTTGGTCTTTGGCGTAGTTCCTGACCATCAGGGCAAGGGGGTAGAAAGTGCCATGGTTAAGAAATACAATGATATGAGTGACCAGCGATCTTTTCCTTATAAAACTATTGAAATGAACTGGATTGGGGATTTTAGTCCTAAAATGATGCGAGTATGTGAGCAGTTAAATGCCAAAATCTATAAAACGCATCACACCTACAGGTATCTATTTGATAGGGAAAAGCCATTTGAAAGACATAAGATTTTTGAATAAATAAACATAAGGGGCCTTAGAAGCCAGATATAATGAAAAAGAAATATGATGTAGTGGGCATGGGAAATGCCCTAGTGGATATGGAGTTTAAGGTAAGTGATCAATTTCTTGCCGAAAACGGCGTTGAGAAAGGATTGATGACTTTAGTGGATGAGGATCGTCAAAACGAATTGATGAAGGTTATTGATGCTGCTGAAGCTAAAAAGCAGTGTGGCGGATCTGCTGCCAATTCTGTGATTGCGGTGAGCCAATTTGGAGGGAAATCCTATTATAACTGCAGGGTGGCCAATGATACTCTGGGAAAGTTTTTTGTGGAAGATCTCAAAGCTTCTGGAGTCGATCATAACCTGAATATAGATCAGCTGGAGGATGGAATTACTGGGAAGTGTCTGGTCATGGTCACGGATGATGCGGAAAGGACCATGAATACCTTTTTGGGTATTACCCAGGATTTTTCTACTAATGATATTAATGAGTCCATTATCAATGATGGTGAATTTTTATACATTGAAGGTTATCTGATTACCTCTCCTAATGGAAAAGCTGCCATGCAAGCGGCCAAGAAATTAGCTGAGCAAAACGGAACAAAGGTGGCCTTGACCTTTTCGGATCCTGCCATGGTAAAGTATTTTAAGGAGGGTTTTGTAGATGTGATCGGTGCGAGTGTTGATCTGCTTTTCTGTAATGAAGAAGAGGCCTTGCTTTATACTGGTAAAGATGATATCATGGAAGCTCGTGAAGAATTGAAAAAGGTAGCGAAGCATTTTGTGATTACTCAGGGTAAAAATGGAGCGATGATTTTCGATGGGGATACATTTATCGATATCGAACCATATGCCACGGAAGCCATTGACAGTAATGGGGCAGGAGACATGTTTGCAGGAGCTTTTCTTTATGGTATTACCAATGGGCATAGCTATGCTTCTAGTGGTAAGTTGGCCAGTTTGGCATCTTCCAAAATTGTAAGTCAGTTTGGGCCAAGGCTAGCGTGGCATGAAGCCAAGGAGATTTTAGAAAGGTTAAATCCTGAATTATAATTTAAAAGGGCCGATTATCTTAATGGATGATCGGCCTAATATTTAAAACCAAGTTCAAAAGCCATTTTCACCAACTCGCTGGTTTTATTACACTGTAGTTTTTTATAGATATTCTGCTTGTGTTTCTTAACGGTTTCCTCAGATATAAAAAGATCTTGAGCAATTTCGCTAGTTTTTTTGCTTTCCGATATCAGCAAAAAGATCTCCATTTCCCTTTTAGTCAGGTTTTCGAGTAATAACATTGGAGCTGTTTGAGTAGGGTGATGATCCTTTTCAGGAACTAGTAAGGATATGGCATTAAGAGGTTTTCCATCAACCGATCTGGTTACGGTTTTAGTAGTCCCAATCATGATGTCCCAGTTTCCATCAGCATTTTTTAATTTGTAAGTTAAGTCCAGAAATTCCTCTTGGTCTTCATTAAAGAAAGTGAGTGATTTGAAAAGGGTAGGATAATAACTTGGATGAATAGTCTTGATATAATAGATATAGTCCATCCCCTTTAGAAAGTTGTTTTTAAAGCCATAGAACTCCTTGCAAGCATCATTGATATGAATTGGGCGATAATTGGCTATATCATGAAGGGTGATCATTGCTGGGACCTCTTTGGTCATCTCATCGTAAGTTCTAAGGTCAATTTTATCCTGATGAAGGATTTTTTTTTCTTTTAGTTCTTCTACTAAAAGGTCAAGCTTTTTACGAATCATAGTGGTTAAATATGGTCAAAAATACTTTAAAGTAGTTTAAAAACTAAAATTTTACAGTTCTATTTAGGCTAAAAGTCCCATTAAGAGCAACCATTTGTGTATATAATGTCCCATTGTAGATAAAAATGATAATATGTTTAAACATACTGTTAAGAGATTTGTATATTTGTTAAGTACTAAAGTGGCTAGGATGGAAAATGAAAAGGGCAACTGATCAATATTTAATTCCTGAGACAAAGGCAGGAGAGCATTCTTCTTATGATATTTATCCTTCGTTCCCATTAATTGATGGGGAGATATATGCGGGATATGAAGCTCTAGTGGAAATGATTCTTACTCATAAAACGGTGATTTTAGATGGTTATGTGGGGGTGGACTGGAATGAAATAAGTGTAGAAATACAGAAACGAGCTGACAGGAAATCATTGAATATTTTATTGTTCCCCGTAAAGAATTGTTATAAAGGAGAAAAGCAGATAGAGGAGTTGGTGGCTCCATTTTTAGGGGGGGCAGATCCCATTTTTGGACGAAAGGGCAATATAGACCTTATTGATTTTTTTGATCAAGAGAAATTAACACAATTAAAGAAGAAGGATTTAAATACCACAACCATTATTTATGGCTGTGGTGCTCAGCTAACTGGAATTGAGGGGTATTTGGTGTATTTTGATTTGCCTAAAAATGAGCTCCAGTTTAGGATGAGAGCAGGGGCGATTACCAATCTTGGGCTTAATAGGCCAAAAAGTAATAAGCAGGCATACAAACATTTTTATTTTGTCGATTGGGAAGTGCTGAATAAGGCCAAAAAAGAAATTTTGCCCCAGGTGGATCTTTTTGTGGACCAGCAAAGACCTGGTTTGCCAGTTTTTGCTTCAGGACAAGCTATCAGGAGCTCTTTGGATGCAATGTCCCGAAGTTATTTTAGGGTAAGGCCATGGTTCGAGCCGGGGGTTTGGGGAGGGCAATGGATTAAGGAGCAGATAAAAGGGTTAAATCCAAATGTCCCGAATTATGCATGGTCCTTTGAGATGATTGTACCAGAAAATGGACTATTGTTTGAGCAGGGAGGGAGGTTAATGGAAGTTTCTTTTGATATGTTGATGTATCAGTCTTCCAAGAATGTATTGGGCAAGGCAGCCAAAAGATTTGGGGATGAATTCCCTATAAGGTTTGATTTTTTGGATACCTACAGTGGAGGAAATCTTTCCGTTCAGTGCCATCCAAAACTCGAATATATAAAAGAACATTTTGGTGAGCATTTTACCCAAGATGAAACCTATTATATTTTGGATGCAGAAGAGGATGCTGAGGTTTATTTAGGTTTTCAGGAAAATATTGAGGCTGAAAAATTTAGACAGGCATTGCAGGAAAGTTTTGAGACCAAGGAGAAATTGGATGTAGAAAAGTACGTTCAGAAATTTCCGTCCAAAAAGCATGATTTGTTTTTGATTCCTAATGGAACTGTCCATTGTTCAGGAATCAATAACCTCGTTTTGGAGATCAGCGCAACACCCTATATCTATACTTTTAAAATGTATGATTGGCAACGACTAGATCTGGATGGAAATCCAAGGCCATTGAATATAGATAGAGCAATGGAGAATTTAGATTTTTCCAGAAAGGGTGAGGAAGTAAAGAGAAGCCTGATTTCTCAGCCAGAAGTGCTGGCCAAAGCAGCCGATTGGAAGAAAGTACACTTGCCAACTCATGAGGCACATTTCTATGATGTCTTCCGTTATGAATTTGATAATGAGGTAATTATTCATACTGATGGGCAGTGTCATTTATTGATGTTGGTGGAAGGGAGTAGTATCCAATTGGAAATTGAAAACGGAAAGACTGTTACTTTCCAATTTGCAGAAACCTTTGCCATTCCTGCAGCTAGTAGGCAATATAAATTAATACATCAGGGAGAAAAAAGAGCTAAGGTGGTTGTTTCCTTTGTCAAAGAGGAAGCTTGTAATGTGGAGGAATAAATTGATATAAAAGATCAAAACAGATTATTATGCAGAGTAAATATCCCGTGTTGTCTTGGTTATTGTGGACGCTTCTATTGCCATTGATCACCTTTTGTCAACCAAAAGATAATGACAAGAATGCTATTGTAGATGATTTCACAGCATTTGTGGACCCCCAAATTGGATCGGTGCATGGCCGCTGGTTTTTTTATACACCTGCAGCCCTGCCCTTTGGGATGGCCAAACTAGCTCCACATACCAATGCCTATAATAGTGCTGGAGGATGGGGGCCAACAGGCTATGATGACCGTCATAGCTCCATAGAAGGTTTTGGACATTTTCATGAATTTCAGATCGGAGGGTTGGTCTTTATGCCGACAGTAGGTGAAATAAAGACGGTGCCTGGAACTTTGGAAAATCCTGAAATGGGGTATCGATCAGGATTTGATAAATCCTCGGAAAATGCAAGCCCGGGATATTATGAGGTGCATCTGGAGGATTATGGGATTCATGCTGAGCTTACTGCTACTGAGCGAGTAGGTTATCACCGTTATACTTTTCCAAAGACTGAACAAGCAAACTTGATTATAGATATTGGACATAAACAGGGAGAAAGCGGTGATGTTACTGCTGCAGAGGCAAAATTGGTTGATGAGGATGAAATAGCAGGTTTTGTAGAAACCTATCCTGAATATGCTAAATTTTGCGATCCTGGAAAAAGGGTTCGTATGTACTTTGTTGCCAAGTTGAGTAAGTCTCCAAAAAGCTTTGGGAGCTTTATAAATGAAAAGCAAGTCAATGGGGAAAGAGTTACTTCTGGAATCGATAATGGACTATTCCTAAGCTTTGATATGGAGGAAAATGAAATCCTCGAAATCCAAACAGGACTCAGCTATACCTCTATCGATAATGCCAGACTCAATTTAGAAACGGAAAGCACAGGGCAGAGCTTCGATGATGTCAGAAAGAATGCCAAAATCAAATGGAATGAGCAACTGAGTAAAATCAAAGTGAAAGGTGGTGAGCAGGAGGATATACTAAAATTTTATACGGGCTTGTACCATGTTCTTCTAGGTCGAGGTATTTCAAATGATGTCAACGGTCAGTATCCTAAGGTAGATAATCAAATAGGACAAATTCCCCTTGACCAAGAAGGGAATCCAAAATACCATCATATCAATACGGATGGTATGTGGGGAGGTTTTTGGAACCTAAGCCAGGTTTGGGCACTGGCCTACCCTGGGTATTTCAGCGAATATGTGCAGTCTAATATTGATTTCTACAAGGAGCGAGGTTGGTTGCATGACGGTGAAGCCAATGGGGTTTATACCAATGGTGTTCAAACCAATTTCCAAGGCCTATTATTGGCCTCTGCCTATCATTCAGGAATTAGAGATTTTGATGTTGAAACTGGATATGAGGCAGCATTGAAAAATGAATTGGAATATCATGGAAGGGATCTGGGAAATGGAAAATATGATTTAAGTTATTTTGTTAAAGACCACTATGTTCCTTATAAGGATACTACCATTTCCAATGGTTGGGTATTCAATTTTGGAGGTTCGCATACAATGGAGTATAGCTATAGCTCTTTTGCTGTCGCCCAGATGAGCAAGGCCCTTAATGATCAGGAAAATTATGAAAAGCTCATGGAGCAGGCTGCTTACTATAAAAACCTCTATGATAAGGAAACCAATTTTATCAGGCCAAAATTAGAAACTGGAGAGTTTATTGAAGACTTTGATGCTTACCGTGGATGGGATGGGTTTCAGGAAGGAAATGCATTCCAATACACTTGGTATATTCCCCATGATCCTGCAGGTTTGATCGCATTGATGGGAAAAGACCTATTTAATCAGCGTTTGGAGAATATGTTCGAAGATGCCAAGAAGGGGGAATTTGGAGGGGCAAGTGAGGAAATAGATAGCTTTTCAGGCATTGAACAAGGATATAATCATGGGAACCAGCCTTCTCTTCATAATGCTTGGTTGTTCAATTATTCTGGTCAACCTTGGAGGACCCAAAAATGGGTACGAGAGATATGCAATGGGTTTTATGGTACTACGCCATTACATGGGTATGGTGTGGGGCAAGATGAGGACCAAGGTCAATTAGGCGCTTGGTATGTATTGGCATCTATGGGCTTGTTTGATGTTCAGGGACATACAGCCTTGGAGCCAACTTTCCAATTGGCCAGTCCTCTTTTTGAAAGTATTATAGTGGAGTTGGATCCTGAATACTATGCTGGAGATCAGCTGAAAATAGAAGTTAATGGGCAAGGAGTCAAAAACCAATATATTCAGTCAGCGTCCTGGAATGGGCAAGGAGTGGAAAATAATTGGGTAAAGAGAAGTGAATTGATGAAAGGGGGGATCCTAGAATTTAATTTAGGACCAGAACCAAACAAAGAATGGGGAGTTAAATCCTTGCCGCCTTCCATGTCAGATAAATAAAACCAACAATAAAATGCGAAAATTATTAGCAATAGGAATAATCCTAGCGGTTTTTTCCTGTAATTCTAAATCGGGTTCCCAAAATGAACTGGCAGAGGAAATCCTTCATAACAAGGATTTCGATATTGTAATGGACAAAGCATTAGCCATCGTAAATACTGGCTTTAATGCAGGTGATGGTTACAGAGAAGTTTGGATAAGGGATTACAATACTTTTATTGAGCTTTCGGCTGAAGTTTTTCCAGCAAGTGAGTTAAAAGAAAATTTATTGGTGTTTTTCCGTATGCAGGGGGAAGATGGGAATATCATAGATGGATTTACCCCGGCAGAGCAGATAGGGGAAGGAGAGACTGACTTTAGTTATTCAGATCTGGAACCTAGGTATGCGGGGCACAAAAACACGGTTGAAACCGATCAGGAAACATCCCTGGTGCAGACGGTTTATAAGTATATAAAGGTGACTGGTGATCGGTCTATTTTAGAAGAAGAAATAGGAGGCATGAAGCTGTCTGAACGGTTGGAATGGGCAATGGATTTTTTGATGGAAAACCGTTATTCTAATGAGTATGGTTTGATTTGGGGAGCGACAACGGCCGATTGGGGGGATGTACAGCCCGAACATGGGTGGGGAGTAGATCTAGATGAAAATACCCATAGGGCAATTGACGTATATGATAATGCCATGTTGCTGATTGCATTGGATAATATGATGGAGATGATGCCTGATACCAAAAGCAAATGGGGAACAATCAGGGAGCAAATAGCAAGAAATACCAGAAAGCACCTTTGGGATGAAGAAAACAAAAAGTTTATTCCCCATATCTATTTGGAGGGATCACCGTTTCCTGAGGAATTTAATGAAAATGAAATCTATTATTTTGGGGGGACAGCAATTGCCATTGAAGCGGGTTTACTATCCAAGGAAGAGGTGAAAATTTCCATTGATGAAATGGTCTCGAGGGTAAAAGAAGCAGGAGCACCTTCCATTGGTCTAACCTTATATCCTCCCTATCCAGAGGGGTACTTTGAAAACCAAATAATGAATCCAGAATATAGTTATCAAAACGGCGGGGATTGGACCTGGTTTGGAGGAAGAATGATTGTACAATTGGTGAAATATGGATTAGTTGAAGAAGCCTATGAGCAGATTTTGCCAATGACTTCAAGGGTGGTAGAAAATGATGGTTTCTATGAATGGTATACGATAGATAATAGACCAGAAGGTTCTGGTACATTTAGAGGTTCTGCAGGAGTGCTCTTTTTGGCCATCAATGAGTTGAGAAATTGGGCTAATAGTCAATAAGAAGCAATGAATTATATTTTCTAAATAAGGTTTTCGCTATATTGGACTTTTATTGATCAATATTTAACTGTATTATATACAATTGATGGGTTGTGCAGATAATAGTGGATTGAACCTATTACTTTTGTCGTAAATGAACAGGGGATTAGAAATCTTTGGAGGAAAAATACACAAGTAGAAATATGGATTTTAAGTTGGATCATGACAGTCCTGTGCCTTTTCATGCGCAGATAGAGAAATACCTTAGAGATTTGATTCAGAGGGAGGAGTATATTAACGGTGATCAGTTTTTGCCAAAGGAGACTGCTATGTCCAAAAGCTTGGGAGTGTCCAGGAATACCATTAGACAAGCCATCAATAAACTGGTGAATGAGGGGATAGTGGAAAGAAAAAAAGGGGTTGGCTCAAAGGTGGTCCAAAAGAAAATTTCTACCCGGTTGGATAACTGGATCAGCTTTACCAAGGAGATGAAAAATAAAGGCATCGAGGTGGTGGATTATATGATGAAGGTCTCATTTGAAAAAGTTGACCAGGAAGTGGCCAAGGCACTAGGGCTGGAGGAAGGAAGAGAAGTTTGGGTGTTGGAGAAAGTTAGAGGTGATAAGGATGCTAAATATCTCTATTCGATTTCCTATTTTCATCCAAGAGTTGGGATTACGGGGAAGGAAAACTTCAAAAGGCTATTATATGAATTACTGGAGGAGGAGCATGATGTGGTGGTAGCTGTTTCTAAGGAAAAGCTGAAGGCAATCCTGCCTGATAAGAAAATAGCCGATTTGCTGGACTTGGAAGAAAACTTTCCTGTATTGAAAAGGGAGAGGTTGGTTTGTGATCTAGGAGATAGGCCAGTAGAGTATAATATGGTCTATTATCATACCGGCTACTTCTCTTATGATATTGATATAAAGCGAGAACTTTAAGACGAAAAGTTAAGCCTTACAGCAGCCCAAATATCCAAGTTTTATGCTTACATCACAGCTGAGCAAGATCTCGCCCGTATTATTTACTTTTATCATTATGGGCTTTGTAGATGTGGTAGGGGTATCTACAGGGTTTGTGAAACAGGATTTTGGCCTTTCGGATACGCTGGCCCAGTTTTTGCCTTCCATGGTATTTATTTGGTTTTTTGTTTTTTCAATTCCATTTGGGGTATGGCAAGATAAAATTGGCAAGAAAAATATGATGAGTTTGGGTATCCTGGTAACCTTTGTGGGATTATTGGTACCCTTTGTTCTTTATTCCTATTTTTCCATCGTTATTGCATTCATTCTTTTGGGTATAGGCAATACCATTATTCAGGTGGCAGCTAATCCCTTACTTCAAGAGGTAAGTTCCAGTCAAAGATTGCCCAGTTATTTGAGCTTTGCCCAATTTATAAAATCCATCACTGCTTTATTTGGTCCAATCATAGCGACAGGTATGGCCATGTATTTTGGAGACTGGAAGCTGGTGTTTTTGGTGTATGCAGTGGGCGCTTATCTATCTTTAATCTGGCTTAGAAACACAGAAATCATCGAGAGCAAATCAGATTCAGTGGTGGCCACATTTAGTTCCTGTTTCGACTTACTGAGTAGCCCTTTTATTATGCTGGTAGTATTGGCTATTTTTTTGATAGTGGGAGCGGATGTGGGTATGTATTCCAATATTCAGGTTTTTTTGATCAAATTACATCAGGTCAGTCTTGAAAATGCCTCCTATGGGATCAGTGTTTATTTTACTGCCCAAATGATCGGTAGGTTATCTGGTGCTGTCTTACTAAGTTTTATCAAAACTTATTCATTCTTGATCTTGGCGACTCTTTTTTCAGCCTTGGGGGTGATCGTACTGTATTTTTCGAGCACTGTCTTTATGGCCTACCTTTCCATTTTTTTTATTGGTCTTGGGGCTGCGAACCTTTTTCCTTTGGTATTTTCCATTGCCATTAATGCCCTTCCAGAACGCTCAAATGAAATATCCGGGCTTTTGGTTATGGCTATCGTCGGTGGGGCTGTAGTTCCTCCTTTTATAGGATTTGTCACTGCCATTTGGACAGTCTCAGTAAGTATATTGGCATTGCTGGGGGTGTTTGTCGGAATATTGGTTGCTTCATTGTTTTTGTTGAAAATCAAAAAAATACGTTTCATTAAATAGGTTTTTAGCTAAATAAATGATTTAAGTCGGTAGGGAATAAAAAACAAAAATAGGTACTGAATGGCCTTGAGGAAGGTTTTATTTTTCTTTTTTAGAATATGGTATCTCTTAATATTAAGCTTCTTTTTTGCGGAAAGTCCTGATAATAATAGCTTTTTGTTAAGAATATTTAATAATAATCTTCTTGACTGAATAAAAATCTTTGTATAGGTTTGCGGTCCGATGATAAAGTTTTTTGTAAGAATTCTTTTATCCTTATGTGTTGTCCTTTCTAGTGGATACAGTCAACTGTATGCCCATAAGCATCTGGAAGTAAACACCTATGCCCCCTCCAGTATACTTGAGGTATCTGGACAAGTTAACCATGGTATAAGAAATTCTCATGACTTTTTCCTAAAGTCTTTATCATCAATTTCCGAAAGAGATGGATTCCAACTCGATACCTCTGATTTTGAAGAAGAGGATGATGAAATAAGATCATTTAAGAAGTATGTGGAAAATAGCAATTATTTTGCTGCGCTGTTTTTTGCAGAGGTTTTTAAGGAACTGTTTCGTTATATTAATCCTGATCCAGGCTTACACTATGGTAAGCACTATATCAATACCTTATCCAATTGCCTATACCTTAAAATAGAGGTATTCAGGATATGATACTTTTTTAGTTGGGCTATATCTCATAGTTCCCGCTTATTAATGCCTTTTAATTATCACCTATTCTAAGCACTGTGTGCTTAGAGAACAGTGTCGGAGTGTTTGGTTAATCACTCTCGAAAATTTCATCATTTATTCCATTATCCAAAAAAGAAAATTATCATGAAGAGAATTCTCATGCTTATGAGCTTGGGTGCCCTTTTGTGGCATACAAGCTGTACCACCCAGGGAGAAGAAAAACACGAGGAGGAAGTAGAGTTCCTGGTTACCAGTCCAGCTAGAATGGACACAACCATCACTGAAGAGTACGTTTGTCAAATTCATTCCATTAACCACATTGAGCTTCGAGCACAGGAAAGGGGGTACTTGGAAAAAATATTTGTGGATGAGGGACAATATGTGAGAAAGGGACAGCTTTTGTTCCAGATCATGCCAAAGCTCTATGAGGCGGAACTTCAAAAAGCCAAAGCTGAAGTGAGCTTTGCTGAAATAGAATATCAAAACACCAAGTCCTTAGCTGACAGGGATGTGGTAGCTCCTAATGAGCTTGCCATGGCCAAGGCAAAACTGGATAAGGCCAAAGCGGAAGAAGCACTGGCAGAAGTGCACTTGCAGTTTACCGAAATCAGAGCTCCTTTTGATGGAATCATCGACCGATTTCATGTGAGGTTAGGGAGTCTTGTAGAGGAAGGCGAATTGCTATCCAATCTTTCCGACAATAGTAAAATGTGGGTTTATTATAACGTTCCAGAGGCAGAGTACCTGGATTATAAATCCAATGTTCAAAGGGACAGCCTGATGAAGGTTGGTTTATTAATGGCCAACAATAAAATGTTTGAATTCCCTGGAGTGGTAGAGACCATCGAGGCAGACTTTAACCACGAGACAGGAAATATCCCATTCAGAGCTACTTTTCCAAACCCTAAAGGACTTTTGAGACATGGAGAGACCGGCAATATCATTATGGGAGTACCATTGGATAATGCCCTGATCATACCTCAAAAAGCCACTTTTGAGGTATTGGACAAAAAGTATGTTTATGTGCTAGGAGAGGACAATATCATTAGATCAAAACCTATTACCATAGCTGCTGAATTACCACATATCTATGCCGTCCAGGAGGGTATTGATGTAAATGATAAAATTCTGCTTGAAGGATTGCGCTTAGTTAGAGAGAATGAAGAGATCAAAAGCAAGTTCGTAGAGCCCGCAAAGGCTTTGTCTGAGCTGGATCTGTACGCGGAATAATTGAGTGACCTAAAAAGCGAAAACAATGTTTCAAAAATTTATACACAGGCCCGTATTTGCGATAGTCATTTCGGTCCTAATCGTTTTTGTGGGATCCTTGTCGATAAAGCAGCTGCCTATATCCCAGTTCCCGCAAATTGCGCCAACCTCGGTTAATATCTTTATAGCCTATCCAGGGTCCAGTGCCGATGTTTTGGTGAAGTCTACTTTGATTACCCTGGAAAACTCCATCAATGGTGTTCAGGGGATGCGTTATATGGCCACTGATGCCACCAGTGCTGGTGAGGCCACTTTAAGGGTGATATTTGAACCAGGAACTGACCCCAATCAGGCCGTGATCAGGGTGAAGACCAGGGTGGATCAGGTCATGCCTTTGCTGCCCGAGTTGGTGCAGCGGGAAGGGGTAGTTATTACGCCTATTCAGCCGAGTATGTTGATGTATGTCAACCTCTATTCCAAGGATAAAAGTTTGGATGAGAAATTCCTATACAATTATGCCAATGTGAAAATGATCCCGGAGATCAACAGGATCAAGGGGGTTGCAAAGGCGCAAATTTTGGGTAGCCGGAGATACGCCATGCGTGTTTGGTTAAATCCGGACCGTATGCGTGCATATGATATTTCAGTTGATGAAGTGATGGAAGCTTTGCAGGAGCAGAGTATCGTTGGGCGGCCAGGTAGGCTGGGTAGAAGTTCGGGTATGAAAGCCCAGTCCCTAGAGTATGTATTGACTTATAAGGGCCGGTATAATGAGCCCGAGCAATATGAAAATGTCATCATCAGGGCCAATACTGAAGGTGAAAGTATCCACTTAAAGGATATCGGTAAGGTAGAGCTAGGTAGTGAGTTCTTCGATATTTACTCCAATTTGGATGGGAAACCATCAGCAGCCATCGTCCTGAAACAAAACTATGGTAGTAATGCCAGTGATGTGATCGAGGAAGTGAAAAATAAGGTGGAAGAGATGAAAGCCTCTTTCCCTCCTGGAATGGATTATAATATCAGTTATGATGTATCCAAATTCCTGGATGCTTCTATTGAACAGGTGATCCATACCTTGCGGGATGCCTTTATCCTAGTGGCTTTGGTTGTATTTATCTTCCTTGGCGATTGGAGATCGACCTTGATTCCAATTCTGGCTGTACCGGTATCCTTGATTGGGGCATTCTTTGTGATTCAGTTCTTTGGACTTTCGATTAACCTGGTGACTCTCTTTGCATTGGTTCTGGCCATTGGTATCGTGGTTGATGATGCCATTGTGGTAGTGGAGGCTGTTCATGCCAAAATGGAGGAAATGCCTCAGCTGACTCCTTACCAGGCGGTGAAAAGGGTGCTCGGGGAAATCTCAGGTGCAATTATTGCGATTACCATGGTGATGGTTTCCGTGTTCCTGCCAATTTCATTTATGTCAGGTCCGGTAGGTACCTTCTACAGGCAGTTCTCTATTACCATGGCCAGTGCCATTGTGATTTCAGCCTTGATTGCCCTGACCCTTACTCCTGTGCTATGTGCCATGTTGCTCAAAAACCATCATGGACATGAGAAAAAGGGGAATTTCCTTACCAAGGCCTTGGACAGTTTTAACAGTGGATTTGATAAATTGACTGGAAGGTATGTGGCCTTGTTGAAAAGGATTGTTAACAGGAGGTGGTTGACTTTCGCTATTCTATTGGCCTTTGGTGCAGGTATAGTTTACGAAAACCATATTCTCCCATCAGGATTTATCCCAAGTGAAGATCAAGGAACCATTTATGCCATTATCCAGACACCTCCAGGTGCAACACTTGAAAGAACCAACCAAGTAGCCCATAGGCTGATGGAAGTTTGTGAGGAAATCGATGGCGTGGAGTCCGTGTCTTCCTTGGCAGGTTATGAGATCATGACAGAAGGTAGAGGATCCAATGCAGGTACCTGTTTGATCAACCTTAAACCGTGGTCCGAAAGAGAACATTCGGTGAAAGAGATCATGGAAAAACTGGAGGAGGAGTCCAAAGGTCTTGGGGCCATCGTGGAATTCTTTGAACCACCGGCTATTCCAGGTTTCGGTTCCTCTGGTGGTTTCTCCATGCGATTGTTGGATCAGACCACGGAGACCGATTATCAGGAATTTGATAAGATCAATAAGCAGTTTATGGATGATCTAGGTAAGCGTCCAGAATTGACCGGTTTGTTTACCTTCTTTGCTGCTAACTATCCTCAGTATGAACTGGAAATTGATAATGAGCTGGCCATGCAAAAGGGCGTTTCCATTGGTGATGCCATGGAAAACCTGAATATACTGATTGGTAGTACCTATGAACAGGGTTTCATTAAGTTTGGTCGATTCTTCAAGGTTTATGTGCAGTCTGATCCAAAGTTTAGAAGATTACCATCGGATGTACTTAACCTATATGTCAAAAATGATCATGGTGAAATGGTGCCTTACTCTGCCTTTATGAAGTTGAAGAAGACTCAAGGGCCTAACGAGGTTACCCGTTTTAACATGTATAATTCAGCAGCTATTAGAGGGCTTCCTGCTAAGGGCTATACCACTGCTGACGCCATTCAGGCTATTCGGGAAGTGGCAGAACAAACCTTGCCCAAGGATTATGACATTGCTTGGGAAGGACTTTCCTATGATGAGTCCAACAGGGGCAATGAGGCCTTGTATGTGTTTCTTGTGGTATTGGTCTTTGTTTATTTTGTATTGGCGGCACAATATGAGAGTTTCATCATACCGCTGGCGGTGGTTACCTCCTTGCCAGTTGGGGTATTTGGTTCCTTCCTGCTGCTGAAGCTGATGGGGCTGGACAATGATATTTATGCCCAGATTGGTTTGATCATGTTGATTGGACTTTTGGGCAAAAATGCCGTGCTGATCGTAGAATTTGCTGTGCAGAAAAGACAGGAAGGTGCTACCATACTAAATTCCGCCATCGAAGGGGCCAAGGTACGTTTCCGCCCGATTTTAATGACTTCTTTCGCGTTTATTGCAGGTTTGATTCCATTGATACTTGCTACCGGAGCTGGTGCCATAGGTAACCGAACTATTGGTGCTTCAGCCATGGGGGGAATGTTGTTTGGGACCGTTTTTGGGGTAATTATTGTCCCCGGTCTGTACTATATTTTTGCCAAGCTTGCCGATGGCAGACAGCTGATCCAAGATGAAGACGAAGTTCCATTAACAGAAGAATATGATCATGAAAATGTTTGATAGAATCATAAAAATAAGCCTGGGAGTGGTTTGCTTGGTACTGATGGTGTCAGCATGTAAGACCCCTTCTCTTGTCGAAAGAAAAGTCAATAAAAATATTCCTGTGAGCTTTAATGACTCGCAGGATACCACCAATACTGCTGAAATAAGCTGGGAGGACTATTTTACAGATCCTTATCTGAATGCCCTAATAGATACTGCACTGAAAAACAATCAGGAGTTAAATATCATCTTACAGGAGATAGAGGTGGCCAAGAATGAAGTTAAGGCCAGAAAAGGGGAATATTTGCCTTTTGTGGATATCAAAGCAGGGGCCGGGACTGAAAAAGTAGGGAGATATACCAGTCAGGGAGCCAATGATGCCAATACTGAGATCAAGCCTGGAAAGGAAATGCCAGATCCTTTATCTGATTATCTGATAGGGGCTTTTGCAACTTGGGAAGTGGATATTTGGCATAAACTTAGAAATGCCAAGAAGTCTGCCTTATCAAGGTATTTGGCCACTGTGGAAGGAAGAAACTTCATGGTAACTAACCTGATTTCAGAACTGGCCAATTCCTATTATGAATTATTGGCCTTGGATAAGCAGTTGGAAATTGTCAATCAGAATATTGAGATCCAAAGCAATGCATTGGAGATCGTAAGGTTGCAAAAAACAGCAGCAAAGGTAACAGAATTGGCTGTCCGTAAATTTGAGGCAGAGGTTTACCATACTAGAAGCTTGAAATTTGACATTCAGCAAAAGATTATCGAAACGGAGAATGAAATCAATTTCTTGGTGGGTAGATATCCTCAGCCAGTAAAAAGAAGCAGTAAAGAGTTGGGTACTTTGGTGCCTGATAATGTTTATGCAGGAGTGCCGGCTCAGTTGTTGGAAAATCGACCTGATATCAAACAGGCTGAACTGGAATTAGCTGCAGCTGATTTGGACGTAAAGGTGGCCAAGGCCAGGTTCTATCCTTCCTTGGGGATTTCGGCAGGAGTAGGTTTTCAGGCCTTCAATCCTTCCCATTTGATCACCACGCCAGAATCCCTTATATATTCTATTGTAGGAGATCTATCTTCTCCATTGATCAACAGAAATGCGATCAAGGCAGATTATAAAAGCGCCAACGCAAAACAGATTCAGGCTGTCTTCGAATACGAGCAAACCGTTTTGAAGGCCTATATAGAGGTGGCAAATCAGTTGTCCAAAATAGGCAATCTTGAGAAGAGCTATGGTTTGAAGGCGAAGGAAGTAGAGGCGCTTACGCAATCAATTGATATTTCCAATGATCTCTTCAGGTCAGCAAGAGCTGATTATATGGAGGTGTTATTGACCCAAAGAGATGCTTTGGAGTCCAGATTTGATTTGGTAGAAACACAAATGCAGCAATTGAACGCTTTTGTGAAAATGTACCAAGCCTTAGGTGGTGGCTGGAATTAATTCATTTGATTCCAGCAAATAAAAGAGCAATGTAAAAGGTTAATAATTATAGACTTACTAAATAAGGTGAAATCCTCAAGGCCTTTGGCTTTGAGGATTTTTTTTGATAGGGAAAGGAAAACAAACGACTATGAAATCTATATGAAAGATTTTAAAAATAAGGTCTAAAATTGTTCTATAATTTCAATTCCTGCATTTTTCATTAATTCACTTGCATTAAAATCTTTACATATTCCTTCCTCTAATTTATAAGTAAAAGACAATTCTTCATTGCACAAAGAACTATTAAAACTATAATTACTTATCATATTATGCGAAGAAACCAATTGAGCTAATTCTAAATCATGGGTAGAAATCAATCCAGTTGCCCCAAGCCTTTTAAGTTGCTTAATTAAAGAATAACCGCCTTTGTTGCGGTCCTTGGAATTAGTGCCCTTGAACAATTCATCTAGCAAGAAGAATACGGGCTCATCGGATTTTATTTTATCCAGTAAGGTGGTGATTCTTTGTAATTCAGCATAAAAAGAAGATACTCCTTCTTCTAAGTCATCTTTTATTCTCATACTGGAAAATAGCCTAAATGGATAAATTTCAGCACTGCTTGCGCAGCAGGGGGCACCCATTAGCCCTAATATTAAGTTAGTGCCAATTGCACGAAGGAAGGTACTTTTTCCAGCCATATTAGAACCTGTTATCATGGCGATTTGACCTTCTTCTAAATTAAAATTATTATTAACTCTTTTACTTTCTTTTAATAAAGGGTGTCCCAGATTTTTAAATTTTAAGGTGGTTAGACTTTTGTTGATTATTGGAAAATTAAAATTTGGATTGGCGTACGAAAATCCAGCTAAGCTACTAATTGCCTCTACTTGAGCTATTGACTCTTCCCATTGTTTTATATGGTTTTTGTTTTTCTTCCTCCATGCTTCAATTTGAAGCAGAAAGTATACATCCAAAAAGAAGATGTAGTTGAATAAGATATACATATAATTGGCTCCAATAGATTGGCCTTTTGCACCTCTCAATCTAAACTTCGTTAATAAGTTGATGAGAATCTTTATTTCCTTATTGGCATTATAGTCTTTATCTTTCAAGGAAAGCGTATAAGATTTCATCAGAGAAGATGAAAATGTTTTTTGATTAATGACTGATATAAGCCTATGATAGGAGGCTAACAGATTGACAATTGTAAAACTATGAGAAACATTTTTTTCAGCTGTAGGTCTAAGCCTATTAAGAAATAAAGTATTGATGAATAATATACCTGAAGTCAGCCAAAGGCCTTTTATTTCTCCAAGTGAAACGAGATGATAAAAGAAATATCCCAGGGAAAAAACAGTTATAATTGAAAGAATAAGGGCAAGACCAATTAGGAACATTTTCTTTGAAAGGAGATGATTATCAATGTTTATCCAATCAGTAAGATGTTTCTTTTCCGGAACTTCTTCATTGGGCTCCATCCCCGAAGCGTTTAAAGACTGACGCCAGTCAATTTCAATCAACATTTCTTGTATCAGTTTTTGCCTCTCCTGAATCTCATTGGGTGATGCAGGAGTCAACATCCAATGTATAAGTATTTCTTTTCCTCTCTCAGTTGTGGTTCGGTTCAATAATTTGAATAAGGAATGTGTACCGAATAAGTCCATATCTTGACTGTAATCATGACTTGAAGACACGTTAGTATTTGGTGCTTTTATTTGATTGAGTTTGTTTTCGCATCTTAAAATTTCTTCCTCATTGATCTTAATAAGGTTGGTTTTAAAAGTGCAGTTCTTTTCTTGGTTTTGAAAGTGCTTTAAGGTGAAAATATAAAGAGCCGTAAACACTGCAAGGACAATAACTAATGAGATAATCATTCTTTCATTAGCAAGATACAGTGAAGAAATAAGTCCCATTATAAACACAATTAACCTAATGAGACTTATTCTTTTTAATTGCACTGCTATTTCATTAGAGGCTTGTTTATATATGGATAATTTGTTCTGGAATTCATCTTTTGGAAAAGTCATAAAAAATGTTTGAAGAGTTTGATTTTAACCTTTTTGAAAACTGAAAACAAAATACATTATTCAAGCGATTGGAAAAAATATTGATAAGGGTAGATTTAATAGCCCTTTTAAATTATCGCCTACCCTAATCCCCGCTGGAAATGCAGTGAAAAAACCGTTTTAACCTGTGGTTTGGATTTGATCTCTATATTACCATGATGCAGCTTCATGATATGCTTCGATAGGCTCAGCCCAATACCTGATCCGTCTTTTTTGGTGGTGTAAAAGGGTACAAAGATTTTTTGGAGCATACTTGGGGAAATCCCGGGGCCATTATCAGTGACCCTCAGTGCGACCCGGCCTGACTCATCCTTCTCTCCTGATAATTCAATCTGCCCATTGTCCTGATCAGCCAGTGAATGAATGGCGTTTTTGATCAAGTTGAGCAGGACTAGGCTGATTAACTTTTCATCTGCATAGACCTCTAATTCCTTAGGGGTAATGGCCGTTTTGAAGGAAATCTTCTCTACGCCATCTTCTTGGCTGACCAGTATCCTTACCGTTTCGAATAGTGTTTGAACATTTAGGAGTTTTTTATCAGGCTCAGGGATTTTGGTCAAGGTCCTGTAAGAATTGGTGAATTTAATGAGGTTGTTCCCTTGGTAATTGATGGTGTCCAAAGCTTTAACCGTTTGCTTTACTTTTTCTTGGGTGATTGATGCAGGTTTGACCAATTCACCATTTTTATTGAAATATCGCAAAAGGGTTTCAGATAAAGAGGTGATTGGGGCTACGGAGTTCATGATTTCATGGGTCAAGACCCTGATCAAGCGTTGCCAAGATTCTACTTCCTGGTTGTCCAATTCTTTGTGGATATTCTGAATGACTACGATAAGCATCTTTTTCCCTTTTATGATCAGTTCATTGGCTTTGACGGTTAGGTGGATGCTTTCCCGTTCATTGGGTATTTGGATCAATTTCTGGTCGAAACTTTGTTGCTTTTCAAGGGAATGAAAAAGGTTTTCGCTGATAGGTTGGAGTTGCTGGATATGGCTAAGGTGCTGATGATTCAGCAATTGTTTGGCTTTTCTGTTTGAATCAATGATATGCCCAGTTTCATTCAAAACGAGAATGCCCGTTTCTGCCTCTTCTAGAATGGTTTGATAATATTGCTCCTGTTCTTGGATGTTGATTTTGGCTTCTTGCAGCAGGTTGTTTACCCTGTTTAAGCTGGTGTTAAGCTCCCGGATGGAGGGTGTTTTAATGTTATAAGGAAAGTTGATGGTTGAGTCATTATTTTCCATTGCATCGAAAAAATAAGCTATTTTTCGGTTGGTTTTGTTCAAAAACCGGATCAGCCAAATCGTTTGAAAAAGAATGATGGCAGCAATGTATATGCTCAAGGTATATTCGCCTTTAAGATAAAGATGGGCAAATAAAAGTGAGGAGAATAGGAGTAGGAGCACCCTAAGGCAGATTTGAAAGTAGAGGTGTTTACTGGCCATGATCAGTGTAGCTTGCAGTTTAAATTAATGAAAAATCAAAGACCATAGCGTTTGGTCTTGTTATAGAGGGTCTGTCTGCTGACTCCCAACTGTTCGGCCGCAGCAGTGTAATTCCCTTGGTGTCGGGACAGTGCATTGGCAATCATATCCCGTTCCATCTCTTCCAAGGTCATTTCCAGTTCATTCAGTGCGGGATGTGACCGTTGTTTTAGTAGAATATCTTCCCCCTGGAGGATGTCGCCTTCACATAAAATCACACTTCGTTCGATGGTATGCTGGAGCTCTCGAATATTTCCCGGCCAGCTATATTCCATGAGCTTTTTCTGGGCATTTTTATGTATGCTTAGCTGACCTTTCCCATACTTGGAGCTGTATTTTTGGGTAAAAAAGTCTGCTAATAATAAGATGTCCTCTCCCCGCTCTCGAAGTGGTGGTACTTCGATATGAATGGTATTGATACGGTAAAGTAAATCTTCCCTAAAGTCTCCGGTGTTCACCATTTCGTCCAGATGACTATTGGTAGCACAGATCAAGCGGATATCTATGGGGATAGGCTTATTGCTGCCTACTTTCACGACTTCCCTGTTTTGAAGGGTGCTGAGCAATTTAGATTGTAAGGGGTAGGAAAGATTGCCAATCTCATCCAAAAATAAAGTACCTCTATTGGCCGCCTCGAATTTGCCGGTTCTGTCTTCTTTGGCATCGGTAAAAGATCCTTTTGCATGGCCAAAGAGCTCACTTTCAAAAAGGTTTTCCTGAATAGACCCCATGTCCACACCCACAAATACTTCACTGGCCCTTGGTGAGTTTCTGTGAATTTCTTGGGCAATTAATTCTTTTCCGGTGCCATTTTCACCAGTGATCAGGACATTGGCGGTGGTTTGGGCCACTTTTCTTACGACGGAGAGCATACGCTCCACGGCAGGTGATTTTCCTATAATGCTTTGTTCATTTTTGTTGATCAGGCTTCTTAAGTTGGCCTGATCTTTTTTTAGGTTGTCCACTTCCTTTCGGGATTGTCCCAATTGGCAGGCGGAACGCAAGGTGGCCAGCAGCTTTTGGTTGTCCCAAGGTTTGAGGACAAAATCTACTGCACCTTCTTTTAGTGACTTGATCGCCAGGTCCATGTCTCCATAGGCGGTGATCATGATCACAGGAAGTTCAGGAGCTTTGGCCTTGATTTGTCTCAACCAGAAAAGCCCTTCATTGCCTGTGTTGATTTCTGCAGAAAAGTTCATGTCCAATAAAACCGCATCATAGCTGGGAAGGTCCACCAATCCTGTGATTTTGTTGGGGTTGGATATGGTGGTGATGCTTGCATATTCTCCCTCCAGAAGAAGCTCCAAAGCATTCAATACCGACTTATTATCATCTACGATTAAGATTTTTCCTTCCATGGTATCCATCTATTTAAGCAATATCCAAAACTAGGAATAATGCGCAATCGATAAGATCAGGTGTCAAATATTTTGACACTATTTTGTCAATAAATTTTACATAAAACCAATTTTTGATAAAGGGAAGGCTTGTTAGTTGGTTGATCGTTAGTTGTTTATGTTTTTTGGCATGCCGATGGAATATAGGGCGGTAAGATTTGGTGAGGGCAATGATAATAAAGCATCAACTGACTATTTTTTTGAGTTCATCCAGAAAGCGGTTTTACAGTAGAGTTTGCCGTTTTCTTGGGTGAATATATTTAGAAAAGGAGTTTAATTGGAAACCAATGCATAATGGACAGGAAGATTGAGAAGAAGAAAGGACTAAGGCCCAAGCATATTTTTGTGGGACTGGGTAGTTTGTTGTTTCTGGGCATGCTGCTGATGCTGTTATTTGGCAGTTCCGCATCGACCTATCGCGCCAATAAGGCGAATATGAGCATTGCCACTGTGGTTTCGGGTGATTTTGATGATTATATCAATATTTCCGGTCAGGTGAAGCCTATTAGTACCTATTATTTACATGCATATGAAGGAGGGAGGATTGTAGAAAAATACTTGGAAGAAGGGGCTTTGGTGAAGGAAGGCGATACGATCATGAAATTGGAAAACAGGAATCTTCATATGGAAATTCTCAATGTGGAGGCTGATTTTGTTTCCAAGCAAAATGATTTAAGGCAAACTAAATTTAATTTTGAATCTGATATGGTCATCAGTGAGACCAATAAAATAGAGGCGCAATACCATTTGAGAAAGGCGAAGAGGAATTACGAACAAGAGCAATATATGTTTGACCGCAATCTTATTTCAAAGGAAGAGTATATCGAAGCAAAGGAGAATTATGAATTGGCCCTAAAAAAGATGGAGGTGAGCAGAATAAAATCCCAACAAGATTCGCTGGCCAAGCTGAATACTATTAAAGATTTAGATGCTGATTTAGCTCGGATGAAAAGAACCTTGGATATGGTTTACGAACGGTTGGATAACCTTCATGTAAAAGCGCCTGTAGCGGGGCAGTTGGCCATGCTTCAAGGTGAAAATGGACAGCAAGTTGCTGCTGGAAATCCTATTGCGCAAATTCACGATCTTTCTGATTATAAAGTAGAATCATGGATAGATGAACATTATATCGATCGTATCACGGCTTTTTTGAAAGGTCGGATTCGCAAAAATGACAGTACTTATGCATTGCAGATCAAAAAGATCTATCCCGAAGTAAAAGAAGGGAAGTTCAAGGTGGATATGCATTTTTCCGGTGATAAACCTGCTCTTATCAGGAATGGACAAAGTTATTATATCAATTTGGAATTGGGGGATCCCGAAAAGGCATTGCTATTGCCAAAGGGAGCCTTTTTTCAAAGTTCCGGTGGGCAATGGGTCTATGTGCTGGATCCTTCTGGAGAATTCGCCTATAAGAGAAATATTAAAATCGGTAAGCAAAATCCCAAGTACTATGAGGTGTTAGAAGGTTTAGCAATTGGAGAAAAAGTGATTATTTCGGGCTATGAAGCCTTTGGGGACAATGAGCGATTGGTGTTGGAGTGAGGATCAGGGGGAGGGAAGACGGAGGACTGGAGACGGAAGTTTGAAGAAACAGGTTTTAATATCTATAGGGGACTAAACCTTGTTCTTAACTTTTAAAACAGAATAGTATGAAATTCAAGTTTGAAAATCTAATTATTTGGCAGAAAGCCATGGAATTGGGTGAAGAGGTAAACGAGATAAGTTCTAAGTTTCCGAAGAAGGAAATGTTCAATCTTGCATCCCAGCTATTGAGGGCGGTAGATTCCGTGGCTTTGAATATTTCAGAAGGCTCGATTTTACAGTCAAATCCTGAGCAGAAGAAATTTATGGGTTATGCAATTCGATCACTTGCCGAAGTGGTGACCTGCCTCCATAAGGCCAGAAGAAGAGATTATATTACATAAGAGGAATTTGAAGGGTTCTATCAAAAGTCTTTTGATTTGATGAACATGATGATAGCCTTCAGAAACGGGATTAAATGAGGATGAGGGTAAGGGATGGGAGACGGGGAATTAGTGGCTGAGTTTGCCGAAAGAGGCCTTAATAGGAAATAAAGAATGATTAATCTGATTATCCGCTATGATGCCAGTAACCATAAATCCTTTGCTCAAGTGGTCGGAAGGCTGAAGTCTGAAGACCGAAGCAGCTGATACTTTAAACATAAGAGTTGTTTCGATTCGCTTTTAATCTTTACTGGTAAAATTGCGGATATACCTAATAATTAATATCGAATGTAGCATGAAGGGCATTGCAAATGACAAATGTATTTAAGGCCCGCATTACAAAAGCGGATCAGTATAAAGCGAGTCCTGCGGCGCAGCCGACGGGACAACGGGGTGCTTCTGTCTCCCGTCTTCCGTCTCCAAGCAAAATAAAAAAACAGTACAAAACCATAAAACAATGATAAAAGCAAACAACTTATCCAAAGTTTTTAGGACCGAGGAAATTGAGACCACGGCACTGAACAATATTAACCTGCATGTTAAGAAGGGAGAATTCCTTGCCATTATGGGCCCCTCAGGCTGTGGCAAGTCTACCTTGCTCAATATTATCGGGCTTTTGGATAATCCCAGTTCAGGGGTTTATCTATTTGATGGAGAAGAGGTGGGCAGTCTTAAGGAAAACAGCCGGACCAAGCATAGAAAAGGCAATATCGGCTTTGTGTTCCAGAGCTTTAACCTGATCGATGAGCTCAATGTATATGAGAATGTAGAACTGCCTTTGATCTATCTGAAACTGGGAGCAGCAGAGCGGAAAAAACGCATCCATGAGGTACTCAAAAGAATGGAAATGGGCCATCGCATGAAGCATTTTCCCAAGCAGCTTTCTGGTGGTCAGCAGCAAAGGGTGGCAATTGCCCGGGCCTTGGTGGCCAAACCAAAACTGATCCTGGCCGATGAACCTACCGGTAACCTGGATTCCAAAAACGGGCAGGAAGTCATGAACCTTTTGACTGAGCTGAATAAGGAAGGAACGACCATCGTGATGGTGACCCACTCCCATCATGATGCCAGTTTTGCCCATCGGGTGATCAATCTTTTTGATGGTAAAATCGTGACCGAAAACCAACAAACACCAGCCACTGTATGATCCTGCATTATATCAAATATGCTTTTCGTAATTTTAGGAGCAAACTGTCTGTTTCCATAGGTAGTCTTTTGACATTACTGTTAGGGACAGTCTGTATTTCCTTACTTTTTACTTATGTCTATAATGAGTTGTCCATGGATAAATTTCACAGCAGAGGGAAGGATATCTATGCCATGGTCATCCGGACCAATGAAGGAAGTGAATGGCAGCCTATCGATGGCAGTTCATTCTTTGACTTTGATTATCGCGATTATCCCTCTTTGGAAAAAGCCACTGTCATTAGAAAGTATAGGAAGGACGAGATAAAGTTAACCTATGAAGGAAGAACCTACCTGCCCGAAGGCATTGTTTCGGACAGTTTGTTTTTTGATGTTTTTGATTTTGAGGTAAAGCGTGGTAATGGAAAGGAGGCCATGCGTTCGGAGGATGGTATTTTGATTACAGAAAAGTTGGCACAGCAAATATTTGGAAATCAAGACCCAATGGGTGAGGTGATTACAGTAGATGTTCGTGGAGAAATAGCATATACGGTAAAAGGTATCCTAGCCAACCCTCCTTCCAATAGCTCCATCATATTTGACTTTGTATTGCCTGAACACAAGGATCCAAATGTGTTTTCTAGGTCTGGTACAGATTATATTCTTACCAAACCCGGTTTTTATGAAGATTCTTTTAAGGCAAAAATAAAGGATATTGGACATGAACATCCTCAGTTTAAACTAAGTGAGAGCAGTATCAAGCCTTTTTTTGGATTGTATTATTCTACTGAGATTTCCAATAAGAGGATTACAGGCGTGTCCAAAACCGGGGATAAGTCTCAGGTTTATATACTGCTGCTGATGATAGGAGGAATTTTATTGATTTCAGTATTGAATTTTTCCAACCTTCAGGTAATAGCAAGTAATGTATCCATAAAACAATCTGCCATCAACCTGATTTATGGAGCAGCAGGTAGGCATTTGATTTTACAAAAGCTGGCGGGTATTTTGATATTGATTTTCATGGCCTTTGTACTGGCCTTTGGTGCTTATCATTTGCTGCTGCCAATGTTTAATGAGTTGACAGGCGTGGTGCTAATGCCTTCAGTGGGGCAAATTATGTTGATCAACGGAATAGTGCTGCTATTGATGGGTGGATTGGCAATGGTATATCCAACGATCATTCTTTTACAAATGTCCCTTAGTAAAAGCCTAAAGGAGCAATTTGATGGGGAGAGATTATTATTGAGTAAAAGGGTGGTGATCGTCGTACAGTTCTCGCTGACTTTTGTCTTATTGATCTCTTCTTTTATCGTGTCCAAGCAATTGAATTTTATGCTGGACAAGGATTTGGGATTTGAGACTGAAGATATACTTCGGACTAAGCTTTTACATAGCTTGCCTTTAATTAGAAACAAGGAGGAGAGAATTCAAAAATATCAAGAGCTTCAAGATAATTTCCAGTATGCCAAAAATGAAATTGGATCACATGCCTCTGTTGCTACTTTTTCACAAGGAGAGACTATTATTGCGGAGTCGTGGGCGATGGACTGGAAAGTGGAAAAAGAAGGGAGTGAGTTTTCAACGGCAAATATGCTTGTGGTGGGCCCTGGTTACGAAGATGTTTTTGGATTGGAAATATCTGAAGGGCGATTTTTTGAAAAGGAAAAAGATAGGTCACGTTCAAATAAAATAGTGATCAATGAGGCGGCTAAAAAATACTGGCAGATTGATGATATAAAGTCAACAAAGCTTAATAATAAAAGCTGGGGGAGGGAGTATGAGATTCTTGGGGTGGTCGAGGATTTTAATTATCAGCATCTCTCTACGAAGACTAAGCCATTAATCCTCGTCTATTTTGAGGACTTTGAAAGAGATTTTATGATCAAGTTTCATAAGGGCGCTGAGCAGGAAGGGCTGGCTTTTATTAAAGGACTGTATGAAGAATTAAATCCTGGACAAACTTTTCAATACAGTTTTTTGGAGGATGAAGTTCAGGACTTATACCAAAAGGAAAAGCAGTTAAGCACCATTTTCATCCTGTTTACGCTAGTGGCCCTTTTGATTTCAGGAATCGGCCTGTTTGCCATCGCCTTGGACGATACCCAGAAGCGGGTAAAGGAAATCGGCGTGCGCAAAGTCAATGGCGCTACTATAAGGGAAATTATGGTCTTGCTGAATGGGGATTTTGTACGCTGGATTTTGCTGGCCTTTCTTATCTCCTGTCCGGTAGCTTATTATTTTATGAACAAATGGCTGGAAAACTTTGCCTATAAAACCACACTGGACTGGTGGATATTTGGTTTGGCGGGTTTGCTAACATTGACTGTGGCTTTATTGACGGTGAGTGGGCTGAGTTATCGGGCGGCGACACAGAATCCTGTGTTGGCACTGAAAGACGAATAGTAACCTTAGAGACTGACAGAAAATGCTTTTTTATATCAAAACCGCTTACCGGAATTTTATTAACCAGCGCCCCTATAGCTTTATCAACCTGATAGGATTGAGTTTGGGTTTATGGATCGTATTGCTCAGCCTTTTGATGGTCACGCATCATACGGGCTTTGATACTTTTCATAAAAACTATAAAAATATTTATAGGGTATTGACCATTCCTTCAGCTGATAAGCAGCAGGTTAGTGCGATAACCAATCCGTTGGAGATTGAGGAGATGGCAGAGGAGTTTCCGGAAATTAAAGGATACGTAAGACTACAGCCTAGTCAATTAAAGATCAATGATGCTGTGGATTATAATGGCTGTTATTATGCTGATTCATCAGTGGTAGATGTTTTTTCTTTTGAGTTGTTGTTTGGAGCATTTGATCGGTTTAAGAAAGATCCTAACACTGTTATTGTCTCTGAATCCTTTGCCAGTAAGTATTTTGTTAAGGAAAAAGATGTTGTGGGCAAGCAACTGGAAATAAGTTCATTATATGGAGAGCAGGAAGGGAAGAAAATGACGATTGTGGCGGTATTTGAAGATTTACCTATTAAATCAACTTTTCGACCCAATATCTTATTGCCTATTAGCAATTCTGATGATTTTCAGCTCTATAGATCTCCTGAACAAAGAGGGGCTAGGTTTTTAACTTCATATTTGACTTTAAGAGAAGGGAGTGATTGGGAAGGACTGGAGAAAAAGATGAATGAAGGTGAGCAGGAATGGTATAAGTCTACCTATAAACTTCAGCCTTTGGAAAAAGTGCATTTGTACTCAGAAGGTATAGCAGGATCACAGTCCACCAAATCCATAAAAGGAGTTTTGCTTTATTCGGGAATAGGAATGCTGGCTTTGCTGGTCTCTTTGCTCAATTTTATGTTGCTTTATTCTGCGATTTCTGAGCGAAGTATTAAAAACATGGCTTTAAGGAAAGTGATGGGGATGGAAAACAGAGATACTTTGAAGATGATATTTGCAGAGTCGCTTTTAATGTGCTTTATGGCAGCGGCTTTTGGTTTTTTGATTCTTAAATCCACACTTCCTTATTTTAATGGGCATTTACAAGATCAGTTGGTACTTTCCATGAAAGAAAATTGGAGCTTTTTTGTTGGGTCAATTATACTGGTGTTTATGATTGCGGCGCTTAGCAGCCTCTATTTTTACCGATATGTAAGCCGCCATCAAGTGGTTGAGGTATTGGAAAAACAGGCTTCCCAACGGCATAATCTGTTCTTTGGGAATGGGGTGATCTTGGCCCAATTGGTGATAGTTACAGCTATGCTGGTGTTTTCATTTGCCTATTATAAGCAGTTGGGCTTTATGATGAACCAAGGTAAGGGCTTTAATACGGATAATTTATTAACTGTTTATAAGTATAACCAATCTCTCGATGAGGTTCAGAAAGGCCTTTTTAATCTGCCAGAAGTGCTGGCAGTAAGCGCTAGTCAGGTACTGCCTATCCATGGTTCTAGCCAGAAAAGTATCATTAAACTAAAAGATCAGCCTTCCAAAGAGTATGCTTTGGAATATATGAATGTGGATGAATCCTTTATATCCTTATATGATATTGAATTGAAGAAAGGTCGGAATTTTTCTAAGGAATTCTCGACGGATTTAAAAGAGTCTTTAATTATTAATGAGGCAGCTGCCAAGTTTATGGAGTTGGATGATCCCATAGGGGTTGAAACAAACATCGGAAGGGTAATTGGTGTCGTGGATGATTTTAAGTTTGAGACCTTTAAAAAGGAGCTTAGACCATTGTTTTTGAGAATGGAGGATATATCGAAGGCAAATGGTTCCATTACAATAAAGTATAAGGAAGGAAGAAAAACCGTGACTGCAGAACAGGTAAAGCATTATTTGGAGAGCAATCAGATTTTTGTGGCATCAACAATAAGTGACTTTAAAGATCATCCCAAAGGCGTACTTATCAACTCAAACTATGTGAATGATATTATGGAGAGGATGTATGGAGATGAAAAAACGCTTCAGAAAGTGGTAAGCTTTTTTACGCTAATGGCCATACTTATCAGTTTGATGGGAATTGTGGGCATGTTTTTATATAAGACCGAAAGACGCGCCAAGGAAATAGGTATCAGAAAAGTAAATGGGGCTTCGGTCAAGGAAATCCTGCTGATGCTGAATGGGGACTTTGCAAAATGGATTGTTTTGGCTTTTGTGATTGCCTGTCCAGTGGCCTATTATGTGACACAAAAATGGCTGGAAAACTTTGCTTATAAAACCACACTGGACTGGTGGATATTTGGTTTGGCAGGGCTGTTGACACTGATTGTGGCTTTATTGACGGTGAGTGGACTGAGTTATCGCGCAGCGATTACCAATCCGGTGAATGTATTGAAGGATGAGTAATGAGGTTGGAAGACGGAAGATGGAAGATGGAAGACAGAAGACCGAAGGGGAAGACTGGAGACGGAAGGTAACTTGAGTTTAGAAACGGACGTCCCTTTCACATTTTAGTCATTGCTGGGAAAATAGCAGATATACATAATTATTGAAATATGTTTTTTAGAATATTAAAAGAATATATCCGTCGGATGATCAGGTCCTATAAGGTTTACTTGATCACTATTTTGGGCATGAGCATTGCCATCATGGCTTTTTTTCATGCTTATCTGTTTGTGTATAAGGAGCTGAGTGTGGATGCTTTTCACGCTAAGGGAAAGGATATCTATAGGGTGGTAAGAAATGATCCTCATTCGGCCTATAGGAGTACAAGGACTTATGCTCCTTTTGGGGAATTGTTAAAGGACAAACTGCCCGAAGTGGAAGAGGTGGTCCGTCTAGAGAAGACTGGATATCTCATGGAGCGGCATGGGGAGCAAGTGCTGGAAGAGTATTTAATGGTTGATCCTACTTTTTTTACTGTTTTTGACTTTAAGTTGGTGTTGGGCAGTCTGGACAAATTTGCAGATACACCAAATGCGATAGTGCTTTCCGAGAAGATGGCTCAATTATATTTTCCAAATGAAAGCGCATTGGGTAAGGTGATTGAAGCAAAGGAAGATGGAGAAGTGAATACCGAATTTATAGTGGTGGGGGTCATGGAAAATATTCCTGCTGAATCCAGTATACAGACAGATTTTGTGACCAATATAGTATATTCAAGCTTTTTGAGTTCTAAAGATTACGGTTCTGAAAACAAATGGTGGTTGCCGTACAATGATCTATATGTGTATGCGCCGAATGTTACTGATCGGGAGGCCTTATCGACGAAATTGACCACCGAGCTTATTAATAAAATCAAGCCACTTTTTAGTCGTACCAATGGAAGTTTTGATGAAAACCAATACCAACTTGATCTACAAAGCTTAGACGAGATTTACCTGCACTCTGATGATATCAGCCAGTCTAGAAAAGGTTCGCTTAGGTATATACAGGTAATTTCTTTGGTTGGCATCATCACGCTTTTATTGGCACTTACCAACTATATTATCATGAACCTTGGTTTGAATTTAAACCGTGCCAAAGAGTTTGTAACCCGTCGGGTGCTAGGGGCTAGTAAGGGGGATATTCTTTCACTGTTTGTGCTAGAGTCAATGATCAATGCCTTAGTCTGCTTTGGACTGACCATGATCAGTTATCCATTGATAGGTGAGTTGATTGGAGACATCATTGGCTCGGAATACGAATTATCTATCGTTACAGATTATAAAATTATCCTTTCCTTTTTGTGCATTGTGATTGGTCTAGGAGGCATTATTGGGCTAATGGAGTACATTTTGTCCTATAATTCCATATTTGTCAAAGAACATGGAAAAGTCATTTCAGCATCTGTAGGGAGCAAGAAGCTGATGATTGGCTTTCAGCTTTTTCTGTTTATTGGCTTGATGAGCTGTATCCTCATTGTAAGGAAGCAACTGGATTTTGTGCATGAGCTTGATAAGGGTTTCGATATCGAGGCGATAGTAGGAGTGAGAGTTCTAGATGATTCTAACGAGATTAGAAATTTGCTTAGCGCCAATAGTCATGTAGAAAGTATTTCCAGAGGCCAGCGGCTTTTTAGGAACAAGCCATCCAGCTTATGGAACCTTGAGGTACCTGCAACTGATCGAAATATAGAAACTCAATGGATTGATGGTGATGATCAGTATTTGGCGGTGCATGATATTCAGTTGAAAAGTGGACGGAATCTTTCCCCGACCAAGGCTGCGGATTATGAGAAAAGAGGAGGAACACTTCGCCGGAAAGACAGGAAGGGCATTTTTGAAGTGATGGTGAATGAAGAGTTTGTCAGACAGGCAGGATTGGTTGATCCGATCGGTGCTAGAATTACCAAGAAAAACAGTCCTGACATGACCATTGTAGGGGTTTTTGAAAACCTGTATAATTTACCGCTTTATTATCCCATGAAGCCGATGATTTTGGGAACGGATTTTACAGGTTTTCCAATAGGGCTGTTTCAGGTGAGGTGTTCGAAAGGCTTTCATGAAAGCATCTTTGCCGATGTGGCCAATTACCTGGAGAACCTGGGGTATCCTGGACACCTCGCCGATAAACTGGTGCAGACTTTTGATTATGCAGAAGTGTACCATGAAGAATATAGGCTTAAAAAATTGTTGGATGCCTTTACGGCCATTGTGTTGGTGATTTCCATGTTGGGACTGGTCGCTATCTCGCTTTTTGTAACTGGAAGCAAATCCAAGGAAATCGGCATTCGGAAAGTGAATGGGGCAAGTGCTAGAGAAATTCTTTTGCTGCTGAACAAAGATTTCGTGCTGTGGATAGCGATTGCTTTTTTACTGGCCTGTCCAGTAGCTTATTATGCCATGAGTAAGTGGCTGGAGAGCTTTGCCTATAAGACCGCCTTGAGCTGGTGGGTGTTTGGTTTGGCAGGATTGATCGTATTGATCATCGCTTTAGTCACCGTTAGCTGGCAAACCTACAAGGCGGCCATTACCAATCCGGTGAATGTGCTGAAAGACGAGTAGTTTTTTAAACCATTAAGGCATTAAGTTCATTAAGGGTTTATTTATTTTCTTAGAGCTAATATACAGCTTATTACCAACCGGTTGTATGTGTTGATGGACGAGTTGGATTTTTTAAACCATTAAGTTCATGATGGGTTTATTAAATGTTTAAAGCAGAAGGGATGGAATCTGGTATGGGTGATTGGTCCAAGTCAGGTGGTTTGAACTATAATTAGGGCTTTGCAGTGCATTTGACTCGCAAAGTTATAACGGAGTCAGATACTCAAGTTTAGTCGTCTCGCAGCTCAGCTGTCGAAACAGCGGAGAATCATTATCTCCCTTTTACCAATTGATTGGATGTGAAAGCAATTTAATGTGTAGAATTCAATTTTGATATAAGGTGTTTGCTTAAACCATTGATTAATTGATACACTATTTATAAGGGTGTTTGCCAAATAATATATCGAATTGATTATTTTCTAATAAGCTAGATTAAGGCTTTGCTAAATCTTTTTAGTATGCAATTAAAGTTTGTTTATTTTTGAAATTTGGATTAAAATTATTTACTTTAAAATTGCAAAAGCCCGAAATAATATCATGATAGCTAAAAATTATAAGGTAGAGTATGTTGAAGGTAGCCGTGTAGGAAAACCAAATGATGGAGAGCATACTGATATTGATTTGTGGAAAGCCTTTAAAAAGGGCAGTAATTCCGCTTTCTTGAAAATTTATGAAAATTATTTCGATAGTTTATATAGGTTTGGTTCAAGGATCACTACCAGGGAAGAATTGGTTAAGGATGCCATCCATGATGTGTTTTTGGATTTAAGGAAGTATAGTGAGACCATAGGTGATACCCATCATATCAAGTTTTATCTGTTTAAGTGTTTAAAAAGAAGAATCATTAAGGAATTGAACAAATGGTCTAGCCGTCAATCTAATTTGAATGAGCATACGCCCTTTGAAGTTACCATCTCCCATGAACAATTCTTGATAAATTCTCAGCTAGATCAAGAACAATTTAATAATATTCAATCTGCTCTGGATGGTTTATCACCAAGAAAGAGAGAAGCAATTTATTATTTGTTTTATGAAGGGATGAGTTATGAGGAAATCAGTGAAATGATGTCATTGTCCAATCCTAAATCAGCCCGTGATTTGGTCTATAAAGCCTTGCGTTCCCTAAGGAATTCCCTTGGTTTTATTCCATTATTTTTTCAATTAACTAATGCTTGATTGAAATATGGCTTAGCCTGATACTAGGTTTTAGTTTTTTCAATTTAACTTCAGACAGTTATAAAATTAGTTTAACCCGGATTATGCATTAGCAATCGTAGTGAGGGCTGACAATGCAAGAAAATCAGGCTGTTTGGAGACTGAGCCATAGCACCGCTATGGTGAACCTGTCTACCACCAGGTAGAGTCGAAAACAGCAGCAAAGCGTCTGATTTTAAAGCATTTTCAGTCCGTAATAGATAAGCTAATGCATATTTCGGGTTTAATAAGGGAGAAAAAGGCCTTTTCTAATTTTTTTGAAAAAAAAATCGAAACAGAAGGCGTTGTTTGGGAATTGTACTGCTATACCATAAAAGAGCAGCAATAAAACCCAAAAACATGCCGCAAATTAAAGATCTTTTAGAAGACGTAGAATTTATCCGATGGGTAAAGCAGCCCGATGCTGACCTCAATCGGTATTGGCAGCACTGGTTGGAGGCCAATCCCGATAGGTTTGCTGATGTCAAGCTTGCCAAGGAAATACTTTTAAATCTAAATTTCCCGTCCAAACCTTCCAATGAGGAAGCCAAAAAGGAGGTGTTGAACCGCTTACTTTCTAATAAGCGTATCGCTACATCCGAAAAAACTAAATCTATAACACCTTATTCATATCATCCTGTTTTTTGGGACAGGATGAGCCAATGGGCAAAGGTGGCAGCCATACTTGTTTTTTCTCTTCTGATTTCTTTCTTTTCTACAAGGTTTTTGGATAGTGATGTAGAAGGTGAGCAAGTAGCTGGGCTAGAGTGGATCACGAAATCTACAGCTATGGGAGAGAAGTTGAGTTTTAGGCTTTCAGATGGATCAGTGGTTTGGCTTAATGCAGGTAGTAGCCTACAGTATCCTGTTAGCTTTGATTCAACAGTACGTTTGGTGAAATTGTCTGGAGAGGGTTTCTTTGAGGTGGCCAAGGACAGCATTAAACCGTTTAAAGTGCTTTCCGGTAATCTAACGACTACAGCCTTGGGAACCTCCTTTAATATTCGCAGCCAAGCCACAAAAGACGTTAAGGTTTCTCTGGTTACAGGCAAGGTAATGATTGATGAAGCTTTTTCCGGTAATGCATATTTTTTAAGCCCCGGACAGGAATTGGATTTTGATCTTGGGAAGGAGAAAATAGATATTCATCCATTTGATGATGAATTGGTTCAAAGCTGGCGGAATGGCGTTTTGATCTTTAAGAAAGCACAGTTTAAGCAGGTAAAAGAAAAGCTGGAAAGCTGGTATGGGGTTTCCATTGAAGTGAAAGGTGTGATTCCAAAGACATGGCGCTTTTCTGGAAAATTTGAGCAACAAATGTTGGAAACGATTCTTAACAGTATGTCTAATATTGAAAACTTCGATTATAAAATCAACGGAAAGAAAGTAAATATATCATTTAAACAATAACCCAAAAAACATGAAAACGAAGCACTATAACAGTTCATAAAAAAGGCCAACTGGCATTTAGTCAGTTGGCTCCTTAAGGGTGGTTTCAGGAAAGTCAAAACATTGGGGAATGTGGATACTCCTGAGAACCAGGTCTAATGAATTAATCAGTAAACCAAACAAAATTATGAAATTAAATCTACAAAAGACAATTTATATGTTGTCCAAGTATTTCCTATACGGGTTTATAGTACAAATGTTGGTGTTCAACTTTGTATTGGCCACTAATGTCAAGGGGCAGTATAAATCCATTGATGAAGTTCAAGTAAGGATAGATAAGAAAACGGATTCCCTAATCGAATTTTTTAGGGCAGTGGAAGCCCAAACTTCATTTAATTTTTTATACGACCACGATGAGGTGAATGAAAGGGCCCGTATTAAGCTGAGTGAAAGGACAGGAAGTGTGGAAAGCTATCTCAGAGAGCTTTCTGAACAGACAGACCTTAGATTCAGGCAGGTCAATAACGGGATAGATGTGAAGAGAAAAGAGGTTTTCCAAGAAACTAATATGATCCTTCAAGAAAGGGTTGTCAGCGGGCTTGTAGTTGACAAGTCTGGAGAAAGCTTGCCTGGAGTGAATATTATTATCAAGGGGAGTACCAAAGGGACGATTACAGATCTGGATGGTAAATTTAGTATCGAGGTTTCCAATGATGATATACTCGTATTTTCCTTTTTGGGTTTTACCTCAAAAGAAGTGCAGGTAGGCAATCAGGATTTCCTAAATATCACCTTGGAAGAGGATCTTTCCGATCTGGATGAAGTGGTCGTGGTAGGTTATGGTACCGTCAAGAAAAGTGACCTTACGGGTGCGGTGGCTTCTGTCAAGCCTGACGAGCTGAATTTGGGCTCACTTCAAAATATTGACCAGATGCTGACTGGTAGGATGCCAGGTGTTCAAATCAACCAGAACAGTGCTGAGCCGGGAGGATCTGTGAATGTAAGAATCAGAGGGGTAGGGTCTATCAATGCTGGTAATGAACCACTTTACGTGATAGATGGAATGCCCATAGATAATAGCCCTTCCATTTCAGGCTCCGGCTCAGGAATCAGCGATAATAGGAATCCGAAAAATCCACTTAATCTAATCAATCCCAATGATATTGCATCCATTGAGGTGCTAAAAGATGCTTCGGCTACGGCAATTTATGGTTCAAGAGGAGCCAATGGGGTGATCATGATCACTACTAAAAGAGGAAGTAATAAGGGTACTCAGGTAACTTATGATTTTTCAGGAAGTCTCCAGCGCATGGCCAATAAAGTAGACTTGTTGAGTTCAACTGAATTTGCGCAGGTGGTTAATGATATTCAGGAAGACAGCGGACTAGATCCATTGTATGATTTATCCCAAGTCTCAGAACAATCTGATTGGTTGGATGAGATTACCAGAACAGGGTATATACAAAATCATAACTTGGCCGTCAGTGGCGGGAATGACAAGAGCTCCTTTTATTCTTCAGTAAGCTATTATGACCAAGAAGGCATCGTGGTAAGTTCTGGTATGGAGCGTCTCTCAGCCAGGTTAAATGCCGAATTTAAAGCCAGTGATAAATTTCGCTATGGGGTCAACTTGACCAATTCCTATGTCAAGAATGATAATGTACCTTTTGGAACCGGTTTCAATGCCAGTGCAGGGGTGGTCAATTCGGCCATGGAAATCGATCCTACTATAGACAAGTTCAACCCTGACGGGACCCCGTATCAGGATTTTAGTATCGATATGGACAATCCTTTGATCATTGCGGATGTCTTTACAGAAGAGGAGAATACCAGGCTTTTGGGAAATGTCTTTGGAGAGTATACCATTATCCCAGACCTAAATGCCAAGCTGACCTTGGGATTTGACAGGCTGAATGCTAGAAAAGATACCTATGTGCAGTCCACCACCAAGACAGGGATTGCCAATGGCAGTGGTATAGGTACGATCATCACGGGGGATAAATCCAATAAAATGCTCGAGGCCACGGTCAACTATAAGAAGAATTGGTCTGTCCATAATTTCAACTTTTTGGCTGGTTATACCTATCAGGACTTTATCAATAAAGGTTTTAGCGGCACCATTGATGGATTTCCTTCCGATGCGCTGTTGACCAATAATTTTGGATTGGGAAATACAGAAAGAGATGAAGTAAACAGCTATAAAAACTCCAATAAGCTGATCTCTTATCTTTCTAGGGTCAATTATGACTATAAAAGTAAATACTATGTTACTTTTTCCATGAGAGCTGATGGTTCATCCAAGTTTGGGGAAAATAATAAGTTTGGTTACTTCCCAAGTATGGCACTGTCATGGAGGGTTTCACAAGAATCTTTTCTTTCCAATTCAGAAGTGGTTACCAATCTGAAATTAAGAACCAGCTGGGGGAAAACAGGTAACCAAAGCATCGGGAATTTCATGTCCCTTTCCACTTTAGGAGCTGGGGGATTGGCTTTGATCAATGGACTACAGCAACAAGGAATTACGGCAACGAGGATTCCTAATCCGAATTTGAAATGGGAAACGACCACACAGTTTGATATAGGAGTGGACTTGGAACTTTGGGCAGGACGTTTAAATTTCGTTGCAGATTATTTTATCCGAAATACGGATGATCTATTGCTCAATCTTCCCCTACCAAAATCCTCTGGTTTTAATTCCATCTTGGACAATGTGGGGTCTGTGGAAAACAAGGGATTTGAGTTGGCCATTGAATCTTATAATATAGACAGACAAAAGTTTGCTTGGACAACAAGCTTTAACCTTACCAAGGTGAATAATACTGTGACTGATTTGGCCGGAAGTGACCAGATTCTTCAAGGAGGTCTGCCATTTACTTCTGACATTACGATAGTAACCGAAGGCCAGCCGTTGAATAGTTACTATGGACATATTGTAGATGGTATATGGCAAGAAGGTGAAGATATCGCCAATTCGGCACAGCCTAATGCCCAGCCAGGTTATCCGAAATTTAGGGATATCAGCGGACCTGAAGGGGTGCCTGATGGAGCGATCAGTGATGCTGATAAAACGGTTATTGGAAGTCCGTTCCCTGATTTCTCTTTGGGATTACGTAATAATTTCCAATATGGCAGGTTGAATTTGGATGTGTTCTTTGCAGGAGATTTTGGCCAAAGTCTACTTAACCAAAACTTGCTGAACTCCCTTTATCCAATTGATCCAGGAAGAAACCGTTTGGCGGAGCCCTTGTTAAACAGATGGACACCTCAAAATCCAAGCAATAAATGGCCATCCGGTGTAAACCCAACCTCTTACGGCGGAAGTACGGTGAACAGCCTTTCTGTGGAAGATGCCACTTTCATCCGTTTAAGAAACTTGAGGCTGAGCTATGACTTCAATGTGGCCAATCATAAATTCCTAAGAGGGGTGAACTTTTACCTTCAGGGAAGTAATCTATTGTTGATCACTGACTATATGGGCTTTGATCCCGAAGTCAATTCCCTTAACAATGGAGCGAATTCAGCTAGGGCTGACTATAACGCCTATCCCAATGCAAGGACTTATAGCCTGGGATGTAGACTTTCCTTCTAATTGACTCTGTGAATTAAAATTGAAAACAAATGAAAAAATATAGTTTATATATCGCTGGATTGTTGCTGATGACCACCTTTACCGCTTGTGAAGAGCAGCTGGTAGAAGAACCTTATGACCAGCTTAGCCCCAGCAATATCCTGAATAATGAGGTGGGATTGGAATCTTTGTTAACATCTGCCTATGGGTTTATGCAAGTCCATCGATTTGGACTTATCCAATGGCACTATCTAGAAGAAGGTCCTTCTGATCTGTTTTTCGAATCAGGAGGAGGGCAAGCACGGGATGCAGCTTTTATACAGGATTTTACCTTTAATTCTGAGCATCCCTGGATAGGTGGTGTTTATAATGGCAGATGGAATGCCATTAGGGATGTCAATTTGTTTTTGGACAATGTGGAAGCGGTGAATTATACCCAAGCAGATAAAAACGAAAGAATTGCAGAAGCCCGGTTTATACGTGCCTTTAGTTATTACTTATTGACCAAGTGGTTTGGGGAAGTGCCATTGACACTGAGCAGCACGCCAGAGCTTTATCCGGCAAAGACTCCTGCAAGTGAGATGAACCAGTTTATTGAGTCCGAGCTAAGGGCTGCAGCTGATGGACTACCTACTGTACAAGTAGAAGCTAACAGGATCACAAAGGGAGCAGCTTTGGGCTTATTGACCAAGTTTTTCCTCAACACCAAACAATGGCAAAAATGTGTGGATACTGCAGATGAATTGATGGACTTAGGTGTTTATGATTTATATCCTGATTATGAAGCCATGTTTGCACCAGAGAATGAGGTCAATTCAGAATTTATCTTTGTGATGCCTCAGACCCGTGATGCTGGTGGTATGGGGACAGAATGGTTGTCACTTTCCCTTCCTCCTGCCTACCCAATTGATGGGCCAAACTTTGCCGCTCAATTCAGGTATTACGATGCCTTTGTCAATTCCTTTGCCCCTGAGGATACAAGACAGAACCTTATACTGACCAGTTATGTGAGAAATGACGGACAGCCGGTGCAACTATTGGGTAATGACAATTCCAGAAGTTTCAAGTTTTTGGACCCTAATCGAATAGGGGTAGATCAGGAAAATGATTTTCCTATGGTACGATATGCGGATATTTTACTCGCAAAGGCGGAGGCCCTGAATGAGGTTCAAGGGCCTAACCAGGAAAGCATAGACTTGATTAACCTTGTCAGGGCAAGGGCTGGTGAAGATATGGAAATGCTACAGTTGGCCAACTATGATCAAGGTAGTTTGAGGGATCATATTCTGCAGGAAAGGGCTTGGGAGTTTTATTCCGAGACTAAAAGGAGAAGTGACCTCCTGAGGCATGGGAAGTTCATTGAAAGGGCATTGGAAAGAGGGAAAGATGCGAAGCCTTACAATGTATTGTATCCTATACCCCAAGGTGAAATCAATGCCAATGAAAATCTCGTTCAAAACGATGGATATTGAGGGTTAAGGTCAGTCAGTTAATGCTTTTTGTTTCATTTGGGATAAGGGCATTGACTGATCTTTTTGTTTTATTTTCTGGGTATTATAGGCAAGAACAAAACAAAAGATCATGACTAATTATAAAATAGCTTAGTGAAATTACTTAAGAGATCTCATGCATTATTTAATACATGAGATCTTTATTTTCCAAATATTGAATACACCTATTTATGAAAAGAATTTTTAGCTTATTGTTGCTTGCCCTATTGGCATCATGTGCCAGTAAGGAAAGTATGAATTCAGTCAAGAAACCAAATATTATAGTTATTTATACTGATGATATGGGGATGGGTGATTTATCCTGTTATAATAGCGGATGGGTAAAAACCCCAAATATAGATCAACTTGCAGCCAATGGTATAAAGTTCAATCATTATTATACCGCTTCTCCGGTTTGCTCCCCTTCAAGGGTATCCATTACAACAGGAATGTTTCCTACGGAGTGGGGAATTAATACTTATTTGCATCATCGTAAAGGGAATGCTCAATGTGAACAGTTGGATTATCTTGATGTTTCTGCCCCGTCCATGGCCAGGGTCCTCAAGCAAGTGGGGTACAAGACAAGCCATGTTGGAAAATGGCATATGGGAGGCGGGAGAGATGTAGATGATGCTCCCCAGATTACCGAATATGGTTTTGATGAATATACTACAACTTATGAAGGTCCTGATCCTGATAAGTTGATTACTGCTTCAAACTGGATTTGGAGTGAAAAGGATAGTATTGAAAGGTGGGAAAGAACGGGGTATTTTGTGGACAAGACCCTAGATTTTTTATCCAGAAATGAGGGTGAGCCCTGTTTTGTCAACTTGTGGCCAGATGATATGCATGACCCTTGGGTTCCTAGTGAGGAGTTTTATGGTAAAAGGAAAACTTGGCCTAGTAAACCAAATTTTATCCCTGTTTTGGAAGAGTATGACCGTCAGATTGGGAGGTTAATGGCTGGGCTTGAAGAAATGGGTATCCTAGAGAATACTTTGATCATCTTTACCAGTGATAACGGAGCTTATCCAACTTATGAACAGATCAGAACCAACAGTCAGCGAGGTGCAAAGTGTAGCTTGTATGAGGGAGGAATCCGTATGCCTTTCATTGTAAGTTGGCCAGAAGTGATTACTCCAGGAAAGACTGATAATGAAAGTGTGATTAGTTCTGTGGATATTTTGCCGACTTTATGCGCTATTACCGGTGCAAAGCTTCCTGAAGGATTCGACTTGGCTGGAGAGGATATGAGTGATGCTCTTTTGGGAGAAAAAACTCAGCAGAGACAAAAAGATATCATGTGGGATTTTGGCAGGAATCGATTTTTTGGAAGACCACGTCAGCCTTATCACCAAAGTCCTCATTTAGCTATTAGAAGAGATGATTGGAAATTGCTGGTAAATTCGGACAGCAGTAGATTAGAGCTGTATGATATAAAAAAAGACCCAAACGAAACGACCAATATAGCTGAGCAATACAGGGACTTGGCAGGGGAACTGAGCCATGAAGTGATCAATTGGTATCTCACAAAAAGGGTAGTTAGGGAAGAGTAAGTTAATGTGAGGAATCATGAAGGCTATCTATAATATGACCATGTAAGGTTAGAAACAATGGCCTTCAAATGTTCAAATGGGGCGATTTTAGCGTTTAACTTCAGTTTTGGGAGTATGATGGATCAGTATTGCCGTTCTTTCAGGGAAGGAAATTGCAGTGTTGAATTCGTTGTTCTATTGTTTCGAAGGATTGTTATCTTGGAAAGGTATTTAAAATCAATTGCATGAAACCTATATACTTTTATCTAGTGCTACTATCCTTATCAGTTTGCCTAAGTTGCACAGAAAAAAAACAAGACTTTCAATCCCCCAATATTTTATTTGTGATTAGTGATGATCAGTCATTTTCCCATACGAGTTTTGCCGGAAGCAGTTTTGTTAGTACACCGGCTTTTGATAGGGTAGCCAGGGAAGGAGTTTATTTTGCCAATTGCATTGCGGGATCTCCGGGCTGTGCTCCATCAAGGAGCTCGATAGTGACAGGAAGGTATCCTTGGCAAAATGAGCAGTCGGGCCAACATGCTTCGGCTTGGTTAAAGAAATATGTGCCCTTTATTGATGTGTTGGATGAAAACGGATATGTAACCGGACGAACAGGAAAGGGAGTAGCGCCATTTCGATATGCCAAAAATCCTCAGGATTCACTTTGGAGAAAGACAGATGCCGGAGGCCTTGCTCATTCAGAAATTCACTATACAGAAGATAAATCAGGCATGGAGGGATATGCGAAGGGAGTAAGTGGGCTAGATTATTTTGAGAATTTTAAATATTTCATCGAACATAAAAGGGGGGATCGACCTTTCTTTTTTTGGTTTGGGGCTAAAGAACCCCATAGGGCCTATGAAAAAGGTTCTTGGAAAAGAATGGGAAAGAAACTAGAAGATGTGGAAGTGCCGGCTTTTCTTCCTGATAATGATGAAATACGAGGAGATTTATTGGATTATGCAGTTGAAATTGAGTGGTTTGACAGTCATCTAGGGAAAATGTTAAATTATTTGGAAGACATTGGAGAACTGGAAAATACCATTGTGATTGTCACTTCTGATAATGGAAAGCCCTTCCCTCGGGCCAAGGCCAATACCTATGAGTATGGTATCCATGTGCCCATGGCAGTGCGGTATCCTAAAGCCTTCCAGGGAGGGAGGGTCATTGATGCTCCTTTATCCTTTGTAGACTTAGCGCCAACCATTTTGGAAATCGCAGGCGCATCTCCTGAGGGAATGATGCCTATTACAGGTGAAAGCTTTTTGAAACTTCTTATAGCAGATAAAAATCAAGATTCAAGGAGCTATGCCTTTTCAGGGCGTGAGCGCCATTCTTCTTCAAGGTATAAAAATTGGGGTTATCCACAACGGGCGGTTCGCAGCAAAGATTACCTGTATATTTGGAATATGAGACCAGAAAGATGGCCAGCAGGAGCCCCTCAAAAATATGATACTAATGATAATGCAAGGTTATTGCCGATGAATGGCATTGATGATAATGGAATATATATCCCACAGAGTGCTTATACGGATATCGATGATTGTCCTACTAAGACTTATTTATTGGAGCATAGTGGTGATACAGATATAAAGCCATATCTCGATTTGGCTGTAGCAAAAAGGCCAGCGTTTGAATTGTATGATATTCGTAAAGATCCCGATTGTCTAAATAATTTGGCCGGAAAGGCTGAATTTATGGAGGTGGAGAGAAATTTAAACAAAGTCTTAGAAGAAGAGCTAAAAAAGACCAAAGACCCTAGAGTAGTGGGGCCTAATAAGGAAGTTTTTGATAGTTACAAACGATATTCCCATATGAGGAGCTTTCCAGAACCCTAAATATAGAATACTGATTTTCGGGCTTCAACCTATAAAAATATTTCAATATCAAATAGATTTTAAATGATTGCAAAAAACAAACTATTCCAAAATCCCATGAACATGATGTTTGCAGTGGCATCATTTATAGTGTTGGCTTTATGGCCCGTTGTGGGCTATGGTCAAGAACGTCCTAATATTATCCTGATATTGGTAGATGATTTGGGCTATGGCGATGTAGGGTTTAATGGTGGTGAATTTCCGACCCCCCGAATCAATGATTTGGCCTCAAAGGGCATTATCATGGATAGATATTATGTAGCTCCGGTATGTTCACCTACCAGGGCAGGATTGATGACGGGCAGGTACCCTGATAGGTTTGGATTACGGGAGACGGTGATTCCTCCATGGCGAGATTTTGGAGTGGATACTTCTGAAGTTTTTTTGCCTGAAATTTTGGAGAAAGCAGGATATAAGCATCGTGCAATGATTGGAAAGTGGCACTTGGGACATTCAAGACTAGATTATCATCCCATGAATAGGGGATTTACCCATTTTTATGGACATTATAATGGCGCCATTGACTATTTTTCCCATAAACGTGAAGGAGAACTTGATTGGCACGATGATTTTGCTCCTTCTTATGATAAAGGATATGCCACAGATTTATTGGCAGAAGAAGCGGTGTCCTGTATCAAGGAATACAATGATGATGCAGCTCCTTTCTTTATGTATGTAGCCTTCAATGCACCCCATTGGCCATTGCAGGCAAAAGAAGAAGATTTACTAGCCAGTGGATTTGATAAAAGCTTACCTAGGTTTTCAACCGATAAAGGTTATGGAGAAGAGGGGAGAGGCAATACCAGAAAGCAGACCTATGAGGCTATGGTAAGGGCATTGGATAGGGGGATAGGAGAGATTATAGATGCCTTGGAAGAGGAGGGGATTATGGAAAATACCATTTTGATCTTTCATAGTGATAATGGCCCCGCACCAGGAGAGGGAGGCAGTGCTGGAAATCTCAAAGGTCATAAATTCCAAGAGTGGGAAGGAGGCGTCCGCGTACCCGCTGTAATCTACTGGAAGGATAAATTTGAAGGAGGAGAAAGAATCGATCAGGTGATGGGCTTTGTGGATATGTTTCCCACTTTAGTTGAATTGGCAGGCTACAAGGGGGAAATGAATATTGAATTTGATGGGATAAGTATGGCTCCGGTATTATTTGGAAAGAAAGAAAACATCGAAAGGACTTTTTATCTTGGCTATGGAGCTATGGTCAATCAAAACTGGAAGTTGATGATGAAAAAGGGGAGCAAGCCAAGCATGGATATTAAAGAAGATATATTGTTCAATATGAAAGAGGATCCCTACGAAACTATAAATGTGAAAAAAGCCCATGAAGAAAGCTTTTTGAAAATGAAATCATGGCTCCAAAAGTATGAGGACATTCAGGCGGAAGTAAGTGTGCCTGCCTATCATGTGGGCAGAGAAGGATTTAAAGCACCAAAAGAATGGAAGATTCATTAGTGGGAAGCCATAGTAATAGGATCCTCCCTTGTCTTTGAAAGGGATTGCTTTAAAAATCAATTCACTTGTCATGTATAGGTGGCAAGTGAATTTAGTTTGTCCAATTTTATAATTAATATTCGGTGAGGCTGTATGGATAAATATAATTGTAGGAATAATTCTTTTATCCCTGCTGTTTTTTGCTTTTTTCGTAATCTCCGGGCATGGGAACAAGCCAACTGATAGACGTTTGCTTGGCGGTATACAATTGATAGAAGAAATTCCAGGCCTTCATAAAAAGTAAATTATCTTTGAATATGATAAAGCAAGACATAAGTAATTTTGGCGGAACGCTCAGAAAGCTCATATTGGGCGCATTGTTTTATTTGAAATTATCGGTGCTGCTTGCGCAAGGGGAGAATGGTAAAATCCTTCAAATGGCAGACCCAAGCATTTTTTATCATGAAAGCACTTATTATTTATATGGTACTGGAAGGGCTGATGAAGGCTTTCAAGTTTACACCTCCAAGGATGCCAAGACATGGTCTGGACCAGCAGGAAAGTTAGAAGAGGGTTTTTGTCTCCATGAGGAGGACGTTTATGGCGATCGCGGTTTCTGGGCACCACAAGTATTTTTTGAAAAAGGAAAGTTTTATATGGCCTATACGGCCAATGAACATATTGCTTTGGCAGAAAGTGATAGTCCATTAGGTCCTTTTCGTCAGACTGCAAAGCAGGCTATTGAAGGTAATGGCAAGATGATCGACCCTTTTTTTTACAGGGATAAAAAAGGTAAGGCTTATCTGTACTTTGTAAAAGTAGCCAACGGAGGCAATAGGATATATGTAGCCGAAATGAAGAAAGACTTGAGTGGTATAAAGACCGAAACGGTGAAGCTTTGCATTGAGGCTACTGAGCCTTGGGAGAACAGGGAAAATGCAAACTGGATAGTGACAGAAGGCCCCTCTGTTTTATTTCATAATGGACATTATTATTTGATATACAGTGCAAATGATTTTAGAAGTAAGGACTATGCAGTAGGGGTTGCTGTTAGCAAACAGCCTTTGGGGCCCTGGAAAAAGATGGGTAGGCAACCTGCTCTCAGTCAAGGATTATTGGGTGTGGCCGGAACGGGTCATGGGGACTTTTTCTCAGTTGGCGATGATTGGTATTATGTCTTTCATACCCATCATTCAGCGGATAGGGTTGGACCGAGGAAGACTGCTTTAATTAAAGCCCGTTTTAATGCGTCTGATTTGGGACCTGCCGATTTAATCTTTTTACCCAATAATTGGGATTATCTGTATGAATAAAATTTTTTCGAAAACTGATAGAAATGGATTATAGCATAAGAAAAGCAAGCAATAATTTGAGTTCGTACTAAGACGTTTTTGAATGAATTGGTGTTGACTGTTTTAGTATATTTGTCCGTTTGTATAAATGAGGAGGGGAGATAAATAAAAGTAGAAACATTATTCAGAAAGCATTTGTATCCAGATTTCGAAAATTCTACTTTTGAAAGATAAATGTGACTGCCAAATAATTGCATTGTGCCAAGTAACATTTACACCGATCTTAATATTTTTCCCCCTGTAAGAGTTTGACATAAATATCTCCGATGCTTGCGTTTACTAAAATTCACTTCCTGGTTTCATTGATTTTAGGTTTAAGTGTCTTACAATCTTCCTTTACAGGAGGCTTGAAATTTCATGGAAGCGAAAAAGCTATAGACTTACGAACCTCTTATGATGTTTTTGGGGAGCATGAGGTCACATTTTCTGATCATTTTGATATAGCCTTTAGCTTGTCCCTGGATCCTGTTGAAGAAATAGGCTATATCCTTAGGATCAAAACTGGGGTAAACAAACGGATTTTTAATTTATTCTATGACAGTCAGGGAGATGATCTGGTTTTTAAATTCAATGAAGAGGGAAAGACTAATTTGATTGTTGCCAGAATGGACAGGAATCAACTGTTTAATCGGCAATGGTTTGATATGAAAGTCTCTTTCGACTTGGAGGGAGATTCGATCACACTTGTCATTGATGATCAAGAATTTTCAAGCCAAAATCAGCATCTTGCAGATACCTATCATCCAGCTATTCTTTTTGGAAAAAGTGACCATATCATTGATGTGCCCACTTTTTCGATCAAAAACTTATCCGTCATTGGAAATGAAACTTATAACTTTCCCTTGAATGAAAATGAGGGTAATGTAGTCCATGATAGAGATGGAAATCTTTTCGGCAAGGTGATCAATCCAGATTGGTTGAAGAATTATGCCTATTATTGGAATCATCAAGCTTCCTTTAGCTCAGCTTCAGTGGCTGGGGCGAACTATAATCCCCAAAAAAGAGAAATATATTACTATAACCAAGATTCACTTTGGAGGTATAATGTCCAAACTGATGAATCTCAAATTACTGTGTTCAATAAGAAAAGCCCTGTAGAACTTGTTTTGGGGACCAATTTTTTTGATTCAGTGGAGAATAAATTATATACCTATGAGGTGTATTATGATAGTCAATATGAAGGTCCAACTGTAGCCAGTCTTGACCTTGATAGTAATCAATGGACAGCAGAAAGCTATGATCAACTTCCAACCCAGCTCCACCATCATGGGGCCTATATAAACCAATCCACTTCCAAGTACACAATCTTCGGTGGTTTTGGTAATATGAAATATAGCAAGAACTTCTTTTCTTACGATTTGGAACAAAATAAATGGAAGCTGGAAGAGGGATTTACAGGTGATATAATTACCCCCCGTTATTTTTCCTCAGTAGGCTACCAGCCACACAACAATAGCTTATATATCTTGGGTGGAATGGGCAATGAGTCGGGTGATCAATCCGTCGGAAGGAAATATTATTATGACCTCTATCAGGTTGATATGGGCTCTAGACATATCACCAAACTGTGGGAGATTCCTTGGGAAGATGAAAATGTCGTTCCTGTGCGGGGGATGGTCCTATTGAATGATTCTACTTTATATACGCTTTGTTATCCTGAGCATTTTTCAGCGTCCTTTCTTCATCTTTATCGGTTCTCACTGAAAGATGGTAGTTATGAAATATTAGGGGATTCCATTCCAATTCGTTCTGATAAGATAACCACCAATGCTAATATTTATTTTGACAAAGGGCTGAATAAACTGTATGCAGTGGTACAGGAATTTGAGGATGATATTTCCTCAGACCTGAAAATCTATTCTCTTGCATTTCCAGCTATTACCAAAGAAGAATTGTTTGATTTTCCAACTAAACAAAATGGTCAAGGAAGCCTCATTGCTTTGCTATTGGGGGCTGGAGCTATAGTATTGGGATTCTTTTTGTACAAAAAATTGAAGGCTAAATCACCTGCAGAAGATAAGGAGGATAGGGAAGCGGAGGAATATATTCCGATTCCCAAGAAGGATCAACGTTTACGGCCCAACTCCATTTACCTATTTGGCAATTTTATGGTCCGTGACTCAAAGGGCAGGGATATAACCTATATGTTCAGTGCACAACTGAAGCAGGTTTTTTGTCTTATTTTGCATTATAGCATATCGGAAGGTGGTGTCACCTCACAACATCTCAGCCATTTGCTATGGCCGGATAAGCCTGCGGACAAAGTTAAAAATTCACGCGGGGTTACGATTAACAATCTTCGCAAGACTTTAAATGAGCTGGAGGGGATAGAGCTGGTCCATGAGAAAGGACACTATAAAATTATTCTTAACGAGGAGGTCTATTGCGATTATGTGAGATGTCTGCAGATTATAGGGGGGCAAGAAATGGATCATGCACGGGATGAATTTGCAGGGATCGTTTCTAGAGGTAAATTCCTTTATCTTTCTGATGATCCTTTGTTTGATTTGTTAAAGGAAGAGGAGGAAACCCGGCTTGAACCTGTTTTAATATTGGAGGTGGAAAAAAGCTTTGCCAGCGAAACGTATCCTACTACAATCTCGCTGGCAGAAGCCTTGTTTAATATAGATCCTTTAAGTGAAACAGCATTGGTATATCAAATCAAAGCCATGCTTAAGCTCAATATGATTGAGGAATCCAAAATAGCTTATAGAGCTTTTGTGATAGAGTACAAAAGGGTCTTCGACAAGGATTTTCATCGTCCATATTCAGCGATCAGTTCTTAAAGAATTGCGTCTATATAGCTTACCAGTCAAGTTTTATATGAACACCTTTTGGCTTATTTTCAAAGCTTAGGAAACAAGTTTTGCTGTTTTCGTCCCAACTACTCTCAAACTGCATATCCGTTCCGGTGGAATCCATGATTTCAATGCTTTCAGGTTTTTTAGGCAAAAGAATCCTCATTACATTAGTCGTATTCAGTGGACTTTTGGCGACCAATGAATACATGTCTTTGGCTACTTTTTCCTCATAAACCCTAGCGGCTGTTGCCAGCACCTGAGGACTGTTTGGGTTTTTGACACTTTCGATATTGTATAAAAATGCTTGTTCACCAGGATGAACTTGTTTTTCGTTCAGCACTGGAATCTCAGGATCAAATAAATCAATAAGTTTCCCCTTAAGGGTATAAGGAGTCTGATCCTCATTTTCATTGACAACAGAAATTATTTCATAAGGACCTCTGCTCAGAGAAAAGTGGTTTTTGAATTCCAACTTACCAGAAATTTGATCTGTATCGTAAAGCTTTTTGATGGCATTCACGAAATTCATGTCATTGTTTTTCTCCAAAACAAACTCCTTAGGATCTTGGCGTAGAATGACTACTTTTCCCTTGCCAAAACTGAACTCTCCGCTCTCAAACGGTGCTTTTAAACCAAGCTTCTGGAACAGGTCTTCAGATGGCGCTTTAAACTTGTTGCCATCCATATTCCACCACTCTTGAACTCCTTGAAAGACATCTTCATCTCTGCCGCAGTATACCAAGACTCCACCGTTTTTGACCCAGTCTGCAATATGTCCATGAGCTTCTTCTTTCATGGGCTTCATATTAGCATAGGACATGATAAGTATTTTTAAGTTGTCCCAAGTTTTGGGGAAAGTGACATTTTCTATATGGACAGTTTTGACTGGAATCCCTCGCTTGAGCAGTGGCAATGCCTGTCCGTAAAAGTTGGACAACTGTGGGTCATCATAGCCCTGATGAGTAGGGAAACGCTGGAACATTAGGGAATTGGACATTAATACCCCAATGCCTTGTGAGCCACTGACTTTATTGTCGGATAAAGGCATGTCATTCAAGGTATTGATCATTACCTGCATTTGAGTTGAGTAAAAACGAGGGATTTTCGCTTTCTCTTCGCTGTCTGCACTGGTTCTGTAGAGTCCTTCATAAATTCGATCAGGCCAAGGCATCACCTCGTAATTGGCTACCATGGGATACAGCAGTTGGGCCGCAAAAGTAGCTTGGTAGTTTTTCTTATAATCAGCCCAATCTCTTGGCCAATCTTCTATAGGATCAGTTAGAAAGTACATTTTCCTACCTGTGGGAGCGGTCATGGATTCCATAGAACCATATTCCAGAAAAGCAGTTTCAAATACTCTTTCCTTTGCTTGGCCATTATAGTAGTTGGGTTCGCGGGAAGTCCCTGTCCATACCTGGGCAATATAACCATCCACACTTGGTAGAGATGCCAGGCTAGCCTCAGGGCTCACGATCATCCACTGGGAGTAATTCACAAGTGAATGAGTAGGGACATAACAGCGGACATCCATTCCTTTTGTTTTGCCGTATTCCTTGGCAAAGGAAAAACATTCCTCTACAGCTCGGTAGTAAAGGTGATATTTTAGCTTATTGGACAAATAGGTGTTTTCAGCAGATTCATGCTGCGGTCTCCAGTCAAAGCCATAATATTCCTTCCATTCTCTCTTGAAGGCTTCACTATAGCCTGACCTGGCCCAGAACTCAGGCTCTTCAAGATAGATGGCGTCGATTCCGGCATCAATAACCCTCTTGATTACTTTTTCTTTCATGTATTGAATAAAATTCATAGAGGGTACGATATAGGGGACCATATGTCCGTGCCAAAGGGTATCACCTTTTTGGGTGACCTGGCCTTCATCCAAGTGCCATTCTCCATCCCATTCACCTGTGAAATAGTCCTGGTATTCTCCCCAGGCAATTCCGCTCATAAAGTGGGTGGTGTAGCCTTTGTCTCTCCAAGTTTGGACCCGCTCTTCAAAAGTCATATCGGCCTTTCCATGATGATCCTTCACACTATAGACAATTGCTACATCAGCCCTCACGTCTGTTACTGGCTTCCAAGGATTGGATGTTTGAAAAGCCGTTTTTTCACTCTTGGTACTTTTTGCGTTTTCTTCTTGTCTGCCAGGTTGTGAGCAGGCATGAATCAATAGAATTGGAATAAGATATAATAAAGCAGTTTTTCGCATGCGTATAAAAATTATTTGGAATTAATGAAATGTGGTAGTTCTCCATTTAAAATTCAAATAAAAAGCCATCCGTCTAGACGGATGGCTTTTTATTATTTATCAAATCAATATATCAAGACTTGACGTGGCTCATTATAGTTCCAACGTCTGGTGCCACTACCTCTAGGCGTATCAAAATTTATTCTGGCCGCAGCCCGGACAAAGACCATTCTACCTTCAGGGATCGTTCCGTTGGATTCAATGGTGATGGTCTCGCCCAGCATGTCATTAAAGGAAGAACCTGAAAACTCCAATTGGCTGGACCAGCGCTCATCCCTAGCGCGGTAGCCCACGGTAGAAGAATAACTGACGAAGAACTGGATGTCTGTTATATTCTGAAAACTGTCACTATATCCTCCCATAGGTTCGATTTTGGAACGGAATTCCTCTTCGGATACACCTCGGGTTACTCTGATTTGTGCCCTGACTTTGCCGTTGATTACTTCTGGATCTTTGACCCATTCGACCTTTAAAAAAGGTTGTACTTCAAAAGTTAGCTCGGTAACTCCCTTGATATCTACAGTCTGGGTGTCATCAGCAAGCGGAACTCCACGATCATCCTCACGAATTAGAGGGATAAAAGGTCCATCTAAACGTACGTTGTAAGTTCCCCCAAATAGTTTGGTATTTTGGAAAGTACCGTCAGGCATGCAGAAGAAGTCAGGATTTGGGGTGACATTGTCTCCCCAGCTTAATTCTGTCAAGCGAACGCGTATGCCTTCGCTTCCTTGATCAGTAAGTATGGGCTCACCGGTTTCTTTGTCAACGACCTGTCCCTTGAGCGTTTCCGCAGGCAGATCATAATTGTCCAATTCAAACAAATTACATGAACTGAACGCTATCAATGCAGATAAAACGAGGTATGTTATATTCTTCATTTTTTTAATTTCTAGGTTATTGATCTTGCCTTATCGATTGGGTTGTTGATCGATTACAGGGCTCTTGGATACTTCTCCACCAGGTATGGCGAAATAGTAATCGATGATATTGTATTCAAAGGTTTTCAAGCTTACCCATTGAAAACGGGCATCGAAGAAATACTGACCACTCTCCGTAGACAAAAATGGATAGAGTCCTCTGAAACGATAGCGTGAGTTCATGCTATAGTCTTCTTTGTCCCTGGTTTCACCCCAAAATCCATCTCTAGCTTCATAGTGCTGCACTCTCCATCTGCGCAGGTCCCACTTGGATTTATGCTCCAATGCAAGCTCTTTTCTACGCTCCTTACGGACGATATTACGGCTTTCAATATCAGATGTAAGCATTCCGGAAAGCAAGGTCGCTCCAGCGCGTTCACGGATATCATTGATGCCTGAAGTGGCAACTTGAAGCATATCAGAACCATCAGGAGATGTCACTCCAGCAAGAGATAGTTCTATTGCTGCTTCTGCAGCATTAAGCAGAACATCAGCATATCTCATCAAAACAAAATGTTGTGCAGATTTACCTTCACCTGCTTCAAAAGAAGGATCAGGATTCAACCATTTACGGCCGTAAAGTCCTGTAAGGGTGCTTTCTGCATTATTATAGAATGGGCCATTGGCACCAGCTGCTGTGATTTGCTCTCCCTGGAAGGCAACCAATTCTTGGCTTCCGCCATCTCTGGCACTAAGAAACAGTTCTTTTGGAGATTGAGTATAAATCGGCAATTGTTGATAGCGGGTATCAGCGGTTGCATAAGAATAATCATTAAACAGAGGCTGGATAGGTTCCGCACCGGTATAAACCCCAGCACGTATTTCGATTTCTTGGCCTTTGAAAATATCTCCTGGGAATATCACATAAGCACGAAGACGTGGTTCGGCATCTTTGAAGAAATCCATTGGCGTATCATACATCAGGTAATCTCCTTCGGTATTGTTTGACCCTGTAGTCACTTTGATGGTTCCGTCAGGATACCGGTCAAATCCTTCAAACAGTTCCATGAAATCCAAGGTTGGGCAGGTACCGGAGGCCAAAGGTGCCTTGAAAATAAAGGGAGCGCTATAGGCATCATATCCATGTGTAGCCACAGGAAAATCGTATTCTTTTACATAGATATTCTCTGGGCTATTAGCATCACTGAACATGTCTACCATGTTCTGATATTGGGCTTGAGGGTTATCTGCTGCCCATTTCTTTTTGTAAAGGGAGTATTGACCGCTCTTAATGACTTCATTGGCAGCAGTGTATGCTTCTTTAAAATACCTTTTTGAGGCTGCTTGAGCGGTTTCTTCAGAAAAACCGATCACCCTTACACCTGTCTTTAGTCCAGTGCCTGTAAGTCTTCCGGGAACCGTTTCATTGTATTTCGCAACACTACCCGCATAAAGCATGTCTTGAGCCTTGAAAGAAAGTGCAACATATTTATTGGAGTACCCTGACTTAGGACTGGTAGGTTGAAGTAAGTTTATGGCGCGATCATAGTCAGCCAATATTTGGTCCCAGGTTTCCTCTTCAGAGGAACGAGGGATTTCCAGACTGCCCTCTTTAGATGGATAACTTAGTACACTGGTCACCAAAGGTATTCCACCAAAACGTTTGGCCATGGCAGAAAATACAAAGGCCCGAACAAAATAAGCTTCTCCCAAATAGTGGTTATAGGTTATCTCAGGGAATGAACTGGCGTGTTCTGGTAGGTTTTCCAAGAGGTAATTTGCTTCTCTCAATAGGCGAAAGGCCCTTCCCCAATAAGGGGTTCTTTCTCCAGTAAATGCGGAGGTGATTCCATCCCGGTTCACTGCTTCTCCGGTGCCCTCAATTCCAAGGGAACCAAGCCAAGAATTGTATTCCACCCCCCATCGGGCCATGTATTTGAAGTCCTCAAAGGGCATTTTGCTGTACATGCCTGCGATATATACGTCCATGCCTGATTCACTGGTCATGAGTGTCTCGTCACCGATTACATTGGGAGGAGGCACATCCAGATTTGTACAACTGGAAATATACAATAAGCTGAATATCAATAATATGATTTTTGTTTTCATAATTTCGTTCAATTTAATTTTCCAAGGTCTCTCTAGCTTCCATTAAAATGAGGCCGTAACACCCAGGGTGTAGGTTTTTGTCAACGGATACATTCTTCCCAATTCATCACCAGGATGTTCTGGGTCCACAAATTTCACCCCTGTAAATGTCAGGAGGTTATAGGCATTGGCAAAGACCCTGATGTTGGTAGAGGGACTATTTCTTGGTTTCAGGCTGTAGCCCACTTCAATACTTTTCAGACGTAGATAATCTGTACTAACCCGGTTGAATTCAGAATTGCCAAAAGGATAATGGCCTGTATAGCCATAGTATCCACTGATCCATTCTGTTTCTGGGTCATAAGGATCAGCCAAAGGGTCAACTGGATGCCAGCGGTCAAGGTATTGCTCCAATGCACCACCGCCATTGCTGCCCCAAATGGAATATAGTGGCTCCTGGTATTGCATAGAACCCAAAGCAGAACCTTGGAATAAGATACTTGCATCAAAATTTTTGTATTCGGCATCAAGAGCCATACTGAAGTTTAACCATGGAGTTTGGTCATAGGCAAATGGATGTTGGTCTAGACCATTGATCTCTCCGTCACCATTCCAATCTTCATATTTATAATCTCCTGGTAATATGCCCCTGTCTTTATAGATGTCATAAGACCAGATATCCTCCCAGTCTGTATATCTTCCTGCGGACACATAGCCAAATTGGACTCCCTGATAACGATTTGTCAGGTTGTCATTTCGCCAGCGATCGTAGGAATTGCCATAGGGTCCCTTTTCAGCTGCGATAAGATGCTTTCTACGGGTAATGGTAGCTATTCCTTTCACTCCATAAGAAAGCTCACCAATCCGGTTTCTGTGGGAAAGTTCAAGGTCTATACCGAACTGTCTGTCGCTGTTGGTATTTTCCCTAGGTGCCCCGGTTCCTACCACAGTAGGCACATCGCCTGAACGAGTAGAGAACAGTCCTTCTCTACGTCTGTCAAAATAATCTAGAGAGAAACCAAATTTGCCCATCCAAGCTTCGAAGTCAACCCCTATATTGAATGTTTTTGCTGTCCACCAAGAAAGGTTTTCGTTGGGTATGACGAGCGAAGCTCCATAAACGAATTCACCATTTAGCATATATCCAGGAGCATATTGATTGTAATAACCATTTTGGGCATTACCACTGGTAGCAGGATAGATGTAGCCAGGGTACCAATCGTAAGCCAATGATCCATCATCTGCAGTCATCCCATAACTGGCCCTAAATTTCAGTTGGTCCACAAAATTAAGTGCTGAGACTGACTGGAAAAAAGGTTCTTCAGATAGACGCCAACCAATGGATCCTGAAGGGAACCAACCCCAACGGTTTGTTTTAACAAATTTGGAGGAGCCATCGTATCGGAACTGCACTTCGGCAATGTACCGCTCACCGAAAGCATAATTTACCCTTCCAAACATGGCGGAGTTAGCGATTTCATAAAGGTCTCCTGAGCCTCCTTGCATGCCACCTTGTTGGTCTTCATTCATACCACCTACAAGGTATTTCATTGCAAAGGCCAAGTTCCGCTGTGCATAAAAATTGTCTCCTTTGCGATTTTGGGTTTCAAATCCCAAAAGACCAGAGACATCATGATTCTCACCAAAGGTACGCTTATAGTTGATCAGGAACTGTCCTAAAAACTGCTGTTTGTTGAATAACTCTCTTCTGATTTGATTAGGCGAGCTATTGTTGTATAGTTTTGATAGATAGGTATCTGTAACAGGGTCATACATGTACTGGTAATATTCCCTTCGGTAGATATCATTATCATCTCCTCGAAAGTCATAGCTGACCAAGCCCTTTACGGATAGTCCTTCTAAGGCTTCAGATAAAGTCCCGAAGTCATAGTCTAAAGATGCCGAAGACTGAAAATACTTTTGCTTGTACTTTCTGTGTCCTGAAACATCTGCTCTCATCATCGCAATGGTGTTTTGTTCCAAGTCCAAGCCTTCATAGTTCAGCATGGTGTTTTCTGGATCGGCATACGCAGGAAATAAAACCCCTTGTCTCCAATAATTGCGGATGATCTCCACGGCACTGGAATAAGGAGAATTCCTTTGATCAGCCACACCACTAAGGTTGAGGTTAAACTTCAGACCCTGAGTTATTTGGGTTGTTATATTGGATCTCAGGTTAATTTTGCTGTAGTTCATGTCCCCTGATTTAAACATCCCTTCCTGATACATATATCCTCCGGCTATATAATATTGAGTTTTTTCTGTCCCACCAGTGATGCTAATATCATGTTGGCTTTGAGGAGCGTAATCACTGATCAGCAATGAATTCCAGTCTGTGGTCCGACGGCGTCCCGTACGGAAGGCTTCAAAATCATCATCCTGATAAATCAGATTTCCCCCGTTAATATTGTTCATGGCCCTTTCATTATAGAGTGTCATGGTTTCATAAGGATCAGCAAGTTGAGGAAAACCGGATGGGCTCTGCAGGGTGTAAGAACCATTGTAAGTAACTACTGCCTTACCTCCTTCAGACCCTCTTTTGGTGGTGATCAGTACAACACCATTGGCGGCACGTGCACCGTAGATGGCTGCTGATGCATCCTTTAGGACAGACAATTCTTCGATATCTGTGGGGTTCAGACGCTGAAAATCAGCCATGGTTCGCTGGATACCATCGATCACGATCAAAGGTGATCCCAAACCACGGATATCAAAGGCTGCATTGAAAGTACCAGGTTCCGCACTTTTTTGCCAAACACGAACCCCTGCAACTCTACCCGTAAGCATATTCTGCGGATTTTCGTTCTTGGTACGTAGCATTTCATCGCCCTTGATATTGGCTACAGAACCGGTCATGGTTACTTTTTCCTGCATCCCATATCCTACGACAACCACTTCTCCCAACTGCTGGGTATCTGGGGTCATGGATACTTGGATGACTGATTGGGATCCCACTTCGATGTCTTGAGTTTTATATCCGATAAATGAAAATGTCAGGACTGTATTGCCTTCCGGAACGGTCAATTTATATTTGCCGTCTATGTCTGTTATAGTACCTGTTAAGGTTCCTTTTAGCAAAACATTTACTCCGGGCATTGGTGTGCCATCTTCGGATAATACTGTACCTGAAATTGTTCTATCAAGTTGCTGTGATATCGGTCTTTCTAAAAGAGGTGCATTGGAGGCTAACGCTGAAGCATGGGCAGGAGCAATAGCAAAGTACGGTAAAATGATCCCGCACAAGGAATATTTTACCAGTCCTCTGGAGAACTGCTTATATATCTTTTGCATATTTTTTTGGCTATTTTGTTTCTTTATTGTCTAATATGGTACTATTGGCCTTTAAAAATTTGGCATCCCCTGAATAAGTGGAGCCAAAAAAATAGATCATTTCGCCAGCTCATATCGTGATAGTACTGCGTATTCTGCTGCAAATGCGAAATTGAACATCCCTTCTGTTCTGTTGTTACTGTCTGTAAGACTCCATCCTACCAGAAGATTGGTGGGAAGAAAACCTTCGTACAAAAAGTTTTCATATCCATAATCTAAATTCTTCTGAAAAGTGTCGATATAATCAGCAGCAGATCCATAGGTTGGATGAACATCTACGTATCCACGCATCAGCACCCCATTGAACCAGTTATTGAAACCGCTGATATCATAAGAATAATATCCGTCATGTGTTTGGTTGAGTTTGGCAAAATACTCAAAGCTGTCATCTGAAAGGCTCTTGGCATCCTGTAAGTAAGCATCTTCATTGGTGGCCCTGTACAAATCTGCGGCTCCTGATAACATGGTTCCAGAGTTGTAAGAAATAGCCGGGCCTACACGATCCTGGCAGTTGATACCTTTGCGGTAAACCGTCCCGTCTATGGTTTCTGTTTGAGGGTTTCCGGGAGAACAGCCTCCTCTCATATCGTCATAAACGCCGTCAGAACGAAGCAATTGATTTTTTTGCCAATCATAAATTTTTTTGGCAAAATCAGCATAATATTCGCTTTTACTTATCTGCATGGATTTTCTGGTCTGCTTATCTTCAGCATCGATATAGCGGTAAGAGATTTCATCGTCCTTACCTTTATAGATTTCATGGAGCCAAACCAAAGGGCTTACCATAGGGCCATTACTGCAGGAATGTTTGCTTACGTATCCCGGTCCCCAGGTTATTCCGCCACGCTCTGTCCCATCTGGTTTTCTGGTACTGTCCCATCCATCCAAAACATAAGCGGTCAGGTATTCTGCTTTTTTCAAATAGGCTGTTTCTCCTGTGATTTTGTAGGATTCAAGCAATTCACGTACGAGCCACATTTGGTCATCATATACATTTTCGATGCCTTCTACTTTGGCTGCTCCCTTGGTATTGCTCCGGTGCACGCCATAGACTGACCATTCCTTGGTTTGGGTATAGGATACCAATTCAAAGGTGCCTTTGTAATAGTCCAGATTGTCATATAGCCTGGCAAGAAGTTCTTTGTATTTGTCAAAGTTTTCATCGTAAAGATTTGCATTACCATGCTCTTTTTGGGCCTGCAAACCGTGTAGGATAGCATTTACAGCTTCTATGGCTGCTGTGTACATCCATACACTGCCAGTTTCATTGGATCGAGCTTCAGTGTAGGGGTTATAATATCTGGCCATGGCCATTCCTGCCCCGGTAAAATGGGCAGAAACGGCACTGTCGGTCAGCTCCATTGCTCTGAGAAGGTTCTGTTCTGAAAGACTTATCTCGACTGGTGAGGTTTTAGGGTCGGTTTCAGACGAGTTTTCGGTGCATGCTGTGGAAAGCAGCAGAAAAAGGCTCAGGATTGTAATCATCATTCTAAATTGTATCATGTTAAGTTTATTGTATTATTTCAGATCAATGCTGTGAATTACCAACTTGTTTTCACCTGAATTGGCTTCAACATTGTACACACCCAAGGCGAGGGTGACATCTTTTCCATTAAACTGGGATAGGTCATAAGCAAAGGAGGCATAACCTTCGGGGTTTCCAGCCCCTCCATCACCATGCTTAAATTTCCAGCAGCCATCTTCTGCAGCGCTGGCTTCATCAGCTGAATGAGATTGTGGATCCAAGTGGGTTACGGTTCCGTTGTCTTCTATAGCAGTAAGTTTAAAGTAGGTGAAATTATCCCCGAAATTGCGTGTGCTGAGTGTCAATTGATTGCTGCCTGCATCAATTGAGAATTTTGAGTATAGATAAGCTTCAGGTACCTTAGTGTCCACATCTGAAGTGTTACGAGTTTTGATCAAGTAGCCTTCAGATGGGAATACTTCCGGATCTTTCTTAAGAGGAGTGAAGAACCAGTTTGCTGCAATATGGTCTACATTTCTCCAAGCACGATAGGCGTCCACATAGTTATCACGGTTTCCGCTTACAGGGCTTATTCCTGTAAAATATGTTTTGGTGTGTGGCATGGTAGAGCGAATGGTTTCCTGAGTTAACTTCCAGCCTTCAATTACCTCAGTGCCAGGTAGCCAATCCCAATTTTCTACTTTTTGATCTGCAAATCGAATCGCCCGAAGCACCAATTGTTTCCAATAGTCACCTGTAGACTGCCTGTAAATACCAATAGCTACAATGACCTCTTTGCCTACGTATTCACTTAGATCAAACTCTACATCACCATAGCTTCCAGAGGCATAAGTTCTGTTTTCACCAATTTTCACAGCAGTTGGCTGAGTTTCGGAAAGATCTACCACCTGAACGCCAAAATAGGCCGGGTTGGCTTCATCTGCGTTGTGCGTACTGACTCTCAAGGATAAGATTTTGTTGTCTTCAGTAATGATTTTACTTCCATAGACATAGGAGTCAAATACATTCAAGTCAGCAGGATTACTTCTATCATCTTCATTGTTTCTGATCTGAAGCGTAGTTCCTTCATTTTGCTCTTGCCATGCACCTTGGAAATCTAGGGAAGACATATAATTACATGCCCAATCCCATCTTGGGTAGACGTCTGCATTTCGCCCACCACGGTATTCGTTATAATACCATTTGTCAGCTGTCAATAGATCAGAATATGTCAAGCCACGAAGAATTTCGCTACTGCCCATGGTAATCTCCAAGGTGGCGATACCATCAACAAAATCCGCTTCAGTCACTGTTTTGGTAATGGGTTCGTAATTAGCTTTGCTGAATGTAACGGTGTACTCATCCACGATCAGATTTTCCAGGGTGAAAATCCCATCGCTTCCAGAGTTTGTTGTACCGGCAACTCCTACCGATACATTTACATCTTCAAGTGGTGCATTTCCATTTTTTCCGTCTTTGATCGTTCCGGTAATTTTGGCGGAAGCAAACACTAAGGAAATATTTGCTGTAGCGATTTTCTCACTGTTGAATTTTTCAGGGTTTACGGTCAAGCTAACAGCTAGCCAACCAGCTTTGGAAAACTTTACAGCATGCGTCTTTAAAGGGACATCCTCAAAAATATACTTTCCATCACTTCCTGTGGTGATGGCAATTTCTTCTTCCCCTATTCCAGATAGGGAAACATTTACATCTGAAATGGGTTGACCTTCGCCATCTGTAACTGTACCAGTAATGCTTCCTCGAGGATCTGAAATGGAATCATCTTCGTTGATACATGAGATTGCGGAAGCTAAAAATGCTCCCACCAAGGCGATGTAAACGATCGCTCGTAATTTTTTACTCATTTGTTAGGCATTTATGGGTTATAAATTAATTAACTAGATTGAGTTGCTTGAAATAAATAATCGATTTAGCAACCCCATTATGGGTGAAATATAAAAGAGGAGCGGTTAATTTTTCGGTTAAATTTGGGTTAATGGGCAGGGTTAATTTGCTAATCTGACGGCAATATTTGGAAAAATGAGTGGGATTGGTCTTTCTCTTAGGGTTTGATTTTACTTTGTAAGCTATCCCAATTGCTGATCATAAAATTCAACTTGAATGCTTTTATTTCATCAGGGAGATTGCTAGGGAGTTGGTTGTTTGACAAGCAAAATAAGCTATGTTGGAGCTTTGGTATGATGGGGGAGGTCTTGAAAATATACCTGTCAAATTCTTGGTGAATATTAAGCAAAAATCAAAAGAGAGAATTTCGCTTAAGGCTGGTTGTGGTTGGTTTAGTTTTGTTCAGTCTTCAGGAGCCGATTAAGTATCAAACCGAAAAGTTAGGGAACAGTAACATTGGAGTTACTATCTTAGCTTGGAGACAGATTTAAAAAAAATAGAGATTAAAAATTTGAAGTATCTTGTCCGATTTTATCTCATATGAAATTTGGTCCAAGTGTCATTTTTTGGGTTTAAGGATTAAATTAAATTTGGGATCATTTTCAATCTTAGCCATCAGGCTAAAAAGTTACTTTGTCGTTGACCAAATGGTATTTGTTCAAATCAGTTTGTGGAGGATTTGGGAATAATTATGAAAATGTCTGATGAAATTAATATCAAGAATAGTTATTTATGATCCCGTCAGCTGGAGTTGGTGGTACAGAAGTCGAACCATTTTGAGGAAGATTTGGAGACTTTGTGCAAGTTGTTCAGGTTTATGAATGTTTAAGATGAACGTTGTCTTTTAGTACAGTTTCAAGTCATTTTTGACTTCCAAAGCAGTCTCTATCTCTTTCGTCAATTCTTCAATCACTTGGATGTTTTCAAGGTTTCTTGATTGAAAAGCAAAAAGCCCGTTTTCATTTTTTACTGTCAGATACAGTTGCTTGTCTTGGAAAGAAAGGAAAATAGGACGGTCAAATTTCTCTTTTAACTCCAGGATTCTCTCCATAAGTGAAGTAGATAAAACATATCGAGCTTCCACCTGGTCTGTGCCAAAAACAATAAAATTGTCGGTGAATCTGGGATCTTCCAAATAGATTTCCTGTTCCTCTCGGAAATTGAAACTGGACCAACGATCTAATTTGATACCTTGATTTCTTGAAAATACCACCGTATGTCCATTGAGTTTTTTTTGAAATTTTAGCCAACAGAACATCCCCCGAAATGAGTAGGGTATGTTTTCTTGAGGCTTGTTTGAAAACAGGTTTTTGATCACATATTGATACATTACCACAGCCAAATTCAGGACTGGAATGCGCATCAAGGTTCCAATTGCTTTGTTGGAAAGATTGTTTTCAATGATTCCAATGTCGGCAAGATTGAATTCCACCTCCCTTGATCTTCTTCGCATTTGACCGAAATTATACACCGGATCTTCGCTTTTGAGCCAAGCAAAAAGTTTACTTTCCTGAATTTCCTTTTTAGGGGCACTTGCTCCTTGTGTAAATTCTAAATCCGGGAATAGTTTCTGAACCATGCCGGCCATGGTTTTCATTTCCTGGGTTTTGAATTGCTGGAATGCCCTGAAGAAAAAGAGGGTCGAGAAATAGATCAATACGATCAATCCAGCTAATGGCAAGACCTGTGCATATGGATTATTGGCCGAAGGCTGACCTTTGGCTAGTATGTCTCCAAATGGTATATCTGTACTCAGCAAATAAGGTGAAGACAGAATGAATAGCATTCCTAACAGATAAATCCCTGTGATTCCCCAAGTGATTTTCTGAAACAAATGTGTCCTCTTTCGCTTTAACTGTATATCTGCCAAGGATTCTTGGACTTCGCTAAATGTTTCCAGGAGTAGGTGCTGATCCATTTTATTAAGGCCAATTAATGGTGTTCCATGGACTGGTTTTATCATTCAAAACTTGCATGTAGATGTGACATACCTCCTGATAATAAGTGTCATAACTTCCTTTCATATCCAGTGCAAATCCCATTACAAAGCTCTTTCCGAAATCCTCCCAAGAACTAAAATTGTCCAATGCCAATTTGGTGGCAAAATCAATGACCTTCCATGCCTCTTCCTCAGAGATGATATTTCCTGTGAAGGCTATTCGGGCCTGGCCCACCAACATAGCTGCATCATATCCTGCCAATCCTAGCTCCATATCAGAATCGAAAGTAAAAATGCCTTTTTGCTTTAGATCCTGTAGGATTTCACCGGAGCTTAATACCTTAAGATATTTCTGGGCCCGATCGTTATTTCCGAATTTTTGCCCCATCAAATCATCCCATTTTTCTTTTGGTTCTGTCGCAATCATTTTAGAGATGTAGTCAAAATACCAGCGTCTTCCATCTTTCATGAAATACTCCGTCAAATTCCAGTATCCGGTTGGGGTATCAATACTCCAGCCTTCCAAATAAGGTTGAATAGTTTTGGAGTCCATAAAAGTCAAAGTATTGGTATTTGCTCCCCACCATTCAGAAATCGGAGTATAAAGGGCTAGGGAGAAAAGCTTGTCCAAACCAAGGTTGCTTTCTGAAGATTTTTTGAATTTTGCTTTTTCAAAATCAGGTTTATCGTATTCCTTTTTGCCAATATTAAAATATTTGTAAGCATAAGAAGCGATGGCTAAGGCGAGGATAACATATCCGTACCAAGGCAGGTTTTCGAACATTTGCATAGTTTATGAATTTAAAAGTTGATTGAGGTTTACTTCTTTTTGATCTGATTTTGGGATCTCCAAAAGCAGTTCTTTTTCATCTTTTCGGATGCCTGCGATTATGTTGGAAGGAAACATCTGGATTTGATTATTGTATTGTACTACTGAGGCATTATAGGCTCGTCTAGCTGCAGAGATTTGATCTTCCATTTCGCTAACTTCATATTGAAGATGAAGGAATTGCTTGTCTGCCTTGAGTTCTGGGTAGTTTTCTACTGTAATGTTTAGGCCGCTAAGAATTTTTGTCAATTCATTTGAGACCTGAATTTTCTCTTTTTGGTCATTCGCTCTTCCTACTTGGGATCTGAGTTCGGTCACTTTCAAAAGAATCTCTTTCTCATGTTCCATGTATTTTTTGACCATTGCTGCCAGATTCGGAAGAAGATCAAATCTCTTTTTTAGATAGATCTCAATACTTCCATAGGCTTGGGCTACTTGATTCTTTTTGCCGATGATTTTGTTATTGATAATGATGGCGAAAATGGCTGTCAAGGCCGAAACCGCTAAAAAGACTAATAAACTTGTGTTCATATCTTAATTAATTTAATGGTCAAATGTGTAGATTCTGAAATAACCATTGAAAGGGCTTTTTCAATGATTTTATGGATTGTAATTGCAATAATTCGAACTTTTTGATTTGCTTGTCAGATGTTTGTTCGTTGGTTTCCTCGTCGCTTTCTGTGCTGATGATGGTCACAGTACCCTTTTGAAAATCGAACTGATAGGACGTTTCATCCCCGGATATTCTTTGAGTAATACTTTCCTCATATTTGATCAATTCGAATGCGTGGTTTTGGTATTTAAACCGATATTCATGAGAGGACCATGACGTACATTCCCGGCATTGCCATATGTAAAAGTTTATCTGAAGTTCACCATTTGGGAGTATCTGACCCCCTTTGAAAGGTTCATCCATTGTGGGGGTGGTTCGGTTAATGATAAACGTATTGGATTGCAGTACTTTTTTAATTTTCCCATTTCCTTTTCCAAAGTATATTCCTAGTATTCTGGGGTTCGTTTGAAGGGTATCGCTTTCATAACCGTCATGGTACTCAACAGTCTCCTGAATAGAGCTTTGAATTGCAAATGCTACATCTTCGATTCCATCTCCGTTTAGATCTCCTCTAGCTTGGGACAATAGTTGCCAACCCAATGGGATGATTTCTTCTATATTCCTTCCTTTGGCAGGCAATTCAGGATAGTCGGAATTGCTTTGGGCATAAAGCCCATGGGCTAGGAGAAACATCCCTAAAATGAGTGTCTTTAGATTAGTCATGGAGTATTTGTCTTTAGAATCAATTGATTTCCTTGATAAACGTAGATGGCATTGGTGACCTGGGTGCTGAATTCTTCACCAGGTTTCAAAACCAATTGATTAGATTTTATCGCGAAAACAAGGCTGTTTCCTATCTCTTGAATATCTACTTTCTCGGTTAGATACTGCCCTTCTTCAGTCCCTTCGATATCCAGGGTTCCTATGTGTTTTATACGCTCTTTTTCAAGAATAAATACCTCTCCACCAAAAGGATATTCAAAAGCTTTCTGGCAAATAATTATGATTTTATTTGAAACCTCGGTTTTATAAAAATGGGGTTCAAAGAGATAGTAGTCGCCATGGCCATGTGATTGAAAAACCACATTATTTGCTGAATCCAGTATCAGCAATCGATCACCCCAATCGGATTGGGATTCATCGCTTGATGTATCATGCTTTCCCTTTTCGGGAATGTAATTGCCGGTAATAATTTTTTGTCCATTTAATTCATAGGCCTGGTCAACCTCGAATTTGTCCAATTGGAAGTTTTCCAGTTTCCGGGGATGGATTTTTGAATAGGATTTGGTCTCAAATCCCTCTTCCACTTCACTGTACTCTGTTCCATCAAACTTTAAAATTGAATTTTTGATCTGATAGGAATTTTCCGTTTGGCAGTCCTCCTCCTCATTTTCATATTCTTTCGTTTCTGCGATTTTATTGTTGACCCAAAGGTCAAAGTAGCCCTTAGTCTTATGGGTGCCTGGAAATACTATTTTTTCCTCGTTGACAAATTCACCGGCACAATTTCCATCCCATTCTCCACTAAAATCTTTGATGGCGTAATTGGAAAGGATTTTTTCAAGTGTATCACCTGATTTGATGAACAGGGACCAGGTTTGATTGGAATAGGGATTTACTCGGGACATTCCTAAAAAATTGACCTTTATTCCATAAGCTTTCATTTCCTCAGAAAGTTGAAACTGTGATGTGTCGATATTTATTTCTCGCAGTTCAATTGCGTCGGAGATCCATTGGTTGGTTTGATTACTTTCAAAATATCGATGTGTGATTTTTCCTTCGCGGTTGTCGGTTATGATGACGTGACTGTTCAATTCAAAATACTGTTCCCCTTCATCGACAATTTCAGGGATGACCAGGAATGTTTCATCCGGATTTTCTGGATAGACCCTTGTCTTGATCATGCTGGTTTTTGTCTGCACCCAATCCAATCCAAGGCTCACTATAGCGGCATCGATCAGTGTAAAATCTTTAAAGGTTTTGTTTAAGCTTTGTGAAGCTACTTTTTCAATTGTACCATCCCATCGGATTTCGAACTCTATTTGCTCGACTTCTTTGCTGTTGCCATAAAATATTCGGTGTAGGGTAAGCCTGTTTTCACTGATCCGCGAGACTACCTGTGACATACCTTCAGCAATTTCATCATAGGATACCAATTCATGATCAATGATTTCCCCCTCAGTATTGTAGTTGATGAGAATGCTTTCCATTTCATGTTCACTTTTTAATAGCGTTACAACGACGGAATGATAGTCATTCCGAATAGGGATTGTGTAGATGTCGATAGCCCTTGCATTTTGATCTTCAAAATTGAGATCAGGATACAATTTGTCTAATTTCAAGGCCTTGAAATCTATTTGGGCAAAGTCATTCTCATCGATGAAACTGTCAAAACTGGTGTTTTCTATTTGAGGTAATGTTTTGGTTTTTGAAGAATTAAGCGTTTCAAGAAAGCTTTTTTCAACACCTGTGGACAAAGGCTCTTTAGCTCCATTAATTATCTCAATGGCTCCGGAAGTGTTTTTGTCTTTTTGGGTGCTGGGACCGCAGGAAAAGATTAATAGAAAAAAAACAAGGCGAAAGGATTTCATTCGGTGAGCTTATTTTTAGGAGAAGTTGTATTTGGTGTCTGATAAATTGAGTTTGGTTTTAGCATGACTCGACTTGTGTTTTTTTGGAAATATTAGCCAGTATGTCCCATGTTAGGTACAACCCTAGAGTAGGGTGGGTGCAAATGGGGAATTTTTGTCATTTATTTTATTAATTTAGTTTTACCCTTTATGATGTGATATTTCGTTTTTTGTAGCATAGTGGCAATGTAATTTTCCTCTACCACCACATTCCCACCACCACCTCCTCCTACATTCATGACGGTAATGTTTATTACCCCTGAATTAGGATCTTTATCAAGTGTCAAATCATTAAAATCATAACTGCTTAATTGAAAGCCATTATTACTTTTTAAAACCAGAATATTATTTTCATAAGAGATATTTTGGGGCATTGCCTTATTTACAGAACCCCATTCTTTTATCAGGAAATCCTTTAAAGCCAGCGTGATTCCTTGAATTTCCGAATCAACGTCTTTGTCAGGGTTGATGTCTAATTCAACTTCGGTCAAATCCGATTTTTGGGAATCGACTAATACGATGAAATCCTCGCTGTATTCAAACCGGTCAGTCTGTGTCCATTCCCAGGATTTTGATTCCCGGATGTTGATTCCGGTAATTTTTGATTGGACAGTAATTGTTTTATTGGATTCATCCTTTTCAATTAGAATCTCTTCAAAAGTGCTTTGGAAGGTTGCCGAATTAGGAATACTTGGGCAGCTTTTTAGCTTATCAATTGCAATGCTGTCCTTTGAAAACCACTTTCTTAGAAAGTTCAATTGGGTATCCGAACACTGATAATCCAAATCAAGAGCAGTTACTATTTGGCAATAGAGGACTTTTGTTCCATCTGAATTATACCCCCATTCACATTCGTTCCCGATATCAAAAGCGATATAGCCCAACGCTGCTCTTTCGACAGGACTGATGTTATGAAGGTAGGATTGGTTGATGACTATGGTGCTTACTATGGCCTTGACTGATTCATCATAGCGGTCCTCACGGGTTAAAAATTGAATGGGTAAGTTTCCCGAACCTATCTTTTTTGCTTTCAGCACCCTTTCCACTACTTTCACAACTTCCTCGTCCCCGGCCATGTGGATGCTGTCCTTTTTCCATTGAATGACAATCAAATCTCCCGGTCTGAAATTGTACTCTTCATTCTCAGTCCATTCCCAGTTGTAGACGAAAGAAAGATTTTTGCCTTTTTTTCTTCCAATTAGATACCAGTAATCAAAGTCATCGTTGTAGTCTATAAATTCAATGGTGTCCGACTGGATTTCGTTATAAAGTCTGGTGTCATGCTGGAGGGTTGTGCTGTCAAGTAGATTTTGTGCTTGTTGGTTTATTAAAGTGTCTGGCTTTTCTTTTACCAATTCTCTTTCAATAGCTTTAGCTTCAGGTGCGGCCTTTTTTTGCCCACTTTGTTGGCAGGCAGAGGTAAAAATTAAAAATAGGATAATCAGGTATTTCATTATTCTTTCGTTAGATGACATCTATTACTTTTTCTAGGATATAATGAGCAATGGCTATCACTACGGTAATTACCAATAATACAGCCATCTGTATAGTTTTTTTATTGGGTTTGTTTTTCAGTTTCTTTCGGAGATAAAATACATCCAGAAGGATAAAACAGGAGGCTATGATCAAGCCGATCCAAAACCCAACATGCAACAGTCCGATTTCAAAAAACAAATGCAAAAGATACCACATGCCATTTTCGGCGACATCGTTGGGTCCCAAAACGAGCCTCATATAACCCATGCCCAAAAGCAGGCATAGCATCGTCCAAATGAAGTAGGTCAATATGAGTTTTAAGAAACGCATCGTTTTTGCCTTAATTTATTTTTTCCTTCGTGCAGAGCATTTCCCTTTGAGCTTCCTTTGGCATCCATTGTAGCTGTTCAACCAAATGCCTGTCCTTTAGGCTTAGTCCTTGCTTTACGTCACATACATAGATAAAAGCATCTTGTTGCTTGCTGCTTTGGGTCCTGTAAACTGTATGGGTCAAGATCCAATCCTGGTCTTTAAATATTATGTGGTGATCGGCCTCTAATATTCCGCCATCAGGAAATACTGTTTTTATTACAAAACCGTCTTCCTCTGGCTGCACATCCATAATTTGGTTTCCACCATCCTCCGAAAAATTGATGGTTTTGAGAGCGAACAGGTACTCATCTCCTTTTTTTATAAAGAGAAAAAGTTCATCACCTTGATAAGGATCCGCGCTCACTATTTTATCCAGTATTTCGTCCTTGTTTATGTCGATATCCCTTATGAAATAATGTTCAGCATTTTCAAAATCAGAAATGTCATAGGCCATTGGTACTTCCTGATCTATAGGGTCTGGATTTTCATTGTCATCATAAAATCCCGATTCGAATAGCGTTTCAAGTATTTCTTTTTTTGCAGGACTGAGGTGGGAGGCAAAATCGGAATCGACCTTTGGATGTGGGCCATCAAATAGGAAAAAAAGGACCGACTTTGCCTTGTTGGACCTTAGATCGTCAATTAGCTCATATCTTTCCCCTACCTTGATGTATTTCAATGTCAAATCCTGAAAGAAATTGACCCCATCTTCTTGCCAGACCCCATTATCTGCTATACCAATTAACTTCGATTCAAATTCTCTGAACTTCTCTTGAGACAGTAAATGAAAGAAGTAATCTATGTAAGCGTAACTTTCCTCGTATAGTTCGTTGGGTTGATTACTTTTATTGTTCCAGCCAAAGTAATCCATGAATTGTTGAAAGTCAGCAGGAAACTGTTTTAAAAACAGTTGGTCATTTTTGTCTTTATAGGCCTCTTTGAGTTGTTCAATTTCAATAGTCTGGACTGAAGAAGGGGGGGAGGGCTGGTCGGATATAGTTTGATTTTTGGAATTCTTCTGATTCTTCGTTTCAGATCCATTCCAGGATGATTCAATGACTCCATTTTCGTTGACATTATCCTCCTTACAGCTTAGTGTAATCAATAAGCAGGCAATCACTGACCAGTATCTTATGTTTTTAAATTTCTTCATAAGTCTATGGTCTAAGGACAGGTGCTGACTGGGTTTCCACAGAGTGATGTAGCATCAACCCATCCTGTTAAACCTTGGTATTCGATTTTAACCCAATTTTGCTCTAAATCGATAATATTTAAATCCGCGTCCATTGGTACAATGCCAATCTGTTTTCCAGTTTTAGGTATGTCAAAGACTGATTTCTCACGATTTGCTCGAATTCCTATTTCGGAGTGGTGTACCCATGTAATACCTTGTGGTTTTGTCAATTCACCCTCATTTATAGACTCAATCTTTAAAACCCTAAACCAACCATTTTCTCCACTAACTATACTGAAGATATAGCCATTACCTTTTGTATTGAGAGTTTGAATAACATTGCCATTAGGCTTGTCTCTCAGTTTGATTCCGTCGGTCTTAGCGTTCCTGACATAAACCTCCAAACTGGAAAATTTGGGGGTCTTTGAAATAGAATATTCAAGCTCGCCTTTTGGGTTAACTTGAATTGTGATTGTTTCCTGGGTCAGCGTATCAATGACCTCTTCGTTGTTTTGATAGACTGATCCCCAGATCACTTTGGTAAAAACAATTGATTTATCTTTGATGATCTCATAATCTATGGTCACGCTTTTGCCGTTGTCAAAATCCATGGCTTTCCCCAAATAAAAGGAGTCAATTGCCTTGAAGTCCTTATTGTGGCTATAGAGATAATATTCTGTAAAGGAATCGGTGCGGTTCACAAGACTTAAAATGTCCTCTTGGTCATTGGTTAAGGCTATTCTTTGCCCATAGAAATTTCCCATTGAATTACACTCATTTGAAAGGATTGGATAATACTTAGCTAATGCTTCTTTATCTAATAATCCATGGAGAGGTAAAGCGGTATCTTGATTTGGCTTTTGTTGTGAATGGTTATTGGTTTCCTTGTCAAGGGAAACAAGGTTTGTAAGACCTTCCACTTTGAAATGTTCACCTTCTCTGAAAAAGTTGATTTCACCACAATACAGAGAGGTGTCAGGAGGACATGGTTCATAGTAAAACTCTGCCAACCTATAATTGATATACATGCCCAGTTCTTCACTTACAAATCCTCCCAAATCCTCTTCGTGGTCTATAAAGTAACCGGTGCCTGCATCACCTAGAAAACCAATGCTCATACCGCCTAATTCATAAAAGTAGATGGCGCTTTCTCCGCTATACGAAAGTGGTTTCCCTGTTTTATGGGCGGTCTTTAGGTGTTCCCTTATTTTTTCTTTGATAGCTTCTTCTACTATTGAAAAGTCCTTATCAGGGTATTTCACCAAATACAGATTTGAATAAACCTCTGACTGGATAAATCGCATGTTTTTAAAAAAGAAGTGATGAATGCCTATTCCTAATCCACCAATCGACACTAAGACAAGAAATACCTGAATGCGTTTTTTACTTTTTAAGGTCCACTTGAACAAATTTATGCCAAGTATAAGCAGAAGAATTACCAGCGTAATTAGTATGACTATAATCAGCATAAACACAAGATTTGTATTTTATATTTTTCAAACAGCATTGGATATCCTATTAATCTATAAAGGTTTTGTTTATATGGATGTTGTATAAGGGAGCCTCTTCAAAATCAGAATTATCATGAATCACCCGGATCAAATATTCGCCCTTTTCCATTGGTTCTAGGAAAGAATCAAATTGAACCATACTCATGTTTAAATATTCTTCCAAAGTGCGAAAAGAATCATTTTTAAAAATTGAAAACTGAAATTTTTGATTTGGATCATTCGACTCAATGTCTATTTCTATTTCACTGTCCTTCTCTAGAGAAATCAGGAAAAATGTAGCATTTGCATAATATCCACCAGAGTAAGATTCAAAGTACTGATTTTCATTAGAATCTACTGCATTCGCAATGAAAATTGGCTCAAAAAAGTTGATGATCTTGAATTCACCTGTATTGTCTTCAACTTGAAAACTATATAGACCACTCCTAAACATGAAGGGTAAATCGGTTCTTTTTTCCTGAAGATCAATTTCAAATACTAATTTGCTGGGAAAGGGAGTGGTGTACCAATTCTCTATGCCTGTAAAACTGTTGTACTCGACTAGCTCTAGGTAAACTTTCTTTTTGCCAATCTCCATTGGATAAACTCCCTCGATGACTTCATATTCTCCTAGATTCTGTTTTTGGATTTCCTTGTTTATTTCCTCTTGAGAATAGCCTTCGAACATAAAAAATTGATTCGTAAATGCTCCGTTTTTTCTAAAAACCAAGTGTTGAATACCAAGGCTGCTTTTCAGACCAAAGTGGATGAATTTTCCTTTTTTAACCCTGTAGACCGGATAGAACTCGCTGAATTGATCTGAGCAATCCAGACATTCTAATTGAAGCAATCTTTCTGGATTACCTGCCAATTTTTTCCAATTCTCTAGGGTGGAAATTTCCTCCTCTTCCAAAAAATCGGAAATGGTGTTAGTTCCATTTCCATTTTTGATTTCAGCAAAAGGATAAGAGATTTGATTGAGGCTCTTAAAAACCTTTGCTTCTTCAACTGTCGGTTTGACAGCATGGCAAGAGCTTGATAAAATCAATGAAATGAGTAATATGTGAGGGAACTTAAGCCTCATGGTGTTTGCTGAATTTTGTCATATTCGCTCCAAAATCACAAATGAACCTATTGTCCAATTCATCGGCTTTTTGAGCCAATTGGGCCAGGTTTTTTATTACCTGATCCTCGTAACTGGAATACAAATCACTTATATGAACCCGGTAAGAAAGAAAAATCTGATTGTCAGAGATGGACAAACGGTGTTCACCCGTATCTGTACGCATGATGTACTCGTAAATCTCTGCTAGATTTTTCCTTGGGAGTTCATTTAATGGAGAAGTAGCAAATAGGTAATTGTTGTCATAGACAAACATCCTAATCTCGGCACTTCCCAGATGGAATTTCCAATATTCACTTCCCGTCCGAGCCAAAACCGGATCAATCTTCAAATTTTGGATGGCCTTTTCCACTTTCTTGCTGAAATCTGAGATAGGACTTTGCTCAAACAAATTTTCTTCGATATCATTTCCACAGTTGTGACAATAAGATACCTTTTCAAAAATCAAGGAATTACAGCTGGGACAGCCTATGGTTAGATCCTCGGAAAGCTGATCAATGATTTCGAGTTCTTCGCGGACTCTTTCTATCGGGATGGCAAAGCCCATGTTGTCAGCGTCAGAAAACTTAGAAGTTACGATACCAAGCAATTCACCTTTTTCATTGATGACAGGCCCTCCGCTATTCCCAGGATTAATAGCAGCATCGGTTTGAATGTAATCATTACCACCTATGACTTGTTGGGGGTTGGAAACTGTCCCCTCAGTGACTGTGAAAGGCATTCCGTATGGGAATCCTATTACCAGTAATTTGTCTCTTGTCGAAACCTTGGTGTCATGGTTTGTAGTGACAGACTGCATAGGAATAGGGAGCTGTTCAGCTTTTAAAAAAGCGATGTCCTTGCCAGGATTTGCATAGATCACTTTTGCCAAAAACCTGTTTTTCTCACCATCTTCTATGCTTACGGATTGACATCCCGAAATAACGTGAAAATTGGTGATAATTACTTGGTTTTGAGAGCTGTAAAACCCTGTGCCATAGCCAAATGCTGTATTTATTTTATAAACTGAATTTTCTAAATTTTGTAAGGTACTCATTTTCAATTAGTCTTAAAGTTTGCCATCATCTGTTGGATTGCAGCCATGGATTCTTGCATTTGAGATCCCATGATTTTGGATAGATCCATGCCGAATTCGTCTCCAAATAAGGAGTCCTCCATGATAGACTCCATGCCATTCATCAGGATTGGAGCAGCAAGATTCCAGTCCATTTGACTTGCCTGTGCCAATGCGTCAGTGATGGGTTTACTGATGGATTCATTCACTAGATTGTAATAGAATAGTCCGTAGAAACAGGACTGCATTAAATTGCAGGCATCTTCAAACTGGTAGTTGGAGATTTTCTCCTGTGCTTCGTTGTAACTGTCCTCCCAGTTTTCTCTGATATTCTCTTTTTTGCCGCTGTATTTATGAGGGACGAAAGTTTCTACTTGATAGAGATCGGATAGGAATTTTTCCTTAGGATAGTTTTTTAGCTTTTCGAGACTTGATTTTCCGTTCAGTAGCCTGGTTTGAAATTGAATTCTTCGATCCTGAATTCCATTCACAGCTTTCTCTAAGAGAGTTCTTAAATATCCCTGAGGTTCGGAGTAGAACTCTAGCTTTTTGAAAGTGATGTTGAGGGTGTACCAAGCATTATTGGCCTGTCGCTTTTCCATGTAATAGTTGAATCGCTCGAGACCTTCTGAAAGAATAGATTGACTATTGCTAAAAGCTTCCTCCTTTAAATTATCCGGGAAAGGGGAGATGCTTGGTTCCTGAAGATGGGCTGCACTGAACTTCTCGATTAATTCATCATCATAGCTGTCGGCATACAAACAGATTTCACGTAAAACTCCATAAATTTTATAGGGCTCACAGAGCTGAAGAGGACAGGAGAAAGTGAAAAAGACCATCTCTCCCTCCAGTACCAAATTGGCCAGGTTGAGCGGGTACATCCGCATTTCTGCCAACCGCCTCATCAGGGGCACTTTCTTGGAATCTTCTATAGTTAAAAAGGGGCATTTGATGATCAGGTCTGTCTCCGATTGGGAAATGAATATCAACACAGATCCATGCGCAATTTCATAGGTGTTTCCCTTTTTCTTGGTTCTCAGATTGCTGTCGATATAGTCCAAAAGGGTAGGAACTACCTGTTCAAATTGTCCGTTGTTAAAAAATGCTATTGATTCATCCCACTTTTCATCCTGTTTTGTTGAGGATTTTTTGGGATGGAGGGGAGGGAAGTAGCTTAAATTTTTATTCATGGTATTTGTTTTGGCTAAGGTTCGATTGGACCTCCAGCTTTTTGAAAAATATTGCCACCAATCCAGTGATGATTATTGGAAAGGTTTTCTTGGTTTAGAATTCTTTGGTTTTGGGCTTAATAGTCCATGGAAATGAAATTCCCATTGAGGTCATAGCTATAGGTGAAGGTCGTTCCTCCATTTTCCGGCTGAAGCAGGATTAGGTATTCAATTTTTGACCGCACTCCATCTTTGGGGATTTTCACAATAGCCATCTGAAGGGAAGGGTTTTGGATCTCCTTTTCTTCCTCCAGTTTATCTTTTGATTTTTCTACCAAGTCTCCCAATCTGCCCAGGTCGATTGGATCACCCAATTGGAACATAAAGTCGGAAGCATTCATGCCTTCAGGTACTTCAAGCCTGATGTCAGAAGTTTGTGTCCAACTATCATTGGATTGCGTCCATTGGCCCATTTTTAAAGAAGATGGATCACTGGTGACAGTTACTGAGATGATGTTTCCAATTGATTGACGATGACTGATCGTTAAATCGGTAAAGTAAGCATCCTCACCAAATTGGTCTTTCAGAGCTTCCTCAATGACAAGGAATCCATCCGCATTGGCTTCTTGAATGCTCGCGCCACTACCGCAAGCATTCAAGAATGTCAACAAAAGAAATAGACAAGGGATATTAAAGCTTTTCATTTCTTAAAGGTTCAGGATTATTCCTCTACTTCTTCAGTATCTCTACCATAGATATAGAACAGTGCTCCGCCAATTGCAATTAGTAGAATTCGAATAACCCAGCCCATTCCGGTGCCCCAGATGTCTATCCAAGACAATAGCCTGATGTTGTAATTGAAGATGGAAAGGAGCATAGAAATGATGCCCATTGCAGCAAGCAAAAGTCCGCCTTGCCCAAGTTTTGATTTGATGTCTTCCATTTATATAGGTTTTTATGTTTTTAAAAAAGTGCTCCAAGGGATGTAATATTCCTTGAGTCCCTAGATTCTTAAGGTTAATTTTGGAAACTTTTAGTTTTGAAAAAATAGCCGGTCTATATCCGTCATGCCCAGCTTTATATTTGTAATAAGTCGATGAGTTTTCGTTTTCTTAAAGAATTGAAATGAAGGTGGTTTTGGGTAAAGAAGAAATTCTAGTGCCTGTTGAACGCTAGGAAAGTTGTCAGAAAAGCTTCCTTTTTTCTAAAGGATACGGGAATTTGCTTTCCATTTTTTAAAAAGATGGTACCCGATTTATCATACTTATCAATGAATTTCAAGTTTACCATGAATGATTGATGAGGTCTTGTGAAGTGGACCTTCTCAAGTTGCTCTTCATAGGTTTTGATGGGTTTGGATGCGATGAATTTTTTTCCGTCTGTTAAATGAAAAGTAGTATAACCTTTATCGGACTCGCAATACAATAATTCAGAAAGATCGATTACCTGAAAACTATCACTTAAAGAAAGTACAAGCGTGGAATCATCTTGATACCAAACCTTTTTTGTTCGATTGATCTGTTCTTTCTGTTGCACTGAACTTTTGCTTTGTACTTTTTTCAAAGCAATCTGAAGTTCTTCGGGATCAACGGGTTTCATGAGGTAGTCCACGGCTCCGATTTTCAAAGCTTTCAATGCAAATTCTTCATAGGCAGTGATGAAAATGACTTTGAAATCCAGGTGTTCAGTTTGATCCAAAAAATCAAATCCTGAACCATCAGAGAGGTTGATGTCCAAAAATACGAGATCAGGTTTGCAGGCATTTGTGACTACAACAGCCTCTTTGACTGATTCGCATTCACCTATGATATTGATCTCAGGACTGACTGAGTTAAGTAAATTGATCAGGCCTTTTCTGATGTAGGCCTTATCTTCAATGACTAGCGAATTCATGCTTTTTGGGTTGTTTTATAGGGTATAATTAAGGTTACCATTGTTCCTTTCTCATGGTATTTGGACCTGTCCTCGATCATCATGTCTCCTTTCATTTTAAAATCCTTGGATAATATTGTTAAGCGCTCAGAGGTGATAGTGGTTGCCAGGGATTTCTTGGAGTTTGAACAAATTTCTTGTTGAGAATCGATTCCTATTCCATTGTCGGCGATGGTACAGATGAGCTGTTCTCCTTCATATTTAAGAGAGATTTCAATCTTGTTTTCTTCAACTTGACCTACGAATGCGTGTTCGATTGCATTTTCGACAAATGGCTGAATCAACATTGGGGGAATCAGAATCGATTTTGGGTCAATAGGTTGCTCGACAATTATTGAGAAATTGAATTGATTGTCTTCTAGATTATGGAGGGATAGATAGTTTTCTACCGCTAAAATTTCCTTGGAAAGTAAAACCAATTTATCCCTGGAATTTTCCAATATGATTCGAAGAAGCTTGGAAAATTTGGAAAGGTAGTTCACTGATTTAATTTCCTCTTTGTTTAGGATCATCCCCTGTAAGATCGAGAGTGAATTGAAGATGAAATGAGGTGTCATTTGGGAGCGAAGCAGCTTTTGCTCCACGATAATATTTTTGGTTTTTGTTTTTTCATTTTTAAGTTTTTCTATAAAAATAATTGCTCCTAACATCAGGGAAATCAGTAAGATGCCAATAATGGCCCAAAGGTAATATTGTCTTGTTTTTGCCAAATCCTGAGAGGTGTCCAAGACGGTTTTCGTCAATTTCAACTCTCTGATGTTGGCCGAATCCAGAGCCTGTTTGTATTTGTACTCGTATTCTAATTGTGCTATTTTTTTTACATTCTCTTGATTAAAAAGGCTGTCGTTCAGTAGTTTAAACTGTCGGTGGTTTTCAAGAGCCTTCTTGTAATTGCCCAATGCTTCATAGATTTTGGCTAGGATTTCAGAAGCTTCTTTTTGGTAATTTAAAAAACCGGATGATTTGGATATTTCCTGGGCTTTAAGCGCATGGGACAAAGCCGGTCCATACTCTTTTTGGTTCGATAAGGTTCTCGAAAGACCAATATAAGCTCCGCTTAATGTTTCTTTGCTTTCATTTTCCAAACTGATTATTTCTGACTCTGAGTAGTATTGATTTGCCAGCTTATAATCTTTTAATTTAAGATAGGTACTGCCGATATTGTTAAGGATGTAGGGGATTTCGGAGTTTGATTCTATTTGCTTACTTATCTGTAAGGCCTCTATATAATTGGTCAAAGCACTAGAGTAATCTCCCATTTCTTCATAAATGGTTCCTATTCCATTCAGGGTATTGGAAATCCCTTGCTGGCTGTTGATCCGTTCATAAATCCCCAGGGATCTTACAAAACTTTGCATTGCCTTGTCCAAGTCATTCTGAATATTATAAATAGAGCCTATATTGCCCAGGTTACTGGCCATACTTATACTATCCCCGAGCCTTTCATTGGTGTACAATGATTTTTGAAAATGCTCCTGGGCAAGAGGGTAATTGCCTAGCTGCATGTAAACATTCCCTAAATTGTTCAAACTATAGGAGACACGCTGTTCGTTTTGATTGGCTTCAGCCATGGAAAGCGCCTCTTTTAAATAGGAAATGGCTTCATCAAAATCTCCTAGCTCTTCATAAGCTGTACCTAAATTTAAAAGGCTGGCCGAAAGATTGTCACTTTCTATTACTTCTTCTATGCTGATTGCTTTTTTAAAATTTGCAATTGCATTCCTGGGTTCACCTTTATTTCTATAGGTGATGCCTTTGGCATTGTAACAATTTGCTATCCCCTTTTTAAAACCAATGTTTTCATACAATCCCAGTGCCTCATCATAGAATTGCAAAGCTTGTTTAAAATCAGATTGAATAGCTTCAGTTATCCCCCTTATATAAATACTCCTGGCCAAACCTTTTTTAAAACCAATGGCATTCGACAAGGCTTCTGATTCTGTCAAATATTCAAGGGATTTTGGTATGTCACTACTGAAAAAGGAGAAAGCGAGCTTATTTAGAAGATTCACTCTAACGGTGTCTTTTTCGGAGTGAAGAGCTAATTCGTTTTTTAAGCTATCTATTGTTTGGGTTTGCGCTATTGTAACAGTCCAAATCAGAGAGAGAAATAAAAAAATAGGAATAGGTATAATCGTAAATCGCATGCTTTTCTAAGAATATAAATTAGATACCCCTTAAATTTTGAAGATGAAAACTGACGGCGGACTTGAATCCATTATGGTACTATTTGGATTGTTTCTTGTTCGTTAGAAATCTAATTCTGACCAAAGTAATAGTTTATCTCTCTTTTTTATAAGAATGTTAAAATTTTTTGGGTGAAATTTTTATTACAAAAAATAACCGTCTCTTTTTAGTCAATAACCGCCGGGAAGAAGAATAGATCCGTTATGGTGAATTAATTCACGATTCGTAAATTAGGGGTTAGTGTTTGACATCAGCAAAAGTGGATCTCGCTCATCAACTTCACGAGCTAACTCATTTTTTTATGCTCCATCAACTGTCTCAAAAACGAATGCTCCAAAGGCCAATTAATGGGATTTCGATGGGTATTTCGTTTTTTTAGGGAAAAGGTAGTAATTAGGAGGAGGTGTGGAGGGAATGTCTACTTAGTATCTTCAAAATTTCGTGATTTAATCAATAAAAATGGTTTGACTATCTATAAAAAGGCAGGCAAGCTTTATTTTTTCAGACAGGAGATCGAACAATGGATCAAATCAGGGATCAAGAATGAAAAAATCGAAGGGATTAGCTTCAATCCTAGGGGAAAGTTCAAAGACCAGAGATTAACAAAGGTCTAACCTTATCCTGACTTTACCTTTATTTGGGAGAAAACAGAATAATCTTCGGATCACTCAGGGATCACTTTCGGATCTCCTTCGGATCACATTCGGAAATTACTGAGTAAAATCCGAAGATAATTTGGGAGAGAAGTCTATTTGATCCCTAGGAAAGTAAGTGAAGTCACAGCTCTATCAGAGGGTTATAGCTAAGAAGTCAAAGCGCTGCTGTGTTAAAATCAGGGCTTTCTCATTCTTCGGGCAGGAAAAAAAAGGATGTTAAGGGGAGTACGAAAGGTGATCATAAAGTATTGGTAAATTTATCAGGGTCATTATGAAACTGAAGTCTTTTATCTATGTTTTGAGTTTGGCCAGTGTAGAATTTATCAATTTTTCTGGAGTAGATAATATAGACGTAAAAATTTTCCATAGTATTAAAAAAAGAAAAGCCCTGCATTTCTGCAAGGCTTTTGCTCCTCCTCTTGGGCTCGAACCAAGGACCCTCTGATTAACAGTCAGATGCTCTAACCAACTGAGCTAAGGAGGAATTTTTGTTGTTTTCGCTAACCCGTTTGTTTAACGTGATGCAAACATAGCAGGTTGTTTATTTTTTTCCAAATCCCCAATGAAAAAAAGTTGGAGTAATTTTCTTTCTCTCTCGATTTCAATGGATTAATTTTTCTCTTTTTTTTCGTCTTCATCCGTTAGCTGCTTGTTTTCGGATGAGCCCTGCCATTCTTGAGGAATTGATTTGATATAAAGGTCTCTTTGTGGGAATGGGATTTCGATGTTTTCCTTTGCAAAGGCCTTGTAAATTTCTTTCATGACCTGAGCTCTCATGTCTACCCAAACATCAAAATCATGCACCCAGAAAAGTAAGCGGTATTCAACAGCACTGTCTGCAAAAGTTTGGAGGTAAACATTGGGGGCAGGGGTTTTCAAGATGCCTTCTCGGTTGAGGATTTCTAGCAAAACGGATTCTACCTTGTCTGAATCTGATCCATAAGCTACTCCTATGATCAATTCAATTCTCCTTTGTTTGTTAGATAGTGTCCAGTTGATCAAGTGCTGGGATAGTAAGTCTCCATTGGGCAGTATGATTTCTGAGCCATCGTAAGCTTGTATTTTACTGGCCCGGATTCCTACATCTTTGACAACGCCTGAACGACCTCCCACTTCAATGGCGTCTCCAATTTGGATAGGGCGCTCAAATGCAAGGATGATTCCAGAAACTAGGTTGTTGATGATTGTTTGGAGGCCAAAACCAATGCCAACTGACAAGGCTCCTAGTACGATGGCTATATTGTCCAGAGGAATGCCCGCAGCGGTTACCGCAAAAAGAAAACCAATGGTGAATACAGCTAATTTGATAAGAAGTACCGATGAGCCTAATCTTTGTTTTCTGTTGGTGGCTACTTTTTGGTCTTTTGCTTCAAAATAGTAGGTAAGGTACCTGGCGATGATAGATGAAAACCAAATGACCAAGATGAAAATTAAGACACTGCCATAGGTGAAATTGGTGTTGCCTATCGTTCTTTGGATTGATAAAAATTCAGATATGATATTGTTTAGGTAATTATAGATAATGAGGTTCTTTGCCAAATAGAAAAGCCATATGGCGGCGGCGAAAAAGATAAAGATCTTTTGTACTTTATTCTGTATTTCTTGAAAGTCAAAATAGGCTGTGTATTCCCTTGAACTTTTTTTACTGACTTCTATTTGTAGGTATATTGCTTCCATGATTACCAATACAAAAACATATAGGCCAAGCGCTTGAAGTAGACTGCTGGTGGCAGCTATGCCCAATATTTTTGCTAGGCTGTATCTGCCAAAGACATTGGCGATAAAAGATGCTCCTTGGATAATTAAAAATACCCTGATTAGAAAGATGATTTGCCCAGGATGGGTGAAATTGGAGCCTTTTATGTTTTTAATGATATTATAGGCAAGAGAGACGCTGACTACACTTAGTATTAGCAATACCCATCTTTCTTCATAAGCTTTTTCCGAATAGAGGTTACTAACGCTATAAATAAGGAAAATGACTAAGAAGATCATCCAGTAGGAGTAGGCCTTTTGGTTCACAATTGGTGTGATCAGTACCGTGGTGGCCAATATCATGAGGGTCAGTAAAATGACGTTTAGTACAATCGGAGGGGAATGGTAAAGGAAAGGAGTTATTGGTAATATGATCAAAAGGGATGAAAAAATAGGATTGCGAGGGACGAATTTCGTTCTTTTGAATATAAGGTCTGCAAACTCTTTTTCATCTTTAATACGCCTGATAAGGTTTGTCAGCCAGACCAATATGAGAATTGCTAGTACTGTTGTGATCAAAATAGTAGGGATATTTGCTGCCATATATCCCTCAAAAATGATTTTGTTGATAGTGTAGGACCGGTGAATGATTTTTGTTAGGTCTTTATCTTTGCTATAAGATATGGGGTCCCAAATATAATTGACTTCTTTATCAAAAATTTTGGCTTCAATAGCAGTCTCTAGTTGATTGATTTCATCACTAAAGTCATCGATGTCTATTTGTGCATTCGAAATTCTACTTTGAAAACTGGCGAGGCTCAGTTGCTTGATGAAATATAAACTGTCGACTCTATGTATTCTATGATGAAGCTCTTGTAATTGGTTGCCGATGGAGGGCAATAGGATGCTATCGTAATTTTCAGGATAAATTACAGGGTCACTTTGTATTACCGTAAGGCTGTCGTAGATAGACTGGATTTCTTGGTTTCTGCTATCTATAATTTCTTTCCAAGAGCTTATGTTTTCAGTTTCGTTGTTGATGAAATTTTTGAGTGCGGATAAATACCTGACATTAATGTCTGCTCCTTGGTTTTCTAGTCTATCTCTGATAATGGTTATTCTTTGTTCAATTAAGGGGAGTGAACTTGCAATGACGGTGGTATCTATTTCCCTTTCGAGTGTTTTGCTAAAATGGTTGGTAGCAATGGCGTAATTTTCTAGGGTGGCTATGACCGAGGTTACAGATTGATGACTGCTTGAGTCAGGGCTGTTGAGCTTTCTTTCCTTTGTGCTGTCGCTGCCTAGGTTCAATAGAGAGTCTCCAATATTTAGAAGGTCTCCAGAGGTTTGGGAGCCCAGTGATGGATTTGATATAATGCAAAAGGCTATGGCGATAAAAATGTAGAGGAGTGGCCTTTCAGATCTCATGTCTGTACTTGTGTATTGGTTTGACTAAAAATAATAACAATTCTTATTTTTTTATCATAATTTTTGGCTTTTCGAATCTTTAGTAGATCCGAATCACCTGAGTTAAAGTAAAAATATTGTATATCTATGAGTGATTAAGGAAAATAAATAAGATTATGTAAGAGGTTTATTGATATTTTTATTTTGTTAAATTTGGAAAGGAAAATAAGGAATCAAAAAATAATTGAGATTTAAATGCAAGGTTTAAAAAAGGTTTTTGGATTATTGGTTTGTGTGCTGCTGCTGAGCTCTAGGGTTTTCGCGCAGGGAGAGGATGAATCAAAAATGGATTGGTTTGGTGAGGCTAAGCTAGGTATATTCATTCACTGGGGAATTTATTCTGTGAATGGAATCGATGAATCCTGGTCATTTTTCAATGATTATATTTCTTATGAAGATTATATGAAGCAGTTGGAAGGTTTTACCGCAGCCAATTATGATCCAGAAAGATGGGCAGAATTGATCAAGTCTTCAGGGGCGAAGTATGCTGTGCTTACTGCAAAACACCATGATGGAGTTGCGTTATGGGATAGTAAAGTGAGTGATTTGACTGTAGTGAAGAAGTCGCCTGCGGGTCGTGATCTAGTAGGTCCATTTATGGATGCACTTGAGAAGGAGGGGTTGAAAAAAGGGATTTATTATTCTGTATTGGATTGGTCTCATCCTGATTATGACCGTAAGACAAGAACTGAATACCGCTATAAGAATGACCCGAAGCGTTTTCAAAAATTTGTTGATTTTAATTTCAAGCAATTGGAGGAGCTTTCATTGGGGTATCAGCCTGACTTGTATTGGTTTGATGGCGATTGGGAGCATAAAGCAGAGGAGTGGAAAAGCAAACAGCTGAAAGAGCAATTATTAGCGTGGAATCCTAATTTGATTATTAATTCCAGGATTGGTGGTGGATTAGGTGATTATGATACACCAGAGCAAGGGGTTCCGGTTACCCGTCCTCACAGTAAATACTGGGAGTTATGCCTGACTATGAATAATAGTTGGGGCTATCAGCATAATGATCATGATTATAAAAGCCCTGGTGAATTATTACGGGTGTTTGTGGATTGTCTTCATATGGGAGGTAATCTCTTGTTGGATATGGGGCCAAAGCCTGATGGTTCTATTCCAGAGGAGGCTGAGAATATTCTAAAGGAGTTTGGTAGATGGACTTCTAAGCATGCTTCAGCTATTTATGAAACTCAGGCGGGGATTCCTGCAGGTCATGTTTTTGCTCCCACTACTTTGTCAAAAGATAAGAAGATACTCTATATCTATCTTGACTACAAGGTGAATGAGTCTTTGGTTATCAAGGGACTTAAGAATAAAATTAATAGAATATGGGTAGTAGGAAACGGTACCAAATTGGAGCACAGGGAAGTTGGTAAAATGTATTGGAGCCAAGTTCCGGGATTGAAATATATAGACATACCTGATAATGTTTATGATAAGGATATTACGGTTTTAGCTGTTTTGTTGGATGGTGAAGTGGATCTATACCGGGAAAAAGGTCAGGTGATCGAAAGCAACTAAAAAGAACTGTTTTTAATGTGGAATTAAGGAGCTCAAATGGGCTCCTTTTTTTGTTTTGATCAATAGTGAATGTCTAGCTGGGATGTTTGTGAAGGTTGAGATAAGTCAAAGTGTCATTATTTTTATGGTTTTTAGTTTGAATTAAGTCATAATGACATTGTTTTATGCTTGATTTTTTGTTGGTATGAAAATTACTGTAGTAAGGTCAAGACAATCAAAAAAAACTTTAAAAACTAAAAAATCATAATACTATGAAGCTTGTAAGATATAATAATTTCGAACCAAATTATCCTTCGTCCTTTAGTGGATTATTGGATAAGTTTTTTAACGAATCAGTGAATGCTGAGGCGAACAAATTCACTCCTTCAGTAGATATTTCTGAGGATGAGAATAGCTATGAATTGGAGTTGGCTATTCCAGGAGTGAAGAAGGAGGATTTTAAAATAAATCTAGTAGATGGTAAATTGACCATTTCCGGTGAAAGAAAGCGTAAAGAGAAAAAAGAAGGGAAAAACTATCATTCTGTTCAGAGTCAATACGGAAGCTTTAGCAAATCATTCTTTTTGCCTGAAGATGTCTCTCATGAGAAAATAGAGGCGAAATATGAGGATGGGGTGTTGCAGGTGCTTATTCCGAAGACTGAGAAAAAGGTAGTAAAATCCACTATAGAAGTGAAATAATTTAATAAGTGGGGAAACCCACTTATTTTTTTTGAGTTTAATATATAATACAGGTCCCTTTGCTAAATTGCAATAGATACGGTAAGGTGGCTTTTGTTTTGACTTCTTGTTAAAAGGTGTTAAAAACAGTGTTTCAGCATGGGATTTGTAAAATATTTGGAAACTAAGTTCATTATATACCGTGTATTTGATACATGAAACTAATTAAAAAAGGAGATCAACATGAATAGAAAGCAATTCTTCCTCAGTATTATTTTGGCCTCTGTAATCGGTGGTCTGATAGCAATAGCTGGTGTAAATTTGCTGTCTCCTGCTACCAAGGTGGCTAACTTTGAGGAGAAGCAAAATACCAGTTTTGTGAACTGGTTAAAAGATGATAAATTCAGTATTCCTGACGGAATTAATTTTGTGGCGTCTGCTTCACAGGTTACGCCTGCAGTGGTTCATATCAAGAGTACGGTTACGATGGAAAGCTCTAGAAGAGGAGGTAATCCATTAGAAGAATTTTTTGAGTTTAGGTATCCTGATAATGGTCGTCAGAGTCCTCCAAGGGAGGGACGTAGTTCAGGTTCAGGAGTGATCATATCGGAGGATGGTTATGTGGTGACGAATAATCACGTGATCGAAAATGCCAAGGATATAAGCATTACGCTGCATGATAATACAAATTATGAGGCTAAGGTGATCGGAACAGATCCTACTACGGATTTGGCTTTATTGAAAATTGAAGCCAATAATTTGCCTTTTGTGCCTTTTGGTGACTCTGACCAAACTCAGGTAGGAGAGTGGGTGTTGGCAGTAGGTAATCCATTTGATTTAACTTCGACAGTGACGGCAGGTATTGTGAGTGCAAAGGCGAGGAATATTGGGATTTTAAGAAGTGAAAGTAATAACAATCTTCAAATAGAATCCTTTATTCAGACTGATGCAGTAGTCAATAGAGGGAACTCAGGCGGGGCCTTGGTCAATCTGTCTGGTGAATTAATTGGTATCAATACAGCTATCGCGAGTCAGACTGGCGTTTTCAGTGGTTATGCTTTTGCGGTTCCGAGCAGTATAGTGAAAAAAGTGATGGATGATCTTTTGGAGTATGGTGCTGTTCAAAGAGGATTGTTGGGAGTTTCAATACAGGATGTGAGTCCAGAGTTTGAAGAGTATTTGGGTAAAGACCTTGGTGTTTCGCAAGGGGTTTATGTTGCTGGAGTTAATGAAGGTAGTGGAGGAGAAGAGGCTGGTCTGCAAGAAGGTGATATTATTGTGGGTATTGATGGAACAGAGACCAATACCGTTTCTAAGCTTCAGGAAATGGTGGCTAGAAAGCGTCCGGGTGATGAGGTGGATGTGAAATTCTTAAGAGATGGCAAGGAGCGAGAAGTAACTGCAACATTGAAAAATATTTCAGGCACCACTAAGATAGTTAAGAAAGAAGAGCCAAAAGTTGTAGGATTTGAATCGGTGACTTTCAAAGATCTTGATTTGACATTACAACGAAGGCTGGATGTTGATGGTGGAGCTATGATTGATGATATTGATAATGAAAAATGGGAAGAAGCGGGAGCGCGTGAAGGATTTATCGTTACTCATGTGGGTAGGACTAAGGTTCAGAATGCAGAAGATTTGAAAAGAGAGCTTGGTAAGAATAAAGGAGAGGAAGTGATGGTTTTGGGTATTTATCCAAACGGTCAGAAGTCTTATTTTGAAATCGAGCTTGATAAATAAAATTAGTGTTTAGTTGGTTTATGTATGTGTTTAAAGGTCATCCGTTTTGGCGGATGGCTTTTTTTTTTGTTAGATTTGATTTGACCAAATAGAATCAAAAACCCTATGGAAGAAAAGTTTGAGATAAAGGCTCTGTTGGATGTATTGGGCCTGAAGGAAATAAATAAAGGAACTTGGACTGGAGTGGAGTATGTGGATCTGAAAGGTGAGTGGTTATCGAGTTATTCGCCAGTAGATGGAGTGGAGATTGGTAAGGTGCAAGAGACTTCACGAGAGGCTTATGAGCAGGTTATTGGTAGGGCTGAGAAAGCTTTTAAATCCTGGCGTAAGGTTCCTGCTCCGGAACGTGGGGAGGTAGTTAGGCAGATAGGTAATGCTTTGCGTGAAAATAAGCCTCATTTGGGGAAGTTGGTTTCTTACGAAATGGGAAAATCATATCAAGAGGGTTTGGGAGAGGTGCAGGAAATGATAGATATCTGTGATTTTGCCGTGGGACTGTCCAGGCAGCTTTATGGTTTGAGTATGCATTCTGAACGTCCTGGGCATAGGATGTACGAGCAGTGGCATCCTTTGGGGGTAGTGGGTATTATATCTGCTTTTAATTTTCCTGTGGCTGTGTGGTCATGGAATACGATGATTGCTTGGGTTTGCGGAGATGTTTGTGTGTGGAAGCCGTCGGAGAAGACTCCATTGACCTCATTGGCTTGTCAGCATATTGCGGCGAAAGTGTTTCATGATAATGGATATCCAGAAGGTGTAAGTTCACTTCTTACTGGTAATGCGAAGGTGGGTGCTTTTTTGGCAGAGGATCCTAGGGTGTCCTTGGTTTCTGCTACAGGGTCTGTAAGAATGGGGAAGGCTGTAGGAGAGGCTGTTGGTGCTCGGCTTGGCAAAGTTTTGTTGGAGTTAGGCGGTAACAATGCCATTATTATAACTGAAAATGCAGATTTGGATGTGGCTATTCGTGGGGCGCTGTTTGGTGCTGTTGGTACTGCAGGGCAAAGGTGCACGAGTACTCGTCGTTTGATTATCCATGCCTCTGTCTATGATGAGGTGAAAGATAGGTTGAAGGCTGCTTATAAGAAATTGGTGATAGGCAATCCTTTGGATGAGAGGAATCATGTAGGACCATTGATCGATAAAGGAGCAGTAGAGAATTATCTTTCTGCAATTGAGCGAGTGAAAGCAGAAGGAGGGGTTGAGCTGGTTCCAGGTGGAGTTTTGGAAAGTGAGGGGTATGAGTCTGGCTGTTATGTTAAGCCATGTGTTTATGAGGTTGAAAATCATTTTCAGGTAGTGCAGCAGGAAACCTTTGCACCTGTTCTTTACTTGATTAAATATGATGATTTGGAGGAGGCGATGTCTTTTCAGAATGGTGTGCCTCAGGGTTTGTCTTCAGCGATCATGACTACCAATATGAGGGAGGCTGAATATTTCCTTTCTGTGGAGGGGTCTGATTGTGGTATTGCCAACGTGAATATAGGGACTTCTGGAGCTGAAATTGGCGGTGCCTTTGGTGGAGAAAAGGAAACTGGTGGAGGACGTGAGTCGGGTTCTGATGCTTGGAAAGCCTATATGAGGAGACAGACCAATACGATAAATTATAGTACTGAATTGCCATTGGCTCAAGGTATAAAGTTCGATATTTAATTTCGTAGATATTAATATTGGAAAAAAGGGGCTTTTAAGGCTCCTTTTTTTTGTTTGGTCACAGGGTGTAGGTAGTATTTTTATTGGTAAATCTCATTTTTGGTTTAATTGTTCAATACTAATTTAAACTTCAGATGAAGGGGGCTTGATGAGTTGGATGATTTTCTTTCTGCTTTTCCAGTTTTTGATTTCCCTTTCCCTGCGTAAAGCCTCCTTTTTGTTATTGAATTGTTCTTGATATACTATTATCCAGTCGTTGAATTTTCCAGTAAAGCCTTTATGGTTTGAATTGTGTTTTTTTACCCTTTCTTCAATAGAGGATTCGGTATGTCCAATATAGAATTTATTAGCAGAATTAGAGAAGAGTATATATACGAAGGCCATGGTTGAAAAAAATGCTGTTAAGTTAAAAGTGAGCAGTTCTGTGAAAACAAAAAAAAAGCTAACCCTTGCTGGATTAGCTATTAAGAAGTGGGAATTGAGGGATTCGAACCCCCGACCCTCCCGACTGTTTGTCGGGATGCTCTGAGTCAACTGAGCTAAAATCCAGGTGTGTTTGAGTTTATGATTTGATGTGTTATTGGTGGGTGTTTTTTTCGAAAGTGTTATTGCTTGATGAGTTGGATGATTTTCTTTCTGCTTTTCCAGTTTTTGATTTCCCTTTCCCTGCGTAAAGCCTCCTTTTTGTTATTGAATTGTTCTTGATATACTATTTTCCAGTCGTTGAATTTTCCAGTAAAGCCTTTATGGTTTGAATTGTGTTTTTTTACCCTTTCTTCAATAGAGGATTCGGTATGTCCAATATAGAATTTATTAGCAGAATTAGAGAAGAGTATGTATACGAAGGCCATGGTTGAAAAAAATGCTGTTAAGTTAAAAGTGAGCAGTTCTGTGAAAACAAAAAAAGCTAACCCTTTCTGGATTAGCTATTAAGAAGTGGGAATTGAGGGATTCGAACCCCCGACCCTCTGCTTGTAAGGCAGATGCTCTGAACCAACTGAGCTAAATTCCCAAGAAATTTTTAAACCACTGAAGTCTTTGAACTGCTTTCAAAAACTTTTGTGGGAATTGAGGGATTCGAACCCCCGACCCTCTGCTTGTAAGGCAGATGCTCTGAACCAACTGAGCTAAATTCCCTTTTTGACGATCTTTTATCGTGTAATTGGATTGCAAAGGTAGTTGTAAAATTGATAGCTGCAAACATTATATTTAAAAAAATGTATACTTATTGATTAAGTGGTTGATAATGAATCATAAAAAATGATCATTAATATTGAGGGGAGAAGAGCTCTATTTGTCGAAGTGTTAAAAAGTGTGAAAAATCACATGCGGAATTTACCATTAAAATAAAAGGATTTCCACTTCATCAATCTTTATGTAAATTTGCCAAAATCATATTAATAACACGATTTATGAAATATACTTTAGAGAAATTTTTATTGTTGTTTCTTGCTGTCTTTACCGTGCAGGGACTCCACGCTCAAGAAGTGGAAGAGAATAACCAAGAGGATTTTAATGATTTTATGTACCGTAAAGGTAATATATATCGCTCAGCCTCTGGAAAGCCCGGACCTAATTACTGGCAAAATGAAGCAGATTACAAGATCAACGTTAGCCTAGATGATGAAGAGCATACGATTACAGGCTCAATAAGCATTCATTACACCAATAATAGTCCTGAAGCATTGGATTTTGTTTGGTTGCAATTAGAGCAGAATAGGTTTACTGAGGATTCAAGAGGTACATTGACTACGCCTATTCAAGGAAACCGTTATAACGGTGATGTTGATGGAGGGTATGACCTATCGAATGTGAAGGCTGTTGTGGGTAAAAGAGGTGATGCTTCTGATGAGTATTTGGTGAATGATACCCGTATGCAGGTGTTCTTTGCTGAGCCAATTCCAGCCAAAGGTGGTGAAGCGACCATTTCTATGGACTTTAGCTATAAGATTCCCGTAAAAGGAATGGATAGAATGGGAAGGTTGGATGTAGAAGATGGTACTATTTACGCCCTTGCCCAATGGTATCCTAGACTTTCCGTATTTGATGATGTGAAAGGATGGAATGTAGAGCCTTATTTAGGTGCAGGAGAGTTTTATTTGGAATATGGGGATATAGAATATGCTGTTACCGCTCCTGCTGACCACATTGTGGTAGGTTCAGGTGAGTTATTGAATCCGTCTGAGGTGATGTCCAAAGAGATGATTAATAGAATGGACCAAGCCATGGAAAGCGATACTTCGGTTTATATTTTAAGACCTGAAGAAGTAACTGACATTAATACCCGCTTAAAGCAAGAAGGTACTTTGACTTGGAAGTTCAAGATCGAGAATACCAGAGATGCTGCCTTTGCTTCATCACAAGCATTTATCTGGGATGCCGCCAAAATAGATCTTCCTAGTGGTAAAACTATTGTAGCCCAGTCTGTATATCCTAAGGAAAGTGATGGGCAAGAAGCTTGGGCAAGGTCTACTGAATATAGTAAGGCATCCGTTGAGCATTATTCAAATATGTGGTTTGAATTCCCTTATGCATCTGCTACCAATGTAGCGGCTGATATTGGAGGAATGGAATATCCTGGCTTGAATTTCTGTAGTTTTGAAAGCAAAGGAGAGGGACTTTGGGGAGTGACTGACCATGAATTTGGCCATAATTGGTTCCCGATGATCGTGGGATCAAATGAACGTCTTTACCCATGGATGGATGAAGGTTTTAATACATTTATCAATCATTATAGTTCTTTAGCTTTTAATGATGGTGAATATGGCTCTGACCTGGATCATACCAGAAAATATATCACTTGGTTTAACCGCGAGACAAGAGAGGGGATCGACACTTATCCTGATGTGGTTAATACCAGTAATTTAGGAATGACAGCCTATATGAAACCAGGAATTGGTTTGATCATGTTAAGAGAGTATATCTTAGGGCATGAAAGATTTGATAATGCTTTCAGGTCATATATCAAAACCTGGGCATTTAAGCATCCGCAGCCTTCTGATTTTTTTAATCATATGGAGAATGTAGCGGGAGAAAACCTAAACTGGTTTTGGAAGAGCTGGTTCTATGGTAATGCGAATGTTGATTTGTCTTTGGATGGTGTTTATCCATACTCTGGGAATTATGTGATCGCTCTTTCTAACAGGGGTGGAGTTCCATTGCCAGTAGTGATTGAAGTGACCTTCAAAGATGGTTCAAGCGAGAGGTTTACACTTCCGGTTGAAATCTGGCAACGTGGAGATAAGTGGAATCATCTATATAAGTCAGAAAAAGAGGTGGAAAGCATGGAGATCGATCCAGATAAGGTCTTGCCTGATGTAAATATCTCGAATGATAAATGGCCAGCCAATATCTACGAAGAGTAATTGATATATTATAATTAATTGGATTTTGCCATTATGAAAGGGAGTAGACAGTAATTCTACTCCCTTTTTTTGAATGTTACTTTTTATTTGAAGTCATTGAGATTTGTTTTTTATCAGTGGTGATACTAAAAATAGGGGGTGCCCTTTTCTCCCTGCAAGTGAATTTCCTCTCTTCATACCTATTTTTTAAAAATTGCGACTAGGACCATTCGGTTTTTTGTGATTAACGAATATTTATATATTCCTCTGTTTGGCCTGATATGTAGGTGCTTTTTCATTGATTTAATTTGGTATTGTTAAACAAATGCCCCTTTTGTTTTTAAAATAATACTAGAGAACTGCCCGTGTAAAATGTTAATAGTGTAAAAAAGACAATTAAAATTGCGATGATGTGAATTTTTGATTTATATTCGAATATACATTAGGTGTAAAAAACAAATTTTAATTCAAGAGTTGGTTTTGGTCAAGCTATATTCAGATCAAATTTGATCCAAGTGATTGGTACCTGTTTATAGCAGGTACGTCATTATATGCATTCAATATTAACTATTGACCTTTAGAGATCCGACCGTCCTTTTTGTTGGATGGTCGGATCTCTCATTAAAAAGTTGTTATGATAAAGAAATGTATTTTAGGATTGATTTGCTGTGCTTGGGGGATTTTTAGTGTCCAAGCACAAACGATTTCTGTGCATGATCCAGTGATGATACAGGAAGAAGGAACTTACTACCTTTTTTGCACTGGAAGGGGGATTGCCGTGTGGTCCTCAAAAGATATGGAAAACTGGGAGCGTGAATCCTCCGTTTTTTCTGAAGCTCCTCGCTGGGCCAAAGAAGTAGTGCCTGATTTCAGAAACCATATTTGGGCACCGGACATATCCTATCATAATGGCCAATATTATCTCTATTATTCCGTTTCATCCTTTGCAAAAAATACTTCAGCAATAGGGGTGGCCACCAATACCACCTTGGATACCAATTCTCCAGATTTTGAATGGAAAGATCATGGTATTGTCATAGAAAGTGTGCCGGGCAGGGATATGTGGAATGCTATTGACCCTAATATCATTACTGATGAAAATGGAGAAAATTGGATGAGCTTTGGTTCATTTTGGTCTGGTCTGAAATTGGTAAAATTAAGCGATGACCTTTTGTCGGTCGAAAATGGTCCAGATGATTGGCATACGATTGCAAGACGGGAAAGAAGCTTTGAATTGGATGAACGGAACCCTGGAGATGCGGCTTTAGAAGCCCCTTTTATCTTCAAAAAGGATAATTATTATTACTTATTTGTCTCCTTTGACTTATGCTGTAGAGGTGAAAGATCCACCTATAAAATGGTAGTGGGGAGATCTGAAAAGCTACAAGGGCCTTATCTGGATAAAACAGGAATGAGCATGTACAATGGAGGTGGAACTTTGGTTCTGGAAGGTAATGAAGACTGGTATGGGGTAGGCCATAATGCTGCCTATACTTTTGAAAATAAAGACTATTTGATCTTTCATGGATACGATGCCCAACAAAATGCCCGGCCAAGATTGTTTATCCGTGAGATTAGCTGGGATAAAGAAGGCTGGCCAATGGTTAGTATAGATTAAATGTGCAAGGGGCTGGAAAGATATTTTGGCAACTATTCAGCTATATGTTTCTATAAACAGTGTCCTTGAGCTTGATGTCATCATTGATCTATTCAGGATTAAATAATGAAGGCACTGCCATTTGGGACAAAAAAAGATAAATATTAATATCAGATGAACCATAAAATAACCTATATCATCTTGCTGACTTTTTTGGTCTTTTCAAGCAGGATAGCACTGGCACAAAACACCAGTAGATCATTGAAATTGTTTGATTTGGAGCAAGTTTCATTGCTGCCAAGTCCATTCTTGAATGCCCAAGAGGTAGATAAAGCATATATCCTTGAAATGGATATTGACCGGTTATTGGCTCCTTATATGTTGGAGGCAGGCATAGATTGGTCAGCAAAGCGCTATGGAAACTGGGAGAATACTGGGTTGGACGGACACATTGGCGGGCATTATTTGTCCGCATTGGCCATGATGTATGCCAGCACTGGGGATCAAGAAATAAAAGATAGGATGGATTATATGGTTGGGCAACTTGCCTTGGCTCAGCAAAAGAATGGGAATGGGTATTTGGGAGGTATTCCTGGAGGAAAGGCCATGTGGGAAGAAATAGGAAAAGGAAATATAGATGCTGGAGGCTTTTCTCTTAATCAAAAATGGGTGCCACTGTATAATATACATAAGATCTATGCCGGTTTAAGAGATGCATATCTTATTGGTAAAAACCAACAAGCAAAGGGTATGTTGATCGAATTAAGTGATTGGTTCTATGATTTGACCAAGGATCTCACTGAGGAAGAATTCCAGCAAATGTTGATCAGTGAGCATGGAGGAATGAACGAGGTGTTTGCAGATGTTTCGGCCATTACTGGTGATGAGAAATATTTGGAATTGGCCAAAAAGATGTCCCACCAGTTGTTGCTTGGACCACTGGAAGAAGAAAGGGATGAACTGACAGGCATGCATGCCAATACACAGATTCCAAAAGTAATTGGTTTTCAACGTATTGCTCAAGAATCTGGCTTGGCTGAATGGCAGCAAGCAGCTGATTTCTTTTGGCATACAGTGGTGGAAAATAGGTCAGTAGCCATAGGAGGAAATAGTGTTAGGGAGCATTTTCATCCTGTTGATGATTTTTCTCCTATGGTCTCTTCAGAGCAGGGGCCGGAAACCTGTAATACCTATAATATGCTTAGGCTGAGTGAACAGCTGTACTTGTCCAATCCAGCTGTAGAATATGTTGACTTTTATGAACGCGGTTTATACAATCATATTCTCTCCAGCCAGCATCCCAGCAAGGGAGGTTTTGTTTATTTCACCCCAATGAGACCCGGCCATTACAGGGTGTATTCCCAGCCTCATGAAGGTTTTTGGTGCTGTGTGGGTTCGGGCCTGGAAAATCACGCTAAATACGGTGAGTTTATCTATGCCCATGCGGAGGATGAACTATATATCAATCTGTTTATTCCTTCACAACTCAATTGGAAAGAGCAAGGGATGGAATTAGTACAGTCCACAGATTTTCCAACTTCGGCAAGCAGCCAACTCTCATTAAAACTTAAAAGACCCAAAAGAATGAAAATCATGCTTCGCTATCCTTCTTGGGTAAGTGCTGGCTCAATGAAGATACAGGTTAATGGAAAGCCTGTTCAGGTGAATTCAGGGCCGGGTACTTATGTGGCGCTGGAGAGGAAATGGAAAAACGGAGATGAGATCAAAGCTGAATTCCCAATGGAAATGAAATGGGAGGCTTTGCCGGATGATTCTAACTGGGGAGCATTTGTGTATGGGCCAATTGTTTTGGCAGCAGAAGAAGGAAATGACCAAATGCCCGGTCTATTTGCAAATGATAGTCGAATGGGACATGTGGCATCTGGAAAAATGCGCCCATTGGCTGAAACGCCCTTGTTGATCAGTGAAAGTGACGATCTTACCAATCAAGTTGAACCTATTTCGGAAGCAGGACTAACATTTAGACTAAAGGGCGAAATTGCTCCTCAGCAAAAGGAAACACTTATCCTGAAACCCTTTTATACAATTCATGAGTCCAGGTACCAAATCTATTGGCCAATAGCCAATGAGACAGAAGTAGATAAAGTGAAGGCTTCAATCAATAAAAAGGATGGTATGATGTTGGCCTTGGAGAGACAAACGGTGGATCAGGTGGCCACTGGAGAACAGCAGCCGGAATCAGACCATTTTTTTAAAGGTCAGCAAACATTATCAGGAAATGAGGATGGCTACTTTTGGAGAAGTACTTCATCTTGGTTTAGTTATGAGTTAAAGAATAAAGATTTAAAGGCCAAGAAACTGAGGATTACTTATCCCGCTGAGGTAAAAGGCCAAGCCTTTGCCATTTATATTAATGACCAACTCTTAAAAAAAGAATTGCTAAAAGATGCGGTAGGGGCCAGTCAGTCTTTGGATTATAACTTGTCAGGGGACCTACAAAAAGAAGAAAATCTAGTACTCAAATTCCAAGCTTTAGATGGAAAGCCAAGCGAAAGAATCTATTATATCAGGTTGCTGAAGTGATATTATACCCTAACTAAATACAAATATAAATGATGAATAGCAGAATATTATGGGCAGTTTTAGTTGGATTCTTTTTTTTGGGCTGTCAGCAATCCAAAGATACTAGATTTACTTCTCCGGATGGGACATTGGAATTGGATTTTAAAATTGAAGATGGTAAAGCCTACTATCATTTGGGCAAAAATGGTGAAGAGGTTCTGGAGTGGTCCCAATTAGGGATTCTGATGGATAAGGCGGACTATTTCAATGCCCTTGATTTAAAGTCTATTTCTGATCTTAAACAGATCAAAGATCAGTATACATTAGCCCATGGTAAGAAAAAAGATATTAGCTATTTGGCTAATGAGCGTATTTATTCCCTCGAAAATGCAGATGGCAAGCTCATGAAAATAGCTTTCAGGCTTTCTGATGATGGCATGGGGCTACAGTATCAGCTTGATGGTAAAGGCGATGAAATCTATGTCATTGAAGAGGAAAAAACCAGCTATAATTTTCCCTCTTCAGCCAAAGCCTGGATGCAGCCAATTGCTGAAGTAAACACTGGCTGGGAGTCCAGCAACCCCTCCTATGAGGAAGAATATCAAATGGAGGTACCTGTGGGAACACCATCTCCAATTCCATCTGGTTGGGTGTATCCAGCCTTGTTCCATAGTAATAATCACTGGGTTTTGATTTCTGAAGCTGGACTTGGATATGATTATTGTGGTAGTAGGTTGGCTCCTGAATCTCCAGAAGGAGAATATGCTCTTGTTTTTCCTGGTAAAGAGGAAGTTTTTCCAGGAGGACCTGCCAAGCCAAGCAGTACTTTGCCTTGGAATTCTCCGTGGAGGATTTTGGCAGTAGGAAGCTTGGGGGCTGTAGTGGAATCTACCCTTGGGACGGATCTTGCTAAACCGGCCATTGATATGTCGATGGATTTTGTTGAGCCCGGCCAAGCTGCTTGGAGTTGGGCATTGGGCAAGGACCAGTCCATTACCTATGATATTCAGAAGGAGCATATAGACTTTGCTGCGGATATGCAATATGAGCATTGTCTAATAGATGTAAACTGGGATACCACAATTGGTTATGATAAGGTCAAAGAATTGGTTGATTATGCAGAGGGAAAAGGAGTGAAAATTCACCTTTGGTACAATTCAGCGGGTTCTTGGAATACCACACCATATCATCCAAGAAATATGTTGCTGACCGATGAAGGCAGATTGGAGGAATTTCAACGCATCAAAAATATGGGGGTAGCAGGGGTGAAAATTGATTTTTTTGGAGGCGATGGACAATCCATGATCAATTATTACCATGACATTCTCAATGATGCGGCTAAGGTAGGCCTTTTGGTGAATTTCCATGGAACCACTTTGCCACGAGGATGGCACAGAACGTATCCCCATCTGATGACAATGGAATCTGTAAAGGGGTTTGAGATGATAACTTTTGAACAGGCTTTTGCTGATAGAGTGGCAGCCCATTGTTTGATGTTGCCGTTTACCAGGAATGTTTTTGATCCGATGGATTTCACACCTATGTCCTTGGATGAAATTCCTAATATAGATCGTAAAACGAGTAAAGGCTTTGAATTGGCCCTGTCTGTGATTTATGAATCAGGAATTCAGCATTTGGCAGAATCGCCAGAGGGTATGGCCAAACAGCCAGATGAAATCAAGGAGTTCCTGAGAGAGCTTCCTGGTACTTGGGAAGATATTAAGTTTATTGATGGATATCCTGGAGAATATGTGGTTTTGGCGAGGAAGTCAGTAGGGAAATGGTATTTGGCAGGTATAAATGCAACTGGAGAAACTAAGCAAGTTCTGTTAGACCTGGCCTCATTTAAAGGCGGAAATGGTTGGCAACTTATCGAGGATAATGAAGATAACTCAGGTTTTGAAATCAGTCAAGTCCAAGAAAAAGAAGAGATTATAATTAATTTACCCGCATCTGGTGGATTTGTTCTTTTACAATTAAAATAAAAAATGTAATTTAGACACTTAATAATCAATAAACCTCAAAATATCATGAAAAAGACATTGCTGGGTGGACTGTTTTTAGCAGTGGTGATGCTGTCAGGCCTTAAGGTACAAGCGCAAAATAAGTTGGTCATCAATGCAGACCAGGGGAAAACCCAAATTAGCCGACATATTTATGGGCATTTCAGTGAACACCTTGGACGTTGTATCTATGGTGGCATATGGGTAGGCCCTGATTCAGATATAGAAAATATCAATGGTTATAGAACTGATGTTTTTCAAGCACTCAAGAATCTAGATATTCCTAATTTAAGATGGCCGGGAGGCTGTTTTGCTGACGAATACCATTGGACAGATGGAATAGGTCCTAAAAGTGAAAGACCTAAGATGATCAATACCCACTGGGGTGGAGTTACTGAAGACAATTCCTTTGGAACACATGAGTTTTTTGGATTTGTTGAGCTTTTGGAAACGGAACCTTATATCACTGGTAATGTGGGCAGTGGTTCTGTGGAGGAGATGTCAAAATGGGTGGAGTATATCAATTTTGATGGCGTAAGTCCAATGGCTGACTTGAGAAAGAAAAATGGAAGAGAGGAGCCTTGGCAAATCAAGTACTGGGGTGTAGGTAATGAAAGTTGGGGCTGTGGTGGAAATATGACGCCAGAATATTATGCCAACGAATATAGGAGATACGCCACTTTTGCCAGGGATTATCCTGGAGCGAAATTGTACAAAATAGCTGGTGGTGCCAATTCCACAGATTATAATTGGACAGAGGTATTGATGCAGAAGATTCCTTTGCATATGATGGATGCCATGTCTTTGCATTATTATACTGTTCCTGGAAGTTGGGGAAACAAGGGATCTTCAACAGATTTCTCCAAAGAAGAATACCTGGTAACCTTGCAAAAAGCAGCATTCATGGATGAATTACTGGCTAGACATGAGACTATCATGGACAAATATGATCCACGAAAAAGAGTGAAATTGATCGTGGATGAATGGGGAACTTGGTATGATGTGGAGCCGAATACCAATCCTGGATTCCTTTATCAGCAAAATACCCTTAGGGATGCTTTCGTGGCTGCAATTACACTGAATACTTTCAACAAACATGCTGATAGAGTTCATATGGCCAACTTGGCACAAACGGTAAATGTACTACAGGCCTTGATATTGACTGAAGAAGATAAGATGTTGCTCACGCCTACATATCATGTATTTGATTTATACAAGCCCCATATGGATGCTACTCTTTTGCCAAGTTATGTACAGTCTGATATGGTAGAAGCTGGAAGCACCAAAATGGAAGCATTGAATGTTTCCTCATCACTTTCAGAAGATGGTACGGTCAATATAAGTATTGCCAATATAGATCCTGAAAAAGCAATTGACTTAGAAGTGTTCTTGCACGGGACTGATGCAAAGGATGTAAGTGGTAGGTATTTGACGGCCGAAAATTTAAATTCTCATAATTCGTTTGAGGAAAAAGATGTAGTAAGCATCCAAGAATTTGATGATTTCAAATGGGCTAAGGATGTGTTAAATGTCAAAGTTCCGGCCAAGTCTGTAGTTGTGCTTAGAGTGAAATAAGTCAATAAATGGGGACCTTGGATTTAGTGGTAGATTAACAATAACAAAGCAAAATATACAATGAAGGATAACTTTGTCATCGGCCTTGACTATGGCTCGGATTCAGTTAGGGCAGTAATAGTCAATACAGAAAATGGGGAGGTAAAAGCCAGCCATGTGTTCTGGTATCCTCGGTGGAAAGAGGGGAAATACTGCAAGCCAACTGAAAATCAATTCAGACAGCATCCGTTGGATCATCTGGAAGGATTGGAAGTAACCATAAAGGAAGTGGTAAAGGAGTCTGGGGTTCCCAAAGATCAGATTAAGGGGATTTGTGTCGATACCACCGGTTCATCGCCGATGGCAGTTGACCAGAAAGGAAAGCCATTGGCTTTGTCAGCAGAATTTGCAGAAAACCCCAATGCAATGATGGTACTTTGGAAGGACCATACCGCTATCAAAGAAGCAGATGAGATCAATGAATTGGCCAGGACTTGGGGCGGTGAGGACTATACTAAGTATGAAGGTGGAATTTACTCATCAGAATGGTTTTGGGCGAAAATATTGCATGTGATCCGTGAAGATGAAGCTGTTTCAGAGGCAGCTTATTCCTGGATGGAACATTGTGATGTAATTACCGCCGAATTGATAGGGGCGGAAGATCCTCTTTCTTTCAAAAGAAGCAGATGTGCCGCTGGTCATAAAGCCCTTTGGCATGAAAGCTGGGATGGCTTACCCCCCAAAGAATTTTTGGGCAAATTAGATCCGCGTTTGGCAGATTTAAGGGATCGCTTATATACAGCCACCTTTACCTCGGACTTGCCTGCAGGTAATTTAAGTGCAGCATGGGCAGAGAAATTAGGGCTGAACCCTGAAACAGTAGTGGCAGTAGGTACCTTTGATGCACATGCAGGTGCCGTAGGCGGTGAGGTTACTGAGAATACATTGGTAAAAGTGATGGGGACCTCTACCTGTGATATTATGGTGGCTTCTTATGATGCCATTGGCGATAATTTAGTGAAAGGAATCTGTGGACAGGTAGATGGTTCAGTTGTTCCGGGAACTGTTGGTTTGGAGGCAGGACAGTCAGGTTTTGGAGATGTATTGGCATGGTTCAAGAACTTAATTACCAAACCTACCATAGAATTGATCCAAGCCAGTAAAACCATCAAGGAAGAGGAGAAAGAAGCCTTGATCGATGAGATTGAAAGTCAATTATTGATAAAACTTTCTGAGGAGGCTTTACAAATTCCATTGTCAGCAACTGCTCCCGTCGCCCTTGACTGGGTGAATGGCCGGAGGACACCTGATGCTAACCAAGGGCTCAAAGGAGCTTTGATGGGGCTTAGCATGGGCACAGATGCAGCGAGAGTATTTAAGGCTTTGGTAGAATCCATTTGTTTTGGTTCTAAAAAGATAGTGGATCGCTTCAGAGAAGAAGGTGTTCAAATCGATACGGTAATCGGTATGGGTGGAGTGGCCAAAAAGTCCCAATTGGTCATGCAGACCATGGCGGATGTCTTGAATATGCCTATCAAAATTGCTACTTCTGACCAAGCGCCTGCACTGGGTGCAGCCATGTATGCATCAGTAGCTGCTGGAATACATCCAAATACAGAAGCAGCTATTGCCTCGATGTCAAATGGTTTTGATGCTGTTTATGAGCCGATACCTGAAAATGTAAAAGTGTACGAAAAATTATATAGGGAATATACTGAGTTTGGTTCCTTTGTTGAAGGTGAAAAATCAATTGCTTTTGCCGATTAATAAACATAAAAGTCCATCAATTTGATGGACTTTTATGTTTTTCCATTTTTCTCTTTTAGTATTTTGACCGGCAACTCTTTTTGGCTGCCATATAATTTGACTTCAATAATGTCGCTAGGTAAAGCAAAACCTTTGCCTTCTAATGCCTGCTTGACCTGTTTGATGATTTCTCCTTTTACCATTACGGCCTCTTTTCTAAATTCAAAGGTGTTTACCCAAAAAAAGACTTTGAGGTTTACTGTGCTGGTGGCCAATGTGTCTTCAGCAACATAGTTTTCATGGATCCCATCTTGGACTATGGAGGGATGCTTATTAACGGTTTCCATGATGATTTTCTTGGCCTGATCCAGATCATCTTCATAAGCTAGCCCTACCACAAAATCCCATCTGAAGAAACCATCTTCAGTATAGTTGATGACTGGCTTTTTCAATACATCACTATTCGGGATATATACATCTCTCCCGTCAAAGGTCTTAAGTTTGGTATACCTGAACTCCAGGGATTTGATCTTACCAAAATGCTCTCCAATTTCCACAGTATCATTTACATTGAATGGACGGTTAAAGGCTAAAATTATTCCGCTGATAAAATTTTCACCTATATCCTTAAAAGCAAATCCGATAATGATAGCAGAGGCGCCCAATGAGGTCAATAAAAAGGTGGTGACAGTCCCCAGACCTGCAATATTCATCGCCCAAATGATCGCGAGTACGAATAAGCCTATCTTTACGGCATTCCCCAGAAATTTACTCATAAGGGGATCACTGGATCTTCTGGAAATTTTTTGCTGGGTTAATGAACCAAGTTTCTTTGCGATTAGATAACCAAGGATGATAATGACCAGCCCCAGGATGATCCCTGGTATATTTTCCAGAAAGTTGTTCCAGGAATCCTGTAGGGATTGTAAGATGGTTGAAATATCTCCTTCTCCTTGTTTCATAGGTTATTGCTAGCTCAACCTAATGTAATGTTTTTTTTAGAAAAATGAGATTGGATTTGGGTGGAATTGATTGATAACCTATGTTTAATGTACTCCACACAAATTAAAAGAGCCCGCCCAATTGAGTTTTGTATCATTGGTCAGGCTCTTTTATGTTTTCAAAGAAGAAAAAGAATCATACAGGCTTATCTTCTTCCCCCACCTCCATTCTTTTTGCGGTTAGCGAAGAATTCTTGTTTGCGCCTTTGCTTTTCTTTGTTGAATTCTTTCTTCTGCTGAGCAGTCATGGGCTTTTCTGTTTGTGGGAATGGGTGGTTGTTTACCACATTGATCTTCTTGTTGGCCAGTTTCTCTATATCCTTTACGTAAGCATTTTCCTCTGGCTCACAAAGCGAAAGTGCAATTCCTGCTTCTCCGGCTCTTCCAGATCTGCCAATACGGTGTATATAAGTTTCAGCTGCTTCTGGAATATCAAAGTTGATTACATATTTTAATTTGTCTATATCAATACCTCTTGCTGCGATATCGGTAGCTACTAGGACCCTTATCTTACCGCCTTTGAAGTCCTTAAGAACCTTTTGTCTTTGGTTTTGTGCCTTGTCCCCATGAATGGCAGCAGCATGGATATGCTTCTTTTTGAGATCCCTTACAATTCTATCTGCTCCATGTTTGGTCCTGGAGAACAATAGTACTTGATCAATCTTTTCATCCTCCAAAATACTAAGCAGCAAGGCTTTTTTGCTGCTTTTATTGGTGTAATAGACATACTGTTGGATGGTCTCTGCAGTGGAAGAAACTGGCGTAACTTCTACCTTTTGAGGGTGGTGCAGTATTTGCTTAGAAAGGTTAAGGATATTTTCCGGCATGGTTGCCGAGAAAAAGAGGGACTGTCTTTTGGTAGGTAGGATCTTCAGTAATTTCTTGATATCATTGATAAAGCCCATGTCTAGCATCCTGTCTGCCTCATCCAGCACAAAGAGGTCGACTGATTTCAGGCTGATATGTCCCTGGTCAATTAAATCCAGCAGTCTTCCAGGAGTGGCCACCAGTATATGTACACCTTTTTTAAGTTTTTCAACTTGTTGTCCCTGTTTGACACCACCGAAAATTACCGAATGCTTGATCTTAGTGTGTTTGGCATATTGATCGATATTCTCGCCGATTTGAATGGCCAGCTCCCTAGTAGGGGTAACGATCAATGACCTGATCTTTGGCCAAGGATCATTGGCGTAAGGAGCTTGATGGATGTGCTGAATGATAGGGATGGCAAAAGCTGCTGTTTTACCTGTGCCTGTTTGTGCGCAGCCTAGCACATCATTACCCTGAAGTATTAGTGGAATTGCCTGCTCCTGTATGGAGGTAGGCTCAATATATTTTTTTTCCTTTAAGGCTTTAAGTATAGGAGGAATGATCCTCAAATCGTCAAATTTCATATTTCGTGTCATAAGGAACACCTTATGGATGATCCAATTGATAATTAATTATTTGTGGAGCTTACTTGCATAGATGCTTTTCAAATCAGCAAAATCCCCAGAATTCGGGAGGTGAATGTTTCTGCAGGAAAAAAGAATAATTTGATATTGGAAGTTCTCAACAGGCAAAGGTATCAAAAAAAGAGCAGATTAAATGATACCTCATTCTAATAAACAGTGGATTAAGTATTTTGAGCTTTATTGATTGGTTAAACAATACACCCAATTATAGCCCAATGGATTACAGGGTAATGATTTACCTGGAAAGTAATTGTTCCAAAATATCTCCTACATAATATGCGACGATGGCGGCCACTGCACCTAGGAAGAGGGTTTCTAAGGCTCCTTTCCACATTTTGGTTTCATTGACATAGGTTTTAAGAATGCCTATGAGGATAAAACCAGCGCCTGTGAGAATGGAGGTGATAAGGAAAATATCTTGGTTTATGGGGTCGAAATAATCCCATACATATACCATCAGAGGAATTAAACCGACTGAAATAAATGATATATAGGTAAAGAAGCCTATAAAAAAGGGAGACTTTTTATCTTTGATCATTTCCAACTCCTCTTTCATCATGACATCCACCCAGCGGTCTCGGTCGCTGGTAATGGTGTCGACCACTCGTTCCAGAAGTTCCCCTTCAAAACCTTTGTCTTTGTAAATGGTCCGAATCTCTTCCCTTTCATCTTCTGGCATATATTTTATTTCCCAGTATTCCCTATTCCTATGTTTATGATAATTGGCTCGTTCGGACTTTGAAGATAAATAGGCTCCTATGGACATTGAGAAACCATCTGCCAATAGGTTGGCAAAGCCTAAAATGATGATGATGGCACTATCTAGTCCAGCTCCGACAGAACCGGCCACCACAGCAAATGTGGTCACGCATCCATCAATGCCTCCATATACAAATTCTGCTAAATATTTTTCAAAGTGGGAAGGGGCTGCATTTTCCTGTTTTAGGTGTCCTTTTGAGAAATTGCCTTCTTCTATAGCCATAATTTAAAATTGGAAGAATAAAACGTTTCTTCTCAATATAATAAAATTGTGGAGAAGGTTTAGTCAGAAATCCTCAAGAAACTGCTCGTTGAGAAGATTCCCGGATATGTAATTCAGTATTGAGAATGATTTTTTTCTGAATGGAGCGACCTTCCTCTATTTGTTCCAATATTAATTTTGCAGCATTTCTACCAATCTCGTGGGTCGGATGGGCTACAGAGGTTAGATTGGGTTCTACTACAGTGGCATGAAATTCATCAGAAAAACCTGCCAACATAATATCTTCTGGAATGGATAAACCCCTGCTTTTGATTTCTTTCATGGTAGCAAATATGACAGTATCATTTACCCCTAGGATGGCATCTGGTGGAGAAGGTAGATTGAGCAGTTTTTGCGTGGCCTTTGTGGCGTTGACAGGGGAAAGATCCGTTCGAATCAAATATTTTGGATCATATTCCAAACCTACTTGGTTCAGGCCTTTTAAATAGCCTTCTGTTCTTTCCTGCACTATATTCAAGTGTTTGGGGCCAGTAATATGAGCAATTCTTTGCGCTCCGTTTTTATAAAAATGGGTAGTAATATCCTCGGCCATGGATACATTGTCCACGACTACCGTCGAGACCTTTTTCTCCAGACATACCCTGTCAAAAAAGACGAGAGGAACATCATGTTCAAGCACCTTTTCAAAATGTTTGGTGCTTTTGCTGTTCTGCGCCAAACAAACAATAAGCCCATCAATTCTTAGATTGAGTAGGTTGTTGACTGACTCAATTTCCTTTTCCATGGATTCTTTGGAGGAGGAAATAACAATATAATACCCCGCTTGCTGTAGTTCTTCTTCAATACCTGAGATAATAGAAGAGAAAAAGTAAGTCACCAGATCTGGAACAATAACTCCGATTACACGAGTTTGTTGTCGCAGTAATCCCATTGCCAGGGGGTTGGGGATATAATTCCACTTTTGGGCCAGGGTCTTGATTCTTTTTGTCAAAGTTTTGTCTATATCAGGATGGTCCTTCAAAGCCCTCGAAACGGTGGAAATTGAGACATTGAGTTCTTTGGCTATGTCTTTAAGGGTGATCCTCTTTTTCTTCATAATTCAAATAAATTGAAAAAATATTTTACCTGCAAAGCTTTGCACAAACCTTTGCAGGTAAAAGCGATGGATTGATGGGACTATGAAGGCTTTTTTTGAACAAATAATTATTTATATTTCGCGTCAGTTTTCCCAGGATAACATATTAAAGATGACATTAAAACCCTTAGGTAATACCGGTATTCAAGTACCATCCATCGTTTTTGGAACCAGCGCATTGGGCAATTTATTTACAGCCCTTGATCCAAAAGTGAAAGAAGAATTAGTTAAAGAAAGTATAAAATACACCCAACCCCAGACATTTTTTGATTCGGCTGGAAAATACGGTGCTGGACTTGCTCTGGAATCATTAGGCAATGCCTTAAATGCCCTTAATATTCCAAAAGATGAGGTTGTAGTCAGCAATAAATTGGGCTGGGTAAGGAGTCCGCTTCTAGGTCCAGAACCTACTTTTGAAAAAGGGGTTTGGAGAGATCTCAAACACGATGCAGTCCAAAAAATCAGTTATGATGGTATCCTCGAATGTTTCGAGGAAGGAAACGAATTGCTTCAGGGATACTCGACTCAGTTAGCTTCTGTCCATGACCCTGACGAATATTTAGCGAATGCCAAAAATGAAGCTGAAGAAGCAGCTTTATTCGAAGATATTCTAGAAGCGTATAGAGCGCTGGAGGATTTGAAGAAAAAAGGCCTTGTTAAAGGAATAGGCGTTGGAGCGAAAGACTGGAAAGTGATCCCTCGGATTTATGAACATATCAAATTAGATTGGGTCATGTTTGCCAACAGTATGACCATCATTTCCCATCCAAAGGATCTGATGGCATTTATGCAGCAATTGGCAGATGATGGTGTTGGAATCTTGAATTCAGCAGTTTTTCAATCAGGATTTTTGGTAGGTGGAGACTATTATGATTATAAGTTGATCAGGCCTGACACTCCTGAAAACAAGCAAAAGTTTGAATGGAGGGACAAGTTCTTTGCTGCATGCAAAGACTTTGGTGTTACACCTGCTCATGCATGTGTCCAATTTGGGCTTTCAGCACCAGGTGTGACGAGTGTGGCACTTAGTACTACTGAACCTGATAAAGTTAAAAGAAATGTAGATTCCACTGTCAATAAGTTGCCGGATGAGTTTTGGGCAGAACTAAAAAATAGAGGATTATTGCATGAATATAGTCCAGTTTAAGTATTATTATAAATTATCAATTTACCCTCATATAAGATGAATAACCAAACTAAATCAAGGCTGGTGTCCAAAGAGACATTATTGCCTTTTATTTTACTGACCAGTCTTTTTCTACTTTGGGGCTTGGCCAACAATATGACAGATACTTTGTTGGCGGCTTTTAAGAAAATCCTCAGCATGACTGATACCCAGACTTCCTGGATTCAGATGGCCTTTTACGGGGCGTATTTCTGTTTGGCCTTACCAGCAGCTATTTATATAAAGAAATACACTTATAAATCAGGTGTATTATTGGGTTTGGGACTTTTTGCTGTTGGGGGGTTATTGTTTTACCCAGCAAGTATTTTGATGTCCTATGGTTTTTTCCTTTTTGCCCTTTATGTGTTGGCTGGTGGACTTTCTATCTTGGAAACTTCGGCCAACCCTTATATCATGGTCATGGGGCCAGAAGAATCAGCTACTAGAAGGTTGAATTTAGCACAGTCATTTAATCCCGTTGGATCTATTATTGGGGTAGTGCTAAGTAAGGTGTTCATTTTGTCACAGCTCAATGTAGCAGAGGCAGAAGACCGAGGGAAAATGACTGCTGCAGAGCTTCAGCAAGTTCAGCAGGCTGAATTGGATGCTGTCATGGGAACTTATGTAGGGGTTGCTTTATTCTTGGTTGTGGTGTGGATGTTGATAAAATTCACCAAAATGCCTAAAGCATCAGAGGATGTTCAGCATGATTCTTTATCCAATGGTTTTAAGCGGCTTTTCGCCAACAAGAACTATACTTTTGGGGTACTGACCATGTTCTTTTATATCGGTGCACAAATAGGTGTTTGGTCATTTACCATTCGCTATATCATGATTGAGCTTCAGCTAAATGAGAGCGATGCTTCTGATTATTATTTAGCAGGCTTGGTGCTATTTACAGCCAGTAGATTCTTGTTTACAGCCTTGATGAAGTTTATCCGTCCGAGTATGTTGATAGCCATTTCGGCAGCAATAGCTATAGGGCTAACATTCGTGGTGATCTTTGGTGGTGGAATGGTAGGAGCCATCGCATTGGTGGGTATTTCAGGATGTATGTCCTTGATGTTCCCTACTATTTATGGATTGGCAGCAGAAGGGCTTGGAGAGGATACCAAACTTGGTGGATCTGGATTGATCATGGCAATCTTGGGTGGAGCAGTTTTCCCAGTGATTCAAGGTTTTGTTTCAGATAGCTTTGAGAGCATACATATTTCATTCTTTGTACCTGCGTTCTGCTATCTTTTGGTGGTGATTTATGGTATTTATCATTACAGACATAAGAAGGAAATTCCGGCTATGGCCCAACATGCCTAATATGGACTTTAATTTTTGAACTTAGCTCAGTTGGCTTTTAATAAGTTACCTGAGAAAAATCAAGGTGGAAAATGAAAACATTGACTTGTAATAAACCAGGGGAATTTGAGTATGGGGAAACTCAAGAACCCCAGCTTGAATCTGGCAAGGCCATCATCAAGGTCAAGAGGATCGGGATCTGTGGTACTGACCTGCATGCTTATGAAGGTACCCAGCCCTATTTTAATTATCCTAGGGTACTTGGTCATGAACTTTCTGGTGAATTGGTGGCAGTAGATGGGGCTGAAGGTTTTTCCGAGGGAGATTTGGTAAGTATTATACCTTATTTCAGTTGTGGTGAATGTGTGGCTTGCAAGGCGGGGAAGCCAAATTGCTGTGCGACCATCAGTGTCTTTGGTGTCCATGAAGATGGAGGGATGAAGGAATTTATCATGGTCCCTAGTTCTTCTTTGATCAAAAAAGAGGGGTTGAGTCTGGAGGAACTGGCTTTGGCCGAACCACTGGCCATTGGTGCCCATGGGGTGCGAAGGGCAGGGGTTATTCCCGGAGAGTTTGTCATTGTGATGGGGGCAGGTCCCATTGGACTTGGCGTGATGGAGTTTGCCAGGATTGCTGGTGGTAAAGTCATCGCAATGGATATCAATGAGGATCGACTGGCATTTTGCCGTGAAGTCTTGGGAATTGAATATACCGTGAATGCGAAAGGAAACTATCAAGCTGAAATAGAGCAAATCACCTCCGGTGGATTTGCCGAATCAGTCATCGATGCGACAGGAAGTGCCGTGGCTATCCATAATGGATTTGAACTGATGGCCCATGGAGGAAGGTATGTTTTGGTGGGCTTGCAAAAAGGTGAAATAGCCTTTAGCCATCCTGATTTTCATAAGCGAGAGTCCACACTGATGAGCAGTAGAAATGCTACGCGTGAGGATTTTGATAATGTGCTGGAAGCACTAAAGGATAAAAAAGTCAAAGCAGCCTCTTATATTACTCATGAGGTAGGGTTTGACCATGTCAAGGAAAATTTTGCTTCTTGGCTTGATCCTGCCAATAAGGTAATCAAAGCAATGGTGAAATTATAAAAGAAAGTGGGCTTAATAGTCCACTTTTTTGTTTTGTGGGTATTTAGATACAGACTGTTTGATTAAATTGTCAATTAAAGAATTATGCTGAAGAGGATGAAAAAAAGAATGACGCTGGTGCTTTTGGTTTTATTGACCTATGGCTTCAGCTTTGGGCAAGTAGATGTAAAAATAATCGAAGAAGGTTTTATATATGATGAGGCGCCTTTTGAAGAGTGCCATGCTACTACCTTGGTGGAGTTGGAGAATGGAAATATCATGGCAGCATGGTTTGGTGGAGAATATGAGCGCCATCCCAATGTAGCTATCTGGACTGCTGAAAAATCCGGTAAGACCTGGTCTGATCCGAAAAAGGTCGCTGATGGATATGTGGATGAAAACCTCAGTTATCCTACTTGGAATCCAGTGCTGTTTGAAATGCCCAATGATGAGCTGGTGCTTTTTTATAAAGAAGGTCCTTCTCCGCAAGAATGGTGGGGAATGTATAAAGTCAGTATTGATGATGGTAATACTTGGTCAAAGGCCATTAAATTACCAGATGGTATTTTAGGTCCCATAAAGAACAAACCCATTGCATTAAGTGATGGGACTGTTTTGGCTCCATCTAGTGTGGAGGATGATAAGGGGTGGAGGGCGCATATAGAGATTTCCAAAGACCAAGGAAAGACTTGGCAAAAAGTGAATATAGACCATGAGGGAGATTTTGATGTTATCCAGCCTAGTATTTTAGAATATGAAGACGGCAGGCTTCAGGTACTTTGTCGTAGTAAGCAAAATACGGTTGCCACAGCTTGGTCTGAAGACAATGGTCAAAGTTGGTCTAAGCTGGAGAGGACTGAACTGCTCAATCCAAACAGTGGTACTGACGCGGTGACTTTGGCGAACGGAAAACAATTACTTGTTTATAACCCCACGACAAAAGGAAAAGATTGGTCTGACGGAAGGAATAAACTGAATCTAGCCATTTCCGATGATGGACTCAATTGGAAGGATATACTGGTTTTGGAAGATGAAAATGAAGGGGAATTCAGTTACCCAGCCATTATTCAATCCGAGGATGGCAAGATCCATATTTCCTATACCTGGAAGAGAAAAAAGGTTAAATATTTAGAGCTAGAATTGAATTAAGGAAGTTGTTAACCACAGATAAATTAATATTGAATGGCTTGCTTTTTAAGCCTATTTTTATTTTATCTGTGGTTATTATTTGTTTCAGTTATATACTTTTAAGCTTTAATTTACTGTTTTGAGTAACGAGAACCACATCCCTCTATGCAGGGGTAGTAAATGGATAGGGTTTTTCCAGAAATTTCAAACTTGTATTTATTTGTTGGTTCATCGCAAGCAGAAGTCATAAAAGTAGAGTCAGCCATTGAATAGGTGCCTGAGCTTGGTGTTTCAGTGGTGACATAATTTGAGCACATAATACCATTGGAGGTGAATGTGCCATCAGCATGAAATGTAACCATTTTTTCTCCGTCAATTTCTTCAAATGTACCACTTCCATCTCCAGGGTCATTATAAATTTCGGAGAGCTTCCATGTACCTACAATAGAGGTTTCAGCATTCATATCCCTATCATCGTCGTTGCAGGAAGATATTAAGCCAATAAAAACAAATGCTACAAATAATTTTTTCATAATTTAAATTGTTTTAAAAGTTGTAATTTAAAAAGTCTTTATTGCCTTTACGTCCGTAGGGAGAGAAATGCTACAGTTTTAACTGTTTTATTTGCTGTAAAGTAATTTAATCACTTCAGATGTGTTGTTACAGCCTGTTTTGGCTAAAATATTATTCCTGTGTTTCGCAGCGGTAGTAGGACTAATAAAAAGTTGATCGGCGATTTCTGCACTTGTTTTCCCTTCTGCAATCAATAAAATGATTTCTCTTTCGCGTTGAGTCAACTGTTGAAATACTTCATTTTCCTCTAGGTTTCTATTGGTTTTGTTAAAATTGGCAAAGGCCAAATCGATGGCGATCTGCACACTTCTTTCATTATAAGGCTTGGTCAAAAATGAGCTCGGAGAAGTTGCTATAGCTCTGTTTACGGTTATGGGGTCAGAAAAGGCAGATATATAGATGACTGGAACTTCTTTGTATTTTTGGATGCATTGGACGGTTTCGATCCCATCCATAGTACCGTTAATATTGATATCGCATAGGAGTAAGTCCACCCTGTTCTTTTTGAATAATTCCAAGGCTTGCTCTGCTGAGTTGGCTATACCTGCATTTTCATATCCCATATCCTCCAAGAGATAAGCAAGGTCCTTGGCTATCAATATCTCATCTTCGATGATCATTACTTTTTTAATACGATCCATTTATCTTGTGCTTTAAAATACGATGCTAATTTTTGTATTCCTATCCTCAGAAATATCCAGTTTTCCGTTCAGTTGCTCCACCAAAGACCGGATCATGCTCAAGCCAAAAGATGTAGATTCCAGAATCAAGGATTCTGTGAGCCCTTGTCCATTGTCTGAAAATGAAAAATGCATCAAACCGTTTTTCTTAGTCAGGTTTAAGTTAATAATAATCTTATCCTCTTGGACATGTTTAAATGAGTTGGTGATCAGCTCGTTCAGAATAAGCCCCAGAGGAATGGCCTTGTCAAGCTCCAAAGAAAAGTCATCAGCTTTGAAATTATATTCAAAGGATTTATAATTGCTTTTAAAGGCTGTTTCAATTTGATCGAATAAGTCTTTTATGTAATTTTTACAATTGACCGTAGAATCGATTTCGTTCACATATAGCTTTTGGTGCAAAAGAGAAAGTGCCTGCATCCGCATACGTCCGTCTGTAAGTGCTTCTTTGGCGTTGAGGTCTTTTACACTTCTGCTTTGAAGGTTTAAGATACTGGAGACGAGTTGTAAATTGTTTTTTACTCGGTGGTTGAGCTCTCGTAAGAGGTTTTCAATTTTTTGGTTTTTTTGCTGTAAAATGAGGTGCTGTGCTTCTATTTTGTCTTTTTGAAGTTGTATTTCAGAGGTTCTTTCGCTCACCATGTTTTGAAGTCTTTCCCTTTTATTATTTAGACTCAAAAACTGATAGAGGACTATGCCCAAAAATGAAAGTGTAAATAAAGTCTTGAACCACCATGTCCGGTGCCAAGGAGGAAGGATGGTGACCGCTAGAGATGCCTTCTGGGTTGACCACTTGCCATCATTATTGCAGGCCATTACTTGGAAGGTATAGTTTCCGGGGGGCAAATTGGTATAGGTGGTAGATCGGTTATCAGTGACAGGCCTCCAGTCTTTATCATAGCCTAATAATCGGTATTGAAACTTGTTTTTATGACCATTAATATGGTTAATAGCAGTAAAATGAAATGAAATTACCGATTGTTCATGCGTGAAGGTCACAGATTTGGTATGAGTAGCGGCCTGTTTTAAGATTTTGCTGGAATCTCCAGGGCTTATGGGGTTATTAAACAGATCTATGCTTGTTATTAATACCTCTGGCTCAAGTTTGTTTTCTGGGATCTGCTGGGGATCGAAATATTCAAGACCAGTAGAATTGCCAAAGAAAATCCGGCCTTTGTCATCTTTGTAGGCAGCGCGAAAGATAAAATAGTTATCCATGATGCCATCCTGGCCATTGTAATTTCTTAAATCTCCATCTGGACTCTTTTGGGAAATTCCTTCTGCCGTAGCTATCCATAGATTTCCTTTATTATCCTCAATAGTTGAACTGATCACATTGGAAGGCAGGCCATCCACGGTGTAATAATTGGTGAATGAGCTATCGTTTGTATTGAACTTGCTGAGGCCAAGTTCTGTGCTTATCCATAAATTTCCTAAATGGTCTTCGGAAATATGGTTGATTTTATTATTGCTCAGGCTATTGAAATCTCCCTCTACATGTTGGAATTTTTTAAAGGTTTGACTTTCCTCATCTAGGAGGTTAAGACCTCCTTGGCTCCCGACCCATATATTATTTTTGCTGTCTTCGAATATATAGGAAATAAATTCATCATGATTTCCCTGATTGACGAGCTGATCATTGATCGGAAAGGGATCAGCCTGCTGTGTTTCTTCATTCCAGATAAATAAGCCTTTTTCTGAATTGCCAATCCATATCCTGTTTTTGCTGTCACATAAAATGGGCAAATTGAATTCTGGAAGGAACTTTCCCTTAGGTGTCTTATGTGTTAGCGGGCTCAGCTTTTTTGTTTGGTGATTCCAGACATAAATAAAATTACTCCAAGTACTTATCCAGTAGATATGATCTGAAATTCTAGTGATCATGGCCATTCTGTTCACACTATTGGGGTCACCATTTGCTATTTTATAATTTTCTGTTTTGCCGGTTTCAAAGTTTTTGACAAAAAGACCTGAATAAGTGGTGAAAATATATTCATCCTTATTATGTTGGATCATGCTCGATACCCTGGAATAATATTTGTCCGAAGCGTTTGTTACCAGTTTTAAGGAATTGAATTTGTTGTAATGGGGATGGTATTGGAATAGTCCTTCATTATATACGGCCACCCAGAGACTTCCATCCCGGCCAGGACTGACTTTGTAAATATTGTCTCCTTTCAGCTTGTTTGGTTTTGACTTATCAGACCAGATGCGTTGGATTTGATTTGATTTTAGGTCCATTACGTTCAAACCATCAAGAGTGCCCACAAATAGTTTGTTTGGATGATAAGGATGTTTATTGATGGAGAAGATGACATCATGACTTAGGCTATTGGGGTTTTGATTGGACTTGAAGTGGGTGAAGGTTTTGGTTTTTATATCCATCTTATCCAAACCTGCTCCAGTGCCCAGCCAAAGTGTTCCTTTTGGGTACTCTAGAATATCATAGAGGTAAAAATGACTTAAGCTGTTTTCGTCATTTTCATGATGCTTAATAGCGGTATACTTTTTTGTTTCCAAGTCTAGTATATTCAATCCATTGCCAGTAGCGATGAAGAGACTTTTATGGTCTTGGGATAGTTTTATCTGTCGGATAGTCTTGCTCAATAAACCATCTTCCATATCATATCTGGTAAATTTACCGCTTTTGAGGTCAAACATGGAGAGCCCATTGTCAGTGCCTAGCCAGATATTCCCATTGGGGTCTTCAGCTATTCCCCTGACCCTGTTATCACTGATGGAAAGAGAATCATCTTTGTCATAGGAGAAGCTGGTGAAATTATCGGTATTTGGATTGTACCTGCTGAGGCCTCCTCCATAGGTTCCTGCCCAGATATTATTTTGGCTGTCCTCAAATATCACCCAAACAAAATCATAGGCCAATGAGCTGCTATCGGCTACATCATGCTGATAGGATTTGAAGGAATTGCCGTCAAATTTCCAAAGCCCATTTTCTCCTGCTACCCAGAGATAGCCACTTTGACTATGCAGTATATCATAGGGAAAAGGTTGGTTGATCCCATCAGTTAAATCATAAGCCCTGAAATTTTCGAAAAGCCCCTTCGAAAAGACTGGATCTACACTTGATGAAAGCATTAAAAAGATACAAAAAGATAATATTCTAAGCATACGTAAAAATTGTCATTGCCCTTGGTTTAAGCAATACCTAATTTAATGTATTTATGTGCTAATAAATAAAAAATGGTAAATTTCATTGGTAGTGGTTGATCATCTTAATTCTTACCAAAGTCTCTAAGCAGATCTTTGAATTAATAAGTGTAATAAATACAAATAATATTTTTAAATTGTGCTGGTAAAATTATATTCCACAAAACGATAAAACTAAAAGATAAAACCAATTGACCAATGAGTAAATATTTAGAGTTAAAAAGAGAGTGTTACGAGGCCAATATGCAACTGCCCAAGTTGGATTTGGTAGTTTATACCTTTGGCAATGTAAGTGCTGTGGATAGAAATGAAGGAGTCTTTGCCATTAAGCCAAGCGGAGTGGCCTATGAGAAGTTGAAGCCTGCGGATATCGTTATTATGGATTTTGATAGTAAAGTAGTAGAGGGGGAAATGCGTCCTTCTTCAGATACCAAGACGCATGCATATTTATATAAGGAATGGAGTGATATAGGAGGAATCGTCCATACGCATTCCTTATATGGGGTTTCTTGGGCACAAGCGCAAATGGATATTCCAATTTTTGGAACTACCCATGCAGATCATCTTACCAAAGATATTCCCTGCGCTCCACCTATGGCCGATGAATTGATACAGGGGAATTATGAATATATGACTGGTAAGCAGATTTTGGATTGTTTTCATGATAAAGGCCTGGATTATCAGGAAGTTGAGATGGTTTTGATAGGTAGCCATGGTCCCTTCACTTGGGGAAAAACTGCGGAAAAAGCAGTTTACAATAGCAAAGTGTTGGAGGAAGTTGCAAAAATGGCTTATCTTACGCTCCAAATTAACCCTAATGCACCTCGCCTTAAGGATGCTTTGATCAAAAAACACTATGATCGTAAGCATGGTAAAGATGCCTATTATGGGCAAGGTTGCTAATTTATAACCAAAAATAAACTCTATGAACCTATTGAAATCTAATCTTTTAGGACTGTCTGTTATGGCTTTAGCCTTATCTTTTTATGCCTGTTCTCCCAAATCATCTGAAAAATCTGAAGCTACTGAAGAAGTCCAAGAACAGGACAATGGCTTGGATGTAACCGTAGCCAATGCTACCGTGGATGGCAAGGAAGCCCAAATCTACACCCTTAAAAATGCCAATGGCATTGAAGTGGATATTTCCAATTATGGCGGGGTAATCCCAAGGATGGTCGTTCCTGATAGGGACGGAAACTTGGAGAATATCGTTTTACATTATGAAGACCTGGAAGGCTACAGTACGAGTACCAATTATTTCGGTTCAACAGTAGGCCGTTATGCCAACAGGATTGCTAAAGGTAAATTTTCTTTGGATGGAGAAGAATATACATTAGCTACCAATGATGACACAAATCACCTGCACGGAGGTGACAAAGGATTCAATAAAGTCTTTTGGAACGCTAAAATTGAGGAAAGCGATGATGTTGCTGGCCTGACCTTGACTTATGTAAGTCCTGATGGTGAAGAAGGCTATCCTGGGGAACTGACTACCAATGTGACCTTTGAACTGAACAATGACAATGAGTTTCATATTTCATTTGAAGCCGCTACGAGTAAAGCAACAGTGGTAAACCTTACCCACCACGGATATTTTAACCTTAGTGGTTTGAAGGAAACTATCTTAGACCATGAATTGACTATTATGGCGGACCACTATACTCCAGTGGATGCTACTTTGATTCCAACAGGAGAAGTATTGTCTGTGGAGGGGACACCTTTTGATTTTACCAGCCCACATAAAATTGGAGAAAGAATCGCCGAAGTGGAAGGTGGATACGATCATAATTATGTGGTGAAAACTGAGCATGATGGTAAAATGGCCAAAATGGTGGAGTTATATCATGAAGGTACCGGTCGTGTGCTTGAAGTTTATGCTGATTCTCCTGCCATACAGTTTTATAGTGGTAACTTTCTTGATGGTACTATTACCGTGGATGGTGTGACTTATGATCAGTATTATGGTTTGTGTCTTGAGCCACAAACTTTCCCTAATTCACCAAATGAAGAAAGTTTTCCTTCTGCTAGGTTAAACCCAGGAGAGACTTATAGCCATAATATCAAATATCACTTTGGCGTAAAGTAATCCATTCTATATAGATTTTATCAAAAACCACAGTTTGACAAATCATCTTGCTGTGGTTTTTTTTTATATCCCCCAGTTTAGGGCTAATCTATATAAGGTTTAGCGCTGAGTTTGCGGAGAGCGCAGAGGTAAGAGGTTGATTATTTCCCTAATCCTTCTTGGTCGGAAAAACATAGGGATCTATTTATGGCTTTCCGACTTTGAAGCATAATTCCTAGTTTTGTCCTAAATGAATTCCCGTAAATTCATGAAAAGTATTATTTAATCCGTGAAATAAAGGATGATCAGAAAATTTAAAGATGATGAAGTCCATATATCCAGAGCCTACTGTAGGCGCGATTATTTTTAATCCCAAGAATGAAATTTTATTGTGCAAATCAGCCAAATGGAACAATCAATTTGTGATCCCCGGAGGTCATATTGAGAAAGGGGAAAAAATGGAGACGGCCTTAAAACGTGAAGTCCTGGAAGAAACAGGCCTGGAAGTTTATGATTTAGAACTGGTAAGTATCCAGGAAAGTGTCAATTCGGATAAATTCGAAGAGGAGCGCCATTTTATATTTATAGACTTTTGCTGCAGGACAGATAGTGAAAAGGTGGTGCTGAATGATGAGGCGGATGAGTATGCCTGGGTAAGGCCAGAGGATATTTTAACTTATGACCTGGGAGGCTTTTGCAGACAATTTTTCGAGGAATGGCTTAAGAAGGAGGGTTCAATGTATAAGAAAGGTGTGTATTATGGTTATGTGGAAAAATAAGGCTGTCTTGAAAGTAATTATTGTTCCATTAGTTTTGCCAATGGCATAACAAATATTTTTCAAGACAACTTTATTTCTTTATTCTGCAGGATCTATACCTTCTGAGGTCATGATGACCCGCTTCATGGTGCCGTCAGGATTATAATAGAGGTAATCCACGCATACCGATCTTCTAAAGCTGCCGCCATCAGTTGGGATGCTCCCGTTATGGTAGATGAAATAGTCTTTTCCTTTGTATTCTATGATGGCTTGGTGATTGGTATTGCTGTTACCTGCCACCTCATTAAGGATGCCTTTGTATTCCCAAGGACCATTGATGCTTTTGCTCATGGCATAGGCAGTTTTTTCGGGGAACTGATAGGCATAGGAAAGGTAATAGTTATCGCCTTTTTTGTGCACCCAAGGGGCTTCGGTAAAATTGGGCAATGGAATTTGCATGATTTCACTGTCCAGTTCGAGCATATTATCCTTCAACTTCGCATAATAACAAATGGTATTGCCCCAGAACAGATGGGCAGATCCATCATCATCGATAAACACCGTCGGGTCGATATCATCCCAGCTGATTTTGGTATCTGTGGTCATATCGTTGGTGATCAAGGCATGTCCAAGAGCATCCTTCCATGGACCTACAGGACTGTCTGAAACAGCTATTCCAATGGCTTTTCCATGGATATCCTTATGGGAAACGGTTACGTACCAATAGAATTTTCCATCCTTTTCAATGACTTCTGCGGCCCAAGCATCATCTGATGCCCAGTCAAAAGTTTCCTTTACATTAACAGCAGCCCTTTCTTCCCAGTTGACCATATCCGTGGAAGAATAAATCAACCACTCATGCATTTCATAGAAGTTTTTTCTTGGTGGTGCCTGGTCATGACCCACATAAAGAAATACCGTGTCCTCATGTACGATGGCTGCTGGGTCGGCGGTATATTTTTCTGTAATTACCGGATTGCCAGGAGCTTCAGGGATGATAGTTCCATTGCTGCCTTGTGCAAAGCTGGAAACAGTAATGCCCGCTAGCAAGCTGGTGAACAGAAAATTTTTGATTTTCATATCGGAGGTTATTTTAGGTTCTACTGTTTGAATTGTATTATATCCTATCAAAAATAGCATAGCTTTCTCTGATAAAAAATAATAAGTGTTAAAAATACAATAAAAAATATTTGGCTATTGTTTTTTCCCTTTTAACCATCACCAAATCATGTCGCCTTGCAAACGAGGGCCAGTCTAGGCAAAGCCGCATTTGCAGAGAGGCTTGCTTAATTCCAAGCATTTAAAATGCGCCATACGAATTCACGGATTCCTAAACATTCTCAATTAACTCACCCTTATGCCCAACGCAGCTGTTTTTACTATTAACTAATTTCCTTAGTTTTAATAGAAGGAAAAACTAGTTCTTTTAATCTAATCAGTTAAGCAGCAAACCTCCCCATGAAACTCCAAAACAGGCAAAAGTGGCAGATCATTCGACAATATATGATAGGATGGTGCTTGGCATTGGCATTTTTTAGTGTGGTCAGGGGAGAAGGAACACGGGAATTGGGTTCGGTGCAGTTTGAGCTTTGGAAATCCATCTTGGTGTCTTTATTTGGCGGAGCGATATTTGGGGCGATCTCTGGATATGCCCAAATTTTGACAGAGGAGCATGGGTATAGAAAAATGTCCCTTAGGGGCTTGTGGGTGCTAAGGCTTATCTATGTGGTGCTGTTTTTGATCACCATGGTATCCTTGGCTTATCTGATTTTTGGAGAGGACATCACTTATCTTGAATTTGCCTTTGAGCCGGGAAGTTTTGCGATCTATTTGTATCTCGTCTCGGTGGATATTTTTATGTTTAGCCTTAGACAGGTCAAGCTCTATTTTGGTGGCAATAACCTTTGGCAACTATTTAGTGGAAGATTTTATACCCCACGTGAGGAGGAACGCATTTTTATGTTTTTGGACCTGCAGTCGTCCACTGCCCATGCCGAAAGACTGGGGCATATCCAATACAGTAAATTGATTCAGGACTGTTTCAATGATTTGGGAATCGTAGCGGAAAATGAAGCAGAAATATACCAATATGTTGGCGATGAAGCCATCCTGACCTGGCAGCTGAAAGCGGGATTGAAAAGCCAAAACTGCCTGAGGGCCTTTTTTAATTTTAAGCAGCAGTTGCTGAAAAGAAAGGGCTATTATGCCCAAAATTATAATTGCCTGCCCCATTTCAAAGGAGGGATCCATGAGGGAATAGTTACGGTGACCGAGGTGGGCAAATACAAAAAAGAAATCGCCTACCATGGTGATGCCATAAACACTGCTGCTAGGATTCAAGGCCAATGCAATGCCCTGCAACAGGAATTCCTAATATCCGAGTCTTTAAAGGTAATGTTTGAAGATAGTAGCTTTGGTTTTGAGCAATTGGGAAGTATTGCACTTAAAGGAAAAGAGGAGGCTATTGAGCTTTATGGTGTGAAAGTTGGCTAAGTAGGCTTGTTTCATAAGGCCCTGCCATTGAGAGAAGTCAATTTTTTTCTCAAGTATAAGGGGGCTGAATGGGGTAAGCTCTTTGTCATTCCGACAATAGGAGGAATCTCTTAAGGAATTCGTTACTGGAAGAGATCCCTCGATACCTCGGGATGACAATAAATCGCGTCAGTGGTAGCAAAGACGAAGCAATATCATCATTCGAAGACAGGATCGCTATGTTGTTCCTCATACCGATGATGGAGTTAATTATGATGAGATAACCTCGTTTTATGCGACTTGTCTGATCATTACATAATTACTTCCCCATCACAAAAAAAACAATTTCCCCCTTTCAGATAAAAAGCCAGCAAAACTAGCTGGCTTTTTGGAATGCTCTTTATACTTTATCTGAAAGTCCAATATTAAACTCTCTCCATTAAAATAGGATAGGTTTTTTCAGAAGCCCACTGAGGAACAAATATATTTTCATCCTGGTCAATGCAGACATCATGAGGATTCATAAAGGTGCTGCCGGCATTTTCATTGGCCTGCAACTTCCCGTCTACATAAACTGGTGCATTTCCGCCCGGAGCAGAAACCACTTTGTTTTTCTTGTCCAATACCAATACAAAGCCATCATAAGCTGACCAAGTATTGGAAACAATCACAGAGAAATATAGGTTTTTCCCCTTGATCACTGGGCGGCAAATCCAGCAGTTTGGCGTTTGGATGGTTTCCAAGTGCTCCCCATCCAAGCTGAAACGCTTAAATTCCTGCGCAGCCCTGGAAGTCACCAAAAGCTCAGGCTTACCTTTTTTCCTGGTGTCCAAGCATACACCATGTGCTTGTTTTAGTTGCTCATCACCATCACCGTTACCTCCGAAATGGCGGATATATTCACCCTTGGCAGAGTACTGGATCACGAAACTTTTGCCGTATCCATCGGCCACATAGATATCACCATTTGGACCAATGGCTGTTTCCGTTGGCTTGTACTGCTCAGCACTTTCGTACATTCCAGTTTCCTTTGGATAATCCAAAGTCAAAAGGATCTTACCATCCAAAGTGGTTTTATACACTTGGTGTCTGTCATGGTCAGTGATATAAAGGAACTCCTCATCACCTTCATCATGCAAGGTCAAGCCATGTGCACCTGGAAAATCATGGCCCCAGGTTTTTAGGATCTTTCCTGACCTGTCATAGAACATGACATTGTTTTTGGTTTCATTGGTCAAAAGGATCAATCTGCCTTTTTTGTCCTGAACCATTTCATGACAGTCCTTAACAGGATATTTGGCCGGGTCTTGGTTGCCCCAGTCTTTCTTTACTTTATATTTAAAATCACCATGTCCGATGATTTCATCTTCTGGGTTAATGCCCTTTCCAAAATTGATATTGGGTAGAAGAAAGGTAGAAGTGACTAGCGCTGAGCCATACTTTACAAACTTTCTTCGGTCGAATTGGGTGTCTTTTTTCATTTTTAAGAATAATTGCTAGGGAGCTATTCGCTACCCAAATATTGAAACTCTTATTATTTTTATCTCTAAAGCTTGAGGAACAAATCCTCCTTGCCTAAATAGCTTAGTCCAGTTAAAGATATTAAATGTTTGAACAAATTGCTTTGTTTTGTTTAAACATTTAATTCGTAATGCCCAATTATTTGGCCGCAATAGCCGTACTGTCTTCTAAAGTGGCCTTTGTTTCAAAGTTCTTGGGTAGTCCTGCGGCAATGATCAATATTTCTGGAATAGCTTTTTGCAAATTTTCCCTGCCAATTTCGCTGACTTGGGTTTCCCACAAATATATTTTTCTAAGCCTCTTTAATCCTTTTAACTGTTCAATGCTTTTGTCACTCACCTTAGTATTATAGAGGTTGAGGTATTCCAGCCATTCCGCTTTTGCAAGGCTTTTTATATCGGCATCGGTAATGGATGTTTTTTCCAAGTGAAGCTTGGTAAGATGCTTAAAGTCCTTTAAGAAATTGAAGTTTAGCCCCTCTTGAAGTTCTGCCTTGCCTAAATTGAGCCAGGCAATTTGATCAGCAACTTTTCCAAGAGCTTTGATTTTTTCATTATCCAAGGCTACACCAGAAACCAAGTAACTCACTTGGATAAATGGACTTTGGGCAGCAATAGGGGATACCGAGAAGCCCAAGTCCTGCAATTTTTCTATTTCCTTCTCAGATGGAGGGTTGATTTCCATGGCATAAACTGGGCTCAGGTTGGATTTCTTTGGGTTGACCAATTCGTCCAATATTTCCTTGATATCCGAAGTAACTTCCACTTCAGCTACTTTTTTATCGAAAGAGGCTTCATTGGTGATCCACCATTCCAAAAGCGCAATTTCGTCTTTGCTAAGCGGTTTTTTGCCTTCTGGAGGCATGACATCCTCATGGTCTTTGGATAACTTTACCCTTTTGATCAACTCACTATGGGCAGGTTGGCCAGGTACTAGGGATGGTCCATTTTCTCCTCCTTTTAGATAACCTTCTTTAATGTCCAGCCTAAGGTCTCCCTTGGTTTTTTCTGCATTATGGCAGCTTTCACAATTATTGTCCATGATGGGCTTGATCAAGTCATCAAAGACAATGGCTTCTTCCAAATTGGTGATTTGCGCTGATTTTTTTACTGGTTTGGGTGGCATTCCAGCCATGGCTCGTAGCCCATTAGGCATATAACGAACCAAATATTCCGAACCGTGGGTAAGGTTGCCACCAAGGTGACCGGTAAAGGTCAAGCAGATTACACTGGCAGAAAGGAAAGTGAAATAGGCCGTGTCGACTTGTTTCAGCTTAAGCACCAATGCAATAATGGCAAAGGCCAAAGTGGAAAGGCCGAGCCAAAGGTGCCAATCCAAAGTACTGCCTTGGTATTCACCACTTAGGGATAATAGATAGCCAAATACGGCGGCTCCTACCGAAGTCAATATGCCCAGAAATAAAACAAAGGATACACTTTGCTCCAAATGGCGGAACCTGGGAATTTTAGCCATCAGTTCCATTAGAAATGCCAAGAGAATAAAGCCAATGGGTAAATGGACAATCAAAGGGTGAAACCGCCCAATGAACAGCCAAAGGTCTGAAGGCTCCTCAGCAGCATCCATTCCTTGAGCGAATAATAATGGGATGCTGATAATTTGTAAAAGCAATAAAATATAAAATTTCTTTCTCATATTAATCTGGGCATATTGTTAATGGCCTGGTAAAGATAAAGTTTATGATGAATAATAGGTGACACCTGCTTAGACAATGATTTTTTCAATTATTTCACCATGTACATCAGTCAACCTAAAGTCCCTTCCTTGGAAGTGATAGGTGAGCTTTTCGTGGTTCAAGCCTAATTGATGCAAGATCGTCGCCTGTAGATCGTGGACATGGACACGGTCTTTGATACCATAGTAACCGATCTCATCAGTTTCGCCGTAGGTCATGCCGGGCTTGATTCCTCCGCCTGCCATCCAGGTAGTGAAGGCTTCCAAATGGTGGTCTCTACCCACGAACTTCATTTCTTTCCCCCCCCTGTTTTCTCTCATTGGGGTTCTGCCGAACTCACCGCCCCAAACTACCAAAGTATCATCTAATAAGCCTCTTTGTTTAAGGTCTTTAAGCAAGGCAGCAATAGGTTGGTCCACCTCTTTACATCTGTCTTTGAATCCATGGTTCAGTGCCTCTGCCTTACCTGCTCCGTGGGCATCCCATCCCCAATGATAAAGCTGTATAAATCGTACACCTTTTTCGGCAAGCCTTCTGGCCAAAAGGCAGTTGTTGGCAAAAGAGGATTGGCCTGGTTCGGTACCATACATTTTATGGATATATTCTGGCTCATCCTTGATGTCCATGGTCTCCGGTACAGAAGTCTGCATTTTGAAGGCCATTTCATACTGGGAAATTCTCGTCATGATTTCAGGATCCCCAATTTCTTCAAACTGCCTTTTGTTTAGGTCGTTAATGGCATTGATGGATTGCTCCCTCAGGGCCTTGCTCATCCCTTTAGGGTCGGAAAGGTAAAGCACCGGATCACCTTTTGACCGGCATTGGACCCCTTGGTAAACCGTAGGTAGGAAGCCGCTTCCCCAGATACTTTTACCGGCACTGGGAGTTTTTCCACCTGATACTAATACCATAAATCCTGGAAGGTTTTGGTTTTCAGAACCAAGGCCATAAGTTACCCATGAACCCATACTTGGTTTGCCTAATCTAGCACTGCCAGTTTGGAGCAGCAATTGGGCCGGAGCATGGTTAAACTCATCTGTATGCATGGCCTTTAGGAAAGTCATATCATCCGCACAATCAGACAGGTAAGGTAATCTGTCCGACATCCAGGCGCCTGATTGACCATATTGTTTGAAGTTGAATTGAGGACCGAGCATCTTTGGAGTTCCCTTGATAAAGGCAAACCTTTTACCTTCCAAAAGTGAAGGAGGGCAGTCAAGTCCATCCAGTTTTTGAAGATCAGGTTTGTAATCAAAGAGCTCCAATTGGGATGGCGCACCAGCCATGTGCAGGTATATCACCCGCTTGGCTTTAGGTACAAAATGGGAAGGGAGTGCTGCCATAGGATTGGCACTGTCCCGGAGTGCACCTAAATTCTCCGAGCTGCTACTACAGCTGGTAAGGGAGCTGCCCATTAAGGAGCCAAGGGCAATGCCACCCATTCCTGAAATACATTTTCTTAAAAATTGCCTACGGGTATTAAGTTCAGCCTGTCGGTATTGTTCTTCCTCAAATATGTTCATCTTATTTTTCTTTTAAGAGGCCTTCGCTTTAGTTTCTTGTGATAAAGTTGTCCAGGTTCATTATGGCATTGGCCACCACAGTGAGTGCGTTTAACGCTGGATCAGTCACTTTTTTGTCCATGTTTTCCAAACCTTCCCCAGTTTCATCAAAATGTGATTTGGCTTTGCTATATAAATCCATCAAAATCTCCATGTCCTTATCTGTAGGAGATTGGAAAAGTGCCGATTCATAGCCCTTGATAATTTGTTCTTTGGGATCACTTCCTGCAGCTTTCATCTTTTTGGCCATCGTCTGGGCTGCTTCTACATAGACTGCATCATTGAGAGTTACCAATGCTTGAAGTGGTGTATTGGTATCAATTCTTCTGTTGACGCAGAATTCCCTACTTGGGCCGTCAAAGGCAATCATTGAAGGGTAGGGGCTTGTTCTCCTTAGATAGGTGTAAACGGCTCTTCTGTGCTGGTCTTCCCCTTCGCTAATGTTCCAAGCACTGCCATTATATACGGCTTGCCATATGCCTTCCGGTTGATAAGGCATTACAGAAGGACCGTACATCTTATCACTCAAAAGCCCACTTACTGCTAGTGCTTGGTCTCTCACTTGCTCAGCAGACAGTCTTACTCTCGGTGCTCTGGATAGATAGTCATTGGCGGCATCTATCTGCAGGGCTTTTGGACTTACCTCAGAGGATTGTCTATAGGTGGCCGACATGACTATTCTTTTGATCAATGCTTTCATATGCCATTGGTCCTTCTCCATCCATTCTATGGCCAACCAATCTAAGAGCTCCGGATGGGTAGGAGCGGCACCTTGCGAACCAAAGTCCTCTTGTGTTTCCACTATTCCCTTGCCAAATAACTGGCCCCAAATTCTATTGACGGTAACCCTGGCTGTCAGTGGGTTTTCTCCATTTACCAACCACCGGGCCATGGCCAATCGATTAGCTTTGTTATCATTGCCCAATTTAGGCATAGAGCCTGGAACTCCTGGACTTACTTCATCTCCATGTGTGGTCCAATTCCCTCTTTCAAAGACGAAGGTCTTCCTGCTTTCCTCTTCCGGAAGTTCCTTCATAATTGGGAGGGTATATTGCTTTATTTGCTTTAGTTCAGCTTCTTTTTCCTTTATTTCTGAAGCAAAGCGGTAGGAGGTCTTTTCTGATTTGACCGAGTCTATCCAACTTAATAACTGCTCCCTTTTTTTGCCATCCATTTCAGTATAAACGGGAATTACCGGTTGCTCAACAGGATAGGTGTCCTTATCAGCAGTATTATTAAAGAAAGCATAGAACTTATAATACTCTTCATGCTTGATTGGGTCATAAGGGTGGCTGTGGCATTGCACACAGGCCATGGTAATACCTTGCCAAACTTCCCAAGTGGTATTTGTCCTATCCAAAACGGCGGCCACCCGGAATTCCTCATCATCCGTTCCACCCTCGTCATTGGTCATGGTATTTCTATGGAAACCTGTGGCGATCAACTGATCCTTGCTTGGGTCTGGTAATAAATCCCCAGCCAATTGCTCAATGGTAAACTGGTCAAATGGCATGTCTTGGTTAAATGCCTTGATCACCCAGTCCCGGTACTTCCACATATCGCGGTGACGGTCGGCTTCATAGCCTTTGGAATCAGCATATCTAGCTAAGTCCAGCCACATGCTGGTCCATTTTTCGCCGTATTTTGGAGAGGCCAAAAGTTCATCTACAATCCTTTCATAGTTTTCCAAAGACGGGTCAGATTCCAGACTTTGGATCATCTCAGGGCTAGGTGGTAATCCAATGATGTCCAAGCTTAGCCTGCGGGCCAAAATATTGGCATCTGCTTGAGGGGATGGGGAAAGACCTTTTTCCTCCATTTTTTCAAGTACAAAATGGTCAATTGGATTTTTTTCCCAAGCTTCCATGTCCACTTCTGGAACTTCTGGCTTTTCTGGTGCAACAAAAGACCAGTGGTCTTCCCATTCAGCCCCCTGATTGATCCATCTTTTCAAAATGTCCACCTCTTCCTTGCTGAGGGCAGGACCTTCAGGCGGCATCCTTTGCTCTGGATCCTGATCTAATATTCTCTTGATCATCTCACTTCCATCTGCATCTCCAGGGATGATTGCGGGGTGCCCCGACTTGGTGGCCGCCAAGGCTTCTTCTTCAAATAATAAACTGAATTCGCCGGATTGCTTTACCCCACCGTGGCAAGTGATACATTTGCTGTTGATAATGGGGCGGACCTCGGCGTTAAAGTCAATTTTTTCCTCCTGTGGATTACAGGATGCTATGCCCAGTAAGCCAGCATACAATAATCCTAAAAGTCCTAGTAAATATCTATTCATAACATTTTAAGTAAAATGCTTTTGTAATTATTAAATTAAACCCTTTCTAATTTGATAGGATAGGTTTTTCCTGAAAACCATTGTGGAACATAGATATTCTCATCCTGATCAATGCATACATCATGTGGGTTCATAAAGGTGACCTCATCATAGACGATTTCCTGAAGTTGGCCATCCTGGTATTTAGGGGCGGATCCACCTGGTGCTGAAACAATTTTGTTATTTTCATCCAACACTATCACCAATCCATCATATGCCCACCAGCTTTTGGTGCCAATGACTGGGAAGTACAGGTTTTTTCCCTTGATGACAGGCCTACATATCCAGCAGCCTGGCGTGGCAATGGTTTCTAAATGCTTGCCATCCAAAGAAAACCTTTTGAATTCCTGGGCACTTCTGGATGTTACCAAGAGTTCCGGTGATCCCACTTTCCTGGTATCTAGGCAAACCCCATGAGCCTGCTGTAATTGTGCTTCTTCTTTACCTTGTCCTCCAAAATGCCGGATATATTCCCCTTTTGAAGAGTATTGAATGACAAAGCTTTTTCCATATCCATCGGCCACATAAATATCTCCATTTGGTCCAATGGCTGTTTCCGTAGGCTTATATTGTTCAGGTTTTTCATAGACACCTGTTTCCTTAGGCCAATCTAGGGTCATTAGGATTTTTCCATCTAAAGTGGTTTTGAAAACCTGGTGACGGTCGTGATCAGTAATATAGAGAAATTCATCTCCGCCCTCTTCGTGCAAGGTTAGGCCATGGGCACCCGGAAATTCATGCCCCCAGCTCTTGATGATTTTTCCCGAACGGTCATAAAAGAGTAAGTTGTTTTTGGTTTCATTGGTCAATAGAATCAATCGGCCAGCTTTGTCCTGGACCATCTCATGACAGTCCTTCACTGGGATTTTTCCAGGATCTTGTGTACCCCAATCTTTGTGTACTTTATATTGAAAATCACCATGCCCGATAATGGGTTTTCTGGGAATAGTGGTTTTACCAAAATTAATATTGGGAACTAAGGCTGCACTGGTAGCAAGTGTTCCAAATTTTGCAAAGTCTCTTCTGTTCATTTAATGAAGGGGTTCATTATTGATTTTTCCTAAACACAAATATGTCTAAATATCATTGTTCCCCCTTTTCTCACCGTCCCAAATCAATTGTTTATTTGTACCAAATGGGTTTTTACTGTATTTCTGGTGATGATTTTAATGTTTTCTGGTTTTTAGTTTTGTGAAAATTTAAAAAGTCAGAAGGGGTTTTTCCATACCTGGATTGGAAAGATTTACTGAAGTGTGAGGCGGATTTAAAACCAGATAATTGATGTACTTCGGCTATAGAAAGCTCTCCTTTTGAAAGTAGTTGGTGGGCACGGTTAAGTTTTATTTCTTTGATAAATGAGGATACCGTTTCTCCCTCATGTCCCTTGAATTTCCGATATAATTGGGTACGACTGGTACCAAGTTCCTTACACAACATATTTACATCAAAGTCCTCGTTTTGAAGGTTGGAAAGAACGATTGTTCTAACCTTTTCAAAGAAGTCTTCAGGCTCTCCTGTACCAGTTGTTTCTAGCTTTGATTCTTCATCAGCAGTATCAGGATTAGGCTTCAATGGGGAGGCTGTGTGGTGAACCTTTACTTTGTTTTTCTTCCATATATAGAATACAACTCCAGCTCCCACCAAGACCAAAGGGATAATTCCCAAGAGGTATCCCAGATTGAATCCCTTATTTGGAACTTCTATATTGATGGATTTTCCTTTTTGGTTCCAAAGTCCGTCATTATTGCTGCCTTTGACCCTGAAAGTATAATTCCCCGGAGGAAGGTCTACGTAACTTGCTGAACCATCATTGGTATAGGTCCAATCTTTATCATAACCTTCCAATATATAAGCAAATTGGTTCTTTTCAGGCTTGACATAATTCAGGCTAGCAAAGGAAATACTGAAATTATTTTTGCTTTGAGGAAGTGCGATTCCATCGATTTCATTGATTTCCTTCTCCAATAAGCCTTTCGTCCCTTGAGGTATTTTTTTACTGTCAATGTATAAGTTGGTAAAGACGATTGGTGGAATATTTGGATTTGACTGAAGACTATCCGGATGGAAAATGCTAAGCCCTCCCAAACTGCCCAGTAATACTTGTCCGTTTTGATATTGGGCAACGGCTCCTTTTGAGAAGATATTTCCAGAAAGACCATCAGAGGAAGTGTAAGTATTGAGAATTGTCAAGGAGTCTTTTTGAATTTCGCAGTGGTACAAGTTTTTATCTGCAGTTAACCATAATTCATCATTGCTAAAAAAAAGATTGCTGATGGGGTGTTTTGTTAGGATTTGGGAATTGATTTTATAATACTCACCCTTGCTTAGTTTCCAGATCCCACTTTCTTTTGTGTTTAGCCAGATAGCTCCTTGGTCGTCTTCACTCATGCTGATAACAGGGCCCTTTAGCTTTTTATCTTCAGATTTTGGAAATGGATAGAATACCTCTTTTTTGTTATTGATTTGATAAATGCCCCGATTACTTGCCGCTAAAATCTGTCCCTCTTGTTTTTCTATTAAGCTGGAAAATAGGTCTTGATCTTCATTTAAACTTATTATCTTTTCAGGAGCAGCACTTAGTTTTTTTAGTTTAAGCAGTTGGTTTTCGGTAGTGAACCAAACCTGGTTTTTACCATCCACTATAACTGAAGATATATTTTTGTTTTGTTCTGGCAGGGATAAGTTGATAGAGGTAAATACCTGCTTTTGGACGTCATAAAGGACCAGGCCATTCAATTGGGTATTTAGCAGGAGTTGATTGGCTGAATTAATTTGGGAAATGGAAAGGATAGTGTTGTCCATAAGCGCCCCCTTTTCATTGCTTTTTAGAAAATGGGTAAACGCTTCCTTCTCTGGATCAAATTCATTCAGTCCTCCTCCATTGGTGCCTATCCAAATTCTGCCATTATCATCTGTAAGTACAGTGGTGATATGATCTATGCTGAGGCTTTTTTCGTTCTGGGAATGCTGTCTGAAAGTGGTGAAATTGCTTGGGTAATTATCATAAACATTAACTCCCCCATTGCTGGTAGCAATTAATATTTGATTGTCTTTGGTAATGAAGTCCGTAAGGACACTGGCGGTGTTCCCTTTAAGGTTGATTTGTCCCTTAGTGTTATAGCGAACGAAGGTGTCTGTTTTGCGATTATAAATGCTCATTCCACCTTGCATGCCACCAATCACCAAGTTTCTGTCCATATTTTCAGTGATGGAATAAATTGAATTGGTAGCTAGGCTTCCATTATGTGCACCTTGGGTGTAGTGTTTAAAGGTTTTGGTGTTTTTATCAAATCTGTTTAAGCCATTTTTGATGGTACCTATCCATATATTCTTATAGCTATCCTCAAATAATGAAATAATGGTATTCCCACTTAAACTTTTGGGGTCATTTGGAATATGCTTGAAGTTGGTGAAAGTTCCTTCTCTAGGCTCGAAAAGGCTCACCCCAGAGTAGTTGGTGCCTATCCAAAGTCTTCCTTTGGAATCCTCAATGATCTGATTTACACTATTTCCGCTTAGACTATTAGGATTATCTTCCTTATGGTAATAATTTTTGAACTGATCCAATTCAGCATTATACTTGGAAAGTCCATTATTACTGCCAATCCATAGATTCCCTTTGCTATCCAAAAATAATACCTTGATATTTTTGCCTGGAATTGAATGGGGGTTAGTGGGGGCAGGCATGTATCTTTTAAAAGTGTGTGTGTCACGGTCAAATCTATTCAGGCCATATTTGGTGCCCACCCAAAGTTGGTTTTGCTTGTCCTCCAGAATGGTGTTTATCTGATTGCTTGAAATACTGTTTGTATGAGTATCCTCATGAACGAAAGGAACATATTCCTGGCCGTCAAAACGGTTAAGTCCATTTGCTGTGCCAAACCATAGGAAACCATAATGGTCCTGATAAATGGAAGTAACTTCTACATCACTGAGGCCTTCAAGAGGGAGTTGATAGAGGTTAAGAGGTTTTTGGGCGAATGAATGATGGGATAATAATGAAGATAGAAAAAGCCAATACCAAAGCCTCAGAAAGCCCAAAGTCTTTTGGTAAAGGGGATTGCTGGGTATTTGCTTATTTAACTTCATTTATCTTAATAGAGGAACTCGCGAATCTTTGTTGTCAATTTTTTCTAGTGCTATTACGGTCAGTTTAATAAGCAATTTAGTAAATATTAATTATTTGTAAGAATTAAGGTCTTCAGTCTAGTGAAAAATTGGTTGATTTCTTTTGAATGCTTATTTAAAAGATAACCCCTTGCTTTGATTCGTTTCATTAATGAGTCAAACAAGTGGTTGGAGATTTTAGCTTATTTTATGATGCTAAGCGATGATTTTTTCTACAATATTTCCGTGAACATCGGTCAATCTAAAATCCCTGCCCTGGAATTGATAGGTGAGTTTTTCATGATCCATGCCCAATAAATGTAGAATGGTGGCTTGGAGGTCATGGACATGAACACGATCCTTAATTCCATAATAACCAATCTCATCCGTTTCGCCTATGGAATAGCCAGATTTGACACCGCCACCGGCCATCCACATGGTGAAGGCTTCCAAATGGTGATCCCTACCTAGGAATTTCATTTCTTTCCCACCACGGTTTTCACGCATTGGTGTTCGGCCAAATTCACCGCCCCAAACAACTAGTGTATCATCCAGCAGCCCTCTTTGCTTCAGGTCATTCAATAGGGCAGAAATTGGTTTGTCTACTTCTTGGCATCGTTCATTGAATCCATGGTTAAGGGCTTCCTTATAGTTGGACCCATGCGAATCCCAGCCATAGTGGTATAGCTGTATAAAACGGACACCTTTTTCTGCCAGTCTTCTGGCTAAAAGACAGTTATTGGCAAAAGAGGACTTGCCTGGCTCAGTTCCATACATTTCATGGATGTATTCAGGCTCATCTGAAATATCCATGGTCTCGGGAACTGACATTTGCATTTTGAAGGCCATTTCATATTGGGAGATTCTGGTCATGATCTCGGGATCGCCTACTTCTTGGAATTGCTTTTTATTGATGTCATTGATGATATTAATGGTTTTTTCCCTTAGATCTCTGCTGACCCCTTTGGGATCGGAAAGGTAAAGCACCGGGTCTCCTTTGGATCGACATTGTACCCCTTGGTACACGGTAGGTAGAAAGCCACTTCCCCAAATACTCTTTCCTGCACTAGGAGTAGTACCACCAGAAACAAAGACCACAAAACCTGGCAGATTTTGGTTTTCAGATCCCAATCCATAAGTTACCCAAGAGCCTATACTTGGTTTGCCTAATCGAGCACTGCCTGTGTGCATTAGGAGCTGTGCAGGAGCATGGTTGAACTCATCAGTGTGCATGGCTTTCAGGAAACAGACATCGTCTACATTAGTGGCAAAATGGGGCATCCTATCAGTAACCCAGGCACCTGATTGTCCATGTTGCTTAAAATCAAATTGAGGCCCCAACATCTGAGGTGTTCCTTCTATAAAAGCAAATCGCTTTCCTTCCAAAAGTGAAGGCGGACAGTCCAGTCCATTGAGCTTTTGAAGTTCTGGTTTATAATCAAATAATTCCAATTGAGAAGGAGCGCCAGCCATATGTAGATAAATTACCCTTTTAGCTTTAGGGATAAAGTGAGAGGGGAGGGCTTTCATTGGATTGTTGAGATCTACCCCCGTTGCAAGGTCACTTCTTCCACAGCTGCTTAGGCTGCCTCCCAAAAAGGACCCTAAAGTAAGGGCGCCCATACCAGAGAGACACTTCTTTAAAAAATGCCTTCTGGTATTGAGTTCTGCATTTTTTATTATGGCTTCTTCAAACAGGTTCATGACTGGGTATTTTAGTTTCTTTTAATTAATCTTTTGTTATAAAACCGTCGAGGTTTAAAATAGCATTGGCCGTCATGGTCAAGGCATTTAGTTCTGTATCCATTTGTTTGGTTCCCAGGTTTTCTAAGCCCTCACCACTTTCCTTAAAGTGCTGGTAGGCGGTTTGGTATAAGTCCTTCAAGGATGCCAGTACCTTTTGATCCGGTTGATGGAACAAGGCCATTTCATAACCTTTACTAAGTTGCTCTTCAATCACATCTCCTTCAGATCTCATTCTCTTGGCCAAGGCCTGTGCTGCTTCCACATAAACAGGATCATTCATGGTAACCAAGGCTTGCAAAGGGGTATTGGTTCTGATTCTTCTGTTGACACAGAATTCACGGCTCGGACTGTCAAAGCTCACCATAGAAGGGTAGGGACTTGTACGTCTCCAATAGGTGTATATTCCTCTTCTATGTTGGTCCTCACCTTTGCTAAGAATCCATTTCTCAGGATTATTGATGACCTGCCAAACACCATCCGGCTGTGGAGGCATTACGGAAGGTCCAAACATCTTTTTGCTAAGCAATCCACTTACAGCAAGTGCTTGGTCTCTTACCTGTTCGGCTGTCAACCTCACCCTTGGTCCCCTGCTCAGCCAATAATTTGCTGCGTCTTTTTCAAGGGCTTCTTTACTGACTTCTGAGGATTGACGGTAGGTAGCGGACATGACCATCATTTTTAACAATGGTTTAAACTGCCAGTTCTGTTCATGCATCCAGTTGGTGGCCATCCAGTCCAGTAGTTCTGGGTGGGTAGGGGCAAATCCTTGGGAACCAAAATCTTCTTGGGTTTCCACTATGCCTTTTCCAAAAAGCTGGGCCCAGACCCTGTTTACAGTAACTCTGGCTGTCAAAGGATTTTCTTTGCTGACGAGCCATTTTGCCAGTCCCAACCTGTTTTTTTCGAAGGATTCAGGAAAATCAGGCATGGATCCGGGTACTCCAGGCTGGACTTCCTTACCATGTTCCATCCAATTACCTCTTTCAAACACAAAGGTTTTACGCCTTTCTTCTTCAGGTAATTCACTCATTACCGGTAGCGGATCTGGTTTTATTTTTTTAAGTTTAGTTTCTTTTTCTTCAATCTGGTGGGCAAACTGGTATTTGGTCTGTGGAGCCAGGGTATTTACAGAATCTATCCATTTAAGAATAGATTGTCGTTCTTGCTCTTCTATTTTGGTATAAACGGGCAATGTTGGACTATCTGTCCAGGTATCAGCATCCTTTGTATTATTGAAGAATGCGTAAAACTCATAAAACTCCTCATGCTTGATGGGATCATAAGGATGACTGTGACATTGCACACAAGCAAAAGTAATTCCTTGCCAAACTTCCCAAGTTGTATTCACCCTGTCCAGTACCGCTGCTACCCTGAATTCTTCGTCATCGGTACCGCTTTCATCATTTGTCATGGTGTTTCTGTGAAAGCCAGTAGCAATTAATTGTTCCTTACTTGGATCTGGAAGGAGGTCCCCGGCAATTTGTTCAATGGTAAACTGATCAAAGGGCATATTCTGGTTGAATGCATCTATCACCCAATCCCTGAATTTCCACATGGGACGGTGTCTGTCTTTTTGGTAGCCTTTGGTGTCTGCGTAGCGCGCAAGGTCCATCCACATGGCAGCCCATCTTTCACCGTACTGGGGTGAGGCCAATAGCTCATCTACTATTTTTTCATAGTTGTCCAAATCGGGATTGTCCTTTAAGCGTTGGACAAGTTCCTCTGTAGGAGGCAAGCCAGTCAAGTCCAAACTTAATCTTCGGGCAAGGGAAGCTGGACTTGCTTGGGGTGATGGAGAAAGTCCCTTTTCCTCCATCTTTTCTAATACAAAGGCATCAATTGGATTTTTGGCCCAATCGCTTTCACTGACCTCAGGTAATTCTGGTTGCTGTGGAGGGATGAAGGACCAATGATCTTCCCATTTAGCACCTTGATTGATCCATTTCTTTAAAACTTCAACTTCTTCCTTACTTAGCGGGGGACCTTCAGGTGGCATTCGAACCTCAGGGTCTTCATGAAGGATTCTCTTGATCATCTCGCTTTCCTCTGCATGACCGGGAATGATAGCTGGTTCGCCAGATTTAGTGGCTGAAAGTGCTTCTGACTCAAATAGTAAGCTGAATTCTCCAGACTGTTTTACCCCTCCATGGCAGGAAATACATTTATTATTGATGATTGGTCTGATTTCAGCATTGAAGTCCACTTTTTCCTTCTCTTTGTGATTACAAGAAAAGCTAAAGGCGAAAATGGTCATCGCTCCCGTCAGGCTAAGAGGAATAATATTCTTTAAAGACTTTATTTTGGCCACGGTATTCATGGGGTTCTATTAATTGAAATTATACTCTTTCAAGTTGTACTGGAAAGGTTTGTTCTGAATTCCACTGGGGAACATATATATTTTCATCATTGTCCACACAGACATCATGAGGGTTCATAAAAGTATGGCCATCATATACTATGGTTTGTAGTTTTCCATCTATATACTCTGGCGAAGTACCTCCCGGTGCAGACACCACTTTATTGTTTTTGTCCAGTATTACGGTGAGGCCATCATACTCTTTACGACTTACGGTTCTAAGCACCGAAAAATAGAGATTGTCTCCCTTGATGACCGGTCTGTTGATCCAACAACCCGTTACAGGTACAGTTTCAAGGTGGTTTCCTTCCAAGTCAAATCTTTTGAATTCATGGGCCAATCTAGAAGTGACGATCAGCTCAGGTTGGCTTGGTTTTCTGGTGTCCAAACATATACCATGGGCTTGTTGTAAGTTAGCATCATGCTCACCCTTGCCTCCAAAATGTCTTATTAATTCCCCTTTTGGTGAGTATTGGATAATATAGCTTTTTCCATATCCGTCTGCTACATAAATATCCCCAGTAGGACCGATGGCTACTTCAGTAGGTCGGTATTGTTCAGGTTTTTGGTAAACCCCAGTTTCTTTGGGATAATCTATGGTCAATAGAATTTTACCATCTAAGGTAGTTTTGAAAATCTGATGCCTGTCATGGTCGGTGATGTATAGGAATTCCTCTCCACCTTCATCATGAAGGGTCAGGCCATGAGCACCAGGGAATTCATTGCCCCAAGTTTTTAATACCTTTCCAGAGCGGTCATAAAAAATAATATTGTTTTTGGTTTCATTGGTCAAAAGGATTAATCTACCTTTTTTGTCCTGAACCATTTCATGGCAGTCTTTGACAGGCGTGATGGACTGATTTTGCCTACTCCAGTCTTTTTTTACTCGGTATTTATGGTCTCTATGACCTATGATTTCCAGAGAAGGATCAATGGATTTTCCAAAGTTGATGTTTGGGAAAAACAAGCCAGAGGCCATTAATAAGGAGCTGGATTTTAGAAAATTCCTTCTGTTGCTGTTATAATCTTTTGACATATTTTTTTGCGCTGAATATTCTTTTAGGTCTTTAGCCCTCAATTTAAATTTTATATCCTGAAATGGCAATTAGACTATTAGAGATTCTATTTAATTGATCTGACCGACTACCATCTTTATTTAAACGGTAAAACCTCTATTGACTGAATATTTCAATTCAGTCAATAGAGGGCTTGTCTTAAAAAGTATTTTATTATTCAGTAGGCTCTTCTATAGTGGTCAAAACAGGTACGTTGTTTTCAAAACCTGCGTATCCCTTGTTTTGATTGATTTGGCCTTGGGTATTTGAGTTAATGGCATTCGCTGGAATTGGCCAAAGCACATGATAAGGACTCATGGTATAGGTGTCACCATGTTTGGTAAAAACACCTTTATTGTAGTAGTCAGTTTTTTCCATGATCCTATCATAGAAGAAATTATTCTCAGAGAAACTTTCTTCATTATAGCTTTTGCCATTATAAGCGGTCTTTCCAGTTTTTGCAAATAGATAGGACATCCTGGTAAGCTCGGTTTTTCGAGGTTCCTCATAGTATAGTTCCCGCGCTCTTTCATCCAAAATGGTACCAATATTAATATCTGCAGCAGTGTAAGGGTCGCATTTTGCTCTTGTTCTTACCGCATTAACATCAGCTGCAGCTTTTGCTAAATCATCTTTCCAATAATAAGCCTCTGCACGTAACAAATAGGTTTCAGCTAATCTGAAGATGTACCAGTCACTGTGACCACCTTGTGGTTGTGTTCTTTGCGGATCTGGGATATACAACTTGTAATGTGGCCAAGAGAACCAGCTACGAATGGTGTCTGAAACAAGAACTATATTATCTGCATTTCTGAATTCGAGGTTTTGTCCGTAGTAATTGTCACTGCCGTTAATTCCAGGATTATTATATACCAAATCTTCCATATCCATCCAGTTTCCGGGAGCATGACGAAGATCCTTGTCATCATCCCAAATCATGCTTTGGTGATACCAGGTTCCTCTTAATCGACCAATCCCTCTTCCAAATTCGGTAACTTGGTCTATGGCAATATTATTCTTGTCAGAAGTTCCCTTATTACCATTTGGGGTATTGATATTGTTTCCCCAGAAAGGAACTCCTTGTCTCATACTTGTCATACCACCTGAATTACCATCGGTATCGATTCTATCCATCACCATAAGAATAGCTTCTCTATTTTCGTTTAGAGACTTATTCTCTGGCCTATGTAAATCCCATATGATATTTTTGCTATCATCATTACCTGTAGCACCAAATCTTTCGGTCATCAAAGCATGATTACCACCATCGATTAGCCTTGAGGCAGAAGCAATGGCGTCATCAAATTCTCCAAGGGCTAGATTTACCTTAGTTAATAGGTGTTGAACAGCACCCTTTGGCACTCTACCACGGTCCATTTCTGCGGGAACCCACTCTTCTGCCCATTCCAGGTCTTCTTTCATCTTCCTAAGGATGACTTCTCTATCGGTGCTGTAAAAGTCCAGTTTAGGCTGGGTGATTTCCTCTAGGATCAAAGGAACATCACCAAACTGCTGTGTGAGTCTGTAATATCTCATTGCCCTATGGAAGTAGGCAGTTCCCAAAATATGGTTTCTTTCTGCCTCAGATTCATAGTCGGTGGGGTCATCTATCCTGGAAACCACAACATTGGCATATTTGATGCCTTTGAATCCCTCATACCAATACCAGCCAATTCTATTGGTGTTGGTGCTATTGAGGTTAGCGTCAGGTGTGATCAAAAGGTTTAAATCTTGCGCTGGCCCAGATTTATCAGTAGTCCCTTCTACGGCCACTTCAGAGAAAATATGCTCAGTAAGGATGGGAGGTCCATCTCCGGTGACTTCGTGCCTCAGGTTCCTTTCACAGGCTACCATTGCTCCCCAAAGTCCACTTGCCTCGTTATAGGTGTTTTCAGGTGCGTAAAAAGATAAAGGTTTGGGCTCAAGCCAGTCTTCACTACAGCTACTGCTTATCAAAATTCCTGCAGTAGCCAAAGCCAAGGTTTTATATATTGATTTTTGAATACTTAATTTCATCGGTTATTTCTTTTTGGATCAATATTCATTACAAGGTTAGGTCAAGACCAAGAGTTACATATCTTGGGGTTGGTCCGCTGTTTTCTGGATCAAACCAGTTCCATTGCGGTGCATAGTGTCCCACGTTTCTCACATTGAAATAGAACCTTAGGTTCTCTATCTTCGCCTTTTCAAGCATTTTCTTTGGAAGGGTGTAGGCTACAGAAATATTTTCGAATCTGATAAATGATTTTTTTCTGTAAAGCGAAAAGCTAGCACTTCCATCACTTGAGTAAAGCCTTGCCCATTCATTATTAGGATTCTCCTCGGTATAGTATGGCGTAATGAATGAATTGGTTCTGTCCAAGAAACCTTGTCTGTTTTTCAATTGGTTGAAAGAACCATCATGTCCCCAATAAGAATAAAGCATAAAGGAAACATCGAAATTTTTGTAAATTTTGAATTCATTTCTCAAGCTCCATCTGAACCTTGGTTGCGTATAACCTAGGAACTGCTTGTCTTCAATGGTGTACAATCCATCGTTATTAACATCAATTAGCCTGAAATCGCCAGGATATTTTCCATATTCTGCGGCCTCATCCTTGTCTTCTGCTTGATAAACCCCGTCAGCCTTAGTGTCCCAAATTCTATCTATGGCCTCCCCAATGAACCATCGATTTTCAATGTCGTCAAGTTCTTTTCCTTCTTCATCGGTATCTCCGTATAGACTGACGATTTCATTTCTGTTAAGTTGAAAGTTCATTCCAGTTCTCCATGAGAAATTCGGTCTTTGAATATTAGTTGAGTTCAAGGAAAGTTCAAAACCTTTATTGTCAACTTGGCCAAGGTTATCATAAACGAAATTAAAGCCCAGGATATCTGGTAAGCTTCTTTCCACCAGTAGGTCTTTGGTGGACATCTTATAGGTTTCAATTGTACCATCCAATACCCCCTGGAATAAAGAGAAGTCCAATCCAATATTAAAAGAATTGGTCCTTTCCCATCTTAGGTTTTCATTGGCCATGGTGTTCACATACAGTTGGTTTACCAAATAGAGCTCTCCACTAGGCCTTTGGTAAAAATATTTACCAGTATTAAGATCAGAAAGGGCTGCATATCTACCAATATCCCTATTACCATTACTACCCCAGGAAACCCTAAGTTTTCCAAAGTCTAACCAGTCAAAATCAACAAATGATTCATCAGAGAATAACCAAGCACCAGCGAAAGAGTAGAAGGTTGCCCTTGGATTGCTTTGTCCAAAAGCAGAATAACCGTCTCTTCGTACTGAAATGGTAGTCGAATATTTATCATTAAAGGTGTAGAGTAACCTGCCCATCAAGGCATCACCGGTAGAGTACTGGTCATTACTTGAAATGATTGGGTTGATCCCTGATCCAATATTGTGATAACCAAGTCTATCATGTGGTTGGAATCCTACATTGCTCATATTGTTGTTCCAACTCTGGAACTTTTCCGCATTGGCCAGTAAGGTCACATTGAAATCATGGATATTATTGAAGTTTTTCTTCCAAGTCAAGATATTGTCGACCTGCCAATAGTAGGTCCTGCTGTTTTGCCTGGAAGCAGCGCCACCTTTTTGGGACCATTCAAAATGAGATGCAGATTCATGATTGAACCTCTCGTAAAAGGTAAATCTAGGTGTGAAGTTTGTCCTGAAGTTAAAACCAAAAGGAAGGTCTACCGAAGCAAAAATTGTGGAGTTTAATGTGAATTCTTTTTGCTGCCTGTCGATATAAGAACGATTGTATTGTGGGTGGTTACCTCCGCTCACTTCGTCGTTTGGTCTGAATTTTAAAGTGCCATCTTCATTGAACTCAGAACCCCAGGGTGATAGTCGCTGCAAGTTATTCCAATCCACGGTGACATTGCCTTCGTCCCTGTTTGCAAACTGGGTATTCATTCCTACCGTTAGGAACTTATTGATTTTACCTTGGATATTGAATCTACTACGAATAGTCTCGAATTCATCGCCAATAATGATACCCTCATTGTTCAGATAACCAAGGGACCAATAGTATTGAACATCATCCGTTTTTCCTGATAAACTGACAGTATGGTCCTGTCTCAGGCCATTCTGGAAAATCCTGTCATACCAATCTACAGACTTACCAGCCTTGTAATTTTTGATCTCCTCAGGTTGCATATTCAATCGCTGCAGCCAAACCGTAACAGGATCTCCATCGGAACCATCATATGCTAACCAAGTATCCAAGGAAATATCTGAAGGAAGTGTTCTTGGGTCGGAAAACTCATAAGGTTCATATCCACCAGCATTGATGCTTTTGAATACGTCTTCTCTCCATGAAATAAATTCATTAGGGCCATAAACATCTTCCATAGCAGCTACAGAGGCAACTCCTACATTTGAATTAATGGAAATACGTGGCCTTCCTTTTTTTCCTTTTTTGGTGTTGATCATGATTACACCATTGGCAGCCTTGGCTCCAAAAACTGCTGCGGAGCTGGCGTCTTTAAGTACCTCTATGGTTTCAATATCGTTGGGGTTGATATCAGAAAGTTGTCCATAATAGATGGCTCCATCTAACACCAATAATGGGCTTGTACCAGCGTTAAGTGAAGTCCTTCCCCTAACTTCCAAGCTACCTCCTCCTTTGGCAGAAGTGCTCATGCCGACATTCAGTCCGGCAACATTTCCACGAAGTACATCCTGAATGGAATTGGGATTTTCATTTTCCAGTTTTGAGGCTGTTACAGAAGAAACTGCCCCTGTTATGTCTCTTTTAGTGGCCGTACCATAGCCAATTACTACGACCTCTTCTAAATCAGAAATGTCTGAAACTAGGGAGACATTAATAGTAGATTGATTAGCGATGGAGATCTCTTGAGTTTCATAACCGATAAAGGAAAAAACAAGTATTCCTTCTTTAGGTACATCAATGGCATAGTTTCCATCGATGTCGGCTGAAGTACCGATAGTACTTCCTTTTAAAAGTACGGTTGCTCCAGGGATAGGGTCCCCATTTTCTTCACTTATTTGGCCAGTTATCCTTACGGATTGGGCCCAGGCATTCCATTGGAATGCTAACAGGAGTATAAAAACGCCTGTTGTCATTAGTAATTTTTTAATCATGATTATGTGGGTTATTGTTGAATTGTTAATGATCTAATCGAACTAATTAGATAAGTAGTGTTGAGGTTTTGATTAATGCGATTTTATACATATAAAAGATTAGTTTATGTGTTTTTATAGAAAATTAATTGCGTTTAAATGTTAAAGTCAAAAATATAATATTTCAAATCAAGTAAAGTATATTAAAAACTTACGGAATCGATTTCGTAAACTACATTGAAACTATGTGTAACTATTTTATTAGTAATTGAGAGGTCTAAAAAATGAATGGTTGTTTAAACGAAAGTATTTTTTCATTAAATGAAAGGAACTGCCAATAAAAAAAGTCTTCACTGATCAAAAAGTGAAGACTTTCTTTATTGGATATATTTATGCGGATATTTGGCGCCTAAAATGATGATTTTAGTTTTTCAAATTCCTCTATGCTAATGGTAAAGGCTGTTCCATGTCTCGTTCCCTCAGGAAAGTTTATTTGATCAGAGATGTCTTCCCAATTTTCAAAGTCAGCACTGGCAACAGCGCCCATTTTATGATTGGTGTATTTGTCAAAATATACGATGCAACGGCCATCTACCATCAATGGTGTAGGCCCCTCTGCCCAGTAGTTTCCGGTAATTGGCTTTCCGGCAACAGGATACCCCTTATAAAGCTTTTTACTCTTTGTGATTCGAATGTTTTTGGCAGGAGGTGTTCTGGTTTCATCTTTTACAAACATGATATATTCTTCATCATATTTGATGATCGTGCCGTCAATGACATTGAACCCTGGTTCATAGAAAAGTTTTGTTTTTGAAAATTTCTTGAAATCCTTGGTGGTGGTATAGTACATTCTATGATTATAGGCATTTTCCAAACTGTCTTGTGTATCTGGATATAGTCCAGCGACCGTTGTAGACCAAAAAATCATGTATTGGTCTTTTTTCTCGTCATAAATTATTTCAGGAGCCCAAGTATTCCGTGCTCCTTCTTCATGTTCCATTACTGGTATAAATTGTTGTTCTGACCAATGCGCCAAGTCTTTAGAGGAAGCATAGCCCAATCCTTTCTCATTCCAACTTACTGTCCAAACCATATGGAACTTGCCGTCACCGCCACGGATGATACATGGGTCCCTCATTAACTTGTCTCCACCGGCTGTCGGAGTGAGAAGGCTTTTATTGTCATTCAGGGCTTTCCAATTTAATCCATCCTCACTGTAGGCCAAATGGAGGCCGTCTTCCCCATTGCCCATAAAGTAAGAAAAGAGGTAGATGTCATCTGATTGGGCGATGACTTGAATTATGTTTAAAAAGAATGCTGTTAGTATTATGGGAATTTTTTTCATGTTTACTGTTAATAATTGCTGGACTAAAATACCTAGCATCAATAGATAAAACAAAGAAACACTTAATTAAAGTGTTTAAATGACATTTATTTAAAAGGAAAGCCTTATATTGCTTGGACGTTTTAGAAGTTTCGTGATGATATTAGAACAATCCATATTAGATTATTGAATATCATTATTACGAAAGAAAACCCAGTAAAAAAATAACCATGAAAAAAATCTTCTATAAAGGAAGAGTCATTTCCGCTTTTGGACTTGGACTTATTTTTTTGATGATGGCTTGCGAAAGTGCCAATAATAGAGGAACTGCAATTCATTCTGGTGTTCAGGAATCACCTGATTTTAAGGCCTACCTAATGGTCTATTTCAAAGATGATGATCACAGTTTACACATGGCTTTGAGTCAGGATGGTTATAGTTTTACTGATATCAATGAGGGCAAGGCAGTGATCGCAGGAGATAGTATTGCTGAGCAAAAAGGGATCAGAGATCCTCATATATTCCGTGGTCCTGATGGAACCTTTTATTTGGCTATGACTGACTTGCACATTTTTGCAAAAAGGGATGGTCTTCGCGAAACAGATTGGCAGCGCCCAGGAGAACAATATGGTTGGGGAAACAATAGGGGCTTTGTATTGATGAAATCAAAGGACCTGATCAACTGGTCAAAAGCCAATGTTTTACTCCATGAGCAATTTGAAGGATATGATACGATTGGCTGCGCATGGGCACCGGAAACCACTTTTGATGAAGGAGAGGGTAAGCTGATGCTTTATTATACCATGCGTTGGAAGAACGGCTTGAATAAAATGTACTATTCCTATGTCAGTGATGATTTTGACCAGTTGCTATCCGAGCCTAAATTGATCTTTGAATATCCAAAGGATGTCAATTATATCGATGCAGATATCACAAAGGTAGGGGATCAGTATCATATGTTTTATACGCCCCATGATGGCATGCCAGGAATCAAGCAAGCTGTTTCTAGAAAAATCAATGAAAGTTATCAGTACGATTCAGCTTGGTATGATACCGAGTCTGAAGCTAGTGAGGCTCCCAATGTTTGGAAAAGAATAGGGGAAGATAAGTGGGTACTGATGTATGATATTTATGGGATACAGCCGCATAATTTTGGCTTTCGGGAAACAAGTGATTTTAAGCATTTTGAAGATCTCGGACATTTTAACGAGGGCGTGATGAAGGCTACCAATTTTTCTTCCCCCAAGCATGGTGCTGTGGTACATTTGACAGCTGGGGAAGCCCAAGAGCTTGCGAATAAATGGGGCTTGGACATGAGTTTTAACTGAATGGGTTATGATATTAAGAAGAGATGTGAAAAATATATGGGCAATATGGCTATTGGGAATTTCAAGTTTATTGTTTTCCTGTTCGAGCTCAGTTGAAAAATATGATGGGTACCTATTTGCCTATTTTGAAGGCACTGGTGAGCGAGAGAAACAAGAGCAATTGCGCTTTGCTGTCAGTGAAGATGCTGTTGACTGGAAGGCATTAAACAATAATGAACCCATCTTATCTTCCGCCGAAATATCCCAAACTGGAGGGATACGTGATCCACATATTTTGCGGGGCGAAACAGGAGAGGACTTTTATATGGTCGCAACAGATATGCATACTAAGAAAAATGGTTGGGACCATAACCCCGGTGTGGTGCTGCTGAAATCAACAGATCTGATAGAATGGGACCATGCATGGATAGACCTAGAGGCCAGCTATCCTCAGGAATTTAAAGATGTAAAATGGGTATGGGCACCTCAGGTTATTTATGATAAGGAGAAGGGAAAGTACCTAGTGTATTTTACTGTAAGGTTTTACTATGATGATAGGCTAGATTTTTACAGAGCCTATGCCAATGCTGATTTCACTGGGTTTGAAGCTGCTCCTGATCTAATGTTCAAAACTAAATATGGGGCGATAGATGGCGATATTATAGAAAAGGATGGTGTCTATCATTTGTTCTATAAGGCGCATACGAGAAATAAAGAAGGTGAGGAATTTGAAAACGGAATTCAACAGGCTACCAGTAAATCTTTGGAAGGGCCTTGGAAGGAAGACTTTAAATATTTGGATATATATGCGGGTAAGCCTACGGTAGTAGAGGGATCTTCTGTGTTTAAGCTAAATGGAAAGGAAGAATATTTCCTGATGTATGACCTTTATGCGGATCATCGTTATGAGTTCCAGCGAAGTACTGACCTTGTCCACTTTACAGATACTACAGGAACATTTACCAAAGATTTCAATCCCCGTCACGGGAGTGTAATCAGTATCACCCAGGAAGAAGCTAAAAGACTGGAAGAAAAATGGGGAGGGGTGCCGGAAGGATTGTTGGAGTAGGGAGTATAAAGTAAAGAGTCTTGAGTCTCTAGATACTAGATTTCGTCTACGAAAACGGTTTTTTGCTGATGCCAAATCAGGGCTTTGTTGTGCTAAATGTTGTGTCTTTGAACCGTTGAATTGGAGTTTCTGATTCCGTTAATTGTATGAAGTCCAGGTCTTAATAGACCTGTTTAACGTTTGAAAAATAATGCACAAATCGGGATGAAGACATTTGAAAAGGCACCGAGGTTGTACCGAGGGCTGAGCCCCGGTACAGGATAAGCTTGAGCTGAAAGCTCAAGCACAGGCTCAATTTTCGGGATGCCGGGAGATAGCCCTCCCCATAACTAAGTTGGAGGGAAGTAGAAATAAACAAATATGTATATCCGCAATTGCACCAGTAGCTTTTAAATAGCATGATAATCTTTCAAAAAGCATACGAAAGCCCCTAGAAATGAGATCTTATTCCGTGCAAATCTGTGGAATCCGTGAGAAACAAGTTTACTGGTGTGATAACAGATAATCATATAAACAAACTAATTAAAACAATGAAACAAGCTATTATTAGCCGATTTACTACCCTAATACTATTACTACTGTTTTGCAGTACACTACAGGCGCAAAGCCAGTATTCGCTTTTTCGCTTTACGGCCAAAGGCAATCCTATTATCACTCATAAATTTACTGCTGATCCAGCGGCGATAGTAGAAGGAGATACTTTATGGCTCTACACTGGCCATGATTTTGAAGGTGGTCAAAAAGGCTATAAGATGAAAGATTGGCTTGTTTTTTCCACCACAGATATGCAGAACTGGACCGAGCACCCAGTGCCTTTAAAGATTGAAGATTTTGCTTGGGCAAAAAGTGGCGATGCTTATGCAGGGCATGTGCAAGAAAGAAAGGGTAAATATTATTGGTATATCAGCACCAATTGGACAGGGATTGGTGTGGCAGTGTCAGATAATCCAAAAGGGCCTTTTAAGGATGCCCTTGGTAAGCCGCTTTTGACCAATAAAGATTGCTTTGCTTCTGATCATTCTTGGGCCTGTATAGATCCAGCCACCTTTATTGATGATGATGGGCAGCCTTGGATTTTCTGGGGAAATGGGGAGTGTTATTATGCCAAATTAAAAGATAATATGATCGAAATAGAGGGTGAAATTAAGCAAATCAAATTTGACGACTTTGAGTTTACTGAAGCCCCATGGGTGCACAAGAAAAATGGAATTTATTATTTGACCTATGCTTCGGGATTTCCTGAAAAAATAGCCTACGCCACTTCAGCTAGTATTGAAGGTCCATGGGAATACCAGGGGATCTTAAATGAAATCGCAGGCAACAGTAATACCAATCACCAGAGCATAGTGGAATTTAAAGGCAATGATTATTTCATCTATCATAATGGAGGCTTACAAAATGGAGGAAGTAGCTACAGTCGGTCGGTATGTATCGATAGGCTTGAGTATAATTTTGATGGTACACTTAAGAAAGTGCAAATGACCACTGATGGGGTAGGTTTGGTAAGATGAAAAAGTGGGTGGAATAGCTGGGTTTTCAATTGTTTTATTGGTATTTGAAAATAACATGAACACGCAAAAAAGATATTGGATTGTTTTAGTAATGAGTTTGGTGCTACTAAGTGGATGGGTGCCCAAGGTAAATGGACAAAGACAAATTCGACATGATATATCTTTGGATGCTATCCGTTTGAGTGATCCCGCAATTTTGGCCGATTCCAGTAGTCGTATGTATTATATGACTGGTACAGGGGGAAGGCTATGGAAGAGTAAGGACCTGAAAAAATGGAGCGGTCCTTTTAATGTTGTAGATATTGATAGTAGTTCATGGATGGGAAAGCGGCCAGCCATTTGGGCAGCAGAATTACATCAGTATAAGGGAAAGTATTATTATTTTGCCACCTTCACCAATAATGATGTTATTATAGATACCGTAGCGGGAACTGAGGTGCCTAGAAGGGCAAGTTATGTGTTAAGGAGCGATCGTCCAGATGGCCCATATAGCGCTTTTGGTGATGAGGATTATTTGCCAGCCGATTGGGCAACATTGGATGGAACTTTTTGGGAGGACGAGGACCACAAACCTTATATGGTATTTTGTCATGAATGGTTACAGACAGGCGATGGTACGATGGAAAAGATTCAACTGAAAGAAGACCTAAGTGGAAGTATTGGAGAAAGCAAATTATTGTTTCTCGCCAGTGATTCTCCATGGAGCAAAGGCCATAAAGATGGAAAAGTAGGGCCCAATGTGGTAACTGATGGTCCTTATTTGTTCAGAACAGCAACAGACCGCTTGGGCATGATCTGGACCAGCTGGGTGTTCGATGAGTATACCCAAGGGGTTGCCTATTCTAAAAGTGGGACTTTGGATGGCCCATGGATACAAGAAGCAAAAACAATTACTCCACCTAATTTTGGACACGGTATGCTGTTTCAGACGTTTGAGGGAAAGTGGCTGATGGCAGCACATAGCCATAGGGAGGAAAATGGAAGGTATATTCGGATTCCTCACCTATTTGAAGTGGATTTGAGTGGGGATGAATTGGAAATAATTGGGCCATATACTCCATAATATTGATGTGATGATCACTCGTCTGTCATCACATCCCATAATAAAAGTTCCAGCTCCATGCTGGTTCGTTCTTTCCCTTTTACCAGAAAGATAGCGGTGAAATATTTCGAATTATTTAGCAGTTTTCCAAAATTGGATTGGAGCCATTTAATATCTGTAAACTTCTCCGTTGTAGCTTTTACACCAATATCATGGTCTGAAAAGAAAACAAATTGTTCGGTGTCATTGGGGCCTTTATATCGGGAAACTACGGCATGTTCGTAGACCTGTCCATCTTCTACACTTAAATTGATCAAGGTATCAATTCCTCGATCGGGATCTTTGAAATCAAGCATCCCTCTATTAATTGAAATATTGGGATTGACATCATTGAAAAAGTCAATAAAAGGGTTGCCGTTTTTTATGGGGCCGATATAAATAGAGTTGGACTCTGTAATATCCTTAATGGAAGTTTGAGAGCTGAACAGAATATTAAAATCCTTATTTTTCCGATGAAATAACCTGGAGATATGCATAGTACCAGTTGCCGCCATGCCTGTGACATAGGGATAATTGGCTGGCGTGATATCTTCTTTTTTATCCGGGTTGTTTTCTAGAAAACGATAATAGTCTTCCAGATTATTGATATTGTAATCACGGTTCCATCCAATTTCTCCAGTGGCAGTTTCTCCCATAATGCCAAAAAAATCGCCAATAAACAAGGTGGTCTCTTTTTGGCTGTCAAAATAGTCTTGCCATAAGAACGTATGTTCTTTTCGATTAATTAACCAAAAGGTTACTGAAAGGATCAGCACCAAAGTTGCAGCACCAAGAACAAGTTTGGTCTTATTAATTGATTTTTTATCCTCTTTGTTTTTAATGTAGTCAACCTGATATTGGCCCTTTTTTATTTGTACTTTCCAAGAATCACTGGCTCCTTCTGTGTGGTAGTACTTGTCTAATTTTTTCCGAAGGTGATAAATATTTACACGTATATGTGCAGCGCTTTTTTCATCCTCATAGGATTTGCCATATAGCTCCATACCTATGGTGGTTTCTTTTAGGTCTTTGCCTTCGTATGTAGCTTCAGCCAAGAACTTGAGAAGAACACTACTGGAAGGAGCCCTCTTGAAGGTTTTTGAGTTTATTATTTTCTCAATAATGTGACGTTTTTCTTTGATATCCATATTAATTCTATAAATGGGGCTCAATCCCTAAATTGAAATAAAATCCCCTTTTAAGTGTCCTGAGGCTATTTTGTAACGGTTAAGACTACCGTTAAATTAGTGTTAAATTTACATTTTTTATTTCAAATTACCATATTTCCGTCATCAAACAGCGCTTAAGTATTAAGTCTTCAGTTCTGGTATAATATTGAGACTAACAACTTGATAGTTTCCGACTGAAGTTTGGTAATAATTAACAATTAACCTAAATATCTATGAAGCACATTTTATTGAAAATGGCAGGGGCTTTTTTGATGCTCTGCCTAGCAATTAGTTTTTCATTTGCTCAGTCAAGTGAAAGAACAATCACCGGAGTCGTCATTGACGAAGCAAGTCAAGAGCCTATCCCAGGAGCAACAGTTTTAGAAAAAGGAACTTCTAACGGTACAGCTACGGATATCGATGGGAATTTTAAGCTGGAGCTCAGCTCCCAAAATCCCATTTTAAATGTTTCTTTTATTGGCTATACTAGTAAAGAAGTAGAAGTAGGAAATGCTTCTGAGCTGACAATTTCACTAGCCGAGGATATCAGCCAACTGGAAGAAGTTGTGGTGGTCGGTTATGGTACGCAGAAGCGGTCTGATATTACAGGATCTGTAGCTTCTGTACCGAAAGACCGATTGAGTAATTTACCAGTAACGGATCTTACCCAAGCCATCCAGGGAACGACGGCCGGACTTAATGTAAGTCAAGGATCTTCCGTTCCGGGAAGCACTGGAGGTCTTCAAATTAGAGGTGTGAACTCCATCAATGCCAATACCAGTCCTTTTATCGTTGTGGACGGTGCGCCCTTTTTTGGTTCTATCAATGATTTGAATGCCAATGATATCCAATCAATCGAGATTTTAAAGGATGCATCCGCTGTGGCCATTTATGGTACTAGGGGGGCTAATGGTGTCATCTTGGTAACCACCAAAAGAGGGGATCAATCAGATGGCGCACCTAAGATCAATTATAGTGGTTATGTTGGTTTTGAGAGCATGTCAAATGTATTGGAGCCGATGGGACCTGATGCTTATGTACAGAAATATGCCGATTATTTAACAGCTAATAATCAACCTCAAACTGCTGTTCTTCCCAATGCATCTGAGGTCGAGAATTATGAAGCCGGTATCACTACTGATTGGTTGGATGAGGCTACCCAGCCTGGTAGAATTTCCGAACATAATTTGAGTATTTCTGGAGGTACGGAAAAAATCCAATATTATGTATCTGGCAGCCATTTGAAACAAAAAGGTGTAGTTAAAGGCTACCAGTTTGCACGTACCAATTTTAGAACAAATATAGATGCAGAAATTACCGATTGGCTGAAGGTAGGTACTTCTTCCTTTTTCACTGATAATAATTATGGTGGTGGAAGGGTTAATTGGTTAGAAGCTGCTGCAATGAGTCCTTATTCAGTTCCTTATGATGAGAATGGTGAATATATTATTTTCCCAATGAGTCCAGAGGAATTGTTTAAGAACCCTCTTTTGGGCTTGACTACCGATCGCGTAGATAGAAGAAGGACCCTTTCTGGTTCAGGTTATGCCGATATTACACCAGGTTTTATAGAAGGTTTGAAGTATCGTTTCAATGCTACTTATGTGTATAATTTTGATCGCTTTGCAGGCTACACAGGTAGACAGTTTAATGACCGAAATGGTACTGCCAATATTTCCAATACCGAAAGAGCCAACTGGGTGATCGAAAATATCCTGACCTATGCAAAGGATATTGATAAGCACCACTTTGATATCACTGCATTGTACAGTGCCCAGAGCGTGGATTATTTTAATAGCAGTGCGCAGTCAAGAGGCTTTATTAACGATGCCCTATCTTATAATGGTATGGAAGCAGGTACTACCCAAGCAACATGGTCCAATGCCAATAACTACACCTTGCTTTCCCAAATGGGAAGACTGAATTATGCTTATGATAGTAAGTATTTGGTAACAGTAACCGCCAGAAGAGATGGGTATTCGGCCTTTGGTTCAAATACCAGTAAATATGGTCTTTTCCCTTCCATGGCTTTGGGCTGGAATATCCACTATGAGGAATTCTTGAAAAATCAAACTGGATTGGGTGAGTTGAAGTTGAGGTTTTCTTATGGTCAATCAGGTAACCAGGCCATTTCTCCAAACCAGACCGTGTCTACTGCCAATACAGTACTACAGCCCTTTGGTGGAGCAGCTCAAGTTGGCGTATTGTATAATTCATTAGGAAATGCCGACTTAACTTGGGAAACCACCACTTCTGCGAACTTGGCATTGGACTTTGGTTTTGTGCAAAACAGAATTCGTGGTACAGTAGAAGTATATAAAACCAAAACAGAGGATATTCTACTTAGAAGAAACCTACCTACGATTACTGGTTATAATAATGTATGGGCCAATCTTGGTGAAATGCAGAACAAGGGTTTTGAGTTAACTTTGAATACGGTTAATATCGAAAAATCAGACTTCAGCTGGGAAACTTCTTTGAACTTCTCTACTTATAAAAATGAGATCTTGGATCTGTATGGAGATGGTAGAGATGATATCGGAAACCGATGGTTTATCGGCCAGCCTTTACGTGTGATATTTGATTATGAAAAAGTTGGTATTTGGCAGGAAGGGGAAGATGCTTCTTCTGTAGATCCAGTAGCAAAACCAGGTGACCTTAAATTTGTGGATCAAAATGGAGATGGACAGATTACTGCTGAAGACAGGGTGGTCATTGGACAGCGTGACCCTAAGTGGATTGGTGGTTTGACCAATACTTTCCGTTACAAAAACTGGAACTTGAGTATTTTCCTTCAAACTTCTCAGGGTGGCTTGAAAAGCAATAGAGACCTGACCTATGCAGATGAGGCTTGGAGAAGAAACCTACCGGCAGAGTATGGCTATTGGACCCCTGAAAATCCGAGCAACTACTGGCCATCTCTTGCTGCATTTAACCGATACAGAGGTTATCAGTTTGCAGAGGATTATAGTTATGTTCGAATCAAGGATGTCAGATTGAGTTATGTGGTTCCACAGACATTTTTGGAACGATATAACATAGGCGGTTTGACCATTTATGCAGCGGGTAGAAACCTACATACTTTCACCAATTGGTTCGGTTGGGATCCGGAAAACAACCAGGTTTCCCGTGGATCTAATGGTTGGGAAAACAACTACCCATTGGTTAAAACATTTTCCTTTGGTCTTAATCTAACCCTTTAATAACCCGAACAATGAATATTCCAATGAAAAAAAATATAAAACTATTCTTCAGTGGCCTGTGCTTGATGGGCGCTTTGTCTGGATGTAGCGAAGGCTTCTTAGATGAAGAAGTACTGGACAGTTATGCACCTGAAGTATTAAAAGATAGGCTTGGATTTGAAGCAGCAGTAATTGGTTTACATTACCAATATGGTACGATGTTTACGACTACTGATGATCAGACCATCCGTGGTGTGTGGCAGCTGGGAACTGACATTGCCTACGCGGCAGCTGGGAGATCCAATGGTGATGCACGTCCGCATTTTGATTATGAAATACTTAATTCTACCGATAATGCCGCCCGTAAGATATGGGGATCTTATTATCGGTTGATCAATAATGCCAATATACTGATCCAGAGTACTTCGGGAGGGCAAGTGGCTGGTGTTACAGATGAGGAAATGGCAGTGTTTAGGGCGGAAGCTAAGTTTTTCCGTGCCCTAGCTTATAATAATTTGGTGACGCACTTTGGTGATGTTCCATTATTGACTGACCCCTTGTCAGCACCAAAAACGGATTTTGTGCGTACTCCTGTAAGCGAGGTGGACAATGTTATTGTAGAAGACTTACTTGAAGCAGTAGCAGCTCTTCCTCAAATTGGCGATGCACCTGCTGATGGACGTGCCAATCAAGAAATGGCCAGACAGTTGTTAGCGGAAGTATATCTTAGAAAAGGTGAAGATTCAAAAGCAGAGGCGCAGTGTACAGCAATTATCGACGGTGGTAGATTGAGTTTGGTGAGAGACAGGTATGGTGTAAAGGCCAATGATCCTGGAGATGCCTTTTCAGATATGTTCATTTTTGGTAACCAACGTAGGAGCCAAGGGAATACAGAAGGTATCTGGGTATTGGAAGCAGAAAATCCAGCAGATGTAACTGGAGGAAGCTCTGGTGCGCCGCAACAACGTAGGATTTGGGTATCGTCTTACCATGATCTTCCAGGCATGCATCCTTCTGACTCTACAGGCGGAAGAGGTATTGCCAGAATGAGGCTGAATAATTGGGTCATCTATGATTTGTATGATGATAACGATATGCGTAATTCAAAATACAATTTGAAAAGGACCTTGTATTTTAATCACCCTGACACTAAATATGATGCGATAAGAGGACAAGAAGTACCTTATGGGGAAGATGCTGAATTTACCCTTGAAGATGGTTCTACAGTTAAAATATTTCAAGCAGATACCATTTACAAATATGTTCCATATACCCTAAAATGGGGACAGTATGATCCGCGTGATAATTTTGGCTGGGGAATGTGGAAGGACTTTATCTTGATGAGACTTGGGGAGACCTATTTGCTTAGAGCAGAAGCAAGGATGAAACAAGGTAATTTATCTGGTGCTGCGGCTGATATTAATGTTCTGCGTGAACGTGCACATGCTGACATGGTAAGTGCTAATGATATCGATTTGGATTTTATTCTAGATGAAAGAGCAAGGGAATTATTAGCTGAAGAAAACAGGAGAAAGACTCTTGTGCGAACAGGAACTTTGGTAGAGCGTGCAAAGCGCCTAAATGGTGAGGAACCATTGGCTGGAGGGGCACTGGAAACTACCAACGGTTTGAATGAAAATCATCTTTTGATGCCTATTCCACAAACTGAGATAGATCTAAATAAAGATGCTGATCTTGGTCAAAATACGGGATATTGATGTTATAAAAAAACGGCTACCTAGGGATAATAAAAATGAGCGTCCCTAGGTAGCCAATTTTTCTCGGCACAAGGATTATGTTATTAGTGTAATATATAAATCTAGATTAAACATTTAATTGTATTTTCGAGCTGATGTGAAATTTATTACACTTGAATATTATAAATATGTTTAAACTAAGACATGCTACATTCCTTGCTTTAATACTTTGTGTAAGTTGTAGTACTGGCAGCTCGAAAAGCAGCGAAAAACAAGAAGCCCAAAAAGAATGGCAAACACTCTTTAATGGTAAAGACCTAGAGGGCTGGATCCCTAAAATTCACCACCATGAATCAGGAGAAAATTACAGGGAAACATTTAGGGTGCAGGATGGGGCTATTTTAGTAAAATATGATGGTTATGATGAAGGTTTTGACGAGCGGTATGGTCACCTTTTTTACAAAGAACCATTTTCCTCTTTCCACTTAAAATGGAAATACCGTTTTACAGATGAATGGCTGGAGGATGCTCCTAGCTATACCTATAGAAACAGTGGTGTAATGTTCCATTCCCAGTCTCCCGAAAGTCAATTGAAAGAGCAGGATTGGCCTATCTCTGTAGAATATCAAATGTTGGCAGAAGCCAAGGAAGGAGTGCCTAGGCCCACAGGAAATATGTGTTCTCCAGGTACCGAGGTTTATTTTGAAGGAGAAATGGATCCACGACATTGTATCAATTCCACCTCCCAGACCTACCAATGGGATGAATGGGTGCAAGCGGATTTGATAGTCTATGAGGATTCCTTGGTCATCCATATGGTTAACGGAGATACCGTTTTACAATACACAAAACCACAAATTGGTGGTGGAGTGGCCAATCGCTTTGATCCTGAATTAAAGGTGGATGGGAAGATGTTGACAGAAGGTTATATCGGTTTGCAGTCAGAAGGACAAGGTGTAATGTTCAAGGATATTCAAATTATGGATTTGTCCAAAAAAGATAATTAGGAATATGATTAATAGGAATCGCTTAGCCCAGTTACTGTGTTGCCCATTGATCATAAGTTTAGGAGCATGTTCAAATGGTGAGAGCAAAGGAAATACACAGGCTGATATTTCGGAATACCCCGGTTATGAATTGGTCTGGCAGGAGGAGTTTGATGAGGATGGGAAGCCCAATGAGGCTTATTGGTCTTATGAAAAGGGATTGGTAAGAAACCATGAATTACAGTATTATCAAGAAGAAAATGCCAATGTGAGCAATGGCTTTTTGGTTATTGAAGGAAAAAGAGAGGAGATCAAGAATGAGCGTTATGAGGCAGGTAGTGATGATTGGAGGAAGAACCAGGAATACGCCCATTACAGCTCAGCAAGTATTAATACGCGTGGGAAAAAAGAATTCAAATATGGCCTGATAGAGGTTCGGGCGAAGATTGATACTGCCTTGGGAATGTGGCCAGCAATTTGGACCTTGGGGATTTCCAAAAGGTGGCCCGCCAATGGTGAAGTGGATATCATGGAGTACTACCGTGTCAATGGTCAGGCAACTATTTTGGCCAACGCGGCTTGGAAGAAAACAGGAGGAGCATATGCATCCGAATGGGATGAGCAAAAAATACCCTTTTCAAAGTTCTTGGAGAAGGATCCTGAATGGCCAAATAAATTTCATGTTTGGAAAATGGACTGGAGCGAGGATCATATCAAGTTATACCTTGATGATGAACTATTAAATGAAATAGACTTAAAAAATACCCTCAACCCTGATGGCTTTAACCCATTTCATCAGCCTCATTATATCCTGCTTAACCTGGCAATAGGAGGGAATGGAGGTGATCCATCCTACACTGGTTTTCCGAAGGAATATTGGGTAGACTATGTCAGGGTTTATCAAAAACCAAACAGGTATTAGGCCTTTCGACCTTAGTCTTTTAAAATGAAGCGTATATTTGAAGGAATTTAATTCCATAAAAAATAAAAAATAATGAAGTACAATTATTGCACAATCAAGTCACTGGCCTTTTTTCTATTGCTTGGAATGTTTTCTACTGTTGTTATGGCAAATCCCAAAGCATCAGAAGGGGAGAAATCCAGGGAATACTATATCGAGGTTTTGACCAAGATTGCAGATCCTGTTTTGGTTAATTTGAGTGAGAATAAATTGAAAGCCAAAATGCCTGTGGAAGTGACGCCAGATGCTTATGGAGGAAGGGACAAAGTGACTTATTTGGAGGCTTTTGGTCGTCTGTTGTCAGGAATGGCTCCTTGGCTGGAACTAGGACCGGATGATACAGAGGAAGGAAAGTTGAGGGAAAAATATATTCAGTTAGCTCTAAAATCTATTCATAACGCCACTGATCCAGATTCACCTGATTTCATGAATTTTAATAAAGGAAGTCAGCCAGTGGTGGATGCGGCATTTTTTGCCCAGGGACTCTTGAGGGCGCCTGAGCAGCTTTGGGAACGTTTGAGTCCAGAAACCCAACAAAATGTAATTGCTGCCCTTAAATCATCTAGGGAAATCAATCCGTTTTATAATAATTGGTTGTTGTTCTCTGCCACTGTTGAAGCGGCTTTGCTGAAATTTGATGGGGAGGCTGACGAGATGAGAATGTCATATGCCATTAATAAACACAAAGAATGGTATGTGGGAGATGGTGTGTATGGAGATGGTGCTGATTTCCATTTTGATTATTATAACAGTTTTGTAATCCAGCCAATGCTACTTGATATTACCAAGGTATTGCAAGAGAAGAAGCATGGTATGGGGAGGAATATGGACCTATTTCTAAAGCGTGCTCAGCGATATGCTGCTATTCAAGAACGCTTAATATCTCCAGAAGGAACCTATCCAGTAGTGGGAAGGTCTATGGCCTACCGTTTTGGTGCATTCCAAAGTTTGTCCCAGATCGCCCTTTGGCAAGAACTTCCTGAAAAGGTAAAGCCATCACAAGTAAGGGCAGCTTTTCATGCAATTATTGCCAGGCATATGGAAGCCAAGGATATGTTTGATAAAGATGGCTGGTTGACTTTAGGATTTTATGGACATCAGCCAGAGGTGGCCGAGCCCTATATTTCAACAGGAAGTTTGTACCTGTGCTCTGAGGTCTTTTTAGTATTGGGATTAGATAAGGATACGCCATTTTGGACTGATCCAAATGAGCCTTGGACCCAAAAGCGCATTTGGAGCGGGGGAGATGCGACCCGAGATCATGCATTATAATAGAGTTTAAAGCTCAAGATTTGGACCTGGGTAGATGGTATTCAGGTCCAAACTTCATAAAATAGGAAAGTAAAGAATTGATGAGAATAACTAAATGTATTTTTGCCTTAGGGCTTATGATGGGGCTTTTGTCAGCCTGCTCAGGTACCAAGCCTTTAGGCTCAAAGATAGTCCAAACTGAAGTAGGTGAGGGCTGGGCCAATAATTCCATCAATGCAGTTATTTTTCGTCGAAATTCTATCACGACTTATAAACAAGCCCAGTTTATTGCTTATTACGATCCCGACAGTCACTTAGTGCTGGGCAAGAGAAACTTGGGCAGCGATGAATGGGAAATTAATAAGACAGCCTATACCGGCAATACTGCAGATGCTCATAATACCATCAGCATTGCAGTGGATGGGGAAGGTTTTCTCCATGTAAGCTGGGACCATCATAATAACCCCTTGCGCTATGCCAGAAGCAAGTATCCTTTGAGTCTGGAATTAGGGGAAATGGAATCAATGACTGGAGAATCTGAAAAAGATGTAACCTATCCCGAATTTCATAATCTGCCAAACGGAGACCTATTATTTTTTTATCGTTCAGGAGAATCAGGTAGGGGTAACCTGGTGATGAACCGATATGATGTAAAGTCCAAAAAGTGGAGACAGCTCCACGATAATTTGATTGATGGGGAGGATGCTAGAAATGCATATTGGCAAGCTTGTGTGGATACCAATGGCACCATTCACCTGTCTTGGGTCTGGAGAGAAACATGGGATGTGTCCACCAATCATGATTTGGCCTATGCTAAATCTGAAGACGGAGGGATGACCTGGCTGAAGTCAAACGGTGAACCATATGACTTGCCCATCAACTTGGAAAAGGCAGAGTATGCCTGGAAAATCCCACAAAATAGAAGCTTGATCAATCAAACTGCGATATATGCTGATGAAAATAGCTCACCATTTATTGCTTCCTATTGGAATGAAAATGGGAAAACACAGTATCAGATAATTTTTAAACAAGGACAGGATTGGGAAAGAATCAGTCCTGACTTTAGGACTTCTACCTTTCAGTTGGGAGGGGGAGGAACTAAGCGTATTCCTATTTCCCGACCTCAGGTTTTGGTGGATAATAACGGAAGTGACAGCCGTCTTTACTTGCTTTTTAGAGATGAGGAAAGAGGAAATAAAGTGTCTATGGCTTTGACAGAATCATTGGAAGATATCAAATGGGAAATTGTGGATTTGACCAAGGACAGTGTTGGACAATGGGAGCCTTCCTATGATATTGAATTGTGGAAAGAAAAGCAGCAACTTCATCTTTTTGTCCAGAAAGTAGAACAAAAGGATGGTGAAGGTTTGGCGGAAGGAATTACCAGTCCTGTGAAATTATTGGAAGTAAAGTGATAAGAATTAATCAAACTAAGATAACCAAAATGAAGAAGGGTTTTTATGGTCTAATGCTATCAGCGGGAATGCTGTTGGGAGCCTGTGAACAAAGTAATAATGGTAATGAGAAGGAAATAACTTCCTTATCGGATAAGGAAGTATTGAATGCTCAAATCAGTAAAAGCTTAAGCAGGGCAAATGAGCAATATAAACACATGATGGAGTTGCTTCCAGAAGGAAAGTTTCCGAAAACTTACCATGCTAAGACGGACAAATTTGAAGGGAGTGGATCAGGTTGGTGGTGCAGTGGATTTTATCCTGGGACCCTTTTGTACTTAGATGAATACGAAAAAGATGAAGTACTGAAAAATGAGGCCATTAGATCCTTGGGCTTATTGGAAAAAGAGCAATTCAATACCAGTACCCATGATCTTGGATTTATGATGTATTGTAGCTTTGGAAATGCTTATAGATTGGACCCTAAGCCAATATATAAGGAGATTATGATCCAAAGTGCCCAATCCCTTGCCAGCAGGTTCAGTGAAAAGGTGGGTGCTATCAAAAGCTGGGATTCCAGAGAAGGAGACTTTTTGGTGATTATTGATAATATGATGAACCTTGAGTTACTGTTTTGGGCTACTGAAGCTACAGGGGATTCTACTTATTACGATATCGCAGTAAAACATGCGGAAACTACTATCAAAAATCATTTTAGAGAGGATTATAGCTCTTATCACGTGATCAATTATGATCCCGAGACTGGAGAGGTAAACAGAAAACGAACCGCTCAAGGATATGCGGATGAATCAGCTTGGGCAAGAGGTCAAGCATGGGGATTGTATGGTTATACCGTGATGTACAGGGCCACTAAAGAACAAAAATACCTGGATCAGGCCAAGGCAATAGCCAGGTTTATATTGGACCACCCTAATATGCCAGAGGATAAAGTTCCGTATTGGGATTTTGATGCCCCAAAGATTCCAAATGAATTGAGGGATTCTTCTGCTGGAGCAATTATGGCGGCTTCTTTATTGGAACTGTCGGATTATGTAGATGGAGAATTGGCCGAAAAATATAATGACAATGCCCAACAAATGCTGAGGACATTGACCACTGATGAGTATATAGCAGCTAAAGGAACCAATGGCGGCTTCTTATTGAAACATGGCGTGGGACATATCCCTGAAAATACAGAGATCGATGTACCATTGACCTATGGAGATTATTATTTGGTAGAGGCCATGCTGAGGTATCTCAATAAATAATCCTACTTTAATCAGTTAGACTGAAAAATATAGCATAATATAAATGGACAAGGATTCTTTAGCCTTGGGATATATTTTTGCATATATTTAAGTGTTGAAAATACAGTTAAATACTTCGGCGTCAATTAACGTTTTCTATAGCATGAAAAACCTATTTAACCTATCTGGCTTGCTAGCGATGGTGTCACTAATACTCATAAGCTGCAAACCCCAAAGTCAAGCCCCCGAGGCCTATCTTTTTGCGTATTTTACCGGCAATGGACCGGGAGAGGAATCCGTGCATTATGCCATTAGTAAAGATGGATTCAATTATAGGGCGCTAAACAATAACCAGCCTGTAATCAGTGCAGATAGTATCAGCCTCAGGGGAGGAGTTAGAGATCCTCATATCCTTAGGGGCGAGGATGGAATGTTTTATATGGTTTTGACAGACCTGTACGTTCCTGAAGATGGATGGACCAATCAGGGTATGGTATTCTTAAAGTCCAAGGATTTGGTGAATTGGACGCATAGCACAGTTCATATTCCTGATGTGTTTCCAGAAGAGTTTGGGGATGTAAAGCGGGTATGGGCTCCTCAAACTATTTATGACCCAACCGCTGGTAAATACATGGTTTATTTTTCTATGCTACAGGAAGGAGGGGCTGACATCATCTATTATGCCTATGCCAACAAAGACTTTACTGGATTGGAATCAGTACCAAAACAATTGTTTTTTCATCCAGAAGAAAAGTCTTGTATTGATGGAGACATCATCCATCATAATGGCAAATACCATTTGTTCTTTAAGACTGAAGGTCATGGGAATGGTATTAAGAAAGCTGTTTCCGATCAATTGACAGAAGGCTATGTGATGCAAGATCAATACCTGCAGCAAACCAATGAAGCTGTGGAAGGTTCTGGGATTTTTAAGCTGAATGGTAGCGAAAAGTATATCCTGATGTACGATGTCTATATGAAAGGGGCCTATCAATTTACCGAAAGCACCGACTTGGAGAACTTCAGTATTATTGATGATCAGGTGAGCATGAATTTCCATCCTAGGCATGGAACTGTTTTACCCATCACACAGGAAGAAGTGACGCGTTTGGTAGACGCTTTTGGTATTGATGAACAAAATTGGATTCTCAGTACCAATGATGAGCAAATCTTTGGAAACAATGTCATGCTTGATCAGGACAATGGAGGTATTTATTTGCCGGTCAAGTATGATGTGGACCTGGAAAAGGTAAATCCAGAGTTTGTGCTTTTTGCTGGTTTTCAGATCAGCCCTGAAGGCCCTCAGGATTTTAGCAATGGACCAGTGGATTATACTTTGACACTTCCTGATGGTACTGAGAAAGCATTTCAAGTAACTGCAAGAAAAGACCATAATCCTGTACTAAAGGGATATTATGCTGATCCTGAGATTATCTACTCTGAGAAAACCGGTAAATTCCATCTTTATCCCACCAGTGATGGATTTACAGGTTGGTCGGGTACATATTTTAAATCATTTTCCTCTGAAGATCTAGTGAACTGGAAGGATGATGGGGTGATTTTGGATTTGAAAAAAGATGTGGATTGGACTAGCCGAAATGCCTGGGCACCCTGTGCCATTGAAAAGAAGATTAATGGAGAATATAAATTTTTCTATTATTTCACTGCTGGCCAAAAGGTGGGCGTAGCGGTTGCTGATGATCCTGCGGGACCATTTGTAGATTCCGGCAAGGCACTGGTTGATTTTAGGCCTGAGGGTGTTCGTGGTGGCCAAGAAATAGATCCAGATGTATTTACTGATCCTCAAACTGGCAAGGATTATCTTTATTGGGGAAATGGCTATTTGGCTGCAGTACCCTTAAATGATGATATGGTCAGCTTTGATAAAAATAAATTGAAGCTTTTGACCCCTGAAGATGGTACCTTTAGAGAAGGCACGGAAGTGTTTTTTAGAGAGGGGAAGTATTATTTTCTTTGGTCAGAAAATGACACCCGAGATGAGGATTATCGGGTAAGGTATGCTTTTGCTGATTCTCCGATGGGACCGCTGACCATTCCTGAAAATAATTTGGTCATTGCCAAGGCACCTGAAAAAAGGATTTATGGAACAGGTCATAATTCTGTCATCCAAATACCAGGAAAGGACGAATGGTATATTGTTTACCACCGTTTCACGCGGCCACATGGTATTGATATGGGAAGGGCAGCTGGATATCATCGAGAGGTTTGTATTGATCCATTGACTTTTGATGAAGCGGGCAATATCATAAAAGTAAGCCCGACAGTGGAGGGAATCAACGGAATTCAATAATAGGATTATAATAAAAAGATAGTGGTCAAATGTTTTGCGATCAATGATAATTCGGATTTTTCAAACTATTTGGAAAGTCCGTTTTTTTCTTGGTTTAATCTGATAATCTTAAGCTTGTACAGCCATATGTCTTTAAAATAACTGCTTATATTTGGTTGTCGCTCAATATTAAAGGATACCTTAAAAAATTGAAGTCAAAGTAGAAACCTTATATCCAACAAATAAAAAATTAACGAAACCTATAAATATGCTATTCAAAAAACTTTTGATGACTGGAAGTATGGTGGCCTTATTGTCAGGCATCCTCAATGCCCAGTCAGAACAGAATGAATGGGAGAATCCAGGTGTTCTGGACCGCAACAAAGAAGCCGCCAGGGCTTTTTTTATTACTTACCCAACCGAGGAAAAGGCAGTTGAGGGAAATAAGGAAACCAATGAGACCTATAAAAGCTTGGATGGTCTTTGGAAATTTTCCTTGGTGAAGCGCCCCCAAGATCGCCCAACAGACTTTTATGAGCTTGATTTCAATGATCAGCACTGGGATCAGATCAAGGTGCCTTCCAATTGGGAATTGGAAGGATATGATATTCCTATCTATACCAATGTAACCTATCCTTTTCCTGCAAATCCACCCTATGTGGACAACGAATATAACCCTGTAGGAACTTACAGACGCAGCTTTACCATTCCTACGAACTGGGATGGAAAAGAGGTGATCCTGAACTTCGGATCTATATCTGGTTATGCCAAGGTCTATCTGAATGGGAAGGAAGTGGGCATGACCAAAGCGGCCAAAACCCCAGCTGAGTTCATCATTACCGATTATCTCCAAGCGGGTGAAAATACCTTGGCGGTACAGGTATTCAGGTGGCATGATGGCAGCTATTTGGAGGATCAGGATTTCTGGAGATTGAGTGGGATAGAGCGAACCGTGTTCCTTCAAGCAGTTCCTAAGTTGACCATCTGGGATTATTTTGTAAAAAGTGGCCTAGATGAAAGATATAGACATGGCAAATTAGATGCTACGGTTAACCTGAGGGTATTTGGGGACAGTGATATCCCTGCGGCTAAACTCGAGTTTGAGCTGATGGATGATAATGGTAAGGTAGTTTTCCAAGACGAAAAATCAATTAATGATTTTGCACAGGAAGTAAATTTTTCCAGTACGATTAGGAATGTAAAGCAATGGAGTGCAGAGCATCCTAACTTATACAGGTATATGATTAAGTTGACAGATAGTCAAGGGAAAACCCTAGCCGCTATTAGCCAAAAAACAGGTTTCCGTACGGTAGAAATCAAGGATGCCCAATTGATGGTCAATGGCAAATCAGTCTTGGTCAAAGGAGTCAACAGGCATGAGCATCACGAGACCAAAGGTCATGTTCCTGATCGTGAAATCATGCTGAAAGATATTCAGCTGATGAAGCAGAATAACTTTAATGCTGTGCGAATGAGCCACTATCCACATGCTTCCGAATGGTATGCCTTATGTGATGAATATGGGCTATATGTAGTGGATGAAGCGAATATCGAAACCCATGGAATGGGGGCTGAGTGGCAAGGATGGTTCAATAAGGAGCGACACCCTGCATATAGAGAAGAGTGGGCTCCAGCGCATATGGACAGGATCCATAGATTAGTGGAAAGAGACAAAAACCACCCTTCTGTGATCATTTGGTCCATGGGGAATGAGTGTGGTAACGGACCGGTATTTTATGAAGCCTATAATTGGATGAAAGAGCGTGACGAATCGAGGCTGGTTCAGTTTGAGCAAGCAGGTGAAAATGAAAACACGGATATCGTAGCGCCAATGTATCCAAGCATCAACAATATGAAGCGTTATGCAGAGGCTACGGATAAAACGAGGCCCTATATCATGTGTGAATATGCCCATGCTATGGGGAACAGTACCGGTAATTTTCAGGAGTACTGGGATATCATCATGGACAGCAAGCAGATGCAGGGTGGATTTATCTGGGATTGGGTAGATCAGGGGATACTGACAGAAGATGATAACGGCAACGAATTCTGGGCATATGGTGGTGATTTGGGTGGCTATTTCTTGGTGAACCAGGAAAACTTCTGTGCCAATGGCTTGGTGACTGCAGATAGAAGACCACATCCAGGCTTGAATGAAGTGAAGAAAGTTTATCAGAATATCCTTTTTGAAAGGACTGAAGATGGACAGATTGAAATCGAGAATTTATTTGATTTTACCAATTTGGAGGAATATGCCTTCAAATGGGAATGGCTGGAAAATGGTGAAGTGGTAGAAACAGGTGAATTTGAGGTGGAGTTGGCCCCTCATGGCAAAAAGACGATTCAATTGGATTTGCCTGAGTTGGGTGAAGTAGAAACTTTCTTGAATGTATATGCATATACCAAAAAATCCAGTCCTTTGATTCCAAGTGGACATGAAGTCGCTAGAGAGCAATTTGCCTTTAATGAAGATTTCTATTTTGATCATATTGCATCACCTTCCGGAGACCTTAAATGGGAAAAAGATGGAGAAATCTTGAAATTCTCTACCAGCAAAGTGCTGGGGGAATTTGACCTTAAAAGAGGTAGGTTCAGAAAATATACCTTGAAGGATGGTGAACCTTGGTTGATCAGGGATTTTCCAAGTCCTTATTTTTGGAGAGCTCCCACAGATAATGACTTTGGTAACCATATGCCATCCAGATTAGGTGTTTGGCGATCTGCCCATATAGGTCAAAAAGTGAAAGAGGTAAATATTGGGGAGGAGCGTGCTGCAGGACTGCCTATTTTGGTAAAATATGAATTGACCAATATTGCTGCGCCTTATAACGTGGAATACCTTATCCAAAAAGATGGATCAGTAAAGGTAACAGCTGCTTTGGATTTAGAAGGTAGGGAATTGCCAGAATTGCCAAGATATGGTATGCGCATGCAATTGCCGGGTAGAAATGACAACTTCTCCTATTATGGCCGTGGCCCATGGGAAAATTATAGTGACAGAAAGCATTCCTCTTTTGTGGGACATTATGAAGATAAAGTGGCCAACCAGTTCCATTGGGAGTATATCAGACCACAGGAATCAGGAAATAAAACCGATGTGAGATGGTTGGAATTAAGGAATGATCAAGGTCAGGGTGTGCAGATCCAGGGTTTACAGCCATTGAGCGTAAGTGCTTTGGATGTGAAGACGGAGGATTTGGATCCAGGCTTGAATAAAAAACAACAACATCCTACAGATATCAAAACGCACAATTCAGTTTTCTTACATATCGACTGGAAACAACGTGGATTAGGCGGAGACAATAGCTGGGGACAATATCCTCATAGAGAATACCTCTTGACTGATAAGCAATTTGAATACAGTTATGTGATTAGGTTGGTGGATTAGTTCCTAGAGTATTGAGTCTCTAGTCTTGAGTATGGAGATATGAGATCTCAGTTGTAGTTCAGGTAAAAAATAAAAAGCAAAAAAGCCAAGTTTGAATCATCTATTGATTTGGGCTTGGCTTTTTTCAGTAATCTATAATTCACCACTTTTAACTGGTTCCAGATCGGCTAGCTCTTCTTCGGTTAGCATTCTGCTGCGGATCATAAATCTTTTGCCATAGGGGATTTCCAGTGAGAAGCTTGCCCCTCGGCCATCGGTGACATCCAAGGTCAGATGGGTATGTTTCCAGTGTCTTAATATATCATGTGAAGTTTTTTAGTAATGGGATAGAAAGGATGCTAAGATTGGGGCTTTTTGGCTTTTATTGAATATGCTAGGGGAAGTAAATGGGGGGGAGGAAAATAATCAATTTTTATGATGGAAGTTTTTGTTTTCAAGTCTCTATACATGTAAAGGGAAGGTATATTATTGAGTCGATAGGGATTTGAAAATTTACTAACAGATTTAATGTGATTTTCAATTACCAGATCAGCATGTTGATTTGGTAATGATGATGGTAAATGAGCGATAAATACTGTGGGTTTATTTGCTCCAATTCCAACTTTTGGGTTGGATAAATTTTAAATTAAAGATCGAGTTTTTTGACTGATGTTTAAAATAGTATATGGTTTTTTGATTCACATTTTTAAATGACAAAAGAAGGAATAATCATACTGAAGAATGAATCTGAAATGCTTAGAGTTGCCGAGGAGGAATTACTGTGCCTTGAAGTGGAAGGCAATCTAGTGACCTGCAGGATGGAAGCAGAACAGGTGTTTCAATGTACCATGGCCTTAAGCTCCGTAGAGGAGAAATTGTCGGAGGATTTTATGCGGATCAATAGAAGCTGTATTGTCAATGCCAATAAAATCCGAAAGTATAACCGGGTGAATAAATGCGTGGTTTTGTCCGATCAGAGCGAATACAAAGTGTCAGCACGTAAGATCAAAGAAATCACCAGTTTTTTTGGTTGTTGACGCTTATCTGGAAAATCGGCACGTTCATCACGTATATTAATGACACTTACGTAACATGTGGTACAGTACTTTTTTTTTATGGTGGGGTATAATACGTTTGTAGGAAGTTTTAATAGAATATTATAACAGTGATTTTTTATAGAGCAGTATTTTTATTGGTTTTATCTTTTTTATGGTATGCCTGCCATAAGCCGGTAGATATAGAGAAGATCGCCCCCCATCAAGTCGTTGAGGTTTTGGAAAAGGCGGGAGACAATAGAGGAGAGTTGGAAAGTGTAATGATTCATTATGCCCAGCATCCTGAAGATTCCCTAAAGCTTCAAGCGGCATTCTTTCTGATTGGGAATATGGGCGGCTATTATTCCAGAACGGTAGAGGGTACAGACCATTTGGCCAGTCTTTATCGGGAGTTGGGCAATATACCGGGTCCGCAGAGAAAGGAGCTGTACCGTCACTACCTGGATTCCCTTCAAATTAATTTTGATGCGGAGAGGGCTTATGATACCCATCATATTTCCTCGGATTATTTGATCAACCATATCGATCAGGTCTTTGCTACTTGGGAAAAGACCCCTTGGAAGGATAATTATAGCTTTGAAACCTTTTGTGAGTATGTGCTACCCTATCGGATGTCAGATGAAAAATTGACCGATTGGCGATCCCACTTTGAAGCTGAAATTCAGCCCCAACTTGATTTGATCAATTTTGATGAAGGCCAATTTTATGAAGCGGAGGATTTTGTTGTTTTCAATGAAGGAGTGGATACTTTGGGGAATTTCAGGGCTTCTGGAGGAAAGGTGGTCTGCTTGACTGGCAAAGGTCAAATTGTTTTAAAGGATATTCCTCTTTGCCAAGTCGGCGATAATGTGCTGGCCATTCAATATTTCAACGGAGGAAAAACCGTAAAAGGAAATATACAAGTAAATGGTCAGGAGAAAACAGCCTTCACGCTAAAAACAACAGGTGCCTGGTCCAATCCTGGTTTGGATAAGGTGAGGGTACCGGTTTACCTTCAGGAGGAGAAAAACGAAATAAGGATTGAATTGGAGGAAGAGGAGGTATGGATAGATTTTATGGAGCTTTACCCTGCCGTTTCATTTGATAATATCTTAAGCGGAAACCCCAAGTCCGGTGGGATATACCAATTGACCAACAAGGCAACGGGACAGGCCATGACTTTTGGAGAGGATGACCAGTTCTTAAAGGTAAGTGGACCAACTGACAGGGAGGAACAAAAATTCCAGCTTTCCTACACAGACTATGGATTTTATAAAGTAATCCCTCATGCCGGTAATAGCCATCCTGAAGTGTTGGACCTTTATAAGTTTTCCAAGGATAATGGTGGGCGGATAGGTCACTACAGGGACTGGGGCGGTGCCAATCAGCAATGGGCTTTTGTTCCCGTAGACAGCGGGTATTTCCAAATCATTAGCCGCTACAGTGGAAAAAGCTTGGAGCTGAGCCAAGAGGATTCCTTAGCTGGCCATGTGGTACAAAATGTTTTTGAGGGGAAGCCCCATCAATTATGGCACCTAAAACTGGATAGTGTGGGAGAAGACCGTTTGGCCCATCATCAAATAGGCACCGTGATGGATTACTCTTACCGGACTTTTCGAGAAACGATGGGCTTTGAGTGGTATTTGTTAGATGGATATTTACCAAGTGTAGGTGCTTTGGATCTATTTGATGCGAAGTTTGGTAACTGCAGGGAAGAGGTTCAATATTTGACTTACCTGTCCAGAGGATTGGGCATTCCCATGGCCAGGGATTTTGTGCCCCAGTGGCCCTTCCGTTCCCAAGGACACGAATGGAATGCCTTACTGGACAGCGCCGGGAAGACGGTCAAATACCATTTTAGAAACCTTCCCGGAGCGCATATTTATTATTGGGATCATCCCATGGCCAAGGTCTTTCGACAGACTTTTTCCTCCAATCCTGAAAGTCTTGCCCGGATCAATGGGGGACAGGAAAGTATTCCGGAGCTTTTTGAAGATTCCCATTTTATAGATGTTACCCATGAGTATAAAGAAACAACGGATATCAAGCTGCCACTGAAGTATCATGCTGATTCCAAAAGGAGGTTTGCCTACCTGTCTGTCTTTAATAACAAGGACTGGGTACCCATATACTGGGGGGAAACCACCAGGGACAGTGTGGTTTTTAAGAATATGGGCAAGGGGATCACTTATATGCCTGTGTATTATTCCGAAAATGGAAATCTTGAAGTTTTTGATGATGCCTTTTTGATGACCAGGGAGGGAGCGGTGCGGTATCTCCAGCCTGACAGTACCCGGCTGCAGCAAATGCGGTTATACCGGAAACACTATTACCATTATGCCGGAGGCTTTCACAACAATAAAATGAACGGGGGAAGGTTCCAGGGTGCTAATAAAGCAGATTTTTCCGATGTGGTAACCCTTTATACTTTTCATGGAATTACCAATGGCGGATATTACAATATAAAGTTGGATATAAAAGAACCCTTCAAATATTTAAGGTATATCGGCCCGGATAACCGACACTGTACCTTAAATGAATTGGTGTTCTATGATGAAAAAGGAAAGGAACTGAGCGGGGAAATCATTGGCACCCCAGGCAGCCTCAATGACAATGGGAATACCGTGCACAAAGTATTTGACAGAAATGTGTTGACTTATTTCGAAGCACCTGAGCCTTCCAGGGCTTGGGTGGGGCTTGAACTGGAGGAACCTGTAATAGTCGATAGCATCCGCTTTATGTCCAGGACCGATGGGAATATCATAGAGCCTGGGGATACATACGAACTGGTCTATTGGGACAAAGAATGGATATCAGCCGGAAGGCAGGTGGCGGAAGCGGACACACTGGTCTTTGAGGATGTGCCTTCTGGCGCCTTGTACCTTTTGCATAACCATACCAAGGGAAGGGAAGAAAGGATATTTACGTATGAGCAGGGGAAGCAGGTTTGGTGGTAGGGGGTAGGAAATAATATCAATGCCTTGCTATTCGAATTTATCGAAAACAAAAAGCCATGTTTTTGCAATGATTTTAATCAATTTATAAACTAAACTAAAAAGAAATGAAAAAACTTTTGAATTTTAGAATTATTAATCTTGTGATATTCGCAATTTTATTTTATTCCTGTATTGCGGAAGATAGTGTTTCTCCAATGGAATATCATTTGAAATCCTCATCCAGTTACGAATCTTCGGCTGAAGAAATTGGTTGGGAGTACAAGTTGGAATATATACAAAATAATAAGATCGATATATTGGAATCCAGTGGGATAAAACTGGTTGATTATTATGTTAATGGAAAAGTAAAATCTTTAAATGATATTGAAATAGTTAAGTCTAACATTCTTGATGATAAAAGCTTTATTCCACTTTTTGACAAAAGTATGGAAAAGGTTAAACCAATATCAATAGAGGATGCGAAAAAAATGGAAACTTCTGCACAAAGGTACACTGAAGATAGGTTAATATCATTTTTGGATAGTACAGTTTCCATTGGTGTAGATATAGTGAAAATTTTATGGAATTATAATGGATCAGAGTTTTATAGTACATGCATAGTGTCTGATGAACAGGGATTGATATATGATAATATAATTACAAACATTTTTATATTAAGTGCTTCTCAAAGTAATGTGCCCCATTCACATAAGCGATTAAAATCAGCGAGTGTTGAAACACAAAATGGACCAATAAGCTTTTCTAGAACAAAAGGTGGAACAGCATATTGGTTATGGGGATCAGAAAGAGGTTTTGCAGAAGTTTATTACAGCGTAAGTGGGATGGCAGTTAATGGTGTTAAATCAATCGATAGTTATTACCAATATGCGAATGACTATATGAGTATCGGAAAATCAGATTCAAAAGTAACTGTTCTTTCTGCACAAACTGGTACAAATGGACATTATAATGTTACGTGGGGTTGGTATATTGCTACACCAGCTTTTTCAATAGAATTGGTATTTACTGGATCTAGTTGGACTGTAGAGATAGGTACTTCATTAGGTACAGAAGCGCATGGGTCAGGAAGTGAGTATGTTTCACCAAATCAATTGAATTAAGATATGAAAAAGGTTTTGTTATTACTTAGTTGGATTGTAATTGTTGTACCGGTTTATTCACAAACCAATTCAGCATGGGCATCTAAAAGCATTTATGAAGTAGGTGATCCTATTTCTACTTGTGAATCGAATTTCGAAAATTTACTTCATAATTGGAATAAAGAGAATATTACCAATGCCGGGGATTTCCATATAATCGGTTATACTTTTGTTGAAGAATTAAACAACCAAGAGTTGATCAATAACTATATTAATTCACTCACAGGTAATGATGCTTTATTTTCCCGAGTTAGTTCCCACATGTCAGGAAGCGGTGATTCCTTATTAGAAGAGCAAAATTTTGATTTCTTCAGATTTAGGGAACTAGTAAATGCTGAAGGAATGAGCAAAGAAGAAGCAGAAAAAATGATGATGGCATTTGAGAAGGAGAGAGCAACACTTAAAAAAGCGGCGGATAAAATTTTGAATAAAGGGGACAAGGTGTATGCCGTGTTCTTTAGAAATAACGAATCGGTATATACTAATTATGTTATTTGCGATGGTGTAAATAATCTTGTCATTTGGGATAATCTCTTCCAGAATATCAAAGTTAAGGACCCAATGTAAAGAATATTTCAGTCCAAATGAATTGAATTATTAGTGATTTATAGGCTCAAAATATAAAATTAATGAAAATAAAATATTATTAGTTTTTTTTCTGATTGTAAGTGCAATAACATATGGACAAGATCAAAATTGGGATAAGGTCAGCATATATGGATACGGTGTCCCCTTGACCGGTTGCGAATCGAATTTTGAAAACCTGTTTGACAATTGGCCTAAGTGGGTGACCAATCATCAAGAGACAGAGTTGGTTTCTTATCACTATGTGGAGATATTAAATGACAGTCATCAGATAGACCGCTATGCGAAGAAAATGAATGGTTGGGAATCATTAATAAGTAGAAAAAGTGGGAAACATGGGGAAAGGGGTAATTCAGATACCACCATATATACAATGAAACTGTATTTTCATGCTGAGCCTTGGGAGGATGTTATTAAGGAAATGCCATTGGATTCCCTCCAAAAAATATCGTATAAGTCGGAAGTGGAAAATAGGTCCAAGATCATGAGAGATGTGTTTAAAGACAAAGTTCATATTGGGGATAAGGTATTTCTTGTCAAATTGGAAATAGAGGATAAGAAATATGATCATTATGTCATTTGCAGTTCTGTGGAAAATAAGGTTGTTTATGATAACTTATTTTTCGGCATAGAAGAGAAAAAAGATGCGCTGGATAGAATGTGTCGGCGCAGTGATATGCGAATCTTTAAGGAAAGATTATTCTAAGATCTATAACCATATAGGCTGGAGTTTATTCTTTCAAGTAGTTAGGAGAAAATGAAATATGGGGTGACTTTATTATATCTCGGAAGTGTATTTCTCACTTCAGAGAAACTTGTAAATAAGGAACAGGATCCGAAATTCTATTTTACCGGTATTGGCGCAGCCGCTTTATTCGTATTGGTTGGACTACTGGGAATGCGGAAAAGTGATATTGACAATGCGGTAAAAGCCGGGCTTTTTATAAAACTTATTTTTGGGGTTGGACTTGTTCAAGCCATTTTTGGAGGCTTACAGTACTTGGATATATTTCAATCCAATAATACAGCGTTCCCTATAACCGGAAGCTTTGATAACCCTGCTGGTTATGCGGCAGTCTTGGCTTTGAGCCTTCCATTCGGCTTGTATTTGTATGATATTTCAAAAGGGAATGAAAGGAATCTGATAGTTATAAGTCTTGTGTTTCTGTGTGTTTCGATAGTTTTAGCTGAATCCAGAACTGGGATGCTGGCCATGTTGGCCTCTTTTCTGGTATTTGTGGGTATTACAAAAGGGAGAGCATTGAAATTAACGGGTAAGAAAAAAGTGCTTATTCTTTCTGTTGTTGCTTTTATTTTGATTTCTTTTTGTCTACTTCTCTATTGGACAAAGAAAGATTCTGCTGATGGCAGGCTGCTTATCTGGAAAGTATCACTGGAAATGATCAGGGACCTCCCTTTGTTAGGCTTTGGCCTTGATGGGTTTAAAGCCAATTATATGGATTATCAGGCAAAATTTTTTGAGTCCAACCCGGAATCGGAATATAGTATTCTTGCGGATAATGTAATGCACTCTTTTAATGAGTTCTTGTTGCTTACGGTAAAATTTGGCCTACTGGGATTACTTTTCGTTTTGTTTAGTATAGGTTATCTGATTTTTAAAATAGCAAAATCTAGGTCTCTTTTTAGGTCTTTAACCTTAAGTGGATTAACTGGATTTTTTGTCCTTGCATCCTTTTCCTACCCCCTTGATTATGCCGCATGTTGGTTGTTGTTGGCTGTATTCTTGGCAATGGGTTTGCCGGGTTATGAGATAAAAATTAAACGCAAACAACGTTCCTTATTAAGGTTGACTATGGTTTTAGTTGGCTGTTGGAGCATGGTTCACTTTTATCATCAAGCCAAAGCTGAAATACAGTGGAAAGAAATAGCGGTCAGTTCCTTGCAAGGGAAAACTGAAGAAATGATGATGGAATATCGGAAGCTATATCCCAAACTGAAAAACAATCCTTACTTCTTGTATAATTATGCTGCGGAACTGAATGTGTTGCATCGGTATGAGGATAGTAATCTAGTTTTGGAAGAATGTAAAAAGAAATTGAATGATTTTGATGTCCAGTTGCTATTGGCAGATAATTATTCCGAATTGGATGCTATAGAAAAAGCAGAACAGCATTTTGAAAAGGCTTCCAGAATGATTCCCAATAGATTTTATCCCTTGTACAGATTGGTGAAGATTTATGAACGTAACGGAAATATAAAGCAAGCCACCTTACTAGCTGAAGGTTTATTGGAGAAAGAAGTGAAAGTGGAATCATCTATAATAGATGCGATAAAAAGAGAGATGAGGGAATTTGTTGAGAAAAACAGTGTTTCAGCCGCTTTATGATTTGGAAGTGAAATATGGGTTAAGGATTATAATGATTAAACCTATGAATTTGACAGCAAAGGTTCAATTGCTTCTTTTAATCGGCTTACTGGCCTTGGGACTGTATGCCGCTTTCCATGATTATGGCTTTATCGCCTTATTGTCAGGGATATTTTGTGGGAAGCTATCGACGTTTTGGTGGAAATCGCTAAAAGAGAAAAGAATAAATGAAGAGGCCTTGTAAGTTAAATAAATATGATTTGTTCGTATCCGCGGCATTGCATGCAGGCTCCAAGAATCAGTATTTCAAACGGAAACCCATAAAATGGCCCTTGGAGCATCTGTATTTGGGGCAATTGCGGAAGGCGTTAAGAAAATGAGTTAGCTTGCGAAGTGGACGAGCAAGATCCACTCATTTTTAGCCTGAAGCAATTGGTACAAAATCAAATTGGGTAAACCAAATAAAATCGTTAACGAAAATGGCCCAATTTGAAAGATGCTCCACAGGCCTAGATTTTTTGTTACTTTTTCATCAATGGAAAAAGTAAATAAAAGAAGAATTAAAGAAAAAATGTCTACTTAAAAGCAAGTGGTCATTCATAGAAAATATATGTTAAAATGAATAGAATTGATTAATGATATAATTTAAACCTAATAAAATAACTATGAAAACGACTAAAATTTTAACCCTAGTAGCCCTGTTTCACCTGGTGATTTTGTCCAATGGATGGGCTGCCGATGTTCCGCAGAATCAGCAAAAAGATCCTGAGGTAACCACCCTCTATCAATATGGAGCACCGTTGACTTCCAGTGAGGTGAATTTTGAGAACCTGTTTAGGAATTTTTCCCGTTTTGTCGAAAATTCGAAGGAGTTCGATCTTCTTTCTTATGAGCGGGTGGGTACGGTCAACAATAAGCGACAAGCTAAGAAATATGTCCAAAAGAATTTTGGCCCTGAGGCGGCCAAATGGGGATATACGAGTGGAATGGGAAGTACGTCTGATAAAGGATATGAATACCATGTTAAATTGACTATTGATACTTTTACCAATAGGGACAAGCCAGACATAGATGAATTTATTTCCACCATGAGCCATGAATATATCCAGAAAGGGGATGAGGTCTACAAGATCAAATTTGTATATGGCCCAAAAACCTATTACCACTATGTATTTGTGAACCCAAAGAGCCACAAGGTGCTATTGAAGGGGAATATGTTTGGGATGGATATTCCCATGGAGTTGGTGAAGCAGCATGAGGAGCGGCAGAAGCAAAAAGAATAATAGGGTAATGTTAAGTATGATTTGTCGATGCATTTAGTAACCATCTTCTTGTTTAATTGGTTACCTGTTTGCCGGAAGGCAAGGTTTGCTTAACTGATAGATTTCAAATAGCTAAACGTAATTTTTCCGTGAAGCAATTAAACAAACGACCTTGTCACAGCGGGGCAGCTGTCTAGACAGTTGAGCCCACTCTGTCCAATATAGTGGGGCAAAGGAAACAACATGCTTTATACGACTGTTTAAGGTTAACTCAATAATAGTATTTATGAAGAAAATATCAATAAATGGTACATGGGACTTGCCTTGTTTTTGGGAGGCTTTGCCATCATCGGCTTTGATGTTATCACTTGGAAAGAATCGTTTTATTTCCTGATTTTATCAGCTATTTTTTTCCTGCATAGTATGAAGTCATTACTGCCCAAAAAGCGTTACCAAACCAGTGAGCTGGTATTGACGGTGATATTTCTTTTGATAGTAGCTTTTATGCTTTATGATTGTGTCGTTACATTTCCCCACTTTTAACTGGTTCCAAGTCGTCAAGCTCCTCCTCAGTGAGCATCCTGCTACGGATCATAAATCTTTTTCCATAGGGGATTTCCAATGAGAAACTCGCCCCTCGGCCATCGGTGACATCCAAGGTCAGGTGGGTGTGCTTCCAGTATTCAAACTGGTCCTTGGACATGAAAAAATCACATCCATGCACATTGCCCAACCAGACATCAGAGGCTCCTGTTTTGAATTCTCCCTTGGCATAGCACATGGGGCTGGAACCATCACAACAGCCACCACTTTGATGGAACATCAAGGGACCATGGTCAGTTTTTAGTTGGTCAATTAATACTTTTGCTGCATCGCTAATACCTAGTCTTTGATAAGCCATAATTGCTTGTTTTGATGAAAAGAAAAGGGAGCTGCATCGACTCAGCTCCCTTATTACCCAAACAATACTCCTAGAAGAATCCTAGTTTATTTTTATCATAAGAGATCAGCATATTCTTGTTCTGGCGATAATGGTTAAGCATCATCAGGTGAGTTTCCCTACCAAATCCCGATTTTTTATAGCCTCCAAATGGTGCATGTGCCGGATAGGCATGATAGCAGTTGACCCAAACCCTACCGGCCTTGATTGCTCTGGGAACCTGATAGGCTTCATGGGCATTTCTGGTCCATACACCAGCTCCCAAGCCATACAGGGTGTCATTGGAGATCTCTATGGCTTCCTCTACATCCTTAAAAGTGGTAACCGAACTTACCGGTCCGAATATTTCTTCTTGGAATACCCGCATTTTATTATGGCCCTTCAATAGGGTAGGTTGGATATAATAGCCGTTTTCCAATCCGCTGTTCAAGCTGGCAGCCTTGCCTCCCGTAAGAACTTCCGCACCTTCTTGGTTTCCTATATCAATATAGCTGAGGATCTTTTCAAATTGGTCTTGGGAAGCTTGGGCACCCATCATGGTGTTTTTGTCCAAAGGATGGCCCATTTGAATAGCCTCGACTCTAGCGACTACCTTCTCCATAAAGGCATCGTAAATTTTTTCATGGACGAGAATACGGCTAGGGCAGGTGCAGACTTCCCCTTGGTTGAGGGCAAACATCACGGCGCCTTCTATACATTTGTCCAAAAATTCATCATCTTCATCCATCACGGATGGGAAGAAGACATTGGGGGATTTGCCGCCCAACTCCATGGTGACCGGATTGAGGTTCTCGGAGGCATATTGCATGATCAATCTACCTGTGGTAGTTTCACCGGTAAAGGCTACTTTTGCCACCCTTGGTGATTGCGCCAATGGTTTACCGGCTTCTGGGCCAAAACCATTGACGATATTCACCACACCTTCAGGGATCAAGTCGCCGATCAATTCCATGAGGACCATAATGGAGGCCGGGGTTTGCTCGGCAGGTTTAACGACAGTGCAGCAGCCTGCTGCCATGGCCGGAGCAATTTTCCAAGTGGCCATCAATAGGGGAAAATTCCATGGAATGATCTGGCCTACGACTCCCAAGGGTTCTTTTACATTCATTGATACCGTGAAGGCGTCCAATTCCGCCACAGAACCTTCTTCCGCCCTGATCACACCTGCAAAGTACCTAAAATGATCGACCACCAACGCTAAGTCAGCATTGATGGTCTCTCTCACTGGTTTACCATTATCAATGGTTTCTACGGCTGCTAGATATTCCAGTTTATTTTCTATTCTATCAGCAATCTTGAGCATGACATTGCTCCTTTCTGTTGCTGAGGAAGTGCTCCATTTTGGAAAAGCTTTATGGGCTGCATCCAAGGCCAATTCAATATCGGCAGCCTTGCTCCTTGCCACTTTGGTGAATGCTTTCCCATCTACGGGGCTGATGACTTCAAAATATTCTCCTCCCACCGGGGCCACAAATTTGCCGCCGATGAAATTGTCATAGTGGGGTTTAAATTCTGGTCGCGCCAACTGAGTAGCTGGCCTTTCTTGTGTGATAGTCGTCATATCATTTTGGGTTTTTGTACAGCAGCTAATTTGTGAAAGAATCAATGAAAAGTTTTTCAGGATAGTTTCATTGATTAGCACAATAATCTCATTTTGCGTAAAGCTTTGGATGATCGTCCCTTTTTGACTAATTTATTGGAGAATAATTGAAGAGTTTAAAATGCTGGATGCCATTAATTTAAAGGAGAAATACAAAATCTTTAGCACGCCAAAATCTGAAGTGGAGCATAGGACTGCCCATCAGGCAGACCATGCCGTGTTGAATGTGTATGAAACCAGCAGGTTGGCCCATAGTTTTGATCTCCAGTTTGATAATCCTGTTATCGTAAGTATGATTCAGGGCAAGAAAATCATGCACCTGAAATCACAGGATGGTTTTGAATTTTTGCCTGGACAATCCATCGTAATGCCTGCTTCTGAACTGATGTATATTGATTTTCCTGAGGCGACCCATAATGATCCCACCCAATGCTTGGCCTTGGAGATCAGTGAGGGATTTGTGCAGGAAACCATGGCTTGGCTGAATGAACACTTCCCAAAAGTGGATGAGGAAAAGTGGAGCTGGAGTAAGGATAATTTTTTGCTGATGAACAATCAACTGGTTCAGGAAAATCTCAATAGCCTGATCAGGGTGATGGTGGACAATGGCTTTGGAAAGCAAATGAAGGCCTCTAATACCACGCGTGAGTTGATCGCCAGTTTGATGCAAACGCAGGCCAGGCATTATCTTCTTCAAAATGTCGATAAGCTCAGTACCAGAAACCGCTTGGCCCATGTGGTCCGCTTTATCCGCCAAAATCTACAGCAAAACTTGGATATAAATGGATTGGCCAGTCAGGCTTGTCTATCTCGCGCTCAGTTTTTCAGGGCCTTTCAAAGGGAATTGGGAGAAACCCCTGTAAGGTTTGTCAATAGGGAGAGGCTGGAGCTGGCCAAGAAGCAAATCCTATGGAAGGGCAGCAATATCACAGAGGCCTGTTTTGAAAGTGGCTTTAGCAGTGTGAATTATTTTTCCAGGGTCTTCAAGCAATTTGAAGGCTTGTCCCCTACAGAATGGAAGGAAAGGGAGTTGGTAGGAAAAAGGCTTAGAGAAGAATAAAACCCGTGTTATAAGGTAGCCCTTCTTCTTCAGTCGTCCGTTTCATTGATTTTCTAATTGTCGTTTTACGTTTTTCAATGCTGACTTTGTGCAATATGTCTGGTACGGGATGAAAGCTTCCCTTTCTTTGGACAGGTTGTTGTCTTTAGTTTTTTGCAAATTTTATTAAAGGTTCAATTTTTCCATTATCAGCTTTTTTTAATGCGTCAATATACTCTTTCCTTATTTCGTTCGCTTTGACCATATTTGATTGATGCCACGAGAATATTTCTTTATCAAATATTGATTCGATAATTATGTCCGCCATCATTCTCGAATGCCTTCCATTTCCATTTGGGAAACAATGAATAGATACTATTCGGTGTTTAAATCTAATAGCAATCTCTTCAGGTGAATAGGTTTTATTTTCAATCCAATACTTTGTGTCGTCAAGTAGATTCTTTAATTCAATTCCGATTTGTATCCACGGAACTCCAATGTTTTTTTCGGTTTGCCTAAATTTACCTGCCCATTTCCATACTTCACCATACATGCGTTTGTGCAAGTTCTTAATAAACTTTTCGGTTAGAATATTTTCAGGCTTTAATTTTGTATGAATAGTCCATTCAACAGCTTTCTCGATATTCAATTGCTCAAACTCATCCAGTTCTCCTTGAGTAGTAATAGACTTTATTTTAAGACCTTCTTTTTCTTCTTCGTCTAAGGGTGTTTGACCGTTTTTATATTCGAATTCTAATCCCATAATGACTTTCTCATCTCTCGTTTTATTTCATCAGCAAGCTCTTTAATGATTTCGGCTATCTTTTCATCTGCTATTCCTTGGTCTTCTAATTTCATATTTTGATTGGTCCGTAACACTATCTTTTGGGCCAGTTTTTCTGCTTTCATTTGTATTAAATCATTGATGGTTCCATTTGTTGGGACCAGTGCATATACCAACTTCAAGTCCATTGCATTTGCTACATCTTTCAGAGAATTGAGCGTTATTGTTCCATTAGCTTCACTTTCCTCAATTCTCTTTACACCTTGTCTCGTTATATTTAATTTGGTCCCAAGTTGGGCCAGAGTCATATTGAGTGTGGTCCGAATTGTATTTATCCATCCACGTTCTGGGACCAATACCTTTCTGGATTCAGAGAATGGTTGTAGTTTTTGGTCCAGTTGCTCAATTAAAAGTTTTCGTTTATTTCTCATTATTTGTAAATTTATATGTTTACATAATGAATTAAATGTAAATATATTAGTTTAAAAATATATAAAAAAGTAAATATAAAAATTGACAAAACATACTAAAAGTAAATAAATGAGTTTACTTTTAGTATGTTTTTGAAATTAAAGCCAACTTAATTATATAGTTAACTAAACTAACCATTCTCAATACAGAGGAATAAAGTGAACTTGTTTTTCATTAAAGCCATTGTAAATGAGTGTCTTATTGAAATTATTTAACTGCGTTACAGTCAGTTTATTTAACTTTTAGAGATTAGCCCCGGATTTATTATCTTTAATGGTAATCCTCCTCAACTTTTTTTATGGTACGCTGGCTGATCTGTATGGTGCTTTTGATATTTTCATTGCCCAGCAATGCTTGGGTCTATCCTGAGCATAGGCAAATCGCTGTACTGGCGATCCAGCAATTAAGTCCTGAGCACCGAAGGGTCCTTGAGGCCATATGGACACAGATTCGGATAGGCCATGAAAACAGGCTATCTGTTTCCATCGTAGACCCTAGACATGGTTTGGATTCGGAAACCCTCGATCTTGCATCCTGGCCAGCTATTGCCGGAGACCATAGTTGTTCCCCAGAGCAAATGGTAAATATTATTCTTGACAGTGATTGGATTTTGGAGGTGGACCATATTGCTGCAAGATTAAGCAAGGATCTTGCAAAGGCCAAACGAGCGGATCAGACCTTAAATGCGATCCGAAATTCCGATATAAGACTACAACGCGCGGATATGGAATATGCCACACGTGCAGGATCCAATAATGTTCACTTTCTTCTGGCAAGGACCGAGGTAGATAAGACTGTGGAAGATTATTTCAGGGAATGTCTTAAAGAAGGAGCTCCGCTAAATGCCTTAGGTTCTTATGCCTATTACCATACCAAAGCCTTGGAAAGAGTTGTTCAGTCAAAGGCGACAAACCTCTCACAGGAACAACGCTCAGCGATCCTATTGGCAGCCTTGGCCAATGAGGCCTTTGCACTCCACTTTATACAGGATGTTTATGCTGCAGGACATGTAGCCGGTACTTGGGGGAATGCCGCCCAACGTAAAGGCACCCACGATCACTATAATGAGGCCGGGCTGGAGGTGGAGACCTGGGATAATGAGCGCTTTGTGCTTACCGGGGATGCTTATATGCGTCCTGTGGATGCTTCGGTCGCAGCAAAAGCCGTTCAAAGAAGTTTAGAGCAGTTTTGTACAGTAATGCTGCAGGAAACAAGTGAAGTAGCTTTGCCTTCAGATGCCCAAGAAATTATACCGGACACTTTTGATGTTTGCTCAAATAATGAAATGCCCAATATGGCCTTTGATATGGGATTACTGAACGAGGTGTTAATGAGCACGCCCATGCCTGGGCTTTCTGAAGGCTTGGGACAACTGGCTCGTTTTCGTACCGAGTTGGGTCCCTTTATCGGAGCATCATCATCCTTGGAGACCGCAGGTTTGAGAGGGGGATTCAGTCCATATCAGCATGAAAAGGCCTTGATTGGTAGTATTGAAGCTAACCTGATTTTTGGGCTTGGACTGGATGGTGTGATGAACAAGGCTGGGGATGGGCTGGCTTTTATCCAATTGGGTTGGCGGCAGGATTCACCGACTACCAGCCAGTTTGTGGATCCAAGTTTAACCTATCAGGGTAGCTCGGTAACCGCTACGATCCCTGGCAGATCGGCCTATAACCTAAGGCTACGCATGCCTTTTTGGCTTATTCCCGGTGATCTGATCCTTGCAGCCCCCTTTCTTTCCTGGATGGCTCCCCAGACCTTTCAGGGGATGGCCGTTACGGCGGGCAATGGAGGTCTGATTCCCTGGCAATCGGGAATATCGACCCCTATCGGTCGCTTCCAGTTCGTATTGGGGCGGGAAGTGGGGCTATCCTTTTACGGAATACGTAGAATTCGGGAATCTCTTGTTATCCCTGACAGAGATTTCAGTCAGGCCTTTTTGGTCGGCTATAGGTCTACCAAATGGGACTTCCCATTTCTAGAGTACCAACCCACCAGAACTTTCTCCAATACCCAAAGTGCCACCTTAAAGCTTCAATTCTCAATGGGCGTGGACATACCCCATAGGGAAAAGACCATTGCTCCCGAATCAGCTAGTCGTGTAGAGCTCAGTGAGATCTGGTATTTAGGCATGAGGCTGGTGTTTCATTGGAGGCATTATCTTAATTGATGGGGTAATCCGGTCCAGTATATTTCAGCAGCTATTTAATGTTGGTTTTTTCAATTATAACCTTATTTGATAAGCAATATACAAGCAGCTTGAAATGATTAATATATTGATCGCAGCGCGTGCTATCCATGGGGATTTTGAATAATCAATTTTCGCATAGTCACCTAAAACCACACAAAGGCCCATTAATAAAAACCAAGGAGTTAGTAGCAGGGTAAACTCCCTCTTTATGATCATTATTACCAAGTCATGTAAAAATCCAGAGACTGCAAAGGTGAAGATCAGAGAGAAGGCAGCGGGCAAAAATTGCTTAATGGGCTGGAAAATATACTTTCCCAAAAAGTAACTCCAAATAGGGTTCCAGTATTTCCAAAACGTAGAAAACTTTCCTGCTCCCAAAGAGCGATGCAGCATATTTCGAAGTGAATTATCTGCCCCCATTGGTACCCCATTTCTTTTCTTTATATAGTCAGATAAGTTCATACTAAGCCGTTTTAATATGCTGTGTGGAATTGATTGCAATAAGTGAATATAAATAAGGTCTAACAATTTGTGTTCCTAGTGACTTCAGGTTTTTTCCTTTTTGTTTTGAAGGGTATATCCAATAGCGGCTCCGATAGCAACTCCAATAGACACACCAATGGCGATATTGTCCATTGCCAGACCTATTGCCGCGCCAATTCCTGTTCCGATAATGATTCCTGTGCCTATATAATTCATTTCTTTCTTTTTCATGGTTTATGATTATGGTTTGGCCTATATAAGTGGCATTAATACCACATTGCCCTTCTTATGCCCTTTATCTATATATTGATGCGCATCAGCTAGCTGTTCTAATGGGTAGGTTCTGTCGATAACCAACCTGAGTTTTCCCGACTCAATGATCTCAATCAGAAACTTAAGTAGGCGCTTGATCTTTTTTTGGGGAAGGGCACCAGTTGCCGAGAACTTCGCCTTCTTTTTGCCAAAAACAGCAGTAAACATCATATCACTCAATAAGGGCATACCCAGTACAGGAGATGCATATACACCATGCTCAGTCAAAGCATTTCGACACTCTGCAAATGAACGCTTGCCTACAGTATCGTAAATAATATCATAAGTATTGGCATTCGTAGTGAAATCCTCCTTGCTATAATCAATCACATGATCAGCCCCCAATTCTTTTACCAAGTCGATGTTTTTGCTGCTGCATACTCCGGTAACCTCCGCTCCAAAGTATTTGGCAATTTGGACAGCTGCTGTTCCCAGTGATCCTGAAGCCCCATTGATCAATACTTTCTGGCCTGATTTGATATTGCCCAGGACACAGAGGAAATTGAGCGAAGTGATACCGCCATCACAGAGGCAAGCAGCTTCTTCATAACCAAGGTTTTTGGGTATATGGGCGACAATTCCATCTTCGGGTACAGTAACAAATTCTGCATAAGTCCCCATGCTAGCGATGTTCTCACCAAAAACCTTATCGCCCACTTTGAATTGAGTGACTTCTGAGCCCACGGATTCAACAATACCTGCGAAACCTGTTCCCCAGATGGGTTTTTTCGGCTTGGTAAGTCCGATCATCAAGCGACCAATATAGGGTTTCCCAGTTCGCATCATGGTATCAGCTTTGGTCACTGAAGAGGCATGGATTTTAATCAATAGCTCATTAGGTTTTGCTGTTAGCTTGGCTACCTTACCTATTTTGAAAATTTCTGGAGATCCGTAGCCTGTTGTGATAATAGCTCTCATAATTGATGTGTTTTTTTCAAGATGATGATGCTAAGTTGCCACTTTGGTTTTGCATCAGGGTTCGGATGCTCAAGTGTGTGTTCGGAATTATAAATCGGAACTAAAAAAGTATTTAAATTATGTTATGCTTCTTTAACTTCAATAGCCTGACAAGCCAAGAATTGTGAATCCTGACTTGTCAGACTAAGTTTAAAAATTCCACCCTAAGTAAATCTGTGGCTCAAAAAGAAAGTAGTTTCTCCATTTATCGTCCAACTGCTTAAATCCATCAGGGGCATTGTTATCAGAGGTCCAGAGCATACAATTAACCTGTGGTTCTATGAAAAAATGCTTTTTCTTACCAAATGCGATATGGTAGCCCAAATGATACGAAGTATAAACTTTAAAACCATTTCCAATTTTTTCACCGTCTAGATCCGTATAGGTTTGAAATTGCGGTAGAACCTCAACAGTTGCAAATAATCCTTTCCATAGCATACGTTGGTACGTTATACCTATTCCTGTTGCTCGCACATGACCTGGATAATATTCACTTTCTGTCTCTATCTTATCTAAAAGACCATCCCACCATGTGATTCCCATTGGTTGAAACAATCTCCAGGAGGCAAGCTTCACTCCTAGGATGTTCTTATTATCTAGGTTGCGTTTTATATGAAGCTCTAAGTGTTGTGTACTAGTATGGTCATTCCAGGAATCTCCGATAAGTCCTTCAGGAACAAAATAAGGTATACTTACCCGCCACTTATGTGCTACTTCAGTTTCATTACTCTCCGAAGAGTTAGTTTGAGCAATAGCACTAAGCGTGCAAGAAAATAATAGAATTGCAAATATGTTTTTCATAATAATTATGTTTTAAGATTACGAGAGCAAAGGTGGAGGTTCAAGGGACTAAAAATGTTCGTAATCTCAAGTGGATGTTTGTAATTACATATCCGAACCAAAAAAGGAAAAATCCATGGCTTTACTTCTTCAAAAATTGCTTTGGGGTAAGACCGGTTTCCTTCTTAAAATAAGTGTTGAAAACGGTTTTGGAGTTGAAACCGCAGTCGTAGGCAATGGCCATAATGGTAAGATGGGCATTTTCAGGATTGAGGGCCAGTTGCTTGAATTCTTCTACTCGGTAGTGATTGACAAACTCGTTGAAGTTCTTTCCAAAGCCATTGTTCAGCAGCCATGAAAGTTGGTTGGCATGTATGCCGATTTGAGCGGATAGTGATCGCAAGGAAAGGTCCGGTTGTAAATGTGGTCTTTCTGTATTGAAGACTTGTATCAACCTTGCTTTGTAAGCTGCTGCCGTTTCCTCATCCAACAATGCACTCTTTTTGCCCGCTTCATTATTTATATCAAAGAGGTCTTGCGGAAAGAGTTGATGATGAAATTCGGTATAACGAGGGTCCTTCTTTATAGGGCTTACAAGCGGATCAGCATATCGAAGCAATAAGAGCGGAGAACCCTTTTTTATAGCAGCTTCCACCCAGGCAAATGCCTCCTCATTTCTATTCATTGCCCCAGCCAGTAAGAAGAGATAGGAGTCAGCGGTAAAACCATCATCTCCATTGGCCAGTGTTATCAAGGTTTCCTCAGTTCTTTTCGCATTGGCATTATCTTCCATCAGCGCATAGCCTATTGCCTGGCTGCCTGCTTTTTCACCAGGAACTACTATTTCTGGAGGCAGCGCATCAAAGTAATTGACAGCCTCTTCATATCGACCCAATTTCAATAGACAGAGCGTTTTTACAGCATGAACCGGAATATTCATGGGGTTGACTTCTAGGCAAGCGTCCAATTGTTTTAAGGACTTGGTGTAGTTTTCTGTCATATACTCGACATAGCCACTGAAGAATTGCGTTTCCTGTGAAAGTGGATCAATGCTCAATGCATTATCCAAATGGGCTCGGGCTTTGGACTTCTTTCCCGCCAGGGTGTAGAGAAATGCCATAAATTGCTGGGATTCTACATGGTTTGGGTTCAGGCTCACCGCCTTGCTTGCATGTTCAAATGCTTCACGGTAGTTACAATGGATGAAGAAAGCCAGGTTGGCCAGTTGGTAGTAGGCTTCCGGTAAATTCTCGTTTATCTCCAATGCTTTCTTTGTCAGTTCCGCACATTTGCCCCATCCCTCTTCGAATGGAATGGAAGCAACGGTGGCCAAAAAACTGTGGGCATCTGCCAAACCGATCAGCGCCTCAGCATGGTTAGGGTCAATTTCCAGGGCCTGCTGGTAAAATATAATTGACTGTCTTACATCTTCTGGGTTCCATTTATTGAAGGTCTGCCGACCTTTGAGATAGAGTTGGTATGCTTCTACACTTTTGGTCTTTATATCAACCAGGTGTTCCTGGATTTCAAAGTGTCCAAAATGCTCACGTAATCGCTCGGCAATGAGCAAGCTGATCTCGTCCTGCACTTCAAAGATATTATCGAGTTTTCTGTCCCAGGTTTCTGACCAAAAGTGGAAATCCTCAGCTGCATCTATCAACTGCGCTGTGATGCGCATGGAATTTCCAGCCAGCCGAACACTGCCTTCAAGCAAAGTGGAAACGCCCAATTGCTTGCCTATTTCGGGTATCCTAATGTTTTTTCCCTTGAAATGAAATGTGGAAGTTCGGGAAGTGACCTTAAGTCCATCTATCTTGGCCAAGGCATTTATGATCTCCTCCGTAATACCATCACTAAAATACTCGTTCTCCTCACTCGCACTCATGTTTACGAAAGGAAGCACTGCAATAGTTTTGTCAGATAAATGGGGAGTAGGATTCATTTTATGCTTGCCTGATGATCGTCTTTTATTTTGAAACAAACAAAGCCAAATTAGTAATAAGGTTTGATGATTGAAATGTGTTATCAACCGACTGGATAATAAGAGCTGTATGAATCGAGAGGTTCACGTACGGTTCTGTGAGAGGTTTAGGGGTGGAAATCCCCTTTACCTACTCGACTGTGGTGTCGTTTTTTATTTTAGTTCAATATTAATTGGATATGTATATCGCTGTTTAATTGGTTTTCCATAAAGGTAAGCAGGTTTCCAATTTGGCATTTCTTCGAAAATTTGGACAACTTTACTATCTACTTTTTCACTAATTCCTCTCATTATTTTTATGTCCGATATTTCTCCATCTTCCATAATCGCGAACTGAATAAATATTTTCGTTTGAATTCTATCACCCAAATCTTCACCTTCAATTTTTAATCTATCATTGATAAATTTTAACATCGCAATCGTGCCCCCTGGAAATTCAGGCTCAATTCTCCAATTATCTGTGTTTTCTAAACTGTCTGCTTTTGCGGTTGCTTTTTTCAAAAAGTCAACTCCATATTTTTTCTTCAGTAAATCCGTCAAAGTCGAATCATAGCAATTGTAGTAGTTCAAAGAGTCTTGGTCGATAAATCTCCATTGCACATTGTATTCTTCTCGAAGAACAAATAGATACGTGTTTTCAGTCGGAAGAAATTCTAAAGAATGGAAAAAGTAATTACCCTCTTTGTAATCCTTCTTAGCCTTTACTTCCGCTTTCTTGCATTCGGACTGTCCAAAAGCAGTTAATCCGGCAAAAATTAATACTATGATAGATATATTTCGTTTCATTTTAAATGCACCACAACGGTAACGTATAAGAATAGTAGCGGATTTTCACACACTAACTTTTCAGTTAAACACAGACCTTTTTTATTTTTACTTACTTTCGTTTTAGCGATTAAACCGCTATTATTTTTAGTTCCCATGATATAACCTGTTCGTTTTAGATTAAGAACCAAAACCTATCAATCATGGAAACGGAAACTTCACCTAAGATATTCATTGGAATTGATGTTCACAAGCAACAGTGGAGGGTAAGCATTTTTTCTGAAGATACGTACCATCGTACTATCAGTCAGTTATAATGGATTGGCTTTGTCCATTCATGACTCTTCATAAACGGGGAATTGCAAATTCCATGGATAGGAAGGTGTAGTCACAGACTACACCTAGTGGGGGGCCTTTTTTATGTCCTATTTGTTAATTTTTTAATATATGAGTTCAATGTCATTAGAGGCATGAGATAGCAAAATACAAAACTTGCCATCAATAGAAGTAAAGCAACTTTTAATATTGCCGATTCATATCCTTTTTCAATAAGGCCATATGTCGCCATGGCAAATACTATAAAGAAAGCTATCAAGTGTTCTATCAAGTAAATTTTTATAGATACTTTCACTTTATTGTCTGTTTTATCCAAGTCAATATGACCTTTATTGAATTCTTTAAAGCTTGTCTTTGCGCTGAACTCAGGTCCACTGACTATTCTAATTTTGTTGCCTATTATCTCAATTTCATTTCCCGATTTAATTAGGTCTTTGGATAAACCATTTATTATGTCTTCATATTTGATTGAATTCTCAAGGTTTATCTTTGCTTTTTTCTTTATTGAAATAGGATATGGCATTTGTCTTTGAGCACTTAATTATTAGATTACTTTCTTGTTCACCTCAAAATTTCACAAAACGGTCTTGCTATGCGCAGTGTGGGATTTCAAGGTACTTCACTATCCATTTACCGATTAGTTGATTTAATGTATTTGCTTCCATTGGTTTTATGGTGTATACCAAATTACTCTCTGCTTATTTTGTTCGTTTAGTAGGCTTAAGTGAGGTTTTGGGGTGCTTCCATCGAAAATCAACTTGGATGAAAATAGCAATTTCTCCTTATTCCAGAATGCTACCCAATGAGGTGTTAAAGGCTCGGTTTGTTGAAGAATGGTTTGACGTTTTCCACCGGCATTGATTAAGTCAAAAGACCTTCTGCCCCAATAAGAAATCAGTAGCTCTCCATTAGCATAATCTGCGTCAAATACTTGATTTCGATTCATTGGTGCATTTTCCACCTTGTGGTCAATTAGTTCATCCCATTTTTTGAGGATGGTTCCGTTTTGTTGTACCAAATAGCAAAAGTTATCGCCCAATAAAAGGATTTTGTTACGCTCAACTGCTCGAATTCTTTTTATGGGATGTTCAAATTCGAAATACTTTGTTGGTTGTTCTCCTTTTTTCAAGCTATATACTTTAGGGTATTTTCCAAATACCATTTGATTATCAGAAAGCATAAAAAATCCACCTTCCCCAATCCTGTAATCGTCTTTAAACCAATTCCATATAACCATTGGTTCTTTACCGTTGGTAGATTTTAAAACCCTTACTTGAAATTCGTCTGAAGCTTGCAAATACTTCCTTTCTATAAGGTAGATTTTATTTTGCTTATTATAAAGCATATAGTCGCTTGCTGCATACTTGGACTGAATAAATACTTTTGGTTGAGAACCTTTTGTCCAGATCATTACGCAGGCATAATGGTTTCGGTCATTTATTGGGTTGATATACGACCATAGCACGTTCTCACCCATAGTAACCATATTTCCTGTTGGGTGTGCAAATGCAAAGGAAGAGAGGAAAAACAGAACTGTTCCTAATATGGTGCTCCTGATATTTAGGGTTTTCATTTTTTCAAACCTGCTTATATAGTTAACTAAATTAACTATATATTCTCAATATACAGGAATAAAGTGCGGCTCACTAAGAATGGCACAGCGTTCTGAAGGCTTTTATGGTGCTTTGTTCTCTTTTAAGGCCCAACTAAATTATGATTTTAACAATAGAAGATAGCCCACTTAAATCAGATTAATTGCCTTTTCCTACTTCATCTAGGCTAATTATAACCTTTTCACTTAATGAATTGCTTTTTGATACCAATCGATGGTCAACCCAAATACAGAGTTTACTTTGGTCACCTTCAATATCAGGACTCCAGTCCTTTTTCCAAATAATATCAATATCGTGGCCGTGATACCTGATATTGCCCAAATAAAAGTAATCCCATTTGTCATTTGGTAGAAGTGTTTGCAGAGAAAATTCATCTTTGTGCGTGGCTTTAAAGCCTAGTAAATCTGCAATCAACATATCAGGGAAAGTGGAATGGAAATAATCTTTGACTCCTCCAAATTGTTCCCCATTGCTGGGGATGTACCATTCCCCTATATTTCGCTCCTCTCCATGCATATCAACCAGTTTTTTTATTAAGTCATAGAGAAGTTCTTTGTCGGATTCGGTGATTTCCTTTTTGTAGTTTTTCAGGTAGTTGGCATAAGCTTTATTTACCACGGAATTTTGAAAAGGCCAGCCTCTTCCGTTCCAGGCATAGGCTTCTTCATTGTACAATGGATGCTGCATTTCGGCAGTGGTCATTCCCTTTTCATTGTAAAATCCATTTTGGGAAGAGAGCATTTCCCAAGCAACGTCATATTTTTTATCATCTTTGGGAACCATATTAAAATACCAAGGTGTATAGCCTACAGACTCTCTTACCCTTGATAGTTTGTCCTTGACCCCATAAGCATTATCGGCAGCTGTATACGAATAGAAAAACTGTCCCTTTTCATCCCAAAGTACTGATAGCGCTTTTTGCTGCAATGAGTCTGCTCTATTTAGGTAGGTTTCGCTTTTTAAACGATCTGATTGTTGACCGGATTCATCGGCTTTTAAACCATAAAGATTACTCAAAGAGCGTAGGTTTGCATAATAATAGCTGTTGATGGATGGGCGAACTAAGTATAGCAAAGGGTAGCCATGGGCAAAAGCTTTGGGATTAGCTTTTGTGTGTTCAGCACCTTGGAGGTTTCCAATGGTGTTCCATCCCAGATAATATTTCTTCCAATCTTGTTCCGTGTAAATAGCATAGGGACCATCACTTTCTATAAGGGGCATGGTTGCTGAAATAGTAAACTCCATACCATCATACAGATCAAGAACCTTATATAGGCCATTTGTTTTTGCACCTTCTTTGTGGACCATGAATTTTTCATCCCATACTTGTTGGTGTTTTTCCAAATAAGGAAGCAAAGCATCACGCCAAGCATTATCAGGATGAACTTTTAGAAATGCTTCTGTACCATCTATCATCCAACTAGAAAAATGATGGCTTTCTGGTCGTTTAATGTAGCTATGAAAATTAGGTCCTTCACGTTGGTCATGTTTTGAAGCGTATCCCTTCATATAAAAGTCGATATAGGATTCCATATATTGTGGATCTCTTAACCAACGCAGGTCATAAAATTGATGTCCAGCCGGACAAGATATCGCTCCGCTAACACTGCCATGGGCCGGCCATCCAAAGAATTCTGTGAAGACCCAATAGTCCTTGTTTTCCTCAGGGTCTTTCCATGAACGTAGGTGTTTAGAAATCATCCACCAACGGTAATTGTAGACTTCAGTAAATTCTTTATCAGAAGATATAAATAAGGGGATATTGTCCTGCAGAAACGTACTGTTGTTGCTGCTATTATAAGGACCGTCAGATTCAGGCCTGTCTTTGTATGCGTTAAACTCCACTATATCATTCAATAATGAATCTTTAGCTTCACGCTTTAGGCGATTTAGTTCGGCTGTATAATCCGGTTCTGCTTGATTACAGCTAATGATGGTGCAAATTATAAGTAACAGCGATAGCACAGGGTAATATTGGGTTCTAGCTTTTGAAAAATGAAATATCATAATTAATATCTTCGTGTAAATAATATGCAATCTGTGTGTAAACCAAAGGAATGTCTATGACAGGGACTTTTAGGCAAGTACTTTTTAATGCTAATTAGGTCATATTATAATTCCACCATCTTGCCCGTCTTTACGGATTCATCACAGGCAAAGGCTACCTTTAGGCTATTGACGGCATCCTCCAGATGGGAGGCCAGGTCTATATCCTCTTGGATGGCCTTGAGGAAGTAGGCCTGCTCACGGTCGCAAAGTTCCTGGTGGCCGGGTTCATCTTTCATTTCTACCCATTCGTCCTTTTTTACAAATTCATTATTGGCATCAATGGTAGCATGGTGGATGCGGATGGATTCGGTTTTGGTATGGTCATCCACGGAATCAGATTTGCCTGCCCCACTGGCTTCCTTGGCCACGATAGAGGCCGATCCCTTAGGCCCAAAAACATCTTTCACAAAAAAGGCCGTTTCGCTGACCATAGGCCCCCAGCCAGCTTCATACCAGCCTACCGAGCCATTTTCAAAGGTGATCTGTAATTGTCCGTAATTATAATTGTCCTCAGGGATATCATCGGTCAGCCTAGCGCCAATGGCCGATACCCTAACAGGTTTGGAGCCGGTCATCTGGCACATCACATCTATATAATGCACGCCGCAGTCCACGATGGGGCTAAGGCTTTTCATCAGGTTTCTATGCACATCCCACATGCGGCCATGGCTTTGCTGATTGAGGTTCATACGCATCACCAGAGGCTGTCCCAATCCTTGGGCGATCTCCGTAAACTTCATCCAGGAAGGATGATGCCTAAGGATATAACCTACGACCACTTTTTTATTGGCTTCTTTGGCTGCTTCCACTATCCTCTCAGAACCGGCAACAGTATCTGCCAAGGGCTTTTCTATAAAAATATGGCAGCCTGCTTCCAGGGCCTTTAAAGCATATTCCTCATGGGTGTCAGGATAAGTGGCAATACATACTGCATCTGGTTTTGTAATGCTCAAAGCCTCAAAATAGTCGGAGAATAAAGGGTAGTCTGTACCCATTTTCTCATTGAGTTCCTGATTACTGTTACCTCTGGCTACCAGGCCACAAATCTCGAATCCGTCCAGTTGGTGATACGCTTGGGCATGGGAGGCGCCCATATTGCCACAGCCTACCACCAAAATTCTTAAAGGATGATGCATCATTATAAATCGTTTTATTCTTTGTTTCTAAAATTTCAAATATAGTAAATCCGGGAGATTTAGTTGAATAATATGGTTTTCACCCAAGCTGGTAATTCTGCTTTAGATAAAACCCCAGTGCTAGTTTTGTGCTTTTATAAATCTTATTGGTTGGAAATAATATTCTGATTTCACCTATGAGGGTCATTTTTTCTAATGTTTAAGTTTGTCTTATTTGGGCACCTCTTCATTTCTTTTATTCATAATGAATAGTTTTTTAATGGCTTTCATGAATGCTTCGCATTTATCTTAGATGAAAAGAAACGAAGCAAAGAAAAATCAAGACACAGCTAAAGCTTCTACCCTCAAGGCCACCGCTGGCCTCCGCCTCGGCGGATCAACCTCCCCGCAATTATTCTTTTGAGCAACCAGTTTTTAAATAGCCCAAGGGGTTAATAAACTCTCATAGTAGATCCGCCTTGCAGGTATTGGGCGTTAAGAAATTAAAGAAGTGGGTAAGCAAAAAGGCAGGCCTGCCTGTCTGCCGACAAAGGTAGATTTGACGAAATGATGCACTTTAAAGTGAATGGGAGCTTAAAAAGAGGAGTTGGCCTGCATGAGGGATGGCTTTATTTTAGCCCAATAGATGCACAGCGACGGGGTTTCCTGCCTGCCGGCAGGCAGGTTGGGTTACTTTTTTGACCTGAAGCAAAAAAGTAACAAAGGAAGGATTGATCCATAATAGGAGGATTAATCTAACAAAAAAATCAGTACCCATTAATAAGTCATAAAGAACCAAAGTATCAAAAGCATTTTGCTAGACTGATTTTAGGACTAGTGCTTACTTCATTTTTCTATAAGGTTTTAACACTTAATGGCGCTATTTATTGAGGAGTCATAAAGTTTTTTGCTTGTATTTTGTCAAATATGTAATAGCTGAAATCTTCATCTGAAAACTATTTCTTTCTTATTATTTTTCTCGAATATTTATATAAATTAAAGCATGATAATTTTGTTAATGGGGGTTTCCGGAAGCGGAAAGACTACAATTGGAAAAATGCTAAGTGAATCGCTAAAGCTTCCCTTTTATGATGCTGATGACTTTCACCCTGATGAGAATATTCAAAAGATGCGAGCTGGAATTCCGCTCAATGATCTGGACAGGAAACCTTGGTTGGAGACACTTTCTGTAAAGTTGTCAGACTGGGAAAAAGGAGGTGGGGCGATTCTGGCCTGCTCCGCCCTAAAGGAAACTTACAGAAGCATTTTGGTACAATATGGCACCTTGGTAGATTGGTTTTTTCTAAAGGGCCAAGCCAGCTTAATCGAGGAGCGAATGGAAAGCCGTCAAGGTCATTATATGCCTACTGGCTTGCTTGAGTCCCAACTGGAAACCTTGGAAATTCCCCGCTATGCCCAATCAGTTGACATTACACAAACACCTGAAAAAATAGTAAAAGACATTATGAGCAAATTAGAGAATAAGAAGGCGGTATCCTCCTTTGGTATTATTGGTATGGGAGTAATGGGCAGCAGCCTTGCCCTCAACCTGGCAGAGCAAAAAGTAAAAATCTCTGTATACAACCGGACCTTGGAAGGAGTGGAGGAGGATGTAGCCAAGAAATTTGTAGATGCCCATCCAGAGGTTTCGGGAATTCTTCCTTTTGATAAGTTGGATGAATTTGTTGAATCCCTGGCCCAGCCCAGAAAGATAATGATGATGATCCCCGCTGGACAGATCATTGATCAGCAGATAGCTCGTTTATTGCGAGTGGTGGACAAAGGGGATGTCATTATTGATGGCGGAAATTCCTTTTTTGAGGACAGCAATAAAAGGGTGAGTTATTTGGCCAGCCAAGGGATACATTATGTTCCCATGGGGATTTCTGGAGGTCAAGAAGGGGCACGAAAAGGTCCTGCACTTATGCCTGGGGGATCAAAAGAGGGCTTTGAATTGATAGCGCCATTTTTAACTAAGATTGCCGCAAAAGATAAGGATGGAAAACCCTGTATGCATTATGTGGGGCCTGATGGAGCAGGGCATTTTGTGAAAATGGTCCATAATAGCATTGAATATGGAGAAATGCAGGCCTTGGCGGAGCTTTATGCTTTGATGAGATATGGTTTGGAGATGGAGCCGGAAGAAATTATCAAAAACTGGAAGGCTTGGAGCAAATCGGGTTCTGGCAGTTATTTGCTGGACATCAGCATGGATATATTGGCCTATAAAGAGGATGGTGAATTACTTTTGGATAAGATCCTTGACCAAGCTGAACAAAAAGGAACAGGTGGCTGGTCAGTGGGCACGGCTTCCAAATATGGTGTGCCCTATGCGCCATTGACTGCAGCTGTAACTACCAGGGTGATCTCCTCCCTCAAGGAAAAAAGAATGGTCCTTGCCCAGAGGTTTCCCCGGGAGTATACCGCTATTGACAAGGAAAAAACCCTCAGTGCCCTGAAAGGAGCTTATGATATGACCAGGTTGATTACCCATGAAATTGGTTTTAGCTTGATTAAGAAAGTAGGGGAAAAGGAAAAATGGGATTTTGACTTCAGTGAAATTGCACGTAACTGGACCCAAGGTTGTATCATTAGGTCTACCCTGATGGAAGAATTAGTGGAGGTATTCAAGAAAACGGATAGTTTATTGATGGCTTCAGAGCTAGAAAAGTCCTTTAAGAAAGGAAGTAAAGATCTGGCCGAGGTAATTGGAGCGGCACTAAATGCTGGAATAGCCATGCCGGTGATGTCGGCTTCCATCAATTATTTCTTTGCCTTGACCACAGCCAATTCATCGGCCAATTTGATTCAGGCCCAAAGGGATTATTTTGGTGCCCATAAATACCGAAAGGTAGGGGAGTCGGAAGACTTACTTTATCATACCGAGTGGAAATAAAATCCCTGGTCGGCAACTATTTTCCTTGCCTTTCAAATTGATTTAAGAATTTAAAAATAACCCAAAAGGAGTATGAATTTAGCTGCGATAGATATTGGGACCAATTCCATTCATTTGGTCATTGCAGAGGTGACTGCCCGGCAGAATATCAAGGTGTTAATTGATGAGAAGGAAATGGTCAAGTTGGGCGTTGGGGTATTTGCTACCAACCAGCTTTCCCAGGATGCCTTTGACCGTGGGCTGGAGGTAATCAAAAGGTATGTACAACTGGCAGATCAGTTTGGGGTGGACGAGATCATCACCGCTGCTACCAGTGCTACCAGAGAGGCCAAAAATGGAGGGGCCTTTCTGGATAAATTATCCAAGGAAACCGGAATAGTACCAAGGGTGATTTCTGGCAAGGAAGAGGCAAGGCTGATCTTTTTGGCCGTACGCCGTGCCATTGCATTTGGGGAAGAAAAGGTATTGGTATTGGATATTGGTGGAGGCAGCACCGAGGCCACAGTGGGAAATCAAGAGGATATATTCTTTAAGAAAAGCATCAAGCTCGGTGTACTCCGATTATTGGATATGGCCGGAGGAAAGGATACCTTGAATATAGAGGATATAAGGGATTTGGAAGCCCATATTCAACTGGCTGCGGAGGAGATTATGAAGGAGGTAGTGGCTGAGGGATTTACCAAGGTGATTGGTACTTCCGGTACGATCAGGACCTTAGGTGAGGCGGCTCATTTGGCTTCCAAAGGTAGCCCTATCAGCACAGTCAATGCGGAGGTGGTCAGCACCAAGGAATTGGAAAAGCTATCCAAGAAGTTATTGAAAATGGGACCTGAGAAAAGGGAGAAAGTCCCTGGGATCAGCAGTAACCGGGTGGACGCAATACATCTGGGAAGTTTGCTATTGGTTCGCTTGCTTCAAATGGCCAAGGCGGAATCAATTACGCTTTGTGATGCTTCACTTAGGGAGGGTTTGATTTTGGATTATCTGGACAGTAATGTGGGTAGAAAAAAGAACTTACTCTATCCAGAGGGGGATTTGCGGCACAGGAGTGTTTCCCATTTGGCCCTGCGTTACAAAAGTGATGTAGAACAAAAGAAGCATGTAGCCCATTTGGCATTGCAGTTATTTGACCAGCTTCAGGAACAACATGGATTGGATAAATCCCACCGTGAAATCCTTGAGTTTGCCTGTATGATTTTTGAAGTGGGGCATTTTATCGGTTATCCAAAGTATCATAAACATTCCCAATATATCATTGCCCATTCCCGATTGCGGGGATTTACCAATGAAGAGATTTTATTATTGGGCTTATTGGCTAGGTACCATCGAAAAAAAGGCCCTAAGAAAAAGCAGAAAAAGTTTAAAAGATTGCCCAAAGGTCAAAAACGCATGATCCGATTTTTGTCGGGAATAATGCGCATCGCCATAGGATTGGACAAAACCAAAAACCAGTGGGTAGAAAAAGTGTTGTGTGAAATTCAGGAGGAAACGCTTAAGATTTCATTACATGGAGAAGAAAATCCAGATTTGGAAATATGGGAATCCATGCGGCACAGAAATGTCCTTGAAAAGGCCATGAAGAAAAATGTAGTAATTACAGCAGATAGTCCTGTGCCAATGTAGGGATATTGAATTCTTCTAGAAACTGCCCTTTCTCATTAAGTTTTATTCCAGTAAGACAAAAGCCTCGGTAAGCCCCCGTGTCAATATTCCAGGAGTTTGATGCCCCGGTATACCTGGCTTTTCCCTCTTGGAGCGGGGTATGGCCTATGACTTGGGTTTTGCCCATGTTTTTTAAAGGGCTTCTATTCCATAGTATTCCCTCTTTATGGTGGACATCAAGTGGATTGGGCGTATCGGAAAAACCTGCATGTGAGGCAAGGATATGCTCATTCTCCCAAATTAAAGGGCGGTCTTTTATCCAGGCCAAAGTTGCTTCCAAATCCTTTTTTCGCTCATTAAATTGCTTTAATGTTTGGCTGCCCCCATTGTACATCCAGCTGTTGCCAGAGGGCTTATTATCCAAATAATCAATCATCATTTGTTCGTGATTACCACGAAGGGACATGATTCTTTTGGGATACTCGACTTCTAATTGTTGGATCAAATCAATGACTTCAGGAGAATAATTTCCCCGGTCAATAAGGTCGCCCACTTGAACAAGCATTTCTTTTTCTGGCAGCCAGTTTTCTAGCATCTTCAAAAAGGTATGGTAGCAACCGTGGATATCGCCAATAAAAAATAATCGCATAATTAGAAAGGGCTTGGAATAAGATGATAAGGCCAGAATTTGATTTCTGGCCAGGTTTAATCAATAAAGGAAATTTTTCTTACAAAGCAATACCTCAGATTTAGCTTCCTGGTAGGGGCATGGCTTCATGAACATCTATGCTACATGCTGCATTCCAGCCCAGATGCGGATGACCTTTCAGCAGTGCTTTGGCTTCTTCCATATTTTCAGCCTGCAAGATAGAATAACCGGCGACATTCTTATTACTGTTGGAGCTGCTGCCATCTGGACTTAGCGCTTGTCCATTTGTCAGTGGGGCGCCCAAATCGACCAGCTTTTCACCACAGTTTTTTGCCCAGGTCATCCAAGCCTCCATTCCTTTGGCCTGCTCTTCAGGACTTGATTGTGCGGTTTGTTCCATTGCGTCAATAGGGGCATGGTAAAGTACAATAAAGTTTTTCATAAGTATTAGGGTTTATAGTTTGCTGTAATACAATTTCTGATTATCCGCAATGATGCCAGTAACCTTAAATCCTTTGCTTAAGTGGTCGGGAGTTTGAAGACTGAAGACCGAAGGAGTTGATATTTAAATTAAAACGAACATTTCGATTCGCTTTTAACTTTTACTGGTGCAATTGCGGATATACATAATACAATTTAAGCATTTCTCATTAGAGCTGGGAATAGGAGTTTAATTTGGAGTAGTTTATTCTGATCAATTTTAATCGTGATGGATATCATCTCATTGGTAGAGCAAACTCATTTTTTTTCTTCTGGCCCAATGGTAACTTAAAATAAGTTGAAGGCCGAAGTTTATCAAAAAAGGAAAGGCTTGGGCTTTAATGGGGGCCTGTAGGGGCTTTTTAAAGAAAGTGGATGGAAGGTGGATAAATTGAATTCAAAAAAAGCTAAACGATGAAAAAGATATTGATTCCAACGGATTTTTCTGGCTGTGCTCGGGCAGCAGAGAGGATAGGTCTAGAAATTGCCAAAAAGGCCAATGCAGAGATTCACTTTATGCATATCATGGCAACTGGGGTGGACTGGGTGAAGCTCCCTCTGGAGAAAGAGGATCTTTATCCGGAAATCAGAGCTCAGATAGCCCACGCAAAAAGTGATTTGAATGCCCTACAGGCGAAAGCGGAAAAGTTAGGCTTGCAAGCAGATACTTTGCTATTGTTCGATAAGGGGAGGTCTGAAATAGATCGGCAAATAGCAGAAAACAAATATGATTTTATCGTAATGGGATCCCATGGAACTTCAGGTATCAAAGATCTTTTGGGCAGCAATACTCAGAAAGTGGTCCGCCATTCGAAATCTCCTGTTTTGGTAGTAAAAGAGAACTTAAAGAAGTTGGCTGTGGATAATCTGATCTTTGCTTCCAGTTTTGAAGAGGATGTCCGCGCACCTTTTCAGAAGATAGTTGAATTTACCAAGCTGATGAAAGCGAAAATCCATTTGTTATTTGTAAATACCCCTTTTGGTTTCAAGGAGACCGATGTGGCAATGGCCTGTATGGAATCTTTTTTGCAGGAATGTCCCGGAGTAAATTGCACCTTAAATATTTATGATGCGTTTAATGAAGAAAGAGGGATTCAAAAGTTTGCGGAATCCATGTCCACTGATGTAATTGCCTTGGCCACACATGGCAAATCAGGTTTTATGAAGATGATTTCGCCTAGCATAACCGAGAATTTGGTGAATCATGCAGATATACCCATTTTAAGTGTCAATTTAAACAGCTGAGATTTTATGAAACGCCTACAGCAGCTTACCAAAGAAATCAATGATATTACCTTAAAGATAGAGCAGGAGTATCCAGAACTTTATCAATATCTGGATGAAAATCCCATAACTATCTCCTCGGAGATTAACTCCAAAATGGATACCAAAAACTTCTCTGATTACCTCAACAGTTTAAAGCAACTTTTAAAGCACCATATGGAGGAGCATCCACAAAAGAAATGAATGGGAGGGTTTGTAGGAAATTGATCATCTAAAAATATAAAGAGGCTGTCTCAAAAGTTCCCGTCATTGCTTCATCTACGTGCAATGGGAGTATATCGAGATCACTTCGCTTTGCTACCATTGACAGTGATGTGAATCAAAGTCACTCGCCGCGGCGAGAGGATCTCTTTTCCTAATTGTTACTGGAAGAGATGCTTTCCCGAAAGTAATCGGGACAGGCTCTATCGTCAGTATGACATCGATTTTAAGCTCACGTCATTCAACTCCTTTACATTTGAGAAAATGTTGACCTCGTGATGACGGATTTGTTTATTTTAAGACAGCCTCTTGTATTATATGCTTACGAAAGAAATTCTATCGCAGTAATATATGGGTGTTTAATACAACTTTGTTAACAGTAATCTGTTTCTACTGGACTTTAAACGTGTTGTTGGATAATTTGCTGAAGTTGTGGCCCTGGCACCACTCCTGACTGTCTCCATAGCATTTTGCCATTTTTGAAAAGCAAGAGTGTAGGAACACCTCGCACTTGGAACTTTTGTGCTGCTGCAGGGTTTTTATCTACATCAACCTTGATGATCTTTACCATACTTCCAAAATGCTTTGCTGTGTCTTCGAGAATGGGATGCAGGGCTTTACAAGGTCCACACCAAGTGGCGTAAAAATCCACTAATACAGGTTGGTCTCCAGCAATCAGGGTGTCAAAGGATTTTTTTTCAGCCATAAGTTATAAGGTTTAAAGCAATAACATGCATTATGCCGTACTACTTTTATTTGTCTCAAATTTAATTTTTTTATTCCACTTCATAAGGCCAACTTCCAATGCCTCCGGTCAGGTTATAGACTTTTTTAAAGCCTTGCTTATCCATCACACTGGCAGCACTGCCACTTCTGTTTCCGCTGCGACAATAGAGGTAATACTCCTTGTCTTTGGGGAGGTGTTTGATTTGCTCCATAAAGTCGGCAGACATCAAGTTGATATTACGTGCCCCTTTGATTTTTCCTGACCTAAATTCCCCAGAGGACCTTACATCAATGATGACAGCATCTTTATGCTGCATGCCTTCCTTAAAAGCTTCAGCTTTAAGGTCGGTATAGTTTTTTTCTTGTTTTTTAAAGATATCGAATAGCATATTTATTTCAATTTTTGATACAAAATTACCAAGTGTCCTATCGCTTTTCAGTAATTAATGTCACATAGGAAATAAATATGTTATGGTATCAGTTTTAAAACCAATTTTAGGGGGGATAGGTTTCTCCATTTCTATCTCAATAGTGCCGCTTTTTGATTAGGGTTTTATATATATGGTTTTATTAATTGCTTATAAGTATTGAATGTGAGGGAATTATGGTGTGGTTGTATACTAAAAATATTTCAGTTATTCTTGCCTACCTATTAGTAGGTAGTTATATTTGAGGCATGAATACCAAAGAAAAAATAGTTCAACTCGCAGATGCTTTTATCAGGACGAAAGGTTGTAATGCATTTAGCTTCGGAGATATTTCAAAAGCGCTTAATATCAAGAATGCTTCCATTCATTATCACTTTGCCACTAAGTCAGCTTTGATCATTGCGGTGATTCAAAAGCATAGAGATCTTCTTACCAAATTCAAAAAAAGAGTAGAAGATGAAGATCCCTTGGATAAAATCAAATTGTTTCTAAATACCTACTCAATGGCCAGGTCTGAAGGGAAGATAAGTATTCTTGGAGCCTTGGCTGGTGATTATTTTACATTTGACGAGCATACTCAACTTGAGTTAAAGGTCTTGACAGATAGCACCTTGTTGTGGTTGGTAGAAACTTTAAAAGCGGGCAAGGACCAAGGGGCTTTTTACTATACAACGGAGGACAAAACCAAGGCACAGATGGTGGTTACGAGTATTTTAGGAGCTGAGCAGCTTTCTAGAATTAGCTATGACCATGATTTCAAACAAGCCAAAGAAGGTATTATTAATGACCTAATAAATAGAAAATGATGAGAAGAGTAGTGATAACTGGAGTGGGGGCATTGACACCTATAGGAAATAATGTGAATGATTTCTGGCAATCATTAAAGGCAGGTGAAAGTGGAGCTGGGCCAATCACCAAATTTGATGTGACCAAGTTCAAGACCAAATTTGCCTGTGAGCTGAAGGATTTTGATCCATTAAATCATATAGATAAAGCAACAGCCAGAAGGAATGATGCATATGCACAATACGCATTGATTGCAGTGGAAGAGGCGGTGAAAAATGGAAATATTGATTTTGACCAGCTGGATAAAAACAGGATTGGGGTAATCTGGGGGTCAGGAAATGGAGGTATTGATACCTTTCAGCAGCAGGTGACCGAATACGTCCAAGGTGATGGGACACCGAGATTCAATCCTTTCTTTATTCCAAAAATGATTGTTGACATTGCTTCAGGAGTAATATCGATCAAATATGGATTAAGGGGCATTAATTTTACCACCGTGTCCGCCTGTGCGACCTCCAATACTGCCATTATAGATGCTTTTAATTATATCAAATGGAACAAAGCAGATATGATTATCACAGGCGGATCTGAGGCTGCTATCACGGAGTGCTCCATTGGTGGATTTAACGCAGCGAAAGCCTTGTCGACCAATAATGAGAATGCTAGGACAGCATCCAGGCCATTTGATGTGAGTAGGGATGGCTTCGTCATGGGAGAAGGAGCAGGGGCCATTATATTGGAAGACCTGGAAAGTGCCCAAAGACGAGGGGCCAATATACTTGCAGAAATCGTAGGGGGAGGAATGGCTGCAGATGCCTATCACTTGACAGGTACACACCCTGAAGGTGAAGGGGCTTATTTGGGAATGCTTGCAGCTCTTGATGACGCGGGGATAGGGCCAGAGGCTATCGACTACCTTAATACCCATGCAACTTCTACACCTCAAGGTGATCTAAGCGAGTTAAGGGCAGCAGAAAGAGTCTTTGGGAGAGAGAGTAAATTGAATATCAGTGCGACCAAGTCTATGACCGGCCATTTATTAGGAGCAGCCGGTGCGGTTGAGGCCATTGCCTGTATCAAAGCAGTGCAGGAAAATGTCATTCCGCCTACCATCAATGTGAAGGAAGTGGAGCCGGCCTATAAAGGGGTATTTGACCTGACCTTAGATGTCGCCCAGCAGAAACAAGTGGATTATGCAATGAGCAATACCTTTGGATTTGGAGGACATATCGCCACCACGATTTTTAAGAAATACGAAGATTAATTGTCTTGTCGAAGAAGATAGAGAGCTTGTATTCGAAGGAATACAGGCTCTTTTTATGAATTTATTTTAATTGGGGATTGAATAATCAGGTATTTTTACCCGTTTTTTATTGTTTGCTGGTGTGTATTTTTACCTCCTTATTGTCACTATAAAATTATTTAAGCTATGAATTTTTTATTTAAAAACATCTTAATCAACGAGAAGGAGCAATTCCTAAAAGAAAAGACGGCCTTAATATTTAAAAGAATCTATGAGGAGGCATCGGAGGAAGCCTTAGCAGAGTTTGTATCGAAACAAGTGGAGCATATCCTTCAGCATCCAGCTGCTAACAATATTCCGCTGGCATCAGAAGATGACTTTTATGCCATCAATAAGGTCCAAACCAAAATACTTGAGGCCTCTAAAAATTGTGCGCTTGATGAAGTTGAAAGGTATGTGCCCTTATTGGAGGATGAAAAAATAGAAAGTGATTTTTTTACTTTCCTTAAAGCCCCCTATTTAAATTTTAAGGCGAGCACAGGTGTTTTGGTAAGGAAAACCAATAAGGCAGAAATCATTTATTTCTTTGATGCCGTTATGATTGATAATGGAAATGTGGTTCATCTGAAACCAGCTTTGCCTGAGATGCCAAGTACCCAAATGTTAACGGGAGGCTCAGATTTTGCCAAAACACTGATCAAGAAATTATTTTCCAGTGCAGCTGGTGCCATTGGCGGTCAGATTGGTTCCATGATCCTGAGTTTTGTAATGCAGGAGATATTTGGAGCCAAAAGTGATTCTAAAAAGATGATTGATGAGGTCAAAAAGGTGGTTAGGGAAGAAATCCATACCAATGAGATTGAAAAAATCAATGCAGGAATAAGTGGGTTCATTGGTTTTATGATGGGAGAGTATCAAGATTTGAAAGATGCCTCAGATTTATCTTCCAAGGAGGATCGAAAAGTGCTGACCAATCGCATTACGGACTTTTTACCTGACTTTTACACCAAAGTGATAGCATTACTTATGTCTGAAAGTTATAAAAGGAAATCCTTGCAAACTTTTCAGACAGCAGCGGCCTTCCATTTGATAATACTTCAGGAACTGGCCTTGGTGGACCCGAAAAATTTTGATCCTAATGAGTCAAGCTACTCCGTTACTTTGCATTCCAAGGCCAAGGAATATCATACACATATTTCAGATACTTTTAATGCAGTCATCAGCGATAGAAAGGCAAAGATCAGGGTGTTTAGTAATCCATTTGTGGATTGTCAGGGTAATATGTGCGTAAGTAAGCCTGGTTGTAAATGGTGTGATGATGAAACGGGTTATGTGTCCGGAAGGTATTATAATACAAAAAATGGGGAGAGTTGTGGTACCAAGGCCAGAAGGGCTGCAAATTATCACACGGAGCAAGTTGTCAATCAGCTTACTGATTGGTTAGGAAATCCTAATGAAAATTCCCTTCCCTATTTGGAGAAGATGACCACTTATGTCTTTCCTGCAGTGGAAACAGTGAGTTAAGATTTATAGATTTAGTTGGATGGTAAGTAAAGCCCTGGGGTATGCCTGGGGCTTTTTTGTTGGAAAGGATTAATACTATTAAATTAATTTAGTTCTATATGATTATCTGATTTCATACCAGTAGCCTTGTTTTTCACGGATTTCCACTGATATATCTGGCGGTAGACAGGTTTAAATAATTATTTCTGTGAAATATATGTCATTTTTGAGTTAATGTTTTGAAGTGTAATACTTACTGGTGGAATAGTGGATATACAGATAGTTTTATTTAAGTTTAGAACCTTGTAATCATTTGATAAGCCAATAGTGTATCACTTTATAGACTCATATGAAATCTAAGATTTTTCTTTTCATCTTTTGTCTTGGGCTGCTGAACCAATCCTTTGCCATAAAGCCGGACCGTGAATATTTTATGACCCCAGATTCTATTAATTGGAATTATGAGCAGCTGAAAATTACAACTGAAGATGGCTATGAGCTAAACTCATGGATTTATGAGGCTAAGCCGGAAAATAATAAGGATACAGTGTTGGTCTTGGCATACCCTGATGCAGGAAACATGTCTTACTTTGTCTACTATGCAGGGACACTGGCAAATGCGGGTTACACAGTCATTACATTCGATTATAGAGGCTTTGGTAAAAGTGATGATTTCGAAATCCAGCCAGATTACCTTTACTATACGGAGTTTTCCAAAGACCTTGAGGCGGTGATAAACACTGCCAGGTTAAAGTTTAAGGGCAAAAAATTAGGGATTTGGGCCATGTCTATGGGGACCACAATTACCTCTCGTGCATATCCCAATATAAAGGACAAGGTAGATTTTATTATTGGGGAAGGCTATGTTACTGATACTATGGCGATAATAGATCGGTATAAGGCCAAGGAAAAGCTCTTGGTGCTTCCCGAGGAGTCTTTTGAGTATCGAAAAGCCATTGTATCAATAGATGTCCCCCTTTTGATTTTTACAGCTTCTAAGGATAGCATCACAACCCATCAAGACGCATTGGATCTTCAAGAAGTGCTTGGTGGCCATTGTAAAGTTATTCCCTATCCTGGAGAGCATTTATCTGGTTTTTCTCATGAATTAGATAACAAAGGATTTGGAGGTTGGTATGTGGAACAGATAAATAGCTTTGTGGCTGGAATTTAGCAATCAAAAAAACACCTATTGCTCCAATGTGGTCATCAGTTCATGGGATAGATCGCCAATATTACTGGTCAATTTCCCTAAAGCAGATATATTCGATAAGATGATAATTCCATTTTTAGTATTGGTATTAATGATCATCGAAGAAGTGTATCCACCTGTTCCTCCATTATGCCAGATCCACTCTTCACCAGATGCTACTTTTATCAGTCCCCAGGCCAGACCAATGGAATAGTTGTCTTCGATTTTGAAATGGGCCTGTCTGGTCAAATTTAGTTCCTTATTATTATTGTCAAATTGGGCGAGCGCAAATTTTGAAAGGTCCTCAACGGTGGATAAAATCCCTCCTGCTCCCATATGCACTGCCATATCCCAGTTGGGAACTTCTTGGCCATTATCATTGAGTCCCTTTACCAAAATATGCTGGACGGCATTGCGGTCGGTAGTTGAGTTGTCCATGTGATATTTAGAGAATATTCGATTTTGAAGTAAATCTTCATAGCTGCTGTTTTCGATCAGGCCTTCCAGGTAGCCTAAAAGGCCAAAGCCCAAATTGGAATAGGAAGACTTTTCTCCCTGAGCAGCATCCAGTATTAATTTTTCAGTGAGGTATATTTTCAGTTTATTTTTATCATAGTCTTTGTAAGGATTCTCCAAGTTCAATGTAGGAGAACTCAAGCTAATGGGCACTCTGGGCAATCCTGAAGTGTGTGTGGCTAACTGTTCGAATGTAATTTTGGTATTGTCTTTTAAGGAATAGTCCAGGTAATCATTGATATCGTCGTCCAGTTTTACCTTGTTTTCCAGAACTTGTTTGGCAAGCAGGGTAGCGGTGAAGACTTTAGTGATGGATCCTATTTCAAAAACTTTTTGGGCATTGTCGATGGGGGTAAGTGAATCATCCTCCTTTTTAACACCATAAAAATTCACTTCACCGTCTTTAATAATTGCTATAGATAGTTGTGCTTGATTTGGGAGTTTCTGGGCACATGTTGAAATTAGCTGAAGTTGTTCATCTGTAGGTAGGGATAATGGGTTCAGTTGCTGGCCAAAACCAGTATTAATGATTAGTAAAAAGGATAATGCAAATGCGTGTATTTTCATTTTTAAATAGATAAAAGTTGAACAGATCGAAAAGTAACTGGCTTATTTTCAGCTTCAAATTAATAAATATGATTATCCGTTTTCACACCAGTCACCTTATTTCTCACGGATTCCACAGATTTACACTGATTTAATTCTTCATTTCGGTTAGATATGGGCTATTTTTGAGAACATATTTTGGACGGTGAACCTTACTGGTGCAATTGCGGACATACAGATTAATAAAAAATAAAATATGTATCTGCAATGTAGCAGGTAACCTTGGGAAATAGCTTTTAAGGTATCAGTGCAAAGATGACAGCCTGAGCGGACCTGTCTAACTACCAGGTAAAGTCGAAGGTTAGACGTAGGACCTCAACTCCCTGTCCTCCGGAAGGTGGGCGCTCGGTCTGAGCCCTTATTACCCAATAAATTACAATATTGGCCTAAAGGTGAATTCCTTGGCAGGTAACCAATTTCAATACTACTTTTCCTTTATTGCTCTTTCTACATTTATTCAGGTAATGTTTTGTTCTTGATGACCTGAGCTTTAAGTCAGTGTCACTCGCTGTGGGGGGGCTTTAGCTATTTTTTTCTGGAAGAGATGCTTCCCCAGTAATGACCTTCGGGGATGTTTTGACTTAGGACATAGCCCTATTAAATCTTTGCGTATTCGACACCATATTTTATAAATGTCCTCATTGTAAGTGCAGGTTAGGATTAGGGAAATCAAAATATTCTTCGGAACACTCAGGGATCACCTCCGGATCACCTTCGGATCAAGCTCGGTTATATCCGAATGAAATCCGAATATAATTTGGAATTGTTCCTTGGTTGATCCAGAGGAAAGTAAAAGTATATATATGATTGATAGAAGGTAATTACCTAACTTGTAGGGGATTGTTATTAGCCAAGTATTACTTTTGAACCTTTTTGATGATGGTAAAAGCAGATGGAATACACAGCAAGATTAAGGGAAAAATAGGGGGGCGTTTTCTATGAAATAAACGGGGAAACCTATGCACGCCAGCATAACGAGCATTCCAAAATAGATGAACCATTCTCCCTTCAGCAACTTTATCAAAATAGATTTGGGATGGCCTAGTGATTCCTCCAACCCTTGAAATACCTATTGAATTTGGTTAACCTAAGAGTTGAAATCAATATAAATCATATTATAGTGTGAAAATTGATTGTAAGTCATTCCATGTTGGTGGCTAGGCTAGTATTTTTCATAGTATAATGTGAAAAACATGGTGTGTTTTGATAATTGTCGATTGATACATTCAATTAAGAAAGGGGTATTTCTACCTATCCGCACTGCTCATATAAATCAAATTTAAAGTGATTCTCCCAAAGCAATTTTAATATGGGCAAGGTGATGGTCTACATGCCATGCTGACATCGCTATGGCTTGTGCTTGATTGATGGTGAATTTCCGTACCGAATGATAGTATTGGATCTTCAATGTCGCATCATCTAATGACCTAAGAAGAAACACATATCTTTTATTTATTCCTTCAAACATCATCAATGAATCTTCAACAGGCGCTTTGGTTCCATCATCGGTTCCGGCCCAGCCATCCATATCAATAAGCGTCACTTCCTTGTAATTTGGCTCTGTCAATGCTTTTTTCATCCTCAAAAAATGAAGCAATTGGATATCCGCTACATGATGGATTAATTGCTGGATAGTCCAACTCCCTTCACGGTAAGTTTTGTTCAGGTCTTCAGGTTTCAGACTTTCGACTATTTTTCTGTACTTGGCGGGTGCAGATTCATTGATGATGATAAGTTTGTTCAATTCATCACTTGAATAAGATTCTTTTTTCTCAAAATGGCCAATAGGGAATTTTAATCGGTTTAAGTCACTTACATTTTCCATGCTTAAAATTAAAAAATACTGTCAGAATATCTTGGTCAATTAAAAGAAAATGGATCGGTTCTTTTTTAGAGTAATGATTAAAAATCAACTCGAGTTTATGGGGTACATTCCCAAGATGCGGGTTTAAGTAAGTGATTTGAAGAGAATGGTGAACTGTCAGGTTTTATGGTTAAATGAGTAGTTGAGGGAGTTTAATCGATTTTGATAGGTTTGTAAATAGATTTTTTTTGCTTCTTCACTCAGAAAACTTCTGGAAATTAAATCTTTAACCTCTTTGTGTTCAGTTTTGAAATCCCCTAAAATCTTCAGTGCCCTTGTCTCTAGAATTCCTAATCTTATTCCAAATTCAAGGAAATCATCGTACGCATAAAACCCATTGGCGTTATAGCTTTCGGTCTCATAATCGTTTTTGAAAAGCCCATCTTTTAAAGCGAGTTCTGGGTCTTTTACATGGAGTCGGGAATTTGTAAGGTCATAGGCAGGACTCAATTGGTAATCTCCTGCAGGGGTTTCCAAAAGGCTGAAGTTTTTCAGGTGGGCATCTCCATTGGAAAACAGGAAATTGAACAATACCAATTTATAGAAGTTTTCCATAGCTATGGGAGCAGCAGCGGCATATTGTTTAATGAGGTCTCCGATACCCTCATAGCTGTAATTGTATTTGAATTCATCACCATCGGTTTCCTTTGTTTTACCCGCTAGTGTGGCAAAATCCTCGATCCCTAATTTTCTTCCGTTTTTTAATACATCAAACCTTTTGGTGAGATAAGCGGGTTCTCCATTTTGAAAGAATATCAAGGCATTTTCGGCGGTTGTCAACCCATATACTTGCTTGGCTATCTGCATGGTCAGGTGCTCATTTGCGGGAACCTGGTCCACCCTTTCCAAATCCCTAGGGATTGGTTTAAGGATATAAGTGCCTTGTTCACCTACTTTGGTCAAGCGGATAACTCCTTTATCCCAAATTACAGATAATTTTTCTTGGACTCCGGAAATGGATATTCGTTTCCGGTTATCCATCATGGCTGCCATTTCCTGATCATTATTGGACTGGTGGCTCTGGTAAGGTAAAAAATGGCTTGTTTTTTTACCTTCAAACATATGCCTGATGCATCGGCTACTATAAGTCTCGTGATCGGGTGCTAGCGTGCCAGGGCAGTTTGTAATCTTAATCATGGTTCATTTATGGGGTGGACAGTGATGGGACCAACGGTTTCTTTGTCAGCGGTGCGCAATAAAAGTCCAAAGTAATCGGATTCATCAATCTGGTATTGACGGGCTTGGAGCTTTAAGTTTACACCTTCGGAAAGCATATTGAAAAAGAAAGGAAATAGGTGTTCTGATCGATAATCTTTTTGGCTTTTGGGCAAAGTAAGGCTAAGCGCAGGTTTTTGGGGATCATCAAACCAGGTCTGGTCATATGAAAAGGTGTACTTTTCAGGGCCTTCTTTGGCTAGCCAGCCTACCAATTCTCCGTTTCTTAATACCTTGGCCCTTTTCATCGATCAGTTACTTTTTTGACAGCTATTGAAATTTCCAGTCCCAGGATATTGGCAATTTTGTTCAAGACCCTTACCGAAGGGTTTGCCTCACCTCTTTCGATTTTGTAGAGGGTGTTGATGCTGATTTGGGCCATTTCCGCTAGATCTGGTTGGGTTATGTCCAACATTTTGCGACGCTCCCTAATGCTATTTCCTATCTCATTAATTGTCATTATAATGTGATTTTTGACAAAAATAGCAAAAAGTCAATTACAAATCAATATAAATCACATTATAGTGTGAAAATGGATGTGAGCCTTAATGATTTTAAGGGATAGGTTAGTTTTTTTCATAGTATAATATGAAAAAGCATTGTGCGTTTTGATAATTGTCGATTGATAATTTCAATTAAGAAAGGGGGTATTTCTACTTATCCTTACTTCTCACATAAATCAAATGGCAAGCATCCAAAACCAGATGAAATACCATATCATAAAAATAATGGTCGCTTTTGAGTTCATAAGAAGGCTTTAAGTCCCCTAATGTGCAAAGACTCCAATCGTTCAAAACAGACAACAGTTTTTTAGGTTTCGGATTGATAAAAAGCATCTTTAGGTTAAGGATTGGATCCAAGGAATCTTTTGGGTCAGTCGAATAAGGTAAATAGGGCAGGATATGGGAAAGCTTTCTGCTCTTTTTTAAAACTGCCTTGGGGACAAGATTGGATTTTGCGATGGTCTTCACCTTCAAGTGTGGGTGGTTTTCCTGTGAAATCAGAAAGGCCGCTTCAATCAGCTTGGCGAAATCCTGCTTAAAAGTAAATGCATGGCCTACAGACTCCCAATAAGTAACCAGTCCCCCATGGATTATTTTGATGGATAAGGCTCCCAAAGCTGCCCTGGCTTCAGGTAAGGCATATTTTTGGGTAAAAAAATGTGTAAAAAAGGCTGATAAATCTTCTTTTTCGGATTGGGACAGGAGTGAGGGGATGTAGATCTCCTCATCTGAGGCAAAGACTTGATCGGCAATAATGGTCCGACTATTATTGCCTGTATTGAAATTATTGATCACTAGCATAGCTTAAAAGTTTTGATGAAACATGGGGGGAAGTTCATCTATTTCAATATGCTAGAAAATTCGCCAGAAGAATATCTTATGACATGCCAGTGGGGTAGCGGTCATTTTTTTATTCGTATCCGCAATGGTGCACGGAACCATACAATTTAAGGTTATAGTTCTTTGTTCTTTTATTCAGGTATTGTTTTGTTCTTGATGGTCTTCATGAATGCTTCGCATTTCCATTGACGAAAAGAACCAAACCTCGCCTACCGTGAGGCAGGAATCTAGGCCATGGAGCCTCCCGCCACGGGCGGGCAAGATATTCAAATTGAGTGAATTCGTTTGGGGCAATAATCATTTTTTCTCAATTTGATTTTGTGCCATTTGCCGTAGGCTAAAAATGAGCGGATCTCGCTCGTTCACTTCGCGAGCTAACTCATTTTCTATACGCCTCCATCAACTGTCTCAAAACCGAATGCTCCAAAGGCCGAATAACGGGATTTCGATGGATATTTCGTGCTCCCCTAGCCGTAGAATAGACGTTGGCCTGGGTGTATGTCTGTGACTACACCCTAATATCCCTTTAAATTTGCAATTCAGTGATTTAAAGATATGGCTTTCGTAGTACCTTTGTTTTGAAAAAGCCAATTACAAATTGGTAGAGATAGAAGGGTGTAATTGCAAATTACACCCAGCCTGGGATTCCAAAGAAGAAAAGTAAGAAATGTAAAAAGGATTAGAAGAATAGGTTTAAACTAGTCTAATAAGTAAGGGAAGTCCAATCTACAATATAGACATAATAAGAACCATTGTATTCTTTAATCAAATGTAGTTTCAATACACGATGATCCAGTGGAGGGATTAATTTCCTTTTTTCGGTTTTCTCTATCTGTTCAGACCTTTTGTTTATTTCCAAACTTTCTATTTCATATAAATTTTTAACGTTGGTGAATTCAATCTCGTCGTATTCATCTTCACTGATTTCCATTCCTTGTGTTTTCGATGGGGCTAAACTGAAAAGGTCTTTCCCATTTTTAAAAACGGTTTTATTGTTTATTGTATCCTTTGTCCATCCATGATCAGGATTATAAAATAAATACAAATTTATTTTAGGATATGATTTACCACCTTTAACCAATTGATATGTATCAGGGACACTTGATTGAGCATGTACGTTATTAATTGCAATTGTCGTGAGCAGTATTAGCAGATTTAGTATTAATTTCATGATTGTAATATTTTATTGACATAAACTCTCCCCGCTGAAGGTGCTAGAAAATTCTTTAAGAGGATAATTTATTCTATTAAAAAGCATGTTGTGACTCCAATTCAAAGGAGGCTGGATTGTATTCTTGTAGAGATTCATAGATTACGTTTTTATTTTCAGTCATTTTTGTTTAAATATTTAGCTGAAAATTGTTTTGCCAAAAAGTATTAATTGCAATAAGTCGTTGCCCTAAGACTAAAAAATATTTAAGTTTCTCATACCTTTAAAAAAGATTTCAGATTAATTTTTAATTTCAATGTTAGTTAAAATAATGACCTGTCCAGCAATGTCTTCGTTATCTTGACTTTCCAAAAGATACCCATCAAAAATTACATTTAGTCCCTCCTGCTGAAATGATTCGTCTAGATTACATGGAAATAAGGTTGTCATTATTTGATGTTCAGAAACTAATTCCACATCATTTATTACATAAGAATCGTGAAAGGTTATAACTCCTGAAACTTGAGATATATTATCAATTACTTTCAAATTCTGATACTCGGCACAATCTTTATATACGTCTGGATTTTCTTCTTTACAAGAAAAAATAACCGATAAAATGAGGAATAAATACGGTTTCATGATAAAAATCGTTTATTAAATTCAAACAAATACCTACAAAATTTAAAAACATTGTCACAAAAAAGCAAAAATTAGATTTTTTTCTTTGTAATAAACTTTTAGCTGTTGAATATTATGGTTTTTCTATTTGAGACTGTCCTGGTTTTATCCATCACAAATTCTTATGCCTCTTAATTAGATTTTAAGAATTAAATGCTTAATAAAACAAACCTAGATCTTGATTGCAGCTAAAAAAGTTGTTAGCAAAATAAGAGCTGGAAGCGTGTGCTAGCCACAATAAAAACGGTATCATACTTCAGGGTTTAAATTGTTCATGATATTCCATTGAAAATAATTGATTAAGGGATGGCAACAGATAATCTTATAGTTCATTCAGTATTTCCTTGTAGCCTTGGGCAACACTTTCAGCAATATGTTTGGATTCGGAAGTATTATTGTAAACTTTATTCTTTATCTGTAAGGGCCTTTAAAATGGCATTTAGGGTATCGGCCTTTTCTTGATCATCCATTTCAATTAGGAAAGTTTCAGTAAAACTAATTTTATAGACTTGTATTTGTAATTCGATTATTTTGATTTACTATGCATTTACATTGATCTATATCTATATAAACCTCCTGATGAGCAAAGGTTAAAAACCAATTAATCAACCAGGTGAGAAGATAATCCAACTTCACTGGGCTGGACCCTATTTATTTGTTAATCAACTTCTCCAACCTAGCGATCATTTCATCTTTTTCTTTCAGCATTCGCTCATATAATGCCATTTTATCTTCGTGGAGCTGCTTTAACTCGGTAATAGGATTAAAATTGAAGGTGCTGTTAGGATTTCCAACGCACGCATTATCACCAAATGTGTTAGATATAATATTCACCGCCTGCTCCTCATCAAAGTTCTGGATGGCCTCGACCGGAATATGAAGGATTTCTGCAACCTGCTTTAGAATATTTTCCTCTATGCTTTCTTTTTGCTCTAGTAGGCTGATTTTCTTTTGGGACCAGTCTTCACCCAATTCGTGGGCCAAGGCATCCTGCTTGATGCCTAGCATTTCCCTAAAGCGTTTGATATTTCTTCCTTGATGGATATTTCGTGCAGCTGAATTTGTCATAAGTCTTGGCTATTAAAAAACTAAAAGACAAGTTAAGGAAATTGGAGGAATTTGGGAAATGGTTTTTATAAATGGTTGGAAAAGCTGTTTTCTTATGATTTATAGGATTTTCTGAAATTGATTTATTGGTATAATTTCACCCTAATAAGCTGTTCATACTTTGTTACTTTTTTGCTGCAGGTCAAAAAAGTAACCCAAAAACCCCGCCGCTATGCATCTATTGAGCTAAAATTAAAGCCAGCCCACATGCAGGCAAACTCCTCCTGATATATAGCCTACCACCATTTTGATCTCCATTGCGTCAAACATGCCTGCCTTTTTGCTTACCCTCTTCTTTAATTTCTTAACGCTCAATATATGCAAGGCGGATCATCTATCTATACATCTGAGTAATTCCCTTCAGATTTTAGCAAGGTGATTTTCTAATTCATTTAGAGCCAAAAAGGAATTAAGGAATAAGATATTCCTGTAGGAATAGTTTAGAAAAGGCAGTTTCAGGAAATTGATTTATAGTAATGATCCTTTCCTAAATAATGTAGATATGAGTGATCCAAGCCAATTTAAAGAAGCACTCCTTGATAATCAATCAATAGGACATAATATGATGACCTTTAGAAAACTGAGGAGTCTGAAGGCCATGGAGCTCGCTTTTCATTTAGGAATCAGCGAGGCGGCTTATACCAAATATGAACGTGGAGAAACTAAAATTACCGTAGAGTTGATAAAAAGGTATGCTGATTATGTGCAGGTTGATCCCATTTATATTTTGACCATTAGGCCAGGGCAACTGATTGAGTATTTTTATGAACTGGAAAAAAGGAAAGTTCAAATGGATGGCTGCCAGTTTGATGCCTTAATCGAAATACTCCGCCAACTCAAAGACAGCAATGATGCCTTAAAAAGCCTGATAAAGGAGGCTATTGTTTAAACTTAATCAAAGCATTATGATCAATATTCAAAAAGACGAGCTTATCATAGAATTGATCCGCCAAGACCTTAAGCATAATCAGTTGATTAAAGGTTTGGATAATATTGACCTGGATGCCGGCCTTCGCCATCATCTGGGTATTATGGATTTGGTTAAGCGGCTGATGGAAGTGCCAGCGCATTTGGAGAATGATTTTTTAGATACTTATATGGCCTTTATGGATAGATGCCTGGATTATCCTATTACTAGTTTGGGTGAAGAGTTGATAGAGTTGGCGGAGGAGTGTTATAAGGGGTTATGGCAATCCCTAAATAGGGTTTGAAAACTCCTTTTATTATATTTCAGTTCCCTATACAACCTCCTAGGAATAATATCATCATCATTTCTATCCTCTATTTATGATTTTACACTGAGGGTTTAGTTTTTATGAAAGTTTAAAGTCTGAAAAAGTGGGTTCCTAATAAGTTTCGCTATTGGGAAAAGATTTCCTTTTGCAGAGGAGGAGAGGACCGAGAGTTAAGAAACAGTCCGGTGGACTGTTTTAGCGAGGGGCCAGAATGTAGGGCTGCCCCGAAGACTCCAAACGAAAAAAGCTAGGCATAAAGCCTAGCTTTTAAGTGCAGAGGAGGAGGGATTCGAACCCCCGGTACCTCGCGGTACAACGGTTTTCAAGACCGCCGCATTCGACCACTCTGCCACTCCTCTGGGTCTGATGCGTATTATTTGAAGACGTTTATGTTTGTCTTACGGTTTGCAAAGGTACTACTAAGTTTGATATGTACAATACTTTGCTAAATAAAATTTATATAAAAATCTTAACTTACTGATTGCTTGGGGACTAAATTTTGGGCAAATGTTTGCGCTGGGCGGCCTTGTCCAAGCTGACATTGATTTCAAAACAGATCAATATAATATACGAGGTAATCAGCAGCCAAAGCATCAAAGCAATCATGGTACCAATGGATCCGTAGAGCTTATTATAGGAAGCGAAGTTGATCAGGTAATAGGAGAACAAGAAAAAACCTAAAGTAATCAGCAATCCTGCAGTAAGGGATCCTATGGAGAAGAAATGCCATTTGTCATGTACCGCTGGGGCAATCCTAAAGATAAAGGCTGTTGCAGACATAAAGAGGATCAGCAATACAGTAAATCTCAGTGTGGCGACCAGTAAATAAAGTATATTATTGGAGACCACGCCATACTCTGTCAACAGGGTCAGCATCTTATTGCCGAATATCATGACCAATACAGCTACACAAATATCCAAAACCAGGAATACGATGATGCCCACTGCGATGGCGCGGGTTTGGAAAAAGCTCCTGTTCTCCTTGGTGCGATAGCAGGCATTAAAGGCGCTCATGAGTGAGGCCACGCCATTGGTGGCCAAGTATAGGGCTAGAAAGAACCCAAAGGAAAGCATACCTTGTCTAGGCCTGCTGATGATATCCAGGATGGTGGCTTCTGTTCCCTCGTATAAGGGGCCGGGCATGACCTCTTTGATGAAGATTAGGATGTTTTCCGGGGTAAGCTCAGGAAAGAATATCTCAATAAAGGGCAATAGGTTCAACAGGAATAGCATCAAAGGAAATAATGCTACCGTAAAGTTGAATGCTACAGCATTTGCCCTGTCATCAATTTCATCCTTATGGAGCTGGTGGATAAATATCCTTCCGACATCATAAAGGTTCTGATCTGGATTTTTGAGGTGAATCCTGCGCAGTTTTTGAGCTTGCTTATCCAGTTGCTGTAAAAGGCTATGCACTTTCTTTTTGACCATCAGTGCTTATTTTTCTAAAAGTAAGTCTGTAATAAATCTAGTAAATCCTGTGGAGGTCTGCACGGTCGATGGCTGTCTTTTTTCAAGAAGGTCAAGATAGTGTGCCCCAGATGGATCAGTTCTTTTTGTTCATTGTGGATTTCATAATCAAATCGGATCTTTACTCCAGGGACTTTGGCAATATGGGTAGTAATGGTGAGTAGCTCGTCATATTTGCCCGGTTTTAAATATTTGCTATAGCTTTCCAAAACCGGCATCATGACGCCTTCATCCTCCATTCTTTTGTAGCTGAAGCCTATACTTCTTAAAGCTTCTACCCTGGCCACTTCAAAGTACATGGCATAATTCCCATAATAGACATAGCCCATTTGGTCGGTTTCAGCATATCTTACGCGAACTTGAGTTTTGGCAGTAAACATAGTTTATTGGTAGATTTTGGCTGCATTCAAGGCATTCTGGTATTTGCGTGCCTGGTTTAAATGGTCTCTTAGGTTGGTGGAAAATACATGGTATCCTGAAAAATCCTCTTTGGCACAGAAGTAGAGATAATTGTGCTTTTGATAATTGAGGACAGCGTCTAGGGATGAGATTTCAGGCAGGTTGATAGGGCCTGGCGGTAAGCCTGCATATTTGTAGGTATTATAGGGGCTTTCTATTTCCTTGTGTACATTGAGCACCCTTTTGATGGTGAAGTCTCCAAGGGCAAAAACCAAGGTAGGGTCTGCCTGAAGGGGAATATTTCTTTCCAGTCTATTGATATAAACCCCAGCCACTTTTGGGCGTTCATCTCTTTTTGCGGTTTCTGCTTGAACTATGGATGCCAAGGTAGAAACTTCCTCGGGGCTCATGCCAAGCACCCTGGCTTTTTCCTTGCGTTCATCATTCCAGAAATTATTGTATTCCCGGTACATGCGGTCAAAAAGCTGTTCAGGGCTGGTGTTCCAGTAAACCTCATAGGTATTTGGGATGAACATGCTCATGATGGTCTCTTCCTCAAAATCAAATTTCCTGATATAGAGGCTGTCTTTCAATAAATCCAGGAATTGATCATCCTTGATCTCTAGATTATTGGTAATCTTTTCAGCCAAGTCTTCTTTGGTCCTGATATTATTGAAGGTAATCTGAACAGGCGTTTGTCTGCCTGATCTCAGTAAGCTTACCAGTTCCTTATTGGACATTTTGGGCTTGATGGCGTAGAGTCCAGGTTTGACATTGTCTTGGTACTTCATGATCTTGGCTACAAAGCTGAAAGAGATCACGTCTGTAATGATGTTGTTTTCGGTAAGGATATCAGATACTTGTTTGAAATTGGCGTTTGAGGGGATTTTGAGACTGACTGTTTGCTCAGACTCGGTCAGGGTGTTGGGGCTGAAAAACACCTGATAGAAATAAAAGACAAATGAAGAGATCATGACGGAAAGCGCCACCATGCCTATCATAAAATATTTTTGGTTTTTCTTGGTGATCATAAGTTTAAATACGGCTCAGATTTTTGCTTGGGCAAAAATAGTTAAATAAAATTAAACCTAATCTAATCCTTTACAGGGCTTAGATTTCTCAGGAATAGGGCTTAGCTTTACTGTTGACTGGCCGAAAAAGATGGTTATTTGACTGTTAATGATTACTTTTCGGTATTAAAATGAGATTTTTATGGCAGCTGAATTTATTAAATTATATCCCGAAAACCCCAATCCTCGTCAGGTCAACCGGGTGGTGGAGGTCCTGCGGCAAGGTGGAATAGTTATTTATCCCACGGATACCATTTATGGGATGGGCTGTGATATTTATAACACCAAGGCCATTGAGCGGATCTGCTTGATAAAGGGGGTAAAGCCCCAAAAACAGAATTTCTCTTTTATTTGCTACGACTTGAGCGGTATTTCAGAATATACCAGGGTACTGAGTACTCCTGTTTTTAAGTTGATGAAGAAGGCATTACCGGGGCCGTTTACTTTTATTTTGGAAGCAAATAATAAGGTGCCCAAGCTTTTGCACAGTAAAAAGAAAACTGTTGGTATCAGGGTCCCAGATAATAACATTCCTCGTATATTGGTAAAAGAGCTGGGACAGCCTATAGTCACCACTTCTATTAGGGATGAAGATGATGTTTTGGAATACAGTACCGACCCGGAGTTGATCTATGAAAAATACCGGGATTTGGTCGATGTGGTGATTGATGGTGGATATGGAAACAATGTTGCCTCTACCGTCGTTGATTGTACAGGAGGAGAGATAGAAGTCCTTCGTGAAGGACTGGGGGATATTGATGAGGTGCTCTAGCCTTAAATTATTGCGGATTGAATTGATAAAATTAAATAATATCAGGCCGAGCGGGCCTGTCTAAACATCAGGTAAAGTCGAGGCCATATACTTCCTTCGACTCCATGCCTTTGACAGCAGACAGGTGCTTAGGATGATTACATTTGTAATCGGTATAGAAAAAGAAGGGAATCTCTTCATTGGGCAAGCGCAAAATTCTATTTGAATAAAAGGTAAAAGAAGATCGTAATAGGCAATAAAGCTCAAATGTTTATTTTTGGGCATGGAAAAGAAAGAATTGTTAGTTGACCTATTTTATCTGCCACCAATAGAATTTTTTGTTGCCATAGAAGGTTATAATAAGATAGTCTTGGAGAGAGAGGGGAATTATCAAAAGCAGACATATAGAAATAGGGCACAGATACATTTGTCCAATAAAGTGGAGACCTTAAGCATTCCCATTATAGGAGGGAATAAAAAAGTGAAATACAGCAAGGTCAAGATTGATTACGGGCAAAAGTGGCAGAATGTTCATTTGCGGGGAATAAAAAGTGCTTATGGCAAAGCACCCTATTTTGAATATTACTATCCCTATTTTGAAGATATATTCAATGAACAAATTGACAGTTTGTTTGAGTTGAACCATAAGTTGCTGACACTTTGTCTGAAATTACTGCAAATAAAGGCAAAAGTAGAAGTTAGCTCGAAATATGAGGAAGGTCCAGAAATGGCAGACCTAAGGGGCAAAATAGTAGCTAAACAGTCTTATGAGGCCAGGGGTATTTATACGCCGGAGCCTTACAATCAATTGTTTGGCCTAGACTTTGCACCTAATTTAAGTATTATCGATTTGTTGTTTTGTGAGGGGCCTGGTTCTTTGGAACTAATCCGACGATCAAAAAAAAAGAATTGAACAATCGCTAAAAGGATTGTGTTTTTAAAACAAATTCGGTAAAATTAGATATAGCAATTATCACAATTCAGAAAGGAAATAAATGGAAGCAAAATTTTCAAATAGAGTCAAGGAGGTGATCTCCCTAAGTCGTGAAGAAGCTTTGCGTCTGGGGCACGATTACATTGGGACCGAACACCTCTTGCTGGGCATGATCCGTGAGGGGGAAGGTGTCGCTGTTTCCATATTGAAGAAATTAGGAGTGCCTTTGGATGAGCTTCGCAATTCTGTGGAGCGGGCAGTAAAAGGAACGGCCAATCACAATGTGAAAAACTTGGCCAATATTCCTTTGACTAGGCAATCTGAAAAAGTGCTTAAAATTACTTATTTGGAAGCTAAAATATTTAAAAGCCAACTTATCGGGACAGAACATTTATTGCTGTCCATCCTGAGGGATGAAGATAATATAGCTACCCAAATCCTGCATAAATTCGATACTACTTATGATACGGTAAAAGAAATGTTGGAATTCCAAACGGATCAAAGCCCACGCTCAGGTGCTGAGGCGGATGATACTGATGAGGAAAGCAGCAAACTATTCGGTTCATCTGGTGGTTCATCAGGAGGTGGAGGCAAAGGCTCAACCGAAAAGTCCAGGACACCTGTTTTGGATAATTTCGGCAGGGACCTGACCCGAATGGCTGAAGACGACAAGCTTGACCCTATTATTGGTAGGGAAAAGGAAATTGAGCGTGTAGCTCAGATCTTGTCCAGAAGAAAGAAAAACAACCCGATACTTATAGGTGAGCCTGGCGTAGGTAAGACGGCTATCGCTGAAGGCCTTGCTTTGAGAATTGTACAGAAAAAAGTTTCCCGTGTATTGTTCAACAAGCGCGTGGTGACTTTGGATCTGGCATCTTTGGTGGCAGGTACCAAATACAGGGGGCAGTTTGAGGAGAGAATGAAAGCTGTGATGAATGAGCTGGAAAAATCTCCAAATGTGATCTTGTTTATAGATGAGTTGCATACCATCGTAGGTGCTGGTGGTGCCAGTGGTTCTTTGGATGCCTCCAATATGTTCAAACCTGCTTTGGCAAGAGGAGAAATTCAATGCATCGGGGCCACTACATTGGATGAGTACAGACAGTATATTGAAAAAGACGGTGCTTTGGCAAGGAGATTCCAGATGGTAATGGTGGACGCCACCTCTCCAGAGGAAACCATGCAGATCCTTAATAATATCAAGGACAAATACGAAGATCACCATAATGTGAACTATACACCTGAGGCGATTGAAGCTTGTGTGAAATTGTCTGACCGTTATATCTCTGACCGTTTCCTACCGGATAAGGCCATCGATATCTTGGATGAGGCTGGTGCTCGTGTTCACATCAACAATATCCACGTTCCTGATGAAATCCTCAAACTAGAGGAAGAAGTTGAGAACATCAAAGTGGAGAAAAACAGGGTAGTTAAAAGCCAGAAGTATGAAGAGGCTGCCCAGTTGAGAGATCGTGAGAAAAAATTGCTAGAGCAATTGGAAAACGCTAAAGCTAAGTGGGAAGAAGAAAGTAAAACCAAGCGTTATACCGTAGAGGAAGATAATGTGGCAGAGGTAATCGCAATGATGACAGGTATTCCTGCCAAGCGTATTGCCCAAAATGAAGGTAATAAGTTGCTCAATATGGGCGCAGAACTTCAAGGTAAGGTGATCGGTCAGGATGATGCCATTAAGAAGTTGACCAAAGCGATACAAAGAACCAGGGTAGGGTTGAAAGATCCTAAGAAGCCTATCGGTTCATTTATATTCCTAGGACCAACAGGGGTTGGTAAAACGGAATTGGCCAAGACATTGGCAACCTATCTGTTCGATAAGGAAGATTCTTTGGTAAGAATTGACATGTCCGAATATATGGAGAAATTTAGTGTTTCCCGTTTGGTAGGAGCACCTCCAGGTTATGTGGGCTATGAAGAAGGCGGTCAGTTGACCGAAAAAGTGAGAAGAAAGCCTTATTCAGTGGTATTGCTTGATGAGATCGAAAAAGCTCACCCAGACGTATTCAATTTGTTATTGCAAGTGTTGGATGATGGTATACTTACCGATGGACTGGGAAGAAGAGTGGATTTCAGAAATACGGTGATTATCATGACATCCAATATAGGTGTTAGGGACTTGAAAGACTTCGGAGCGGGTATTGGATTTGCCTCCAAGGCCAAAGAGGAAAATATGGATGAAGTGATGAAAACCACTATCCAAAGTGCACTTAAAAAGGCCTTTAGCCCTGAATTCTTGAACAGGTTGGATGATGTAGTGGTATTCAATTCCTTGAACAAGGAACATATACACAAGATCATCGATATCAGTTTGGAGAAATTGTTCAGCAGAATTACTGACCTTGGTTATCATATTGAATTGACCGATAAGGCCAAAGACTTCTTGGCTGATAAAGGATATGATCAACAGTATGGTGCACGTCCATTGAACAGGGCCATACAGAAGTACCTGGAAGATTCCATTGCTGAGGAAATTCTAAGAGGAGAGCTTTCCGATGGCGATGTAATCAAAGCTGATTACTCTGGCAAAGGGGATGAATTGGACATCACGGTTGAGAAAAAAGAAAAAGCAGATTAACATTTTAATAGACGAATTAAAAAGAGGCCTATCTTGGGCCTCTTTTTTTTTGAGCTTATATTAACTTATTTTATGCATTAGCCTATTTGTTATATGTCATAACTGGTTTAAGGTCAGTGTGTAAACTATTGTTTCCTTAGGGTTTAAGTGCTGCTGATCATGACAAATGCGCATCGGGTTAAAAGTTAACATATTTTAAGAGTTAATGATTTAAGGTAAAGTTTTGTTGGCCTTTAATTTGTGAAAAGAAGCTTATGAAATTTGTATTACAATTTTTGCTGAAAATATCTTTTCTGGCCTCACTAATGCCCTATTTAATTTCTGAAAAAGTGTTCCAGAAATTTGAAATTAGAATCAATCCCCAAGTGGAGGATTCACTTTATACCAGTGGCAAAGAAATGGGCTTGGTGGACCACAAACGCATCGATGAGGCCAGTGGCTTGGCATATTCCAGAAAATATGATAATGTACTCTATACCCATAATGACAGTGGAGGATTGCCAGTACTTTATCAGATGGATAGTACGGGAAAAATCACCAGGGAAATAGCCTTGGATGGGGCAGATAATCGGGATTGGGAGGATATCGCCATAGGTCCGGGAAGGAATAAGGAAAAGTCTTATATTTATATAGGTGAAATTGGAGATAATAAGGGTGTTTATCCCTCAATCAAGTTATTAAGATTCGAAGAGCCTCTTCCAGGTCAAGATAAGATTGAGGTGAAGCCTGAAGTAACGGAGCTTACTTATCCAGATGGACCAAAAGATGCTGAAACTTTGATGGTGGACCCTTGGAATGGAGATGTGTATATAGTGACTAAGCGGGATTCCAGTAATGTACTATACCGCTTAGGTGCTGAAGACACCGAAAAGGAGCAGGCAGAGCTTGAAAAGGTGTTGGAACTCCCCATTACCATGTCAGTGGGAGGGGATATTTCTCCTGATGGGAAGGAAATCATCATCAAAAATTATTGGGTGGTCTACCATTGGGAAAGGGAAGAAGGAGAAAGCCTCGTAGATGCACTTTCCCGAAAGCCTGTTCAATTACCTTATGTGCCAGAACCCCAAGGCGAGGCTTTGGCATTTGGAAAGGATGGAAACAGTTATTTTAGCCTGAGTGAACAAAGATTCCGGATTAAACCAATACTCTACCAATATTATAAAAAGCCAAAGACCCCTTGAGGAAATTTGGCAAAGTATAGACATTGATAAGATGGTGATTTGATGAATTCCCAGATAGCTTCCACGGTTTTGATGGTTAGACCTGCTGCTTTTGGATATAATCCAGAAACAGCCGTGGATAACCTGTATCAAGCGCAGGATGAGCGGCCAAATTCCCTTATTCAGCAAGAAGCATTGGTAGAGTTTGATGGGATGGTAGCCATGCTCCGTGCGAATGGTATTGAGGTTATCGTATTGGAGGATACCGTTTCGCCGATTAAACCGGACGCTGTTTTTCCAAATAATTGGTTCAGTACGCATGAAGACGGCAGTATCTTGCTTTATCCCATGATGTCCCTGCTCAGGCGTGCTGAGAGGAGAAAAGACTTGGTCCGTAAACTTGCCGATTATGATTTTAAGACCGAGGAGGTAGTTGACTTGACATTTTTTGAAGATGATGGACAGTACTTGGAAAGTACAGGGAGTATGGTGCTGGATAGGGAAAATAAAATTGTTTATGCCTGTGCTTCAGAGCGAACACATTCAGTTCCCCTGCATTATTTCCAACAATTAAAAGGTTATCAAGTATTGCTGTTTCATGCGGTACAGCAATTGAAATATCCAAAGCGACCAGTTTATCATACCAATGTGATGATGCATGTGGGATCTAAGATGGCCGTGGTCTGTTTGGATAGCATTGAAAGGGAGGCGGAAAAGATGATGGTAAAGGAAAGTTTGGAAAAGCATGGTAAGAAAATCATTCCAATAACCTTGCACCAAAAGAATGCTTTTGCTGGTAATATGTTGGAATTAAAGAATACGGAGGGGAAGCATTTTACAGTAATGTCTGCCAGTGCCTTCAAAAGTCTTAAGGCAGGGCAAAAGCAAATCATTTCAAAATATACAGATTTGATTGTTCCTGATATTCCCACCATTGAGAAATTGGGTGGTGGTAGTGTCCGCTGTATGATGGCGGAGATTTTTTTGCCAAGGGTGAAGAAGTAAAAAAAACAGGCTGTTTCATAAATCCACGTCATTGCGATTGTAGCGATAGCGAAGAGAAGCAATCTCCCTATATGTACAATGTAAGTACTTCGAGATCACTTCGCTTCACTCGTGATGACGTATTTCCGACTTATGAGCCAGCCTGTTTCTATGGTCTATGGTTTAGGATAAACTTAAACCCGAAATATGCATTAGCCTATCTGTTAAGATTCCCAATGCATGATCCGGCTTAGATTCCAGTGTAATTGAAAGGAGTGATCACCTTCAATTCTGCTTTTACCTCATCAGAAACATTTAAAGTATCGATAAATTCCCGGATGGAGGTTTCAGTGATTTTACTATTGGTTCTGGTGAGGTCCTTCAGTGCTTCGTATGGTTTTGGATAACCTTCTCTTCTTAAGACGGTCTGAATCGCTTCAGCTACCACGGCCCAGTTTTCTTCAAGATCAGCATCGATAGCCGCTTTGTTTAATTCCAATTTGCCCATTCCTTTTTTCAATGATTCAAAGGCAATAAGCATATGGGCCAATGGCACGCCAATTACTCTCAAAACTGTACTATCAGTAAGGTCTCTTTGTAACCTGCTGACAGGTAGTTTGGCTGCAAGGTGCTCCAATAGTGCATTGGCGATGCCCAGGTTACCCTCTGCATTTTCAAAGTCAATAGGATTCACCTTATGTGGCATGGCAGAAGATCCTACTTCGCCTGCTTTGATCTTTTGCTTGAAATAGTTCATGCTTACATATTGCCAAACATCCTTAGAAAGATCCAAAAGGATGGTGTTGATTCTTTTCAAGCCATCAAAAAGAGCAGCAATATTGTCATAATGCTCAATTTGAGTGGTTGGGAAGCTTCTTTCCAAACCAAGGTACTGGCTGACGAAGTTATTGGCAAATACATTCCACTCTTGATCAGGGTAAGCTACTTTGTGGGCATTCATATTACCTGTAGCACCACCAAACTTCGCGGAATGAGGTACTTGGTTCAGTAGGGTCAATTGATTTTCCAGTCTGGTCAAGAAAACCTGGAATTCCTTGCCCAAGCGCGTTGGGGAGGCAGGTTGACCATGGGTCTTTGCCAACATCGAGATGTCTCCCCATTCTGCAATTTGACTTTTTAGTTTAGTCATTACTTCTTCCAAGACCGGAAGCATTACTTCATTCAGCCCTTCCTTGAGCATGAGTGGGGTAGCGGTATTATTGATATCCTGAGAGGTCAATCCAAAGTGGATGAATTCCTTTTGTTCTTCAAGTCCCAGTTGGTCAAATTTTTCTTTCAAGAAATATTCAACTGCTTTAACATCATGATTAGTGGTCTTTTCAATTTCTTTGATAGACGCTGCATCAGCCTCGGAAAAGTCGTCCACAATGGCACGGAGTTTTGGGAAGATATCTTTGGAAATGCCTTTTAATTGAGGTAATGGCATTTCACAAAGCGCGATGAAATATTCCACCTCAACCTTTACCCTGTAAAGAATCAAGGCATATTCAGAAAAATAAGCTCTCAAGGGAGCAGTTTTGCTTCCGTATCTTCCATCCACAGAGGATACTGCGGTCAGCGTATTTAAATTCATGATGATTTCTTTTTGTTTGAATGACGCCACAAAAATAATTTATTAAAATGTAAAAGCCTTTTATTTGGAATTTTTTTAACAAAAGGGAATGGGAGACATAAAAAAGGGGATTACCATCAAGGTAATCCCCTCCGATTATGCGGTAATAGTCGGTTTTAATAATTTGGATAGTTTCTTATCACTTGAAGGCTTAGCCCCTTATTCGTTTCTGAGGAATCCATATAGCCTCTTACCACTACGGTATAGACTCTTTGGCTGCGAAGGTTGAGGTCATCAGCAGTCAGGAGTACTTCACCGGAATTGGCATCTGTCAAAGAAAAATTGCTCATTTCAGCAGGAATCTCTTCAAAATCAGTTACGTCCATATAAGCTCCATTGGAAAATAATGGTGTTTCGCTGTCATTTATAGTAAGATTGACCTCCGGTGCATCAGGGGAAAGGTGTACCAATCTGATCATGGCATTGCCTTCGTTAGGCTCATTCCAATTGTCTTCTGCAATAAGGGTCCCCATATCTGAGTCATCATCTTCTGCAGCATCGATAAAGAAGAATGAATACGCTTGATTCTCAGTCAAGGTCACGGTAGTGTCCAATAATGAGTTAGCGGCATTTCTGTTTTTGAAAGACAATGTTCTTTCTCCAGTAAAATAACGTCCATAATTGAAGTAATCAGTATACTCAAAATTATTGGTGTTATAAACCCTTCCATCAGCATAAATACTTACTGATCCCGTTTCAGGTGAGCCGTGATAGTAAGCTACATAGGCGACAGGACCATCATAATAATCCGTGTCATCATCATCAAGGCAGCTGGTGATCAATAGGGGTGATACAGCCAAGAAAAAAAGACCCAGGCTTTTTTTCCAATTTTTGAACAGGCTTCTATTCATGATTTGCGTTAACATAATACTGTTGGTTTAATCTATTTTTTTGTTGTTTTTCTTTGCTTTTCCCCAAAACGTAAGGTCACAAAGAAACGCTACAAGGCCTTGAAATTTTTTTGTGAATTTTTACCAAAGCGACTGCTGTTATTATTGGCTCCATATGAAATTTAGTGTGGTTAAACCTTAATAAGGAAAACAAAGTAAAGGTTACCCCTGTAAATCATATAGAACCTTATTATTTAAAGAAAAAGGACTGGTTTTTGAGTTAATATTGCTGGGCTTGGGAACATCTTTACCATTTAAATGTTCTTTAAGGGATTTAAAGATTGGGATTAAGGGGATTTTAAAAAAATCAGCCTTAATTTTGAGGACGATTATACGAAGTAGATAAACTCAGTAGAAGGAATGTTATTTAGCTTATTTAAAAAGAATAAAGGAGAGAAGAAAAGAGGGAGTCAGTATTTGTCACTGAAGGTAAGGGAAGTTAAAAGGGAAACTTCTGAGGCCATTAGTATATATTTTGAACAGCCAGAGCCCTATTTGGACTATAAGCCTGGACAGTTTTTGACATTGATATTGGAGGTAAATGGTAAAGAAGAACGTAGATCTTATAGTTTATGTACTTCTCCCTATGTAGACCCACATCCAGGGATAACCGTCAAGAAAATTGATGGTGGCTTGGTGTCCAATTATTTGAATGATCATATCAAGCCAGGGAAGACCATAGAGGTCATGAAGCCATTAGGACATTTTACCACAGATTTTCATTCTAAAAACAAGAACCATTTTGTGATGATAGCTGGAGGAAGTGGTATTACTCCGATTATGGGAATAACTAAGTCAGTATTGGTCAATGAGCCACTATCCAAGGTGACTTTGATATACTGTAACCGATCTGAAGATCAGATTATTTTTGATGATCAGTTGACAGCACTCTGCAATAAGTATGAAGGGCGCTTTGAGGTAGTACATACACTGTCCCAACCTAAGGAGGAATGGACTGGATTGAAAGGAAGGCTGAATGAGGAAATGATAGCCGATATAGTGAAGGAGAAGCATTATGCTGATGCGGATAAGGAGATTTATTTTTTATGTGGCCCGGAAGGATTGATGGAAGGAAGTGTGGAGGCACTGCTTAAGATGAATGTGTCCCATGATAATATCCACAGAGAGAGTTTTTATACCTCCTCATCTGATGAGGCAGAAAAAGCTCATGAAGAGGAAAATGCCAATATTGAACTTACCCGAGAAGTGAGTATTAATCTTGAGGGGGAGGAGCATAGCTTTGAAGTGCCTGCAGGAAAAACTATCCTTGAAGCGGGCTTGGATGAAGGGTATGATATGCCTTATAGCTGCCAAAGTGGCTTGTGTACGGCTTGTAGAGGCAAGCTGGTGAGTGGTGAAGTAAGTATGGATCAGGATGCGGGGTTGAGCAAAAATGAAAAAGAAGAAGGTTATATTCTTTGCTGTGTGTCCCATCCAAAGACAGGAGATGTAAAAGTAGATATAGGCTAATGCTAGAAGTGATGAAGAGAAATTTTAGGCTGCTTGAGCGAAATGTATTGATACTTATCGCCATCCCCTTGCCGGTGTTTGCTTTTGCCTATTTGTATACAAGCAGTGGCAATATGGAATTGGACTTGCCACAGTTGTCTGAGAAGCTAAATACAATTGGGTTAGTATCAGTAGGTGCAATTTTAATTGCTCAATTTGTACTGTTTAACCAAGGATTGAGAAATTTAAGAAATCCTGATATGCCACTCGAAGTAAAATTGGAAAAATATGCTCGGCTCACCATGCTACGGTTTTGGATGCTCTTTGTTTCCGGGTTTCTATGTGGTGCTGGATTATTGTTTTTTGATAATCCGGGTTTTACCATTGGATATGCGCTGACATTGGGATTTGTTTCATTGGGCAAACCCACTCCGGATAGGATCATCAGGTTGTTAAAGCTTAAAGGAGAGCAAAGGGCCACTGTCGCTGAGTTTGGCAGAAGAGATGAATAGAAAAAGGCATCGGAATCAATTTCCGATGCCTTTTTTGGTTTTTTATATATCTGCTATTTTAATAGTGAATAATTAAGACGAATAGGAATTGTGTCTGTTTTTAAATGTAATTCTCTTTCAACTTCTGTCATTCTATCAATATTTTTTGAAAATGAGGCCACTGGTGTCATTGCGAACGTAGTGTAGCAATCTCGTTCTAAGAGTAACCAGTCAACTGTAATCAGACCTCGGTAAACGCAGTCATTCCTACGGAGAAGGAATCTCTTTTACTAATCGTATTGAAGCCATATCAACATAAAATATTATCAACCACAGATTCACTGAATGAACACAGATGGATTCAAGTCATTGCAATCCCAAACTGTAATCAGATCCTTGACACGTCATACGAATAATTAGATGCTGTTTTAATATTTTTCTATGGAGATCATTCCTGAACCGATATTCCCCTTAATGGTATAGGCAGCACCATGGTCAATAAGCAAATGGTCACTTGAAGACTGTTTGCCGACTTTGACCATGCCACTTCCTGCATTCATGTCATAGTTATAATTGTCCAGCAAGGCATTGGCTTTGACTTTGAACATTCCTGAAGAGCCTGAAAAGGAGGTGTTGGGGCCAAAGCCGACTTTTTTGGCATTCATCATACCGGAAGATAACTTTAGCGCTCCTAAAGTAGATATATCTTCCAGGTCCACACTTCCAGAAGTGATTTTTACATTTAATTCACCTGCAACATGTCTGGCTGTGATCTTACCACTGCTAGAGCTCAAAGAAGTATTTCCTTTAATATATTCCAAGTCCATGATTCCACTGGTCATTTTACAGTCTACATCCCCCTCCACATTGTTGACTTCTATTTTTCCTGAGGAACCGGCTAATCTTAAATTACCGGAGATATCTTCAATATGAATGATTCCTGAGCTTGCCTTTAATTCAGTAAGTTCAGAGGCCACGCCCTTTATATGCATTTTTCCAGAAGAGTTAACAGCTTTAAGCATAATGACTTCAGGACCTGTAATATGGATATATCTTTTGTTCTTATTGTTGTTCCAGTTCCCGGTTTTTTGGTAAGAGATTTTAAGGGTGTTTCCTACTGTAACAAAGATCAGGTTTTTGTCGCCATTCTGATCATCACCGAGATCAGCAGTGACTTCTATGGATGATTGGGATGCATTGCCTTCATAGCTTAAGGAAATACTTCCTCCCTGGATTTCCAGTTTTTCAATATTGTCAAATGACTTTTCGATTTTTGATTGGCCCTGGCTGTGTCCCAGGCTAATTCCAAAAAGGAATAATAGGAAGCCAATATAACGGAATGAAGTTTTCATAGTTTTAATGGTTTATGTTCAAGGAAGCATTGGGTAGGTGGTGTGTATTTGCTGATGTTTAAAGGATTATTCCAAAACTAAGTGCATTAACTTCTGGTCCTTTTCCGGTTTGGAATACAGGGTTGAGGTCATAATTAAGGTAGAAGTCAACCTCTCCAACCCCAAGGGTCAATCTTCCACCATACCTAAGGTCATTGTTAAACATATTTGACTTCTCGAATTTTTTATGGGACTTGCCTTCTTCATCCTCATAGACAAACTTGCCTCTTCCACCAAGTCTATATCCTATATACGGGCCAAGTCCTATTCTGATTTTTCCATTTTCGCTATGGTAGCTCGGGATAAGACTGAAATTCGCATAGGAAGATGATATTTTGGATTTGGTACCCTCTCCATCTTCAAAAGGTTCAAAAACAATCCCATCATCGGTTTTGAGAGGAATCAGGTCTGAATCCTCCAGTTTGAAATTATACCAACTTACGCCAAGGGCTGGATTAAATGTAAAATGTTTGCCGAGGGAATAAACGTGCTGATAATTCAAGCCGACATTCCAGCTTCCCCAAGCTTTAATAGTAGGAGAGGAAGGGTCATTTACCCAGGTATTGATCCCAAGGTCTATATTGAACCTTTTTTCATAGTTGCGCTTTTTCGGACCATCTGTTTCTACAATAACATCACTGCATCCTTCTGTATTTATGGTCCATGATCTGTCAGCATATTTTTCATAAATCCATTGGTTTCCAAAAAGACGAAAATTTTTCACTTTCACCACCTCTTTTTCATCACTTTCCTGTGCGATGGAAATTGCTGGAATACAGGTGGAAAGGCAAATAAATAAAAGTAGTTTTTTCATTATTTTAATTTAATAGTATTATTCTTTCATATTAAAAAACAAGGCCAAAAGTGATAGGGTTGAGTGCTGGTCCCTTATCGTCTTGGAATAGCTCGTTTAAGTCATAAGTGGAGAAGAATGTGATTCGTCCCACACCGATTTCTCCTCTAATGCCATAGCGTACATTATTTAGGTATATGCCCGTATTAAGCTTGTCTTTTTGTCTTCCTGAACCACCAAGTTCCCTGTAGACAAATTTGCTTCTTCCTCCTACGCGATAGCCAAAATAGGGGCCCGCTGCTATTTTAATTCCTTTATGACCATTATCATTGATCCTGCCAAAGTCCAGTCTCAATAAGGTCATGGCGGTAATATAGGAAGCACTGACTTTGCTTTTAAATCCATCCACATCAGTTCTTTGGATAAAGTCAATTCCTTCATCGCCTCTTACAGCCTGAAAATCCCTGTTTTCAAATTTGAAATTGTACCATTGCATCCCCAGTCCGAAGTCCCAATAGAATCCTTTTGAAAGTTTTTGGCTGGCCATCCAGTTAAGTCCTACGTTCCAACTTCCCCAGCCTTTTACCGCATAGGGATTGTCTGATGTGGGGAAACTTCCGTCTTGGAGATAGTTGTTGATCCCCAGATCAAAATTGAAGAAGGTGCGGAAGGGGGGCTCGACCTTTTTCTTTTTTTCAAGTCGGACTTTTGTGTTTGGTCCAGATTCGTCAACAATGACCTTTATTCTACCTACTGATACAGTAGTTTCAGGACCATGTTCCTCCACGCGTACGATCTCTTTATTATCTCCTTCATCTTTGCTAAGTTCTACGACGGTAAGTTCTCCCGTTTCTTCATCTAATTCTAAATCCAATTCACGGATGATCTGGTTTACATCCAATGCCTTTAACTTTTCGAAATCCTCCTTATTGTCTACTAGGATAACTATACGGCCCGAATGTCCATATTCTACGATGATGCTGTCTTTGGCAGCCTGGTAGCTTTCATTGAAAGCAAAAGCTGTCTGCACAAATGCCATAAAAATCATGGCTAAAACATATCTTTTCATATTATTATCGATTAAAGTATTCGCTTAATTATCCTCTTTTTTACTGATCAATGAGGCAAATAGATTGTTTTTTGCATCCTGCAGGTCTGCATAACCTTTATCTACTTTGCCAATTAATCCTCCGAGGGTATTGATTTTTTCACCTATTTCCGAGACCAAATTTTCTTTTTGTGGTTTTTCTGAAATCCCGCTTGATTTGATCTTTACTGTATAAGCCACAGGCTCTTCTTTTTTGTCTACAGTACCATTGTCGGCGATGAGTTCATCTATAGAGATTTTTTTGTTTTCCAATTCAGGTAAACCTAGGTCTCTTTCAGGTTTGATTTCTGGAGCCTTTTCAATTGTTTTGCGATTTGATGCAGCTGCTACTAAGGAATTGTCTGGAAGTAGTTCTTTTTGCAGATTTTCTTTAGTAGGAGCAGGCTTGCTTTTAATGACCGGTTTATGGTCCTTTTCATCTTCTACCTTTTCAGTATCATTATTGGCATCTATTGGCTTTTCTATTTTTTCCACAGATTGTCGGCTTGAATCAGTGGGCACAACAGCACTTTGTGTTAGGGACTCCTGATTTAAAGCTGGTGTTTGCTCTGCAAGCATGGGGTAGTTTTCCTTATTTTCAGTAAAGTCAATGCGCCACAAAAGAATTGTAAGCGCAAAAATCCCGATGATCACAGCCGCTACCTTTATCCAGGCCGGTTTATTGGATTTTTTTTGATGTCCAAGCTGAGCGTCCAATCTTTCCCAGCTTAAATTGCTTGGCCTTTCTTGATGCTGTTTTAGTTTTTGGCTAAATAGCTCATCTATTGGGTGTTTTTGACTATCCATTGATACTCCTTTCTTTTAATTGTAATTGGGCGATCTTTTGTTTGAGAAGTGCTCTTGCTCTGCTCAATTGGGATTTGGAAGTGTTTTCAGCAATTCCTAAAAGCTCACTTATTTCAGCATGCGTATAACCTTCGATGGCATAGAGGTTAAATACCGTTTTATACCCTACAGGTAATTCACTGATCATTTCCATAAGCTCATCGGCTTCCATATCCACAGACTCGTACTTGGTGTTGCCAGCAATTAGGTCATGCTCCAAATGTACTTCCATCGCTAACTTTTGATGCTTCCTAAGGGCCAATAGGGACTGGGTGACGATGATGCGTTTCATCCAGCCTTCAAAACTGCCCTTGTGTTCATACTGTGGAAGTTTATCAAATATTCTCATAAAGCCTTCTATCATCACGTCCTCTGCCATGTTCCGATCCTTGATATAACGACGGCAGATTATCAAAAACTTTCCAGCATACTGATCATATAGGTGCTTTTGGGCGTTTCTGTTTCCCTTTAAGCAACCTTTGATGATGTCAGCTTCTGTTGTAAAAGTTTTTCTTATAAACATGATATTTTGTATTCCTTCGACAATGTTTGTTAATAGAGGTCTCAGGGAATCCGCAAAAAGGCTTGTGATCAGTAAAGGACAAACACAATGTGCGGGTTTCAATAAGGTAGATACAATTTACACAAAAAGGGTTGCATGGGGGTGTGAAAAAAAATGTGAAATTTTAATAGATGGTAAAATATAGCCTTTCAATAGGCAGTCTCTAAATAGCGTTTTGCAGTGTTTTTTCGTTTGGACGACAAATAAAAAGGCATCCTGATGAAATCAAGATGCCCTAGAGTTTTTCTAATAGTTAGTGACCTTTTAATAGGCCGCTTTATAGTTGATGAGAATTTCCAGTTGGGACCATTCTCCATCGATGACCTCCACTGGCTGGATATAGGTGTCCAAATCGAATACATTGGCAAAATATCCATCTTCTTCAACCGTGAAAATGGAATATGCCCCAGGGGGGAGGCCAATCACAAAACTGCCATCTTCCTCCGTTTCAATTTCCGCCACCATGGGAGTTTCTATTTCAGTAAATAGTAGATCCCCCATTTTGGCTTCATTGATATGGGTCCGCTCATAAATCCTGATCTTTCTTTTTACCTTTTCTTTGGGTGGCTTTTCAGGAACATTATTATCATCTGAAATAGTTGGCATTAGATTGCCTTCCACCCAGTACACTTGTCCCATAATTCCTTGTGTATCCACCCGCTGGGCTTTACATCCGAATAAAATTGAAGCTAGCCCTAGCGTAAAAAATGAATAGGCTAAAGTTCTTAGTATTTGCTTGGTTTTCATGTGATAATGTGTTGTGTAAAATAATGGTAGTTGAATTATTACCATCATAAATTATGCCCTATTTACTAGATTCCTTGAAAAATTTCATAAGATTCGAGGTAGTTGGGAACTAGTGTATTCCAGCTATAATTTTCATTGAGCGTATGAGCAAAGGCTTCTGCAGATTCCTTTTCGCCATGTATAACAAAGGTTATTTTGGGCTTTTCCGTGATACAGTCAGTCCATTTCAAAAGTTCACTTTCATCGGCATGGGCACTCAGTCCTTCAATATAATAGATGGAGGCTTTTACCTCTACGTCCAAACCATACATACGAGAATACTTTTCCCCGTCCAATAATTTTCTACCCCTGGTGCCTTCAGCCTGATAGCCTACAAAGATAAAGCTATCTTTTTCATTTGGGAGACGGTTATATAAGTGGTGGACGATGCGGCCTCCTGTAGCCATGCCACTGGCAGAAATGATGATGGCATCACCGCTAAAATGGTTCAAGGACATGGATGATTCCTGACTTTGGAAGTAATGTAAGTTTTTATGGGCAAAAGGATTGGCGTTTTCTTCATGTAAAGAGGGGCCAAGCCTGTGGTATTGCAAATAATCTTTATAGAGTTTGGTGACGTCTATGGCCATAGGACTATCCACATATATGGGGATTTGTGGGATTTTACCCTTTTGCTGGAGTTTGAATAAATAGTAAAGGATCAATTGTGTCCTGCCAACGGCAAAAGAGGGAATTACTGAGACACCGCCTTTTTGATAAGTGCTATTTATGGCTTCGGCCAAAGTAAACTCAGGCGTGTTTTCTACATGAAGTCGATTTCCATATGTGGATTCGATAAAAAGTACGTCTGCCTTGGGAATTCCTATTGGGGGATTGAGTATAGGGTCATTATACCTGCCTAAATCTCCCGAAAATACAATGGTTTTATTATAGGTGTTTCCACGAAGTTTGAGTTTTAATATGGCGGCACCCAGTATATGCCCGGCATTATAAGCCGTTAGGCTCACTCGGTCTGTTAGGCTTACTTCTGTATCAAATTTAATAGGATGTAGCTGACCAAAGACATTTTCTGCGTCCTCCACAGTGTAGAGAGCTTCTGGTTTTTCGTGTCTAGAATAGCCTTTTTTCTGGGCGTATGCAGCTTCTTCTTCCTGTAATTTCCCTGAGTCCAGCAGCAGAATTTTAACTAGGTCCAAACTTGGTTCTGTCAATATGATCTGCCCTTTGAATCCTTCTTTGACCAATTTGGGCAAATAACCCGAATGGTCTATATGGGCATGGGTCAAAAGTACCATGTCTATCTTTTCTGGATTAAAAGGGAATTCTTCCCAGTTCCTTTGCCGAATTTCTTTGATGCCTTGGAAGAGTCCGCAGTCTACTAAAATGGTGCTGTTATCAATCTCCAATAAAAATCGGGATCCTGTTACGGTTTGCGCAGCTCCTAAAAATTTTACCCTAACGTCCATAATGGTTATTTCTTAGTATAAGATAATTAAAAAAAGAATAAAAAGGAACCAAAAGAGAAAAAGCAAGATAGACCCCTACCTTGCTTTTCTAAAAATTAAATCAACGCATATAAAGTTTATTCCTTCATAAAGAATTCCTTTTGAAATTTCACCCTTGAAATACTGTCGCTAGGGGTGTTTTTATGTTCACTTTCACAGGTTAGACAGAGCATTCCTTCTTCATTGAATACCCAATAGTTTCTGTTATTGATATCCTTGAGTTTATAACCATTGGCATAAATGGTATTGCGGATCATGGATATTAATGATTTTTCCATTATGAATGGCTGATCGTAAGGTATATAAAGGGTTTGCCATAAATTTTGTCCTCTAAATTTAGCCATAGAGGAAAATTCCAATGATCTGTTAAAACTGATGAGAGAATCCTTTATGTCATAATTGTATTGGATATCTTGGGCATTTTGGTTAGCATCCTGCTTGCTTCTACCTTGTGACTTAAAGCGCTGAGACAGGTAGGCGAGGCTGTCCTCAGTGCCTTTGAGTTCTACATGAACCAGGTCCAGCTCGTTAAGATCCATTTCGTCATCATTGGCACCGATTACCCACACACTTTCTGGAAGGTCAAGTTTCGTTTCGATAGTATGACTTCCTTCATTCTTGAATTGTACAATAGTTTTGGGGATTTGAAAGGCACAGATCATGATGCTGAGCAGCCAAATACCAAAGGTGACCAATCCAAACCTTGAATCAATCAAACTTCTCTTGATAAGTACACTGATACCTAAAAGCGTAATGACTATACCTGGGATCAATACCACAGTACTGGCTGCAATAGCTAACCATACCGGTGCGAGTTCAGAAATTAGTTCTACTGGGACATTGTCTATTAAATGCCTAAAGCTATCATTGGTATAGAATTCAAAGTAGGCCCCCAGAAAAGCCAGAGGTGTCAGTGTAATGACCAATCCAATAAAGAAAATGATCAGCCCAAAGACTACTCGGATCACATCAAGAATGAACTTTCCGAAGGGGCCCAAGGCCTTTCCCAGCTTGTCGATAATTTTACCAAGAAAACGGAAAGGTGCCAACCAAGCCTTTTGTCTTTCTGTAGTCGGAGGAATGTCCGGGATCTGACGGTTTTGTATGATGGTGCTTTCGATATTGCTCAAAGTGATTTCCCCGCCTTTCATCTTTATCCTTTCGGTGATGGATTTGGCCAGTGGTGTGATTATCCAGAGAATGATATAAATCACAAATCCCGCACCTCCGGCAAATATCAACCCAACAAATGCCAGTCTGGCCCATAGTACTTCTATGTCAAAATAAGCAGCCAATCCACTGCAGACACCACCAATGACCCGGTCGTCAGGATTTCGGTAGAGCTTCTTGATCTTTTTGTCCTCTGGTTCCTCATAAGACACAGGAAGGATTACCCAAAGTACAATATAAGCCAATATGGCCCACCAACCGAAGGATACTGAAAAGTCCCAATCCCAAGGGAAGAAATCAAAATTGGTGAATGAGAACTTACCACTGAAGAGTAAAAGTATGGCTACTAATCTGGTCCAAAGTGGATCAATTGCCAAGTAGTTGGCAAGCCCAGCACAGACTCCTCCCAAAATCTTGCTTTTTTCCAGTCTGCTCAGTTTCTTATATCCCTTGCCTGAACCCTGATCAGGAGGCGTGATATATTTGTAAAATTCACTTTCTTCTTCATCCTTGGAAGTATTGCTTTTGTCATTTTCCAATTCCTGTTCATTTTCCTCTACTGCCTTGAAATCAGCAATGGTCCCCATTTTTTCAATGAGTTTGTCCACGTTTTCTGCTGTGATGACCTGCTTATTGTTTTTCAGGTTAGAAAGGAATATTTCGGCAATTCGGTTTTCTATATCCTTGATGATTTCCTGGTTGTCTTCATAATGCGAGAAGTGTTTGTTAATAGACTCCAGGTATTTCTTCAAGTTGTCATAGCCATCCTCCTCGATATGAAAAAGGATACCGCTGATATTTATGCTGATAGTTTTTTTCATGATCTTAATTTTTGGAAGTGATTAATGTAGTAGATTGAACCAGGTCAAGCCAGGTTTCATTTAGCTTGCCAAGAAACTCGCTTCCTTCTGGGGTGATTGAGTAGTATTTTCTTGGTGGACCAGATTCTGATTCTACCCATTTATAGGAAACCAAGGCTGCTGTTTTCAGCCGGTTTAGCAAGGGATATAAGGTGCCTTCCACCACAATCAGCTTAGCCTCTGTAAGTTCTTCTATCATATCCGAGGCGTAAACTTCCCCTCTGGAAATGATGTGCAATATGCAGAATTCTAGAATTCCTTTGCGCATTTGTACTTGGGTGTTTGATGCTTTCATCTATGTTGATTTTTATAAAGATGAAACAAGAATGATTGATGATTAACCATTGCTATCTCATGTTTTGCATGATCCATTTGACTTCTCTCTTCTATATCGAAAAATAATACCAAAGTTAACTAAGCTACCTTGTTATACCTATTTCCTTGTTAAATAAGGATTCTTTTTATATATGTGATTCGATGTAAGCTGTTGTTTAGTAGTGTTTTAGGGTGTTTTTTGACCTTTTTGGGAACCCTGTCAGAAAATATGGCATCGAAAAAATATTTTTTTTGATTCACTCAGGACTGATTTGTGGTGTATATCTAATGAACATACTTTGTTCGGTAGTGAACAGTGTTCAGCTGTTTATATAGGAGAGAATTTTAAAAGGCCTATTTCGTTTCATATCAATTTATTTTTTACTTTGCATAGGTGGAAAAAAACAGAAAAAAAGGTTTTCAGCATTGTTTTTTGGGGCTGATATTACTTTTGGCTATTGTAGAAGGGAGAGCACAGGGGATTACTCCAAAGTATTCCAATGAATTTATGAACATTGGCGTAGGGGCCAGGGCATTAGGAATGGGTGGAGCACAGGTGTCAGCCGTAAGGGATGTTACAGCCGCTTACTGGAATCCTGCTGCCCTTTTGGGAATCCAACATAAGTATGAATTCTCCCTCATGCATGCCGAGTATTTTGCGGGCATTGCCAAGTATGATTATGCGGGTTTTTCCACCAATATAGAAGAGGACAACCAAATAGCGATTTCGCTGATCCGATTTGGGGTGGATGATATACCCGATACCCGTTTTTTGTATGATGCCAATGGGGCCCTCAATTACGATAATATCCAGTTTTTCAATGCAGCAGATTATGCGCTGATGATTTCTTATGCAAGGGATATTAGTGATGTTTTTAAAGCGGGGGTCAATACGAAGATTATTCACAGAAATGTAGGGAAGTTTGCCAAGGCTTGGGGCTTTGGCTTTGACGTGGGAGGAATGTTCTTTTTGGAGGAATGGAAGCTGGGGATAATGTTGAAAGATATTACCACCACTTTTAATGCTTGGTCCCATAATGCCGAAATGGTTCGGGAGGTCTATGCTGGCACCAATAATGAGGTGCCTACCAATACCATTGAACTGACATTGCCCAGGGCCATAATCAGCTTGTCCAGAGAGCTGACGATACAGGAAATGATCACTTTACAAGCAGCTTTGGATTTGGACATGACTTTTGACGGTCGTAGAAATACACTCATACAAACAGACTTGATGAGTGTGGATCCTAGGCTTGGGCTAGAGGTGGGTTATAGGTCTGTGGCCTATCTGCGTGGGGGGATAAGCAATTTTCAGTATACAAAGGATTTTGACGGAAGGAAATCACTTGCCTATAAACCGAGCTTTGGATTAGGTGTATTTATCAGTGAAAAGGCTTCGATTGATTATGCATTGACAGATATTGGCGGCGTATCCGAAACGCCCTATTCGCATGTGTTTAGTCTAAAGGTAAGTCTTGAACCTTTGGGAGAAGGATTCAGGCTTTTTAATGGTTGGGATTAAAAGCTAATAAATGAATAAATTTGTACTAATTTTTATGCTTTTGCTGGGGTGGGCCCAGGTCACTTTTGGACAAAGTGAATGGATCGACTTTTCCCAAACTTATTATAAGATCAAGACGGAGACTAATGGGATTTACAGGTTAAGCTATACGACCTTGTCTGCTTCAGGTATGGATGTAGATGCTATTGATCCTAGAAATATCCAGATTTTTCACCGAGGTGTAGAAGTGGCCATCTATGTGCATGGGCAGGAAGATGGGCAATTTGACGCTGGGGATTATATAGAGTTGGTTGGAGAGAGGAATGATGGCAGCTCGGACGTGAAATTATATCCAGAACCCGATCAAATGGGTAATCCTTATTATAATAATCATAGTGATGCGACCGCTTTTTTTCTTACGGTTTCCAATGATCAAGCAGGTAAAAGAGTTGCCAATAGAGCTATAAATCCCCTTGCTAATGAAATAAGTGCTTATAGAACTGAAGCGCTTCAAGTTTTTTCGGATCAATATGCATTGGGGCAAACTTATTCTCTGGGAATTCATCTTGGAATTTATGATAGAGGGCAGGGCTGGTCAGGAAGGGCAGTGACGCGAAATAATAATATAGATGTAAGCTACAGGGATTTAGGGAGAATAATGAGCTCCTCAGAGGTTGTTCTGGAATTGGGGATTTTGGGTCGATCCGATGCTCCCCATGAAGTGGAAATTATGGTGGGACCCAATACGGATCAGTTACGGTTGGTAGAAAGGGTGGGTTTTGAGGCCTTTGAAATTTATAGATTGACAGCTGATCTGATGGTCAGCGATGTCGGTGATGACGGAAGATTTGTCGTTCGGGCACGGCCTGTTGGAACAGCCGGTTCCTCTGATAATATATCTTTGAGTTATGCCAAGTTGACTTATGATAAGCAGGCAGGGACAGCACCTGAAAATTTAGCGCCGATTTGGATAAGTGGCGGAGAAGGTAAACTTACTTTTTCTAACGAAGGAGATCAATATTTGGCTTATGATATAACTGATTTGTACCATCCTGTGAAGTTGGATAAAGAAGAATCCTCGGGCACAAGTAGTTTTCCTGTTGGGGCAGTGTCAGGGGAGTCGAAGCTATTGATACAGTCAGAAAGGGATATTATCGAACCCAATGTGCTTGAAAAAGTACGTTTCAGGAATCTATTGGCTCGAAGTGCTGATTATATTATACTGAGTCACCCAAGCTTAAGGCAGCCGACCTCTATCAACACTGATCCCGTGAAGGCTTATGCCGCTTACCGTCACTCTGCTGCGGGCGGTAGCTATGATACCTTGATTGTTACAGCGGAAGAATTGTACAATCAATTTAATTATGGGGAAAAATCCCCTTTGGGTATCAAGGAGTTTTTAAGACAGTTCTCCACCAAATATCAACCAAAATTCCTGTTGCTTTTAGGCAGGGCTTATGGCATGTACAATGCCCGGAACTCAGGCGGGGTAAGGTATTTTTACCGTGACAGGCCAGAGATTTTTAGTATTCAGGACCTAGTACCTACTTTTGGTTACCCTTATAATGACAATAGGTTTGTGACGGGGTTTGATCCTGAAGATCCCCTTAAAAAAACCATAGGAGTAGGGAGGATTCCAGCCAGAACGCCAGAGCAAGTCAATGATTATTTGGCCAAAGTAAAAGAAAAGGATGCCCTAGGAGCGAGTGAAGCTTGGCAGAAGGAGATAGTACATTTGAGTGGAGGTTTGTCAGCTTTTGAACTTGAAAGATATTATAATTTTCTGCTCGGCTATAAGAGTATAGCAGAAAGTGTGTTTTTTGGAGGGAATGTTACCACCTTTAGAAAGCGGTCAAATACACCGGTTGAGCTGATCAATATTTCAGATAAGATCAATGAAGGGGCAAGTATGGTGACTTTTTTTGGCCATGCAGGAACGTCCACCACAGATATTGATATAGGCTTTGTCAGTGTAGATGAGCTGGGTTATGATAATAATGGGAAATATCCCTTTTTGCTTATGAATGGCTGTGATGCTGGAAATGCTTTTGGCGGGGCCTATACCTTTGGTGAGGATTGGATCTTGACACCCGATAGAGGTGCTTCCAACTTTTTGGCCCATGCAAGTGTGGGGGTTGATGTTTATTTGAGAAGGTATTCAGAATCCTTTTACAGGAAGGCACTGGCGGATTCCTCAATGAACTACAAAGCTATTGGAACAATTAAATGTGAGGTGGAAGATTATTTTTATAAGCGATATGGTACTTCAGCCATCAACCAGGCCCATGCCAATCAAATGGTGATGCTGGGGGACCCTGCAGTAAAGCTTTTTCCCGCAGACAAGGTGGATTATTCTTTAGATGAGAATGAAGTAGTTTTTCAGGATTTCAATGGGGAAGCGATTAATTCCCTTACAGATTCCATAGACCTTTCTTTTGTGGTCAGGAATATTGGTAGGGTGGATTTAGATACAGTGGATTTTAAAATCAGTAGAACCCTTCCTGATGGAACGGTTGTCCCATTTGAAGCAGAGGAGCTTGCTCCAATTTATTATAGGGACACCGTGCATTTTACTGTCCCCAATACTGGATTGGTATCTGCAGGTGATAATGTCTTTACCATTACGGTAAATTCACAAAAGGAGGTTCCTGAAATGACCTTTGCCAATAATACCATAGTGATCAATAAGTTTATTGAATCCAGCGGGACACAAAATTTAAGCCCATTGAATTATGCTATACATCAACAACAACAGGTGGAGCTGATTGCCCAAGTACCTGGTAAATCCACTGAGGATCGTGTATTGGTGATGCAATTGGATACCTCTCCTGATTTTAACTCGGCATGGCGGAAAGAATCACGAGTAACGACCCGGAATATAGCAACTTGGCAAGAAAGTATCGGAGACAAAGTAAGCGGTTTAGATTCAGTGACCTTTTATTGGAGAACTAAGTTTTTGGAAAACCGTGAAGGGGAAAGTGCCGAATGGACCACTAGTAGTTTTACCTATATTCCTGATGGACCTGAAGGTTGGATCCAACAGGAATTTGCTCAATTAGGAGAAAACCAAATTGAGAACATGGACCTTGATCAAGAGCAAGAGCAGTGGAGGTACCAAGGTACAAAAGTGGATATGGATGTGATGACCTTCGGCTCAAGGACAGAAGGGCTAAGTTATGGTCAGGTGCAGATTGAACTGAATGGTACTGCCTATAATATTGACATGAATTTGAGGAGGTGTACCAATGGTTCATTTGCCTTAATGGCTTTTGATCAAAGAAGTCTGTCTCCTTATTTGGTCGTTCCCTTGACCAACTTTGATGTGTTGGATGGAAAGAGCTGCGGGAAAACTCCACAGATCATTCAAAATATACGGAACTCGTGGATAACAGGAGAAGGGCAAACTATGCTTTTGGATTATATAGAAGGTCTAAAAGAAGGAGATTATGTCATAATATTCTCTGTGGGTGCGGTTGATTTTGAAAACTGGCCGGATGAGGCATTCCTAAAGATGAAGGAAATCGGTGCCAATGAAGCTACTTTGAGGAATATGCAAAATGGAGAGCCTTATATTTTATTTGGGAGAAAGGGTATGCGTCCGGGAGAAGCACAGGAGATCTTGGCAGATAAGGATGCTGCATTGCCAGCTGATGAACAGGTCATTACTTTTCATACACAAATGAAAGGCTTTTATGATCAAGGAACGGTAGCCGCTTCCAGAATTGGGCCTGCTTCCTCTTGGGATACGTTTTATAATCATACGGTTCCGGGCACTTCGATTAATGTGGAAGATTTTGTTTTCGATGTTATTGGGGTGACCAGTGAGGGCCATGAAGAAATTTTGTTTGATAATATTAGGGAAGAAGAACTCAGGATTCAAGATATCAATGCAGAGGCCTATCCTTATTTACGCTTAAAATATGAAGTGAGGGATTCTGAAACAGAGGTTCCACAACAATTGAGAAAATGGCAGGTGAATTATACTGGTGTGCCGGAAGGGGTTTTGATTTTGCAATCCAAAGAAGATGAATTCCAACTTCAGGAAGGAGAGGAGGCCACGGTCAAGTTTGAATTTGTCAATATCTCCAATTATGACTTCACAGACTCCCTTACTGTAGATTATGGGCTTCAAAACAAAACCAATAATACGGTCAAAAAGGAGTCTTTTAATATTCCAGCGGTAAAGGCAGGGGAGCGTTATGCTTTTGAAATCACCTTTTCTTCATTGGGAGAGGCGGGCAAGAACTCCATGAATGTTTTCGCCAATCCAAGGGAATATTTGGAACAATCCTATAAAAATAATGTGCTGGATTTGGCGGATTATTTCATAGTGGAAAAAGACGATCAAAACCCTGTCTTGGATGTCAATTTTGATGGGGCCTATATCATGGACGGAGATATAGTATCACCTAATGTGATGATTACGGCTTTGGTAAAGGATGAAAATAGCACCCTGCTGAAACAGGATACTACAGGCATGGAAGTGTATTTGAAGAGAAGTTGTGAGGGATGTACTTTTGAAAGAATATCATTCAGCAATCCTGCATTGAAATGGTTTGAGGAATCGGACAATACGGATTTCAAACTGGAGTATCAGCCAGGCCCTTTGGAAGATGGTATATACACCTTAAGGGTCAATGCAGTGGATGCTTCTGGTAATAAAGCGGGAGAAAAACCTTATGAGGTGAGTTTTGAGGTAATCAATGAATCCACCATCACCCATTTTTATCCTTATCCCAACCCATTTAGCACCAGTGTACGCTTTGTGTTTACGGTGACAGGTATAGCCCCGCCTGACCAAATCAAAATTCAGATCATGACGGTGACGGGCAAGGTGGTCAGAGAAATTCTTCAGGAAGAACTTGGTCCGATTAAGATCGGAAATAATATTTCCGAATACGCTTGGGATGGCAAGGATGAGTTTGGAGATCAATTGGCCAATGGCGTCTATATTTACCGTGTGCTTGTAAGGAAAGATGGACAATTTGTGGAGCATAGAGCTACAGCGGGAGATAAGGCCTTCAAAAAGGGTTATGGCAAGATGTATTTATTAAGGTAGTATAGAGTAAAGAGTATTGAGTCATGAGTATTGAGAAGTGTGATTTTTAGGTTGCAAATTAAAAACTCCATTTTCCCCGTAAAAAATAAGAGGTGGAATAGGAACGGAATTTATCCCTTGAAGTATCCTCTGCATAAAAGGCCTGGACGATAAAGTCTAGATCAAAATCCTGAAATACATTCCAAGTCGCAAAAGGGGAGAGGAACATGGCTTTGTTCTGAGGAAACAGCATCATGCCAAATCCTGCATTGATAAGGGGGTGGGCTTGATAGCTGGTCTGAACGAATCCGGAATGTTTATAAGGTGACAGGTTTTTGGCCGTCAGTGCGCGACTATTGAGTTGGATTAATCCTTCTGCCCCTAGGTTTTTATAGCCTGACTCATTGAAAAGGTAAGATATATTATAGAACAATTTTCCTATGGAATGGTCCAGAGAGATACTTCCTACAAATGCCTTTGGGTCTGCTTCAGTTTCTTCTTTCGGGTAGAAATAGGTGAATTCCCCTTTTAAACTGGCACTGCCCAGATTACCGGCCCAGCCAGCACCAAGCACCCAGTTTTCTCTGCTATAGCCTCCCATAAACTGGAAGTCATACCCCCATTTATTGGTCTTGTACATCAAGGCAGAGGAAAAAATATTCATTGCTGTACTGTCAGGATTTATGGTTTTAGAAGGAAGGCTAATAGCTACCTCAATACTGGAATTGGTTCCTGTGTAATACTCTGTTCTAAGGGCATCGATTCCTGGTCGCTCTTCATAGTCAAAGTCAAAATAAGAATAGGCATTGAAAATATCGTTTGGATTCCATATGGTATTGATGCCCCAATTGATCCTTTGTCGGCCCAGTTTGACCGTAAGGTTTTCTATGATCCACTCCATATACAACCGATCAATCATTGTGTTGAGTACTACACCATTTTCATTGATTGGGGTCCAGTTTAGATCAAAGTAGTAGGTGTCATAATCGATGAAATCCTCAAAATTTTCAAGGTACTTGCTTGTTTGACCAATAAATAACCTGGTTCTCAAGGCCCCATAAAACCTGAAGTTATCATTTGGATACCATTTAAAATTGAGTCGATTATGGATGAGGTTGTCCATCAATGCACTGTCGCCAAGATCGTTTGCGGAGATCATTTCTTTGAGATAACCATTGACAAAGAAGGTCTTGGGCTTTTCTTCTTGCGCAAGTATATTGCTTTGGATAAAGCCAAAAAATAGGCAGCTAAATAGTATTTTAACGAACTTCATCATATTTGATCATGCCATCTTCTAAGGTGACGACTCTTCTGGCCTTGTCGATGACCCTTTGGTCGTGTGTGGAAAAAATAAAGGTCATATTTTCTTCACGGTTCATTCGGGCCATCATATCTAATAAATTCCCTGCAGAGGCAGAGTCAAGGTTAGCGGTGGGTTCATCTGCTAGGATAAATTTTGGCCTGGAAGCCAATGCCCTGATTACTGCTACCCGTTGTTGTTGTCCTCCCGATAATTCTGATGGGCGGACTTTGGCCTTATCCTCCAAGCCAACCTCTTTCAGAAGTTTCATGGCTCTTTCTTCCATTTCCTTTTCGGATTTTTTTTGCAGCAACATGATAAATTCTACATTTTCTTTGGCTGTGAGCACAGGGATGAGATTGTATTGCTGAAAAACGAAACCAATATGGTGCAACCTGAAATCTATAAGCTGAGACTCTTTTAAGTTGGAAATGTCGGTATCTCCGATAATTATCTTCCCCTTGCTGGGCTTATCAAGACCCCCAATGATATTCAGGAGTGTAGTTTTCCCAGAACCTGATGGGCCAACGATGGCCGTAAATTCCCCTTCTTCAATCTCGAGGTCCACATCTTTTAAGGCCTGAACAGGGATCTTCGACTCGTGGTAAGTCTTGGCTATATTTTCAGTCTTTATAACAATTTTTTTAGCTACTGTTGTTTCCATTTCTGAGTCATTTAAACAGTGTGTAGGGCTTTGGTCGGATTGAGCTGAATGGCTTTGTAAGCAGGATAAAGCGCACCAATCAGCGCGGTAATAATCACGCCAATCGTCACAAATATATAGATGTTGTTTTCAATGCTTGGGTACAAAATACTATCATAACCATAGGCTTTTAGCCCTTCGGAATAGGCGCTTAAATCAATGCCGTGAATGCCTAACCAGTTCATGGTGGCTAAACCAATGATAATTCCCAATGGACCACCAACCAAAGAAAGAAAAACGGTTTCGATCACAATCATCATATAAACCCGCCATTTGTTCATTCCTATGGCCATCAACATACCCAATTCCCTATAGCGCTCCAATACGGCCATTAGCATAGTGTTGATAATTCCAAAGATGAGTGCAATCATGATAATACCAAAAAGTACCCATAGGAAGCTGTCTGTCATGGAAAGAAAGAGTTCGAGCTCGGGGGCAATGGTCCTCCAGGATTCTATTAGCAGGTCTGGGTGTTCTTTTTTAAGTTTGTCCATTAATGGGGCTTCATCATTTGGGCTTGATAGGAAAAGGGCAATTTCATGAATGTTTTGGCCTATTCCAGCAATGCGATTAAAGTCTTCCATTTTTACATAGGCGGTGAATTTATTGATGCTAGGTGAGGAGGTCTCTATCAGGCCTGCTATGCGAAATGCCCCTGCGACCAAATTATTATCTTCATCTTGGAAGGTGAGCACGATTTTCGAGTTGATGTCTACCTTGAGTTCTTCGGCCAGCTCATTTCCTATTATAACTGGGTTTCTCTGCTTGGATTCAAAATAAGTTCCCGCTGTTAACAGTGAGTCGTGGTGGGTAACATGTTTTTCCAATTCTGGAATGATGCCATAAATACGGACTCCATTGGCTTTTCTGGTGGAGGAAATCATTCCATTGGCAAAGCTTCTGGGAGAAATGGCGGCAACCTTGGGGTCGGAAGAAAGTGCTTCTTTCAGGGAAAGCCCATTGGGTATGGAATAGGCTATATCGTAGTCCTGTTTGAATTTTGGATGGTGGATTTGTATATGGGAAATTTCATGTTCTATAGCCCCGTTGATATAGGAAACAGTGAAGCCATTCATAAAGCCCAACATGAAAAGCAAGGCCCAAATGCCCACGACAATAGAGCCAATGACCACTAAGCTGCGGCCTTTGTTCCTCCAAACATTTCTCCAAGCTATTTTGATTAACATATTCATTTATCTTCCTTCTCTCATAGCATTTACAGGGTCCAGTTTCCATATTTTATAAAGAGGGTAAATGCCTAGGACCAATGCCATAAAAAACACCACCCATGCCTGACTGGTAAATACTATTGGTTCTAAACTGAATACATAGACAGCTTCGATGCCGAATTTTTCAAAAGCCTCCTTATAGGTGTCCGATAGGGAAATTGGATGATGATAGAAATAACTAATAAGGGGTATGCTTAAAGCAAAGCCCACCAAAACAGCAATCATAGCTAGCATGATGATTTCTGCAAATACAATCAATTGCAGTTTGTATCTTCTCATTCCTATGGAAAGTAGGACCCCAAATTCATATAGACGCTCAGTTGTCATCATCAGAAATGTACCAAACATTCCAAAGCCTATCACCACATATAGTAACATCAGCATGATTATTCCAGAAATATTATCTACCTCTATTCCCTGTATTAATTCCGGCATCATTATTCTCCAGTTCATGACTTCTAATGCCGTAGTATCGACTTCTTGTAGTAAACTAGCCTCAATGGAACTGACATGTTTGGGGTGTTCAGTGACCACAGCCAAGGCTGTCAGCAACTGTTCTGCTCCAAAGAAATATTGAGCTGAAGGCAAGGGCATGAAAACTGCCTGATTGGTGAGCTGTGGCAAGCCAAACTGGACCAGGCCGCAAACGGCATATTTCCCTGCAGCATTTGCCCCGTGGTAACCTTGGCTGATCAATACGATGGTGTCACCAACAGAAAGCTTCAGGTATTCTGCCAGCCCTGTTCCGATCAGTACATGTTTTTCGTCAATTTCAAATGGTTTGCCTTGGACGATTTTATCTTCGACATTGGTGAGCGCTGCTTCTTTCTGAGGGTCAATGCCTATGACCAATGCCCCTTTGGTTTTGGTTTGGTAGGAGGCCAAGGCAAAGGATTCCAGTCTTGGGACAGCTGCTTCTACATTTGCGATTCCTTCGACTTTTTTCTGTAGATTTGAAGGTGGGGTAAAGGCATTGTCAATCACCTGTTCATCCCAATATCCTTTTTTGTGGATCTGTAAATAACCGGTTAAAAAACGCACGCTATTATCAACCATTCTTTCATAGGAACCCAATTGCATAGAGCGCATAAGGCTGGATAGGATGACGGCAAAGGCTATACTGACAATGGTGATAATAGTCCGTCGCTTATTTCGCCAAATATTTCTCCAGGCCAGTTTTAATAACATCAACGTATGCGTTTCATTTTTTGAATAGAGAAAAAGCTTTCACTGATGTCGATATCAAAATCAATATCATTATAGATAATTACAGTCCTTTGATCTGGGTCTTCCGCAGGAATCATGTCTATTTTGCTAGGAATAATCCTCCCGTCCATCTCTTTGATTTCTGAAAGGATCATGGTATTGACCAGAAGACCGTCTTCATCATAATAGCGAATAAGCAGTTCAATATAATCTTCTTTGGATACAAATAGCTCAATAGCTCCCCATACCACAGCGGCATCCTCCTTTGGAATGAGCTCTAGCTTCCAGCAATCATAATTATTGATGCTGATATCCCCTTTGAGAAAATGGTCATAATCCTCAACCACTGAAGATTCTTTCACCAGGTCATCATTAGTAAAATCTGAGCCCATCCATGATTGGCTCATCATAGAAGGAGGAAGCTTCACCACCCTGTCAATGGTGGGCTGCCAATTCCATATTTCTTTGTCTCGCTTGAGGAAAGCGGTTCCTTGGTCCCTTGCGGGGCTGGTGATAAGGATGAGGGAATAGTCAGTCCCTAGGCTCCAGCCTTTCATTGAAATCTCCCTTGACCAATCTGGTCTAATAATCTTCATGGTCATATTGGAGGATGATGATTTGCCCCTCATTTTTTGATCTACCTTCTTGATGATCTCGGTGGCATCTTGTCCAGAAAGCAAAAGAGGTGTAAAAAGGAAAATGATACAAAATAGCGTTTTCATAAGAATGATTTTATAACCTGCTTTGAGTGGGTTATTATCATAATTTAATGATTCCAAATCCATGTTCCAATAGATTGTTTCTGGATTTGTTTCTATTTCAGGTAGTTGTTTGGTGCTTTGGTCAGTTTTAGAGGTGAGAAAGTCTGTTTTATGAATTATTTTTAGTCTATATGATTGGCTTACTCTTTTTTGGCATGATTATTATTTTCTCAAACTAAAATTGTTGAGGTAGTTTAGCATTTAGAATTATAGTAGTTAAAGCATTATGATTATCCGTTTTAACACCAGTAAACTTATTTCTCACAGCCTGTCCCGATTTATCGGGAGATTCCACGGATCTACACAGAATTAAATTAGTATTTCTTAAAGATATGTATTCTCTTAATAGGGAATGTTTTGAATGGTAAAACTTACTGGTGCAATTGCGGATATATATAAAGCATAATCAATAATAGAGATGAAAAACTTTTGGGCGTTTATATTTTTACTTATCGGAGTATCAAATTTGGCGGTTGGTCAGTCCATACAGCGGGATTTTTTTGGTGACCTGGAGTATGTTTCCAGAAATGGCCATTTTAAGGCAAAGCTGGACAGGGATATTTTTGAAAGTTTGGTCTATACTGATGACAATGAAAATAAAGTGACTTTTGAGAAGGAATACCTTGATGAAATATATGGAAATGAATTAAATACTGAGCAAGGAGAGAGTGTGTTTTTTATAGGCTTGGTCCGGCAGTATCGGAGAGATAATGGTTATATCGCAAAATACACCATCGACGTTTTTGATAGGGTGGTAATAGAAGATAATAGGCAAAATAAACTTGTAGAAGGGAAAGACGTTTTTGGAAATTATACTCGCGAAGAAATTAGAAATGGTCGTCGGGTTTATGTCAAGAAGGAGTTGGATGGTGGTTTAGTATTGGAAATGGATCAGGAAAAGGCTTCTTTGAAGAAAAATATTTTTGACAAGTGGGTGTATCAAGATAGTAGGGGGAATAAGCTGGAGTTTAGTAGAGGCACTTGGAAAGCCTTAAATGATCGGTATGGTAATAATGAAGATATTTTCAATTTTCTAACCAATGAACTGCTTTATCAGAATTAATTGAAGTAGGGGCGTTGTATTAATTTATTGGTCGCTTCTTTTTGTTACATTGTTTTAGTTAAGTAATAATCAGGCTAGTTTGATTTAAGTTATTGATGACTTTTTTAGTTGAGTGACAGATGCTATTATGATGATTTGTCTTTATAAAAGCCAACAGGAAAAAAGAGCGGACTATCAAGAAAAATGGAAAGAAAACAAAAAAGCTCCCCAATAGGAAGCTTTTTCTAGTTTAGCTTATTGATAATTAGTGAAGTACTATCAATGCATGATTTTAGATTTATTAATCCAATTGGTGATTTCCATCACCATCAGCTCCATACTTTTGCTTGTTTTTCTCATTTATTTTCTCGACATCCTCAGACCCTGATTTTACAAAAGGGAGTAGGTTTGGGGATTGGTTGCATTTGATTTTGATCACGTATGCCAATTGGGCTGGTAATTCATCTGGAAAAGAAAGATTCATCCCTTCTTTGCTTGACTTCCATTGGATAGGGCCGTTGTGTCCCAAAAGTTCTACCCCTTTGATGTCAGTTTCTTTCCAAGCTTTCAATGTTTGAATTAATTTGTCTTGAGATGGTTTTTCTAATAAAATAACATACAAATTGTTGCCTTTTACAGTAAATCTCACCTTGTCCTCCCCAAATACATTATATGGTCTACTACTGTAGATGGCCTCACCGTTTTGGTCTAGCCAGCTTCCGAAATCCCTTAAGATAGTTTTTGTGGCATCGTCAAATGAACCATCAGGTCTTGGGGGAACATTAAGAACAAAATTGCAGTTTTTAGAAACCACGTCAATCATTTCGTGTAGCAAGCTTTTTGAGGAACGGTAGGATGTTTCATTGCCATTATAGAACCAAGGGCCGATAGAATTTTCGGTTTCCCTCATGGGATGTACAATGTCGTTTTCTCTGGTACGTTCTAGGACCACAGAGGAGATGCCTTCATAAAAATACCCGTGGTCCTTTATATCTTTAATAACCATAACACCTTCGTTTTTTCCATTATGCCGGGAAGCATTATGGTTATAATAATGGGCAAGAATTTCCAGACCTGCCTTGCCCTGGTCATTCATGAATGGTAGGGCACCATCGAAGTAAAGGTGGTCAGGGTGATAATTGTCTATGAGGTCCTTAATGCGGTTTTTCCAATGTTCCACCCAGGCTTCTGAAGGCTTTAATGGATGCCTGATCTGATTGTATTCTTTTCCAATTTGATCTGCCGAGGCTTTTTCTAAATATAAATCCTGATAAGAGGGATCGTTTCCATCATAAGGAATGCCTTTTTTTGCTCCGGTGCTATCAGCTCCTTTATTGGTCTGAAACCAGCTATATGTTCGTCCCAAGTGTGTTCGTGCTCCCCATCGCAGTCCTGCATCATGAGCGGCATCTCTCATTTCTTTGCAAACATCCACTTTTGGACCATAATTCAAAGAGTTCCATTTGGGTTGATACTTTGAGTCCCAAAAATCAAAATTATCGTGATGAACTGCCATGGTCATGACGTATTTTGCTCCAGCATCAGCAAAGAGGCCTATCCATTTCTCGGCATCGAACTTGTCCCCTTCCCATGCTTCGATAATGTCTTTATAGCCGACTTCAGATGGGTGTCCCCAGTTTTTTAAATGGTCTTTATAGGCTGGGTGGCCTTCTTGATACATATGTCTGGCGTACCAGCCACTGTTACTGCTTTTAGAGGCGGATTGTGCATTCCAATGACAATAAATCCCGAATTTTGCATCCTTGTACCACTCAGGAGTTTCATATTGCTGTAAAGATTCTACAGTTGGCTCAAATTTAATGTTGTCCTTGGAAGTTTCTTCGTGTTTAATTTTGGATCTACATCCTATCAATATGGCGAAAACCATGCACCAAATAAGTGAATTGAAGGAAATGTCCTTCTTCAATAGTTTTTTAGTATTAACCATTTTGAGTGAATCATTTAGAATTTGCATAATCTGTGACCTTCGCTGTCTTTTTTTTGGGGCAGTACTAATTAAATTGAAGGATGCAATATAAGGAAATATTTTCCTGTATAGGTCAAATGGACTAGGTGAAAAACATAGTTGTTTCGTAATATCATAGCTATTTCAGGTGATATATTTCAATGAAAAATAGCTTTTTTGAAGATGTGTAGGGTAGTTCTTAATTTGATAGGTTGGCTGGAAAAAGCTAAGTAGAAAATTTGATCATTATGAATTCAAAAAAAAAGCTCTCCAAAAAGGAGAGCTATGTACCCAGGGCCGGAGTCGAACCGGCACGCCCGAAGGCATTGGTGTTTGAGACCAACGCGTCTACCAATTCCGCCACCTGGGCTTAGTGACATGGTATGTTTAACCATTTTTGTCAAAACATTGGAGCAATTTTTCTCTTGTTTTGTTTCCATTCCTTCCTGAATGGGATGCAAATATGGACAAAGATTTTTTCTTGTGCAAGAGCTAGAGCCTAGATATTTTGATTTTTTTCAAATTAATTTTTTTCGATTATCAGATCGTTTAAAACCAATTCTTGTTGGTTTGGTGTTAAGTGTTTGTACAGCTGTTGGTTAGTGGTGTTTCTTTAGTTCAGGTAGCTTAAAGCTGGTGTAGAAGATTTTTTTTGATTCAAGTGAAAAGTTTTTTCGGGAAGTGATTTTAATCAAAAAAATGTAAAACCTTCCAGGGAAGGTTTTCGCATAGCATAGGAAAAATTATGCTATGCGTTTTCAATTAATCTTCTTCCCGGTGGAAGTTAATCATTACTGGACTGTCATATTTTAGGCCAAGCAAGTCTGCTCCATGTCCATGATTGATCCCGATTTCCAGAAAATCCAAGCTATTGAAAAAAGCAAAGCAATCACCTGGTTCTACATTATCATAGGATTGGTTGATTTCTTCTAATATTTCACGGCTAAATTCCAAGGTGAATTTGCCTGGGTTAAGGGTGTTGAATACATCTTTGGGGATGTTTGTAATCAAATTGCCATAGTTGTCCACCCTTAATACATGGCCGACGATTTGCTTTTTAGTGGCTTTGATCTGTCTAGGCATCATCTTCTTGATTTGCTGTAAAGGTCCACCAAAATCATGAATGGCGGCCCCGCTGGCCACTTTGGCGGCGATTGGGGCGAGAATGTCTTTTGCTGGAAAAGAGCTGTCCTTAATATGAATGTCAGCAAACTGGACAATAATTCCTGGGTCGTAATCTGCCAACATGCTCAAAACCCCATTATTGGGTCCTATAAAAATATGCTCTTCTAATTTGATGCCGATAAATCCTGATGTAATGCTACTAGTGCTATTGATAGCAACCAGATGGATAGTCCCTTTTGGAAAGTCCTTATAGACAGACCTTAGTACGAAAGCAGCGTGGGCAATGTCATAGGTATCAATTTTATGCGAAATATCGATGATATTCAGCTGCGGGTTGATCGATAACATCTTGGCTTTTACTGCAGGTACATAATAATCACAATCTCCAAAATCAGACAGGAATGTTACTAAGGCCATGGAACGAAGTCAATTAAAATTTTGTACTTTTGTAAGTGTAAACAAAAATAGAAATTTTATTTGTCTAAGAATAATCTGACAAAGCTAAATACATAATATCGGATTGGTAGAAAAGGTAATTACTTTAGAAAATATCCCGCTTTTGGATTTTCTCGGCTCAGAAAATGAGAATATCCGTCAAATTGCTGCGGCTTTCCCAAAAAGCAAAATTGTTTCGCGCGGAAATGAAATTCGTATTCAGGGCATGGCTCCTGAAATTATTCGAATCAACGATGTTCTTAATATGCTCTTACAACATTTTAACCGTTTCGGTCAGGTGACCCCGGAGAATGTGAAGGAGTATATAGACTTGGAAGGAGTGCCTTTTGAGGAAGAACATAAAAATGATATCATCGTATTTGGCAATAAGGGTTTAGTCATTAAACCGAAGTCCAGCAATCAACGTAAGTTGGTGGATGCAGCTTTTAAAAATGACCTTGTGTTTGCACTTGGTCCTGCCGGTACAGGAAAAACCTATATCGCAGTAGCCTTGGCCGTGAGGGCGCTCAAAAACAGAGAAGTAAAGCGGATTATTATTACGCGGCCAGCAGTGGAAGCTGGCGAAAACCTAGGCTTTTTGCCTGGTGATCTTCAGGAAAAGCTGGATCCTTATTTGAGGCCAATTTATGATGCTTTGGGGGATATGGTTCCTGCTGAAAAGTTGAAGTTTTATCAAGAGAATAGGGTGATTGAGATTGCTCCGTTGGCTTATATGCGTGGTAGAACCTTGCATGATGCTTTTGTGCTATTGGATGAGGCCCAAAATACTACTAGAGAACAGATCAAAATGTTCTTGACCAGAATGGGCCCTAATTCAAAAGTAATCATTACAGGAGATCAAACTCAGGTGGATTTACCAAGTAAGCAAAAGTCTGGTCTAAGAGAGGCGCTTCGTGTGTTGAAAGATGTGAAGGGCATTGGCTTGGTGAAACTGGGCGGCAAGGATGTGATTCGACATAGGTTGGTGAAATCCATTATTGAGGCCTATGACAAAGATGATTTGGAAAAGGAAAAACTCAAAGATGAATTTAAGCGTCAAAAAGGTTCAGAATAAAGAAGAGCTTGAACAGGTCTTTAAAATCAGGGAAGAAGTTTTTGTGGTAGAGCAAGAGGTAGACAGAGAAGAGGAGTATGATGAATTTGAACAGTCTTCTACTCATTTTTTGGCCTGCTTGGACGGAAATGGAGTGGGTACCGCAAGATGGCGATTTACTGAAAATGGAATAAAGCTGGAGCGTTTTGCCGTGTTAAAAGCAGCACGAGGAAAAGGTGTTGGACAAGCTTTGGTGGCTGCCGTTTTAGAAAATATAAAAGAAAATTCCGAAGCAAAGAATAAGGTACTTTATTTGCACGGCCAGTTGGCAGCTGTTCCTTTATATGAAAAGTTTGGCTTTAAAAAGGTGGGAGATGTTTTTATCGAATGTGATATCAAACATTATAAAATGGAGAAAACATTTCCCTAAGCTTGTTTGTTGGAGATTTGTCCATGGTTTTTACAATTGATCAATTATTTAATTTATCCATATGAAAAAGTTACTAGTAGTATTGATGTTTTTTGGGCTTTTTTTACAGGCCAATGCCCAATCAGAAGAAACATATAATAAGAGCGAAATTAAGCTCAATATCCTCAATACAATCATTCAGGGTTCTGTTGAGCTCGGTTATGAGTATTTTGTTGAAGAGAATCAGTCTATTGGCGTAGAATACCTTATCAATGACCGTTTTGGGTATAATTCTGAAAATGATTCTAAAGAATATAATACCAATAGCTTATTGGTTTCCTATAATTTCTATTTCTTGAATGATTACAGTGATGGAAGTCTTTATGTATATCCTTTCTTCAAATACCGTTTTGGTGATTTTCAGGAAGTAGAAGGTAATAATCCAATGATGGAAACCGATATGAACAGTGCCATGTTGGGCATTGGAGCAGGCTATAAGTTTGTTCAAGGAGACAAGTTTGCCATTGCACCTTATGTCAATATTGCAAGGGGCTTTAGTGATGAGGTGAAGGACAGGTTTTCAGCAGTTGAGTTAAATGCTGGGGTAAGTATTGGGTATCGATTCTAATACCTGGTTGAGAATAAGCAAATTTTGAGGCTGTTCCAATATGATCCGAATAGAGGATTCATTGTTGGGACAGCTTTTTTTATTTGAGATTTTAAGGAGGACTTCTTAAATTAATGGTAAACTTTTTTATCATGAAATTTAATGAATTCCCATTTTTACGCTACTTCGCTTTTTTAGCATTAGGAATTATTGCCTACCCAAATATTCATTTTTTCAATTCTAATGAGCTTCTATGGGTTGTCCTGCTATTATTACTGATTTATTTAGCAGCTTCTCAGGGACTGTTAAGTAAGAAAGCGTTTAAAAATCAATGGGTATTTCCTTTCTTGGCCTATGTGTTATTAGTTATTTCCGGCTATTATTTGGCTTTGCAGGCAGATGAAAGAAATGGGCAGGATCATTTGAGCCATTTTCAGGATGTGGAAGCCTATATGGCGGTGGTGTTGGAAACTGATCAGGAGAAAGCGAATTCCATTGCCAATAAGGTAGCGGTGCGAAAAGTAAAGACTCCCAAGGGATATTTTGATGCCAAAGGGAAGGTAATCATCTATCATCAGAAAGATGCAGCATTACATATAGGAGATGTTCTTTGGGTAGATGGCAGTCCGGATAGATTGTCTCCTCCAAGTAATCCTGAAGAGTTTGATTATAGAGGATTTTTGGCCAATAAGCAAATTTACCATAGTCAATATGTGGGCAAGAGATTGGAAGTTTTGGGCAGCGTAAATGAAAGGCCAATATATTCCTGGATCAGCGAAATTAGGAATAATGCTATGCTGATGATTGATAGGAGTATTGAGGATGGGAAAGCTTCCCAGGTCTTAAAAGCATTTTTGCTAGGAGAAAAACAGGATTTGGACGAGGAGCTAAGTGAAGCATATGTCAAGGCGGGTACCATGCATGTTCTGGCCGTTTCTGGTTTGCATGTGGGAATGATTTATGGTTTCTTTTTTCTTTTCTTTAAACCTATGCAATCCTCTCGAGGGAAGCGGTTGGTTATATTGTCTATTATTGTACTTTTAATTTGGGGGTATGCTTTGCTTACTGGATTGTCTCCTTCTGTTAAGAGGGCAGCTAGTATGTTCACCATTTTGTCTTTTGCCCAAGTTATGTCCCGCTCTCCATCAATCATTAATTCTTTGGCTTTATCAGCGGTGGTATTGCTGGTTATTCAGCCTTTCATTATTTACGAAGTGGGGTTTCAGCTTTCATATGCTGCGGTGCTAGGTATAGTGGTTTTGCAGCCAAGAATCAGAAGATTATGGCTGCCTAAAAATAAGTTGCTGTATTATTTATGGGAGATAAGCTCAGTAAGTATTGCTGCCCAAGTGGCTACATTTCCCATTTCGGCTTATTATTTTCATGTTTTTCCCAATTATGGTTTGTTGGCCAATCTTTGGGCCATACCAGGGGCATTTTTGATTATGACTTTGGGACTGCCTTATTTGCTATTAGTGGTCTTTGGGATTTCATTTCCTCTTTTGACCAAGGTCTTGGAGGGAGTGGTCAAGCTCCTAAATTATCTTATATTCAGTGTTCAGGAGTTGCCATTTGCCCAAACAGAAGGAATTTATATAAGCCTTGTTGGGATGCTGTTGTTTTGGATAGGGGTGGTTTGTGTATTTTATGTTTATGAGTTTAGAAGAAAGACCTATGTTTTTGTGTTTTTAGGTCTGTGTTTTTTGGGAATTGTTTTGCATCATTCCAATTGGATATACAATACCCAAAGAGATGAGCTGTATATTTACTGTCTCAATAAGGGGGTAGCTATTGGCTATTTCAGCAAGGGGGATTATTATAAATTCAATTGGGATTTGTCAAAGAGCGAGCAAGCATTCAAAGTAGATCCCCACAGGGAGTCCTTGGCAAGTCAAAGGTTTTATGAGTTAAAAAGCCAAAAAACAGCTGGGGGCAGATTAGTGTATTTGCCAAATGGTGAGGCCCTTTTTGTAAATAAGGATTATCTTGATCTAGGTGCTGTCAGTACCAAAGAGCTGTCTTACTTTGATAAGGAAAATTGGAGGGTTTTAGCTCATAGGGATAGTTTGAGACTAGGAGATAAAGCCTATAAGATTATTTTGAGTTCAGGAAATTAATTTTTGGAAGAACAGTTTACTCCACCTATCTTCAACTAACCAAGGGATAGAAATTATGGGAAATCACGTTGTCACAGAAAAACAGGGCTCGATAGCTTATATCATTATGAATAGACCAGAAAAGCGCAATGCGCTTAATGGGGAAATGGTTGATGGCTTGCTGACTGCATTAGATTTAGTGGAAAGGGATGAAGAAGTGAGAGCGGTTATTTTAAAGGGAGAAGGAAAGGTGTTTTGTTCTGGTGCGGATCTAGAGGATATTAAAAAAATGGAGGCCAATGGTTTTGAGGAAAACTTAGCCGATAGCCGACATTTAAAGACGTTATTTTATAAGATTTATACTTTTCCAAAAGTGGTCATTGCCCAAGTTCATGGTCATGCCGTTGCTGGTGGCTGTGGGTTGGTTGCTGTGTGTGACTTTTCTTTTGTAGTTCCTTCGGCTTTTATGGGGTATACTGAGGTGCGGATTGGTTTTGTGCCGGCAATGGTCTTGGTGTTTTTGCTGCGAAAAATCGGAGAAGGAGCAGCCAAAAGCTTACTTTTGGGAGGTGAATTGGTAGCAGGAGAAAAGGCTAAGGAATTAGGCTTGGTGAATGACGTGTTTGAGACGGAAGAGCTGGAAGGAAAAGTAAAAGCATTTGCAGAAGGTTTAGTAAAGCAAAATTCGGGGCAGTCACTTGCACTGACCAAAGAAATGATCGCCAAGGTGCAAGAGATGGACTTGGAAGAGGCTTTGGATTATGCTGCCCATATGAATGCAAAGGCTAGGGGAAATGAGGACTGCAAAAGGGGAATTGCGGCATTCCTAGAGAAAAAGTCAATTGAGTGGTAAGTTGAAAACAAAAGCATTATCTGTATTAAAGAAGGTTTTCGGTTATGATGATTTCAGGCCGATGCAGCAGGATATTGTCCTTTCTGTAGCGAATGGGCAAGATACGTTGGCATTACTTCCTACAGGAGGAGGGAAATCCATTTGCTTTCAAGTACCTGCCCTAATGCAGGAGGGAATTTGTATTGTGGTCAGCCCACTGATTGCTTTAATGAAGGATCAAGTGGATAATTTGCGTCAAAGGGGGGTGTTGGCTACTGCTATTTATTCTGGCATGCGCAAAAGGGAAATTGACACCACTTTGGACAATTGTATTTATGGGAATTACAAATTCCTATATGTGTCTCCCGAGCGTTTGCGCACAGATTTGTTTATTGAGCGGTTTAAGAAGATGAATGTTAATCTGGTGGCCATTGATGAAGCCCACTGTATTTCCCAATGGGGATATGATTTTAGACCTCCTTATTTGGAAATTGCGAAATTAAGGGAATACCAACCAGATGTTCCTTTTATAGCGCTTACTGCTTCAGCTACACCAAAGGTCAGGACTGATATCTTGGAGAAACTGACCTTGAAATCTCCTAATTTATTTGTGAAGTCCTTTGCCAGAAAAAACCTAAGTTATTCGGTCAGAAAGGTGGAAAACAAATTGGAGAAAGCCATTGATATTCTGAAAAGGGTTAATGGGTCGGCCATTGTTTATGTAAGAAGCAGGAAAGGATGCAAGGAGTTGGCCATAGCCTTGCATCAGCTGGGGATTTCAGCGACATATTATCATGCCGGACTGGACAAAGCCACACGGGAAATAAGACAGTTGGACTGGAAGAATAATAAAATCAGGGTCATGGTGGCTACCAATGCTTTTGGGATGGGAATAGACAAGCCGGATGTGAGACTGGTCATCCATGTTGATATGCCAGAAAACCTGGAGAATTATTATCAAGAGGCAGGAAGAGCAGGGAGAGATGAATGGAAGGCTTTTGCAGTTATTCTCTATCAAGACCGGGATTTAGAATTGCTCCAAGAGCGGGCGGAGCAGGCTTATCCTCCCGTAGAATTTATTAAGAGGGTTTATCAGAGTCTGGCAAATTATTACCGGATAGCTGTAGGCAGTAGTCTAATGGTCAGTTATGATTTTGAGATTACAGCATTCACCAATATTTATAGCCTTGATATCTTGATGACTTACCATGCACTAAAGATTCTACAAGAAGAGGGCTTGGTAGAGTTAAATGAAGGTTTTTATAGTGCGAGTTCTTTTCACTTTTTGGTAGATCAAAAAGAACTTTATGGCTATCAAATAGCTCAGGCAAGTTTGGACCCTGTAATAAAAGTGCTGCTAAGGATGCATGGTGGGGAGCTTTTTACAGAGTATATCAAAATCAATGAGGAAAAATTAGCCAGTATCCTGAATATGCCAGAAGGACAAGTGGTCAAGCTTTTGGAGCGGATGGAGAATCTAGGGATCGGTGCTTATAATAAGAAAAAGGACAAGCCGCAGGTGACGTTTTTGACTCCTCGTTTTGATGCGGGAAGGTTGCCACTTAATGTGAAGCGGATTGCTGAAAGGCGGGAGAATAGCGTGGAAAAAGCCAAGTCCATGGTCCAGTATATCGAAAATAGGGTGTTGTGTAGGACGCTTCAGATATTGTCTTATTTCGGAGAGGAAATAGATGAACCTTGTGGTATTTGTGACGTTTGTTTAGAAAATAAAAAGGCAGGGAGCTTTGGAGGGCATCTTGAGGACACAAGATTGCGGATAGTGAAAACTTTAAATACAGGAGCTTTGTTTACCTATAAGGAGCTCTTGTCAGAAGCAGGCTTAAGTGATGAGGATGAGGATGCCTTAAGAATGCTTCGGCAAATGGAAGAGGAAGGGCTTTTGATATGCCTAGAAGATGGAAGAATAAAGAAAAACGCTGAATGACATTTGTAGAAAATATTTTGAACAGGCTTTTTCCAAAGGAGAAAGAGACAATCAAGCACCGGGAAAATGCCAAATATACCCTAGAGGACAAAGATAGTGTGCGGCAATGGATGAGATCAGGAGAGGGGCAAAAGCTGTTTGAAGCTGTTTATTCCAATTACCACTTGCAAAAGATTGGTGAGGAGGTAAGTCCTGAAATTCAGGTGTATCGTTCGCCTTACGCCAATGGAATAGCGGTTTTTTACGATTTTCCCTTCAATTCTGAAAATTTTCGCCAGCTTTTCTTTGCATTTGGCGAACGAATGTTAGATTTAGGATATGATCGAGTAAGTATTGAACGATCTGTTCAAGAAAAGAAGCAGGGAATCAATGTTACTGAAAAACAATACCTTAAGCCCAAGCCAACCTTAATGGCGGATCAAACGGACCAACTTTTTGGCAATGTCACTATTGAAAAAGTGTTGGTCAATCATCAACCTCAAATGATCAAAATCCTAGTAACAGTTTATTCTGACAGGTTGTATACCAAAGCAAAATCGTTTGATTCCTTTATTGAAGCAATATTTAATCACCCTAATAAAAATGAATAGAGAAGGACTTAGGAAAATATTAAATAATTATCGGACTCCCTTTGAGGAAGAAAAATCGTTTGTCGATGACTTTGTAAGTCTTGCAGATGATCCACTGGCTTTCTCAAGAGAAAGAAAGGAAGGTCATTTTACTGCATCTTCTTGGATAGTGAACAAGACCAGGACACATGCCTTACTCACTCACCATAGGAAATTAAACCGGTGGTTACAGTTGGGAGGACATGCTGATGGGAATGAAAACTTGATGGAAGTAGCCATGACAGAAGCCAAGGAGGAAAGTGGATTGATCTCTTTAAAGTTGGTAGATACTTTTATTTTTGATATCGACAAGCATCTGATTCCAGCCAATTCCAAAGACCAACAGCATTACCATTATGACGTGCGATTTTTGGTGGAGGCGGCCATGGATGAGCCCTTAACTATTAGTGAGGAAAGTAAAGATTTAGCTTGGGTCAGTTTTGAAACGGTCCCTGATGTTGTTAACAGCAATGATTCTATTATTAGGATGTTAGAAAAAACAAGCAAGTCTGAGTTGGTTTTTTAGCCATTTACTTGAGTCTTTTTTTGTAATTTTAGTTGTCACCAAATAGCTGTTTTTGAATGATGGTAATCTGTTGATTATAAGTGGTTGTTAGATATTTGGTAAAGATTGAACTAATAGTCTGCCAGATCATTTATAATTCTTATCTTTGTCTGAAAAATTACCAAAAGTGAGAAAATTACTAATATTGCCTTTGCTCATCGTAATATTTTGGGCTTGTTCGCCATCGGAACAGGAACTTTATGATGCGGGTGTTAAAGAATTGCAGAGCGGAAACTACCCTGAATCGATCAGTTATTTCGATAAAGTGATCGAGAAAAATGCAAAAAACACCGCTGCCCATAATGCAAGGGGGGTTGCTTTTTTTGAGTTGGAAAAATGGGATGAGGCAATAGCTGCATTTGAAATTTCTAAAGAAATAGATTCTACTTCCTACAAGCCTTATTTGAACTTAGGCAATGCGCTCCTTGAAAAAAAGGAGTATAAGAATGCGGTCAAAAATTATAATATGGCGAGTTTCCTTGATCCCAACCAGACAGATATTTATTATAACCGTGGTTTGGCATTATTGGGTATGGAGCAATACGAAGATGCTATCCTTGATTTCGATATGGCCCTACAGGTAGATCCAAACCAAGCTTTGGTTCACTTTAACAGAGGGAAAGCCCTTTTGGGAAATAATAATCCCCTAGAAGCCATCAATGCCCTTGAACAGGCTGTTGTGCTTGATGATCAGAATGCTCCTGCCTTTTACCTTCTTGGTGTTACCCAAATGAGTGCCTTGGGTAAGAAAGATGAAGGATGTGTGCATCTAAAAAAGGCTTTGAGTCTTGGGTATACAGATGCAAAGGAATGGATTGATGAATTTTGTGATACGGATTCTTAATGACAGTAATCGGAAAAGATATTATCAGGGCAAAGGAGACCCTAGAGGCAGGTGATCTAGTAGGTATACCTACTGAAACGGTTTATGGTCTGGCTGGAAATGCCTTAAATCCTCAAGCAGTTAGCAAGATTTTTGAAACTAAGAACAGGCCTAGCTTTGATCCTTTGATAGTACATACAGGTAGTGTAGACCAGATACAGGCCTATACTACTGGATTGTTGCCGGAATTGGCGGAATTGGCTGAAAGGTTTTGGCCGGGGCCACTTACTTTGTTGTTGCCTAAAAAAGAAATAGTGCCGGATCTAGTGACCAGCGGATTGGAACAAGTAGCTGTCAGGGTACCAAGTCATCCATTGACGCGGGAATTATTATTATCCCTAGATTTTCCTTTGGCAGCACCAAGTGCCAATCCATTTGGTTATATTAGCCCTACCCAAGCTTCTCACGTAGTGGATCAGCTGGAAGGAAAGATACAATATGTACTGGATGGGGGGAAATGTGAGGTTGGTTTGGAAAGCACCATTGTGGGAGTCGAAGAGGGACAAATTATTATTTACAGGCTTGGAGGTGTGGAAGTATCGGCGATCAAAGAGGTGGTAGGGAATGTGTTGATTTTACCCCAGTCTAGCAGTAATCCAAAGTCACCAGGTATGCTAAAAAGCCACTATGCACCAAGAAAGCCTTTTGTTTTGGGTGATTTGGAGCAATTGGTTCCTTATTATTTGGAGAAAGGGGAGGATTTCGGAGTACTGAGTTTTCAGAAGAAATATGAAAATATTGCTAATGAAAATCAAATTGTACTTAGTGAAAGCGGAGATTTTAAAGAAGCTGCCCAGCAACTGTTTGCTGCTATGCGTTATTTGGACCAACAGAAAGTGTCTGTGATTTTATCGGAGGAATTACCCGAAAAGGGACTAGGTAAAGCGATCAATGACCGCTTGAGAAGGGCTTCTGCCAAATAGTATTATTTTAAATTGAATTAGAAATTAGAAAATCATATTAAAACCTATTTAACCATGAACAGTAGGATAAAATCTGTTGATAACCTTAGCTTTGAAGGTAAAAAAGCCCTAGTAAGAGTGGATTTTAATGTTCCGTTGGACGGTGATTTCAATGTAACAGACGATACCAGGATCCAGGCAGCTTTGCCGACCATCAATAAAATATTAAAAGATGGTGGCGCAGTGATTTTAATGTCCCACCTTGGCCGTCCAAAAGAAGGCCCTGAGGATAAGTTCTCTCTAAAGCATATTTTGTTGGATTTGGAAAAGGCTTTGGACCGTCCCGTGAAATTTGCACCTGATTGTGTTGGTGATGAGGCAAAACAATTGGCTGCAGGCCTAAAGGGAGGTGAAGTTTTGCTTTTGGAAAACTTGAGATTCTATAAAGAAGAAACGAAAGGCGATGCTGAATTTGCTAAGCAATTGGCTAGCCTTGGAGATATTTATGTGAATGATGCCTTCGGAACCGCTCACCGTGCGCATGCTTCTACAGCTATTGTAGCGGAGTATTTCACTGATAAAGTTTGTGGTTATTTGATGCTATCTGAATTGGAAAATGCTGATAAGGTATTGGGCAATCCAGTTAGACCTTTCACAGCCATCATGGGAGGAGCCAAAATCTCCGATAAAATCTTGATCATCGAGAAATTGATGGACAAGGTGGATAACCTGATTATTGGTGGAGGTATGTCTTATACTTTTGCTAAAGCAAAGGGAGGCACCATCGGTGATTCATTATTGGAAGAAGATAAAATGCCATTGACACTTGAATTGGTAGAAAAAGCAAAGGAAAAGGGTGTTAATCTTTATTTGCCGTTGGATAATATCATCTCTACTGATTTTGCCAATGATGCAGAGCAAGGAACGTCAAAAAGCGGTCAAATTCCAGACGGATGGATGGGCTTGGATATCGGAGAAGAAACCCGTACACTTTTCGCTGATGTAGTGAAAAATTCAAAAACCATTCTTTGGAATGGCCCAATGGGCGTGTTTGAGATGTCTAGCTTTGACAAAGGAACAAAGGCTATTGCTGATGCAGTAGTTGATGCGACCAAAGAGGGTGCATTTAGTTTGATCGGTGGTGGTGATTCCGCTGCTGCGGTGAATAAGTTTGGACTAGGTGAAGATGTTTCCTTTGTATCAACTGGTGGAGGTGCTTTGCTAGAATATATGGAAGGTAAAGAGCTTCCTGGTGTAAAAGCTTTGGAACCTTAAGAACTAAAAAAAATAGTGACTATAACTGTTAGGGCTGTCTCGAAAGAGGCAGCCTTTTTTTGTGTTTTTTTAGTGATCAAGATGATGCTAATATTTTAGCCTTACAGGAACGATACCTTCTTGAATCATATTGATTTTTCTAGCTGCTTTTTTTGAAAGATCGATTACTCGTCCAGATACAAATGGCCCCCTATCATTGATCCTGACTTTTACGGTTTTTCCGTTTTTAAGATTTTCTACCTTTACGATCGTTCCAAATGGAAGTGTTCTATGGGCAGCGGTTAATTTGCTATGACTATACCGCTCTCCACTTGCAGTTTTTCTTCCATTAAACTTATTGGCATAATAGCTGGCAAGTCCCTTTTCGCTTCTTCCGCCATTATGAGAAATACTGGCACATGAGCTGAGTAGGAGTATTGTTGCGAGCATTATTAGGGCGCTATCTTTTTTCATTTGTGGACTTATAATACTAAGGCCAGCAGGTTTAACAAGATGTTCTCCCTGCTGGCCTTACTTGAGTTAGGACTTCAATTATTTATCTAACGAAGATCCATTCATTTTCTGTACTTTGTGGAGCAGAAAATTCATAGCCATCTACATTGAAAAGCTTGATTTTTTCAGGCTCAGTGATTCGGTTTTTGATAATATAGTCTGCCATTAAGCCTCTGGCCTGTTTAGCAAAGATGCCTATTATTTTGTATTTACCATCTCTGTGCTCTTTAAAGTTGACATTTATCATTGGTGATTTTAAAGCCTTTTTATCCACCGCTTTGGCATATTCTTGGGATGCAAGGTTGATGATCGGTTCACCCTTTGCGATATCATTCAGGGCTTTGGAAATCTTCGTGCCCCAATATTCGTAGAGGTTTTTTCCTTTTTTGTTTTCTAGGGAGATACCCATTTCTAATCTATAAGGCTGTATCAGGTCCATCGGTTTTAATAACCCATAAAGTCCAGATAGAATCCTAAGGTGATCCTGGGCAAAATTGAGGTCATCTTCAGAATAGTTTTCTACATCCATGCTTTTGTATACATCTCCTTTGAATGCCAAAAGTGCTTGCTTGGAGTTGTCTGGATTGAATTCAGCGCTGAAATTTTGATACCTTTCCTCATTGAGCTGGGCAATGTTTTCACTTACCTTCATCAGCTTTTGAATGTCCGAACTGGACTTTTTTTTCATCAATGAAACCAAGGTTTTGATATCTGATTTAAAGTCCGGCTGCGATGCCAAGGAAATATCGGTGGTGCTAAGATCAAGGGTCTTGGCGGGGGATATTATTGCAATCATATTTTTACTCTACTACTACTATAGCTTTTTTTATGGTTTTCTCTAAATTTTGTTCTTCGCTATTAAACTTAATAATAACAGGATAGGTTCCTACAGGGACTTTCTCACCATTTACAGTGCCATCCCAGGTGCAGAAGGGGGAATTTTCTGGGACGTTTTGTTCTATACAATGTTTGATTAATTCTCCCCATCGATTATAAATCAGTACACTGATTTCGTCTACAAAGTCATTGACATACACGACGAAATTTCTGTTTGGATCTTCTGGAATAAGCGCTTCAGGGAAGATGATTCTTAGCCTACAGTCTTCTATTACCTCAAAAGTATCCACATACGAGCAGCCAGCGATATCACTGAGCATAAGCGTGTAATTCCCTGGCAAGGTAGGCGTGAAGGTAGAGTCTGTGCTCACCAGTTCATCTTCGAGGTACCATTCAAAGCTATCCCAATTGCCCAATGAATCTAAAGTTTCTGTTACTCCTTCAATAGCACATATGGTATAGGAATCTTCCAATACTGGAGGCAGGTTATCCGAGGCAAAGACGGTTATTTTATCATTGCCTATGGAGCATAGCCTTCCAAATGCTTCTGCAATCAGACGTACCCGGTAGGTGCCTGGTTCTGTGACGGTGATCTCATCCATGCCATTTAGGCCGGGGATTTCAGTGCTGACATTATTGTTATCGACAGTATACCAATAGGTTTCCGCTTGGATATTGCCAAGCGGAGGATAGGTGGCGGTAAGGGTGGCAGCCGCATTTCCATCACAGATTGGATCAGTTATCGTAATTTGAATATCTATATTTTCTGGTAGGGGCTCTACTACAAACTCGAGGGGAGCTTGAGGGCAGGAAGTACCAAGTCTTGGCTGCACGTCAAGGGAGTAGGTACCTTCAATGCTTGTGGAAAAGCTTTGGTTTCTACCCACAATTTCACCTATGGAATTTCTCCATAGGAAAATATAATTTGAAGGATCTAGGCCAGCTCCCAGTTCTGCTGTGTAGAGGGCGCCATCATCGCAATCATAATCTGGTTCTGGTAAGCTGAATGCCACTTGATCATTTATGGTAAGGTTCATTTCTCTTGTCCTAGGACAATTTATTCCATTAGGGTCTTCTCCTAGGACAGTGTATAAACCTTCTTGATCAAGCACATAAAGACCATTAGGTTGAGGAGTGATCATTGTGCCATCAGGCCCAGTAATGGTATAGTCAATTCCTGTTGCCGGTTCAGGAGAGAAATAAAACGCTTCACAGGCTATTGGATTGGATGGAACGGTAAAGCCTACTGGGAATTTAGGCTCAATGATATAATTTTCAGGATCAGGAACAGCACAATTATTAGGATCGGACACTTCAACGGCATATGTGCCCGCTGAAAGTGGAATGGTGGCGCTACCTGTTATCGTACCAGTAAATTTTTCTCCATCTTCTTCACTGGTGATAACGTAAGATCCATTTGTAATACTGCCTGTCAGCGTGATAACCAAACTTCCATTTGTGATTCCATTTACATCACATTCTTCAGGAGAAACTGCGATGGTATACTCAAATCCAGCAGGTGGGTTTTGGTTTTCTATGCTTACTGTTTCTGTAAATGAACATCCGTCATTTTCTGCAGTTATGGTATACACGCCAGGTAATAGATCGATGATTGGTCCTAAAGTTTCACCAGCCGCCACATCTGTGAAGGTCTCTCCAGTTTCTTCTATGCTGACCGTTTGCGCATCGGAAACCATGGTGATTTCAAAGCTGCCATCTGCTGTGGCACAATCAAATGCATTATTGATAATATTGGTAGTGAATTCAGGAAGTGGATCGACCAAGAGTTCTACTCTTTTTTCCACTACACAACCAGGTAGAATAGGGTCGTCAGCCCTGAAGATTATATCGTATAGCCCTGGGCCAGGTAGTGATTCTACATTTATTTCCCATTCATAACCCGTTCCCAAAATAGTAGGTGCCTCGCTACTTCCTTGTGGCTGATAGGACCATTCCCCGCTTACCGGGGTGTCAGGAGCAAAGCTGATATAGTTTTCTTCATAACAAGATTCCTCCGCACCCTGGGTAAGCTCAAAATCGAAAGCGGGCCCCACAAAAACAGAGGAGCTGGCAGGACATGATTGAAAGGTAGAATCTGCGTCTGCCGGAATGATGTGGTTGACCGTTACTGTATAAATGCTTTCCTCGGAAACATCAATGGAATTGGAAGTACTGTCACCTAAAATTTCACCCTCAGCATTTATCCATTCAAATGAATATAAGCCCTCAGTAGGATCATAACCATCTATTGCTGTCAGTGTAACGGTATTTCCTGCACAAAGTGTAATGTCATCTTGAAGGGTGATGGTTGGTGGAGCTACAACTTCTATTTCTAAACTTCCAGCATAATAATTAGGATTCCCACATCTTTCCACATCTAATAGGACCGTATAGACGCCTGCCGAATCAAAGGTATATTCCATGATTTGAAAGTCATCCCCCTCCCCATTATAGGTGAAAATAGGAGCATTATTGCTGTCTGTTATGGTCCAATTATAAAAGTCAATATCAGGTTCACCAGCACCTTCAAATTCTACGAAGGCCTGTCCATCTTCGTCTAAGCAGACTCTTTCAGGGCCAGAGATTTCAGGATCGGGGACATTGCTACCTGAGTTTTGCACATAGGAAGGCAAGCCAAGGTTGTTGGTGCCATTTGTTATTGGGCCTTGTTCATTATAAAAGCTGGTATTGCACTCAGCACCTGGCTGGATGGTGCCTACCTGTGGAGCTCCTACAACAGATACATAGATTTGGCCGTCAGGTCCCATTTGAAGAGCTCCCAAGTTGCTGCCGCTACTTCCTGAAAGAGTAGTCCTACTGTCTTGAATACATTGTTCTATTTGAGCTTGGTTGTTTGCATTTTCAAAGCAACTGGGACAAACACTGGTAATAGGATTGTCAGGATCAGTATCATCAGTCAAGGTAACACCCTGTATAGGTATTTCCTCGATGCCTTGGCCATTCTGATATGAAACGAAAATTTTATCACTATCATTACCAAATTCCAAACCGTATACTTCATCATCACAACCTAGATCTATAATAGCGTACTCGCTAAGTTCTCCGGTCTGCTCATCAAAGTCAAAAATGTCCACTGCGCTACAACCATTGGCATCTACAACCGTAACAGCCAGCTTTTCACCATCAGGACTGAATTTCATGGCCCCAACGCCTGTACCAAAGTCATGGTTACTCCCAACAGAGCTATTGATAGATTGACCTACCCCTTGGGAAGTAACAGGGTATGCCCTAAAGGTATTATTGCCCATTTCATGGAACATCACCCAAGTGGTGTCTCCCGAGGTGATGGCTGCTGATTGCTCTGTGGCAGGATCAAAAAGGAAATTGTTCCCGCTAACCACGCTGCCAATTCCCTGTTGATTTTCACCTTTTATATCTACTAAGGAAAATTTAACTTGATTTGATCCACCAGAAGCGGATTCTGTGGTGAACAAATAATAAAGGGTTTGTTCTCGAGGGACTTTTACTGCAATGACACTTTGTGAGGAGCTATTGTCTCCTCCAATGTCCTCTCCGCCCTGCATTGGGTTTCCGTTTAAGTCCCATACAGTTTGACCATCTGTGTAGAATAATACCTGTCCGGCTTGGTCTGAAATAGTAGTGGTTCCCGCTGGTAAGTTCCAGGTAAATCCAGGGTCTTCTACTGGTCTTGGGACCGGGGCGTTGGGGTCATCCGGATCTGGGTTAAAGTCCAGGCCTGCGCCATCACCGAAATACCAAATATTATTGGTTTGGTCATTAACTTTTTCATTGGCTACAGGATCCCACATTTTAACGGTGGTTTCTGCATATACATAACATGAAGAACCAGGTTCACGGGCCAATACCCAATAGGTGCCGGGTTCACAGACCTCATTGGCTCCTTCTGCAATCCATCCTTCCTCTTTTTTATTGGACCAAAAGTACTCATAGGTGGAGCCACTTCCCTGATCACCGCCACCGGTTCCAGGAATGCCGATGCCACCTCCGCTACCGCCTCCTCCAGAGCCACCGCCCTGTCCTTCTTCTCCTGATTGTACCTCCAGCATTTCATTTAGGTCCAAGCAGGTCAAACAGGTAGTCGTATCTGAAGGCGTAAAGCTTGCTTGCAGATTGTTTTCTTGAAAGGATATTGGATATGAAACCGTCTCTGTGCTTCCGTCTGCTAGGGTAACCGTTAGGTTTACGGTGATATTTTGCTCACCGGTAGCGTCTGCAGGCAATAATAAATGTTCTTCGGTCAAGTCTAATTCAATCTCTTCACCATCTTGGTCTGTTGGCGGTGGTAATACTTCCCACTCGTAGGATTCTACTGGGATATTAGGAGGGGTGAGCAAGGAGGTGAGCTGCAAGGGATTGTTCATGCAGGGCATTTGTGGTGTCCAGCTGAAATCCACATTGATATCAATATCTGAATTAGGAGCAAATGAAGGGAATATCCCGCCACAAAAATCTGTCCCATTAAAAGGGTTTTCTTCCACTGTCAAAAGAGTGGAATCTGCTTCATCTGGATTCTCTAAAGTGCCAACATAGTAGGCATCATTGTTCTCTTCCTGATATATATAATAAAGTTGTCCATCTGGGCCTACTTTGACATCCATGATCTGCTCAATGGTTTCGGTGCCTGAACTTGGAGGGGTTGGGATAATCTCCGGTGTGGCAGCAGGGTCATCAATGGGAATCCTTAAAAGTTCATTTCCCTTGGAGAAAAAAATGAAGTTTCCATCAGGTGAAACGGATACACCACCATATTCGTCAGTGGGAATCCCAATAGATTGGTCAATGGTCCTTGGGTTAGAGAAAGTACCTGTTCCAGTGTCAAAATCCAAGACTGTAAGTGGATCAGCAGGGTTTTCAGGAATGATAATTAATGTTCCTGTGACTTCATCAAAAACAATTCTTTCAGGAGTACTACTGATGGATTGATTGTCAGAGGTGATAAAATCACCTTCTACATCATTGATTTCCCTCGATACCAGTTCACCACCCTCAAAGCTAATTAAGTAGCTCTGTGAATCTGGTGTTTTTACAACTGCTATGGCTCCAGATGCAGGTCCAATTACTTGGTCCAATGTAGTGACTTCACCCGCAGGAGGGGAGCCGGAAGGAGCTGACCCCTGGGCATTCATGTCCATTACGGCATATTGAAGTTGTCCAGATGGGCTGAGGTAAAAAGTATAATAGGTTTGTTCTCCTTCTGGGTCATAGTTCAGTGGAGCAATGGCAACGGTCTGACTCCCATCAAAATTGCCGTTAATGCCATTTGGGGCTCCTTGTATAGGTTCATTGAGATAGTTGTAAACTAATTCTCCATTGGTGTAGAATAAGGGCTCCCCAGTGATTGGATCGATGGCGATTGCATTGTTGTTTTGGCCTACAACCACAGAGCCTGGAAGGGTATTCACATTCGGGCTGGCCCCCTTTCCAAAGGAAATATAATTATTTTCGGTGCCTGATCCACAGTGTCCGAATATCCATTCGTTATTGTTATACCCCTGAGAAAAAGTGTTGTTGGAAATAAAAAAACATAAAATTATCCCATAATATATATAAATCAATCTGAAATTTATGTATATATGGGTCCTTTTCATAATTTAACAGTTGATGTAAACAACACCTTTTTTAGGTAAAACGTTTATAGTCTTAGTTATTCAAATTAACGAACAAATAATTGTTTAGGTCTTATATAAATATAGTTTTTTGCACTTTAGCATTTACGTTCATTACTAAAATTAGTTTTGGACAAGATCCTCAATATAGTCAGTATTATGCTGCGCCGCTATATTTGAACCCAGCTTTTGCTGGATCTGACTATCAAACTCGTATTGGGGCCAATTATAGGACCCAATGGCCGGGGCTAGATGCGCAGTTTAACACTTTTTCGGTTTATGCAGATACTTTTCTTGAACGCTATAATAGTGGTTTAGGTCTCATGATCATGAACGATGTGGAAGGTGCAGCGAATTTAAAATCCCTAACCATTTCTGGAATATACTCATATGAACTGAAAATTGCAGAATCTGTTTATTTCAGGCCAGGATTTCAGGCAAGCTATATTCGCAGGGATATAGGGTATTTTGAAAATTTGATTTTTGCCAACCAGATAAACCCTGAAGATCCTTTTGGTCCATTATTACCAGGTAATTCTGATTTGTCTGGCTTGGGTGAACCCGTGAATATGGTTTCCCTTTCTTTTGGAGGCTTGTTTTATACCGAAAATCTATGGCTTGGAGCATCCGTTCATCATATCAATCAGCCCAATCAGTCTTTTCTGGATGGAGAGAGCCTTTTACCAAGAAAATATTCAGCTCATGCCGGATATAGAATAGGGCTGGGTCATGGCGCTATGAAAAGAGACTTTACCCATACCTATAAGCAGCGGTATTTTGTTCCTACTGTCAATTATAAAAGACAAGGTCCGTTTGAGCAATTGGATGTTGGAGCTTATTTGTACGCAGAGCCATTGATATTTGGTCTTTGGTACAGAGGTTTGCCCTATAAACCCCTGAATAGCGAAACTAATCGGGATGCAATCGTAGCTTTGATTGGTGTGAGTCTTCCTTCAGGTTTGGACATTGGTTATAGCTTTGATTATACTGTTTCACAATTGGGTATTCAATCCGGGGGGGCACATGAGATAAGCATTTCCTTAAGGTTTCCAGATAGCAATCCGGGAGCGCCAAGGTTAAGAGAGACATTATTGCCGTGTCCCAAATTTTAGTAGCTTTGCCGCATGAGCGCAGAAGGACTGAAATACCTAATGATCGGCCTGATTACGGCTGGTTTCTTTTTTGATAAATTTACCAGTTGGCTTAACGTTCGACAACAGGTGCCCAAAGTTCCCAAAACTTTGGCTGGTTACCTTGACCAAGGTAAACTTCAAGAGTCAAAAAGCTACCAAAAGGCGAATTTTAAATTCGGACTCTTCACGGGCCTATTGTCGTTTATAATAACGCTTATATTTCTTTATTGGGGGATTTTTGGAGCCCTAGATAAGATGGTGAATGCTTGGGTTGAAAATCCAATTTGGCAATCCTTGATTTATTTTGGATTGCTTTATATTGGTTCAGACTTGCTTTCACTGCCCTTTGATTATTATCATACTTTTAAAATAGAGGAGGATTTTGGTTTTAACAAAACCAGTAGAAAGACCTTCTTTTTGGATAAGCTTAAGGGATATGTCTTGGCCATTATAATTGGTGGTGGACTTTTGGCATTTTTGCTTTGGTTGATCAATGAACTTGGGAGCTCTTTTTGGATATATTTCTGGACTGTGGCAGCCTTTTTTATGGTGTTGCTCAATATGTTTTATACTTCATGGATTTTGCCATTATTCAATAAACTCAGCCCTCTGAAGGAAGGAGAATTAAAGGAAAGTATTATGGCCTATGCGGCTTCTGTGGATTTTTCTCTGGAAAATGTTTTTGTTATTGATGGGAGCACCCGTTCTACTAAAGCCAATGCTTTCTTTTCAGGAATTGGAAAACAAAAAAAAGTAGTATTATATGATACCCTGATTGAACAACACAGCAAGGAAGAGTTGGTGGCTGTCTTGGCACACGAGATCGGTCATTATAAGAAAAAGCATATACTACAGAGCATGGTCATCAGTGTTTTGCAGGTTGGTTTGATGCTATATATTTTGTCATTGTTTGTAAACAGCGAGATGATCAGTTTGGCAATGGGTGCAGAAAGAGTTGCAGTACATTTGAACCTAATAGGCTTTATGTTACTATTTTCGCCGATATCTACCTTTTTGGGTATTGGGATGAATATTTTGAGTAGGAAAAATGAGTTTGAGGCTGATCTATATGCCAAAGAGACCTATGCAGGAGAACCTTTGGCAGCAGCTTTGAAGACGCTTTCAGTGAAGACCCTGAGTCAGATCAACCCACATCCTTTACATGTATTTGTCAATTATTCCCATCCTCCATTGATGGAAAGGTTGGGCAAATTAGAATCCTAAGTTCCAATTTTATTTATTAATGTCTGTTCAAGCGAAGTTTGAGTAATCGATAAAGAATGCGGTGTTTTTTGAAACATTTGATAAAAATTTAATTAAATTGGATAAATTAATTAAAAACTTTACGTATGAACAAACCACTTACCGCGACTACATTATTTTGCTTAATGCTTTATGTTCTTGGGATTTCAAGTTGTTCTTCATCTTCAGAAAAGGGAGAACAGGATTTACCGAGAATAGCTATAGCTGGATTGGCGATAGAATCCAGTACCTTTTCTCCTGCAGTGACTGAAAAAGATGCTTTCAAGGCCAGAAGGGGGGAGGAGATTTTCTCTTATTATCCATTTATGTCTGAAGGATCTGAAAACCGAAAAAGGGCAGACTGGGTACCGACCTTGAAAGGCCATGCCATTCCTGGAGGCATAGTCAGTAAGGAAGCTTATGAATCCTTGATGAATGAAACCTTGACGATGCTCAAAGAAAATGGTCCATATGACGGCCTGTTTTTTGATATTCACGGAGCCATGAGTGTTCAGGGTATTGATGATCCTGAAGGAGATATGATAGAAAAGATCCGAGAGGTGATCGGTGAAGAAGCTGTTATTTCCACTTCAATGGACCTGCATGGTAATGTTTCACATAGATTGGCAAAGCATTCGGATATCATAACTTGTTATAGATTAGCTCCGCATGAAGATGCTTTGGAATCTAAGAAAAGGGCAATGGATAATTTATTGGACAGGTTGGAGAGTGGAAAGGGTAAGCCTGCCTATAAGGCCTATGTGCCAGTGCCCATTTTATTGCCTGGAGAAAAAACTTCTACGCGAATTGAGCCGGGAAAAAGCCTGTATGAGCAAGTAGCTCCGGCGGCAAATCAGGAAGGCGTTGTTGATGCTGCAATTTGGATCGGCTATGCTTGGGCAGATGAACCAAGGAACCATGGCGTGGTGATGGTAACAGGAGATGATAAGGAAAAAGTAGGCAGTACAGCCGAAAAATTAGCAGAAAGCTTTTGGTCAGTGAGAGAGGAATTTGATTTTGTCGCTCCGACTGCCAGTCTAGAGGAAGCGCTGGATGCTGCAGTGGCAAGTGATAAGGTGCCATTTATGATCAGTGATTCAGGTGATAATCCCACCGCTGGTGGTGCAGGAGATGTTACTTGGACCTTAAAAGAAATATTAGCAAGGCCAGAATTTAAAAAGGCAGATGGCCCATCATTGATTTATGCTTCCATTCCTGGCCCTAAGCTGGTAGAGGCTGCTGAAAAAGTAGGTGTTGGTGGAGAAGTTGAAGCTCCTGTGGGAGCCGCTGTGGATGATCGTTATGCTGGTCCTGTGACCTTGAAAGGGAAGGTTGTTTCTATTGAAAAGGGAGATAGAGATGCAGATGTAGAGGTTGTTGTAAAGGTAGGTTCGGTTAATGTTATTGTTACCAAAAAGCGCAAGCCTTACCATCATGAAAGTGATTTTACCAATTTGGGGTTGAATCCTAAGGAGACAGATATTGTTGTAGTGAAAATCGGATACCTAGTTCCTGAATTGTATAATATGAGAGCAGACTGGCTATTGGCCTTAACGCCTGGTGGAGTAGACCAAGATTTGATGCGACTAGACTATAAGCGTATCAAGCGTCCAATGTTCCCTTTTGACCCTGAGATGGAAAAACCAGATTTATCTGCACAGTTTATTCCTTTATCTCATGAATAGTCAATGAGTTAGAATGGAATTATAGTGTGAATAAATAGGAAGGAAGCCTCATTTCTGATAATGGAAATGGGGCTTTTTTTGCTTTTGGGAAGTTTATATTGGGTTTAAAAACTTGGTTGGCCTTTTGAAGATCATATTTTTTCCCAAAGTAAACTGGATGAATTCATTCTGAAGACACTATTTAGTTAAAGCAAGGAGCTAAGTAAGGGTATTTGAAAAAAAAGCGGTAAATTAATTTGTAATATAAAGAATGTCAGTGTTTTGTGTTGAGGGTGAAAGGACTATGGCAATTTGATTTTTTATGAAACAGGCAGTTTTAATTATTCATGGTATTGGTGAGCAAAGGCCGATGGAAACCTTGAGGGGATTTGTTTGCGCTTTGGTGGGGGAGAATTATTCGAGTTCTCCAGATTTGGTTGATGATAGTTTTGAATTAAGAAAGCTCAGTTATTTCCATGAAGAAAATTCAGTGACAGATTTTTATGAGTTGTATTGGGCTTATAGGTTTAGGGATTCGACTTTTTCACAGGTTCTCAAATGGTTTTTGAAGATGATTTCATCAGAAAGCATTCCAAAGAGGTTTCAATTTATCAAAACTATTTTGGTTTTGATTTGTGTGTCTTTCTTTGTTATTATTTTTCTGCTAATCCTTAATTTATTGTGGGGTCCGGAAAAAAACAATTCCGCTAATTTCTTAACTACCTATTATTGGGAAACGCTAGCACTAATAGCTGAATTTATTCTATCATTTATTTCCTATCATTTCCTGAAAAAAATAGCAATGACTGCAGGTGACGCCTCAAGGTATTTAAGTCCAGATCCTGAAAATATCCAAGAAAGGCAGGCCATTAAAAAGGCCGGGATTCAAACCATTGATTATTTACATGAAAAAAGGGATTATGATAGGATATTGTTGGTGGGCCATAGTTTGGGAAGTGTAATCGGTTATGATATTCTCAAGCATGCTTGGCCAAAGTACAATCGTAAACTGGTATTTGACCCACATAAAATAAAAGACCATTTCAAGAGAAAGACTGAATATCCGTATAAGTTTCGAGATACGCAGCACCTTTATTGGTCCAGCCAAGTAGGCTTGGACAAATGGAAGGTGTCGGATTTTATTACATTGGGAAGTCCACTTACCTATGCAGATTTTTTATTGGCGGAAAATAGTGGGGAATTTGCTCAAAGGATCATCCAAAGGGAAATTCCTGTCTGTCCACCTGCAATAAGTAATCATGAATCGGATGGGGAAAATTACTTATTGAAATATGGCTACAAAGATGGCCAAAAAGTCATATTGCATCATGCGGCCCATTTTGCCCTGACTAGATGGACCAATATCTTCTTTGAGGGAGATATGCTCGGGGGAAAGCTTTCTTCTTTGTTTGGAAATGGAATTATTGACAAAAAAGTTGAATTGATTAAAAAGTTTAAAACGGGAAAATTGAAAAAGATTCATAGAAAAAGGGCTTCACACACGAAATACTGGATGAAGGGTGATATGCTGAATAATGAATCTGTTGCATTACTGAAGCATATTATTTTTAAAAGTGGAAAAGCTTTGAAAAAGGATTGATCAATATCAGTGATAAAATATCTCTAAATGAAAAAAGTAAAATTTAGTATTGGATGCCTCCTTATCGCTACCTGCTTTATTATGGTGAAGTGTACAGAAAAGTATCCTGAATATTTTGTACAAACTGTAAATGGTACTCTGGATATAGATACTTCAATGGTCTGGTTGAGTCATGAGCATTTATTGGTCGATTTTATTGGAGCTGACAGTATTCGGAAAGATGATTGGGATTTTGCTGAAGTAGTGCAAACTATGCTGCCCTATTTGGAAGCGTTAAAATTATATGAAGTAAGTTTCTTTGTGGATCCGACTCCCAATTACTTAGGGAGAGATCCAGCGTTGTTAAAGGAGCTTTCGAAGCAGTCTGGGATTAATATTATTACAAATACTGGTTTATATGGAGCTGTGGATAATAAATATCTTCCTGGTTTTGCTTTTGAGCTTAGTGCAAAAGAACTGGCTGAAAAGTGGATTGAAGAATATATAAATGGAATAGATGCTACGGGTGTCAAGCCTGGCTTTATTAAGATTAGTGTGGATAATATGGATCCTTTGGAGACAATTGATGAAAAATTGGTTGAAGCAGCTGCGCTAACTCACTTGCGGACAGGATTAACGATTGCTTCGCATACGGGGCCAGCCAAGGCCCTTTGGCCTCAGTTGGAAATATTGAGAAAGAATAAAGTTTCTCCTACTGCTTTTGTATGGGTGCATGCACAAGGGGAATCGGATATGAAAGAGTTCTTGAAGGCGGCAGAATCAGGATGCTGGATCAGTTTGGATGGTTTGGGCTGGGAAATGGAAAAGCACCTCGAGAAAGTTATTTTTGCCAAAGAAAATGGTTTTTTGGATCAAGTGTTGATTTCCCATGATGCGGGATGGTTTGACCCACAGAAAGATGAACAGGGAATCGTTGCTTATACCCGGATTTTTAAAGCATTCGTTCCGCAATTAAAATCAGCAGGATTTACCCAAAGAGAGATTGATTTATTGCTTAAAGTCAATCCAGCAAAGGCCTTCGGGATCAAGGTAAGGGAGTTGCAGAAAGCTGATCTTTTTGCACATTATAAATTAATTTCAACCTTTGTCCATGCACATTATATTAAGCAGGAAAGGTTTTGATATGCAATATGGGGGTCAGCCCAGTCCCATTTTGCCTGATGGTACTTTATTGAGTTTTCCTATTCCCGAAGATGCAGAGGCCTTAACGTTCAAGGAATTGACACATCGGGGACAAAGCTATTTGGATATCATTAAGACTTTAAATCCCAAAAGCCCTATCACTGCTGAAAGTGGCTGTCATTTAGATCCAGATTTAGTGAAAGAGACAATTATTAGAGGGGAGAACTGGAGTCCTTTGTTTGGTCAAATTGGAGCTGCTCAAGGTCATTTAGCCAAAAGTGGTATTGGCGAGGGGGACTTGTTTTTGTTTTTTGGAACCTTTCGACAAACGAAAATGGTGAATGGATCCCTTAGTTATGTTAGCAATGCGCCTGATTTGCATCTTATCTTTGGCTACTTGGAAGTAGGAAGCGTCCATAGTGATTTTGAAGATTTTGAAAGACATTTGAAATACCATCCTCATGCCCATGAGCGGTTTCGGGAAAGAACCAATAACTGTATTTATGAGGCAAGCGGAAGGCTCAGTTTTCAGCCTGAATTGCCCGGAGCCTCAGCTTTAAAATATCACCCTGGATTGCAGCTCACCAAGGAAGGTTATTCTAAAAGTAGGTGGGAGTTGCCGGAATTTTTTAAGGATTTGAAGATCAGTTACCATAGTGAAAGATCCTATAAATCCGAATATTTCCAATCAGCTGCCAAAGGGCAGGAATTTGTTGTCGAAGCTAATGTGAATTTGATTGATTGGGCCAAGACATTAATTCAGAGAGGAACATGAATTTCTAGTTTGTGTCCCTAATAGTTTGGTTTCAAAAGTGATTTAAGGGAAAGTCTACCAAATATTTTTCTGTCCATTGGTCATTTTATAGTTTCGCAGCTTAATTAATTGAAAGGTGATGAATTGTACTGCGAAGAGAAAATCAGTTAATAATATTTGTGCCACCAATGTATTGCCTCAAACACCCTTTTGGGCAAAGGTGAAGCACCAGCAAGGTTTTGTACCCAAAGGTTTTGAGCTGGCTGTATCCAAGGAATTATTGAATCCTGATACTGAATCTAGTCATAAGGATCAAGAGGATTTGTTGGTCTTGATTAAACATGTCAATGAACAGGATTGCTTTGCCTATGTTCCTTACGGACCAAAATTGGAACCTCAATTTGAGCAACAAGGCTTGTTCTTGGAAAAATTATCAGAAAGCCTCAGGCCCTATTTGCCTTCTAACTGCGTGTTTATTCGTTATGATCTGATTTGGGAAAACCAATGGGCCGATGAAGAGGAATACTTTGATGGAAATGGGAATTGGCAGGGGCCTCCTCCAGCGCAGACACAGGAATTCAGGTTGAATTTTGGTACAGATAATTGGAATCTGAAAAAGAGCCCTGGCGATGCTTTGCCCAAGAATACTTTTTTTCTGGACCTTGAAAAGCAAGATGAAGAATTGCTTTACGATATGCGATACAATACCCGTTATAATATCCGCCAGGCATTTAAAAAAGGAGTAGAAGTAAAGGAGTACGGAGTGGAGATGTTGGATGAATGGTTTGACTTGTATGAAGAAACGGGGATTAGAAAAGGTATAGAATACCAAACCAAGGACTATTTTTTGGATCTTTTTGAACATCAGGATGATAATGTGGGAGTTTGCTTACTGATGGCAGAATATGATGGTCAGGTATTGGCCTCTATGTTTTTGGTTTTGTCCAATAAGCGGGCGACGTATTTATTTGGTGCTTCATCTTCCCATCAGAAGCAGGCCATGGGAAGTTATGCTCTACAGTGGGAAGCTATAAAACGGGCCAAGGCTTTTGGCTGTGAGGAATATGATATGTTTGGTTGTGCACCCAATTTGGATAAGTCCCACCCTTTGCATGGAGTGCATTTATATAAAAAGGGGTTTGGAGGGGAGATCTATCATAGAATGGGATGTTGGGATTATCCTTTCAAGCAGGAAGAGTATGAGTTGATTAGGGCTATGGATTTGAATAAATGAGCCAGCTCCTATTGAGTAGATTCTATAATTGGAATTAAAGAGGGTGAGACTAAAATATTAGTCTCACCCTTTTGTATTTATCTAGCTCCTGCAATATCCATTTTCATGGTGTAGACAGCGTTGCTGGCTGTAATGAAAAGGGTTTTTCTGTCTTTTCCGCCAAAGGTGACATTAGCAGTCCACTTTTGGGGAATGGGAATATGTCCTATTTGTTCTCCTTTGGGATTAAAGATGGTGACCCCATTGCCGGTGAGGTAAACATTTCCTTTTTCATCGATGGTCATGCCATCCGATCCCATTGAAACGAAGCGTGCTGGTTCTCCCAGTTCTCCGTTATTTTTCACGGCATATCTATAGGTTTTTTTATCACCAATATCAGCAATATAAAGTGTCTTGCCGTCCTTTGTTCCAATAATACCATTTGGTCTTACAAAGTGGTCTGCCACTATCTTTACTTCCTGTCCATCAGGACTTCGATAATAGACACGCTGGCTATCCATGTCCATTTCTGTTCTTTTCCAATAGGGCCTTTGATAATAAGGATCAGTAAAGTAAATTCCTCCTTTTTTGTCCACCCAGAGGTCGTTTGGGCCATTGAAGTTTTTGGAATTATAGCCATCTACCAAAACTGTTACCGCTTTGTTCTTATCAATTTGCCAAAGTTGGAAATTTTCATCAGCGCAGGCCAACAGCTTGCCTTGATTGTCAAAATAGAGTCCATTGGCACGACCAGCGTTTTCCATATAGGTATTTACTTCACCGGTTTCAGCTGACCAACGGTGGATGCTGTTATTGGGTTGGTCCGTGAAATATACATCCCCATTGGGAGCTACTGCGGGGCCTTCAGTAAAGGCAAAATCTTCTGCTATGAGTTTTGGACTTGTGTCCTTAGGAAAAAGATTTTTCTCCGAAGTTTTGCAGGAAAACATTAAGGAACAAATAGTGATAATAAGAAGTGGTCTGATTTTCATTTGCAAGGTCTTTTGGGTATTAAAAAGCCCAGTCCCAAACTATGATGGAACTGAACTAAGTGTTTTATAGAAAGTCAATGTCTACATTGAATGGGTATTTCATCAGATAATGCAGGGCGTCCTCTACTTTAAAGCCTTCAAAAAGCACTTTATATAGGTTTTCAGTGATAGGGGCTCTCATGCCAGATCCCTCCAAAAAGGTTTTCATCAGTTTGACGGTATTGATGCCTTCTGCCACTTCCTCCATACTATTGTTAATTTCTTCCAAGCTTTCACCTTGGGCAAGTCGGTAGCCAACGGTATAATTCCGAGAAAGTGTGGAGCTGCAGGTGGCCACTAAATCGCCAATTCCTGCCAAACCTATAAAAGATTGTGTTTGCCCGCCTAAAGCATTGCCTAGGTGGATTAATTCTACCATTCCCCTAGAGATCAATAGGCCTCTGGCATTTTCCCCCAATCCAAGTCCTGCCAATGCCCCAGAAGCAATAGCTATGGTGTTTTTTAGTACTCCACTCAACTCTACCCCAATGATGTCCTGATTTCCATAAACCTGAAATTTATCGGAACGCAAAAGCCGTTGCCCTTCAAGGATAACCTCATTGAAGCGGCTGGCAACCACGGTGGCAGCAGGTTGACCTTTCGAAAGTTCTTTTGCCAAATTGGGCCCTGCCAAGCATCCTACCCTTACGACCACCGTTTCATTTAAAATGACCTCACTCATGGTGCAGATGTTTTCCCTTTTGATTCGGTTGACATCTTCCAAGCTTTTCCCGTCAGGTAAGTTTAATGCTAGTCCTTTTGTGCCATGGATCAGGATGTGATAGGGGTGTAGAAAGGGAGCAAACTTTTGCATGACCTCCCGAAAACCAGAAGAGGAAACCACAGGAAACATTACCTCACATGAATCACAAATCAATTCTGGATCAGTGGTGGCGCTGATGTTTTCATGAAGGGTTCTTCCTTCAACGGTATGTTTTTGGTTGATTTCATCAACGATTTCCTGCTTTCGGGCATAGACGATTACCTTGCTTTTGGCAGCCAGTATATTCGCAATGGCAGTGCCGAAACTGCCTATTCCAATGACTCCAACGGGCTTGTCAGAATTATTTGAAGAGTTTTTCAAGGTCATAACCATCGAGTCTGTTGTGATAAAAATATAATAGGCTCATATCTTGGGTAGTGATTTGCCCTTCTTGGGTTTTGATCAAGGGACGTTTTGCATGGTACATACCTACATTGGAGAGGCCATGATTAATGATATCATCCAGACCTTGTTTGAGGTGGGGAGCCACATGGACCAGTCCCTCACTTCTTATCTCCATGATCCGGTTAAGCACTCTTTGGCATTCAGACCTAAAATCACTGTATTCTAAAATTAGATCTTCTTCAGGGAGTCTCAACAAGCTAAAAAGATCCATTTTATTATTGTTTTTCTTGATCATCTCAAAAGCCGTAAAGGCTACTAAATGACTACTGAAGATCCTGTTGATCTTATGGTATTCCTCAACAATCCTTTCTCCTAATTTTTGGGTGTATACCTCTTCGCGTTGCGGGTCCTCAGTAACTTTTCCATTGGAAATAAAGTAATCCCTGCAATCTATGATTCTGTCATCCTTGTCCAGGCTGTTTCCTTCCTTGTCTACATAATTGCCTAGAATGTCCATGGCTTTACCAATAGAAACAGAAATATCTGAACCCTTGGTAAAGAACTTTACTAAGAATTTGGAGATTTTATAAGAGGTGGAAAATTCGTCAGTTTCCTTATAATATCGTTCCTGACCAGTAAGACTAAGGTGTTCTTTGATCAGACTAGGAGCCTCCAAGACAAAATGGTAATTGATGGTTACGGGAACAATAAATACCTTGCCACCAATATCATTTAGGCCTTTTTCATAGTTGGCTCTTTGAGCGCCTATGGCAGTACTTAGAAGACCTAGCTTAAGTTTGGATTCTATTTTCCCACTTCTAGAGCGAGTACCACCAGGGAAGAATAAGCTATGACATCCAAACTGGATTGCCTCGCTGGAGTAGGTCTTCAAGGTTTCTAGGTAGATCAGGTTTTTCTTTCTGCGGTCCACCTTATAAGCACCCAAGGCATCCATAAAGTAGGCAAAGATCTGGATGTTAAAGAGGTTTAGTCCTGCGCCATATATAAAAGGAGGCATGCCCAATGTACTGATGGTCCAGCCAATGAGAATACTGTCAAGGTTGCTGAAATGGGTGGGAACCATGACTACCGTCCCCTTTGATGCTAAATTTCTGATTTGTTCAGTTTCTCCTATAATCTGGATTTTGTCCTCCAGGCTATATTGCTTGCTGAATATGGACATCAATCCTTTCACCCTACCTGCATTCAATAATCGGGAAAAGCCGAAGGTGACTATTTTTCTGGTTGCTTTATAATGGCTGTGTTTGAAATTACTGGCGATTTCCTCTGCATATCGGGAAGTGATATTGTCCAGAATTTCATGATAACCTTTCTTTTTTGATTCCTCGGAGCCATTGGTCTCCGAAGAAAGCTGCACTAAAGCAGATTTTACATTGGCCCAAAAATCATCTTCATCATCTGGGTCAACCAGCCAAGGATTTTGTTTGATGCGTAGTTTTTCCCTGTATAGTGTGGTCTCTAGTTCCTCTTTGAGGAGTTCTATATTGTTGCCCGTAATATTGATGACGCTATCTTTACTGTGAGAAGCGATTCTCTGCACGAATTCTTTTCGGCTTTTGGATAGCTTCACCACTGGCCACTCATCTTTTTGAGGAAGAATCGGGTCGTATTTGTGTTTGATATAATCGTCAGTCAATGGAAATAATTTTGTTGATTTTTCAAAGATAAACAAAAATTGAAGCTTTGATAGTAAGGAGAACTAATAAGCTAATGAAAACAAAAAAGGGATTTCAGCATGCCTTAATGAAGATTTTTTAATATTTTGGATAATCTTTTACCTAATGCAAAACTTGTCCCTTGATTACGCCCAAGTTAGCCCTTGTAATTTTATCGTTTTTGTTCTTTTCTGTGCCAATAGTTAATGCGCAGAAAGCAGCTGATGTGATTAACAAGCATGAGGTGTTTCTGCAGTTTGATAATGATGCGTTTGCTTTTTCTCGCTTTGACCGTTATTACACCAATGGGCTTTTCGTTGGTTATAATTATCTTTTAAATGAGCGGTCAAGACTCAAATTTAATTTGTCCCAACAAATCTTTACACCACAGAAGTATACCAGGACAGAGTTGAAATATTATGATCGGCCCTATGCAGGTGTTTTATATGGAGCAGGAAGTTTTCAATATTTTGTGAAAAAAGCTTGGTTTGAAGGGGAGTTGATGCTGGGGAAGATAGGTCCAGGCTCAAAGGCTGAGGATGTTCAGGTTTGGTATCATCAAATTTTTGGTTTTCCTGAGCCTAAAGGTTGGCGTTATCAAATTCAGAGTGGAGGGTTAATTAATCTAAAAGTCAAATCTGCCTATAATTTGATAGCTACAAAGCGTTTTGATTTTTGGCTAAACGGATCAGCGGCTTTGGGAAATTATGACAGGAGCTTGCAGTTGGGGCCATCCATTAGGCTGGGGAAGTTTTTGCCGGGTGAGCAAAGTTATATTTCTGGATCTCGATTAGGAGCCAAAGGTGATAAAGAGTTTTATCTGCATATGGGGACATTGTTTAAAAGGGTATATTGGAATGCAACTTTGCAGGGTACTGATCATGTGTCTAAGTGGAATCTGGTAACCATGGACCCTAAGCGTTTAGTCAATGAATTTTTTGCAGAGCTTGTTTTAGGCTATCCTAGATTTGGGTTTTCCTATAGGTTTTTTTACCGTACTCGGGAAACTCAGACTGCAAGTGGACAGTATTTAGGGAGTTTGAGGTTTTCCTACCTCTTTTAGATTTCTTCCCATAGGTTATAAAAACCAATTTGTTGTAGTGAATAAACGTGTCCTCCATTTTGTCAATGGCATATTTGATTGTATTATTGCATCACCAAAGACGTAATGAAACCAGACCTCCAACAAATACAAGCACCTATAGCATCGGAAATGACCGACTTCGAAAAGAAGTTCCGTTCTTTTATGAAGAGCAAGGTCAAACTTTTAGATCATATCACCAGCTATATTGTCAAAAGGAAAGGGAAGCAAATGCGACCTATGTTTGTTTTTTTGACTGCTGGAGTGACAGGAGGTATCTCGGAGTCTACCTATAGAGGTGCTGCACTGATTGAATTGTTGCATACTGCTACCCTGGTGCATGATGATGTGGTGGATGATGCCAATTACCGTCGTGGTTTTTTCTCTGTAAATGCTTTATGGAAAAATAAGATAGCCGTTTTGGTAGGTGATTACCTCTTGTCCAGAGGCTTATTGCTAAGTGTGGATAATGGGGATTTTGAATTGCTAAAAGTGGTTTCTAATGCGGTTAGGGAAATGAGTGAAGGGGAGCTTTTGCAAATTGCCAAGGCAAGGAAGTTGGATATCACGGAAGAAGTTTATTATACCATTATACGTCAGAAAACAGCTAGTCTGATAGCTTCTTGTTGTGCTGTGGGTGCCTTGACGGCGGGAGCTGAGGAGGAAGTAGTTGAAAAGATGCGTGATTTTGGGGAGAAAGTTGGAATGGCTTTCCAGATCAAAGATGATTTGTTCGATTATGGTGAGGATGAGGTAGGAAAACCGGTAGGTATTGATATCAAAGAGAAGAAAATGACGCTGCCTTTGATCTATGCGCTCAATAATGCCAGCTGGTCAGATAAAAAGAAGATCATCTATCTGATTCGTAATAAAAATGAAGATAAAAAGGCGGTGAATCAGGTCATTGATTTTGTAAAAACTTCAGGAGGGCTGAATTACGCAGAGGAAGTAATGAACAAGTTTTATAGGGAGGCCTTGGGTATTCTGGCTGGTTTGCCAGATTCGGATTATAAGGTTTCTTTGGAGAACTTGGTGAAGTATACCATAGAGAGGAAGAAATAGGTTTGTTTTGAGCATTTGAAAATACGTTTTGCCGTAGTTGAAGAACGTTTAATTAGATGTGTTTTTCTTTATTATGCCTCGTTTTTCATTGTTTTTTAAGTTTTAAAAAGTGAAATTTTTTGTTTTTGAAAAAATCATGGGATTTCCCCCCACTTTTTGGGAAATCATGTAATTCCCTGTAAAATTGTACTAAAATCCACCCTAAATAAGCCTTAAATCGGCTTTTTAAGACTGTGGATACTGTTTTGTTGTTGTCTTGGTTGCTGCATAACTTGGTGAAAACCAGTTGATAGCTTTGATATTTTTTATTCATTTATTGGGAAAAATCAAACTTTTGGATACATTTATAAAGAAGTGGGAAAAAGTGGGGAAAGGTGGTGGATTGTGTGATTGCTTTTATTACTTTTGTATTTGAACGAGACTCGATCGGAACAACATGGCAAACTTCTCTAGCGAATATTATTGCAAGCTTGACGCCAAAGGCCGTCTGGTTTTGCCTGCCAAACTAAAGGCGGCATTACCGGAGACTTATGGTAATGAGCTTGTTATGCGCAGGGGTTTTGATCCATGTTTGGTGTTATATCCTATGAATGAGTATCGCAAGTTGGACAGTCAGGTGTCTGCTTTGGATGATTTTGATGTAGATAAAAGGAGGTTCAAAAGGAATTTTTACCGTGGCAACACAGAAGTGGAGTTGGATTCTACTGGTCGCTTTTTAATTCCTAAACCTTTGTTGAGGTTTGCTGATATCACCAAAGAAGTGGTAGTCGTTGGTATGGGTAAGACCATTGAGATTTGGGATCCGGAGAGATATGAAGATTATCTTATCCAAGATCCTGAAGTTTTTGCAAGTGAAGCTAAGAAATATTTGTCCAATACAAACAAATGAGTGAGAGCGAATACCATATTCCCGTAATGCTCCTACAGTGCATTGAGGGCTTGGCTATACGTCCTGATGGCGTATATATTGATTTGACCTTTGGTGGTGGAGGACATTCAAAAGAAATACTTAAGCACTTGGGGCCTGAAGGGCACCTGTATGGCTTTGATCAGGATGATGATGCGGCTAGAAATGCTTTGGAGCATCCCAACTTCACTTTTGTGCAGGCTAATTTCAGGGACCTAAAGCGTTACCTCAGGTTGTATGGGGTAAGCCAAGTGGATGGTATTTTGGCGGATCTTGGGATTTCCTCCCACCAAATTGATGAGCCTAGCAGAGGGTTCTCAACCCGTTTTGATGGGGACTTGGATATGAGAATGAATCAACTTGGTAGTGTTACTGCCAAGGATGTATTAAATACTTATGAGGAGGAAAAGCTTCATAAGGTTTTCGGTATATATGGGGAAGTGAAAAATGCAAAGTCGCTTGCCCAGGCGGTGGTTTCAGAAAGGGCTAATCAGCCTTTTGAAACCATAGAGCAGTTTAAGCAGCTATTGCAAAAGTTAGCTCCTCGAAACAGGGAGTTTAAATATTTTGCACAGGTGTTCCAGGCATTGCGGATAGAGGTAAACGATGAGATGGGAGCTTTGGAAGATATGTTGTATCAGACGGTGGAGGTTTTGAAGCCGGGGGGGAGATTGGTTGTTATGAGCTACCATTCCCTTGAGGACCGTATGGTGAAGAATTTTATCAACAAGGGAAAACTACAGGGAGAGGTAGAAAAGGATTTCTATGGCAACCTTATTAGACCCTTGGAGCCGGTGAGCAGAAAGGCTATTCAGGCAAGTCCTGAAGAAGTCGCTGTCAACAACCGTGCGCGAAGTGCTAAGTTGAGGATTGCAAAAAAATTGTAGTCATGGAGGGAAATTCTTTCAAGAAAAAAATTAAAAGAGGGGCCAATGAATCTAGAAGGTCGGGGAACCCTGGTGGAGGGAATAACCTCTTTTCATTTATAGACAAAAAGTTCAAGATCAGTGATTGGCTTGGAGAAGGAATCCCGGTAAGGTTGGTGCCTCCTTTTTTGTATGCGGCCTTTTTGGCACTGATTTATATCTGGTCCAATCACAAGGCCGAAAGTACGATTCGTGAAATCGAAAAGCTGCAGCAGGAAGTGGAAGATCTTAGGGCTGATGTCACCACGCTTGAAGCTGAATATATGTTTAGTAGCAAGCAGTCTGAAGTGGCCAAAAAAATTGAAGTGTTAAATATTTACGAAATAGAGGAACCTCCAAAAAAGATTATAGTAGATAAATGAATATAAAAAAATCCATACTTCTGAGAGTAAGACTTGCCTTTTTGGCAATGGTACTCTTTGCAGGGGCTATTCTTTATAGGATAGCCCATGTTCAGTTTGTGGATGGAGATAAATGGCGCCAAAAGGCTGAAGATATTAATCTTCAGTATAGAAAGGTCAGTGCCACACGTGGCAATATATACAGTGCGGATGGTAGTCTTTTGGCGACGAGCCTTCCATTTTATAGGGTGGCCATGGATCCAGGTATCGCCAGTGAAAAAGACTTCAGGGCAGGTATTGATTCCTTAGCGATGAACTTGTCCAATTTCTATAAGGACAAATCCGCCAATGCCTATAAGCGCATTATTAATGATGCACGGATAGATGGTAGAAGGTATTTGGTGCTTAACAGAAGACAAATTGGATATCAAGCCAAACAAAATATGTCTACTTGGCCTATTTTCCGCAAAGGAAGAATGGGTGGTGGTGTATTATTTGAAAAAGTAGAAAAAAGGTATAGGCCATTTAAAAATTTAGCCGGAAGGACTGTGGGGTTTTTGAATGAAGACCGGTATGGTGCTGGATTGGAATATAGCTTTAATGGTTATTTGGAAGGGAAAAATGGGGAGGCTTTGTTTCAAAAGATTGCTGGTGGAACTTGGAAACCTGTCCATGATGCTGAAGATATTCGTCCGGAGGATGGTTATGATATTGTGACAACAATAGATATAAATATTCAGGATGTCGCTGAATCGGCTTTGCTGAGACAGTTGATGAACAAAGATGCTGAATATGGAAGTGTGCTAGTGATGGAAGTGAAGACAGGACATATCAAGGCCATTGCAAATTTGGAAAAGAATGAAAGTGGAAGCGGATATGGGGAGTACTATAATTATGCGGTGGGCGAGCAAGGTTTGACTGAACCAGGGTCCACTTTTAAGTTGTTGTCCATGTTGGCGCTTTTGGAAGAAGGTAAAGTAAACCTTAAAGACACAGTAGATACAGGTAACGGTTCCTATAAATTCTATAACCAAACCATGAGGGATGCCAAATACGGAGGTTATGGAAAGTTGACCGTAAGGGAGGCTTTTGAAAAATCTTCCAATGTGGGTATTTCCAAATTGGTAGATGAGCATTTTGGTGTAAAGCCAGAGAAATTTCTTTCCTATTTGGAACAAGTGGGAATGGACAAGCCGCTGGGTTTCCAAATTAAAGGGGAGGGCGTGCCGTATTTTAAGGATCCAAAAGATAAAAAGAATTGGTATGGAACTACTCTTCCGTGGATGTCCATTGGTTATGAGCTAAAAGTTTCTCCACTACATACATTGACATTATATAATGCGGTAGCAAATGGCGGTAAGGTAGTTAAGCCTATGGTGGTGCAGAGGATCCAAAAAGGCAATCATATTGAGGAAGAATTTGACACGGAGGTATTGAGGAGAAGCATTGCTTCATCGTCTACCATCAAACAGCTCCAGTCCTTGTTGGAAGGAGTAGTAGAAAAAGGTACAGCCAGAAATATCAGTAATAGCGAATATAAAATTGCAGGAAAGACAGGGACTGCACAGAAATTAGTAAATGGAAGATATACTAGGAGATATTATACTTCCTTTGCTGGGTATTTCCCGGCTGATGATCCTAAGTACAGTATGATCATTGTCATTGACAGTCCAAAAGGATTTAATGCTTATGGCGGGGATGTTTCAGCCCCTGTATTCAAAGAGATTGCTGATAAAATATATGCCCAAGATCTAAAGTTGAACAAGGAGGAAGAAAAAAGTGCCCCTGCTGCCCCGCAATTATCACAGGTGGTTTTTCCTTATATACAAGCTGGAATGGCAGATGAACTCCAGATGATCTGTAATAAGTTTGGGCTTTCCAATCATTATGACGGGGCAGACAGGTGGGTGAAATCTTCTGTTGTAAACAGGTCCATTAATTGGAAATCCAATAAAGTAGAAGCGCCAATGGTGCCAGATGTTTCAGGAATGACACTTAAGGATGCTTTGTATGTATTGGAGAATAAAGGATTACGTGTGGATTATATTGGAAGAGGAAGGGTGAAAAAACAGTCGGTTCCAGCAGGTTCCAATATTTCAAAAGGTGGATCAATAAGAATAGTACTAGGTTAATGATGACGCTAAAGGACATATTGTATAAAGTTTCGCTGACCTCTACTACCGGTGATATGGAAGTAGCAGTGAAGGATATTGTCTTTGACAGCCGTAAAGTGAGCGAAGGCGTTGTGTTTGTAGCAGTGGCAGGGACTCAAGTTGATGGACATGATTTCATAGATCAGGCCATAGCCAAAGGGGCGAAAAGTATCGTCTGTGAGAAGATGCCGGAAAAATTACAGGCCGATACAACTTATGTAAAAGTTGTCCATGCTGCCAATGCCTTAGGAGTGATGGCTTCCAATTTTTATGACAATCCCTCCAGTAAATTGAAAGTTCTTGCAGTAACCGGAACCAATGGTAAGACTACCTGTGTCACCTTACTTCATCGTCTATTTATTGAGTTAGGCTACTTGACTGGTATGCTTAGCACGGTGGAAAATAAGATCAATGAAAAGATCATTCCAGCGACACATACTACTCCAGATAGTGTGGCGATCAATAAGTTGATGGCTGATATGGTTGAGGCTGGATGTACTCACTGTTTTATGGAAGCAAGTTCTCATGCCATTGTTCAAGAAAGAATGGCCGGACTACACATCAGTGGGGCAGTGTTTACCAATATTTCCCATGATCATTTGGATTATCATGGAAGCTTTGATGAGTATATCAAAGCAAAGAAAAAGTTATTTGATGATTTGCCAAGGGGTGCATTTGCCTTGGTCAATGCCGACGATAAAAGGGGGATGGTAATGCTTCAGAATACCAAAGCCAGCAAACATACTTATGGTTTGAAGTATCCTACGGATTTCAAAGCAAAGGTGCTAAGTAATACCCTTCAAGGGTTGGAGTTGGATATTAATGGTAAGCAGGCTTGGTTCCGACTGATAGGAGAATTCAATGCTTATAATCTTTGCAGTGTTTTGGGGTCTGCGATATTATTAGGAGAGGAAGAGGAAGAAGTTTTAACCCAGCTCTCTAAAATCAAAGGGGCCCATGGAAGATTTGACCAAATAGAAATAGCAGGCATAACAGCAATTGTGGATTATGCCCATACGCCAGATGCATTGGAGAATGTGCTGAAAACCATACAGGGTGTGAGAACTGGAGGGGAAAACGTGATCACTGTAGTGGGATGCGGCGGTAACCGGGATAGGGCCAAAAGGCCTCTGATGGCAAAAATAGCTACAGAATTTAGTGAGAAAGTGGTGTTGACTTCTGATAATCCCAGGGATGAGGAACCCATGGATATTATCAGAGAAATGGAAAAAGGAGTGAACCCAGTGGCCTTTAAAAAAACAGTGGTAATCGCTGACAGGAGAGAGGCCATCAAAACTGCCTGTGTAATGGCTGTAAAAGGGGATATTATCCTTGTTGCAGGAAAGGGGCATGAGACCTATCAGGAAATCAAAGGTGTAAAATATCCTTTTGATGATTTCCAGACCATAACAGAATTGATGCAATTAATACATACAACAAAATAGATAAATGCTTTACCATCTTTTCGAATATATCGACAGTAATTTTGATTTTCCTGGTTCGGGTTTGTTCAGGTACATTTCCTTCCGAGCGGGATTGTCTGCTATGCTGTCTTTGATAATTACGATCACTTTTGGTAAAAGTATTATCAATTGGATTAGAAAACAACAGATTGGAGAAACGGTAAGGGATCTTGGCTTGGCCGGACAATCAGAGAAAAAGGGTACTCCAACCATGGGGGGACTGATGATGATTGCTGCCATTATTATCCCTACACTTTTGTTCGCTGATGTATACAATATTTACATCATCCTTCTGCTGGTCACAGTTGTCTGGCTAGGCGGAATAGGCTTTTTGGATGACTATATAAAAGTCTTCAGGAAGAACAAAGAAGGGCTTGCCGGTAAATTCAAAATTATTGGTCAAGTGGGAATGGGGATTATCGTTGCGATTACTCTTTTCTACCATGAAGATGTGGTGGTAAGGGAGTTCCAAACCCCTGTTTCCATCGAAGAAGGCGTGGTAGAAACTCCCGCATATAAGGATGTGAAGGTGATGAAAACCACCATTCCATTTATGAAAAACAATGAGCTCAATTATGAGAATTTCTTTGGGTTTATTGGGGATGGAGTTACACCTGTTTTATACACCCTATTAGTGATATTTATTGTTACCGCGGTATCAAATGGGGCCAATATAACAGATGGGATAGATGGCCTGGCGGCAGGGACATCAGCGATTATCGGCTTGGCCATAGCGATTTTTGCTTACCTCAGTGGTAATGCGATTTTCTCCCAGTACCTCAATATCATGTTTATCCCCAATTCTGGTGAGTTGGTGATTTTCTGTGCAGCATTTTTGGGGGCTTGTGTAGGCTTCCTATGGTACAATTCTTATCCCGCTCAGGTGTTTATGGGTGATACGGGTAGTTTGATGTTGGGCGGAGTAATTGCTGTTCTTTGCCTAGTATTGAGAAAAGAGCTTTTGATCCCTGTTTTATGTGGGATTTTTGTAATAGAAAACTTGTCGGTAATTATTCAAGTGGCCTATTTCAAATATACGAAGAGGAAATACGGTGAAGGCAGAAGGGTCTTTAGAATGTCTCCATTGCACCACCATTATCAAAAAGGAGGGATTCCTGAGTCCAAGATCGTTACCCGTTTTTGGATTGTAGGGATATTGTTGGCGATTATCACATTGGCAACTTTAAAATTAAGATAAGTAATGAAGAAAATAGCCATACTGGGTGCTGGTGAAAGTGGGCTTGGTGCAGCATTGCTGGCCAAGAAGAACGGCTATGATGTATTTGTCTCAGACGGAGGCAAAATAAATACTGAAAGAAAGAAATTATTGGCGGAGGCAGGTATTGCTTTTGAAGAGGAGCAAAATAGTGTGCAGCGTATTTTGGATCAGGGAGAAATCATTAAGAGTCCTGGAATCCCTTATAGCAATGCCATTATAAAGGAAGCCTTGGAAAAAGGAATTCCAGTGATTGATGAATTGGAGTTTGCTTATGGTTTTACTAAGGGAAAGGTGATTGCTATTACTGGAACCAATGGGAAAACCACCACCACGCTTTTGACCTACCACCTGATGAAAAAAGGTGGACTTGATGTTGGAATTGGGGGCAATGTAGGGAGAAGCTGGGCTGCCCAATTAGTGGAAGAAGATCATGATTGGTGGGTGCTGGAGGTGAGTAGTTTCCAAATTGATGGATTCAAAACACTTAAACCTCGGATTGCGGTACTGACCAATATCACGCCTGACCATTTAGATCGGTATGATTATAAGCTGGAAAATTATATTCATTCCAAACTGAATCTTTTGAAGCAGATGGATGATGAAGATGACTTCATTTATTTCAGTGAAGACAGTAATATATGGAAAGGCTTATCGGATTTGATCGTGAAGCCTAGCGTGCATGAAGTGTCATTGGAAAAGATCGTGAAGGAGGGAAGTTTCTTCAATGGTACTGAGGTGAAGATCAATCATGATGAACATATGGTTTCATTCCCAGAAAGTGAAATGTCACTTAGGGGGACGCATAATATGTTGAATGTGATGTGTGCGGCCAATGCAGCATTATTGGCAGGAGCAAAGGAAGCAGCTATCAGGGAAGGCCTGGCTGATTTCAAGAATGCCCCTCACAGGATGGAGCAGGTGGCTGTGATAGATGGAGTGGTATTCGTGAATGATAGCAAGGGGACCAATGTGGATGCTACCATTTATGCCTTGGCAGCTTTCAAGGAGCCATTGATTTGGATTGCAGGAGGAGTGGACAAGGGCAATGAGTATGAAACGACAATGTCTGAAGTGAAAGGACATGTGAAGATCTTGATCTGTTTGGGAAAAGATAATGAAAAGCTGAAAAAGGCTTTTACAGGAGTGATTCCAGAGATTCTGGAAACTCAGGATATCACAGAAGCGGTGAGATGGGGATATGAGAAGGGAAAGTCCGGGGATGTGGTTTTGTTGTCACCGGCCTGTGCAAGTTTTGACTTGTTCAAAAACTATGAAGATCGAGGTGATCAATTTAGAGAAGCAGTAAAAAAGTTGAAGCAATAAAAGTATGGTAGCGGTCAAAACTTGGATCGACAAGAACTTAAAGGGTGATCCCATTATTTGGGGGATTGTGATGGTGCTTTCCATCGTCAGTATCCTGGTGGTTTATTCTGCTACTGGGACTTTGGCTTATCGTAGAATGGGCGGTAATACGGAGGCTTATTTGATCAAGCATTCCTTTTTGGTGCTTTTGAGTTTGGTGGTGATGTGGGGAGCGCACAAGTTGCCTTATAAGTACTATTCAAAGTTGAGTTTGATGGCATTGTGGGTGTCAGTACCTCTTTTGGCTATAACCTATTTATTTGGATCCAATGTGAATGATGCCAACAGATGGTTGACCATTCCCTTGATCAATCAAGCATTCCAGCCCTCTGATTTGGCTAAATTGGCCTTGATAGCAGCGGTGGCAGGGATGTTGGCCAAGCGTCAAAAGAATATTCAGGACTTCAAGCGAACATTTATTCCTGTGATGATCTGGATAGGAATGATCTGCATGCTGATTGGATTGGCGAATATGTCCACGGCAGTGATGTTGCTTTGTACCTGTTTGCTTCTGATGTTTATCGGTAGGGTTCCGGTGAAGTTCCTGATAGCGGTTTGCCTTATTGGCTTCCTTGCGTTGACCTCTGCCATTTTCTTGGGACAGCGCGGAGGAACTTTCTTTTCAAGGATAGAAAACTTTATGTCTGAAGAGGAAATTCCTTATCAGGCACAGCAGTCATATATGGCCATTGCCACTGGTGGTATTGCCGGCAAGGGTCCAGGGAATAGTGAGCAGAGAAACTCTTTGCCACACCCATACTCTGATTTTATCTACGCCATTATCATTGAAGAATATGGCATGATCGGGGGCGGGGTAGTCTTGTTCCTATACCTGGCATTGCTCTACAGGGGGATGCGGGTCGTAGCTGTTTCGAATCGGCCATTTGGGGGCTTGCTTTCTGCAGGTCTGAGTTTTGCCCTGGTGATACAGGCCATGGTAAATATGGCAGTTGCAGTAGGCTTGGGGCCTATTACCGGTCAGCCATTGCCATTGCTCAGTATGGGGGGGACCTCTTTATTGTTCACAGGGATATCCCTGGGAATTATTTTAAGTGTTAGCCGTGGAGATCAGGAAGATGGTTTTGCCGGTGATGCCAATACAATTAGAAAAAACGCCATGCAAATGGCACAATAAATATAATAGTCTATCAAAGAGAAGGAAATATATCGCATAATGATCAGTGGTGGTGGAACGGGTGGACACATCTATCCTGCCATAGCTATCGCCAATGCCTGGAATGAAAAACATCCAGACAGCGAAATCCTATTTGTTGGGGCAGAAGGGAAAATGGAAATGCAGAAGGTTCCAGAAGCGGGATATCCAATTGAAGGTTTGCCAGTGGCAGGGCTTCAAAGGAGATTGACCCTTGAGAACTTGAGCTTTCCCTTTAAGCTTTGGGACAGCATCAATAAAGCAAAGAAGCTGATCAAGCATTTCCGGCCTCATGCCGTGGTAGGTGTAGGCGGATATGCGAGTGGTCCTTTATTGTATGTAGCCCAAAGAAAAGGTATTCCTACTTTGATACAGGAACAAAACTCTTACGCTGGACTGACGAATAAGTTGCTGGCCAAAAAGGCAATGGCCTTTTGCGTGGCCTATGATGAGATGGATAAGTTCTTTCCTTCAGATAAGATCCATTTTACTGGAAATCCAGTAAGGAAGGATATCCTTCATCTGGCAGATAAGAAGGTAAAGGCACTTGAGCATTTTGGCCTTGACCCTGCAAAACCAGTGGTTTTGGTATTGGGAGGAAGCTTGGGGGCAAGGACCATTAATAATGCGGTGGTGACATCCATGAAGCATTTTGAAAAGAAAGGATATCAGCTGCTTTGGCAGACAGGTAGATTTTATATTAAAGAAATGCAGGGGAAGCTAAAGGGTGCTGGACTGAAAAGCATTCATGCTTTGGAATTTATCAGGGAAATGGACTTGGCTTATGCTGCGGCTGATATGGTGATATCCAGGGCAGGAGCGCTGTCTGTATCAGAGTTGAGCCTAGTGGGCAAACCAGTGATCTTCATTCCTTCTCCTAATGTGGCTGAGGATCACCAGACAAAAAATGCCCTCGCCTATGTGAGGCAGGAGGCCGCCTTGATGCTTGGAGATGATGAAGCAGTTTCTGGCCTTGCAGGTAAGGTGGATGAACTGATGAACGATAAATCCTTGCAAGAAAAGCTAGGAAAAAACATAAAGAAAATGGGCAAGCCTGAGGCTGCCCTTGAAATAGTAAAAGAATTGGAAGCATTGATCAAATGAAGTTGGACAAACTACATAGCGTGTATTTCTTAGGGATCGGAGGCATTGGCATGAGTGCCATAGCAAGGTGGTTTAAACATGTGGGCATACCTGTGTTTGGCTATGACCGCACACCTTCACCATTGACCAAGAAATTAGAGGAAGAGGGAATGGTAATCACCTATGAGGATAGTTTGGAAACCATTCCTGCACGGATTAAGTCTGACAAGGAAAATGTATTGATCGTGTGGACACCGGCCATTCCAAAAGATAATGTGCAGTTGCAGTTCTTCCAGAATGGTGGCTATGATCTGAAAAAACGCTCAGAGGTTTTGGGAATGATTACCCATGCTATGTATACCGTTGGGGTGGCAGGAACCCATGGCAAGACGACTACTTCTTCTATGGTCGCTCATATGCTAAAGAGTGCGGGGAAAAATATTGCGGCCTTTTTGGGAGGCTTGACCCAGAATTATGAGAGTAACCTTATTCTACATGATGAGGAAACCAATGAGCAAGCTACAGTGGTAGTTGAAGCGGATGAGTTTGATCGTTCCTTTCTAAGGCTTCATCCCAATGTGGCTGTAGTGACTAGTGTGGATGCTGATCATTTGGATATTTATGGTGATGCTCAGGAGCTTACAAGGAACTTTGAAAAGTACATCAGTTTGCTTCCTGAAGATGGCTTATTAATTATTCAAAAAAATGCCCTGAAAAAACTAAATAGGAATGGTTTTGGCGGAATGACTGTGCTTGAGTATGGTCTTGAGGAAGGGGAAATAAGAGCTGAAAATATTAAGGCAGGTATTGCTTCTTTTGAATTCGACTATGTCTCTGAAGAGAAGATTATCAAAGGCTTGGTTTTGAAGGTGCCAGGTTTCCATAATGTGGAAAATGCCCTTTCAGCAGTGACTATCGCCTTACATTTTGGCGTTGGGGAAAAAGATATCCGCGAAGGACTGGAGAGTTTCAGAGGAGTGAAGCGACGTTTTGAAATTAAGCGCCAGGATGAAAAAGGAGTTTATATAGATGACTATGCGCATCATCCCGAAGAGATCAAAGCCTTCTTGGGGTCAGTAAAAGCCATGTATCCAGATAAAAAGTTGACAGCCATATTCCAACCACACTTATTTACAAGGACCAGGGATTTCGCTGATGGTTTTTCTGAAGCCCTATCTATAGCTGATGAAGTGGTATTGTTGGATATATATCCAGCGAGAGAACTCCCAATAGAGGGCGTGAATGCTGCCATGTTAATGGATAAGATAAATGCTGCTGAAAAGTCCCTTCAAAGCAAAGAAGACTTGATGGACTTTTTGGATAAGAAGCGGCCAGAGGTCCTCGTGACTTTGGGAGCAGGAGATATTGACAGACTTGTGGATCCAATCAATAATTTGATAGCAACATGGGATTGAAGGATGTTAAAATAAAGCAATCATTTGTTTTCACGGCCTTGTTGTTGGTCTTGTTGGTATTCATAGGCTTTGTAGAAAAAAAAGGAGCTGAGAGGAGTTACCATGGATTATCGGTCAAGGTCAAAGGAATAAGTGATGTCTATTTTGTAGAAGAGGAGGAAATATCCTCCATGTTGTTGAAGGAATTTCCAAGTCTTAGTGATGGTGCCAAGCTGGAGAATATAGCCTTGAGGAATTTAGAGGAAAAAGTGGAGAGCCATCCTTTTGTAAAAAATGCAGAAGTGTATACGGACCTAAAAGGGGATGTTTTGGTAACAGTAGATCAATATAGGCCAATGGCCAGGATTACTAGACCCTTGGCTGCAGATGGATACATTTCTTCAGAGGGTTTGATTTTGCCTACTTCTACCCATTATACCTCTAGGGTATTGATTGTAAACGGGGCTTTGGCGAATGAGCTGCTGGCGGCAAAGGATCTGACCAAGAAGCATCAGGGGCTGTTAGATCTGATCAACTTTATTGATCAAAGTGAATTTTGGAGTGCCCAGATCGCCTCCTTGGAAATAGACAGAAATGGAAATATAAATATGTACCAACAGGTGGGAAGGCAGAAGATAGAGTTTGGAAAGCCTGAGGACCTAGAATCAAAATTTAATAAAATCAATCTCTTTTATGAGGAGATTGTCCCAGAGAAAGGCTGGGATGCCTATACAAGGGTGAATGTGGAATTTAAGGATCAAATCATTTGTGAATAATTGATATAGCTATGGAAACTGACAAATTAATCGTAGGACTGGACATTGGAACCACAAAAATTTGTGCCATCATTGGGCGCAAAAATGAGTTCGGAAAATTAGAAGTGCTGGGCATGGGTAAGGCCGTGTCTGACGGAGTAATCCGCGGCATAGTTACCAATATTGATAAAACCGTTAATGCTATACAGAAAGCAGTTAATGAGGCTTCTGATATGGCAGAGGTAGATATCAGAGAGGTAATTGTCGGTATCGCCGGACAGCATATTCGCAGTTCCGTACATCATGGTGTGATCATCCGGAATACCAAAGATGATGAAATCACCATTGAAGATGTCCGTCGTCTTTCCAATGATATGGAGAATATTGTTGTTCCTCCTGGCAATACGATTATTCACGTAATGCCACAGGATTATACGGTTGACTATGAAGATGGGATCAAGGATCCAGTGGGTATGTCAGGTGCCCGCCTTGAAGCCGACTTCCATATTATTACCGCCCAGACCACAGCTATCAATAATATTAACAGATGTGTTAAAAGAGCCGATCTTCATTCCAAGGATTTGATTCTTGAGCCACTTGCCAGTTCGCTTTCAGTCCTCAGCGATTTGGATAAAGAGGCTGGAGTATGCCTAGTAGATATCGGTGGTGGTACTACGGACATCGCTATATTTTACGATAATATCATCCGTCATACAGCGGTTATTCCATTTGGAGGGAATATCATCACATCTGATATCAAAGAAGGTTGTATGGTAATGCAGAACCAAGCGGAATTATTGAAAACCAAGTTTGGCCGTGCCATAGCTGAAGAGGCCAATCCTAATGAAATCGTATCTATTCCAGGTTTGAGGAACAGACCACCAAAGGAAATTTCGGTAAGGAACTTGGCTTGCATTATCGAGGCAAGAATGGAGGAGATCATTGAGATGGTCCAATCTGAAATCGTAGCAAGTGGACTTTATAAGAAATTGGCTGGAGGAATAGTCCTTACAGGAGGTGGTTCACAGCTGCAGGGTGTTGGTCAATTATTCGAATATATGACAGGGCTTGATACTAGAATCGGTTATCCAAATGAGCATTTGGGCAAATCTAAAATAGAGGAAGTGAAGAGCCCGATGTATGCCACCACAGTAGGTTTGGTATTGGCTGGATTTAAAGCCTTGGACGATAGAGAAGATTACTACCGTCAGCGTCAATCTGTTCCTGTTGAGGGGAAAAACGAGCGCAGACCGATGGAAATGCCAGGTAAAGATATTTTTGGAAGTATCCGAAAAAGATTGAAGGATTTTATCACGGACGATATCGGGGACGATAGCAACTATTAATACAGATTAGAAAGATTTAGAAAGAGTAATAAAGCATTTAGAAATAACAGTTCACCAAAAATTGAGGAAATAATGTCAGATATCATGAAAGATTACAAATTTGATATTCCTAAAAATCACAAGTCTATCATAAAGGTGATAGGTGTGGGAGGCGGTGGTTCCAATGCTGTGAACCATATGTTCAGCCAAGGAATAAAAGATGTGGAGTTTGTGGTAGTAAATACCGACTCCCAAGCATTGAAAAGCAGTCCTGTTCCTTTAAAGCTTCAGATTGGAGCACACCTTACTGAGGGACTTGGAGCAGGAGCTAATCCTGAGAAGGGGAGAAATGCCGCTTTGGAAAGTAAAGAAGAAATCAGAGAGCTGCTTTCTGATAATACCAAGATGGTGTTCATCACTGCTGGTATGGGTGGTGGTACCGGTACTGGTGCTGCTCCAGTGATCGCTAAGATTGCCAAGGATATGGATATCCTTACAGTAGGTATTGTTACTGCACCATTTATTTTTGAAGGTCGTAAGAAGACTGGTGCTGCCCAAAGGGGGATAGAGGATTTAAGAGCGAACTGTGATACCGTATTGGTTATCCTTAACGATAAACTAAGAGAGGTTTACGGTAACTTGCCGATCCGCTCAGCTTTTGGTAAGGCGGATAATGTTTTAAGTACTGCTGCCAAATCCATCGCGGAAATCATCACTGTTCATCAGGATGTAAACGTCGATTTCGAGGATGTAAAAACAGTAATGAAGGATGCCGGTGCTGCTGTAATGGGATCTGCTACCGAGGAAATGGAAGGCAGAGCCATCAAAGCTGCTGAGAAAGCCATTGCTTCTCCATTGTTGAACAATGTGGATATCAAGGGCGCTGAGAAGATCCTCTTGTCCATCATGTCAGGAGAGGAAGAAGAACTTTCAATGGATGAATTGAGCGAAATCACTGAATATATCCAAGAGCGTGCTGGTGACGATGCAGAGGTGATCTTCGGTCAGGGTATTGATCCGGACTTGAAGAAAGCTATCCGGGTTACGGTAATCGCTACTGGTTTTCAGGCAGGCGCATTGACCAAAGAAGAGGCCGATAAAGCAAAAAAAGTAGAGCAGGAAAAAGAAGAAAATGCTAAAAAGGTAATTGACTTGGACTCTGGTAAGACTACCAAAGTAACTGAGGATACAACAGCTACAGCTGGTCAGACCTTTACCTTTACGGTGCAGCAGCCAAGTCCTGCAAACAATAGACCTGAGGAGCCAAGTGCATCTTCTGCGCAACCGTCTAAGCCACAAGTACAGCCTCAAAGCCATGTGGAAACGGAAGAAGACTATAATCAGCCAAGTACAAATTCTTCTGAAGATGAATTTGAGTTTGTACCTGCGAATCCTGCTGCTGATTCTAGAAAAGTAACTCCATTGTATGACGAGGAACCTCAAGCTGAGCAGCCTAGTGCACCAAGATATGAGGAGCCTAGTCAGTCCAATGCTGCGTATACCAATGATTACTATGAGCAGATCAAGCAAAAAGCCATGCAACGCGCTCATGAGCGTTTTGAGAGATTAAAAAATCTTAGAGCTGCAAACCAAACGCCAGAAGAGTTTAAGGAAAAGCTTGATAAGCCTGCTTATTTAAGGAAAAATGTAAAACTCCAGGATGTGCAACATAGCTCAGAAACCAACATTTCTAAGTTCAATTTGAACGATGATAATGAAATTCTGGGCAATAACCGGTTTTTACATGATAATGTTGATTAACTAAAAGTTAATCAACATTTCTGCCTGGGATTTTAAAAGGTCTATGTAAAGCTTGTTGGTGAGCAAGTTATTAGACATGTTTTCCTCAATTTTTGCAAGTTTTGGTTTACTCGCCAAAACATGCATTCCCAGGTAGTTGAATATGTCGGTCAGGTGGCTCAATGCGATGCCACCGCCGCCTATTCCAGAGGAGAGCCCCACCAAAGCACATTTTTTGTTCCTAAAGGTATTGGGATAGGTCATTCCATCTATAAATGATTTTAATATTCCAGGAAACGATCCATTGTATTCCGGAACGATAAACACGAATTTGTCTCCAGTTTTTATTTGATCATGAAGTTGGTTATAATCTTCGTTTTGCCCATTGTTTTCATATAGGGCTGTAAAGACAAAATCGTTTGGAAGCTTCCTTAGATCAATTAACTCAGATTTTACCCCTAATTCTTTTAGAATTTCCTGGTACAGAATGCCTATGCTTTTTGATAATGCGTTTTTTCTATTGGTACCTATAATAATTTTAATCATGAATAAGTCTTATTCTTGTTAAATTGATCTTTAATATACAATATCGTAGTGTATAAAGTTCTAATGATATTTTATTAGCCTCAAAGTAAGATTGTAGTTTGTCCAATTCCAAGAAAACATGAAAAAAGGAAGTACAGAAGCATATAGTGACCAAATAAGTCAAGCCGTAAATTTTATTCAGGGAGCATACACTGGTCAGCCCAAAATCGGGGTGATTTTGGGCACGGGACTTGGTCAGTTGATAGATCATGTTGATGTAGAAAAGACCATTTCCTACGCGGATATTCCATATTTCCCCATTTCCACTGTAGAGACCCATACAGGTGAATTGATTTTTGGTAAGCTATCTGGGGTTGATCTTATCATCATGAAAGGTCGGTTTCATTATTATGAAGGTTATAATATGAAGGAAGTGACCTTTCCGGTAAGGGTGATGAAAAAACTGGGGATAGGGAAATTAATAGTGTCAAACGCCGCGGGAGGATTGAAACCTGATTTTAAAGTGGGGGATGTGATGATCATCAATGATCATATTGATCTATTTCCGGAGAATCCACTGAGAGGGAAGAATTTGGATGATTTTGGTGTAAGGTTTCCAGACATGAGTGAACCTTATTGTTTAGCGTGGATAGAGGAAGCATTAAAAATTGCCAAGGACAAGGGGATCAATGCGCATCAAGGTGTATATGCAGGGGTTCAGGGACCTAATTTGGAAACCCGGGCAGAATACAAATATTTAAGAACCATAGGAGCAGATGCTGTGGGGATGAGTACGGTACCTGAAGTGATTGTAGCACGACAGATGGATATGCCAGTGTTTGCTATTTCAGCCATTACTGATTTATGTTCACCTGGTAATATCAAGAAAATTTCAATTCAAGAAGTGATTGCAGCCGCGGCCATAGCAGAACCAAAGATGACTGCAATAGTCAAAGAATTGGTACATAAATTATAGAGGTTTATCCAGTTTTTATGTTGATTAAATTCCAAGATGCTTTGCGTCAACATTTCAAAAAGAGCAGGCTTTTTTGTAAGTTAAGGAATGGCAAATTACAGATTGAAAATTTTGGAAAAAGAGCCATTGACACATGATGTCAATAGGTTCAAATTGGAGAAACCGCGTGGCTTTCAGTTCAACCCTGGGCAAGCTACAGAGGTGAGTTTGCTAAAAGCAGGGTGGGAAGCAGAAAAGCGTCCTTTTACATTTACCAGTTTGCCCTCTGACGATTATTTGGAGTTTATTATCAAGTCTTATAAGGGGCATGAAGGCGTAACCAAAAGACTTGGTAATGCGGAAGTGGGTGATGAAGTAGAAATAGGAGATGCCTGGGGGACAATCAGTTTTAAGGGTGAAGGTGTTTTTATTGCAGGAGGGGCAGGAATTACCCCATTTATAGCAATTTTAAGACATCTGCGAAAGAAAAATAAAATTGGTAATAGTATGTTAGTGTTTGCCAATAAAACGAATGATGATATTATTCTTTATGAGGAACTTAAAGCGATTCTTGGGCATAAATTCCTCAATATTATATCTGACCAAAAAGATACTGCCTATGATAAGGGCTTAGTTAATAAGGCCTATTTAAAAGATAAAATTGGCCATTTCGATCATCAACATTTTTATGTATGTGGACCCGGCGGGTTTATGAAGGCTGTTATGGGTGGACTGAAAGACTTGGGGGCGAATCCCGAGGCTTTGGTATTTGAAAAGTAAATTTTCTTAAGCGAAATATATCAAAGAAGGCTGTTAAATTAATTGACAGCCTTCTTTGATATTAAAATTTATTATTGCTGATCCATATAATCTACAGTTAAATAACTTAAGGCCCTTACTCCGATTTTAAGACTTTCTTCATCAATGAAGAAATCAGGAGTATGGTGGGCGGCTACTTTTGTAGGATCTTTTCCCTTTGGCATTCCACCCAAAAAGATAAACAAACCAGGAGCTTGCTGTTGAAAATAACTAAAATCTTCCGCTCCGGTGATAGGGTCATGGTATATGACGTTTTCTTCGCCAGCTACTGCATAGAGTGTTTGGAGCATTTTTTCGGTGAGTTCTGGATTATTGATGGTGGAAGGGTAAATTTTGTCAATTTGAATGTCCACCTTGGCTCCGGCTGCCTCAGCTGTATGACTTACGATTTCGCGAATTCTTTTATGAATAAGCTCTTGCTGTTGTGTTCCATAAGTTCTGATGGTGCCGAGCATTTCAACTTTCTCAGGGATGATATTTTGGCGTACGCCCCCATGGATGCTCCCAATGGTAACAATAGCTGGGTTTTCAGTGATATTTACATTTCTGCTGATGATAGTCTGTAGGGAATTAACGATTTGTGCTGAGGTCACTATAGGATCAACTGATGACCAAGGATAGGCCCCGTGAGCTTGACGGCCATTGACAATAAGCTTAAGGTTATCAACTGCGGCCATCGCGGGACCAGGCCGGTACTTAATTTTGCCTACTTCAGTTTGAGAGTTGATATGCAGCCCAAAAATCGCATCCACCTCTTTCATAACACCTTCTTCCACCATTTGTTTGGCTCCCCAAGAATCAATACCGGGATCAAAGACACCTTCTTCTGCTGGTTGAAAGATAAATTTGACATTTCCATGTAGGTCATCCTTCATGCCTGCCAATACTTCTGCTACCCCCATTAAGATCGAAACATGAGTGTCATGACCACAGGCATGCATGATACCTGTTTCCTGATCATTATATATGGTGGTCTTGGTAGACTTAAATGGTAAATCGTTTCTTTCAGTAACTGGCAAGGCATCCATATCTGCCCTCAGTGCAACAGTGGGGCCTTCATGACCACCTTTCAAAAATCCGACGACACCCGTGACCGCTATATTTTCTTTTACCTCTAATCCCAGTTGTCTAAGGTGTTTTGCAACTAAGGCTGCAGTCCTGGTTTCTTGGTTACCCAATTCAGGATTCTGGTGGATATCCCTCCGCCAATCAATTACCTTAGATTCGATGGCAGAGGCAGTTTGATCGATTTTTTTATGTAATGGGTTTTGTCCGAAAGAAAGGGTGCTTATTAGAAAGCAAAAAGAAGTGAAAAGGCTTTTGTACATGGTTGAATGATTGGTTTAATTAAAAGTAGGAAAAATTAGAAAGTATTAAAATGGGTGGATTTAATAACTTTTAAGAAGTTTTTAGTTTGAAACTATTTTATTCTAGAAAAAAAAGGAACAATTTGTGTTCGTATTTCATTAAGGAAGTTCAAATAAAATCAATGAGATATGGAATTATCAGGTAAAAGGGCCATCGTAACTGGCGTGAGCAAAGGAATTGGATTAGAAGTGGTAAAACAACTTCTTGAAAAGGGAGTTCAAGTAGCTGGATGGGGCAGGACTAGTCCTCAATTGGAAAATGAGTATTTTCATTTCATCAGCTGTGATGTGTCTGATGAGGAGTCTGTTGGTAATGCCTATGATGAAACCAAAAAGATAATGGGGGATGACCTCAGGATTTTGGTCAATAATGCTGGATTTGGCGTTGCAGGAAATATTGAGGAAATGGATACGGCTGATTGGAAAGCCATGTTTGATACCAATGTACATGGAATTTTCTATACCAGTAAGAAAGTTATTCCCAATATGAAAAAGCAGGATGAAGGACACATACTTAATGTCGCTTCTATTGCAGGATTAAACGGGGTAGCTAAATTTGCAGGGTACTGCGGTACAAAGCATGCTGTTAAAGGGATTTCGCATGCCATGTATATGGAGTTGAGGGATTATGGGATAAAAGTTTCCACCATTTATCCAGGATCCGTTCAAACCAATTTCTTTGATGATATCGAAGGAATGAATGCCCATGAAAATATGATGCGTCCAGAGGATGTGGCAAGCACCATTGTCCAGACTTTGGAAACACACCCCAATTATTTTGTGGCTGATGTGGAATGTCGACCACTAAGGCCAAAAGGAAAACAATAAAAAATGTCGCTTCAAGTAAAGCAGCTCAGTAAGTTTTATAAAAAACAGAAAGCCCTTGACCAGGTCAGCTTTGAAGCTGTCCCTGGTCAGGTTTTAGGTTTTTTGGGCCCTAATGGGGCCGGTAAGTCTACCACCATGAAGATTGCAGCAGGATATATTCTTCCCGATGAGGGAGATGTCTTGGTGGATGGGGTTTCGTCTATCCTGCATCCAGAAGAAACAAGTCGTCTGATTGGTTATTTACCCGAGCATAATCCACTTTACTTGGATATGTACATTAAGGAATTTTTGGGCTTTATGGCCGGATTGCACAATATTAAGGGCAAGCTTGCAAAAACTAGGATTGACGAGGTGGTTGAATCTTGTGGCTTGTTACCTGAGCAACACAAAAAGATAGGCGCCCTTTCAAAAGGCTACCGTCAAAGAGTAGGTTTAGCCAAGGCACTTGTACATGATCCAAAGGTTATCATTCTTGATGAACCTACCACTGGCCTGGACCCCAACCAATTGGTGGAGATCAGAAAATTGATCAAAACAATCAGTAAAGATAAGACGCTTATATTGAGCACCCATATTATGCAAGAGGTGGAAGCTTTATGTGAAAAGGTGGTTATCATTCATCAAGGAAAAGTGGTGGCCCAAGATCTGCTTTCAAATTTGAAGAACAAAAGAGAAAAAGCCATTTTAATTCTTGAAACACAGGAGAGCTTGAAGGAAGAATGGTTTGAGGGATTGCCTGGATTGGATAAGATGAAATTGTTGGATGGGCAGCAGCTGCAAATGTCGACAGATGATCCTGGGCTTTTGCGTAAGGGCTTGATGGAACTCATTCATGAAAGACAGCTTACACTCTTAAACTTGAAACAAGTCGAGAAAAACTTGGAGACCATTTTCCATCAGTTAACAGGAAGTAATATATGATCAGCTTGGTTTACAAAGAGGTAAATGCCTTTTTTAATAATATCATAGGTTATTTGATACTTACTGTATTTCTGGTGGCCATGGGCATGGTGGTTTGGGTATTTCCTGATACAAGTGTTTTAGAATATGGTTTTGCGGATTTGGAGGCACTATTTGTATATACTCCTTATGTTTTTGCCTTTTTGGTACCAGCAATTACCATGAGGATGATAGCAGAAGAAAAGAAAACGGGTACTTGGGAATTATTAATGACATCTCCCTTAAAGCCTCATCAGCTGGTGCTTGCCAAATATTTTGCAGGCTTGTTGGTACTCACCTTTTCCCTTGTGCCTAGCTTATTGTACTATTTCAGTGTTTATCAATTGGGGGCTCCAATAGGAAATATTGATAGTGCAGGATTTTTTGGTTCTTTTTTTGGGATCATTATGATAGGAGCTGTATTTACAGGTATTGGGCTTTTTAGTTCTTCTTTAACGGATAATCAAATAACAGCTTTTGTACTTGGCGTTTTTTTGTGTTTTGTGTTTTATTTTGGTTTTATGGGGCTTATAAGTCTTTTTGACACTAGTCAATGGGCTGTTCTAATAGAGCAGGTTAGCCTTAGTTATCATTATGAAAACTTGAGCAGGGGAGTGATAGATTCAGGAGATTTATATTTTTTCATCACTTGGATTGTTGTAATGATTGTTTTTACCACACTAATGGTCAGAAGGAAATGAGTAATAAAGAATCGAATTTTGGCCTGATGAATAGGATGAGAATTGTTAAAGGAGGAATCCTGATAATCTTGTTGGCAGGAGTTCTTGCCATCATGAATAATCTTTTTCCTTTTCGCATAGATCTTACCGAGGAGAAAAGGTATTCATTACATCAATCGACCAAGGACGTTCTTGAGAGCTTAGAGGAGCCTTTGGAAGTAGAAATGCTTTTGAATGGTGATCTACCAGGGGGCATGCGTCGTTTCCAAAAGAATATTGAAGAAATGGTCAAAACCTTCAATGACTACAGTTCTGTATCGATCAACCTTAAAAGGTTTGATCCATTAAGTATAGAAGGAGAGAAGGAAAAGGAAGACTATATTGTTTACTTGGCTGAATTTGGTATCAATCCGACCAACCTTTTTGCAACTGAAGGTGGAGCACAAACTTCGAGGATGATTTTTCCGGGTGTTGTAGTTCGAAATGAAGAATTTGAAACAGGAGGTCTATTGCTAAAAGGAGAAAAAGGGATGACACCTGACCAGATTCTTAACCTATCTGTAGAGAATTTAGAGTTTGAGTTGATTAATATGATCAAAAAGCTCACCAGAAACCAAATGCAAAAGGTTGCGATGATTACCAATCATGGCGAATTGCAAGAAGATGAGGGCTATGGGATCGTAGAGGCTTTGTCTGAAGAATATGAAGTTTACAAAGTCCCTTTGGGTCAGGCAAAAGGTGTTGAAGATCTTTTAAGTTTTGATGCGATAATCGTTGCTGGACCAAAATCAGCTTTTTTGGAAAGGGAAGTGTATTTGTTGGATCAGTACCTGATGAGTGGTGGTAAATTGATGTTTTGTATCGATCCTTTAGCGATCAATATGGAGGATGCAGGAGGGGAAGGTACTTTGGCCTTGGGCTTTGATACTGGCTTGGAGCGCTTGTTGTTTAAGTATGGTATCCGGATCAATAAGGACTTGGTCCAGGATATGAATTTCGGGTATTATCCTGTAATGGCAGGAGAGTTTGGTGATCAGCCCCAGATAGCTCCTTTACCATGGCCTTTTTATGTTATCGCCAATACTATGAGCGAACATGTTATCACTAAAGGGCTGGATCAAATGAAATTTAGGTTTATCAGTTCTTTGGATACCGTGAAAGCCGATGGTATAAACAAGATTCCACTGGTTTTTAGTGGGAATTATAGTAGAACATTGGCTCAGCCCGTGAAGGTTGCTTTCGAGGATATGTCGAAAGAGCCGGATATTAATTTGTACAATCAGAAGCAACTACCATTAGCGTACTTATTGGAAGGTCAATTTGAGTCTTATTTCAATAATCGATTTTTACCGGAGGAATTTGAACAAGATTCTGATTTTATTAAAGCTAATTCAGATGGAGCTGTGATTGTAATTGGAGATAGTGATTGGATTCAAAGTGAGCATGAAGTAGGATCAGGAGATCCTTTGCCCTTGGGGATAAGTCCTTTTACGACTAATAGTTACGCTAATAGGGCTTTTCTACAAAATAGTTTAAAATACCTGATTGATCCTGATGGTATAATGGCCACAAGAAGTAAAGTGCTTAAAATCCGCCCATTGGATAAAAAGAAGGTTAAGGAAGAGAAGTTAAAGTGGCAGCTTGTTAATATAGCATTACCTGTAGGCTTGATAATGTTGATTGGACTGGTGAAAGTTTATATGCGAAAAAGACGATATGGAGGATGATTGGTGGAGTGGAATGAAGGATACAATAAGTATGAAATTTTTTTCTTGAGAAATCCTCGAGCCGTACAGGCTTTTATGATTTTATTTATAAATTTACCCTGTTGAAAACCAATTGGAATAAAAGCTTTGGTATTTTGATTGAAAAGTTTTGCTCTATCTATAGGATTGTGGATGATCAAGACGTATTTTCAATTTAATTCCAGTAAAAACTAAATCATATTCACATGAAATTTATTGTTTCTTCTTCTGCTCTTTTGAAGCAACTATCCGGAATCAATGGGGTGGTGACCACTAATCCTGTCGTGCCGATTTTAGAAAATTTCCTTTTTGAAATCAAAGAAGGGAAGCTGACCATTACGGCATCCGACTTGCAGACATCCATGATGACCGAGATTGATGTAGAGGCCAAAGAAGATGGAAATATTGCTGTACCAGCAAGGATCTTGATTGAAACTTTGAAAAACCTTCCTGAACAGCCAGTAACTTTCAGTATTGACCACGATACTTATAGTGTTGAAATCAGCTCTGATAACGGTCGATATAAATTAGCAGGTGAAAATGCCACTGATTTCCCTAAAATTCCTTCTGTTACCAATGCCACAGCGGTGGATATGTCTACAGAGGTTTTGAGCAGTGCGATCAATAATACCATTTTTGCTACTAGTAATGATGAGCTTCGTCCCGCAATGACTGGGGTATATGTGAATTTGAGTAATACGAATGCTACTTTTGTTGCTACGGATGGTCACCGCCTTATCCGTTACAGAAGAGTGGATATCGCTGCTCAGGACGCTGCAAGTATTATTATTCCTAGAAAGGCGCTTAATTTATTGAAATCTACTTTGCCAACTGAAAATGTACCGGTTACTGTTGAGTTCAATAATTCCAATGCATATTTTAAATTTGGTAATATCCAGATGATCTGTAGATTGATCGATGAGCGTTTTCCAGATTATGAAAATGTAATCCCAGTGGACAATAATAATGACATGACCATCGATAAGGTGGAGTTCTTAAGTTCATTGAAGAGGATTGCTATTTATGCCAATAAAACCACGCATCAGGTAAGACTGAAGTTGACTGGTAGCGAATTACAGATTTCAGCAGAGGACCTTGATTTCTCCAATGAGGCGAATGAAAGATTGTCATGTGAGCATGAAGGAGAGGATATTGAAATTGGTTTCAATGCCAAATTTTTAGTAGAGATGTTGAATAATATTTCTGCCAAGGAGGTTACTTTGAAATTCAGTGCTCCAAACCGTGCAGGTTTGATCGTTCCAAGTGAAAAGGGGGAGAATGAAGATATTTTGATGCTCGTGATGCCAGTAATGCTTAACAACTACGTGTAAGCGTCAATTATAAGGATTTTGAAACCCGAGTCGTAAGGCTCGGGTTTTTTTGTTTTTAAGCCATTTTACTTTTGCTGAAAAACTTAACATAAGATTTTCAAGTGCGATATTGCTCTAATGTTAACAAATTGTTAACTTGTTTATATTAAGTTAACATTAGAAGGGAGGAAAGTTGAAAAGGGTATTATTTATAATATTAGGATTGGTGTTAGTTATTTCTCACGGAATGTCCCAAGAATGGGAAGGAGAGAAGTCTGTTTATGAAAATCTACAAGAGCAATCCTATTTGATGAGCTCTACAGAGCCTATTCAGTTATTTCAGGCCTTGCATGCGGAGGAGGATTTAAATACGGAACGTTTTGATAAGTTAGTGAGCAAACTGGATTCAAAAGCCAAAAGAAAGCATTATACTGAATGGTTTCTTGGAGAAGTGTTTTATAAAGCTCATCAATACTTGTTAAAGAATTACACCAAGCATAGTAGCTTTAATCAATTGATGGAATCGGGAGATTATGACTGTGTGAGTGGATCAGCCCTGTATGCACTACTATTGGAAAGATATGGTTTTTCATATGACATCATAGAAACCGATTTTCATGTTTTTGTATTAGTCAATGATCAGGATAAATCGTATGTGTTGGAAAGTACTGAGCCAAGAGCAGGATTCATAAAAGACCAAGAAGAAGTTAAGGCATATATTGCCTCTTTTAAGCCGAGAGCAAATCCTAGGAAAAAGATAATGTCAGAATTGGCTGGTTTGTCTGCTGAAACTGAAGACGGAAAAACGATATATTCTTCTATTTCTCTTAAAGAACTGGCTGGTTTGCAATACTATAATGATGCAATTCATCATTTCAACCAAGGTAAGGCAGTTACGGCCGAAAAACAATTGATAAAGGCAAAGCAGATTTATCCTTCAGAAAGGATAAGGTCGTTTTACGAATATTTGTCCGAAAGAAACAGTAGTGTTAAGAACTTAGCAGGGAGATAACTTTAATTTTTTCAAGCAAAAAGGCCGAAGAATTTTTTCTTCGGCCTTTTGTATTTATTCAGCTATTTTCTATTAATCTATTCTTACAATATCTGCACCAAGTGCATTAAGTCTTTGGTCGATGTATTGATAACCTCTATCGATTTGTTCTACATTATCAATAACAGAAGTTCCTTCAGCAGATAAAGCAGCGATCAATAACGAAACTCCAGCTCGAATATCTGGGGAAGTCATCCGAATACCTTTTAGAGGATATTTTCTGTCCAAGCCAATCACTGTGGCTCTATGCGGGTCACAAAGAATGATCTGCGCTCCCATGTCAATCAATTTATCGACAAAGAAAAGTCGACTCTCAAACATCTTTTGATGTACCAATACGGTGCCTTTTGCTTGTGTAGCTGTAACTAGCACAATGCTCAGTAGATCTGGAGTAAATCCAGGCCAAATGGCATCTGCAACTGTTAGGATAGAGCCATCAATAAAGGTTTCTATCTCATAATGCTTTTGAGCAGGAATATATATGTCGTCACCCTTGAATTCAAGTTTGATTCCCATTCTCTTAAATGTGTCAGGGATGATCCCTAATCGATGGATTTGGGCATCTTTAATGGTGATTTCAGATTGGGTCATGGCAGCAAGGCCAATAAAAGATCCAATTTCGATCATATCAGGAAGCAGGGTGTGCTCAGTGCCGCCCAGTTCTTTTACTCCCTCGATATGCAAGAGGTTAGAGCCAACACCTGCGATCTTGGCACCCATGCGGTTAAGCATATCACATAATTGCTGAAGGTATGGCTCACAGGCAGCGTTATAAATGCTTGTTTTTCCTTCTGCCATTACAGCAGCCATTAGGATATTTGCTGTTCCGGTAACGGAAGCTTCATCCAATAGCATATAGGCGCCCTTAAGCTGCTTTCCATCTATATTGTAGATTTCCTGCTTGTCATCATAGTTAAATTTGGCTCCTAGTTTTTGAAATCCTACAAAGTGGGTGTCCAATCTCCTGCGGCCGATTTTATCACCACCTGGTTTCGAAATTTTACCCTTTCCGAATCTGGCCAAGAGCGGGCCAAGGATCATTACTGATCCTCTTAGTGCTGATGCTTTGGTGAGGAATTTTTCTGAATCAAGGTAATCTAGGTCAACCTTTCCTGCATTGAAACGGTAGCTTTCTGGTCCTATCTTTTCTACTTTTACCCCCATGTCAGCCAATAATTCCATGAGTTTATTGACGTCCCTGATATTTGGGATTTTATGGATGGTAATGTCTTCCTTGGTTAACAGAACGGCGCAAAGAATTTGGAGTGCTTCATTTTTAGCACCCTGAGGGGTGATTTCGCCTTTTAGTTTTAATCCCCCTTTTACTCGGAATGAAGACATTAATTTCTGCGTTTTTTATAGTTGCCCCCGTTATTTCTTCTTTTGTTATTTCTTCGGCCACCTCCATTATTATTGGAGTGATCGCTAGATTGGGAAGGTGTTTTAAAGTCCCTTCTTGTATTGGTTTCAAAAAGAGAATTTTCTTTTACCTTTTCTAGGTCTATATGAAGTTTGCCTTTAGACAAGGTTTTGATATCATCGATGATAATCCCGTCGTCAAAGTTTTCCCTGTTCCAAGTCGAGTGAAAGCTTCTCATCAACTGACCGATATAAATGATAGCGGTTTCTTGGTCCTCATCATTTTCAATTTCGATGGCTTTTTCGATCAGCTTTTCTATATTTCTCCCGTAATGTTTGAATTTTACTTCACCTTCCGGGTAGCCCACGACTTGAGGTTTTTTGCCTAATAATTCCTTCTCGGGCATAGGAAATGGGCTGTCCACATCTAGTTTAAAATCGGACATGATGAACAGATCATCCCAAAGTTTTTGATCGTTTTCACTTTTAAGCTGCGGATTTAGCTGCTTCATCAATTCCACCAAGGTATAGGACTGTTCTGTACGCTTGGCTTTATCAGGAACGGTAGTGATATAGTCCACCAGTTTCTGAATGTTTTTTCCGTATTCTTTCAAAATTACTGAGTGTTTATGCTTTTCTGTTTCTTTCATATCTTTCCCCAGTTTAATTAACGATTGTTTCAAGTTACGAAAAAATGTCGTTAAGAGGGGAAAAGGGAATAGGTTACCTGGAAGATTTTTCTTGGGGTATTCATATAAGTTGCTCTCTTCTAGGATTCCACAATTCGAAGCTTAGCAAAGCTAAGTAATAATGTCTTATCTCCAAAATTGTCGAAGCCTATAGTGGCTTTTTTATTTAAACCTTCTACTTCTACCTTTAAAACCTTGCCATAACCAAACTTAGGATGCTCCACTTTCATTCCCGCAGACAGGTTGTTAGTGTTGGAAGGTTTGAAGTCTGGACTTGGTGTATGGATTTTAGCGGTAGTATTAGCCCTTACTGTCGGTCGCTGCTTGATGCCTATAAATCCAGATTTCCCTTCACTGCTATTGGCTTGATCCCTATAAGAATGGCCCATTTGTATGCCTTTTCTTTTGGTGACCTTCATGCAGTTAGGGTCCACCTCCTCAAGGAAGCGGCTGGGTTCGCAATTCAGCAATCTTCCAAATCGATAACGCGTAATGGCATAACTTAAATATAGTTTTTCCATAGCCCTGGTCGAGGCTACATAGAAAAGCCTTCTTTCTTCTTCCAAATCCTCCCTGCTTTGCATCATCATTTGTGAAGGGAACAAGTCTTCTTCCATTCCCACCACAAAAACTTGACGAAATTCTAAACCTTTGGAAGAGTGAATCGTCATCAAGGTAACTGCATCTGTATCATCTTTATCCCTGTCGTTGTCGGTTAGTAAGGCAATTTCCTGCAAAAATGCACCGAGACTCTTGTCTTCATTGTCCTTATTGTCAACATACTCTTTGATGGCATTTAACAATTCTTGGACGTTTTCATATCTGTTAAGACCTTCTATGGTTTTATCTTCATAAAGTTCCCTGAGAAGCCCGGATTGCTTGGCAATAGTTGAAGCTGCTTCATAGGCGTCTTTTCTTTCGCATTCCATCCGGAAGCTTTTGATCATCGTCGCAAAGTCAGATACTGAATTGGCCGCCCTGCCACTTAAGAAGGAATTTGAATTATCTACCACCTGCCAAAGAGGGATGTCGTGCTCATAGGCGGCTACCAGCATCTTTTCAACACTGCTTAGCCCAATACCTCTTTTGGGATAATTGATGACACGTTTGAAGGCCTCCTCGTCATCAAGATTGACTACATAGCGAAGATAAGCCATCAAATCTTTGATTTCTTTTCTTTGGTAAAATGAAAGACCACCTACAATTTTATAAGTAATATTCATTTTTCTCAAGGCTTCCTCTATCGCTCTTGATTGGGAGTTGGTCCTATAGAGTATAGCGAAATCACTGTTTTGAAGCTTTTTATTGTTTTTTTCCTCAAAGATAGTGGAGGCAACCATTCTGCCTTCCTCATTGTCCGAGGCAGATTTTATAAGCTCAATAAGGTCGCCGCTGTTGTTTTGGGTCCAGACATTTTTCTTTAGCTGGGCTTTGTTTTTAGCAATGATGGAATTGGCTGCTTCGACAATGTTTTTTGTTGATCTATAGTTCTGTTCTAGTTTTACAACTTCCAGATCAGGGTAATCCTTTTCAAAGTTCAGGATATTTTGAATGTCGGCGCCTCTAAAAGCATAGATACTCTGGGCATCATCCCCAACCACACAGATGTTTTGGTGTACCGCTGCCAGTTTTTTGGTGATAAGGTACTGGGATAAATTGGTGTCCTGAAACTCATCTACTAGCACGTATCTAAATCGTTGCTGGTATTTATTAAGGACATCAGGATGATCTCTGAAAAGGACATTAGTGTTAAACAATAGATCATCAAAGTCCATTGCAGAAGACTTGAACAATCTTTTTTGATATGCCCTGTATATTTCTCCCATTCTCGGCTTCATGGCCGTTTCATCGTCTGCTTTGATATATGGGTCGTTAAGGTAGTTTTCCCAAGAGATTAACCTGTTTTTTGCCCCTGAAATCCTTGATAAAACAGTGTTAGGCTTATAAACTTTATCGTCCAGCTTCATCTCTTTGACGATGGTCTTGATCAGGGATTTACTGTCGTCAGTATCGTAAATGGTGAAGTTAGAGGGAAATCCAAGTTTTTCAGATTCGACCCTAAGGATTTTGGCGAAGATAGAGTGGAAAGTACCCATCCAAGTATTTCGTGCTTCCAGGCCAATAAGGTTTTCAATCCTGTTTCTCATCTCACTGGCAGCCTTATTGGTAAAGGTGAGTGAGAGGATCTGAAAGGGATCGACTCCCTTTGCATGTATTAAATGGGCAATCCTGTAAGTGAGTACCCTCGTTTTACCCGATCCTGCACCTGCAATGATCATCAATGGCCCTTCTGTATGTTCTACTGCTTGTCTTTGTGGGGGATTTAATCCTTCTAAATAATCCATGCTTCTAACCTCCTGTAAGCTTCAAAGTTAATGTATATAAATGGAAAAATGGAAGCAAGTCGGGATCACTTACTATTTTTCCATCTATTATGTGACCATAAGTACAATGCTGGTTCTTCCCGAATGTTCTTTTCTGTTAATTCAATAAATTTTTCCGTAATACTATGTTCTGTGGTATCATGTGGTGGTTCGGTTACAAAGCGATAGGTAAATTTATAATGGCCGCGTTTTATCTTATGAACTTCAGAAAATATCACTGTAAGGTCAAATCGTTTGGCTAGTTTTTCTGCTCCTTCAAAAAAACCTGTTTTTCGGTGCATGAAATAAGTGTGGTAGCGTTGGTCTTCTCTATTGGGTCTTTGGTCAGCAGCTAAGCCAATTAGTCTGGGGTGGTGTCTATGTTTTAAAAAGTGTCTTTGGAATTTACTCTTTTCCACTAAGTAACCACCAAATCTACTTCTTATGGCTCTCATCAGCTTTTCGAAAAACGGGTTGCTGACTTTTTGGTAAACAATTTCGATTCTTTCGTCGACCAAGGCCCTGACGGATAATGGGTGTCCTTCCCAGTTAAAGAAATGGGCGGTTAAGCCCACAATGACTTGCTCCCTTTCTAAAAGGCCTCTTAAGAGATCCATGTTTTCAAGTTGAAATCGCTTTTCTATTTCAGCTTTACCCATGGTCATGAGTTTGATGGTCTCGGCAAATGAATCAGTGAGGTTTCTGTAAAATTCCCGCATGATCTTTTTCCTTTCTTGCGGGCTCTTCTCAGGAAAAGCATGTAACAGGTTTTCACTGACTACCTTTTTTCTGTATCCAATCAAATAATAAGCGATGAGGTAAAAGACATCTGATATCAAGTATAAAAACCAAAGAGGGAGATAAGAAATTAAGCGGAATGCAAACATTAAGTGCTGTGTTACGTTAAACTCGTCCTATTGAAAGGTGAAAGGCGTGGTTTTGGGAACTCAAAATAAATCAAATCAAGCGAATTCTTTCAAAAAATTAGTGATAAATTAAGTCAATGATTATTTTTGAAGCTTATGTCTGAGGTACAGAAGAAAAAATATTCCGATAAAGAGAAGAATAATATATTCGATCATGAGTTTATGCCCCATATTGACTCGATGTATAATTTTGCCTTCAGGCTGACTTTTGATGAGGATGATGCCAAAGATTTGGTCCAAGATACTTATTTAAAAGCTTACCGTTTTATAAACTCCTTTGAACAGGGCACTAATGCTAAGGCTTGGTTGTTTAGGATTTTGAAGAACAGTTTTATCAATGAGTATAGGAAAAAGAGTAAGCAGCCATCGAAGGTAGATTATCAGGAAGTTGAAACTTATTATAACTCCGATAGTGTTGACTATAATATTACCTCAGATCTAAGGATAGACGCGGTAAAGGATATGCTGGGGGATGAAATCTCCAATGCGCTCAACAGTTTGGCTGTAGATTTCAGAACTGTCATCATTTTATGTGATCTTGAAGGTTTTACTTATGAGGAAATGGCCAAGATTTTAGACATTCCTATCGGTACAGTCAGATCAAGATTACACAGGGCAAGGAACTTATTGAAGGAGAAATTACATTCTTATGCTAAGAATATGGGGTATGATACTGAGGAAGAGTGATTTGAGTTTGAAAGTGAAATTAAAAGGAACATGGAGAAAAAAATAGACTCGTCCGGAGAAAAGAAACTTAAGTGTGGTGATGTAAGCAAGTGCTTCCAGCTTTTGGAAAGCATCTTGGATGGTGAGGATAAAGATGCTTCTAAGGAGGTTTTGAAAGAAAAACTATCAAAATGTCAGCCCTGTTTTGAACATTATCACCTAGAGCAAGCTATTCGTGAGGTACTTAAAAATAAGTGTACAAAACAATCTGTGCCTGGGGAATTGGCTAACAGTATCCGCCAGAAAATCGAAGATATTAAATAAGAAATCACCACCATGTCTTTTGGAAAAGCTTTTATTTTTTCAGCACCTTCGGGCTCTGGAAAAACCACTATTGTTCATCACCTTCTTTCGAACCATGATAATTTAGATTTTTCAATTTCAGCTTGTACCCGGGATAAGCGAGGGGAAGAAGAGGATGGTAAAGATTATTATTTTTTAAGCCTGGATGAATTTAAGACGAAAATTGAAGAAGATGCCTTTATAGAATGGGAAGAAGTCTATGAAGGGAATTTCTATGGAACCCTCAAGTCAGAAATGCAAAGGATTTGGGACAGTGGCAAACATGTAGTCTTTGATGTGGATGTAAAAGGAGGGTTGAAAATCAAAGAGTATTTTGGTAACCGAGCCTTGGCTGTTTTTGTAAAAGTCCCTTCCTTGGAAGTATTAGCAGAAAGATTAAAGGATAGAGGTACAGAATCCGCTGAAAACCTCGAAAAGAGAATTAGTAAGGCCAAATTTGAGATGTCTTTTCAGGATAAATTTGATGCTGTTTTGGTAAATGATGATATGGAAAAATCATTTCAAAAAGCAGGTACACTGGTCAATGAATTCATTGATAAATAGGGAAAATTGAAGGTAGGTTTATTTTTCGGTTCATTTAACCCCATTCACATCGGGCATTTGATCATTGCGAATGTCATGCAGGACAGGACAGATTTGGATGAGGTCTGGTTTGTGGTTTCTCCCCAAAATCCTTTTAAAAAAAGAAAAGCCTTATTGCACGAATTTGATAGGTTGCGAATGGTGGAACTGGCCATTGAAGGAAATTTCCATTTTAGGGCAAAGGATGTTGAATTTCATATGCCCAAGCCCAGTTATACCATTGATACTTTGACCTACCTTTCTGAAAAACATCCCCAAAATGAATTTAAACTGATCATTGGAGGGGACAATTTGACACATTTCCATAAGTGGAAAAATTCAGAACAAATTTTGGAACATTATGGGCTCTATGTTTATCCTAGACCTGGGGAGTCAAAAGCATATTCACATCCCAACGTTCAGTTTGTAGAGGCACCTTTAATTGATATCTCCGCTACTTTTATAAGAAAATCTGTAGAGGAGGGTAAATCTGTTACCTATCTGTTACCGCCTTTAGTAGAAGATTATATAAGAGGGAAAAAATTCTTTCAATAAACAAGAAAAAATAAGGCCTGATAATATTGATTATCAGGCCTTATTTATGATATAGACATTAAGAACTGATTTTGTCAACAATCCAGTTTCCTACGTTTTTTCCTTGGGTCTGGCCTCTGGTGATAGCATCCATAAAATGTATCCCTCCATAAAGCCTGGAGATCGCTGCTTCATTGGCTGCTTGAGCAAATGATTCATAGGTTCTAGCTTTTAGTCCGTAGCGTTCTTCAACGGTGTCCGAATATTCAAAATTGTCACCAAGATAGTGGGTGAGAATTACCGATGCTGCTGTGGAAACAGTTGAATGTCCACTCAGATATTCAGGAAAAGGTGGTGTTTGTAGGAATGGGGTCCATGTTGGATCGATATATTTTCTGATGGCTGTTTCTGGTCTAATTCTGTTGCTCCTATATTTTTCATCCCAACAGGCGATAAACCCATCCATTAATGTCACTGCTACCATGGTGTGGATTTCCAAGGTTTTTGCAAATGAAAGACCTGCTTTTTGACAGGCTATATTGGTAATACCCATCCAGTGTGCACCTGGGGATATTTTTTTCATGCCAACCATCAAGTGACCATTGTCTTGTAGTGCAAAAGGATTACAGTCCCAAAATGCTGCAATTTCTTTATTTTCCTCATTGAGGTCGACTTTGTATACTTCTTCGGTGATTTTAAAGAATTCAGAAGTTTTTTCAGGAGAAAATGCAACAGGTGGAGCTGGTTTGAACTGTTGGGCTGAGTCCAAAAAGAATGGTCTCACCGTGTGGAAGTAAGGTTCAACAGGGGCAAAATAACCTGGAGGTGTTGGGTACCAGCTACCGGGTGTTTCCAATGGTGAATACCTAGGGTAGTTGCTGATTAAATTGTATCCATCAGCCTTGGCATATTTTAGTATCTCTTTGCTAATGGATTTGGCGTATGCTAAAGAGTGAGAAATTGTCGTCTCATCTACGCCCATATTTCTGCAGCTATCCAAAATGGCATCCTCCAATGATTGGAGTTCAGGTCCTGAAGGCTGTATTTTTTTTGCAGTTTGAAGCATCCCTAAAACAGCACTAAGCTGGTAAGATTGCTCTGGAAATCCTGATGGTTTTTTGATATCAGGATATTGATTGAGAACACCATGTAGGTCTGATAGGCTAGTGTCATTTTGGGAGGTGATTTCATAGCCCGTTAGACAGGCATAAGAGAAAAACCTTGCAGCTAATGGGGGATTGGTGACGTCGTGTATCATCAATTCCGTCATTTGAATGGTCACCTCATCTATATAGGAGGTTGGGATAGCTATCTTTTTATTTTCTTTTTTGCCACATCCGAATAGAAAAATGGCTATTAAAATTAGTCCGAGGAATTGATTGAAATATTTCATGATAGGTAATCGATTTAAATACTTTATTGGGCAGGGGTATAGGCAACTATACCTGTTTGGTTGATGCCAAACAGCCATTGGTCCTTCAGCTTGATAATACTACGTACATCTCCTTTTAATTTGAATCCTGATTGATGTTGTGGGATATATTTAAATCCACCTTGTCCATCCCCTTTTAAAAGGGTGCCATAGTTAGCATCATATTTCCCAAATCGCAATCTGGCATTTTCAATATTGCCACATAAGAGCAGGTCCATATTTCCATCTCGGTCAAAATCATCACATGCAATGGCCATGATCGGAGAGGCCTGAGCTTCCTGCGGTAAAGTGGCTGGGGTGTATTTCCCCGAGCTATTGCTTAAGAATACAGCGGTTTTTAGATAGTTGGCTGATAGTTCTTTTGCTCCTTTAAGTTCTTCTTGGGTAAATATATCAGCAATTTTTGCTTGAGCATAACTTTTATAGCTTGGAAAACGGGTTCTCATGCTGGCCATTTGGTCCAAAAGCTCATCTCTGGTAAGATAAGGAAATTTTTCACCTTGGATATAACAGGTCAAAATAGGATCAATAGAACCATTTTCATCGAAGTCTTTATAGAGCATTTCTGTAGGCTCTTTTTGATTGGCGTGTATCTGGGTATTGGTGCCTTGGTTTCCTATTATAAGATCCATTTGGCCATCACCATTAAGATCTTCTATTTCCAAGGTATTCCACCAACCGCTATAATTACCTTCAATATACTTGTCAGTGACCTTGGAAAGTTTTCCATCTTCTTGTTCATAGATACTGATGGGCATCCATTCACCTATAATGATCAATTCGTCCTTTCCATCAGCATTTAAATCGGCCCATTGTGCATCAGTTACTAGGCCTGGGGTCTCAAGCTCACTGGACACTGCTTTGGTTTGATCAGTAAATTTTCCTTTGCCATCATTGATTAATATATAGCTTCTAGGGGCTGCCGGGTACATTCCAGGAATAACTCTTCCCCCAACAAATAAATCTGGAGCACCATCTGCATTGATGTCTGAAGAGCTTACAGTGCCAGAACTTACCAGCATGCTTGGCAATGCGCTATTGGATTTTTTAAAATTGCCATTACCGTCATTGATATAAATCCTGTCTTGGAGATTTTTGTCCTCAGGCATAAAGTTGGAATACCCACCACTGGCCACATAAAGATCCAGATGGTCATCACCATTGATGTCTAGAAATATGGCATCTGTATCCTCACTGTCTTTGTCTGCTAAAAAGGCTTGTCCCTTTGATTTAGTGAAACTACCATTTTGGTTTTGAAGGAATAGGCTTGCTGCATCTCCTAGTCCGCCTCCAACAAAAATATCTTCCAGTCCATCGCTGTTTACATCAGCTTTGGCCATGGTAGGGCTGTTAAATGATAGAGGATTAACTAATAGAGGCTGCCTTTTGAAATCATTTATATTATTTCTGCTTAGGTTAGGGGTGATGGGTGATTGTGAAGTGGTGAATAGCGGAGAGTTTTTCTCTTCAGTCCTTTTTTTATCCAATGCATCAGCTTCTGAAATCGCCAAAGTTTGGTTAGGTTTGACATTTTCCAATTGCTGGATTTTTCCACTTTGCCACTCCACGCGGATGGAGTCTATGGTGTTGGCTTTTCCTATTCCAAAATGCATCATTGGAGAAACGCTGGACTGATAGCCACGGGTAGGCATTTGTTCTTGATAATAAACTTCTTGGTCACTATATATCCAGATTTTAGTGCCCAGTCCAAATGTGTTTTTGTCTTTTCCCTTTAGTTGTATTTTTAGGTATGCATTTTCTGATTGTGTATCACTTAGATTTTCAAATACAAAGGCCTCCAGGTTTATATTATTGACTACTAAGTCTAAATCACCATCATTGTCCAGATCAGCGTAAGCGGCGCCATTGCTGTTGGAAGAAAAGTCTAGTCCCCATTTCTTGCTTACTTTGTCAAATGTAAGGTCTCCATTATTTTTGAACATATAGTTGTGAAGGTTGGAAGAAGGGATTTGTTTGACGAGATCCAACACATTTTGCCTCCTGATATTACCATCGTTATTTTGGACATAATCTCCCATAAATTTTAGGAAGTCCATATTGGTATAATCCCGTAAATATCCGTTTGTGATATATAAATCCTTCCAGCCATCGTTATCAAAATCTGCAAAAAGTGCTGCCCAGCTCCAATCTGTATTGGATATTCCAGCCATTTGACCAATTTCACTGAATGACTGGTTACCATTATTGACCTGCAACATGTTTCTCATGTATTGATGGTGAAAGCCTACTTTGACTTTAAAGTCAAATTTTTCATAGTTATCAGGTGCCATGAGTAATTTTTGTCGATTATTATCCTCTGGCAACATGTCCAGTGTAAAAATATCTGGTAAACCATCATTATTGATATCAGCAACATCACTCCCCATGGAAAAGTGGGAGGTATGTCCCATTTCGCTGCCAATTACATCGGTAAAGGTGCCGTCACCATTATTGATATAAAGATAATCAGGCGCAGTATAATCATTACTTTCATAGATGTCGGGCCATCCATCGCCATTGATGTCGGCAACACCCAAACCCAAGCCATAGGAGAGGGCAGAGTTCCTGATCCCGGCTTTTTCCGTAACCTCAATAAATTTTCCATTATCATTTCTAAAAAGTTGAGATCCAGCAGGTGATTTTGATTTCAGTATTTCTGCTGTACTAGATTCATCGAGGACAGGAAGGGATTTGTGATTGTGGTTAAGCAGGTAAAGGTCCAGATCTCCATCTTTGTCATAATCAAAAAATGTCCCTTGGGTACTGGTTGCAGAACTAGCAATTCCATATTTTTCAGCTTCCTCAGAAAATTTGGGAATGCCATTTTTATCAGATCCCTGATTAATGTAGAGTTCATTTTTTCTTTTTTCTGGTCTCAAATTACCTGAATAGCACACATAGATATCTAGTAAACCATCTCCATTTACATCTGCCATGGTAACGCCCGTTTTCCAAGGCCCCTTGCGTCCTTTTGTACCAGAAGGGTTGGTGATGTCCTCAAATACCATTTCACCTCTGTTAAGATAAAGCTTGTTTTCTGACATATTAGCGGTGAAATAAATGTCATCAAGTCCGTCATTATTGATATCACCTATGGCTACTCCTCCTCCATTATAAAAATATTCGTACATCAGTACGTTGGTATTAAGTCCTTCAGTGAGTTTGTTCTGGAAGGAGATATTGGATTTTTTTGAATCTACTAATTCAAATAGTGGTTTTACGTTTGACTTAGGTTCATCCTGCTGCTTTGGTGGCTCGCAAGAAACAATCAAGCTAATGATGAGTGATAAGGTTATTCCTGAGTAGAGTTTGAGCATATTGGGTGTTTGTTGTGGATAATTAAATATAAAAAAATCTATACCAAACACTTAGGTTCGGTATAGATTCTTTATTAAAAATTAACAATAGGTCGTGGCTTAATCTGTATAGCCTGGATTTTGTACCAAGGCTCCATTTCTATTCATTTCATCCCTATGGATAGGTAGGAAATACATTTTGTCCAACCAAGTCCTGTTTTCCTTACCTGGATCTATGTTAACAGGTTGGTAAGAATAATTATAGATATCTGGATCATATCTATACAGGCTGAGTGACTCTCCTGGTTTTAATTCTCCAACGATATTGATGCCATTGGCTTTTCTTCCTAATGTTTCTTCAGGAATCATCCACCTTCTACAATCGTGATAACGTTGCTCCTCATAGGCCATTTCTATTCTTCTCTCATTACGGTATCTTTCCATTAAGGCGTCACCGGAATCGTTAATGGCTGGCATACCCACTCTATAGCGGATTTTGTTCAACCAATTTCTGGCTTCTTCTTCTTGACCCAATTCGATACAGGTCTCCACGTAGTTCAATACTGCTTCGGTGTATCTTAATACAGGCCAAGGAATCTCTTGCCAAGTGTTTTGATCAACAATGGCAGGGTCTGGATCAATGAACTTTCTCATATAATATCCAGTATAACTACCGTTCCAGTCTTCTATAGGGCCATTTCTTGTATCCAAGCCAAAGTGGATGACCGTTTCACCTCCAGAAATGATTTCGTACTGTCCAGTTTGGATTTGACCAAGAGGATCCCTTGGTTGGTTAGCTGAAGATCTTGGCTTCCACTGCGAACCATCATAAAGGATAGATGCATAGAACCTAGCATCCCTGTTGTCATAAGGTGCAGAGGCATGCTCAGGATTATCCCAATCGAATTCAGTACCATCCATCATTTCATAATCATCCACAAAATGTTGGATTGGCGTATTACCTGCCCAGTTATTATAACCGTTTGGCCCATTGAACAAGCCTTGGCGGCCACCGTTTTCCTGTTTGGCATTAATAAAATACCTGGCAAATATCAGCTCGTTTTCACCGCCATTTCTTGAAAGTGAATTATTGATATAGTTTTGGATGCCTTCTTCATGAGAAACAGGCCCATCTAAGTTCAATAAATTGCCATCTGCATTGTCCAAAACCGCTTTGGCAGCTGTTTGTGCCCTTTGCCATCTCTGGGTTCTGTCACCAGATGTGTATCCAAGGAATTCAGGATTAGAGTAACCGGATATCACAGAGGAATTTGCTGATGCAGTAGGGACATCATGAAGGTCACTGGCAGCATATAGTAGTACCCTAGACTTAAGTGCTAAGGCAGCAATTCTACTGGTGCGGCCAGAAGCCATGGATTTGCCATCCAATAAAGTTGCCGCATCGTCCAGATCAGTAACGATGAAATCCACACATTCTTCCCAAGTGTTACGGGCTGCATCATAGGATTCTTCACCTAATTCGTAGGGCCTGTCTACAATAGGGAATGCACCATAATATCTCAATAACTGATGACTATAATAGGCTCGCATGAATTTGGCTTCGCCCATCAGTCGGTCCACAATCCCATTATCATTCGGGAATTCTGGTTCGGTCAGGTTTTGGATAGCCACATTAGTAGCACGGATATAGCTGTACATATTTCCCCAAGAAAGGGTATTGTTCACCCAACCAATATCAGCAGGGTTTGATCTTGCTTCTGTGATCGTGGTGATTCCACGTCCAGGGTGCGTAAATATGGCTTCGTCAGTTAGAGAAGCTAGCATTTGCTCATCAAAACCACCATTTCCTAATCCCCGATAAATATCGGTAACTGCTGCTTCTGCTAAGGCTGCATCAGACCAAACATCGGATTCAGATACTTCTCCCAATGGGTCGGTATTTACAAAATCTGCACTACAGCTGCCCATCATCCAGGAAGACAGCGTAACTAAGACTATGTAGCTTATATTTTTAAGTTTATTCATCTTCGTGTCCATTAATTATTAGAAGGTGAGAGATAGGCCAGTATTAATAACTCTAGCTTGTGGGTAGTATTGACCAGTAGAAGCATCGGTTTCTGGGTCAAGAATTCCAAGCTTATTCATGAAGTTGGCCAAGTTCAATCCATTAGCAAATATTCTTAGGTTACTGATGCCTACTTTTTGACCTATTTCTACAGGTAGGTTATAGCCGATTTCAACATTTTTCAAACGGATATAATCAGCTTTTCTGAACCAGTAAGTGTTTCCATTTGAATAGTATTGGTCACTTCTGTTGGCAATTCTTGGGTGTTCAGTACTTGGGTTGTCCACAGTCCATCTGTTCTGATAGATATCCAAGAAGTAATTACCAATATTACCGGACTCACCTGCACTGATGTACTGGCGTGCACCAAAAGCTCCTTGGATCAAAACAGAAAGATCGAAGTTCTTATAGGAAGCCGTTAGGTTAATACCACCTTGGAACATTGGAATATTGTTTTGGTCCATTCTAACACGGTCATCTGGAGTGATGGCACCGTCACCATCATAATCCACATATTTCATGTCCCCAGGTCTCAATTCATTTGTGATAGCGCTGTAGTCCAATGTTTCTGAATCTATTGACGCCTGGTCAGGGAAAACACCATCATATTGGTATACCAAGAAAGTGTTCATTGGTTTACCCGTGGAGCGTTGCCATTCCGGAGCTCCTGGAGCTTCATCCCAGAAAAGGATTTTGTTTTTGGCATAACCACCATTCACACTTGCGCTATAATTGAAGTCACCTGAGCGGCCTCTGTAGCCCATTAGGAAATCAAAACCAGAGTTGGCTACCTCACCAATATTCTCGGCAGGAAGGGAAAGTCCTGTACTTTGAGGTACTGATGCATTTTTTCTCCATAAAATATTGGTACGCTTATTATAGAAATAATCCATTTCGAAGAAGATTTTTCCATCTAATAATTGACCTTCTATACCAATATTGGAATTATTGGCGACCTCCCAAGTAATGGCTGTATTGGGAACCCTAGTTTCAAACAAAGTTTTGGTCTCTGTTCCGTCAATGATATAACTATTAAATCCATAAGTGGAAAGGAACTGGTATTCCTGAAGGGTGTTTTCAAAATAAATTTGGTCATTACCCATCTGTCCCCAGCTACCACGGATCTTGAAGAACTCAAGTGCTGGAATCGCATTTTTAAAGAAATCTTCTTCAGAGGCTACCCAACCCAGCATGATGCCTGGGAAGAAACCAAATCGAGTGTCTTCAGGGAAGATATAAGAAGCATCATATCTCCAAAGGAACTCCGCAAGGTACTTTTCTTTATAGTTATAGGAAGCACGACCGAAATAGTTCAGTCTGGCCCTTTCGTAAGCACCACCACCATTATCTTTTTCCAAGTCACCACCGGCAAACATTTGGTCAATGGCAGGAGAGATAAAGTACCTTCTGAATGCAAAGAAATTATCGCCTTCTTCAGTTTCTCTATTTGTACCAGCCAAAATATTAATGGTATGGTCCTCATTGAATGTTTTGTCATAAGAGAAAACACCTCCCAAAAGGATATTCAGCTGATTATAGTGTTGCTGACGAAGTCTTGGTTCAGCAGGTCCTCTTTTACTAGGAACCAATACTGGAGTTACACCATCATCTTCAAAACCGCTGCCTCTTTCATAAAGTGTCCAGGGCGTTTCCCATCTTTTAAGGTCTCTGGATAGTTTATCTACGGCTGCCGTTCCGACAAATTTAAGACCTTCTACACCTGGGATCTTGATAGTCAATTCACCATTGGACTGGAAATAATCCCTTTTGTCTCTGTCGTAACCAGTAGCATTGGTGGTGATCACCACAGGGTTTTCTCCGTTTTCGATATCAGGTCCCGGAAGCCCGTTTGGCCAGTAGGCTGGTTGGTGAGGTTTACCTCTAACCTGCATACGGAAGATAGCTCCTGCACTCCTTGTTGGGAAGAACCTGAATTCTTCACGACCTAGTACACCCAGTTTGACACTGATATAATCGTTGATTTTTGCATCAAGATTAATTCTCATGTCATATTGTTTATAGCCAGTTGCCGCATTTTTATAATAAGCATCTTGGTTTTGATAGCCTAGGGAAGCCAAATATTTTACGTTTTCACTACCACCATTAAGTTGTAGGTTATGTCTTACCTGGGGAGACCATGTTTTAAGGGTTTCATCATACCAGTCTGTGTTGGGATAGTTCCATGGATCACCGCCGGCGCGATAGGCTGCAATATCTTCTGGAGTAAATGGAGCAGCTCTTTCTTGACCGTTCGGGCGGGTGTAGACACCTGTTGTTTTATAGGCGTCATTAGCTGCTTGCCATTCCTCTGCCGGTAATTCATAAACACTTAGGTCATTAAGCATTTCAGTGTACTGGGCGGCATCCGCCATATCAGGCAATACAGTTGGTTGACCCCATCCTTGGTTGAACTGATAGGATAGTTCTGGCTTGCCGCTTTTACCTCTTTTGGTAGTTACCAAGATAACACCATTTGCTGCTCTGGAACCATAAATGGCCGCAGAAGCATCTTTCAATACAGAGATGCTTTCAATATCATTTGGGTTAAGTCTTTCGAAACCACCTGCTCTGGCAGGTATTCCATCAATCACGATTAGGGCATTATTATTACCTAAAGTGTTTGAGCCACGGATACGAATACCTGATCCATCATAACCAGGCTCTCCGCTACGGTTTACAGCGACTACACCTGGCATTCTACCGGCGATGGAATTGGAAATGTTTGTAGCAGGGGATTTAGCTAATTCAGTACCTTTTACTGATGCTACGGAACCTGTGACGGTTTCCTTTTTTTGCTCACCGTAACCAACAACGACCACTTCTCCCAGAGATTTTAGGTCTTCGTTCATGGTGATAGATAGGTTGGTTTGATTGCCAACGGTTACATCTTGACTTTCAAATCCGATGAATGAAAAAGTTAAAACATTTTCACCCGGGTTTAAGGTGATTTTGAAATTACCATCCAAATCTGTGATGGTCCCTTTCGTGGTGCCCTGTACTAAAACAGAAACACCCGGTAAAGGTTGATTGTCTTCAGAAGAAATAACCGAACCGGTTACCTCTCTACTTTGTCCGTATGTTATCGATTGCACTGCTGTTAGAAACACCGTGCATAACAGGAGGACCCTCAACTTTTGTAGAGTTTTTCTCATGTGGGTTATTGTTAAAATTTGTTAAAAGGTTATAATAATATATTACATAAAAATGACTGTTTAATGGGACAATTGCAATACGTGATTTTTACATATAGATATTTTACCTTATAAATTTTTCAATATTATCAGTAATTGATAATGATTGTTTTAATATTAGAGGGTTATGACTGCTGATTTATTATCCGAAATCGGTTGTTGAGTTAAAATCATTAAAATCTACTAATAATATAATATTTCAATCGTTTGTTGAAATATATAATTTGGATTTTTTGCTAAAAAATGGTTATTATTTGGTTTTTATAATTGTTTTTTTGACATTTAAGATATGGATAAATGGTTTTAGTGAATCAATCCAAATAAAATTTTTTTGTGTGTAATTTACACTTAAATAATTCTCAGGTATTTTTTGTGGTAAAAAGGGAATTCTGACTAAGGGCACTTTCGTTTGCTTATTTAGTCATTTTTTTAAAGTGACGGGAATTGCAATAAATCATAATATATTGGCTCTATATGGTTTGCTGTGGGTAACTTTTACTTTTGTTTACCATATTCTAGCGCAATATTAACCTGATCGCCACTGCTACTTTTTTCCTACAGGTGAAAAAAGAAACCAGCCCAAAGGCCGGGAGGTAGGGAAATCTGTCGCTACGCCAGGGTGAACAGGTGGACATTTATCAATACATTTGGGGGCTTGAGGACCAGATAAGATATTATTTGTCATTAATGTTTAGCCACATTATTTCATATAAGGACTTATTTATATGTATGGCTACTATTGCACAGATACCAAATAATTTAGTATTGTCAATTGTTCCAGTTAAGTTTTGACTCTGTATAAATAGGGTTAAAACAAACGGTTTTGGCCAGTAATATCCTCAACTTTAGCAACCTGTTTCCTGACGGATCTTCTTGTGTCTCGTCATCAAGTAGAAAGGGAGTAAGCTATCCTCATCTGTTGGATTAATTCAAGCATTTACAATCTATCTGTTCCTTTTTAATGCATTTATTGGAGCCCAATGCTACAATTTGACATAATCAGGATTGAGATCTATGCGTTGATCAAAATCTGGTAAAAGAAAGAAAATCTTATCTGAGCCATCAGCTGCCCCAACCATTCTAAAAATCAAATCAGGTATTGGGCTCCTTTAGGGTTGAGGGAATGTTGGCTTATCACGATGACAAAAAAAGGCTTAGGCTTCTTTTTGCTAAAATATTTAAGGATATGTACCCATGCTCTTCTAGGACTTAAGGTGAGGGTAAGTTCAAGACGACCCGAAGATAACCCTAGGACTAGTCTCTGTTTCTGATAAGAGAAACACGGCTAAAACACGGGATAAACACGGCTTAACTAGGGGGTAAACACGGGTTAATGCATGAACGTTAAAAATGTTAAATTCATTAATATTGGACAGTTTTCACACCAGTCATCTGATTTCCCACAGCCAGTTCAGCCCATGTCGGGGATTCTTGGGATTTAGCTATCGGTAGAAAGGAAGAATCGATCATTTCTGTGAGATCTGTGCTGTCTTGGAGAGCATGTTTTGATTTGAATAGTAAAATGTACTGGTGCATAGCAGATATAATGCAAAGGGAATATGAGTAAACAGGAAAGAATTACTTGTTCTAAAATTTTGATTTTGTAATAAGCCAAGGTATATTTAAATCGTAAGGTTTAAATAAATGGAAAAGAATTGGCAGCTCATGGCTGTCCCTTCTTTAATTAACAGCTTCTTAAGGAAGCTTTTTTTGTGCCCTTTATTATGGGGAGAACAATTTTTAGAATTGGCCTAGCTAAATTTATTTACATGCATGCTTTTTATATCTTAGGATATGATTAATTTATTCCACTGAAACATGTACATTTTGTATGGGCAGTTCTTTTTATATCAAGTTAGTCGTCTTATTGAGTTTTTTCCTTCTGATATGTTATTTGAGTTCGGGGCAAGGAATAAGAGGAACTGTGAGAAACGAGGCTGGAGAATCATTGGCCTATGCGTCCATATTAATAAGAAATCTTAATGATGGGGTTCCTACTAATCAAGAGGGAGTCTTTGAAATTGAATTGGCCCCAGGGTATTATGATGTCATTGTTCAGCATTTAGGTTATGAGTTTGCTCAAAGAAACATTGAAGTAAAAGGTGCTTGGGAGGAAGTTGAATTTGTCCTGAAGCCCCAAGTTTATGCTTTGGAGGAGGTTGAAATCAGGGACGATGCTGAAGATCCTGCCTTAACGGTGATGAGGAAGGCAATTGCCAAAGCAAAATACCATAGGCTTCAGGTGGCAGAGTATAGCATGAAGGTATATATTAAAGGAACGGGAGAGTTGACGGACGCACCGTTTTTTATGAAAAAGAAGCTCAAAGACGAAGGATTAGCACTTAATGAAGCCTATACTTCGGAGTCCGTTTCAGAGATTACTTTTAAACAGCCAAATGAAATTTCGGAGAAAGTAATCAGTATCCGGACCACTGGGGAAAATAATCAAACCAGTCCAGCCCCTTATATTGGAGCAAGTTTTTATGGAGATAAGATCAATGAGGTGGTATCGCCATTGTCCAATTCTGCATTTGTATACTATAGGTTCAGGCATGAGGGTACATTCTATGAAAACGGGGTCTTGGTCAATAAGATTAGGGTTAGGCCAAGATCAAGGGGGGAGCAGGTGTTTGAAGGTCATATTTATATTATTGAAGACCTTTGGGCGATTCATAGTTTAAGCTTAAGCACTAGTATTATGGGGTTTGATATTGGTGTGAAGCAGCAATATGCATCGGTCGAGAAAGATGTTTGGATGCCTTTGACACATGTTTATACTTTTTCGGGCAAATTTTTTGGATTCAAAGGGCATTATAAATACTTGGCCTCAACCAGGGATTATAAGATCAGATTAAATCCGGATTTGAAAGTAGAGACAGCAATACTAGATGAAAATATTGAAAATATCCCTGATGATGTAGAGGAAATAAATGCAAGAAGCATTTCTGTAAAAGATTTGGGAGATATGGAGCAGATGAGTAGAAAGGATTTTAGAAAAGTGATCAATCAGTATGAAAAGGAGCGTTTAAAAGAAAGGAATGATGCTGAAGTCATTGCTAAGAGGGAATATAGTATTGATTCATTGGCTGAAAAGAGAGGGATGGCTTATTGGGATAGTATCAGGCCTGTGAAATTGACCCAAAAAGAAATTGAGGGGTATAAAAGGGATGATAGTCTGGCACAAGTGGAAGCGTCAAAAAGATCCAATGTGGACTCCCTTGCTGACGGGGTCAAGAGAAAATTCAATGCCCTCGATGTTTTAGGAGGGGGTAAATATTATTTTGGAAATGGATTGTCCGTCGGATTTAGTCCAAATTGGAGCAAGATATCTTTTAATACAGTGGAAGGCTTTAAAATAGGTTTCGGAGGTTATTTTAAGGTGGAGAGGGAGGATAGTATTTCTTTAAATTCAAATTCATGGAGTATTAGTCCTGAACTACGGTATGGCTTTTCGAGCAAAAAATTTTATGGTACTGTGGACTTTAGAAAATCCAGAAAGGAAAATGAAGGGGAGATGTCTTACGGTTTAAAAGGTGGGAGTTTTATTTATCAGTTTAATTCCAATAAACCAATTAATGAACAGGTGAATGCCTTTTACTCTCTCTCTTTCCGGCAAAATTATATGAAGCTTTATGAACAAAGGTTTTTAAAACTTTATTTTGATCATAAAATCAGTGAGGTGTTTGATTATAAGTTGTCTCTTAGCTATTTGGACAGGGGGGAGTTAGAAAATAACAATAACTACAGTTTCTATAACAAGCCGGGGAGGGAATATACCTTAAATAGACCGGCGAATATAGAAGCAGTGGATATGGCTTTTGAGCCTAACGAATCATTGATTTTGGATTGGGAAATGCAGTGGAGGCCTGGGTTGAAGTTTTATGAGCGAAACGGTGAAAGATATTCCCTTAATAATACTGCTCCACTAATTAGCTTTGTTTATAGGAAAGGCTTGGCAAATGTAGGTTTAGAGGATGCTGCTGCCAATTTTGATCAATTAGAAATAGGTATAAAACATGGTTTTAAATTTGGGGTGAGTGGTAAGCTTGACTTCAATATTAAAGCAGGTGATTTTGTCAATAGAGAAAAGCTTTATTTCATGGATTATAAGCATTTTGGAGGAAATAGAACAGTTTTTTCCAATATGGGTACTGTGAATAATTATCGATTCTTAGATTACTACCGGTATAGTACCCAGAGGAATTATATTAGTTCTATTATTCATTACCAGTTCAGAAAGTTTCTTTTTACACAATTTCCTGTATTAAGGTTTTCGGGGATTAGAGAAAACCTGTTTTTTAATTATCTTAAAACAGAGGAGAGTCCTCATTACTGGGAGATAGGATATTCTTTGGATAATTTGTTCCGTTTATTCAGAGTAGAATTTGGAGCTGGATTTGAAAACAGCAAATATCAAAGAAGTGGGGTGCGGATAGGTGTAGCCTCATTTATCAATATTGATTAAAAAACAAAGGCCTTATGATTGCTCATAGGCCTTTGAAGATTTTCCATATTGAAAATTAAACCGTCATAATTTCGGCTTCTTTTTTAGTAAATAGGTTGTCAATTTTTGTAGAGAACTGGTCTGTAAGTTTTTGAACAGCATCCTCAGCTCTTTTAATGTCATCCTCAGGAGCACCGTCCTTTTGGAGTTTTTTCAAAGAATCATTGGTGTCTTTTCTTGCTGTTCTGATACTGATTTTGCCATTCTCGCACTCATTCTTCACTTGCTTAACCAAAGACTTTCTTCTTTCCTCAGTTAAAGGCGGGATGGTTAACATCACCAATTCTCCATTGTTTTGAGGAGCCAATCCAAGGTCGGAGTTAATGATGGATTTTTCTATTTCTCCGATCAAGTTTTTCTCCCAAGGTTTGATGGATAATGTTCTGGCATCTGGAGTGTTGATAGAAGCTACCTGCTGAATTGGGGTAGGGGCTCCATAATAATCAACCATGATGCCATCCAAAAGATTGGGCATGGCTTTGCCAGCCCTGATTTTTAGCAGTTCTGCGGCAGTATGGTCTACTGATTTTTGCATTTGCTCCTTGGCTGCATCGAGTTCTAGCTGTATCTCTTCCATTATATAATAGCTTAATTAGATTTTATTAAAGTACCCACATCTTCACCTTTTACCAAGTTCTGAAGATTACCTTCTTTATTCATGTCAAACACGATAATAGGCAGGTTGTTTTCCTGGCAAAGGGTAAAAGCAGTCATATCCATGACATTGAGGTTTTTTTCGTAAACTTCTTGGAAAGATATATTGGTATATCTTTCTGCATTTTTGTCCTTTTCTGGATCAGCTGTATAAACACCGTCGACCCTTGTTCCTTTTAGGACCACTTCAGCTTCGGTTTCTATCGCTCTTAAGCTGGCTGTGGAATCTGTAGTAAAATAAGGATTACCTATTCCAGCTCCAAATATTACAATACGTCCCTTTTCAAGGTGTCTAATGGCTCTTCTCCTGATGAATGGTTCACAAACGCTTTCGATTTTTATTCCTGACATCAATCTGGTGTACATACCGTTTTGCTCAAGGGAGCTTTGTAAAGCCATGGCGTTAATCAAAGTTGCTAGCATTCCCATATAATCACCCTGCACGCGGTCGATGCCTACTTTTTCACCCTGTACCCCTCTGAAAATATTTCCACCTCCAATTACAATGGCGATTTCAACTCCCAGTTCCTTAACTTTTTTGATCTCCTGGGTATATTGCTTGAGTTTGTTGGAGTCGATTCCATATCCATTTTCCCCCATCAAAGCTTCACCACTGAGTTTAAGCAGAATTCTTTTGTATTTCATAATGTGTTTGGTTAGCAGAGTGCTAAATACTAGATTGATTATAGAATAGATAAACTCGACAAATATAAATTCTTGAGCCCAGAAAAATAAATCTAGGATTCTAAAATTGTATCAATACTTGATTTTTTTCTACACTATCACCTTTAGATACCAGGATTTCCTTTACTTGACCATCTGCGGGCGCCTTTAGAATATTTTCCATTTTCATGGCTTCCAGGACCAGGAGTGCTTGGCCTTTACTAACAGGATCCCCCACTTTTACCTTGATGTCTAAAATCAATCCTGGCATTGGGGCAGAGATAAATTGGGCTTTATTTTCTTCTCTACCATTGATTCCAAGTTTTTCTAGGAGTAGGTCGAATTTGTCTCGGATTTGGATCTCTGCCTGTTTGTTGTTCAGTTTCAGCGTGAGAGATTTTTTTTTGTGGTCCAAGTTGACCAATTCAATATTATAAGATTTGTGATTATATATAATGTTGAATTGGCTTTCGTTGAATTGATGTAGGTCCCAGTTCAAGGCTTTTCCATTAATCAAAAAATCGTCGCCATCATGCTCAATACTAAAGTTTTCTTCGTTTATGGATACTGAGTACATTTGATTTAATTTAGCATTACAATATACTATTTATCTTATAATAAGCTTTTATGAATTTAAAATTCTCTTTCGCACTTGTTTTGGTGAGTTTAGTCTTTGATGCTTGTCAGTCTCAAAAGCCAATGGTGAAGCCTGAAATCCCAGAAACGGTTCAGGTTCCAGTGAAGCAAGATGAAAAGATGGATGATCAAGAACTGGTCGAAAGTAAAGAGCGTGCACTTTCTGATTATAGAGCCAGTCGGGAGAGAAAGTTTGATCTGTTGCATTTTAGTTTGGATTTGAGTTTTGACTGGGAGAGGCAGCTGGTCAATGGTAAAGCTTTATTACAATTAAAACCTTATTTCTATGATCAAAAGTTTTTGGAGCTGGACGCAAAAGATTTTGATTTCCATGTAGTAAGCTTGGTGGAAAATCAAAAAGAGCAGCCTTTGGGTATGAGGTATGATGGTCAGGTCTTGAAAGTGTACCTGCCTAAAGAGGTTACTGCGAAGGACACTTTGAAACTCAAGGTAAATTATACCGCCCATCCAAATAAAAATAGTGGGAAAGGTAGTGAAGCAATTAAAGATAATAAGGGCTTATACTTTATCAATCCAGAAGGTAAAGATAATAAGCCTAGGCAAATCTGGACGCAGGGAGAGACAGAACATAACTCTAAATGGTTTCCGACGATAGATGCTCCCAATGAACGTGCTACTCATGATATTCGGTTGACAGTAGAAGACAGGTTGACGACGATAAGCAATGGGGAATTGATAGGTCAAGTTGTCAATGGGGATGGCACAAGGACGGATCATTGGGAAATGGACCTGCCACATGCACCTTATTTGGTGGCTATTGCTATAGGTGAATTTGCCAAAGTGGAAGATGAGTGGAAGGGAAGACCAGTGAATTATTATGTTGAAGAAGACTTCAAAGAAGGGGCTGCCAAAGTTTTTGGTAATACCCCTGAGATGATGAGTTTTTATTCAAAACTATTGGGTGTTGAATTTCCTTGGCAAAAATATGATCAAATAGTCGTCCGTGATTTTGTGTCCGGGGCCATGGAAAATACTACGGCATCGATTTTTATGGAAGAGCTCAATATGAATGCTCGTGAAGCAATTGATAATGAATATGAAGGAATTATTGCGCATGAGCTTTTTCACCAGTGGTTTGGAGATTTTGTGACCACAGAGTCCTGGTCTAATCTGCCCTTAAATGAAGCATTTGCCAATTATGGGGAATATCTCTGGTACGAACATAAAGAAGGACGTGATGCGGCTGATCTTCATCATATCGGAGAAATGGAGACTTACTTTTATGAAGCCAACACCAAGCAGGTGGACCTGATTCGATATGAATATGAAGACAGTGAGGAGATGTTTGATAGTCATTCTTATGCGAAAGGGGGGCGTGTGCTGCATATGTTGAGGAGCTATTTGGGAGATAAGGCATTTTTTGAAGGTTTAAAATATTATTTGACTGAAAATGCATTTAGTTCGGTGGAGATCCATGATTTGAGATTGGCCATGGAAAAAGTCTCGGGTCAGGACCTGAACTGGTTCTTCAACCAATGGTTTTTGGATTCCGGTCACCCTGAGTTAAAGATCAAAGTGGACTATTCTGTTCCGGAAAATATACTTCTAACGGTGATGCAAACTCAGGATCTTAAGGAATTTCCATTATACCAATTACCCTTTACGGTGAGTTGGTATGATAATGGACGGCGAAAGGAGAAAGCCTTTGTTCTTGATAGAAAAGTGCAGCAGTTTGCTTTGGAGAATGAAGTCCCTTTGGATTTGGTTTTATTTGATGAGTATAAGACAATCCTTTCGAAGAACAGCACTAATCGGAGTAAGCAACAGTTTATGAATCAGTTCGAAAAGTCCATAAGCGGTGTTGCTAGATATGAGGCTTTGGACAGTTTGAGTAGTTTGGACTTGGAGGAAAATGAAATACTATGGGTTTTAGAAAGGGGATTAGCTGATGCTTATTGGCCGATCAGAGAGATATCGCTGAGTAGATTAGTAGATCAATCAAAATCAGAAAGAGTGCTGGATATCGTAAGGAAATTGGCCGCCGAGGATCCCAATAATAGTGTTCGTGCTGCCGCTATAGAAAAGCTAGGATCACTAGAGGATGAAATCAGTCGTAACAGGTTTCTGGAATGGATGGAGGATTCATCCTATTATGTTTCGAGTGCGGCCTTGACGGCCTATTTGGAAAGTACGGAAGAAGGAGTAGGGAAGGAGATTGTAGCAGAGTCGTTTGAGGGAGAGGATAATATAAGAATTTTGGTGCCTTTGATTGATTATTACAGCCGAGCGTCCATAGGAGGCAAGGGAGAGTGGCTTCATAAGAAATTTGAAGCCACCAGCGGAAATTCTTTGTATTATTTGATCGGTTTTTACAGTGATTATTTTGTAAGGATGCCCGATGAGGGGAGTGGTCGAGCCATTAAAAATTTATTGGGCTTGGCAGAAGGACACCGTGCTAGCCATGTGAGGCTGGCCGCTTTTCAGGCACTTTTTGGATTTATAGATGATCCTGGAATGCAGGAAAAGTTAAGGTCAGTTTACCTTAAAGAAAAGGATTTGGAAACCCAGAAAGCAGAAGAGTATTTTTTGCTGCCCTATTTAGATGAAAATTAATTCACTGATTACGAAAAGCTTAAAGAAAAAGGTGTGAAAAAGATGAGAAATATTTAGCCAAAGTTTTGAACTTTTCAAGAAAGGGTATACCTTTGCCATCCGTTAAGACAAACAAAAAAGAACAAAAGAGTTCGACAGTCGAAACGAAGTTTGAAATTTTGCCAGATGGGGGAATACCAAAGCGGCCAACTGGGACGGACTGTAAATCCGTTGACTTATGTCTTCACAGGTTCGAATCCTGTTTCCCCCACACTTTATATTTTCATAAATATTACTAAATTTGTGAAAACTATACAGCAAAAGTTCTTCATAAAGGAACACGACGATTGAAATTATTGTCAATAGTTGATATTCTTTTGCAAGATTTTGGTATGTATAAAATTAATCCTGAGTGGATTTTTCACGAGGGTATTCTAAAGCGTTTCCCTTTCTCAGGGAGTCGATTTAGAAATAGCATAAAAGTATTAGAGTATAAGCGGGAGTAGCTCAGTTGGTAGAGCGGCAGCCTTCCAAGCTGCAGGTCGCGGGTTCGAGCCTCGTCTCCCGCTCTATGCTATTTATAGCGTAGACAAATTAAATGTTATCAGCCGACGTAGCTCAGGGGTAGAGTGCTTCCTTGGTAAGGAAGAGGTCACGGGTTCAAATCCCGTCGTTGGCTCAGTGACATTAGCAAAATTTAACTAATTCATATCATTAACTAAACAGAGGATTTTCACGCATGGCAAAAGCAACCTTTGACCGTTCCAAACCGCACGTAAATATCGGTACTATTGGTCACGTCGATCATGGTAAGACTACCTTGACAGCTGCCATTACTACTGTATTGGCCAGAAAGGGTCTTTCTGAATTAAGAGATTTCTCTTCTATCGATAACGCTCCAGAAGAGAAAGAAAGAGGTATCACCATTAACACTTCTCACGTAGAATATCAAACTGAATCAAGACACTATGCTCACGTAGATTGTCCTGGTCACGCCGATTACGTGAAAAACATGGTAACTGGTGCTGCGCAGATGGACGGTGCTATTCTAGTAGTTGCTGCCACTGACGGTCCAATGCCTCAGACTAGAGAGCACATCCTTCTTGCTCGTCAGGTAGGTGTACCAGCTCTAGTAGTATTTTTGAACAAAGTTGATTTGGTAGATGATGCTGAGCTTCTTGAGCTAGTTGACATGGAAGTAAGAGAATTGCTTTCTTTCTACGACTTTGACGGAGACAATATCCCAGTTATTGCTGGTTCTGCTCTTGGTGCACTTAATGGTGAGCCTGAGTGGGAAGAAAAAGTAATGGAATTGATGGGTGCAGTAGATGAATATATCCCACTTCCTGAGCGTCTTGTTGACAAAGATTTCTTGATGCCTGTAGAGGACGTATTCTCGATCACTGGTCGTGGTACTGTAGCTACTGGTAGAATTGAAAGAGGTGTAATCAACTCTGGTGATCCTGTAGATATCATCGGTATGGGTGCTGAAGGTCTTAAGTCTACCGTAACAGGTGTTGAGATGTTCCGTAAGATCTTGGATAGAGGAGAAGCTGGTGATAACGTAGGTCTTTTGCTAAGAGGTATTGAAAAAGCTCAGATCAAGAGAGGTATGATTATCTGTAAGCCTGGGTCTGTAACTCCTCACGCTCACTTTACTGCAGAAGTTTACGTATTGTCAAAAGAGGAAGGTGGACGTCACACTCCATTCTTTAACAAATACCGTCCTCAATTCTACTTGAGAACAACAGACGTAACTGGTGAAATTAAACTTCCTGAAAACGTTGAAATGGTAATGCCAGGTGATAACGTTTCTATGGATGTTACATTGATCAACCCTGTTGCTCTTGAGAAAGGACTTCGTTTCGCTATCCGTGAGGGTGGTAGAACTGTAGGTGCTGGACAGGTAACTGAAATTCTTGACTAATACTTGATCAAGATATAAAATCAAATGCGGTTCTGAAATTTTCAGAATCGCATTTGTTTCTTTATAGAATAATACCTACTTTTGCATTCCTTTTGGGATGTAAAAGTGTACACGGGCATAGTTCAATGGCAGAATAGCGGTCTCCAAAACCGTTGATGGGAGTTCGAATCTCTCTGCCCGTGCAATTAAAATCATATACCATGAACGTAAAAAACTTTGTTATCGAGTCAATTGACGAAATGAAGAACAAGGTTACATGGCCAAAATACGCGACATTGCAAAGTAATGCAGTATTGGTTCTTGTTGCCTCTTTGATATTTGCCATTGTAATCGGCTTAATAGATCTGAGCTTCGAGAATGTCATGAAATGGTTTTATGATTTGTTTTAATTGAATCAATAGTTACTGATGGCAGAACATAAATGGTATGTACTTAGGGTGGTAGCCGGGCAAGAGAAAAAGGCCAAATCTTATTTGGACAATGAAATTGCAAGGCAAAAGCTTGAGGATTTTATTCCTGAGGTTTTGATACCTTCTGAAAAAGTATACGAAATGCGCAATGGCAAAAAGAGAGTCAGAGAGAGAAACTTCTTTCCTGGCTATGTTTTGGTTAATGCGGATTTGTCCCATGGTGAAGCTAATCACGTAATTACGAGTATCCCGGGTGTTATCGGTTTCTTAGGAGCAAATGCAGGAGGGGCTTCCAAAACTCCTGAGCCATTACGACAATCTGAAGTCAATCGTATTTTAGGTAGGGTTGAAGGGATTGATGAATTTGCAGAGAAGCTGGATACGCCATATATAGTTGGAGAGAGCGTTAAGGTAATGGACGGTCCTTTCAGTGGTTTCTCGGGAACAATAGAAGAGGTGTTTGAAGACAAGAAGAAGCTTAATGTTATGGTTAAGATCTTTGGTCGAAATACACCTGTCGAATTAAACTTTATGCAAGTAGAAAAACAAGACTAGGAAATGGCTAAGGAAATTACTGGTTATCTGAAATTACAGGTGAAAGGTGGCCAGGCAAATCCATCTCCTCCTGTTGGTCCGGCCCTTGGTTCAAAGGGTTTGAACATCATGGAGTTCTGTAAGCAATTCAACGCTAGAACTCAGGACAAAATGGGTCAAGTTCTACCTGTCCTTGTTACGATTTATTCGGACAAGTCTTTTGATTTTGTAGTAAAAACTCCTCCAGCTTCCAATTTGTTGCTAGAGGCTGCAAAGCTAAAAGGTGGTTCTCCTGAACCAAACAGAAAGAAAGTGGGCTCAGTAACCTGGGATCAAGTTAAAGAAATTGCTGAGGTGAAGATGCCTGACTTAAATGCCTTTAAAGTGGAATCTGCAATGAGAATGGTTGCAGGTACGGCGAGAAGTATGGGAATCACAGTTTCAGGAAAAGCTCCTTGGGAGGAATAAATATAAAACAATGGCTAAGTTAACAAAAAAGCAAAAAGAAGCTCTTTCTAAGTACGACCCAAGCCAGCAGTACTCCCTTACTGAGGCTTCTTCAATTGTCAAAGAAATCACCAATACTAAGTTTGATGCTTCTGTAGATGTAGACATCCGTTTGGGTGTTGATCCTAGAAAAGCAGATCAAATGGTTAGGGGTGTGGTTGCTTTGCCTCACGGAACAGGTAAAGAAGTTAAAGTACTTGTACTTTGCACACCTGATAAGGAAGAAGAAGCTAAGGAAGCTGGAGCTGACTATGTTGGCTTAGATGACTATATTGCCAAAATCGAAGGTGGATGGACTGACATTGACGTCATCATCACTATGCCTAACGTAATGGCTAAAGTAGGTAGATTAGGTAGAGTATTAGGACCGAGAGGTTTGATGCCTAACCCTAAATCTGGAACTGTAACCCTAGAAGTAGGAAAGGCAGTTAAAGAAGTAAAAGGTGGTAAAATCGACTTTAAGGTAGATAAGTTTGGTATTGTACATGCAAGTGTAGGAAAGGTTTCTTTCGAGCCAGCTAAAATTCTTGAAAATGCTCAGGAATTGATCAATACTATCTCTAAGTTGAAGCCAGCATCTTCTAAAGGTACTTACTTCAAGAGTATACATTTATCTAGCACAATGTCTCCTGGTATTGCAATTGATAAGGGGAGTATTCAAGGTATTTAATTATGACTAGAGAGGAAAAAAAATCAATAATCGAAAGTCTTACCGAGAAGTTTAAAGAAACTCCGCATTTCTATATTGCAGATGCATCAGGTTTCAATGTTGCTCAGGTAAACGCTTTCAGAAGACTGTGTTACGAGAAGGGCGTTGAATATCGTGTGTACAAAAACACCTTTATCAAAAAGGCGCTAGAAAATCTTGACACGGATTTTACAGAATTAGAAGGAACTCTTAAAGGTTTTTCAGGTGTTATTTTTGCTACCGAGACAGCAAGTTTACCTGCAAAAGTCCTTAAGGAATACAGAAAAAAAGCTGGATCAAAAGAAACTAGACCAGTATTCAAAGGAGCTTCTATTGATAGCGACATTTTCATTGGCGAAGCCAACTTGGACGTGTTGTCATCTTTGAAGTCCAAAGAAGAACTATTGGGCGAGGTTATCGGATTGCTTCAGTCTCCTGCCAAAAATGTTATTTCTGCGCTTTCAAGTGGTCAGGATACATTGGCTGGGCTTGTTAAAACTCTTTCTGAAAGAGAATCATAATATCATTCAAATCAATTAGAAAAAAATCAGTTAATTTTAAATAATAATACAATGGCAGATCTTAAAGCATTCGCTGAGCAGTTAGTTAACTTGACTGTTAAAGAGGTTAGTGAATTAGCCGAAATATTGAAGGACGAGTATGGTATCGAACCTGCTGCTGCAGCTGCTCCAGTAATGGTAGCTGGTGGTGCTGGTGAAGGTGCTGGTGAAGAAGAAAAATCTTCTTTCGACGTGATCTTGAAAGCTGCTGGTGGACAGAAGTTGGCAGTTGTGAAATTGGTTAAAGAATTAACCGGTCTAGGTCTTAAGGAAGCTAAAGAAGTAGTTGACGGAGCTCCTAAGGCTATCAAAGAAGGAATCGCAAAAGACGAAGCTGAAGCACTTAAGAAGCAACTTGAGGAAGCTGGTGCTGAAGTAGAGCTTAAGTAATTTGAATAACCTCATCTAATAGGTGATGGTTATTGCAATAGACCTGACTTTTTAGTCAGGTCTTTTCCTGTTTGTGCACAGTTTGAAAATTGCACTATTCTAAGCGGAAATTGCCGCATTCAGTTATTAATTATCACTATAAACATATACTGCCTTGGCTATCCAGAATCAAACCGAAAGGAAAAGTTTCTCATCTATTAAGGTAGTCAAAGACTATCCGGATTTCCTTGATATCCAATTGCAATCATTTAAGGATTTTTTCCAATTGGATACTCCCGCTGAAAAGAGGAGACAGGATGGGCTTTTCAAGGTGTTTTCTGAGAACTTTCCAATAAGTGACTCAAGAGAAAACTTTACCCTTGAATTTATTGACTATGCAGTCGACCCGCCTAAATATAGTGTCGGTGAATGTATTGACAGGGGATTGACTTACTCTGTTCCGTTGAAAGCGAAACTTCGTTTATTGTGTTCAGATGAAGACAATGAAGACTTCGAAACGATCGAACAAGAAGTATTTCTAGGGAACCTACCTTATATGACTGAAAAGGGCTCTTTTGTCATCAATGGAGCTGAAAGAGTCATCGTTTCCCAGTTGCACCGTTCCCCTGGGGTATTCTTTGCCCAAAGTAAGCATACCAACGGTACCAAGCTTTATTCGGCCAGGATCATTCCTTTCAAAGGATCTTGGATTGAATTTGCTACGGATATCAATAATGTCATGTATGCTTACATTGACAGAAAGAAGAAATTCCCTGTAACTACCTTGTTGAGAGCCATTGGCTATGGTTCTGATAAAGCCATATTGGATTTGTTTGGCCTTTCTGAAGAGGTTGAATCAAACAAAGCCAAGCTGGAGAAGGTAGTAGGTAGAAAATTGGCTGCCCGTGTTTTGAGAACTTGGGTAGAGGACTTTGTGGATGAAGATACCGGTGAGGTAGTTTCAATCGATAGGAATGAAGTACTCTTAGAAAGAGACTATGTGTTGACGGAGGAGGATATCGATTTGATCCTTGATTCTGGCGCTAAGAGTATTATTCTACATAGAGATGATGTCAATATAGCTGACTATTCTATTATCTATAACACCTTACAAAAGGATAATTCTAATTCAGAGAAAGAAGCGGTTGAGGTGATTTACCGTCAATTAAGAAATACTGAAGCACCTGATGAAGCTACTGCTCGTGAGGTTATTCATGGTTTGTTCTTCTCCGATAAGCGTTATGACCTAGGTGAGGTTGGTAGATATAGAATTAACAAAAAATTGGGCTTGGAGATTGAATCAGAAAAGATCGTTCTTACCACCCAAGATATCATTAGTATTGTTAAGTACCTTATCGGTCTAATCAATTCTAAGGCTGTGGTCGATGATATTGATCACTTGAGTAATAGAAGGGTTAGAACTGTAGGGGAACAGTTATATAGCCAGTTCGGAGTAGGTTTAGCCAGAATGGCCAGAACTATTCGCGAGAGAATGAACGTAAGGGATAATGAGGACTTCAAGCCGGTTGATTTGATCAACGCTCGAACCCTATCATCTGTTATCAATTCATTCTTTGGTACCAATCAGCTTTCTCAGTTTATGGATCAGACCAATCCATTGGCAGAATTGACGCATAAGCGTAGACTTTCTGCCTTGGGGCCAGGCGGTCTATCCAGGGAAAGAGCAGGTTTTGAGGTACGAGATGTTCACTATACTCACTATGGTCGTCTTTGTACTATTGAAACACCAGAGGGGCCAAATATTGGTCTGATTTCTTCTCTTTGTGTTCACGCGAAAGTGAACTCTATGGGCTTCTTGGAAACACCATATAGAAAAGTGAAGGAAGGTAAAGCTGGAATGGAATCGGAAGATATCGTATTCCTAACTGCAGAGGAAGAGGATAATAATAATATTGCCCAGGCAAATGCACCATTAGAGCCTGATGGTACATTTGTAAATGACAGGGTAAAAGCAAGGTTTGAAGGCGACTTCCCTGTGTTGGAGCCTAAGGAAATCAGTTATATGGACGTTGCTCCTAACCAGATTGTATCTGTTGCAGCTTCCTTGATTCCTTTCTTGGAGCATGATGATGCCAACCGTGCATTGATGGGATCAAACATGCAGCGTCAGGCCGTACCGTTGTTGAAAGCAGAATCACCAATTGTAGGGACTGGTCTTGAGGCAAAAGCAGCCGTTGATTCTCGTTCTTTGATCATTGCTGAGACCGATGGAGTGGTTGACTATGTGGATGCTAAGAAAATTGTCATCAAGTATGACTTGAGTGATGATGAATTATTGGTTAACTTCAGTGATGAGTATAAGTCTTACGACTTGATCAAGTTCAGAAGAACTAACCAAGATACTACCATTAACTTGACACCGCTAGTACTGAAAGGTCAACGTGTTAAAAAGGGTCAGGTATTGGTAGAAGGTTATTCAACTAATCAAGGAGAATTAGCTCTAGGTAAAAACCTTAAGGTGGCTTATATGCCTTGGCAAGGATATAACTTTGAGGATGCGATCGTGATTTCTGAAAGAGTTGTAAGGGAAGATATCTTTACCTCAATTCACGTAGAAGAATTCCAACTTGAAGTTAGGGATACTAAACGAGGTGAAGAGGAATTGACTTCTGAAATTCCTAACGTATCTGAAGAGGCTGTTAAGAACTTGGACGAGAATGGTATTATCAGAATCGGTGCTGAGCTGAAAGAAGGTGATATCATTATCGGTAAAATCACTCCAAAAGGAGAGACAGATCCTACTCCTGAAGAGAAATTGCTTAGAGCGATTTTCGGTGATAAAGCTGGTGATGTGAAAGATGCTTCATTGAAAGCTTCTCCTTCTTTGAACGGTGTGGTTATTGAGACCAAATTGTTCTCAAGACCTAAAAAAGATAAAGAGTTAAGAGCTAAGGCTAAAGCTGAAGTTGAGAAATTGAAGCAGACTTATACCAAAGAATTACTTGGTGTACGAGCTAAGATGATCAATAAATTGCTGAGTATTCTTGAGGGTAAAACTTCTCAGGGAGTGAAACACAAGTTTGGTGATGAAATCATCAGCAAAGGAGTGAAATTCAACGCCCAGAATATTGAGCAAAACTTATTCCCTGCTAAGAATCCATATAGAGATGAAAGTAACTATAACGTTCCTGAAGAGGCTAATTTAGTTTCTGACATTATTCTGGATGATTGGACAGATGATGAGCATACTAATAGCTTGATTCAGCAATTGGTGAAAAACTATACCAACACCCGAAATGAGATTTCAGGTAGATTTAAGCGTGATAAGTTTACCCTTGAAGTAGGGGATGAGCTTCCAGCTGGTATCGTTCAGCTTGCCAAAGTTTATGTGGCTAAGAAACGTAAGCTTAAAGTGGGAGATAAGATGGCAGGTCGTCACGGTAACAAAGGTATCGTAGCGAAGATTGTCAGAGATGAAGATATGCCGTTCCTAGAAGACGGTACGCCAATGGACATTGTTCTTAACCCACTAGGGGTGCCTTCCCGTATGAACATCGGACAGATCTTTGAGACTGTATTGGCATGGGCAGGAGAGAAGATGAACAAGAAATACGCAACCCCGATCTTTGATGGAGCTACCACAGATGAAGTGGCTGCAGAATTGGATTTAGCAGGTCTTCCTTCTTTCGGTAGAACTTACCTTTTTGATGGTTTGTCCGGTAAGAAATTTGACCAACCAGTTACAGTAGGTATTGCCTATATGTTGAAACTTGGTCACTTGGTGGATGATAAGATGCACGCAAGATCTATTGGGCCATACTCATTGATTACGCAACAGCCATTGGGTGGTAAAGCCCAGTTTGGTGGTCAGCGTTTCGGAGAGATGGAAGTTTGGGCACTTGAGGCATTTGGTGCATCTCATGTGCTTCAAGAAATCCTTACTGTGAAGTCTGATGACGTAATAGGTAGGGCCAAAGCTTATGAGTCTATTGTAAAAGGAGAAAACCTTCCAAAACCAAATATTCCTGAATCTTTCAATGTATTGGTTCATGAATTGAGAGGTTTGGCATTGGAAATTACCTTAGACTAAAATTAGATCAATTTGGGCCGAAAGGCCCTTCACATACTCACAAAACGAATTATGGCGTTCAGAAAAAATAAAAAACTAAACAACGACTTTTCCAGAGTCACTATTAGTTTGGCTTCTCCGGAATCCATCCTGGATAGCTCTCATGGTGAGGTGACCCAACCTGAAACCATCAATTACAGAACTTACAAGCCTGAAATGGGCGGTCTTTTCTGTGAGCGAATTTTCGGGCCTGTAAAGGATTGGGAATGTCATTGTGGTAAGTATAAGCGCATAAGATATAAAGGTATCATTTGTGACAGATGTGGGGTAGAGGTTACAGAAAAGAAAGTACGTAGAGAAAGAATGGGACACATCGAATTGGTGGTTCCAGTGGCGCATATTTGGTACTTCAAATCTCTTCCTAACAAAATCGGTTACTTGCTAGGTCTTCCTACCAAGAAACTGGATCAAATTGTATACTACGAAAGATATGCTGTAATTAATCCTGGTATCAAGGCTGAAGACGGTCTTCAATACCTAGATTTCTTGACAGAAGACGAGTATTTGGATATCATGGACAAGCTTCCAAAAGAGAACCAAATGCTTGATGATGATGATCCTAATAAGTTCATCGCCAAAATGGGTGCTGAAGCTATCGAAATGCTATTGTCAAGATTGGATCTTGATGATCTTTCTTACAGCCTACGTCACCAGGCAGCAACTGATACTTCTCAGCAAAGAAAAGCGGAAGCTTTGAAGCGTCTGAAAGTAGTTGAAGCCTTCAGAGATGCCAGAACCAGAATTGAAAACCGCCCTGAATGGATGGTAGTAAGAATGGTTCCTGTAATTCCACCAGAATTGAGACCTTTGGTTCCTTTGGATGGTGGTCGTTTTGCAACCTCTGATTTGAATGATCTTTACAGAAGGGTGATCATTAGAAATAACCGTCTGAAGAGATTGATCGATATTAAAGCTCCTGAAGTTATTCTCAGAAATGAGAAGAGGATGCTTCAAGAGGCAGTGGATTCCTTGTTTGATAATTCAAGAAAGGTTAACGCTGTAAGATCCGATGGTAACAGAGCATTGAAGTCATTATCAGACATGCTTAAAGGTAAGCAAGGACGTTTCCGTCAAAACTTGCTTGGTAAGCGTGTGGATTACTCCGGTCGTTCTGTAATCGTGGTAGGTCCTGAATTGAAACTACACGAGTGTGGTTTGCCTAAGAATATGGCAGCAGAACTTTTCAAGCCTTTTATTATCAGAAAACTGATTGAAAGGGGTATTGTTAAGACTGTAAAATCTGCCAAGAAGATTGTAGACAGAAAAGATCCAGTGGTATGGGATATCCTTGAGAATGTATTGAAAGGACACCCTGTATTGCTTAACCGTGCTCCTACGCTTCACAGATTGGGTATTCAGGCTTTCCAACCTAAATTGATAGAAGGAAAAGCTATTCAGCTTCACCCATTAGTATGTACAGCCTTCAACGCCGATTTCGATGGTGACCAGATGGCGGTTCACGTACCACTTGGACATGAAGCTATTTTGGAAGCTTCTACCTTGATGCTTTCATCTCATAACATCCTTAACCCTGCAAATGGTGCGCCTATTACAGTACCATCTCAGGATATGGTATTGGGTCTGTATTATGTAACCAAAGGTAGAAGATCTACTCCTGAAGAGCCCGTTGCTGGTGAAGGAATGACTTTCTATGGAGAAGAAGATGTAGTAATCGCTTTGAATGAAGGCGTTATTTCTCAGCACGCTTATATTAACTGTAAGGTTACTGTAAGAGAAGAAGACGGATCTTTGGTTGATAAAGTGATAGAGACCGTAGCCGGTCGATTGATCTTTAATCAGTTCGTTCCTGAAGAAGTAGGTTATGTTAATGAATTGCTTACTAAGAAAAAGCTTCAGCAGATTATCGCTGAGGTAGTAAAAATATGTGGTATCGCTCGAAGTGCTAAATTCTTGGATGATATCAAACATTTAGGTTTCCAAATGGCTTACCAAGGTGGTCTATCGATGGGACTTAATGATGTGATTATCCCTGAAGATAAGGATCCATTGATCACAAAAGCTAAGGAAGAGGTTGATCAGGTATGGAATAACTACCTAATGGGATTGATCACGGATAATGAGCGTTATAACCAAGTAATTGATATCTGGACCAGAACCAACTCCAATCTGACTAATATCTTGATGAAGCAGATGGAAGAGGATAAGCAAGGATTCAATGCTATCTATATGATGATGCACTCAGGTGCGAGAGGTTCAAGAGAACAGATTCGTCAGCTAGGTGGTATGAGGGGATTGATGGCCAAGCCGCAGAAAAACCTTCAAGGTTCTGTAGGTGAAATTATCGAAAACCCGATTCTTTCTAACTTTAAAGAAGGTCTTGATGTATTGGAGTACTTTATCTCTACTCACGGTGCCCGTAAAGGTCTTGCCGATACAGCCTTGAAAACTGCCGATGCTGGTTACTTGACCAGAAGGTTAGTGGATGTTGCTCAAGATGTAATTGTATCTGAAGAAGACTGTGGTACGCTTAGAGGGCTGGTAGTTCAAGCATTGAAAGATAATGATGAGATTGTAGAGCCACTATCTGAGCGAATTGTAGGTAGGGTATCAGTTCATGATGTGGTTGATCCTCTAACTGATGAGATAATCATTCAGTCTGGTGAAGAGATCTCTGATGAATTGGCCAAAAAGGTAGATGAATCTGCAGTTGAAGAAGTTGAGATCAGGTCTGTATTGACTTGTGAGTCCAGAAGAGGAGTTTGTACCAAGTGTTACGGTAGAAACCTGACAACTGGAAATATAGTACAAAGTGGTGAGTCAGTAGGGGTAATTGCTGCCCAGTCTATTGGGGAGCCAGGTACGCAGCTTACCTTAAGAACTTTCCACGTAGGGGGTACAGCATCTAATATTTCCGTTGAAGCAAGCATCAATGCCAAGTTTGAAGGTGTTGTTGAATTTGAAGAGGAAATGAGATGGATCAATACCACAAACAAGGATGGTGATCCTGTCGCCATTGTAATGGGAAGATCTGGTGAGATAAAAATCAATGATGTCAAATCTGGTAAGACACTAGTTTCAAACCATGTGCCTTATGGTGCGATCCTAAATGTTAAGGATGGTCAGAAAATCGGCAAAGGAGATTCTCTATGTACTTGGGATCCATATAATGCAGTGATTCTTTCTGAATTTGACGGAGAGGTTTCATTTGATTCTATTATTGAAGGGATTACTTTTAAAGAAGTAGCCGATGACCAAACTGGTTATAGAGAAAAAGTAATCATTGATACCAAAGATAAAACCAAAAACCCTGCTGTAGTTGTAAACTACGGAGATGAGACAAAGGGATACAATATTCCTGTGGGGGCTCACCTTGCAGTGGAAGAGGGAGACAAAGTTAAAGCTGGTCAGATCCTTGTGAAAATTCCTCGTTCTGTAGGTAAGACAAGAGATATTACCGGTGGTCTTCCAAGGGTAACGGAGCTTTTCGAAGCACGTAACCCATCTAACCCTGCTGTAGTTTCAGAAATTGATGGTGTGGTAACTTATGGTGGTATCAAGCGTGGTAATCGTGAGATCTTTATTGAATCTAAAGATGGCGTGAAGAAGCGTTATATGGTATCATTGTCCAAGCACATTTTGGTTCAGGAAAATGACTTTATTAGAGCTGGTGAAGCACTTTCTGATGGTGCTATTACTCCTAATGATATCCTTTCTATTAAGGGACCAACTGCTGTTCAGGAATATTTGGTGAATGAAATCCAAGAAGTATACCGACTGCAAGGTGTGAAAATCAATGATAAGCACATTGAGGTTATTGTTAGCCAGATGATGCAAAAAGTTGAAATCCTTGATGCTGGAGATACTGGGTTCCTACAAGGACAAGTAGTAGACAAGTGGGCTTTCCGTGAGGAAAATGACAATATACTAGATAAGAAAGTTGTTATGGAACCAGGAGATTCGGCCACGCTTAAAGCAGGAATGATCATTACTGCCAGAAGGTTAAGAGATGAGAATTCAAGCTTGAAGCGTAAAGACTTGAAATTGGTACAAGTTAGAGATGCAGAAACTGCAGTATCTAAACCAACCCTTCAAGGTATAACCGCTTCTTCATTGGGTACTGAAAGCTTTATCTCTGCAGCTTCCTTCCAGGAAACTACGAAGGTATTGAGTGAAGCAGCCATTAGAGGTAAGCGAGATGAGTTACTTGGTCTGAAAGAGAACGTGATCGTAGGTCACTTAATTCCTGCGGGTACTGGTCAACGATATTTCAAAGATATCATCGTTGGATCTAAGGATGATTTGGATAAACTTTCCACTTCTGAGAAAGAAAAAGGCTCGCGTAAGACTAAGGAAGCCGTAAAGTAATTAGAGTTTAACTTTATATAAAAGGCCTGTAAACAGCAGGCCTTTTTTTAATTCAAGGGAAAAATGGAAGACAATAAGGAAGATAAGAAGCACGATAATCAGCAAATCAATGTAGAATTGACTGATGAGATTGCTGAGGGGATTTATTCCAATCTGGCAATGATTGCGCATTCCAATTCAGAATTTGTAATTGATTTTATTCGTTTGATGCCTGGTGTTCCTAAAGCTAGGGTAAAATCAAGAATCATCATGACCCCTGATCATGCTAAAAGGTTATTGTCCGCATTGAAGGATAATATAGAAAAATACGAGAATGCATTTGGGAAAATTGAATCAGGTACGGAAACACCGGAATTTCCTATGAATTTTGGTGGAACATTAGGAGAGGCTTAAATAAAATATAACCCTTTAATTTTGTTTGTTTTACCTATTTGATTACCTTTGCAGTCCAAATTTCATATGTTAAAGGAGTATTAAAATTATCAGTTAATGCCTACTATACAACAGTTAGTTAGAAAAGGTAGAACTACCCTTGAGTCAAAATCAAAGTCTAGGGCTTTGGATGCTTGTCCTCAAAGAAGGGGTGTTTGTACCAGGGTGTATACTACTACACCAAAGAAGCCTAACTCGGCCATGAGAAAAGTAGCCAGGGTTAGATTGACAAACGGAAAAGAAGTGAATGCTTACATTCCAGGTGAAGGTCACAATTTGCAAGAGCACTCTATTGTATTGATCAGAGGTGGTCGTGTGAAGGATTTACCAGGTGTACGTTATCACATCATCCGCGGTGCACTAGATACTGCAGGGGTTAAAGACCGTAAGCAAGGTCGCTCTAAGTACGGTGCGAAACGTCCTAAGGACAAGAAATAATCAATTGAAAAAAACTGAACAATGAGAAAAGCGAAACCAAAAAAGAGATATATTCTTCCTGATCCAAAGTTTAATGATACTTTGGTGACCAAGTTTGTTAACTGTCTTATGGTTGATGGGAAGAAGAGTATTGCTTACAAAATTTTCTACGATGCAGTGGACAAAGTAGAAGAAAAATTGGGTGAGAATGGTCTTGAGGTTTGGAAAAAAGCGCTTAACAATATTACTCCATCTGTAGAGGTGAAGAGTCGTAGAGTTGGTGGTGCAACATTCCAGGTTCCAATGGAAGTAAGGCCAGAAAGAAAAACATCATTAGGTATCAAATGGATGATCACTTTTTCTAGAAAAAGAGGTGAAAAGACCATGATGGATAGACTGGCTGGAGAAATCATAGCTGCTTCTAAGGGTGAAGGTGCTGCTGTTAAGAAGAAGGATGATACCCACAGAATGGCAGAAGCCAACAAAGCATTCTCACATTTTAGATTCTAATACAAGATGGCAAGAGATTTAAAATTAACAAGAAATATCGGTATCGCTGCCCATATCGATGCTGGAAAGACTACCACCACAGAGCGTATTCTTTTTTACTCTGGTGTTTCTCACAAAATAGGTGAGGTACACGATGGTGCCGCTACTATGGACTGGATGAGCCAAGAGCAGGAAAGAGGTATTACGATTACTTCTGCTGCCACTACTGTTTTTTGGCCATATAGAGATAATAAATACCAAATTAATATCATTGATACTCCAGGTCACGTCGACTTTACTGTAGAGGTTAACAGATCTTTGAGGGTTCTTGACGGATTGGTGTTTTTGTTTAGTGCTGTGGATGGTGTTGAGCCTCAGTCAGAAACTAACTGGAGGCTAGCTGATAATTATAAAGTAGCTCGTATTGGTTTCGTTAATAAAATGGACCGTGCAGGGGCTAATTTCCTTGAAGTTTGTAAACAAGTAAAAGAAATGCTTGGGAGCTATGCAGTTCCTTTGCAGATTCCAATCGGGTCGGAAGATAAATTCCGCGGTGTAGTTGACTTGATCAACAATAGAGGTATCGTATGGAATGAAGATGATATGGGGATGACCTTTGAAGAGGTGCCTATTCCTGATGATTTGAAAGATGAGGTAGCGGAATATAGAGAGTATTTACTTGAAGCTGTGGCTGAATATGATGAGAGTTTGATGGAGAAATTCTTCGAAGATTCTAATTCAATCACAGAAGAAGAGATCCTTACAGCCCTTAGAAAAGCTACCATCGATATGAAAATTGTTCCGATGGTATGTGGATCTTCATTCAAAAACAAAGGTGTTCAAACCATGCTCGACTTGGTGATGGAATTACTTCCTTCTCCACTTGATAAGGATGATATCATTGGACATGATTTGGATGATGAAGAGAAAGAGGTTGCTATAGCACCAGACAGAGATGAGCCATTTGCAGGTCTTGCCTTTAAGATTGCAACTGACCCATTTGTAGGTCGTCTTTGTTTCGTAAGAGCTTATTCAGGTGTTCTTGAGTCTGGTTCTTATGTTTATAACAGCCGTTCTGGAAATAAAGAGCGTATCTCTCGTGTATTCCAAATGCACGCGAATAAGCAAAATCAAATCGAACGATTAGAAGCCGGTGATATCGGTGCTGTTGTTGGATTTAAAGATATTAAAACTGGGGATACACTTTGCGCAGAAAGCCGTAAAGTAGTATTGGAATCTATGATTTTCCCAGAGCCTGTTATCGGTTATGCTATCGAGCCTAAGACGCAAGCTGACGTTGATAAATTAGGTATGGCTGTTGCTAAATTGGTAGAAGAAGATCCTACCTTGCAAGTAAACACCGATCATGAGACTGGACAGACTATCCTTAGAGGTATGGGTGAACTTCACCTTGATATCATCATGGACCGTCTAAAAAGAGAGTTTAAAGTAGAGGTAAACCAAGGTGCACCTCAGGTTGCTTATAAAGAAGCTTTGTTCGGAAATGTAGAGCATAAGGAAGTTTATAAGAAGCAGTCAGGTGGTAAAGGTAAGTTTGCCGATATCGTATTTGAATTGGGACCTAAAGAAGCAGATCCTGAAACTGGTGAGATCAAGCCAGGATTGGAATTTGACAATGCAATTGTGGGTGGTGTGATTCCTAAAGAATTCATCCCTTCAATCCAGAAAGGTTTCCAAGAGGCAATGAAGAACGGTCCTTTGGCTGGATACCCTGTAGAGGCAATGAAAGTAAGGCTTTTCCACGGTTCCTTCCATGATGTCGATTCAGATGCCCTTTCATTTGAATTGGCAGCTAGACTTGGTTTCAAAGAAGCAGCTAAGAAGGCCAAGCCACAATTACTTGAGCCAGTTATGTCAGTAGACGTTGTTACTCCAGATGAGTACACAGGTCCTATCACAGGTGACTTGAATAGAAGAAGAGGTTTGATGAAAGGAATGGATACCAAAGGTACTTCATCTGTAATCAAAGCTGCAGTTCCATTGTCAGAGTTGTTCGGTTATATCACTGACCTTAGAACAATTTCATCAGGTAGAGCGACTGCCTCATTGACATTCTCTCATTATGAGCCTGTTCCTAATAATATAGCTGAAGGTGTTATTGCCGAAGTTAAAGGAGCTAAAGCCTAAAATTAAAAGAAAATGAATCAGAAAATTAGAATAAAACTTAAGTCTTACGATCATACTTTGGTGGACAAGTCATCTGAGAAAATCGTAAAAGCTGTGAAAACTACAGGTGCTGTGGTAGTTGGTCCAATTCCATTGCCTACAAAGAAAGAAAAATTTACTGTGTTGAAGTCGCCACACGTAAATAAGAAAGCAAGGGATCAGTACCAATTGTGTACTTATAAAAGATTGGTTGATATCTACTCAAACAGTTCAAAGACTGTGGACGCTTTGATGAAAATCGAACTTCCAAGTGGTGTAGATGTTGAGATCAAAGTTTGATCTTCCTACCATCTAAGATATAAAAAACCTGTCTGCTTCGGTAGACAGGTTTTTCTTTTATCAGCTCTAAGCTCATATATTATTCGGTTAAAGGTGATGTAAGGTGGTGACTTATAGAAGAATATTTTTGTAAATGTTTGAAAATATATAAGTTGTAATTTGTAAGGTGTTTATAAATTACTAACTTTGCAGTCCTTAAAAAGGCACAAGTGTGTAAATACCTGTGCATAATTATATTATATAACAGAAGATGTCTGGAATAATAGGTAAAAAAGTAGGAATGACTAGCATTTTCAGTGCCGATGGGCGTAATGTCGCATGCACGTTAATAGAAGCTGGTCCTTGCGTAGTGACGCAAGTAAAAAATGTTGAAACAGACGGGTACAGCGCTGTTCAGTTGGGGTACGGTGAGCGTAAGGAGAAAAACACTCCTAAGCCACTTTTGGGCCATTTCAAAAAGGCCGGTACAACACCTAAACAGAAAGTTGTAGAATTCAGAGACTTCAGAGTTGAATTTGAAGGTCAGGTGGATTTAGGGAAAACCGTAAAAGCTGGAGAGGTATTCGGTGAAGGTGACTTCGTTGATGCTATCGGTACTTCTAAAGGTAAAGGTTTCCAAGGTGTAGTAAAACGTCACGGATTCGGTGGTGTAGGTGGTGCGACTCACGGTCAGCACAACCGTCAAAGACACCCAGGTTCAATCGGTGCTTGTTCTTGGCCTTCAAGGGTATTCAAAGGCTTGAGAATGGCAGGTAGAATGGGCGGTAGCCGCGTGAAGGTTTTGAACCTTAAGGTATTGAAAGTCTATCCTGAAAAGAACTTGATCTTGGTAAGTGGCTCTGTCCCTGGTCCAAAAAATTCTTTCGTTATTTTAGAGAAGTAATCAAATGGAATTAGCAGTATTAAAACATAACGGTGAAGAGACAGGTAGAAAGATTAGTCTTTCTGACGATATTTTCGCGATCGAGCCTAATGATCATGCGATCTACCTGGATGTGAAGCAGTTTTTGGCCAACCAAAGACAGGGTACGCACAAGAGCAAAGAGAGGGCTGAGATAGCCGGCTCAACAAAGAAAATCAAGAAACAAAAAGGTACAGGTGGTGCCAGAGCTGGTTCTATAAAATCTCCATTGTTCAGAGGAGGGGGAAGAGTTTTCGGTCCTAGACCAAGAAACTATTCTTTCAAATTGAACAAGAAAGTAAAACAATTGGCAAGAAAGTCTGCCCTTACTTACAAAGTACAGGATAATAGCCTTACAGTTTTGGAAGATGTGAACTTTGATTCTATCAAAACCAAAAACTTTGTATCGTTATTGTCAGGTCTTTCTTTGGCGGATAAGAAGACATTGTTTGTGCTTCCTGAAGCTAACAATAATGTTTATTTGTCAAGTAGAAACCTACCAAAGGCACAGGTAAAAACAGTAAGTGATGTAAATACTTATGATTTGCTTCACGCTGATACATTGGTGCTTTGTGAAGGTTCAGTAAGTAAGTTAGAAACCCTTTTATCGAAGTAATACAATGGATATACTAAAGAAGCCTTTGATTACGGAAAAGATTTCTGCCTTGAACGAAAGTGGTGTTTATGGGTTTGTAGTTGAGAAAACTGCAAAGAAACCAGAAATCAAAGCAGCCGTAGAGAAAATGTTTGATGTAAAGGTGGTATCTGTTAGAACGATGCGTTATGCAGCAAAGCAGAAGACACGTTACACAAAAAGTAAAGTAGTATCCGGTTATACCAATGCTTTCAAGAAAGCTATTGTACAAGTAGCCGAAGGAGAAGTAATTGACTTTTACGGAGAAATTTAATTGAATCAGAATCATGGCAGTTAAAAAATTAAAGCCTGTAACTCCCGGTACCAGATTTAGGATGGCTCCGGCTTTTGATGAGATCACTAAGTCAAAGCCAGAAAAGTCTTTGTTGGCTCCGTTGAAGAAATCGGGTGGTAGAAATAACTCTGGAAAAATGACTGCACGCTACTTAGGTGGTGGTCATAAGAGAAGACTTAGAATCGTAGATTTTAAGCGTAATAAATATGATGTTCCTGCAACTGTTAAGGCAATCGAATATGATCCTAACAGAACGGCTCGTTTGGCGTTATTATACTATGCTGACGGTGCCAAAGCATATATCATCGCTCCGGAAGGTTTGGAAGTAGGCCAAACCGTTGTGTCCGGTGAAAATGTAGCTCCTGAAGTAGGTAATAACCTTCCGATGAAGAATATTCCTTTAGGTACCATCATCCACAACGTGGAGTTGAAGCCTGGTAAAGGTGGTGCTATGGCAAGAAGTGCTGGTGGATATGCTCAGCTAGTAGCAAAAGAAGGTAAGTATGTAGCAATCAAACTTCCTTCTGGAGAAATGAGACTAGTATTAGGTGTATGTACGGCTACTATTGGTTCCGTGTCTAATGCAGATCATATGAACGTGGTACTTGGTAAGGCAGGTAGAAACCGTTGGTTAGGAAAAAGACCTAGAGTAAGAGGTGTAGCGATGAACCCTGTAGATCACCCAATGGGTGGTGGTGAAGGTCGTTCATCAGGAGGGCACCCAAGATCTAGGACTGGTTTGCTAGCTAAAGGTAAGAAAACCAGAGCTCCTAAAAAGTATTCAAACAAGTTTATTATTAGTAAAAGATCTAAATAATTATGGCACGTTCATTAAAAAAAGGGCCTTATATAGCTCATCACTTGGCCAAAAAAGTAGATGCAATGAACGAATCCGGCAAAAAGTCTGTCATCAAGACTTGGTCAAGAAGATCTATGATCTCTCCGGATTTTGTTGGCCATACCTTTGCTGTGCATAATGGAAACAAATTCATTCCAGTTTTTGTAACAGACAATATGGTAGGTCACAAGCTTGGTGAATTTGCTCCTACAAGAAACTTTAGAGGTCACATTGCCAAAAAAGATAAAGGAAAGAGATAATCATGGAAGCAATAGCAAGACTAAATAATGTTCCTACATCGCCTCGTAAGATGCGTCTTGTAGCTGACCTTGTAAGAGGACAAAGAGTAGGCAACGCCTTGAGTATATTGAAGTTCACACCAAACCATGGTGCGATCAGATTGGAAAAACTTTTGCTTTCTGCCATTGCTAACTGGCAGGCAAAAAATCCAGATGTGAAACTTGAAGAGGCTGATCTTTATGTGAAGACCATTCAAGTAGATGGTGGTCGAATGCTTAAAAGACTTAGACCTGCTCCCCAAGGTAGGGCCCACAGAATTCGTAAAAGATCAAATCATGTGATCTTGGTAGTTGATGCATTCAACACTGAGCTTACCGCTGATGAAGTAGAAACAAAAGAAAACGCTAATTAAGATTAGAATATGGGACAAAAAGTTAACCCTATTGGTCTTAGACTAGGTATCGTTAAGGGCTGGGATTCTAACTGGTATGGCGGCAGAGATTTTGCCGACAAACTATACGAAGATCAAAAGATCAGAAAATATGTATATGCTAGGATCCCTAAGGGAGGCATTGCAAAGGTAATTATCGAAAGAACGCTTAAGAGAATCACGCTTACTATCCATACTGCCCGTCCAGGTGTAGTTATCGGTAAGGGCGGTGCTGAAGTCGATAAACTTAAAGAAGAGCTGAAAAAACTTACCAGCAAGGATGTTCAAATCAACATTTTTGAAATCAAACGTCCTGAATTGGACGCCAAGTTGGTAGGAGAGTCTATAGCTCAACAACTTCAGGCAAGGATCTCATTTAGAAGAGCAATGAAGCAATCTATTGCTGCTACAATGAGAGTAGGTGCTGAAGGTATCAAAATCAAATTATCAGGACGTCTTGGAGGTGCTGAGATGGCCAGATCTGAAATGTACAAAGAAGGAAGAATTCCTTTGCATACATTGAGAGCTGACATCGATTATGCTATTTCTGAAGCGAACACCATCTACGGTATCATCGGTATCAAAGTATGGATTTTCAAAGGTGAAGTTTACGGTAAAAGAGATCTTTCTCCAAATGCCGGAATAGCTAATGAGAAATCAGGTGGAGCCGGTCGTAGAAGAAGAGAAGGCGGACCAAAGAGAAGAAAGAGAAATAACTAATTTTCACCCCATAAGTGAGAAATCATGTTACAGCCAAGAAGAACTAAATATAGAAAAATGCAAAAAGGGCGTATCAAAGGGATCGCGCAAAGAGGGCATACGCTCGCTTTCGGTAACTTTGGTATCAAGTCCTTAGAAGCAGGATGGATTACCTCTCGTCAAATTGAGGCAGCTCGTATTGCGATGACTAGAGCAATGAAGAGGGAAGGTCAGGTATGGATCAGGATTTTCCCTGACAAACCGATCACCAAGAAGCCTGCTGAGGTTCGTATGGGTAAGGGTAAAGGTGCTCCTGAATACTGGGTAGCAGTAATCAAGCCGGGAACCATCCTTTTTGAAGCTACAGGTGTAAGTAAGGAATTGGCCCAAGAGGCCCTTCGTTTAGCTCAACAAAAGCTTCCAGTGAGTACAAAATTTGTAGTGCGTAGAGATTACGTAGGATAATAGGAACTATGAAAAACTCTGAAATCAAAGCACTCTCCGAGAGTGAAATCATTGAGCGTATTGCCTCTGAGCAAGAAAAACTAACTAAGTTACGTTTTGCCCATGCAATTTCTCCAATTGAGAATCCCAATAGAATTAGCGAGACAAGAAAGCTTATCGCAAGATTGAAGACTTTTTTGAGCGCAAAACAACTAGCTAAATAAGAAGAAGATGGCTACTGAGAGAAATCTACGTAAAGAAAGAATAGGAAAAGTAGTCAGCAGCAAAATGGATAAATCCATCACTGTAGCCGTAGAGAGAAGGGTTAAGCACCCGATTTACGGTAAGTTTGTTGCTAAGACTACCAAATTTATGGTTCATGACGAGAAAAACGAGTGTGGTAAAGGAGACCTCGTTAAGATAAGTGAAACTCGTCCGCTGAGTAAGAATAAGCGTTGGAGATTAGTAGAAATATTAGAAAGAGCTAAATAATCATGATACAGTCAGAATCCAGATTAAGTGTAGCGGATAATTCAGGTGCCAAGGAAGTGCTTGTTATCCGAGTACTGGGAGGAACCGGTAAGCGATATGCCTCTATCGGGGATAAAGTTGTCGTGACGGTAAAGTCTGCTCTTTCTTCCAGCAATATGAAAAAAGGTACCGTTTCTAAAGCGGTGATCGTGAGAACTCGAAAAGAAGTTAGAAGAAAAGATGGATCATATATCCGTTTTGAAGATAACGCAGCGGTTCTTTTGGACAATAATGATCAACCAAAAGGTTCTCGTATCTTTGGTCCAGTAGCAAGAGAGCTGAGAGAGAAGCAATTTATGAAGATCGTATCTTTGGCACCAGAAGTATTGTAATCATGGAAAGAAAAAAGAATAAGCAACCAAAATTGCACATCAAAACTGGTGATACTGTTAAAGTATTGGCAGGTGATGACAAAGGTAAGACTGGTAAAGTACTTTCGGTAAACTTGGAGAAGAGCAGAGCTATCGTTGAAGGTCTTAATATGGTAACAAAACATGTTAAGCCTACAGCTACCAACCCTCAAGGAGGTATCGAAAAGAAAGAAGCTGCCATTCATGTAAGTAACTTGATGCTTGTAGATCCTAAAACTGGTGAAGCTACCAGAACTGGAAGAAAGCCAGGTGAAAATGGAAAATTAGTTAGATATTCTAAGAAAACCGGGGAGGTAATCAATGGCTAATCCTAGAGTAAAAGAAAAATATGTTAAGGAAATTTCTCCTGCACTTAAGGAGAAGTTCCAATATAAAACAGTAATGCAGGTGCCTAAGTTGACCAAAATTGTGATCAACAAGGGTATTGGAGCAGCTGTTGCTGACAAGAAATTGGTAGACCAAGGAGTAGAAGAGCTTACTTTGATCACTGGTCAAAGAGCTGTAGCTACTAAGGCAAAAAACTCTATCTCTAACTTTAAGTTGAGAGATGGTATGCCAATTGGCGCAAAAGTTACCCTTCGTGGAAACAGAATGTGGGAATTCCTTGATCGTCTTACTACAGTGGCTTTACCACGTGTAAGGGATTTTAAAGGAATCAGCGACAAAGGTTTCGACGGAAGAGGAAACTACACCTTGGGTGTCACTGAGCAGATTATCTTCCCAGAAATCAGCATTGAGAAAGTAAACAGAATCTCTGGTATGGACATCACATTTGTGACTACTGCTAATACAGATGAAGAGAGCTATGCTTTGTTGAAAGCTTTCGGGATGCCTTTTGTAAATAATAATAAAGAAGAATAATTATGGCAAGAGAAGCGATCAAAGCTCGTGAAAGAAAAAGAGAACGTCTTGTTGCTAAGTATGCTAAGAAGAGAGCAGAATTAAAAGCAGCCGGTGATTTTGAAGCACTGGACAAACTGCCTAAGAATGCCTCTCCAGTGAGACTTCACAATAGATGTAAATTGACTGGCCGTCCTAAAGGTTATATGAGGAAGTTTGGTATCAACAGGGTTACCTTTAGAGAAATGGCTTCTGCGGGAAAAATTCCTGGTATAACTAAAGCGAGCTGGTAAAAATCAGAAAAAGTTTTTATTCTAAGAATCAATGTGTAACTTTGCACGCCTTAAAGCGCATGCAGTTAGACTTATAATAATATGACTGATCCAATAGCTGATTATTTGACCAGGTTGAGAAATGCCATCAAGGCATCTCACCGTATCGTTGAGATACCTGCTTCTAATATCAAGAAGGAGATTACGAAAGTGCTTCACGATAAGGGATATATCCAGAACTATAAGTTCGAGGAGAATGGACCTCAGGGAACGATTAAAATCGCCCTGAAGTACAACCCATCTACGAAGCAGAATGCTATCGTAAATCTTTCTAGAGTAAGTAAGCCAGGTCTAAGAAAATACGCACCGAAAGATGAACTTCCTAGAGTAATCAACGGCCTAGGAATTGCGATTATCTCCACTTCAAGAGGAGTGATGACTGATAAGGAAGCCCGTACCGAAGGTATCGGCGGGGAAGTACTTTGTTACGTATATTAATAATACCGTTATGTCAAGAATAGGTAAAAAACCAATAAATCTACCAGCGGGTGTTACTGTAGACGTGGCAACAGGTAATGTTGTTACTGTTAAAGGTCCCAAAGGTACGCTATCTCAGGATGTGAATCCCGACATTGCCGTTGCGGTGGAAGACAATCAAGTTGTATTGACCCGTCCAACCGAATCGAAGAGACATAAGTCACTTCATGGCCTGTATCGTTCTTTGATCAACAATATGGTTGTTGGTGTTAGCGAAGGTTACAAAAAAGAATTAGAACTAGTGGGTGTGGGTTATAAAGCTGCCAACCAAGGACAAGTTTTAGAACTTTCATTAGGTTACTCTCACAGTATCTTTTTTGCACTTCCTGCAGAAATTAAAGTGAGTGCTGAGACGCCAAAGGGTAAAAACCCATTGGTAACCTTAGAAGGTATTGATAAAGAATTGATAGGGCAGGTAGCCGCTAAAATCAAGTCTTTACGTAAAGTAGAACCTTACAAAGGTAAAGGTATCCGCTTTGTAGGTGAGATAGTTAGACGTAAGGCTGGTAAAACTGCCGCTAAAAAATAATTGAGAGATGGCTTTTAATAAGAATTCAAGAAGACTTAGGATCAAAAAGAGTATCCGGAAGAAAATTTCTGGTACTGATAAAAGACCTCGTTTGTCCGTATTTAAAAGCAATACGGGAATATACGCTCAACTCATTGACGACCTTAAAGGTCACACGCTAGCACAAGCTTCTTCTAAGGAGCTTGGTGCTAAAAACAATGCAAATATCTCTGTTTCCAAGGAAGTAGGTAAGAAATTGGCAGAGCGTGCAGTAGCAGGCGGATTCACAGAAGTAGTTTTTGATAGAAGTGGCTACTTATATCATGGTAATGTAAAAGCTCTTGCCGAGGGTGCGAGAGAAGGTGGCCTTAAATTTTAATTAATTATGTCCCAATTAAGAAAAAAACCCATTAGGGCAACAGATACAGAGCTTAAAGAAAAAGTTGTAGCTATCAACCGAGTAGCTAAAGTAGTGAAAGGTGGTAGAAGGTTCTCTTTTTCTGCTATAGTAGTTGTAGGAGATGGTAACGGTGTCGTGGGATTTGGATTAGGTAAAGCTAATGAGGTTACCGATGCAATTACCAAAGGTATAGAGGACGCTAAAAAGAGTTTGGTACAAGTACCAATCTTAAAAGGAACTATTCCTCACGAAGCTATCGGTAAATTCGGCGGTGGATTGGTATTGATCAAGCCAGCTGCTCCTGGTACCGGTGTTATTGCAGGTGGTGCGATGCGTGCTGTATTGGAAAGTGCTGGTGTTACGGATGTATTGGCTAAGTCCAAAGGATCTTCAAACCCTCACAATGTGGTGAAAGCTACCATCGATGCCTTGTCTAAAATGAGAGATGCTATCGCGGTTTCACAACAACGTGGTGTTAAATTGTCTAAAGTATTTAACGGGTAAGATCATGGCGAAGGTAAAAGTAACGCAAGTTAAAAGCACGATCAACAGACCAAAGAATCAAAAAGCGACTATTGTTGCTTTGGGACTTGGTAAAATCAATAAGTCTGTGGAAGTGGAAAATACTCCGCAGATTGCTGGAATGATAAGAAAAGTTAGTCACCTTGTAAAAGTGGAGGAAGCCTAATTATGAAACTACATACATTACAACCTGCAAAAGGTTCTGTAAAAAACCGAAAAAGAATCGGTCGTGGTACAGGATCCGGAAGAGGAGGAACTTCGACGAGAGGTCATAAGGGTGCTCAATCAAGATCCGGTTATAGCCGGAAATTGGGATTTGAAGGTGGTCAGATGCCACTTCAAAGAAGAGTGCCTAAGTTTGGCTTCAAGAGTCTTAATAGAATCGAATGCAAACCAATTAATTTAGACGTATTACAATCAGTAGCTGAAAAGCTTAATACTGACACTGTTACGTTCGAAACTTTGGTAGAAAATGGATTGGTTTCTAAAAAAGATGTTGTAAAAGTCCTAGGAAGAGGCGAACTTACGGCGAAAATAAACGTAAGTGCTCATTATTTCTCAGCTTCTGCTACAGAAACTATTGAAAAATTGGGCGGGACTGTTAACAAGATTTAACCAATGAAAAAATTTATCTCAACAGTTAAGAATATCTTTTCTATTGAAGATTTAAGGATCCGTATCCTGAATACAATCGGATTTCTGATTGTATTCAGATTGGGTTCTTATATCGTATTACCCGGTGTGGATCCTAGTCAACTGAAAGACTCTTCAGAGGGGATTTTTGGTTTGATAGACACCTTCCTGGGTGGGGCTTTCAGTAATGCCTCTATCTTTGGATTAGGTATTATGCCGTATATCTCTGCATCCATTGTGTTGCAATTATTAACTGTTGGAGTACCTTATTTTCAAAAACTTCAAAAGGAAGGGGAGTCTGGAAGAAAGAGAATCAACCAAATTACAAGAGTGTTGACCATCTTGATTACGCTAGCTCAGGGTGTAGGATATATTACCGCTACCATTCCTAATGAAGCGATCATGGTTAGTAAGACACTATTCACTTTCAGTTCTCTAGTATTATTGGCTTCAGGTACCATGTTCTGTATGTGGCTTGGAGAGAAAATTACTGAGAAAGGAATTGGTAATGGTATCTCAATGCTAATTATGATTGGTATCATTTCTAGATTTCCAGGAGCGATTTTGGGAGAAGTGGTGTCAAAAGGTACATCTGGGGCATTGTTGTTGATTATTGAATTCTTTGTATTGTTCTTCGTTGTTGTGGGCGTGGTAGCCTTGACAGAAGCGACTAGAAGAATTCCTGTACAATACGCTAAACAAGTTGTGGGCGGAAAAGTATATGGAGGTCAACGTCAGTATATCCCTATTAAGGTAAATGCCTCTGGTGTGATGCCTATCATCTTTGCACAATCTTTAATGTTTGTGCCTGCATTGGTAGCTCAAATTTGGGCTTCAGAAAGTGATATTGCTAACTATATTGGTAATACTTTCAGTAGTCCTACATCTTGGCAGTATAACTTGGTTTTTGCTATCATGATTATTCTGTTCACCTTTTTCTACACTGCGATTACTGTTAATCCAGAGCAGATAGCAGAAGATATGAAAAGAAATGGTGGTTTTGTTCCAGGTGTTAAGCCAGGAGCACCAACAGCAGATTTCATTGATAATATAATTTCAAGAATTACCTTACCAGGTTCCGTATTATTGGCAGCTGTAGCTATTATGCCTGCTTTTGCTATGATGGCTGGAGTGAGTAATCAATTCTCAGGATTCTATGGTGGTACATCCCTACTGATTATGGTAGGTGTAATTATGGATACCCTAAGACAAATTGAGAGTTATCTACTGATGAGGCACTATGAAGGAATGATGAAGAGTGGCAACATGAAAAACAATCCTTCTAATTACGCAGTAGCATAATATGATACATTATAAGACTTCAGAAGAAGTCCAGTTAATAAAAGAAAGTGCTCAAATATTAGGTAAGGCTCACGGTGAAGTGGCCAAACTTGTAAAGCCAGGGGTAAAGACCGCTGACTTAGATAAAGTTGCAGAAGAATTTATAAGGGATCACGGAGGTATACCTTCATTTAAAGGATACAATGGTTTTCCCGCCTCACTTTGTATTTCTGTGAACGAAGTAGTCGTTCACGGATTTCCAAGTGGGTATGTTTTGAAAGATGGCGATATAATCTCAATAGATTGTGGAGTCTTTCACCAAGGTTTTCATAGCGATTGCGCTTATACTTACCCTGTCGGTGAAGTTTCCCCAAAAGTTTTGTCATTGCTCAAAGCAACCAAAGAATCATTGTATTTAGGTATTGAAAATGCAATTGCCGGAAAAAGAATCGGAGATATTGGTAATGCCATTCAAAAATATGTCGAAGCTAAAGGCTACACAGTAGTTAGAGAGCTAGTAGGACATGGAGTTGGCAAAAGTTTACATGAGTCTCCGGAAGTTCCGAATTACGGTAAAAAAGGAAGTGGTCCTTTGTTAAAAGATGGTATGGTGTTGGCTATAGAGCCGATGGTGAATCTAGGTACTAGAAATGTGGTCCAAGAAAGAGATGGATGGACCATTCGTACTGCAGATAGAAGGCCTTCGGCACATTTTGAGCACACTGTAGCGATATTTGAAGATAGGACAGAAATACTTACAACGCATCAATACATAGAAGAAAACTTTAAATTCTAAATATGGCTAAGCAAGCATCTATAGAGCAAGATGGTACTATAATAGAAGCGTTATCCAACGCTATGTTTAAGGTGGAACTGGAGAATGGTCATCAATTGATAGCTCACATTTCCGGTAAAATGAGAATGAACTATATAAAGATCCTCCCTGGAGATAGAGTTAAATTAGAAATGTCTCCATATGATCTTTCAAAGGGCAGAATTGTATATCGATATAAATAAAATGTCATGAAAGTTAAGGCATCTATTAAAAAGAGAAGTGCGGACTGTAAAGTGATCAGAAGAAAAGGAAAGCTTTACGTCATCAACAAGAAGAATCCTAAGTTTAAACAAAGACAAGGTTAAAAAATTATGGCAAGAATTGCAGGTGTTGACATTCCCGACAATAAGCGCGGTGAAATTGGCTTAACCTATATTTTTGGTATAGGTAGAAGTTCTGCTAGAGCGATCCTTACTAAAGCAGGTATTTCGTTTGATAAGAAAGCGGGTGAGTGGTCAGATGATGAGTCTACTACTATTAGAAATATTATCGCTGAAGAGTTCAAGACAGAAGGTGTTTTGAAGTCAGAGGTACAGTTGAGCATCAAGAGATTGATGGATATCGGTTGTTACAGAGGTCTTCGTCACAGAAAAGGACTTCCTGTAAGAGGTCAAAAGACTAAAAACAACGCTAGAACTAGAAAAGGTAAGAGAAAGACTGTTGCTAACAAGAAGAAGGCAACTAAATAAATCTTGATATAGATTATGGCTCAAAGAAGAAACGATAAAGCTAAAGGAAAAAAGAGAGTTGTTAAGGTGGAAGCTGTAGGCCAGGCCCACATCAAAGCTTCTTTTAACAACATCATCATTTCCATTACCAATAATTCAGGTCAGGTTATTTCATGGGCTTCTGCCGGTAAAATGGGTTTCAGAGGTTCTAAAAAGAACACTCCATACGCTGCCCAAATGGCCGCTCAGAACTGTGGACAGGTTGCTTATGACCTTGGCTTAAGAAAAATTGAAGTGTTTGTAAAAGGTCCTGGTTCAGGTAGGGAATCAGCTATCAGAACCTTGCAGAACGTAGGTCTTGATGTTACTACGATTATAGATGTGACTCCGCTTCCGCATAATGGATGTCGTCCTCCTAAACGTAGAAGAGTTTAATTTAACTAAGAAATAAGAATGGCTAGATATAGAGGTCCAAAAGCGAAAATTTCTAGAAAATTCGGAGAGCCTATCGAAGGACAAAGCAAGGCACTTCAGAAGAAAAACTACCCTCCTGGTCAACACGGAAGAGGTAGAAGAAAGAAGCAATCAGAATATGCTATTCAGTTGTCTGAAAAGCAAAAAGCAAAATATATTTACGGAGTTCTAGAGAGACAATTCTCTAAAATGTTTGATATCGCTTCTAGAAAACAAGGTATCACTGGTGAGAACCTTCTTCAATTGTTGGAGGCTCGTCTTGATAATACTGTTTATAGATTGGGTATCGCTCCTACTCGTAGAGGTGCAAGACAGTTAGTATCACACAAGCATATCCTAGTGAATGGTGAATTGGTAAACATTCCATCATACACTTTAAAGCCTGGTGACATTGTATCTGTAAGAGAGAGATCTAAATCTCTTGAAGCAATTACTGCTAGTCTTGCGGGTAGAGGTGCAAACCGCTATTCATGGTTAGAGTGGGATAATAATTCGTTATCTGGTAAGTTTGTAAGTATCCCTGTTAGAGAGGATATCCCTGAGAACATCAAGGAACAACTTATCGTCGAACTATACTCTAAGTAATAACTAAACTTTCTGACTTAAAAGAACTATTGATATGTCCATACTTGCATTTCAAATGCCCGAAAAAGTGGTGATGGAAAAAGCTGATGACTTCCACGGCTTGTTCACCTTTAAACCACTAGAAAAAGGTTACGGGGTTACAATTGGTAATGCGCTGAGAAGAATCTTGCTCTCTTCCTTAGAGGGCTACGCCATCACCTCGGTGAAATTACCTGGTGTAGTTCATGAATTCTCTACTATCGAAGGCGTTGTGGAAGACGTTACTGATATTATTCTTAATCTTAAGCAAGTTAGATTTAAGAAGATCCACGACTCTATAGATGGTAAGATTACTGTGGAAGTAAAAAACCAAGATGTTTTTACTGCTGGAGATATCGCTAAGTTCACCTCATCTTTTGAGGTTTTGAACCCAGATTTGGTAATCTGTCACTTGGATGATTCTAAAAGCTTTGAAATTGAGCTTACGGTAGAAAAAGGTAGAGGATACCTTCCTGCTGAAGAATCTAAACCAAAAGAGCAGGTATTCGGAGTTATTCCGATCGATGCTATCTTTACGCCAATTAAGAATGTGAAGTATAGTGTTGAGAATACAAGGGTGGAACAAAAAACTGACTTTGAAAAATTGATCTTGGAAGTTTCTACTGATGGATCAATTCACCCTGAGAAGGCGCTTCAAGAATCTGCAAAGATTCTTATTCAGCACTTCATGTTATTCTCTGACCAAACGATGGTTATTGATACTCCAGGTGGAGATTCTCCTGAGCCGATTGATGAAGAATTCTTGCATATGCGTAAGTTGTTAAAGACGCCGCTTAGCGATCTTGATCTTTCAGTTAGGGCGTTCAACTGCCTGAAAGCTGCTGATGTGAAAACATTGGGAGACTTAGCAAGACTAGAAATTTCTGACATGATGAAGTTCAGAAACTTCGGTAAAAAATCCCTAGCAGAATTGGAACAATTGATCCAAGAAAAAGGATTACAGTTCGGCATGGACATATCTAAGTATAAACTTGACGAAGAATAATAAAAGATGAGACACGGTAAGAAATTTAATCACCTTGGCAGGAAGGCTTCTCATAGAAAAGCTATGCTTTCTAATATGGCTGCCTCTCTGATTCTTCACAAGCGTATTTCTACTACGCTTGCCAAGGCCAAGGAGTTGAGAAAATATGTAGAGCCTCTAGTGACTAGAGCCAAAGAAGATACTACACACAATAGACGTATTGCTTTTTCTTATTTGCAGAATAAAGAAGCTATCAAAGCTCTTTTCGGTGAAGTTATTGAAAAAGTAGCTAGCAGACCAGGTGGTTATACTAGAATTATTAAGACTGGGTTCCGTCTTGGTGATAATGCTGAAATGTGTATTATCGAGTTAGTTGATTTCAATGAATTGATGTTGAAAGAAGCTAAACCAGAGGTTAAGAAAACCAGAAGAAGCCGTAGAGGTTCTGGTAAATCAGCTGAGGCTACAGGTGCTACGGAAACTAAAGCAGAAGATGCTAGTGCTTCCGAAGATAAAGCAGCAGATAACGATGCAGGTTCAGAAACTGAAAAGTCTGAGTAATAAATGCATTCATTATAGTAAATATAAAGAGGGGTTGGACTTTGGTTCAATCCCTTTTTTATTATCCTTTTGAAAATTATTCTGTCTCTTAGTGATAAAATCCTTAAATTTGGGCATTCAATTTCAATAAATGGACAAACAAAAAGCAACACTTCTTCTTCAAGATGGTACCGTATTTCACGGGACCCTAATTGGTAAACATGGTACTAATGGCGGTGAGATCTGTTTTAATACAGGTATGACCGGTTATCAGGAAATTTACACGGATCCGTCTTACACAGGACAAATTATTGTGAATACAACACCTCATATCGGAAATTACGGTGTGATTGACACAGAGGTTGAATCTGATGCTCCTACCATTGCAGGTATTGTAGTGAACAGTTTCTCTGAAATCTATAGTAGGTTGGATGCTACCGAGTCATTGCAGGATTATCTGGAATCAAACGGTATTACAGGAATTGCCGATGTAGATACAAGGAAAATTGTAAAACATATCCGTTCCAAAGGAGCGATGAATGCTATCATTAGCTCTGAATTCGACAATGTAGAGGATCTTCAAAAAGAATTGGATAAAGTTCCTGATATGGATGGCCTTGAACTGTCCTCTCAGGTTTGTACTAAAGAGCCGTATTATGTGGGCGATGAAAATTCATCTATCAAAGTCGCTTGTTTGGATTTCGGAGTTAAGAAAAATATCCTTAGATGTTTATCTGAACGGGGTGTTTATATCAAGGTGTTCCCTGCGAAATCTTCACTTGAAGACATGGAAGCTTGGGCACCCGATGCTTATTTTCTTTCAAATGGACCAGGTGATCCGGCTGTGATGGATTATGCTGTGGAAACAGCCAGCCAAATCTTGAACTTAAATAAACCTGTTTTCGGTATTTGTCTTGGTCATCAAATCATTGCAAGGGCTTGTAATGTATCTACTTATAAGATGCACCATGGACATAGGGGCTTAAATCACCCAGTCAAAAACTTGGTTACTGGTAAGAGTGAAATCACTTCCCAAAATCATGGGTTCGTGGTTACAAAAAAAGATATAGATGAAAATGATGCTTTAGAAATTACTCATATTCACCTTAATGATCAGACGGTAGCTGGTATTAAATTGAAGGATAGACCTGTATTTTCTGTACAGTATCACCCAGAGTCTTCTCCGGGACCGTATGATTCCAGGTACTTGTTTGATGATTTCATCTCTTTAATCAAAAACTAATAGAACAACCTATAAACCTTTTAGAATTATGACATTGATTCAAGCAATTCATGCGAGACAAATTTTAGATTCTCGTGGAAATCCAACTGTAGAAGTTGACGTAGTAACTGACAGCGGAGCATTTGGTAGAGCCGCTGTTCCAAGTGGAGCTTCTACAGGTGTAAATGAAGCTGTTGAGCTTCGTGACGGCGATAAGAGCAAATACCTAGGTAAGGGTGTATTGAAAGCTGTTGAGAATGTAAATGAAATTATCCAACCAGAATTGATCGGACAGTCCGTATTTGACCAAAGGGGCATTGACGATTTGATGATCAAATTGGATGGTACAGATACTAAATCTAAATTGGGAGCTAATGCGATATTGGGTGTTTCTTTGGCAGTAGCTAAAGCAGCAGCTGATGATCTTGGTTTGCCTTTATTTAGATATGTAGGAGGTACTAACGCCAAGACTCTTCCTGTTCCAATGATGAATATCATCAATGGTGGATCTCACTCTGATGCTCCTATAGCATTCCAAGAGTTTATGATTCGTCCAGTAGGTGCTGCTGATTTTTCAGAAGCAATCAGAATGGGGGCTGAGATTTTCCATAATCTTAAGAAGATCCTTCATGACAAAGGTTTGAGTACAGCAGTTGGTGATGAAGGTGGATTTGCACCTAATTTCTCTGGTGGTACTGAAGAGGCACTTGAGTGTATCCTAGATGCTGTTTCTAAAGCTGGTTATAAAGCTGGATCTGATATCACGATTGCTCTTGACTGTGCTGCCTCTGAATTCTTTGTAGACGGAGTTTATGACTACAAGAAGTTTGAAGGTGAAGGTGGAGTAGCTAGAAATAGAGAAGAGCAAGTGGCTTATCTTGCAGAATTGACTGAGAAATATCCTATCGACTCTATCGAAGATGGATGTGGCGAAGAAGACTGGGAAGGCTGGGCTATGTTGACTGCTAAGATTGGAGATAAAGTTCAGTTGGTTGGTGATGATCTTTTTGTAACTAATGTTAAGTTCTTGAAGAGAGGAATCGAAGAGAAATCTGCCAACTCTATCTTGATCAAAGTGAACCAAATCGGTACTTTGACTGAAACTTTGGACGCTATTGAATTGGCTCACAAAGCTGGATTTACAGCGGTTATGTCTCACAGATCAGGTGAAACCGAAGATTCTACTATTGCTGATTTGGCCGTTGCTTGTAACACTGGTCAAATTAAAACTGGTTCTGCTTCTCGTTCTGATAGAATGGCTAAGTACAACCAATTGTTGAGAATTGAAGAATTATTGGCTGAGTCAGCTTATTTTCCTGGAAAATAATTCTCAAAAAATATATGAAGAGCACCCCAAGGAATTGGGGTGCTTTTTTTGTTTGGTGCTTATTTGTATTTTGTGATTGGGAGCAAATGAGTTTTATTTTGTTTTTTGTAGGGAGTCGTTAGTCAATTCTATTCCCTATATTTGTTGTGATCAAAAGCATCAATATAATGAGGAGGTACCTTAAATACACTAAAAACTTCTATTTCATCTTTACTGTCCTGTTTGTGATTTGGATGGTTTTTATTGATACTAATGATATTATTAGCCAGTTTACTCTTCGTTCTAAACTTTCTAAGCTAGAGGACCAGAAGTCATTTTATTTGGAGCGAAAAGCGAAAATTAAAGCTGAAAGAGAAGAATTACTCAGTAATTATGAACTTTTGGAAAAGTTTGCTCGTGAAAGATACTTAATGAAGAAAAAAACTGAAGATCTTTATGTTATTGTTGAAGAATAATATTGCTGGTATCGTAATTTTTATAGCTTTTGGCTTATGTCTAATTTCTCAAGACGTTTTTGCTCAAAGAGAGTTTTATGAGGAAGATGAAGAAAAGGTACCGCTAAGTGAACGCTTGTATTTTGGAGGGAATTTTGGTCTACAATTCGGTTCTATTACTTATGTGGATGTATCGCCATTAGTAGGGGTGATGATCACGGACCGTTATTCTGCCGGTGTAGGGATTACTTACCAATACTTGAAGTATCGTGATTTTTCTGAATCTTCCAATGTATATGGGGGCAGGATTTTTAACCGCTATAATGTATTACCTAATGTGTTTGCTCAGGCGGAGTTTGAGAGCTTGAATGTAGAGGCTTTTAGGAAAAATTTAAATGGAGACATAGTAAGTAGTAGGGAGTGGGAGCCAGGTTTATTTTTAGGGGGAGGTTATTTTATTCCTTTTGGCAGAAGAGGAGGTATGAACTTCACATTATTATATAATGTCCTTTATGATAACCAAAATTTGCTCTACAATGAACCTTATGTAATCAGAGCGGGTTTTGTACTTTAACAGACATATCATATTAATAAATGGATTTCCAAAGATCTTTCATAGATAAAATATACCAATCACATTCTCATTGTCCTGAATGCCCTTCACCCAGAATCGTACAGGAGTTTTTTGAAGGTTTATTAGGAGTGCTTTTTCCAGAGTATGCTGTACAAATTCTACAGGATACTCAAGAAGTGGAAGATAAGCTTCAGTATTATTCTATACAGCTTCAAGGGATTTTAGGAAGGAATAAAAAACTGATTAATAAAGATAGTGACATTGTAGCCAAAGACTTCTTTGCTGGCTTAGAAAGCGTGTTTGAGGCTGTGCATGAGGATATTGTGGCTATGTATGAGGGTGATCCTGCTGCAAAATCCAAAACTGAAGTTATTCGGAGTTATCCTGGCTTTTACGCCATAGCGGCTTATCGAATTGCTCACCTTTTACATCAGCAGGGAGTAGTCTTAATTCCTAGGATGATTACGGAATTTGCCCATAGTAAAACTGGAATTGAAATTCATCCTGGGGCTAAGATTGGAAAACATTTTTGTATTGACCACGGAACGGGGGTTGTGATCGGCGAGACTACAATTATTGGTGACAATGTGAAAATCTATCAGGGGGTTACTTTGGGTGCATTGAGTGTTAATAAAGAAGATGCAGATATTAAGCGTCATCCAACTATTGAGGATAATGTAGTTATCTATGCTGGAGCAAGCATATTGGGAGGTAAAACAGTGATAGGAGCGGATAGTGTGATCGGGGGTAATGTATGGTTAACGAAGAGTGTTCCAGCAAAAAGTAAAATTTATTACAAAACCAAGATGTATGATGCCAGTGCTGAAACCACTGATATGTTCATCTTTAAAAATGATGCTTAAATGAAATTGTTTGAGTTGATTGGGAATACTCCATTAGTGGAGCTTCAACATATACCTACCAATCCCAATGTTAAGATATATTGTAAACTTGAAGGACAAAATCCTGGAGGTAGTGTTAAGGACCGCGCGGCCTACAGCATGATTAGAAATGCACTGGAGAGGGGCGATATTAAGAAAGGTGATAAATTAGTAGAAGCCACCAGTGGTAATACGGGGATCGCTCTGGCCATGATAGCCAAAGTACTTGGTGTGGAAATGACTTTGATCATGCCGGATAATTCTACGCGTGAAAGGGTCGTTTCCATGGAAGCTTATGGAGCCAAAGTAATATTGACGCCTGCAGCCAAGACCATTGAATATTCAAGAACCCTAGCTGAAGAGATGGCCGAAAAAGAGGGGTATTATATTCTTAACCAGTTTGCCAATCCGGATAATTATAGGGCACATTATGAAGGGACCGGGCCTGAGATTTTTAAGGATACCAATGGTGAGATTACTCATTTTGTTTCTGCAATGGGGACAACGGGTACCATTATGGGGGTCTCCAGGTATTTGAAGGAGCAAAATGCAGCTATTCAAATTGTGGGTACTCAGCCAACGGATGGGTCTAGCATTCCGGGGATTAGAAGATGGTCACCGGAGTTCCTGCCAAAGATATATGAATCTAGCAGAGTGGATCAAATCATCGATGTGAGTCAATCAGATGCTACAGAAATGACACGAAGAATGGCGAGAGAAGAGGGTGTCTTGGCAGGGATGAGCAGTGGCGGTGCTTTGCATGCGGCCATAAAACTATCAGAAACATTAGACTCAGGTGTGATTGTATGTATTACGTGTGATCGGGGGGATAGGTATTTGAGTTCGGATTTATTTGGTTGATTAACCTATTAATAATTTCATATCAAACCGAAATATCAAGATGATATTTCGGTTTTTTTATGAGAAAATTTCCCGTTTTTGAAGAACGATTCTAAGCCAGAGACCGTTTGAAAAGACGTTTGGATAAATAATATATGAAAGAAGAAAAAAAGCTTAAAGACACGTTATATTCAGCTCTTGATTTGGCTATCATAAGAGATGGGCACGATGCGCGAGATGCTTTTGATAGGAGCTTGGATTTGGCAAGGCAGCTTGAAAAACTAGGGTATGAGAGGTTTTGGTTAGCAGAGCACCATAATATGGCAAATGTCGGTAGTTCAGCTACTGCTGTTTTAATTGGGCATATCGCTGGAGGAACTCAGTCTATTCGAGTGGGATCCGGAGGTATTATGTTGCCCAATCATGCGCCCCTGATGGTAGCCGAGCAATTTGGAACTTTGGCAAGTCTTTACCCTAATAGAATCGATTTAGGTTTAGGTAGGGCGCCAGGAACTGATCAGACCACTGCAAGGGCCCTGAGAAGAGACAGGATGGAAACAGTAGAAGAGTTTCCGAATGATCTCGAAGAACTACAAGGCTATTTTTCTGATGAAAATATTGATGGTGCAGTTAGGGCAATACCTGGAGAAGGGTTAGATGTGCCTATTTATATATTAGGAAGTAGCATGAGCAGTGCAGTCTTAGCTGCAAAAAAAGGGCTGCCCTATGCTTTTGCGAGTCATTTTGCTCCTGCCCAATTTTTAAGCGCAATTCGTTATTATAAAGATAATTTTCAGCCATCTGAATATTTGAAAAAGCCATATATAGTTGCCTGCGTAAATATTATTGCAGCTGAAGAAGAAGAGGAGGCACAAAAGTTGGCTACTTCCTTTTATCAAATGGCTTTGGGAATAGTAAGGAGGAAATCATATCCTTTAAAAAGACCTGTTGGATCTATGGATGGAATGTGGTCTGAAGCTGAAGCTGCAGCAATACAGCAAATGCTAGCTTGTTCCTTTATTGGAACACCATCAAAAATTAAAGATGAATTGAATCAGTTCCAGCAAGTAGCTCAAGTAGATGAAATTATGATTTGTTCACATATCTATGATCATGCAGATCGGATAAAATCCTATGAACTGGCACAAAGCTGTTTCAGTTGAGGTAATTCTATTTTTGCTTTTGTGAGCTCATTTTAATATTGTAATTTCACCACTGATCAAACTTTAGGGGTGCCTAGATAGCTTGGCTGAGATAATACCCTTTGAACCTGAAACGGATAATTCCGGCGAAGGAAAAAGTTGCCTTGTCTTTTTATGCCTATTTGCTAGGACGGACTCCTAAAGTTTTTTAACCGATAATATATAGGAGTCAAAATACCATCATGATAAGTGAGAATTAACTTTTGCTAGTTTGAATACAGGCTCAAGTCTTGGCTACTACTTTAAGAAGATCCGTAAATGTGAATTATCAATTGATTATTCCAAGGTTAGTACGGTGACTTATAATGCAAAATACATTAAAGGAAATAGATATGGGTGATATCAAGATGTTGTACCCTTCAGTATTGACGATTGCGGGGTCAGATAGTGGAGGGGGGGCAGGTATACAAGCTGACCTTAAAACCTTTTCGGCACTTGGGTGCTTTGGGACAAGTGTAATTACGGCTACCACAGCCCAGAATACAAAAGGGGTCAGTAGCATACATGATATTCCAGTTGAGCATATACTGGACCAGCTTAGGGCTGTATTGACTGATATTTATCCAAAGGCCATTAAGATTGGGATGTTAAGTCGGCCTGAAGTAGTTTGTGCTATTGCCAGTGAATTAAGAAGTTATCCTACTATTCCCATAGTATTTGATCCAGTGATGGTGGCTACTAGCGGTGACCGGTTAATTAAACAAGAGACGGTCGATGTAATCAAGTCAGAATTATTTCCTTTATCTCATATTGTAACCCCCAATCTAGATGAAACAGCAGTGCTAGTGGGAAGAGAAGTTCAATGTGTTGATGCTATGCGAAAAGCAGGAAGGGAAATATTATCTATGGGGCCTGCTCATGTTTTGGTGAAAGGGGGACATTTGGAAGGAGAGCAAATAGTGGATTTTCTATTAGGCGGAAGTGATGTTAATAGGGAATTTGAAGGGCACAAGATAGACACAATGAATACCCATGGCACGGGTTGTACTTTGTCTTCTGCAATTGCTGCTTTTTTGGCCCGTGGATTAAGTATGCTTGAATCAGTAGCAATGGCAAGAAATTATGTCTTGTTGGCTATTGAGGCTGGAAGGGAAGTGAAAACCGGTACAGGGCATGGTCCATTAAATCATTTTTTTGAACCTCAAAAATTAATAAAATATGAAATGGTCTGAAAAAGCATGGATGGAGATTACTCCCTTATATGAGAAAATCCTTTCTATGCCATTTAACCAGGAATTGAAAGATGGTATTTTACCCAAAGAAGTATTTAAATTTTACATGGCGCAAGATGCTTATTATTTGGGTGAATTTGGAAAGGCATTAAGTACAATTAGCGGGAGAATGGAAAACTTGGATCAGGTCTTGGCCTTTTCGGAGTTTGCTGCTGGAGCAATTGCTGTTGAACGGGCATTGCATGAAAGTTACTTTAGGGAGCTTGGCTTGCCTGATGAGGTTGAGCCCTCTCCATCATGTCAATTGTATACCAATTATATCCGAAATAAAGCTGCCTTTTCAAATATAGAAGTTGCAGTGGCAGCTATACTGCCGTGTTTTTGGATTTATAAGGAGGTAGGAGATTATATATATTCCAAACAAGAAGGTGGGCAAAATCCTTATAAAAATTGGATAGATACTTATTCGGGGGAAGAGTTTTCAGCTGCTGTTTCAAAAGCAATTGAAATCACTGATGAATTGGCCAGTTGTGTAGGAGAAAAATCACAAGAAGAAATGTTAGTTGCTTTTAAAATGGCTACGAAGTTGGAATGGATGTTTTGGGACAGTGCCTATCAGTTAGAAAGTTGGCCTGTTTGAGAAAAGAAATAAAAGCACACCTGTATTGATTGGGGTGTGCTATATTAGTGGTAGGTGGTTTAAATAATATGGTTTAGTCTTCTAATTCATTGCCCTTTTTGTTGTATTTCTTGGTGAACTCTATCTTTTCAAGCCCAAAACTGATTTTATAAATTCTATCTCCAGATGTATCAGTGATTTCGTAAGCTTTATAGATGGGTAAAGATTTTGTTTTTTCCTTCGATAAGATCGTTTCCTTTACTGCCTTCGGGAGATCTTGCGGCTCAATTTCATTTTTGTTGTCCTGAAAGGGGCTTATGATTAGTGTTTTATTGGAAATTGAGTCTGCATCTGCTCCAACTAATGCAAAGGTGTTTAGAGCAAAAACTAATGCTAATTTTTTCATAAAGTCTACAATTGTTTTCGACAGTTCCTTTGGAGTGAAGTAATCTATTCACTCATAATTTGCATTATTTGTTTCAGTTATTGTGCCAAGTCAGCATGTGTCCTCTGATAGCTTTCATGACCAATTATGCGTAACTGATCTGTTGTTTATAGGAACAAATTGTGGATATAAATAAACAAAAAGTACATATAAGGTTGAATTCAATTGGAAGCAAATCGGAGGATTGTATTTGCGAATTCCCGTCATTGGGGTTTTGAATAATTATTTGAAACTTAATAATAATGGATTAAGTAGGATACGTTATATTTATCGGAAAGAAGAAACAGTATTTTTTAAATTTGATTAATTGATTAATAGCATGTCAAATAGTAAGTCCAAATCCAACGAAGGAAGAAGAAGGTTTATTAGAAATGCATCATTGGCTACATTCTCAGCAGCCTTAGGGGCAGAGATTGTCTTTGGTTGTAATATGCCTAAAGATTATGTTCCCGTGGCATTTAAAGAGGATGATCCTTATCAACTTTTTAATAAGCATAAGGACCTTATTGTGTTAAATAATAAACCTTGGAATTTGGAGTCCCAACCCCATATTTTGGATGATAGGGTAACACCAGAGGACAAGATGTTCATAAGAAATAATGGGGTGATTCCTAAAGATATAAATGTCCGTAATTGGAATTTAATTATAGATGGAGAGGCGGTGACTTCTCCAAAAACCTACAGCTTGTCAGAGTTGAAGAAGAAATTTAAGCATTATACCTATCAGTTGACTTTAGAATGTGGAGGGAATGGTCGAAGTGAATTTTATCCTCCAGCTAGTGGAAATCAATGGAAGACAGGTGCTGTTTCTTGTGCCAATTGGACAGGAGTTAGACTGAAAGATGTTTTGAATGATGTGGGGATAACTGATGAAGCGGTTTATATAGGCTATCATGCTGCAGATGTGCATTTGAGTGGGAATCCTGATAAAGAACCGATTTCTAGGGGAGTTCCTATTTCTAAGGCCATGCAAGAGGAAACATTGTTGGCATTTGCCATGAACGGGAAAGATATTCCTTTGGCGCATGGTTATCCGTTAAGGTTAGTCGCAGGTGGTTTTCCTGCTTCAGCATCAGGGAAATGGCTTGAGCGTATTTCGGTTAGAAATATAGTTCATGATGGGCCAAAGATGGCTGCACCATCCTATAGGGTGCCTTGCAAACCTGTAGCGCCAGGAGAAAAGGTAGCAGATGAAGATATGTGTATTATAGAATCCATGCCTGTCAAATCTTTGATTACTTATCCTAAAACTGGGGCAATGATTCGATCGGGAGAGTCATTGGAAGTTAGAGGCCATGCTTGGGCAGGGGAATTGGAAGTTAGTGAGATGGAAGTATCTATTGATTTTGGTGAGACTTGGCAGCAGTGTCAACTTGAGAAGCCGGTTAACAGATTGGCATGGCAGCATTTTAAATCTACTTTAAAGTTCCCTAAGGAAGGGTACTATGAGGTATGGGCAAAAGCTACAGATTCCAAAGGAGTGGCCCAGCCGATGGTGGTTCCCGGGTGGAATCCCAAAGGGTATTTGAATAATGCATGTCATAGGATAGCGGTAAAAGTTGGTTGAGATGAATAAAGAACTGATTAATTCTTTAAAAGGGCTTTTAGGTCTTTTGCTAGGACTATCAATATTTTTGGTTGTATTTATGGTAGGCCTTTTGGTTATCAATCAAAATCCTGAACTGTTGTTAAGTGAAGTGGAAGAAGAAAAACCAGTTTCTTTAGTTCAGGACGACTTGGTTAAGGATGGGGTTCATGTTGCAACAGGTTTGGTGGCCAAGGAAGGGTATGAATTAGTTGTAGCTAATTGTACCAATTGTCATGCAGCAGATTTGGTGATTCAGAATAGGGGGGATAAAGAGCATTGGGTGTCGTTAATAAATTGGATGCAAGAGACGCAAGGGTTATGGGATTTGGGTGACAATGAAGAGAAAATCGTAGCTTACCTTTCAGAAAATTATGCTCCCATTCAAAAAGGCCGAAGAGCAAACCTGACAGATATCGAATGGTATGAGTTGAAAGATTGATCGGTGATCTTTTTTAAGTGTATGTTAGGTTCATAAGAGGAGCTTTTAGGGTGGGTTTGAATATTTGTTTAAATAAAATTTAAAAAAGTTAAACAAAAATAAGTTAGCATAGTTATTCAGTTGTAATCAATAATCAATTAAATACAACTGAACCATGAAACTCACTAAGAAAAGATTTCCGATTATTCTGGCAGTAACTTTCTGCTGGTTGTTTTTGACAGCATGTAACGACGATGATGATCCAACACCAATGGAGGAAGATGATATTGTAGATATCGTAGTTGGTAGCCCAAATTTTACCACTTTAGAAGCTGCTGTAATTGAAGCAGGATTAGTTACTACTTTGCAAGGAGACGGTCCCTTCACAGTTTTTGCTCCAACCGATGCTGCTTTTTCTGATTTTTTAGGCGATAATGGATTGACTGCCGAGGCATTGTTAGCTAGTCCTGATTTGGGAGATGTTCTCACTTATCATGTTTTATCTGATGAGGTTTTGGCCTCAGAAGTAAGTGCAGGAGAGGTGTCCACAGTAAATGGAGAAAGCTTTTACATCAGTCAGGATCCAGATGGTAATCTATGGATAAATGGTAGCGCAAGAATAACTGATACAGATGTGATGGCTTCAAATGGCGTTATTCATGTTTTGGATTATGTTATTGTTCCTCCTTCCCAATCTATAGCTGAAATAGCCGTTGGATATACAAGCGCTTCTAGTCCTGAGTTTACACAACTGGTAGGTGCTTTACAAAGAGCCAATTTGGTGGATGCTGTAAGTGGAGATGATGGAGATTTGACCGTGTTTGCACCAACGGATGCTGCTTTTCAGGCTTTGTATGATACCAATCCTGAATGGACTGATTATAACGATATTCCACTCGAGACGCTTACGGCTGTGTTAACAGCTCATGTGGTGCCGGCGCGTGCATTCTCCCAGGATTTAAGAGATGGAGCGTCACTTCCAACCTTAAATGAAGGAGCCATGCTTTCGGTAGATCTTGGAGCATTAACCGTTGGAGGGGCTTCATTGAATACTGGTTTACTTAATATCCATGCAACAAATGGCGTAATACATGTTATAGATAATGTGATATTACCATAGATGGTGTATTTTTTTGTATTTGGTTTTGAAACTGCTGGTGTAATGCCAGCAGTTTTTGTTAAATTACAATTGATATTTACCTTCCCCAGTGTAAAATGATGAGTAGGCCTAAGATAGATTTCAATTTTTTGTTATTCCTTACGGTTGTTTTTCTATTTTGTATCAATCCGGTTTTTGGCCAGACTCCTAGTACTTTAATAGTTTTAAAACCTGAATATTTAAATATAACTCCCGGTGAATTTTATTTTAAAGAGGTAAGAAATAACCTAAAGTTTAAAGAAATCATAGGGAATATATACACAAGCCGCGAGGCATCGGAAACTGAATATATAGGCTTGCAGGGAGGGGTGGAAAGAGCTTTGTCGGATTATGTTTTTAAAAGTGTTCCGATTGATCGGTCTCTTAAGCCTGTGGTTTTGGAGGTGAATAAATGCCAAATAGCGGAAAAGAGGTTGAGTACTGGCTTGATAGATGGAGAAGTGAGTTTGAATTTTACTTTTAAATTTGAGAAGGAGGGTGAACTGGTTCATTTACTGGATTATAAAGGAGGGGCCAAATATAAAAGGGCCTCAAGTAATTATAAGGTAATTTCTTCAGCGCTCAAACAATCACTGGGAAGTTCTTTAAAGTATTTCAATGAATGGTTTAGCCAACGGGCTCTTAATGATATTCGATTGGCCAAGGGCGTAAGTTTGAGTTTTCGAGATTACGATATGGTGGAAATAGGAGATACTGTTTTTTATCAAAAAAATCATCCTTTGGTATGGGAGGACTTTAAAGCAAAACCACATGTTGGTAGTAAATATGCTGCTTCTATATTTTCTAGTTTTTCCTGGGAAGGAAATACAATTGTTAAGGACGGTGTAGTCGTTTTGGATTTGGTGACAAAGGTTTTTATGCTGAAATCATCTTCTTGGGTAAGGTCTAATAGTCGTGATGAATATGGGTTAAATCATGAGCAAAGGCATTTTGATATTACCAAGATCATTGTCGAACGATTCAAGGAAAAGGTCAATAGTATGGAGCTTAGTCCTGATAATTATGATGGTAAAATAGGTTATTTGTATTTAGAGACGTATAGAGAGATGAATAAGATGCAGGATGCATATGATGCCGAGACTGAACACGGAAAAAATAGAGCAGCCCAATCCATATGGAATGAATTGATCGATCAGGAACTGTCCAAGTATTCCTATTGAATTTTATGGGAAGAAGCTGTCCTGTTTAGGGGCATAGTCCGGTCCCCATATTTTTATATTGTCAAATCTTCCAATATCGTCAAAAGTTCCGAATCCAATATGACCATAGTCAAAGTGTAGGTCCTTGGCTATCATGATCGGATTTTCCATGTCATCAAAAAATATTTTTATTGACCCTGAGTCTATGTCTCTTTCGACTCGTACTTTATGCCATTTGTTGGTTTTGCCCCAATCTATTCCTTCATTTACCCATTGACCTATTGCTACTCGAGGTTCATCATTGACCAAGAATATATTATGGGCATGAGCGTCAGGTTTTGAAGCTATATGTGTGTAATAAAAATTGCTTGGGTTTTCCATGCCAAAGAAAAGGCAAAGATCTCGGTGTCCGTACTCTTTGCCTGTTTGTTGTAAATCTGCTTCTAGGATAAAGCTGCCAAATCTCATGTTTTTAAGGACGGCAATATTAAAAGGAGATCTGACTTTGGGTTTGTAATTACCTGCCTGATGAATTTCTAAGGTTTGGTTGGAGATTTTCCATGAAGCTTTGTCCGTTGTCTCAAATTCTTCAAGAGCTGCTTCTTTTGAGAAATCTTGTTGATAAAGTAATCTATAGGAGTTTGGTATACTTTGGCTAAAAGCCCCTGTTGAAAGTGTGAAAAATATGATGAAGAGTATGTGGAAGAATTTCCTTGTATTCATATTGGTCTAATTTGTTTTGGTCAATAGAGAAAAATTTTATGAAAAATAGAAAAAAAAGAGCCGATCTTCAAAATGTGGAATCGAGATCGGCCTTTTTTAATAAATAACCCTAACAAACCAGATAATCTTTATCTTGTTACTAATCTCTGAATAATAAATAAGATATGCAAATAAAACGAAAATAATTTTTTTTGAATTCTTTTAAATACTTTTTATGGTTTGATGATTTAGTTTGTTTTTTCAAATATTTCATAAGTTTTTCTTTCGTGATTTCTATTTGAATAAAGTGATTTGTATCTGGTATCAGGACTAAAGTACTTGACTTAAGAGGAAAGCTAGATCATTTAAGGGGGATCCTACTGGCGTATCGAAAGAGGATTTGTTTCTGATTTTTGTTTTTTATTGATTTGATGTTTTGTCTTAAAATTTTGTAAATGTTAAGAATATGAAAATATTAATATTTTCATTGAGGGTTTGTTTGTTAATGATTAGGTGTGGTAATCGTAAATACCTATGATATTGTTTGAATAATGAAACTAAATGAGTATTTTTCGAAAGTTTTTTTGAGGAAAAGCAATTATTTAATTTAATCTAGGATTGAAATATGAAAAAAACAGCACAACGCAGGTCCAGGATTTTGGAAGTTTTGGATGAGCATGGTCAGGTAAATGTGAGTGAACTCAGCAAGGACCTTGGTGTAAGTGAAGTTACTATAAGGAACGATTTGGCTAATCTGGAGCGCAATAAATTATTGGTAAGGGCACATGGAGGTGCTTTTAAGACTAATAATATGGCGCTTCCTGTTACAGAAAAGAAAAAGATCAATCTTGATCTTAAGAGAAAAATAGGGAAAAAAGCGGTTTCTTTAATAGAAGAGAACGATTCTATCATTTTGGATTCAGGTACAACAACTTTCGAAATTTCCAATAATCTAGGTAAGTTTGAAAGGTTGACAGTCATCAGTAATGCCCTGGATATTGTGAATAACCTGGCTAGTTATGATAATTTGGATGTGATGATGCCTGGAGGGTTTTTGAAAGAGTTTTCAATGTCTTTGGTTGGTCCAATGGCCGAAAGAAACCTAAAGCAATTACACTGTAATAAGCTTTTTCTTGGTGTTGATGGGTTTAAGTCAGATGTAGGGGTCTTTACCCATTATATGGAAGAGGCGTATCTTAATCAAATCATGATTGATATAGCAGAGGAAGTGATTGTGGTTTCAGATTCAACTAAGTTTAAGAAAATTGGTTTGGCGTTTATTGCTGGTTTCGATAAGGTGGACAAAGTGATTACTGACGATGCAATTGATCCTGATTTTGTAAAAATGTTAGAAAGAAATAATGTGGAGGTGGTCATTGCCAGTTGATTCACAGAGCAGAAATAAAAAAAGATCCCGAACTTAGTTCGGGATCTTTTTTTTATTTCAATTTTACTTTTACCAAAAGTGGCATGTGATCGGAATAATCTACATCTAAGACTTTTGCTTCGAGTACTTCCCAATTTGAATTTTTGGATAACCATACATAATCTATCCTGATCCTTGGATCATCAGTGGGGAAGGTGTGCTGCGGGCTTCCATATGCCTCTGCAGCATCTATAAAGTTTTCTGTCAGGGAAGCGTATGCTTTACTGTCAGGTTTAAAATTTAAGTCCCCAGCAAAAAGAAAAGGTCCATCAATATTTTCTTGGTTGTCAAGAATGGCGTTGGATTGTGCAATTCTATTATTCTCGTATTGGTGGCATAAGTGGGTTGCACCAAAAGTTAGTGCTACTCCATTGGGCATTTCAACGGATGCCAAAGCAATTGCCCTTCCTTCTCCTCCATCGGGAATGGGTAGGTCAAGTTTGCTCATTTTTGCTGGATATTTGCTAAGAAGACCTTCTCCGTATCCTCCTCCGCTGAAATCGATGGCTTTGGCGAAGAACCCATGCATGCCTGTTGCTTTTGCTAATTCAGCCGTCAGGTCTACTGCCTGGCCATTCCTGATAGAAGCAGTTCTTTGTGTAGCGCTATCAACTTCTTGCATGGCAACAAAGTCAGGGTCCAAATCTTTTATTAGCTGGGCGATTTCTTCCAAGTTACTTTTTCCATTTTCATAACTGTTTTCACCATGATATATATTGTAAGATAATACAGTGATTACGGTTTCCTTTGGCTTGCACTGGAAGCATACAAAACCAACTAATAGCAATAAAAATAATCTTGATATCTTTTTCATTAGAAAGAATGGGTTGAAAAAAGGCCGGGTATAGGTTCCGGCCTTAGGGTATTATTCAATGGTTACTTCGAATTGATTACTTTGACGACCTTCAGGGGTTACTATTAAATATTTTAATACTAAGTTGTCCTGACCTTCATTAGGTATAGGGGCTAAAATTGGGGCTCGGTACAGGTATGCTGTTTGATCTGCTTTGTGCCCGTCTACAGTGTAGTACACTTTAGCTCCCTTTACAAAAGGGGTAATGGTGATTTTGTGTCTTCCAGAGCTTTGGTCTTTGCTGATATTTACTTTTGCCTCAGGAATTCTATAGAATACATCTAGTTTTTCTAATTCGGCAAGTCTCGCTGGAAGTCTTTCTTGGGAGAATTCTTTATAGTTTTTCTCTTCTTTATTGCTCCAAGCTACCTCTGCTAAGGCCAAGGCTCTAGGGAACAAGTGGTATTCCATTTTGTTGTTAGTTGCAATATATTCTGTCCATAAATTGGCTTGAACACCTAATACATGTTTGTTTTCTTCAGCAGTTAGACTTTCAGGTCTTGGTGAATAGCTGTAGACTTTTTCTAAAGAAAGGAAGCCTCCAATTGCTAGTGGCTCTTGTTCTTTGTCTTCGGATTGGTAATGGTCAATGTACATGTGACTGTTAGGGGTCATGATTACATCATGGTTCATTTTGGCTGCAGCAATACCTCCTTTTTCGCCTCTCCAGCTCATTACGGTAGCATTAGGGGCAAGGCCTCCTTCAAGGATTTCATCCCATCCAATCAGTTTTCTGCCATTTTTGTTAAGAAACTTTTCGATTCTGGTGATGAAATAACTTTGCAATTCATGCTCATCTTCTAGTTTTTCTTTCTTGATAAGCTTTTGCGAAATAGCTGAGGTCTTCCAGTGGTCTTTTGGAGCTTCGTCACCGCCAATATGGATGTACTCGCTTGGGAATATTTCCATTACCTCTGTCAATACATCTTCAAGGAATTGGAATGTTTCATCTTTTACGCCGTATACATTATAGTGGACGCCCCAATAGCCAGGTACATTTGGGCTGAGGTCATTGTCATATGGTTCTCCATTTTCTTTCATAGCCATGACACTACCTGAAAGTGGTTTGTTGTCCTCTGGCTTGGAGTCCTCCATTTCAAAGCTTCCAAATTCAGGATAGGCTGCTAGTGCTGCTGAGCTGTGTCCAGGAAGTTCTATTTCAGGGATTACTGTAATCATTCTGTCAGCAGCGTATTTTACGATTTCCTTAGCTTCTTCTTGAGTGTAATAGCCGCCATGTTTTTCACCATCATAGATGAATGGTTGGAAGTCATAGTACTGTCCAATTATGGTAGAGTCTCTAAATGCAGCGATTTCTGTTAACTTAGGGTACTTTTTGATTTCCAGTCTCCATCCCTGGTCTTCGGTAAGGTGCCAATGCATCTTATTGAATTTGAAATAAGCCATCAAATCAATGATTTTTTTGATTTGGTCCACTGGGAAAAAGTGACGTCCTACGTCAAGCATAATTCCTCTATAGGCAAATTCTGGGTGGTCCTGGATGCTTACAGCTGGAATGGTTAAAAGTCCGGCATTTGGTTCGATTAACTGTAAGGTACTTTGAAGTCCGTAAAACAATCCTTTCTTTCCACCTGTAATTTTGATCTGTTTAGAGTCTGAATTCAGGGTATATGCTTCTGAAGCTTCAGCGTCTTCGTTTAGGATAAGTTCGATCGTGTTTCCCGGAAGGTCTAAAAGGGAAATGTTTAATTTTAATCCGTATTGTGCTTGAAGAAATTCGTTGAATAGTGTGGCTGAATTTCTGCTTTCATAATCTTTGGCGATGATGACAGTTTCTTCATTCAGAATAAACTGGCCAGGTTTGACCGTCATTTTAGCCGGTTTAGGTATTATGGATATGCTGCTTTCCTGTGCTTGCAGATTACCCATAAAAAGGAAGAGCAATAGTATTGCCCAGAATTGGTATTTCATAGTATTGATTATTTATTTTGGTAATTATTGATTTTACTCTTTCAGGTGCTGCTATGTGATATCTAGAATGAATTTGTTTAAATATTGAATTGTCAAGTTACTATTATCCGTCTGCATGGGGTGAAACCAAAGGATAAGTGGTGAAATGAATAATGCTTGTGAAAGATAATGAAAAAAAATCGAAGATTTATAAAAGGAAATTGATTTGCGTTACCAAGCTATACGCAGTGCGTAAATGGAGATTTTCATGGTTTTTTGTTGTTTTAATATTTGTGATACTATTAGGTTTTAGGGGTTTTGATATAGTTTAATAATTTTTCCAAACTGGGATTGGGATTTTCCTTATTCCATAAAGCGGTAATTTCTGCACGCTGGGAGATGTTTTTTAATTCAATGAATTTTACGGCAGCATTGGTGACATTCTGAAAGGAAGTGGGTAAAAAGGTGATCCCAAGTCCGTGTCCAACTAGGTTAAGAACAGTGTGTCCGTGAACGGTTTCGTGTGCTATTCGTGGTGAGAATCCACTGTCTTCGCAAATGCTAAGTTGGAGTCTATAATACAATTCCCCGTCTGATCTTGTAGGTAAAATGAATTCCTCCTTGGCCAGTTGATGAATACCTTCAAAATTATTTTCATTTAGGGGATGGTTTTCTGGGAGTACGAGTGCAAAAGACTCTCTAAATACGAGTCGGTGGTGAAAATGTGGTGAAGGTAAAGGGTTCCTTAAAAAGGCAATGTCCAATTCTCCATTTTGAATAGCTTCCAACTGGGTGGAAGAGGTCATTTCATTGAGGTAGGTTTGGATATAGGGATGAGCTTCATGAAGTTCGCTGAGCATGTCTGGAAGGAAAGTGTGGATGCAAGAGCCAACATAGCCAATTCTTATTTCTCCCTTTTCTCCTTCCTGTATCAATTTGGTATGGCTTTTTACCAACTCTAGTTGGTCAAGAATTGCTTTGGCTTCAGTTTTAAAGTATTTGCCAGCTTCAGTAAGCCTGACATTTCTTTTGTCTCTTTTGAGCAGTGCAATGCCTAATTCGTCTTCCAATAATTTTATTTGCTTTGAAAGTGCCGGTTGAACAATAAATAGCTTGTCAGCGGCACGATGAAAGTGTAATTCCTCTGCTAAAACCAAAAAATATCTAAGCTGACGTAATTCCATAATAATCACTTTTGGTTATTAAAAGGTGAATATAATACTATTTTTTATTATTAGTCTAATTGTGGAAATTTGTAATAGTAGAATATAAACCCTTTTAAAATCAAATACTTAAATGGTGGGAGTGGAACCTGTAAATATGCTTCATGAAATCAGTTCTGAGCAGATAAGTTTGGAGACAATTGCTGATGTAGTTACGAGTGGGAAAAAATTGTTCTTGTCCAAAGAGATGGAAAGGAAGATTCAGGAATGTAGGGCTTATTTGGATCTGAAGGTTTCTCAGGATGAAGAGGAACTTTTTTATGGTGTAAATACTGGTTTTGGCTATTTGCAGCAAGTAAGGATCGATCGTCAGGAGATAGAGCAGTTGCAGTACAATTTGCTTCAGTCTCATGCCTGTGGAGTGGGAGAGAAGGTGCCTAAGCATTTGGTGAAAATCATGCTGTTGACCAAAATCCAGTCCTTAGCCCAAGGGCATTCAGGAGTGCAGTTGGCGACTGTGCAACGTTTGGTGGATTTTTATAATCATGATGTTTTGCCAGTAGTGTATAATCAGGGTTCACTTGGAGCGTCAGGTGATTTGTCTCCACTTTCCCATTTGAGCTTGCCATTGATTGGTTTGGGAGAGGTTTATCACGAAGGAAAAATCAAAACAAGTAAAGAGGTGCTTGCTCAGTTTGGCTGGGAGCCAATTACCCTGAGGTCAAAGGAAGGGCTTTCTTTGATAAATGGGACCCAGTTTATGTTGAGTTATGGGGCCTTTGCAGTTTCTCGTGCTGAAGAATTATTTAAATGGGCTGACCTTATTTCAGTGATTTCCTTGGAGGCATTTAACGGAAATGTTCAGCCTTTTAATCATTTGATTCATGCAATTAGGCCTCATAAGGGGCAGTTGGAAACCGCAAAAGTCATCAGGGAATATTTGGAAGGAAGTGAGATTGCACAGGCAAAAGATAAGCAGGTGCAAGATCCTTATTCTTTCAGGTGTGTTCCTCAGGTGCATGGAGCATCAAAGGATAGCTTGGCATTTGTCAAGCACACTTTTAATGTGGAGGCTAATTCAGTTACGGATAACCCCAATATTTTTCCAGATGAGGATCAAATACTTTCGGGGGGCAATTTCCATGGCCAACCTTTGGCTTTAGGCTTTGATTACCTGTCGATTGCTATGGCTGAAATAGGGAGTATTTCTGAAAGGAGAACTTACCAATTGCTTTCAGGAGCAAGGGGCTTGCCGTTGTTCTTGGTCAATGATCCTGGTCTTCAGTCAGGTTTGATGATACCGCAGTATACCGCAGCAAGTGTCGTAAGTGAAAACAAACAATTATGTACTCCTTCGTCAGTTGATTCCATTGTTTCATCCAATGGGCAAGAAGACCATGTCAGTATGGGAGCCAATGGTGCTACCAAGTGTTTAAGGGTCTTAAATAATCTAGAGAAAATATTAGCTATTGAGTTGTTGACGGCAACCCAGGCTTTGGAATTTAGAAAACCGGTCAAGAGTTCTCCGATAGTTGAAAAGTTAATGGAGTTGTATAGGAAAGAGGTAAGCTTTAATACCCAGGATAGGGTGTTGGCTACTGATATTGAAAGCAGTATTCAGTTTATTAGGAGATGGAAGGTGGAGGAGATTAAATCACTTTAAAAATTGCGATGATGTCAAGTGTTATATCGAGATATTCCCAAGAGAAATATAAAACCCCAACAGGGGGAAAATTGAACTGTAAAGGTTGGGTCCAAGAGGCAGCTTTAAGGATGTTGTTAAATAATCTGGATCCTGAAGTGGCAGAGCGACCAGAAGATTTGATTGTCTATGGTGGAAGAGGAAAAGCAGCTAGGGATTTTGACGCCCTTGATAAGATAATCAAAGGACTAAAGGTTTTGGAGGAGGATGAGACTTTGCTGATTCAGTCAGGGAAGCCAGTAGCAATTGTTCCTACCCATTCCAATGCACCTAAAGTATTGATTTCTAATTCTCAATTGGTACCCAACTGGGCTACTTGGGAACATTTTGACAAGCTGGAAAAAGCTGGTTTGATGATGTACGGTCAAATGACAGCAGGTTCTTGGATATATATTGGATCCCAAGGAATTGTTCAGGGAACATTTGAAACTTATGCGGAACTGGCACGACAGCATTTTGGCGGAAGTCTCAAAGGCACTCTGAATGTAACGGCTGGCTTAGGAGGTATGGGAGGTGCGCAGCCTTTGGCCATCACCATGAATGAGGGTGTTTGTTTGGTGGCTGAAGCGGAAGAATGGCGTATCAAAAAGCGCCTGGAGACCAAGTACTTGGATTTGATGGTAAGGGATCTTGATGAGGCGATTGATACCGCTTTGGAAACCAAAAAAGAAAATAAAGCAGTTTCTATTGGAGTTCCAGTTAATGCAGTGAGTCTTTTAGAAAGGCTTATTGCTAGGGGAATTGTTCCTGATACTTTGACAGACCAAACTTCAGCCCATGATCCTTTGCTAGGTTACTATCCTCATTCAATTACGGTGGAGGAAGCGAATACATTGAGAGAAAAAGATGAAGAAAAATATATTGAGCTTGCTTATGACTCCATGTTTAGGCATGTTGAATTGATGCTGGATTTACAGGACAAGGGTGCGGTGACTTTTGATTATGGTAATAATCTGAGAGCTAGGGCCAAGGAAAAAGGTTTAGAGAATGCTTTTGATTTTCCTGGTTTTGTTCCTGCTTTTATACGTCCTCTTTTCTGTGAAGGGAAGGGGCCTTTTAGGTGGGCAGCATTATCTGGGGATCCAGAAGATATCAGAAAAACGGATGAGGTGATCCTTAAGCTGTTTCCGGAAAATGAATCATTAAAACGTTGGATTACCTTAGCTCAAGAAAAAATTTCCTTTCAGGGATTGCCTGCTAGAATTTGTTGGTTGGGCCAAGGGGAAAGAGAAAAGGCTGGCCTGGTATTTAACGAAATGGTTAAGAATGGAGAGCTTAAAGCTCCAATTGTCATAGGAAGGGATCATTTGGATACGGGTTCCGTGGCTTCTCCTAATAGAGAAACAGAAAGTATGATGGATGGTTCAGATGCAGTTGCGGACTGGCCAATTTTAAATGCCTTGATGAATACTGCCGGTGGTGCCAGCTGGGTTTCACTTCATCACGGAGGAGGGGTTGGAATGGGATATTCTATTCATGCAGGAATGGTGATTGTCGCGGATGGTACAGAAGCGGCTAATGGGCGATTGGCTAGGGTTTTGAGAAATGATCCGGGAATCGGTGTAATCCGTCATGCAGATGCTGGTTATGAAATAGCCAAGAATACAGCCAAAAAGCACGGTTTGGATTTAAATGAAAGAATTTAATGCTAATTACAAATATTAAAACCCTTTTTGGGGTCAGAGAGGAAACCAAATTTTTACGAGGCAAGGAAATGGCTAGCTTACCTGCCATTGATAATGCTTTCTTGCAAGTTGAAGAAGAGGAAATCATAAGATACGGCTCCATGGATCAGCTTGATTTGAGTGAATTTTCGGATCAGGAAAATATTGATGCTGCGGGTCAATTTGTGTTGCCAGCTTGGTGTGATTCTCATACGCATTTGGTATTTGCAGGAAGTAGGGAAAGTGAATTTGTCGATAAAATCAAAGGCTTAAGTTATGCTGAAATTGCGCAAAAGGGTGGGGGGATATTGAATTCTGCTGCCCTTCTGCGGGATACAGATGAAGAAGATTTGTTTCAGCAATCTTGGAGGAGGCTTGAAGCTGTAAGGGCTATGGGAACCGGGGCCATTGAGATAAAAAGTGGCTACGGATTAAGTGTAGAGGCAGAATTGAAAATGCTCAGGGTGGTGAAAAGGCTAAAAGAAACATCTCCTCTTCATATTAAGGCGACCTTTTTGGGAGCTCATGCCTATCCAATGGAGTATAAAGATGATCCTCAGGCTTATGTTGATTTAGTTTGCAACGAGATGTTGCCCAAAGTAGCTGAGGAAGACTTGGTCTCTTATGTGGATGTGTTTTTTGAAAAAGGTTTTTTTGATGCAAAAGCAACCAAGCAGGTAATGGATGCTGCTCAAAAGTACGGGCTTAAAGGGAAGTTGCATGCCAATCAGTTGAGTAATTCCGGCGGTGTGCAATTTGGCGTAGAAAATGGTTTGCTGTCTGTTGACCATCTAGAAACTATGGGTGAGGAGGAGATCAAGGCATTGTTGGGTAGTGAAACCATACCTACCTTATTGCCATCAGCGGCTTTTTTTCTAAGAATGGCATATCCTCCAGCCAGGGAGATGATAGATGCAGGGTTAGGAGTGGCTTTGGCTACTGATTATAATCCAGGCTCATCCCCAAGCGGAAATATACCCTTGTTGATTGCACTTTCTTGTATTCAGATGAAAATGACCCCTGAAGAAGCTATCAATGCCGTGACCATTAATGGTGCACATGCAATGGAGGTTCAGGAGGAATTGGGGAGTATTACTGTAGGTAAAAAGGCCAATTTAATATTTACTAAGCCTATGAATTCGTTGGCCTATTTACCTTATTCCTTTGGAGAGAATTTGATTGATAAAGTAATGGTTAAAGGACAGTTTTAATAAGCTTATGAATTATTTTAAGTTTTTTGATCGAAAAGATATTGATAAAAGAGTGGTAAAAAGGCCTGGGGAAACAAGGTTAGGTGAGTGTATTAAGCTTGGTTTTGAAGGTAAGTTGGGGGTGATCATTGGAATTCCTGAGTCTATTGGTGTACGAGCCAATTTAGGCAAGGGGGGGGCAGAAAGTCTCTGGCCTGCTTTTTTGAATAGTTTTTTGAATGTTCAGAGGCAGAGAAATCTACAAGGTGATGAGTTTTCCTTGCTGGGAGAATTTGATTTTTCCAGTTTGGTTCCTGAGGAAGGGGTTGGTATTGAGAAGTGGAGAAAAGCTGTTGAGCTAATTGATTCTGCTGTATTTGAGTTGATCAGGGAGGTTGTGCTTCAGGGAAAGTTACCAATAGTAATAGGTGGAGGACATAATAATTGCTATCCTATTATTAAGGGAGCAGCCAAAGGCTTAGGTACTGAAGGTGTAAATGTATTGAATTTAGATGCGCATGCTGATTTTAGAAAACTTGAAGGAAGGCACAGTGGGAATGGGTTTCGATACGCTTTTGAGGAAGGGTTTTTGGATAAATATGCGGTGGTTGGGTTGAGTGAGAATTATAATTCTCAGGAAATGCTAGCATTTATGCAAAGTCAGGATAGGGTTGATTTTGTTTTTTGGGAGGATATTTTTCTTAGGGGAAATATGAATTTTGAAGAGGCGGTCGATCGAGGTTTAGATTTTGTGGAGGGTAAGAAATTTGGGGTTGAGCTTGATTTGGATGTAGTGGGTAGGGTGTTGTCTAGTGCAATGGATCCTGTAGGTGTTTCGGGGATTCATGCGAGAAAATATGTTTTTCTCGTTGCTCAAAAGAGGTTAGAGAAGCTTGCTTATTTTCATATATGCGAGGGTGCGGTTAGGATGATAGATGGGAGAACAGACGAGGGGACGGCAAAGATGGTAAGTTATTTGGTGACGGATTTTATAAAGGAACTTGGGGCTTAACAATATTGTAAGTTCAATTCTAACTTAATTTTTACTTTTTCAGAGTATAAAAAAAGGCTGCAGATATTTCGGCAGCCTTTATCTATTTGGGTCGCTTATTCTTAAGAAACCAAATGTTTCTCAACGGGTACATATTCTAAGTCAAAAGCTTCAGCTACTGCCTTGTATACGATGTCTCCTTTGATGATATTTAGGCCTTTTGCCAATTCCTTGTTTTCTTGAGCAGCTTTTTGCCAGCCTTTTTCAGCTAACTGGATGGCATAGGGTAGGGTTGCATTTGTTAAGGCAACGGTACTTGTGTAAGGGACTGCTCCTGGCATGTTGGCTACACAGTAGTGTAAAACTTCATCAATGATATAGGTTGGATCCTCGTGTGTAGTTGGTTTGCAGGTTTCAATACATCCACCTTGGTCAACAGCCACGTCAACTAAAACAGTGCCTTTTTGCATGTCTTTAAGCATATCACGCGTGATAAGGTGTGGTGCTTTTGCTCCAGGTATAAGCACTGCTCCAATGATCAGATCAGCAGTTTTGATAAGTTCTCTGATATTAAATTCATTGGACATTCTGGTTTTTACATTGGCAGGCATCACGTCAGAAAGATAGCGCATTCTTGGAAGGGAAACGTCAAGGATAGTGACATCGGCTTTTAGTCCGGCAGCCATCCAAGCAGCCTGTGTTCCCACTATTCCTCCTCCTAGGATCAGTACTTTGGCAGGTAGTGTTCCTGGTACTCCCCCCATTAATATTCCTTTTCCACCCAAAGGTCTCTCCAGGTAATTGGCTCCCTTTTGGGTAGCCATTCTACCAGCAACTTCCGACATAGGTACTAAGAGAGGAAGTCCTCCTTCAGCTTTTTCTACTGTCTCGTAAGCCAAGCAAATGGATTTGCTTTTTGCCATTGCCTTGGTTAATGGTTCGTGTGAGGCAAAGTGGAAATAAGTAAATAATAATTGGTCTTCCCTGATTAGATCGTATTCAGGTTCAATTGGTTCCTTGACCTTTATGATCATTTCAGCAGTGGCGTATGTTTCTTCTATGCTCGGTAAGATTTTAGCGCCAGCTTGAATATACATTTCGTCAGGAAAGCCGCTACCTTCACCCGCGGTGTGTTGAATATAAACAGTATGACCTCTTTTTACGAGTTCTTGAGCTCCTGCAGGGGTAAGCGCTACCCTGTTCTCATTGTTTTTAATCTCTTTTGGAATCCCTATTATCATATTTGAAATGTTTGGGTGTGCTTTAATATTGGCAAATATAGTAAGGAGAAAGTAATTGGGTGTTAGATTCTTATAGTTTATTTGGGGTAGGTAATGAAATTAATTAAAAAACAGAATTATTATTTGTTAATAAATCAATATGTAAATATAATTCCAAAACAAGTGTTTTTTTATATTAATTATTTTGTTCGTTTTTTTAGATAAATTGATGTTTGTTTAATGATGTTGAGGGAGATTTTAAAATACGGTAATATTATTGCCTTTTTGTTATAATCGAAATATTGTTTTGTATAAATAATTTGTTAATGTTTTTTTAAAATTTTTGATGGGGTCAAAAGACTGATACTTATCAGGTATATTTGTTAAAACCCCAAAATTCTGTATTTTTGGAATACCTTGAAAAACCCAAAATTGCTTTTAATTATTAAATATGCTAGAAGTGGAGACTTTACCTAAAACAAAGGTTAATATCGGATTAGAAAAAGAACAGGTTTTATTTGACTATAGAATTGTCCAGGAGAGTCGTCAGGCTTCCTTAATGGGGAGAAAGGAGGTCTTTATGGGCAAGGCAAAATTTGGGATTTTTGGAGATGGAAAAGAGCTAGCCCAAGTGGTGATGGCGCATTATTTTAAGGATGGAGATTTTCGATCGGGATATTACCGCGATCAGACTTTTATGTTGGCGATCCAAGAGCTGAAAATTCAAGCTTATTTCGCTCAGTTGTATGCTCATGTAGATGTGGATGAAGAGCCTGCTTCAGGCGGAAGGTTGATGAATGGGCATTTTGCTACAAGGTCCTTAAATGATGATGGGACCTGGAAAGATCTGCGTAAAATGAAAAACTCTGCAGGGGATATTTCATCAACTGCGGCTCAAGTGCCTAAATTGGTAGGTTTAGGTTATGCAAGTAAGCTGTTTAAAGAAAACAAGGAGCTTCAAAAACTAGAAGAATTCAAAGGTCTTGGGAAAGAGGTTGCATGGGGGACGATTGGTAATGCATCGACTGCACAGGGTATGTTCTACGAAACTATCAATGCAGCAGGTGTTTTACAGATTCCTATGATCATGTCTGTTTGGGATGACGAGTATGGTATCTCAGTAACGAATAAATATCAAACTACAAAGGAGAGTATTTCGGAAGCTTTGGCCGGATTTCAGAGGGAAAAAGATAAGCCCGGTTTTGAAATTATAGTGGTTAAGGGCTGGGATTATGAAGCTTTGCATAAGGCATACCAAAAAGCAGAGCGTCTAGCGCGGGAGGAGTTTGTTCCATGTTTGGTGCATGTGGTGGAAATGACACAGCCCCAAGGACACTCGACTTCAGGTTCTCATGAAAGATATAAATCCAAAGAGCGATTGGAATGGGAGGCTCAGCATGACTGTAACCTCAAATTCAGGGAATATATCCTGGAAAATGAGCTTGCAACAGAAGAGGAGTTAGATGTAATCGATAGAGAGGCTGTGAAGTATGTGCGTGAGCAGAAGGATAAAGCTTGGAGGTCTTTTTCAGGGGGGATCAAAGAAGAGCTGAAGGAGGTTGTTGGCTTGCTTAAAAGTTCAGCTAAAGAAAGTTCTCAAGGAAAGGCTTTGTTATTGTTGGCTGAGGATTTGTCAAAAACACTGAATCCTATTCGGAAAGATGTGATTGGCGCTGTAAGGAGGGCCTTATTTCTTATGAGGTTTGATAGTTCTAGTTTGCGATCTGACCTTAAGTTATGGTATCAAGAACATCTTAAACTGAACCAAGAAAGATATAATAGTCATTTGTATAGTGAGTCAGCGGAAAGTAGTCTGAAAATTCCAGAGATAGCTGCTGAATACAATGAAGGCTCAGCTACAGTTGATGGAAGAGAGGTCCTACAGGCTTGCTTTGATCAAATGCTTAATAGAGATCCTAGGGTCTTTGCTATTGGAGAGGATGTGGGGAAAATAGGAGATGTTAACCAGGCTTTTGCTGGACTTCAGGCGAAGTATGGTGAGCTGCGTGTAACAGATACTGGAATTAGGGAAACTACCATTATTGGTCAGGGGATTGGTGCTGCCTTGAGAGGTTTGAGGCCAATCACTGAAATCCAGTATTTGGATTATTTTTACTATGCTTTGATGACATTGACCGATGATTTGGCTTGTTTGCATTATAGGACCAAAGGCGGGCAAAAAGCTCCTTTGATTGTTAGAACCAGAGGGCATCGCTTGGAAGGGGTATGGCATTCAGGTTCTCCTATGTCCGCGATTTTAGGTAGTCTCAGGGGGATGTTGGTTTGTGTTCCTCGAAATATGACACAGGCAGCTGGGATGTATAATACCTTGTTGAAAAGTGACGAGCCAGCTTTGATGATAGAATGTTTGAATGCCTATCGACAAAAGGAGAAAATGCCAACCAATGTTGGTGAATTTACTGTTCCTGTAGGTAAGCCTGAAATATTAAGAGAAGGTACAGATGTCACAATAGTTACCTATGGAGCAATGTGTAAAATCGTGTTAGAGGCAGCTGTCGAATTGGAAGAGTACGGGGTTTCTGTGGAGGTGATAGATGTTCAGACTTTATTGCCTTTTGATATCCATCATATAATTGCTGATTCTGTCAAAAAGACCAATAGGGTTATTTTTGCAGATGAAGATGTCCCTGGTGGAGCAACAGCTTATATGATGCAACAAGTATTAGAAGAACAAAATGCATATTTCTATTTGGATTCTGAGCCTGTGACTTTGCCAGCAAAAGCTCATAGGCCGGCCTATTCTACTGATGGGGATTATTTCTCTAAACCTAGTACTGATGATGTAGTAGAAATAGCTTATAAGATCATGAATGAGGTGGACCCGAAGAGTTATCCTCTTTGGTAAATCATTTGTGATTATAGATGAAATAAAAAAAGCTTCTATATAAGAATCTTTTTTTATTTCATTATTTGATTGAGTGTAAAGTCCGGGGTCGAAATCATATTACTTTTGTTCAATGCACGATCCTGAATTTGAATGTCTAGCCGGATGGTGTCATTTCTGAAAATAGATCTCCAGCCAAGAGATTGCATGGAATATTTTATAGTCCCTTCAATGGCTCTCGGATTATCGGAAGAAAGTATCAATGGAAACCTTCCATTAAAGGTGGTGTAGTAGGGAGGATCAGACCATTTGAATTCCTGATATTCATCATTTCTTTTGATAAAAAATTGTACAAAAATATTGTTGAAGTTAGGGTTTTGTTCAACCCATACGGTATCTTTAATTTCTACATTGTCCACAACGGGGTCTACCGCCCAATCTATTGGGTTGTAATCAGGAGCACTGGAAGGACGATTGGAGTAGGTGATTAAATTTCCTTGGTTGTCTCTTAGGAATTCCAAAGGGTGAAAGGGAGGATTGATGTCCCTGGCGTCTAAACCTAAATCACCTTCAGCATCTTTAAATTTTAATGCTATGATTAAAGAGTCAGCTCCACCGTCTGTTTCTATATAAGATATATCTGAAAAGTTGATTTCAGGAACTGTGGGGAAATTATCAGGAGGAGATACACAGGCTCCCAATAAAAAAGTTAATACCAAGACATATATATAGCCCTTTGCTTTCATATTTGCTTGTAATCGTTAATTAAATATACCTAATCTTAAATTTGCTTAAATTTGTCCACTATAGATAATAAAACGATGAATTATTTCAAAAGTTTTTCAGAGCAATTAGAAAGATTGGATGCTGCTAACTTTGATGAATTGGCTTTAAGTTTGTTTGGGTTTCAGGCAAAGGAAAATTCAGTATACAAAGCTTATTTGGATGCGAGAGGGGTGAAGCCTGAAAATGTCAAAAGTTTGAGAGAAATTCCATTTTTACCAATCGGTTTTTTTAAGTCTCACCAAGTAGTTTGTGGCAATCCTGTTATTTACAATGACTTTTACTCAAGTAGCGGGACTACAGGGCAAATAACCAGCAGGCATTATATATGGTCTAGTGACTTTTATTTATATCATGCGCAAACACTTTTTGAGTCTTTTTATGGGGCGTTAAATGATTTTCATGTGTTGGCGTTATTACCTGCTTACTTAGAGCGGAAGGGGAGTTCTTTAGTGGCCATGGCCGATCATTTTATTAAAAAATCCAATTCAGGACAATCTGGATTTTATTTGTATAATTATCAAGAACTCATTGATAAGCTTAGAAGTTTAAAGGCTGCAAATGACGGTAAAAAGGTATTACTTCTGGGAGTTACTTTTGCTTTATTGGATTTGGCTGAGCAGTATGCGGAGAGATTTCCTCAAATGGACAATTTGATCGTGATGGAAACAGGAGGGATGAAAGGCCGGAGAAAAGAGATGATTCGTGAAGAGGTGCATGACCTATACAAGAAAGCCTTCAAGGTTGATGCTATTCATTCTGAATACGGGATGACAGAACTGATGTCTCAGGCGTATTCAAAAGGAGAAGGGAAATATGTCCTTCCGCCATCCATGAAGGTTTTCCTCAGAGATGTTAATGATCCTTTATCTTGGAGTGCAAAGCAGCAGGGCGGGGTTAATATTATAGATTTGGCCAATTTTCATTCCTGTGCTTTTATCGAGACTCAAGATTTAGGGAGATATAGTGGAGAGGGGATGTTGGAAATCCTAGGCCGATTTGATAATAGTGAGGTGAGAGGCTGTAATTTAATGGTCAATTAATTTTGTATTCCTTACATAAATCATAATATTTGGTTTAGATCAAATATTATTATCATGAGAAAACTAGCAGCAGTTATTTTAGCTTCTTGCCTGTTGGCATTGGGAGCATGCGCCTCAAGTAAACCTTGTCCAGCCTATGCTAAGGCAATGGATAGTCAAGAAGTAAAAGGATAAAAAAAATACGCTGATTTTAATAGTCAGCGTATTTTTTTATGTCCTCTAAGGTGATTTTTTGGTTGCACAGTATCACCAATCTCTCTACGACATTTCTCAATTCCCTGATGTTTCCCGTCCAAGGGAATTGCTGAAGTTGTTCAATGGCCTCTTTTTCAATGGATTTTTTAGAGGTGCCGTATTCTTTGGCAATATCTCCAAGAAACCTGTCGACCAATAAGGGAATGTCTTCTTTTCTGTCTTTAAGTGCTGGGACTTGAATAAGAATAACACTTAGCCTATGGTAAAGGTCTTCTCTAAAATTGTTTTCTTCTATTTCCTTTTTGAGATCTTTATTGGTAGCTGCTAGTACTCTAACGTCTACTTTAATGTCTTTGTCTCCACCAACACGGGTGATTTTATGTTCTTGAAGTGCTCTGAGTACTTTGGCTTGTGCAGAAAGACTCATATCTCCTATTTCATCCAAGAAAATAGTGCCTCCATTGGCCTGCTCAAATTTACCTTGTCGTTGTTTGTTAGCAGAGGTAAAAGCGCCTTTTTCATGTCCAAATAATTCGCTTTCGATCAACTCGGAAGGAATGGCTGCACAGTTTACGGCGATGAAAGGGGCGCTGGATCGGTTGCTTTTTTGGTGGAGCCAATGTGCTACGAGCTCTTTTCCGGTTCCATTTGGACCTGTGATAAGTACTCTCGCATCAGTAGGAGCTACTTTTTCTATAGTTTCCTGTACTTGACTGATGGCTTCGGACTCACCCACCATATCTAGTTTTTTTGAAAGTTTTTTCTTAAGGACTTTGGTCTCTGTCACTAGATTATTCTTGTCAAGTGCATTTCGTACAGTCAGTAATAATCTGTTCAAATCCGGTGGTTTGGGGATGAAGTCAAATGCGCCTTTTTTGGTGGCTTCAACTGCAGACTCAATGGACCCGTGAGCGGAAATCATGATAAACTGGGGCTGTTTATCCATTTTACTGACCTTGTCAATTACTTCAAGGCCATCCATTTTGGGCATCTTGATGTCACATAATACAAGGTCAAAGTCTTGGCTTTCGATCATTTTGAGACCTTCGACTCCATCTTGAGCTTCAAAAATTTCATAATTTTCGTATTCTAAAATTTCCTTAAGGGTCGATCTGATGACTTTTTCATCATCAATAATCAAGATTTTCTGCATACAAATTATGTTTAATAAAAGGAAAAAGTGCAAGTCTATAAGCCGGGTTCTGTAACCATCAAAAGATGGTTCTTGTCATTTATCTGGTCCTGACTTCGCAATCAGGATCTATCGATCTACCCACCTCGGTTTCTGGAAATGACAAAAGTCATCCCGGATTGAACGAGCAGCTCTTGGACCGAGGCCTATTTGATCTTTCAACCCATAAGGTTTACCATGCAACTTCGATCACCCGAAGCCCGGTGGGCTCTTACTCCACCTTTTCACCCTTACCCCGAAAAGCATCTGGGCGGTTTGTTTTCTGTGGCACTATCTGTAACAAAGCCGTCTCCAACTTTGCCCCTTCCCGTTAGGAAGTATGGCGCTCTATGTTGCCCGGACTTTCCTCCCTAATTGCCCTTTAAAAAGCAATCATGGCGACAAGTTGACTTGCACGATGCAAATTACGCGATTTCCCGTGATATTTTTGAACTTATAGCAGTAATTGTACCAATTTGAATCATAATCCCTATTAGTTTTCCTAACTTTGCGGAAGGAAAAGAGAGAGTTATGATATTAGTAGGAAACGCAGTACTTAGTGATGATCTAAAAGAACATTTCTTTGTATGTAATTTGGAGAAATGTAAAGGAGCTTGTTGTGTAGAAGGTGATGCAGGTGCTCCACTAGATGATGAAGAAACAGCCATTCTGGATGAAATATATCCAAAGGTGAAAAAATATCTTACCGAGGAAGGAAGAAAGGTGATTGAAGAGCAAGGCACTTGGGTGTATGATATGGATGGGGACAAAGGTACTCCAACAGTTGGCGAAAATAAGGAGTGTGCTTATGCAATTAAAGATGATAAAGGTATTCTTAAATGTGGAATAGAAGAAGCGCATATTAATGGAGAGACAGATTATAAAAAACCTATCAGCTGTCATCTGTATCCAGTCAGAGTAACTAAATATGATGAATATGATGCTTTGAATTACGATAGATGGGATATCTGTAGTCCTGCTTGTGGCTTAGGAAAAGAGTTGAATGTTCCCATTTATAAATTCGTAAAAGATGCCTTGATCAGGAAATATGGAGAGGCATGGTATGAGGAGTTGATTATGGATATAGAAGGTGAGAAAAAATAAACTTTATCATAAGACGATCTATTTTATTTATTTAATAGAGTAGGTCGTCTTTTTGGCTAACCTTAGCGGTGTAATCTTGTTTTATTATTCGTCTTATTCCTTCTAGATAGGAAGTGGGTTTGAAAAAGAAGAGTTCTTCAAATTTTTTACTGTCAAATATATACGGCTGCTCGTATTGATAGAGCATTTCATTTAGCTCTTTCATAAATGGAACAAAGATTTCTGAGATATTGAAAATCCATTTAGGGATTATCTGGTAATTTGGGCTTACAGCCATTTCTTTTGCCACCATATGTATCCACTCTTTTCCTGAGGGTGGATTTGACGCAGTGGGTAGGTGCCAGACTTGATTAAAAGCATCCGGTGTATTGCCTAAAAGCGCTGTTGCTTTTCCAGCGTCTGGGGTGTAAGTAAAAGAATGGGGACTGTGACTGTTTCCTAGCCACTTGGCAGTTTTGCCTTTGGAGAGGGGCTTGAAAACCATCTCAGTAATAATACTTTTTAAGGGGGTTGATGGTCCATAGAAGTCTGCAGACCTAGCTATCAGTGCATTTAGTTTTTTCTTTGCTGTTGCTTCCATTAGCATGTCTGCAATCTGTGCCCTGACTTTTCCTTTTCTACTTATGGGGAGTATAGGGGTAGATTCCGTCATGTGTCCCATGTGGTGGGCGTCGTACATGTATACATTATCAAAAAATACGAGTTTAATATTTTGCTCGGAACAGACCTTCAAAACATTATTCATGACTTTTGGCCAAGCTTCCTGCCAAACCCTGCTTTTATAAGGAAAACCAATGGTTAAGTAAGCAATAGATGAGCCGTTCAAAGCATTTTGAGTTTGTTCCAAATCTAAAAGATTGGCAGGGAAAAGTTCATCATCGGAGTTGATCACTTTGGGCTGTCTACTCACCAAGCGGATTTTACTGGTATAGGTCCTGAGTTCCTGTGCCAATAAATTTCCGATTATTCCTCCTGATCCAAGTATAGTTTGCATAGGCGGTGAGTTTTAAAGCGATGATTACTCAATATACTTTAAATATGCCAAGATTCTTTAAGAGGGCTATAAAAATATAAAATTGGTGAGGAAGAGAATACCCTGGTTTTGTTAATTAGGTGAATTTTGCTTGTAAAATACAGGTATGAAAGACTTATATCGCGGAACAACTTGCATGTGATATGTTTTACTTGTTTTAAGCATAATTTATCGGGTTTTGATTGGTTTGTTTCAAGAGGAAAAGCGTGTATTGTTTAATGTTTTTCTTTAATAAGTTCTACAAACTAGTGAGTAAAAACTACCCAATTAAATAAATGAATTATAGGATAATGGTAATGAAATATGTCGATTGAATATTAGTTGCGTTGGGTTTGTCTATTAATGAGAAATATTAAAAGTTGTCTTTTATGCTTTGGGAGTTAGATCAAAGGTGGATAACAAGTAAAATTTTAGGTTATTGATTTATTAATATTGTTTATTGGTTTACAAATTATCACCATTTGTTTTAAGATTCTTTTAAATATATAAAAATGTATTTTAAATTATTTTTTATGTAGTTTGAATTATGTAAATTCAGTTGTAATAAACTCAACTAAAGATGGAAAATTTTTATACTGCTAAGATCCTAAACAAGGTTTGGGGTTTAGCTTTGCTCACATTGATTACTGCATTTACAGCTTGTAATGAAGTGGATTCTGATGATACCGTTCCTTCTACAGGGAAAGATAAATGCTATAGTCCAGAAAGTTCTTGGGCTATAGGATTAAGGTTTAATTCTGATGGTGAACGAGTCAAATATATTGAAGTACCGGCATTTGATGTAAATAATGTTAGTGGTGCTGAAATTAAATGGGTGTATTTAGAATCGTCAGTTAAAAACAAATACATTGGAGCCGTAAAAGTTAATGAGTTACTGGATGGAGAAATACCAGATGGAGCCATGCCTGGAGATTTTATCAAACTTCGCATTAGGATAGACGTTGATGAGTGGACATATGTGCCAGATATTACAAATATTAAAATTGGAGGGTTTGATCTAGCACCCTCTGAGGATCCTTTACCAGAGGCGTTAGATACACATACAGGAACGGCAACACAAAAGACTGGAGAAGATGAATGGGAGTATTATGAAGTAGTCCTTTCTAGATATCCTTATTATTCAGTTTTAGTGGAATCTCAATTTGAGGTTCCATGCTTAGAATAGAAAAATATTTTTTTCTCCGTCTTAGTGAGGTATCCAGTTGAATTTCGGCTGGGTAGAGTTTTATGCAAGAAAAAGGCTATTCTATATTTAGAATAGCCTTTCTTTATTTCAAGTTAAGTTCTTTAACCTTTAATTACTGAAAAATCAAAGGTCTCCAGGAACTTGGTGGTGAAGTTACCTGCCTTGAATTCTTCATCATCCAACAGGGCAAGGTGGAAAGGAATTGTAGTCTTGATACCGTCGATCACAAATTCTTCCAATGCTCTTTTCATTCTTACAATAACCTCTTCTCTTGACTGGCCGCTAACGATGAGCTTGGCAATCATGGAATCGTAATTTGGTGGGATGATATATCCAGCGTAAACGTGGCTGTCCACCCTTACTCCTCTACCACCTGGAAGGTGAAGGTTGTTGATTTTTCCTGGGCTAGGACGGAATCCATTGGCTGGATCTTCAGCATTGATTCGGCATTCCATGGCATATAACTTCGGGTAGTAGTTTTGGCCAGAGATAGGTATGCCTGCGGCAACTTTGATTTGTTCTTTGATTAGGTCAAAATCAGTAACCTCTTCAGTAATTGGATGTTCTACCTGAATCCTGGTATTCATCTCCATAAAGTAGAAATTTCTGTGCTTATCAACCAAAAATTCAATTGTACCTGCACCTTCATATCCAATGGCTTCTGCGCCTTTGATGGCTGCATTACCCATGGCTTCACGAAGTTCATCCGTGATAAAAGGAGAAGGTGTTTCCTCAACTAATTTTTGGTGTCTTCTTTGTATTGAACAATCTCTCTCGGAAAGATGGCAAGCTTTGCCTTTGCTATCTCCTACAACCTGAATTTCAATATGGCGAGGTTCTTCTACAAATTTTTCCAAATAAAGTCCGTCATTGCCAAAGGCAGCTCCTGATTCCTGACGGGCATCATCCCATGCTTTTTTGAACCCACTTTCCTCATGGACAATTCTCATTCCTCGTCCACCACCGCCAGCGGTTGCTTTTAGAATAACCGGGTAACCCATTTCTCCGGCAATCTTGATGCCTTGTTCCATGGTTTCCAAAAGACCTTCAGAACCAGGTATCGTGGGTACACCAGCTTCTTTCATGGTGGCTTTAGCAGTAGCTTTGTCCCCCATTTTGTCAATCATATCCGAGCTAGCACCGATAAACTTGATGTTGTACTCTTCACAGATTTTAGAAAATTCTGCATTTTCGGATAAGAACCCATATCCTGGGTGAATGGCGTCAGCGTTGGTGATTTCTGCTGCAGCAATGATTCTTGGTATATTCAGGTAAGATTCCCTACTTGGAGCCGCTCCGATACACACGGCTTCGTCAGCAAACCTAACATGCAGACTGTCTTTGTCAGCAATGGAGTAAACCGCAACAGTCTTGATTCCCATTTCCTTGCAGGTACGGATAATCCTTAGGGCGATTTCTCCTCTATTAGCAATTAGTATTTTATTAAACACGATTGATATCTAGTTTGTATAAAAAAAGAATTATCCAGCTGGATCTACCAAGAAAAGAGGTTGGTCGTATTCCACAGGAGAAGCGTTGTCTACCAATATTTTAACGATTTTACCAGAAACTTCTGATTCGATCTCATTGAATAGTTTCATGGCTTCAATGATGCAGACCGCTTGTCCTTGCTTCACGCTGTCACCAACGGAAACAAATGGGTCAGAATCTGGGTTAGGTGTAGTGTAAAAAGTACCGATCATTGGGGACTTGATCTCTACATAATTAGCATTGTCTGCTGGCGCAGGAGCACTTTCCGCTGCCGGTGTTGCAGCAGGGGCTGGAGCTGGAGTGGCAGGCGCAGCTGCCGCTTGTTCTACAACTTTTACAGGCTGAGCTTCTGGAGCATTCTTTTTGATTGATAACTTAAACTCGTCAGTTTCGATTTTTACCTCGGCTAAGCCCGAATTGGAAATAAAATCTATTAGTTCTTGGATTTCTTTCGCTTTCATAATTTTTAGTTTTCTAAAACTCTAATATACATAGAGTTATTAATGGCCAATTAAAAACGCTAAGATACTTGTTAATAAAGTAAGTATCTTAAAAATTATTTTACTCTTTCAGAATAGGATCCGTCCCTGGTATCCACTTTTATAAGGGTATCTTGATCTACAAATAAAGGCACCATTACCGTAGCACCAGTTTCCACGGTAGCAGGTTTTAGTGCATTTGTAGCGGTATCTCCTTTGATTCCAGGTTCAGTATAAGTGATCATTAACTCGACAAATGGAGGTAGTTCCACACCTAGAGGGGTTTCTGTTTCATCATGGATCAAAATATCAACCAACTGCCCTTCTTTCATTAGGTCAGCTCTTTCTATTAATTTTTCCTGAATAGGAATTTGTTCAAAAGTAGTGGTGTCCATGAAGTGATGCCCCATGTCATCTGCATACAAAAACTGGTGTTGCCTTCTTTCTACCCTTGCTGTAGTAATTTTCTCTCCAGCATTAAAGGTCTTGTCGAGTACCTTTCCGGTAGTTAGGCTTTTCAATTTGGTCCTGACAAAAGCAGCACCTTTACCAGGTTTTACGTGCTGAAATTCTACAATGGAATAGATGTCATTGTTGAATTCCATGCAAAGACCATTTTTGAAATCTGCAGTACTAGCCATTTTGATTGTTTGATTTGTTAAATATAATTATTTAGGATCGTAGCCCCACTTTAGGTACACTGAGCCCCATGTAAATCCTCCCCCAAAGGCGGCAAGGATCAAGTTGTCACCCTTCTTAAGTTTGGATTCATAATCCCATAAACAGAGTGGAATGGTTCCGGCTGTAGTGTTTCCGTAATTTTCTATATTGATCATTACCTTTTCAGGCCCCACGTTCATTCTGTTGGCTGTGGCGTCGATGATTCTTTTGTTTGCCTGGTGAGGTACTAACCAAGCTATATCATCTCCCTTAAGATTGTTTTTCTCCATAATCTCAGCACTCACTTCAGCCATGTTTGTAACCGCAAATTTAAATACGGTAGAGCCTTCTTGGTAAGCGTAATGCTGCTTGGCCTTTACAGATTCAATGCTGGCTGGTATTTGACTTCCTCCTGCTTTAATATGCAAGAAAGGAGCTCCAGATCCATCTGAGTGGTGAATAGAGTCCATAACCCCAAGTTCTTCTGTAGTGGGCTCTAAAAGAACTGCTCCGCCACCATCTCCAAAGATGATACAGGTGGTTCTGTCCTCATAATTTACAATGGAAGACATTTTATCAGCGCCTACCACAATGACTTTTTTGTGCATGCCAGTTTCGATGAACTGACTCCCCATTGTAAGTGCATATAGAAATCCAGAACAGGCTGCAGAAATATCAAAACTGTAACTGTTTTTTGCTCCTACCTTGTCTGCAATAAGGTTTGCACAGGACGGGAAGGGCATATCAGGTGTTACAGTGGCACAGATGATCAAGTCAATGTCCTCGGGGTTGGTGTTGGTTTTTTCCAACAAACCTTTGACTGCATTGGCGCCAATTACCGAAGTGCCTTGATTTTCTCCCTTAAGGATTCTTCTTTCTTTAATGCCGGTTCTGCTGGTGATCCATTCATCACTGGTCTCCACCATTGTTTCCAGCTCTTTATTGGTGAGGATATAGTCAGGAACCCATCCATTCACTCCGGTTATAACAGCTCTAGTTTTTTCCATTTAATTTATATTTTGGCAAATGCCTTTCCGCATGGCGTGGATAATGTTGGCAGTTGCTCTTTGGATATTCCTTTTGTGACAGGATTTTGCTTTGCTGATGTCACAAATTAAATTAGGCTTCCAAAATTATTTAAAATGTGCCTTACCACCAAGTAATTTTACAAGTAGAATCCTAAAAGCCATGTTTTTAAAGCAAGTGTTTAAAATAACTGCGGTTGACGCATAAAAAAATCCATTTAGGACCACGCCCAAATGGATTTAGTTTTTTGTAATTAGCGTATTCGCAACTTACTAAAATGTTTTTAGCTTATGCAAGCACTTCTTTCTCAATGATCACCTGTCCTTTGTAGTAAAGTTTACCGTCTAGCCAGTAAGCTCTGTGAGGAAGGTGGTATTCGCCAGTTGTAGGGCATTGAGCCAAACCAGGAGCGGTCAACTTGTAATGCGTTCTTCTCTTGTCTCTTCTGGTTTTCGAAATTTTTCGTTTAGGATGTGCCATCTCTATACAATTTTTAGATTAATCTTTTTTCTTAATACTTTTTAATGCTTCCCATCTGGGATCTATTGGGTCATCAGTTTTTTCAGGTTGAGCAGCTTTGTCTGTCTCTTCCTCTTCATCCTCTGACCAATATACAAACTCGCCTGGGCCATCTATTTCATCTTCATCGTCCCTGTAGTCAGGGTGAAGTTTCTTAGCGGGCAAAGCAAGAATAATAAACTCATAAATCAATTGTGCAACATTGATACTTGGAGTGTCTCTTGTGATCATGAATATGTCTTCATTGATCTCTTTCTCCTCAAGACCGTATTTGTAGATGATTTTCTGCTCAGCTTCAAGTGTTTGGTTGAATTTTTCCAAACTTCTATCGCAGACCAGTTCTACCGTTCCTTCTATCTTATATATTGCCTCAATTAAGTTTGCTTCCTTATTAAGCAAAACCGTGACTTTTAAGTCACCTTTTTCCACCATTTCATTATCCTTGAAATGGGAGAAGAAATCATCGTTTATATCGAAGGTAAATTCATGTTTTCCTTCATTTAATTTGATGATCTCGATATCAAAAGCTCTCCAGAATTTCACTATTCCTCCTGCTAATTTAAGACCGCAAATTTAGTGAACTATTTTAGAAATATAAAATCTGTCACTAATTTATTTTTTTTACTCTTCTTCCCAATCTTCTTTTTGGGAGATTATATCCATGGCTGTATAGATGGCAGCACGCATAGAACCTTCATCAGCAACGTTTTTTCCAGCAATATTATACGCTGTTCCATGATCAGGTGATGTCCTGATAACAGGCAATCCCGCAGTAAAGTTTACCCCAGACTCGAAAGCCAATGTTTTGAAAGGAACTAGGCCTTGGTCATGGTACATGGCCAGGATTCCATCGAATTTCATTTGGTGCATCATACCAAAGAATCCATCAGCAGCATAAGGGCCAAAGATCATGTGACCCTGATCTTTGAATTCACGGATCGCAGGCTTGATGACTTCTTCTTCTTCTTTGCCCAAAAGTCCGTCCTCACCTGCGTGAGGGTTAAGGCCCAGTACGGCAATTTTTGGTTTTTGTATGCCAAAGTCCTCTTTTAGGGACTTCAACATTATTTTTAATTTCTGATTGATTTTTTTGCCGGTTACATTATTGGCGACCTCAGCCAAAGGGACATGTCCGGATACCAGGCCTACTCGCATATCTTCTGCCACCATGAACATCATACTTTCCTTGGCATCAAAGGCATTGGTCAAGTATTCTGTATGTCCTACAAAATTCAATTCTTCGGAATTGATGTTGTTTTTATTTAGCGGGGCCGTAACGATACCGTTGATTTTTTCTGCCTTGATGTCTTCTATGGCTTTGTCCAAAGCAGCTAGAGCCATTTTTCCCGATTCTTGGGTCTCTACGCCAGGCATTACCTCTGGACAGTTTTCAGTTACATTAATGACATTGATCTTTTTGGGGTGGATCTCATCGATGTTTCGGATTTGCATGAAATTGAAATCCTCCATTTTGAGCAATTTTCTGTAAAAAGTAATTGCTTTCCCGTGAGCATAAATAACAGGAGTAATTTGCTTTAAAACCCTGTTGTCCATTAGTGCCTTCATGGTTACTTCAGCACCAATGCCATTGATGTCGCCTATAGTAATGCCAATAATGGGTTTATTTTGTTTCTGATTCATGAGTGATCAATTAGAAATGTTTTTTAAAAACTGGGTGATTAACCTCACGCCAAATCCAGTTCCACCGCTTGTCTTATAGTCCTCTCCTGATTTGATGTATGCAGGTCCTGCTATATCAATATGGATCCAATTATAATCAATAAAGTGCTCAAGGAATTTACCTGCAGTAATCGCACCAGCTGTCGGGCCGCCCAAGTTAGTGATGTCTGCGATTGAAGACTTCAGTTGGTCTCCATATTCTTCCCATAAGGGAAATTCTACTAATCGCTCAAATACTTCCTGTCCGGCAATTTTAAGGAAGCTTTTTTCCTCATCATAGGCTTTGCCCATCATTACAGCCCCTTCTTTGCCCAGTGCTCCAGCTGCCGATCCTGTTAAGGTAGCAAGGTCAATGACCAATTTAGGATCGTACTTTTTAGCGTAAATCAAGGCGTCCGCCAAGATTAACCGTCCTTCAGCATCAGTGTTAAGAATTTCTACAGTTTTTCCATTGGCAAAGGTAATGATATCTCCTGGAGTTACGGCATTAAAACCTGGTCTATTATCAGTTGCAGGAATCAATCCTATTACTTCCATGGGTAACTTTAATTGGGCCACGGCACAAAGCGCTCCAATTACTGATGCAGCGCCAGCCATATCGGCTTTCATGAAGTCCATGGAGTTAGTAGTAGGTTTTAAGCTTAAGCCACCAGTGTCATAAACTACTCCCTTGCCTACGAGAACAATGGGTTTTTTGAATTTTCTACCCGTTTTCGGTTTGTAATGCAAAATGGAAAACGTTGGAGGTATTTCACTGCCTGCGTTTACCGCAATAAGGCCTGCCATCTTCAAGGCGTTGATTTGAGACCTGTCCAAAACTTCCGTATCAAAGCCGTATTTTTCTCCCAGTCGTTTAATTTCCTCACCTAATTTGAGTGCATTTAGATAAATTACTGGTTCATTGATCAAATCCCGGGCTTCAAAAGTTCCTTTAATGGTTTGCAGCTGTTCTTCGAAATTAATGTCCTCAGCAATGGGAGAATGGATTTCCAAGGTGTTGGAATGCGTTTTTTTATTGCTTTTGTATTTGTCAAATTGATAGGATGCCAAGAAGAGTCCCTCGGTAAAAGCCAAGAATAATTTTTCTGATTTTCCTAAATAAAACACCTTTCTGAGGTCATTTTCTTTAAGAAAAGCCCAACCCTTTGCACCGCATTTTCTGGCAAATTCTAATTTGTAGGCAGCTTCATTATGTGTCTTTGGCCTGATAAATAGTAGATTGTATTTATCGTCCGCAAAATTTAATGCTTGTTTTTTATTTAGAAAAAGCTGTTTTTTTATATAGCTTATCTTATCATCAGCCAAAGGGAGATTTTGTATTTCGTCTTCTTGGGAGATAAAAATAACTCCTGATTCTGAAAGAAGATTTTTTGGAGAGTCTAATAATCTTATGGCGGTTAGCATATATTGTTTTAATTTTGGTTGGCAATTTAGTATAATTTTATCAGAGAACTAAAGATGGAGAGAGTCAGAGCAAAAAAGCATTTGGGGCAGCACTTCCTTACCGACCTGGGTATTGCGGAAAAAATTGCCAAGTCCGTAACTGGACATCAGGAAGTCAGGCAGGTGTTGGAGATTGGTCCAGGTATGGGCGTACTGACAGACTTTCTTTTGGAGGAGAACTGGGATTTATTTTTGGTTGATATTGATAAGGAATCAATTGCATATTTACATAAAAAATATCCGCAATTGGGAGATCATATAATTGATGCGGATTTTTTGCAGTTTGATTTTTCCAAGGTCATTGAAGGAGAATATATTATTGCAGGGAATTTTCCTTATAATATATCTTCTCAGATATTCTTTAAAGTCCTTGCTGAGCGGAACAAGGTGATAGAAGTAGTATGTATGCTTCAGAAAGAAGTGGCCAAAAGAATAGCCTCTCCACATGGTAATAAAGACTATGGCATATTAAGTGTGCTTTTACAGGCTTATTACGATATTGAGTATTTATTTACTGTACCGCCTACAGTTTTTGATCCCCCTCCTAAAGTAGATAGCGGAGTGATCAGGCTGAAAAGGAATGATGTAAAAGTCCTTGATTGCAATGAGAAATTATTCTTTAGAGTGGTGAAGCAAGGGTTCAGTACCCGGAGAAAGACATTGAGGAATGCACTGAAGTCAATGGGCTTATCGGATGAAATGAAACAAGACCCAATTTTAGACAAGAGGGCTGAGCAGCTAAGTGTGTCATCTTTTATTTCTTTAACCAATAAACTTGAAGCATCTTGGAAAAAATAAAAGAGTTTGAATTATCCAAAGAATACCTAGAGAGCTTAAAGGAAAGTATAGAGGCAGGGAATGCTGTGTCCATACGTGAGTCGATTCATGGTGCCAATGAGGCTGATGTAGCGTCTCTCTTGGACGAGCTGGACATGGAGGAGGCCCTGTATGTACTAAGAACCCTTGATAAGGAATTCTCTGCAGATGTGCTGATAGAATTGGATGAGGAGCCTCAGTTTAAGGTAGTCCAAGAGATGGATCCTGTGGAGTTGGCAGCTTTGTTGGACAATATGGAGTCGGATGATGCTGTAGATATTCTGAACCAATTGGTAGTCAAGGATAGGGAAGAGGTAATCAGTAATATTCAGGAAAAAGAAAAGTCAGGGTATATCCAGGAATTACTTCGATATGAAGAAGGAAGTGCTGGCGCCTTGATGGCCAAGGAATTCATAAAGGCAAACCTTAATTGGACCGTGGTTCAGACGATTGAAGAGATACGTCGGCAGGCTGAAAATGTAGAGAAAATTTACTCCATCTATGTGGTAGACAATAAAGAAAGTCTGATTGGCAGGGTCGCACTTAAAAAAATCATACTTTCCTCCTCTGATACGAAAATAAAGGATATCTATGAAGAGGATATTGTTTCTGTTCCTACCTATATGGAGGAGGAGGAAATCGCTGAAATCATGCGTAGGTATGATTTGGAAGCTCTTCCAGTGGTGAATGCTAAGAATAAGCTAGTAGGCAGGATTACGGTCGATGATGTCTTGGATGTGATCCGTGACCAAGCAGAGGAAGATATGCAGGCCATGACAGGTATTTCGGATGATGTGGAAGAATCCGATTCAGTTTTTAGGCTTTCAAAAGCGAGACTTCCTTGGCTAATGATCGGTATAATAGGAGGTCTGATGGGAGCCCGGATTATTGGGATTTTTGATGAAGGTTTGAGCAAATACATTGAACTTGCTTCCTTTATTCCATTGATTACAGCTACAGGAGGAAATGTGGGGATTCAGTCCTCGTCTTTAGTAGTACAGTCTTTGGCTGCAAAATCAGTTTTTGCTGAAAGTTTAGGGAAACGTTTTGCAAAAGTGCTTTTGGTAGCTGTTTTGAATGGGATTGTGTTAGGTTTGATCGTTTTTGGAACGGTGGTGTGGGTGTATGGACGTGAAGTGAAGTTTGGTATTGTAGTAGGGCTGGCTTTGTTTAGTGTTGTCCTTTTAGCTTCATTTATGGGCACTGTTACCCCCATCGTTTTGGACAAATTTGGAATTAATCCAGCAATGGCTTCTGGTCCATTTATTACCACGGCAAATGACCTTTTGGGCTTGGCAGTCTATTTTCTAGTAGCGATGATGCTATTAAATTTATAATCTGTTTGCCAATAGCGGTTAGTCAGCCTAATAGAAATTAAATTATAAATATGAGAATCTTAATTATTGATGATATGCATGAAAGCATTATGCCTCTTTTAGAAGAGGTAGGCTTTCACGTTGATTATAGACCGGATATTACAAGGCCGGAAATAGAAAAAATTGTAGGAGCTTATGAGGGGCTGATAATTCGTTCCAAAACACCTATGGATAAACCTTTATTGGAGAAGGCCAGTAAATTGAAATTCATAGGTAGGGCTGGTGCTGGATTGGATAAAATTGATCTGGATTATATTCAGGAAATTGGCGTCAAACTTTTTCATGCGCCAGAAGGGAATCGAGATGCCGTAGGGGAACATGCGATCGGAATGCTACTGGCTCTTTTCAACCACTTTGCTAAAGCGGACAAAGAGGTTAGAAATGGCATTTGGGACAGAGAAGGTAACCGGGGAGAGGAGTTGAAAGGAAAGACCGTAGGGGTTTTTGGCTATGGAAATATGGGTAGATCTTTTGCCAAAAAGCTTAAAGGGTTTGAGGTGAACGTTTTGGCCTATGACAAGTACAAGGAAGATTATGGTGATGAGTTTGCACAAGAGGCGAGTTTTGAGGAGATTCAAGAGAAGGCAGATGTACTCAGTATTCATGTTCCTTTGACACCTGAGACCAGAGATTTCTTTAGTGTGGAGGTTTTGATGGCCTTTAAAAAACCTTTTTACTTGATCAATACAGCTAGGGGAGAGGTGATTAGTTTCGATACATTGAATAAAGTATTGTCTAATGGGAAGTTGAAGGGGGCTTTATTGGATGTGTTGGAGAATGAGAAATTGGCTACTTTGACAGAGGATCAAAAGAAGTCTTTTGAAGCCCTTTGTGAGAGGGGTGATGTGATTTTTAGCCCTCATATAGCGGGTTGGACTTTCCAGTCCTACGAGAAAATCAATCAGGTTTTAGTGGGGAAAATTCAAAGGGCTTTCCCTACAAAATAGGATTTATAGCACTAACAATCTAAACCTTAAGATTGTATTATCGTTAGGTAATGATTATATTTGCCTTACACGTAAATAAAAGCAGGATTTGAACAACGGTCTTCAGCAATGAGACCGTTCTTTTATTTTTGAAGCTTTGATAAAATAATTTGACTATGGGAAAAGTACAATATTATACTGAAGAAGGTCTTAGAAAGTTAAAAGATGAACTTCAGCATTTGAAGACGAAGGGAAGGCAGGATATTGCCAAGCAGATTGCAGAAGCCAGAGATAAGGGAGACCTCAGTGAAAATGCGGAATATGATGCAGCAAAGGATGCTCAAGGCCTCTTGGAATTGAAAATATCCAAATTGGAAGAAGTGGTGGGAAATGCACGTGTGTTGGATAATTCAAAAATGGATACTTCCAAGGTTGGTATTTTAAGTACGGTGAAAATTAAGAATGTCAAGAATGGCATGGAAGTAGCCTATACTCTTGTGTCAGAAGAAGAGGCTGATTTGAAGGCAAATAAAATTTCATTGTCTTCGCCTTTTGGCAAAGGTCTTTTAGGCAAGAAAGTAGGTGAAATAGCTCAAATCAATGCTCCAGCAGGAGTCGTTGAGTTTGAAGTATTAGAGATTAATTACTAATTATACCAATCCCGATGGAATTCCAATCGGGATTTTTTATTTTTACCCCATGGCAAGTATTTTTACAAAGATCATTAATAGAGAAATTCCCGGTCATATTGTGGCTGAGGATGATAATTATATCGCCTTCCTTGATATTATGCCCTTGGTGAAAGGTCATGTTTTGGTAGTGCCCAAGAAGGAGGTGGACTATATCTTCGATTTGGAAGATGATATATTAGCTGGGTTGCATCTGTTTTCTAAAAAGGTCGCAAAAGCTATTGACAAAACGATCAAGTGTACTCGAGTAGGTGTAGCAGTGATTGGATTAGAGGTGCCTCATGTTCATGTTCATCTGGTGCCTTTGAACAGTATGGATGACATCAATTTTACTCGTCCAAAGTTGAAGTTGGAAAATGAAGAGATGATTGCTATAGCTGAAAAAATCAAGAAGGAAGTAAAGCTATAACTTTTTAACTATTAACTGTAGAAAAGCCTTGCTATTCATTTAGCAAGGCTTTTTGTTTTTTTTTATTCATTAGGATAAGGGATATATACGAAATTGGTGAATTCCTGATCTATGACAAATAAGCAGCAATACTCGTCAGGGTCTTTATAAGACTTTTTGAAATCTTCAATGGCTTTCTCATCAATCAGTTTTCTTTGTACAAATTCATCCAAGTAGGTGATATAGTAATTCCAATCAACCTTAATGTCTTTATTCCCAATGAGCAATTGACCAATTGCCTGCTCTGTTTTGCAAACAGGAAATATGGGGTGTTCAGAGAATTTTCTGGATCGAATTTGGTAGGAAGCTTCTTTTAGGGTTTCAGCTACCTTGACAAAGTCCTTAGTAATAGTTCCTAAGTATTTGCCATTCAATTCTGGGTCATTATCGTCTCTTATCATGATGATTTTTTAGTCAGTAAAACAACATTTTCTACATGGTAAGTTTGCGGGAACATATCAACAGGCTGTACCTTATCCACTTGGTACTTTTCTCCCAAAAGGGCTACATCCCTAGCCTGGGTAGCCGGGTTACAACTTACATAAACTATTTTTGGAGCTTCTAATTTTAGTAACATATTGACCACATCCTCATGCATACCAGCTCTAGGAGGATCAGTAATGATCACATCAGGAGCAGCATGCGCTGCAATAAATTCATCATTAAGGATGTCTTTCATGTCTCCTGCATAAAAGAGTGTATTGTCGAGTTTATTTACTTTTGCATTAAGCTTAGCATCTTCGATGGCGGCATCCACATATTCAATTCCTATGACCTGCTTTGCTTTTTTTGCGACAAAATTGGCAATAGTTCCTGTTCCGGTGTACAGATCATAAACTACTTCATCACCTTTAAGATCCGCAAATTCCCTCGTGACTTTATATAGTTCGTAAGCTTGCTCAGAATTGGTTTGGTAAAAGGATTTTGGCCCAATTCTAAATTCAAGACCTTCCATTTTTTCAATGATATAGTCTCTTCCTTTGAATGTATGGATTTCTTGGTCGTGGAAGGTTTCGTTTTTCTTTAGATTGATGATATATAGTAAGGAAGTTATTTCGGGGAACCTCTCTGCTAGGAATTCCATTGTTTTTTGGATTTCCTGTGGTTGGTCTTCGCCAAATTGAACAATTACCATGGTTTCACCGATGGAACTGGTGCGAATGATCAAGTTCCTTAGTAGTCCCACTTGCTGAATCATATCGAAGAAGGTAATGCCATTCTCCAATGCAAATTTTCTCAGTTCATTTCTTACATCATTAGAAATGCCTCCCTGAAGGTAGCAATGGTTAATATCTACGATCTTATCGAATCGCTTGGGGATATGAAATCCTAGGGCATTTCTTTCAAATTCTTGTCCTGAGTCAATTTCTTCACGCGTCAACCATCTATTATTGGAGAAGGTGAAATCAAGCTTGTTCCTGTAATATTGGGTGTCAGCCGAGCCAATGATGGGCATTACCTCAGGAATGGGCACTTTTGCAATTCTACTAAATTGATCCAATACTTGTTGCCTCTTGTAGGAGAGTTGGAGCTTGTAGTCGATGTGTTGCCATTTACACCCACCACATACTCCGAAATGGGAACAGAATGGTTCTACCCTGTCTTCAGAGTATTTGTGTATTTTAATGGCCTGTCCCTCCATGAAACTGCTTTTGCCTTTTGTAATGCGGACATCCACCACATCTCCAGGTGCTACTTGTTGGACGAAAACCACTTTTCCCTCATAGTGGGTCACACATTTGCCCTCTGAGGCAATCCGCTCAATAGTAAGGTTTTCTAGAACCTTATTTTTCATCTTTCTCGACATAGGCTGCAAAATTAATCATAATCTTTGAAAAGGGATAAGGTTTTGGAGGAAGAGAATTACTTGTGTTTGTTGAGTATAGTTGATAAATAATTAAGCCCTGTATCTTAGTTGTTTGTGATCTGAGTATTGAGAACTTCTATTTCAAGAAATTCCCAAATAAGTTGAAATGATTATATTTAGGTTTAAAGTAAAGTATAGAAATGAAATTTAAGGATAAAGTTGTGATTGTTACTGGTGCCACTTCAGGGATTGGCGAGGCATGTGCTTTGGCATTTGGGAACGAAGGAGCCAAAGTTGTTATTACCGGGAGGAACCAAGAGAAGCTCGATAAAAGCCTAAAGAGTTTGACTGATGCAGGGGTGAATGCGCTGGGAATTTTGGCTGATGCAGGAGTGGAGGTAGATAATAAGAAAATGGCCAAAGAAGTGATTAATCACTTTGGAAAGATCGATATCTTGATAAATAATGCGGGTATTTCAATGAGAGCGCTTTTTGAGGAACTGGATACTGAGGTATTTCATAAAGTGATGGATACCAATTTTTGGGGAACGGTATATGCTACCAAGTATTGTTTGCCGTCCATTCTTGAAAATAAGGGTTCAGTGGTTGGTGTGTCATCAATTAATGGTTACAGAGGGACACCGGCAAGGACGGCTTATACTGCCAGCAAATATGCTATGAATGGATTTATGGAATCCTTACGTACTGAAGTGATGAAAAGAGGAGTACATATTTTAGTGGCATGTCCAGGGTTTACCTCTTCAAATATAAGGAACAATGCACTGACTGGAAATGGAAACGCTCAGGGAGAATCGCCTAGAAATGAAAATGACATGATGAGTTCTGAGGAGGTTGCCAAGCATATTGTTCATGCTACCTACAAGCGAAAGAGGGATTTGGTATTGACCAGAGAAGGTAAACTGGCTGTGTTTTTGAACAAATGGATTCCGGGTATCATGGATGGAATTGTTTATAATCATATGGCAAAGGAAAAGGATTCCCCATTTAAATAATTATATATGATTCAGGATGTCTTTAAGGTTTATATGAACAGGTTGATGGATTTATCTGCTAAAAACAGATCCATCTACCTTTCAAGGGTGATCAATTCCCAAATGATAGACCTGAAGGACCTTGAATTCTTAGAGCATAACAATGCCTTCGATTATATCCAAGAATTGCTGGGTAGGAAGAAAAAAATCCCTTTGGTTAAAATAGCAGATGCAAGGGATAAAAATACTAATCAGATATCAAGGCGTCTGAAACAAATCAGCCAATATGCAAAGCTGACAGAGGAGGAGAGCGGTGAGAAAAGCCTTTTTGTGGCTTGGCCATTTGTAGAAGGGAAATTGCCTAATGATCAGGTTATTCGATGTCCTTTACTTTTTTTTCCTGTAAAATTGATCCAAGAGGGGAATTATTGGTGCTTGCAAAAGAAATCTGGAGATCAACCTTTTATCAATAAATCATTTTTATTGGCATACGCTCATGCCCATGAGATTGGGTTTAAAAAGGAATGGTGGGAAAATGCCATAGAGAACTTTCCAAAAGATCCCAGGTCATTTTTAACTGAGCTCTATCATTATCTTAAAAAGGAACTCACGCTTAATTTTAATCAAGATTTATTTGAAGGAAAGTTGGATGTTTTAGGAGAGAGCAGCCCTAATGAAAGTGAAAGGGATTTTAAAACCGGTCTATTGAAATTAAAGCCTAATGCGGTTTTGGGACAGTTTTCCCAAAAGAGTTCTTTTCTGATTCGCGATTATGAGGAGCTAAGCGAAAAATATACTTCAGAAAATCTGGAGGCACTTTTTATGGATTGGTTTGTACAGGATGAGGAACAGACCTTGTCATTGAAGGAGGGGAATTTGTTTAATACATTTCCTATGGATGCCAGTCAGGAGGAAGTGCTCAAAACGGTCAGAGAGGGAGGTTCTTGTGTTGTGCAAGGTCCCCCAGGAACAGGCAAGTCCCAATTGATATGTAACTTGGTTACTGATTTTATATCAAGAGGGAAAAAAGTGTTGGTAGTTTCTCAAAAAAGAGCAGCCCTTGAAGTGGTGAATTCAAGGTTGGCACAGCAAGGATTTTCCGCATTTTTAGCATTGGTACATGATTTTAGAGCGGATAGAAACCGGCTCTTTAAAAAAATAAGTGATCAAATACAGTCTCTGGAGCGGTATAAAGAACTTAATAGAAGTTTGGATGCCATTCAGTTGGAACGCAATTTCAGCCAGACTGTAAGGACGATAGAAACCCATTCAGAATTTTTGGAAGATTATAGACATGCGCTTTTCAATACGGAAGAATGTGGGGTTCCCATCAAAGAATTATACATCAGTTCAAGTTTTCAGGAGGAACACTTTAATCTAACCCAATATTATAAAAATTACCATTGGAATTCACTGGATGAGTTTCTTCGTGATTTTAAAGAGTATTTTTACTATCAGCCCAGGTATGAGAGTCCTGATTCATTTTGGTTGCATAGGGTGGATTTTGCTCAGTTTACACCGAATGTAATCCATCGCTTCAAAGAAAATTTAGAAGAAATAAAAGAGTTAAAGAAAACAGCTGAAAATATTCTAGGCAACCTTCTTTATCAGCCTTTTGAGTTTCCATTGGTTTACCAGTCTTTTGAGCATCGGAATAGATTGGAGGAACTGCAGGAAATCGTTTCAAACGAAGAAATTTTTCTGACTCTCAAAAAATTAATGAATTACCCCAAAGGGGATCTTGACAGGTTATGGCTGGAGAATAAGGTGGATGTAGTGAAGAAATTGCTTTCAGAAGAGGGGATCGAATGGACGGTAAATGACAAGTATGTCGAGACAGTGTATGAAAAAGTGCTTCATGTTCTTCAGATGAAGGAATCCTGGTGGAAGTCAATTAGCCTTATTTTTTATAGAAAAGAGTATAAAGGTGTTTGGGAATTATTGAAAAGAAATGGACTTAATCGCGATAAAGAAGGCTTGAACCTACTGGTGAAAATGTTGGAAAATCGTTTGAACCTAAATCACCAATATACTTTATTAAACCGTAAGGAATGGGTAGAAATGCCCAACAAGCCATTTGACTTTACCTCATTTAATCATCAGTCGCACATTTTAAAGGAGGCCTTGAAGGCCAAATTTATATTAGAAGATCTAGGAATGCTTTCTCCTTATTTGGTTTTTGAAAAGGTAGATTTTGACCAATATAGACTGGTTCTTCAGGAATTGATAGGTATCAATGGTTTGATTGAAATGAAAACTTCCCAATGGAAGAATTATTTCAGCACCATTCAGATAAAGCATTTGCTTACTGCTTCCAATGATGAAAAGTTGGAAATGGTGAGACGTACTATCACGCAGGATTTTTCCGAAATAGTCGCCTTGGACAGGTTAAAGAGAAAATTGCGGACAGTAGATGTGGAGGTGATCAATAAGCTTATCGATACCTATCCAGACAGAAGTTTTGAAGAAATACAAGAGGTGTTTCTGAAAGGGTTGAGATTCAGTTGGATAGAGCATATTGAAGCGAAGTACCCTGTTTTGCAGGAGGTGGGGCTTCAAAAAGTGAAAAATATTCTGGAGGAATTCACTTCTTCCGTGGAGGAGAAGATCAAAATAAGCCGGTTTATCGCCGAGTTAAGATTAAGGGAGAATACTTTCAAGAAACTCGAATATAATAGACTCAATAATTTGATTACCTATCGGGACCTTTTGCATCAGGTTAGCAAGAAAAAGAGACTTTGGACCATCAAAAAACTGATAGAAGAATTCGAAACAGAAGTTTTTAAATTGGTGCCTTGCTGGTTGGCTTCACCGGAAACTGTTTCAGCGCTCTTTCCTTTGGAAAGCAGGTTTGACCTGGTAGTTTTTGATGAGTCTTCTCAGTGTTTTGCAGAGAGAGGGCTTCCTGCTATGCTCCGGGGGAAGCAAGTAGTTGTGGCTGGAGATAGCCAACAGTTACAGCCTTTTGATCTCTATAAAGTTCGTTTGGAAACAGAAGAGGAAGGAATAGAATTGGATTCCAATTCTCTTTTGGACTTGGCTTCCAATTACTTTAAAAAATATGCATTGGATGGTCATTATAGAAGTAGGAACTTATCCTTGATAGAGTTTTCCAATCGGTACTTTTATAATAATAAACTTACCATGTTGCCTGAAATGAATTCTTTAAATGAAACAGTACAGGCCTATAAGTGGATAAAAGTGGATGGTATTTGGGATAAACAATCCAATAAGGCTGAGGCTGAAACTGTCTTAAAAGAGGTAAAAGGAATTTTAAAAGATAAACCAGCGGTGGAAATAGGTGTGATTACTTTTAATTATTTCCAAATGGAGTTGATCACAGAGTATATTTCTCAGGACAATTCATTGTCTTCGGCCAAGATAAGGGTGAAGAATATAGAAAATGTCCAAGGGGACGAGTTTGATGAAGTGATTTTTTCTATAGGTTATGCCAAGAACAAAGCCGGGAAATTTACAGCGAATTTTGGTTTGCTGTCCAAAGAAGGGGGGATCAATAGGTTAAATGTGGCCGTGACTCGAGCTAGAAATAGGGTGGTGGTGGTAAGTAGTATTACTTCTAAGGACTTTAGGGATAAGCAATTACTGAATCCAGGAGTTAAAATGCTCCGTGATTATTTGGCTTATGCAGAGCAAGTTGCTGCTGGTGGAGAAGTAGAGATTCAGGAAAGTGACACTGCGGGTTTTGAAAGTTCTTGGTATTTGAAGGATAAATTACTGGGGCTTTATGGGAATCATGAATTAAAGAATAATTCCATTTCTCGATTAATGGACTTGGAGCTACTTGAGAAGGATAGATATATTGGGGCTGTGCTGACAGATGATAACCGCCTTTTTGCTTCCAAAACGGCTAAGGAGGCTTTTGTGTACCATCCACAATTGCTGAGGCAAAAAGGATGGAATGTGGTATTCATTTTTAGTAGACAATATTGGCTTGATCATGAAGATGTGTTGGAGACCAAGTTGTTGATGACAAATAAAAAGGAGTGATCAAAATCACTCCTTTTCTATTTTTAACCCTATGGATTCAATTCCTTTTAGCTCCTTGCTTCTCATATATTGGATCAACTGAACTTTTAGAGGTATCAGTTCTTCTATGTTTTTGAGAGGAAGGGTGTCCTGTTGGGTGTAAGTATTTCCAAAGCCCTCTCCCAAAGGTTTGCCCGTCTTTGGGTCAAAAAGGTTGATGTCCAATAATTGATTCTCCAAAAGACTATCAAGACTGTCTTTGAGGATATACCTGACATAGATATTATAATAATCGTAACTGTCATTGTATTTTATCCTCAAGGTAGATCTTAGGTTTTTGGCAGTTCCAGAAGGCACCTCAAATGTTAAGGTGTCCGCGACTGACCAAGAATACCCAGAAAGTCCTTGATATTCTTCATAGACCCTGTTGGAATCACAGGAAAATATTCCAGAGGTCAACAATCCTAATAAAATAAAAGGGAGAAACGAAGGTTTCTTATTCATTGTTCTTAGGACCTTTGTTTTGATTATTTCTGTTATTTTTTTTTCTTGGGGCATTTTTCCTTCTGTTGCCTCTAGATTTTTGAGCCGAACTGGCTGGGTCTTTACCCTCGTTTTTTTGGGGGGCTACAGTAGGTTTTGGATTAGCTTTGTTTTGAGCTGCACCTTTTGGTTCATTCCTTCTTTTCGCTTGACCTTGACCAGTACTTTGACCCTGCCCTTGGTTATTCCTTCTACTGTTTCGGCCTCTTGGAGGACCTTGTTTTTCTGCTGGTTTACCAGTGTTATTGCCAGGTTTGCGACCTTCTGCTTGTTTGGCGGCCTGGTTTGTATTAGGACCTTTGGCTTTGGGTTTGCGTCTTTTCTTTTTCTTGGTTTTGCTTTTGAACTTTTGATCTAGCATTTCCAGGTCCATATTGGATTTATTACGATCGTCCTCCAGATCCATCATGTCATCCATTTCAAGGCTAAATGGTTTTTTGCCTTGCTCATTCATTTCGATGATTTCCTGGACACGCTCGCAATCAATGGAATGCCAGTTGTTCTCATTATTGTAACTGAACCACATCAACTTCCTAAAGATATCCGTCTTTTGGAGTTTAGCCTGGCCAGCTTCTGTCAATAATGGTTTTTCAATATTGGGAATATCCTCCAAAGCTGACATATAAGTATCCAGCTCATAGTTTAGGCAACACTTGAGTCTCCCGCATTGCCCTGAAAGTTTGGTAGGATTGAGAGAAAGGTTTTGGTACCTGGCAGCAGAGGTGCTTACACTCTTGAATTCATGTATCCAGGTGGAGCAACATAATTCTCTGCCACACACACCTATTCCTCCAAGTCGACCTGCTTCCTGACGGAGACTGATTTGTCTCATCTCAACCCTGATTTTGAATTCAGAGGCCAATATTTTGATCAACTCTCTGAAGTCTACTCGATCATCAGCTGAGTAATAAAAGGTAGCTTTTGAATTATCTGCCTGAAATTCCACATCAGATAATTTCATATCCAATTTTACCTCATCGATGATTTGTTTGGTTCGATAAAGGGTGGGAACTTCGCGGTTTTTGGCTTCTTCCCATTTTTCGAGGTCTTTTTGATTGGCAAGTCTATAAATCTTGAGGATGTTGTCATCATTTTTGATTTTCCTCTTTTGCATTTGCAAACGTACAAGTTCACCCTGCAAAGAAACATATCCTATATGATGGCCATTGGGTACATCCAATACTACTGGGTCACCAGTAGTTAATTTGAGGTGATTGACATTGCGGTAGTAATCTTTCCTTCCCCCCTTGAACTTTATTTCTACTATATCGAAATTATCAATTGTTGGTATTCCCATATGAGATAACCAATCAAATGAATTCATTTTATTACAATCGCTCGTACCACAAGTGCCATTGTTTTGACACCCTCCGCTTTCTGAAGTGGTAGAGCAGCTACTACATCCTGCCATAAAGCTAGCTATTATTTAGGGAGACTGTAGACAGTCTCCTCGTGAATAGGTTATGGTATCATTTACCATAATTTAAAATGTCTTGACCGATATCCTTTCGGAAATAGACATCTTTCCAGGTAATTTCTTTAACTCTGGAATAGGCATTTGAAAGTGCTTCTTCTACACTGTTTCCTTTGCCGGTAATCCCCATTACTCTTCCTCCATTAGTAACTACATCACCTTGTTCATTATTAGTGGTTCCTGCATGGAAAGTGATGCTGCTTCCATTCTCAAGTTCGAGGCCGTTGATTTTATCCCCTTTGGGATAACTACCAGGGTATCCTCCAGCAACCATCACCACTGTAGTAGCAGTGAAGTCTTCCAATGCCAACTTATACTCGGATAGTTTACCTGTTCCGATGGCATATAACAAGTCTACGAAATCACTTTTGATTCGAGGAAGTACAGCTTGGGTTTCTGGGTCACCCATTCGTACATTATACTCAATTACATAAGGCTCTCCATTAGTATTCATCAAACCTATAAAGATGAAACCTTTGTAATCAATGTTTTCCTTATCTAGGCCTGCGATAGTAGGTTTAACTACCTTTTCCTCTACCTTATGCATGAAAGCATCATCCGCAAATGGTACAGGACTAACGGCTCCCATTCCACCTGTATTCAAGCCTGTGTCTTTTTCACCAATACGTTTGTAATCTTTGGCTTCAGGAAGAATTTTATAGCTTTTTCCATCAGTGGCCACAAATACAGATAGTTCTATTCCTGTAAGGAATTCTTCAATGACAACCATATCAGATGCTGCTCCAAATTTGCTCTCAAGCAACATTTCCTTGAAAGAGTTTTCTGCGTCTTCTAAAGTCTCGCAAATCAAAACTCCCTTGCCCGCAGCAAGTCCATCGGCTTTTAATACGATTGGTAGGCTTTGTGATTTTAAGTATTGCAAACCTTCTTCAACAGTTTCTTTGGTGAAGGTTGCTGAAGCAGCGGTAGGGACATTGTTTCGCTGCATGAATTGTTTAGAGAAATCTTTGCTCCCCTCAAGTGTAGCACCAAGTTTTTTAGGCCCCACGACAGGGATGTTCTTGGTCTCATCTTGATCGGCAAAATAATCTGCTACACCCTTTACCAAAGGCTCTTCTGGTCCAACAACGATCATTTCGATCTTGTTGGACAAAACAAATTCCTTAAGCGCTGGGAAGTCTGTTATGCTCAAAGCAACATTATTGGCAATAGCTGCTGTTCCTGCATTTCCAGGGGCTACGAATAATTGGTCACACTTTGGGCTGTTAACAATCTTATAAGCAAAGGCATGTTCTCTGCCTCCGCTTCCTAATAATAATATGTTCATGAAATTAAATCTATTTTAATTGGCATGGTCTGAAATAAACTTGATTCTGTACACCCGAATTTCCTCTTCGCCGAAGTCTTCGTCTTCAAGTTCGTGCAATGCCTCTCTGATATTGTCTGTTTCTGCATTCATGAAATAGTCGTGAAGGGTGTCTTCACGGTCTTCATCCATGATGTTATTTATATAATAATTGATATTTAATTTTGTGCCACTATAAATAATTTGTTCTATTTCCTGTAATAATTCCGTCATCCCAATGTTAAGATTGGAGGCAATTTCATCAAGATCCACTTTTCTGTCTACTTGTTGGATAATGGATATTTTTACCTTAGATCTGGTTCCCGCAGTTTTGACTACTACGTCAGAAGCAGTAATGATTTCATTCTCCTCAACATAATTTTCAATTAGTTTTAGGAACGGAGCTCCAAATTTAGCGACTTTTCCCATACCAACCCCATTAATTTGCGCGAGTTCTTCACGTGTGGTTGGATAAACGGTGGCCATCTCTTCCAAAGAAGGATCTTGGAAGATCACATAGGGGGGGAGCCCTTTTGATTTTGCGACTCTTTTTCTTTCTACTTTTAGTAACTCAAAGAGTTTTTCGTCATAGGCTTTTTTGGCGTTGTTAAATTCATCAGACGCCTCATTTTCTATCATTTCTTCAAAGTCATGATCCTTGCTCAAGGTTACTGTATGAGGGTTTTTGAGAAAATCTTCACTTATTGATGAAAGCTTGATGACGCCGTAATTCTCAATGTCCTTGTCCAAGAAATGTAAGATCATGGCTTGTCTGATCACAGATTTCCAATGTCGCTCATCCTTGTCCTTTCCTTGCCCGAATACGGTGAGTCCATCATGTTTATAACTCTCCATGTATTCGTTCTGTTCACCTTGGATGACTTTGACCACATGGTCGAGGTTAAATCGTTGGTTGGTTTCTTTTACAGCTTCAATAGCTATTTGTATATCCTTCTGTCCATCATATGAGTCTTTCTTTTTCTTGCAGTTATCGCAATATCCGCAGTCTTCATTAAGGCTTTCACCAAAATAGTGGAGCAATACCCTTCTACGACATACAGAACTTTCTGCATAGGCTGCCATTTCTTGCAATAAGACTTTGGCATTTTCCCTCTCATTGACTGGTTTGTCCTTGTTGAATTTTTCCAACTTGAGAATGTCGTCGAATTTGTAGAACATCAAGCAATGACCTTCCAGACCATCTCTTCCTGCTCTTCCTGTTTCTTGATAGTAACCTTCAAGGGATTTTGGTACATCATAGTGGATGACATAGCGAACATCTGGCTTGTCTATACCCATTCCGAAAGCAATGGTGGCTACGACTACCTCAATTTCTTCATTAAGGAAATCGTCTTGGTTTTTGACCCTAGTAGCTGCCTCCAAGCCAGCATGATAAGGCACGGCATTGATGCCGTTGACCCTGAGCAGTTCGGCAATTTCCTGTACCTTTTTTCTGCTTAGGCAATAGATGATTCCAGACTTACCCTTATGGGATTTTACATATTTGATGAGCTGTTTTTTGGTCTCCGTCTTGACCTTTGGGCGGACTTCATAGAAAAGATTGGTCCTGTTAAAGGAAGATTTGAAAAGATCAGCATCTTCCATGTTGAGGTTTCTCTGTATGTCTTGCTGGACCTTTGGAGTAGCTGTAGCAGTCAAAGCTATGATGGGCAGGTTTTCTCCTATCTGGCCTATGATCGACTTTATTTTTCGATATTCAGGTCTGAAATCATGTCCCCATTCTGAAATACAATGGGCTTCATCAATGGCTACAAAGCTGAGTTTGGCTGATTTCAGGAATTCTATATTCTCTTCCTTGGTAAGTGACTCAGGGGCTACATAAAGTAGTTTGGTATCACCACTTAGGACTTGCTTTTTGACTTTGTTAGTTTCAGATTTACTGAGGGTCGAATTGAGGAAGTAAGCATTTATTCCAAATGCATTCAACTGATCAACTTGATTTTTCATCAAAGCGATCAATGGAGAAATGACTATGGCTGTTCCTTCGTTTGTTACAGCGGGAAGCTGATAACAAAGCGATTTTCCCGCCCCAGTGGGCATGATGACAAAGGTATTGTTACCTTGTGAAATATTGTCAACTATTGCTTCTTGGTTCCCTCTGAATTGGTTGAAGCCAAAAATTTTCTTGAGGTTCTCTTTAATTTTTATATCCACTCCATTCTGTCTTTTTAATGATTTGCCGAATGCTTTTCATTAAATATTTAAAGTAAATAATTTTACCTTTGTACAAATTTAATAATAACCTCGGTAAAATTGAATATAATAAAAAATATTAAAAACAGTGCCATTCGTGTCCTCAAAATAGAGGCTGAAGCAGTTCAAAATTTAATTGGCCAAATTGATGATGAATTTGAAGCTTGTGTAAATGAAATATTGCTTTCTAGAGGACGAGTGGTAATTACTGGGGTTGGGAAAAGTGCTATCGTGGCAACCAAAATAGTGGCCACACTTAACTCCACAGGTACGCCGGCTTTATTTATGCATGCAGCGGATGCCATTCATGGAGATTTAGGTATGATTCAAAAGGAAGATTTTGTAATTTGTATTTCCAAAAGTGGTAATACCCCAGAAGTAAAAGTTTTAGTGCCTATGCTCAAAAAAATGGGGTCTAAGCTGGCCGCCTTGGTTAGTAATAAGGATAGTTATTTGGCCAAGCATGCAGATTTTGTTTTGGATGCCACGATTGAAAATGAAGCTTGCCCACTTAATTTAGCTCCTACCACCAGTACCACAGCTCATATGGCGCTTGGAGATGCGCTGGCTGTATGCTTGTTGGAAGCAAAGGGATTTGGAAGTGATGATTTTGCAAAGTTCCATCCTGGAGGTTCATTGGGTAAACAGTTATATCTTACAGTTGAAGATTTAGTGGTTAAGGATGCACTTCCTCTCGTTTCGGAAAATGATGACTTGGCCAAGGTGATTTTAGAAATTAGTGGAAAAAGGCTAGGCGCGACTGCTGTGCAAAATGAGGAGGGAAAGTTGGTCGGGATTGTGACTGATGGTGATTTGAGACGGATGTTGGAACAAAAGCAGGATCTGTCTACAGTTAAGGCGATGGATATTATGACCAAAGGGCCTAAGACCATAGAGGTGGGGGAATATGCCATTCGTGCCTTGAATAAGATGAAAGAATACAACATAACCCAATTGGTCGTTATGAATAATGAGAAGATCATAGGCTTTATCCATATTCATGACTTGATGAAAGAGGGGATTGTTTAAAACGAATCATGCAAAAACAACCATATATTGTAGTACTCGCTGGAGGAATTGGATCCAAATTTTGGCCATACAGTAGAAATAACTATCCAAAACAATTTTTGGATATTTTAGGCACTGGAAGAACCTTGCTCCAAATGACTTTTGATCGGTTTGTGAAATTATCAGACCCTAAAAACTTTTTGGTCGTCACCAATCAAATGTATGTTGATATTGTAAGGGAGCAGCTTCCTGAAATTTCAGCATGCCAGATTCTTGCAGAGCCACTGAGAAGAAATACAGCAACTTGCGTCGCTTATGCCAGCTATAGAATTCAAAGTGAAGATCCAAATGCAAGGGTGATTTTGACTCCTTCGGATCATTTGATATTGGATGAATTAGCTTTTCAGAAAAAAATCAATGAGGGTTTAAAAGAAGCTGAGAATCATCACCGATTGATTGCTATTGGTATTGAACCTAACCGTCCAGAAACGGGATATGGATATATACAGTACAAGGAAAACCCAAGTGGAGGGGCTTTAAAAAAGGTAAAGACGTTTACTGAAAAGCCGGATGAAAAACTGGCAGAGACTTTTTTGGAAAGCGGTGATTTCCTTTGGAACAGCGGTATGTTCGTCTGGAAAAACTCCTCCATTATTCAAGCATTTGAAAAGCAAATGCCTGAGGTTGCCGAAGTATTTGAAGAGGGGGATGGTTTTTATGGTTCTGAGAATGAATATGATTTTGTTAAAAAGGCTTATTCTCTAGTGAAAAACGTCTCTTTGGATTATGGTATCATGGAGAAATCTGAGGATGTATTTGTACTTAAAAGTAACTTCGGTTGGTCTGATTTGGGGTCATGGATGAGTGTGCATCAGATAAAAGAAAGGGATGCAGATAATAACGTAGTTGATGCTAACGCGGTGCTTTACGATACCACCAATAGTTATATCAAGGTTTCTCCTAAAAAACTGGTTGTTGTCCATGGTTTGGATAATTACCTTATTAATGAGACTGAAAACGTTATTCTTATTTGTAAGCTAGATGCGGAGAAAAAATTCAAAGAATTTGTTTCCGATGCGAAGAATAAAGGAGAAGGTTTTATTTAAGGTTTTCAGGCTGTCCATCTTCTTGCCAAAAAAAAGGATGGACATAGGAGGTTAGTAATTACTGAATTGATTTTTTTTCAGAATTTGAATTTGCAGAGACTTAAGGTCTCTTTTTGAAAGAGATGTACCAAAAAATAAAATTATTCAAAACAATAGAAACATGGCCTTGAGCTAATATTGTGCTGAAGCATTTTTTTTGGATAACCTTATTACCGGTTTGTGTCTGATAGGAAAGTTACAGCTGTTGGCTATGAAGCAATGCTTCCTTGCTTCTTCATGTAATTGCATGGCCTTTGTTTTCATAGCTTCTGTTTCAACAGTTACCACAGGATAAAGAATAACTTCGTTGAACTGCCCTGATCCATTTTTGTTTTCATGCATAATACCCTCTGCATGGTCTTCGTAGGCCACTACACTTACGCCTGCTTCTGCACAGAGATGGAGATACCATAACATATGGCAAGAGCTGATGCTTGCCAAGAACATCTCTTCGGGATTGTGACGGGTTTTGTCTCCCCTGAAACAGGGGTCTGCACTTCCAAGCAGGTGAGGTTTTCCCTCAGTGATGATTTCAAAGTTTCTTTGATAGGCAAGATAGCCACGAGTTCCCATGCCGGAATTTCCGGTCCACTCTAAGACGGTTTGGTAATGATGGAATTTTGACATGAGAATAAGATAAAAAAAATAGCTTGAAATTTCTACGGATCAGAAGGTCTTGTCAGAAAAATTCTGAAAAATCAATAAAAAACCCAAGCCAAAAGATGGATTGGGTTTGGGATAATTTTTTGGTGAAATTATATATTGAAAGGAACTTCTAGTTTCTTTCCGAGTTCTCGAAGATCATCTTGAACTGGTTTTAGTAAAGGAATACCATTTTTGATTCTTTCCTTTTCAAGTTCCCTTTCTGGATCACCGGGAATCAATACTTTTTCATTACCAGGGGTGGTTTGGGCTTCTCGGAATCTGCCGATCCAATTGTCCATATGGTCTTTGAATTCATCCGCAGGCCTAAAAGCATCCACTCTCATGGCCCCGAAGAAGTGCCCAATTCCTTCTCCAACGGGGTTTGGGTCTGGCTGTAAAAATGCTACAAAAGGCGGTACCCATGGGCCGTAATTGGCCCCAGAAAGTACGGCAGAGAAGATATCAACGATAGATCCCAGTGCATAACCTTTGTGTGAGCCGTGTTCCCTGTCTCCTCCCAAAGGAAGCAAAGCTCCGCCTTCTTTCACTCCATAAGGATTTGTGGTGGGCTTGCCTTCTTTATCTTGGATCCAGCCAGAAGGAGCTTCTTCTTCTTTTCTTTGTAAAATTTCCAGTTTTCCATTTGCAGCGGTAGTGGTAGCCATATCGGCAACAAAAGCAGGTTGTTTATTGGCTGGGATAGCTACAGCGATAGGGTTGGTACCCAACAGTCTTTCTTTGGAAAATGTGGGGCTAACCAGTGGGCTGGCATTGGTCATAGACATGCCAATCATATCGTCCTTTAATGCTTGCATGGCGTGATGTCCTGCAATTCCATAATGGTTGGAGTTCTTGACCGAAACCCAGCCTGTACCTGCATTTTTTGCTTTCTTAATAGCGACTTTCATGGCAAAAGGAGCGACGACCAAACCAAGGCCTCCATCTCCATCTATCACCGCTGTGCTGGGGCTTTCATGGACAATCTTAATGTTTGGTTTGGTGTTGATTCTTCCTGCTTCCCAGAGCCTTACATAGCCGGAAAGACGTGCTACTCCATGTGAATCTACTCCTCTAAGATCGGCGGATAGTAAAACTTCTGTGGCTGTTTGGGCATCTTCCTCAGTACAGCCCATTTTGATGAAAATACTTTTTGTAAAGGCGAATAGCCCTTCAAAGTTAAAGTTCATGCTGATTTTATTTGAAGGTCTGAGACCTGCTGGTCTATTAGTTGAAATTATTTGGTCTGGTGTTTTACATGCCTGTACATGGCAGCATTTCGTTCTTGTTGATCAATCTGGAAATTACACCTTCCTTTAAAGCATAATTTGAACAAACTAGTTCAGATGCATCCACATATTGAAGGATAAATTCTATCAAGCAGGAAGCTACCACGATCATGTCCACTCTCATGGGGATCATGCCAGGTATTTGAAGTCTTTCTTCTTTATTCAATGTGACCAGCTTCTGGGCCAATATTTCGAATTCTGCCCTAGGGAGGTGAAATACACTTTGTCCTTGGATCTTTGAAAGCTTGGAAGAGGCATAATACATATCCGTAAGGGTGTCAAAGGTCCCGGAAGCCCCTACCAACCTTTTGGGGGTGAATTTTTCAAGGGCTGCAATTAGGTCTCCTAATTTTTCTTTGAGGTATTGGGTGAGTTTGACCACTTCTTCACCGAGGATTGGGTCATGATAATGGAAAAGGTCAAGCATTCTTTGGCCGCCAATTTCAAAGCTTTGTTTCCATAGTGCTTCTTTTTCATTGCCAATAATAAATTCAACGGAACCTCCCCCTATATCCATCATTAGGCTGTTTTCAGCATTCAAGGATCCACTAAAGTTAATCCCTTCGTAGATCAACTGAGCTTCTTGGTCTCCATCAATGACATTGACTTTAATATCAACCTGTTCTTTAATTTTCTTTACAAGTTGGCTGCCATTTCGGGCATTTCTGACTGCGCTGGTTGCAAAAGCATAAACCTGTTGGATGTCATTAGCGTCAATTTGCTTTCTGAAATGGCTCAAGGTGTCTAGGGCTCTCTTTTCAGCATCCGGATGGATATTGTTTTCACTGATTCCCTGCTGTCCAATTTTCACTGGAACCTTTTCCTTGTAGATGGTTTTGAAACCGCCTTGGTCAAATTCTACCAACAACAAATGGAATGTGTTGGTGCCCATATCAATGATGGCTGCCTTTGCATCTGTCATTACGCCCGTCTTTTAGTTGTGCGAATATAAAAAGTTTATTTAAAAAGCTTAGTGATTGCCGGACTTTATGAAAGAAAGAGTGTAAATGCCTTTTAGAGAGATGTGAATTATTCTATTGGGATAATGAAGGGGGAAATTTCATCCATAAGGCCCTGCTGATTATATTTGGTTAAAGCTACTAAACATAAACCCATGAAAAGTTCAACTAAAGGAGTATACACCCTTCCGGGAAATCAAGAGAAATTGGATTTATTGAAAAAGAAAAATGAGGAAGCCCTTGAAGGAGGAGGTAAGGATCGTATTGCTATTCAGCATAAAAAGGGCAAGTTGACTGCAAGGGAAAGAGTGGATCTATTGATGGATGAAGGGACTTTTCAAGAGATTGATAAATTTAAGATGCACCGTTGCAAGGATTTTGGGTTGGATAAGGAATATTATTTGGGTGACGGAGTGATTACAGGTTATGGAGAAGTAAACGGCAGACTAGTTTATGTGTTTTCTCAAGACTTTACAGTCTTTGGGGGCTCTTTGTCTGAAACACATGCCGAGAAAATTTGTAAAATAATGGACATGGCCATGAAGAATGGTGCTCCAGTAATAGGCTTAAATGACTCTGGTGGTGCTAGGATTCAAGAAGGGGTGAGTTCACTAGGTGGCTATGCAGATATTTTTTACAGGAATACTTTGGCTTCAGGAGTGATACCGCAGATTTCAGCTATAATGGGTCCATGTGCAGGAGGAGCGGTTTATTCTCCGGCTATAACTGATTTTATCATGATGGTGGAGGAAACTTCTTATATGTTTGTTACAGGTCCTAATGTTGTAAAAACAGTTACTCAGGAAAATGTCACTGCAGAGGAACTTGGAGGGGCAAGTGCACATAGTGTTAAAAGTGGTGTGACACATTTTTCCTGTGCAAATGAAGTGGATTGTATAAAAAACATAAAGCTTCTTTTAGGTTATGTCCCCCAAAACTGTGAGGATGACGCTCCAGTTTATCCATATGAATTGAAAAAGGATGAAACAAGAAAAATTTTGGATAATATTGTGCCGGAAAATCCGAATCATCCATATGATATGCGTGAGGTAGTTAGGGGTATAGTGGATGAAAACAGTTTTTTGGAAGTACACAAAAATTATGCAGATAATATGGTGGTTGGATTTGCCAGGATAGCAGGTAGGAGTATTGGAATAGTGGGGAATCAACCACAATCACTGGCTGGAGTTTTGGATAATCATGCTTCTATAAAGGCAGCTAGGTTTGTTCGTTTTTGTGATTGCTTTAATGTGCCTTTGCTGGTGTTGGTTGATGTGCCTGGCTTTTTGCCGGGTACGGATCAGGAATGGAATGGTATTATTTCTAATGGTGCAAAACTGCTATATGCCTTTTCAGAGGCAACAGTGCCACGAATCACTGTGATTACCCGAAAAGCTTATGGAGGAGCTTATGATGTAATGAATTCCAAGCATATCGGAGCAGACCTGAATTTTGCTTGGCCAACGGCAGAAATTGCAGTGATGGGAGCTAAGGGAGCTGCGGAAATTATTTTTAAAAAGGAAATTGCCAATTCGGAAAATCCAGAAGAAAAGCTTCAGGAAAAAATCGATGAATACACCAAAAAATTCGCTAATCCTTACAGGGCTGCACATAGGGGGTATGTGGATGAGGTGATATTGCCCTCAAATACTAGGATTAAATTAATTAAGGGTTTTAAAATGTTAGAAAACAAAGTGGATGTTCTACCTAAAAAGAAGCACGGGAATATTCCTTTATAAAATGAAGTGAATGAGGCATGGGTCATGGTTTAAGTAGTTTTTACATATTTTAATTTATGAATAGTTTTGAAGAGCTCGAAGTGTGGGAAAAAGCTAGGGACTTAAGGGTTTTTGTTTCTAGCATGATAAGTGATTTTCCAGTTGAAGAGAGATTTGTACTAATTAGTCAGGTAAAAAAGTCTTCGAGGTCTATAGGAAATAATATTGCGGAGGGTTTCGGTAGGTCCCACTTTGAGGAGAATATACAATTTTGTAGGCAAGCTAGAGGGGCGCTATTTGAAACATTGGATCATATGATTGTCGCTTATGATGAGGGTTGGATTACTTTGGAAAACTTAAAGGGTTATAGAGAGTATCATTATGATTGCCTGAAACTTTTAAATGGATATATCTCTTCATTAAAAAGGAACAAAAAAGTTGTGACAAATTCACCTAATTAACGGAGCAGTCAAAAAAATTGAATAACGAAATAATCAAATATCATTTAATTTAGTTTTATGACAAAGGAAGAACAATTTCTTTATAAATACTTGAATAATGCCTCTCCAACGGGATTTGAGGCTTCTGGCCAGCAAATTTGGTTGGATTATCTGAAACCTTTTGTAGATAAATATTTTACTGATTCTTATGGTACAGCGGTAGGGGTTATCAATCCAGAAGCATCTTTTAAGGTTGTAATAGAGGCCCATGCTGATGAAATCAGTTGGTTTGTAAACTATATTACTCCTGAGGGATATCTTTATGTGCGAAGAAATGGAGGCTCAGACCATATGATTGCTCCTTCCATGAGAGTCAATATCCATACTGATGATAAAATGATTCCAGGTGTGTTTGGTTGGCCTGCCATTCATGTCCGAAAGGGTGATAAGGAAGACAAACCAAGCTTGGAGAATATTTTTATTGATGTTGGGGCCAGGTCAAAAGATGAGGTAGAGGAGTTGGGAATTCATGTGGGTTGTGTAGTGACTTTTAGAGATGAGTTGATGGATCTCAATGGAAAATTTTATGCTGGCAGGGCATTAGATAACCGCATTGGAGGTTATATGATTGCGCAAGTGGCCAAAAAAATAAAGGATAGCGGAAAAGAATTGCCGTTTGGTTTGTACATAGTAAATGCAGTACAAGAAGAGATAGGGCTCAGAGGTGCTGAGATGATTGCTGCCAAGATCAAGCCTAATGTGGCTGTTATTACGGATGTCTGTCATGATACTACCGCTCCCATGTACAATAAAGTTAAAAGTGGAGAACAGGTAGCGGGTAATGGGCCTGTACTGACTTATGGCGCCTCTGTACATAAGAAGCTGTTGGATTTAATTATTGATTCAGCTAAGAAAAGAGATTTGCCTTTCCAAAGGGCAGCAGCTTCCAGAGGTACAGGTACTGATACGGATGCTTTTGCCTATTCCAATGATGGGGTTCCCTCGGCATTGATTTCCCTTCCTTTAAAATACATGCATACTACTGTGGAAACAGCAAGTAAAAAGGATATTGAGTCAGTGATTGATTTGATTATGGCATTTTTAGACGATCTGGATCCCGAATTCAACTTTAAATATATCGATTAATATACCATGCTTTTGTAAATAGTATGCAGGGCAGCGAATAGCTGCCTTTTTTTTTAGCATAGATACGTTTTGTCCTGATATATTATTGCTACGTAAGAAAATGAAAATAAATTATTCCAAAAAATGGTTTTTTTATTGGTTTTTGGCCGCTTAATAAAAAAGGATGAATTGAAGTGATTTTGTCTTGCTTTAAGCAATAGCGCAGGTGAATCCCCGTTTTGATTCCTTAAGTATATGGCTGGGAGGGAAGTGTAGGGGCTTGTGTCAATATTTTAAGCTTTGTTAAAAACGTATTGAAATTTTTTTGTTTCATTTTATTTCGTTTAATTTGAAGTAGTTATGAAACGAAAGCAAAATTAAATAGGGATTAATTTCTGATAGGTTTTGTAACCCAAAGATAATTAGTAGGTTCCTGTTGAAGGTATTGCTTATGTGAGGTTGCCGATTAATTTGATTTTATAGAAAAAATAGATATGATACAAACCACTTATTTGACCCTTAATACTGAGTTAGCAGAGAAAAAAGGGGCATTTCACACAGCAAAGGAAATAGCTGGGCAGCCAGAGCTATGGAGCCAAGTTTATGAACAAGTGGATCAAATGAAGGAGAAGATCCAGGATTTTGTTGATCCAATTTTTGAAAATGGTAATGCAAGGATAATATTGACTGGGGCAGGTTCATCAGCGTTTATCGGAGAATCAGCTCAGGGAATCGTTCAGCAAAAAACCGGAGTATTGACCCAGGCCATTGCGACTACCGATTTGGTGACGCATCCGGAATTATTTTTCATGGCTGGTACACCAACAGTTCTAGTTTCTTTTGCAAGGTCAGGAAATAGTCCAGAGAGTGTGGAAGCGGTAAGATTGGCAGATAAGTTTTGTGATCAAATATATCATTTGGTCATTACATGTAATGCTGAGGGGCAATTGGCGGCTTATGCAAATGAGTGTGAAGGGAATTGTTTGGCAATTGTATTGCCTGAAGCAGCAAATGACAATAGTCTTGCAATGACAGGAAGTTTTACTTCTATGTTATTGACGGTGTTGATGGTTGCGGGAATTAAAGAATTGGATAAGTTAAAACCAGCTTTTGATAATGCTGTTGCTACTGCTAATCATATTCTTCATAATCAATTGGAAGATTTTGAGGCTTTGGCAGAACGTGATTTCAAAAGAGTGATTTTCCTTGGATCGGGTTCAATGCTAGGTGTGTCAAGAGAGTGTCATTTGAAATTACAGGAGCTTACAGATGGTCAAGTGGTTTGTAAGCATGATTCTTTCTTAGGTTTCAGGCATGGACCTAGGGCAGTGGCCAATGAGGATTCTTTGGTAGTGTATTTATTTGCAAAAGATGCCCATGTCGCCAAATATGAAAATGATTTGGCTTTGAGTATCGGACAGGATAAAAGAGATATTAAAACCGTTTGTTTCGGTGGCGAAAATGTAGAAGAGTATAATTCTATTTTGAATATACCTGTTGAAGGAGCTGGTGAGGATGCCGTATTCAATGTGTTGCCTGCTACCATGGTAGGGCAGTTATTAGGTTTTTATAAATGTCTTCAATTAGGCTTGCAACCTGATAATCCTTCTGTAAGTGGAGCGATCAGCAGGGTAGTTCAAGGAGTAATTATATACAAAAAGTAAATTGACATGATCCTTTCAGTTTGTCCTAATCCTTCAGTCGATACTTATGCATGGTTGAATACGATGGAACTGGGTGTTGCCAATAGGATAACGAAACTACAGGAGTTTGCAGGAGGAAAAGGTGTTCATGTAGCCATGGCCCTTAATGAGTTTGGTGCAAAAACTGATTTATTGGGTAGTTGGGCTGGACATTCAGGTAAATGGATAAGGGAGTTTTGTGAAGAATTGGGAATGAAAAGCTTTGGGCCTGAATTGGCAGGAGCAAATAGAAAGTGTTATACCTTTCTTTCAGAGGATGAGGATTTGCATCATACAGAATTGTTGGAGCCAGGTCCTGAGTTAAATGAGGGGCAGTATCTTGCATTTATAAAAAACTTCAGCGAGCATTTGGATAATGCCGGTCTTGCAGTCCTTTCTGGGTCTTGGCCTAAAGGAAGCCCGGCATTTGCTTATGCGGAAATGACAGCTATAGCAGAAGAAAAAGGCAAAAAAGTCATTTTGGACTGTAGTGGTATACAACTTGCCAATGCGCTGGAAAGAGGTTTTTTTGGATTGCATCTCAATGAACATGAAGCAAAGGAGCTTTGTGGAAAGGATGATCCTTTGGAGGCCATGCAGGTTTTAAGTGAGAAAGTAGATTTGGTAGCACTTACCCGGGGAAAGGAAGGACTTTATCTTGGCTATTTAGGAAAGATAATTCATGCCAATGTAGTGATTGATAAGGTGGTAAGTACTGTTGGAAGTGGAGATTGTTTAACTGCTGGGATAGCCTATGGGGTGAATCAAGGGCTTTCTGTTGAGGAGATTGCTCGGCATGGAGTTGCTTTTGGAGCTGCTAATTGTCTCAGAAAGGATTTAGGAATGTTATATAGCTCTGATGTAGAGGCTTTACTTCCTAAGGTGTCAATTAAAGAATTAAGCTATGCATAAAAAAGATCTTTTAGTAGTAGGTGAATTGAATATAGATTTGATCCTAAATCAAATCAAAGGATTTCCTGAAATGGGTTCAGAAAAGGTAGCAGAAAAGATGGATGTTACTTTAGGGAGTTCTTCCGCGATATTTGCTTCCAATATTGCTACGCTTGGAATCCAAACATCCTTTTGTGGAAAAGTGGGGAATGATGATTTTGGACAATTCGTTTGTGAAACCTTAAGAAACAAGAAGGTAGGAGTTGATCATATTTCAGTGTCCAAAGCGTTCAAGACAGGCTTGACAGTAGTGATGAATTATGATCAGGACAGAGCGAATGTGACTTATTGTGGGGCTATGGAAGACTTGACCATAGAAGATATTCCTTGGGAAAAGGTATCGGAGTACAAGCATTTTCATTTGTCCAACTATTTTCTTCAAAAAGGAATTCAAAAAGATATCACGGAAATATTTAAAAAAGCAAAGGCCTCTGGGATGAGCACTTCACTGGATCTTCAAGTAGATCCGGATGACCAGTGGGATTTTGACTATAAGTCCTGTTTGCCTTATGTGGATATATTTCTACCGAATGAATCAGAGTTACTTTCTCTTACTGGAAAAACTGAGGTAGATGAAGCTTTGGAAGAACTGAAAGACCACGCCAATATTATAGCCCTAAAGATGGGGATAAAAGGCGGGTTGGTATATCATAAAGGAGAGATTATCAAGGCAGAACCTTATATCAATGATCAATTTGTTGATGCTATTGGAGCTGGAGATAGTTTCAATGCAGGTTTTATCTGTAAGTTTTTACAGGGAAATGATTGGGGAGAATGCTTGAAGTTTGCCAATCTGACCGGAGCGCTTAATACAACTGCGGCGGGAGGAACCGGTGCTTTTGATAATATGGAAAACTTAAAAAGTAGGGCCAAGAGTATTTTAAATCAAGAAATTTAATCGTCAAAATGAAAATAAAAGATCAATTAAGAGAGTTCACCACGCAGAAACGTGGGCTTTTAGCAACAAACTTCTACAACCTTGAAACGCTTCAGGGTGTTTTAAAAGCAGCTTCAGCTTTGAATGAGCCTATCATTCTTCAATTGACCCAAAGTTCAATTGACTATATGGGCTTAAATACTGCTGTAGCTATGGGTAGAGCGGCATTGGAGCAATATGGAGTGAAAGGATGGATTCACCTTGACCATGGTGGATCAGTTGATTTGGCTCAGGCTTGCTTGGATGCTGGTTTTGATTCCGTCATGATAGATGGTAGTGAATTGCCATTTGATGAGAATGTTAAAATCACTCAAGAAGTAGTTAAAAGAGCCCATAAGTATGGAGCGCATGTGGAGGCAGAATTGGGCTATGTGGCTAAATTGGGTCAATCTCATGAGCATCAGGGTTTTACTACTGCTGAAGAAGCGAGTACATTCGTTGAGCAAACGGGAGTAGATGCTTTGGCCATTTCCATTGGTACTGCCCATGGTTTCTATAAAGAAGAGCCTAAATTACAATTTGATTTGTTGACAGAAATCGCTGCAGCGACACCTTCAACTTTGGTTTTGCATGGTAGTTCAGGAGTTCCAGAAGAGCAATTGCGTGAAGCAATTTCAAAAGGTATCTGTAAGGTAAACCTTGCTACAGAAATCAAAAATATCTTCATGAAAACGCTTCAGCAATTATTGAAAGAAAATGAGGAGATTGACCTTAGAAAAGTATTCCCTAAGGCGACTGAAGCAGTTACTGGTTTGGTGACGAAGAAGTTGGAAATAATGAAAAACGATAAGTAAATGATACGCCCCTTTATTGACGCCCACGTACATCTGAACACTACTTCCACCCAAAAAATGGAAAAAGCGTTAGCGCATGGGGTATCGTTTCTTTCCATTATTACCGAAATTCCCTTCTTTGATTCTATTGAGGGACAAGAGAAGGTGATAAAGGAATTGGATAAAAAGTATCCCAATCAGATCAAATATATTACTTCCTTCTCTACGGAGAATTGGGGAGAGCCTGATTGGGCTGATAAGGCCATTGCACAAATTCAAAGAGGTCTGGACAATGGTGCCGTAGGCGTAAAAATCTGGAAAAATATCGGGATGGACTTACAGGATAAAGATGGTAGGTTTATCATGATCGATGATGAAAGTTTAGCACCCATATTCAAGTATTTGGAAGAAAATGAGATCCTTTTGATTGGTCATCAGGGAGAGCCAAGGAACTGTTGGTTGCCTCTGGAGGAAATGACCGTTGATTCAGACAGAAATTATTTTCAGGGTCATCCAGAATATCACATGTACCTTCATCCAGAATATCCTTCTTATATGGCACAAATGGATGCCAGGGATAATATGCTGGAAAAGTATCCGAAGCTTAATTTTGTGGGGCTTCACTTGCTAAGCATGGAATACAGCATTGATGAAGTAAGTAAGCGAATGGATAAATATCCTAACTTGCTCACAGACTTGGCGGAAAGAGTTTGTCATTTGCAATTGCAATCCAAAGAGAGATGGGAGGACGTGAGGAACTTCATGATCAAGTACCAGGACAGGATCATTTACGGTACAGATGTAATCGACGATGGCTCTTTTGGAGAGCAAGGTGTGGCGGATAGGTTGGAGCATTTGTGGAAATTCCACTGGGACTTCTTTGCAACGGAAAAGGAATTGGAAGCTCCTGAATTTTCAGGGACTTTTAAAGGATTAGCTTTGCCAGAGGAAGTTTTGGAAAAGATATTTTATTCCAATGCAGCCAGGGTTTACAGGTTCAGTGAATAGGGTGTTTACAATATCCTATCAATCTGAGCAAGGAAGAATTAAAAAATGAAAAATTTACACTAACCATATTATAAAATGAGCAATAATAGAAGAGACTTTCTTAAGCTGTCTGGTTTGGCAGGCATGGGGTTGGTAGGAGCAGGCATGAGTGGCTTCACTCAAGCCGAAATGGATAATGTATTACAACAAAGCAAAAGAAAAGCTAACCAGCGCTTTAATATGTCTGGTTATGCAGCTCCAAAACTAGATGTAGTTCGAGTAGGGTTCATCGGTTTGGGGATGCGTGGTCCAGGTCACGTAGAGCGTATGAGCAAAATACAAGGTGTAGAAATAAAAGGTATTTGTGATCTTGTTCCTGAAAAGGTAGACAAGATGAAGGCAAAATTAAAAGGTACAGCTCACAATCCTGATACTTATTCTGGATCTGCATACGCATGGAAAGAAATGGTAGACAGAGATGATATTGATTTGATCTTCATCCTTACTCCATGGGATTGGCACGTACCAATGGCCGTATATGCAATGGAATCAGATAAGCACGTTGCTATCGAGGTTCCAGCTGCGACTACTTTGGAAGGATGCTGGGAATTGGTGGAGACTTCTGAGCGCACTAAGAAGCACTGCATGATGATGGAGAACTGCTGCTATGACTTCTTCGAAATGATGACTTTGAATATGGCCAGAGATGGTTTCTTCGGAGATATCGTTCATGGGGAAGGCGCTTACTTGCATGATTTGCTAGGTTTGAACTTCAGCAAAACTGGCTATGAAGATATGTGGAGATTAAAGGAAAACTTCCGAAATGGTAACCTTTATGCTACTCATGGATTGGGGCCAATCTGTCAGATCATGGATATCAACAGAGGTGACCAAATGGATTATTTGACTTCTTTGTCAAGTAATGACTTCATGATGAAAAAGCATGCTCAGGAACTAGCTGAAGAGGATAATTTCTTTGCTTCTTTTGCTGAAGAGGATTATAGAGGTAATATGAATACCACTATGGTGAAAACCAAGAAAGGTCGTTCTATTATGATCCAACATGACGTGACTTCTCCAAGACCTTATTCAAGAATCCATTTGGTTAGTGGTACCAAGGGAATTGCAAGGAAATGGCCTAAGGAAGGTGTAGCTACTGGACACAGATGGTTCACTGAAGAGCAAATGAATGATCTTAAGGAAAAGTACACTCCAGAAATCACCAAAAAAGTAGGTGAGATGGCCAAGAAAATCGGTGGTCACGGAGGCATGGACTTCATGATGACTTGGAGATTGGTAGATTGCCTTAGAAATGGACTTCCATTGGATCAAGATGTTTATGATGCAGCCCTTTGGAGTGCTATTTCTCCATTGTCTGAATGGTCTGTAGCGAATAGAGCTACCTCTATTGATGTCCCAGACTTTACCGGCGGAGCATGGAAAGATAATACACCAGTAGACATCACTCTTAAAGGTGGTGGAACTACTAAAGTGGTAGTATAATCAAAATATAAAATTTTCTTTTTGATAGAGTCCTGGCTGTGTAAGCTGGGACTTTTTTGATAATTGGGCTAGGGTTTGGGTAAGTTTTTTGTCAATATAAATCCAAATATTATTTCGAAATTTCATGAAACTATTTTTTCATTTCTTTAAGTGTGGTTAACTTTGCGCATGGCAGAACAGATATTAATCCTAGATTTTGGTTCCCAGTATACGCAGCTTATAGCCAGAAGAGTAAGAGAACTCGATGTTTACTGTGAAATTCATCCATTCAATAACATCCCAGAAATTACTTCAGACATAAAAGGAGTGATTTTGTCCGGCAGCCCTTGTTCGGTTAGGGATGAAGGGGCTCCAGATTTGGACCTCGATCAATTCCGTGGAAAACTTCCTTTATTGGGAGTGTGTTATGGCTCCCAGTTATTGGCTCAGAAATATGGAGGCTCAGTAGCTCCGTCTGAGATCAGGGAATATGGTCGTGCAAATCTTAGTTATATAGATAAGCATGTGGACTTATTCCATGAAGTATCCTATGATTCCCAAGTATGGATGTCTCATGGTGATACCATTAAGGAATTACCGGAAGGGTTTGATGTCATTTCGAGCACACCGTCTGTTAAGGTGGCTGCTTTTAAAGTACAGAATGAAGAGACATATGGTATTCAATTTCACCCTGAAGTAACCCATTCTTTGGAAGGTAAAAACCTATTGAGGAATTTTGTGGTTCAAATTTGCGGATGCAGTCAGGATTGGACTTCAGACATTTTTATTGACGCTACCATTGAGGGCTTGAAAGAGAAGTTGGGGAATGATAAAGTAGTGATGGGACTGTCTGGTGGCGTAGATTCTTCAGTAGCTGCCATCTTGATTCATAAAGCCATCGGTGACCACCTTACCTGTGTTTTTGTTGATAATGGTTTGCTCAGGAAAAATGAATATGAAGAAGTTCTTGAGTCCTATAAGGACTTGGGATTGAATGTGATTGGCGTAGATGCCAAGCAACGTTTTTATGATGCTTTGAAAGGGAAGACAGATCCTGAAGATAAGCGTAAAGCCATTGGGAATACCTTTATCGAAGTGTTTGATGATGAAGCACACAAAATTGACGGTGTGAAATGGTTAGGGCAAGGTACGATCTATCCAGATGTAATAGAGTCTGTGTCTGTAAATGGTCCATCAGCTACTATCAAATCTCACCACAACGTAGGAGGTTTGCCAGACTTTATGAAATTAAAGGTGGTAGAGCCCTTGAATACCTTGTTTAAGGATGGAGTAAGGGCTGTTGGAAGGGCGTTAGAAATCCCTGAAGCAATTATCGGGAGACACCCTTTTCCAGGGCCTGGTTTGGCAATTAGGATTTTAGGTGATATAACGGAAGAGAAAGTGGCAACGCTTCAAGAAGTGGATCATATTTTTATCCAAGGTTTGAAAGACCATGGTTTGTATGACGAGGTATGGCAAGCTGGTGCTATATTGCTACCTGTACAGTCTGTAGGGGTGATGGGAGATGAAAGAACCTATGAAAAGGTGGTTGCTTTAAGGGCAGTATCTTCTGTGGATGGAATGACTGCGGATTGGGTGCATTTGCCTTATGAATTTCTTGGTTTGATTTCCAATGAAATTATAAATAAAGTAAAAGGGGTGAACAGGGTTGTTTATGACATCAGTTCTAAGCCACCTGCCACCATTGAGTGGGAATAAAATTAAAAAGCCTGGTGTAAATCAGGCTTTTTTTATCTGGTTTTGTATCAAAATCAATTAAATTCGTAAACCTTCAAAAACAGGTATAAAATTTGATTCAAGCCGTTCAGGAACAGGGCTTATTATGAGCAGCCAATTGATTTCTGCTCAAACCTTTTAAGGGAGTTTTCCTTTGGTTCCGGCAAATCATTCTAAGTTTATCTTACCCATGAAAAAACATTATTTAATATTACTTTTAGGGCTTTTTTTGCAATTACCGGCAATGGCCCAACAAAAAGGAGAGGGATATAGTAGTGCCGTACGCTTAATCGATCTTGGAAACCAAGAAGAAGCAATGGAGCAGCTCAGACCATATTTGAATTATAAAGAATATGGGAATTTGTCCTTATATGCCCGCTACCATTTTGCTAGGTCTGCTTATAAAAATAATCAATACCAATTGGCTCAGGCCACTTTGGGTGATTTGCTGGGTAATTATAACTGGGAGCGTGAAGATGATGGGTTATATTTATTGGCATTGGTTTATTTTGCCCAAAATGAGGCTTATGCTGGATTAAGTGAAATCAATAAAATTGATGGCGAGCAGCTTAAAGAGGAGGGGTTTAAGGCTAGCTATGATTATTTAAGTAATAATGCTACCACTAGTTTTTTAGCGGCTCATTGGACGGCGTTTAAGCAAAATAAAGGCTATGTATTGGCACTTAAAGAAAAGTTGCTTAGCCAATCAGTGTTGACCGGGATTGAAAAAAAGATTCTCGCTGAAATGGAGAATATTGATATGGGTGGTGGAGAAGGTAATGCTGCCAAAATTGAGAATCAAACCTTAGACATTGCGATTATATTACCATTCAATTACCAAGGAGGAACTGGAGTAAGGAACCTTGAGGGAAACAATTTTATTTTTGAATTATATCAAGGTATCAATTTGGCAATAGAAAATGCTCGCTCACAAGGTGTGGATATAATGGTCAAAACTTTTGATACGGAAAGAAAAAATGAGGTTGTAAGGAAAATATTGACTGATCCATTTTTTTTAAAGGCTGATGTTATAATAGGTCCATTATATCCGGAAGAAACTGAGATTGTTGCTGGTTTTTCTCAGGTAAATAAAATTCCATTTATCAATCCTCTTTCAAATATTACTGATGGCTTTGACGGAATGGACTATGCCTATCTTTTTAGACCTTCCACGAAAGTGATAGTAGAAAAAATATTGAACTATGGAAAAACACATATAAGTGGAAACCGTATAGCTTTAGCTTATTCTGGTTCGACGAGAGATGAGATATTGGCGAGGGAATTTGCTGCAGAGGCTTCAAGAAGGGGATATAGAGTGGTGTTCAACCAAAAGGTCAACTCCAGTAATATAAGGGATTTTATGGAAGATGTTGGGATTAGGCCTGGAGAGACCCCTAGAGTGGATGAGATTGTTATTTTCTCAGATGATCCTTATATAGCCTCACCAACACTTTCGTTATTGGAATCCCAGAATACAGCGATTCCTATTATTGTTATGGATAGTTGGTTGTATTTTAATTTTGCCAATTTTGATATGTTGGAAGGTAATGAGCTGTACTTCGTAGGAAACAACACTATTGATTTATCCAAAAAGTCAGTTGAGGATTATAGGTTCCATTTTTTTGAGCGTTACCATGTCTACCCAGGCTCCAATGCATATGTGGGTTATGATTTGATGAATTGGGTAGCTAATACTATTAACGAGCAGAGGGGCTTTGATTTTAGGGGAAATTTGAACCGAAATGGTATGGTTAAAGGAAGTTTAAGTTTTGGCTTGAATTTTAGAAACAGCCAGTCTAACCTATACGTTCCTGTATTGAAATTGAATGAAGGAAAACTGGAAGAAATTAAATAATAGATTTGATGAATATCAATAATAGTAAGACGCTTTTTGCTAACGCGCAGAATTTTATTCCTGGAGGGGTAAACTCTCCTGTAAGAGCATTTAAAGCAGTAGGTGGTGACCCATTGTTTATAAAAAAAGCTGATGGCCCGTACCTTTTTGATGAAGATGGTAATCGATTTATTGAGTTGATCAATAGCTGGGGGCCAATGATTATAGGTCATAATCATCCATTGATCAAAGAGGCAATCATTAAGGCCATGGAGGATGGAACTTCTTTTGGGGCACCTACTTCCAAGGAAATTGAGATTGCTGAACTGATCACCAAGATGGTTCCGTCTGTGGATAAGGTCAGAATGGTTAATTCCGGAACTGAGGCCACGATGTCCGCAGTTAGGCTTGCAAGGGGATACACAGGCAGAGATAAGTTTATTAAGTTTGAAGGTAATTACCATGGACATGGTGATTCATTTTTGATTGCTGCCGGTTCTGGAGCGATTACAATGGGAGAACCAAATTCCCCCGGCGTCACCAAGGGTACTGCAAAAGATACTTTATTAGCACCTTATAATGACCTTGAAGCAGTTAAAGAATTGGTTGCGGCCAATAAAAATGAAGTGGCTGCAATTATTTTGGAACCTGTTCCCGGTAATATGGGGCTTGTATTGCCTAAAGAAGGTTTCTTGGAGGGCTTGAGAAAAGTCTGTGATGAAGAGGGGATTGTATTGATTTTTGATGAAGTTATGACCGGTTTCCGTCTTGCACAAGGTGGTGCTCAAGAAGTGTTCGGCGTTACTCCTGACTTAACTACCATGGGTAAGATTATCGGTGGAGGTATGCCAGTGGGAGCTTATGGCGGCAAGAAGGAAATCATGGAGTTTGTTTCTCCTACCGGGCCAGTTTATCAAGCAGGAACGCTATCTGGAAATCCTATCGCAATGGCAGCTGGAATGGCCATGTTGCAGTATTTGCATGATACACCATCTATTTATGATGATTTGCAGGCAACGGGAGATGCCATAGTTGCCGGTGTAAAGGGAAGTTTGGACAAGCTTGGATTAGATTATTCGGTTACCCATTTGGGTAGTATGTATAGTCTGTTTTTTACAAACAAAGAGATTACGGATTTTGAATCAGCCAAGGAGTCTGATACACCACTGTTTGGGAAATATTTTCAAGCAATGTTGAAAAGAGGAGTTTATTTAGCTCCTTCGCAGTTTGAAAGTTTATTTCTCTCGACTTCTTTGAAACATGAACATATTGAACATATTATTCAGGCCAATGAGGAATCACTCAAAGAGATACATTCGTAAGGAATTTAGGCCAGTTCAATTGAACTGGCTTTTTTTATACTAATAATAAGGAAAGATAGAGTTCAGCCAAAATAGCAATGAACAGGGTGATGAAATAGAATAGCCCTAATAACCAGAATTTCAACAAGGTTCTGAACCAACCTTGTTTTTGAGTTTTAAGTAGGGATATATATGTATAGGTACTTACTGCAATAAAGCAAAACCAAAAGGTTCCTTCGCCTATTCCAGAAGTGAATTTTATCAATAATAGACCAAGACCGTAAATTAGGTAGGCAAAACTGTGCAAATGGAGGCCTTGAACTAAATGTTCTACATAGAAATTAGGGCTCCTTATGTATAAAAGCTTCATGTATAATGCAAAAAAGGGAAGCAGCACAAACATCATTAAGGGAAGGTTTTTAGCTGATTCGATAAAGAAGAGGTTGGAGTTGGCAATGAAATTTCGAATAATTGTATTGTCCAGGTCAGTCATGAAATTGTATTTGTTATGAAGCATATCCATGAAAGCACTGTCTGAGATGTCTTCATCTTGCGCTGCTACTTTTAATTCTTGCCAAGCTGACTTGCTAGGTAGTGGAGAAGATGCTAATGAATCAGGTAGATTAAGTTCCTTCGTTAGGCTGTCAGTATCTACATCTCCAAAGGTTTTATTCAACTTCTGAATTTCTTTTTGCTTTATAGAGTCTGTGATATTGATTGCTGTTGATGTTGTAGAATCAGGAGGAGAGGAATTGAGGTTAATGGCCTTGTCCATCAGGTTTTTTGGGACTAGGCTGCTGATAATGAAAAAATAGAAAAGAGATAGTATGAGGTACATTCTGATGGGATGAATGTATTTTGTTCTTTTTCCCTCGTTGAATTCAATACTCAGTCTTCCTGGTTGGCTGATAAAAATGGGAATTGTTCTGAAAAGTTTGGTTTCGAAGCTGATATAATTGGAGAAAAAGTCCTTGATAAAAAGTCCGATAGAAACATTTTTGTCCATGTTCTCCTGACCACAATGAGGGCAGTAATTGTCCTCATTGCTTAACTTTTGATTACAATTTAGGCAATGGGTTAATTTTCTGTTCTTTTTCATTCAATACAAATAAGTGCTTTGCTCAGATATTTTGATAATGATTATTCTTCAACTTATATATTGGATATTTTAATCAAATAATTGCCCGGAAATAGCTGGTCTATTACTTTTGATTAAATAATTAGCATCAAAATAGAAAATATATGCAAGAAAAGATAAAAGTATATGGTATCAAGAATTGTGATACAATGAAGAAAACTTTTAAGTTGCTCGAAGAAAATGGGATGGAGTATGACTTTTATGATTATAAAAAGGAGCAACCAACAGCTGAACTTTTAGAATCCTTTCTTTCCAAGATTCCATTGGAAGTTTTGTTGAATAAACGAGGAACTACTTATAGAAAGTTGGGTGATGAAGAAAAGGTCCAAGCAGAATCAGCCTCAAGTGCTATCCCTTTATTGTCAAAAAATAGTAGCATGATAAAAAGACCGGTAATGGTTTTTCCTGATGGTGATATCCAAGCTGGTTTTAAAAAAGATGAAATATTAAGTAAAAAATAAAACCTGGCTAGCCAGGTTTTATTTTTGTGTCAAAGTATAGTTCAAATTCGAATCAATTTTATTTTTGTCTTTGTCCAAGAGGGTAAAGTGAATACCATCTTTTTCCTGAAGAAAAGTTTTGAATTGTTGGTCATTCTCATCAATTAAGCTTATCAGCATTGCTCCAGGATCACCTTTCATGCCGTAGCTTACTTCATAAGTACCACTGGTTTCAAAACTTCTGTCGCCATCTGTAGTGCCTAAATAAGTTTCCTTTAGCCTAAATTCCCTTGAAACCTCATCAGGATTATTTTCTAATTGAAGCACCATTTTGATGCCCACGCAGTCTGCACAGGGGATGGTTCCTTCATAGGTGTACCAAGTCGAGGTTTTTTTCTCCAGAATTTTATCGGCAGTAGAAGAACTTTCTGTTTCCAAGGTGGCTTGGTTAGCTGTTTCATTGGCTGGCTGATCACAGGCAATGGTCAAGCTAAATAGCGAAATTATACTTAGCAGATGGGAACCTTTCATCTAGTTGTTATTTGAAATTGACTAAATATTCTGGTAAGTTAGTCAAAATATCCTTTGCCATTTCTTCTAAACCATAAGAATGTTTCCAACCCCAGTCTCTTTGGGCTGCACTGTCATCAATGCTGTCAGGCCATGTGTCAGCTATATTTTGTCTAAAGTCAGGATTGTAGCTTATATCAAATTTTGGTCCTTGGCTGATGATACATTCATAAAGCTCTTTTGGATTAAAGCTGATTCCTCCGAGGTTGTAACTAGACCTGATTTTGATGTTTTCGGCAGGAGCATGCATTAAATCAAGGGTAGCCTTGATTGCGTCTGGCATATACATCATAGGAAGATAAGTGTCTTCTTTTAGGAAGCATTCAAAATCCTCGCCTTCTATGGCCTTGTGGAAGATGTCAACAGCATAGTCTGTCGTACCACCGCCTGGTAATGATTTGTAGCCAATCAGCCCCGGGTACCTAATACTTCTTACATCCACATTGTATTTTTGGAAGTAGTATTCGCACCATCTTTCTCCAGCTTGTTTTGAAATGCCATAGACTGTATTGGGGTCCATGACACAGTGTTGAGGAGTATTCTGAAGAGGAGTGTTTGGTCCAAAGACAGCAATAGATGATGGCCAATAAATTTTGTTCAACTTCTGCTCTTTGGCTAATTCTAGAATTGATAACAAGCTTTCCATATTAAGTTGCCAAGCAAAAAGAGGGTTCTTTTCACTGGTGGCAGAGAGGATGGCGGCAAGATGATAGATCTGTGTGATTTTCTCACTTTTGACAATTTTAGCAAGGCCATCTCTGTCCATTACATTTAGTGGAGCAAAGTTGCAATAATCAAATTTGAGTGCTGCTGATTCATTGATGTCTGTGGCAAAGATATTCTCTCCACCATAGATATCTGCTAGTGCTTGGGTAAGTTCTGATCCCAACTGTCCGGCTGCTCCGGTAATTAATATTCTTTCCATAATATTCCTGAGCGTAGCTAAATCATTTTAGCTCAATCTCTTTTAACGTTTAGGGTTTATATTTGTGTAAAATTAATAAATTCAATTTTACCATTTATGAATAATTTCAATTACATTTAGACGAAAGATTTCTCAAAGTAATAAATAGAATTTAAATCCAAATAAAAAATGTACGAAAGTTTGAAGGAGAAATTAGAAAAGGAACTGAAAGAAATTAAAGATTCAGGGCTCTATAAGACCGAAAGAATCATTACTTCCCCTCAGGGAGCTGAGATTTCCACTGAAGATGGAAAGCAGGTTTTGAATTTTTGTGCCAATAATTATCTGGGACTCTCCAGTCATCCAAAGGTGATTCAAGCTGCCAAGGATGCAATCGATAGTCATGGGTATGGTATGTCTTCTGTTCGTTTTATTTGTGGTACACAAGATATCCACAAGGAACTGGAGAAGAAGATCAGTGAGTTTTTGGGTACTGAAGATACCATTCTCTATGCTGCGGCATTTGATGCAAATGGCGGAGTGTTTGAACCCTTATTGGGACCTGAGGATGCCATTATTTCTGATGCCTTGAATCATGCTTCTATTATAGATGGTGTTAGGCTTTGTAAGGCCATGCGCTTTAGGTATAAGCATAATGATATGGCTGATTTGGAAGAGCAGCTTAAAGCAGCCAATGAAAAAGGAGCCAAGCAAAAGGTAATAGTGACTGACGGGGCTTTCTCTATGGATGGTACTATTGCCCAAATGGATAAAATTGTTGAATTGGCCGAGCAGTATGGTGCCATAGTGATGTCTGATGAATGTCACTCAACAGGTTTTATCGGTAAGACAGGTAGAGGTGTACATGAATTGAAGGGAGTGATGGGTAAGATGGATATCATTACTGGTACACTGGGCAAGGCTCTTGGAGGAGCTTCAGGTGGATTTACCTCAGGAAGAAAAGAAATCATAGATATTTTAAGACAGAGATCAAGACCTTATTTGTTTTCGAATACACTAGCACCATCGATTACAGGTGCTTCTATCGCTGTATTCGATTTGCTTAGCAGCACGACAGAATTAAGGGATAAATTGGAGGAGAATACGCAGTATTTTAGAGAGAAAATGACTGAGGCTGGTTTTGATATTAAGCCAGGTGTTCATCCAATTGTGCCTATCATGCTATATGATGCCGTATTGTCACAAAAGATGGCGGAAAAACTATTGGAAAGAGGCGTTTATGTAATAGGTTTCTACTATCCTGTAGTTCCAAAAGGTCAGGCTAGGATCAGGGTTCAGATTTCAGCAGCTCATGAGAGAGCGCATCTAGATAAGGCTATTGAAGCGTTTATCGCTGTTGGCAGAGAACTGGATGTGATTAAATAAGAAAAAATAAAGGCAGCCTAAATAAACTGGGCTGTCTTTTTTATGCTTCAGCGGTACGCTGCTTTAATTTTTTGCTTTCAAAAGGGCTGATGTATTCGAATTTATCATCAATATCGGTTCCTGTTAGGTAAGCATTGATCATTTCCCGTACTTCCTGAAAAGAAAGATTGTGAAGTATATTTCCATTTTTGGCCATTGAAACCTGGCCAGTTTCTTCGGATACGATCAAGACCAATGTGTCGGTAGCTTCTGACATGCCGATAGCTGCTCGGTGCCTTAACCCAAAATGGGCCGGAAGTTCTTTTTCTGTCACAGGCAAAATACAACGGGCAGCTTTTACCTTTCCATTATAAATGATTGCAGCTCCATCATGTAAAGGGCTGTATTTATTGAAAATGGATATCAATAATCGCTTGGATACTACGGCATCAATAAGGTCACCGCTATCTGCATAGAATTTTAATTCTGAATTTTTTGATATGACTATTAATGCTCCGGTGCTTGTGCCTGCCAAAGACTTGGAGGCTTCAATGATCGGGGTGATATTGAAGGCCATGGTTTCCTTTTTTCTCCAGAACAATAATTCTTGCAGGACATTTTCATTGGACAGAATGGAGGTTTTACCGATGATTAGGAGGAATTTTCTTATTTCGGGTGCAAAGAGGATAATTGCCGCTATAACACCCACTCCCATAAATTGTCCCAAGATAATGGAAAGCAGTTCCATTTTAGCTGCATTGACCACTAAGTATACCAAATAAAGCGACAGGAAACCTAAAAATATTTTAATTGCAACACTTCCCCGCATCAACTTATAGACTTGATAGATCAGAACACTGACCAAGGTGATGTCTATAATGTTGACGATTGATACGTCTAAAAAACCTATTTTAAATAGTAAATTCAAGGGTAAATGTTTTTATATAATCTTATCGTTTCTTTAGCTTCTTTTACATCGTGTACTCTTAGGATCTTAGCGCCGTTAATCAGAGCAGCCATATTAAGGGCTGTGGTTCCGTTTAAGGCTTCTTCAGGAGTAATATCTAAAGTTTTATAAATCATAGATTTTCTAGAGACTCCTGCTAATATAGGGCTTTTAATAGACTTAAAATAAGATAAGTTTTTAAGAATCCTATAATTTTGCTCGATAGTTTTGGCAAAGCCAAAGCCTGGATCAATGATGATGTCATGTATACCGGCTTCCTGGCATTGGCTTATCTTTTCAATGAAAAAAAGTAGAACTTCCTTCTCAATATTATTATACTCCGTTTTGGCCTGCATGGTTTCAGGATTTCCCCGCATATGCATGCAGATATAAGGAATTTTTAATTTTCCCACTGTTGGGATCATTTTTGGGTCCAGTTCTCCGCCAGAAATATCATTGATAATATCTGCACCTACTTCGGTAGCAGCTTTTGCCACCTCGTGTCTAAATGTATCAATGGATAATAATGTATCAGGGAACCGCTGCTTAATAGCATTTACGTAAGGGACGACTCTTTGGATTTCTTCTTCAGTGTGGATGTTTACCGCACCCGGTCTACTACTATATCCTCCGATATCAAGTATTTCAGCTCCTTCTTGAATCATCTTTTCTGCTCTTTCCAGGGCTTGGGATTCATTTTGAGAGATCCTACTTTTTGCATAGAAGGAGTCTGGAGTAATATTTAGGATTCCCATTACACAAGGATCTTCCAAGAATAGGAGCTTTCCTTTGATTTGAAGTGTTATTTTTGAGGGAAATAATTTATCTTCGATTTCTAAAGAAGACTTTGGAGTATCTTTCATTAAATCAATATTGCTTTGAAAACGCAAACAGTAGGCGAATATAATCAAGTTATCACCCTTTGTAAAGAACTTTTTAAGAAGAAAACCATTGATTATGGGACAGCTTGGAGGATCCTTCGCCTTCCTTCCATAACGGATCAGATATTTATTAAGGCCCAACGAATTCGTTCCATTCAGGAAAAAGGTACGCAGATGGTTAATGACCCCATTCAGGATGAATTTATTGGGATCATCAATTATTGCATCATTGCACTTATCCAGCTGGATTTAAAGGATGATGAAAGACTTGAGTTAAGTTATGAAGAGTTGCAGCCTCTATACGATAAGTGGATTGATGCTACTCGCTCTCTTTTGGAAAATAAGAACCATGATTACGGAGAAGCATGGAGAGACATGCGTATTTCTTCCATAACTGATATCATTTTGATGAAATTATATAGGGTTAAGCAAATTGAAGATAACCTAGGTAAGACATTGGCTTCCGAAGGGGTGGATGCTAATTATCAGGATATGATCAATTATGCTGTTTTTTGTATGATAAAGTTAAAGGAAGCACAAAATGCTTAAAAAGTTGATTCTAAACTTGTTCCGTTTTTTAGTCGGAGGATTATTTATCTTTTCTGGACTTATAAAGGTAAATGACCCTGTAGGGACCTCAATTAAGCTGAAGGAGTATTTCGAGGTTTTTTCTCATGATATAGCTGCTTTCTTTAAGGTTTTTATGCCTTATGCACTGCCAATTGCTGTTTTCTTGATAGTATTGGAAGTGGTTTTGGGAGTGATGCTGATTTTTAATTTTAAGAAAAACCTGACAATAAACTTGTTATTGCTGCTTATTGTATTCTTTACATTCCTTACGTTTTATTCCGCATATTTTAATAAAGTCACAGATTGTGGTTGTTTTGGGGATGCAATCAAATTAACTCCTTGGGAATCCTTTTATAAGGATATTGTCCTATTGGTGTTGATTGGGGTGTTGTTCTTTTTTAAGAAGGATCTTTCAGAAAGTAATGGAATGGGGGCAAGAGTAGCTGTCTTAATCAGCTTCTTAGGAGCTCTATTGATATCTATTTATGCGATCAGAAATCTGCCTATTATTGACTTTAGGGCATATAAGGAGGGCGTGAATATTCCTGAAGCGATGCAGCCCTCAGGGGTACTGGAATACCGATATATAATGAGCAAAGATGGTGAGGAAGTGATATTGGATGAATATCCTTCGGATGAAAGTTATGAGTTTGTGGATATGCAGCTTAAGAACCCTGAGTTTTTGCCTAAGATTTCTGATTTTGCTGTTTGGAATGATGATGGGGATTTTACTGATTTGATACTAGAGGGGAACAAAATATTGGTTTTATTCAATAGCCTTGAGAAAATCGACAGAAACAGGTTGGACAAGATTAGCCCTTTGGTTCAAGAGTTAAAGGAAGATATCGAGGTGGTAATCATTACTGCAAGCTCGGCAGAAGAGATGGAGCTTCTTATGAATGAAAAATCTTGGGATGTCCCTTATTATTATGGGGATGCTACGGTCGTAAAAACCATGATCCGTTCAAATCCTGGCATAATGCTGATCCAAGATGGAACCATAATAAGGAAATATCATATTAAAAACACTCCTCAACCAGAGGAAGTCAAAAGTTTATTCACCCAATGATGGAGCATTCTAAAATTGTTTTAATAGGTATGCCAGGCTCTGGTAAGTCTACTCTAGGTAAGCTACTGGCTAAACTATTAAATTTTGATTTTTATGATCTTGATGAAGAAATTGTCAAGGCAGAAGGCATGGAAATTCCTAAAATATTTCTAACCAAGGGAGAAGGTTATTTTCGAAAATTGGAGACGAAGGTATTGAATATGCTATTGGAAATGGAGTCTTCATTTTTGCTATCAACGGGTGGAGGAGCTCCATGTTATAATGAAAATATGGAGGTGATCAACCAAAGGGGAATTTCAGTTTATTTAGAAGTGAGTGTAAATGAACTTTTGAAGCGTTTGACTAAAAATGAAGCAGACAAACGTCCGATGTTTCAGGGATTGGATACGGCTGAAATTTCACAAAAGCTTCAGGATTTACTGACTGAGAGAGAAGAGTTTTATCAAAAAGCAAAAATAAAACTCAGCGGAGATGATATTACCACTGAGTTTCTAATTTCGGAGTTAATGACTTATTTTAGAAATTAAAGCCTAAAGTAAGCATTCCTTTATTGCTTTTATTATCAATAGACAGAATATCCGCTCCAGGATATGGTAAATAATAGGTGTTAAACTGGCTGTGGACAAAAGCAAAGTCAATATACATTTTAGCTAGTTTTACCCCAATCCCTCCAGTATATTGGGTTTTGGTCCTGTCAAACTCCGTGTCATTGTAAGGATCGCCATAAAATGCTGTGCCTGCTCTTAATCTCAGCATGTTAAATCTGTATTCACCTCCAATTCTGTAATTCAAAACATTTCCAGCGGAATCGTCAATTTCATTATTGGCACCGTCTAATCTATAATCAGGAGATGAAAGATGCATGGAGCCATAATTCAGATAATCAATATCAGCTGTAATAAAACCATTCTTATTGATAAAGAAGGCTGCTCCAGCACTCAATTTGGAAGGAGTTCTTAGGTTAATGGCCGAGTAATAGATGTCACTTTGTGCAAACTGTTCGTCTTCTTGGAATCCATCTAAATCATAAAAGATGGCGTTGATATCAGCGTCAAAGTCTTCATCATACCTATACCAAGTCGGAGAGCTATAGGAGAGTCCAAAATTGATTTGATCAATAGGTTTGTATATTAAGCCAGCATTTAAATTAATCCCTGTACCATTATGGTATAGATTTTCTCTCATGGAGTAGTATAAAGAAGTATTATCATTATTGTCGATAAATTCTTCATTATAGGTCTTGAATGAAGAGAAATTGAATGAAGTTACTCCAATGGAGCCACCAATGAAAAGCTTGTTTTTGTAATTGGTGCCGTAAGCGAAGGTTATTTGGCTTAAACTGCCCTCATTTTCAATGATTTCATCCTGGAAAGGGTAGATTGGGTCTACAAAATCATCGGGCTCATAAGTGTAGTCGGATCGGTAAAAGCTATTGCCACTTTGACCAATAATACCAACATCCAGCGGTAAGCCTAAAGGGTCTCCTACTGGTGGAGCACCGAATTGGTTGTAATCATCCACGTAATAATCTAAAAGTGAATTTAAACCTTGGATATTGGAGAAATAGCCATAGGTATTATTGAAATTACTGATCCTGTTGATACTGATACCAAAGGAATGTCCTCTCCAGCTATCACGGTTTAATGGATCTTTTGTAGTGCTAAGTACGATGCTTACATTGGGAAGGGCAAAATTCCCCGTATTATCAGATTGTTTTTGGTCTATGAAATTGGAATTGGATTGCCAATTCTCATAAGAAGGGGTGAAGCTAAATTCGGATTTTCTAAAGAAACCTAAACCGGCTGGGTTGCCGGAAATATTAGAAACATCACCACCAAGGGCAAACTGGCTGCCACCAATCCCCATAATTCTTGCTGATCCTGTCGCATTATAGTAACTATATCGCAAGGCATCATCAAAGGTTTGGGCTTTTGATAGAGTGATGGACAAAACGCCTAATAGGGCAGTGCCTAAAATTCTTTTAATACTAAATCTCATAAATTTTTCAAATACAAATCCCATTGGCTAATTAAAAAGCCATTAAGTTTTTATTGTCTGAATACTTGAATATTTAACGAAAGGGATAGGAAAAGTGGTAAAAAAAGGGGGATTAATTTCCCCCTCTTCTTGAACCTCCTGAGCTTCTGCTCACGCTTCCTGAGCTCCTGGAAGATGATGAGCTGCTTCTTGAAGGTGTATAGCTACTAGAACTTCTAGTTCGAGTAGGTGTTGAATATGAACTTCTAGATCTACTAGGGGTACTACTTCTGTTATAAGAAGGTGAAGAACTCCTGTTATATGAAGGAGAGGAACTTCTAGTTCTGCTGCTAGGAGTAGAATAAGAAGATCTTGATCTACTAGAAGGAGCTACGGAACGATTTGTAGTGCTTCTACGTGGACTATAAGCACTTCTATTGCTTTCGCTACTGCTTGGACGTGTCATCACAGCAGAGTTGGCGGTCCTTCTGCTTGGGTTGGCAGAGGTAATTCTACTTCTACCATTGGTATAATCGTTTTGAGATCTGTTGAAATCCGTCGCAGCTCTTCTGCTACTTGCATCTACTCTATTCACAACGTTTCTTCTTGCATCAGTTCTAGATGCAGCAGGAGATATAGCTCTTCGAGTGTTGGATGTGGTAACGGAACCACCTCTACGGCTACTTGCGGCTCTTACAATTCTTCTGCTTTCATTTGAATAGATATTGTTGATGATAACAGGTCTGCCATAATAACCGCCATAATATCCACCACCATAGGCATAACTTGGTCCCCAGAAAGGATCATAGAATGGACTGTAAAATGGTCTGTATCCCCAAGGCCTTCCAAAACCATAGCCGAATCCAAAACCAAAGGAAAGGTTGAACCCAGGTCTGAAACCAAAGCCAGGTCCCCAAAATGGATCATAGAATCCTCCGAAACCCATACTAGGATAAAGACCAAATGGGCCACCGTAGAAACCTAACGAGCTGTACATCCATGGATTAGAGTTCCATGAACTGGTAGATCCTTTCGGATTACTATAGCCATAAAAATTATTGTAAACATTGACATTACCATCACCACTTCCACTGGTGTTGTTTTCAGCAGGAGCGTCGTCAAAATAAACTATATCATCTGTTACAGTATCATCTTGAACTTGATATTTTGCAATGTATTCAGGATTGACATTTTTAGTAGAAAAACTTTCCTGAGCATATTGGTTTGAATCGTCCACCTCAGCATATTTGCTGAAATTATTAGGTGTATTGTTGGAGACTGCATTTGCTGTTACAACTGCATCGTCTGAAGCCATGAAATACATGTCATCTGATTCTCCATTCATAGCAGTATAACTGCTGCTACATCCAACCATTCCTATAGCGGCAATGAAACCAAGGTATCGATATGCGAAAATTTTGTTCATAATAGTTTAGTTTACAACACTCAACACTATATACGTGCTCATCGGAAGATGGTTATAATTTTTTAATTTATATTTGCTTCCCAAAATAGGAACTAAAGTTAAAGAGTTTTTTCAAAACAACAAATAATACAAATGAGCAAAGGTCTGCCAAAAAGAAGTGAGGATTACTCCCTGTGGTACAATGAACTAGTGAAAAGAGCTGATTTGGCGGAGAACTCCGCTGTGAGAGGTTGTATGGTCATTAAGCCCTATGGTTATTCGATCTGGGAAAAAATGCAACAGCAACTTGACCAGATGTTTAAGGATACTGGCCATAGCAATGCTTATTTTCCGCTCTTTATTCCTAAGTCATACTTATCCAAGGAGGCTAGTCATGTGGAAGGATTTGCCAAGGAATGTGCTGTAGTTACCCATTATAGGCTAAAGAATTCGGAGGACAATAAAAGTGTCATAGTAGATCCGGAGGCTAAGTTGGAGGAAGAGCTTATTGTTCGTCCTACATCTGAGACGGTGATCTGGAGTACTTATAAAAACTGGATACAGTCTTACAGAGATTTGCCTTTGAAGGTAAACCAATGGGCCAATGTGGTGAGATGGGAGATGAGGACTAGATTGTTTCTAAGAACTGCAGAGTTTTTATGGCAGGAGGGACATACAGCTCATGCTACCCGTGAAGAGGCCATTGAGGAAACTGAGCAAATGATGAATGTTTATGCCCAGTTTGCTGAAGAGTATATGGGAGTGCCTGTGGTCAAAGGACTAAAAACAGAAAATGAGCGATTTGCAGGTGCAGAGGAAACCTATTGTATTGAAGCGATGATGCAGGATGGTAAAGCCTTGCAAGCAGGGACGTCTCATTTCCTCGGCCAGAATTTTGCCAAAGCCTTTGATGTGAAATTTGCCACCAAGGAAGGGGGGCTTGAGCATGTCTGGGGAACTTCTTGGGGGGTTAGTACGCGTCTAATGGGCGCTTTGATTATGGCCCATTCAGATGATAAAGGGCTTGTTTTGCCTCCAAAATTGGCTCCGATCCAAGTCGTAATTGTTCCAATATTCAGAAGTGAGGAGGAATTACAGGCTATCGAAGAAAAGGCTCATGAAATCATGGATAAATTGAAGCCACTGGGGATATCAGTGAAGTTTGATCATAGAGATACCCATAAGCCAGGCTGGAAGTTTGCAGAGTATGAATTGAAAGGTGTGCCATTGAGAATAGCTATGGGGCCTAGAGACCTGGCCAATAACACTATTGAAGTGGCAAGAAGGGATACCCTGACCAAAGAAATGATCAATTTAGGTGAAGTGGAGATCGAAAAGTTATTGGTGGAATTATTGGATGATATCCAGGCTAATATTTATCAAAAGGCCCTAGATTTCCGCGAAGAAAAAACTACCAAAGTAGATACTTGGGAGGAATTCCAAGCAGTGTTGGAAGAAAAGGGAGGATTTATTTCTGCCCACTGGGATGGTAGTTCTGAGACGGAAGATAAGATCAAGGAGCTGACAAAAGCTACGATCAGGTGTATTCCATTGGATCAGGTGGAGGAAGAAGGAAAGTGTGTGCTCACAGGAGAGCCGTCAAAGGGTAGGGTGCTTTTTGCGAAGGCCTATTAAATACTGCTTTCAGAAATAAAGCTGCCTCAGAAAGTTCTTCAGGATGCCAATTTTGACTGATGGATGATTTGAGGCAGTTTTGTTTTTTAGGGATTTGATAAAATGATTTCGGACAGTTGTCAAACTTTTATTTTCATTTTATAATCCCAAAAAATCTCTCTATTTTCAACAAATCATTGTGGAATTTTTATGACTTTGGTAATTATTATTAGCCTTCTTTTGATAGGATTAGCATTGGTCCTAGTAGAAGTGATTTTTGTTCCTGGAACAACCCTGGTGGGTGTTTTGGGATTCTTGTTTAGTGGATTAGGTATTTTCTTTACTTTTCAAAATTATGACTCGCAAACTGCATTAATTGTATTGGGGCTTACCATATTGGCTAATGTAGTGGTGGTGTTTTATGGCTTCAAATCTGGTGTTTGGAAACGATTTTCTTTAAAAGATACCATTTCAAGTAGAACCTATGATGATCGATTGGAGGGCTTACAGGTGGGACAAAAGGGAAAGACCATCTCTGATATCAAGCCTTATGGAAAGGCTGAATTTGGAGATAAGATATATGAAGTCAAATCAAATGTGGGCTTTATCTCTGCCGGTGCAGAGGTGGAAATTCACCAACTTGAAAACAACAGAATTATTATAAAACAATAAACTATGGAATTTTCTAATTCAGTACTTATTTTAATAGCAGCCTTTGGAGGGCTGATATTACTGTTTATTTTTCTTTATTTCGTCCCTGTTAATCTTTGGATCACGGCGATTTTTGCCAACGTAAAGGTTGGCATTGGCGAATTGATCGGAATGCGGATTCGTAAGGTGCCGCCAAGTATTATCGTTAATTCTCTGATTACAGCTACCAAAGCAGGTCTTGCCTTGACTACGAATGAATTGGAGACCCATTATTTGGCTGGAGGGAATGTGCCAAATGTGATCCGAGCATTAATATCTGCGGATAAGGCTAATATTAACCTTTCATTTAAGCAGGCTACAGCAATAGACCTTGCTGGTAGGGATGTGTTTGAGGCGGTTCAAATTTCAGTAAACCCAAAAGTGATTAACACTCCAAGTGTGGCAGCTGTTGCGGCTGATGGGATTCAGTTGATTGCCAAAGCAAGGGTGACCGTTAGGGCAAATATTGCTCAGCTAGTAGGTGGTTCTGGAGAGGATACTATTCTAGCAAGGGTAGGAGAGGGAATTGTTACCTCTATAGGTTCTGCCAAGACCCATAAGAGTGTGCTTGAAAATCCAGATAAAATTTCAAAGTTAGTACTGGAAAGAGGCTTGGATGCAGGGACTGCTTTTGAAATCCTTTCCATTGATATTGCTGATATAGATGTAGGGACTAATATTGGTGCGAAGTTACAAATTGATCAAGCTTCAGCAGACCTTAAGGTGGCAGAGGCCAAGGCAGAGGAAAGAAGGGCGATGGCCGTAGCCCTTGAACAGGAAATGAAAGCCCGTAATGTAGAGATGAGAGCCAAAGTAGTAGAGGCGGAAGCAGAAGTGCCAAAGGCCATTTCTGAAGCTTTTAGAAGTGGAAATCTTGGGATAATGGATTATTATAAGATGGAGAATATCAAGTCAGATACAGATATGAGGGATTCCATTGCAAAACCTGAGGAAGGAAAGAAAGGAGATAATAAATCTAAAGGAGAAAAATAATTCCATAAATCGTACTTGAATGATAGTAAAAAGGCGCTGAAATCAATTTCAGCGCCTTTTTAATTATGTGTTATTTATTCCTTTTTTTCTTTTTTTTGCCATTAGTGTCCTCAATAACCGGTGGGATATATATGTCCTCAGCTAATATTTTATTAGTCGCATTGTCGACTAATATAGATTGATAGTAAATTGGTAAGGCCAATTCTCCGTCTTCTTTTAAGATTCCAAATTTTTTATTTCTTTCTACTATAATTCTGTCGTAGCCATCCCTTCTGATAGATTGGAAAGATGGAGTGCTAATTTCATTGCCAAGTGGGTCTATTATTCCAAATAGATTGTCGTCTTCTGTGATATAGTAATGGTCATCGGAAAGCGAGATAGTATTATAATAGTCCTGAAGGAGTATCTTTCCTGTTTTGTCAATTAAATTGGATTTTCCATTTTTCTTTACAATGGCCAAGCCTCTTTTAAATTCGCCAACTTGGTCATATTGATAAGGGATGACAAGTTCTCCAGTACGGTTAATAAATCCCCATTGGTCGCCAGTTTTTATTCCAGCTAAGCCTTCGGAAAATTTGTTGATTTCATCAAACTGAAAAGGGATGACCAAATTCCCACTCCTGTTTACAAAACCAAATTTTTGCTCTTTTACAGCCCCAAATAGGTCTTCATTGGCAGGGTAGATGGCAGTAACTCCCTCCATCGGAACCACTCTCCAAACACCTTTTTGGTCCAGCAGTCCCACTTTTCCATTTTTGAAGTAGACATTGTAGTGCTCTTGATCTTTACGGACAACTTCCTTCATGCCTACTATATCCAATAGGATGCCGTCTTTTTTCATGACCCTTCTTAGCTTCCCATGAATATATTCCAATATCACATCATCTTCCAAGCTGATTTTGTGGTAGCTGCTGTATCGAATATCTGCATCATCTTCCAGGGCCTTTATGAGCATGTATTGGTTTTCATTATAACCATAAAAATATTCTCCTTCTATGTGGTTTAGGCTATCGAGAATTGGCTCAAGGATATATTCCCCCTTTCGGTTGATCATACCGAAACCACTTGGTTCATGTGATATGATTGTTCCATTGGATACAGAAGTTAGATTTTGGTATACTTGCTGTGGATTGGGGGACAGAGGAAGTAAGTAACCTGAAGGGATTTGAGCTATTACCTGTCCATTTTGCGCTATAAAGGCTTCTTGAAAGTTGCCCAAGGTCTGGAAGGTTTGACTGCCAATATCATAATGGAAATAAACATTGCCTTTGTTGGCTAATAATTGGTTATAGTGCAAGTCAATATGGTCATATTCTGGTTTGAGGATTTGTTCCCCATATTCATGATAGGCACCAAACTTTCCTTCGTTGGTAACTATAATCCAAGGGGAGAGGTATTGATAGATTTCAGCACCTTCTAGTTCAATGAAAGGTTCATAGCTGTAATTTAGAAGTTTTAATTTTTTGTCTTTATCGCTTACCCTGATGGATTCACTCAAGAGGAAAATATGGTCATTGTTAATCTTCTGAACCATATTGTATTGCTGATCATATACTTCGTAAATCTGGGATTGACAAAGATTGATACTCATTAAAAACATTGAAATGACCAAGGCCCATTTCCCGAAAATGTTCATAGATACTTGCTTGTTAATATAGAATTCCTAAAAGTATTAGGAATGTGTGTATTTTCAAAAAATGTTTATTTGTGTGGTAAAAAAATCATGAAATAGGTGAATACGCTGGAGGTATTTTTAACCTTTTCAAAGGGAATTAATGCAACTGAGGAAGTGTTTATGAGTGCTTGGTATTTACCTTTTCAAGATCAAACAAATCGGAGATGATGTCAATCATCTCTTCAGCTTGGTCTTTTTTACATGCTGCTCTTAATTGTACCACCGGAACTTTGATTACTTTTTGCATCATGCTCTTGGTGATCTTGTCGATGATGGCATATTCTTTTTCACTCGCATTTTTCAAGTATCGTTCGAGTTCTTCTTTTCTGATTTGCTCAAGCGCATTTTTGAGCTTATTGATGGTTGGGGAAACCATCATTTCTTTTTTCCAGTCGTAGAATTCTTCAATACTTTGTTCAATTATATTTTCCACTTGAGGAACGGACGCTAAGCGTTTTTCAAGCGCTGCAGTGGCCTTGCTTTGGATATTGTCTACATTATAAAGCAATACGCCAGGAACATCCTCAATTGTCGTCTCAATGCTTCTTGGTACTGAAAGATCAACAAATAATTTATAGCTCTTGATGTCTAATTTTTTTGCCAGCTCCTTAGTGATGAAAGGATCTTTTGTGGAAATGGATGATACGATTACATCAGCAGACTCCATGGCTTCGTAGACTTTTTCAAATGGAATGACATTAAAGCCTAATTCTGCCCCCATATTCTGGGCTTTTTCGAATGTGCGGTTGGTTAAGGTTACTTCAGCTTCAGGAAGGTAAACCATGTTTTTGGCTACATCCTCACCAATTTCCCCTAAACCCATTAATAGAATTCTAGGGTTTCTAGTATTAGAAGTGAGTTCTTCTATTAGCTCTACAGCAGCATAAGAGACCGATGCTGCCCCATCACGGAAAGCGGTTTCCTGAACTACCCTTTTGTTGGTGAAAAAGATCGTGTGCATCAAACGGTGTAAAAATGGGCCGGCCATTTCTTCATCTGCAGCTGCTTGATAGGCCCTCTTTACCTGATTGGAAATCTGCATGTCTCCTACTACCTGAGCTTCAAGTCCCATAGACACCTTAAACAGATGTTCAATGGCCTTTTTATCATCATTGATGATTTTGAAGAATTCAAGATAAGAGACCACGTCGTGAACACACTTTTCTGAACCGATCAATTTTATGATTTCTACACTTAAGTCCAGTTCATGCGCATAATACACTTCTGTCCTGTTACAGGTAGATAAGATAAGGGTGTCTTTCACATTGAAGAACTCCTTTAATTTTATCAGAAGTGATTGTATCGCCGTATTGTCTAAAGCAATTATTTCCCTGATTTCTACAGGTGCATTTTTGTATGATAGACTTATGGCTCTAAACTTATGCTGCATTATATAAGTGTTATTAAACTGCAAATTTACTTATAGAATAGGAATGAAATGAATTATTTTGCCTTCCTCTGTGTAATTTAAAATCTGTCTAAATAATAAGTTGGCCATTTTTGTTCCTAATCCAATGCAATAATGCTAAATCTTTGAAAATAATTCCAATACATTTATATTATAGGTGATAGTCAAAACCTATCATTACTACAATTTATTGTTTTATAGGAGAATATCTATTCATTTTAATGTCATTTTTATGAAGAAGCGAATTTTTTATTTTCTGAAAAATTATTTAGGCTTTACGAAAAGGGAATCAAGAGGGTTTTTACTGGTTGTGCCTGTGTTGTTTCTGCTTGCTTGGATTCCCAAGGGGCTTGAGTGGTATTGGGCCCGTGATGCTGATAAAAAATATGAAAAATACATGAACATGGTAGCGGCCAAAATAGGGACGGCTGATGACGAGGACATTCTTTTGGAAGAAGGTCAGGTAAGTACCGATGTAACTTCCTCTATCGTTTTTGAATCCGACACAGCTAGATGGGAAAAGCCTAAGTCGGAGCATGAATTAATCAATAAAATTGATTTCTCGGAAGCAGATTCTTCATTGCTTCAGATTGTTCCAGGTATAGGAAAAACCTTGGCGGCAAGAATTGTTAAGTACAGAGAACAGCTAGGAGGAATGTATGCAAAGTCTCAGCTTTTAGAGGTTTATGGCTTAAAAGAGGAGGTAGCCAAGGGGATTTTTGAGTATTTCGTTTTTAATCCTGAAGTGACGAGTAAGATTGATATCAACCAAGTTTCAGTTAATGAGTTGGCAGGACATCCGTATGTGAAATATGGAGAGGCAAAGGTGATTATAGCCTATCGCGAGCAACATGGTGATTACCAGTCCTTGGATGATGTGTTGGATATTAAAATTTTTACCAAGGACTGGCTGGACAGGCTTAGGCCTTATTTGACTCTTTCAGAATAAAAGAACTGATCAATAAACTTTCTCTCCTCCAATATAGGTGGCCTTTACTTTCAGGTTTCTTAATGCTGTTTCAGGTGCGGTCATTAAATCTCTTTCAAGTACAACAAAATCTGCCAGTTTTCCCTTTTGAATACTCCCCTTTAAGTTTTCTTCAAAATTGGCATAAGCGGCCCAAATAGTCATGCCTCTTAAGGCATCCTCCCTGCTTAATTTGTTTTCTGCTTGGAATCCATTTTCCGGCCAATTATTAGCGTCTTGCCTAGCCACAGCTGCATGGAAGCCGAAAAGTGGATTGATGCTTTCTACTGGAAAATCACTGCCCAGTGCAATTTTGCCGTTTTGCTCTAGAAGGTCCTTGAAAATATAGGCCGTTTTTATTCTATTCGGTCCTAACCTGTCTTCTGCCCAATACATGTCAGAAGTGGCATGAGTAGGTTGTACCGATGGGATAATATTGTATTTCGCGAATTTAATAAGATCCTCAGGGCTGATCACTTGGGCATGTTCAATTCGCCACCTGAGGTCATTTTTTCCCTTCAGCACTTTTGCGTAGATATCCAATAAGGTTCTGTTGGCAGAATCTCCTATGCAATGGGTATTCATTTGGAATCCATGCTCATAAAGTTCTTCAGCAGTGCTTAAAAAGTTGTCATAGGTATTCAGCAAAAAGCCAATTTCCTCAGGCCTGTCATGATAGGGAGCCAAAAGAGCAGCTCCTCTTGATCCAAGTGCGCCATCTCCATAGATCTTAAAACTTCTAATGGTTATAGATTCGTTTTGATAGGGGCCTCTTTCGAAATAGTAAGCTTTATTCTCTTTTGTGGGGTTGATCATGGCATAAATTCTCATTTTAAGTTGCCCCGAATTTTGCATGGATTCCATTAAATCAATGGTTTCTTTGTCTATTCCAGCATCGACTACTGAAGTAAGGCCTACTTCAAAACAGTTCTTCTGGGCATCTAATAATGCTTGACGTGATTCTGCTTCACTAATGGCAGGGATTTTAGCACTAACCATTTCAATGGCATTGTCCACTAGAAGCCCCGTGGCCTTTCCGTTGTTTATGATTACCTTTCCTCCTAGGATTTGCTTGTTTGCATCGATACCTCCCATGTCCAAAGCTTTTTGATTGGCAAGTGCGGCATGTCCATCTATTCTCGTTAATAAGACAGGAGTGTTCGGAAAGGCTTTGTCAAGTGCAGATTTATTGGGGAAGATTTTTTCTTTCCATTGGTTTTGATCCCATCCTCTTCCTAGAATCCAAGCTTGGTTGGGATGGCTTTTTCTGTGTTCCTTTACCCTGTTGAACATTTCTTCTGGGGATTTTACACCGACGAGATTAACTACCTTTAGACTGGTTCCATATCGGTAGAAATGGGCATGGGCATCTATAAAACCGGGATAAATGAATTTTCCGTTGAGGTCATAGACTTTAGGAGCCTCATATCTTTCTAATACTTCATTATTGCTACCTAAATCCAGAAATTTTCCGTCTGAAATAGCCAAGGCTTCGACTTTTTCAAAATCCTGATCAACTGTATAAATGACCGCATTATGGATGATAAGGTCTACCTTTTGTTTTTCTTGGCATGCAAAAAGTAGAAAACAAAGGCTAGCCAATAAATATTTTAATTTAGATAAATTCATTTTTTGTTAGGATAGTTTTATTTCCATTTTGAAGCAGTGATATTTGCAGCATGACAGCAGCTGATTACCCCTTTTTGAATAAACCACTAAATTTGCCTACAACTGACTTTCAATTTTCCTCCGAAAATGGGAAGTTATGTATTTTTGATTCTTTAAGAAAGAAATATTTGGTTTTGACTCCTGAGGAATGGGTGAGACAACATATCGTTTTTTATTTAGTCGCTTATAAGAAATACCCTAAAAGTTTGTTTTCCCTTGAGAAGGGGCTTAAGTATAATAAGCTTAATAAGCGTTTTGATATTTTGGTGCTTAATAGGGAAGGGAAACCGTTTTTCTTGGTTGAATGCAAAGCACCAGAAGTGAAGTTAAACCAAAATGTGGTAGAACAGGTATGTGTGTACAATAAGACTATTGGGGCAGAGTTTATGGCCATTAGTAATGGGATACAACATATTTGCCTTCAGTATAACCGGGATATGGAATCTTATAAACAAATACAAGAATTTCCTGCATTTGTTTAATTAAGCTTAAGTTGTTTCATTCTGAATTAACATGATTTCTTTTTCTCCATTGGGGGATTTTGATGTTCTATTATTGACTTAATAATAATTGGGGGCATCTGTGAGATTTGTTTTTATTTGATTATTATTAAAAACAATAAAACGAAAATTTTTAATAAATATATTGAAAGATAATTTTAATCATATTCCTTTTTGTTGTAAATTGTGCCATAACTCCTTTCGATATGTTTGTTTTTTGAAAGCGTTAAATGTTACAAGCAAGTTTTTTAGGATTTCCTAATAGGATTTTCTGAAAATGAGGAGCGAACAAATTTCTTTATGCGGTTAATTGGTATTAAAAAAATCCCTGAATATTTCAGGGATTTTTTTTGCCCGGGTATTTTTGTCTTTTAATGTTTGAAGACTTGAGAAATAGACTTTGTTCTTTCTTAATTTTGTAGAGTAATGCTGTCTTCTATGATGCTGGTAGGTGTTAAATAAATGAATTTTTTAGGGCTAAGTAATTGGATAAGAAATGGAGAAAAAACTATATATAGATCAAATGGGGAGACAGGTAGAGCTCGATAAGATACCAAAGCGCATAGTTTCTTTGGTTCCTTCCCAGACAGAATTGCTGATCGATTTAGGCTTAATAGATCGGCTGGTCGGCATTACCAAATTTTGTATTCATCCTAAAGGGCTAAAGACAGAGAAGACGGTTATTGGAGGGACTAAGAATTTTAGGTTTGATGTTATCCGATCTTTGGAACCCGATTTAATCATTGGAAATAAAGAAGAAAACTATAAAGAAGGTATTGAAATTTTAGCGCAGGAGTTTCCAGTGTGGATGAGTGATATTTATGCATTAGAAGATGCATTTAACATGATGTCTGGTATTGGGGAAATTACTTCCACTGCAGTTGAAGCAAAAAAACTGATTGGAAAAATCAAAGCTTCTTGGTTGAATGACATTAGGCCTTTAGGTACTGCTTTGTACCTAATTTGGCAGGAGCCACTGATAGGGGTGGGGAGAAAGACCTTTATCAATGATATGTTGAAAATGCATGGGTTTAAAAATGTATTGAAAAGTGATAGGTATCCAAGTCTACAAACGCAGGATATTGAAGAGCTAGATCCGGATTTTATCTTCCTTAGTTCTGAACCTTATCCTTTTAAGGAAAAGCACTTGGATGTTTTCAGAAAGCAATTTCCTAGCGCTAAAGTAGTTTTGGTTGATGGGGAAATCTGCTCTTGGTATGGTAGTCGTTTGCTATATGCCCCCGCTTATTTTGCGTCATTGATAAACCGATTGGCTTAATTTTTCAAATCTAAAATTTCCCCAATCTGATTGGTCTTTTTCATTATTTTACGCAGGTCTTCAAATTGTTCATAAGCCAAATGATCCCTGAATTCTGTTAGGTTTCTTATATAGCCATTAAGGGCTTCTAGCACATTGTCTTTATTTTCCTGTAAAATGGGGGCCCACATGTCAGGAGAGCTTTTGGCCAGTCTTACTGTGGAAGCAAATCCACTTCCTGCCATATCTAGGATATTTTTATCATCCTGCATTTTATCAAGCACGGTTTTTCCCAGCATGAAAGAACTGATATGGGAAAGATGTGAAACAAATGCTAATTGATTGTCATGGTCGTGGGCTTCCATGAACCTGATCTTCATGTTGAGGGCTTCAAATGTCGTGTATGCTTTGGCTTTGAGGTGAATATCTGTTTTTTCCATCTCGCAGAGAATCATGATTTTCTCTTTTAGTAAATCTGGAAAAGCAGCCTTGGGACCTGAGTACTCTGTGCCTGCAATAGGGTGGGCAGCGAGGAAGTTTTTTCTGTTGGGATGGTCGGCCAGGCCAGCGCAGATGTTTTCTTTTGTTGAACCAAAATCCATTACCAGGGTTTGTTCACTGACCTTGTCCAATAAATCTTCTAGAACAGGAATGATTGTATGTACCGGTATGGCCACTACCACAATGTCAGTATCCCGGTCAGGAGTTGTTTTTGCTTCATCAATAATTCCTAATTGGAGTGCTTGCTCTAGGTGAGTTTGATTATGGTCCATACCCGTAATAGTCAGGTTAGGTAGCGCTGCTCTTAATCCCAATGAAAAAGAGCCGCCCAAAAGGCCAAGGCCTATTATGTGTATTTTCCTCATGATGATTAGTTTATTTGGTCCAAGCGCTATTTATTCTCTCAAATGCTTTTTGAATAATGTCTTCTGGCACGCAAAGTGAAAACCTGATATATCCATTGCCATTGCTGCCAAAGATGTCTCCGGGAGTAATGAATATTTCATTTTCGTAGAGTAATTTATCTACCAAGGCGTGTGGGTCTGATTTATCTGCAAGCTTTGCCCATACGAACATGCCAGAGCTTTTTTTGTCACATACGGCACCGATTCTTTCTGCCAGTTTCCATATCAATTCCCTTCTTTTTTGGTAGATGTTGTTCATCTGTTCAAACCAGGAATTGTCTAGGCTTAATGCGGCAATGGCCCCTTGTTGGATGCCTAAGAACATGCCAGAGTCCATATTACTTTTCACCTTTAAGACTTCTTTTATAAAATGGCTGTCTCCACATAGCATTCCCACTCTCCAGCCTGGCATATTAAAGGTTTTGCTCAATGAGTTTAATTCCAAGGCGATTTCCTTTGCTCCCTCAATGCTTAAAATACTGAGGTGTTCCTCCGTTAATATAAAGCTGTATGGATTGTCGTTAACCAAAAGGATTTGGTGCTTTATTGCAAAGTCAACCAGTTTTTTTAATGTTGCTTTTGTGGCATTGGCGCCCGTGGGCATATGGGGATAATTGATCCACATCAATTTAATTCCTTGGCTAGCGAATTCCTCCAGCTGAATCATATCAGGTAACCAGTGGCTTTCTCCCTTGAGATCATAATATATAGCTTCCGCCCCCACCAATTCTGTTACAGAAGTATAGGTAGGGTAGCCTGGGTTTGGGATAAGCACCTTGTCACCGGGATTCAGGTAAGCCATGGAAATGTGCATGATGGCTTCTTTGGATCCCATCATGGGTAGAATTTCATGGGCAGGATCAAGGCTGACCCCATAGTGATTTTGATAAAAAGCTGCAATGCTCTCTCTGAGGGCTGGAATTCCCTGATAGCTCTGGTAGCCATGGGAGCTGTTCAACTTACTGGTGTTATTTAATGCTTCTATTACTGAAGGATGTGGAGGAAGGTCAGGACTTCCTATTCCCATATTGATAATGTCATGACCTTCTGATTTTAACCTGGCCACTTCTCTTAATTTTTTGGAAAAATAATATTCCTTGACCTTGTTCAGGCGATTGGCTGCTTGGATCATGTTTAGGCAATTTTGGTGTTTTTGTACTCTCCCATGATTTTTATCTGATGACCTGCGCCTTGGATTTGCTGCATGGCCGATTGATAATCGGAAAGTTCCTCAAAAATTAAATCTATGAAGAAGGCATAATGCCATGGCTTATCAATAACTGGCAGGGATTGGATTTTTGTAAGGTCAAGATTGTTTTCGCTCATGATGTTGAGTACTTTGGCCAAGCTCCCCTTTTCATTTTGAATGATCAATTTAAGAGAAACTTTGTCAAATCCTTCTTCTGGAACCTGTTCCTTTTCCTTGGAGACTATGCAAAAACGTGTAATATTGTTTTTGATGGTTTGAATGTCAGAGGCCAAAATGTCCAGCTCATAAAATTCAGCAGCCGATTTACCGGCAATAGCCGCTACTCCTTTCAGCTGTTCTTCATGGATGGTCTTGGCTACTGAGGCAGTATCCAAATCTTCTACCAACTGAATATGTGGGTATTTTTCAAAGAAGGCTTTACACTGTAATAAGGCCATTGGATGGGAGCGAACTTCTCGGATTTCTTGGATGCCCTGTCCCGGCCATGCCATTAACTGATGGGAAATAGGTAGGTAAAACTCTCCGGTGATCCTAAGGTTGTTACGGTCCATAAGGTCATAATTCGGGAGGATGGCTCCTGCGATGGAGTTTTCCAATGCTAATACACCGATGGAGGCTTCCTCAGTGGTGATTTTCCTGACCAGTTCCGCGAAGGTCAGGCATTCCAGTATTTCTGCCTCTGGTCCAAAAGTAGTACGGGCCACCTGATAATGGTATGAACCTTTGATTCCTTGTATGGCTACTTTTTCTTGGGTTGCTTTCAATTTAGTAGTTGTTGTGGATTAGGCGGTGAACCGCTAATTTTTTTGTTGTGAAATTAGATGAAGGATGCCAGAAAGTCAAAAACAATCGATGTCTTTATTCCATAAAAAATGACATGAAAGAAAACTGCCTGACTTTTTAAGGTCAGGCAGCAATCAGTTTTATATGGTTTCCAGTCCGGCCAATTGGCAATGTTTCCAAAAGCTTGGGTAAGATTTGTTGACTACTTCCTTGTCATCGAAGCAAACCTTGGTTTTAGTAGCCAAAGGCATAAAGGCCATGGCCATGCGATGGTCATCGTAGGTGCTGATGTTGACTTCGGCAGGAATACCAGTGGAAGGAATAAGTGTGAATACCTCATTATCTCCTTCTACCAATTTGGCGTTGAATTTAGCCAGTTCCTGTTGTAGTGCAAAAATACGGTCTGTTTCCTTGATTCTTAGGCTTTCCAATCCGGTGAATTCACTTGTCTGTCCAATTAATGCGCAGGTTACAGCCACCGTTTGAGCTAAGTCAGGACAGTGGGTGAAATCAAAACTTTCTAAGCCACTTACTGCTTTCTTCGTCAATTGTATACCCTCTTCGTTAAATTCACTGTTGACTCCAAGGTGATCCATGATCTCCACTATTTTCGAGTCTCCTTGCAAGCTGTCCTTTTTAAGGCCTTTTAGGAAGAATTGTCCCTCTTCGGCACAGGCCAAAAGGCTGAACCAATAACTTGCTCCTGACCAATCACTTTCTACAGCAAAGTTGGTATTTTGGTAATCTTGGTGAGCAACTTTTATAATGTTTTCTTCGAAACTATATTGGATACCAAATTGCTCCATAAGTTTCAGGGTCATTTCTATATATGTTCTGGACCCTATTTTTCCTGTTAACTCTAAAGTTAAGCCATCAGGCAGGAGAGGAGCGTTCATGACTAATGCAGATATGTATTGGCTACTTACATCTCCTCTGATTTTGATGTGGTTGGTCAACTGTTTGGAGAAGCCTTTGGTTTCCATTGGAGGGTAGCCTTCTTTGCCCTTGTATTCTATCTCTGCTCCAAGGCTTCTCAATGCATCCACCAAAATGCCTATGGGACGCTCGCACATCCTAGGAGTACCGGTCAAAATTTTGTTTCTATTGGTAAGAGCAGCATAAGCCGTCAAGAATCTCATGGTAGTCCCTGCATCCAAGACATCCAGAGTTTCCGGATCCTCTTCCAATAATCGGATCATTGTTTGGGTGTCTCTGGCTTCGGCGAGGTTGGAAATATGATTGCCTCCCTTAGTCAAGGCATCAATAATCAAAACCCTGTTGCTTTCACTTTTTGAAGATGGCAATGGGATGTTTACTTCTCCAAAGCTGGCTTTGGTGCTTAGTGTGATTTTGTTCATGGGTGTTGTGAATTGTAAAAATTCAAGGAAGAGATGATGTCCTCAAGGCTCACTGCAATATTATAATCACATTCACCTATTTTGTTTAGCAAGGAACAGTTAATGGTTTTTCCATCATTTTTTTTATCCTGGAAGCATAGTTGCGCAATGGTATCAAGGTCTTCACTAGGGATTTCCACTTTGCCAAAAACCTTAATCAATGTTTCGGTAATGGTGTCCAAGTCTTCCTTGGGTAATCTGATGTGTTTATGAGAAAGGTATGCTTCGGCAATCATACCGATGGCAATGGCTTCTCCGTGCAGCAGGTGTCTTTCAGTATCCAGGTAAAATGACTCTACTGCATGTCCCACGGTATGACCAAAATTGAGGATTTTCCTTAAGCCTTCTTCCTTCGGGTCCTTGGTGACTACTTCTTTTTTAATTTGTACGGACTTTTCTATGATGTCCTTCCAGCTTTGGTTTTCCCAGTTGTCAATTTTCAGACTATTGAAATAATTGGCGTTTTGGATCAAACCGTGCTTGATGACTTCTGCATAACCAGATCTTAATTCTGGTAAGGGCAGTGTTTTCAAGAACATGTCTGAGATGATTACAGCCTCAGGTTCGTTAAAAACTCCGATATGGTTTTTGAAGCCATTAAAGTCCACTCCAAGTTTTCCGCCAACGCTGGCGTCCACCTGAGAAAGAAGAGAGGTGGGGATATTGATGAATTTTACACCACGCTTATAGGTGCTGGCGCAAAATCCACCCATATCTCCAGTTACTCCACCTCCTAAATTGATGATCAGTGATTTTCTGTCAAACCCACAATCAGTCATCCATTGCCATATTTCGGTGCATGTGGTCAATGTTTTGTTGACTTCTCCTGCTTTGAATTGGAAATGCTCATGTTCAGGGAGGATTTCCTGGATAAGTGGATAACAGGCTTGAAAGGTATTGCTATCAGCTATTAGGCCTAGTTTGGAAAAACTCTTCGTTTTTAGGTACCGCTCTAGGTCTGCAGCAATTTGAGTAGAGAAAATTATTGATTCCAAGGGATTGATACTTTATATATAAATAATTTTTTACGCTTCTTTTTTTACAGCGTCACCTTCTCTAAGTTGTTTTTCTTGTCTTTTTACAGACTCCTCATGGATAGTGAAAAGCAATTCTTTCATGAATTTTTCACTCATACCTTTTTTAACACCTTTTTCAGTTCTGGATTCCATTACGTTTTTCCATCTGTCAGACTGAAATACAGTTAGCTTGTGTTCTCTTTTGTGTGCGCCGATTTGATCGATTACAGAGAATCTTTCTGCAAATAAATCCAATAATTGATCGTCAAGGTGGTCAACGGCAGTCCTTAGGTCGTTTAGCTGCTCATCAGGATTTTGTGCATCCAATGTGTTTTTGAAATCAATCTTAGAAAGGATTTCTTTCAACTGAGCAGGAGTAACTTGTTGTTTTGCATCACTCCATGCATTGTCTGGATCGTGGTGAGTTTCGATCATCAAACCGTCCAGGCCGAAGTTGATAGCTCTTTGGGAAACTTCCAAGATACCATCTCTTTTGCCTACAATATGGCTTGGGTCATTGATCACTTCCATACCTTTCCATTCTCTTTTCAAGTGGATTGGCATTGACCAGTTTGGCTTATTTCTGAAACGCTTGTCGTAAGCATCGCTGAATCCCCTGTGGATGGCAGCTAGTTTATTGATACCTACTGCGTGAAGTCTTTCCAAAGCACCGATCCAAAGCTGAAGATCTGGGTTCATTGGGTTTTTAACCATCACTGGAATATCTGTGCCTCTAAGTGCTTCAGCAATTTCCTGTACGGCAAAAGGGTTAACTGTAGTTCTTGCCCCGATCCAAAGTACATCTACTTTGTGCTTAAGTGCTAGTTCCACGTGAGCAGTGTTACCTACTTCAGTAGTGATAGGGATGTTAAGGTGGTTTCTAACAATCTCCATCCACTTAAGGCCATCTTCACCGATTCCCTCGAAGCTTCCTGGTCTGGTTCTTGGTTTCCATATACCGGCACGGAACATTGAAGGAATGATGTTTTGATTTTTCATTTCCAGGCAAACTTTTTCAACTTGCTCAGGAGTTTCTGCACTACAAGGCCCCGCGATAATTACATGACCGTTAAGTCCTAAGCCCCATTCTGACGTTTTTAAGTGATCTTTCATTTGTTTGATTGATTGAAATAAAAAAGCCCGACTCTTTCGAATCGGGCTTTTTGGTTTATGTATGAATTTTATTTTTTATCCAGACAATAAGCAGCTCCGATTCGGCCTTGAGGTCGAAAGTAAAAAAAGAAAAAGATAAAATATGTAGCTGCTTGTTTAATCATTGGCCCAAAATTAAGAGCTGGATTTTAAATAACCAATAAAACATGAATTAATTTTTTATAATATTATACTTTTTCCTTCTTAGGATTATGGATACCTTAAAAAATGCCAATTATTTTAATGTAATCATATTAGTGTGTTTCAGTATTATCTATTGTTTTGGGTGGTTTTGATTTTGATTTTGTGAAATCCTGTTTTGGTTTTTGGTGAAATGCTTTGCTGGAATTCTAAAAGTGATAAGGAAAAGGACTTTTGGATATGTTATCTGATTTTATGAGATTATTCATAGCTTAGAATGGCAAGTTTCTTGCGACTTATTTATAAGATATAAAAATAAAGTCAATAGACGTTTTTTTAATATATTTGCACCTTGATTCAAAATGATGAATACAAAGCCCAATATTTCTTTTGAAAACACTGAAATAGCCTTTGCATCCAGGACGGATGTGGAGCTCAGAAAAATGTATCTTATTTTTGCCGTCATGGACAGTAATATGGCTGTGAAGCTGGGGACAAGCCTAGCAGATGTAGCATTTAAACTGAGGTTGCCGGTAAAAGGGATCATGAAAAAAACTATGTTCGGCCACTTCTGTGGAGGAGAGAGCATAGAAGATTGTAAAAAGTCCATCAAGGAGCTAGAGCACTACGGAATAGGAACTATTCTGGATTACTCTGTAGAGGGGAAAGGGACAGAAAAAAGTTATGACTTTACGCGTGATGAAATCCTCAGTACCATTAAAAGGTCTGCAGGAGCAAAGGAAATACCTTTCACGGTGTTTAAAGTAACTGGTTTAGGATCCTCCAAGATTATGACCAAGGTTCAGGAAGGGAAGAAACTTTCTGATAAGGAAGCTCTGGCTTTTGAAAAAACAAAGGCCAGAGTAGACAGTCTATGTAAGGCTGCCCATGAGTATGACGTAAGGATCATGGTTGATGGAGAGGAGAGTTGGTTCCAGGATGTGATAGATGATATGGTTTATGAGGCGATGGAAAAGTATAATCGTGAAAAAGCCATAGTCTATAATACCTATCAAATGTATCGAAAGGATATGTTGGGACTCTTAAAGCAGGCTTATGCAGAGGCAGAAGAGAAAGGATATTACGTAGGAGCCAAGCTTGTAAGGGGAGCTTATATGGAGAAAGAGAGAGACAGGGCAGAGGATAATGATTATCCAAGTCCTATCCATGATACCAAGGAGGATTCTGACAATGCCTATAATGATGCGCTTAAGTTCTGTATGGAAAATAAGCAGGGGATTTATCTGGTAAGTGGTTCCCATAATGAATTGAGTAATATCATTTTGACGGAACTCATGAATCTGTATGGTATAAATCCTTCTGATGATCGAGTGTTTTTCGCTCAGCTTTATGGTATGAGTGATAATATTTCGTATAACTTGGCTTTTGCAGGCTATAATGTGGCCAAATATGTTCCTTATGGTCCTGTGGAAAAGGTAATGCCTTATTTATACAGAAGAGCTGCAGAAAATACCAGTGTTTCTGGACAGAGTAGTAGAGAGTTTGAATTGATAAAGAAAGAGATGGCGCGAAGAGCCGCTATAAAAAAATAAAATAAATATATCCAAGTCTATGCAATTACTGAGCGAACAAGAGATAGAAAGAAGAAAAGACAGGGAGGCCTTGATAAAGTTGGGGATAGACCCATATCCTGCCATTAAGTTTCCTATTAATGTCACTTCTAAGGACATCCATAAAAATTATGAAAATAATAAAACTGACTATAAGGATGTTTCTATAGCTGGTCGTTTGATGAGCAGAAGAATTATGGGATCAGCATCATTTGCTGAGATCCAAGATGCTTCAGGGAGATTACAGATTTATGTCAGAAGGGATGATATTTGTCCAGGTGAAGACAAAACGTTTTATAATACGGTTTTCAAAAAGCTCTTGGGAATCGGTGATTTTATAGGTGTAAAAGGATATATTTTTACCACTCAGACAGGGGAAATTTCTCTGCATGTAACTGAACTGACTTTGCTTTCTAAATCTGTAAAGCCACTACCAGTGGTGAAGAGAGATGAGGAAGGAAATGTTTATGATGGATTTACTGACCCTGAACTCAGATACCGTCAACGATATGTGGATTTGACAGTTAATCCTGAAGTAAAGAACACTTTCATCACCAGAACAAAGATAATTTCCAATATGAGGAGGTACTTTGATGATCATGGTTGGTTAGAGGTAGAGACACCGATATTACAAGCTGTTCATGGTGGTGCTGCTGCAAGGCCATTTGAAACTCACCATAACTCATTGGATATGCCTTTGTATTTGAGGATTGCCAATGAACTTTATTTGAAGCGTTTGATCGTGGGAGGATTTGATGGTGTTTATGAGTTCGGGAAAATGTTCCGAAATGAAGGGATGGACAGGACTCATAATCCAGAGTTTACTTCCATGGAAATCTATGTGGCCTATAAGGACTATATATGGATGATGGAAATGGTGGAAGATCTTTTGGAGAAAGTAACCCTTTCTGTTCATGAGACTTCTAAAGTGCAAGTAGGAGAGAATGAAATTGATTTTGCGGGTCCTTATAGAAGGTTGTCTATGTTTGATTCCATTAAGGAATATGCTGGAATAGATGTGAGCAAAATGAATGAAACGGAATTACGTGAGGTTTGTGCTGATATGGGCATTGAGGTGGATGACACCATGGGTAAGGGTAAGTTGATTGATGAGATATTTGGAGAGAAGGTGGAAGCTAATTTGATCCAGCCTACTTATATTACTGATTATCCAATTGAGATGACTCCATTGGCTAAAAAGCACAGAACGGAAGAGGGATTGGTAGAGCGATTTGAGCTATTTGTTAACGGAAAGGAAATTGCCAATGCCTATACAGAGCTTAATGATCCTATTGATCAAAGAGAGCGGTTTGAAGATCAGTTGAAGTTAGCCGAAAGAGGAGATGATGAGGCCATGGCGATGGATGAAGATTTCTTGAGATCATTGGAATATGGAATGCCTCCTACTTCAGGTTTGGGAATTGGTATTGACCGACTGACTATGATGCTAACGAATAAATCTACCATTCAAGAGGTGCTGTTCTTCCCTCAAATGCGCCCGGAGAAGAAGGTGAAGATTGCCACAGATGAGGATTTCGTGGCACTGGGAATAGCTCCTGAATTGGTTCCAGCGATTCGTGATTTGAATATTCATACCATTGACCAATTAAAGGAACAGGAAGTTAATAAATTGTTCAATGATGTATGTGGAAGAAGGAAAAAGCTAAAACTAAAAGCCAATAACCCTAGTAAAGAGGATGTGGCAAGTTGGTTGGCATAATGGCTTATGCTTTGCAAACTAAAAAAAACCGAGCAACCAATGCTCGGTTTTTTTATGTCTAAATTTTAACCCTGCTTATATATATATAGGGTTCAAAGTTCTTTGTATTATTTTGAGTTGATTCTGTTTTTTGTGGCTTTTTGTTGTAGAATTAGTAAGAATAACGAATGGTGATTTCGGTTTTATTAAATTGGGTGTTATATTATTGATTGTTTTGTAATGAATGTCTTTTTGGAATGATCGATTTAAGAATAAATTCGGAATTTGGTACTTTGAAGGCGGTGTTGATGCACAGGCCCGGAAAGGAAATTGATAGGTTAACGCCCTATAATAAGGAGCTTTTATTATTTGAAGATGTGCCCTATTTGGAGGCGATGCAGTTAGAGCATGATTATTTTACCAATCTAATTAAGCAGACTACAGGGGCAAAGGTTTTAGGACTTCATGAGCTTTTGATGGAGACTATGGCTGATGAAAAGGTACTGTTTAATATGATGGAGGAGGCCTTGGGGTTCTCCAGACTCTCGCAGTATACGGAAAGTATTTTAGGCAGGCTTTCTACGTCTGAATGTGCCACAGCCCTCATAGCTGGGATCAAAGTTCATGAGCTTAAAAGAAAAATCACCAAATTACCTTTAGAGGACTTGATGGATTTTGCCTTTGTTATTCCACCTTGTCCAAATCTATATTTCCAGCGAGACCCTGCTGCTCTTACACCAGGAGGGATGATATTTTCTAGTATGAAGATGGAAGGCAGGCAGAGAGAGGCCAATGTCATCAGGGCTATTTTTGAAAATCACCCTGAGTTTAAAGATAAGGTCAATAAGATTTATCCTATTGATGGACATAATACCCCGGCCTGTATTGAGGGGGGGGACGTGATTGTTTTGTCCAAAAAAGCAGTAGCTATAGGTAACTCTGAACGAACGGATGAGAAAGCCATTTATCATGTTGCGAAGTCACTTTTGGCAGAGGGGACCGTCGAGAGGGTCTATGAGGTGCATCTCCCTAAACAAAGAAATTTCATGCATTTGGACACTGTGTTTACAGTTTTGGATGAAAACTTGGTACTTACTTATCCAGATGCATTGGAAGCAGTTCTTAAGACTTCATTGTATACATTGAAAAGTAATGATGGGGATCAGGTGCATATAAAGCGAACCGTTTTAAAAGAGTCTTTACTGACGGTTTTGGAGAAAGAAATCCCTTATTTGGAGATCATCCATATGGGCAATGGCAATAAGGATTATGCTTTGCGCGAACAGTGGTATGATGGTGCTAACGTCTTTGCTATTGGGCCTAGAAAAGTGATTTCCTACAGGCGGAATAAGCATACTAATAGGGCTTTGAGGGATGCAGGGGTGGAAGTATTGGATATTCCCTCTTCAGAACTTTCAAGAGGCCTAGGTGGTCCAAGATGTATGACCATGCCACTCAGCAGAGCAAAGATTTAAGCTAATTTAAGCTAATATTGAATTGTTTATCGATCAAAGAAGGACCTTCTTCTTGAGACTTTCAAGTCTTGAAGGATGCTGGCCTTCACTCTAATGTCAATACTATAGCTGGTAAATGTACCAAAAGGAATCCAGCTTACATTCATCTGCCAGCAGTGAAGATCCCTTGCAATTCCAATCATGGATTGCGTGATCTTACTGGTAGAAATATCGTAGCCTGTATTGAAATTTACTTTCCATTTTTCTGAAAAGCTGACATCGCCTGACAGGTTTATCGCTTGTGTGATATTGGTTTTTCCAGTTCTGTCGCTTTTGCTATAGCTAAGGTTATAGCTATAATTAATATTCCAAGGAATACTCCAGTCAATATATTGGCTAGGATCATTGGCGATCCTGTTGATTTCGTTCTCAACAAAGTCGTTCAATTGACCTCCTTGCTCAAGAAAATCATTGGTTAGCTCTTCCCTGGTGTCTGCTGGAGTTTTTTCTGCCCCTCTTGGATTATAGCTACCGTTAAGGTTTAAGTTAGCCCTACTGATGGATCCGATTCCTTGGCCATTATTCCATGCATATTCATTGATTTTACGGAAATAGGTGTTGCCGTCACTGTCTGTATAAGCCCTAGTAGCATAAGGGTTAAGAGTGGCTGAGAGTGCTACTGAAATTTTATTGTCGAAGAAAGAGGTCCTCGTGCTCATATTGATAGGAGCAAGCTGGAAGGAGTCAGCTACAAAGTTATAGCTTGTAGAAAGGTTTAATGATTGCAAAAGCGGGAATTTTTCGCTTTTTGCTTCCGTGCTGTCATTTTCTACCTTTTTCTTCCCTTCCAAGGTGTTTCTGATCGATATGTTTAATGATCTTGATTCTCCTCTTGGAGCTCCACCGTATAGGAAGCCTTGAAAACGACTGTACAATTGCTCCTTTCCCTCTTCGTCTACTTGAACACTTTGGTAATAACCATATCTTGGGTCAGAAAAATCTGGTGTAAAGGACATGCCTATAGTAGGCTGCACATGATGTCTAATTGCTTCTAGGTTTGATTTGTTTCCAAACGTATAAAAACCATAAATATTTGTAGCCAAATTGAAGGATGTACTGTAATGTCCGACACGGCTGAAACCTTTCTCCAAAATTCTGTCGACCCTTTCTTCTGGTGCATTATAGAAATAATTAATTCTGTCAAAGTACCAGAGTTCATTATAATTGAAACTGGCAGTACCTGTGAAATATTTAAATAAGGTAAAATTGGAAGATACTGGCACCGTATGTCTGAAGCCATTTTCGGCTTGTTTCAATAATTCAGGTAAATTGGCCCAATTGAAGGGGATAATGTCTGGGTTGGTATCTTCATCCAAAACCTCGCCTTGTAAAGATTCCTGTTCTACACCAAGTTGCTGTACTACCTTATTGTTGATGGAATTTTGTGCATTAAAATTCCATGCAAAATTCAGCGTTTTCAGGGGTTCAAAACTAGAATTTCTGAATGGGGTTTGACGGTTCATATTAACCGAAATATCGGGAAGAATTAATCGCACTTCTTCCGTTCGGACATTTTGGGAATGTCTCAAATTGGCAGACATACTAAATGGAGTGCCCGTAAAGGTTTTACTGTATGAGATATTTGAAGTGAATTCAGAGTTGGTATTTCTCATATAGTTATTAGGATTAACCACTAGGTTATTATAGTTGGTGGATCCTGCATTTACTGAAGCAGAGAACCTGGAATTTCCCCTAGATTCAGGACTATGACTCCAATTGACCCATAAAGTGGTATAATCCAAAGGCGTTTCATCTGTTTCAGGACTTCTGAACTGTTGGAAATCAACATTGAAGCCTCCATTGAAGCGATACCTTTTCTTATAGACTGTGGCAGCTTTTACCCCATAACCACCTTTCGAAAATATTTCCCCTGTAAGTCTGGAGTGGATATAATCATTAAATGCAAAATAGTAGCCAAAATCCCTGAGGAAGAAACCTCTTCTTTTTTCTTCCCCGTAAGAGGGAATAATAATCCCTGAAACCTGTTCTTCCTTTTGGTTGGGAATAAAGCCAAAGGGTAGGCCTGCTGGGGTAGGGATTCCATTAAAGTAAAAATTAAACGGCCCTGATATGGTCTGCTTTCCGCTAACCGATTTGATTTTATTGGAGGATATGTGCCAATGAGGTTCTGCTAAATTACAAGTGGTATAATAACCATGGCTAAGATAGACATTGCCCTCATCGTCCTTTTTGACTTTTTCTCCTCTTAATAGTCCATCCTGTTGCTCTGTTACTACATCCGAAATGATGGCTTTTCGTGTTTTAAAATTGTAGCGCATATCTTTTCGGATTTCATATGTGCTATTTCCTTCTTTGAACAAGGGGCTTCCTTGGACTGCTCCCGTGGAGTCTTCTACCCCAGAGGCATACAGTTCGTTAGTCTCCCAGTTGATTTCTATATAATCTGCATCCAATCGGATATTACCATATTCGAACCAAGCTTGTTTGTAGAGGTAAACCTTTTTTTCTTTAAAGTCCGAAAGAATGCTGTCTTGGGCAGCGTACTTAATGGTGGTTTCAATTTCTCCTTTGGGCACAACCTTTGTAGTGTCAGACAATGGAATAGTGTCATTCAGCGCAAGGCTATCAGGTAAAATAGGAGGGATGGTATCAGAAATTGGTGTAAGATCTGGAGCTGTAATTTCTATTTCTTTAGGTCTCTTTTGCTTCTTTTGTGCCAAAGAGCAGTGTAAAGAAATTACGATAAAGATGAAGGAAAGATAGGCTACCTTAATATTCTGCACCGATTTACTTCTATTTACTTCAAAAATTTATAAATTTTGCGTAAAGTTAACGTTATTAATCTTTATGAAACCAAGGACTGCTAAAAATGTTGTAATAATTTCTTTCTTGACCGTATTGTCATTCCTAACAGCCTTTTCTCCAGCTGGGGAGCGCGAGCGGGAGTTTAAGCTGAGAAGAATTGTAATTGATGCGGGGCATGGTGGAAAGGATCCTGGTACTAGTGGGAGAACCTCTAGAGAAAAGGATGTGGCATTATCAATAGCCCTTAAAGTCGGGGGGTATATAGAAAAGAACCTGCCTGATGTTGAGGTGATTTATACTCGGAAATCCGATGTTTTTATAGAGCTAAAGGAAAGGGCAAATATTGCTAATAGGAATAAAGCGGATTTGTTTGTGTCCATCCACTGTAATGCAGTGAGTGGTTCAAATGCTTACGGAACAGAAACCTATGTGATGGGGGCTAACCACTTTGAGCGTAATTTTGATGTGGTGAAGCGAGAAAATGCGGTGATCTTGATGGAGGATGGATATAAGGAAAATTATGAAGGATTTGAGCCAAATTCTCCTGAATCATATATGATGTTTAACCTGATGCAAAAAGCCTATTTTGCCAATAGTCTTTCCTTGGCGCAAAAGGTAGAGCGTGATTTTAAAACTCGTCTTAATCGTCATAGTAGGGGCGTGAAACAATTACCTCTTTATGTATTGTGGACTACCAGTATGCCCAGTATTTTGATTGAAACAGGCTTTTTGTCCAATTCCAATGAGGAAAGGTACTTGAATAGTAAAAATGGACAGGTTTATCTCGCTTCTGCGATTTACCGGTCAATTAAGGCATATAAGCAAGAAATAGAGGCCATTTAGATTAAGTTTATGGTCAGATATTATCTCAAAGACCGATCAGAAATGATCGGTCTTTTTTGTTTTACAATATTGACTCGCATATAAAATCTTACGATTTTTTCTATATTGAGATAAAGACTTTTGAGAAATCTCTTGAAGAATTTTGTACCATTTAGAATATTTAGAATCAGAATTTTAACCCATGGAGAAAACCAATAATAATCAGAAAAGGCATTTGTCGCTAGTGAAGGAGTTGCAGGAAAAAATCAAACAAGTAAAATTGGGGGGAGGAGAAAAGCGAATAGCCAAGGAACATGCAAAGGGAAAGTTGACAGCCAGGGAGCGAATTGAATATCTTTTGGATGATGGAGTCCATTTTTTGGAAATTGGGGCATTAGCTGCTGATGGAATGTATGAGGAAGAAGGCGGCTGTCCTTCAGCAGGTGTAATCACAGGGATAGGACAGGTGAGTGGGAGAATGTGTGTGGTAGTGGCCAATGACGCAACTGTCAAAGCGGGCGCCTGGTTTCCTATGACGGCTAAGAAGAACCTTAGGGCTCAGGAGATAGCCATGGAGAATAGATTGCCCATAATATATCTAGTGGATAGTGCAGGTGTGTTTTTGCCCAAGCAAAACGAAATTTTCCCAGATAAGGAGCATTTTGGAAGGCAGTTCAGAAATAATGCCAAGATGTCTTCCATGGGGATTGTTCAAATTGCCGCTATTATGGGAAGTTGTGTGGCAGGAGGGGCTTATTTGCCTATTATGTCTGACGAGGCGTTGATTGTTGATAAGACTGGTTCTATATTTTTGGCGGGCTCTTATTTGGTGAAAGCGGCGATAGGAGAGACCGTGGACAATGAAACCTTAGGTGGTGCCACGACACATTGTGAAATTTCTGGTGTCACCGATAATAAATATGAAAATGATAAGGACTGTCTGGATGCGATCAAAGGGATTTTCAAAACACTTGGGTCAAGTGATAAAGCAAGCTTTGACAAAATAGAATCCAAAGCACCTAGTAAGACTATTGATGAACTTTTTCAGCTTTTTCCAGCAGATAGGGTGAAACCTTATGATATGCATGAAGTTTTGAACTGTCTTGTAGATGCTGGCAGTTTTGATGAATACAAATCTGGGTTTGGTCAGACCTTAGTTTGCGGTACTGCGAGAATTGATGGTTGGGCTGTCGGTATCATTGCAAATCAGCGCAAAATGGTCAAGACCAAAAAGGGAGAAATGCAGATGGGTGGAGTGATCTATTCAGATTCTGCCGATAAAGCTGCTCGATTTATCATGAACTGTAACCAGCGAAAAATCCCTTTATTATTTGTTCAAGATGTGAGCGGGTTTATGGTGGGAAGCAGGGCCGAGCACGGTGGGATCATTAAGGATGGTGCCAAGATGGTCAATGCGATGGCCAATTCAGTAGTCCCTAAGTTTACTTTGATCATAGGGAATTCCTATGGGGCGGGAAATTATGCCATGTGTGGGAAAGCCTATGATCCAAGGTTGATCTTCAGCTGGCCTACTGCTCAGATGGCGGTGATGAGTGGGGCATCCGCTGCTAAAACCCTGTTACAAATTAAAGTAGCCTCTTTGAAAAAGGCAGGCAAGGAGATCACTGAAGAGGATGAAGCCAAATTACTAAAAGATATTACGGATAAGTATAATGAAGAATTAAGCCCTTATTATGCTGCCGCTAGATTATGGGTGGATGGGGTTGTTCATCCTGAAGATACAAGGTCCATCATATCCAAAGGAATTGAGGCCGCCAATCATGCCCCCATTACAGAGCGATTTAATGTAGGAGTTATTCAAACTTGATTGTAAATTTGGGCGTAAATAAAAGTGTTAACACCCCGGAAATATAACTTCCCACGATTGAGCGGCTATGGAAAAGCTAAGTAAAAAAGAATTGCATGCATTGGTTTCCTTATTGGATGATACAGACAGGGAGGTGAAAGAACATGTGAAGGACAAGATCATTTCTTTGGGTAATGATGTGATTCCCTTTTTGGAGGAAAAATGGGAGAGTAGTTTTAATCCTGACTTACAGAAAGAGATTGAGGAACTGGTACATGAGCTTCAGTTTTCACTTTTGAAGGAAAGGTTGCTTGAATGGAGAGATTCAGAGGATAAGGATTTACTGAAAGGCTTGTGGATAATCAATACTTATCAGTATCCGGATCTTGATTTTGAATCACTGAATTCAGAGATGCATCAAATCTATTTTGAAGTATGGACTTCTTTCAAAACTGATGTTTCTCCCTATGATCAAGTTCGACTAATCAATAATGTGCTTTTTAACCAATTGAAGTTTTCTGCTAATACCAAAAATTTCCATTCACCTGCAAATAGCATGATTAGTAATGTAATAGATGCTAGAAGAGGTAATCCCATCAGCCTTTGTTCTATCTATTATTTGGTGGCAAAAAAGCTTGGTTTGCCTGTTTATGGGGTAAACTTGCCCAATTTATTTGTTTTGACCTATAAGTCCGATGAGGCTACTTTTTATATCAATGCCTTTAATAAAGGGTTGATATTTAGTCGTCAAGACATCAATAATTATTTGGAGCATTTAAAGATAGAGCCTAAGGAGGAGTTTTTTGAGCCTTGTGGGCATGTAGATATTGTAAAGAGAAGCCTTAGGAACCTCATTGTCTCCTTTGAAAAATTGAGTGAGCCTGAAAAAGTGGAAGAGGTTCGGCAATTACTGGCAATTCTAGAGGAAAATTAATTATGCACTTTTATAGTGCAGCCTATAGCCCTTACAAAGTTGGGAATAGGGTTTTCTTTTTTCAGGATTTGATTGAGGGCGATTTCCAAATGTTTTTTTGTGACACTATTTGGGGCTTGAGGATTGTTGTCAATGGCTCCATGATAAGCTATTCCAAACCCTGTAGGGCTAGGGGTGAGGACGAATGCCTCGGGTACTTTTGTCGCTTTTAGTGCTTTGGTCAGAAGTTGTGAAGGATCTGTGAGATAGCTGAAGGTAATGTTTTTTTGATTGATTTTTGATTGAATTTGAGTAAGGCTTTCTCCTTCTGATTGGTCCGCATGGGGATTGACCAAGGCGAAAGTGATGCCCTTATCACTAAATTGTTTTTGGAGTTGAATGATCCGGTCTTCATAAAGTTTTGCATAAGGGCAGTCATTTGTGGTGAAAATAAGCACTAGTGCTTTGTCTTTTTGATGGTCCGCTATTCTGAAATTGGATGATGAGGCAATATCTTCCAGTTCAAGTTTTTCCAGTTGTTGGGCTTGAGATGAATAGCATGCGACTGCGAGAACAAAAATTAGTGTTAAGACGCCTTTCATACACAGACTTTTTCTTAATCTACTAAAAAGTTGGGAAAAATCATCCTGTTTACCAGATAGTATAAGTTAAAACCAGGTCGTTTTTTCGTTCTACTTTTACTGTATAGTAGTGGTTTGCAAAGTCTGTTCCGTGGATTTTCCCCTTGATAATATTGTCTTTATGGCTAAAGGGACTCAGCAGAATGTGTTGCCTTAAACTAATGCCTTTTCTTCCTTGGCATTTGAAAATGGATTCCTTGGCAGACCATGCGATTGTGTATAAGACAGGGTCGTTGTTAAGGAATTCGATTTCCGAAGGATCTAGAAATTTTGGTCCTAGTCGTACTACTTTTTCCTTTACATAATCCAAGTCTATACCCACGGGCATTTCTTTATGGAAAATAGCAGCGGCCAGGCCTTGTGTATGGGTAAGGGAAACATTTCCATAACCGTCCATTGGATAGGACTTGCCATGTTCATCTTTATAAAACCCAGGATAGCCCATATTGATGGTGTCCAAGGCTGTTTTGATGGCTAAGCGAGCACCTTTCCATTCTTTTTTCTTTTCTGGGTGACTGATATTGGCAAAAGAAAGCTTTTCCCTGAAGCTGAGAAAGTCTATGGGTTTGTTTTCCTGTTCGTCAATATTCTTGACAGCCAAGGCCGATAAAGGGTTAATTTTTTCTATTTTTGCTTGCATTGGGCTGGTGTGGTGAGTATGATGTTGAAAGTGCAATATATGTCAAAAATTCAAGTAAGTAAACTATATACCTTAACAGGTCATAATGATAGTATTTATGCCCTGGCAGAAGGTAAGGATCCTAGGTTTTTTTATACCGGAGCAGGAGATGGGATGGTCGTACAATGGGATCTAGATACACCCAAGGATGGGAAATTGATAGCCAAACTTCCCCATTCTGTGTACGCATTGGAGGTGGATAAGGAGCGTAACCTGCTCTTTATTGGTCATAATTTTGAGGGAATTCATGTAATTGACTTGAATACCAATAAGGAAATTTGGTCGCTTAAAATGACCGATCAATCCATTTTCGATATTAAGGTTTATAAGGATTGGGTTCTTGTGGGAACAGGAGACGGGGTGATTACCCTACTGGATATCAATGAGCGTTCAGTCTTTAAGCATATTAAAATAGGAGAAAAAAATATCCGAATAATGGATATTGATAAGGATAAGGAGCATTTGGCCGTAGGGGCAAGTGATAATTCTGTTAAGATTTTTGATCTGAAGGATTTCTCTCCGATCACAAAACTGGATGGGCACCAAAATTCAGTTTTTGCCTTATCCTATTCTCCAGATGGAGGGTTTTTAATAAGTGGGGGGCGTGATGCACATCTGAAAATCTGGGAAACGGAACAATACCAAGAACAGGAAAGTATTGTGGCGCATATGTATGCCATCAACTATTTGGACTTTCGTGAAGATGGCAAATATTTTGTAACTTGTAGTATGGACAAGTCCATTAAGCTCTGGGAGAGTGCTACATTTCAGTTGAAAAAAGTGATTGATAAATCACGGCATGCAGGGCATGGTACATCCGTAAATAAGGTACTATGGAGTAGATACAGTCAGCAAATCATTGCTATCAGTGATGATCGTACCATATCCATTTGGGAAGTAGAACTTTAATCATGCATATGAAAATAACACCATTAGAAATTCGGCAAAAATCCTTTGAGAAAAATTTTCGTGGATACGATAAAGATGAAGTGAGCTCTTTTTTGGTTTCCCTTTCCCAAGAATGGGAAAAAGAAATGGATGAGAAAAGAGAGTTGAAGATAAAGCTTGATCAGGTGGAAAAAGAGTCTGCCAAACTCAGGGAGGTGGAGGATTCTCTTTTTAAAACCTTAAAGGCCGCGGAAGACACAGGTGCTAGCATGATAGAACAGGCCAATAAAACGGCAGAACTGATTCTCAAAGAGGCACAGATGAATGCGGATGCCATGATAGCTGAAGCCAAATCAAAGGCCAGAAATATCATCGATGAGGCAGATGGAAGGGCTAAAAATATTGTAGAAGACTTGAAGGTGGAAGTTAACTCCTTGGTAGAAAGTTATGAAGACCTGCTGGCTCAAAGAGAGATTGTAATCCGAAATTTGAAAAATCTGTCTACGGATAGTCTTGAGAATGTAAAACAATCCCAAGAGGATATTAAGCGGATCAAGATGGAGGTGCATACCAAAGCTGTAAAGGAATTGAGTAGGCAAATGCCCAATTTTAAGGAAGATGAAGACAAGTCGCTCCCGAAGCCTAAGGAGAAGTCACATACTTTTGTCATTGAAACAAAAAAAGAAGCATTTCCAATAGCTGATCAAGAGCAGGAGCTATCCGTAGAGGTGGAAAGAGAAGATATAGAACCTGCTGAGCAAAAGCGGGAACCAAATAAAGAGGAAACGAAGGATTCTTCCTATCAAGAAACTGAGATTACAGCAGAGAATAAGGAAGCGTCACCGAAAGAAGAAACTGTAAATAACAAAACAAGTTCAGTATCAGAAAAGAAGGAAGAAAAGCCAAGGGATACTGAATACAAAAAGGCAAGCGGATCATTTTTTGACCAATTTGATTAATGGGAAAAGTATCATTAGAAGGGATTGAGTTTCATGCTTTTCATGGGGTTTTTACTGAAGAGAAAAAGCTAGGGAATAGGTTTACGGTAGATATTCATGTAGATACCGATTTTAAGAAGGCCATGTTGGAGGATGACCTGACTGAAACAGTGGACTATTCAAAACTTTATCAGATTGCCAAATCCCATATGGAGGAGCCTGTTAAATTATTGGAGCATCTTGGCCATTTAATGTTACAGGATATCCTAAAGGAATATTCCGATTTGAAGCGAGTGGATATAATTATCAAGAAGCATAACCCAGCCCTTGGAGGTGTTGTCAACTACTCCGTTGTAAAAGTTTCCTATCCAGAAGATTATCAATAAGTGTACAAGAGAGCAGAAATTACAAAAACCAAAAAGGATTTTTGGACAACATTTGGGCAGTATATGAAACCAGTTCCCTCAGCTGAGGGGGTGCGTGTCAATTGGCAAAATTATAAAACCCATATTAGCCAAGTGTTTTTCAGGATGAAGGCTGAAAGAGGCTTTTGCTCCATAGGTATTGAAATTAATCATAAGGATACGGAGTTACAGGAGTTGGTATTTGAGCAATTTGAATCTTTTAAGAAAATACTACATAGTACGCTTGGGGAAGAATGGGACTGGCAGCTACATGCAGTGGATGATTATGGGAAAGTCACCTCCAAAATCGAACAAAGACTTGAAGGCGTCAATGTAATGGATAAGGACCAATGGCCGGATATCATATCTTTTCTAAAGCCAAGAATCATTGCCTTGGATGAATTTTGGTCCAACGTCAAACCTGCCTTTGAAGGGCTTTCATAATTCTTGTTTCTCATATTCAAAAGTGGTAATGGAAGATTTTCCATCATGCTCCATGGACAGTTTTATGGTCATCTTATCACCTGATCTTTGAATGGTCAAGCCATTAAAATAAGCAGTTTGTCCTTCAATCTTTATCAGCGGAAAATTAACCCATTCGTTTTTTTCCTCCCATGGAGAGAAATCAGCATTAAAGTGTTTGACTTTTAGGTTAATCTTTCCTGCCTCTTCAGCAATTGCCATGTATTCTGTGAAGATAAGTTTCCCCTCTTCTATATAGCGAAATACTCCCGTCATGGTATTGCCCTGTTTTGGCATCCACAGTTCTTCACATTCTCCATTGAGTCCAGGGCCTTTCCAGAATCCCACCATCCAAGTCAAGTCAGTTACTTTACCCTTGGAGAACTCAAGATCATCTTGTTGATTAATCTCTTGGGCGGAGGAATTGTAATGGACGAAGGTTAAGAACAGTAATGATAACAGGAAATTTTTCATCATGATAATTTTTTATTCTTCTACATCATGCCTTTTAGGGATGTCAGGGTTGACAAAGGTAAAGCCCCTGGCTTCACTTCCTTCATAAAAATCAATTTCCATTCCCATAAGGAACATGACATGCCTCTTTTCAATGAGCACTTGGATGCCGTGAAGTTCGAACTGTTGGTCATCTTCCTTAGCTTTGTCAAATCCCAAAGCATAGGACATGCCACCGCAACCTCCGCCCTTTACGCCTACCCTAAGAGCGTAATCTGCAGGAATGTTTTTGTTATTGATGATATTTTTGATCTCTAATTGGGCCTTATCTGTAATGGTAATCGGTATTAACATGCCTGATTAATGTTCTAGATGATTCTTTAGTTCAAAAATAATCACAAATAATCAACTTCTCTTTGAAATATTTTAGATATTCGAGTATAAATCAAATTAAGTAAATGGAGTATTTTGTTGAACTAATGAAGATCATCATTCCTGCGGGGTTGGTGATTTATGGTATGTATTTGGTAGTTGTGTCTTTTTTATCCAAGGAGAGAGAAGCAAAATTAATTACTTTAAAAACCAAAAATACAGATGTTATACTTCCTTTGCGCTTACAGGCAGGTGAGCGGCTTTGCTTGTTGCTAGAAAGGCTGACTCCTAATAATCTGGTGAGAAGGGTGAATAATCAGCCCTATTCTGCCCGAGAACTTCATGGATTGCTGTTGAGTGAGATCAGAGAAGAGTTTAACCATAATATGGCCCAGCAAATTTATTTTTCTGATGAAACATGGGATAGTGTAAAGACGGCCGTGGAAGAGGTGGTTACCTTGGTTAATCGTTCCATGCAGGAGGTTAATCCTGATGAAAAGGGAGTAGAGTTAGCAAAAAAGGTCTTTCAGCATTCTTTGGAGCAAAAAAATGATGGCATCTCTTTTGCACTTAAACAAGTGAAATCTGAAATCAGGGTATATTTCTAAATAGCAATATGAATAGATACAGAAATCTGGAGCCAAGTAAGTTGTTAGACAAAGCCAAAGGGCTATACCAGTCTAAAGCTGACAAAATTGCCAGGAGCAAGGAGCAATTGGAAAACCTTGTCCATAAGGTCAGTGACAAACTACAAGTGGTTGCTGAAAACCCAACTGTCCAAGAAGCAAAAGTCTACATATCAGTATTAGTCAGAATGGTAAAAGCTTACTGTAATAATGAATACAGAAGTTTTTCCCCAAAGACCTTGGCACTACTGGTTATGGGTTTGCTGTATTTTATTATGCCTTTGGATTTAATTCCAGATTTTATTCTCGGACTAGGCTATTTGGATGATCTTTCTGTTTTGCTGGCGATTACTAAAAGCATACAGCATGATATCCAAAACTTTTTGGATTGGGAAAGAACCAAGATTTAATAATTATCGTTAAGTCCTGAAAATAAAAAGGACGATATGAGTATTTCAACTTCCGTAATTACTCCTGAAGTAATTGAAAACGCCATGAATTACTCCCAATATAGGGAATTGATTGAGCAACTATTATTAGAGAATAAAACCACCGGCGAGAATCATTCAGAAGGAATGTTAGATTTCACTCGACTGAATATACAGCGAATGAAAAGATGGGACAAGACAGCAAAGCTGAGTGAAGAGCTTATTGATGCTGTGAAGGGGATTGATAGAAAACAAATTTGGTTGGTCATCACGGAAGGTTGGTGTGGAGATGCCGCCCAAATTGTGCCTTATTTTGAAAAACTGGCAGAGAATACTGATAAAATTGAAGTACGGTATATTTTACGTGATCAGCATCTTGGGGTCATGGACCAATATTTGACCAATGGAGGAAGGTCCATACCAAAGTTGATAGTTTTGGATGCAGTGGACTTAGAAGAGCTGTTTGAGTGGGGACCGCGTCCAAGGGAATTACAGGAAATGATGTCAGAATATAAAAGTGATCCAAAAGGAGTTTCTCCAGAAGAATTTAAGAAGAAAATCCATCTTTGGTATGCCAAAAATAAAAACAAAGCGCTTGAGGAGGAGTTGATAGCGCTAATAAGTTAATACGATCCATATGAAATCCATAGCCTTAGTTTCTGGAGCCTCAGGCCTGATTGGTGTTCAGCTGTTACACCAGTTATTTAAAGCGAAAGAATACGATTATGTGCTCTCTATTGCACGTAGGGAATTGGCTTTTAAGCATCCCAAACTGGTACAGGTGCAAGTGGATTTTGACAAGATCGAACAAACTAGTTTACTTGATAAATTGAGGGAGGATGATTTTGGAGGTGAAAATCATGGTTTGATTGCTGCTTTGGAAGCTAAGGAGGTGAAGATACACGCCTTTTGTGCCTTGGGAACCACCATAAAAAAGGCAAAGACAAAAGAAAATTTTTATAGAATTGATCATGACTATGTGATTGATTTTGCTAAATGGGCGCATCGTTGGGGAGCAAGTAAGTTCCTTTATGTAAGCGCACTTGGGGCGGACCAGCTTTCCTCTATATTTTATAATAAGGTAAAAGGAGAGGTAGAAGAAGATTTAAAAGTGATTCCTTTTAAGTATTTGGGGATTTTTAGGCCATCCATTCTTCTGGGGCACAGGAAAGAAACCCGAATAGGAGAGTCGATTGGTAAAGTAGTGATGCAAGCAGTTACTTCAGTGGGGTTGCTTAAAAAGTATAAACCTATTTATGATCATCAAGTAGCAAAGGCCATGGTGCACCAAGCACTCAATGATGAGTTGGAAATGGTGAAGGTGATAGAATCAAAGCAAATGCAAATCTTTGAATAGTAATGTTGAGCCTCTTATTTAAGAGGATTTGTTATTTTTATGTTTAAGGCTTAAGTCGAAATTTTGAGGTTTTAGCCATATTTTACTTATCACTGCTACCAATAGAGTATATGCTCCAAAAATGATAAGCCAATTCGCTGGGGCGTATTCAGGATACCACTTTTTCCAATTTTCAAAATCCGCTCCTCCATCTGGAATAAATTCAAACAATCTCATTGCTGGAAGACTTATGCCCAAGAGTACGATCCACTGAAGGTAAGAAAGTTGAAGGTTTCGTAGGAAAAACAATAGGACAAATGGAGCACCTAAAAATGCAATCCTGGTAAAATCTCCTCCGGCGATAAGACTGAAAAAGCCATAGACCAAGATAATCGGCAAAAGTAACTTTTGCCGATTATCAGGCTTGGTCAAAAACGGTTTAGGGTGCCAAATTAATACCCAAAGGAAGGCCGCATAGGCTATAGTGAGAGAGCATATCCATCTTAGAAAAAGATGAGGATGTCCCAAAAGGCCAAGGGTATTATTAAATAAATTGACTAATGCGTTTTTCCCAGTATTGGCACCAGGGAAATACATGCTCGTGATTTTTAGGGTAATATAGCTTATTAGAAGTGCCATTAAAAGGCTTCCGAAAGCTTTTTTATCATGCTTTCGGTATAAGGAGATTCCAGGGTAGATACATAGGACCAATAAAATAGGTAAGATAGATTCTTTTTGTATGGTGGATATTGCTGCTATTAACCATAATAGCCACCACTTACTTTCAATTAAAGCCAATAGCAAAATTAGTTGGAACAAATAAAGAGGAAGGTCAACCGTGATAGGATCAGAAAAGTTGGCTTTCCAAATACCTACCCAGTGAAAATTAATCCAGAACCAACCAATCCATGTTTTGAATCTTCCGAGATTAAGTTTTTTTCCAAGATAAAACCAGAAGGGAATCCAAGCGATTCCAAAAAAGAGGTTTAAGATTTTAAAATTGGTGAATATGTTGTCGAATGGCAATTGGGCTGCGAGCCAAGGAACGAAAATTCTTACACTAAAGGGGTAATTGACCCTATAGGTTTCCAATTTTCCCCTAAAGAATTCATAGGCCTTTTGATATTGGTTGGCATCAAACAGTCCGTTCAATTCGTGCTGTAGAGGTTGCTGAAACCAATTGAAAACGATAAAGCCCATCAAGCTGATGAAAATGGCCAAAATGACATCCGGAAAACTGTAAATCTTAGCTGATTTCAATTAACTTCAAGGTTTTATTTTAAAAATAGTATTACAATGATAGCAGTTATTCAGCGGGTTTCGGAATCTTCGGTGAAAATTGATGGAGAAATTAAAGGAAAAATAGGACAAGGCTTAATGGTTTTGTTGGGGATTGAGGAGGCAGACAATGCTGAGGATATCACATGGCTAAGTAAGAAAATTGTCAATTTGAGGATTTTTGGGGATGAGAATGGTGTGATGAACAAAAGCTTGTTGGATGTGGATGGGGAGGTGCTTTTGATTAGCCAGTTTACCTTGCATGCCAGTACCAAGAAGGGAAATAGGCCATCTTATATCAAAGCAGCGAAACCGGATATTGCGATTCCACTATATGAATCATTTATCCAGCAAGTAGAAAATGACTTGGGCAAAACCATTGAAACAGGAGAGTTTGGTGCTGATATGAAAGTGGCTTTGGTAAATGATGGACCGGTAACCATCAGTATTGATTCAAAAAATAAAGTATAAAAGGATGAGTTCATTGTTTCTATCAATCGAAAATGCTCATGTAAGGTATTTGGACAGGAATATTTTTCAGGGCCTGAACTTCCAAATGCAGAAAGGGGAGAACTGGGCCATTCTGAGTGCATCAGGTTCGGAAAAAACTGCATTTTTAGATACCATTCTTGGTAAAACTGTACTTTCAGCGGGTAGGGTAACCAGAGATTTTGCAGTGGATTACCAAAAGGAAATGACTTCACAGGGTAAGATCAATAGCTTTAGGGATTTGATTGCTGTAGTTTCCCAGAAATATACTTTTACCAATAAGTCAAACCTTCAAAACTTTTATTACCAGCAGCGCTTCAATTCATCCGAATCTGAAGAGGCTGCTACAGTAATAGAGCATCTGCAGGAAGTGGAGGTGAAGCAGGATGGCCCTTGGACTGTTGAAAAGGTAATGGAATTACTGGATTTGGATGTTTTAAAGGATAAATCTCTGATCAAGTTGTCCAATGGAGAAAGCAGGAGATTGGCCATTGCAGGGGCGCTTTTACGTAATCCAAAGCTTTTCCTAATGGACCAACCGATGACCGGTTTGGATGTAGACACCAGAAAACATTTTGGAGAAGTGTTGGAGACCATGGTGAGGTCCGGGATTCAAATAATCATGACGACTTCTCCAGAGGAAATTCCCAATGCCATTACAGACGTCGCGATATTGGAGGGAGGTAGAATTGTGCAATTGGAAAAAAGGGAGAACTTTCACCAAAAGGATCTGGTCAACCATGCCGCCCTTTCACAATTTGATCATAAAAAACTGGATGAATTGATTCAGAATAATCCTGTTAAACAATTTGATACGCTGGTCAAGATGAGCCAAGTCCATATTCAATATAATGGCAAGGAGATTTTGGACCAGGTCAACTGGGAGATAAAACAGGGCGAATGTTGGGTGTTGAGAGGACATAATGGAGCTGGAAAGTCTACCTTGCTTAGTTTGATCAATGGAGAGAACCCTCAGGCTTATGCCAATGACATTGTGCTTTTTGGAAGAAAGCGGGGAACAGGAGAAACGATTTGGGATATTAAGCGTCCTATTGGTTTTGTGTCACCGGAACTGGCAAGGTATTTCCCTAGAAACCAGACTTGTTTGAAGGTGGTGCTTTCTGGTTTATTTGATTCCATTGGCTTGTTTAAAAAAGTAAGCGAGGAGCAGGAGCAACTTGCCATGGAGTGGCTGAAGCTATTTAGGATAGAGCATGTGGCCCGAATGCTTTTGCACCAGATCCCTTTGGAGAATCAACGTTTTTGTCTTTTGGCCAGGGCTTTGATAAAATCGCCAGCCCTACTGATCCTTGATGAGGCTGCCCAGGGCATGGATGATGAGCAAAGGATTTTGTTCCGTGAGACAATTGACCATATCGGAAGGCATCGCGATGTTTCGATGATCTATGTAAGCCACTATGAAGAAGATATCCCGAAAGTGGTGAAAAGAGAATTGGTGTTGGAAGAAGGGAAAATAGTGAAGACGGTTTGATGCTATCATATAAAAAACAAAAATTAGAAAAACCGAATAATTAGAAGTATGACCATAGAAGAAGCACAAGAAAAGGTTGATCACTGGATCAAGACGGTTGGGGTAAGGTATTTTAATGAACTGACCAATATGACCATTTTGATGGAAGAAGTCGGGGAGTTGGCGCGTATCATGGCCAGGAAATATGGCGAGCAGTCCTTTAAGGAAAGTGACAAGGGCAAGGACCTAGGTGATGAGATGGCTGATGTGCTATGGGTATTGATCTGCTTGGCCAACCAAACAGGGGTAGATCTTACCAAGGCCTTGGAGAAAAATTTTGAGAAGAAAAATATTAGGGATATTGACCGACACAAAAACAACGATAAGCTGAAGTGAAAATAGTCTAAAGTATTGAGTCTTGAGATAATAGATACTAGATATGAGATTTTTTGCCTCATGTCTAGCGTCTAATATCTAAAATCTATTTTTCAATTACCGCGCAAATAGCCTGTCCTCCAAACCCCAATGCTGTGATCATAATTTTATTGATCGTTTTAGGAGGATCACAGTCATTTTTGACGTAGTCTGGTAATACTGGAAGTTCCTGGTTTTGCAATATGGAGATGGCCATATCCAAATTTGCTGCTAAGCTAGCTCCCAGTGAGTGACCAATCTTCCATTTATTTGAAATGGTATAAGGGACTTTATCACCAAAGACGGTTTGGTAAGCATTTTTTTCAGCAATATCTCCCAGCTTGGTGCCAGGAAAGTGTCCGATTATTAAATCAATATCTGGAACGGATTCAGCATTAAAGGCCCTTTTTGCTGCAGTAACTATACATTTACCTTCAGAGGATAATTCGGTGGAATGGTGGATCTTTTCTACAGCTGAACCGACTCCATTCAGGTATGCCAAAACATTATAGTTGGTGTTCTTTAGTTCGAAGGTATAAGCTCCTTCACCCAGTACCATGGTATTTTGTTCCTTTTCAAAATCCATGGATCTGCAAGGGTAGCTTTCGTTCGCACCATTAGCATAGATTCTAATTGCCTTCATCTGATCTATGGTCAATTGACCAGTGGGGCATTCCACAGCTGATGCAATAAAGCTATCTGTCATACCACTATTCAGCCAAGCAAATGCATTTTGTAACGTGAGTCCAAAGCTGCTACAAGTGGAGGATTGAAAGAAAAGTGGCTTGTCTGATTTATGCAATAGGCTAGGCCAACTACTGGCAAAACCCAGGGTAGAATGCGGAGATGTCCAAACCGGCAGGTTTGGGTTTTCTTGCTGCATTCTGGATAGGAAATCAATACTTCCTCTTGAAGTGGCCGCATTGATCATTTGACCTTCCGAAGGCTGTAAATCCATTTTGTGGATCAGATAAGAAAGCAATTTGGCTTCCTCCGGAAAACGTTCTGGTTTATGGCCTAGGCCTTGGATATATCCGTTTATTTCATTCCATAAGCTAGTAGAAACACTTGCTTTCCAATTTCCGTTGGTGTTTAGGTCAAAATAATGCTCCTTTGTACTGTATCTCCGCCCTTCTTGGGATTCATATAGCCCCAAAGGATTTATTCCCATGGCTTTGGTAATGCCAATTCTATTCTTCTCCGATCTTATCTTTTCACTATTATTCATCTCTCCCTATTTGTTTAAGATGTGGCAATTCATTTTTTTCCATATCCCATTCATCCATTCTGTATTGCGCTACAGGTGAGAAGCGTTTCAAAATAGCACTTTCCGAAGAAGCGTTTTCTTCACCGTTCCAGATAATGGTGAAATTCTTTATCCCCGCATAGGCCAAAGCCTGAAGCGTTAGTAAACTGTGGTTAATACTGCCTAAATAATGCCTGATGACAATTACTGGATGTAGTTTGGATGTTAAGAGAAAGTCCAGATAGGTTTGGTTATCATTGAAAGGTACCATTAGGCCTCCAGCTCCTTCTACACATAATTTTTCGGAATCCTTTGGAATAAGTGATTCTGGTAGGGAAATTTCAATATCCTCCAGCTTTGCAGCCAAGTGAGGGGATTGGGGTGTTTTTAACCTGTAAGCCTCCTGATGAATATAGGTCTCTGGGGACTTTTTAGAAATAAAAATGGTGTCAGATTGGTCCAGATCACCACATTGCACAGGCTTCCAGTATGCATGACCAAATGTTTTGCAAAGGGCTGCTGAACAAACAGTTTTGCCTATTCCTGTTCCTATTCCCGTAACAAATACCTTATTATCCATATTATTTTTCCAACAAGTTGATCAGCTCTTGTATTTCTTTTTTAGTGTTAAATGCGTGTAATACGATTCGTATTCTTTCTTCACCTGGTTTTACAGTAGGGGAAAGAATAGCGTAGCAATTAAATCCAGACCCTTGAAGTAATTCTACTTTGTCCTTTAGTCTTGGAATATCAGCACATTGCCAATATTGTATTGGGCTTGGGTTTTGGGAAAAGTTATTAGGCAGGTCCTTTACAAAGTTTAAATAGCTCTGGATGGCCTTATCAAGCTCTTCAAAATTACTTTTCTTTTTAAATAGGTCTAATGTACTCCTAATGCTGTTCACCTGATCGATAGATGGTGCTGTGGTATAAATAAAGGCCCTGCTAAAATTAACCAGAAAATCCCTAAGCATACCTGAACCCAATACCATTGCTCCATGTCCTCCTGCTGCTTTGCCAAAAGTGATTACTCTGGCAAAAAGGTTGGGGTGATCGTGAAATTCAGTCGAAATCCCTTTATTGTCCAGTCCTAAGGTGCCCAAGGAATGTGCTTCATCTATGATCAAAGCAGCTTGGTGTTTTTGGCAAAGATTTAACATCCCTTGGATATCTGGGGTATCCCCATGCATGGAAAATAACCCTTCTGTGAGGACAAAAATTCTTTTGCCTTTTTCTGCCTGCGACTTGAGCTTTCTTTCCAGGTCTGGCAGATCATTATGTTTGAAGGCTATTTTCTGCCCAAAGCCCAGACGCATTCCCTCTTTAATACTTGCGTGGACATGCTCATCAAAAACAAAACAGCTTTCCTTGTCTCCCAATGCAGAAAGTAGACCTACATTGGCCATATAGCCTGAATTGTAAAGCAAGGCTGATGGACTGTCCATAAAATCAGCGAAATCCTGCTCCAAAAGTTCTATTTCAGGATGATTTCCACTGATTAGCCTAGAGCCAGTTGCTCCTACCCATTGTGGAGAGGAATTGTTAGAAATTGACTGGCTGAGCAGACCTTTGGTGGAGTAACCAAGGTAATCGTTGGAAAAGAAATCCACTTTATCAGGGGATGTTTTTTTAAGCGTCCTCAATTTATTGGAAGAGGCCGCTTGCTCCAATTTGGATTGGATAAATTGGTGGTGCTTTTCCATGGAGTACAAAGGTAATTCCTATTGGCCGAATTGCAAAGGATAAACCACAAAGGACAAGGAGAACAAAGGGTATTAACCGCGGAGGACTCAGAGAGCGCAGAGAAGAAGGTTTTAATTGTTAAGTATTCTTTTTAGTTTGTAAGGGCTTTGTTTTATATGATTAGACTTCGCTTTTTTAATTATGAATGAAAATGAGATTTCTGGAAAAATTATTGGATGTGCAATAGAGGTACATAAGGTTTTAGGTCCAGGTTTCCTGGAAAGTGTCTATCAAGAATGTTTGCACTATAAATTGAAGAAAGATGGGCTAAGGGTGTTAAAAGAAGTTCCAATGCCCGTGTTTTTCGAAGATGCTAAGATTGATTGTGGCTTTAGATTTATTAGTGGAAGATAAGATTGTTATTGAATTAAAGAGTGTGAAAGAACTTTCTGATGTCCATCTTGCACAAATACAAACTTATCTTAAGCTTGGGGATTTTAAATTAGGTCTATTGATTAATTTTAATGTTTTACTTTTAAAAAATGGAATAAAGAGAGTTATAAATGATCAATAAAGTCAAATAGTTTCTTTGTGCCCTCTGAGTCCTTTGTGGTAAAACAGGTTGCTACCCAACTTTATTAAGTGCTACTTTTACTAATTCTTTACCTTCGAGTTTTCCTATGAAGTTGTATTTGTCCAAAGTAAGGCAGAAGTCTATATCGGCTTCGATATTATGGTTTTGAAGCCTTTTGGCATGGGAAGCCTGGCTTAAAAAGCCCTTGAGGTTCTCTTTGTTACTTTCGTAGAGTGCCTTCATAGCAATGGCACCATCACATTCAAAATGGAATTTATTTGCCAATACGCTAATCAAGGCACCAGCATAAAGAGAATCTTCTAAGTTAAACATGCCTTTCCAACCTGCGCAATGTATCAATATATCCTTTCCCTTATTGGCCAGATAGTCAGCAGTGGCTTGCAAATTTAGAAAGGCTCCTATCAAGACTTCAGCTGAATCCTTTTTGGATTTTTCAATAGTCAGCGTACCATTTGTGGTAGTCACTGCAATTTTTTCTCCGGCAAAGGCATTGTTTAAATAACTTAGAGGTGAGTTTCCCAATTGAAAGCCTTCAGCTGTTTTTCCGTTTCTTTCCCCGGCAATGATATAACCTTGGTCTTTCATGGACCTACATGTTTCTAATCCTGCTACAGGAGTGATGGAAGCTACATTATTGGCCAGTCCAGTAATCATCGTGGAGGTGGCGCGGAATATGTCCACTACGACTACGATTTTATCTGTCAAATCATAAAGATGAATCAGTTCTGGGCTAAGGCAAACTTCAATTTTACTCATGGGAAAGAAACAGGCTCCTGAGCAGTTCAAGAGCCTGATTTATTTTAAATTAAAATATTATTTTTTTAGCAATGGTAATTTTTCAACCACTGCAGATAAGTTTTTATTTCTAACGCTTACAGCTATTTCCGTTCCTGGTTTAGCATAAGCAATATCTACATAACCAAGTCCGATTCCAATACCCATGCTTGGTGACATGGTCCCAGAAGTTACTTCGCCAATTTGTGCTCCGGACTCATTGACAATTGGATAATGAGCTCTTGGGATACCCTTATCCTTGAATTTAAACCCTACTAGCTTTTTACCAACACCTTCTTCTTTTTGTTTCTTCAGGTTGTCACTATTGATGAAATCTTTAGTGAATTTGGTGATCCATCCTAACCCTGCTTCAAGAGGAGAGGTTGTGTCATCGATATCATTACCATATAAGCAGTACCCCATTTCTAATCTTAGTGTATCACGAGCCCCTAGTCCGATTGGTTGAATATCAAATTCAGCTCCAGCTTCAAAGATGGCATCCCAGACTTTTTCGGCATCCTCATTTTTTACATAGATCTCAAAACCTCCTGCACCGGTATAGCCAGTACCAGAGATGATCACGTCCTGAACGCCTGCGAGTTCTCCAACAGCAAAATGATAGAATTTGATGTCATTTAAATTGACTGGTGTAATCTTTTGTAGGGCAGCGGCAGCTTTTGGCCCCTGAACAGCAAAAAGAGACATTTCATCAGAAATATCTTCCAATTCTGCTTCCATTTCATTGTGTTGGTTAACCCAATTCCAATCTTTTTCAATATTGGAGGCATTTACCACCAAAAGATATTTTTCCTCAGCCATTTTGTAGACAATTAGGTCATCTACAATACCTCCTTTATCATTTGGAAAACAAGAATATTGTGCTTGTCCGATTACTAATTTAGCAGCATCATTTGAGGTTACTTTTTGGATCAGTTCCAAGGCATGTGGTCCGGTAACCATAAATTCTCCCATATGGGAAACATCAAAAACACCAACACCGTTTCTTACCGTATTGTGTTCTTGCTTGTCTGAGGTGTACCTTACAGGCATATTATATCCTGCAAAGGGAACCATCTTTCCGCCTAGTTCAATGTGCTTATCGTTAAGAGCAACTTTTTTGATTGTGTTTTCCATATATACTTGGGTCTTAATTCGGTTTCGGCAAAGGTAATAAATGAGCCATAAAAAACGAGTAGACAAACAAAAAAGACCGACTGAATTGGTCGGTCTTTAAGATTTCTTCAATATTTCGTCAAGTTTTAGATGGAAAAGCTTTCTCCGCAACCACAGGTTCTGGAAGCGTTCGGGTTGACAAATTGGAAACCTTTACCATTGAGGCCATCGGTAAATTCCAAAGTAGTACCGGCCAGATAAAGCAAGCTTTTCTTATCTACGATGATCTTAACTCCTTTGTCTTCAAAAACTTGGTCGCTATCTGAAATATTCTCATCAAAGCCTAAATCATACATCAGGCCAGAACAGCCACCACCTTTTACAGAAACACGAATGTTTTCATTGTCCTTTCTGCCCTCCTCCTGCTTTAATTTTTGAATCTGCTGCTTAGCGTTGTCTGAAACTATGATCATATTTTCTGTCTATTAATGTTCTAATGTTTTTCGGATAAGCATTAAACATGCTTACCTTAGAAATAATTCCTCATACAAATATACAAAATTAGCGCATGAGAAAAATCGAGCACCTGGGAATAGCAGTAAAAGACCTGAAAAAATCTAAGGAATTGTTTGAAAAACTTCTGGGAAAGAAAGCTTATAAGGAAGAATCAGTGGAGAGTGAGGGGGTGAGCACTTCTTTTTTTAAAGTTGGAGAAACTAAAATAGAGTTGCTTCAGGCCAATAATTCTGAAAGTGCCATTTCAAAATTTATTGATAAAAGATCGGAAGGGGTGCATCATATTGCATTTGAGGTAGATGATATTTATAAGGAAATTAAGCGATTAAAGGAAGAAGGCTTCGAAGTACTTAATGAAGAGCCAAAAAGAGGTGCGGATCATAAATTAGTTGTATTTTTGCATCCGCGTTCCACCAATGGAGTTTTGGTAGAACTGTGTCAGGATGAAAATCCACTTTCAAAATAAAATTCTGTAATATATTCAGAAGCAATTAGAAGGAAATTATGAGCGAAAAGAGAACAGAAATAGGAGAAATCGGGGAATTTGGTCTGATTGATCAATTGAATAGTAAAATACAAATTCGACATCAGGATACTTTGAAGGGGATTGGTGATGATGCTGCAGTATTGGATGCTGGAGATAAGGTAAAGGTGGTGACCACCGACCTATTATTGGAAGGAGTGCATTTTGATCTTTCTTATGCTCCTTTGCATCATTTGGGGTTTAAAGCGGTTGCGGTAAATATTTCAGATATAGCAGCCATGAATGCCGTTCCAAAACAGATTACCGTTAGTATTGCACTAAGCAACAGGTTTTCTGTAGAGGCAGTGGAGGCGATATATGCTGGGATCAATGCCGCAGCAGAACATTATAATGTGGATGTGATTGGTGGGGATACCACTTCTTCCCGAGCTGGTTTGGTAATTTCGGTGACCGCTATTGGCGAGGTAGAAAAAGGAAAGGAAGTATATCGTTCTGGAGCAAAGGTAAATGATATCATCTGCGTGACAGGTGACCTTGGTGGTGCTTTGATCGGATTGCAGGTACTGGAGAGGGAGAAAGAAGTCTTTATGGCTGACCCAAACATGAAACCACAACTGGACAAGTATGCCTATATTACCGGAAGACAGTTAAAGCCAGATGCAAGAATGGACATAATCCACGAGTTAAAGGAATTGGAGGTGGTACCTACTTCCATGATGGATGTGTCTGACGGGCTGGCTTCAGAGCTGTTTCATATTTGTAAACAATCCAAGGTCGGGGTAATGATCTATGAAGACAAACTGCCAATAGATAAGCAAACCTATGATACTGCGGTGGAGTTTAATTTGGATCCAATCACCTGTGTGCTAAATGGCGGAGAGGATTATGAGTTGGTGTTTACAATTAGCCAAGATGATTTCCATAAACTGGAGAAACATCCAGATATACATTTTATCGGGCATGTGACCAAAGAAGAGGAAGGCAAGTTTATGGTCACCAAGAGTGATACCGCTGTTCAGTTAAAGGCTCAAGGATGGGTACATTTCTAAAAGTGAGTTAATTCCCAGAGGAAAAATATAAAAAGGCCACAAAGCAAACATGAAAACAAACTGCTTTGTGGCCTTTCTGCTTATTTTATTTTTGTGTTTTCATGTTTTCTGTATATCAGCTATTTCACTAGCATATTTAACCCCACAAAACATTCTCTCAAAAACAGCACATATCTCATAGAAATGATTGTTTAAACCTATCTAATGCCCCAGATAGGACCGTGGAATCTCCGTCGCGGGCGGACAGGCAGAGGGAAATCAGGTTACTGGTGTGAAAATGGTCCATATTAATGAATGTAACATTTTTAACATTGCCCTTTAACCCATATTTAACCCCTAGTTAGGCCGTGTATATCCCGTGTTTATCCCGTGTTTCTCTTATCCGAGCTTTAGGCTAGTCTACACCCTAAGTCCTAGAAAAGCATGTGGGCATACCTTTAATGTTTTGGTTTGAAGAAGCTTAGAAATCCTTCTATCCCTTATAGCGATAAGCCAATATTATTCCAACCATTAAGGAGCTGAATGGCTGATTTGATTTTTCGTATTGTTGGGGTATCAGATAGCTCAGATAAGATTTTCTTTCTTTTAACAGGTTTCGATGAACACAGAGGTTTCTATCCTACCCTGGTCAAATTGTAGCATCGAGCTTTAATAAATGCATATTGAAGGAGCAGCTATATTGTAAATGCTTGAGTTAATCTATTTAATGGGTTAATCAAGTGATTTACTTGTAAGGAAACATTTTTAATAATAGGTATATCCTTAACTGTATCAGTAAAGATTAGAAGCGAATGGAAACGATCGTTTTGTTTGATTTAAGAATCCACTGCTTCAGGCTTCAGTTCTATCTGGCAGTTAGATAGGCTTCCCACCACTTGGGCAAAGGGATTGTGTTTACTGGAATCCTAGAGGGAATTCAGATGATAATTTTTATTTAATCCTGTCTGGATTTTCTTCAAGGAATGATTTCCAGCCTGCTGACCGACCTCGACTTTGTAATCTGCCATCATGGAAATGGTGACAAAGGGCTACCGCCAGAGCATCTGTAGCATCCAGAAGTTTGGGGATTGATTCTATTTTTAATAAAGTCTTAAGCATTTCAGCTACCTGTTCCTTGGAAGCATTGCCATTCCCTGTAACTGATTGTTTTACTTTCTTAGGGGAATATTCGGCTATGGGTATATCTCTGGCCAGTGCTGCAGCCATAGCGACACCTTGGGCCCTGCCTAGTTTGAGCATGGACTGAACGTTTTGGCCATAGAAAGGGGCTTCTAGGGCTACTTTGTCAGGGAGAAATTCATCGATGATCCCTGTGATGCGTTCAAAAATCTTTTTGAGTTTAAGTTCATGGGAGCCATATTTCTTTAGGTGGATCACACCGTATTGCAGGGGCTCGTATTTATTGCCTCTTACCAATATCAGGCCATATCCCATTATATTGGTGCCTGGATCAATTCCTAAAATGATTTGTTCTTTAAGCTCCTTTTTCGCTATTTTGCCCATTAGCGCAATTTACTAGAAATCCTCCCATGGACATGAATCTTTTGGTATTTTTCTTTTTTGGAGTTTTGGCTGTCTATTCAGCTATCCTTCTGCTTTTGGTCTATTATTGGGGGAAAGATAAGCCATCTGACACAGGCGTTGATCAGGCTTTTGAATATCCAGTTTCTTTGGTCATACCTTTTAGAAATGAAATTAATAATCTACCAAAACTATTGTCGAATTTGGCAAAGCAGGAATATGCTAATTTGCAAGTTGTTTTGGTGGATGATCATAGTGAAGATGGTGGGGAGGAATTTGTAAAAGAGTGGCTTAAAAGTAAAGGGCATGACAATTTTCTGTTGATTCAAAGCCAAGGGGAAGGTAAGAAGGCTGCTCTTGAAAGAGGGGTGGCAGTCTCCAACGGACTTATTGTGCTTACCTCAGATGCAGATTGTAAGTTGCCTGCACAATGGGTGAAGGATATGGTGAAGCCTTTTGATGATCCCAATATTCAAATGGTCGCAGGGCCGGTCATGTCAAAGGGTGGAAAGACAATGTTTGAGAATTTTCAACAGATTGAATGGGGAAGTGTTTTATTGATGACCAAGTTCTTTATTCAAATAGGTCGACCAGTGATGTGCAGCGGAGCCAATATGGGGTATAGAAAAGCTGCTTTTCTACATTTAAGGGGGTATCAGGGTAACCGTGATTATGCTTCAGGAGATGATTCCTTTTTGCTTGAAAAAATGAGCAAGCGCTTTGGTGCTGATGCTATAAAGTACCTTTCTGGAAAAGAGGTTTTGGTGCGTACCAAGGCCCGGCAAAACTGGAAGAAACTATTGTTTCAGCGTGCCAGATGGGCGAAAAAATGGAATAAACATCAAAATTGGGAAAATGCAGCGGGGGCCATTATAAGTGCATTATTTACCGTTTTCAGTATTTTAACTGTCTTTTTATTGTTTGGAGGAGGATTGATCCCCTTGTTGTTTTTGCTTTACTGGTCAATAAAGGTTTTGGTGGAATATTGGTCCCTGAATAAAGTTTTAAAGGATTATGAAATAAAATTGCCCTTTTTGAGTTTTATGTACACCAGTTTTTTTCATCCTTTATTTGTAGTTACTGTGGTGTTTTTGGCATTGTTTGGAAACCTGACTTGGAAAGGGAGATAGTGTTTGGTATTTAAATTTAACTGATAGCGAAAGAAAAAATGTCAGACGAAGAATACGAGTTGTTGGATGAACTTTACTTTGTTCAGCCATATGGCTATTTAAAAGAAACTTTAAACTGGGAAGATGAGGAGCTTTTGGCTACCTTGCAGGAGTTGCATTCCCGAGAACTTATCAAGTGTATGGTAGGGCCTGATGAAGAACTCTTTGAGGGAATCGACATAGCAGGGCAAGGAAAAAACTATTATTTCCTGGCTACCAAAAAAGGACTGATGGAACACAATACATTGTAAAAATAGGAGGGAACTTGACCACCGAAACCTTAAAATATCAAAGAAAAGAACTTGAGCTGAAAGCATTGTTGGAGATTACACAGGCCATCAATGAAAATAAAACCGAATCGGTATTGCTCAATATATTCAAATTCACCTGTTTGGTTCATTTGAATATTAAGGCTTTGGTATTGTATGTGGCCAATCAAGATGGTTTTCAGGAAAGGGTGAAACATGGCGTGAAGCAAAATATCCCAAAGTTGATACCTTATAAAGATGTGGATGACAATCGTGAAATAGGAAAACTCAATTTGGTTATGCCCAGAGAGTATTCCTTTAACGAATTGGATATATATGTGCCGGTATATCATAAGGATAAAATGCTTGCCATACTTCTTTTAAAGACAAAGGATGTAGATCGGGAATTGGATTTGGACTTTACCCAGGCCCTTACCAATATCTTAGTGGTGGCCTTGGAAAATAAGCGTTTTGCTCGGAGACAGTTGGAGCAGGAAAGGTTGAAGAAAGAAGTGGAGATTGCCAGCAATGTTCAGCGCATGTTGTTTCCTGACAAGTTGCCGGTGACGGAGAAGTTAAAGGCGAAGGTGACGTACTACCCCCATAGTACAGTAGGAGGGGATTATTATGATCTTATTCAGAAATCGGATGATGAGGTGTTTTTCTGTATTGCCGATGTGTCTGGAAAGGGTATGCCTGCAGCATTGTTGATGTCCAACTTTCAGGCAGCATTAAGGACTTTACTATTGAGTTCCTCAGATCTTTCCATGATTGCAAAACAATTGAACATTACTATTTTCGACAATACAAAAGGAGAACGATTCATAACTTTTTTCTTGGGATACTATAATTATAAGACCAAGTGTTTGAAATATGTCAATGCCGGTCATAATGCTCCTCTATTATGTGGAGGGAATATTGGCGAATGTGAGTTGTTAGAGGCAGGTACTACCATATTGGGAGCTTTTAAAGAATTGCCATTTATAGAGGAGGGGAAAAGAGAAGCCTTAAAGGATTTCAGTATCCATATGTATACAGACGGGCTCACTGAGGCCATTAATAAGAATGAGGAAGAGTTTGGTGAAGAAAGACTCTTTGATTTTGTAAAAAAAGAAGGGAATATCGACCCTGAAAAATTTCATGAAATGCTGTTTAATAGCTGGGATAGATTTTCAGAAGGTGTAGAACGAAGGGATGATACAACCATGTTAAGTATTCAGTTCCACTAGCCAAATATTATGATAATCCATTTTGTGCCTAAGCTGGTGAAATGGCTATTCCCAAAATATATTTGGAACAAGTCAAGAACAAAAATGGAAGTCTATTTGACTTTTGACGATGGACCTGTACCAAGTATAACGCCATTTGTTTTGGATGAACTGAAAAAGAGAGGGATGTTGGCTACCTTTTTTATGGTGGGAGATAATATTCAAAAGTATCCTGATTTAGCCAGAAGGGTCATTGAAGAGGGCCATCAAATAGGAAATCATACTTATAACCATCTAAATGGCGCAAAGGCAGATCACAATAGGTATATTGGGAACCTAGAGAAATGTCAACAAACCATTAAAAATATTTTGGGACTTGACACACATTTATTTCGTCCACCATATGGTAGACTAAAAACAAGTCAGACAAAAGTTATTTCCAAGGACTTTAAAATCATCATGTGGGATGTCTTGTCTGGTGATTTTGTAAACGGAATCAGTCCGAGTCAATGTCTGCAAAAGACGATAAAATATACCCAAAATGGTTCTATTATACTTTTTCATGACCAGCAAAAAACAGAGGCCATCATTAAAGAGACTTTGCCCCAGTATTTGGATTACCTAAAAAAGAATAATCTCCAAACTGCCTTATTATGATTGTCTGGGCTGCCATTATCCTTGTTGCACTTTTGGTTGTACAGGATGTCCTATTGCTGATCCTTTTCCTGTACAATTATAAAAATCATAGTGAGCAAGATCAGGAAAAGTCTGACTGGCCATCTGTTTCGGTAATTATGACAGCAAGAAATGAGTCAGCTGTTTTAGCAGAATGTTTAAAGGCTTTTGAGCTAATCGACTACCCAAGGAATAAAATAGAATTTATCATTGGGAATGATCAAAGTGAGGATGAAACTCCATCTATCTTGAGCGTTTGGGCAAGTAATGATAACCAAAGGACTCATGTGGAGATTCAACCACTGTACTCCCATATCAATGGGAAGGCCAATGCATTAGCTCAATTGATAGAAAAGTCAAAAGGTGAATTGCTCTTATTGACAGATGCTGATTGTAAGGTGGGCAAGCAGTGGGCAAAAGAAATGGTAAAGGCTTATCAGCCAAAGTTTGGATTGGTGGTTGGAGTGACTCAGGTTGCGGGAAAAAATTTGTTTGAGAAGCTTCAAGGCTTGGAGTGGTGGCAAACCTTGGGGATGATAAAGGTGACCTCAGATCTTGGTTTTTTGTTGACTGCTATGGGGAATAATATGCTGGTGAGTCGGGAAGCCTATGAAAATGTAGGTGGCTATGAAGGATTGTTTTTTTCAGTGACTGAGGATTTTTCCCTAGGAGAGGCTGTAAAAGCAGCAGGTTATAAACCTGTTCACCAATTTAGTTCTGCAAGTTTAATAGATACTAAAGGAGAGAAGAATTTATTGACCTTGCTTATTCAAAGGAAAAGATGGATGTGGGGTGCTAGGACATTACCTATGAAATGGCAGCTATTATTATTGCTGCAAGTAATGTTTTACCCCTGTATTTTTGTTCTCCTAACATTTTTCCCAATAGAGGCGGGATTAGTTTGGGGTGGTAAATGGATTATGCAATCCCTATTTATAAAGTCTTTAGCAAAAAAAGCTGGACAGGTCGTGCCTTTATTTCAGCTAATAATATTTGAAGTTTATTATCCAGTAATTTCATGGTCCACAATAGTGTATTATTTTTGGCCTTCGAAAATTAAATGGAAAGAAAGGAAGTACTGATGCAATTTATTGATACCCACGCCCATATTTATTCTAAGAAGTACGATAGTGATCGCGATGAGGTGATCCGAAGAAGTGTTGAAAATGGTGTGACAAAGATCTATATGCCCAATGTGGATGTGGAATCTATTGATGCCATGTTGGAAGCTGAGCATCGCTATCCGGATATTTGTATTCCAATGATGGGATTGCATCCCTGTGATGTGAAAAAAGGCTTTGAAAAGGAATTATATGTGATGGAGGATTGGTTGAATAAGCGACCTTTTGTAGCAATTGGAGAGATTGGTACGGATTTATATTGGGACAAGAGCCTCTTTGAAGAGCAGAAGGAAGCTTTGAAAATCCAAGTTAACTGGGCCAAGGAAAAGGAATTACCGATTGTTCTACATTGTAGGGAGTCAATCGATGAAACGATTGAGATCATTGGAGGGCTCAATGATGAAAAGCTAACAGGGATTTTTCATTGTTTTACAGGTAGTGTAGAGCAGGCCAAGAGAATTACAGAGATGGGCTTTTTGTTGGGAATAGGAGGTGTTTCTACCTTTAAAAATGGTGGCTTGGACAAAGTTTTACCAGAAATAGGTCTGGATAATTTGGTTTTGGAAACAGATGGACCTTATTTGGCCCCTGTACCTCATCGAGGCAAGCGCAATTCTCCAGAGTATATTCCCTTAATTGCACAGCGAGTAGGAGATCTTACAGAGAATACACTTGAAAAGGTTTCCGAAATCACTAATTTAAATGCCAATAAAGTTTTTAACCGGTCTGAACTATGAATTATAAGATCGTAAGATTAAATACAGCAGCCAAGAGTGAGATCAAATCTTCGGTGCTGATAATCTATACAGGGGGAACCCTAGGGATGGCCTATGATGAGGAAGGCTCCCTAGTGCCCTTTAATTTTGGGCAGATATTGGAGAAAATACCCAATTTGACCAATATGAATATTGCCATTACGGTAATTAGTTTTCCGGAACCAATTGACTCATCCAATGTGAACATGCAGCATTGGGTGGATATGGCCTATATTATTTATGAGAACTATGATACTTATGATGGTTTCGTAGTTCTTCATGGAACGGATACCATGGCTTATTCAGCATCCATGTTGAGTTTCATGCTGAAAGGCTTGAGTAAACCTGTGATTTTTACAGGAGCTCAGTTGCCTATAAGTGCCATGCGTTCTGATGCAAGGGAAAATTTGATGACTTCGTTGGAAATTGCCATTTCCAAAGCCAATGGAAAACCTATTGTGCCAGAAGTGTGCATTTTCTTTAATCATATGCTCCTTAGAGGGAATAGGGCCAAGAAGATGCAAAGTGTGCATTTTGATGCTTTCGAATCCGAAAACTATCCGCCATTGGCAGAGGCAGGGATTGTAATTGATTTTAATTATGCTGCCATCAAACCATATAAGGAAGGTGTGCAATTAAAGTACCTCAATAAATTGGACAAAAGTGTCATGATCTTGAAGTTGTTTCCAGGTATTACAGCTGAAGTCATGGATAGTTGTTTTAATACAAAAGGTTTAAGGGGGGTAGTTATGGAAACTTATGGTTCAGGAAACAGCCCTACAGAAGATTGGTTTGTAGAGTGTATCGACAGAGCAGTAAAGAAGGGGATCATCATATTGAATGTGTCACAATGTAATGGTGGTAGAGTGATTCAGGGGAGATATGAGACCAGTAAAGAGCTGAAAAGGATTGGTGTTTTAAGTGGAGGTGATATTACTTCGGAAGCAGCTATTTGTAAGATGATGTTTTTGTTGGCCAATGAAACAGATGATGATGAAATCAGAAGAAAACTGATTACTCCTATAGCAGGTGAAATGTCCTTGACCAGTATCTAGGTTTTAGTTAGCCAAAAAAATCTATTAAAAGATTAAAGTAGTAGAAAAAAATCACGAATTATCAAGCGCTTGATTTTCAGTCTTATATTTAAAGTGAAGTTTGAGTCATGTGTTTTAGACGCTTATTTTTGCTTAAATAAGCGTTAGTTTATTTGCAGGAGGAAAATATTATATTTTTATTTGTCGCTTCGATTGTTAGCGAAATATACAGAGAGGTGTCCGAGCGGTCGAAGGAGCACGCCTGGAAAGCGTGTATACCCCTAAAGGGTATCGAGGGTTCGAATCCCTTCCTCTCTGCATTTTATTATTCGGCCAAATTTGCCACAGACAAGCCATACGTTCTTTCTTTCTTTATATCCTCTTAGAGTAATTTGGTATACTTAATCATCCGTTCATAAGACTAAAGCTTTTTTAGTTTATGAAAAGTTAACTAACTTGTAGAGGATTGAATAGAAAAGGGTAGTGGATGTCTTACAGAAAAAATTATAGTAACATCCCTTGTCATTTGATTTGAAAAAATTATATCTTTAAAAGCTCAATATTAAAATTAGAAACCGTTTAACCTTTATTTAAAGTCTATTAAAAACTAAATTATGAAAAAGTTAATCGCTTTGTTCATGCTTACCGGACTACTTCTATCTCCGGTTATCACAAAAGCACAGGATGCCACAGAAGAAGCTTCTGCTGAAGACACTACTGAAATGGCAATGGAAGAAGAAGCAGTTGAGGAACCTGCACCAGTTGTTGCTGACGACGAGATTGTAGTGGAAGAACAGCCTTTCCATCAAATAATCAAGGATAAGTTCATCGAAGGTGATCCAACTTTCATGACTCCAGTATTGATTTGTTTGATCTTGGGTCTTGCAGTAGCTCTTGAAAGAATTATTACCCTTAACCTTTCAACTACTAACACTAAAAAGCTTTTAGCTAAAGTTGAAGATGCACTTGATCAAGGTGGGATTGAAGCGGCAAAAGACGTTACAAAAAGCACTAAAGGTCCAGTAGCTTCTATCTTTACTCAGGGCTTGATGAGATACTCTGAAGGTATCGAAATGGTTGAAAAGTCTATCATCGCTTACGGTTCTGTTGAAATGGGACGTTTGGAGAAAGGTTTAGTATGGATTTCACTATTCATCTCTCTTGCTCCAATGCTTGGTTTCATGGGTACTGTAATTGGTATGATTGGTGCCTTTGACTCAATTGAAGCAGCAGGTGATATCTCTCCTTCTTTGGTAGCAGGTGGTATTAAAATCGCCCTTTTGACTACTGTAGCTGGTTTGATCGTAGCGATTATCCTACAGTTGTTCTATAACTACTGCGTGGCGAAAATCGATTCATTGGTGAACGATATGGAGGATGCTTCTATCACTTTGGTTGATATCCTTGTAAAGCACAAATTGACTAAATAATAGTCAAAGATTGCTTTAACGAATAAATACATTTATTAACCAACCAAAGAACTAAACGATATGGATTCTTACGATATCATGCTATATGTAAGTTATGCATTGATCGGATTTGGAGTGTTATTTGCAATAGTAATGCCTCTAATCAAATCAATTGATAACCCAAAAAGTTTGCTTAAGATAGGTGTCGGTGTAATTGGTGTTGGGGTATTGTTCTTTGTTGCCTACTCTGTTTCTGGCGACGAGGTATTGCCTAAATATGCAGTTGAACCGTTTAACCTGACTCCAGGAGCTTCCAAAGCTGTTGGTGGAATATTGCTAACTACTTATATACTATTCGCACTTTCTTTAGTGGGGATTGTATTTACTGAATTAAGTAAAATAATAAAGTAATTTACGATGGCAAGAAAGAAAAACCGAATGAGTCAGGAGGTAAATGCAGGTTCCATGGCGGATATCGCCTTCTTGCTACTTATCTTCTTTCTTGTAACAACTACAATTGCTTCTGACAAAGGTATCACTAACATCTTGCCTCCAAAGCAAGACCCTAACGTGCCACCACCTGATATTAAAAAGAATGAGAGAAATATCTTTAAGATATTGATCAATTCTAATGACCAGTTATTGGTTGAAGATGATTTCAGGGATAACACTGAGGGATTGGACCAGGATATTAAGGAGTTTGTTTTGAACTTCGGAAATCCTGATCAGGAGAATGTGGATCTATACAATACACTTCCTCCTTCTTTAAAAGGAATTTCTTCTAAAGATCCTGAATCTTCAGATCATCCTAACGAGGCAGTAGTATCAATCAAAACCAATCGTGGTACAAGCTATGAGTTATATTTAGAAGTACTTGATTTGGTGAAGAAAGCTTATTTTGAGATCTATGCCGAAAGAGTAGGTTTGACTGCTGACGAATACAGGGCTTTGTCCAGTAGGGATGCAGCTGAAAAGGAACTTATGCAACGAGGAAAAGAAAACATTCCTATGGCGATTTCAATTGCTGAACCAGATAAAACAGGAGGTGAATAATTATGTCGAAGTTTAAGAAAAAAAATAAGACCGAAGAGAACATTCCTACCTCAGCTTTGCCTGATATTATCTTCATGTTGCTTTTCTTCTTCATGGTTACCACTGTATTGAGAGAGCAAGAGTTATTGGTAGAACAAAAGCTGCCTCAAGCCACTCAATTGCAGAAATTGGAGAAAAAATCTTTGATCTCTTATCTATATGTAGGTAAGCCAAAGAATACAAGTCTCTATGGTACCGAGCCTATTATTCAGGCGAATGATGTTCCTATTACTACGAATGACATTCTCCTGTGGGTAAATCAAGAGAAAGATAACTTATCTGAAGCTGAAAGAGACCAAATTACCATTTCCCTTAAAGCAGATAGGGATGTTAAGATGGGACCAATTGCTGATATTCAGTTTGAGCTTAGAGAAGCAGATGCAAGAAAGGTACTTTATGCATCAGTAGGAAAGACAAAATAAAAATTGAATCATTTCAATCTATTAAAAAAGCTACCTTAACAAAAAGGGTAGCTTTTTTTGTATAGATACAAGAGTGAATTTCCATGTCAAAGAGTAAAAAGAAGACGCATTTAGCTTGGGCAATGTACGACTGGGCTAATTCTGTGTACAGTTTAGTTATTACATCCACTATTTTCCCTGTCTATTATAATAATGTGACCCAGAAGGATTCCAATAATGATTTGGTTTCTTTTTTTGGTTATGAGGTGGTCAATACGGTATTGTATTCTTGGTCTATTTCTTTTTCATTTTTGGTCATTGCACTATTATCTCCACTTTTGTCTGGGATGGCAGATTCAGGAGGTAAAAAGTTAACCTTTATGAAGATATTCGCTGTTATGGGGTCCTTATCTTGTATGGGGTTGTTCTTCTTTGATGGAGGCAATTTGGAATTTGGAATAATATGTAGTGTATTGGCAAGTATTGGTTATGCTGGTAGTATAGTGTTTTATAATGCATTTCTTCCAGAAATCAGTGATGTTGATGAATATGATATGCTAAGTGCCAAAGGTTTTGCTCTAGGGTATATAGGAAGTGTAATACTTTTAGTGGTCAATTTGTTAATGATACAAATGCCTGAATTATTTTATATTAGTGATGGTGGAGAAGCTGCTAGATGGTCATTTTTGATGACTGGGGTGTGGTGGCTGGGCTTTTCTATGATCCCCTTTAGTGTTTTAGAGGATAACCCTTATGGTAGAAAATATGATAGATCCTTATTATTGTCAGGCTATAAGGAGATTAGATTGGTTTTTAAAGGGCTTAAGAGTAAGATTCAATTGCAAAGGTTTTTACTTTCCTTTTGGTTTTATAGCATGGGTGTTCAAACGGTGATGTATATGGCAGCATCCTTTGGAGATAAAGAATTAGAGTTGGCTGGTGATAAATTGATTTTAACTATACTTATTATTCAAATCGTAGCCATATTTGGAAGTTATTTATTTGCATTTATATCTAAGAAAAATGGGAATAAGACAGCTTTGGTAAGTATGGTCTTGATTTGGATTATGATATGTTTTTCAGCATATTATGTATATACTGAGTACCAATTTTATGGATTGGCTTTTGTCGTAGGCTTGGTGATGGGTGGAATACAGTCTATTTCTCGGTCCTCTTATTCCAAATTGATACCCGAGGAAACTGTTGACCATGCCTCATATTTTAGTTTCTATGATGTCACTGAAAAGATGGCGATCGTTTTAGGTACATTTTCATATGGCTTGATTGAACAATTTACTGGAAGTATGAGGGTTAGTTCGTTAGTTTTAGGTATGTTTTTTGTGATGGGACTAGCCTTTCTGTTGCGCATGAGATTTCCAAGTCATAAATTGCTTAAAGTTTAATAATTATAATAATGCTTGAAATTATTTCTGGTACTTCTGTTAAAAAGTTAGATGCTGATTTTATACACGAGAAAGGGATATCATCTCATCGTTTAATGGAGTACGCCGCCACTGCCTTTTGCGATTTTATTGAAAAAAATTTTCATAGGAATGATAAAGTAGGGATTTTTTGTGGTCATGGAAATAATGGAGGGGACGGCCTTGCTATTGCTAGGTTGCTATGGAGGAAAGGCTATGATGTAATGGTTTTTTATATAGGAGACTATGGTGCGGCTAGTCCTGATTGTCTATTAAACAAGGAATTGCTTCCAGATAAACTTCCTTCAGTAACTGTTTGTGATGAAAGAATCAAGTTGATTGATTATGATTTTCATGTCTTAATCGATGCTATATTAGGAATTGGAGTAAATAGACCTTTGGATGGTCTTTATTTAGATCTTATCGGTAAACTAAATAGGATTAAAGATGCCACAAGAATTGCAGTGGATATCCCATCTGGACTTCCGGCAGATGGCTGCTTGGTAGGGGAAGCTTTTAAGGCAGATATTACTGTTAGTTTTCAGTTTCCTAAATATTCTCTTCTTTTTCCGGAACATGCTGAGCACGTAGGAAAACTTAAAGTTGTAAATATTGGTATTGATCAACCTTTTTTTGGTCAATTTTCTGAAGGGAAATATTTCTTGCAATACAAGGATATTAAGACTAGACATAAATCATTTAACAGGTTTGCCCATAAAGGTGATTTTGGAAAAGTTTTATTAGTGGGAGGAAGTTATGGAAAAATGGGGGCTATTAAATTGAGTTCTGAGGCTGCCATGCGTACAGGAAGTGGGCTGGTAACTTGTTTAAGTCCTAAATGTGGTGTTGAAATATTGCAGGCAAGTTTACCTGAGCTGATGGTAATGGCTTCAGAAGATGACCACTATTTAGGGGGGATTGATGTGAATGAGCTTGATAAATATGATGCTATTGGTATAGGTCCTGGTATGGGTACTCAAGAGCTTACGGCAAATTTACTGGAGTTAATGTTAAATAACTTTTTAGGACCTATGGTTATTGATGCTGATGGTATTAATATATTATCTAAGCATAAAAAGCTTTTAAAATTATTGAGGGAAAATATTATCTTAACTCCTCATCTAAGGGAATTTGAACGCTTGGTAGGTTCATGTGAAAATCATCAAGTTCGTTTGAAAAAAGCAACTGAATTTGCTCAAAATTATAATTGTATTTTGGTTTTAAAGGGAGCTCATACAGCAATTAACCTACCAAATGGAAAGCAATATTTTAACTCCAGTGGAAATCAATATATGGCCACGGGAGGTGTTGGTGATGTGCTTACAGGTATGATTACCTCATTTTTAGGACAAGGGTATAGTTCGGAAAATGCGGCACTTTGTGGAGTGTTTCAGCATGGGGTTGCAGGGGAAATTGCCTCAGTTAAAAAGTTAAGGGGAACGATTGCTTCAGATGTTATTAAGGCGATACCCAAGAGTTTTGTCAAATTAAAAATAAAATAAAAAAGCGCCCCCTTAGCTGATCCAAGGGGGCTTTTTATTTAGAATTCTGCACTTCCTGGGGTTCTTGGAAATGCAATTACATCTCTAATATTTCCCATTCCAGTAACAAACTGAACCATTCTCTCAAAACCAAGCCCAAAACCTGAATGGGGCGTGGTGCCAAATCTACGGGTATCCAAATACCAGTATAATTCATCTTGAGGGATGTTCATTTCATCCATTCTTTTAGTTAGTTTTTCTAGGCTCTCTTCCCTTTGAGAACCACCGACAATTTCACCGATTCCAGGGAAAAGAATATCCATCGCTGCAACAGTCTTTCCATCTTCGTTTTGCTTCATATAGAAAGCTTTGATTTCTTTTGGGTAGTCAGTCAGAATTACTGGTTTTTTAAAGTGCTTTTCCACTAAGAATCTCTCATGCTCAGACTGCAGATCTGCACCCCAACCTTCAATTAAGTACTTAAATTTCTTCTTCTTGTTAGGTTTTGAATTCCTCAGTATTTCAATTGCCTCAGTGTAAGTGAGTCTTTCGAATTCATGTTCTACTACAAATTCAAGTCGTTCCAAGAGTCCCATTTCAGTTCGCTCATTGGCTGGTTTTTTGGCGTTTTCTTCCGCAGCCCTTTTATCCAAGAAATCCAGGTCATCCTTACAGTTTTTCAAGGTATAAGAGATTATATACTTAAGGAAATCCTCAGCTAAATCCTGGTTGTCTTCAGCATCATAGAATGCCATTTCAGGCTCGATCATCCAAAATTCAGCTAAATGTCTCGTAGTGTTTGAATTTTCAGCCCTGAAAGTAGGTCCAAAAGTGTAAATTTCAGAGAGGGCCATAGCTGCCAATTCACCTTCAAGCTGTCCAGAAACAGTTAGATTGGTTTCTCTTTCAAAGAAATCCTCCTTGAAATCAATGTCTCCATTTTCGGTCAATGGAGGGTTTTTCAAATCTAAGGTAGTTACTTTGAAAGTTTCCCCCGCACCCTCAGCATCTGATGCAGTAATAATTGGGGTATGGATATAGAAGAAACCTTTACTGTTGAAATATTGGTTGACAGCGAAAGCCAATGCGTGCCTGATTCTGAATACAGCACCAAAAGTATTTGTTCTCATTCTTAGATGGGCAATGTCCCTAAGAAATTCCATTGAATGTTTTTTGGGCTGCAAAGGGTATTTTTCAGGATCAGCTTCACCTAAAACTTCAATTGACTCAGCGGCAAGTTCAGAAACTTGGCCTGATCCTTGTGATGCGACAACTTGGCCTGTAACTTTGATACAGGCACCTGTGGTAATTCTTCTAAGAATATCTTCGCTTATGACATTCGGATCAGCAACAATTTGATAATTTTGGATGACAGAGCCATCATTAAGGGCAATAAAAGAAACGCTTTTATTACTTCTTTTAGTTCTTACCCAGCCCATTATAGTGGCTTTTTCACCAATAATGTCATTGTCAAGCAAGAATTTAATCTTAGATCGTTTGTTGAATGCCATAGGAATTGAATTTATGATTTTACCCCATTAAAGGTAAGTTTGAATCATTGATTTAAAATGGAATGCAAAAAACGATATAATAAGCTTTTTATCAAAATTTTGCTGTAATTTCCTAAATTTGAATTATAATCAATGACCTTAATTTGGCTTGCCGAAAGTGGTGTTTAATTTTTAAGAAATAAGGAGTTCTAGAGTACGCGATATGCAGAAGCTTAATTTAAATCAGGTATTGTCCCAAAAATTGTCTCCTCAACAGATTCAATTTATAAAACTGTTGCAGGTGCCAACAGCTGAATTGGAGGCAAGAGTAGAGGAGGAGTTGGAAATTAATCCAGCACTAGAAGAAGGGAGAGATGAAACAGGGGAGCCTCAGGAAGAGGAAGTCCTTCCGGATAATTATGAGGAAGAGAAAAAAGATGATAAGGATATTAACATCGATGATTATTTGAATGATGATTATGGTGGGTATAAAATGCAAGGTGATGGGAACTATTCCCCAGATGAAGAGGAAAGGGAAATACCACTTTCGAGCGGAACATCTTTGTCTGAACAGCTGATTTCCCAATTGAATTTTTTACGTCTAGATGAACATCAAAGAACAATTGGCAGACAGCTTATTGGTAGTATAGAGAGTGATGGTTATATCCGTCGTGACCTAGAAGCCATTATCAATGATTTGGCATTTAGCCAAAATGTTGAAACTGATTTGGATGAGGTTGAAGAGGTCTTAAGGAAGATTCAAAATTTTGATCCTGCAGGAATAGCAGCAAGAAGTCTCCAAGAATGCCTTTTAATCCAGTTAGAAAGAAAAGAGCACCAAGAAGATGAGAATGTTCAAAAGGCTTTGATCGTGGTTTCTGAATGTTTTGATGAGTTTACCAAGAAGCATTATGATAAGATTCTAAAAAAATGTAATCTTGAAGAGGATGATTTAAAAGAAGTCATCCATATGATTACCCGGTTAAATCCGAAACCAGGAGGAGGTTCTGATGGCTTAATGCGAACTCAGTATGTCATCCCTGATTTTATTTTGAATAATGTCAACGGGAAATTAGAGATCAGTCTTAATTCGCGCAATGCTCCGGAATTAAGAGTTAGCAGGTCTTATTCTGAAATGTTTGAGGCCTATGATAAAAGTGATAAAAAGGATAAGAAACTAAAGGATACAGTAAGTTTTGTAAAACAAAAATTGGATGCGGCCAAGTGGTTTATTGATGCTATAAAGCAAAGGCAGCAGACTCTTTTGAAAACCATGCAGGCTATTTTGGATTATCAAACTGAGTTCTTTGTTGAGGGAGATGAAACCAAGTTGAAACCGATGATTTTGAAGGATATTGCGGAAAGGATAGATATGGATATTTCGACTGTATCAAGAGTGGCCAATAGTAAAGCTATTCAAACAGAGTTTGGCGTGTTTCCTTTGAAGTATTTCTTTTCAGAGGGGATTTCTACTGAAGGAGGTGAAGATGTGAGTAACCGGGAAGTGAAAAGTGTTTTACAAAAATTGGTGGATGAGGAAGAAAAAAGAAAGCCGCTTTCTGATGATAAATTAGTGAAATTGTTAAATGATAAAGGTTATAATATAGCAAGAAGGACTGTAGCAAAATATCGGGAGCAACTTCATATTCCAGTAGCAAGATTAAGAAAAGAACTATAGTGTATAGAAAGATAGCACTCACCCTTTCGGTGATATTTCAGCCCTTATTAATGCCAAGTATGGTTTTTGCTTTGATACTTTATGGGGTCCCTGAGGCAACAAAGGTACCCCATGAATTAAAGCTTTCCATTTTTTTATTAGTGATTGTGTCCACTTTGATGATTCCTATGTTTGCAATATTGGGAATGAAATACACTAACTCCATACCCAGTGTTCATATGGCAGAAAAGAAGGAGCGATTTGTTCCCTTTTCTATTGTGAGCTTGTTTTATATTTTGGTCACTTACCTGTTTTATTTAAAGCTTAATTTTGATGAACTTATAATATTTAGTTTAGCCACAATAACAGCGTCAATAATACTCCTAACTTTGGTGACGTTTTTTTGGAAGGTAAGTGCTCATTTGACAGGTTTGTCAGGGCTTATAGCAATCATTGTTGTGTTGAGCTGGAAGTTTCCGCAGTCACATTTGTTATATCCCTTAATAATAACGATTATATTGAGTGGAGTGGTAGCTTCATGTAGATTATATTTGAATGCACATCGCCCCTTAGAACTGGTAGCGGGCTTTTGTCTGGGCTTTATAACGTGTTTCGCGGCTTTCTTTTATTTCTTGATGATTTAATGGATATGGATTATAATTGCATTATAGTAACTGAACATAAAGGATGGGTAGAAATAACCCTGAACAGGCCGAAAGTTTATAATGCACTCAATAAAGATTTGCTTGAGGAACTTTTGGAGGTGATTACAGAAGCAGAAAGGGATAATAAGCTTAGGTGTATAGTGATTACTGGTCAGGGAGGAGTTTTTTGTAGTGGTCAAGATTTGAAATCAGTAGGTGAGGATTTAGAAAATATTCCTTTTGCCAAAATTGTCAGAGAACAATATAATCCTTTGATTTTAAAGATCAGACAATGCAGTAAAACTATTATATGTAAACTAAATGGGTTAGCTGCAGGAGCAGGTTGTTCGCTAGCTTTGGCATGTGACTTAATAGTTGCTTCTAAGGATGCATATCTTGCAGAAATATTTCCTCATATTGGATTGGTAATGGACGGTGGTTCTACTTATTTCCTGTTAAACAAGCTGGGCTATACCAAGGCCTATGAAATAGCTACTACGGGAAGGAAGGTGTATGCGGATGAAGCCGAAAAAATTGGATTGATTACAAAAAGTGTAGATTCGTCTGGATTGAACGAAGTCGTACAACAATATATTGATGTTTATACCAATGCATCATCAACAGCAGTGGGAGGAATTAAGGAGATGCTTCATAAGGCCGCTGGAATGAGTTTGGATGAAGTTTTAGAGATGGAAGCAGAGTTTCAACAGAAAGTTGGTGGTGGAAAAGATTTTATAGAAGGAATTAGAGCATTTTTGGAAAAAAGGAAACCAAATTTTAATCAATAAAAAAAGGGATTTTAAAATCCCTTTTTTTATTGATTGGTTTATTAAAATAAAGCTATCGATAGTCCAAAGTTAAATTGGCTAGCTTCAGTGGCCAATGGACCAAGGTCTTTTTCAAATACTTTGTTTAATCCGTAATAAGCCCATAGATTAAATCCTGATAAACCTACTCTGGTATAAGCTCCGTATCGAATTTTGTTTAAACCGTATTCCTGAGTGGTTTTTATCTTTTGTCGTACACCATCAGGCGTGGTGATATCATTTTTAGTGTGTGCATTATATAGAAAGCCTACTTTTCCGCCCAAAGCGATTCTGAATCCTTCATTATAATCGCTTTTATTGAAGTGGTATCGGAATTCTAAAGGAATGTCAATATAATTAAGCGCCATGGTGTTTTTATGAACTACTGTGCCCTCTCCATAAATGTCCTCTAAATCTGCAATCATGCTTGAATTGGATCCTTTATCAGGGTCGTTGACTAAGGTCATGTCATTTTTAAGCGCCATTTTATCAAGACCAAAACCAATCCCTGGGTTAAAAGTATATCCAGATTTTTCCCCAAGCTTTATGGCTCTTTGAAAATAGATATTTGCAGTCTTTGAGGCGAAGAATTTGGTGTTTAGATCTTCCGGTCTATTGTTTAATATATTAAAGCCGAAATCCAAAAATAAATCTCCGTTTATATCTGGCCTGCCTTTTAATGGATTGTTCTTACCTTCTTGGGCATAAATGCTGATCGGAAAGGTAAATACAAGTAAAATAATTATAAGTCTTTTCATGAAAGAGTAATTTGTATTTTATTTTCAGGAGGCTAAATTATAAAAACTTGCTTGATAGTTAGGGCTTTTTATCTTAATTATTCTTAATGTATGTTTTGAGGATGGAATGTAAGTTTTAAATAAGGGGCTTGCATTGTAAAATATATGACTGATTAAAAGACTGTTTGGTTGGTTTGATCTGTGTTTTTTTTGATTTATTTTGAAAAACCTTTGATCATTTAACGGGATGTGCTACATTTGCAATCCCAAATGATGGCCTCGTAGCTCAACTGAATAGAGCACTTGATTACGGCTCAAGAGGTTCCAGGTTTGAATCCTGGCGAGGTCACAAAAGCTCTTGTTTGTGAGAACAAGAGCTTTTTAATGCACTCACTAAAAGTAGTAGTGGTATTAAAGTTGAAATAAGAAAGAGGATGTTCACTTATGATTTAGTCGCTAGCGTTTTTAAAGTTTATTTGCCTGAAGCTTAGTATGGTTAGCTTTTTGTTAAATAAAAAATAGTAAAACGCTTTGTAACTAATGAAAACTTCCTCACCTTTGCAGACCCAAACGGGGAAAGGATAGTGTTGAAGGCTTGGCGGGCCAAGAGAAACAGAAGGTTTTCGGTCAAAAAAGTTTTAGAATTTTAAACCGGAAATTGTTTTGCAAAATAAAGTTCTTTTTCGGACCTTTGCCAAGCGAAAAACAAGAGAGTTGTTTAGGAAGTAAACGGCGAGAAAAAAAGAAAGGGATGTTCCCGGTGAGACGGGGGATTTCACAAAGACGGCTAAAGAGCCGTCGGACAAGTTCATTGAAGTACTGTAAGACGATAATAATATACGACAAGTCGGTAAGGAAAAGAAGAGTTGCCTACCTATGGTAGGCACGTCAATAGAAACTTTACAATGGAGAGTTTGATCCTGGCTCAGGATGAACGCTAGCGGCAGGCCTAATACATGCAAGTCGAACGGTAGGTTTTACTTCGGTGAAACTGAGAGTGGC
>NZ_JACODZ010000020.1 GCF_014280965.1 Echinicola salinicaeni
TTGGGGGAGATCAGCCTGTTATCCCCAGAGTACCTTTTATCCTTTGAGCGACGGCCCTTCCATACGGTACCGCCGGATCACTATACCCGTGTTTCCACCCTGCTCGGCTTGTCGGCCTCGCAGTCAAGCTCCCTTATGCTATTGCACTCCACGCACGGTTACCAAGCGTGCTGAGGGAACCTTTGGAAGCCTCCGTTACTCTTTTGGAGGCGACCACCCCAGTCAAACTACCCACCAAACAATGTCTCCCTATTACAGGGATTAGACACCAAGCAAACAAAGGGCCGTATTTCAACAGTGGCTCCAAAACGCCTGGCGACGCCCCTTCATAGCCTCCGGCCTATCCTACACATCGTTTACCCAATGCCAATGTTAAGCTGCAGTAAAGGTTCATGGGGTCTTTCCGTCCCGTTGCGGGTACGCGGCATCTTCACCGCGACTACAATTTCACCGAGCTCATGGCCGAGACAGTGCCCAGATCGTTACACCATTCGTGCAGGTCGGAACTTACCCGACAAGGAATTTCGCTACCTTAGGACCGTTATAGTTACGGCCGCCGTTTACCGGGGCTTCAGTTCAGCGCTTCTCTTACGATAACGCCCCCCCTTAACCTTCCGGCACCGGGCAGGTGTCAGGCCTTATACTTTGTGTCGCCACTTCGCAAAGCCATGTGTTTTTGATAAACAGTCGCCTGGGCCTTTTCACTGCGGCCTCTCATCTTGAGATGAGTAGGCGCCCCTTCTCCCGAAGTTACAGGGCCATTTTGCCGAGTTCCTTAGCCATGATTCACTCGAGCACCTCAGGATTCTCTCCTTGACCACCTGTGTCGGTTTGCGGTACGGGCAAACATACGCTTAACGCTAGAAGATTTTCTTGGAAGTTATTAGGTCCGCTATCCGCGCTCCCGAAGGATTGCGGTACTATCAGGTTCGGCTAGAAGTGCGCATTTGACTACACATCCAATACCTACACCCTTCAACCCGGTATTCCGTCACCGGGCGGAACTTTCATCACTCCGTCCCTCCATTGCCTGTATGTCCGGTACGGGAATATTAACCCGTTGTCCATCGACTACCCCCTTCGGGTTCGCCTTAGGTCCCGACTGACCCTGATCCGATTAGCGTTGATCAGGAAACCTTGGTCTATCGGTGGGCGGGTTTCTCGCCCGCCTTATCGTTACTTATGCCTACATTTGCTTTTCCAATATCTCCAGCACACCTGACGGTGTACCTTCTCTGTCATTGGAATGCTCCCCTACCATTGCATTGATGCAATCCTACGCTTCGGTAATGTGCTTGATGCCCGATTATCATCGACGCCCTGTCGCTCGACCAGTGAGCTGTTACGCACTCTTTAAAGGAATAGCTGCTTCCAAGCTAACCTCCTGGCTGTCTCTGCAACTGGACCACCTTTGTTCAACTTAGCACATATTTGGGGACCTTAGCGGTAGGTCTGGGTTCTTTCCCTCTCGGACTGGGACCTTAGCACCCCAGCCCTCACTGCCAGTACAATATCACGGCATTCGGAGTTCGTCAGGATTTGGTAGGATGTGACTCCCCCTAGTCCTATCGGTAGCTCTACCTCCGTGATACTTTCCCTGACGCTGTTCCTAAAAACATTTCGGGGAGTACGAGCTATTTCTCAGTTTGATTGGCCTTTCACCCCTACCCACAGATCATCCGGAAACTTTTCAACGTTTATCGGTTCGGTCCTCCACTCCGTTTTACCGGAGCTTCAACCTGTCCATGGGTAGATCACTAAGTTTCGCGTCTACCCCCACTGACTATGGCGCCCTGTTCAGACTCGCTTTCGCTCCGGATCCGTGGCTTAACCACTTACCCTCGCCAGTGAGGAGTAACTCGTAGGCTCATTATGCAAAAGGCACGCCGTCACACCACTAAGGTGCTCCGACCGCTTGTAAGCGCACGGTTTCAGGTTCTATTTCACCCCGTTATTCACGGTACTTTTCACCTTTCCCTCACGGTACTTGTTCACTATCGGTCTCTCAGGAGTATTTAGCCTTACCGGATGGTGCCGGCAAATTCAACCGGGATTTCTCCTGTCCCGGCCTACTCAGGATACCCGCCTACATACAAAACTTACCGGTACGGGACTCTCACCCTCTACGGTATGCCTTCCCAGGCAATTCCCGTTCGTTGTATATGTATTGTGCAGGTCCTATTACCCCGTACATGCCGTAACATGTACGGTTTGGGCTGTTCCGCGTTCGCTCGCCACTACTGACGGAATCACTGTTGTTTTCTCCTCCTATGGGTACTTAGATGTTTCAGTTCCCCACGTTCGCTTCTCTTTCGAGATGGCTATTAATAGCCGGGTTGCCCCATTCGGACATCTGCGGATCAATTCGCCTGTGCCGATCCCCGCAGCTTTTCGCAGCTTGGCACGTCCTTCTTCGCCTCTGAGAGCCTAGGCATCCCCCGTGCGCCCTTATTCACTTACTCTTGTTACTCTGTTGTATTATCTTGCCAATATGTCAATGAACTTTTCTGCAGCGTAATCTTACGCTGCTTCGTGACTTAATATTTATTCAATACTAAATCATTTAAATGTGGAGAATATCGGAGTCGAACCGATGACCTCCTGCTTGCAAAGCAGGCGCTCTAGCCAACTGAGCTAATCCCCCAAAATTTCTGTTTTCAGCTTAAGTCTTTTCTTAAGTATTGTGGGCCTGCGTGGACTCGAACCACGGACCTCTACATTATCAGTGTAGCGCTCTAACCACCTGAGCTACAGGCCCAACTATATTAAAATAAAGTACGTAAGACGATCATCCTATACTCGTCGGTTCCAGAAAGGAGGTGTTCCAGCCGCACCTTCCGGTACGGCTACCTTGTTACGACTTAGCCCCAGTTACCGGTTCTACCCTAAACAGCTCCTTAACGGTTAC
>NZ_JACODZ010000022.1 GCF_014280965.1 Echinicola salinicaeni
GGGCGGCGACCTACTCTCCCGGGTGTAACCCCAGTACCATCGGCGCGACAGGGCTTAACTTCTCTGTTCGGGATGGGAAGAGGTGGATCCCCTGCGCCGTACCGCCCAAATTCTTCTGGCTAGGTCGCCTAATCTCTTTTATATACCCAATTCTTGTTTCAAGAACAGGCATATGCATTTCAATATCTTTAAGTAACAGTGACAATCGGTAAGATAATACAACTCGTTCACAGGTAAGTTTTCGGGCTATTAGTACTGCTCAGCTATGCCATCTCTGGCTTTACACCTGCAGCCTATCAACGTCATCGTCTCTGACAACCCTATACGGAAACCTCATCTCGAGGTGGGTTTCGCACTTAGATGCTTTCAGCGCTTATCCCTTCCGGACGTAGCTACCCGGCAGTGCAGTTGGCACCACAACCGGTACACCAGCGGTCCGTCCAACCCGGTCCTCTCGTACTAAGGTCAGATCCTCTCAAGTTTCCCACGCCCGCAACAGATAGGGACCGAACTGTCTCACGACGTTCTGAACCCAGCTCGCGTGCCACTTTAATGGGCGAACAGCCCAACCCTTGGGACCTTCTCCAGCCCCAGGATGTGACGAGCCGACATCGAGGTGCCAAACCTCCCCGTCGATATGAGCTCTTGGGGGAGATCAGCCTGTTATCCCCAGAGTACCTTTTATCCTTTGAGCGACGGCCCTTCCATACGGTACCGCCGGATCACTATACCCGTGTTTCCACCCTGCTCGGCTTGTCGGCCTCGCAGTCAAGCTCCCTTATGCTATTGCACTCCACGCACGGTTACCAAGCGTGCTGAGGGAACCTTTGGAAGCCTCCGTTACTCTTTTGGAGGCGACCACCCCAGTCAAACTACCCACCAAACAATGTCTCCCTATTACAGGGATTAGACACCAAGCAAACAAAGGGCCGTATTTCAACAGTGGCTCCAAAACGCCTGGCGACGCCCCTTCATAGCCTCCGGCCTATCCTACACATCGTTTACCCAATGCCAATGTTAAGCTGCAGTAAAGGTTCATGGGGTCTTTCCGTCCCGTTGCGGGTACGCGGCATCTTCACCGCGACTACAATTTCACCGAGCTCATGGCCGAGACAGTGCCCAGATCGTTACACCATTCGTGCAGGTCGGAACTTACCCGACAAGGAATTTCGCTACCTTAGGACCGTTATAGTTACGGCCGCCGTTTACCGGGGCTTCAGTTCAGCGCTTCTCTTACGATAACGCCCCCCCTTAACCTTCCGGCACCGGGCAGGTGTCAGGCCTTATACTTTGTGTCGCCACTTCGCAAAGCCATGTGTTTTTGATAAACAGTCGCCTGGGCCTTTTCACTGCGGCCTCTCATCTTGAGATGAGTAGGCGCCCCTTCTCCCGAAGTTACAGGGCCATTTTGCCGAGTTCCTTAGCCATGATTCACTCGAGCACCTCAGGATTCTCTCCTTGACCACCTGTGTCGGTTTGCGGTACGGGCAAACATACGCTTAACGCTAGAAGATTTTCTTGGAAGTTATTAGGTCCGCTATCCGCGCTCCCGAAGGATTGCGGTACTATCAGGTTCGGCTAGAAGTGCGCATTTGACTACACATCCAATACCTACACCCTTCAACCCGGTATTCCGTCACCGGGCGGAACTTTCATCACTCCGTCCCTCCATTGCCTGTATGTCCGGTACGGGAATATTAACCCGTTGTCCATCGACTACCCCCTTCGGGTTCGCCTTAGGTCCCGACTGACCCTGATCCGATTAGCGTTGATCAGGAAACCTTGGTCTATCGGTGGGCGGGTTTCTCGCCCGCCTTATCGTTACTTATGCCTACATTTGCTTTTCCAATATCTCCAGCACACCTGACGGTGTACCTTCTCTGTCATTGGAATGCTCCCCTACCATTGCATTGATGCAATCCTACGCTTCGGTAATGTGCTTGATGCCCGATTATCATCGACGCCCTGTCGCTCGACCAGTGAGCTGTTACGCACTCTTTAAAGGAATAGCTGCTTCCAAGCTAACCTCCTGGCTGTCTCTGCAACTGGACCACCTTTGTTCAACTTAGCACATATTTGGGGACCTTAGCGGTAGGTCTGGGTTCTTTCCCTCTCGGACTGGGACCTTAGCACCCCAGCCCTCACTGCCAGTACAATATCACGGCATTCGGAGTTCGTCAGGATTTGGTAGGATGTGACTCCCCCTAGTCCTATCGGTAGCTCTACCTCCGTGATACTTTCCCTGACGCTGTTCCTAAAAACATTTCGGGGAGTACGAGCTATTTCTCAGTTTGATTGGCCTTTCACCCCTACCCACAGATCATCCGGAAACTTTTCAACGTTTATCGGTTCGGTCCTCCACTCCGTTTTACCGGAGCTTCAACCTGTCCATGGGTAGATCACTAAGTTTCGCGTCTACCCCCACTGACTATGGCGCCCTGTTCAGACTCGCTTTCGCTCCGGATCCGTGGCTTAACCACTTACCCTCGCCAGTGAGGAGTAACTCGTAGGCTCATTATGCAAAAGGCACGCCGTCACACCACTAAGGTGCTCCGACCGCTTGTAAGCGCACGGTTTCAGGTTCTATTTCACCCCGTTATTCACGGTACTTTTCACCTTTCCCTCACGGTACTTGTTCACTATCGGTCTCTCAGGAGTATTTAGCCTTACCGGATGGTGCCGGCAAATTCAACCGGGATTTCTCCTGTCCCGGCCTACTCAGGATACCCGCCTACATACAAAACTTACCGGTACGGGACTCTCACCCTCTACGGTATGCCTTCCCAGGCAATTCCCGTTCGTTGTATATGTATTGTGCAGGTCCTATTACCCCGTACATGCCGTAACATGTACGGTTTGGGCTGTTCCGCGTTCGCTCGCCACTACTGACGGAATCACTGTTGTTTTCTCCTCCTATGGGTACTTAGATGTTTCAGTTCCCCACGTTCGCTTCTCTTTCGAGATGGCTATTAATAGCCGGGTTGCCCCATTCGGACATCTGCGGATCAATTCGCCTGTGCCGATCCCCGCAGCTTTTCGCAGCTTGGCACGTCCTTCTTCGCCTCTGAGAGCCTAGGCATCCCCCGTGCGCCCTTATTCACTTACTCTTGTTACTCTGTTGTATTATCTTGCCAATATGTCAATGAACTTTTCTGCAGCGTAATCTTACGCTGCTTCGTGA
>NZ_JACODZ010000024.1 GCF_014280965.1 Echinicola salinicaeni
ATTCTTCTTTAAATATAGCTAGCATTTTACTATCAAGGAAGTTTACTCTAACTTACAATACCACGATGAAGCGGAGTCAAGCTCTGCTGAGGAGCAACTTGCCAAGGAATAGTCGTTTGGTCCGATAGCGTTGCTATTAGCTGGCCGGGCTTTATCAGGTCCGGCCTTTTTTTGCCAGTTGTATTTCTTTCCTATAACGCGCTCGGCGTCATGCCTTAAAAAACCTTTGTCGTGTACCTGAACCGGAGTAATATTTCCCAATCCGTTATGGGGCCTTACCTCATTGTAAATATTGATTATCTGGCCAATACATTTCTTTACGTTTATGTTTTTATGGTTCTCCAGATCGACCAGCCATTCTTCTTTAAGTATGCCGTTTACCCTTTCTGCAATGGCATTCTCATGCGGTGAGGCAGGTCTGGCCATACTGATCCAGACTTTGTTGTTTTCCAACAGTCCCGTATAATCATAGCTACAATACTGTATGCCACGGTCTGAATGGTGTACCAAAGAGTACGGAGGGATGTCCTTCTGTGATGAAAGAGCCCTTTTCAAGGCTTTAAGGGCAGATTCGGCCTTCAGGTCCCGGGCAACGTTCCAGCCGGTTATTTTTTGAGAATAGGCATCTGTGATCAGGTAGAGATAGTGGACCATGCCGTTGAACTGAACATAGGTGATGTCCGACACCCAGAGCTGATTGGGTCTTGAAACAACCATGTTCTGCACAAGGTTTTGGTGTTTTTTCAGCCAGTGATGGCTTTGTGTGGTAAAAAACCTTCTCTTTCTTTTACTGACCAAAAGACCGTTGAGGCCAAGCAGTTCAAACAGTTTGTCTCTGCCCATTTTTATCCCCAATATATCCAGGTCCTGCCGGAGAAGAGGCTGAAGCTTTCTAACACCCCAACGGGAGGTCTTTGACCTTCTCCTGATCCCTGCAACCAGACCCAACACCACTTCCTGCTCAAATACTTCTTTGGTGCTGTTTCTCATGACTTTATAGTAAGCCTGCCTACTTTTGCCAAACAATCCGCAAAGTTGTCCCAAACCTACTTTCGGTTCTTCTTCTTTGAGTCTTTGGACTGTTTGGCACCAGCCTTTTTTTCAAGGTCAAGGCCATAGTCCTCCTTGGCGATATCCACCAGAATCTGATATGCCTTTCCTTTAAGCCTGCTTAGTTTCAGCTCTTCTTCAAGATGCTTGATCTGCTCTTTGAGCTTTTGGATATCGTCTTTTTCTTCAGACATGTTTTTTAATAGGGGGACAGGGTCTACGGGGGCATTCCTGGGCAGACCAGCAAAAATCCTCATCCATTCCAATATAGCGGATTTGCTCCTGATACCATAAATATTTCTTGCCTGTTCCTTGGACACGGAACCGGAGAGAACTTCGCTTACAATTTTTCTACGTGCATTTTCGGAAAATTTTTCCAAATCCTTCATTTTGTCCGATTATAGGTTTACAATTTTCAATTAAATTGTGTCAACCTATTTCAGGACATGACC
>NZ_JACODZ010000025.1 GCF_014280965.1 Echinicola salinicaeni
CAAACGTAAGATGAAGTCACAAATGCCTAAAATAAGGAAGGAAATTAAGGTATATGAAAATAACGTGGCTATGGGAATCCAAAACAAACATCCTCAAATAGCTCCTGAATTTAAATAATTCATGCCTCAACTTTTAGTAATTGCTGGATGTAATGGAGCTGGCAAATCTTCTTTTTCACAAGTTTTATCTCCTGATGCGGTAGAAGTGTTTGATTATGACAAACATTATTTGGGCATTTACCAATCGCTAATCCCTACTGAATTTCAAGAAACGATGGCGCATAATATGGCTTTTGGGGAGTTGGAAAAACAAATCCAAGAGGCAATAGACCAGCGTCAATCATTTTCTTATGAAACTAATTTCAACTCTACTCCATTACATTGGCCAGCAGTCTTTAAAAAGAATCATTATGAGGTGAATAAAGTTAATAAACCTCTATCTTAATTTCATCTCTTAAACTGTCCACTTTTTGCTGACGTTAAACAAGATAAACCTCCTTTAGCTAATATCCCCAGCTGGATGAAGAATGCTTCTTTACCTTAATATCGTGGGAATTTGAAATTCCCTTCTGAGTTAATTGATGCTAGATGAAGGATAAATATATTAAGGTGTAAAGTCCACCAGCACCCAGGGAGTGTATTGACATAGCCTATTATATTTACTCCATTATTTGCCATAGTAACAGGATCCAGCTTTGGAAATAGAAAGAAACAACCTATTACAGTTCCTTACTTTTTGTCTTAGACACAAAAAGTAACAAAAAAGTCAAGCCAGAAATAAAGCTTCTGCCCGCAAGCCCTCCGCTGGCCCGCATTTCTGGCGGCCTCCCGCGCTTACTTATATTATTATCGGAAGGAGTATACGTTTTTAACAGGGGAAGTATACCTGTTCACCTAGAGGTGAGTTATCCGAGCTGGAAAGAAAGGTTTGCAGTATAAAATCATCATGCTATTGCGAGCGCTATGCAGTAGGGCGCGTTGGCCGATGCAAATCCGGGCCAGCGTTTGGCCCTGCGTGTGGAAGGTTATTTGCATCTTGATCTTTTTGGTTCGTTTTTGGATTAAGGCAAAAATGAACAATACCTAAACTGGGGAGAGGCTGCACTGACTGGTTATTAATTAAGAAAGCCCCGGCTGGATGAAGAATGCATCTTTACCTTAATATCGTGGGAATTTGAAATTCCTGTTATGCCGTGGCGTAGCTCAGCTGTCAGGACAATGGGGTAATGACCTCTTAAACGAGAGAGCCTGCCCTGCAGGCTGGCTACTCGCTAAAAACAGTCACTGACTGTTTTCTTAACGCTCGTTCCTCTTATGGATGCTTCCAGTCCTATTCGATGACTAGTATACT
>NZ_JACODZ010000002.1 GCF_014280965.1 Echinicola salinicaeni
TTAACCTGTTGAGATAATGAAAAGCTATTGTCGAGAAATGAATAATTGTTTTGCAAAGAGAAAGCCAAGCGGTAAAATGAAAAAGGTTTTAGTTTATACATTGATATTGCTGCTGTCTGCACCTATGCTGGTACAGGGGCAGTCGAGGAAATATATCAGCCAGTTCAACTTTTTCCAGAGTTATTATAACCCTGGACTGACCGCCTATGAGGGCAGTGCGCTGAGGGGCTTTGTCCGGAACCAGTGGAGCGGTTTTGAGGGGGCACCGCGGACGATGTTCTTCAGTGCGGAGCTGGACTTCGGTGAGATGAAAGGGGAGGAGGACCCGGCCCTGATGGGCAAGAATGCGGCGAGCCTGAACCTATTGTTCGATGAGTACGGTGCCTTCAGGGAAACCTCGCTGGTGCTGGGCTATGCGAGCAGGATCAGGCTGACAGAAAAGCACAACCTGCGCCTGGGAGCAGGGGTAAGCTATACCAATGTCAAGCTGGACGGCACGGCTATGACCGTGGAGCAGCAGAACGACGAACTGCTGGGGCAGTATATCGGAGGTTTTTCCGATATGCAGATCATCGACTTCAATGTAGGCCTGGCGCTGACGCATGAAAAGTACTACCTGTCCTATGCGATGCACCAGGTTAACGGAGGAGGCTTTTCCAGCGGGGATGAGTTCATGGACGGCAGGCCGATCAATTATATTGTACAGGCCGGCTACCGGGAAGCGATCAGCGACAAGGTTGCGGTGATCGGGAATTTCTTTTACCGGAACCAGGAAGATCTTCCGGATAATGTCGAGTTCAACCTGAAGGCCCTGTTGATGGACAAATTATGGTTGGGAGCGGGGCACCGGGTGGACTATGCGAACAACCTGCAGCTGGGCTTTCTGTTGAAGCGGGTGAAGGTGGGCTATGTCTATGAGTTCCCTACCAATGGGAGCTATCTCTTGCCCGGCAATACCCACGAGTTCATGGCCATATTCAGCCTGTTCAGGACCAACGAAAGGAAACATGCCAAGGAGGTATTGATCTGGTAGGGATATGATGGGGTGGAGTTACTTCCCCCTTTAGGGGGCTAGGGGGTGAGGGTAGTTTAATCGGTTAATTGTTGAATTGTTGAATTGTTGAATCGTGGGATTGGGGGATTGAGAATTGGGAGGGGAGTTCGGTAAGGGGGGGGGATTGTGTTGGAAGATGGATGGAAGTAGCTGAGTCGGAGACTCAGTTTTAGGTGGTCCTGCACCTGTGCGCCGTGGCGTAGCACAGCTGACAGGACAACAGGTTGTTATGATGAGGTTTGGGAAAGGGACCTTATAGGGGGCAAAGAGGAGACGTCATGGGAACGTCCATAGAAGATTTCGGTTTTATAGAGTGATATTGAAGGGTAATTTCCAGGGGAATAGTTTTTTTGTAGCGTTTTGAATGGGGATCACGTATTGTGATAGAACAAGCTTTTAGCAAAATGAAAAGACTAGCCCTACTGATATTACTGATCTTTACTTTTTTTTCCTGCAATGATGATGAAATCAAGCCTTTGGGAATGCATTTTAATGGGACTTATGAACAGACCATGTATTCCGAAGAAGTTGAGGTTTGGTATGTACATAGCCTGGTATTCCAGGATAATGGTGATCTGGAGCAACGGATTACTATACGTGAAAGCGAGGAAGGGGATGAATTGGGCTACACAAGCTTAATGCTAGGGACTTATGAGCTTAATGAAGAGGAACTGACTGTGGTATGGGATGAATTTTATGCTTTGGAGGACCCAGAGGAGCTGTATGCTCCCAGAGCTGGATTGAAAGCCGATGAGGAGCCCTCTAATATTACGCAAACAGGCATCCTTGAGCAAATAGATGGTGGTCAGAGAATAGCCATTGAATTTCCTTGTAATGATGTACTCTCAAATTGTACAGGGAAAATAGTCTATACAAAAGTGGACTAATTTCATGTTACCTCCAAGGTTAAAAACCAAATCATAAAATGAATAAATTGTAAAATAGAAAATGGAAAGTATACAACAGATTAATTATATAAAATCCCCAATTTCAACCGTGTTAAAGCATTTACATCAGAAGAAGGCTTAGCTGAGGTTTGGACAAAAAAACTTAAGGTAAAGTCTGAAATTGGATTTGTTAATGAATTTGATTTTGATGAAGGTTATACTACCAAAATGAAAATAACGGAATTACTGGAGAACAATAAAATTGTGTGGGAGTGTATAGATTCTGATGAAGAATGGATTTGAACAAAAATAGCTTTCGAACTTATTGAAAAAGACAATGTGACAACCATTACTCTTAAACACTTTGATTGGAGGGAACTAAGCGACTTTTACCGATGGTATAGCTATAATTAGGCGATGTTCTTATTTAGCTTAAAAACGTATTGCGAAAATCAAAAAGGATTACCTTTTCAGGAACGGGAGTTTTGAAAAAGAAAATCAAAAAAGAAATTTCACTTTTAAATGCAGCCTATGAAAAAGCAAATTATAACTTTTCTGACATTCCAGGATGACAATGCTGAACAAGCAATGAACTTTTATGTGGAGTTATTTGAAAATTCGAAAATTATAGATATCCAACGATATGGGAAAGACGGTCCTGGAAAAGAAGGGACGCTTATTAGAGCGATATTTGAACTAAATGGCAAGCAGTTTATCTGCAGTGACAGTTATATAACACATGAATGGACTTTCACCCCTGCTGTTTCAAATTGGGTAGAATGTGAATCTGAAAAAGAGATTGAAAGTCTTTTTGAAAAGTTATCAGAAGATGGTGATATAAAGATGCCCTTAGATAATTATGGCTTTAGTCAAAGATTTGGTTTTACAGAAGACAAATTTGGAGTTTCGTGGCAACTGAATTTAGAATAAATTGATATTAAACAATAGCCCCAAATAAGCAAGCTGCCAGGTAAAAATGAATATGGGGAATTGGCGAAATTATGAGTGAGGTCAAATCATTTGGTTCGTTTCAAATATTGAACTTAATTGAAATCCAATATTTTAGGTGATTTATTGATTTTCATATACTAGGCATTGTAGAGAAAAAGGCTAAAGTAAAATATAGTTTGAGTTGAGATGAGATATAATAGAATATCCCCTCCCAAATCTATTAGTTGGCTAGTACGCTTTTTTTGGGAATTTGAAGGTGATTTTTCATCTCTGAATCCCTACAAGCAAACTATATCAGCTTCCGTCTGTCCAAAGCTGGCTTTCCAATATGAAGGAGGAATGTTTTTATCTGAAAATGGAAATGAAATTCAACTTTTTAAGAGTGGGTTTCAAAGTCAATCCAATTTATACAGTCAAATTTCAGCGCACCAAAAGATTGGCGTTTTTGGTGCTTACTTTCATCCATACGCGCTGTCTATAATTTTTAATTTGCCTGCGAGTAATTTTACCAATAAAAATATTGAAATATCTGAACTGCTTGGAAATGAGGGGAGAATATTAGAAGAACAAGTATTAGCTGCAACCAATACGCAGCAAAGGGTTAGAATTATAAGCAGGTACATTGAACATAGACTGAGACGTTCTTCTTTGGAGGATATCAATTTAATAGCTGCTGTGCAATCAATAGTTATGCAAAGAGGAGCTGTAAACATTCCTAATCTTAGTGACTCACTCTTTTTGTCCCAACGACATTTAGAAAGAAAGTTTAAGAATTTGACCGGGTTTAACCCAAAAACATTTGCAAGAATAGTCAGATTTGAAGAATGCATATCAAAAGCTATATCACAGTGTACATCATTGACCGAACTCACCTATGAACTGGGCTACTATGATCAATCACATATGATAAAAGATTTTAAGGGGTTTTCAGGATATAGCCCACAAAATCTGTTAAGAGAAGACCTTTCAATTTTTTTTGACTAGAGAACAGAGAAAGTCGATTTTTTACAATTCCTCTTCTTTACGGTACTATAGTTTTGCATAATGAAACATAGACTAATAATAATAGGCCTGATTTGTGGTTTGATAATTGGTAGTTGTAAGGAGAATAGCAAAAAAATGAAAGTAATAAAAACAAATGGGATTGAACTTTATACAGAAAGTTTTGGGATTGAAACCAATCCTGCAATTCTATTAGTAGCAGGAGCAACCGTTTCTATGCTTTACTGGGATGCGGAATTTTGTGAGAGACTGGCAGAAAAAGGTTTTTTTGTTATTCGCTATGATAACAGAGACGTTGGGAAATCAACTTTTTACGAACCAGGAAAAGCACCCTATGACATTGTGGATTTGACTGATGACGCTATTGCAATATTGGATGGTTATAAAATTGGTCAAGCACATTTTGTGGGGATGTCATTGGGTGGGCTAATTACGCAAATAGCAGCAATAAATTATCCTAGTAGAGTCCAGACACTGACACTACTTTCTACAGGACCTTGGGGTGATTCCGATCCAAGTATTCCAGAAATGGACACAAGTATATTAGATTTCCATAGTAAAGCAGGCACGGTCAATTGGACGAATGAAGATAGTGTTGTACACTACTTAATTCAGGGTGCACAATTAATGAGTGGGAGGAAGCAATTTGACAAACAAAGGAGCGAAAACCTAATAAGGGCTGAATTCATAAGAGCCAATAATTTTATAAGTATGTTCAATCATGCTACTTTGGGTGGTGGGGAAGAATTTTGGAATAGATTAGACGAAATCAAACAACCTACTTTAATTATACACGGGACAGAAGATAAAATTTGGCATTACCAGCATGCAGGTGTTTTACTTGAAAAATTAAATGATGCTAAACTTATTACACTTGAAGGAACAGGTCACGAATTACATTTTGATGATTGGGATACGATAATTGAAGGCATAACGAAACTGATAAAAAAATAAATGAACGACTTACTATTCGAGTAGATGGCCGTGAACCATAGGCCCACAGCCTGTCTCCTCTAACGGGAGTACGCCCCTTTCTCAAGGGACAGGTACCTGTTTGCAGAGTAGACAGGTAAGGCTGTTCATCAGATCAAATCTTCACTTTTTGGTAGTAGTCCAACATAATTTATCTCTCCTTTGACTTCTAAAAAGGGTTAGCTTAAAAACCATACATTTCAAACAAATTAGGTATGCGAAGAATTGTTCCAAATATTTATTCGAATGATATAGAAAAAAGTAAGGCGTTCTATATAGATTATTTAGGGATGGAATTGGCAATGGATATGGGGTGGATTTTAACTTTCGCATCCAAGGAAAATGCAACTGCCCAAATATCCATATTCCGAAATGAAAGTAATAAACCTTTAGATAACTCGGCAATTTTTTTATCAATTGAGGTTTCGGATATTGACAATTGGTATGAAAAAGCAAAGGAACAAAAGATCGAGATTATATACCCAATCACAAATGAAGATTGGGGAGTAAGGCGATTTTTTGTTAAAGACCCCAATGGAGTTACCATTAACTTATTAATGCATCATTAGACGAATATCAGTGATTATAATGGATCAATCAATATTTCTGGGGGTAAATAATTTCAAACTTAAATTTAGTCTATCCTTGTCAGATTAAGTGTAGTTGAAGTAACAGACCTGCCTAGACAGTCAATTGCGTAAAAGGAAACACAGATGCATTATAAATAAATATCCGTGTTCATCTTTATCCATCTGTGGTTAATAAATAGCGCATATCAAAGCTAAAATAGACTGTTTTTCCCCGACTTTTAGGCTTGGTCCAACCTTACCCTAAACTAATACCAAAGCTGGGGCAAAGCTGTATCAAAGCTGGGGTAAAGCTGGGGCAAAGCTGGGTTTAGCCCTCTTTTTTGTTCATAAACTCTCTTCCTGATCCAGATTTGAAATTTGGATCCATAAATAAACGGTATTTAATAAATAGCGCATATCAAAGCTAAAATAGACTGTTTTCCCCCAGCTTTTCGGCTTGGTGCATTTTAATAGTAAGAAATAAGTAATTAAAGGAATCATTTGTTATCCAATATAAAATCGTGGTTTATGATTTTCAATACCAATAATTTATACTATTGACGGATAACAAGTGGTTGATTTTCAATTAGAAAGTTGTTGGTTTTATCCTTTAGACTGTTTCTGCTACTTTTTCCCTGTTGGAGAATACTTTTGGACCAAATAGAGAAAGACCAATCAAGAACCCTATCGGAAAGGAGTATAAGAAAAAATCACATAGGGTTTAATCAAGGGAGGGATGTTTTATTTTCATTTTCCGGAAATAAACAGGGCGAAAACTTGTGTAGCCAAATAGCTTCAGTTAAATTGTAGCCAAATAACTACATAATGAAATTAAGAAGAGATATATTTCAAGCTATTTCCGACCCTACAAGACGGGCAATTTTGGTTTTGCTTACCTCACAAGCTATGACTGCAGGAGCCATTGCCGAAAACTTTGATGCGGCAAGACCAACTATTTCAAAGCACATTCAGGTTCTAAACGAATGTGATCTTGTAGAAGCCAACCAAAAAGGGAGAGAAATCTTCTATGAGCTGAAAATTGAAAAAATGAAAGAAATCGATAATTGGTTGGAACAGTTCAGAAAAATATGGGAAAACCGTTTTGACCAACTTGACAATTTATTATCAAATCTTAAAAAATAGAAAAATGAAAAGCAATCTGTTATTCGACTTTACTGTTGATAAAAAAACGAGTACCGTTTTCATAAACCGAGAATTTGATGCGGCACAACCATTGGTTTGGGACGCTTTCACCAAACAAGAACTCCTTGATCAATGGTGGGCACCGCAGCCTTGGAAATCGAAAACAAAGTATATGAACTTTGAAGAAGGCGGACGAAGGTTTTATGCTATGGTGAGTCCCGAAGGGGAGGAACATTGGTCGATTCAGGACTATACTTCAATTTCACCAAAGGACAATTTGCAATTCAAGGATGCTTTTGCCGACAAGGATGAAAACATCAACGAGCAATTTCCATCTGCCAGGTGGAACTTAGACTTTAGTGAAAACAAAGGAACTACAACAGTGAAAATTTCCATTAAACACGAAAAGCTTGAAGACCTTGAAATGCATATAAAAATGGGCTTCAAGGAAGGGGTTACAGCAACTTTAAACCATTTAGCGGAATTATTATCAAATTTTAAAATTTAGGATCATGAAAAGGAATGTAATCATTTTTTGGACAGCTATTATTATCATTGCACTTTGGGAAGCCGTTATGCCAATGACCACTTGGATTTTTGCACCTGAGTATATGACTGTTGGGACAAAAGCCTTAGGTTATCCTGATTATTTTGCTTACTCATTAGCAATAGCAAAAGTCCTTGGGGTTATTGCAATCATTTACCCCAAAACACCTGGAAAGCTAAAAGAATGGGCTTATGCAGGACTTTCGTTTACGCTTATTTTTGCATTCATTAGCCACACACTTGTCGACAAAAACTTAGGATATATGATCATGCCCTTGGTTTTCTTGGGCATACTTGCGCTATCCTACTATTACAAAAGTAAAATTCCCACAATGAACTAAAAATCGAAATAAAATGGTAAAACAAATCTTTATCAACTTAGCGGTAAATGACGTGGGCAAATCTATGGATTTTTACATGGCTAAAGGATTTGCAAATAATCCACACTTTTCAGATGACAATACAAAATGTATGCTTTATAATTCCAATTCAATCTGGTATGATCAAGGTCCTATTGACGAATCCAGTTGACCAATAATGTGCAATTAAATATATAGATGGAAGAAAATAATTTTATGCCAGAAAGAACAAATGTTGGTATACTCATTTTTAATGAGGTGGAAGTACTTGATTTTGCAGGACCATTTGAAGTTTTTTCAATCACAGAAAATGATAACCAAAAATTATTCAACGTAACCACCATAAGTGAAACGGGGGAAATGGTAAGTGCCAAAAACGGACTGAAAATACAACCTGATGCTGATTTTACCCATTGCCCGGAATTAGACATATTAATTGTCCCAGGAGGCTATGGAGCGGAAGAAATTGAGATCAAAAATAAAAATGTCATTGAATGGATTAAGTCCCAAAAAGAAACCGTTAAGATCATTGCCTCTGTCTGCACGGGTGCATTTTTATTAGCGGAATGCGGATTACTCGATCATAAGAAGGCCACTACCCACTGGATGGATCTTCTCAGGCTCGAAAAGGACTACCCAAAAATTGAGGTCGTAAAGAACACTAGGTTCGTTGATGAGAATGATATAATCACATCAGGGGGTATATCATCAGGTATTAATATGTCATTCCATATAATTAAAAGATTATTTGGATTCCAAATTGCAGCGACAACAGCAAAAAGGATGGAGTATGATATTGATATTACCTGATAAATAATGGCGTTTTTTCCTTTCAGTTGAAGCAAACGGGAACTTAGATGGACTAAATGTGCTTGCAACAGAGTGAAGAACATCATTTCAGTCTAGTACCATTGGAATCAGCAATCCTTGGTATGTTAAATGAATTGTAATCTTGATTTCTGATTGGAGTAAAGAGGAGATATAGACGGAACACCGAGGAGACGTCGTGGGAACGTCCAGGGGACGTCCCAATTTTATTTGGTGGATTTTTTTATAGCTATACAAACAACCCATAATGAATTCTGTTTCTTTAAGTATCTGAAGTCAATTTGATCATGGGTCTTGAAGAAATAGGATTTATCTTTCTATATGGAAAGTAAAATAGCAGCTTGAGAAACTGAGCCAGGAGCAAGGAAGAGAAAGAAAAAATTAGAATGACGAAAACCTGTTGGATCGTCAGGGAAGTCAAGGACAATATTTCCCGGCTTAGTTCAATTTTGAAGTTGACAAAAATAATTAGCATACACAGCACGATGGAGGCCCAAACCCATCCATTGGTGATTACATTGTTTTTGAAAAATGAGGGGCTATGGAAAGGAATATTGAAGACATTTAGTAGCTGGGCAAGAATTAGTGTGTAGAAGCCCATATTATTGATAACCGCATCTGATAATTTCAAAACATGGGTGGCATAAAATATAATTCCACTGACAGCACATGTAATTGATAAACCTAATAGGGCAGTAAGCAGCCATAATGGTCGTGTCAGAATAGGCTCATTGGCTTTACGTGGTGGATCCTTCATGAGCGTCTCTTCCCCTTTTCCCAAGCCCAAAGCAAGTGCGGGAAAAACGTCAGTTACTAGGTTGAGGAACAGGATTTGTAAAGGTAAAAGAGGAGTGGCTACATTACTGATATAGGCAATGAATACAGAAAATATTTCTGCTAGGTTACTGGATAGGAGATACACCACAAACTGCCGAATATTATTGAATATTATTCGGCCTTGCTCTATGGCCAATTTTGTAGAGGTAAACTTATCGTCCTTCAAAATGATATCCGATGCATCTCTAGCCGCATCTGTACCCCGTATTCCCATTGCTATCCCTATATCCGCCATTTTTAATGCCGGCACATCATTGATGCCATCTCCTATCATACCCACTACATAATTATGTGTTTGGTAAAACTCAATCAAGTTTAATTTTTGCTCAGGTGTGACCCGGGCAACTACCTTTGCATTCATCAGGATTTTTTCTCCTTTTGAATTTTTACTTGAGCGTTTTTGTAGCACATTTGAATTTACCACTGTTTCGGAATCAGAATTTATTCCCAATAAGCCAATTTCTTCGGCGATTTTTTGTGAAGTAGCCATATGGTCACCCGTTACCATCACAACTTGGACCCCCGCTTTATGGTACTCTTTAATGGTGGGGGATATATCCTTTCGGGGAGGATCCAAAAAACCTATTAAACCGAGAAGTGTCAGGTCATTGAGAAAGTTAAGCGCTGAAGGAGGAGAGTCCACTTGTTTATAGGCAAAAGTCAGGACCCGTAAACCTTGCTCGGCTAAACTTTCGACCTTTTTATTCCAAAGGTCTATATCCAGTTTTTCCTTGCCGTTATGGGCTAAAACGGTAGTACAATGTGCTATTATATTTTCGAAAGCCCCTTTGATAAAAACGAAATAACTGGATTCCTTTTGATGAACAGTGGCCATTAGTTTTGTTCGGTTATCAAATGGAAATTCCTTGATTTCCGGATATTCCTCTTTGATGGCGTTTATGCTTAAACCTGTCTTTTTCACAAGGTTAAGTAGGCTTATTTCCATTGGATCCCAATTTCTGGATTTATCAAGCAAATCAGCATTATTACATAAAGCAGCAGTTTCCATGGTTTTGATGAAAGCACTGTTGGCAAGATGGTCTTTAAAATCATCAGTGCTTAGATTGGGGATAGGGGAAATGTTTTGGTTGTCATAATTGATGGAATAGGTCTCCATTTCATTTTCTGTAAGCGTGCCCGTTTTGTCGGTACATAAAATTCCCACTTCCCCTAAGGTTTGGACTGCCTCCAGTCTTTTGACAATGACATTTTGCTGAGACAGTTTGATCACACCACGGGCAAGGGCAATGGTCGCGACAATGGGAAGCCCTTCGGGAATAGCTGCTACAGAGAGTGCTATTCCTGTTTTTAATGCAAAGACAAGGTCTTTTTGTTGTAAAATTCCTAATAGGATAATCAGTAAAGTAAGCCCAACAGTGAGGATAACCAGGTGCCTGCTTAATTTATTCAGCTTTTTCTCTAAGGGAGTTTTTCTCTGCTTGAGACCTAAGCCTAATTGGCTGATTTTTCCTAGCTCTGTTTGATCTCCAATGGCCGTTACCATTGCTTTGGCACTTCCTCTTGTGACGATGGTTCCTTTAAAAATCATGTTTGAACGATTGGCCAAAACAGTACTTTCAGGCAAAGGCGTTGATTGTTTGGCGATGTGTTCACTTTCTCCAGTAAGAATGGATTCCTTTACACTTAGGTTTTCTGTTGAGCAAATCCGTGCATCTGCAGGAACCTTATTGCCTTCTTCGATAATAAGGATGTCTCCTACGACCAGGTGGCGGGCATCAATTCGATTGGTTTTTCCGTCCCTCAAAATCGTTGCATGTATATAAGATAAAGATTTTAAGGCTTCCATCGATTTGGTGGCCTTAAACTCCATGAAAAAGCCAATTATTGTCGTCAGCAATATTACTGTAATGATCGCCATCCCTTCCAGAAATTCCCCAAAGGATAGGGCCAAAATAGTGGCTGCGAACATCAAATAGATCACAGGATCCAAGAACTGTTCAAGATATATTTTCCAAATGCTTTTAGGTTTTTGAACAGATATCTCATTATAGCCGTGTTGTTGTAGACGCAGTTTTGCCTCACGTGAAGAAAGCCCATTTTCTAAAGAGGTGTTCAATTGTGAAGCTAAAGCATCAATAGATATTTGATAAGGGGCTTTCATGGATAAAAATTAGGGGCTTATATATTGATGATAATTATAGCTTAAGTCTGCATTAAATTGGAGCGAACACTAATGTCAATAATAGCTCAAATTACTCTAGTTTATGGAGTGGTACAATGATGGTTGACATGGGTTGTGCTTTACAATTCCGATTTATACATCACTTTTTGATGATTCTTATCATGGTAGTAATATAATCATATACCTATATTCCATAATCCTTATGAAAATATTGAATGGGTTGATAGAAAAGGACTTCAGGCCGTAAGCTGAAAATGCCATAGCATGTGGGGTGACAGGGAGTAAAATAGTGTTTTGTGTATGGAGCCTTCATTTTATGAATTCGCTTCGGCTGAAAAAGCAAAAAGGGAGGTGTAAAAGAAAATCAGCAAGGGCCCAGTTAAAGATTAAATAATCACCTCAATTTGGAACCTGCCTTTTGAGATTTACAGTGCGGCTTCGGATATTGATTTGAATACGTAAAGGCTAATTGAAAGCATGTTTCCAAACAGGAAAAGAAAATCATCTTATTCCCATTTCAAATGAATAAGCTTTCCAAAAATGCCAATTTAGTGCTTGAGCAAAGATACCTGTTGCGAGGAGGGGATAATCAATTGCTAGAAAGTCCTGATGATATGTTCATGCGGGTAGCAAAAGCTGTAGCCCAGGCTGAGATAATCTGGGGTGATAAAAAAGAAGTTGATCGATATACCGATGCTTATTATAAGTTGATAAGTGATCTGATTTTTTTACCTAATTCCCCCACTTTAATGAATGCAGGTGCTTCACAGCAACAACTAAGTGCTTGTTTTGTCCTTCCTGTGGAGGATAGCTTGGATGAGATTTTCCATACCTTAAAAAGCGCAGCTAAAATCCACCAAAGGGGAGGAGGAACTGGTTTTAATTTTTCCAAAATACGTCCAAAAGGTGATTGGGTCGGTACTAAACGGAATGTAGCATTGGGCCCGGTCGATGTTATTGAGATTTTTGATCGTGCAACTGAAAAAATTAAGCAGGGAGGAAAAAGAAGGGGAGCCAACATGGGTATATTGAACATTGATCATCCAGATATTTTGGAATTTATTCGTTTAAAGGGAGCAGGAGGAAAAGTGAATAATTTCAATTTGTCCCTTGGTATTACAGATCAATTCATGATGGCTGTGGAAGAAGGAAAAGAATGGTCATTGGTCAATCCCCGTGATGCGTCAATTGCAGAGAAAGTGTTAGCCAGGGAGCTTTGGGAAGGCATTGTGGAAAATGCTTGGAAATGCGGTGACCCTGGGTTGATATTTTTGGATACTATTAATGGGATGAACCCTCTTGCTAGGCTGGGGAAAATAATAGCGACTAATCCATGTGGGGAGGTACCTTTATTTCCCAATGAAGCTTGTAATTTGGGCTCAATAAATATATCGAAATGTGTTCGAAAGCATGAAAATAAAATGGTTGTTGATTGGGAGAAATTGGAAGAGGTAGTCATTCTGGCCGTAAGGTTTTTAGATAATGTGATTGAAGTCAATGATTACCCTGATGAGCTTATTGAAAAGGCCACGAAGTCCAACCGTAAAATAGGTTTGGGAGTAATGGCTTGGGCGGATTTGTTGGTGCTGCTGAAAATCCCCTATGCTTCAGAACAAGCCGTCCAATTGGCCGAGAAATTAATGAACTTCATTGCTGAAAAGAGTAGGGCTGCTTCATCAGCACTGGCAAAAGTAAGGGGGAATTTCCCTAATTGGCCTCGAAGTGCTTTTTCACCAAAGGAACCTATGCGAAATGCCACCCGGACCAGTATTGCCCCTACAGGTAGTATTTCTATTATTGCAGATGTTTCCGCTTCCATAGAGCCTATTTATGCGCTGGCTTTTGAAAGGGAAAATGTACTGGGTGGACTGAACTTAAGCAGTTCCCATCAACTGTTCTTAGAATATTTGGATCGAAAAGGTTTGGATAAGCATTCAATTCTTCAAAAAGTTAGACGAACAGGCAGCTGTAAAGATATAGATGAGCTTGGCGAAGATATTCGAGAAATTTTTAAAACCGCCTTAGAGATCGAACCTTATTGGCATTTAAGACACCAGGAAGCTTTTCAGCGCTATACTGATAATGCCGTTTCTAAAACGATCAATTTACCAAACACGGCGACAATAGAAACTGTAGCATCAATTTATAAGGATGCTTGGAAAATGAAATTAAAAGGGATCACCCTTTTCAGAAATAATACAGGGAGTCAACAAGTTTTGATAAGTGGGATAGCAGATGATAGTGCTATCTGCAAAGTATGTATTTAAGGAAATTCGAAATGAGGACAATTGATTAACAGATCAGGTACTTTATTGTTGTTGAGGGCTCTGAGGCGATAACTTTAGCTGACTGTATGATTACACTTTTTTAAATTGAGTGGAGTTCCCTTAAGAAAATATTGATATTTGCTGGTCTCAAGGGAATCAAAATAGAATAGGTTATTAAATACTCTGAAAAATTGCTGTGGCTTCTTGGTCTGTTACAGGACTAAAATCCATATAATAAGGTCCAATCGCGTGAAAGTTTTCGGGTTGCTCTAAAACCAATACTTCACTTACCAGTGGAGATTCTTCAATTTTTAATATTGCAGATAAGGGAGATACCGGTGCTGCAACCAATATATGTTTGGGGCTCTCTTGGTCGATGAGTTTGATGGTGGCCAATAGGGTGTTGCCCGTAGCTATTCCATCATCTACCAATATTACTGTTTTATTCTTAAGTGAGGTAGGCGATTTGTTTTTATAGTAAGCATCACGTCTTTCTTGGAGCAGATGTCTTATGTTTTCTGTCTCCTCCTCAATGTATTCTGGGGATATATCTCTTGCTCCTTCTCCTAGAACGATGCTTTTTAAGCTTACAGCCCCTATAGCATATTCTTTATTGAATGGATGGCCTATTTTTTTTGTCAATGCGATATCCAATGGTAAGTCCAAGGCCTTAGCAATAACAGCACCAATGGGGAGCCCGCCACGGGGAATGGCGATTACTACAGCATCCTTTCCTTTATAGTTAGCTAATTCTTCAGCTAATAGTTTTCCCGCTTCATCTCTATCTGTAAACATTTATTTTCAATTAATCCGTTAAATATTTTTTAAACCAATGAACAGACAAGGCTGTGACTTGTTCGAGTTTGCCCGGCTCTTCAAAAAGGTGGGTAGCTTCAGGTACGATTTCCAGCTTTTTAGTAGTGCTCATTTTATTAAAGACCAATTGGTTTAAGGGAATCACATTACTATCCCAGCCACCTACAATGAAAATTGTAGGCGACACCACTTTTGCTAATTCTCTGTCTCCTGCTAAATCAGGCCTTCCCCCACGGGAAACAATGGCGTTGATTTTATCACCTAAGCTTGCAGCAGCGTTCAGCGCCGAAGCTGCGCCCGTGCTAGCACCAAAATATCCTAATTTTAACTTTGAAATATTTTTTTGGGTATGTGTCCATTTCGATACTTTAATTAACCTTTCGGTCAGTAAGGAGATGTCAAATCTATTTTCATAAACTATATCTTCTTCTTCCGTTAATAGATCAAACAGCAAAGTGGAAAAGCCATTAGTGTTTAAATTATCAGCGACATAATTGTTTCTGGGACTTAATCGACTGCTACCACTTCCATGAGAAAATATGACCAAACTATTTGTATTATTAGGAATGGTTAATATTCCTTTTAAAATCACGGTGTCTATGGGGATATTGATCTCATGTGAAGTAAGGGCCATCTTTTTCTATTCTAAGGTTAAATAAGTCCAAAGAAATCATGCTTTTAAAGGTTTTAAAAGAAATTCTCTCATCAAAAAATATGATGTATGGTATATTGTTCATCCCTGAAAGTAAAGCTGTCTCCACTGTGCTTCCCCCTCATGACCTTGAATAAGGGGCTTTGGGTAGAAATACCATAATACCGTTTACCTTCCACATAAAACTCCTCAATACTTACGGAAATAAAGAAAGTCCCATGATTTGTTTCCACTACAGCACCCAACTCTGGACTATCATGTGTTTTGTTTAGGTTTTTCCCTAGGTAATTGAGCAGTTTTAATTCCTCTTCGGCAAATTCCAATGTGTCAAACACCGCATCGTATTCTTTTTTACTGGTATTCTTTTTACTAGCTCCGCTCATTTCTTGGGTTTCCAAATCTCTGGCTTGTATCAACTCCTCCAATCGGGATTTGAAATCTTTGATTAATGACTGTTGCTTAACCACACATGCTTCAAACATTTTTTGTTTGATTAGGATATTGTCTGTTGATGTCTTCATAATACTTAAAGTAAATACAAAATATCCTAAAGGGTAATAATTGGGGTCAGGGTATGTATATGATTTTCATCATGTTATGATTGTTTTGATGTCATGGAATTAAAGCCGTGATTTTTAGAAATTAAGGGAAACAAAGCATAAGGGGATCATGCTGATTATGGTAATGGGACTTCCTGGAACTGGAAAAAGCTACTTGGCTGCGAAGATAGCAAGAGCATTGGGTGCAGTGCATTTGAAAACCGATGTGATCAGGAAAGACTTGGGCCTTTCAAATCAATACAGCAAAAAAGATAAAATGAAGGTGTATAAGGAAATGGAGCGAAGGGCCAAGTTGATCTTAGGGAAAGGAGATTTTTTGGTTTTGGACGCAACATTTTACCTTATGGAAACCAGGAAGCCATTCTTTAATTTGGCTGCCAAACAACATGTTTCTTTAGTTAAATTATTGGTAGAAGCAGATGAGTCAGTGGTGTCAAAAAGGATGGCAATGACTCGGGAGGATAGTGAAGCAGATTTTGATGTTTATTTGAAAATAAAGGAAGTTTTTGATCCCGTTTTGCATCCCTATCTTTCTTTAATATCTCATCGCTCAAATATCAACGAAATACTACAACAAGCGCTTAACTATATCAAATTGGGAGAAGATAAAGCATAACGATATTAGTATTTTATTCATATAAAATCAATCAGCAATATTTCCTTTTTTGATGATGGCTATCATTAGCCTTTAGGGATGTCCCTTGTATATTTAATTAAGTGGTCTATAATGGATAACGCTATCATTTAAATCATAATGAATGGGGGAGGGAGTTAAATCTTATGGCTTTTAATTTCATCATGGGGCCTGTAAAAATCTATAGGCATATTGTTCTTCTTAGAGAAAATCCCAGAGTGACTTCAAGTTTTCGTGTTCTATTTGATAAGGAATAGTGTAATCGTTTTAGTAAACCCACAGTCATTCTAGGAATATTATCATATCTATATTTTTAATATTATGGAACAGGATAATTATATAGGTAAAGTTACTCGGGTAAGGGGGAGTGTGGTGGATATTAGTTTTAAGGATAGACTTCCCCCACTACACAGCGTGCTGTATGCTGGAATAAATTCCAATGTGATCATTGAAGTGTTATTGCAGCTGGATGCTCACCAGGTCAGGGGAGTTGCCTTGACACCTACTCAGGGACTTGCCAGAGGAATGCGGGTAAAACACCCAGAGAAATCTCTTGAAGTTCCTGTAGGAGATAATACCCTTTCCAGGATGTTTGATGTGTTTGGCAAAGCAATAGATGGACTCCCTGAGCCTAAAGATGTAGCTTGGCGTCCCGTTCTACAGGATCCTCCCAGTTTAGCGAGCAGGACCAATCGTTCGGAAATTTTTGAAACTGGAATTAAAACCATCGATGTACTGATGCCATTGGAAAGAGGGGGCAAGGCAGGACTTTTTGGAGGAGCAGGAGTAGGGAAGACCGTTTTATTGACGGAAATGATCCATCATTTAGTAGGGAAAAGTAAAGGTGTTAGCATTTTTTGCGGAATAGGGGAAAGATGCAGGGAAGGCGAGGAATTGTATAGGGAAATGAAAGCTGCTGGCGTCTTGCCTGGTATGGTACTGGTCTTCGGTCAGATGAATGAACCACCTGGAAATCGCTTTAGGGTGGGACATGCAGCCCTGACCATGGCAGAGTATTTTAGGGATGACCAGAATAAGGATGTTTTGCTTTTAATAGATAATGTTTTCAGGTTTATACAAGCGGGTATGGAGGTATCCGGTTTGATGGGACAAATGCCGTCTAGAATGGGGTATCAGCCTACTTTGAGTACAGAGTTATCCAAATTACAGGAAAGAATATCCAGTACAGATAAAGGTGCTATCACTTCCATACAAGCTGTCTATGTACCAGCAGATGATCTGACAGACCCTTCAGCAGTACATACCTTTAGCCACCTTTCTGCCTCCATTGTATTATCTCGAAAAAGGGCTGGGGAAGGATTATTTCCGGCCATTGATCCTTTGCACTCTGCCTCCAAAATGTGTAACCCTGAGATAATTGGTAAAAGGCATTATCAATTGGCGCAGGAAATACGTAAAAACTTGGCCCAATATGAGGACTTGAAAGACATTATTGCCATGTTGGGAACTGAACAATTGTCTCCAGAGGACCGCAAGACCGTAAATCGTGCCAGAAGGCTGGAACGGTTTCTAACGCAGCCATTTTTTACTACTGAAGTTTTCAGCGGCATTCCAGGAAAGGTTACTCCGTTGGAAGAAACTTTGAATGGGTTTGAAAGAATCTTGAATGATGAGTTTGCTGATGTACCTGAAAATCACTTATACATGATTGGGGGTATCAATGAGGCAATGGATAAGGAAAAAGAAAAACCTAATAATAGCAGTGAAGAAGGTTCCCTATATGAAGCTTAAGGTACTTTTACCTAATGAAGTAGTAGTCAGTGCCGATAATATAAGCCGGGTAGTGTTAGAAACCTGGCAGGGAGCTTATGGATTATTACCCAATCGCCTAGACGGTACGGCAGCATTGGCGCCAGGAATTTTAATGTATGAAATTCCAGAAGAAGGCGCTCAATATATAGCTGTCGGGGAAGGGATAATGGTAAAAACAGGAAATGAGGTTGTCATCTCCGTCAGAAGGTGCATCAGTGGGAAAAAATTGGGGGAATTACATCAGGCTATTGAAATCGAATTTGCCCATCATAGAGAGCATGAAAGTCGGATAAGAACGGCATTGGCTAAGCTTGAAAGCGGATTTATTAGGAATTTCCAGGAACTCCTTAAAACATGAAACCGGGGAATAATGAAAAGTTTAAGCAGACTGTTGCTGAAAAAGAAGGTCGAAAAATAAAAGCCCAAAAAGAACCGCTACGAAGTATTTGGTTTGGCTTTAGTCTTTTTGGGATTGTAGGATGGTCTGTAATGGTACCAGCTGTTCTAGGCGTATTGTTAGGGATTTGGCTGGATGCTAAGATTCCAGGTCAATATTCCTGGACCTTATCCTTATTGATTTTAGGGGTTGGGCTTGGAGCCATGAATGCCTGGTATTGGATCAGTAAAGAGGGTAAGGGAATAAAAGAAGATAGTAATCAGAAGGAGAAAAACTGAACAATAATGGAAGCGTTTATTATCATAATCCTTAAAATACTAGGGGGAGCTGCATTGGGCCTTGTTTTCTGGCTCGGCTTATTGTGGACTATTCAATATGGTCTCAGGTCAAAATACTATGCACTCCTGTTTCCTTTAAGTTTCTTTTTCCGATTGGCCATTACGGTGCTAGGATTCTATTATTTGGCCGAAACAAATTGGGTTAATCTCATGGTGGTCTTTTTGGGCTTTTTCAGTATTAGATTGGTCTTTTTGAGAAGGTTCAAGAACCCAATGAAATATAAAGTCAATGATGGAGAGGAGGTGAGCGATGAGGTTAAGTCCTGATGATTGGATATTCTGGGAATATGGAGTGTTCAAGTTAAATGCTACTATCGTGTTCACTTGGTTGATCATGTTCATCATAGTATTGGGATCTGTTTTGATCACCCGAAATTTGAAAAGAGGTATTAAAATTTCCAGCTGGCAATGTGTTTTGGAAATAATTATCCTTCAAATTCAAAAACAGATTAAGGAAATTGGGATGGCTAAGCCGGAAAAATACCTGGATTTTTTGGGAACACTGTTCCTCTTTATTGCTATCTCTAATTTGTTTACCCTTATTCCTGGATATGAACCACCCACTGGATCACTTTCTACTACAGCGGCTTTGGCATTGACAGTATTTGTGGCAGTGCCCGTTTATGGGGTGGCTGAATTGGGTTTCAAGAAGTACCTGAAATCCTACCAAAAGCCTAGCTGGCTAATGTTGCCATTTAATATTATCAGTGAATTGACCAGGACCCTTTCACTTGCGGTGAGGTTGTTTGGAAATATGATGAGCGGGGCCATGATTGTGGCCATTCTGATTTCCATAGTGCCCTTCTTCTTTCCGGTAATTATGGAAGTGCTGGGTTTGCTTACTGGAATGGTCCAGGCGTATATATTCAGCATTTTGGCGAGTGTGTATATAGCTGCTGCTACGCGGCGTGATGATATTTGATGTTTTATAAAATAAATATGGCATTATGGATGCGATCACAATGATAGGAATGGTATCAATTATTACGGCAGGTCTTACCACTGCCATTGGATGTATTGCCCCTGCATTGGCAGAGGGAAAGGCAGTTGCTTCAGCCATGAGTTCTTTGGCCCAGCAACCAGACGCTGCCTCGACCATGACCAGGACCCTCTTTGTAGGTTTGGCAATGATCGAGTCTACGGCGATCTATGCCTTGGTGGTGACCATGATCCTCATTTTTGCCAACCCTTTTTGGAATTATTTTATCACCAATGCCCCAGGCGGATAGGTTGTGCTGATAGATTGGTTTACCATATTGGCTCAGGCAATAAATTTCTTGGTTTTGGTATTGCTGTTAAAACGTTTCCTGTATCGACCAATACTCAAGGTGGTGCATGAAAGGGAGGAAAAAATCAGCCAAGAATTAGAAAAATCTGAAAAAGTATTAAATGATGCCAATAATGAGCTGAAGCACTATCAGGAGAAAAATGCGGAATTTGAACAAGAAAAGCAGGGAATGCTCCGGGAAGCAGAAGAAGAGGCAAGAAAGAAAAAAGAGGAACTCATAAAACTGGCGAGAGAAGAAGTAAAAATATTGAGTGAAAGATTAAAGAATTCCTTAGCTAGGGAACAGCGAGGACTTCAAGTCGAACTCCATAAAAAAATGGTCAGGGAAATTTTCCTTATATGCAAAAAGTTACTGAGCGAACTGGCTAATGTGGAATTAGAAGCCCTAATGGCCGAGGTCTTTTTAGAACGTATTAGCAATAAGGAGCATCAGGAGGATGGGGCGCTTTTTGAAGGTCTTAAGGCTAGTACAGGTCCAATAATCCTACAAAGTAGCTTTGAACTTCCAGAAAGCCTTAAGGAAAGTTTTAAAGAAAAACTGGAAGTATTGATCGGTCATGCTGTGAATTTGAAATTTGAAACCTCTACTGAAGATCTGAGTGGATTTTCACTTAAAACCCACAACTATCAATATAGCTGGAACTTGAAGGAATACTTGGAACGGTGGGAAGAAAAAGTCCAGGATACTTTGAAAACTGAAAATTTGGGTGGGGCGAGCCATGTAGAACCTAAAGACCAAGCGAATGGAAAATCTATATGATCCATTGTTCACGAATTTGGAAAAAATCAGGGCCGAATATGCTCCAGGTGTTATTAGCAAAGAAATCGGTAAGGTCAAAGCGGTTTACCAAGGGGTGGTTTTAGTAGATGGGCTGCCTGGAACTGGAAATGAGGAGTTATTGAAATTTCCTGGGGGACTTTATGGGATGGCCTTTAACCTGGATCCAGATGCCATTGGGGTAGTGTTGCTGGGTGAAATTAAGGATTTGCAGGTAGGAGATAAAGTGGAAAGGACAGGAAAGGTAGTAGATGTACCCGTTGGATCAGCCTTGTTGGGGAGGGTAATAGATCCCCTTGGATTTGCATTGGATAATAAAGGAGCAGTGGAACAAAGTTCCCGCTTGCCAGTTGAGAGGCCTTCTCCTCCGATTACAGATCGGGCTCCTGTAAGCAAGCCTTTGCAAACAGGAATTAAGGCTGTTGATGCTTTTATTCCTGTGGGAAGGGGGCAGCGCGAATTGATACTGGGAGATCGACAAACAGGCAAAACCGCCATAGCAGTTAATACAATTATCAATCAAAAGGATAAGAATGTTATCTGCATATATAGTGCTATAGGTCAGCAGGCTGCCTCGGTAGCCAAAACTTTGGCTATCTTACAGGCCCACCAGGCAATGGATTATACTATTGTGATGATCAGTCAAGGAAATGATCCGCCAGGCATGATTTATTTGGCACCTTATGCTGCTACCAGTATCGGGGAATATTTTATGGAAATGGGAAAGGATGTACTTATAGTTTATGATGATTTGACCCATCATGCGAGGGCCTATAGGGAGATTTCATTATTGCTGAGAAGACCACCCGGTAGGGAGGCATTTCCGGGAGATATTTTTTATATCCATGCCCGGTTACTGGAAAGGGCTACACAGCTTAAAAATGAAAGAGGAGGAGGAACATTGACCGCTTTACCGATTATTGAAACGGAAGGACAGAACCTTGCTGCTTATATTCCTACTAACCTTATCAGTATTACCGATGGTCAAATTTATCTTTCTCCAAAGCTATTTGAACAAGGGATGCTACCTGCGGTGGAAGTGGAAAAATCGGTCTCTCGGGTAGGGGATAAGGCTCAAAGACCTGCTTATAGAGGAGTGGCAGCCCAGCTTAAGTTAGCTTATATCCAGTTTAAAGAGTTGGAGATATTTATGCGTTTTGGTACCCGCATGGATGAGCAAACCAAGAAATATATAGCCCATGGGCAAAGGATTCAAGCATTTCTTTTTCAGAAGGAATTTGATCCCTTTTCCCTTCCAGAACAAATAATTTTGTTAAATGCGTTATCTGCTGGCTTTTTGGATCAGGTTCCTATGGGGAAGTTAAAACAAGCTGAGAAAACCCTTAGGGAAGCTGTTAAATTATTACCAGAAGATTTATTAAATAGGATAAATTCATCTGAACCCTTCTCCAAAAAGGACAGGGATATACTTCTGGAATTGGCCGATAAGTGGCTTAAAAGGTTCTATATCGAATAAAGTAATCATGAGTGAATATTTGGAAGTCATAGCAAATAAGATCAATAAGGCAGAAGAAATTTCTACCTTGGTGCGATCCATGAAGGCTTTGGCATCCACTAATATTAGACAATATGAACGGGCTATGGAGGCCTTGTCGGATTATTATAGGACCGTCCAGTTGGGCTTATCCATCAGCCTTAAGGAAATGCATCATTTCAACTTCCAAGATGGGGGCTTTATAAAAAGTAAAGCAGTTCAGATTTTGGTTTTTGGTTCGGATCAAGGGCTAGTAGGGCAATTCAATGAACAAATAGCTGAAAAAGTACTCGGTTTTTTTAATGATTTTCCAATAGATCGAAGTAAGATTTGGGCCGTTGGGGATAGGATCGCTGGCCATTTGATAGATCGCGATTTTGATTTGGAGGGGGTATTGGACATTCCTACTTCTGTACATGGAATCACTGACTTGGTTACGGAAATATTGGATACCATTCCATTAAGCACCATCTATGTTTTTTACAACCGGCCAGGATTGAAAAACTTTGTATTTCAGCCTTATCATGAGCGTTTACTTCCCTTGGACAAGGAATGGTTGGAAAAACTTGAGGAAGTCACTTGGCCAAGCAATAGGGTGCCTGAGGTTTTGGGAGATAGAGAAAAGACTCTCGGCCTATTGGTAAGGGAATACCTCTTTGTTTCCCTTTACAGGGCTTGCACTAGTTCCCTTACCAGTGAAAATGCAAGTCGCCTAGCTTCCATGCAAAGGGCCGAAAAGAATATCCGTGAATTTTTGGAAAACCTTCAGCAACGCTATCACCAAAAGCGACAGGAAGTTACAGACAATGAGTTGTTTGACCTGGTATCTGGCTTTGAAGCCTTGAAAGATGAACTCGATAAATCAAACTTGTTTTAAAAGAAGTTTTGGTTAGTTCAATTTTATGAGACATGCAATTTAAGCCTGATATAAATTTCTAAGAACTAGCACGCCCAAGTGAGCAGAATATCGGTTTTAGATGATGGATGTCATTCTATTAGTCCTTATTTAATAGGAGATTAAGAGAAAAAGTCATGGAAAAGGAAAATGAATTTAGTAAAGTTTCAGCTTCAAATGCCAAAGAGCAAGCTGAAAGAAATTGGGGGAAACTATATGATGAAGCAGCATACTTTAAGTCTAATATAGCTTTCATTGCAGATGAATTAAGCTTTTTCAAAATATTGATCAATAAATATTTTATTTGGTTGAACGCTCCGAAGTTTCTCGCTAGGAACCGTTATTATGTAGAGACTATGTCCACTATAGAAAAACGACAATTGAATTTAAGTAAACGGTTGAAAAAGCACATGAGTGATATAAGTGGACAATTAAAAAACAATAAGGAAAATCCTTCCCAAGAAATTATTGAGGACCATTTGGAATTAAAAATTATGGAGGAAGAGCTAGTTAAGGAAGTTCGCTTATTGAAAAAGGATATATTCGACTTGACCGAAAAAAGTTTGGAAGATATAAAAGGAGGCCATTTGCTAGGATAGAAAACAATGCGGCTAATTATACGGATTTTGAAATAAGAAGCTAGGTTATACATATTGAGGACATTAATTAGAAGATTAATTTTGCCATATCTTCAAAAATTGGCCGCTTGAAAAATACTTTAAATTAGTAATTATAGGATTTAAGGATAAGGCGATGAAATCACTTAAAGTTAGCAGTCCTGTATTCGAGCAAGGGCAAATCATTCCTGACATGTATACCTGTCAGGGTAAGGATATCAATCCACCAATTGAAATTGGTGAAATCCCAAATGAGACACGAAGCCTCGCAATTATTGTGGATGATCCGGATGCCCCAAATAAGACATGGCTTCATTGGTTGGTATGGAATATTGCTCCTCATGAATCGATCAGAGAAGATACCGTACCCGGTATTCAGGGAATGAATGATTTCAATAGGATAAACTATGGTGGACCTTGCCCTCCTTCGGAAATTCACCGTTATTTTTTTAAGGTTTATGCCTTGGACCAATTATTGGAATTAGAAGAAGGGGCAAGTTTAAAAGAGCTAAATATGGCGATGAAGGATCATATTATTGCTTATGGAGAGCTTATTGGAAACTATAAGATGGCTGAATAAAAAGAATCCATTCAACACTAATTTTTATGAAGGCTTTTGTGATTTCAGGAAAAGTTGATTTGAATAAGGAAAGGAATCCTCTTAAGGAAGTAGATCTTCCTAAGCCAATAATCAATGAAGACGAAATTTTGATCAAGGTTTCCTGCTGTGGCGTTTGCCATACTGAATTGGACCAATTGAAGGTAGGACACCTCCTTCGCGTTTTCCAATGGTTCCTGGTCACGAAGTAGTTGGAATAATTGAAAAATGTGGTGCTAAGGTGAGTACTTTTAAACCAGGTGATCGGGTAGGTGTGGCTTGGATATTTTCATCATGTGGTAAATGTGAATTTTGTAAGGCTGGTTTAGAAAATTTATGTTTCGAATTTAAAGGGACTGGTCGGGATGAAAACGGTGGCTATGCTGAATTTATGCGAGTTCCTGCTGAATCAGCTTGTTTCATTCCTGATGTTTTTACGGATGAAGAGGCCGCACCATTAATGTGCGCAGGAGCTATCGGATACCGATCTTTCCATTTGACTGGACTTGAAAATGGTCAGCCTCTGGGCTTGATGGGATTTGGTGCTTCAGGTCATTTGGTATTGAAAATGGTAAGGGAATTAATGCATGATACAGAAGTACTGGTATTTACCAGAACCATTGAAGAACAGGAATTCGCAATATCTTTGGGAGCAAAATGGGCAGGAGGTATTGAAGATAATCCTCCGTTTTTGCTAAATGCCATTATTGATACCACTCCCGTATGGAAAACGATGGTTCAGTCTTTATTGTACCTTAAGCCTGGAGGGAGGCTGATCATCAATGCGATCAGAATAGAGCATTTAGACCAATCGGCCCTTGCAAGTATTGATTACGAAAAGCACCTGTGGATGGAAAAAGAAATTAAATCTGTGGCCAATATTACCCATAATGATGTAAAGGCATTTCTTGAATTTGCAGGCAAGGTTTCTTTGAAATCCGCAGTACAGAAATACCCCTTTGAAAGGGCCAATGAGGCCATATGGGATTTAAAGCACAAGCATGTTCAAGGAGGAAAAGTACTTGTTTGGTAAATATCATTAATTCCTCCGAGAAAGAGAATAGAAAGACTTTGAGAGCAATTACTCAATCAACGTATGCCATTCAATTTTTTAATGAATAGCATCTAAGTTCACCACTTTTTCAGCAAGCGCACTAAGGTGTTGGTCGACAGTTTTTTCCTCCTGTAGACTTAAGTGAAGCGCTTTTTTTGAATCATCCAAATTTAACTCTTTGGCATAAGTGGAAAGGATTCCATAGCTGGCAATATTATAATGATTATAGTGCTGGATAGAGGCGATGATACCTGCATCCCTAGCTGCTGGGTCCGTGCATCTTTGGGCCAGTTCAATGGCTTCTTGAATAAGGCCTTTTACGGCTAAATTTTCTTCTCCATGCCTGTTTCGGTTCAAGGAGTTGAAAATATGATCAATGCGTTCCATTTGATTTCTAGCATGTCCAATATGAAAATCAATGGCTTCCTGCAAACTGCTATTGCTAGTCTTATCTCTGAGTTTTGGATAGGTCTCAAATTGTTCTCTGGTAGCGTGATATTGTTCCTTTAATTGTTCAAAGAACAGTTCCTCTAGGTTGTGTATGCTTTTCATGATTTATAAAATTTGGCCTTTGTTGATTTAACAAAGATGGGTTTAACATATAATTAAGTTAATTGATTATCTCCCCATAAATAATAAGCTAAATTGTGTGATACCTATGATTCTGGTCATTACTAAATATTGAAGTCTTCAATACCTTTATTTCATGGAAGAAATTGTCAGAATACATGTCAAATTGCTGTCCAAGGAGACAGGGAAGCCTTTAAGCGGTAAAGCTTATAGGGTGAAATTTTATGATAAGGATGCTTTCAAGGATGATTTGTTGGGTGAATCGGACTTAACGGCCCAAGGCATGGCAATTTTATCCATTAGCAAGAAGGATTATACTTCTCTGGATTCTCCTTTTGAGGAGCACCCGGATATTTATTTTGTATTGTACAAGGAGGGAAAAGAAATATATAAAAGTCCTGTGGCCGAGAGTGTTCATCTGGAGGATCAATTAGGTTATCCTGATACCCTCGGATTGGATTTTGATATGGGATCTTTTTTGGTTTAAATTAAACCAATAACCCTTAGTTTTTATCAATAAAGGAGGTATAGGCCATTGGATGGATTTTCAAAAACAAACAAATCTTTGGATTTCTCCTCAGTTCGAAATGACAAATTTTGAGACCGCCTCTTTTCATGCTTATGAATCAGTGAAGGGTGCGCTACGCTGGATTTATTAAATAAGCAGGTGAGACATCAAAATCTTTAATTTGGATGATTTCCATCATTCTATGTTCTTATCAAGTTTTCTAATTTGATAATGATAAGCATTGGGGACATATTCCATTTGTCTGCCTCCCTAAAGTACAGTAATGATTTTTCCTTGAACTAAGTCGAAGGTAATTTTGATGCTTGTAATAGAGGTGGATTCGTTGCTGCTTTATTTTAAACGGTAAAATGTTTATTTACTAAAAAGGAGTAGGATTTGGATCAATTAAGTAGAGGGTCCCAATGGTTTATTTAAATCTATAGCAATTCCATTTTGTCATGGTAAATCCAAACCTCACAGATTATAGTAAGACCTACAAGGCTTTTGATTGGGAGAAGGAAAGTCAATATTTTAATGGACCTTCAGCTGGATTAGGACTTAATATTGCCCACGAAGCGGTTGATCGCCATGCAAATGGAGGATTAGGGGATACCACAGCCATTCGTTTTGTGCGAAAAGATCAAAAAAGGGAGAACATCAGTTATGTTAAGCTTCAAGAACTGACCTCAAGATTTGCCAATGTTTTGGATCGTTTAGGGATTGCTAAGGGGGAAACGGTGTATTCGCTTTTGGGACGGGTTCCGGAATTATATATTACTGCCTTGGGGAGTTTAAAAAGGCTAGCGGTTTTTTGTCCTTTATTCTCTGTATTTGGTCCAGAACCAATTTTCCAGCGACTTTCAAAAGGAGAGGCTTCCCTATTGGTGACGAACAAATTGTTTTATGAAAAAAAGGTGGAAAAACTCATCGACCGATTACCTCATCTGAGGTACATTTTCTTGATAGACGTGGAAGAAGATTTGTCCAAAAAGGTATTATCCTTTGATCGATGGATGAAAAAAGCTTCTTCCTCATTCAGTATTCCATTTACTTCTCCTGAAGACCCTGCGCTTCTCCATTTTACCAGTGGAACTACTGGTATGCCCAAGGGGGCACTTCATGTACATAAAGCAGTTTATACGCATTATTTAACAGGAAAGCTGGTTTTAGATTTTCATAAAAATGATGTGTTCTGGTGTACGGCAGACCCCGGTTGGGTAACCGGAACATCTTATGGGATTATTTCACCTTTGGTTAACGGAGTTACCAGTATTGTGGATGAGCAGGAGTTTGATGCCATGAGATGGTATCAAATCCTCGAAAAGGAGAAGGTGAATATTTGGTATACCGCCCCCACGGCCATCCGGAGATTGATGAGGACCGAAATGGATCCCAAAAAGGAGTTTGACTTAAGTAAATTACGTCTAGTGCTTAGTGTAGGAGAGCCATTGCATGCTGCTGAGGTGATATGGGCCCAGCAGGCATTTGGAGTACCTGTTTTGGATAATTGGTGGCAAACGGAAACAGGAGGAATTATGATTGCCAATTACAGAAGTATGGAGGTAGCGCCAGGATCCATGGGGAAACCTTTGCCTGGGATAGAAGCTGCAGTGGCGGAGATTGATGGAGATGGCATTGAATTGATTACGGATACTGAAGCCCAAGGGCATTTGGTTTTGAAAAAAGGCTTTCCTTCTATGTTCAGGGCCTATCTGCATGAGCAGGAACGTTATAATAAATGTTTCATAGGGGATTGGTATATCACAGGTGATTTGGCTAGAAGAGATCGCAAGGGCTATTTCTGGTTTGTGGGCCGGGCTGATGATATTATCAAGACTTCTGGGCATATGGTGGGACCTTTTGAAGTGGAAAGTTCTCTGATGAAGCATCCTTCTGTGGCAGAAGCAGCGGTAATAGGTAAGCCTGAAGCATCGGTTGGTGAGATGGTAAAAGCTTTTGTGGTTTTGAAAGAGGGGGTAAAGGAGAATAGCGAAACCAAACTGGATATTATTGGTTTTGCCCGAAAGGAATTAGGGCCAGCTGTAGCGCCCAAGGAAATAGCATTTGTGCAGCGATTGCCCAAAACCCGGAGCGGGAAAATTTTGAGAAGACTTTTGAAAGCCCGTGAGCTGGGATTACCTGAGGGTGATCTTTCAACCTTAGAACCTAGTTAGTTGACTTGTTTTAATGCCAATATAAACCCCATAATTAACTTGAACCCTTATAAATATGAAACGTAATCCTTCCCGAAAAAAAAGTTCATCAGGTGAAGAAGAGCGAGCTTTACTCTCTAAAATGATGCTCATTAGAAAGTTTGAGGAAAAAGCAGCTGAACAATATACCAAAGAAAAAATCAGGGGGTTTTTACATTTATATATTGGAGAGGAGGCTGTGGCTGTGGGAGTCATTCAGGCCTTGTCCGAGGAAGATAATATTTTATGTACCTATCGGGAACATGGACATGCTTTGATGAGAGGATTGAATCCAGGAGTCATTATGGCGGAAATGTATGGAAAGGTGGAGGGGTGCAGCAAAGGAAGAGGGGGTTCCATGCATCTGTTTGATGTAGATAAGCATTTTTTTGGAGGAAGTGCCATAGTTGGAGGACACTTGGCCATGGCAGTGGGATTGGCATTGGCTTCTAAGAAACAGAAAAAAAACAATGTAACCTGTTGCTTTTTTGGAGAAGGTGCTGCAGCTGAGGGAGAATTCCATGAAGCGATGAACCTAGCAGCTTTATGGAAGGTGCCTGTATTGTTTGTTTGTGAAAACAACCTTTATGCAATGGGGACAGCATTAAAGTATACACATGCTATGCAGGATTTGGAAAAAAAAGGTGCTGCTTATGGAATTCCTTCTGTGGCGGTGGATGGTATGGATATTATTGCTGTCAAAAAGGCTGCAGAAGAGGCCATCAATTATATCAAAGAAAGTGGAATGCCTTATTTCTTGGTTTGTAATACCTATCGGTTTAGGGCTCATTCCATGTTTGATGCTGAACTATACCGGGATAAAAAAGAAGTGGAAGAATGGAAGAAGAAAGATCCCATTATCAATTACCATCAGGTTTTAAAAAGGAAACGACTAATCACAAAGGTGCAATATGATCAAATAGAAGCCCAGATTAAAGAGGAGATCGATAAGGCGGTTTCATTTGCCGAAAAAGGGAGCTGGGAAGCAGTAGAAGACCTTGGAAAGTTCGTTTACAGTGAATGACAATGATCTTTTAGATTAATTATCAATAGCATGGGAGAACAGGGTGAATGTTTCTAATTAACTACTCCACTATAATAAAGGAAAATGGCAGATGAGAATACCCATAAAATAACCTATCGAGAAGCTTTAAAACAGGCTCACTGGGAAGCCTTGCGGGATGATGATCGAATATTTCTTATGGGGGAGGATGTTGGTCGTTATGGAGGAGCTTTTGCCGTAAGTAAAGGCTTATTAAAAGAGTTTGGTCCTGAAAGGGTCATGGATGTGCCCTTGTCCGAATCTGGTTTTGTGGGAGCAGGTATTGGATCAGCGATGGCTGGGATGAAGCCCATCGTGGAAATCATGACCGTCAATTTTAGTTTATTGGCCATGGACCAGATTATCAATAATGCAGCTACCTTACTGCATATGTCAGGGGGACAGGTGAATGTTCCCTTGGTGATCAGGATTGGTTGTGGGATAGGCCGGCAATTAGCAGCACAGCATTCTCATAGTTGGGAGCCTTTTTTCGCTCATGTACCGGGATTGATTGTATTGTCAGTGGGCACTCATGAGGATGCTAGAGGAATGCTTGCTGCATCACTGAAAAGCCCTGACCCAGTAGTTATGTTGGAATATACTTTTATGTTGAATAGGGAGGGGGAAATCCCTGCTGATCCTTTTACGGTGGACATTAGTAAAGCAAAAGTAAGAAGGGAAGGCAGGGATATAAGCCTGATAACATATGGTAATGGGGTATATAAATGCTTGGAAGCGGCTGAAAGGCTTTTTGAATTGGGCATTGAAGTGGAGGTGCTTGATTTACGGGTATTAAGGCCCTTGGATGAAGAGAGTATTCTTTCGACTGTCAGCAAAACGCATAGAGCCATAGTTGTAGAGGATGCTTGGAAATCGGTGGGGATAGCTTCGGAGGTTTTGGCCAGAATTAGTGAAAAGGCCTTTTTTGAATTGGATGCTCCTTTGTATCGACTTTGCGGAGCAGAAGTTCCTATCCCATATCCCAAACACCTTGAAGACGCATCTGTTCCCCAAAGTGAGGATATTATTGTTGCAATAAAAAAAATATTAGGCCATGATAGCGTTTAAAATGCCCAGTTTAGGGGCGGATATGGAAGCGGGTACCTTAGTAGAATGGAGGAAAAGTGTAGGGGATCAGATAAGTCATGGAGATATCATTGCTGATGTGGAAACCCAAAAAGGCTTGATAGAAATTGAAGTCTTTGATGATGGAATAATTGAACGATTTATGGTTGAGGAGGGGGCGAAAGTCCCTGTGGGAACCGTTTTGGCAATGATCAGACCAGTGGATGAAAAACCACAAAAATTAGAAGTGTCCGAAGCACCTGAAGAAATAAAGAAAAAAAGCGTTGAGCAAGCCCATCAGACTAATGCAAAACGGCTAAAGATTACTCCTCTAGCGAAACGAATGGCTACAGACAATAAAATTGATTATGGCAAATTAAAGGGGACTGGTCCAGAAGGGGAAATTGTGAAAAAGGATGTGGAAAAGGCCATTGAAGAATTGGCAGTGTCAGGGACCTCTCCCAAGGTATCACCTATTGAAAAGCAGCCTATTCCCTCTAGTACTAGTCAAATTAATGTGCCATCCCAAAAGTCGATTAGAGCAGCCGTAGCAGCGGCGATGACTAAGTCCAAGAGAGAGATTCCTCATTACTATTTAGAGAAAAAAATTGATATGAGTAAATCCTTGGACTGGTTGAGAAAAACAAATGAGGATAGGCCCATCCAAAAAAGGTTATTATCAGCAGTACTTTTCATTAAGGCAGTAGCCAGTTCAATTGAAGAAGTTCCTGAAATCAATGGGGTTTGGGAAGATGAGCTAGTGATAAAAAATGAGATCAATATTGGTTTTGTACTGTCCTTAAGGGGAGGTGGAATTATTGTGCCTGCCATTAAAAACGCTGATTTGAAAAGTATTGATGAGATCATGGAATGGCTTAATGAAATAATTCCCAGAGCAAGGGCTTTTAAACTACGGAGTTCCGACTTATCAGAGGCTACAATTACCCTTACCAGTATTGGAGAAGGAGGTGCTGATAAGGTGTTTGGAATTATTTATCCCCCCCAGATAGCAATTATAGGATTAGGAAATGTCATAGATGAGGCCATTGTAGAAAATGGAATGGTTGGGATTCGTCCAGTACTTCATGCTACATTGGCCGGGGACCATAGGGCTACTGATGGACTTGTCGGTAGCCGATTCCTGGATGCTCTTAATAAAAACTTACAAAATCCTGAAGAATTATGAAGGAAGCAGAAATATTAAATATTGTTTATGGTTTATTAAAACAGGTGGCACCGGAAACTGATCCAAGCAGTTTGACTTTAGATGAAAACATTAGAGAGTCCTTAAATATAGACTCTTATGATGCCCTACAGTTTATAGTTGCCTTGAGTGAGAAATTGGGAGTGGATATCCCTGAAAAGGATTATGGTCAGACGGGCAATTTGAAAAACCTACTGATTTATTTAGAAAAAAGACTCCATTGATAGTGATTTTATAATGAAATCAATAGTTAAAGGATAGAATGATTGAAAATGAATACGGCTCAATAAGTATCAATTTATAAGTAAAAGAGATTCTCTATCCTCTTTACCGACTTTACCGTATGGGATTTTTTAAACCTGACCTTCCTACTCTTTGTCTTTATTTCTAATTTATTATTGTATTTCAAGGGGGGTATTGTAAGTAATTGTTAATCAGTGATAAGTATCATTGAAAGCTGAGGTTTTTATCATCTGAATTTCTCTCGTTTTTCCTTAACATTATAGGGAAAATAGAATGGATAATCTTAATACCCTTAGGGGAAAATAATGAGAATTGCACAAGTAGCTCCGCTGTATGAAAGTGTACCTCCTAAAACCTATGGGGGTACAGAAAGGGTGGTTTCTTATCTCACTGAAGAATTAGTTAGAAAAGGCCATGAAGTAACACTTTTTGCTTCAGCCGACTCCAATACTAATGCTCGATTTATACCTGTAGTAGATGAATCTTTACGTTTGAGTGAAAAGTATACTGATCCCTTGGTACACCATGTTTTATTATTACAAAAGGTGCTTGACCATATTCATGAGTTTGATATTGTGCACTACCATATTGATTACTTTCACTATCCCTTGAGTAGAATGTGTGGTTATCCTCAAATTTCAACTTTGCATGGGCGTCTGGATATTCCTGATCTACAATCCTTATACAGGGAATATGATGAAATGCCACTAGTGTCTATTTCAGATAACCAGCGATTACCATTAGCCTTTGCTAATTGGATATCAACTGTTTATCATGGGTTGCCCAATGAGTATGTCTATTTTCCAGATAGCGGTGATTATTTGGCATTTGTTGGCAGAATTTCTCCAGAGAAAGGCGTGGATCGGGCAATTAAGATCGCACAGCAAACCAATATTAAATTGAAAATTGCTGCAAAAATTGAAAAAGCAGATATTAATTATTTTGAAAATTCCATAAGGCCCTTATTGGATGATCCGCTTGTTGAATTTGTTGGGGAAATTCGAGAAGATCAAAAAGATAGATTTTATGGGAATGCAAAGGCATTATTATTCCCTATTGCTTGGCCTGAGCCTTTTGGATTGGTCATGATAGAAGCCATCGCCTGTGGTACACCAGTCGTTGCTTTTAATAACGGTTCGGTCCCAGAAATCATACGTCACGAAAAAACGGGGTTTATTGTTAATTCCATTGAAGAGGCAGTAAATGCCGTTAATAATATAGGGATAATTGAGAGGCGTAATTGCCGAAAAGATTTCGAGGAACGTTTTTTAGTGAGTCGAATGGCCAATGATTATTTGAAGGTCTATGAAATTGTTCTTGAGGAAAATTCAATGGTCCCGTTTTCCAATCAATTAATGAGGAAACAATGATTACAGAAAAAGAGAAACGATATGATATTTCGCCTTATGTTAATCTTGAAAAGATTGTATTAAACCAAGCGGATACTTTTGGCGTTTTTCATCCTTCCGGAGATATTATTTATATAAGTAATGGGGAACAAGGGCTTTACCATAAAGATACCAGATTTATATCTCATTATATTCTAAAAATCAATGGTTTCAATCCTGTGTTGCTTGGGGCATCTATCGGTGAGTCCAATGAAGTGTTGCATTCGGCTTTAACCAATCCCAAAATCAAGGGGACTGGTAGTACTATTCCTGCTGGAACCATTTCATTAAATAGAAGTAAATTTTTGCAAAAGGGTGAATGTCATGAAAAAATAGTTTTGACGAATCACAGTAATGAAGAATGCTTTTTGGATATTAACTTTTTTATCAGTAGTGATTTCCAAGATATTTTTGAGGTGCGTGGAATGGAAAGAGAGCAGAAAGGAAATAGGTACCCTTTCAGTACCAATGGAGACAATAGCCTTCATTTGGCTTATGAGGGGCTTGATAAAGTGACTCGAAAAACCATATTAGATTTTGAACCAAAACCCCAAATTATTGCAGAAAACGGTTTTGAATACAGGTTTTCTTTAGCTCCAAAAGCGAGCTTTGAAATCCATATCTTGATGCGTTTTGATATTAATGGCGAAATCATTGAAAAAAAACAATATGGGGAAGCCTTGATGGGCCTAATGAAGAATATTAATGAAACGAACCAGTATCTGGCGGAAATCACCACTAATAATGAGATATTTGATCATTGGATAAAACGGTCGAAGATTGATCTGATTTCATTGATGAATCTTACAGATTTTGGCTATTATCCCTATGCTGGAGTGCCTTGGTTTAATACCACTTTTGGTCGGGATGGAATAATCACTGCCTTTGAGATGTTATGGGCTGCGCCTGCAATCGCCAAGGGGGTCCTCTTATATCTTGCACATACGCAATCGAAGACCTTGGATGAACGGAATGATTCTGAGCCTGGAAAAATATTGCATGAAGCCAGGAGTGGTGAAATGGTGAATACAGGTGAAGTACCCTTTAAAAAATATTATGGAACCATTGATGCTACACCACTATTTATCATTCTTGCTGGCAAATATTTTAAGCGTACCGGAGATTTTACCTTGATCAAAAAGATTTGGGATAATATAAAAGCCGCTCTGGATTGGATTGATAATTATGGAGATATTGATCAAGATGGATTTGTAGAATATCAAAAACGTTCGGAATCAGGCCTGGTCAATCAAGGCTGGAAAGATTCCAACGATTCAATAAGCCATGAAGATGGGAGCTTGGCAGAACCACCCATAGTGCTATGCGAGGTACAGGCTTATGTGTATGAAGCCAAGATTCAAGCTGGTTATTTAGCCCAGCAGCTTAATGATGGGGAAATAGCAGAAAGCTTGGTGAAGGAGGCAGAGATCCTTAAAGAAAAATTCAATAAAGCTTTTTGGGATGATAGAATAGGTTGTTACTGTTTGGCCTTGGATGCCAATAAAACGCCCTGCAAGGTGATTTCCTCCAATGCCGGTCAATGCCTGATTACGGGAATTGTAAAAGAAGAATATGTCCAACGGCTTACAGAGACATTATTCAGTAAAAAAATGTTCTCTGGTTGGGGAATCAGGACCTTATCAGCCAATGAAGTAAGGTATAACCCTATGTCTTACCATAATGGCTCTATATGGCCACATGATATCGCTTTGATCGCTTATGGATTGTCCAAGTATGGTAAAAGTGAGTATGCACTTAAAATATTTAAATCATTGACCGATTTTTCTATGTTCGGAGATTCTTTCCGTTTGCCTGAACTTTTCTGTGGATTTGATAGGGTAGAAGGCGAAGGTCCTATAGCCTATCCAGTAGCTTGTTCCCCCCAGGCTTGGTCAGTGGCCGGATTATATATGTTATTTCAATCTATCCTCGGATTGGAAATAGATGCAGTCAATAAAGTATTACATTTTAAACAAACCTTATTACCTGATTTTATTAATGCTATGACCATTAGGAATTTGAAGCTGGGTGATGAAAGTGCTCATATTGAATTGGTTCGCCATAAAACAGATGTGGGGATCAATATAGTAAGCAAAGGGGATGATTGGGAAGTGATTGTGATCAAATAGTTTTAAAATGTCCTGACTTTTTTAGCTTTATGGAAGGGCTTGAAATTGCGCCTTTTTTTAAATACGAAAAGTCCAAATTGGGCATTTACTATGTTGTAGTGTGTCCTCAGTTATACTTCCATAAAATGCATGACTAAGTCCCTTTCTCACATGGGTAGACATGGCGATCAAATCAATTTTATGTGATGATTGAAATGCTATAATGCCTTTTTCTTCGGTCCAATGATTGGTGAAATATGGTTGGCAGTTTTGGAGGCGGTGATGTTTTACAAAATTGTCCAACTCCATCTTGCCTTCTGCTTCAGGTTGGAAGTGCATAGGAGTGTTGATTAGGAGCAGATGGATATGAGCATCAAAAAATGCTTGTAGTGCTTTGACTTTTTGAATAAAATTTTCCTGCCCCAATTCCAGATTTGATGGAAGGAGAATGTGTTTTATTTCGGAAACCTTAGCCTCATTTTCCAATGCTAAAACAGGAACATTTGATTTCCTAATGATTTTTTTTGTGATTGAACCAAAGAGAAAACCATCTAAGCCCTCATTTCCTGAAGTCCCCATAACAACTAGATCAATTCCTAGTTCTGCTATTTTTTCTAAAATGGCCGCTACTATACTTCCATTTGTACTGATGATCTTTGTGCTAATATTCGGTTTGGTTTGAAGCTTCGAATTGCTTAAAAGGTCCTTTTGTATGGATTCCTGCATTTCTTGGATAAAATTAAGGTTACCATCATGGCCTCTTAAATAAATAGTTTCATACATGGGAGAGGTATAGATTACATGAATTATAACTACCTCACCACCCGTTTTGCTAGCTATTTCAGCAGCAAAATTAAAGGCATTTTTTGCAGGTTTCGAAAAATCATATGGGACGAGGATTTTATTCATGGTCTATTTTGAAAATTGATGAATTTTTTAAGTTCATTATTGTTGCTTATTCTTACTATAAGAAGGAATTGATGAGTATTATTTTGCTACAAACCCTCCATCTACTGCCAAGGCATGTCCTGTAACAAAGGAAGATTGATCAGACAAAAGCCATAATACAGCATCGGCTATTTCTTGGGGCAAACCTAGGCGACCTATAGGTTCCATATTCTCAAATTCTTTCAGTACTTTTTCATCATTTCCGGTAAATCGATCTATCATAGCTGTTTTAATTACACCAGGACATACAGCATTTACCCTGATACCTTCTTGGGCATATTCCAAAGCAGCGGTTTTAGTTAGGCCTATAACGCCATGTTTGGAGGCCACATAGGGAGCGATATTGGCGAAGCCCACCAGGCCTGCGACAGAAGAGTTATTGACAATAGCTCCTTTCCCATTTTTTAGCATATGCTCTATTTCATATTGCATACAAAGCCAAACCCCTTTAAGATTGGTGTTGATGACCTTGTCCCAATTGTTTTGGGTGGATTCATGGGTGGGAGCAGAAAGGCCTTCGATACCGGCATTATTAAATGCATAATCCAGCTTTCCAAAGGTTGCTATCGACTTGTTTATTAAGTTCATCACTTGCTGATCATTGGAGACATCACAAGAAATAAAGATGGTTTTACCACCTGACTTCTTTACCAATTCTTCTGTCTCCTTACTTTCTGATAAATCAGCTATTACCACATTGGCACCGGCTTTCCCAAGGCTAATAGCTGTAGCATGACCAATACCACTGTTGCCTCCGGTGACCAATACAGTTTTGTTTTTGAGAGATTCATACATGACAGTTCTATTTTTAGGTTTATATGTTCAAGGAGGTTTTTTGATGTTTCTTTTCTGCTTTCGTAATATTTTCTATTCCGCTTATCAGGGCATCTGGATTAAAGGAGATACTATCTATTCCCTCTGAAACCAAAAATTGGGTGAATTCAGGGAAATCACTGGGAGCTTGACCACATAGGCCTACTTTAATGCCATTGGAATGGGCTGCCTGGATCAGTTGAGATATCATGCTTTTTACGGCTTGATTTTTTTCATCAAATAAGTGATGAATGATCGTGGAATCCCTGTCTACCCCAAGTACCAATTGGGTAAGATCATTTGAGCCAATGGAAAAACCATCAAACAGGCCCGCAAATTCATTGGCCAATATGGCATTACTGGGAAGCTCGGCCATTACATATATTTCTAGTCCATTTTTGCCTCTTTCCAAACCAAAATGTTTCATAGTTTCAAGCACTTTTTTACCTTCTTCTGGGCTGCGGCAAAATGGTATCATTATTTTAATATTGGTCATTCCCATATCGTCCCTAAGGATTCTGATGGCCTCACATTCCAGGGCAAAGCCTTCTCTATAATCCACGTGGTAATATCTGGAAGCTCCCCTGAACCCTAGCATAGGGTTTTCTTCATCAGGTTCGAAATTTTTTCCGCCCAATAGCCTCGCATATTCATTACTTTTGAAATCACTCATCCGCACGATGACTTCTTTGGGATAAAATGCGGCCGCAACCAATCCCAAATGTTGGGAAAGGGTAGCAGTGAAAAAGTTCTTTTTGTTAGTATAATAGGCTGTTTTCTTTTCGATTTCCTTTTTTTCCGGTCCTTCTGGCAGATCATTGAATCGTGCCAAAGCGATGGGATGAATGCCTATGACATCTGCCACTATAAATTCCATTCTTAGTAGGCCTACCCCTAGGTTTGGATAGTTGGATAGGCGGAAAGCTTGAAAAGGGTTGGCCAAAATGAATTTAGGTTCGGTTTTGGTGTTGATATCTTTCGATAGCGTAACTTGTTTTTCCTCCCATTTGATTTCACCATCATATATATAGCCTGTATCCCCTTCAATGCAGGAAACAGTGATGAGTTGCCCATCTTTTAATTTTTTAGTAGCATTTTGAGCGCCTACCACGGCATGTATTCCCAGTTCTCTGGCTACTATGCTGGCATGACTGGTTCTTCCTCCTTTGTTGGTGACTATGCTTACCGCTTTGCGAAGCATGGGGTTCCAGTCAGGACTGGTGATGTCTGCAACAATAATATCCCCTTCTTGCACTTTATGTTCATCCTGAAGACTTTGTACCAATCTCACCCTCCCTGAAATAATAGACCTACCTACGGCAGTTCCTGAACAGAGAGGCTTTGGTTTTGATAAGAGTTTAAATTCCTTTTCCTGTATTTTATTTTTGTCCTTTTGGGAATGAATGGTCTCTGGCCTGGCCTGAACAATAAAGATTTTCCCGGTATTACCGTCTTTTGCCCATTCAATGTCCATCGGCATCTTATAATGCTTTTCAATTTGATAACAATCCATACCTAATTTTTTGACTTCTTCATCAGAAAGGGAAAAGCTATTCTTTTCTTCTTTGGTGCACGGAATGTTTTTAATTGGCTTAGAGTTGTTTTTAGTATAGACCATTTTGTGTTGCTTAAACCCCAGCTTTTTGTAAAGTATTTGGGCTTTATTTTGAGCCAGAAATGGTTTGAAGAGATAAAATTCATCAGGATTCACCGCACCCTGTACAATATTTTCTCCCAATCCATAAATGGAAGTGATATAGATGACATTTTCAAAACCACTTTCTGGATCTAGAGTAAAGGCTATGCCGGCAGCTCCAATATCCGATCTGACCATTTTTTGAACCCCTACAGAAAGTGCCACTTTCATATGATCAAATCCATTGTCAATTCTGTATTTAATGGCTCGATCATTAAAAAGAGAAACATAACAGGCATGGACAGCTTCGATGAGATTTTTTGTGCCACTAATATTTAGAAAACTATCATGCTGACCTGCAAAACTTGCGGAAGGAAGGTCTTCTGCTGTAGCACTACTGCGCACAGCAAAAGTATCCCCATTTTGGTTGAGTTGATGGTAGTTTTCGATTATGGCAGTGACGATTGATTCCGGGAATTTGCCTTGGGCAATTATTTTTCGACAATTTTTCCCGATTGCTGCAAGATTACTTAATCCTTCGCTATCCAATTGGCCCAATTGTTCAATAAGCAGTGGCTCTAGTAGATTGGCGTCAATAAATTCTTGATAGGAAGTGGCCGTAATGGCAAAGCCCTCAGGGATATTGATTCCCAATGGTTGAAGTCTTTGTGTCATTTCTCCCAGAGAGGCATTTTTCCCTCCAACTTTCTGTACGTCTTTATTTGAAATTTGAGAGAAAGGGATGCAATATGAAAGCGAGGATGTTGCCATACGAAAATTGGTTTATTGATGAAGTTTAACCAGGTTGTTATATTTAGAAAACCTTTAACAATAGAGTTATAATACAGGCGAATTCTTTCATTATTGATTCAATCTAATACCATTTTATCCTATAAAAAATGATGGTAATTGTTCTTTGGGATGATCAGTATCATGCTATTAAAACGAGCCGCTTAGAAATTGGATATCAGTTCGTTTCACGATGATTTTATTGGTTGTTGAAGGTGTGAGTGAAAAAACTATATCGGTGGAGTGAGGGTAGACAGCATTAGCCAAAGTAAAAAAATCCACAAACTATTTATGCTCTAATGGAGTAGACATATGTGTTAAGCTTGAATATTTGGTCTCAGTAAAATAGGCAGTTTAAGAGATGAGTCAAAGCCTTGATTGTTAACTGCTTAAGTTATCTCAATAAACTGCCCATTTGGACTTATCAAACTAAGAGTTTTGATTAAGATAATAGGTCAAAATCTTGGAGAGTTGATTGTAAAAAATAAGATTAACTCGCCAAGTTGTGTGTTTGGGTATGGACTTTATAATAATCAGAGGGGGTATATCCAGTGATCAATTTGAATTGTCTATTGAAATAGGATACGTTATAATATCCATTATCATATGCGACCTCTTTTATACTATATTTTTCTTCAATTAATTGTTTGCAAGCATGGCCTATCCGTATTTCGTTAAGGAATTGGGAGAATGTTTTTCTTGTATGTTGTTTGAAAAAACGGCAAAATGAATTTACACTTAGGTTCGCCACTTCTGATGCATCTGCCAGCGTAATATCGTTAGCAAAGTTTTCCATAATATAGGATATAACTTCATTTACTTTTTTGGTGTCATTTGGACTGGTCTCTTGATTGAAATTTATATGACTAATGGATGTTAACTCATCTGATTTCGACAGTTTGTTTAACCACTTGAACAAGTATATTATTCTACTCAACCTGTCTTTTTGACCTATTTTGTGTGCAGCTTTGTAAAGTCCCTTTCTTGAATTACCAAGTACCACCAAACCTTTTTTGCTGTTGTACAATAGTTTTTTAATCGCATAAAACTCCGGTAAGTTCAATAATTTTTCTCCAAGACTTTCTAATGAAAACAGTATAGAGATATTCTTAGACCTCAGAGAAGACCCTTCTTGGTAGTAGGGTTTGTCACTGCGGAAGAAATGTGGAAGGTTAGAACCTAAAATAAAGATGTCTCCTGCTTGAAAGTTTCCGATAGAATCACCTATAAAATAGGTGCCTTTTCCTTCTGTAATTACCATGATCTGGGTTTCTTCATGATAATGCAAATTATCATAGAAGTAGGGATAGTCTTCTTGTAAGATTTTTACAGCTTCTTCTTCTGTTTTAGCGATTTTGAATAATAACGGTTTCATAAGATAATTGTTAGGGTTGTTCTATGGGCTATTTTTGGGTTTTCTTGTCTTTCAAATGACAGAACTTAGGCTTCAATTGAATATGGTAGTAAACAAAAATAATTTCATTCAATTGATTAATGTGTTTTTCACACTTTTAGTGTTTTAAGTCTAACCACTATTTTTCATAAATGCATCAGAGATGTTAATAATGTATAAGTATTGAATAAATCTGTATAATAGTTTTTGTTGATTAGAAGAATATTTTGTTAGACTGATGATGTGATGCTTGGTGTTTTTAGGTTGTGGTGTATAATGATTAAATAATATATCAAATAGGTGAGGGTTTGACTTGAGTCATGAAAAGTGGGGTTAAAAAATATCCGTTTATACATTGAATATCATTTGATCACCAGCTTTCGCATCATTTTTCCACTCATTCGATTCATGATAATTCTGTATTAGGATAGGGTATTATGGTTTAATTTTTTCGGAAATGCATTGGCTAGATTTACATTGTTGATTTTATATGATTGACTTACAGTTGATTGTATTTGTTTTTTAACTCTATTCAAACCATTTAATAAACTATATGAAAAATTTTACAAAAAAAATGACATTGCTCGGAGTAATGTGTTTTTTAGGGCACTATTTAGGGGGTACAGACCTATTAGCTAGGCCCTATTTAACCTACTCAAGTAATGCTGCTTTCAACCAATTAAGGGAGCACACTGTTACAGGTACGGTTATTAGCGATGAGGATGGTCTCTCTTTGCCTGGAGTTTCAATAATCATCAAAGGAACTACCAAAGGAGTTACTACGGATATCAATGGAAAATTTTCAATAGATATTCCAGAGGAAGGGGCCACATTGGTCTTTAGTTTTATTGGTTTTGGAACTAAGGAAGTAGATGTATTTACTGATAAGGACTTATCTATCATCCTTGAACCAGAGACTACTTCAATGACCGAAGTCGTAGTTGTTGGGTATGGTACGATGCGAAAAGGTGATGTAACCAGTTCTATTGGAGGGGTTAAAGAAGAAGATTTTGTAAAAGGTGCTGTAAGGGATGCTGCTCAGTTGATCCAAGGAAAGGTTGCCGGTCTTCGCGTGACTACTCCTAGTGGTGACCCTGGTTCCAACACACAAATTAACCTTAGGGGGATAAATAGTATTAATGGTACCTCTGATCCTTTGGTCTTGATTGATGGTATTCCCGGAAACCTCAATACAGTACCACCTGAAGATATTGAATCAGTGGATGTTCTCAAGGATGGTTCAGCTGCTGCTATCTATGGCACACGAGCTACAGGAGGAGTTATTTTGATCACGACGAAGAAAAATTCGGGAGGGGCAAAAAATTCCATTAACTACAGTAGTTATTTAAGTGTTCAGACCATCGCAAGAAAACCAGAATTACTTACTGGTGATGATTATAGAAGATTGATTGAAGAGGAAGGCATAGGTTATACCGATTATGGAGGGAATACAGACTGGGTGGATGAAATGACCCGAAACCCGATTAGTCACAATCATAATTTGAGTTTTTATGGTGGTGATAGGACCACGAATTTTACTGCATCGGTTAATTACCGGAACTGGCAAGGAATATTTTTAAGGTCAAATCAAGAACGTTTTAACATTCGGGCGGATTTAAATCATAGCATGTATGATGATAAATTACGGGCTAATATCCAGCTGATCAATAGGGTGTTTACACGTGATCAAGGTGGAGCTGATGGGTATGCGTACAGACAGGCCATTATTCGTAACCCGACTGACCGTGTCAGGACAGAAGATGGAAATTGGCAAGAGCGGGATGGTTATTTTTATGAAAATCCAATATCGAGAATTTATGAAGCCAATGCTGAATCTAAGTTTAAGGAAATGCGGGTAAATGGTAGTTTGAACTATAATCCAATAGATAATTTGGATATGAAACTTATGGTTTCTAATGTTCAAAATAGTAATCTCACCGGGTATGCGACGACATTTAATCACACTAACACTTGGCTTAATAACCAAAACGGAACAGCTTCAAGATCAACAAGTGCTTACAATGAAAACTTGTTGGAATTTACGACCAATTATAACAAAGCCATAGGGGATCATTTTTTTACTTTGCTAGGAGGCTATAGCTGGCAAGATGCCACATATGAAGATTTTAATGCTTCCAACTGGGACTTTCCCACTGATTTATACGGTTGGAATAACTTGGGGGCTGGTGCTGCGCTACAAGCTGGACAAGCAGGTATGGGAAGCTCTAAAAACAAGTGGCAGCTTGCAGGTTTTTTTGGTAGAGCAACCTATAGTTATAATGACAAATATTTGTTTATGGCCAGTGTTCGAAGAGAAGGATCCTCTCGTTTTGGAGAAAATAGTCAATGGGGAACCTTTCCCGCTGTTTCTTTGGGTTGGAGAATCAGTAATGAACCATTTTTTGAAAATATCAACAATATAGATGAGATAAAGATAAGAGCAGGCTTTGGCGTTACTGGTACAATAGCCAATTCTCCCTATTTATCACAAATAAGTTATGACTTTACTAGAGCACAAGGAGCTTTTATTGGTGGTAAATGGGTCCAAGGTTTTGTTCCTGCAAGGAACTTTAACCCAGATTTAAGGTGGGAAAGAAAAGAGGAATACAATTTCGGGATTGATTATAGTTTTTTTGGAGACAGGCTTAGTGGTTCCATTGATGTATATAGAAGAGACATTAAGGACCTATTGTATAACTTCCCAGTGCCAGTACCTCCATACTTGACCAGTTCGATGACCATCAATGCCGGTGTGTTGCAAAATGATGGAATGGAGGTATTGGTTAATGTTGTACCTGTCCAAAATAAAAATTTCAATTGGAATACCGCTATTACCTATTCTACTAATCGGAACAAACTGGTATCCTTATCCAATGACCAATTTGAAGCAACCAATGACTTTTTTACAGCAGGTTATACAGGAGAGCCCATTCAGGATTATACCCACCGTGTAGAAGTAGGAGGAGCTATTGGAAGGTTCTATGTTTGGAAAACAGTGGGTTTGACAGAGACTGGCGAATGGATGGTAGAAAATACTGAAGGCGAAGCCATTCCAATCAGCCAAGCTTCACAAGAGGACCGTCAGTTTTATGGAAACGGGATACCCTTACATATCCTAGGGTTCAATAATAGTTTCCGTTATAAGAACTTCGATATGCAGGCAAACTTCAGAGGAGCTTTTGGTCACGAGATACTGAATTTTCAGCGAATGTTTTATGAAAACCCCTATAATCCTGCCTATAACATGCTGAAAACTGCTTACGATCCAGTATATGGGCAAAGACTCAACAGTGATTTGGCCTTGGTGAGTCATTATATCGAAGATGGCGATTATTTAAAACTGGACAACCTGACCATAGGGTATACAATTCCAAAATTAGGCTTTCTTAAGAATGCACGAGTATATGCATCTGGCCTTAATTTGTTCACGATTACCAATTACAAAGGCATCGACCCGGAAGGGGTGAGTATTACTGGATTTGATCCAGGAAATGATCAAAGGGATAAATATCCAACAACCCGTACTTACACACTAGGCCTTAATGTAACTTTCTAAACAAGACATTTATGATAATCAATAAAAAATCTATCCAGTGGCTTTTGACGGCTGGCATTTTGAGCACTGGCTTGTATTCTTGCCTTGACTTGGAAGAAGAGGTGTTTTCTGAAGTTGTAGCCAGTAATTTTCAACCTACGGAAAAAGATATTCCGTCTATTATAGCCCCAGTATATGGCTCTTTTAGGAGCTTAATGATGGGCTGGCAGGGTTATTTGGATACACAAGAAGAATCTGCTGATGCTATTATCACTCCCGCCAGACCTAACGGATGGTATGATGGAGGTACTTATTTGAGAATGCACCAACACAACTGGACATCGCTTCAGTGGCAGCCAACCAATATTTGGCAAAGCGCTTATAGAAGCATCACGACGGCAAACCGGGTAATGTCCCAAATTGAGGATGGAGAAATTCCTATCACGAATGGTAAAGATGAAGTGATAGCCGAACTTCGTGCTGCTAGAGCTTTTGCCTACTACCTTCTATTGGACAACCATGGTAATGTTCCAATTGTGACAGATTTTAAAGATGTATCTCTTCCAGAGCAAAAGAGTAGATCTGAAGTATATGATTTTGTAGTGAGCGAATTGGAAGAAACGATGCCATTACTGAGTGAGGATGCCAGTGCCACTTATGGTCAACTCAATAAATGGGGTGTTCAAACACTTCTAGCTAAGATTTACCTTAATGCAATAGTATATACAGGAACACCCGAGTGGGAAAAGTGCATTGCCGCATGTGATGCAGTCATCGCTAGTGCTAACTATGAATTGGATGATAATTATTCGGAAATATTTAATTGGGAAAATCATACTTCTCCAGAAATAATTTTTGCGGTACCTTATGATGAAATCTATGGGACTGGAAACTTGGTACATATGAAAACACTTGATCCCCTAAGCAGATTTGTTTATAATATGCAAGCAGGCCCTTGGGGAGGAAACTGTGCAGTACCTCAATTTATTGATACCTATGAGGAAGGAGATACCCGATTACAGGATACTTGGATCATGGGACCTCAATATAATGCGAGTACCGGTGAAGAGATGATAAACTACCAAAAAGAGGTACCTAGCATGGATGGAACAGCATCCAACGATGGTTTTAGAATTGGTAAATATGCGATTAAAGATGGAGCAACTGGCTCTTTGGATAATGATTATCCTATGTTCCGTTTTGCTGATGTTCTTATGATGAAGGCAGAGGCATTGTTAAGAACTGGAAATGCCGATCAAGCAGCATTATTGGTTACTCAAGTTAGAGAGCGGGCTTTTAGGAATACGGATCCAAGTCAAGCACAAGTAACAGGAGCAGAGCTAATGCAAGGAAGTAGTTATAATTATGGAATACAACAAGAAGATGGAACCATTGAAGGCTCCGGGGGAGCAGATATTCCATATGGAAGGTTTTTGGATGAGCTTGGTTGGGAATTTGCAGTAGAAGCCCATAGAAGACAGGACCTGATACGTTTTGGTGTTTTCCAAACCAAAAGTTGGTTTAATCATAGCCCACATGCACAGGCTGAAACCAGAACCATTTTCCCCATACCAAATGATGAGATCAATAAAAACCCTAATCTTTCACAGAATCCAGGGTATTCCAATTAATAAATTGGTTTTCTAAGTCTAAAAGCTCGTTCAAGTGAAATCTTGAACGAGCTTTTTTTTTTATGATTTTATGGAAATGCACTTTTTTGATTTGGCTGATTTCCTCTTCATTTAAGGCATAGTCATACATTTGAAATGAGGAAATTAAGCCGGAAAAGTATTCACCAATATCTGAAGCCCCGATAATTATTTCGGCATCTTCTGTAGCGGAGGAAAGGTTCATTTTCTGCGAATTATCCAAGTGTCCATCAATGTATATCTTCTCCATAACTCCATCAAAAGTCAATACAATATGATGCCTTTGGTCAGTAGTGGGCAAGTTGCTATATGGCATATCAAAATGGCCATCCAATTGAATGGCAGCGACATAAGGGCAATTATTGTAAACCATGGCATTGTAAGAGTTGGCCAAGCCATAAATGAAACGGTTACACCATGATACGAGAACTTCTTCTTTTGGAGAAATTTCTGGATTTTTTACCCATGTGGTTATTGTAAATGCTCCGTTCCATGATAAATTTTTCTGGAACAGGCCGGCCCAAAACTAATTTTCCCTGCTTAATAAAATCAAATACATTTAGATTGGTCTGTTCATCATGGCCAAAATTTACTTGACCCTGCTTTTTTAAACTACCTGAAAGTTTTCCGTTGTTGGTGATTTTTGAAAAATGAATATCTTAAGAAGGAAACCCATCTCTGGGGAAATTATGGGTGTATCATCTTCATTAAGCTTTTTCCATGGCCCTAAAGGCATATCAGCAACATATCCATATATATTGCAGCCAGCTTGACAGTTTCCAAAGTATAAATAATATTTTTCATCTTTACCTTTCACAATATCAGGAGCCCAAAAGTGCCTAAGGTTAAAAGATGATAATGAGGGTATATCCATGATTTGTATTTGATATAAATTGAAAAAAAAGATCCCCAAAGAAAAATAATCAATGGGGATCAAATATGGCGTTATAATGACTGGTTTGAAACTTTTATAAGCTCACTTCAATTGCTTTATCATCCAAAGGGATTTTATAAGCCCCTCTTACTAAGTCAAAAGGTAGTTTGTTAGATTCCCCTTGAATTCTTAAATAAGCGTTTGGCGTAAACTTGTCCTTTTCTTCAAATGTAATCGTCATTCTTCCTGTTTTGGAATTGTAGCTCACTTCTCTGAATGTACCTGCATCCAAACTCAGCCAAATCTTGGCAGGAGCAATAAAGATCTTGGATTTAGCCGCTGTAGTAAGCTTTACCTTGATGATATCACCTTTTCTGCTTAGGTTTCCCCCATATGCAAGCCAGCCTAGATCTTCGTCTTTGGTAATATAGGTGGCCGTATTGACTGCATAACCATAAAAGCCCGATCCATAATCTCCAGATAAATAATCAATCCTCAAGGTGGAAGGATAGGAATGGAAGGCTGCAGGTCCGAATCCATCTTGGGTGATATTGGCAATTCCACCCAAAAGTCCACCATAACCTACTTGTAGCAAATAGTTGTCTTCGGGGGTTTTCCGGAATTGTTTTAAAACGGGGATGGCATTTAAGGAAGAACCATAATGATGGATTTGTCGCTCTACCCTTGATAGTTTCCCTCCATATAGGAAATCCCAATAGCGTCGGGCATTGCCATTATAAGCCCAATGAGGCATTGTAGGCATATAAGCCAAGATAGCCCTTAGTGTTACCCAAGCCTTATGATCATAGCCAAAATAGTCAGACCACATATAGACTTCTTCTTGGCCTGTAGAGTCCCATGGCATTTCACTTCCGAATGGATATTCCAAAGCTTTCCAATGAATGGCCCTACTTTGCATTTTGGTCTCTAGATCAACCGCCATTTCTTTGAAACTTTCATGTTTTAGATCTTCCAAGATAAATAGAAAAACAGATCCTTCCATTTGACCAAACTGGGCATAATAAGGGGCTTGCTCCACCATGGCAATACTGGTATGGTAAGCCTGCTCCAAATACCATTTCCAAGGCCTGTTATCAACCAGTCCTTCATGGTACCGGGCAAGTCTATACATTACCCAATAGGCTGCAGCAACATGGGGATAGTTATAGGACCTTCCTGGATCATTGGAGTGTTTGTGGTCCCATGCGGCCCAAGTATCATAATTTATACTATCTTCATAGGTACCAGTCGGCAATGAGTCTGGTTCATAATAGAAAACACTTTTTTTGACGCCATATTGGTTTTCACCCTCGCTGTATTGGATATTCCCCCAAAGGGTATGGTCAATAAAGTTTTGCAACTTGTTGATTTCTGCTTTGTCCGGTTGTATCAATTGTTTCATGATGGCAGCCAACCAACTGCCTGCCCCGCCTTCATCACTGAGCCCGGCTACCCAAGCCCTACTGTCTTGTGTCAGTTGTTGTTTGGTTTCATAATCGTAACTGATGACTGAGGGGTTTCTCTTGAAAATAGGGTCTGCTTGGTCAAACCATTGCTCGGTCATTAGGAACTTCCCGAAGTCTTTGATGACTTCCGATTCGGGTTTAATGACTTTATAATTGATGGATTGTTTGGTGCCATTTTCATAAGTAATGATGGCTTTTGCCCGGCCCCATTTTAGGCCTTCTATCGCATATTTTTTTATGCCTTTTTCGGTTTGGCCATTTTCCTTGATACTAAGGGCTCCTTTAGGGGCTATTTCGATGGATTTGATATTACTATGATAATCAATGAATAATTGAGCCTCGGTATCCTGGGGAATGACATAGCCTGGTATACCTGTGACATGGGGCTTTTGCTCCTCTTTCAACTTATCTTGAATTCCTTCTATGCCTTCAGCAAGCACCAGTTTTATGGAAAAGTTTTTTGTTTCATTGGCTTCTAAAATATGAGAAGTAGGGTTATTCCATTGTTCTACACCCTTCCATTCATTTTCTGCATAGGCTTTACTATGGGCCATCCATTCATGGAACCCTTCGAAAACAATACTCCTTGGTGTCGCGTCGTCCAATAGGGGTCTATATGCCTCAAAGGCCATGTTTTCTTCAGGTAGTACTAATAATGCCGGTCCTAGTCCATTCAGCCGCTTTACCTCCAGATAACCTGCATCCAAACCAATATAGGGGTCGTAAAACACATTTTGGGCATGGGTTTCCTGGAGCGATTTCCCTTCCAAAATATTATTGAAAATCATGGGAATACCTAAGGCGCCTATTTCTATAGCATCTTTGGATTTATTGGTAATTTCAAAGCGCAGCACCAATTCATCTTGTATAAGCTCATAATAACGTTTAATGCGGACAGGAATATCTTTGGGCAAGGTATTCGCTAAATCCGCAGCGGCCAGTATATTTCCTGTGGACTCCAAAGGACTGATCGCGCCTCTCTGAGTGGCAGTAGAATAGGATACCCATTCTTGGTTGGCCGTCCTGATTCTGAGATTGATATCCCCCAAATGGTATAATCCATCTTTATCTCTAAGTTCCAAGCGATCGCCAGGAGTGAAATCAAATCGAGCATCTTTTTTGGGACTTAAACTTGCTACAGTTTGAGAAGATTTAACTAGCTTAAGGTGAAATTGGGGAGTTTCAAATTTCTGATAGACTTCAGCTATCCCTAAGGTAGGTTCTTTTTCTTCGATCTCACTCCAATAACCTTGGCCTTGGGTTTTTAATGTAGCTAGTAAAGTGATTAAGAAGATGAATTTTATGAATAATGGTTTCATAGTTTTGATAGAATTGTTATTGATCTTAGTTGAAATTGGTGGAGAATTTCCAGCTGGACTGATAATCTTTAGATAAGTCCAAATCCAATAAAATTGCCCTTAGAATTTCAACTGGTAAAAAGTTCTCTTGCATGACGCGATCATGAAATGCTTTTTCTGTCCACCCTTCTTTGAGCATTTCATCTCTTAATGCATAAAATTGTAATCCCCCAATCATATAAGCTATTTGGTAAAGTGGAGGCGTGTAGCTTGTGGCAAAGGAGCGGCGAACTTCAGCCTCAGCATTGGCATATTCATGGCCGACTTCATTTACCAACATGTCAATACATTGCTGAGGAGTCCAATTTTCCAATTGGTAATTCAATGAAAATATAATTCTTGCGCAGCGATGGATTCGCCAAAAAAGCATCCCCATCTTTTGTTCAGGTGTTTGGGGAAAATCTTTGTTCCATAGGATAATTTCCCAGTACAAAGCCCAGCCCTCCATCCAAAAAGGGGTGTTAAATGTTCTTCGATAATTACGATGTCGTGCATTCATAAAATACTGCAGGTTATGTCCTGGGTGTAATTCATGTTGAACTGTGGGAAAAGAAAAATTAGGGTTATTGCCCCGCATGCTCATCATTTTATCTTCATATGACATGTCCACAGTGGGATAGGAGATACTTATTTCCCACCCTCCAGTAAAAAATGGGTTGATTTTTTGCCGTTCAGGAGTCATCATTATCATGCCCCATGTTTCTTTTGCTAAGTCGGGAATGGTGATCAAATCCCTGTCCTCAATAAAATTTATGCTATGATCATATAAATCTTTAATGGCTTCCGGCTGTTTGCCAGGTGCTACATAGGTGTCTTTAACATGCTCCAAAGCCGCTTTCCAATCATTGCCGAAGCCCATTTCTTGAGATGCTTTTATCATTTCCTCCTTGCACCATTCAAATTGCTTTTCTGCAGTAGCAATCAATTCTTCTGGCGAATAAGGAATAAATTCAAATGACAATTCTTCGATCAAAGTCTCTCGTCCAACAGGTTTTCCAATGATGCCAGACCCATCATCTTTCTGACTGCTTTTTGAATAATTTTCTTTCAAGAAATCATGATAGTTGTTTAAAGCCTCCTCTAATTCTGTGTAAGATGATTTTACCCACCAAGTGAATTCAGGATCATAGTTATAATAAAACTTAAACGCCTCTTTTAAGCCAAACTGTAAAGAAGAAACTACCCGCGCTGCGTGATCTGCTTCAATCCAAGTTTTGAATGGCTGTTTGCTCAGCTCAGTCGTTTTGGATAGAATCATTTCTTTTATATTACTGAAGGTTCCCGCGAGCTCCTTTGAATCGGGCTGATTACCTCGTCTTCTTTTTCTGATGAAAGTGTAGAGGGGGCTGGCAAAATCTGCTACATAAGCTACTTCTTCATAAGCTGAATAGCTCTTTGTGAGTTGGTATTTTTCTTTTTCTATCAGGTTTTTAAGGAGAATAAAATCAGCTTTTCCCTCCTTACCCAATTTTTCAAATGGGATATGTGCTACCTGATCTTCCCAATCTTCAAAGAACTGAAATAGTCGTTGATAATATTCCTCCGATTCTTTGACGGTATAAGCCCGTTCAAGTGCTCTTTTGTCTGCACTATAGGAATTGATAAGGTCGATCAGTTCGCTTGCCTGCAGCCAAGAAGAGCTTAATAATAACAGGATAATACAACTGGATATTTTCTTCATGTATGAGATGGTTTATAGGAGAATGATATCATATAGACACCAGGAAGTATTTTTATTTTAAGCTTATATCAAGGTATACCGAATGTCTGCCATAGGTATTGTAAAATGGCTTAAAGCTTACATCATCAATGGTGAACTCCAATGTTTTTGGATCTCCTTTAATGGAGCTACCGATGTCATTGGCATTTAAGCTGATCTTTCTCCAATCATTCCGAGGTTCATTTTCTTGTGCGGCCAATAAAATCGGACCATAAAATAAGCTGGCGATGTTTTGTTGATCCATTACTGATTCTATACGGAATTGGAAAGGAATTTTAATATCAATGATATCCCCGTCTTTCCATTTCCTCGATATTGTTGCATAAGTCCCTGGTTTTGGATCGATATGCTGTTCCTTGCCATTTACCTTTACGTAAAACCCTTTTGTGGCCCATTGAGGTACTCTTAATTTGAACTCAAATTTTCCTCCATTTCCTTTTACCTTTAATTGGGTATGGTCTTCTTTAGGAAAGGAGGTTGATTGAACTATTTGTATGTCTCGTTCCTCCCAATTCAAAGTAGATGGGATAAAAAGGTTGACAAAAAGGCTATTATTGTCTTTGCTCTTAAAATAGATGGAGTTTTGAAGTTTTGTGCTACTTTCAATGGCAGTTCCGTTGCAGCAAGTGAAACCTTTCATGTCAGGGTTACTGAAGTGTTTATGGGATCCTGGCCGAAGGGGGACATGGTAAGTGTTGGCAGGAGTGTTTTCTGCTACTGAAGCTAATATATGGTTGTAGAGCCCTCTTTCATAATAGTCCATAAACGCCGGGTCTTGTACAAAGAAAAAGAGGTTTCTGCTTAATTTGAGCATATTATAGGTGGCGCAGGTTTCATTTTGCCCTCCTGCTGAAAATCCGTTTTCATAAAGGGTGGCCGGCTCACTGATAAAACACTCAGCATTGGCTGGATTTCTGGCACCTGCTACACCGCCAATGCTATACATATAGTCATTGGTGGTCATATACCAAAAATTATTAGCTATATCGAAATATTTGGGAGATCCGGTATCTCTGTACATTTCTAGGGCTCCCATGATTTGTGGTATATGTTGATTGGCATGAAGTCCACGGAATGTGTCCACATTTTTTGCCAGGCCATGGCTATGATTGGCATCTCCATAGAAAACTTTAATATTGTCAAATAAGGCAGCAGCTTCCAGATAATGTGGCTCATCCGTTAACCTGTAAAGCCTGGCCATGGCTTCGTTCATCCCACCAAACTCTCCTGCAATATAGCTGTTCCACATATGGATAAGGGTGTCAGTGGACAGCTGACTCAACCTGCGGTATACCCAAGTACCCATGCCAGAAGCTATATCAAGAGCTTTCTCATTGCCACTGACCTCATAAATATCCATTAGCCCTGCTAAAATTTTGTGAAGTGTGTAATATGGAGCCCAAACTTGATTTTCTTGGCCACCATAGGTAGCTCCTTGTTCTAGCATGATAAACTGGTCAGGGGGATAAGCACTTATATACCCTTCTCCCCAATTCCAATAATCGGTTCGGATGCCTTTTTCACTTAAGTCCGAGTCGTAGGATGATTTTCCAGGGCCAAAAGGAATTGCCGTTGGATTAGCAACAAAAGCTCCATTACTGTTTTTGGGGCGACCAGACATCTTTGATAATTTATGGAGGCTGTTGACCATATATTCCATTTTTTCCTTAAAAGTTTCTTGAAGAGCAGGATCATAAGATGTGCTGGCATAAGCTTGAGCGATTGCTGTAAGGTAATGGCCTGTTGCGTGGCCACGCAGCTTAGTTTCTTGGGTGTCCCAAACTCCAAGTGCTTTTGCTCCATCTGGTTGAACTTGGCCAAAGGCATTTCGAAACATATAAAGGAAATCATCAGGATTGGTCTTGGTTAAAGTTGAGATGAATTTATCCCTGTTTTCCATTAGCTTGGACCTTAGCCCATTTGAATTAGGATCAAGGGATACTTCCTTTAATTTGAATGGTTCAATATTACGCTTTGGAGTAGAATTGCTTCGATCATTTGTTGTTTTTATTAAGGCTTTGGGCTGTAAGTCAGTTCCCGATACCCTTCCCGTGATGGTATAATTTCCTGCTTGAAGAACTTGGTCATTGTTTTTTGGAGCAGGCCATATTACCCTTACCTTGGGGCCATTGAGACCATTGCGGTAGGTACCTTCTATGTATCTAGGAAGTTGGGGAAGATAGCCTACTTCCGTTTCCACTATGATATCTTTTACTCCTGTCAAAAATTCATTATACAATTGGGGGTGATTATCGGCGAAATTGGGAAAATTATCATTTGGCTGGATTCTTTCGTTTACTTGACTGGAATTGTCTTGATTCCTAGAATTACGATAGATACTGGCTATTTGACCATCACTTAGAGGAACTCGGTAAATTCTGAAATCATAAAGCTTAGCATTAAGGAAATTGGCAGTATCACTGATTGATCTACCTATATAAAGCTTTTTTTGTCCGGTTGAAGGATTGATTAGATTATGAATTTCCAGGGATGCTGTATTGATTTGATCACTCAGTTTCCCATTAAGATAAATGCTTAAGGTTTTAGAGGGCAGGTCTAATATAATTGCCAAGTGATTCCAATTGTTTGGCCTGAGGTCACTTGAATGGACAGTGAATTCTTTTTCTATTTCGTTTTTGATTTGGGCTCGAAAGCAGATACCATTTTTTGTTTCAACAGACACTACAGCCAAGTTGCCATTATTTTGATTTCCGAAATCGAAGAATACTTGATCAGGCTTATTTGAATGCAAATAAATCCAACCTGATATACTGAATGATTCCAGACCGTTTAAAGCTTCTTTCGGAAGGATGATGAAACCTTTACTGTTTTCAGGTAGCGAGATGACATTCTTGAATTTTTTATCTTGTACATAAGTTTCATTGGAGCCCATGAATTGGCCATGAAGATTGTTTCTTGACCAATCCTGCAAATTTCCATTTAAAATATAGCGTGCTATAAGGTCAGTTTCTCCTATTCCATCAAGGATTTGATCTCCACTTTGAGCTTTTGTATCGATTGTAAGTGTCAACAAAAGAAAAAGCTGTAAAATAAGTACTTTATTAAATTTCATGTTTATTGTTTTGTTAGGGGATTTCCGAAAATTACCTTCATACCTTACTTTTTAGAGATATTATTACATTAAAACTTTTTTAGGATATATAGGTAAGAGTTTTACTTATAGGTTGTTGCATTTCATACAAGAAAAGGAATATGTTCAAAAGTAAATTTTATCTACCAATTGGAATTGATTTATTTAGGCATACATTAATACTATATTAACTGTAGTTTTTCTAGCATTGGAATTCCTTAAAGGCCAATGATGTAAATTTCCATCCAATATATGGCATCGCTGCTTGGTGCTTTTTAGTGTCGGGCTTTTTAATGGGCTTGGCTTTCCTTTGTAATAACTTTATATGGAAGCCTAATTCGTTTATACTGTAGACGTCATACTTTGATCATACTAGTTGTTGTATGCTTAATGATTCACCAATATGAGATCATCCTGTTTGGAGTATTATAGGAAAGCTCCGACGAGGAACTATAGGAAAATGAGTATAGTAAAATATACATAGTCTGCGTGTAGAAGTATTTAAAAGATGGATTGGGGATTTTCAATATGACCCAAAATTTTGAAATAAGGAAAGTAAAAAGGTAAGGTATCAGATGGAAAAATGGAATGGTGGAATATACTATCTCTCTATCAAATCTAGAATCAAATTGATTTTTATTATTATTTAAATTAAATCTAAATAAAGTTGTTTTGGTTGTTCATTGCATATACTTTTGTCGAAGACATAAAGTAATGGAACTCCAGAAATGATAACATTAGCGGCTTTATTGGCCTTTACAGGCTTTTTTTGTTTCTACAATACTTCCAAAAGACAAAAGTTGTCTCAGTCTTTGGGGATAGAAGTATGGCTACAGCAAAATCCCAATAGGGCAAAATACTTGGGAGGAGCACAGTTCTTGATTGCCTTATTGCTATGCTTAGCAGCCGCAGGTTTTGGGGCTGGGATTTTTTCCTTTTTTATTCTTCTGATGACTGCAGGAAGCCTTGTAGTAGTTCTTGCCCCAATAAGGTTTCTCAATTATAAAATCCTGACTTTGATATTTGTCTTATCGCTGATATTTGAATTGATATAATATGCCAGCCAATAAAAAATACCTTAGCACTTCCAATACACAGCGTTTTGCCAAGATAACAGCTGGTTTTTTTGGAGGCTATGCAGTAACAGTTACTCTGTTTATGGCCATAGGATTTTGGCTAGATCATGTCAATGTCCTTACCACTTTGAGGTTTGGGGGCTTTATGCTTTGGGCCACGCTTTTCCTTTTGGCTTTTCTTTTTAAAAATGGTTGGAAGGCTTGGGGAGTTTACCTTTTGGCGACAGTGTTTTTCTCAGCAATTATTTATATCAGTAAAATTTATCATCCCATCATTTGATTATGAGCAATCGGGTTTACAATATTCTTTTCCACACCCATACCATAAGTGGTATAATCATAAGCGCGGCTTTGTATGTTATATTCTTTGCAGGTTCATTTTCATTCTTTAGGGATGAAATAGTGGGTTGGGAAAGAAATGAACCCGTCAGCGAAGCAAGTCGACTTCAAGCAGTGGACTTGGATATCATGTTGGATACTTTAGCTGCGCAAAAAGAACTATATGGTAGGGATATTTCTTTTACCAAATATTTCAATGAACGTAGGATCAACGTTAATTTGTCCGCTTCAAAAGACACAACAGCTAGCGAAGAAGCTAAAAAGAGAAGCTTCTTTTATATGGATACTGATAATTTTAGCACTTATACTTATGCCAGTAATTATAGTATTGGTGAGTTTCTTTATCGTTTGCACTTTTTTGCACAGCTTAATTTATGGGGCACAACGGGCTATATATTAGCAGGTTTTGTAGCTTTCTTTTTTCTTTTTGCTATCATCACGGGTGTTTTGGTGCACTGGAAAAAAATCGTTTCTAATTTTTACGTTTTTAGACCGATGGCAAGTCTAAAAAATATATGGACTGATGCCCATACTGCATTGGGAATAATAGGTTTACCCTATCAGTTTGTTTATGCAGTAACCGGGGCATGTTTGATCATAGGTACCAGCGTGATGTCGCCTGCAGTGGTGAATTTTATGTATGATGGAGATACCAACCAATTGTACGAGGATTTCGGTTTTAATCCCCCTAAATTTAAAATGGCTAATGAACACCTTTTGGAAACGCCCGAGATCAACCAATTTTTAGAAAAGGCTACTTCTAAATGGGAAGGATTTGAAGTGACTACTTTACAGGTATTTAATTATGGGGATGCTAATATGAAGGTTGGCCTCGAAGGACATACCCAATATGACTTAAAGTTTGCCGGAAGGGGAGAAATTATCTATAATGTCCTTACAGGTGATGAGGAGCATGTTGTGAATCCATTTACGGAGACTTCTTATTTGGATGCTGCTACTGCGGTGATTACGCAACTGCATTTTGGAGACTACGGAGGAGTACCTTTGAAAGTGATTTATTTTATACTTGGAATAGTATCATGTTTTGTGATCATTTCAGGTGTAATGATCTGGTTGGTGGCCAGGGATAAAAAACATATAGCCGAGAAGAAAAGAAAGTTCAATGCCTGGTTGGTTTGGATATATCTTGCTGCTTGTCTCAGTCTGTTTCCAGTCACGGCACTTACTTTTGTATTGGTCAAAGTATTTTTACATGATTTCGGTCCAGAGCGAATGACGGATATTTATCACATTTTCTTTTATAGTTGGCTGGCTTTTGCTGCTTTTTTTGTCTTTAAGCGGGACAATTATTTTACCAATAAGTATTCACTCATATCTGGAGCGCTAATAGGTTTATTGGTGCCATTAGCAAATGGAATTATTAGTGGAAATTGGCCATGGATAACTTTTCCAGCAGGTTATTATCACATTTTTATAATTGATGTTTTTTGGGTGCTGATTTCAATAACTGCATTGACTATAGGCTTGAGTCTTAAAAGAAAAGCTGCTGAAAAGTCGCCTGTTAAAATAAGAACCAATAAATCAAATGTCAATAAAGATGTTGGAGCTGACACTTTATCAGTGGGGGATCTGTAAGGTGAAGTCTCTTAACATTTGATTTTTTTCATCGTATTGAAAAGGTTTTTAGTAGGTTAAGGTTTGGGTAGGGTCCTCCTTTTGAAGGAGAGAGATGAAAAATGAGGTGCTTGTTACCAAAAAGTATATTCTTGATGCTAAGTGCTTGATAATTGAAAATAGGTTGTCCCACTAGGTATTAGGTCATTTTAATGAAATAATAGAATTGTTAAAAAAAGTTAATTTCTTGTAAATATTTTTCTTTCACTATAAAATTGAAGCCGTAATTCTTAAAAAGCTATCATACGATAAATAGGCTAGGATTTAACATTATTCATTTAATTTATAAATTTCACTTATTTATTATTATGTCAGTAAATATTATTGTCAAGAAAAGCCCCAGAAGAGGGTTTAGCCATCTTTTTACACTATTATTGGCTTTTGTTTTATACTTCAATTCATTGGAGGTATCTGCACAAAATTCAGCATCAACTTCTTCTTTTAATGCCAGGTTAATTAATATTGAAGCGCCAGTCAATGAAACCTTTCGCTATCAAGCCACGCTTCAAAATAATTCAGGGAAGTCCCAGCGCTATAAGCTAGAGGCAGAAACCCCAGATGGGTGGAGGGTAATATTTAAGGCCATGGGAAGCCAGCTGACTTCCATTAAGTTGGATGCAGGTAAATCGGAAAATGTTAGCATTGAAGTGCGTCCAGCCTATGGTGCTAAACCATCAAAGTACAATATTCCGGTTTACGCTGTTACTGAAAATGATTCCTTGGAACTTAAGCTTGAGGCCGTTGTGGAAGGAAATTATGATTTACAACTTACCACGCCTTCAGGCAGGCTAAGTGGAGAAATTACCGAGGGGGAGAAATCAGAAATCCACCTAAAGGTCAAAAATACTGGTTCCTTGTCTTTAAATGAAATATCCCTATCATCCAGTACGCCTCCAAAATGGGATGTGACCTTTTCTCCTTCAGAGATCAAAGAGTTGGCCCCTGGTAAGACTAAGGATGTTGTCGCTACTTTGACTGTGCCCGATAAGACCCTGGCAGGCGATTATGTGAGTAAGTTTACGGCAAAAAATGCTTCAAGTACAAGTACAGCTACCTATAGGATGACCGTAAAAACATCCATGCTTTCAGGAGGAGTGGGCATTCTGGTGATTATTATTGCCGTTGGTTTTGTGGTTTACCTTATCAGAAAATTTGGTAGAAGATAAAAAGTATGATGGATAACCCAATCATAAAATTGGAAGGCCTGACAAAATGTTATGGGGCTTTCAAGGCTGTGAATGGCTTGGACCTCAGCATCAATAAAGGAGAGATTTTTGGATTGCTAGGACCAAATGGAGCAGGAAAGACGACTACTATCCTAATGATGATGGGATTGACTGAACCTACGGAGGGTAAGGCCCATGTTTGTGGATTCAATGCAACAAATGACCCCATATCTGTAAAGAGACTTGTGGGCTATATGCCAGATAGTGTTGGTTTTTATGATAATATGACGGCACTTGAAAACCTGATGTATATAGGGGAATTAAATGGGATTCCAAGGGACGAAGTGAAGGGAAGGGCCCTTGAAACTATGGAAATGGTAGGACTCGAAGAGGAGGCGATTCATAAAAAGACAGCTGCTTATTCGAGAGGTATGAAACAACGTTTGGGTTTGGCCGAAGTGCTTATCAAACAACCTCAGGTTATCATTTTGGATGAACCCACATTAGGGATAGACCCAAGCGGGGTCAAGGAATTTCTCCAGCTTATCATGAAGTTGAGCAGGGAAAAGGGACTGACCGTTTTGCTTTCTTCTCATCACCTTCATCAGGTTCAACAGGTTTGTGACAGAGTAGGAATTTTTGTGAAAGGAGAGCTCTTGGTGGAAGGTAATATAGATACTTTATCAAAGCGTCTTTTTGAGGAGAAAACATATGAAGTGAATATTACCATAGAAGATGATGTTAAGTTCCCTTGGAAGGATGAAGAAGAGGTTCTTAAGTTGGATTTTGTTCAACATGTATCGGCAAAAGGTCAAAATATAGCTATATCGAGTAGCCGTGATGTGACGCCTGATATCGTTCGGTTTTTTGTGGAAAAGGAATATCGTGTAAATGGTGTTCAGAAGAAATCCTATGGACTGGAAGATATTTACCAAAAGTATTTTGATAGTAATTTAAAGAAGCAAATTGATCAATGAAAGCATTCATGAATTCGTTGGAATGGAGTTCTTTCTTAACAGTAGAAGGCCAACCTAAACCATTTTGGATTTTGGTGAGAAAGGAAATAGCCGGCCATATTCGTAGTTGGAGATTTGTTATTTTATTGGTGCTTATTGTACTTACATTTTGGGGTGCTACTTCAGTGGCCATGGGCAACTTAAGGGAAGTAGTAGCTAAAACAAAAGATGTTGATAAGCTTTTTGTGTATCTTAAAATGCTGACAACTACTGCTGGGACGCTACCTCCTTTTCATGTTTTTCTCAATTTTCTGGGCCCTTTACTAGGGATAAGCTTGGGGTTTGACGCCATTAATTCAGAACAACAAAATGGGACTTTGACAAGGATTATGGCTCAACCAGTATATAGGGACAATTTATTATTGTCAAAATTTGTGAGTTCCTTGATTTTGGTGGGGGCCTTACTGTTTTCTTTGTCCCTTTTGATGATCGGAGGGGGAATGGTCATTACTGGGGTTCTTATAGAAATAGAAGAGGTACTTAGAATTATGAGTTTCATAATTCTATGCACTATTTATGTTGGTTTTTGGTTGGGGCTATCTATTTTGCTGTCCATAGTTTTCAAGCAGGCTTCAACCTCGGCGCTAACGACCATCGGTGTTTGGTTGTTTTTTACCGTGTTTTACCAAATAGTCATCAATATTGCTGCAAAGACCTTTGCCCCAGCTGCCAATGAAGTATCACAAATGGAAATGCTGCATTTCAATGAATTAATACTGAATCTCTTAAGGCTGGCACCAAGTCAGCTCTATACGGATGCCACCACTACTTTACTTATGCCATCCGTAAGAAGTCTAGGACCGGTTACCATGGAACAGATGGCAGGAGCGATACCTTCTCCGCTTCCTTTTAGGGAAAGCTTGATGATTGTGTGGCCCCAGTTATGTGGCCTGATAGCAGCTACATTGATGTGCTTTGCGCTGTCGTATTATTTGTTTATGAGAAGAGAGATAAGGACTTGATAGTAGGGATTAATATAGATTTTGAAATTATATGATCAAGTGATATTTCTTTCATTAACGTTTTAGATCAAGCCGTTTTTGCTTTGAAGTTTAGGTATTCATAATAATTAATCTGTATATCCACTATTTCGCTGGTATACCTTACTCTTCATAATATTCTCTTAAAACAGTACAGATCTCATAGAAATGATTAATTAAATCTGTCCGCCGGCCAGCTTGGTCTGTGGGACCCCCGCGGTGGGCGGACAGGCTTTGAGAAATCAGGTTAATGGTATGAAAATGCTCCATATTAATGAATGTAACCTTTTTGACCTTCCTTCTTTAACCCCGCATTTAACCCTTAGTTAAGCCGTGTTTATCCCGTGTTTTAGCCGTGTTTCTCTTATCAGGGACTTAGGGTAGTCTATACCTTAAGTCCTCAAAAAGCAAGGAGACACACCTTTCAATATTTTGGCTATAGGAAGCTTCAAAACCCTTCTTGCCATCATCGCGATCAGTCAACATTTTTCCAATTATTTAGGCGCTGAATGGTTGATTTGATTTTCCGAATTGTTGGGGAATCAAATTGTTCAGATAGGATTTTCTTTCATGTAACAGATTTCCATGGACCCAAAGGTTTCAATCCTCACCTGGTCAAATTGTGGTAATGTGCTTTAATAAAGGTACTCTGAAGGAATAGCTATATTGTAAATGCTTGAATTAATCCATTAAACATAGGTTATTTTAAGGTTAAAATAGCTGTTATAATTAATATTAGGCTAAAGTACTTTTTTGGGTTTTGATTATTATAAAATATACATTTGAAATGCTATAAGGAAAAGAGCCTAATCAATAGGCCTTCAAAACAAATGATAGATATTAAAACCTATCAACCTATTAAAATAAAAGCAGATGAGAATTCTCGTCTGCTTTTGTTTTCAGCGTTTATTCTGATTGATTTAGAGAAGAAGTGAACATGTTAGGATATCAGATGGTTTGTAAATTGAGTTATAAGATCTGATAGTCAAGCATTTTTCAAAGAGTAGTGAAGTGGAGATGCTTTTGAAATCTATCCTAGGAGCCTCAATTTTTTCGAATATAAGATTATGTATTAAAAAAAATATTATTTACGAATGTGCATGGTGAATGATAATGATTTCATAAACAATATCATGGTGAAATCATTTTGACTTTTTCTAGTTTTACTGTTTTATCGTAAAAAGGAGATAGTGATGATTACTGATCAAGCGGATAATGCGTTGTTTGAAAAAGTACGATTGGGTGACCATATAGCATTTAATAATTTGTATGATAGGTTTTGGGAGCTAATGTATGGAGCAGCCTATGCAAGAGTGAAGTCTTGTGATTTGGCCAAAGATATTGTGCAAGAGATTTTTGTTGATATATGGAATCGGAAGAAAACGATCAAAATTAGATCCACTGTGAAGGTATACCTGCTTACCGCGGTAAAGTATAAGGTTTTTAGAGTAATAGATGAATTGGCCAAGTTGGAGCAATTGGACAGGGAAAATGGCGATTTGACTTATTATAATAGTAATGATTTACTAGATTTTGAGGAGATATATAATTTGATAGCGTTAAGTTTGGACAAGCTTCCAGACCACCACCGTGAGATATTTACTTTAAGTAAATTAGGTGGGCTAAGTGCCAAAGAAATCAGCCTCAGAGTAGAATTGGAACCTCAATCAGTCCATAATATTCTCTCCAAAACTTCGAAATTTATGAGAAAAGAACTCAAAGATCATTATTCGATTTTTCTATGATATTATTTATGTGATTTTTGTTGCTGTAATATGTTTGTTGTTTTGTTTTTTAGTATTTTTCTTTATTGTTTTATGTTTTTATTATTGTATTTTGGTTTTTTATTTTGAATTAATCTCCTTTTATGGAACCTTGTGAATGTTTGCTTTAAACGAACTCCGTCTTTGGAGAAGGTAGGTTATATTCATTTCCTGAAGGAAATATTAGTTTGCAAAGTGTTTTTGCGGTTATTTAAAAGGCGGCAAGTAGACGTTCAAGAAAAACAATGAAGGAATCCTCCATAGATATAGGACTTTTCGAAAGAGTGAGAAAAGGAGATAAATCTGCTTTTGATGCTTTGTATTATAAATATTGGGAACTATTGTATGGTTCAGCTTATGCAAGAATAAAGTCTGTGGACCTTGCTCAGGATATTGTTCAAGAAATTTTTATCGATATTTGGAACAGGAGGAATAAGCTTGTGATTATGTCAGATCCAAAGGTGTATTTACTGACTGCAGTGAAGTATAAGGTCTTTAGGTTTATTGATAAGATGAGGAGACAAGAGACTTTACAGAATAGTAGGATTGAACTGTTAAGCGAGGAGAATAATCTGTTAGAGTTTGAGGAGATATATGAACGAATCGAGGTGTGTCTGGAAAAGTTTTCAGAGACACATAAAACAATTTTTCGACTTAATAAATTAGAGGGATTTAATGCAAAAGAAATTGGACTTCAAGTGGGCATGGCCACGCAGTCAGTGCATAATATTATTAGCAAAACAACCAAGGTGGTCAAGAAGGAGCTGAAAGGCTATTATTCTATTTTTTTGTAAGGCTTGTCTTTTGTTAAGCTGATTGCTCAGTTTAAGATAGTTCTCTTTCGATTATTTACTCATGATTTTTTTTAATCTTTTTTCTTTCTGAAAAAAGATGTTTTAATAATTTTTTAATTACTTATAAATTGCTGACTATTAGTTTTTTGTGATTTTAAAGTTACCCGGTTATTAATAACTCCTTTTAATAGATAATATATAAATAACATGCTCTGAAAGTAAGATTGCGTACCGAGCTGTACTTATATATGATGACAAGAAAAAACGAACATATTCCAAAGTATATAGAAGAGTCAATAAGAAAGCTATTAAGGGGAGGGGGGATAGAAGCAGAGGAGCTTGAGCGACTAAATAATTGGTATGATAGCCAAATGGAGCAAGGTCTAGAGATTGATTCTATATTGACAAAAGAGGAACTAAGGGAACTGATGCTCTCAAATATCCATAGGCACTTGGAGAGAGCTGATGGACATGGGGCTGATCTGAATGTAAACCACAAGGTCACTAGAGAAAAGAATGAAGAAACAATATTTAGGCGTCTGGCTAAAAGTACTTTAGTGCGGGCTGCAGCAATTTTGTTGATTTTGATAGGTACTGTAGTAGTTCTTAGTCTCGATCGCCAAGCAGATACAGTAGCAGTAAGCCAAGAGCAATGGACTGTACATGCAAATCCAAAAGGGCAAAAGAGTAAAATGAAGCTGCCCGATGGTTCTACCGTAATATTGAATGCAGACAGTGAAGTTAGATATGTATCTGATTTTGGACAAAACAGCAGGGATATTTTTCTTAAGGGGCAGGCATTTTTTGAGGTGGAAAAAGACAGCATCCCTTTTAGGGTAATGAGTGCAGGGGTGGTTACAGAGGCATTGGGGACTTCCTTTGATATCAAGTCGTTTGAGGGGCAAGCACCACTAGTTCGTCTGACAACTGGTAGGGTTAAGGTATACCAACAAGAAAAAAATGATACTCAGGTCATTTTGGAACCTGGCGAGGAAGTCAGAATAATAGCTGGAGCCCTGACGGCAGTTGAGAATTTTGACATAGAAAAAGCAATTGGATGGCAAAAAGGGATTATTGTCTTTGACCGGGTAACTTTCAGTGAGGTATTTGAGGTTTTGGAACGCTGGTATAATGTGGAGATAGATATTGAAAATCTTCCAAATGCAGGTAAACTGGTGTCTGGAGAATTTAAAAAGGCTATGCTGGTAAATGTGTTAGAAAGTTTGTCTTATTCTTATGGGTTTGATTATCAGGTTTATAAAGATAAAAATAAAGTAAATGTTCAATTTAAAAAACCATAATACTATGTGAAAAAAATAAAAAAAGAAAAGCCAACAGGTAAACTGATGGCTTTTGAAAAGGAGAATAGATGAGTTTCTCAGGCCAATCTATTCGCCAACGTTTTAATGTCTCTTAACACCAAAACATTTCAAATTTATGAAAAAAATCTTACATGCGATCTGTATGATAGGCAAATTCTATTTGTATGGTTTTTTCGTACAGCTATTGTTTTTCAACTTGTTGTACGCAGAATCATCGAATGCACAAGGAGCTTTGGATATTAGCAAAGTTCAGTTAGATCTCGACATGGATAAGGCTACTTTAGAAGAAGTTTTCAATGCCATTAAGTCTAAAACCGAATTCACTTTTATTTATGATGAAATTCTGACAGAGGAAGCACCACCAGTTTCTATTAAAGTGAGAAATAAATCCTTAGAGCATATCCTTTTACAACTTTCCCGTTCTCATAGTTTGTCGTTTAAGCAGGTAGACGATCGTATCAGTGTAAAGACTTTGGATAGAGGAACGTTTACAGAGGTAGTGAAGGAAGTGGCTGTAAATGGCACCGTTGTGGACAAATTTGGGGAACCCATTCCAGGAGTGACAGTGGTCATCAAAGGCACAACGATGGGCGTTTCTACTGATATTGATGGAAAATATTCTTTGTTAGTGCCAGAAGAGGCCTCTTTGGTCTATTCCTTTGTTGGCTTTGTTTCCCAAGAGATTAATGTAGGGGATAAAAGCCAGATTGATATTATATTACTAGAAGATCTTACATCATTGGATGAAGTAGTGGTAACTGCTTTAGGAATTGAAAAGGCAGAAGCCAGTTTGGGCTATGCTGTCCAAGAAGTAAAAGGAAAACAATTTGAAAAAGTTAAAAGTGATCAATTCCTCGATATACTGAACGGAAAGATAGCCGGTCTAAGGGTAAATAGTCGTTCAGGCTTATTACAAGACCCTGGCATCTCCCTCAGGGGAAGGACGCCCCTCTACGTAGTAAATGGGATTCCTATTCGAAATTCTTTTAGAGGGATTGCACCTGATGATATAGAGAAGATTACTGTGTTAAAGGGGCCTCAGGCTTCAGTGTTATATGGATCTAAAGGTAAAGATGGTGCGATAGTGATTACCACAAAGAGTTCAGGGGAAGAGGAATTACTACTTTCAATTAATTCTTCAACCCAAGTTTCAACTGGATATCTTACAATACCTAAAGTACAGACGATTTATGGACAGGGTGAATTTGGCCAATACGCCTATGTAGACGGAAAAGGAGGGGGACTCTATGATGATATTTGGGTTTGGGGACCAAAAATGGATCAATCCGATCCTAATACTGAAAGTGGATATTGGGAGACCCCGCAATATAACAGTCCAGTTGATCCAGAAACTGGTGAAAGAATCCCAACTCCGTGGAGATCACATCCTGACAACCTCAAAAATCTATTAAGGAATGGACTTGTAACCAATAATAATATTAGCGTTTCACAAAAAATAGGTAAGGGAGCATTCAATATAGGTTTGAACCAGATGTATCGAAAGGGGATGATCCCTAATACTGATGTAAATCAGGTTGGAGTTAATATGGGTGGTAACTACGAGGTTACTGATAGACTTACCTTCGCAGCGAACCTAAATTATAGTAATCTTTTTACCAATAACTATCCTCCTGTAGGTTATGGAAATGATCAGGTATATTATAATACGGTCCTTTATATGGGAGCCAATAATGATATAATGGATTTAAAGGACTATTGGGTAGAGGGGCAAGAAGGATATTTGCAACGAAACTATAATTATGCTTGGTTTCAAAATCCGTGGTTTTTGGCATATGAATATCTTCGTCCATATTCCAAAAAAAGAGTTATTGCCTCTGCTTCCTTGGATTATAAGTTGGGAGAGGAGACGAGTTTATTGCTAAGGCTTGGGAACGATTACCAATTTACAAATAACGAATTCAAGAAGCCTTATGCATGGGTGAATGGAGAGACTGGGTCCTATTCCAAAAACACTTATGATGAATCTTTATTGGATGTCACGGCTATTATTAATAGTAAGAAGAAGTTTGGAGACTTCGGTTTTGATCTAATGGGAGGAGGAAACTGGAATGAAGAATTGACAAAAAGCCTTTCAGGAACTACAGTGGGAGGTTTGATCGTGCCAGATGTGTACAACTTTTCCAATTCCAAAAAACAAGCAACGGTAGAAAACTGGACAAACCATAAACGTATGTTTGGATTATTTGGGTCAGCTACTGTTTCTTGGAAAGAGTCCTTATTCTTTGGGTTTACAGGTAGAAATGACTGGTCATCAGCGTTGATACAAGGAAACCGGTCTTATTTCTATCCTTCAGTATCTTCCAGTATAATTGCTTCACGATTGATCAGGTTGCCAGAGCAAATTAGCTTCCTTAAGTTTCGCGGTTCCTGGGCAAGGGTGGGTAGAGATATGAGCCCATATAACTTGGCCAATTATTATTATCTCTCTAGGGTTTGGGGAAATAGTCCTTCGTTTGCACCAGTGGATAGGGCGATTGATCCAGATATCAAACCAAGTATGACCGATTCTTACGAGTTAGGCTTGGACTTAAGGCTCTTCGATGATAAGGTAAAAATCGATTTTGCCTACTTCAATACTTTGGATAAAGCTTGGATTCAAGAAGTAAGCATTCCTTCCCCTTCCGGATATGGAACGATGTTGACAAATGGAAACTCTTATTTAAGAGATGGCTTTGAAATAACATTGGGATTAAAGCCAATCCAGAGTAAGGATTTGGACTGGAATATTTCAGCGAATGTTTTCAAGTTTAAAACAGTCCTTTACGATATCTACAATGACCAATATAAATATGGTTATCTAAAAGTAGGGGACAGAACAGACTCGTTTTTTGCACCAGTATATCTAAAGCAACCCGGTACTGACAACTTTGTAGTAGATAATAATGGCTTGCCAATAGTTGATAATTTCAATAGAAATCTGGGAAACAAAGACCCAAAGCTGGAAACTGGGCTTAATAATTTCTTGAGGTATAAGAAATTATCAGTTGATATGCAGTTTACCGCTAGGTTTGGAGGTTTGATTTATTCACAGTTGAATGCAAGAATGATTGAGACAGGAAAAGATCCTAGAACAGCTACTCCTCTACGAGAAGAAGATTGGGATAAGATTCCTTCTTATATCCCTGAAGATGCAGTGGTGGTTACTGAAGGGGAAATCATATATAATTCCCAAGGGGATGTGATTAGTGACACCAGGAAGTTTGCCCCAAGTGAAATCCCTGTAATGTTCAAAGACTGGATGAGGAAAATGGGAAGCTTGGGAGGAAGAATGACGGAAGGGTGGAATGTGTATGATGCTTCTTTTATCAAACTCAGAAGTGTGTCACTGACTTATGATCTATCTGATTTTGTAGAGGAAACAGAATGGATAAAGGGGCTTGACGTGTCTTTGATAGGACAAAATTTATGGATGTGGAAAAAACTTCCACATGAGGACCCTGATGGAGCAGTAACAACTTTGGGCTATCCAACAGAACGGTATGTGGGGCTTAACTTTTCTGTAAAATTCTAACATTACAAATTGAAACAACATGAAAATCATGCAATCTATAAAAGGGTATTGTCTTATCGCTTTATTGAGCTTATTGGCTAGTTGCTCAATGAGTTTGGATGAGGTGAGTGAAAACCCAAATCGCTCAGAGGTGACCAACCCTGGAAACCTTCTGACTTATGTGTTATTAGATACTTTTGGTCCAGTATACTATGGTTACAATCGACAGATTGATAACTATTATATAGACTGGCGATTCGGCGGGTCTCATTTGAATTGGAATCGAAGGTCTTTTACGGCGGATTACCGTAGGCTTACTATCATAGATTTGATGAAGGAGGAAGCAGAAAGAGTTGATTTAAAGGCATATATTCCAATTGGCCAGTTTTTGGAAGCTTATTGGATGTTTAATATTACTAGGCTATACGGAGATGTACCTTTTTCTCAGGCCAATAAGTTAGACGAAGGACTTTCCAATCCTAGCTATGATCAACAAGAGGATATTATTTATTCAATTTTAAAAAAATTGGAAGAAGCTAATAATGGACTAGCTTCCTTGGGAGGAGAGCAAATTCAAGGTGATGTTATTTATGACGGAGATCTTGCAAAATGGCGAAAATTGGTAAACATGTTTCGATTAAGGGTCTTGATCAATCTAACCACAAAGACTAGTGTAAAGGATATTGATGTTCAAGACTTGTTTGCTCAGATTGTGGATGACCAAGCCAATAATCCATTGATGGGCCAATTGGATGACAGCCCAATACTCTATGAAGAAGATAATCCTGATAATTATTATATCTACAGTAACAATAACTTTATTTCGGGAATCAGAATCACCCAGTTTTTGGCGGAATATATGAAGGATCACCGGGATGTAAGGTTGATGGAGTTTGCTCAGCCAACTATATATGCGGAAGAAAATGACCTAGACCCAGATGATTTTAATAATTACTATGGGACTAATCCTTGGCCTAAGCAGTCAAATAATTCCAATTATCCCTTAGAGGATAGTAAAAAAGTTTCCAGGGTAAATAACAAGTACCATCGAAACCCTGTGGGACCTCCTACCATGGTAATAGGCTATCCAGAGCAACAGTTTATACTTGCAGAGGCGGCATTGAGAGGTTGGATTCAAGACGCACCTGATACTCATTTTGATCTTGGAGTTAGGGCTTCTTATGCTTTTTTTGGGATTGGAGAATCAGAGGCAGAAGCTTATTTATCTCAAGAAAATGTAAAGCTTTTAGGAGATGAAGAAGAGATGTTCGAGCGGATCATTTCTGAAAAATATCTTAATTTCTTTATGCAAGGAGGTTATGAGCCCTACTTTGAAATTAGAAGGACTGGCTACCCCGACTTTGGGAAGTATGTAGAACCCGATATTTCAACATTATATAATAATGGAAATCTTCCTTTGAGGTATTTGTATCCATTGGGTGAAGTTACTGATAACCAGTCTAACCTGGCACAAGCAGTGAGTCGCTTGGATCAAGGAGATAATATTTTTTCCAAAATGTGGATGATCCAAGGAGAAGATATACTTAAAAATCCTAGCCCATTTCCCTATCACTAGCCTCGTCTTTTACTAATATTTATTTATGTCATGAATAGAAAGAAATTTATTGCTAGGTTATTCGATTTAGCAGGAGGAATAATTGTGTTCCCATCTATACTTAGCTGCGTTCAAGATTCCGAATTGGATAAGGATTCAGAAAATAAATCAAATAGTCCGGTGTTGACAAGTGGTACGGTTAGGTTTGGAGTGATTACAGATGTTCATCAAGATTTGATACCCGATGCTGAAGATCGTTTAGGCAAGTTTATTACGGAAGCAAACAAATCCAATCTAGACTTCATCATTCAGCTAGGGGATTTTTGCTTTCCTGTAATAAAAAATTCAAATTTTCTTGAGATTTGGAACAGCTTTATTGGAGATAAGTTTCATGTTTTAGGCAATCATGATTTGGATGTAAACAGCAAGGAAACTTTTCTAAACTTTGTTTCCCAAAGTGATAGGGGAGCTTATTTTTCTTTTGACAAAGGAGGTTTTCACTTTGTGATATTAGACAATAATTATATCAAATCTGGAGAGGAATTCCTGCCTTATTCCCATCAGAATTACTACGATTATAGTAATAGTGAAATTAATCAGGTTTCACCAGAACAATTGGTGTGGCTGGAGAAGGATTTAGCACAAACTGATAAGCCTACCATAGTGTTTTCTCATGTCCCAATCAACAAACTAGTAAGTAATAGAAATGATGTGCTTGGGATTTTTAGAAAAGAAAATGAAAAAGGAAAGAAAGTAATTGCTGCCTTTAGTGGTCATCAGCACCTAAACTGGCATTTGGAATTGGATGGTGTAAATCATGTTCAAATCAACAGCGCAAGTTATAAGTATTCAGGAAGGGACCATGAAAAGGTTTTTGGAAGATATCCAGAAAGTGTGGAAAAAGAGTATCCCATCCTTCCCAGTGCGGATCCATATGATGATTCACTTTTCGCAATAGTTGAAATCAATGGAAATGTCAGACAGATCAATATCCAAGGAAGAGAGGCCAACTTTGTCCCGCCATCTCCATACGATCTAGGATATTATGAGTATACCGATCAAATGAGTCCATCATCAAAGATCGATTCTAGAAAAATCAAGTTTTAAATTAAACTTTAATGAAATGAAAACAATAATATATAAAATCATATGCCTTCTTGTAGTCACGCTATCCCTTAATAGTTGTATTTACAAAGAAGGCGAGGTGGGACCAAAAGGAATTCAAGGTGAGCAGGGTCCTCAAGGAGAAGTTGGAGAACTAGGGCCAAAAGGAGAAAATGGAGAATTGGAAAGTTTGAATGTATTTTACTCTGATTGGAAAAGTAACGAATTCATAGGTGAAGGAAGGGAGTGGAAATCTGAAATCTTGGCTCCAGAGATTACGGATGAAGTACTTAATTCTGGGGTAGTCAATATGTACTACTTTTTATCTGGAAAGTATATCTATAAAATGCCTTATGAGGGAACCTATACTTCTACAAATAAGGTGACCTACGAATTGTATGAGGGCAAGGTGGTTATTATAAGTACAGTTAAGTTAAATCCTAACAGTGCAAAGTTTAGGTATGTTATTTCTTCTGGAATCTAATTTAAATTAAAGTATTATGAAATATTCAATATTAATATTGTTGATATACGCGATTAGTTTTTCAAGCTGTGTTGTAGAGGGGCCTGAAGGACCTCAAGGCTTACAGGGCGAGGTAGGAGACGCTGGAGAGAAAGGAGAGCCCGGAGAACCTGGAGAACCTGGGGTAGGAATTACTGAGGGAGTGGTCGCATCTGAATGGATGACTATAGCGTTTTCAGGAGAAAACAGGACCTGGGTAGGGATCATGGAAAACCCATCAATAAGTCAGGAAGTCTTGGATAAAGGAGACGTTTTGGTTTACTATAAAACTTCTTCTGGTGCCGTGAGGGAACTGAATTTTTTCTCCGATCAAGATAATATCACACAACAATTACGACTTGGAGAAATAATTATCAGCAGCACCTTTGACGCGTCTGAATCCGAGTTTCGGTATATTATATTAAACAGTGGTGTTTCTGAGGCCATTGGAGCAAACTTGAATTACAAAGAGATTACCAATGTACTGCATATAAAATAATGGATGAGTTAAAGGTTAACAGAAGACAACCATATTTTTAATTTTCTAAAGATAATAAGATGAAAAAATCGATAAAATTATTATATCTATTCATAGTAACTATTTTGATGTTTACAAATTGTAGAGAACCAGAGCTCCCTGGGCAAATGGGAGAACGAGGGGATAAAGGAATAGTTGGCCCCAAAGGAGAAAAAGGCGAACAGGGAGAAAAAGGTGATGGTGGAGGACTTGATAATGTCTTTTATTCAGAATGGAGTAGATACTCTTTTGTAGGTTTGTCCAATGGTTTTTGGAGAACACAGATTCAGTCAGATTTCATAAATACTTCTATACTTGAAAAAGGTAAAGTAATAGTTTATTTCAAAAGGGGAGAAGATGTATTTAAGCTAGATTATGTAAAAGATGACGAAAGTATTACTCAGCGATTAGACGTGAGTTCTATTTGGCTTTATAGCAGTTTTGATCCAAGTGCTGTTCAATTTAGGTATATAGTTGTTCCGGGAGACATTGATAATAAAGTTGCATCAAGAATAAATTTTGATGACTATGATAATGTCCTTGAAATATTCTCAATTAAATAAAGCTGGCATGATTATAAGAAGAACATGTGTGCTTCTAATTTTTATATGGGTGTGTATTAGTTGTAATAGAAAGGAGAATAGTACCAAAATCATTGCCCATAGAGGGACCTGGGATGAACATAATGCACCCGAAAACTCGATAGCCTCTCTTAAAGAATCTATTAAGTTGGGACTGGATGGGTCAGAATTTGATGTTTGGATGACAAAGGACAGTGTATTGGTGGTAAACCATGCCCCTGAATTTGCTGAAAAATATATTGAAACAGCAACCTACGAGGAGTTAGCTGTTTATAATCTATCAAATCTGGAGAAGTTACCAAAATTAGAAGATTATCTGAAAACAGGTGTGGGACAAAATAGAACAAAACTTGTTCTAGAAATTAAAACTCCAAAGATCAGTCATGAAAGAAAAGGTTTTATAGCTCAGAGATGTGTTGAATTAGTTGAGCAGTTGGGGCTAGAAGACATTGTGGAATATATCTGCTTTGACTTTGATATTGGATTAAAAATTATAGAGTTAACCAAAAAATCACCTGTAAGCTATTTGGGGTGGAAGTTAGATAGGGAGTTGTTAGATCTGAAAAATGCAGGCTTTAGCGGAATAGATTTTCATATAAAAACCTATAAAGAAGATACAGCACTTATTGACAGAGCAAAGGCTATTGGTCTGGAAACAAATGTATGGACAGTTAATGATGAGGCGGATATGATTTGGTTTTTGGAAAAGGGAATTGATTTAATAACCACTGATAAGCCAGCTTTACTTAAGGAAGTTATGCAGAGGTGAGTTGGTTTGAGATTAAACAGAAAAACTTCTGGTCAGTCCTTTCTTTGAAATCATGAGGGAATACTTGATATTTCGAAGAACTTTCTGATAGTAGGTGAAGGGAAGATTGTTGAAATATGATAAGGGCATCCAAAACCTTGGTTTTGGATGCCCTTTATCTTTTTGATTTGTCTGAATTTTAATCAAATAAATCGAATTTTACTCCAAAGTTTAACCGTGCATTATAATATTCTTCTTGCATTGTTCTTGAGCGAATTCCTTGATAATACCTCAATGGCTGATTGGTCAAATTATTGCCTTCGAAGAAAAGTCTCCATTTAGGAGTGAAAGCATAGGAAGCATTGACATCCAAAAACAATTGCTCATCATAATACCTGTCCTCAAACTCATCGCCACCAAGTTCATCCAAATAATCTCCTGCATAATTTAAGGAAGCTCTCAAAACCAGTTTTTTTGTTTCATAAGAAAGAGAAGCATTGAACATATGCTGGGCAGTACCGGGGAGTTCTAGTTGGTCATTTTCTCTACCTTCTATGCCTGTGGTTTCAGATTTTGTGAAGGTGTAATTTAAATAAATCCCAAGTCCTTTCCATACTTGCTTCTGGATGGATGTTTCCAAACCATATACAGCCGCTGTACCACCATTTTCAGGTCTGGTATATTCCAGCCCATCACCAAATACTGGATCGTTATAGTTTAGGTCTGTTTTTTCATAGACAAATTGGTCAATGTCTTTATAGAAACCCCCAAAGGAAATTAAGCCTACATTATTAAAATACTTCTCGGCCATCAGATCAAAATTCATGGCAGTAGTAGGAACTAGGTCAGGATTTCCCCTTGACAGCTCATCGTCCTCTGCTACATATTCAGCATAGGGAACCAAGTCATAATAATTTGGCCTTGCAATGGTATTGGTCCAAGCAAATCTGAAGATGGTATTTTGATCCGCATCGTATTTTAAATGAACTCCGGGCATAAAGTTAGCATAGCTGTCCTGCTGACTGGTTGTGCTAAAAGTCTCATTGTCCACATCATAAAGGTTGCCCGTATAATCGATTTTTGTATGTTCCCATCTTAAACCAACAATTGTCGAAAGCTTTTCGGTTAATTGGTGGTCGGCCATTGCGTAGGCTGCGGTAATCGTTTCATTTGCTGTATAGTTACTTGGCAAAAACTCTTCATAAATCAATTCTCCCTCAAATTGACTTGCATCATTTAGGTTCAGTGTGCCCAAGAATTGAGGAGTAGCAAATGTTCCTATTTGGTATTGGCTGCCAGGTAAAAAATTGGGGTCAGATTGGTCAGCGTAAGTTATATCCCCCAAGGTGGCACCAAATGCATTTTCATCCAAAGGAGCATATTCATAATAGTTGTTGCTCCTATTTTTGTATTTTCCTCTGAAACGACCGCCAAACTGTAATATCCCTTTGTCATTGTAAGGTAATTTAAAGTCTAATTTGGCATTAAGGTCCTCATCAAAGGTGTATTGATATTCTTCAGAAAGGTTATCTAATTCAAAGGATAAATTATCTGATAAGTTAGACAAGGCTGCAAAAGGCTTTCGTGGGTTCCTGATATCAATGCTAACATTTTGATCTTCTTGTCGGTAAGCAATATATCTTTCATTAGGTCGCTCTTCAGATGCTTTGGCATAAGTTGCCGACCAATCCATTTTTAGTTTGTTGAATAAATGGTCTCCGCCCAATGTGAAATTCTGTACCCTTTGATCTTCTAATCTTCTAGCTTTGTTTCTGTTGGAATCTATCCCTCCTTTGGTCTCATATTCTACCCGTGCACCGGACGAGGTGAAAATTCCTTCTGAGATTTCTTCAAAATTACCATCATCAAAAACATCATCTAACTTATCTACCTTCATCGCAAAGCGATTCTCCCAATCATCACGGTGATTGTACATACTTGAGAAAAGGAGGGTGTGGTTGGGGTTGATTTCAAAATCCAGGGCTAATGATACCGATCTGCGTACCCTTTGCACCAAGTATTTTCTCATTTCAAACTCCTCAAGCGCCACGCCATTATCGGAATCATACCAAGCTGATTCGATGTTTTCCGAACCAAAGTTGTGGTTGTTATAAGAAGCCGAGACTATCGCTCCTAATTTCCCCCCTAAAAAACGGTCTCCAATGATCATTCCCCCAGTCCAAATAGGTTTATCGGATAATAAATTCACTCCTGAACCGGCTGTGCCTGAAACCCTCAAACCATTAGGAGCCTTTCGGGTCACCAAGTTTACGGATCCACCTATAGCATCCGCATCCATACTGGGTAAAACTGCCTTATTAACTTCGATGGTTTGGATCATATCTGATGGGATTAAATCCATCTGCACTCTTCTATTATCTCCTTCTGCGGATGGAATTCTTTCACCATTTAATGTTACTGAATTTAAATGAGGAGCCATTCCACGAATGATAATGTCACGTGCTTCACCTTGGTCATTCTGCATGGTTATACCAGGGATTCGCTTTAATGCATCACCTATATTTGCATCTGGAAACCTTCCAATCTGATCTGAAGAAACAATATTGGTGATATTTGAATTGTTTTTTTGTTGGTTCAAGGCTTTTGCTTGTCCTTTTAACCTATCTCCCATGACTACAAATTCCATACTTTCTATGGTCTTTTGATCTAGCTTAAAATTTAAGACGGTCGTTTTTCCATCTTCGATTTTAGCAGAATGGACAATAGAGCCATAGCCCAAATAGGAAACGGATACTTCGTAATCACCCGCAGGTAAATCCACAATTGCATAATCACCGGTTTGGTCGGTCACTGTCCCCATAGTGGTTTTTTGTAAGATCACATTGGCTCCAGGCATAGCGAGGTTTTGGGCATCGATAACCCTACCGCGGAGTATTCCTTGTGCTAGCACAAACTCGTAATCTAGGCAAAAAGCAGCTAGCAGAATAAAAGTTCTCAGTAATAATTTTTTCATAATTGTGAGATTGAAAGATTAGTTTTTTGATTTGAGGATGTCTTTGGCCATGTCTTCCCATTTGTATATTTGGAAGGTTCTGTCATCTGACATGGCTATAAAAATTCCCTTAGGAAAATCAGGCCCCAGGGCTATACTGCTGGTTTCAGAGCCGTCACTGGAAACCGTGCTGGTGGCTATTTTTGTGATTAATTTGTGCTCATGAGGGTTAGAGGGAGATCCTTCTCTTGGGAAAACATGGAATAGATTGGCTTCTTGATCAGAAACTAGAATATATCCTGATTGGCTATCCAGTTTGTAAAGGCTGATTCCTTCGTGGTCTTTGGTAAAGCCATCTGTAGCAAATAGTGCCAGTTGCTCATTGCCCTTTTCTGGATCTGCATGGTATTTACGAACTCCCACTCCCTCATCTGAATAATAGATATACCCCAGTTCATTATCCACAGCAATAGCTTCTATTTCCTTTTTCCCACTGAAGTCGCCAAACTTTCGGACTAAGTCCAGGCTTAGCTTGCCCTCCAGGCTTTTGATTTCATATTGCCATAAATAGGTGCCATCCTGAGGTCCGTTTTTTCTACCTGCTATTACATATTGTTTGCCGTTTTTAGGATTTTGATAGGTGGCTACACCCATCAAATCTCGATATTCGGGTCCATCTTCATTATGAAAGATTTCTATACCATCCGCATGCATCTCTTTCATGTCGGGAAGACTGAAAAATCGGAGTTTCGATGTCATGCGCTCTCCAGTTACAGCAAAGTCAACAGTCCTATCTCCTAATTTTAGGCCATAGCCTACATCTACATTATTGGGGCGTTGAATATTCCTTACGATTAGTGAATCGATGGCTTTACCTTTCAAGTCAAAAACATAAAGTGCACCATCAGCGTCTTTGTCTGTTCCGATTATCAAGCTTTTAGCAGGATCCATAGGGTTTATCCAGAGTGCAGGGTCATCTGTATCATGGATCACTTGGTCTGTTATATACATTGGCTTGACCAAGTTTGGTGCTGTAACTTTTTCATTCGATTGACTTCGGCCACTGCAAGCTCCGGTAATAATACCAAGTGCCCATAGCCCATTAATTAGTTTGTTTCTTGACATAAGAATTTAAATGTTTTGATGCTACAATTTTAGCGTGGACAATTATTGATGGCTAGAAATGACTGTAATCAAATAGGCAACAATTCAAAAAGTGACCGTTAACAAAACCTATACAGAAATCTTGTTTTTCGATTTAAGTTCCTGGTTTTTAGTTTTTTGAGAAATGTTATCGATGGATTAACTAATTGTAAACTATATACAAAGGATAAATTGCTGTAAGCTATCGCCCTTTTCAAGGTTTAATTTTTTTCGAAGCCTGTAGCGTGATATTCTAAGGCTGTCCATGGAAATACCTAAGGAAGAGGCTATCTCTTTGGAACTTAAATTGAGTCGCATTAGGCTGGCGAGTTTCAATTCTGCAGGGGTCAAGCCTCCTGTTCTGTTTTGGATGTTTCGGAAAAAATCCTGATGAACCTTTTCGAAATTTTGCTTGAAATCGTCCCAATCTGTATCGTTGGAAAAGTTGAAATCAATTTCTTTGATCAAGTTTCTAATTTTCTTTTTTTGTTCTTTAGGATTTTCCTCCAAGATCTTTTTCAATTTGACTTGAATGCCTTCCAGCATTTGGTTTTTATCTATCAAGTGTAGTGTTTGTGCCGTCAAGGATTTAGAATGGGATTGCTCCTCAGTTTCCATTTTTAATTCCAATAATTGCCTGTTCTCCTTTTCTGTGGCAATCAATTGTTCCTTTACCTGGAGGATCTCTTCCTGCTGTTCTAGCATTTCCTTATTGCTTTTAATTTTAAGTTTTTGTCTGTTGAAGATTGCCCAACCCAGAATGCACATCAAACCGACTAGAAAGATCAAAAGCCATTTTACTTTTGTATCAAAATCACGCATTTGTTCCAATTGCTTGATCTGTTGGTTTTTGGTGTAGAGGTGGTTTTGTGCTTCCTGAATGGCGATTTGCCGGGCAGATTCTTCAGAATAGACCATTTCACTCAGTTGGCGGCTCTGTTCCAAATATTTATAGGCCTTTCCAAAGTCGCGGATTGCTGCATAGGCTTTTGAAACATCTACAATGGCACTGTTTTGTTGATCTAAAAAGCCTAGTCTAGCGCTCATTTCTGCAGCTTTTCTGGAGTAGATTATGCCTTTTTCAGGATCTCCTGTTTTTCTGAATATGTCACCAAGGTTGTTCAGATTGCCTACTAAACGAAGACTGTCTCCGATCGAAAGATTTATAGTATATGCTTTTTGGAAATTGGAGTAGGCAGAATCATACTGTTCCAAATCTTCAAAAATGCTGCCCATATTTTCTCTGACAAAAGCCAGATGGCTTTTTAGGTCAAGGTCTTCAAAAAGCTCCAATGCTTCACCTTGGTATGCCAAGGCCTTAGGGTAATTCCCCATCTTTTCGTACATCCCGCCGATAAAACTTTTTGTCTCCGCCTCTCCCTCTTTATTTCCTAGTTTTTTGTAAATGGTCAAGGCTTTCTCATGACGTGCCAATGCTTCTTCTGGCGTTTTGATTTTGTAGTAGACTTCTCCCAGTGAATTGTTTATTTGGGCCAAGTAAATAGATGTTTCCTTGGTCTCAAAAAGATGTTCTGCTTCATAAAATGCCTCAGAGGCTGCTTGGTACAATCCATATTGTAAAAGGATTTTTCCCCGGATCAATTGCGTTTTTCCGATAAGGGTGTCCACTCCATTGAGTTGGCTTTCCTCTAATACCTCGTTGGCCAACAAAAAAGCTTGTTCAGGATTGCTGTTGGCGAGCTCTTGGGCAATAGTTAAGGTTTTGTCTGCCTTTTGCGGGCTTTGCGCATTAGACTTCAGTATAAAAAGGGTCAAAAATAAGCAAGCTGATATAATTAAGGTCGGTTTTTTCATAACAAACTAATATCAGCCTTGCAGGCATAAAATAGGTTATTATAAAGTTTCCTTTTTATTAAGATTTAAGTGTTTTGTATCATGTGATCGATATGTTAGGTTATAAAAATCAAATAGAGGAAAGATTTCCTCTATTTGATTAATGATTTTATTTTTATGAAGTTATTCTTGGACAGAAGCAGCCTGAACCTTGTTCAAAAAGGTTTCGGACATAAAGTCGGTCATACCTGAATGTAAGCCAATAACCTTTCCCTTCTTATTGATTATAAATGTTGCCGGAATGGCATTCACGGCAAAGGGAGAAGGTAGAGGTGAAACAGGTTTATAATAGGGCATATTGTATGCTTTTCTATTCATGAATGCTATGGATTTATCAAAGTCCCTGTCCAGCGAAAGCATTATAAGCTCTACTTCATCAGTGTCCATTTGGTCATGAAACTTCTGGAGACTTGGCATTTCAGCGATACAAGGGGGACACCAACTTGCCCAAAGATTTAATACCACCACTTTACCAGTAAAGTCTTTTAATTGTATTTCAGCCCCGTCCTTATCCTTCATTTTCAGGCTAGGAGCGGATTTGATGTTTTCAGGTTCAGCTTGTTTTGAATTTTGGGGTTGGGGTAAGACAAATGCTGAAATGATAGCCGCAGTGATAAAAGCTACCAGAAGATAATTTATGTTCTTTTTCATTGGATTGATTTTTTCTTTGAATTATAATTCTAAGCTTAAAAAGCCTTTTTGTTGTAGTTGGAGGTTATACAGAATCCCATTATCGATGATTTTTATTGGAACTTCTTCATAGGCTACACCGAATTTTTTTAAGGAAAAGCCACAGGCATTTAGTACCACACCTAGTCTTTTGGCCTTTTCGATATGCGCTTTCATTTTGTTTTCATCTTTTAGGTTGACTACTTCCTTGCCGCATATAATTACCTCAAAGTTTCCAAAGGATGTTGCTTTTGATAAACTTTCAGCAGCCAAAAGTATGGGTTCAAGCTGTGCAATCTTTTTTGTAAGGACGACATAGTCAACCTTGGTGTTAACATCAATTTCTTGGGCAGATATATTGGAAATGCCCCATATTGTCAATAGTAAAACCAGTAATAGGTTTTTTAATTGGTTATTCATTGTTCTAGTTTTTGTTTCTTGAAATCAGGATTGATAATAAAGAATATAAGTCCTCCTATAATGGCGATGTTTTTGAATAAGGGGCCTATAGTAGATATTTGGCCAGTTTGTACCGTGATGGTAATAGGTACTATCACTGACAGTAAGAGAAGACTTGACCATCGGGTTTTAAATCCCAAGAGGAGCGCAGCACCCGCGAGTAGCATTATTGCTCCAGAAAGAATGATCAATAGTTCAGGCTTGCCAAAGAAATAGGCAATCTCTTTAAATGCAGCGGTATCTATTCTTTTGTGTACGGCCTCTACATTCAATAGATGGTTAGTTGATGCCACTAGAAAGATGCCGCTCAGAAGCACCCGCAGTATTAGGACTGAGTATGCCTTTACCGGAATGGTTTGGTTCATAGAAGTTTTAGTTGATCAAACAGAAAAAAACATAGGCATATGCCTTTTAGAGGCTTTTAAGCCCAAAAGATATAGTGCCAATAAAAGATTCGATCAAGATTTTGGCGGTGGAGAGCTTGGATGTAAAAATAGATTTAAGCTACTTTCCTTATATTCTGTTCGGTGTAGCGTAGTAGAGAAGTGCTCAGTTAATTGGAAATAATATCCTGTGAGTATGAAAGCAGGGGCATTAGTACAATATCCCGTATTTGATTCGCTTTGAGGAGTGTCTTGGCTGGAGGAGTGTTTTTTGTCCTGTGGAGTAGTGAGATGATTATTTTTGTTTGTGCAGGTTTTTACAAAGTTTTGATGGCTTAAGAATATATCCCCAATCATATAAGCATTAAAGCCATGTCCTCCAGCACTGAAAAGGAAAAGGCCTAATAAAATCCAAGATATATGCTTTTTTAGCCACATCATCATTCAAAGGTATCTAGCGCAATAGTAAATGTTTGTAATAAAAGTCACATAAAACCGCAGTATTCAATTGTTATTTTTTAACGGGATACTTTTAGGATTATTATTTACTATGGCTGATTTTCCCAAGCCAGGACAGCTGTATATACAGTGCCTTGGCTTGGGGGAATTAATTAGGTATAAAGATTCCTGTCATCGTTAATAGCTTGTCGCCAACTGTAAGCCTAAAATAATAAAGACTATACCTGATAATTTTTTCAACCAAAGATCAGTATTAGGATTTTCTTTGATTTTGGATGAAAATGAACCAGCAAATAAGGTTAAAAGACTGTACCAAACGCAGCCTATTAGCGCATAGGTTAATCCAAGCTGTAAAAATGGAAGTGGGTCTTTTAGGCTTTCTTTCCGTATAAACTGTGGAAATAAAGCCAAAAAGAATAATGCGTTTTTGGGATTAAGGATATTGGTGATTAAGCCGGTAGTAAAGCTATTGTTTTTCGAAGTGTTTGGGTTTTCAAGGTTAATCATCGGCTTTTTACTGATGATACTTACAAACCCCATATAAATAATATAGGCAGCTCCAAGGTATTTGACTAGAGCAAATGCCATGGGATATTTAATGATTAAGCTGGTAAGGCCAATGGCAGCAAAAAATGTGTGAAAGATGATTCCTGAATTTATCCCTAAAGCTGAATAGATGCCAGATAGTCGTCCTTCTCCAATGGATTTTTTCAATACGAAGACGGTATCTATGCCCGGTGTCATGATAAAAAAGGTCGCTGTTGCAATAAAAGTGTTGTAATTGATGATCCCCATAAATATTTTATTAATTCGTTTTTTGTATTTGTTGCAAATAAAACAGGGTTAATTGTTCTTAAAAATGTTAAATTCGAATGTATTAATGCGTAAATTGAATTAATGGACCTTCAACAGATTCGCTATTTTCTAGTATTAGCTAAGGAACTACATTTTTGGAAAACTGCAGAGCAGGTTTATATAACCCAATCATCTTTGAGCCGTAAGATTCAGGCCTTGGAAGAGGAGGTAGGTACTCAACTGTTTGAAAGGAATAAAAGAAATGTGAAACTTACAGATGCTGGAGTTTTCTTCAAGGAACGTTGGGAATATCTCATTGATGAAATAGATCGTACCCATCAACACACAAAGACAATAGGGGAGGGAAAATCAGGTAGAATAAGCATAAGTTATCCTGGTTCTATCGCCTATGTATTTTTACCATCATTATTAGATAAACTTTCTAGCAGTTTTCCCAAATTGAAGGTGGAGTTGATGGAACCAGTGGATATCAGTCAGGAAAAATTATTGCTTGATTATCAGGTTGATTTGGCATTAAGTAGGGACAGGATCCAAAATATGGGAATAATAACCCTTCCATTGTTTTCTGAACGTATTTGTCTGGTCGTTCCAGAAGGATATTGGTTAAATGAGGGGAACTTTAACAGTTTAGAGGATTTGAAAGGTGAAAAATTCATTTTGTCCGGATTACATCATTCCACTTATTTTGCTTCCTTATTAAGGGGTATGTTCAATAGGTATAATTTTGAACCTGATATCCATATTGAATCTGATTTTGGAGGAATGATACTCAATTTAGTGGCCAAAGGCCTGGGGATTTCTATCCTTCCATATTCATTTAAGTTTGCGGCAAGAGCGAATGTCAGGTTCATTAACTTGCCTGAAGAGGTCCAACTATTTGTCAATTGGAGAAAGAATGATCATCGGGCCATTTTGGAGAATGTAATAAAATTATCTAAAGAAGTCGCTGCCGATTGGGATATCAATGAAGAATAAGGTACCTAGTTATATATAAGTTGAATAATTGTTTGCTTAATTTAAGCAAGAAGGAGCAACGTTTAAAAGTTATAGGGGTAAGTGATTTTTGGTCAAGCCTCTTTAGGATTGATTCATGGTAAGCAATGATCAATAGTTCAGAATTATCAAATGTTTATGGTAATTCATCTTGGAGTATTTCTATTTCAAAACCATGATTTTTTATCAAGTCCATGATGGATATTGGGTTTAAGGAAATCTCTTTTGTTTCAATGCGAAGAATTTTATCACAGTCCTCCAAATCAAAATTTATTTTACAGTAAGGGTATTCCTTTTGGAGCTGGTCCAAAAGGAATAATTTATCATCTACTGTCTTTACACTTGTTTTAAATACTTCTACCATTCAAAGGGCTTAAGATTATATATTTATACTGGAGTTTAACTAAAGTCTTTATTGTAATTGATCATCCAATGGATACCAAATTTGTCAATAAAGCTGCCGTAATAATCACCCCAAAACTGGTCAGCCATGGGCATTTCTATAGTACCACCCTCAGAAAGACCATTAAACAAACGGTCTGCTTCCTCTTTACTGTCGGGATGGATGGAAATATAGGAATTATTGCCTTGTTTTAAGGAATGTCCCATGGATGGAAGGATGTCAGATGCCATCAGAATGGTGTTAGGGCTGATGGGCAATGAAATATGCATGGTTCGGGATTGTTCCTCTTTTGCGAGTTTGTCTGTGTCCGGAGCGTCGCTCATCTTCATATTGGCCGTAAACTCTCCTCCAAAAACGGATTTGTAAAATTCGAATGCTTCTTCAGCCTTGCCATCAAAATTTAAATAAGGATTGACTTTCATTGTTTTTGTGTTTTAAGTTTTATTGTTTTTCTGCTAGTTCTTTGACTTTTTGAAGGGCTTTGGGCCAAGTTTCCAAAAAGAAATTTTTATAGGAATCAATGATGTCCATTTCAATCATAATTTCGGTTTTTCCTTCTTCAGTTTTTTTCAAAGTATAATTCTCCATTGCTCCGGACCACTTTTTGGCTTCTGGACTCTGTGTATTTTCTTGACCGTTTTCTATTATGCCCAAGTGCTCGATAGACATGAACTTAAATGGATTATTAGCCTTTATTTTGCTGATCATTCCCATGCCATCAGGTGTTAAGAATCGGGCTTTACCGCCCACTTTCCAGTCTGTCTCAGCAAAGGAACCCTCTGAAAATATTGAAGTCCATTTTCGATAGGACTCATCCTCCCATAGTATCTCCCATACTTTTTCTGGAGTAGCATTAATCGTTTTATTGAAGGTTTGTCTTTTTGTATTCATAATAATTGTATTTTCATTTTGACACTTTTTCCATATTCATATAAGGCCTATTCCATGATATTATTATTTAGTTCATATTATAGAACAAATTAAATAGGTGCCCATCAGGGTCTTCAAAGACACATACATAATACCCGTTTTCATCGTAAAATTTTTTCTTGTCCTTTTTGGGATTATAACGAATAGTTCCTCCAGATTTTCTGACTTTTTCGGCAAATAGATCAATTTCTTCTTTGCTGTCTGCAGCTAGAGTGAACATGATTTCATTTCCCCGTTTAAGGTTGGCGGTATCTCCTTCAATGCTTCTCTTTAATGCATCTTTTTCAAAAAAGTGGATGACAAACTCCTCTTCACCAAATAAGAAACTAACCAGCTCCATGGAAGGGGTTCCGTTTAACTTAAAGCCTAATTTGAGGTAGAAGGCCTTAGTCTTTTCAATATCTTCAACGGCTAGGTTTGCCCAGATTTGCTTTAGTTTCATTGTTTTAAGGTTTTGATATGGAATTCGTTTTAAAATTTTCCGGCTTGGTATATAAGTAGCACATTACCACATTGAAAAGTTTTAGTTTCTGATAATGTCAAGTTGAGGGTCTTATCGATTTGAAATAATGGATTGCCACTTCCTAAGGCGACAGGGCTAATAATTAATCTGTATTCATCGATCAGGTTTTTAGCGATGAAGGTAGAAGCAATATTTGCTCCAGCAAACAAGACCATATTCTTTCCAGGTTTTCTTTTTTCTTTTTGAATGGTTTCGGCTACGTCACCATTTACTATTTTGGAATTCATCATTCCATTTTTTAAGGTTTTGGAAAAAACTATCTTGGGCATCTCATTCATGATATTTGCAAATGAGCCTGTTTGCGATGGCCAATAGTCCAACATCAATTCATAAGATTTCCTGCCATAGATAAAGGTGTCTACAGTCTTGAAAAAATCCATCATATAGGCATCCATCTCATTATTCCAAAGATGCCAACTGATGTCTTTATTGGTGCCTTCAATATAGCCATCGATAGAAGTTAACATGGATAGGATGACTTTTCTCATTACAGTATTTTTTTGGTAATCATTCTAATGCTAGCCTAGTTGAAATAGCCTAATTCTGTCATTGAATAACTGATAGTCCTTTTAGCTTCAATAGATAGTTTGTTTAGGATTATTTTTAGATATTATTAGGCTTGTTTTTTGTTAGTAAGCTCTTGTTTTTCATAATTGTAGACGTCGAAAGTATTTATACATATTGCCAATGTTTTTTTGGTAATTATTTGATTAATAAAGGTATAGGTGTTTTTTTTGAATTCAAAGGTGTGATTACGTCATTATAGTGGGTTGATTGCGACATTGAATACTGTTAAATTGTATTGTTTTCAAAATCCATTTATTAGGATAAAATGTAGAATTATATGAAACATATTTCAATACTTGTACCTGATGGTGATTCAAGTCTTAGTAATCTAGAAGCCACCTTTAAAATGTTTAATATGGCCAATGAGTCCTTTTTGAAAAGGGGGAAATCACCTGCTTTTGAGACCCATCTTGTAGGAGCACACAAAGGGGCCAGCTTAAGTAATGGGGTATTCAGTATTCAGCCCAATAAGACGATAGCGGAAATAGAAAAGACGGATTTAATTATTATTCCAGCTATACATGGAGATTATAAAAAAGTAGTAGAAAATAACCGAATATTTATTCCTTGGTTACAAAATCAATATAGTAAAGGAGCTGAAATAGCCAGCCTTTGCATCGGGGCATTTTTATTGGCGAGTACAGGGCTTCTTGATGGTCGGGATTGCGCCACACATTGGCTGGCTGCAAGTGAGTTTAAGGAGATGTTTCCCAATGTCAATTTAACAGATGATAAAATTATCACAGATGAAAATGGATTATACACCAGTGGGGGGGCTTATTCTTCTCTCAACTTAAATTTATATCTTATTGAAAAGTTTGCCGGTCGGAAAATGGCAGTTTTATCTTCAAAAATTTTTGAAATAGATATCAGCCGCAATAGCCAGTCACCATTTATCATTTTTAAAGGACAGAAATCCCATGATGACCATGAAATTTTGGAGTCGCAAGAATATATTGAGGAAAATTATACTCAAAAAATAACCGTAGAGCAGCTTTCGGATAGGGCATCAGTAAGCAGACGAACATTTGAGAGGCGGTTTAAAAAAGCCACCTCAAATACAGTTATTGAATACTTGCAACGTGTAAAAGTGGAAGCGGCAAAGAAGGAACTCGAAGAAGGACGGATGACCATCAATGAAGTGATGTATCGGGTGGGCTATACCGATCCCAAAGCTTTTCGGGATGTATTTAAGAAATTTACAGATATGACCCCCAGGGAATACCTTAATAGGTATTGTAGAATTGCTTTGGTGTAATAATTATAATGGGGGGTATATCATTTCCACAGTCCATATCAGGATATATTGTACTTTTTTGGGATTGATATCTGGGAGATAGTTAGGCTATGTTAAAAGTTTTTTTAGCATTCTTAAAATACTCTCTCGGTAAAATATTGTTTTGGTTTATAATGGAATAATTGGTAAAATTAAACTTTGAATTGCTGTTTATCAATGATAAGTTTTGTGCTTTAGCTATGTATATGTTTACATATAAATAAATCTATCTGATAAAGTATTAAATTTTATGTTTAAACTTTCCCTAAATGGCTGTCCGTAATCTGGAACATTCCTTAATTGATTCCATTAAAAATGGAGATAGAGAAGCGTTTACCTTTTTTTATGAAAGTTATTATAAAAAGGTGTTCGTCTTTGTACTTTTTATTTCAAAAGATAAGGACCTTTCGGAGGATATTGCCCAAGAGACTTTTGCTAGGTTGTGGGAGAAAAGAGATCAACTAAAGGATTCCTATTCATTGAAGGGATTTGTTAGACAAATAGCGAAGAACTTAGTGAATGATCATTTTAGAAAGCTTGCCGTAAGAAAATCTTTCCAGACGGAGGGAGTGATGGATGAAAATATATTGGGATCAGTGACCCTAGAAACAGTATATTTTAATGAGTTGAAATCTGTTATGGATAAAGCTTTGGATCAACTTCCCGAGAAGAAGCGCATGATTTTTAAACTTAGTAGATATGAAAATCTAAGCTATACCGAGATAGCATCGAAGCTTGGGACCACACCTAAAGCCATAGAAAGGCATATGGCCAAATCTACTCATATGATTAAGGAATACTTGAAGGAGCATGCTGGATATACCGTGCCATATCTTATAGTTTGGAGTCTGGTTTTTTTATAGGCTTCCATATTATTTTAGACTTTTACACTATGTGAAGATCATAGTTTCCTTCTACATTAAAGCGTCTCTCTAGCTCCTATCAATAGAGAGTTCAACCAATTAATTTAAAAAAACTAATATTGAAGGGGGGAAAATACTGCCTAAAGCGTATTAGTTGTAACAATATGAAAATGGAGAGATCAGAATTAAAAAAACTTTTATCAAGGTATTCCAGCGGAAGGGCCACCGAAGCTGAGAGGGAAAGATTGATTAATTGGTATCAAAATGCCAGTGACAAAGATGCAGATGAGTTTTTGGAGCATCTTGGGGGAGTAATTGATGGTATGGATAATAGCGAGCTTCTTCGATTGGAAGACCGATTGCTAACTAAGGAAATAAAGGATGATTTTAATAGCTCCAAAACCAAAAGTATTAATACGTTGCCATTGATGAAGGTTGCAGCCGTAATGGTGATTTTTCTGGTATCCACATTTGTATTTTTTCAATATTTCCAAGAGCAAAATAATAATATACAAGAATATAGGACCAAGGTAGGAGAGATCAAGGAAATTATTTTGCCGGACCAATCAAAAGTAATCCTTAATTCGGTGAGTGTGCTCAGGTTTCCAGAGAAGTTTGTAACTGATTCAAGGGAGGTGGCATTAGAGGGCGAGGCCTTTTTCGATGTAGAAAGAGATGAGACAAGGCCTTTTACTGTACACACAGAAAACGGTATTAAGGTTAGTGTTTTGGGAACCTCCTTTAATATAAATGATTATAGCAATGGTGAACAAGTGGAAGTCGCTGTGTCTTCGGGAAAGGTGGCAGTTGGTAAGGGGAGGCGACTATTTGGAAAGATCACCAAGGGGCAACAAATCACTTATGATAAAATTACGGAGGAATTTTATCAATCAAATGTAGCACATGTCGATTCTTGGATTGATGGGAAAATCGTGTTCAGCCAACACACTTTAAAAGAGGTATCCAATATTTTAAATAGAATTTTTAAGAAACAACTTGTACTCAAGGAAGGAGTGGATCAAGGCTTATTTATCAAAGGGAGTTTTGATAAGAATCAGGGCATAGAAGGTATAGTTGATATTCTTTGTATACTTCATGGTTTGGAATATGAAAATAGAGAAAACAAAATCATCATTAAGAATAAATCGAAAGATCAACTAAAATAAAAAAAATGTCTAATGTAAAAAAACAAAGCCGAGCTCCATAAGAAGCCCAGCTTTAAGCCTTTGGGGAAATAACGCCAATTACCATCCCAAAGATCCAGTCTAAATATTAACAATTTAAACCCTACCAAATTTATGGAAAAAATTCGACCTGTTGATATCTTCCAGCGGAAGATTGGTGGAAAACCAATGTCAATTTTAATAACCTTGGTCTATTTGATTTTTGTTCCTGCCTTAATGACTGAGGTCAAGGCACAAAAACTTAAGCAAGTTCAAATCAGTATTGATGCTGCAGGTAAATCAACTGCAGATGTTTTGGACTTAATAGAGAAAAAAACCGATTTAACATTTGTATATGATCCTGAAGAAATAGATCAGCATAAGGTAAAGGTTAACAAAAACTTTACTAATTCTTCTGTACAAAATATTCTGGACGATTTAGAGCTTAAGGGAGAGGAGAAAGGAAATCACGTGATCATCCATAAAAAATCGATCCTAAGTACTTCTGAGGAAATTTTAGCCGTCACGGGAACAGTCTCGGATATAGATGGGGAGCCATTACCGGGGGCTTCTGTTTTGATTGAGGGCGAGCCAAATAAAGGAACAGTTACGGATATAGATGGTAGCTATTCCATTGATGTAAACCAAGGCAAAACCCTTGTCTTTAGTTATATCGGATTTGAAACTAAGAAGGTGCTAGTAGGGGCTCAAAACCAAATTAATGTGGTACTTGAGGTCAATGCAGAATCCTTGGATGAAGTAGTTGTTGTAGGCTTTGGTACCCAAAAAGAATATTCAGTAGTTGGGTCTGTGACTACCATCAAACCAGACAAGCTTCAGTTAGGAACATCCAGGTCTTTAAGTAATAATCTTGCAGGCCAATTGTCAGGAGTGATTGCTGCCCAGCGCTCTGGAGAACCTGGATATGACAATTCGCAATTTTGGATTAGAGGGATTTCTACTTTTGCTGGTAACCGCAGCCCTTTGATTTTAGTGGATGGGGTTCAGCGTTCATTGGACAATATCGATCCTGCCGAAATAGAGTCCTTTTCTATACTTAAAGATGCCGCTGCAAGTGCAGTTTACGGTGTACGGGGTGCCAATGGGGTGATTATTATCAATACGAAGAGAGGGCACGTAGGCAAACCAACAGTGGATATTCGATACGAAAGGGGAATTACGCAACCTGTAAAACTTCCTGATTTTGTTGGTGCAGCTGATTACCTTGAAGTTTTGAACAGTATTTCGGAGGAGTCTGATAAACCCAAGCTTTTCTCGGAAGAGAAAATTGAGGAAATCAGAAGCGGTGCAGACCCCGATTTGAGTCCAGATGTGAATTGGCTGGATGAGATTACTAGGGACTATGCTTCCAATAACCGGGTGAACTTAACGGTTTCAGGGGGTAGTGATGTATTAAAATATGCTTTCGTAGGTTCATATTATGGAGAAGATGGTATCCTCAGTCGTGATGAAAGACAAAGTTGGGATTCCTCCATTAAGCTTAGAAGGTATAATGTCCGATCAAATATTGATCTTAATATTACTCCAAGCACATTGATGCGTGTGAATATTGGCGGGTACCTTCAGGATAGAAATACACCACCACAGTCCATTGATGATCTTTTTAATAAAGCTTTTGAAATACCTCCTTATGTCCATCCCACTCAGTATTCCTCAGGGGAGATCCCCGTTACCCCTCAAAGGAGCAACCCTTGGGCATTGGCCACCCAAAGAGGTTATGAAAGACACAGTTCCAGTAAATTGGAGTCTTTGTTTTCTTTAGAGCAGGACTTAAGTGATATAACTGAGGGTTTGGAGATGAAATTAAGTTTTTCATTTGACCGCTATTCTGGAAATAGCGTTTCCAGAAGTAAGTCTCCTGATTACTATAATCCAGCTACAGGGAGGAATGAAGATGGTACACTTGATTTGGTCATATATCAATATGGCCAGGATTTTTTGGGTTACAGCACGGGTTCCGATTGGGGCAACAAAAGTGTGTATTTGGAAGGAAACCTCAATTATAGAAGGAACTTTGAAAAGCACTATGTGGATGGCATGTTCATGTATAATCAGCGGCATTATGATAATGGAGATCGTTTGCCTTTTCGGACCCAAGGGATAGCAGGCCGGTTTTCCTATTCCTATGATAGACGGTATATTGCCGAGGTGAATTTTGGGTATAATGGTTCGGAGAACTTTGCCAGAGGCCAACGTTTCGGTTTCTTCCCCTCCGTAGCCGTAGGTTGGTTGGTCAGTGAAGAAAGTTTCTTGATGCCATATAAAGAAACGCTGTCCAAGTTAAAATTAAGGGCGTCATTGGGCTTGGTAGGAAATGACCAGATTGACGGTAGACGATTTGCCTATATAACCACTATTGGTGATACTGGCGGATATTCTTGGGGTATAGAAAATAATTATAGCAGATCAGGTAGAAGGGAAGGAGATTATGGAGTCGAAAACCTCACTTGGGAGACTGTGATGAAATCTAATATAGGCATAGAATTAGGTCTTTGGAACAGTTTGGACCTACGGGTAGACCTTTTTAAGGAGGAACGACGTGATATTTTTATGCAGCGAAGGACCATTCCTGGTTCAGCAGGTTATATCAATACACCATGGGCTAATTTTGGAAAAGTCAATAATAAGGGGATTGACATGTCCTTGGATTATAGCAAACAAGTCTCACCAAATGTGTATGTGTCGGTGCGGGGAACATTTACTTATGCCAAGAACAAAATCATAGAACAGGATGAGCCAAGCTCAGTAGTGGGAACTCCCCGGTCTTCTACCGGACAGCCTGTAGGCCAATTATTTGGGCTTATAGCTGAGGGGCTTTTCAAAGAAGAAGACTTTCTTAATGTAGAAGAGGGGATTTTAATCGAAGAAATTCCTAGTCAAACCTATGGTTTGGTGCGGCCTGGAGATATCCGCTACAAAGATTTGAATGATGATGGCGTCATTAATGATTTGGATAAAACGGCTATAGGAGGAACAGTAGATCCACAGATGGTGTATGGTTTTGGTTCGAATATCCGCTATAAGAACTTTGATTTTGGACTGTTTTTTCAGGCTAATTCCAGAACATGGAGGGTCATTGGAGACGGAACCACTTACTTTATCCCCGGATCTGGTGCAGGAGCTTTAGGTAACATCTTTTCCAATGTGGATGACCGGTGGACAATGGAAAATCCCCGACAGGATGTTTTTTGGCCGAGACTTGCCGATTATGTGCATACCAATAATAACCAGGCTTCCACATGGTGGCTAAGGGATATGAGCATGGTTCGCTTGAGAAATGTAGAATTAGGTTATAATTTTTCCAATCAAATGTTGAGTAAGGCCAAGTTGGGTCATGCAAGGATATTTATAAGAGGGAATAATCTGGCTACTTTTTCAAAGTTTGACTTATGGGATCCTGAATTAGGCTCCAATAATGGATTTAGATACCCAATCATGAAATCTTATTCCATAGGTGCTAATATCAATTTCTAATTACCTATTAAACCTGAGATAATGAGAATATTAAAATATATACTAGTTGTCATTTCCATGTTTTCACTTGTTGCTTGTGAAAATTATCTGGATAAAGCGCCGGAAGACCTGTTGACCTTGGAAATGGTTTTTAATGATAAAACCAGGACTGAGGATTGGTTAGCAGGAGTTTATAACGGAATTCCTGACCCTTATTGGGGGTTTACCAGGGATATTGGTTATGATCCTTTGTCAGATGATATGGCCCCTTCCACAGGTTGGGAGCAGTTTGGATGGACAGTAATAGCCAAACAGACAGGCAATTGGAATCCAACGAGTTCCTGGGGGCCAAACTATTGGTCTACTATTCCACAAAGGATAAGGTCTGCTTATATTTTTATTGAAAATGTTAAGCCCAATGCTGCGCAAAAGGTAACTGAGCAAGACGTAGAATATATGCGGGGAGAAGCAAGGTTTCTAATTGCTTATTATTACTGGTTAATGATAGAAGCTTATGGGGTAGTTCCGTTTAATTTGGGAGTAGTGCCTTCTGATGCTACTCAAGAGGAGCTGATGAAGGGGCAAAGTCCTTTTGATGAAATAGTTAGTTGGATAGATCAGGAACTTAAGGAAGTTGCAGAAATTTTACCTCCGAAATATTCCGAGGCGACCAAATATGGTCGTGCTACCTCTATCATGTGTTTGGCAGTACGTGCCAGAGTACTACTTTTTGCAGCCAGTCCTTTGGTCAATGGCAATCAGGATTATGTGGGCTTTGTGAACAATAATGGTGAAGAGCTTTTCAATAAGGCCTATGATCCCCAAAAGTGGGTGAAGGCCAAAGATGCCTGCGAGGAACTTATAGATGCAGCCCATGATGCTGGACATGAACTATATTATGAGTATAACCAAGATGGGAGCATAGACCCTTTCTTATCCTATCAGAATATGATATTGGAAAAGGGAGATGTTAACAAGGAAATACTATTTGCGAGACCTGGCTCAAATACTTGGGAATATGATAGACATTCCCAGCCAAGAGGAACTGGTGGGAATGGAGGTTTAGGGGTTACCCAGTCATTGGTGGATGCCTTTTTTATGAAAAATGGATTACCTATAGATGATCCCAATTCTGGTTATGTGGAGAAGGGATTTTCTACAGAACCTGAATTCAGAAATACCAATTGGATTGAGTCCCAAGGAAATCAAGAAGGCAAAGAAGGTCAAGTAACATTAGAAGGAACCTATAATATGTATTGTAATAGGGAGCCGCGATTTTATATCAGTGTATTATATAATAGGGCATGGTACAGAAGAGAAGGGAGACGTACCCACTTTCTAAGCGGAGAAGCTGATGGTGGCCCCACACATGATGCTCCCCAAAATGGATATTTGCTAAGGAAGAAAACCCATCCGGACCATGACCCCAGAAACGGGACTAATCCTTATAGGCCAGGAATTTTGTATAGGCTTGGGGAAGCTTATCTAAATTACTGTGAGGCGCTTAATGAAGTGGAGCCAGGCAATCCAGATATTCTTTATTATCTGAATTTGATCCGAGAGAGGGCAGGAGTACCTGGTTATGGCTCTGGAGTTGGGCAGATTTCCCTTTCTGGTCAGGATGAAGTCAGGGAAGCTATCCGAAGAGAAAGAAGGGTGGAACTGAACAATGAAGGGGTTCGGTGGAATGATATAAGAAGGTGGAAAATTGGAGAGGAAATGCTCAATAGGGATTTTTATGGTATGAATTATCTTGGAAATGAACTCAGTGATGATGTTAATAATCCCAATGCCTTCTATAAAAGGACGGTTTATCAAAGGAGGCGTTTTTCCAAAAAGAACTATTGGTTTCCTGTCCCTCAGGGAGAAATCGACAAGAATCCAAATTTGGTGCAAAATCCATTTTGGTCTGAATAGGGTTTTATCCTAATTGATTTTAATAATAATCTGGCCAATTCTATATTGAATAGAATTGGCCAATTTTTTTTCAATTATTTAAACGATCTGCTTATGTTGAGCGGGGAACGTTAGGCTTTTATGTGAAAAATGAAATTTGATAGTAGCTGTTAAAAGAAAAAAATTCCAGGTCATTATTTTTGGTTGGATTTCAAATGTTTTTTAAATCTCTCTTTAGTGCTTTTTCTTGTTCAATAGGATTTAGGTCAAGGCTTAGTTTCTTCTCTAAATCTTCTATCGTTGACTGATCCAGTTTGAAGGTGTCCATGATAGTGAGTAAAAGTTGCGCCGCAGCAATAGAAGCTTCATAAGTACCATCAATTAAAAGGTCTACAAAAAATGGAAGAGCGGTCTTGCATTGGGAAAGGGAATATTGGGCACAGGATTGCACTAGAAATGAATGGATGTGATCCAATGATTGGTCTTTTAACTGTATTTGCAACCATGGGAATATCCGGTCATCTTTAAAGTTGTTCACCAATGTTGTGATCAATAAAGTTTTTTTTGCTGCCTCTTTTGTTGTGGCAATTTGCTCCATTAATGTCTTGACCAAATCATTTTTCTGAAATATAATTTCTTTTGTATGGCTCATACTTTGTTAGTTGAACTAAATAATACGTAAGCTGATAGTTAGGGTTTTAGTTTTTGACTTCTGAATGCGATTTATACATATAGTAGATGGTTTGAACGATTTTTTAGGTTTTATGAAGGATTTTAAACATTTGGATTGCTAATATTTCCCTAAAATAGCAATTAGTTTATAGGGGTGTCCAAGGCTTATGGGAAGTTTTAAATTTGACTGTAAGAGGCACTGTTGAGTTTATACCATAATTGGAATGATAATTCAGAATAACAAGGCCCCTAAGAAGACTCTCAATTGTAAATTAAATAATAAACCTTTTAAAATGACCAGATCAATATTAGTGCTGATGATTGTTTTTTTGCATTCATCGGTTTTTGGACAAGGGAATAATAGTGAAAAAACCAATATTGTTTTCTTTTTGGCAGATGACTGTACCAAATGGGACTTAAGTACCTATGGAAGTAAGGATGCCATAACCCCCACAATTGATTGGTTAGCAGAAAATGGATTGAAGTTTAATAGGGCCTACCAAAGTGCTCCAATGTGCTCCCCTACTAGGCATGCAATTATGACGGGAATGTATCCTGTCAGAACGGGAGCCTACCCAAATCACACCTATGTCCGCGAAGATGTAAAATCAACAGTGGATTATTTAAATCCATTAGGTTATAGAGTTGCCCTTTCAGGGAAAAGGCATATCCTTCCCAAGGAGGTTTTCGATTATGAGTATTTGGACGGGAGTGAAACAAGGGAGTTGAATCCTGATTTCAATAAGATTGATGCTTTTTTAAAAGATGCAAAAGCCAAAGAGGATAATTTTTGTCTGTATGTGTGTTCGACAGAGCCACATAGCCCTTGGAATCGAGGGGACACTACCTTATTTGACAAAGAAAAAATTACCTTACCACCTTATTTAGCAGATACAAAATCTACACGAGAGAGTTTTAGAAACTATTTGGCTGAAATCAATTATATGGATGGCCAAGTAAAAAGAGTTTTGGAATTGCTTAAGGAAAATGATTTGGATGAGAATACGCTTTTCGTCTTTTCCAGTGAGCAAGGCAATAGTTTCCCCTTTGCCAAATGGACATGTTATAATGCTGGGTTATCCACTGGGATGATTGCCTATTGGCCAGGAAAAATCGAAAAAGGAATGCAGTCGGATGCGCAGGTGGAATATATTGATTTGCTGCCGACCTTTATTGAGCTTGCTGGAGGAGAAAATCCAAAGGGTTTAGATGGAAAATCATTAGTCCCTTTGTTGAAAGGAAAAGATTCTAGTGATTTTAGGAAATATAACTTTGGTATACAGACCAGCAGAGGGATCTATTTTGGACCAGAATATTATGGGATCAGAAGTGTCTCAGATGGGGAATATCGTTTGATCGTAAACCTTTCACCTGAAGTTCCATTTAAGAATTCAGTAACAGAAAGGGATAAGTTTTTTAAAGAATGGATCGCTTCTGATGATATCCAATACCAAAATTTGGCACATAGATACCAGTATAGACCGAAAATCGAACTTTATAACGATCAAAAGGACCCTTATAATCTAAATAACTTGGCAATACAAGCAGGGTATGGAGAGAAAATTAATGAGCTGTATGGATCCTTGATGGAGTGGATGGCTTATTGTGGTGATCAGGGATTAGAAACGGAATTGCGCTCATTAAAGCATATGCGCTTTAATATAGATGATGAAAAAATGATCGTGAAGATGAACTTCAGTCCCAAACAAAAGAATGGCAATATTACTGTGGAAAGGAAAGGCTATTATACTTTCTATGTGGAAGGAGATGCAAGTATTTATGTGGATGGAGAGCTGATTGCCAAGGGGCAGGAGGGAAAGTTGAAATTTGGAAGGTACGGGGTGATAGGCCTTGATCAAGGGAACCATATAGTCGAAGTAAAAGGAAGTGAGGAGCAGGCTAAAATCTTCTGGTCGGGGCCTGAACTAGCTAGAAAAAATCTCAAACTATAGTTGAAAAATTAAACCAACATATGGCATCATTAACCTGATTGTTGATAGTCCAAAAGCCAAGGAATTGGATTGGAAGAAGAAAAATGAATTTTATAGAATGACTAAAAACAGCATTAAGAAGATCAGGATAGAGGGGAAAAGCTAAGTAAGAAGCTCTATAATTTAAATAATCACCATTTAGAAATGAATCCATTTTGGGGCTTTATTTCAATTAAAGAGCAATTAATAATTAACCTAAAAATTACGATGATAAGAATCTTAGTTTCAGTTGTCCTTTTGGTATTTTCCAGTTTTGGTCTGAAGGCCCAAAGTTGGCAACCAGTAGGAGATAAAATTATCACCAAGTGGGCGGAAGAAGTTAGCCCCGACAATGTTTGGCAAGAATATCCACGTCCTCAAATGAAAAGAGATCAGTGGCTTAACCTGAACGGACTTTGGGAATATGCGATTACCTCAAATAGGGCTGTAGCACCTAAGGAATGGAAGGAAAATATTTTAGTTCCCTTTGCTTTAGAAACCCCGCTTTCCGGTGTAGGTCTTCGAATCAAGGCTGATGAAGTGATTTGGTATAGAAGGACATTTGATTTTGATCCCAAAAAGGACGAAAATCATTTATTGAATTTTGAAGGTGTGGATTATAAGTGTATGGTCTGGGTCAATGGACAGTTAGCAGGGTCACATATCGGCGGTAATTTGCCCTTTTCCTTTGACGTTTCCAAACTGATGAAGGAAGGGGAAAATGAAGTGAAACTGAGGGTAATTGATGGTACGGACGATCCAGATCTTTACCAGCTCCGAGGAAAACAGAAGCGGGATGGTCGAGGAATTTGGTATTCCCCATCATCGGGTATATGGTCTACTGTGTGGATGGAAAGTGTTCCGAAGACTTATGTCCAATCAGTAAAAATCCTGGCCGATATGCATGGAGAATTGATAGCAGAAGCAATCGTAGGTGGCCTAAAGCAGCCATCAGGCCTGAGGATTACCGTATTGGAGGATGGAAAAGAAGTCATGAAGAAAAATAGCTCTAGCCATGAGGTAAGAATGAGCGTGAAGAACGTGAAGTTATGGTCGCCTTCATCTCCGCATTTATATGACCTTTTGGTAGAGTTGGTTGGGGAAAATGGTGAGATTTTAGATAGCATAACCTCCTACGCCGGATTTAGAAGCGTGGGCAAGGAATGTGATGAAAATGGCAACTGGCAGTTTACGCTCAATGGAGAGAAGATTTTCCATTTAGGTCCATTGGATCAAGGATGGTGGCCAGGAAGCTTTTTGCTCCCCCCTTCAGATGAAGCGATTGTTTGGGAGATGGACTATCTGAAAAAGGCAGGCTTCAATATGATCAGGAAACATAAAAAAGTCGAGCCTCGTCGCTATTATTACCATGCTGACCGGATGGGATTCCTGATCTGGCAAGATCAGACCTCCGGAGGTAGTGGAGGAAGTGAATGGCCAAAATGGAAAAAGCTTAAAGCCCTTTCCAAAGATTATAGCCCAAGAAATAATAATTGGTGGGATGGGAACGAAGATGTATTGAATGCTGATTGGCCGGATTGGGCCCATGAACAATATATGACTGAGCTCAAAACGATGATTGATGTTCTTTATAATCATCCTTCAGTGGTTGTATGGACCACTTTTAATGAGCGTTGGGGGCAGCATCGTAGTATGGAAGTTGGGAATTGGACCAAGAAATATGATCCTTCCAGATTGCTTAATATCGCCAGTGGAGGCAACTTTTTCGAAGTTGGGGATATTGCCGATGAACATAATTATCCTCATCCATTATTTCCATTGGAAGTACCTTTGTATGATGATTATATCAAAGTAGTTGGTGAATATGGGGGACATGGATGGCCAGTAGAGGGGCATATTTGGGACACCTCAAAGGACAACTGGGGCTATGGAGGACTTCCAAAGACCAAAGAGGAATATATCCAGCGTTACGTGAAAAGTAGCGAGATCCTTGGGGGCTTAAAGAAAAAAGGAATCAGTGCTGGTGTTTATACGCAAACCACCGATGTGGAAGGCGAGATAAACGGCCTGATTACTTATGATCGTAAGATTATGAAAATTAGTCCTGAGGATTTATATAAAATTCACAAAGAAGCTGGACTTGTAGATTAAAAGCTATTATTCAAAGGAAAGTAACTACTTCTTCATGAATTAACTGAAGATGAATATTATAGCTAAAATATGAAAAGAAAAGCATTGATGATATGGGGCCTTATAGGTCTTTTGCTTATCCAGGGAAATTGCTTTGCCCAGTCCCAAGTACCAGATCCTTTATTTGTGGATCCCAATTGGCATGGCTCCTGTGATCCAGAAGTGATTTACAATCCTGCGGATGGACATTATTATATCTATTATACCTCCAGAAAACCTCTCCAAGAGAACACCTACTTGGGAACACCCTTGGGAGTCATCCGGTCCAAAAACTTATCTGATTGGGAATTTTTGGGCTATTGCAAATTTGATGGCGTCGGTGGAACTAAAAATGCTGAAGCAACTTATTGGGCCCCGGCCATTATTGCTCATGATGGATACCTTCACATGTTTGTGACGTGGAAGCCTGAATATGAACTGGTCAATGAATCCTATTTTGGAGGTCCCGGAAAAATCATTCACTATAAAACAAGCCAGAAAGACCCCATTGATGGCTGGGAAAGAATTGGCGAGGTGCATGATCCGGCTTTGAATTCATTAGACGCGACGGTGTACAAAAAAGATGGAAGTTATCATTTATGGTACAAAGCAAAGAAGCCAAAAGAAAAAAACCAGCTCTATCACCTTTCCTCTAAAGATATGGACACTTGGGAAGATCAGGGTTTTTCTAAAAGTGATGTTTTTAATGCCAGTGCAACTGGTTCGGGATTTGAAGAAGCGCCATATGTTTTTAACTGGAAGGGAAGCTATTGGTTGATTACCGATCCTCATAAAGGACTTTTTGTATATAAAAGTAATGATGCTGAGAACTGGAAATTTCAAGGAACCATTTTGTTAGAAGATGGAAAAAGAAAATGGGATAATTCAAGGGCACGTCATCCAAGTGTAGCGGTGATAAATGACCGGGCCTTTATTTTTTATCATGTAGAGCCGTGGCGAGAATACAAAGGCCAGCCAGCAACCAAGCAGGCCTTGTCCAATAGAAGGTCCGTAATTCAAATGGCGGAGTTGAAAATAGAAAATAGTATCCTAAAGTGCGACAGGGATTCAGAAATAAAATTGAATAAATTATTTAGAATAAATAAAGAATGAAGCAGTTATTGAAAATTTTAAGTCTATTTTTAATAGGCTTTTTTGGAAAAAATGAGGGTGTTTGGGCTCAGGAAAAACCTAATGTGGTCATCATATTTATTGATGACATGGGGTTTGGGGATTTATCTTCATTTGGTAATCAAGTAGTAGCAACTCCCAATATGGATGCTTTGGCAGAAAGGGGACTGAAATTAACCAATTTTTATGTCAATTCGCCTATTTGTTCTCCAAGCCGGACGGCATTGAATACTGGATTTTATCCATTGAAGTATAAAATTCACTCATATCTGGACAATAGTACAAGAAACGCCCAAAGAGGAATGAACAATTGGTTGGATGCAGATGCCGAAACCATGGCAAAGGTATTCAAGGAAAATGGTTATCGAACCGGGCATTTTGGTAAATGGCACTTGGGTGGAGGCCGTGATGTAGGAGATGCACCATTGCCTCAGGCCTATGGTTTTGATCAATCGCTGGTAAGTTTTGAAGGGCTTGGGGATCGTTTGTTGTTTAAAAGGGATGGACTTTCAAATGCGAGCAGCAAGCTAGGAAAAGGCCAGATCAATTGGGTAGAAAAATACCAGTCAACAGGGATTTATGTAGACAGTGCACTGAGTTTTATTGGAGCCAATAAAAAGGATCCTTTTTATGTACACCTTTTCCCCAATGACGTGCATGATCCACATTTGCCTATGAATGGAAGCGTAAAGAAATATAAGAAGATAGCCCGTTCAGATGCTGAGGCAAGGTTCTTTGCCATTTTGGAGAATTTGGATGAGCAAGTAGGTCGCTTTGTAGATGGCTTGGAAAAGATGGACAAATTGGATAATACCATTATCGTTTTTACCAGTGACAATGGTCCTACTGATTGGGCAAGCTATTACAATAACGGAGAATATCCTCCTGGATTTACTGGTGGCTTTCATGGAAGAAAGTGGAGTCTTTATGAGGGTGGTATTAGGATGCCTTTCATTATCAGCTGGCCAGACAAAATCCCAATGGGAGCGCAAGATAATAAGACAGTGATGAGCGCAGTGGACTTAAAACCGACCTTGTTGAAATTGGCGAATCTGAGCAATCCCCAAGTTGGAGATGGCCAGGATAGGAGTGCAGCGATGCTTGGGGATCCAATGGACCAGCATAAAGCCATTATGTGGGAGTATGCCAGCTCTGTAGGTGGTAGTATATTGCCGGGACATGATAAAAATATCTCTCCTAATCTCGCCATTTTGGACAATGGATGGAAATTGCTCATCAACGCAGACTCTACCAAGGCGGAATTGTACCATTTGGAGAAAGATCCATTTGAAGCTAGAAATTTAGTCCAGCGGGAAGTAGAAAAAGCAAAGACCTTGGCCCACAAATTACTGCAATGGAGAAGGGGATATGAAGTCCCATTAAAATAGAAATAATCAATTAATTAAGCCCAAAATCCAAAATGAAAAAGAGTTCAATAGGAATTTTGTTTGTGGTCTGTTTTCTGCTGTGTATTGCACCTTTAATAGCACAGCAGGAGAAACCTAATATTATTGTATATTTATCAGATGATCTGGGGTATTTGGATACTTCTCCCTATGGGGCAGAAGTAGTGGAGACGCCCGTCTTGCAAAGCCTCAGTCAGGAAGGTATGAAGTTCCATAATGCCTTTGTGGCAACCCCTTCTTGTGCACCAAGTAGGGCCGCTTTGCTGACAGGTTTGTTGCCAGCGAGAAATGGAGCCGAAACCAATCATTCATTTCCAGATGAGGGAATTCCCTACCTTGTCCAAAACTTCCAGGACAATGGATATAAAGTGTATGCTTTTGGGAAAGTGGCTCATTATAAGGGGAATAGTAAATGTGGCTTTGACTACCATCATGATGAGCAGGTAAACCTTGAGAAGAATATCAGGCACTTTTTTGATTCAGTGAAGGTGGATGGACCTGTCTGCCTATTTGTGGGGGATAGAAGGCCGCATGTGCTTTGGACAAAGCAGATGGACTATAGTCCCGAAGAAGTAGATTTACCACCATATTTTATTGATACCAAATCTACAAGGGAGCACAGGTCCCGATATTATACGGATATAAGTGGATTGGATAGTGAAATGGGGAGGGTATTAGACTATCTGGACCCGAAATTTGGGGTAAATACCCTGACACTTTTTACCAGTGACCACGGCGCACAATGGCCTTTTGGAAAATGGAATTTATATGATGCTGGGATCAGAACACCTTTGATTATTAAATGGCCAGGAGTCATCCAAGCAGGTTCCGAAACTGATGCAAATGTGAGTTGGATAGATATCTTACCAACATTACTGGACATTACTGGTGCTGAAACACCAAAAGGTTTGGATGGCCAGTCTTTCAAGAAAGTTCTTGAAGGCAAAAAAAATCATTTTAGGGATGTCATCTACACTACTCATAGTGGCGATGGAAAATTCAATATCTATCCTATTAGAAGTATAAGAACAGACCAGTACAAATTGATTTGGAACCTGGTCCCTGATGCTTATCATACCAATCACTCTGATATCTTAAGAAACGATGGAGCAGGAGCCTTTTGGAACTCTTGGGATGAACAGGCTAAAAAGGATCCAAAAGCTGCTGCAATCATTAAAAAGTACTATCAGCGGCCTGAGTGGGAGTTTTATGATCTTCAGGCGGATCCCAATGAGCAAGAAAACCTGATCAATGATCCGGGTTACAAAAAAGAGATTAATAAGCTCAAAAAGAAATTAGACCAATGGTTGGATGAGCAAAATGATCAGATGAAAATTTATAGGGAGTCCTACCGTGTCGGAGCACCTAAACCTAATGCCCAATCCATAAAAACCATCAAATAATGAACCTATTGAACAGATCTTTTGCCTTTTTCACCCTTCTAATATTACTTTCTTGTAAGGGACAAAATGAAATGATGGAGGCCTATAAAAATCATGATAAAGCCATTTATGTAAAGAAAGGCTGGATCAGAGATCCATTTATCTATTTGGATGGGGATGGTTATTATTATTTAACAGGAACTACACCTGTGCCTAATGACCCTCAAGAAAAAGAAGAGCCCTATAATACTGGTCTTGATAAGTCGAATCAGGAAATTTTTGGCACCCCGAGTGTCGTGGGAGGAAAATTGCGGGTCTGGAGAAGTCTGGATTTGATGGATTGGGAATATTTGGGAGAGCCATTTACACTGGATAAAGGCTATTGGGCTGAAAAGTTTCCTGAAAAATTTGAGGAAAGTTCACCGGATGAATGGAGAATTTGGGCTCCAGAACTTTATCATGTAGATGGAAAGTGGATATATGTGCATACTACACCAGGTCCAGTTAAGGGAGGTGCCAATTTAGCTATTACAAAAGACAAGGAAATGAATGGTCCCTTTTCTTTTCCTATGGGTGATGATATGAAATTTAAACACGATCCATCACTTTTCAAGGATGATGATGGGATATGGTATCTTTTATGGGGTAATACCACAATAGCTCCGATCAAACCGGGATTTCAAGGCTTAGCTGCTGAGCCTGTTCGGATAGATCCCTCAGACAGGGTAATTGGACATGAAGGGGCAACTATCCGTAAAATTGGTGATAAATATGTGCATTTTGGGACGGCATGGTCAACAGATGAAATGCGAAAAGGATCTTATAACCTTTATTATTGCACTGCTGATAAAGTAACTGGACCCTATGGCCCAAGGCAGTTTGTCGGCCGCTTTTTAGGACATGGTACACCTTTTCAGGATAAAGAGGGAAGATGGTGGTGTACCGCTTTTTATAATGGGAATGTGCCTCCTGTTAGTAAGGATGGGATTCAGGATAGGGATTTGGGAGAAACTGCCCAAACCATCAATGAGCAAGGAACGACTATTGTCCCACTGGAAGTTAAAATATTGGATGATGGTGAAATTTATATTCGGGCAAAAGATCCTGATTATGCCAATCCCGGTCCAGATGAGGCCCAGCAATTTCAATAATTAAGGATTACCGAAAAAACAATGAAAGAAAAAGGCAATTAAGCCACTGTTTCTGATGAGCAATTTTACTGTCTTGTTATTATGGTGTATTGACCTGATTCTTAGTTGGATATTTGAATTTTGATAAGTTATTATTACAAGTTTGAAATATGAAGAAGAATAAAATTTCATCAAGTTTTTTAGCAGTATTACTACTATGTAATTTTGCATGTTCTAAAAGTCCTCAGAAGGGATTACAGCAAAAGAAACCCAATATTATACTGATCATGTCAGATGATATGGGCTATTCAGATTTAGGCTGTTATGGAGGAGAGATCAATACGCCCAATCTTGATAAATTAGCTAAAAACGGATTACAGTTTACACAGTTTTATAATTCTGCTAGATGTTGTCCCACTAGGGCTTCCTTGATGACTGGTTTGCATCCCCACCAAACTGGAATTGGTCATATGACCAATCCACCGGGTAATCCAACAGGGCATAATTATGGGATTCCTTCCTATGAGGGAAGCCTTAACGAGCAATGTGTAACCATAGCGCAGGTCCTTAAGCCAGCAGGTTATCATACTTTGATGACGGGAAAATGGCATTTGGGAACTGATTTTGAAGATTGGCCATTGCAGAGGGGATTCGATAAATTTTATGGGTTTATTCCAGGTGCAGGCAACTTTTTTAGACCTAAGCCACCTAGAGGGATAACTTATATGAATGATACTATAAGTATTACCGACCCTGATTACTATACCACGGATGCCTTTACCGATAAAGCGATGCAATTTATCGATGAAGCCCAAGCTGAAGATAAGGAAAAACCTTTCTTTTTGTACTTGGCCTATAATGCGCCTCATTGGCCTTTACAGGCTCCAAAGGAGGATGTGGAAAAGTACAGAGGTAAGTACATGAAGGGCTGGGGAAAACTAAGGGAAGAGCGATTTGCTAGAATGAAAGAAATGGGCTTGATAGATCCCAAATGGGAGCTGACTGCCCAAGATGCCAGAAGCTGGGATGAGCTCGCTGCAGATAAAAAGGATGAAATGGATTACCGAATGGCTATCTATGCCGCTATGGTAGACAGGATGGACCAGAATATTGGGAGACTGGTGGACTATTTAGAGAAAAAGGGAGAGTTAGAGAACACCATGATCGTGTTCCTCAATGATAATGGAGCATGTGCAGAATTTGATGAGCTGGGTAGTGGACCTGCCGCCCAGCTAGGTACGAAGGAAGGGTATATATTGTCATATGGACGTGCATGGGCTAATGCTTCAAATACCCCTTACAGGGAATATAAACACTGGATGCATGAAGGAGGAATGGCAACTCCTTTTATAGTTCATTGGCCAGCTGGAATAGAAAAAAGGGAGGGTAATAAGGTCAATCAATATGCTTATTTACCAGATGTTATGGCCACTTTTAGTTCACTCGCAGGAGCGGAATACCCTAAGGAATTTAAAGGAAATACGATAGCTCCATTACAGGGTAAAAGCATACTTCCCACATTAAGTGAAACTTCTAAACCTGTGCATGAAGAAGCAATTTTCTTTGAACATGAAGGGAAAAAAGCTGTACGAGATGGTAAATACAAGCTGGTTTCTAAATGGAATAAGGAAAGTGAATACAATTGGGAACTCTATGATATGGAAGCTGATCGTACTGAAACAAATAATTTGGCATTAAGCATGCCAGAGAAGGTGAAACAAATGAGTGAAATGTGGATGGAATGGGCAGATGAAAAGGGGGTAAAGACATGGACAGAGATTAACGAATTGCGTAAGAGAAAATGAACTAAGGTCCTTTTCATGGATCTTGATCCAATAAAAAAAGGCTTGGGAAATATTTCCCGAGCCTTTTTTTGTTTTTGATGATGTGATTTTTCGACGTGAAATAGGCCAATAGGAATATCTGATCTAGTATTAATATAATGATGAAATAAATGCTTATATTAATCATTGAAAAGTATAATTATTTCATGCTATTTAAATATTAAATAGCTTTCAGCTAATTCTCGATTTTACATTTTTTCAATTTGTTTACAGGCTGGGGGCCATGCGTATTTTAGCCCCTATTGGACTTAAGGTCTTATCAAATGTTTTTGGGTTTGAATTAGTCTTCCCAAGGATATGATTACAATTATTCCCAAGCATTAAACGGGGAATTAATCATTTAACTTTCAATCTCAAAATAACCATTATGAGCAACTTTACACAAAAGTATTTGCTGGCTGTGGTATTATTGTTTTATGCAGCGACAGCCTATGCGCAAAACATTACTGTTTCAGGAACGGTGACTGATTCGGAAACAGGAATGACCATTCCCGGTGTCAATGTTATTGAATTATCTACCAAAAATACGGATAATGTTAACGGAACTGCCACTGATATTGATGGGCGCTTTGAAATTTCCGTGCCTTCAAATGCAAGCCTTAGTTTCAGTTATTTAGGGTATGCTACACAGAATGTTCCAGTAAATGGAAGAACCACCGTTGATTTGGCTTTGAGCCCTGATCTTTCTAACCTTCAAGAAGTAGTGGTGATTGGTTACGGCCAAGTGAATAAGAAGGATTTAACAGGCTCTGTCAGTAAGGTGGAGGGAGCACAGTTGGAGAATCTACCTGCCGCAAGGGTAGACCAGACCCTTCAAGGAAGAGCTGCAGGTGTTCAAGTTTCACAGATTAGTGGAGAACCCGGCGCGGCTCCTACCATCCGGATTCGTGGAGGTAATTCTATTCAAGGTAATAATGAACCCCTGTGGGTTATTGATGGAATTATTGTTGGTACGGATTTTAACCTGAGTAATATCAATACCAATGATATACAGTCCATAGATATTCTAAAGGATGCAGTAGCGGTATCTATTTATGGTACTAGGGGAGCAAATGGAGTGATTTTGGTCACCACCAAAAGCGGCGCTGGAGCTGGAGGAGGGACTAAAGTTTCCTTTAATGCTTATTATGGGGTTCAGTCCATGGTGACGAAAGTCGACTTTTTGGATGGACCACAACATGCCGCTTATGCCAATGAGGATGCTGAATTCAGGCAATCTGCACTGCCTTTCATAGACCTGGATAATGTGCCCAATGTAGATTGGATAGACCAGGTTAGTCAAAATGGTGCCGTTCAAAATATTGATGTTTCCATTTCAGGAATGTCGGAAGACAGAAAGGTGAATTATTATGTCTCAGCCAATTATTTTGATCAAGAAGGATTGATAAGAGAGACAGGTATTAAAAAGTATATTTTCAGGGCCAATATGGATAATCAATTGTCCGATTTGGTGAAAGTTGGGTTTCGGGTAAATGTGTCAAGGCTGAAAAATGAAAATAGCAAGATTAGCTTTTCCAACTTGTACTTATCTACCACACCGACACGGGCCATTTATGATGATGAAGGTAATTTTACGGCACTGGACCCTATTACTGATGGGGTGACAAGGAATTTTGAAGCAGATTTACAAATGCGACAAAACTATAATTTGGTAACCAATATCCTAGGGAATATTTATGTTGAACTGGAACCTTTGAAAAACCTTACTTTCAAAACTACTTTTAGTCCTGAAATCAATAATTTCAAACAAAATGTTTTTAACCCTGGGGCCCTACCCAATAATTTGATCCTTCAAAATGGCGGGGATGCAGCAGTAAGTACCTCATTGAGGATGGGCTATATTAATGAGAACACGCTAAATTATATCAAGGATTACTCCAATGGCAATAGACTGACCGCCTTGGCTGGGTTTACCCTGCAGAAAACTGAGTTTGAATCCAGTGTGTCCAGGGCTTTTAGACTGTCCAATGATGTTACTGGTTTTAATAACTTGGGCTTTGGGTCCGATCCAACAAGGAATGAGGTAGGATCCAGTTATGATGCCTTCCAATTGGTTTCATGGTTGGCTAGGGTAAACTATTCCATAAAGGATAAATACTTATTTACAGTAGTAGGAAGGGTAGATGGTTCTTCAAGATTTGCTCCTGAGAATAAATATGCGTTTTTCCCTTCTGGAGCTTTTGCCTGGCGGTTAGGTGATGAAGAGTTTATCAAGAACCTAGGTATTTTCAGTGACTTGAAATTTAGGACCAGTTATGGATTATCAGGAAGCCAGGCAATTCCTTCTTATAGGACATTGGCTATCTTAAATGCTGCCAATACCACTTTTAATGGGATAGAGAAACCAGGTGTGGTACTTGGAAGACCTGAAAACCCAGAGCTAAAATGGGAAACAACCCGACAGCTTGATATTGGTCTGGAAATGGGCTTCTTAGAAGGAAGATTAAATTTCGAGATGGACTTTTATCAAAAGAACACCCGAGATCTGCTCCTTAATGCTCAGCTGCCAAGACAGACCGGCTTTGTAAGCAAATTACAGAATATCGGTAAGGTGCAGAACCGCGGGGTAGAATTTTTGATCAACAGTGTCAATATCAGCAAACCAGACTTCAAATGGTCCACTAATTTGACCATTTCCCATAATAACAATAAGGTAGTTGACCTTGGAGGGGTTGATTTTATAAACTTGGCTACTCCAGCCCAACAAGGGGGAACCGGAGCAAGATTGATTGTAGGCGAAACCACTCCTGTATTTACCGGTGTGCGCTATCTGGGAACGTGGAAATCACAGGAAGAAATTGATGAAGCTGGAATAGGCGGAGATCATGATGTGGGAGGTCCAAGGTTTGAGGATACCAATGGAGACAAGCAAATCACTGAGGACGATTTTATCGTCTTGGGAAGTCCCCAACCTGATTTTTATTTCGGTATAGGAAATACTTTTTCCATTGGGAATTTTGACCTGGATTTCTTTTTTCAAGGAACTTATGGCAATGAAGTTTTTAATAGTTTAACACAGACGGCACTATTTGGCCGGCCAGAAACCACCAAATATGCAGAAACACTTGACCGCTGGACGCCAGAAAACCCAACTTCTGATATCCCCAGAGCAGGTACTGTTGCCGCACTTTCAGAGGTTTATAATAACTCAGCGATGATCGAAGATGGTTCCCATATCAGGTTAAAGAGTTTGAGAATGGCTTATAATTTCCCTATGGAAACCAGTAAGTTGGGTGGACTTACCGTGTACATTACAGGAAATAACCTGTTTGTACTATCGGATTTTAGACTGAAAGATCCTGAGACTAGCCAATATGGTAGAAACAGTGATAATCTTTCCATGGGATTCTCGCAGGGACAGTACCCTACATCGAGGACAGTGGCCATAGGAGCTAAGATCGATTTTTAAGGGTGAGAATAGCTGAAATGACCATTCCAGATTGTTTTAATCGATTGAAGTCCCCGATTAATGGGACGATGGACCAAAAAAGATCTAAAAAATGAAATATATAATAAGAAACGGAATAACAGCCATAATAGCCTTGATAATGCTCATTGGTTGCGACAGCTTTTTGGAAGAAAAGCCAAAGGACATCGTATCTCCTACAAATTTCTTCAATACACCCGCTGAATTTGAGTTGGCGGTCGTAGGATTGTATAATATTTATAAGTTAAACTCATTGCATGGCAAAGTGGGGCTGGACAGGTATTATGAAAATGGTGCTGATATCATTGGTCCCAATAGGGTTTTTGACCAAGTTGAGCCTACGCAGAACTATACCTTGAGCGAAAGTAATATCAGTGCTATTTCCCAAGGAGGTGGAGCACCATTGACATGGCAAAACCTGTATGCCATAATACTTAATTCAAATACCATATTGGAACAGTTGGATTTAAATGAAGCCTTAAGTGATGATGAAAGGGATTATTTTCGGGGGCAAACCTTGTTTTTAAGATCTTATGCCTATTATCATCTTACGAATCTTTGGGGAGATGTGCCCTACTATAGAGATAACTTGCCCATTTCTGAAATCCAAGGCTTAGGAAGAACTGATGCTAATCAGATTAGGAGTGATATTCTCAATGATCTCCAGGCAGCTCAGGATTTATTGCCTGATAGTTATACTGGTGACGATTTGGGGAAAGCAAGTAAATGGACTGCAGCTACAGTAATGGTTAAACTTTACCTAATTCTGCAAAACTGGCAAGCAGCTAAAAACAAAGCAGAGGAAATCATTAATAGCTCTCCGCATCAATTGCTAGATGATTATGCAGCTATATTTGATCAGTTCAATGAATACAATTCAGAGAATATTTGGGAAATAGATTTTGTGAAGGATGTTCGTTCGACTGATTGGGTGGATCACTTTACACCGCGTATTAGGGACGAACCTAAGGATCCAACCCAAAGGGCTGCGCTCAGTGCAGCCTTGGCAGCAAGAAATGAAGGGTTCACAGGATATGGCCTTGCGATACCACTGCCTGGTTATGTCAATGATTTTCCTCAGAATGACTTGAGAAGGACTTCCAATATTACTACTAATTACCTGGGGTTTGAAATGAACTTTCCATATATGCCTAAAATGTGGAATTTGGATCAGATCAACTCCCCGAGGGGAAACCATGGGGATAATAAAATTATTTTCAGATTGGCGGATGTTTATTTGATGGCGGCAGAAGCCGAAAACGAATTAAATGGACCTACTGCTATTGCTTATCAATATATCAACCGGGTTAGGGAAAGGGCTTATGAACCAGACATGCCCTTGTCAGGTTTGACACAAGCTACTTTCCGTCAGGCCATATATGATGAGAGAAGATGGGAATTAGGTGGTGAAGGGCATCGCAGGCTTGACCTTATACGCTGGGGGATTTTAGAAGAAGTCGTGAAGAATACCGAGTACCGGGTTTGGAATCCTGCTGATAATATTCAACCCTACCACGTGCTTTTACCCATTGCTACTGAAGAGTTTGTGCTGAATCCAGCATTGTTGGAATCTGATCCTAGCAATAATGGGTACAGGTGATTTATAGAAGAAAAACTAGATAACAGAATAGCCTGATTTAAAAGAAATCAGGCTATTCTGTTAGGGTAATTTTGTTATTGCTGGAAAATGATTTAGGTTATTTTTTTGGCAGAAATAATTCATAATATTTATACAGATACTAAAAATCAATTATCCCAATAAAGGGTACATTTGATTGGTTAACGATTACAAATTTCAATAAATCATGAAATATATTTTGATCAATGCCTCCAAGTCTTTACTGGTGGCCGCACTTGGTAGCTTCATTTTAGCTAGCTGTTCAGGAAAGCAGCAGGCAGAAGAAGAGAACAACTCTCCAGTCAAACCTAATATTATTTATATCCTTGCGGATGATATGGGCTATGCAGACATAGGGGCTTATGGGCAAGAAAAAATAGAAACGCCTAATCTTGATAAACTGGCTTCCACTGGGATTAAATTTACAAATCACTATACAGGGAGTACAGTCTGTGCCCCATCCAGATCAGCATTATTGACAGGGCTTCATACTGGACACACACCTATCCGTGGAAATAAAGAATATCAACCAGAAGGCCAGGAAGCCATGCCAGATTCGGTTTTTACGATCGGGACCATGATGAAAAAAGCTGGATATATAACCGGGACTTTTGGTAAATGGGGTTTAGGGTTCGTAGGCACTACTGGAGATCCCAATAATCAGGGAATGGATTATTTCTTTGGATATAATTGCCAGCGTCAGGCCCATAGATATTATCCTAATTACCTATGGGAGAATGACCATAAAGTTACTTTGGAGGGCAATGGATGGATAAATAAGGAAACCTATGCCCAAGATGTAATCCATGAAAAGACACTGGCCTTTATAGATCAACATAGGGGCGAACCGTTTTTTATGTACGTTCCTTTGGTAGCTCCCCATGCTGAATTGGCCTCGCCAGATACAGCTACCATCAATAAATACCGAGAAAGATTCGGTGATGAGAAAGCCTATGTGGGAAAAAAAGGTGCTGACTATGGAGAGGACTTGGTAATAGGTATGTATCAGTCCCAAGAATACCCTAGGGCCACCTATGCGGCCATGGTGGAAAGGATCGACCAATATGTGGGAGAAATCATTGGAAAACTGGAAGAAAATGGATTGACAGAAAATACCATCATCATGTTTGCCAGTGATAACGGCCCTCATCAAGAGGGGGGCAATGACCCGGATTTCTTTGATTCCAATGATGGCTATAGAGGTTATAAAAGAGATTTGTATGAAGGAGGAATCCGTACAGCTTTTGTCGTAAAATGGCCGGGAAAAATTGAAGCTGGTAGTCAAACTGATCATGTGTCCGCCTTCTGGGATGTTTTGCCGACCATAGCCGAGATTATTGGTTACGAGCAATTGCCAGCGCTAGATGGGATTTCATTTTTACCTACCTTACTTGGAAGAGAAGAACAAAAAGAGCACAATCATTTGTACTGGGAATTTGTGGAGCAGGGAGGAAAACAAGCTGTTCGAAAAGGGGATTGGAAAGCTGTAAAACTTAATGTGAAGAAAAATAAAGATGCACCTATTGAGCTATACAATTTAAAGAATGACCCTGGGGAAGAGAGTAATATAGCTTCGGATCATCCAGAGGTAGTGAAAGAGATGAAATCATTAATGGAATCATCACATATTACCAATCCTACTTTTCCTTTGTTCGCATCTGAAGGGGAGGAGGATCAAAACCTATTTATAGTAGATTAAATCTCGAAGTTTGTTATAGCTTTTACCGAATAAAATGGATTGATCTGAAATCTAAAAATTAAAGAAGCCAACCTGGATTTCCAGTTTGGCTTTTTTGTGGTATTTATTCGAATTAATGATACTATCTGATACTAGTAATATTCAAATTTTCTTAATAGTTGTAATTTCGTTTTCTTTTTATTTTATTTCGTTCCATTTTGACAAATAGAGCGTAAACTCATGGTAGGCGAATCGGAACAAATAGTTGATGGATTAAGACGGGGGGATAGGTCTGTATTTAAGCGCCTATTTGATCATTATTACACCTTGCTGGTGCTTTTTGCCCATAAGTTTGTGACAGATTTAGATACAGCAAGGGAGTTGGTTCAAGACTTTTTTGTTTATCTCTGGGAGTTTAAAGAAAAACTCGTAATCAAGGTTTCCATCAAATCATATATGTACACTTCGGTGAAAAACCGATGCTTTAATTTTTTAAAGTTAAAAAGAAAGTCTGTGAGCTTGGAAAACATAGACCATGACCCTGGGGATGGTAACCATTTTTTTGAAAATATGGTATATAGTGAGTATGAAAACGCATTTTTACAGGAAATCAAAAATCTTCCGCCTAGGTGTCAGGAAGTATTTCGCTTAAAGCGGTTTCAGCATAAAACGAATCAGGAAATAGCTGAAATTCTGAGTGTTAGCATCAAAACAGTAGAGGCCCAAATGAGTATTGCCTTAAGGCGGCTCAGGGACTTGTCAGAAAGAATCACATAAAATTTCAATTTTTTTTCAATTCCCTTTAGGGGTTGCATCATCATTTTTTGTCTTAGGCATAAGTAACAAAAAATACATCTCTTGAGTACAGTTGAATTTGACCATTTATTAGCTCAGGTGTTGAGCGGAGAAGCATCTGAAAGTGAAGTTGCAAGATTGGAGGAATATGTTTCCCAAAATCCTGAGGCTATGGAAAAGTACCGCCATGCAGAGCGGGCTTGGAAATGGACCGGTCAATTGGATGAAGAAATGTTGTTCTTGGAAGATGATTGGGAGAAAATCCAAAACCGTATTCAAGTTTCAGGAACAACACGTTTGATTTCCAGAAAGAGGCAACTAGCTGTAGCAGCAACCTTAGCTTTGATATTGGCATTGGGAGCACTCTTTTACCATTTGCCTTTTGGTTCTGGAGAGAATGGAGTACAGCATTTTATCACGGTGAGCAGCCCAGAAGGTAGCAGAAGTCATATTGTTTTGGAAGATGGAACAGAGGTTTGGCTTAATGAAGGAAGTAGCCTAAAGTATGGCAATCATTTTAATGAAGATATCAGACAAGTATTCCTTTCAGGTGAGGGTTTCTTTGAAGTGACCAAATCGAAGTTGCCCTTTTTGGTTACTGCCAATGAGGTTGACCTTAAAGTATTGGGGACTTCTTTCAACGTGAGATCATATGAGGATGAGGAAGAGATAGAAACCACATTGTTGACAGGGAAATTGATGCTCAGCAGTAATGCTTATGAGGATATTAAGCCAGTATTATTGGACCCTGCTGATAAAGTGGTGTATCAAAAAGCAGATCCTTCATCAGGGAATCATAGGCCGAAAATCACCAAAGAACGTCTTAGCAAGGATAATATGCTCGGAGAAGCATCATGGAAAGATGCCCAGTTTATATTTGATGCTGCCCAACTTGGTGATATTGCCAAACAATTGGAGCGTCAGTTTAATGTGCAAGTAAGCTTCCAATCTGAGGAGTTAAAAGAACTCAGATTTACAGGGAAAATATCCAATGAATCATTGGAATACTTGATGAGGGCTATCAAGCTTTCTACAAATGTACAGTATAGCCTTAAGGACGATGAGTTATTCATCTATCGATAGATCAGTAGATTAAAATTAATTAAACCCATGTAACATGATTAGATTATTCAATCAAAGGGGCAAGCTATGCCCAAGGAAATCTTCATCCACACCAACCATGATGTTTTAACTATGAGCAAGACTTTACTGAGAATATTTGGGGTTTTGTTTTTACTGCAATCTGAATTAGGATTTGCACAGGACCTTAATCTTATCGCTTCCAACAATGGAAGGTCGATCAAACAAATTATAAAAGAAGTGGAGCAAAAGACGGAATATACCTTCTTTTTCCACGAGGATGCTAACGGACTCGACAAAAGGGTAAACCTAACCACGGATGTTTCGGATATAGCTGGTTTTATGAACCAGTTGCTGAACGGAACTTCACTTACTTATAAACTGATGGAAGATGGCTTGATTGTCATCAGTCCCAAAAGAATAGTGGAAAAAACCATTAAAGGAAAAGTGACTGATGCCAACAGCCAATTACCGATTCCAGGTGCTTTGGTAACCATCAAAGGAGGAACAGAAGGAACGGTTACTGATATGGATGGTAATTTTTCCATTGTAGCCAAACAAGAAAGTGTCACCCTGATCTTCAGTTTCATCGGTTACCAGTCTACCGAGGTGGTGGTATCTCCCGGTCAGACTTTGGTGAATATTAGTCTGAGTGAAGATGTCAACGAATTGGAGCAGGTGGTTGTAACAGCGTTAGGAGTGAAGCGTGAAGAAAAAGCTTTGGGCTATGCTGTTCAAAAGATTTCTGGAGAAACCTTGCAAAAAGTGAAAGGGGTGGATATTGGTACCACTTTGACAGGCAAAGTTGCAGGGTTAACGGTTAAGAACTCCACAGAGTTTTTTGAAAAGCCCACAATTACCCTTCGTGGGGCTTCACCGCTTTTAGTGATCGATGGCGTACCTTACGGAAACATGACTCTTCGAGACATCAGTATGGATGATGTAAAGAGCATGGATGTCCTTAAAGGTCCAACAGCGTCAGCACTTTATGGTGCTAGAGGAGGAAACGGTGCCATTATCATCACCACAAAAAGGGGAGCTGATAAAAAGGGTGTTACCGTTTCAGTTAACAGTAATAATATGGTTTTTTCTGGCTTCTTGATGCTGCCTGAGGTTCAGTCTTCCTACAGTGCCGGTTATAATGGCCAATACAATACCGATGACTACGTATGGGGAGATAAGCTGGACATAGGAAGAACAGCCATGCAGTGGGATCCAATTGCCAAAGAAATGAGGGAAACTGAACTTACTTCAAAGGGGAAAAACAATTTCAGAAACTTCCTTCAGCCTAGCTTTATTACCAATAATAATGTCAACATCACCCAGCAAGGGGAATTTGGAAGTGTTAGGGCATCCTTAACCCACGTACTCAATAAGGGACAGTATCCTAATACCAAGTTGAATATGATCAACTATTCCATAGGCGGAGAGATGAAGTTGGGCGAAAAATTCCATTTGGATGGAACCATGGGCTATAACAAAAGAAAAGCCCCTCAAATCGCCGGTACAGGCTATGGTTCACAGGGGTATATCTATAACCTTTTGGTTTGGACAGGTCCTGAATATGATGTAACCCAATTTAAGGATTATTGGATCAAGAAGGATGAAGTACAAAACTGGCATTACACCGCTTGGTATGATAATCCATATATGATGGCTTATGAAAAACTTCATAGCATAGACCAAAACACCTTCAATACGGCGATGACAGCCAATTACAAACTGGCTGAAGGGGTAAAGATCTTATTCCGTAGTGGTTTAGATTATTATATCAACCAAGATATCAGAAGAAATCCTCCAGGTATTTTCAGTACCAGGGGATGGGATGCCAAGGGGCTGTATTCTGTGGATCAAAGAAAGGGCTTCAGTATTAACTCTGACCTGATGTTGATGGGGGAGAAGAAAATTGGAGACTTTGGATTTGAGGGTATCTTGGGAGGAACCATCTATTACTATGAAGATGAAGGTTTGAGCAGTAGTACTAGAAGTGGTTTGGCCATTCCAGGTTTCTATTCCCTTAATTCCAGTGTGGAAACTCCAAATGTTTCGAACTGGATCAGTAGAAAACAAGTGAATAGTATGTTTGCCAAAGCAGGCCTATCCTATAAAACCAGCGTGTTCTTGGATTTGACAGGAAGAAATGATTGGTCTTCTACCTTGCCGCAAAGTACTAGATCTTATTTCTATCCGTCTGTGGGTTCCAGTGTGGTGCTTTCAGAAATGATCTCCAGTCTTCCTAAGTGGGTTGATTTCTTGAAACTTAGAGGCTCATGGGCATTGTCCAAGCGGGATTTGGGAGTATATGCCACTAACAGCGTGTTCTCTGTAAGCAATAATGTTTGGGACGGTATGAATACTGGAAGGTATCCGGACAATATTAGGGGGGCAGAAGTAGCACCGCAGACCGAAAGGACTTATGAGTTTGGATTGGCTACGCATGTTTTGAATAATAAGTTGAAATTGGATGTGGCTTACTTCAATAAGTATATCTATAATATCCAAGCTAATGCAACCATATCAGCCTCATCTGGGTTTAGCAGTAGACTGATCAACACTGATGAGACCTTTGAGCGTAAAGGATTGGAAGTGACAGCAGAGGTAACTCCAATTAAGAATGAGAAGCTACAATGGAATGTGATTGCTAACTGGTCAAAGAGCCATCGTTACTATAAACAACTGGATCCAGTTTATTCGCCTGACAATCCTTGGGTGAAAGAAGGTGGAAGAACGGATTTGTATTTATCCAGAGATTGGGAAAAGGATCCTTCGGGGAATTTGATCAATTATAATGGATTCCCGCAAAGAAGCCGATATAATTCACTTATTGGGACATTTGATCCTAATTGGATTTGGGGATTGACCAATGTGGTTAACCTTGGGCAGTTCACCTTTAGCTTAAGCTTTGACGGTCGAGTTGGAGGACTTTCTTATTCCTCAACCAACGCAAGATTGTTCCAAACAGGAGCCCATCCTGATTTGGATAATGAATATAGGTATGAGGAGGTTGTGAATGATAACCTGACTTTTGTAGGACCTGGTGTGAAAGTAGTGTCAGGAGATGTGATCTACGATAATTATGGAAATATTGTAGAGGACTCTAGGGTGTTTGAGGCTAATGATCAGATTGTGTCCTTTGAGTCATATTACAAAGGTTATGGTACAGGAAGCCAAAATATCTTTGATGAAACCTTCCTGAAGCTTAGAGAAGTATCCATTGCCTATCAGTTGCCTACTTATTGGGCATCCAAAATCAAGGCTAGATCCGCTTCAGTGGCCTTGACAGGACAGAACTTGTTCATCTGGACAAAAGAGTATCGCTTCTCTGATCCTGACAAAGCTTCAGATGATTTGAACTCACCATCCATCCGATATACAGGGCTTAATCTTAAGTTAACTTTCTAACATGCCAAAACACTCTAATATGAAAAGTAGCAAGCAAATAATTGCCATCTTCCTGTTTTTGGCAATGATCATTAATACAGGTTGTTCAAACTTTGATGAAATCAATACCAATCCGAATACACCAAGTAGGGTTAGTTCTCAAATGTTGGCGACCACCTTGATTTTAGATATCATTCGGCAGCCAACCCAGAAATCGTTCCTTATCGATGATTTGATGGGGAAATATATTGCTTGGTCCGAATTTGTTCAGGGAGAGCAATATAACAGAATCGAGAGGGTTGATTTTGATGAATTGATTGTATTGAACAATATCGATAAAATGGTAGCGTTCGCTCCGAGTGATGAACTTAGAAATAGTTATATGGCACTTGGTCATTTTGTGAAGGCCTATAAATATTTTGAATTGACCATGCGGGTAGGAGATGTTCCCTTTAATGACGCTTTAAAAGGGGAATCTGAAACGATTTATTATCCAGCTTATGATAGCCAAAAAGAGGTGTTTATTGGAATTCTGAATGAATTGGCTGAAGCGGACCGATTGTTTGCAATAGGTGCTGATTTTGATGGTGATCCAATTTATGGAGGCAGCACAGTGCGCTGGAGAAAGCTGGCTAATACATTTGCACTAAAGGTTTTGATCAATCTTAGCAAGAAGGAAGGAGATGCTGATTTGAACGTAAAGGGTCGTTTTTATGAAATTTTGAATACTAAGCCGATCTTTGAATCAAATGGTGATAATTTTCAGATAGTCTATTCCGATAAACAAAACCAGCGATATCCTTTTCATAAACTGGGCAACAACTTCATTATTTATAATATGGTAGGATCACCAATTATTGATAGTTTGAAGTCGCTCCAGGATTATCGGTTGTTTTACTATGCAAAACCTTCTCCTGTAGCCTTGTCAGGAGGAGCACAAGCCAATGAGTGGGACGCATATAAGGGAATAGATCCATCTGTGGAGTTTACTGCGTTGAGTGAGGTAGCTTCTTCGAAGGATTATTCACCAATGAATGACCGGTATACGGAAATTCCTGAAGGGGAACCCACATTCTTGATGAGCTACAGTCAGATGAACTTTATCATAGCTGAAGCAGCTGCCAGAAATTGGGTTAGTGAGAATGTTGCTGAATACTATGAAGAGGGTATTCGATCTGCCATGAATTTTGTGGCAAGCCATACACCGGATAATGAGCAGTTCCACCATGGTAGGCAGATCACATCAGCCTATGTGGACCAGTATTTGGCCTCAGCTCCTGTACAGTTAAAAAGCACCTTTGAGGAGCAGCTTAAGCAGATCATGACACAGAAGTATATAGCAAACTATTTGCAAACTCCTTGGGAAACCTATTTCGAATATCGCAGAACAGGTTATCCTGAGTTGCCAGTAAATCCCCAAACCAATCTGAATGAGGTGAAAACCCAACTTCCTAAAAGATGGATGTATCCGCAGGATGAGTTGGATTATAATATGGAGAATGTAAGTTCAGCGATCGATTCACAGTTTGGAGGCAACGACAATGTCAATGCCATCATGTGGTTGATCAAGGAATAAATGAGTACCCAATAATAAGAAGGAGATTTCGTCTAAACTTCATAATTCTCATTATGAAAGGATAGTTTTTGTAGAAAGCCAAGCTGGAAACCAGTTTGGCTTTCTTATGAAAAATATTACCCTAAATAAAGATAGATTATGCTAATTAAAAGTTAAAAATACCCTAAGTGGGGTATTTTTTGGTTTCTGGATATTTAGTAGGTTTAACGATTAATTTGTTTGGATACGATTTTTCAAGTGAACATCCGAAGAGAATTACCCATAGTTTGAGTGCTTTAATTAACAACCTAAATCCAGTGCATAGAATGCGCTGTAGCTAGGATAACCAATAGGAGATATCATGACACCAAATTCACAAAATCAATACGGTCAAAAAGTGATTTTTTCGCCGGATCCAATTGCTTCCAATGGAGTAGGAATTGCAGGACTTGTCATTTCTGTACTGGGGATTTTTCTAGGCTGGCTACCATTTTTTGGATGGATAGTTTGGGGCGTCGGTTTCGTATTGTCACTTATTGGTGTTTTTAAGCCAAAGCCTATTACCGCAATTGTAGGTTTAGTGATCTCGGCACTTACAGGTTGTTTCGTGATTCTGCCATTTATCTTATCGGTTTTGGCAGCCATTTTTGGTGTTTTCTTTATTTTTTAGAAAAGTCAAATAGTATCTCATCTGAGAGAAATGTATACCCAAATTCACACAGTCTGTATCTAATTGTCCTATAGATGGATTTTATTAGAATTAAAAAAGGTTAGAATTTTGTTTGAAGGAAATCAAAAACCTTATCCTCTTTAATTTTTTTATCTGATTATCCGCAATGATTCCAGTAACCATAAATCCTGTGCTCAAGTGGTCAGAAGCCTGTCTAACTGCCAAGTAGAACTGAAGACTGAAGCAGTGGATTCTTAAATCAATCAAAATGATCGTTTCCAATCGCTATTAATCTTTACTTGTACAGTTTGGGATACCCCTATTGTTAAAAATGTTTCCCTATAAGTAAATCACTTGTTTAACCTATTAAATGTATTAAAACAAGCATTTACAATATAGCTGTTCCTTCAGTATGCATTTATTAAAGCTCGATGCTACAATTTGACCAGGGGAGGATAGAAACCTTTGTGTTCATTGAAATCTGTTGCATGAAAGAAAATCTTATCTGAGCTATATGATACCCCAACAATTCGAAAAATCAAATCAGCCATTCAGATCCTTAATGGTTGGAATAATATTGGCTTATCGCGATGATGGCAAGAAGGGTTTTGAAGCTTCTTATAGGCAAAATATTGAAAGGTGTGCCACCTTGCTTTTTGAGGACTTAAGGTGTAGACTACCCTAAGTCCCTGATAAGTGAAACACGGCTAAAACACGGCTAAAACACGGGATAAACACGGCTTAACTAGGGGTTAAATACGGGTTAAAGAAGGAAGGTTAAAAAGGTTACATTCATTAATATGGACCATTTTCATACCATTAACCTGATTTCTCAAAGCCCGACCGCCCACCGCGGGGGGCCATAGACCAAGCTGGCCGGCGGACAGATTTAATTAATCATTTCTGTGAGATCTGTACTGTTTTTGAGGCTAAAATATACTGGTGAATTGTGGACATACAGATTTTTTTATTAAAAATGTAGAAAACCAATAAGTACAGGACAGTCATGTTATTTGTTTGATGTAGCTTGATGATTACTCTCTGGATTATTTTAAATTAAGGGTAGTTTAAGTTTTTGGAGACCAAAAAATAACCGACATTAAATGAATAAGTATACTGTTTTTTTTATTCTGATTTTAATTGTTTTTGGATTTAGACAAGGATTTTCTCAAGTGGCTAGGGATGAGGGAGAAAAGCCTAATATTATTTTTATTTTAACTGATGACCAGCGTTTTGATGCTCTCGGGTATGCAGGGAATAGATATATTGAAACTCCAGAAATGGATGATCTGGCCAGATCAGGCTCCTTTTTCGAAACAGCTATTGTCACCACCCCGATCTGTGCAGCAAGTAGGGCCAGTATTTTTACAGGACTCCATGAAAGGTCCCATAATTATAATTTCCAAACAGGAAATATTAGGGAGCAGTACATGGAGGATGCCTATCCAGTTGTTCTCAGAAACAATGGATACTATACAGGGTTCTACGGGAAATATGGTGTAGGGTATGAAAACCTTTCTGAGCAATTTAATGAGTTTGAATCCTATGATCGCAATAATCGCTTTAAAGATAGAAGGGGGTATTATTATAAAACCTTGGAAGGTGATACAGTGCACTTGACCCGATATACCGGCCAGCAAGCATTGGACTTCATTGATCGAGCTCCTAGGGATCAGCCTTTCTGTTTGTCTTTGAGTTTTAGCGCACCACATGCGCATGATGGAGCACCGGAACAATATTTTTGGCAAAAATCAACTGATGAAATATTAGAAGATATTACAATACCAGGTCCCTATTTGGGAGAAGATAAGTTTTTTGAATCACTACCTTCATTTGTAAAAGAAGGGTTTAATAGACTCAGGTGGACTTGGAGATATGATAGTCCAGAGAAATACCAAAATAGCCTTAAAGGTTACTACAGGATGATTTCTGGAATTGATAAGGAAATAGGAAAAATTCGTAAAAAGCTGAAAGAAAATGGGTTGGATGAAAATACAGTAATTATTATCATGGGCGATAATGGCTACTTTTTGGGAGAACGACAATTGGCAGGTAAATGGTTGATGTATGATAATTCCATAAGGGTTCCCTTGATAATATACGATCCAAGAGTTTGGTGGCAACGAAATATCAAGGATATGGTTTTAAATATTGATGTGCCTCCTACTATTGCTGACCTTGCTGGAGTAGATGCCCCTGATAGTTGGCAAGGACAAAGTTTATTGCCTTTGGTAAACAGAGATGAAAGGCATATTGCGCGGGATACGGTACTCATTGAGCATATTTGGGAATTTGATCATATTCCTCCAAGTGAAGGAGTACGTACCGAGGACTGGAAGTATTTCCGCTACCTCAATGACAAATCCACTGAAGAGTTATATCATCTTAAAAAGGATCCAAATGAAATCAATAACCTGATCAACGATGTAGAATATAAGGAAGTTGCAGATAAGTTGCGGTTGAAATGTGATGAGTTAATCAAGGAATTTGGCAACAAATATAGAGAAGGACCTTCAGCGCTAACTGTTGAGCTAATCAGAGCCCCTGAGCAAGGGGTGAAGGTATTGGATAAGCAACCTGAGTTTGGTTGGAAAGTGCCTGAACTATTAAAATACCAGTCTGCCTATCAGATTTTGGTCGCTTCTGAGAAGGAATTTATTGATTTGAATAGTGGGGATGTTTGGAACAGTGGGCAGATTAGATCTAGTAATTCCACTAATGTAGAGTATGAAGGCAACTCATTGGAAATTGGGAAGACCTATTATTGGAAAGTCAGAATTTGGGATGAAGAAAACCGATTGGTAGATTATTCGAAGCCCCAGAAGTTTACAGTAGGGGAAAGTAATGATTATATGATCTCTACTGAAAATTCCAATGAGGTTAGTAGAATAAATCCAGAGTTGTTTGAAAAGAGAGGAAATGTTTATTTCATGGATTTTGGCAAAGCAGCTTTTGCCACCATGGAGTTTAATTATAAGACTGATAAAGTGGATACTTTGATTTTTAGACTGGGTGAAATGCTGGATGGGAAAACTATAAACCGTACACCGCCCAAGAAGAGTACAATTCGGTATCAGGAAATAAAGGTAGTTGTAGGTCCTGAAAGTAGTATATACCAATTGCCGATTAAAAAGGATATTAGAAACACTTTACCCAATAAGGCCTTGGCTTTACCGGCCGGAATCCCAGTTTTGATGCCCTTTAGGTATGTGGAGCTTGAGGTGGGCAGGGAATCCCTTGATAAAAATGATTTTGTTCAGTTGGCTTACCATACCTATTTTGATGATCATGCAAGTGATTTTCAAAGTTCTGACAGTATCATAAACCAAGTATGGGACTTGTGCAAATATTCTATAAAGGCCACCACTTTTAACGGCCTATATGTTGATGGCGATAGAGAGCGAATTCCTTATGAGGCAGATGCCTATCTAAACCAGTTAAGCCATTATACCACAGATAGGGAGTATGCGATGGCCAGAAGAACCATAGAGTATTTTATGGAACATCCCACATGGCCCACAGAATGGCAGCAGCATGTGGCTTTAATGTTCTATGCAGATTATATGTACACGGGAAATACAGAACTTATTGAGCGTTATTATGAAGCCTTGAAGCACAAAACACTTTTTGAATTGGCCAATGAGGAGGGATTAATAAGCTCTACCAAGGTGGATCACGATTTTATGTTGAAATTGGGTTTTAAGGAGGGATACAGTAAAATGTTGACAGATATAGTTGATTGGCCTCCGGGCTCCTTTACAGGTTCGAAAGCTTCATTAGGTGAAAGGGATGGATTTGAATTTATGCCTTATAACACGGTGATCAATGCCTTTTATTATAAGAATATGCTGATCATGGCCGAGTTTGCAAAAATCATGGGCAAACCTCAAGAATCTATTGATTTTGCTCTGAGGGCAGCGAAAGTTAAAAAGGCATTAAATGAAAGGATGTTTGACCAAGAAAGGGGAGTGTATATAGATGGTATTGGTACTGGACATGCTTCTTTGCATGCCAACATGCTTCCTTTGGCCTTTGATCTAGTTCCTGAAGAACATAAAGAATCGGTATTGAAATTTATCCAATCCAGAGGTATGGCATGTAGTGTTTATGGTGCACAATATTTAATGGATGGGCTCTATAATGCTGCTGCGGAGGATTATGCTTTGGAGCTTTTGACCGACACCAGTGATAGGAGTTGGTATAATATGATTCGAGTGGGATCTACCATTACGCTAGAGGCATGGGATTATAAGTATAAAAACAATTTGGACTGGAATCATGCGTGGGGGGCTGTTCCTGCAAATATAATCCCAAGGGGCTTATGGGGAATCAAACCCAAAACACCAGGCTTTGGGATTGCCACTATCCATCCTCAGCTAAGTAATCTGAAATCTAGTTCAATTGTAGTTCCCACAGTAAAAGGAGGCATAAAGGGGAGGTATATAAATCACGGCCCTAGATTGCAGACCTATGAAATCGAAATTCCTGCTAATATGGTAGCTGAATTTTCATTGAATGAGATGAAAGAGAAAGAGATCATACATAATGGAAAAAAAGTGTCTTCTGCATTTGAAACAGTTCGGTTGACACCGGGCAAGCATACCATTGTATTAAGGATAAACTCTTTTTAGTCCTAGTTTTACTTAGGAGTAGTTATTTCTGTCCTTCCTTTATCAATTAATTATGACAGTTTTATAGGTAATTTAATAAAACGATTAATATCATTAAATTGGAGATAGCTTTTTTCAATTGATACTGTCAAACATGGATTTACAGAAGAACAAAGAAAATGCGATTGCATTTTATAAAATGACCTATGAAGGCAAGCCAAAGCTGGCTTTAGATAAATATGTAGGAAAGGAATATATTCAGCATAATCCAGATGTGGCGGATGGTCTAAATGTGTTTGAGGAATATTTCGATAGCATGGAAAGAGAATATCCCGAAAAATCAATTGAGTTTGTAAGGTGTATCGGAGAAGGGGACTTGGTAGCGCTTCATACCCATCCGATTTGGCCAGGAAATGAAGAGTATGTGACCATGGATTTCTTTCGTTTTGATAAGAAGGGAAAAATCTGCGACCATTGGGATGCCATACAAAAGATTCCTCCAGAGCCAAAAAACAATAATAAAATGTATTGACAATAATTGGCCGTGAATATTATCCCATTGATTGGGAGGGATTAGTTAAATTGAGCAAAAATGTTACACTGAATATAAATCATTCTTTATTGTATGTTGAAAAATATGAAACTTGACATTCTCTTTAAATACTATAATCATCTTTCAAGAAGGAGATAGGACATTAGAATGTGATTAGAATAATATTAGAGTGAAACTTTTTTTTTGTTCATTGGTTTATATTTGTTGATCTAAGAGCGAAGTTTTTAGTATTACAGTGGAAATAAGCCAAACGGTTTAATTAATTCTCGATCAATATAATGACGACACTAACACCTATACAGCGGCTTTGGAGGCTGTTAAAAATATATAAACCAGAAATAAGACAAATTTATACCTATGCATTGTTCATTGGTATAGTAAACCTGTCTTTACCGCTAGGGATTCAGGCCATTATCAATTATCTGCAAACAGGAGAGCTTTCCTCTTCTTGGGTAATACTTGTTACTGTGGTATTGGTAGGTATCACTACAGCTGGTTTGCTTCAAGTGCTTCAGTTAAGGATCGTTGAAAATATTCAACAGGACATATTCGCCAGGTCTGCTTTTGAGTTTGCTTTTCGACTTCCCCAAATTAAGCCGAAAGAATTAGACGGTCAGCATGCGCCTGAATTGGCCAATAGGTTTTTTGATACATTGACCATACAGAAAGGATTGCCCAAAATGTTGATAGACCTTTCTGTGTCTGCGTTTCAGATTTTGTTTGGCATGATACTGCTTTCCATTTATAGCCTTTATTTTATTTTACTTGGCCTTGTTTTGGGCTTTGCCCTTTTTATGTTAGTAAAGGTGACGGGGCGTATTGGATTGGAAACCAGTATTAAGGAAAGCAAGTACAAATATAACCTGGCACATTGGCTGGAGGAAATTGGTCGCGTGAGAAGGACTTTTCACCTCTCTCAAGACCCATCCTTTCATTTGAAGAAAAGCGACGATATTACTGTGGATTATATAAGGTCAAGAGAGTCACATTTCAGGGTATTATTGGATCAATTTAAAGCCATTATTGGATTTAAGGTTTTTATAGGGGCTGGAATTTTGGTTGTTGGAGGTGTTTTGGTATTCAACAATCAAATGAATATTGGACAATTTGTGGCTGCTGAGATTGTAATTATCTTGGTGATCAACTCTGTGGAAAAGCTGTTGAATGTATGGGATAATGTATATGATGTACTTACTGCTTTTGAAAAAATAGGTTTTGTAACTGATATGAGCTTACAAAGTGAATCAGGAAACCAGAAAATCAAAAAGGAATCTCCCAGTTCGATAGTATTAAAAAATGCCACTTTTAAATACCCTACTGATCAGTCACCGGTATTTAAAAATCTCAATTTTGAAATACCCGAAAGTTCACGTGCAGTAATCACAGGTAAGACAGGGGCAGGAAAATCCACTTTATTACAGATTTTGGCAGGTATCCAGTTTATTGACTCAGGGGATATCCTCATCAATGATATTCCTTATGAGAAGCTTGATAAGAAAAGCTTCCATCAAAACCTTGGTGTGGTATTGGCTTCCAATCAAATTTTTGAAGCCAGCATTCGTGAGAATATCCTTGTAGGAAGGAATATACCAGATAGTGCCTTGGCCGAAATGCTCCAGAACTTGGGGCTAGCATCTTATATTAAAGAATTACCCAAAGGATTGGATACGGTATTGGATAGCGGTGGTCGCAGAACGCCTCGCTGTATCATCCAAAAGATTCATTTGGCCAGAGCTATTTGTCATCAACCTGGTCTTTTGTTAATGGAAGACCCTTTGGTCAATATTCCAAAAAACGAAAGGCATGACCTTATCAAATTCTTAACAGAGAAGAGGCATAATTGGACTTTGGTAGTCATCACCGATGAGGATGATTGGATAGAAAACAGTACCCAAACTATTAAGTTGTAATCAGCCATGTTGAATATATCTGAAAATAGTATAGCCAAGCATATCAAAAAGAATGACTTTAGGGCGTTTAGGGTGCTTAAAGAATTCAGCTACTTCCAGTTTTCCAGGAAATCAGTTTCTGTAATTTTTGCTGTTTTATTCATTTCACTCTTTTTACCCTGGACACAAAATATCCAAACCGATGGATATGTAACGACTTTGTTTCCAGAGCAACGACCCCAAGCCATTCAGTCTGTCATCTCTGGAAGATTGGAAAAATGGTATGTTAGGGAAGGGGATTTTGTGGAAAAAGGAGATACTGTGGTGTTTATTTCCGATGCAAAAAGTGAGTATTTTGATCCTAAGTTGATTGAGCGGACCCAAGAACAATTGGATGCTAAAATTGGGAGCTCTTCCTCTTATGAAGCAAAAATAGCCGCCATAAATGCCCAATCAATCGCCCTTCAAGAGGCCATGCAGCTAAAGCTTCGTCAACTGGAAAATAAGATTCTTCAAGCCAATAATAAGGTTCAAATGGATAGCATTGATTTGGTCGCTTATAAGACCAATCTTCGCATAGCTGAGAACCAATTGACACGAACGCAGGAATTATACGACAAGGGACTTAAATCCCTCACTGAGCTTCAGGAGAAAGAAATGAAAGTGCAAGAGGCAAATGCCAAGGTGACCGTGCAAAGTAATAAGCTGGTCAATCAGCGCAATGAGTTATTGAACCTTGATCTTGAGATGTCTTCGGTGGAGAGAGATTATCGTGATAAGCTGGCAAAGACGCAGTCGGATACCCAGTCTGCCTTGTCTGCCAAACTCGGTACAATGGCCGAAGTGTCAAAGCTGCAGAATCAATTGAGCAATTATGGCCAAAGAGCTAGCTTGTATTATGTTACGGCCCCGCAATCCGGATATATCACCAAAGCAGTAAAGAAGGGCATAGGGGAGTTGATCAAAGAAGGGGCAGACATCGTGTCCATAATGCCTCAGGAATATGATGTGGCAGTGGAGGTATACGTAAGACCTCAGGATTTGCCCCTTATTCGACAGGACAATAAAGTGAGCTTACGTTTTGACGGTTGGCCAGCGATTGTTATCAGCGGATGGCCAGAAGCCTCGACGGGTGTCTTTACTGGTAAAGTGGTGGCCATTGACCGTTTTATTAGCGCAAACGGCTATTACAGACTACTTGTCAGCCCAGATCCAGACGATAGGCCATGGCCAGAAAAACTGAGTATGGGGACTGGAGTAAGGACCTTTTTATTGCTGAATAATGTGCCTATTTGGTATGAACTATGGAGACAGCTGAATGGTTTCCCTGCCGATTATTATACAAAGGAAAAAACCAATCCTAAGCCATTAAAATTGAAGGCACCATTGAAATCGGTAAAATAATTCCCGAAATGCGTACAAGAATATCGATATATTATCTTCTTTTTATACTGCTGAGTTGGCCTGTTTTCAGTGATGCCCAGTCTATGGATACTTTGGATTATGAGGTGTTTATAGAAAAAGTAATCAATCATCATCCGCTTTCACAAAAAGCCAAATTAAATGACCTCAAGGCTGAAGCAAGTATAAGGGCGGCTAGAGGGAATTTTGATCCGGTATTGGAATCTGATTTTAATCAAAAGCATTACGCAGATAAGATGTATTACCGGAGATCAGCTTCAAGTTTGAGGATTCCTACAGTTGCTGGACTTGATGTGGTAGCTGGTTATGAGAAAAATTCAGGAACATACCTGAACCCCGAAAGCCAAACCGGATCAAATGGCCTTTGGAATGCAGGCATAGAACTTAATGTTTTGCAGGGATTGCTGATGGATGAGGGGAGGACCGCTCTGAGGCAAGGGAAAGCATATGCTGCTATAGCAGAGCAACAAAGGACCCTTCAAACCAATGACCTTTATTTCAGTGCAACTGAAGCTTATCTTTATTGGGCAAACAGTCATGAAGCCTTGAAAATTGTTAACGAAAGCATACGCTTGGCCGAAAATTATTTTCAGAATACGAAAACATCTTTTATTAATGGTGAAAAAACAGCCATTGATACTGTGGAGGCTTATATAATGTGGCAAGACAGGAAGAACCTTCTCCAATCTGTAAAATCAAGTAATACTGCTACGCAAAAAAATCTTGAAAATTATCTTTGGGATGAAGATGGTTGGTATGCCTCTGATCAAATGATTCCAGATAGTCTGTTGGTTATAAATCAGCAGGATGCTATTGATAACTTTTCTTTGGATACCTTGGACAGCCATCCCATGATTCAAGAGGCCAGATCCAAAGTGGCTGTAATGGAAGCAGAAAGAAGGATGAAACAAGAAAAGCTACTGCCTAAACTGAAATTGAAATACATGCCCTTGTTGACCCCTGATGGGGAGGGACTGCCGGGCTATAATAACAATGACTACAAATGGGGCTTTTCTTTTAGCTTCCCGCTGCTTTTAAGAGGAGAAAGGGGGAATTTACAGTTGGGCAAGGTAAAGGTGATGGAAAAACAGCTGGAGTTGGAGAATAAAACCATTAAACTTCAAAATAAGGTCCTCAATAGCTTAGCACAGATTGATTACTTAAAGGCCCAGGAGTCTATTCAGATGGAAAATGTCCAAGGTTATCGAAAGTTATTATGGGCAGAAAATGAGAAGTTTAAAATGGGGGAAAGTTCAGTTTTTCTCCTAAATAAAAGGCAAGAAAAATACCTCGAGGGGCAGTTGAAATTAATTGATCTCATCACCAAGCGCCAACTGGAGCAACTGAAGTTCAGGTATTATACCAATACCTTGGTTCCTGTAGGTGAATAAGCATGGTTCAATAGAAAAATTAGTAAAAAGCTTTATCAATAATTGTGTATGAATCCCTTTGTACATTAAGTTCAAGGGGATTTTTTATTTGGAATTTCAAGTCATTTGAGGTTTTTATTTTTAGAAAAGACTAACTAAATTATAAAGGGCTGTTGCATAGCTATTTGTTTAATTTTTTAAATGAAATGTTTCAAGGATTAAAGGTAAATGGTTTTGTTTTATCAGTAAAATAGGATTGTTCTTGGAAAAAAAATATAAGGTAATGAAACTGAAGGAGCTAGCTATCAAGAAGAAATTAAAAGATCCAGAAGCTAGTTTGATTTGGGATGAATATAAGTATCGGCATGACCTTATCTGGAAACATATGATCAGGTCTACTATTGCAGTAATCGGATCCATTACTCTTCCATTTACAAAAAGCTATCTCTTGGAAAATAGCGCAAAATCATATCCTTTGCTAATAATGCTTTCAGTTGCCCTGTTAATATATGTTCTTTATACTGTTTTAATAGTTAATAAAGAAATTAACATATTAAATACGATAAAGGAAATTCATAGGTCAGATCAACATATTAAATTTGGAGCTCATTCAGAATATGTACATAAAAAAGAACAAGGATCTGACAAAGTTATGATACGAGATACAGGGAGTAATCATTCTTCTGTATTTATTGAAATGTTTGAAAAGTTCAATTTTAGAAAGCGGGTGAATGTTTTTTTGATTTTACTTTTAATTGTAGCACTTTTTAGTCTCATATTACTATTTCAAAGAAGCATTACAATAGATTTGGTTGATTTGGATGGGAATGTAAAGAATGGAGTGATTTTTTGAATTAGTTGCTTGTTAATTGCTTGTTTTTTTGTTGGAGGTGATTTCAGATGGTAAAAATCCGTATTGTTCTTTGAACAGTTTTCTGAAATACTTGGGATTGCTAAAGCCTATTTCATAAGCTGCTTGGGCAACACCCAGGTTTTCCTCTTTGATCAAATAGGCTGCTCTTTTGATCTTTACACTGCGTACATATTGGTTGATGTTCTTGCCTGTTAAAGCCTTCAATTTACGGAAGAGAGAGGTCCGGCTCATTCCCATCAATTGGGAAAGTGTATCCACGTCAGTTTGTTGTTCAGCAAGCTGTTCCAATATATGATTTTCCAAGCTCTGAAGGAATGCTTTCTCTTTTGAAATCGCTGTTTTCTGTCCATCATTTAGCTTATGATCATCGGCCAGTTCACCAAGATAATAGTCTCTCAATCTGATTTTTGCATCAAGCAGATTTTTTATTCTCGATTGAAGAATTTGACCATTAAAGGGTTTGGTAAGGTAGTCATCTGCTCCCTCGCCAAATCCACTGGTGATGCTTTCTACATTGCCTTTCGCAGAAAGTAAAATTATGGGAATATGGGTAGTGGCCTTTTTGCTTTTTAGCTCTCCACATAGATCGATTCCATTTTTTACAGGCATCATAATATCGGAAATGATGATATCAGGTACATACTGGAGGGCCTTCTCCAATCCTTCTTGTCCATCTCCTGCATGAATAAGATCGTAGCTTTCTCCAAGCAATTGATCCAAATAGGATAATATCTGTGGATTGTCATCTATCAGGAGTACAACTTGTTTTTCTTCTTTAAGATCCAAGTTCGATTTGGGAATGGGCAGTGTTTGATTGTCCAACTGAGGAGACCAAAGAGTTGTATTGGGAAGATGGCTGTTTTCAATCATTTCTGTATCAGCTTCCAATTTTTGTAAGGGCAAAGTCACTGAAAAAGTGCAGCCCATTCCTGGTTGGCTGTCTAAGGAGATATGTCCTTGATGTTCTTCTACCAGTCGCTTGGTAAGTGCTAGTCCGATGCCTGTTCCCTGTGAGGTATTGGTAGCCCCACTTTGATAATACCAGTTGAAGATCCTGGTTTGATTTTCTATGGGGATGCCAGGACCATTATCGCTGACCTTGATGGTATATTGTTTCGTATATGTTTGCAAGCTGATGCTAACCTTATCACCAGGTCGGCAGTATTTCAGGGCATTGGAAAGCAAGTTGTTTACGATGATATGAAGCTTTTCTAAGTCAATAGCCGTTACAAAGTCCTCATGAGGAAACTTGGCCTCCAGTGCTATTTTTCTATGTTGTGCCAGTGGTTGGTATTCTTCCACCCATTGCTGTATAGGGTGTAGGATATAATGATTTTTTAATTGCAGTTTATTGATGTCCAGTTCTGACTTTCTAAATTCCAATAACTTATTGATCATTTCCAACAGGTACTGGGCATTTTTTTGGACAAGTAATAAGCCCTTTTTTTGTGGGGTGTTTTTGGCCTCTAGAAGCATATCCTCGACTGGGGCCATGATCAAGGTCAGTGGCGTTTTAAGTTCATGGGAGAAGCCTGTAAAGAATCTTGCACGTTCTTCATTGAGCTCATGTTCTAAGCTTCTCTGCTTCTTCTCAAAAAGTAGAGAGCTTTTTAATTTCAATCGATCGGCATAATATTTCATTCCTCCTGTAATCAGTCCCATCAATACGATGAAGTATATCAAATAGGCTGGCCAGGTCTTCCAAAAGGGAGGAGAAATGATTATTGCCATTTGATTTTCTGCAAAATGACTGGAATTGCTATGGGCACGGACTTTCAATACATAATCTCCAGGAGGAATATTACTCAGGTTGGCCGTGCCTATATGACTGGTTTCTATCCATTGGTCATGAAAAGGTTCAAGTTTATAAGCGTAACTGATATCATTTCCATTGGGAAACTTTAGTGCCACAAAATCTAAGGAGACCAAAGATTGATCATGGTCAAGCTTAAGTTCCTGTAAATAGGGGATGTTTTGCGAGATGCTAAGCTCTTCTTCCTTATTGCCAATATTTACTTCTTTGTTCATCAGCCTTAGTCCAGTGAAGATTAAGGGGTATTTATTGGTTTGTTGTTTTAGCGCCGTTGGAGAGAATACATTGATGCCCTTGTTTCCACCAAAATAGATCAGTCCAGCCTTACTGGTCAAGGCAGCGCCTATATTAAATTCACTTTGTTGGATATTATTGAAAGCGTTAAGATTACCTGCTTCATTGGTGATTGGATCAAAAAAACTGATTCCCCTAAAAGTTCCCAACCAAATTTTGCCGTCATCACCTACAGTGATGCTGTTGATGGTATTGTTGCTTAATCCTTGGTCTTCTGTGAATACAGCCACGGTTTTGTTGTCGGGGTCTAAGCGGATCAAGCCTTCATAGCGGCTGCCAGCTAGTATATCACCATTTTTTAATCGTTCTATGCTAAAGATGATATTGCTCGGAAACCCATAGACGGTAGATTCATTGAAGTGTTCTTGCTCTCCTGTAAGGTAGTTATATCGTATGATCCCATTACTAAAAGTCGCCAACCAAAGGTTCCCCAGATCATCTTCCGTGATATCACGGATATCTATTTTCCCAAGCTGTTTGACATAGTCAAAATCGTCAATAGGAGGATGATAGCGATAAAGCCCACCACGGTTGGTGCCGACCCAAATTTGCCCCTTTTGTCCCTCGAAGATAATCCGTACATCATTGCCCTTTTCTTGCCCCCCTTGCAAATATTTTTTGAACTCTCCTTTGGGGTCAACCAAACGATTAAGCCCTCCCTGATAGGTTCCTGCCCAAACCCTTCCTTTGCTATCTTCTAGGATGGAAAGGATATAATTATTGGATAAGCTTTTTGCTTGATTTGGCTGATGCTCATAATGGGTGATTTGGCCTGTTTGGGGGATATAATGATCCAGCCCACCGCCATCTGTTCCTATCCAGATGCCATGGTTTTTTCCAGATGCCAGGGAACCAATTCTGTTATGGGAGATCGTTTCACTTATAGATAAATTGCGTTGGATCAATTGTATAGGGTCACCATTTGGGTTGACTACATTTACTCCTGTACTGGTGCCGATCCACATATTGCCATCCTTGGCGAGTTTCAATGAAGCGACCGTCCTATTATAAACACTCGCTCCATCATTTCTAGGAAGAAACCATTGAATGGCCAGTTGGTTCTTATTCAATAATTTGGGTGGATCAATGATGTTTAGACCGCCATTTCGAGTACCTACCCACATCTTCCCTTGTTGGTCTTTTTCAAAACAAAGGATGTTTTCATCAGAAAGACCACCTTTGGGAGAGGAAGCGGCCTGTATATTGAGGGTGTCTCCTTTATTGGTAATAACTTGAATTCCTTTGTTACCACCAATCCATAAATTTCCCAAATCATCGGCGAAAAGGCTGTTGATAGTTGAAGGGATTTTTCTTGAGTTGACGCGCTGAAGGGTCTTGGATTTATAGTTTATCTTATTCAGTCCGTTGTCAAATGTCCCCACCCATAAAATGGAATCCCCCTGAAAGGCCAAAGCGTTTACCTGGTTGGAGGAAAGAGATTGTTTGTTTTCTGCTTGATGAGAAAAAGAATAAAGTACCTTTTCGTGGTCAATGATCTGTAAACCTCCCTGGTAGATGCCAAGGGCTGTATGTCCATCAGGTGTATTGATAGTGCAATTAACGTTGTCTTCAATAAGTCCGAAGTTTTTTCCCTTCAATTCAAAAAGATCAGTTTTGGGATCATATATGCTGAGCCCAGCCCCTGTAGAAAGTAACAGTTGATTGTCTCGGTTCAGCTGGATTTGCTGAATATAATTATCTGCGGGTCCTTTATTGGGGACGTTATTTCGTTTGCGATAGACAGCGAATTTTTGGCCGTCATATCGATTCAAGCCCTCCAAGGTGGCAATCCAAATAAAGCCTAAGGAATCCTGTTCGATACTATTAATATAATTATGGGAAAGTCCAGACTCTACATCCAAGAGGTAAAAGGTGAGCTTGTTTTGATCCTCAAAAATAGATCTTTTTTGGTCTTCCTGAGCAAAGCTGGCAGTAATGAAACTGAAGGTAAATAGGGTTATTAGGGAAATTTTCATCGGTGTACAATCACGATATTTGGACTCAAAAATGCCAATAAAATCGAAAATAAACATCATTTGGCCATTTTATACCCCATAGTTTGCTGATTTATATCCCCTCTCAATCTAATACAATTCCGAAAATTGCTTAAGTATTTGATGCAATAGGAAAAGCCTGTTGGGCATCGAAACTTAAATCAAGAATTATAAACAATTAACCTAAAAGAACATGCCAACAAAATTACAAGCCAAATTATGGCTTTTTTGCATGTCATTAGTTTTTCTAATGCTGTGCACAGTGCCTAATGTTTTTGGTCAGCAACAAGTAAATGGCCAAGTTTTCGATGAGAACGGTATTGGACTTCCAGGTGCGTCTGTACTTGTATTGGGAACTTCCAATGGAACCGTCACCGATTTGGACGGTAATTTTAAATTAGTTATTTCATCAGAAAATCCTGTATTAAAAGTTTCCTTTATCGGGTATGAGTCACAGGAAATTACTTTGGATGGTAGAAGTGCTATTGAAGTAAATCTTCAGCCAGACATGCAATCTCTCAATGAGGTAGTGGTAGTGGGCTATGGTGAGCAAAAGAAAGCTACTTTGACCGGTTCTGTTTCCCAAGTAGATGGTAGGGATTTACAAAACAGTCCCCAGCCAAACGTCTCCAATTCACTCGCAGGTAGGTTTTCAGGAATTATTGCCAATAACCGGGGTGGAGAGCCAGGGTATGACGGGTCCAGTTTTAATATCCGTGGATTGGCTACTACTGGCAATAATGATGTATTGGTGGTGATTGATGGTGTCCCAGGACAGATAGGAGGATTGGAGCGTTTGAATCCAAATGATATAGAGAGCGTATCTGTATTGAAAGATGCATCTGCTGCGATTTATGGTTCCAGAGCTGCCAATGGAGTGATTTTGGTAACTACCAAAAGAGGCCAAGAAGGCAAGCCAGTCATTTCTTATAGCTTTAACCAAGGCTTTTCCTCACCTACAAGGATGCCGGAGATGGCTGATGCTGTGACTTATGGACAGATTAGGAATGAAATTGCCTATTATAATAACCCAGATGGGGGACTCAACCAAATTTATTCCGAGGAGCAATTGGGACTTTTTGGCAATGGCTCGGACCCATTGAATTACCCAAATACAGATTGGGCAGCGGCTGCGCTGAACAATGTAGCATTACAAAATCAACATAATTTAAGTGTTCGTGGTGGATCAGAATCAGTGAATTATTTTGTGTCGTTGGGTAAAACTGGCCAAAATGGTTTATATAAAGATGGAGCAACCCGATACGATCAATATAGCTTTAGGACCAACTTGGATGCAGACATTACTGACAGACTTACTGTAGGTCTTTCCCTAGCTGGTAGAAAAGAAGATCGTCAATTCCCAACTTCAAGTGCAGGATCGATATTTAGATCTATTTACCGTGCTTATCCTACCGTATCTGCCGTTTATCCAAATGGACTGCCTTCTTCAGGTATTGAGAACAGTAATCCTGTGATGATGGCAACTGAAGCAGGCGGTTTAACACAAAATCCGAAATATGTGTTTAACGGGATTTTGAGGGCCAGTTATGATTTGCCTTTCCTTGAGGGCCTATCTGTGGATGGTTTCTTCTCTGTTGACGAAAGCTCCAATAGAAGCAGGACATTCAGTACACCTTATACACTCTATAACTATGATTCAGGTTCGGATGCTTACAATCCAGTAGTAGTAGGAGGAGGTCCTGATCAACAGGCTACACTCTCTGAAGAACATTATACCCAATCCATGATGGTATCCAATATCAAACTGAACTTTAAGCATTATTTCGGAGATCATTTTGTGGATGCATTTGTGGGCTATGAACAGAGTGAAAACAGAACCCATACCATGGGGGCTTCCCGACTGCATTTTCCGACAACAGAAACACCTGAATTGTCTCAGGGAGGTGCCGCAGCATCCGATTATGACAACTGGGGTAGCAGCTATAACTATACCCGAAAAAGTTATATTGGTCGTTTAGCCTATAATTTTCAGGAAAAATATCTTGCTGAAGTACAAATGAGGGTAGACGGTTCTTCTAACTTTCCTTCTGGTGAACGATATGGTTTTTTCCCTTCAGTGTCCGCAGGTTACAGGATTTCAGAAGAAAATTGGTTCCGTAATAATGTAGGATTCTTCGATGATCTTAAAATAAGGGCATCCTATGGTAAGCTAGGAAATGATAATGTGGGACAATTCCAATATTATGATAACTACTCCTTTAATAACCGTTATGTGATCGGTGATGAAGTGGTAACAGGGATTGATTTGACAAGATTGGGTAACCCTAATATTACCTGGGAGGTAGCTACCAAAACCGATATTGGATTCAATGCAGTTTGGTTACAGAACTTTACCACTGAATTTATTTATTTCCGACAAGACAGAAGTAAAATATTGACCACTAGAAATGCTTCTATTCCAGGTACTTCAGGTATAGTGAACCCTTATGATGGAGAAACTTTAGTTCCTGCAGAAAATATAGGAGAGGTGAAAAGCCAAGGTATCGAAGCCACTTTAGGTTATAACAACAGCAAAGGTGAATTTACCTATGGAGTGTCTGGAAACTTTACCTATGCCAAAAATGAATTGTTGTTCATCGATGAAGCAGCAGGGGTGTTGGATTACCAGCGTCAGACAGGTCGCCCGATGAATACTTATTTACTGTACAACGCCATTGGTATTTTTAGAACCCAAGAGGATTTGGACAACTATCCTCATGTGCCTGGTGCACAGCTTGGGGACTTGATCTATGAAGATTACGATGGTGATGGGGAAATCACCGCAGATGATATGACCCGTTCCAAATACGGAAATATTCCTCAAATTACTTTTGGTATGACCCTGCATGCAGAGTATAAGAATTTTGATTTCTCTGCAGTCATCTCAGGACAAAGTCAGGTTAACCAGTATGTACTGCCAGAGTCAGGTACTGTAGGGAATTTCTATAGCAGCTGGGCAGATAACCGTTGGAGCCCTACCAATACCGAAGGGAGCTTTCCAAGAGTAAGTGAAAGGGCTTCTTCTGCTGTAAGTGGAGGGCTTTACCGAAATAATTTCTGGTTGAATGATGCCACCTTTGCCAGATTGAAAAATATTCAGATCGGCTATAATCTTCCTCAAAGCTTTTTGGATAAGTACTCTCTTGGTAGCCTAAGGGTGTATGCCAATGCATTTAACTTGTTAACCGTTACAGGTGTAAAAGATTATGATCCAGAAGGATCCAGCGAAAGTGGACAATTCTACCCGCAGCAAAAGATCATTAACCTGGGTGTAAATATTCAATTTTAATTCCGATCGAAATGAAAAGTAACTATATCATCAAACCATTTATGGTCATTGCACTGATCGGTTCATTACTGGTCGGTTGTAAAGAAGACTTTCTGGACATTGTTCCTACAGACAGGGTCTCCGACGCCTCCATTCTTTCTGATTCCACTTTGTTTGAAGCCTATGTCATTAATCGTTATTTGGGCACTAGGTTGACCAATAAAGAAGGTGATGCCTATCAGCCAGGATTTGGGCGTGGCTTTGAATATGCACTTTGGAGTTCATTGACTGATGAGTCCATTTATAATAATGACGATAATACCTGGTTTATTCAGCAAGGTCAGCTTTCTCCTGAAAACACGGGGATTGCCGGTACATTTTGGGGTCGTTCATATCGCAGTATTAGGGAATGTAACTATGCCTTGACCAATATCAGTGAATTAGATATGAGCCAAACAGGTAAAGATCGTTTGATTGCAGAATTGAGGTTTATCCGAGCTTTCCGATACCACGACCTTATCCGTAATTACGGAGATGTAGTGATGATGGGGGATCGTGTTCCTGAATTAGGAGAAGATTTTACAGACCCATCTTTCTATGATAGAGTGGAAAAGCAAGTCGCGATTGATTATGTAGTGGAAGAGCTTGATGCTGCAGCAGCAGGTTTGCCATTAGTGAATGATGGGACTTGGCAGGAAGGAAGGGCCACAAGAGGAGCTGCTTTGGCCTTGAAGTCGAGGTTGTTATTGTATGCTGCCAGTCCATTGTATACAGATGGAAGTAATGATATCCAAAAGTGGCAAGCAGCGGCAAATGCTGCAAAAGCAGTGATGGATTTGCAGCAGTATAGCCTTTACCAAGGAGGTTACAGTCAGTTATTTCTTACTCCAAACAGTAATGAGGAAATTATTTTTGCCCGCTATTATAATATCAATGCCCGTCATACGGCACTTGAAATTGCCAATGGTCCAAATGGCTATGATGGCTGGGGGGGGAATGTTCCTTTGCAGAACTTGGTAGATGACTATGAGATGATGGATGGTACTCCTTTTAGTTGGGACAATGAAGCCCAAGCGAGTGCTCCTTATGAAAATAGAGATCCAAGGTTTTATGAGACCATATTATATAATGGTGCAGATTATCGCGATCGCCAAGTGGAAACTTTCCTTCCGGGAGGAAGAGATAGCCAGGATGGGCCTTCCAACTGGAATACTACGAAGAGTGGCTACTATTTGAGGAAATTTATCAATGAGGAATTGCCAATTAGAAATCCTTGGGAAGTAGCAGGGACACAAAACTGGATTTATTTCCGCTACGCTGAAATGCTATTGAATTATGCCGAAGCGCAAAATGAAGCAGTAGGGCCAGATGCCAGTGTTTATGATGCTGTCAATGCCATCAGAAGCCGTTCTGGTGTAGAAATGCCAGCATTGCCAGTTGGTCTGAGCCAAGATGAAATGAGGGAGAGAATTCGTCATGAGCGAAGGATTGAGTTGGCTTTTGAAGAGCACCGCTATTATGATGTGAGAAGATGGATGATTGCTGATGAGGAAGAGAATGAGCCTGCTTATGGTATAAATATCACCAAAGCAGCGGATGGTACACTTAGCTATGAGCGTAAGATAGCCTTGGAAGGCAAAAGTTTTATGGATAGACATTATTGGTTACCAATTCCTCGATCAGAGATCTTGGCATCTGATAACCAGCTTGATCAAAACCCTGGTTATAATTAATTTATTCGGAAAGAGAAGCCATATTGGTTTCTCTTTTTCCTATTTTCAAGGGAGAAGAATTTATGATGAAAAAAGAGAATTGGAGTCTTTATGCTTGCCTTTTTGCCATAGGCATGATTATCTCTTCTTGCAATTCAGAGGGTAGAGAAAAACAAGTAGATCCTGAGCGTAAGGAAGTAGTCAGTATTGACGCAAATACGACAGTTGCCTATCAGAGGGTGGAGCATTTTGGTGCTTCAGATGCTTGGTCTTGTCAGTTTGTAGGTTTATGGCCGGAGGAGAAAAAAAGAAATATTGCTGAATTGTTATTTAGTCAGCAAAGAGATGAGACAGGACAACCAAAAGGTATTGGACTGTCCTTATGGCGTTTTAATATTGGCGCAGGAAGTGCTGAGCAAGGAGAACAAAGTGGAATTGGAGATGAATGGCGTAGAGCAGAATCCTTCCTCAACAGTGATGGGACTTATGATTGGGAAAAGCAGGCTGGACAGGTTTGGTTTGCCCAAGCTGCCCAGGAGTTTGGTGTAGAGCACCTGTTGGTATTTCCCAACAGTCCACCAGTCCAGATGACACGAACAGGTAAGGCCTATGCAGAAAATGGTCAATCCAATTTGGATTTTGAAAATTATGATGACTTTGGTGAATACCTGACCAATGTGATCAAAGGCCTGCAGGAAAAAGGCCTGAAGGTAGATTATATCAGTCCGGTCAATGAGCCACAATGGGACTGGTCGGATGGTGGCCAGGAAGGTACACCGTTTTGGAATAATGAAATAGCAGGAATTGCCAGGGCCTTAAATGATGCATTGGCGGCTGAAAATTTGGAAACCAAGATTGATATAGCTGAAGCAGGAAAAATCAATTATTTGTATGAGCAAGCAGATAAAGAAGGTAGAGGGCAACAAGTAGCTGACTTTTTTGATGCTTCTTCCAAGAATTATATTGGGGATTTAAGCCATATGGGCAATGCTATTTCTGGGCATAGTTATTTTACTACTTCTCCTTATGAAGTGGCTGTACAGCTTAGAAATAAGGTAAAGACTGCATTGGAAGGAATGGAGGGCAGGAACTTTTGGATGAGTGAATACTGCATTTTAGGTGATAATGCTGGGGAAATTAATGGCTCTGGTAGGGATTTGGGCATTGATCCTGCCTTGTACATGGCCAGGGTGATTCATAACGACCTTACTGTATCCAATGCAAGTGCCTGGCATTGGTGGTTGGGGGTTTCACCTTATGATTATAAAGATGGCTTGGTATATATCGACTATCAAAAGCAAGATGGTAACTATTATGAAAGCAAAATGCTATGGGCACTTGGAAATTATAGCTTTTTTATCCGTCCGGGTTATCAAAGGATTGAAACTACCATTGCCGGAAGGTCCAACCAATCTCCTGATTTGTTAGTGTCTGCCTATCAACATCCAGACAAAGAGGAGGTAGTCTATGTTATCATCAATTCGGCCAATAAGGAAGCTGATGTGGCCCTGACCCTTGATGGTTCAGTCCTAGAGGATCCAAAATATTATATTACCAATAAGGACATGGATTTGACCCCAGTAGAACAGGAAGAGCAATCCGGTAAATTGCTTATTCCTGCTAGGTCAATCATGACTATTGTTTCTAAACCCTAAAACTCATTGTAACCGTGTTAAATAACCTGAAGCATATAACCCTTTTATTCGTCCTATTTCTTTTTTGTAATTGTCCGCTGCTTTTTGGTCAAGAGCAAGCTAAGGTATTATTTAATGACAATTGGGAATTTGTTAAAGCTGATGATATTACAAGCCTTAGAGCTCTTGAAGCTGCTTCTGGCGATGAACTCCCATGGAAATCCATCACCTTGCCCCATGATTGGTCAGTAGAAGGTCCTTTTAGTAGTGAATGGGCCAGCGGTACAGGGTTCTTGCCTGGAGGTATTGGCTGGTACAGGAAGAGGTTTGATCTTAAAACATTGGAGGATGACAAAGAATATGAACTTTATTTCGATGGGGTTTATAAAAACAGTGAGGTGTGGATCAATGGTCATTATCTAGGTAAAAGGCCTAATGGATTTATTTCATTCTTCTATGAAATAGGACAATATCTTAAGCCCACCGAGAATGAGATAATTGTCAAGGTTGATCACAGTGAATATGCAGATTCAAGGTATTATACTGGTTCAGGTATTTATAGAAATGTCTATCTGATTACCAAATCACCTATTCACTTCAAAACTTGGGGCGTGTTTTTCAGTACGCCTGAGGTGAGCAGTGAGAAAGCCATGGTAAAGGTCCAGGTTGATATTAAAAGTAACGATGAGAAGACTACTGCTGTACAAATAAAGGCCCGATTATTGGATGCTTCCAATGAGGTAGCCGCGACAGAATTTGGTTCATTTGTTCCTGCGGGAGATGAAAACCATGAAGCATTGTATATGGAGGTGGATCGACCAAAACTATGGTCTCCTGATGATCCAAATTTATATAAACTGGAAGTGAGTCTTTGGACTGATGGTCAGCTACTCGATAAATATGTGGACCAAGTTGGATTTAGAAGTATTCGTTTTGATGCTAATGAAGGCTTTTTTCTCAATGGTGAGAATATGTTGATCAAAGGAGTATGCATACACCATGATGCAGGTACATTTGGTGCGGCTGTACCAAAGGCTGTTTGGGCAAAGCGCTTAGAAACGTTAAAGGATTTAGGCTGTAATGCAATTAGAATGAGTCATTACCCTCATCAAGATTATATTTATGACTTGTGTGATGAAATGGGCTTCTTGGTACAGGATGAGGCCTTTGATGAGTGGGAAAGGGGCAAGAATAAATGGATAGAAGGCTGGAATGTGGGTACGCCAGGCAATGACGGTTCTTATGATGCATTTGAAGAGTGGGGACATCGGGATGTTCAGGACATGGTATTAAGATCGAGAAACCATCCTTCTATTATCATGTGGAGTGTTGGGAATGAAATTGACTATCCAAATGACCCTTATAGTCACCCGGTTTTGGATGAAGGTAGGAATCCTCAGATTTACGGTAAAGGGTATCAAAAAGCTAATCCGCCGGCCTCTCAGTTGGGACCTCTGGCAGAGGGATTGGTGGCAGCAGTAAAGGCTGCAGACACTACCAGGCCAGTTACCGCTGCATTGGCTGGAGTGACCATGTCCAACCATACCAGTTATCCGGAAGCATTGGATATTGTTGGGTATAACTATCAAGAGTACCGATATCAAGAAGATCATGAAGCCTATCCAGATCGCGTGATTTATGGTAGTGAAAATGGAGATGCCTTGTCTGCTTGGCAGGCCGTGACAGAGAATAAGTTTATTGCTTCCCAGTTTTTATGGACGGCATTTGACTTTTTAGGTGAAGCCAGACCTTGGCCGGTGAGGAGTAGTGGGGCTGGAATCATTGATATGGCTGGCTATCCTAAGCCTGATTTTTATTTCAGGAAGAGTTTATGGAATGACACTCCCATGGTCTATATGGGGGTAACAGAAAAGGAGGAAAATGTACACAGACGTAGGAGAATTCAGGATAGCTGGACTGGTGAGGATGGAGAAGAAAAATGGGTAGCTGTCTATGCCAATGTTGATGAGGTAGAATTGTGGCTAAACGGTAAATCCCTCGGGAGAAAAGCTATAGAATATTCTTCAGAGGGAATGCCAGGATGGCCAGTTATATTTGAGAAGGGAACCTTGAAGGCTGTGGGCTTTAATAATGGAGAAGAGGTAGCTACTTATAAAATCAATAGTCCCGGAAAGACAGATCATTTGGCAGTTAGTTTTGATGAGGGAGAAAGTGGTATTGTATTGATGGATATTGAGTTTCAGGATAAAGATGGAAACAGGGTGTTTTCCGATGACAGAGATATTCAATTTGAATTTGATGGATCAGCGAAACTGTTGGGACTGGAGAGTGGTGATTTGAGCAGTCATGAGGATTACCGTGCTGATCACCATAAGACCTATCAGGGAAGGCTGAGGGCCTATATTCAGGTTAAGGGCGAAGCAAAAACAAAAATCAGTACCAAAGGATTAAAGCCAGTAAGATTAAAAATGAAGTAAATAACAAAATGGGTTTATTGAGATTAAAAAGCTGTCTGATTACAGGCAGCTTTTTTTGTATAATTGATTGTCAAAAACTGTCAGTACTTAGTTGTTTATATGTTTTTTCAATATCCAAGCTGATACATTAGTTAATATATCCATTATAAATTCAGAGGATTTATAATGTAGAAATAACCAACATTATATTCCTGGAAAAGTGGGTCATTATGCATGATTATTTCTTATTATGGCTCAGGTTAATTTTTCAAGTGTATTTTCAATTCAAATAATCTTAACTTGGGATTAGCAATATTAATTGCTATTAATAGGCTTACTTTTCAAGAAAATGGACAAAGACGATCGAGCTAAGATTTCCCTTATTGGACCTGATGATGTTATTGGAGGTAGAATTACTACCCCTCAAAAATATGCTGCGGGCATTCCGGCTGTAAAGGTGGCCTTGGAGCACGCAATGAAGGAAATGGGGCTCAAAAGATCAATAGCTACCCTTTCCAAGCTTAATCAAAAAGAAGGTATTGACTGTCCAGGCTGTGCCTGGCCTGATCCAAAGAAACGATCTTCTTTAGGGGAATTTTGTGAAAACGGAGTCAAAGCCATCGCTGAGGAAGCCACCACTCATACGGTCGGGCCTGATTTTTTTAAGGCACATTCCATTAGCGAGATTTCTACTTGGACAGACTATGAGATTGGGAAAAGTGGTCGCCTTACAGAACCAATGGTGCTTCGGCCAGGCAGAAACCATTATGAACCTATTTCTTGGGAAGCGGCATTCGAATTGATCGCTGAGAACTTACATTCTCTGACAGACCCCAATGAGGCGGTTTTTTATACTTCTGGTAGGTCTAGTAATGAAGCTGCTTTTTTATATGGCCTGTTTGCCAGAAGTTTTGGTACCAATAATATGCCTGATTGTTCGAATATGTGCCATGAATCCAGTGGCGTGGCACTCACAGAGACACTTGGTATAGGAAAGGGATCTGCAAGCTTGGAGGATCTATATGAGGCAGAACTGGTCATGGTCATTGGCCAAAACCCTGGGACGAATCACCCAAGGATGCTTTCAGCATTGGAAAAATGTAAGGAAAATGGAGGAAAGATCATTGCAGTAAATCCATTGGAGGAAGCTGGTTTGATCCGCTTTAAAAATCCTCAGGAATTTTCAGGGGTCTTGGGTGGAGGGACGGCCATTACTGATCTATTCTTGCAGGTGAAAATCAATCAAGACGTAGCCTTGCTCAACCTTTTAATTAAGAAACTGATTGAAAGGGATGAAAAGGTAGGAGGGATAGTTGACCATGAATTTATCCAAAAAAACACCCAAGGTTTTGAAGAACTAAAGCAAGACCTTGAAAAATACGGCGAAGAAGAGCTTTTAGCATTATGTGGAGTTCCTGAAGCAGAGGTGGAAAAAGCAGTTGAGCTATTGGTGGAGCGGAAAAAGGTCGTGGTTTGCTGGGCAATGGGGCTTACCCAGCACAAAAATGGAGTGGATAATATCAAGGCTTGTGTGAATTTGTTATTGCTCAAGGGAAGCATTGGCAAAAAAGGTACCGGCACCTGTCCTGTAAGGGGGCATAGCAATGTTCAGGGTGACAGGACCGTAGGAATTACCCATCATGTTTCCAAAAATCTCAATGATGCATTTCAACGGGTATTTGGTTTCAATCCGCCAGAAAAGGAAGGCTTGGATGTGGTGAAGTCGATCAAAGCCATGTATGAGGGGCAAGCCAAGGTTTTTGTCGCTTTGGGAGGCAACTTCCTCTCTGCAGCATCTGACACCTTGTATACTGCAAAGGCCCTTCAAAATTGTGAATTGACTGTTTCCATCAGTACAAAACTGAACAGAACCCATGTTGTCACTGGAAAGACAGCCTTGATCTTGCCGACTTTGGGCAGGACAGAGCTGGATGTGCAGGATGGTCATAGAAGGTATGTAACTGTGGAAAATAGCATGGGTAGAGTGCATAGATCCATGGGGAATTTGGCCCCTCATTCATCAAAGCTTAAAAGTGAAACTGAAATCGTCAGTCAAATAGCCCAAGCCTATTTCCAATCGAACTCAAGTATTGACTGGGAAGCACTGGGCAAGGATTATGATTTGGTTAGAACCAAAATCTCCCAAATGTTCAAGGGATTTGAGCAATATTCTGATCGGTCAAAAGGGGCTGGGTTTGATTTGCCAAACAATGCCAGAATGGGTGATTTTTCCATGCTGCCAAATGGAAGGGCCCAGTTTAGTGTTTGTAGGCTCCCAAATCATCAGTTGACCTCTGCACGGTTTTTATTGATGACCATCCGATCTCATGATCAATTTAACACCACAATTTATGGTTTGGATGATCGCTATAGAGGTGTTTTCAATGAAAGGAGGGTCTTGTTTATTAATCCAATCGACATTGAGGAATTGGGCTTGAAAAAGATGGATATAGTCAATTTGGTGAGCAACTACGATGGTGTTGAAAGAATGGCCAAAAACTTTTTGATAGCTCCTTATAATATCCCGAAGGGAAACCTGGCAGCTTATTTTCCAGAAACCAATGTTTTGGTTCCAAATAATCATTATGCAGATAAAAGTCATACCCCCATCAGCAAATCTATTGAAGTGGACATTGTATAGAATAGTTAGAAGCTATCATGAGTATTCACCCAGTATTTGAACTGTTTGTAGGATGTGAAAATAGCAAGAGAGGTTGGCGAGGTTTTCTTCCTGAAAATATTACCCTTTTTATCAAGTAATTTTGCCTTTTGTGTAGGTTTATACTTTCAATTTTAATTTTAGCCTTATATTATTTTTCAATTTCGTATAAAGTGTAGAATAATTAACAATAACCCTATTGAAATGAATGATGATAAATTATCCAAGGGACTAAAAAAGTCCGACAGAAGAGATTTTTTGAAATCTTCCTTACTGGCCTTGGGAGGAATAGCTATAGTGCCACGACACGTACTTGGAGCGGGATACACAGCTCCTAGTGATATGATCAACCTTGGCGTAATTGGCCTAGGTAAACAAGGAGGAATTCTTAGCAATGCATTTTCAGGCCAAAAAGGAGCACGTATCGTGGCGGGAGCAGATGTGTGGAGCACCAAGAGAGACTGGTTCAAAGGTTTTGTTGCTGAAGCATATGCCAAGCATGATGTGAAAGTGAAGCCTCAGGATGTTATTACCTACAGTAACTATAAGGAATTACTTGAAGATAAAAACATAGACGGAGTCATTATAGCTACCCCAGACCATTGGCATGCATTAAATGCTATTGATGCGATGAAGGCGGGGAAGGATGTGTATTGTGAAAAGCCACTTACCCTAAAAATAGATGAGGGTATCAAAATGGTGGACACTTCCAGAAAAACCAAAAGGGTGGTACAGACAGGCAGTATGCAGCGTTCTTGGGATGGATTTATCAAGGGCTGTGAGTTAGTAAGAAACGGATATATTGGTGAGGTCAAGCAAGTTTTGGTTCAAGTGGGGGCACCGTCCCGGCCATATGATTTGCCAAAAGAACCTTTGCCTGCAGAGGTGGATTGGGATCAATGGTGCGGTCCAGCTCCAATTTTAGGCTATCACCATACAATTGCTCCAGCGGTCAATGAAACCTATCCTGATTGGAGGCTTTTTGATGAAACTGGAGGAGGTATTTTGACTGATTGGGGGGCACATATGTTTGATATAGCTCAATGGGGCTTGGGCATGGACCGCACAGGACCTGTTAAGTTTATTGCTCCATCGGGAGTGTCCAGTCCTCAGACAGGCCTTAAAATGTACTATGAGAATGGTGTCGAAATGATCCACCAAGATTTTGGACGTGGTTTTGGGCTTAGATTTATCGGTACAGAAGGAAGCCTTGATGTAAGCCGTAGCTATATGGATCCATCCAATGCTGCACTTAAGGATATTCAGTTGAAGGCTGATGATATTCGTTTGGGTAATCCCGATGGGGACCATTATAAAAACTTCTTGGAATCAATGAAGTCCAGAAAACAACCTCATTGTGATGTGGAAATAGGTCACCGTTCTGCAACCATCGGCAATATTGCCAATATCGCTTACCGTTTGAACAAAGATCTAGATTGGGATCCAAAAAAAGAAAAATTCATTGGAGACAAGGATGCCAATAAAATGATGAGTTATAAGTATAGAAAAATGGTTTAAAAACTATCCTTTAGTTGACAGATATAGGATAAGCCTTGGCATTTTGTCAAGGCTTTTTTGTGTCTTACGGTCCAATGTAATTTTACTTATTGTATGGTTTTACACTTAATCTTGAAAAATTAAGTTTTAAAAGTTGATGTTTTGTTGAAATATTGGGTGGTTTATTGAGTGATTTTTAAAGATAACGTTTGCAATATTTAAAATGTGTAAATGTTTTAGTTTTGGTATGTTTTTTTTCGATTTCATGGGGTTATTTTCCTTAAATTCTATCTCTTTATGCTGTATGATGGCGGTATTGCCAAAATAAAATTTGATATGGAACCCATCAAATCACCCGAAATAACCGATTCGACCCAAAGGAAGTATACAGAAAAGGAGTACCAAGAGATGCCAGATGAGCTGGTTTGGAAATTCTTTTGTAAGGGCAATGAATTTGCTTTTAATTATATCTATAAAAATTATGCTTCCGACATTTTTTCTTTTGGATACCAGTTCTGCGGAGATTCCCACCTCGTGGAAGATTGTATACAAAATGTTTTTATTTATCTAAGAAGGAAACGAGAAAAGCTTGGTGAAGTCAAAAGTATCAAGTCCTACCTTTTTAGATGTATCCAATGTGAAATCATCAAAAGACTTAAAGAACGGGGGATGCTGGTGGATACTGACCAACTCCAATATAAAAAGGCTTTCAATATTACCCTATCTCCCGAAACGATTATGATCGAGTCCGAATCACAAGAACAGAAAAAACGGATGATCAATACAGCGCTAGACAAGCTAACGGTGAGGCAGCGTCAAGCCCTTATTTTACTCTATGAAGAAGAGATGAGTTATAGCGAAATCGCTGAAGTGATGGGCTTTAATGAAGTGAAATCAGCAAGAAAGCTAGTATATCGGGCACTTGCTAGTTTGAAAGAAGTCATTAATCCATTTTAATGTCATACCATGGATAAGGAAAAAAATATATTGAAATATAAAGATTATAAACTGGAGGATTTTCTGGGCGATGAATATTTCATTTCTTGGGTAAAGAATCCAAAGGGAAACAACAATCATTTTTGGGATAAGTGGATAGCAGAAAATGGGGACAAAAGCGATATGGTGATACAGGCCGCTTCCATTATTCGATCTATGAGTTATGAGCATAAGCCTTCATTGTCTGACAAGGCTTATTTGGAGATTTTTGAGAATGTGTTGAAATCCGAGCCTAGGATTGACCATAAAGAGAAAAACAAGAGACAAAACAATAGGTCTATTTGGAGAAGTCTGTTTGGTTTACAGAAAGTAGCAGCAGCTATTTTACTTATTTTTTGTGCTTGGGTGATCATCGATATTTATTGGGTGGAAGAAGAACAGGTACCTGTTCCCATAAAATGGGAAGTACGCGAAAATCCTCCAGGGATCAAATCGACCATTAAGATGGGCGACGGTTCAGTAGTTAACCTCAATGCCAACAGTAAGCTGAGTTTTATGGAGAAGTTTTCTGACAGCCTCAGGATGGTAAAACTTGAAGGTGAGGCTTTCTTTGATGTGGAGAAGGAGGATAGACCTTTTATAGTGGATTTGGGTGAAAGCCAAATAGAAGTCATGGGCACCACCTTTAACGTCAAAAACACCCATGTGGGTAATGTTTCAGTGGCATTGGTTAGTGGGAAGGTAAAAGTTAAGGATGAATCTGGAAATCAGGTAATCCTACATCCTTCAGAAATGCTGGAAATCAATGAAAAGGGAAAGCTTACCATCGCCACTTTTGATGTAAGGGAAATTACTGCTTGGAAAGATAAGCTACTTATTTTTAAAAACAGCAATAAATCAGAAGTTATCCAAAAGATCAGTGATTGGTATGGTGTGGTAGTGGATGCTGATGAAGGGATCAAGGATAACTGGGCATATTCAGGAGAATACCATAATGAATCCCTTGAAAATGTACTTGAAGGAATAAAAAGAACATTGAATATAGGATATAAAATCAGCGGAAAGAAAGTACAATTAATTAAAAATTAACCCTAAAATAACCTAAAACTATGGTGGAAAAAAACAATTCTAGTTAGCAAAGAGACAGATAGAATTCCGGTGAGAATTCCATCTGCCATACTCTATTCCTGTCCAATGCTTTGGTCGGTACAGACAGGATATTTAAGCAGTTACTACTTAAACATTTTAAAACTATGGAAAAAAAAATACTGAGACAACTAATAATGATGTCCATGAGAGTTTTATATGGCTTTCTCATACAGCTGATATTCTGTTCGGTGCTGCTAGCCAATACTAGCAATGCCCAACGGAAGACAATAGAAGATGTTCGTGTGGAACTACAGTTTGAAAATAAGAGCCTAAGAGCAGTTTTCAACGATATTGAGAGAAAAACAGATTTTAGGTTTACTTTCGATGCCAATAATATCGATACATCTACACGTTTGAATGCGATTTCGCATTCAGGGACTGTGTATGACCTGCTCGTTAGCCTATCTCGTCAGACAGGCCTAAGTTTTACGCAGATCAATGATAATATTCATGTAAATGCCAATTCCCAAAATAAGGCTGTGGCCATTGCTGAAGCAGTAGAGATCAAGGTCTCAGGAACAGTGGTGGACGAAACAGGAGCCGCAATGCCAGGGGTGACGGTAAAAGTAGAAAGTACAGGTCAAGGTACGGTGACAGATTTGGATGGCAAATACCAAATCGAAGTAGAAGAAGGTGAGGTGTTGATTTTCTCCTTTATAGGTTTTGTGACCGAAAGAATAGAAATAGGTAATCAGTCCATCATAGATGTGGAAATGCAAGAAGATACCCAAGCTTTGGAAGAAGTTGTAGTGGTTGGATACGGAACAGTCAAAAAAAGCGATTTGACAGGATCAGTAGTTTCCCTAAGATCAGATGAACAGAATCAAGGAGTTAATACCTCAGTGGACCAACTGCTAAAAGGAAAGGCCGCCGGTGTGAACGTGGTACAAAACAGTTCCGAACCGGGAGGAGGAATCTCTATTAGTATCCGAGGTGCCAGTTCGGTAAATGCTGGAACAGGTCCGTTATATGTTATTGATGGTTTGCCAATTGATAATAGCGCAATGACTACAGGTGGAGGTAGCAACTATCCAAGTGTTCGTACGCCTACCAATCCTTTGGCGGCAATCAACCCTAATGATATTGAATCCATTGAAATCTTAAAAGATGCTTCTGCTACTGCTATATACGGTGCACGTGGTGCTAATGGAGTGATCATGGTGACCACAAAGAAAGGTAGAGCAGGACAGATGAGAATCAATTATGATGGCTATGTAGGGGTGCAAAATGTGGCCAGAAGACTGGATATCCTCAACCCGGAGCAATACCAAATGGTCATGAATGATATCATCGCTGATGGCGGTGGGATTGCAGATCAAATGGTCGATGTGATTGAGGATGGAGGTACCGACTGGCAAGATGAGCTTTTCCGTTCAAATGCACCGGTGACCAATCAAAACCTTTCTTTTTCTGGAGGAAATGAAAAGACAAATTATTTTGCCGCTTTGAATTACTTCAACCAAGAAGGTGTGGTGAAGAGTTCTGCCTTTGAAAGGTACAGTGCTCGCTTAAATCTGGAAACCAAGTTTTCAGATCGTCTGACATTGGGATTGAATATGAATGCCTCTTTCAGTGAAAATGATCAGGTACCGGCACAGTCTTTTGGAGTGAACGAAAATAATGGAGCCCTATATGCTGCATACAATTTTGATCCTACATTGAGTATTTATGGCGATGATGATCGCTATAGGATTTCTCCTTTTATCTCGATAGATAACCCACTGGCCATCGCCTATGGAAAAAATGCCATGATCGAGCGTTATAGGAATATGGCAGTGGCATATGCTGATTATAAAATTCTTCCAGAATGGTCGGTAAAAGTGAATGTTGGTACAGATGTGACCAATCAAAGAAGAGATGTATATATCGATCGTTCTACAAAAGACGGTTTGGCCAATGGAGGGATTGCGACGATCTTGCAAGAGCGTCAGTCCAATTACTTGATGGAGCTGACGACCACTTATGATAAGACCTTTGATGATCATCACCTTACTGCAGTGGCAGGTGTGACCACCCAGAAATTTGCTAGGGCCAATACGACCAGTCATGGAAAGAGTTTCCCTTCTGATGCTACAGGAACGGACAATATAGGTCTGGGTGATCCTTCCCAGTTTAATATCAATAGTTTCCGTGCTACCAACCGCTTACTTTCTTATTTAGGCAGGGTAAACTATACCTTGATGGACAAGTACCTTCTTACAGGAACACTTCGTGTAGATGGCTCGTCCAGATTTGGAGAGAACAATAAGTTCGGTTATTTCCCATCAGGTGCTTTTGCCTGGAAGGTGAATGAGGAGCCCTTTATGCAGGATTTGGAAACCTTGAGTACCTTGAAATTCAGGGCCAGCTGGGGACAGACTGGTAATCAGGAGATTGGTAATTACCTTTCCATTAGTACTTTCGTTCCTGGACCGGATGCTGTTTTCAATGATCAAAAAGTATCCACCACCCAGCCAGCGCGTATTCCAAACCCTGACTTGAAATGGGAAACTACTGAGCAGTGGGACATCGGATTGGACTTTGGTCTGTTTAGGGATAGGGTTTTTGGTAGCTTGGATTATTTCAGGAAGAATACATTTGATATGCTCCTTTATCTACCAATTCCTACTTCTACAGGATATACCAATAGGATCACCAATATAGGTAGTGTGAAAAATTCTGGTATTGAAGCAGCCATTACTTCGGTGAATTTCGATGGGGAGTTTTCTTGGACCACAACACTTAATCTGGCAACTGTGAAAAATGAGGTGACCAGCCTTGGTGGAGTAGATCAAATCATTGGAGGAAGTGCTGGATTTGCCAACCAAATTTGGATTATCAAGGAGGGCTTACCGATGTATTCCTTTTATGGTTACCAAGTTGATGGGGTTTGGCAGGAAGGTGATGACTTTGATCAAACCACTGACAATGTCGCACCAGGAGATTTGAAGTTTAGGGATGTCAATGGCGACCAAACGGTCAATGCGGACGATAGGGAAGTCTTGGGGAATTCCTTCCCAGAGCTTGCCTATTCCTTTGCCAATACTTTCGAATACAAAGGATTCAGCTTATATGTTTTCTTTGAAGGGGTACATGGTATCAGCATGTTGAACAATAACCTGGTGGACACCTATTTCCCGATCAACTTTAGAAGAAACAAGTTTGCAGAACCTTATCTCAACAGATGGACGCCAGAAAATCCTTCTACACTTTATCCTTCTTTTGTTAACCCAACTGCACAAGGGCAGAAAGAAGTTAATTCCTACACTGTGCAGGATGCATCTTATTTGAGATTGAATACCGTCACCTTAAATTATAATATCCCAATATTGCAGAGCAATACCTTCCGTTCTGCACAGGTGTATGTTACTGGAACCAATTTGTGGACTATCACCAATTATGACGGGGTAGATCCTGCAGTCAATCCAAACGGCAATGCCAATATTAGGATTGATTATAATGCTTACCCTACAGCAACATCGTTTTTGTTAGGTGTAAAACTTGGATTTTAAACTTGAGGAGATATGAAAACTTTAAAATTATTAAAATATAAAGCTTTATTGCTCATGCTGATATTGTCATCGGCATGTTCTGATATCTTGGACGAGGAAGTGTTTTCACAGCTATCTCCAGGAAACTTCTTGACCACTCAAGAAGGAATTAAATCAACTTTGGATGCTGCCTATGCAGCCGGATATCTCAATGGTTATTCTCATCACAGTGTGCGAAATATCGAAGAGTGGTGTACGGACATTGAATGGGAGACAGGCGGTGGAGAAAACCGTACTGCTGTTTTGATGATCAACTTTACCTGGGATGCGTCTGTAGGCTGGATGTACGGAGATATGTGGCTTAAGCCTTACCGGGCCATTCGAAATGCTAATGTTGTCCTTGAAAATGTACAAGCTGCGGATATCAGTGAAGAAGTGAAGCGTACTTATGCAGCGGAGGCGAGGTTTATCAGGGCTTTGAGTTATTATTATTTGCACTCTTGGTTTGGTCCTGTGCCATTGAGACAGAGTTCTGAGGATGAGCTTTATCTGGCCAGACCATCAGAAGAAGAGATGCGACAGTTTATTGAATCAGAATTGCTGGCGGTGATTCCTGACTTGCCTAACCCAGGTGACGAACAAGCTTATGGAAGAGCTAACAATGGGGGAGCAAGGGCTTTGTTGACTAAATTTTACCTCAATACCAAGCAATGGCAAAAGGCCGCTGATATGGCGGAAGAAGTGATGGATATGGGAGATTACAGTTTATATCCTGATTATGCCATGCTTTTCAGGGTGGAGAATGAGCAAAATCAAGAATTTATTCTTACTTATCCACAAATCCCCAATGGGCCGGGCAATAATTATATCAATGGAGCATTTCCAGGAGGATTTGCCAATGACCCTAAGACGGGTTTGACATTTAATAATTCATGGAGGAATTGGGCAGCTCAGTACCGCTTGTACGATAGCTTTTATAATTCTTTTGAGGAAGGTGATAAGAGAATGGACCTGATTATCGACAGCTATATTAATGGAAAAGGCAACACGGTTTCCTTGTTGAATAATAATAATACCAGATCTTTTAAATATTGGCCAGATCCTAATGGATTGGGAAATGAGCACGGTAATGATGTGCCTGGAGTGAGATATTCTGATATTCTCCTCAGTAGGGCAGAGGCACTCAATGAACTTAACGGGCCTACCCAAGAATCTATTGATCTGATCAATATGGTTAGGAATCGGGCAGATTTGGAAGATTTGCAACTAAGTGATTTTACTTCCACCGAGCAACTAAGGGAGCATCTGCTTAATGAGCGGGCTTGGGAGTTTTACACAGAAGGTAAAAGAAGAGAAGATCAGATCAGAATGGGGACATTTGTTTCCTCTGCTATCGATCGTGGTATTACCAATGCCAAACCTACGCATGTTCTGTTCCCTATTCCACAAGCAGCTTTGGATGCCAATGAGATGTTGGTACAGAATGATGGATACTAATTAATTGTTATTGAGACTCAAAAACCTAAGGGTAGAGGCGAAAGTCCCTACCCTTTTTTTTGTCTTAGTATGAAATAATTAGAAGGAATTGTTAGAATATACAAGGTAACCCTTGAGAAGTTTTTATCGTCTGATTTTATTTGATAATTCTTTATTAATATTGCCCAATATTAATTTTGGTGGCTTATTAAACCGTCTTAATTATTCCTTATAGGAAAGTAGGAAAGATTTTTAGTGGGTATGTCCATTAGAAAACTTGGTAAGCTGCTTTTTGGGTATAGTCATGATAGGTTTAATAAATAAGTACCCTAACAAAGAATACTTTGAAGAAAATATTATTAGTAGAAGATGATAGCCACGTAAGTGCTTTTATTAACAAAGGCCTTTCCGAGTCTGGATATGAGGTAACTTTGGCAATGGACGGGAAAATGGGGAGGGATTTAGCGCTGAAGGGTGATTATGACCTTATAATCCTGGATATCATGTTGCCTTCCATTAACGGCCTTGAATTGTGTAAGGAGATAAGGACAAAGGTGTTGGATACCCCTATACTATTTTTGACTGCTTTGGGAAGTACCGAAAATGTGGTGCTCGGGCTGGACTCAGGAGCAGATGATTATTTGGCCAAACCTTTTAAGTTTATGGAATTACAAGCCCGCGTAAGGACATTGTTAAGGCGGTCCAGGTTCAAAAATGCTACAGAAGAACCAGCTGCTGAGCATATTTATCGGTTTGCGGATTTGGAAATCGATGATGAGTCCAAAACGGTTTTAAGGGATGGTATGGATATTTCTTTGACTTCTACGGAATATAGATTGCTTTTGATGTTGGTTAAAAACCAACGTAGGGTACTCTCGAGGATGGATATTTTGGAAGAAGTGTGGGGGATTGGTTTTGATATGGGAACGAACGTGGTCGATGTATATGTGAATTACCTAAGGAAAAAAATGGAAAAATATGGTGGTAGCCGATTGATACAGACGGTTATTGGGATGGGTTATGTTTTAAAAGAAGGGGAATGAAAGTGCAGAATAAGATTATTTACGTCCTAATTGTCATCTTTGTAAGTTATACTTTGCTTTATAGTGGTTTTATCTACTATTCCATATCCAATTATGCTTTTACGGATTTCTATAAACGATTGGAAATAAGGGCGATTACTACGGCTAAGTCTCAGCTAGAGCATGAAAGTGATGTAAATATTATCAAGGAACTTCGACAGGAATATTTGGAAGAACTTCAGGATGAGGAGATTCGTATTTTTCCTTTAGAAGGAAAGAGAAACCTCCCTTTAGACCATGATATTTCAAATTATAAAGTGAGCTTTTTAGAGGAGGTGCTGGCAGAAGGTAAGGCCAACTATAATGATAATAAGACCTATTACTATGGGACCGTTTATACCTCTACTTCGAATAAGGATTATCTTGTCATAGTTTCTGCTGAAAACTATTTTATTACCCATCATATCCTTTATTTGAGGAATTTGTTGTTTACCTCTTTGGTGATTGCCTTGATCATTATTTTGGTGGTTTCTATTATGTTTTCTCGTAGAATCATCAAGCCCATTAATGATATTATTGATAAAGTGAAGGAAATCAGTTCTGATAATCTTTATCTTCGCCTTTCAACGCCTAAGGAGAATGATGATACGATTAGTAAGTTGGCGCAGACCTTCAACGACATGCTCAATCGCTTGGAAACCTCCTTTGAAACCCAGAAAAACTTCATCAGCAATGCTTCCCATGAGCTCAATACGCCATTGACTTCCATTATTGGAGAAGCAGATGTCACCTTAAGCAAAATCAGGAAGCCTGAAGAATATATAATTTCCTTGCAGACTATACTTGAAGACGCTGAAAAACTAAACAAAAAGACCAAGGCGCTTTTACTTTTGGCACAGACGGGTTTTGATGGAAAAGGGCAGAGGTTCAAAAAACTCCGCATAGATCAATTGATACTGGATGTTATTGATACTTGCGAGAAAATCAATCCATCTAATAAAGTTTGTTTAGACTTCAGCCTGCTGCCGGAACACCCAGAGTTGTTGAAGGTTAATGCCAATGAAGCACTTTTGCATTTGGCCATATCCAATATCATTCTTAATGGCTGTAAATATTCAGATGGTAAACCGGTACACGTAGCATTAGGGGTGGCTGATAAAGAAATTATCCTTATCATCAAGGATGATGGTATAGGCATACCCAAGGAAGAAATCAAGTATATTTATGATCCTTATTTCAGGGCCTCGAATACCAAAAATTATGAGGGCTATGGAATTGGTTTACCCTTGGCAAGGAATATTGTCAAGATCCATAAGGGAGACTTGCAAGTCTCTTCTGAGGCTAATAAAGGGACTACTGTGAAGATCAACTTGGCTGTTTATGGAACACAACTAAATAAGTGAATTCTAATCTCATCTTAATCTTATCCTTAGATGGTTCTAATGATTGGGTAGTATTTTTAACCTTGATCCATTGAAAGTAATAAGATGAAGAAAAAGACAATACTTATTCCTACTGATTTTTCAGTAAAATCCTTGAATATTGTGAAATCAGCTCTCAGTATTAACGGTGACTGTGAGCTGAGAATTCTGTTGGTGCATGGTCTGGAGTTGCCAGACTCAATGACGGATTTGTTGCTGTTTTCCAAGAAGAAATTATTGGAAGAGCTGGAAACAAAGGAGTTTCGGGCAAGCTGCCAGATGCTTATCAGCAAATATGATTCGAATTTAATTGAGCTATCAGTTGATATTTTTTCCGGTTATAATAAAAGAGCTTTTGAAAATTATATTGAAGCCAATGAGGTAGATGAAATTTATGCTTTGGCAGATCATGATTTTTTACCCAGGCACAAAAGCAGTTTTGACCTGATGCCTTTTATCAATAAGTCCTCTACAAATTTAATTAAGGTGAAATGGATGAGCCTAGGAGAAAATTTCAAACAGGAACGGGATGAGCTTTCCGGGATTTTCTTTAATCAATTGTCATCCATATAACCTTAGCTGCTATGAGAGTGGTTATTGTTTATCTTGGGGTTATAGTCTTGCTGACAAGTGGGGTCATTAGTTTGATGGCCAATGATATAAGCCCTGAAAGTAAATTATTGGGTGAGTGGAAGGAAGTTTCATGGGAATTTGAAAAACTCGATGAGACAGGTGGTCAGGAGTTCTGGGGCATATCTAAAAGCATTACAGATCAACTTAAAAAGGAAATAAGTAGGGAGCTGGCCTTTCATGAGGCTGAAACTTGGAAATTTTATCCAGATGGAAAAATCAGTCTTGAGGGTGAAAACGGAAAGCGTTCTTCCCTTTTCTGGAGGTTGAAAGGAAGGGGGCATGTACTTAAATTATTTGGTCATGCAGATAGTATTGAACACTACCAAATCCAGAAATTAACAGAGGATACCATGGAAATTCATTTCAATACGGATCTACAAGCCAGGGGGATAGTGAAGATGACTTTCAAGAAAATAATGAATCAATAGTTATGCTAAGAAAATTTAGTAATAGCCGAACTTTGGCTGATAACGTCAAACTGGGATCATTAACAGCTTTTTCTTCAGGGATGGTTAATGTCATCTCCGTGATCATCTTTTTTGCATTTACTTCAAATGTAACTGGGCATTATGCAGTATTGGCAGAAGAGATCGCAAAGGGTAATTGGTATCAAGCTGGAGTAGTAGCATCTTGGATCTTATTGTTCTTTTTTGGAGGATTCACGGCTAACCTCATCATCATTAATTTCAATAAGACCAATTCCTATTTGGCCCATTCAGTTCCCATTATACTGGAAATCATATGTCTCTTGATTGTGGGAAGTTATATCCAGTTTTATTATAAGGAATCCCTTGTGGAAACAGAGGTTTTGGTTGGTCTGATGCTCTTTGCCATGGGGATACAGAATGGACTTACAGCAAGTATATCCAATTCAGCCGTTAAAACCACCCATTTAACTGGACTTACCACAGATTTGGGGATGTTGTTTTCTATGTTTACCAAAAAGGAATATAGGGAGAATAAGCAGCTGAGAGAAAAGGCAAAAGTGCAAGTGACTATTATGTCTTCTTACCTTTTAGGGGGAATTGCTGCAGGTTTGATTTATTTAAATATTGCCTATAATGTCTTTTATATTGTATGTCTTTTCCTATTGGTGGTTATAGGTTATGATTTTTATAGATTGAGGGTGTCCAGGTATGTAAGCGCGAGCCAACCCTTTTTAAGAATTCATTACTATGGAAGGAATAAAAAGCGGAATGGCAAAAGAAATGAACTGCAAAAAGTTTAAAGCAGCTATTATTGTTAAATTAAGTTGATGTGATTGAAAGGAGGAGATATTTTGGCTCCTTTCTTCTTTAAGAGATTTTTCCGATTACTTGAAGTGTTTAAATCCTCTTTCCTTATAATCTTCGATGCTTCGAAGGGCTCAGTAACCGAAGATTTTTTTGATTCTTGAATAGAATTCATTGGTATTTTGGTTGAGATTTTTGAGACGTTAATTTGTATGATGTATGACAAATTTATATCTTTTGAAAAATACAAGAATTTATGTTTCAACAGATTGGGAAGAAGAAGCCTTTAAGCCAGCAAATAGTAGAAGATATAACCCGTTCCATTCGTGAAGGGAAGTATTTGCCCGGTCAGCAAATCCCGACAGAAAATGCCCTTTGTGAAATTTTTAATGTGAGCCGTACGGCTATCAGAGAAGCCATAAAGATATTAAGTGCAAGAGGAATAATAGAGGTCAAAAAGGGCAGTGGTGCTTTTGTTACGGAGGTAAGTGTGCAAAATGCCTCAGAAATATTGAATATGTTTTTTGAGCTTTCCTCAGACACAGACCTGATCCTTCAGACCATTGAGACCAGGCAGCTGTTGGAACCGCAGATTGCCAGGGAAGCTGCTGAAAAGAGAAATGAAGACCATATCAAATTGCTGGAGAAAAATATGCGGGCAATGCAGCAATGTCCTTTGGATAAGAAGAAAAAAGAGGCAGAGCTGGACAATGAGTTTCATAGGATTTTATTGACAATTACAGGTAATAAGGTACTCGTATTATTATTAAGCCCTGTTTTTAACCTCATGCCCAAATTCAAAGTCAATGTTTTTGCCAAGCCAGCGGCAGGGGATTTGGAAGCCGAGAAAATCAATATGCTCCGGCACCATGGTGATATTCTCTCAGCCATTAAAGAAAAGCATCCTGATGCTGCGGAAATGGCGATGAGAAAACATTTGAAAGATACTTGGGACAATTACTATAAATCCCTACCCAAACCGGAATCAGGCAAGTCTTAGATGTTAAATATGATGAGCAAAGAAGAAATAAAAGATTTTATCCTAAAGGAAAAACTCATAGCTATAGTCAGGACGAGGACGCAATCGGAAGTGCCTGTAATTATTGAAGGACTTTCGGCCGGAGGAATCAAGGTCTTAGAAATCACCTCCAATACTTCCGGTTTTGAGAGAATGATAAGGGAAAGTCGCATGAAACATCCTGATGCTGTCATCGGAGCAGGGACCGTTACCAATGTGTCCGTGGCTGAAAAGGCCCTAAAAGCAGGAGCCCAGTTTTTGGTGTCTCCCAATACCCGAAAGGAGTTGGTGAAAATGGCCCATGAACATCAGGTACCTATTGTAATGGGAGCCTTGACACCAACGGAGATAAGCGATGCAGTGGAAGCAGGAGCAGATATTGTCAAATTATTCCCTGCAGCCAATTTTGGTAACAACTATTTGAAAGCGATTAAAGGTCCCTTTGATGAAGTGAGTTTCTTTGCTGTGGGAGGGATTAACTTAGACAATATGCTTGAATGGTTGGAGGCAGGAGCTGCTGGTCTCGGCTTGGGGAGCGTGTTGACTAATATTGAAAAGGGTGAATTCACTAAGGGAAATATTGAGAGCAAAGCCAGGGGTTTTGTGGAAAAATTAAAGAGTTATCATGGGAGATCTTAAAATTGAGCGAATAGAATTATTTAAAGTACCACCACGCTGGCTATTTATAAAAATCACCACCAAATCCGGAATTGTGGGCTGGGGTGAGCCAGTAATTGAGGGCAAGGCAGCTACCGTTGAGGCCTGTGTGCGGGAAATGGAACAGTACCTGATCGGCAGAAATGCCAATGAAATAGAAGATATCTGGCAGGTGCTTTACCGTGGAGGTTTTTATAGAGGAGGGCCGATTTTAATGAGTGCCATTTCAGGTATTGATCAGGCCCTTTGGGATATCAAGGGCAAACACCTGAATGTGCCGGTATATGAGCTTTTGGGTGGGGCAGTCCGCAAAAAGATGAAAATGTATTGCTGGATCGGCGGAGATCATCCAGAGGTGGTTTTGGAGCAGGCGCAGGAAAAGGTGGATGCGGGATATAAGGCCGTAAAAATGAATGCCACAGGAGAATTGGATTGGGTGGCTTCAATAAGGGATGTAAAAAAGGTAGTGGATAATATCAAATTGCTCAGAGAGACTTTCGGATATGATCTGGATGTAGGTTTGGATTTTCATGGAAGGGTGCACAAACCTATGGTGAAAAGATTGATAGATGAATTGGCCGACTACGAGCCACTTTTTATTGAGGAACCAGTGTTGTCAGAAAATAATGAAGCCTTAAAGCATATCTATGCCTATACTTCAATTCCAATTGCCACTGGGGAAAGGATGTTTTCGAGATGGGATTTTAAAGCATTATTGCACGAGGGAGTGGTGGATATTATCCAGCCTGACCTAAGTCATGCAGGTGGAATTTCAGAGGTCAGAAGGATAGCGGCGATGGCGGAGGCCTATGACATCACCTTGGCACCGCATTGCCCTTTGGGGCCTGTTTCACTTGCTTCGGCTTTGCATGTTGATTTTGTTTCCGCCAATGCCATTATTCAAGAAAGTAGTTTGGGAATACACTATAATAAAGGTTTTGACCTGTTGGATTATGTGTTGAATCCAGAGGCATTTGAACTTGAAGATGGCTATGTCAAGCTCTTTGATAGACCAGGATTGGGGATAGAAATGAATGAGGAAAAACTGTTGGAAGGACAGGAAATTGGCCATAACTGGGCCAACCCGATTTGGAGAAACAAAGATGGGAATTTTGCAGAATGGTAATATGAAGTATTCAGTATCCAGTAGTGAGTATTGAGTCATCAGTATCAAGATTGAAGAACAATGTTTGGAGGTACGAATTAGGAAGTTGTAATTAAGGATAATCTGTGAATCCAAAGGTTGTACCAAGTCTTCGACCTGGTACTTGTAAATTTGAGCCTCTGGCCCAAAAAATAGAAATGAGCCAAGAAAATTCAGGTTGTCATGCCTTGTGTCTGTCTTCCAAAAATGCAGATCAGATTAATTGAGCTTAATTCGAGATGACATACTTATTGACCACCTTATAAACAATTAACTTAATAAACCCTAACCCAATGACCTATTTGATTGCACTTTTGATTTCCTTGACCCTTCTGGTGCTGGGAATAGTCAAGTTTAAAGTACATCCATTTTTTATGTTGCTCATTTCTGCCCTAAGTTATGGCTTTATCTCAGGTATGAGTACTGAACTAATCCTAGATGCTGTCAATAATGGCTTTGGGAACATTCTAGGTAAAATTGGCTTGATTATTCTCTTTGGGGTAACCATCGGGACCATATTGGAGAAATCAGGCGGGGCCTTGGCTATTGCAAACCGAATTCTTCAAAAAATTGGGAAAAAGTCCATTCATTTGGCCATGATGCTTACGGGGTATTTCCTTTCTATACCCGTTTTTGCAGATAGTGCTTTGATGATGATGAATCCATTGAACAAGATGCTTTCCTCCAAGGCTGGAGTGTCATTTGCGGGGACCACCGCTGCCTTAGCCATGGGCTTGACAGCTTCACATGTGATGGTTCCACCTACTCCGGGGCCGATTGCCGCTGCAGGCATTTTGGGAGCAAATCTGGGCGATGTGATCAGTTGGGGGATTTTGGTGAGTGGCTTGTCTCTTTTTACTTGCTATTGGTATGCAACTAGGGTGGCTTCTAAAATCAATTTGCCTGTTGAGGTTGATGTGGTAGTGGAAAGAGGTGAAGAACCTAAACTCTGGAAATCCATTTTAGCAGTGTTGATTCCCCTGATATTGATTTTGATAAAATCTGTGTTGGAATACCCCAGTGTTCATTTGGAACCATCCCTTTGGGTGGATATTTTAACCTTTTTGGGTACTCCAGTAATAGCCTTGTTTGTGGGGGTATTGCTGGCTTTGACTTTACCTAAAAAACTGGATGAAAGGGTTTTTTCCTCAAAGGGCTGGATAGGGGAATCCCTGCGGGTGGCAGCTCCAATAATACTGATCACAGGGGCCGGAGGAATATTTGGAAAAATGCTCCAAAACTCCGGGATAGCAGAAATGATCACAGGTAGTTTTGTTGGAATGAAATGGGGCTTGTTTTTCCCTTTTATTTTGGCTGCAAGTTTAAAAACTACCCAAGGCTCTTCCACGGTGGCCTTGGTGACCACTGCATCCATTTGTGCCCCATTAATGCCAGTATTAGGACTTGATAATCCCTTTATGCAGACCATGACAGTATTGGCCATCGGTGCAGGTTCTTCTGTAGCCTCTCATGTGAATGACAGTTTCTTTTGGGTGCTCACCCAACTTACTGGAATGAACGTAAAACAAGGTTACCAGGTACAGACGGCCGGGACATTTATCTTTGGTACCACAGCCATGTTATTGATCTTTATTATCACTCAAATATTTGCCTAAAATGAAAGCTAATTACCTTGTTTTTGCCCTATGCCTATCTGCTTTGACAGCTTGTCAAAAAAACAAAGAATCCCAAACTGCTGATATTGATGATTCAAAAGTTTTGGTGGAAAAAGAAAGTCGTTATACTGTTGAGATATTGGATGATGAGGCCTTGGAAATCATTTCTACAGATGTCGAAATAAGCCTTTTGGCAACAGGCTTTACCTGGACCGAGGGCCCGCTTTGGGTGGAAGAAGGGCAATATTTGCTTTTTTCTGATATCCCCCAAAATAAGGTCTATAAGTTAGACGCAGCAGGTGATACCAGTACTTATTTGCAGCCTTCAGGTTATTCGGGAAAGGGCAACTATAGCAATGAGCCAGGCTCCAACGGCTTGATCTTGGATAGCAATGGGGATTTGATCCTGATGCAACATGGGGATAGGAGGATCGCTAGAATGAAGGCAAGACTGGATCAACCAAACGCAGATTTTGAGACTTTAGTAGATAAGTACCAAGGTCAGCGTTTCAACTCACCCAATGATGGGGTGTTTGATAAAAAAGGAAACTTATATTTTACTGATCCTCCCTATGGTTTGCCACCTGAATTTATGGGTAAGGAACTGGACTTTCAAGGCGTTTATTGTTTCCTGAATACCGGTGAGCTGTTGCTTTTGGACAGCCTGTCCAGGCCCAATGGGATAGCACTGTCTCCAAAAGAGGATAAACTCTATGTGGCTGTTTCGGATGAAAAGCATGCAGTATGGTATCAGTATGATTTGGCTGCAACAGGTAAAGTGAGTAATAAGAAAATCTTTTACGATGCAACAGGTTTGGTAAAACCCGGGGGAGCCAATGGCCTTCCTGATGGAATGGAGGTTCACAGCAAAGGCTATCTTTTTGCAACCGGACCGGGAGGTTTATGGATCTTCAGTCCTGAAGGGAAAGCCCTGGCCAGAATATATACGGGACAACTTACTTCCAACTGCGCCTTTACTGCTGATGAAAAGTACCTATTCCTCACCGCACATAAAGATATTTTAAGGGTACGACTGAATTAAAGTGAGATGAAATCAACTTTTCAAAATTTATTGGGATTTAGAGTTTGTTAATTACTAATTGCTGTAAACCATTAGGAGTTGACCAGCATGTTTTTTAAAGAACTACAGATGGCAATTGTAGACTGGTTTTATCCGATTTTAATACCTGCCTCTTATCCAATAGGGTAGAACGGGGATTTTAGACAGACAATTTTAATTGGTATAAAGACGAGCGGTCTATTTTTTACAATTTAACAGGGGCGGTCCTCCATAAAAAGTCTTCCTGCGCTAAGGATGATGTATTTCTATTTTTCACTCATCCAATAGCCTACTTACATATTTTTTATTGAAGGAAAGCAAGTTAGGGATTTAAATAGTCTAAAACCACCTTAAGTGATTCTTGTCACATCCTTTGGTGACAAAATTGAAGATTTTTGAGAATTACTAGAACGGAAAAATTCAATCTAATGAAAAAAATAATACTATGGTTCTCCGCTTTGGTAGGACTTGTAGGCATATTGATAGGCTTTGTGCTGGTGCTGGTCTTGATCCTGTTTCTTTCGGAACAGGGAGTGGAATTGCCCACTTTTGTGACTGAGGAAGTGCAGAAAGAGCTTCCTGTGGAAAGCACAATAAGCAAGCTGTTGCCTTTGGCAGCAGCAGAAGGAATGTGGCAGGCACCCGATTGGAAAGCTGTGGAGGATGAAGAAAATGCCCAAGATATAAAATATGGAAAAGAGCTGGTTGTGCATACCGCAAAGTACCTAGGGCCAAAAGGAACAGTGATGGCTATCTCCAATGGTCTGAACTGCCAAAATTGCCATCTGCAGGGTGGTACGGTGCCTTTAGGCAATAATTATGGTGCAGTAGTTGCTACTTATCCCAAAGTCAGGGCACGTTCTGGCAAATTGGCCGATATCGCAGACCGGATAAACGGTTGCTTTGAGCGTAGTTTGAATGGAAAGCCATTGGACCGGGAATCAAAAGAGATGAAGGCCATGGTAGCTTATATGAAATGGTTGGGCAAGGAGGTGCCAAGCGGTGAAAAGCCAATGGGTACGGGGATCTATGCCCTTGGATTTATGGACAGGGCCGCAGACCCGCTCAAGGGTAAGGCGGTCTATTCCAATAATTGCCAATCATGCCACCAAGTAGACGGGCAGGGCATGCTGGACCAAGCAGGTCAGGAATATATTTATCCCCCACTATGGGGAGAAAACAGTTATAATCAAGGGGCAGGGCTATACAGGATGTCCCGTTTTGCTGGTTATGTGAAGGCCAATATGCCCTTGGGGGCGAGTTTTGAAAATCCGATGCTCACTGATGAGGAAGCCTGGGATGTGGCGGCTTATGTGAATAGTTTGGATAGACCTGAAAAGGACCTTTCCAGAGATTGGCCGGACATTGCCAAAAAGCCTTTGGATCATCCCTTTGGACCTTATGCAGATGAATTCACTGAGGAACAACATAAATTCGGGCCATTTAAGCCTATTCAAAATGCCAAAAAATCCATTGCGCAATGAGTAGAAAGTATGTATTGATCATATTGCTTTGGAGCATATCCCTATGGGCAGTGGGGCAGGTGCAGGAGGAAAAGGACTGGGAGATTTCCCCAGATGTCCATTATAGGGCCTTTTGGATGAACACCACTTATCCCGGATTTGATTTTCGCTCGGATTATGCCCTGGGAATGAGCCTTAACTTAGGGGCCAAGCTCAGCTACCGAAAAAATTGGCATTTTGGTGTAGGCTATCGCATGTTTGGCAATGTGTTCAGTTCCGAGTTTTGGACCCCTGATCCTGTATCCGGAAGACCTAGTCGCTACGAGCCAGGATTATTTGATCTGAAAGATCCCCAAGACAAGTTTTTTGGAAACCTTGAAACCCGTTATCTAGGCTATGAAGGTGCAAAATTTGGTGTCAATATCGGCAGAATGGGGATTGACCAAGACTGGATCAATGCCCAGGATGGACGCTTGGCACCAACCGTAATAGAAGGTTTGCATACCTGGTTCCGTCCTGATGACCGCTGGAAATTTTCCCTTTGGGCCATCAATAGGTTTGGTGTCAGGGGCAGTAGTTCCTTTTTCAAACCTGGAGAAAGCATAGGCCTTTTTCCTGTTGGCAGATCTGAACAGGGAAGCCCTTCCGAATATGCAGGCAATACCCATAGCCCTTGGGCAGGAATAGTGGAAATAGACCGCATCTGGAAGGAAGGATGGAAGCTGCATTATTCCAATACCATGGCCGCGAATCTTTTTACCACTTCCATGCTGCAAATCGAAAAAAGGAGAAAACTGGAAAATAGTTCCTGGGTGTACGGCGTTCAAATGGGCTATCAAAGTGGGATAGGGGAAGGCGGAGATGCAGATCCTGTGGTGCGCTATAAGAATCCTGATGATAGGAATTATTCCATTTCTACGCGGCTGCTCTGGAAGCCGAGGAACTGGACCCTTCATGTGAACTATACGCATGTGGATGGAAAGGGGCGCTGGTTAAGCCCAAGGGAATGGGGCAAGGATGCTTGGTATACCTTTATTCCAAGGGAAAGAAATGAAGGGAATAGCCAATTGGATGCCCTTACGGCCCATGTGGCTTATAGGCTGAAAAATATTCCGATGAGTTTCTATACCTGGGGAGGATTACACTGGCTGCCCGATCTCAATGATGCCCAGTCTAATAAGTACAATATGCCCAGCTATAGGCAAATCAACTTTGGCATGAAATACCAACCAGAAAATATCAAGGGACTGGATGTGCACCTTATGCTGATCAGCAAGGAGCCCATGGACAGTGAAGGCCTAACCAATGGACAGATTTTCAATAAGGTAGAAATGCTCCATTTCAATGCTATTGTCAACTGGCGGTGGGAGTAGGATATAGCGTGAGATTAATTAAGAAGTTTACTTCTTAAATACGACAGGTAATATATCAAGAGCCAAAACGCTCCCGGGACTGTTTAATTGGAATAAAATTATCTTTGGCCCATTCTGCTAAACTGAGTAAATGGGGAATTAAACTTTCAGCTCTTGCAGTCAGCCTATATTCTACCTTGGGAGGAATAACTGGATAAACCTCTCTTTCTATTAATCCATCCGCTTCAAGGTTCTTAAGTGTAGTGGATAGCATCTTTTGTGAAATCGACCCGATTACTTTATGAATCTCATTGAATCTCAAAACATCTGATTCATTTAATACTAATAGTACCAACATAGACCACTTGTCACCAATTCTGTCTAATACATTACGAATTGGACAATTGTCCACATCAGCATAAATTTCCAAATTATTTTTCATTGTAACTTATTGATATTCAGTATTACTTACTTTTGGGTAAGTGCTTGAGTTTTGTGTAAGTTCTTGATTAAAAGTTAGTTACTTTTTAATTTTAACTTACTAAAAGTAATTTAATATAGATAAGGAACCAAATGAAAAAAGTATTAATTACAGGGGCAACTGGAGGATTGGGATCAGCAGTAGCTCATTATTTGAAAAATAAATCCCTAGAACAACCAATCGCGGTTTTAGTGAGGGATGGGAAATCCGAAAAGGCACTTAAGTTTAAGGAGGAAGGATTTGAAATTAGGGTGGCTGATTATAATGATCCTTCAGCATTGACAGAAGCATTTACAGGAATAGATATTCTGTATTTTGTTTCAGGAAGTGACATTGCTAAGCGCGACGTTCAACACAAAAATGTGGTAGAAGCAGCTAAGTCAGCAGGTATCGATCATATTTTGTATACAAGTGTGAGCCTTAATCACCTTTCTCCTGAAGCACCTCTATATGGTGCCATGAAAATTCATATGGACACTGAGGACTGGATTAAAGCAGCGGGATTAAAATATACATTTTTGCGCCATAATCTTTACAGTGAGATTATCCCAATGTTTTTAGGGCCTAAAGAACAGTTAATGGCCAGTAAAGTAGTTTATCTTCCCACTGGAGAAGGTAAAACTGCTTTTGTTCCGAGAGAGGAATTAGCCGAAATTGGAGCAAATGTTTTGGCAGATGCCGCTATTCATGAAAACAAAATCTATGAATTAAATGGAACGGATAAAGTTACTTTTGCCCAAGTGGCAAAATACTTATCTGAAATAACAGGGGAGAAAATTTCATATATATCGCCAGAAGTAAGAGAATTTGAAAGCACCATGAAGGCCAATGGAGTTCCAGCAGAATATATTGGTATGATGACTATTTTCGGATTGGGCATAGCAGATGGAGTATTTGACGCTCCAAATTCAGATTTGAAAAAACTGCTTGGTAGAAGTTCCCTTCCTATGGTGAAGTTTTTATCACAAATTTATAAATAATAGTAAATCCCGATTATTATTTATTGGGGATGAAATGTAATCATCCCCTTTTTTTATATAGTACTATTTTAATTTTATTGTGTTTTAATTACTTATATCATGTGTTTTAGGCCTGTGTGTGATGCGCTAATAAAGTAGGTTCTCCTATGGATGCTCCCAGTCCTCGTATACCCCTAGTATAGGATACGTTTACTTTTGGCTAAAATCCAAGAAATCGTTGTATTTTATTGATGTGATTTTTACCCCTTTAAATTTTTTAATAAAAGAGCTAAATCCTGCGCTAATCTTGTTCTAAGATTTATCAAAGCCTAAAGCGGGAATAGATATGGTATTAGACCATGGAAAAGAATTAAAATGAAAAATCAATTCATTTTTCTATAGTATTTATCAACTAAATAATATAATTTATTCAGTGTTGCTCAACGGGTACTTTAAAATTATATTTTGTAATTAAACATTGTTTAAAATGGAAAGAAGATTAAGCTTATTTGTATTACTGTTTGGTTTTATACTCACCGCCTCGGCCCAGGAGGAAAAACCAAATATTCTAATTATTTGGGGGGATGATGTAGGTATGTGGAATATTAGTGCTTATCACAGAGGGATGATGGGCGGTACCACGCCTAATATTGACCGCATTGCCGATGATGGAATGATTTTCATGGATCATTATGCCCAGGCATCCTGTACTGCAGGTCGAGCTGCCTTTATTACAGGTCAATACCCCATGCGTACAGGATTGAGTACGGTTGGTCTTCCAGGGGCTCCTCAGGGATTGCAGGATCAGGACCCCACCTTGGCACAAATGCTTAAGCCATTAGGTTATGCAACTGGTCAGTTTGGTAAAAATCACCTTGGGGATCGGGATGAGCACTTGCCTACCAATCACGGATTTGATGAGTTTTTTGGTATACTTTATCACCTCAATGCAGGAGAATACTCAGAGCAATATGATTTCCCCAAAAATGAAGAATTTATTGAGGAGAATAATTTAAAAGAACGTGGAGTGATCCATTCTGTCGCCAAAGAAAATGGAGAGCAAGAAATTGAAGACCTTGGTCCCTGGGGAAAAGAGCGCCAGCGTAATATAGATCAGGAAGTCTTAGAGCAATCGAAGCGCTTTATTACGGATGCGGTAGAGGATGATAAGCCATTTTTTGTTTGGCATAATATGACACGTATGCACTACCGTACGAATCTAAATGAGCATTATGATGGGATTACAGGATATGGCTTATATGCCGATGGAATGAAAGAAATGGATGATGACGTCGGAGAGTTATTGGATTTGCTAGAAGAACTTGGAGTGGATGAAAATACCATTATTATGTTCTCCACGGATAATGGTGCAGCCTCCAATAGCTGGCCTGATGGTGGCAATCAGCCTTTTCATGGTGAAAAAGGTGTAGGTGGCTGGGAAGGTGGCTTCAGGGTCCCTATGCTGGTAAAATGGGATAATCATATCCCAGCGGGTACTGCTACTGGTGAATTTATGACCATGGAAGATTGGGTTCCGACCATTATGGCCCAGTTAGGACAAAAAGACCTGAAAGAAGACTTGAAGAGTGGGAAAAATATTGGAGGAAATAACTTCAAGGTGCATCTAGATGGTTACGATCAAAGTGATATTATCTTGAATAATGGTAAAACCAAACGAAAGGAATTTTTCTACTTTACAGAAACGACCTTACATGGTATGCGCTATGGGGATTGGAAAGTACTATTTAGAGACCAAGAAAAATGGTTCCGTTCACCACAAACTGTTTTAAGTACACCGATCATTACCAATTTAAAATTGGATCCTTTCGAAAGGTTCCATAAGGCCAGGGGCTACGATGAGTGGGCGGAGAATAGAAGTTGGGTATTGGGACAGATAGGAACGCACTTAGGGGCATTTTTGCAGACTTTCAAGGAATTTCCTCCAAGCCAGGAAAGTTATTCGGTTCAGTTGGACGATTTTAGTACGCTATTGAAAACAGTCAATAATTAAAAAGCATCAGAGGAAATCTTAGCTAAAGGTTCGGTTGAATAAGCCGAACCTTTTTTATTGGGTGAAAATAAGATTTAACAACGGAGAACACAGTGGGGCAAGTGCAGGTTCAAATTGCCGAGCCTGTCGGGTTGCTGAGCTTTTCGAAGTACCGAAACTCCCTCTTACACTCTTACAACTATTTTATACAAATTGTAAATCTACTAAATGCTAGGACTCAGCCTGACAAAATCATCCTAATCAATAAGGTTTAATAGAGAACACAAAGAACTGTCATCCTGTCGAAAGTAAGGATATCTTCCAGTAATTGAGTGCTATTGCTTTTTAATACTTCGTCTATGGCGTTTTAATGATGAGCTTATTGCCTTTAATAGTAAAATCAGAAAATCGCATTGGGTTTAAGTAATCTCTTTGGTTATATAATGCTATAAGAGACTCTCTGCCTTAGGTAGACAGGTTTGCTTTGCTCAGAGTGATAAAATATTCTACACGGAATGCTTATTGTATTCACCCTTAACAATCCGCTTAATAGATCAAATACCAAGTTTAAATAAAAGGATAAATCATTCCCCAATAACATCTTTCCAATCCAATTTATCATTATGGGAATGAGTGAAGCCCATGGATCTTTCTTCTTTGATGGTTTGAGCATCTCTAAAAGCCATCACGTAGGTCTTTCTCCATGTTTGTGCCAAATTCCCGCCGGAACCGTGAACAATTCGCTCATCATGGATGGTGATGCTCCCTCGCTTTACAGGCAAATAGACAATTTCGTCAGTGGCTTTGCTTTCTATGACCAGTGTATGGGCATCGCCTCTTGAGTCATTTTCTTTGGATGCATTAAAACTTATGGGCTTATGCTTTCTTAATTCTACTTCTTTATTGGTGCCTGGAACCACTTGCAAGCAGCCATTTTCTAGTTCCGAATCGGTTAGTGCTAAAGAAAAGGTCGCTGTCCAGGTGTTTTTGGTTTTCGGCCAATAGCCCAGGTCTTGGTGCATGGCAAATTCAGCTCTGCTTTTGGAGGGCTTTTTTCCCAAAAACTGTTCATAATCCATTTTGGCAATACCCTCTGTGTAGAGCTGGTCAGCGATACTCTGGGCCACTTTAGTGAAAATATTGTCCTTCAATTCTGGGGCATATTTACTGGGAAGCATGGCATTTACCAATTGGAATTCATCGATGGGCGTTCCATAAGGTTGGCTCATATCACAAAAATCCTTGCCCATGCGTTCCTGTTCTTTTCCACTCATAAAATGGTCAAACCAAGGATCCAAAAAGCTCAGTTCTTCTTCTGTCAATACATCATTCAATACCAGATAACCCAAGTCCTTATAGCTTTGGATTTCTTCTTCAGTGATTAAATAGTGATCGCCTTTTCTTCTTTCTTTGCCAGAATTCGTGTTTTCTATTCTTTTCATTTATATTAATATTTAACGCACAAAAACTTATCAGGACAATTTACAGCAGTTTATTAGAAGTTTCTACCTGTAAACTGCTCATAAATGGCACTATTTTAAGCTTATGAAAATTTCTTTGGAGAAAATCAATACGCTGCCCCATCAATCCTTTTTTGTCAAGGAAGTCAATAAGCCGTATTTCACGGCCCCTTTACACTTTCACCCAGAATTCGAAATATTATTGATCTTGGAAGGTCATGGGAGCAAATATATAGGAGACAGCATCGAACCCTTCGGTCCAGATGATTTGGTTCTGGTAGGTTCCAATACACCCCACCTTTGGCAGTGTGATCCTGAATTTTATAATAATGATCCTGACTTGAGGTCGCGGGCCATTTGTATTCAATTCAATATGGATTTTTTGGGAGGTGATTTTCTCTGTATCCCTGAAATGGAGAAGATTAATCAGTTACTTCAAAATTCAAGCAGAGGTATTAGGTTCTTTGGGAAAGAACAGAAAAAATTTAAAATGAAAATTCAAGAGCTTGCAGGATTGGATGGAATGAGCAGGGTGACTTCCCTGCTGATGTTGCTGGAATCCATGTCAACCGTCAGGCATAAAAAGTATTTGAGTTCACCGGATTATAAGCCAGATCTGCATTATCAAAAGGATTCGGGTAAGATAGAATTGGTTATTAATTATTTATTACAACATTTCAGAGAAAAAATCACCTTATCTGATATGTCCTCCTTGGTTTATATGACTCCGGAATACTTTTGTAAGTATTTCAAGCTTCATACCAATAAGAACTTTTCAGCCTTTTTAAATGAGGTAAGAATTGGGAATGCCTGTAAGCTTTTGATGAAGACCGAGCTAAATATTTCCCAGATTTGCTATGAATCGGGCTTTAATCACCTTTCCAACTTTAACCGGCAGTTTAAGAAAATAAAGAATATGTCTCCAAGAGATTACCAGAAGCAATACTGGAAGTTAGATGTAGGAGAGTTTCCCAAGTAGGAAGGGGTTTAATTCTTTACCATGGAGAGAGAAGAGTAAGCTATTTTACTATATTAATTGCAAAGAAACTCAAATAAGAAATGGCAATTCAAAGTTTTTATAGTTCTCTAGGGGAGGGATTTGATGCTTTTGTAATAGGAATGTTCATATATAGTCTGATCGTGATCGTTTGATTTTTTCTAATCTTATTAGAATTAGTTAATTTTATTGATAATCAAGTTCTTGTTATGTCTGGAGATAGACTCATTTTTTAGACAGTTCAGCGAAATAGCGAATACCTTTTGGTGTGTTTTTATCATTTAAGCTGATCATGATTGAAGGGATTTTAAATATTATTTATGGATTGATTGCCTCGGCAGTATTTGTGGGCATTGGATTTTTGTACGGTAGGTATCAGGAAAGGAAGAAAAACAAAGGCCAACCACTTGAAAGGTATAAGTTTTATCCATTTTCTCTGGATGATAAGAAAATGCTTCAGTTTGATTTGGCTTTGTTCAAAGAGGCTGTATCGGGACTATTAAAAGAAAAGGACTTTCAAGCAGGGCAGCAATTGGTGTTGATCGGGGAGCAAAACAATGCCCGGCAGCTGCTGAAAGGCTATTTATTGGATCAATATGAGCAACTTTATAAACTATATAATGGGGATAAGGTACTGGATGAATCCGTACAATTTCTTGAAAATTACAAGCGGATTGTAATATTGATTGGAGAAAGTTTTCCCGATTGCGGAATTGAGATATTACTACATAATCTTAGCAACCCCTCCAAGGCTTTGTATTGCATAAAAAATAATGTTACAGGAAGAAATATTGAAGCTCCTGCAACGAATCTAGTAATGGACCTAAAAAGGCGAGATACCAATAATCAGGATAAACTCAACTACCAACTTAATATTGGCAGTCGAAGATTCAAGTGCACCACCATTCCTATCTATAAGAATAAAATGGGGATAGTTGGGGCTATCTGCATTAATGTGGACTATAATTATATCAATGAGGTAGTTCGCAAAGACCCGAAGTCCATCAATGATTTTTTAGATGCCATCTGTAAGGTGAACATGGTCTTGGACGAAAATATTTTAAGTAAAAATGAATACGAAAAGGCGCTTAATGGAAAGCGTCATTTCCGAGACTTTTCCAAAAAGTCCTAAGGAAAGAGATAAATAATGTTTTGTTTTCATAAAGATGTATGATCTGGGAAAGCAAAAAATAGATATTATATGATAAGAAATATAGGTAAATCTTCGAGTGATGATAAATGGTTTGCTCCAAAATGGCAACCTGTGTTCAAGGAAGCTGTTGATGACCTCTGTTATTTTTTGAGCCGTGGATATGCGGAAAGATCCGCTTTACAGCTTGTAGGCAACAGGTATAAGCTGAACAAGCGACAACGAAAAGCCATTTATAGAATAAGTGTTGGTGAACAGCAAATAACCAAAAGAATTCAGTCCAGCTGTGCCATAGAAAATGTGAAGCAGGAGGATGTAGAAATAGATGGTTTTAATCTTTTGATTCTTTTGGAAAGCATATTGTCTGGAGCCTACGTGTTTAAAGGTAGGGATGGGCTCTTTCGGGATATTTCTAGCGTGCATGGTTCCTATCGGCGGGTACTTGAAACCGACCATGCGATTGTTTTGGTAGGTAAGGCCTTGAAAGAGTTACAGGTGAATTCAGTTAAATGGTATTTTGACTATCCTGTTTCCAATAGCAGAAGAATAAAGAACAAGGTATTGGAAATTAGTGATAATAATGGTTTTGGCTGGTCTGCAGACTTGGTTATGAATCCCGATAAGATTTTGATCACGAGTAGTAATGTTGTGGTTACTTCGGATGGTGGGATTTTGGACCATGTTAGGAGATGGTTTAATCTTGGGGCATATTTGATCAATCACCACATTAACCATTCCAATATTATCGCAGTATGAGTAGGGCGTAAATATAATTGAACAGGATTTTATAAAGAATACTCAATTCTGTCTTCCTGACGAGAGGAAGGATCTTTTTCCAGTAATTTGGTATTATTGTTTTTTTTATCCTCTAATTTATATTTTTATGAAAACTTATGGTCACGCCCACGCCCCATTATGCCTGCAATTACCGCAATAACAAATATCTTGGTTAGTTTTCTTTGCTTGGTTTTTATCTTGTTTTCATGTCAAGCAGAAAAGGAGGTTGATAGTGCTTCGAAAAAGAAAGAGGTAAAACAAAAGGAGTTTTATGTGGTGCCAGGGGAGGATGAACCCATTGATTCAGTTTTGGTGCAAAGGGGGCAAGTATTGGTGTCCTATGCAGATTGTTATGAATGCCACAGGGAGAAAAGCGCGGGTAAAGGCCCAACATTTTTTGATATTGCCAGGAGGTATCCTTATAATCAGGTTTATTTTAAACTCTTGGGCAGAAAGGTGATTTCGGGAGGTAGTGGGACTTGGGGACATCCAGTCATGAGCCCTCATCCCAAATTGGAATTGGAAGATGCCAAGGCCATGGTTGCCTATATTTTGTCCTTGGAAGAAAGGTAAGGCAGGAAAAAAGCAAGAGATGATCGCTTCTCCTGCTTTTTGAGCTTGTTAAATGGTAGTTTAATTGGCAGATTTTTTTTCTAGCTTTAGGTTCATTTGTCCTTCTGGTGAATTGACCTTACCGATGTACTTAGCTCCTTTTTGTTCTAAGACAGTTTTTACACTATTACCTTCCACCCAAATCTCAAAAGAAAGTTTCCCTTCTTTGATTTTTACATTGCTGCCCGTGGCCGAATCACCGTCATCAAAAATCACCTTTACCGAAGTCTTATTATCCTTTTCTGTTATTACAATGCTACCTTCATGATATGGATAAGGGGCTTCATTACATTCATAGGTCCAAGTTCCCAAGTATTTTGAGGCGGGGGAAAGTTCCTTGGCTTCTAAGTGGGTAAATGTTAGAGAAATAATGCTCAAAAATAATACTACTAGATTTTTCATAATGTGATAATTTTTTGGTTAAACATGATGAAACAAATGTAGTAGGCTCAGGAATGCAAAATGGATTTATGGGGCCTATTGGTCTATTTAGGGATGAACAGCCTGTTTTTCTAAAGAAATAAAATAACTCTAGGGATGAATTATGCCATTTAGGGCTCAATGACATCGCCTATTAGCCTTAATATTGGGAGTTTTATGCATGAAGATTTATTTTTTATGATTGATCCCTTATACCAATGTTTAGCGGGAATATTGGTATAATGATGAGGACTTATATTTAGGGAATCAGCATAGCTCCTTATGGTCAGGGCAAAAATATAACAAGAAAAAGAAAACAATTGATTTGTATATTAAATCTATTGTTTTCGTTGTTTTGATTTATTTGGTAAAAGAAAGTGATTAATTAATTTTTTGTTATTTTTCCTTTTGTTATAGTTGATTTACTTGGTCGTGAATGAAGTTCAAGAAATTAATTATAAGATAGAGCAAGTCCATATCAAATCCTGTTATGGAAATTTATATCTATATAAATTCAGTAATATCAAAATGAAGGACAAAGTGAAGTATAAATTATCGCTATCAGTAATGTTACTGTTTCTGGCCGCGTTTTGGAGCAGGGCACAGACGGTTACAGAATTGCAGGAATTAGAGATTTCAGCAGGGCAGCAGACCTATGCTGCACCAGCGAAAAACAAGTCAGTTACTGGGGAAGAATTGTCTGTTGGGGGAGAGAAGTTTTCCAAAGGCATAGGAGTGCATTCCCATTCGGTAATAAAAATCAAAATGAATAAAGGAAGTCATTTTTCCGCAAAGGTGGGGGTAAATGACTCATATATCGATTATTCGGCTGAAACAGTGAAAGCCATTCCTTTAACAGATGGAAAGCGCATCTTTTATAATGTTACGGATACTAAAAAGCAGTTTGTAGGAGTGGAAGGTGAGGATGGAACGGTTGACCGGGGAACTGTGGTTTTTAAGCTCCTGCACAATGGTAAGGAGGTTTATAATAGTGGTATCATGAGGCGTGGGGATGCTGCCAAGGAGGTAGATCTGGATGTGAAGGGAGGTCTGCTTGAAATGGTCGTAGAAAATGCTGGAGATGGAGAAAGCGGTGACCATGCTGTTTGGATCAACCCTGCTATTGAATATTTTGAAATTGCCCCCAATATTGCCCCAGGGGATTTTTCTGGAGAAAAAGTGGAGCAGTCTAGTGAGGTCAAAGATCATTTGATGAAGCGGTTAGCTGGATTTCCAGAGATAGACATGCCTTTATCCCAGCCTGAATATGACTGGTTGGTGGATAATTCCAAAGCCAATGCCGCTGTTTACAGAGATGATGACGATAATATTGTGCTGAGCAATGGACTGATCGCAAGGGTGTTTAAGCTGAGTCCGAATTTGGCAACGATTGATTATATCAACCAAATGACTGGCGAAAGCTTATTGAGGGCGGTATCTAATGAAGGTGTTTTGACCATAGATGGCAAGACTTATGAGATCGGTGGCTTAAGTAAACAAAGAGAATATGGCTACACCCTGATGAAATGGGTAGAGGAGCTTAATGCTACCAGTAATTCTTTTCAGATTCAGGATTTTGAGGTGAAGGACCTTACTGACCGTCTTGAATGGAAGCAGGTACGCTGGGCCATGAACAAGGAAATGCCCACTGGTAAGGAATTGGTATTTACCCTTAGCAAAGATGATGTTTTGGTAAAAGTGCATTATGCGCTTTATGATGGAATCCCAACACTTTCAAAATGGATAGAGGTCATCAATAATGGAGACCTTATGGTGCAGCTGAACAGCTTTAAGTTGGAGCAATTGGCCATGGTGGAGGGAGAGAATTTGGTGGATATTCCAGAACATTGGGTGAAGCCAAATATTCATATTGAAACGGATTATGCTTTTGGTGCCATGCAGCAAAAAACTTCTGATAAAACGACTTATTGGGAGAAAGATCCAAGATACACTTCACAGACCAATTACCCCATGAGTGTTCCTTGCTTGCTAGAAGTGAAGCCACCGTTGGGCCCTGATACTGGAATTTCAGCGGGGGCTTCATTGACTACTTTTAGGGTATGGGAAACACCTATGGATACCCGAGAACAGGAAAGACAAGGCTTGTTCAAAAGGAAAATGTACCGAACTATTTCTCCCTGGACTACTGAAAATCCGATATTTCTACATTTGACATCCACCGATCCACAAGTGGTGAAAACAGCTGTTGATCAATGTGCTGAGGTGGGCTATGAGATGATCATCCTGAGTTTTGGTAGCGGAATGAATATGGAGGATGAATCAGCAGAAAATTATGCGAAATTCAGAGCGTTGAGAGAATATGCCAATTCCAAAGGCATTGAATTGGGCGGTTATTCTTTGCTTTCAAGCCGCTGGATCAGTGAAGAAGTGGATGTGATAAACCCAAAAACAGGCAAGCGTGGTGGTATGATTTTCGGTTCTTCTCCTTGCTTGAGCAGCGAATGGGGTTATGATTATTTTAGAAAGATCAAAAAGTTCTTTGACGAAACAGGTATGCAGGTATTTGAGAACGATGGATCTTACCCTGGAAATGTCTGTGCGTCCACTAGTCATGCCCATCATAATGGACTGGGGGACTCTCAGTGGAAACAATATGCTCAAATACAGGACCTTTATAAATGGATGCGTGCAGAAGGAATATATATGAATGTACCGGATTTTTATGTCAATTCGGGTACCAATAAAACAGGCATAGGTTACAGGGAAGTCAACTGGTCACTTCCTAGGGAAAGGCACCTTATGCATGGCCGATTGAATATTTATGATGGACTTTGGGACCGTATCCCAAGTATGTGCTGGACTTTTGTGCCGCTTACCCAATACCATGGAGGTGGGGCTGCCGCTACTTTGGAGCCTCTAAAAGACCATTTAAAGGACTATGAGAATCATATGATGCAAAACTATGGATCAGGAGTTCAGGCTTGCTACAGAGGTCCAAGGCTATATGATTCGCCTGCAACAAAAACTTTGGTGAAGGAGGTCATCAGTTGGTACAAGCAATACCGTGAAATACTGAACAGTGATTTGATTCACCTGCGCCGACCCTCAGGAAAAGATTGGGATGGGTTTATGCATGCCAATCCAGCCTTGAAAGAAAAGGGATTGGCCATGTTTTTTAACCCCACTGGAGAAGATATAAAACGAAAAATCAAATTGCCACTTTACTATACCGGTTTAAGTGAGACTGCCAGGGTAAGGGTAAAAGAAGGAGAACCAATGGATTATAAACTGGCTCGTGACTATTCTATCGAGGTAGAAGTTGATATCCCTGCTAATTCATATACTTGGCTGGTAATCGAGTGAAAAAATGAAAAAGTAATCTATCTGTTGCCCCAGGTTTTTAACATGGCTTTTCTGTTGTGACAATATTCAGAATGCTTGTAAGACAAATTTGTACTATTAATAAGAAACATTAATGAATAAACTATTGAGATAACAGATAATGGGGGATATTTCAAAAACGAGGCTTTCTCAAAAACAGATAATGCGCCATCAAGGATGAAGTGAAATCAATTCATCTATTTGAGGAGAGACTGCTTCTTAAAAAGAATACAGGCAGACCCTTTCTGATGTTCATCGGACCTGCCTTCTGAAGACAGGATTGCATTGATCTAGCACAAATGAGACCGCCTCGTTTTTGTTTTGTTCGAATGGAAAAACTTTTTATTTAACGGATAAAATCTTTAACCTTCTAATGCCAGCGGGCATTTGCCATGTAACGATTTTGCCTTTTTTAAATCCAATTAAGGCGACTGCTAATGGGGCTAAAATGGATATTTTTCCTTCCTTGAGGTCGGCTTGATGCGGAAGGACAATTTTTGCCTTTATGACCTGAGTATTGTCCAAATCCTTTACTTCAATTTCTGAACCTATTTTTACCGTGTTTTTGGGGACTTCACTGTCTTCAACAATCTTACAATTGGCCAGTTCCTCCTGTAATTGTCTAAGGTCAATTTGTAAACCATTGGTGTTTCCAGAAATGATGATGTTTTTAATGGTTTGATAATCAGTTTTTTTTAAGATCGGTTTCATGATGTTGATGTTGTTTTTAAAACATATGTTTTCAGGGCACATTGGATAATGGCCGTTCACCTGAGTAATCAGGTTCTACCTTTTTTTAAAAGGGAAAGCTCTCCACTATCTACTCGTGGAGAGCAAAGTGATAAAGGCTTTGTTACATGAAAACATGAGAATAACATCTCTTCCCGTATTGCAGGAAATCACTTCATACTGGATAATATGTTCATTTGAATGCAAGATGTTGATGAATTATGTTAAGAAAAATAAAGGCTAATATTAACTATTGGGATGGCTATCCTGATTCTTTTTAGTAGTAGTTGGAAGCCCATCAAAAAGGTATTGGGGATCAATATCAGGGTCCAGTAAATAACATACAGGAGAAGCCATAGGCTTTAATTTAACCTTGCTTTTATCTGCGTTATTATGTGGTTTGAATGCTTTCATCCCTATATTGTTACTGGATTATTATAGGGTTTAACGTAAATTTTAATTTACGGTTTAAAAATTTTTGAAATCAGGTAAGTACTTCCTTGATATCGGAATGATGGACTCTGTACCCTCAAGAAAAAGTAGGCTTTTTCCATTTGCTTTTTTTGCCATTTTTATTTGTTGAATATTTACAAGGTAGGATCTGTGGCAACGTTTAATGCCAAATGGACTGAGTTGCTCTTCCACGGACTTTAAGGTATTTCTGAGCATTTCTTTTTTCAAGATCCTGCCATCTAAATAATGTATAGTCACATAGTTGTCCGCAGATTCAAGGTATATGACGTACTGGGGCTTAATAGATAATTTGTTTTGCCCATATTCATCTTTTAGCTGAATGATTTCAGCTTTGGGAGCTTCCACAGTTTGGATTTTTTGCTGTTGTTTTATGATCAAGATCACAGCTATGGCCAGTAAATAGGGAATCAATAAGCCCAAAAAAGTATATTTAATACTTTGGAGGTATTCTATTCCAAAACTATTGTAATGGTTTCCATAGATCAGAAAAAACACTAGGCTCAACAATAGAATTTCCAACAGAAACCATATTCCAAAGATTCCTAGGGTCCACTGGTTTTTTAGGCTAAGGGGGCGCAGGATAAATTGGGAAATGACCAAGAACAAGCCTCCAATAATGCCAAAGGCAGACAAGCGGAAAAATTGACTCATCCCGTTGTCATTTGCCCAATGGTTGATATTGAAGGGGGTGTAAATATTGATGAACAAAATGGAGAAGACGGCACAAAAGCCTATTAAAAGCCATCTTTCCCAAGGTTTTTCTAATATTGGAAAAGTTTGGAAGAACCTTTTCTTAAAATCTATCATAATTAACTGTATGCCCAAAAATATGAGATAGTCTTGCTATTTTAAAGGATTATTGGAAATTAACCTATTGGGATTTTGTTTTTTCATTTTGGCTAAGGTATTCACTTGGGGTACAGTCAAATTGTTTTTTAAAAGCAAGTCTAAAGTTTTTGACGGTTCCAAAGCCAAGTTCATAGGCTACCTCAGAAATATTCAATCCACTGTTTACAAGTAAGTCTTTGGCTTTGTTCAATCTATAGGATTGTAAATAGGAATGTGGGGTGTTTCCGGTAATTCCTTTGATTTTACGGAAAAGCTGACTTCTGCTCAATGCCATAGATGCAGCCAAACAGTTGATGTCATATTCTGGATTGGTATAATTGTCCGCAATGAACTGATTGACAGCTTGGAGAAAGTCTTTGTCCATTTCTGTCAAATTCAGTTTTTCAGGTTCTTTAGACGAGGATTGGTTATAAATGTCTTTTAATTTTTTTCGTATGGAAATGGTATTCTGCACTTTGGTTTGCAAAATGTCAGGACTGAAAGGCTTGGTCATATAGTCGTCGGCTCCAGTTAATAGACCTGCTTGAATATCCGCTTCTTCCGCTTTGGCAGTCAAAAGTATCACAGGTATATGGGAGGTCATGAAATTCCCTTTCAGCATTTTCACTAGTGAATGTCCGTCCAGGTTGGGCATCATTACATCACTGATGATAAGGTCTGGCTGCCACTTTTCTGCCATTTCTTTACCTTCTATTCCATCATTTGCCAATTGTGTTTGGTAGCTTTCCTTGAAACAGTCCCAAATAAAACTTTGCATCTGTGGATCATCTTCAATGATGAGCACCTTGTCTGTATGGCGGACTTTAGGGATATTGTTGGTTTCTTTATCCTGCAAAATCAACAGGCTGCTGTTTTTGTGCTCTGGTCTGTTTTTTTCGCCTTTCTTAATATTATCGGGTAAAAATACTGAGAAGATACTGCCCTCACCTATTTTGCTTTTTACTTCAATCCTGCCTCCCTGCAATTGTACGTAGGCTTTGGAAAGGGGCAGGCCAATACCTGTCCCTGGTAAACTATGGGAGCTTTGGTAGAAAGATTCGAAAATATGCTCAAGTTCATTGTTTGGAATTCCTATTCCGTTATCCTTGACGTAAATTTCAATATCTGCACCACTTGTCCTGAGTCCTAGAATTATCTCTCCTCCTTTTTTACTAAACTTAAAGGCATTAGAAAGTAAATTGTATAGGATGATATCCAATTTGTTTTGGTCCAACTCAATGGATTTATTAGAGAATTCAAATTCAGTCTTTAACTTGATTTGCTGCTGTTCAGCGAGAAAGCAAAAATTTTCTAAACAATTATTTAGGAAGGATACCAGTTCGATTTTGCTGGTGGAGATAGTGACTTCTCCTTCTTCTGCTTTTCGGAAATCCATTAATTGATTGATCAGTACTTCTAACCGTTTGGCATTTGACTGTATTAGTTTTACATGTTTGTTGCTCTTTTCATTCAATTGTTGTTTTAGTAGGGATTTGGCAGGACCAATGATCAGGGTTAAAGGAGTCCTGAATTCATGGGAAATATTAGTGAAGAAGTTGATCTTTAATTTTGAAAGAGCCTCTTGCTGCTGCTTCTCAATCCTTTCCATTTTCAAGGCATTCAATAATCGCATTCTGTGTAATGATGCCCTGCTGATTCCATAGATGGCTCCAATAATCAACAATAAATAAAGAGAATAGGCCCACCATGTTTTCCACCAAGGGGGCAAAATGGTAATTGATATTGTTTTGGGAATATCATTCCAAAGACCATCATTATTGGCGGCCTTGACTTTGAAAACATATTCTCCAGGGTCAATATTGGTATAAATAGCTTTTCGTTCGTTACCGATATTAATCCAGCTCTTGTCAAAGCCTTCTAAAATATAAGCATATTGATTCTTCTCTGGGGAAGTGTAGCTTAAGGCGATAAACTCTATGGTGAAATCCGATTGGTTATAATTTAGGGTAATATGGTTGGTATGGGATAAAGCTGAATCCAGAATGCCCGTTTTATCATCTTTATTGATTGGAAAGTTGGCAATATATAATTGAGAAAGGTAAACCCTAGGAGGAATTTTATTCTTTTTGATATTGTCAGGGTGAAAGGAAGTTACTCCATTGACACTTCCGAAATATAACTTTCCTGATGGATCTTTCAGGATGGCATTTTCGTTAAATTCTATACCTTGAATGCCATCCTGGTAACCATAATTGGTAAAGGAATTGGTTTCCGGTTCAAAATGGGAAATGCCCCTGTTGGTGGATACCCATAGCTCGTGGTGATCATCAAGTATGATACCTTTTATGGTATTACTGGGTAGTCCGTGGGATACATTATAGGAAGTGAATTTTCTTGTATTGACATCAAGGTAATTTAGGGATTTGTCTGTAGCCACCCATAGATTCCCCAAACTGTCTTTGCATAGGGAATAAACCAATGTCCCCTGCAGGCTTTCTGGATTATCTGGATTGTTTTGGAAGTTCTTAAACTCACCGCTCCTTTTGTCCAAAATGCCCAGTCCGCCAAAAGTTCCTATCCAAAGGTGGTTTGGATCCTTTTCCAATATGGTGGTTACGTGATTATGGGGCAGTGAGCGCTCATTACCGGGGAGATGCTTGTAGTTGGTGGAAAAATTGAAGTCTTTATCTACCTGAATCAAGCCTTGGTTCCTGGTGCCAAGCCATAATGATCCATCCTTTTCTTCATAAAAGGCCTTTACATAAGTGGCTCCATACATCCAGTTATCCTTTAGATAATGCTCAAAGTTTTTTTCTCCTTGCTTGAGCCTGCCTAGACCATAAAGGTAATATCCTAGCCAAAGGTTTCCATTGCTGTCTTCCATGAGCCCATTGATGACGTCATCAGCGGGACTTTGCTTTGAAGGGGAGGGAGGAGGGAAATATTTGAACTGCTTTGATCCCAAATGGTAATAATTGAGTCCCCCATGGTCCAGACCTAGCCATATTCCTCTGTTTTTGCTATAGGATAAGCTTAACACTGATTTTCCACTTAATCCGCTGTTGGGGTCATTGGTAAAGGCCCAATGGTCGATTTTGCTTTTATGGGGGTCGATTTTGGACAAACCTCCATTAACACTGCCCACCCAAATGATTTGGTTATTATCTTCCAGCAAATAAGTGATGGCCTGGCTATTCATGGCTTTGTTTTCCGCTAGGGAGCTGATTTGGCCTTTTTTAATATCAAATTCTGTAATGCCGTCCCCATCAGTTCCCAACAGAATGTTGCCATCAGCTTTTTCGACCATATGATAAATTAGGTCAGTATGGGCTGTTTGAGTATTTATCTTTTCTAATTGTTCCTTGCCAAGGTCCAGTTGGTACAATCCTTTATTATAGGTGGAAATGATGATTTTGTTATCACTTTTTAAAAGCTGTGTGACCGAAAAGTCAGGAGGGATCAATCCTTTTTGGGGCTCCAGATATTTTTTTTTCCTCATATCAAAAATGGCCAGCCCTCCTTTTTTATTTCGCAGGACCCAAGCGCCATATCCGATCAGTAACTTTTGGTCTTTGGTTTGGATAATATCCCTTATTTCTGCCATGCCATTTGTGGGGAAATGCTCAAAAGCATACTTGTCATCTTGGTACCTATAAAGTTCTCCACTACCAGTACCCACCCATAGCTGATCTGAATTGTCAATAAACAGCTTGGATATATGGTTCCCCTTTGGCTTGGCGCTTTCAAATTTTATCTGTTGGATTTTATTTGAACCGCTTTTGATCAGGTTCAGTCCTTCATTGGTAGCTAGCCAAATATTTCCCTTTCCATCCTGGGCAATATCCAGTACCATACTACTCGAAAGACTCAGGCTGTCACTGGGATTATGTGTGAAGTGCATAAAGTCCAGGCCGTTGAACCTGCTGGCTCCTTCTTTTGTGCCGATCCATATGAAGCCTTCTTGGTCTTGATATATGCAGGTGACATAATTATTCAAAAGGCCATCCTTAGTGGTGATATGGTCGATGGCTGATTGGGCAAAAAGGAGATTGTGACCAAAGGCAAGGATGGCACAGAGGAAGAACCTTATAATATAGCTAGTCAAGTACCTAGGTGACTTTGGGTAATGGTGATACAAGGCTTTTGTTAATTTGGATGAATCCTAAAAGTAAAATTTTTTTGATTTGAAATGAGGATTTTCCCACAAATATTATGGCCACAAAAAAAATATAATCCCTTGATGGCCTGCTGCAACAAATAGGTGCTTAATTGACCAGTTTTTTCCCCTCAAATAAGCCTTAATAGGCTAAAATTGAAGTATCCTATTTGATTTTTATTAAAACTACCCGATGAAAAATAACTTAAGAAAGAAGTATATACGATGGCTTTGGATAGAAATAATATGCGTAGCGGTCATCATAGCAGTGGTGATTTTATTGATTTCAATAAAGTAATTCCCGTCCAGGTATAAACGAAATACACCTTAAGCAAATATTAATTATAAAACCCAAAAACTATGAAACAACTCAACTTTCAGCGTCTTCCAGTGGCATTCCTAAAGCTCTTGGGAGTAATTGTTTTAATCTTTTGTAGTCATTCCTTGTTGGCTCAGTCAGTCATCAAGGGTAAAGTCTCCTCTTCAGATGGGGAAAGCCTTCCAGGAGTAAACATCTTGGTCAAGGATAGCGGAAAAGGTACTGTCACCAATATAGACGGTGAATATGAAATTTCAGCAGTATCTGACGGCATATTGGTCTTTAGTTTTATTGGTTATGAAACCCAGGAAGTAGCAGTCAATAACCGTAGTATCATTAATGTCACCTTAGGACAAAACGAGCAGGATTTGAAAGAGGTGGTGGTAACGGCCTTGGGTATCGAAAGGGATAAAGAGGCCTTAGGATATTCAGTCAGTGAGGTAGAAGGTAAAGGCTTTACAGAGGCAAGAGAAACCAATGTGGCCAATGGTCTGGCAGGTAAAGTGGCCGGGGTGAATGTGAGTAATGTAGCCTCTGGACCTGCTGGTAGTTCAAGAGTGATTATTAGGGGAAATACCTCTTTGACCCAAAATAATCAGCCATTGTACGTAATTGATGGGATACCTATTGATAACAGTAATTTGGGATCAGCAGGAATGTGGGGAGGTAGAGACCAAGGAGATGGTATAGGTAATATCAACCCAGATGATATTGAGAGCATGACCATTTTGAAAGGTAATACAGCGGCTGCCCTATATGGATCTAGAGCCTCAAATGGTGTGATCTTGATAACCACCAAGTCTGGAGCAAGCAAGCAAGGACTTCAATTAGAAGTGAATTCCAATTTTGTTGTAGATAAAGCCATTAATAGGTTGGATACCCAAAGAGAGTACGGCCATGGTCTGAATGGCCAAAAGCCTACTACATTAGCTGAAGCCCTTGCGGGTGGAGATACTGCTTGGGGTGCCAAACTGGACGGTAGTCCAGTGATACAATTCGATGGAGTAGAACGTCCATATTCCTATAGCGGTGATAACTTTGATCGATTCTATGAGACAGGACATACCTTTACCAATACCATTGCCCTTTCTGGCGGAACAGAAAAAATGGGCTTTAGATTTTCTGCTTCAGATTTAAGCAATAAGAGTATTGTGCCTAATTCTGGAATGGACAGAAATAACTTTTCCATAAATGCGCAAGGTAAGGTGAGCGAAAAATTAACATTTAATGCAAGTGGAAGCTATATCATCCAAAATGTTAAGAATCCACCGGCTCAAGGTGACTTGGTCAGTAATGTCAACTATACTGTTTGGAGTTTGGCTCCGTCTATCAATGTCTTGGACATGAAAGGAGATCCTGATAGATTGGGTGCTGAGCCAATCACAGGTAAAGAGTTTCTTCCCGCTCAAACCGTTTATTTTGAGAACCCTTACTTCAGTGCGTACCAAAAAAGTAATTTGAGCGAGAGAACAAGGACACTTGGTAGCTTTTCATTAAACTATGATTTTACAGATTGGCTTTTTGTAAAAGCAAGAACGGGAATTGACCAGTGGAACAGAAGTAATGAAGGTATCACACCTTACGGTAGTGCACAGCAACCTTTGGGTTCTATTGGGGAAAGCCAAACCAAGCATAAGGAGATCAACAGCGATGTCATGTTAGGCTCCAAAATGGGTTTTTCCAATGGTTTGGAATACAATGTGCTGGTAGGAGCCTCCAGCATGAAGCAGGAAAGGTATAGCAACAGTACTAATGGTAATGATTTTGCCATCCCGTTTTTTAATAACTTTTCCAATACAATTAGAAGATCGGGAGGAACAAGCTATTATTCTAAAGGAATCAACTCGGTATACGGACTGGCAGAGATTTCTTATAAAGCGGCTTTGTTCTTGACTGCTACTGGCAGACAGGATTGGTTCAGTACTTTGAACGGTAGAGGAATTTTCTATCCTTCAGTCAGTACAAGTGCAGTGCTTTCCGAATTGATGGAAATGCCTTCCTTTATGGATTACTTCAAGTTAAGATTGGCTTGGGCCCAAGTGGGTGGAGATACTTCTCCTTATGTCTTGAACCAAACATATTCTTTGGGTACACCTACCAATGGTATCCCCCAGGGTGGTATTGCACAAGGCTTTGTAGCCAATGCTGCATTGGAGCCTTTATTGGCGACAGAATTTGAGGCAGGTTTTAATGCCCAATTCGCCAATAGCAAAATCGGTTTGGATTTCACAGTTTATCAAAGAACCACTGAAGGAGATATTTTACCAGCTACCATTTCCAAAACCTCTGGTTACTCATCAGCACAGGTGAACGTCGGAGAAGTAAGCAATAAGGGTTTTGAATTATTAATTACCGGCAGTGCTATAAACACGAAGACCTTTACTTGGAATACTTCCCTTAATATGGGCTACAATAAAAGTGAAGTAGTGAGCTTGATAGATCCTGAGGTAGATGGGGAGCGTTTGCAATTGGATCAGAACAGGGCACAAACAGCTTATGTGCACAATATTGAAGGAATGCCTTATGGTCAGGTAACCGGATACCAATACCTACGTGATGCATCTGGAAATATCATGCACAATGCCTCAGGTCTACCAATGAGAGATGATGAAGCAGGTATTGTACCATTCGGAACAGGTGTACATCCATTTACAGGAGGTTTTTCCAATAATTTCACCTATAAGAACTTTGATTTTGGTTTCTTGATCGATTATAAGATGGGTGCGGTAATCTTTAGTGGAACCAACTCTTGGTTATACAGAAGAGGTATGCATAAAAATACTTTAGTAGGCAGGGAAAATGGAATAGGTGATGTTCCTGCAAGTGAAATGTCTACCTACTATAATGAAATCAGAAACAAAATTGCAGAGCAGTTTATATATGATGCTGATTTTGTAAAGTTGCGTGAAGTTACTTTTGGTTATTCCATTCCAACTTCTTTCCTAAGCAAGTTCAAGGTAAGGGCTGCTAAACTTTCCTTGGTGGGAAGAAATTTATGGTTGATCCATTCCAAGGTGGAAAATATTGATCCTGAATCTACTTATAATGAAGGAAATGCTCAGGGAATGGACTTTTTCCAATTGCCTCAAAGTAGAAGCTATGGGGTGAACCTTAATATCAAATTTTAATTCATAGCTAGAACTAAAATGACCAAAAGAATGAAATTCAATATCATAAATATATCCAAGAAAGCATTACTGGCACCGGCCCTTGCTTTGTTAGTCTCTACGAGTTGTGTAGAAGACCTTAAAGAAATGAATGTTAATCCGAATCAGATAAGTGATCTGGATTATGGGATTCAATTGACCAAAATGCAGATGGCATTTACAGGAGGAGCCCATGAAATTTTCAGGACCTCTTTGGGATATTGTTTTGCTTCCATTCAGCAAATGGCAGATTTGGAGAGCCCTGTTTCTGGGGTTTTTCTTCCTGGGGATAAATATTTGAATGATCCTTTATTTGCATCAGCATTCTTTGATGAAGTTTATAATAACGAATTTAGGGATATTGCTGATTATGTGAATAGGACTTCAATGGATCCTGAAGCCGTTAATTATTATGCCATAGGCAGGGTTTGGAAGGTCATGTCTGCACACCGTATCACGGATATTTATGGTGATGTGCCTTATTTTGATGCGGGAATGGGCTATATCAATAATGTATGGTTGCCAAAATATGATTCCCAAGAGCTGATCTACAAAGACATGCTCAAGGAGCTTGAGGAAGCAGTCCTTTCTTTTGATGCCACTAAACCAACACCAGGAAACCAGGATTTGTTGTACGGGGGAAACATTGACCAATGGAAGAAATTCACTTATTCTTTGATGTTGCGATTAGGATTAAGAATCTCAAATGCAGCGCCTACCGAAGCCGAAGCTTGGGTGAAAAAAGCGATCCAAGGAGGTGTAATGTCCAGCAATGCAGATATGGCTAGAATACTGCATGGAGAACAAGGGGGCAACAATCCTTTCTGGTCTGGATTTAATACTCGAGATAGAATTAGGCTGTCAGATACTTTTGTCGGTTGGATGAAAGACAAAAATGATCCTCGATTGGGTATCATCAGCTGGGTAGAAAATGGAGGAGAGCACATGGGCTTGCCAAATGGGTATGATAATACCACTATTATTGATTACCCTGGTGGAGGCGACTTGGCCGCATATTCCAATGTCAATCCAACTCTAAGACAAATTACTTCGCCTTCCTTGCACCTTACTTATGCTGAAGTAGAGCTAATGCTGGCTGAGGCAGCATTAAAAGGCTGGCATAATGGTTCGGTGGAGGAACACTATAATAAGGGAGTAAGCGCAGCGATGAAGCAGTGGGAGATTTTTGGAATCTCTGCTCCATCTGATATGGAAGTAGCCGCTTACCTGGCTGCACATCCTTATGATAGTTCAAAAGGTATGGAGATGATTGGAGAGCAGTATTGGGCAGCTACCTTCTTGGTGAACTGGGAAGGATATAGCAAGTGGAGAAGAACAGGTTATCCTGAATTGACTCCAACCAATTATCCTGGAAATGTTACGAATGGTCAGATTCCTAGAAGAATGACCTATTCAGGAGAAGAGTACAGCATCAATGAAGAAAATATCAATGAAGCAATCAGTAGACAAGGTGCCGATGACTTTATGACACGTATTTGGTGGGATAAAGAGTAATTGCTTTATTTAGACTTTAATTTGAAAAGAGGGGCATTGTGACGGATAGCCCCTCTTTTTTGGCTATTATTTAATGATACAATAACAATTTATTTACCTTAAGATTAGTCCATTATATTATGAGAAAGTTTTTTATAGCATTTTTAGTTTTACTGCTGATCAATGGTTGGGCTTTTGGGCAGAAAGAGAAAAAAGTCCTGTTTATCGGGACTGATGGAACTCGGGGCGAAGTACTGAGAAGTATCCCCACTCCCAATATAGACTTGCTGACTCAAAAGGCTATTTATAGTTATGATGCCATCAATAATGGGATTACCATCAGTGGTCCCGGGTGGTCAAATCTGTTGACAGGAGTAGGAGAGACCAAGCATAAGGTGGTGGATAATTCATTTAAAAATAATGACCTGGCCAATCATCCAGATTTTTTGACCGTGATAAAAAATCAATATCCCGAGTATCACACGGCTGCTTTTTATACTTGGTTACCTGTGGGACTTATTCTGGATCAGGTAGACCTCCGTGTAGCTAAAAAATATGCCCATGATGGCGATGCCTATATTCACCAAGCAGCTGTGGAATACCTTTCAAATGAAAAAGCCGATGCCACTGCAGTTTATTATGGAGATGTAGACATTGCGGGGCATAACCATGGTTTTTACGAGAGTGTGCCTGAATATTACAGGGAAATCATTCAGTTTGACAGATATGTGGGTGATTTGATGGATGCCATCAACAGTCGCCCCAACCGGGAAAATGAGGAATGGTTGATCCTGATGAGTACTGATCATGGTGGATATAAAACGGGTCATGGTGGAGCTACACTACAGGAGAGAAATATTTTTGTAATTGTGGCTGGCGATAATATGGTCGGACAGGAGATAGTACCAGGAAATGGACCTGCTTTGGAGCAGGATGATCAGCTTAAACTAGTGGACCTGGAGAAATATGGTTATGACCAAGTACCTACACAGCTAGATATCGTTGCTTCGATCTACGATTATCTGGATATTGATCCAGCGCCGTACGGTTTGGATGGAAAATCCCTGTTGAAGTAAGATTTTAATTATATATGATGAGAAGAATTGCATTTACAAGTTTAGCCTATTTGGTGGCGATTATATTTCAGTTGACTTTTTCTACTAATGCAAAAGCTCAAAAGTCTCCAGAAGATTTAAAAATAATATCTTATAATATCTGGAATGGCTTTGATTGGGGCAAGGACCTTGAAAGAAAGGGGGAAATGGTCCAATGGGTCAGGTCGCAAAACCCAGATATCCTTGCCCTTCAGGAGTTATGCGGATATACACATGAGCAATTGTTATCGGATGCCAAAAAATGGGGGCATAATTATGCGGAAATCCTAAAAACTTCCGGCTATCCAGTGGGCATTACTTCCAAATATCCCATCGAGGTAAAGGAAAGAATTTTGGAGAATATGCATCATGGAGCCTTGCACTGTAAAGTGGCAGATATTGATTTTATGGTGATACATTTCTCGCCATCAGATTATAAAAGAAGGCAGGTGGAGTCTAAGATCATTAGGGAAAAGTTGTCCGATCTTGATGAGAACCAGAAAAAATACATAGTACTAGGTGATTTCAATGCTCTGTCTCCCTTTGATGGTGATACTTATAAAACCAAAGCAAGTTTATTGGATGCGAGACGGAAATCAGATGCCGCAAATGAAAATAATAGTAATTTAATTGATGGAGAATTCGAATATGGGGTGATTGGAAGTTTGTTGGGCTATCCCTTGATAGATATTAGTCAGAGGTTTACCTCGGAATGGGACGATCGAATAAGTTTTCCTACCCAGGTTTTTGAAAAGCAAAAAGGAGAGGGAAGATCAGAGAAATCGGTTCGAATAGATTATATTTTGGTATCTCCATATCTGGCCACCAAATGTGAAAAAGCCAAAGTATTAAATGGAGAGGCAACTTATTATTTGTCGGATCACTATCCAGTTATGGCAGAATTTAAAATGGATTAGATTTTTATCTCATAGATCTTAAAGGATATTATTTAAGGTGTAGCCAGTCTGCTACACTTTTTTTATTTAATGTGTTTGTGGGTTTTATTCCGCTTATTGGGTGGTTTGAAGTATAATTTCTAACCTTTGACGAATTTTTCTTATTGTAAATGGTCAAGTAAATTTAATTTTGCTATATACCAATTAATGATTAAACCCAAGTGATATGGTGTTATTGTTTGAAGATTTCTTCTATAGGAAAAGCCTCATTTTATTTTCTTGGGTATGCTCATTTTTTGGAATGGATGTGCATTTATTAAACTCAAAATAAAATTTAGTATGAATTTAAAAAGCAGGTTTTCCACCATAATGATTTGGGGAACTTTTCTGATTTTGGCTTGTCTGGTTTCGGAAACGACCATGGCCCAAGAGAAATCTTCCAAACCCAATATTTTGCTACTACTTGTAGATGATCTTAAGCCTAATTTGGGTGTGTATGGTGATCCCGTAGCAGTTAGTCCCAATGTGGATAAACTGGCCAATAGTGGGATGCGATTTGATATGGCATATTGTAATCAAGCCGTATGTGTGTCTTCTCGATATAATTTGCTTTTGGGTTCAAGATCAACCAGTACTGGCCTGTACAATTTTGGCAAAGAATTCAGGGATGTTATTCCTGATGCAGTGACCATGCCCCAATATTTTATGAATGCAGGCTACCATGCTGAATCCATGGGTAAAGTTTTCCATATAGGACACGGTAATACCAATGATAAAGCTTCCTGGAGCATTCCTCATTGGAAAGAAAAAGTGATAGAGTACCTGGATCCTGAAAGTACTAATAGGAAATTGACCCGTGAGGAAGCCTACTTCGAAAATACCAATATGTATATTGAAGATACGCCTAGGAATCATGAATTGCCAAGGGGAGCAGCTTGGGAAAGTCCAGATGTATTGGATGAAGGTTATGCAGATGGCCGAGTGGCCCGTCATGCCATTGATAGGTTAAGGGAGCTAAATAAAAATCCTGAGCAGCCTTTCTTTATGGCTGTAGGCTTTGCCCGTCCGCACTTGCCTTTTAGTGCACCAAAAAAATATTGGGACATGTATAATCCTGATGAGCTACCCATGCCGGAGTTTGAACAAGGACCGGATGGTGCTCCTGGTTTTGCAGTAAAGCGTAAAGGCGAAATAGTACAGTTTTTTCCTGTTCCAGTAAGGGAAGATATTTATGAAGAAGATTTGAAGCGTAAATTGATACATGGCTATTATGCCAGTTTGAGCTATATGGATGCCCAGCTGGGGAAAGTGGTGGATGAATTGAAGCGTTTGAATATGGATGAGAATACCATTATTGTGTTATGGGGTGATCATGGCTGGCATTTAGGAGATCATGGGATTTGGACCAAGCACACCAATTATGAGCAAGCCAATCATATTCCTTTGGTTTTTGTGGCACCTGGAGTCACTCAGGAAGGAAGTTCTACGAAACAACTGGCGGAGACAGTGGATATTTTTCCAACCTTGGCTGACTTGGCCGGATTGGAAAGACCTGATGGTCCACAGCCTATTGATGGAATCAGCCTGAAGCCAAGTTTGCTTGATGGATCAAATATCATTAAGGATCACGCTTATCATGCTTATCAAATGGGCGGACACATGGGAGAAGCCATCAGAACGGAACAATACCGTATGGTCAGATGGACCCATTTGAAAACAGGAGATGTGGTATACGAATTATATGATTATGATAATGATCCAGGAGAGAAAAAAAATATAGCTAAAGAAAAGCCTGAAATTGTGGAAGAATTGGTGGCTAAATTGGAGAAATATCCAAAAGCCAAAAGACTGCCTTAAGGTAAGTTATTGTTATCAATTGATCTTAACCAGTTACATTGAAAATGTGACTGGTTTTTTATTTCTGAATATTAGATAAGGATAAAAATTGTCAAGGCTTTTATTTATTGGTTAATTGGTTTTGAGATGGGCTTTGTATTGCATATTGCTGGTTTAATGATAAATTGTCCATGCAATAATGATCCCTTAATCCAAAAAATCCATGAAGAAGACTTTTCTCCCATTGGCCTTGATCATATTAGTAGCTTTTTGGAGCTATATTCAAAAGGAGCGGAAGAATAAAACGACGAAGCCCAATATACTTTTTGCCATTATGGATGATGTTACTTACATGCATATGGGGGCATATGGCTGTGATTGGGTCAATACACCCAATTTTGACAGGGTTGCTGAAGAAGGCATTCTTTTCAATAATGCCTATACACCAAACGCAAAATGTGCCCCTTCCAGATCGAATATCCTGACGGGGAGAAATTCCTGGCAATTGGAAGAGGGAGCCAACCACTGGCCTTATTTTCCAGCCAAATTCAAAACCTTTGCAGAGGTGTTGGATGAAAATAGTTACCATGTAGGTTATACGGGGAAAGGTTGGGCGCCAGGGCGGGCCAAAAATGAAGATGGTTCAGCAAGGAATTTATTGGTAAACAATTACAGTCAAATAAAAACCATACCTCCCACACCCCATATCAGTAATGTGGATTATGCAGCCAATTTTGAAGCCTTTTTAGAGGATAATGCTGAGGAAGAACCTTTTTTCTTTTGGTACGGGGGATTGGAACCCCATAGAGGTTATGAATATGGCTCTGGCATAGCGAAAGGAGGCAAGTCTGTAGGAGAGGTGAATGATGATCAGGTATTTGATTTTTGGCCTGCAAAAGATTCTGTAAAAACAGATTTGCTGGATTATGCCTATGAAATCGAATATTTTGACAAGCAGCTGGGCAAGATGATGGCAGAGTTGGAGGAACGAGGCGAATTGGATAATACCATCATTATAGTGACTGCCGATAATGGAATGCCTTTTCCGAGAGTGAAAGGACAGGAATATGAATATAGCAATCACCTTCCTTTGGCGATCCGTTGGGGAAATGGAATTATGACTACTGGGCGAAAAATAGACGACTTTATCAGCTTTATTGATTTTGCACCTACTTTCCTTGAATTAGCAGGAGTGAAAGAAAAGGACAGTGGTATGGAGGCAATTACAGGCAATAGCTTTTCTGATATCTTATTTTCAGATCACTCAAACATGGTTGATCCCAAAAGAAACCATGTTTTGATAGGCAAGGAAAGACATGATGTGGGCCGACCTGATGATCAAGGCTATCCCATCAGGGGGATAGTGCAGGACAGGATGCTTTATCTGAGGAATTTTAAACCTGATAGATGGCCAGCAGGCAATCCAGAAACTGGATATTTAAACACCGATGGTGGGGCTACCAAGACCGTCTGCCTTAATTCAATCTATGATGCAAGCACATTTGATTATTGGGCATGGTCTTTTGGAAAGCGTCCTGCAGAGGAACTTTACAATATCAAAGAAGACCCAGATTGTGTGCACAATTTAGTGCTTAGTGGTGATTTTGATAAGGAAAGAGAAAAGCTTAAAAAGGCCTTGTTCAAAAAGTTAAAAGCACAAGGTGATCCTAGAATGTTTGGCAATGGAGACATCTTTGATCGATATAAATATTCGGATCTCAACAGCGCGGACTTTTATTCCAGGTATATGAAGGGTGAGAAGTTAGATGCCGGCTGGGTAAATGAAAGTGATTTTCAGGAGGTTGAGAAGATTCTTGATTTTCAGTAAGCATCCCCATGATTTGGATTGGAAAATATCAAAGATAGCTTTTTCTGTAGAAATTGGGAGAATAGCCCATGTGCTTTTTAAATAATCTGGAAAAATAATAAGCATCTTCAAAGCCCAATTGTGAGGAAATCCTCTTGAGTGTCCAGTCAGTGAACTGCAGGTATTGGCAGGCTTTTTGGATTTTAAGATGATTGAAATAGTTGATTGGGGTATAACCGGTTTTTTGCTTGAAAGTATATGAAAAATGCGAAATCGATAAATTGGTTTGATTGGCCATTTCCTCTAATGTCAGGAGGGATTCAACATTCTCCTTCATAAACTCAATGGCTTTTTCAACCTCTTCTTGTCGGGGAGAAGCTTCTTCTAGTAATAGTTTTTTAGGGTAAATCAATGAGAATAATATTTGCTGCAATAGCGGCATTACATTGATTAAATTTTCTTTACTGTAACCAGACTCTAGTATGTTGATCAGTTGATGAAATAACTTTGTCCGAGCATCCACATAAGGGGAATGTTGGACAAAACGCTCTTTATTCTGAATGAGCAAATTATTAAATTCCTCGGCAGCTGTTCCTTTATAGTGAATCCAATAAATGCTCCACGGTAGATGCTCATCTGCAGCAAAGGAGTTAGGGGTGCCTTCAGGAATGATCAAATAGTCGTGAGGATTGATTTGAAAAACTTCATTATTGATAATGGCAGTCCCTTTACCTTCAATACAATAGATCAGGATATTTTCGTTTGCACCTTTTGGTCGTTTGCGAAAGTGGTGTTGTGCCCTTGGGTAATAGCCAATATCCGTTAGGTATAAGGAAGACAGTATGGGGTCTTCCTTGCAAAACCTACGGATGTCGTTGGGAAGTACTATGGCTCTTTGGCCTTTGAATCCTTCTCTTTTTTTGGTCATATCCCAAAGGGCTGGTTGGTAACCTTGTTTAATTCTTCTTATAATTCCCGTAATTCGCCTCCATTCCCTTAAGCCAAGATTGGCGAAGGGTTTGCATTTCTTTGGCTTTTATACTGTCCTGTTCAATAAGGTTATGTCGCTCTCCTGGATCCTTTTCCAAATTGTAAAGCGCTATTTTTCCAGGGTTGGAGCCCAACATGATTTGACTGGTAATGGGCCTGTTTTTAGGGTTGTAATCATTGGCAAAAACCAATTTGTAATTCTGGTCAATGACTGCCCATTGGTTAGCAAATTGAAAGAATAAAGGCTTTTTTGCAGACTTGCTTGCCTTGTTTTCTTTGATGGGTGTAATCAAACTACTGCCATCAAGTTCTCCATTTTGTGGTATTTCAATTCCAGCAGCCTCCAAAAAGGTAGGGAAAATATCCAAAGTGGATACCCTGTGTTTATAGTCTTTTTCTTTTGGCAAACCATTTGGCCACGATAGGATCATAGGAACACGGATACCACCTTCATGCATGGTGTACTTGCTTCCTGAAAGTGGTAGGTTGTTGGCACCAGCCAATGGTTCACCGCCATTGTCCGATACCAAAAGAATCAAGGTGTTTTCCAAATTTCCAGCAGCTTCCAAGGCATCCAAAAGTCTTCCTATATTATCATCTAAGCAATTAAGATTAGCCAGGAAGTATTTTCTCATTTCTTCGTCAGAGATTTTACCTACTTGGGTATAATCCCAATAGTAGTCTTTATACTTACCATAACTACTATCATAATTGGCCACTTTTTTTACATCCCATTTTTCTAGATATTCATCCGGCACTTCGTGAATAAGGTGATGAACGGCATTGTAGGAAAGGTCCAGGAAAAACGGTTCATCTTGGTTTTTATTAATGAATTCAATGGCCTTGTCAGTGAAAAGTTCCGTGGTATAAGTGTCCTCAAAACTAGTTTTTGTACTATCCACGAAAATCCTTCCTAAGGAGGCACTGGTGCCATAAGGGTCAGGGGTGCTTTTTTCGATCTTTTCGTCGAGTAAGAAATAGTCATGAGCGTGTGCACTGAACCCAATAAATGATTCATAACCATGTTGAAGAGGGAATTCCCTTACTTGGGCATTGTGATAGTTAGTGCCAAAATCACTTTTACCTATTTTCCCAGTGGAGTATCCTGCATTTTGAAGTACTTCCGCTATAGTGTTTACATTATGGGGAAGTCCAGAGGCCCAGGCCATTTTAGGGTCCCATTTTTCTTGGTATTGGCCTGTGTAGATAGCAGCTCTTGAGGGACTGCATACAGGGGCAGTCACATAGGCATTGTAAAATAGTACCCCATTATTGGCTATCCTGTCCATATTGGGTGTTTCGCAATGCTTGGATACATGGTCATAAGCGCTTAGATCAGCATAACCTTGGTCATCAGTGACGATCAAAATGATATTAGGCTGTTTTACTTCTTTTGACTGATCTGTTCCTTTGTTCTCACATGAGCCAAGGAATATCCCCAATCCAATTAGGATTAAGGAGCAAAAGCCAGATCTTGTTTTGATGTTTTTTTTCATTTCAGGTATTTTGAATTTATTCTTGGTCTATTATCATTTCACTGATCATTAAATTTCCTCCGTTTGTCACATTGGCTTTTAGAATGATTTTTCCATCATTGCTGTCTTCTCGCATAATATGAAATTTCACCCATTTACCTCCTTCTTCATGATGTTTTCCTAAGCGCACTTTTCTTCCCTCGAATGTCAAAAATCCATCGCGTCCTTGGTTGTTCCAATCATCAAACAGCACATAAAAACTTCCGAGGATTCCATCTGGTACTTTTATCTCCAAAGTGATTTCCTTTCCATGCCAGGCACTGCCTTTATTGTCTTTCCATACACCAGTTGCTTTGACTTTATAAGATAGGTTTTCCGCGATGTTTATCACATGGTCCTGCGCTGTACTCCAGGGAAGGGAGGTGTTTTTCTCTGTGGCATTTTCCCCTGCATTGACTCTTAGGATAATATTATTGTATTGACCGTCTGTCTGCTCTTCTTCTGCCACTGGGATTTTAGGGAACAAGGAAGATAAATATGTAATATCAACCTGTGATGAAGGGGCAAAATCCGGTGACTTCATATATTCTACTAAACTGTACCGTAATTGCTTGGCAACAGGCAAGTCCGTATTTTGTATATCAAAGCCACTCACTAATAGTTTACCTTTTCCAACAGCAAATTCAAATATAGCTCCTTCTTTATTGTTTCGGTGGAAATCGTCCACTACCTGTACTATTGGCTGGAATGATTTTGGGGTGTTATTCAGGATAAACCCTTTGGCTCCTTTGCTGATGCTTTCCCATTGCCAATTGGAATGGTAGTCAGTAGGGAAATTGGCAAGAGCAGGATGTTGGTCCTTGATCAGCATGCCAATATTGGTCTTTCCTTGACCTGGGAAGAAGGTCAGCGACCAGTATAGCGGGTAAAAACTAAGGTTGACACTGTTTTCCTCGGTCCCTAATTGGTTGGCAATCAAGAGTACTTTTTTACCTGCTTCCAAAGCAGCATAGCTAGCACTGTCCATTTGGTCAGTGATGATAATTTCATCCTCTGAGGGAACAGGGAGTTTTGTCGGGTATACCCAAATATCCCAGGAGTTTTTGAATGTTGTTCCTACTAGGCTAAGTGCTATATTTAATTTTTGCGCTGTATGAATATTCTTTAGGGAGAATTCAATTTTACCAATATCATTGAGAGAGCCTCTTTTGATATTGGTGATAGGCCAATTTTCCTGATGGATTGATTTTCCTGAATTGTCCGTAATATTAACTTGAATTTCTCCCTTGGGGATGTCAAATTGTCCGAAATGAGAGAGTTGGGCTGAAGCGTTAAATGTCTCTCCACTTTCCCATACGAATTTTTTCATTCTTAATAATGGGACAGTTTCATCAAAGTGCTCTCTGAATTTTTCTGGTGTGGTTATTCCTTTGCTTTCCCAGTGGGCATCTAGCCATCCGATCAATGCTTCGCCTTGTCCTTGATAATCCTGCATGCTCAATAATTGGACGCCGGCACAGCTTTTTGTTCTCAAGAAGGATTCTGTTTCATATTTGTACATGATCTGGTTCAGTGCTCCAGAAGCCATTTTGAAATCATCAGCTTGATGGGCAATGCCGTTTTTCTCAGCCATTTCTTTGAATTCCATGAAATTTCTGGCTTTTAGAACACCGGTATATTGATCAATTTCACTCCAAGAAGGATAAACAGGCCATTGACCAATTTCATGTGCAATAATTGGAATATCCATTTGACTGTAGATATCCTCAAAGTCCCAGTCTGTATGAGGGCCATTTAAACCTCTTGTCCTACCAACTCCCTTGATATAATGGGTGGCATTATATTGGTCTACTTCAGTGATGGTTCTGGCAGTAGAAACCGCATAAAGGTGTCTTGGGTCTTTTGCTTTAAGGTCAGCCACCCATTCTTTCATGATATCAAAGTCTGAATTGCCCAATTCGTTGCCAATACAGAACATGGAAAATGAAGGGTGATTACCATATTCGTCCACTACTCTGTTCATCTCTGCCACCACAAAAGCATCTCTTTCAGGGTCTTTTCCTAGGCCTTGTGGAAAGCCTTTTGTATTCATCTCTGGGCGACCGCGTTCAGTGTTATCTACGCTCATCCACCAGTCGATCCAGATCGAAGCTTCCGCCTGCATATAGATGCCTATTCTGTTGGCTGCTTTAAATGCCGCCTCGGGAGGACACCAAGAGTGAAAACGGACATGGTTGAGTCCATAGTCTTTGTATATTTTAAAGATCCTTTCCCAATCTTCTACCTTAGCAGAACTATAACCGGTAAGTGGGAAATGAACACAGTCAAGGTTGCCCCTTAAGAATACAGGTTCTCCATTGACCAAAACATGGGTGCCGTCATGACTGTAGTTTACAAAACCGAATTCTGTTTCTGCTAAATCCTCGAATTTTCTGGTTTTTAACCTGACTTCAAGTGTATAGACGGTAGGGTCAAATTCATTCCATTTTTTTAGGGCCCCGTTAAGGCTCAAAGGAATATTGAGCTCTTGGGTGCCAGTTTGGAGTCTTTGATGTAAGGTGCTCTGGAAAACTGGTTCTTTATGGCCTATTTGAGTGATGCTGATTTCAAACTTAGCCTTCTCAGCCTTTTCAGCATCTACTATAATATTCAGGTCCAAGTGATCATCAGCAGTGTTTGGAAATGTTCTCAATTGTGAGATGGCGCTAAGGTCATGGGCCCTGAGTTCTATTTTTCCAACAATGCCATTCCAAATACTTTGGGTATATTCTCCATAGGCATGTCCCTTATCACCGATATTATGGATCATGTCATTATTTATCCTTATTGTCAAGGTATGTTTTCCTGGACTAAGTTGACCAAGATCATGGTAATGAGGTGTGCCCAGTGCATCAGCAGTTCCCATCTTTTGGCCATCAATAAATACTTTTGATTGCCATAAAACCCTTTCCAGCAAAAGCGTTAGTTCTTTATCTTTCCAAGTTTCTGGAATAATGATTTCTCTAGAATATTCTGCTTCTCCAATATATTTGAACGCTGGAGTAAGGACCCCAAAGTCTGACCCAGTGGTTTTTAAACCAAATCCATTTTCAGCCAATGATCCTGGTAGTTGGATTTTTCCTTTGGTTTTGGAACCTTCTCGAAAGTATTCGGAAGAAGAATCTGTTTTGATCAGATTTACATCCCATTGTCCCGACAGATCTATTTTCTGGGCCAATGCTGAGAAAGAAATAGCTAAAGCAAACAGTAATATTGTAAGGTTTTTCAAGTACTGCATAGTTTACGGATAATCAATTAAATAAGGTAGAAACAAAAATAAACTGTTTTATTTAAGATTAAAAGAGTACTTGTTTTTAGAGATGGATATCATAATATAGTCCATTAATTGAGGCGATTGAATTGTAAAAGATTTAGGTGGATTTTTTATTTTAATTTAATAATAATCAGGTTTTTTGGCCTTTTTTTCTTGGCCTGTATCCTTATTGTTGAAAGATATAATCCATTATGAATCAATTTCGAATGGCTTCGATTATCGTGTTTCCTTTAAAATAAATGTGGGTTAGCATTATAAATGGAAGTGGATGTTTGGTTTTTAATTTGTCGATATCCTAAGGATTAATCCTAGATAACTAATATATAAGATATGGAGTTTTTTATAGGTGAATTACAGTTTATAGGTGAATAAGTGATTGCTTATGATTGGGGATTGTAATGAAAATTCAAGAAATGAAACATTTTATGGTTTTCGTTTTAAGCTAAAATCTGAAATGGAATCCCAATCTATCATCTTTTTGCTAAATCGAATTTGCATCTCTTTATCTTCCTCTATTAGACTAATCAAATGATGAAGTGGTTTTCCTTTTAAGAAAATATTGTAAGAAATAATTTTTTAGTTAAAAAATTATCGAAAGGAAGTTTAAAAGATAATTATTTGTTGTAAATTTTATTATTATCAAAAATAATTACTTTATTTAATGATCATTGAATGAATATTTCTTTAAATATTGATGAAATGAAGTGGTTTGAGATTGGGCAAACGCCTCGAATGTGTTCGTGTCAAATATTTGTTGATGACTTTATTTTCATTAGAGGAAATTTACTCTTTGGGAGGTGCTGATTTGAATTGTTCCAGAGGCTAAGTGCTTGAAAATAAAAGTGTAATAAAGATTCCAATTCCCCTATATGTCATCAAAAAATAAGTTGTGACCATTAATATTAAAAAAATTACTGATATGGACTATGGAAGGTTGAATGATCAAAAATTGTGGGCTCGAGTAGTTGAAGGAGATGATAAAGCTTTTGAGTTTGTTTACAGGGCGCATGCAAAAAAGTTATATGTTTATGGGTATCGTTTTACACGGGATTCATCCATAATCGATGATGCAATACAAGAAGTCTTTATTTCCTTGTGGTCTTCTAGACTACGAATAGATATTTCTAAGTCCTTAAGCCATTATATTTTTAGTTCCTATAGACGTTTGATTATTAAAAAGATTAATGAGGAACAGTTTTGTGAGTCTATTGATGATCCCAATATAATGTTGGATTTCCATCATTATATGCAAGGGGTATTAGAAGAGACCAATATTACTGATTTTGAAGGTGGTAAAACCATTTCGGCCCTAGAGAAATTGCCAAGCAGACAAAAAGAGGCCATATATCTCCGTTATATAGAAGAATTGCCTTATGAGTCTATTTCAGATATTATGGGCGTTCAAATCCCTTATATCTATAATTTAATTTTTAAAGGGTTAAAAACCCTAAAAGAAAATGTTAATATTTCACGATTGGCTAAAATAATCATTCTTTTGCTGTTGTCGATATTTCATTAAAACTTCCTTTTGGTTCAAAATGTTTTAATGATTTTAGTTATATTTTTTAAATTCTGTAAAAATTAATTTTTTATTACCCTCAAGGTGAGATTAAGCAATTTTTATTACTCTATACTATTGAAAGACAAAAATAAATGAGATCCTTTGATAACATAGAAGATATTCTAGGCTATTCCCCATTTAAGGACTGGGTGCATTCAGGTGCAAGTAAGGATGATGAGTTCTTTATTTGGTTTAAGGAGAATTATCCTGATAAGCTGGATTTACTACTTAAATCCAAAATGGTTTTGGAAGAATTAGAAGCACCTGCAAATGATTGGTCAAAGCTTAAAGAGGATGAATTGTTTAATAACATTTCATCTCAAATAAGGCCTGTTGGGAGATTTTATGGTAGAAGAAAAGCAATGAGTATCCCTACTTTGTTGGTGGCCATGTTGGTGATATTGCTAAGTGGTTTGTTGGTATGGAATACTGAACTGGAAAATTATTTCGGAGCATCAATTGAGGAGGTTGTGGCTGAGAAGTGGACCGTCAGAGATGCAAAACTTGGGCAAAAAAGCAAAGTGTTTCTCCCTGATGGCACAATGGCCTACTTGAATTCTGGTAGTCAGATTAGGTATGACAAGGATTTTGGAATAAAGCACAGAGAGCTCTTTTTAGAAGGTGAGGCTTTCTTTGAAGTGGCAAAGAATAAGAGAATTCCATTTAAAGTTAAGAGTGGGGATGTAGTCACTGAAGCAGTAGGGACAGCTTTTAATGTGAAAGCTTTTGACAGGAAGGATATTGGGGTTCAATTAACAGAAGGAAAGGTAAAGGTTTACCCATTTAATAAGCCAGATGAAGAGCTATTATTGATGCCAGGAGAGCAAGTGGTTTATCAGGAGGGCGAGTCACCTAAGAAAGACCGTTTTGATCTTGACTATTATCCCTTTTGGGTAGAGGGAACCCTATGTTTCGACAAGGCTAGATTGTCCGAAGCAGTAGGCCTGTTGGAGAGATGGTACGGGGTAAAAATAGAGGTGCATAACGCTCCTGAAAATGAGTTCAGCTTTAGTGGCAAATATAGAAAAGCCACCTTAGAGCATGTTTTAGAAAGTATGTCACACTCTCTTCATTTGAATTATAAAATCGAGAATAAAAATGTCACTTTAAAATTTCAATAAAAACCAATCGCCTATGATCAAAAAAAGCCAATGATGAACATTGGCCCTTGTTGGCAAATAGAAAGTTTCTCAGGCTACACTATTTGCTGGCGTTTAATGCAATTCCAATTACAAAAAACATTCTAATTTATGAAAAAAACATTACATGCGTTACGTATGATAGGAAAATTCTATCTGTACGGGTTCGTAGTCCAATTATTTTTCCTGAATTTCATCCATGCAGCACCCTCCAAAGCTCAGGAATCATTGGATTTAACCAAAGTACATCTAAGTCTTAATTTAAATCAGACTTCTTTAGAACAAACTTTTGAAGAGATCAGCAGCTTAACTGATTTTGAATTTAGTTATAAGGAAAAGCTAGTAAGGAATGCTTTGCCAGTGAGTATTAATGTCGAAAACATTTCGCTTGAGGAGGTTTTGATGGGGCTGTCCAGAAGTCATCAACTCTCTTTCAAGCAGGTCAATGGCAATATAAGTGTAGTAGCAAGGGATGTGGCTGGTAGTCAGCAGGCTTTGATAAAAGAAATTACTGTAAAAGGACAAGTTGTGGATGAGGTAAATAATCCTATTCCCGGCGTAACAGTTTTGCAGCAAGGAACAAGTAAGGGTACTGTAACTGATCTTGATGGTAACTATACCCTTAGTGTTGATGAAAACAGTTCTTTGAGCTTTTCATTCATCGGATATGTGACAGAGATTGTGCCGGTCGACGGGCAATCCATCATAAATGTCCAACTGATGGAGGATACCAAAAGCCTTGAAGAAGTAGTAGTTGTGGGATTTGGTGAGCAGAAGAAGGCTAATCTTACCGGTGCAGTAACGACAGTGGATTCTAAGGTTTTGGAGTCAAGACCAGTTCAAAGTGTGGGGCAGATGCTTCAAGGGGTTATTCCAGGATTGAATTTTCAAACTGCCGGCCTGGGAGGTGAATTGAACCAAAATCTCAGCTTTAATATCCGTGGTAATGGTACTATCGGAGCGGGCTCAAATTCTGCGCCATTGGTTTTGATCGATGGAATGGATGGTAACCTAAATGCTTTGAACCCTCAGGATATAGAAAATATTACGGTGTTGAAAGATGCGGCAGCGGCTTCTGTTTATGGTTCAAGAGCTGCTTTTGGGGTTATTTTGATCACTACAAAAAGCGGTAAAAAGGGTAAGGTAAAAGTGAGTTATAATAATAACTTCAGGATGTCCAAGCCTATGGGACTACCAGAAATGATGGATTCTTTCACCTTCGCCAACTACTACAATGAGGCAGCCATCAATGCTGGTAGAACTCCTGTATTCAGTGATGAGGTGATGGAAAGAATTGTGCAGTACCAAAACGGTGAAATTGATTACGCCACTGTTCCAAATAACAATGGAAACCGTTGGCAGTATTATTCAGGGTCTCATGGTAATACAGATTGGTTTAAAGAACAATATAAATCCCAATCATTTTCTCAAGACCATAATTTAAGCGTGAATGGTGGTAATGAGAATGCTACCTATTTCCTTTCTGCCAATTATCTTGATCAAGGAGGTTTATCACGCTATGGTGGTGACCACTTTAACAGGTATTCATTAGCAGGTAAGTTCAATATCAAAATCAATGAGAAGGTAAGCTTTAATTATAACTCGAGATTTGTAAGGGAGTATTTTACCAAGGCTACCCATTTGAATAACCTATTCTACCATAACGTGGCCAGAAGATGGCCTACCGTTCCTTTAAGAGATCCTAATGGTTATTTCTCTCAGCCTAGTGAGATCAACCAAATGATACAAGGTGGTACCCAGGACAACTATAAGGATTTTTATTATATCCAGGGACAGGTGAAATATGCTCCAGTTAAAAACTGGAATATTTATGCCAGTGGTAATTATAGGATTATCAACCAAAATAATGCTGGCAATTATCTGCCTGCTTATGCTTATGATGTAGAAGGAGAGCCTTTTGCTATCCCTGTGTTCTGGTCTTCTGCAGGACATACGGCAGTTTCTGAGTATAACCGTAAGGACAATTATTTTAATTCTAATATTTACTCGGATTATTCCTTCGATTTAAATGAAGATCACCAGTTTAAGGTAATGGCTGGGTTTAACTCGGAACTGAATAAATACAGAACTGTTCAGGCAGCTAGAACAGGGTTGATCACCCCAAATGTAGTTTCCATTAATACGGCAACAGATAATTTTACCAATGGAGGTGAGTATAACCATTGGGCAACAGCAGGTTTCTTTGGTAGGGTAAACTATAACTATAAGGAGAAATACCTTTTTGAATTCAACTCCAGATACGATGGGTCTTCCAGATTTATCAGAGATAAACGTTGGAATTTGTTTAATTCAGCTTCTTTGGGATGGAATATTGCCAGAGAGGAGTTTTGGAATATCGATCAGGTTCAGATGTTGAAACTGAGAGGTTCCTATGGTGAACTAGGTAACCAAAATACCAATAGTTGGTACCCGTTCTATTTGACTCAACCCTTTTCTGTTAATAATGGAAGTTGGTTGATCAATGGTGCCAGACCAAATACCTCTTCTGCTCCAGGCATCATTAGTCAGTTCATGACTTGGGAGAGAGTGAAAAGTTATAATGTGGGGATTGATGTGGGGGTATTGGACAACCGATTATTGTTGAATTTGGATTATTATAACAGATATACTCTTGATATGGTAGGGCCTGCAGAGGAATTGCCAGTAATTCTGGGGACTGGTGTGCCAAGAGTAAACAATGCCGATTTGAAGTCTTATGGTTTTGAATTGGAAATTAACTGGAGAGATAAAGTTGGAGACCTTTCATATAATATAAGAGGTGTGCTCTCTGACGATCAACAAAAAGTGACCAAGTATCCAAATGATACCAAGAATCTTTCTCAATGGTTTAGTGGTAGAAAAAGTGGCCAAATTTGGGGTTATACCACATTAGGTATTGCCAAAACCGATGCAGAAATGGATGCTTATCTAGAAAATGTCAGTCAAAATCAAATGGGCAATAACTGGCAAGCAGGTGATATTATGTATGCAGATATCAATGGTGATGGAACCATCAATAGCGGAAACAATACCCTTGATGATCCAGGAGATAGAAGGGTGATTGGTAATAGTACCCCGCGATTTAGGTATGGATTAGATATTACTGGCCAATATAAGAATTTTGATTTCAGAATTTTCTTCCAGGGCATTGGAAAGCGTGACTGGATGCCAAATGGCCCTTATTTCTGGGGTGCTGGTGGACAAAACTTATGGCAGTCTGCAGCATTTATGGAGCATATGGATTTCTTCCGTGATGAAAATTCTCCAATGGTTCAGGCCGGAGCTGCTGAAGTTAATTTGGATTCTTATTTCCCAAGATTGGCCTTTGATAGAGGACAAAATAACCAAACACAAACCAGATATTTGCAAAATGCAGCTTATCTACGTCTGAAAAATCTTCAGATTGGTTATTCTTTGCCGCAGTCGATACTTTCCAAAGTGGGGATGGGCAGAGCTAGGTTCTATGTTTCTGGTGAAAACCTCTTGACCTTCACCAAGATGTCCAAAATATTTGACCCAGAAACAGTTGGGTTGAGTGGATGGAATGATGGTAAGACCTACCCATTTGCGACGGTTTACTCATGTGGTCTGAATATCAACTTCTAAACGCAATTTCAATATGATTAAGAATAAATTTGTATTAAGACTATTCCTGATTGTTGTTGGATCAGCACTTTTGGGAGCTTGTAATGATTTTCTAGATCGTGAGCCATTATCAGTGGTTACGCCAGATGCCTTTTTAAATAGTGAGGCTGATTTAGCATCCTATACTATCAATGCTTATGGATTTCCTACGCATTCAGGATGGAATGTGGGGACTTTTGGATATGATAACCATACCGATAATCAGGCAGCAACTGATGCCAGCAATATCTGGATGCCAGGAGAAAAAAGGGTGCCTCAGTCAGGTGGTGCCTGGAACTTTGGTTCTATCCGGAATATGAATTATTTCCTTGAAAATGTGGTGCCAAAATGGAAGGCTGGTGAAATATCCGGTAATAGTACCAATGTGGACCATTATGTTGGAGAAGGATATTTTCTAAGGGCTTATGAGTATTTTGAAAAGGTACAGACTTATGGTGATTTCCCTATTCTAAAGACTTCTCTTCCTGATGACAAGGAAATGTTGATTGAAGCTTCTGTAAGGGAACCAAGAAATGAGGTAGCCAGATTTATCCTATCAGATTTGGATTCAGCGATCATGCTATTGTCCGAAAATCCTCCGGGAGGAACCAATAGGCTTTCCCGAAAAGCTGCTTTATTGTTCAAGTCCAGGGTGGCTTTGCATGAAGGTTCTTGGTTGACTTACCATAAAGGTACAGCCCATGTTCCAGGTGGTGCGGGATGGCCAGGAGAAGGATATTCCTTGAATATCGATGAAGAAATCAATTTCTTCCTAACTGAGGCAATGGATGCTGCTGAAGAAGTGGCAGATCAAGTAGAATTAACCGTTAACATGAAGGATGACGGCTATGATTCCTCAGGTAATCCTTATTTTGCCATGTTCGGTTCCCAAGATTTGTTTGGCTATTCCGAGGTATTGTTTTGGAGAGCTTATGATCCTACTCTTGGGTTAAACCATAATGTAAATGCTTATGTGAACCAAAATGGAGGTAACACTGGATTTACCAGAGGGTTTGTAGATAATTTCTTGATGTCCAATGGGTTGCCGATTTATGCGGCTGGGTCTGGTTATCAGGGAGATGATTTTATTTCTGATGTAAAAGTAGATAGAGATAACCGTTTGCAATTGTTTATGAAAACTCCAGGAGAGTTGAGGATAAATGACGCCACAGGTTCTGATGGATCTCCTTTATTGATAGGGGAGCCAAATATCCTAGATATTAGAGAATCTCGGTATGTAACAGGTTATGGCCTTAAAAAGGGTATGAGTTATAGAAATGACCAAGCTACAGGAAATGTTGGTGAGACCGGTTCTATTGTCTTCAGAGCAGCGGAAGCATATCTTAACTATATCGAAGCATCCTATATCAGGGATGGTGCGATCAATGGTAAAGCGGATAGCTATTGGAGAGCCATTAGAAATAGAGCTGGTGTGAATCCAGATTATATGGTTACGGTAGGAGCTACAGATATGTCAGTGGAGGCAGAGAATGACCTTGCTTCTTATTTTGCTGGTGTGATGCTTACCGATCCGATACTGTATAATATAAGGAGAGAAAGAAGGTCTGAATTGATAGCTGAAGGAATGAGGATGTTTGATTTGAAGCGTTGGAGAGCTTTGGATCAATTGAAAACTGATCCATATATCGTGGAAGGGTTCAAATTGTTTGGCCCAATGGAAGAATGGTATGAAAATGAAGATGGTACCAGTACATTAATTCCAGCAGGTACTTCAGGAACGCCAAATGTTTCCAATCCTAATGAAAGTGAGTATTTGAGACCATACCGAATCAATTTGTCTTCATCTAATTTTGTTCAGGATGGTTATAAATGGGCTTATGCACATTATTTGGAGCCTATCGCTATTCAGCATTTTATTATCACTACACCTGATGGTTCTGGATCCCCAGAAAACTCAGTAATATATCAAAACCCGGGATGGCCTTTACAGGCTAATTCTGCAGCAATCGAATAATTAAAAGCATGTCAAAGAGGTCACAGGAGGGGTGTAAGCCTTTCCTGTGCCCTCTTTTTTATGTTTAAAAGATTTTTTTGACTGTATATTTTTAGAACATTACCAATAAACCAAAATGCAAAAACTACTTTATAGAATTAAAATTTCTGGAATTTCCATGATTCTTTGTTCCATGGTTTTTTATTCATGCAGCAAGGGGAATAAGGGTATTATCGATGACCCTGCACCGGATGATGAAGAGGTGAAATGGGAATTGATTTTTGAAGATGAATTTGAGGGGGAGGAGTATAATGGTGATAATTGGGCTAGCTATCAGACGCAGCCTTGGTCTTCCCCATGGAATATGTATGTGCTTCCCAATGAAAAGGAATTGGCTGAAGTTAAGGATGGCAAGCTGCATATTAAGGCTAGGTGGAATGAGGAAACTGACTTACCTGAAACAGGGGCCATACAAACCAAAGACAAGTTTAGTTTTACCTATGGTAAGTTAGAGGTCAAAGCCAAATTTTTCCATATGGGCAAGGGTGCATGGCCAGCTATTTGGTTGATGCCCCAAAACCCGGTTTATGCTGGCTGGCCCAGTGGAGGGGAGATTGATGTGATGGAGCATTTGAATACTGATGATATGGTTTATCAAGTGGTCCACCAATCCGCTTCGGAAGATGAAAAGCTGGAACCAGCACCATCTATGACCACAAAGGTGGATTTGGAAGATTTTAATACTTATGGCATTATCAAATCACCAGATAAAATTGAATTTTATGTCAATGGTGAAAAAACCATGACACATAAAAAAGGTAGTGATAATGCAGGTATGTGGCCATTCGAAACCGATTTTTATATCATCCTCAATCATGCATGTGCAGATAAGGGCCAATCAGGAAAATACTTCTGGCCGGGATTAGTAAGCTCTACGGATGACTTTCCCTATGAAATGGTCATCGATTATGTAAAGGTTTGGGAAGAAGTTGAAAAATAATAATTAGATATAAATAATATGGATTTAGCGATATCAGGTGACGGATTGATATTTTGGCAAATTTTAGGCTTCCTTATTTTTGGTGGAGTAATTTATGCAGGAATAAAACTGTATATAGTTATTTATAGGTATTTTAAGAATAGGCAATAAAAATTATCTCATATACAAATTACCTTATGTTTGTCAGAACGAATGTTTGCAGGAAATTAAGCCGCCTAAACTATATTCTAGGATGCTTAGTCCTTTTGGTTACCAGCAATGAAATTTATGGACAGGAATCTTCAGATGCTTTTCAGGCTCGCTACGAAGCTAAAGAGTTGATGGATGCCCCTGTGAAGTTGATTCCTTATCCAAGAGAGGTGAATTGGTCTGGTGGCAATATGAATTTTCAATCTATTTCAGTAAAGAACCCAAGTTCAGTATCCAGGCTGATAGAAAAGGAACTATATGAAATTTTTAATAGTCACAGGGTCGAGGTCAATCCGGAGGCCAATTATAGTTTGGAGTTTTTGCAGGAAACTAGCCTTGCTGATGAAGCCTATAAATTGTCTGTGACTTCCCGAAAAATCACGGTGGTTTCAGCAACTGAAACCGGTCAATATTATGCCCTTAAGACTTTGAAGCAACTTATTAGCCTTAAAGGAATTCAGCCGTTTTGCCCTTTTGTAAGATCAGTGATGCGCCTGCTTATCCGTTAAGGGGATTTATGATAGACGTGGGGAGGAATTATCAGTCTTTGGAACTGCTTAAGGAGCAGCTGGATATTATGGCTGATTATAAATTGAATACTTTTCATTGGCATTTAACTGATAGGCCAGCATGGAGAATTGAAAGTAAAATCTATCCCCAATTAACCGAAAGCTCTAATCATAGGTCTAGCCGAGATCCTGGTATGTACTATACCTATGAGGAAATCCGGGAATTGATCGCTTATGCAAATGATAGGGCAATTCGAGTAATACCGGAAATTGATATGCCAGGCCATAGTGATTCCTTTATTACCTCAATGGGTTTCCGCATGGAATCCGAAAAGGGAATGGAAGCATTGGAAAATATTTTGCAGGAGTTTTTTGAAGAGATTCCTTATGAAATGGCCCCGATCATCCATATAGGTTCAGATGAGGTGCATATTCCTAATCCGGAGGAGTTTATTACTAGGATGGTCAAAAAGGTGCAAAGTGATGGTAGGGAAGTGGTGGTTTGGAGTCCTGGCTTAAAGACTGATAGTTCCGTGATCAGGCAGTCCTGGGGAGCAATGGATACTACCAATATGACAAAAGGGATCAAAGAAATTGACTCCAGGAAAAGCTATATCAACAGTGGTGAGCCAATGACCTATGTCAATAAGATTTTCTTTAAGCCGATTATGGCGGCTCCCGGTAATGAAGCAATAGGCGGTATATTATGCTTATGGCCTGATGTAAACCTGAGAAAAGGTATGGATGCATTTAAGGAAAACCCGGTTTATTCAGGCCTGCTGACCTTTGCTTGGGCAACTTGGACAGCGGATATTCTGGCTGCTCCCCAAGAGTATTGGACAATGATGCCTAATAAGGAGACTGAAGCAGCAGACTATTTTTCTGCTTTTGAGGAATATTTGATGGTGCATAAGGAAGGGTATTTTAAAGGGTTACCATTTTCTTATTTACCGCAAAGTGATAAGGAGTGGAGGCTAGCAGGTCCCTTTAATATGGAGGAAGAAAAGAAATTCCTAAAAGCTTTGGAAGATGGGGCAAAAATGGATGGTCAGGACTTGGAATGGAAAGATGCTAGAGGGAATACATTAATCATCACTGACCGATTCAATTTGGGCGGATATTATCCTGAAGCAAAACCAGGGGAAAGCGTGTATGCCTTGACCTATATTCATAGCGATAGGGATAGATCAGTGCCTGTCTGGATAGGCTTTGAAACACCGATGCGAGCCAACAGGATTTTTACTGGAATAGCTGAAAATGGCAGCTGGGATATCAATGGAGGTAAGATCTGGTTAAATGACCAAGAATTGGAAGGGCCTCAATGGGAAAGACCAGGGTGGAAGCCAAGTAAACAAGAAGGCTGGGGCAGCAAAGTGGACCAGGAAATACCTTGGACAGTAGAGGAACTTTATTGGACCAGAGATCCTGCAATGATTAGTCTAAAAAAAGGTTGGAATAAAATTCTGGTCAGAATACCAGGGGCTACCTCTTACCAAAACTGGATGTTTACCTTTGTTCCGTTGGAAATGGATGGATGGAAGTTTTCACCAAAACCTGAATAAGTCCAGATTTCATTTTGAGTATCAAGCAAGAGATGAGGAGTAAAATATATATGTAATATGGGTAAGAATCTCCTTGTTTCTTTAATTTCTTTTTGAGAAATATATTTTCCTTTTGAGAAAAAATCATAAAGGTGATAAATTAGTAAATCTTAAACTCTTTAGGTTTAAGCAGTTTAATTGAATACGGTCTGATCCAAACTAGAAATTAAATTTTCCATGAAAATACAATTAATAACAGGTTTGCTTTGCGCAATGACAATTGCCTGTAACAGCAAAATTGAGGGTAATTATATGCCCCCAGCATCAACCATAGCCATTGATGCTGATGATACTGAAGACAGCATTCGTATCAAGGCTGCCCATGTGGTTCCTACAGCCAATCAATATGAGGCTTTAAAGGATGAATTTATAGCATTTGTCCATTTTGGTCCGAATACCTTTTCGGGCATGGAATGGGGATCTGGATTTGAGGAGCCAAGTATTTTTGAATTGGAAAATCTGGATACGGATCAGTGGTGCGAGGCCATGAAGGATGCAGGAATGACCAAGGTGATCTTGACGGTTAAGCACCATGATGGTTTTGTGATTTGGCAATCAAGGTATACGGAACATGGTATTATGTCCACAGAATTCCAAGATGGCAAGGGGGATGTGCTTAAGGACCTTTCTGCTTCCTGTGAGAAATATGGTTTGAAATTGGGCGTTTATCTTTCTCCTGCAGATTTATACCAAATTGAGAATGAAGAGGGGCTATATGGCAATCTTTCCAAGAAAACTGAAAGAACCATTCCAAGAGCAGTTGAAGGAAGGCCTTTTGAAAATAAGACCACTTTTGAATTCAAGGTAGATGATTATAATGAGTATTTCCTCAATCAGCTTTTTGAGTTGTTGACGGAATATGGAAGAATTGATGAGGTTTGGTTTGATGGGGCGCACCCGAAAAGAAAGGGCGGACAGACCTATGATTATGCCGCATGGAAAGAATTGATCAGAGAACTTGCTCCTCATGCGGTCATCTTTGGCCGTCAGGATATCAGGTGGTGCGGAAATGAGTCAGGCAAGACCAGAGAAGCAGAATGGAATGTGATTCCTTACCAAGAAAATCCTAATGAAATGAACCGGTTCGAGGATATTACTGGTGAAGAGGTAGCCAGTCTAGAAAAACTATATGATGCGAATTACCTGCATTATCAGCCTGCAGAAACCAATACTTCAATTAGGGAAGGTTGGTTTTATAGGAATGATGATGAACAGGGAGTAAGAAGTGCAGATGATGTCTTTGACATTTATGAACGCTCTGTTGGAGGAAATTCCATTTTCTTGCTCAATATTCCACCTAATACTGATGGATTATTCCCTGAAAGGGATGTGGCTGTGCTGAAAGAGGTAGGCAAAAGAATACGAGAAACATACAGTAAGGATTTATTGGAGGAAGCAGATGGTGAACCGGCTTTATTGGATAATGATCCAAAATCCTTTGTATTGCTGCCCAATCAAGAAGAGGGCTTTATGATAGAAAATGATGAGGCCATTACCCTTAATAGATTTATGATCCAGGAAGCGATCAGTACACATGGTGAAAGGGTTGCCTCCTTTGCTTTGGATGCTTGGGTTGATGGTGCTTGGAAGGAAATTGCAGAAGGAAAGAATATTGGTTATAAAAGGATCCTGCGTTTTCCCGAGGTGACTACTGAAAAGTTAAGGGTAAGGATTTTAGATGCTAGGTATATTCCAGCAATAGCTGAGGTTTCAGCATACCTATACCATACCAGGCCGCCACAATTGGTCATCAGTAGAATTAGAGAAGGGGAAGTAAGCATCAGTGCTGCAGCTGGATCATTTACTTGGAAAACCTACGATCAGGATATTGCAGGAAGTTTGAATCAAGATTTGTCCATTCATTATACTTTGGATGGGGCTGAACCTAACAAATCATCCCCAACCTACGATGGACCATTTGAATTTGGTCATGGTACAATAAAGGCCATTGCTTTTGGAAAAGAGGATAAGGGGCCTATTGCAGAGAAACTCTTTGGGCTAGGTAAAGCTAATTGGAAGGAGGTTAGTTCAAGCAGTGCATCACAAGGATTTGAGGCTAATAAAGCCTTTGATGAGAATATAGAGAGTTATTGGAAAACTGATAAGAACAGAAACTCTGGCCAAAGTTTGGTATTGGATTTAGGGGAGACCATTGATATTACAGGCTTTACCTATGCACCACCATTGAATGATAAAAAGGGTATGATTCAAGAAGGTAAATTCTATGTATCTGAAAATGGTATAAGCTGGGTCCTTGCAGATGGCTTTATTTTTGGAAACCTGATCAATGATCCTTCTGAAAGAAGGCATGAATTTGAAAAGGCATTCCCAGCAAGATATGTGAAGATTGAAGCCAGCCGGATATCAGGGGGAAATAAAAGGGCTGCCATAGCTGAAATAGGGATATTAGTCGAATAGTTTGAATGCCCTGCAAGAAATTGCAGGGCATTTTTTGTTTTTAGAAAGTTTGATTTTTTGTATTCGTAAATTTTTAGTCCCTTATGCCGTATTAAATTTTGAATTAATCTTTGAATTATAGGAGAATAGGTAATTCATTTTGATTTTATATAAGGAAATAAAGGTTGATAGATGTTTTTTGAAAGGTTTGTGAATTTTTAAATTTTGATTCCTGTTGTTTTTGCGTTTTATTATTGTTTAATTAGATGGAAATAGTATTAAATATTTTAAATCCTTATGGATTTATAGAGTTTGTTGAAGAGAAATAATTAGTAAAAAGGGAAACAAACATCTCATAAGCATGAATGAGGAATTGCAGTTAGTAGAAGAAAAAAACTCAAGCAGTCTAAGGTTGTTGAGCCAAGACTATCAGCAAATGAGTGATGCTGCAATTTGGTCGGCTTTTAAAGCTGGAAATGAATCCGCATTTATTTTCATTTACCAGAAATTTTTTGATTCACTATTTGAATTTGGTGGCTTATTCTGCAGGAATGAAAACTTGGTTAAGGATGCCGTACAAGAACTGTTCATTGAGATAAGAAAGTCCAGATCAAAATTAGGAGGTACCAATAATATCAAGTTTTATTTGTATAAATCCTTAAAAAGAAGGGTTTTGAAAGAGCAAAAGTCCGGGTTTTATAAATTACTGGACTTAAAGAATGATTATTCATTTTCTGTTCAATTTTCACATGAGCAATTGTTAATTGATAGACAGCTAAGTCAGGAGATGGTTGAGAAATTAAATAAGTCTATTCAACAATTACCTCCCAGAAAACGGGAAATTATTTATTATTTTTATTACGAAAATCTTTCCTACCAAGAAATAAAGGAGATCATGGGCTTTTCAAATGTGAAATCTGCTCGGAATTTGCTTTATAATGCTTTAGATTTTTTGAAAAGCAGTTTGCTTTAAGCTTTATTATTTTCCACTTTCTTAAAAATAACTTGCCTTTATTAATGTTTCAAATGATTCATTTTCAAGGATTTTTGGTTTTTTTCAAATTTATTTCAGAAATATAGATGTCATTTTGAATGTTTTCTTCTTATATCTATAGAAGATAGAAAATTATTTAAATGAATCAATTAACCGAATTTTTAACTAATCCTGAGTTTGTCAGATGGGTTAAAAACCCTGATGAGGAACTGGATTTGTATTGGTCTAACTGGATAAAAGCAAACCCTTCTAGGATTAATGATATTAAACTAGCGAGAGAAATTGTTTCAGGTATTGGCTTCCATCTGAAATCTCCTTCCCAAGAAATAAAGGATGAGGTTTTGAATAATATATTGAGTGATAAGGTGAGAGGACAAAATGGAGACCTTCTATTTAATAGTCCAAAGGATGACATCATTCATTCCTACCTGTCGTGGTTTCAGTACAAACAAATTTACCGCGTTGCCTCCATTATTATTTTGGTTTTCGGGCTTTCATTCATTTTTCATTCTCTTTGGAATTGGAGTAACAAGGCTCCAGTTGAGCAGGTAGTGGCCATGTTAGAAAAGTCCACTAAGCAGGGAGAGCGACTTAATTGTAAACTACCAGATGGAACAATAGTTCAGCTCAATAGTAATAGTTCGATTCGCTATCCAGAGGATTTCAAAGGTGAATCAAGGCCTGTGGAATTGAATGGAGAAGCATTTTTTGAAGTGGCACATAACCCTCTAAAACCATTTAGGGTAACTTCTTCTGATCTGGTGACCACAGCACTCGGAACCTCATTTAATATTAACAACAAAAATGATGTGATTTCGGTGGCACTGGTGACGGGTAAAGTGGAGGTCAAAAACTTAGCTGATAAGGGAAGGAACTTACTAAAGCCTGGTCAAGAATTAATTTATTCCGCTGAATCCAGAAAGACCAATATAGGGGAATTTAATATGAACAGTGTCCTTGCTTGGCGAGATGGGATATTAGTGTTCAGTGAAAATAATTTTGAAGAGGTAATAGAGGGATTGGAAAATTGGTATGGGGTAAGCATTAATTATGAAGGTAATCCAAAGCGGGAATGGAATCTTTCTATACAGTTTGATAATGCCAGCTTAGAAAGGGTCTTGTCCAGGATTGCTTATATCGAAAAGTTCAATTACGAAATGAATGATAAAACAATTACAATCAAATTTTAACCAAATGGAAATAGAATACTCAAACACCTCATGAAAAAACCTACCGGAAAATCCGGTAGGTCGTAGCGTGATGATTAACAGTGTGTTGCATTGGGGAATGGAAAACAACTGATTAACATCACCCTACATTAAATTATTATTAATCTAACAACTCAAAATTATGAAATTAAAACTACAAAAGACAATTTATATGTTGTCCAAATATTTCCTCTATGGGTTTGTAGTGCAGCTGATGTTCTTCAACCTGGTGATGGCATCAGAGGTTAATGCCCAATACAAAAGTATTGATGAGGTGAAAATGCAGGTTCCTAGTCGAACCATGACATTCGATCAAATCATTCAACACATCGAAACCACTACAGATTTTCAATTTGCATTTGACAAGAGTGATATTGATAGGGATCAGGTTATCATGCTTAATAAAAGAAATGATACTGTAGAAGGAATCTTAAGGCAAATAGCTGCCCAAAATGACGTTTCATTTAGGCAGGTTAATAATGGTATTGATGTAAGCAGGGTCCACAGAAAACGATCTCAAATTCAAGAGATTCCTGAGCAAACCATCAGAGGCACCATTAAGGATGAACAAGGAAATCCAATTCCTGGGGCAACCATTTTGGTGAAAGGGACTACTATTGGGACTGCGGCAGACCTTGATGGTAATTTTTTATTGGACGTGCCTGAAGGAGCTACCATTATGGTTTCTTTTGTGGGCTTTGTTACTCAGGAATTTGAGATAGGTAATCAATCTAGCTTTGAAATTGTATTGGAAGAAGATTCGAAGCAATTAGAAGAGGTAGTCGTAGTAGGTTATGGTACTCAGAAAAAAGTCAATCTTACCGGTTCTATTGCAGCAGTAAAGACTGACGATATTGTTGATGTTCCTTTGGCCAATTTATCCAATGGCTTAGCAGGTAGGGCACCGGGTGTGCAAGTGGTCGGTACTTCAGGTCTGGCTGGTGCGAGTTCTTCTATTCGAATCAGAGGAAGCTTTGGTGAACCACTATACGTTATCAATGGTGTAATTAGAAATAAATCTGATTTTGATGCCTTGAATCCCAATGAAGTTGAAAATATCAGTTTTCTAAAAGACGCTGCTAGTGCCGCTATTTATGGATCTAGTGCAGGTAATGGGGTAGTATTGGTGACCACCAAAGGAGGTAGCAACCAAAAACCAGTTTTTGAATATAAGGGGAATTATTCCTCTTCAAATCCAACACAACCCATTCAAGATTATTCTGCTCAGGATGAGTTAAGGTATCTGAATAATGTAGCTGATTCTAGGGGACTTCCCCATCCTTATGGAGAGGAAGTGATGAATTATTTTTCAGATAAGTCTTACAGCATTAATGATTTGATTTGGCAAACTCCTACTGTTCAGGAACATAATTTAAGTGTAAGGGGCGGGACGGAAGATGTGAACTATTATGTTATGATGGGCTATCATACTGAAGAGGGATCTTATAAGAACCTAGGTTATGATAGGTATAACTTTAGATCAGATATTTCTGCAAAGATTACCGAAAAACTTAAAATGAGCCTAAATATCAGTGGAAACCAAAGGGATTATAATAGATGGTATTGGCCATATGATGGAGCAGAAGATTTTAACGTGGGTGATTTTTACAGAGCAACATTCAACTGGACCAGATTATATCCTTTTTATGTAGATGAAGCAGGAAATCCTACCAATAATCCAAATGATATACCCGTGAAAACATCAGGAGGATGGCATCCACCTCAGTTGATGCTTAATGAGGGTGGTTATAGGGATACCCGATACAGAACGTTTGATGGTATCCTAAAATTGGATTTGGATTTGAGTGATATTACAGAGGGCTTGAGTACCAGTGTTCAAGGCAATATCAATGCCTATGATAGGAATATGAAGTCCTTCGTGGTACATAATAAATACTATATTTTCCAGTCTGCTGATGCGAGTAATAAATTTATTCCAGGCCCGGTGAATTTTAACCAAATGGGTAGTCATAACCTGAGTTCAGGTTATGAAAATATACAGGAAAATATTACCCTATCTAATGCCTATCAGTTTAACTGGTTCCTGAATTATCAGCGATCTTTTGGGAAACATGATATAAGTGCATTGGCAGTTTATGAGCAAGCTGGATCGAAAAGCAAGTATATCAATGGTCGTGCCGAGGATTTACTTTCCACTACCATCGACCAAATCTATAATACATCTTCTGATACGGAGAGACGTTGGTTTTCCGGTTCTGAGGGTGAATTTGCCAGGGCTTCGTGGATAGGTAGGGCCAATTATAAATATGCTGAGAAGTACATTGCTGAATTTTCTTTCAGGTATGATGGGAACTATAAGTTTGCACCAGGTAAAAGATGGGGATTCTTTCCATCAGGCTCATTAGCATGGAGATTGAGTGAGGAAGAGTTTATGAAGGACTTATCCCTATTTGATGAATTGAAACTCCGTGCTTCCTATGGTACTACTGGTAGTGATGGGGTAGATGCATGGAGATGGAGTCAGGTATATCAAAAGTCAGGAGGTTATGTGTTTGGCAGCTCTCTTTATGATGGTCTTGTGCCTGGGGCAGTCCCCAATCCTGATATTACTTGGTCCACCATTTCTATGTGGAATACGGGAATTGAATTTGGCTTGTTTAATAACCGATTGGTAGGTGATTTTGATGTTTGGGGAAAAACAGAGAGTGATATTTTGAGAAATAGACAGGGGACTACGCCTACCACTTATGGTGCCGACTTGCCAGCCATTAATTATGCGGAAAGATCCTGGAAAGGTTTTGAAATTAATTTGGATTGGAGAAACCGCATAGGTGAATTGGAATATAGTATTTATGGCAATATGGGCTATGCCAAGGACCAGTGGGATATCTTAGATGAGCCTGAATCCTTCACCGACGGAACGTATGAAGGCAATTGGAGAAGTAATATCGGACATCCTAATAATAGATTGAGTGGCTATATTTCAAAAGGTATCATTAGAACCCAGGAACAATTGGATGCCTTGCCAGAAGGTTTTACCCAATTTGGTAGGGAGCCAGTTTTGGGTACCATACTTTTTGAGGATATCAGAGGAGCTAATTATAGTGAAGGCGCAGATGGAAAGATCGATGGAAATGATCAAACTATTTTAAGTGATAATGCCACCCCTAGAATTAATTATGGTTTAGGCTTTAGAGGGGAATGGAAAGGTTTTTCACTTAATGTCCATTTCCAAGGCGTAGGAGCTTATGATAGAATGGTAAGAACCAGAAATGGTGGTGGTGTATTCCAGATTGGTGATAGACCATATTTTGAACTGTGGTCTCAGGACGAATACTGGACTCCTGAAAATACAGATGCCAAATATCCAAGAGTAGCCGGTGTCTGGATGCAACCGGAATATGGTGGTGGCCCATCAACTTTCTGGATGAGAAATGGTGCCTACTTAAGGCTTAAGAACCTCAATTTAGGTTATACTTTACCACAAAAATGGTTCAATAAAATTGGACTTAATAGGGTGCAACTTTATGGGAATGCCACCAATTTATTTGTGATCACAGATCTAAAAGAGCATGATCCTGAACAGGCCACCCTAGACTCTTATCCGTTGATGAAAACTTTCACCGGTGGCCTTACTGTACAGTTTTAAACCTGAAATCTGAAAATCATGACAATTAGAAAATATAAAACCTGGATATATAAAGCATTCGCTTTGATACTAAGCTTAGGCCTAGTTTTATCTTCCTGCGATAATGTGTTGGATGAAGTGGACGATCTGAGTAATTACCCAGGTCAGGGAACTTTTGATGATGTGCAGACGGTAAATGCGTACTTGTCGGCTTTGTATGGCAGTACCTTTGGAGGCTGGCCTTTAAATGAAGGAAACAGAGCTGATGAAAGTGGTGGAATCATAGGTCCAGACTGGATTACAGAAAACAACGGAACCATGAAGTTTTGGCCTTATGATATTGTAAGGCGGGTAAATATCATGCTTGAAGAGCTTCCTGCTGGTAATATTGATCCTGAGGATCAGTCTGAATTGATCGCACAAGCTAAATTTATTCGCGCCTATCTTTATTTTAAAATGGTGTACTACCATGGTGGTGTTCCGATTATTACGGTGCCTCAGCAATTGAGTGATGATTTGGAAGTACCAAGGAATACTACAGCAGAATGTTTTGATTTTATCATTAAGGATCTTGATGAAGCCATTAGTAATCTTCCTGTAAAATACTCAGGGGATGATTTTGGAAGAATTGATCAAGCCACAGCCAGGTCCTTCAAAGGCAAGGTGTTATTGTACAAAGCTTCTCCACAATTTAACCCATCCAATCCTTATGATAATAGTCATTGGCTAGATGCCTATCAGGCCAATTTATCTGCAAAGGAATTTTTGGATGCCAATGGTTATGGATTGTTGGATAACTATACCGATGTATTTGAAACTTCTGATCATAAGGAAAATATATTTTCCGTGGTTTATGTGGATCCCATTAAGACCAATGGAAGAAGGGAAGATGCTGTAAGGCCACTTTCTGAATCAAAAAATGCTACTGGCGGTGATCAGCCAATTTGGGCTTTGGCAGAGGCATTCCCTATGAAAGATGGAAAAATGCCAGGTGACCCAAGCTCAGCATATACCTACGATGTCCAAAGTTTCTGGGAAAACAGGGATCCACGATTTGCAGCTAACCTGGTTTGGAATGGTGAAAATTATCCTTTGAGTGGTAAGACTGACAGAAGACAGTATACGATGACCAATATTGCCCTTTCTGTGGATGCCTTCGGGTATATTATCCAAGGGGAATCCGCCTATAGAACGGGGCTATTTTGTAGAAAAGGCATCATGGAGGAACTTCCTCCAGAGTTGGTGAATATCAATGATGTAGATTGGCCAGAAATGAGGTATGCTGAGGTATTGTTCAATTATGCAGAAGCGGCCAATGAAACAGGTCATCCCAATGAGGCTATCCAAGTACTGAAAGATATTCGCGCCAGGGCAGGTATTGAGGCAGGAAATGATGGTATGTATGGATTGACTCCTGGAATGTCCAGAGAAGAAATCAGAGAAGCGATTCTTCATGAAAAGTACATCGAGATGGCCTTCGAAGGTCAGAGATTCTGGGACCTAAGAAGGCACAGAATGCTTGATCGATTGGATGGTATGCACAAATATGGGGTGATGGCTTTGGAAGTCAATGGCAGAACTTATGACCAAGTTACGCCAGAGGATGTTGCAGCAGCCAATAATAACTCCCTGTTGCCAGGTGATTTCTCTTATGAAGTGGTAGAATTAATTACTACAGGACCTAAGGAAATGAGTATGCCTGAGAAATATTATTTCTTCCCGATACAACTTAACCACTTGGACAGAAATCCAAACTTGGAACAGAACCAAGGTTGGGAAGGTGGGACTTTTGATCCTACACTTTAATAAAATGAATGACTCATGTGGTGTTGACCTATTGGTCAATGCCGCATGGTTTTTTTTTAGTCCTCAATTTAGTTGAATAAAAAGATGAAATCGATTTTCAAATTGTCCTGGTTGATGCTGGTGTTTATTTATGCCTGTTCCGAGAAAAGTGTCAGCCTAAAATCAGAGGGACTTTTAATCAAGCTGAACAATAAAGGTGAATTAGTATCTCTTGTGGATCCAAATTCCACGATTGAATATTTAAGTGATGTTGAAAAATCTTTCTTGCTTTGCCTTGGGGCAAATGGAAAGGAATATATGCCCCAATCGGCTGGTATAAATGAAGAAACGGGGCTGATAGAACTTGGGTTTGATGAGCTTGGGGTGAATGCCAGCATATCTTATGAAGAAAAGGGCAACTATGTCAATTTTGAACTAAAGGAGATTTCAGGTGATAAATCTGTGGATTATGTTATCTGGGGGCCTTATAAGACTAGTCTATCAAAGCGTATCGGTGAAACTGTTGGAGTTGTTCAAGGTGATGATTACGCAATCGGCATTCAAGCATTGAATATTAGAACATTGGGAGGTTATCCTACTAACGAAGATGATACTGAGCCTGCCTATGATATTTTTGCTTCCAATGATTTGGTAGATGTATCAGACAGTATAAAAGTGCTCTATAGGGGACAGACTGCCAGAAAAATGGAATATGGTAGTAAGCTTCAAGCCTATTCAAGGAACAGAGATGAGGATAAAGTAATCCCTGTTTGGGGGCATGACCAATACCAAGTTTCAGCATTTGAGGATGAGGGAGTTATTGGATCCAAGATTGCTCTTTACGGCAGTCAGCCAGAAAAGGCCCTTGAAATCATTGGAGAAATAGAGCAGGCAGAGGGTTTGCCACATCCAAAGATCAATGGTGAATGGATCAAGACCAATCCTGAGGCAACTTCATCTTATTTAATCATGTCTTTTGGGGAAGGAAATATTGAGGAAGCATTGGGTTTGACCAAACAAGCAGGCCTTAAGTATTTGTACCATGGTGGTCCATTTGTAAACTGGGGCCATTTTAAATTGAATGAAAAGTCTTTTCCAAACAACTGGGAAAGCATGAAGACTTTGGTAGAAAGGGCAGAAAAGGAAGGTATCCATCTGGGAGTGCATACCCTGTCCAATTTTATTACCACCAATGACCCATATGTAAGTCCAGTGCCTGATGAGCGATTGGCCAAAGTAGGCTCATCAGTATTAGTTGGAAATATCGATGAATCAGCAAAAAACATCCCTGTAGAAAGCCCAGGTTACTTTAATCAAATGAAGAATAATAATCTCCATACTGTACAAATTGGGGATGAATTGATTCGATATGAAGAGGTTTCCACTGAAAAGCCATGGAGATTATTAAACTGTGAACGGGGAGCTTTTGGTACTCAAGCTTCCAGTCACAAGGATGGAAGCAAGGTGTCTAAGTTAATGGATCATGGATACAAGACTTTTTTAGGCAATGTTGAGCTGTCAGAGGAAATGGCAATTACCATTGCGGATTTTTGCAATACTACCGGAATTAACCAAATTTCATTTGATGGGCTTGAGGGGAACTGGGCCAGCGGCATGGGCCAGTATTCCCGTCAACTTTTTGTTAAAAAATGGTATGAGCACCTTAAACCTGAGTTAAAGGGAGAAATCATCAATGATGCCAGTAATCCAGGTCATTATTTTTGGCATATTTTCACCAGGATGAACTGGGGGGAACCTTGGTATGCAGGTTTTAGGGAGAGCCAGACCCAATACCGTTTGATGAACCAGGATTATTTTGATAGGAACCTCATGCCTAATATGCTGGGATGGTTCTCGCTTTCATCAGGCACCAGCTTGATGGACGCTGAGTGGCTTTTGGCACGGGCAGCAGGATTTGACGCCGGCTTTGGATTGTCCACTTCTTTTCAGGCCATTAAGGAAAATGGTAAATCAGGTGAGATTTTGAATAAAATTGCCATTTGGGAAGAAGCAAGGCTAGCAGGAGCTTTTAATGTTGAACAAAAAGAAGGGCTCAAGAATATAGATAAGGAGTATAGTCTGGAAAAAATCGGAGAAAATCAGTGGGCTTTATCAGAAGTTATTTCTGATATTCACAGAATTGCCCAGATGGAAAAACAACCTGGTGAGCCAGTTTTTAACACCTTGGGATTCAACAATTCCTTCGAAAAACAGCCTTTCAGTTTTGTTATTAGCACTGAAAAAGGTCAGGGCCCTTCTAAAATTAAAATGGAGATTGATAATTTTTCTGAGTTAGAAATATCCGCTGATTTAAGTGGTGGAAATATGCTGGCCTATGAAGGAGGTGATCATGCCACCCTTTATGATAAAAACTGGAATAGCTTAAAGAAAATCAAAATAGACCCTTCCAAGCTGGATGTGTCAAAGGGAACTCATGAAATTATTTTGGAAATGAATGCGGAAAACGGTACAGAGATCAAATTTGAGTTAATCCTTAAAGGAGAGCCATCCATAATTAAGGGGGAATAAAGTTTCATGAGTTTATGTAAGATGAATACTCGAAGAATAAAGAGTCCCTTGAAATCTTTTTTCAAGGGACTTAAGCTGGCTGTTTTGGTGATGTCTCCCATTGTCTGCCAAGCGCAGAATACACAAGGATTGCCCATATATAAAAAAGAAGTAATTGAAAAAGATTGGTTGGTGGAGCCCATTGGTAACGCTACACAAATTTACCGAACAAATGAGGGTAATTTAGTTTTGAGCAATGGTTTGGTGAGCAGGGTTTTTGATGTCAAAAAGGGAGGAGCCACTTTGGGCTTGGATAATCTGATGACAGGAGAGAATCTGTTACGCTCCATAAGGCCCGAGGCAATGGTGGAAATCAATGGGATAAGCTTGCCTGTAGGAGGATTAATAGGACAGCCCATCCATAATTACCTATTGGATGAATGGATTGAGGATATGGAGGTGAATCCTGGGGGGCTGAAATTGAAAGATTTTAAAGTGGGCAATACGGAGGCCAGGTTTGACTGGCAAAAGCGAATGGAGTGGATGCCCAAAGACCTGCCTTGGCCTGCTCCGGGCAAGCAACTTACATTTGTCTATTCCGGAGATGAGAGCCTAATAGCCTTTTTGGCCACACAGGGAAATACTGATGCAGGAAGAAAGCTTCTGTTTCAAGATGAATTTCAATCCTTGGCAGATCATTGGGAGGTGTATACCTCCAAGGGGGATGAACGAAATTCCTTTATAAATGAGGGAAAAGTGGGAGAAATAATGGCCTTGGCCAATCAAAGTGTTTTTGCGGAACTCCCTAATCCCTCTGGGGCTAAGGTGTGGATTGTAGAACTGGATCCAGGTACAGACCAAGCTGCAAGTTGGGGACTAGGTATGGCTTTGGTCGACAAGGATGGAACTGCTTATAAATTTAATGTCCGTACAGGGGAGCAGGCATTTGGTATATACAATGGGAAGCAAGAAAGAAAAATCAAGGGCTATCAGTCTGGTAAGTCCGTTTTTTTAAGGATTGAGCAAAATCCAAAGGGCCTTTCATTTTCCTATTCTTTTACAGGGAAACATTACCAAACGATAGGAGAGCTGGCTTCAACGAACCCGGAGGTGAGTAAGGTAAGAGTGGGGAAAATGGATCAAAAAGGTGGTTTTTCGGATTATTCCGCCCCTGGGCCTAGAGGAAGAAGTAGGATTAAGCAAATAAAGGTATTGGGTTCCCTTAGTCAGGATAGCCTAGGGTTTGTTGCCGATAAATTTCAGTTTTTGAAAGACGTACAAGTACACGTCCATTATGAGATGTATGATGGTATTCCATTGGTTTCAAAGTGGATAGAGGTAGTGAATGATTCAGAGGAAACGATTGTTTTGGATAGCTTTAAAAGTGAAATTTTGGCCTTGACAGAATCAGAAAGTGCTGTTGATGCAAAAGTGGAGTGGAGGAAGCCCAATATTACCATTGAAACAGATTATAGGTTTGGCGGGATGTCAGATGATAATTTGTATTTGAGCAGTATTGCCTGGAATGAGGATCCGCTCTATAAAACCCAAGTCAATTATGGATTGAATACTCCTGTACTATTGGAGGCCTATCCAAAATTGGGTCCAATGAAAACCCTAAAGTCAGGAGAAAAACTAACTAGTTATAGAACTTGGGAATTGTTTCATGATAGTTGGGATAGGGAGAGAAAAGGTTTGGCTGTTAAAAGGATGTACCGATCACAAGCACCTTGGACAACGGAAAACCCCATCATGATGCATGTTAGGAATGCGGATAACGAATCGGTAAAAAAAGCGATTGACCAATGTGCAGAAGTAGGCTTTGAAATGGTAATTATGACTTTTGGAAGTGGTTTTCAAATAGAAAATGATAGTCCGGAGAATATTGGTAGAATGAAAGAATTGGCAGACTATGCCCATTCAAAAGGAATTGCTTTGGGTGGATATTCCTTGTTGGCTAGCAGGAGTATCGATAAGGAGAACGATGTAATCATGCCAGAAGGTAAAAAGCCAAGATTTGGAAATTCACCATGCTTAGAAAGCGAATGGGGTATCAATTATTTCAATAAGCTATATGATTTTTATAAAAAGACGGGACAGGATATTTTGGAACATGATGGAAGTTATCCGGGGGATGTCTGCGCCAGTCATGCACACCCAGGACATAAGGGACTGGAGGATTCCCAGTGGAACCAGTTTGAGCGAATCAGCAACTTTTATAAGTGGGCCAAGGGTGAGGGGATTTTCCTCAATATACCGGACCATTATTTCATGAGTGGAAGCAATAAAACGGGGATGGGATATAGGGAAACCAATTGGTCCTTGCCAAGGGCCCAGCAAGAAATCATCGAAAGACAAAACATATATGATGGAACCTGGACCAAGACCCCGAGTATGGGCTGGATGTTTGTTCCTTTGGTAGAATATCATGGAGGCGGAAAGGCTGCAACCATTGAGCCATTGAAGGATCATTTGCCCCATTATGAGCAAAGGTTGGCCAATTTGTTTGGCGCTGGTGTGCAGGCTTGTTATCGTGGACCACAATTGTATGATAGTCCTGAAACCAAGAAAGTGGTTAGCAAGTGGGTGGATTTTTATAAGGCACACCGAGATGTGTTGGATGCAGACATTGTCCATATCCGAAGGGCCGATGGAAGGGATTATGATGGTCTCATGCATGTAAATCCATTTGGGGAAGAAAAAGGCTTGATCATGCTGTATAATCCTTTGGATGTGCCCATTGTAAAGGAAATTAAGGTGGGCTTATACTATACTGGACTTACAGAAAAGGCACAGCTTATAGATAGCGAGGGAAAAACCTCTACACTTGACCTCGATCGAGCATATAATATTTCACTTCCCATAACCATTCCAGCAAATGGTCAGCAATGGTTTGTAATCAAATAATTTCAGAAGTAACAGTAAAAAAATATGATAAATGGAATGAAAAATTTGAGGGGCACACTATGCTTTTTCATGGTTGTGTTATTTATTCATTGTTCACAGGCAAAGGAAAAGATCTACAGGATTTCCAATAAAAGTATTTCAAGAAATATCAAGCTTGAAAATGGAAGTTTAAAAACCATTTCATTCGTCAATAAGAACACAAAGGAAGAAATTCCGGTCAATACCCTTTATGAGTTTCAATTGAGGATTTCAGAGGGAACTGATAAAGAAGGAACAGATCGACTTGTCAATTCAGATGCCTTCCAGCTTAAGAAGGTATTGAAAGAGGAAAAAGAACAGCTTTCTTTTCTCTTGGAGAGCAAGCAATATGGACTGGAGGTAGAATTGGATTATGCCCTAAATGAGGGTGAATTTTATACCAACAAAAAATTAAAGATCAGGTCCCAAATGCCCATAACTATAGAAAGGGTGGACTTGGAACTTGTGGATGGTGGAGTGTTTCAGCCCTACCAGAAAAAGCTAATCACAGCCAAAGGACCAGCTCAATGGAAGCCAGGTTTGGGCCAGCCTTTATTTGGTGAGGATGCACCTTTCTTTATGGGGGTGGAATTCCCTGCCAGTTATAATTATGTGGAGGAAGGAAAGGCATACTGTGGGTATTTAATAGGGAAAAGTTTAAAGGCAGGGGAAGCTTACAGCAGTTATAGTTCAGTATTTGGTCTAGGTGAGAAGCAGGAAACTATTGAAAGGACTTTTCAAAAGTACATAAGTGAAAAGAGGGTTAGGCCTTTGAGGCTACAGGTCCAATATAATAGCTGGTTTGATTTTGGCGGTAGTGTGGATAAGGAAAAGTTCGCCCAAAGTGTGGCAAAGGTCCATCAAGAATTGGTATCCGAAAGGGGAGTGCCTGCATTGAATGCTTATGTAATCGACGATGGATGGCAGGATGTACAAGCTGATTGGTCCGATAAGGTATGGAAAGTGAACGGCAAGTTTGATACTGATTTCAAATTTAGTTTTGATCAGGTTGGCCAGGCCTCTTCACAGCTCGGTCTATGGCTAAGCCCTGGTTGTCTTTTTGGTGCCCAGAGGGCTGCCAAGAAACTGGGAGAGCAGGGTTTTGAGTTATTGGGTAATTGGATGAGTATGGCTGGTCCTAAGTACATGGGCCTTTTGGAAAAAAGAATGCTGGAACTTACTGAAAGTGGTATTTCCTATTTTAAGTTAGATGGAGTTTTTGGTCATTTAAACATCAGGGAGTTCGAATTGAATGGTAAAGATTATGGTGTTCCGACAATGCCACAATTGGCTACAGCTGGATTAAGTCCCTCGGATTCCTTGCTCAATGATCCCAAATACGATGAATTGAAAACCTACTACCTGGTAGCAGGTACAGAAAGGCTGATGGAAATATTCAAAAAGCAGCATGAAATCAATCCTGAAGTGTATATCGTGATATCCAATGGCGCTTATTTGAGTCCGTGGTGGTTAATGTATATTGATGCTGTATGGATGATCAATGCTGGTGACGCAGCAAGAGGTAGTTCAAGAACGGAGGAATTGGTGTATAGGGATGGGGTATACTATGATATTTGGAAAGAGGAAAAAACACAGTTTCCAATGAATTCTATTTTTAACCATGAGCCTAAAAAGGTCAAAACTGGAGAGAGTAAAGAGGGCTTTATGCAGTACCTATTGATGAATTTGTCCAGAGGGACGGGTTTTGTGGAATTATACCTGAAGACCCCACAATTATCCGAAGATGATTGGGATGTATTGGCCGATGGCTTGAAATGGGCGCACCATGCTTTCCCATATTTTGAGACAGTAGCCATGCATGGTGGTGATCCAAAGGAAATGGAAGTTTATGGGTATACTGGCTGGAATGAAAAGGGCGGTTATTTTTCCATTCATAATCCTAATAAAAATGAAGCGGTTGACTATTCCATCGATCTGGGTTCTGAATTGGTTATGATGGAAAAATCAGGAAATTATGGATTGAAGATGGTGATCGGAGACATGTCTGAAAACAAAGCCTCATATAAGTTGGGTGATAAAATAAGTGTGAATCTAAAGCCTGGAGAAGTGAAGATACTGGAATTTGAACTCATAGATTAATAGCGCATTTCGTTACGACTGGCTTTTTAATAGAGTTTTGTTTAAACTTTTTTGAGCTGCCCTGTAAGGAATTGTAGGGCAGTTTTTTTATGAATTAGATGATTTAAGAATTGAATTAGTAAGAGGTTTTATTAAATCAAATCTTTTAAGTTATTTAGACGAATTAATTAGTTTTTGATCTTAAGTTTAGTAATATGAGTTTTTACAGATTATTGATTTTCTTTTTCTTCATTCTTTTTAATAGTTCAGTATTCGCGCAAAAGCCAAATTCGCTTCTTTTACAAAAAGTGAATATTGAAGAGCTTTCTGGAAGAAATTTTACCTTATCAGGGAAAGTCCTTATAGAAAAATTCAACCATAATTCGGGGGTGATTCCCGTTGCCTTTAATTCAACTGGAACAGAAATTTTGGGAAAGGCAATCATGGACTTAAGTGCTATGGACAAATTTTTCAAGCCAAATGAATGGACAACTTTTACTTTAAAAGGAAAAATTGATAAAAACAGTAAAGAGCTTGCTGTCGGCTTTATGTATTCTGGTAAGTGTAGAATGTATTTTGATGATTTGGAATTGTTTGTTGATTCAAAAAAGGGGAATGGGAAGAACATATTAAATAATGCTGGATTTGAGGATGGGAAGTTATTTCCTTGGTTCCTGTCTAATAAACCAGATGAAACACAGGTAAAAATTGATTCGGAAAGGATCTTTTCAGGAAATCAATCCTTTTTAATTGATAATAGCAGTTTTAAGAGTTTTGAATTGGGTGAAAACTCTAAAGCTGGAAGGTTTAAGTTAATAAATGGCGTAAACCTTTATTATGAAATCTATGGTGAGGGCAAACCTTTAGTGTTGCTGCATGGGAACAATGAATCCATTTCATCTTTTTCTCAACAGGTAAAAGTGCTGTCAACGCAATATAAAGTTATTGCTCTTGATACCAGATGTCACGGTCAGTCCAGTTGCAATGAGGAAAGCCTTAGTTATGAATTATTTGCCGAAGATGTTAATGGACTGTTGGAGGAATTAAATATTGATAAAGCCTATATTTTGGGATGGAGTGATGGGGGAAATACAGGGTTGATTTTAGCGCATCAATATCCTGAGCGAGTGGAAAAGTTGGCGATTATGGCTGCTGTGCTTTATAATGATGATTCTTCTGTAGATAAAAAGGTAAATAGAAATCTACAGCGAAAAATTGAGGAAATGGAATCTCAAGGGATTTCAAAAACTGATATTAATTTCCGATTAACCAAGCTTTTATTGGAAGAGTCCAATTTGGATGCGGAATATTTGAATGAAATAGATTTGCCAGTTTTGGTAATGGCCGGTCAAAAGGATATTGTGAAGTTTGGGCATACTAAATTGATTGCTGAGAATCTGCCGAATTCAAAATTGAAGATTTTCAAAAAAGTAGGGCATGAGGCTCCCTTAGATATCCCTGACATATTTAATAAGACTATATTAGAATTCTTTAATGAATAAGGGCCAAATTCAAGAGTTTTCTAGAATTCCCTTACTGTGTAAAATGAAAAAATCCCGGTCTCAATTAAGACCGGGATTCTTTTTTTGGGATGATTTATTTAAGCAACTATTCTATTTCAATGGTTTGAATTGGTGCATTCCAGCCTCCAATTTCTATCAAGGCATTTGTGCTTTTTAATTGATCATAGTCCAAGGTGATGGTTTTTTCGCCACCTGGAACTATAGATATATAATTATCGCTAAAGAAGGTAGGTAGAAGCCTTTCTTTGGTCTTAGCATCAATTAAAGAGATACGGTTAAAGAAAGAAACCGTGTTTTCAGCATCATTGCTCAGGATCAGGCTTATTTCTGAATCTGATATCTTTTTGGCAGTTGCTGTAACTTTCGCCTCTTCCATATTTTGTAATCCTGAATAATTGCCTTCAGCATCCGGCAACCAGTAGAAATTGTCAGATATTAGTTTTTGGTTTACATCTAGTAGTTGCACAGAAAGGAACATGCCTTCCTCGGCACTCATTTCATCAATCCTTTTCTTCAGGGACATGATTAATCGGATGCTGCTTGGTTCGATATAAGTAAACACTTGCGTCAATTGCTTGCTGTTTCCTTTCATATCATAAGCCGTGACCCGTAGCATAATATCATGTTGCTGCTCAAAGCTATTATTGGCGATCATGATATTGCCTTTAACAGGATCATACATGCCGTGTACAGCTTCACTTCCGTTGCGTAATCCATATAGACAGGCATTAGGATCTAGATAGTAGTCATACATTTGTCCTCTTAAAGCCGTCCAAGGGTTCTGGGTTTTCCATATGATAACTCCAGTATACCAGTCCCACATATGCGCTGAGAATCCTTCCATTAATCCGCGGTATTGGTTGTAGTTGACCAGTTGGGCCTTCTCGGCAAAATCCTCCATGTCCTTTGGGGTGCCATATGGTTCAAGGGAGTTACTATAGTCGATATATTTGTGGTAAGTCCAAACTTCGTCTTTGATCTTTTCAGTGCCTTCTATCTCTACAGGAACTACATGGTTTTCCTCTGGCAGGAACCTTTTCAAGGATACAGCATCTCCTGTTCCAACAGAACCTACTTCAGAATTGAATGGCCAAGTGCGTTCTGCCCAAAATGTAGAGATATCCTGAATACCATAAGGACCGTCACCATTTCCGCCTTTGAAATTATAGGACATTTCATCGGAGTTGGAGTAGTCTATAAACCAACGGGTGCCATCATATTTAGGTAAAATTTCATTTTTAATGGCATGCATAATATCTGCAGGGGGAGTGATTTCATTACCCCCGCACCACATGGCCAAAGATGCGTGGTTTCTCAAAAGCTTTACCACATCCTCAGCGGATTGAATAAATAGGTTGTGATCATCTGGATATTGTCTTCTGGTCCATTGGTCATCCTTTTTCTTAGGATCCAACCATCGGCCATTACAGTCACCGGAAATCCAAAAATCCTGGATCACCAATAAACCGTATTTGTCACAGGCTTCATAGAATTCCGGTCTTTCTGGTAATGCTCCGCCCCAAATACGGATCAAGTTAAGGTTCATGTCTCTATGGAACCTGATTTCTGCATCATAGCGTTCTTTGGAGAATCTTAACATGGCATCGGAGATGATCCAATTACCACCCTTAATGAATATTTTCTGTCCATTTACCGAAATTTGCTTGCTTCGGGTGTGGCTGTTCCATTCAGTTTGTATCTCTCTTATACCAAAATTAATTTTTTCACTGTCTGAAATATTTCCATTGATAGTGAATTTAAGGTCTAGATCATAAAGGTTTTGATCTCCATATCCACTTGGCCACCACAATTTTGGATTTTCAAAACTAAAGTCAGGCAAGGCGACTTCTTTGGTCTCATTTGCTCCAAGAGTTACTGATTGGCTAATCGTCTTTCCATTCAAAATATATTGCAAGGTTCCGTTTACAGGCCCATCTTGGGTGTTTTCCAATTCGGCAGAAACCTTAATGGTAGCGGGTTCTTGAGGCTCTCCTGGGAAACGCTGCCCATCTACCAATGTGACGATGTGAGGGTTCTTCAGGTTGACCGCTTGGGTTTTTTCTATAAATACCTTATCCCATATTCCTGTGTTACGGTCACGAACAGGCTGGATCCAGTCCCATCCAGCTGTATATTGAAGGGCTACTCCTTTTGCTATGGTGCCATCACCACCTTGACCGCCATTGGGATTGCCTACATGATCAGCAGGATGAACCAATACTGCCAAACGGTTTTGGCCATTTTTGGCCAATAGCTCCGTGATATTAAATTGTTTACGCAAGTACATGCCCTTGAAAGGTTCTTTGTTGACTTTTTTTCCGTTAAGGTAAACATCAGCACTGTAGTTGATGCCTCTAAAGTTCAACCAAACCTGCTCGCCTTCCTTGGCAGTTTCTGGAAAGTCTTTTACAAACCAATAAGTATAGTATTCCCTACCAGTATCATAAATATCTTTTATCTTTTCATTGTTCATTCCATAAAAAGGATCGGGTACTTTTCCATTGTTTAACAAGGTGGTCAATACCGTTCCGGGTACAGTGGCAGGCATCCACTTTTTAAGTTTATAGGAAGTATTGGAAATTTCGATTCCATTGGCTTTGGTATCACTTATTGGATTGCAATACCATTCACTGTTCAGCTCATAAATATGCTGTGCGCTGGCTAACTGGATAATGCAAAGGCTAAAAATCCAGATTTTAATGATGAGAAAGTAAGATTTCATAGGCTTGAATAGGTTGTGTTTTAAATATGTGTTTTGTTAAAATTTAACAAAAGGCCCTTAAAGATAATTAATAAAATATAAATAGTATGTTATAGTTGGATAATATAGTGTCGTTTTTGACTTGTTTTATTTGTTTCTGGTGTAAGTGTCTGAAAATAGGTTGTGAAAATAACCTATGATAGGACTTGTTTCGGGTTGAAAGGTGTTTACTGGTTTTTTTTGAAATTCGGACTAAACATGGAGTCATGTTTAAGTTTGATAGGAATTCTATGGAATTGCTGGTTTTTTGTGGAATTATATTCTTTGGCTTGATGATTTTTTCCTATTTTAGATGGCGTTTAAGCATGCTTCATCAATGGGATGGTTGCTGTGAGTTTTTAAACTTGTTCATCTTAATGAAGTAAGCTTAAATTGAAATGAAAGCATCTGCTTTTTCTTGTTAAAGGATGGTTTTTAGCAGATGATTTTCCTTCCCCTACAAGCCCTAATTAAACTGTGTTCGTTTATTATAATCCTTTCAAATGAGGCAGTTTACCATTATTTAATGAATTAAAATCTATTGAGCAAAAGACTTTATGTCTATAAGTCTTCAAGGAAGGGTTTTGTCTAATTAATCAACAATGAGTTCCTTAATATTAATATCAATAATGAATAATATAATTAAAAAAGTAGGCATTTGTGGGATCTTTCTTTTGTTCCTTCAATGGCCAAGTTTTGCGCAACAAGTGATTCCTAAAGACACGGTAAATTGGAATGGCTTTGAGAGGGTAAACCTAGAATTGGATGGTCGAAGTGTAAGAATCATTTCGCCTGAGTCCAGCTTGGAAGGAAAGCCTTGGTTATGGCGGGCAAGGTTTCCAGATTGGCATATTGAACAAGACTTATTATTATTGAAGGAAGGGTTCCATATAGTTTATATTGATACGGATAATTTGTACGGGAGTCCTCAGGCAGTTGAGATTTGGGATAAGCTTTATCAATGGTTGGTAAACAAAAAGGGCTTTAATCCCAAACCAGCACTTTCAGGAGTCAGTCGGGGAGGGCTTTTCGTTTATAATTGGGCAAAGAAAAATCCGGATAAGGTTGCCTGTATATATGCTGAAGCACCTGTTTGTGATTTTAAAAGTTGGCCTGGAGGGCAAGGCAAGGGAAAGGGGAGTGAAGCAGATTGGGAAAGATTAAAGTCTATTTATGGTTTTACTGATGATCAGGCGGCGCAGGATTATAATGACAATCCCATTGATGGTTTGGAAGAGCTGGCAGAAAATAAGGTTCCCATTCTTCATATGATAGGGTTGAACGACCAGGTGGTTCCTCCAGAAGAAAATACTTTTGTTTTAGTAGATCGGTATACCAAGTTGGGCGGTCCAGCTACTGTGGTACCCTGTACAGAAGGTGAGCAAGATCTTTATGGCCATCACTTTCCTATAGAGTCGCCGCGATTGGTAGCAGATTTTGTAAAGTATTATGCGGCGAAGGGACTCAGGCTTTCTTCCTCCGATTTTTATGATTTAAGAAAGGGGCTGAAGAATTCCCAGATCAAATTTGAAAAGAGCAAAAAGGGAAGAGTAGCTTTTCTAGGTGGATCTATCACTTATAATCATGGTTGGAGAGATAGTGTCATGAACTATCTTCAGGAAAGATTCCCGGAAACTGACTTTGAATTTATTGCTGCTGGAATCCCTTCCATGGGGACTGTTCCAGGGGCTTTTAGATTGGAGAGGGATGTTTTGTCCAAGGGACCTGTGGATTTGCTTTTTGAAGAGGCTGCTGTGAATGATGAGTCCAATGGGAGAAGCAATTCCGAACAAATAAGAGGAATGGAAGGTATTGTAAGACATGTGCGGAAGGCAAACCCTTCTGCAGATATAGTGCTGTTCCATTTTGTAGACCCAGATAAAATAGAAACATATAATAAAGGTGGAGTTCCTGAAGTGATCAAGAACCATGAAAGTGTGGCAGAACACTATGATTTGCCTTCCTTAAATTTGGCCAAGGAGGTTACAATGAGGATTGCCAATGAGGAATTCACCTGGGAGGATGATTTCAAGAACCTTCATCCTTCGCCTTTTGGGCAACAGGTATATGCACAGTCAATGATCCATATGCTGGACGCTGCATATTCTGGTCATTTGGACCCAGATGATAAATTTGAAGCATATCCCTTGCCTGAAAAACTGGATGAGGGTGCGTTTGATCATGGAGAATTATTGGAAGTAGAAATTTTCAAAGGTGTCAAAACCTGGAATTTCAATCCTTCTTGGGAGCCAAGTGACGGAAAGGGTACTAGGGCAAATTATGTGAAAGCACCGATGTTGCAAAACGAGGGGCCCGGCAGTAAACTAAAAATCAATTTTGAAGGAAATGCTGTGGGAATTGCTGTGGCAGCAGGGCCTGATGCAGGCATAATCTCCTACAGGATTGATGGAGGAGAATGGCAGTCACAAGACTTGTTTACCAGATGGAGTAGCAATTTGCATTTACCTTGGTATTATGTATTGGGAGCTGATCTTGAGGAAGGAAAGCATAAATTGGAACTGAAGGTCTTGGAAGAAAAAAATCCGAACAGCACAGGTAATGCCGTTCGGATCAGGTACTTCTTTATCAATAAATAAAGGTCAAGTAATGTGGCTATTATAGGGATTATGGTTTGATGCCTACCCTGTAATAGCTGCCTTTATTGCCTGTTTCAAAGGCTTCTTCTAGCTCATCCAATGGATATTCGATCCCTACCAACTCTTTGAAGGGATATTTTTTGTGGGATTTTTCCAAGAATGAAATGGCATTGGCCAAGTCTTCTGGAATATAATTGTGGAGCCCTCTAATCGTCAATAGGTTTCTGACCAGATATTCCGCATTGATGGCCAAATCCCTTTGGGAATATACTGATCCCACCAAAACGATGGTGCCACCAATTCCCAGCAGTTGAATACAATTTTCTATGGCTTCAGGAACACCGGAGGTTTCGATGACCACGTCAATATTTCCATGTTCTTTGGCAAAGTCCTTTAGCTCTTCTTCCCCAAAACTGAATGCTTCATCCGCACCGAATGATTTGGCGTGATTGGCTTTTTCAATATTGATGTCTTGTACCCAAACATTGGAAGCGCCCAATTCTTTGGCCATTGCTGAGGCAGAGAGTCCAAGCATGCCTACGCCATTGATCAAAACATTTTTTCCTGTCAAGTTTCCAGCCAGACGCATGGCTCCGGCAATAGTGGCATGGGTGCAATTGATTGGAGCCGCTTCTGTGTCTGTTAGTGCCGCTGGCAGTTTGAATATTGTGGTTCCTTTACGAAGGTGGCAATGGCTGGAAAAACCTCCGTTAAGTTGGTATTTCTCGCTGATTTGTTCATGTCCGTATTTGTAAAGTCCCTCTGACTTTTGCGGATATCCCTTTTTGGAAGTTGTTGAATTCGGATCATGAGCGTATACCGACCAGGTGATTTTATCTCCTGCTTTTAAAGGAGTCCCATAATAATCCAAAACACCTTCTTCTGAGATCTCCTCAATGATACCGATGATTTCATGTCCCAATATGCTGTGGCTGCAAGAGTGCCTTCTACCATAAAAAGTATGTAAATCACTAGCGCAAATTGTCGCATAGCTTGTTTTGACCAAGATTTCTTCTTCTCCTAAATCGGGGAGGGCTATGCTTGATTTGGTAAAGGGTGTTTCAGCTTTAATAAATACTTTTGCTACAGCTTCTTGTTTCATTTTATGGTGTTTATCTAAGTTCTATAAAGTAAATGACCAGAATGATGGCCTCGGAATCAGTAGTGTTTACAGGCACATGGGGAATATTCCCATTAAAGAATAGAGAGTCTCCTTCTTCCAAGTCGAAGTTCTTGTCTCCCAATTCATATTTGAGGCTTCCTTTTATGACATATAAGTATTCAAATCCTTCAGTGGAAACATGGCTTCTCTGGGCATCAGGCTTGATGGTCAAGAGAGATATTTCCATCGAAGATCTTTCTATTTTGTGATTTAGAATAAGTTGGTAATCAAATCCTATAGATTCTTCTTCCTTTTTAATAGATTGGTAATCAGTTCTTTTTTTGATAATGTATCCTGGGAATTCCTTATCGCCTTTTAGGTCGGCAAAGAACTCGTTTAAATCCACATTCAAGGTGTTGAGCACTTGAATGAGTGAAGGCAGGGTAGGAAAGACACGGCCGTTTTCTATTTTGGAAAGCATGGCAATACTGATGCCTGTCTTATCGGCGAGTTCTCCCAATTTGAGGTTTTGGGATTTTCTTATTTCTTTGATTTTAGCGCCAATCCAAGTGGTTAAGTATTCTGAATTATCCATAGTGTTATTATTGCTTTAACTATGTGAAAGTACGGCTGTTTTTCTTAATATGAAAATTCTTAATGATTGCAATGTCGATATAATTTTCCTTATATGAAAATTAATTTCCGTTAATGAAATATTAACTCATTGATAATACATTTAATTGATATGGGGTTTAGGTATGGGCTTACCTTTGAATAAATCAAGGTTCTCTGGAGATCAAGCTTGATTTTAATTAAAAGGAAAAAAGTGTATGACCAATCTCAATAAAGTATCAATTACCAAAACAGATATATTGCTTATAGGTACTGCTTTTGTGGCTTATACGGGGATGTATGCGGTTAGGAAATCATTTTTAGCAGGTCAATTTGAGGACTTTGAAATTATTGGAGGCTTTCATTATAAGACCATTTTGATCATCAGTCAGGTAATTGGCTATATGTTGTCCAAGTTTATAGGGATAAAGGTGGTTTCTGAGGTTGCTGGAAAGGATCGATTTAAGGTTTTGGTGGGCTTGGTAGCCTTTGGGCTGGCCATGTTATTGGCATTTGCTTATTTACCTGCTAATCTAAAACCCGTAGCCTTGTTTTTTAATGGCTTGCCATTGGGGATGATATTTGGATTGGTATTGGTTTATTTGGAGGGAAGAAGAAATTCCGAATTGTTGGTCGCTGGGCTGAGTGCTACCTTTATTTTTTCCACTGGTTTTGTGAAGTCTATTGGAATTTGGCTTATGCAGGAATTTCAGGTGAGTGAGCTGATGATGCCTTTTATGACCGGACTGGTGTTTTTTCCATTGTTCGTTTTGGCAGTTTATTTTTTAAGTGTTTCCAAGGGACCGGATGATATGGACAAGCAATTACGTACAGAGCGAGTTTCCATGGGGAGTACAGAAAGAAAGGACTTTCTAAAAAGGCACGGCTTTTCATTTCTTGGCTTAGTATTGATATATGTATTGCTTACTGTGGTAAGGGACTTTAGGGATAATTTTATTGTTGAGTTTTGGGGAGACCTTGGCATGTCTGATCAGCCGTCTTTGATGACTTTGACAGAAATTCCTATTGCTGTGGTGGTCCTGATCATTTCTGCCTTGGGAATTCTTGTTCTTAGTAACCAAAAGGCATTTTTATTGGGAATGGCCGCTACATTTATAAGCGCTGTGTTAATGATTATCACTACCCTGCTTTTTCAAGAAAAAATGGTGGGTCCGGTATTTTGGATGATCAGTTCTGGTTTCAGTGTGTATTTACCTTATATCCTATTTCACTGTCTGGTATTTGAACGGTTTATAGCTTTGTTGAAATATAGGGGTACGGTAGGCTTTTTGTTTTATATCGCTGATGCTTTTGGCTACTTGGCCAGCGTAGGAATTATGATCTATAAAGAGATCTCTGGTTTCAATTATTCCTGGGTTAACTTTTTTACCCAACTCAATCTTATTGGTGGAATGTTGATGGCCTTTTTGGTGCTTATTTCTCTGATAATGGTGCAGAGTGACCGAGCAAAGGTGCGCATTAGAAAATTAATGAAATTATATAGTGGAGGTTAAAAGTGGATTTGGTGTGTATGAATTTTTTATATGTATATCCGCAATTGCACCAGTAAGTTTTACCATTCAAAACATTGCCTATAAAGAGAATACATGTCTCTCAGAAATACTAATTTAAATCTGTGTAGATCCGTGGAATCTGTGAGAAATAAGTTTACTGGTGTTACAGCGGATAATCATAATTTTTTATATCCTTTTTTTTACACTAATAATAATATTTCTCAAGGATTACACTGTTACCTACAGATTTAACTAATCAATTTTCATAGGTCTATTTGCTTTTAAAGGAAGAATGGAGGCACTGCTGTCGTAATTCTGGGTGTGGAGAGCTTATATAAACTTTGAAGGGATTTACATAAGGAACTTAGGCAAAATACCTCATGATCATTCAGTTTGGAGTGGTTTTGTGTATTTAATCTAAGCTTGAATGGAAAGAAAAGAAAGGCAGCAGCCAAGGGCTGATGCCTTTCATGATTATGTTAAAAACAATTACTAAGATTTTAAATTTCTGTTGGATATTTTAGATACAATAGGATAGACGCTCAAGCTTGTAGGGATTTTCATGTCTTCAGGACTTGGTCCTACCCAATCAGTTTTTCTTCCTTCGACACTGACTTTTCCTTTTGGAGATATTTCTACCAATGCCCAAAGTGGTTCTTTATAGGGTGCGGTATATTTGATCCAAGGATTGGTTTCATCCACCTCTTTGGAATATCTTATTGTTTTATACTTATCGCCCAACCAGTAATAGCTTGCGCTATTGATTTGTACATAATGAATATCATTGATGTGGTTATAATAATCTTGATGGTGGTGACCAGAGAGAACTAGGATGACTTTTTGGAATCCAGCTTCTTTATTGGCTATTTCCAAAGCATATCTAACTGCCATCCCATTTTCTATCCCAGCCATTTCGTTGTCTAGTCCCTGGTGACAAAAAACAATGGTAGGGAGATTGGTTTGGTTAAGGTCTTCCTCAAGCCATTTTAGCTGTTCAGGTGAAATATAGCGGGCATAGCCTTTTGGACGGTTTGGACTTTCGTTATGTTCGTTTCCATCCAATACCACAAAATGGTATCCGTTTTTGTCAAAGGAATAATATTTTGCTTCAGCATCCCAAAATTTTACTACCTGATCCCTGTTAAAGCCTCCATCGGTGTCATGGTTTCCTATTACATGGTGCTTGTCCCCTTTGAACTTGTTCCAAGTATCCATTAGGGGCTTGTTTTCTGATTTAGGAACGCAAAAGTCTCCTAATTGGATGATGAAATCCGGTTGGTCTTCATTCATCTCATTGATAAATGCGGAGATCCTTTCCTGTCCATCATGCATGATATCATAATGCAGGTCAGTGATGATGCCAAAACGAATGTGCTTGTTTTTCCTCTCTGCAGTGAAAGCCAAAGGGCTAAAGGACATGGCCACTGTGCCTAAAGCTCCAATTTTTATAAATTCTTTTCTATCCATCTTCTTTGTTGTCTTATTTCTCCATGAATATCCCTGAAGGAACCTTGCCAATCCATGATTCAGGAGTTTGATTAATGCCAAATAATTTTGCCACAACAGCAGCGGTGTTGGCGTTTGAATTAGGTGATCTTAGTTCCTTTCCTTTTTGGATTCCCGGGCCTTTTATCATCCACGGAACTTCCATTTCTTGGATACTTGTTCCCCCATGTCCATTTCCAATGCCTCCATGGTCGGTGAAAAGCAAGAAATGGGTGTCTTCATAAAGGCCTTCTGCTTTTAATTTTTCGACAAACTCTCCAATTTTTTTATCTACTTCTTCAATTGCAGTAATGTATTCTGGGGACATCCATTGATGGCTGTGTCCAGCATGGTCCACATGCACTGAGTATAGAAAGGTCAAGGTTGGATTATCTTTGTTTGCAGTCAGGAAATCTAGGGCAGATTGATAATTGCTGTCATATTGGTCATCTTCTTCAAATTTCACTTCATCGAGGTATTTTTCATTGAAGGGTTTGATTAGGCTTTTCCAGTTAAAATAAAATGCAGTCTTAATATTGGGGATATTGTCCTTGGTTACTTTAAATATGGAAGGGTAGTAGCCGTCAGCATCCATTTCCTGAGGATCCAAAGGGTGTTTTTCTTTTTCCCAACCATTGCCGAATACACCATGTTGCTCTGGCCCACCTCCTGTTAGGTGGCTTGTCCAGTTGGGCATGGTGACTGAAGGTATTACTGTTCTGGTATTCGTGGAAATTACTCCATCAGCAAAAAGTGTATCTATATTGGGATGTTTTGCAGTCTGGTATCCTTCCAGGCTAAAACCATCCAATCCGATGAGAATAACATGCTTAGCCCTGGGTGGCTCGCTGGAGCAGCCAATGCTGGAAATCAAAATGAAACATAACAAAAGAAAAGATGACGGATTTTTTAGCATAAGAATATATGATTGAGGTTTAGATAGTCTATTATTTTTCTTTAAAAGAAAAATAATTTGGATCTAAAGGTATTAAAATTTCTGAATAAGAAAAACAATTTGTTTTTAGCCTAATATTATTTAATCTTTAATGAATTGAATATTAGTTTTATTTAGCTTGAATAGAAGCCTAAGTAATTAACATTTTCCGTATTGGAACGATGATTTTTTTGTAATCTGAATAATGAATGTAATTTCTTTTAAGGAAAATATTACGAATAGTTCTTTTTAAAAATGACTTAATTTCATTTATTTACGGAAATATCAAGTCTTTAAAAGCTGTTTGATCTGATTAATAGTGGATTAAGTCTTTGTGGTATTCTTATTATTTGGAGTTAGAAATGCTTTAATTCCTAAAATTAATTGCTTGATAAATGCTTAACTGGATTCAGAAAATTTTACTTGCAAAACATAGACTGCTATTCATTGTATGGTGCGTGGTTGCGTCCTTTGGTGCTTATTTTAGCATGTATGCCTACCGGAAGCCATTTATAACAGGGACTTATGAAGATCTATATTTGTGGGGCCTTGATTACAAAACTGTATTGATTATTGTGCAGGTTTTGGGATATATGGTTTCAAAGTTTATCGGTATAAAAGTAATATCAGAAATGAGGCCTTCTCAGCGAATAAAGCTGATCATGGGATTAGTATTATTTGCTGAATTGGCTTTGCTTGGATTTGGTCTCGTTCCACACCCTTACAATTTTTTGTTTTTGTTCCTGAATGGTCTGCCATTGGGGATGGTATGGGGAATCGTTTTTAGTTTTTTGGAGGGCAGGAAATTTACGGAGGTATTGATATTCGGACTGAGTATAAGTGTGATAATAGGCTCTGGATTATTGAAAACCATTTATTTACAGGTTCAGGAGTGGTTTCCTTTCATTTCGGAGGTTTGGATGCCTTTCACTATGGGCGGAATATTCCTGCCCTTTTTCCTGTTATTTGTTTGGATGCTTTCTGTGATTCCAGCACCCTCTGCGAAGGATATAGCTTTAAGGACTGAAAGAATTCCTATGGACAGAAAAAGAAAGAAGAAGACCTTTTCCTTTTTTAGTGGTGGGCTGATCGGAATGGTACTGATCTATGCTCTGCTATTGACCATGCGGGATTTTAGGGATAATTTTTCAGTGGAAATATGGAATGAGATTGATCCTGATTGGGAGAAAAGTGTATTGTCCATTACGGAACTGATTTCTGGGGTGACGGTCTTGACCTTGATAGGTCTCCTTTCTTTGATAAAAAACAATAGGCTTGGCTTCTGGGCGACGGCCAGCTTGGTTGCATGCGGTTTGCTTGGTGGAGGTATGGCTACTTATTTATATCAAGTGAATTTTTTGTCTCCCTTTTATTGGATGGTATTCTTGGGCATATTCCTGTTTATGGCCTATACCCCGATTCAGACGGTGTTTTTTGATAGGATGCTGGCTGTGTATAAGTTTCGTGCCAATGCTGGCTTTTTTATTTATATCTGCGATTCTATAGGGTATTTGGGCAGTGTATCCCTATTGTTGTATAAAGAGTTTTTTATGGGAAATATGGATTGGCATTTGGTATTGGTGTATTTCAGTTATGGGGTGTCCATTATTGGGAGTCTGCTGTTATTTATGGCAATGATTTATTTTAAAAGGATCTATAACAAGCAAAATTCCGTGCAGGGAAGTGAAATGGTGTCAAAAGTTGTTGAAACGAATTTTCAAATAAAGGAGGTAAATCTATAATGCTTTGATTGATTTTAGCTATTGAAGGTGTTATTAAGATTTTTTAGGCCATTTGCCTAGTTTTTTAATGATTAAATCACGAGTTTTATAGAATTTGAATTTGTAGGATGTATTTTAGTGGGGCAAATATCATTTGTTTTTATACCCAATAACCATAAATAAAATGAAAAAACATATACTTTGTTTATTGCTTTTTTTGATTGGCTTTTCTGCCAAAAGTGAAATCTGGCTTCCTTCCATATTATCTGATAATATGGTTTTGCAGCAAAACTCCAAGGCAATGATCTGGGGCTGGAGCACGCAGACAACTGAAAAGATAGTCGTTACAGGATCATGGAATAACCAAGCTGTAGAAACCAAAGTCCATCAAGGAAAATGGTCTTTGGAGCTGCCCACGCCATCTCATGGAGGACCTTATACCATCAGTATTAAGGGACATCAGGAGATCGTATTGGAAAATATTTTGATAGGGGAGGTTTGGCTGTGTTCTGGGCAGTCCAATATGCAATGGAGTGCCAATAACGGATTTGACAATGCCGAGGAAGAAGTAAAGGCGGCCAATTATCCAAATATCCGTTTTTTTACGGTTCCAAGACACGGAGCAATTACCCCTCAGGATGATGCTCCAGGCCAATGGTCCGCCTGTACACCTGAAACCATGAGGGACTTTAGTGCCGTGGGCTATTTTTTTGGAAGAGAACTGAAAGAAAAATTGGATATTCCTGTGGGATTGATCAACAGCAGCTGGGGAGGAACACCGGTGGAGATCTGGAGCCCTGCCAACTCGGTGAAAAATCCAGAACTCTTGAAGGAGGCATCTTTGGAAATTGCAGAAAACAGTTGGTATGACAGAAGCCCTGGATTTGCTTATAATGCCATGATCCATCCTCTGGCTCCATTTACAATTGCAGGTTATTTATGGTATCAAGGCGAGTCCAATCGTCAAAACGCAGATTATTATTATAAGACATTTCCCATGCTGATAGAGTCTTGGAGAGAAGAATGGGGTAACCCGAACCTGCCCTTTTATTATGTGCAGATTGCTCCTTTTGATTATGAAAACAATAATAGCGAGGATATCGCTCCTGCTATTGTAAGGGATGCTCAGCTGAAGACCATGGATGTACTTGATCATACAGGAATGGTGGTGACCAATGATATTGGGAACCTTAAGAATATCCACCCAGGAAATAAGCAGGAAGTGGGCAGAAGGCTGGCCTTATGGGCCCTGGCCAAAACCTATGGACTAAGTGATATAGATCCTTCAGGACCAACTTTCAAATCCATGGAAATTAGGAAAAACAAAGCCTTGGTAACTTTTGAGCATACTGGAGGTGAATTGCAGGCTAAAGGAAAAGAAATCAAGGAATTCTATATAGCAGGTGAAGACCACAGGTTTTTCCCTGCCAAGGCCAAAATCAAAGGTGATATGGTGGAGCTTTCTTCTAAAGAGGTGAAAAAGCCAGTTGCAGTGCGCTTTGCCTTTTCTGATATTGCCTTGCCCAATTTGTTTGGCAAAAATGGCTTGCCTGCTTCGGCCTTTAGGACAGACAATTGGGAGCTTGAGTGATTTCATGCCCAAGCAATAATGATCTGAATCCTTTTAATTCACTCAAAACAAATACTACTGATTTGACACATTTTCTTAAAACCGCCCTATTTATAGTATTGATAGGTTTCATTAGGATCCAAGTTGGTTTTGCCCAGGATGCTCCAGAAAAACTACATATTCAGGGTCACCTCGAGGCCATAACCGAAGACAATGTCTTCCTTACTGAAGATTATTTCAACTGGGGAGGCTCTATTCTTAAAGGTGAGGATGGTCTTTACCATATGTTTTACAGTAGATGGCCAAAGGCTACCAAATTTACAGGGTGGTTGCTTTATTCTGAAATTGCCCATGCTGTATCTCCCCATCCAAGTGGTCCTTGGACCTATAAAGAGACTGTTTTGAAAGGTAGAGGAAAGGGATATTGGGATGCCATAACGGCCCACAATCCTAAGATCAAATATTTTGAGGGTAAATATTACCTCTACTATATCTCTACGAATTTGGGAGAGAGACAGGATTATACGGAAGAGGAATTGATGGAAACCAGCCACACAGGGTATTCTCATCCCAATTGGAAACTTCTTAGGCCGAATCAAAGAACCGGTGTAGCGGTGGCGGAATCCCTTAATGGAGAGTGGGAGCGTTTTGATAAGCCCTTAATAGCGCCTTCGGGACCTATTACTACGCTGACCGTCAACCCCGCTATTGATAAGGGAAAAGATGGTAGGTATTATTTGATCATAAAAGGGGATAAGCCCAATGAAACCAAATTTATAAGGAACCAGGCCATGGCTATTGGCGACAGCCCTATAGGGCCTTTTGAAATCCAATCTGAACCGGTTATTGATTATTTGGATACGGAAGATATGTCCCTTTGGTACGATAAGAAGCGAGACAAATATTACGGGATTTTTCATACCCATGGTTTTATTGGCTTGGTGAATTCTTCAGATGGTATTCATTGGAAAAAGGCGGAAGAATTTGAGCTGATGCCGAAGGTAATAAAAAAGCAGGATGGCAGTTTAATCAAGCCCGATAGGATGGAAAGACCTTTTGTTTATACCCAAGATGATGAGGTAGTGACGATAGGGGTGGCCTGTAAAAAGGGAAATGAATCTTTTATTGTGACCATACCAGTCAAGCCATAGTATAGGCTTGGTGTATAGAAATTAAAATTATGCCTTACAGAATTTATTCAATCGTATTGCTGCTTTTGATGGCAGCTTGTGCTCCATCTAACCAAACAAAGGAAATATTGCCCATACCTTCTTCTGAACCCAGTCAAGAACAGCTGGCACAGATCAATAGAAAATACGGTATGTTTATTCATTTTGGGATCAATACCTTCCATGATATGGAATGGACAGATGGTTCCAAACCGGTTGCATCTTACCAGCCTACAGCGGTAGATGCGGAACAGTGGGTGCGGACTGCCAAGGATGCAGGGATGAAATATGTCATCCTCATTACCAAACACCATGACGGTTTTTGTCTTTGGGACAGTGAGTATACGGAATACGATGTTGCAGCTTCTCCCAATACCACCAATGTGGTGGAGGCGGTGGCCAAAGCATGTAAGAAATATGATATTGGATTGGGCTTGTACTATTCATTATGGGATAGAAATCTGAATGGAGAGGTGAAGGATGAAACTTTGGACAGTGCCTATAATCAGTATATGATTGATCAGATGGATGAGCTGATCGACATTACCGAAAGACATACAGAGTTGGTTGAATTTTGGTTTGATGGAGGCTGGTTAAAAGAAAATCACCGTTGGCCAATAAAAGAATTGTACCAAACCATTAAGTCACGAGAACCAAACTGTCAGATAGGGGTGAATTGGTCCATAGGACTTCCTAACGATCCTGACCATCATCCTGTCAAGCCTGAAGAGCAGGAGAGGGGTTATCCTATCAGGTACTTCCCAAGTGACTTTAGGCTAGGAGATCCATTTCTGCCTGCTGAAGATGATCCAAAAGTCTTTACCCATGAAGGAAAGGAATATTATATGCCTTGGGAATCTACGGTTTGCATGAGCCAAAGGTGGTTTTATAATACCCAAGATACCGTATGGAAATCCATTGATGAGTTGGAGGCCTTGTATAATAGGGCCACTGCAAATGACAATATTCTTATCCTCAACTGTCCACCAAACAGGGATGGAGTAATCCGCGAGAAGGATGTTCAGGTTTTAGGTGAATTGAAAGAAAGATTAAGTTTGTAGATACTTTCGTTTTCCAGAGCAGCTTGTAGGAAAATAAAAAGGCCTGAGCAGTAAGTCCACTGCTTAGGCCTTTTTAAGTTTAATTTATAATGGGATATGATTATCCGTTATTACACCAGTAAACTTATTTCTCACAGCCTGCATAGATTTATCGGGAGATTCCACAGATCTACCTGGCGGAAGACAGGTTTGCACGGAATAAAATATCGTTTCTTTGGACTTTTGTGTTCTTACTGAAAGAATATCTTATTTACAAAAAGATACTGGTGTCTTTGCGGATATACAGATAATGGGAAATTGCTGGGTTTAGATTAGAGCAAAATGGTTTTTAATTCTGCTAGGCTGTTCAGTATATAATCAGGCTGGGCGACTTTCAATTGTTCTTCTGTCTGTGCTCCACTCAATACACCAATGGTTAGCCCACAGTTGGCATTTTTTCCTTCTTCAATATCAATGGTAGAATCGCCCGCTTTCAATACTTTTGAGCTGTCTTTGATTCCACAGATATCCATGGCTTTTTGAATCATGTCTGGATGAGGTCTGCCATTGATCACATCATCCGCAGTAACCAAACCGTCCATGTCTTCACCAACTTTCCAGTCCAATTTCGCCAATAGGGAAGTGGCAGTTTTTTTGTCATAACCCGTGTTGAGTACGACAAAGATTTTCTCAGCCCTAAGGCTTTCCATCAATTCCTTCACTCCGGCAAAGGTTTTGACATCCAATTCTTCGTAAGCTTGCTTAAGTTCTGCTTTGAAATTGGCGAAGGCATCTTCGGCAAGCTCCGTAATGCTTTTGGTATCTGTGCAAGCGGACAAAACATCCTTAATGGCCTGCAGCTTTTCTTTCCCAGCCCCATACTCTAATACCTGCTCCAAGGAAACATCAAAGCCTTTGTCATTGATGACCTTTTGGACGGTTTTGTAAACTACATTATCCTCATCTATGGTGGTTCCTGCCATATCAAATACGGCCAATTCAATTTTGCTCATTTTTAAAGATTTAGAATTTTTGAAATATTTTCTTTGGCAAAGCCTGCGCTTCCCGTCATCCCCTTGCCGCCAATGCCCGTGACGATGTGAATATTTTCATCGATGGTTTCTTGGAACAGGTCCTTAGTTTTACACTGGGAGTACATACCATACCAGCGATGGGCAATATCATAAGTGGGTAGGTCGATGATTTTCTTGGCTTCTTGGATCATAAAATCATCAATGTCCATGTCTAAGTCATAACCAAGATCATCAATGTCCTTGGCGTCTGCATATTGGTGGGAGTCTCCCAAAATGACAGATCCATCCGTTGCCTGCTTGAACAAGATATGCACGCCCCATTTCTTTTCCAGAGAATCACTGGACTCCTTGGCCTTGATCTTGGCAAATGAAGGACATTCATAAAAGGCTTCATAGCGACGGATAGAAAGGCCCGTTAATACTGAGCCTGGCAAAATATATCCTTTGTTCTGGGCCTTGGTGCGCATCATCTGGAGTTTTGAAACTTCCAGGTCGCTATTCGCGAATAAAGTGGGGTACAGGAATTTGAAGTCCTTGCCATTACAGACTATCACTTTGCCTGCTTCTAAGGAAGTCCCTTTTGCTGTTTCCACCTTGACCTTATCGCCCGTATTTTCACAGGCCATGACTGTTTCATAGGTAAAGACCTTAAGTCCTTTTTCCTGAATAAGATAGTCCAATAATTTGTGGATCATCTGTGTAGGTTCCACTGTCACTTCTTGTGGGAAAAACAGACCAGCTTTTACATAGTCGCTTCTCAAACCAGGGTATTTTTCTAGACATGCTTCCTTGGTCAAGAGGGAGGATGTATAGGCATTGCTTTGGTTGATGCTGTGAAGCTCTTCGATCAGCTGGATTTCTTCGTTATTTGAAGCAAGGTAGACCGTGCCATTATTTCGAATGGAAATATCAAATTTGGATTGGATATCCTTGTATATCTCCAGGCTTTCCCGCCCGTATTGTTGCCATTTGGAGTTCATCCCGGAAGGTACTACCTGCCCAAAGTTCTGGGTGGTAGCACTTTGGGGGGCTTTGTCTTTTTCTATAAGGGCTACCTTAAAACCTTTTTCAATGGCATGGTAGGCGTGAAAAGCTCCCAGTACACCTCCTCCGATAATAATGATGTCAAAAACTTGGCTTTTGTTCATGGCTAATATTGTAATTTCTGATTAGAAATTGATAAAGAATAAATGTCTAATGTAATTGCTGTTTTCCTGTCAGGAAATTTTACCTGCAAATATGGTTATAATATTATCAAAAAATTTACTCAAAGGAAAAGTTTTGATCAATATTAATAAAAATTAATATAGCTGAAACATTGAATTAATTAATGATTAATGCATGTGTAAGCCTTGTTGATGCCTGTTTTTAATGTCGGTTCAAATTTTAAGGGCAGTGTTTTGTTGTTTTCTTTTTAGGAAAAATGAGTGTTTGACTTTTTAAATAGCGGGAAAAAAATAGAAATGGGCGGAATTATTTGACTAAGTAATGAATGAATCCTGCTTTACGATTATTACTAAATAAATTGGTGCCTATAATTAAAATATGGCTACAATTAATATCTTCAATTTTGAAATTATTGAAAAGCCAGTTTTTATCTAACCTAAACCCATAATAAGCCATGAAAACCTATTTACTTTTATCTATAGTTTTTTTAATCAATTTTTCATCGTTTTCCATAGATGATAAAGAAGCATTTAAGGCAGATGTGGTTATTTATGGAGGTACTTCCTCTGCGGTAATAGCTGCTGTGGAAGTCACTAAATCGGGCAAATCTGTATTATTGGTCTCTCCGGACAATCACCTGGGAGGTCTTTCCTCAGGAGGGCTGGGCTTTACGGATACTGGCAAAAAGGAAACCATTGGTGGCTTGGCCAGGGAATTTTATCATAGGGTTTATCTACACTATCAAGAAGATAATGCTTGGAAGTGGCAAAAATCTGAAGAATACGGAAATAAGGGGCAGGGCATCCCTGCTATTGACGGGGAAAACCGGACCATGTGGATTTTTGAACCTCACGTGGCTGAGCAGATTTTTGAGGATTTCATTGCTGAAAACGATATTCAGGTATTTCGGGATGAATGGTTGGACAGGGAAAATGGGGTGCAAATGGAAGGAGGGGAAATCCAAAAAATCAGCATGCTCTCTGGAAAGAGCTTTGAAGCAGAAGTATTTATTGACGCCACTTATGAGGGTGATTTGATGGCAGCATCAAAAGTCTCCTATCATATTGGCAGGGAATCCAATGAGCAGTATGGAGAAACTTGGAATGGGATCCAAAAAGGAGTCTTTCATCATGGTCACCATTTCAAAAGTCCTGTAGATCCCTATTTGGTAAAGGGAGATCCCAGTTCTGGTCTTTTGCCATATATTCAAGCCACTGAATATGGTGAAAATGGTCAGGGAGATAATAAAATTCAAGCCTATTGTTTCAGGCTATGCATGAGCAGCCATCCTGATAACCGTGTCCCTTTTCCAAAGCCGGAAGATTATGATCCAGCCAATTACGAGCTTTTGGCCAGGGTCTTTGAGACAGGCTGGGATGAATGGTTCAATAAGTTTGATGCCATTCCCAACAGGAAAACCGATACCAATAACCATGGTCCTTTCAGTTCTGATTTTATTGGGCAAAACTATGCCTATCCTGAGGCTTCCTATAAAGAGCGCAGGGAAATTATAGCTGCCCATGAACGCTACCAAAAGGGGCTGCTTTATTTTGTTTCCAATGATCCAAGAGTTCCTGAGAAGCTAAGGGAAAGCATGCAGCACTGGGGACTGGCCAAGGATGAATTTAGGGATAATGGGAATTGGCCACATCAGCTTTATATCAGGGAGGCCAGAAGGATGCTGGGGCAGGAAGTGATGACAGAATTAGAGGTGATGGGCAAAAAGGAAGTCAAGGAATCCATAGGAATGGGGTCCTATAGCATTGATTCCCATAATGTACAGCGTTATATTACGGAGGAGGGATATGTGCAAAATGAGGGCGATATCGGCGTGCATCCCAAGCAACCTTATTCCATATCATTTGGGTCTATTTTGCCCAAGGAGGAAGAATGTAAAAATCTATTGGTTCCCGTTTGTGTCTCCTCTAGCCATTCGGCCTTTGGATCGGTAAGGATGGAGCCTGTTTTTATGATCTTGGGCCAGTCTGCTGCTGCTACTGCTGTTTTGGCCATCGAAGCTAAGTCTTCCGTGCAGACAGTAGATTACCAACGATTGGAACAAAAGCTGCTAGAAGAAGGTATGGTGCTGCACTTGGATTAGCTTTGTCAGGGCTGTGCCTTGCTCATATTTAATTGTCGGTATTTTTCAAGTTAATATCCGCTTGGATTTTTGTTTATTATCAATGTATTGAGAGGTCGGTATTCATTTATCTCTATTCCAAAATAGCGCTGGATTGCTATGACTAAAAAGAACAAATGATTAAAAGACCATTTGCTCAGGTTACTCTATTGCATGTTGATTTGGGTCAGATTAAGTTATGTTTTGAATGAATTGTGACATTTTAAAACCGATTTTTAATATTAAAATCAAATTTTAATACCCTTCTTTGTAGTCGATTTTAACTAACATCAATTCAACAATAACTATTTTATGGAATTTGCCATTTGGGACAAAATAATCTTTATCACTTATGGACTGATCATTATCGGTATTGGTCTGTGGGTCTCCAGAGGAAAAGGAGGAACTTCAGAGGACTATTTTCTTGCCAGTAAATCACTGCCTTGGTGGGCAATTGGTGCCTCATTGATTGCAGCCAATATTTCGGCCGAACAGTTTATCGGGATGTCTGGTTCCGGCTTTGCCGTGGGACTGGCCATTGCCTCTTATGAGTGGATGGCAGCACTGACCTTATTGATCGTAGGGAAGTATTTTCTGCCGGTCTTTATTGAGAAAAAACTCTATACCATTCCGGAGTTTGTGGAGGTGCGATATAGTACCACCCTAAAAAGTATTTTGGCAGTATTCTGGATCTGTCTATTTGTATTTGTCAACCTTACTTCGGTATTGTACCTAGGTGCTACGGCTTTGGACACCATTATAGGAGATGGTTCCGGTTCTATTTTTACCTACTGTATTTTTGGCTTGGCCTTATTTGCTGCGGCCTATTCCCTTTATGGAGGGCTTTCAGCTGTAGCATGGACAGATGTGGTGCAGGTAGTATTGCTCGTTGCAGGTGGATTTATCACGACCATCATCGCCCTTTCCCATGTGACCGAAGGTGGTGGAATTATCGATGGCCTAGTAACCATTTATGAGAAGGTTCCTGAGAAATTCTCCATGATCCTTGAGAAAGGAGAGATCATCACACCGAACGGGAAAGATGCTTGGTGGGATCTGCCAGGGCTTGCTGTATTGGTAGGAGGGCTTTGGGTAGCCAACCTTTATTACTGGGGTTTCAACCAGTATATTATCCAGAGAACCCTGGCAGCGAAGAGTCTTAAGGAATCCCAAAAGGGGATTGTCTTGGCAGCTTTCTTGAAGCTATTGATTCCTTTGATCGTCGTTATCCCGGGCATCGTGGCCTTTGTATTGAACAGTAGCCCTGAGGGTGCTGTAGGAGCCATGCACACGGACGGTTCTTTTATCAGTGAGACAGGTGCTATTATCAATGATAATGCGGCGCCATGGTTGATCAAGCAGTTTGTGCCAACCGGATTGAAAGGCTTGGTGCTGGCCGCATTGGCCGCAGCCATCGTTTCTTCTTTGGCTTCAATGCTAAACTCTACCGCAACCATCTTTACCATGGATATTTTTAAGCCTTATTTCGGCAAAAAAGCTTCCGAGCAAAAACTGGTAAATGTAGGCCGTCTTTCTGCATCCATTGCCTTGGTGGTTGCGGTGATTTTGGCGCCCCAGTTGAAGAGCTTAGGACAGGTTTTCCAATATATCCAGGAGTATACCGGGATTGTCAGCCCGGGGATTTTGGCCGTGTTTATGCTGGGATTATTCTGGAAGAAAACCACCAACAAAGCCGCTATTTGGGGTGTGTTGATATCCATTCCATTGGCCTTCTACTTCAAGGTAGCTCCTAATGGCTGGTCAGAAAGCACCTTCTTCCTGAACTTGCCATTTATGGACCAGATGTTCTATACCTGGATTTTGACCATGATCTTTATGGTGGTGTTTAGCCACTTGGAAACCAATGGCAAGACACATCCAAAAGCCATTATCATTACCAAGAACCTGTTCAAAACAGAACCCATCTTCAATATCTGTAGCTTTGCTATTATATTGATTTTGGTGATGCTTTATGCCATGTTCTGGTAAAGGTATTTAAAGAGTTAAATGAAAAGGCAGCTGATCAATCAGCTGCCTTTTTTGGTTTAAAGGGGGATTAGGTCTTTTGATAATTTGTTTGTTTTTTTTTCAGGTATATATAGACTTTTAAAGGTCATCATGAATGCTTCGCATTTCCATGGATGAAAAGAACAGAAGACAAATTAGATCATATAAGATTTGTATACCTGCAAGATTGTGGATAGATATGTTATTAAATATTGCGAAATATAAAATAGCGCAGAAATTTGGAACATAGGTATTATATCAAGTCTCGGGGGCAACAAATTCAAATTCAGTTTTTGATTGGTTTTGCGGCCATGCTGCTGGTGCTTATTGGCTTTTTGATTTCCTGGGCTACGGGGATTTACCTTATTGGGGTTTTGGTCTTTACGATTATCTTGTCCATCATAGCTCCCTTTTTTGATGTACCTTCCTTAAGGGAAAGCGGAAAGCTGAGGTACCATTCCCTGCTGTTTTTTTCAGAAAAGCCAAAAAATGGAATCGTTCAAATTCATGGGGGGACTTTATTTGATTATGTGTTTGTGATCGATCGGAAGTTGCATGGCAAAGAGCGGCAGCGATTGATTATCCAGCAATATCTGGAGGGGCTATTGGACTTGATAGAAGAAATCGAAAGCCAGCAAGCGGATGATATGATTATCCGTGGGACAAGCTATATCATTAATGAAAGAACTGCCAGGAAAATGGGCTTTAAGCTGGTAGAAACGGATTTTTTACAAAAGCTGATTTTGCTTTATAATTTCTTCAATATCATGATAAGTGCTTCCATTGCCAAGGGGAAATTAACCCTTCCCAAATTGAGGGATACCCAAACCTTTGAGGCGAGTCTTCATGAGCTGGTAAAAAGGAAAGCCTATATCAGCAGCTTAAATGAACAACTGAAAAATGTCCTGGATTATACCCTTTGATAAAGCTGTTGGGCTTGTTCAATACCTCAATTTTATACCTAAAAACATCCCTTAAAAATACTATTCAAGTATAGGCCATAGAGGAGGTATAGTGGGCACATAGAGGAGACATAGAGGAAACATCGTGGGAACGTCTAGGGAACGTCCAAATTTTATTTGGTTGTGACTGATTGCTTTATTTTTGCATATTTCCAAGAAATAATTTACCTGTAGGTAACGTATCCCCAAGGAAACCCCAAGGTATCTACTAGGTAAAGGCTAGATAGCAGGTAGGTTGTTTGAAAATAGAATTCTGCCAAATTCAGTCAAATAATGTTTTTCTTCTGATGAGTAGTCAGCTGTGTCTTGGGATTTGGTAATGGATGATTTGATATTTTAGTCGGATGGGACCGATCTAGTTCCCGCGGTTCCAAGTCTTTAGCGTAGCGGTGACTTGGAACGATAAATAAAGGGAGGTTGTCTCAAAATATGTCATTTCTACATTAGGAGAAATCTCTAGATTTGTTTGTTACTGGAAATCAACTCTATGAGATTCTTCCTTTCGTCAGTATGACACAAAAAACCAACTTATGAGACAGCCTCTAATTTTGATCTATCTACCAATCGGCTGGCTTTGTTTTGGGACATTGTTCGACCCCTTTGGGCTCGTGGTTTTTTTTGTGATATGACGTTTACGTATGTTTTACCCCTTTGGGGTAAGTAGCAAATTGATTTTAGGTCAATAAACTGCTAGCCAATTGGTAAATGTTTATACTGGCATTTGTTAACACCGCAAAAATTACTCATCCGGTCAATATTTTAGGCTCTCCTGTATATAGAACTACCCTTCCTGTATCCCTTAGGGTGCTTCCTGTATGTTCGTCTACGTTTCCTGTGCCCCTTGAAGGGCTTCCTGTAGCTTTGGGAGGCCTTCCTGTTTGACCGGAGCACCCTTAGCCCTTACAGGAAGGGCCCATAGTACTACAGGAAGCTTAGGTAAGCCTACAGGAAGGGGGGATATACCTACAGGAAGCCTATATGTCCCTACAGGAAGGCTGACTTTAGCTACAGGACGGGTACTTTGCCTACAGGAGACTAAATTTATCTACAGGACGGTGTTTTGACTTACAGGAAGGGTCTATGGGGGTACAGGACGGCTAAAATTTCTGCTGTAAGGAGGCATGTTTGTCAGGAATCTGAACTAATCAAGTATAAATTCATATCCTCGGGAAGGACTTTTGTGAAGCTGGTTTTAAGGGAATTGGGCAAGCCGTTAAGAAAATGAGCTAGCTCGTGTCGTAGAATATTCCGGTTCTCCGGGGTTCTTGTGGCAATCTACTCTTTTGTCAATTGGCCATTTCAAATGGCATACTAAAGAGAAAGGTGCTAGATGCAAAGGGGGATATTAAGGCGTAGATGCCATCTACACCTAGACTAAGGAAAAGTACAGAAAAATTAAAACTTAAGCATATGAAAATCTAATTCTACATGCAAAGCGCTGAACAGTCATTTTTTATATTTCCCTTAATCCGCCTTTATCCTCATAATTCTCCTTAAATTAGTTTAGAAGCTGAGGCTGTCATTTAGCTAATTGTGAAATTTATCAGAGGCCATACCATTGAATTGGTTTGACGGCCTTGCAGGTATTGAGCGTTAAGAAATTTAAGAAGTGGGTTGGAAAAGATGCAGGCATGGTTGACGTGTTGCTGCTCGCAAAAGTGATTGGCAGATAAACAGGAGGAGTTTGTCTGCATGAGGGAGGACTTCAATTTTAGCTCAATAGATGTACAGCGGCGGGGTTTTTTGGTTACTTTGTGTGTCCTGAAGCAAAAAAGTAACAAAGTAGATGATAGCTAAAATGTCATAAAAGGCGAATTATGGTGAATATGGCACACATTTAAACTTTAGAATACCGTCAATTTAGAATGAAAATTTGTCAAAATGGACACCAAGGTATTAGTAAAGGAACTTTCGGAAATTCTTGCTGAGATCATTGGCAGCGAAACTTTTATCGATGACTATATCAAAAAGGTCCATCCCTATTATCAGCTCAGCGCCAAAAACCTCATGCGCTACCTGGTCCTGCGCAATAAGGATCTGAGGAAATACCATGGTCCCTTGTCTGACCTTGGAATTTCTTCCCTGAGATCTGGGGAAGGTTATGTCTATAGCAACCTTTTTAATGTGGTCAGGAACCTGCACCTGATCCTAAATACCCCATTCTCCTTAAAATATGATTTGGAAAGCATCGGCTATACTAAGAGTTTTGAGCTTATCCGCCTGCATGCCAACAGCCTATTCCACGAAGCCAAGAAGGAGCATTTCACAAAAATCATGGTCACCCTGCCTGATGAAGCCGCCGAGGACAAGGGCTTGATCAAGGATATGATATTGAGCGGTATGGAGATAGCTAGGATCAACCTTAGCCATGGGGACATGGAAATATGGAAAAAGATGATTGTCAATATCCGGGCAGCAGAAAAGGAAACCGCTCGTAAGATCAATATCTATATGGACTTGTCTGGCCCTAAGCTCCGCACGGCTAAAATTGAATATGTTTCCAAGAAGGGCAAAATCAAAAAGAGTATGCCTGTAGAGTTGGGCGAGGAAATTATACTGGTCAAAAAAGAAGCTTCTCATAAAAAGCAGGACAAGGAGGGAAAGGTGATCCGCGTACAACTCAATCAGGTGGTGGATGATGCCAAAATAGGGGATACCATTTTATTTGACGATGGGATGGTGAAAGGAATCGTTATTGATAAAAAGGAAGATCAACTTAAGCTGGAATTGACCGAATGTCATAAATCGAAAATAGGCTCCCACAAAGGGATCAACCTGCCTCAAACCCAGCTGAATCTTCCTGCCCTTACCAAAAAAGATCAAGCGGACCTTTCTTTTGTTTGCGAATATGCAGACATACTGGGGTATTCTTTTGTCCGGACGGCAACGGATGTCCAGGTACTATATGAGGCGTTGGAAAAGCAGCAGGCAGAACATTTGGGCATTGTCTTTAAAATAGAAAACCAGGAGGCTTTCGAGCATCTTCCGGAAATTTTGATCAAGGGTATGGAGCGGGATAAGATCGGGGTGATGATCGCCCGTGGGGATTTGGCTGTAGAGATAGGCTTTGAAAGGATTTCCGAGGTGCAAAATGAAATTCTATGGCTATGTGAGGCGGCACATATCCCGGTGATCTGGGCCACCCAAGTCCTAGAAAATCTGGCCAAGACAGGTATTCCCACCAGGGCAGAGATCAGTGATGTGACCCTGTCGGTACAGGCGGAATGTGTCATGCTGAACAAGGGCCCGAATATCCTCCATGCCATCAGGGTATTAAAAGATATCCTGTTTAGGATGGAAGACCATAGCCATAAGAAAAAGAATGCCATGCGGGCGTTGAATGTAGCGAGCCAGTTTATAAAAAAGCAGCGGCCTGGGGGATAGGTGGAAACGTTTTTGTTTTTTAACCACAGAGGACACAGAGAGCGCTGAGGAAGAAGGTGTTTCGATGAAAGGGTGGGCTTAAAAGCTGTCATCCTGAAGATAGGAAGGATCTCTTCCTGTAATGATGTAGAAAGAGATTATCTCTCCGCTGTTCCAAGTCTTTAGCGTAGCGGTGACTTGGAACGATTAATACTGGGAGTCTCCTGACTCCCTATTTCGGTCATCTCTCTACTTATCACTTCTCCATGAGGCTCCATAATTCAGGTGCCATTTGAGGCCATTGTTCGACCCCTTTGGGGTCGCCTAGATTTTATGAAATATCAGGTCTACGTGTGTTTTACCCCTTTGGGGTAAGTAGCAAATCGATCTTAAGTCAATATACCGTTAGCCAACTAAGGCAGCTTTAATAAATCCAGTAATTCTTCAACTTTTATCTGTGTTAATCCTAGTGTTGCTGGATATGAGGTAGGGAATATCTGTGGTTTAAATACTTCTCGCTGTTCCAAGTCTTTAGCGCAGCGGTGACTTGGGACGATAAAAAAGGGAGTCTCCTGACTCCCAATTTCGGTTTTATCCGTGTTTATCCGTGGTAAAATATTTTACCCTATCCTTTATAAATCACCCAATTCCTTGAACTGAAATTTTTCGGTTGCTGCAGGAGTATGTTCCTCCTTCATGATGGTGGCAATCTTGGAAGTGATTTCCGGGAATTCCTTGGCGATATCATTTTGCTCTTGGGGATCCTTTTCCAGGTCATAAAGCTCAATGTCCATATTGCCCTTGAAAATATCCTTTCGGATCCCTTTCCATTTGCCCATTCTTACAGCTTGTTGGCCTTGGTAAGAAGGGAATTCCCAGTAAAGGAATTCATGTTCTTTTTGGTCAGACTCACCCAATAACTCCGGTAAGAAGCTGATGCCATCGATGTTTTCTGGAGCCTCGGTTCCAGCTACCTCTGCTAGGGTTGGCATTACATCCCAGAAGGCAGAAACCAGGTCAGTGGTGCTTCCTGCTTTGATTTTTCCTTCCCAAGAGGCAATCATCGGTACGCGGATACCGCCCTCATGCACAAAGCCCTTGCCCCAGCCATACTCACTTTTGAAAGGTTTTGCGCTGTCGAAGAATGGTGAGTTGGTGCCCCCATTATAGGTAGGGCCGTTATCGGAAGTAAAGATGATCAAGGTGTTTTCATATTGTCCGGTTTCCTTGAGCTTGGCCACGATTTCTCCCACTTGTGCATCCAGGTAGGTCACCATGGCCGCATAGGTAGCCTTTGGATATCTTGTAGGGAAGTACCCTCTATTGCCCAAATAAGGCTCCTCATCCCCAAATTTCTCTACATACTTGTCCACATATTCCTGCGGCACCTGCAAGGGAGCGTGGGTGAGTGGCGTAGCATAGTACATAAAAAATGGCTTATCCTTATTGTCTTCAATAAAGGCAAGAACTTCCTGCTGCATCAGTTCAGGGGCATAGTCCTGTTGGAAAAATTTATCATAGCTGGCCAATTCATAAGGATCGGCTCCTTCTGCTAATTTGGTGCCTGGGGCGACGATTTCATTGTCCAACCAGACTTTTTCCTTGTTTTTCCAAAGGTGTTTAGGGTAGAGATTATGGGCCTGTCTTTGGCAATTATAGCCATAAAAGAAATCAAATCCCCTGTTATTGGGAATTCCTTCGGTCATGGGGGCACCCAATCCCCATTTACCCACAATGCCGGTGGTATATCCAGCACCTTGCAGGACTTCTCCAATGGTGGTTTCTTCTTTTGGAAATGGTCTTTGGCCTTCTAAATTAGGATCATTGATGGCTTTTTCATAGTTCCAGACATCTCCTCTGGAGGTCCATTCGTCATTTCCTCGAATATAGGCGTGTCCCAAATGCTTGCCGGTCAATAATACAAACCTAGAAGGGGCACAAACTGGAGCGCCGGAATAATGATCTGTGAAGCGCATGCCATTGGCTGCCAAGGCGTCCAAGTTAGGTGTTTCTATGAGTTCCTGCTCATAACTTCCCAATTCGGCATAGCCCAGATCATCGGCAAGGATATAGATGATATTGGGTTTTTCATTTTTCGCTTCCTCGTTCGAAGTGGAGGACTGGCAATTGCTGAAGAGCCCAGTGACTGCAAGGCTTAGCAAAGCAATTAAATAGGAATGTTTCATTGATTTTAGCAATTATGGTATTTTACTACTTCTAGTACGTTTTCAATTTTCTATTAGGAAAATTCTTTAATTTTTTACCAAAACACCCAAGTATTCAATAATAAGTATCACTTGTTTTTGAATGGTAGGAAAATTATTGAATTTCTAAAAGAAAAGGAAATATAAGTAATTGTTTTCGTAATTGCTTGTAAATATGGCTAAATACTGTGTTTAATAGAAAGTAATCGAAAAATAAGTGTCCTGATTTTTCTAATTAAGAAAATTAGGCGAAGACGCTATGCTATATTGTCCTCCTATTTTTTAGAATTAAACAGTTCATAGAAGGGGGGGAGTCCTTGTGTAGAGTCCGCAGTCCATGCCCCGATGGTCATAGGGACATGGACTATTTTCTCTTGGGAGGCGGCTTGGTTTCTTTTCATCGAATGAAAAGTACAATAGGTAAATTGTTATGGCTTAAGCAAGTAAACTTCTCGATAAGCTGATTACTTCAACTTACTCAAAATCTTATTGAACTTACTGCTCTCCTTGATCTCATCAAACATAGGTTCGTTGATCAGTTCTGTCTTGGTCAGGTCAGATAGTTCGATGGACATTTCCAGGTCCTTCAGTGCCTCGCTTTTATTGCCCAGTTTGGCATTGGAGCAGGCACGCTGCCAGTAGGCTAGATAGTATTCCGGATCAATTTCTATGGCCTGATTGGAGAGGGAATTGGCCCATCTGATTTCTCCAATGTCCAGGAGTCCATCTGCCTTATAGGTCAAGGCTTCCACATTATTGGGTACCAATTCCAATATTTGATCGTAAAGGTGGATCTTTTCTTCTATTTTGTCCTCTATGGACACCCTTCTCCAGATACTTTGGATTTGGTTGGTGACGGCCAGTTTTTCCTGGGTTTTCATCAGTTCATTAGTCCGCTTTTTCAGGTCTATTTCTAATTCGGTCAATCGCTTTTCATAGTCGGTAGTAGCCTTATTGATCTTGTCTTCTGTGATTTGTTCCACCCTTCTTTTGATATCACTCAGGGAACGCCAACCGATGACCACCAAAATAGAGGCTGCAATGGTGATGATATAGAATATATTATTGGTGGTGTCCGTGGTGTATTTCATGGCACGGTCAGCACTGTTCAGCTCGGCAGCAGTAATTTTTTCTATGGTTTGCTTTTTAAGATCAGCCTGGTTTTCTCTAAGCGTTTTGAGTTCGTCTAGGATATAGCGCTCAATAAAAGGCTTGAAAAGGGGCTCTTCAAGCTTGTCGGTACTGTCACTTTTTTGTGCCAAGGCATTTAGCTGCAATGACAGCAACAGGAAGAAGGTCAATGACAAGGACCTTAAACAGGTGTTTTCTTTAATCAATAGGGGTACTCTCATAGCGTTGGCAATATTCTATATCGCTGATTAATAATAAATTGAGCTGATCAAAACAGGGTCTGATCAGCTCAATTGGCCGGCGAATATAGTTCAAGAATTTGAGCTTGCCAAAGCTTTGAAGATGAAGCTGCTAATTATTTTTTTTGAAGGGAAAACTGGTAAGCTCCCGAGCCTATTTCCAGGACCACTTGGTCATTTTCTTTTTTGATGCTATGGATGGATTTTATCTTTTCCAAGGCGGTTCCTCCTTCGCTTATGTCTGCTGGGGAATCGACAGGGAAATAGACCTTGGCGGTAGTATTGGCAGGAATATTCAAGTCCACGGAAATCTGTTTCCCTTCTTTCTTCCAGTTACTGCCAATGGTACCGTAATAGGTTTCAAGTTCAGCCTTTACTTCATCGACTGGTTGTTGGACTTTATCCCTTACTTTTTCTGAAAGGATATTGTTGTCCCAATGAGGTTTAATGATAATGGTTTTATATCCGGTTTCACCAGGTTTTTCACTGGAGTTAATGCCTGCCAAAGTCCTGTACATCCAATCCCCAATGGCGCCATAGGCATAATGGTTAAAAGAATTCATGCCCGGGGTCTGGAAGCTGCCGTCGGGCTTTTGTCCATCCCAACGCTCCCAAATGGTGGTGGCCCCTTGAGATACGGGATAAAGCCAGGAAGGATAGCTGGGTTGCATCAATAGGGTAAAGGCAAGGTCATGGTAACCAAACCTGCTCAGCACATGGCACAAGTATGGGGTGCCCAAGAAGCCAGTGGTCAGGTGGTAATTATAGCTTTTGATATTGTTGGCCAATCTTTCTGCAGCCTGTGGTCTAAGGGCTTCCGGGAGCATGTCAAATTGGAGGGCCAGCACATAGGCGGTTTGGGAGCTGGAAACCATTCGGCCATTAGGTGTGACAAATTCCTTCAGAAAGGCCGCTTTGATTTGCTCCAATTGTTGGGAATATTTTTGCACATCTTCCTGCTTGCCCAATACCTCGGCAGTATTGATCAGCAATTGGGTGGAATGGGCAAAGAAACACTGGGCAATCAGGTGCTTGTCGGTTAATGCGGATCTGCCATCATTGTCATCATCTGGTCTATAAAATAGCCAGTCACCAAAGTGGGAACCGGTATTCCAAAGCATGTTTTTACTGTTGTTTTGAATATATGCTACCCAGGATTTCATACTTGGGTATTGCTTTTCCAACACGGCTTTATTGCCATATAGCAAATACATTTCCCATGGAATAATGGTGGAGACATCCGCCCAACCAGCGGAACCTACAGCTGCATCTCCCAGTACATTGGGGATGACATGGGGCACGGCGCCATCTGGGCGCTGGTCGGCAGCTAAGTCCTGCATCCATTTGCTGAAGAAATTGTCCACCTGCATATTATAGGCTGCGGTTCTAAAGAATACCTGTGCATCTCCAGTCCAGCCCAGTCTTTCATCCCGCTGCGGGCAATCGGTGGGTACATCCAAGAAATTGCCTTTTTGTCCCCACTGAATATTATGTTGCAGCTTGTTGAGCTTATCATTGGAGGTCTCAAATGATCCCGTTTTGGCCATGTCGGAATAAAGGGCTACTGCCTTGAAATTGTCCGTATTGATTTCTCCCTCTATGCCTGTGATTTTCACATAGCGGAAGCCTTGCCAGGTAAAGTGGGGCTCAAAATGTTCCTTGCCCTTTCCACTGAGAATATAGGTGTTCTTCTGATCTGCCCCCCTAAGATTGGTTGTATAAAAATTACCTTCCTTATCCAATACCTCCGCATGTTGCAAGGTGATCTTTTCTCCTTTTTGTCCTTCTATATCCACTTCTACAAAGCCTACTAGGTTTTGGCCAAAATCCAGTACTTTTTCTCCTTTTGGCGTGGTGATGAGCTTTACAGCTTGAAAGGTCTCTTGCTTTCTGATGGGCTCATTATAGGTGGCAATAAGGTTGGCATAGCCAAAGTTGGCAGTTTTAGCATTGGGCCATTGGCTATCATCGAAGCCGGTGGTGTTCCAATTTTTCTGGGCTTCTCTGGCGTCAATGGTCTCACCATCATAAATACTGCTGCTTTTGATGGCGCCGGTATTGGATTTCCAGCTGTCATCGGTCCCGAAAGTCTGGCTACTACCATCTGCATAGTGGAGCTCTATCTGCATCAATAGGGCAATATCACTGCCGTAAATATTTTTATTGTCACCCCATGCCAAGGTACCTCTGTACCAACCTGAACCTAATATGGCGCCGATAGCATTGGTGCCAGGTTTAAGCTGCTCGGTAATGTCATAGGTTTGGTACTGCAGTCTTTTATTATAGCTGGTCCAGCCAGGGGTGAAATAGGCATCACCAATACGCTGGCCATTGATATGGGCTTCGTAAATTCCATGGGCTGTGATATAGGCGGTGGCGGAAACCACTTTTTTATCTATTTTGATTTCTTTTCTGAAAATGGGACTTGGCTTTGAGTCTTCAGGTTCTTTATATCCAGGAGTAATCCATTCCGCTTTCCAATCAGATTCCTCCAAAAGGCCCATTTGCCAAGTATGGACTTTTGACCAGGCAGAATTGCCTTTATTGGTGCCTACTTTTACCCGATAATAATAGGTCTTGGAGGAAGCAAGCTTTGGCCCTTTATAAGGGACTTTTACAGATTGGTCAGCGCTGATCCTGCCACTTTTCCAAATGGTATTGCTGTTGAATTTTTTTGGGGAGGTGCTTACCTCAATTTCATAGTGGGTTTGTACAATGTCCCTGGAGGAGCTGGAGATTATCCAAGTAAACTTCGGCTGGGAGGTAGCTATGCCCAAGGGGTTTTCCCTATTTTCTACAAGTAATTTTTCGATTTTTATCTGTTGGGAAAAAACTTGGAGAGAAAAGAAAAATAGACATATACAAAAAATATGTCTGAGAAAAACGGTGTTCATACTTATTGGTTATTTAGGTTAACTATTGTCAAAAAGAACTGAAATAACAGTTGATCAGTTATGAGCAACTGTTGGTCGGATATTTTTATCATACTGGAAAATATAAGCTGTAGCTTATATTACTATCCTGTACTATCGGGGAACATGGTTTAATAAGGACCTAAGCAGTGGTGGGCAAGGAGGAATGGTATTGTTGCCAATAGGGCTTGTTTAGAAATCTGTTTTCCATTTGATAAAAATATTGTCTTTGGGATTGGTTATGCCTGTACACCTTTTTAATTTTTTCTGAATATTGATTTTGTCCATGCCCATTTTGCTCCATTGCATTTTTTATGGTCTCAGCCCCAATGATTCCAGAGTACATGGCGAAGAACATGCCTTGTGAGGATATTGGGTCAAAGGCAAGACAGGCATCTCCTATAGATAACCAATTTTTTCCAATTGGCTGCTCAAGCCTGGATGCACTGGCATCTCTGGCAATGATTTTTTCCAATAATAAATCAGTATCAGTTTCATAGGGAATTAACTGGGCAGCATTGAAAGATAAAAAGAACTGATTGGGGTTTTTCACTTTAAAAGCTATGTCCTTGGGCAATCCATGGAAGACGATTACCCTTGTTCGATCTGGTAAAAGTGCTGTATACCACCAGCCATTGGGAACTGTTTTGATTTTTGTTTGCTGGTCCTGGTCCGATTCTGGTGTTTTGATCCATGCAATGGCGGCAAATTGCGAATGGCTTTGTAGTTGTTTAACACCAAAATGTTTGGCGAGTGAACGTGATCTACCCGTTGCATCGATAAGCCAATGAGCTTTTATCTGTTCGGCTTGCCCTGTTAGTGGACTTTTAATGAATAATCTATGGCCTGTTTTTAGGGATTCGATTTTGCCGAGTTTTGTTGGTAAGAATACTGCCCCCATGGTTTGTGCCTTTTTCAGTAAGGATAGATCGAATTCATTTCTTAAAATATGCCAGCCTCCTCCTTCAGGGTTCCTCATGGCATCAGAATATTGCCAGTGTTCTGATCCCCAAGAAGAAATATTCCCCATACAAGCTTGGAAGCTTTCGTCATCCATCAGCTCATCCAGACCGGAAATGCCCAAGCTGTTCAATAACCTTAAAGCAGCTCCTGGGAGGGATTCTCCGATTCGTCTTTTGGAAAAATCCCTGACATCCATCAGGCAGACCTTCAAATTGTTTTGTCTTAATTTAATAGCCGCAGCAGTGCCGGCTGTACCGGCACCTACTATGGCTACATCAAAATTGTGTTTATCCATTAATTGCCCCGTCTTTTTATGGTCAAAAACTCATTTCGCTGCTCTTCACTGAACCAACCTGCTTCAGCGATAGCTCTGTTTTCAGGTCCGAGTTCGCTGTAGTTTTTCTTGAATACCTTAAGGGCTTCTTTGAGTTCTTTTTCTTTGGTCTCACTGAGGTTTTCCACATAAATATGGTCAGGAAGCCAATCGATATCCTGAGGCTTTTCTTTGGCTTCGATAATGCCCATCTCACCAAAATGCTGTATCATATACATCATTTGTTCCGGCGCAGGATCCTGGGCAGGCAATTGCCTCAGCCAGCTTGGTCGATTATGGAAGGCAGCTATTCTTTCTTCCATCGGCTTGGAACTATCACACAGTGTGTTATAATCCAATTGGGTCAAGACCTGGTTGGGAACCCTCGCAGGCCAAAATGTTGGCAAGTAGGGATCGTACTCCATATCATAGCCCGATCTGCAGAAGGCGGTGTCTCCTTGCCAAGGCAGGGCCATCCACCTGGTAAGGTCTCCAGGGCCCTGTTCGTATAAGGGGCCGCTCATGGACAATACATTGCTGTTGGTCAACATACTGCCATAGCTTGGCTCATCTTTTCCAGCTGCCCTTATTCGGATGCGGTAAGGAGCCCTGTACATAGAGGAATTTCGCATGGGCCAGGTCAGCTCTGCCCCTGGATGAAAAGCATCTGCAAGGCAAAAATGCATGGCCGCTTGGTCCAGCATGTCAGGTTGTTTTTGCAGGTCAATTTCCTCTAAATGGTAATAATGATTGGGCTTTTCCTCAAAATCATCGACAAAATTACCCTCTACCCATTTGCTGAGAATATAATCATACATCTCTGGGAGCTTAAGGTATTTGTTGGGGGAGGGGGCTTTTGAAGGATCCGGATCGGTATATCCAAAGGCATCTCCATAAACCCAAGGCCATGCACCCTCTTCAACAGTCCTGGAATCAGTAGCCCTGAAACTATTATAGATAGTTCTTCTCAATTCCATATAGGGATCAGGATACAGTTGGCTTTCTGGGGCTTTGGCCAATTTTTTTAATAAAGCCTGATCTGAGAAATCCATAGGGGATCCAGCACCAAACATGGCCAGGAATCCTTTGTTTACCCACTGTAGTTTATTCAATCTTTCTAGAATAGGTCTTACCTGATGCTGAAAGGAAATTCTTTCCGGCATCTTCAGCATACCTGATTGAAGGTAGACATTTTGCATCAGGTCATTCATGGTACGCCAGCCTACCAAGTCTGGGGCAAAGTTGGGCGGTCCGGCAATCACCCAGGCCGGGTCAGCTTCGAAATCCTTGCCTCCAATGTTGACTTTAGCATTTACAGGACCATCAGAAATATCATCATACCATCCGGCAGCATTATTGAAACTGTTGGGTTTGGCAGGATTGAAAACGGGTTTGTTGGAAGGACTTGCTGATTTCCCATGGCCAGCCAAGAATAAAAGACGGCCCATTTCATCCGTGCGTAACTCTCCTAGGCTGACAGGGGTCCCTTGGAAATTGCCTGTCATGATATAGCTGGAATCCTTCATATTGATACCCATGATTTTTTTCTCTCCTGGGTCAATGATCAAAGCATCTCTTCCACCACCTGTTACATCCGGGTTTCTTAACGGGACGGTCAGTTGTACCGTGGCAGGAATATCCATGGCGGCATTGAATTCATACCAAGCAGCTTTTTTATTGGCCACATGTACTTGCCATTCAATGCTGGTATTTTCTGATTGCTGGATTTCAGCCACTATATTTCCATTCTTGTCATAGCCGTAGACCCGGAATCTGGCGGCTTGTCTTTTGATCGCGCCGCTTTTATCCCGGGTGCTTCCAAACTTTGTTGGCGCAGGATTGGTCATTTCTGGGCCTATATAATAGTCGGAGGTGCTGTTGCCCACACGGGCCACCCCGATTCCGGGATGAATCCTTACATGGGTTATTTGTTCGATTTGGGTTTGGCTAAGTGCTTTGGGTTTGTCCGGCGCCTTATGGCCTGGAAAGGGACATACCGGATTTTTGATTTTCGGCTTTCCTGGGCTTGATGGCTCTTTTAGACTTTGTTCATTCTTTTCCCTTCTGTAGTTTGCACTGGTTTGGTAAACGCTCATCCTCGCTTCTGCAACGCTGCCCACAGGAGCATTTTCAAGAGGCACCCGACCGACATTGAAAGAGAGCCAGTCTCCATAGATTTCTTGCTCAGACTGAGAAATATCCTGTTTTGGGAAGCTAATGGTAGCTACTTTCTGGGGGATGGCGATTTTTTCATCCCAAACTACAGTGGCTTTGTCCAGTGGAAAATGTTCATCTATATAGCTGCTGCTCATCTCCTCACTGGGTGCTGGTCTTTTTTGTATATATAGGTCCAAGCTGGCTTGTCCAAGAGACATCCTGCCATGGAGGTCTTTGCCTAGAAAATTTGGATCATCCGTGTCAGGTTCTTCAAAAAAAGTAGAACTGCCAGGCCGGACAATATATTTGCAAAATCCTTCTTTGCCCAATTTGAAGGGAACTACACTCCATAGAGAGGTGTCAAAAACCGAACGGATGGGCTTAGCCAGGTCGTTTAACAGTTGGGTCGTTTTGGGAGAATTTTCTTGGATCCATTCATCTCCCCAGCCTTCAAAGGAAGCTTTGGTGAAGCCACACATATCCCTGGCAGTGTCAACAAAGAAATAGGGTACATTTTGGAAGATAAGATCAGCAGTGTTGGCGCCATCGTCCTCGATAAGTTTTTTTCCTGGTATATCGAATAATTTTAATCCTAGCCCTATGGTACTCATCCAGTCAGGCCTTCCATCTGCCAGATCAGAAGAATACCTCGCGTAAACAGGATGTTCCTTGCTTTCTGAAAAGATGCCTTTTTTAAAAGTATCAGGTATGCCCTCCAGAATTTTGATGCTCCCTTTTATGATGCCATGGGTTCTTAAAAATACGGGTCTTCTTGCTGGGCATTGGCCCTCTTCTACCACTCTTCTTTCCTGAGTCATGGTGCAAAACATATGTCTTAAACAGTCGATGGGATCATCACAAGAACAAGTGTGATTGAACTTTTTGCTTTCATTAAAGATGCTTTTCATTGCTTGGTAAATGTTTGGTGATAAAAGAAAAATGCCTAAGAAATCCAGTCTGTTTCTCTGCTGATTATGTAGGGAATGACTGAAATTTGCTTTGTAAATAAATAGCGCGCTTTAAAGAGAAAAGAATGGTAGGATATCCTTGATGTTCAAAAATAAAAGAGCACCTACTGCCTTTCTGTAATACTTTGACCCATAATTTAAACAGTATTATGGTTTGTTATCAAGTAAATATAGGTTAATGCTTTTCTATTGGCAAATTAAATATGGTTCTATGGGGTGTTTATCTATCCGAATAATTGAAGGAATAGCCTAAGGAAAAATAGGCGCGTAGTTTATCGTCATTGGTATTACTGCTTATCCCCACAGTAATAGGTCCTAAAAATGAATTTAAGGAAGCGTCTATGCCATAGCCAAAAAGGAATTCTTCATGGAAGATACTGTCAATTTTCATTTCATTTATGGGAATGTGTTGATGCAAACCGATGATGGATAAACCAGTTCTGATATAAAGGTTTTTTACAGGGGTATATTGGGGAGAAACTCCCAAGGTGAAAAAGTTGGGACTATCCACTTCTGCATAATTATATCCCCATGCACGGGTATCATTGAATTCTACTTTCTGGAATCCTCCAACTTGGAATTCGTTGAATGATTTTTGTCTTGATTCATCGGATATGGTTATTCCTGTGGCAATATTGCTGATAAGCTGAAATTTTGGGTGCAGGGCAGAATACCTGATATGGCTAAAGTATAAGCTTAAGTAGCTGGAAGGTGTGATGTCATCGATTACTTGGTCTAATAGTTCTTTAGGGATTTTTATGGGTTCCCCATCTAAATCAAGGGTTAGGGTGTCGATTCCATTATCCAGTTTGATTTTATAATGGTTGTATAGGTTGAATTTTGTTTCTAGGATTGTTTCTAGTCCTTTGGTAGGGAAGTTTCTGTTATTAAGTGAGTTTTTATTGTAAATAAAACGGATGCCGTAAGAGGAGAAACTACCGGATTTTACTTCAGAGGGAATGGATATGTCGAATTTGGACCTTGAGCGGATCTTTTCATAAAATGCACCAAAGGCAATGCTGCTCTTTAAAGAGTGGGTAGAAAGAATATTGGCATGGACATTCGTGTTTCTATTGATATTGATGTCGGTACTTTTTCCATTTTCATATTCAGGGATCTGTTGTGACAGGTAATCATAGCGAAGATTGAGGGCGTATCTTTTTTTGTTCCCCAGGTATTTGTAATGGTCAATGCGGAACTTTGGGTTTTCTGAAATGTCCGCTATTCCTACTGTTCTTGTTTGTCTTCCGAATAAATCCCTTACAGTAAGGTTGAGCAGGAATCCTGCAGAAAACAGGTTGTCATAATGGAAAGCACTTGAGATAACCGCTTCGGTCTTTTCTTTGGTTTTGATCAATAGTTTGAAATGATCATTGTTTTCAGGGACCAAGCGATAGTCTACCTTTTTGAAGCCATTCATGCCAAAGATTCTTTGGATCCCTTCCCTTAGTTCAGGCCTGCTGACAGTGTCATTAGGGGCTATATCGAGTTTGGAAATGATCAATTGGTCGGAAAAGAGTCTATTGTCTTCAATTTGGATATCAGTGATGATAATGGGCTTTACTTTTAGGCTAATCCCATGGTTGATATCTTTTATGTTTAGGCTATCAGCTAACTGTTTTAGTTTTTGGAAATTGGCTTCGCCGCTTATCTTTCCCAATTGCAATATCTCCTTGTAATTTGAAAAGCTGGAGGTACTATTTCCTTTCAGGTCAGGCTTGATATAGATATCGCAATCATTGATGTTTTGCTGTAGCTTGCTATTGGAAGTGGACATGGCGATTTGCATCAGTATGCTGGAAAATGAACCGAGTTTTTCTGGTGAGAGAAAGCCTTCATCCCCGACATTGACACCAATGATGATTTCGGCGCCCATTTTTTTTGCTTCGTCAACAGGGAAATTGTTCACTACGCCACCGTCCACTACTATGGTGCTGTCCAAGTCAAAAGGAGTGAAGGCAGTTGGGATAGCAAGGCTGCTTCTTATGGCATCGGCCAGGTAGCCGGACTTGAATACGAGATCTTTTCCGTTTCTCAAATCGGTGGCAATACATCTAAAGGGGATGGGGAATTCATCGAATGTTTTATATTGATTGGCTGGCCAAGTATAATAATGTAGGGTTTCAGAAAGCTTTTGGCCTTCTATTAAGCCTGTTGGGACCGTGATTTTTTTGTCGACTATGGGTAACTCAAGCAAGTATCTATTATAATACTCTTTCTCCTCAAAAGCGATATTGTTAAAATTTACCCTGTTAGAGATAATCAAGTCCCAGTTTACTGTATTGATAATGGTTTCGAGCTCATCGGCATTATAGCCAATGGCATAAAGTCCACCTATAACGGCTCCCATACTTGTGCCTACGATATAATCTGGTCGTATTCCAGCCTTTTCCATGGCTTTCAAAACGCCGACATGGGCGATGCCTTTTGCACCACCACCACTAAGTACTAAGCCTATTTTGGGAGGCGCTTTTTGGATTTGGGTTTGGGTTTGCGCATTAAGCAAATTCCCCATCATGGCGATAAGGGATAAGCAAATGATTATGAAACATTTTCTTATTCGAGCCATAAATCCATATTGATTGGAAATACAAAATAAGAAACTTTGGATTATGAATATATAAAACAATGTATTAATTATGTGTTTAGTACAATTAAATCTTGTTTAATTTTAAGTGTTTAGGTTTATTGGTTTGAAAAGACAAAATATAATTTCATAAAATATAACTTGTCATGAGTTTTGAAAAATTTTCCAGGGTTCTGTCGGATATGACAAAATGTCCTGCTATTACAGTGTCTTTTTTTCATGCTCAAAAAAGTACTGACTAATTTTCAGTAATTTTTTTTACTGGTAAAAAACACTAATTTAGTGTTTATACAGATGATAAACTGTTAAAATAGTCTATATTAGCGATAATAACTGTGCCAAACAGCCTGTTTTGGGAAGAAAAAAAAATATAAAATAAAGTTTTTATCAATAAGGGCATCCCCGCACGATGATTGTGGCATAGGTGCTTGTAAAGATTGACAGGGATAGTCCCTGTACAAAATTTAAATAACCTTTCTAATAAAATCATGAAAGTTCTTGTAATCGGTGGAGGCAATATGGGATTGACTTATGCCGAGGCTATTGCCAAATCAAAATTTTTAAAAAATAAGGATCTTATGATCCTTGACAGTGCCAAAGAAAAAACGGAAGAGCTAAAAAAGCGCAGCCACTTTGCGGTTTTTGAAAAGCTTGAAGATTGCGTTCCTCTGGCGGATGTGATTTTTATTGCTGTAAAACCTTATCATGCCAGTTCCTTAATGGAAGATATGAGATCTTTTACTGCAGAAGGTCAGATTTTCATTTCATTAATGGCAGGTGTGTCTATTGAGGCTATTCAAGAGGGCCTTGGTAGAAAGAAAGTGGTGCGTGCCATGCCTAATTTACCTGCTCAAGTAGGAAAAGGCTTGACATCCTTTACTGCTTCAGATGAAGTTTCCCGTTTGGAACTGTCTACAATTGAAAATCTTTTGGATACGACTGGTAGGTCCGTACACTTGGATTCTGAGGCGGATGTAGATGCATCTACTGGTATTTCAGGTAGTGGTCCTGCTTATATTTTCTATTTTATGCAGTCCATGTTGGAAGCTGCATGGAAAATGGGTTTCTCAAAATACGATTCTAGGGTATTGGTAGAGCAAACATTTGCCGGTGCTGTTGAGTTATTTTCTTCATCAGACCTAGATCCTGAGTCTTGGATGGACAGGGTTGCATCCAAAGGCGGAACTACCCGTGCTGCATTGGATTCAATGGAAGATAATAATGTTAAAGAATTAATTAAGGAAGCTGCCTATGCTGCATTTAACCGTGCGGTGGAATTAGGTAAGGAATATAAAAATGCCTAAGATGGAAGAACCAAAAAGAATAGTAATTAAAGTAGGTACCAATGTGATGACCAATAAAGACAACCGTATTGTCAATACGGTGTTGAAAAAGTTGGTGGATCAAATTGCTGCTTTGTATGAGAGAGGAATCATGTCCGTGCTCGTTTCTTCAGGTTCTGTGATCGCAGGAAAGGAAGTCTTGGGAAACAAGGTGGACATCACCGATAAAATCATCCGAAGACAGGTGTTTTCAGCCGTGGGACAACCACGAATGATGCGCCATTATTATAATATTTTCCAAGACTATGGGATGAGATGTGCCCAAGTTTTGGCTACGAAGAGGGATTTTGATCCTGGTAAGCATAGAGAAAATATGATCAATTGCTACGAAGGATTACTCTCTGAAGGTATTATACCTATTGCCAATGAGGATGATGCAGTATCCCTATCCATGTCCACGTTTACGGACAATGATGAATTGGCCAGTCTTGTAGCGGAACTTATCGAAGCAGATATGTTGATATTGCTAACAGACACTGATGGGCTTTATAATGGTCATCCAGATGATGATGATACCCATAGAATTGCTCATGTTGGTACGGATGAAAAAGTAGAACATTTTATCCAGGAGTCCACCAAAGGAGAGGCAGAAGGTAGAGGAGGAATGAAGTCTAAACTGAATGTGGCGAAAGAAGCTGCCCGAAAAAACATACCTACTTATATTGCCAATGGCAATAAAGATAATATGATATTAGATATCGTAGATGGTAAAGAAGTGGGTACCAAGGTTTCCGATGATTAACATACTGAGCTCATTTCCAAAGAATAGTGCTTTGGAGGTGAAATGCTAAAATTAGAATCCTTGAACTAAGAAAAGATAATAAAATGAAGATACTAAGCACAGAAAAAAAGAATAGTGTGTTGGCGTCCATGATCGAGATCATCGACAAAAACCGCGAAAAAATAATTGCTGCCAATAAGGCGGATCTGGATGCTTTTCAAAGAGATGATCAGGCCCTTTTTGATCGGCTAGTAGTGAATGATGCCAAAGTGGATGGTATGATTCAGGCGGTCAAAGAAGTGATGGAGCAGGAAGATCCTGTGGGAAAGGTGATTTCCAAAAGGAAATTGGACAATGGCTTGGAAATAGTCAATCAAACCGCTCCATTCGGGACCATCATGATCATTTATGAATCCCGTCCAGATGTGACCATTGAAGCAGCTGTGCTGGCCTTTAAGGCCAACAGTAAAATTTTGCTCAAAGGTGGAAAAGAAGCCGTTCATTCCAATAAGGCACTGGTGGAATGCTGGCATGAAGCCTTAGAGGAAAATGGATTGGAAAAAAGTTGGATTGAACTGTTTACCTTGAACAGGGAACAAACCCAGGAATTCCTAAGGAATCCATCTGAAAAGCTGGATTTGATTGTTCCTCGAGGAGGTGAACGATTGATCGCTTTTGTAAAAGAGCATGCCCAATGTGCCGTTTTGGTGAGTGGTAGGGGGAATAACTTCGCCTATGTCGCTGAAGATGCAGACTGGGAGCAGGCCAAAAAAGTGATCATCAATGCCAAAACCAATAAAATCTCGGGTTGTAATGCCTTGGATAAGATTTTGGTGGACGAGAAGCTGCCAGATTTTGAGTCCAAGCTTAAGGACCTAGGAAAGTCATTGGCAGACTATAAAGTAGAACTTCTTGCAGAGGAAGCTTTATTGCCAAATATTGAAGGTGCCAAGGAGATTCCTTCAGAAGATGCTTGGTATGAAGAGTTTTTGGCGCTAAAGGCTTTGATAGGAAAAGCCAATGGTGTGGATGAGGTGATTGAAAAAATCAACCAATACAGTGGAGGGCACTCTGCAACCATCCTCACTACTGACAAAGAGAAGGCAGCCAAGTTTATGGAGCAAGTAGATAGCGCAGCTGTTTACCATAACGCTTCCACAAGATTTACCGATGGCGGTCAAATGGGAGTAGGTGCTGAATTGGCCATTAGTACCGATAAATTGCATCACAGAGGTCCTCTAGGTCTTGAGCAATTGGTAACCAATAAATACTATGTATTTGGTAATGGTCAAGTGAGGGACTGATATTCTTTGAGCATTATATTCTGATTAAGAAGTCCTCCGCGTTTTTGCGGAGGACTTTTTTTATGCACTGAATTTTAGGGGTTATGGGTCTTGGTAAATAAGCAATTATATAAGTTGGATGTCAAAATCTATTCAGCCAATCCAATAGTTGTTCGCTGTAAAGGTATTCAAATCGCCTGTCCAATAATTCAAATTCAGGGTTCAATATCAGCATGGTGGGGGGAGCAAATTGCCCCTTTCTGCTCCCTAGTAATAAAGCAAGGTCATGAATGCCTGCTTTCCTCTTTGAGCTTTGACGGTTAATGAATACCTGTCCATCAAAGCGTATGCTATCTTGTGATTCTGCATCCATCCTTACAGCATAATATTCCTTGTTTATCCTTTTGATGACCTCCGTTTTTGTAAAAACCTTTCGGTCCATTTTTTTACAGTAGGAACACCAGTCTGTATAAAAGTCAATAAATACTTTTTTTGGTTTTACCTCCAAAGTGTCCTCTAACTGCTCAAAACTGATCCATTGAATGGATGCTTCTTGGGCAGGGCTTTGGGACCACTGGAAAGTGAATATTAAGGACAATATGAGGGCTTTGATATAATGCATTGATCAATGGAAATTTCCGACTTTTATTGAGAAGAAATAGGTTCTTGGTCTTGAGGGGCCATAGATATAATTGGAGTCCCTCAATGCGCCGCTGTCAAAATCCTTTTGATAACTGTTGAAAAGGTTTTGTACCCCTGTGCTCAATTCAAGGTGGAAATCCTTCATCAGATCAAAGTGGTAAGCAAATTTTATATTGGTATCCATAAAGGGGTTGCTGTCCACCAAGTCCATGTATCCAGAATCGCTGATGACATGAGGGACAATCATGGAACCAGTATAAGTTCCAGTCAGGTCAAGGGCCAAGTGCTCCGTGATGGACCAGTTGGAGGCAAGGTAGCCATAGATATTCGGTGAGCGAACAAAGTTTTTGATGACTACGGCTGGTTCATTTTCATTGCCTTCCTCAGGCTCAAATAGGACTTGGCCATCTCTGTAGATGGAATGTTGTAAGGTTCCACCAGCTTGGAAAAGTAGGTCAGCTGATGGGGAAATGCTTAATTCTAAATTACTTCCCTGAACATAAGCTCCGGTGCCGTTTCTTACTTCATGGAGGATAGAACCATTGGGAAGGCTAGAGCCCGTGCTTACCGTGGTGAAGGGTCTTTTAAGGTTGGTGTGAAACCCTTCGGCGAGGAAGCTGAGCTGTGTGTCTCCCAGGTTATTGCTATAGTTGAAGGATAGGGTATAGGCATCAGAAAGTTCGGTCTCCAAATCATCAGAAAGAATAACAAAACTTGGTTCACCGCCGACTAAAGAGATATGAAGGTCTTCATTGAAAGCTTGTGGAGCACGGAAACCTCGGGCATAACCTGTTCTAAACTGGAGGTTCTCATGGATATCGTAAAGGATATTGAATCGCGGGCTGAATACGCTTGTGTTGATTTTAGAACTTCTATTAATATCACCAATTCCGTATAGTCCATCTACCATGGTATGATCAAACCTACCTCCTCCGAGTACAGTCAGTTTAGTGCTGGGGCGCCATTCGTATTGGCCATAAAATCCAAGTGATTGTACACTTTGGTCTACCAATCTTTGGTAACCGGCAATTACATCCTCTACAGTGCTTAGTTGGTATTCTGTTCCTAGGATCAAGGCATCATTGTCGCTGAAACTTCTTGAAAACTGTGCTCCTGAAACCAAAGACAGGTCTTCTGTTTTGCCATAGGCGTTGGCAGCCATAACACTGTCTGCTGCTGTTCTTCCTCCTCCGAGTCCGCCGTAATAACTGTCTCTTTGGGTGGTTTGGCCAGAAATATAGGTGGAGAACTTGTTCTTCCTGTCCTTGCTAAACAATTCATAGGTTAGTCCTCCGATAATGGTATTATGGTCTAGCTGTTCCGTGATATCCGTAAAGTGTGGTGCCAGGTCCAATTGATCTCCTCCTCTTCGATACTCTTTGATAGCACTAAAGTCCAGGGTGATTTTACTTAGCTCTGTGGGCTTAATAAATGACTTTAAGCCGAAAGTGTTGTTCTCCAAAGAGGTTATTTCAGTGAAACCATCTCCGTTAGCATCGTAGCTGTCCCTGTTTCGGAACATCCCATAAAAAGTAACCCCCGTTTTGAGGTCTTCACTGGTAAAAGAACCATTGAAGTTGAGCATATTGTCCGGGCTTTCTCCTCCCACCAAGGCGCTATTGGTGCTGATTTGCCAAGTGTCTTCTACAGGTTCTTTAGTGATGATATTGATGGTTCCAGCAATGGCATTAGATCCGTAAAGGGCAGAGCCACCTCCTCTTACTACCTCTACACGTTCTATAATATTAGTGGGGATTTGATCTAGGCCATAAACACTGTTCAAGGCACTGAATACAGGTCGGCTATTGATAAGGATTTGGGAGTATGCTCCTTGAAGGCCATTTAAACGGACTTGGGTGAAACCACAGTTTTGACAGTTGGTTTCTACTCTTACTCCTGGTTGGTAATTAAGCCCATCAGATAGGGCCAATGATTGGGTAGCATTGAAGATCTTTGAACTCAATACATTAACTACCACTGGAGCTTCTTTTCTGTCCAGTTCGTACCGAGTGGCACTGATCACCACCTCGTTGAGGTTAAGCTTGTCTTCTTTCAATTCAATTTTTAGGTGGGTTGTTTTTCCAGCCTGAATAATTACTTTTTTCTGTGCAGATTGATAACCAACCAACTTTACTTTGATTTCAGCTTCCCCTATAGGGATTTTATTGATTTCAAATTCTCCATTGGCACTGGTCATGGCTCCTAGATGTGTTCCCATTACCTGAACGGCAGCATAAACGGGGTCATCAGTATCTACACTGATAATGCCAGAAAGCTTACCACCTTCCTGTGCTAAAGCAGGAAGAGAAAATAAGAAAAGAAGAATTGTGAGGCTAACTGAGTTCAGTGTCATGCTATTTTGTTTTACTAAATTATTTATTCTGATACACGAAATTAAATATTAAATGAGTAGAAAAAAAATATTAGGTAAGTCTAAAATAAAATTGTGGTTTATTTTTAAACTAGGGTAAGTAGTTCAGGGTCTTAAGTAAAAGGATTGAGAATTGGCCTGAGAAAGAGCGTCTGATGTTCAAATGGGCCTTAGAAGAATAAATGGTCCATATATTCTACAATTAAGCTGATTTTTATTGGAGGCATTTTGTAGGTTGAAAATACCATTCATCGAGGAATAGGGGAGATTAAATTATTTTTATTGGTACGGGATTATTGAAGGATTAATTTTGATTTTAGATAGGCCAAAAAATGGTCCGTCAGTTAATTTTATACATTTTGTAATGAAAAAATTTAACATTTTGCTGGCAATTCTGTGTATGAACTTGTTTGCAGCGAATGCCCAATCCTCCAATGATGGTGGAGCAGTAAAAGGAAAAAAAGAGCTACGATTTAACTTGAATCAAGATGGTAGTCATTATGTGAAAGGGACTTTTTTGGTGCAGACTTGGCTGAGATATACCCAGGCTAATCCTGGCACGGAGGTTTTTGGAACGGCAGATGATCATATTCTGGATATAGGCTTAAGGAGGACCAGGCTTCAGCTTTTTGGACAATTGACAGATAGGGTGTTTTTTTATACGCAGTTTGGACAAAATAACCTGTCCTACAAGTCACCAAGGAAACAGGGGTTGTTTTTTCATGATGCATTGGGCGAATACAAAGTCGTAAATGAAAAGCTTTCCATAGGAAGTGGATTGACTGGCTGGAATGGTGTTTCCAGATTTTCTTCGCCCTCTATTGGTTCATTACTTACTTTGGATGCGCCTTTATTCCAGCAGGCTACCAATGATGTCAATGATCAGTTTATTAGGAAGTTCAGTGTTTATGCAAAGGGCCAGTTCGGAAAATTGGATTATCGATTGGCTGTTTCAAAGCCCATGGCTATTCAAAACTCTACTGTTCAAGGTAGTGAATTGAGAGAAAATGCCACTTTTTCTTCAGAGCCTAGTTATGCTCAGGTTCATGGATACTTTAAATACATGTTTTTGGATAAAGAATCCAATACAAGCCCTTACCATGCTGGTTCCTATTTAGGGTCGAAAAACGTATTTAATATAGGAGCAGGATTTATGACCCAAAAAGATGCCATGTGGCATGAAGCGGAAAACGGGGTGGATACGGTTAGGACAAATTTGTCCTTATTAGCCGTGGATGTGTTTTATGATAAACCATTAAATCCAACTAAGGGAAATGCGATCACTGCTTATGTTTCTTTTAGCTCCAATGACTATGGGAAGAATTATATCCGGAATATTGGGGCAATGAATCCAGCGACTGGCACCAATGCTGAAGGAAGCTATAATGGAGCAGGAAATGCTTTCCCTACTATTGGGACAGGTAATACTTTTTACGGACAGTTTGCTTATTTGTTTGAAAGGGACTTGCTAGGAGGGGCTGGTACTTTGCAGCCTTATATCTCCAGTCAGTATTCCGATTTTGACCTGTTTTCTGATCCCATGGTAATGTATGACGGAGGTGTGAATTGGTTGATTAATGGAAACAAGGCAAAGCTTTCCTTGAACTATCAAAGTCGCCCAATTTTTACAATGAACACTGCGGGTGAATATATTAGTAGTGATAGAAAAGGAATGATGGTGATACAGTTTCAAGTAGCTATATAAGAACCAGTGTTTTTAAGAAACAAAATGTCCTGAAGGCCCATACGCTCTTCAGGACGCTTTGTTTAAAGTTTAAAGGCTTTGATTATTCCAATGTTTAGTCTATTGCTATGATGGATCTGGTTGCCGTTTAAATTTTGATAAAGCGGGTTTTGCCAAAGAAAACTCAAGGTCCAGTCTTTTCTGTTGACGTCCAGTCCCACTTGGGCAAAAAGGACATTGCCCCCTGTAAGGTTCTGTTGTTCCTTTTCCCAAGTATCCTTGTTCGCTTGTTCATAATAGCCACCGATATTTGGAACCAATAAAAAGTCTTTCATGATAGAAATCTGGTGGAAGCCAATCAGGTTGGCATTTAGGCTATTCCCAAATTGATAGTTTTGGGCTCCCTCGGATGATTTTTTATAGCTAAATCCAGCATTTAGACCTGTTTTGATATAGAATAATTGGTAGTTGATCCTTGCGATATAACTCCATGAACCGGTCTCCGGCTGGATAATGGGGTCAATCAAAGTCCCATTATTGGCTACTCTTTTTGATTGCCCGCTAGGAGCGGAAATAGCCATACCAGGACGGAAAGTATGACGGGCTTTTGTATTATAAACATAAAGGATACGGTCTACAGCAAGCGTAAGGTCTCCCCAGCCATGGACTGAAATAGTGGTGTCCTGAACGGGATTGGGAAGCTCAAGCATTTTCTCATAGTGCACCTTATTGGATTCGTAAGGCAATAAGAAGGTGAAATTCCATTTGTTTTTGAACATAAAATTCCCTCTTAACTCTACTGTTTGGTAAGTCTCCCAGTCTTGGTCTGTTTTGTTGACATAAAGGCCAGCACCTTCCGGTTCATGCATGACGATCATATCCTGATTGAGCTGGTCAAATCCCACGACCTTAGCATTTGGACTATATTTAGCAGTAGCCCCGTTTTGAAAAGCATTGGCCAAGTAGCTGTTGGCAACGGGAGGCGGTGAGGTATAACCATACTGGTCATAGCTTCCAAAGGATCTATGCCTGTAAAATAGGCCAATATAACTTCTGTTGTTTAGCAAACTATATTCAAAGAAATTACAACTGTCACAAGCTTTGGCTTCCTTTGAAAAAAGAGGCAAAGCTATTATAAACAGTAATAGAAGCGTATGTTTTTTCATGTTTTGGTGCTTACTTTTGGTAAGCTTTATTATTAATGAATTTGTAATCAGTCAGGGTTTCCAAAAAGGCAAGCAAATCAGCTCTTTCGTCCGCATTTAATTGGATTCCCATTTTCAGTTCTGGAGCAAGGCTTTCATTTACTTTTATGCCATGCTCATAATGGTTCAGCACTTCTTCCAGGTCGACAAAGCGTCCATCATGCATATAAGGAGCAGTCAAAGCGATATTCCTTAGACTTGGGGTTTTAAATGCTCCTTTGTCCTTCTCATCAAAGGAAATCCTGTATCGACCAAGGTAAATGCCCTCAAGTTCTGTCGGATTAGGATAGCTAATGTCAAGTCCGTTATTATGGTATTCCAAGTCGGTAAAAAGCCCTTCTGTATGACAGCTGCTGCAATGCTTTTGATAGAGTTGATAACCCCGGATTTCCGAACTATCGAATATTGCTTCTTTCCGTTTCCATTGATCATATTTGCTGTCCTGAGAAATCAATGAACGCACAAACTGGGCTAGGGCTCTACCGATCAGGGAACTGGTGATGCTATCTGTTTCAAAAGCAGCTTCGAACATTTCCGTATATTGGGCACTGCCATTGAGGTAGTGAATAATTTCCTTTAGATCTGCGGCCATTTCATCAGGATGGGTGAGCGGGCCAAAAACCAATGATTCTAAGTTGGCCGCTCCGCCGTCCCAGAATAGCCCCTTATGCCAGGCCAAATTAAATAGGGGAGGAGAATTCCGGTGAAGCTTTTTCCCTGAAACTCCCTGATCTGAAAGTGCCAACCCATCTGAAAAGGCTAGGTCTGGAGCATGACAAGTGGCACAGGATACTTCACCGTTTTGCGAAAGTGTCGGCTCATAAAAAAGTGTTTTTCCCAAAAGTATTCCTTCCTTGCTCATTGGGTTTCTTTCCAATTGCGGGAAGGTTTCTTGCTGTAATGAAGAGGCAAGGACAGGAGTAAAGAACTCAGGTCCTTGCCTTTCATTTGGGGATGGATTGTCCAGGCAGGAACTTAATGGTACCAATGCAATGAACAATAAGTGATTTATGTTTTTTATGATATTCACTTTCTGTCTGAAATGGAATTATTTTAAACTGAATAGCCCTTCCTTATAGTTATTGGCAATCTGAATGGCTACATCTCCACCCATGATGCTGGTGTTTTCCAGTTCATGAATTTTGATGGAATTTGGATTGATAAACAATTCGCTTAATTCGGCTTCCAAATCCAGGTTTATACTGGCATTGCTTCCTAGGTTTTTGCCTTTTGCCTCAAGATTGATGCTGATAGCCTTGAAGTTTTGCTCATTTTCAGGGTTATTATTGCCGATATGAACGATTAAACCTGAACGGTCACTGGACTGGTATTCCCATACTCCTTCCAATACCAAAAATTTGTATCCTGTATTCCAGTTCCAAACCATGTCATTGTTCGGATCCAGGTCACCAACTTGATCGGTGGAAAGGTTTCTGGCTTTGTCTATGCCTATAAAAAAGGTCAATTTATCATATTCAGCTGTGGGAAGGGTTACACTAAACTCCTTTTTGCCAGCTTGGTCAATCAGGAAATACCCATCTTCAATTTTGTATGCAGCATCATTCTGGCTGTTTTCAAATGTGATGTTGGAGATATAGTATTTGAATTTCCTTGGAATAAAGCTTTCTCCGGCTGGAAGCGTGTAGGTTTGATTTTTCAATTCAATCTCCTCTCCATTAAAGAGATGAGTAAATGAAAAATTCACTTCTGTTTCAGCTGGAATTCGGTCTTTGTCATCGTTTTGACAAGCTGTAAATCCGATGATGGACAATAATAGTATGGCTAATTTTTTCATTTTAATGTCTTATTTAAAAGGGTCCGAGAATTTCGGGTTGGTAATAAATTTTTCGTCTGTAAGGGTGTGGAGAAAGGCGATGATGGCCTCTTTTTCACTGTCAGAAAGATGGAGCTTTATATCTTCTCCTGGCTTGATTGGTTCATTGCTGGCCTCAAGGATAAGGATATCTAGATTGCTGTTCATCTGTATGTGCTCATTATAATGATCGAGCACTTGCTCCAGTGTTTCAAAGCGCCCATCGTGCATATAAGGCGCCGTTAGCGCTATATTTCTAAGGGTTGGGGCTTTGAATTTTCCTCTATCGGTATCCTTTCCTGTGACTGATGCCAGTCCTTGATTTAGATGCTCATCCATATCCAGGCCGTTATTGTGAAATCCAAGAAATCCATTGCGATCACCAGAGGTCAGGAACCCCAGATGACAGTCGCCACAGTTACCTCCTCTTATCTGAAGGGAAGGATCAGGATGGGTAAAGAAGAGTTCCATTCCCGCTTGTTCTGTGGGACTAAGCGCTATCTCGCCCTTTATCCATTGATCAAATTTGGAATCGCCTGAAATTAGCGTTCTCATAAATTGAGCGATGGCTTTACCAATAAATTCAGGACGGATTTGATCCGTTTCAAAGGCTGTTTTAAAGCGCTCAGGATAGTCTTGGTCAGCCTGAAGTCTAGCGACAGCTTCACCGATTTCCAAGTTCATTTCACGAATGTCTGAGATGGGTTCCAAAGCTTGTTCTTCTAGCGTCTTGGCCCTGCCATCCCAAAAGAACCGTGAGGTCCAGTGGAGGTTGGCCAGTGACATGGAGTTTTTGTCTCCCATTTTTCCATTCACCCCTTCGCTAAACTGTAGCCCATCAGTAAAGGCTTTGGACTGTTGGTGACAGGAGGCACAAGAGACAGTGCCATCTGCTGATAGTTGTTTATCATAAAACAACATTCTCCCAAGCTCCACACCTTTTTCTGTCAATGGGTTATCGGCAGGCATGGGGATATTATTTGGGAAGTATTCTGGATGCTGTAATGTTAGTGCAGGGTTTTGTGGCGTAGGTTCTTCAGGGGAAGAATCGTCACAGGCCCATAACATTGCACACACAGATAACCATCCAAGGAAATGAAGGATAGTGTACCGCATATACATAGGATACAATTGACCTAAACATTAAGCTTAAGCCTGTTAATAAATTGATTGTAATGCTCTAAATAAGATCACCGTTTTGTAGCAACTGAGTGACTGAAAAGATCCCAGTTTGGCTTAATATTTCCTACAAAATTGTAGAGGATAGCCTTCAATCTCAGTGCTTGTGATCGGATATTTAGAGGAATGAGGTAACAAATTATGTCAATAAAAGGATATTAAAGCCTCAACAAGTCAAGGAGTAAAATATCATAGTTTAACTATTGATTCTGTTACCTAAGAAATATTAGGCAATACCTTTTGGGGGATGAAAAATGTCTTTGGTCAGGAAGTTTACATTACTTTCCTGATAGGCTGATTTTGCCTTAAAATTAATCAATTGCGCTTTATTGAAAGCGATAAAGTTGTCATGAATGATGTAAATCCCAAAGTCACGGCTAAAATCTATTGCTCCGGGTTGCTGTTCTTTTTGTTCTTGTGCGGCTTTAAGCTTTTCAGCCAAAAAGCATTTTCCGTCACAATTCATTTCAGGTCTTTCCTTATTGACACAGAAATTCTCAGTTATATATTCCTTGTTAATGGCGTAATCCATTTGGATCACCGAAAAGATCATGCTGTTGAGCACAATGACCATAGAAAGCCATATATGGAACAAGGTGTTTACCATTTGTGCGCAAATATAGATAAAAGCAGCTTACACTAATCAGAATTATAATTCTTTTTGTTTTGCGAAGGTGTAAGAAAAATAGGCCCAAACCAGTTTGATGATTCAGGCCCTAGTGCTGGGGTTTTAAATTATTAAGTGTAATAATTTCGTCTGTAGTTTATATTGCCTTACTGAAGACGAACTTCTTAGATTTTTGATTTCTCATTCTATGATCAAATACTGCACAGATATTTCTGATAAAGGGCATGCCTTTCTCCAATATATTAATAGTGCCTTTCCGAATTTCTACCAATTCATCTTTCTGAAATTCCATTAATTCATTGATCGTATCCATGTGCCAATAAGTATCGATCATTTTGGCCTTTCCCTGACATATCAAGGTCATGATGGTATTCCTAGTTTGGATATCTTCCTTGGACATGAGGTGTCCTTTGGTTAACGGAAAGTGTTCCAAGCCTACCTGCTCTTTGTATAGCTCAATGTCTTTGGTGTTTTGGGCATAAGCATAGTGGATGTCGCTGATTGCACTGTTGCCTAGGCCTAGTAACATGCTGGAGGGTTTTGGCGTATAGCCCATAAAGTTCCTGTGAAGTTGTCCCTGTTCCTTAGCTATGAATAAAGGGTCTTCCTTTAGGGCAAAGTGATCCATGCCTACTTCAAAATAGCCCATGTCAAGTAAGAGCTGGTGGCCTTTTTCATAAAGGCTTCGCTTTTCTTCTTGTAAAGGAAGGAACTCTTCAAAACTTTTTTGGGCTGGAAAGACTGAAGGAACATGGGCATAACTATAAAAGGCAATTCTATCAGGCTTTAACCTTGCTACTTGTTCAAAAGTATTTTTGATAGTGTCCACTGATTGGTGCGGTAAGCCATAAATCAGATCAAAGTTGATGGCCTCAAAGCCTACTAGCCTTGCATTGTCCACGGCTGTCTTTACCTTTTCAAAAGGTTGGATTCGGTGGATGGATTTTTGCACTTGCTCATCGAAATCCTGAATGCCATAACTGACCCTCTTAAAGCCAAGTAGCTTAAGGGTTACTAAATGTTCAAAACTGGTATTGTTTGGGTGACCTTCAAAGCTCATGTCTGCATCAGGCAATAAGTCTGAACTCTGAATGATATAATTCAGCATCTCGTACAGATGCTTGGGAGAAAAGAAGGTAGGTGTGCCTCCTCCCAGATGTATTCCTGCCAATTTTGGTTTGCCGGGAAGGATTTTCAAGTATTCCTTCCATTCTTGCATAATGGCTGTTATATAAGGCTCCTCAATATCATGGTTCTTTGTGATTCTCTTATTACAACCACAATAGGTACATAGGCTTTCACAATAAGGAAGGTGGATATATAAACTGATACCTTCTTTCTTTCCAAAGTCTTGAAACGCTTTTTGAACCGTTTTTTTCCACTGAAGTTCGTCAATATTGTTTTCCCAAAGCGGAACGGTCGGATAACTGGTATATCTTGGGACAGCTACATTGTATTTGCGGACAAGGCTATTGAAAGTGCTCATGGAATCAATTTTTATTTAAGCCAAAATTATTTAGAACAGCTTTAATAAAGTTTGATATCCCTCAAGCTAAAAACTGATAAAAGTCAGGTTTTTGAAGGTCGTTATTTGTTTTTCTATAAGATTTTGAAAAAGAAATGAATTTTATTTTCCCGTTAAAAGGTTGAAGATTTGAGAAGAAACAGCTTCCTGCCCACCTATGAAGGTGCTTCTTCTTTTTGTCTATGCGCCTATAAAAAGTGTTTTACCAATTGCTCCCATTCTTCCTCTAGGCTAAATGAAGGCTTTGGTTTACCCGCATTTCTATACCAATAGGAAGCATTCCACTGGTCACCTTCCTTGCGATGGAGGTAGGCATGTACATAAGCTGAATCTTCATCCATCAGGTCATTAACCAAATCATGGGCATGTTCCCAATTTCCCTTCCCGTCAAACCATAATGATTCTAATTGGATGCTAAGGCCAGTTGGAGGCTGGTTATTGTCTAAGCTTTTTTTGAATTCGGATAATGTCACGATTGCACATGTTTTTGGTGAAAACCAAAATTAATTAATCTTCATGTAAATCCCAGTGCTAGGGAAGAAAAGCCCCAGTGATTTATAGAGATAGATTTAACTATTCTTAAGACAATAAATATGCGTTTTTAATCTCCATATGTTTTTTTTGGAGTATGATGTTTTTAATGATTTTTTTGTTTTGGAGCTCCACTGCCAGCGCTCAGGAAGCCTGGGAGACCTTGGACGTTCCTTTGGTTTACGGAGCTCCTGAGATGGGGTGGGGAAAAATAAATTATCGATTTCAACAGCCCTATGATCCTGATAAGCCGATCTTGATGATTGTCGAAGATGCGTTGACGCAGTTTTTGGATGGCCAAGACTTTGTTGGGGAAGCTATGAACCAGTTTAATGTATTGCTCATTAAAGGAAGGTATGCCCAGCCTAATTTTGGAGCTCGTCTTTGGCTGGAAGGTGAAGAGCTTGACTGGGAAATGGCTTATAAGGTCTTTAATAGTAGCCAGCAAATAAAAGACTTGGAAGCAGTCAGGAAATTGCTTTTAAATAACCGATCCATAAGCTTATTGGGAGAATCCTCTGGAGCTGCCATGGCACAGCATTATGTTTCCAGATATCCAGAAAAGGTAAAGAAGATCTTATTGATTGATCCTATGTTATTGGACCTTCAGCAGGCTATGGGACTTACGATTTATAATATTTTGCCTAATGGTTCAAAAAGTTTCGAAGATGTTTTTTGGGAGTGCTATCAAAAGGAGCAAACTTCCTTAAATCGAGGAACAATATATGGTGAGTCAAATGATATTGCTTTACAGGTTAGGATTTTTGAGCATCTTTATACCTATTTGGACACAAAGGCTAAACTGCCCTCGCCTCTAATTTGGTTGGGAGAAAAAGGAGCTTTATTGGTGAAATCCTATCAAGAAGCTCCCTTTTCAGTAGAGGGAATCCATTATGATCATTTAAGGGATTTTAAAGGTAAGGCACTGGTATTATCTGGAGAGAAGGATAAACTGGTAGATCATCGTGTGGATCAAGTTTTAATATCCTATTATGGAGATGGCTCATTCTTTTTGATTAATGATGGACACCGACTTCCGGCTTTTCAAAATAGCAAATACTATTATGACTTGTTGGTTGGATTGCTGGGAGAGGATATAAAAAAGAAACAAAATATATATAAAAAGTTATGGGATGAGGGTTGGATTTATCCAATTGGAAATAGACGAGAGTTTTAGTATTATTGGGCTGTTTGTCACATTATTATCAAGAGCTTTGAAAACCTTCATAGTGTGTGAAGCATGCCAATAATCCGAAAAACCGATAACTTATGAAAGCTCCCTTTACTTTTCTTCTATTTACCTGCTTTTTCTTATTCGTCTTTCAGTTTTTGGAAGCGCAGTCTTTGACCAAGAAACCAAATATTATTGTAGTTTTTGCCGATGATTTGGGCTATGGGGACCTTGGCTGTTTTGGGCATCCCACCATTCAAACCCCCCATCTGGATCAGATGGCACAGGAGGGCATGCGTCTTACACAGTTCTATGTGGGCGCCAATGTTTGTACACCCAGTAGAGCGGCCTTGATGACCGGTAGACTGCCCATCCGTTTTGGTATGGCAGGCCATAAAAGAGGTGTGCTTTTTCCAGATTCCTCAAGGGGAATCCCCCATGAGGAACTCACTATAGCAGAGGCATTAAAAGCTGAAGGTTACGCAACCGGATTGATAGGCAAGTGGCATTTGGGACACTTACCAGAGTTTATGCCTAATAACCATGGATTTGATTTTTACTATGGCATACCCTATTCAAATGATATGCGTCCCAATAAAGCAAAGAATAATAACCGCCCTCCATTACCATTGTACAGGAACGAAGAAGTTATTGAAAGAGGGGTGAACCAGCATACTTTGACCCAAAGGTATACCCAGGAAGCAATCAAGTTTATCGAGCAAAATAAGGAGCAGCCCTTTTTTCTTTATTATCCTAATAACTTTCCACATGTACCTTTATATGCCTCTGAGGATTTTGAAGGGAAAAGTGAGCGAGGAATTTATGGGGATGTGGTCACAGAGTTGGACTGGTCAGTAGGCCAGATCCTTAAGAAATTGAAAGAATTGGGACTGGATAAGAATACCTTGGTGGTATTTACTAGTGATAACGGACCTTGGCTAACGCAAAAAGAAGCAGGGGGCTCTGCTGGATTATTGTTTGAGGGTAAAGGGTCCACCTATGAAGGAGGGATGCGAGTGCCTGCCATTGCATGGTGGCCAGGTGTAATTGCTCCTGGACAGGTCAGTACTTCCTTGGTTACTAGCATGGACTTGTACCCAACTTTCATGGGGATGGCTGGAGGATCCATACCCAATGATCGCGAAATGGATGGGACAGACTTGATGCCCGTACTTAATGGCAAGCAAAAGGAGGTAAGGGAATTGGTCTATTATTATTTCCATGATAAACTGCATGCTATCCGCAAGGGACCTTGGAAAGCCCATTTTACCACCAAGCCATCTTATAGCAGTGAAAAGCCAGTAAATCATGAGATTCCTTTACTGTATAATTTGGAGCATGATCCTTCTGAAAAATACAATGTCAATGAACAGCACCCAGAGATTGTCCGGGAAATACAAAAAGCCTATGAAGAGCATATCAACAGCTTTATACCAGCCCCTTCAATAATGGAAGGAAGAATTGGAGAGTAATGGTCATGGATAGATATTAAGAAACGCTTTATGCCAGTATGAGATGGAGAGAATTTAAGTAGGCAATGATAAAAAGAGACTGTCTCATAAGTTGGTTTTTGTGTCATTCTGATGAAAGGAAGAATCTCAAAGTATTGATTTTTAGAGATAAACAGGTCTTTGGATTTCTCCTTACGTCGAAATGATAAATTTTGAGACAGCCTCTTCTATGTTCAAATTCAGGCTTTATTTCAAGTATAAGGATGCTGATATCCTTCCCTGTAGACTCTTTTCAATAGTTTGCTTGCCTCGGGGTCATTGGGGATCATTTTTTTGACAGGATCATAACTTAGTGGTCTGCCCAATTCCATAGATAAATTGGCCAAGATGCAAGATGCTGAGGATATATGTCCCTGCTCAATATCAGCTATGGGAAGATGATTGTTTTCGATGGCACTTAGGAAGTCCCGCATATGATTACGGGTCGCAGGTGCTGCATGTAGCTCAATATCCTTTTCTTTAAGATCCTCAGGATATTTTTCTTTTTCATAGACTACATCTCCATGAATGGCTTCTCCTTTTCCTTGAGGTACAAAATCATACCTGGTTACACTTGCAGAAAGGGTGCCTTTTTCTCCATAAAGCTTGAAAGACCAAGGGTAGTCAGGGTCAGCAGGAGTCCCCCAAGAGCGGTGCTGCCATACGCAGTTTAGATCATCGTATTCAAATATCGCTGACTGGGTGTCTGCAATATTTGATTTGCCCTCTTTCTGAACGTAGATACCACCTGTAGAGCTGATTTTGCTAGGCCATCCCAAGTCCAACATCCAGCGTACTGTGTCTAACATATGCACGCACATATCACCCATAATGCCATTGCCATATTCCATGAAGGTTCGCCACCATCTTCTGTGTGGGATATCATCATAAGGCCTTAATGGGGCAGGGCCTGTCCAGCTATCATAGTCCAAAAATTCAGGTACAGGTTTCACCTCAGGGTTGCCATTTGCCCTCATATGGTAATAACAGCACATTTCTACATGGGAGATTTTCCCTAGGAGGCCTTGGTCTACAATTTGTTTTTTAGCCTCAATGAGGTGCGGAGTACTTTTCCTTTGAGTACCCACTTGTACTACTTTATTGTGTTTTCTTGCAGTTGCTAATATGGCTTCTCCCTCCAGTACATCTACGCTGATGGGTTTTTGTAGGTAAACGTTGGCGCCTGATTTGATGGCTTCTATAGCCTGAAGGGCATGCCAGTGATCTGGGGAGCCAATGAGAACAATGTCCAATTGGTTTTCTTTAAGCATTTTCCGGTAATCCTTATATGCTTTTGGGGTTTTGCTAGAATTTTGTCTTTCACTGACCAACTTTTGGGCATTTTCCAAATGCTTTTCGTCTACATCACAGAGTGCTATTACTTCCAGAGGGGTGACTTGAATCAATTTAAAAAGATCACTGGTGCCGTACCAGCCACATCCAATGAGTCCAACCCGGTAGTTTTTACGGATATTGGGAATACTCATTCCCATGACGCCAAGTGAGGTGAGGGCTAATGCTGCGGTACTTCCTTTAATAAAGTGACGGCGGTTAAGGTTTTCTAGGGGCATTTTATTTCTTGGGTTATTGTGAAAATAAAAATTCTGATTTTTACCAGTATTTAGTTTAATGCTTCTGAAGATAAATGGTTTGGTACAAAAATAAAAATGGGTTATTATGTTTGGCTATTGACTTGCTTGGGTGGTCTAATAGATCAATATTGGGGGGCTGTGGTGGATTTTTGTTTTAATCTATCCAACAAGCTTGCACTTTCAATGGAGGAACCTTTTATTAGCGGTTGATTTTAACCTAAGCATTAAATAAGCCAATTTTATGATTGATACTATCAGGTTTCCTTTTTTAACTAAAACCTCGAAATCCCAAAAAGGATGGGTGGTTTTATCCGGGGTTGTTTCCCTTTTATGGTTCTCCTCTTGTAATTCAACATCAAGTGATTTTCCAAAGATAGAAGTTGCCAATCCAAGCGACATGGTCAGGAAATCTGAGACGGTTGAACTGGAGGCAAAACAGTTCCAATCTTTGATAGACGAATATGGCACAGATCAATTGGTGATTGAAGACCTGGAAACAGGTAAAAGTTTGATCAGCCAATGGATAGATCTCGATGGAGACAAAAAGATGGATCAGTACCTGTTCCAGACAGACTTGGAACCAACAGCAAGCAAGCAATTCTTGTTGAGGCCTTTGGAGGAAGGGGAGGAACAGCCAGAGTCAGAAATAAAGACTTTTTCTAGATTTGTTCCTGAACGTACCGATGATTATACCTGGGAAAATGATAAAGTGGCTTTCAGAACTTTTGGACCTGATGCCCAACGAAGGATAGAACAAAAATTACCTGACGGTACACTTTCCAGTGGCATTGATGCTTGGCTAAAAAGGGTAAATTATCCGATTATTGACAAGTGGTACAAAGAGAATGATGAAAAGAAGGGGGCTTATCACCAAGATACAGGAGAAGGATATGATCCCTATCATGTAGGTTCTTCCAGAGGAATAGGTGGTACTGGTATATGGGAAGAAGATTCTTTGTATACTTCAAGAAACTTTATTAGCTATGATAGGATTGCTGTTGGACCGATCAGGACAGTGTTTGAATTGAAATATGCACCTTGGGAGGCCAATGGACAGATGGTTTCCGAAACCAAACGCATCAGTTTGGATCTAGGCAGTAACCTGTGTCGCTTTGAGTCTTCTTATATCAGTGAAGGCAACTTGGATAATGTTACTGTTGGGATTACTTTACATGATAAAAAGGGGGAAGTTTTGATCATGAAGGAAGATGGAATTATGCGGTATTATGAACCTATTGATGGCAGCATGTTAGGGCTTGGTGTGGTTATGGACCCCAAAAACGTGAAAGAGATTTTGGACCACAGAGTGGATTATAGGGACGGAAGTCAGTTGCTCATGGTAGCTGAGCCTAATGACCAATCAATTATATATTTTGCTGGTTTCGGATGGGACAAAAGTGGGCAGTTTGATAATTCAGCAGATTGGGATCATTATCTCCAGCAGTTTGCCAAAAAATTAAAATTCCCTTTAAAGGTAACAGTACAATAAGGGATTATCGATAGAAAATACTCCGATTGGACAAGGGAATAGTTAAATAGGAAAAATGACTCCGTTTTGGATGTTCATTTTCTCCTGATAATTGTTAGCTTTGTTTTTAGAGGGTTTTTGATGACCAAAAGAAGAAAGATCGTAATCGTTTTGAATATTTCTTCCAATCTTATTAAGGTAACAATAAACTGAATTCAAAAAGTGTTTTCAGTTTTATTTTGTGAGGTTGGGTAATCGATTGCACAGTTATTGGATATTGAAATAAATTACATAAACAAACATTAGAAAATATGCATACGAACATCGTAACGAGACATGCTTCGCACCCTGATGATGTGAAAGGGTATGATACCCAAAAGCTAAGAGACCACTTTCTTTTAGAGAATATATTTCAGGAAGATCAGATTACGGGTGTTTACACTACTTTTGATAGGCTTATCGTAGGAGGCATTGCTCCAGTTAATAAAGCTTTGGAACTTGAAACTGTTGATCAGCTGAAGGCAGAATACTTTTTGGAGCGAAGGGAATTGGGGATCATTAATGTAGGCGCACCTACATTGGTTACAGTAGATGGTACAGACCATAAATTGAATACTAAGGAGGCCTTGTATATTGGAAGAGGAGTAAAAGAGGTCGTATTCAATCCTTCAGCAGAAGGGAAGACCTTGTTATATTTTAATTCTGCTCCAGCCCATAAAGCTTATCCTACCAAAAAAGTAGGACTGGAAGATGCGGAAAAAGTGGAATTGGGTTCTTTGGAAAACTCCAACCACCGTGTTATCAATAAATTGATTGTCAATAGTGTGGTGGAATCCTGCCAGCTTCAGATGGGGATGACAGAATTGAAACCAGGTAGTGTATGGAATACCATGCCTGCACATACCCATGATAGAAGGATGGAAGCTTATTTTTATTTTGATTTGGCTGAGGATGCTACAGTATGTCATTATATGGGACAGCCTCAAGAAACCAGACATATCTGGATGACCAATCACCAGGCTGTAATTTCTCCTGCTTGGTCTATTCACGCAGGGTCAGGAACTTCTAATTATACCTTTATTTGGGGTATGGCCGGTGAGAACCTGGATTATGGAGATATGGACAAAGTGGCACCTGTAGACATGAAGTAAAAGTCTTATGGTGGTTGACTATTGATCATCAGTGTAGACCTACAGTATTTCAAAAAAGCATTACCAAAACAACTAATAACCAATCAATGAAAGAATTATTTGACCTGACAGGGAAAGTAGCCTTGGTAACCGGTGCTACGCATGGTCTTGGAATGGCTATGGCTAAGGCATTGGGTAAAAGCGGTGCTACCCTGATAGTGAATGGACATACACCTTCTAAAATGGAGGCGGCTATCAAGGCCTATAAAGAGGAGGGAATAGAAGCTCATGGCTACCTCTTTGATGTAACCAGTGAGGAAGAAGTAGATAAAAACATTGCTGATATAGAAGCTAAATTCGGGACAGTCGATATTTTAGTGAATAATGCAGGGATGATCCAAAGAACGCCAGCCATGGAAATGGAAGTGGCTGATTTTGCCAAGGTGGTGAATATGGACTTGGTTTCTCCTTTCATCATGGCCAAAAGGGTTTCTAAGGGCATGAAGGAAAAAGGAGGCGGCAAAATCATCAATATTTGCTCAATGATGAGTGAATTGGGTAGAAATACTGTTTCTGCCTATGCTGCAGCTAAAGGAGGCTTGAAGATGTTGACCAGAAACCTGGCCACGGAATGGGCCAAGTATAATATTCAGGTAAATGGAATCGGTCCAGGCTATTTTGCTACTGAGCAAACTGCGCCAATCCGCGTGGATGGCCACCCGTTCAATGATTTTATTGTGAATAGAACGCCTGCAGGCAGATGGGGAGATCCTGAGGATTTGCAGGGAACTACCATCTTTTTGGCAAGTAAAGCCAGCAACTTTGTCAATGGACAGATTGTTTATGTAGATGGAGGGATTTTGGCTACTATTGGCAAGCCTTCTAATGAAGATTAAAGATTAACTGATTTGAAAAAGCCCTTTCGGTCTTGTTACCGGAAGGGCTTTTTTTGTTTAATTTTTTACATATTTCCGAGAGGGGTATGGCCCATCATCAAATTCATTAAGTGATCTCGAAGGACTCGTATGGTATATGAGGGGAGATTGCTTCGTTAGGTGACACTTCGACTGAGCTCAGTGGCCACTAAACTTAGTATGAAGGGTAGATAACCTCATGTTTATAAACAAAACTCACCTAGTTTTTTTGTATTAATACTTTTTTGGTACCAGTCATTATATACAAACTCAATATCCTTTACGATAAAGCTACCAAAATCATGCTTATTAAATTCATTAACCAACTGAATAAGTCGGGCTTTTTGCTGAAGTGGTTTGGCAAATCTCATAATGGTGGAATGGGCAGTTTGTAAGGTGTATCTTTTGTCCAAACTTTGCTCCAAAGGACTATTTTTAAAATTTTTTCTGAGTTGGTTTCTTAGGTTTTGAAGACTATTACCTTCTGGATATCCTTTTATTAGCACTCCTGCTGGACTTAAAACGGTCCCTTTATATTGAATTTGAAAAGGAGGGATTTCGCTGATACTTTTTTTGATGATCTTGACATAATCGGTAATGGAAATGTTGTTAATAGAAAATTCAGGATAGCAGGAGATGATGGATAAAATGGTGATGTGTAAATCAGCATTAGGGTAGTAATACTGTTCTGGTTCAGTATCTCTGAGCATGGATATGAAGCCCTGAATTTTTGTTTTTGCGCCATTATCAGGACGGGCTAATAAAGTCAAACCACGTCTGGAATCTTTGATATTATCAGTATGCGGATCAATTTCATATTGATCATTTAAAATTATTTCTAAAGAGGATTGCGCTAAACTGAAATAGTGTGCATCTAGATTCATAATGCTATGATAGTTGCAAGAAGGGAGTTTTACAACCAATTTTGATAATAATGGTTAGCAAATTTAAGAATAAAAGCATATTTGATGTATATACATGAATTATATTTATATTATTTTAGTTATGATAGGGAAAGCAGTCAAATGCTATAGAAGGCGGAGCAGAAATATTTATTGATGAATATGAACAACTTAGCTGATTTTAATCGATTTACAGATGATTTGGAGGAAAACGGAAAAATCATGCCTGTATTATTTATCGGTCATGGATCTCCCATGAATGGGATAGAGAATAATGAATTCAGTGATTATTGGAAAAAACTGGGGAAAGAAATTCCTACCCCAAAAGCGGTATTGGTAGTTTCTGCTCATTGGCTAAGTAGAGGAACAAGGATTACGGCCATGGACTTTCCCAATACCATTCATGATTTTGGAGGATTCCCTCAAGCACTTTTTGAGGTGCAATATCCAGCACCTGGTGATCCTGTGTTGGCGGCTTACACAGTAAAAAATATTCATTCTACCCAGGTGGAGCTTGACCATGAATGGGGCTTGGATCATGGAACCTGGACAGTAGTTCGGCATATGTATCCTAAGGCAGATATCCCTGTATTACAGTTAAGCATTGATTATTATCAAAGTCCAATATATCACTATGAATTGGCGCAGGAGCTTTATCAGCTGAGGAAAAAGGGTGTCCTGATTATTGGTAGTGGTAATATGGTGCATAACCTTAGAATGGTCGCTTGGGATAAGCTAAAGGAACCAGAATATGGCTATGACTGGGCCATAGAAATGAATGAAAAATTCAAAAATTTAATCAAGGAAGGCGATCATAAAGCCTTGATGGACTATCAAAAAATGGGCAAAGCTGCTCAATTGGCCATACCTACACCGGACCATTATATCCCGCTTTTATATACGATGGGCTTGAGCAGGTCTCAGGAAGAAGTCAATTTCTTTAATGATAAAGCAGTAGGAGGATCACTGACGATGACATCAGTAAAATGGGGCTGATGTTGAAGTAGCAAGTAGCTAGTATCAAGGACAAAGTGTTGAGAAAGTTTTAGTGTGTTTGAAAGGCTATAAACTAAAAAACCGCGCTGCAAGCGGGGGGTAGAATTTGTCTTTTTTCTTTATTCTATCCTCTTTCTTCTAAATTATTTCCACTCAATTACGATTTTAAAGGAGTAGTTAGTATCAAGTATCAGTGAGAATTTCCACAGTACTTGATACTCAATACTAGCTACTAGGTACTATTACTACTTCCACTCAATTACTGCCATTACTGGAAAATGGTCAGAAGGGTAGAGGTTATGATAGGTGTCCGTCAGGATACCGTATTTTTTTACGTTGAGGTCTTCACTGACAAAGATATGATCAATCCTTCTGTCAGTGCTTTTAGTATTGTCAAAGCTGTTAAAAGTACCGTTATTGGCATAGCGAACATCAGCAGCCTCATAGCAGTCCTTCAATTCTTTTGAGTCTTTTAATAGAATATAGGCAGGGTTTTCTTGGTCCACATTGAAATCACCGGTCAGCATCACTGGGATGCCTGCTTGGGTAGCCTCTTGCATTTTACTTAGGATCAGTTTGCCACTTTCCTGTCTGGCTTCCAGACCTACATGGTCAAAATGGGTATTGAAAAACCAGAACTGTTGTCCACTCTTCTTGTCTTGAAGTTTGGCATAGGTACATATCCTTGGCAAAGCTGCATCCCAGCCTTTTACAGGTTTGCTGGTGTCAGGGGCAAGCCAAAAAGTGTTGCTTTCCAGTACCTTGAATTTATCCTTATTATAGAATATAGCTGAATATTCACCTTTATCCTTTCCATTATCCCTTCCTACACCGACATAGGCGAAGTTGGAAAGATTTTCATCGATGTACTGTACTTGGTGTTTTAACCCTTCTTGGATTCCAAAAACATCGAATCCATGGAACTTGATCAAATCAACCACGACTTCTTTTCTGTTGTCCCAGTTATTGGGCGCATCTTTTGGGTTGTCATAGCGGATATTAAAGGTAGCTATGGTAAGGTTTTCATTTTGCGCCACTGCAGAAAATGTAGTTAAAAATATCCCTAGGGAAAAAATCGCTAGGAATAGCTTGGTTTGTACTGTCCTCATTTTATTGTTATAGCTTTAAGGGTTTAATTATGTAATTAAATAAAGTATCCTGTTAGAAAATTAATAACCACAGATCTAAAATTCCTAAATCTGTGGTTATAAAATTCTTTGGAAGCTTACCAACCTGGGTTTTGTCCCAAATCAGGATTCATCAAAAGATCATTTTCAGGAATTGGGTAAAGATAGTTTTTTTCTTCCCATTCTCTGGTTTGATGGTCCAACCAATGTATTTCACCTTTGTTTTCTTCGGATAACTGTTGAGGGTTGACACCAGAGTCAATATTTTGTGAAACATTGATATAAGTAACGCCATCTACAGGGTTCGCAGGTATGGAAGTAAAGAAGGCCACATCAAGGATCCCATCCTCATTGAGGTCAATTGGAGTATTCAGTTCTGGTACATAGAAGCCATTCCATGGCATTTCCATCAGTTCGCCTTTTTTCCATCTGACTAGATCATAAAACCTGAACCCTTCAAAAACCAATTCAATTCCTCTTTCTCTTCTTACTTCCAAAAGTACCGGATCATTGATCTCTGGGAAATAAGTCTGCTGAAGATAAGGGTCAATAGTTGTTGGTAAGCTTAGATTTCCTTTTATACCAGCTCTTTCTCTCAATGCCCCAATGGTCATTGCCCAGCCATCGGCATCAAGGGAGCCTAGCTCTGCTTTTGCCTCTGCATAGTTTAATAGGATTTCAGCATATCTCATGATGCTGACACTGTTGATATTTCTGCTGCCGCCATCATAGTACATATCATCTAATGTCCATTTGATAGGCTGATAACCGGTATAAGTATAAGAGAAAACAGGAGGTGCTGGAAGGACTGCTCCAGCATTAGTTCTGGTGTAGTCAGCCATTCGAATGGTCTGTTGCAGCCTTTTGTCTCTACCTTTGGTTTCTTCCATAAAGGTCATGGTTTCATGACCACTTAAGTTGGTGAAAGGGAAGCCGTCAGTGTTCAAATACGTTCTCACGAAATCTCTAGTCAAACTTACCCTTGATCCATAGGTTGAGCTTGTCCACCACCAGTTTGCATCGTGGAAAACACTCAATGCGGGATCTATGACCACAGATAGCATTACCTCTTGGGATAGAGGCTTTTCACTGATAAAAAGAGATCGATAGGAAAGGTCTTCTCCAGCTCCCTGATATAGAGAAAAGTCACCACTATTGATTACCTGTCCAGCAGCATCAGCAGCTTCTGACAGCCATTGGTCAGCAGAAGCGGTAAGGTCATAGTTGGTGTGGTATTTTCTGAAAGTTCCCTCAAAAAGACAAATTCTTGATTTAAAGCCTAGGACCACATTTTTGGTGATTAAACTTCTGCTCTCATCATCTGTAGTTTGAATATTTTCTATGGCATAATCAAGGTCTCTCAATACAGAATCCATCACTAAAGTACGGGAATCACGACCATTAAAGAGGTCTGGATCATTGACATCCATGGTTTTATTGATCCATGGAACATCCCCAAAACGTTTTACTTTTTCAAAGTAAAAGTAGGCCCTGAAGAATTTTGCAAGGGCATTATAGTGATTTTTGGTTGCTGGATTAATTTCTTCACTGATATTGTTTTCTAAGAAGAAATTGATGTTTCTTAATTCACTCCATGACCAACCGCTACTTTGGGTAGGGGTGAAGTTACCAGGCCTAAGGAAATCTGGTACCTGGGTTCTTGCAGAATAATCAGCCATGGCATCTCCAGAATGGATTTCTCTGGCTGTTGGCAGGGCATTGTAAAATGAAGTAGAGTAAAGTTCCAAGCCATTTTCACTATTAAAAACAGCTCCACCAGAGGTAGTTGATTCCGGAAATTGGTCCAGTTCAGCACAGCCAGAGGCGATGGCTCCTAGAAATGCTAATGATCCGATTATATTTTTTATGTTTTTCATTTTGAAGCGTTCAATTTAGAAGGTAATAGAAAGTCCCAGGGTTACACTTTTTAGGATAGGGTAGTTATTGCCATTTCCTGAAGTACCAGATGTAAGGGTCAAATCGGAAGGTCCTGTGCTTTCTACATCAAGGTTTTTGGTGACATCATACAGTGGAGACCAAGACAACAGATTTTCTCCGGATAGGTATACTCTAGCGCCGCCCATCTTAAATTTCGATGCTACATGTTCCGGTAGGTTATAACCAATTTGGATATTCTTCATTCTCAAATAAGCTATACTTTGCAAATACCTTGTTTGTGTGGATGAAAGGGAACGGTTGCTACCAATAGCTGAATAGCCCCTGTATCTTGGGAAATAAGCATCAGGATTATCCTCAGACCAAATATTACCAATCATGGATTTAGGAATATCATTATATGGTCGGTTATACTGTCCCCAGAAAAGTCCGGCTTCGCCACCTGGCCACCAATCTCTTTTGCCAACTCCCTGGAAGAAGGTGCTGAAGAAGAAGTTGTTCCAGTTAAGGTCGATATTAAACCCATAAGTGTATCGTGGTGTGGAATTACCAATGATGGTTTGATCTCCAGGATTATCAACCGTATTTAATCCTTTATTGATTACGCCGTCTCCATTGAGGTCTTTGAACTTGATATCTCCAGGCAAGGTAGTTCTGCTGGTAGACGATTGGATATAAGATTGATCAGCATGGGTGTTGATGTCTTCCATGGATTCAAAGAGGCCTTCAGTCTCATAGCCCCAGATTTCACCAACCTTCATGCCTACATAATAGTCGTTCAACCTTTTGTCAGGATTATTGTATTTGGTGATGGTAGAGGAATAATCTGCCATAAAGAATTTCACGCTGTAGTTAAGCGGCTTGGAAGCTAGACTGACTTGGTCTTTCCAGGATACCACAAATTCCCATCCTTTTGTACGAAGATCAGCATAGTTACCCTTAGGGACTGCTGTTCCAAAAACTGCTGGTAGGGAATTACCAACGGTAAACATATCTGTGGTATTCCTGATATAAGCGTCACCAGTGAAAGTCAGCCTATTCTCCAATAGTCCCAAATCAATACCGATATTGGCAGTAGTGGAGGTTTCCCAAGTAAGTCCGTCAGGCAATACGCCTGGTTGTCCTGTATATTGAGGTCTTACGCCATTTAGTATTCTACCAGATTGCGCAATGGAAAATAGCTCTTGGAAGGCATAGGATCTAATATTACCATTTCCAAGTGAGCCATAAGAAGCCCTTAATTTTAGATCGGAAACTGCTTTATCCGCAATATTGAAGAATGATTCATCTGAGATTCTCCATCCTGTCGAAAATGACGGGAAGAATGCATAACGTTGATCTTGAGGGAATTTGGACGAACCGTCATATCGGCCATTTACTTCCAATAAATATTTGCCCGCATAATCATAATTGGCTCTAAAGAAACCTCCTTGTATATCCCATCTTTCCCATCCACCATTTGTGGTTATAGATTGGCCTAAAGCAAGGTTAATGTCTTGCGCGTCTTCAAAGATCAATCCGTTTCTTTGAGCGGTTAGATTGCTAAAAGTGGATGATTCATAATTGTACCCAGCCATGCCTTTCAGGTGGTGCTCTCCAGATAATTTTGGCTCATACTCCGCATAAATATTGGTAGCCAAATAACGGGTCGCTGATCGGCTATTTCTAATGTCATTGGTGTTCATACCAACATATTCGATCACTCCTTGACTTCGGCTGTAAGGGACAGGCACACGGATTCTTTGCTCATTATTTTGAACATCCTGGAAGGTGAAGTTTCCTCGAACTCTAAAGGTATTATCAAAGAACTTCGAATTGAAGCTGGTGATGTTTTTAATAATGCTTCTTTCTGTGTCGATACCATTTTTGCCGTAATAGAAATCACCAACGGTATAAGCTGCTGAATAAGAAAGCGTACCGTCAGGGTTTAATAGTGGCGCCAAAGGGTGGCCTTCATCTGCAATATTCCTCCAAATACTTCCTCCTTCACCAACGTTTAATGGATTATGGTATTTTCTAAAGGAATAATCAGTATTGTTTTCCACGGTCAACCAATCGGTCATTTCCATAGAACCTTTGGCACGGAAATTATATGATTTGAAGTCATCAGAATTATACCTGAATAAGCCTTCCTGATCGTAATATCTTCCTGTGATATAATAGCCTGTTTTACCATTGCTGCCAGATAAGGAAATGTTCTGCTCCATGGCAAAGAGGCTTTTTTTGTATAGTTCCCCATAATAGTCTGTATTGCCATAGTAGATGTACTCTCCATTCGGTCCTATTTCTATTTTAGGCAAACTAGGATCTTCCGACCTCCTCTTTAATTCTGCCAAGTAATCCTGAGAAAATGGAAGGGTTTTATTGGCATTTTGTGGAGTTTGGGAATAGTCATTCCATGCTGTCCAAGCTTCATTGAACATGGAGGCCCAAGTATAGCCATCCGTTACCAGGTCAGGAACTGTAGTTGGCGATTTGATGGAATAATTGGAGGTATAAGTCAAAGTCATTCTATCTTTCGCAGGAGCCTTTGTGGTAATGAGAATTACACCAAAGGCTCCTCTGGCACCATATATAGAAGCCGCAGAAGCATCTTTCAATACAGAAATACTTTCAATATCTGTTGGGTTAATCATCGAAGGATCCCCTTCTACGCCATCAATAAGCACTAAGGCATTTCCTCCTTGCCCGATAGATGTTGTTCCCCTGATATTGAAAGAAGGAGATTGGGTTGGTTTACCATCTTGGATATTGATATTTAAGTTAGGAATGGCCCCTTGTAGGCCCTGCGCAATATTTGGTACTGGCCTGTTTTCGAATACCTCTCCAGTCACTTGGTCTACAGCTCCTGTTAGGTTGACTTTTTTCTGGGTTCCATAACCTACTACCACGACTTCCTCCAATTCATTTGAAATGAGTTTGAAGTGCATTGGCGCTTTGCTGATGGTCATGCTGGCCCCTTGGTAACCTAAGTAGCTAGCCGTAATTTCCTCTCCCAAAAGTTCTTCTGGAATGTTTAAAGACCATTTTCCATCTAAATCGGAAGCAATACCAATACCAGAACCTGCTATAAATACTGATGCCCCTACGATGGGTTCACCTGTGTCACGGTCGGTTACAGTACCTGATATGGCAATGTCAACCTCTACAGCTTTGGATGAGTTGGCTTTTTGGTTTTTTCTAACAGCAATAGATTCATTGACCTGTCTAAAGTTGAGTCCTGTTTGCTCAGCAATTTGGTAAAGTAGACTTTCCAAGTCACTAGGGCCTTTTACTGAAACACTTTGGTTTAACTCGTTTAATTTAGGATTGAAATGGAAGCGGAAGTCACTTTGCATCTCCACTTTTTCTAAAACTTTGCGTAGGAGGATCTCTCCCTTACTGAGCTCAATTTTTGTCTCGCCCATTTGCTGGGCCTCACTTTCATGTGCTAAAGCAAGACTGCTGAAGCAATACATGAGTGTTCCGATGATTAAGAGGTTCGCTGTTGATTTCAAAACAATGCGAAGTAGTTTTTTTTTCATAACTTTGATTAATAAAGGTTTACTTCCTCACTGCTACATGGTCGAAGATGGAAGCAGTTTGGAAAATCGTTTAATCTTTTAAAATCCGGAGATGGTCCATATCACCGGATTTTTTTATTGCCCATGGCAATTGGGGACTTCTATAAGTACTTCTTTTTCATTGATGGAATAATTGATTTTTAGCGCATATTGAATAATGTTTAAGGCATTTTCCAGAGAGGTGTTTTTAAATTCCCCTGTGTAAAGACAGTTGCCAGGTTTTTTATTAAGCTTGAACTGAATGTCATACCATTTGCTCAACTGCTGAATAACCTCATCCATTTTTGCATTTTTGAAGGTGAGGATTCCTTGTCTCCATTTGGCCATTTCCGACGGCTCAAAAGTTTGTGTCTGGCCAAAGCCTGAATTGGTTTTCCAAGTGGTCATCTGGTTTTTGGTCAAATAGATAGTTTTTCCTTCTTCAAAGGCCTCTTTGACGGCAACTTTTCCGGAAAAAACAGCCACTTCCATATTTTCTTCTGGATAGGCACTGATATTAAAGGAGGTACCTAGGACCTGTGTGCTTAGGTTTCCAGACTTGATGAGGAATGGTTTGTTTGGGTTGAGATGGACATCAAAAAATGCTTCACCCTTCAAAGCCACTTCTCTAGTCGCTCCAAACTTTTCTGGATAGGTAAAGGAAGACCCACTACTCAGCCAGATTTTAGAGCTATCGGGCAAAGTAAAGCTGCTGACCTGACCAATCTTATTGCTGATAGTAATCATCTCAACTGGAACGGGGGTAGGTGCTTCATTTTGCCAAAACTGTAGTCCAATTAATGCTGCCACCAAAAATGAAGCAGCAATTTTTACAATTGATGACAAGGAAATGAGTTGGGCTTTTGGCTCCCTTCTTTCTGGAATTGAAGCAGTATTTTGCTTGATGGATGTCCAGGCTGCTATTTTCCTTTTTTCACGGTCAATTTGGGAATGCTGCAATTCGTCCAATTTAATATCATCGTACCAACTGTTAAGCTCCTCTAATTCGTTATCTGAAATGGTTTTGTTAAAAAGCTTTGACACCAGCTTTTTCCAATATTTATTGATTTCCATATTTTATTGATCGGCTTTCAATCAATAGAGAAGAAATATTGGAATCGTGTCTACTCAGAATACGTTATGTAATTTTTAACTATGAATCCTATTGAGTAACCTTGAGGTAATATGACTTAGCTGAAAAGCATCAATAATAATCCGGCTAGTGCGATGTCTTCAGCTAGTTGTTCCTTAAACGTACCGGTTGCTTTGGCAAGATGGGTCCTTACTGTGGAAGGAGTAATATTAAAATTGTTTGCAATTTCTTCAACTGACATATTTTGGGTTCTGTTCATCAGGAAAATCTCACGACATCTAGGTGGTAAGGTTTCGGTGATAATGGCTATTTTGTTATACAGCTCATTAAATTCCATCAAAGAGAATCCGTTTATTTCATGGAAAGGCTCCGGGTTTCCAATAGAATTTAATTCTTCAAATTGTTGGTCTTTTTGAGCGACCATCTTAAAAAATCCATATTTGATCATGGTGACCAAATAGGCTTTTAACTCTGTTTTTATTTTGATGTTCTGTCGGTATTTCCACAAACTGATAAAGACCTCTTGTGTAAGGTCCTGGGCTAAATCAGGGCTTTTGGTTTTATTGAGCGCAATATCAAAAAGGGAGTCCCAATAGCGATTAAAGATTTCTTGGAATGCCGAATGGTCTTCCTTTTGGGCCATTAGGGTAAAAAGTTCGGTGTCACTTACTATTCTGCTCATGAGACTAAGTTTGAGCCAAATTTAAAGTGAAGGATATGAACTTATGGCAGGAGATGAGTTAAGAAAAGGTTAATAAAAATAGAGGCTTGGGATTTATTATCTTTTTTTGATGGCTACATAGCTCTTTAGATGGGATTTTGTTTGGCCACCATAGCTACCAGAGACTGGCAGGGTCAATTCAGGCATATAACTTATGGCCAAGGGAATATGATAAGCATCAGTTAATAGGCCAAGACTTGGGTCTAATCCTATCCATCCAGCTCCTGGGCAGAACACTTCTACCCAGGCATGTAATTCATGATTTTCTTCCAGTTCTGGATTATAAGCATAGCCACTTACAAACCTGCTGGCCAAGCCTATGCTTCTCAGCATATTGATCAATAGCCATGATAAATCCCTACAAGATCCTTTTTTTTCGGCCAATGTTTTCTCAGGGTTCCATACGCCGGATTCATGTCTGATAATATGTTGGCAATCATCATGGATTTCAGCAGTGATATCGACCAAAAATGATACAGTTCCAGTGGCTTTCGCTTTAATGTTTTTTGTTTTGTTAAATAATAAATCTGATTGAGGATCCTTAAGATAGGGAGCAAGAAAATCGATTTCTTTTTTGCTATAGTTAAAGTTTAGTTCCCCTTCTTCATTACTACCCTCAAAGCCATTATCAAGGATAAAATCAAATGGGTTTATAGGAAGGATCTTCAATTCGGTTTTGATATCAATTTCAAAGATTTTAGTTGGCTGGTCAAACCAAATATGCTGACATAAATTCCCCTCCATATCCATGCGGTAATTGATGCCTTGAGGTGAAGGGCTTATCATGGATTCATAACTCAGTACCTTATAATAGCTGCGCGTGGAAGGTGATAGCAATACCTTTTGGGGATTGAGCATGACTTCCTGGTCATAGCTATATTGGGTAAGATGATGTATAGTAAGAAGGTGCTCAGAATTCATTCAGCGGGCTTTCTTTTTTGTGAAAAGCTTTTTTTAGGACATCGGCAGGCAGTTCATTGATGGCACTCTTCAGTCGGCTATTCCAGAAATCAGAGATATGGACCAACTCATTTTGTTCAAATCGTTGTTCTTTGATTTCAAACTTGTCATTTTCCAGAATGACTGTATCTATTGGGAAGGCCACATCATTGGCGGATATTCTCGTCGCATCAAAGGCCAAAAAGGCACTTTTTAAGGCGAAGTCCAAGGTTTCATCATAAGTGAGAGATCTCCTTAGTACAGGATTTCCAAAACCTGTATTCCCAATAATGACAAAGGGAGTGCCTTTTATAATTTCAATCCAGTTTCCTTGAGGATATAGCAGGTAAAGTTTAGGCTCTGAGTCATCTTGTAATTGCCCTCCGATAATCGCATGGAGGTTAAAGTTAAGTCCAGAGGCTTCAAGGTCTTCTTTATCTTCCTTGGCTACCCTTTTTATTTGGTTTCCAAGTTCATTGACTGCTTGGTAGAGCTTATTGAACTGGTCATCCTGATGTTGGATGACCTCTGTGAAATAAGTTATTGCCTTGTCCCGAACAGATCTGAGGCCTGAAGTCATGACAAAATAGGAGTGCTTCCGTTTGTTTACCACATAGACTTTCTTTGCCGTCGTGGTTTCATTTCCAGAAGTAATACGGGTATCAGAGAGGCCTATGATTCCGTGTTTGGTTTTGATGCCTAAACAAAAGGTCATTCTTGTTCTTGGTTTTGAGGGCTCACACTTGGTTTTAATTGGAAGAAATTTAACTCAATTTCCCTAGAAATAATATTTATTTTTTGCTGTAAATCATCTATGGATTCGTGAAGTCCTTGATCGATGATATCACTGATATCACTAAAACCTAGTTTAGACCTGAGTGCACCAATTTCCTTTTCTGCAGAATTCTTGAATTCATTGGTGCTGGATTCAGTAATCATATGAAGGCAATCTTCAGCTTCTTTTAGACAAAAATAAATAGATCTCGGAAATCTTCGGTTAAAGATTAGGAATTCAAGCACTTTACTGGCACTGATGGTGCCATACATTCGGCGGTAAGTATTGAATGCCGTTACAGATTTTAATAGTGCCATCCAGTGCAGAAAATCCAAAGGACTGCCCACTTCTTGAGGAGAGGGCAATAGCATATGGTACTTTACATCGAGTATCCTACTGGTTTTATCGGCTCTTTCCAAGTACATACCCAATTGTCTAAAATACCAGCCTTCTGTTCGGGCCACTGTGCTATCTGTTAGTCCATAGAGAAGTTGGATCTGGTTTTTAATATTGTCAAAAAAGCTTCTTGGATCCTTTTTGTCCCAAATTTTTCTTTCAGAAGCATTGTTGACATAATGGTATAATTCATTGATCTTTTCCCAGGTTTCTTTACTTAGGTTCTCACGGACAATCCTTGAATTTTCCCTGGCATAGGTGATCGAAGATAATATTGAGTTGGGATTTTCCCTATCTAAAGTCAGGAAGTAAATCACCTGCTTTTTGTCAAATCCCTCATTTTTTTTAATATAATTTTCTTGGTCACCCGTAGCAAAGACCAGCGGTTCCCATTGGGCCTTCATTCCAGGGGGAAGATCCAACATCAGATTGAAATTAACGTCTATAAATCGGGCGTAGTTCTCAGCCCTTTCTAGGTATCTTCCTAGCCAATATATTGAGTTTGCAACGCGACTTAGCATAAATTGAATTTAAGTTTAATATAATACCCATGTATCCTTACTTCCTCCACCTTGGGAACTGTTTACCACAAGGGATCCTTTTTTCAGTGCAACACGGCTTAATGCACCTGGAACGGCTTCTATTTCCTCACCATAGAGCACATAGGGCCTCAGGTCGACATGTCTACTTTCCAGTCCCTCATCTGTAAGTGTAGGTACGGTAGATAGTGAGAGGGTAGGTTGGGCAATATAATTATTGGGGTTTTTCTTGATGAGCTCCCTGAATTTTTCATGTTCTTCTGGGCCCGACTTTGGCCCGATCAACATGCCATATCCTCCAGCCGCATTGGTTTCCTTTACTACCAATTCCTCAATATGGTCCAGTACATATTGCCTTTCATCTGGTTTTCGACAAAGGTAGGTAGGCACATTATTAAGAATGGGGGCTTCATTGAGGTAATATTTGATGATATCGGGTACATACGCATAAACAGCCTTGTCATCCGCTACACCAGTTCCTGGGGCATTGGCCAGTGCAATATTTCCCGCTTTGTAGGCTTCGAAAATTCCGGGAATGCCAAGCATGGAATCCGGATTGAAAACAAGTGGATCCAAAAAGGTGTCATCAATCCGCCTGTAAAGTACATCTATAGGTTCAAAGCCTTTGGTGGTTTGCATATAGACCTTTTTGTCCTTTACTATCAGGTCCTCACCTGTAACTAATTCAGCTCCCATTTGCAGGGCCAAATAAGAATGTTCAAAATAGGCAGAATTATAAATCCCTGGTGTAAGCACCCCTACCACTGGCTTTTCCTTATTAGAAAGGTGCTGGAGCATTTGCAATAGTCGGGTAGGATAGTTAGAAACAGGCATTACACCAGCTTTATTGATTAAATCTGGAAAGGCTCTTTTAATGATTTCCCGGCTTTCTAACATATAGGAAACCCCCGATGGACATCTTAAATTATCTTCCAATACAAAATATTCCCCACTGTTATCCCTGATAAGATCTGTGCCTGTAATATGACACCAAATACCTTTTGGAGGGGTAATGCCTATGCATGGCTTTAAAAAATCTTTACTATTTTCGATCAAATCCCTTGGCACCACGCCATCATTGAGGATCTCTTGTTCGTTATAAATATCCTGAATAAATAGGTTGAGAGCCTTGATTCTTTGCCTCAGTCCGGCTTCTAATTGCAGCCATTCCTGGTTGGCAATAATTCTTGGAATAATATCCAGGTGGAGGATCTTTTCCAATCCCTGTTCATTATGGTAAACATTGAAAGTCATCCCCATAGCCAACTGAGTTTTATTGGCTGAGAATTGAAGTTGTTTCAGTTTTTTTGGCCCTGTCTTTTTTAACAGTTTTTCGAAGGTTTTGTAGTGATCCCTGCAGGAACCATTTTCATCGAACATCTCGTCAAAAAGACCTGCACAATCGTAATTGCTTAAATCCATGTGTGGTTTGTTATGGTCGTATATGAAAAATACATTCTCTTTTTAAGCTAATGAAAATGAGACGGATATCAAAATTTTAATAGGGAGATAAAATTAGGCTATTATGAGTTTATAGCTCCTTTTTAAGCTATTATTGCTTAGATGTTTTCTATAATATTGGACGGATTAATAGGGCGTTTTTTATTCGTTAATTACATTTATTTCTAACGGTTTGTTGTAATTGTTTGGTAATCAGATTGATATTGTTCGGTATTGATTAACGTGATTACTTCCTGCGAGACATCTAAGTTTTGATTAAGGAAAATTAATGTTTGAACAAGTTGAAACGTTTTTTATGTATACTAAAATGGTTTAGCATTTGGTAATGATTTGTTAAGTTCATAAGTTTAATGCAGTTTATAGAAAAAATGGTCTCTAGGAGATTGAAATAAACATTAAGTCATAACGTATTGTCCTTTTGATTAATACGGCTTTTAACAATAACCCTATAAACCAAATGATATCCACCAAAGCATTAGAGGATTTTTCAATTTCCGATAGCAATTTTGCGGATGAGGGAAGTTCCAGTTCTGTTAATGAACGGGAACCTGATATTTGGAGGGAGTTCCAGCAAGGAAGCGAATTGGCTCTGGCCAAGATTTTTAATGCATATGCCCATAATTTATATAATTATGGTAGACAATTAACTGCTCATGAAGACTTGGTTAATGATGCAATACAAGATGTGTTTTATCAATTGATCAAGAGTAAGCATAAGATTTCGGCTGCTAATTCAATCAAACACTATTTGTTCAGTAGTTTTAGAAGAAGACTTATGCGCCTTATAAAGCAGAAAAGAAAAATGATTTATGAGGAGAATCTTGAAAGAGAAGGGCAGTTTTTGATAAGTATAGATCCTGATTATCATTCTATCCAAACCATGTTTACTGTGGATCAGAAAAAGATCCTTGAAGAAGCCTGTAACCAGCTTCCTATACGACAAAGAGAGGTGCTTTCCCTGTATTTTTTTGAAGGATTATCCTATAAGGAGATTGCAAGTGTAATGGATTTTTCCCAAGTGAAATCAGCAAGAAAACTATTATACAGGGCACTTGACAATCTTAATGGTAGATTACATAAGCACAAAGACATTTTAAGGATACTGTTTGTGTTTGTAGGTTAGACTTGTATAAAACTAACTTAAGACTTAATTTTTAAAATTGATTATTTGAGCGAAAGAGTTCTTAGAAATGAAGGGGCTGAAGAATCAATACTCATTAAATATTTTGGTTCTATATGAAATGGTGTGGCTAAACTTTAATAAAGAAAACCATCTTAACTAGCCTGTCGCACGCGATCTCAAGTGTATTTGCAAATCCGCCTTACAGATATTGAGCGTTAAGAAATTAAAGAAGTGGGTAAGCAAGTAGGTAGATTTGTCTGACGAAATGCTGAACAAAGAGTTCGAAGGCAGCTATGTAGGAGGGAGGGCTTTAATTTTAGCACCATAGATGTATCGCTGCGGGGTTTCCTCCTTAGGCGGACAGGTTTTTGTTACTTTTTTCACCTGTAGGAAAAAAGTAACAAATGGGATGAGTTGAAAGTAACTCTGAAAATTGAAAGACAAAGTAAAAGTTATCTACACATCATATAGAAATAATATTTTTTAAAAAAAGTTCATTTGAATGGGGTTACTTTTTTAGTGCATGTCTCTTAAAGGATGTAAGAGAAAAATAGACTTTAAAGTAACCTTATCTGTCAATGAAATTTGACCCTAATAATGAATCAGACTTTTTAAAGCACCCACTTTTTCTGAAGTGGATTAAAGCCCCCAATGCAGAGTTGGATAGGTTTTGGAATGCCTGGGTCAAGAAATATCCAGAAAAACAGTCAATGATGCTGAGGGCAAAGGAACTTTCCAAATCCTTGATGTGGAAGAATAAATATGCCATGGAGCAGGAGCGTCACGAGAAGATGCTTGACAATCTTATACTGTTTAATTCTAAATGGGAGCATGAGCAAAAAATAAAGGAAATAAATCATACCAAAGATTCAAGTAAGCTGAAATGGTGGTTGGCTACAGCAGCCTCTATACTTCTACTGGGCTTTTTGACTTTGAGTTATTTTGAATCCGGAAAAGGATCGAATAACCATGAACAAGAACCCGTTTGGATTACAAAAGCAGCAGCGAAAGGAGTGAAGAAAATCGTCCATTTACCTGATGGCTCTGCAATAACCCTTAATTCGGATAGTGAGATACGATACCCTTCCAGTTTTGAAAAGGGGCGTATGGTGGAGTTGAAGGGACAGGCATTTTTTGAGGTTGTCAAAAATCCAGATCTGCCTTTTAGTGTCCAAAGTGGTGATTTAAAGACTACGGTCTTAGGAACTTCGTTTGATGTTAGCGCTTATCCTGATGATCAGGAATTCCATGTGGCGGTGGTGACAGGGAAGGTTAAAGTAGATACAGAAAATGGTGTATCTACCATGATAACTCCCGAGGAAGCTACTTTTTACGATACCCAGAAGCAATCCCTTACTAAAGGTTCCTATGATTATAACCATTTGATAGGGTGGAAAGAACGCATTCTGAAATTTTATGAAGAGCCCTATGCCCGAGTTTTTGAACGCTTATCGCGGTGGTATAATATCGGGTTTGAGTTTGAAGATGGCCCTGGTTTCGTTGGAAAGTACAGTGGTGAGTTCAAGAATGAAAGCCTGGAAAATGTATTAAAGGGTATGCAGTATTCTTTGGGTTTTGACTATGAGATAAAAGACGGAAAAGTAAAGATCATAAAAAAATAAAATGGCTTTGTGGCCAAAGTATATAATTAAAATAATCCCAAAATAATGAAAGAAAAACTACTCGTGTTCAAGAGGAAGTTGCTGTTGCGCTGTTTTCTTTGTCTTGCTTTTTTAGCTGGAGGAGGAATGGCCGGTCAGCAAGCTTTCGCCAACCAGCAAAAAGACCTGGAGAACGTCATCGTTTCCATCAATATGGAGGATGTCCCAGTCGAAAAAGTCCTAAGAAATCTCCAGCAACAGACAGATTTCAAATTTGCCTATGACTTGAATCAAGTCAGGAATACTCCGATGATCAGCATAAAAGCAAAACAGCAGTCATTGCTTTCAGTGTTGGAAGAAATTTCATGGAAGACAAAGTTAACCTTTAAACAGATCAACAGTACCATCCATATTTTGAAAGACAAAGGTGCTATAAGAGAAAATAATGGTCCTGCAAAACTTGACTTGATTGAGATTACTGGACAAGTGGTGGATGAAAGTGGCGAACCTTTACCTGGAGCAACGGTAATAGTGGAGGGAGATTCAGGTTCAGGAACCGTGACAGACCTCAATGGAAATTATTCAATTGACGTTGCCGAGGGGGCTACACTCGTTTTTTCCTTTATAGGATTTGAATCCAAAAAGGTAGTTGTGGGCAATAGTAATGTGATCAATATTACCTTGAATGTGAGCACCTCATCCTTGGAAGAAGTCGTGGTTGTGGGCTACGGTACACAGAAAAAGCTCAGTGTAGTAGGAGCAGTGGACCAAGTAGGGCAGGAGAAATTGGAGGGTAGGCCAGTAGCAACCATGAGCCAGGCTTTGCAAGGTGTCTCGGCGAACTTGATTGTACAACAACGTAATTCAGAGCCTGGAGCAGGGATTAATTTGAATATTAGGGGGATCAGTACTTTGGGAGATAATAGTCCTTTGATAGTAATAGATGGAGTAATTGGCGGTGATATTAACCTGCTTAACCCTTCTGATATAGAAAGTGTATCGGTGCTAAAGGATGCAGGTAGCGCAGCTATTTATGGTTCCAGAGCAAATAATGGTGTGGTATTGATCACCACGAAACAAGGAGAGAAAAACACAAAACCTAAGGTGACCTATAATGGTTTGGTGGGTGTCAATACCCCTCAATTTTTTACCAGTCCTGTACATGGATATCAGAATGCTATGCTTCGAAATGAATCGGCTTTTAATGCAGGTAGGAGTGAGGCTGTATTCAGTCCAGAAGAAATTCGTCAATTCAGGGAAAATGGTGACACGGAATGGTTTGCCAAAGAGATATTCAAAAACGCCATACAGCAAAACCATAACTTATCAGTTTCTGGAGGTAGTGAAAATTCAACCTATCTCGTTTCCGCAGGATATACTGATCAGCGTAGCAATTTCGTGGGACCTGAAAAAGGCTATACTCGATATAATTTCCGTATGAACCTGACCAATGAATTTGGGAGGTTTAAGATGAGTTCTAGACTTGCTTATACCAGAAGGTTGATCAAGGATCATTCTTATTCCAGTGGTACTTTGATGGCAGATGCGAACAGGGTTCCTCTTTATTATAATCAAAAAGATACTTTGGGAAGGTATTTGACCAATGATATTCTTCAGGAATTCAACCCATTGGGGATTTTGGAAAAAGGTGGTTTCAGAGAGCATATTGATGATAATGTGTTTGGTAATATAAGCGGAGATCTTAAACTGACAAATGACCTAAAAATGCGAGGGGTATTTGGCTTCAATATGTATTCTAATAATATGTATGCCAGGACTATGCAGGTAGATTTTTATCCTAGAGGAGTTTATGGAGGTGATAGGAATACCAATGATGAAAATCGAAAAGGTCTTGACCTCAACACGCAATTGATGCTACAATATGACAAGACCTTTGCTGAGTATCATGAGATCAGCGCCTTGGTGGGGGTGGCAAATGAAAATCACAGTGATCGTGGAATAGCTATTTATAAGCGGTTTACAGATCCTGAACTGGGAACTCCTGTTACAGAAACAGTCATCAATCCTGATTCTTATAATTCCAATCAAAGTTCATCTGAAAACAGTCTGAACTCCTTGTTTGGAAGGGTTTCTTACGATTATGAGAAAAAATATTTCGCGGAATTAAGCTTCCGATATGATGGTTCTTCCAAATTCAGGGAAGGAAAAAGATGGGGCTTTTTTCCATCCGCTTCCATAGGTTACCGGTTGTCTGAAGAAGCTTTTATGAGTAATTACCGCAATCGTTTTGGTGAAGTTAAGATCAGGTCTTCTTATGGTGTCTTGGGTAATCAGAACGTAGGGAATTACCAATATCAGACCACCTTCTTTACTTTCCAAAATGCCTATGGCTTTAATAATTCGGCAGTTGGTGGCACAGGTTTTAATTATGCCAATCCAAATATTCAGTGGGAAAGGGCATCCACTTTCAATATCGGTGCCGACCTTGACTTCTTGGATGGAGCTTTGACCTTGAGCTTGGATTATTTTGATAAGGTAACTTCAGATATTTTAGTACCACCTGCTGTACCTGGTGTGTTTGGTACCTCTTTGCCGGACTTCAACAGCGGAAAAGTGGGGAATAAAGGTTGGGAAATTACCACCACTTACAGGCATAGAGGAGATCTATTTGAGCATACTTTCTCTTTCAACCTAGCGGACTCTAAAAACAAAGTACTGGACTTTCAAGGAGAGGAAAGGCTTACAGGAATAGAAGAGCTACAGGTATTGTTGAAGGAAGGATATCCTTTCAATTCTTATGTGGGATTAAAAAGAGATGGTTACTTCCAGAATATTGATGAGGCTGAAAACGGACCTAAGCCAGAAGGTTTAAATGTTCAACCTGGTGACAACCGATACGTGGATGTAGACGGCAACGGTATTATCAATGATGAAGATAAATACGTTTTTGGTAACCCTTTCCCGAGAATGACCTTTGGATTAACTTATAATGTGCGTGTTAAAGGTTTTGACCTGAATGTTTTTGCACAGGGTGTAGGGAGCAGAACCATGATGATACGAGGGGAAATGGTGGAACCTTTTCATTTCAACTATGGCATGACCATGTATGAGCACCAGTTGGATTATTGGACCCCACAAAATCCGGATGCGCGTTTTCCTAGATTAGCCGATAATGGCAGTCAGTCCAATACCAATAATTTCAGAAGAGGCTCTGACATGTACTTGTTTGATGCGGCCTACCTTCGATTGAAGAATATTCAGTTGGGTTATACACTACCTAGAGGTTTAGCAGAAAAGCTGGGCATGCAAAATTGTCGAGCTTACCTCTCTGGGCAAAACCTGTTTACACTTTCCAAGGTGGACTTTGTTGATCCGGAATTATCTGAATTTGACAACAGTATGAGAAGTGGCGGTGCTAATAGTGCCCGAGCATATCCAACCATGGTGTATTACGGTTTTGGATTGGACATCACCTTTTAATGACCTAAAAAAATGAAAAAAATCAATAAATATACAATCATTCTATCAGCATGCTGCAGTTTGCTCTGGACAGGATGTAAGGAGCTGGATTTGGCTCCGGAAAACACCTTTACAGATTTGACTTATTGGACCTCTGAGTCCAAAGCACAAAGCATGTTGAATACTGCTTATTCGCAGATGTTTGATAGCAATCGCTTTTTTTACAATGAAGGTGCTTCGGACAATGCTTATAATGGGCGTGGAGATAATGCAGGAGCAGCTTCATTGGCCGCAGGAACCTATGATCCTTCTCTTGGTCGTTTGCAGAGCCAGTGGGACAATAATTACAGCGCCATCAAAACTTGCAATATTCTATTGGAAAATATAGATAATGTAGAGAGTATGGACGAAAGTGTGCGGGAACGCATGAAGGCAGAGGCCCGCTTTATTCGTGCTTATCAGCATTTTCAATTAATGACCTGGTTTGGGGATGTTCCCTTATTGGATAGGGATATAACCATAGAGGAAGCCCAAACAGTCAGCAGAACTCCCAAAAGCCAAGTGCTGGATTTTATTGTTAATGAACTGGCTGAAGTAAGTGGTATTCTTCCTACCCAACAGGAATTGTCAGCGGAGGAAAGAGGTAGAATTACCAGTGGAGCAGCCATGGCACTTAAGGCAAGGGTACATCTCTATGAAGGAGAATGGCAGCAGGTCGTGGATGTAACAGAAAGAATGATCTTTGGTGATGATTTTGGCAGTTATGGACTGTTCCCTTCCTATGAAGGCCTATTTATGCCCCAAAATGAATATAATCAGGAGGATATCCTCAGTATGCAATATGTGCCCCAGTTCCGTACATGGGGGCAGTTTTTTGATATGGCACCGCTTTCTGCCGGAGCAAGACTCAATGCCTTGGCACCTACCCAAGAATTGGTTGATAGCTATTTGATGGAAAATGGCCTTCCTATCGAGGATCCTAACTCAGGCTATGACGAAGGGAATCCTTACGTCCGTCGTGACCCAAGGTTGAAGGCTACCATTGTCTATCATTTGTATGAGTGGGAAGACAATGGAGAAACGCACACCATTTATATTGAGCCCGGTACTGATCCTGATGCATCTGCTCCGGATGAATATGTGCCTGGATCTTCGTCTACCACTACCGGATATTATACCCGAAAATATTTTGATCCTTCCCGTATCACCCAATTTGCCTCTGGGTTGAACTTGATGCTGTTCAGGTATGCAGACGTATTGTTGATGTATGCAGAAGCCAAAAATGAGCTGAATCAAATGGACCAAACTATTTGGAATGAGACTATTAGAGCATTGCGGGAAAGAGCCGGTTTTGAAGCATCGGCAGCCTTGGATTTTGATACTGATCTGGGACAAAATGGATGGAGAGAAGTCATTCGAAATGAAAGGAGAGTAGAGTTGGCAATGGAAGGCCTTAGAATATTTGATATCAGAAGATGGCGCATAGCTGAAGAGGTGCTAAATGGTTGGGCGCATGGTGCACAGTTTGGACCACCATCTGAAGACAATGGCTATTTACGGGTCAACTTAAGATCTTTTGATCCTTCCAAGCATTACTTATGGCCGATTCCGCGTGATGAACGTAACCTTAATCCAAATTTAACCCAAAACACTGGTTGGGAATAAACCTGATCAATAACCTGAAAACAATAAGAAAAATGAAAAATATAAATTATCAACTTCTTTCCTTAATAATGGTATTGATGGCCTTTTGGGGCTGTCAAGAAGACGCTGAGATGCATACAGAAGTTAGTCCTGTGCAGAGTTTGTATGCGCCAGAAAACAATGCCTATATGAATTTGGGCGCTCAGAGCGCAGCTATTTTTGAATGGGAAGCAGCAAAAGCTGCTGATAATGGCGTGGTACTTTACGATGTGGTTTTTGATGAAGAAGGAGGAGATTTTTCTGAACCACTTTTTGTAATGCCATCAGATGGTAGAGGGATGCAAAGGACGCTGACATTACCATTTTCTGATCTGAACAGAATCGCAGAAATGGCAGGAATTCAGCCTGAAGGAGTGGGGAGGCTGCAATGGTCCGTTCAGTCCTCCAAGGGGATCAATGTACAGGAAATTATGGACATCAGAACTGTTGAAGTGGAAAGACCAGCTGGTTTCCCTGCTCCAGATGAACTATATCTTACCGGTTCAGCTACTGAGGCCGGAGAAGACCTTTCCAATGCCATTTTGATGAAGAAGACCAGCGCCAATACATTTGAAGTATATACCTCATTGAAGGCTGGATCATACTTCTTTGCTGAAAGGAATTCTGGAGAGCCAGGTACCTATTATATCGAGGGAGAAAAGCTGAGAGCTGAAGGAGAAACGGAATATACTGGAGAGGAAAAAGTATACCGTATCCGCGTGGATTTCTCCAATGGAACTACTGAAATACATGAAATTGGTAATGTGGAGCTTTGGTTTGCACCGGATGGAGAATTTATTACGGGCTTGCCCTATGCTTCCAATGGAACTTGGTCTGTAGAGGACTTCCCTGTGGTATTTAAGCAAGAGGGTTGGGGCAGAGACGAAAGGTATAAATTCCGTTTCATGGTAACTGACGCAGAAGGCAATAGCTCCGAAGAGTGGTTTGGCAGCACAAATGGTGACAACCAACGCCCCAATGAGTCTACTGGACCTGCCTATTGGTATATGGTACCTGTAACCAGCGACCGCTGGAACAACTGCTTTAAGTTTGCTACTGAAGTGGATAATGCTTCAGCTGATATTCAAATTATTTTTAACGCAGAGGTTTCCAATTATACCCATACAGTATCAGTGGAATAAGTTTAGATGAGTTCAATAAACTGCCTTTGCGAGGACGTAGGAAGAAGCCATCGCGAGATGGCTTTACTTCACTATTGTGCCGTTCACAATGAAGAAAACGTGAGGGGCTTGTAAAGGAGGTGCAAGATGATTATTGGTTTGATAAAAATAAGAAAATGAAAACATATAAAATAGCCTTTTCTGTACTGGCCTTGAGCGGGACACTTTCGTCCTGCGTGGATAGCGATCTGGGGCCTTTGCGAAAGGATTTTGAACAGAATGAAGCGGTGAGTTATGATTATGCGGCAACAGCGGATTCTATGCAAAACAGCACTTATTCACTCTATATTGCCCAAGATGGTACCTTTAATTTTAATCCAGGAGGCGCCTATGGGAATTATTGGCCCAATGCCCATGCCTTACATGTTTATGTAGATGCTTATTCTCGAACGGGAGATGGAGCATATTTGGATAAAATGAAGAAGTTACTGCATGGTATCAAATCTAGAAATGGCGACACTTATTCTAATGTATTCAATGATGATATGCTTTGGCTAGGCAATGCCTGTGTCAGGGCTTATAATGCCACTGATGATGACGAATATTTGGAAGTAGCAGAGTTTCTTTGGGAAGATATTTTAGAGAGTTACAGTGAAGTGTTTGGTGGGGGAATTACCTGGAAAAAGGACACGCCAAATCTCAAAAATGCCGTTTCCAATGGTCCAACTATTGTACTGGCCACGAGACTATATAATGTTACCCAAGATGAAAAATACCTGACTTGGGCCAAGGACCTTTATAGTTGGCAAAAAGCAAATTTGGTGGATCCACAGACTGGTTTAGTTTGGGATCATATTGAACTGTTAGAAGGGACACCTACAGTCAAAACGGATTGGATCTTTACTTATAATGCAGGAACTTGGATTGGCTCAGGCCTACGTTTGTTCCAAATCACAGGTGAAAGTGGCTATCTTACAGATGCAATGCAAACAGCCAAATCTGCCATGAACAGGTCCGAACTGACGACAGATGGGATATTGAAAAGTGAAGGACAAGGAGATGGAGGACTGTTTAAAGGTATTTTTGTTCGCTATTTTACAGAATTGATTCAGGAACCTGCTGTATCTGATGGCGATAAAGGCGATTTGGTGAATTTCTTAAGGTTCAATATAGAAACCTTATATAAACAAGGATTGAGACGTCCAGATATGTTGTGTGGGCCTTATTGGAGGGAGCTTCCTGGTGATCAGGTAGACCTTTCTACGCAACTATCAGGAATAATGTTAATAGAAGCAGCAGCCTTATTACAGGGAGATGGTGTTTTGGAATAATTGGTTTATCTATTTCATATCAAGAAGATAAGTTAAACTTAGGATATCGTCAGTCTTACTAATATACTTTGTGGTAAGTCTGACGATATTTTTTAAAACATTACTATAATAAATTTGCTTGTATTACTAAGCTAAATCGATTAATTTTCCGGACAATTACAAATTATCTCTAAAGTAGGCTTGTATTTATTAGCCTGTTTATGGAGAATAATAACCTACATAACTAGAATTTTACATGATCAGAAGGGATTTTATAAAGACCAGTGCGGCAGCCACATTTGGGGTGGCTATGGGACCAGCAGTTTCCTTTGCAGGGAGCATGGCCATAAAAGAAAGCAACCGTCCAAAGATGGCGGAAAGGAATTTTACCAGTAAGGCAGTAGAAAAGACGATTAAGGAAATCAAAAAGAATATCAAAGACCAGGAATTGGCTTGGTTATTTGAGAACTGTTTTCCAAATACATTAGATACTACAGTGGAATATTCGGAAAAAAATGGCAAGCCCGATACTTTTGTCATCACAGGGGATATCCATGCCATGTGGTTGCGTGATTCATCAGCCCAAGTTTGGCCTTATGTTACTTTAGTAAATAAGGATAAGAAGCTTAAAAAGCTAATCCAAGGAGTGATCCATAGACATAATGAATGTATTATCATTGACCCTTATGCCAATGCATTCAATAATGGCCCAGAAGGAGGCGAATGGCAAAGTGACCATACTGATATGAAGCCTGAGCTGCATGAGCGTAAATGGGAAATTGATTCTCTATGCTATGCTGTCCGTTTGGCCAATGGATATTGGAAAGAAACAGGAGATGCTTCTATTTTCGATGATCGTTGGGAAAAAGCCATGAAGCTGGTATTGAAAACTTTTAAGGAACAGCAGCGCAAAGATGGCAATGGACCCTATCATTTTCAGAGAACTACTTCCCGAGCCACTGATACGCTTTCAGGAGGTGGATATGGTAATCCAGTGAAGCCGGTAGGCCTGATTTGTTCTGCCTTTAGACCTTCTGATGATGCCACCATATATCCATTTCTAATTCCTTCAAACCTATTTGCCGTACAGTCTTTAAGACAACTTGCAACTATTTATAAAGAAGTGAAAAAGGATAGTTCTTCAGCCAAGGAATGTGAAGATTTGGCTAATGAAGTGGAAGCTGCTATTCAAAAGTATGCTGTATCTGAACACTTGGACCATGGGAAGATCTATGCTTTTGAAGTGGATGGATACGGGAACAAATTATTTATGGATGACTCCAATGTGCCATCACTTTTAAGTATGGGATACTTAGGCTGTTTGGATATTGATGATCCGATCTATCAAAACACAAGAAACTTTGTTTTGAGCGAAGACAATCCTTATTTCTTCTCTGGAAAGGCAGCCGAAGGAATAGGTGGACCACATGTGGGTATGGATTATATCTGGCATATGAGCATCACCTTGCAGGCCATGACCGCGAGAGATGATAAGGAAATCAAACAATGTTTGGAATGGATAAAATCCACTCATGCGGGGACAGGTTTTATGCATGAAGGATTTCATAAAGATGATCCAGACAATTTTACCCGAAGCTGGTTCGCATGGGCCAATACCCTGTTTGGAGAGCTGATTTATACACTATATAAAGAAAAGCCACATTTGCTAACTTGATGTTATAAAAGGAAGTTGCTCACGAAGTTTCAAAGGTTTTAATCTTCTTAAAATCTATGTGAGGAACTTCCTTCTGATTCCTGTATTCTAGCCTGTTTAAATATCTATTTACTGAATATCTTTTACTAGCTATTGAAAAACACTTTCAAACCTATTAACCTACTGATTTAACCTAAAAGACCTATGCGTTCATTGAGCCTATTTATTTTTTTTCTAGCTTCATTATATCTATATGGATGTGCCAATGCCCAAGAGGATAAAACTGACCTCACCCAGTTTGTTAACCCTTTTATAGGGACTGCTCCCTTGACTGACCCTTCTCAAATTGGTTACACTCCTCCAGAGGGGTGGAGAGTTTGGGCAGGATTGACCTATCCTGGAAGTTCTCTGCCCAATGCCATGGTGCAGCTTAGCCCGATAACCCAATTTGGTTCTGGAGCAGGGTATGAATATGAAGACAATGAAATTATTGGCTTTACCCATACCAATAAAGGTCACTGGAACCTTTGCAATATTCCGATCCTTCCGGTAAAAAGGTCATCGACGAAGCCATTTAAGTCAGCTTTTAGCCATGATCAAGAAAAAGCTTCTCCGGGTTATTATGAGGTTTATCTTGACGATTATAAGGTTAAGGTGAGATTGACCAGCACATTGAGGGCAGGTATTCATGAATATACCTTTGACAAAGCCACAGATAGGACTATACTTTTTGATTTAGGAAAGGCCAATAATAGGGTGTCTGACTGGAAAATCAGCAATCCCTCCAAAACAGTAGTGGAAGGGTTTCAGCGAGTTGGAGGAGATAAGGTGCATTTTTATGTGAAGTTGAGCCATGAAATAGAGACAGTAAATATCATAGAGGAAGGAAAGCGGGATGGATATGCCACAGTGGATTTAAAAGATGGGGGAGATAGTCCTGTGGTATTGCAAATTGGGTTATCTTATGTGAGTGAGGCCAATGCAAAGGAAAATTTGGAAAAGGAAGTAGCTGACAAATCATTTGAGCAAGTTAGGCAGGAAGGAGTAGATTCGTGGAACAAGCTACTCTCTCATATTACAGTCAAAGGTGGTACGCCAAAGGAAAAAGAGCTTTTCTATTCCTCCTATTACCGGTCTTTTTTGTGGCCGGCATTGAGAAGTGATGTGAATGGTGAATTTACTGATGAAACAGGCCAAAAGCGTAAAGAAGATTTCCGATATTATACTTTACCTTCCCTTTGGGATACCTATCGAAATAAAGTAGTACTCCTTAGCATTGTGCGGCCAGAGGTGACGGCTGATGTAATCCAGTCATTAGTGGACAGGGGGCATAGGACAGGCTTTATTCCTACATTCTTCCATGGTGATCATGCCGCATCATTTATTACTGGATCATATAGAAGAGGGATCAAAGATTTTGATATTGATAAAGCTTATGAATATTTACTGAATAATGCCTATAAAGAAGGAGGTACAAGACCTTTCATCAAAGAATATATTGAAAAAGGATATATTTCTGATCCAGAGGTGAAGCATCCTCATGTGGAGACCAAAGCCAAAGCTGGGGTATCCAAGACTTTGGAGTTTGCCTATGATGATTATGCCCTTGCACAGTTTGCCAAAGAAATGGGGGATGATGAGCATTATAAGGATTTGATTAAAAGAGGGCAGAACTACCGAAATGTATTCGATACATCAGTGAATTTTATGCGGGGAAGATTGGAAAATGGGGATTGGATCAGTCCATTTAATCCAGAATATCCTTATTATGAATATATGTATAGGGAAGCAAATGCATGGCAAGTTTCTTTTTATGTTCCTCATGATATGCGTGGGTTGGTGAAAATGTATGGCGGTAAAGGGGCATTTGAAGAAAAATTGGATGCTTTGTTTACAAAACCTTGGAATCCTGAATATATTGCCAGAAATGTATCAGGTTTTATGGGGCAGTATTGTCAAGGCAACCAACCTGGCCATGAGGCGCCCTTTTCCTATTATTTTGTGGATAAGCCCGAAAAGTCTCAAGCAGTGCTAGATAAGCTTTTATCAGATTATTTTGGAATTGGAGAGCATGGGTTGGCGATGTCTGGAATGGATGATGCAGGAGAAATGTCGTCTTGGTATACTTGGACGGCAATGGGACTTTATCCTTTAAGCCCTGCAGATACAGACTATTTGGTGACAGTTCCTATATTTGATGAAGTAAGTTGGAAGACAGCAGAGGGAAAAACGATTACGATACATAATCCTGCCAAGGGAAGGAAGTTAAATGGGATAAAAGTGAATGGTGAATCCATAGAGGGATATTTTATTCCCCATGAACTTTTCAAAACGGGCGGAAAAATAGAGTTGATAACTGAATAGCAAATAAAAGACAATGAATTCAAACAGGGTACTAGGGGTTGATGTGGGCGGTTCTCATATAACTGTCGGACAAGTGGATTTGGTGACCCGTAAACTTGTTGAAGGTAAATTGTCCCGTCAGCATGTTAATTCCAAAGGGAGTGAAGAGGAAATCCTTACTTCATGGTCCAAGGCTATTGAGCCTCTTATGGAAGGAGATAAATCCTTGGTACGTATGGGAGTCGCTATGCCAGGGCCTTTCGATTATGAGAATGGAATTTCTTGGATTGGCAGTACGCAGGATAAATACGAAGTTTTGTATGGGAAAAATATAATGGAACTGCTAGCTGGATTTTTGGGGATTGGACCAAAACAAATAAAGTTTAAAAATGATGCAGCCTGCTTTCTTCAGGGGGAAATTTTTGCTGGCGTGGGAAAAGGCTATACTAGCGCCATTGGATTGACTTTGGGAACGGGAGCAGGAACAGCTTATTATCATGGTGTTGAGGCCCATGATGCAGGACGTTGGGGAGATAAGTTTGGTGAAAGTATTGTTGAAGATCATTTTTCTACCCGTTGGTTTGCCAAAAAATACCTTGAAAAAACAGAGAATCAATTATCTGGAGTGAAGGAGCTGCTGGACCTAGAGGATAAGGATTGGGTCAGAGAAGTTTTTGAAGAGTTTGGCAGTAATTTAGGGCAATATTTGAATAGGTTTATTGAGGAAGAAAGTCCCGAAGTGGTCATAATTGGTGGTAGTATTTCGAAGTCTTCTGATTTGTTTTTTCCTGCTATTAAAAGGAATCTTAATGAAGAGTACCACAAAATTCCATTGCTGAAAAGTGAGCTTGAAGAACAAGCTGCTTTGATAGGCGCAGGAAGTGCTTGGTATAAGGAATCGTTTTAGTGACTCTGAACCAAAAAACCAGATGTTCAAAAGTAGTTGAGTCGATAATTTTCTGATAGGGGGGATGATAACAATAAACCATAGAAACCTATGAACTTTAAATATAGACTGATATTCCTGGTCCTAAATTTTTTTATTGTTTTTCAACCTTTATTGGCTCAAGTCGGCTTGAGATGCGAATACCTTGAAAACCCCTTGGGAATAGATTCAAAACAGCCTAGGTTGACCTGGAAAATGGAAGATGCGCGATCTGGTGCTGAACAGTCCGCTTTTAGGTTAGTTGTTCACCAATCCAAATCTGGGCAGGAGAATAATAATGATATTGTTTGGGATACAGGTAAACAACTGGGAGATCAACAATTGATTACTTATGCGGGGAAGACATTAAGTCCCTTTACATCTTATTCCTGGACGGTAGAAGTTTGGGACAAGGATGGGGTAAGTATAGGGAAATCAGTTCCCGCAATGTTTGAGACGGGTATGATGTCTGTAGAAAATTGGAAGGGTGCTTGGATAGGTGATGGACAGCCCCAAGCATTAAAACCGGCTCCCTATTTCAGAAAGGAATTTGATACTAAAAAGAAGATAGCAAGCGCTAGAGCATATATTGCTGTTGGTGGATTATATGAATTGAGTATAAATGGGAAGCGGATTGGTAATCATCAATTGGATCCTGCCTATACCCGATTTGATAGAAGGGTTTTATATGTGACCCATGATGTAACGGAGGCTCTTCAGCAAGGGAGAAATGCAATAGGCGTTTTATTGGGCAATGGATGGTATAATCATCAGTCCACTGCTGTTTGGAATTTCCATAATGCACCTTGGAGAAACAGGCCAACATTTTGTATGGATGTGAGAATTACCTATGAGGATGGAACGGTAGAGACGATTGGCACAGATAAGGGTTGGAAGACACATTTCAGTCCGGTAATTTTTAATAGTATCTATACCGCAGAACACTACGATGCCAGGTTGGAATTGCCTGGATGGAATCAGGCAGGATATGATGATGGAGAATGGAATGATGTCTATTATCGATCGGCTCCCAGTAAAAAAATCGTTGCTCAAGTGATGCCACCTATTAGGCATAATGTGAGTTTACCAGCCAAGACAATCAATAAAATCAATGACAGTACCTATGTATTTGATCTTGGTAGAAATATTTCTGGTGTAAGTAAAATTACACTTGCAGGGGAAGAGGGAACTGTTTTAAGGCTGAAGCATGGAGAAAGGCTAAAGGAGAATGGTCGTGTAGATATGTCCAATATTGATGTGCATTACAGACCTACAGATGATACAGATCCATTCCAGACGGATATTTTTATTCTAAGCGGGAGGGGTGAGGATTCATTTGTTCCCAAATTCAATTATAAGGGCTTTCAATATGTAGAGGTTATTGCCGACAGGATTGTAGAATTGGATAAGGAGGATTTGACGGGCTATTTTATGTACAGTGATGTACCAGAGGTGGGAGGTATCAAGTCCAGCAACAATACCATGGACTTGCTTTGGTCCGCCACCAACAGTTCTTATTTGGCTAATCTTTTCGGATATCCAACCGATTGTCCGCAAAGGGAGAAAAATGGTTGGACAGGAGATGCACATATAGCCATAGAGACAGGGCTTTACAGTTATGATGGGATTAAGGTTTATGAAAAATGGATGGACGACCATAGGGATGAACAACAACCCAATGGCGTATTACCTTCTATCATCCCAACTTCAGGTTGGGGCTATGAATGGGGAAATGGGCCGGATTGGACCAGCACTATATGTTTGATCCCTTGGAATGTTTATCTCTTTTATGGAGATCAACGAATCTTGGAGGAGAATTTTGAGGCGATGAAAAGGTATGTAAATCATATTACAGATATCAGTGAGGATGGCCTTACCAATTGGGGCTTGGGAGATTGGGTGCCTGTAAAATCAAAATCACCTGTTGAGTATACTTCTTCTGCATACTATTATGTTGACGCCCGTATTTTGTCTAAGGTAGCTGGCATATTGGGCTACAAGGATGATGCAAGGCTATATGCTACTTTGGCAGAGAAAATAAGGAAATCCATTAATGATAAATACCTAGATAGGGAGAGGGGAATCTATGGATCAGGTTTCCAAACGGAGATGAGTGTTGCCCTGCAATGGGATATAGTACCTGAAAACTTAAGAGGGAAAGTTGCAGAAAACCTGGCTAATAAAGTAGAAAAAGATGGTTTTCATCTAGATGTGGGGCTCTTAGGTACCAAATCAATTTTGAATGCACTCAGTGAAAATGGCTATGCAGATGTGGCATATAAAATTGCTTCACAAGAAACTTATCCTTCTTGGGGCTGGTGGATAGTGAATGGTGCTACGACACTTTATGAAAACTGGAATATCGAATCTGAAAATGATATTTCCATGAACCATATTATGTTTGGAGAAATAGGCGCATGGATGTATAAGGCTTTGGGAGGAATTAAGCCAAATCCTGAGCAGGCTGGCTTTAAAAATATACTATTGTCACCTAATTTTGTGGAGGGGCTGGATGCTTTTGAGGCCCATCATAATGGGCCTTATGGCGAGATTCGTTCAGCTTGGAAAAAGGTAAATAAGAATAGGATCAAGTATAAGGTGAATATTCCTCCTAATTCAAGTGCAAATCTAAAGCTGCCCGCAGGTACCATAGTGAAGTTGAATCAAGGTGCAGATCTTCAGGAAGTTAGTGAAAAAGTGGACTGCGATCATTATTTAATCAAGTCTGGAGAATATGATTTTGATATATTACTAAAGCCTTAATTAAGGTGAAACTTACATGTAGCTACCAACTCTTTATAGGTTTATGATTGATTTTTGAAATTAAATTCTGTATTGCTATTTAATTTATGAATTTGTGTATGACGGGTTTGCATTTTTTAAATCTATTGTGTTCATTTAGGGTAGAAGATGTTGAAGTCTTCTTTTTATTTTCTGAAAAGCTAAACCGATTTAGGTTTTTTGGCTTAATTAGATAGATAAACCCTATGACCTGTTTGATCGAAGATTTCCAATTGGTGGAGAGAATAAAAGCGCATGATGAGGAAGCATTTCATCAACTGTACCTCCGCTATTCTGCTAAGATTTATAGAATTTCCAAGAAGATGGATATGAGTCATCATGATGCCGAAGAAATCGTGCAGGATGTCTTTTTATATCTTTGGAATAATAAGGAAAGACTGAATTCGAACCTGTCTATAAATGCTTTTATTTTTTCAATAGTTCGTTCCCTAGTAATCAAAAAGTCCCAAAAGAAGGCTAGGTTTGTGGCCTACCAAAAGTATGCCATACCATTAAATCAGGGGTATTCGACTGTTACTGAGGATGAAATTATATTTGAAGATTTATATGCCTTTGCCCTCCAAGCAATTGAAACCCTACCCGAGAAGCAAAAAGAAGTTTTTGTAATGAAAACAGAACAACATTTGAGTGCTGAAGAAATAGCAAGTCAGTTAGATGTATCTGTTAGGACTGTGGAGAACCAAATATACCGGGCTACAAAATCATTGAGAAAACAGTTGGAAACCAAACATGGAGTGTCATATGGGGTCGTCATCATGTTTTCAGAATTTCTTTTATAAATTCAAGATTTCAATAAGAAGAAATAACAGCCTGGTATTGATAAAGCCGCGATCTATTACAGCATAAATGTGGGCTTTTCCATTATAAAGAATCAAGTGATATGATATTATTAGTCACGATAGGTTATCAGGTGCCTAAGTCCAGATAAAGCCGTGTTTAACCCGTGTTTTAGCCGTGTTTCTTTTATACAAGCATTGGGTAAGTGTTATTTGGAAATTCATGTTTAAGTAGATCTGGTATCTTTTTAATTTTCTAATTCTAATTGTCCCTACTGTTGTGCCTTACAAGTTTTTTAGTAATCAGTTAAGATTGATACGGTTTGACTGCCTACAATAGGTTTACTGCTCCCAAAACGGTTATTGAAAATAGTTGGAATTTTGGTGATATGGTTATGTAGTTTGTTTTTATTCGGTGTTTTGAACTTATATTTAGGTGTCCTTGTGAGGATTGATAAAAAAATAATTGATTTTTTTTTAATGGTACGTGAGTATTTGACTTGACTTAAGGGTATATCCATTTGTAACACAATACAAATGGATAGAGAACGACAGCTAAAAGCATTTTACCAAGGGAATTTATCTAAAGAAGAGGCCAAAGATTTTTTGAAATGGTACCATTCCAAGGATGGTGAGAAATATATGTCCTCAAAACTCAAAGAAGAATGGGATGAGCGAGATCCAGTAATAGAGGATTATAGCTTATGGGATAAAGAAGTGTTGTTTAAAAAGATCAACACCAAAAAGGAAGGCAGTAATCAGTCTTTAAGGTCTCAACAAACCAAGTTAAAGACTGAGCGGAATTGGGGAGTAAGGATTGCGGCAAGCTTGGCAGTGATTTTTACCATTAGCCTACTGGCATATCAATATGTATTGGACCATAAAAAAAATCCGATAGAAACTCATGCAGTGGTTACAAAATCTAATCCTGCAGGTCAAAAATCCAAAATTATCCTGCCAGATGGTACTAAAGTTTATTTGAATGCAGAGAGTACCATCCGGTACCAAAAGGGCTTTAAAACCAACCGTCAGGTAGAACTGGAGGGAGAAGCATATTTTGATGTTTTTTCAGATAAGGAACATCCATTTAGTGTAAAGAGTAAAGGTTTGGTTACTGAAGCACTCGGTACCGCTTTTAATATTCAGGCATATAAAGATTCTCCTATTACAGAAGTAGCCCTTACACATGGAAAGGTGAGAGTAGAGGATATCTCGGGTAACAGGTCAGGTGAATTGATCCCCGGAGAGGCGATTATCAGTGAGGGAGCAGATAATGATTTCAGGAAAGAAAAGATTGATGTGGAAAAGGTCCTTTTATGGAAAGAAGGTATCCTACATTTTGATGATGATACTTTTGAGGAAGTAGTACGGACCTTGGAGCGCTGGTACAATGTCGAGATCCATATCGAAGGAGAATATGATAAAGGATTTTTATGCTCCGGTACTTTTGATAAAAATGAATATCTCGATAATGTTCTTAATATTCTGGGCCATTCCATTGGCTTTGATTATCAGATAGATAAAAGAAAAATAGAAATGAAATTCAACCCATAAATAACCCAGCCTATGATACGATGAATCCAAAACGAAAGAGTCCGGGAATGTACTGGCATACGCTCCCGGACAAGAAATCAATCCAACGAAAGGCAACATATGGACTGGAACTCCAATTGCCTTTAAAACCTATGTTAAATTGATACACCCAAAATATGAAACAAAATTTAACCCAGAAAATTATTATGGTCTCAAAATATGCAGGCTACTGTTTTATTTTCCTGACCTTGACCATGAGCTCTGTCCTAGCAGGCAGTTCATCCGCCCAGGTAAAGAGCATCGAGGAGGTGTTTATAGAACTGTCCAGTGATCAGAAAACTTTGGAAGAAGTGCTCGATCAGATAGAAGAAAATACCTCTTTCCATTTTTTCTATACGGATAGGAATGTCGATAGAAATCAGTCGGTAAGTATTTCCAATACAAAGGCATCAGTGGCTGAACATCTAAAGGAGATGGCGCTGAATCTTGGATTGGAATTTCGACAGGTCAATAACAGTATTAGTGTCAAGAAAATCAAAGAAAAAGGAGTAGTAATAACAAGTCCTCCAATTGAAATATTTAAAGAAATTACTGGTGTGGTAACTGATGAAGAAGGGGAGCCACTTCCTGGAGCTTCGGTATTGATTGAAGGAGAAGCAAACAAAGGTACGGTAACGGATATTGAAGGGAATTATTCCATCGATGTGGAAGAAGGTACGACCTTGATATTTAGTTATATCGGTTTTGAAGCCAAGAAGGTGGTAGTAGGTAATCAAAGTAAGATTGATGTGGTATTAGCAGTGAATGCCGAATCATTGGAAGAAGTGGTGGTTGTGGGCTTTGGTGAGCAGAAAAAGATATCCTTGACCGGAGCGGTTTCTACTGTAAATACGGAAGACCTAAAATCAAACCCAACCTCAAGCTTGTCAAATGCGCTGGCCGGAAATGTACCTGGAGTTTTGGGTATGATGCAATCAGGTCAACCCGGGAAGAATATCTCAGAATTCTGGATTCGTGGTATATCCACTTTTGGTGGAGGGACCAATCCACTTGTATTGGTGGATAATATTGAAAGGGATTTGAATGAGCTTAATATCGAAGATATCAAATCCATTACTGTATTAAAAGATGCTGCGGAGACAGCCATGTATGGTTCTAGAGGAGCGAATGGTGTGATTTTGATTACTACCAAGAGAGGTAGCGCAGGAAAAATAGAGGTTAATTTTAAAGATGAATTTATATATAACACCCGTACTATAACACCAGAGTTTGAAGATGGAGTGACCTATGCAAAACTTTTAAATGAAGCTAGGGTTACGCGTAACCATGCGCCTATTTATCAACCAGAGGAATTGGAAATTTTGCGTCTTGGATTAGATCCCGATTTATATCCAAATGTTGACTGGCAGGACTTACTATTGAAAGATGGTGCAATGACCTACCGAGCCAATTTGAATATGAGTGGTGGTGGACCGACTTCACGTTATTATGCTTCTGCCAGTTATATCGATGAAGGAGGGATGTATGAAATCGATGAGTCTTTAAAGGACGATTATAATACCAATGCCAATTATAAACGTTGGAATTACCGATTGAATGCAGATTTTAATCTTACTGAAACCACAGAAGTGAAAGTGGGTGTTGCAGGATCCCTAAGTAAGCGAAACAGTCCAGGTCTGGGTGATGTTGATTTCTGGGGAGCATTTTTTGGTTATTCACCTATTCGTACTCCTGTTTTGTATTCTAATGGTTATGTCCCTGCAGTGGGGACAGGAAATCAGACCAACCCATGGGTGATGGCCACCCAAACAGGTTTCAATGAAAATTGGGTCAATAGGGTACAGACCAATGTTACAGTTGAGCAGGACTTGAATTTTGTTACGAAAGGCCTTCGTATGAGGGGAATTGTAGGCTACGATACGCGAAACAGTAATAATATTCAGCGTCGTAAATGGCCTGAGCAATGGCGTGCTGATCGTGCCCGTGATATCAACGGAGATTTGGTGTTTACCCATATTTCCAATCCTAGTGAAATGCAACAGTCCAGTAGTTCTTCTGGTAATAGACTTGAATTTTTTGACTTGATGTTCAATTATGATAAGAGCATCGGAGACCATCATATAGGCGCGGCTACTAGGTTGACTAGGGATGCTTATGTGCAGACAGTCAATATAGGAGGTGATATCAAAAATGGTATTGCCCGAAGAAATCAAGCGCTATCCGGTCGCCTTTTATATAATTGGAAATACAGATATTTCGCCAATTTAAACTTTGGATATACTGGATCTGAGAATTTTGCACCCGGCCAACAGTATGGGTTCTTCCCCGCAATTTCATTTGGTTGGAATGTGGCAGATGAGTCGTTTGTTAAAAATAACATTAGTTGGTTGAATCTGTTCAAGATCCGCTACTCTTATGGAAAGGCTGGTAATGACCAATTAATGGGTGGAGAACGTTTCCCTTATTTGTATACTATTTCAGAAATTTTTGATGAAGATGGTGATCCTGCTGGAGGATATCAGTGGGCTGATTATGGCTTTGACCGGTATTTTGGAGGTATGAGGTACTCACAGGTGGCCTCGCCTTATGTAACTTGGGAAGTAGCGACAAAACAAAACCTAGGTTTTGATATCGAAACCAATAGTATTACTGCTAACCTTGATTTCTTTGATGAAGAGCGGACTGGTATCTATATGGCAAGACAGTTTTTGCCTGCAATGGTAGGATTGGAAAGTACTCCAAGGGCCAATGTGGGCATTGTAAAGTCTCGCGGTTTTGATGGACGCTTCAAGTTCATTAAGCGAATAGGAAAGGTAACCTTGACTACTAGAAGTAATATCACTTATAGCAAAAATGAAATTGTAGAAAGGGATGAGGAGAATAATGTTTATGGTTATCAGAATCAAGAAGGCTACCGTGTAGGTCAGTCAAGAGGTTTGGTGGCTTTGGGTCTCTTTAAGGATTATGATGATATCAGAAATAGTCCTACGCAAACTTTTGGAACTTATCAACCTGGAGATATTAAGTATAAAGATGTCAATGGTGATGGAGTGATCAATGATGGAGACCGCGTTGCCATTGGTGCTACCAGAAGACCAAACTTGATTTACGGATTGGGTGCATCGGCCCAATGGAAGGGATTCAGTCTTGGTATTCATTTCCAAGGAGCAGGTAAATCAACTTTCTCTACTTTTGGAAAAACAGTTTATGCCTTCAGTGAAGGAGAGTGGGGACAAGTCATGAAAGGAGTGATGGGTGACAATCGTTGGATTGATTCAGATATATCAGAGGATCCATCTACAGAAGATCCAAACGCCTCATATCCCCGTTTAAGCTTTGGTCCAAACCCTAATAATTTCAGGGAATCTACTTTTTGGCTACGCGATGGGAGATATCTTCGTCTAAAGACATTGGATTTTGGCTATAGTTTACCCAAACATTTGACCAGACTGGTGAGGGCCAAGAATATCCGATTGTTTGTGGTTGGAACGAATCTGTTCACTTGGTCAAGGTTCAAACTTTGGGACCCGGAATTGGCCACACCTAGGGGAGAAGACTACCCTCCTGCAAAATCTTTCACCTTGGGTATTAATGTTAACCTGTAAAAAGAGAAGAGATGAATTTGAAGAGTATATATATATTAATATCGTTTGTGTGCATGGGCTTAATTTCTTCCTGTGCAGGCGACTATTTGGATTCCAGTCAATATTTTAAAGACAGACTTACAGAAGAGAAGGTATTCCAAAGCAAGATCTATTCGGAAGAATGGCTAGCGAATGTATTTGAGGAGCTAAAAGGAATCAATGCTGATGTAGCCAGTAAAGGAGTGACCCCTCATAATTTTGCGGATGGGATGTACTATGGAGATAGGGACAGTGAATATGACCCATCTAAAAATGAGTTGTCCTACAATATGTTCAAGATGGGGCAATATTCTGAAAATGATAAGCAGGGAACATGGACACGATGCTATAGAGGAATTCGAAATGCATCTACTTTCATTCATAATATTGATATGAATTTAGAGCTGTCACGGGTAGAAATAGAAGATTACAAGGGGCAGGCTCGCTTTGCTAGAGCTTATTTATATTGGTTATTACTTCGCAAATATGGTCCGATTCCATTATTGCCTGATGAAGGGTTGGATTATACAGATAGCTATGATGAGTTGGCTGTCCCAAGAAGTAGCTATGAAGCATGTGCTGAGTTTATCAGTGATGAAATGTTAATGGCAGCAAAGGAAATGGAGGCACGAGGAATGGTACGTGGACAGGATGGATCAGCCCGTCCTTCAGTGGGAGCAGCCTTGGCTACCCGTGCCAAAGCATTGATCTATGCGGCAAGTCCACTAGCAAATGGAAATAATACAGATTTTGCGGCTCGATTGGTTGATGATCAAGGAGAACGACTGCTTTCTTCAGATTATCAAGAAGAGAAATGGGCAAGAGCAGCTGCGGCAGCCAGAGATGTAATTGAGCTTGGTGTATACGAACTGTATACTGTACCTGTACAGGAAACAGGAGAAGACGCTACTGTTATTCCTCCATATGATGAAGATTTCTCAGATAAGAGCTGGCCGGAGGGCTGGGCAAATATTGATCCGGCAAAATCATATGCCAGGGTTTTTGATGGCACTTTATTACCGTCAGGTAATCCGGAATTGATTTTTACTAGGGGTAACAACCAAGATGGAGAAAGTATCCGAGCGATGGTTGCCCATCAGTTGCCGCGTTCAGCTACTGGATGGAATACCCACGGGTTGACACAAAAAGTGGTAGATGCCTATGCGATGAATGATGGTTCGGATGTACCGGGTAGAGATAAAGAGATTGGTCGAGGAGATGGTTCCGAACGTGTGAGTGGTTATGTGACCCAAGAGGATTATGATGCTGGAAAGTACAGGCCACTAAGACCGGGCGTTTCTTTGCAGTATGCTAACCGTGAACCTAGATTCTATGCTTCGGTAGCTTATAATGGCAGTTTTTGGACGCTTTTGAATGAGTCTCAAGAAAGAAATCGTAATCAACAAGTATTCTACTACCGTGATAACCCTAGAGGAAATGGCTTTAATTCATCCAATGCCTACTGGCTAAGAACAGGTTTTGGCATGAAGAAATATGTCCATCCAAGTGATACCTATGAGGGTGGAAGCATGGGGAATATCGTTCCTAAAGCTGAGCCTGCCATTCGATATCCAGATATATTACTTATGTATGCAGAAGCATTGAATGAGCTTGATGGGGCCTATAATATTCCATCATGGAATGGCGGAAGTTATAGTATCTCTAGGGATATTGCTGAGATGCAAAGAGGCATTCATCCTGTGCGTATCCGCGCTGGTGTGCCTGACTATCCTGCCAGTGCATACAGCGATAAGGACGAGTTAAGAAAAAGGTTGAAGCGTGAACGGTTTATTGAGCTTTTGGGAGAAGGGCAACGCTATTATGACTTACGTCGTTGGATGGATGCTCCTGTGGAGGAATCATTGCCAATCTATGGTTGCAATGTCCTTATGAATGAAAATGAAAGGGACCTTTTTCATCAACCTGTAGCGATTTGGGCACTTGAAACCACTTTTGCTGATAAGATGTGGTTCTGGCCGATTAGCCATACAGAGCTGAAGCGGAACAACCGACTTACACAGAATCCAGGATGGACTTATAACGATTAATTTAAAAAGCATTATCATGAATAAATCATATATGTCATTTCTTCTGTTCTCACTGCTTATAATCTGCAGCTCGTGCAATGACGAGTGGACTGAAGAACAATTTGAAAACTTTATATCATTTAAAGCTCCTTTGAACAATGAGGGGGTATGTGATATTTATATCCGTTATAAGGGTGAGGAAAAGACCACCTTCCAACAACCTTTGATAGTCAGTGGGTCTACTACCAATAGTAAAGACAGAACTGTGCACGTAGCCGTTGATTCTGATACCTTGGAGGTATTGAACTATGAGCATTTCCAAAATCGTGAGGATTTTTATTATAGGGAATTGAACAGTGAATACTTTTCTATTCCATCCACTGTGGATATTAAAGCTGGAGAAAATACCGCATTAATGGCCATCGATTTTACCTTAAAAGATATCGATATGGTAGACAAGTGGGTGCTTCCTTTAAATATTGAGGACGATCCTTCGAATAGTTATATACCTAACCCGAGGAAATATTACCGAAAGGCCATTTTACGTATTCACCCATTCAATGATTATTCAGGTACCTACAGTGGTACAGCTTTGAAAACAACCATGGAGGGATATGAAGACGAAACGCCAATTGTAAAGGAGGAAATACGTGGGTATGTGGTGGACGAAAATACGATTTTCTTCTATGCAGGTAATATTGATGAGGATCGTCAAGATCGCCGAAACTATAAAGTCTATGCTACTTTCAATACAAATGGGGGAGTGACTTTCCATTCGGATAATCCTGATATGAAGTTTCAGGTCAATAAAGATGCCAGTTATACCATCACAGAGCAGATGGATGATGTGCGTCCATATCTTTTGCACCGTTATATCACCATCAATAATATAGATTACCAATTTTCAGATTACACCATGGTGCCCAATGTCGATATCAATTATAAGGTGACGGGTTCATTGATTTTACAGCGTCAATTAAATACCCAAATCCCTGATGAAGACCAGGCCATCGAATGGTAATAAAGCACAGCAGCGATACGGTTGAAATTGGGCTTGTACCCAAAAAGTATTGTGAACTTTAAATCTAAAAATTATGCAAATAAATATGATAAATATAAAATGGGGCCGATATACACTAAATTTAGTACTGGCTTTATTATTAGGGCTATTTTATAGCTGTCAAGTTGAGGAAGAAGGGCTTGATATCGGAGAGTCCTTTGACCCATCCCAACCCGTAGTGGTGTCCAATTTTACCCCTTCTTCAGGAGGGGCAGGGCAGCGACTAGTGATTTACGGTAAGAACTTTGGTAATGATCCAGATATTGTTTCAGTATTTATAGGCGGAAAAGAAGCCACTGTAATCAACGTGAAAGGGGATGCCTTGTACTGTTTGGTGCCAAGGCAAGCATTTGGAGGAGAAATAGAAGTGCGTGTTGGCGGTGATGGCAGAGAGGTTAGTGGTAGTTCCAGCAAGGATTTTAACTATGAGCGTAAGATGGTAGTATCCACTTTGATCGGATATAAAAATGACCGAGGTGATGAACCCTGGAAAGATGGAAAATTCAAAGCCGATGATCCCAGTGATATGGCGAGTGGTTTTTGGAGACCTTCTTTTCTTAAATTTGACCCGATCAACCCTAAGCATCTATGGGCAGTTTTCGATTTTAATAATGGATTGTATTTGATCGATTTGGAAGATAGTACGGTAACCAAAAAACGTTCTGATTTTGATCGCCCAAGAAGTATTGATTTTACGCTAGATGGTCAACACATGATCATCGCTGAAGATAGAGGTGGTGAAAATGATAGAGCAACTTATCGTTTGTCGCGAGACAAAGATTGGCAAGACCGGGAAGTCATGACCAGGTACAGACAGTGTAATGGGGCAGCAGTACACCCTATAAACGGAGAGCTTTATTTCAATAGTTATGAGAAAGGCCAGTTTTTCCGTTTTGACCTGAACAAGTATTTCGATGAAGGATTGGGTGTAAAGGATTATGAAACCTTGTTCGTGGTGCATGATCCGGGTTGGGAGTATAAGATTTTTATGCATCCTACAGGTAATTATGCTTATATAATGGTCATTAACCAGCACTATATCCTACGAGTAGATTATAATTGGGAGAAAAAGCAGTTCAATCAACCTTATCTGGTCTGCGGTCAGTTAAGAGGTGCAGGTTATCAAGATGGTGTTGGCTCCGATGTGCGATTGAGAAATCCTTATCAAGGTGTGTTTGTGAAAAATGAAGAATACGCAGCAGAGGGTAAGCCAGATGAATATGACTTCTATTTTACAGACCAGCATAATCATTGTATCCGTAAGCTTAGTCCTCAAGGAAGTGTAACGACCTTTGCCGGTAGGGGGAGTTCTAGTATCAATCCTGACCCATGGGGATATGTAGATGGTGACTTGCGTGAGGAGGCTAGATTTGATAGACCTTCAGGACTTGCATATAGTGAAGAAGATAAAGCCTTCTATATTGGAGATCAGATGAATCACCGTATTCGTAAAATAGCACTTGAAGAGATGGATGAAGAGGAATCGGATACTGAGGAAGAAGATTAAGCAATTAGCCTTGGATCAGAGAAAGCGAAATTAGTGCTTTCAAAAATACAATTAAATAACTAAAGCCTTTTGGGGTCGCTTTACCCCAAAAGGCTTTAGTTATGCTGTATGAATTTTTGAATTCTTATTGAAGATAGTCAATGTTTCTCCGGAAAAGTTGAGTAGGACAATAGATCATAATCATCAGCCAAAAAGGAATAATCATTAAAAAATTATATCAACTTATTTTATTGTTTTGAAGCTGTTGAAACAGGTTTTTTTAGGGGTTGAGTTGGGATAAGCATGGTGTATGCAGCAAGCATTATTGTGGAAATCATTTTTATCCTTTTTGAGTACCAAAAAAATCAATTTCGCCAGTAGAACAAACAGTTAGAAAATCAAACCTATGCAACGAGTAAAAAGAGTAAAGCAAGCAATTGCAAAGATCACCTTGGGTTTGGGCTTAATGATAGGCACGGAAACTTTGGCGCAGGATGCGCTTAGGGCGCCTGCCTATCCATTGATTACCCATAATCCTAATTTTAGTATCTGGTCAATGAACGACCAACTCAACCAAGAGTCTCCCAAACATTGGACAACAGCCCATCATGGTCTTTTGGGCTTAATAAAAGTAGATGGAAAGCCATACCGCTTTTTAGGCAAAGAATCTAAGGTGTTCAATTCCATTCTTCCTACTACTGATCAGCGTGGCTATAGTATGAGCTATACAAAAAAAACTCCAAAGTCTGGTTGGAAACAAGCAGGTTTCGATGACAGTGAATGGGAAAAAGGACAGGCTCCCTTTACTGATCGCCGTGATGTGGATGGTACTTTTTGGGATACTGATGATTTGTGGCTGAGAAGAAGTTTTGATCTGAAGGACAGTGAAGACTTGAAAAAACTTTTCCTTAAAATCAGGCATGATGATAATATCAAAGTTTATCTCAATGGAGAGCAAATCTATCAATTGAAGGGATGGGTTCATCGATATGATTATATAGAGATTCCCCAAAGCATTAAAGAAAACCTTAAAGAAAAAGGTAATGTTTTGGCGGTACATATTAGAAATACAGGAGGTGGCAGATGGTTGGATCTAGGATTGGCCGAGGGAGTGGTCCAGCCTGAAATGGAGCAGCTGACTGCCGCTTTGCAGACAGGAGTCCATCTTACTGCCACCCAAACCCAGTATGAATTTGATTGTGGTAATGTAGCCTTGACTGTGAATTTCATGTCTCCTTTGCTATTGGATGACCTAGACCTTCTGGCAAGGCCGATTTCTTATATTACCACGGAAGTCAAAAGCAAAGATGGCAAAGACCATGATGTCCAGATCGCCCTTGGCGTGTCTTCAGATTTGGCAGTCCACCAGCCTAGTCAAGAAGTTGCTGCTTCTAGGTATCAGGATGGGGAATTGGATATCATGAAAGCAGGCACGGTTGACCAAAATGTTTTAGGAAGAAAGGGGGATGATGTGCGCATTGACTGGGGACATTTGTATGTGGCCACTGTGAAAGGTGAAAATACCCAGCATTGGTTAAATAGCGGTGGCAATATATTGGGAACTTGGGATAAAAGCCATTCTACGAATCAAGACCTTCAGTCTAGGGGGATCATGTTGAATACAACAGTGGATATGGGGAATATTGGTTCCAAAGCGAAGGAGCAATTGTTTTTGCTTGGTTATGACGAAGAACTCGCAATTCAGTATTTCGGGAAAGACCTGAAGCCTTGGTGGAAAACCTCTGAAGGAGGCACATTCGAAGCTTTATTGGGAAAAGCTGCGGATGACTATAAGCAAATCGCCAAGCGTTGTGAGGCTTTTGATAAGAAAATGTACAAAGAAACACTGAAAGCAGGTGGAAAGAAATATGCAGATATGTGTGTGTTGGCATACCGTCAGGCTATCGCTGCCCATACTTTAGTGGAAAGTCCAGAAGGGGAATTGCTTTTTATGTCCAAGGAAAATAATAGTAATGGTTCCATCAATACCGTGGATGTAACCTATCCCTCAGCTCCACTGTTCTTGCATTATAACCCAGACTTGATGAAGGGTATGCTGAATGGGATATTTCATTATTCTGAAAGTGGCAGGTGGAAGAAACCTTTTCCAGCACATGATTTAGGAACTTATCCTATAGGCAATGGCCAAACATACGGGGAAGATATGCCCGTGGAAGAAGCAGGTAATATGCTATTGCTGACAGCAGCTATAGTGGATCAGGAAAATGATCCTGCCTATGCCAAAAAGCATTGGGAGGTATTGACCATATGGGCAGAGTACTTGAGAAAAAGTGGTTTTGATCCGGCCAATCAGCTTTCTACGGATGATTTTGCAGGTCATTTGGCCAGAAATGCCAATCTTTCTGTTAAGGCTATTTTAGCATTGGCAGCTTATGGTAAGATGGCCGGAATGATGGGGGACAAGGATGTTCAGGCGGACTATATCAATGAAGCCAGAGAAATGGCCAAAAAGTGGATGAAGTTGGCCGATGATGGGGACCATTATTCCTTGGCTTTTGAAACTCCTGGTACATGGAGTGAAAAGTATAATTTGGTATGGGATGAAATTCTGGATTTAAATGTATTTCCTGAAGAAGTGGCTGATAAGGAAATAGCTTATTATCTGACCAAACAGGAAAAATATGGTTTACCATTGGATAGTAGAAAAACCTATTCCAAATCAGACTGGGTGTTTTGGACAGCTTCCTTGGCAGATAGTCAGGAGGATTTCAAGGCATTTATTGCTCCTATGTGGAAATATGCCAATGAAACCCAAAACAGGGTGCCGATTAGTGATTGGCATGAAACTACGGATGCTCATGTGATGAATTTTAGGGCGAGGTCTGTTGTGGGAGGTTATTTTATCAAATTGCTTTATTAGGACTTGGATGATAAATTAGTTGCGATGATTAATATTCATGATCCAGAATATAGTAGAAACAGTACAGCAGGTGATAATCGATCTAGATTAGGATTTATAGTCTTTATTCATTCAGGACTATAAACTACCAGCTAACTTAGTAATACTGATTGTTATTGTTTTCAGGCTGCCCAGTTATTGGGTAGCCTGTTTCCATTTTATAAATGTGTCAGTCTAGTATAAAAAGCAATAGCCCAAATGACTTTACCTTTTTCAATTTAAAACAAAAATAGTACTTATGAGATTTAAAAAATTAACCCTAGCCCTTTGTTTGAGTGGCATCACCTTTTGGCCCCTTAGTGCTAAAGGAGAAACTGAAGAAAAAGAAGTAGTAAAAAAGGGTAAGTACACCCTTACATTTGTCAATCAAAACCCCAACTTGAATGAAGAGGTTAAAGCTGGATTAATCAAGACCTTCTTCAAAGTGTATCCAAAAATGGTCAAGGATTTTAATAAAGAAGCTATAACAGAGGTCACAGTGACGATTGATACAGCTTATAATGGCGTTGCGTATGCCCATAATGGTAAGATCACCATAGCTTCTCAATGGTTAGATAAAAAACCGGAAGATTTGGATGTGATTACCCATGAAGGGATGCATTTGGTGCAGGCTTATCCAGGTGGTTCAGGTCCTGGCTGGCTCACCGAGGGTATAGCTGATTATGTTCGATATGTCTATGGAGTGGATAATGAAGGTGCTGGTTGGTCGTTGCCTGATTTTGATCCTCAGCATCATTACAAAAATAGCTATAGGATTACAGCTAGGTTTTTGCTTTGGATAAACCAGCGCTTTGACAAGGACTTTGTTCAGCGTATGGATGAGAAAATGAGGAAGAAGGAATATGATGAATCACTTTGGTCCTTATATACTGGGAAAACATTAGAAGAGCTTTGGGACCAGTACTCTATAGATCCAAAAGTGAAAATATGATTTATTAAATAGTAGGATGAGGCTGTCTTATAACTTGTTATTTATATCTTGATTTAAGTCTTTTGATAGTGTAAATCAATTATTGTTTTTGATGATCACTTTAGGTTTGAGTTATTGATAATAAAGTGAATTTCAAAATAATGAGACGGCCTCATTTAATTCTGCCTGGTCTTCTATTAAATTAACAATGGCTAATTGCTTTTCTAGGATTATTTTGTAGTTATTTTTGTCCTAATTATTAGCGACAAAATTCTATTTCCGCAATGCTATGAATTAAAATAGCATAGAATTTGAAATAAATTGAAAGTATAAGTGCTGTACAAACTGCTTTCAATTAGTGTGTTAAAAAAAAGGTGTTAACCTTAAATTAAATTTTTCGATAATATTTAGAATTGATTTGTAGCAATATCATTTCTATCTCCGTCTTGTTGAAGTATTGGCAGACAAAACCAACGAACCACAAATTACTACCACATGAGAATCGGATTTGATGCAAAGCGAGCTTTTAAGAATTTTACAGGACTGGGTAATTATAGCCGGTTTATCCTGAAATCGCTAAGCGATAATTTTCCTAAGAATAATTATTTTCTGTTTACGCCAAATTATGGCCGTAAAAGTGATGAAATAGCCATTGCTTGCAAAAATCCCAATCAAAAAATTGTTTTGCCCACTGATATGTGGAAGTTGCCGGTTTTATCCGGTGCATGGAGAAGTGTGTTTCAGGGGATGAAACATTTTGATAACCAGCTGGAGATTTTTCATGGGCTGAGTAATGAAATTCCTTTTATTAAGAATAAATCAACCAAATACGTGGTGACTGTGCATGATTTATTGTTTTGCAGGTATCCTGAGCTTTTTAATCCAATCGATGTGCAGATTTATAAATTAAAGATGGAAAGGTCCTGTCGGGAGGCCGATCAGGTAATTGCCATCAGCCATCAGACCAAGGAGGACCTGGTGAACTTTTTGGGAATCGATGTCCACAAAATCAAGGTAATTTATCAGGGATATCATGAAAACTATAATAGAGAGGTGACTGATGAGCAGCTCCAGTTGGTCAAGAAGAAATATGGTCTTCCCGATAAGTATTTGTTTTTTGTGAGCACCATCGAAAAACGCAAAAATGTCCAATTGATCCTGAAGGCCATGAAGGAAAAGCGGGATTGGAATCTGCCTTTGGTGGTAGTAGGAAGAGCTACCTCTTATGTGGATACCTTAAAGACCATTGTCCAAGAATATGGTCTCCATGATAAGGTGATTTTTCTTCACCATGTATCCTTTGATGATCTTCCGGCCATGTATAAACTGGCCCATGTATTTATCTACCCATCTTATTTCGAGGGATTTGGTATCCCAATAATCGAGGCACAAAGAATGGGGACTCCTGTGATAACCAGTACCGGCTCTTGTTTCCATGAAGCTGGGGGAGAAGGGGCTCTCTATGGGGATCCAGATGATCCTTCTGCATTGATCCAACATTTGGAAACACTTTCAAGAGAGGATAATCGGGCTGAAATTATTGATAAGGGATATAAAAATATTAGCAGGTTTGATCAAAGTATAATTTCCAGGGATATCATGAATGTATATCAGGAGGTATTACAGACCTATCCTGCGAAACCGGCCTTGGCCACTTAATGGGATTTTAACAAATTTTTATACATATGAAACCTAGTTTATTCATTGTTCTTTTTTTAGCTGTTCTTTTCAGTGCATGTACCGATGATGATAGGCCCTTATTGAAAGCAGAAGGCATGGTGAAGGATACTGGGGATCCTGCTGTCGACGGTTGTGGATGGCTGATTGAAATCAATGGTGAAAACTATAAACCAAAAAGCTTAAAGGATCAGTACAAAATTGATGGATTGGAGGTCTTGGTTTATTATAATTTGTCCGGGGTTTCTTATTGCGGAATGGGCAATACTGAGATCACCTTGATATCCATTGAAAGTATTGAAGAGAAATAGTTCTTTCTAATAAAATCAATAGATTGTTGGAAAGGAGCTATGTGGGTAGAGGATCAAATTCGATTTTATTTTTTCCTTTGGGAATACCCGAATATTTTTCTTCGGATTTTGTGAAAATTCCTTTTAAATGCCCCGTATTGTTTGATAAAAGGTTCGTGTTTTTTAAGTTCTCCAAAAGGATTTTTCTCTGGAATCCAATCCAGTGTTTTAAAGTTTTGAAAGTTTAACTTCCAAATGGAATAATTGAAGGACAACTGATCCCTTCTACTTCTGGTGATGACTTCATTCCACCAAAAATCCAGAAGCTCTTCCAGTCCACTGTCGGATTTTCGAAACTGAAGTCCTCCTAGATTAAGGCCGTATTTTTCAGGAAAGCCTTCTTCTTTATAAAATTTTTCTTGGGCAATAAATTTTTCAGGCTTGTCCATATTATAGAAATGACAGGCTTTAAATTCTTCATAAAGACAATCTCTTTCAGGGTGCTTTAATAAGGCCAATAAGGTGTCATTAGATAAATGTTCTGAAAGGAGATGTTTTACACTTTTTGTTGTGATAAGGTAATGGGCATCGACATAAATATTATAATCGTATTGTTTATTTAGGACCTTATGGGGCTGTAATTTATAAAAGCGGTTTTCTAAGGTTGGATCTTCAAACTGCCTTTTAACCCTTATGACTCTAAAGTTTTGAGACTTCAATAGTTTATTATCAGTAAAGCAGATCAAATCCACCTCTGAAAGTAATTCCTCAGGGAAAAGAGGTTCTCTGATGATATCGTATTTGCCAAAAATGGCGGTATAGATGACAATGTTTTTCTTGTTTTTAAATGAACTCATTTTTAAACAATTTTATTTAGGGTTTTCTTTACAGATTCTATTGAATAAGGTGCTAATGCCGTGTGACAATTTTCAGAAATCTTTGACCAAACTTGTTCATCTTGATAGATAAATAATGTTTTCCGGATGAATTCCTCTGAAGAATTGGCGATAACTACATCCTGACCATCTACTAGCCCCATTCCTTCCGCACCTATGCTTGTTGTAACCACAGGAAGCTTATAGGCCAAGCTTTGTCCTATTTTTCCTTTCATTCCTGCTCCAAATCTCAAAGGTGCTACAAATACCCTGGTATTTTTAAAATATTCAGAGACATCTTGTACAAATCCAGGGATTTTTACTAGATCGCTTCTAAGTTGTAGTACTTCTTCAGTGGGGTTACTTCCCAGTAAGGTAAGCTTCAGAGTGGGGAGTTCTTTCCAGATTTCGGGCATGATTTCCCGTACTAACCAGATGGCGGCGTCAATATTAGGCGGGTGGTCATAAGCTCCAATAAAGAGGAGTCCTTTCCTCTTGTCGAATTTAATATTGTCCATTTTCTCTGGTTCATGGATATTAGGTATTACTTCGACGTTATGTATACCTTCTTTTTCCAACATTGATTTTTCACTGTCAGTTACTGTAAAGGTATGAGTTGCTGCTTTGGCAATATTCAATTCCTGAACTTTTACCTTGTTTGCTTCTAGTTTTAAGGTTTCATCATTGTTTTGGTCAGCTTGCCTTTGTAGCCTTATATGGTGGAGGTCCACCGTGTCGTATATCCATTTGGCTTTAGGGAACTTTTCAATTAGCCATTTAAAAACATCGTTTAATTCGGGGCGACTAATCCAAATAACATCACATGAATTGATCGTTTCATTGATTTCTTTTATCATCCCAGCTCGGTTGGGATACCTAAAAAGCACTTCAATCCCTATTTCAATCATTTGATTATAATAGGGGTGGGTTTTTCTAGTGTCCCCAGGAATAAAGGTAATGTGGTATCCCAGTTCTTTTAGGATTTTCAAGATTTGGTAGGCTCTAAAGGAGCCGGAGTTTTTATCGTATTCTGGAATTATGGTATCGATAAAAATCAGCCTTTTCTTGGACAATAGTCTACGACTTCCATATTCCATGTTATGGTCAGTGTAATGATTGGAAAGTGCTAAATCCCATTTTTTCTTAAACTTGATTTTATTTATATCTTGAAATCTCTTTACTGAATCTTTTTTAGCTCTTTTTCCGGAGGTAATGCCTTCAAAATGGATGACTTCTGAAAGAGGGTGGTAGATTACCTTCTTTCCTAAGTGATTTCTCACTTCAAAACATAGATCGGTATCTTCATAATAGGCAGGAGCATATTGCTTATCAAACGTTCCTAATTTGTCAAAATCTGCTTTACGAATCATCAAACTTGCACCGGAACAATAGTCGACTTCTCTGATATAATTGTATCTAGGCCTGTCAGGAAGATCATTCCTTCCATAATTAGCACCTGAAGCATCACGGAATATCATCCCCCCTGCCTCCTGTAGGAGTCCGTGGGCATAGATAAGTTTACTGCCGACACATCCTACCTCTTCATTATTAAATTCTTCAATGAGTGGATTGAGCCAGGCCTTTCTAACTTGGGTATCATTGTTCAGAAAATACAAAAAGTCACCCTTGGCAATTTGACTTGCCAGGTTACAATTTTGTAAAAAACCTTGATTGTCTTTATTTCTAATATACCTGATCCCTTTAACATTTCTTTTGAAAAATTCTTCCGTATCATCTTGGGAACAGTCATCTATCACTATAATCTCTATGGGAATGTTTTTCGGAAAGTTGTTTTTTATGGACTGTAAACAATTATAGGTGTATGCCAATTGATTATAAACTGGAATAATGATGGTTACGAGAGGAGCAGACTCTTCGGCGAAGGAGAGTTTGTTAGTTAATATTTCTTTTGAAGTTAGCAGTGGAAGGATATTCGAAGGAACGAAATGCCGATAACCTAATAGGGTCAGTAAACATTCTTGAAACCGAATAGATGTATCTGATTTCTGATCAGGGTTTAAAGAAATAGATCTTTTCGTATTAAAAGCCTGTTTTATTTCATTCAAGACACTTCGCTTAAGAAAAATTGCTCCAATTAATAGTGAAGAAATTCTAATTTGATAATAAAGAATAAATTTTGGACGAAATCTGATGGAATCATCCTTTCCGCCATCCTTTCCTTGATAGAATTTTCGGTTGATTTTAAAACAATACTTTGTGTTATACTTGTCTATCCATTTATAGATCTTCATATTGAATCAGTCGATGGTACTTGATAATGAAATTGATTTTGCGAATTCTTATAATAACTTAAGTTGTCCTGCCCCTTTCGCAGCTATTATTTTAATCTCTTGGTTTTCCATAAATAGGACAAATAACTTCTTCCTTCCCATTTATATTCATAGAAGAACCTTTCTTTTGCAGTTAACCTTCGTCTTTCGCGGGTTCGTTTGGTGTTTAATGTTTGGCTTTCCAGATGGTTCACTATGGATGAAGTCACCAGAGCATGTTTGAGGTCATGTTTCTGGAGTGTCATACTGTAGTCATTGTCTGCAAACCAAAATTTGAACTTAGGATCTAGCTTGCCAGTGACAGCCAGTATTTCCCTTTTAAAGAACAAGCACCATCCAGTTAGTTCTTTCCTTACTTCATATCCATAGTACATTCCACTATTAAGCGCTATTCCATGATTTGGATGATGGATAGAACATGCTGGGGAGGCACTACTTAGGTCGGAATCCTCTTCAAAAGCTTTTAAAATTTCACTAGCCCAGCCTTTATGAAATTCTAGGTCGTTATTGCAGATACAAACAAATGGAGATTGGGTCATTTCGATCCCAATGTTCATATATTTATGGTATCCGAATTTTTCTTTTGGATAAATAGTTTTTGTATTGGGGAAATCATACTTTTTAGCGCTTTTATATGATTCAATTACTACTGTATTGAAGCGGATGTTTTTTGGAAGTTCGGAATCATAAAGTGTACTTAGAGCTGTTTCTGTTAGTTTTCTTAGTTCCGGTCCCTTTGCATAACTCAGAATAATGATATCTATGTCAACTGGATTATTCATTTTTGGATGGTGATTTTAATTGCTGATAAACGGCTTTTATATAGTACTTACCAAAATCAATTGTGTCGACATATTTTTTTATCCGCTTTAATTCAGGGAAATTCCATGGGCCTATCTGATAGAGTAGCTTTTTAAAATTCCACTTATAATACTTCTTATTTAAGTCATGAAGCAACTGTTTTTCTTGTCGATTAAATCCAGATTGCTCAATCATTTTGTTGAATAGACTTCTTATTAAGATGTCACCTTCTTTCATCTTAACTAAGTTTTTTTTGCTAACACTCGTGCGATGAAGGCGGTTACTTGTATATGCCTTTGGATGATTTAAGTAATGGAATGAGCAATTGGCGAAACCAAGTCTTGACCAAAATATCCAATCTTCTAGTAAAGCGACGCTATCTGGGAACTGAATCCCTTTTTTGAGAATAGATGATTTTACCAGCGGACTACTAATAACCGCAATATTATGATGCAGTATGGCCTTTACTGTTTCGATTCCCCTGTCTTGGAGTTTGTACATCCACTCCTTATTATTCATTTCAGAATCATAACTTAGAATTTCGGGTTGGTGATCTCTGAAATAAAAATTATTTGTATAGCTAATATCGATATCAGGATTGCTTTCAAAATGCCTGATTTGGAGAGAAAGTTTTTCAGGGCTTAATAAATCGTCTCCGTCTAAGAATTGCAAAAAATCTCCACTTGCAAGCTTAACCCCTTTGTTTCTAGCAGCTGATACACCACTATTTTTCTGTTTGTGATACAGGAATCTCTTTTCTTTACTAAGGTATTTATTGACTATTTCCTCGGTGTTGTCCGTAGAACCATCGTCTACAATTATACATTCCCAGTTTTGATGAGTCTGTTCTAGGACAGATTCCAGGGTTTGGCTAAGCACAAAACCATAATTATATGTAGGGATAATGATAGATACTTTATTCATCATTAACTTAATTGAGACGAATTCTTTTTCCCTTAAAAAACTTATCGTATTGCCTTATGAAGAACAGTACGATGTTTGTATTAAACAATACTTTTTTCCATGGATTTGATCCTATATAAAATCTTGCGGCTGTTGAAGCCATAAACCTTGGGCGCAGTGCATTGCTGTATTTGACAATAAAGTCATTCTTAGCCTTCATAAAAGTATTGTTCAAATTGCCATCACTTTTGTGAATCAGATTAAAATCGATGACATAGACATGATAGCCTAAAATATGAGCTATGAGGCATAGATCAGGACCATACATGTGGAATCCCTGGAGGTCTGCGGACAATGAGAGGTTGGCCTCATTTTTTACTAGCATAAAATTTTCATCAACCGACATGACCTGAATAGGACTATCTTTTTCTGTAAAATCGATTCCTTCAGTACCTTGTTTGAGATTCCTTGCGAAATACTTCATATTTACCCTTCCCGCATTACCTATAACGCCCCACATAGGGTCTTGAAGGTCTAGCTCTGCTATTTTCTGTTCTAGAATTTCCCTACGATCATCATGAAAATAAATGTCCTGATGGCAGATGATGATATATTTCCCTTGAGCTTTTTGTAGAAATAGGTTCAGTCCTTTGTAGGCGTCTATGGAGTTACCGTTGGAGTTGTCAATGATTAAATATTCACAAACGTCTTCTCCAAATCCAGCTTTTAGACAAGATGCTTTCATCTCATTGTACTCAGTATGGTCAGTTACGAGAGTACAAACGGAATATTGATAAGGAAATTCCTTTACTTCAGTTATCTTTTTGGACGGATTGACCTGTTGCTTCATTCTTTATCCTTCTATTTCTGTAAACTGCTGCATATTGACCAGCTTATTGTACAAGCCATCTTTGGCTACGAGTTCCTGATGGCTGCCTTGTTCGATGATCCTTCCATCTTCCAGCACCACGATGATGTCTGCATTTTGGATGGTGCTTAATCGGTGGGCTATGACCAAGGAAGTACGGTTTTTCATCAGCTTGTTGAGCGCATCCTGTACGAGTTTTTCTGACTCTGTATCCAAGGCAGAAGTTGCCTCATCCAATAGCATGATGGGAGGATTCTTGAGTACAGCCCGAGCAATGCAGATTCTTTGTTTCTGTCCGCCTGAAAGCTTTAATCCACGGTCACCCATATTGGATTGATAGCCGTTTTCGGTTTGCATGATAAATTCATGCGCATTGGCAATCTTAGCAGCTGCTTCGACTTCTTCTTGTGTAGCTTCAGGTACGCCAAAGGCTATATTATTGAAAATACTGTCATTGAAAAGGATAGATTCCTGGTTCACCATTCCCATTAGGTCTCTCAATGAATCCATGGTGATATGGGAAATGTTTTTTCCATCGATCAGCACCTCTCCGCTGTCTGGTTCAATGAAACGTGGCAATAAATCCATCATGGTGGATTTCCCCCCACCTGAAGGACCTACCAAAGCCACCATTTTTCCTTTGGGAATAGTCAAGTTAACATCTTTGAGTACTGGCCTTCCTGGATAGGAGAAGGAAAGGTCTTTGATTTCTATTTTCTCATTGAATGATTTGATGTCTATGGCATCTTTAGCGTCTTTGATAGCGGGCTTTTTATCAATTAGGTCCAAGACCCTTTCTCCAGCAGCCAAGCCCGAATGTATGGAGCTAAAGGAGTTGGTCAAAGCTTTTGCAGGACGCATTACTTGACTGAAAAGGGCGATATAGGCGATAAAATCAGATGCACTGAGTTCAGATTGGTTGTTGATGATCAAGGAGCCTCCGTAAAGTACAATACCTGAAACCATGGTTACACCAAGGAATTCGGAGACAGGTGAGCTCATTTGTTGGCGCTTGGCCATTTTCTTTCCAAGCATGGAAAAGCGAACATTCTCTCCATGGAACTTATCTTTGATCATTTCGGTGGCATTGAAGGCTTTGATGATCTTAATTCCTGAAAGGGCTTCATCCAAATAGCTGATCATTACTCCATAAAGGTGCTGGGCTTGGGAAGCTTGTTTTTTTAGCCTTTTGACAATTTGAGCAATGAAAAATGCCGATACCGGAATGACCAAAAGAGAAAAGATGGTCAGCTTATAGGATATGGCAAAGAGCATGAAAATATAGGCGATCAGCTGTAGGGGTTCCTTAAAGATTACCTGCAAAGTCCCAGTGACTGAAAACTGTACCACTTGTACATCGGATGATATTTTGGAAATGATATCTCCTTTTCGCTGGTTGCTGAAATAGCCGACATGAAGGTTCATCACATTATCAAAGACCCTTTTTCTTAAATTTAGTAAGGTATGGATTCTTAGGTTCTCCATGACCAATTGGGAGAGGTAGCGGAAGAGGTTGCCCAAAAGCACTGAAATGATGATTACTGCACATACTGCTTGGAGTGCTCCCAATGGACCATATTCGACTTTAGCGATATTTGCATAATAGTTGAGGTAGCCAAATACGTCAGTCCAACTTTCTGGTTTAAGGACTGCTTCGGTAGCATCTCCTTGCGTATTGAACAAGGTGCTCAATAATGGAGCCAGCATGGCCAAGTTAAGGGTATTGAAAATCACGCCCAACAAGGTGAAGATCAAGTAAGGGACAGCGAACTTTTCAATAGGCTTGGCAAATGCCAGTAATCTGAAATAGGTTTTCATTTAATATTTAAATATTTTTTCGACGGCATGTTTCAGAAATAGATTCGGATGCATGCATCTTAATTTTCTGCAAAGGTACTATTTTTCTTACGTCATTGCGTGAGACCAACATTTTCTCAAACATAAAAGGATCTGAATGACAGTTGGCAATTTATAGGCTGAGTCATCCTGAGCGCCCGCCTTCCGGAGGACAGGTAGTAGAAGGGTTTGTCTTAGGGCTTCGACTCCGATCAGCCTGACAAATTAAGTTATCCCTGTCAATGGTAGGAAGGATGACGAAGCAATCCTCTTTCCTGTAGTTGAGATGCTTCATTCCGCTGTAGCTATATTTGCAATGACGTTTGCGTTTGGTTGTTTAATCAATTCAAGTTTTCAGTTCTTTTGGGAGGTAAAGTAGCCTTTTTTGATATCAAACAGGCTCTTATAACCTTGATGTTTTTGCATTTGATCATTTAATTTTTTCCTTGATAACTGGATTTCAGGTTTCTTTTTTAAATAGGACCAATAGGCCTTCAAGGTCCACCATTTACCAATCAACAGCCTAGGTAGTATCTCCAAGACTATCTGTTGTATTTTCCAAAGCCAGCATTTGAAACCATCCAAGTGTATGGCTTGTAAGATAAATTTGTTCCGGTATAAAATCGGATATAAGGATTTTTTACCATGTTCCTTTTTGGTGGTAGAAGAAACCTCATGGTGGCAAATGGCTTCATGTTCATAGTAACATTTCCATCCAAGCCTCCAGGCCCTGAAACTTAGGTCCACATCTTCTACATAGAAGGGCGAATAAATTTCATCAAATCCTCCAAGTTCAATCAACTTTTTGCGATCCACTAAAGCATTGGCCCCGGAGAGATAGGCCGTTGGCGTTCTTTTAGATGGATCTTCATTGATATAGAAATGGGTGGCTTTGAATTTGAGTCCCTGAAAAGCCATCATCCTGGCCGAGTCTTCTATTTTTCCTGAGGGATTGACAATTCTTCCCATCACTCCAAAAGTGTCAGGAAGGTCAAAATAGCCCCAAAGCTGTTCAAAATAATCTTCCTCGAGCCTGACATCAGAGTTAAGCAGAAGCACCAATTCTTTCTTGGCTATTTTAATGCCTTGGTTACAGGTAAAAGAAAAACCGTGGTTTTCTTTATTGGCCAAGGTGATGACCTGAGGGTGATTTTCCTTCAAGAAAGTCAGAGAATCATCCTTGGAAGCATCATCCACCACAATTATTTCAAAATCAACCCCTGAATGCTGTATTGCCTTATAGGTATGGGGCAAGTACTTTTTGAGTAATGCTTGTCCATTATAATTGGGGATGATTATGGAAATACTTTTTGCTTGAGGCATTAATTATCTGGTCAACTTTTAGCTAATGGTACTTATACGAAGAACTTCCAAAAAATGAGACAATATTGAGTGGATTTTTATTTGGCATAATTACCCGATTTCAAATCAATTATCATGTTTGCTCATGAATTCCACGGATTTTCACAGATTTAAACAATCAGTTTTGATGGCTCTCTGCGCTTTTTGCGGAAATATTTTGAATGGAAACTCCTACTTGTGTAATTCCGGATGTACAGATTATGGACAACAAAACTAATAATTATCGAATAGCTATTTAAAATTTTACTGTTCGTAGAAAATATTTGAGCGGGTTTTCAACAAGATAGTAAAGTAAAATCGATGATAAATAAAGCATTATGAATAGTAATATTACAGAAGAAAATCGAATATGAATAAATTCTTGAAATACACTCACATGAATCAAGTAAAAAGCATAGCTGCTTTTTCCTAAAATTTGAAGAGGTTTAGCACTTAAAAAATTTTGGATCCATGTTTTTTCATTAAGTAAACCCCAGTAGAAAGGTGCAATTCCCACAATTGGTAAAATCAAATTGTTAATTAATATTCCAATCCAATGATTATCCCCTGTGCCAGGAGAATTTGCAATAAGTGATAAAACGTAAATTGAGAGGATTATCCCTAAAATACCTATGGATGTACAATGTCTAACATTGAATTTTTTCTGCTGGACATAGAATTTAGCTAAAATCATACCGAGGAGGAATTCGAATATTCTTCCAAAAAAGGAAAAGTTCAAGAGAAATTTAAAGCTTGGTAGTAAGGTATCAAGCTTTAAGATTTGTCCTAAATATCCAATTACACATCCTATTAGGATTATTGAAAAGGTAAGCGTTATAATTCTCTTATATATGTTCTTAAAAAGTATAAAAGCTAATATGGGTGAAGTTAAATAGAAACATTCTTCTACAGTCAGGGTCCAAGCTTGTGGGATTCCTGTAAATATATAATTGGAGAAGAAGCCTTTTAATAAGGTAAGGTTCATTAGTAGTTCAAAAAATTGTTTAGAAGTAAAATCTTTAAAATACCAGGCAGTAGTCACAAAAGTAAAAATCGTCAGTAGGAAGTATAATGGGTATATTCTAGTAAATCGTTTCCAAAGGTATTCTCTATAGTCAAATTTCTCTTTTAGTAAATATTTATAGGTGATTATAAATCCACTCAGTATAAAAAACATGGTTACACCTACGTATAATTCATTGATAAATTTAGTTAAAAACAAAGGACTGTTTTCTAAAGTAAAAGGGGGGATATGATGGAAAAACACCATCAAAGCAGCAAAAAATCTGATGCCAGTGAGGGCAGGCAAATAAGAATGGGTTAAGTTATTCAAAATCTAGGTGATTTGGGTGATTGGATGGCTTGGTTTTATAATTGGAAATAAAAAGAAACAGATAAAATCAAAGCTATCATAAAAGTGAGATTATTCTCTTATCAATCCGTCAATTTCATGAGTCAAATATAATTTTAAATGGGGAAAATATAAGGATCGTAAATAAAAAGCCTTCTGGGGCTTGTTTAGAAGAATAATTGCCAATTCCTGACGGTTTTTTGCTAACGCCTAAGCAGAGTATTAGCTTACTTTTGAAGTATGGAATTATGATCAATTGATCTTGCTAAATGGATTGGCCCAAAATAATTATAATGAATTTGAATATTTGTAATCATTTCGAGAGTTTTCAAAAGTGGAGTTTAGATCAAAGGCTTTTGAATCTATCTTGTTTGATGTTTTTTCTTATCCCGCTAAGCCCTAAGCTAATGGCTCAAAATGATGCCGTTAGAAATGCCCCTGCGCCAATTTTTCGGGATCCTATATATGATGGAACAGCTGACCCTGTAATGGACTGGAATAAAGAGGAGAAAGTTTCGTGGACGCTATATGCAGCAGGAAGGGCAAGTGTCTTTTATTTCACCCATCCAGGAAGAGATAGCCATTCGGTTACTAAGCCAGAGCAATCATTTCATCAAAACCACAGGACTAGTATCCAAGTGGTGCCTTTGGTATTTGATGGTAAAAGTTTGATGGCAGATAGGGATAAGCCCTTTGATTTTTATTTGCCAGATAAAGAAATAAATTAAAAACAGCAACAAAAAAATAACCCTATACCTATTGAACCTGTTGTGGGCAAGCTTCATAAACTGTGATTTACAGTTTGTGGGCTCAGCCCCAACAAATAAGATGGGTGTTTAATAGAGATAAACAATGCGCATAAATCGAAATACTTTTAGTTTATTATTATTGGTTCTTTTTGCTTTACAAGCCTGTCAAACGGCTAAGGAAAAGAAAGAAGAAGATAAGGCCGCTGCCAAAGTTATTGTAAATCCAGTCTTGCCAGGGGATCGGCCTGATCCCACGGTGGTAAAAGTAGGTGAGTATTATTATGCTTCCACGACATCTAATGAATGGGCCCCGCTTTTTCCGATATACAAGTCTCCAGATTTGGTGCAATGGGAATTGGTGAATTATGTGTTTCCTGATGGGGCGCCAGATTGGGCTAGGAATAACTTTTGGGCACCTGAGCTTTCTTATGATGAGACCCAAGGAAAATTTTATGCTTATTATACAGCTAGAGACAAGGCCAGCAATCGCCTAAGCGTGGCTGTGGCCAGTGCTGATAGTCCAGAAGGAGAATTCAGGGATCATGGCCCATTGGTAGCCCAGGAAGCAGGTTCTATTGATGCCTTTGAGGTGAGGGACGAAAATGGAAAACTGTACTTGACCTGGAAAGAAGATGGTAATAGCAGGGGACTTCCGACACCTATTTGGGCGCAAGAAATCAATGAGGAGCGTACCCAATTATTGGGTGAGCCAAAGGAGCTTTTCAGAAATGATGTGGATTGGGAGCTTAACTTGGTTGAAGGCGTGTGTATTTTTAGGGAAAATGATTATTTCTATGCTACTTATTCCGCCGGAGCTTGTTGTGATAAGGCCTGCAATTATAAAGCTGGAGTAGCCAGATCCAAAACACTGTTGGGACCATGGGAGAAATATGAGCAGAATCCCATTTTGAAGGACAATGAAAACTGGAAATGTGCTGGACATGGAACGGTGGTGAAGAAGAATGGCGAGCATTATTTATTGTATCATGCCTATAGTACCCAAGGGAGTGTGTATGTAGGCAGAGAAGGTGTTTTGGAAAAATTGAATTGGACAGCAGATGGATGGCCAGTTTTTGAGAACAATGCCAGTTATGACCGTGAAAAAGTTTCTCTGACATTTTCGGATGATTTCAATCCTAAATTAAATCCCATCTGGCAATGGAGAGTAACCCAGGATATCAAATATTCCACTGGGGAAAATGGATTATTGTTGAAGGCCTCCGAGGAAAATGAGGGCTTAGGCTCTTTGTTGGTACAGACTTCCACCTCTCCTGATTATGAGATAGAAGTGGGGATTGATCCTTCCAGTTCTGATGCAATGGGCGGTTTACTTTTGGTCGGTGGGGCGAACAACGGATTTGGTGCACCAGTAGCAGGATTTGGGATAGGTATCTCGGCTGATCAAGTGCAGGTGATAGAAAACAGGGATCAAGAGTTAGTGATAAAGGCCAAAGAGAGTTTTAAGGACAGCGAATTGCTCAAGTTGAAAATGACAGTTAAAGAGGGGCATTTGCTGCAATTTGCTTTTACTGATGTAGATGGGAAATGGCAGGAGATTGGTGAAGAGTATGAAGCTGCTCATTTGGTGCCTTGGGGAATGGGGTTTCGCCTTGGGCTTTTTGCCAAGGGTGATACTGACCAAGAGGTCAATTTTAAAAATGTCAATATTAAGCATAAATAAAAGATAAGGTTAAAATACATCAAACCCACTAATGAATATGAAAAGAATAAATGGACTTTTATTATTAGCCCTAGCAGGAGCTTTTTCCTGTAATACCAAGTCTACGGTTGAAGGAAATGCTGAGGGAGAGGTGCAGGAAAGCACTAAAATGTCCGGAAATCCAATCTTTGAAGGTTGGTATGCAGATCCGGAAGCCATCGTTTATGATGATACTTATTGGGTATACCCTACTTATTCTGATGCTTATGAAAAGCAAGTCTTTATGGATGCCTTTTCTTCCAAAGATTTGGTGAATTGGACGAAGCATGAAAGGATAATAGATACAGCCGAGGTGAAATGGGCAGAAAAAGCCATGTGGGCGCCAGGAGTAATCAGTAAGGGTGATAAATATTATTTGTTTTTTGCCGCCAATGATGTCCATGAAGGCGAAGTAGGTGGAATAGGAGTGGCCATTGCTGACCAGCCACAGGGGCCTTTTAAGGACCTATTGGGAAAACCTTTGATCAACGAGATTGTCAATGGAGCTCAGCCTATCGACCAATATATATTTAAAGACCAGGATGGTACTTATTATATGTATTATGGAGGATGGGGACACTGTAATATCGTAAAGCTAAATGACGACTTTACGGGTATTGTCCCTTTTGAAGATGGAGAGATGTACAAAGAAGTTACTCCAGAAGGTTATGTAGAAGGGCCGTTTATGTTTATTAGGAATGGTAAATATTATTTTATGTGGTCTGAAGGTGGTTGGGGTGGCCCGGACTATTCTGTAGCCTATGCCATTGCCGATAGTCCTTTTGGTCCATTTGAGCGTGAGGAACTGATTTTGAAACAAGATGCTGAAGTTGCGACTGGAGCTGGACATCATTCAGTGATTCAAGTACCTGGAGAAGATGAGTTTTATATTGTTTACCATAGAAGACCATTGGAAGAAACCCATCATAATCATAGGGTGACTTGTATCGATAAGATGGAGTTTGATGCAAATGGAAAGATCAAGCCTGTAAAAATTACCTTTGAAGGAGTGGCAGAAAGAGAAATAGAGTAGTTGTTGACCAAGTGAATTAGAATGAATTATCCACAGATGGACACTGATTAACACAGATATTAAAATTGATTTTTGGATCTGTGTCTATCCTTAATATCTGTGGTTTTAAGAAAAAATTATGGGAAATAAGTATTTGAAAATATTGAATTGTTTGGGGCTAATTGCAATTGCTATTAGCTGCGGACCAAAAGGAGGGGCTGGAGAAAAACAATCCGTATCAGAGGCAAAAAATGAGACAGAGGAGACTTCAGAAAGATGGTCCAAGGAGAAAGCAAAGGCCTGGTATGCTGATCAAGAATGGTTGGTAGGGGCCAATTTTAATCCGAGCAATTCCATCAACCAGCTGGAAATGTGGCAAGAGGATACTTTTTCTCCAGAATTAATAGACAAGGAATTGGGTTGGGCTGAAGAAATAGGCATGAATACCATGAGGGTTTACCTTCATGATTTGGCCTATAAGCAGGATCCTGAAGGCTTTTTGGATAGAATGGACACCATGCTTGGGATTATGGAAAAGCATGGGATGAAGCCTTTATTTGTGTTCTTCGATTCCTGCTGGGACCCTTTTGTAGAAGCTGGAGAGCAGCGTGGCCCCAAACCACATGTTCATAATTCTGGTTGGGTGCAAAGCCCTGGCTATTATGCTTTGGCTGATTCTACCCAATATCCTAGACTGGAAAAATATGTGAAGGCTGTTGTTAGTAGATTTGCTAAAGATGAGCGGATTTTAGGTTGGGATATTTGGAATGAGCCAGATAATGATACAGGAGTTTCTTACCGCGAAAAGGAGCATCCCAATAAGGTGGATTATGTGTTGCCACTGATGAGGGAGGCATTTGCTTGGGCCAGATCACAAAAGCCTGTTCAACCTTTGACCTCAGGGGTTTGGTTAGGAGATTGGTCATCAGAAGAGGTGATGAGCCCTATTCAGTTGGCCCAAATTGAAAACTCTGATATCATATCCTTTCATAATTACGATTCTCCTGAAGAGTTTCAAAAGCGTATCAATTGGCTAAAGAGGTATGACCGGCCTATGATCTGTACAGAATATATGGCACGTCCTAATGGTAGTACTTTTGAAGGATTTTTGCCAATTGCCAAAGCAGAAAATATAGGGATGTTTAACTGGGGCTTGGTAGATGGGAAGACCCAGACCAAGTATCCTTGGGACAGTTGGGAAAAGACTTATACAGATGAGCCTGAATTATGGTTTCATGAAGTGTTCCATACAGATGGTAAACCATACAAAAAATCTGAAACAGATCTGATCAAATCATTGACTCAACGATGAAAAAAGGGGGATTGAGCCTATTGGTTTTTGGTATGGTATTGTTCATGGCTTCCTGTTCCGGATTAGGAGCAGGAAGCCCCCCTAATCCTAGGGATTATACCATAATCTGGGATCAATCTAGCCTTGAAAAGGTTTCGGCTGATAATTCTCGATATGCTGGCTATGCCAGGGCCAGGGAGTTGGCCAAGGGGCAATTGGGTGTTGCTTTCGAAGCGGACGGAAATATATTTTTTAGGATTAAAGACCATGGGGTTTGGCAAGACCCCATTTTGGTTGTCCCTAGGCAAGAAGGTATAGGAATGGCTGTTCCTGATTTTACAGTACTTGAAAATGGTGATATTTTGTTGGGCTATAACCCAAGGCCGCGGGGAAATCAATCAGAAAAGCATTTTGCTATTAGAACAGTGAGAAGTAGCGATAATGGTCAATCATGGGCTAATGACCAATTGGTTTATAAAGCAGGGAGCAGTTTTGAGAATGGTTGCTGGGAACCTGTTTTACTTCAATTACCAAACGGCAATATTCAGCTTTATTTTGCAGATGAAGGTGTTTTTACATCTTCCAATGAGCAAAGGATAGCTATGGTAGCGTCCAAGGATGGAGGGCGTAGCTGGACCAGGGAAGCCAAGACCATTAGTTTTCGCAAAGGAAGTAGGGATGGAATGCCTGTACCTATAATTCTTGACGGAGGAAAGAAAATAGCCATGGCGATTGAGGACAATGGTTTTGGACCTTTCAAACCCTATATCATCCATAATAATGGGATGGATTGGGAGAAACCGGTAGATGGCGATAGCAATAACCGAAAATATGCAATGGCGTAGCAAATTCCTCGGGGGGATTATGCAGGAGCACCCTATTTGGCCCAGGGTGAAAACGGCTTGACTTTGCTTTCTTTTCAATGGGGTGCCAAGCTGGAGGATGCACAGATGGCAGTGGCAATAGGTGATGAAGAAGCCCAAAATTTCACCAATCATACTTGGCCGTTTAAATTGCCTGAAGGAAGCATTGGCCATTGGAATAGCATTACTGTTTTAGAGGATGGAAGTATTTTGGCCTTGACCAGTACAAATGGTTATTCGGAGAAAGGAAAAACTGAAGTTTGGATGATCAAAGGACACTTGGAGAAAAAGTAAAAGTGGTTGGATAAATCTTTAGTGTCTGCAATAAAGGCAGGACTTAATATTCTGATGGAGTAGGAAGACTTATAGTCGGTACAGACGGTCAGGTTTTTTTGTTTTTTATATAGTCATAATAAGAATTCTAGGCTTTTTGCGATAACGGTGCAGGGTGATCTTATATTTTTGACTTTATCGGCTGAAAACTAATTGGTATCAAACGGGGCCCGAAATCTTTAGGCCTATGTATTGAAAAGGTAAGTAGGGAAAAATATAGCTTTTCAATTAAATCTTGAATTTTCTAAGCTAAACATTACCCCTAGGCTATAAAAGCAAAAAAGCCATGAAACAATATCTCATAGCTTTAGTCAATTAACAATAAACCCAAAATAACCTGCTGTAGGAGAAGGACTCGAACCTCCACGGAGTAGTTAGGCAAAACACGAGCTCGATATTTGCTTTATCCCAGATTCTCCACCCTCGAGACAGGAGGGCTTGTCTGCCAATTTCAACACCCTACAGTATAGAAAGAAGACCATTTGTCTTTCTTTGTTGTTTCAAAGGTAGGTAAACCTGCTTTTTGGTACAAATTTTTTAATGAAATAATTTAAAAATTATTGAATAGTTTCTGTTTGAGTGTTTTTGTTATTGATTCGGTAATTTTGTTTGCTAGATAAACTTGATGATTGCCAAAAAATAAATGGAGGTTTTTAGGCCGAAATGGTTTTCCTAATTGATTGATATGTATATCCGCAATTGCACCAGTAAGTTTTACCATTCAAAACATTCCCTATTAAGAGAATACATATCTCTAAGAAATACTAATTTAAATCTGTGTAGATCCGTGGAATCTCCCGATAAATCTGGACAGGCTGTGAGAAATAAGTTTACTGGTGTTAAAACCGATAATCATATTGATTTATTGAAATTTGTTAATAGATGAAGGATTTTTGGGGTTTATTTTTACTGATTCCATCTAAATTTATATTGGAAACCCATTGAATATTAAAAAATGAAAAAGCATCATATTAATTTTTGTGACAAGTTAGGATTATTTTTATCAGTAGTAATTTGTTTCTCTGCATGTAGTACGAAGACCAATAACACTACGGAAAAACCTGATAAAGATAAGACAGCACAGTCTACTTACAGCAATCCATTGGATGTTGAGTTCGGAGATCCATATATACTAAATGATGGTGATGGAAAGTATTATATGTATGGTACTGGCGGTGGAGCCAAGGATGGTTTTGCAGCTTATTCATCAGATGATTTGGTGAACTGGGAATTTGAAGGACAAGTATATAGGGGAAATACAGATGAATCTTGGGCGAGCAAATTCTTTTGGGCTCCTGAGGTTTATAAGATGGATGGAAAGTATTATATGTTTTTCAGTGCGCAGTGGAAGGTTAATCCTACCAATGAGGAGGAGAATTTTATGATTGGAGTGGCCGTGTCTGATAATCCTACTGGACCTTTTATGGAAATGTATGATCGTCCCATATTTGACCCTGGCTATCCTATTATTGATGCCAATGTATATCAAGAGAATGGAAAGTACTATCTCTATTATTCCCGAGCCTGCTATAAACATCCTGTAGAGAGTGAAGTCGCAGACTGGGCCAAAGAAAAAGGTTGGTATGATGAGATTGAGGAAAGCTGGGTATATGGTGTGGAGCTGAAGCCTGACTTTTCTGGCGTGATAGGTGAGCCAGTTTTATGTTTAAGACCACCTCTGACAATGGATGATGAGCAGGCAGAATGGGAAAGCCGTTCTGTTGCCAAACAGGAGATCAATAGGAGGTGGACTGAGGGGTCAGTGATTTTTAAAGATGGTGATACTTATTATATCATGTATTCAAGCAATTATTATGCAGGGGAGAATTATGCCGTAGGTTATGCGATTGGGAAAAGCCCTCTAGGTCCCTTCACAAAGGCCAGTAACAATCCGGTGTTAGAGCTGAATACGCATAAAGGTGGTGAGGTTACAGGAACTGGGCACAATAATATTGTCAAACTGGACAATGGTGAAATGTACTGTGTTTATCATGGTAGAACCAAAGCTTCTGGTCAGGATAGAGTTGTGTTTTTGGATAAGATGGAAATCATGGATGATGGTACATTGGTGGTTCATGGCCCCACGACTAGCTTTCAGCCTTTGCCATTGGAGTAAAAAGTAGCAAGAAAGAAAAAAGAGAAAAGAGGAAAGACGGAAGAAATGCTTTTGGTACTTTCTCCTTTTCTCTTGGCCCTAACTATATCATAGTCAAAATAGCCATATTAGACATTTTCTTTACATCGTTTCCGACTTTTTACTAAAGTCTTTGGGCAATTCTCCGAACTGTTTTTGGAAACATTTGGAGAAATAAGATGGTGAATTAAAGCCTACTCTTTCACTTATTTCAGTGACTGTGAATTGACCTTCCAATAACATTTCAGCAGCTTTTTTGAGCCTGACCAAGCGGATATAGCCATTGGGGGTCATTTCTGAAACTCCCTTGATTTTTCGTAAAAGACTGGATTGGCTCATGCATAAGATTTCAGCCAGCTCATTTACTCCAAAAGTTTCATTGCTTAGGTTTTCCAAGATGGCTTCATTGGCTTGGGAAAGAAACTCTTCATCGGCACGTGTATAGGCAATGGTATCCACATTGACCATTGGTTGGTTGGCAAAAGCCCTTCTTATTTGATCTCTGTATTGAAGTAGATTCCTTACTTGTAGACTGAGATGATCAATGGAGAAGGGTTTCTCAATATATACATCAGCACCATGCTCCATTCCTTCAATTTTAGATTGAAGGTTGTTTTTAGCTGTCAGCATGATGAATGGTATATGGCTAAAATTGATATCAGATTTTACTTTTGTACAGAGTTCAAAACCATCCATTACAGGCATCATTACATCACTGATGACCAAATCAATAGGTTTGTTACTTAGTATTTTAATTGCTTCTTGACCATGCTCCGCTCGATGAACATGGTATTGGTTTTTTAGTTGGTCATAGATAAACCTTTGTAATTCTTTATTGTCCTCAACGATAAGCAAAGAAGCTTTATGGGAACTGGTCTCTTCATTTACTATAGGCTTAGCAGCATCTTTTTGTTGTTCAGCTGGCGAAGTAGGTGCGGGAGCAGGTTCATTAAGATGAATGGTATTTTCCTGTTTGATGGGCAATTCAAGAACAAAGGTGTTTAATTTATTGGATTTAGCATCCACATATAATTTTCCACTGTGCATTTCCGCCAATGATCTTGCCAGTGGTAGTCCCAAACCAGTACCTGCGGAAGCTCTCTTGTTTTCATGTCCATCTAGCTGATAGAAGGGTTCGAATATTTTTTCCTGTTTATCTGCTTCGATGATTTGGCCATCATTGCTGACCTGGATTTGGAATTGCCCCTTAATAGGAGCAATAATAGTTTCCACCTGTACAATGCTATCAGCATGTTTTATGGCATTTGAAAGCAGGTTGCTGAGGATTTTCGTGAAAGCTTCTTTGTCTATATCTGCGAAGAAAGGGGCTTCATTTTTTACTAAATGGAAATTAATATATTGTTGTTCCGCACTGGTTTTGAATCGAACAAATATGTCTTCAATAAGTTGCCCTATTTCAATTCTGGTAAAACTGAGTAGAAATCCTTTTTGTTCCGTTTTACGGAAATCCAGTAATTCATTGCTAAGATCGATAAGCCTGTCGGTATTTTTATTCATGATCCCTAGGCTTTCTTTGATATCATTTGGATAAGCATCTGTTTTTTTAAGGATGCTTTCTAGTGGGCCTTTGATCAAGGTTAAGGGTGTTCTGATTTCATGGGTGATATTGGTGAAAAATTCGATTTTGGATTGATAGACTTCTTTTTGTTTTTCGTCTTCCAATTTCTTAAAAGCCTCTTGCTGCCTTTTTATGATTTTATTTCTCGAGGCCCTCAAAATAAGGAAAAGGATTAAAATCGCTAATAAAACATAAGTAATATAAGCCCAGCCTGTCTTCCAGAATGGGGGTAAAATAGTAATGTGGAGCAGACCTTCACGATCACTCCATTCCCCAAAAATATTCGCTGATTTAACCCTGAGTGTATAGTCTCCGGGGGGGAGATAGGAGTAGTTGATGCGTTGGTTTTGACTGAGCTCAGTCCATTCCTGATCAAAACCTTCCATTTTATAGGCATATGGTTTGGCATCTGAAGCTGTATAACTCAAGGCTGCAAAGTCAAAGCTTAGGGAAGATTGATCATGATCCAGTGTTATCGAAGATGTTTTGGTAATAGATTTTTCCAAAACGGATTCCTCGCCACCGATGTTTACTGGGTTATTGAAAATCTGTATGCCTGTGAAGACCACTGGAGGGTCATATTCATAAGGTTTGAAATCCCTTGGATCAAAAGAGATAAAGCCATTTAAGCAACCAAAATATAGTGTCCCGTCGTTTGCCCTGAAACCACTTTTATAATTGAAAGGAGAGGGCATAAGGCCATTGTCTTTGGTGAAAAGCCTGAATTTAGATGTTTGTGGGTTTAGTTCCATTAGCCCTTTATTACAACTCACCCATATGTGTCCAGAGATGTCCTCGAGGATTTTATAAACGGTATTACAGGCAAATCCAGTCTGACCGTTATAAACTGAGAAGTTGTCACTTTTCTCGTTATACCTACAGAAACCACCGCCCTCAGTAGCGATCCATAACCTGTTTTGACTGTCTATAAACAAGTTAATTATTGAGGGGTGTGGTAGACTATTAGGATCTTCTGGATTGGGCAAATACATCTTGGTTTCTCCAGTTTCTTGGTTATACCGAATCAGCCCATCAGAATAGGTGCCTATCCAGATATTTCCGTTTTTATCCTCTAATATATCATATATGAATTTATGGCCTATTTCTTTGGTGAAATGAACACTATTATTCTCTTCATCCAGTTTGAAAAGGCCTGTCACGGTTCCCAGCCAGACCTGCCCTTTTTTGTCTACTAATAAACTGTGGATTTCATTCTCTTCAGAAGGATTTTGATCACTTTTGAACCTAATAATTTCAACTCGATTGGTGTTTAAATTGATTTTATTGAGGCCTACAGCGAAAGTTACTGTCCCCACCCAAAGTTCATCTCCTCTTCTTGCCAATCCATGCACATTATGGTAGGATAAGCTATTGTTGGATTTACCGGGGAGGAAGTGTGTAAAGGTATTGGTTTTAGGATCATATTGATTGAGACCGGCGTCTTCAGTGCCGATCCAGATGGTACTATCATTTCCCTCAATAAACTGTCTTACCCTTTGACCACTGATGGTGTTCGAATTGGGAATTGGGTAGTGTTTTTCAAATTTAGTAGGATGGTTGGGCAGGAAGTTGACCCCTCCAAAATAAGAGCCTACCCACATTCCTCCTTCCTTATCTCTCTCTATACAGTATACGGCATTATCAGATATGGAATAAGGGTCGTTGAGGTTATGACGGAAATTTTTATATTTCTTTTTTTCTAAATCGAAAATGAATAAACCCGATTCAGAAGCAATCCAAAGTTCATTATTTGAAATCTTAAAGAGATCCCTGATTAATAAGTTTTTTCCATTAGTGGCTTTGGTGAGCAAAGGTTCGGCAATTCCGCTGCTTTTGTCCATCACCCATACCCCCGCATTTTTTGTTCCTAAAATTAGATTGGATCCATAGTCCTCTATATGTAGAACAGAGGCTTGTATTACTTCTTCATTGTTGAGGGTAGGGATGAACTTGTCTCTTTTGGGTAGGTATTTATATACCCCCAGTCTGGAGGCACTTATCCATATATCTCCTTTTTCATCTACCTCTACATTGGTGAAATTATTGTCTTCAGGTTCATTCTGACTTAAATTTTGGTATTGGACCAATTGGTCTTTTTCTATGGAGTATTTGAAAAATCCCTTATTATTAACAGCAAAGAGTATTTCGCCCGTAGGGGATTCTTTTATTTCCCCTACGTTGCCAGAGATATATTGACCATGGTTGGAAACCTTATTGAAATAAGTGAATTTTTCGGTATCCGAATCGTAAGTATACACACCATTTCCTGTGCCAACCCAAAGTGTACCTCTACTATCCTCAAACATTCCATAGATGAAGTTGTTGCCCAGCCCATGGCTTTGTTTTGATTCGGCATTGAATACTTTGAAATTATGCCCGTCATAACGGTTAAGCCCATTCTTGGTGCCAAACCACATGAAACCTTGCTGGTCCTGTATTACAGAAAACACGGTACTTCCAGAGAGTCCATCCTCCATATTGATATGCTCAAAATACCTTTCGTGGGTTTGTGCAATGCCAAAATGGGCGCTCAAAAGACTGAGGAATAATAAAAGGAGAGATTTGTAATTGGGGTGCATTGAAACTTAACTGGGTTTATTTGTTTTGCTAAAATACAAAAAAGGCTTATTCATAATTTAATACAATGATTTATTGCTAGTTATTTAAATGGATTGAAGGATTTTTTATAGTGCATGACGGATAGTTTTTATTAATGAAGTTTGTTGAAGGATTTTTCGGATTTAAAAGAATCCAAATGATGTCAATTTTTTTAGGTGTTCCTAGGGAAGGGGAGTGGTTTTAAAGTTGGGGTTTATTTATAAATATGGCTTTTAAATATGTTAGCAAGAGGGTTTGAACGAATTGGAAGCTTTGTAGGATAGCGTCTAACTGTACAGTATTCATTTAAAAAAAAGTCAAGTTTCGTGCTGCGGAATTCACGAAAGGGATAATAAAACCGGTGCTTTAGGTGCTGGGACAATGGAAAAATGGGGATAGCAGGAATTCTTGTGTTTAATGAAGGATTTGTGATAATCATTCTGATAGGCACTTTATACATTAGCAATGTCAAAAGACTGGCTAAATCTATTAAGTAGCTGGTATTTGATCAGATAGTTTAATTAACAGTTACTGTATTTCTACACAGGATATACTGAAACCCAAAATACATGAAGAATAGAACACCCTTTTTCTGGCCTACTCACTTCCTTTGAGTCAGTTGAAACAAACTGAAAGGCCCAATCAACTATAAAATTTCAGGAAAAGCTTTCTCCATTATGAATATAAATAGGAGAAATAATCGGAAGCGAGTTTTTTGGTAAATGAGCCTTAAAACTATGGTAACAGGAGTCGTCGTGCTTTCTGTTTAATATTTGGAGTAATAACCTTAACCCAAAACCTAATTATTAAATGAAAGAAAAATTACTAAGAAATGGCAGTTTGATTTTTATCCTGCTGTGTGGTTTGGTATTTTCTGCTTATGCCCAGTCGGGGAAAACAGTAGAAGGTACCGTAATTGAAAAAGAGACAGGGGAGCCTATCCCTGGTGTAAGTATCCTTGAAAGGGGTACATCAAATGGAACCGTCACCGGTGTAGATGGAGAATTTAAATTAGCGCTTCGTGGAGATAACCCATCAATCCGGGTTTCTTTTATTGGTTTCAGAACCATCGAGGTGGCCGTTGGTAATCAAAGCAATTTTGAGTTTGAACTTGAAAGTGAGCTTGGGGACCTAGAAGAGGTAGTTGTAGTTGGTTATGGTGAACAAAAGAAGGAATCCATTACGGGTGCTGTTTCCAATGTGACCAGTAGGGACATTGAGCAAGTACCAACGGCTACTGTTTCTGGTGCCTTGGCCGGTAAACTTCCTGGCTTATCCTTTAGAATGCCTGATGGTCGCCCAGGAGCCGGAGCAAATATCCAGATCAGGAATCTTGGGAATCCGCTTTTCGTAATTGACGGTATCCAAAAGGACCAAGGACAGTTCAATAACTTGGCCCCTGGTGATATCGAAAGTATCACCATCCTTAAAGATGCTTCTGCGGCGGTTTATGGATCTAGAGCGGCCAATGGTGTAGTCGTGGTGACTACCAAGAGAGGTAGTAGAGGAGAAAAGCCATCTATCAATATCAATGGCTATTATGGAGTCCAAAATTGGTCCAGGTTCCCTGAGGGTGTAAATGGTTATGAATGGATGCAGGGACGTGCTGAAGCTGATATGAACCAGTTCGGAAGTACCAATATCTCCCAAGATGAATTGGACAAGTGGAAAGCTGGAACAGAATACGGCTACCGTTCATTTGATTGGAGAGACTTTATTGTAAAAGGAAATGCTCCACAAAGTAATTTTAGTGCCAGTGTTTCCGGTGGTTCTGAAAAGACCAACTATTATCTGTCGCTTACGAGATTTGATCAGAAGTCAGTTTTCAGTGATGAGTTTGAGTTTAATAGGACCAATATCCAAGCCAATATCAATACTGATGTAACTGATCGCTTGACTATAGGAATGCAGATAAATGGCCGTTTGGAAAACAGGGAAAACCCAGGTGTACCAGGAGTGGATGATTATTGGCAGCCTCGTTTTGCATTATTCAGAAATCGTCCTACTGAACGTCCTTATGCCAATGACAACCCTGATTACCCAGCTAATATCAATAATATTGAAACCAACTGGGCATTGTTGAACTATGACCGAACTGGTTTTTATTCTGATTACTGGAAGAATATTCAGACCAACTTCTCTGCCGAGTATGATTTACCGGTGGAAGGTTTGAAGGCCAAGGGGCTTTATTCTTATTATTTTGCGGATAACTACCGTAACACATTTGAATATACTTATGATGTGTATGATTATCTTCCTGAAACGGATGAGTATATCAGAACCGGTGGTAATGATAACCCTTACAGGGACAGGAACCAACGTAAGATAGAAGAGACTGTAGGGCAATTCCAATTGAACTATGACAGGGTGTTTGCTGAAGATCACAAATTATCTGTTTTGGCCTTGTATGAAAGAATCCAAAGAAGGGATTATAGAAACTTTATTCACTCTGTGCCGACCAATAATTACTTGTCATTGGTACAGTTTGCGGATATGGACCAGTATGATGATTACGACTATGAGGAAGCAAGAATTGGTTATGTAGGACGTATCAACTATGAGTACAAAGGAAAATACCTTTTTGAAGTTGCAGCCAGGTATGATGCTTCTTGGAAATTCTCTCCAGAAAACCGTTGGGGATTCTTCCCATCTGTATCGGGTGGTTGGAGAATTAGCCAAGAGCCATTTATGGACAATATTGCTTCCAGCACCAATTTGGATGAGTTGAAGTTGAGAGTTTCTTATGGTGAACTGGGGGATGATAATATTGGGATAGGACCATTTGATTATATTCCGGGATACTCCTATGGTGTTTCCACTGTTATTATCGATGGAGAAAATGTTCAGGGATCAGCCAATAGAGGTAAGCCGATAGATAACCTTTCGTGGTATACCAGTAAGATGTTTGATGTAGGTATTGACTTTTCTTTTGGTGCAGGTAAAATCACTGGTACAGCGGATTATTTCCGTAGAAAAAGAGATGGCCTAAGGGATATAAGGGATGATGTATTCTTGCCACTTGAACTGGGCTATGGGTTGACAGACGAAAACTTAAGTAGTGATGCCAATGTGGCTTTTGACCTTGGTCTAAACTATAACGGTAAGGCAGGTGACTTAACTTATAGAATCGGAGGTACATTTGGCTATGCCAGAAGTAAATTCCTTTCTTCTTATAATCCTGTATTCAGCAGCTCTTGGGATCATTACAGAAGGTCTGGAGAAGACCGTTGGAATGGTATCTTCTGGGGCTATGAAATCGTTGGCCAATTCCAGTCTCAAGAGGAAATCAACAATTATCCAATAAACATCGATGGCCAAGGTAATGGTACTTTATTGCCAGGTGATTTGATCTATAAGGATGTGAATGGCGATGGCAAGATTGACGGATATGACGAGCGTCCTATTGGATATAGTCTGGATGGTCCTCCTAGTGTCAATTATGGTTTGAATATGTATTTCAACTATAAGAACTTCGATTTGACCATGGACTTCTCAGGTGGTTCTATGGCATCCTATCTGCAGAACTGGGAAATGAGATGGCCTTACCAAAATGGAGGGAACCTATTGGCCTATATGTATGATGACAGGTGGCATAGAGAAGATCCTTATGATCTTAACAGCGAGTGGATTCCAGGTTCTAGCCCTGCTTTAAGATTCAATGCAGGTGGCCATAGTAACTATAACAGGAATTCTACCTGGTGGCTGACCAATATCAAATACATAAGAATGAGAACAGCTTCTATCGGCTATACACTTCCTCCAAAGGTATTGAGCAAGCTGAAAATTGAAAGAGCAAGGGTTTATTTTACCACCTATAATTTGTTCTCTATAGATAATGTGCATCAGTTTGGTATAGATCCAGAAGTTAGAGATCCAAATGGTTTGCAGTATCCGCAAAATGTGAACATGAACTTAGGGTTTAACTTGACCTTCTAAAATGAAACTGGACATGAAAAAATACATATATAGCATTTTCGCATGCTTGATTTTATTCACGGCATGTAATGATGAAGAATTCCTTAACCGAGATCCTCAAAATATACTTTTGGAAGATCAGGTCTGGGAGAATGAGGATTTGGTACTGTCTGTTTTGGCAGATTTATATAATAGGCTTCCTGATTACCAGACCATAGAGAGATGGTGGGAGTTTGCCAATTTTGATGAGACTTTTGCTTCCAATGCCGGTGATTACTGGAGACACCAAAATGTAGATTATGGTTATGGTAACTGGGGCATGTGGGATTATGGTTATATCCGTGATATCAACTTGTTTATTGAGAAGGCAGAAAGAGCTGATCAGTTGGATTCAGAAGTTAAGGCACGTTTTATAGCGGAAGCTAAATTTATCCGTGCCATGGTGTACTTTGAGCATGTGAAAAGAATGGGTGGAGTGCCTTTGATCTTGGAATCATTGGAATATGATTTCAGCGGCGACCCTACTTACTTGCAATATGCAAGGGCCAAAGAGCATGAGGTATATGATTATATCATTGAGGAAATGGAAGCGATCAAAGGAGACCTGCCTGATGGTGGAACCAGATCAAGAGCTACTGTAGGAGCAGCGCTTGCCCTTGAGTCTAGAGCGGCCTTATATGCAGGTTCCATTGCCAATTATGGCCAGTTGACCCCTAATGTTTCATTGCCAGGTGGTGAAGTGGGAATTCCTGCTAGTATGGCAGATCAGTATTATACCATTTCACTGAATGCATCTGAAGAGTTGATGGGATTGGGAACTTATGAATTGTATCAAAATGATCCAGATCCATCAGAAAACTATGCCAATATTTTCTTGAACAAATCAGCCAATAATGAGGTGATTTTTGCCAAAGATTTCTTGGTTCAGGGTAGAACACATGGTTTTACAATAGATAATATCCCAAGATCATTGAGAGAAGAAAATACTTCAGGTGGAAAGATGAATCCATCTTTGAATTTGGTGCAGTCTTTCGAACTATTGGACAATACATTTGCTCCACTACCTACCACGGACGAGAATGGAGATCCTATTTACTATGAAAACCAATTGGATATTTTCGAAGGAAGAGACCCAAGATTGGCCGGAACAGTGATCCTTCCTGGTGCTAGCTTCAGAGGAAGCCAAGTAGATATCTGGGGTGGCTGGAAAACAACAGACGGTACTTTGATCACTTCAGATCAATTGGGAGGTAGAGGTACCTTGCCAAATGGAGAAAATGCACAGTTGGTAGGTTTTGATGGCCCTATTCCTAACTTGGAATGGTCTGCACAGGGTGGTTTTTACCTTAGAAAGTATGTGGATACTTCTGTAGGATCAGGACAGCGTGGTACTGGTAGTGCTGTATGGTGGATCCGTTTCAGATACGCTGAAATCTTATTGAATGCCGCTGAAGCAGCTTTTGAACTGGGAGATAATGCCAAGGCCGCTGCCTATATGAATGAAGTGAGACGAAGAGCAGGCTTCCCTACAGATTTGGCGCCATCAGAAATCGATTTTGATAGAATCGTTCATGAGAGAAAAGTGGAATTGTCTTTTGAAAATCATATCCTTTGGGATTATAAAAGATGGAGATTGGCGCATAGGGTTTGGAATGGTGAGTCGGTTGATTTGACCAATAACCCAGGTGATGCGGAGGCAGTAAGTACTCGTGTATTCGGTTTGAGACCTTATAAGGTGTATGATCCAGGAAGTCCCAATCATGAAAAGTGGGTGTTTGAAGAGTTTATACCGACTCCTGTATTCAACCCTCACAGGTTCCGTTTAGGGAATTACTACTCATTTATTGGGGATAATGTTAGGAATGCCAATCCAAAGATTGTTAGAAACCCTAACCAGTAAAAGGACCTTTAAATTATAGAATTCATGAAAAATAGTATCAAATATATAGCTGGGCTCTTTTGTATGACCTTGGGTCTGACATCATGCGAATATGATAACTATGATGAACCAAAGTTGCTTTTTGAAGGTAACTTGGTTTATCAAGGGGAGCCAATAGGCGTTAGCTACAATGACGTTTATTTTGAATTATGGGAAGAAGGTTGGCAAACTTTCGGAAATATAGGCGTATCGGTGGACCAGGACGGTTCTTTTTCGTCTTTGCTTTTCTCTGGTGATTATAAATTGATCATCCCTGCTAGTCAGGGGCCGTTTATGAGTATGACCAATACGGAAACCAATTCCGACACGATTCCTTTGAACTTAAGAGGAAGCCTAGATATGGATATAGAGGTAATGCCTTATTATATGTTGAGAAATGTTAGTATTTCTGGCAATAGCAATACGGTCAATGCTGACTTTTCTTTGGAGCAGATCATTACAGATGAAAACGCCAAAGGAATCAATGAGGTAGTGCTTTACTTAAGCAAGACTACCTTTGTGGATAGTCGTACCAGTATCAGTTCTTCCAGAATTGGAGGAGCTGATATAGCGGATCTAAACAATATCCAACTGAGCACTTCAGTGCCTGATATGACACCAACGCAAGACTATGTGTTTGCAAGAGTAGGTGTGCGCATTGATGGTGTGGAGGATATGTTGTTCTCTGATATCCAAAGAATTGATTTCTAATATTCAACTAAACCAGCTTGGATTGAGGTGTCGCCTTTCGACTCCGATCAAGGTGATACCTCCCTCCAAGCTGGTTTTATTTTTGATAATTGACCCTAAATAATTAACCTAATGAAATTACCATTACAATCGGTTTTTATATTTCTACTCTCTGTTGGTTTGGCAGGATGTAGCAGCAATGCACAGGAAACCATTCCTAATTACGATGACAGTGAGCCAGAGCAAGTTGAAGGTCAATATACCAATCCAGTTTGGGAACCTGTATTGGCGGATCCTACCTTAGTAAAGGACGGAGATTATTTTTATGCATATGGCACAGAAGATAATTGGGGCAATGAGGGTGGATATCACCTGGTGCCAGTGATCAAATCAAAAGACTTAATCCAGTGGGAATTGGTAGGGGATGCACTTAAAACCAAACCCACTTGGAAATCCGAAGGAGGCATCTGGGCACCAGATGTCAGTAAAGTAGGAGACCAATTTTATATGTATTATTCCTATTCAACTTGGGGGGATGCCAATCCCGGAATAGGTTTGGCCATAGCCGATTCACCTGAAGGCCCTTTTGAGGATTTTGGGAAAATTTTTGATTCAAATAGTATCGGTGTTAATAATAGTATTGATCCATTTTATTATGAAGAGGGAGGGCAAAAGTACCTTTTCTGGGGAAGCTTTAGAGGGCTTTATATGATAAAATTGGCTGAAGATGGCAAGGCTACAGTTGGTGAAAAGATCCAAGTAGCAGGAGACCATTTGGAGGCTACTTATGTATTTAAGAAAGAAGGCTTGTATTATTTATTTGGTTCATATGGATCCTGTTGTGAAGGTGCCAATAGTTCTTATCAAGTATGGGTCGGTAGATCTGATAAACTAGAGGGACCCTATTTGGACAAATCAGGAAATAGCTTGTTGGACGGTCATTATGGAGAGTTGGTTGTAAAGGGAAATTTAGGAAGTACTGGATTTGCAGGGCCTGGGCATAATGCAGAGATCGTGACGGATTCAGAGGGAGAAGACTGGTTGGTTTATCATGGTATGCTCAAGAGTAAGCCAAGAACTAATAATGGTACCAATAGGAGAACACTCCTCATTGATAAAATCATCTGGAATAATGGATGGCCTAGTCTATTCAGACAGGAGCCAAGTACTAAGGCAAATGATGGTCCACAGTTTTAGATTTAATATATAAGAGGTACACAAATGCACTTTCCAACCAAAATTTCAATATTTTTCATACTGCTTTTCCAAGCTTTTTTTGCCTTTGGACAAGTGAGGGTGGATTTGTCTGAGTTTAATGCCAATTCTGGAGCTACGGTAACCCAATCAAAACAATTACTAGAGATTACCTGGCCATTGGAAAATGGAAATAGCGCAGGTATTTCATTTAATCTTGATGGGAGAAGTGAACTGATTGATCAACTTCAAATAGCCAAAGATGGAGAAGTTTATCAAGTAGCAGAACAGCTGAGCCCCTTATTTATTTTGACTGTTGGAGAAAGGGATTTGAGTAAAGGCAGTGGATGGAATATATTTTTTGATAGAACGGCCTATAAGCCCTATGATACCTATAAAGCTACTTTGGATGCTGAAAGAATAAAGTTGATCAGTCAAGGAGCGCGAACCATTATTCAGGTGGATAAAATGAATGCCGGGAATTTTTCAGGACACTTGGAAATCAGCCTTTATCATGGAAGTTCATTGATGAATATGGCAGCGGTATTGAGCACTTCAGAAAATGCCAAAGCAATTATTTATGATGCAGGTTTGGTGAAAGAAAATAAAGCCTGGAATGAAGTTTTTTGGGCAGATACAGAGGATTATTTAAACTCTGATAAACCATTAGGTATCGATACGCCATCTAGGAATTTGGCCGTAAAATACCGCACCATCATCGGTGAAGGCGAGCAGGGGAGTTTGGCTGTTTTTCCTGCACCACACCAATATTTCTATCCATTGGATAATGCCTATAATCTTAAATACGTTTGGTATGGTAGCGATTACAGGGATATTGAACCGGGTTTTGGAATAGGTATCCGCCATGATATGATGGGAGATAGAAGGCATGTTCCTTGGTTCAATGCTCCTCCAAACACGCAGCAAAGGCTGAACTTTTTTGTCTATCTCAGCAATACCAAAGATGGTCAGATATTGGAAGAGGTAAAAGCTTTTACCCATGGAGATCAATATAAGCCAATTGCAGGTTATAGGACGATGGCAAGCCACTTTCATACAGAACATATGGATGATGTGCTTACCCATAAACCCATTCCCGATATACCTGGGCATGTGAAGGCCCTGCGCAGCATGGGAGTAAATATCATGCATTTGGGAGAATACCATCTTGCAGGTAACCCCAGAGATTTAGGACCAAAACGTTTGCCAGAATTACAATTGATGTTTGATGAATGCGCCAGACTTTCGGAAGCAGATTTTCTGATGCTACCAGGAGAAGAACCCAATGTTCATTTTGGAGGTCATTGGATGAATCTTTTTCCCAATCCTGTCTATTGGATTATGTCCAGGGAGGAAGGGAAGCCATTTGTGGAGGAACATCCTGATTATGGAAAGGTTTACAGGGTAGGTAACCAAGAAGAAATGCTAAAGTTATTAGAGACTGAAAAAGGCTTGGCCTGGACTGCCCATGCAAGAACCAAAGGCTCCACGGGTTTTCCAGATAAGTATAAAGAGGAAGCCTTTTTTCATTCAGACCGGTTTAATGGAGCTGCCTGGAAGGCTATCCCTGCAGATTTGTCCATTCCGAATATGGGCAGAAGGGTATTGGACTTGATGGATGATATGGCCAATTGGGGTGAAAGGAAATATGTGATAGGAGAGGCAGATCTATTTAAGCTAGAACCAGACTATGAGATTTATGGTCATATGAATATCAATTATCTTCAGATGGACAAGCTGCCTAAGTTCGAAGAGGGATGGCAACCTGTTTTAGATGCGATGGAGCAAGGGAAGTTTTTTGTAAGTACAGGGGAGGTTTTGATTCCTGAATTTTCTGTGGAGGGTAAAGGAAGTGGAGAAAGTATTCAGTTGAAATCAAATGGAAAGGCAGAGATGAAAGTAAAAGCAGAATGGACATTCCCTCTGAATTATGCAGAAATAGTTTCTGGAGATGGTGAGCAGGTTTACCGCCAAAGGATAGATTTAAGTGACACTAAAGCTTTTGATCATCAAGTTTTTGAATTTTCGGCAACGCTAAAAGGAAGAAAGTGGCTTAGGCTTGAGATATGGGACGTAGCGGCCAATGGCGCTTTCACCCAACCTATTTGGATAGAATAAATATAAATGAATTTAAATAAGAGACTATGATTGTTAAGATGAAAAATTGGGCACAAATCCTAGTAGGAGTTTGTCTTAGCTCTTTGGTAGGGTGTCAGGCACCTGAAGAAAAACAATTGGAGGCAGACTTGGCTACTATCAATGATATTAGGCCACCTGCATATCCATTAATTACGGTAGATCCCTATTTCAGTGTTTGGAGTATGGGAGATGAGCTTCATGGAGATGCTACTAGACATTGGACAGGAGTGGAAAATGATCTTCAGGGTATCATCAGGGTAGATGGAAAGTCCTATTATTTTTTGGGAGAGCCAGTAATAGAAACCAGGGCCGTATTACCACTGACTGGCATGAAAGAAACTTGGTCTTATTCTCTAGAAAAGCCAGCTGGAAAATGGAGCGAAATAGGTTATAAGGAAGGGAGCCAGTGGAAATCCACGCGTGGTGCTTTCACCAATGGAGATGATAGCCCAGCCCCTAATAAGTGGAATACAGAAAATATTTGGGTAAGGAGAAGCTTTGAGTTGTCCAATACTGATTTTCATGACATATTATTGAATATCCACCATGATGATAATATTAAAGTTTATCTGAATGGCGTTTTGGCTTATGAAAAAGAAGGTTGGGTGTCCAGTCCTGCTACATTTGCCATTAATGAAGAAGCCAAGCAAGCCCTAAAAGTAGGGGAAAATGTTATGGCCATTCATTGTGAAAATACAGTAGGAGGGGCATTTTTGGATGCTGGTTTGGTTGAAATACTTCCGCCATCCGTAGACATAGCCGTAGCCGAGCAAGTTCATTCCGAGGTGAGAGCGACTCAGACGCTTTATACTTTTGACTGTGAGGATGTGGAGCTTGAGGTGACCTTTACAGCACCTATGTTACCGGATAATCTGGAGGTGATGACCAGACCTGCCAATTATATCAGCTTTGAAGTACAGTCTAAAGATGGGGCAGAACATGATGTTCAAGTTTATTTTAGTGCTGCTGGAAATTTGGCAGTAAATACTTTGGACCAGGAAGTCTCCTGGGAAAGACCAGAAATTTCCGGATTACAAGTAATGAAGTTGGGGACGAGTGCCCAGCCTGTATTGAAGAAGAAAGGTGATAATATCAGGATTGATTGGGGATACCTTTATCTGGCAGCCAATGACAAGGAGAATACCACTTCTAAGATCGGTGTCAATACCGAGTCTATAGCTGATTTTGTTAAAAATGGTGAGCTGAGCAGCGCAGATGAAATGGATAAGCCACTGGCTTTAAATCAAAAGATGATCACACAGGCAGTTGCATTTGACTATGGTAAGGTTGGAAGCACCGCAAAAGAAAATTTTGTAACTCTGGCCTATGATGATTTGTATGCCGTTCAATTTTTTAAAGAAAATCTTAAAGCTTGGTGGAAAAAATATGGTATGAGTACAGAGGAAATGCTTCAAGCTGCCCAAAGTGATTATAGTAAACTGATAAAAGCCAGTCAAGATTTTGACCAACAATTATATCAGGACGCTTTGCAGGCTGGTGGAGCAGAATATGCAGCGGTATGTGCCTTGGTGTATCGCCAGGCAGTTTCAGCACATAAGACAGTGGAAGGCCCTAATGGAGAGTTGTTTTTCTTTTCAAAAGAAAATTTCAGTAATGGATCCATTGGTACTGTGGATGTTACCTATCCTTCAGCACCATTATTTTTGATCTATAACCCTGAACTCTTGAAGGGAATGCTAGAGCCAATCTACTATTACAGTGAAAGTGGAAAATGGGCTAAACCTTTTCCTGCTCATGATGTCGGTACTTATCCTTTGGCTAATGGACAAACATATGGAGAAGATATGCCTGTTGAAGAAGCCGGGAATATGTTACTCTTGACAGGGGCAATAGCCAAAGTGGAAGGAAATGCTGATTATGCTGCCAAGCACTGGGATGTAATGACCACTTGGGTAGAGTATTTGGCCAATGAGGGATTTGATCCAGCTAATCAGCTTTGTACAGATGATTTTGCAGGGCATTTGGCACATAATGCCAACCTGTCTGTGAAAGCTATCCTGGCCATTGCGGCTTATGGACAAATGGCGGAAACTTTGGGTAAACCTGAGCTGGCAGAAAAGTACACAGCCATGGCCAAGGACTTTGCCCAAAAGTGGATGGACAAAGCAGAAGATGGAGATCATTATAGTTTGACCTTTGACAAAAAAGATACTTGGAGCCAAAAATATAACTTGGTTTGGAACAAGCTGTTGGACTTAAATATCTTCCCAGAAGATGTGGCGCAAAAGGAAATCGCCTATTATTTGACCAAGCAGGAGGACTTTGGCCTGCCACTGGACAGCAGGAAAACTTATACCAAATCTGATTGGGTAATGTGGACCGCTACCATGGCTGAAGATGATGCAGATAAGAAAGCTTTGATCAAACCCATGTTTACCTATATCAATAAAACGCCTAATAGGATTCCTGTTAGTGATTGGCATGAAACCACCAATGCAAAATCAGTTGGCTTCAGGGCCAGATCTGTGGTAGGCGGTTACTTTATGCCAGTCCTAAAAGAGAAATTGTAATCATAATGATTATAAAGAAACACACCCTAATAACCAGTGCAGCCCTGTTTGCTCTCCTCTTTTCCTGTAAGGAGGAGAAGCAAACAGCTGCTGATATTACTTTGGTAGACAGAATTGACAGAACATCTGCCAATGAATATTAAATAAATAATAAGTATATCCGCAATTGCACCACTGGATTTTGAATAGTTTGATAATCTTTCAAAAAGCATATGAAAGTCCCGAGAAATCAGATTTTATTCCGTGCAAACCTGTCTTCCACCGGGTAGATCTGTGGAGTCTCCCGATAAATCGGGACAGACTGTGAGAAATAAAGCTACTGGTGTGAAAACTGATAATCAATATAAATAATCTATCAAACTTAAAATAAACCAAAACAGTAAAATGAAAAAAACAATCTTACTAGGAGCAGGCTTGTTATTAGCCCAATCCTTTGCCTGGGCCCAAAATGGAGCCTGGAAGCCTTCAGAAGGGAAGATCATGACCGAGTGGGCTGAGCAAGTAGATCCTGAAAATGTTCATCAGGAGTATCCAAGACCACAAATGGTCAGAGAAGATAATTGGCAGAACCTAAATGGTTTGTGGAGCTACCAGATCCAAGAAAAGGGAAATGATGTCCCAAGTTCTTATGAAGGAGAAATTTTGGTGCCGTTTGCAGTAGAATCAGCCCTTTCAGGTGTTGGGAAGACTGTAGGTAAAGACCAGGAATTGTGGTATAAAACCACTTTTGATGCCAAGAAATCAAGCAGGGAAAGAGTGCTATTGCATTTCGGTGCAGTAGATTGGGAAACTGAGGTTTTTGTCAATGGAAAATCTGTTGGTGTTCACCAGGGAGGGTTTACTCCTTTCTCTTTTGATATTACTGATGCCCTTAAGGGTAGAAGAAACAATGAATTGGTGGTAAGGGTTTGGGATCCAACTGATGAGGGACCTCAGCCTAGAGGAAAGCAGGTAAACAGACCTCACGGTATTTGGTACACCCCAGTGACTGGGATATGGCAAACTGTATGGACAGAAAATGTGCCGAATAGCCATATTGTAGCCACTAAAAACACCCCGGATGTAGACGCGGGTACATTAACTGTAGAGACCGAAGTGGCTGGTGCTCAGGCTGGTCAAATGGTGAAAGTAAAAGCTTTGGCCAATGGTGCTGTGGTAGCTGAAGAAGAAGTGGCTGTTGGAGATGCTGCTGTTCTAGCTATTGACAATGCCAACCTTTGGGAGCCTGGAAATCCATTCCTTTATGACCTTGAAGTGAGTCTTGTAAAAGGGAATAAGGTCATTGACGAAATTGATGGCTATGCTGCCATGAGAAAAATCAGTATGGAATTGGATGAAGATGGAATCCAACGCATGCTATTGAATGATGAATTCGTGTTCCAATATGGGCCGCTTGATCAAGGATGGTGGCCTGACGGACTTTATACTGCTCCAAATGAAGAGGCTCTGGTATTTGATATTGCAAAGACCCAGGAAATGGGCTTCAATATGATTCGTAAGCACGTAAAAGTGGAGCCGGCCAGATGGTATTATCACTGTGATAAAATGGGTATGTTGGTTTGGCAGGATATGCCAAGTGGGGACCATGGTAATAGATGGAACCCAAGACCGGGGGTAGCTGGAGTAGGAACAGAAAGAGAGCGTTCACCAGAGTCAGAAGCTATCTATAGAAAAGAATGGAAAGACATTATTGATGCCAATTATAACTTCCCTTCCATCATCGTATGGGTGCCATTTAATGAGGCTTGGGGCCAGTTCAAAACTGAAGAAATTGTAAAATGGACAGTCGCTTATGATCCTAGTCGTTTGATCAATGGCGCCAGTGGTGGTAACTTCTTCCCAGTTGGTCAGATCATTGATTTACATAACTACCCAGATCCAGCTATGCCAAGTCCTAGATTGTTTGGTAAGGACATGGTACTTACTTTGGGAGAATTCGGTGGTTTAGGATTGCCAGTTGATGGCCATACCTGGCAAGACAAAGACAACTGGGGCTATCAAAGTTTTAAATCTGTAGGAGAACTAGAGGACAGGTATGCGAAGTTGATGAATGATTTGGAGAAATTGATCCCTATGGGACTTTCTGCTGCTGTTTATACGCAAACTACCGATGTGGAAGTAGAAACTAACGGTTTGATGACTTACGATAGAAAGGTGATTAAATTAACACCAGAATTCTTGAAAAAGGTACATCAAAAACTGTATGAAGCGAAATAAAGTTTAGGATTAGTAGCATCTGCAATTAGTAATAGGGATTATTATTAGATAATGCAGATAAATTAAAAAACCGGGAGAACGATTAGATTCGCCCGGTTTTTTTGTTTCATTCTTCACTGCAAATTGGCCTTAACCACTCCAGACTTTCGCTGCCAATGGGAGAACCGGCAGGAGCTGGAAGCGGATCAAGCACCTGTACCTTTTCTTTGGGTGCTTTGTGCATTTGAGCTACAATAGCCACACAATATTCATAATGGGCCCTTTGTGAGCTATTGATAAGTGAAGCGCTCAATTTTTGGATTAATTTTTCTATTTCAAAATACGCGATACTTCTAGCCTGTGCACTTGCGGCATTGTCCTGGGACAGATTGATTAATTTCTGCAATAATAATTTTTCGGTCATCCTTTTTATTTCCCCTTCGTAACTGACTTCTCCTGAAAGACCGTCCAAATAATTGATGAGCTGCTCGATTAAACCTTCTAATCCGGGAAAGGAATTGTCCATGGCATGTTGGTTGACCAATCTGGATGCCCTTTGTGGGTTGAGCAGAAGAGAAAGGCTGAGATCAGCTGCGACCTGAGGAGCTGCCATTGGGTCAAAGGTGAGGCCTGTTTTACCACTGAAGGTTTCCCGAGGATTGGCCCGGTATCCATAAGGTCTTGGTGGAATCAATTCCAATATTTTTTCTGGTACCTTTAAGTTTTTAGGGGATAGGGTCGCTATAATCGATTCAATGGCCTCTACCTGTTCTTTGGCTGGGACCATGACTATTGGTTTTTCCTTGTTTCCACGTAACCAATAGGAATAATTGACTCCTGCTATCACTTTGGATGCGGCTTCCACTTGGTACCGGTGGAATAGGTACATAGGTACAAAGACTTCTTCTATTGTGGCTAATGGCTCACCCATTTTGATTTTACTTTCATCAAAATCAGCCAAAACCAAAGCCCTTATTTTCATTACCTGATTTAACTCTTCTACTGCATCTTTTCCATTATCCCATAAATGGGTTTTGGGATGGGCACTTCCTGTGGGTCTGGCATCTTGGTCTGATAGGAAATCCAAGCCTTCTTTTCTATAATCTTCTACCATTTTATGGATGGCATCTTTTTCATTTTTCCCTTCTGGGAATACTGCGTAGGCCATTTGTATGGCCACTTTGTCCCATTCTCCGATACCTTCTGCATAAGCATCAGAAATGTCCAGTTTATTTCCTTTAAGTTTGACATTAGGATGAGGGTAGTCCATTACAGAAGCCCTGTTTTGTGAGCTAGCTATATAATTATGGGGCAAGCCCAAAGTGTGTCCCACCTCATGAGCTGCCAATTGACGCATCCTTGCCAGTGCCATATCCAACATGGCTTCATCTTCTACTTCGCCTGTTTCTAGGTAATTGGCTATAAGTCCTTGTGCAATGAGAAAATCCTGTCTTACCCTCAGAGAGCCAAGGGTGACTTTCCCTTTGATGATTTCACCAGTCCTCGGATCAGTGATACCTCCGCCATAGGACCATCCACGAGTAGATCGGTGCACCCACTGGACCAAATTATAGCGGATATCCATAGGGTCAGCATCTTCAGGAAGTAGCTTGACTTGGAAGGCGTTGATAAAACCTGCGGATTCAAAAGCTTCAGCCCACCATTTTGTGCCTTCCATTAAGGCTGTGCGGATTGGCTCAGGTGTTCCCGGATCGATATAGTAAATAATAGGTTCTTTTACCTCACTAGGGGCTGGGCCTGGGGTTACCTTTTCAAGTCTATGGCGTCGAATATATCTCTTGACGATGGATTTATTGATGGGGCTGGCAAAATCATAGAAACTTACCTGATTTACACCTGCTCTGGGATCAAATTCCCTTGGAGTATATCCGTCATCAGGGAGTTCCACAAATGAGTGGTGCATCCTCAATGTCACTGCATCTGGACTGGGGGTGACACTTCTTAAATAACCACCCGCTTGAGTGCCCGTTAGGGTAATGCTGGCTTCTATTTCTGTGTTTTTAGGAAATGCTTTGGTCCTTTCCAAATAAACTGCAGATCGGCTCTTGTCTACTTTATAATTGCCTTGGTTATTTCTACTGATTGATCGTGCAGCGTCAATAGCATCTCGAAGTACAAAGTCAGTCGCATCCACGAGGTAGCGGTCGTTGGTTTGGGCAGAAAGTTCAAATCCCCAAAGTACAGATTCAGCAAATGATTCTTCGACGGCTTTTTGTTCCATGGGGTTATCCGTATTGGCCCGATAATCATAATTGCTCTCAGTCATCAATATTTTATTTCCAGATTTATTGAAACTTACCACATGGGAGCCACCAAGTCTTCCTCTGTCCAATCCAATATCATTAGATCCTAATCCAGCAGCCAAGGAAGGATAATAGAGGATCTCTTTATCTAGGGCAGTGATTTCAAGGTAAATCTTACCATTTGAATCATCCCAGTACAAGGGATAAAAACCATCTTGATTGACCATATTTTCAGTAAAGGACGAAATCGTTGGCAATGGTTTTTGTTGTGCAGCTAGTTGATCCACCCTGGTTAGAAAGACAAAGAGGGCTATGAGCAGTAGGGCTTTTTCTGGTTTAATCTTCATAGTATTCATTAGTGATGATAAGAAATGGTGAAAAATTTAAGTGGCCATTTGGGTCGATAGGTGTACCGAAAATAATAATGAAAGGAGTGTTTCCTCTATACTTGTGAATATAATAATATCTGATTATCCGCAATGATGCCAGTAACCTTAAATCCTTTGCTTAAGTGGTCGGGAGTTTGAAGACTGAAGACCGAAGGAGTTGATATTTAAATTAAAACGAACATTTCGATTCGCTTTTAACTTTTACTGGTGCAATTGCGGATATACATATAATAATAAATAAAAATCAATAATTGACCATGATTAATGGTACGTATGGCTATATATTTTTGTGAAAGAACGCTTAGGCTATATTGTTGAAGGTTTATTGAGGGGCTATGTTAGAAGATATCCTAGCATAGGAAAGAATAGATCTTTTAAATAATAGAATAGTTAACCCTGTATCAGTATTGGTTAGTTTGGTGAAATAGGTTAAGCTAAGATTATTATAAGTTGCATGGTGTAAAATCGTAATATTAAACCTCTTTTTTATGATAAAAAGATATTTGTTTTGTTTGATCCTTGGTACTTTACTCATTCATGGATTGTTTGCTCAGGGTACACTCAAGGACTATAAAAGTGCTGCAGAGGTAAAGGAAGCTTTTTCGAAAGTTTATCATGCTCCAAGGAATTTTAAATGGATAAAGGATACTCCTGATTTCTGGTATTCCATGAAAACCAAAAATGGTACAGAATATATTAGGGTAGCGACTGAAAATACCATTAAGAAGCCACTGTTTGATCAGGAGGATTTGCGTGATAAACTAAATCAAGCATTGGATGATACATTAAAAGCCTTTCAGCTGCCCATCAGAGGAATTGAAATTGAAGAAAAAGGAAAGATTCTTGCGTTTGAGGCGAAATCTTATCATTGGGAATATGATTTGGAGAATGGGAAGTTGAAGAAGGGGAAGGCTGTAAATGGTGATAATAATCGCTATTGGGGAAACAGATGGGACGAGCGTAAAGGAGATCCAGTGCAATCCCCCGATAGTAGTCAGGAGGCATTTATTAGAGAACATAATGTTTGGGTCAAAGACCTGAAAAGTGGTGAGCTGACCCAGCTAAGTTTTGATGGCTCTCCAGGAGAGTTTTATGCAGCATCACTTAAATGGTCACCAAATGGAGAAAAATTAGCCACTTATAAAGTGCGACCTGCACCTGTACGAAAATTAACTTTGATATCTTCTGCTCCTGTAGGACAGCTACAGCCCTCCATAGAAACAAGAGATTATGTAAAACCGGGGGATGCCCTGCCTGTTAAGCAACCTGTTTTGATTCATGTGGAATCTCAACAGTGCTTGCCTGTAAAAACAGATCTAATAGATCATCAGTTTTCTCTTTCGGGGATCAGGTGGCGTGAAGATAGCCGGGCATTTACATTTGAATACAATCAAAGGGGACACCAAGTGTATAGGGTCTTGGAGGTTAATGCTGAGAATGCTTCTATCAGGACATTAATTGAAGAAAGAAGTGAGACCTTTATCCATTATAGTGGGAAGAAATTTCGCAAAGACCTTGCAGACGGGAAGGAAATTATTTGGGCTTCAGAACGTGATGGTTGGAATCATTTGTATTTGTATGATGGGAAAACTGGGAAGGTTAAAAGACAAATTACAAAAGGATCTTGGGTGGTCAGAGAGGTGTTGCATATAGATGAAGAAGCTCGCAAGGTTTTCTTTTTGGCCAGTGGTTTAAAAAATGGAGAAGATCCCTATCACCTTCACCTGTGCTGTATTAGCTTGGACAAAGATGATTTGAGACAGTTGACAAAAGAAAAGGCCAATCACCAAATCACACTTTCTCCGGATAAGAAGTATTTCGTCGATCACTATTCTCGCCAGGATATGCCTGCAGTTGCTGTACTCAAAAGCTTAGAGAGTGGAGATAAGATAATGGGTTTGGAAAAAGCTGATATCAGCGAAATTAAAAAAGAAGGATGGAAAGCTCCCGAGATTTTTTCTGCCAAGGGAAGGGATGGGAAAACGGATATCTGGGGATTGATTATCAAACCAAGAAATTTTGATCCTAAAAAGTCCTATCCAGTGATCGAGTATATCTATGCGGGTCCGCATGACTCTTTTGTACCCAAATCATTTGCCCCCAATTATCGTGGTTTGAATGAGCTTGCAGAATTGGGTTTTATAGTAGTTCAAATTGATGGAATGGGTACTTCCAATCGTTCCAAAGCCTTCCATGATGTTTGCTGGAAAAATCTTAAGGACGCTGGTTTTCCCGATAGAAAATTATGGCTGAAGGCAGCAGCAAAGACCAGACCTTATATGGATTTGGAAAGGGTGGGGATTTTTGGAACCTCTGCTGGAGGCCAAAGCTCCACAGGTGCCTTATTATTCCATCCGGAATTTTATAAGGTGGCTGTTTCTTCCTGTGGTTGCCATGACAATCGGATGGATAAAATCTGGTGGAATGAGCAATGGATGGGCTATCCAATAGGAGAGCATTATGCAGCATGTTCCAACGTGGTCAATGCAGGTAATTTGGAAGGAAAACTACTCTTGATTGTTGGTGAAATGGATGATAATGTTGATCCTTCGTCCACCTATCAATTGGTAGATGAATTGATCAAAAACGATAAGGATTTTGAATTTTTGATGGTTCCTGGCATGGGGCATAGCTCAGGTGGAAGTTATGGAGAGCATAAGCGAAGGGACTTTTTTGTAGAGCATCTACTTGGGGTTGAGCCACCAGCTTGGAGTAGTTTTTAATTAAACCAATTTTGGAATTACTTTGTCTGAATTACTGGTAAATTCAGGGAATGGAGATGAATTTTAGAACAGGCTATGCTAGTGCATGGCCTGCTTTTTTATTCATCATGTACCATGATGAATGGGCCTAGCAATACAAAAGGCTATTAAAATCATATTCATTGATTTTTCTGATAGTCTTAATTATGTATTTTTTGTATATTTATTGCGTTAATAAGTAAAATATTTCAATAAGATTGATTAGTTGATTAATTAATATTGAAAATAGAATTGATGGCTTTTTTATAAATTAAAATATTAGATAAATGAGGCTTCTAATCCAGAATAACTATGATTTGCTTTCGAAATGGGTAGCAAATTATATTGCAGACAAAATCAATGAGCATCAAAAAAAACATAGCAGACCATTTGTGCTAGGTTTGCCCACAGGTTCTTCACCAATAGGTACATACAAGGAACTGGCGGAGTTGAACAAAAGTGGAAAGCTCAGTTTTAAAAATGTCATTACTTTCAATATGGACGAATATGTAGCATTGGAAGAGTCCCACCCTGAAAGTTATCATTCCTTTATGTACAAGCATTTCTTTGATCATATTGATATTCCTAAGGAGAACATTAATATTTTGGATGGTAATGCGGAAGACTTAAGCTTGGAATGCGAAAAATATGAAGGTAAGATCAAAGAAGTAGGAGGGATTGATTTGTTCTTGGGTGGAATAGGAACTGATGGGCATATTGCCTTTAATGAACCAGGCTCTTCTCTAACTTCCAGAACGAGGGTCAAAACCCTGAATACGGAAACCAGAATGGTCAATTCAAGATTTTTTGAAAATGATATCAATAAGGTGCCGAAGTTAGCCCTGACTGTGGGAGTGGGTACTGTAATGGATGCGAAGGAAGTAGTGGTGATTGTAAGTGGACATCAAAAAGCCCGGGCATTGCATAAGGCTGTAGAGGGGGGCGTTTCCCATATGTGGACCTTAAGTGCCTTGCAGTTACATAATAAATCCATGATTGTATGTGATGAGGATGCGACTATAGACTTAAAAGTGGGGACTTATAAATACTTCAAGGATATTGAAAAACACAATATTGAACCTACCAAGGATAAGGAAACTGATCAGTATTTGTATTAATAGTTGATTTATTTTGTTTTCTTATATGCTGCATCATTGAAAAATAAGTGCTTATCCAATATCTTGTCATTGGTACGATAGGAGAAATCTCTTGATTTTTTTTGCTTTTAGAAATCAATCATTTGAGATTCTTCCTATCGTAAGTATGACACAAAATCAGCTTTTTGAGAGAACTATTTTTTGTTTCAAGTAATTGATCTTTTTAGTCCTTTAAAAATTCCCACTGGGTCTTATGGTTTTTGGAAAGCGTCTCATTTTTCATCCTAGCCCTGATCAGTTCCACCGGAATGGCATTTTGACTAAGGATCATATCATGGAATTCCTTTTCGCTCAAATTGCCATTATCGACTAATTCTTGTTTCAAGGAGTAAAATTGAAGTCCTCCAACCATATAGGCAATTTGATATAAAGGGCCATAGTTGCCTTCAAAGGATCTTCTTACTTCTGCTTCTGCATTGGCATATTCATGTCCTACTTTTTCTACCAAGAAATCGATGCATTGCTGAGGACTCATATTGCCCAAGTGGTAATTCAGAGAAAAAATGATTCTGGCACATCTGTGCATTCTCCAAAAGAGCATCCCTATTTTATCTTCTGTGTTTCTTGGGAATTCCTTGTCCCAAAGGTTCATTTCCCAATAAAGAGCCCATCCTTCCATCCAGAATGGTGTATAGAACATTCTTCTATGTGGCTTGTGCCTTTGGATCATGAATCCTTGTAAGTGATGTCCAGGAATGATTTCGTGGTGCACTACTGCGCGTGAAAAGTGAGGGTTATTCCCTCTCATGCTCATCAATTTTTCTTCTTGGCTCATTTCAGCCGTAGGATAAGAAATAATGATGGTCTCACCACCTAAAAAGAATGGACTGACCCTTTGACGTTCTGCAGACATCATTTTGGTTCTCCATACTTCTTTGGCCAATTCGGGAATGGTAATCAAATCATGTTGTTCTACATATGCTGTAGCTTCCGTAACCATTTTAGCAACATCCTCAGGCCATTGCCCTGCAGGAACATAGGTGTTTTTTACATGTTCAAGGGCTGCTTTCCAGTCTTTTCCATAGCCCAATTCTTCTGAGGCCTTTAGCATTTCTTTCTCACACCATGCAAATTGCTTTTCTGCTTCGGCTATCAATTCTTCGGCAGTATAAGGAATAAGCTCAAATTCCAGTTCTTTCTGTATGGCTTTTGCTCCAATGGGGTGGCCGATGATGCCGCTGCCGTCATCTTTCACGCTGGTGTTTTCGAAGTTTTTTTCTAGGAATTCAGTATAGGCATTTAATTTTTTATTAAGCTTTTCCCATGGGTCGGCTACCCACCAAGTAAATTCAGGGTCATAATCATAGTAGAAATCATATGATTCCTTTACTTCCTTCTGCAGGGATTTTATGGCTTTTGCAGCTAAATCTGCTTTTTGCCAGTTGTCATAAGGGCTGTCTTTGAGTTGCGCTATTTGTTTGTCAATGGCTAGCTTGGCTTCATTGAACTGCTTGGCAATGGCCTTGGCATCTGGTTTTGTAGCCCTTCTTCTAGCGATATAAAAAGCTTCTAAATCGCTTGAAAATTCCAGTACTTCTTTAATTTCAAGGAATTTTTCATGATCTGCCTGGTGAAAATAAAGTTGCTTTTCCAAATAGTTCTTGAAGGCCAAGTAATCAATTTTTCCGTCAGCACTGAGTTCCTTATAATCGATGGAATTGACCTTTTGTAGCCAGTTACTGAAAAAGTTATTCATTCTTTGAAAATACTCTTCACTAAGGTGGTTACTGTATTTCCGGTTCAGGGCTGCCCGGTCAGCTTGGAAGCTCATGATAGATTCAGATAGATCGCTGGCCCTAATCAATAATGGAACAAAGAGAATGAAGAATACCGCAAGCGTTTTTTTCATAGTGTCAAAGTAGGTTAAACTTAATTGTAATAAATTTTCAAATGATGAAAAAAATTATCTGGATGGTAAAGATTTATCAGGGATTCAAAAATCAGTGATTTTTTTATCTGATAAAAGCTTAAATTCCAAATTCATCGATAATGTGGAATAATTTATACTTGGTTGTACTCGTAAAATGTCAATCAAGTATCAGGCTAAGCAATATTGTATCATTAATCACTAATTTGGTGCAATATTCTCATTTTGAGCTATACTACCTTTGTTTCAAACATAAACTTGAAAACTATGAATTGGAATGGAGTTTTTCCTGCCGTCACTACTAAGTTTCACGCTGATGGCAGCATCGATTATGATACGTTTTTCTTGAATCTGGAAGCGCAGGTTGAAGGGGGAGTAAAAGGTGTGATCTTAGGTGGAACGCTTGGAGAGTCAAGTGTGCTAGAAGATGATGAGAAAATTGAATTGACTCAAAAGACCGTTGAAAAGCTTGCGGGGAGAGTGCCTGTGATATTGAATATTGCGGAAGGAGCTACAGCCAAGGCCATTCATTGGGCCAAGAAGGCAGAGGAATTAGGGGTGGAAGCTTTGATGTTATTGCCTCCAATGAGATACCCATCAGATCATAGAGAAACAGTAGCCTATTTCAAAGCCGTAGCGGATGCGACCACCTTACCGATCATGATCTATAATAATCCAGTGGATTATAAAACTTATGTGACTTTGGAGATGTTTGAGGAATTGACGGCATGCGAGAATATCCAAGCTGTAAAGGAATCTACGAGAGATGTTTCCAATGTGACCAGAATGAAGACCAAATTTGGTGACAGATACAAAATCCTTTGTGGAGTGGATACCCTCACCATGGAGAGTGTTTTGATGGGAGCTGATGGGTTGGTAGCTGGATTGGTTTGTGCTTTCCCTAAGGAAACTGTAGTGCTATTTGATTTGATCAAAGCCAGGAAAATAGATGAAGCATTAGCAATTTATAGATGGTTCCTTCCACTCTTGGAATTGGATATCCATCCTAAATTGGTACAATACATTAAACTTGCTGAACAAATGGTTGGTATAGGTACTGAAAATGTACGGGCTCCTAGATTGACTTTGATAGGTGAGGAAAGAGAAAGAATTGAAAAGATAATTCAAACTGGTATTGATAACAGACCAGAACTAGCATCTTTAAAAACAAGCGTATAATGCAAATTAATAAGGTATTAGAACAATCCGCTCAAGCTTTTACTACTTATAAAAAAACATCCTTGGCAGAAAGAGCTAGTTTCTTAAGAAACATGGCCGCCTCCTTGGGTGAAATAAAAGAGGAGTTGATCCCAACAGCCTGTGAAGAATCCCATTTGCCTGAAGGTAGAATTACTGGGGAATTGGGTAGGACCACGGGACAGATCAACCTTTTTGCAGATTATATTGAAGAGGGGAGTTGGCTTGAGGCGACTATTGATCATGGAAATCCTGATAGGACTCCAGTACCTAAGCCTGACTTGCGCAGGTATTTGGTGCCCATAGGTCCAGTGGTGGTCTTTGGGGCCAGCAATTTTCCCTTGGCCTTTTCTACGGCTGGTGGGGATACTGTTTCTGCCTTGGCAGCAGGTTGTCCTGTAGTTTATAAAGGTCATCCATCCCATCCCAAAACTTCTCTTTTGGTATATGGAGCTATTAAGAAAGCTTTGGAAAAATCTGGTTTGCCAACAGCAGTCTTCCAACACGTGGAAGGAGGTATCAAAGAAGGACAGGACTTGGTGAAACATCCTTTGACCAAGGCAGTAGGCTTTACTGGCTCTTTTAAGGGAGGCAAAGCCTTGTTTGATTTGGCCAACAGCCGTGAGGAACCTATTCCAGTTTATGCAGAAATGGGCAGTACCAATCCGATTTTTGTCACAGAGAAACCTTTGGGTGATTTGGATAAGTTGGCAGCACTGTATGCCCAGTCGCTTACCATGGGAGTGGGGCAGTTTTGTACCAATCCTGGGGTCATCTTTATTCCTGAAAAATTTGCCCAAAGATTTGCACAAACTGCAGGAGAAAAATTGGAAGCCATTGAAGGTCAGACGATGTTGAATGCCGGTATTCAGCGCGTCTACAGTGAAAGTCTATCTGAAATGGAAAAGCTTAGTACTGTCACTTGGTCCAAAAAAGCCGAGCAATCAGATAAAGGATACCCTGCTTTGGCCTTGACGGATACAACATCATGGTTGGCAGATAAATCTTTGCAAGAAGAGGTTTTTGGTCCATTTGGAATCGTGGTTTCTTATAACAGCCAGGAGGAACTGATGGAAGTTGCCCAATCACTTCAGGGGCAATTGACCATAACCCTTTGGGCTGATCAATCTGAGTTAGTAGGGCAAGATGATTTGATCAGCACTCTTCAGGAAAAATGTGGAAGACTGTTGTTTGGGGGAGTTCCAACAGGGGTGGAAGTCGGCTATGCCATGCAACATGGAGGGCCATATCCTTCCACTACTGATAGCAGAACAACTTCAGTGGGAGTTTATGCCATCAAGCGATTTGTAAGACCTTTTGCTTTACAGAATTGCCCTGATGAGTTACTACCCGAGGCTTTAAAAGAAGCTAATCCGCTAGGGATTCCTAGAACAATGGATGGTAAATTGGTGTCTTAATATTAGGTTCTAAATACTTGAATGAAGAAAACATTTAGTTGTATTGATTCCCATACCTGTGGCAACCCTGTGCGGGTCGTTACAGGTGGGATTCCCTTTTTGGAAGGGGAAAATATGTTCGAAAAACGACAGTTTTTCATGGAACATTATGATTGGATCCGCAGAGGGCTGATGTTTGAGCCCAGAGGGCATGATATGATGTCTGGATCTATGCTCTATCCGCCTCATGACCCAGAAAATGATGTGGCAGTGCTATATATTGAGACCAGTGGATGTCTGCCCATGTGTGGCCATGGAACGATCGGAACAGTAACAGTAGCGATTGAGGAGGGCTTGATTGTGCCCAAAACACCTGGCAAACTAAGGCTAGAGACTCCAGCAGGTTTGGTATTGGTGAGCTATGTACAGGAAGGAAAGCATGTTAAATCAGTAAAGCTGACCAATGTGGCCAGTTTTGTCAGTGCCAAGGACCTGAGTATCCATTGTGAAGAACTGGGTGAATTGAGTTTTGATGTTTCCTATGGCGGGAATTTTTATGCGATCATAGATCCTCAGGGGAACTTTACTGGACTTCAGGATTTTAGTGCAGAACAACTTATTGTGATGAGCCGGAAATTGAGAAAGGCCATCAATGAGAAGTATGAGTTTATCCATCCGGAAAATCCAAGGATCAATGGACTTAGCCATATTCAGTGGATTGGTAAAACTTTGGATGAAAATTCAGACAGTAGAAACGCTGTTTTCTACGGAGATAAGGCCATAGACCGCTCACCATGTGGAACTGGGACTTCCGCTAGAATGGCCCAACTCCACGCGAGAGGTAAACTTCAGGCCCATCAACCATTTGTCAATGAAAGTTATATAGGGTCAAAATTTACTGGTGAAATAGTGAATACCACCCAAGTTGGAGATATTCCGGCTATTATACCTACTATTGAAGGTTGGGCTAAAATCACAGGTTATAATACCATCTTTTTGGATGACGAGGATCCCTATATGGATGGTTTTCAAGTGATTTGATATAGACTTGAGACATGAGATGGGAGACAGATGGTTCAATACGATCAAGAATTGAAATGTCTTTTATCCCATTTGGGACAGTAACCCTTTTTGAATAAAAACCCATTTAGTATTCGGAATTTTTCTAAATACTTCAAATAATGATGAGAAAGCGTTTATGAAACCAACGATTGTTATAGGAGGAGGAATAGTCGGTCTTTTTACCGCCTATTTCCTTCAAAAAGAAGGAGAAGAAGTGATCGTCATCGATAAGGGTGATATGGAAGAGAATTGCTCAACAGGCAATGCAGGAATGGTTGTTCCAAGTCATATAGTGCCATTAGCTTCTCCTGGTATGATTTCCAAAGGAATATCATGGATGCTGTCTTCAAAAAGCCCTTTTTATATTCAGCCGAGGCTGGACAAAAAGCTAATTGAATGGTGTTTGTTGTTTTATAGGAACTCCAATTCAAAGCATGTTCAAAAATCCATTCCCTTTTTAAAAGGGATAAGTTTGTTCAGCAAGCAATTGTATATGGAATTCATTGCCGAACATGACAATGGTAATATCAATTTTCAGGACAGGGGCCTTTTGATGCTTTATAAGAGTAGGGAAGGAGAAAATGAGGAGATTGAATTTAGTCATCTTGCCAAGAAAAGTGGGATAGAGGTGGAGGTGCTGGGTAAGGAGGATATCCGAAAACTCGAACCGCATCAGGAAGTAGATGTGCGAGGTGGAATATTTTTTCCTGATGATGCCCATTTATCTCCAAAGGACTTGTACCAGTATTTAAAGCAATATTTGGTTAAGAATGGTGTGGTCCTAAAGTCAGGTGTGCGTATTACTGGATTTGAAAAGGGAGCAGATAAAGTAAAAGCTGTAATAACTTCAGAAGGCAAAATTGACTGTAAGCAAGTGATGGTCTGCGCAGGTTCCTGGTCCGGCGAGATAGCCAAAATGCTTGGTTTTAAATTACCTATGATGGGAGGGAAGGGCTATAGCTTTGTTTTGCCCAATAATCCTCAATTGATGCAATCAAGTATTCTTACCGAGGCAAGGGTTTCACAAAGTCCTTATGGAGAAAAGGTGCGTTTTGGGGGAACAATGGAAATATCCAATAAGGCTGATCATGTAAACCTCAACAGGGTTAAGGGGATATTTGAATCCATCAAAGCCTATTATCCTGAATTTAAGGCGGAATTTCCTCAGGAAGACCAAATATGGAAGGGAATGCGGCCTTGTTCCCCGGATGGATTGCCATATATCGGTAAGGCACCCAAATGGAAGAATGTGGCTTTTGGAGCGGGACATAGTATGATGGGGCTTAGTTTAGCTCCTGCAACTGGAAAAATCCTTGCAGATCTTGGCAAAGGGAAAGAAGGAGAAGTAAAGTTGGAAGGATTTGCAGTGGATCGATATGCTAGGTGAATGTTTTGCTTTTAACCCGCTTTATGCATTAGGAATCGTTATGAGAATTGAAACTACAAGAAAATCAGGCTGTTTGGAGATTGAATCATAGCATCGTTATGGTGAAATCGAAAACAGCAGCGAAGCGACTGATTTTTAAGTAGTTTCAGGTCGTAATAGATAGGTTAATGTATAAGGCGGGTTTAAGTTAATCCGGATGGACAAGTTGATAGAAAATTTTTCCCTGGCCATCCGCTTTGTGGCTTGGCGTTTAAGGTTTGATTTGGCTAGCTAAACCCTACTTTACCCTAACTTTACCCCAGCTATGATATAGCTTTACCCTAGCTTTGCTATGACTTTAATGATAGTTTGAAGGACATTTCAAAGTCATTCTGGTTTTTCTTAGGATTTTGGTGATCGATGAAGGTACCAAGGAATGTTTCTGATAAATTTCAAACATAACATCTCTGAAAGTTAGTGCCGAGAGCTTTGGTACCTTGTAATGACCATCACAGGGAGAGGGTTCGAATCCTTCCGCGTGTACATTTGGTAAATTGTCTTCGGAAATGCGTCAGCATTTATGGGGGCCATAAGTAGAACAAAGAACCAAGATATAAGATAAATCGAAGATGAATTCATGTTTGTGAGCTTATGGCTTAAATACCGATAAAAGACAAGATCAGATTTTTCAAGTTGTGCCAGGATCTATTTTCAGGCAGAGGGAATTAATTTGGAGAATTACCGTTGTTTTTGCTAACTCGGACAGTGTATTATGTATTGTTTGAGGCGCAATATATGGTTGGTGTAAGAGGATGGTCTTGTGAATTGCTTTCAGAAATGCGTAAGCATTCATGAGAACCATTGAAAAACAAAAGTTCACGAATACTTGTACCTTGCAATGGTAATCACAGCAAACGACATTCAACAAATCATCAAGGCTACGTTGTGAATTGCTTTCAGACTTGTACCTTGCAATGGTAATCACAGCAACAAAGCCACCACCTTCCAAAAGCTGGAAGTTGTGAATTGCTTTCAGACTTGTACCTTGCAATGGTAATCACAGCTTTGAAATCGTAGAATATGACCATGCCACCGTTGTGAATTGCTTTCAGACTTGTACCTTGCAATGGTAATCACAGCGTGCCGCATGAGGTGCATCCATGATCACCTGTTGTGAATTGCTTTCAGACTTGTACCTTGCAATGGTAATCACAGCAATGACCTGGTTACCTCTCCCCTGAAGTCCGTTGTGAATTGCTTTCAGACTTGTACCTTGCAATGGTAATCACAGCGAATTCGGTCTTTTGGTCTTCGTTTCCTTGTTGTGAATTGCTTTCAGACTTGTACATTGCAATGGTAATCACAGCAGGATGAAATATTTTGTTACCCCGACTATGTTGTGAATTGCTTTCAGACTTGTACCTTGCAATGGTAATCACAGCTTCGACAAGTATCAACCCTTTTGTTTTTGTGTTGTGAATTGCTTTCAGACTTGTACCTTGCAATGGTAATCACAGCGACAGGTCATTTTACTATGATGTCAACCTTGTTGTGAATTGCTTTCAGACTTGTACCTTGCAATGGTAATCACAGCGGGCACCCAATGATTTTAAGGCTAAAAACCGTTGTGAATTGCTTTCAGACTTGTACCTTGCAATGGTAATCACAGCAAAAAACACCAACTCAATTGATTACACCCAGTTGTGAATTGCTTTCAGACTTGTACCTTGCAATGGTAATCACAGCGGACTTACCCGATTGCCTTTGGCCAAAGCAGTTGTGAATTGCTTTCAGACTTGTACCTTGCAATGGTAATCACAGCGGAATTCATTTTCTAAACTATCCATGGAGAGTTGTGAATTGCTTTCAGACTTGTACCTTGCAATGGTAATCACAGCTCTGATGCAATTCATCAAGAGATACCGGCTGTTGTGAATTGCTTTCAGACTTGTACCTTGCAATGGTAATCACAGCTCTCTGTAATCATTCCATTCTTCTCTTGATGTTGTGAATTGCTTTCAGACTTGTACCTTGCAATGGTAATCACAGCATGTGCTCGGTCAACCTTTTGTTGACAAGTGTTGTGAATTGCTTTCAGACTTGTACCTTGCAATGGTAATCACAGCCGCTGTGCTCCTATGGGTTGTCCCCAGAGCGTTGTGAATTGCTTTCAGACTTGTACCTTGCAATGGTAATCACAGCATACCCCATGTCAAGTGGTTGGTATGCTGTTGTTTATGTGTGTTTTTTGAATTAAAAAACGGAAGGTTTTTTTGGAAAAAAGCCAAGATATCTGACAGGTTTTTAAAACCTGTCAGATATCTTTTCTCAAATTCAAAATAATTCCAGTTGTTGGGAAGGTGTTTCTTTTTCGGCGACTTTGGTACCATAGAAAAGTTCCATCATACCGAATTGTTTATCCGTGATACACATAATGCCCACTTTTCCTTTGGGCGGTAGGTTCTTTTTTACCCGTTTGATATGGACATCGGCATTTTCACGACTGGCACAGAAACGCATATAGATGGAAAACTGGAACATAGAAAAGCCATCATCCAGCAGCTTTTTACGAAAGGAACTGGCTATTTTTCGATCCTTTTTGGTTTCGGTAGGGAGATCAAAGAATACTAATACCCACAAACTTCGATATTGGTTAAGTCTTGAATAAAAGCTTTCATCCATATTCGGGATATATGATTTTTCTACTGATGCCCGCAAAGCATTCAAATAATGAATTGGTCGTTCTACTGGCAGCCACCATTAATGGGCTTTTTTGCCCGTCAATCCTAACATCCAATGCAGGGATGGTGAGAAGTTCTCTTTTCAAATGAATGTCCAGTTCATCTATTTGGTCTTTTGTTTCTACCAAATGCCGTACTACCTTATCGACAAATGGACGATAGGGTTCCATGATATCATCAGCCAAACAATAGGCATTGTATTTATTTCGATGCCAGATGCCCAAAGTGGGCAGCATGCCAGAGCTGACCAATGCCCTGGCAATAATTCCCCGCAATATGGCATAGCCATAGTTCAGGAGGTTGTTAGGCGGCAGTCCTTTTTGCTCTCGGTTAAAATCTGGTAGGTCAAAGATATGCTGCCAATAATAAGCAGCAGCCTGAGCCTCGTTGTTTCCGGTATCGCCGGATTGGACCGATTTGGCCAAATGTTTTAATTTTTGAATAGGAATATCCCTTTCTGCCAAGAGTGCTCCTTGATTTTGAATTTTGGCAGTGATGGTCTGAGCCCATAGATTTTTTCTTAATGGTTGACTGGCATTGATCTGATGCCTGATCCGCTCGGTTTGCTCCGAATGCCCATGCAAGGGGAGGAGTAGGCCATCTGGAAGATGTTGCCCATTACAGTTTACCAGGGCTACCTTATTGTTGACCAGTTTTCCCATCAGCCCATTGGTGATGGTGATTTGTGGATTTTCCAGTACGACCATACCAATGTCTTCGATGGGAACCGTTTTATCAGGTTGGTCGTCCGGGAAACTGACAATTAGCTGCTCGTTTTTGGTGCTAAGGTAGGCAGGGTTGCCGAAGAAAAGCGTGCGTTTGATCATAAGATAGATTTCTGAATGTTGCCTAACCTGTCTACTTTTATTTTGATACAATTCTCCTTTATTCTAATAGGAGCATCAATATCAATAGTGATTTCAAGCTTATTTAAACTTCCCATTTCTCCAAATCTACTTTTCGTATCATATTTTTTGATTAAAGATGCTATGCTAGCTTGAATAAAATGGCATTCATTTCCTGTACTGCTCACCATCTTATAAATTCTACTGGCTTGATCTTTATTCAGATTAGAAAAGTCAATCAAACCAGGATTTTCATTTTCTTCTTCGGTAGGTACATAGACCAAGTCATTGGGTGACAAGGTAAAAAGAAGCTTTCCTTTATTTGGGTTGGACTGAATAGGTGTTCTTTGGCTTTTTGGTAAATGCGCCACCTGTTTTTGGTGTTCGATGACTTCATTTAGTGGAACCGTTTCAAACGTTCTTTTTTGTTTTTTTTCATCCCAATAAATGGCAAAAAACAGGTTGGTGCCCTTGGCTGCTTCTACATATTTTTTGGATTTATTATCTGTTTCACCTATTTGGAATTTATTACCTACTTCGTAAAGTTTGACTTTTAATATAGGTTGATGAGGTTTCCCTTCGTTTAGATGGGTGATGTTCTCATTTAAATCCTCTATCCCGGCAGGGCTAAATGCTTCGGGAAAATTTATTTTACCTTTTTCATCGATGTAGTTTTTTAGGTGGTTGGGGATGATGATATTTCTGATGCGGGAATCGACGATTTTATCAATGTGTTTTTGGGTTTTGATTTCTGTCAGGGAGGTACGGACGGAAACAGCTATTTTATCTTTGGGTACATCAATTCCATTTACTATGCCCGATACAGTTTCTTTATGTAGAGATTTTCTTATGGCCCAGTGATCACCCATATTCTGTTTTCTGAGTTTTTTCTCCGGTTTGCCATTTTTGCCAATATTAAGGTTCCCATTTACATCTTTATATGACCAGAATTTATTATTGGCTTTATTTATAACCCGCAGATTTTGCTTAAAACTGATAATGGTTGTTTCCAGTTTGTTTTTGGCTTCCACCGGGAATGAACTCCATGGCATTTGAAATGTTTTGGTATAATGGCCATGTTCGTTTTGGATTAATAGTTTACTTCTTAAATTATGATTCTTTTTTTCAGCATTTAGTGCATTTAAATAGTGAGTGTGATTTCGGGTAGTGCAAGCAGTGACCAGCGCATCCAAGGCATGATGCCTATGGTCTATACGCTTTTTATTGAATCCTTTACTGATTTCATCTGGGACTTGGATTCGATAGGCGTTTATATCCTTATCCCAAAACCCAAAATTTTTAGACTTTGTCAATTCATTCAATCGCTGAAATCGCGGTGTGATCAGCTCATTCCATTTGTCGTTCAATCCCCAATCATTTTTCAATTTGGAGGTGATGGCTCCATTTACTGGGATTAGATTTTTTGAAGTTGCTTCTTTTTCATTGTTTTCCCTGACAATATTGCTCAGTAACCCTTTTACCAGTTTACTTATGTATCTGCTGTCGTTAAGTTGTCGGTTGATAAATCCCTCTGGAATATCCTCACTCAGTAGGTTTTTAAGCTTGGTTTTATTGCGCTTGAAATAGCGGCTTACATGGGCTTCATATTCGTCCAGTTTAAATAATAAATGTCCATCGACGATACTGCCTCCTTTGGCTTTTAAATATTCGTAGGCCGTTTTATTGTCCTTGTCTTCATTTATGGCACTTTCACAGATTACCTTATTCCCGAAAGAATTGTCAAAATACCGGGACTGAGGGATGATATGTTCTATTTGGTATGCTGTTGTGAAGAGTTTGGAAAGTTGGATTGGCTTTCCAGTATAGGGGGAGATGTAGCCTTGTTCCAACCATAATTTATAGCGGAGAATGTCTGATTTTGAAGGATTGTTGTTTCTTCTGATTTTTTTGATTTCATCCTCACTTACGGTGTCATATGTTGTGTTTGGGTTTTGATAAATACCTTCTTCATATAGCTTTAGAATTTCTTGCTGTCCAGGGGAATAAGACCGCACATCTCCTTCAATCATGGGGTCATTCGTGAGTTCTTTTAGAATTTCTTTTATGCGATGGTTGGTGTTCTCATTTTCATTGATTTTATCAGACAGTTGTTTTCGTTTCTCAGCTGAATTTTTCATTTCCCTGCCCAATTCCAAATGGATTTCATCAAATTGAAAGTGGGGGTCCTCAGATCTTTGTTTTTTCCAGATATCGCGCACGACTCTCAAGGTTTCGCAGACTACTTGCTCGACTATTGGATTTCTTAGAGAATGTTGCTTGAATCCTTTTAGGTATAGATCAATGTCTTCAGCTGCTCTCCAGTATTGAATGTCTCCGACTTCGGAATGGCGGCCATACACGGCATAGCATGCTTGATAGGTGTTTAAGCCGGTATATGGTTGGTTTGATAAGGGGACGAAGCTTTTGACGACCTGTTTGGGGATGTCATCATCACTTACTTTTTCCAGTTTCTCCGCTAGCTCTTTTTTTGAGTAGCCCTCTTTCAGCTTCAATGAATTGACTCGTTCCAAAATCTCATCTATTCGTTCTTTTGAAGTGTCAAGAATGGCGTTTTCATCCCAATACTTTCCACGTCGCATGAGGGGAAGGAGTTTGTTTATCGCTTTTTTGGAGTAGCTGCCGTAATCACTGTCAAAAGGAGGAAACTTAATGAAGGCTTCCACGAATGGGTCTACATCGATCCCGTGTTTTTGGGCAAATTTTCCCAATGCACTTTGGTATTCCTTTTTGTCTGTTACGGAATATATAATATGCCAGAGCTGTTCTTCTCTACTGAGGATTTGGCCGCTGTTATTTTTGCCTAAACAAGTTTTTTCTGTGAGAAAATCGGTGGGCTCTATCCCCTTTATCTTCTTTAAGCGCGATATAAATTGGGAGCGGGTATCATAGGCCGGGTATTTCTTGTCTTCTACGTAATTCCAGCGGTAGTTGTCTTTAGCGTTGTTTGAGAGTAGTCCTTTATCAATAAAATATTTGATGATATGCTTTTGTTCGACTTCCCTTTTGCTGGTCATGAAGTCAAATAGGTTTGACCAATCCTCTTCAGTCTTCAAGAGTTCGGAAGTGATATCCACGTCGATTTCGATTTTGTCTCCAGTAGTTCTGTTTTTTTGATGGATTCGTATGTTATGGAGCCATTGCCAAAGCCTGAATTCTTGGAATAGGGGATGGGATTTGGGGATGGCTTTGACCCCTTGATGGACGATTTCGGTTTCTCCTGTTTCGATATCTTTTTTCTTGAACACCCTGAATTCATAGGGACAAGCCGAAATATCAGACTTTTTGCTTTTTAGCGGTCGCTGGTAGAAGATGATGTCTTCTGAAAATAAATGGATAAAATCTTGATCCTTGAGCTGTGATTGATGGGCCTCGTTTCTAGGGTAAAGCTCCTCAATACAGGCTTGGTAAAGTTCCCGAGAGAATAGGTCGGGTTGTAAGGAGACTTGTTTTGAAATGATTTTTTTGAACTCCTCTTTGTAGAATTTTCGTTCGATGGTTTTTACCAGCTCTCCCCTGATTTTTTGGTTGGGACGATCAAGCAATGTTTCATATATGAACTCCCCAACTGTCTTTTGGGAATTTTCAATGTCTCTTTCGGTCTTAGCCTTAATTGCAGCCCAATCTTTTTCGGAATCAACTGCTTTATAGGAATATTTAGTCTCACCACTATTCAACGTTGAAATGGTTACGATAAACTCTTTCGTGCGTCCGATCCAGTCCTCCGTTTTTGTGATTTGGCGGTCGTATTTCCATCCATTTTCAAAGAGGACATCATAGAGTGATTTGCCTTTTACTTTTTCGCCAGTGTCGATTACTTCTTTTACTTTTAACTGGACGAATTGTTTATTCTTATCTTCATCCAAATCTTCCCCTCGAAGTTGATAATACCCTCTTTTTTGGTTAAAGTTTAAAATAACCCAAGCTAATTCTTCTTTGGAAATGGCCTTTGAAAGTGCCTTTTTCCTTAAATAATAAATTGTCCAGTCGTAAGGGATTTGAGGTGTTTTTCCCTTGTGGTTTGCCTGAAATATGTGGGGCTGTGTGGCCTTAAACTCATGAAGCATTTCGTCAAATGAATCTTTAAAAATAAATTCATATTTCCCATCAGCATTTTTTATATAATTTAGTTTTACTTCAGTTTCTGGTTTGAATTGTCCCAATTTCCTATCGAAGTCGATGGCATCAGCATAATGCTGTGGTAGGAAACCTAAAAGGTTTAAAACACGGTGGAGTCGTTCCCTACGTAATTTGTCTCGTTGGTAAAGTCTCCTAATGCCTCTGTAGTCAGTTCTTTCAGCCGTTTGAGAAATAGATTGTCCCGCTTCAAATTTCCCAAGAATATCTTGGCCCATTGGAATAATGCGACTGCCAATATCTTGAATCCGACCATCTTTGTTTTCAAAGTCGTGTTGGATCAATGCCCAGCCAATACTATTTGTTCCTAAATCCAGTCCTAATATCCTTTTCATATTATCTTACTTTTATATCATAAAAATTATTGCTTCTATAAATATCATCTACCTTATCTGCTGGTAGTTCATTGAGTTTTTCTGATGTGGCGGCATTGGAATTGATGATTATTTCTGTCCAAATCCCAATGCTGACTTCATAGATAGAGCCTTTTGAAGTGATCATTCCTTCTAGTTTTCCACCGGCATCCATCAGGTTGGCCAAAACAATATTTTCATAAGCGGGTAGATAGCCCAAGAAATATTTCTCCCATTCCACGCTAATGGCAAAGCGATCGTATTTATGATCTGCAAATCTCTTTAGGTCTACTTTATCTCCTGGCTTTATCAGTTTCATGCATTTACCCAAATCATAATATTGTACCCCTTTGATATAGTTGTCATAAATTTTTATTGACTGGGAAAGTAGTTGGGGACTTAAGTTGGATGGAGCAGCTAATGGAGGGAGAATTAGGTTGGCGCTCCCTAAACCGACGACTTTTAAAAATTCTTTTCTGTCTATTTTCATATAATGCTTTGGTTTTTTGGGAAGATCATGTATCTTTCTTGCCTGAAAGCAATTCACAATAAGGATTATTCCGTTGTGAAAACATTTAGTGCCTCGACTATCTTCGGGGCTTTTTTATTTTCTGTTTTTTTTTGAAAATCCCTAACATAGAATTTGGATCTAAGAAAATTCTATGGTAACCGTACTTTTTGAAATATGAGCTTGACTGTTTATTGCTTAGATCAATGCGATAAACTTTATTCATTAGGAAATGCCTTATCCTAAAAATGAAATTAAAGTATTTGTGGTCGTTCAATTTTATCAGTGGTACAAAGTTGTTTCGCTTGAAATAGCAAAAAATCATAACCAAAATAGGAAGTCTATTAGTTAAAAGGAATGGCATTTTAGGTATTAGTGTGTGGAATGAGGAAAATAGTTTTACATTTTAATCACAACTAAAATAGTAATTAAAAAGCTGACAAGAAATACCTTAATTATGGTATTTTTTGATATTAATATCGTTTTTTAGGAAATGAATTAATCAAATAAGGTAATAAGTTATAAATGGTTCTCTGTGAAAAGAGCTAAAAAATGACTGAAGGGTGTGCTAACCGAATAGCTGGGATAGGAGTAATTAGAGACGGCTATTTTTATTAAGATTGATCAATTCTGTATAAAGTACAAATCACGAGCTTTATCTTTTTTCATATACAGTCCTTAATGATTCCAAAATAAATCATCCCGTTGATAGCTTTTCAAGCAGTCCTTATTTGAACTTGTAAAATTGTAATTAAACGTCCAACAGTTTCCTGTCTCATTGATGGTTCTACCTAGGTGGTTCGGTCTATTATGCCTGTTTCTGTTTATACTGACTTTGGTCTGTCTTAACCTTAGTTAGGGGTAAAACAAAATATTCTTCGGATCACTCAGGGATCACCTTAGGATCTCCTTCGGATTACCCTCGGAACATACCGTGTAAAATCCGAAGATAATTTGGGTGGAAATCATGTTTGATCCAAGAGAAAGTAAATAGGGCAATGGATATATCCAGGAGTAATTGTACAAAGGTTGGAGGGAGGTCGTAGATTGTAGGTATAAAAATCACGCGTTTCCCATGCTTCACTAGACAGTAAAAAGTACTGCCCAGTGGAGTGTTAAAAGTGAATATAAATTATCAGAAAATATTGATCTTGAAAATGGGTGTTTTCTTAAAGCAAAAAGCTAGATGTATTTATATTTTTCTGAGAAACTCAAATGATGTTATCACCTTATTTTTTGGAATGCTTTAGTCCTAAAATTTTATGAAATGCCATAAAGCTTTAAGTTAACTTGCCCTATTATGATTTTGTTTGTGGGTTTTTATGTATTCGGAGGGGGTATAACCGGTAATGGCTTTAAATTGACGATTGAAATAGGAAATATTATAATACCCACTATCAAATGCCACTTCTTTTACACTATATCCTTCTTCTATGAGTTGTTTGCAGGCATGGCCAATACGGATTTCATTAAGGAACTGGGAAAAGGTTTTTCTTGTATGCTGCTTGAAAAAACGGCAAAAGGCGTTGATACTTAGGTTAGCTACATCTGCAGCTTCTGAGAGGGATATGTCCTTAGCAAAATTTTCCATAATGAAATTGATGACAATATTCACCTTCTTGGTGTCTGTGGGCTTGGGTTCATGATCAAAATCTATATGGCTTAAGGCAAGCAGTTCATTGCTTTTAGATAATTTTTGTAGTTGTTTGAGGAGATAAATCAATCTATCGATCCCTTTTTTGCTCGCCAATTTATTGGCAGATTTAAAAAGTTTATTTCTAGCATTCCCATGGACCATCAAGCCCCTTTTACTGTAATATAATAATTGTTTGATGGCATGAAATTCAGGTATTTCCAAAAAACCTTCACTTAGGCTTTCTAAGGAAAAAATGATTGAAATATTTTTAGACCTTAAACTGGTGTTTTCTTCATAATAGATTTTGTCACTTCTGAAGAAATGGGGGAGATTGGAACCCAAGATAAAAATATCACCCGCTTTGAAATTACCGATGGCATCACCAACGAAATAGGTGCCCTCTCCTTCCAAAATAACCATGATCTGTGTTTCAGAATGGTAATGAAGATTATCATAAAAATAAGGGTAATCTTCTTGCAGAATTCTGACAGATTCTTCCTCTGTTTTGGCGATTTTGAATAATAGGGGTTTCATTATGTTTGTGTAGTCGAATACTTGAGTAAGTTTACGATATGACAAGGAAAATGAAAAATTATTTGTTTGATATTATATTTGAGGAAGTACTATTTTATTCGATGCGTTTAATGTGAGATATGGCCTTGGTTTTGGCTTGATGTATTTTGTTTTTAGGAGGAAAAAGCTGGATAAGCTGACCTATATTAAAGAGATGAATAATTGATCCTACAAAAGAAAATTTGATTTATGTCCACGAAAAGATTTTACAGTTCCCGGTTTTATTTAGTGAGGGTATTTGTTTTAGCAGTTTTTGTAAGCCATTTTTTTGCTTGTTCAAAAAGTTATGAAGAAGGAAAAACAGTGATTGGCAATAAAGCCATGGTGGTAACTGCTCATCCCGAAGCAAGCAGGGTTGGAATAGAGGTTTTGGAGAATGGGGGGAATGCTATTGATGCCATGGTAGCTGTTCATTTTGCATTAGCTGTGGTATATCCTGCTGCAGGAAATATTGGAGGCGGGGGATTTATGATTTACCGGCCTGTGGATGGCGAAGTGTCCAGTTTAGATTTTAGGGAGAAGGCACCTCTTGCAGCTTTTGAGGAAATGTATCAAGACGAAAATGGGGAAATTATAGATGGATTGAGCTTGGCCGGTCCAATGGCTTCAGGTGTTCCTGGTTCCGTGGATGGGATGATCCAGGCCCATAAAAAGTATGGCTCTGTTCCCTTAAAGGAGCTGATAGCACCCGCTTATAAACTGGCCAAGAAAGGCTTTTACATAACAGAGAAGCAAGCTAAAAATTATAATCGATATAAATCGGTTTTCATCGAGCAGAATCAGGACAGTACTAATATTCCTTTGGTAAGGTTTGACAGAAAATGGCAGGAGGGAGATTTACTGGTTCAGCAAGACCTGGCAAGCACATTGAAAAGGATTCAGGATAATGGTCGGGATGGGTTTTATAAAGGAGAAACGGCCCAACTTTTAGTGGCAGAAATGAAAGCAGGAAATGGAATCATAGAATTGGAGGATATGGCCAAGTATGAAGCCAAATGGAGAACGCCCATAACAGGTGAATACCGGGGGTTAAAGGTGTACAGTATGGGACCTCCCAGTAGTGGGGGAATAGCGCTAATGCAACTATTAAAAATGTCAGCTCACTTTCCCTTGGGTGATTTGGGCTTTCATCAAGCTAAGACCATTCATTTGATGACAGAAATGGAAAGAAGGGTTTATGCAGACAGAGCAAAACATTTAGGGGATTCAGATTTTTGGGATGTGCCTAAGGATGATTTGTTGGATGATGGATATTTAAAAAGTAGGGTCGATGAAATCCATTTAACTAATGCTACGGATAGTGAGCAAGTATTGGCTATGAATTTTGATCATCAGGAAAGTGAAGAGACTACGCATTACTCTATCGTAGATGCCAATGGGAATGCGGTTTCAGTAACCACCACGATCAATTCTGGATATGGGTCGAAGGTATTTGTTACAGGTGCTGGATTTTTAATGAATAATGAAATGGATGATTTCAGCAGTAAACCTGGAGTTCCCAATGTTTATGGCCTTTTAGGGGGGAAGGCAAACGCGATTCAGCCAGAAAAACGTATGCTAAGTGCTATGACGCCAACTATACTAGAAAAAGACGGAGAGTTGTTTATGGTAGTAGGGACTCCTGGTGGAAGCACGATTATTACCTCAGTGTACCAGACTATATTAAATGTCGTAGATCATGGAATGGACATGAGGGAAGCTGTTTCCTCAGCAAGGGTCCATCATCAATGGAAACCTAATTTTATTTTCCCTGAAAAGGGAGGGCTTGAGGAAACTACTAAATCTGCTTTGGAAGAAATGGGACATACTATTAAAGAAAGAGGTAGTATTGGTAGGGTGGATGCCATACTCGTAAACGAAAAAGGACTTCTTGAGGGTGCTGGAGATCCACGCGGTGATGATTGGGCTGCAGGTTTTTAGGGTTAATTTAAAAATATCATGTTAGATTTGTTGAGCACTGAATAAAATCTATAAAATAAGTAGGTTGATTAATTTTGGCTTTATGAAATTATTGTAATACCTTTCCTATCTAAATTTGAAATAAATTTAGATCATAAGTGTTGTATATCAAGTGATTATAGGGTTTTGATACTTGCGTTTGTCTCACCAGCAAACAATTTGGTATTAAAATTGTTCACTTAATAACTTTTATAAAATCTGTTGCCACACACACCAGAAAAACTATGTCTAAAGTCGTAATTCTAGAGAAAGATTTTGATCTAGCTGACAATATTAAAGAAATCCTTAGTTATAAGGACTATGAGGTTTGCAGTATTGGTTCGGGGATCAATTCAAAAGCATTGATTAATCAATTTTCACCTTCCTTTGTGATTTTGGGAACAAGATTGAATGGGGGAAAGGATGGCATCGAAACTGCCAGGGATATCAGAAAAGATCATTCTTGTCCTTTGTTGTTTTTAAGTACAAATGAAACCAGTGAATCTATAAAAAAGCTGATAAAAAGGATTCCAAATAGTTTTATTTTACAAAAACCTTTTTCTTTCAAATCGCTACACCTGGCAGTTGACCGGGTAATGAGTCCTAATCTATAGGAGTTTCTAAGGTAAATTATTGATATTATAAGAATCCATACTTAATTTAAAAAGTATGGATTTTTGTTTTTTTAGCCATACTTTTCATTGACCTGTAGAATAATGTTTTGTCTATTGACAAATGTCATTTTCATGCCATCAAAAATCACTTAATTTTATAAACAATCTTTAAGGTCAGGATTCCATTTTTGGTGATTGATTTATACAAGGTTCCAATATAAATTTTAATCTCATCCTATGAAAGTAAGTGTGTTCAGTGCCCATAAATTTGAACAAAGCTATCTAGAAGAAGCTGTTCACAATCATCAACTTCGTTTGATAGAAACTCGCCTAACTACCAATACAGCAGGACTTGCAGAAGGCTGCGATGCTGTATCGGTTTTTGTAAGTGATGATGCCTCGGCACCGGTATTGGAAAAGTTAAGTCGTTTAGGCGTGAAGTATTTGGCATTGAGATCTGCAGGGTTTAATCATGTGGATTTACAAAAAGCCGAAGAATTAGGTATAAAGGTGGCTAGGGTGCCAGAATACTCCCCTGCGGCTATTGCAGAACATACTGTTGCCTTGATGTTGGCTTTGAATCGAAAATTACCCAGGGCTCATCATCGTATTAGGGATCTTAATTTTTCTTTGGATGGTTTAGTAGGGTTTGATATGGAAGGAAAGACAGTTGGGATAGTAGGGACGGGGAAAATAGGAAGTAAAGTAGCCGCTATTTTACATGGATTTGGCTGTCATATTTTAGCGTATGACCCCTATGTGAATGAGTCACTGGTAAAGAAATATGGCGTCAAATATATTGATTTCGAGGAGCTTTGTCAATCGTCCCATATCATCAGCTTTCATTTACCACTTAGTCCAGCCTCGCGATATATGGTCAATAAGGAAAGTATTAAGAAAATGAAAAAAGGAGTGATGCTCGTGAATACCAGTCGGGGGGCATTAGTAAATACTGTGGATGTAATAGAGGGGTTGAAGAATGGACAAATAGGGGCAATGGGAATGGATGTGTATGAAGAGGAGGAGGATTTGTTTTTTGAAGATCATTCTGAAGATATCCTGCAAGATGATGTAATTGCTCGTTTGTTGACTTTTCAAAATGTGTTGATTACTAGTCACCAGGCTTTTCTCACCAAAGAAGCCTTGGAGAAAATAGCTGAAGTAACTGCGTTTAATTTGGATTGTTGGGATAAGAATAAACCATGTCCTAATGAGCTAAATGTTTAGAGGGCAGGTTTATATAAAGAAATAGGGATATTTTTCATAAAAATATTGCCAATAGCAGTGTATTTGGTTAAATTAAGATAAAGCAAAGCAGGAATGGGCAAACGTCCAACCTGCCTGGTGCAAAGAATGATTATATTCTTTGATGTTAAGGGTATAAGCTGATTTTAATGGCTTGTGCAAATTAATATATAATGCTGTTGGTTGTATTGACAGCGGAAGTTATTTAAAGGAGCAAAAGCTTTGGTTATGGCAGGGCTAGTAGGAACGCGGACAGGAATAGGGTTTAATATTAACCTTAATGGGGATGTTTTAACGAGTTATTATGCGCTAGGGGAACATTGGCGTTCAGATATGGCTTTCTATAAAGATGAAGTCAGGTTCCTAAGAGGGCTATTGGGGAAGTATTTCTACCGTTTTATTGAGGATATTGATATTAACCATGTGCGCCGAATTGAGAATAGGCTTATGATTTTGGATAGAAGAAGGGAGGAAATTGATTTTAAGATAGGCCGTCAAATGAAAGCAATTAGTGAGCAATTAAAGAAAAATAATAATTCAGCTAGCGAAACTATTGTTTCCAATCATGAAGAATTAGAATATTTATTATCCATCCTTGCTAAGGATTTTAGAAAATTAAAAAGGATTATTTTTCAATTGGTAGAGGAGGGATTAGACCGATTTCAAGTAGAGGGAAACGAAGAATAATCATTTAAAACTGGATATTTAGGTAGTTTAGCATGGTTGTTGCGAAGTTAATGAGTGTCAAGATATTTGATTTTTATATTAAGCAGATGTTTTGATGAAATAAATGTTTAATCAAATTGTTAACCACTAAAATTTGTAAAATTATGGGTGAAGGAAAAGTATTGTTAGGCGTAGCAGCAGGATTGCTTGCAGGTGTAGCTTTGGGAGTAATGTATGCTCCAGATGAAGGTGGAAAAACTAGAAAAAAAGTTCAAAAGCAAGGTGAAGACTTAGCCCATTCCTTAAATGGTAAAATGGACAAGAAGTTTGATGAATTGAAAGGTTCTATCAATGAGCTTTCACAGAAAATCAAGATGAAAAAAGAAACCATCGTTAATAATGAATCCTAATAATGATTGAGGATTCTTAGTATTTTAGGCTTCCCCATTGACCTGGGGAGGCCTTTTATGTTTAACCGGAAATATGCTTAGCCTATCTACGCCGCGGCGCACAAGTATTACGATTCCCAATGGATAATCCGGGTTTAAAAATTACTGGTTTATATTTAGCTTTTCTCAGAAACAAATTAAGAATTATGATTATCCGTTTTAACACCAGTAAACTTATTTCTCACAGCCTGTCCAGATTTATCGGGAGATTCCACGGATCTAGACAGATATAATTTAGTGTTTCTGAAAGATATGTGTTCTATTTTTAGCAAATGTTCTGAATGGTAAAACTTACTGGTACAATTGCGGATATACATATTAAGAATTATTCTTTTATTTCAATCCCTAATACATGATCCATTTGCCTTTGGTAATAACTGTTGTTTTTTGATATAAAATTTTTGAAGGATATTTTCGAAAACTTGTTTTTCATTTGTGATTGATTGGTTTTAATAATTATTCGTATTTTTAAAGCTTAATTCATAAGTAAATTATTTTGAAATATTACAGAATGAGTAGAGTGAAATTTATTTTAGCTTCAGTAATTGGGGGGCTATTTGTTTTAGGTTCGAGTTCAGAATTAAGTGCCCAAGAGAAGCCTAATATAGTATTTGTATTGGTTGATGATTTGGGTTATCATGATTTAGGAGTTACAGGAAGTACTTTTTATGAAAGTCCGAATATAGATGAGTTGGCCAGGTCATCTTTTCAATTTGTACAAGGATATACAGCAGCGAGGGTTTGCAGTCCAGCAAGAGCCAGTATCATGACAGGAGTGAGCCCTGATGTTCATAAAATCACGGATTGGATAGGTGCACCGGAAGGAGAAAAATGGAGGAATTATGGTAGGGAGACCAAGCTATTGCCTCCGCATTATGAACACCAATTGAACAGTGATTTTATTACACTCCCAGAGGCTTTGAAGGATGAAGGATATGCGACTTTTTATGCAGGTAAGTGGCATTTAGGAGATGAAGGATCTTATCCTGAAGATCATGGGTTTGATATTAATAAAGGTGGATGGGATAAGGGTAGTCCTATGGGTGGTTATTTTGCACCCTATGTAAATCCTAAATTGGAGCAGGGCCCTGATGGTGAAAACCTAAGTATTAGACTAGCCAATGAAACTGCCCAGTATATCAAAGGGAATCACGAAAAGCCTTTCTTTGCCATGTTGGCATTTTATGCTGTTCATGGTCCTATACAAACTACAGAAGAGAAATGGGGCAAGTACAGAGAGAAAGCTATAGAGAATGGAGTGGCTGAGAGCGCTTATTCTATGGAAAGAAGACTGCCTATCAGAGAGGTACAGGATAACCCGGTTTATGCAGGCTTGGTAGAGACGATGGATGAAGCTGTGGGTATTGTGATGGATGCCTTAAAAGAAACAGGTTTGGATAAAAACACAATCATAGTATTTACTTCGGATCATGGTGGAGTAGCTTCAGGAGATAATTTTTCAACTTCCAATTTACCGCTAAGAGGAGGCAAAGGATATCAGTGGGAAGGAGGACTTCGAGTGCCTTACTTTATCAAAGTTCCCGGAATGAATCCATCTATGTTGATTGATTATCCGGCCAGTGGAATAGATTTTTATCCGACGATACTGGACTTGGTAGGAGCTAAAGACAAAGATGAAAGAGTAGAGGGGATAAGTTTGCTGCCTGTAATGAAAGGGAAATCCATGAAAAAAAGAAGCCTTTTTTGGCATTATCCACATTATGGGAACCAGGGAGGCGATCCAAGTTCGATCATAAGAGAGGGCAAATGGAAATTAATTCATTATTGGGAGAATAATCAAGCCGAGCTCTATAATTTGGAAAAGGATCCTTTTGAACATAAAGATTTGGCTTCGCTTGAGCCTAAGATGACAAAGAAATTGCAGCAGAAGCTTTTAAAAAGGCTGGACAGAACTTCAGCCAATATGCCGAAAAAAGATCCTATGTATGATGCTGATAAAGAGCAGGAAGTGTTAAATAGGGCAAAAGAGGTCAGACTCCCCCAATTGGAAAAGCAAAGGATGAATATGTTCAAGGAAGACTGGCAACCTAATCCAGATTGGTGGGGTTCAAAAGTCACCAAGGACTAAGTCTTCATTGCATCAATTAATAATTAACCCAAAACCGACCTTTTAATATATGTTTAAGCTAAAGCATTTGATTTTTGCTTTACTCCCTTTATTCTTTGCCTGTAAAAATGAGGTTCAAGAACGCCTGGTAAATTATGTAAATCCTTTTGTCGATACGCATAAGAGTCGTTGGTTTTATTTCTCATCAGCGAGCAGGCCTTTTGGAATGGTCAACTTAAGTCCTGATACTTGGACAGCAGGAAGTTGGAATAGTGGCTATTTGTATGATAGCACCGAGGTGAGGTGTTTCAGCCATATCCATGCTTGGCAAATGGCTGGGGTTCCAGTAATGCCTACATCTGGTGATTTTGAAGGTCATAAAGGGATGGAGGCTACCAAATCATCTTTTGACCATGACTCAGAAATTGCAAAGCCAGGCTACCATCAAATCAACCTAGATCGATATGGTATTAAGGCTGAACTGACCTCTACAACACGTGTAGGCTTTCACCAATATACCTTTCCATCGGATCAGGATGCATATATTAGTTTTCATACTGGTGAATTTTTGGCTCATGGTAAAGTGGATTCTTCTATGGTAAGGAAGATAGGTGAGCGTAAAATAGAAGGATTTTCTTTGATGGGTGGAACCAGGAGAAGACCCAAATCCACTTATGTATATTTTGCTGCAGAACTGGACCATGCTATAGAAGCCTTTGGTGGCTGGGAAGATGGAAGGCTGCTGGAGCCCAATAAAACCGTAAAAGGAAAGAATAATGGCGCCTACTTAAAGGTCAGTTTGGATGGGCAGCCCGTAAAAATGAAGGTAGCTATTTCGTATACCAGCTTGGAAAATGCATGGAAGAATATGACGGAGGAATTGCCGCATTGGGATTTTGACCAAGTTGTGATTGATTCAGAAAAGGAATGGGAGGAAAAGCTTTCCCGAATTAAGGTCGAAGGAGGAAAAAAGGAAGAAAAGGTTAAGTTTTACACTGATCTTTGGCATGCATTATTGGGAAGAAGGATAGTGAGTGATGTTAATGGGGACTACTGTGATATGACCGGAGAGAAGCCTATGATCAGAAAAGTACCCTTGGATGAGCAAGGGAAGCCTGTTTTTCCGCAATATAACTTTGATGCATTATGGGGCAGTCAGTGGACGTTAAATGTTTTATGGTCCATGGCCTATCCAGAAATCATGGATGGATTTTGTGCCAGTATGGTGAATATGTATAATGATGGAGGATTAATCCCAAGAGGTCCATCCGGAGGGAATTATACTTATGTGATGATAGGCGATCCAGCTACTTCATTTTTTGCTACTGCCTATAACAAAGGGATCCGCGGATATGATATTGACAAGGCCTATGAAGGATTGATGAAAAATGCCTTTGTGGCCGGAATCAGGGACCGTGCAGGATATGAACATGATTTGAATCCTACAGGTGGAGGAATGAAATATTATGAAAGCAGAGGATATGTACCAGAGGGAGTCGAAGGAAATGGAGGTCACAAAGACGGTGCATCCATGACTTTGGAATATGCTTATCAAGATTGGTGTTTGGCTCAGTTGTCCAAGGCGCTGGGCAAGGAGGAGGATTATAAAATGCTTATGCAAAGGTCCCGAAATTATAGGAATCTTTGGAATCCAGAATCCATGGCCATCCATCCTAAAGATATGGAAGGTAATTGGATCCCTGATTTTACCTTGATAGGGGAGGGTTTCAATACCCTAGGCTTTTGTGAAAGTAATTCAGCGATATATTCCCATTTTGTTCCACATGATATGGAGGGCCTGATTAGCTTATTTGGTGGAAATGAAGCATATGCAAATTTGCTTAATGGATATTTTGAAAAGGCAAAGAGTAACAAGTTTATTACTGATCATGGAAAGCATGCTGAAAGTTGGGTGGATTATGAAAACCAACCTTCCTGCCAAATGGCCCATTTGTTTAATTATGCTGGTAAGCCTTGGTTAAGCCAATACTGGGTAAGAGAAGTTAAAACAACCACTTTTGGTAATACCAGTCCGTATGGTGGCTATAATGGGGATGAGGATCAAGGTCAAATGGGTGCTTTGGGTGTATTGATGGCTATGGGCTTATTTCAGGTAGATGGAGGAACTTCTATACGGTCAGCATATGAAATTACCAGTCCAATTTTCAATAAGGTTACCATTGATTTAAATAATGATTATTATCCTGGAGATAAGTTTGTAATTATCGCTAAAGCAAATGATCTTATTGAAGATGTTTATATCCAGTCTGCAAGACTTAATGGCGAAGCATGGGACAGTTATCGTTTTCCGCATGAAGTATTTGCAAAAGGCGGTAAGCTTGAAATTAATTTAGGTGCGAAACCCAATAAACAATGGGGGGTAAAATGAGATTGGTAAGAAGCCATCAATCAAATTATAAAAAGCAAATGATATGATACGTTTAAAAAGTGTGCTAATATTAGTTTTTGCTCTTTCCATTTGTAGTTGTCAGCAGGCAAAGGAGAATCAAGCGAAAAAGCCCAATATCTTATTTCTGTTTGCAGATGACTATACTTTCGAAGCTATCCATGCTTTGGGAAATGAAGTCATAGAAACGCCCAATTTAGATCGCTTGGTAGATGGAGGAACTACTTTTACCCATGCTTACAATATGGGAGGTTGGAATGGGGCCATCTGTGTAGCTTCCCGGGCCATGATGATTTCAGGTAGGCATGTTTGGAGAGCCCAAGAGATATCTAAGCAATGGTCTGCTGGAGATTCACTTTCCCTGCAACAAACCTGGGGACAGTTGATGAAAAATGCAGGCTATTCTACCTATATGACCGGTAAATGGCATGTGCAAGCACCAGCAGAAACTGTTTTTGAGGTGGCCAAGCACATCCGTCCAGGAATGCCCAATGATTTTAGGGGAGAGCTAGGAAAGCGTGTGCCAAGTATTAGAGAAGCGTTGAAAAATGGAGAGGATATATCTGATTTGAGACCAAAAGGCTATTTTAGACCTCTGAACGAAAATGATACGTCCTGGTTTTCGTCAGATCCAAATAATGGAGGCTATTGGGAAGGAGGTAAACATTGGAGTGAGGTGGTAAAGGATGATGCATTAGCATTTTTGGATGATGCCCAAAAGAGAGAGAATCCATTTTTTATGTATATAGCCTTTAATGCTCCTCACGATCCGCGTCAGGCTCCTCAATCCTTTTTGGACAAATATCCTTTGGAGAATATACCTCTTCCTGAAAACTGGTTGCCTGAGTACCCTTATAAGGATGATATTGGAAATTCAATTGGGTTAAGGGATGAGGCTCTGGCACCTTTCCCTCGGACTGAATTGGCTATAAGAACGCATAGGAAGGAATATTATGCTATTATAACTCATTTAGATGAGCAAATAGGAAAAATATTAGATGCTTTAACAGCTTCTGGAGAATTGGAAAATACCTATATCTTCTTTACTGGAGATCATGGATTAGCAGTTGGTCATCATGGGTTAATTGGTAAGCAAAGCTTATTTGATCATAGTATTCGGGTGCCTTTTATGGCTATGGGGCCGGATTTACCTGCTGGCAATAAAGTGGACAGTGATATCTACTTACAAGATGTCATGGCTACTTCCTTGGAGCTGGCAGGGATAGATAAGCCAGATTATGTAGAGTTCAACAGCTTTTTGTCTTTGGCAAAAAATGAAACCCAGGAAGGAGCCTATGAAAAAGGAGTTTATGGTGCATATGTGAACTATCAAAGAATGATACGCAAGGATGGCTATAAACTTTTGGTCTATCCAAAAATCAATAAGGTATTACTGTTTGACATGAAAAATGATCCTTTGGAAATGAATGATTTGTCAGGTAAACCTGAAGAAGCTGAAAGAGTCAAGGGCTTATTCGAAGATTTGATGCATTTGCAGGAAGAAATGGATGATCCGTTGGATTTAGAGCCTGTTTATTCACAGCTTTTCATCTAACCCGGAATATCATTAGCTTATCTATGCCGCGGCGCACAAGTATTACGGGCTGATCCGCCGCGGGGGATAAAATCAGTCGCTTTGCTACTGTTTTCGACTCTACCTGACGGTAGGCAGGTTCAGCATCCGCCACGGCGGATGCCTCAGTCTCCAAACAGCCTGATTTTCTTGTGTTTTTAGTCCTCACTATGATCACAAATGAATAATCCGGTTTTAAAGATTTACCCTATTTCTCAAGTAGAAGAAATTAGTTTTTCCTTGAATTTTCGATATGAATTGCTCCTCCTCTTTGTGTGGTTTCACTGGAGAGGAGGAGCAGTTTTTTTATATGCTCAATAAAAAAAAAGTATTAGTGATTTGTTGAAATGAACATTGCTTGGGAATGGTTTTAATGTGAAAAATTCAAGATTTGTAAGTTTAATTTGGAGGTAAGAATTTTCTAATTCCTTCGTGTTGTCTTATCTTTAATTTGCCTGATTTCTTAAATTTTAATGCTAATTTTTTCTTACGTTTTTATGGGGTAAAACTGCATAAATACTGATTTGATTAGCTTTACCAACTTTTGCTACTATTATGAGTAAATCCGTTTTAAATATTAATGGACAGTCTGAAACTTTTATATACAACCAAAATTCCCAAAAATTGGGAAGGTTGTTGCAGTTGCTGATACTAAATTTAGATTTTCCAGCAGCTATTATTTTTAGGCAATTTGATGAAAAAGTTGAGTTTGTAAAAGGTGTAGGTATTGATGAAAGCGAATTCAATGCCCAAAAAGATAGTTTTAAAGAATTAAGCCTAAAGTTTCCGGAAGGATCAGACTACAATAAACTCGACCTGGGGAAAGGATTTGAATATGAAAATACCCGTCTAAATTTTGTAGAGGTTTTGCCCATAAAAGGTGAAAATCAAGCGGCTGGTATATGGCTTGTTTTATTGGGAGAAGAAGGTCGTGAGTTCTGTGAAAATCAGTTAAAATCCAAAAGACTGATTTTAGAGGAAATTGGGGAATGTTTTGCTCAACTGGCAGAAGAAAAGGGGAATGATGAACAAAGATTTAGAAAGTTTTTTGAAAACTCTTTAGGCTTGATGTGTATTCATGATCTTTCCGGAAAGCTCTTAATGGTCAATGAGTCCAGTGCAAAAAGCTTGGGTTATGGAAAAGACGAGTTGATAGGAAGCAGGCTTCCGCACCTAATGCCCAAACACCTGCAGGAAGGATTTGACGGTTACCTTAAGACAATTGAAGAAAAAGGATATGCCCAAGGAACTATGAAGATTTTGGATAAGTCCGGAGAGCTTAAGACCTGGCTGTTTTCAAATGTCATGGAACAAAGTAAGCATGGAGGTAAATATGTTTTGGGCAATGCACTTGATATTACAGAACGGAATAAGTTGGAGTTGGAATATAACCGGCTTAAGGAAATTCTAGAGCAGACCAGTAAGACTGCACGAGTGGGGGCTTGGGAATGTGATTTCGTAAATAATATAATTCACTGGTCCAAAGTAACCAAGGAAATTCATGAGGTGGAGGAAAATTACCAGCCTGATATCGAGGAAGCAATAAATTTTTATAAAGAAGGAGATAGCAGGGAAAAAATAACAAAGGCAATAGCATTAGCTATAAATGAAGGAATACCCTATGACCTGGAACTGCAATTAATCACAGCAAAAGGAAAGGAAATTTGGGTCAGGGCCATTGGGCATTCAGAGTTTGAAAATGGAGTATGTATAAGGCAATTTGGGACCTTCCAAGATATAGATGAAAAAAAGAAGGCAGAAATTGAAATCATAAGGTCTAAGAAATTATTAGAGAATGTACAAAATGCTTCTTCAGAAGTAAGTATTATTTCTACAGATAAGAATGGATTGATTACCGTTTTTAATAAAGGGGCAGAAAAAATGTTGGGGTATAGTGCGGATGAAATGGTTAACAAACAAAGCCCAACGGTATTTCATGATTCCGAGGAGATAGCACAGCGAGGAGAAGAATTAAGTAAAGAATATGGTGCGTCCATAGATGGTTTTAATGTATTTATCCATAAGTCGAAATTAGAAGGAGCAGAAGAGCGAGAGTGGACCTATATCAGAAAGGATGGAACTAAGTTGTTTGTTTCTTTGGCTGTCACTACTATTAGAGATGAAAATGGTAATATAATAGGGTATTTGGGCATTGCTACAGATATTACTGAAAGGAAAGATACCGAGAGACAACTTATCATAGAAAAAGCCAGGTTAAATGAATTTGTTACGCATGCTCCAGCGGCAGTGGCCATGTTTGATACCGAGATTAAATATGTAGCCTATTCCAATAGATGGTTGGAAGAATATAAGCTGCAAGATCACGATTTGAAGGGTAAGTCTCATTATGAGGTGTTTCCTGGTATTTCAGACGAGTGGAAGCATATTCATTCCAGGTGTCTGAAAGGAGAGGTCATTAGTGATGAAGAGGATGTATGGAGACCACCGGGATGGGAACATGATCAATATTTGAGATGGGAAGTGAGGCCTTGGTACCAGTTTGACGGAGAAATCGGTGGCATCATGATGCTTACTCAGGATGTAACAGAGTCCTGTCTACAGCGTGAAGAACTTAAACGTGCCAAGATACTTGCCGAACAGGCAAGTATTGCCAAATCGGAATTCTTGGCCAATATGAGCCATGAGATTCGAACACCCTTAAACGGTGTGATAGGTTTTACAGATTTGGTATTAAAAACCGAGCTTACAGAAACCCAAACCCAGTACCTTTCCATTGTGAATCAATCGGGGAACTCCTTGTTGAACATTATCAATGATATTCTTGATTTTTCGAAAATTGAAGCGGGTAAACTTGATCTAGACGTTGACAAGAATGACTTATACGAACTCACTAATCAAGCAAGTGATATCATCACTTATGAAGTTCATAGAAAGGGGCTGGAAATGTTGTTGAATATAGATCCTGATATTCCCCGGTATATATGGGTGGACAGTGTAAGGTTAAAACAAGTTTTGGTCAACTTATTGGGCAATGCTTCCAAATTCACAGAAAAGGGAGAGATAGAATTGAAATTAAGTCCCTTGGGTAAAGTCAATAAAAAAGGAGAGATAGGGATCAGATTCTCTGTGAAAGACACTGGGATAGGTATCCATCCTGATAAGCAAAAGAAAATCTTCAAGGCATTTTCCCAAGAGGATGTGAGTACCACCAAAAAATATGGAGGAACAGGATTGGGTTTGACCATTTCCAATAGCTTGTTACATATGATGGGAAGCAAAATGAATTTGGAAAGTGAATTGGGAAAAGGGAGTACCTTTTACTTTGACCTCAAAGTGAAGTGTGAGCATGGAGAGCCAGCGGTTTGGGATGAGGATCTAAATATCAAGAGTGTTTTGATAGTGGATGATAATGAGAATAACAGAATGATCCTGGAACGAATGCTGGAATTAAGGGGGATATCTACTGTTCAAGCGAAAAATGGGTTTGAAGCTATTCAGAGACTTATCAATGAAGAAAAGTTTGATGTGATTTTGATGGACTATCATATGCCCATGATGGATGGAATCGAAACGATCAGGAAGATCAGGGAAAGTTTCGAAGCTCAGCCAATTATTTTCTTGCACAGTTCTTCTGATGATGAAAAAATAGTAAAGGCATGTAAGGAATTGAACGTTCAACTTAGACTGGTGAAGCCCATTAAGTTAAGGGAGATGTATGACTCTCTTCTATCGCTAAACAGAAAGGAAAACAATAAAAAGAAGCAGGGCGATAAGGTAGAAGAAATTTCAGTACTGTCCAATGACATTAAAGTGTTGTTGGTAGAAGACAATAATATAAATATGTTATTGGCAAAAACAGTAATCGAAAACATATCTCCAGGGATCAAAGTTTTAGAAGCTTTTAATGGAAAAGAAGCACTGGAAGTCTGTGCAAAAGAACTTCCAGATATGATTTTTATGGATGTGCAAATGCCAGAAATGAACGGGTATGAGGCTACAGCGGCCATTAGGGAAAAGTATAAACAACATAATATCCTCATTATAGCCTTAACGGCTGGGAATATAAAGGGAGAAAAAGAAAAGTGCCTTAAATCTGGGATGAATGACTTTATCGCAAAACCATTTGTTGAAGAAGATTTGGTCAGGTTACTTGATAAATGGGATTTCAATTCTGATCGATTTACAAATTCAATAAAGTATTCAATGCCAGATTTTTATAGTGATTTTGATGTTGAGCAGCTTAAGAGATCATTGGGAATCAAAGAGGTAGATGATGAAATGTTCCAAACTATCTTGAAATCTGGATTGAAGGAATTGGAAAGTTCCCAACGTGATATATTAAAATTTTCTGAGTCAAAAGATCCTCAGTTGACCATTGCAGCACATAAATTATATGGTTCGGCTAAATCCCTAAGAATGGAGAAATTGGCTGAATTATCTGGTGGAATAGAACGGTCAGGTTGTAAGGATTTTGAAGATCTGGAACTTGTTATATTAATAGAGAAGGTTTTAGAAGAGTTGAAATTAGCCATAACGGCAATAAAGGAATATATTAAAAGTTAATAGCTTTCGGAGGGAGAATCTCCCTCGAAAGCTTCACTTAAAGTGTAATCGAGTTGGTAATCGGGTGATCAATCAACTTTTACTAACTAACCTTAAGCGTTATTATACTTTACTTCGATAAATATATCTCAATTGATGTGCCTTAAAGGTAAAACGTTGAATTAGAGTAGTGTGCGTCTTTTTTTGTAAGGCCATTATTCCAGAATTTGGAATACATTCTAAATTCTGTACTGTGAATCAGTGATATTTTGTATATATTAGATTTTTAGACTTTGCTCAAATCAATTCTTTAATTGTCATGAAAACGAACGGATTTCAAATTTTTATAGTGGAGGATGACCCTTGGTATGGACAAGTTATAGAGTATCATTTAGGACTAAATCCAGATTATCAGTTACAGAGATTTGAAACGGGCAAAGCACTATTGGCCAACTTGCATAAGAAGCCTGACGTGGTCACCTTGGATTTTTCTCTTCCAGATATGAAGGGAGATGAATTGTTTAAAAAGATCAGGGAGATACAGCCAGAATTGCCTGTAATAGTGGTGAGCTCACAAGAAGATATTGCTGTCGCGGTTAAGTTACTTAAAATGGGCGTAAGTGATTATCTGTTAAAAGATGATGCTACCAAAGATTTATTATGGAACAGTATCATTAGAATCAGGGAAAACCAAAGCCTGAAAATGGAGGTGGAAACCCTTAAGGAGGAGTTGGGGCAGAAATTTAATTTCCAAAAGAACATTATAGGAAGCAGTGAATCGCTTCAAAAAGTGTTCAGGTTAATAGAAAAAGCCATTAAGACCAATATCAATGTTTCCATCTCTGGTGAAACAGGAACTGGTAAGGAGGTAGTAGCCAAGGCCATCCATTATAATAGCAAAAGGAAGAATAAAAAACTGGTAGCTGTAAATATGTCGGCAATACCTGATGAGCTTATTGAAAGTGAGTTGTTTGGTTATGAAAAAGGAGCGTTTACCGGTGCTGTGTCCAGAAAGATAGGGAAGTTTGAAGAGGCTGATGGTGGAACTATTTTTTTGGATGAGATCGCGGAATTGGACCTCAACAATCAAAGTAAGTTACTGCGGGTTTTGCAGGAGCGTGAAATTACCCGTGTGGGAGGGAATTCCAAGATTAAACTGGATGTAAGGTTAATAGTGGCCACCCATCAGGATCTGGCTGAAAAAGTAAAGAAAAATGAATTCAGGGAAGATTTATATTACAGGGTGATGGGGCTGCCCATATTATTGCCACCTTTAAGGGAAAGAGGGAATGATGTTTTAATACTTGCTAAGTATTTTATTGATGAATTTACCCGGGAAAATGATATGGAGGACATTGTTTTGAGTCAATCTGCCAGGGATAAGTTATTGAAGTACCACTATCCAGGGAATGTTCGAGAGCTTAAATCTGTGATTGAACTGGCAATAGTCATGTCAAATGAAAAGGAAATTACAGCGGAAGACCTTTCGTTCAATAGCATCATACGCGAGGAAACATTTTTAACAGAGCAAAAATCTTTGAGGGACCATACTATTGATATCATAAAATATTATTTAAGTAGGAATAATAATGATGTGGTCAGTACGGCCAAACAATTGGAAATAGGAAAGAGTACCATTTATAAAATGATTAAGGATGGAGAAATTTGACTTGTTGATAAATAGGTTGTAATCAATAAGACCATCTGTTCAGGTCTTAAATAATTGTTTTGAGGCTGAAAATTTATTACTGCGTTTTTAAAGTATTATAGAATCCGGGAAATTGCTGAAGATTTTAGATCATCAAAGTGACAAAGCTAATATAGAAAGCGGTAAGCTTTCATTGGAATATATTGTTTTTGACCTTAATCAGTTATTGCTAAGAACAATAAAGTTCATAAGGCCTTATGCTGAGGAAAGAGGGCAGAACTTGAACTTTACTGTAGAAGATCCTAAGATTTTTGAAGTTATTATAGGGGATCCTTTTAGGCTTAATCAAGTTGTTTGCTATCTTATTCTCCAAGGTTTATCTTATTCTGTCAAGGGTGGATTGGAAATTAGTTGTGTGCTAATGGAAGAAAATGAATCAGAGAAAATTGTTCAAATAAGGTTGAAGGATAAAGGGAATGAAGGAATAAAATCTTCTCCCTATGCTAGGTCTTCTGAGGAATCAGTTGGTGACTTTTTTAAGTTTTATAATCGGAATACGGACTACAAATTAATTTCTTTGATTCAAGGTCATTTGATTTATACTATTGATAAGCAGTGGCAAGAAGTGGTTTCTTTGGAAGTCAATTTTAAAAAAGTAAGGTCTGAAGGACAACTATTGCCAAGGGATAGCAATGTTGATTTTCTTAGAGATAAAAAGTTATTATTAGCTGAAGAAGATAAACTCAACAGTATAATGATCAAGGGACTTTTGCAGGAAAAAGGAGCAGAAGTGCAGCTATGTAAAAATGGATTGGAGGTATTGGAAAAGTTGGAGATGAATCCAGTGGACTATGTGCTTTTGAGTAATGATTTACCTTTATTGGATGGTTTGAGAACTGCTAAAATTATTAGGGAAAAGGAGGGGGCGGGGTTGCCTATCATCGGTATATTTTCAGGAATGGACATGGTAGGAGCAGAAGGTTATAGTAATTCTGGGATTAATGATTATATAATAAAGCCATTTGATGAATCTGAATTGTTTGAAAAACTGAAAAAATGGAAAAGCAGTAATGGCCAGTTTGAAGCACCTGGAAAGGAACTATTATATGACCTAGATAAATTACACCGTATTTGCAGTGGAAATGTAGAATTTATGCAAAATATGATAAGCTTGTTTGTTCAAGTGTCAGAAAGCTCTTTAAAGGAAATGAAAGCAGCAATTAGGCAGCAAGAATTAGTAGAGGTTCAAAGAATAGCTCATAGACTAAAACCATCACTTAATAGTATGGGAATTGTTAGTGTTTTAAAAGAAATTGATTTTTTGGAAAAGGCAAAGCCTAGTGAAGAAGAGACCTTAAGAATTTTAAATAAATTGGAAACTGTGATAGGTGAAGTAAACAAGGAATTAAAGAAGCTGAAGTTGTTCTAACTCTGATAATGGTTTAGCTGATTATAGGCTACGGATCCAGTGAGCCAAAATCCTTTGATGAAGTGGTCTTAAGCCTGTCTAATGGCCAGATAGACCTTAAGACCGAAGTGGGTAATATTTTATTTAAATGATAATTTCAATCCTTTCTGGCCCAATTGCAGATATACAAATTAGTTTATATGATTATCCGTTATTACACCAGTAAACTTGTTTCTCACAGCCTGTCCATATTTATCGGGAGATTCCACAGATCTACCTGGCGGAAGATAGGTTTGCACGGAATAAAATATCGTTTCTTTGGGCTTTTGTGTTCTTACTGAAAGAATATCTTATTTACAAAAGCTACTGGTGTCTTTGCGGATATACAGATTAGTTTTAGTTGATTTTCCAATTATTGGGTTTGATTCCAATAATTGGAAATATGAGATATAGGGAGCCTTAGTATTACCTTTTTGGGCTTGATTTTAAGCTTGGCACAGGGTTGGTATTACATTTAAAGAATATCCCTCAATCGTTAATCTTCCAACGTTGCGATCACCTCATATAGGGATGCTTTTTGATAAGGATGATCATTTTAAAGTGTCCAGCTGTTTTGTCTGGGCACTTTTTGTTTATTCATGTGCTACTTCTTTTTAATTGATAGGATAGTTTTGATATCGCTATATGTATTTGATTTGATTTATTGTTTTGTTGGACTTTGTATTTTCGTGTTTTTTAGTTGTCGTTAAGTGAAAAAAGCATTTAATATTAGGTTTTGAAAACGAATATTTTTTATTTTCAAGCTGTTTTAACTAATGATATTTCATTAACCTTTAAATTAACAAAATCCCAAAGTAATGAATCAGACTATAAAAAAGTATGCATTATTTAATGCCAGTTGTTTGGCATTGATTGTAACCTCAATGACCTTTGCCGTTAGGGCAAAACTAGAAGGTGTTTTAGAAACAGATTTTCAATTATCAAGCACAGAAATAGGTTTGGCCTTTGCACCTGCATTTTGGGGATTTACGCTTGCCATGATCATAGGAGGGCCCTTGGTAGACTATTTTGGCATCAAGAAAATAGTTTGGATGGCTTTTTTTAGTCACTTGATTGGAATTGTATTGACTATTTTCTCCACTGAGTTTTATTCGTTTTTTCTTGGTACCATGTTTATTGGGATAGGTAACGGAATGGTAGAGGCTGCATGTAATCCTTTGGTGGCTAGTTTGTTTCCTGAGAATAAAACCAAAATGTTAAATCGTTTTCATGTTTGGTTTCCAGGTGGGATAGTGATAGGCAGTCTAATTGGTTATTTCATGATGGACATGCTTAGTTTACCATGGCAAGCTTTAGTAGCTGTTTTGTTTATTCCACTTGTCCTTTATGGAGTTTTATTCATGGGAAAAGATCTGCCAAAAACTGAAAGAGTGGCGATGGGAGTTTCCAATAAACAAATGTGGAAGGCTGTAGTCTCACCTTTATTTTTGTTGATGGGATTCTGCATGTTGTTGACAGCTTCTACAGAATTGGGGACAAATCAGAGAATTGAATCATTATTGAGTGAGACAGGTGTTTCTGGCATATTGATTTTGGCATTTGTCAATGGAATTATGGCTATCGGTAGAGGGTTTGCTGGACCAGTAGTGAAGAAACTGGATACTACTGGAATGTTACTTTTTTCTGCCGTTTTTAGCTGTTTAGGTTTGATCTGGTTAAGTAACGCGAGCGGTGTTATTGTATTTGCAGCTGCTTTTGTCTTTGCCATTGGGATTACCTATTTCTGGCCAACGATGTTAAGCTTTGTAGCTGAAAGAATTCCAGAAAGTGGAGCACTTGGACTTTCTCTAATGGGAGGTTTGGGGATGTTTTCAGTTTCTATCGTTTTACCTGTAATGGGATCATTTATGGATGCGGATAGCGGTGCATCTACTTTGTCTTACGTGGCCATTTTACCCGCCATATTGACTGTGATATTCTTCTTTTTGTTTATGAAATTTAAGGGGAATAAAATACAAAGAGGTGTAGAAGTTGAGAAGTCTGTCTCATAAAAGTAATTATAAGCCAAAACACAAGGCCTCATCGTTCTGATGTGTAGCTTTGTGTTTTGGTGATAGTTTTAATTTATGATTGATTTCCCTTATTTAAGGTGTTTTTTTATAAGGTTATATAGTTTCAGAGGCTCAAATGGCTTGCTCATTATTTCATTTACTCCAGCAGATTCGGCTTTTTGAATATCTTCTTCCATAACAACCGATGAAAGTCCAATTATTGGAATTTCAAGCCTTTTTTCCTGCATTTCTTTTTTGATAATTACTGTAGCTTCAAATCCATTCATTTCAGGCATATACATGTCCATTAAAATAATGTCGAAGCTTTTTTCATTGAACAATTGGACAGCCTCGGTTCCTGTTTCTGCTATTTCCAAGTTTACGTTCCAATCTTTCATGACGTGTTTTGCAGCAAACTGATTGATCAGATTGTCTTCTGCCATTAAAATGGAAACTGTATCTTCAAAAGGTTTGATTTTCTGATCATTCTGACTTTTTTGTTCCATAAGCACTTCCTTTCAAAACACAAAACCAATGCTGGATGCGAAAGTTTTTCTTTCTTCTAAAATATATCCTTTCTCCCCTTATATACTTTAATATTTTTTGCTTTGTCTGCTGGTCCAATACCTCGCCATTGATGTTATAGAGTGATTAGGAGGTGGACTGGGGATTATGCGTTGTTTTTTTGATATAAATTCTTTCTATGTTGAAAGATTCGCTACCGTTTCATTTTATAATTTATTTGGATTGGGATTAAGTTACTTATCCTTGCTCTGTAAAATTAAATGCATTTGTTAATAAAGCCATTAAAAATAGATTAATGTTTAAAGAATCTGCTATAATTAGTTTTGGAACTGTTTCGTCCAACTCATAATGCAGATCGATATTTTCCTCTTTGGCTTTATAAAAAAGTAAATCACATACCGATTTGATTTTTTCCTTGATATTCATTTTCAGATACATGTAGGGAAATACTCAGGTCTCTTCGCGCAAGAATATGGTAACCCAGATGGGCCACATACCAGGTGTTGGGGTTTTACAGTTTTTCTCCACAGCCTCTTTAACAGCTAAATTGGGATTATAATTTTTCAATATGTCCAATATTAATTTGGGTTCTACACGCTTACCTCGATGAATGCCAAAGTTTACAGGCTAGGGGAAATACGTATTCTTGGCCTTGACCATTTTGACTAGAGTCGGAAAATTTACAAAAGACTATAAAATTGAAGATGGTTAAAGTTAATTTGATTAGGTCCTGATTTTATTGTGTCAAAAGGCGAGAACGACCTTTCAATTTGCTACAAATTAAATGTTCGTTCTAATGGGGGGAATTGAAATGGGTTTTTTGGTGGAAGTATAATATTTTTGTTTTGTGTTAATTTATAGAAAGAAAATGTAGTAGATTGTATAGGGGTGTTATATAATTTTGATTAAGTTTAATTAGGGTTTAAGTCAGTTTAATGCTTCAAGGCAATTTTTTCTAAACCTGAACGGGATAAAATTATTTCTTAATTGTATTTAAATGGACGGATCAAGTATAATAATTAATAGGCCAAATAAGAAAAATGACATCAGTTCGGCGATTCAGAATATAGGCAGGAGTTATGCGATAGATGTGTTTCGCGCATTCACTATGTTTCTGATGATCTTTGTGAACGATTTATGGAGTTTGGCAGGCTATCCCGCTTGGATTGGACATGCTGCATTTGGCGAAGATAGACTCGGGTTTTCAGACGTGGTGTTTCCAGCTTTTTTGTTCATTATGGGACTATCCATCCCATTCGCTATTCAAAGTAGGCTTAGAAAAGGATCTAATACCATAAGCATTATAGGGCATATATTTATCAGGTCAGCCGCCCTGCTTATTATGGGGATTTTTCATGTTAATCTGGAGTCATATAGTGATGGAGCCGTTTTACCGAAACCTGTATGGCAAATCTTGATTACCATAGGTTTCTTTATGATTTGGTTGGATTTTCCAAAGGATCTTGCGAAAAGCAAGAAATATTTAATTCAGGCAACTGGAATTTTACTATTAACTGTCCTGGCATATGTCTACGAGGGTGGGACAGTCGAAAATCCTGAATGGATGCGTACTAAATGGTATGGGATTTTGGGACTTATTGGCTGGGCCTATATGATCTGTGCTACAATTTATGTTACCACTAAGGGATCCAGTGCGTGGCAGATAATTGCCTTTGTGTTTTTCTTTGCCTTTAATTCTTATAATGAATTGGGTTGGTTGGATTTCTTGGCCCCAATTAAGGAATACATATGGATAGTAGGTAATGGAGCAATGGTGGCCTTTACCATGGCAGGAATTATTATTTCATTAAGTTACCGAATGTGGTTTCTCAAAGGGAAGCACAAGCCTTTCTGGCTGTTATCTTTTGGTTTTTCAGCTCTCATGTTGGTTTATGGAATAGTAACTAGGCCCATTTGGGGGATTCATAAGATCGGGGATTCACCATCATGGTTAAGTATTTGTATTGCCATTAGTGTCGTGGGATTTGTATTTTTTGTATGGCTGATAGATATTAAAAAGCAATTGAAGTGGTTTAACATCATTAAACCTGCAGGTACAAGTACACTTACTTGTTATTTGTTGCCCTATATCCATTATGCTATTTATACGATAGTAGGGATAAGCCTACCGCTTGTATTACGGTCAGGTGTATTGGGTATCATAAAGTGTCTTCTTTATTCTTTGGTGATTATTATAATTACGGGTGTTTTGGAGAAGTTAAGATTGAGGTTGAAACTTTAATAACTTATCCTTGTAGACACCAATTAACCCTAAAAACAGAAAGATGAAAATAGTAAAGATTTTAACATTGATATTGATAAGTTGTCTACAATCCCTAATGGCTCAAGTGACTAATGAGGTTTTGCCTGTAAAAGGCTTTGCCATCGCAGCTCCAATGCCTGAGGAGGTGAATCGATTTGTGAAGTTTATCGATGAGGAATTAGCCCCAAGAGGAATTAATGCCTTGATACTTAGAGTAGATTATAGATATGAATATGAGGCTCGTCCTGAGTTAATAGGTGATGATCCTTTAAGCAAAGAACAAGTGAAAAAAATGGTAACAGTCTGCAAAGAAAATAATATCAGACTTATTCCTCAGATCAACCTACTAGGGCATCAATCTTGGCATAGCAAAATCGGGAAATTATTGGAGGTATATCCAGTGTTTGACGAGACGCCAAATGTGGAATTGCCTGAAGAATATAAGTGGCCCAATGAGGATGGACTGTACTGCAAAAGTTATTGTCCGCTTCACCCTGATGTACATGCTGTGGTTTTTGATATGGTAGATGAAATATGTGAGGTCTTTGAAGCTGATGCTTTTCATGCGGGTATGGATGAGGTGTTTTATATAGGTGATGATAATTGTCCGAGATGTTCTGGAAGAGACAAAGCAGAATTGTTTGCAGGAGAAGTAACCAAAATCCGCAATCATCTAGCCCAAGATAATAGGGAATTATGGATATGGGGAGATCGGTTGTTGGATGGTAAGACCACAGGATATGGAATGTGGGAGGCCAGTATGAACAATACTCATCGGGCCATCGACATGATTCCAAAGGATGTGGTAATCGGGGATTGGCATTATGAAAGAGCAGACCAATCCGCAGTTTATTTTGCGATGAAGGGATTCCGGGTTTTGACCTGTAATTGGAGGAAGCCAGATGTTTCAGTAGCTCAGGTTGAGGATATGTTTAAGTTTAGAAAGTCCGCAACCATGGAAATGAAGCCTCGGTTTTATGGAATGATGCAAACGGTGTGGTCAGGAGCAGGAAGCTTTATGGATGGTTTTTACGAAAATAAGCCAGATAGAGATGGAGGACAAGAGACTGCTTGGAATACTTTTCGTAAAATGTTTGCCAAAATCCAAGAGTTGGAAGATTGAACTACTGCTAAGTTTTTGACTATAAATCCTGGGGTAAAATGATGAATTGGTACCAGGATTTTTTCTGTAAATCTATTGGCAAAAAAGAAATGTACCCTCCTTATCTTTTCCTATTTGAGCCATTCTATCAGTAGGGAAATTGGTTTTTGATATTTGAAAATTTAGGTCCTTTGGTTATTAATTTGGGCTTTTGGACAAAAAACATCTCTGAAGTTTTGCATTTACGCGTACTATTTTTGCATAACTGATAATGAATATGGGATAATGTGTAAATTTTTATAATTTGTAAAAAGAAAAATGATTTTATGGTTTATGGTTGATTATTATTAAAATTATAAATAAATGAAGTGCATTGGGAATATTTTTATTGGTTTAGCATTGTTGATAATAAGCTCTAGTTATTTAAATGCCCAAGATTATGAGGCTAATTGGGAGTCATTGGATCAGCGACCCGTTCCCGAATGGTTTGAGGATGCCAAGTTTGGGATATTTATCCACTGGGGACCCTATTCGGTGCCCGCTTGGTCACCTAAAGGTACCTATTCAGAATGGTACCAGTTTTGGCTTCAGAACAAAGCCTTGTTTGGAAATGGGGAATTCAAAGGAGATGAAGTATATCAGTACCACAAGAAGACTTATGGGGAACATTTTGACTATTATGAATTTGGAGATATGTTCACCGCGGATTTGTTTGAACCTGAGGAATGGGCTGGATTATTTGAGGAGGCCGGAGCCAAATATATAGTGCTTACCTCAAAGCACCATGATGGATTTACCCTTTGGCCAAATGAGCAGGCCAATGATCGAGGATTTGCCTGGAACAGTATGGAAGTGGGGGCCAAGCGGGATTTGGTGGGTGAGCTAAGTGAAGCTGTAAAGAATACTTCTGTAAAGATGGGGCTTTATTATTCGCTTTATGAATGGTATCATCCATTATGGCAAAATGATAAGGAGAAATTTGTAGATGAACATTACCTTCCACAGATAAAAGATTTGGTACAAAGCTACCAACCAGATATACTCTGGACCGATGGTGAGTGGGAAATGGAAGGAGATAAGTGGAAGAGTGAGGAATTTTTGGCTTGGCTTTATAATGAATCAGCCGCCAAAGATAAAATTCTGGTAAATGATCGTTGGGGGAAAGGTTTAAGGCAAAAGCACGGCGGTTACTATACTACGGAGTATGAAGCAGGAAAAGTGTTTGATAAGCCATGGGAAGAATGTAGGGGGATGGGATTTTCCTTTGGGTATAACCAAAATGAAGATGCCCAAGATTATAATAGTACTAAGGCATTGTTGTTAATGTTGGTGGATATAGTGAGTAATGGAGGGAACCTGCTTTTGGATATAGGCCCAGATGCGAGGGGGAATATTCCGCCTATAATGCAGGAAAGACTTTTGGAGATGGGCGCCTGGCTCAAGGTAAATGGAGAGGCTATCTACGGCAGTAGGAAATGGGAAAGAGCAGCTCAATGGTCTGAAGGAGATCGAAGCATTGATCATGGAAATAGCTATTTAGGAGGTGACTATATTTTGAAACAAACTGTAGATCCTGCACCAGGAAAAGCCGTAAAAGAACTTTTCTTCACCCAAAAGGGAGGTGACCTTTACGCTATTAGCCCATTAATTCCTAAGAAACAATTGGTGATAGAAGATGTTAAAATTAGTAAAGACACAAATGTGAGCTTATTAGGTTACAATGGTGATTTGAAATATAGGGCAGAAAATAACAAGCTGATTGTTGATGTGCCGGATTTATCATTGGATCAGCTTCCTTGTGAGCATGCCTGGGTATTTAAGATCAGTCATGTTAAATAAGGATTCTCCATATTGGTTTAGGAACAAAGAATGAGAATAGCAGAAAAGAAAGATAAGGTCAAGGTGATATCCATTTTGTGTAAATCCTTTCGCGATAATCAAAGCGTGAATTATTTGGTGAAGCAGGATAAGTATAAAAGGAAGAGGGCAGTCGGGCTGATGGATTATTCTTATGAGAGTTGTAAACTTAATGGTCAAGTTTATTTAAGTGATGATGAAAATGCTTGTGCCTTAGTTCAATATATGGATTTGAAACCTCCTTTGTTTAAAGCAGCTTTATTGGATATTAAATTGATTATTAGTACTATAGGAATAGGCAATATCTTTAAAGCACTTAAAAGGCAGTCCACCATTAAAGGGTATTATCCTGAAGGATCAAAATTATACCTCTGGTATATTGGAGTGGATCCAGCTAAACAAGGTGTGGGTATAGGCTCCCGCCTATTGAATGAAGTAATGGAAAAGGAAGGTGAAAAGTTTGAAACAATTTGCCTAGAAACTTCTACACCTTTGAATGTTCCTTGGTACCAAAATCATGGTTTTGAATTATATGGACAAACTGATGATTTTGGGTTCCCATTTTATTTTTTCAAGAGATCAAGGACAGCATAATTTTCCAAAAGGTGATCCAGCGATGATTTTATTAAAGATATTTAAGATAATAACGAAGAAAAATATGTTAGAATAAGAAAAGCAATTGGTTATGATTAATTGCTTTTAGGAAATAATTTTCACATATTTGTTTAAACAAACTGACAAATTAAAAATAAGCATGAAAACCCCAATTAACCTTCTACTTACTGGAGTGTTAGGTGCTTTAATTTTAAGCTCTTGCGATTCTGGATCAGATACGAGCAGCCCAATGGTTTCCTCTGATCAGATTAGCTATAATTTTCATATTCGGCCGATTTTGTCGGATAAATGTTTTGCTTGCCACGGTCCAGATGCCAATAAGCGAGAAGCGGGCTTAAGGCTGGATACTGAAGCAGGAGCTTATGCCGCCCTAAAGGATTCACCTGAGGAGCATGTGATTGTACCAGGCAAACCTAAGGAATCTGCTGTTTATCAAAGGATAACTACAGAAGACCCTAGCATTCAAATGCCCCCACCTGATTCGAATCTAAAACTCACTGAAGAAGAAGTTGATCTCATTAAAAAATGGATCAATAAAGGTGCTAAATATGAGCCCCATTGGGCTTTTACTCCTCCTGAAAAATCAGCATTGCCATTAGAGGATGAGTGGTGTAGAAATGAAATAGATAATTTTACGCTTGCTCAAATGAAGCAACATAAGCTTTCTCCAAATGAGGAAGCAGATGCTGCTACTTTAGTTAAGCGTTTGAGTCTTGATATCACTGGACTTCCACCTAGTTTGGAATTAATAGATAAGTATTCAGATCTGAGTGGAGACAATTATGAGGCGTTGGTAGATGAGTTGATGGCCAAACCATCTTATGGTGAAAAACTAGCTGTGCTATGGATGGATGTATCCAGGTATTCGGATAGCTATGGGTATCAGGATGATGAAATGCGTACCCAATGGCCTTACCGTGATTGGGTGATTCATGCATTCAATGAGAATATGTCCTATGATCAGTTTATCACCTGGCAGCTTGCTGGAGACATGCTTCCGAATGCCACTAAAGAACAAATATTAGCTACGGCATTTAACAGAAATCATAAATACACAGAAGAAGGTGGGATTATTCATGAAGAATATAGGGTAGAATATATCCTAGACAAGACCAATACATTCACAAAAGGGATTTTAGGAATCACCATGGAGTGTGCCCAATGTCATGATCATAAATATGATCCTTTTTCTCAGGAGAACTACTTTCAAATGTATGCCTTCTTTAATAACACTCCTGAAAAGGGGTTTGAAGGAGATGTTTCAAGAAGTAAACCTGCCAAAACTCCAATATTATGGATTAACAAAGAAGATACGGATCCAGATGGAGTTTTGAGTTATTTGAATGCCCCAGATACATCACAGATTATGGTTTCTGTGATGGACGAACTGGATACACTGCGTAAGACTTATATTTTAGATAGGGGAGTATATGATGCGCCTACTGTGGAGGTTCAGGCTTCTACCCCTCCATCTATTATGAAATATGCTGAAGGATTGCCCAAAAACCGTCTTGGTTTGGCTGAGTGGACCACTGATAAGAAAAACCCACTTACTGCAAGGGTATTTGTGAATCTTATCTGGCAAGAAATATTTGGTCAGGGCATAGTGGCCTCTGCCGGTGATTTTGGCATGCAGGGAGACTTGCCAACCCATCCTCAACTTTTAGATTGGTTGGCAGTGGACTTTATGGAGAATGACTGGGACATCAAGAGACTGATGAAGCAGATTTATTCTTCAGCTACCTATAGGCAGTCTTCCGTTATCACAGAGAAAAAACTTTCCAAGGATCCAAGTAATCTTTATTTGGCCAGGGCGCCAAGGTTAAGACTGACTGCTGAAAACATCCAGGATTTAGTCTTGGCCAGCAGTGGTCTTTTGAATAAGGAGATTGGAGGAATGAGTATAAAACCTTACCAGCCAGAAGGCCTTTGGGAGGCGGCCACTTCAGGAAGAGGTTCTTTAGCAAAATATGTTCAGGATAAAGGGGATAAGATTTACAGAAGGGGACTTTACCACTTTATTAAATTGACTGTTCCACCACCAAAAGCAATCATCTTTGATGCCAGTAACCGAGATAGATGCGAGGTAACTAGAGGGAGGACCAATACACCGTTACAAGCACTGGTTATGCTCAATGACCCTTTTGTGCTAGAGGCAGCAAGAGTCATGAGTACTCAAATGGAGAAAGACGGTTTAAGCCCAGAAGAAGGAATAGAGACCGCTTTCAAAAAGATCCTCTGTAGGAATATTAAAGATGAAGAGAAGGAGGTATTGATGGATTATTTTGCTCAGGAAAAAGAGCGATTTAAAGGAGATCCTGACGTGATTGAAGAAAGCTTGGATGTCGGTGAAAAGCCATTGCTTGAGGAAGGTGTCAGCGCTGAGTCGGCTGCTATGATGCAGGTCATCGTCTCACTGTATAATTTAGAAGAAACCATAACTAAGATTTGATATGGAAAAGGAAATATTAGAGCACGGATTAAATCAAAATAGGAGAAAATTTCTTTCCAAATTAAGTCTTGGAGTAGGAAGTATGGCTTTAGGCTCCCTATTGATTCCTGATCTTTTTAAAGGGAAATCAGGTATGGAGGATGAGCTGATGGCTGCGATCCCCCATTTTGCTCCAAAAGCCAAAAGGGTGATCTATCTTTTCCAAAATGGTGCCCCAAGTCAATTGGAAAGTTTTGATTATAAGCCTATGTTGAGAGAACGCATGGGGGAAGATCTTCCTGCCAGTATCAGGAACGGTCAAAGATTAACTGGGATGACAGCTGGTCAAAGTAAATTTCCATTGGTAGGTTCTTATTATGATTTCAAGCAGTATGGTGAAGCTAGGGCCTGGATCAGTGATCTGTTCCCTCATACCGCTAAGATTGTAGATGATATTTGTATTGTGAAGTCAATGCATACTGAGGCGATTAACCATGATCCTGCCTTGACCTTTTTCCAAACGGGAGCACAGGTAGGTAATAGACCAAGTATGGGGTCTTGGCTGAGCTATGGTCTTGGAAGTGAGAATAATAATTTGCCTGCTTTTTGTGTGCTTTTGAGTAGGGGGAAAGGTAATGGCCAGGGAGTTTATTCCAAGCTATGGAGCAATGGCTTTTTAGATGCTGTGCACCAAGGTGTTCAGTTTTCCAATTCTGAGGATCCAGTATTGTACCTTGGGGATCCTGATGGGATGAAACGTTCCGATAGAAGAAGGATGCTGGATCAGATTTCATCCTTGAACCAAATATCCTATGATCAGTTCGGTGATCCTGAAATTCAGGCTAAGATCCAGCAATATGAGATGGCTTTTAGGATGCAGACAGCAGTTCCTGAGGTTACAGATATCAGTAAGGAACCAGATAGCATCATCAAAATGTATGGGCCGGATTGTTTAGTTCCTGGTACCTATGCTGCCAATTGCCTTTTAGCAAGGAAGCTATCTGAAAGTGGTGTTCGTTTTGTTCAGCTTTATCACCAAGGGTGGGATCAGCATGGAAATCTTCCAAATGAAATGGCAGGTCAAGCCAAAGATGTTGACCAAGCTTCTGCTGCTTTAATTAAAGATCTCAAACAGAGAGGTTTATTGGACGAAACTTTAGTCATCTGGGGTGGAGAATTTGGACGTACCAATTACTGTCAGGGTAAGATGTCTGTTGAGAATTATGGTAGAGATCACCACCCAAGGGCATTCTCCATTTGGATGGCAGGTGGAGGAGTGAAGTCAGGCATTGTACATGGAGAAACCGATGATTTTGGCTATAACATCACCAAAGATCCTGTACATGTTCATGATTTCCAGGCTACTGTCCTTCATTTAATGGGGATCAATCATGAAAAAATGACCTATAAGCATCTTGGTAGAAGGTATAGACTCACTGATGTGGCCGGTACTGTAGTGAAAGAAATCATCGTTTAGTAGAAGAATTATCACCCGTGAAAATTTAGCTTGTCCCATTCCGGGCCGCTCTCTTAAGCTTAGTCGAATTAAAAAATGAATATTAGAAATAACCTACAAGGCTGGTTGGAAAACCTGTTGATTGTTTTTTCCGGCCTTATTGTCATATTTATCATAGGTGGTGATGGATTGATGGTGCCTCCTGTTCTACAAGTGTTGGGGAGAAGTCATCCCTTGATCTTGCATTTTCCCATTGTATTGATGGTTTTGGCTTTGGTCTTTGTTTTAGTTCCTAATTTACTGCCATCACCTTATCAGCAAAAAGTAGCAAAGTGGTCATTGTTGTTTGCTTGTTTTTTTGCAGGTATAACCGTGTTGACCGGTTGGATGCTAAGCCGGGAAGAAGGCTATGAAGGAGATAATCTTGTACTTCACAAATGGATGGGGGTAGCCGTATTTTTCTTGGCTGTTCTAGTTTATTTCTTTTTGGAAAAACAGCCCAAAATGCAAAAAGGCATGGGCTTAGCCTTATTATTGGTGTTGATTGGCGCAGGACATTGGGGAGCAAACCTTACCCATGGTACTGATTTTTTGATGGCACCTATAGCTGGAAAAGATGGTGTGCAGGTAAGCTTAGAAGAGGCTGAGGTTTTTGCCCATTTGGTGCAACCTATTTTGGAACAAAAATGTAATTCATGTCACCAAGCAAGTAAGAGCAAGGGACAGTTAAGACTGGATGAGGTTGCGATGATCCAAAAGGGTGGTAAAAACGGTGTGCTATTTGATGAAAAGGATTGGGAGAACTCCCTGTTTGTAAAACGTCTGGTAAAGCCAATTGAAGAAAAGGGGCATATGCCTCCAAAAGGCAAACCTCAATTGAGTCCAGAGGAGCTGCAAATTCTACAGGAATGGGTGAAAGGAGGGGTAAAATATGATCAAAAACTAAAGGAAACGGGAGAGGAAAGTCCGCTTTTCCAATTGGCCAGTTTACAATTGGAAAAAGAAGCTCCTTTTGATTTTGAAGCTGCAGATCCAGATGTGGTTGTTTCGTTGAATAATTTTTACAGGATAGTAGAGCCGCTTTATCCGGAGTCGCCTGCATTGGAGGTATCTTATTTTGGTGCAAATGCTTTTGATCCTGCTTCATTAGAGGAATTGAAAAAAGTTAAGGAGCAAATTGTAGGGATTAGCCTTAATAAAATGCCATTGGATGGGGTGGATTTATCAATTCTTGCTGAATTCAAGAACCTAGAAGAGCTTAAGCTTAACTTTTCTAATCTTAGTACTGAACAGTTGAAAGTACTGTCTTCTTTACCAAAATTGAGGAGTTTGACTTTGGCTGGAAATGAGCTAGATGAAGGGATTTTCGAGGTTTTGGCCAATGTGAAAAATTTGGAATACGTGTATTTATGGAGTACTGGACTCAAAGAGGTGGATGCCAAAAGTTATCAGAAAGCAGCCCCTCATGTTATGTTGGAATGGGGCTATAGCGATGACGGTTTGGTCTATACACTTAATCCCCCACAGATTAAATACAGCAAGGTAATATTTGATGAAAATGAAAAGGTGGAGATCGAGCACCCAATCAGCTCCGTGGAGGTGTTTTATACGCTTGATGGTACAGAGCCAGATAGTATAAGCAGCCTTAAATACGAAGCACCTATTTTGATTGACAATACTTCCAGCATAAAGGCCAGGGCTTATGCCAAAGGGTGGCTGAAAAGTGAGCAGGTAGATGCTTATTTTTATAAATCAGGTATTCAGCCTAAAGATGTAGAGTTAAAGACTTCACCTTCTGGCGAATATCAAGGTAATGGCAAAGCCACTTTATTTGATTTGGTAAAAGGCGATAGTAATTACGCTTCTGGAGATTGGTTAGGATTCAAGGATGAGCCTATGGTCTTAGAAATTAGTATTCCTGAGGGACAGGATGTTGAAAACATAGCCTTTAGTTTAATGTATCATGAAGAGGCCCATATCTTTCCTCCCGTAAAAATATTGGTAGAGGGGAAATCCAGAGCCGGAGCTTGGAAAACCATAGTACAGGAAGCTCCAGAGGTGCCGGCAAAATCAAAAAGAAGCAGGATGAAGCAATTGTTCTATCAGCTTGACCTATCCAATTATGACAAATTAAAATTGACACTATACCCCAACCAACATTTGCCTGCTTGGCACAGGGGAGCTGGTGACAAGGGCTGGGTGTTTATAGATGAGGTGGTGTTGAATTAAAGGAAATAGAAGGGTTCATTGATGAAAGGAAGAAATGAAACGAACCAGAAGCATTTTTAAATGGATATGCTTCTGGTTTTTTACTTTGTAAATTATTTTTCATGTGGGTTGATAAATAATTAATGAAAAGAATGGATATGTAATTTAAATTTTGTTAATTAATTTTGATTTAATCATTAATAGTAAGTTTTTGAACATTGCCCTTAGCCCAAAATAATACTGAAAATAAGTGGATCCTTGGATTAATCTCTGGGGAAGAGGATGCATTTAAATTGTTTTTTGATGCTTATAATAAGCGGATATATGGGTTTGCATTGAAATTTTTGAAATTAGAAGAACTAGCTCAAGATGTTACACAGGAGATCTTTATAAAAATCTGGCAAGAACGAAGAAAGCTGCAAGATGTCGACAATTTTGAGGCTTATCTATTCCAAATTGTTCGAAGAAAATGTATAGATAATATTCGAAAAATCTCCAGGGATCAAAAACTGATGGATCATGTAAAAGATAAAATGGAACCATCAGTCAATCCATTTTTAGATTTTGAAAATACTGGTTTTTTGGAAAAAATCATGGAGCATTTATCTCCTCAACAAAAAGCTGTATTTGAAATGAGCCGCACTAAAGGGCTGAGTTATGAGGATATTGCAAAAGAACTAAAAATTTCGAAAAACACAGTTAGAAACCATATGGTGGAAGCATTAAAGGTTTTAAGAAAGTTGATGGAATATTCCATTTATTTATTAGTACTAGAAGTTTATTTTCACTGATTGGAGATAATGGAAATAAAAACTTGATTTTTTTTCAACTTCACTAGTCCTCCCCAAGCTTACGAGACGTCATCCCTATAATAAGTAAGCAAATTTCACTTTGGAAAGGAAAGAACAAACAATAGAGTTAATTAAGAAATACCTATCAAATCAATGTAATCCTGATGAGATAGATGAACTTTTTACTGAAATAACCAAGCCTGAAAATGAAAGCTTGGTAGAAAAAAGTATGCTTGAAACATGGTATACAGAAGAGGGACTTCCAGAAATAGACAGAAGTAATCAAGATCAGCTGTTCAATAATATCAATAGAGATAAAGCTGCTCACCTGCGTGTGTCCAAAAACAGGGAACATAGGATAGTGAGTAGATGGTGGGGAGCTGCAGCCATATTTTTGATTTCAATTATTGGTAGCTGGTTGTTTTTTGAGAGTAGTCCTGAGGCTGTAGATGAAGTTCCTTTGGCTGAAGTCGTGGCTGGTATCGGAGAAAGGAAACATTTGACTTTACCTGATGGGAGTGAAGTCTGGCTTAATTCAGGGACTAAGATTATCTATCCTCATGATTTTGAAGAAAGGAAGGTGAAATTGATAGGCGAAGCATTTTTTGATGTGGAAAGGGATGAGTCCCGTCCATTTATAGTAGAAAGTGAGGCTATCAAAACTAAGGTATTGGGAACTTCCTTTAATGTTCGTGCTTATGATGAAGACAATGGTGTTCAAGTAACCGTAAAAACTGGAAAAGTAGGCGTAGGGAAATCAAATAATGAGTTTGCGTCCATTACCCCAAATCAGCAAATTTCTTATGATGACCAAAATCAAGGATTTTCTTTTCAGGAAGTTGATGCATCATCACTATCCTCATGGAAAGATGGCAATTTGGTATTTGAAAATGTAACATTTGCAGAAGCGGTAACCACACTTAAAATGCAATATGGCAAGGATTTTAAATTTGAAAATCCTGCTTTAAGTAAATGTAGGTTTACCTCGAAATTTGATATAAATGAAGATTTGCCCCATGTGCTAGAGGTTTTAACAACTTTGAATGGTATCGACTATAGGACTGAGGGGAATACAATTTATTTCAGTGGAATTAGATGTCTTTAAGCTTAAAAATAAAAGCCTATGTAACAAATATGTGAAAAAAAGCTGTTTCGGCGGCCACCGAAACAGCAAAAACCTCCGGTTAGGAGGCATTAGATTCAGTCATTTAACAAATACTTAATCCAACTCAAAATTATGAAAATATCTTTACATGGGTTAATGAATGCCCTATTTAAAACAAGGATTTTCTCAACCACTTATTGGTTGAGAAAAAGCAGAAAACTGAGCAGTGCCACGTTTGCATTGGTCTTTTTTTCTACCCTATTGCCTGTATTAGCCAATGATCAATTGCCAGATTTGAAGGATGTTTATATCAATGTTGAAATTCATGAAGAGCCCTTGGTTTCTGCATTTAGAAAAATCGAGACCAATACCCCTTATAAGTTTTCTTACAAATTAGAGCATGTTAAATCTTTTAGGAGTGTAAGCCTCACTAAGTCCAGAAGAACATTGAAAAGTGCATTGGATATTTTGCTTAGTGATACCAATTTGCAATACCAAAGGATTGAAAACAGTATCGTAATAACACCAAGGCCATTAAATGTGCCTGAGAAAGTCAGTTCGCAACCATCCAATGATATTATTGTAAAAACGGTCAAGGGCCGGGTTACTTCTGAAGCCGAACCTCAAGGTGTACCTGGAGTAAATGTTTTGATAGTAGGTACCCAAACAGGTACTGTTACAGATTTGGATGGTAGCTATCAAATAGAAGTAGAAAATGATGAAGCTGTTCTTGAGTTTTCCTTTATAGGTTATAAAACCGTTAGACAAACTGTAGGTAATAGAACGGAAATAAATATTGTCTTGGAGGAATTGCTAAGTAGTATGAATGAGGTGGTAGTAGTGGGCTATGGCGTTCAGAAAAAGAGTGATCTTACAGGGTCAGTAGTTTCCTTATCAGAAGAAAATTTTACCCAAGGAGCGAATTCAAATGCCCTTCAATTATTGAACGGACGTGCACCAGGGGTGACCATTAGTCAGCCCAATTCAGCACCTGGAGCAAACACTAAAATTCAAATCAGAGGAGCAGGCTCAATAAACGGGGATAATAGTGCACTGGTAGTAGTCGATGGATTACCTGGGGTAAATCCACAAGATTTGAGTCCAGATGATATCGAGTCTATAGAGGTGCTTAAGGATGCATCTTCTGCTGCAATTTATGGTACAAGAGCGGCCAATGGTGTCGTGCTGATTACTACCAAAAGTGGTAAAAAAGGGGAACCTGTTCTCAAGTACAATACCTATTATGGGGTGCAGTCAGTTGCCAAGCAGGTGGATGTGTTGAATGGTAGGCAATATATGGAAACCCTTAATGCTATAAGAGAAGAGGGGGGTGGAAATCCAATATACACTCAGGATGAAATTAATCAGGTTGGAGTAGGAACCAATTGGCAGGATATAATTTTCAAAAACAATGCCCCTGTTCAAAATCACCAATTATCCATGTCAGGTGGATCTGATAAAAGCACTTATTACGCTGGCTTGAATTATTTCAACCAACAAGGATTGGTTAAAAATTCTGATTTTAAGAAGCTTAACTTGCGGACGAATGTGGATTTTAGACCAAAGGATTTCTTGAGATTCAAGTTTAATTTGAATTATACTCGGTCCGTTCAAAATGAAATATTGTTTTCAAATTCAGCAAATGAAAGTGCTGGACCAATAAATTCCTCCATTCAATTTGATCCTACCTTGCCGTCAGGATTGGATGAAAATGGGATGTATTACAGAAATGATTTTATTGCACTGGATAATCCGGAGGCCCTTATTAATGGTGTTACGGATGAAGGCCTTAGAAATAGGTTTTATGGGACATTTACAACGGAAATTGAGCCATTGGAAGGATTAGTAGGGTCTGTTAGGCTGGGAGGTACTACCGTTGGAACCATGAATTCTTCCTACAGGGACCGGTCAACTCTCATAGGACAAAGTAATGGAGGGGTAGGTTCTCGAGGAGCTTCTGATTATGTTCAGTGGTTAGCGGAATTTTTGATTAGGTATGATAAGCAATTTAATGAAGATCATCACCTTAATATCTTGGGTGGAGCTACCTTTGAGGAGTTTTTGAATGTGGGGGTGAATGCAAGTTCTCGTAGTTTTCTATCCGATGTAACCTATGCGGATTTATTACAAAGTGGTGATGGTGATGAAGGGGATAATGTGAGTTCATCAAGGAGCAGAAACAGATTAAATGGCTTTTTAGGAAGATTGAATTATGATTATAAGGGGAGATATTTATTGACGGCTTCCTTTAGAGCTGATGGAACCTCAAGGTTCTCAGATGAGAATAAGTATGCATTTTTCCCTTCGGGAGCATTTGCCTGGAGAATTTCAGACGAGCCTTTCTTTCAGAATATCAATAATACAGTTAGCACAGCAAAGTTGCGATTAGGCTATGGACAGCTAGGGAATCAGGGAATCGATAATTTCAGTACCATCCAGACTTTAGTCGCAGGTGGAAGTGCCGTGTTTGGCGATGCTATTTATCAAGGTGTGGTACCTGCTAGACTACCCAATCCTAATCTTAAGTGGGAAACTACAGAGGAAATCAATTTTGGATTGGATTATGGTTTTGCTGAGGATAGAATTTATGGTTCCATTGATTATTATATAAGGAATACCAAAGATCAGATCTTTAGAAAACCAATTCCATCGGTAGTAGGCTTTACCAATATTTTGGTGAACTTCGGTGAGGCAAGGAATTCAGGTTTGGACTTTTTAATCAATTCTGTAAATATCCAAAACAGTGATTTTAAATGGGGTTCTACCCTGAATTTCTCTCTTCTTAAAAATGAGGTAACGAAATTGCCTGATTTTATTCCTGAGATAGTATCTGGAAATATTGGGACATTTATCAGTAATTACCAGCTAATTAGAGAAGGCGTGGCCATGCGTTCTTTTTATGGATTTGAAACAGAAGGTATATTCCAAACAGGTGATGATATCCAGAATTCTGCGCAGCCCAATGCAGCACCTGGTCATATCAAATTCAAGGATCAAAATGGGGACAATGTTATCGACCTGAATGACCGTGTTGTATTGGGTGATCCATTCCCGGATTTGACCCTAGGTTTTAGCAATACCTTTAACTATAAAAATCTATCATTGGATATTTTTATGCAATGGGTAAACGGTATTGAGACCCTTGATGCCAATGTAACCGAATCATTATATCCTACCAATGAGTATAGAAACAGGATATCAAAATACCTCTTAAACAGGTGGACCCCGGATAACCCTACCAACGAATATCCAAGTGGAGTGAACCCTACAGCTTATGGTGGGGATTATATCATCAACTCGATCACTGTTCAGGATGCTTCTTTCTTTAGGCTAAAGACAGTGACTTTAGGTTATAACTTCCCTATCAAAAACAAGAAGGTGTTTAATAATATCAATGCTTATGTAGCAGCGGATAATTTATTTACCATTACAGATTTTGAAGGATTTGATCCGGATGCGAGTGCTACAGGTACTGGTAGCGTGTCAAAAGTTAATTACAACAGTTATCCCTTGAGCAGGACTGTACGCTTTGGACTGAATGTAACCTTTTAAATAAAAGAACGATGAAGACGATTAACAATAAATATATAAACGGAATCCTTGCTTTAGTTCTATTATTTAGCACTACTTCTTGCTTGGATTTTCTTGAAGAAAAAGTTTATACGCAATACGACCCAGATTCCTTCCTGAAGGATCCATCTGGGGTGGATGCTTTGCTGACGGGGGCATATAACCGATCCAGGATAATAGCCTATGATCATAGAAATTATACGTATTTGCTCAATGAGTTCTGTACCGATGTGTCCTTTGAGACGGGTGGTGGTCTGGAACGGGTAGCTGCACCATTTATCCAGTTCAACTGGCCTATTAATAATAATATATTGAATGGGCAGTGGAATAAAATGTATTCGGCTATAGCAAGTGCAAATACAGTGTTGATTGTGGCCAATGGGCTTACAGACTTGCCTGAAACAGAACTCAACGCCATTAAGGGAGAGGCCAGGTTTATCCGCGCATCAGCCTATTATTATTTATACAATATGTTTGGCCCAACCCCAATAATTGAAATTCCCGAGGGAGCTTCTCCAGATGAAATAGAAGAAATTGGACAGAGTACCCCTAGGGCTACTAAAGAAGAATTCTTCGATTATGTGATTTCTGATTTGACTTTTGCTTCGGAGAATCTTCCCACAGAGGAAACATTAATAGGTAGGGCTACCAAGGGCGCAGCGTTGGGATACTTAATGAAATTTTATCTTAATGATAAAAACTGGGAATTAGCAGCTTCAACTGCACAGCAGATCATGGACTTGAATTATTATTCACTTTATGATGATTATGAGAAATTGTTTTCTGTCGATGGGGAAGCGAATAGAGAATATATATTCAGGGCCCCATGTTTGCCTCAGGGTGGGTATCAAAATAACTATATGGCCCATGCATTTCCTCCAGGCTATCCTGTGTTGAGCTCTTGGGCTAATTACGGTGCACAATTTAGAACATACACTGCTTTCTACAAGACCTTTGAAGAGCAAGATTTAAGGAGAAATCTCTTTGTGACAGCATATACTAATACAAGCGGTAATATGGTGGAGTTGGTAGAGGATGAAAATGGTAACCCTTTGGATAATGTCAGAAGCTTTAAATACTGGCCAGATCCTGATGGGGTGGGGGAATCTCATGGGAATGATATCGTTTATATTCGTTATGCGGATGTTTTGCTAAGTAGGGCGGAATCCTTAAATGAACTGAATGGTCCCAATACTGAGTCCATTGACTTAATCAATGAAGTGAGGAGAAGAGCCAATGTTTCCGAAATTTCGTTGGCTGATTATCCATCTACTGAGGCGTTAAGGGATTTTATTCTTGAGGAGCGTGGAAGAGAGTTTTATAGTGAAGGCTTGAGGAGAGAAGACCTTATCAGACATGGAAAGTTTATCTCAGGTGCTGTCTCCAGAGGATATAATGCTGAAGCACATCAAGTATTATACCCGATTCCACTGCAGCAAATAGATACAAATCCTAATTTAGAGCAAAACCCAGGTTATTAATAGGAGGACAAACTTAGGTCGGTGATTTTTCACCGACCTTTTTTATAAAGAAAGCAATGAGAAAGATTATATTATTACTAATTCCATTATTGGCTTGCTTGATCTCTTGTAGTGAGAAAAAAAACAGTAGCTACCGAAAGCAAGATATAGCTGAAGATCTGAATATAATCGTAATACATGTTGATGACTTAGGCTGGACAGATGTAGGGGCATTTGGTAGTGATTATTATGAAACGCCCAATATTGATAAGCTAGCTAATCAGGGGGTGAAATTCACCAATTCCTATGCAGCTGCAGCTATATGCTCTCCAACACGGGCAGCGATGCTAACGGGTAAGCATCCTGCAAGAACAGGGATTACAGATTGGATCAGAGCCAGGTTTCAGGGAGGAATAATTCCTGAGGACGGAAGTAATCCTCAAGGTTATGATGAAAACGGAGATAGGCCACTAAAGACTCCTAAAAACTACCTATATATGCCATTGTCAGAGGTAACTATAGCAGAGTTACTGAAGGAAAGAGGATACCAGACAGGTCATATAGGTAAATGGCATTTGGGTCCTGAGGAATATTTTCCCGAAAACCAGGGGTTTGATGTGAATATTGGTGGATGTGATTTGGGGCAACCACCTAGTTATTTTGATCCATATGAGCCTTTTAATGGAAATGAGGAGTATATTATTCCTAACTTACCTAGCCGCAAAGAAGGAGAATACCTTACTGATAGGGAAGGGGATGAGGCAGTAAAGTTCATCGCTGAAAATAAAGAAAGCAAGTTTTTCCTTCAATGGGCAAGTTATACCGTTCATACGCCATTGATGGCAAAGGATGAGTTGGTGGATAAATATGATTCCTTAGAGAAGGGGAAGCAGGATAATGCAGTCTATGCAGCAATGGTAGAAAGTCTGGATGATAATGTTGGGAAAATAATGCATGCCTTGGATAGTTTGGGATTAACAGATAATACTCTTTTGATATTTACTTCCGATAATGGAGGTTTGATGGGGAATCCTAATAGTCAGGTAACTAACAACTCACCACTGAGATCTCAAAAAGGTTACCCTTATGAAGGTGGTATCAGGGTTCCTACTATCATGAGGTGGCCGGGGAATATTCCTGCAGGCAAGACTTCCAAATCACCTATAATAACAATGGATATTTTACCTACTGTTTTGCGATATGTTGATGGAAGTGTAGATGAAAGTAAATGGGATGGAAAAGATCTTTCAACAGTGATTAGCCATCCAGAGAAAGAGTTTAAGAGAGATTTGTTTTGGCATTTTCCACATTACAGAGGTAGAGATGTTGTGCCTTATTCTATTATTCGATCTGGTGATTTCAAGTTGATCAAATACCATGATGGTAGCGAGGGAGAACTGTATGATTTGAAAAATGACTTAGGCGAAAATGAAAATTTAATTTCAGAAAATCCTGAATTAGCTCGGGAATTGGAGTTGAAATTAGAGGAATGGCTGATTGATACAAAAGCAAAAATGCCTGTTAAAAAATGAAGAAATGAAATATTGTTCTTAAAATAGAAAAGGGGCTTTCTAGCCCCTTTTCTATTTATTATAACCAAACAGGCATTGGCTTATTATTTTTCTTCTTCTTCCTGTTCAGAAGCCAATTCCTCATCTTCCAATTGTTCTTCTTCCGTTTGATCAATTGGCTCTTCTTCCGAAACTTCTTCATCTGGCTCTGTAGGTGCTTTATCCTCAGGTGCCACAGGTTCTTCATAATTGTCTTCAGCAATTACATCATCAGCCGCTTCTTCCTCATCTTGCGTGTCTACAGGAGCGTTGGCCGCTCTTGCTTCTTCTCTTCTAGCCTGATCTGCCCTTACTTCACTGACAGGTTTAAGATTGGATGGTGGAGGAGGAAGCAACTCTTCATCTTCACTTTCATAAGGGAATATTTCTACTATTGGGCTTTCATTGATGTCTGGTACCCTAAAGCTAACCAACATATTGCTTAGGCTTTCATGGATCCTGTCATAAGCTTCTTTTACATCATGTGCTGAAACCAACATGTATTGGGTAACCTTCTTCTCCTTACCACTATCTGCATCAGTAACTACATAAGTGATTTTACACTTATGCCAGATGTCAATATCCTCATAGAAAAATACATCAACTATATTACTTTTACTGATGTTGGTTACCTGAAAATCCCCTCTAATCACACTGCCTAGCATGTCATAAATTCTTGCCTCAGCTTCAGTAAATGATACAGCATCGATAAGATATTGTTCATTTACATTTTTTAGCAATCCCTGCTCATTTTCCTTGGCATATTTTACCTTACACAAAAACCAAATTCTCATATTTTTCCTCTTTAGACTTTTCGGATGACTAAGGTAATACCTATTGTAGAAAGCCCAAATATAAATTTTTAATATTCGTTAAATCAATGAATAAAAGGTCAAATGGTCCAGATTCTTTTTTAGGTAATCCTTACCGATAAGCCACCAAAAAGTGTATATTAACTATTATAAAAATACAATTTATGTGGCATAGCATTTTGCACAGTTTCCCGGTTCAACTGCTCGTACTTCATTTTAAAAAGAATATTGCTTTGGTGGCAATTTGGGGGCTGTTGGTTTTAGTACTTTCTAATAATTTCGGTAAGGTCTTAGGTATTCCCTATCTCTTTTTGGATCCAGAATACCTCAATGAAGTTTCATGGATTGGTTTTTTTATGATGGGAATTGGATTGGCTGTTTTTACCATGGCCTTTCATATGACCACTTATATTATGGACGCGGCCCGCTTTAAGTTTTTAGCAGTGCTTTCTCGTCCTTTTATTAGATTTTGTATCAATAATAGCCTGATACCTTTAATAGCTTATTTGGTCTATATCATCAGTATTATCAATTTTCAACTGGATAATGAGTTGGAGAGTAATTGGGAGATTTTCCGGTATATCATTGGTTTTTTGATAGGGAATTTGCTCACTTTCCTGTTTTTGTTTGCCTATTTCGCTTTGACCAATAAAAATTTCTTTTTGATGTTTACAGATTCCTTGGACAAAAAACTGAGAAAGACCAAGGTTTCTAGAGCCAATGTAATCAAACGCTATAAAGATCGAAAAAGAGCGCTGGACTCTGTAGGGACCTATTTGGATATTGACTTGAGGTTCAAAGAAGTCAGACCTGACCTCTCACAGTTTGAGGGAAATATGTTGTTGAAGGTATTTGATCAAAACCACCTTAACTTGTTTATCATTGAAATTGCCCTGGTAGCCATAATATTGATATTGGGATTTTTCAGGGATAATGAGCTATTGCAGTTTCCGGCCGGAATGAGTGTGATGTTAATGTTTTCCATTTTGACATTACTCGTGGGAGCAGTGACATTTTGGTTGAGAAGTTGGTCAACCTTTGCCGCCATTTGCATCTTTTTGATTTTTAATAATGCTTCTAAAACAGAGATAATGAATAGACCCCATTCTGCCTTGGGGATGAATTATGACACTGAACCAGCTGTGTATAATTTAAATCGGCTGGACAATTTGCTGCACCCCGATACTATTCAAAAAGACAAGCAGAATACCATTCAGATATTGGATAAGTGGAGGGAACAGTTTCCTGAGGAAGAGAAACCAAAGATGGTGCTGATTACATGTAGTGGAGGAGGACAGCGAGCTGCTTTATGGACTTTGCATGTTTTGCAACAAATCCATTTGGTAACCGAAGGTAAGTTTATGAAGCACACGCGATTGTTTACTGGAGCCTCTGGTGGAGTAGTAGGAGCAGCTTTCTTCAGGGAGCTTTATCTCAGGTATATGCAGGGAGAAAATATTGACTTGACTGATGCAGTTTATCGAGATCAAATTTCAGCGGATAATTTAAACCCTATAATTTTCACCTTGATGGTCAATGATCTATTGATCAGAAATCAAAAGGTAGAATATAATGGACGGAAATATTTACAAGATAGGGGCTTTGCTTTTGAAAAACAGTTGAACATTAATACCAAAGGGGTCTTGGACAAACCACTCAGGGCTTATGAAGAGCCGGAAAAAGAAGCGCTGATTCCGATGCTGCCAATCACCCCCTTGATAGTGAATGATGGTAGGAAATTGTTTGTGTCACCCAATTCTATGAGCTATATGGGGGTTTTTATTAATAGATTAATGGATGAGGGTGAAAAAAGTCAAGCCATAGATTTTATGAGGTTCTTTAGAGAGCAGGATGCGGAAGATTTAAGGTTTATCAGTGCCTTGAGGATGGGGGCGACATTTCCATTTATTACTCCAAATATCCAACTACCCTCAGATCCATTAATGGAAATAATGGACTCCGGATTATCAGACAATTTTGGTATCAGTGATGCCTTGCGATTTCTTTTTGTTTTCGAAGACTGGATTGCAGAAAATACTTCTGGTGTATTATTGATTACCATTCGTGACTCTGAGAAGATACTTGAAATTGAACAGAAAACTCCTCCTACCATCTTTCAGAAATTGGTTACGCCATTGAAAAATATTTATATCAATTGGGACAATGTGCAGACATTGAATAATGAAACGCTCTATAATTATATGAAGGAAACCACCCCGTTTTCCCTTGATAAGGTGGAATTTGAATATTCATCTAAAGACTATCTTGAAGCCAAAGAACAAAATGGACTCGATGATGATGTGACCATAAAAGAATTGGAAATTCAGCGGGCATCGCTCAATTGGAGATTGACTTCCAAGGAGAAGAAAGATATTATTGACTGTATAGGAAGCAGGCAAAATAGGGATGCATTAAAAGAACTACAGACCATTTTTGAAGAATACTAAATGGTCTGTTGAGGTTCAGTTATTTTTCCTTGACTTCTGATTCGAATTGATTGAGCGCATCAGGTTTCCCGACTACATAAACCACATCTCCTAACTGAAGCTTGGTGTCGCCATCTATTTTTGAGGTGGTTTTACCATCTCTTTTTATGGCTACTAAATTTACTCCAAGGTTTTCTCTTATTCTCGCTTTTTTCAAGGGTTCATTGATATAGTTTCCGGAATCTCTTCCTACTCTTAGACTTACAAAATTAATTTCTGGAAGGTCTATGTTAAGCCGATCCCTTCCTTTAGTGAGTGGTGTTCTAAACATCGCATAATTTCCTGATCTAACTTCTTCAGTGAAATCCTCTATTTCATCCTTGGCGATCAGGTATTTGTTTAGAACCCGAGTGAAAATTTCGATGGAAGTCTCAAATTCTTCTGGGATTACTTCGTTGGCTCCCATGGAAAGATTATCAGAAATTTCATTGACATAACGTGTTCTGACAATTATGGAGGCATTTTGGGTCAACTGTCGAATTGCGGCAATTATGCTCTTTGTGGCATCGCTATTGGAAATGGCGATTACAATGACCCTTGCGCGGTGTATATTGACATGTTTTAGTACCGTTTCATTGGAAGCATTTCCGAAAATAATGGGTTCGCCTTTTTCCGCTTCTACTCTTACTGTTTCAGGGTTCATTTCTATGATGGCATAAGGGATTTCCGCTCTTTTGGCTGCTTTGGAAAGGTTTCGTCCATTTAGACCATAGCCTATGATGACCAGGTGATCACCCAATTCATCTCCGCCAATATTTGCCATGGAAATATTTTCAGTATTGCGCACAAAATGTGTTTTAAGGCCATTGGGTAAGGGGAGATTGACCAGTTTGTAGGAAAGCTTTTCGCGGTTGTTCAATATAAATGGCGTGATGGCCATGGTCAATATGGAGACAGCCAGAAAGTATTGGTAATTGGTAGCATCCAATAGTTGGTGTTCCATGCCCACTTTAGCTAGTAGAAGGGAAAATTCCCCAATTTGGAAAATGGAAAAGGCGACCATAAAGGCTTCTCTAAAACTCATGCCAAGCACTTTGACTGAAATAGTGGTCATGATGAATTTAGAAAGAAAAACGATCAGTACGATGATCAAAATGACCGCAATATTCTGAAATAGGAAGCTTACATCGAATAGCATTCCTACAGATACAAAAAAGAAACTCAGGAATATTTCACGGAAAGGGAGGATTTTTCCAGTAGCATGATGTCTGTAATCCGATTCGGAGATGATCAAACCCGCTAGAAAGGCACCCAATCCTAAAGATAGTCCTAAAAGAGAAGTTAAAAAGGCTACCGAAAAACAGATCACAATGATGCTTAGTAGAAATAATTCCTCATTTCTTGTTCTTGCAATCCTGTATAATAAATTTGGAACAAGGTATTTTGCTGAAAGTATGGTGATTAAAACGACTAATGCACCCTTAAATAGCATAAGCAATAAAGAAACCGCAATGTTTTCTGATTCTCCTGCAAGCATGGGAGTGAGTAACATCATGGGGACAATAATGATGTCCTGAAATATCAGAATTGCCAAAATAGTTTTTCCAGATAAATTATTTACCTGTCCACCTTCTTGTAGTAATTTTAAGACAATGGCGGTACTACTTAATGCCAAAAGGAAACCAATAAAGACCGCTACATTCCAGTCAAAACCGAATAAATGGGCAAGCAGGGCAGTTACAAAAATGGTCAGTCCAACCTGTAATGTCCCCCCAATAAATACGGCTTTTTTAATAGACATCAGACTTTTTAGGGAAAATTCCATTCCTATCACAAATAGCAGAAGGATAACCCCTATTTCGCTGAGCACATCCACCGTGGTGGAGGCATTTACCAAAGATAGTCCATATGGACCTGCCAAGGCACCAGTAAACAAAAAGCCAATTATGGTAGGTACTTTTAAACGCATGAAAAGCAGGATCACCAATGTTGCTAATCCAAAAATGATGACGATGTCCTGCAACATTGGAAGCTGTGCAGCAGCTAATAAAGAATATATCATTATGGTAAAATAAAAGGCTAAGTGATTACTGCCTTAAAAATACAACAACATCCATGAATTACATAAAAAGTAAAGACATTCTCAGATTAATAGGCAAAGCCCCATTTTTTGTAAATCATATGCATCAACCAAGCAGGCCCTATCAGTAAGAATTGAATGTCTTTGAAAAAAGATGGTTTTTTACCTTCGATTTTATGTCCATAAAGCTGAAAGGTCCAGGAAAAAATAAATATGGCCAAACTGATCATCCAAAGTGGAATTGGAGAAATTATGGTGATAAGGTTACACATAAAGACACATAGAGAGACAAACAAGAACATCCCAAGCGATAAGGGCGGTGATAAGGAATAGTAATAGAATAATACGATAATAAGTGCAAAAGTGGCCCAATTGGCAAATGGCCCAAGATAATCAATCAAAAAGTCAATAGGCCCAACTGGAATGCTATAAATCAGGCCCACGATGCTAAAGAATATAGCTGGCACGCAAACCCAATGTATCCTCTTGTTTATTGGATGCTGATGGCTAGTTCCATATTCTTGCAGTAATAAGTCTATTTTTCTAGTTGTGGCCTGGGGCATTGCAATTGGATTTGGTACGGATAATACTTTCTATTAATTTAAGGAATCTTAATGAAAAAATAATTTACCCAACCATATATGTTAAGTTACTGGGAGAAGAAAAACCTTATAAATTATGATTTAGTGGTTGTTGGAGCTGGCTTTGTAGGATTATCTACAGCCATCCATTATAAAGAAAATTTTCCTGGTAGGTCCGTTCTGGTTTTGGAAAGGGGAGTATTTCCCAGTGGAGCTAGCACTAGGAATGCTGGTTTTGCTTGTTTTGGCAGCCTTACGGAGATCTTAGATGACCTTGAGGCTACTTCAGAAGAAACAGTTTTTGATTTGGTTGTAAAGCGGAGGTTAGGGCTAAAAAATATTCGGAGTGTTTTTGGTGATGAGGCATTAGATTATGTTTCTACAGGTGGTTTTGACCTTATCAGGCCCCAAGATGAATACTGTTTAGAGAAAATGGGCTATTTAAATGGTATGCTCAGAACAGTTTTTGGTGGAGAAGTTTTTGAGATGGCCGATCCCAAGAGCTTTGGTTTTGGTGGAGAAATATCACATTTAGTGAAAAACAGGTTTGAGGGCCAATTGGACCCAGCCAAATATCTTAAATGCCTTTGGCAAAAGTGCAGGGATTTGCAAATAACCATTCTTACAGGCGCAGAGGTGAAAAGTTTGGATGAAGCCTCTTGTAAAGTCCATGTTCATTCTTTCTATGATGAGGATATTGTTTTCCAAGGAAGATTACTCGCAGTATGTACCAATGCCTTTGTGAACCAATTAGTAGAAGGGTTGGATATCAAGCCAGGACGAGGGATGATCATGGTTAGTGAATTTATTCCTGAGTTTCCATGGCAAGGTACTTTTCATATGGACAGGGGATATGTTTATTTTAGGAATGTAGATAACAGACTTTTGATTGGTGGAGGGCGGAATTTGGATGAATCCACAGAGATGACTACCGATCGTGGGATAAATAGCACCATTAAAGCTTATTTGGAAGAGCAGGTCAATAATATTGTTTTTCCCGGTAAAAAACTGGTGTGGGAAAGTGAGTGGTCAGGTTCTATGGCTTTTGGAGAAATAAAAAGGCCTATCATACAGCAAGTTAATGCAAGGGTAGCAGTCGGGGTAAGGTTAGGAGGAATGGGGGTGGCTATTGGATGGGAGGCTGGAAAGGAGTTAGCCAATCTCCTCGGTTCTTAAAAAAATCATATATTTTGTTAATTTTGACTTTCTAATACTATTTTGATACAATATCAATGACCAATCTTCAAAGAAAGCCCAGTCTGGGAGAGGCTTTAGTCCCTATTATATTTCTGATTCTATTATTGGTGATCAATATCCGTATTTTTGGAACTGACAGCTTATCTGGTTCCAACCAAATGGTCCTGATTATTTCATCAGCAGTTGCCGGCTTGGTGGCTATCCTTAGGTTGAAAATAGGCTGGGAACCTCTCCAAGAAGGAATTGTAAACAGTATTGGAGCGGCTATGCCTTCCATTCTGATATTGCTTTTGATTGGGGCCTTGGCGGGGACATGGCTGCTTAGTGGCATTGTTCCAGCCATGATTTATTATGGACTTCAGATATTAAGTCCGGGGATATTTTTAATAGCGGCCTGCGTGGTGAGTGCTATTGTTTCTATTGCTACAGGGAGTAGTTGGACAACAGTTGCCACTGTGGGGGTGGCATTATTGGGGATAGGTAAGGCATTGGGATTTGAAGAAGGGGTGATAGCGGGAGCTATTATTTCTGGAGCTTATTTTGGTGATAAGATGTCGCCACTTTCTGATACGACCAACTTGGCGCCGGCTATGGCTGGAACAGATTTATTTACCCATATCAAACATATGACTAAGACCACCACCCCGTCTATTTTGATCACACTGGGGATTTTTGGTGTCATGGGCTATACGATCAGTGCAGAAGGTTCTGTAGAACAGGTAAGGGGGATTTCTGAGGTGATTTCTGATAAATTCAATATTTCTGGTTGGTTATTTATTGTTCCAATATTGGTATTGGGAATGATCGTGAAAAAGGTGCCCGCAGTTCCTGCACTGCTCGCCGGGGCATTATTAGGAGGGGTCTTTGCTGTGATCTTTCAGCCACAAATAATTCAAACCATAGCTGATGAAGCAGAGACTGATTATGCTTACCAGTCATTCAAGGCGGTGATGATGGCACTTTATGGAGATATTAGTGTTGTTACTAGTAATGAGATGGTAAATGATCTTTTATCCACCGGAGGCATGGCGGGGATGTTAAATACGATTTGGTTGATCATCAGTGCCATGATATTCGGGGGGATTATGGAGAAAAGTGGAATGCTAGTAGTAATCGCAGAAGCAGTTATCGCCAAGGTCCATTCTTTGGGTTCTTTAATAGCTTCTACAGCTGCTACCTGTGTTTTCTTTAACCTTACCACCTCAGATCAATACTTGGCCATTTTGGTGCCTGGAAGGATGTATGCAGATATTTATAAGAAACGAGGTTTGAAGGGAGAGAATCTAAGCAGGACACTTGAGGACAGCGCCACAGTGACTTCCGTATTGGTGCCTTGGAATACATGCGGGGCCACTCAGGCTTCCGTTTTGGGTGTTGCTACCATGACTTATGCGCCCTATTGCTTTTTTAATATAATTAGTCCCTTTATGACTGTATTGTATGGTTATTTGAAATTGGGGATTAATTATTATACAGAAGATGAAATGAGAGAAATTCAAAAAGAACTGGCTGTATGATACCTTTTAAGATTGGAAAAGAACAAGTAAATGAGTTACCCCTCGGGCATTTTGAGGGAGATATAGTGCTTATTGAGGATGAGAAGCTGGTTCCTGAAGCTATTGATGAACTTAAGAAATATAGGTTGATTGGTTTTGATACCGAAACCCGACCATCTTTTAGAAAAGGGGTGAAATATGATGTTTCCCTTTTGCAATTGTCTACACCGGAAAAAGCTTATTTATTCCGCCTAAATCATGTGGGCTTTCCTAGTGAGGTGAAAAAACTTTTGGAAGACCCCAATAGGGTGAAAATCGGCGCTGCTGTGAGAGATGATATCAAAGCCCTAAAAAAGCTGGATCCATCCTTTAAGCAGGCTAGTTTTTTTGACCTAAATGAGGAACTCAAAAAGGTAGGTTTTCATAATGTGGGGGTAAGGAACCTCAGTGCAATGGTCTTAAACATCAGGATTTCAAAATCTGAACAAGTTTCTAATTGGGAGGCAGAGAAACTGAGCAAAAAACAGCAGCTTTATGCAGCAACTGACGCATGGGCATGTTTGGAAATTTTTGAAGAACTTTACAAAAAGGGGTATTTGGACGAGTTATTCTCTAATCAATGATTTTAACAGAATTTATATCAGTTAATTTATCCATTACCTCTTCATAAAGAGATGCTCTAATGGAAAGATGCATTAGGCAGGTATTATCAAATTCCTGCTTTTTTATTTCCAATTCATCATCTTTGATCAACCTCATGACATCGTTCATATCCAGGTAGTCAAAATAAAATTTAACCGTCTTTTTTATGATGGCAGTAACGATTTTTCCATTGGATACGGCCTCAGCGGCAGCGGTTTTATAAGCATGGATTAATCCACCAACTCCCAGTTTTGTGCCACCAAAATATCTGACAACAACTATTAGTGCATTACTTAGATTGTTGGATCTTAATTGCCCAAGAATAGGATCACCAGCAGAATGGTTAGGCTCTCCATCATCATTGGCGCGGAACTGTTCCTGATCCTTGCCAAGGATATAAGCATAGCAATGATGCCTGGCATCATAGTATTTCTTTTTTAATCCTTCAATCTTTTCCTTGATCTCTTCCTCATTTTCTACGGGATAGGCATAAGCCAAAAACTTACTGCCTTTTTCTTTATAAAGTCCCTCTGATTCCCCTTCCAAGGTTAAAAAAGTGTCTTCTGCGTTCATAATTATTGATTCCTCTTTCTTGCTCAAGCAGCCAAAAGTAAAACCTCTTTTATGGATAGACAAAAATATTGGCTAATAATGCCCTTTATTTTGATGAAATGGAATAATTGAAAAAGGTGTTTTAATTCTTTAGGCTTAAAGTAAGGAGGCATGGTGAAAATATTTAAATTAGCCATTGATATTATAATTTAAAAAAGCGATATACGTAGTCATTAGAATGGTTGAACCTTATGTTTTTTCTTTGGGAGCAGTGAAGCGTGAAGCTGGAAATCTTTGCTTTTGGAACCAGGAAATTTTTCCTTTTGAAATAGCGCGTTCTTTTTGGATAACCGAGGTTCCGGCTGGCGAGAAAAGAGGTGTGCATGCGCATTATTCTGATGAACAAATTACCATATGTTTGCAGGGAAAGGTTACTGTGGAATTAGAGGATTTGGCCAAGAGGAAGTATCAGTTCGTTTTGGATGATCCAGCGGAAGCCCTTTATTTGCCAGCTATGGTTTGGTCCAGTTTTACCTTTGATGCTAACAGTGTTTTATTAGTGCTTTCCAATAAGCCTTTCTCAGAAGCCGATTATATCAGAAATAAAGTTGATTTTGAAAAACTCCAAAATGGATCCTAAAAACTATGAATTTGTAATTCGTGAAAATCCAACTGATGTTCATGATTACTTTTTGCAAGAAGGTATATTATCCAAAGGTGACAGGTATTTCTGTGCCAAACTTCTGAAAAAAAACAAAAGCAAAATGTTATTGTATTTTGTTGTACTTTCAGATGGCCATGTTGTATCTCTTAAAAACACCCCCTTTGGTGGTTTTTGGGTAGAGAAAAAGGTGTCATCTGAAGCTGTTCAGTTTTTTTTGGAAGAATTGATCATTGTGCTAAGACAACTTTCCTGTAGGTCTATAAAAATAGTCCAAGCTCCTGACTTATATGAACATAATAATCCCTTGATCCATTATATGTTATCTGGTTTTGGTTTTGAGCTTAAAGGAATGCTTCTCCATCAGTTTTTGGAAGATAGGAAGGTCATCAAGGGACTTTTAATGGCTAAGCTACCTAAGCATAAAAAGAAGATGAAAAAACTGGGCTATACCACTGAGCTCGGGAGCATTAAAAACTTCAACTTTTTAAAGGATATCAAAAATTGGCGTAAGATTAGAGGACATGAATATAATGTGCAGGAAGAAAGTTTGATCAATCAGATCAGCAGTTTTCCTGATAGGTACTTTTTGATATCAATTTTTCAGGAAGGAATAGCCGTTTCACATGTACTTTGTGTGAAATTGACTAGTAATAGCTTGTATTATTACCTTCCTGCTATTAATCCTCAAATGCAGGTAACTTATAGTGGTGAAGCCATGATCATAGAAGTTATACAATTGGGAGATAGCTTAGGGGTTGATTTTATTGATTTTGGTTCTTCAGATTTAGATGGAGAGGCCAATCATAGTTTAATTCGGTTCAAAAGTAAATTTACCAATAGCACCGCCAATAAATTGACTTGGGTTTTGGAGCTTTAAAATTGAGGATGGAAAATAGCTTGGTTTCTATAATCTGTATTTGCTATAATCAGGAAGATTTTGTCGTAGCCTCGCTAAATAGTGTGCTCTACCAATCTTATAAGAATATTGAGCTTATCATTGTTGACAATGGCAGTAAAGATGGTAGCGAAGAGAAAATCAAATCCTGGCTAAATGAAAGAGGACGCTTAAATCAAATAAAAACTATATTTCATTCCCATTCTATTAATTATTGTAAAGCCTTTAATGAAGCCCTTCAATTGGCCAATGGAGATTATATAATAGATCTTTCCGGAGATGATGTACTTTTTCCTGAACATGTTGAATTGTCTGTAAAAGCCTTGAAAATTTCTCCCGAGGCTGCATTATGTTCTTCAGATGCTGAATTATATGAGGAGGAAACCCAGAAGATAGCTAATTTTTTTCCGCTTTCGAATAAATTTCTTCCAAGCGGTTGGGAACCAAAGGGGAATATTTATAAAGAAGTTGTTGGGAACCATTGTCTGAGTACACCAACAATGGTTTTTCGATCAAGTATTTTAAAACAGGAAGGGGGCTATGATGACAACTTGGTTTATGAGGACTTTGATATTATAGTAAGGCTTGCCCGTAAATATAACTTTGCCTTTAGTTCTCATATTGGTGTAAAAAAAAGACTCCATAAGACTTCATTTGCTAAACAACAATATAAAGCTCGCGAATCTAAAATGCTTTGGTCAACCTACAAAGTTTGCCAAAAGATTAAGGGCATGAACCAATCCAAGGAAGAAGATTTAGCCTTGGTCTTCAGGTGTAAGCATGAGGCAAAGCATGCCCTTGCCTCAGCAAATTTTGAAGTTGCTCGATGTTTATTGGAACTAGCTGTAGAATCAGGAGCAAAAGGGCTCGGCATTATATTTCTTAAAGCTTGGTGTTTCCTAAAGCTTGATCTTTCTTATATGTATAAAATTTACTCGGGAACTTAACCCACAACTACCTCAATGATGTTTTTTGGGTCAAAATATTTTTGGCCAACTTCCATAATTTCCTCTGGTTTGAAGGATCTAAAATAATTCAATTGCGCTTCATAGAAATCATAATCCAATCCTGCATGATGTATGCCCTTAAAGCGGTTGATCAGGTCAAAAGCATTACTGAAATTGGAAAGGAAATGTCCGATCATATAATTCCTTACTGTTTCTATTTCCTTTTGGCCAATAGGGATGGTTTTCAGCAATTCAATTTCCTTATATACTTCCTCGATGACTTCATCAGCATAGCTTTTTTGGACATCAGCCATCACTACCCAGTAATCAGCTTTTTCCAGGCTACCAATTGAGCTATAAATTCCATAAGTGTGCCCTTTGTCTTCGCGGATATTCTTGATCAATCTGCTTCCGAAATACCCCCCTAATATAGTGTTAAAGACGGTGAGAGAATGGTAGTCGGGATGTGTTTTAGGAATTAGGTGTTGTCCTAATCGGATGCTGGATTGTACTGATTTATCCTTTAATTCATTGATCCTTTTTTCTGGCCATATTTGAAAATCAGTGCTAAGTTTTGATGATTTTATGATTTCCAGATTTTCAAACTCTGAGATGATATTATCAATTTCAACCTCATTCAAATTCCCAATGACAAATATCTCTGGCTGCACCAGAAATTTGTGTTGGTAGAAATCATTTAATTTTTCAGGAGTGACCGCATCGACATGCTTTTCTTCAGCAATAAATCCATAAGGGTGGTCAGTACCGAAAATGGCTTTTCTATAAAGCTGATTAGCCCTGGCGCCATTTTGTTCACGTTGTAGTGAAATGGTAAGGGCTTTTTGGGATTTCCTTTTTTCTAATTCCTTTTCGGGGAAAATCGCATCTGTAAGTAGGTTGCGGAATACTGGCAAAACGCTACCAAAATGCTTTTTAGTGGTCAGTAGAGAGAGGCCTTGCTGTTCGAAGGAATAGATGATGTCTACCTCAGAGGCATAATGGTCAAAGAAATGATCCAGTTCGGGCGAGCTCATTTCTTTGGTCCCTTCCAATAGCATGTGTAAGGCAAAAAACGGCACCAATGAATCTTCCTCTTTCATTTGAGAGTTATTTGAAAGCGTAATTACTTCCAATTTGATGGCATCGATTTCTGGGGTAGGAATAAAATACAAAGGGACTCCATTTTTTAGAGTCCGCTTTTCGGGTTTTATCAATTCTATATGCTCCGGAATTTTGAATTGTGGAGCTTTGGACCTATCGAGAGTTATCATTACTGCGGTATATTATAGGCTAGGGAGAAACGTAATGTTTCTGCCAAAGGGTGATTTTGTTTCTGTGGTACGAGGTAGGAAAAGTCAAAGCCAAAGCGTTTGATGTCAAAACCTACACCCATGGTGAAATACTGTCTTCCACCTTTGTTTTTGTTTTCATGGAAATAACCTGTCCTAACGGCAAATTTTTCAGCGTATTCATATTCCACACCAAAGGATATCATCAATTCCTGCATTTCCTCGCTGAAACCATTAGGTGCGTCAGTAAATGATCCGAACATCCCACCTAGTAAAGGCCTGTTAGGGTCTTTTCCTTTAAGGATGATTGGATTCCCATTAGCATCTGTTTTAAGAGAACCGTCCTCATTTCTGTCATAAATGGGTGGTGTTGGTATTAATAGCTTGTTGATATCAAAAGCAAATGTTAAATCATTATTGTCATCCAATGCTATTTCCAAGGCAGTACCTAAGCGTAAGTTGGTGGGGATATAATCTAAATCATCAGCACTGTTATAAGTGATTTTTGGACCAATATTGCTAATGTTGGCACCAAGGGACCAATTGGCTTCTTTTCCTCCAAACAATACTTCTTTGTTGTAATAAACACCTACGTCAACGCCGACACTGATTCCGGGTTTGCTGTCACTGCCTCCTCCTGAACTGATGTTTCCTGAGAGATTGGAGTGAATAAACCTTGCAGATATACCTAAAGAAAGGTTTTGGGATAATTTTCTGGCATAAGTACTTCCTATGGCAATATCCCTTGGATTAAACTGTCCAATATCTTGTCCGGATCCATTGGTAAGTTGAATATCACCCATGTTAAAATACCTGAGATCTAATCCAAAAGTGGACATTTCATCGATTCTCAGATAACCCGTTAGGTAATTTAAGGACATGTCAGGTACTAATTTTCCTAACCAGGGAGAATAGGACAAGGAAAAACCCATTTTGTCTTTTACAAAAGCCAGTTTTGCTGCATTCCAATGTGCTGAGTTGGCATCTGGTGAAGTGGCTACACCAGCATCACCCATTGCAGAGTGTCTGCTGTCTGGAGCAAAATTCAAGAAGGGAACAGCTGTAATGAGTACTCTTCGACCTTCATCTTGACCAGAAAGGACAACAGAATTGTTCTGAGCTTTAGCCGTTATAACAGTTAAGCAGAGTCCAATTAAAAAAATATAGCCTTTTAAATAACCACTTGATATCTTCATTGAATATTTATTTTTCCAATAGCCTGATCAGAAGATCCATCCTCTTCACTGAATAGCTGTAATTTGTAAATATAAGTTCCTTTTGCGGGAATTTTGGTGATGTCACGCAAAAATATCCATTCTAAATCTATGATTTCGGGATCAGCTTTTACTAAACGTTTACTTGTTGAATATATTTTGCTTCCCGTCATATTATATATGTTAAGCTGCAAATTTATGTTTTCATCTGGGCGATTATGTTTGATATAAAAGTGACTGATATTACTGGTTGGGTTAGGGTAGGTTAAATGTTCGAGTATCCTTAACCTGTTACTCCCCTCAACGCTTATTTCCAAGCTTTCAGTATTATGGTTACCAAGGTTGTCAAAAGCGGTCAGTTGTAAAATGTTTATACCTTCCTCGAGACCATTGATTTTGGTATCAATAAAGCCTTCCTTATAGGAACCATTTAGAGATCGATAAAACATACTGATATCTATTGGCGCATTATTGTTTACCTTCAATGAAATGTTTTGACCTTCTGGAATACTGGAAATCTGGATGCCGTTTTCGTCGTTAATTTTGGCCAGTAAACGGACTTGCTTAGATGATATGGTACGAATATTATTTAGGCTATCCTCTGCAAATAACCGAATGAGTGGACCTGTTTTGTCTTCAGGGATTTCTTCCGGTTTTCCCCCGATAAGTACTGATTGGGAGCCAAAAGCTTCCTGCTTACTTTGGGTGTCAATAGCGAAAACCCTGATTTTTCCTTTTTCAAAGCTTTCGTGAATTTGAGGGCTGATGAATATTTCTACTTCAAATTTACCTGCAATCACTTGACCTGTTCCTCGGAATAGGCTGTTTTCCTCTTTTGCGTATTTAATTGCTGGTCCCTCATCTCCCAAGGTTTCTACTTCAATAGCTTTATCCTGAAGATTTAACTTGAAATCTCCCTCGAAGTTTTGAATTTGCCCCCCCGTTAGAGGATCAATAATCCGTCCTTTGATAAGGAACTTTTTGCCTGCTTTGAGGGTGTCTACTTTGAGGTCTATTTCTGCCGTTTCAATTTCTGTCTGAATCCCCAAGTCTGGTAAAGCCAATCTCAGGCTTGGATCCCCTAAGAGTGAGAAGTTTCTATTATATGGGCCATTGAGGCTATTGTTTTTAGTCGCTTTGAATATATCACCAAGGCTTAAGTATTGCCCCTTGTTTTGGCTAAAAAGTGCCGCAATAAAAGCCTTGTTTAATTCAAAGTTGATACTGCTGAACACAGGTCTTCCAGTCGTCAATAAGGCTATCGCACCTTTTTTTTGTCCCATTAAAAGTTCCTCTGCACCTGAACGGATAAATGGGCTGTCATGTCTGCCAAATTCACAAGTAGCAGTGACAAAAATTGGATAATGATCGCTTTCAGGCCAGTTTTTTAAATCACTGATTTGAAAAATGCGCTCGGCCATTAATGTGTTTTCATTACCATGGCCAATATAATTTAGCAGAAATATACCTTCATCTAACTTATTATTTAATGCTGATTTAGCAGCCGGAGAGGATTGATAATCTCCTTCCTGAACTTGTTCATAATTGTCAAGATACAGTTGTTCTGTAAAAAATTCTGGATGATTATCTCTAATGGACTGTATATGTGTTTCGCTATGTTTTAAATGAATATTATTATCACCATCATCAGCCATAAAAAGTAATTTGGATTTCCAATCCCCCAATTGTTTCGCTGAGTTTTCATAATGGATGATTTTGTCCACTACATTTTTTGCTTCTTGAGAATTGATTACGGGTATCCTTCCTATACCAATATTTAACAGAAGGTCTCCTGATTTATTCTCTAGCCAATCTCCTTGGCCAAATTCAAGAAATCCAAAGTAGTCATCAGAGCTATATGAGGTCAATGGATTAAGGCTGTTTCTGGAACTGTAGGTAGGAACTAAATTAGGACGGCCATCAATGATGTATTTATAGTCAAAGGTGCCCTTACCCATAAAAAGGACGTTTTTTAAAAGACCGGATGAATGATATTGATCAGCCAAAAAGTTCCTGATAGCCGTAAGGTCTTTAGTGCCGTAATTATATGCGTCATATATTTCTTGAGGTGTAATGGTTTGGCACGTGATTCCCCTTTGCCTTTTATGATCAGCCAATCGGTTGGATTGATATAATAATGAAGGGGCGGAAATGATGATCAATTCCGCCTTTCCATTATTGTTTCTTGGACTTAAATCAATATTTTCTGGTGCTGGGATGTTCTTGACGATTTCAGGATTGAATACGACCAGGGCTTTTTCTTTAGGTAGGTCGAAATAGTCTCTATCACTTTGAATGATTAAGGGCTGGTCGAAATTAGTGATATCCCAATATTTTAGATTTTCCCTATGCCTAATAGATAGGGGAGAGTTTCTTAAAGTGTAGTATATTCCAGATTCAAGCTGCTGAACGTTATAAGGCAGTCCCAGTAGAAAATAATCCAGAAACCCAATTCCATTGCCATTTCCTTGCATTTCAAGATTAAAGCTAGATATAGCTCCCAGTTCGGTATGATTAATGAATCCATGATCGAAGCCTTCTCGCCCTTTAAGCCCATAGGTGGAATTAGGGACTGCTGAGATATCAATTTGTGAAAAAGTATTGGAGCCGGTTCTGATGCTTAAGGTGCTATTCGAAAAGGACTGGGCCATGACTTGGGTCTGGAAATAGATTTGTCCCTCGTCATAGGAGGGGATAGGGATATTAAAACTAGAAATTCCACCAGGGAATAGTCTATTACTGTACCATTTCCTTCCAGAAGACAATAAGTTTTGAGCTTCTTTCTTATAGGTATATACTTGATATAAAAAACCTTGATTGGATGCTGAACTTGAATAGTCAATTTTATCTATCCTTTTGGGCTGTTTTTCATTGATCTTTATCAAGTAATAGGCGGTGTCAGTATAGATATGGTGTTGATAGTGGATAGAATCTGCACTGATGGCTATAGAATGGGGGCCTTCCAAGAATACAAAAAGCTGGTTATTAAATACCTCTCCCGGGATTTCTTGAAGTTGCAGTTCTTGACTGTCCAGTTTTTGGGGAAGCATTCCTTTTCTACCATAAATACTTATTTGGTCTATGCTGGAAGCACCAATTTTTTGCAAATCTGCTTGGTCAATTTTATAAATTCCGGATTGGATTACAGGGAATTTAAAATAGTTGGATTGGGCATATAGGCTTATGGACTGACAAAAAATTATCAGACCAGTCAGAAGAGATAAAAATGTTATGTTAAGGCTAAATTTCATGCGGTTTTATCCAACTCTCTACCAAAGAAAGCAAAATATAACCTATAATAACAAATGGGACACCGGCAATGCCTAAAGAAATGATACTAATAAGACCTATTAGAATGGTCAAGTATCGAAATATATTATCTTTCAAGGCAAAGTTTTTAAATTTTAAAGCGATCAATGGCAATTCAATGGTTAACATCAATGCCATTATTATCGAGAATGTAAGCAGGATATAGCCATTGGATATGAGTTGGTCAGCCCATTCAAATTTATTGGACAGAAAAGGTAAAGTGCATAAAAGAAGTGCATTGGCAGGGGTAGGTACTCCTATAAAGCGATCTGATTGCCTAGTGTCAATATTGAATTTGGCCAGTCTCATTGCTGACTGAACTCCAATAAAAAAGGATAGAAACGGGGTGTGGCTGTCCGGAAAGGCTTCCGATAGCATTTTGAAGATGACAAATGAAGGTAAAACGCCGAAGGTTACCAGGTCTGCCAAAGAATCCAATTGTTTTCCGATCTCACTATGTACTTGAAGTAATCTGGCCACCATGCCATCCAAGAAATCAAAAATGGCAGCAGCTATGATAAAATAGGTGGCATAAAATAACTTTCCGTCCAATACAAAGAAGATGCCTGCCATACCGCTGACCAAGTTCAGACTAGTGATGGCATTAGGGATATGCTTTTTGATGTTCAAAATTGTGCGTTTTTACCTACGAATGGATTATGCGTTTTCTCAATGCCAATGGTAGTGGCAGGTCCATGCCCTGGATAAACCTTTACATCATCAGGTAAGGTGAATAACTTGTTTTTAATGGCATTGAGTAATGTTTGGTGGTCACCACCGGGAAGATCAGTTCTTCCTATACTGCCTTGGAATAATGTGTCTCCTCCTATGCAAGTTTTAGATGCTGGATGATAAAATACTACATGCCCAGGAGCATGCCCCGGTACCCATATGATTTCCAGTTCAGTATTACCGAAAGTGATTTTTTCACCCTCATCAAAGAAAATTTCAGGCTCACATTCCGCAAAGGCCGGAAAACCATAGTTAGCAGCATAACTACTTACAGACCTTAATACGACCTCTTCTTTTGGGTGGATTTCCAGTGGTAATTTGTAGCTGTAATTAATAAAATCATTCCCCAGAACATGGTCAATATGGCAATGCGTGTTGAGCAACCTTACTGGTTGAAGCTCATTCGATTCTATAAATTTTTTAAGTTGTTCCTTTTCATCTTTTTCATAGCAACCAGGATCTATGATGACCGCTTTTTTCGTATCATCATATAAAATATAGGTGTTTTCTTGGAAAGGATTAAAGGTAAAAGCTTTAATGTGGAGCATGTCCTAAACATTTTTGAATTCATGCCAAAATAACGAAGAAAGAATTTAATTTTGGGTATGGAAGTGGATTTTTTACTCATTGGTCAAGGTATTGCAGGGACGGTATTGTCCTATAAATTGCATCAGGCAGGGAAGTCTGTTTGTATTTTGGATAAGGCTACAGAAAATAAAAGTAGCCGGGTGGCTGCAGGCTTGTTTAATCCCATTACAGGGAGAAAAATGGTTAAGACTTGGAACGCAGATAATTTGTTTCCGGAAATAATTCCCTTATATTCTGAATTGGAGCGATTATTAGGCAAAAAGGTAATTTATTCTAAGCCCATTTACAGGCCTTTTAATTCTATTGAGGAGCAGAATGAATGGATGGGGAAAAGTATAGAAGCAGGCTTGCAAGCTTATTTATCCGATGTGCGGGTTAACTCCCTTTACCCGGAAGTTAATGATCCTTATGGTGGGATTATGCTTAAGAACTCGGGGTATGTGGATATAAATACTTTATTGGATGGGTATATGGAATGGTTCCAAGAATTTGGTGTCATCAAAAATGAGGTTTTTGATGAAAGTCTTTTGGTAGAAAAGGGCGGGGGATGGAAATATAAGGATATCGAAGCCAAGAAAATTGTCTATTGTAATGGACTAGGAGCGATGAAGAGTCGGTTTTTTGATTGGTTGCCTTTTGCCCCGGTGAAAGGAGAAATATTGGAAATGAAGGATGATTTTGTCCCAAATGAAATAATTAATCGTGGTGTGTTTCGAATTACCATGCCGGATAATACCATTAGAGTTGGGTCTACCTACAGTTGGCATGATTTGGACATTGGTCCGACTGAACGTGCGAAGAAGGAGATTTTTGAGCGGTTAAATAAAATTGTACCGACGGAGGAAAAAGGATTGATTAGTCACAGAACAGGGATTAGACCAGCCACAAAAGACAGAAAGCCGTTTTTGGGAAAACATCCTGAAAGCGAAAGCGTTTATATATTTAATGGCTTTGGAGCCAAAGGAGTTTCTTTAGTACCTTATTACAGTGATATAATGTTCGACTTATTGGAAGGGGGAGCCGAACCTGAAAAAGATGTTAACATAAGTCGATTTTTTAAGTATATTTAGAACAAAGACAACAAAAAAGTTAAATGAAAGTAAAATTAGTTGTTATTTATTTTACAATATTATGGCTTGGTTCTTTCAGTGTTTCAAAGGCCCAGTTTGATCAGGAAAGATTTGGGAAAAACCGCATCCAGCACCAAGAGTTTGATTGGTATTTTTTTACTTCCAATAATTTTGAGGTTTATTATTATGGTGGTGGTAGAGACAATGCTAGAATGGCCATAGACTATCTGGAAAATGAATTTGAAAGAATCACCCAATTAATAGGTTATGTAGCCTATACCAAACCAAAAATTTACATCTATAATAGCCATGAAGAATGGTTGCAAAGTAATGAAGATCTTTTTGAGAATAATTATACAGTAAACGGCCAGACTTATTTTTCAAAGCTATTGGCTGAAGTGCCTTACACTGGTGATATGGCATCGTTTAAGGAAGAGCTGTTATATCGTACGACAAAAGTGATTTTGGAAGAAATGCTGTTTGGCAGTACAATCGCAGATGCTTTTCAGTCTAATTTGATCACTAGTTTTCCAAATTGGTTCATCGATGGGGCAGCTCTTTATTTGGCGAAGGGATGGAGCTTGGAAATGGACGATTATGTGCGACATTATATAAATAACAATAAGCAGCCTAAATTATTCAAGTTGGATCATAAAGAAGCGGCCTTGGTAGGGCAGTCTATATGGAATTTTGTGGTACAACAATATGGTAAAAGGTATATTTCAAGCATTTTAAATCTTAGTAGGATTAATAGAAATGAAGAGAATAGTATATCCAATACTTTAGGGATAGGCTTTAAAAACTTTGTAGAGCAGTGGAAACAGTATTATGGTCGAATAAACGAACCTGTATTTTCTACTTTTAAAGATGTCAATGAAAAAAATACCATTGCAAGTACCAAAAAGAATGATGAAGGTTCTATTAATGATATTAAATTCAGTCCAGATGCAAAACACTTGGCTTATGTAATTAATAATGATGGGAAGTTTAAGGTCATCGTGAGAGAAATCAGTACAGATAATGAGGTTACAATCTATAAAGGTGGCTATGTGACCGATGATCAAGAACCCAATTTTACTACCCCGGTAATTGCTTGGAGAGATACTTTAAACCTAACCATTGCCACTTTTAAGAAGGGACTGACCACTCTTAGAATGCGAAGCATTGACGGAAGTAACCAGGATAAGATTTTTCTTAGGAATATCACCCAAATCAATAGCTTGGACTTTTCTCCCAATGGGAAAAATATGGTGCTTTCTGCCATGGCAGGTGGGCGAACAAATATTTATACGCTCAATTTAAGAGGTCAGGGAAGAAGATTAACGAATGACGTGTTCGATGATATCACTCCGGTATTTCTCAACGACTCAACTATAATTTATTCCTCAAATAAGACAGACCTTCCAGATAGCGTGATGAGTAAGGCGCCAGATGTGAGGAAACTGCCTGAATATTTTAACCTGTTTAAAATCGATTTGGGGGACAGTATGGTGGTGTCAAAGTTGACTAATATGAATTCCAAAAACTATATGCCAAGGGTGATGAATCAAAATTTTGTTTTGCACCTGAGCGACCAGAGTGGAATAAGAAATGTGATGAGGCTAGGTATTGGAAGTGATATATCCAGCCAAGTATCCGCTTTTAATACCAGTGTAGAAAGCTTTGATTATTCTCCTTCTACCAATAAATGGGCTTATGCGGTAAATGATGGAATCGGCAGCAGGATCGTTTTGGAATCCTATCCCAACTTGGATCAATTTACTCCAGGAACCCCAAGGGTACAGCTATCCCAGGCCAAGGCACTCAATGAAAGATTAGCTGCTAGGAGATTGGAGAATCAACAAGAGAACAATCAAGTAGCGGCAGAAGAGCCAGTGATAGAAAAACTTAAAGAGGCAGTACAGGATACAATTACATTACCCAATAGAGCGACTGGTGCGATCAATATTGATAGGCTACGCTTTGAAAGTAGAGGGGGAATCAATACTGATAATTATGTTTTTGATACTGTACCAAGTCCAGATCAAGAAGAGCCAAATACTACCAGAACTGGTAGAAGTAGTATTTTGGAGGCATTCAGAAAACAAAGCCTTAAAAATACGGTTAGGGGACCAAGGTCATATACTCCGCAGTTCATGGCGCACAGTTTGAGAACTACTTTTGTGGTAGATCCTTTACGGGGGTTTGGGATTAATATTGATGGTCAAATGACGGATCTATTGGACAACCATATTTTTAAAGGAGGGATAATGACTACCCTGGATTTTAGGTCCGGTAGTGATATTTTCTTTGAATATCAGTATTTGAAAAGTAGGATAGATTTTAGAGGTAGGTTTGACCGCAAGGCATTGGTGATTGCTGAGGGAGATGTTACCTACCAAAGATATGTATTGACCAAAACAGAATTAGGCTTTTCTTATCCATTTACCGTTCATAGTAGGTTTACGGCAGCTCCTTTCTTTGCAAAGACCCAATATTATAACCTCAATCCGGATTCTTTAATTAGAGGCGGGGATGGCCCTCAGAATAGATTTGATGTCAATTATATTGGAGGTAAGGCTGAATTTGTGGTGGATAAGACCAGACAGTTGGGTTTATATATGGAGCAAGGCTTTAAAGCTAAGGCTGGGTTTCAACATTATCAAGGAATTGGAAAGGCAGATCGGTCATTTAGTAATTTCTATTTTGATTTAAGGAACTATCAAAAGGTTCATAAGAATATTACTTTTGCCACCAGATTATATGCTGGGTCTTTTATGGGCAATAACCCACAGAGTTATTTGGTCGGCGGTATGAAAAACTGGTTATTTAATGAGTTTTATGAGCCACCTTCCAATAGGCCTGAATCTTCACCCATCAGGAACAGTGACGGTAGGGAAAACTCTAATATTCTTTTCGCAGAATTTGTGGATTTACGGGGGTATGATTATGATGAGATTAGGGGAAGAAATGTGATTACCTTTTCAGCAGAATTGAGGATTCCATTGTTTTCTTATCTCTCCAGAGGTAATATAGCCTCTAATTTTATCAAAAATTTCCAGTTAGTTGGTTTTTATGATGCTGGATCCTCTTGGGATAAATCTGCGCCTTGGGAGCGGGTAAATGACCAGAACACTGAGGTTATCAATACAGATGGTTCTCCATTTGAGATCACCCTTAATAACTTTAACAATCCTTGGTTGCAGAGTTTTGGAGGAGGTTTGAGAACGGTATTATTGAACTATTATGTGAAGTTTGATATAGCTAGGCCAATCAGGAATTATGATGTGGAGAAGACCAAGTTTTACGTGACCCTAGGCTATAATTTCTAGAATGATTGTTATTTTATTTGTTTAAGTTTGTGGCATGATTAAATCCATGACGGGCTATGGTATAGCCAATTTTGAAAATGAACACTATATTATTAGTGCAGAGATCAAAACACTCAACTCCAAGTTTCTGGACTTAAACCTCAGAAGTCCGCGTCAATTTTCCGATAGAGAAATTGAACTTAGGGCCTTGGTAGGAGATATTCTAGGAAGAGGGAAGGTGAGTTTGAATATAGAGTTTACAGCCAAATCAAGCAGTGATCTGCCTGTAAGTATCAATCAAGATCTATTTGAAAATTATTTCAATACTTATAAAAGTATGGCCGACAAAGTGGGTTTGGATGGAGGCATGGATTTGTTCAGAATGGCTGCACAAGCACCCAACGTGGTTACTTCATTAAGTGAGAAATCTGATGATCCAGAAGAATGGGAGGCAGTGAAAAAAGTGGTCATAGAAGCGGCTGAAAAATGCGATGAATTCAGAAAGGATGAGGGAGAAACTTTGTTCGGCAAATTCAAGGAAAATCTTGAAGTAATCACTTCAGGTCTGAACCAAATCCAAGAGGAAGAACCTAAGCGTAAAGACAGAATTAAATCGCGTATCCGAAACAATTTCAAAGATTGGATGGAAGAAAATAGTTTTGATGAAAACCGTTTTGAGCAGGAGTTGATCTACTATTTTGAAAAATTGGATATTACAGAGGAAATTGTCAGATTGGGAACGCATCTGAAATATTTCGATAAAACCATGTCCAATGGTGCCAATCAAGGCAAAAAACTTGGGTTTATTGGCCAGGAAATTGGTAGAGAAATCAATACTATAGGTTCCAAAGCCAATGATGCCAATATTCAAAGGCATGTAATTATCATGAAGGATGAATTAGAAAAAATAAAAGAGCAGGCACTGAATATCATCTAGTCAATGATAGCTTATATCCTTGACGAGAATACCCTCTAATAGATTTATTGAATACCCATAGAAATGAAACAATACCATCAATTATTACAGCATATTCTAGATAATGGAACCCAAAAAGGAGATCGAACAGGGACGGGAACATTAAGCGTTTTTGGCTATCAAATGAGGTTCGACTTACAGGATGGTTTCCCATTGGTAACAACCAAAAAATGCCACCTAAAGTCTATTATTCATGAGTTGTTGTGGTTTTTGAAAGGGGAAAGCAATATCAAGTATCTTAAAGATAATAAGGTGTCAATATGGGATGAATGGGCTGATGAAAATGGAGACTTAGGACCGGTATATGGGTATCAATGGAGACACTGGCCCGATGGAAAAGGTGGTGAAATAGATCAGATCAAAAATCTTATCCATCAGATAAAGACCAATCCCAATTCCAGAAGGTTATTGGTCAGTGCCTGGAATGTGGCGGACATTGATAATATGGCTTTGCCACCTTGTCATACTATGTTCCAGTTTTATGTAGCGGATGGTAAGCTTTCCTGTCAATTATATCAAAGAAGTGCAGACGTTTTTTTGGGTGTGCCTTTTAATATCGCATCCTATGCTTTGTTTACCATGATGATAGCACAGGTTTGCGGTTTGGAGCCTGGTGAATTTATTCACACTTTTGGAGATACTCATTTGTATTCCAACCATCTTGAGCAGGCCAAATTGCAACTTACAAGAGATTGCAGGCGACTGCCAAGTATGAAAATCAACCCTGAGGTAAATGACATCTTCGAATTCAAATATGATGATTTTGAACTATTGAATTATGATCCTCATCCGCATATTAAAGCACCTGTAGCGGTATAGTTTGGGGATAAATTAATCGAAAATCTTCTCAATAAAGGAAATAGGTTTGGTGTCAAATTCTATTTCCTTTATTTGTTTTATATAGGCAATGCCTGTAACGTTACTGGTAAAAACTTGCTCGGCGTCTAATAGGATTTCTGCTTTATATTCACCGATGTTTATTTTTTTTCCAGTTTTTTGAATGGCCTCAATAATTTGCTTTCTGCCCACTCCGGCGATACAGTTGCAATGAAGTGAAGGGGTGTAAAATTCCTGATCTTTTGTCCAAAAAATATTTGCAGCACCTGCTTCTGATACATTGCTTTTATTATCCAGAAGAATGACCTCATCCATTTTCTTTTCTATGCGTTCAATATTTGCCATAACATAATTGAGTGCATTTAAGGTTTTGCAATTGGCCCAAGGTGAAGAAGGGATGTTAATGGAGGAGCTTATATAAGCTTGGTTTTTTATAGTTATTGCCTCGGAATAGGCTTGTATCATGATCATTTCTTCAGCTGTAGACTTTGTGGGAGAGTATTTTCCTAATCCTGCTCTAAAAATGTTCCACCTGATTCTGAGCTTGCAGGTTTTTCCATATTTTTCAACTAGGAATTCTTCCAGCTGATTGATGGAAGAGCAGCCTGCAGCATTAATTTTCAATTTTTCCAAACCTAAATGTAATCTTTCTTTATGAGCGTTGGCAAACCTGATTTTTCCATCTACGAAAATCATTGTCTCAAATAGGCCATCTCCAAAAAAAGAAGCCCTATTTGCCAGCTGTTTGTCAATTTCTTTAAATTGTTTATCCTGATTTGGTGAAAGAAAAACGGTTTCAAATATGGACATTGTTGGTTAAGAATTGGCTGGGTATTTCCGATTTTTTATCAATATTGTTAAAATTAAGTTAAAATATTTCAAATTGAAGCCGATATTTTGATTTAAAATGGAGAATGAAAGATAATTGAATCTTTAATAGTAGATTAGCATATTAAAAATAGAATTTGGCTTAAACATGGCTAGAAAAAGTAGTGTATTTGATATGATCGGACCAGTAATGATAGGTCCTTCTTCTTCCCATACCGCAGGAGTGGTAAGGATTGCCCGGGCAGCAATTAAGGTTTTAGGTGGGGTTCCTGATGAGGCTTTAGTAACATTTTATAACTCTTTTGCCAGTACCTATGAGGGGCATGGTAGTGATAAAGCAGTCATTGGAGGATTACTGGATTTCAAAACGGATGATGTAAGGATCAAGCAGTCTTTGGATTTAGCTGAAGAAATGGGATTGGCCTATACTTTTAAATCCATCGGTAATGCTTCAGTCTACCATCCTAATACCATAAAGTTGAATCTGGTAAAAGGAGAAAGAAAAGTAGAAGTGATTGGAGAAAGTTTGGGAGGAGGCTTGATTAATATCAGTGGTGTTGATGGGTTTCATGCAGATTTTTCGGCGCAAGAACATACTTTGATCATCAAGGCTGATGATGTTTCTGGTGCCATAGCTTTTATTACAAGTATTTTGGCACAAGAAAAGGCCAATATAGCCACCATGTCTGTCTCCAGAAAAGGTAAGCGGGAGATTGCTTGCCATGTTATAGAAATGGACTCAGGATTGAATCCAATTACCATACAATATTTAGAAAGTATTGGATGGATACATGAATTAATTTATATTCCAAAAATAGACCTTTAGTTTTGCTATGAACAAAAGATTTTTTGTAACCTTATTTTTAATTGCTTTTAATGTTTCAAGAGGTTGGACCCAAGAAAATGTTTCTAATTTATCTTTGGAGGAATGTGTTCAAATTGGTCTTGAAAACAATCTTGAACTACAAAGGAGTATTCTTAACCAGGAAAATAATCATACCAATTTGATGGAATCAAAGGGGCAGCGCTATCCTTCCCTTTCAATGACCTCATCATATAATTATAGTTGGGGACGTGCACTTGATAATGTGACGAATGATTATTTACCTAGTAGTAGTTTTGGGAGTGCAGGCTTCAGTGTAAGGACCAATGTAAGTTTGTTCTCAGGAGGTAGAATTAATAATAGTATTAATCAAGCTATTGTTGATATTAAAGCGGGTGAGAAAAACTTAGAAGCAACCAAAAATTCGATTGTCCTTAATATTATAAACTTATTTGTCAATGTTGTTTTTGCCAAAGAACAGGTAAATGTGGCAGCTTCTCAATTGGAAGTGACAAGTAATCAGTTGGAAAGGACTAAAAAGTTGGTCGAGGCTGGGGCCCTTCCTATTTCGGATCAATATGATTTGGAGGCGCAAAATGCCACCAGTAATATGGAGTTGACCAATGCCGATAATAATCTGAGGTTGGCAAAACTTAACTTGATGCAGGCCATTCAAATTCCTTATGAGGAAGAATTTGATGTGTCTGTCCCTGATTTAGATGCCGAAAACTTTTTGATAGGAGGGGAAAGTGTAAATGAAGTTTATGCCATTGCTTTAGCCCTAATGCCAGAAGTAAAGGCAGCAAAGCTGGGTATTGAAAGTGCTGAGTACGGTGTGAAAATAGCTAAGGGAGCTTATTATCCTACTATTGGATTTGGAGCGAATGCAAGTACAAATTATAATGAACTTTATAAAGATGTGGTGCCTTTTTGGGAGCAGTTTGATGGGAATTTAAGTGAAGTGATTGGGGTGAACCTGAATATTCCAATATTTTCTAATCTAAGCAATAAGGCTAATTTACAAAGGGCCAGAGTCCAAAAGGAATTGAGTAAGATTAATGTTAAAGAAGTTCAAAACAGGCTAAGGCAAGATATTGAAACGGCCTATACCAATGCTATTGCGGCCAAACAGTCTTATGAATCCTCTAAGGTGAGGGTTTCTTCTTTGGAAGAGGCTTTTAGGATGGCCCAAAAAAGATTTGAGGTAGGCATGATCAATGCGGTGGACTTTCAGGTGGCACAAAATAACTTGTTTAATGCACAGGCAGATTTGCTTCAGGCAAAATACCAATACATTTTTAGTGTAAAAGTATTGGATTTTTATGTGGGCAATCCCTTAACACTTTAATTATATAAACCATGGCTAAAAAGAAATCAAACAAGCTTATTTACTGGCTTTCTGGGGTATTGGTGCTGTTGGTGGTAGTCATACTGATAGGGAAGTCTATGGGCTGGGTAGGAGGTCCATCTGAAACAGAGGTGGAAATCATTAAAGCATCTAAGAAAACCATTGTAGAAAAAGTAAGTTCTTCAGGCGTGATTCAGCCTGAAACAGAAATTAAGCTTAGTCCGGATGTAGCAGGGGAAATCATTGAATTAAATATAAAAGAGGGTGATTCTGTCAAGCAAAATGATCTTCTGGTAAAAATAAGACCTGATAACTTTATCTCTGTTCTTGATAGAAACAAAGCCAACCTCAGTCAACAGAAGGCTAATTTAGCTCAGTCTGAAGCAGCTTTGAATCGTTCAGAAGCACAATTTGAAAGAGCCCAACTGGAATATGATAGGAACAAGGAGCTTTATGAGAGTAAGGTGATTTCTGATTCGGAATTTGAACAGGCGAAGGCCAATTATATTTCAGCACAAAATGACCTTGCGGCAGCCAAGCAATCTGTAGAAGCCTCTAAATATGTTGTACAAAGTGCTCAGGCTAGCGTAAATGAAGCCTCTGAAAATTTAAGTTTGACCAATGTTTTTGCTCCAGTTAATGGAGTAGTTTCTAAACTGTTGGTGGAAAAGGGAGAGCGTGTCGTTGGGACCCAGCAGATGGCCGGTACGGAGATGTTACGGATAGCTGATATGAGCAAAATGGAGGTGAGAGTAGATGTGAATGAGAATGACATTGTTAGACTTTCATTGGGTGATACCACGATTATTGATGTAGATGCCTATTCTAGCACAGGGGATAAATTTAAGGGCGTTGTAACTTCCATTGCTAATTCTGCCAATGAAAAAGCCAGTCAAGATGCTGTCACAGAGTTTGAAGTGCGTATTAGAGTGATTAATGATTCCTATAAGCATTTGATAAATGAAGAGAACCGCTTCCCGTTCAGACCTGGTATGACAGCTAGCGTTGAAATAATTACTGACAAGAAGGAAAATGTACTTTCTGTTCCCCTCGCATCTGTAACTACAAGGGAAAATATGAGGCAGGACAGCACGGATCAATCTAGTGATTTAAAGGAATTAGTATTTAAAGCTCAAGGAGGTAAGGCCATTCTATCAGAAGTTAAGACTGGCATATCCGACTTTGAAAATATAGAAATATTAGATGGCTTGGAAGAAGGGGTTGAGATCGTAGCTGGACCTTACCATGTTGTAAGTAAAAAACTGAAAGATGGAGATTTGATTAAAAATACCAATGAAAAGTGAGCGTATAATGAATTCAATTTTAAAGAATAAAAAGCCCCAATTTTGGGGCTTTTTATTTATACAAGCTGGACAAGGCCTTCTGCAATTAGATTCTCTATTGCTGTTTTTTCTTTGATAAGTCCCAATTCAAATAGGATGTCCATGGTTTCATTTAAGCTTTTTGCGCTTACCTGATTATTGATTGCCCAAGTCGTTTGTTCCAACCAGGCCTTTATATCCATTTGCTGGATACCATAAGCTTCAGACAGTATTTGGGACAAGTTGTTCTTTTTTCGTATTTCAGCAGACTTTTGATAGATTAGGTCTTGAATGAGTTTTAATTCATTTTGGTGCTGCTCTATAAGCGTTTCTTGGGCTACTATGACAAAGCATGGCCAGGGTGTAGGGATTTCATCAACCCTATCAAATACACCTTCATCAACCAAGGGCTTGGTGGTATATTTTTCCCATAGGAATCCTTTTGCTTTTTGGTCTTCAAAAGAAGATTTAGCACCATCCATATTGCCCACCACCTCAAACTGCAATTCTTCAGCATTCCAACCTTTTTCTTTGGCTAAAAGGTAGGTCATTAGGTGGGAGCCTGAACCATATCGACTGATTAGAAACGGGGAGTTTTGAAGCTCACTTACTGATTTAACTCCTGATTTTGCTGGAACATGAATACCCCAAGTAAGTGGAGAAAGGACATGGTAACCTATTATTTTTCCAGGATTTCCTTCGATTTTATCTTTGATAAAGCTTTCAGTGAGAATGATGGCAATATCAGCTGTGTTTTCTCGGATGGCTTTGTTCATGGCACCCGAGCCTTTGGATTCATTATTCCAAGTCAATTTTATGCCTTGGTTTTCAAGAGGTTGCTCAGCGACCAATTGGGTCCAGGGATAATTAAAGTGTTCAGGGACCCCTATGATTTGGATTGTTTTCATGTTCAAAGATATGCACCCAAATGGGATTCTTAAAGCACTTAGGGGCATTTTAATGATAAAGCAAACAGGTGTTTCATGGTGTCATTTCTTCAAGAAACCAGTAAAGGGCATGTAAATGGTCTATATGGTCAGGTGCTGAATTCCCAGCGTAGGCTTTGATTCTAAGTGCTCCTTTATGATTTTCAGCAACTTGCTGCAAGCCAAGCGGCCCCTGTTTTAAAATGGGGTTTCTTTTAAGATCGAGTTGCTGAAGAAGGTAATCGGCACATTCGGTGGTGCTTGCAAAGGTGCCTGGAAAAATACTGCTATGGGTAAAAGTGAAGGATATCTCTTCTTTCATGGCATCTTGGGCTAATTTTAGAAATACTTCCAAATCCTCTTCATTGATTTTGCCCCCAGAGGCTAGGGGCTGTCCTTTTGGGATATACCCAGCATGCATACCATCTAGTAGGATTATTCCTTTTATGGGATGGTAATGATCAGATTTCATGATAGACCTGATTGCCCCATAACCAGCACTCCACCCAGAGAGGTAAATGGCTTTTATAGGTTGTTTGAGAGCGTTCTCTGTAGCTTTTAATAGATGTTCAAAAGCATTGGGCTGATCTAAGGGGCGTGAATAGGCAGAAGAACCACTGCCCAAGTTAATTGTAAGTGCCGCCCAGCCATTTTTTTCTTTTATGGCATGGTCTGCTACTTCATGTGTCCCATGAAAATGGATCAAGAGTGAAATAGGGTCATGCCCAATATTTTCGGGGATAAATAAATGAGCTGGAGAGTCGAATACATCTGTTATCTCTAGGTGTTTACCTGGAGCAATAGTTTTTGGTATACGTTCATGAGGCCGTATAAAATCACTCATTGGTGAGGGATTTTGGGGAGCCATTTGATTTTTTTGCTGTGCATTAAGGCTGTTTTCTGACAAAATGAAACAGCTAAAGAATAGGAGTAGGAAGTGTAGTTCCCTGTTAGGTGTTAAAGTGGGCATGCCAATGATTATGTTATTCGCCTATATCTTCATTCCATAATTCTGGATTCGTGGAGATAAAGGTGTTCATTAAATTTTTACAGGTTTCATTATTGCTTACAATCACTTCCACTCCCCTTGATTTTAATAATTCTTCTTCCCCCATAAAGGTCTCATTTTCTCCGATTACCACTTTGGGAATACCATAGAGGAGAATGGTTCCTGAACACATTGGGCAAGGAGATAGGGTGGTATATAGCACACTGTTTTGATATACTTTTGCCGCCTGTCTGCCTGCATTCTCAATGGCATCCATTTCTCCATGGAGAATGGAGCTGCCCTTTTGGACTCGTCGGTTATGCCCTCTACCAATGATTTTACCATTATGTACTAAGACGGCGCCAATGGGGATTCCCCCTTCATTTAGTCCCTTTTTTGCTTCTTCGATTGCTGCCTCAAGAAAATTATCCATAATTAATTTTTAATAATTGTATGCTGTAAACTACCAATGTATCTGTAAAAGAATACGTAATGGATGTACTATGAATATTTAATTTTAAAAAAAAATCCTTATGGTAAAGATAAAGCAAGAACTGATTATTCATTTACTTGATACAATAGACTTGTGATGAAGTGATTAGTGATTTTTTATGTTTTTAAATTTTATCATCCCTAAAAATTGGGATCAATATAAAATATTGGGTACTTTTTATGGTTGGTTTTTTTAGAATGTTATTACAATTTAAACAATGAAAAGTAAATAAAGTTATGTTGCATAGTTGTTGATAAAAACAATATGTCGCTATATTTGCATTTTAAATATTATATAATGTAATATGTTTTTGTTTGTCTCGAATTATTAAGTATTAGATGAAATGAGAAATAATTTTGGTGTTGATGATCACTTTTTTAGGTTGAAATCCTTTGAGATTATGTTAAGAAATGAATTGTGAAATACATACGAATTATAGGGGATTTATTTTATTTTAGAATTGTTTTTAAACACCAAGTAATTTTATAATGGAATTCACACTTAGTACATACTCACTTACTTTATTGATTTTTTCCGTTTTAACACTGTTTTTGTCTGTTGTGGTGTTTATTGGACTCAATAAAAATGTAAGATGGTTTGGGGCAATGATGGTTGCTGTGAGTGTTTGGGCGGCATCGGATGGGATTATGGTAGTAACAAATGATCTCGACCTTATGTTGTATATAGTTAATTTTGAGTATATAGGGATTGCTCTGGTGCCAGTTTTTTGGTTGCTTTTTGTGTTTCGATTTGCGGGAAAAGAACAATGGCTAAAGCCTCAAATGGTAGCTGCACAATTCATTTTTCCTTTTTTGACATTGTTTATGGTTTGGACCAATAATTATCATCATCTTCATTATCAGTCTGCAGAGATTAAGGAAGTGAATGGCTTATATGGACTGGTAACTTCTAAAGGGCCTTGGTATATAATCCATACTACCTATTTCTATTGCTGGATGATTTTTGGATTGTTCCTATTATTGCTTCAATACAAAAGGTCTGAAGGAATTTATCGCAAGCAAACACTGATAATCATTTTGGGCAGCCTAGTGCCATGGGTTGCGAATATTTTGGTTGTTTTCCAAGTGGGGCCATTTAATGGTTTTGACCCTACACCTTATGGTTTTGTGATTACGAGTTTTATAGTTGTCTTTGGTTTTTGGGAATTGAGCTTGTTTGATCTAAGGCCAATAGCCCGTAACAAAGTGGTGGATTCTATGAGAGAGGGAATGTTAGTGCTGGATGTAGAGAATAGAATCGTGGACTTCAATGATCAAATGTTAAGGATCATAGAAAAGGGAAAAGGAGAACTTACGGGAGTAAGTTTTGCTAATCTAGGATTTCAAGATAAGCGTTGGATGGATCTGTTGGAGCAAGATACTGAACAGGTTGTTTATTTGGATTTTCCGCACCAAGGGGAAAAGCGATATTATGAAATAAATTGTAAAATTATCAGCGGGGGCAAAAGAGATTTTCGGGGCAGGTTGTTGATGTTTAGAGATATAACTCAGTTCAGACTTGATCAAAGACGATTAGAGGAACAAGCTAGGGAGTTGAGTGAGTTGAATATGACAAAGGACAGGTTGCTGTCTATCATTTCCCATGATATGAGAAGCCCACTAAATTCCCTTACTCAGTTTTTGGAGATGAGTGAATCGGATTTTATTAGTGATGAGGAATTTAAGTCCTTGCTTCCAAGAATTTCAGAGAACCTAAGACAGGTTTCTGGCTTTATGGAAAACTTACTTGTTTGGGCAAAAAGCCAATTAATGGGAGAGAATATAGAGAAAGAGGTGTTTGATATAGATAAAGAGTTAAGCTCAGTAGTAAATCTGTTTAAGGCTTCTATAGAAAATAAGGGAATACAAGTTGATCATTTAAGTAAGGGAGAGGCACTGGTGTTTGCTGATCCAAACATGACTCGTCTTGTGCTGAGAAACTTACTAAGCAATGCCCTTAAATTTTCTGATAAAGGAGATAAGATCAGTGTCTACCTAGAGTTTGTTGGAAATCAAACAAAAGTTTTAGTGGAAGATACAGGAGTAGGTATTCCTGAGAAAAATTTGGATAGGATTTTTTCAGCAGAAGCATTTACTACTTTTGGAACCCAGAAAGAACAAGGTACAGGATTAGGCTTAATGTTGAGCAAGGATTTTGTGGAAAAAAATGAGGGTGAAATAGGTGTGGAAAGTGAGTTGGGAAAAGGTACAAGATTCTTTTTTACTTTGCCTAGAAAGGAAGAGAAGAGAGAAAAAGGTCTCCTAAAATAAGGTTGGAAAATAAAATTAACTGAGAAATCAGAATAAATTAGCTGATGAATTGCAGATATAGGGAGGAAATAGCGGTTTGAGGGGGTAAATTGCCAAAATGATAAGATTTTAGCCTTTCAATTAAAGGATATTAGAGCAGGTCTTTATATCTTTGAACTTTAAGACAATTGTCAGATGCTAATTAAGCAATTTATCAAAAAGTAATCAAACCATTAAACCATTCAATTATGAAGTTCAAACCAGGGATTAAGTTCGGTGAAGAATTGAAAGATTTGTTGGACTATGCCAAGGAGAGCGAATTTGCTTTACCAGCTGTAAATGTGATCAACACCAGTACTGCCAATGCGGTTTTGGAAACAGCTAAGAAGGTTAACTCACCAGTTATCGTTCAGTTCTCAAACGGTGGAGCACAATTCTTTGCCGGAAAAGGTCTGGCTAATGATAAGCAACAAGCTTCTATCGCAGGTGCTGTTTCAGGTGCTATGCACGTACATAAAATGGCTGAAGCATACGGAGTACCGGTAATATTACATACTGACCACGCTGCCAAGAAGTTGATCCCATGGGTAGACGGTATGCTAGCAGCGGGTAAAGAGCACTATGAGGCTTTCAAAAAGCCGTTGTTCAGTTCTCATATGTTAGATCTTTCAGAAGAAAGTATTGAGGAAAATATCGAGACTTCTGTAAAGTACCTTGCGGAATTCAAGAAATATGAAATGGCTCTTGAAATCGAATTAGGTGTTACAGGTGGTGAGGAAGATGGTGTTGATAACACTGATATTGACAGCTCTAAGCTTTATACTCAGCCTGAAGAAGTGGCCTATGCTTACGAAAAACTAAAAGAGCAAAGTGAATTGTTTACTATTGCTGCTGCCTTTGGTAATGTTCATGGTGTTTACAAGCCAGGTAATGTGAGCTTGCAGCCTAAGATTTTGAAAAACTCTCAGGATTTTATCTGTGAGAAATTCGGATTGAGCGGTAAGCCAGTAAGCTTCGTGTTCCACGGTGGTTCTGGGTCTTCAGTTGAAGAAATCAGAGAAGCCAATAGCTATGGTTCTATCAAAATGAATATCGATACAGATATGCAGTGGGCATTCTGGGAAGGTGTTCTTAATTATTATAAAGATAATGAAGGTTATCTTCAAACCCAGTTAGGTAACCCTGAAGGTGCAGACGTGCCTAATAAGAAAAAATATGACCCTAGAGTATGGTTGAGAAAAGGTGAAGAGAATTTCGTAAAACGTCTTGAAGTTGCCTTTGACATGCTTAATGCAGTGAATAGAAACTAGTTTTTCTATTGTCCGGAATAGGAGCCGTCTTAGTAGTCTATTATGATCTGGTTAATACTGAAATTTCAATTAGTTGAAGTTTATTTATAGTAGGTTGACCAACATAGTTATGAGGCTGCTTAGACGGCTTTGTTTTTTTTTGATTTATATGGTTTAATATAGGTAATAGTGTTGATGTCGTTACTTAACGGTTAGCCAATTTTTTATGCTTGACTTAGCGCTTTGTCTTTTCTTTCCTATAAATTGCTTTTTAGGGTAAAAAACTTAATTTTGTTTACGTGAGTAATATTTTTACTCATATTCCTTAGCCAGATCTTGATAGCATGTTAGATATATTAATTACTTCTAAAACCAGGGTTAAGCTTTTGATTAAGTTTTTTACTCAGGATTCCAATAAGGGGTATCTCCGTGGTTTGGCCGAAGAATTCCATGAATCTACCAATTCTGTTAGGGTTGAGTTGAACAGGTTGTCTGATGCAGGTATTCTTGTTTCGGAAAAGGAAGGTAATACCAAGTCCTATTCAGCTAACAAAAAACACCCACTTTTTAAGGAAATGAAGAATATGGTGGCCAAATATTTGGGCTTTGACCGTTTGGTGGAGGTTGTTATTCGAAATTTGGGCAATGTTACCAAGGCAGTGGTCGTAGGAGATTATGCACAGGGAATTGATTCAGGCCAAATCGATTTGGTTTTGGTGGCTAAGGATATTAATCAAGAATATCTAAATTTTTTAATTGAGAAGGCTGAAGAAAAAATCAAAAGAAAAGTGAATGTGCAAGTTTTTGATGAAGAGCCTGATTTTTTAGAAGGAATGGTGGTCTTCGACCTTTGAAATTACACTTTTTTGCCCCAAGTTTTACCAGAATAATTACATAGTCCTCAAAATTTTATTTTTGAATTGATAAATTATTGATTTTTAATTTTAAACCATTTTTTATGTTTAAAATGCAAAAATATTATATAGTAGTTATTTTTTAAACCTATGTAGTTTAAAAATGTTGAAAAAATATCAAAACAAGTTTTTAATTAAACCTAAAATTTATAATTTGACATAAAGTTGGCTTAATTAGGGTTTATTTTAAACCCTTATAGATAATTAATAATATTTTGTTCCAGCTTCTATTCGTTTGTACCGAAAACCGTACCACTAACCCATGAAAGAAATCGAACTAAGATTGCTTAAACAAATCAGAAAAGGAAATGAATTGGCTTTTGTTGAAGTGTATGATAAATATTGGAAATTACTTTTCAATAGTGGATACAAACGACTTCAAAAAAAAGAAATAGTTGAAGGATTGGTTCAAGAAGTCTTTGTAGAAATGTGGATGAAGAGAGAGAGCTTGGAAATTCATACCTCTTTCAATTCATATCTTTATACTGCCATGAAGTATAAGGTGATCAATCAAATGAAGTCACAGATGGTAAAGGAAAAATATGTGGCATTTGTTAATTCAAGGCGACCTTCTTTTGGAAGTGAAATAGAGGAACAGCTATTTTATAAGGAACTGGATGAAGCTTACAGAAAGGAGGTTTCTGAACTTCCCGAAAAAGCAAAAACAGTTTACACACTGAAGAACAATGAAGGAAAAAGCTATGCCGAAATAGCCCGAGAAATGGAGATTTCTATCAGTACAGTAGAAAAACATATGATAAAAGCCCTTAAAATTCTTAGGGCTAATTTAAAGAATTACTCATTTTCTGCATTTATCGTAGGGATATTGGGACAATTAAATTTCTAAGTAGTTATATACTTTGCCAACTTAAAGTTTGCTAAATTATTTGAGTACAGTACATTTTTTTATTTATTTATAATAGATGCTTAAGTTTTATTGATTTTTTTTGAATAGGAATGGAGGTGGTGGGCTATTAAGTTGACATAAGTATAGAAAGCAGTTAAAATGAACCTAGAGGAGATTAATAGTTTGTTAGATAAGTTTTTGTCTGGTAATATCAGTAAAGAAGAGAAAGAGGTGCTCGATAGATGGTATCAAGATTTCGATTCTCGAGATGATGTTACTGATGGGATGAGGCATGAGGAGCAGTTTGAGATGCGCAATAAGATGTTAAAGGCCATAAAAGAGCAAACCTTTGAAAGTGAGCTTGCTGAAAATGGTTCTCGTAACTCAAAAGGGCAATCATTTATTAAAATCATGGCTTTCGCGGCTTCTTTGGTACTTGTTGTGGTATTTGCTTATTCAGTGTATTATCCAAGTCAGGAGACTGTGGTATATCAAACTGATCTTGGGGAGGTGTTGATTTTGAAGCTGCCGGATAGTACACAGGTAACTCTTAATGGAAATTCACAGTTGAGCTATAAGCCAAATTGGTTGGGTAAGTTTGATAGGAAAGTGGATTTAAAAGGTGAGGCCTTTTTTGAAGTGTTTCATACCGTTGACAACGATAGATTTACTATAAATGAAGATTCGGGTATGGGGATTGAAGTTTATGGAACAGAATTCAATTATAATGTCAGAGAGGGCGTGAATGCTGTAGCATTGAAATCTGGAAGCGTAAAAGTAATGTTGCCTGAAGATAGTAAGGAGATCAAGAAGGAGCATTTTCTTAAGCCTGGAGAAATGGCAAAGTTTAATTCCCAAGCGAGAACTGTGAAAATTGGATCTCCCGGAAATTTGGAGAGTTATTATGCCTGGAAGGATGGAAAACTAATTATGGATTATTCCACTTTGCCAGAAATCATTGATAGGCTGAAAGGAACTTATGGGATTACAATAAGTTTGGACACTACTAGTTGGAGAGAAAGGAAAGTTTCAGGGACACTACCATTAACTAGGGATCCTGAGTCTTTGATACAGAATCTGGAGCAGCTGTTTGATGTCGATATTGAAATAACCGAACAGAAATAAAATAATTCTTAATCAGGTCAAACGAAAAGATCTGTAGAAGGGAGTTCGCCCTTCATTCTTAATTATTAATTCTTACAATCAGTACTGATTTGATATTGGTACTTTCCGGAAAATTGTGTTTTGATTTTCCCTGGAATGATATTGTCAAAAAAAACTGATAACCATATGAGGGGATAGGAAGGCTTGTTTAGCGCAATGGTCAATTGATACCTAAGCCCAAAATACGAGAGTATTTTAACCACTTAACCAAATACCTATGCTAAACAAATTTACTAAACGCGTGTTAGTGTTATTGGCGGCATTTGTTCTCTCAGAAGAAGCAAAGTCCCAGCTACTCGCAGAGTTTGCCCAGGTTCCTGATCGATTTACGATCTCCCGGGAACCATCTCTGCCAGATGTTTTTCGCAAGCTTGAGACCATTTATAATGTGTCTATTGCTTATCCTTCAGACCTCGCCGATCAAAAATGGTCCAAGGATTTTACCCCGAACCGTAATCTTAGTATTGAGGAAAACTTGAATAATTTGCTAAAGGATTCCCAGTTGATATATCGTCAGGGAGTGGGCGAATTTTACGTTGTCATGAAAAAAGATGCGGGAGAGACTGTTAAAGAATCACTTTCAGCCACCGTTGTTAAGCCAAAGAAAGTGGCTTTTGATGAAATCAAAGGAGTTGTTTTAGATGAGGAAGGAATGCCCATTCCTGGAGCCAGTGTTTTGGTAAAAGGTACCATGAAGGGGAGTGTGACGGATTTTGATGGGAATTTCACCTTAGATATTGAAGATGGGGCGGAGGAACAATTTTTGGTGGTTTCATTTATTGGTTTCGAGACCAAAGAAGTACCTGTAGGGTCAAAGTCTGAGTTTACTATAGTACTTACTTCAAGCACGATGGCTTTGAACGAGGTAGTAGTGACTGCTTTTGGTCTTGAAAGAGATAAGAAGGCACTCGGTTATACTGTGCAAAGTGTCAAAGGCGATGATTTGACAGAGGCCCAAACTCCCAATGTTGTAAACAGTCTTTCAGGCAGGGTAGCTGGGGTGCAGATCAACGGTAATTCAATGCCCGGAAGTGGAGCACACGTCGTTATTCGTGGTTCTTCCTCAGTAGCAGGTGGTAATCAACCTCTGGTGGTTGTAGATGGCGTTCCCTTGGAGCAAACATCATCCAGAAGATATGGTAATGGCCTTTCAGAAATTAACCCAGATAATATTAAAGAGATAAATGTTTTAAAAGGGGCTACAGCAGCTGCTTTATATGGTTCTAGGGCTGCCAATGGTGTTATTATGGTAACTACCAAAGATGGCTCCGGTACAAAAGGAATTGGTGTTGCCATCAATTCAAATATGACTTTCGATAATCCATTAGTTAAACCAAATTTCCAGAATACTTATGGTGGTGGTGCTGGTTATAGAACATGGTATGTGGATGGTAGAAATGGCTTTGATGCAGATGGTGTCCGGGGGACAGCGGGTGTGGATGAAAGCTGGGGAGCTCCTATGGATGGTAGAATGGTTCCTCTTTGGTTTTCAGCTCCAGAAACAGCAGCTTTGACTCCTCAGCCAAATAACTGGGAGGATTTCTGGGAAACCGGTAAAACCTTTAGTAATAATGTTGCTGTATCAGGAGGAAATGAAAAAGGTAATTTCAGGCTTTCCATTGGCCGACTGGATCAAAAAAGTATCATGTATAACAATGATTACTACAGGAATAATTTTAAGCTAAATACTGGATATAATTTTACTGATAAGCTCAAAGTTACGATCAGTGCCGAGTATGTAAAGTCAGGATCTGATAACAGAAGATATTCTGGTAGTTCGGATTTTATTTGGTCACACCGACATACTGATTTTACAAAATTAAAAAACTGGAGAGATTATTATGATATCCAGAAAGAGACCTTCCGAGAGGGAGATGATTATCCCTATGCTAACTGGCAGCATGAGTATTTTTCCAACCCTTATTTCCTACAGGAATTCTATACCAATGCCAATACCAAGGATAGATTGTTGGGGAATATAGCTGTCAACTATGACTTTACTGATGAGTTGAGTTTAATGGTAAGAACAGGAACTGATTTCTGGACAGATACCAGAATTAATGTAACTGGAGTGGAACGAACCAAGAACTTTGTAACTACAAAAGGATCTTATGAGGAGACAGTCTTGAGAAGCCAAGAGACCAACAGCGACTTTATCTTTACTTTCGATAAAGATTTTTCAAATACTTTCTCCTTAAAGGCCCAGGCCGGAGGAATCAACAGAACCAATTACTACAAAAGAAATAATGTAGATGTTAATGAGTTGACGATTGATGGCCTATATAATTTGGGTAACTATGCTAGCCCTGTTACTCCAGAAAGTACTATCAGAAAGCAAGAGGTGAATAGCTTGTTTGCTTCTGCTCAATTTGGGTTGAACAACTACTTGTTCTTGGATGTGACGGGTCGTAATGATTGGTCCAGTACTTTGCCAATTAAAAACAATTCGTTTTTCTATCCATCATTGGCCTTGAGTGCAGTATTGACCGATATGTTCAATTTCCAAAGTAATGTTTTGTCTTTTGCAAAACTTAGGGCGAGTTGGGCGCAAGTAGGTAGTGATGCCAATCCTTATATGCTTAACCAGGTTTATAATTCTCAAGGACTTTGGGCTGGTACTACACCTACATATGCAGAGTCAGATGAGATTGCTAATATCAATTTAAAGCCTGAGATCACAACAGGTCAAGAAATAGGTTTGGACTTGAGATTCCTAGAAGGAAGAATTGGTCTGGATTTTACCTATTATGCCCAGTCGACTACTAACCAAATTCTCGCTGTATCCATTTCCAGATCTTCAGGTTATGCTAGCCAAATCCTTAATGCCGGTGAAATAACTAACAAAGGAGTAGAATTAATGGTCTATGGTACTCCGATTAAATCCGACTTAGGGTTTGTTTGGGATATGTCCTTTAATTTCTCAAGAAACAGAAACCTGGTAGTTGAATTGGCGGAAGGTTTGGAGAACTATACGTTGGCAAGCCAAAACAGTTTGACTTCAGAAGCAAGGGTAGGAGAACCATACGGAACCCTATATGGTAGAAGGTACTTACGTTCTCCAGAAGGAGAAATTGTATATAGGGACGGTTTGCCTCAATTGGAGGAAGGTACCTACGCTTTAGGGAATATCCAGCCCGATTGGATGGGAGGATTCTCCAATAATTTCACCTATAAAAACTGGTCTTTAAGTTCTTTGATAGATATCAGAATGGGAGGAGACTTATTTGATGTGGGCACTGGCCTTGCACGTAAAACTGGCCAATATGCCGAGACTGCTATTGGACGTGAAGAAGGGGTAATCGGTGCCGGTGTGATGAATGTGGGTACTGAAGAATCTCCTGTCTATGTACAGAATGATGTGATTGTGAATGCTTCCACTTTCTGGAATGCCCAGAACCCTAGAAACTATCATGAAGCTGGTATTTTTGATGGAAGCTATGTGAAGCTTCGTCAATTGAGCCTAGGCTATAGTTTCCCTAAAAACTTTCTTGGAAACAATTTTATACAATCCATGAAATTGTCTGCAGTTGGTAGAAACTTGGCATTACTTTACAAAAATCATCCACACATGGATCCTCAAGTTGATATGAAAGGTGGAAATGGTCAAGGTTTTTCTTACGGACAACAGCCTGCCACGAGAAGCATAGGTTTTAACCTAAGCGTTACATTTTGATCTTAATTGAGGAGCCTAAAAACAACGATTTATGAAAAGTATTAAAAAACTATATAGCGTTCTTATGATTTCAGCTGCAGGCCTCTCCATGGGTGCTTGTACTGGAGATTTTGAAGAAATGAACACAGATCCCAACAATCCAGTGACTATTTCACCGGCTTTGTTGCTGCCCAATGCCATCCAAGTTTCAGTAGATAGATACTGGGGCCACAGTTCCAGGTTTGAAAGGTTGAATATTGATGCCGCGATGTGCTGGATGCAGCATTTGTCCAGAAATATATATATCAACGTGGAAGGAGATAGTTATGAAATTCCATTAACAGTTTCCTCTGGAACTTGGAATGCCCTTTATAATGATGCTCTGGTAAACTTTGAAAGTGTGTTAAGGCTTTCAGGCCCTGAGGGTGATTTTACCAATAGCAATTATTATGGTGTGGCCTTGGTGATGAAATCTTTCACTTTTTCCTATATGACGGATGTGTTTGGACCGATTCCCTATTCAGAGGCATTGAAGGGGACAGCAGAGGAGTCTATCAATAGCCCAAAGTATGATTCCATGGAGGAAATATATGCAGGCTTGATGGCTGATCTAAATACTGCAAATGAGAATTTAGAGGTGAATGGGCCTTCAATAAGTGGCGATATCCTTTTTGATGGAGATATCATGAAGTGGAAAATGTTTGCCAATTCACTTAGACTAAAATTAGCCAACCACCAGGCAGCAAAAAAGCCTGCTGAGTCCAAAGCTGTAATGTCTGAGATTTTGGGTGATCCATCTACTTATCCAGTTTTTTCCAGTAATGATGATTTTGCCCAATTGCATCATGTCAATGTCATTGGAAGTAGGAATAAAATGTTCGATGTTTTCTCGACCCGTTCTGACTGGAATATCAGTAGCACTTTGATCGATAAATTATTGGAGTTGGATGATGAGCGAATCACTGTTTATGCACAGCCTCTTGCAGATGGATCCTATGCGGGGCTTCCTAATGGTTTGACAGATGCAGCGGCAGGTACTTTCTCTGCTTCAACGATCGGTACCAAGTTTTTGGACCCAACAGCACCTAGTATCCTAATGAGTTATGCTGAATTATTATTTATCAAGGCTGAGGCAGCATTTGACGGTGATATTTCAGGTGATCCAGAAGCATTATTAGAAGAGGCAATAGCGGCTTCTTTTGATCAGCATGGTTTGGAAATGCCTGATGATTATATGACAAGAATAGGTTCAGTAGATAAAGAGACCATCATGACTCAGAAATGGTTGGCGCTTTTTGGTCAAGGCATAGAGGCTTGGACAGAGTATAGAAGAACTGGTTACCCGGTTTTGCCTCCAGCGCATCCAAGTGCAGTTTTCTATAATGAGGGAGTCTTGCCAACAAGAATTGAGTATCCTACTTCGGAATATTCGCTTAATAAGTCCGCTTTGGATGAAGGTGTCAGGATGCTTGGAGGAGAGGATAATATGCGCGTACCGCTTTGGTGGGTGGAAGATTAAGTCAGTTTATTCATTGTTTGCAGTATTCAACTAAAGTAAAAATCATGAAAAATATATCATATAAAATATTCGGAGCCTTATTGATAGTTGTGAGCTTCTTGAATTTCTCCTGTACCGATGCTGAGGATCTGGCTACTCCAAATGTTGCTTCACCAGTTTTGGTTATGGTAGAAGGTGGCTCCTTTCCTGCAGATGCTGAAATTGGTGTGACTGCCAAGTTTATGGAATTGGATAAATCTGGGATTTTGGATCATACGGTAGGAATTGACTCTATTCCTGTGATGGATTTACCCATCACTGTTTATGTCAATCAAACGGAGGAAGTATCCTCATTGGTGACTGATCAGGATGGTATGGTCATGCTGGAATTGAGTTGGGATGATCTTGGTCTGACAGATGCCAGTGCAGGTGATCAGGTTAAGTTGGAATTTACAGGGTCTTATAAAAATGTGGCATTTAGAAAATATCATACTGTGAGAGTGGATTAATGATTTTATCCGCCATAGGAATTTATAATGGGTAATTCTATAGGTCAAAAACCTGGACGGTACAGCTGTTCAGGTTTTTTTATTTCTCAGGATATTGTTCTTACTATTGATATCTAGAAGAAACTATTTTTCAATTTTTTGGGTCTATTTGTGTTTGAGATATGTTTTTAATTTGTAAAAAGTGTGTTTTTTGGTTAATAAAATAATGTGTATTTGTAGGTTTTATGTTTTTTTAATAAAAACAGGGTGAAATGATGCTTTTTTAATGGAGGTTGACTGCGCCTTGGTTGACTTATATATAGAAGCCCAAAATAAATGATGATTATTTAGATCCGGAATATTCCGCCCGGAAGAGCAATACGATAAGCCCATTATTAGTAAGCATTTAGATCATTTATATATCAATTTTCAAGTTTTAACCATTTCAACCATGACAACAAAGATCAACAGAAGAGCTTGGCTCAAGTCCAGTTTATTAGCAGCTGGAGGTATAGGATTGGCTCCATCTTTAGCAGGTGCAGCAGTTACCAGGGTTTCACCACATGTTGCACCGATCAATCCTCAAAGCCTGCTTTGGGAGCATGATCCAATGTATAAGGAGAAAGCTCCAGCGCTAAAGGCCAGACTTTTGGCCAATGAAAATCCATATGGCCCTGCTAAAAAGGTGATTTCCTCTATCTCAGAGGCCGTTTCCTTAGGCAATAGGTACGCACATAGCGATGCTGCTACCTTGATTGATATGATAGCTGAAAAAGAAGGCGTATCCAAAGAAAATGTAATGTTAGGACCAGGTTCTACAGATTTATTGGAGAAAACAGCTATTGTAAGCTTCCTTGACGGAGGGAATATTGTGTCGGCTGACCCTTCCTATATGTCATTGATCAATACGTCAAGGGGCATAGGGGCCGAATGGAAACCTATTCCGCTAAAAGCGGATTTCTCACATGACCTTGATGCTATGGCCAGTGCCATAGATAGCGAAACCAAGATGGTTTATGTTTGTAATCCTAATAATCCTACGGGGTCGATTACCAATGGTGCCAAACTAAAGAGTTTCTGTAAAACTGTTTCCAAGAAGACGCCAATTTTTGTGGATGAGGCCTATTTGGAGTTTATGGATGATGCAGAGAATAATACAATGGCAGGATTAGTAGCTGAAGGATATGATGTTATCATTGCCAGGACTTTTAGTAAAATCCACGGAATGGCTGGTTTGAGAATCGGTTATATCATAGCACAACCAGAAAGGATTGAAAGTATTACCAGTAAGGTGAGAAGTACAATGGGCTTGTCTGTAACTTCACTTAGAGGAGCTATTACCAGTATGAAAGAAGAGCAGTTCATTGCTGATTGTAAGAGTATGAACAAAGAATGTAGGGACTTTACCTACAGCGCACTTACAGGGATGGGCTATGATGTGATTCCTTCAAATACCAGTTTTATGATATTTCCAATTGAAATGGATGGTAAGGAATTCCTTAAAGCCATGTTTGCTGAAGGGGTAGGCGTTCGAGCTTATAATTTCTTGGATAAGCCTTGGTGTAGAGTAAGCATGGGTACCATGCCTGAGATGAAAATTTTCCTAGAAGCATTTAAGAAAGTTACCGCCTAATAAAAATTAGTCTATCATGAGCATAGCTATACAAAAAACCCTTTCTCTATTATTACTCATAGGTATAGGTTTTTTTCTAAAGAGTAAACTAAGTAAAGAAGAGCATAAAAAAGGACTGAAGATCATCATCCTCAATATTGCATTGCCTGCAATAATATTTGTGGCCTTGCTAAAGATTGATATTCAGCCAGATCTTTTGTTCTTGCCGGTGCTGGCATTGGTGTTTAATCTGGTAATGTTGGGTGTAAGTAAATATGTCCTTCCATTATACGGTATAGATAATGATAGCCCGACGATGAGGACCTTGATGATGTTATTGCCTTCCCTGGCTCCAGGACTTTCCTGTTTTCCATTTTTAGTGGAATACTTGGGAGATGAGGCTTTGGCGATGGGAGCTTTAGCAGATATTGGAAACAAGGTCTTTGTATTGATTTTGACCTATTTGTTGGCGATGAGTTGGTATTATAAAGCTAATAAATCCGTTAATCACAGTGGAAATCAAAAGATCAAAGGACTCTTGCTTTCCATGCTAAATGAGCCCATTAATATGGTAATGATTGTGGCGATAATATTATTGAGTTTTGGTTTTACCCTGGAAAGCTTGCCTTTGTTCCTAAGTGAGGCCATCATCCAAATGAAAAACCTGATGACTCCGCTTATCTTAATTTTCATTGGCGTTGCGGCAGTCCTCAAGTGGGATCAATTGAAGATGATTGTGGCATTACTTTCATTTAGGTCTGGGATCACCTTTATCATCAGTGGTTTACTCGTAATGCTTGTGCCCATGCCCAATGAAGCAGCCGTTTTATTAGCTGTAGTGTTTCCGCAGAGTGCCTGCAGCTTTTGGCCATATGCACATATGTCAGCTGTTTCAGGTATGGAAAAACTGGACAAAAAGGCAGCTCATGAGGAGACATTTGATATGGGACTAGGTCTTAATATACTAGCGGTATCCTTACCTTTCAGTACTTTGGTGATATTAGGGGTGTTTTCTTCCGGTAGTTATTTTGCAAATCCCTATCATATATTATTAGGAGGAGCAACATTAATGGTTTTGGCGGCTATCCCTGTTGTGGTGCAGCTGGTCAAAAAGACCCATGTCAGTTATGAACTCTCCGAAGAAGAAAGCGAATAAATTTGTGCTTATTTCAGAATTAGTTATATAGTTGAATGTTGTTATTTTGTGGGTTGGCAAAAGCCTCGCGTGTGCGGGGCTTTTACTTTTTTAACTAATTATATCAATGTATTCTAGTATCTTCAGAAAAGGAAGGATGAAGTTGTTGTTTAGGTGCCCATATTGAATCAGGAGTTTTAATAAACTGATTTTTTTATACATATCTGCTATTGTGCTAATTGAGATTATAAGAGGATCTAAAGGATTGTTTAATCTAAAATAATACCCCCTTCGGCCTTCAACTTCTGTTTTATTTGGCAGTTAGACAGGATTCCGAACACTTCACCAGAGGTTTCTGATTACTGGCATCATAGCTGATATTCAGATTTTTATTTATTCGATTAGCGTTTTAAAATTAGTTAGGAAGATTTTTTTACTCCATAGAATATTTTGAAATATTTTTAGTTAACATGTTCTGATAAAACTTACTTTTTCTAACGCTTCGATATCGGTGATTTAATTTGTTTTGTTGAGTTAAGTATTTGCTAAAGAGTTGGTTGGAATTGAATTTTTTTAGTTTTGCTAAATCCCAAATTAATGACCACTTCGTATATACCCCCGAATCGATTCAGCAGGTGGAATCCGAAAAACCTAATATTAACAGAGTAGGAAATTTTAACCAAAATAATTTTGACATGGAATTCAAAGAATTGAATCAGAATGAATTAAAAAACATCAACGGTGGATTTTTAGGTGGACTTTTTAGCGAAGAAGGCGGATCTCAAGGTTCTTTAATCGGTGGACTAAGTTTACATTTCTCAAATGCTTCTATGGATGAAGACGGTGAAATGTCTCAATCTAGTTTTGGAATTGAACTTTCAGATATTGGTTCTTTCCAAAATCTTTTCAATGACTAATTAATCATTGGAATTGTCATAAAGAAGGCAGCAATTTATTGCTGTCTTTTTTATGATTAATGCATGCTTATGAAAGATAAAATATTCCCTTCAGAGATTATTGAATATACCGCTGATTATCATTTTAGGCATTATCAAAATAATACTTTGATCATCTATAAAATTATTATTGGCATTGTCTTATTGAGCGTATTTGCACTTTTTATCATTAAAATAGATGTCTCTGTAAAAGGTACAGGCATATTAAGGTCAAAAAAAGCGAGAACAGATGTACGAGCTTTGGTAAGTGGTAGGGTGGACGAGGTTTTTGTAGAGGAAAATGATAGGGTGGAAAAAGGAGAAACCCTCTGGACTATACATTCAAGTATCATTAATGAACAATACAAGCTATCCAAAATCCAATTGGAGACTCTTGAGAATAAGCAAAGAGACCTTCAGTATCTTATTCGGCTTTGTAAACAAAATAGATGGGGGAAAGTGCCTATGCTCAGTTCTGCCGAGTATCAGGAAGAAGCCAATTTGTTTTATCAAAAACTGACGGAGATAAAATCCCAATATTCCATCATCAAGAAAGATTTTGAAAGAACCCAAACATTGTTTGAAGTAGGGGCCATTGCAGAAATGGAAATGGATAATGCGGAATTAAGTCATGACAAAGCCAGAGCGAATATTTTTATCAGTACAGATCAGCAAGCAGCTACATGGCAAGCTGCTTTAAATCGTGTCAATAAGGAGATTAGAAGTTTAGAATCTGAGCATTCACAGTTGGCAGATAAAAAAGACTTTTATATGGTTAAGGCGCCTGTTACTGGTTATATCCAAAATATAAAAGGAATAGCCCCTGGGGTGTCCATCAGCCCGAGTGACCGATTGGCAGAAATTTCACCTGAGGGAGGGATGATTGCAGAAATAATGGTGTCATCCCAAGATATAGGGCTTTTAAAAAAAGGTGGAGCTGTTTCTTTTCAGGTTGATTCTTATAATTATAATGAATGGGGGCTATTGGAAGGAGAAGTGATATCTATTTCCAATGATGCCTTTATGGATAAAGGAAGCATGCCTTATTTTAAAGTGCGTTGTCGTTTGGATAAAAATTATTTGTCCTTGAAAAATGGTTATAAGGGATATTTAAAGAAGGGAATGACTTTGCAAGCTAGGTTTGTTTTGACTGAAAGGACCTTAATTCAATTATTGTTTGATAAAGCGGACGATTGGGTGAATCCTAATCAATAAACAATTCTTTTTAGATTATTTAATAACTCCTGAACCATAGAAATAATGGATTTTAGCAAGTTTTTTGGCGTTAAGAGAAGGTACGGAAGATCCGAGATAAAGCAACATGATTATACAGACTGCGGTGCAGCATGCATGGCTTCGATTGCTGCCTATTATGATTTGAATATGCCGATTGCCAAAATTCGTCAAATGGCTTCAACAGATAAAAAAGGTACTAATGTTTTAGGATTGATTGAAGCTGCTCAGAAGTTGGGATTTGATGCAAAAGGAGTCAAAGTAGACTTAAATCAATTGAATAAAGTTCCAACACCTGTGATCGCACATATCGTGGTAAAGAAAATGCTACATCATTATGTGGTGGTTTTTGAGGTCAAAGAGGAGGATATTTTGCTCATGGATCCTGCAGAGGGAAAGTTGAAGAGGATTCCTCGAAAGGAATTTGAGTCGCTATGGACTGGAGTGATGTTGTTGATTCAGCCTGGGGAGACTTTTGAGGCAGGAAACCATAAGGCTAGTGTGCTTTCTAGGTTTTGGTTTTTATTGAAACCTCACAAAAGGATATTGGTTCAAGTATTAATGGGGTCCGTAGTAGCTACTCTTTTGGGATTAGCCTCCTCCTTTTATCTTCAAAAAATCATTGATAATGTAATCCCAGAAGGCAATCAAAATTTACTTAACCTGATGGGGATTTGTATGTTGGTGATTTTGATTTTTAGGATTATTGTAAGCATCACTAAATCTGTGCTCACCGTTCAAACAGGTCAAAAAATAGATGCTAGGCTTATCTTAGGCTACTACAAACACTTATTGAAATTACCTCAGCAGTTTTTTGATAATATGCGTACTGGAGAGATTATTTCCAGGATAAATGATGCCGTAAAGATCAGGACATTTATCAATGATGTAATTATTGGTTTTGTGATCAATGTTTTTGTGCTGGTATTTTCAATTTCCTTAATGTTTGCCTTTTACTGGAAACTAGCCTTGTTTGTATTGTTGATAATACCGGTTTATGGTGGTATATACTATTTTTCTAATCAAATCAATCGGGTAACTCAAAGAAGATTGATGGAGGATACTGCTGAACTTGAGGCCCAATTGGTAGAATCGGTTAATGCCATAAGTACCATTAAGCGGTTCGGTCTGGAAGATTTCACAAATTTCAGGACGGAGTCTAAATTTGTGTCATTATTGAAATCCGTTTATCAATCGAGTCTAAATGGTATATGGATTAATAATTCTAGTACATTTGGAAATTCTTTTTTCACCATTTTACTTTTATGGGTGGGTAGTACTTATGTTTTAAGGAATGAGTTGACTGCTGGGGAATTACTTTCCTTCTATGCGATTATGGGGTATTTTACAAAGCCAGTGTCCAGTTTTATCGGTATGAATAAAATGATTCAAGATGCCTTGATCGCTGCAGATCGTTTGTTTGAAATCATGGATGTAGAAACAGAGGATACCGACCAAAACATAATATTGACCTCGAAACAACTTGGACATATTAGGTTTATTGATGTGGGCTTTAGGTATGGGAGCAGAAAAGATGTTTTTGATGGCCTTAGTATGGAGATCCCCAAAGGTAAAATTACAGCTATTGTGGGTGAGTCAGGATCTGGTAAATCCACTTTACTTTCATTATTGCAAAAAATATATCCTATCCACAAAGGTAGGGTAATGATAGGGGAGTATGATTTGAAATATGTCGGTCAAGATTGTTTAAGGGACCTCATAGGAGTGGTGCCACAGGAAATACACCTTTTTGCCGGTTCTGTTTTGGACAATGTTGCCTTAGGAGAATTTCATCCGGATATGGAAAAGGTGATTAGGGTTTGCAAAAGATTAGGAATTTTGGATTTTATCGAAAACCTTCCCAAAGGGTTCAATACAGATATTGGAGAAAATGGCGTTTCTCTTTCAGGTGGTCAAAGACAAAGGCTAGCTATAGCAAGGGCTTTGTACAAAAATCCAGAGATTTTGGTCTTTGATGAAGCTACCTCCTCTTTGGATTCTAGATCTGAGTCCTTTGTTAATGAAACGATAAAGGCTTTTAGGGAAGAGGGAAAAACAGTCATAATGATTGCCCATAGATTGAGCACGGTAATGGATGCTGACAAAATTATGGTATTGGAAAAAGGACTGCTGGTAGAAGAAGGTGATCATGAATCTTTGATAAAGAAGAACGGGGTATACAGTGAAATGTGGAATAAACAGATTCCTGTACATTTGGTATAATTAATGTAGCCAAGGCTCAGTGATCATGCTGTACAATTACCACGAATGATATAAATCTTTTTATGGAACGAAGGATGCTCTTTTCTTACTGATTTTAACACAATTCTATGTTTTTGATTTTTTATTTTAGATCAGTTTAAGGCTGTTTTTTAATTATTTCATAAATGTTTGGCTAATTTATTGCGAATTTTCGGAGTTTACGGCTGTATTTTTTAGTTTTGTCATCATCTTTTATGTTCCTCTTTTTATTCAGTATTAGATAGCACAATAGAAAGGAGGATTACAACCAAAAAAGGATAAGATTATATTAAAAAAGCCTATTTTTGGGGCTTCTTTAGAATTAAGGAAAAATCGGGTGTCAGATTCGTATAAAGCGATGCATCCAAAAACACAATTGAGATGAAATTAGGAATAGCTGCCGATCATGGTGGATTTGACCAGAAACAACAAATCTTTCGATTTCTAAAAGATAATGGGCTTGAAGTGATTGATTTTGGCGCCCATGAATTTGATGAGACTGATGATTATCCAGATGTGGTGAAACCTTTGGCGCTGGCTATTGCAAATGGTGAGGTGCAAAAAGGAATTGCCATTTGTGGAAGTGGGGTAGGTGTATCGGTGGCTGCAAATAAAGTACCGGGAGTAAGGGCTGCCTTGATTACTGAGCCTTATTCTGCTCATCAAGGTGTAGAGCATGATAATATGAATCTGATGTGTTTGGGAGGCAGGGTAATCGGTCCGGCACTAATCAAGGAATTGGTGGCTGTGTTTATTCAGTCAGAGTATGTGGAAAAGGAAAGATTCCAAAGACGTCTCAACAAAGTGAATGAATTGGAAAAGGCTTACAGCCAAAAGACAAAAAAAGAAGAACCAAAAAAATAATAGTAAAGATTAAAGAAATGGGACAATACGACTTTGGTATAGTAGGCTTAGGTGTGATGGGCAGAAACTTACTGCTCAACATGGCAGATCATGGTTTTGCTGTAGCTGGACTTGATCTGGATGAAGAAAAAGCACTTTCGCTCGAAAAAGAAGCTGCCAAGGGACATAAGGTGAAGGGATTTACCGCTGCTGAAGATTTTATCAAATCATTGAAGAACCCGAAAGCCATTATGCTATTGGTGCCTGCAGGAAGACCTGTGGATGCTGCCATTGCTTCATTGTTGCCATTCATGGGACAAGGTGATATAATTGTGGATGGAGGAAATTCTTATTTCCCTGACACGGATAGAAGATTCAATGAATTGGCCGATAAGGGCATTCATTTCTTTGGAATGGGGATTTCAGGTGGAGAAAAAGGAGCGAGATTTGGTCCTAGTATGATGCCAGGCGGGGATGCTGAGGCTTATGAAAGATTAAGGCCTGTGTTTGAAGCCATTGCCGCAAAAGTAGATGGGGAACCATGTGTGACTTATCTGGGCCGTGGTTCTGCTGGAAATTATGTAAAGATGGTGCATAATGGTATTGAGTATGGTATTATGCAGTTGATAGCTGAGACCTATGATATCATGAAAAGGGGATTGGGCTTGGATGATGTCAAAATTCAGGAAACCTTTGAAGCTTGGAACCAATCTGAACTGCAATCTTTCTTGGTGGAGATTACGGCCAAATTGCTGAAGAAAGTGGATGAAACTACAGGAAAGCACTTGGTAAGCCTGATTTCTGACCGTGCGCGTTCAAAAGGTACGGGCAAATGGACTTCCCAAAATGCAATGGATTTACAGGCTCCTGTTCCTGTGATAGATGTGGCTGTATTGATGAGGGATATTTCCAAATTCAAGGAGGAAAGGGAGAGTGCCAGCAAAACTTTATTGTGGAATCCTGTAGTTGAAAAGGATGCTTCTTTGGATATGTTGAAAAATGCTTTTTACTTTGCCATGATTACAACCTATGCACAGGGGATGGCACAGTTGAGCATAGCTTCCAAGGAGTATGACTATGGCCTGAATTTGGAAGAAGTGGCCAAGATCTGGCGTGGAGGGTGTATCATCAGAGCTGTATGTTTGGAAGACTTCAGACAGGCTTACAGTAGGAATGCTGATTTGCCTAATTTGTTGTTGGATGAAAAAATCGGCCAGGATTTAGTTGATAAGCAAAAAGATATAAGAGAACTGGTGAAGATAGCTGTAGACCAGGGAGTTCCGGCTCCAGCATTTATGGCTTCACTGGGATATTTTGATTCTTACCGAAGTGAGATATTACCGACAAATGTAATCCAAGCTCAGAGAGATTTCTTTGGTGCTCATCAGTTTGAGCGCATAGACAAAGAAGGGATTTTCCACGCACAGTGGGAATAGGGAGATCGAGCTGAGGGATTTATCTAAAGAATTAAAAAATGAAAACAACGAAAAAGGCTGATCCTACCATTATTGTGATTTTCGGAGGTACAGGAGATCTGGCCAAGCGTAAGCTGGTGCCAGCCTTTTACAACCTGTTCCTTGATGGGTGGATGCCGAGCAAATTTGCCATTATCGGTTTGGGAAGAACCGAGCTGGATGATGAAGCCTATAAGCAAAGGCTTTTTGATGGTTTGACTGAGTTTTCCAGAAATGGAAAGCCAGAAAAAGAAAATTGGGAGAAATTCAATCCTACCATCAGTTATTTCCAGTCTAATATCAATGACCAGAGTTCCTATGAGGATTTGGCCAAGAAGATGGATCAAATCGATGAGGAATGGGGCGTCAGGGCAAATAGGCTTTTTTATCTTTCTGTGGCTCCTAGGTTTATAGAAAGTGTCACGACTAACCTTAGTGTTTCTGGTTTGGCCTCTGATGATCTTAAGGACAGGATCATTATAGAGAAACCATTTGGTACCAATAAGGAAACAGCCATTGAGCTGAACGAAATGCTCCGCAGGACTTTTAAGGAGGAGCAGATTTATAGAATAGATCATTATTTGGGTAAGGAAACCGTTCAGAATATTCTTGCCTTCAGGTTTGCCAATGCCTTGTTTGAGCCACTTTGGAATAGAAATTATATTGATTCTGTTCAAATAACCGTGGCTGAGCAAGTAGGGGTAGAGGACCGTGGAGGATACTATGAAGGCTCCGGTGCCCTTAGGGATATGATTCAGAACCACCTATTACAGATTTTGTGTATGGTGGCCATGGAAGCTCCTATTTCCTTTGAAGCTGAAGAGATTCGTAATAGAAAGGCTGATGTCTTACGTGCTGTTCGAAGGATCAACCCTGAAGATGTACATAAATTTGCAGTAAGAGGTCAATATGGGCCTGGATGGGTAGAAGGGAAAAAAGTACCTGGATATAAGGAAGAAACTGGAGTAGATCCAAAGTCCGGAACAGAGACTTATGCCGCGATCAAGTTTTATTTGGATAATTGGAGATGGCAGGGAGTTCCTTTCTATCTAAGAACGGGTAAGAGAATGCCTGTGAAGACTTCTTCAGTGACCATACAGTTTAGACCAGTGCCGCATTCCACTTTCTCGAAAGAGCAAGGGGACAGCGTTATGCCTAACAGGCTTACCATTAATTTGCAGCCCCAGATGGATATCAGGTTAAGGTTTACAGTCAAACAACACGGTTTGGAGATGAACCTTAATCAGGCAGATATGATCTATGATTATGATGCCTGCAGTACCCAAACTCCTGAGGCTTATGAGACCTTGTTATTGGATGCCATGAGGGGTGATCCTACTTTGTTTATGCGTTCTGATCAGGTTGAAGAGGCATGGGATGTGATCAGCTCTATTTTGGAGGTATGGGAAAAGCGACCTTCACTTGACTTCCCTAATTATGCAGCGGGAGCTTGGGGACCTGAAAATGCGGAAGCACTGATAGCAAAGGACGGCCATGTATGGGCGACCAGTCTTCAGAAAGATTAAAAACGATGCTTAAGATGATCAATATTCATAAAGATCCAGCAGCACTAGGAGAAGTAGCTGCAAAATTATTTGTTAATTCTGCCAAGGCGGCTATTGAAGAAAAAGGCAAGTTTACTGTTGCTCTTACTGGCGGGAGTTCGCCAGTTCAGCTTTACAAGTTGCTAGCTGAGGAAAAATACAAAAGCCAGGTGGACTGGGATAAGGTATTTGTTTTCTGGGGGGACGAAAGATGGGTGCCATTGGAGGATGAACAAAGCAATGCAGGTATGGCTTATGATACTTTGCTAAATCATGTGCCCGTTCCAAAAGAAAATATTTATCCAATGTGGGCGGCAGGTATCACTCCAGAAGCAAGGGCAGCAGAATATGAAGGGTATTTGCGAAAAGAACTTGGTGAAGCTGGCGTGTTTGATTTGATATTGTTGGGTATGGGAGATGATGGCCACACGGCCTCTCTATTCCCTGGCACTGAAGTATTGGAAGAAAAGGAGAAGTGGGTGGAAGGTTATTTTCTGAAAGCGAAAGATATCCATAGAATTACATTGACGGCGCCATTGATCAATAAAGCCAAGAAGATTGTTTTCTTTGTATTTGGTGAGAATAAATCAAATGCATTGTATGAAGTATTAGAGGGAGAGCCAAATTATCAACTTTATCCTTCACAATTGATCGAGCCTCTGGAGGGCGAATTGCTATGGTTGGCTGATGAGGCAGCTGCATCCAAATTGAAAGGGAATTAATTTTCAATTATATAGTTATTACTAAAGGAGGCTTTTGCCTCCTTTTTTGTTTTTTAACCATTTGTACATTTTGACATCAATTGGTATAAGTTTTTTGTAATTATTTCTAAAGAATCATTAGTTTTAGAATTGGTAAAAAATAAATAGGGTTCACCAATGGATGTTTTACCCTAAAGTGTCAATAGGTTTTATTATTGTGTTTTTACTTTTTATGGAAAATTTGATAAGGTAAAATAGTGATTGTGAAAACTATCGATTTTAGGACTATTTATGATGGCCACCAGGATTTTAAAACAATAAACCACTAAATAAATCTCCATTCAATATGAATGAATGGGATTGATCTTAAACCAAAAATGATGAAGAAAAATTTTAACGACCAAAGTTCAAGTAAAAAAAACGACAGAAGGAAATTTTTGAAAAAGGGAGCCTTGGCTTTTGGAGCGGCTACAATAGTCCCAAGTCATGTTCTTTTTGCTAAACCTGAAATAAGGAGCAAGTCTGGTGAATTGATCAGGAGGGCGTCTGTAGTGCCAAGCGATAAAGTAAACCTTGCCTGTATAGGTATTGGCAATAGAGGAGGTCAGGTCATGAATGCTATACAAAGCACAGGAATGGCCAATATTGTTGCCCTATGTGATGTGGATATGGGGGCAAAACATACTTTGGATCAAATGAAAAAGCATCCTAAAGCCCATAGGTTCCAAGATTTCCGGGATATGTTTGATAAAGTGGGCGGAGAGTTTGATGCGGTGACAGTAGGAACTCCTGATTTTTCTCATTTCCCAATAACTATGCATGCTATGGCAGAGGGAAAAGGTGTTTATGTAGAAAAACCATTGGCAAGGACTTTCAATGAAATTGAATTATTGATGAAGGCTGCTGATAAATATGGAGTGGTGACTCAGATGGGAAATCAAGGACATTCTGGGGCTAATTATTTCCAGTTTAAATCATGGGTGGATGCAGGAATTATAAAGGATGTGAAGAAAATCACTTGCCATATGAATAGTGCAAGAAGGTGGCATGGTTGGGATACCGGTATGAGCAGTTTTCCTCCAGCAGAGCCAATTCCTTCCACTATGGATTGGGATACTTGGTTGGGTACTGCGCAGCCTCATGATTATAATAAGGATTTCATCAATGGGCAATGGAGATGTTGGTATGATTTCGGAATGGGAGCTTTAGGAGACTGGGGAGCACATATTATGGATGCTTTTCATCAGTTCTTAGATTTGGGATTACCTTATGAAGTAGATCCGGTAAAAATAGAAGGATATAATAAGTTGTTCTATCCTCAATCTACTACCTTGGCCTTTAAATTCCCTAAGCGGGGTAAACATCCAAAGTTGACTGTTACTTGGTATGATGGGGTAGATAATGTCCCGGAAGTTCCAGAGGGATATGGAACATCTGAATTGGATGCCAATATTCCTGCAGCAAGTAATGGTAAGATTCAGCCATCTAAATTAAATCCAGGTAAAATTATTTATGGTAAGGATTTGACCTTTAAGGGAGGTTCGCATTCCAGCACACTATCAATTATTCCTGAAGAAGCTGCTAAAGACATGGCTGACAAACTTCCTGTGGTTCCAGAAAGCCCTTCAAATCACTTTGAAAATTTCTTACTGGCCTGCAAGGGAGAGGAGAAGACAAGATCTCCATTTGAGGTAGCTGGTCCATTAAGCCAGGTTTTTACATTGGGAACCTTGGCACAAAGGTTAGATACTAAATTGAAATTTGATAGAAAGAAAAAGGTGATCACAAATAATTCGCTAGCCAATGAGCTTTTGGTTGGCGAGCCACCAAGAAAAGGATGGGAAGATTATTATAAGGTATAATTGTTTTAAATCGAAAATTATGGCCGCAGTAATTTATAAATTATTGCGGCTTTTTTGTTCTTGCTTAAATTGGCCTTAAGCCATTTAAAGATTCAATTGTTATCTTTATATGCTGTGATTTTTATTTATCACATATTTTCCCCAAGTACATTATTATATGCTTAATGAATCTTCCCCTTTTTATTTAAAAGTCAACAATACTTTCTGGTTAGGAATTTTTGGAGTTTTGATTTTTATTTCTCCCTATTTTATCCTTGGGCAGGATAGCGTTTGGTATGCCAATGATTATTTGGAACTGGTGGTGCCTTGGTATAAGCTGCTGGTCGATCAGAAGGCTGTATTTAAACCAAATGATTTTGAGATTATGGGCATGATTGACCGCTTGCCAAGGGGAGTTTTTGCAAGCGAATGGTACCTTAAAACTTGGTTGTTTTATTTTTTAGATCCCTATAAAGCAATAATATTTAATAAACTGCTTATTCATTTGGTAGCCTTTGTCAGCGCTTATCATTTCTTGACAAAGGTGGCAGGAAAATGGCTTAATGGCCCCATTTATTTATATGCATTGATATGGGCTACCCTTCCATTTTGGCCTGAAGCGGGTATTGGTTCGGCTTTTTATCCGACTATCTTTTATGTGTTTTATCGGTTGGAAAAAGGCTGCTCCCTACGCTATATTGATATTGGTTTAATTCTGTTTTACTGCTTTTATTCTTTACTTCACCTGCATGGTTTTTTTGTTGGTCTAGCGATTTTCATTTGGGGTGTTTTTAACTTGCTAAAGCATAAAAAAATGAGGTGGGGATATTGGGCTGCTCTAGGCTTGTTTACCCTGATTTACTGCTTGTTCAATTATCGATTATTTTCGATTTACTTTTTTGGAAGAGATTGGTTTGTTCCTCACAGAGTGGAGTATAATATGTATGACTTTGCTTATTACCATCAGGATTTTTTTGGCGTAATTTGGCAGCATTTAGCAAAGGGAAATTTACATGGGGCATTGTTTAGTCCTTTACCTGTAATTGTCATTTTGGTGTTTTTAATTTTTAGGCTTTTTAAAGGGATCACTAAATGGGATAGGAGGTCCAAGTTGATATTCAATTTATTCCTAGTGAGCTTTTTCTTGGCAATTAGTGCCTCCCTAATAAAATTCACCCATTTTGTGGAGGAAGTATCTTTTCTGAAACAAATGAATACATTTAGCTATGATCGTTATGTGTTATTTATTGCGCCTATTTTAGTGCTGGCTTTTAATATGGTAGTGGATCAGATATATGCTAAGTATAAATGGTTGTTTTATGGGCTTGTGAGCTTGGTGTTTTGCTATCATATCTTAGTTTTAGATGATAACTATCGCAATAAGTTTTTAAAGCCTTTGACGGGGAAAGGGGAGCATTATCCCACTTATAGAGAATTTTATGCTGTTGATCAATTTCGAGAAATAAAGGCTTTCCTTGATGGACGAGAAGGAGGGACTTATAAAGTGGGCAGCCTAGGTTTGCATCCTGCTGTGGCTACATATAATGGATTATATAGTATTGATGGATATACAGGTAATTATCCTTTGACTTATAAACATCGCTTTTTTAAAGTGCTCCAAAACGAATTAATACCTGGGGATGAAGGAGGGCTCTATGGCCATTTTGTTGGTTGGGGAAATAAGTGCTATTTGTTTAATCATGTGCAGGGTGATAATTTCCTTCGGTGCAAATGGTTTGACAGAGTAGAACTTGAAAATATTAATTATGATTTTGTGGGCTTAAAAGAATTAGGTTGCAAATACTTACTGAGCACTGATCCATTCGTGAGAGAGGAAAAAGTGGATTTGCTCAAGGAATTTATGAATGAAAACTCAGCTTGGAATATATATTTATATGCAATTAAATGATTTTGTGGATAAGTGACTTAATGAGGATTCTATTCTATATTGGTAAGAATATTAATACTATTTGGATTACAAATTTTGACCTCCTGAAACCTCAATTCTCTGGGCATTTATCCATTTTGCTTCCTCAGTACAAAGGAAGGCTATCACACCCCCAATATCGCTTGGAATTCCTGTACGTCCCAAAGCGTTGGATTGGGATATAAACTGATTGACATCTTTATTGTCCCTTACTGCCCCACCTTCAAAATCCGTTTCAATTGGCCCTGGTGCAACCACATTGGATCTAATACCTCTAGCACCTAGTTCTAAAGCTTGGTATTTGTTTAATATTTCAATGGCTCCCTTCATGGATGCATAAAGAGAATATCCGGGAATGGCGAATCTTGTTAGCCCAGAAGAAATATATACGATCGCACCACCATTTTTCATATAGGGTAAGATCTTTTGTGTGAGGAAAAATACACCTTTCAAATGGACATTCATTAATTCATCAAAAACCTTTTCCTCAGTGTTTCCCTGTGGACTTTTAATTCCTATTCCTGCATTATTAACCAAGAAATCAATGGCTTCCTCTTCAAAATTTACCTTTAAAGTCTCTAATAATAGCGCAATAAATCCCTCAAAGGTAGCCGTATTGGATGTGTCCAGTTGTAAGGCTTCTGCACTTTGGCCCAGGGATTGTATTTCTTTGACCACTTCAAGGGCAGCAGCTTTATTGTTTTTATAAGTAATGATGATATCAAGACCTATTGATGCGGTTCTTAGAGCCATTTCTTTGCCTAGCCCTCTGCTGCCGCCTGTTATTAGGGCTATTTTTCTTGTAGTGCTCATAATCTAATATGTTTTAGGGTTGAGTTTGCTACCAGAAGTTACAAAATAATCTGCTCAATTCGGAGAAAGCGGTTTGTTGGGATTGCTCATCAGATTATTTGATGGCCCTGAATGGCAGCATAAAAATATTGCTGATCAAGGAAAGGCTTAAGTCTATTCCCCAACCCAATAGCCTAAAGGGCAATATTAGTAACCAAACAATAGGGTAAAGAAATATCAACAGAATGGCCAGTGGCCAGCAAAGCACGAAAAGTATGGTCCAAAGTACAAGATTCAAGAATATGTTCATTTTTTATAATTGATAGATTGCATTTGGGATTTCTAAAACTATGCCAATGGGCTTAAGGCATAATACCGGGCAAAAATTGAAATTTTGTGTTTTGAAACCGAACATGATTTGATCATTATTGGACAGTAATAAATTATTACATAGGCTGGTTTTTTATTGGGTAGATAAGTTATTTAAAAGTAGGTAGTGATAATATTTATTTATCGAACTTTATAATAATTAAAAAAATTTAATAACTAAGCTGTTATAAATTAAATATATGAGGTAAGTGTGTATGCGTAAAGGAAAAATGTCTATATTTATAATATAAGTTAGTTGAATGTGGGACCATAGGATTGGCGTCTTATCCTTTTACATATGGAAAGGGTGTTAGTTGAAGTCCCCTAACCATTTTGTTATGAGGAAAGTGGTCCCAACTTACAAATGGGTTTATTGTTTAATTGACTAAGGCTATGAGATTTTGTCTCGTAGCTTTTTTAGTTTTTTAAGGACAGGTGATTGATTTTATATTGTGGTTACGCGTAATGATTAATTATTATTCTTCAATGGTGAAATATTGCGCAATATTATAATTATTTACAAAGCTGCTCCATAATGTTTTGTTAAGTAGGAGGTAATTGACAAAGTTTGTTTGTACACCCTGCTTTTATATCGCCCAAAAATGTGGGAGTGTTTGAAGGCATATTTTAACCTCCTCTGACTATGGAAAAACAACTTTGCATAGCTTTATTGCTCTTTTTGATGGCCTGTTCTAAGGGGAATAAACAACAAGCCCAAATGGGACCTCAAGTTTTAAAGGTGGTGGAAGTGGAAAAGTCTAATGTCCCACTTGTAAATGAACATGTGGGGCAAGTGTATGGATTTTTTGATATTCCCGTAAGAACAAGGGTGGAAGGTTTTTTGGAAGAATTGGAATTTAAGGAAGGTAGCAGGGTGAAAAAAGGTCAGCATCTTTATACAGTTGATCCTCAGGTATACCAACAAAAAGTATTGGCACAAAAAAGCTTGGTAGCCGCTTCCGAAGTGGAAGTAATCAACGCAGAAAACAATTTGAAAAGGATAAAACCCTTAGCTGAAATCAATGCGGTTTCACAAAGAGAACTTGATGAATCAGAGGCGTATTACCAAGGTGCATTGGATAAATATAAGGCTGCTCAAGCAGAGTTGAGAATGGCTGAAATAGAATTGGGCTATACCAGAATTACCTCACCAATTGATGGCATAATAGGAAAGTCGGAGGCCAAAATTGGAGAATTTGTGGGACGATCTCCCAATCCGGTTATTCTTAATACTGTTTCAAAAATAGATTCTGTCCACGTTAGGTTTTTTATTTCTGAGAATGATTATCTTTTGCTGGCCAGGGCTGTTAATGATATGCAGAGCGGCCTGATTCTTCGGGATGGCTATGATTTGATTTTTAATCTTATTTTTTCAGATCAGACTATCTATGAATTACCTGGAAGCTTTGATTTTATAGACAGAAGCATTAACCCAGAAACAGGCGCTGTTTTGATCCAAACTACTTTTCCAAATCCGAAGCTTTTGATCAGGCCGGGACAATTTGCAAAAATAAGAACGACCCTAAAACGAAATGCGGCGAGCATATTGGTTCCCAAACGTTGTGTGTCTGAATTGCAAGGTGAGTTGTTTGTATATCTCCTAAATGATCAGAATACGCTTGAAAGGAAAATAATAACTGTGGATTTTTCCTATGGAGACCAATATGTCGTGTCATCTGGTCTTTTAGGTGGGGAAAAGGTGCTTCTGGAAGGATTAAAGACTGCGCGCTCAGGTATGACGATAGAGCCCGAACTTGTAAAATTTGAATCAAAATCTGGCTTTGAAACTGAGTGATTATGAAAATAGAAGCGCATCATTTTTTTGTTAGAAGGCCAATAGTTGCTTTTGTAATTTCAATTATAACCGTAATAGTAGGTTCAGTGTCTTTGTTGAGTTTGCCAGTAGAGCAATACCCTGATATTACACCTCCTGTAGTAAGGGTAAGTGCAGCCTATACTGGGGCTAATGCTGTTTCTGTTGAGCAATCTGTAGCGGCCCCATTGGAACAGGAAATTAATGGTGTGGAAAATATGATTTACATGAATTCCACCAATTCCAATGATGGTACGATGTCCTTATCTGTTTCTTTTGATGTGGGTTCCGATCCAGATTTAAGTACAGTGTTTACCCAAAATAGAGTTGCTGCTGCTACGGCCAAATTACCAGAAGAAGTTAAGCGCCTCGGCGTAAAAACCGAAAAGTCCTTACCAAATATATTGATGCTCATTACCTTGACATCAGATGGTGACAAATATGACCAGAATTTTTTGGGTAATTATGCCCTGATTAATATCAAAGATCAGTTAGCTAGGATAAAAGGGATCGGTCGGGTGGATGTGTTGGGAAGTAGTGACTATTCCATGAGGATTTGGGTGAAACCTGACTTACTATCTAAAATGGGAATTACCATTCCTGAAATGCTCAATGCTATTAGGTCTCAAAATGTGATAGTTCCTGGAGGAAAGTTTGGTGCGGAACCTGCTCCGGCTGGTACAGAATTTACCTATACCGTCCGGCTACCAGACAGGTTGCAGACAGAAGAGGAGTTTGGAGAGATTGTTATTCGTTCAGATTCAGATGGTTCTCAGGTGAAAATCAAAGATATCGCCAGGGTGGAGTTAGGCGTAGAGTCTTATTCAGCGGTCACTAGAATGAATGGGAAAAAGAGCAGTATATTAGCCATCTATCAAGCTCCAGGTTCTAATGCAGTTGAATTGGCAGGGAATATTGTCGAGACAATGGACCGTCTGAAAAGAAATTTTCCTGAAGGGATGCAGTATACTGTCTCTTTAGATTCTACTCAGCCCATCACTGCTGGAATTGAAGAAATCATTATCACTTTGGTGATAGCCTTACTATTGGTGATTTTAGTGGTCTTTATTTTTATCCAGGATTGGCGCGCGACACTTATTCCGACCCTGGCCATTCCTGTTTCTCTGGTGGGCGCATTTATGCTTTTTCCAATTTTGGGCTTCACCCTAAATGTCCTTTCCCTGCTTGGCTTAGTACTAGCAATTGGTATTGTAGTAGATGATGCCATTGTCGTGGTCGAGGCGGTACAGGTTAATATTGAAAAGGGAATGTCCCCGAAAGATGCGACTACATTGGCCATGAAGGAAGTGACGGCTCCTGTTATAGCAACAACTTTGGTTTTGGTGGCCGTTTTTATCCCTGTCGCCACGATGGCAGGAATTACAGGCCGATTATACCAACAATTTGCCATTACAGTGGCTGTTTCTGTAGTTTTTTCATCGATGAATGCACTTTCCTTAAGCCCTGCATTATGTTCGATTTTATTAAGGAAGCAAGAACCTTACGGGGGATTGATAGGGAAGTTTTTTACTGGTTTTAATAATAGTTTTGAAAAATCGACCATTGCCTACGCAAAATGGACCAGGGTGATTACCGGAAAGTTGAAAAGAGGTTTTTTGTTTTTGCTGATAGTTTGTCTTGCGGCGGTGTTTATTGGGGCTAAAGTTCCAGGAGGCTTTATTCCAGAAGAGGACATGGGGTATTTATTTGTTAATATTCAGTTGCCAGATGCTGCTTCTTTGCAGAGGACAGATGTAGTTGCGAAAAAAATAGAACAAATATTGGCTCAAGAGGAGCAGATTGAAATGGTGACTACTGCATCTGGATTTTCTCTTTTGACTGGAGCCTTGTCCACCAATGCGGGATTCATGTTCATCTCTTTAAAAAATTGGGAGGATAGGGAAAATACGGTAAAAGAATTAGCAAGAAAGATCAATGGTGCACTCGTCATGAACGTTAAGGAAGCTTCTGCATTTTCCTTTGGTCCTCCTGCAATCCCCGGTTTGGGCAGTGGATCTGGTTTTTCAATAGTAATCCAAGATCAGGCTGGCAATACTCCGGAATATTTGGCTGAAAATACCGCCAATTTTATTAGGGCAGCCATGGCCAAGCCTGAAATAGCTTCTGCATTTAGCCCCTATCAGGCTACAGTTCCCCAAAGATATATAGATATTAATAGAGATAAGGTATTAAAAACAGGGGTGCAGTTAAATGATCTTTATACCACCTTTGGGGCATTTTTGGGTGGTGCTTATGTGAATGATTTTAATCGTTTTGGCAGACTTTATAAAGCCTATATACAAGCAGAGCCTGAATACAGGCAAGATGAAGAAAACTTGAATTTGTTTTTTGTGAGAAATGCCAGCGGCGATCAGGTGCCTTTGAATACTTTAGTCGCCGTTAAAAATTCATATGGGCCTGAATATACCAATCGCTTTAATTTATACAGGTCTGCAGAGGTCACAGGCTCACCCGCTTCGGGATATAGCTCTCAGCAGGCTCTGGATGCTTTGGAAGAGGTGGCCAATGAGGTGTTGCCAGAGGATATGGGCTTTGCTTGGTCCAATATGTCCTTTCAGGAAAAACAATCCTCAGGGTCCACAGGTATTGTCTTTATCTTTTCTTTAGTATTTGTTTACTTGATTCTTGCGGCACAATATGAAAGTTGGACACTACCCTTCAGTATCTTATTGGGGACGCCTTTTGCTATTTTTGGAGCACTTTTATTCTTGTTTATTTTTAGACAGTTCAGTGAATCCTATGAGTTAAATGTATTTGCTCAAATTTCACTTGTTCTGTTAATAGCGATGGCAGCTAAAAATGCCATTCTTATTGTCGAATTTGCCAAGATAAAATTTGATGAGGGCATGGACCTGTATGAGGCTGCTTGTGAAGCTGCGAAATTGAGGTTTCGTCCCATATTAATGACTGTTTTTTCCTTCGTGTTGGGGATTTTGCCTTTGATTTTTGCTTCGGGAGCGGGAGCAGAGGCACGTAAAGTAATGGGCGTTGCTTTATTGGGTGGAATTGCCTTGGCTACTTTAATAGGTGTATTCATGTATCCCCAGTTTTTTCTATTGGTAGGTAAACTGGGTAAGTATGAGGAAAAGAAAGCAAAAGACAAAACCAATACCTGATGCATATAATAAGAGGTAAAATATATTGGATATTATTGCTTTCTTTACTCTTTTGCTGGGGGTGTAAGGTAGGGAAGAATTACCGTGGAACTGAAATCATTGTCCCTGAGAGTTTCTACATGGAGAACTCTGATTTACCAGTGGATACCCTTTTGTTAAATACAGATACCTTGGAGGTAGACTCCTTATCAGCGGTAAGATGGTGGGGGATTTTTGAGGACCCAATTTTGGATTCCCTGATTCAGCAAGGATTGCTTAATAACCAAGATTTGAATATTGCTTTGGAATCTATTATTCAGGCCAGTTATATGCTGCAAATCCAAAGGAGGGAATTGTTGCCAAAGTTAGATTTGCAGGCAGGGTACGCTAGAGGAAATTATCAGGGTTTTAGGGTGCCTGACCCTACGAATAATATTTTTCTTACCGGTAACTTAAAATGGGAATTGGACTTTTTTGGTAAACTCAGGAGATTGAATGAGGCGGCCATGGCCAGTTATATTGCTACGGTTGAGGGAACCAGAGCTTTGAAAATCAGTTTGGTAGCAGGAATAGCTCAAACCTATTTTAATATGCTGGAATTTAAGGCTCTTTGGGATATTTCAGAGAAAACATTGAAGTCTAGGGATTCTGTGCTTTATATTGTAGAAAGAAGGTTTGAAGAAGGGATAATTCCGGAATTGGATGTGGACCAATCTCAGATTCAGCAGGCCATTGCTGCTTCTGCTGTCCCATTTTATAAGCGACAGTATTATCAAAGCCAAAATGCCTTACATGTGCTCCTGGGCGACCGACCGGGAAACATCGAAATTGGTATGGAGTTGAAAGATCAGGGCATAGACATTGATATACCAATTGGCTTGCCAAGTGAACTGTTGTTCAGGAGGCCGGATTTGGTAGCTGCTGAGCAGGAACTGATTGCTGCAAATGCACTTGTTGGAGTGGCACAAGCACAAAGGCTACCTTCAATAAGTCTGACTGGTTTATTGGGGGTGGCCAGTGATGATCTGTCCGAACTTACAGGGAATGGCATGGCATGGAATATTGGCGGAGGATTGTTAGGTCCACTATTTTATTGGGGACAAAATGTCAAAAGGGTAAAAGTAGAGAAAAGCAGACGTAATCAGGCATTATTAAATTACCAGGCTTCTGCCATTAATGCTTTCAGAGAAGTCGAAGACGCCCTGATCCAAATAGAGACCTTAAAGGATGAACTCAGTGCCTCTGAGGTAAGGCTCAGAGCAGCGGACCATGCTGAGATGCTTTCTTTCCAAAGGTATGACAAAGGGGTTACTTCTTACCTTGAATACCTCGAGCAACAGCGGCAGGCTTTCGATGCAGCGCAGATACTTATATCTACAAAAAGCCAACTATTGTCTTCTTATGTGAATCTTTATAAGGTCCTCGGAGGTGGCTGGGATTGATAATTGAATCCTTCAGCTATTTTATTTTAAGCCAGCTGAAGGATCTTCTTGGAAAATACCAAAAACATTATTGTCAGCATCCATGAAATAACCTTGCCAGCCCTTTCCAGGTATTGAAAACATGGGCATGGCCAGTTGACCTCCATTTTTCATAATTAGTCTTTTTGTCAGTTCAAAGGAATCTACTACAATAGAGCAAGTAAATGCATTTGTACCATGTTTTTTTGGGGGAACTTTAGCTGGTCTTTTGAATAGTGCTGCATTTATTCCAGCATTATCCAATTGGTAAAATTCTATTGGTACATTTTCGTCTCTAATAAATTCCCAACCAAACACATTGTGGTAAAAATCAATTTCTCTTGCCGGTTCAGATGATTGAATTTCAAAATAACAAATGGTATTCATGGTTTGATGATTTTATATATAAAATTGAATACTAAACTAATAAAGTGACCTTATTAATACTATTAATCTTGATATAGACAAAATATTCAATACCCATATTGATGCGAGCCTCATCAATGCAATTGAAACAGATTCGTCTGGATAATATATAGCTAAACCTTGATGATAATTTTTTAGTTAAATATTGGTAATCAAGTATTAAATTGGATTTTAATTACCTTTTATTGGTTTTTTGTTAAAAGCGTATAGAGTATATGAATTTTTGTAGATTTTTTTGGTAGGGTTTTTGTTTAATTCTCATCGAAAAGACATTTCAATTAATGCAGGAATAATGACAGGCTAACTCTTTTTCCTTACGATTTTATGGAAATTGATTTTTCCTAAATCCAGTCGGGTAAATTTGTTGCGTATTTATCTGTAGAAATTGAAAAGGAACAACATTTGTGAAATAGTCAATTGTTGTGTTCATGATTTGATTTAGACTTATAAATATCCATATCAGGTATTTTTTTGTCGCCACTCATTTGAATTAAATATTGTTATACTGACTGATTTTAATGATTAGGCTATGTTTGTATTGTTTCAACGATTTAATGATTTCCTTTCTAAAAAGATAAATGGTGAAAAAACAGAAGCCAACCCTTTTACCATTCCTGATGGAATTAAGGCTGATGGAGATGTTTACCTTCTAGTTTTTCAATCCAATATGGTCAAGGCAAAAATTAAGCGGGTATTGGACCGTATTCCTAGTGCTTATCGACATATTGGCTTTTATGGTGATATCAAATATCATGAATCAAAACTTCAAGAATTGTTAAATGCAAAGTTTGGAGAATCACATGTGTTGTTTACAAAGAATGGAGCTGGTCAAGCTAAATTTATCTCAATAGAAGCCTTTGTCGCTCAAATGGAAAGTGTTTTAGAGCAGTTAAATGATTTATTGGGCGCTGCTGAATTATCTATTAGCTTGCTCAAGCAGAGTACATTTGATCATTATAATGATGGCTGGGGCCATTTGTCCAGGGAGCTAAAGCTAGCAATGCATGCCAAGGGCTTTCTTCCATCTCAAGTTAATGATGTTGAGGATTTGTGGATCGAAAAGTCTTATAAATTCAATAGTTTACATTACGATGTGTTTAAGGGGATTGGGGCTTTGGTAAATCTTCAGGTGTTGAAAATTAACAGCAAAATAGATTGTGAATATAATTTTAATAAACTTTCTCAACTGCCGATGTTAAAACAGTTAATTATAGAGGAGGGACCTAAAATAAAATGGCCTAATGATACTTTAAATATTGAAAAGGGCATTATGTTGGAAGATGTTACTGTATTGAATGCCCAAAAACCTGAAGCGTATCAATTTATATTTCATCTGGAAAACGTCAAGAAGATAAGCTTGATGAATTTCAATAAACAGAATATTTATCATATCCTTGATTTTTTGATCTATAGGGATTTAGAAGAAATAAATATTCACTTTAGCTCGAAGATCGGTGAGGCCAAGAATGAGTTTTTGGAGGAGATTATTCGACCTTATTGTGGAGAGGTTAGGGTCAATTTTTATCAACCTCTAGAAATTGGAAGTAAAAAGGTCTCAGGTGATAAATTATATTGGTAAAGGAAGCTGACTTGTTTTCGATTTTATATAATTATCACAAGTAGTTTCATAAGTGAATTTGGAGTGAATCTGATCCTCCTGTGCATTCATACTTCAAAGCTCGTATACTTCTTAGTGAAAGTTTGTTTTAGCGCATAATGGAAAGTTATTAGGGGTGCTATTACTATCTGTTTTTAGGTGTTTATTAGTTTTGCAGGAACCGTGACAGACTCTTTTTTTTGGTTATTAATCTTATCGCAATTTGTTTTTTTATTATCAAGTGAGGGATTTTTTTTGGGGCTGCAAACATGATGATTATCAGTTTTTTATGTATCAAAAGTTACACATTTTCAAGAGGTAATGATCTACATTTATTATAGACAAAAAATCGGAGCGTCATGAAAAATATAGTCATTTTAGGAAGTAATTTCGCGGGCTATACTGCAGCCATGCAAATTCAAAAGGGGCTTGGAAAGCATAACGCCGAATATAATGTTATAGTCGTTTCTCCGAGCCATGATTTTCTTTATGTTCCCTCATTAATATGGGTTCCCTTCGGAAGGAGGAAAGTGGAAGATATACGTTTTGACCTGAGGCCTATTTTCAGAAAAAAGCATATAGACTTTGTCCAACAAGCAGCTAAATCTGTTGATCCTGATAGTAATGAAGTACTGTTGGAGAATGGGGATAGCATTGCATATGAATATTTGGTGGTAGCGACAGGGGTGAAAATGAATTTTGACATCTTGGATGGACTTAAACCTGAGGACAATAAGATCAGTAATATTGTTATTCCAAAATTGGCATTGAAAACATATGATGCCTTTGAGAAATTGGTGAAAGATCCGGGCCCAGTGGTTGTTGGGGCTACCCAAGGGGCAAGTTGTATGGGGGCCGCATATGAATACCTATTCAATATGGATAAGGAGCTGAGAAGACGAAAAGTAAGGGATAAAGTCAAATTATACTGGATAACTCCTGAACCTTATTTGGGGAATTTTGGCATTGATGGTATGCCAGGAGGAGAGTCCATGCTTAAGGCATTTATGAAAATGTACAATATTGAGTGGATTACCGACGCCAGTATAGACAAAATAGAAGATCATAAGATCATTCTTAAAACTGGAGAAGAACTTCCCTATAAAATGGCCATGCTGATGCCACCTTTTGAAGGGGCAGATGTAATGAAAGCCAGCCCAAAATTGGTCGATCAAAAAGGCTTTGTAGAAACCACTGCTGCTTACCAACATTTAACCTATAAAAATGTCTTTGCTGCTGGTTTGGCGGTTAAGGTGGCCGTACCATTTGAAATTAAAAACACTCCATTTGGAGTGCCCAAAACCGGTTATCCCAGTGACGTAACCGGCAAAATAGTAGCCAAGAATATATTGAGGCTAATTAACGGCAAAAAAAAATTGATAGAAAAAGAATGGGGGAAAATTCCAGCAGTATGTGTGATGGATGCGGGTCATAAAGAAGTTTATCTTTTAGCCAACCACCTATTTAAACCCAGACAGTTTGCCATTATGATTCCAAATATATTCAATGACCTTGGTAAGGTGGCTTTAGAAAAATATTTTATTTGGAAAAATAAACATGGTTATGCACACCTGCCCTGAGTAGGGAGAAGATAAAGTTGTTAACTTTTTTGCTTAAGTCAGCCCAGGAAGTTCCCAAGCCCATACTTCCTGGGCTTTTTTGGGATAGATAGCAGGACTGCAACGGCAATTTTTTCATTAATGCTCAATCCCCTGAATTTTCTTCTTTTAATAATACGCCTATTTAATTAATTTAAATTTTCTTTCAATGTTTCAACAATAAGCGAGTTCCTAAGATGCTTTTTAATTCAATTGAATTTTTAATATTTCTTCCCGTTGTATTTGTACTTTATTGGTCGATTTTTAAGGAAAACTTAAGGGCTCAGAATGCTTTCTTACTTTTTGCCAGTTATCTTTTTTATGGTTGGTGGGATTGGCGCTTTTTGGGGCTTATAGCTGCCAGTTCCCTTGTGGATTATTATTGTGGATTAAAATTGGGCAAGGAATGGGGGGCAGAGGCTGACAAGGAAGGGAGGTCTTCTTTTGCATCTTGGTTTTCCGGAAGAAAAAAATACCTGAGTATCAGTCTTGCTTTTAACTTGGGCTTATTGGGATTTTTTAAGTATTTCAATTTCTTTATTGGTTCGGCAAGTGAGTTGATCACTAGTTTGGGATTTCAGTCCAATGATTATTCCCTTAAACTTATTTTACCTATTGGGATAAGCTTTTATACTTTTCAGACCATGAGTTATACCTTGGACATTTATAAGAGGAAGATAAAACCTACCAAAGACATGATTGCCTTTTTTGCCTATGTGAGCTTCTTCCCACAGTTAGTGGCCGGTCCAATAGAGCGCGCAAAGCACTTGTTACCTCAGTTTATGCAGAAAAGATCATTTGATTATAACAAGGCAATGGATGGGATGCGGCAGATCCTTTGGGGATTGTTTAAGAAAATGGTTATTGCGGATAATTGTGCTGTGTTTGTTGATCAGGTATATGCAAATCCAGGGGAGCAACCGGCAAGTAATTTAGCTTTGGCTGCGGTGTTTTTTAGTTTTCAGATTTATGGTGATTTTTCAGGATATTCAGATATTGCGATTGGGCTGGGAAGGCTTTTGGGATTTGACCTTATGAAGAACTTTGCCTACCCCTATTTTTCAAGGGATATTGCAGAGTTTTGGAGAAGATGGCATATATCCCTTTCCAGCTGGTTCAGGGACTATGTTTATATTCCCTTAGGTGGAAATCATGGCGGTAAGGCCAGTACTATGCGCAATGTGTTTATTGTATTTTTGGTTTCAGGCTTATGGCATGGGGCCAACTGGACTTTTGTGTTTTGGGGTGGTTTAAACGCCCTGCTATTTTTGCCTTTGATGCTCAATAATAAGCACCGACATCATATGGGAATTGTGGCCAAGGGTCAAACATTTCCAAAGCTGGTGGATTTGGGTTTGATGTTAACCAATTTTATTTTAGTAACCTTGACTTGGGTGATTTTTCGTTCTGATTCTGTATCAGAAGCTTGGGTATATATTAGTGGACTTTGGTCCCTTGATGTTTTTGCTTGGCCACTAATGGATATTAGGGTTTATTTGTTTTCCGTTTTGATTGTTTGCTTTATTTTATTGGAGTGGATAGGCAGGGAAGATGATTTTGCCATCCAAAAAATGGGTTTAAGATGGCCCTCTGTTTTACGTTATGGCTTTTATTATGGTATTGTGATGATGATATTTTTGTTTGCCACCAAGGAACAGGAGTTCATTTATTTCCAGTTTTGATATGCGGATTTTCTTAATGAAAACCTTTTTGTTTTCCATGACAATCTCATTAAGCTTTATATTCATATGGGCGATTGAGGATGGTAATGCAGACCCTTTTGCCATGCGCTTTACCACTGGAAAGAAAAGCGCATTGATTCTGGGGAATTCAAGGGCTGCGCAGGGATTGATTCCGGAATTCATAGAACAAGAAGTTAAAGGTTCAGGATCTTTTGATCTGTACAATTACAGCTTTGGTATAGGCTATTCGGCTTATGGTCCTGTTTATTTAAATAGCATCATGGATAAGTTGGATCAAGCCTCAAAAGAAGGACTTTTTATTGTGACGGTAGATCCATGGGCTTTGGTAGAAGGAGGGGAGCGTCCCAACGATCCCAGCTTTTTCCCTGAATTGGATTCACCATTGGCCAATTTGGAAAATCAAAACTTCAAACCCCATTTGTCATATATGATAAATTGGTTTTCGTCGTCCTATTATGAAATTATCCATCGGCATTTTAGACCTGCCAATGAACGCTTACATCGGGAAAATGGATGGTTGGAACTGGTATTGCCCATGGACTCAGCTACTGTAAATTATAGGATACAGCAAAAGGTAAGGGATTTTGAAAATGGCTATAAAAACCTCCAGCTTTCACAAACGCGCTTGGAGTACTTGGAAAAGACCATAAAGGTATTAAAGAGCCATGGGAAGGTGGTTTTAGTTTATCTGCCCGCTCATCCCGAAATAATGAAGTATGATCAGCTCGTTCTTCCTGACTTCCAAATAATGATGGAGCGCTTAAGTGAAAAATATACAATACCTTTTAAGGATTATAGTGAACAGGCTGGGAAATTCACCTATACTGACGGAATTCATCTTTACCAGGCTTCAGGGAGAAGGCTATCAAAAGACTTAGGCAAATGGATTGATAAGCAATTTTAATATGAAAATATTTTTTAAGAAAATAGGACTTTTTATGCTTCCTATCTTATTATTTGTAACTGTGGATGTATTCGTACTGCCCCATACATTTTGGACATATAGGTTTTGGGAAGGAATTTCCTACCACAAGGATTTATTGATCTATGGTAAGTTCTATCAAAATCAATCACTGGAAATGTGGGAGAGAGGGGATTTGAGTGATGGTGTAGACTCAGCGATATACTCAATGAATAGATGGGTAACAGATGAGTATGGGTTTAGAAATGATACATTTATAAAAACACCCGATGTTATTTTATTGGGAGATTCTTTTGTGGTCGGTACTGGTTTGGATCAAAGTCAAATACTGTCAAGTCAATTGTCAAGCTTATTTATGGATGAGCTCAATGTGTATAATATGGCACCGGCACCATTAAGAACCTTTGATATTATGTTAAAAAAGGGGTTGATAGAAAAACCTGATTTTTTGGTTTATGAGTTTGTTGAAGAAATGTTTCCGGAACCTTTTGTTCCTTATACTTCAGAAAAATATGATCATATTAAGGTGCCTGTAAGTACTTGGATTAATAGATCTAAACTAAATTTGGCTTGGGATAAGCTAAGTAGGATGCATTGGGCCTATTATTTAATGAACCAACTGTTAAATAAAAAAATCAAATATGAAAGGTTAGGGGATGTGTATTTTTATAAAGGATCCAATTACCAACCTTCTAATCGAAGAGGTAGAATGTATATCCTAAATAGTATAAAGGGATATCAGGATTATTGTGTTCAGAATGGGATTGAATTGATTGTTATGCCTTTGCCACTCAAAGAAACAATTTATTTTGAAGGTCTTGGCAGACCAGAATTGCTCCATAACCTTAAGACAATCCATGCCGGATTGGATTGTCTCGGAATTAATAATGTGAATGTTTTTGAAGAAATGTTAGTGAGAGGAGAGGAATATTATCTAAAACAAGATACTCACTGGAATGAAAAAGGGGTGGGCTTAGCGGCTCGTCTATTAAGAAATGAGCTGGAACATATAAATGGCCACGAATTTAATTCTGAACAGTGAAAGATGGTTCTATTAATCTTGAACCTCGGTATTAAAACTTTTATATCAAACGAAAACATTGAGCGAGGATTGATCATTTACTCAGTACTGATTTTGTAAATGTTTAAATATAAGCAACTTAGTAAAAAAAATAAAATGGAACCCTGAGATGGACCTCAAGATTCCATTTAATTCAAAACTTTTAGATTCAGTTAAGAAGGTATTATTTGCTAGTGTGAAAAAATTAAAAGCCCAAGCCTATATCTGTGTTGGGAAACTTTTTCATAGAAGCAAGATGCCTCTTATAAAAGGCCAAAGAAGCAGGCATGCCCCATTCAAAGTAGCGGTGGCCTTCACTGGCCATTTCTTTAGGGTCTACATTTAAGTTAAATACCCAAGGAGCGGTGCCGACCTTTGATAGTGTTGAAGCATCAATATTTCTTCTTGTTTCCGTGACGTCAAATACTTGGAAGTGTACCTTATAATCTTTCCATCTTAGCGCACAAAAGTCAGTGGAATTCCATAAAAATACAACTTGACGATGGGAACGGCCGTTTTCTGAAAGTAAATAGGATGTTTGATCAATACCATCAAAATATAAGTTTTCAGGTAATTTATCCATTACGCCACCTAAACGTAAAGAAACCATATATAGGTCAGAGAGGTCCATGAGTTCATTGGTCTCTTGTCCAGGTTCAATCATTCCTTTCCAATAGGCAATTCCAGGTACCCTTACACCACCTTCCCAAGTTGTTCCTTTTCCACCGCGCCAAGGGTGATACCCAGAGTCAGGGAATACATCTTCATTTGCGCCATTGTCAGAGGTGAAAAAGACCAAGGTGTTTTCTAACAGACCTTTGTCTTCAAGTACTTGCATGATTTCTCCCACAATATCATCCATTTCAACAATGGCATCTTTGACAGGCATGGCAGCGGGGCTTTTTCCTATATAATCCTCACCACAATAAGTGTCGTTATGAATGGCAGTAAATGAGTGAATCAGAAAAAAGGGATTTTCAGTATTTTCATTGATGAATTTGATCGACTCATCCTTTAATTTTTCGTCTATTTGACGAACATCACTAAGGTTGTTTATCTCAAAACCAACTTCTCTTGGTCCTCCTTTTTTTCCCATGATCAGACCTTCTGGTTGAAGTTGAAAGGCCATGTCATGAAGCTCTTGATTATTAATCATATCCGAATACTGTCTTTCCACTAAAAACTGCGTATAGTCAGACTGTACTGCAGGAAGTCCATAGAAATAATCAAAACCTACTTCGTGAGGCAACATGTTTTCTCCTTCACCTACATGCCATTTACCTATTAGTGCAGATTTATAACCCGCTGAAGCAAGTAATTCTGCCTGTGTGACTTCTATATCCCATGGGTTAGTGGTTACCTTATCTCCGCTCAGTAGTGGGCGGGTAAGCCCGCTTCTAATCGGTTGTCTTCCAGTTACCATCATGGCTCTAGATGAGGTACAGGTTGGTGTAGAATAGAAGGAGGTAAAACGCTTTCCCTCTCGTGCTAAGCGATCCACATTCGGGGTAGGTGCTCCTACGGCCACACCTCCGCCATTTACACCTATATCTCCCCAACCGAGATCATCCACTAAAAAGATGAGGATATTGGGCTTTTGATCCATTTTTGATTCCAGATCTTGTAGTTTTTGATTGGCGATTTTTTCCTGTTCGGGACGTGGGATGATAGGCTCCAGATTTTCTTTTATAACTACCGCTTCATCAAAGACACTTATTTTTTGTGCCATAAGTGAACTGCATATGGATAGCAGTAGGAGAATAATAATGAAATGCTTCATTGTAGTGGTATTTACAGGATTAAAAGTTTTTAGTATTGTTAAGTCAGTAAGTCATAAATAATCATATTGGTAAATTCATGACCATTGCTTGCTAAGCCGATAGCAAATGATTTAAATTGATATTTGAATGTTTATGTTTAATAATTGAAAAACATAAACTGTTTATTTTTATTTAGATAAATATCATAGTCTTTATCTAAATAAATTAATAAAAAGTTATGGTATATGCCTTAAAGCACTTTCTTTTTTTGACTAATTTTATTAAAAACATCCTGGTTTGTAGCGTAATCAATATCCAAATGTCCTTTAATCATATGTTACATTCTAATATATTGATATTATTATTTTCCTTTTACTATAATATTGATAAAATGATTGCCAAGGTGAAATGCTGATATTTAGAGTGTTTTTCGATTACCACTAATTTTAAATCAAAATCAATGGTTGTTTAGCAAAAATCACCTTGTTTAAATAAAATTTGGAACCCTTTTTGCTCCAAAACGCTTAATACAGTTGGAAAATATGTTTCATAAAATAGAGAACAAGTGATCAACCAAAAGACTTTCAATACAGGAAAATCTAAAAAGGCTGAACTAACAACTCAATATGGAGCGACTATGAAAGAAAAGTTGTTCCAATTTAAAGATGGATTTAGGATCCATCTTAGCCCTCATTATTTACATTTTAAAATGATTCCCCTTCCACCGCCTTATTTATATTTTTAAGTATCTAGGGGAAATCTCTTTATTTTATTCCCTACAGGGAACGAGTTAATATGCCAATTTTAAATTAAGATTGGTCATCAAAAATCTCCTCTCAGTAAATGGAAAGTTAGGCCATCTGTTAAAAACCATTGTAAGATTTTGTCCTTCACAAGGATGAATTTTAAATTATTGAAATTCTTTCCAAGGCAGTTTTTTTTAATTGTCTTTAATCTATTAAACTGATTAGATCATAAGGGCTACTTGAATCATTAACTAGTAAAGCTTTTGATGGTTTAAATGCCAAATCTTTAAAATTGCTGTTGCCCTATTTCTGATTGATTTATTGTATATCGATGGGTGATTAAAATAGTATCATCCTGAAAATAACTCAAAAATATATTCCATGTATAAATATTTATTGCTTTGTCTCTTAATTTTCAACCTGACGGATCTGTATTCCCAGGATCTTCAAGTCACAACAGAAACTGGAAATCCCTCATCTCTGATCAATGACGGTTATATCCAAGCAAAGGTAAATGGAGGACATCCCCCTTATACCTATCGATGGAGTAACCCCTCAAGTCCCCAAGATGCGTCCAAAGCCACCGGTTTGGTAGAGGGCATCCAATATACCTTAGAGGTAGAAGATAGTCAGGGGCAGATAGTGAAAACAAAAGCTAAAGTTCCTTCAAAATCCGTTACGGAACATTTTAATGGCGCTTTTACCCCATTGGTGGAAGGTTTGACCAATGTGCTCTTTTGGGATCCATTTGAAGCCATTGGTGTTTATGATCCCAAGTCTTATGCCGACAGTAAGTTTGTGGAAATTCCTGGTTGGAAAGCCGGAGTTAAAGATAAATTCTTGCTAGAAGAATGGTTGGTAGAAGACAATCTGCATGTTAATAAGGGAGATGAGATTGCAATTATAAAATCCGAGAAGTCTGGTAGTCAAAAGGTATTGGCTGCTGCCAATGGCCAACTTCGTCATGATGTGGCTGAAGGAGAGGTGATATATGATTCAGAAGATAAGGATGACCTGATAGAAAGAGGTGCTCATATCTTTGGATCAATCAAATATGACAATCCAGTAGTAATTACTCATCCAAATGGCACTCCGCAAGAACACCCTATTCCCTTTATTGTAATTTGGTTGGTGATAGGAGCTACCTTTTTTACCATTAAGATGGGCTTTGTCAATATCCGAGGGTTTCGTCATGCAATAGGATTGGCTACAGGGAAGTATGATGAGGCGGATGCTCCAGGAAAAATCACCCATTTTCAAGCCTTTGCCACAGCTACTTCTGCCACGGTAGGCTTGGGAAATATAGCCGGTGTAGCCATAGCGATTTCCCTAGGCGGGGCAGGAGCCACCTTTTGGATTATCCTTGCAGGTTTTTTGGGTATGTCTTCCAAATTTGTTGAATGTACCCTCGGCTTAAAATACCGTACCATTGCCAAGAATGGTAATATTTTTGGTGGGCCGATGAATTATTTGCGTTATGGTTTAGAGAAAAGGAACCTTAAAGGTTTAGGTAAATTTCTAGCAGCTTTCTTTGCTATCGTCTGTGTAGGCTTCTCCTTGGGAGGAGGCAATATGTTTCAGGCCAACCAATCCTTTGAAATATTATCCAGCCAATTTCCAGTGCTTGAGGGAACCGGGTTCTGGGTAGGCTTGGTACTGGCAGTATTAGTGGGTGTGGTGATCATTGGTGGAATAGACAGTATTGCCAAGGTCACGGAGAAGATAGTACCTTTCATGGCAGGGCTTTATATTTTTGGTGCTCTTGTGGTGATTGCAGTCAATATTGGAAATATTGGTCAGGCATTTTCTGCTATATGGGATGGGGCTTTGAATCCATCAGCCTTGAAAGGAGGCGTGATAGGTGTACTCGTTATTGGCTTTCAACGTGGTGTGTTTTCAAATGAAGCAGGAGTGGGCTCCGCAGCCATTGCCCATAGTGCTGTCAAAACCAATCATCCATCTTCAGAAGGCTTTGTTGGGCTACTTGAGCCATTTGTAGATACCATTGTGGTTTGTACATTGACCGCTTTGGTCATCATTTTTACTGGAAAACATGAGGTGGAAGGAATTGGAGGGGTAGCTTTGACTTCTCAGGCTTTTGGTAGTGTGATCTCTTGGTTCCCATATTTACTGTCTGTGGCGGTATTCTTATTTGCCTTTTCATCAATGGTATCTTGGTCCTATTATGGTTTGAGAGCTTGGACTTATTTGTTTGGAAAAGGCAAGAGGTCTGAACTGTCCTATAAATTGGTCTTTGTGATTTTTGTGGTAGTTGGTGCATCTGTTAGTTTGGGTGCTGTCTTGGACTTTTCGGATATGATGATCCTCTCCATGTCCTTCCCTAATATTATAGGACTATATATCATGAGTGGTGAGGTGAGAAAGGATATGCAGGACTACCTTAAAAAGCTTAAAAAAGGGGAATTGTTCTCCAATCAAAAAGCCGCTAAAGAAAAAGAAGAAAGTGTTGAAGAGTTAGCGTAAAGCAGGCTTTACAAGAAAGAATGTTTAATTAGGTTAAATTCTACTGAATAGTGGCAAAACCCATTTTTCAGTAGAATTTTACTTTTTCATTCAAGTTCAGAAGTCCTTCATATCGATTACAAAACGGTATTTCACATCCCCTTTTATTACCCTGTCCCAAGCTTGGTTGATATCTTCCATTTTTATCATTTCTATATCTGAAACAATATCATGCTCAGCACAAAAATCCAGCATTTCTTGGGTTTCCTTTAGTCCACCAATCAACGAACCAGCAATATTTTTCCTACCGAAAATAATTCCCATGGTATGTAAGTCCACAGGTGTAGCCCCCAATACCACCATTGTTTTTCCGACTTTAAGCAAGGGGATATAGGGGTTTAGATCATGCTTTACAGGAACAGTATTTAAGAGAAAGTCAAAACTTCCTGCATGTGCTTTCATTTGCTCCTCATCTTTGGATAGGAGAACTTCATTGGCACCTAAATGCATGGCATCTTTACCTTTTTCTGGTGAGGTGGTGATCATCACAACATGTGCTCCTAGTGCTGCGGCGAATTTAACGCCCATATGTCCAAGGCCTCCGAGTCCTATGATCCCTACTTTTTGGCCTTTGCCCACTTTCCAATGCATTAAAGGAGAATATGTTGTAATCCCAGCACATAATAGGGGAGCTACGGCTTTCGTATCTAGTTTTTCTGATACTTTAAGTACAAAAGCCTCTGTGACTACAATTTGTGTGGAATACCCTCCATGGGTAACGCCTCCCATAATAGGGTCTGGACTTCCATAGGTCATTACCATTCCATTCTCACAGAATTGCTCAAGGTGATCTTTACAGGAAGGACATTCACCGCAAGAATCGACCAAGCAGCCCACACCGACCAAATCACCCTGCTTGAATTTGGTGACCGATGGACCAACTTCTATTACATGACCGATGATCTCATGCCCAGGAACGATGGGGTATTGGCTCATTCCCCAGTCATTATGGGCTGTATGGATATCACTGTGGCATACTCCACAGTAGTCAATTTTTATTTTTACATCCATAGGACCAATTTCACGACGGTCAAAATCGTAGGGTTTTAAGTCCTCTGATGGGCTGTAGGCGGCATATCCTTTTGTATTGCTCATGATGCTGTTTTGTTATTGCGGGTGGAAAATTGAACCTATTCAATTTACAAAATACCCTGCGGAAAATTTGTAATTAATTGATAAATAAATGATTAAAAGTTTTTACTTGGCTTGGGATAGAAAAGGAAGTCCAATTAAAGACTCAAGAATAGACCATTTAGGCCTATCACCTAGCTATAGCTAATTGATATTTACCGTCTATATCAATCTGGCCAAGTGAATTTTTTATAATTTGAAGAGACTATCCACTACACTCTTTTAACTGCCCCGTAAACTGAAAAATTACCAACCATATATATAATTCATCTTTTTTATTAATAGATTCATTTTTATTTTGCTTTCTATTATTTAGTATCTCGGTTTACTTATGAAACGTTTTTACCTTTTCGCCTTTTTATTGTTTTGTTTGACATTATCCCGGTCCGTTTATTCTCAGCATAATGATACTATACCCCAAGAATTAATAGCTGCCTATAAAAAGGTGATTCCCTATCCACAGGAGGTGTTTTCGGGAGGGCAATATGATATTAGCAAGGCTTTCCATATAGAGGGAACTGCATTTTTGGCATCCTCAGAGTTTAAAGAAAGTTGTATTACCATTAATGGAATTTCCTTTGACGATATCCTATTAAATTATGATATACAAAAGGACCAATTGGTTACTTTTCACCCTAATAATTTTCAGCGTATAATCATAAATTCCCAAAAGGTAAATTCTTTTACCCTAGCTGACGGTAGACATTTTATCAAGACTTCTGAAAATAAGGACTATTATTTTGATCAAAATGGATATTATGAAGTGCTTTTGGAGGGAGATATATCCGTATTGGCCAAACACCTAAAGGTAGATGAATTAAAGAAAGAATTGAGCAGCGATGAAACCAAGAATTTCTATTTTATTCACATGAAGCATTTTTTTATCCAGTCCAATGGGGACTTCTTTCGTATCAACAAAAAAAGAGATTTGGCAAAGACACTGGGGATTCCTAAAAAACAGATTAATAAAACCCTGAAGAAAATGCAGATAAAATATAATAAGCAAACAGCGGAAAGCTTGGTAGCCATTGTCGAGGATTACTTGTCCCATGAACCTAAAACTAAGCAATGAGAATCAAACTGTTAATTTTTTGTTTTTCCATGTGCTGCTCCATTGCTGCTAGGGAGGTTTATGCTCAAGAAACAGATGAGGAGAAGATTTCTGGTTTGTTCCCTGGGATAAGCTTTAGCCGTTTTGTCAATGCCATAGAAAAGGAAAACCATTATCAGTTTTTCTTCAAAAACGAGGATATAGCTGATATTAAAGTGAACATCAGTGCCAATGAAAATGAACTCAAGGATATCTTGGATCTTATTTTTGAAAATACAGGTCTCCATTATACTATAGACAAGCAAAAAAGAGTGTTTATACACCGCTCAAAGGTGTTTTATACGGAAGTTTCAAAGGATTTTTTCGAAAAAAAAAGCCTTCAGGATGAAAATCAAATCCAAAATGACGAAAGCTACTTGGATAGGGCCTATATCAAAAATAAATTATGGCGGATAGGTGAGGAGAATTTCGTGGAAAATGACGAATTGGCCTTATTGAAGGGAACCGTTTATGGATTAAAATCCGGTGAACCTGTCAATGGAGCCGTTATTTATGAAAAGAACAACTATACCAAGTCAGTCACCGATAAAAATGGACATTTTAGTATTTTACTGCCCAGAGGCCACCATACCCTGTTTATTCAGCACTTGGGGCAGTTCCAGGAACAAAGGCAAATTGAACTTTTGGGAAATGGGAATCTTCATCTGCAAATCGATGAAAGTATTGTTTCCTTAGATGAGGTAATTGTAAGTTCCGACAGACTTTCTAATATCAACCGATCAGAAATGGGTGTGGAGGTGATGTCTGTGGAATCAATGAAAAAGCTCCCTTCTACAATGGGGGAAGTGGATGTTATCAAAAGTATTTTGACCTTACCTGGGGTGAAAACGGTGGGAGAGTCAAGTGTAGGTTTCAATGTAAGGGGAGGAGCTGCTGATCAAAACCTCATTTTGCTCAATCACAGTACCATTTATAATCCTTCACATTTCTTTGGCTTCTTTTCTTCTTTCAATGCGGATATGGTGGATAATGTTGAATTGCACAAGGCTGGCATGCCTGCCAATTTGGGAGGACGACTTTCCTCTGTACTGGATATTCAGAGCAAGTATGGTAATATGGAAAAGCTACAGGGAAAAGGTGGAATTGGGCTTTTGACCAGCAGGCTGACCTTAGATGGGCCCATAGGAAAAAATTCAAGCTTTTTAGTAAGTGGGAGAACCACTTATAGCAATTGGTTATTGGATTTGGTTAATGACAAGTCAGATTTAAATGCAGCAGGAGCTTCATTTTATGATTTTAATATTAATTTGAAACACCATATAGACAACAAAAATATCTTGAAATTGTCTTCTTATTGGAGCCAGGATGATTTTAATTTTGATGCCGATACCTTATTTAACTATAATAATCGGAATGTTAATATCAACTGGACTCATTATTTCAATAAAAGACTGGAAAGTGAGGTGATTCTTGGGATTGACCACTATAGGTTTGGTATCTCTGGAAGGGAAGACAGCCTAAATGCATTTGATTTTGATTTTGATATCTCCCAATACAATATTAAAGCCCTTTTTAATTATGATTATAATGATCAACACAACCTGAATTTTGGTTTGGAAAATATCTATTACCAGCTCAATCCAGGTAATAGGCAAAAAGTAGGAACAACTTCCATTATTATCCCCAAATGGGTCAATAGGGAAACAGCCTCGGAAACAGCCCTGTTTATCAATGACCTTTTCGAAATCAGCGATGAACTAAGCCTAAATTATGGGCTCAGGTATGTCTTATATAATTTTTTGGGACCTAATGAATTATATGAATATGCCCCTAATCTGGCAAAAAATGAGTCTACCATTATTGGAGAACAAATATTTGGAAAAAATGAAATAATTGAAACATATCATGCTCCGGAAGTCCGGCTTTCGGCCAGGTATATTTTGGATAATTTCACTTCCGTAAAAGCTGGTTACCATAGCACAAGACAATATATACATCTACTGACCAATACTTCTTCCGTAAGCCCAACAGATACTTGGAAACTCAGTGATCCTTTTATTCGCCCTCAACAGGGTAATCAGGTATCTATTGGCTTTTATAAAAACCTTGATCAAGGAATGTTGGAAACCTCCATAGAAGTCTATCATAGGAGTATGAAAAATCTTTTGGATTACAGAAGTGGGGCAGAGATCTTGCTCAATAATGAAATTGAACAAGATGTGCTTAATACGAAGGGGCGTGCTTATGGTGCCGAACTGATGATCAAAAAGCCTGAAGGAAGACTCAGTGGTTGGCTGAGCTATACCTTTTCCCGTTCCCTTTTGCAGACCTCTTCCACCGAACTTGCCGAAAAGGTCAATGAGGGAAAATGGTACCCCAGTAATTTCGACCAACCGCATGATATCATGTTGGTAGCCAATTATGAATTCAATAAGCGGGCCAATATCGCCATGAATGCCAATTATAGTACAGGCAGGCCCATTACTCTTCCTGTGGCAAAATTCAATTATAATGGTTCAGAACAAGTCTATTATTCGGATAGAAACGCCTACCGTATACCTGATTACTTCCGAATTGACCTGGCCTTAAATCTAGAAGGAAGCCATAAGATCAAAAAATTGGCCCATGCTTCTTGGTCTTTGGGCGTATATAATGTTTTGGGACGGAATAATCCTTATTCTGTCTATTATACACCATTTAACGGGATTTTAAATGGCTACCAGTTGTCCATTTTTGCTGCGCCTATCCCATATATTACCTATAATTTTAGATTCTGAATGGAGCATGAAAGATAGTTGTATCAAGTATATTATTTGTTTGATGCCCTTGATTTGGTGGGGCTGCCGAGAGGTTTATGATCCTGAAATTGAACAGGAAGATCTTGAAATCCTTGTGGTGGAAGGTCATATTGAAGTAGATGGTGGTGTTTCGGAAATCAAATTGAGCTATACTTCACCAGTTTCCTCTGAGGAAACCGTCTTTAATCCAATTCCTTCAGCAGCGGTATATATAGAATACCAAAGCCAAAGCGGAGAAATTATTCGGCTCCCTATGCAAAGTGATTTTGCAGGTACTTATTTATTAGAGACCCAATTAAACCCTGAGGCGGACTACAGGCTCAGCATCGATATCCCAGAGAAGGGAAGCTATTTGAGCGATTGGACCAAGGCTCGAATCACCCCTCCAATAGATGAGCTGGGATTTATCCAAAAGGAAAATAGCGATGTTGAAATTTATCTGAATACTCAGGGGGATGAAACAGCCCAATATTTCATTTGGAATTTTGAGGAAACTTGGATTTTCAATACGCCCATTATCAGCTTTTTGAAATATGTTAAATTAAGTGCTAATAAAGACACCATTTTGTACAGGACGCAGAATGAGATGACTAATGAGTGTTTCCTTTCTGATAAATCAAAAAATGTAATTATCGGATCGTCTGGTCAATTTGAAAACCAGCTTATCCACCAAAAGAAAATCCAACAAATCCCCAACGGCTCGGAAAAATTGGGTAGGCGTTATTCCGTTTTGGTCCAGCAAAGGGCCATCTCTAAGGAGGCGTATAATTTCTATGAAATTCTTAGAAAAAATGCAGATGATATTGGTGGTATATTCAGCCCTTTACCCTCTATTTTGGGCAGTAATGTGTATCATGCTTCCAATCCTGATATTAAGGCCATTGGGTTCATTACGGTAGGAACTTCCGTGGAAAAACGAATTTATATTGGTCGGGATGAAGTTTTCAACTGGTTCGTTGATATTCCCTACTATGCCGGATGTGAATTTTCAACGGATACAGTGCCCATGCAATTTGTAAGTGAAGCTTTTGATAATAATTACAGAGTGCCTGTAAATCCCATTATGGATGAAAATGACCCCAGACGTATTCTAGGCTATATTGGTGCCAGTACTAAATGTACTGATTGTACGCTAAGAGGAAGAAAGGAAAAACCTGACTTTTGGGAATACTAACCGATGATGAGCATGAGAATTTTTGTTTTTTTATTCTTTTTATGCTGTATGAAGTTTTGCTTTGTATCTGCTAGGCAATTTATTGATCCTTCTGAATTTTTGGAAGCTGTATATGTCCATAAAAGCAAAAGCATAGCGGTAGCTGGAGAAGACATTCCTTTCTTGGTGGATATCAGGTGGCAGAATAATCCTACTTTTTCTAAAATGGCATATGCAGACTTGATAAATCGCCAAGGAAAAAGGGTTGCGGGTGCCATCATCCCTTTACAGGAAGGGAAAGCAGCCGCTTACCTAAGCATACCTTCGACAATTCCTTCAGATCACTATCTCTTTAGGGTATACACCAGACTGGCGAGTAGTATGGAGGATGAACAGAATTATCATCATAGTTTGATTACGGTCATTCATCCTCATATTCCACCAATCGGCAAAAAACAAAGTTCTAATGCCTGGGAAGCATCACAAGTCAAGAATGCAGTCCAATTTTCACTGCACAAAGAAGTTTTGGCATTGGGTGAAATGGCCGAGCTTACAATAACAGCTCCTCCAGGAAAAAACTTGACCATTTCGATAAGTAGAAAGAATCCATTTCTGGGGGATATGAAGGCGATAATTCCTGCTAGAGAAACCAAATTTTCCAGTAAAGAGGAGTTAATTCCCGAAATACAGGGCCATATTATAAAAGGTACTTTATCAGAAACTGCCATAGATTCCTCTAGGGTTTATTTTCTCTCTGCACATGGGGAAAAATCCAATTTGTTTTTAGGCAGACCCAATAAAAATGGGGAAGTGTTTTTTGAATTGGGAGCACTGAAAGAGTATGACTTTTTACTCTTACAAACTGAACAGGACAATGTACCATTTGGCATGAGCATAGAGCAGCCCTTTGCTCCAGTTCCCTCCGGTGACATCTTGAAATTTCCCGCTTTGCAATTGGACGAAAAAGACTTGGGTCTTTTGAATGACTTGGTGATATCCCATGCGGCAACAGCTTATTATTTAAAACCAGAGCAACAGTCTATAAAGGCCATTAGTACAAAATTTGATGTAGACAAGTCTTATGTATTGGATGAATATGTCAGGTTTGAGGATCTGGCCACTACATTGAAAGAATATGTTCCCACAGTTATGGTTAGGACAAATGATGATAAATACCATTTTAAGTTAACCAACTTTCCCGAAGACCGTATGTTCAAAGACAATCCATTGATGCTCATTGATGGCATGCCCGTATTTGATAGTGATGCTTTCGGTAGACATGGTGCAGATAGCATAGAAAGCATTGGGGTCGTCAATAGAAAATTTTATCTATTGGATAATATTTTTGAAGGATTGATCAATATTAAATCCTATAGCAACGATTTTGGAGGCTTTCCTATTCCTGAAAGTGCCCTTTACCTTGAGTACCCCAGCATTCAGCAGCCAGTAAATTGGCATTTTAATACTTCCGTTGATGAAGAGAGGGGGGCTTTGCCTGATTTTAGGACGATACTATTCTGGGAAGAAAATATTAGAATGGATAAAGATGGTGAAGTGAAAGTCAACTTTATCACATCCCAAAGTCCTGGGGAATATGAAGTGAAAGTGAGCAGCATCTCAGATGATGGAAAACAAAGCTGGTCTAAATTGGATTTTAAGGTGTTAAGAGAATAAATGAAAATATGGTTACACCGTGCCGGAAGCACCAATCAGGATGTTGGAGAAATAAAGCTGCTTTACATATAAGTTTGGATTGAGGTTAAGAGTTAGATCAACTTGCGGTTAATATATTATTATAGATGTTTTTCTCTTAGAGTAAGCAATTTATAGTGAGAAAAAAATAATAGGGCTAGTATTGGATTCTATATACTAGCCCTGTTGTTTTAAATGAATTTCGGAGTGATCTATTGTTTTAGATGTTCCGAAAGTTTTTCCAGAAACAATATCTCGGCATAGAACTGCCAGTCAAAATTAGTGGACTGGTTGGCCAAGTGCACATGATGGTCTTGATCCAAAATATAATTATCAGGTTTATTGAGTACCCTTGTTTTACCATATACTGTTTCCAATTCGTTTCTCATACTTTTAAACTCATCCGCTAATGCCACCAAATCTCTTTTGGCAGCCTCACGCTCTTCATCGGTTTTGGCCAAATCGTAATTTCTGAGCAGTATTAATGAATTGGTAGAAAAATGTACCAGATTATTTACCTGTTCATACACCTCCAAGGTGTAGTGATTCCGTAAGGTCTTTGATTTGAGGGTCTCTATTTTGTTTTTGAGCTTGGAAGTAATTATTACCGCTTTTTCGGCTTCTTGTAACCTTTCATGATTGGCTTTGGTCCAAGTTCCTGGATTATCTGTATCAGGTAAGGCAATCACTCCAGTTTCTTTTGGATTATTGGACCGCATAAGGTAATTACGCTTGTTTCCTTGAAGCAAAGCATTTTTCCAAAATGACACTGGCCCTTCCAGTGAATCGATAAAGGCAAAGGATTCATCTGCCAAAGCATTGGCAAAAGCCCTTCTTCGATACAGGGATTTCATTTCGGCAATGCTGGTTTTATCTCCTGCCCAAGAATATTCCGCAAATGCCAAAATTCCTCTATTATACAGTTCAAAATGAGGAGAATCATCATCCCAAAGCGTCAGTAATAACCTCCCGAGATTGTTCTTAATGGAGGATAGCGCAAAGGATCTAATTGGGCCAATATTACTTTCATTCTGAGGCATAAGTACCCATCGGGTCTGGCCAGCAGTAGCTCCCATTACTTGAAGTCCATTATCTGTAAACCATTGCATGGCTTTCTTATTGCCATATAATTCAGGATTCATATAGCTCCACCTCATATAAATACAGTTCTTTGGAAATTGTTCCAAAAAGGCCTCCAGTTTAGGACTGTTTACAGCCCATAAGGAATCGGTTTCTTCTTTACTGTACTTTGCATTGTGAGTAGGACCATATACTCCCGCATTTTTGAGCGGCATATCATCCCAAAATATGGGGATCCTATCGTGTTCTTCTGCAAATTGAGTTACTTTGTTAAGCCAGATAAGTTGAAGCTCCAAGGCCGATTTTCCACTGTTTCTCCCGTTGGTATGAACTTCATCTCCGCCGATATGCAGGTATTTACCATGTGGCGTTGCTTTTAGGGCATCTTCATAGAGATCAAACTGCACATCATAGGTTTTTTCATCGAGCGGATTAAATGCCCAATCACTTTTTGGATCATCTCTTAAGTCTTTATATTCATCATGCTTCAGGATAAATGAGGCATGTCCCAGTCCTTGGATCAGTGGGCTGATTTCGATATGTCTTTCATTGGCATAATCACTTAATTTTTTCCACTCTTCAATAGAAAGTGCATCTGATGAGGCAATAACAGGCTGCTGCTCATACTTTAACTTATCTTCAAATTCTACAATAATACCGTTGACCTTATAATGCGCTAGCTTGTCAATAAGTGCATAATAGTATTCTAGCGTTTCTCTATGGTGTTTGATATCTAAATGGATCGACCTATAGGCTAACTCAGGATAATCGGTTATGGTACATTCAGGAAGGTTTGCTTCTTGTTCTGCAGCGTCCATACAAAGTTGTTGGAGACTTTCAAAAGCATAAAGTAAACCAGCTTCGTCTTGGGCTTGGATACTGACCTGATCTTTGTCTATACTCATTTTATATCCTCCCGAAACCAGCCCCATGGAGCTATCTATTTTAAAAACAATAGCGGCATCGGCTTCGGTTGTAGCTTCTGTAAGTGATGTCGATAAGGAAGATTTTGGTAGCTTTTCCTGACCCAAACTATAATAGCTGCTAATATCACTGCTATTTAGGGAACTGCCCCCCGATATCTCAAACTCTTGTGGGGTAGGGAGTAGCTTAAAATCACCGATGGTTTGGTGCTTTTCTTGGCAAGAATAAAGCGTGACAATTAATATTGTCAGAAGCTTTAAATACGACTTTTTCATATAGTTATACTAAAAAGGTTAAGTGGAATAAAAATAAGGCTTTTTACTAATATGAAAAAATGATTAGTAAATTTTCTCTAAGTGAAAAGTATTGTTTTGAAAAATGATTCTAGTTTGTGAAAAGTAAATGAAAGTTTTTTAGCTACCGTATTATTGTGATATGCAATGTTTAAAAACGGAATTTGATAATGAAGGATGGTAATAGTTAAATTAATCACTTATTCAAATTTGCTTATATTACTTTAGCTAATATCTTTCGTGAATTTAAATTTGTTAAGATGCAATCTAATGTTGGGCTTATTTTAGAAGAAAAAGCGGCCAATATCGGTAATTTTATGGTTGGAAGACTTCTTCCATTCAGACAGAAGAGAGCAGTAGGTCCTTTTGTCTTTATAGACCATATGGGACCAGCTTGTTTGAAAGAACACCAGAACCTGGATGTACCGCCACATCCTCATATTGGACTTTCTACCTTGACGTATCTATTTGATGGGGCAATTTTTCATCAGGATAGTCTTGGAAATGCCATAGAAATTAAACCTGGTGAGGTCAATTGGATGACAGCAGGAAAAGGGATGGTGCACTCAGAAAGAACACCGGAGTATTTAAGAAGGGGGGACAAATACCTTCATGGTTTTCAGATCTGGATTGGCTTGCCAAAACATTTGGAACAGATGGATCCCTCATTTTTTCATATTAGTAAGGAGGATATCCCCACTTGGGAAGAAGATGGTGTTTTCTACAAATTGATTGCTGGTGAAATAAAAGATAAAAAGTCCCCTGTTCCGGTACACAGTCCCCTTTATTTTATTGAGATAAAAACAAAAACGCCACAAAAGATAAATATCGGCGAGCAATTATTTGGTGAGGTAGGTATGTATGTTTTGGAGGGCACCGTAAAAATTGAGCATAATAATTATGGTGACAGGCAATTGCTAATTGCTAAAAATGCCTCTTTATGTGAGTTTGAAACCAATGGTGAAACTACCTTATACCTCTTTGGAGGAGAACCTTTTGAAGAGGAACGATTTATGTTTTGGAATTTTGTCAATTCTGACAAAAGCATTTTGCAAAAGGCCAAAGAAAACTGGAAAGTCCAAAATCTAGCAGCTTTCCCTAAGATCCCCAATGATGATAAGGAATATGTTCCACTTCCAGAAAATGTTTTCAGAAAGAAAGGATAAGTGGATTTGGTCAAAACCTGAATGGAAAAGGTTATCCCTAAGGAATTAGTTGTTTCAGCCTATGCAGGCTAGTTGCTTTGCTGTGTTCCGCTCAGTATTCCCACTGACTTTATACTGAATTATTTAATCCCATCATTTAATACTCGTTTTATGGTGGGGGTAAATTTTGAAGGACTTACTTTTGTTAGCTTCAATGATTCACAGCCGTTAAAACTTGCGAATTGTCTTATTGATTCTGCAAGGGGCTCTAACCATGATTCAAAGGGGATATTGGAGTTTTCAATATGCAGGTGTATGATCTCAAATTGCTTTGCTTTTCTATGTGCCTTGCAGTCTACTCTACCTATAAAGGTGTCTCCAAATAAGATGGGCAAGCAAAAATAGCCGTATTGTCTCTTTTCTTTTGGGACATAGCATTCAAGGCGAAAATCAAAATCAAAAAGTTGTTTAATCCGATCACGGTGAATAATAGAATTATCAAAAGGTGAAAGCAAATGGATTTTCGGTTCATTTTGATTCCGGGTTTTATCGAGTAAACCGCTTTGTATAAACACAGGGGGAATGCCTTCAATATCAATTTTTTGTATGGATCCATCCTCTAACATGGATGTCAACACGTCATTGACCTTATTTCTTAAGATAGTCCCTTTCTTAAGGTGTGTGATTTGTTTAACACTTGTAAAGCCATAGGCGTGCAAATAGGTTTTAACCAAGTATTCAGCGAATTCCATCTGCTTGGGTACGGTCAAATCAATGCCTTCGGGAAGTACATTTTCGGTAAGGTCAAAAGTTTTTTGCATTCCATTTCGCTCACAAATCATCAGGTCACCTTGCATAAATAGCCTTTCGAGTGCCACTTTTGTTGGTTTCCAACTCCACCAACTTCCTGCTTTTTTACTTTGGCTTTCAAAGTCCCTTGCTTTTTTGGGACCCTCCGCACGAATGGTATCCATGACATATTGCATGACTTTTGGCTCAGCCTTATAGTAATGTGATTTATCCCCTTTAACAGCTAACATTTGAGGTAAAGTAAAACGATAATCCCTCATCGGAAGATAGGAGGCAGCATGAAACCAATATTCAAATACCTTACGTTCTTTTACCAGTTCATCCAAATGCCTGGTTTCATAATCGGGAATTCTTGTATAAAGTGTGTGATGATGGGCCCGTTCTATGACGGATAAGGTATCTATCTGTATATATCCAAGCTGTTCCAAGGTATTCAACACTGCATGTTTACCTTTTCCGAATGGCCAACTTTGAAGTAAACCCTGGCTTTCTAGAGTGATTCCTTGTAATTCTTCTATGGTCAAAATACTATTGGTTGTTCTTTACTCTTTATTTGAAAAGGGGAATATAGCCTTTACTGATGAATTTTCTATGTCTAATTATTATGCGCAGCTGTTTGTCGAATTTTGACAGATCGTCTTGATATCATCGTGGTTTTTATCGTACCACTTTATTCCTCGAAAATACGACCCTTCAGGCAGAAAGAAGGTCCTTAGTCAGATGAGGTATATCTAAGAAGTTTTTCTGTCTGTAGTTTTAAATATAGGAATTTGATAACCTTATTGAAACCATTATTAACCCTTATCAAAATATTTTGGTAGGTACTTACTGGCCAAAGTTATGAATGAGAATTATTGAAGTTTTTATTGCTTTCAGAAAGAGAAAAAGCATTAATTTCAAGCTTGATTGAAGCAAGCTGAGCTTGCAATTAGATTTATACCCTTTAACCCTAACGATTTATTTTAATGCTAAAGTATATATGGTCAGCCCTGCTCCTCTTGGGCAGCTGGAAGGTCAATGCCCAATCTTCAGGCTATAAAATCACGATCGACCTCACAGAACAGCGTACAGAAATTTCCCCCATGCTCTATGGGCATTTTATCGAATACCTTGGAAGATGCATAGATGGGGGCATTTATGAGGAAAATTCGGAATTGGCAGATGCTAGGAGTTTCAGAATGGATGTATTGGAAAAGGTGCAGGGGCTCGACATCCCATTGCTTCGCTTTCCTGGAGGTACAGTCATTAAAACTTATCACTGGGAGGATGGAATAGGTCCCAAAGATCAAAGGCCTAAACGTCCAAACCTTATTTGGGGTGGGGTCAATGACAATCATTTCGGAACAGCTGAATTTATTGAATATTGTAAGGAAATAGGTGCAGCACCTTTTTTGGTCGTAAATATGTCCACTGCAACGGCGGAAGAAGCTGCCAACTGGGTGGAATACTGTAATGGGACCGAAGACACCTATTGGGCCAACCTCCGAAGGGAGCATGGTTATGAAGAACCTTTTAATGTCAAATACTGGGGTATCGGAAATGAGGAATATGCTGAACCCGATGCAGGCCTACACCAGGATGTGGATTTTTATATAAAAGATGCTTGGCAATTTGTTAAATTGATGAAACTTCAGGACCCTTCACTGAAGATGACCCTAGTGGGTACTTCACATGACCTGCATTGGAGTAAAAGGGTGCTGGAAGAAATGGGACCTGTATGCGATTTTCTATCAATTCACCTTTATGCTATTCCGGCTGATACCAGCTATCAAACATTGATCAAAAGTGTGGAAACTTTTGAGAATGATTTTGATAAAATGCGACCATTGCTCGCTGAGACACCACAAGTGGTAAAGGACTTTTCTCCTTGGTACAGGTTTCCTCCCCGGGAAGAACCAGTAAAATTAGCGGTTGATGAATGGGGGATATGGGACCTCAATTCAGGGGCTGGAAAAGGTGATTATCAAATGGAATATACTTACCACTGGGGTCATGCTATGGCAGTAGGAAAGTTCATCAACCTTTTTATGGAAAATGCGGACATCATAGGCTTGGCCACCTGGGCCCAGACCGTGAATGTACTTGCTCCCATCATGACCAATGAAAAAGGGGCTTTCTTACAGACCATTTACACACCACTGAAGGCCTATCGCCAATATGTATTGCCTCAGCACTTAGCCATTAAACGAGAAGGGGAGTCCTTGTTTGGTGAAGTACAAAGTATAGATGCCACTGCTAGCATTTCCCAAGATGGAAAGGAAATTGTATTGGCCGTTCTGAATCTTGATCCGTCAGAAGAGCAAGGTCTTGAGTTGGACTTTGCGGGTGGGGGAGCAGCGATGGAATGGCTAGAGCATATTATTTATTCGGCCCCTTCCTTGGATGCCGTTAATGATTTTAATCAACAAGTTGTGGAGGAGGAAAAAGTGATGATGAAAAAGAACATTAGGGATGGACTTAATCTACAATTGAAGCCTGCCAGTATAAATTTCATTAGGTTGAAGGTAAGGGATTAAAGAAAGGGGATAATGAGGGCATGGAAATTACAATGTTAGGAGTTTCCATGCCTAATGCTGGCTATAGAAGGGTTCCATGTGGATTTTGCACGTCCCCCTTAAGGTTTGTGGGAATATGCGATCTGTGTATATTTTATCCCTTTAAATATTTTAATATGTATATCCGCAATTTTACCAGTAATGATCAAAAGCGAATCGAAACAACTCTTTTGATTAAAGTATCAGCTGTTTCGGTTTTCAGACTTCAGTCTTTCGACCAATTGAGCAAAGGATTTATGGTTACTGGCATCATAGCGGATAATCAGATATTTTAATTTCCTATCTCCGGTCTTCTATCTATTGCTTAAAATTAGTTTTTGGATCTTTCAAATTCCTCTAGGCATTCATCCAATGAACCTCCTTCAAGATGAATGCATTCGCAAAATCTAATCCCAGCAATTTCATTTTCGCTGTTGATAAATTGAGCTTTACAATCAGACAAAGAGTTTCTTGGCATAACATCATGGCCAAATCGAGCAAAAGCAATGGTAAGCCCTACGGTAACAATCACTCCTGTGAAAAATGCAAAGGGGAATTGATTACTGTATTTTGCTGGCTTTTTAAAAACGGTATTATCAGCTTGATTTTTAATAGGCAATAGGTATTTCAGCCTATCATAGTTCCAGGCCAGAAGGTATAAATTGGCAAGAACCATTAAGGGGGACGTTACAAAGGATCCTTCAAAACGAACCGCAAAAGAGAGAATCCAAATATTGACTATAATGGGGAAATACAATAATGCCCCCAAAGTCACTGTACGGGGTATTAAAAGTAAAATGGCAGCAATGAATTGAACGATACCAATAAAAGTATAATAATAACCAGTATGGTACAGAGCTTCGAGATAGGCCCCCATTGGATGAATGGAAGAAAGACCACTGGCAAATCTTTCCCCCATGATCTTTACCATTCCAGCCACTATAAAGGCATAAGCTAGGCTCAATCGGCAGAAAATAGAGAATAGCCAATACCATCTATTTCCTTTTACTTTTAAATAGAGTTCGTCGAATTTACTCAAATTGTTCAATTCTAAAATTAGCCTTAATTATCAGTATATCCATACACTTCAAAAAAAGCGAAGTTATTTGCCAATACTAACGTAAATATTAACAACCCAAAATGTTGATTTCTTTGGTTTAGTTTTTCGCGCTCTCCTTTGGCTTATAAAAAATAATTACCTGTATAAGGATGGACAATAAAATCAATAATATGATTTCACCTTGTGTAAAGAAGTTGATGGTGTTTTGTGCCTTATCACTAATATATACTTGTCTTCTGCTTTCTTCAAGTTGGATTTTGGATAGATCGTGTAAGCGTTGATTTATCCTATCTATGGTTTCTAGTAATTGATTATGATCAGCTTGGTGACTATTGTTCTCGATCTGTTTGAGTGTGGCAATTTCTTCCTTTAGTTGCTCAAATAGAAAAGCTTCTTTTTCAGTCAATTTGGTCATATTATACTGTTGAATATAATTGTCCAATTCTTCGTTGACAAAAGAAGACTGTTTAGTGAAGAAGCTGCTATCAGATGAGATAATGGCCATTTCTTTTTGGTGAATTAATTGTGACATTTCAAATAAAAGGTCACTTGCAACGATTCGGTCTTCATAGATGGTTTTTACAGAATTGCTCATACTATGAAAATTGTCCCTGTCGATAAGGTTGGTTGTCAAAACAATGATAAAGACCAAAAGGATGCTAGCGCTCCATTTTATTTTATTAAAAATCGTCATATTAATTAATTTACAGTGAGCAAATAAATTCCGATGTTCCCTGCCTACTTACTAACACAATTCTTTACCTGTAGTTTTACATATTTCAAAATAGCCACCTAATGGATGGCTATGGAAGGATACCTTACAGGACTATAATGGAAAGATATAACAATTTTTTGGAATTGGAATCGATGCGTGAAAGATGGACCGACCCATCTTAATTCAAATAAGCATTTTTAGGAAGGTAAGTAATGAGACAAGTAGATTATAGGCTTACGGTGTCTATCTTCAATCTTCATGATCCCACTTCAAACTTCGCCTTCAAACTTCTTTGGTGACCTGTCCTTATTTATTCCCCAGCTTGCACAAAGAGTTTTTCAATATCATCTAGATTGGTATCTACCCATGTAAAATATGTCAATGCTGTATTGGGATTAAGTTGATTGGCTGTTAATATGTCCAAGATGTTAACTTTTTCTATGTTTGAATCGGCAAAATCATCATAATTGGAATCTAAATGCACCTCATAAAAATCTTTTGCCCATTCGTGGTGGCCCTGTCTTTTATTCATGAATTCACTTATGAAAGATGCTTGTGAGGTACTTTGAATGTCCAATTTTTTTGCTTTGAAAAAGTTAGGGATGCGTTTTGAATTTCTGTGATAATATTCGATGTCGCGGGTTTGTATTGGTTTGAGAGGTTCATTGCTGAAAATATCGGCCAATTTCAATTTTTTTGATTCCAGCGAAAAGACCATTTCTGCATTCTTAGCACCTGCTACCGCTAAGGTCCAGTCATTCATCATGACAGATTCAGTGATGACATATACTTCACGAAATGAATAATATGTCTGGGTCAGTTTAATAATTAATGCTTGCTCAATAGCCTTCCAGTTTTGAATTTTAATAGCTTCTGGATGGGCCCCTTGAAAATAACAGCTCCCTTGGTCTTCAAATGCTAATATCTTATTGTTCCCTTGATGGCTATCAGATAAATCAGTAGTGACGCCTTCACTAATAATCCAATCCGCGGGATTTAGCTTTTTTTCATATTCAATTTTACAAGATTCTTCATCAACAAGACCATCCCTGAAAATATTCCCCAATATAATGATCTCACCCTTCTTGATTTGAAAAAAATCACCCGGATAAAAAGCTTCGTTGATAGGTTGAGAGGGGATAAAACCATTCGTTTTTTGATATAATCCTCTGTAAAATTTTCTAAAAATACTGTCCATGATTAGTTTTTGGTTTAGTCCAGCTTTTGATGGCTTTTATTTTAGCAATCATTAAAGCTATAAAACTCCCGATTCCCAACAAATACCACAGTTAAGGTATTTTTATCAATCGCTTGACTTCTTAAATGGGAATCCTAAAACGTCATACACAAGTTACTGGCCACTGGATAACCGATCCTGAGTTTCTTGAGCCTGACTTGCAGTCAGTGAGTACTGTCGAAGGTTCGAAGCACCGAAGCAGAGTTACCCATTTTCTCAGCAAACTCCCACCCCCCTTGCTCTCGCGTCTCCTATCTCCTCTACCTACTTAGTACCTCTCACTTCATACTTCAATAAGGGATTTACTGGAAAGAAATGGCATATTTGTGTTTTAGGATAGATATTTAAACCAAAATCTTAATTGCCTTTTCCAACCCTTTATAAATTGACTTCGTCTTCCACTTACTTTGGATAAGTTAAATTCGAATTAGTATGATAAAAAAACATATAGGTTATAGCAAATTATTTATCCTTTTGGGCAGTTTGTTGATGGTGTTTTCCTGTAAGCAAATAGAGGAGGATCCTGGCCAAATAACCGTAAGCTTGGCTTTGTCAGCTTCCAGTGAGGAAAGCCTTAAAATCTCCCAAGGTAAATTTTTTATCAGTGAGCTTTTCATAGAATCCCAGACTGAAAGTGGCAAGCGTACCGAATTGAACAGATTGGTGGAAAAGGAAATAGACCTGAAAAACGGTAGTTTGAAAGAACTTATCCAGTTTCAGCTGCCTCCTGCGGTCTATAACGATATAAACATCATGATGAAGCTGGGCAATGATAATGGCCAGTCGGCAATATATCTCAAGGGGGAAAGAAGAGGCCTCGGACTGACCCAGTTGCCATTTGTTTTTGATAATAGTAGCACTGAATGGATTGATATAGAGGCAAAGGCTGTTTCAGGAAATCAGGCTGTGGTCAAGCGTGGCGGGAAAAATCTCATTACGCTGGAAGTTAAACCCCAGATTTGGTTCCAACCAATAGGCTTGGGACAATGGCTTGCCGGGGAGTTAAGACCTTTTGAAGGGAAGGAAACCTTATGGATAAGTCCGGAGGAAAACCCCGAAATGTTTCAGATCATCAACGGGCGTATCAAGCAATCTTTCAGTGCCAAATTCGAATAATATTTTGGAGGAATCAGTAAGGGAAAACGAAAAAGCACTGGTTAAGGGCTGCATAAAAGGAAACCGTAAGGTGCAAGAGCAGCTATACCGTACTTATGCCTCTAAAATGTACCCCATATGCCTCAGCTATGCCAATAGGAAAGAGGAAGGCATGGATATTCTTCAGGAGGGGTTCATCAAAGTATTCAGGCAAATAAAACATTTTCAGTTTCAAGGTTCATTGGAGGGCTGGATAAGGAGGATCATCGTACATACGGCCATTGACCACTTTAGAAAATACAAAAATGAACGAGATGCCATGGCTCCAGAATTCATTGAAGTGGTGGATGAAGGGAGTGGTGGAGCAGTGGAAAACATGGCTTTGGAAGATCTTATGACTTGTCTGTACCGCCTGCCAGAAGGGGCCAGAATGGTATTTAACCTGTATGCTGTAGAGGGGTATAACCATAGGGAAATAGCAGAAATGCTGGGTATTAGCGAAGGTACATCAAAGTCTCAGTACAGCAGGGCAAAAAGCTTAATGAAAATGTGGTTGTCAAATTCTGAAGAGCTTCAGCGATGAATGGGGATTGGATAGATAATATCAAAGCTATCTTCCAAAATAGCCAGGTAGCACCTCCAAAAGAGGTATGGGACAATATTGACCAAAGCTTGGACCTGGATGCCTCATGGGAAGCCATAGAGCAAGAACTGGATATTGATAATGTTTGGGAAGGAATAGACCAAAGCCTAAACAATGACTTGAGACAAAAATGGTATGATGATGGAGCCAAAGCCAGCTTGGTGATGGCGATATTGTTATGGTTGGGAAGTATGGGGCTGCCTATGCTACCATTTTCTACCGAAAGGTCTCTGGCTGATGGGAAGGAAAATGGTATTGGCCAAAAAGAAATAGTTGAAAGCCCTAAGGCGACACAGAAGTCATTACCTAGGCAGGAGGCTGTAGTAGAAGCGTATGCTAAAGTAGAGAATAACGCTGCAACAAATGGTGAGACAGTCGGTCATTCCAAACGGAAAAGGCAGGAGGCCTTGAAAGATCAAAGTCCAATATCCAGCCACAAAAGGGAAGGTATCCCTTTGAGGAATCCTGCTGGAGAAAAAGAAATACCTTTATTTGAAGCAAAAAGAAAAGGAGGACATCCCAAATCTGGCCAGTCTAACCAGCAGGAAAGCTTGATAAAGTCGCAATATACCGCTAGAATTTGGCCTTCTTCAGACCTCGATATTGGAAGTATTGCTTTGCAAGCAGGTATAAGCCCTGTGTCGGTTATTAATAGCGAAAAGGTAAACAATGCTAATGCTTCCAATAAGCAGTCCTCTTGGTTTTATGGCGCCGGGGTTTCTTGGAATGCGTCCTGGATTAACGACCCACGGTACAGAAGAGCTAAAGAAAATATCGGGTTTGATAAAGTATTGCCGAGTTCTTCAGTCTCCATCCAACTTCAGGGTGGTTACCGATTGCCCAATCACTGGAGCCTTTATGGCGGGGTAGAATTATTGGGAAAGGCAACCAGAAATTTTGGGGAGTATAATAATGGAGATTTTATAAAAGGAAACACTGCAATCAGCTATTATGGCACCTACCTGACCATACGGAGGACCTATAAAGGATTAGTGCTGGATAAGCAATTAGAAAAAGCACTCTTTTTTGGCCCCTATTTAAATAGGATCACTTCTGTAAGGCAGTCCAACCAACTTTATGGAGAGGACTTCTTTAGGGATGAATACCTTACCGAGAATTATAAACCGTTGGATTGGGGCGGAATTATAGGATATGAGGTATTATATACCCTGCAAAAATATCAACTGGGATTAAAATTGAGCTACCGCGTAGGTTTAAACAATATATACCAGGGAAATGTACAGGTGCCTGATTATCTCAGAAGAACTACGGTTTCAGGTTTGCAAATGCACCTATTCCTCCGAAGGTAATGGATGAGGAAAATGGTTTACCGAAAAGAGCTGTTGATAGCGATAAATCTCACAGATTTTTTCTTTCATTCCAACCCTTTTATCCATTGCATCGTCTACTGCACAACTAAACTATATAACTATGAAAAAATCACTGAAATTATTTACACTTTTGTTTGCGGTTGTTTTTGGCCTAGCTGCCTGCAGTCAAGATGATGATATGGACGGGGAGGGGACAGTAAGTCTTAGCATTACAGATGCACCTATTGATGAAGCTGGTGTTTCTGCTGTTTTTGTCACCATTACTGGGATAGAATACCAAATGTCAGGGGGAAGCTGGGAGGCTTTTGAGGAATTTGAAGGTCCTGTAACGATTAACCTATTGGATCTTCAAAATGGAGCAAGCGAATTATTAGGGGATTTTAATGCTGGAGCTGGCACATATACAGGCCTGCGTTTTTTATTGGATGCAGCGGTACAGAACCAAAATGAAATTAGCAATCCAGGCTGTTATATTACTTTCGAAGAAGCAGAGGATCAGCCATTATTTGTGCCAAGCGGGGGGCAAAGCGGTTATAAGGCAATTGGCGATTTTACCGTACCGGTAAATGGAACAGTAGGAATTACGGCTGATTTTGATTTAAGAAAATCAGTGACCAAAGCCGGAGCATCGGGCAAGTACCTGCTTAATCCTACCATAAGGGTCATTGTTAATGATCAGGCAGGAGAGATCCAAGGTCAAATTGAAAATAGGGTAGAGGGTGCTACCTATATAGTTTATGCTTATGAAGCAGGGACTTATACAGAGGAAGAAGCAGCAGCACCAGCAGAAGGAGAAAACCGTTTTCCAAATGCAGTGACCAGTACATCCGTTGATGCCGAGGGCAACTATGTATTGGCATTCTTGGCGCCTACAGAATATGAAATAGTAGTAGTAGAAGTGACCGCAGAAGGTGAAAATGTGGTCAAAGAGCAAGAATCAGGTGTCAAAGTGAGTAGCAATACCAGTTTGGAGTTGAACTTCTCCTTGGATTTAGGATTGTTGGATTAATGAGCTTTAACCTATGGCAGCTACTAATAGCTGCTATAGGTTTTGACTGTTTTTATGGGATAAGAGCTGTTTTTTTTGGGCTTTTATAGATGGATTTTTCCAATACTTTTGTAGGTAAGTTTTTTTATATTTTGTTGATTTATTATGGCCAGTTTTTATTGCTTTCGCTTTGTAAGTGGGGGTGTTACTATAAATAAACCCAAGAATTTATTTTTTATAGGTACTTTCCTGGAAGATTTTGAGCTTTTTAAATCCCCTGATGATGGGCTGATGTATGTGATCTTTGATAAAAAAAAGAAGCTTTATTACAAAATATTAAAAGACGGTCATCATGAGGGGCAGTTGATTGATAATGTTGAGAATTTAATTAGGGATTTTTTGATTCTTTAGAGCTCTTGGTATTTGAATTGCTTTTTTAAGCTTTAGTATGCAATAACCTATATCGGGGATTGAAAAGGTGATTCTTTTTTGCAGGAGATATGGCTTGAAGATAAAATAGATACCTGATATTAACCTCCCATGACTATTGCCTCAAAGTGCCTAGGTTAAATGCTCCTCTATAGAAAAACTTAGCCAAGCTGATGTCTTTCCATAATTAAGACTAAGCTAATTTAACCTTCAGAAAAAAGGCCAGCAATTTACTGGCCTTTTTAAACTACCGGACTTTTGTGGGTTCGAGAGGTTTTATTGCTATGCCGTGATGCTGTTTTCCTGCTTGCACAGCTAATTTTTGGTTTGCCTTATAATATTTGTTATTGGCCCAGTTTTTTAATAAAAAGGCCTCTTCCGGACTTAAGATGGATAAGGCCTTTTGGTATTCCTTTTTCCATAGGGTGGAATCGAAACTCACCTTATCCAAAATCAATTTGTAATACTCTAAATAAGATGTTTTCATGATCAAAATAAATTTATGGTTAAACAATTCAAACGGCCTGATTTTTCAATTATCAGGTGGAGAATGCAGTAAATTGGCCAACCAATAAAAATAATTATTCATAGACTATTACCAATAAAAGGATAATACATTCAGTAATATAGAACGAAAGTGTGCTCATTGGGTTCCATTTTTATGGGTTTTTTAAGGCTTTATTTAGCATGATGTTTAAGAGTTAGGGCTTTGGGATTAATAGAAGGTCAAATGCAAAAGCCAAATCCCCATTTAGTTTTTATCATTTCGTTTTGTCATATCCGCTCGATTCCAATTATCTTCCCCTTTAGAATATACAGGATGAATTGAAGCAGTTCCAAGACTTTAGCCCAGCGGTTTTTTGGAGTCATTAATTAGCACTAGCCACATGATTTAAGACCAATGCCTTATCTCATATATCTGGCTACAAAAACAGGAATTTAAATTTTCTAGTCTAATAGATAGGACTTACAGGCTCATTTAGAGAAGAATATATTCCTTGTCATTACTTTTTGATGATTTTGAAGCTTTCTGATTTGTTTGCCCAGTTCACCCTTAAAATTATTAAGCCATTGGGCAAATCACTGATTAAAGGACTTATATCAGCCTCATAAAAATCTATACCTCCTTTCAAGGTATACTTAAACATATTATGGTTGCTTGTTATTGTTAAATGAATGGGACCGTCCTTATAGTTTTTCCGATCAATGAGTTTGATTTTTAGCTGATTGCCCGTACTAGGGTTGGGGTAAAAACGCCAAGATCTATGAGTAAGGTCAAAGTCTCCCAATCTAATTGAAAAAGTTTGGCTGTATTCAAAGTTACCATCTAGGTCCACTTGTTTGATTCTGTAATATATGAGACCGTCTAAATTGGAGATTTGATTGTCTTCATATTTGTATTCGGTAAGCTCACTACTCCAGCCAAGGGCGGCTATATTAGCGATCGTGGTGAAGTTTTCAATCCCGTTTATTGATCTTTCCAATTCAAAATGACTGGTTTCCCATTCTTTCAGCGTGGACCAATTTAGGATGACTTTTTTACTCTCAGTGTCGCTTGCAGCACTAATATTATGCCATGCTACGGGTAAAACTATTAATGGGGTATTAACAACGAATCCGTCGAGGTTGGCGTAACATTGGGCATTGCTGCCCTCCTGTGTAGGACACTCTGAATTACCTGAATTGGTATACCAACGCATAAATATGTTCCTGAACTCAATCCTGTCCCCCCAATTCAACGTGAAGTCGTTAATATACTGCGGCACACCCTTGATTACATTTTGGCCTGGAAATAAGCATAGCACGACACTTTCTGAAAAGGTCCCATTGATATAAATATCATAGGAAAAATGAAGGGAATAGGCATTGGTAGAACTTCCTCCATAAGTCACGAAAATTTGTCCATCTACTTCGGTTCCATGGTCAAATTCCGCATCAGGATCAAAAGGTGCTCCATTTGTATCATAGAAGTCAATTGATTGTATATTAAGGTTGTTTTGATTACAGTTCTGGGCAAACACCTCCCCCGGATTCACTAAATAAGCGAATTGAAGGATAAAATATAAGGACAAAATGGATCTTTTCATTTCCTTAAGATATAATAACTTGATATCAGGTATAGTATGGACAGAAAACTGATCATTTTATTACGCTTACACTTATGAGTAATATAAGGATACAAGGACGGTAATGGAGCTATCCCCGTCATTCGCTAACTTGGTTCTTTTCGTTGAATGAATTCTAAAAACATTTATCAGAAAATGCCAGTTGTACACTTTCTTTGTCAATTCATTATGCTAATATAACTTAAAAAGATGGTACATCTTAAAAAAGCCTACAGAATCCCATTGCCTCGTAAGCAGTATTAGCCCTTGATGTTTAGCGTAGGAATATTTAGTTCGCTCCCTTCAGGGGCATGGGGATTTGTCTTGGCTAACCCCTTTGTGGTAAGTAGCTAAAACTAATATACTTCTCCACCCTCCTTCCTGCCTCATACCAAATACTTCGTATTTCCTCAGCAACCTCCGTGCCCTCTGCAGTAGATATTTCCCTGTTGTCCTGTCAGCTAACCTACAGACGTCCTAAGGTAGAGTCTCCGACTCAGTTACTATGATCTCCAATGCCCTTTTCGATTGGCGGGATTAACCCACCTTTCGCTCCATCCGAGAATTCCGCGCCCTTTGTGGTTGATATTCTTCCCACTTCGTACCTTGTACCTCGTACTTATTTTGCCAAGTAATTGGCTGGTGTTTTTCCAAAGTGTTTTTTAAAGGCGACAATAAATGAACTGACATTTTCATAACCTAAATTATATGCAATTTCTTTTACACTTTTTTCTTCTCCTAATAATTTGATAGCTTCCATGAGTTTTAAGCGCATTTTCCAATCTCCAAAACTCATACCTAGTTCTTTATGAAATAATCTTGAAAGTGTTCTGGTGCTGACGGATGCTAGGCTGGCATAATAATCTATCGTATGCTTACTGGACCAATTATTCATTAGCGTATCTAATACTAACTTAATTCTATTATCCTGACTTGTTGGTAGAAAAGTTGTACTCGATTGCAAAGTAGAAAGTTCGTCAATTAAAACTTCGATTATTCTGTTTTGCCTTTGAGTAAACATAATGGGGTTTGAAAAAGAGATTATTTTCTCTAAGATACTTTTTAAAAATGCTGAAGTTTCGAAAGCGAAACTATTCACAGGTAAACCCTTGAGTTTTGACTCATCTATAAATGCTGTAATGACCTTTACATTATTGGGGAAATAAACTTGATGTTCTTCATTACTGGCAATCCAAACACTCTGTAAAGAATTAACTACCCAAATATTTTTTTTCGTGACCACCTTCATAATACCGGTATCACAAGATATGATTTGAGCTCTTGGATGCGCGTGAGAATTGGTACATTTAGCATTTTGAATTTCTTCCGAATAGGTAGTTACAGGTCTTGATGCATTTACTTCAAAACCATGATCAATTTTAATGTTTGTCTTATAATCGATATTCATTGTCCAAATATAGTAATTAGGACTTTGTGGGAAGTGCTGAAATTTGATGAAAATAATAAACATTAAACTATGGACGCTAAAAAGCATAACACAAACATTGTAAATCAATTTTCAAAACAAGCCAGTGCTTACACCTCTATTACTTCACATAGTGATTCCCTGGATAAACTAATTGCAATATCATCGGCTTCCAGAAGCGATAAAGTTTTGGATATTGCATGTGGATCGGGCATTGTAGCATGCGAATTTGCAAAATACACCAGCCATGTTACAGGGATTGACATGACTCAAAGAATGCTTGAAGAAGCAAAGAAATTACAGGCAAAGCGTAGTCTTACGAATGTGACTTGGCAAATTGGAGATGTAGAAAGCTTACCCTATGAGGACGATAGCTTTTCAATTGTAATTTCTAGATTCGGTTTTCATCATTTCATAGATCCTTTTAAAGTTTTGTCTGAGATGAAAAGGGTTTGTAAACCTGGAGGGAAGGTTTTAGTTGTTGATGTTTCTTTACCAGATTCCAAAATTAAAAACTACAATGAAATGGAAAAGAACAGGGATAATTCTCATGTTGCAGCACTTTCATTAACTGAATTTTCAAATCTTTTCGAAAGGCTAGGCTTTAAAAGTTTAAATACAGATTTCTATTCTATGCAGATTGGACTTAAAGAGCAACTTAAAGCATCTTATCCAAATGATGCCAATGCTTTAGAAAGTATGATCATTGCAGATCTAGGAGTAAATGATCTGGGGATAAACGTCACCAAGCTTGATGATGAATATTTTTTACATTACCCCATTCATATTTTCTCGTTGGAAAATTAAATTATCTGTATATCCGCTATTCTTCCAGTAAGTTTTACCCTTCAAAACATTATCTGAAAAATGGCACCTATTTCACAGAAATAATTCTTGCTGGTCCAGATTTGCAATCTGGACCTTTAAATACAAGGCATTTGCAATGCCCAAAAAGAAATAAAATGGTTCGCCCCAGCCTTAGTACTAAATTATTTAAATCTACTCTAGGTCAATATACCATTTGAAATGGCCAAAATACAAGTCTAGCAATGTTCTGACAGTAATCTACTTTGACAAGCGCACTTCCTACTTCTACCTTCCAATCTACACTTTCATATCTTTGGTCTCCATATAGCATCAAAAAGCTCAGAAATGAATTGAAACTTGGATGAGTGGTATACTCCACCCAGTTGGAGGTACGAGCGGGGATTGCTAAAATCATTCCCTAAGGTCTAAAATCTAGGGAAGGGTTAACCATTTTTACCATTATAATTATTTTATATACTATAGTTTTGGACTATTTACGACAATAACACACTGAAATTTTTTCTGTCTTATTGTATTTGCGTCAATAACCGTTAGGGTTCTATCGAATGATATTGCGTTTTTAAAAATGAGATCTTCAAGAATCTTGGCTGTTTCTAAAGGTTCACAGGCTGAACTCTTATGAAAATTACCCAGCTTCAGGCTTATATCCATGTTTAAATATTAGCTCACCGTAGTCACTGTCATAAGTAATTATAGTCCTGTTTTCATCGATTGCAATATCGATGACCTGTTTGTCAGTGATACTTGGATCATCGATACCTATTGCCTTGATATCAAATCCAGCAGATTTAAGATAGGTAATAATAGAGAAAGGAACGTTTTCGTTAGCTAAAAACTTCAAAAGTGGTTTGATTTGGAATTCGTATACAAAAGTCCATCTTTTAAACAATCCTGGATATAGGAGAAAACAGCCTGTAAGGATTCCCGATTCAATCTTGGGTAATTCTCAAGAATTTGTTGTTCGGTCCAACCTTGTGCAAGTAGTCCAATGATATGTTCAATAGATAAACGAGCTCCTTTAACTGTAGGTTCCCCCAATAGTACGGATTCGTTAGCTACTATGTGTTTTTTCTATTCCATACTTAAAAATGCAAAACTTTTTATTATGTGGTTCAGACCCTTGATCTTTATCCACCAAGCTGAGACATACAGCATCCATTTAGCTTTTCCGGTTGTCCCCTTAACTGAGCTGCGGGACGATTAAAATTGAGTCTCTGACTCTCTACTCCATAGTTATTTAAATCAATTCAGGCTTTATTTTTCCAGTTAGTCAGCCAATTTAGATCGTTTCACTCTTCTCTAGTATTCTTACTTTTTCCTTCTCCATAGCTTCAAGAATTGGGATGGATCTATGGCTACAGCAAACTGGACCGGCATATTGTTTGGCCAAATTCGAATTCATAAATTCATTAGCCCAAAACATGCTGGGCCAATACCTTTTGTACATCGTAAACATTGACCGATTTGTTGATTTTTTTTGAGATGGAGGGAGCCTGTTCACTAGATATCCAAATTTTCAATTCAGCATCCAAATCAAAGGTTCCTGATGTTTCAATACTAAACCGACTAATACTTTTATAAGTAATAGACAAATATTCCACTTTTTTTCCTGTCAAACCTTGTTTGTCCACTATGATTAAACGTTTACTGGTAAATATGAAGGTGTCTCTGATCAACTTAAAGCCTATTTCTATTTCTTCATTATTTACTAAAAGCTGCCCATAATCCTTGTTTAATTTTTCCTGATCTACGGCTCCGGCATTACCTAGCAATGATGAAAATAATCCCATTTGATTCTAATTAAAAATTGATAATAAAAATTCCTTAAACCTAATGATAACTTCTGTCCTGCACAATACCCCACATAGGGTATTTTTACTCATCACCCTAAAGCAAAAAAGTGTCGGCTTTGAGGAGGTCTTCTAAGATATTGTTATGAGTAATGGAATTACAAATAACAGAGATAGGAAAGTGGAATCACAGACTATACCTATTCTAGGGTGAACCTTCTTTTACAGCCTGTGCTGAATTCTTTCCTAAACCTCATAGTAGACCCTAAAGGTTTTGGACCTTGTGCGCGGGAGGGTAGTTGCGCTCCCCCCTATGCGGGAAAGGCTGTGGCTTTATGGGCCTTGGTCGACTATTCGACTAGATATTGTTTTTCTTTTTTAGGTATTCTTTGGCAATAGCAACTTCCGGTCTATCAGAATTAAGCCCCAGTTTCATTAATTGAAAATAGTAGGAAGCAGCGAGCTTTTCATTACCTGAATTCTTAGCTGCAGTTGCGGCACCATAAACTCCATTGAACCTGTTGGGATGTTGTTTTAAATCATATTCGTATGCAGCCAATGCCTCTTTTGGTTGGTTGGTTTGTAAGAGCATATCACCAAGCAATTCCCCTGCAGGTATTACCTCGCCAGGAGTTACCGGATGCTTATTTGTGTTATATTCCATTTCAGCAGCTTCCCTCATCAATTCGATCGCCATGATTTGATCATCTTCAGCAAGAGCTATCCATGCTTTGATGGTTTTGATCTGAATATTGACCTGATTGGCTTGATAATTATCCTCAGCATTCATCAGTTTCTTTCGGTTGGCAACCAGTTTTTCCATTTCTTTTTTTGAGTCTGTAATATGGCCCAATCTGACTGAACCCATCGCTCTTGCATAGATAAGTATTGATTCTTGCCAAGGCATTAAACTCCAGCTTAACTCCAGTTTTGGCTTTTTCAAAGTAGCAGCGGCTTCCCAATTCCTACTTTCCAATGCGATTCGTGCTGGAATTGCAGCAGCAGAATAAGCGACTTTGAAATTGATCGGAAATACTTTTTTAAAGGTCTTTAGGTATTCGTATTGTTCATTAGCTTTGTTCAAATCGCCTTTTTGTAAGTAGGCATATACCAGATAGTCCATTCCATGTAGTTCTTCATCCCAGTGAGCTAGAGGGGCTATACTTTTTGAATAACACCGTGCTGAGGCTGTTGAATTGATGTTTGAACTAATGGACTCATCCCAAAGACCAAGACGAGTGAAGATATGTGATGGCATGTGCTGGGCATGTGCAGATGCAGGGGCAATTTGGGCATATAGTCGGGCAGTTGGTAGGGCCAATTCGGCTAGCCCCGGATAGTCATAATTGTGAATGATATAATGTGCGATCCCTGGATGATTAGGTTGATTTGGATATATTGACTCTAGTATTTCTCCTGATTTTCTTTGGACGGCATATGTCTTGTCCGATGGATCAGCAGTGGCACGCAGTGCAAGCGCGTAAAAAATTGCAGCTTCTTCATCTTTCGTATAGGTTTTATAAACTTTGTACATTTCTCTTTCAAATCGCTGCACTCGTTCTTGATGAGTAATGTTTTTCCAGTTATCATAGAAAGCACTAAGGGCCTTGATATACGCATTTTCGCGTTCGTTGGTGGAAATAGATTTGGCTAGCTTTAGCACTTTAGTACCCTTTTCCAGGTACGCTGTTCCGGATTGGAGCCATAGTGAATGATAATTACTCATTGCCACTCCCCAATATGCCATGGCACATTTCGGATCGATGTCTAATACTTTTACAAATGCTTTCTCAGCTTCGGTATATTCAAAAGAATGTAAGAGCGAAATAGCTAAATCAAAAGTTGATCTAGCATCTACGTTACATGACAGTGCAAAACTAACCTCACCAAACTCACCACTTCCGCAAAGTGTGATTTCACCTCTTAAAAGTCCAAGGTCGCTAGGCTCAGGTGGCTGAGGCTTTTTACCTTGACATCCGACCAAAAAGGCCATTATTAATATGGTTAAAAGTCTGATAGCATTTTTCATAATGAAGTTATTTGTTCTTTTAACCAATGAGAGCTAACATTGTCGTGAATGGGCAGTTGTGGATAGGTTTGTCAACTTATATCCACTATCAATAAATTTACCTAAAAAACACCAGATATAGAATAAGTATTTAGCTTTCTTAGGGAACGGTTCTATTTCATTTTTGGAATCATTCTCAAACAATCTAATCAAGTCCCCATTCCCAACAAAAACTCCACCTAAGGTGTTTTTATCCATCCCCTAAAACAAAAAGCGTCGGCTTAGGTAAGGATTTTAAAAGCATATCTTTTACTGGAATTCCAAACACCCTAAATAATGAGATGAAGCAACTTACTCCACCTAATCTTAGATTTCTGGGAAATAATAAAGTCCAATTATGGATATTTAAAATGCCAAAACCCTTTCTATTAGCCAAAAAGCCGCTACTGCCCCGATGGAATAAGGAGCAAGCTTGGAGACCTGTTTTCTATTTGGGACAATGGATTTGACCAATTTTAGTACGATGAGCATGATGATTACAAAAAGAATTTGGCCCACTTCAACACCAATATTGAAAGTGGCCAAGGCTAGAGGAATTTCGTTTTGGGGTAGGCCTATATCTTTAAGCGCTCCTGCAAAACCAAATCCGTGCAAGAGACCAAAACTAAAAGCTACCAACCATGGCTTCTGACTGGTAAGAGAAGGGATTCCCTGTTGCACTTTTAGGATTTCCAAGGCTAAAAAAACTATGCTCAAAGCAATCACTGCTTCCACTGGGGGACTGGGCAAATTGGCAATTCCCAGAGCTGAAAAACTGAGTGTGATACTATGGGCCAAGGTAAACGATGTGATGGTTTTTAAAAGTTTCTTAAAACCTATAGTGATCATAATCAGTGCCAGGACAAATAAAAGGTGATCGAACCCAAACAGTATATGCTCAATACCTAAGCTCGTATAAGTTTTAGCCACCATCCATTTACTTGAGCTTTGGGGTACAGTTGCGATATTATGGGTAGGTTGCAGCAAAAAACTATAACGCTGTCCATTTAGCAAACGAATATCAGTCAGGACATCTATTCCAGTGGTATTGAGTTGATGGATGGAAATCTGCGTATTTGATAAACTCTGCTCAGCAGTAAGCTTATAGGTATACAACACATAAGCTTCTAAAATTCGCGGAGGAACGGTTTCACTTAGCTTGAAACCTTCTTCAAACTGGGGTTGAATATCCAATACCCTCTCAACAGTTCTGGGTACTTTCCAAAGGACAGTGTAGGACTTAGGCGATTGCTCCTTGATCAGTAGGTAGGCAGGACGTATTTCGTGTGCCCTAACAGAATGCATACTGATAAAAAACAGGATTAATATAGTTATTTTAATTACAGGCTTCATCTCTCCACATAGCTTTTTTTAATTCGCTCAGGCATATGCTTTGAGGTGATGATCACAGGGTATTTTTCCAATAAATCCCGGTAAACCTGTTCCTGAGTCTTCAGTTCGGTCTGGTACTCATATTCTTTTTCAACATAAGGCTTTATCTTTTCAAAATCTGCCCACCTTCCCGTATCTTTTTTTGAAACAAAAACCAGATGTTGACCAAATCCAGATTCTACAGGACCAGTCCATCTATTGATCGGCAAAGTATCCAATGTGGAAGCAAAATCACCTCCAAAAGCTTTGTTAATATCTGCTTCAGTGCGGTCTTCCCACTTGTTGGGAAGAGATAATTTAAGCTGTAGGGATTTTGGAATACCTTGGCCATCGTTCATTTCCTGCATGGTCCATTCCATTTCTTCTTGGAGGTTACTTTCATTATTGGTGAACAGCACCTGATGAAATGAATAACTGTCAGGAAACTGAAACAAGCTTTTGTTTTTATCATAAAAAGCCCTCAGTTCTCCCTCATCAGGTGGATTGATCATGGCATTTAAATCATTTGACACGGCCTCCATCTTTTGTGAAAGACGTCTCTTTACGATGATATCATTATGATCCAAATTTAAAGCAAGCGCTTCTTTGTAAAACACTTCCTGTCTAAGATACTGATCGATAAATGCCTTTATTTCCTGTTCATTTGGATCTCTTTTCCATTGGTTTTTCCATAGACCAAGCAAATAATCGTACTCTGCATCATCGATTACTATAACATTACCAGATTGGTCATCTGTTTTATTCAGGTAATAGTATCCAAAAATCATGAAGCCCAACAACAAAAAATGCACTAGGGGTTCCTTTATAAATTTTTTCATACGAAGCTTTTAGTTCTTTGGTTCTATCCAAATCGGACTTGCCCATGCACGTTCTTGAATTACTCTTTTGGTATCTTCTGGATAATGGACATCTGGATTTCTTATTTCATCCCATAAACTATACCGGGCTGTTGGCAATTGTATTACCCTCACGTAATAATAAGCATTTTGATTCGGATCAAAGTCTGGATCTTTCCATACCGCCATTAGTTCAGGGGCACCTTTCTCTTTATTGAATTCTCCTGTCTCCATGTTCACTGGAGCATCTATGGGCGTAACAGTACCATCAGCTTTTAAACGGTTCTCCGAAGCAGTCACATTATAGACTTCATCCTTCATTTCACCATTCTCTACCCACCCTTTGATGATCTGTATACGGTCCAGGTTTGGTGCTATAGGATCTTTAATTGCCCAGACCAGAAACTCCGGTGCCTCCGTGCCCTCATAATTTTGTCCCATGGGTACCCCCTTGGAATACCCGTCTTTTATCATTTCCTCATAAGAATCATAGGTGTTTTTATAGCCATTACCTGCAAAAAAGCGAACTTTGATCCTAGGGCCAGAGGTGGCAAAAGACTCCCGGTTGTGCATGCCATCCCATATGGCTTCTCGGGTATTGGATGTTGCCCAAACACCCGTCAAGCCTCCTGGATTCATGTCCCTATTGTACATTTCCCCGTCTTGCTCATTTCTTGACCGGTCTAATGCCGTTTGGTCTGCCATACCGTGATGCCCCACATAATTGAACTCTTCTACATTGGACATAGCGCCATTATGACTATCAGTCCCCCCTACAAAGCCATATTTGAAAGGGTTAATTCCTAAATCCTCATAATACTTGATCCCCCTGTTTAACCCATAACGGATAAAGTTATGCTTTTCGAATATTCTACCGTAATATTCTTGGAGTGAAACGGCATTTTCAAAATCTGCAAATTCATCATTTGGCCAAAAATCAGGTACAACCTCAGAGTTTCCTTTGGTTTGCATCATTTCCAGATTTCTCTCAAAATGTTGACGTGTCTTTGCATAAGTTTCATCTATTGGTTTATTGTTCATGGCCACCTCTGGAAAAAGCATTCCCTTACTTTCGTTGGGATTATGTGGATTGCAAAACACCTTTACGCCATTGGCTTCCTGAGTTTTCATCCAATCCCATAATTCTTGAGGTGAAGGCCCTTCATTGGCCGAAAATGGCATATCAGGCAAATTGGTATCCCTAAAGAATACGTTCCTGTGTAAGTTGGCTGTATTGGGGGCCGAACTCCACTCATATGCATGGATGGTCGTAAACTTCCCCGGGGTGTAGTGCTTTTCGGTAGCCTCAATATTCACCTGCCACTGCGATTTTACGGCTTCATATCCCTGCCAAAAATCAGGATGGGCATCTCCTCCTGCCAATGCATCAAGGACATACTTTTTGTAAACAGTCAATGCCGTTTTTAGATCAGGAGCATTACGCATGGCCTTTGCTGCTTCACTGTCATAACCAGGAGTTCCTTCGTTCATTAAGGTATAGGCTTCGCCTAGAAACTCAGCATGGTCTGTCACTGCTGCCCAGTCCAGAGGCCTATTTATTCTATGAGGCTTTCCATTCACAATAACTTCTTCACCTTGTGCAAATCGATAAGCATCATCTGGCGTCAGGCGCGTACCCGCTATAAAGGCATCCATTGACGCAGCCGTATGCAAATGCTGTTCCCCAAAATAGGCCTCCTTAAGTGGGTTTTCAACAATATCGTAAACTGATCCATTGTGATTGTATGCTACTTTTTCTGTTTCCTGATTACTATTGTTCTCTGAACTCTCCCCTTTTTGCTTCTGATTACAAGCAATTACCATCAGGAATAAAGCTATCATTCCAATATTTTTCATGCTTTTGTTTTTTTAAGTGCTAGATTAACCTTTGAAAACAATTGAGGCCGTCTTGCTTAGTGAATATTTATCTGATGGTCTAGTAAGGCATACCACCAAATGCATTGAACACTCTTCCTCTGATAAACGTTAGTAATGGTTTGTTTATCGGATTTTAAAAGTCCGTAATACGGCCAACTTTAAAGATGTTTAATAATAGTTATTTATTTAAACATCAATGTCTTAAGTTATTAAAAATAACTAAAACATCATTGATAAGTTATGGGAAACTATAATAGTTTATTTAATTAATATAGCTATCCAACTATCCTCCCGGTCTAGGTGTATGAGGTGGCCTCTCCACCAATTTGGTCGTGTCCTGAAATAGGTTTACAATTTAATTGAAAATTGTAAACCTATAATCTGACAAAATGAAGGATTTGGAAAGGTTTTCCGAAAATGCATGTAGATAAATTGTAAGCGAAGTTCTCTCCGGTTTCGTGTCTAAAGAACAGGCAAGAAATTTTTATGGTATCAGGAGCAAATCCGATATATTGGAATGGATGAGGATTTTTTCTGGTCTGCTCAGAAATGCCCCCAGTTGGGCCTAGTCAAAAACAATTAAAAATTGAACCCGAAATGCAGCCCTGGTTCCCCAATAAAAAACTTGGACCATTTGTCATCCAATTGCTTAAAGGAATCCGGCATTTCAGTATGATATGGCCGATGGGTAATAGCAATGGACGGCTCAATGAAAAACCGATCTTTAAAAAGTTTTAAATGATAGCCCAACCTATAGGTATTGAATACTTGAAATCCATCATCAATTTTCCTTCCTGTTTCATTGATGAATGATTGCCATGCATTCATAATGTGTATGCCCGAATAGAGTCCTTTCCACCAATAATGCTGATAAGCTAAAGCAAAACCATATTCTCTAATATATCCAGGAAATTTTTCTTCAGGAGCTTCATATGAAGGCCCATAAGGAATTCCCAATGGCCATGCATATTTCCACGTTTTTAACTCTAGAGAGACCACATCCTTGCCTGTGATTCTATAACCCAAATTTAACTGCACGAAATCTGGCCTGTTTGTAGAACTTAAATTGCCCAAGATAAAAAATGTACTTCCAATAAAACACTTTTTATAAGTGCTGTCTTGCTTAGCATATTGAGCGTTGATTGGAAATGAATATGATAAAAACAATACAATACCCATTAATAAAATCTTCATTTGCATATCTTTTTCTGGTTAGATGATATTGCAAAATTAGATGGGGGATAGGGCTAAAATCGTTCACTTAAGTTAATAAAGATGTCTTAAACCTTGTTGCTTTTATGAATTCTCGCTCTCAGTCTACTCAACGATTGGGGCTTAATCCCCAAAAAACTTGCTAATTGATATTGGGGCACTCGCTGCAATAAATCTGGGCGGTTTTCTAATAGATTTAAATAGCGCTGTTCAGGCGAAGAGACCTTAAAGGCATCAAAATCGACTTGATGTTTGGCCAAGAGCTCTTCTGATAATACCCTGCAGAGTGTTTCAAACTTTGGGAAGCTCTGGAAGATCTCCAGTTCCATATCAGGATCTGAAACGATAAGGATACAATCCTCTACACAGGAAATATAGTATTCAGAGGGTTCCTTGCTCAGGACACAGAGAGGAGTTATTCCCTCCATTTCCGTATAAAAAGCAGTTGTTTTTTCTTCTCCTTCCACATTATAAAAAGTGCGAATGCAACCTTGCAACACAAAGTAGCCATTTTTTGACCTTTGTCCCTCTTTTAACAAAACCGTACCTTTTTTAAAGGAGTGAAAAATGTTTAAATCTATTAATGCCTTTTTTTCATCCTCTGAAAGGGTAATGTATTTTGATAGGAAGTCAAATAGTAGGTCCTGCATTGTACTTTTTTAAATTATTACCAATTGCTAAAATATGTATATTCTGAAGTCGAATATAACCATTTTGCTAGGTTGTTATGCTTTTACTGTGGCCTTGTATAAAAAATATATCGAGTAACCATATCATCCTTTTGCTTACGGACAACTGTACATCTCCCAGATTTCTATACCCCATCTAAAACTTCCATGCTCCCAATTCCTTTCAAATACTCTTCTATAGATTTAATTTCCATGTAGCTTTGAGTACTGCACCCAAATTTCTATGATAACCCTTTTCTTCAGCAAAGAATTGCTTTCCAAATACAGAAGTAAAACTGTGTTGATAGTTAACCTGAAACCTTAAAAGTAGAACGTCAAAAATATAGTACCCAACTTGGAATTCGCCAAGTGCTCCTATGTCGAAATGCCTAACAAAGCCCGTAATTTCATTTATATCCGATTCCATAGAATTAGGGATATTGGTTATTGGAACTTCCGCAAATGCTTTTAGTAACCTTGAAGGGATGACTCCCACATTTCCATTGATAAAGAATCGGGATAGCTTATCATATACACCAACTTTAAGTGGGATTGAAAGATAATTAAAGTTATAGGAAATTTGTACTCCATTAGCACTGTTGATTTTGAAACCTCTCTGTTCGTAGTTAGCATCAATCCCATATAAAATATGATTAGGAGCCTGGTATTCATAGGATATACCAAATTTCTTCCCTATTTTTCCATCGGTATTCCTAAAAGACTTACTCGAAAGATTACTAAAAACTAATCCTCCATCTAAGCCTATAAAATGGTTTTGGGAGAATGCATTAAATGGAATAAATAATAGTAAAAAATAAAAGAGATATTTTTCCATAATCAGAATTATTAAATATTAGCCTATAGCAGGTGGAACAATATAAAGTTTGAAATCTAGTTATCCATATATGAACATCTAAGTATAGCTGATTAGCGAAGGTGTAGACTCCATTTAATCCATAATTTTTGTCCAAATTTCTTTATTGGGCCTCCTTTCAAAGCTTTTTATATTTACGGGATCAAGTAATAATTCCACCATCTTCTAGTAAAGCTTTATCCTAGATTCACCTTCCCTAGGTGTAGATTGCATCTACACATTAATATTCCATATCGAAATAATATCCTGCAGCTCAATAGATCATTTGCAATGGCCATATTACAAGTCCAATAATCTTATACCAGTAAACCACTTTGGCAAGCGCACTTCCCGTTTCCTACTTCGTACTTCTAACTTCCAATCTCCTTGCCCTGTTGTCCTGTCAGCTGAGCTGCAGGACATCCTAAGGTTGAGTCTCCGACTCAGGTACTTTTATCTATTTCCATCTTCCCTAGGTGTAGATTGTATCTACACCTTAATATCAATAATTACCAAATAAGATCCCTCACGTCAATAGGCCATTTGCAATGGCCAAAAACAAGTACAATAATTGCTTAGTGGTAATCCACTACGATAAGCCCACCTAGGGTGTCTTTACCTATCCCCTAAAACAAAAAAGCCTCGGATTGAAATTCTCATTTACCTTCTCAACAGTAATCCTTTTAATTGGAGAAATTTACAAGGAGTAGTATTGCCACAGATGTTGTTATTCCTATTATCGAGAAGATTAGAACCTGGGGCTTATGTATCTGGCTTTGAATTCCAATTTTTTTTGTCATCAATCCGAATATTAAAACCCCAATTGAACAAGACATCAATGTTATTGCAGCTGTTAACATGGAGAAGTTTATGAGAATTGAAGTTCCAATAATCACGAATAATAAATTTCCAGCGTAACCCCTAAAGCGGATGCTATCTGATAATTCAGTATCGTTTGATTGGTTCACAGCTAGGAACGTAAACCCAACCGTTCCCCCGATAATTAGTAATACAGCCGTTATTGGATGTTCGAGCATCTTTTTGGGGTGTATTTATTACAGTGGTATGGTATAAACGGATTACGAAAGGAGCAGGGAAATTCACTTTTCATTTACCATAAAGCTTATTGGTAGAAAGATATTTGATATTAATTACCTAACCCGCATTACGCTTATACAATGTTGTAGGTAGTATTTCATTTGGATCTACTGCTTCAATTTTTCCATTTCTGTTTACAATCATTGGACTTTTCTTTTGTTTTTTGAATTCGACAAGCCTTTTGTAAGTCTCTTCAAGTCCCTTAACTATTCTGTCCCTTTCCTCTTTTAACTGTTCTTTATTGTCCATTATATTTTTCTTTTAGTTCACTCCATTTTTTAAAATTATTGACGGTCTCTTCACCCAGAGCTCCTTCTGCTATAATTTCATAATTATCACCCGAATTATTTACAAACAGCCAGTTATCAACCCTAGGGAGAAAAAGATTGAAAAAATTGTTCAACCCACTGGTATATCTTCTTCTTATTACTTCCTCAGGAATAAAGTGGCCACCTTCTTTCACTCTTGTCTCCACTCTGGAAATTGCCAATTCTTCAGAATCCAGCCAAAAAAACAAACAAGTTACTTGATATCCCAACTGCTTGGCTTTTTCAATAAATTTAACGTAACTCCTAGTAGAAAGTGTGGTTTCGAATGCAAAACTTTCACCGGCTGCTAAAAGATTCTTAATCCTTATTAACATTAATCTGCCAGCTTCTATTCCTGCTTTCTCCGGTTGGAAGGGAGATAATCCTCTCGCAATTTCATCTGCATTTACAAACTCTTTGCAGTCCAGGATTTCTGGCAAAATTGTATAAGAGGCTGTTGTTTTTCCAGCTCCATTACATCCTGCTATGACGTATAATTTTTTCATCTAAAGCAAATATACGATTAACTATGGATTTGGGATAGCTTACAAGTGCAGCATCTCTTCACTTTTGGTATTGTTCATTTTTGGCTTAATCCAAATACGAACTAACCTAGCCTAAAGGTAGGCAGGAAAGATCAAGATGCAAATAACCTTCCGCCCACAAGGCCAAACGCCGGCCCGGATTTGCATCGGCCACCGCGCCCTACTTCATAGTGTTTGCAATATTATGAATATTATTTGCTTCGAACTTTTTTCCACTTCAAGCATCTCTGTTGTCCCGTCAGTTGAACTGCAGGACGATGAAAATTGAGTCTCTGACTCAGCTATTTTTATTCATTGATTGTCCAGCCAGCTTGCAGATAAGTCTCTCGGTCTTCTCACATCGGACATCCGACTTCCGACACCGGACATCCCGCACCCCCTGGCCCACGGCATTGCGAGGAGCCCTGCGACGCGGCAATCCCGTGTTTATCCTACGTCATTGCGACGACTGTAAGGAGGAAGCAATCTCCCCTCTAATATACGTTACTTCCGACTTCGTACCTTGTACGCTGTTGTCCTGTCAGCTGAGCTGCAGGACATCCTAAGGTTGAGTCTCCGATTCAGGTACTTTTATCTATTTCCATCTTCCCTAGGTGTAGATTGCATCTACACCTTACTGTTAATTATTACCAAATAACATCCCTCACGTCAATAGGCCATTTGCAATGGCCAAAAACAAGTACAATAATTGCTTAGTGGTAATCCACTACGATAAGCCCACCTAGGGTGTCTTTACCCATCCCCTAAAACAAAAAGTCCCGGCTTTGACGAGGTCTTCATGGACAAAGTTTTCATTACTGGAATTACCAATCCCCGCTTCTTACATCCAAAACTCAGCATTCAGTTAAAACTTTATTTCTTATATTTGAGTATAACTTTTACAATATGGTTGATATTATAAAAAATAATAAACAAGCTTTGACTGCTTTATGCCAAAATTATGGAGTCAAAACCATGCATATTTTTGGATCTGCCTCAACTGATCAATTTAATGAATCTAGTGATATTGATATATTGGTTTCTTTCAAAGAGATGTCCATTGAACAGTACACGGACAATTATTTTAATTTACATGAGGATTTGGAGAAACTATTTTCCCGTAAGGTTGACCTAATTACAGAAAGGTCTTTAAGCAATCCTTTTTTTATTGAGGGTGTGGAAAAAACCAAGCAGCTATTTTATGCAGCATAATATCAAAAAGTATCTTTTGGATATTGCTACATCTATTGAAACGATCAATGACTTTCTTGGGGATGAAAGGGATTTTAAGGAATATGAATCCAACAAACTTTTGCGAAGGGCAGTGGAAAGGGAATTGGAAATAATAGGAGAGACAACGAATCGTCTTCTTAAAATTAAGCCAGATATTGAAATTAATGAAGCTAGAAGAATTGTTAACCTTAGGAATTGGGTAATCCATGCATATGATAATGTTGATAATATTATTATTTGGGGCAGGCATTGTATCCAAAGATCTTCCCATACTTTATCGACAAGTAAATAAACTGCTCAATAGTTGATTTATTATAGTCCTTATGAGGGTAGCATTATAACCTAAGGTTTTTACCCATCCCCGTAAACAAAAAGCCCCCTGTTGTCCTGTCAGCTGAGCTGCAGGACATCCTAAGGTTGAGTCTCCGACTCAGGTACTTTTATCTATTTCCATCTTCCCTAGGTGTAGATTGCATCTACACCTTAATATCAATAATTACCAAATAAGATCCCTCATGTAAATAGGCCATTTGCAATGGCCAAAAACAAGTACAATAATTGCTTAGTGGTAATCCTCTACTATAAGCCCACCTAGAGTATCTTTACCCATCCCCTAAAACAAAAAGCCTTGGCTTAGATGAGGTCTTTATTGAAACAGTTATAATTTACAGGAATTACAAATTCCCAGAATAGTAGGGTGGAGAGGCTGACTCCACCCAGTCGGGGGAACTATCGGGTGAGGTAATCCCTCTATTATTTTGATAAAACTTTACAGAGCCAATTGTCCCATTGTTCTTTTTCATTATTAGGGGGCTTGACTTATCTTGGACCCTACAAAAGGTTGACCCCAATAAAAAACAAAAAAGATAAATAAAAAACTTTTTCATAACACTCTATTCTATTCGTTTATAAATGAAAGAATTGTATATCCCCAATGCCTGGAGATCCAACCGGAGTTTGTTGTTCTTGTCAAAAAACTCATATCTGTAACGGATAGTTAATAAATATCCATTCTCCCTATAGATCCCCTCATAAAGCAATGAATCATCAATCCAATATTTCTTAGTAAAATAAGTTTGTTTTTCATAATCACACTCCCTTAATACACTATCAACAAGATATTCGGAATACGCAACAGGATTAACAACTGGCTCCATATTTGGCCAATTCCCCATTTCAATAATTTCCCATTTACCCAAGATAGCCTTTGCGGGATCGGGTTCCACATCTACTTTTTGACAGCTAGAAGTAATCAATGCCCAGCCGATCAAAAATGTGAGTAAGAAAATAGCTTTTAGATTTTTCATGACTTGTATATTTTGAACTAATCCTATTTCCTAAAAGTCAATAATTGAGACAGCTCTTTTGTAAAAAAAGAAATCATCAAAAATGCAGAGCTTAATTACAATACTAGACGTAAAATCTTCTAAGAATGCTACAATACAAAAGCAGTGGGGTATTTTTCACCAAACCCCCACAAAAAAAAGCCCTCCAATCGAAGGGCTTCCATTATTTATTGAATAGGGTTTAAACAACTTATCACAATTTCTCAGCTTCTCTAATTTAAGAACTTTGAATGTTTAAATCCTCTAGAGGCTATCTGCTTTAAAAGAACTATTGGCCCATAAGAAAAGCTTTCCCCATAATTATCCCTATCCCAGGACCACTCGTTCAACACTGCATTTAGATTCACCTGCCAAACATAGGTCTGACTCTCCTTAATGGTTTACCCTCTTTGGCAGGCTTGGCTGTTCCAGCCGTCAGAATGCTTAGTTATTGTGCGTTCGTATTTTTATGTTCAATTCTGTTTTTTTTCTATAAATTCCAAAACAAAATCAGCTCTTTCACTTACAGGTTTCTTTGGTATTTCGGCAATGTCATATCCGTAACTTTTGTATGTCTTGCACATTTGTTCAAATGTCAAAAGCGCTTCTTTCCAATCTTGTTTTCGCTCGTTATTGGTTTCATAAATCTCTTGCCAAGGCGGAAGCATAAATATACTCTTATTATATCTCCAATTTTCCGCATAAGACTTCATTCGTTCCGTTATTTCCGATTCAATTAATTCTGCATAACAAATTGTATCTAAAAATCCGCGGTCAAAAAAAATCGGTTTTTCTTTATTCGTGTTTTTGTCAATTTCTTCAAAACTGATTATCGAACGGTCAAACATCATTTCTTTATACAAGTTTTTGTTTTCCCAAGGCAAAGCTTTTCCATTGTCTTTTTGTTGTTCTCTTATTAATTCACGAGCGATTTCAGGAACAATTTCATAATTTCTACTTTTTAGTTCCTCCAATAAAGTTGTTTTTCCTACTCCTGGACCTCCTGTTATGACATAGAAATTATTGTTTTCCTTTAGTTTAATCATTGTCGATATCGGTTCGTTTTATATGGCGCCTAACGGGGTTCAGCTTGGAAACGGCGGGCATTAGAAGCCGTTCTCCTCCAGCTTAATCCTAACTTCTTAAATATACTAAACTTTCTATTTGCGTGGGACCGTCCGCTGTATCCAAGGTGATGTTAGCCAACGCTTTATTTCTTCAGTTTTGTCCTTAAAGTCAATTTTGATCGGTTTTTTATATTGATAATCTTCTATCTGGATATTAATCCTATTGTTGCTTTGTTCCCAACCCTTTATTTGTGCCTTTGGTAAACTTGTCAGAGCCTGTTTATCAATTAAAATCTCAACAGGATAGGCGTATGCTTCTCCACCAAAGTTTTCACTTTTCCCCAGTAAAACCATTGATTGTTCTGTCAGAACCAAGTCAACTTTGTCAAAATCATAAATAGTCTTTCGAATGTTTGGGAGAAAGGAATTCTTTTGGTCGAATAGGTCAAAACCTTTTATGTAAACGCTTATATTTTCTAATACTTCTATTTTTTTACCTTTTAATTCCTTAAATGCTTCTCCACCTGCATTATATGGTTTAAATAAATTCCCATAAATGAAAAGTTTCATCGCTAAAAATCCCATGGTTAAAATTAAGGGACCAACTATTGCCACGCCAATATTTTCTTTACTTCCTTGATAAATTAAAACTGCGACTATAATCAGATATCCTATGTTTAGCGGCCAAGTAAAAAAGAATGGAGGTTTGATCTTTTTTATAAATTGGAAAAATGTTTCTTGTCTCACTATGTGGTTTTTTTAAGTGTTGGCTAACTCGTTTATCTATAAACCAAAGGTTTAAAAAGCCCCGTCATTTGTCGGCTTGGTGCACCTTTGGTGAGTTTTATTTTGAAAATATCAACTGGACATACCCCTCAAAACTAAGAAGAGTATAGTTACAAAGAAATACCCCACATAGGATATTTCTACCTATCCCCCTAAAACATAAAAGCATGCATCAATGAAAGTTTGAGCATTTTTTCTTTTTTAAACGCTTCTGTGAGAGATACTTTTAATAAACAGCATCCAATACTAAATAAAGAAGATATACAAGTTGGATTATTCTATATGAATATAAACCTGATGGAAAACTTGTTCAAACTCCAACTGAAATTGTTTATTAGGTATATGCCTCAGGAATAAGGGCAATAAAAATGGGCAAGTTCCTAAATGATTGACCTCTACAGTCTTTTCATAATTGGAAATGCTGGAATACACAAAGAAGTAGTCCTCTTCCCATTCATATAACCCACCATAATAGCTGATCTTTGAATCGATATCCGTCCATGCCAATTCAACATCAGTGCCTATCAAACACTTATTGATTACGTTGAATGCTTTAAGATTAGGGGGATGGGTTCCCAGACTATAACTATCCAATAGTATAGCCAAGCGATAGATTTCTTCCAATTGACCTTGGTCAGGTTCTGCCTCTGCGAATGTCCTGAAATTATGGCACAGGTTGATAAAGTGGGTATGATCGGAGTCAATGGGAATCATATTAGTTGAATTGAATGACAGGCCTTTACTAAATATATAAAAGGATTTCCCTATGCTTATTGTACTAGGTGATTTTTATATAAATACTTATCTTTAATAGGACCATCATTTTTATGCTATGTGCTATCATGTTTCCCTCAATAAGGATATCAAGTCGGTAGAAAAGGATTTTGATAAGAAGGTTGCGGAACCGGATCTTTTTCAAAGTGGCTATCACCTCAACGGGTTTGCCCAGCCTTATCTTCCTGTGCTCAGTACCCATGATAAGAATGCCATCCATATGTACCGGTGGAAACTGTTCCCCCATTGGGTGAAGGATGAATCTTCCTGGAGGGCCAATACCCTTAATGCCAAAGGAGAGGAACTGTTTGAAAAGGGTTCTTATAAAGCCTATTGGAAGAACAGGTGCTTGGTGATCTGCAATGGCTTCTTTGAACCTCACCATCCAGACGGACAGAAGAAGGCACAGTCATATTATATCCGGCCTAAAGAAGGGGAGTACTTTACCTTAGGTGCGATCTATTCTGTATGGCATGATATTCCGACCTTTAGCATAATCACCGTACCGGCCAACCCATTACTGGAGGAAATCCATAATGAGAAAAAAAGGATGCCACTGGTGCTGGATGGTGATCAGGCGGAAGCTTGGTTGATAGAGGATCTCAATAAGGATGAAATGACTGACCTTATGGTCCCTTATCCAAATGAAAGTAAAATGGAGGGATATCGGGTTATGGACGGTGTGACCAATTCCAGGTTGGATACCAATGTACCTGAAGTCCTTCAACCAATATAATCAACATGGCACCCTTTTATTTTTTATCGTTTGCCAACTGATTTAGGGTTGCTTTAATTTCCCTGACATCCCTGCCCACCTGGTCCAAAGCGCTCAGCGGCTCAGGGATGTTTTCGGTAAAGTAGCTGTGGAACTTCCAGATCTCCAACACATCCATTACGGCTACCTCATAGGGATCATAAATTGTGTTCAGTGATTCCAAAAGCAGGCTTCGGTTTTCCTTGATGTGGTTAGTGACCAGCTTGAAGCTGATCCCTTCCTCTTTGGTCACCACGATACAGGGCATTTTTTCCTTGATGCTGCTCCAGTCCTGTACAAACTCCCCAATTACATATGCCCCTTCTGGTACGGGCAGCATGGAATCCCCTTCGGTAGGGAACATGCGGTATTTCCTGTTGGGGTCCAGCTGTGGCAGGTTGAATACGGGAAGCTGGCTGATAAAGCCCGGATCACTATATCCTGCCAAATAGCCAGCCTTTGCCTTTATGGGCACCAGTTCCACATTTTCCATATTGTCGGGATTTACGGTGGTGGCCAATATCCTGATGCTTCCACCTTTCAAATAGACATCGTTGCCTGCTTCCAGGTCCCTGATCCCCAGTTCGGATAGCTGCGACAGGTCCACCTTGATCAGGGTGTCTATGCTCATCTTAAAAAAGTCCGCAAACATCACCATGTCCGCCATGGCCGGGGTCTTCACGGAGCCGTTTTCATGGGCATTTAATTTGGGACGGGAAATGTCCAACTTTTCGGCCAGCTCTATCTGGGTCATTCTCTTGCGTTTACGCAGGAATTTGATGTTGGAAGACCAAAAAAAGCTTTGATTTGCCATGTTGTTTTGTTATTATTTATGACACAATAATGATATAATTATTATCAAAACTACTAAATCGTTCGGACAAATGAAAAGGAATGTGGTGCATTTTGATCTGGACACCTTCTTTGTCAGCGTCGCCCGGCTGACAAACAGTGCCCTTAATAATAAGCCAGTGATCATCGGCGGCAGCTCCGACCGTGGAGTGGTGGCCTCCTGCAGCTATGAAGCCCGCAAGTTTGGGGTGCACAGTGCCATGCCCATGAAGCTGGCCCGTAGGTTATGCCCCTCTGCCGTCTACCTGCAAGGGGATATGGACAGCTATAGTTACCATAGCCGTGTGGTGACCGATATCATTAGAGAAGAGGTGCCCGTAATGGAAAAGGCCTCCATCGATGAATTCTACCTGGACTTGACAGGGATGGACCGCTTCTTTGGTTGCAGTAAGTTCACGGCAGAACTGAAAAAGAAGATCCTCCATGAGTCAGGCTTGCCCATCAGCTATGCCCTGGCCTCCAATAAACTGGTGAGCAAGGTGGCCACCGAGGATGCCAAGCCCAATGGACAGATGGAAATCCCCTTTGGGTATGAGAAGGGCTATCTGGCTCCCCTGGCCATTGAGCGGATGCCGGGGATCGGGCTGAAGACCTCTTCCTTATTGCGCAGGATGGGGGTGGAGACCATCAAGCTGCTTTCTGAAATCCCCGAGCCCATGATGCAAAACCTGTTGGGGAAAAACGGTATCAGCCTTTCGCGCAAGGCCAATGGTAAGGACGATACCCCGGTCATTCCCTATACCGAACAAAAAAGTATCGGCAAGGAAGAGACCTTTGAAAATGATACGATCAATATGGACTTTCTGAACGGTGAACTGGTACGGCTGACCGAAAGGGTGGCCTTCAGCCTGCGGAGCCAGCGAAGGCTATGTGGCTGTATTACGGTGAAGCTGCGCTATGCCAATTTCGATACGGTAAGCAGGCAGGCCATATTGCCCTATACTTCCAATGACGATGTCTTGCTGAACAAGGCCAAGGAGCTCTTTGCCAAGCTCTATGATAGAAGGATGCTGGTCAGGCTGATAGGGGTGAAGGTCAGCCATCTGGTAGGAGGTTTCCAACAGATCAACCTATTCGAGGATACCGAGGAGTATGTGCGCCTTTATCAGGCCATGGATGCCATCAGGGGAAAGTATGGCTCACAGGCCGTAAGCAGGGCAGTGGGCATGAACACAGGAAGGAGGTAGGCATGTATCTGAACTGTAAGACGTATTTCAGCTACCGGTATGGGACCATCGGTACCCAGGAACTGGTGGACATGGCCAAGGCCAAAAAGGTGAAAGCACTGGCGCTGACCAATATCAATAGCACGGCAGATGCCTGGGACTTTGTGGAGTTTTGCCGGAAAGCCCAGATCAAGCCCATAGTGGGGGCAGAGATCAGGAATGGCCAGGAGATGTTGTATATCCTGCTGGCCAAGAATGATGCTGGGCTGATGCATATTAACCGTTTTATAAGCCTGCACCTGATGGAAAAGCAGGACTTTCCAAGGATGCCAGCTTTAAAAGAAGTATGGGTGATCTATACCTTTGGTTCTAGACAGGTGGACGAATTGGGAGAGAACGAACTGATGGGGATCCGGATGTCCCAATTGATCAAACTCTATAAACAGGCACCCGAAAAGCATCCTGAAAAGTGGGTGGTATGGCAACCGGTCACTTTCCAGAACAGGACCTATTATAACCTGCACAAAATCCTGCGGGCCATAGACCTGAATACCCTGCTCACCAAGCTTGGTCCTGATGATCTGGCAGGAGAGGACGAATATTTTACCAATAAGCTGGAGCTCTGGAATGCCTATGCCGAATATCCCTTTATCCTCAAGCAGACCCTAAAGGTCATGGACAGTTGCGCTATAAGCATGGAATTGTATTCGGATAAGAACAAAAAGTATTTTAGCTCCTCCAAAGAGGACGACCGTATCCTTTTGGAAAAACTGGCCCTCGAAGGGATGAAAGTGCGATATGGAGAAGGAAATACCTTAGCACTGGAAAGGGTAAAGAAAGAATTGCGGATCATCCATGAGCTGAACTTCAATGCCTACTTTCTGATCGTCCTGGATGTGGTGCGATACGCCCAGAGCAGGGGCTTCTTCTATGTGGGCAGGGGATCGGGTGCCAATTCCATTGTGGCCTATTGCCTGAAGATCACCGATGTGGACCCTATCAAGTTGGACCTGTATTTTGAGCGGTTTTTGAACCCCCATCGTACCTCACCGCCTGACTTTGATATGGACTTCAGCTGGCAGGACCGGGATGAGGTGATCGATTATATCTTTAAGCGCTATGGCAGGGAACATGTGGCCCTACTGGGGATGTACTCTACCTTTCAGGGCAGGGCCATTATCAGGGAGCTAGGCAAGGTCTTTGGCCTGCCCAAACCGGAAATAGACCAACTGGTACGCCATAGGAAAGATGCCTGTCCACCGGAGGATAAGATCCAGCGGGCCATTCTAAGGTATGGGGCAATGATGCAGGACTTTCCCAATTATCAAAGTATCCATCCGGGAGGGATGCTGATCAGTGAAGCGCCCATATACCAGTATACGGCCATGGAACGGCCTCCCAAGGGCTTTAATACCGCGCAGGTGGATATGTTCCTGGCAGAAAAGATCGGTCTGTTCAAACTGGATATCCTAAGTCAAAGGGGGCTGGCCCATATCAAGGATACGGTAGGCCTGATCAAGGAAAACAGGGGAGTAGAAGTGGATATCCGCAAGGTGGAGGAATTCTTCAATGACCCTAAAGTCGCCGACCAGATCAGGAGGGCAGACACCATCGGCTGCTTTTATATCGAAAGCCCTGCCATGCGCCAGCTGCTCACTAAACTAAGATGTGATGATTACCTGACCTTGGTGGCGGCCAGCTCCATTATCCGGCCGGGGGTGTCCCAGTCAGGTATGATGAAACAGTATATCGAGCGGTTTCATCATCCAGACAATATTCCCTACCTGCATCCCAAGATGAAGGAATTGCTGGAGGAAACCTATGGGGTGATGGTCTACCAGGAGGATGTGATCAAGGTGGCCCACCATTTTGCCGGACTGGATATGGGGGAGGCGGATATCCTCCGCAGGGCCATGTCGGGCAAGTACCGATCCCATAACCGCTTTAAGCTGATAGAGGAAAAGTTCTTTGCCAACTGCAAGGATAAAGGCTATCCCGATGAGATCAGTAGGGAGGTGTGGAGACAGATGGAATCTTTTGGGGGCTATTCCTTTTCCAAGGCCCATTCGGCTTCTTTTGCTGTGGAAAGCTACCAGAGCCTTTTTTTAAAGACCTATTATCCCATGGAGTTTATGGTGGCGGTAATCAATAACTTTGGGGGCTTTTACAGTACACGATTTTACTTCCATGAACTGAAGAAAGCAGGGGCCAAGGTCTTTCCGCCGTGTGTGAACGAGGGCCAGTACCTGACCTCCATTAGGGGAGATGAGGTGATCGTAGGCTTTGTGCATATCCAAAACCTGGAGCGGAAAACTGTTTCCCGCATACTGGAAGAAAGGCAAAGGCATGGGGCTTATGTTGGACTGACGGACTTTATCGAGCGTAGCAAGGTGGATGCCGAGCAGCTTAATATCCTGATCAGGGTAGGGGCGCTGCGGTTTACGGGCATGGAGAAAAAGGAACTGCTCTGGCATGCCAATTTCAAGCACAAGCGCATGGAGAAGGTACCGTCAAGAGAGGCGATCTTTGCAGAGGAGCCAATCGACTTTAGCTTGCCACGGTTTCCCAAGAAGCCACTGGAGGATGCCTATGATGAGATCGAGCTGATTGGCTTTTCCCTGGATGATCCTTTTAAGTTGGTAGATGATGACCGTCAGGGGCTTTCCTATGTCATGGAAATGCCCCAACTTGTGGGCAAGCAGGTATGTATGCTGGGCAGGATCGTGACCACCAAACCCGTGAGGACGGTACGTGGGGACTATATGGCCTTTGGGACCTTTCTGGATGAAAAGGGTGATTGGCTGGATACGGTGCATTTCCCGCCGGTACTAAAGAAATACCCGCTGAACTCGGGAGGATTTTATAGGCTTTATGGCAAGGTGGTGGAGGAGTTTGGTGTTTATGCCCTTAAGGTAAGTGCCTTGAGGAATGTGGGATTGAGGAAGTAGGTGAGTGTTTATAGGGTAAATGATAAAGCAGTTTATCGTTACTGGAATTACAAATTCCAGGGATAGTAGGGTGGAGTGGATTACTCTACGAAATCAGGTATTCCGGCCTTTGGAGCATTCGGTTTTGGAGCGGTTGCGGAGGGCGTTAAGAAAATGAGTTAGCTTGCGAAGTGGACGAGCGAGATCCACTCATTTTTAGCCCATAGCAAGTGTTCCAAAATCAAATTGAGGAAAATTGTTCTGATCGAAACAGTAATAAGCTCAATTTGAAGAAGGCTCCATCGGCCTAGATTTTTGGTCCTTTTCATCAATGGAAAAGGACAGAAAAAGAATAAACCAAAGAAAATATAGCTACGTGCAACATTACGAATAGTCTTATAATTATATCTCCATTTTCAATTCCTTTTACTCTATCAACCATTAAATCTAAACATCTCCCCATTCCCAGCAAATACCCCACCTAGGGTATTTTTACCAATCCCCAAAAACAAAAAAGCCTCGGCTTTGACAAGATTTTCATGGACATTGTTTTTATTATTGAAATTACAAATTCCAAAGATAGTAGGGTGGAGTGGCATACTCCACCCAGTCGGGGGTGGCATTCTTCACCCGTCAGGGTTATTATTATTGGTCTTTCATTTTTAAAAAGTATCCTCTAAATGAATAGTCTGGATCTTTTAGTTTCCATTTTTGATGACAAGAATTACACTGATAAATATATTCACCGTCATCTTTGTCTCTAACCCCGTCTGGTTTGAACTGAACATGCTTTATTTTTTGAGTCCCTAATTTCTTGGTTAACTCCAGGTCAAACCTTATCCAACTTTCTTCTGTAGGGAAAGAGTCTATTTCATTTTTGAAACAATTCTCACACATTCTAAATAATTTCTGATTCCAACAAGCATAAAGTGAATTGTGAACCTTCATCTTGTAAATGTCCTTTTACTTTAAGTGATTTTAATTGTGCTAATCGTTTTTCGTCACTCTTGTTTTTGAAAATGACAGTCATATTTCTTTTATTTCCTTTAAAGTCAACATTGGTAGATAAGTAAAGATGTCCACCGTCAACTCCGGTCGATTTGATTTTATAGTCTCTTAATTCAAATTCTACTTTCATTTTATGGATTCTGTGTGGCCTTTCTAAATGACCTTTAACTTATTTGTATTCCCTGTGTTCCTCAGACTCACCCTTCCAATTTACCGGAATAAGTCTGCTTTCAATCCCTTCTATTCTATCAACCATTAAATCTAACCATCTCCCCATTCCCAACAAATACCCCACCTAGGGTATTTTTACCATCCCCTAAAACAATAAAAGCCTCGGCTTTGACGAGGTGTTCTATGATCTAGGTTTTCGTTACTGGAATTACAAATTCCCAGAATAGTAGGGTGGAGTGGCATACTCCACCCAGCCTGGGACACCCGAATGCTTAGTTATTTTGTAACATTGTATTCTTTCTTCTTTTCAGTTCTCACATCACTTTTTTACTTTCAATTCTATTTCGCTGCAACAAACACGGATTGTTTTATCGTTTCGAAAGATATAAATAATATCATCATCAATCTCCGGTTTCCTTCTTTCCATAAATCCGTCATTGATATTTCGCATTGACTTTGGGAAATAGCCGATAACACTCAACGTATTTTCATCTTCTGGGTATTCTTCATTATTCCCTTTTTCATAAAACTCATAAGTTATGTTCTTATGTATAAAAGTCAATTTCGAGAATTCCTTTTCATGTACCCAATCTTCATTTCGCCTTAGAAATTCAATCAGTATATTTTTTCCATCAGATTTTTTTGATTTCAGTTCAAAATTGTTGTGCAGGTCAACATGTATTCCGTGATAGTTAACACCAATGTTATCTTCGATCTCAAAATTTGTTTTCATTTTCTATTCTTTTGTTATTTCCAGGATATTGCACCAAATCAGCGCAGTATAAATCAAGCAAAATATCGCAAAGGCTCGAGTTAAAAAATGAAATACTATAAAAAACATTGGTGCTATTTCCACTAAATCTGGGTTCTTTTTTTTTAGTCTTCTTTTTAGGTTTTTCGTTATTATCGGACCTAAAGTCCAAAAGAAGAAAAATCCACCTATGAAAAATAAACTCAATTTAATTTTTAATTCCAATTCTAAATGAATTTTGTCAATGTTGCACAACTCATTTTTACATCCGATTTCCCTGACATACCCTTCCAGTATACCGAAATAAGCCTGGATTTAATTCCTTTTACTTTATGAACCATTAAATCTAACCATCTCCCCATTCCCAACAAATACCCCACTTAGGGTATTTTTAAGGTATTATGCCATACCAAATGGTTATTATGATTAAATTCTCAATTTGTTTTTTGCAAAGATCGCACCCGATTATTTTTTAAAAGCTGAATAGTGAAAATGAGATAAATTATAAGAAAAGGTATTCCGAAAAAAGTGAATAGAAGGGGAGGGAATAGCCAGGTTAGGCCAGATATTACTAAAATAATGGTCCGCGATGATTTGTGATCATATTCTGCTGATAAATATATTGTCAAACCATAATTTATTCCTCCCAATAGAAATGGTAGGAACCATGGGTATTCGATTGAAGAACCAAAAAGAGAGTGTTCCAAAAGTAAATACCCGAAGCCAAGATAATTAATCACTAGGGTAATCCACGTACCGTAGTAAATAGCCTGTTTCATTTATCCAGTATATTTCGGACTTCAGATTCAAAATTAGGGTGTTTTAGTACCCAACTTTCGAATTCATAATTCCCAATGTTGACGAAATAAGATGGTCCACCTCCATGATACTCGGAATAAGGATAGCACCTGATGAAATTATTCTTTTGGTCAGTTAGGTATACTCTCCAGTTAACTGAGTCAAACTTGACTTCAATAAGTTTCTCTGTGAGTGGATCGGAAGCTGGTATTACTTCATGTCCTTGGATTTCTAATCTTTTCATTGGTATGTGGATTTGTGCTAAGCTGTTCCAGCCGTCAGAATGCTTAATTATTAGTTTTCATTTCATTTTCAATATTAATAGCTTGTCTAACCAAATATTCGCGTCCATCTTCTTTTGCTAATTTGATATACTGGGATATTAATGGCGATCCAAACTCATAAAGCACTGTCAATGCCATCATTCTTTGATATTCACTCTTTGGGTCATCTTGATTCCAATTCCAGGCTTGTTCACAATACTTTTCAGTTAAAGACGAATTTAATAGACCTAATGACTTAATTGCCATTCTTGATACATATTCAATATTTTGTTGTAGATAGAGTTCAAGTAATTGTTCTGCTTTTGACTTGTTATCAAGTTTGTAAAGTACTTCAGCTATTTGCCATTTTGTATTAGGACTATTAAAGAACAGACCTTTTTCAGCTATAAATTCAAAAGTCTCAGGTTTTTCTGTAATAATCTCAATTATTGAATTGCATTCATTATCTCGTGCAATTATGTATAGAATGTGATTAATTTCTTCATCAGCCCAATTCGAATAATGACTGTCATTTAAGAAAGCTTCAAATTCAGTCCAGATTATTGGCCAGTCAGAATAATCACATTCCCATTCTCCACCACGTTCATCTTGGGAAATGTCAGAATAGTCCTCAGCCCATTTTTTAAACTTTTCTATTTCGTCAAAAAGCTTGTTCATTTTTTATTGCTTGGTAACAGGCCTAAAAACACATTACGTTTATTCCTCATATATCTTTATTTTAAAAAAAGCCCTCCAATCGGAGGGCTTCCATAATTTATTGAATAGGGTTTAAACAACTTATCTCAATTTCTCAGCTTCTCTAATTTAAGAAATTTGAAGGTTTAAATCCACTAGAGGCCACTTGCTTTATAATACTATTGGCAAATAACAAAAGCTTCCCCCATAATTACCCTGATTCCCAGCAACCATTCTTTCAACACTGCATTCATGCCTGCCGATTTTTGGAAGGTTCGGCCGCTGTGGCCAGCCGAATGCTTAGTTATGTGCTTTCGTTTTTTCTTTTATTTTTTTCAAAATTCTTTCTTCGAATTCCTTTTTATCAGGTTGGTTTTTCCACCACCAAAAACTCTCATTTACTGTTCTCCAATTCCCTAAAGTCAAGCCGCTGTTTATGCCTACAAAAGCAAATGTCGTTGAGTTTTTAGTTTTAGGTCTGGTCCAAGTATGAAGAATTTCGTTTTTGTCTGGGTAATAGAAATATACTGAATACCAATAGTCTTTCTCATCTCGTCTTCCATCTTCTAGGTCAAAATCTTGTCCATTTGGAATATTAACTGTTCGAGGTAAGTCCAATTCAGGATTTTCATTCTTGACTTCATAAATTATAGTCAATAGTGAATCTTCTGGTATGTTGAATTCATAAGTTTCAGCTCTTGCATATGAGCCTGGTGCAATCAACCAAGCGCCCACATAAGCAAATAACAAGAATATTACTATTCCTCCGAGGCATCCGAAAGCTATTTTATTGTTTTTTTTCATTTAATGAAGCACAACGATCAGCTAAGCACAGTCGACTTGGCTTTTCTTAATATTTCAAAAGTATCTGATCCAGATGCTCTTTGCAAATAACTAAGTAAGCCGATTGGGCTTAGCGTCTGTTAGCTTGCGTCACTCTTTCCAGTATTGAAATATTCTTTAATGTTGATAGTCCCAATATAAAGCCAAGCATCATCCCTGTTATCAATCCACCAATATGAGCAGCATTGTCAATTCCAGTTCTTGTTAGACCGAAAACAATGTTGTAACCCACAAACCACAGAATGTTAGGAATGAATGCACGTTTTAAACCTTGCTCATTTGAAGTTATTAAAATTGACAGAGTTAAACCGAACAGCCCAAAGATAGAGCCCGAAGCTCCAACACTTACTAAATTCACATTCCAAGCAGCACTCGCTATTCCTGCTCCTATTCCAGTTATCAGGTATGCAAGAATGAACCATTTGCGTCCAAGAGTTACTTCGACCATTGGTCCAATATAGGCTAGAATCGCCATGTTCATTAATATGTGAATGACACTTCCATGCAGGAAAATATGTGTTACCAACCTCCAAGGTTGATAACCAAGTGAGAGTTCAGTTAGGTTGCCGCCCCAGAGAAGTAAATCGTAAGGTGACGGCTCCATAGGGTGAATTCCGGCAATTAACATTGCCACATATATTATCGTGTTTGCGTAAATAATACCAGGGACAATCCTAGAATGGGCTCTAAAAGTGAAGAAATCGAAATACAATTTTGCTACTTCTTTTGCTTCTCTCTTTTTACGTTTTTCTTTGGCTACAGTTCGCTTTTGTTCTTGTTCGGATTTGGATTCCAACTGTTCAAGTAGTTCCAAATTCGAAGTTGACAGTTCATTTCTCTGTTTTAGAACCCATAAACATGCTAATACTGCATCATCGGTATATTGTCCTCTGAGGCTAATTATTTGTTCCAGTTCTGCGCTGGATTTGGGTGACATTTTTGAGGAGAATAAATTTTCCATTCTGATATGCAAGCTAACTCGTTTATCTTTAAACCAAAGCTTTAAAAAAAAACCGTCATTTGTTGGCTTGGTATATATTTGGTGAGTTTTATTTTAAATATCCTTTGGACATACCCTCCAAAACTAAAAAGTCCATTTCATAAATAAAATACCCCACCTAGGGTATTTTTACCAATCACCTAAAACAATAAAGCCTCGGCCTTGAGAAGTATTTTAAGATATAGTTTCTTTTCCAGGAATTACAAATCCCCAGGATAGTAGTGTGGAGTGGCATACACCTCCTCGTTGGTGGAACCCCATTTGTCATATTACAAATTGTTATGCGCTGCTTTTTTGTTTTTTAATCTTATTAGGTCATTTATTGCTACTAAAGTCACAATCAAAATAATAACAACTCTTATATAAGTTTCACTCGTAAATCTTTCTGCCAGAAACAATGATAATACGGTAATTACAATTATGAAATCAAGAACTAATCCTAAGATTAAAATCCACTTTTTAAACTCAGTCCTTTTTATCTGAGTCCAGCCGCTATGTAGTAGGCATAATCCATAAATCTCAATACAAGCAAATCCAGCAATAAATCCGATTAGTAACTGTGTATTTTCTGCATTTTGTCCTATTGTCATATTAAGTGAAATAACACCAATAATAAGGAAAGTAATGCCAGAAATAAGTTTAAATATTCCGATAATTTTGTTTTTCATGTGAGTTATGCGCTTAAAACATCCTTGGATAGCCTGCCCTGATATTTTCGAGGAAGCCGGTCAAAAGAATGGTTGGCTTACAAGAAGGGAATTACAAATTCCAAGGATAGTAGGGTGGAGTGGCATACTCCACCCAGTCGGAGGTGTGAGAGCCTCAACCTGAGCCAACTGGCTCAGGTCGGGCTACTCGATTGGGCACAGTTTTTATTTTTTTCAATTGCATGTCGTATGAGGATGGGAGCACAAGTTGTATGACGGCATCCATCCAATTTTCGTATTATTTTCTAATGTCAGTTCAACTTTGAACCAATTTCCTTGAACCGCAAGAACTCTTACTTCATGTTCGGTCCATCCCTTACGAGGGTCAAACTGAGTTTTGGTCGAGTTTGTGTCAGGGCTTTCGAAAATGTAAGGTGTTAAGTGGTCTTCATAGTTTCCGTACAACATCCATTCACTTAATTCAGCTTCGCATTCGCTCAGTTTTATCCAACTTCCTTCAAGCTTTTCTATGGTCTCGTTTCCTTTAACATACCCTAGTTCCCATCCTTCGGAGTTATTTTGATTTCCGCCATTCAGAATCATTATTGAGTCAATTTTTACTAGGTCGTCAATTGAAGCGTTGGCATGGAAGTATGCATAAATAAAGTCAAGTGAATCATTATCCCATTTCCAAGTATCGTTTCCTGTCGAATCGTAAAATTGAATCGAAGTATTTCTATCTAAGTCAAATCGGAGCTCAACATCACATGATTTGTAATCATTTGATTTTTTTTGTCCCGAACAACTAGTTATTGTCAACAGGAAAAGAGTCAATATTTGGAAAGTAATTCTTGTCATTTTCAAATTGTGCCCAACGGATGGCAATAAGAAATGTAGGGCATTTCGAAGCACCTACCTATCAAGCTACCAAGCCGTTTATTAAATGTTATGTCGTTCAAATTTAGCACTTTCAGCCCTATATTTTTTATTGCGTGTTGTACCACGTTTTTTATTCATAACAATGCATTTTTCTTTGCCTTTCCTCAAAGTGCTTTAAGACAATTCCGCTTACTGGATTTATATGTAAAATTTCTTCATCGGAAAAGCATTTTTCTTTGTAAAGAGTATTAAATACAATCCAATAATAATCTTTTGTAATAGTGTCAAATTCCAATCGTTTTGAAATTGGTTCAATTGACTTTTTTAAATTCTGTAACTCAATTATACTATCAATTTTATTTTCAGTTAACCAATCAGATGGTTCGTTTCTCAAAAGAAATTTAGGGATTTGGTCAACGTAAACTTCTCTGATTAAATTCAGGTTTGAATCTAATTCCACGTAAACTGTTTTTCTTGTGTATGGATATTGAAAATCAGGATGATTTAATACAAAATTTATATGTTTCCCATCGATAAATTTCCCTTTCGTTTTTTTTCCTTTGCTAATATCTCTCCATTTATATTTTCCAGTTTTAGTTTGATATTTATAGTCTGAATTATGTCCGAGTTCAAAATATTTAAACAAAGAATCTCCAACTGCTTCTTTCAAATAAAATTCTGCTTTTTCAATTACTTCTGAAGTCAGATAAGTTTGAGAAAATGATAACTCACAGGTTAAAATCAGTATTAATATAGTTAATGTTCTTTTCATTTCTCAAATGTGGTACAACGATTTGCATATGGCTTGTGGCGGTTTCGAAGCACTTTCCTGTCCACCGAAACCAAAGTTGGCTAAGGAGCAAAAACCTTGGTGGTAGCCGTTCACCCGCCATAAGATATATGCTGTGTTAGCTGCTGGGCTTTTTTCTTTTTAAATACTTTTTTAGTTTTTCTTCCAATTCTTTAATGTCGTTTGAAGAGTAACTAATTGTTCCTTCCTTATCAATTTTCCAAGCTTGATAATCATAATTTTTTCCGTCAATCTCAATTTTCGAGGTACTTGCTCGACCAAAGCACAAATCAACCGTGTCATTTCTGTCTTGAAAGCTTAACCCTGCTTTTGTAAACATCTCTGTTTTAGGCAAGTCCGAATTAATTTTGTTAGAGGTCAATAGAACTCCATTTTCCGGGATTTCTTTTTCATATGTCCACGTAAAAAAGTTGACTGGTAGTTGTTCCGAGTCTTTTACATCATAGATTGTAACTACAAATTCAAAGTCTCTTTGGTCGGGAATTATGTATGTCTTAGTTCTTTCTTGCCATAAAAAGCCAAAAGCAATGACACCTACAAGTCCAATTTCAATTAGGAATAGTTTCCGATAACCTTTAATTGTCTTTTGTCCAAGATAGTCGAGTAGAAGTCCGAAAATAGCAACTGGAAGAAGGTAAAAAAGTCCAAGAAAACCGAAGCCCATTGGTCCTGGGAAAATTGCACCATAAATCGAGGCTATTATCAATAGTCCACAAATGATATTTATTGGTGTCGGTTTGTATTTCATCGTCTTTTTGCCTTGCAGCTAACGCTTAATGTATGAATGGTAGCTTTAGTTTTCACAGCTATGATTTCATACATAATGTTACCAGCTTTTTTTCTTTTTTCCTTTTTTGGTCAAATATATTTCTATTAACCCATTTTGTGCATTCTGTCCGTATACAGATGGGTCAGAAGATTCATAATCAGCTATATACTCAATGTCTTTAACTGTTAAATTATTCACAATTTCCTTTGCATCATAAATTTCATATGCTCGTCCATCAATTATTACTTGTTTGCATTTGCTACATAGAAAATCATGTATTTTAAGTTTAGGAACATTCGCATTGAGGTTTTCTCTAATTCTGCCCAATATTTGACTTTTATCATCATCTGATTGGCTGTAACCTGTTCCCAAAAGAATAATAAAATCACAGTTCTTATGAATCAGTCTTGACTCGGATAAATCAGCTAATTCAGTCACAATAATTTCACTCAATTCATACTTTCTAAACTCACTATTAATTGTTGAGGAATCAAATACAATCCCGTTGAATATAATTGATTCACATAGATTAATAGTATCCAAATCAACCCAAAATTTTGCTTCAATATTGTCTCTGATTGTTGAAAAATCAGCTTTTTGGGCGGTTAAATCCAAAGAGAGGCAAAAACAAATAATAAATATAAGTATGGTGCTTTTATTCTTCATCGTTTAATTGCTGGTAACGAGCGTATAAACGCATTGCGGATATATCGCCTATATTAATATTTTGAAAGAAGGCCTTAAAACCCATTATAAGCTCCTTTTTCCATTTACAAACACTTATAAGCATTTACAAATGGACATACCCCTCAAAACTAAGAAGAGTATAGTTACAAAGAAATACCCCACCTACGGTATTTTTACCAATCCCCTTATACAATAAAGCCTCGGCTTTGACAAGGTCTTCGTGGATAAGGTTCTTCTTTACTGGAATTACAAATTCCCAGGATAGTAGGGTGGAGTGGCATACTCCATCCAGTCGGGGTACGAATCCATGCTTTCCTACTACCTCAAATCGCAACCTACAATCAAGTGAACCGCCGTATACAGCCTGTCCCGAACTTGATTCGGGAAGACCCGTACGTACGGTGGTGTGTGAGGCGCACTCCCGCTTGAGCGGGACAGGCTGTGGGCTTATAGCTCACGGCCGTCTACACGATTAGCAGTTCGGGCATTTTGTTAGTATAATCGTTGTAAAGTCTCTGTTTACAATGTCGCCTGTTTTACTTTTTACGGTTTCTGTCTGTGTGTCTGAACCGACCGTTTGAAATGGTGTTGTGTCAATAAGTTGATTTATTTTTTTGTTGTCGTATAGAGTAAAGCTGAATTGTGTAAACGGTAACTGTTCCATAAAATCTTGTTGAGCAAAGGTTATGTTCAGTATTCCGTTTGGTTTTAATACACGGAACAATTCAGCTAAAAGCAATTTTGGGTCCGTCCAAAAATAAATGGTATTTACCGTAAAAATTTTATCGAAATGATTATCCTCAAAAGGAATATTCTGTCCGTCATACATATAAAAAAGGGCTTGTTTGCCTTCAATGAAACGTTGATTTACTCGTTTCGCTTCATTGTTCATCAGTTCAGAAATTTCAAGTCCGTAATATGTCAGTTTGTTTTTCTGTTTGAGGACATAAGAAAGATGTTTGCAGTTGCCGTGTCCAAGTTCTAAAATATGGTCATTGTTGGATATGTCTAAACGGTCTATGGAATGAAACGTCATTTTAATATTGGTCTCATTCATCTTATCGGCAATTTCGATGCCTTTAAGTCCGTCTGGTTGCCTCAACTGTTCGGCTAATGTTTTTAATTCCTCATTATTCATTGTTGCGAATATTTTTGTATTTTACTTCAATAGTGCTGTCGTACCGTTTCAAATTTTCCAAAAATTCAGGAATGTTTTCTATGATTTGGTGTATATGCCTGACACCATTAGAAAAGTTATTCTGTATTACATAAAGGACTGTTTCAATGGCTATGTATGCAGTTGTTTTCCCTTCGCCTTTCCCCTCAAGGCTACATTCATAAATTTCGTTTGCTGTGTTTCCTGCTACGGCTTTTACAGCAAATTCATCGCTTCCTATTTTCATTTTTTTGAATAGGTAAATACAAATATTTTGAAATATTTTATAGTTGAATATTTTGGTTAAACCTGATTTTCTCAACAAAGCAACTAAAGAAGTCAGTATTGTAGAGTCAAAAGCCATTCTTGTCAATACTTGCTTTGTATTTATCGTTTTTGCGAGCGTGTGTTGGTCTGAAAAATTGAACGTGTAGAATTTTCGTTTCCCTGCAAGATTGCTCTTTTGGGGAAGAGTAAAACTCTTTATCGTTTTTGTTTTACCGCTATCATTAATGTTATATGACGAATGTATATTGTCAAAAGTCCAACGATATGCAGCATCTCCGTGTTTTTCCCCAATACCTAACAGTATAAAAATATCTATAACATTGGTTTCAGAAATCTGATTAGCACAATGCTGAGCCAAGAGATTGGTAATGCCCGGTGCAAGTCCTATACTCAAAGCAACTATTACGTTATTTGATTTTGCTTTCTCATCTAATAGTTCTATTTGGTCAATAAAAGGCTGATTAGCTGTGATGTCAATATAATGCACTCCTGTTGCTATACACAATTCTACAAATTTGGTATCTTTTTGGTCTATACACATAACGGCCAATTTTGTGTTTTCTAAAACGGCATTGTCAGTTTGATTATCTATATCTAAATGATATGGAATGACATTGTGGTCAAGTGTTTCGGACAAGATTTTTGCTTTTTCAAAACTTCGTCCTGCTACAATAATTTTTTTAGGATAAAGTTCGGCTAAATGTCTGCTTATGATACTGCCCACTTTGCCATAACCTCCTACAATAAGAATGTTGTCTTTCATTTCGTTATTCTAGTTGGTGCAAAATTGGCAAATCTATCAGTAACAGATGTTATGGAATTTTGGGAATTATTTATAAAATTTATAACTTTTCATTTGTCTGTGTTTAAAGTTTCATTGTTGTACGGTTGTTTGTCTTGCCTGACTGCTAACGAGCGTATAAACACATTACGTTTATATCTCCTATATCTTTATTTCAAAAAAGCCCTCCAATCGGAGGGCTTCCATAATTTATTGAATAGGGTTTAAACAACTTATATAATTTCTCAGCTTCTCTAATTTAAGAAATTTGAAAGTTTAAATCCACTAGAGGCTGTATGCTTTAAAATACTATTGGTCAATAACAAAATCTTACCCCATAATTGCCTCATTCACATTACCAATTCGTTTAACGGTCCGGCTATGCGCATTGTCCCTAAGGGCATTGCGTATAGGCTTTATTGACGTGTCATGTTTTTTCTTTAATAGGGTAACCATGATTCATCAAATTTATCTTCAGATTCAAATTCTCTGTTTGTCCCCCAATAAATTTCATTTTCATGGAAGAACAATAATGCCCATTCTAAACTTTCATCAAATACGGTTAGGTCGTCAGAACCACCATAGAAAAAAGAGTCCCAATATTTAACTAAAAATTTCCATTTAGTTTTCATAGAAGTTTCTCTGTCCCACGAGAGGAACACTGTCTTGTCAAATGGTAAGGCTCGGTGATAGAGCCATTTTTTAATTTCCTTTTCGTTTCCTTCCAAAATTCTGGCTTTATCAATAACTCTAAAAAAGTCCTTCTTAAAAGGTATTTGATTATGTAGAGTCGTCTTGCTTATGTAATTGTCTAGGAAGTGAGAAGCTTCTTTATCTAATGGTTTTAATTCATTCAAGTAATTATCTGGAAGCAAGTCATATTTTTCTTCTGTAAATCTCCATTTTAAAATGAAGCCATCCATTGGGATTATATGTTTATCTATCTCTTGAAAGTTCATTGTTCTTTTTACATGCACGCCACCGACTGTATATAGGCATTACCTTTATATCTCCTATATCTTTATTTCAAAAAAGCCCTCCAAACGAAGGGCTTCCATAATTTATTGTATAGGGTTTAAACAACTTATCACAAATTCTCAGCTTCTATAATTTAAGAAATTTGAAAGTTTAAATCCACTGTTTATACAAATTTGAATAGGTTCTTTTCTCTTTCTTATAACGTTAGAAATGTTTAAGTCCCCTAAGGTTGAGTGTTATTGTAATTATTTGTTTTTCAACAGATTGTCTGCGTCGGACGGACCTTCTGGCCATTTTAAGTCCATTACAAGCTCCTTTGGACTTACTTTAAGGGCCTTGCAAATCTTATACATGTTTTCAATGGAGGGTTGGGAATTATTTTTACACCATTTTGATACTGTGGTTTCAGAAACACCTACCAATTTTGCTAAATCCTTATTGTCTAGACCATGATCTGCTAGAAGACTAGCAATCCTATAAACCTTTTTTCCCATCATTAATTACTTCTGAATAAAAAATACAAAGCAAATATAATGATTGTAACTAACTGGTATTCAGTTGATTGTTTAACTAATGGTTTCATAAATTAAACTATTAATTAAATTAATTTGCTTATAAGTTAAATTTTTGTCACTTTTGAATAAATTAAACAAATAGATTAGGCCTTATGTTTTTGAAGGCTATCAATTAGCGTACTAAGCTCGGCATAGAAATCTGGTAAATTTCATTCCCTCGAGCTTAAGTGATGCGCCTACCTCTTATATTTGTACTATAAGGGTGGCGCTTACTTAATAATCTGCATGGGAATTTACATTTGTAAATGGGTTTACCAGAGCCTCTATGATGCGGATTAAAGTAAGTTGTCACCCTTTGGCATTTTACTTTTTCCAGATAAAAATATAAAATCTTATTTGTTCTTATGAGGAGCTAATCAAGGATTGAATAAACTTTAACTGTTTAAATTTTGTGAACAAACATGTCCGAATTTGATATTATATTTTCTCGTAAACCAAAAAATCCGATCTAACAGCATTTGGATGGAAGTATAGAGGATATGAATTCTGCGCACATATGCTCCATTCCAAATACCCAAAAACACCATCAAACCTATTTTAAAATGTATACATCGTACCGGGTACCTCATACCCCGTACTTTTCGACGATTCGGAGGCTGCATTCGCCTGGGGGACGCCCCTCGCGTCTGGTAGGGCAGCCTGGCCTGGGGCTTTATTAGCACCGGGATTTAATCAATTTCTTAATGAATGTAGAAAGAAGGAAGCTAAAAGTCGAAAGGCGAAGGCTGAAAGCTTTGGAGTACGTATTGGACGGGGAGATTTATATGCTCTAAGACGGTAATTTACCCCCACCTAACCTCCCCCTGAAAGGGGAGGGACCGATCTCCTTACCGAGATCGAAAAGCCCTCTTTCAGGAGGATTTAGGAGGTAATTACGAGAATAATTCATTCTCGGACCGTGATCCATAATACGGCCCTTGGAGCTGTTGGTTTTGTGGAGTTGATGGAGGGCGTTAAAAAAAGAAGTTAGCTAGCCCTCGGCTAGATCCACTTCTTTTTAGCCCGTAGACAGCGACACAAAATACCTTTGGGATTAACGCCATCTTCATCGTATGAATAAATGGCACAAAGGTAAAACAGCTCCACCGGCCTAGACCTTTTTGCTACTTTTTCCGGCAATGGGAAAAAGTAGGGGAATAAAAAGAGAAAGGGGAATTAAAGGCTTCGGAAGGCGGGATTGGTTCTACCGGCTCACCGGGATCGCAATGACGGATTCGAGGACGTTCTCGCCTCCGTACTCCAGTCTTTAATCTAGCATCTTGTGTCTAATATCTATTAAGACTTTAGACCAAGCATTCCAATATTTCTACAAAGACCTTTATAACTATGAAAGCGTTAACGAAAAACTGCTTCCTGGCATTTCTATGCCTTTTTGGAAGTGATTTATTTCCACAGACGAAAGTTGCTGACACCTTTACTGGAGGAGCGGTCGTGAGTAATGCCGCTCCTTCACAGCTAAGCGAACTGAAAGTAGGGGACCTGGTACCCGACCTGCTGATCGAAAATGTCCTCAACCATCCCGAAGGAAAAGTGCAGCTCTCCGATTACCGTGGCAAACTCCTGATCCTGGACTTCTGGGCCACCTGGTGTGCGCCTTGTATTGCGGGATTTTCTAAAGCCGATAAGCTGCAGAAGGAATTCCAAGACCGATTGGCCATTCTTCCAGTAACCTATCAGGAAAAGGAAAAAGTGGATAAGCTTTTTGAAAAGCTTTCCAGCCTCAAGGACATCCGTATGCCCATGGCCGTAGCCGATAATACCCTCAGAGGATTGTTCCCCCACAGGACCTTGCCGCATTATGTATGGATCGATAGGACAGGGGAGGTGGTGGCCATTACAGAAGCCGATAAGCTCACTGCCGATAATATCCGCAAGTACCTAGCGGGAGATTCCCTTGACCTCAAGCTGAAAGCAGACCGTTACACACCGCTTGAAAAATCAGCTTTCCTGATAGCGGAAAACACCCATATTCCTAGAAAACCCATGGTCTTTCAGTCCGCATTGACCGGATATATCCCAGGACTTATTTCGGAATATGCCTATTTCCCCAAGGACAAAAGGGGAAAGCGGGTCATCATGACCAATCAGCCTCGGATCAATTTTTTCCAGAAAGCCTATGCGGAGGGCAAGGTGGCCAAGGTATTCCATGGAAACCGTATTGAAATTCAGTCAAAGCAGGCCGATAAACTGACCACAGACCTCACCGGAACTGCTTATGAAGAATGGAGCAAAGCAAACGCCTTCTGCCTGGAATACATCGTTCCTTGGGAAGATGCCGAGAACTTTTGGGCCTATTTCCAGCAGGACCTTAAGCGATGGTTTCCGGAATTTGAAAGCAGCATAGTCCTCAGAGACAGAAAAGTCTATGCCTTGGTAAAACTGGACCCGGACAGGAACTATCAGTCGGAAGGAGGAGAAAAAATCTTTAAGATGGATGCTTTTGGAGCCACCCTGCACAATGCCTCCTTGTCCAAGTTCATTGCCCGTTTAAACTACCTCTTCTTGCAGTCCAGCCCTTTACCATTGGTGGACAAAACAGGTATAGATCATCCCGTGGACCTTGACCTAAATGTCTCATTGGGCGATATCGAGCAATTGAGAAAAGCCTTGGAGCAGCAAGGCTATGGATTAGTGGAGACCACCGAAGAAATTGAAATCCTGGTGATCCGTGATGCAAAAGACCATAACCCCATAAGCTATGAAAAATAATTTACTGTTATACTTTGCGCTGCTGTTTTTAGGAAGTAGCGCCTTGGCCCAGGAGGCTAGGCTGATGGGAAGCGTAAAAACTGGCGAGAACCTTCAGGCACTGCCTGGAGCACTGGTCCTCGTACAGGAAACCGGCAAGGGTACGGTCACTGATGAAAAAGGTTTTTTCCACTTTAACCTGGATACGGGGCATTACCATTTGGAAATAAGCTATTTGGGCTATTCGGCTAGGACCGTGGAGGTAACAGTTCCGGCTAGCGGTCCTATAGATATAGTCTTGTCAGGAGAAAGCTTGGCCATGGATGCCGTGGAGGTCGTATCCACAGGCTACCAGTCCATTCCAAAGGAAAGAGCCACTGGATCTTTTGCCCATATCGATAGGCAGCTTTTAAATAGAAAGGTAAGCCCTAATATTTTGGAGCGGTTAGAGGATATTACCCCGGGACTTATCTTCAATAGGGCAGGGCCTGGCGGTGATGATATCAGCATCAGGGGAAGAAATACCATCAATGCCGGCACACAACCCCTGATCGTGGTAGATGGTTTTCCCTATGATGGGGACATAGAAAACATCAACCCCAATGACGTCGAGAGCATCACTGTATTGAAGGATGCCGCTGCGGCTTCGATTTGGGGGGCCAGGGCTGGAAATGGAGTGATCGTCATCACCACCAAAAAGTCGGAATTTGGTGCCTCGCCAAACCTCTCCCTGAATGTAAACACCACTTGGGGCCAAAGACCCGATCCCAATTATGTACCATCCATGTCGGTCCCTGATTTTATAGAAATGGAAAAGGAGCTCTTTAGTAGAGGGTATTACGCCTCGGCCGAACGAAGCCGTAGCAAAGCACCCCTTACCCCGGTGGTCGAGTTGCTCATTGCAGCCAGGGATGGACTGATTTCTTCCGAAGAAGCAGAGCAACAGATAGCCACCTTAAAGGACTTCAGTTATAGGGAGGATCAGGAGCGATACCTCTACAGGGAAAGTGTACACAGACAATATGCACTCAGCCTGGACGGGGGAGGTGAAAATCAGCGGTACCTGCTCAGTTTGGGCTATGACCGGAACTTGGATAACTTAAGAGGAAGAGGCAATGACCGTTGGACACTAAATGCCAACCATACCTTTAAATTCCTGGAGGATAAGCTACAGATCAACTCATCCGCTTACTATACGGAATATGGGAGGGAAAACAATGGGGTTGACCCATCTGATGTGAGGATGTCCTCAAGCAGTATTATGTATCCCTATGCCCGCTTGGCAGATGAGAGGGGCAATCCTTTGCCCATTACCATGGATTACAGGAACGGTTTTAAAGACTCGGCCGAAGGGGAGGGGCTGCTCAATTGGGATTATATCCCTTTGGAAGAACAAAAATGGCAAGAGAAAACCAATCGGACCCAAGAGTATCGGGTGAATTTTAATGCACGGTACAGTTTGACCAATGCCCTAAAAGGGACCATTTACTATCAATACCTCCATAGAAATACCGTCAATAGGGAGTTTTACCACCAGAATGCCTATTATGCAAGGGACCTGATCAATACTTATACCCAAAAAGACGATCAGGGGAACTTGACCTACCCTGTCCCCATGGGCGGTATCCTGGACCTTGGAGATAGACGAAACGCTGTACATATGCTGAGGGGACAGCTATCCTATAATAACGTATGGAACCAAATGCACCGGTTGGATGCCATAGGGGGATGGGAGTTGAGGAACAGTACGACCGATAGTAACCTGGCCAGGTACTATGCTTATGATGATGAACTCGCCACCAACCAGCCTGTGGATTATAAAACCCGTTTCCCTCGCTATTATAATCCTTCTTCCTCCGGCTTGATCACTTTCAGAAATGGACTTTCAGGACGGGCAGACCGCTTTGTTTCCTATTATATGAATGCGGCCTATTCCTATGATGATAGAATTACCCTATCCCTGAGTGGGCGTAAGGACATGTCCAATTTGTTTGGTGTCAGGACCAATCAGAAAGGCGTGCCCCTTTGGTCAGCCGGAGCGGCTTGGACCATCAGTCAGGAAGGTTTTTATAAAATGGATGGCTTGCCTTATCTGAAATTAAGAGCGACTTTCGGTTATAACGGTAATATCGACCGCTCTTTGACTGCCTATACTACAGCCAGACGAACTGGAACAAGCTATTTTACAGGCTTGCCATATGCAGTGGTCCAGAATCCACCCAACCCGGAACTGAGATGGGAAAGGATTCGCATGGCTAATATTGGCTTGGACCTGGAAAACAAAAAAGGCTCCATTGCTGCTTCGGTAGAGTATTTTGTGAAATCTGGATTGGATCTGATCGGTACCACACCATTCGCCCCTTCCTCAGGCATTACCGAATTTACAGGAAATACCGCCAGTACCCGATCACAGGGAATGGACATTTCCTTAAACCTAATGCCTATCAGGACCAAACATTTCACTTGGAACCTGAATATACTTTCCAGTTTTATAAAGGAAAAAGTTACCCGATATGAAATGGAGGCGCCCATGATCAGTTATATCAGGGAAGGTTCCTTCCTGACGATACCCATGGAAGGTAGACCTTTATATGCCTTGTATACCTTCGAGTGGGCAGGATTGGACCCGGATACAGGAGCCCCAAGGGGATACTTGGATGATGAGCCAAGTACTGATTATAGGACCATCATAGGTAATATTACAGCTGAGAACATCAATTATAGCGGTCCGGTGAGGCCTACCGCTTTTGGGGCCATTCGGAATACCTTTTCATGGAGAAGGCTTGCTCTTTCTTTTAACCTTTCCTATAGGGCAGGGTACTACTTCAGACGGCCATCGGTAAACTATTCTGATGTATATACGGCCCAAGGTACCCATGGGGACTTCTATAAAAGGTGGCAGCTGCCGGGTGATGAGCAGCTGACCGAAGTCCCCTCCATGCCTGATTCCCGAGATGCCATAAGGGATATTTTCTATAACCTTTCTGAAGTATTGATAGAAAGGGGAGATCACCTGAGATTCCAGGATATTAGCTTCTCCTATACCTTGGATGAAAACAACTGGCTAAAAGCACCTTTTCAAAAGGTCGAATGCTATGCCTATATCAATAATCTTGGTGTGATCTGGAAGGCCACCGATAAGGTGTCCGATCCTGATTACCGGTCCCAAAAAGCCCTTCGAAGTGTTTCTCTGGGACTAAGGCTTGACTTTTAGTGGAAGTATTCAGGATGAAATAAGCACCTATCAAACCTATTAAAATCATTGTTAGGACAAAAACCAAACACCATGAACATAATCAGATATATCAATAAATTAATGTTTGTTTTAGTGGTCAGCCCGATGTTTAGCTGCGAATCCTTTCTCGACGAAAGACCGGATAAATCCTTGGTGGTCCCATCCACCTTGGAAGATTTTCAGACTCTCTTGGACAATGAGGTTGGCGTGATGAACCATGGCCCTGCCTTGGGACTCATTTCTTCTGACGAATATTATACCTCTTATCAGGGATGGCAGGGCTTCATTACCGCCATTGAGAGAAATGGATATATCTGGAAGAAAGAAATCTATGAGGGTTTTGGAGGAGCCGACTGGAAGGTCCCTTACGAAAGTGTGTTTTACAGTAATATTGTCCTGGAAGGACTCGAAAAAGTAACCATTAATGAAGAAAACCAGGCCTGGTGGAATAGGCTCAGGGGATCAGCGCTCTTTTATAGGTCCTTCGCCTTTTATGGCTTATTGGACATTTACGCACCGGTATATGATCCCAGTAGTGCAGCCACGGATTGGGGAATTCCTATTAGGCTTACTGCTGATGTCAATGCCCCCGTCTTTAGGGAATCTGTCGATAATGGTTATAGACAAATCATCGAGGATCTGGAAGAAGCCAGTAACCTGCTGCCTGAACGTCCGGATTATTTGACCAGACCATCGGCTACAGCTTGTGATGCATTATTGGCAAGGGTTTATTTGGTGATGGGGGATTATGAGCAAGCATTGCAAGCCGCTGAGAGGTCCCTAGGAAAGATGAATGACCTAATAGATTATAACCTCTTGGATGAAACAGCTGCCCGTCCCATTACAGGAGAGAATGTGGAAGTGATTTTCAGAAATCGTATGGTGTCATACAGTTTTGCCAATTCCCCATTGGTTTATGTAGATCCAAATATAATAGGGCTCTACCATGAAAATGATCTTAGGAAGGATATCTTTTTTGAAAAAAGGGGAGAAGGGAAGTATTCCTTTCGTGGAACTTATACCGGCGATCTGGGTCTGTTTTCAGGCTTGACCACTGCAGAACTCTTATTGGTAAAGGCAGAATGTGAAGTACGAGCTGGTAAAATTATTAAAGCAAATGAGGCATTAAACCAACTCTTGGAAAAACGATACAGGGAAGGAAGCTTCTTTCCTCTTGATATTCAGGAAGAAGATGACTTATTGGATCAGGTATTCGCAGAAAGAAGAAAAGAACTCGTATTCAGGGGAAGCAGGTGGACCGATCTGAGAAGGTTAAATAAAAGCGGGGACCTGTCCGAAACACTTACTAGGGAACTAGATGGTCAGGTCTATACCCTTCCACCAAATGATCCTCGCTATGTCCTTCCCATTCCTCCAGAGGAAATCAATGTAGCAGACATCCCCCAAAATCCCAGATAAGACCCAAATATGTAATAAGTAGAGATTATACCATGTTCAGGGGATAAAGACATAGCTCCGTCTGCCGTATTCATGTTTAATTTAAACCGGATTGATTATTAAAGGCGAATCTTGGTGGGCGGAGCTTAATTATAAGTAGCAAGTAACTAGATGATAGTAGCAAGAACTATAGAGAAAAGAATAAAGATGAAAGACTTGATTTCGGAGACGAGAACACCTATTCCTCCGTCATTGCGAACGAAGTGAAGTTTACCTGCCTCAGGTAGGCAATCTCCTCTTCGGAACACGGGATTGCATTACCAAAGGCTTCAAATCGATGTCATCCTGACAAAGGAAGAATCTCGTGCTGTTCCAAGTCTCTAGCAAAGAGGTGACTTGGAACTCAAATAAAAGGGAGCCTGCCTGGAGGCAGACAGGTCTCCAGACTCCCAAACTAAACGCTTTATAATCAAACAAACCAAATTACTAAATACAATGAAAATACAGCTTCGTCCACCAAATCAATCAATGTTCAATTTTAAACAAATATTAACCGGGTTACACATCAACAGGTGGGCGGAGCTTAATTTGAGTAGTAAGTAGCTAGATGATAGTAGCAAGAATTATAGAGAAAAGAATAAAGATGAAAGACTTGATTTCAGAGACGAGAACACCTATTCCTCCGTCATTGCGAACGAAGTGAAGTTTACCTGCCTCAGGTAGGCAATCTCACCTTCGAAATACGAGATTGCCGCAGTCTCCGCCAAGCCTGCCTGGCGTCAGACAGGGCGGATCCTTCGCAATGACGGGTACGATACGACCTCGCTACCGTCAACCAGTCTTAAATCTAACGTCTCAAATCTTAAATCTAATCAAAGTAACAAAGATCAAACAATCTCGCATCCATAAATCATCTAACTACTTGATACTAAGTACTAGCTACTATCAACGAGTCCCTTACCGCGTACTTTCTTCATATGTGATCATACATCATCTTAATAAACAGCGGGACATGTTTCCATAAGGGAAACCGGGACTCTTCTTTAGTAGAAAGAATAAAAATTAAAACGTCACTGCGATCAGCCAAGGTGGAGTGGCAGTCTCCTATCATGTTTACGTCATTGCCTGCCTTCCGGGAGACGGGCTTCTCAATTAGACATTTCGACAGGCCTGTCCTGAGCATAGTCGAAGGGCTCAATGGCCCCTTGCTCTCAAGACTTATATCTCTATTACTAAAAACCAATAAAACAAGGCTGTACCATAAGTGAATACTTCTTATTGCACAGCCTTGAAATTTGCTTACAAACCTACTTTAGTGGCCTATGGTAAAGCTTGGTAGGTACCTGAGACTTCATTGATCATATCGTCTTCAGTATTAGGATCATCATCCTCAAATTGGGCAGTACAAATACTCGTGGATGAATTACATTGATAATCCACATTGTGCTGTTCGCCCGTGATTTCATCCCAATCCCTTTCACCGGTAACTGGGTCCTCGCTTACTAACCGGAAGAGCTTTAGACTAGGATCATTCAGCTCCATAGGCTGTGTAAACGCAAATGCGGCAATGATTGCCAACAAAAATGCACCTCCTCTTAGGAGGTTCTTCATTGAATTTTTCATAATTTTAGTATTATAATGAATAATAAATTCCGGTCGTTTTGGTTTCGTGGACCTTCCGAGAGGGACGGCCGGATTTCTTCCCCCTGCCGATGCCAGGCAAGTACCCCGTACCTTCACTGGCCGTTATAATGTTTTGGTGTCGAATCGTTAATTGTCTAACTGGTTAATCGCTTAATCGGCTGTACTGTTGTATGTTGCTAGTCGGGATTTGCAATCCCGACTCACTTATTATGGGCATTTGCAATGCCCATACCCGATTCGATCTGGTTTAAGTCCCGACTGTTGTCCCGCCAGCTGAGCTGCGGGACCATATAAAAGTGAGTCTCCGACTCACCCAATTCATCTGTATTTGCAATGCCCCTTACGAATCCCTATTTTTTCTTAATTCCTAACCCCGCAGCCCAATTTCATCGCTAAGACTTTCTCAGTCCCATAGGGACGGCTCATACTGTTCCCCTCGGTTTCAACCATGGGGATATTCGTCCAACAAATCTCTTGCTAGTCGGGATTTGCAATCCCGACTCATTTATTCATGCTGGTCCAGATTTGCAATCTGGATCCTTAAATACAGGGCATTTGCAATGCCCCTTACCGATTCTTATTTTTTTAGCTCGTATCCCCGCAGACCAACTTCCTCTATTAAAACTCCGTACTTCCTACTTCGTTCCCTGTACTTCATACCTCGTACTTTATACTTCAGTCTCCCGTCTCCCGTCTCAAATTTAAAGCTTCCGTATCACCCGGCTTGACCAGAATACCGATGATAGCCAAGGCCACAAATCCCAGGTTAAACAGAAAATGTGCTTCCCATCCAAGACTACTGATCACACCACCACAGCTGCAGGGAATCCTGCCAAATACATCCGTCAGAACCAATCCGATATATCCAGTAAAACCGATAAGACAAATAAGACAAGCCCAAAGTGAAATCAATCTCGTTTTCGGGATAAGTAGCAGGATCGCCAAAGACAATTCCAAAACCGGTAGCCCATAGAGCAGGAGAGTAGCCATCCATTCAGGAAACACCTGGTTATACATAGCATTTTGAGTTCCTCCCCAGTCATACCATTTACTGATGGAGGTGTAGGCAAATAGCACCATAACCACCAAAGCAATTCCTTCCCATAAAACTTCTCCCAACTTCCTCATCATACTCCTTCCTTTTCTTTAGCTAGTTTTCGCTAGTGTCCGTTGTCCCGCCAGTTGCATTGCGGGACACAGCCTGATCACAGGCTGATCCAGATTTGCAATCTGGATCCATAAATACAAGGCATTTGCAATGCCCCTTACGGCATCCCATTTTCTTCTCCGTTGTCCCGCCAGCTGAGCTGCGGGACCAAATAAAACTGAGTCTCCGACTCACCCAATTCATCTGTATTTGCAATGCCCCTTACGGAATCCTATTTTTTTGTAGTTCCTATCCCCGCAGACCAACTTCATTAGCGACAAAAAATAACCTTCCGCCCTCAAATGCATTCCCACTTTTTCCACTTCTCAATCCTAACATTATCCATGACGGAAGGTTGTAATGATTTGATTCCAAAGTAGATGAACATTTTGGTAAAGACAAATTTTTGGTGTGTAAATAGTGTTATTTATATGATTTATATTCATTTGTTAAGATGTATTTGACTTGCTAATTCACCCCGCTTTTGAATATAAAGAGCTGTGATGTTAACCTCCTTAACACCTGCTAGATTATATTAGCCTTATAAGATTTCTATTGCTTTTGAGCCTATTTTTGATCATATTCGCTTTTAATATTGAAAAACACCACTTTTAGGTACCTTCTTATTGGGATTGTTTGCTCTTACACGAATACCACATACATAAGAAGATAAATATTGGAATGGGTTAAAAGGTATAAAATAACTATACTTAATTCTTTTATATGGTCAAAAGTATATTAGAATAATTAAATTATTACTATCATGGATCATTCAGACTTTTATTTAAAAAAACTGTACAATTTTTTGTTCAATGAAGGGGTGGGGTTTTATAATGAAACCAATGAATGCATGGATTATATTACACTTTCTAGTGGGAAGTTTTTGGGACCCTTTGACATTTCAGATTCACCATTATGTATTATTGTCAAAGGGGGCATTGCCAAATTCGAACTGCGTGGATCGGAATACCAGTGTACTGATCTTTGTCTCAAAAAGGAAGTGGCATTTGATAATGCCATATTAAATGGGGGAGGAGACAGAAAGATCAAGTTGGTTGCCTCAGAAGAAACAGAAGTAAAGATGATTTCCTTGGCTAAGCTAAGAGACTTGATTGAAAAACATAAGGTAGAAAGCACTTATTTAGCACTTTTGAACCAGTTTTGGACAGCTCGGGAGGAAAAGAGAAATAACTTATTATACATCAAGCCAGGATCCAAAAGAAATCAGGTTTTCAAAAGCTGCAATCCTGACCTGGTACAGCATTTCCCTAAAAAGACCATAGCCAAATACCTCAACCTGCATCCCAGCTCCTACAGTCGGATCGAAGGCGACTTCTAACCCCACCTCGGACTTCATCTATCACAATTCCTATTTAGTCCTTCACATCTCTCCCTTCTTACCTCGAACTTCCCACTTCCTACCTCGTACCTCATACTTCAAACTTCTCCTTTATGGGACTTTGTTCGACCCCTTCAGGGTCGTGTGGATTTGCCTTGGCGATTTCGTCTACGTAGATTTTACCCCTTCGGGGTAAGTAGCAAAACGATTTTACGTCATTGCGAGGAGCCTGCGATGTGGCAATCCCATATCCTGTATCCGTCCGGTTGTCCCGCCAGTTGTACTGCGGGACGATTAAAATTGAGTCTCCAGACTCAAATCTCCCGACTTCCTGCTTCCTTCTTCGTACCTCATACTTTATACTCCCATCTTCAATCCCGATTCAACAATTCCCCAATTCGACAATTCCCCAGTCCTTCACAATTGACCCAGCTGAGCTGCGGGACGATTAAAATTGAGTCTCCAGACTCAAATCTCCCGTCTTCCCACTTCCGTCTCCCTACTTCATACTTCCTACTTCGTACCTCATACTTCACTTCTCTCTTCCACCGTCACCTGGCATAAAGCAGAGATCACCGCGCCCACCAAACTCATATAGCCTCCCCATCGATGTACCATATCCGGTAAGCTATCTGGTGCTCCCATAAATACAGCTCCAAGAGTTGCCATCATAATGCCTGTATTCCGCAGGCTCCTGAAAAATGGTGGAGTAGGCTTTCCTGCCCGCTCCACGATTTCATACCTAAGTTGATTGATTTCCTTTAACATCCTGTTTTTAGTTTAGATGGATGATTGCCAAACTGTTCTTTTATCCAATCCCTAAGTAAACCCTCCATCAGTTGGACGGAGGATTTTAGGGCACCGACATCCCGCTGCATGCTTCGAAAATCTTCATGCAGGATTTTTAGAAAGTACAGGCTACCACTGATCAGTACCAGTTGCAGCCAAAGTCCCGGATGATTGATCATCCATTCTTCTATTTGTTCCATAGGTGATAATACTGAGATCTATAGGGATCCCTTGGTTCATCTGTTCGAAAATAAACTGCTTGAAATTTTGATAGGCTATCCGAGATGCTTTCACCTGAATGGCCTCCTGATGAAAGAATACGGGATGTATACCACCAAATTGCACGGTCATTCCCCTGTCGAAACTACGGATTGGGTACGTATATTGACCATCTTGCACCAACTCGATATTCCAACCTTGTTTGGGGATATGCTTTCTCCGTAAGGGGTAGAGCCCCTCAGGTATAAATGACACCTGGCCATGATTATCCACCTGAGCGAACTCTACCGTCTTTACTATTTGCTCGCCTTTCCAATAAATGGTGCCTTGGCCACATTCATCGATCAGACGTCTGAAAAGATAAAGACGCATACCTAGCTGATCTTTAGGCTTTCCAAGCACCTTAGGGAATTGGTCTTTTGTCCCTTGAAGTCATAGTATTTACCATTAACCTCCTGACTAAATTCCAATCCCAAAATCAACAGCTGAAAAGCAGGGCTGATGCTACTGCTTTGGGTAACAGATAGGTTGAGATCTGCCGCCAAACCTGTTTTCAAATCAAAGAAGTCACTTTTGACAATATCCAGATCAAAAGTATCTTCCTTGTCCACGTCTATGGTCAGTAAGCTAAGTGAAAATTGACCAGCATCTGAACCATCCGGAATAATATCCTCTGGCAATTCAAAACCCGTAGGCAAACTGAAGTCTCCCGATCCGGTGCCCATAGTATACTCGATTTTTTCTCCAAGTATATATCCCATATGGGATTGCACATTAAATTCAAATCCATTTAACGGATCTGGCTCCCCTTCCATGGGAGTACGCATTCCCCTGTCATTGACGGGGTCAGACTTCGTGATCATATGCATGACTTTTGATAGTCGGCCCACCGTTCTTGGGTCAGTATTGGTGGGACTGAGCAATGGCCTCAGCGCCCTCCTGATTTTTCCTCCGGCCCTACAACTTCTTCCAAACTCCGCATTGTTTTGACGGGTCCTCTCATAGCGCGGATCATTTTGGATACGCTCTGCATCCACGCCTCCTTTTCTCCTTACACGGTACACACCATCCTTGGTCTTATAATAGTTAAGATCATCCATGGTGCCTTTTACCTTCAGCAATCCTTCTTGTTTTGGCATAACATTTAAGTTTTAAAATGAAACATACCCCAAGATCAAGAACAGAAATTGTAATATGAAAAAACAAGGAGTGGATAGGATTTAATAGGGTGAATAGAACCGGAAGGGACCAAAGGAAGTAAAAGGAGGAAAAGGTAACAAAAAGTAGTATAACGGAAACATTATACCAGATTATGAAGGTGTTGAACTTTTATTATTAAAACTAATTGTTTATTTTGACGCCTCAATAGATGGTATTATTTATAGTTTAACTTGAAATACCTATAAAAATGAGGGGAAGATAAAGAACCCGGAAAGTCCTTGGTATTCCATGGACGTTCCCTAGACGTCTCCTAGATGTCTCCTCTACGCTTCCTCTTAGTGTCCTCTTTGGAGTCACGATATGGCTATATATAAAATAAACATGTATTCATCCGTTGAAGGACGCTGATAGCTGAAGGTAGATGGTTTGACTTTAGAGGTACTAGGAAGCAAATGATATAGTTATAAGAAATGAATTACAATTCAAAAATGAATAATTGGCCCTTGGAGCATTAGTTTTTGAGACAGTTGCGGAGGACGTTAAAAAAGTGAGTTAGCTTGCGAAGTGGAGGCCCGAGCGTAAATAAAACAGTCAGTGACTGTTTTTAGTGAGTAGCCAGCTTGGTGGGCAGGCCATCTCGTTTATTAGATCTGTTCCTCACGATATTACATCAATAGTCTGTCCCGAAAGTTTTCGGGAGAAATGTGAAGCATTCATGATGACCATCAAGAATAATAAAAAATACCTGAATAAAAGGATAGGAAAAAGAATAGGAAAATAGAGATAGGTATTAGAAGATGATTAATAAAATAATCTGTATATCCGCAAAGGTACCAGTAGCTTTTTGTAAATAAGCTATTCTTTCAGTAAGAACACAAATGTCCAAAGGAATGATATTTTATTCCGTGTAAACCTGTCTTCCGCCAGGTAGATCTGTGGAATCCGTGAGAAATAAGTTTACTGGTGTAAAACGGATAATCATATAAAATAATTAAAATCAAACTTGATTAGTACAGAGAGAAATCCTGATAATGTCGATTGAGATTTGCTAAATGACTATACTTATTCCAATATACGATGTCAGGACGAACTAGATGATTGAAAATAATAAATGCAAAAGGGTGGTGCTTAAGCACTGGGTAGGAACCTCACTGATTAGGAATAATTCCAACAATCGGTGGAGGTACTTGTGAAGAGGGAAGTTTTTATTTTTAACTCGGGAGTTTAGAAGGCTATAATAAAAAAGTCCTAGCTCGGGTTAGGTAAAATAGTTGTAGAATGAAGCAAGGAAGACGATTGTTTATGTACTGCAAAGACGTCATGATGATCACTGGAAAAGGAGAAAAGGCCAGTAGAAACCTTATCAGAAGGATCAAAAGAGCCTTTGACAAAAAAGACCATCAGGACATCACAGTAATTGAATTTTCTGTTTATACCGGTGCAGATCTAGAAGACCTATGGCCTTATATCAGATAGCATATCCAAACGGTATAAATAATTTTTAAGATTTGTTTATAAACCACTAAAGAATCAAAAACACAAAAGATCTCCCCACAAAGGAGGTCTTTTTTTATGCATTTTGGGCGTTTTAGCTCTTGTTCTGCCAGCTTAGCTGTAGGAGGACCTTGTGTGTATTTATTACCTTTGCTGGTCTAGATTTGTAATCTGGACTCATAAATTATGGGCATTTACAATGCCCGCAACCCTAAACAACCTAGCTGGTCCAGATTTGCAATCTGGACCTATCAATACAAGGTATTTGCAATGCCCCTTTATCAAATTAGCTTTGTTCCCTAAGTCTGCAGAAAGTGGCAGTCAGCATCCTGTATCCGTCATTTCTCGTCTACCGCAAGGTAGGTGAGGCGCCCTGCGACGCGGCAATCCCGTATTCTTTATCCGTCACTGCGAGCCTGTCTGCTAAACAGGCAGGGACGACCTTAAGGAGTCCGCGGCAGTCTCCTATTCAGCAAAAGAGATCAACACAATCCTCCCACTTCTCACTTCAATCTTAATACCTGTCTGCCGTAAGGCAGGCTCAAGACTCATGACTCCCTACTCAATACTATCTCCATTTTCCCGTAAACAAACCCCTCCATATCCAAAACATATAACAAACATTTCTTATTTTAAGTCCAATTCCCCAGCCACTCCCTTGCATTTGTCACCCAAACGAGTAAATTTGTTACTCATGAGTAATTTTTTTACTCACTCCCGCTAGGTGCCACCGAAAGATCAAATGGGACCGACCGGGCGAAGCTGAGTTTAAGACTTGAGATTTGAGACGTGAGAAAGGTGACAAGAATCCCGAATCACTAATAACGATTCATCAATAACCAATATCTAAAATACGGCTTTCAGCCTTAGGCATTTATCTTTCGGCTTTTAGCCCAATTCGACGGTTGAACGCTTCACCAAGTCCCCTCAAAGACCCCGACTGGGGTCAAACATACGTAGACGAATTCGCCAACGCAATCCTTCACGACCCTGAAGGGGTCGCACAAAGAACGAATCGAGACAGGAGATAGGGATTGGATAAATCATACGGTTTTAGACCCGATTAAACAATCCAACGATTCACCAACCAAATATCGAATCCACCAGCGCACCCCCGGCCCCTGAAGGGGAGGCCAGCCGCAAGGAAGAGCAAAGAATAAAGAGAATGGAATAAAGACAGCGTTAGGCCCTTAGCCTTAGTCATTCGGCATTCGGCTTTCAACCTTCAGCATTTGACCTTTGGCCTTAGTCATTCGGCTTTCAGCCTAGTTTACCAACCTGGCTGCCGCAAGGCAGGTTCGACAATTGTACAATCAAACACCAAAGGTTCGAGCCCTAGTGGGTCAACAAAGAGTAAAGAGTTAATATTCGTAGCTTGAAACAGCAAGATTACAGTCATGATGACTAAATTTTTTATCAAAATAACCTTATTTTCAATCTTTCCGATTGTATCTCTTTATGGGATATTACTCTTGGATAATGGCCGCACAGATCCATTCTACAGAAGATTCACTACACCTAAGCAAAGTGCTTTAATTTTGGGTAATTCCAAAGCCGCCCAGGGAATTGTGCCAGAGGTGTTGAATAGTGAGTTAGAAGATGTGTTTAATACCAAAATCTATAATTATAGTTTTACGGTTTATAACTCTCCTTATGGACCAGTATACCTCGAGAGCATTAAAAGAAAACTTAAAGATGGGATAAAGGGAAGCTATTTTATTGTGACCGTTGATCCATGGAGTATATCCAGTTATAAAGAAGCACCCAATGACACCGCTCTTTTTGATGAAAATCATCAATTCTTAAAAGATATAGAGAAAGTGGATTTGAATCCCAATTGGTATTATATAAAAGACCATTATAGAAAATCTTTTTATGAAATCCCATTACAATGGATCAAGCCTGGATACAGTAAATTACATCAAGATGGATGGTTTGAAACAACCGGAGAAATGAAAGATGTGGCAATTACTAAAAGAAGAAAATTTATGGTGAATTTTTATGAGGGCTACCTTAAAAAATATTCTTTTTCGCAAACTAGATTCAATTATTTAAAACAAACAATTTCATTCCTTAGTAAATATGGTAAAGTTTTTTTGGTAAGAATGCCATTACATCCTGATATTCTTAATATTGAAGAAAAGGTTATTTATGATTTTGATTTCAAGATGAAACAACTATCAAAAGAAAAAAATATACCGTATAAAGATTTTAATAATATTTCTGATGTGTATGTATTTAAAGATGGTTTGCATTTAGATCCAGAAAGTGGAAAAAATCTTTCAGTCGAAATTTCGAAATGGATTCGAAAAGAAAATAGGCATAATCTCAATGATTATTAGAAATTAGTTGTTTGGTATTTTGTATAACTTTTACCAAAACAATATGTTGTGATTCTCTTAAATTAAATCAAAAAAATAATAAAGGGTCATTTTTGTGGTATATATGATTAAGTGGTTAATTCATCAATTTAAAGTGAGGGTCAAAGGCATTAATGATCCTTTAGAAAAAAGATTTCAGACTATCTATAATTCTAATTATTGGGGTTCAAAAGAAAGCAAGTCTGGTGTGGGCTCGGAGATTAAGGTAACTTCGGTGATTTTAAAAGAAATCAGTAGAGTAATTAATCAATATAATATCACTAAGGTTGTTGATGCCCCTTGCGGTGATTTTAATTGGATAAGAAATTTAGATTTCTCAAAAATTGAATATCTAGGTTTGGATATTGTAAAACCATTAATCGAAAAATTACAGATTGAATATACTAGTGAAAAAAATATCCATTTTAAATATTCTAACATAATAGAAGATGAAATACCCAATGCAGATTTGGTTATTTGTAGAGATTGCTTAGTTCATTTTTCATATGCAGATATTGAAAATTTCATAAGGGGTTTAAGGAATTCGAGAACAAAGTATCTTCTCACAACCAGTTTTTCAAATAGGTTAGAGAATAATGATATTATTACAGGAGATTGGAGACCTTTGAATTTAATGATAGCCCCATTTAATTTTGGAGAGCCAGTTGAAGTCATTAATGAGAAATATAAAGGGGATAATGGTAGATTTATAGATAAGTCCATGCTATTGTTCGATGTCAGCAAATTACCTGAAAGTATAATTAAAAGTGAAGACAACAATAATTGAACCTTCAAAAGGCTGGAGGTTAATTGATTTTAATGAATTATGGAAGTATAAGGACTTATTATATTTCCTGACGGTAAGAGGCATTAAGGCCAGGTATGCCCAATCCATTTTAGGGATTGGCTGGGCAATTATCCAACCTCTATTTACAACTCTGGTGTTTACGGTGGTTTTTGGGAATTTGGCCAAGGTGGATTCGGATGGTATGCCTTATATTCTCTTTTCATACTTGGCTTTATGGCCATGGAGCTATTTTTCCGGAACCTTGACGGACTCCGCCAATAGCTTGGTGGCCAATGCAGGCATGATTACCAAGGTGTATTTCCCTAGGTTGATTCTGCCGCTATCAGCCATATTTTCCAAATTATTGGACTTTATGATCTCTTTTGTAATCCTGCTGGGGCTCTTAATCTATTTTCAAGTGTTGCCAGGTTGGGAAATTATTTTCTTACCGGTTTTATTGGTTCAGCTCTTACTGACTTCATTGGGCATTGGTATGATCTTGTCTGCTATGGCGGTACAATACAGGGATGTGAAATATGCCCTGAGTTTTATTGTTCAGCTTCTTCTTTATGCTGCTCCTGTGGTTTACAGTACTATGGCAGTTCCTGAAGTTTGGAGGTTTGTTTATTCACTTAATCCAATGGTGGGGGTAATAGAAGGCATCAGGGCCATGTTCTTGGCCAGAGAAGTTCCCTGGGAATGGGTCTGGCCGGGAAGTTTAGTGTCAATTGGTCTTTTTACCTTTGGCTTATTCTACTTCAGAAAAATGGAAAAGGTCTTCGCCGATGTAGCTTAACTGCAATTTTCTATACGTCATTGCGACGACCATTGGGAGGAAGCAATCTCATATAAAAATGGACAGATGTCACAAAAAAAAAGCTCCATACTCTATCGTACTGACACCTGACAAATACTAAATAATTATAGATTTATGGTAGGAAAGCCGTTTCAAATTCAAACTATCAAAACTCCCCTTTAGGGGATAGGGGGTAAAATGTCAAAAACAGTAATCAAAGTAGAAAACCTTTCTAAGCGCTACCGAATAGGTTTAAAAGAAAAGAAAGCGGATACCTTAGCGCAGCAGTTAGTGAATACCATCAAATATCCATTTCAGAACTTTCAGCGGATCAAAAACTTAGGCCGCTTTCAGGAGGATCAGGAAGAAGGAGTCCACTGGGCACTGAAAGATGTTTCTTTTGAGGTAAAGGAAGGGGAGGTATTAGGAATTATAGGAAAGAACGGTGCAGGAAAATCTACTTTGCTTAAGATTCTTTCTAAGATCACCGAACCCACCTCAGGGAGGATTGAGATCAACGGCAGAATAGCGGCTTTATTAGAGGTAGGAACCGGCTTCCATCCTGAACTCAGTGGTCGGGAAAATATCTATATGAACGGAACCATCTTGGGCATGACCAAAAGGGAAATCGATCGTAAGCTGGATGAAATTATTGATTTTTCAGGCGTGGAGAAATATATAGACACCCCTGTCAAGTTTTATTCCTCAGGGATGCGTGTACGCTTGGGCTTTTCGGTTGCGGCTCACTTGGAACCGGAAATACTGGTGATTGATGAGGTATTGGCAGTAGGGGATCATGAATTCCAGAAGAAATGCTTGGGAAAGATGGAGGACGTGAGTAAGAATGAAGGTAGAACGGTTCTTTTTGTTAGTCATAATATGGGTGCAGTTCAAAATTTATGCGATAAAATATTAATTATTAAAAATGGATTTTCAGAAAGGATAATTGATACTAATTATGGGATCCTAAATTATTTAGAAAATAATTTTCAAGTGGCCGATTTTTCAAGAAGTAGCTATATTGAAAAAGTTGAGCTTTTAGATAGTAACCAATTACCATCAAATTTAGTCAAGTCAAAGGGACTGGTATATTTAAATATATATACAAAAATCAAAGTGGATTTGTCAAATTACGATATAGGATTTTTTATTAAGGATAAGTTTGGAAATAAAATTTCAGCTGCAAGCACTTCTTTTAAAAAACCGATAGTTGGAAATATTCTAAAATCAGAGGACAATTTGATTCAGTTTATCTTAAAAGACATAAAATTAATTGATGATATTTATAAGGTTGATATTTCAATTGTGAAAAAGGAAGGAGGTAGAATTGAATTCTTTGAAAATATCCTGTCATTTCAAGTGGAATCAAACGACTTTTATAACTCAGGAACAGTGTTAAACAATCATTACGGAAAACTCTACTTAGATTATGATTATTACATATAAGAGGATTCTGGATTTTTTTAGGGGGAAATTTAAGACTAATGTTCAAATAATAGGGGACAAGAGAAAGATTAAGATTGGAAGAGGAGTAGAGTTTTTAGGAAGAGTGATTATTGATTTAAGTCATGATGGTGAGGTTAATATAGGAGATAATGTAGTTTTAATGGAGGGAGTAATTTTAAAGCCATTTGGAGGGAAAATAATTATTGGAAATAATTGTTCAATTAATCCATACTGTGTTTTATATGGTCATGGGGGATTAACAATTGGCAATTATGTAAGGATAGCCACACATACTATTATAATTCCTGCAAATCATATTATTGAAGCGTTAGATATACCGGTTTGTGAGCAAGGATTATCAACAAAGGGGATTATCATAGAGGAGGATGTTTGGATTGGGGCCGGTGTAAAGATTTTAGATGGTGTTAAAATAGAAAAAGGATCCGTATTAGCTGCAGGTGCAGTAATTAATTCTAATGTTGAGCAGTATAGTATTTATGGAGGAGTACCTGGTAGATTGATTAAAAAAAGGTATTAAAAAAATGAATAAAGGCTTTAAACTATTAAACTTAATTAGAAACAGTATGGAGAAAACAGGGGGAATTGATAAAAAAACGGGATTATTTAAATTTGAAAGAAATGGGAAATTATTTTTTACAAATAATCATGATCAATTTAATTCTTGTTATAAATCTATATTTCTAGATAAAATTTATAAGGTTGAATTTTCTAAAACTAACCCTTTTATAATTGATTGTGGGAGTAATATAGGACTAGCGATCATGTTTTGGAAGGAAAATTTTCCTGATTCTCAAATACTAGGTTTTGAGCCAGATCCAGAAATATTTACAGTTTTAAAGGAAAACACAAAAGACTTAGAGGGCGTAGAACTATACCAATTAGCTTTGTCTAATAAAACAAGTGAAGTTGAATTTACCTCAAACGGAAAGTTGTCAGGCTCTTTAAATTTAACTAAGAAATTGCCCAAAGTGATAAAGGTAAAAACTGATAGACTATCTAGGTTTCTTGTTGGTAAAGAGGTAGATCTACTTAAAATAGATATTGAGGGGGAAGAGATAAAAGTGTTATTTGAAATTAAGGAATTTTTAAAAAACATAAAATATTTGTTTGTAGAGTATCACTCATTTATAAATGAAAAACAAAATTTATCAAAAATCTTGGATTTATTAGAGAATGAAGGTTTTAGGTACTATTTAGATTCTGACCTGAAAAACCCTGAGCCTTTTATCAAATCAAATAATTCACTAAATCAAGATTTACAAGTAAATATTTGGGCAAAAAAGGATGCGTAGATTATTACTTGACAAAAATGAATCTTTTACCTATGAGCCAAATGAACTTTTGGTTTTGTCAAATTACTTTACATCGAAAAAGGATCCTCAGAGAAATGTTTTTCAGCAGTTAAATGATTTTAGCTACATAAAATCATGGTATGAAAGTATTGTGAAAAATAAACTAAACGCGATTATATTTCATGATGGATTGAATATGGATTTTGTAAATAAATATCAAACATCAAAAATAAGATTTGTAAAATGCGAAATAGGTGATATGTCCTTAAATGATGAACGTTTTTTTATTTTTTATGAGTTCTTAAAAAAAATGGATAAAAATAATTATGTATTAGTAACAGATATAAATGATGTTATAATTAGGAAGTCTCCATTGGAGTTTTTTTTAAAATCTCCTGATAGGCTATTTTTGGGAAGGGATGAGAAAGTAAATTGGAGATCAGGTACATGGAACCTTAATAAGCTTAAGGAATTTGAATTAAAAACTAAAACAAAATTCCCTTCTAGCTATATCTATTATCCTGTTTTTAATGCTGGTTTAATTGGAGGAAAGGTAACTACAGTTAATAAATTGTTTGGTATGATGACCGAAAATTTCTCCACGCTCAATGATGAAGGTAATTATAACATGGTAAATTTAAATTGGATTTTGTTTAATTATTATTATAAACCTTCTAACAAATTTCTAATAAACTTATTTTCGTATGATTTTATGTGGAAGGTTAATATTTCAATGCATTGTGGGAAGTTATCATTTTTAAAGAGCATTTTTAGAGAAAATATTTCTAATTCTACCCAAGGAATTATTAATTCACAAATGATTTATTCAGGTTTTCCGTTTAATAGCCTTTTTAAAAAATTTGAAGATCCCCAAACAAGTAAGGCTTATTTAATACATAAGTAACTAAATGGTTTCTATAATAATTCCAAATTATAATAAAGTATTATACTTAAATGAAACTTTGAATTCTTTATTGGCTCAAACCTATAAGAATTGGGAGTGCATAATTGTTGATGATCATAGTTCTGATAATTCATTGGAAATTGTTCAGGGATATTGTAAAAAAGATTCTCGTTTCAAGATATACACTAGACCAAATAATAGGAAACCAGGTGGTAATGCGGCTAGAAACTACGGATTTGAATATTCCAAAGGTAAATATATCCAATGGCTAGATTCAGATGATTTGATTCATCCTAGAAAGTTGGAATATCAAATATCTGTATTGGAGCATATGGGAGAATTTGCAATTTCGGTTTCAAACTGGGAATGGTTTGAAAATGTCTATGAAGTTTTGAATAAGGAATTTAAAGTTGAGTCTCATGAATTAAATAAGGATAGATGGAATGAATATCCATCGAATCCATTAGACTTATTAAATAAATTGAACAAGGAAGAGTTATTCATTCCAATTCATTCTTACTTATGTTCTGCAGAACTTATTAAAAGAGCAGGGCTATGGAATGAATCTTTATTGCAAAATCAAGACGGAGAATTTATGACTAGGGTGATATTAAAATCACCGGAAATTATTTTTGAGGACAAGATTTTAACACTTTACAGAAAACCAAATTCATTGCATTTAAGTAAACAAGTTTCTAAGGAGAGTTGGGATTCTTGGTATGATGCTTTGGTATTATGTGATAAGTGGATTTTGGAAGTGGATGAATCCAATTTAATAAAAAAAAATTTAGCATTGAATTATGAACGATTGATTAAAATGATTGGTGTTGAATTTCCAGAACTGACCCAAAAATGCTTGGATAGAATAAAAAAGCATTATCCTAATATTCGTTATAGCTTTTTAAAACCACCACTATTATGGTTAGGAGCATGGATAGGGGTTAAGAACTTTTTAAAACTTAGAGCTATTTTATTAATCAAAAACTAATGAAGGCTTGATTCCCAAAATGATACATTATTGTTGGTTTGGAGAGGGGGAAATGTCTACTCTAGAGTTGGAATGTATAAAAAGCTGGAAAAAGAATTTACCAGATTATCAGATAAAATGTTGGGATGAAAGTAATTTTAATATAAGGTTTTGTGACTTTACAGAAGAAGCATACCATTTAAAAAAATATGCCTTTGTATCTGATGTATGCCGCTTATTTGCCCTATATCAAGAGGGGGGAATTTATTTGGATACAGATATGCTTTTACTAAAATCGTTAGATGATTTGAGATATCATAAATTCTTTTTAGGAGAAGAGAAGAAAGGCCAAATAAATGCTGCCATAATCGGTGCGGAAAAAAATAATATCACCATAAAAAGCTTATTACATGGGTATAAGCAAATACAGTTTAATTATCAATCACCATTGGATATTCCTCATTATTTGACTAATCACTTGAGTGAAGAAGAAAAGAGAAAAGCCCTCTCACCGGAATACTTTTATCCTTTACCCTATACAAAAAGAGGGGAAGATTACCTCCCTTATATTACTGGAAAATCCTATGCTGTACATCTATGGAACCATAGCTGGAAAAATGAATGGGATTACCTGCATGACAAGAATTTTACTATGGCTGTTTATAGTTATTGGAAAAGGCTTATGAAGAAGCCAGCATCCCTATTTCAGGATACATTTATAAAAGACTTTTCAAAATATTTATTGGCAGATAAACTGAAGCCAATTTATAGGTGGCATAATAAAAGATAGAGATGCAGAGGATACTTGATCAGGTTCTGACCATTTTAACAGAATTAGGAGATTTGGAAGGTGATCTAATTGTGCTATCTACTTATTTTTCTTCTAAGCAAGATCCTGTTAGGGGAGGATTCCAAAGAAGAGATGATTTCAGTTATATCCAGCATTGGTATGAAAGCGTGGTCAAACATCGGCTAAAGGCAGTGGTTTTTTATGATCAATTGAGTGAAGGATTTCTAAAAAAATATCAGACAAAGCATATCCGTTTTGTCAAATGCCAATTGGGAAAGATGTCTTTAAATGATGAGCGGTTCTTCATATTTTATGAATTTATACAAAAGCTTCCTGATAATTGTTTTGTATTGACCACAGATATCAATGATGTGATCATTAATAAGAATCCATTTTCCTTATTAGACCAAAATCCAAACAAGCTTTTTGTTGGAAGGGGGGATCGCCGTTGTTGGAAGAATTCTACATGGACCTTAAAGGCATTATATAAATTAAATAAACGTTATCCACAAAAACTTTCTATAAGCTTTTTCTCTTATCCTGTTTTTAATCCTGGTACATTGGCGGGAAAAAAGGATAAATTGGAAGAGTTACTAGGTCATATGACGAGTGAATTTAAAATGCTAAAAGATGATGGAAATTATGATATGCAGGTATTTAACTATGTGCTAAAACAATATTATTACAAAACATCATCTGTTTGGGATAGGCTTGTACCATTTGATTGGGGATATTGGTTTTACTATATACAATACCGGATAATGAGAAGATTAGAGGGGAAATATAGAAAACACAAATATGATTTGTCCCAACCAGAAGATGCAATATTTGATAATGATATAATTTCTACTGGAAGTCCCTTTGTTAGTATGTTTAAATGGTATGAGAAGGAAGATGATTCCAAAGCGTACCTGATTCACAAATAATGCCCATGAAATCAAAAAAGAAAATTCTGGTTATTACCCCTACATATACGATGCCTAGCTATCCTGCAAAAGGTCTCTATGTAAAAGAGCAGGCGCTATGTTTGATCAACGGAGGGATTTGTGATATAGAATTGATTTTTATTGATAGAAAATCAAAACCTTTTCTAACATGTCTCAAAGTTTTTTTACAAAGGTTATTGCTCCGAAGTGTTTCATTAAAACAGATTGATGATAGGCCTGTTTGCTATTATATAGTGTTCCCTATTAATAGACGGATTCCTGACTTTTTGCTTCTAGGAATAGAAAAACAGTACTTAAAACTTATCAAAAAGGCATATTTACGTAAAGCGAATGCCCCTGATCTTTTACATGCGCATACAGGACTTCCTACTGGGCATTTTGCTCATGAATTAAGCAAGGATTTTGATTGTCCCTTTGTAATTACTGAACATAGTCCATTGATGTTTCATTTCGTTTCAAAATCACGGGGGGAAAAGGTTATTGAAGCCTTTGAGAGATCAAATTATGTAGCATCTCTTACAAACTTTCAAGACCAAATTCTGAAAAGACATTCAAGTGAGATTAATTCAATAATAATACCTAACCGTGTAGACGAAAATGTTTTCTATATTAACCCAAAAATAAGTAAGGATGATTGCTTCACTATTATTTCAGTTCTCTACTCAAACCCGGTAAAAGGAAGCAAGTATCTCTTTGAATGCTTTAAAAATTTGATGAATTCGAATTTTAATTTCAAGTATATTATTGTTGGTGAAGGAATTGAAACAATGAAAAGCGATTGCAAGAAATTGGGTGTTTTTGAGTTAGGAGAATTTTATTTCAATTTGAATAATGTAGAACTAGCAAGGTTGTATAATAGATCAAACTTGTTTGTAAGTAGTTCGTTGTATGAAACATTTGGATTGGCTGCAAGAGAAGCGATGTTATCTGGAATTCCTGTATTGACGACAGATAATGGTGGAATTGTAGATAGTATCAATGAAAATACTGGACGTATTGTTCCTGTTAAGGATTCAAAGGCTTTAGCTGATAGTATCTGGAAGATATATGAAAACTATAATAATTACCAACCTGAATTAATAAGGAAACATATCATAAATGAATGTGGCACTGAAACCTTTAGACAAAAAATGTCTCATTTTTACAGTATTGAATAAAACTTTGATTTTTGAAAAAGATTCTGATTATTCCATCTTGGTACCCTTCGAAGTTTAAACCTTATTTGGGATTATACTTTTTAGAACAAGCCCAATTCTTAAATGAGAAAAAAAGTATTGATATTTCGATACTATTTGGGTGTAAAAGTTCCTTTCCATTGGTCAAGTGGGGTCTTGTTTTTATAAATGCTTTTATATTTAGAAAGTTGAAATTGAGTAAGTGTGAGATTTTCAACCATCCTCCAAAATATGAATTTTCAATACCTGCAAACAGAAGAATTCCTGATTTTCTTCAATTATGGTTGGAAAGACTATTGTATAGAATTGCATTCAAAAATTACCAATTAAAAAGAAGTTTACCTGACCTAATTCATGCCCAAAGTGGCATGGATGCCGCAATATATGCAAATGATATAGCTCAATTGGCAGGTTTACCATTAGTGATTTTAGAACATCAGGTTTTTGTGTTTCATTATTACACAAAGTTAAGAGCTAGATTGGTTCTAGATGCCTTTAAAGATGCTTCAAGAGTAGGTGCAGTTAGTTATGCAGAAAAAAGACAAATCCTAATGAATCAGCCAGATTGTAACCCCTTAATCATTCCTAATCTAATTGACGAAAATATTTTTCAGGTAGTGAATATGAAATATAATTCGTGCTTGAAAATAGTTACTATAATGTACGCTGATCATATAAAGGGATATGAAGTTTTTTTTAAGGCTATGCAATGCTTAAAAAAGGAAAAGGTTGAGTTTAAATTTACAGTGGTTGGAAAACCTTGGAAAAATGGGATTAATGTCTTTGAAAAAATTTGTAATGAATTCGATTTAATGAATAATGCCATTTTTATCGATAGACTCCAAAGAGATGCAATTCCGAAGTTTTATCAAGATTTTAATGTATATGTATGTACTTCAGATTTTGAATCTTTTGGAATTGCTCCTAGAGAAGCAATGATGTGTGGCTTGCCTGTTGTTACTACGGCTAATGGCGGGGTTGAAGAAATTATAAATGATAATACTGGATTTATCGTACCATTGAGAGACCATAAGGCTATTGCTGATGCCATCTTAAAAATAAAAAATAATGAACAGAATTATGATCCATTCACAATTAGAGAAAATACTAAAAGAAATTGTGGGGCAGATGCTTTCATAACAAATATGTGGCAATTATATGAGGTTTAAAGGATGGAATTAAAAGTATCGGTAGTAATTCCAGTATATAATGCGGAGAAATATCTAGAAGAGGCGGTTAAATCTGCAGTATTTTTAGACGAAGTTATTGAGATTTTAATTGTCGATGACTTATCTGAAGATAATTCACTTAAGGTTGGAAAATTGTTAGAACAAGAATTTGAAAAAGTAAGAGTAATTCCCAATTCCAAAAAACTATTTGCGGCAGGTTGCAGAAATATTGCTATTAAATCGTCGAAAGGTGATTTAGTGGCTTTTTTAGATGCGGATGATTGGTATTATGAAAATAGGTTTAAAAGAGATCTCGAGATTTTCCGTAATGACTCAAGAGCAAGAATAACCTATAATTTTTCAACTATCAATTTCCCAAATGGAGGTATTATTCCCTATGGGGAAAAAAAAGATTTAATGACATTCTTACCACAAGAAGCGGATAATTCGGAAGCATATGAATTTGCTATTAATAAAGATTTAGTTTTAGGGCATGTGAATGCTAATACAGTTCATAAAGAGGTTTTTAATAATGGAGATTTCTGGGATGACCGTTTAAAAGTCCATGCTGATACTGAATTTTGGTGGAGATTAAATAGAAAGTATAAGTTTCATGCATCAGAATTAGAACAACCAGTATCAGCCGCTCGTAGACATGACCATAATACGATTTATAAGAAGTCAATAAAAACTAAAACAATAATGTTATTGGTTTGGGTTGATAATATAGGTTTAGAAAATTTATATGAATTTGAAAAAAAGGCCTTGATATATCATTTGGCAAGGGCAATTACAAATCCAATAAAAAATAATTTTATCAGGAAATTAATACTTCATGGTGGACAGCTGTTTGTAGGTTTAATAAAACCATTTTTTATACCAGTTTTTTATAAATGGGGAATGAATAGATATAAACTTTATAGGGATTGATATATTTTTCGATTATAATTCCAGTTTATCAGGACGCTGATAGGTTACATAAACTTTTAAAAGCACTGGATAAACAAACTTTAGATGTTAATTATTGGGAAGTAGTCATAGTTAACAATGATTCAAAGAACCCCTTGAGTATTGAAGTAGATTTTATGTTTTCATGGCAGATTATTCAAGAAACTACGCCTGGATCGTATGTTGCAAGAAATACAGGCATTGAAGTTGCTAAAGGGAAAATCTTGGCGTTTATAGATGCGGATTGTATACCAGATGAAAATTGGATATTAAATGCCTACAAATATTTTGAGAGAGACATAAATAGGGAAATAGGTGTTCTCACTGGCTCTGTACCTTTATTTTTTAAAAATGTAAATTCCTTGTCTCCAACAGAAGTCTATGAAAAATATACAGGCTTTACCACTGAAGCATATGCCAGAGAAGGTCATGCCATTACCGCCAACTGGTTTTCCTATAAAGATGTGATCGAGGAATTTGGAGGTTTTAATGCGGCATTAAAATCAAATGGAGATTCAGATTTATCAGGAAAGATCAGCTCCAAATATAAGATTGTGTATAAAGAGGATATCATTGTAAATCATCCTGCAAGGTATCATACAGAGGACTTGGTAAATAAATATAGAAGATTATTAGGTGGTGCATATACCAGAAGGTTTCAGGAGAATAAATGGTCATTTACTCCCCATGTTTTGAACTTTATTTTAAGGAGGTATAGGTTCTCATTGAAGAAATTCTTTACTGTTCCAATTAACGAGTCTTGGGCCATCTTTAAAGTTTGTACTGCCATTAATTTAGGGGCAGTTCAGGAATATTTTAATTTGATCAGAGGTGGAGAGACGAAGAGGTAAACGTCATTGTGGATCGGTCATTGCGAGAGGCATAAATGATTTGATATAATCAAAGAGTCGTTGAATGCCCCGAAGCAATCCTACCTACTGAAGTCGGGATTGCTTTATTCCGCTAAAGCTTCATTCGCAATGACGAAGGCGATGGCGGGACTGCCGCGCTCACTTTGGTCGCTCGCAGTGACGTCTCCGTTATTGCGACGAGAATAAATAACAATATATATCCAAAAGAGTTTTAGAGAGACCCGAAGCAATCTTATCTACCGAAAATGGGATTGCTTCGTCCTCGTACCTTGTCCTTGCAATGACGCAAATATGAACCCATTAGTATCCATCATCATCCCGGTTTATAATAAAGCAGCTTTTGTGGCAGAGACCATAGAGTCTGCCTTGGCACAAACATATCCTCATAAGGAGATCATCTTGGTCAATGATGGTTCTATGGATAATTCCTTTCATATTTTAAGGCAATATCAAGGCAAGCATCCTGAAAAGATTACTTTGATTGATCAGGCAAATCAAGGAGTATCTGCAGCCACCAATAAAGGAATTAGGGAAGCTAAGGGCGATTATATTCAGTTTTTAGATGCAGATGATATACTATCACCTGATAAAATAGAAAAACAGATAATCCTCCTAAAGAACACTGAAAAGAATGTGATCGCATCCTGTGAATGGTTGATGTTTAGAGAAAATTCTGCAGACAGTTTTCATATCCCATACGGTGTGTTTAAGAATTTTGATAATGGGATGGACTTATTACTACACTTTTGGAACCATCAGGAAATGCATCAACCTGCAGTATATCTAACACACAGGGATTTAATTGAATTAGCAGGACCTTGGGACGAATCTTTATCTATCAATCAAGATGGGGAGTTTTTTTGTAGGGTATTATTAAAAGGAGGTATTATAAAGTATGAGGAAAAGGGAAAGGCGTATTACCGTATTCCAGGAGAGACCAATGTGTCCCAACAAAAAAGCCCAAGAGCCTGGTCTTCCTTATTGGATTCGTATCAATGCTATGAAAAGGAAGTACTAAAAGTAGAGGATTCTCCAAGAGTAAGAAAAGCACTTAAGAAAGTATACCAAAAGTTTATTTACGATGTGTTTCCGGAGCATTTAGATTTAATTGCTAAAGCTGAAAACCATATTCAGAAATTGGGGATCTCAGAAAAGACCTATATTGGCGGCCCCAAATTCCAAACCTTATCCAAATACCTAGGCTTTAAAAATGCCTTAAGGTTGAAACGGTTTTTGTCCTAAGCGTCATTGCTAGTTTAGTACTTTATGTCATTGCGATCCCGGTCATCCGGGAGAAGCAATCCCGTTTTTAGAATGTGGGACTGCCATGGCTTCATACTTCCGCCTCACAGTGACGTTGAGCTATACTTCATTGCGAAGGGCATAAACGGAAGTGTTCCTTGATGACGAATTTGCAATGCCCTGAAGCAATCTCATATTCAAAAAGGGAGATTGCTTCGTTCCGCTTAGGCTCTACTCGCAATGACGTTTACCGAAGTTGGGATTGCCGCGTCCTATCTCTGATCGTCCTCGCAATGACGTAAACAAATCTAAAATCTTAAGTCTAGTGTCTTACGTCTAAAAAAGATGTTCTCCGTAATCATCCCTTTATACAATAAAGCCCCTTATATCTGCAGGGCCATTGACTCCGTGTTGCAGCAGTCCCATATGGGTTTTGAGGTCATTGTCATCAATGATGGATCTACGGATGGTGGCGATAGATTGGTGGAAAAGAGATATGGGAATCAAGTTCATTTGATCCATCAAGCTAATCAAGGGGTATCTGCTGCTCGTAATAGAGGCATATCAGAAGCACAAGGAGCATATATTGCCTTTTTGGACGCAGATGATTTTTGGCATATGGATTTTTTGACTTGCATGGAAAAGGTAATAGAGAAGTATCCTGATGCTGGAATTCTGGGAAGTACTTATATTACTGAAGGGGAGTTGAAAGGTGAAAGGCTAATATCTCCAGAAATAAGAATATTAGATAATTATTTCCAGACAGCTAGCTATAATACCTGGTATACCTCATCTTCTACTGTGATCAAAAAGGATTTCTTTACATATAATCAGGGCTTTAAACCTCATTTGACCAAGGGAGAGGATTTGGATGTATGGTTCAGGGCTATTGCATTTTATGGGAAGGGCTATTATGTAAATCATGCCTTGATGCACTATGATCAGCAAGCTTCCCAAACCCAAGAGAATTTCTCTTGTATCGAGAGAACTATTTTTGCTGAAATGGTGGAAGAAGATTATCCAAGTAAAGCGATGAGTTCCTACGGAGCCTGGTTAGATTTTAGGGTGAAGTTTTTGGCCTTGAATTTATTGCCCTATTATGGGATTAGTCATAATAAAGAGGGTATTAAAAGGATTTGGGGAGCTGTTTCTATGCCTTTTACTTTCTTATTATGGGTTTATTATTTGCCATTTAACAGTTTACAAAAATTCGTAGGAAGCAATATTTTAAGAAAATGGCATAGAAAATATTCAAAGTTTTGCATTAGATATATTTATCCTTGAAAGTAATCAAGATACTTACGGAACTGGATTTTGGGGGAGTAGAAAAAGTAACCCAATTGGCTGCTTTAGGGATGAGAGCATACCCTGAAGTAGAATTGCAAATTTGGACCTTGGGCAATGGAGGGAAAGTAGCAGAAGAATTAAGGGAAATGGGCATTCAGGTAAAGGTTTGGGATAGGAATCCCAGAATTCCCAATTGGAAATTAATTCTTGATTTAAAAAAAGCATTAAAATCATTTAAACCGGATATAATTCATACGGCAGGAGCAGAAGCCAATTTTCATGGATTACTAGCGGCCAGGTTAGCAAAAGTACCAGTTAGGATAGGGGAGGAAATCGGTTTTCCTAATCACCATAAAGCCTGGGAATGGATTTTTAAAGGAGTATATGGTACAGCACATAAGGTGATAGCCATTTCTGAAGCAGTAAAGGCATACATTGTAATAAAGGGAGAAATAAGTGCTGAAAAGGTAGCAGTAATATATAATCCCGCCCAACTTGAGAAATCAGATTTGAATGGCATGGATCAAAAACCTCCTTTTACATTTATCATGGTAACCAGGTTGACTGCCATTAAGAATATTGCAGCAGTACTTAAATCATTGGCCAATATCATTCACGGAGCTCCCTTTGACCCTAAATTATTGATAATTGGTGATGGAGAAGAAAGAGATTCCTTAGAGGAATTAGTAAGGAAATTAGAGATAGAAGAGATTGTAACATTTCTGGGCTTTCAAGCGGATGTATCACCTTTTTTATTTCAATCAGATGTATTCTTAATTCCATCGTATTCGGAAGGTTCCTCTGTGGCACTGGCTGAAGCCATGATGGCAGGATTGCCTTCTGTGATTACAAAAGTGGGAGGGGCAAGCGAAATCATCGGGGAAAGTAATTCAGCAAAGATCATTGATCCCCATACGCCCCAATCCATAGAAAATGCCATGCTCCAATTCCTCCAAATGCCTGAAAAGGAACGTTTGGAAATGGGCAAAAGCGCCCAAAAAGAAGCCCAAAAATACACCGTGGAAAACCACGTTAAGAACTTATTAAGCTTATATAATTCCTTATTGGAAAGTAATAGGTAAAATAACACGTCATTGCTAACTCGGTATTATCCGTCATTGCGAGGAGGGGCAAGCCCGACGTGGCAATCTCGTTTACATAATATAAGACTGCCACGCTCCTTTTATTCGCTCGCAGTGACGTGAAATTATCCGTCATAGCCAGCCCGGTCAACTGGGAGAAGCCCGCCTCCCGCCTGCCTTGCTGGTAGGCAGGGAGGGCAGGTAATCTCGTCTAGCGAAGCACTGGCGTGGAATTACCCGTCATTGCGAGGGTTTGTCAAAACCTGAAGCAATCCCATTTATCGAAGTTGAGATTGCTTCGTTTCGCTAGGGCTCCACTCGCAATGACGTATAATAAGTCGAGACTGCCACAGTCTCCGCCCTGTCTGACGCTAGGCAGGCTTAGCGGATCCTTCGCAGTGACGTTTAAAATTTAAAACATGCCCCAAAATAAAATCCGCATCCTCCATTGCATAGAAACCATCTCCTCTGGAGGGGTGGAGCAAACCCGCCTGACCCTGGCAAAAGGACTGGATAAAGAGAAGTACGAACTGAAAATCATCTGTACCTGGAAGGGAGGTCCGGTTGCAGATGCCTTGGAAAAGGAAGGAGTTGAGCTGATACCAATTGGTAGCTTTAAACATCCCTTTGAATGGAAAAAACACAAAAAGGTTAGACAAGTAATCCGGGATTTTAAACCCCATATCATTCATGGAGCCATCTTTGAAGGCATGAGCATGGCCGCCATTGGGGGGAAGTTTGGAAAAGTACCAGTGGTGATTTTGGAGGAAACCTCCGATCCCCAAAACCGCTCCCAAAAGGCCATTTGGCTCCAGCGTTTATGGATAAAAGCAGCAGATAAAATCATTGGAATAGCGCCTGCAGTGATGGGTTTTCTGAGGGATAAAGTCAAGGTTCCAGAGAAAAAATTAAGCTTGATCAATAATGGTGTGGGAGACTTGCAGGGAGAAGAAGAGGACACAATCTTAAAATTAAGAGAGGATTTAGGGATTAAGCCTACCGATATGATCATCGGTTCAGTAGGACGGGTATATGATCATGTTAAGCGCTTCACGGATATTCTAGAGGCAATAAAGCTGCTGGATAGTCCTCATATAAAATTCCTTTTGGTGGGTGATGGTCCAGACTTAGAAGATATAAAAATAAAAGCCGAGGAATGGGGATTAAAAGATCAATTGCTCTCTGTGGGATATCAAAGCCATACCGAAGCCTACTATAAATTAATGGACATCTTCTGCATCGCCTCATCCAATGAAGGCTTTGGCTTGGTAGCTGCAGAAGCCATGATGCACCATTTGCCTGTCGTAGCGACCAAAGTGGGCGGCTTACAAAATGTGGTGGTGGATGGTGAAACCGGTTTCTTAGTACCTCCCTATAACCCCCAAGCCCTGGCCAAAAAGCTCCAACACCTCATCGACCACCCCGACCTCAGAACCCAATTCGGCCAAGCCGGCCACCACCGCGCCAAAAAACACTATTCCGCAGAAAGATACGTAAAGGAGGTAGAGGATTTGTATTTGGGGCTGTTGAGGGAAAAGGCCTATTACGTCATTGCGAATGAGTAGCATTACGTCATTGCGAGGAGGGCTCCGCCCGACGCGGCAATCCCGCCTACCGAAAACGTCATTGCGAACAAAGTGAAGCAATCCCGACTACCGAAGCTGAGACTGCCACGCTCTCTCTGTTCGCTCGCAGTGACGTTTGTTATTACGTCATTGCGAACCTGAAGAATGAAGGTGAAGCAATCCCGCCTACCGAAAACGTCATTGCGAAGGATCCGCATAGGCGGAGACTGCGGCAATCCCGACTACCGAAAACGTCATTGCGAACAAAGTGAAGCAATCTCGTCTACTGAAAATGAGACTGCCACGCTCTCTCTGTTCGCTCGCAGTGACGTTTGTTATTACGTCATTGCGATCCGCCTTGGCGGAGAAGCAATCCCGCCTGCCGAAGTTGAGATTGCTTCGTCGTTCCTCCTCGCAATGACGTTTAGAATTAAAAGCATGAAAAAAGGAGGATGTGTTTACATAATGACCAATCAAAACCATTCGACATTATATGTGGGTGTAGCTGCAGACCTTTTAAGAAGGGTACATGAGCATAAAACTAATATCAAAAGAAATTCTTTTTCCGCTAGATACAACTTGACCAAGCTGGTCTATTATGAAACCTTTCATTCCATAGAAGAAGCAATTCTTAGAGAAAAACAAATAAAGGCAGGTTCCAGACAAAAGAAATTAGATTTAATCAACTCCCTAAACCCTAACTGGAAGGATTTGTGGGATGATATCCAAGAATGGTAACGTCATTGCGAACCCGAAGAATGAGGGTGAAGCAATCCCGTCTATCGAAGCTGAGATTGCTTCGTCGTTCCTCCTCGCAATGACGATGTTCTATCCGTCATTGCGAGGAGGGCTCTGCCCGACGCGGCAATCTCGACTACCGAAGTTGAGACTGCCACGCTCTCTCTGTTCACTCGCAGTGACGTTGGCCTTTACGTCATTGCGAACCCGAAGAATGAGGGTGAAGCAATCCCACCTGTCGAAGCTGAGATTGCTTCGTTGTTCCTCCTCGCAATGACGATGTTCTATCCGTCATTGCGAGGAGGGCTCTGCCCGACGCGGCAATCTCGACTACCGAAGTTGAGACTGCCACGCTCTCTCTGTTCACTCGCAATGACCTATCAAATTAATCTCTATATTTACCGCCACATAAAAACCACAAAAGTCAAAGAAATACTTTGCTCGACCTTATCATCATTATAGTATGCCTAATTGCCCTGGTCAATACCAACCAAAGTATGGCCAAGAAATTTGGCCTGCCCCAAAAATACCAATACCACCTCCATTACCTGCTTTTTTATCACCTCTTTTTTAGTCTTTTTTATACTTGGTACATCATCAATTTTGGTGGAGATTCAAGAGGCTACTGGGTGTTTGGCATGGAGCAGGTATTGATTCGAGGAGAGGAGTCCTGGATGAAATATTTTGGAGAAGGAACTACTTTTATACTTTGGTTATGTTACTTTCCAAGTAAAGTTTTAGGACTGGAATATATCACAGGAAATATACTATACGGATTCTTAGGCTTTATAGGGATCCGTTATCTCTTTATCATGACTGCCGAATATTTTCCGATGAATCATAAGGTGCTCAATATATCTTTGTTTCCAACCATATTTTATATGGCCAATTTTAATTTTTGGTCATCAGGGGTAGGAAAGGATTCTTTATGTTTTTGGGCCATAGCTTGGTTCATGTTTGCGGTTCAAAAATACAATACCCGTTGGTGGCAAGGCCTAATTGCTTTCTTTTTTGTCTATTTGGCTAGACCACATATGGGGCAGGCATTGATTATTGGGACAGCAATTGCAATAGTATTTGGATCGGAAATTAGGAGAGAGTATAAGATAGTATTGACGATTATGGCATTCATTGGTTCGGTATATTTGATGTCTAATACATTAGAAGTCCTTAAGTTAGAGGAAGTGTCCTTAGAATCCTTAGAATCATATACTTCTACAAAAGCAAAAGATCTTGGAAGGGGGAATTCTGGCTCTGCGGTTGATATTTCTTCGTACCCTTTATTGTTTAAAATATTTACTTTTTTATATAGACCGATATTTATAGATGCCCATAATATAATGGCATTATTAAGTTCCATAGAAAATGCACTGTATTTATGGTTGAGTTTGTTTATTATACGAAACTGGACCCCGGAAGCATTAAGGGATATGCCGGTATTCTTAAAAGTGGGTTTTATAACTTCTATTCCAGTTACTTTGGCCTTTGCCAATAGCTTGGGGAACTTGGGTGTGATGATGCGGATGAAAAACATGATCATGATTTATTTTGCCTTATTTATTCTATTTTTGATCACTTATAATAAGAAACTACGCTACCAGAAATACTTGGAAAAACAACGCTATTACCAAAAACGCCAGGAAATCATCGCCCAGAAAGCAGCGGCAAAAGAGGGAAATGCCTAAAGCTGAATGCCCAAAGCAAAAGGCCATTGCCCCCGTTGCCCGTTGTGCTGAGGGCTGTGCCCCAGCACCATTAATATTGAGCCTGCTGTAGGCAGGTCTCTGACTCATTTGATAAAGCAAATATTGAGTCCCATCGGCTTTCGGCCTTTAACCTTAGGCCTTTGACTTATATTCAATCTCAGCGACCTCCGCGCTACGCTGTGGTTTCTCCGAGGGCCAACTCATTTGATAAAGCAAATATTGAGCCCCATCGGCTTTCGGCCTTTAACCTTAGGCCTTTGACTTATACTCAACCTCAGCGACCTCCGCGCTACGCTGTGGTTACCCTTAGATCCGGCTCATTTGATAAAGCAAATATTGAGTCCTATTGGCTTTCGGCCTTTAACCTTAGACCTTTGACTTATATTCAACCTCAGAGACCTCCGCGCTACGCTGTGGTTACCCTTAGATCCGGCTCATTTGATAAAATAAATAATTAGCCCCATCGGCTTTAGGCTTTTAACCTTAGGCCTTTGACTTATATTCAACCTCAGAGACCTCTGCGCTACTCTGTGGTTACCCTTAGATCCGGCTTATTTGATAAAATAAATAATTAGCCCCATCGGCTTTCGGCCTTTAACCTTAGGCCTTTGACTTATACTCAACCTCAGTGACCACTGTGCTATCTCAGCGCTACGCTGTGGTTACCCTTAGACCCTACTCATTTGATAAAGCAAATATTGAGTCCCATTGGCTTTCGGCCTTTAACCTTAGGCCTTTGACTTATACTCAACCTCAGAGACCTCCGCGCTACGCTGTGGTTACCCCTAGACCCTACTAATTTGATAAAGCAAATATTGAGTCCTATTGGCTTTCGGCCTTTAACCTTAGGCCTTTGACTTATACTCAACCTCAGAGACCTCTGCGCTACGCTGTGGTTACCCTTAGATCCGGCTCATTTGATAAAGCAAATATTGAGTCCCATTGGCTTTTGGCCTTTAACCTTAGGCCTTTGACTTATACAATCTCAGCGATCTCCGTGTTATCTTAGTGTTCTCCGTGGTTACCCCAGACCCCGAAGGGGTCAAACATTACTAACGGATCGGTATAACAATCATCCACGACCCCGAAGGGGTCGAATATTACTATAAAAAAGTGCCCAAAAAAAACAAAATACTCTTCCTCCCAAAATACCCACGAATGGGAGCCAGCAGTAGGCTAAGGACCTTTCAGTACCTGCCCTTATGGGAGGCAGCAGGCTTTGATGTGACCCTTTCGGCATTCTTTAATAAGCAGTACCTGGAAGAACACTATGCAAAGCGCCCCATCGATAAAGGCAATGTCCTTGCCTGTTATAAAAGACGCTGGAAGATACTCCAGCAAGCAGGGGATTATGAGTATATCATCATAGAAAAAGAACTCTTTCCTTTTATGCCCTTTGGCTTGGAAAAATGGGCCTTCAAAAAAGGTCCCCAATACATCTTCGATTATGATGATGCCGTATTCCATAATTATGACCTACATGGGAATAAATGGATCAGAAGCTTATTAAAGGACAAAATAGATCAACTAATGGCCAAGGCTGATCAACTATGGCTGGGCAATCAGTACTTGGCCGCCAGGGCACAAGAAGCCGGTGCCCATAATATCATGGACCTCCCTACAGTCATTGATTTAGATAAGTACCAACTAGGACCTGAAAAGGATAATACAACCGTAAAAATAGGATGGATAGGCTCGCCCACCACACTGAAATACCTGAACCAATTAAAACCCGTTTTTGAAGGATTGAAAAAGGAAGAGGCTTTCACCTTAAATATTATCGCCAATGGACAGGGGATAGGCTTGACTGACTTGGAAAAAACATTCAAATGGTCAGAGGAAGAAGAAGTGGAATTGATCCAGCAATTGGATATCGGCCTCATGCCCCTAAACGATACTCCTTGGGAGCAGGGCAAATGTGCCTATAAGCTCATCCAGTACATGGCCTGTGGTCTCCCTGTCATAGCTTCCCCCATTGGCATGAACAAGGAAGTGGTTAGGCACGGAGTGAATGGCTTTTTGGCCAGCAGCCATGAGGAATGGACCCAGTACCTAAAGATCCTCCTGGAAGATCCTTACCTCCGACAAATCATGGGGGCAGCGGGCAGAAAGCTGGTAGAAGAAAAATACACCCTGACCCACAACTGGAAAAAGATCCAGTCCAAGCTAAATAAATAAAATACCAAAGAACCAAGGCCGAAAGCTGAATGTCAAAAGTCTAAGGCTGAAAGCTTAGTCCCATTCTCAGTCTTTACTCTTTGTTCTTTCTTCTATTATCTCAAGTCTCAAGTCTCTTTACCCTTGCTACTAGATACTAGATACTTCAAATAATGCTGTTCCACATTTGTAATGTGGAACCCCTATAAACGGGCATTTGCAATGCCCCTTTGAATCCATGGAAAACGAATATATGCAGATATATGATCCCCAGGCTAGTGTAAAAAATAATGCGATGTCGGAAAGAGACTCTTCCTTGCACTCAGAGTGACAAGGAGCTATAGCTGCTCAGCATTTGTCATATGAAGCGTATCCAGTCTTTACTCTTTGTTCTTTCTTCTATTATCTCAAGTCTCAAGTCTCTTTACCCTTGCTACTTGATACTAGCTACTAGA
>NZ_JACODZ010000003.1 GCF_014280965.1 Echinicola salinicaeni
TATCGGACCAAACGACTATTCCTTGGCAAGTTGCTCCTCAGCAGAGCTTGACTCCGCTTCATCGTGGTATTGTAAGTTAGAGTAAACTTCCTTGATAGTAAAATGCTAGCTATATTTAAAGAAGAATAGTGTCAACCATTTTCAGGACGGGTCAGATTTTAAATTAGTATTTCTTAGAGATATGTATTCTCTTAATAGGGAATGTTTTGAATGGTAAAACTTACTGGTGCAATTGCGGATATACTTATTAATTTATATCTGATAATACTATTTCTCCATCTGCAACTTTCCCACTTGATCCATTTTTTAACTGATCTGTCAAATCCTTTTCCATAGACGTCTAGCGGATTATCCAGGCATCTTTTTTCTAAATACTATCTTTTAAACCCATGTGATGATCTTTTCCCACTTTGAACCAACTATGTGTATGGATAATCCTAATTTAGATGTCACCGCTTTAACTTTAGGATAATATTTTTATCGATATTAAAATATTATTTTATGATGTCAGCTATCGGATTTTATTGATTTTTTTTAATGATAAATATTCATTTTAAGTGATAGGTGCTTACAGTTATCCAAGACCATTTCTTTCGTATTAATTTTTACTTAAGGATATCCGAAAGCTTTTAAAGAATTCATAATTGCGCTTATATCCTCCCCTATAATTAGACTTCTAATTTTGCGAGCAAATTATCCCCAAATAGCCACTTAATATTAATTATTCACCTGTAAATCAATTATTTAAATTTATAATGTGCACTAACTTATGAAACACGTTTTTACAATTTTTATTTTCTTACTAACGGGCTTTCCTTTTCTGGTATCAGGGCAGGATTTAGTGAAAGGTCAGGTAACAGATGCTTCAGGAGCAGGGCTTCCTGGCGTTACAGTTATGATCAAAGGAACTACTAATGGTACTGTGGCGGATTTTGATGGAAATTACAAAATCAATGCTGACAGAAATGCTGTGCTACAATTCAGCTTTATCGGATTCACTTCAAAAGAAGAAGCCGTAAATGGCCGTTCTCTTATCAATGTGGTTTTGGAGGAGGATCAGAAAAGCTTGGATGAAGTTGTGGTTACGGCTATCGGTATCAAGCAACAAAAGAAAAAATTGGGTTATGCTACCCAAGAAGTGAACACTGAGGTTTTGGGAGAGTCCAGAACCATGAACCTTGGTAATGCCCTTTCGGGCCAAGTTGCGGGTTTGACCGTGACCAACCCTACAGGTATTTTTCAGTCTCCTTCTTTCAAATTGAGAGGTAAGACGCCATTGATTGTATTGGATGGTATTCCAGTAGAGACGGATTTGTTTGATATTTCGCCTGAGGATATTGAAAGTATCAATGTGCTTAAAGGTGGCGCGGCATCAGCTCTTTATGGTGCAAGAGGTAAAAATGGAGCTATCCTGATTACACGAAAAAATGCTTCCAAAGAAGGTTTGACCGTCACTGCTTCTACCAGTAATATGGTGACGGCGGGTTTTACAGTTTTCCCTGAAACACAGACTGAATATGGTAACGGATCAAATGGAAAATATGAATTCTGGGATGGTGCTGATGGTGGTATCTCGGATGGTGATATGATCTGGGGACCAAAATTTGAGCCCGGAGTGATGATACCGCAGTGGAATAGCCCAATTAGGGATTTACAAACTGGAGAGGTGATAGAATGGTATGGTAATGTAAAAGGAACGGTATATGATGATAAATCTCGTTATGAAAGAGTTCCAATTCCCTGGGAGAGACATGATAACTTAAAAGACTTCTTGAAGACGGGTGTGGTTTCCAAAAATGATTTTTCTATTGCTTATCAAGGCGAAAAATCTAGATTTTACTTTTCTGGAAATTATTCCTATCAAAAAGGTCAGGTACCCAATACCTCTCTGAATACTGGTGGCTTGAATTTCAACAGTTCATTTGATCTGACCGACAACTTACAGTTGGATGCTACTTTGAGTTATAATAAGGTGCTTTCTCCAAACTATCCAAGATATGGCTATGGACCTAAAAACCATATGTACACCATTTTGATTTGGATGGGAGATGATGTCAATGGACAGGATTTAAGAGACCATATGTATGTACCAGGCCTTGAGGGCTACCGTCAGGCCAACTATAACTATGCATGGTATAATAATGTGTACTTTGCTGCTCATGAGCTAAACCAAAAGCACAACCAGAACACCTTAGATGGAAAGTTGAAACTGAAATACCAGATTACACCTGATTTATATGTTCAAGGTAGGGTTTCCGCTAGGGAGTACAGGGTATTTTCCGATATGGAAAGTCCAAAATCTTATATGAACTATGGTGATTCCAGAAATGGTGATTATAAGATGTGGAATGATAGCAGATTGAATTTGGATACAGATATCTTGGCCTCTTATAATAAAAGCATCAGTGATAATTTTGCCTTCACGGTAAATGCAGGTGGATCCAGCTTCTATAGAAGCTACCAGCAGGAATTTGCTTCTTCAGATGGATTGATCGTTCCTGGAATTTATAGTTTAAGCAATACCCAAGGGCCGGTTCAAGCCAGAAATTCTTTTAATGAAAAAGCGATTAGAAGTGCTTATGGTTCTGTGAACTTTGATATGTGGAATTCAGTGTTCTTGAATATCTCAGGAAGAAATGACTGGTCATCTACCTTACCGACTTCCACCAACTCCTATTTCTATCCATCAGCTTCATTGAGTGCCATGCTTTCTGAATTTATCAGATTGCCAAAGGCAATGGACTACTTAAAGGTGTATAGTTCTTGGTCTCAAGTATCCAGTGATTTAAGTCCTTACAGTATTTATGCTACCTACCAAAAGGGAGTTACTTATGGATCTACACCATCAGTATACTACCCTTCAGGATTGGTGAATTCGCAAATTATGCCTGAGAAGTCTACGTCTTTTGAGGCAGGCTTCTCTACTTCTTTTGCTCAGAAAAGGCTGACTTTTGAAGGTACTTATTATAGGATTTTGGATGAGAACCAGATTATTGACTTGAATATTTCAGAAGCATCTGGCTTTTCCTCAAGAAAGGTTAATGGTAACCAGTATACAACCAATGGTTTTGAGGCCATGGTAAATTTCAATGCCATAGATCACAATAAATTTGGTTGGAATATCGGTATGAACTGGACCAGATACGTGAAAAAGATCACAGATATCTATGGGGACAATGAGAAATTCGGCAACCTAAGTGTTGGAGACAGAGCTGATGCTTACTATGCTACAGTTTGGCAAAAAAGCGCAGATGGTCAAGTGATCTTAGATGCCAATACAGGATTGCCTACAAGAGATCCTTATCCAAACAAAATCGGTCACTTGGATCCATCTTGGAGATTAGGTCTTCAGAATAGATTTAGAGTAGGTGACTTTAGAGTGGATATGGATATAGACGGCGCTTGGGGAGGTTTGATCCGTTCCTTGACCATTGAGAAGATGTGGTGGGGAGGAAAGCATCCTAACTCAGTATTGTACAGAGATGAGGAATACGCTGCTGGCGAACCTGTTTATGTACCGGAAGGCGTAGTGGTTACTGGCGGTGAATTGGTTAGGGATGTAAACGGAAACATTATTTCTGACACCCGTGAATACACCCAAAACACCACCGCAGTGAGCTGGCAAACTTGGTCTCAGATCTATCCTTACCGTGCCCAGGTAACCGAGGAAGAAAATGAGCTTTTTGCAAATGTATATGATCGTTCTTATTTCAAGTTGAGAAGGCTTTCTGTGACTTATGACTTGATGAATATCATGACTTCAGAAAAAATCAAAAAGCTTGATCTGTCTGTGTATGGGTATAACCTGGCCATGTGGAAAAAGATGCCTTTGCTAGATCCTGATTATGGTAACGATAACAACTTGCAGGATCCATCTTCCAGGTATGTTGGTTTCACCCTTCGTGCAACCTTTTAATTGATTTCCACACTAAGAAAAAAGAGAAAAAATGAAGAATATATTAGTAATATGTTTGTTGTTGATAGGGCTTTCCTCTTGTCAAAACCTGGAGGAAATGAATATTAACCCAAATTTGCCAACAGAGACTCACCCTCAGTTGTTGTTGACCAAAATTGAATGGGATGCTTTTAGGGCATACCGTGGTACCTCCCCTTTATATGCTTTGAAGATGTTGGTACAAACTGATGGTGAAAATGTCAATCAGTATTACAAATGGGACCGTGGGAGTTATGGAGCCTATGGTGTGCTAAGAGATGTGTCTAAGATGATCGAAGAAGGAGAAAGAATTGGAGAACCTTCTTATGTGGCACTTGGAAAGTTTTTCAGAGCTTATTATTTCTATAACCTGACATTAACTTTTGGGGATATTCCTTATTCAGCAGCACTGAAAGGTGAAGTAGAGCAAAATTACCAGCCTGCCTACGATAGCCAAAAAGCAGTTTTTGAAGGAATTTTGTCTGAGTTAAAAGAAGCCAGTGAGATCCTTGCTGCCAACAATACCATCATAGCCGGTGATATCATTTATGCTGGTGATATGATGAGTTGGAGAAAGCTGGTAAATGGTTTCCGCCTAAAGGTGATGATGACCCTATCTGAAAAAGAGGGAGAAGTAAACTTGAGTGAGTTTGCGAGCATCTATCAAAATGGGCCTTTAATGGAGAATGTAGAGGAAAGCGGAAAGTTGGTATTCTTGGATCAGCAGGACAACCGTTATCCTAGCTTTAACTCCAGTGGCTTCAGTTCCGGGATGTATATGGACTCTACTTTTGTAAAAAGATTGCAAGACCGCGAAGACCCAAGATTGTTCATTTACTGTACCCAAACCAAATCCGCGAAAGAAGCCGGAAAGGCCATTGATGACTTTACAGCTTATGAGGGTGGAGATCCTGCAGCGCCTTATGCTGAGGTGAATGAAAAAGCTACTCAAGGTAATGTTTCCAAAGTGAATGACCGTTACCATAGGGACCCGGTAAATGAGCCTTATATGCTTTTGGGATATTCTGAGCAGCAATTGATCTTGGCTGAAGCAGCTATTAAAGGATGGATTTCTGCTGATGCAGCTATGCTTTATGAATCGGCAGTAAAAGCTTCCTTTAAGTTTTATGAAATGTATGCGGAGAATTATTCCTCTTGGGTAGGAGAAGAAGATGCCATGGCTTATTTAGCTAAGCCAATCAATGATTTCAATATGGCTACCGGTGAGGAAGAGCAATTACAGTTGATCATCATGCAGAAGTATTTGCAGTCTTTCTTCCAGTTGGGATGGACTTCTTTTTACGATCACCATAGAACGGGAGGATATCCCTCATTCAGAAGACCGGCTGGTGTGGAGATTCCATACAGATGGATTTATCCACAATCAGAATACAACTATAATTCCAGCAATGTTACTGATGCGATCAGCAGACAATTTGGAGATGGTAATGACCAGATCAATAAAATGACTTGGTGGTTGGAGTAAAATAATCCATATCCTTAGTGATTAGGTGGAACAATTATCGTGATGGACGATAATTGTTCCACTTTTTTTATTTGATACCTAAATACATTGTGATATTATTGAATTTAAGTTCTTAAAGAATATTAAATATGAAGGATTCAAGAAGAGAATTTCTTAAAAAAGCGGCACTTCTAACGGGTGGAGCCGGGATTTGGAGTGCTTTGCCGGCATCCATTGAAAAAGCCATGGCCATTTCTCCCGATCCCGGTACGACATTTTATGATGCAGAACATGTGGTATTGTTGATGCAGGAGAACAGATCGTTCGATCATTGCTTTGGTACTCTAAAAGGGGTACGCGGCTTTAATGACCCAAGGGCCATTAATTTGCCAGATAAGAATCCCGTTTGGCTCCAACCAGATAAACAAGGTAACCGATTTGCCCCCTTTAGATTTGATATCAAGGATACAAAAGCTACTTGGATGCGGGATATTCCCCATTCTTGGGAAAACCAGGTGGATGCCCGTAATGAGGGAAAATATAATGGTTGGATAGAGGCAAAAAGGTCAGGACGGAAAGAATTCAGGGATGTTCCTATGACCATGGGCTATTACAGCCGTGAAGACATACCTTTTTACTATGCCTTAGCTGATGCTTTTACAGTTTGTGACCAGCATTTTTGTGCTTCCCTCACTGGGACAACTACCAACAGGAATTATTTTTGGACTGGAAGAACACATCCAGATGGGGAAAAAGCAAAGGTTCGAAATCATGAATTAGGATATAATAATGAGGTTCATTGGCCAACTTTCCCAGAGCGTCTAGAGGATAATGGGATATCCTGGAAGGTGTACCAAAATGAAGTGAGTGTTGGTGCTGATGTGGAGGATTATTCTTTGCTTTCCAATTTTACCGATAATAACCTGGAATGGTTCTCACAGTTTGGGGTTCGTTTTAGTCCAGGGCATTATGATTACCTGAAGAAAAGGGAAAAGAGCCTGCCAAAAGAGATCAAGGAGTTAGAAAAGCAATTAAAGCTTCCTAACGAAGATCAAGAGGATTTGGCAAAGAAGTTAGCAGAGAAGAAGGAAGACCTTGTTCAGGTTAAAGAATATCTTAAAAAGTGGAATCCTAAGCAGTTTGAAAAGCTTAGTGCAAGGGAGAAGAGCCTACATGAGAAGGCTTTTATGACCAATATTGGTGATCCCAATTACCATAAAATAGAAACCCTGTCCCATATGGACAATGGAGAGCAGAGAGAGACCAAGGTACCCAAAGGGGATATTTTACATCAATTCAGGAAAGATGTTAAAGAAGGAAAGCTACCAACAGTCTCTTGGGTAGTAGCTCCTCAGAAATTCTCAGATCACCCAAGTGCCCCTTGGTATGGTGCTTGGTATGTGTCTGAGGTAATGGATATCCTTACCCAAAATCCGGAGGTTTGGAAAAAGACCATTTTTATTCTGAACTATGATGAAAATGATGGTTATTTTGATCATGTGCCACCATTTGTTGCTCCTAATCCCAAAGATGCTGAAAGTGGAAAAGCATCCGAAGGTTTGGATGTAACTGGTGAGTTTGTGACCAAAGAGGAAGAGATGGCAGTGGGCTTCAAGGAAAGAGATGCCAGGACCAGTCCAGTAGGTCTTGGATATAGGGTTCCTTTGGTTATCGCTTCTCCATGGAGTCGTGGAGGTTGGGTGAATTCGCAGGTTTGTGATATTACTTCTACCATTAAGTTTATGGAGAAATGGTTATCCAAAAAAACCGGTAAGAAGGTGGAAGAACCTAATATCAGTGCATGGAGAAGGGAAATCAGTGGTGACTTAACATCAGTGTTTAGGCCTTATAATGGAGAGGAAATCAATTTGCCAGAGTGGGTGGATAGAAACCAGCATGTACAGCAAATTTACAATGCCCAGTTTAAGGACTTACCCAAAAACTTCACTGCCCTTTCAGAAGAAGAGGCTAGAGAAATTGGGCAAAATCCTGAGGGCAGTGATATTTTGCCAAAGCAAGAGCAAGGAACAAAACCTTCCAATGCCCTAAAATATGAGCTATATGCTGATGGGAAATTGAGCAATGATGGGAAGCATTTTATCATTCGATTTAAAGCTGCCCAAGAGTTGTTTGGAGAGGAAGCTTTAGGTGCTCCATTTAATGTTTATGCTCCTGGAAATTATTGGGATAAGGAAAAAGCAGCCTTTGAGCCAGTAAAGACCTGGGCATTTGCGGTGAAATCGGGTGATGAATTGGAATATCATTGGCCATTGGAGGCATTTGAAGGAGGGGAATATCATTTAAGGGTTTATGGGCCAAATGGATATTACCGAGAGTTTATGGGCAATGCCCAAGGACCAAGAGTGAGCATCAGTTGTGAACCTATCAAGAAACGGAAGGAAATCACTGACAGTCTTAAAATCACTGTAAATAATATTAGTGGGCTACAATCCCTGAACTTGAGGTTGGCAGATGATACCTATCAGAAACTGGAGAAGACCTTTACTGTTCAGCCTGACTCATCAGAAAGTTTCACTTTGGATACCTCCAAAAATCAGGGGTGGTATGACTTTAAACTGGAAGTACCGGGCTTGGATAATTTCGGAATCCGATACGCAGGAAGATTGGAGACTGGCAAGGATAGTATTTCTGATCCTTTAATGGGTAGAGCAATTTAGTAGCTAGTCAACAGTATTGGGTCTTGAGTATGGAGACAGTTTTAATTGTTCTCAATACTCAGGACTCATTACTCACGACTAATATTGCATTCAATCAGAATTCCCTACATTTGGGATAAAATTTTAGAATATGGCAAATAAGATTATTTATTCAAAAGAAGCTCCAGCTCCAATAGGGCCTTACAGTCAGGCAGTTCAAGCTGGTAACACACTATTTGTATCTGGTCAAATAGCATTGGATGCTGCAACTGGTGAGTTGATCAACGAAAACATCACAGAAGAAACGCATGCAGTCATGAAAAATCTGGATGCAATATTGACAGAATCAGGCTATAGTTTTGGCGATGTCGTAAAATGTTCTATTTTTATTAAGAGTATGGATGATTTTGGCACCATCAATGAAGCCTATGGTCAATACTTCAAGTCCAACCCACCTGCGAGGGAGACTGTGGAGGTAAGCAGATTACCGAAAGACGTGCAGGTAGAAATTTCCTGTATAGCAATAAAATCATAATAACCTGTGGAGGCAGGAATAAATGTTCCAGTACTTGCCCCATCATACCGAAGTGTTGGTTTCCTCTCTTACTTGTGAGGAAGTCATCACTCGTTTGCATACGGTGACCCAAGAGGTGGACTATCTAGCCCAGACTTCATTGGGATCAAAGGATGGGCAAATTTTTAATGGCAGTATTAAGGAGAATTCTTTCAGGCTCTCCAAAGTACTGACAAAAGCAGACAGTTTTATTCCGCTGATCAAAGGCAAAATAGAATCTACTCACTCAGGATGTATCATTTTTTTGGATTTTAGCTTATTTCCCAGTTCTGCTTTCTTTATCCTATTTTGGTCGGTTATCACCTTGGCCATGGGGATTTTCTTTTTATTTGCAGCCGGGCAGCCTATTTTTGCTATGCTGAGTTTGGGCGTAGGCTTAGGCAATGTCCTTTTTGCCTGGTCGTATTTTAAGCGTAAGGTAAAAGAGTCCCAGAAAATTTTTCATGAAATGCTGAGCTTGCAAAAAAACAGTTGAATTTTAAAGGACAAAATCACCCTTCATTTATGGATTGTGGCCTTCAAATAGTAATTTAGTGGCCCTGTTAGACAGCTGTATATTGAAAGATAAGGCACTGTCAGTAAACAAGATTTTGACTAAAATCAAGATTATTTATTGGATTAAACCGAGCATTGTAAAATCGTCATATAGAAGATGATCATAAAATGGGAGGTTCTCCCGAACCTAGTTCGGAAAAGGCTATGTGATCATTAAAACAAATTATTAACACATGAAATATAGAATAGAAAAAGACACCATGGGTCCAGTGGAAGTCCCTGCGGACAAATACTGGGGTGCCCAGACCCAAAGATCCATCAACAACTTTAAAATTGGTGGTGAGCGTAACCGAATGCCTTTAGAAATTACCCATGCTTTTGCCATTCTTAAGAAGTCGGCGGCCATGACCAATGCTGAATTGGGTGTTTTGGCACCTGAAAAGGCGGAGACAATCGCCAAGGTTTGTGATGAGATTTTGGAAGGCAAATTAGATGATCAGTTTCCATTGGTGATCTGGCAGACGGGTTCTGGTACCCAATCCAATATGAATGCCAATGAGGTGATTGCCTATAGGGGCCATGTTTTACAAGGAGGTACTTTGGAGGATGAGAAAAAGACCATCCACCCAAATGATGATGTGAACAAGTCACAGTCTTCCAATGACACCTTCCCTACAGCAATGCATATTGCGGCCTATAAAATGGTAGTGGAAACAACGATTCCTGGTGTGGAAAAATTGAGAGACACACTTAAAAGCAAGTCTGAGCAATTTATGGATGTGGTGAAGATTGGGCGTACCCATTTTATGGATGCTACTCCACTGACTTTGGGACAGGAGTTTTCTGGTTATGTTGCCCAGCTAGACCATGGTGTAAAAGCCTTGAAAAACACATTGGCCCACCTTTCCGAATTAGCCTTAGGTGGAACTGCAGTAGGAACTGGCTTGAATACTCCTAAAGGATATGCTGAGTTGGTAGCCAAGAAAATAGCAGAATTCTCTGGTCAACCATTTATCACGGCACCAAATAAATTCGAATCTTTGGCTGCTCATGATGCCATCGTGGAAACTCATGGTGCTTTGAAACAATTAGCGGTTAGCTTGATGAAGATTGCCAATGACATCAGAATGTTATCATCAGGTCCTCGTTCGGGAATCGGTGAAATCCTAATTCCTGAGAATGAACCAGGCTCTTCTATCATGCCAGGAAAGGTAAACCCTACCCAAGCGGAGGCCATGACCATGGTTTGTGCCCAAGTAATTGGAAATGATACAGCTGTATCTGTGGGTGGCTCCAATGGACATTTTGAATTGAACGTGTTCAAGCCAATGATGATCCACAATCTTTTAACTTCTGCCAGATTGATCGGTGATGCTTGTGTATCTTTCCATGATAATTGTGTGATTGGTATTGAACCAAACAGACCATTTATCAAGAAGCACCTTGAAAATTCTTTGATGTTGGTAACAGCATTGAATACACATATCGGTTATGAAAATGCAGCGGCCATAGCTAAGAAAGCCCACAAAGAAGGTACTAGCCTAAGGGAGGCTGCTCTGGACTTGGGCTTATTAACCAATGAGCAGTTTGATGAGTGGGTAAAACCAGAAGATATGATAGGAAGTATGAAGTAATTCGTCTTTTGGGAAATCTTAAAAGACCGATATTATAACTTTATTTTATCCAAATTTTAAAAGGGGAAGTATATTTCGTATTTTACATGAAATATGCTTCTTCTTTTTTGTTTAAACTAAATTATTATTGGAGGATATGGTTTCGAAATACCTTTTAGGATCATGCTTATTGCTGGCACTTTTGTTGTCAAATATTACAAATGCTTTAGCCCAGTTATCGAAAGATGAGAAAAAAGCACTGAAGAAAGAGTTGAAACGAATGACTCCGGAGCAGCTTCGGCAGATGCAGGAATTACAACAACAGCAAAAGGTTAATATTCTTGAGCTTGAAAAGGAAAATCAAGACCTAAAGAAAGAACTTTCCAGCAAATCCCAAGACCTTACCATTCTCCAAAAGAGACATGAAGAACTAGAGGAAAAATATACCAGTACCATGATGGAGGATGCTCATGAAGAACTGCATGGAGCTCCAGACACACTGGAAGGAGAATGGAGCAAAGGTGTGGTGTTTAGGGTGCAGATCGGAGCATTGACCGAGAAAGAGTATGACAAAGAAATCCCCTCTGACTTCGTTATGGACGTGGAAGAAAAAGGGGATTTGAAGCGCATGCTTTTGGGCTATTACAGGGACTATGATGAAGCCAATACTTTTAAGAAGCTTATGCGGAAGCTAGGAATTAGCACTGCTTGGATCGTTCCTTATAAAGATGGAGAAAGGGTTACATTAAAGGAAGTCCTGGATACGGTTGTTGATTATTAATGATCTGATTTTAATTCAAGGTCATATCCATTTTCTTTAAGTTCTTCAGCAGTCATTTCGATGACATTGACCTCCATGTTGATATCCACCAAGGGGGTGTCTGTGGAATCTGTTTTGACTGTTGCTATAGCATCCAATACATCCAGCCCCTTAAAGACTTGACCAAAAACAGTATAATTTCCATCCAGTCTTTCTATGCCATCCTTGTCATGGACAATATAGATTTGGCAACCTGCTGATAATTTTTCAGGATTATCATCCCTTCCAGCACCTACTGCACCATATACATGTTTAATCCCATCGACGAATTCTGGCTCCAAAAGATAAGGAGAATCCCCAAATCCTTCGGGCGTATCAGGACAACCTCCCTGAATTACAAAGCCTTCAATTACCCTATTGAAGGTTAGTGAATCCCAATATTGTGCATTGGCTAGTTCTATGAAGCTTTCTTTATGAATAGGGGTTTCCTCATACAACCAGAATAACATTTCTCCTTTTGGAGTGATAACTTGACCAACGGGGTAAGTTTGGGAAGATTTTGAGCTACAAGACAGTGCCAACAGTGAAAGGCACAATAGTGTGAAGGCGTTTCGCATTAGTTCTAATTTATGATTTGGTAAATTTTTCTGTTGTTAATAATTCAAATTTTTGAAGGTCTTCTTTAGAGTCAAAAGCTTCCTTTTTCAAAAATAGAAACTGATTATTAGAAATATAAAATAACCAATAATTGCGACGCTTTTTAATTGCTAAGATTTGGTCCCAAGGAACTTCACTATAATTTCCATTGGACATGGAAAGACTGATCTTTTCCTCTGAAAATGTCATGCTCATTTCATGAAATAGGCTGGCATTTTTCGATGATTTAACCCAAAATAGTAAATAGAGAAAGATTAGCGGAGGAAAGGTCAATCCAAAAACTACAATGGCAGTAGAGAACCTATCATCTCCAAAGCTGTTAAGATGTGAAAATCCTAAAATAAAGGAAATCAGATAAAGCCACCAGAATTTTTTAAGCCGGTTAGTAGCGATGATTTCAAAAAAATCCCATTCTGAGAGGGAAAAGTTTTTCGTTTTGACCATATCATAGCAATTAAGAGATAAAAAATGATAGTTTAAACTTAACAAAAATAGTTTTAGCCCAAAGATTCATAAAGTTTAATTTATACTGAGCTGAAATATCATTGTATTAATTAAAAGTAATTTCCATTATATTTCGAGCTCATTAACTTAGGCACAGGCACTTAGTTTGTATAAAGGCTTTTGCATGGAAATAATTGCAATTTTTTTTAATAAAGAAGCAGTTTAGTTTAGTAATTTAGGCGGCATGGAGTTTAGGTGGGAAATAAAAAGTAAAGCAGATCAAGAAACCGTTCAATCCCTTAGCAGTGAAATCAATGTCAATCCGACATTGGCCAATCTTCTGGTCAACCGTGGAGTAGTTGATTTTCAGGAAGCTAAAGATTTTTTTAGGCCGGATTTGGATAAAATCCACTCTCCATTTCTGATGAAAGACATGGATAAGGCTGTCAATAGGATGGTGGAAGCGGTAAATAATGAGGAGAAGATCCTTGTCTATGGGGATTATGATGTGGATGGGACTACTGCGGTGGCATTGTTTTATGGATTTTTGAAAGAGTTTTATCCATACGTAGATTTCTATATTCCGGACAGGTATCAGGAGGGTTATGGTGTTTCAGAGCGCGGCGTTCGTTTTGCTGCTGAAAATGATTTTAAATTAATTGTATCCTTGGATTGTGGAATCAAAGCAATAGAGAAAGTAGCTTTAGCCAATAGTTTGGGGATAGATTTTATTATCTGTGATCACCATACGCCTGGAGAGGAATTGCCTCCAGCATTGGCGGTACTTGATCCGAAAAGAGTAGATTGCGAATATCCTTATAAGGAATTAAGTGGATGTGGAGTGGGATTTAAATTAATACAAGCTTTTACTGAGCGAACTGGAAAAAATGCCAGTCACCTTTTTGGTCTTTTGGATTTGGTAGCTGTGAGTATTGCGGCTGATATTGTGCCCATTTCTGGAGAGAACAGAATTCTGGCCCACTATGGTCTGGAAAGATTGAACAATAATCCCCGACCGGGCCTAATGGCTTTGATCCTGGCCGGAAAAGGGCAGCGCAGCCTAAAGGAACTGCAGGAAAACAGGCAGTTGCTTCACAGGGAAATGCTTCAGTTGAAATCAGATAAGGATATTGAGATATCGGATATAGTTTTCAGGATTGGTCCACGAATCAATGCTTCTGGAAGGTTGGAGCATGCAAAGGCCTCTGTTGAACTATTGAATTCCAAAGATATCCATGATGCCCTTGAACGTGCTGAGTTGGTGGAAGATGTCAATGCTGCCAGAAAGAACTTTGATGAGAACATCACCAAGGAAGCCATACAAATGATCGAGGATAGGGAGCAGATAAAGCCCTATAAAAGCACTGTACTCTATAAAGAGGATTGGCATAAGGGAGTGATAGGAATCGTAGCTTCCAGGTGTATTGAACAATACTACAGACCAACCATCATATTGACCGAATCCAATAATAAGGCCACTGGTAGTGCACGCTCGGTATTTGATTTTAATATCTATGAAGCTATTAGTGAGTGTAGTGATTTATTAGAGCAATTTGGAGGGCATAAATATGCAGCAGGCTTGACTATGGAACTAGATAATGTGCCAGCATTTCAAGAGAAATTTGAAGAGGTGGTCAGCCGCAGGATTTCCGATATTCATACCAAGCCAGTTTTGGAGGTAGATGATGAGCTTGAACTGGACCAGATCAATTATAAATTTTATAATATATTGCGTCAAATGGCTCCTTTTGGACCGGGAAATCCTGAGCCTTTATTTTGTGCCAATCAAGTATATGCACAGAATATAAAAGTGCTTAAGGACAAGCATTTGAAATTTGAAATTGTACAAGATGGACAGGTGACTACTCCCGTTTGTATTGCCTTTGGCTTTGCCACTTATTATGAAATGCTGAGAAGTAAGATGCGTTTTAATATTGCCTTTGAGGTAAGAGAAAATACCTTCAGGAATACCAGTAGTTTACAACTGTACGTTAAGGACATAAAATTCGATTGAAATGAAACTTAGAGGTGACAACCTGATTAAGATCTATAAGGGTCGAAAGGTGGTGAACAATATTTCCGTGGAAGTGGAGCAGGGCGAGATTGTGGGACTTTTAGGGCCAAATGGAGCTGGAAAAACCACTTCTTTTTATATGATTGTAGGTCTTATAAAGCCCAATAGCGGGAAAGTTTTTTTAGACCAAGAGGAAATTACTCCTTTACCCATGTATCGCCGTGCAAAAAGAGGTATAGGTTATCTTGCGCAGGAGGCTTCTGTATTTAGGAAATTATCTGTAGAGGAGAATATCATGGCGGTATTAGAAATGACCGACCTGCCTAAAACTGCCCAAAAGGAGAAAATGGAGGAATTACTGGAGGAGTTTAGTCTGACCCATGTCCGAAAAAACTTGGGCATGGTACTTTCAGGAGGGGAGCGAAGAAGGACTGAAATCGCCAGGGCCTTGGCTGTGGATCCTAATTTTGTCCTACTGGATGAACCTTTTGCAGGAGTCGACCCCATTGCTGTAGAGGAAATTCAAACTATTGTTGCCAAGTTGAAAAATAAAAACATCGGTATTTTGATTACAGATCACAATGTCAATGAAACCCTATCCATTACAGATCGTGCTTATCTGATGTTTGAGGGGAAATTACTAAAGGCAGGTACTGCGGAAGAACTTGCAGCTGATGAACAGGTTCGAAAAGTATACCTTGGTAAGAATTTTGAACTAAAACGTAAGATCTGATTTTATGGACGTACTGAATACTTTTATGACCTGGATCTTTAAGATCCGAATAGGTCAGATTGATAACTTCAAAGAAAATCCTATTGAAGTTCAACAAGATATTTTTTTCGATCTTATTAAAACGGCAAGGAAAACCGAATTTGGAAAACAATACGGATTTTCAGATATCAAATCTCATCGGGATTTTGCCAATAATGTCCCTGTTCATAATTATGAGCAAATGCAGCCTTATATAGAAAAAACCATGAAAGGCGAACAAAATGTGATTTGGCCAACAGAAATCACCTGGTTTTCCAAGTCATCCGGGACTACAGGGAGTAGAAGTAAGTTTATCCCAGTTTCACAGGAATCTTTAGAGGATTGCCACTTTAAGGGAGGCAAAGATATGCTTTCATTGTATGTGAATAATTATCCTGAGAGCAAACTCTTTTCCGGCAAGAGCTTGGCCATAGGGGGCAGTCATCAGGTCAATAGCTTTGATGCAAATAAAAACAGCCATTATGGAGACATCTCCGCCGTTATTATGAGAAACCTGCCTGTTTGGGCCCAACTAGCGAGGACCCCGAGTTTGGAGACTGCATTAATGAGTGAATGGGAGGAGAAGATAGAGAGAATGGCTTATGAAACGATGAAGGAAAATGTGGTCAGCATATCTGGAGTGCCTACCTGGACCATAGTTCTCTTGGAAAGAATAATGGAAATTACAGGTTCAAAAAATATTCTGGAGGTATGGCCAAATTTGGAAGTGTTTTTTCATGGAGCGGTTGCTTTTGGACCTTACAGAAGGTTGTTCCAAGAACTTATCCCATCCAATGGGATGCACTATATGGAGACTTATAATGCTTCCGAAGGCTTCTTTGGTATCCAAGATCAAAAGAATTCTGATGAATTACTATTGATGTTGGATTATGGAATTTACTATGAATTCATCCCAATGGAAGAATGGGATGCCGAGGATCCAAAAGTCATTCCTTTAGAAGAAGTAGAACTCGGAAAGAATTATGCCTTATTAATTAGTACTAATGGAGGACTTTGGCGCTATAAGATTGGAGATACGGTAAAATTCACTTCTATAAGTCCATATAGAATAAAAATTTCTGGTAGAACCAAGCATTTTATCAATGCTTTTGGGGAAGAAGTAATTGTTGAAAATGCTGAGAAAGCCATAGAAGAAGCCTGTAAGGCCACTGATGCAACCATTGTAAACTTTACTGCAGCACCAGTATATTTTGAAGGGGCAGGCAGCAAAGGAGCCCATGAATGGGTTATTGAGTTTAGTAAAATGCCCGATGATGAAAACTTGTTTAAGGAGAAGCTGGACGCTACTTTGAGAGCAATCAACTCTGATTATGACGCTAAGCGCTATAAAGACATGGCATTGGACAAACCCAAAATTCATTTTGCCCAGCAAGGTTTATTCGAAACCTGGATGAAGTCGAGAGGTAAGTTAGGTGGTCAAAATAAGGTGCCCAGACTAGCGAATAATCGGGAGTATATTGATGGGATTTTGAAATTGAAGGATTAGTCCAATCTCTTCGATATAAACATAAAAAAGCCTCCTAAAGACTAATTAGGAGGCTTTTAGTTTTTTTTGAATAAATCATCCGTAAATATCATTTAGGATTCCAGCTAGGCGGATTCCACCCGCCAACAGTTGATTTTCTATAATGGGAAAGCATTTATAATCGTATTCATAGGACAATTTCTTATTCTCAGGAAGATCATAAACATATTTCCTAAGTGAAACAGCTTCCTCCAGCCAACTTTCAATGGGGGCAGCTTGTAGCTTTTTGATTTTATCTTTACTTGCCCTATTATTCAAATGCTTGGCCAACTCCGTATAGCTAAGGTGCTGCCTTTCGATCATTTTGGTATCCCAGACGGTATGGAGGTTGGTTTTTTGGTTGAAGTAATAGACATCCACCTTATTTCCTCCCATATCTTCACCTGTCCCCACATGTAGGGGCTGATGCAGGTCTCCTACAATATGAATAAGCATTTTCAGGTTTTCCTGCTTTTTCTTGAAGGATAAGGGCTTATTTTTGAGCTCCTCTATAAGCCTAAGCAATGTCTGATAGGCATCTCCCCTCTCATCTTGTAAATGAGGCTCATACCCTTTACCCTTGTGGACAGTTAGGAAATGCCAGGAATAGGCATAATCGTATGCACGATCTGATCTAATTTGGTCCATCCAATTGGCCACCATGGGAATTGATTCATTTTCCAAAACCGCAGCAATATTCCTTTTTGCCTTTTTACTAAGGTGCCAAGCTGCTATTTGACCGACCACCCTGTGGCCATTTTGTCCCCATCCAAAAGACTGGAAAATAATTACTGTACTCAAAAAAAATGCTGCAATACTCTTCTTCATATTAGTAATCCTTTTAAAAATGAGCTTGTTGGGAACCGCTTATTTAGCCTATCATCAACCTTGTGAAAGTTCATTGATAGCTATCCATGCCATCAATCCGGCACCTACTTCCAATGCGCTTTCATCTATATCAAAGGTAGGAGTATGCACTCCGCTTGTGATGCCCTTTTCTTCATTCCTGATGCCCAAACGATAAAAACAACCATCCATCTCTTGGGTATAGTAGGAGAAATCCTCTGCGGCCATCCAAACATCCAAATCTTCAACATTTTCCTCACCTAGAAATTCCTGGGCAGCTTTATATGCACGATCGGTAAGCTCAGGAGCATTTTTTAAAAATGGGTAACCTTTACGAACTTCAAAGTCCACAGCACCTCCCATGCCTTCAGCTAGACCTTCGGCAATTTTCACCATTTTTTTGTGGGCCTCAGCTCTCCATTCTTCATTTAAGGTCCTGAATGTTCCCTGAATCTTGACTTCATTAGGGATGACATTAGTAGCTCCTTTAGCCTCGATATGTCCAAAGGAAAGTACCGTAGGAATCTTTGGACTGGCATTACGGCTGACTACTTGCTGTAAAGCTACGATGATGTGAGAAGCAATAAGTATAGGGTCTACCAAGGTTTCTGGCATGGCACCATGACCACCTTTACCTTTTACGGTAAGGTAAAGTTCATCAGCACTGGCCATGTACATTCCTTTACGGAAGCCCACTTTGCCCGCATCGATCAATGGCATCACATGTTGGCCTACAATAGCTTCCGGCTTTGGATTCTCTAGGGCTTTGTCCTTAATCATCAAAGAAGCACCCCCTGGGATTTTTTCTTCTCCAGGCTGAAAAATCAATTTTATTGTACCTTCAAATTCGTCTTTTACCCCATTAAGGATTTTTGCGGCCCCCAATAAAGAAGCAGTGTGAACATCATGCCCACAGGCATGCATTACGCCTTCATTAGTCGACTTATAAGGAACATCATTTTGCTCTACAATTGGTAGCGCATCCATATCTGCCCTTAGGGCAATGATTTTTTTTGAAGGGTTTTTACCTTCAATGAGTGCTACCAATCCAGTATTGGCTTTTTTTTCGATATTGGTAATCCCCATTTCTTTCAACTGGGAAGCTACAAAAGCACTTGTTTTGTATTCCTCGAAGGAAAGTTCAGGGTTGGCGTGGATATATCTTCTAGTATTGGTGATCTGATCCAGGTATTCCCCGGCCAGGGCTTTCACTTTATCTTTTAACATGCTTAAATATCTTCTCCTTCAATAATTTCCCCTTCTTCAGGCTCTTCTTCTTCGGGGGCTTTGCCAAATCTTTGTCTTATGATTCTTGCTGTTGGAAAATCCTTTTTAATAGTATGGAATAAGGAATGGGCCTCAATTCTGTAAAGGTATTGACCTACTTTTACCAAGTATCTTGGCTGCTCGTATTCCATTTCAGCTTTGACCTCACTAGGCAGCGTATTATAAAGATCATTTCTTACACTAAAGGCCTGCTCTCTGTCTACACCGCTATACACTAAAATGGTGAAGCCATTATAAGTGCCCCTTTCTTCATTTTCAATAGAAAAACTAGTCAGTGCTTGCTCAAGATCCGCATCCACTGGGTCGCCAGCCTCAGCACTGATCGGACCATTGCTCTCCGGAGCTATACTATTTTCTTTTGGTAAGTCAGGGTAAGTGATCCGATTATAGCTAAGGTCTTCCTGATAGTTGTTATAGGCGGCAGCAGAGCGACTGATCTTACTGCCTCCGGCACAACCCGCCAATAAGACGAAGGACATCAAAAGGGAAAATGCTTGCTTAGTCATGGTGTTTTTTAATCTTCTATAACAATACACTTGCCAGAAATGATATCCTGCTCAACACTTTTGTATTTAACATCCTTTTTGACATTGCCATCAGGATATTGGACAGAAACACGGTCATTTCTTCCATAGGCCTTTTCTGATTTCCTTGGAGCGACAACTTGTTTTTGTGCGCCACGGTTAGCGGCCACGGCTGCTGCAGCTGCTCTGTTGGCATGTGGATTCAAAGAACTGCTGGCATCTTCCTTAGAAGCCTGTACTGCAGGTTCTGGCTGACGCTGTGCTTGGGCAGCTTTTACTTGATCTGGGTTTTGCTGAGGCAATTCTGCTTTGGCCAAGAAAGAAATAATGTCTTCATTCAGCTTACCCACAAAACGCTTGAACATTTCAAATGCTTCGAATTTGTAGATCAATAATGGATCTTTTTGTTCGTAAACAGCATTTTGTACAGATTGCTTAAGGTCATCCATGTCCCTTAAGTGTTCTTTCCAATTTTGATCGATAATGGCCAAGGTTACATTTTTCTCCAAGGCCCTGATCAAATCCCTACCTTCATTAGCAAGGGTAGATTCCAAATTGATCACCACACCAATTTGCTTGATGCCATCAGTAATTGGTACCATGATTTCCTTTACGGTTGCCCCTCTGTTCTCATAGACATCCTTTAGTACTGGCATGGCGCGTTCAAGGACTCTTTGGTTTTTGGTCACATAATTCTGGTAAGATGCATCAAAGAGTTCTTGTGTCAGAACAGCTAGATCTTTGGATTTAATATCCTCTTCACTGAATTTATGATCTATGCCCAGAGAACTATAGATATTCATTCTTAGGTTTTCAATATCCTCAGTAGACTTGGCCATTTCGATGATTCCCTCGCAGACATCATACATGATATTCAAGATATCCAACTCAAGTCTCTCACCCATCAAGGCGTTTTTCCTACGTTTGTAAACTACCTCTCTCTGGGAGTTCATTACATCATCGTACTCCAACAAACGCTTACGCACACCGAAGTTGTTTTCTTCAACTTTTCTCTGGGCACGTTCGATGGATTTGGAAATCATGGAATGCTGGATCACCTCACCTTCTTCAAGGCCCATGCGATCCATCAGCTTGGCAATACGCTCAGAGCCAAACAAACGCATTAAATTATCCTCTAGAGAAACAAAGAATTGAGAAGATCCCACATCCCCTTGACGACCTGCACGACCTCTCAACTGTCTGTCGACCCTTCTGGATTCGTGGCGCTCGGTACCAATGATGGCTAAACCTCCGGCTTTCTTGGATTCTGGGGTCAATTTAATATCGGTACCACGACCGGCCATGTTGGTGGCAATGGTCACTGTTCCTGGTTTACCTGCTTCCGCAACTACTTCCGCTTCCTTGGCGTGTTGCTTGGCATTCAATACCTGATGCTTGATCTTTTTCAAGGTCAACATTCTGCTGAGTACCTCAGAAATTTCCACAGAAGTAGTACCTACCAGTACTGGTCTTCCTGCATCAGTCAGTTCATTAATTTCATCAACTACTGCATTGAACTTCTCCCGGACAGTTTTATAGACTTTGTCATCCCTATCATCACGCTGGATTGGTTTGTTGGTAGGGATGACTACCACATCCAACTTATAGATTTCCCAGAATTCTCCAGCTTCTGTTTCGGCTGTACCGGTCATACCTGACAACTTATGGTACATTCTGAAATAGTTCTGCAAGGTGATGGTCGCATAGGTCTGTGTAGCATCTTCTACCTTCACATTTTCCTTTGCTTCTATGGCTTGGTGAAGTCCATCAGAATATCTTCTGCCTTCCATCACACGACCTGTTTGTTCATCGACGATTTTCACCTTACCGTCTACCAAGATATACTCGGTGTCCTTTTCGAACATACAGTAAGCCTTCAATAGTTGGTTTACCGTGTGGATTCTTTGGGCCTTGACACCATAATCCTTGATGATTTCTTCCTTACGGATCAACTTCTCTTTGTCATCCAGACTTTCATCCTTTTCCATTTCGGCAATTTCAGTACCGATGTCCGGAAGGATAAAGAAGTTGGTATCCTCATTTTTCTTGGTGATTACCTCAATACCATTATCCGTAAGGTCCACAGTATTGGACTTTTCTTCAATGGTAAACAAAAGCGGTTCGTCCGCCTCTGGCATCATCCTTTTATTGTCTTGAAGGTAGTAGTTCTCTGTTTTTTGAAGGATTACCCTGATCCCAGGCTCAGAAAGGTATTTGATCAAAGGCTTGTACTTAGGCATACCACGGTAAGCTCTGAACAAGGCTAAACCACCTTCTTTTTGGTTGCCTGCTGCGATCAGCTTTTTACCCTCGGTCAGGTAACCCTGAACCAATTTTCTTTGTTCGTCCACCAAGGTAGCGACCCTTGGTTTCATATCATAAAATTCGTGCTCGTCTCCTCTTGGAATTGGTCCGGAGATGATCAACGGCGTTCTCGCATCATCGATCAATACTGAATCGACCTCATCGATCATGGCAAAGTGGTGTCTGCCCTGAACCAGGTCATTGGCTTCTCTGGACATATTGTCCCTTAGATAATCGAAGCCGAATTCATTATTGGTACCATAAACGATATCGGAATTATAAGCTTTTCTTCTACCTGCAGAATTAGGTTGGTATTTATCGATACAATCTACCGTAAGACCATGGAATTCGAATAAAGGTGCATTCCACTCACTATCCCTTTTTGCCAAGTAGTCGTTTACAGTAACGATGTGTACTCCACGACCGGCCAAGGCATTGAGGTAAGCAGGCAGAGTAGATACCAAGGTTTTACCCTCCCCGGTGGCCATCTCAGAGATTTTACCCTTATGAAGCACCATACCACCAATCAACTGAACATCATAATGGAGCATGTCCCAGGTAATCTCAGTACCAGCAGCCATCCATTTGTTATGCCAAATGGCCTCGTCGCCGCTGATCTCTACATTGTCTTTTCTTGTGGAAAGTTCACGGTCATAGTCATTGGCCTTAACCACGATTTTACTGTTCTCCTTAAACCTTCTAGCGGTTTCTTTAACAACAGCAAAAGCCTTGGGAAGCACTTTTTCTAGTACCACTTCCAAGGCCTCGTTACGATCTTTTTCGACACCATCGATTTGGTTGAAAAGCGCATCCTTTTCGTGCACCTTATCTGGAGCCAAAGCTTCGATTTCTGTCTTCAGAGAAGCAATATTATCATCAAAGGATTTTAATTCTGTATTGATGACTTCTTTGATCTCAATGGTTTTTGCCCTTAACTCTTCGTCGGTAATGGATGAGAGTTGCTTGAATTCAGCATTGATCTTATCCACTATGGGGAGCAATTCTTTTATATCACGATCTGACTTGGTTCCGAAGATTTTGGCCAGACCTTTAGCAATAACGTCTAACATATTATATTGAAAATTGTAATAGCGTTTAAAATTACTTTCTTTTTGTTACAATCGGTAGTTTTTACCCAGCAATCGGGCATAAATTTGGATTGTGGTATTGGCTTATATTTTTACCTTTCCGCTGAAGACCTGCTCAGCAGGGCCAATTAATAAAATATCCTTAAAACTACCATCTGATGAGGCAGTGAATTTAACAGCTAGATGGCCTCCAAGGGATTTGATGCGAACATGGTTGAGCTTGTTTTGTTGCCCATAGACCAATGCGCAGGCCGTCACTCCAGTCCCACAGGATAGTGTTTCATTTTCTACTCCACGTTCATAGGTTCTAACGAAAATCTCATCTTCAGAGAGTGAAGAAATAAAATTCACATTTGTGCCATCAGGCTTATAGGTATTGCTGTACCTGATTTCTGCTCCAGTATCCACCACAGGATAAGTTTCCACATCATCTACAAAACGTACATGGTGGGGAGATCCTGTATTGACAAAATAATCCTGCTGAACACTTGAAAGCTGGCTTACCTCGCTCATGCCCAACTCTACTAAGCCATTGGCAATACGTGCTTCATGAGGCCCATCTATGGCAAGGAATTTGGTGTTTTCTTCCACGATGCCCAAAAATTTCGAAAAGGCTACTGCGCACCTCGCTCCGTTGCCACACATACTTTGCGAGCCATCAGAGTTAAAATACACCATTTCGAAATCATAGCCTTCTTTATTACGGATCAGAATAAGACCGTCTGCACCTATTCCGAATTTTCGGTCACAAAGCTGACTGACCAGTTCAAGGTTTTGGTCATCAAACTGCTCTGATCGATCATCGATCATGACAAAGTCATTACCCGTTCCTTGATATTTATAAAATGATATTTCCATATCCTTGTTTGAAGTATTTTAAAGTAAAATGACGGTTCAAAAACCAATCCATTCTAATATAGAATTACAAACATAACCAACTTGTCATTAATTCGGACGCAATGTCCGAATAATGGTTTTATTTTAAAAGTGAATTAGTTAACTTGCTCGGATTCAATAATGGAATTATTGAGAAGAATAACCTGAAGTGTTAATCTGTTTTCGAAATAAAATTTTATTTGTAATGAAAAAAGTTTCATTTAATCCTTCCAGAAGGACTTTTATAACACAAAGTACTAAGGCCACTTTGGCAGTTGGCATAGGAAGTAGTGCTATAGGATCTGCTTTCTTAACTGCATGTGGTGCTGCCAAAGAAGAGGAAGAAGCCGTAAGTCTAAGTACAGGCTTTTCCCAAGCAGGACTGAATTATGACTATGCAGCATTAGAGCCGAATATCGATGCCATGACCATGGAAATCCATTATACAAAACATGCCGCTGGTTATGCCAGAAAATTAAAGGCTGCCTGTGAAGCTGAAGGTGTTGATATGGAAAAACCACTGGAAGAAGTGTTGATGGAGGTTTCTAAATTCAGCACTGCTATCAGAAATAATGGAGGTGGACATTATAACCATGAGCTGTTTTGGAGCATCATGTCTCCAAATGGTGGTGGTAAACCTTCAGGAGATTTAGCTGCCGCTATTGATGGAGCATTTGGAAGTTTTGATAGTATGGCGGAGCAATTTGAAGCTGCTGCCAAAGGGCGATTTGGCTCTGGCTGGGCATGGTTAGTGTTAGATGAAAACAAAAAACTCCAAATTGGTTCTACCCCAAATCAGGACAATCCATTGATGGACGTTTCTGATTTTCAAGGCATTCCTTTGATGGGTATAGACGTTTGGGAACACGCTTATTACCTTAATTACCAAAACGAAAGAGGCAAGTATGTGTCTAATTGGTGGAATGTTGTAGATTGGTCAGTTGTGGAAAATCGCTACAATTCTATCATTTAATACACAGTTTAGGATATTTTTATAAAGCCGGGTAAATTTAGTTTATCCGGCTTTATTTGTTTTTTAACTCCATTTTTTAGCTTAGACTATGCCCAAATAGGGGCTAGACCATTGCTGGTATTGGATTTGTCCATTGAATAAATGGATGTGTGCCAATTCATTGAACAGCATGAGAAATATTTTCAATATATTATTCATAGTATCTTTTAGCTTATTGCCAGGTTTTTTGATGTTTTCATGTGTGGAATTGGATGAAAACAATGAAGGTGCCTACAGTGAATTGAAAATCAATCTAACTGCAGCAGCTTCAAGCGGTGACCTAGAAGATGCTGTTTACGTCGGAGGACTACAAATTGACGATTTCGAAATTGCCTTGAGCGATCTCAGTGTTAGCTATCTATCAGAGGCTGGAATAAATGCTGGTATGGACAGAATGGAATCTTTTGCCTTTAATGATCAAAATGTAAAATCTGATGGATCCTTGAAATTAGTGGAAGATGGGAAACCAAGATCAAATTTGCTGGGAAAAGAAAATACGCCAAATGGTCTGTATCAAGAAGTTGCTTTTCATTTAGAAAAGACGTCTAGTGCTAACACTTCCCATTCATTAAAACTAGAGGGAATTTTCGAAGGGAAAGAAGTGATGCTATGGACTGGGAATGAAGATTGGCTTAAGGCAAAGGCAACTAACACCCATGCCTACACTATTTATTCAAATTCAGTCTTAACTCTGGTTTTTGAAGTAGAAAAATTATTTGAAAACATTGAAATTTCCTCTGCCAAAGATGGGAATAATGATGGATTAATAGAGATAGGTCCAAATAATGAGGACGGAAATCATACTATATTTTTAGCCTTTGAACAAAACCTTCAAAAGGCTTTACAATTGCGGAAATAACCATAGCCTTCACCATATTCAAGGTGGTTTTTGTATATGTCATTTACATTTATCAACGGTTCATTAATTAAAATTGACATTTTACATAAGAATTTTTTCCATTCATCGACATTATAAACGGAAGTATACTTCAGGGTAATAAAAGGAGAGGCTAAAACAGGGCAGATATACGGTGGCATTTCTTTTTTCAGTAGTATTCCTGTTGATTAAAATGTTATTTACTTCGGTGTTAGGGAATTTTGTTGACGGAATATTACGTGTTGACACTGTTTATTGAAATTTTATATACGTTTTTGGCACTTTGTTTGTTTGAGGTGCCTGGGAAAAATAAACCAACAGTATTAACGCTATGAATAATTCAACAAAGAACATTTCAAAATGGGTGACAGCTTTGAGCTTAGGCCTAATGATGATGGCATGCTCTGAAGATGATGAGACGCCAAAGGAAGGTTATAGTCAAGTTACTTTAAAATCCACAGCAAAGAGTGGGTCGAGTTCTTCATCAGATATTTCTCGAATGAATGTAGGGGCGATGTCGGTGACTTCTTTTCAAGTAGGTACCAAGGAGGTGGAAATGAAATATGTGTCTAAGGCCGAAATAAATGCAGGTATCAGTATTGGAAATGGTACAATTTTGACGAACCTAGGTGCAGAACTTGGTTCAGAAGTGGCTCAGGAGAAAAGTCTTTCATTGATAGCAGATGGAAAAAGCAGAGTGGAAGTGATTGGAGAAGGCGAAACTCCCAATGGAAATTATACTGAAGTCATTTTTAAGTTGTATCAGCATTCCGAAGGCAACGCGAGTGAAATGGAAAACAAATCTATGTTGGTCATGGGTGAAATAGAAGACAAGCCAACCAAGGTATGGCTTTCGGCAGAAAAGGAGTTAAGAGCTGTTGCTGAATCTTCGCAGGGCTATGAAGTAGAAGGGAATACAGATATGACTGTTGTGTTTGATATGGAGGCCATATTTGAGGGAGTGAATTTGAGTACCGCTATGGATGGGAATTCGGATGGAACAGTGGAGATTGGTCCCGGAAATGTGGATGGTAACAGTGTCTTGTATGGACAGGTAGAAAACAATCTTGAAAGTGCTGTATTGCTCAGCAAGCAATAGAAGTCTTTTCAATGAATAAATAAGGTCAGAAAATTTTCTGGCCTTTTTTTGTATTTGGTCTCTTTTTGATTTTTTTCGTAGCAAATTATTTACTGATATACATTATGAAAGATCCTAAGACTTTAAGTGCCGTCGCTGAATTTCATCAAACCTTTAAGCACCCAGTATTGGAAGCGCCGACCCTGCCTCATGAGAACAGATCGAAGTTAAGGGTTTCACTCTTGGCTGAAGAGCTAAAAGAGCTGGAAGAAGGGATAAAAAACGAAGATATAGTAGAGGTGGCAGATGCTTTATGTGACTTACAATATGTACTGGCTGGGGCCGTATTGGAGTTTGGATTGGCTGATAAGTTCAAAGCGCTCTTTGACGAGGTGCAAAGGTCTAATATGAGCAAGGCCTGTAAGTCAATTGAGGAAGCTGAGGCCACAATGGCCCATTACCAAGGTCAAGGGGTTGATTGTTTTTATGAAAAGGAAGGAGACTTGTATTTGGTTTTCAGAAAGGAAGACCGTAAGACATTAAAATCCGTGAATTATTCTCCTGCTAATCTTAAGGGAATATTAGGAGACTGAAAGGATCCAAATATAATTTCAATGGAAATAATATTTCCTCCTCAGAACCACAAGAGACCCTGAAATCTTGTGGTTTTGTGTTTAGTCAATAAATTATAGAGGGTTAGCTTTGAGAGCTGTATTGTTTTATTCAAATAATGTGAATTTAATATCTCCTGTGTATGAATATTTTTACCAAAGTCAATTGCCTACTTACTTTAATGATTTTACCCTTTTATCAAGTCAAGGCTCAAGAAAGGGCCAGCGATTATGGCTTTGAATTTGGGGTGATGCCCAGTGGTCAACTTAATGCCATTACAGATGTGGCTGGCGTGTTGGTAGGGCATAAAACCCTTATTATTGGGGATAGTGTAAGGACTGGAGTTACTGCGATTCTTCCACACGGAGGAAATATATTTCAAGAAAAAGTGCCTGCAGCTGTTTATGTGGGTAATGGCTTTGGGAAATTGGCTGGAAGCAGCCAAGTGGAGGAATTGGGAAATATTGAAACCCCTATCGTACTGACCAATACACTTAGTGTAGCAGCTGGTATAGAAGGACTGATTGATTACACTTTTTCCTTTCCAGAGAATGAAAATGTCCGCTCAGTAAATGCCGTAGTTGGGGAAACCAATGATGGCTATTTGAACGATATCCGTGGAAGGCATGTAAAGGCCTCAGACGTATTGGAAGCAATAGACCAAGCCCATGCAGGAGCAGTAGAGGAAGGCAATGTGGGAGCGGGTACTGGTACGGTTTGCTTTGGTTTCAAAGGGGGGATAGGAACTGCTTCTAGAAGGCTTCCCGAAGAAATGGGCGGATATACTGTCGGAGTGCTTGTGCAATCCAATTTTGGCGGAGTGCTTCAAATTGATGGATTGCCAGTTGGAAAGGATTTGGAGCAATATGCTTTTAAAAACCAATTGGAATCTGCAGATGGTTCTTGTATGATCGTAGTGGCAACAGATGCACCAGTGCATGAGAGAAACCTTAAGCGCATTGCAAAGAGGGCGATTTTGGGCTTGGCCAAGACAGGAGGGATTGCTTCTAATGGTTCTGGTGATTATGTTTTAGCATTTTCCACTGCAGAAAATTTTAGGATTCCCTATCAGGCAAAGCCATTAGAAAAGAGGGAGATGAGCGTATTGAGAAATGATGATATGAGTGGACTGTTTTTGGCCACTATCGAGGCTACTGAGGAAGCCATCATCAATTCTCTTTTTGCAGCGGAAAGCACTGAAGGATATCGGGGGCATGAGATCAAAGCATTGCCTATAGAGAAAGTAGTGGAAATGCTGAAGGATTGAAATTGGGCATAAGGAAGATATAAGTACAAGAAACTTAGTTTAACTTTTAATAAAGGCAGTTCTGAAGTAAAGTCATTCGGAGCTGTTTTATTTGGATAAGAATAAAAATATCTGCCTCCTATCTTTAGGTTTTTACCGTCTTTATCTCCACATACCGTTAAATATCCTTAGGGTTTTTAGCAATTTTGTTACCATAGGAAATACTGATATGCTTCCTATTATGATTGTCAATAGAATTTTAAAATGGATTTTCAAATCTCTTCAAAATTATTGACTATAATCTTGCTGTAGCTCCGAGTTTGAATGATGCTGGTCATGTCCTCAATGGATTGCCTTTTGTAAGAAAAAAGTTTTTTATCATTTTGGTTTTCAATATTTTCAAGGATTGTATTGCTTGCAAAAACTAATCCTAAACATAAATTAACATGAAAAGACGTGAAGCGATGAAGAATGTCGCGCTGATATTTGGTAGTGCTTTATCAGTGTCTACATTAACCGTTTTTCAACAAGGGTGTACCCGATCCAAAGATGCCGCAGCTGGAGTTTTTACTCCTGAAGATGCCAAGTTATTGTCGGAAATCGGTGACATCATTATCCCAGATACCCCAGATTCTCCAGGTGCCAAGGCCGCAGGTGTTGGAACCTTTATGGTTATCGTATTAGAGGATTGCTATTCTCAGGAAGACAGGGAAAAAGTTTCTGCATTTTTAGCCCATATAGAAAATGAAAAGGATTTTTCATCTTTGGCTGCAGACAAGCAAGTGTCGCTTGTCGCTGATATTGATGGGAAGGTATATGCAAAGGAAAATGACCTTGAGGAAGGTTTGACCAGAGGATATAAAATTGTAAAAGAATTAACACTTTTTGGATACTTCAGTTCTGAAATCGGAGCAACACAAGCTTTAAGGTACAAGCTAGTACCTGGTAGATATGACGGATGTGTGGATTATAATCCTGGAGACAAAGCTTGGGCCTAAAATAACAAAATCATGAATTTAAATATTAAAGCAAATAAAGAGAATACCTACGATGCGATTGTTGTAGGATCAGGAATAAGTGGTGGATGGGCAGCAAAGGAATTGGCCGAAAAAGGACTGAAGACATTGGTGCTTGAACGAGGTAGAAATGTAGAGCATATCAAAGATTATCCTACAACCAACCTTAACCCATGGGAAATGGACCATCATGGTTGGACTACTAATGAGATGCGGGAAAAGCATCCTATTCAAAGTAAGTGCTATGCCTTTGGCGAAGCTACTGAGCATTTTTGGGTAAACGATAATGAAAATCCTTATAATGAGGTAAAACCGTTCAACTGGTTGAGAGGGTACCATGTAGGTGGTAGATCTTTGATGTGGGGTAGGCAGTGTTATCGATTAAGTGATATTGATTTCTCCGCCAATGCTAAAGATGGTTTTGGAGTGGATTGGCCAGTTAGGTATAAGGACATTGCTCCATGGTATGAGTATGTGGAGAAATTTGCAGGAATCTCTGGTCAGGCAGAAGGACTTCCTCAGCTTCCTGATAGTCATTTCCTACCTGCAATGGAAATGAATTGCGTGGAGAAGCATGTTGCAAAGAGAGTAAAAGAAAAATTCGATGATAGGATCATCACTATAGGAAGGGCTGCTCATGTTACCCAGCCACATAATGGCCGTGGACCTTGTCAATATAGAAATATGTGTTCTAGAGGTTGTCCTTTTGGAGGTTATTTCAGTAGTAACTCGGCCACTTTGCCTGCAGCTATGAAGACAGGTAATATGACCTTGAGACCTTTCTCTATTGTAACAGAGGTACTTTATGATAAAGAGTCTGGAAAGGCCACTGGCGTAAGGATCATGGATGCCGAAACCAAGGAGTATATTGAATATTATGCTAAGATCATTTTCCTAAATGCTTCTACATTGGGTACCAGCTGGGTATTGTTGAACTCAGTTTCAGATGCCTTCCCTAATGGACTGGGAAATGGTAGTGAGCAAGTGGGACATAACCTTATGGACCACCACTTTGGTGTGGGAGCGTCAGGTAAGTTTGATGGATTCAATGATAAGTATTTCTATGGTCGTAGACCAAATGGAATTTATGTTCCAAGATTCCGAAACATCAGTGATTCCACTATGAGGGATGATTATGTTCGTGGATTTGGTTACCAGGGTGGTGCAGGAAGAGGCAGAGGAAACGGTGGAGCAGAAGGAATTGGTGCAGAATTCAAAATGTCCAAGACCGAGCCAAGAGATGAATGGAGCTTTGGTATTGGTTCATGGGGAGAACACTTGCCATATTACGAAAACAAGGCTACCCTTAATCATGATAAATTGGATGCTAATGGCTTACCTACTTTGGATATCGATTGTGAGTTCAAAGATAATGAGAAAGCCATGAGAAAAGATATGCGTCAGAGCGCTATTGATATACTTGAGGCGGCTGGAGCGAGAGATATTAGCTCTTATGACAGTGCTCCACCTCCAGGCCACTGTATTCATGAAATGGGAACTGCCAGAATGGGCAGGGACCCTAAGACCTCTGTCTTGAATGGCTTTAACCAGATGCATGAAGTACCAAATGTGTTTATCACAGATGGTTCTTTTATGACATCTTCTGCCTGTCAAAATCCATCCTTGACTTATATGGCCTTTACTGCTAGGGCAGCTGATTATGCAGTTAAGGAGTTGAAAAAGCAAAATTTGTAATAAAACTGGTCCATTACGGATAAATCAGGATGACAAATATCCTGAATTACATGAATTTATGTATTTACTAAGGCACCTTAAATATTTAGTTTTGTTCTAATTATTTGCGGTTGTTTGACTTGTCCCCTGTTCGGAAGGTTCCGATCAGGGGATTTTTTTTATGGTCCAATTTCCTTAATTTGAAACTAAATAGCTCCCTTTCGATTGTGAAAAAAATCTGGTGGTTCGTTTTTGCTCTTCTATCCATAATGATAGGAGTTTATCCTCTTGTTTATATTTTCATGGAGGATCGGGATATAGGTTTTTTGGGAACAAAAAGCTTGGTTCTACTCAATAGTTTTGCCTGGAATTTGGGCTTTTATATCCATATAGTTTTTTCAGGTATAGCCTTGTTGATCGGTTGGATTCAGTTTAGTGCAAAAATTAGAAACCAATATATAAAAGTTCATAGAACCATTGGGCGATTTTATGTAATGTGCGGTCTGCTTGGCGCTTCGGCTGGGTTTTATCTAGGCTTTTATGCTACAGGGACGTGGCTGACCAAGACGGGGTTTGTGCTGCTGGGGATTTGTTGGTTTTCAAGCACTTTTGCAGCCTATTTTCATATTTTGAGAAAAGAAGTTTTTCGTCATCAAAAGATGATGATCTACAGTTATGCCTTTTGTTGGGCTGCGGTGACCTTAAGGATTTACTTACCCTTTTTGAATATGATTTTTCAGGAGTTTATCGTAGCATATACTATTGTGGCTTGGCTTTGTTGGGTCCCGAATTTAGCAGTGGCTTGGTGGATCAATAGGAGGCTTAAAGGCCGAAGTGTTTCTTTTTCTTGATTTATATGAGTATTTAAGCTCTGCTCGCACTTATCATTCGGTCCTTGTCCATTAGGTCCTTATGCAGAGAAATATTTCGATACCCAAGATTTTTTAGTAAATCAATCATTTCCTTTCCCAAGGCCTCATTGATTTCAAAATAAAGCCTACCCCCTGGTTTTAGGGATTTTAGTCCTTTCTGGGCTATGGCCCTATAAAAAATCAGCGGATCATCATCAGTCACAAAAAGAGCCAAATCAGGTTCATGGTCCAGAACGTTGCTACGCATCAATGCTTTTTCCAGCATTCGCACATAGGGAGGGTTGCTGACCAAAATATCCAACTCACCGAGCGGTATTTCTTCCTTTAAAATGTCGGTTTTGTGGAAGTTTATTTTTGCTTGAAGTTGTGATGCATTTGTTTTGGCTATATCCAAAGCTTCAGTGCTAATGTCTAAAGCGTGGATTTCTGGTTGCCGCATTTCAAGATATAGAGAAATCGGAATACAGCCAGAGCCTGTTCCAATATCCAATATCTTTAAATTAGGCTGTTGATTTTCCCGAATAATTAGGTAAACTAACTCTTCTGTCTCATTTCGGGGAATTAAAACTTCAGGAGATACTTTAAATTCACGACCGTAAAAAGGAGCGAGCCCAAGAATATATTGAATGGGTTTTCCGGATTCTAAATCCTTTAGGGCAAGAAAAAGTGCCTCAGGGACTTCAGAAATTTCTTTATTTCTAATGATATCTGCCCGGCTAATTCCAAGAAAATGCTCAAAGAGCCAAAATACCAGTTGCTGAGCCTCAGGATCTGGGTAAATACTTAGAATTTTAGAATGAAAAGAATTATAAAGTTGCCTTGCAGCTTCCATGGTTTTAATTGCTTTGGGCAAAGGTAAAAGTTTTTAGCAAGAAATAGATTTGGATTTAAGATGAGAAAAGGAAAAAGACAGGATTAACCCTGTCTTGATGATTACCATTTACCTCTCTTTTTTCCCTTTTTGTGATATTTGGGATGATAGCCATTATGGTTTTTAATATGGCCAGGAGGTACTTTTTTATAACTCCTTTTATAATGATGGCCATGATGATGATCATATACCATGCAAGAACTTGTCCCTATTGAAATTAGGAAGAATATAGCTAAAGGAAATCCGATATGTCTGATTAATTTTTTCATACACCTTGAAAATCAATAATCAGACCAATTTTAAGAATTTGGTCGTTGATTACCTTTTTTAAGCAATACATCAACTCTATATAACTGTTTGCCTATTCTTCTTTGAGCATTACATACTGATAAATATCTCCTACTTTATCATTTTTGATAAAAGCATTTTTTAAGATTGCTTCTTCCAGAAAGCCTGCTTTCTGGATCACACGCATGCAGGGGATATTAAAATCATAAACAGTAGCAAAGAGCCTGTAAACAGGGAATTTTTCAAAGAGGTGCTTGACAAAAAGTTTTGTCGCTTCCGTAGCAATTCCTTGGCCCCAATAGGCTTCGCCTATCCAAAAACCAATTTCCATATTAGTACGTAATTCATTCTGGCCTTTTTCAGCACCAATTGCTCCTACCAACTCTCCATTCCTTTCAATGGCGAAATTTTGTGGAGGATTGAATTTTATATTGTGTTCTATCCATGCTCTGGCATCATGAATGGTATATGGTTGTGGGAAACTGTCCTTCAAATTTTTGGCAATCGCAGGATTGTTGGCCATGGGGTACAGTTTGTGGAAATGCTGTCCTCCCCAGGATACTAATGCTATGCCTTTGTCTCCTTCAATTTTCATATTAGGTGAATAGTAGATTATATAGTGTTCAGAATAATTGGGAAACACCACATATATCATACCCAAAAATGATTAATTGGACTGAAAATCAAGTAGAGACTAGAAAATAATAACTATCGATGAAAAAAAGGGGTGTTAAAGCAAAAAAAAGGCATGGAGATCAATCCTCCATGCCACTATTTTTGAGTCTTTCAGCGTTTTCTGCAAATCGCAGCGCACTGATAAATTCCTCGATATTTCCTTCTACCACATCGGGAAGATTGTAAACAGTTTTGTTGATCCTATGATCGGTAACTCTGCTTTGCGGATAGTTATACGTTCTAATCTTGTCAGAACGGTCACCGCTGCCTACCATAGATTTTCTTTGAGCACCAACGGCCTCATTGTGCTTGGCCAGCTCAATTTCATAAATCCTTGATCTTAGTACCTTCAAGGCCTTTTCAAAGTTTTTGATCTGGGATTTTTGATCTTGGCAAGTTACAACTATTCCAGTTGGCTCGTGTGTTAGCCTAACTGCAGAATAGGTAGTGTTTACAGACTGACCTCCTGGCCCAGAGGAACAGTAAGTGTCCTTACGTACATCATTCATGTCTATCTGCACATCTACATCTTCCATTTCAGGTAAGACAGCAACAGTAGCTGCAGAGGTGTGTACCCTACCCTGAGTCTCTGTGGCCGGCACCCTTTGTACACGATGAACACCTGATTCATATTTGAGCATTCCATATACGTCTGCCCCAGACACGGTACTGATAATTTCCTTATACCCTCCAGCTGAACCGAAGGTCAAATCGAGAATGGTCAGATTCCAGTTTTGTTTTTCAGCAAATCGCTGGTACATTCTGAAAAGGTCGCCTGCAAAAATAGCAGCTTCATCTCCTCCTGTACCACTCCTGATCTCAAGGATACAATCTTTAGAGTCATTGGGGTCTTTAGGGATAAGCATTTGCTTAAGGTCCTTTTCCAATACTACTTGTCTGTCTTTTAATTCATCCAGTTCAGCCTTGGCCATGTCCCTAAAGTCAGGATCCTTTTCATTCTCTAGTATCTCCTTTGAACTTTCTATATTTTCTAGGACCAATTTATACTCGTCATAAACTGCGACTATTTTTTCCAGGTCCTTATATTCTTTGGTGAGCTTAGTGTATTTGCTCATATCCGCCATGGCATCGGGCTGGATGATCAGCTGTCCAACTTCCTCAAAACGGTCTTTTATGTGCTCTAACTTATCAAGCATAGTTTCAATATCTTTTCAACCACCAAAATTAAGAAAATAAGTGGGATTCCAGTATCGATAAGCGGCTATCTATTATCCATAGGGCTTTAGTTTTTCTTCTGTTAGCAGCGCTCAGATTTAATTGAAGAAAAAAATCAATTAACTTTAAGTATAAATTAGCAGAAACGATGAAGAGACTTTTGATACTTGGTTTATGTGCATTGGGCTTCTCGGCCTGTAATACCGAAAAACATGTGGACAAGCAGGTTTTGGATGAAGTAAATCAATCCATGGAGATCAAAAAGGTAAGCGATGTGGATATTCTCAATAAGGCCATGGAGTGGGGTGGAGAAATCAGTGCCAGCGCACAGGAAGAATTGATGACCAAACTGACAAGGGCTCTTGAAGAAAAGGGAGCAGCTGAAGCAGTGGCATTCTGTAATGTAGAGGCGCTGCCTAGCCTTAAAAAAGTAAGTGATGAATATGGTGTAAAAATTAGGAGAGTATCCCATGATTACAGAAATCCTACAGACCAGCCAGATGAGATGGAAGAAATGCTCTTGCAGGCTTATGAATACAATGAAGAACACGAAATAGAAAGTAAGCCAAATGTACAGGAATTGCCAGGCGGGGAAGTGCTTTTATACACCAAAGCCATAAAGATCCCAGGTAAACTCTGCTTGAACTGTCATGGCGAACCGGGCACAGACATTGCAGCAGAAACTATGTCCAAGTTGGATGAACTATACCCTGAGGATAAGGCCAAGGATCATCAAGTAGGTGATCTGAGAGGTATGTGGAGCATCTCTATTCCCAAAAAAGAAGTGGTCAAGAAATTGTAGTCCCTGTATCGTTCAGATCATTTCCCCAATCCAAAAAGGTTTCATAGCGTTAAAGGTCACTATGCCTTCTTCTGTTTCGACAAAGGTGGCATGGCTGATTTTTATCAATTGACTTTCATTGGTGGTTTTCATTTCTACCAAACTGTCTTCTGGAGCATGGATTTGCAAGGAGCTTACTGGAAACCATTTTTTAAAAGACTTTTCCTTAACAGGAAAATACCGGATAGGACCATCAAAGATGACCATATTCAGAAAATCCAGTTTTTCTTCGAGATCAAATGCTTTTTTATGGTCATAGCCAATAATATTTACTGCCGAATGTTTAGAGGCTATTAAATATTGGAGACCTTCGTCTAGAAAATCACCGTTTTTAACGGTAAGAAATTTAATGGGATACTGCTCCTCTAATAGATGCAGGTTTTCTCTTTGGTATTCAGGAGAAGCTAAAATAATATCAATTTTTATCCCCCAAGAAATAACGGTTTCAATGGCATCTTGTGCAATTATAACTGTTGGCACCCATTCCAATAAGGAGGACAGTTGAGTAAATCTATAATCTTGCGTGTCTAGGATCAGTAAGGCAGGTTCTTGCTGTTCTTTTACAAAGTGATGGGAAGACATGTATTATTTAGTTGCAGAGATGGATAAACTTATATTTCGTCTAATATGGGGCTAAAATAGGAAAATATTACCGCAATATTGTTTTGACAACCTGACTTCAGTTTGGGAGAAAATAATTATTTGAAAAGACCACTTCTCCTCAAAACTTAATCAACCAGCTATAGCTTAATAATTATTGTCTTTTAGAGGCAAAGCCATTTTGCGAAATAATCAATAAACTGGTAGTTTTTTTTTACTTTTAAGACATCAAAAGCACCTTTGATAAAAAACATTGATACTCAGGAAGTGTTTATATTTCTGATAAATAATAAAGACCATAATTACCATGAAATTAGCAAAGCCATTTAACTTCAAAAAGTGGATTGACGATAATAGACATCTTTTGAAACCGCCAATCGGTAATCAGCAAGTTTATAAGGGCAATGAGGATTTTATTGTGATGGTAGTGGGTGGTCCTAATTCCCGTAAAGACTATCACTATAATGAAGGCGAAGAGTTTTTCTATCAGCTGGAAGGGGATATCGTTCTGAAGGTGATAGAAGATGGCAAGCCAAAGGATATCCATATCAAAGAAGGGGAGATTTTTCTTCTTCCTCCAAAGGTGCCTCATAGCCCAAGGAGACCTGCCAATACCATCGGTTTGGTAATAGAGAGATACAGGAGAGAAGGCGAAAAGGACGGCTTTATTTGGCATTGCGAAAATTGTGGAAATAAGCTTTATGAAGAGTACCACGAGGTAACTGATATCGTCAACCAGCTGCCCCCAATCATGGAGCGTTTCTGGAGCAATCCGGAGCACACCACTTGTTCTCAGTGTGGGACTAAGATGGAAAAGTAGCTTGTCGGAAGATTTGTTCCACAGCCAAATAATATGAAATATTGACTATTAGCATGATTTCTTACGAATACAGCCTTGACTTTGCCAAAAAGATGGATGCAGATGATCCTTTAAAGGATTTTCGATCCCAATTTCTTTTTCCAAAAATTGATGGTCAAGCAGCTATATATTTCTGTGGAAACTCATTGGGTTTGCAGCCTAAAACGGTCGAAGCATATTTGCAAAGAGAGCTTCATGCTTGGGCTGATAAGGCAGTAGATGGACATTTTGATGGTGACCAACCTTGGTTTTCTGTTCATACACGCGCCAAAAAGACTTTGGCCAAAATTGTAGGTGCGCAGGAAGAAGAAGTCGTGGTCATGAATAGTTTGACCAGCAATCTTCATGCTTTAATGGTTTCCTTTTACCGACCTGAAGGCAAAAGGTTTAAAATTTTGACGGAAGCCGGTGCATTTCCTTCTGATATGTATATGCTGGAGAGCCAAGTAAAGTTTCATGGCTATTCGCCAGAGGATGCAATTATAGAAATAGCACCAAGAACTGGAGAACATACGCTCAGAACAGAGGATATTTTAGCCACTATATCGGATCATGCAGATGAGCTTGCGTTGGTGATGATGGCAGGTCTGCAATATTATACCGGTCAGGTCTTTGATATGAAGCGCATAACCGAAGCAGGGCATGGTGTTGGTGCCTTGGTGGGCTTTGATCTGGCGCACGCAGCGGGCAATTATCCATTGGCTTTGCATGATTGGGAGGTTGATTTTGCAGCTTGGTGCAGCTATAAGTACTTGAACTCTGGCCCTGGTAATGTGGCTGGGATCTATGTTCACAAAAAGTATGCGAATAATAATGATTTGAATCGTTTTGCTGGATGGTGGGGACATGATGAAAAAGAGCGGTTCATGATGGAAAAGGGTTTTAAACCCATGTATGGTGCTGATGGTTGGCAAACCTCCAACGGCAATGTTCTGGGGATGGCTGCCCATCAAGCATCTTTGGATGTTTTTGAGCAGGCTGGAATAGATCGCCTTAGAACCAAGAGTCTTCTGTTGACTGGCTATTTGGAGTACCTGATTCAAAGAATCAATGGAGAAAGTGGCATTTTGGAGATTATTACTCCGCAGGACCCGACAGCAAGAGGGAGCCAACTGTCCTTGCTGATCCATAAAGGAGGAAAGGCTGTTTTTGATGAGTTTTATAGAAATGGAATTGTTGGAGATTGGAGAAATCCAAATGTGATCAGACTTGCTCCCGCACCATTATATAATAGCTTTGAGGATGTCTTTCGCTTTGCCCAGATATTGGAACGATCTTTAGCAAAATTTGCTTAAGAAGATAAATATTGAACCTATATTACTAAACCTATTAAACTGATTTTGAACCGATGAGGAATAATAATGTAAGCATTATTGGGGCTGGATTGATTGGTTCTCTTTTGGGAATTTACCTGAGAAAAAAAGGACTGGAAGTCGGCTTATATGAAAAGCGCTCTGATCTCAGGGATAAAAATAATGTTCCAGAAGGGAGGTCCATCAATATGGCCTTGAGCGACCGTGGCTGGAAGGCCTTGGATAGAATTGGCCTGAGAGAAAAGGTGTCCCCTATGGCTTTGCCCATGTATGGAAGAAGTATCCATGATGAACATGGGGAAACATCCTTTTTGCCTTATGGCAAGGAAAACCAAGCTATCTATTCTATTTCCCGAAGGGACTTTAATGAATTGCTGATCAATGAAGCAGAAAGTGCCGGGGTAAATGTATTTTTTGATCATCTCTGTGAAGAAATAGATATTTCAAAAACATCTTTGCGCTTTTCTTATGCAGATGGGCAAAAGTTTTCGAAGGAGTCCGATGTGATCATTGGGGCTGATGGCGCTTACTCTTCATTGCGTGATGCCATGCAGAAACAAACAAGGTTAAATTATAAGCAAGAATATATTTCTCATGGTTATAAGGAATTGACCATACCTGCTACTGCTGATGGGGAATTTGCGATGGATCCAAAAGCCTTGCACATTTGGCCGAGAGGTATGTTTATGCTCATTGCTTTGCCCAATCCTGATAAGACATTTACTTGTACTTTGTTTTTGCCCTTTGAGGGTGAAAAGGTCTGTTTTGATAAAATCAATGATAAAAGTGACTTGGAAAGTGTTTTCAGGACTTTCTTTAATGATGCTTTTGAATTGATGCCTAATCTTACTGATGAGTTTTTTAATAATCCCACAAGTTCATTGATCAATGTAGAGTGCTTTCCATGGCAGAAAAATAAGTCTTTATTGATAGGGGATGCCTGTCATGCTATGGTTCCGTTCTTCGGTCAGGGAATGAATTGTGGATTTGAAGATTGTTTTATCTTGGATGAGCTCATTGAGAAATTCGGTACTACTTCTTGGGAGTTGGTATTTGAGAAATTTCAAAAAATCAGAAAACCCGATACAGACGCAATAAGTCAGATGGCAAGGGATAATTTTGTGGAAATGAGGGACAGCGTAGCTAATCCTAAGTTCATCATCCGTAAGAAAATAGAGGCAAAGCTTCATGAGTTATACCCTCATGAATGGGTTCCTCTTTACACAATGGTGACCTTTTCAGATATGAAGTATTCAGATGCCTATGCTCAAGGGCGGCTTCAGAATGAAATCATGGATAAGGTAATGAGTGATCCACGAATTACTCAAAACTATAAGGACATTAATTACGAAGAAATAATCCATCTGATAGAGACAGCGAGAATGGTATAAAAAAGAGCGGCCGACTTTAGAATGTCGGCCGCTCTTTTTTATTACGAGAATTTTTGGGAACGGCATTATTAAACTTGAGCTAGCATTTTTTTATGCCACAGGTAATTTGATGATTGAAGTTTGAGAAACAAGACAATTTTTTTCGAACTACCGAGCCCACGCAGGAACTCTAAGGATTTCTTAATCTGCGCCTGCTTTCTTTTTTCAATGTATTTGGAACCGTTGGGTTCGACGTAGGTTTCATTGTTTTTATCCTATTCATTGATTAATTTTCTCTTATGACCAATCAAATAGAATATACTGACCAAGGGCATGGTAATCCAGTAATATTTATTCACGGATTTTGTGAGGCCAAGGAAATGTGGAAAAGGTTTGAGGAAGAACTTTCTTCCCATTATAGGATCCTTTGCCCAGATTTACCTGGTTTTGGAGAAACTCGCTGGTATGAGGAAAATATCAACTTGGAAAAAGCTGCTGAAATGCTTCGAGCATGGATCAAAGACCTAAATTTGGAAAAACCCACTGTGATTGGCCATTCATTGGGTGGATATGTCACCTTAGCTTTGGCAGAAATGATGGGAGAAGAGCTTGAAGGAATTGGGCTTTTTCATTCCACAGCATTTGCTGATGATGAAGAGAAAATTGGTGTCAGAAACCGCACCATCACTTTTGTAAAAAAACATGGGGTCAGGAAATTTGTAGACTCCTTCGTGCCACCATTATTCACTGAGGAACATAGGGAAAGTATGAAAAGCAGCATACAAGAAGTGGTTGAAATTGCCCGAACGACTAGCTTTGAAGGGCTGATTTCCTTTACCAAAGCCATGCGGGACCGCAAAGACCGAATGGATATCCTCAGGGACTTCAAAGGCAAAAAGTTAATGATAGCAGGGGTGTTGGATGGTGCAGTAAAAATCGATGCAAGCCGACAACATCAAGAATATGTTGATTATTATCATGAACTTTCAGATGCTGGCCATATGGGTATGTTTGAAGCAGAAAAGGAAAGCATAGGATTGGTCAAGGAGTTTTTAAAGGCTTAAGATTTAATTTCTAATTTCAGCATTAAATAAAAAAGGCCTTGGAAATATGTTTCCAAGGCCTTTTTGTTATCCATGATTATCCAAACTAAAACTTCACATTTACGCCAAGCATGAAATTGGTTCCTGCCATTGGGTAGTAATAATTTTCTGTTACCAGTTCAGGGTCAGTTTCCCCTGGAACGAAATAGCTGAAGGTATATCCATTTGGCTCATACATTTCGTTGAAAACATTATTCACTTTCATATTAAACTCCAAAGCCTTTACAAATCTAGGACGGACCGAATAGGTTAATTGGATATCATTGGTTAGGTAAGCATCCAGCTTGCGACCTTCATTTTGGGTATTGTCCAAATACTGATCATCCACATACTTGGTCATCCAACTGATCTCCATGTTTTTCACTGGTCTGAAATCGATAATGGCGGAACCTACAATATTTGGAGAAAAAGCAATATCAGTATCCGTATAGGTAAAGTCTATCTGCTGAAACTGTTCAGAAGCGTAATCGTCTATATACTCTGTAAATGCTTCTATCTTATTTCTGCTGAAGGCGACATTTCCTCCCAAGGTCCACATTGGAGAAAGCCTAACCGCTCCGTCCAGTTCAATCCCAGCTCTATAGGACTTATCCACATTCTCACGGATATAAGCTCCTACATCATTGATTTGCCCTGTCAGTATCAGCTGGTCCTTATAGTCCATATAATAGAAGTTGGCATTATAGCTAAAGTTTCCTTTTTGCGCCCTGATACCGGCCTCCAGATTATTCAGTCTTTCTGGTTTTGGTATTTCCGTGATGGGATTATCTATGAAATCACTTCTTACGGGTTCTCTGTTGGCCACAGCATAAGAAGCATACCAAGTTTCTCCTTTTCCTGTTTCATAGCTGATACCCATTTTAGGGTTAAAGAAATCATAATGCTGGTTTCCATCTACCACCCTTTGATCATCGTTGACACCTTGGAATTGATAATCTATTTGTCTGAATTGCAAGTCTCCGAACAAATACAGTCTATCAGCCACTTCATAGGTAGCTTTAGCATAAATATTTCTATCATCTTTTACCGCATTATTATCATAATAGCGGTCCCGAATTTCAGTATTTCCTGCTATTCTTGCCCAGATGATTTCACCAAAATGATCTCCGTCATAACGGTTGGCTCCACCACCAAACAAAAAGTCCAAATGGCCATTGTCAGATACATAATTTAAGGAGAATACCCCTCCATAGAAATCATTATCTAGCCATCTTCTTCTAATAATATCGGTACTTTCAATTAGCTCACCACCGATCATGATCGGTTCCAAACCATAGCTGGCAAAATTATCCTCCTCTCTAAACTGTTCATAATAGCCACGGCCATAAGTATAATGCAAGGCGCCATTGGCTTTCCAGTTCTGGCCAAATTTACCGGTATAGATGAATTGATAATGATCCTGCTGATAATTATCAGTCTCATTATCATAAGTATAATAATTAAAGGTCCTGTCATTCTCCAATTTGGATTCAGGCAGGCCATACCAAGACTGATAAGTTTGCTCTTTTCCTGAGAATATATTTATCTTAAAAACATGGTCATCTCCATAGTATCCACCAGATACAAAATATGATTTTAAGTCTGAGAAAGCCCTGTCCACATATCCATCAGAGGTGATTTTTGAAAGCCTGGCATCCACTGCCCAGCGGTTATTCAATAATCCTGTTCCCGCCTTGACAGTATGTTTCCAAGAATTAAAAGACCCGAAGGAATTACCGACTTCTGCATAGGCTTCCTCCTTTTTTGTATCCGTTTGAATATTCATGCTGGCACCAAAGGTGGCAGCTCCATTGGTGGAAGTTCCTACCCCACGCTGAATCTGAATATTGTCCACCGAACTGGCAAAATCAGGCATATTTACCCAAAAGACACCATGGGATTCTGCATCATTCATGGGGATACCATTTACGGTTACATTGATCCTGCTTTGATCAGATCCACGAATTCTCAATCCGGTATATCCAATACCTGCACCGGCATCAGAATGGGTAACCACCGATGGTGTATAGTTCAACATGATAGGAATATCCTGCCCCAAATTATTTTTGGCCAATTCTTCCTTGTCAATCGTCTGAAAGGTAGTGGGTGTAGTAGCTGAAGCACGGGTAGCAGAAACAATAAATTCTTCAGTAAGTAGAGAATTCCTTTCTAACAGAATCTTCAAACCAGTCACTGGCGCTTCAATATCCCGAATTAGGGTCTCGTAGCCAACAAAAGAGACCCTTAGTTGATACTTTCCTGCGGGCACCTTTTCAATAGAGAAGTTTCCCTCCAAATCGGAAGTGCTTCCTCTACCTGTTCCTTCTAAAATCACATTGGCTCCTATGAGCTCCTCACCGGTTTCTACATCCACAATATGGCCGGTAACATGATTTTGTGCCATAGCACTAAGCCCGACCAACAAACATAGTGTGGTCAAAAAGACGCGTTTCATAATAATCTTTGATTTTTAATTTGGTTAAACTTCGAAGCAGTCCAGGGGAGACTGCTACCTTAAATGTTCACCATAATATCCACTCTCTGTGGAAATCTCATTTCCCTTCGTCGGCATTACCCGAATCAGGTATTATGGGTATGATCTCAGCCCGTTAATTTAGGGCACCCCTTATTAGATCTATTTGCAAGGGCAAAGTTAGAAGGTTTATTGCAGAAAGAAAAACTTGCAGCCATGACTACCAAGAAGTCGAGACTTTTCAAGCAGTCAAGTTTAGTAAAGAGTTATGTTGAATCACCTTCCGAATATCAAGGTAAGCTGATACATGGCAAACCATTGGTAATGTTGAAAAACTGTAGATCAGCAAGGGGCTTTAAAATAAGAGAAACACGGTTAAAACACGGGTTAAACACGGCTTTAGCTTGGGTTAAATATGGCTGAAGATAAGGCCGTTATAACGGTTGTTTCAGTTAATTATTAAGGAGAATAAAAAAAGCCGAAAGATGATTAGAACTTGCGGCTTTTTCTGAAAAATATTGATTGTTCCTTATGCCCTTCCTAAAACCCTCAGGTGCTTAACATGGGAAACAAAGGCCAATCTCATTTTAGGATGTTCCAAATATGGGATATTATATTCCAAACATGCCTGTTTGATGATCTTGCTTATTGCTGGATAATGTATATGGGAAATTTTTGGGAACAGGTGGTGTTCAACCTGAAAATTCAAACCGCCCAAAACCCAAGAAATCACCTTATTATTGGTGGCAAAGTTGGCAGTGGTTTTCAACTGATGAATAGCCCATTCATCCTCCATTTTATTGGTTTGCACATCGGGGATCGGGAAGGATGTTTCTTCTAAACTGTGTGCTAACTGAAAAACTACTGTTAACATCAGTCCAGCGAATAAGCCATATACTGTAAAACCAATTACCCAAGGCAAAAATCCTAATAAGTAAATGGGCAGGGCAATAAACAAAGCTGCATGGATCAATTTAAATCCCCAGAAAGATAAATGGTCCATTGTTTTCATTTTTTGAATTGGCACGGGGCCTACTTTCTTGGTTACATATTTTTTATAATCCGTAAAAAACACCCAATACAAATACAAAAGTGAATAAGTTAGAATAAAGTAATAATGCTGAAAACGGTGGAATTTATACCGCTTCTGTGCTGGACAGAGCCGCAAAAAAGGCCTTGCATTCATATCATCGTCCACTCCCTCCACATTGGTATAGGAGTGGTGGACCACGTTATGTTTGGTTTTCCACATAAAGACATTGGCTCCAAGGAAATTGATGGACATGCCGGCAGCTTTATTGAGCCACTGGTATTTGCTAAAACTTCCATGAGCACCATCATGCATGACGTTGAAACCTATGGACGCTGTTAACGCTCCAAGGATTACGCATTCAAGCAGGGCGATGGCCCAATGAGGAGTAAAGAATAGTAAGTGTATATATATCAATAGAAAGGCAAGCACCAAAATGCTTGCTTTGATGAATAATTGAGAGTTGCCTGTTTGAGAATAGCCTACCTCTTTGAAGTAGGAACTGATCCTTTTTTTCAATTCTAAGTGAAATGAAATATCAGGTCTTGAGAATTTTGGCGTAGCCATAAAATGGTATTAAATAGGTAATTAATGAGGGGAAATTGAACGGGAACCTCAGGAGGGACAAGTCAAGACACCTTTTATCAAAGATACATTAATTTAAACGGAATGATACTGCTATTATTATTAGTCCCCACTTCGATTTTTGCAACTCTATAGGCCATCGGGCGTAAAACCACTTTAATTGGTGAACTGAAGGACTTTTTAAAAATTCTGAAACAAGGTGCGGTGAAAATATTTAACGAATTTTAAGGAAATCATCTTCTATTGCCACTATAGACTTGTCCAATCTTTCCTCCAGATCACCAGAAATCTTTACTACTGGAACACCTGTGCCCAATAACAAACGTTCATACCAATCATAAAAAAATTGCCTCATATCAGGTTCAGGATGTTCACGCTGTGGATCTTCCTGCCAAGGAATATCGATATCCGTCAAAAGGTATAAATCATAATTTCTTTTTTGGATTTCCTCAATAACCCAGGGAGAAGTTTTTCTAAATTTGTGTTCACTCCATACTTGGATTACATGTAGATCTGTGTCACAAAAAAGTAGCTCTTTGGCCTCTTGGGCTTTGGTATCTTCCAATTGTACCTGACCGCGAGCAATTTCCAGTAAATCCTCATAATGATATGTTCGATCCAAGCTCTCAATATACTCTCGGGCATACTCCGGCACCCAAGGCACCCCATAATGTTTTGCCAAGGCTTCTGAGAGCGTGCTTTTTCCCGTAGATTCAGGACCAATAATGACTACTTTTTTAAGCTTCCCCTGCATAATGTTTAGCTGATCTTATCCATGCTATTAAGCCAATAATAGCAAGAACAGTGAAAAATAAAAACTGAAAAGAAGTTAGAATCAGTCCTTTATAAAAATATAAAGGCACCGACACCAAATCAGTGATGATCCATGCAATCCAGTTTTCTACCTTCTTCTTTGCCATCAAATACATACCCACAAAGGCAGAAGATGTGGTAAAGGAGTCCCAATAGGGGACATCACTGTCCGTAAAATTGGAAAGAACAGAATACAGTACCCCATAAGAAGCCAGTAAAAGGAGTATAGAGAATAGCCAGCCTTTCCATTTCAGCCAAGTCACTGGCAGTACTTCTTTGCCCTCCTTAGGGTGGGTCCAGACGTACCAGCCAAATATAGACATAGAAAAATAGTAGGCATTGATCCCCATATCCGCATAGAGCTTCACTTCCAAGCAAATCCAAACATAAATCAGGGTACTGATGATTCCAGTAGGATAGACCCAGATATTTTCCCGCATGGAAAAATACACACTAGCGACACCAAAAAATACCGCAACACCTTCTAACCAGGTCATTTGTTGCAGACCTGCCACAAAACCTTCTATGATCCATTGCCAATCCATGCCCGAAATAAGGAAAAAAATGTATAAAAGGGATATGATTATTGATTTATTGCCTGAATCCTTTCTAAGGAAATAAAATAAATATTTGTTTTAGCCCAATATTTTAGCAACTTTTTCTTGAAGAGCAGGCAGCACTTCTTGTTTAAACCAAGGGTTTTTCGCTTGCCAAATATTGTTCCTTGGTGATGGATGTGGGAGAGGAAAATAATCTGGCAAATACTTATTATAATCTCTTACAGTATCTGTCAATTTTCGCTTTTCTTGTAAGTAATATGCCTGTGCATAATTCCCTACCAAAATAGTGAACGCTACTTTATTCATAAAGTCCAAAAGTTTGGGGTGCCAAAGCGGCGCGCATTCAGGCCGTGGAGGTAAATCTCCTGACTTCCCCCTCCCAGGGTAACAAAACCCCATGGGAACCAATGCTATTTTGGATGCATCATAAAAAGTTTCTTTTTCTATTCCTAACCACTGTCTAAGGTTATCCCCACTTTTATCATTCCAAGGTATTCCGGTCTCATGAACTATCTTTCCAGGCGCTTGACCAACTATCATTATTTTACTCTCCAAACTTCCTTGGACAACTGGATTTGGTCCTAAGGGAAGATGTTCCTTGCAAAGAGTACACGCTTTTATATCATAAAGAAGGTTCTCCATAAATAATACTATTTTTCAAATCAATATTAATACCAAATAAAATATAGCGCTATAATTTCTACAGGTTGACCATTAATATCACAATTAAAAATACATCAACCCTGTTAAAATTGGTTTTAAAGCCATTTCTGTATTGGCATAATTGCTGAACAAATGTAGACAAGTGATTACAAGAAAGTAATCCATCTAAAACAAACTAAATTAACCAATTTAAAATTTAACAACCATGAAAAAGTTAGCATTAGTATTAGCCCTAGGAACCTTCACATTTGCAGGAGTTCAAGCTTCAAACATCCCAACCGATCCTGAATTTAACCTAGTACAATCGTTCCAAGACAAGGAAGAAATTAAAGCAGAAGATCTTCCTCAAGCTGTCAAAGATACCATTACAGAAAGTGAGGAGACCCAGTCACTTACTATTACAAAAGCATATAAAATGCTAAATATTGATGGTACTGTGACCTATGAAGTTAAATTCGGAATGGAAGAAGATGCCGTAACAAAAAAATATGATGCTGAGGGCAATGAAATAATCGAAGAATAATATCTAACCACAAACAACCAATTAAAAAGCAGCTATTGATTTAGCTGCTTTTTTCTTTTATTGGTGATCTCTCAAGGGCTTGCTTTTTCAAATTTGGGGTTGTTTTTTGGGAAATGAGCTCCTGTTTTTTCATGGAATCCATTTAAAACACCTTTCATTTCTGCTACCTTTTCTGGCATTTCGGGCGCCAAGTTCATCTTTTCCTGAATGTCCTCCTTTATATTGTACAATTCTACTTTTTCATCATCATAAAACTCTATATACACATATTCCCTTTTCCTAACTGCTGCGCCTGGCTCCCAGGCACTTCCATGATAATGGGGGTAATGGAAATAAAGTGCTTCACGATCAAGTGATGTACCACCTTTCAACAGTGGCATCAAGGAAGTCCCATCATTTTCGGGTATTTTGTTTTTGGATACTTTCACAGCCTCAGCAATGGTATTATAAAAATCCACACTGATCACAGGTTCATCAGATTCAGTATTAGCTTGAATATCTGGACCTTTTATGATCAAGGGAACCCTAATCCCTCCCTCGTAACACCAGCCCTTCCCCGCTCTCAATGGTTCATTGGAGGTAGGGGCCTTTCGGTTATTTTGCAAGGTGGATAGTCCGCCATTGTCAGAAGTAAATACCACCAAAGTATTTTCATCCAACCCAAGTTCTTCTAATTTACTCATTAACCTGCCCACATTTTCATCCATCGCCGCAATCATAGAAGCATATTCGAAGTTGTCCTGTCTAAGCTTGGTGAGGCCATCATGCTCATTTCTATATCCTTGATCGCCTATTTCTTCCATTTTTATAGCTTTCTCTCTAAAATGATCCACATGTTTTTTGTTGGCCTGAATTGGGGTGTGCACATTATAAAATGATAAATAAAGCAGGAATGGGTCTTCCTTTGCAGCTTTCAAAAACTCAATGGACTCATCTACAAGCCTATCAGTCAAGTACTCTCCCTCGGGACCGTCCTCCAATTGGGGATTATGGTATGGGGAGTAATAGCTCGCTGGACTTCCCTTATGGTTTCCGCCAATATTGACATCAAAACCCTGATCTTCAGGAAAGAAGCCTTTGTCTCCCAAATGCCACTTGCCCGCAAAGAATGTCCTGTAGCCTTCAGCTTTCAAAAGCTCTGCTATGGTCTGTTCCTCCAAAGGCAATTCATTCCTGTCCTGAGGTCCCAACAATTTCCGTCCCTTAGGATTTTGCCCTGGAATCCAATCAGTAATATTTAGACTACTTGGGTATTTACCAGTCATGATAGAGGCTCTTGTAGGAGAACAAACCGGAGATGCTGAATAGGCAGCGGTAAATCGCATTCCCTCCTTGGCCAGTGCATCTATATTGGGGCTTTCATAAAATTCGCTGCCATAACAGGATAGATCAGCCCAGCCCAGATCATCTACTAGAATAAATACAATATTGGGTGCTTGTTGTTTTTTCTGCTCACATGAAAACAAACTAAATGCAATAATTGCCAGACTGATTAGAAAGGTATAACGCATTCCTAAAGAATTAAATAGTAAAAAGGTAGGTAGGGTTAATCTCAAACAATAATACTGCGAAAATGCATATTCTACAAAATGAAATTGTATTAAATGACGTAGGGGGAAATGTATTACATAAAAAAGGCCCTGATTAAATCAGGGCCTTTCATTTATTGCTCTTCTATAAATTGTTTTTGGATTTCATCCTCCGTCTCTGCAAAGAATTTTTTTTGGAAAAGTAAAATGATAACTACGCCTATAAATATGGACGCATCTGCTACATTGAATATAGGCCATAGCGCGGTATAATTTCCGCCCCACAGCGGCACCCATTCAGGGATCCATCCCTCCCAAATGTCAAAATAGAACATGTCTACCACTTGACCATGAAACCATGGTGTACTGGCATTGGCAGGGGCGTTGTTTAACCAAACACCATAAAACACACTGTCCACCAAGTTTCCGATGGCTCCTCCCAGGATCATGGCAATGCAGACAATATAGCCTGTATGTACTTTCTTTTCGATAAGATGGTAAAGGTAGTAGCCTATACCTACCATGGCTACCAAGCGGAAACTGGTCAGGATCAATTTGCCATACTCTGAGCCCAGTTCCATCCCAAAGGCCATGCCTGGGTTGGTGGTATAATGCAACTTAAACCAGTCCCCAATAATTTTGATCTGACCAACCGATCCCATCTGCATATTAGCATCTACGACCAATTTGACTATTTGGTCGATAATGATGACCAGTAAGGTAATACCAAAATACTTTAAATATTTCATAGCTATATTTTCAGCAGAAGCATGGTGCTAAGAGCGCCATTTAAACTTTTTCCACCTTTACTTTAAGTTCAAAATCATCCATATCCAATACGGTTCCCTCTGCCACATCACCGTTCACGGATAGTGATAGGGCTTGTGTTTCGGATTGGATATATTCAGAGAAATTAACCAATGCTTGATCTACTTGTTCATTCAACTTGGCCACTTTAATGGTGATCTTATCCTGAACCTCCAGTCCCATATCTTTTCTAAGGTTCTGGATTCTGTTAACTAAGTCACGGGCAATCCCCTCTTGCTTCAACTCATTCGTTAAAGTAACATCCAAGGCGACAGTGATTCCGTTGTCACTGGCCACTGACCATCCTGGGATATCTTGTGAAGTAATCAGTACTTCCTCCAATGAAAGTGCTGCCTTCTCCCCATCTAGATCAATTTCAACTGATCCGTTTCTTTCGATATTGGCAATTTCTTCCTGGCCCCACTGGTTAATAGCAGCTGCTACCAACTTCATTTTTGGTCCAAAGCGCTTTCCTAATAGCGGGAAGTTCGGTTTGGCACTTTTTACCAAAATACCTGAAGCATCATCAATATATTCTACTCCTTTGATATTCACTTCCGATTTGATCAATTCCTCTACGTGTTGGATTTGCTCCCTGGTCTTTTCACTGAGGATAGGGATCAAGATTTTCTGCAATGGCTGGCGCACTTTTAGTTTGTCCTTTTTCCTCAAACTGTGCACCAAAGAAGAAATGTCCTGTGCCAACTGCATGCTAGTTTCTAAGTCCTTGTTGATCAGAGTCTCATCAGCAGCATTCCAGTCAGTCAAGTGAACAGACTCGGCTATTTCTTGGCCTGCTTCCTTGGCTCCATCTGTCAAATTCTTGTACATCCAATCCGCATAGAATGGAGCAAAAGAAGACATCAACTGGCAGATAGTTGTAAGACATTCATACAGGGTTTCGTAAGCAGCCTGCTTGTCTTCATTCATATCACCTCTCCAGAAACGTTTCCTGGCCAATCTCACATACCAGTTGGACAATTGGTCCACGGTAAAGTTCATAATGGCCCTAGTTGCTCTAGTGGCATCGTAACTGTCCATGGAGTTTTCCACTTCTCCAATTAGAGACTGCAGCTTTGAAATGATCCAGCGATCCAACTCAGGTCTTTCACTGACAGACACCATCTTGCTGGCATCATAGGTGAAGTGATCGAGGTTGGCATATAACGCAAAAAAGTTATAAGTATTTTGAAGGGTGCCGAAGAACCTACGTTGTACTTCTGCAACACCTTCTAGGTTAAACTTCAAATTGTCCCAAGGGTTGGCATTGGAAAGCATGTACCAGCGCAAGGCATCCGGTCCATATTCTTTCAAGGTTTTGAATGGATCAACAGCATTGCCCAGTCGCTTGGACATTTTGTTGCCATTTTTATCCAGCACAAGACCATTGGCAATCACGTTTTTGAAAGCAACGCTATCAAATAACATAACTGCAATGGCATGAAGAGTAAAGAACCAGCCTCTGGTTTGGTCAACACCTTCAGCAATATAATCAGCTGGATAATTGGCCTTGAAGATTTCTTCATTCTCAAATGGATAATGCCATTGTGCATAAGGCATAGCTCCTGAGTCAAACCAAACATCGATAAGATCTGGCTCACGGAACATTTTCTGTCCCTTGGAATCTACCAAGATGACATCATCCACATAAGGTCTGTGCAGGTCCACCTCTTCACCCTTGAAAGGTGATTCGGTCATAAAACCTTTTTCTATGGATTTTCCTATCTCTTCATTCAACTCTGCTATAGAACCAATGCATTTGGTTTCGGTAGCATCCTCATTTCTCCAAACTGGCAGTGGAGTACCCCAGAAACGAGAACGGCTCAGGTTCCAGTCCACCAAGTTTTCCAACCAGTTGCCAAAACGACCTGTACCGGTTGCTTCTGGCTTCCAGTTGATGGTTTTGTTTAATTCTACCAAACGATCCTTGCATGCAGTGGTTTTGATAAACCAGCTTTCCAAAGGATAGTAAAGTACTGGCATATCCGTTCTCCAACAATGTGGATAACTGTGCTCGTATTTTTCTACCTTGAAGGCCTTGTTTTCATTTTTTAGGATGATGGAGATGATCACATCGGTATTTTTATAATCCGCTGCGTTCTCATCTTCCTTAAGGTAATTCTTCACATAGAAATCATCCACACCATATTCTTTATGGGCGGTGATTTCATGTTCTTTCATTTTAGCCTGCAAATACTCTCCTATCACTGGAAGGAATCTACCACGCTTATCTACCACAGGAATTTCATTTCCCTGCTCATCTTTTACAAATACGCCAGGGACACCAGCCTGAACCAATGCTCTAAAGTCATCCGCACCAAAAGCCTTGGCAAGGTGTACGATACCAGTACCATCTTCTGTGGTTACATAATCTGCAGAGATAACGGTGAATGCAGGACTTGGGAGCGCTATTCCTTCAATTGGGAATAATGGCTCATATTCCATTCCTAGCATATCTTTCCCTTTGAATTCCTCAACGATTTCAAAAGGAATCAATTTGTCTCCTGGCTTATAGTCCTCTATTTTTAATCCCTCTGCTTTTTTATTGAATAAAGCTCCCATTCTGGCTTTGGCCAAAATCACCGTTTGCTCCTGATAGGTGTAAGGGTTAAAAGTTTTTACTTTTACATAATCCAGTTTTTCTCCAATGGCCAATGCTGAGTTGGAAGGCAAGGTCCATGGTGTAGTGGTCCACGCAATGATATACTCATTTTCTCGGCCTTTCACTTTAAACTGGGCAGTAATAGAAGTGTCTTTCACATCCCTGTAACAACCTGGCTGGTTAAGTTCGTGGGAAGAAAGCCCTGTTCCAGCAGCAGGAGAAAAAGGTTGAATGGTATAGCCTTTATAAAGAAGGTCTTTCTCAAATAGGCGCTTTAACAAGCTCCATAGTGATTCAATATATTTAGGGTCAAAGGTGATATATGGATCATCCAAATCTACCCAGTAGCCAATTTTTTCAGTAAGGTCATCCCACTCATTCTTAAAGCGCATGACCGTCTCACGGCATTTTTTATTGTATTCCTCTACCGTGATCTTCTTACCGATGTCTTCTTTGGTAATGCCCAATTCCTTTTCCACCTGTAATTCCACAGGCAAGCCATGGGTGTCCCAACCACCTTTTCTTTTTACCTGAAAGCCTTTTAGGGTTTTATACCTACAAAAAATATCTTTTAGAGTTCTGGCCATTACATGGTGAATGCCAGGAGTACCATTTGCAGATGGTGGTCCTTCGAAGAATGTAAAGGTCTCCGCTCCTTCACGGTTCTCTACAGACTTTTCAAAAATTTTGTTCTCCTGCCAGTAACTCAGTACACTTTCTCCTATTCCGGGATAATCTACTTGTTTGAACTCCTGATATTTTTTCACGATATCTATATTATTACTTCTTATTCAATTATTTGGCTGCAAAGGACTTCGGTAGACTGAAACAATTCAGCATTCCTGTAATCCTTTCAAAAGCAGGCACAAAGTTAATAGAAAAGTAGGGTTTATGTATGTAGAAAATAGAAAAACTCGCTTTTTGACGAAAAGCCATTCTACTTCAATTAAATCTATAGGCATTGACAAAACACCTCAGACTCCACGTATGCCATGAGATTAGCTTTGTTTGACCTATTATCCAATACGGATTTGGCTCATTTTTGTGTCAATAATTTTATTGGCAAATAGAGACTGAATAGATTTGCCCACTATAATTTGACTTAGTATTAAGAGGAGATATAAACGTTTAAAAACAGCTCAATAGTGCATTTTCGCCTATTTTATATGCTAAACTTAGGTGATATTTTGTCTGGAAAACCGATAGTAAAAACTAATTTTTTTCTGCGATTTACAAGGTCAAGTTGCTGGAGCCAAATCAAATTTGCCTAATTTTAATATTAAGTAAATGATGCAAACCATTATTGCTGAAAATCTATGGTTCATTTACTATGGTTTAAGAATGATGTCAGTTTAACTTTTGCTGCCTAATTTATATTTGGCTGAAGGTTTAGGAGGGCCATATGGAACTAAGCGACTAACAATTGAGTTTATACTTTTACTTGTGAGGGCTTGTTGAAATAATATATTTTACAAAAACATAAAAACTGTAAAGATTATTCCATTTCTAAACTATTATAGGCAAATTAATTATATTTTATTTTGAAAATAAAAAGTTTGGCACGCAAATAGCTGTAAAAATAGTAGAGTTAAATCAACCGCAGATAGCCAGGGTGCATTGACAGTTTGTCAATCCCCTGGCTTATTTTTAAGCTCCTGGCAATGAAATCCCTTTTACTTTTCTGTATAGCGAAAGAGCGTATTTATCGGTCATCCCGGAGATAAAGTCTACGAGGTTTCTCAGTAGCAAATAAGGCATTAGTGCCTCTTTATCAGTTCTAAATTCTTCTGGCAACAGTCTCAAAATACTTCTGTCCTGTCCAGAGAACCTATCACTATCGTAATATTTATGGTACAGGGCTTTAGAGAAAACTTCCAGCAAACCTTCCAAAACCTGGAAACCTGCTGCTTCTTTCTCCAAAACAGGTTGTGACCTGTAGATTTTATTGATAGAGAGCCTGCTAATCTTTTCCAAGACATGCGCAGAATCGATCATGTCTGTTAATGCGCTATCAAACTCACCTGAGAGCATTTGCTCTTCATATTTTTTGAAGCAATCTACTGATTCCTCAATCAGCCTACCAATGGCCATGGCCCTCAAAATGGCCAATTTCTGGGACTTGGAATTTAGGGAATTGAGCTTTTCTTCATTAAAGCGATCTCCAATAATCTCTGCCAATAAGGTCACCACCTCTTCCAACTGCACCAGGCCCAGGGTACAGCCATCTTCTAAGTCGATAATGCTATAACAAATATCATCTGCAGCCTCCACCAAAAATGCCAAGGGGTGCCTGTACCAAGTGTCCTTGCCCGAAGCAGGTATGCCTAACAGTTTTGCTAAATTATGATACTGACCAATTTGGTCCGCGAAGAAACCATATTTCTTTTGGCTTCTTCTATTTTTGTCCTTCTTTTCGATCTTTGCAGGCCTGGGGTATTTTGTAAATGCTGCCAAAGTGGCAAAGGAAAGCTGAAGCCCGTTGTCCTTCTCCAAAAGCATCCTAAAGCCCTGCGCATTTCCTTCAAAGCTGATCATATCAGCCCATTCCTCCTCGTGTAAATGGGGTTTCCACATCTGTCCACATGGATGGAACTTGAAAAAGTCAGAAATGGCATCTTCCCCAGAATGCCCAAAAGGTGGATTGCCAATATCATGGGTCAAGGCCGCAGCAGCCACAATTGCCCCAATATCACTGGACGTTATGCCCTTTGATTCAAGTTCAGGATATTTTTGTAATAAGTATTTACCAGCGGATTTTCCCAAAGACCTCCCCACGCTTGAGACTTCCAAGCTATGCGTAAGCCTGGTGTGTACAAAATCAAGTTCTGGCAATGGAAATACTTGTGTTTTATCCTGTAAGTTTCTAAAGGGAGCCGAAAAAATAATTCGATCATAATCCCTTTCAAATTCACTTCTATATTGTTCAGGGCTAGATGCAGTCCTCTTTTTAAGGTCTGATCTGCCAGCCCTGAGCAGCTGTTCCCAGTTCATCATGTCCAAAATTAATGATCCCTAATAAAAATCTTGCGATATTTAAGTATAAAATCACATGGACCAAAAAACCAAAGAGGCATTTCCCATTCAACACAATTTGGGCAAAAGCTGTGGCTGACAAAACATAATTAAATATCTTAGCAAAGAATTTACTGATTTATAAAATATTTAAATAATGAAGAAGCTTTTAATCCTTCTATTGACTTTTTTGTCAAGTGCACATCTTTTTGCTCAAGAAGCAGCAGATAGAAAGCATTATATCGCCTACCGAGCTGGTGGGGATTTGGTTATGGATGGCAAATTGAATGAGGGTGATTGGCAAGCAGCAGTATGGTCTGATCTATTTGTTGACATTGAAGGAGATAAAAAGCCAGCGCCATTATATGGTAGCAAAATGAAAATGCTTTGGGATGAAGAGCATCTTTATATCGCTTTCTGGATGGAAGAGCCGCACCTTTGGGCAACCTATACAGAAAGGGAATCGGTTATTTTCAATGAAAATGACATTGAACTATTTATTGATACCAAGGGAGATACACATAATTACTATGAATTGGAAATCAATGCCCTTGGTACCGAATGGGACTTGATGCTGACCAAACCTTATAGAGATGGTGGACTCCCCTTAAATGGTTGGAATATAAATGGACTTGAAAAAGGTATTCAGCTTAATGGTACGCTCAACAATCCTGAGGACATCGATGAATCCTGGACCGTGGAGTTGGCCATACCATGGAAAGCCTTATCTCAAGCGGGTCCTTCCTATTCTGCTCCTAAAGATGGTGAACAAATGCGCATCAACTTTTCCAGGGTTCAGTGGCAATTAGAAGTAAAGGATGGAGCATACAGCAAAAAAATCAATCCAGCAACAGGTAAGCCATTCCCGGAAAATAATTGGGTCTGGTCCCCGCAAGGGAAAATCAGCATGCATATGCCAGAGGAATGGGGCTACTTACAGTTTTCTGAAAAGACAGTAGGTTCAGGCAAAGCGGAGTTCAAACTACATAAAGATGAAAAGGTCAAGCACGATTTGAGGAAGATTTATTTTTCACAAAGAGCTTATTTCAAGAAAAATGGCCATTATGCTAAAACACTAAAAGAGCTGTCTCTTCAAGATGAACTTGAAGGAAAGCAATTTGATTTTGAGGTAAGCAAAACGAGGTTTAAAATTTCGAGCCCTTCCATCGTCTCAGATAAAAACTGGTATATCATTGAAGACGGACGGGTTTGGCAGGATTAAATCTTAGGGAGTGCTTCAAGAAAAAGGCAAACGAAATGGTATCATAAGCGGCTAATGAACCTAAATTCATCCACTAGGTCGAGTGAAAAATAATGATAATAAAAAAAAGTCCCGGTGATCACCGGGACTTTTTTTTATTATCGATACCTGCTTTTCTTGTTGATCTGAGCGTCCATAGAGATTTTTCCAGGACCTGTAAAAAGCAATACCACATACATTACCAGGAAAAGCAGTGATTTCTCTTTTACACTAAATGGATCAGCTCCATGCACAATAAATGCTGCGGTAGTCATGGTGAAGATCAATGGAACCAAAACCCATCTGCTCATGAAACCAAGAGCTAAAAGGATGGCGCAGAAAAATTCTGCAAAAATAGCCAATTGTAAAGAAACGGCAGGGCCTAAGCCAAAAGGGTCAGAGAATTTGGTTAGGTACTCGCTGAAATTTGCGATTTTAGACCAGCCATGAACCATCATCATACCAGCAGCACTTAGTCTGAGTATAAGTAGTGCAAAGTTTTGCGAAATTGGACTATGTGAGAAAAGTAATTTTTTCATTATAAAAAGCTGATTTTATTTAGCTTATAATATCAACGTGCATTTGAATAAACTATTGGACAATGTCCATAAGTATAATATTTTTAAGTGTTATTTTCTTTTGAGTAGAAATTGTCCTTAATGGACTAACCCCATAGTGAGTTAGGATAATCGCCTTGGTCATGCAATTCCTGAAGGGCTTTTACCACGACGGGTTTATCCTCTGGATAGGTAACCCCAAACCATGTTTTACCTCCTTCAAGAATGGCGATATTGGCTTTCTTTTTTTCTATTAAAGCATTCGCTACTGTAGGGATGTAAAATTCCGATTTGATATTGTCCTTATTTTCTGACAAGAAGTTTCTCCAAAGATTTTCAGTTTCTATAAAGAATGAAGGGTGAAAGCCCCAGCAATTCATGGAGACAGGCGTGTCTGTTGGGATTTCTAACGCAGTGTCATTTTCGCGACTAAGAATTTTATCCCCTTCTTGGGCAATTGCCGTTCTTTCTGTCATTCCCATCAATTGCCTATTGCCGTTGGTTTCACAAACCCCCCGGCTGACAGTGCCGTTTTCAGAAAGGACATTTTGAATCGCGTAACCCACCATACAGTGCAAGTCTTCCTTTACGCCATTTTGGAGGAATTCTCCCAAAACTTGGAAAGCCTCTTTTCCATAAAAATCATCTGCATTAATTACGGCGAAGGGTTCCTTAATGGCATCTTTTGCGCATAACACTGCATGACCAGTACCATAAGGCTTCTTTCTTTCTGCATTTCTATATTCTACAGGGACCATGCTGTCCAGAGATTGAACGACAAAGTCTACTGCTATTTTTCCTTTTAGTTTGGGTAAAAAGATTTCCTTTACCAATTCTAAAATTTCTTTCCTGACTATAAATACAACTTTCCCAAAGCCTGCTCTGATCGCATCGTATATTGAATATTCTATAATTGTTTCCCCTTTTGGGCCAAAGCCATCGATTTGCTTATTCCCCCCATATCTGCTACCTATCCCTGCAGCAAGGATCAAAAGTGTTGGTTTATTCATGAAATTGAAAGTTTCTTGATAGTCTGGTTTGTTTTGGTGCCTAAAATTAAGACAAACTTTTAAAGTGACCATGTTGGCAGTCAAAAATTAGACCGATTTCTGATAAATGCTAAAAAACACCCGTTTGTTGTCAAATTTCATACGTTGTGATAGTTTTGGTTTAAAAAACAACGATGTTTTCCTGTAAATATTAAAAAAAATGTAAAAATAGGGTTATAAATTAATCTATATTATTAGATTTGCATGCAATTCAGTTATAAATAGGTTGTAAAACAACCTCGAAGTTTGTCAGTATAATTAAAATGAAAAAAGTAGAAGCGATTATTAGAACATCTCGATTTGAGGTGATTCACAAATGTATTGCTGCCTTAGGAGTGAAATTCCTTACTTTTTATGAAGTTAAGGGTATGGGGCTTGAGCATGCAAAGATTGAAAAGTATAGGGGTGTGGCTTATGAGCCTGCTTTTATCCCTAGAACCAAGTTGGAAATTGTGGTTACAGAGGATCTCGTAGATTCAGTAATCAAATGTATCCTTAAGGAAGGTCGTACCGGCGAGATCGGAGATGGTAAAATCTTCGTTACCGATGTACTTGAGGCCTATAGGGTAAGAAATGAGGATAAAGGTGCTGACGCTTTATAGTGTCACTTTGTCAATCTATCTCCTTTCCAATACGTAATCCATAATTTTCCTAACAAATGAATCAAGAATTATTTACCATCAATAATGTGTGGATGATGGTGGCCACTATCCTGGTATTCATCATGCACCTTGGCTTTGCATCTTTAGAAGCTGGACTTACAAGAGCCAAAAACACCATTAATATCTTATTTAAAAATACCATTATTCCTGCCATGGGGCTGTTGACCTATGCATTTATTGGCTTTGACCTGATGTATCCGGGGGAAGCATTCGCTGGAGGTTTCTTTGGTTTGAGTGGTTTAGGCCTAAGTCTTCCAGAAGGATGGGATACTTCTGCTTATAGCGAAGGTTATACCTTCTTCACAGACTTTATTTTCCAAGCGATGTTTGCAGCTACTGCCGCTACTATTGTTTCTGGCGCTGTGGCAGAAAGAATCAAATTGGGGCCATTTATCATATTCTCTACACTTTATGTGGCTATCTGTTATCCAATAGTTGGGATGTGGAAATGGGGTGGAGGATTTTTGGATACCCTAAGTACCCCTTTTTATGATTTTGCAGGTTCGACCATTGTCCACTCCGTAGGCGGTTGGGGAGCCCTAGTTGGTGCTTATTTATTAGGTCCAAGGATTGGAAAATATACAGAAAGAGGCATGAATGCTATTCCGGGACATAATATTCCAATGGCTGTAATTGGAGTGTTTTTGCTTTGGTTCGGTTGGTTTGGATTTAACGGTGGTTCGGTTTTGAGTGCTGACCCAGGAACTGTGTCCAAAGTTTTTGTGACCACTTCTATAGCGGGAGCCGCTGGCGCTTTTGGTGCATTGATGTTCTCTTATTTGAAATTCAAGTCCTATGATATCACGATGGTGCTCAATGGAGTGCTTGCTGGTTTGGTAGGGATCACTGCCGGGGCTGATTTGGTGTCCGTAGGTGAGTCAGCCATTATTGGATTTGTGGGAGGAGCACTGGTTGTATTTGGTGTTGTTTTCTTTGATAAAATAAAAGTGGATGATCCTGTTGGTGCGATTTCAGTTCACCTTGTAGGAGGTATCTGGGGTACCCTAGCAGTTGGTATCTTTGGAGACCTTGCTGGATTCTCTCAGTTGATGTCACAGTTAATTGGTGTAGCTGCAGTTGGAGTTTTCTGTGTAGCGTTTAGCTGGGTATTATTCTATTCCATGAAAAAGACCGTGGGTATCCGAGTTCATGAAGGCGAAGAGGTTGAAGGTTTGGATATCAATGAGCACAGCATGCGGGCATATCCTGATTTTGCTACTAAGGAATAATTTGAGTAAAATATAATTTACCTGACAAATAAAATGGCCATCCGATTAAACGGATGGCCATTTTAATTTTCAAGCGGAATAGGTTTCTTTTTTTCTATTTGATGCTGTTGAGGTATTTGAAAAAGTCGCTATCGGTAGATAGGATGATGCTGGTATTTTCATCCAGGGATTTTTCAAAGCTTTCCATCGTTCTTAGGAATTTATATAAATCCACTGCCTGCCTGTTTTGGTTATAAGCAGCTGCATAAATTGCCGTTGCTTCAGCATCTGCTCGGCCTTTTATTTCTTCAGCTTCCTTAAAAGCTTCTGATTGGATTTTTGCCAAGTCCCTTTCTTTGTCACCTTGGATTTTTCTAGCTTCTCCTTGACCTTCTGAGCGGAACTGATCAGCAATTCTGTTTCTTTCACTGATCATTCTGTCATACACACGATCACGGACCTCATTTACATAATTCATTCGTTTGAATTTGAAATCTAAAATCCTTACCCCCAAGTCAGCAGTTCGCTCATTGGCTTTGGAAAGGACGATTTCTTCGATTTTTTCTCGGCCGACTGAAATTTCTTCCAGGACTTCCAGTTCTTCCATAAAGTCTTCTGTTACCTCAGGGTCTCTATTAGTAGATCGGACTACGTCCAATAAATCATGACTGGCAATGGCGTTTCTAGTTTCACCATCCAAGATGTCGTCCAATCTGGACTGCGCTGATCTCTCATCTCTTAATCGGATAAAGAATTGCAATGGATTGGTGATTTCCCATCTTGCGTAAGTGTCCACAAAGATAAATTTCTTGTCTTTGGTAGGTACTTGGTTGCGGTCTCCATCCCATTCCAAGTATCTTTTGTCGAAGAATTGGACTTTGTGGAGAAAGGGAACTTTGAAGTTGAGTCCAGGACTGGTGCGGGGCTCTCCGACTGGTTTCCCGAACTGGGTCACGATGGCTTGCTGTGTTTCATCTAATATGAAAATGCTGCCATTGGCTGCAATGATCAGTAAAAGACTTATTACACTGTATATGATGATATTTCTGCTCATTTTTCAGTTCCTCCTTTTCTGTCTAGGTTGAGTAATGGTAACACATTATTGCCTTTTTCGTCGACAATGACCTTATTACCCAGTTTCGGTAATACTTTTTCCATTGTTTCCAGGTAAATCCTTTGCTTGGTTACTTCTGGGGCTTTGATATATGCCTTGAAAAGAGAGTTGAACCTGTCTGCTTCCCCTTTGGATCTGTTGACCCTGTTCAGGGCAAAGGCTTCCGCTAGTTCAATGGTTTCCTGGGCCTCTCCTCTAGCTCTTGGTATTACCCGATTATAGTCTGCTTCTGCTTGGTTGATCAAGGTTTCTCTTTCTTGCTGTGCTTCATTGACGGCATTGAAAGAAGGTTTTACAGGATCTGGTGGATTGACGTCCTGTAGCACAACTTGGTCTATTCGGATGCCATTTTCATATTCATCGCATAATTCTTGTAGCAATTGCTCGACGCTCGTGGCGATTTCTTGTCTGCCCACCGTTAGTACCTCATTGACAGTTCTGTCGCCCACAATTTTTCTCATGGCTGCTTCAGACATGTCTCGAAGGGTTTTGTCCGCATTCCTGACTTTAAATAAATATTTATAGGAGTCGCTGATCCTATATTGTACTACCCATTCTACATCGGTTAGATTCAAGTCGCCGGTAAGCATGGTGGATTCATCTCGGTAGCCATCTTTTACATAGTTTGATCTTTGGCTGGGATTTGTGGTCCTGAAGCCGAATTCCTGTTTGAGTTGTCTTTGGACAGGGATCTTGAAAATCTCCTCAATGCCTAATGGCAAAATGAAGTTAAGCCCAGGTTGGACGGTGCGATTGTATTTGCCCATTTGAAGTACAACACCTTCCTCTTCAGGGCCGACTGTGTGAATAGAGCTGAATGCCGCATAAAGCAGGATCAGTCCAAGGATAATTTTCCTTAGGTATTTTTTGATCCAATCAGGGTTGACATTGATCTCAAAATTTTTGTTTGCCATAGAGGTAAAATTTGGTTTGTTGAAAGTTGAAATTCCAAAAAAATATTGGAATAAGCATAGAAAATGGTGAAAAATGCTAAAATGCCAAGGTGAATATCAGGAAAAGGCAGAGCCAAATTATATCCACATAATGCCAATAAGTGATGAATAACCTGAATTTCATTTCTGCATAAGGGTTGGTACTAAATACCAAATCTTTTACGGGGTCAAGACTGGTTTGGTGCACTTCCCAAACTAGGAACAGGGAAAAAATCAATAAGCCTATTAAATGAAAAATGTGAATTCCTGTAAGTAAATAGAGGTAACTTCCGCTTGGGATACCACTGAAATCTATTCCTTGTGACTTTAGTTCTTCCCAGCCCCAAAGTTGAAGACTGGTAAATGTCATCCCCAAAAGGAAAATAAGCCATAATAATCTCTCCAGTTGTTTTGGTTGATCTTGCTTGTAGAACTTGACCAATTTGTGGGTGATGAAACTACTGAATACAAGGACCAAAGTACTTAACCAAAAAGGTGTGGGGAGTTGGTAGGCCTTTAAGGGACTTGATTCATAAAAAGAACTCAAAAATGCAAAGGACAAGAAAATAAAGATGATTCCACTGCCTAGCATTCCTAGGTAAACCAAGGTTTGGTAGGGGTGGAGTCCTTCTACTTTTTTTATCCAGTTATCTTTAGTTTTTGTATTCATGTACCGGTTTCAGTAAGACGAAATTTAAATTGCCCTTTGTGATTATAACCTTAAGAACTTGCAATTGGTTGCAGCAAACCATGGCTTTGTATTATTGCGGGCAATTGTCTTTTAAGCTACAATTACTAAATGTTCACATACCAAGAGAAAAGCCATCTTTTTCCTAACTTGCAGGTCTGTAAATTGAAAATTGGAATACCACCTTATAAGACAAATTCATTTTGGATAAAAAAGCATTTCTTTCCCTATACGAGCAGGATTCTTATATCAGGACTATAAGCAGCAATATATTCGGTGTGCAGGGTAAAAACTTTCATTTGAAGGGACTTACTGGAAGTATGGATATGGTGTTCTTGGCGGCTATGGCAGGAATCGGAGATCATTTCCATTTAATTGTGGCGCATGATAAGGAGGAGGCAGCCTATCTTGCAGATGATCTGAAGATGTTGGTGGATGGGATAAAGCCATTATTGTTTCCATCATCCTATAAGCGTCCTTACCAATATGATGAGGTAGAAAATGCCAATGTGCTTTTAAGAGCAGAAATCCTCAATAAAGTACTGGCCAAAGAAAATGAGCAGGAAATAGTGGTTACTTATCCTGAGGCGCTTTATGAAAAGGTGATCAATAAGAAATCCCTGAAGGACAATACATTTTCTGCAAAGGTGGGCGAGAAAGTGGATACGGAATTTATTGCAGAATTGCTGGCTACTTATGATTTCGAGAAAACAGATTTCGTTTACGAGCCGGGTCAGTTTGCTATTCGTGGTGGTATAATTGATGTTTTCTCCTATGCAAATGAGGAACCATACAGAATTGAACTGTTTGGAAAAGAAATAGAGAGTATCAGGACCTTTGATGCAGAGAGCCAGCTTTCTGTGGAGAACTTGGAGCAGATCAGCATTATTCCCAATGTACAGACCAGACTGATGCAAGAAGTGAGGCAGTCGTTTTTGGAATTTATGCCTGAAGGAACCCAAGTTTGGATCAAGGATGTAGCAATGACCATGGACGTGCTGGATCAGGCATTTGATAAAGCCAGTCAAAAATTTGATCAGATTGTAGGGCAGACGGGAAGTGAAAAGCTGATGTTAAAACCTGAGGCTTTGTTTGATGATGGTGCAGCGTTTATGAAATCCATAGCTGGGTTTAATAAATTGGAATTTGGTAACCAGTTTCATCTTCCAGAAGCTCAGGTGTTTGAATTTGATATTAAGCCTCAGCCATCTTTCAATAAGAATTTTGATATGTTGGTGGAGAATTTGGTGGATAATGAACGGCAAGGCCTGGTGAATATCATTTGTTCAGAAAGTGAAAAGCAAGTTGAAAGATTACAAAATATTTTTCAGGAGCTAGATCCTACCCTTAAGGTGCAATCATTGCCGATAAGCCTGAGGGAGGGGTTTTTAGATCATTCTGTCAGGTTGGCCTGCTATACTGACCACCAGATTTTTGAGCGTTTTCATCGATATAAAAGCAATCAAAAGGCCAGTAAAACGAAGGCCCTTACACTGAAGGAACTCAAGACCTTACAGCCTGGTGATTATGTGGTGCATGTGGATTATGGAATTGGGCGCTTTGCAGGTCTAGAGAAGGTGGAGATCAATGATAATTTGCAAGAGGCAGTGCGATTGGTCTTTAGAGATGATGATTTGCTATATGTGAATATCCATTCTTTGCACAAAATATCTAAATATTCAGGGCAGGAAGGTACTATGCCAAGTATGTCCAAACTGGGATCACCGGAGTGGGAGAACAAAAAGAAGAAGGTCAAACGCAAGGTAAGGGATATCGCGAAGGATTTGATAGCACTTTATGCCAAGCGCAGAAATGCCCCCGGGTACAAATTTTCGCCTGACAGTGTATTACAGGTTGAGTTGGAAAGTTCATTTATCTATGAGGATACCCCCGATCAAGCCAGTGCCACAGGTGATGTCAAGGATGACATGGAAAAATCTTATCCAATGGACAGGTTGGTGTGCGGCGATGTTGGTTTTGGAAAAACAGAAGTGGCCATTCGTGCAGCTTTCAAGGCCATTAATGACCGTAAGCAAGTGGCGGTCTTGGTTCCTACTACTATTTTGGCCATGCAACATTATCAAACCTTTAAAGAAAGGCTGAAAGATTTCCCTGTAAAGGTAGATTATATTAATCGATTCAGGACGGCCAAGCAGGTAAGAGAGATTGCTGAGCAGGTTTCAAGTGGAGAGATTGATGTTTTGGTAGGGACCCACAGGATTGTCAATAAAGATATGAAATTTAAAGACTTGGGTCTATTGATTATAGATGAGGAGCAGAAGTTTGGTGTGAAGGTAAAAGATCAGCTTAAGGAATTAAGGGTAAATGTGGATGTACTAACGCTTACTGCCACGCCGATTCCAAGGACGCTGCATTTTTCCTTGATGGGGGCAAGGGACCTTTCTGTGATCGCTACTCCACCGCCTAACAGGCAGCCTGTGACCACTGAGATCCATGCATTCAAAGAAGAAGTGATTAGAGATGCCGTTTCCCAAGAGCTTCAACGGGGCGGTCAAGTGTTTTTTGTGCACAATAGAGTAGGTGAAATTGATTCGATTGCCAATCTCATCATGCGATTGGTTCCAGATGCCAAGGTGGTAGGAGCCCATGGGCAAATGGATGGAAAGCAATTGGAAAAGGTAATGGTAAGCTTTATCGAAGGTGAATACGATGTATTGGTTTCCACCAATATCATCGAGTCAGGCTTAGATATTCCAAATGCCAATACCATTATAATTAATAGGGCGCATATGTTTGGTTTGAGTGACCTTCATCAAATGCGTGGCAGGGTCGGAAGAAGTAATAAAAAAGCCTATTGTTACCTATTAACTACTCCAATGTCTGGACTGACTCCAGAAGCGAGGAAAAGATTGCAGACGTTGGAAGAGTTTTCTGACTTGGGAGATGGTTTTAAAGTGGCCATGCGCGATTTGGATATACGTGGAGCAGGGAATCTTCTAGGTGCGGAGCAAAGTGGTTTTATTACAGATCTAGGCTTTGAAATGTATCATAAAATCTTGGATGAAGCAGTCCAGGAGTTGAAGGAAAATGAGTTTGCAGCTTTATTTGAAGTGGATCTCAAGGAGAAGGTAGAAGTTTTGGTGCAGGATTGTGTGATCGAGACGGATATGGAACTTTTGATTCCAGAAGATTATGTTACAAATATTTCCGAACGATTGAGTTTATACTCGAAGTTGGATAATATTAAAACAGAAGAGGAATTAGAAAAATTTGCTACATCCATAAAAGATCGATTTGGTCCGGTCCCAGAGGTGGTGGGTGCTTTATTTGAGACTGTGCGCTTAAGATGGTTGGCTGAAAAACTGGGATTTGAAAAGCTAGTGCTTAAAAATGGCTTAATGAAATGTTATTTTGTTCCATCATCTAGGGAAATTTATTTTAAATCTGAGGTGTTTGGAAATATAATTCGGTTTATTCAGTCGAAGGGAAGGTATTGTAAAATAAAGGAGCATAAAAATCGTTTAATTCTTACGATCAGTGGCGTGCAATCTGTAAATACAGCGAAGCAGTGGCTGACAGATATGAGGCATTAAATTTTGCTTTTGTTATATCTAATACTTTATTTGTTGTGCTTTTTGCTATGTTCTTTTATATTTAAGATAAATAGGGAAAATGCGTATGGGATCATTTAAAAGTATTGTGAATACTCATTGAATGATTATATATTAGTACTTAGTTTAGGTTTGGAAAAAACAACCGATCAAATGGGGATTGAAAATAAAAATTTGAAATTAGTCTTTGCAGCATTTTTTATGTTGTCAATGACACTTTTGGCTTCTTGTGCTAAAAACAATGGTCCAACTTATGGTAGAAGGACCGCTGGAAATCCAGGTAAGGTCAGTGCCTCAACTGGTGCTGAATTAAATTTTGACCTGGAAGACACTACACAATTTACTGTTGTAAGGCTCAAAGATCCTGTAGTAGGACCCAAACTGAAATATATTCAAGGTGGTCGTGCAGTCTTGGGTACGCAAGAGCAGGATGTAATGGCATTCAGGGACAATGTAGAACGAACAGTCACTGTAGCGTCTTTCTATATGGATGAAACTGAAGTGACCAATGTGGATTATAAGGAGTTTCTTTTCAATATGAGAAGCCGTGTAAGCGCAGATTCATTGAATAAGTTAGAGCCTAGAGAAGATGTTTGGTCTGAGGCTTTATCTTATAATGATGTTTATTCTACTTATTATTTCCGTCACCCTGGATTTAACTTTTACCCAGTAGCAGGTGTCACTTGGGCTCAGGCAAATGCTTATTCTCAATGGAGAACAGTATATGTGAATGAGCTTTACAGAAAAGAAAATGAGTTGGATAGTACCATGAGCAAAAACATGCTTATTGAGCGTGGAGTGGTATTACCGAGTTATCGACTTCCAAATGAGGCTGAATGGGAATATGCTGCAAAAGCGATGATCGGAACGCAGTATTTGGATGAGAACCAAGAAAACGGTAGGATTTATCCTTGGGATGGTAGAGGGGTAAGAAACCCTTATGACGTTAAAAGGAAATCTCGTCAAGGTGATCTATTGGCCAACTTTAAGCGTGGTCGTGGTGATTATGCCGGTATTGCTGGTGGCATTACCAATGATGGAGAAATTATTCCTGCCAACGTTTATGAGTTTCCTCCGAATGACTTTGGCTTGTATAATATGTCTGGTAATATGAACGAATGGGTTCAGGATGTTTACAGACCATTGTCTTATGAAGATTTTGAAGATTTGAACCCTTTAAGAAAAGATGGTACCCTGGATGATGCAGATTTATATGGTACTTCTTTGATTGATGATAATTACAGGGTATACAAAGGTGGTTCTTGGAAGGATGTGGCCTATTGGTTATCTCCAGGTACAAGGAGGTTTATGCACCAAGATTCAGCTACCAATAGCATTGGTTTTAGATGTGCTATGATTTCTGTAGGTGCTGATGACCGTTAATGGATGAAATAATTAGAATAGATATAGAGAGGCTGGTGATACACCAGCCTTTTTTTATGCCATGAAGTTTATTCAATAGTCCATTTTTTTCTACTATCAAGAAAATAGATTGGGAGGGCAAATAATTATTAAGTTTGAGGGGATGAAGTAAATAATAAATGATTGGTGTAATAGCTACTTGTTGAAGGTGAATAATTTAGGGTGGGCGGAATGCTGGTATCTGTTGTATTTTTTTGTAAATTACTAGTAATGAAGCGTTGATATATCGCTTTTGGGGATATACTTTTACAACATCAATTATAAATACAGCCATTATTACATGAAAAAATATATACTTTTATTTTTGATCACCCAACTTTTTGTGCTTCAGGTCTTTTCTCAAAGCTGGCGGAGGATGGCCGGATGGGGAAATGAGCTTACTGGAATTCATTGGGTAAATGACGATGTGGGCTATATATCTGGGGATGAAATTATTTTAAAGACCATAGATGGAGGGCTGAGCTGGATAGAGCAAGAAAGTCCTGTTGATGGTAAGATGCTGGCATTAGACTTCTTTGATAATGATATGGGCTTGATCGTCGGTGAAGGCGGTTTGGTTTTTAGGACCATTAATGGCGGTGAGCAGTGGGATTTAATCGATATTGGACATAGTGGCGACCTAAATTCAGTTCAATATTTGACAGGAAATAAGGTTTATCTTTCAGGGGATTCTGGGGCCGTGTTTTTGTCGAACGACAGTGGTGTGAGTTGGAGTTTACAAAATATTGGCTTTACGTCAGATTTAAATGCGATGCATTTTTATAATCTGGATACAGGTTATTTGGCCACTTCAGACGCAAAAATTCTGCGTACTGTTGATAGTGGAAATAACTGGACACAAATCAATACGCCAGTTATTCATCCCCTTAATGATATCGTATTTGTGAATGATACCACGGGATATGCGGTGGGAGATGCAGGAACCATTTTGAAATCCATAGATGCAGGATTGAATTGGGATTTTATACAAAGTGGAACGGAATTTAATTATAACAGGGTTGGTTTTCATGGCACCAATCCGAATGTAGGATTAGTGGTAGGAGAGAGTGGAGTGGTTTTATATACCAATAATGCCGGCCTTACATTTTCTCAACGAACAAGTAGAACTAATCAGAATATTTTAGGGCTCAGCTATAAGTTGGCCACAAATAGTGTTTATGCTGTGGCCAATTCAGGGGTGTTGATATCCTCAGGTAATTCTGGAGCTTCATGGTCGCTAAGGATGTCTGGTAGGAATAATGATTTTACTGCCACCCAATTTGTCAGTGATAATCGCGGGTATATTGTGGGGCAGGATGCACTGGTGCTCTTGACTACCAATGGGGGAAGTTCCTTTTCCGACAGATCGAGGCCTCTATCTGTACCTTTTAATGACTTAGAATTTGTCTCCGCTTCTTTCGGTTATGTGGTGGGGGATAATGGAACTATTCTAATCACTACCAATTCTGGTGGAGGCTGGACAGCCTTAAATCCCAACACAGAGAAAAATCTCTATGGCATACATTTTTTTGATGCCAATAATGGGTATATCGTTGGTGAAAATGGCTATATCGCCAAAACCGATAATCGCGGTGTCAATTGGACCACTATCACGGAAGGTACATTGCCTTTCCACTTTCGGGATATTGATTTCTTTGATTCCGATGTAGGTTTGATTATAGGTGATCAAGGTAATGTCTATCGGACGGATGGAGCGGATAATTGGCAGAAAGTAAATATTGGAGCCACAGAGGATTTTTCGGCATTGAAAATATTGGATGAATTAACTGTTTTGGTCGTGGGCAAATCAGGTGCTTTATATAAATCTGAAGATAAAGGGGTGAGCTGGAAAAAGATTTCAATACCCTATTCCCAGGACTTTTCAGGCATTGACTTTTTGGATGAGTCAGTTGGCTTTATTGCTGGGGAAAAGGGGCTGATCATTCAAACAATGGATCAGGGAGCAACTTGGGAGCAAACCTTGACGAGCACCTATCAGGATTTTACAGCTATTAGTTTTGGAGATTTGAATACAGGATATGCTGTAGGAGAGAATGGGATTTTTTATCAATACAGTTGTCTGGTTCCTTTGGAACCGAGTGCTATTTTTGGTGAAGAGGATATTTGCCTGAGTCAGCAAATCTATACCATTCAGGATGAAGTGGGAGCAGGAGTTACTTATGAGTGGCGAGTAGATGGAGGGACCATTATGGAAGGGCAAGGAAGTAATAGAGTGGTGGTTCAGTGGGATAGTCCAGGTCGGAACGCAGTTTTGGTGAGAGGGCAAAATATTTGTGGTAATGGCCCTACTACTGGGTTGGAGGTTTTGGTTTCTGAGGAGCCAGTTCAAGTCTCACAGATCATTGGAGATGGTATTGCCTGTTTGGGAGTAACTCAGCCCTTTGAAGTAGATTCTGTTCCAGGAACTTCCTATATATGGGAGGTCAGTGGAGGTGTGATCCAAGAAGGTCAGGGTACAGCACATATTGCGGTCAAGTGGGAAGCTGAAGGGGATCAATTCATAAAAGTGTTTCCTAGAAATACTTGTGGTGAAGCTGCAGTGTTGGAAAAAGCCATTTCGGTAAGTAAAGCACCAGATAAGCCTGGCATTATAACCGGCCCACTAAAGGTAGGCTTGAAGGAGGAGTTGTATGAAGTTCCTTTTGTGGCGGGAGTGAATTATCAATGGAGTACTGATGGGGGAACTATATTGGAAGGTCAGGGAACGAATCAGGTTTTGGTTTCTTGGGAAGTAGAAGGTGATTTTACCTTAAATGTTGTTCCTATGAATGCTTGTGAATCAGGTCCCTCACAAAGCCTGGACGTGAATGTTGATTTGATTACCTCCATTGAAAATGAAGTGGAAAACGGGCGTATAAATATCTATCCAAATCCATCTTCCGGAGATATCCACATTGGCCTGTCAGGCCTGTCTGGAGTGAGGGAAATTAGCATAATGGATCCAATGGGCAGAAATATACGGAAAATCACCCCTAGTCACGGTGTTTATGAATTTGATATACAAAATTTGCCAAAAGGAATGCTGGTAGTTGTGGTCAAAACCAGTCAGGGGAAATTTGTGGAAAAGCTGTGGATAAAATAGATGATTTTTGTTCTTTTTCCTTTTAAGAGCGTACAAAACTAGACTGAAAAATAGCAACAAAAAGGCCTCCCAGACTAGATGTCTGGGAGGCCTTTTTCAATTAAGGAAAGTTATTATTAATCAGTGATCTCTAAGATTGGTTCACCACTTGCTCCATTTGGAATTCTTATATTTAACAGCATGGACAATGTAGGTGCGATATCGGTAATTGTGCAATACCTAGAGCTGCTTCCTGCCTCAACATTCCATCCGTAGAATAAGATCGGTACATGAGTGTCATACTTATAGCCTGTTCCATGGGTGGTTCCTCTTGAAGAGTTAACCAGCCATGCAGGTTCTAAAATCAATAGTACATCACCTGAGGCTTTGTGGTTGAAGCCCATTTGAAGTAAGTGAGCTCTGCCTTGGGTATATTCCTGGCTCATCATATCAGAAGCAGTATATGCTTCTTTAATGCCATCGAATCGTAGCATAAAATCAGCTATTTCTCTTTGGACTTTTGCCAAATCCAATCCTTTTTCCTTGATTAATTTCCTGTTTAGGAAGATCTGTTCATTTGAAGTGTTTAGGATCCAGTTTCCTTCACCGTATTTTTGGTTGGTAAAGCCTTTAAGTTGGGTGTTGGCAAAGCCTGAGTTAAAACTATCAGCGGGAATATTGATGCTTTTCATATAATTAACTACATCTGCAACTGCATGGTCTGCAGTAAGAAACACCAAATATTCTCCTTTACCATATTCTTTATCCAGATAGGAAAAGAATTTATCCAACCCTTGGTCCAATCTTAAATAGGTGTCTTCAATTTCTTTGGAGGCAGGACCAAATCGATGTCCGACATAATCCGTAGAAGAGAAACTGACTGCTAAAAAGTCTGTTTCATCACCTTTTCCAAGGTCCTCGCCTTCAAGGGCAGCATAAGCAAGATCTAAGGTAAGGTCGTTTCCAAAAGGAGTAGAAGATATTAAGCCGAGACCGCCGTTGTTTTCTTGAAGGTCTTTTAGGTCATACGGAAAGTTTGTAGTTTCTCTTCCAATAAAAGGTGCCTCGAAGTCATTGTCATCCTCAATGCTCTGGGTGTATGTTTTGATATTATAAAGCGGTTTCCAGTCCTTTGAAAGGTATTTTTGAGGATATTTTTTCTTGTTGAATTTTTGTACCCAGTCAGGAAGCTCGTCACCATAATAGGTAGAGCTCATAAATTCACCACTTTTGCCGTCATACCAATATGCATCTCCCAAATGGCCAGCGGGCAAGGCTGCTCCACGGTCTTTGAGGGCAATGCCTACTACTTTAGAACGATGATTAGTGGATAAGCGAAGTTCATCTGTAATGGTGGTGGTCAGTAGATTTCTTGGTGAAATATTGCCTTTAGAAGCTGTTCCACCAATACCTGTAACTGTACTGTCGCTGGCGCAATATATACTACGATCCATACTTCTTACATACCAGTTGTTACTGATGATGCCGTGTGTAGCAGGAGTTGTTCCAGTGTAGACTGACGAATGTCCAGGCCCAGTGTAAGTAGGGATATAGTTATAATGGCCGTTTTTCATCATGAATCCTTCATGCATCAAGCGCTTGAAGCCTCCTTCAGTATATCGGTCATGGAACTTATGTAAATATTCGTAGCGCATTTGATCCACTACAATGCCCACTACTAATTTTGGTTTTTTGGAATTTTGAGCGAATCCCACGGATAAGCAAGCCAACAAAATTAAACTGGCTAGAACAATCTTTTTCATCAGGTTTATAGCTTTTTATGAATGAAACAAATATAGGGAATATGGTGGTTTCTGATAAATAAAATTGGACAAGTGGTGGAAGGAATTATAAAAATTCCATAAAGGCAGACTTGATTTTCTGTCATTTATGTAAAATCCATTGTAATTTTAATCCGCTATATTCACATTTGAAACAAAAATCGTATATGAGTAATAAAATAATACTGTTGGCAATTTTAGCTTGCCTGGGAATGAGCACGGTTAAGGCTCAGTCTTATTTTGATGATGGTCTTGACAAAAATTTTCATAAAGGGAGGAGAGAAGCACTGAGGGCTATGCTTCCTGAAAATTCAGCTGCTGTGGTATTTACCGCTGCTGTGAAGAACAGGTCGAATGATGTGGATTTTATCTATCATCCCAATACTGATTTTTTCTATTTAACCGGATATAGAGAGCCGAATGCCGTATTGGTTATTTTCAGTGAGCCTAAACTGGTAGGTGGTGAAATGGCAAAGGAGGTCATTTACGTTCAGGAGCGAGATGAAAATGCAGAAATGTGGAATGGCAAAAGGCTTGGTGTTGAGGGAGTAAAAGAAAAATTAGGTTTTGACCATGTGTTTTTGAATTCCCAGTTTTCTGCGGAGGCTAAGGTTAATTTTGATGAGCTCGATAAGGTCATGACCTTTAATCTTAAAGGGATTGAAGAAAGCAATGCCAATAAAGATATGATAGCACTTCAAGGAGATTTTAAGGCTGCTAGCAATTATCCAAAACAGATTTCTAAAGTTACTAATCAAATGTATGACCTGATCAAAGCTACTGATTTGGAAAATTCTGCAAATGTTGCCCAGGTCATCGGTAGATATAGGAAATATTATCCAGAAGTGGAGAACGATGCATTGCTGAATGCTTTTGCAGATGCCGAAACCGCTGAAAAACGAATGGAAATTGCTAAAAATCTACCTGAAACCAAAGTGGATGTAGCTGCTTTACCGCAGATGATGACTGAGTTAAGGGGAGTAAAGACCCCTGAAGAAATTCAAATGTTGAAAAAAGCTATCCGCATTTCTGCAATTGGTCAAGTGGAAGTAATGAAGGCTTTAAAGCCGGGTATTTCAGAGAGGGAAGTTCAAGGAATCCATGAATTTGTATATAAGCGTTACGGTGCAGAGGCTGTTGGTTATCCTTCTATTGTAGGGGCTGGTCAGAATGGATGTATTCTTCATTATATTTCCAATGATTTGAGAGATCCGCAGAAAAGATTGATGTTAATGGATCTTGGTGCTGAATGGCGGGGATACACAGCAGATGTGACCAGGACAATTCCTATTTCAGGGAAATTTACAAAAGAGGAAAAGGCCATTTATGATCTGGTTTACCGCGCTCAAGAAGAGGCTATGGCCGTTTGTAAGCCGGGTACAGAATTTGGTGAGGTCAATAAAGTGGCTCAAAGGATCATTAATGAAGGTCTCGCAGAATTGGGAATTATCGTGAGAGGGCAGCGTCACCGTTATTTTCCTCATGGTACCAGCCATCATTTAGGTCTGGATGTACATGACAGAGGGGCCTATGGTCCGTTGAAGGAAGGGATGGTCTTGACGGTAGAACCAGGAATTTATATTCCAGAAGGAAGTGACTGTGATGAAAAATGGTGGAATATTGCTGTTAGGATTGAAGATGATGTTTTGATTACCCAAGATGGTTTTGTTAACCTTTCTGCAGATGCACCAAGAAGTAGCGAAGCAATTGAGGCAATGATGGAGAAACCAAGTGTTTTGGAAGATTGGGTATTGCCAGAATTATAAATGATTAAGAGATTTAATCCAAAAAACAAAAGGGGCTGTTTCGATAGAAACAGCCCCTTTTGTTTATCAGGTTTAATCTTTACTCTTTAGATCGCCCCGCTTGATGGATTTTATGAAATTGGCCCAAGCGAAAGGATTAAGCAAAGGAAAGGATCTTGGACCATAGCGGTCTTGGATTTGCTGCATTTGTCCACTTTGGAAACTCCTGAAATTCTCATTAGCCGAGGATGGCATTTGTTCAGCCCATCTGAGCAACATTTGAGGGCTCAGATTACCTCTATCAAGTGGGATTTCATCAACAGTCATGGCCAGTACTGCCTGTTTAAACTCTTCCTCTGTTGGGTAGGGCATTACTTCTACTTCTCCCAAAGCTATTTCATCCTGAGCCATTGTTAAAATTAGACTGATTTTATCGTCTCCAACTGTATCTGGGACTTTAAAACTTTGGTTTTTTAAGCCTACGAAACTGAATACTACACTATCACCAGTAGCTACAGGCATAGAGAAATATCCGAAATTATTGGAACTGGTTCCTCTCCCTTTATTAGGCACATAAACATTAACTCCTGAAATGGCAGTTGTGCTATCTGCATTTAATATAATACCGGACAATTGTATAACTTTTTTATCCTGAGAATCTTGCGCATAAGAAGTGTTGATTCCTGCTATAAACAGAAAGAAAAACAAAAATAAAGGGAAGTATAAATTAGTGATTTTCAAAATAATGCTTTTTATAGAGAAACGTTCCTTAAGAAAATTGGTTTAAGTAATAGCCCTCAAATTCAACTGCTATAATAGGTTATTTTCACTGCATTTTCTTAATTTCAGGGTGGTTTTCTCGTTAAAAATTATTAAATGAGACTAAAAAATATCAGTTTAAATTATGGTATGCGGGTTTTTAAGGCGCTTTCTGAAGAACCCAGGGTGAGGATTATTCATCTATTGATCCAAAACAAGGAACTCTGTATTTCTGATTTGGAACATATTTTGGAATTTACCCAGACCAAGACCAGTAGGCATCTTGCCTATCTAAAAAATTCAGGTCTAGTTGGTAGCCGAAGGGTGGACCAGTGGACTTTTTATTATATTTTGGACGAAGCTATAGAGATTATCAATCAAATTTTTAAGTTCATTCAAAAAGATGTGAATTTGATCCGAGACCAAGAAATCTATGAAATTCTACTTTCTAATAGAGAGCTGGCCATCAATAAGATAGAAAATACTCCTTACCGTTAAAGTTATAAATTTTGAAAAAGTACCGTCACTTATTTTTCGATTTGGACCACACTTTGTGGGATTATGATCGAAATGTACAAGAGTCATTATCTGAATTATATGAGGTTTATTCGTTGGAAAATCTTGGAGTACCATCGAACCATGATTTTTACAAAGCCTTTATAAAGGTAAATCATGGTTTATGGGATAATTATGATAAGGGGAAAATTGATAAAATTACCCTTAGAAAGGAACGTTTCAGGAGAATTTTTGACCAGCTTGGTGCGCGTAAGGTAGAAGTACCAAAAGAGATGGAGGAAGATTTTATGCATCGTACTTCCACGAAACCGCATCTGTTTCCGTATTCAAAGGAAATTCTGGAATACTTAAATGAGAAATATGATTTGCATATTATCACAAATGGATTTGATGAAAGTCAAGCCAAGAAAATAGCTTCATCAGGAATTAATAATTATTTCAAGCTGGTGGTTACCTCTGAAACAACAGGGCATAAAAAGCCTGATAAACGGATTTTTGAATATGCAATGAGGCAACTTAAGACTAATGCTGAAGAGTGTTTGATGATAGGTGATAATCCTAGATCTGATGTGGAAGGAGCTAAAAGAGCTTCGATTGACCAAGTTTATTTTAACCCCATGGGATTGGATATGGCCGTTGAGGCAACCTATACAATTCAAGGATTCAAAGAATTAGAGAAAATTCTTTAGCAGTGAGGTTATCCTTTTGCATAGAATTTAAGTCCGAAATTTTATCTTTGTATCAATCAGAATAAAAAACTCAAATTATTATGTTAAAAGGTTTCTTCAACATACCGGAACCGAAAAATGAACCGGTATTTGATTATGCTCCTGGCTCTCCAGAAAGGGCTAAGTTACAGGAAGCAATCAGGGAGGCTCGCGCAATGCAAGTGGATATACCAATGCACATTGGTAGCGAGGAAGTAAGGACAGGCAATAAACTGCCACTTTCTCCTCCTCATGACCATCAGCACATCCTTGGATATTTTCACGAAGGTGATAAATCTCATGTTGAGCAGGCTATCAATGCTGCTTTAGGGGCAAAAGAAGCATGGGAAACCATGGAATGGGAGCAGAGGGCTGCTATTTTCTTAAAAGCTGCTGATTTGATCGCCGGTCCTTATAGGTATAAGATGAATGCTGCCACGATGTTGGGGCAATCAAAAAATGCCTATCAAGCGGAAATAGATTCAGCTTGTGAAATTGTAGACTTCTTGAAGTTCAATGTCAAGTACATGACAGAGATTTATTCCCAACAGCCTCCAATTTCCGGAAATGGCGTTTGGAATAGGACTGAGCAACGTCCATTAGAGGGCTTTATCTTTGCCTTAACTCCTTTTAACTTTACGGCTATTGCTGGTAACTTGCCTACCGCTCCAGCTATGATGGGGAATACAGTAGTTTGGAAGCCAGCTTACACTCAGATTTATGCTGCTCAGGTGTTAATGGAGGTGTTCAAAGAAGCAGGAGTGCCTGATGGTGTGATCAACTTGATCTATGTGGATGGACCAGCTACCGGTGAAGTAGTGTTCAATCACCCTGACTTTGCGGGTATTCACTTTACAGGTTCTACGGCCGTATTCCAGACAATTTGGAAAACTATCGGTGAAAATATCACCAAATATAAATCATATCCTAGAATCGTTGGTGAAACAGGTGGTAAGGACTTTATGATTGCTCACAAATCAGCTGATGCGAAGCAATTTGCTACTGGTTTGGTGAGAGGTGCATTTGAATTCCAAGGCCAGAAGTGTTCTGCCGCTTCCCGTGCTTACGTTCCTTCTAACCTTTGGGAAGATGTGAAGAAGTACATGGTGGAAGATCTCGCAAGCATTAAAATGGGCGGAACTGAGGACTTCAGCAATTTTGTCAATGCAGTAATCGATGAAAAAGCATTTGACAGGATTACCAAATATATCGATAATGCCAAAGCAGATGGTTTAGAGGTAATCGCTGGGGGTAATTATGATAAATCAAAAGGATATTTTGTTGAGCCAACAGTATTGTTGACCAAGGATCCTATGTACACGACCATGTGCGAGGAGATATTTGGTCCAGTATTGACCATATATGTATATGAAGAAAATAATTTTGAAGCTACCCTTGAGTTGGTAGATCAGACTTCACCATATGCGCTAACAGGTGCTATATTCTCTCAGGACAGGTATGCTGCTCAGTTGGCAACCCAGAAATTGAGAAATGCGGCTGGTAACTTCTATATCAATGACAAGTGTACAGGAGCAGTAGTTGGACAACAGCCATTTGGTGGAGCCAGGGCCTCAGGTACCAATGACAAAGCAGGTGCCATGATCAATATGTTGAGATGGGTATCACCAAGAACTATCAAAGAAACATTTGTAACTCCTACGGATTACAGATATCCTTTCTTAGGGGAGGATTAAATATAATTGATTCGTATAAGATCAACTTAAACCATTCACTAATGTGGATGGTTTTTTCTTTTGCTTTAATTAGCTTTGCATTTTTAGTGCTTTTTGAAATATAATTGATTTAAAAATGAGCAAGTTTTATTTGACTGTTTTTCTGGTCGGGATGTTTTTTTTAGCAAAGGCCCAAAATAGAAGTGAAGTTGAAAAATCAGTAATAGGAATTCAAACAGGGTATTTAGGGGCTTGGGCACATCATGAAGCTAAGCTGGCAAATAAAATAGCCTTACGGACAGAAGTAGGTCTTTTAGGAGATTTGATTGGAGGGAATTACTGGAACGATGCCGGGAGTATTTGGACACCGGTTTTAAGTTTGGAACCTCGTTGGTATTATAATATCAGCAAAAGGGCTTCAAGATTAAAGAAAACCAAAGGAAACAGTGCCAATTTCCTTTCTATAAATGGCAGTTTTTATCCAGATTGGTTTGTTCTTTCCAAATATGATAAAATTCAAATGGTCAATCAGATTTCAATTGTCCCAACCTGGGGTATAAGAAGAGTAGTTTGGTCTCATTTTACGGTTGAGGCAGGAATTGGTATTGGATATCGATATGTCTTTGCTAAAAATGCGGGATATCCGGAGAATAATGGAGAACTGGCAGGTAATCTACACCTTCGATTTGGGTATATTTTTTGATGAGGTACACTGGCTAGAAATAGCTTTATGGAAGATTTTATTAGGCTCTTTATAAATAGTATGGTTCAACCTTAAGAAGGAAAACCATTTTAGCAAGCCTGTCGGAGGCGACCTCAAGTGTATCTGCAAATCCGCCTCACAGATATTGAGCGTTAAGAAATTAAAGAAGTGGGTAAGCAATAAGGCAGGTTTGCCTGCCTGTTCGGCGAGGCAGGTTTAGTTACTTTTTTCACCTGTAGGAAAAAAGTAACAAATGGGGTGAGGTGAAAGTCACATTGAAATTTAGCAAACAAAGTAAAAGTTACCCAGAGTAAATCATATAATACTTTTATTTCTATTGCTTCTAGAAGTTATTTCCTCTTGGCCACTTGGAAAAGGTAGGCGATGGTGAATTCTATATTGGTACCAGTCATATCAAAAATCCTGTCTTGACTTTCTGGACGACCAAATTCATAAGATGCGCGGACGTCTGCTGCTATGGTACTTATACCAAAAACTTTGGAAATTCCTGCTCCAGCGGTGAGGCCATAAATCAGTTTTTTTGGATCATCGCCTTCCTGTCCATAAGTAGGCAGAATCGGAATCTCTTCATTTGGAGCTTCAAATTCCCTTTTGACGTCTGTGGCTTTGAGGAGTCTGCCGAAATGAGGTCCCATTTTTATATGAAAACGGCCAGATCTTCCAAAGTAAAAATTGGCCAAAACAGGCATTTTGAAATAATCAAAATGGGTTTCATTGGTGGCAGTCTCATCCTCATTGTATTCTATGAAACCTGTAGTAACCTTTTGAAAACTTACTTCTATACCCGCATGATCCTTATAGAAGTGTTCAAAGACAAAGGCAAAGGTTGGTTGGTTTTTTACTCCATGTACCTTGATTTTGGGTAGAGAGGCTAGGGATCGGTAAGTCATTCCTGAATAACTAAGTCCGCCCCTGATTCCGATATTGGTCTGTGCCGACACCATATTACTGCTGCTAATCAATAATACAAGGCTTAACACAATGCCTGAAATCCAAAAGAAATATTTATTAGATATAGGGTTCAAAGTAACGAAATTGAAGACTGTTGGGTAAATTAAAAAGAGAAAGAATAGTTCACCGTAGCGAACTATTCTTTTTTAGGTTTTTTGACCTCGTCCAAATCGTCCCGGTCTTTGAGTTTTTTATCTTCTACATTTTTGTTCAGAAACTCATTGATTTTGTCAATGGAAAAAGAACTTGAGATTTCCCCAAATGAATTGATATTCATCTTAAAGCCTTCCAGTTCTGGGTTTACTTTAGGGTTTTCCTCCTTTTTAGGTTTTTTAGCCATGACTTTCCTTTCTTTTTTAACCAGTGTTTATCATTACGCTGGTTGTGAGTGAATTATTTTGCTTTTACTTCTATTGTATTTAACGCAAAATCAATCCTTTTGATTAGTTCATCCTTTCCGATGATCACAAATACCTCCATAAGGTCAGGTCCTGCACCTACTCCAGTAATGGCTAATCTTACCGCTTGCATTACTTTACCCAATTTGATTTCATTGGTTTCGGCTGCTTTTTCCAATAAGGACTTAGCACTTTCAGGAGTGAATTCACCTTCAAATTTGCTTAATTCCTCTTTATAAGTTCCTAATACCTTCACCGCATTTTCATTCCATTTTTTGCCAGCTACTTTTTCATCAAAAGATTCAGGAGCAATCAATAGGAAGCGGCCTTCTTTCCATAAATCTGCAGGGAAAGTGGCTCTCTCTTTCATGATATTAACAATTCTTTCAGCTTTTGACTGAAGAATCTCAATACCTTCTTTTTTAAGATCTTCCATCAAGTATTCTGCTAGCTCTTGGTTGGTTTTTGCTTTTAGGTATTGTTCGTTATACCATTTGGCTTTGTTGATGTCAAATTTGGTGCCCGATTTACCGATTCTTTCTACTGTGAAAGCTTCAATCAGTTCTTCCAGATTAAATATTTCTCTGTGATCACCAGGGTTCCATCCCAAGAAAGCCAAGAAATTGATGAAGGCATCAGGAAGGTAGCCGGCATCCTTGAAACCAGGAGAAAGTTCGTTGGTTCTTGGGTCTGTCCAATCCATAGGGAAAATTGGGAAGCCATGCTTGTCAGCATCTCTTTTGGATAATTTGCCATTGCCATCAGGTTTTAATAATAATGGTAAGTGAGCAAATTGCGGCATACTGTCTTCCCATCCCAAATAACGGTAAAGCAAGACATGTATAGGTGCTGAAGGTAACCATTCCTCACCACGGATCACATGTGAAACGCCCATCAAATGGTCATCCACAATATTGGCAAGGTGGTAAGTAGGCATCCCGTCAGATTTCATCAGAACTTTGTCATCTAATGTGTTTGAATGAACCATGACCCAACCACGGATCATGTCGTTTAATCTGATTTCTTCCTTTCTTGGGACTTTAAGTCGGATGACATAAGGTTCTCCTGAGGCCAGTTTTTCTTTTACCTCATCCTCAGGAAGGGTGAGGGAATTTTTCATCTGGGTTCTGGTAATGGCATTGTACTGAGGAGAGACTACCCTAGCAGCAGTAAGTCTTTCTCTCATGGCATCCAGTTCCTCAGCCGTATCAAAGGCATAGTACGCATAGCCTTTTTCCACTAAATCCATGGCATATTGCATGTAAAGTGGTTTTCTTTCAGATTGGCGGTAAGGGCCATTGGGGCCGTCTACCCATGGGCTTTCATCCGGTGTAATGCCGATCCATTCCAGAGCAGATTTGATGTATTCTTCAGCGCCCGGTACATAACGGGTCTGGTCAGTATCTTCTATCCTCAACAAAAATTTGCCATTGTGTTTTTTGGCAAAAAGGTAGTTGTATAGGGCGGTGCGGACACCTCCAATATGTAGGGCTCCTGTTGGAGATGGGGCAAAACGTACGCGTACTTCTTTCGTCATCTTATTGATATTTTTCCTTTTTCTAAGGTAAAACCTTTTAAGAGAATAATCTCTAATGAATTAAAGGGCAAAGATACAAAAAAGATGGAGAAGGATGTGCAGATATCTCCCTCAATCTATTGCTTGGCCAATAGGTAATGCCCTGTTTTAGTATTTAAAACAGGGCATAGAACTTTCTCTGCCTCTTAAACGGGAATCTCCAGCGAAAAAGGAAAATCTAAGGGATATTTCATGTGCTCCACCGGAAAGGGCATTACCCATTTTTGATAGGGTATAATCATAACTGTACCCAATGTCAATACCGTTGTCAAAAGAGAATCCAAAAAGCCCAATGAGGGATTCATGGTTAGGGGTTTCTTGTTTGGCTACTGGAATTCCTCTGTACCATAGGCCAAGAACCACTGGGCTGAGGTCAAGTTGTGTTCCGAGGTCTAATTGCTGGAATTGCCCTTGTGTTTTGTAATTGAAGGCAAAGGTGATGCTTCTATCATTGATGGTACTCATGCCGGCTCCCAGAAGATCAACTTTAACTCCGCCATGGGCTGATAATTTCATGGGAAGCTCGCTAAGTTGATCTTCTAAAAAGCTGGTATTGGGAGTGGTTAAGTGGTGTCCTGAAATTCCAAGCCAAGCATTTTTATTATTATATAATAGGCCGAAGCTATAGTCCGCAAAACGGTGTTTGATATCGTTGCCTAGGTTTTCACCGCTGGGGCCGATGATTTGATCTGAGTTTACATCTAGTTGAGAGCCAAAAACAAGATTGCCAAAATAGGCGTCTCGGGACATATAGCTTACTTGTCCACCCATGCGCAAATAGCTTTCTGTTCCTAGTTGAAGTCTATAGGAATAAGAGGCGGCAATTTCTGTTGTACTCAGACTGGCAGCGCTTTGCTGGCTTTTATTCACCATAAGCCCAATGCCACTGTTGATATTGAACATATAGTGGTCTATATAGGCTGAATAGGAATTTACAGATTGGTTCAGTCCAGGCCATTGATTTCTGTAATTCACGCCAATTCTAGTCATTTCACCGGCACCGGTCATAGCCGGATTTAAATATATTGGGGCAGCATAGAATTGCGAATACTGGATATCCTGTGCCTTCAAGAGTAAGCAACTCATCCAAAATATACCAAACAGTAATGTCTTCTTCATCCTTTATCTGATAAGTGTAAATAATCCTCCTTCTTCGAATACGTTATTTTCCAAATCGTTAAATTGGACCTTATAGACATAATTGCCCGGTGGTAGGATGGCTCCTTTATAGCTGCCATCCCAGCCTTTGCCTTCTATCTTGGTTTGATGATAAATTAGTTCTCCCCAAGTATTAAATATGCTTAATTCTAGCTTGCTTATATTTTTCAGCTTTGGCATAAAATAGTCATTTAAGCCATCTCCATTGGGGCTGAATGCATTGGGTATTTTAATGCTTGAGCTATTGTCTTCCACTTCTATGGTATTGGTAAAAGTGGAGCTACATCCATAGAGATTATGTACCCTGAGCGTTACATCGTATTCTCCTTTTTTGACGAATTGATGTACAGGGTTGGGAGCTTCGCTGGTGCTGCCGTCTCCAAAGTCCCATTCCCAAGCAATTACTTCTTCAGGTGTATTGCTTTTAAATACTACTGGTTGTCGGGCAATTATGTCTTCACTGGTAGAGAATCCCTCCAATTCATAGGTGAAATTGGTTCTGGCAAGGTTAGAAGGAAAGTCTACTTTCGTTGAGCTATGAGTGATGCATCCTTTTGCATCGGTAATGGTCACGCTTATTTCCTGCGCTTGGTTAAATGAAATCTCGCTTTGATTTTCGATTCCGTTATGCCAAGCAATTTTGTATGGAGGAAGACCACCTTCGATATTCAACCAAGCTGTGCCCGTTGCTGTGCCGTTTCCGCAATCTACTTCCACCATAGAGAATAATTTGGCGTTCAAGAGGCTCGTTTCACTAAGCGTGATGCTTTTTTCGGTGATACAGCCATTGGCGTCATTAATGGAGGCAGTGTATGTTCCCGGTTTGAGCTGACTTCTTTCAAGGGTATTGTCATTGATGTCATTCCACTTAACTTTATAAGGGGCTGCACCACCCGTTATATCAAGGGAAATCCATCCATTATCAGCGCCGTTGCAGCCAATGTTTTGTTTTTGAACGGTTACCTGTAATTGAGCTGATTGTTGGATTTCAAAAGTTTTGATTACGCTACACCCTGTGGCGTCTAGGATTTCAACACTATATTCTCCACTGGAGAGCTGGTCCAAGCTGGCGGTCTTTGCTCCGTTTGACCATATATATTCGTAAGGGGCCTGTCCTCCTGAAATGTCTAGGGAGATAGCTCCCTTGTCGGTACTTCCGCAGCTGTTGTGTTGGATGGATTCATCTATTTGTATAGGGCTGCCCTTTTCTTCGATGGTGAAATAAAGTGTGGTGCTGCAATTGTACTTGTCAAAAATTTCAACTGAATATTCTCCGGCTTCTAAATTTTCTGCTTTGGTTTTGCCTTTTAGTCCATTGCTCCATTCATAACGGTAGGGCTCTCCTCTTCCTACTACTACTTTTATTTCTGCTGATCCATTAGCTACACCGCAAGTGGAGGCTTCAGTTTGAAGTAATTTTCCTAATAATGGATAAGGTGGCTGAATAAGAATTTCTTTGGTGAGTTCCTGTCCATTGGCATCAGTGATGATTACTGTATATTTCCCTGCGTTTAGGTTGTCTATTGATGAGGTGTATTTTTTAATGGATGGCCATTCATATTGATAGGGTGCTGCTCCTCCTTTAACATCTAGAATGATGTTTCCTTTTTCTTCGTATGAACATAGCGCAAGCTTTCCACTTACCTCTACGGCAAGAGCGGAAGAGGCAAAGGATTTACTGTTTATCCCTAAGCAAATGCTAAGGACAAAAGTATAGAGCCAAACAAGCCTAGACCCATGTGTGGATGGATTTTGGTGCATATGATTAACGTTGAAGAAAGAATAATTAATCCGGGTAGATTATAGCTGGTTATTTGCATTTCGAAACATAAAAAACGCCTTTCGGTATTTGAAATATTATTTTATGAATTTCATAAATAAATATTTGAAATTTGTTTATTTCAGTTTCTATTTATAATAAATGAAATAAAATGGTTAAAAACAAAATAAAGTATGGTCATGATTCGTTCTCGAGGTACTTTCTAAAAATTGAAAAACGAAAGAAAACGGAGTGAAAAGCAAAAAATAAGTTTTTAACAGCAAAAGAATTTATGCTATCTGTTCAGCGATTTTTTTTGTTATTGTTGAATATTTTTTTCAAAAAAAATTATTTTTCATGAAAATGTTGGTAAAAACCAATTGCCCAGAGAAAATTACTAGTGGGTAAAGTTTTGGCTATGAATATAAATTGATGTGGAATAATGGTGATTTGGTGTTCTGAAATTTTTGAAAAGGCAAATATTCAGTGTCTTACGGAAAATAATAGACTAGGCTTTGGTTTCAAAAAAATAAAAGCTCGGAGAGTTGGCTCCGAGCTTTTGAAATTATTACTACCAGGCTTGTGCAATGGTTTATACTCATCGCTAATTTAAATATATCCTGTTAATGCTCAAAGAATTATCAGTTATTAATTAGAGAATCAATTAATAAAGGCTAATTCTATCTGATATCGATGTCTATTTGATGTTTTAAAATATCCTCAAATGATTCTCTTTTTCTGATCAAGTGGGCTTTTCCGTCCAAAACTAATACTTCAGCAGGACGAAGACGGGAATTATAATTCGATGCCATGCTAAATCCATAAGCTCCAGCATTTTTGATGGCCAAGATATCCCCTTCCTTTACTTCTTTTAATTTTCTATCTGCTGCAATAGTATCTGTTTCGCAGATATACCCTACTATAGTATATACCCTATCCGGTCCGTTTAGTCTTGAGATATTTTCCACGCCATGGTAAGCATCATACATCATTGGTCGGATTAGGTGGTTAAGTCCTGAGTCGACTCCAATGAAGGTAGATGCAGGTGTGGATTTGATAACATTGGCGTTTACCAATAAGTATCCACACTCACTTACTAAGAATTTTCCAGGTTCGAACCATATTTCCAATTCTCTTCCATATTCATTGCAGAATTCTTTGAAAGCGGCAGAGACTTTTTTGCCCACATCCTGTATGTCCGTGGTGATATCAGCTTCTTTATAGCCGACTTTAAAGCCACCACCAAAATCCAAGAATTTCAAGTCTTTGAATTCCTTAGCAGCGTCAAATAAAATTTCAGCACCTTTTAGGAATACTTCAGCATCCAGAATATCGGACCCGGTATGTACGTGCAATCCAATAACCTGTAGGTTATGTACTTCTACAATCTTAAGCACATGCTTCAGTTGTAGAATGGAGATTCCGAATTTGCTATCAATATGTCCAACTGAGATTTTTGCATTTCCTCCTGCAAGAATATGTGGGTTGAGGCGAATACAAATAGGCACGGAATTACCATAATAAGTGCCAAAATGCTCCAGCATTGGGATATTGTCAATATTAATCATTACCCCAAGGTCTACTGCTTGCTGGATTTCATCAAAGGAAACACAGTTAGGTGTATACATGATCTCTTCAGGAGCAAATCCTACATGAAGACAAAGTTTTACTTCTTCAATGGAAACTGCATCCACACCAGTACCAGCCTTCTTCATCAACTTCAGGATATTGATGTTGGAAAGTGCCTTAGTAGCGTATTTAATCTTCAGGTTTACTGAGGAAAATGCACTTTTTAAAGCGGCTACTTGATCCAGTATTTTTTGTCCGTCATAGACGTATACTGGAGTGCCGTATTCTTTGGCGATGTCCAAAAGCGGAACACCCTGAATCTGATACTGTTCGTTGTTGATAGTCATGATACATGAATAATTAAGTGGGCAAAGATAGAAAAGGCAGGGCAACAAAAAAAGGAAGGCATTGCCTTCCTTTTTGAAATTTAATCCACTAACAAATAATTGGTGCTTATTAATTATTCTTTTTGGCAGCTTTTAGTTCTTTGATCAAATCCTCCAGCCTTTCAATGGTTTCATCCAGTTCGGAATCATCCATTTTGATCTGGCCATTTTCGTCTTTTTCGAAGGCAAAAACCTCTACTTTTTTATTATGACTAAATATTTTGGCGTTTCCACCTTCCATGCTCTCTGTGTCGAAGTGAAAATTGGGGTTGGGATATCCCACTTTTTTTTCAATGACTCTTACTTGTTTTCCATCCTCTCGGAGGATTTCCACATCGACATCATCATCTCTTTCTACCCAAGCCATATGTTTAGAAATTCCCAATCGTTTTTGATTCATTTTCATTGTCGACAGACTGATCTTTTTATCATCGATAGTGGTTTCCAAGACTAGCTTGTCATGTTGTCCTTTTGGAAGATCTAGCTTTAATTCCTTAAAGAAGGGATCTTTTTCCATGGTCGCTCGGCTGTCATAGGTCTTTGAAATATTTTCTTTTACTCCATCTTTTTCTGCACTAACGTTCAAGTAATATTTGGTTGGGTTTTCATCATTCTGGGCGATGGAAACAGAAGAGATGGCAAAGCAGCAAAAGACTGCCATGATCCAATTTAATTTCGTTTTCATAGTGATTTGGGTTTAAAGGGAACTTTGATTTAAAGGAATGAACTATCGATTAATTATGTAATAAATTAAATCGATATGTTGATGTGTATAAATGTACCTGATTTCGAAATAAAATTCTATATGAGGGCTGTTAAGCCTTGTTAAAAATTGTTAAGGTTCCGGTATACTCCATATTTACCAGTAAATTTGTATTATGTCTAAGACAAAAATGAAAATTGTAATTCTGCTCATGTCCCTTGCTTGCTTGGGTTTGGTGGCTTTCCAATATTATTGGGTAGCTAATGCCATCAAGATCAACCAAGAGCGTTTTGAACAGAATGTGTACCAGTCTTTGGCGGCCAGTATTGCAAAATTGGAGAAGGGAGAGACCAGTGAGATTATTCTTAATGCCATGGCCAGGGATAGTAGTTTCCAACAGGCCTTGTTCCAAAAGATTGAGCCGATCGAATTTAATATTAAGAGGCAGGTTTCCATTGAGCGAAGACCTTCCGTATTGGATTCACTGTTTAAGGAAAAAGTGCCTCAGGTTTCTCAGACCTTCAGGAGGATGATTGCCTCCAGAAATGGAAAGCCTCAAGATCAGTTTGAATTGCAAAAGTATTTTGAGCTTCCTCCATCCATAGCCAGTCAAATATTTACACCTGATGAAATGGTTATCTATCTTCAGGAAAAAGAAAAATACCTGGAGTTTGTAGCTAAGCGTGACAGTTTTGCATTGGTTCAGGATTATGGCTTCAATCGGGAGGCTTTGATTACAGAGGAATATAATATCTCAGAAAACGCTGCCGAAAATATTGTGAAGGCCAATAAAAAAATCGAATTGGTCGAAGTGGTGATGACCCAGCTATTGGCTGATGCTAAGATTAATATTTTAAATAGGGTAGATACGGCTGCCTTACATAGGGATATTAAGTCGCAACTTGATAAAAGGGGGATAAGAGGTCATTTTGAACTCGCAATATTGGATTATGAAAATTCCTTGATCGGGATCAATAATATTGATGATCCTAAATTCTTTTTGAAAAATGGATTGAAAGCAGAGCTGTTTCCCGGTGATCTAGTTGGGAAGGAGAATTTCATGATGATCAATTTTCCATCTAAAAATGGATTTTTGCTCAGCCAGATTTGGTTGCCTCTATCGAGCTCGCTGGTGTTTCTACTGATTATCATATTCTGCTTTGTGTATGCCATAAAGGTGATTATCAGACAGAAAAAGCTTTCCGAGACCAAGAATGATTTTATCAATAATATGACCCATGAGTTCAAGACACCTATTGCTACGGTTAGTTTGGCGGTGGAGGCATTGCAAGACCCTGAGTTGGTCAATCAGGATACTTTTAGAAATAGGTATTTGGGAATTATTAAGGATGAAAACAAGCGCTTGGGCAGTCAAGTGGAAAAAGTGCTACAGGCTGCAGCGCTGGACAAGAAAGATTTCAAATTGAAATTTGAACAAGTGGACCTGGTGAGCCTCTTAGAGGATGCAAAGAAACACTTTGAATTACAAGTAGAGAAAAAGGGTGGTGTGATTAAGATGGAGTTGGATGTGGAGGACCCTTTTCTGCAGGCAGATGCATTCCATTTGTCCAATATTATCAATAATCTATTGGATAACGCGAATAAATACTCCAAAGAAGAGCCAAAGATTTTAATTAAATTGGTCGAGCATTCAGATGGATTTACCATCACCATAAAAGATAATGGGATGGGGATGTCCAAAGATTCCGTCAAGAAGATTTTCGATAAATTTTATCGTGTTCCTACCGGCAATGTTCATGATGTAAAGGGATTTGGATTGGGATTGGCTTATGTCAAAACCATGGTGGAGGAGCATCATGGAGAGATTTTTGTTGAAAGTGAAATAAATAAAGGAAGTACATTTACCATCAATTTACCCCGAAAAAAATGAGTAAAGCTAGACTTTTGGTTGTAGAAGACGACCCGAATTTGGGAGATATCCTTCAAGAATATTTGAGCATGAAAGGATATGATACCACTCTATGTAGAGATGGAGAGGAGGGCTGGAACCAATTCAAGAAAGATAAATTTGATCTTTGTATATTGGACATCATGATGCCCAAAAAAGATGGTTTCACACTTGGGAAAGATATTAAGAAGATACAGGAGGATATTTCCATTATTTATCTTACCGCCAAAAACATGAAAGATGATGTGATCGAGGGGCTGAAGATCGGTGCCGATGATTATATCACTAAACCATTTAGTATGGAGGAATTGCTGTTGCGTATAGGGGCCATTCTTAGAAGAACCCAAAAAGGCAATGAAGCACCTGCAAGTTTGAAGAATTATAATTTGGGCGATTTGGTCCTGCACTATGATGAGCAAATGTTGGAAAGTCCTCAGGGCAAGCATAAGCTGACTTCCAAGGAAAATGAATTGCTGAGGCTTTTGGCTTCTGAGCTGAACAAGCCGGTGAACCGTAGCTATGCCTTAAAGCAGATTTGGGGAGATGATAGTTATTTTAATGCGCGAAGTATGGATGTTTATTTGAGTAAAATCAGAAAGTTGTTGAAAGCGGATCCCAAAGTGCAGATTATCACCATTCACGGGGAAGGTTTTAAGATGGTAGTAAAAGAAGCCTAATTATCAACAATAAAAAACAGGAGCTACAATTCACTTGCAGCCCCTGTTTTTTATGTCTATTTCTACTCAGGTAGATTTATTTTTCTTTCTTTAAAAATTGAATATTCCTTTGGAGACCTTTTAGCTTAGTTCGTTTAACTGCTGATTTTTGAAATACTTTGCTGAATGTTTCTTGGGTGATTTCTTCCCAATCTTTATTGGTCATTTCCTGAAGTTCTGGATGGGGTAGAAATTCCTTTTCCTGATGGGGTTTTGAGAAGCGGTTCCAAGGACATACATCCTGGCATATATCGCAGCCAAACATCCAATTTTCAAATTTTCCCTTCATGGAACTAGGAAGCTCATCTTTTAGCTCTATAGTAAAATAGGAAATGCATTTGGATCCATCCACCACACCGGCTTGAACAATTGCATCTGTTGGGCAGGCATCTATACATCGTGTGCAGCTGCCGCAGAAGTCTTTGGTTATGGGGGCGTCTGGGCTTGCTTCAAGGTCAATAATAAGCTCAGCCAAGAAGAAAAAACTGCCCATCTTCCTATTGAGTAATAAGCTGTTTTTGCCCTGCCAGCCTAGACCGGATTTTTGGGCCCACTGTCGTTCCATCACTGGAGCAGAATCCACAAAGGCCCGACCTCCAATGTCTCCAATAACCTCTTTAAGCCTTTCTAAAAAGATTTTCAATTTATCTTTAATGACAAAATGGTAATCCTTACCATAGGCATATTTGGCGATTTTATAATGCTCACTTTCTTCTGGAAGCTTTTCTTCCGGGTAATAATTATAAATCAAGCTGACCACTGTCTGTGCCCCTTCTACCAGTTTGCGAGGATCAAGCCTTTTATCAAAATGATTGGCCATATAGCCCATTGCTCCATGGTAGTTGTGGTTCAGCCAAGCTTCTAGCTTTGGGGCTTCTTCTTCGAGAAATTCTGCCTTGGCGATACCACAATATTCAAAGCCAAGTTCTTTGGCCAGTTGTTTTATGGTAGCGGCATTTTTCTCGTATTGGTTCATGGGAAGCGGTTATTTGGCAGAGTAATCAAGTGATTAGCCTATTGGTCACCGAATAAAGGTCCGTTCTGTACACCAAAATTGGGACGGATATTAAGATGTTTATAGGCCAGTTCAGTCGCAACCCTACCTCTTGAGGTTCTTTTAAGGTAGCCTTCTTGAATCAAAAATGGTTCATAGACTTCTTCGATGGTCTCACTTTCCTCACTGCAAGCAGTGGCAATGGTGGAGATACCTACTGGGCCACCTTTAAATTTATCAATGATGGTCATGAGGATACGGTTATCCATCTCGTCTAGGCCATTTTCATCAACATCCAAAGCGTCCAAGCCCATCTTTGCAATGTCTATTGTAATGGTTCCATTTCCCTTGATGTCCGCAAAATCGCGTGTTCTACGCAAAAGCGTATTGGCAATCCTAGGAGTGCCACGGCTTCTTCTGGCAATTTCATAGGCAGCGATCTCGTCGATAGGAGCCCCAAGGATATTGGCAGATCTAGTTACGATGGTCGTGAGCAATTTGGCGTCATAATATTCCAAACGGGCATTAATGCCAAATCTGGCCCTTAAAGGAGAAGTCAAAAGCCCTGATCGGGTAGTTGCTCCTATAAGGGTAAAAGGGTTTAAGGAAATCTGAACTGAGCGGGCATTAGGGCCAGAGTCCAGCATGATATCGATGCGGAAATCCTCCATGGCAGAATAAAGGTATTCTTCTACCACTGGATTTAAACGGTGAATCTCATCAATGAAAAGCACATCGCCCTCATCTAAATTGGTCAGTAAGCCTGCAAGATCGGAAGGCTTGTCCAATACTGGTCCTGAGGTGATCTTTAAACTGCTTTCCAATTCATTGGAGATAATATGGCTCAAAGTAGTCTTTCCTAAACCTGGAGGGCCATGCAGAAGAACGTGATCCAGTGGCTCTCCCCTTTTTCGGGCAGCAAGCACAAATACCTGGATATTGTCCACGATTTTTTGCTGACCGGTAAAGTCATCAAAGCTGAGCGGACGCAGGGCTTTTTCAATTTCCCTGTCGGTATGGCTCATATTATCATTTTCGCCGCTTAGATAGTCTTCTCTCATATTCTCCTTTTTCCTTGGGTACAAATATAGAAAAATCAAAGTAGGAAAAAGTCAGTACACATGGACTTGTGACAGACTTTTGGGGACAATTAAAAAAATAAAAATTAACTTTCGGGAAAATTCCCTGATTTACATGCAAAAGAACGCCAGAAAAAACATTATTTATTCCATCATCCTACTTTTGGTGGTTTTCTTAGTATATCTCTATAGACAGAATCAAATGGCTCCAAAAGCTCCTGAGCCGGAAAAAGAAGGTAAAATGGTCATCACTGGCCAAACAATGGGCACATCTTATAGGATTGTTTACCTGGATTTGGAAAATAGGGATTTTACGGCATCGGTGGATTCCCTTTTGGGAGTTTTTAATGAATCATTGTCCACTTATATTCCTGAATCTGAGCTTAGCCGTTTTAATCAGGGCGATACCTTGTTTTTTGATTTGAAGTTTTTCCCTTCCATACTGGAAAGAAGTAAGGAAATTAATCAACAGACTTCAGGCGCTTTTGATCCAACTGTTGGGCCATTGGTCAATGTTTGGGGTTTCGGGCCAGAGGGAGCAAGTCCAAAGGATAGTGTTAATATCGGTGCATTGCTGCAGACGGTAGGCTATGACAAGATCCTGTTTGATGAAGAGAAGGTTTGGAAAACACAGCCTGAAGTTTATTTGGATTTCAGTGCGATAGCCAAGGGCTATGGAGTAGATGTGGTGGCTTCTTTTTTAAAGGAAAAGGGAGTCAAGGATATGTTGGTGGAAATTGGTGGAGAGTTAGTGGCTAAGGGTAGCAATGAAAACGGGGAATTATGGAAAGTAGGAGTAAACCAGCCAAGTGAAGATATTAGCAATAATGATATTTATAGTATTATAGCATTGGATAATCGTGGTATGGCCACTTCTGGAAATTATAGGAATTATTATATAAAGGATAGCGTTAGGTACTCTCATACTATTGATCCTAAAACCGGTTATCCAGTAAATCACCAATTATTGTCAGCTACAGTTTTGGCAAAGGACTGTATGACAGCAGATGCCGTTGCTACGGCCATGATGGTGATGGGCACTGAAAAGGCAATAGCACTACAGGAAAAGATGACGGATGTCGATGTTTTTCTCATTTATGATGAAGAAGGGGAAATGAAAACCTTTGTCAGTGAAAAGCTGAAGCCTTTCGTTTCCTATATCAAGGGACAAGAGAATTAAAGCTGTTATTTGGCTGTTGTCCTTTTGATTAAGATTTTAAATTATCTGGGGTTTTATTCCTGATTCAAATTATGAATAAGAGGGATAATCATATTTAATAACCTATGATTGGAAAATTTTTAATACTTTTTTTTTCTGCCCTAATTGCGGGTTTGCTAGCTTATGCTGTGCCAAAGTGGAAGGAAAAGAGTTTCAAGCTAATATTGGTTTTTGCTGGATCTTATCTGTTTTCTATTACAGTCTTACATATACTGCCAGAGTTGTTTGCCAATAGGGACTCAGCTTATTATATGGGCTTATATGTATTGATAGGTTTTCTATTGCAACAAGTATTGGAATTCCTGTCTTCAGGAATAGAACATGGTCATATCCACCATCACGGTACAGGCAAGAATACGGTTTGGATGGTGATGATAGGTTTGTCCTTGCATGCTTTTTTAGAGGGGACCTTGTTGAGTCAACAGCCTTCTCTTTCAGGTCACCATCATGGTACAGAAAGTTTATTATTGGGGATTATCATGCATAAGGCCCCTGCAGCTTTTGCTTTGGTAGCGGTATTGATGAATAACCTGAAGAGGAATATGGTTTTATTGCTGTTATTGATTTTTGCTTTGGCTTCTCCAATGGGAATGCTTTCAAGCCAGTTTCTTTTTGCGAAAAATATAATGGGGGCCGAAACTATAGATATTTTATTTGGTTTGGTTGCAGGTGGCTTCCTTCATATTTCTACAACTATTTTCTTTGAAAGTAGTCCACACCACAAATTCCATTTGAATAGATTATTGTTGAGTATCCTTGCTGCTTTATTGGCCATAGCCACCGAATATTTGATTTAAAGATTGCTTAGGGGCAATTTGTGTCTGAAAAAGCCTTGACTACCATGGCGGGGAGATTATACGGTGCATATAGGGCTTGACAAATAACTGGCTTGCTTAATCCTGAATCCATTTCCGGATCAAAATCCCTGACATTATAATGTCCGCTGGTGATATGCTGAATACCAGTGTTCGGGATTAATTTGATCACATTTTTGTAACTGTTTCCGTCGTAATAGGTGATGTTTTTTCCAATACCACCTGGGCTAATGATTTCTGCCAAAATAAAATCAGAACACTGTTCAGGCCCTATAATATTCGCTTGGATGCAGGAAGGAAAATCATCTTCATTTTTGCAGGAAATAAGGCCTAAGACTATTGAAAAAAGTAATGGGCAAAAAGTTTTCATAATTCAGGTTATTGTTTTGCTGTATATTATTGAGACGGTAGCTTTATCTTTTCTGCTACAGTAAGGGAGTTTTTTAACCATATTTTCTCTTTTTGGACTTTCGTGAAGAAAAATGTTTGGTAATGGTCTGGATAATCAGAGTATTTGTTGTTATTTAAAGGTTTGGTGTAGGGCAGATAGCGTTGTGTTATTGATATTCGAAAGGATCGTTTGTCTGTGTGCTCTATACTTGAAGTCTTTTAATTTAACCCCAAATACCCTTTTTATAACATGACTCATCAAGAAAAAATGAAGGCTTACTGGAGGAAGAATGTGAAAATTCTTTTGTCTCTTTTAGTAGTCTGGTTTTGCGTATCATTTGGATGCGGTATTTTATTAGTAGATTTTTTTAATCAGTGGCATATAGGAGGTTTTAAGCTGGGATTTTGGTTTGCCCAGCAAGGCTCCATTTATGTTTTTGTGTTGTTGATTTTTGTTTATGTCTGGCTTTTGAACAGGCTGGACAGGGAATTTGATGTACACGAATAAATTTTTCTAGCACAGTAAAATAATTAAATCATGGATATTTTAGTTTGGACTTATATTCTAGTGGGGCTTTCTTTTGCCCTTTATATAGGTATAGCGATTTGGACCAGGGCTGGTTCTACCAAAGAATTTTATGTTGCAGGAGGGGGAGTGTCTCCATTGGCAAATGGGATGGCAACAGGGGCTGACTGGATGTCTGCTGCTTCATTTATTTCAATGGCAGGGGTGATTTCCTTTGCAGGCTATGATGGCTCCGTTTATTTGATGGGGTGGACAGGAGGTTATGTGCTGCTGGCCCTGTTATTGGCTCCCTATCTGCGTAAGTTTGGAAAGTTTACAGTGCCTGATTTTGTTGGGGATCGTTATTATTCCAATAAGGCAAGAGTAGTGGCCGTTATTTGCGCTATTTTTATTTCGTTTACCTATGTGGCTGGTCAAATGCGAGGAGTAGGAATCGTATTTTCTAGGTACTTGGAAGTAGATATTAATACTGGCGTGGTTATCGGGATGTGTATCGTGTTTTTCTATGCGGTCTTGGGAGGTATGAAAGGGATTACTTATACTCAGGTAGCCCAATATTGTGTGCTGATTTTTGCTTTTATGGTGCCTGCTATTTTTGTTTCCATGCAGTTGACCAGCAATCCTATTCCGCAGCTTGGACTGGGAGGGACTGTGTCAGATGGGACTTTTCTATTGGATAAGTTGGATGGTGTATTGACCGAATTAGGTTTTAACGCATATACTACTGGGCAAAAACCCATGATTGATATGTTTGCCATTACATTGGCTTTGATGGTGGGAACCGCTGGTTTGCCACATGTGATTGTCCGGTTTTTTACAGTGCCTAGAGTGAAGGATGCCAGATTATCGGCAGGGTATGCGCTGGTTTTTATTGCGATCTTGTATACTACTGCTCCTGCTGTGGCAGCTTTTGGGATATATAATGCTATTGATTCAGTAGCTGAGAAACCTGTGAATGATTTACCTGAGTGGGTACAGAATTGGCAACAGACCCAATTGATACAAATTGATGATAAGAATGGTGATGGTATGGTACAGTACCTTGCTGAGGCAGAGAAAAATGAATTGACCATTGATAAAGATATCATGGTATTGGCGAATCCGGAGATAGCAGAATTGCCCAATTGGGTGGTGGGATTGGTCGCTGCAGGAGGAATGGCGGCAGCACTATCCACTGCAGCAGGTTTGCTTTTGGTAATCTCGACCTCTGTGTCGAGGGATCTGGTGAAAAATTTCAATCCGGGAATTTCTGATAAAAAAGAATTGATGATCGCTAGGGCTGCTGCTGCGGTAGCCGTGGTAGTGGCGGGGTATTTTGGTGTTAACCCTCCTGGTTTTGTTGCCCAAGTGGTGGCTTTTGCCTTTGGCTTGGCAGCAGCATCTTTTTTTCCTGTGATAATTATGGGAATTTTCTCCAAAAGGATGAACAAGGAAGGAGCCATAGCAGGAATGTTAACAGGTTTGGTCTTTACACTGTCCTATATCATATATTTTAAGTTTGGTACAGATTTATTCGGTGTTCCAGCAGCGCATTTAACTGCTGAAAATTGGCTGTTTGGAATTTCTCCCGAGGGAATTGGCTCAGTAGGGATGTTATTGAATTTTATAGTGGGTTTTGTGGTATCCATGGTGACGCCTGCCCCTCCAGTAGCTGTCCAAGAGATGGTGGAAGACATTCGAATTCCCCGGGGAGCTGGAGAGGCCCAGTCCCATTAGATTTTTGTTAAATATTATTAATTTGATATCTATTTGGGCTTCCAATCGTTATATTTTATTAAATAATCGGAATGATTTTATATGTGGAGATTTATTATGGGGATAAGTGGTCTTTTTCAAAATATTTCTTTAACGTATTATTTGTTTTTCGAAATATTAGAAATAGCTTGAGGATCCAAAAAGGATAAAACGAATTAATAATACAACCTAAAATTTAATTTATAACATGAGTGATAGAATCCACACCCTTAGTGGTTATTTTCATGAATATCAAAAAAGTGTTACAGAACCGGAACAGTTTTGGGCGAGGATAGCAGATTCCTTTCACTGGAAAAAGCGATGGGATAAAGTGTTAGATTGGAATTTTGAAGGCCCAGATGTGAAATGGTTTGTAAATGGTAAACTCAACATCACCGAAAATATACTAGAAAGACACCTATTTATTATGGGTGATCGCCCTGCCATTATTTGGGAACCTAATGATCCCAATGAAGAAGGCAGGACTTTAACCTACAGAGAACTATATCATGCTGTTTGCCGATTTTCCAATGCCTTAAAAGCAAAAGGAATTGGTAAAGGAGATAAGGTTATCATTTATATGCCCATGGTGCCAGAGGCGGCGATTGCTATGTTGGCTTGTGCCAGAATTGGAGCGGTTCATTCTGTAGTCTTTGCTGGTTTTTCCAGTAATGCCCTCGCGGATAGAATCAATGACTGCGAAGCTAAGGCAGTATTGACCTCAGATGGAAACTTCCGAGGTGCAAAAAAGATAGCTGTGAAGGCCGTGGTCGATGAGGCTTTGGAGAGGACGAGCACAGTAGAGACTGTTGTGGTTTATAGAAGGACCAAGCAAGAGGTGAATATGGTAGAGGGAAGAGATATTTGGTGGAATGATGCCATTGCAGGTCAGCCTGACACCAATGAGGCAGAAGTAATGGACAGCGAGGATATGCTATTTATCCTTTATACTTCAGGATCTACTGGTAAGCCAAAAGGAGTGGTGCACACTACTGCCGGTTATATGGTTTACTCCAAATACTCATTTGAAAATGTATTCCAATATTCACCAGGTGATGTCTACTGGTGTACAGCAGATATTGGTTGGATAACCGGTCACTCTTATATAGTTTATGGTCCATTATTGGCTGGGGCAACCTCTATTATGTTTGAGGGAGTTCCGACCTACCCTGATGCTGGAAGATTTTGGGCTGTGGTAGATAAATACAAGGTCAATCAGTTTTATACTGCTCCTACTGCTATCAGGGCATTGGAAGCACATGGTACTAAGCCTATTGAGCCATATAAATTGGATAGCCTCAAAGTGTTAGGTTCCGTAGGAGAGCCTATCAATGAAGAAGCTTGGCACTGGTATCATACCCATATTGGTAAAAACAGGTGTCCAATAGTAGATACTTGGTGGCAAACCGAAACAGGTGGAATTATGGTGTCTCCATTAGCGGGAGTTACCCCGACCAAGCCGGCTTATGCTACCCTACCACTGCCAGGTGTTCAATTGGCCATTGTTGATCCCGAAGGAAAAGAGCTGAAAGGAAATTCAGTAGAGGGCAATCTTTGCGTGAAATTCCCTTGGCCTGGTATGATTAGGACGACCTATGGAGATCATGAGCGTTGTAAGCAGACTTATTTTTCTACCTATAAAGGTATGTATTTTACAGGTGATGGAGTCAAAAGGGATCATGATGGGTATTACAGAATACTTGGTAGGGTAGATGATGTTATCAATGTTTCCGGTCATAGGATGGGTACTGCTGAGGTGGAGAATGCCATCAACGAGCATCCTAAAGTGATCGAATCTGCAGTAGTGGGGTATCCTCATGAGGTCAAAGGACAAGGAATCTATGCCTATGTAATCTGTGATATGAAAAATAGGACAGAGGAAAACCTTAAAGGAGAGATCAAGGACACCATTAGTAAAATCATTGGGCCTATTGCCAAGCCAGACAAAATCCAGATTGTACCGGGATTGCCTAAAACCCGTTCTGGTAAAATCATGAGAAGAATCTTAAGAAAGGTAGCAGAGGGAGCCATGGATAATATGGGTGACACCTCTACTCTATTGGATCCAGCTGTAGTAGATGAAATCATTAAAGGTAGGGTAGAGTAAATATCGAATGATAAGAATTTGGAGCCGTTTCTTCATTAAGAAACGGCTTTTTGTTTTTTGCCCTAACTATTTAGCAGGAACCACAATAACTTTTTCCGATCAAGCTTTGAGCCTAGCGACTTATTAAAAGCATTTTCATTCTGTGATAGATCTGCTAATGCATATTTCGAATTTAATGAACTGTAGTCAATTTACGTTCTGCTTTCCATAACCTTTCTTTCTTCATACTTTTACCTTTCAGCGGTTTTTAAGTAGATTGCCTGCTAATAGGAGCCATGCATGGGTAATCTACCTATATATATGCAAATAGCCCAAAATCAATAACCATGTCAAACGTCATTGTCAATAGGGTAAAGGAGTTTTTATTTCAATATCCTCCCTTCAGTTTTCTTTCAGATGAGCTTTTGGAAAGCGTAGCCAAAGAAGTGGAGTTGATGTATTTCAGCAGGGAAGAATATATTTTTCGGAAAGGGAACCTGGCCAATCCTCATTTTTTTGTTCTGAAAGAGGGGTCCGTTTACCTGACAGAAGAAGATTCGGGGAAGATGGTAGTGAAGGATTATTGTGATGAAGGAGACGTATTTGGAGTAATGGCCCTGTTAGGAAACAGACCTTATGTTTTAAATGCCTATGCGGCTGAGGATAGCCTTTTGTATGCCGTTCCGGTAGATGTTTTTAATAAGATTTTAAAGGGAAATAGTGAGGTCAGTTTATATTTTGCAGCGGGATTTGCCGCTGGCCAAGTAGTTGTAAGGACAGATCTTTCCCAATCTCAGAAGGCAAGAAAATTATTCAAGGATGCTTCCTCAGACCATGGTCTCTCTTTGTTTTTGGAAAATGGGAAGGTCAATTTCCCTACGGAGGTACTAAGCTGTCAAAAAGGTGCCAAGATCAGTGAGGCGGCACAGATGATGCATGATATGGATGTGGGGTCTATTGTGGTGCTGGATCATCAGGATCACCCGATTGGTATTATTACAGATAAGGATCTTAGAAATAGAGTGGTGGCCACGGGCTTGTCCGTGGATGCCAAGGTGGAGGAAATAATGACCTCTCCGGTGATGACCATGCATCATAAAAGTAATTTCCCCAGCCTTTATTTGATGATGATCAAGCATCATCTCCACCATTTAATTTTAACGGAAGATGGTACAGATCAAAGCAAGATAACAGGGATTCTTTCTGATCATGATGTATTCTTATCTCAAGGTAACAGCCCTGCGGTCTTAATACATGCTTTGATGAATACTTGGGAGGTAGATGAGATGAAAGTAATTAGGGACCGAGCAGAAAACCTACTTGCCTATTATTTGGAAAATGAAGTAGCCATCGATTTTATCGCAAATATTATTTCTGAAGTAAATGATGTGATCATTAGAAGGGCGATTTTATTGGCCAAGAAAAAATTAGACTCCAAATATCCTAAAGCTTCCAAGGTTCCTTTTTGCTTTCTGTCTTTGGGAAGTGAAGGCAGGCAGGAGCAGTTGCTCAGGACAGACCTGGACAATGCTTTGGTCTATGAAGATGTGGAGGATGACGAAAAAGAGGAAACCAAGGCCTATTTTCTACAACTTTCTCAGGAGATTATTGATGTTTTACTGGCCTGTGGCTTTCACCCTTGCCCAAGTAAGGTCATGGCTAATAATCCAAAATGGTGTAATTCTCTTTCAACTTGGGAGGCATATTTCAGTGAATGGGTAAATTTACCGGATGAGGAATCCTTGATCAAAGCGACTATCTTTTTTGATTTTAGGCCGGTATATGGAAATAAGAAACTTGCTGAGGCAATGACTGAACATATTTTCAAGGCAATAGATAAAAGAGAAGTGTTTATGAGCTTTTTAGCCAATAATGCCTTGTTGAATCCTCCTCCTTTGGGTTTTTTCAGGAATTTTATTGTAGAAAAATCTGGGGAGCATAAGGACCAGTTTGATATTAAATTGAGGGCCATGCTGCCTTTGGCCGATGCAGCAAGGTTACTGATTTTGAGCCACAGGCAAAAGGGCGTAAATAATACTTTTAAAAGATTCGAACTATTGGCAGAATTGGAACCTCAAAATGCTGAGGTTTTTAGGGAAGCAGGAAAGGCTTACGAAATATTTTTGCGCTTAAGAGGCTTGGAAGGCATAGGCTCTAATTCCTCAGGAAGATATATCAGTCCTAGCTCTTTAGGGAAGCTTCAGCGCCAAATGTTAAAAAATGCCTTTTCCCCTATTCGTCAAATTCAGGAAATGTTGGCATTAAGGTTTCAAACTGATTTTATAGATAGGTAAATGAGTTGGCTGGATATTTTTCGAAAAAAACAGGAAAAAATTCCTGAAGTGAATCAATATGAGGCATTGTTTGATACTGAGCTGTCCAAGAAAACACCGATTAAAGACCTTTCCTTTGTGGTTTTGGATACGGAAACTACAGGCTTGGATGTGAAAAATGATCATGTTTTGGCCTTTGGTGGAATAAAAATTATTAATGAGCGAATCAAGGTAGATACAAGTATGGAAAGCCTATTGTTTTCTACCAAGCAAAATGTGTCCAGCATAAAAATTCATGAAATCATTCAGTCCAATGATGCCATGCCCATTGATGATTTTGTGAAGCTACTGCTGCCTTATTTGAGTACACATATTATGGTGGCCCATCATGCTGGCTTTGACCAAGCCATGTTGGAAAAATTAGTAAAACCATATGGACTTAGAAAAATCTTAAATCCTGTAGTGGATACGGGAGACCTAGCAATACGAATAGAGCATGGCATGCCCTATGATCCCAATCGTATCAACTTGAAGGACTATAGCTTGGATGCTTTGTGCGAAAGGTATAAAATTCCCATCCACGATCGGCATACTGCTGCTGGTGATGCGTTTTTGACCGCCCAGTTATTGCTGAAGCTGCTGAAAGAGGCTGACAAAAAAGGGATTAAGACCTATGGGGATTTGATGCGTTATTAAAGAGAGTACTAAGATGCTAGTATTTAGTAGCAATATTAGCGAAAAGAGGAAAGAAAATTCCACTTTTAATCCTTGAGCTTTACTTCCATCTGTCCTGTTGATTTAAGGTATAGTCTGATGTCTTCCTTGGTGGTATAAATTCCTTCCACATCAAAGGCAGGTCGGATCACCCTGAAAGAAGCAAATTTGGTGTCTATATAGCCCTGCTGCTGCAATTCCATTCGGGCTTCTTTGATATAATTCCCAATTGGGTAGCTGGCATATTTTTGGATTTCTTCCAGTAATTGCCCTTGCTTCATCCAGCTGGCACTATTGGCCAAAATATTTTTTGTGTTGATGTCAAAGTCGATGTCCTCGAAAACAATAGCTTCTCGCAATGGGTCGTAAGTTGGTTTTCCGACTAAATAGATATTGCCTGAGATATTTTTCTTGCCCGTTCTATTGACCACAAAGTCCACCTTCACCAAAGCCTTATTGCCAAAGTTTTGGGTTTTAAATGCTTTTGGGATGAGGTGGGTGCTTGCATCCATCTTGAAGGATTGGTCCGCCAACATATCATTAAGGTATTTGTCCATATCCTGATAGGGTATAGATAGTGGCAAGGTAATGTCAAGGTAATTCTCACTATCATCATTGAAGTAAAGTCGTGGCAAAGGACTCAGCTCAACGAGGGGTTCTGAGCCTATTTGGGTAAATACCTCTCCTTCTATTCCTATGGTTAGCTCAAGCTTTTGATCTGTAGTGAATTGTTCTTTGACTTTTATTTTATGAGGAACAGTATATACATAGGCATCAAATCCCTCATGTTCAATTTTTACCGGTCTGCCATAGGCTTCCCAGGTTTCCTGAATCATGTCCCTAAAACTAATTCTGGTAAGATTATCTCCCGTAAGTTGGTCGTCCAGCATCTTTTCAACATGCTTTTCCAATAGGGGTTCCAGGTCAATTTCATAACCTAGCAAATTGTATTTGAGTGACCTTCCCCAGCTCTTAATATTTATATTGGAAATACCGATATCCCAATTTCTGCCAATTTCCGGGATAAAGCTAACCCTAGGTTTCAAGCCTTCATCAAAGGGGATTGCAGTGGAAATGGTCTGTCCGAAAAGCTTCTTTTCTATATTGATTTTGCCTTTTAACTTAAGTGGCATTTCTATTTCCAATTGCTTTGGTCCAGAAGCGCTGAGTGCAATATCTCCGGTTCTGTTTACGTTCAAGTCGGCTATAAAGCCATTGCCCATGTCCAGTCCTTGTTCGCTATAGAGCAATTGACTTAATTCCTTATTGAGGTTTTTTTCTATGTAGGCAAGTGGGATTTCTAGAGGTACATTGACTTTAGAAATGGCTTCTGGAAGAACAACAGGAGCTCCTTCATATTGTGGCTTTTCTGGATTGATTCCCTTACAGGAAATGATCAGCAATATCAAGCTGAAAACAAATAGATTACTTTTCATAATGGACATTTCAGGCCTACAAGAATAATAAATCATTTGGACTTTGGGGAGCAAGTGGTGAAGTCTTTGCCATTATTATGCCTTAAATTTTCTTAAATGCTATAATGGGGTGATTTAAAGGTGTTTGCTTGATGGGGAGCTATAACTTGTAGAGTGATAAAAAAAATGATCCCCCAAAAAGTTAAGAAGTTACTTCTAGGTTTATTTTGTTGATTTCCATTATCTTCGAACCAAAATACCCCTCAAGCTTGTTAGGGCTAGAAGAAAAGAAAAATTGAATAATATGGCTTGGAAATCAATTGATAATTTGGAGCAAATCCAACAGCTGAAAGAAGAAAGCAAAAAACAACCGGTTTTGATCTTTAAACATTCTACCAGCTGCTCCATCAGTGGCATGGCTTGGAACCGTTTACAGCGAAATTGGCAGGACAAGGATTTTGAAAAGGTAAGCCCTTATATTTTAGATCTATTGAGCTATAGAGAAATATCAAATGCCATAGCAGAAGAGTTTGCTGTAGAGCATGAGTCTCCACAAGTCATCCTAGTAAAGGATGGAATGGCGTATTACGATAATAGTCATATGGGGATCAATTATCAGGATATCATCGGCCAGGTAGGCTAATTATCCAATTGTCTCAAAAATAAACTCAAGGTGCCTTCAAAATCTGATGGCGCCTTTTTATTTTTCAAATAAGTATAGCTCTCCTTTAAATCTATTTTTTACCATCCTTCAATAAAAACTGGTAACTAGGTATAAATTTCATGCCTAGCATTAAACGTCTGTAGCATGCTGATGTCTAATAAGCATCAAATTCACAATTTATGAAACAGACAATTACAATCTTAATTTTTGGATTAGCGTTTATTTTAACTTCTTTTCAGTCTTCGGCTCAGCAGAATGGAGGAAGAATGAGAGGGACACGCGGTATAGGCTCATTTAGTATAACAGGGACTGTCTTGGATGCAGAATCTAAGGAGCCTTTGATCGGTGCCAATATTATGGTGAAAACAGAGGCCGATAGCCTAATGGCTGCAGCTGTTACGGATGAGCAGGGAGGTTTTTCCATTTCCAGGCCCAAGGTTCCTCGTCTAATTGTAGAAATTTCATATATAGGTTATACCAAATTGAGAAAAGTGGTAGAACAGCGTGGTCCTGTGGATTTGGGAGCGCTAGGTTTGATGGAGGATAGCAATGAACTGGGGGAGGTTTTGGTAGAAGGCCAAGTGCCAGTGGGGGAAATGAAAGGAGATACAGCTGTATTCAATGCGGCGGCTTTTAAGACCAAAGAAAATGGTTATGCTGAAGACCTGATTAAGAAAATTCCTGGTGTGGTAATAGAAAACGGTAAGATTCAGGCCCAGGGTGAGGATGTGCAAAAGGTCTTGGTAGATGGTAGGGAGTTTTTTGGAAATGATCCCAATATTGCCTTGAAAAATCTTCCTTCAAATATGATTGACCAAGTGGAGATTTTGGATCAAAAATCAGATCAATCTAGACTTACTGGCTTGGATGATGGCAATTATGCCAAGACCATTAATATCATCACCAAGGGAGATATGCGCAATGGTTATTTTGGAAGGCTGTATGGTGGATATGGAACAGATGAACGATATACTGCAGGTGGTAATATCAATCTTTTTAAGGGGGATAAAAGAATTTCCATCATCGGTTTATCCAATAATATCAACCAACAGAACTTCTCCTCCCAGGATTTGCTTGGGGTATCTGGAGGAGTGGGTGGTGGCCGTTCTAGAAGACGTGGAGGTGGTGGAGGAAATGATAACTTCCTCACTGGAAATAATAATGGAATTGCCAATACAAATTCTTTAGGTTTAAACTACAGTGATAAGTGGGGTGATAAAATCAATTTTACAGGAAGCTATTTTTTCAATCATTCAAATAGTAACCTTATTCAAAATACGAATACTGAAACGGTAATTTCTGAGGATAGGAGACAGTATTACCAAGAAGATCTGCTACGTAATACCAAGAATGAAAATCATAGGGTCAATGCTAAAATCGAATATGATATAGATGAAAAAAATTCATTAATTATCAGTCCAAGTATGAGATGGCAGAATAACAAAATGTTCAGTGATGAATATGGCCTGAATTTGGATCAGGGCTTAGATTCTTTGAGTGCAGCAAAGACCATTAATAATAGGCTGACCGATGGTTATAATATCTCCAATAACCTTACCTATCGCTATAAGTTTGATAAGCGAGGGAGGACCATTAGTACCAATTTTTATACTGGGCTGAATAAAAGGGACCAGTTTTCAGATTTGTTGATGGCCAACCGTGATTTTGTCCGAAGTGCTGTGGATACCGTTTTCCAAGAAAGTAATGCACTGTCAGATGGGTTTAACTATCGGGCGAATATTACCTATACCGAGCCTATAAGTGAAAAATCCATTATGTCCCTTAATTATCAGATCGGAAATAATAAAAGTGCCGCTGACCAGAAAACCTTTGTTTTAATGGAAGAGCAAAATCTGATGGTTTTGGATACAGCTCTGAGTAATGAGTTTGACAATAAATTCACCACTCAAAAAGCAGGTGTGGGTTATCGCTTCGGTGATAATGGCCTCAATATTAATTTTAATGTGGATTACCAAAATGCCCAGCTGAACAATCAAGCAGTTTTTCCTGAGGAAGGGACTTTCAAAAGAAGTTTTAATAATTTCCTGCCCAATGCCAGTATCTCATTTAGGGACAGGGATAGTGGAAAGAATATGCGGTTCCGCTATAGAACCAGCACCAATGAGCCTAGCGTCAACCAACTGCAAAATGTGATCAATAATAATAATCCTTTACAGCTGAGTGTGGGAAACCCAAATTTGGGACAGAGCTATAATCATAATTTTTTTATGAACTATGGGAAATTTGATATGGAAAAGTCCAAAACCATGTTTTTGTTTGCCACAGGATCATTTACCAATAACTATTTAGGAACCCATACCTATGTGGCAGAAAAAGACACCTTGATCAATGGGGAAGTGCTTTTAAGAAAAGGAGGTCAGATCACCCAGCCTATTAATTTGAATGGAAACTGGAATGCTAGGCTGTTTTTTAATTACGGAACGCCTATGGAGAAATTGAAGTCGAATTTAAATCTCAATTCCAGTGTGAGTTATAACAGAACTCCCGGTATGATCAATAATGAACTGAATTATAATAACAATATTGGCTTGACTCAGCGCTTGTCCTTAACCAGTAATATTTCAAAAGATATTGATTTTACTGTTTCTACTGCTGCGACTTACAGTATAGTAAAGAGCAGTTTGCAAAGTAATTTGGACAATAATTACTACCAGCAAAACTCAAACTTACAATTGTATTACTCACCAAATGATGGAAAATTGTTCTTCAATACCACCTTGGCCAATACCCTTTATGCTGGATTGTCAGAAGGTTTTGACCAGAGTGTCTGGTTATGGAATATTGAAGGGGGATATCGGTTCTTAAAAGATAATAAGGGAGAATTAAAATTGTCCATTTTTGATATTTTGGGTCAAAATCAAAGTGTAAACAGGTCAGTTTCTGATGTGACAGTTTCTGATGTTTATTCGAATGTATTGACCAGTTATGGTTTAGTGACCTTTACCTATATCATAGGTAAGTTTAAAAAATCTGATGAAGATGAAAGAGGGGGGAGGTTTAGACGGTTTGGCCCATCTCCAGGAGGGGCCAGGACTTGGTAAGTCAAGAGACTTGTCGTTATGCTTAATAAATGTCGGACACTGCATCTTACATTTTTCTGTCATACCGACCGAGTTTTTATGAGCATAGTTGGGTGGTGTGGAATTTTATAGATTATGCCAAATCAAAAATATCCGGAGAAAAGTAAATCTCCGGATATTTTTACAGTTACTAAGTTTGAAGGATCGAATAACTGTTACATGCTTGGCAATAAAACCGTATCTACTACATGGATTACACCATTGGATTGAAATACATTTGGAATGGTTACGGCTGCCTTATTGCCACTGACATCAGAGATATATAATTTTTTCCCTTTCATCCAAGCGGTAAGCTCTTCGCCTTCCACAGTAGTCATTATGGCTTTTCCATCACCTTTTTTTATGGCTTTCATGATGTCTTTAGCACTCATTTTTCCTGCTACCACATGATAAGTAAGGACATTGGTCAAGGCTTTTTTGTTTTCTGGCTTTAATAGGCTTTCCACAGTGCCTTCAGGAAGGGCATCAAAGGCCTTATTGATAGGTGCAAAAACAGTGAATGGTCCATCACCTTGTAGGGTTTCTACCAAGCCTGCTGCTTTAACAGCTGCCACTAAAGTGGTATGATCATCTGAATTGACCGCATTTTCTACAATGTTTTTAGTGGGGTACATGGGTGCTCCACCTACCTCTACGGTTTTTTTTGATTGGGCAAATGCTTGGAATGCACCTAGTACAAAAAATGCTAGCAAAGCCACTTGTAAAATTTTTGTCGTTTTCATGAGTATATTATTTGTTGTTTGGAAGCATATACGCTGCGCTTTATAATACTGGATTGAGTGCTGTCTTAAATTCCATCTACAGGAGTTCCAAACAATTTTAAGCAGGGCAGGTTTTAAGGGTATGGCAAATTATTTAATAATCGGGGCTTCTTCTGGTATTGGAAAGGAGCTGGCAAGGCAATTGGCCAAGGAGGGAAATCAAGTTTGGGCTAGCTACAATCAGCATCAACCAGAAGCTATCAAAGGAGTACATTATTTTTCCTTTGATGTGATGGAGGATGATTGGAAGGGTAAAGAAATGCCTGATGAACTGCATGGCTTGGTCTATTGTCCTGGAAGTATTCAGCTCAAACCCTTTGGGCGTATCAAGGAGGAAGGCTTAATGGAGGATATTCAGCTTAATGTCAGTGGAGCAGTCAAGATCATTCAACGAGTATTGCCCAAATTAAAAAAAGCAGAACAGGCATCTATTGTACTATTCTCAACCGTGGCTGTGCAGCTAGGCCTGCCTTTTCATAGTCAGGTGGCCATTTCAAAGGGAGCTATTGAAGGCCTAACCAGAGCCTTGGCTGCTGAGTTGGCACCTAGTATCAGGGCCAACTGTATCGCTCCTTCTTTAACAGATACAGCCATGGCAAGTGCTTTGCTTTCCTCAAAAGAAAAGAGGGAAGCCAATGCCAAGAGGCATCCCTTGCGAAGAATTGGCAAGGCGGAAGATATTGCAGCGATGGCGGCGTTTTTACTCTCGGACAAGAGTTCTTGGATCAGTGGACAAATTATGCCCGTGGATGGCGGTATGTCCTCAATTAGAAACTAAAATTATTTTTTATGGATACCATTTTAGATTTTCAAAAAAACAAAATCAACTGGCTGAAGCTGTTAATTTGTGTGCTCGGAATTGTGCTCTTGGGCAGCATTTCTGGTTTGGCCAATATCGGTAATATTCAAACCTGGTATGCAGGTTTGGAAAAACCAAGCTTCAATCCTCCTAATAGTGTGTTTGGCCCTGTTTGGACTGCCCTTTATGCCTTGATGGGGGTGAGCCTTTATCTGATTTGGCAGTCTCCAAAAACCGCACAGCGGACCAAATCCCTTAAGATATTTTTTGTTCAGTTGGTATTGAACTTCTGCTGGAGTTTTATTTTCTTTTATTTCCATTTACCAGGTTTTGCGGCTATTGAAATTTTGATTTTATGGGGAATGATACTTTGGATGATCCTTAGTTTCCATAAAATTAATCATTGGGCAGCCTATATACAGATTCCCTACTTGCTTTGGGTCAGTTTTGCCAGTGTTTTGAATATCAGTATTTGGTGGTTAAATAGTTAGTTATGTTTCTGTATAATGTTCCGATACCCGAATAAACTAAGTCTTATCTATGAGGATGAATGCCATTCAATAGTCACCTCGAGCGTAGTTGAGGGGAGTGTTAAAGAATAAGAAATCTTTGGGTCTCAGTTTTGTCTTTTTGTCACCAAAAGCAGGTTTGATCTGATAGAAAATTACAGGTTTGATATGTGGTAATATCATTTTAGGAAGATTGTTTCAAAATATTACTAAACAATTCTAGAACAGTAAGGTTTAATTCCTGTAGATCTGATCCAAGGATTAGAGAAATGGAAAATATTCAAAAGATATTCATGGCACATTATCAGCTATATACCGAACAGAAAATTCCTGCTAGCTTGGAGGAAATCTGGGATTTTATTTCTTCTCCAGCTAATTTAAAAGTGATTACCCCAGACCATATGGGCTTTGATATTACCTCAAAAAACTTGCCTGAGAAGATGTATCCAGGAATGATCATTTCCTATAAGGTAAGTCCACTATTGGGTATCAAAATGACCTGGGTGACTGAAATTACGCAGGTACAGGAAAAAGAATTCTTTGTGGACGAACAGCGGATAGGCCCATATGCCATGTGGCATCATCAGCATCGATTGACTCCTCTCAAAGAAGGAGGGGTTTTAATGTCGGATATTGTAACCTACCAACCTCCCATGGGCCCATTGGGAGCCCTGGCCAATGCACTTTTAATCAAAAGACAGCTGAAACAAATTTTTGATTATCGCTTTATAGCGGTAGAAGAGAAGTTTGGAAAATATGAGCCTGCGGCCATTCTAGAAAATTGAAATGCTATTTCCAACTGAATATAATCAGATCATCCATCGTTTAGATCAGGTGGACCCTATAGCTTATGGTCGATCACGTAATTTCCTTGATGGAGCTGTGACCCATCTTTCACCCTATTTATCTAGAGGTGTGATCTCCACCAAGCAAGTGATGGAGCATGTTTTGGGAAAAGGATACGAGCCGAGTCAAATCACCAAATTTCTTCAAGAGTTGGCCTGGAGGGATTATTGGCAACAGATTTGGATTACCAAGGGAGATGCGATTAATAAAGATTTGAAGCAAGTCCAATCCCCTGTTCAAAACCATAAAATGCCCAAGGCCATTATTGAGGGCAATACAGGGATAGAGGTTGTTGATAGACAGGTCGAAGAATTTTATGCAACTGGATATTTGCATAACCATGTTCGCATGTACTTGGCGGCTATGGCTTGCAATATGGGGCAAAGTCATTGGAAAATTCCGGCAAAGTGGATGTATTACCATTTATTAGATGGTGATTGGGCCAGCAACGCGCTGAGTTGGCAGTGGGTGGTGGGAAGCAATAGCCACAAAAAATACCTGGCCAACCAAGAAAATATCAATAGATATTGCCATTCTACTCAGCGAGGAACTTTCTTAGATCGCAGTTATGAGGAATTGGCTGAAATGGACATTCCTGAGAGGTTAATACCTACCGCTTTACCTGATTTGACAGTAAGCCTTCCAGATGCAAAGGACTTAGATCTAGATCCCAAAAAGCCGACTTTAATTTATAATTTTTATAACCTTGATCCACTTTGGAGGAAAGAAATGGACGCTAACAGGATATTATTATTGGAACCGAGCCATTTTGACCAATATCCAGTGGCCCCAAAAACCATTGACTTTATATTGAAGTTGGCAGAAAATATAGAGGGTTTGCAAGTGATGGTCGGGGAGTTTTTAGAGTTGGAGACAAAATATAGCCTAGAGAAAATTTTCTATAAAGAGCATCCCTTAAATAGACATTATACTGGCACAGAAGATATCAGGGACTGGATGTTTTCGGTGAAGGGCTATTATCCTTCTTTTTTTGCATTTTGGAAAAAGTGCCAAAAACACTGGCGAGATGGCTAAAAAGGACATTAATATTGTTTGGCTCAAGCGTGATTTGAGATTACAAGATCATTGGCCATTGAAAATGGCTGAAGAGGCAGAATTACCCTACTTGATTATTTATTGTTTTGAGCCAAGTCTCATTAAATATCCAGATACATCGCTCAGACATTTGCAGTTTGTCTATCATTCCATAGAGGCCATGAATAAAGAATTGGCCCCCTTTCAAAAACAAGTAGACACCTTTTATGCAGAGGCTGTAGAGGTTTTTTCTTTGTTGATGGAGTATTTTAATATCAACAATGTCTGGGCCTATCAGGAAAGTGGTACACAATTGACTTGGGATCGGGATAAAGCAGTTTCAAAACTGTTGATAGCCAACCAAGTTAATTGGGAGGAATGCCAAAAAGATGGGGTAATTAGAGGGATTCGTAACAGGGAAGGTTGGGATAGGCAATGGTATCAAATGGCCCATTCTTCTATTATCCAAAATCGTTACAAGAAAGGCACATCGCTATCTATCCCCTTTGAAAGAGTATTGCCAACAGATTTAGGGAAAAAAATAAAGGAGTATCCCAAAGCATTTCAGCCGGCAGGAGAGAAAAATGCTTGGCACTATCTGGAATCCTTCGTGAATAAAAGAGGGATGAACTACCGCAAACATATTTCCAAACCAATGGAAAGCAGACAGTCTTGCGGCCGGATTTCTCCTTATTTGGCATGGGGGAACTTGTCTATCCGTCAGGCCTATCAATATGTCAGACAACATGAAAACTATCCAAAACAGAAAGCTGCTTTCAATGCTTTTCTAACCCGCTTGAAATGGCATTGCCACTTTATTCAGAAGTTTGAGGTGGAGTGCAACTATGAGCATACCTGCATCAATAGAGGATATGAACTCCTTCATCATCCTGAAAAATCCAGTTGGATTGAGGCTTGGGAAAATGGTTATACGGGTTATCCTTTGGTGGATGCTTGCATGCGTTGTTTGAGGGAAACCGGATGGATTAACTTTAGGATGAGGGCCATGTTGGTTTCCTTTTTTTGTCACCATCTGTTTCAGGATTGGCGCAAGGGGCATTATCACCTTGCCCGGTTGTTTTTGGATTATGAGCCAGGAATTCATTATACCCAGTTTCAGATGCAAGCAGGCACTACCGGGGTCAATACTTTGCGTATCTATAATCCTGTCAAGCAATCCCAGGATCATGATCCGGAAGGGAATTTTATCAAACGTTGGGTGCCTGAGTTGGAAAAGGTTTCTAGTGCCTATATCCATGAACCCTGGAAAATGCCTCAGTTGGAGCAACAAATGACGGGGTTTATTGTAGAAGAAGCCTATTCAGTACCCGTTGTAGATATTCATGAGAGTGCCAAAAAAGCCCGTAAAGCCATTTGGGGCCACAGAAAAAACGAGCAGGTCCAAGTAGAGAGGGAAAGGATCATTAACACCCATACGAGAAATAGCATCAGCAAATGAAAACTGTCAATATTATTTTTCCCCATCAGCTGCATGAAAAAAGTCCTTTGGTGGACAATGGTTATCCAGTGTACTTGGTGGAGGAATTTTTGTTTTTTCGCCAGTATAAATTCCATCAGCAAAAGCTATTATTCCATAGAGCGAGCATGAAAGCCTATGAGAATTACCTTAAGAAAAAAGAAATTAAGCTAAAGTATATACCAAGTACTGATAAGGACTCAGATATACGGGAATTGATTCCTAAACTGGGCAAGGAAGGGTTCAAAAAAATTATTGTTATTGATCCAACAGACAATTGGCTAGAAAAGCGGATAAGGAAAGCTTGTCAAGAGGTGGGCATAGAGCTGGAGATGCATGAAAGCCAGTTGTTTCTCAATACCAAAGCTGAGCTAGAGGAATATTTCGGGAAAAGGAAAAAATACTTTCAGGCAGATTTTTATGCCCAGCAAAGAAAGAAGCGTGAGGTATTGATGGATGGCGAGCGCCCCATTGGCGGGAAATGGAGTTTTGATTCGGAAAACCGAAAAAAATATCCCAATAAGAAAAGTCCTCCCCAAGTCCACTGGCCCAAAGAAAATGCTTATATCAAGGAGGCCAAGGGCTATGTGAAAAAGCACTATGCTGATAATTATGGGAATATTGATCATGGATTTTTTTATCCAGTTACTTTCTCAGAGGCCGCATCTTGGCTGAAGCAGTTTCTGGAACAACGTTTCCATGAATTTGGTCCTTATGAGGATGCCATGGTAAGGGAGGAAAGTATTTTGCACCATAGTGTGCTGACGCCCATGCTCAATGTGGGTTTGCTTTCACCTCAAAAAGTGCTTGATTTGGCCCTTGTCTATGCCAAAGAGAATGAAGTTCCCTTGAATTCTCTGGAGGGTTTTGTGCGGCAGGTGATGGGCTGGAGGGAGTTTATCCGCGGGGTTTATGAATGGAAGGGAACAGATGAGCGGACTAAGAACTTTTGGGGATTTGACCGTAAGATTCCAACAGCTTTTTGGGAAGGAAAGACGGGGATTGCTCCCCTTGACGCGACCATCAGGAAAACCCTCAATACTGCCTATAATCACCATATAGAAAGACTGATGGTGTTGGGCAATTTTATGCTACTTTGTGAATTTGATCCCGATGAGGTTTATCGCTGGTTTATGGAAATGTATATTGATGCCTATGACTGGGTGATGGTGCCGAATGTATATGGCATGAGCCAATTTGCCGATGGTGGACTGATGGCCACCAAGCCCTATATCAGTGGCAGCAATTACCTGAAGAAAATGAGTGATTTCCCCAAGGGGGACTGGGAGGAAATCTGGGATGCCTTATTTTGGCGTTTTATGCATGTGTACCGGGACTTTCTTCAGCAAAATCCCAGGTTGAAGATGCTTCTGGGAACATTTGACAAGATGGACAAAACCAAGCGAGAAAAGTTATTGGAGAAGGCTGAGCATTTTTTGGGAGGATTGTCTTAATTTTCTTTTTTTATAACCTCCTCAGTTTCCGGGTCAAAAATCAATAGTCCTTCCCTATCCTTTTCCAGCCTCCCTAGAATTTCTCCTTCTTTATTCCAGACCGCACTTTGTCCGGCACTTAAATAATTGTCACAATATCCGATACAATTGGCCAGCAAGACGGGTATTGAGAATTGCTTTGCGATTTTTGGATAGTGTGCATAGGCCTTTTTAATTCCATTTTGGGATTTGGCCACGCTGGCCATGTAGATTTCTGCCCCAAGTTTTTTGGCATTTTCAGCATGTTCCTCTAGCAAGGATTCATAGCAGATGGCCGGGGCAATTTTGGTGTTTTTCACATTCAACACCACTTGTTCCTTCCCTTCAATAAAATAGGGGAGTTCGTCTGCGTGCAATCTTTGTTTAGAGTATATAATCCTCGATTGGTTAGGTTGAAATATGACCATGCCTATATTGATTCCTAATGGTGTTTTGAAGGGGATGCCGAGTCCTATGATGATGTTGTTTTGGTCGGATAACTTCTGAAATTCATCCAATCTAGCATCGCTTTTCTCCATGGCCAATTCCTGGGCTAGCTCTGGTTCATAACCCGTAAGTGACAATTCTGGAAAAGCGATAAAGTCTACTTTTTCTAAAATGGAAATTTCAATCCACTTTTTATGGATCTTGATATTCTCCTGTATATCTCCTTTTCTTGGTTTTATTTGTGCGATTCCTATTTTCATTCCAGAGAACTCTTTCTTATTTCAGTTTTGGATGATAATAAAGCAAGATGGTTCCGCTTTTAAAAGTTTTGCAATCCTTTAATTCTAGCGTGATGTTATGATTTAGATTGTCTAAAATAGGTGCCCCAGCCCCAATAAACACGGGGTCGATCATTATTTGGTATTCGTCCACCAAATTGGCTTAGGCCAGCTGCTTAAGGATCTTGCCACTGCCTAAAAGTGTAATATCCTTGTCTCTCGACTTTTTTAATGTTGTTATTTCTTCAATAAGGTTTTCTTTGATGATTTTGGTGTTTTGCCAGTCTGCAGCTTTCAGGCTTTTACTTACCACCAGTTTTTCAGCCTTGTTCATGCCCTCGGCAACCTCAGGAAAGGCATCATAGGCCATTTGGCTAGGCCAAAAGCTTTTCATCATTTCAAAGGTGATCCTACCAAAAAGCAGAATACTGTTTGATTTTAAACTTTCAGCAGAATAGTCGGCTTCTTCTCCACCGTGCTGGTGCCAATCAATATTTTCGTGGAGATCTTTATAAAATCCATTTAAGGAAATGAATGTGAAAGAGGTCAGTTTAGTCATGATAATTCTTTTTGCTTGTTGGTTTTTTTAAAGTGTTTTATTATTGATGATGTGTACCATTGCCTTGGTAAGGGGGAATAAAATAATTTATAATGTATATCCGTAATTTCACCAGTAATGGTTAAAAGCGAATCTAAATGTTCGTTTTGATTAGGATGTCAACTGCTTCGGTCTTCAGGCTTCAAACTTCCGACCACTTGAGCAAAGGATTTTTTGTTACTGGCATCATTGCTGATAATCAGATAATTTATTCAGTTGAATTACTTCTTTCGCTTGATAGCCATCATTTCCAGCCTATTTAATCTTCAAAATTGTCGGCAATTTGCTCTTTCTTAAAAGGGATATTTAAAGTTGAAACGAAGTTTTTAAACTCTTCATCCTCTTTAATCCCATCAAAGGCGGGAACAACAGATGCCCAGGCAACAAAGGCATGTTTTGGTTCGGTGTTCAGCATTTTTACAGCTTCTTTTGTTTTATTTAGTCCAGCATATAAAACTGCCAAGGTCCAATTTTTCCAAGGAGATTTTGGCCATGCTTTTACTTCTTTTATGAGTTCATAGGTTTTTGCCGTTTCTCCATTTTGACCGTTGAATGCACCATAAATGCCAGCCATTCTAGGATTTAATTCATAAGCCTTTTTATATGCCTGCATTGCCCGTACCGTGTCGTTTTTTGATTGATAAATAAATCCTTTAGTAAAATGGCCTGTCACGTTGTCTGGGGATATCTTCAGGGCATTTTCCACTTTTTCCAAGGCCACATCATAATGTCCATAATAAGCATATAGCCAGCCTGACCATGCAATATATTTGGGGTTAAAAGGATCCAGTTTTTCTGCTAATTCATGGTGTAGAATGGCATTTGATTCGTCTCCAATTAGCATACAATACCATGCCTTATCATAATGGACATTGGGCATGTTTGGGTTTTGGGAAAGAATGAAGTCAAATATTTTTTCTGCCTCTTGCCAGTTTCTTTCATGGTAGATATTGATACTCGCTAGGGCGGCATAAGCCTCCAGTTGCATGGAATCGAGCTCAATTGCTTTCCGAGCTGCAACCTTTGCCATATCGAATACATTTCTGTTTTCGGAGGAGCTGTGTCCCAAAATCACATATCCATAAGCTAGACCTGCATATACCAACGGTTCAGCCGGATCATTATCTAGAGCCTTGTATAGGTATTGGATTCCTTTGTCAAACTCTTCCTGACTGGACTTATGAAGATAATGCATGCCCCTTATATAATTTTTATAAGCTGCTGTATTTACCTTTCTATTTTTATGGTTGAACAATTCTTGCTGAGCATTAATTACCCCTGTAGATATTCCAATGTCTTTTGTGGCTTCATTTTGGATAGAAATGATATTTTCTAAGGAATTATTATAGGTAAAATGCCGTATATCAGATGCTGAAGTGCCTGGCTGGGACATGCTTAATTGTAGTACCAGACTATCCCGGTCCGAATAATTTATCTCTCCAGAGACTAGAAAATCCACTCCCAATTCTTGGATGATATTATCCATGGTTTTATTGCTGTCTTGATATTTTAGAGTTGTTTCTCTGGAAAGGATTTTAATTCCCTTGATTTTACCCAGAGAACTGATAAGTCCTTGGTGTATGCCTTCAGATAAAATATCCTCATTGATCAATTTAGAGGTAGCTTCTATAGGTAGAACGGCTATAGATTTTGTTATTGATGGTTCATTGTCCTTGCCTAAATTTAAGCTCAGGCCCCCTACTATGGCGATCAATAGCATAATCACCAGGCCGGAAGAATAAACTTTGAATTTTTTTCTGTCCAGATTATAAAAATGAAGTAAATTCCAAAAAGGGTTCTTGTTTATGGACTTGTCTTTTGTGGTGTCTGTTTTTGAAAGGATTGGAGGAGGGACTTCAGTTCTGTATTTTACATCTCCCGGAGAAAAGTTGTACTGATCATGAAAACATTTTGAAAAATAGGATGGACTTTTGAACCCAACACTATAGGCAATTTCAGAGACGGTTGACACCTCATTTTTTAATAAAATATAGGCCTTTTGCAGCCTAAATAACATGATGAATTCACTGGCGGATTTACCTTTGATTTGATGCAGTTTCCGGTGTAGATTGGATCTACTAATTCCTGCTGAAGCAGCCAGTTCCTTTACTCCGAATTTCTCATTTTGGTAGTTTTCTTCCAGTATGCCATTCAGCTTGACTATAAACGTCTCATTCATTGATAATAATGGATCCATGACTAAAAATTTTTAGAAGGAACTGGTTATAACAATTTACGGATAAAAATTGGTAATGGCCATTGATTAGCTACGGGAAGTACTTCAAGGCAGAATCTAATAAGCTGAAACATACTTTAAAGCTTTCGCAACATAGTTTAAAGGACTTGCAACAAGAAAAAACTACAATGCTCATCTTAGTGAGTACCTTGTAAGTGTCTAAAAATAAAGGTTTTTAGAGATTTGTGTAACTAAAGTTTATCCATTATGAGAACGTTGATATTTCTGTTTCTTCTTGGCTGTTTTTCATGTTGCTTAACAGCTTGTGTAACTGATTTGAACGAGGGGCCCATCAATGATCCGAAAGGTTCAGACTTAGTCCTTCAGGTAAAAGGCTCCAATTATTTGGAAATCCCATTTAAAGCAAAATTCCAAACTCGTGCTGCAGAAGATTCAGGCGATGGGTTATGTTCTTTCGTTTCCCCCCAAGATTTTTGGAGGAAAGAACATCAAGTAGGTAGTGGAAATGCAACACATATAGGCAATTTTACAACTGATTTAAGATTTTGTTTCCATATTGTATTAAATGATGAAGGCCTTCCTGATTTTGAAGGGGGATTTGGTGAGTTTACAGGAAGCGTTAATATAATCACCGCCAATAATGGTGATCAATTATTTACCAAAGGTAATGGTAGTAGTATCATGCCCATCCAAGATGAGAAGTATGTCCTGGAATTCAAGCACAATATTGATGTAATAGGAGGCACGGGGCGATTTGAAAATGCTTCAGGCGGATTTATCAATTACGGTAAAGTTCGTTCGGATGGATCTGGAACAGATCATGTTCATGAGGGGATCATCATATTAAAGCGTCCAATGTGATAGAGGGGCTACATTTTACCTTGATTCAATGAATCATAGATAAAATTATAACCTATCACCAATATAATATTAGGCTTGACTGCTCCAATAAAACTTAATTAAGGATTTAAGTATTTATTGTTCCTAAATACCACCCATCTTTCGATTACTTATAAAATGAAGGCAATTCCTCAGTTGAGGAGTGACTATTGGTTTACCATCATCCCTAGCTTTAATAAGGTTTTTTTGCAATAGCCATTTATAATATTTGTTGAACTAAAATATATATACCATGAAAACCTTAGTATTATTATTTCTTCTGGGTACTTTACTATGTGTGTTTACTGCATGTGAAACAGCTTTGGACGAATCACTTGATAATGGTAATCAGGAATCAGAACTGTACTTACAATCTAGGTCGTCAACAAAAGAATTAGCGGTGCCTTTTAAAGCTCGAATGCAGACCAGTCAAGCTGATGATGCTTTATCTGAATTGTGTTCATTTACTTCACCAGCGGATTTCTGGGGATTGGAGCACCAAGTAGGTGGTGGGAATGCAACTCATATGGGCAATTATACTATTGACTTGAAATTTTGTTTCCATGTGGTTTTGAATGAGGAGGGCCTGCCTGATTCAGAAAGTGGATTTGGTGAGTTTGGAGGAGGTGACGCTGTTATCGAAGCAAATAATGGTGATTTATTGTACAGTTATTTTGATGAGGGAGTCCTCGTCCCCGTTCAAGATGAAAATTACGATTACGAGTTTGTAACCATTTTCCATATTACCGGAGGTACAGGAAGGTTTGAAAATGCCTCAGGAGAAATCACGAACTATGGTTATGTCAAGGCGGATGGTTCAGGAACTGATCATATTCAAAAAGGTACCATTATATTAAACTAATGCTAGCTATATATCATTTAGGTAATTTGGAACTGGCTGATTTTATTGGTTGTCCACTGGATTCATCAATATCAATATGGCCAGTTCCTAATGGTTAAATTTTCTAATGCATTTTAGTTGTTGGAAAAATGCTAAATATCTAAATCATGAAATAGTTACTAATTGATGTCTTTGTTGGAGCTATTGCCGTATTATTTATGAATTTCCCTATCGCTATATTTTAACTTAACGATTCATTAACTGTTGAAATATCATTCTTTCCCTTCTTTTATGGATAGACTTTTTTTTGCAAGGATATCCACTAGTTCAAATAGGGTCTTTTGGAAATTGAGCAAATCAGTATCTTTCATGCTATTGTCCTGAAAAGAATCGATGATTTTTTTAGGTATGGACATGGCTTCTTTTTTAAGGGCTTTACCCTCTTCACTCAGAGAAACATGGACGGTTCTTTCATCCTCTTCGGAGCGTTTGCGCAGGATCAGTCTTTTTTGTTCGAGCCGCTTCAATAATGGCGTAAGGGTATTGGATTCCAGGTATAGCCGCTGGCCAATTTCTTTTACACTTAATTGCTCATACTGCCATAGTACCAGTAGTACCAGGTACTGTGGATAGGTAAGGCCCATATTCTCCAAATACGGGCCATATATTTTTGTAGTAAGGCGGGAGGCAGCATAGAGCGGAAAGCATAATTGGTTTTCCAAATAGAGGGAGGCAGCGTCATCTTTCATTTTTGCAGGGTTTGTCTAATGATCTTTTCCATTTTCTCAGGAGAGGTAGTCGGAGCAAATCTTTTTACCGGCTGGCCATTGCCATCTATTACGAACTTAGTGAAGTTCCATTTGATTTTACTGCCCAAGATACCACCAGAAAGTTTTGATTTAAGGAATTTGAAAAGTGGATGTGCATTTTTTCCATTCACTTCGATTTTTTCAAACATGGGAAAACTTACTCCATAATTCAGCTGACAAAACTCTTGGATTTCATCGGATGTTCCAGATTCTTGATTGGCAAATTGGTTACAGGGAAAACCTAAAATTACCAAGCCTTGATCTTTATAATGTTGATAGAGTTTTTCTAAACCTTCATATTGAGGCGTGAGGCCACATTTACTTGCTGTATTGACTACCACTACAGTTTTTCCTTTGTATTCGCTCATGCTAGCATTTTCTCCATTCAGCTTTTGAGCTTCAAAATCATAAAATGTCATCTTCTATTTCTGTTTTCGGTTTAACAAATATTTTAATGCGCCCGTTGACCAAAGTGCCCAGAGGATAAGTACGGGTTGGAAGAAAAGTCGGATCAGCCTTTTTTGATTAGTGTCCAATCCAAATGCACTTATCTCATTGGTGTATTGTGAAATGTTCCCTGGAAATATCAAAACATAAAATACGGCCAATATTATACCAACCTTAACCTGATGCTTCCATAGAAAGATCATGGCCAGACCAAGAGAAATTTCTACTATCCCCGAGGACAGAACCACAAAGTCCATAAAGGCCGGATCACTTGGTAACCATCTGGGAACTTGCGCTTGAAATTCTTCCCGTTGGAAGGTTAAGTGTCCGATTCCTGCTAGGGTCATAAAAGACCCCAGAAGGATGCGCATGATTTTTTGAAATAGGTTAGTTTTCATTATGGTCGTAAGTGATTAAGTCGTTCACGATTCAAATATAATGAGGTTTTCAGACCTTTCAAATTTTATGTCGTTGAAATTCTTAGTCTTATTTCCGTTTATGCCTGAGGAGAGTTTTTTGGGTATTGCGCTAAGGTTTTAGATAGGATAAAATAGTGAGACTGTCTCAAATCTGGTGTTTTCTGTTTCAAAAGAAGTTTTTTGTCTTTCTTGTTTTTGAAATCCAATAACATATAGTTCGTACTTCAGGATATAGTAAAAAACATGGAATGTGACAGTCTCATTTTAATCATGTGGGAAAATGGGCTATTTATTCCAACAAATAGCTTTGCAGATGTTGACGGTAGCTGTAATAAGGTGCCTTAGATTTACCTATCCTTACCATCATCTGTATCTTTTCTCCTGCTTTAACATCCCAAATCCGGTCAAGCTCTACACTTAGCTCTTCCATTTCATCAAATTCTTGGAGGGCTTGGTTATAGGGGTGGGCATACATCCCAAACTGACATAAGGAAAGTGAAAACCTAACGAAATCCCTGCCCGAGGCTATCCAGTCGAGATAGCTATTGCTTGGACTAATCCAGCATACCACCCCCTGGGTACTGTCAATTGCTTTTTTAATGGATTTCATGGATTTATCAATGGTCTTTGGATCATGCCATTTTTTAGGATTGCCATTATCTACTGCCAGTTCCACTATGGTTTTTGTTAAGCCTTCATAGCCCATTTGGGGCATGCTTAAGCCATAGCGCTTTTTGGCTCTTTGCTTTTCATTGAAGCTAAATAGGCGTCTGGTTTCCTCATTGGTCCGGTAAGTCCTGGACTCTATATCCAGACCCTGATAAAAAATGTTTTTTAAATCAGTCAAATCCTCGTTCCTAAAGATTAGCCTGGAATGACTTTTTCCTGCATTGGCCTTAATACTTTCAAAAGTGGCTTGCGAAATTTTTTCTGCCGTATAGGACTTCCGATTGGTTTGCCTTTTGTAAATATAATCAGCAAGAGGATCTTTTGCGCCACCTTCTTTGAGGCGAATGGAAGCTACTGGCTTTTGCCCAAAATCAGCTTGGCTTTGGTAGCCTTCAGGGAAATAATTTACCTGAGTCTGATAACCCAAACTGCTGGCCCCAATGATCAGGGTTTCTATAAAACATCCAGCGCCCATATGGATTTGCCTTGATGGTGGATCAGTGGCGGGCAGAAGTCTGTTTTCGTCCACATAGAGGAGCATTTCCTGCTCATCGACAATTTTAAATTTCCAGGACTGTGTATTATGGGGACTTGGGGCATTGATCCCTAGGGCTATGGCCTTCAATATCGGCTGGTCAAAATCACTAGGCTTGGGCCTTTTGGTCCAGCGCTCGGGCTTCTGAAGTTTAGGGGTGGTACCTGCAAAAATAGGGGAGCCAACTACAGCTGAGATAAACATGGATACAGTCATCATCTGACTTGTTTTTATCATGAAGTTTCTTCGTTCCATAATGCTTTGTTATTTGTTAATAGAACAAAGCTAAAGGGCAGGCTGGCCAATATTATTGACCTAGATCAAGAAAGGAAGAAGACTTTATTGAGAGGTCAGTTTTTTGCGGATCCGGCTGAGGGTCTCAGGTTTAATATTAAGATAGGAGGCAATTAGATATTGTGGAATGCGCTGTGGCAGGTCGGGTCTTCTACTGATGAGTTTTAAATACCTGGTTTCAGCATCGTCCATCATCAGGGATTTGGCCTTTTGTTGCCAATTGATAAAAAGTGTTTCGGCCATGATTCTTCCCAATCTCTCAAAAACTGGATTTTGGGCATATAAGCTTTGAATATCATCAAAAGCGATGACCAATAGTTCGGAATCTTCCAGACACTTGACATTCTTGTCTGCAGGTAAATGGGTCAAAAAACTATAATAATCCGTTATGAATTCATGATCTAGAGAGAACTCATCAATGATCTCCTGTCCATCCTTGTTGTATGAGCAAAGCATGCTGCCTTTTAGAATAAAGCCAATTTTTTTACAAACCTGTCCTTCACGAATAAAGTAATCGCCCTTTTCTAGGTGGAGAGGTTTAAACTTTGAAAGAAAAACTTTTAAATCAGCCTCTTGCAAAGGAAAGACTTGTTTGAAGTGCTCTATCAGTTCCTGATTGCTCAAAATCTATATTGGCTTAGTTTGGACTTGTGTAATTAAGTTTAAAGTATCTGGACCAAAATGCCCAGAATTCCCAGTATCAAACATAAGGGAGAAAAGAATTTACTGTCCATTTTTCCAAAGTCAGTTTCCCTTATACTTTTAAAAAATCCCACATACTTAAATTCTCCCACTGCCCTTAAAAGAAATATCAATGGAATGATCCAGCCAGCATAATTCATGATCCACTCGGGCCAACTATATTCAATCTCAATCATTCCAGACTTGACAAGATAGAACAATCCAAAGGCTGTTAATCCTAAACCTACTACAGCGCTGTCAATTTTTTTTGGGTTTAATACTCTTTCTCCCTTTTCATTGGTGGGCAAGGATTCAACAAAGCCAAATTTTCCTCCAAATACCCAGTTGAAATGGATTATTCCTAAGACAAATAGAATGAAAGATAAAAGGCTAGGTAAAAACATTTTTATGAGGTTTTATTCTTTTGTTATGATTTCAATGGTTCACTCGATCTACTGAAATTCTATATGGATAAACTCCACCGAATCACTGGCATTGACCAATTTCAAGCCATAAATGGAGCTCAATTGCTCTTTCATTCCTGTAGAATCCTTTGAAGCTAGTTTAATATTGAATCTTCCTGGAAGCTTGGATTTCATCCTTACCTGCTTGCCCTTTGATCCTTGAATTGCCCTCGCAATTTCAGACAAAGGAGCTCTGAAAATAGCGGTTGTATCTATTCCAGTTTTGATATATTTTCCCTTTAAGGAATCCGTTTTATACTGGTTTAATTTTAGGGTATCTTCAATCACCAATTCCCAGGAACTGGTTAATTTCAATTCCTTGGATTTCTGGAACTGATATTTTTCTACCAGGTAATTTTCAACGACCGTTTTATCCATTGAACCTGAATCCAATTTGTTTTTATAATTGATGATAAAATACTTGTCCATTTTCTTTTCATTATTGGACTGGATTTGCCAAGTGTCCACTTTTGAATAGTGACTTATTAAATTCCTTAATTGGTAATTATTGAAAATAAGGGAGTCAGAAAATGCAGCATAAAACTTTTTCGGCATGCTATCAATAGTGACTTCCTCGATACGGACAGTGTAATCCTCAGTTTCTTTTTGGAATACCTTTAGCCCATTATCCATAAGGAAAAATGGCGATAAGAATATCAGGTTATGAAAGGCATGTAAAACGAAACTATATATAAGACTGTAGCGGACGCGTAAGTATCCTCCCAAAAGTCCAAATGATATTTGTGGAAGGGTGAGGAGCGGAAAGATATAGATCAGCTGCTTATAATCTCCAAAATTGAAAATATGGATAAAGCCAAAGAGCAAAGCAGAGAAATAGAAAATGTATTTATATTTCGCATACCAGAGCTTTTTAACCTTTTTTTCCATTTTTTGCTGAGTTTCCTTGCCCCCTATATAAAACAGTGAGCTAAATAGTCTAAGCAGGAAATTGTATTTATACCTGAGGTAAGACCTGAACACAAGCTCTTCTAAAAATGGTACTAGAAGTACGACGAGGAAAAATAAAGTAGACTTTGGATGTTGCTGCAATAATTCAATTATACCATGATTTTCGAAGGAAAATAATCCAGCATTGGCCAGAGCGCTAATTATAACTATGCATAATCCAGCGACTATTATATCAATTATTAATATGCCGGTCCAAGCATATAATTTCGCCTTAAATGATTGATATGGACTAGGTTGATCTTGTGGACTTTTTAGAAACTGTAATAGGTCTGCGTAGGTACTTTTAAAAGTATTAAGCATGGCTTTTTAAAATTATAATGACCGTTTGAAACTTGCAGGATGTATGAAATAGCTCAATTATGCTTTTGTTCAGGGTGTTTCATAAAGTCCCATCTTTTGAAATTCTTGTCTTCTGGGAAAAAATGGAGTATGCCATCATAGGTATAGTCCAATTGAAAATTGGAATTGGCATTACTAAAAACAAGGACATTATTACTTAGCGAATAATTGAATGTTTCATTATTGTTGTTGGCCTGTTTTGAGAGAAAACTAACTAGCTGAGAGCTTATTTTTACGGTATTGTTCTCCATAAAATGAAAGGCTATGCCCTGGGTAAGCTCATCCCTGTATCTTCTGATGGTATCCAGATTGGCATGCGGATGTCTTTCATAACTGACAATACTGTATTTTCCAGTCAAATCAAGATTAAGTTGTTTAAAGTAGAGTTGGGTATTGTCTTGGATATCAATCCGCAATAAGCTGTCCTGGTCAAAACTAAGGACAAATTTTTCCTTATAGTTGTTGTTTTGTAGGCTTAGCTTATTTCCTGTCAGTTGGTATTTAAAATGATCATTATCAAAAAAGTGTTGGCCTATATTCTTATTCCCTTCGAAAATAAGGGAATCTTGACCTTTTACCAGCAGTACACCGCTACTGATATCCAAATCTTTGAGTGTGGTATTACCTTCTTTGACTATTTTTTTCAAAAGATAATAGCCTTCCTCCAGCTGCTGGGATTCTTTAGTCTGGCAAGATAAAATCAATAAAGAGGAGATGATGAGAAGTGCGGTTTTTGAGGAGGTCATAATTTGGATTTAAATAATGAAAAGAACAAATTGGGTTTTGCTTTTATTGGTCAAGATTAATTCAGGGTCCACTGATCCTTATTCTTCTCCAAGGACATGGTCACCATTTCTGCTTGATTATCAAGGTTCAAATAATATAGTAGGTCAATCTTGTTTTTTGATTTGTTGACGTCAAAGGAAATACTGTCTATATGAAGGGATTCTGTATTTTTTAGATTGATCTTCCTTTCAAAGTCGGATTTACCAATGACTTTGTGGATATCATCCTCGAGTCCAATAAAGGAAATCTTATTTTCTAGCATAAAACCCCTGGCAAAAGAAAACTTTACGCTTTTATATTTGGACTGATTTGCAAATCTGTACTCGACACCATCGATATTTTTTTCTTTGATCTTTACTGAATTTTTCTCAGAATAAGAAACTCCACATGCAGTGAAGACGAGGGTTGTAAAACTGATAAAAAGTAATGTTCTTTTGGTCATTGTCTATAAATCGGTTCAATGATATGTCAAATGCATAGTTCGAGATATCAAATGGCATGACCATTATAGCTATTTAAAAGTGTTGGTAACTAATGGTTTATGCTGTTGAGTAAATGATACGAAACCTAAAACTAAGGATTTGGTATAAATAAAAAAATACCCCATGTGGGGTATATTTCTGAGATCCTAAAATTTTCTTTTTTCAATAGGAGCAAAATGCCCTTTAAATGGATGTTTGTCCTAAATTACTTGGGGATTTAGATCGTAAAAAACAATAACAGTTTAAGGATCAGATTTTTGTTCCTCGGATCATTTCTTTTTTACCTGGAGGGCCAGGTAAAGTTTCTACCTGAAGTCCCAGTTCAGCCAAGTCTCTTTTGAGCTGACCTTTGGCACAATAGGTAACAAATACACCTCCAGGATTCATGGCGTCCACTACTTTTTTGAGCAGCTCTTTTGACCATAGCTCAGGTTGTTTGCTTGGCGCAAAGGCATCAAAGAAGACCACATCTGTGGGGTAAAGTTTTACTTCCTCCAAAGTGGTTTTATCCTTTTTCATATTGAAGTAAGGTGTTACAGCATCTCCTTTGTCCCATTCAGCCTTATGCAATTCTTCAAAATAGCCTTTATAATGGCTGATTTCCTCATCTATCGAAGTATAATTTAACTTGGTATAGATGTCTTCTGGAATAGGGAAAGGCTCAATGGTGTGATAAAGCATAGGGAGTTTGTTTTGCTCTGCCCATACCAATGCTAGCCAGGCATTCAGTCCTGTGCCAAAGCCCACCTCAAAAATGCGTATGGGCTGTTTACCGTGGTTATGCATGAACCAATGGTCCAAGCCATAGAGAAAGAAAACATGGATAGATTCCCTGTAGGCACCATGAAAGGAATGATAAGTTTCATTCAATTCAGGTACATAAAGTGAATGTGAGCCATCCTCCGTTTCTATGAGTTTGATTTCTCTGTCCATCTTAACTGTTTTTGTAAATCAATGCTACACAATAGGCAGAAACGCCTTCTTGTCTACCCACAAATCCTAATTTTTCTGTGGTGGTGGCTTTAATGGAAACATTGTTTTCCGGAATTTCCATCACCTCAGCCAAGCAGGTTTTGATGCTGTCAATATGTGGGTTTACCTTGGGTAGTTGTAGGCAAACAGTGGTGTCCAGATTGCCAATTTCATAGCCTTCTTTACGGATAAGCTTCATGACTTCCCTAAGTAAAATCTTACTATCTATGCCCTTGTATTGCGGGTCTTGGTCAGAAAAATGATAGCCAATATCCCGTAGGTTGGCAGCTCCAAGAAGTGCATCGCAGATGACATGAATCAATACATCAGCGTCAGAATGCCCCACGGCACCTTTGGTATGTTCTAGTTTAATGCCCCCCAGCCAGAAGTCATAACCTTCCTGCAATTGGTGAACATCATATCCAAATCCAATTCTAAAGTTATTCATGCGGTGAAGATAATGCTTTTACTTTAGATTTTAGGCAATGGGTGATTTTGTCTAAGCACGGCCTAAAAGGCCAATTGTGAATTCAGGATAGGAATTGCAGCTTTGGTCCAGCAGCTCAGCCTGTAGTCCTCTATAAGGTTAAGCCTGGGAATTAATTTTAAGCTTGGCTTTCGCTGTTATTGCTTTTATAATAAAGTACAGAGGCATTTTCCTCACAAATAAACTTTTTGGCTGCTGCAGTGATTTGATCGGCAGTGATTTTTGTCTTCTTATCGTATTCTATTTGATACAGATCAGGACTGCCCAGTTGGGTATAATAGGCAAGGTTCATGGCCCTATTCATCAGCTGAATGGATTCATAGGTCTTCATCGCTTCAGCTTGGTTTTTAACCTTTTCTAATGTTTCTGAAGAGATCGGGGTTTCAATAAATTCCTGTACTACTTCGTCCAATATTTTTTCTGCTTCTTCGGCAGTTTTCCCTTTTTCCATTTTTCCAGTAAAGATCATTAATCCCGGGTCTATGGAACCCAGCACATAGGCATTACAGGAGGCAAACACATCAGTGTTTTTTACCAGCTTTTGTTCCAATAGGGATGATCGGCCGAAGCCCAGAATGTCGGTAATCAAATCACATTCCAAATAGCCTTCCTGAAGTCTGCCTGGTACATGGTAGGCTTTGTATAAGGTGTCTGTGGGTACATCCGCAAAATGAGTTTGCGCTCTTTTTGCCTGCTGCGCACATTCTACAGGGATTGTTTTGGCCTTTTTACCTGATGGAGGAATTGGGCCAAACCATTTCTTGGCCATTTCAAGAATGTCTTCACTGTCCACATCACCAGCTACTACCAAGATGGCGTTATTGGGAGCATAATGTTGCTGGTAAAAAGAACGGATGTCTTTTTCTGTAAATCCTTCTATATCGGCAATTTCAGCTCCAATAGTAGGCCATTGATAAGGGTGGCTTTTATAACAAAGCTTCCTCAGCAGGTGCATGGCATCCCCATAAGGTTGGTTGAGATACCTTTGCTTGAATTCCTCGATGACCACCTTACGCTGGGTTTCAATGGTCTTTTTGCTGAGGTTTAATTGCAGCATCCTATCAGACTCCAGCCAAAAAGCAGTTTCTATATTGGTGGCTGGCAGGGTGATGAAATAATTGGTAATATCAGTATTGGTGAAGGCATTACATTCCCCTCCTACCCTTTCCAAGGCGCCGTCAAAGCTGGGCACATTTTTAGAACCTCCAAACATCAGGTGTTCAAAATAATGGGCCAGTCCAGTTTTTCCAGCTATTTCATTTCTGGACCCTACTTTATAAATGATATTGCTAACTGCCATCTTGCTGCTATGGTCTTCATGGACCAAAAGGTGTAAGCCGTTATCTAATATAAAATGCTCGTAATTAATCATAGGTTGGGTGCTGTCACTTTCGAAAAACCCCTTCGGAATCAAACGTGGTTGAATTTCTGAATGAAAATGCTGATGCTAAATATATAATGCACAAAACAACTGTCAACAATAAATTAGAACAGTTGTCTTGCGCAAAGCTAATAAAATCTGGGTAAAGGTTACCGAAGATTAATCAAATCGATTCTCCATGATAGCCAGCAGCCTCCAGAGCGGCTTTTATTTCTTTTTCGTTGGCTTCACCATCAGCCGTCAATATCCGGTCAGGATGACTTAGGTCTACTTTCCATTCGGTTTTGGGAAGTGCATCAAGTTTTGGACTTACTGTTGCTACACATGCACTACATTTTATATTGGTTTTAAGCTTGATCATTTTTTATTTTTTTAAGGTTTAAATTATCTATTTAAGCGTAAACTATTGGTAACTACGGACACAGAACTCATGGCCATAGCTGCCCCTGCTATCATGGGGTTTAACAGGAAGCCAAAAGCCGGGTAAAGCACCCCCGCGGCGATTGGGATGCCTATAATATTATAAATGAAGGCCCAGAATAGGTTTTGACGAATGGTTTTGACTGTCTTTTTGGTTAAAACCAACATTTGGGGAATTTGTTGTAAGTCAGAATGGATGAGGGTGACTTTGGCCACATCCATGGCAATGTCTGTTCCCTTGCCCATGGCAATGCTCATGTCTGCCAATGCCAATGCCTCACTGTCATTGATACCATCTCCCACCATGGCCACGGTTTTTCCTTTTTCTTGCAGGGCTTTTAAATATAGGCCTTTGTCTTCAGGGAGCATTTTTGCTTTATATTGGCTGATGCCTACTTTTTTTGCTAATGATGCAGCAGTCTTTTCTTGGTCACCTGTAAGCATATGCACTTCCATTCCCATTTCCTTCAGCTGTGCTATGGCCTTGGCCGATCGCTCCTTGATTTGGTCCGTAATGCTGATGACTGCAATGAATTGATCATCCTTGGAAAAATAAACTACAATATTTCCCATTCCCAATTGCTTGTTTTCAAAAGCTTCCATCCAGCCATTTGGTTTCGCGCCGAGAGAAAGAAGCCAGTCCTTTTGTCCGATAGCATAATGGCTGCTATCGCTGGTGCCTGAAACTCCTTTTCCTGTATGAGACTGGAAATTGTCCAAGGGATATTTTTTGTGCTTTTTGTTTAAATATTGGACTACGGCATCAGCCAAGGGGTGCTCGCTTTCTGACTCTATGGCCAGTAAAGTGCCGAGTTCCTTCTCTTTATTGGCCAGTTTTGGGGCCAATAATATTTCTTGAACGGTAGGCTTTCCGGCAGTAATAGTGCCCGTTTTGTCCAAAATAATGGTGTCGACCTTAGGCCCTATCTCCAGACTTTCGGCATCTTTGATCAAAATTCCCATGGACGCTCCCTTGCCTATTCCAGCCATAATAGCTGTCGGGGTTGCCAATCCCAGCGCACAGGGACAAGCTATAACCAGCACTGTGATAAAGGCCAACATTCCATGTAGCCAAGCATCTTCAATACCACTAAATCCCCACACCAGTGCGGCCAATATGCCGATGCTGATCACAACAGGGACGAAAATAGCCGTAATTTGATCCACCAATTTTTGGACGGGGGCTTTGGATCCTTGGGCTTCTTTTATCCTTTGGATGATCTGGGAAAGGAAGGTGTCCTCTCCTGCTTTTTCCACTTCAAATTTGATGCTGCCTGTTTGGTTGATGGTGCCAGCAAAGACCTGATCGCCCTTTTGCTTGTCCACAGGAATCGGTTCTCCTGTTAACATACTTTCATCTACATGGCTGTTTCCTGAGATGATCTTTCCATCCAATGGGATTTTTTGACCAGGTTTGACCAGGACAAGTGCACCTTCATGAACCTCGGAAGTTTTTTTGATTTGCTCATTTCCAGCACTGATCACTATAACTTCATCAGGTTGGAGCCCCATCAATTTTTTAAGGGCCTGTCCAGTGCCTGCTTTAGCACCTGATTCTAACATCCTACCTAGTAGGATGAAAAAGATGATGACTGCTGCGGCTTCATAGTACACATGGGGGCTAATTCCCTTTTGGCTTAGCCATTCAGGGAAAAAGGTATTGAAAGAGCTATAAAGATAAGCTACCCCTGTACTTATGGCCACCAGGGTATCCATATTGGCCTTTTTGTGCTTAAGTTGGCGCAGGGCATTGATGAAAAACTGTTTGCCAAAGATAAATAATACAGGTGTTGTCAGGGCCCACATGATATAATTGCCATAGGGGATTTCATGAAAGAACATGCCAATGACAAAAACTGGGAAAGCCAATATCCCTGAAGCAATGGTGTTTTTCTTAAGGTTTTTATATGCCTTTAATTGAATAGCTTCTAGGTCCTTTTCTTCTATTTCATCAATGATAATGTCGTATCCTGTATCCCTAACTGCCTTTTGGATGGTCTTTGGGTCAGCATTTCTTTCCAATTCAAGGATGGCAGTATGATTGGCGAAATTGACATTTACTGCGTTCACACCTTTTTGCTTTTTTAAGGTGTCTTCTATGGAAGTGGCGCAGGCTGCACAGCTCATGCCTGTAACCGGCCACTCACTTTTTTTTGCCTTTGATTTATTTGTGGACATCTTTTTCTTCTTTTGTTGACATAAAATTAGCTAGAATGATACTATGCTTATTTATACAATTTTTGAAATGATTAAACAGGTGAGGGAAATCGCTTTTATAAACTATCAGTAAAGTGGTATCAGTCAGAGCTGATCGGTCTGACCAACAGGTAGAATCGAAGGTCAGAAAATGGGCCTCGACTCCCTGTCCTCAGGAAGGCGGGGCTCGGCCTGACACCTAGCTACTGTAATTAAATAATATCAATAGTTAAAAGCTGTTTCCCTGAAACAGGGTGATGCTTATTCATGAATTCACAAAAAAATCCCGAACTTTAAAGCCTTGTTTCTAGTTTAACAACACAAAACCATAAATTGCCAAGCAAAATCTTTTAGACTCATGATGAAATCCACCCTTGAACCGGAGTGTACCGGTCAATTTTCACCATTGTTTATTGACTATATACGAAAAGACGAAAAACTTCGTCCTTTTTATAATCAATATCCGAGCTTGGAAAATTTTGAATCAATTATTCAGGAGAGGGAGTTTGACCAAGGAAAGAGAAGGGTGCTCAAAGAGGCTTTGGAAAAACAATATGAGGGATTTGACTTGACTGATAAAGTCCTGGAGCATATTCAGTCAGTAGCAGAAAACAAGACATTTACGGTGACTACAGGCCACCAACTAAACCTCTTCACAGGTCCGCTGTATTTTATATATAAAATAGTTTCTACCATTAATTTGGCGGAGAAACTTCAACAAGCCTATCCTGATTTTAATTTTGTTCCGGTTTATTGGATGGCAACGGAGGATCATGATTTTGAGGAAATCAATCACTTTACATACGAGGGCAAAAAGTATAGCTGGAATTCTGCGCAAAAGGGGGCAGTGGGAGATTTTAATTTGGATGCGGAATTACAGGGGCTATTGAAGGAATTAAGCTTTGCGCCGGATTTCTTTAAGCGGGCTTATACGGAAAAGGGAAATTTAGCTCAGGCTGTAAGATATTATGTGAATTACCTCTTTGGAGAGAAAGGATTGGTTATTGTGGATGGTCATGACACTGCTCTTAAGAAAGTATTTACGCCAGTCATCAAGGATGATTTAAAATTTAATAGCGCCAACGATCTGGTAAATGAGCAGACAGGCAATTTGGAAAAACTGGGTTATAAGAGCCAGGTATTTCCTAGGGAGATTAACTTTTTCTATTTGGAAAAAGGGGTTCGATCTAGAATTGTAAAAACCAAGGAAGGTTTTGAGATATTGGATACTGGTGAGCAGATCAAGGAAGATGTGATGTTGGACCTGGTGGAGGCCTATCCCGAAAGGTTTAGTCCCAATGTGGTTTTAAGGCCCTTATACCAGGAATATATATTGCCTAATATCGCATATTTGGGAGGGCCGGCAGAAGTGGCCTACTGGCTGCAATTGAAACTGGTCTTCGACCACTACCACACAGATTATCCGGTAGTGATGCCTCGGAATTTTGCGATGATCTTGAATTCAAATGCCCAGAGAAAGGTGAGAACTCTTGGGCTGAGCCAGACTGAAATTTTTCAGGATTTTGATCTTTGGAAAAAGGAATATGTACGTCAGCACTCCCAGTCCGATTTGGATTTGAAAAAGGAAAAAGAAGCATTGAAGGCCATTTTTGAAAATATGGGTGAGGAGGCATCTGAAATAGATGCTACGCTCAAGCCTTCCTCTGAAGCTGCCAAGACTCGTGCATTAAAAGTACTTGAACACTTCGGCAAAAAGCTGAGAAAAGCAGAAGAGAGAAATTTGGAGACGGCCTTGAGACAGATGCAGGATTTGAAGGGACTATTATTTCCTGGTGGAACAGCCCAGGAAAGAAAGAATAATTTTTTGGAGTTTTATCTTGAGGATAATGACTTCATAGCCTCGCTGTATGAGCATTTTGATCCATTGGATTTTAACTTTATTATCTTGGAACAAGATGGAAGGAAAAGCTGAGCTGAGAAAACGCTATAAGGAGAAGAGAAAGTCCCTAGGTCCTGTAAAAAGGGCAGAATACTCCCGGAAAATAGTCGATCAGGTACAAAAATATCTAGAGGCCCAAAATAGATTTCAACATTTTCATCTATTTTTACCTATTGAAAAGCTATTTGAGATAGACACTTTTCTGTTGTTGGAATCTTTAATAAAAGAAGGGAAGCAAGTTTATACTTCTATTTCAGATTTTGATTCGGGAAATTTGATGTCTGTGAAAATAGATTCAAAAACTAACTTTATATTGGATGAATGGGGGATACCCGTACCAAATGAATATGAGAAAGTCGGGGATGAAGTACTTGAAGTAGTGTTTGTGCCACTATTGGCATATGATTTGAATGGTAACCGTATTGGATATGGAAAAGGCTTTTATGATAAGTTTTTATCAGGACTATCTTCTAAGGTACTAAAAATTGGCTTGTCCTTTTTCCTTCCAGAGGTATCCATTGAAGCCAAAGAAGAACATGATGTTGCTTTGGATCTATGCATTTTACCGGGCGGAATTATTGAATTTAAATAAACCATCTATTTCACTAAATTTTATTTGATATGTTAAAAAAAGCGATTGTAGCCATTGTTGCGGTATTCGTTATGGTTATTGTTCAAGAGTCTGAAGCACAGACTTATAGTACTGGGGTTGGGCTCAGGGCTGGTGTAACCAATGGATTATCTGTAAAACAATTTTTGACTTATGATGCAGCAGTTGAGGGTATAATCCATACACGTTGGAAGGGACTTTTGATAACTGGTCTTTATGAAGTTCACAAGGATGTTCGTGAGATACAGGGTTTAAAATGGTTTTATGGTGGCGGTGCCCATTTGGGAACATGGGGCAAAAAGACCAATCCTCCATTTGATTCAGATGACACTGAATACACCGTTTTCGGTATAGATGGGATTATTGGTTTGGATTATAAGTTCATAGACGCTCCAATCAACCTTTCTTTGGATTATAAGCCAGCCTATAACTTTACCAATGGGGTGACCTGGTGGGGAGATGAATTGGCGCTTTCCATTCGTTTCACCTTTAACTAATTGTTGGTGATTTTAAATATTAAAGGCAAATGTCAAAGGGCATTTGCCTTTGTTTTTTAATTTAGTAGAGTAACCATTAAGATTAATAAGAGATAATATGAACAATCCGATTTGGATCATGACCTCAGCCTTTGACCAGTTGAGTTTGGATGAGGTTATCAGCAAAGCAAAGGAAACTGGGGTACAAGGACTGGATGTATGTGTATTTAGAAAGGATGGCACCAGGGATGATTTTGTGGCCACCCATATGGACTATGACAATTTCAGCTTAGACAGTGCCAAAGCAACTTTAGGGAAATTTAACGATGCGAAACTGCGCCTGTCTTTAGGGGCCTTTGATAATTTAATCGGAGGAGATCCTGGCCAGAGAATTAAAAATCAAAATCATTTGCTCAAGTTGATCCGCATGGCTCACCTTTTGGGCGGAGATGCCAATGATATCAAGGTAGGGACATTTGTTGGTTATAACCATGAATTGGGAAATGAGGAGAATGGTTTTGAGAAAAATCTGGAAGAGTATGCGAAGGTTTTCGGACCAATTATTAAATACGCAGAAGATCTAGGGGTAACTGTTTTATATGAAAATTGCCCCATGGAAGGTTGGAGGGCTGCTGGATATACAGGGACTTTCAATAACCTACCAGGGGTGCTGGCCGCTAGGAAGTTGATGTACGCCATGATACCGAGCAAGGCCCATGGTGAAATATATGATCCTTCTCATGATGTTTGGCAACATACAGATCCCGTGGAGGTGATCAAAAATACAGATATGGATAGGCTGAAGCGTATTCATGTGAAATCCACCAGGAACAATGCAGATCCATTTTGGGGTAATATGTATCCTACCCAGTGGGTAGATGCTGAATTGGCCAAAAAGGCTGGAGTGCCTCATCCTCAAAACGAATGGGACAGGCATCATTATGAAGCAACTTTGCCAGGCTTTGGTGTGGGCGATAGCATGGATTGGAGAAAATTTATCAATACCCTTCAGGAAAGAGGCTTTTCAGGTCCTTTTGAGATTGAGAATGAAGCTGGACTATCCAAAGGTACGGGCAATATGGCTGCCATTATGCAAGGGTATAAAGCCACTGTATTGAACTTGAGTCCTTTGCTTTGGCCATTGACGGATAATGGGTATCAATATCCGGAAGAAGGTTTTAAGGAAATGAATGCCTTAGCTTCTAAGGATATTCCTGTGGTGACTATGGATGATTTGAGATAATAGATTAAAAAGTAATGATATAAAGAAGCCCCGCTTTGGCGGGGCTATATTTTTCTAGGCGAGTTTTACAAAATATTTATTCAGTACAGATAAATAAATTTTTGAAAACGTCTTATAACACCAAACTTTTAGTTCCTGAACCTCAGAGGGTACAAGCATATTGAGGCCCTTTCTTAACTCTTTCTCGAAAAGCTTTTTGTCAAAACTCACCTTCAATAAAATGGTTTTAACATATTCAATCATGGCTCATTTGGTTTTAAATTATGTTAAACAATACTAAATTCAATACGACAACACGACTAATTTGTTGCGTTTAAAATATACTCGTTAATTTGCGTTCATTATTAAAAGCAGCACATGTGTCTATGAAAAGAACGAAACTTTACCTCAATCTAGTATTTCTAAGTGCAATGTTGGTTTCAAAAGCATTTGCACAGGATATCAAAGTTGATTTTGGTCCAGAAGAGATAGGGTTGAATGAAACGTTCAGTATAAAAATAACGATTTCGGATGAAAAAATAAAGTCCTATGATCAATTCCCTGAAATCCCGGGGTTTCAGAAGCAGGGGATTTCCCAGTCTTCTTCCATGAATGTGATCAATGGACAGATGAGCAGTACCAATAGTATTGTTCAGTATTACCGTCCTACCAAAAAAGGGCAGTTTTTGCTTCCGGATTTTACTTTGCAGATCAATGGACAGCCTGTTTCAGCTCAGGGAATGACCATTACGGTTACGGATGCGAGCCAAAATCAACAAAGGCAACGTTCGCGAGATCCTTTTGATGATTTCTTTGGCAGGACCGAGCAGGAACCTCAAGAGTTTGTCGAAATTGATGACGAGGCCTTTTTCTCAATGAATGTGAACAAGGATGAGATCTATTTGGGAGAAGGTTTCAATGTAAGTTTGGCCTTTTATATGTCAGCATCCAATCAGGCTCCTTTTGATTTTTATGAGCCAGGGAAACAGCTGGAGGAGATTGTAAAGAAGATCAAGCCTACCAGTGCATGGGAGGAAAATTTTAATATTACCAATATCCAGCCTGAAAGGGTGACCATTGATGGGAAGAATTGGACGCGTTTTAAAGTGTATGAAGCTACTTTCTATCCTTTTAATGTGGGTGAGGTAGAATTGCCACAGGTAGCCTGGGAAATGATCAAATATAAGGTGGCAAAGAACCCGACCTTTTTTGGGAATAACAGGCAACAGGATTTCAAGACCTTTTATACTTCTGCCAAAACGGTAAAGGTGAAGCCATTGCCGCCACATCCTTTGAAAAATGAGGTGAGCGTTGGGAATTTCAGGTTGAGAGAAAATTTTAAATCCAAGAAAATCGAAACCGGTGAGGGGGTGACTTATGATTTTGGGATTGTGGGAGACGGAAATATCAGTGCCATCAAGGCTCCACGTAAAATGAACATCAATAAACTGAACACTTATGACCCAAATGAGCGACAGCAAATTAACCGTGGAAGAGGGCGGGTAACAGGTATCAAGCAGTTTGAATATTATATTACCATCAATGAACCAGGCAAGGTGGACTTGAAGGATCATTTTGAATGGATTTACTTCAATACTGCGCGTGAAACTTATGATACTTTGCGTCCACAGGCGGTCCTGGAAGTGGTAGGAGAAAGTAAAATTAACCAGTCCATTTCCTCTACCCGATTGGGCGGAATATACGATTTAATCGAACTTGAGGACAATAAGCTTTTAAACCAACGATATAAGTATTATTTTTCGACTTTTATCAATATACTACTGGTCGGCGCAGTAATTCTGCTTGCCGTACTGATTATGAAAAAGAGGTAATGGGTAATTCATTCGGAAAAGTATTTAAGATTAGCACCTTTGGTGAATCGCACGGAAAAGGGCTAGGAGTTATAATTGATGGTTGTCCGGCAGGGCTTCCAATTGATGAGGATTTTATCAGGCAGGAGCTTCAAAGAAGGAAGCCCGGCCAATCGAAGATCACCACACAACGTAAGGAAGAAGATGAATGTCAGATCCTATCGGGGGTATTTGAAGGGAAAAGTACTGGTACGCCCATAGCGATCGTGATCATGAACACGGATCAGAAGAGTAAGGATTATTCCCATATTGCGGACAAGTACAGGCCTTCTCATGCTGATTTCACCTATCAGGAGAAATATGGTATCCGTGATTATAGAGGTGGAGGAAGAAGCAGTGCCAGAGAAACTGCAGCCAGGGTAGCAGCAGGGGCTGTGGCCAAGTTGATGCTTAAGCATTTTGGCATTGAAATCAATGCCTATGTCAGCCAAGCAGGCCATATCAAATTGGAAAAACCATATCAAGAACTTGACTTTTCCGAAATAGAAAACAATATCGTTCGCTGTCCAGATCCAAAAAAAGCGGAGGAAATGATCGAGTATATTGACTTAATAAGAAAGAACCGTGATACAGTAGGCGGCGTGGTCAGCTGTGTGGCTAAGAATGTTCCTGTAGGACTCGGAGAACCAGTTTTTGACCGTCTTCATGCCGATCTTGGTAAGGCGATGCTGAGTATCAATGCTGTGAAAGGTTTTGAATATGGTAGTGGCTTCGATGGTGTTTCCATGAAAGGTTCTGAGCATAATGATGCTTTTTATCAGGAGGGGGACAAGGTGAGAACCAAAACCAATTTCTCGGGAGGTATCCAAGGCGGTATTTCCAATGGGGAGGATATTTATTTCAGGGTTGCCTTTAAACCAGTAGCCACGATCATGAGCGACCAGGAAAGTGTCAACCAAGCGGGCGAAAGTGTTACCGTTTCCGGAAAAGGCAGACATGATCCTTGTGTAGTTCCGAGAGCTGTGCCGATTGTGGAAGCAATGGGGGCCTTGGTCCTAGCGGATTTCTTATTGTTGAATCGATTAAATAAATTGGAAGAATAGGATTTTAAACCCATCAATATGATTAAAAAGATACCCCTTCATACCCAAATTATTATTGGTCTTGTGCTAGGATTAGTGTTTGGTTTGGTGATTGTGAAAATGCAGATTTCGCCAGACTTTACGCTTGATTATATTAAACCCATAGGTACCATCTTTATCAACTCTTTGAAAATGATTGCTGTACCCTTGGTCTTGGCATCGTTGATTGTGGGGGTGTCCAATTTGGGTGATATCTCAAAATTGAGTCGGATAGGAGGTAAGACCATTATCACCTATATGCTGACTACTGTAATTGCTGTTTCGATGGGCCTAATGTTGGTCAATGTATTTGCTCCGGGAAAAAGTCTTCCGATAGAAACTAGAGAAAATCTAATGGGGCTATATGATGATGTGGTTGGAGATAAGTCGAATCAAGCTGCTCAACTTCAAGAGCAAAGCCCACTTCAGCCTTTAGTGGATATTGTCCCTCAAAATGTCTTTCACGCAGCTACAGATAATGGTGCGATGTTGCAGGTAGTGTTCTTTGCCATCATAGTGGGGATTGCATTACTGCAGATTCCTAAGGAAAAGGCCAGCTCTGTGATTGCCTTCTTTGATGGGTTGAATGATGTGATTATCAAGATTGTGGGCTATATCATGCTGATAGCGCCTTATGGGGTATTTGCATTGATGGCTTCCTTGATCGTAGAAATTGCTGGTGATAATCCTAATTCTGCTTTTGAACTCTTATATGCCTTATTGAAGTACAGCTTAGTGGTCGTTGGAGGTCTGCTTATTATGATCTTAGTAGTATATCCTAGTATACTAAAATTGTTTACCAAGGTGCCTTACAAAGATTTCTTTAAAGCCATGCGTCCGGCTCAGTTATTGGCATTCTCTACAAGTTCTAGTTCTGCTACCTTGCCGGTGACCATGAAGCAGGTGGAAGAAGAAATTGGGGTTTCTGAAGAAGTAAGCAGTTTTGTCTTGCCTTTAGGGGCCACGATTAATATGGATGGAACCAGTTTATACCAAGGTGTAGCAGCTGTGTTTATTGCCCAGGCCCTAGGGATGGACCTGAGCATCACGCAGCAGTTGATGATTGTCTTGACTGCTACTTTGGCCTCAATCGGTACAGCTGGAGTTCCTGGAGCAGGATTGATTATGCTCTTGATTGTATTGGAGTCAATCGGTGTTCCCGCAGCAGGGCTTGCCTTGATTTTAGCTCCAGATAGAATTTTGGATATGTTTAGAACAGTGGTGAATGTCACTGGGGATGCTACCGTTTGTACTGTAGTGGCCAGCACAGAGGGAGAACTGCCAGAAGGTCTTATCCGTGAGGCCAATCCATTGACGGCTGTGGAACAATAAAATTAGGCAAAACAGGAACTTATCGCTTATTTTGCTGTTTGAATTGCTAGAAAGCTAAAAATTAAAACCATGTTACAAGCGCAGAAAAAGCCAGTACATATTTATATGGAAGCAAATCCAAATCCCAATTCATTGAAATTCGTGGTGAATTTCATGTTGACGGATGATGGAGTAAGCTTTGATTATCCTGATGAGGAGAGCACTGAGAACTCCCCATTGGCCAAAGAACTATTTAATTTTGCGGCAGTGGAGAGGGTTTTTATCACCTCTAATTTTGTGACCGTTACGAAGAAGGATGATGTAGAATGGCCAGAAATTCAGGATCATATCAGAGAGCATATCAAACAATACCTTGAAGCTGGCAAACCAGCCATCAATGTAGTGTTGGATAAAGATCCACTGTTTGATGAAAATGACAGCGAAACTGTTAAGAAGATCAAGGGGATTTTGGATGAATATATCCGTCCGGCTGTGGAGCAAGATGGTGGAGCGATCATTTTCCATAGTTTCAATGAGGGAACTGTTAAGGTATTATTGCAAGGAGCATGCTCAGGCTGTCCTTCCAGTACGGTGACTTTAAAGGCTGGAATTGAGAATTTACTTACCAGAATGCTTCCTGATGAAGTTAAGACAGTAGAAGCAGAAGGTATCTAAGAGATAAATAAGAAAATTAAAGGTCATCCGCCTAGGCAGATGACCTTTTTTTGTATTATTACACTGGTATGCGCTTGGATAAAATAACAAAAGGAAATTGGACATGGGCTTTGCTTGGATTAATAGCATTGCTCATCCGTTATTTCTTTATTCAGTATCCAGAGGGTACCGAACAAATATATTCCCGAGGGATTTTTCCAGTCATCAGAAATCTTATTGACTATAGTTTTGGGAAATTCCCAGTGCCCAGTATCTATCTTTTTTTTACAGGATTGTTGGTAGCACTTTATTATTTTTGGAAAGGCTGGAGACATCAAAAGGGCTGGCTGAACAGTCTTGTTTTTACAGGGAGAAATGTGCTGAATTTTCTAGGTTTTCTGGTTTTTGCATTTCTCTTGCTATGGGGATTTAATTACCAAAGAATTCCCGTTTTTCAGCAACTGAGCTTGGAGCCCATGCCCCTTCATAAGGAGGAACTGCTTAGTGAGCTCAAGCTTACCAGGGATGATCTTCATGCCTGGCGTGCACAGATCTCTATGGATACCTCGGCATTGACGGAAACCGTCGCTTTTGGAGAGTTAGAAGATGTTGTTCGTGAAACTATAGCGGAGAAGATAGCTATGCTAGGGCTTGAATATAGTGGTAATCCCCGTACCCGGGAGTTGTATCCTGGAGGTTTTTTGAGGAAATTGGGAATATTGGGCATCTATTTCCCTTTTACAGGGGAAAGTTATATTGACCCTACTTTGCACCATTTGGAAAAACCATTTACGCTTGCACATGAGATGGCTCATAGCTGTGGGGTGACCGATGAGGGAGAGGCCAACTTCTTTGCTTGGGTGGTTTGTACCCAAAGTGATATACCTCTGCTGAACTATTCTGCCCAGCTAAGACTGATCAGTTATCAGCTTAAGGACCTTTATCGCCAAGATGTAGAGGCTTATAAATCATTTGTCAAAACTCTTGAGAAAGGAGTCCGTAATGATTTTGCGGACATTTCTGAAAACCATAAGAAGATTGAACCCTTTTCATTGGAGATTAGTAGAAAATCAAATGACTTATACTTAAAGGCCCAAGGAGTGAAGGCAGGAGTGGGCAGTTATGCCCAGCTGACCATGCTGGCTTATGCTTGGAGGAATAAGAAGGAAGAAGGAAATACTCACTAGGAATATTTAAGCCATTGCCCTGATAGTTTTTTTCTTTTTGTTTCCTATCCAAACTCCGGTGATGACTGCCAGAATTCCAATATAATGACCAGGCAATAATACTTCGCCATCAACCACTCCCCATGCAATTGCGACTATAGGAATCAGATAGGTGACCATACTTGCAAATACAGGCGAGGCAATTTTTACCAGTCCATTAAAAATGATCAAGGCAAAGGCTGTGCCCAGCACCCCTAAAATAGTCAGGTAGCCAGCAGCCAATTTAGCGCCTTCTGCATGGTTAATTTTATAGATAAAATCTGTCGCAAATAATAAATAGCCTAATGCCACTGGTAAAACCAATAGCAAGGAAATGGCGGTAATCTCCACAGGCTTGAGTTTGACAAACCAATGTTTGATGATATTGAGGTTTATGCCATAGCATACTGTTGCCAGGATCACCAAAAAGGCAAAGGCATTGATGTCTGTCAAGCCTGAGAATCCTGCACCGGCCTTTACAGTTATCAATATTAACACACCAATAAAGGCGATAATTAACCCAATACTATTTCTCGTGGTGATCCTTGCTCCAAAAAACAAGGCGCCAATGATCACTACAAATAGCGGGGTAAGGGCATTGAGTACGCCCGTGATGGAGCTGCTGATTTGAGTTTGTGCTGTGGCAAAGAGGAAGGCAGGGATAAAGCTGCCCACCATTCCTGCTATGACCAGGTTGAAGAGCTGTTTTTTGTTTAGTTTTTTTAATCTTGGGATGGATAGAGGAAGTAGCACGATGGCAGCAGAAACTATTCTATAGGCCCCTACTTCTCCAGCTGAAAATACCAATAAGCCCTTTTTGATAAGGATAAAGGAACTTCCCCAGATTAAAGAAAGAAAGGCTAATAACAGCCAGCTGCGCAAACTTTGATCGCCGGATTGGTTTTGAGTCATTATATTAGGGTTATATCTGTTGCTAAAATATTCACAAAAGTAAACTTTTCAATTAACAGCCTAGGTTAAAAATTAGTTGCCTTTTGAGAAAAATGATAGTTGAAAAAAGGAATAGCTTTTCTTTAGAATCAAAGTGTTATCGATTTAGATACTAGACAAAAAAAGGTTGGCATTATGGGCCAACCTTGGGTAATGAAAGTTTATGTTTATGGAATTATCCAGTTACAAACTGGTAATCGGCAAATTGAACGGCGACTTCGTCTAGAATAGCTGCTACTTCTTCATAGGTGTCTGCAGTGACCATTTTCATCCTATAGGGTTTGAAGTTAGGCATACCGCGGAAATAATTGGTATAGTGTCTGCGCATTTCAAGAATGCCCAGTTTTTCACCCTTCCACTTTACCGAAAAGTCCAAGTGCTTTTTGGTCACGCTGATTCTCTCAGCCAAATCAGGTGCAGCGAGTTTTTCTCCGGTTTCAAAAAAGTGCTTGACTTCATTAAAGATCCAAGGATAGCCAATGGCAGCTCGTCCGATCATCATGCCGTCTACTCCAAACCGGTTCCTATAATCGAGGGCGCGTTCAGGACTGTCAATATCTCCATTTCCAAATAATGGTATGTGGATACGTGGGTTTTCTTTGATTTTGGCCAAATACGTCCAGTCTGCTTCGCCTTTGTACATTTGCTTTCTGGTACGGGCATGCACACTGATGGCCTGAATGCCCACATCCTGTAGTCTTTCGACAACCTCTACTATGCGGATAGTATCATTGTCCCAGCCTAATCTGGTTTTTACGGTAACAGGTATTTTGACTGCCTTAACGATTTCGGCCGTCATATTGACCATTTTGTCAATATCCAACAGAATTCCGGCACCAGCTCCTTTACAGGCCACTTTGTTTACCGGGCAACCGTAATTGATGTCCAAAATGTCCGGGCCTGCAGCTTCAGCGATGGCGGCGGCTTCCCGCATGGATTCAATCTCATTGCCGAAAATCTGAATTCCAATAGGTCTTTCGTACTCAAAAATATCGAGTTTTTGGACACTCTTGGCGGCATCACGGATTAAGCCTTCAGAGCTGATAAACTCAGTGTACATTAAATCTGCGCCATTTTCCTTGCAAACAGCCCTAAAAGGCGGATCACTGACATCTTCCATCGGTGCCAGCAGCAATGGAAATTCTCCTAAGTCTAAGTTTCCTATTTTTACCACGACTGATTTATAATTTTCCTGTAAATTTACCCCAATTATGGAGATTTATAAAACCCAAAGCCAAATAGCTGCAAAACGCAACTGGATATTGTCCTTAGTTGTACTCGTTTTGATCACTTTTGGTGTACTTGCACTTACACAAGGACTGGCATTGGTCCTCATCCCTTTTATGTTTGATATCCCCTATGATGATATTCTGCCCCTTTTCGAAGGGCAGCTAGATCATCCCAATGGGCGAGCAGCCATGCTGTTCCTTCAGGGGCTGGGAGGAGGATTGGCTTATTTCCTAGCGGCATATTTATATATTAAGCTGGTAGAAAAAGCCGATCTCGACTGGAAACAACAGTTTAACCGTGTAAAGTTCAATGGCTTACTGATTATTTTTCCTCTGCTTTTTGGCTTTATCCTATTTGATTCTGCCATAGTAGAGTGGAATATGAACATCAGTTTCCCTTCCTTCATGTCTGGTTTTGAAAACTTCGCAAGAGAAATGGAGGATAAGGCCATGGTTTTGACCAAATATCTTACCGATTTCCAAAGCCCTGTTGAGTTTCTATTTGGACTTTTAGTGATAGGTGTTTTGGCTGGCATAGGAGAGGAATATTTGTTTCGTGGCTTGATTCAGCCTAAGTTTCACCGTTATACCGGCAATGCCCACATGGGGATTTGGATTTCTGCATTTATTTTCTCCGCTATTCATTTTCAATTTTATGGCTTTTTCCCAAGGATGTTTTTAGGGGCTTTGTTTGGCTATCTCTATTTGTTTTCCGGCAGTTTAGTTTATCCCATGCTCGGACACGTGCTCAATAATTCCTTTACGCTGATTATGGTTTACCTGAACAAACTGGGCATGGTGGAGTTCAATATGGAAGAGCCGGATGATTTTTCTTGGTATACGGTTTTGATAGGCTTGATCGTCTTTGTCTTCTGTATGCGTATTTTTATTGCTCAAAATAGAAATGTCTCTTCACATGGAAAAATGGCAGAAGGTATTTGAAAGTAGTACACCAATAAGGGCTGAAATAGTAAAAGGTGTATTAGGTGAACATGATATAACAGCCATAGTACTCAATAAGAAAGAATCAGTTTATCAAATTCATGGCAGTTATCAGGTAATGGTAGCGGCAGAAAAAGCCCTTGTGGCGATTAATATAATAAAAAATGAGATCTCGTTTTAATATTTCCAATTATAGTGAGCTAGGACAACGTGTGATCACGGCAATCATTGGCGCAGCTGCGATAATTGGAGGTTGTGTATATAGTGAATGGACCTATTTTGCGGTATTTGGGGTGATTTTGGTGTTTTCTCAAATGGAGTTTTATAAGCTCTCAGGCTTGGATGGAATGCTTCCTTTAAAGTCTTTTGGTACCTTTTTGGGAGCAATGATCTTTGCGATGTCCTTTCTGGTGGAGATGCAGCACATGGCGGATAAATATTACTTTCTGATCTTTCCAATGGTCTCCCTTATATTCTTTATTAAATTGTATAAGAAAACAGATAAGAAGCCATTTACAGGGATTGCCTATACCTTTTTAGGGTTGTTTTATGTAGCAATTCCATTTTCCTTATTGAATATGGCTGCTTTTTCTGTGGATGATACATTCCATTATGAAGTGATCGTAGGCTGTCTGCTATTATTGTGGGCAAGTGATACTGGAGCCTATTTTGCTGGAACAAAGTTTGGTAAAACGAAGTTGTTTGAGAGAGTTTCCCCTAAGAAATCTTGGGAAGGCAGCTTGGGAGGAGCTGTGATGGCTTTGATAATTGCCTATGTATTGAGTATTAACTTTACCATTATAGCACAATGGAAATGGTTTAGTATAGCTGGAATCATAGTTATTGCCGGTACCTATGGGGATTTGATCGAGTCGTTATTCAAACGTAGCATAGCCATCAAGGACTCTGGAAAAGGATTGCCAGGTCACGGTGGTTTTATGGATAGATTTGATGGATTGTTAGTTTCTGCGCCTTTTATCGCCGCGTTTTTGAAAATGTTTTAAAATTGGCAAAGGTGTTTTGAAAATGTGTTAATATTGCATTGTAATTCAATTGCTAAATAAACGAAAACCCAATTATGGCTTACATTGAACCGGCTCCTATAAAGGACAAAGAAAATCCTTTGGAGTCAATGATGGAGAGGTTTAATATTGCAGCAGAAAAATTAGGCCTTTCTGATGAGGTCTATAGCGTGCTGAAAAACCCCGCTAAACAAGTGATTGTTTCCCTGCCCATTACCATGGACAATGGTAAGATAAAAGTTTTTGAGGGCATTAGGGTAGTACATTCAAATATACTCGGTCCTGCTAAAGGCGGGATTCGTTTTGCTCCCGATGTACATATTGATGAAGTTCGGGCTTTGGCTGCCTGGATGACCTGGAAATGTGCTGTGGTGGATATCCCGTACGGTGGAGGAAAAGGAGGCGTTCGTTGTAATCCCAGAGAAATGTCTAAGGGTGAAATTGAGCGTTTGATGAGGGCATATACGCTTGCCATGATTGACGTCTTTGGTCCTGATAAGGATATTCCTGCTCCTGATATGGGTACTGGCCCTAGGGAAATGGCTTGGCTGATGGATGAGTATTCCAAAGCGCATGGTACGACTGTTAATGCTGTGGTAACTGGCAAGCCATTGGTACTGGGAGGTTCTTTGGGCAGAACAGAGGCAACTGGAAGAGGGGTGATGGTTTCTGCTTTGGCAGCTATGGAAAAGTTGAAAATCAATCCTTTTCAGGCTACTTGTGTTGTTCAAGGCTTTGGGAATGTTGGCTCATGGGCAGCTCAGCTTCTGGAAGAAAGAGGACTTAAAATTGTTTCTATCTCGGATATTTCAGGTGCTTATTATAATAGCAATGGAATCAATATTCAGGAGGCCATTAAATTTAGGAATGAAAATAATGGTATTTTGGAAGGCTTTCACGGTGCAGAGAAACTTTCCAGTGCAAATGAATTGTTTGAATTAGAGGTAGATGTCTTGGTTCCTGCAGCAGTTGAAGATGTGATTACCAAGAAAAATGTTGATAAGATCAAGGCGAAATTGATTGTAGAGGGGGCAAATGGTCCTACTTCTTTCAATGCCGATAAAATTATCAACGAAAAAGGAATCATGGTAGTGCCGGATATTCTGGCCAATGCAGGGGGGGTGACCGTTTCCTATTTTGAATGGGTGCAGAACCGTTTAGGTTATAAATGGACAGCTGAAAGGGTGAACAGAAGGTCTGATAGAATTATGAAGGAGGCCTTTGATCATGTTTATCATGCGTCAGTGAAGTATAATGTACCTATGAGGATTGCTGCCTATATTGTGGCCATTGATAAAGTGGCACAAACTTATCAATATAGGGGAGGTTACTAAATCGCTGAATAATATTCGCTAAGAGAGGAAAAAATAAAATTTGATTGTCTAATTGAGGAGTAAGTATTCTTAATTGGTTATTTATAGTTAAATTTGCCTCCTTAATTTTAAATCATGACCATACATAAAGAAGGAAGAAGTTTGCTTTTCTGGATGTTGGTGATTTTGACGGGTGTCAATTTTGCCATGCACCAGCTTTTGCCAGGACAGGATACTGTGCTGAACTTGATTCTATTGGCCAGTATTATCATTTATTTGCTGGTACTGCAATTTTTCAGAAACCCTGCTATTCCCTTGCCAGATGATGAAAGTTTGGTGTATGCACCGGCAGACGGTAAGGTAGTAGTGATAGAAGAAGCACAAGAAGATGAAGTGCTTAAAGAAAGGAGAAAACAGATATCTATCTTTATGTCTCCTGTAAATGTACATGTGAACCGCTCTCCTATCAGTGGAATAGTCGATTACTTCGTTTATCATCCAGGAAAATATATGGTTGCTTGGCACCCAAAGGCGAGTTATGAAAATGAGCGGACGACTATGGTCATCAAGCATGCTAAGTCAGATGTAAAATTATTGGTTAGACAAATTGCCGGAGCTGTTGCCAGAAGAATCAAATACTATGTGAAGGAGGGGGATCCTTTGGTACAGGGGGGGGAATTTGGCTTTATTAAATTTGGTTCCCGTGTGGATGTGTTTGTTCCACTAGATGCTGAAATCTTAGTGAAGATTGATGATGTGACCAAGGGTGGTATTACCCCGCTTGCTAGACTGAAGTAAAGATAAAATTAATATTAAAAGAAAAAGGCTTATCGTAACAGATAAGCCTTTTTTGTGTTGTCATTTTTGGGAAATTATTTGTTTCCCTCTATGGTGTACCTTAAACCAAAATTTCCACGAAAGGCCATTAATCCATTGTATAGAGGAGTGGCTTCGAGTATCAAAGCAAACTTACGGTGGTTTGCAATAGGCTTAATGGCCAATAGAACGGGTAAGCCTACCCTGGCATCATCAAATTCATGATAGCCAGCCATCAATCCTCCAGAAAGGTTGTACCAGTCAGACTGGATAAAATTGTACTGTCCAATGACTTCAGCTCCAAAAAATCGGTTAATAAACTCACCTGCGAAAAGACGGGCTTCCCCAAAAATCTTTTTTTCAGGATCAGTTCCTACACCTACGTGGGTCACAATACCATTGGTGTATAAACCCGCTGTTACTTGTGCTTCGGAAAGTTGGACTGTAAAAAAAAGAATAACTGCTAAAAAGCTTAATTTTAAATAATTCATTTGAAATTAGATTTGTTAAAAGATCAAACGAAGATAATATTACAAATCCAATTTTTAAATGAATAGCAAGTTATTTAAGAAGCTTTTAGTTATTGTTTAATTCGTAACTGCCTTGCCCTTTTTTAGTATACATTTCAGCCAATGCCGGGATATGCTGAAGAAGCTCAGAAAATGTGCCTTCTTGATCGTATATCACCTCAGGTTTTTCCTTCAAGAAATGAAGGTAAACTTCTATCATCTTTTCATGGCTTTGGTAATTGGTCAAAACCCGTTTAGAAAGGCGGTAGTTAAGGTAGGGACTGGCTAAGGTGTTTCCCTGATAAGGGCTGATGTCATCTCCTAAGACGAGGATTTTCTTGCCCTGGTTTTTAGTATCTTCATTCAGTGTATAATTCCAGTTTTTATTGGGCTGACTTTTATATATAGCCCAGCTGTATCCGACTAACGGAACTAGTAAAATGAATAGGTAAAACAGTAGATTGAGCTGTTTTTTGTTTCGGACATACACGAAAATTTGACTGATAAAATAGGTAAGGCCGGGAAGGAAAACTACCATTTGGTAAGGGGTTCTTCTATTGGCCAGAATAATGGATAGTGGAGCAATGATGGAAAAGATAATCATCAATTGTTTTTGTTTCTGCTGGTTTACCGTGATGCTTTTAGAAACAGTTCCTACCAGATAACCAAATACCGAAAAAGCTAGTGGGGCCCCTATGATGATGGCCAAGTCAATATAGGTTACGTGAGGGTAACTTCCCCGTACTCTGGTGGCAAGTATAAATTCATTGATAAACTCTTGAAAAGCCCCAATCCAAAAGAAATAAATGCAGCAAAGCAAAAAGGGTTGGAAATATCCAAAAAGGGCCAACAATAATTGATTGAATGAAAATCCACTTACAGAAATTCCCGTGATGATCAAGAAAGGAAGGAAGATTAGCAAAGGGAAATGAAAACAGACGGCAAGCCCGCCAAAGATTCCTACCAATAGGATAGATTCTGTATTTTGTTCATTAATTAAGGTTTGGGAAAAAAGTTGCCCCAAAGCCAGAACAATAAAGGTACTCCCCAAGAGCATGGGAGACAAGGTCAGAAAATCAAAAGACAAATGGAATAAGATTACCATTACCAATCCAGGTATATAGCTACTTTCCTCAAAAGCCCTGTATTGGGTCAAAAGGCCATTTACATAATAAATCTGAAAGAGTATGATCAGGGAAGCCAGTATTTTATAGGTCCACCATGACCTTCCAACCAACAAGTCAATTGCCCAGTAGGTATATGCAGACAGTGGACCGATATCATCGATAATATCCACATATAAAAAGTGCCCTGCACTCATCCTTTCTCCGATCAACATCCAAGATAGTTCTGGTGATAGCAAGGGAATATCCATAAGTATATATGGAATGCTTAAGATGATCAAAAGGAGGGCTATTCCTAGGATCCTAAAGGGGTCGTTGATTCTGAAAAAACTAAGCAAATATAATATCTGTTGTAGGTTGTGTATTCTGAACGTACGAAATTAAAGGTTAGTCATTTAATTCACTAAATTTGCAATGAAAATTATACAATATGGAAAGTAAGAGACAGCAAAAGTATTCAAAGTTAATTCAAAAGGAGCTTGGTGAGATATTTCAAAGGGAGTCCCGTCCATTGGTGGGCAATGCAATGGTGACGGTGACCAGGGTGCTGATGAGCCCGGATTTAGGTGTGGCAAAAATCAATTTGAGTTTTTTGTTGGCCAATAAAGAAGAATTGTTTGATAAAATCAATGCCCATAAAAGCGAAATTCGCAAACACTTGGGCAAAAGAATAGGAAAATCTGTACGTATAGTGCCTGAATTGGTATTTTATCCAGATGATTCTTCTGCTTATGCCCAGCATATGGATAAGATAATTGGAGATTTAGATATTCCAGATGCACCAGAAGAAGATGATGAGGACTGATTATTCGCTGGAAATTGTTAAATTTTAAATTAGTTTAAAGGACTATTGAATATTAATAGCACTGATTAGAAATAAATAAACCTGTGAATCTCTCATTTTTCATTGCCTCCCGGTATTTCAGAAGTAAAAAGAAAAGGAACTTCATCAATGTCCTGTCCAGAATTGCTATGATTGGTGTGGCAGTAGGGACCATGGCTTTGATAATAGTACTTTCTGTGTTTAATGGATTGGAGGATTTGATCAGAGGACTTTATGCTTCATTTGACGCTGAATTGGAAATTCAGGCCGTGAAGGGTAAATCCTTTGTGATTACCGAGGAATGGATGGATAGCATCAGGGCCATTGAAGGAGTAGAAGGTTTGGTAGAAGTGATAGAAGACAATGCCCTTCTGAAGTATAACGATGATCAACTTGTGGTGACCATGAAGGGCGTTTCTGATAATTTTTTGGATGCGGAGAGGTTTAGCCGTGGAGTGTTTAATGGAGAGATGAGTTTGGGAACAGAACAGCGTCCAAGGGCTATTTTGGGAAGTGGGGTTGGCTACTTTCTTGGGGTTGACCCCAATAATCAATTTGAAAAGCTAAGGATGTATTATCCCAAGGCGCCCAGGGCTGGGACCATTGATCCCTCCAAAATGTACAATTCCAATATGCTGGATTTTGCTGGGTTTTTTAGGGTAGAGAAGCAGTTTGATGATAATTATGTTTTGGTGCCGCTTATTTTTGCTAAGGACTTGATGGAATATGGAGATAAGCGAACCTCTTTAGAGGTAAAGGTGGCTGAGAACTATGGGGTACAGGAGGTAAAGTCTTCTTTAAGGGATCTATTAGGTGATAAATTTGAAGTAAAAGATACTGATGAGCAACATGCCAGCCTTTTAAGGGCCATTCGCATAGAAAAGCTTTTTGTCTTTATTACCCTTACTTTTATCCTAGCGGTTGCATCATTTAATATCTTTTTCTCTCTAAGTATGTTAGCTATTGAGAAGAAAAAGGACATTGCTGTTATGCTGGCCATGGGAGCTTCTTCTCGCTTGATTAAAAAAATATATATCAAGCAAGGGGTAATCATTGCGTTTAGTGGAGCAATTGTCGGTTTGGGGCTTGGTTTTTTGATTTGTTGGCTGCAGGATAATTATGGTTTAGTGTCCTTGGGAATAGGTTCTTCCGTAGTAGAGAACTATCCTGTGAAGATGATTTGGTCCGATTTTGTTTGGACTAGTCTAAGTGTAGTGATCATCACTTTTTTGGCTTCTTATAGGCCAGCGAGCATTGCCGCCAAGGTGAATACTGTTGATCATTTATAAATACTCCTGATCTAGCTTCATTTAAAAGTTAGATCAGGAGTATTTAGATAATTATCAATGCCCCCTTACTGATAAGCAAAGGACTTCTCAAATTCTAATTTGGCCAATTGGTAGGACTTATTGTTCTGTCCTAAAATCACCATTTCATGAGTAGAGATTTGTTCACAAGCCCCTGGTTTAGTTAGAATATTTAAGTCTCTAGAAAAGGGCAAGGCACTTTTTTTAATGTTTCCATTCCAGTCAAGTTCAACTAAAGCAATAAGTACTTCTTTTTTAGGTGATTTGGGATTGAACTGGACGGGTTTGCAGGGTCCTTCACAAAGGTTTTCAGGGTTGTCATTGAAGACGAAATATATTTTGTCATGTAAGACTATATTGGCAAATGAAGAAAAGAAGCTATATCCAGCAGAGGAAACTTGGTTTTTGGGGATTTCCTCAGTCCACATGATTTTACCATCAGGATCAATGCTAGTAACGGAGATATTATTATAACTGGTTTTAGTTCCCGGGATATTGTTTCTAGGGTTATTGCCAGAGGTGATGATGGCTTGTTCTCCGATAAGGACTGAGCTGCCATCGTTTCTAAATACCAAGTCTTTAAAGGAATAGGAAAAGATACTTTTGGCATTATTTTCTTTGGAAACACCTTCAGGTATATCCTTACTGTGGCGATCTGGTTTGAATACTTGGAAATCTGCATGGATTATCTTGTTATTTTCTTTTGATAAGGTGAGAAAATAGCTGCCTGATTGGCTGCTATCAGCTAGGTCAAGATAAAATCCAGTACATATAAGGTCCCCGCTTGCCTTAGTGGCGATTTGCATCTTGCTTATGAACTTTCCTCCTATTTTCGGCTGAATCAACTGTGGTTCTTCTTTGTCTTTGTCGATATGCAAAATTTGAAACGAATAATTAGGTTCCCAGAAAATATCAAGATTTTTTGTCGTCTTTACGGTTTTGGTCAGCATAAAGACTTCTCCCTTATCTGTAATATGATAATTCTCAATACTATAATGATCTTTTTCAAATGGGCTGGATATTTCTTTTGACCAAGTTTCACTTAGGTTTTTGTCAAATACTGAAAACATGAAGCCATTTTCAAGGTTTTTGGTTCCTTTCTTTTGGGAGCTTATCAAAAGGGTTTGGTGATTGGGAGATAATTTATAATGGAATTCTGGACTTTGATAAGCTGGTATCCCTGTATAATTTAACGATTGTATTGGGATGGTTTTTTCTTTTAAGGAGAGCGTTTGCTTATTTATTTCCTGAGCGATTAAGGTTTTGGTTTTGGAGCTTTTATCCACTGTGCTGTAAAAGCAGTATAGGTGGTTCCCAAGCTCAATAATTCCTTCAAAATGAGGAATTGTTTCCGTGTTGGACACTTTTAATTCTCTAAATTTAGTGAGTACCATTTGATCATTATAATGCTCCAAAACGGGGAAGTTATGATCAGCTCTGATTTCATGCTTTAATTTAACTTTGACCATATAAATACCACTTTCATCACTGCCGACAATTCGGCTGGGCATCATATTATTTTTGACATAATTCTGGTCTCCCAGTTTGAGGTTAGCCATAGTTCCAGGGACTATTTGGGCATAGGCATTCATGCATAGGCACAGCCATCCTGTCATTAGACTTAATAAGAAGTTTTTCATTTTGGGTAGGGTGATTATTTGTTTAATTTTTAGATTTTGGCTTCTACAGCATGGTGATTAGGATATTGTGTTGGACTGTCTGTGTAATAAAGAGCTATTAGAAGGAATTGTTTAAATGTCTTTGGGTGATGGGGGTGATTAAAACATTCCTTTCTATAAATAGAGAACCGTAATATAGCCTAAGGTTATTTGAATTTTCCCTTAATATAATGGCGTCTATTCAAGCTTTGTGTATTCACATGATCTTGATTTAAATCAGATTCATGGACTTCGGACGGCAGGAGATACGCAGTTATTATCGGTAATAGACTGAGTTTTTTTGATGATCTGGTTTTTTGGGTCTGGTCATTAATATTCTGGATAATTAGGAAAACTTTAGCCGGACCTAGTTTTCCGGCTAAAGTCAAAATGTAACTCAATGAACTGTTGAATTATGGGTGATAAGTCAACCTTTCCACTTGGCAACTTTAAATGTTGCTTTGGTAGAGGACACCATTTTCTTAAATGCATGTAGCGTGTTATTATACCAAAAGCAATTCAAGTTCCATGTTTGTAAACAGTTGATAATCAATGTTTTTTGATTTTGTTCATATAAGTTGAATTCCATATTTTGGAAAATTTTCTGTTTTTTGTCCTTTTGATATAGTTAGGAATGGATGGTTTTGCTTTAAAGTTGGTGAAATGAGTTGCTGGTGAATTAATTATCTAGTGTGTTCGGAAAATAACTTTTATGATTATCTGTTTTTACACCATTAAAGTTATTTCTCATAGCCTGTTCTCGTTTATCAGGATATTCCACTGATTTAATGAAGCATTTCTAAAAGATTTATTTTTTGAGGGAATGATGAAGGGTAAAGCTTATTGGTGAAATGGCGGATAGACAATATTGCCTTTTATTCATGAAATTAAGTCCAACAACCTGAACGGCATAATATTAGGTGTGAATGATGCCAAGAATGATATAACTGAATTAGTATTGTGAATTTTGTAAAATATCCCTTTTTTCTTTTCTTTTTTCTATTAAAAGTTCTAATTATTATTTACTTTGCAAGCTAGTATATTTTAGAAAATTATAGCCTAATCAGTGATTTAGGTCGGTTGGATTGTTGAAAGTGTTATGAAAGTTTCTCCAGAGAAGCCATTTGAAATTGTTTATTCTCTTTTCAGTCACGAGTACTTGGGAATCCTTTTTGAGTCCTTTGTTATACAATTGGATGATAAGGGCAGGCTCTCCTTTGCTTATCAGAATATAGCCTCGCAGAATGCCCGCGAATTTGGTAGTGGTCTGGATGATGAAGACTATGAGTTGATCAAGTTGATGGATAGTATGCAACATGATGCGATTGTCAAACAGTTCAATACCAAAAAGCTTAAGCCTAAGGAGTATCTCCGTAAAGTTTATGATACCAATAGTGAGTCGGCGGCTAACAAGGAGATTCGGAATATGATTGAAATCCGATTGGAAGGATTGCGTGCGAAGATTCTGGAGAAGATTAAGGGGAAACGACTTTTTGAAATGGGTAATGATGGAAATCCAATTTGGAAGGAAATCAAGGTGATGCCAGATAGGGCTAGTGTGCTTTTTCACTTTAGGAGAAATGAAGATAATACCCATTATTTCCCTACGCTAAAATATGCAGGGGAAAAAATGGAATGGCAGTATAGAGGGGGCTACTTGATTTGCGAGGAGCCGGCTTGGCTAGTGGTAAATGGTTGTCTCTATAATTTTGAGAAGAATGTAGATGGCAAAAAACTGAAGCCTTTTTTAAATAAAAAGTTTATTGTCATTCCTAAAAATGTAGAAAGATCTTATTATCAGAAGTTCATCACCCAATTAGTGGCATCTTTTGATGTTTATGCCAAAGGGTTTGACATAAAAGTACAGCGAAGTAAGCCTGAGGCATTGCTGAGCCTGAGTGACCTGCCAAGTGTCGGCAATGGAACTGACCTATTTGGACAGGCTCAAGAGTCCGAAGAGGAAGATAAAATCGTCTTTGACCTCAAATTCCAATATGGTAATTATTCTTTCCGTTCAGAAGAAAAGAAATCCAATAATGTCGAGTTGGAAGAGCAGGGGGATAATTATATTTTTCACAAGGTCATCCGGGATTTGGAGAAGGAAAAATCCTATGGAGATTATCTAAAGGATTTGGGATTGCCAGTAAGAGCATCTCGATTCAGTTTGGGTAAATCCAAGGCCTTTGATTGGTTGAATTCCCACCGTGAGGCACTCGAAGGGATGGGGGTTAAAATTCTTCAAAACCAAAGTGGAAAAGGCAAGAAATACTTTATTGGTAATGCTTCCATAAAGGTAGAGATTAAGGAAAATATAGATTGGTTTGATGTAAATGCGATCATTCGCTTTGGTGAATTTGAGATTCCCTTTAATCAGCTTAGAAAATTACTGGTAAAGGGGAAGGCAGAGTTTGAATTGCCCAATGGGGAGATCGCTGTCATCCCGGATTCTTGGTTTGTGAATTATTCTGAGATTTTCTCATTCCTAGAAAATGGGGAGGAACAACATGAAAATATGAAGCTGAAAAAGCATCATATTGCGCTTGCCCAAGAATTGCAAAAAGGTAATCTTATAGACCTTACACTAAGTAGGAAGCTGGAAAAACTCAAGGATTTCTCCCAGATGGAATCTTATGATATTTCTCCCAATTTTAAAGGGACTTTGCGTCCATACCAAAAGGCTGGTTATGATTGGTTGAGGTTCTTAAACGAATATAATTTTGGGGGCTGTCTGGCTGATGATATGGGGCTTGGTAAAACAGTGCAGACCTTGGCATTGCTAGCCCATGAAAAACAGCGTACAGAAGGAGCTACCTCTCTTTTGGTTATGCCTACTTCATTAATATATAACTGGGAGTTAGAAGCTAGGAAATTTACACCAAATTTGAAAATCTTGGTGTATACTGGATCGCAGCGTATTAAAGACAGTAGCCGATTTTCCAAGTATGATTTGGTACTTACTTCCTATGGCATTACCCGATTGGATGTGGATATTCTTAAAGATTTTTTCTTCAATTATATCATTTTGGATGAATCCCAGGCGATCAAAAATCCTGGAAGTATTATTTCCAAGGCCGTGAATCAATTGGTATGTAGACATAGGTTGATACTCACGGGTACTCCAGTGGAAAACGGAACCATGGACCTTTGGTCACAGATGAATTTTGTGAATCAAGGCCTTTTAGGAACACAAGGCATGTTTAAAAAGCAGTTCCTACAGCCAATTGAAAAGAAAAATGACATGGATAAGGCTTCAAAGCTGCATGCCATGATCAAGCCATTTGTGCTCAGAAGGCTGAAGACCCAAGTGGCTACAGACCTTCCCGAAAAGGTAATTAATGTCAAATACTCCAATATGACTTCCGAGCAAGAAAAGGCTTATGAGGAAGTGAAGGCTTATTACAGAGAAAAAATTGTCCAGGAAATGTCTATTCCTGGAATGAACAGGCAGGCATTTACGCTTTTGAGGGGCTTGACTCAGTTGCGTCAGATTGCCAACCACCCTCGACTTACAGATCCGGCCTATACCGGGGATTCTGGTAAGATGGAGGATATTATCCATATGTTGGATTCTACAGCCAGAGAAGGTCATAAGGTTTTGGTTTTTAGTCAGTTTGTGAAGCACCTTGGTATAGTGAAGGAATACTTGGATGCTAATCATATTCCTTATGCTTATCTGGATGGTACTACTAAGGACAGACAGGCTCAAGTGAAGGCATTTCAAGAAAATGAAAAGGTAAAGATTTTCCTTATATCCTTGAAAGCCGGAGGTGTTGGGCTTAATCTTACCAAGGCGGAGTATGTATTCCTTTTAGATCCTTGGTGGAATCCGGCAGTGGAGGCTCAGGCAATCGACCGGGCTCATAGGATCGGACAGGAAAACAAGGTGATCATCTATAAGTTCATTGCGCATAATACGGTGGAGGAGAAAATCATGGCCTTGCAAGAAAGGAAAATGGCTCTTGCAGGAGAGCTGATCAGTACTGAAGAAAGCTTTATGAAAAACCTTAATAAGGAGGATATTGAGGCTTTACTGGAATAGAATGCTTTGAGATTAAATAATGGCACCTTAACAATGATCTTTTTTTGAATATATTGTAATAATAATGGTGAGAAACTAAAAAAGATATAATTTTAGAGGCGTAATTAGTCTTGTTTCTCTAATTTTTGATTGGTATGGAAAGTGCGATTTTAATCATACAGTGTAAGGACCAGAAAGGTATAGTGGCAGCTGTTTCCCAGTTCCTTTATTTTCACAATGGAAATGTAGAGGAAGTGGATCAGTATATAGATAATGATACGGGTGATTTCTTTATGCGTGCTAAATGGGAGTTAAGCACTTTTGCCATAAAAAAAGATCAAATTGAGCGAATATTTGCAGAGACTGTGGGCACCAAGTTTGGTATGAATTTTACCTTGCACTTTACAGAGCCTAAGCCAAAAATGGCCATTATGGTTTCCCAACATTCCCATTGTTTATTCGATATCCTTTCAAGATATTTTTCAGGCCAGTTTCAGGTTGAAATTCCCATGGTGATTTCTAATCATGAAAAACTGAGGTCGGTTGTAGAGGCCTTTGATATACCTTTTTACCACTTCCCAATTACCAAGGACAATAAAGCTGATCAAGAGGAAAAACAATTGAAATTGATGGAGGAAAAAGGGGTGGATTTTGTGGTTTTAGCAAGGTATATGCAAATTTTAAGTCCCCGATTTATCGCTCAGTATCCCAATAAAATTATCAATATTCACCATTCTTTTTTACCTGCTTTTGTGGGGGCAAAACCCTATCATGCTGCTCATAAGAGGGGCGTAAAGATCATTGGGGCGACAGGGCATTATGTGACAGAAGAATTGGATGCGGGGCCTATTATAGAGCAGGACATCGCCAGGGTTAAGCACCACAATACAGTAGAGGAATTGGTCCAAATCGGTCAAGATGTGGAAAAAGTCGTGCTTTCAAAAGCTATCAAATATCATATTGCCCAAAAAGTAATGGTCATGGGCAATAAGACCATTATTTTTAATTAATATTTTAAGGCTGTCCTGTACTGTCTGATGGATCTGATAGTTCTTCAAAAAGATTAACGGTAGTTTACAGGACAGCCTTAGTTATTTTCCAGGAAAATTGGCTTAGTTGATTTTTTCCAACTCTACGGTGATATTACCTTTTTCATCATAGAATACCAGTCGGTCTGCCGTTTGGCTATATTTTTTACTCATTTCCAGGGAGCTTAAGTAGGCTTGTTCTATAAACCGTTCATCACATGGATTGCTGTCTGCATATAAAGTGGAGAATTTGACCTTTTCTTTATTATATACTGCTTGCCCATTGAAATCATTACAAATCGAAGTACCGGAAACTTTTTTGTCTTTTCCGAATTTTAAGGTCATATCAGAAAGTTGTTCTTTTGTGGCTGGGGCCCCTTTGATAGATCTTACTTTCCATTCATGGGCTCCAATATCAGTAGGACCACCACAGGCAAAAAATGTAAAGGATAACAAACAGATTAAGGATAAAACGTTAAGGAACTTCATTTTTAAAGTTTTTTCGTTGATAAATTTTTTGATACATCAGTGTTTGTTCCTCTTTTGAGTTTCAGAACTGGGAACACTGATTTTCCATCATATCCTGCAAAAAGTATACTTAAGTCTTATATTGACGGACCGAATATGGCAATATTTTGATTTTCGGTCGGAGAGAATTATCGGCGGAATCAGTAAACTATTTTCCTAGGAATGTCCTGTGGCAATCGTGTCAAAAGTTCATAGTTGACTTGATGGGTGGATTCACTAAAGGAGGCGACTGTTATTTCATTGCTTTTTTGTTTGCCTATGATCACCACTTCATCTCCCTTCTTGATTTCCTTCAGGTCTGTCACATCTACGCTGATAGAATTCATGGTCACCGTGCCTACAACAGAAACCATTTTTCCTTGAATCAGGACCTTTCCAAGATTGGAAAGCATTCGGCTAAAACCATGTCCATAGCCTACAGGGACCATGGCAACAAGCATATCCCTAGGGGCCATATAGGAGTTACCGTAGCCGATGAAATCACCCATTTCTACTTTCTTTAAGCTCATGATCTTGCTTTTCCAAGTGATCAGTCTTTTTAATGGATTTTTTCTGTTGACCGCAAGTTGTTTGAATTTGCTCATATAAGTTTCTTGGCTTGGCCAAAAACCATACTGAACAATGCCTATCCTAACCATATCCATGATCGTTTCCGGGTAGCTTAAGCTGGCCGCTGAGCAAGCTGTGTGGTGGGATTTGAATTTTATGTCCTTGTTGTTGAACCAATTTTTGAATTCATGGTACCTTTTAATTTGATTTTGAACCCGGACATAATTGGCGATGCTTTCAGCTCCTGCATAATGGGTACAAAATCCGGAGCGTTCTAGGAATTCCTGGTTTTTCACGAGCATTTCGGCCAGAATTTCCTTTTCTTTCCATTCAAATCCGGTTCTATGGAAACCTGTTTCTACCTCGATATGGATTTTTGCTTTTTTCTTCAGTCTTTTTGCCGTTTTGATGCTTGCCAATAATCTGTCAAATTCAAACACAAAAAATTCGATATCGTTTTTGATAGCCCATTCCAGGTCTTTGTTTTCAATCATGCCCATGATCATGATGGTGCTGTTTTTTTGGGAGGATGCAAATACTCTCTGTGCTTCATCTGTGCTGAAGGTACTAAAATGCCTTATGCCAACAGCTTCAGCAATGGGGATAATATTTTCAATACCATGGCCGTAGGCATTTCCTTTCACAACAGAGGAGATAATGGTTTCGGCCCCTAGTTGATTTTGGAGGAACTTTATGTTTCTACGGTAAGCTGATTTACTGATTTCCAAGCGGGAAGTGTGAGGCATGGGCGGGCACGTGTTAAGTTGTTTATTGATGGATTTGGCCTAAAATTTTTTCAAACATATGTATTCCTGTGGGAATAATCTGATCTGGGAAATCATAGTGAGCCTCATGGAGTTGAGGGTGATTTTTGCCCGATCCTATTCCAAAAAGCAAAGTTTTGCTCTCAGAGGAGAATTGACCAAAATCCTCTGACCACTTGAAAGGGTTGCGGATATATTTACTTTTTAACTTCAGTGTTTTGGCCGCTTCATTGGCAAAACTCCAAGCTGAATCGTCATTCACAGTGCAAGCAAATTCTTCCGTAAAGGAGATAGATAAACCTAATTTGTATTCTTTGGCAATTAAACTACAAAGCTTTTCTGCATATTCGACAAGTGTGGCCATATTTTGGTCATCTATAGTCCGAAGCGTGGCGCTTATGGTGGCTTCTCCTGGGCTTGTTCCGAAGGCAACTTCTCCCAGTGTTGCATGGATGACCGTGATTAGGTTGAATGATTTTATACTTTTAGAAATCAATGGGAGTCCCACTATAATTTTGGACATGGCTTCTGCTGGGCTATTTCCATCTTCAGGATGTGCCGCATGAGATGTTCTACCCCTTAGTTCAATGATCATACCTTTGGAGGCGGCTGTGAAAACACCTTTTTTGAGTACTATTTTATTTTCAGGTTCGCCAGGTAGGTTGTGAAGGGCAAAGGCGTAGTCAGATTTAATTTTTGCGTATTTAGGATCTTGCATTACTTTTTCTGCTCCTTCTCCCGTTTCTTCAGCGGGTTGAAAAAGTAAGTTTATTTGTCCTTTTTTTGGTCTTTGGGCCGCTATTGCCATGCCTAGGCCGGCTACTATCGCCATGTGGCCATCATGTCCGCAGCTATGGGAACAATTCGGGGTTTTGCTTTTGTGTTTGATATCGTTATTTTCCTGTATGGGCAAGGCATCCAGTTCGCAGCGTACCAAAGTACTGGGGCCCTTTTGCTCTCCTTTGAAGATAAATGCCAGTCCATTTCCTCCCAGCTCTTCTATAAATTCGTCAGGATCTAATGGAACAAAAAAATCTTTTACCCTTTTTGCGGTAGATTTTTCCTTTCCGGATAATTCAGGATGCTGATGAAGCTCCCTTCTAAAATTGATTAATTTCTGAATATCTGCTTTCTTCATGGCCTAAATTTGGTTTGATGCTTGTCTGTGCCAAAATCATACCGTTCGATGCTGGTTTTCATTTGATTAATCTTTAATACCTATTTGAATGTTCTGGCAAAGAATCATTTCATAGAAATTAAAATAGCTCAATTATGGGTAATTCCCAAAAGCACCATTGATTTGGATTTTAATTTAGGAGTGGGATTGTCGATAAATTTTTCGGCTAGGAATCAGTGGATTATATAAAATTTAAAAATGATAGATTATTTGGCTGAACTTATTTATATTCAATTTTGCTTTCTATCTAATAAACTTTCATCCTATGAACGCAGAACAAAAAACAGCTCTTACCAACGAAATTGAAAAGTTAAAAGGATCATTGACTGGTGACATGTTTAGTGACATGGAAATTCGTGATAAGATTCACAATCTGGAAATGCAATTAAATGGAACGAAACCTATGGATAGTCATTTTGATTGTATTGGATGTGGAAGTTAAAAAATAAAATAAAACATAAGCTTTATTTAGGTCCGTTTCAGGACCTTTTTTTATGTAATTATATTTTTTTTAGTTCTCTTTTTTATGAACTAACAAAACCTTTTGTATATTTGCAGCGTTTACTCCATTAAATGTCAAGAAAAAATATGAAATTATCTGACAAAGAACAAGAAATAATCGAACGAATTGGCGTTTTTTTTGAGAAAAAGGGACATCAGCCAATATTGGGGAGGATTATGGGTTTGCTATTGGTTTTAGATCGGGCTGAGGCCACTTTTGATGAGATTCGGGAGTATTTATCGGTTAGTAAAAGTGCGGTAAGCAATGCGCTTACGCTATTGCAGAGTCTTGACAGGGTGGAATACACGACCAAGCCAGGGGAGAGAAAAAGGTATTTTCGATTAAAGGTAAGGAACTGGAGAAAGGATATGCAAGATGATATGAATGGTATATTCAGGATCAGTGTTTTGTTGAAGGAAGTCATGGAGGTGAGGTCCAATTCTAATTCTGAATTCAACCATTGTATCTCAGATTTTCAAAACTTTATCGAGTTTATGAAAGAAGAAATGCCAAAACTTATTGAAAAATATGATCGGCTTCACAGCTGATATATTTTTTGTTTTAATAGTTCTTTAAAAACAGAACAAAGTAATAAATAAGAAAATAACTATAATATAATAAAATGAAGAAACAGTATTTGATTGGTTTTATAGCTGCTTTTTTAGTCTCAGGTAGCATATCCGCCCAGAGCAAATTTGAGGAGGGTGGCATATTCACGCTCAAGGAATGTATAGAGCTAGGCATAAAACATAATACCGAGGTAAAAAAGGCACAATTGGATGAAGAAGCTGCAGATTATCAGCGTAAGGAAATTACAGGGACTGGCTTACCGCAGATAGATGCTTATGGGCAGTATAATAATTTCTTGGATGTATATCCACAGGCGATTCCTGGTGGGGTCTTGAACCCGGAATCAGATCCGAACGGTGTAGATGTGATCTCTTTTGGCGTGCCACAAAGCATGAAAGCAGGATTTAAATTAAATCAATTGGTATTCAGTCAATCCTATTTGGTTGGTCTAAAAGCAGCCAAAACTTCGGAAGAATTTTACAGGCTACTCACCAGGATGACTGAAGAGGACATTATCTATGACATCTCTTTGAACTATTATAATGTAATCGCCACTCAGTTACAAATGACCAACCTGCAAGCTAACCATGATAAGCTAAAAAGGCTAGAGGAGATCATCAAGGCCCAATATGATAATGATTTGGCAAGAAAGGTGGACTATAATCGAGTGAAGGTCAATTTGACCACTTTGGAAACAGAGATGGACAATCTGGAAATCATCACGGAGCAAAGGACGAATTATCTTAAACTGATAATGGGGATGCCAGTGGACCTGCCATTAGAATTGGCAGCATATAATTTCACCGATAATGAGTTGCCGTTACAGGCATTGCAAGCAGATGGGGACTTGAGTGAGCGTTATGATCTACAAGTTTTGGATAAACAATTGGAGCTACATTCTTTGAATATCAAAAATATCCAATCGGGTTATTACCCTACCTTATCTGCCTTTGCGGATGTGAATTATAATGCCTTCTCAAAGGAATTTGATTTTATCTCTGATAGTCATGTATGGTACAGGGGGGCATTGATAGGCTTGCAGCTCAATGTGCCAATTTTCGATGGTTTCCAAAAAAAGAACAAAATCGCCCAAGCAAAGGTGGAATCAGAAAAGGTCAAATATGATCAGTATATGGCGGAGCAATCTGCTCAGGCAGAATACCTCAATGCAGTTAAAAAACTTGGAAACAGCATCAAAAGCTTAAAAGCTCAAGAGTCCAATTTGGAGCTTTCAGAAACTGTATTTGATGAAACGGCACAATTGTATAGAGAGGGGCTTTCTCCATTGACAGATTTGCTAGATGCAGAAACTTCTCTCAGAGAAGCCAGATCCACTTATTATCAACAAATCATCAATGTAAAGACCGCAGAAGCTGATTTATATAAATCAAAAGGACAGATCGAAAAGATCATTAAATAATCTATCTCAGAACACAATGGAGGTAATCCTCCAATTATATCAACTATAGTCATGAAAAAACTTATAACACCATTAGTATTAGTCGTTATTGCTGCCTCGATTGGCTTTACACTTTTCAAAAACAAGCAAGAAATGGAAGTAAAGGCTGAGGAAGCTATGAAAACGAGTGAATCTATTCCTGTAAGGACCACTAAGATTAAAAGTGAGCCACACGAAATTTCTTTTTCATCCAATGGGATTTTTGAGCCTAGTCAGGAGCTTTCTTTAAAATCCGAAGCCAATGGAAAGGTGGTTAAGATTTATAAGAAAAAGGGTGCATATGTAAAGAGGGGAGACATTATTGCCAAATTGGATGATGAGTTCATTCAGCAGGAATTGGCTATTGCTGAAATTAAACTTCAACAGAATAAAAAAGATTTGGCTCGATATGAGAATTTGGCAGGGACTGAAGCTATTACAGAAAAGCAGTTGGAGGAAATCCGCAATGCCACCAAAATGGCTGAATCCGATGTGATCATTAAAAAGAAGCGATTGGCCAATACAGTGATCAAGGCTCCCATTTCAGGATATATTAATGAAGATTATATAGAGATCGGGACCCTGATGAGTCCCGGGATGAATGTAGCCGATATAGTAAATATCAGACCTTTAAAACTAAATGTCAATGTGTCCGAATTGGAGATTGCCCGTATTAATACCGGTGATACTGTGGACGTAAAAGTAGGTGTATTACCTGAAAAAGATTTAAAGGGTAAGGTTTCATTTACCAGTAAAAAGGGAGATGCATCCTTGCGGTATGAGGTTGAAATTGAGCTGGAGGAAGGTTCTGAACAGATCAAGCCAGGAATGTTTGCCTATGCTTCTTTCCAGTACCCTGCTGAGGAGGCTATGTTGATAGATAGAAAATCCTTAGTAGGTGGGGTGAAGAATCCTGAGGTTTTTGTGGTGGAAAACGGCAAGGCAAAACTTAAAAAAGTAAAGTTGGCACAAGTAGGAGAAAACAAGTTGGTTGTGCTAGAGGGGTTGAAAGAAGGAGAGAAATTGGTGACTTCAGGATTGATCAATTTACGTGACGGAATTCCTGTGACAGAACTATAAGTTAAAAAAAATCAAGGAAATGCAAATAACGAAAGTATCCATAAAACGGTCCACCATTGTAGTGGTACTGTTCACTATTTTGACTTTGTTAGGACTATTTTCCTACAGTCAAATGTCCTATGAACTTTTGCCGAAGTTCTCATCTAATGTGGTAACGGTTTCTACGCTTTATCCTGGAGCGGCACCTTCAGAGGTGGAAAATTCCGTGACCAGAAAATTGGAGGATGCTTTGGCGTCTTTAGAGGGGATTGATGTAATGAAATCTACTTCTTTGGAGAGTTTTTCCATCATTACCATTGAGCTGGATGATGATGTGGATGTAGATATCATTCTTCAGGATGCCCAAAGAAAAATTGATGCGGTATTAGGCGATCTTCCAGATGATGCGGATCCTCCCTCGCTGGGGAAATTCAGTTTGGATGATATGCCTATTATGCAAATGGGAGCCTATTCTTCCCTGAGTTCGACGGAGTTTTATGATCTGATGGACCAGAGAATCCAGCCTACATTGTCGCAAATTGATGGTGTGGCACAAGTTAACCTTTTGGGAGGTACAGAAAGAGAGATTAAGGTCAATTTGGATTTGAATAAAATGGAGACCTATGGGATTTCCCCTTTACAGGTTAATCAGGCCATCGCACAAGCCAACCTTGATTTCCCAACAGGAAAATTGAAAAGTGAGGCTGAGCAAATCCTGATTCGATTGGCCGGGAAATTTCAGTCGGTTACTGAAATTGGTGATTTGATAGTCAGTTATACAGATGGATCACCAGTAAAAATCAAAGATATCGCAGAGGTAGTAGATTCTCAGAAGGATGATGAGGTCCTTAGTAGACTAAACGGAAATACAGCCATTGGTTTAAGTATACAAAAACAGTCAGATGCCAATGCCGTGGATGTGGCAGAAAAAGTAAATAATGCTTTGGCGCAACTGGAAACTACTTACCAATCACAGGATTTGAAATTTGAGATTTCCCAGGATTCGTCAGAGTTTACCCTAGAGGCGGCTAATGCTGTTATTCATGATTTGATCATTGCGGTGGTCTTGGTAGCTGTAATCATGCTATTGTTCTTACATAGTTTCAGAAACGCAATTATTGTAATGATTGCAGTACCGGCTTCCATCATAGCTACGTTTACGGTGATGTATATGGCTGGATTTACATTGAATTTGATGAGTTTATTGGCCTTATCACTAGTAGTGGGGATTTTGGTGGATGATGCTATTGTGGTTATTGAGAATATTTATCGTCATATGGAAAAAGGAAAATCGGCGATTCAGGCTTCCTATGATGGTATTCGGGAGATTGGAGGTACTGTTACTTCTATCACTTTAGTAATTGTAGTGGTGTTTGTGCCTCTTTCTTTGACTGGGGGCATGATTTCAGGGATTCTTACCCAATTCAGTATTACGGTGGCCGTGGCAACGCTAATGAGTTTATTGGTAGCATTTACCTTGATTCCGCTACTGACCTCTAGATTTTCCAAATTGGAACATATCAACCCCAAAAGTATTTTTGGGAGGATTGTAAATGGATTTGAAAAAATGCTGGATGGAGTGATTGCTTGGTTGACAGGAATTCTGAAATGGTCATTTAACCACAAGATCATCACCTTGGCTGTCACTTTTGTACTGTTTATCTCGTCGTTTTTATTGGTAAGCAAAGGTTTTATAGGAAGTGAGTTTGTGAGTGAAGGTGATAAGGGAGAATTCATCATGCGACTGGAATTACCCAAATCCGCTACTTTAGAGGAGACCAATTTTACTACAAGAGAGGTAGAGAATTTTATAATGAAATACCCTGAGGTCACTGATGTATTTACTACTGTGGGCCAGACTACGGGGATGACAGGAAATCAGGCAACACCTTATGCTGCTGAAATTACTGTAAAAATGGTGGAGCCAAAGCTCAGAGCCATGACAGCTCCTGAATTTTCCAAGGAAATGGAAATTGCTTTAGAGGAGAATATTGTAGGAGCAGAATTTACAGCTGTGCCTATTAGTATTACCGGTACGGCGAACGATGCACCTATTCAGGTGGTTGTTTCAGGTCCAGACTTGGAGGTGTTGAAGGAATTTTCAGATCAGGTCATGGCTAAGGTGCAAGAAGTGCCTGGAACAAGAAAAATTGAAACTTCCATGGAAGATGGGAATCCAGAAATTCGTGTAGAGGTGGACAGGGCTAAAATGGCAGATTTGGGATTGGATATGGCCATGGTGGGTGGAACTATGCAGGTAGCCTTTAATGGAAATACTGACACCAAATTCAGAGATGGGGATTATGAATATGATATCAATATCCGTATGGACGAATTTGATAGGAAATCCGTTTCTGATATAGAAAACTTGGCATTTGTAAATAATCGCGGGCAGTCAATTCTATTAAAACAATTTGCAAAGGCTATTCCTTCAGAAGGACCTAGCAAACTGCAGAGGCAAGATAGGATCAGCTCTGTCACCATTCAGTCACAAGTATCAGGTAGACCTACCGGTACGGTTGGTACTGAAGTCAAGGAATTGGTAAGTCAGATGGAGTTACCAAAAGAAGTATCTGTCTCTTTTGATGGAGACCTTAAAAGGCAAGAGGATGGATTTGGAAGTTTGGGGATTGCCTTATTGGCATCTATACTACTGATTTATTTGATTATGGTAGCGCTTTACGATAATTATATATATCCATTTGTCGTTATGTTCTCTTTGCCTCTGGCCATCATAGGGGCATTGTTGGCTTTGGCATTGTCGGGTTCTTCATTGAGTATTTTCAGTATTCTTGGGCTGATTATGCTGATGGGCTTGGTGGCGAAAAACGCGATTATGTTGGTGGACTTTACCAACCAGTTGAAAGATGCGGGTATGGAGGTGAAGGAAGCTTTGTTCAAGGCCGTTGAGATTCGTTTTCGACCGATTCTAATGACCACATTGGCGATGGTGTTCGGGATGTTGCCGATCGCCTTGGCTGCTGGGGCAGGTGCTGAGTGGAAAAATGGTTTGGCTTGGGCACTGATAGGAGGATTGATTTCTTCCATGTTCCTTACGATGGTCGTTGTTCCGGTGATCTACTACATCTTTGATAGCATCATGGAGAGGTTTGGTAAAGATAAGAAGAAAGAAATCCACATTGAAGAGACTGAACTCGATGAATCGGAATCAGAGGTGGCTGAATATGTTTATTAATTGTGTGTGAATGGGTATGTGCGGAATTTGAACTGTATAAGTTATTTGTTGACAGTAAAGACAGGTCAATTTTCCGTGCAGCCCTTTTTCTTACTAAGGGTAAGGATACATTAAGGTGTCTTCTTATTGAATTGATTTAGAAACTATTGAGACAAAAACGGTTATTGTCTCGTCCTAAAAAATAAAAAGCTATGAAAACCAATAATTATTCCAAGCTTAAAACCATCATTCAGGTAATGGGAAAATATGGGATAGCTCCTATATCCAAACAAAAGCAATCCTATTTTATGGAAGATATGGGGTTTGACAGGGTGTTTTTAGATGGTCTTATCTATGATGTAGAAGATGCCTTAAAGGTAGAGTTGCAGGAAGAGGAGGCTCAGTCTTTTAGAAGCCCGGCTGAATTAATTGAACATATGCTTCAGTATCAAAATTAATAATTTCAAACAGTATTTAATAGACTGATTTTTTAGTCCGATACCGGGTGCAGCCAATTTGGTAGAATATTAATGGGTTTGCCTTGGATAGAATATTGACCTTTGGGATGATTATTTTTTCCAAAGGCAAATCTTTTCCATTAATTACTTTTTACTTGTTAAGATTTTTCACTTCCCATATTGATATTTTGCTTCAGCTCAAAATGGAGTTTAATTATCTGTGAAAACAGCTGTAACTTATTTTTCGGAGATTTACCTTGCGGGAAGACTGTTTTGGATGAATAGAACCTTATTTCTCGTGGTTTAAGTGAGTTTTATTGAAACAAAATTTACTGTTCCGAGCCTAGTGCTCTCTTTGTGGATATTATAAATAGCTTTATTTGTCTTTTTACTGGAGCCATTATTGTTTCCTTGGCTTATACTTTGATTATAGAATAGATAGAGGAAGATCAACCTAAGATCGAATAATATTAAATTTCCTTGTAGTATTTGAATTAAGGATCAAAAGCGTTTGAAAAAGCTTTTGGCAAATTACGGAAGGAAAAGGAAATAATGGATTAACCGCTCATGCTTTTGGTAATTGGATACCTTTATTATGTTTGAAGAATATAACTTTAATCTTTTTAATATGAGTGTTTTATGTTTTTTTAGAGGAGCTCAGAATAACGAATATTTAGTAATTATATGTGTTTTTGTTTTGTGAAATAACCAGTATAATTAAGCTTGCCAATCTTTAAAGGACTTATGTTAAATTTTATTTTGAGGAACCGGAAGATTAATAAAATTTTTTATAAAAAAGGTTTTTTGTATTTTTGATTAATTTTATTGAATGTTCAGTCAATAATTGAACTCAATCTAATGTTCATAGTTAGTCATTTTATTTTGGCGCATTAAATATTTGGCCAGATGAGCTTTGACGGCTTAATTTATTAGTTGATAACTATTTCAAGAAAGAAAATGAATAAAGATTCCAGACAGCTCTTTTATGAAGGTAAGCGTCAGCATTCCACATCCGAAAGGTATTTTGCTAATACTAATCCATCAAATGGGCAGTTGATTTCAGAGATAGGCCAAGCCTCCGCTACTGACGTGGAGAAGGCCATAGCATCTGCCCAAAATGGGTTCAAGATATGGTCAAAAATGACAGGGACCGAAAGAGGTCGAATCTTGAAGAAAGCTGCAGATATACTGCGAGAAAGAAATGACGAATTAGCAAAGATAGAGGTAATGGATACAGGTAAGCCTATATCAGAGGCAATCGAAGTAGACATTATTTCAGGTGCTGATGCCATTGAATATTATGCAGGAGTAGCGCCAACCATCAAAGGAGACTATCATGATCTGGGAGGATCATTTGCTTATACACGCAGAGAACCTCTTGGAGTAGTTGCTGGAATTGGAGCTTGGAATTATCCGATTCAGATAGCCTGCTGGAAATCTGCTCCAGCATTGGCATGTGGGAATTCAATGATTTTCAAGCCTGCAGAACTGAGTCCGCTATCAGCAGTTTTTCTGGCAGAAATTTATAAGGAGGCAGGCCTTCCAGATGGTGTGTTTAATATAGTTCAGGGAGATGAAGAGGTTGGAAAAATGCTTACTGCCCATCCTGCCATAAAGAAAGTTTCACTAACAGGTGAAGTAGGTACGGGCAAGAAAGTAATGGCTGCTGCGGCAGAGACTTTGAAGCATGTCACCTTGGAGCTTGGAGGAAAATCACCGCTTATAATTTGTGAGGATGCTGATTTGGAGGAGGCCGTGCAGGGAGCCATGCTCGCTAATTTTTATACCCAAGGGGAAATTTGTTCGAATGGTACTCGGGTATATGTGGAGGAATCCATAAAAGATCAATTTTTGGAAAGATTAATTGAAAAGACCAAGAGATTGATTACCGGAGATCCAATGGATATGGGAACCCATATCGGGGCCCTTATTAGCCAAGAGCATATGGAAAAAGTGCTGGGCTATATTGAACAAGGTAAAAAAGAGGCAAGTTTGGTATATGGAGGAGAGCGATTCCAAGGCCATAAAAATGCCGACTTGCACAGTGGATATTATGTTGAACCGACCATTTTTTATGCAGAAAATGAGGAAGCAATAATAGTCAAAGAGGAAATTTTCGGTCCTGTTATGACTGTTTTGCCGTTTAAAACAGAGGATGAGGTCCTTCAGAAAGCTAATGATACGGTCTATGGCTTGGCTGCTGGTGTATTTACCAAGGATCTTAAGAAGGCCCATCGCATGGTGAATCAATTGGAAGCAGGAATGTGTTGGATCAATAATTATAATATCACTCCAGTGGAAATTCCATTTGGCCCTTATAAGCAGTCAGGTTTTGGAAAAGAAAATGGCCTAACGACCATAGAAGCCTATACACAATTGAAGACAGTGTATGTAGAAATGAACAAAATTGATTCACCTTACGGATAAAGAAAGAGTAAAATGCAGTATGATTATGTTATTGTGGGGGGAGGAAGTGCAGGTCTGGTTTTGGCCAACCGTTTGAGTGCAGATCCAAAAAACCAGGTTCTAGTACTTGAAGCTGGACGCCCAGATTACAAATTAGATTTTAGAATCCATATGCCGGCAGCGCTAAGTTATTTGTTGACCGGGACTTTTTATAACTGGGCCTATTCTTCGGATGAAGAGCCCAATATGAAAAATAGACGAATTGCTCAGCCCAGAGGTAAATTGCTGGGTGGATCCAGTAGTATCAACGGGATGATTTGGATCAGAGGTAATAAGTTGGATTTTGATAAGTGGTCCAAAGAAAAGGGCTTGGAAGATTGGGATTATGCCCATTGTTTGCCCTATTTTAAAAAGCTAGAGCACCGCTTGATTGGACCTGACAAATTCCACGGGGATAAGGGGCCTTTGAAGTTGACCACCCCGGAAAACAAAAATCCACTTTTTAAGGCTTTCTTTGAATCAGTGAAGGAAGCAGGTTATCCACTTACTGATGATGTAAATGGAGCTCAGCAAGAAGGTTTTGGGAAGTTTGACCAGTCGATATTCCGTTCAAGAAGAATGAGTACTTCTCGGGCTTATCTAAAGCCAGTAAGGGACCGGGAAAATTTGACCGTCCTCACTCAGGCCATGGCCCATCGCATATTATTTGAAGGGAAGAAGGCTGTTGGAGTGGAGTATAAGCACAAAGGTAAGGTTAAACAGGTGTTTGGAAAAGAGGTGATCAGTTGTGGAGGCGCCATCAATTCTCCTACTCTCCTACAGCTTTCAGGCATAGGAAATGCAGAAGAACTAAAACAGTTGGGAATAACGCCTGTTCATCATTTGCCAGGCGTTGGGGAAAACTTGCAGGACCATTTGGAGGTGTATATCCAATGGAAGTGTAAAAAACCAATCAGTGAGTATCCTTCCCTTAGTCCATGGCGTGCGCCCATGATAGGATTTAACTGGCTTTTTCGCAGGAAAGGTCCAGGAGCAACGAATCATTTTGAGGCAGGAGGATTTATCAAGAGTCATGAGGACAAGGAGTACCCTAACTTGCAGTATCATTTCTTGCCACTTGCGATCCGCTATGATGGTAGTACCCCAGTGAAGGGGCATGGTTTTCAGCTCCATATTGGCCCTATGAATACGGATGTTCGTGGACATGTGAAAATAAAATCATCTGACCCTTATCAACATCCAAGTATCTTTTTTAACTATCTTTCTACGGAGGATGAAAAAAGGAACTGGGTGGCAGCTGTCCGCAAAACCCGAGAACTTATTGAAACCAAAGCCATGGAGGATATCCGAGGAGAGGAACTGTCACCTGGCAAGGATGTTCAAACAGATGAAGAAATTCTCGACTGGGTTGCTCGAGAGGGAGAAAGTGCTTACCATCCAAGTTGTACATGTAAGATGGGCTATGATAAAATGGCTGTTGTAGATAGCCAGCTTAGGGTACATGGTGTAGAGAATTTGCGAGTGGTGGATGCCTCGGTGATGCCATATGTGACCAATGGGAATATATATGCCCCTACTTTAATGATTGCAGAAAAAGCTGCTGATATGATTTTGGGAAATTCGCCCCTTGAACCGGAAGAAGTTTGATGATCTCACCATACTGGATTCTCATCAGGAATCCAGTATGCTTGTCTCTTTTAAAAATTAGGAGGGCTGATTTTAACCAGCTAATCCAATCTATAGCTGATTCTCCAGAAACAAACTAAAATTAGACAACTCACCCCATTCTCAAATTTCGAAGCCGGATTATTGGTGGTTTCGTAAATTATTTTCTCATGTATAGAAATCAGCAAGTCATGTTTGCTCAATTGATAAAGAACTTTCTTCCAACCTTAATTTTGATAGCTTTGCTCAGCTTAGCAGGTCTGTTTTTTCATTTTTACCAGGATTCCAACATATTTTGGCCAGGATATATTTCCATGGTTTTATTCTATGGACTCATATTTTTCATGGGGACCTATGCCGCAAATCTAAAAAAGGAAAATTCAGTAACCGATGTGATGTTGGCAGGTCGAAAAATTCCACTATGGGTGGCCATTTTTACCATGAGTGCTACTTGGGTTGGAGGTGGATACATCAATGGAGCTGCAGAAAGCACCTATGATGCTTCCTATGGGTTGATTTGGGTACAGGCCCCCTGGGGGTATAGCCTCAGTTTAATTATTGGTGGATTGTTTTTTGCACGTAGAATGCGGCATTTTGAATTCCAAACCATGATTGATCCATTGGCCCAGCGTTTTGGTACCAAGATGTCAGCAGTGCTCTTTTTGCCCGCATTACTGGGTGAAGTCTTTTGGACAGCAGCTATTTTAACTGCACTTGGAGCGACCTTTGCCACTATTTTGGGACTTGATATCCAGACGGCGATTATCCTTTCCGCCCTTATTGCCATAGCTTATACAGCTATTGGAGGTTTGTGGGCCGTTGCATTGACGGATGTGGTACAGTTGTTCTTTTTGCTTGTGGGATTAGTGATTATTATTCCCTTTGGCTTGAAAGAAGTTGGAGGATGGGACCGTGCTTGGGGAGTATATCAAGAAAAAATGGGGGATTTGGCTACTTTTATTCCTTCAAAGGATAATCTAGGAGAGTATTATCTCAACTGGTGGGACAATATGCTGCTATTGATTTTTGGGGGCATTCCTTGGCAGGTATATTTTCAACGAGTCCTGTCATCTAAAAATACCAAAACAGCTGTGAGGTTATCTATAATTGCTGGCTTTGTTTGTATGTTGGCGGCTATTCCAGCCATTGTTATTGGTATCATAGGAGTGGCAGTGCCATCTTGGGAGGCCTTGGGTGCCCCTGGAGCTCCTGAGGATGCTTCTTTGATTTTGCCTTATGTAATACGTTACCTTACACCGGGAGCCTTGGCAACTGTGGGCTTGGGGGCCATTGCAGCAGCTGTAATGTCATCGGTTGATTCGTCCATACTTTCTGCTTCATCCATGGCCAGCTGGAACATCTTTAGGCCCCTGATAAAACCGAAAATAAGTAATAGGGATCTAATGAAAGTAATCAAACGTAGCATTTGGATTATTGGGATAACGGCGACCTTGCTAGCCTTGAAAATACAAAGTGTTTATGCTCTTTGGTTCTTGTGTAGTGACTTGGTGTACACCCTTTTATTTCCACAATTGTTGACTGCATTATATGATAAAAAGGCCAATAAAATTGGTTCTCTCGCAGGATTTGTGGTGGCATTTATCCTGAGAATGGGTGGAGGAGACCCAACTTTGGGGATTCCCATTATGATTGACTATCCGATGATTAAGGATGGAATGGTGTTATTCCCTTTCAGGACAGTGGCTATGCTAGCAGGTTTACTGACCATTGTGGTGATGTCACGTCTTACCGGAAAGTATGCCCCTCCCAAAGCGCTTTATATTGAGGAACATTCCTGAAACCATAATTAATTTTTATAAAAATTACATGCAAGCTCCGGCTGATCATTTGTATGGTCAGTTAAAGTTGTTTTCTGTCTATTAATCTAGCATTGTATTGGGCTTTAGGCCTAATTGTGCTATTTTTACCCAGCTGTGTTGCAAATTTTTACGGTTGAATAAGTCCTGTCGGAACGAATATGTCCTTTGATATATGGTCTGGAGGCTAGGATGATGCAGATTACTAACCGTAAAGTTTTAAAAAAAACTCAGCAAGGATATTATCGGAGATTATTTAAAATATACCCAAAATGAAAAGTACTAAACTCTTATTGATTTTACTGTTAAGTAGCATCATTAGCATACCTTCTATCGCCCAAGAAACAGCTGCTTCCTGGGAAGATTTGAGAAAGGAATATAAGTTCCCTGCATGGTACACGGAAGCTAGGTTTGGCATATGGGTCCATTGGGGTGCTCAAACAGAACCCTTGCAAGGTGGAGGCTGGTATGCTCGGCATATGTACCAACAGGATGTAGGTAATCAATTATGGGGAAAAAATGCCTATGCCTATCATAATAAGACCTATGGGCACCCTTCAGAAATTGGGTATAAAGATGTGTTGAACGAATGGAAGGCCGAGCGCTTGGATACGGATGCTCTGGTAAGTTATTTTAAAAAGCTTGGCGCCAAATATTTTGTGGCACTGGCCAACCACCATGACCATTTTGATAATTTTAATTCCACTTATCATCCTTGGAATTCCGTTAATATGGGCCCCAAAAGGGATATTATAAAGGAGTTTGAAGTATCCTGTGAAAAATTCAATATGCCCTATGGAGTCAGTTCTCATGATGACAGATTTCTTTCCTGGTGGCTTCCTGCTTTTGGATCTGATACCTCAGGCAGATACAAAGGTGTTCCCTATGATGGGCATATGACGAAGGAAGATGGAAAAGGAAAATGGTGGGAAGGATTAAATCCAGCGGATTTATATGGCCTGCCACCGGAAAAAAGAACACCTGAGTATATCGAGGAAGTCAAACAAAATTGGGTCCAGAGGCATAAAGAGCTGGTGACCAAATATGATATTGATTTTCTTTGGTTTGATGGTTACGGCTTCCCTTATGATGAATACGGTAAGGAGGTCTGTGAGGCATTTTTCAATCATAAACTTGAGGAAAAAGGGGAGATAGATGCAGTGATAGCAGGGAAAGTAAGTGGTGAATCCATGCTCGTTAAGGATATTGAGCGAGGCGGTGCTGATGAAATTCTGCCCTATCCTTGGCAAGGGATTACTACCTTGCGAACATGGTTCTATAAGGAGGATCCTGAAAGAATGGAGTATAATCAAAATGCCAGAACCATCATTGAGCTACTAGCTGATTATATGAGTAAAAATGGAAACCTTTTACTGAATGTGGAGCTATTGGCAGATGGGACGATTCCAGAAGAGCAAAGGATCATATTGGATGATATAGGTGCTTGGGTCAACTTAAACAGTGAAGCGATCTATGCTACTAAACCTTGGGTGATTTATGGCGACAATTTGAATTCTTACCTTAAATCAGAGGACTCAGGGGTGACAGAAACCGATATTAAGGCTTTGGAGGAACAGCACAAATCAGGTCATTTTAATGAAAGGACTCTCGAAAGTCCTGCTTATGGTCATGATGAAGTGAGATTCGTGACCAAAGGTGATGTTTTATACGTGATTGTATTAAACCCAGCAGCTGGTGATATAGAACTACCCTCATTGGGCTTAAGTTCAGGGTATCAAGTTGGTAAAGTGACTGATATTGAAATGATTGGAAGTGGTGAGCAGGTGAAGTTTAATCAAATGGATGAGAAACTGGTCCTTTCAGTTCCATCAGAAAGACCCAATATTTTTGCTACGGTATTTAAATTGAATGGTGTTTTATAAATTTTCTGAGAGGTCATAAAGCGCTTTACGTAAGTAGCTTTATGGCTTTTTATGGAAACTCATCATATGCCAAATTATTGATTTTTATTTTTATCCAGGTCCAGTTGCCATTTGAGAGCTTCCAGCTTACATTACAGGATGTGGGGATTTTTATTCCATTGATTATTCCAGTTTGGGTAGCAACTACCGTCCATTCAGTTGGGGTCTCGTCATCTTTTTCCTTAAAGCGGAGGCAGGTGAATTTTTTGAAGTTTCCCTCTTTGTCAAAATGGAAAATACCGCTTCCCTCCGTCCCATTAAAACTCATGCTGGCTTTGGCAGAATTTTGATCGATGGTTTCCCATACAATATAGGGCTGTAATGCGGCCGATGGAAACCATACCATCTCTGATAAGAACCGTTGAAGGCTGGCCTGGTTTACCTTTTTACTGTTGCTTACCTGTGCTATTGGAATAAGGGAAAGCAGCTTAATGCTCATTTCTCCTATGCCCTGTTCAAATTTGTCCCTACCGCATATGGGCAAAGTAGAGAACATCTTTAATTGAACGGACCAATTGAAGGCTGGGGGATCAATGGTATAAAATTGCTGGGCTTTGGCCGGTATCCAGTTTTGGTGCTCAGGCTTCATTAATAACTGCGCTTCTTGTTCTAAGTAAACCTTGTTTGGTAAAGGCTGGCCAATGATTCCAGAATTCTTCAACCACCTTTGAATAACCCCAGGTAGGTCTTGGATCATTTGTTCTGTTATTTTTTCACCATTAGGAGTACTAGATAGAGCGCGCATTTGGCTGACTTCATTTTTTAGCTTTTGTCGGAAACTGAAATCTGAATAGGATAATAGGCAGATGACGAGAATTAATAGGTTGGGGATAGTGCCATATCCCGCATCTCTCCAGAAAATAAAAATCAGAAACTGTGATAGGATGACTGATACTAAACCAATTAGCCACCAGTGTTCTTTATAGTTCATAAATAGGAACAGGGTGGTTGAAAACAGCAAAAAGGCCGTGAGCCATATTATACCAAAAGGTTTAGAGACCTTTTGGCTCAGTCCTGATGGATTGGCCAAACTAAATGCTTTAATGAATCCAAGCAAATGGATGGTTCCATGGAGTGCCAATATAATTACAAAAATCCAACGCATATTACAGAGGCTATTAGGAGAATTACAAGATGTGTTGTATCGTTTTTACGAAATGTTGGGTATTAAATAATAGATGGTTTTTGTTTTAATTACCAGTTTATCAGTGTTTTATGTTTGTAATGAATTTAGTTTGTTTGGAGAATTAAAACTATGATAAACGTCATCAATAAATATCTGTTTGATAGTTTAAAAAGAGCTCAAAATAACAGGGCAAGTCCGGAATGGCGTGATATCCAAAAATTGTGTATTACAGCAATTGTTGGTTTAATTATCCTTTTTTGGTAGTTTGTGTTAAGTATTGTATTATTTAATGCTTATTTTAAATTAGATCGAGAAGTTTATGGTGAGACATTATTTGGCTAGGTTTTTTTCTGTTTCCATGGTATTGGTCTGTTTGGGATTTTTACCCAGATTGTCGTTTGCTCAAGAAACTGATAGTCTTAAATCAAAGGGAAAATATCCCTATATATTACCTTTTTTAGGAGATAAGGCTTATGAGAGGGGCTATGAACTTCCTTTGCCTTTTGGACTAAATGTAGGTACTGTATTTAATAGACAAGGCCTGCTACTGGAGGACTTTGAAATGACCATTTCGGATCCCAATACTCCCGAATCTGATTTAGTCTATAGAGATTTATCAGGAATTCTTGACTTTGGACCTTCTGAGGGAAGAATAAATACTTTGAATATGCGGGGAGATGCTTTTATTCTCCCATTTTTGGCTGTTGGGGGATATTATGGTAGGGTATGGGGAGAACAGACCATTAGTTTTAGTGTTGTCGGTAGTGATTATTTTAGGAGTACGACAGATATAAAAGGACAGTACTACGGCTTAAATTTATTGGGACTTGTTCCTCTTGGGCCTGTGGTTTTAAGTGCCGATTATTCATGGTCTTGGACCACTAATAAAAATTTAGATAAACCAGTATTGGTTAAAGTTAGCGGTTTAAGGTTGATAAGAAGAATATTAACCAAAAAGCAAAACCGGTATTTTGCGGTTTGGGCAGGAGTTCAATTTCAAAACTTGGATAGCAGAAGCTCGGGAAATATCCGTTTGGATGAGGCTTTAGGTATTAGTGAAGAAGATAAATCCCGTTTGGATGATCATTGGGAACAATATACCAATAATGAAATCCCTAATGGTAAGGGAGAATATTGGAGTGACTTGAGCCTTCCCCAACGCCTTGCTCAGCAGGCCGCTTATGACTTGGTAAAAGGAGTGGCTGATGATAATGTCTTTTATAAATTCGATAAAAGACTGGAATATGAATACAGTATGTTATTGGGGCTTAATTACCAACATGATGCTAGATGGCAATTTAGATCTGAATACGGGTTTTTGAAAACTAAGCAGCAGTTAATGGTAATGGCGACTTATCGATTTGGCTTATAGGAGATTTTAATCGTAATTTTCCGAAAAGGACCTGTTTATTGGCTACAGGTATTGCTTATTAGCTGCTGGTAAAAACGGATGGAGTTTTCAAAATCACTTACTGGAATTCTTTCATTCAATCCATGGAATGACTTAATGTTTCCCTTATTTAATTTAATGACGGAAAATCTATAGATGTTTTCTGAAATTTCACTGAAATGTCGGGAATCTGTACCTCCTACCACCAAATAAGGACTTACCAGTGTGGATGGAAAAATTTGGGAAATTGTTTTTTGGATTTCTTTATAACCAAATGAATCAGTGCTGGAAACCTTTGAGGGTTCAGAAATAAACTCACTGCTTTTTATTGAAATTCGATCATCTTCGATTACCTCACTGACCCTATCAATTACTGTCTTAACAGATTCCTCTGGAAGAATCCTGAAATTAATGGTTGCCCTTGCTGATTGGGGAATAATGTTTTCTTTTACGCCACTATTAATGATCGTTGGAGACATGGTCGTTCTTACCAGCGCGTTCCCAGAGGCAGACTCTTCATAGATTTGTGTAATGATAGACTTGAATATTGATTGGTTGGCAAAGACCATCTTATTCAAAAAAGGCATTTCTGGCCCTAGATTTTGAATAAAACCCTCAATGGGTGTTGAAATAGATTTGGGAAATGGGTTTTCTTTTAACTTTACGATAGCACGAGAGATAATATCGATGGCTGTTTCTTTTTCAGGCATGGAAGAATGTCCGCCTTCTACTTTTACTGATAATTCCAGTGAGACAAAACCTTTTTCGGCAATACCTATCAGCGCTACATCACCTTCAATTCCTGGCACCATATCTTGAACAATGCTTCCTCCCTCATCCAGTACAAATTCTGCTTTAATGTTTTGATTTTCTAGGTAATCTGCGATTGATTTGGCTCCTTTTTGACCTCCTACTTCCTCATCATGCCCAAAGGCCAGATAAATACTTCGCTGAGGTTGGAAGTCTGATTTTATTAAGTATTCTGTAGCTTCCATGATTCCTATTACGCCTACTTTATCATCTATGGTTCCTCTTCCCCAAATGGTATCATTGATGATCTCTCCTCCAAAAGGATCTTCTCTCCAATCAGCCAAGTTTTCTGGAATGACTGGGACTACATCCAAATGTCCCATGAGTATGATTGGTTTTAGTGTTGAATCAGTCCCTTGCCATTTATAAAGAAAGCTGTAGCTATTAAAGGTTTTCTTCTTCAAAAGAGAATCGGTCAATGGATAGGTAGAGGTTAAATATTCTGCAAATTCCTGGAATTGAAGAGAATCAAAATCCAGTTCATTCTCAGGCGAAACGGTCTTTATTTGGATTGCCTTGGAAAAATTTTCTATTGATAAGGGCTCGATTACGATTTTTTCCACAGGGCTACTTGCAATCTGCTTGGATTGAAACGTAAAGGTATTAAAAAGGACAATGGCCAAGAATACACAAAAGGCTGAGAGCAATAAAAGCAAGATTGTTCTTGAAAATTTCATGTGTGTTAGTTTTAGATGGAAGTCACTTTTTCAATAAAACCATCAATTCTAAACAATTTAAAAATTATGGGGCAAATTCTTACTAATTGATGGTAAATGAAAAAATCAGGTTGAGTTAAAACTAGGTGGCAAAGCATGATCTTAAGAAGGCTTGGAGAAAATGCCCTGAATGATAATGTTTTATGGGAGAGTGTCTTTTAAAAGTGCCTTGGAATGGATACTTGAGTGTTTTCTCTTTGGTAGCAAGGAGTAGTCAAGACTGCATGGGAAAATAATAAAAAAGATAGGACGCACATAAGTTAAGCGTTCCTATCTTTTTTTGCTTAGCTGCTTACTCCGAGCACCTGTCATTAAGCATATCGGTTAGCGTGGGATTGTATTTATTTTGACGGGCTACAAATGATGTTGTTTCATTATTGTCTTTTAAAAAGTCGGTCAAGCTACAGAAATCACTAAGAGAATCATTGGAATCGATTCTCAGATCTGATGAGGAATTGATTGAGCTGAGTTGAGTAATGTCCGTTAAGTTGATATTGTTACCAATTAATAATTGTGGCACCTCCTGAAGTACTGTAAGACCATTGAGGTTTAGGAGTGATCTGTTATCAAAAATGAATAATTGGATGTTAATTTTTGATAGGCTGTTTAATCCTTCTAAATCTTCTAATGCATCATTATTAGATAATCTAAATGATTTCTCTATCGATTCTAAATTATCCAAGCCATGTAGGCTTTCCAGTGCTGGATTGTTTTCAATTTCTAAAAATTCAAGTCCTTGAAGTTTTTCCAGACCATCCAGTGATTTCAGTTTACTATTTGATTTGATAAATATTCCTTTTACACTTTCTAGGTTTTTGAGTTGCTGGAGATCTTCTATATCGTAGGTGTCGTTTATTACTAGGTTACCATTGATGGATCTGTAGGCCTGAATTTCTGCTTTGTCCAGATCAGCTTTTGAATAAATTGTCAGATTGCCTTCTAAGTGGTTAGGAAGCTCAATAGTGTCCTCTTTACCACAAGAAAAAAAACAGATTGTGATAACAATTAAAATAAGCTTTTTCATGGTTGATTTAATCTTAAAGTTAATTATTGGGTTTAATTTAGTTTCAAAATAGGGAGGTCAAATGACCAAAAAAACAAATAAAATTTTCATATAAATCTAGGTAAATTTTGTGATGTGTAAAAAGTATCCGGATAGGATTTGGTCTTTCCTTTGGATTAAAGCAATTGTTTGATTATTGATTTAATTTCGGTTAGTTGGCCATAGTTTTGGTATACTACACATAAATAACTTCTGGTAGAAATAGACAGCTTATTCTTTAAACATATCGATTGTATATTCTAATAATTCCTGACCTCCGGGCTCGCCGTGTCCTGGAATAATCATTTCAGCCTTATTATATTTTTGTTTTAAGTCCACTACCGTTTGGGGCCAGGCTATGACATTGGCATCTTCTAGATTCCCCTTTCCAGCCCCTAGCTCTTTGATCAGACAGCCTCCAAATAAGATGTTTTCATACGGGAAATAACTGATAATATTGTCCTTGCTATGTCCTTCTCCAATAAATTCATTGATCAATTCATTTTTACCTACTTTTAGTGTCAGGATTTGTTCAAACCCATTTTGTGGCAGAATTTTGTTATTGGATTTAGCCAATTCAATGGTTCTTCTACTGGCATAGGAAGGAATATTTTGCCTGTGGAATTCTCCCAAACCACCAATGCAGTCTATATGATAATGTGTGGAGACAACTCCTACTGGTTTAGATTTGAGCTTGGTTTTTATCCATTCGATTAATTCTTTGGAATCAGCTTCATTTACGGGAGTATCTACCACCAATGCTTCTCCTTCATCCATAACAATCAGTCCATTGCAGGGAACTTTGCCAAAGTCAGTAGTCTCCAGATAGGAAATGTGTAAAAAGCTGTTGGGGCTCAGTTGTTTGATGGTCAATGCTTCACTTTCATAGAGAACTTCAGGTTGATGGGGATTGCAGGCAGCTGAAGTTAGCAATAAGGATATGATGAATAGGAATTTTACTTTCATTAATTATGTAGGTTTAGCTAAGGTGGAGGATAAATTGAAAAGTATTTTTTTGGTCTTGATGATTCATTTGGCATAAATATTAGATATGTATATCCGCAATTGTACCAGTAAGTTTTACCATTCAGAACATTTGCTAAAAAGAGACCACATATCTCTCAGAAACACTAAATTAAATCTGACCCGTCCTGAAAATGGTTGACACTATTCTTCTTTAAATATAGCTAGCATTTTACTATCAAGGAAGTGTGTAGATCCGTGGAATCTCCCGATAAATCGGGACAGGCTGTGAGAAATAAGTTTACTGGTGTTAAAACGGATAATCATAATATTAGAAAACTCATCTGTTTTTTGTAAGCATCATGACAATTTATTTTGAGATGTTCCCATTTTTGTTTTTACCTCTATTATTGATCAACTTTGTGCTTCTCTAAAGAACTGTGTTTATGCCTCGATATTTTGTGATTTACAAGCCATTTGGCGTTTTGAGTCAATTTAGTGGTGAGCAGGACACCTTGAAGTCTGTCGCAGATTTTCCGAAGGATGTTTATCCTGTAGGAAGACTGGACAAGGACAGTGAGGGGCTATTGTTGATTACAGATGATAAAGCCCTAAACCATTATCTGCTCAATCCCCAGTTTGGTCACAAGCGATGCTATTTGGCACAAGTAGAAGGTGTGCCGGGAGAGGATGATATCAAGTTATTGGAAAAAGGTGTGGACATTAAAGTAGAAGGCAAAGTATATCATACAAAGCCTGCTGAAGCAGAACTGAAAATTAATGCACCTGAATTACCCGAAAGAGACCCTCCCATTCGTTATCGAAAGACGGTGCCAGATTCTTGGTTGGCATTGACCTTGACTGAAGGTAAGAATAGGCAGGTTCGTAAAATGACTGCGGCAGTAGGGTATCCTACGCTTAGGTTGGTGCGGTGGTCTATGGAAAACTTGAATATTCAGGGCTTTGATGTGGGGGAAGTGAGAGAGTTTGAGCAGACAGAAATTTATCGGCTTTTGAGGGTAAAGCAGGGGGGACTGGCCATGAAGTCTCAAAAAACCTTTCATAAGCGTAGTAAAGGTACATATAGGAAAAAGAGATAGCGGGAAATCCTTCTTTATTTTCAGGCCATGTTAAATTGTGTTAAATGGCAATTTATTCTAATTTAGGCTTCTTATTTTAGCAGGCAGCAATTGCCCTGAGAAAGAAACAGGAAAGAAAACATAAAAAAATCACGATAATGCATCAGGAAAAGATTGAGCAAGTCATCAATGAAGTGAAGAAAGTGGTGGTAGGTCAGGAGCGGATGGTCAATAGACTGTTGATAGGGCTTTTTACCAATGGCCATATCTTGTTGGAAGGGGTGCCCGGTTTGGCCAAGACCCTTACCGTGAATACCCTGGCCAAAGTATTGCATTTGGATTTTAATAGGATTCAGTTTACTCCGGATTTGTTGCCATCGGATTTGATCGGTACGATGATCTATAACCAGCAAAATGGTGATTTTGAAGTAAAGAAAGGACCGATCTTTTCCAATTTGATTTTGGCAGATGAGGTAAACCGTTCTCCTGCAAAGGTGCAGTCTGCCTTACTTGAGGCCATGCAGGAAAAGCAAGTAACTATCGGGGAGAATACTTTCCAGCTAGACAGACCTTTCTTGGTACTCGCCACCCAAAACCCGGTAGACCAAGAGGGAACCTATCCTCTTCCTGAAGCGCAGGTGGATAGGTTTATGATGAAGGTTCATATTGATTATCCACAGAAGTCAGATGAACTGGAAGTAATGCGAAGAATGGCCAATATGTCTTATAAATCTGATGTGCAGGCCATACTTTCCAAGGAGGATATATTTGATATAAGAAATAAAATCAATGAAGTTCAGGTCTCAGAGCCATTAGAACATTATATTATTGAATTGGTATTTGCCACAAGGTTCCCCGAACAGTATGGACTGCATGAAGAAGCCAAATATATTCAGTTTGGCGTTTCACCAAGAGCCAGTATCAATTTGAACCTTGCAGCAAGGGCGGTGGCCTTTATGGATGGTCGAGATTATGTGCTGCCTGAAGATATCAAGGAAGTGGCAGAAGATGTCCTAAATCACCGTATAATCCTTAATTATGAGGCTGAAGCAGATAATGTCAATACCCGAGACCTCATTCAGATTATCTTGGACAAGATACCTATTAATAAAACGGTAACATTGAAATAAGCCTATTTAAGACCTATACAAAGCCTTTGAGAGATCGAAGGCTTTTTTTTATGTTTTTTGTTAATTAAATATTAACCCCGCCTGACTTTTTTAAAAAATACATAATTGGAAAAATTCTAAAGCCCCAGAAAATTGATCCAGATTTGTGGAACAAAACAAGCAAAAAACACAAATCAATTTCATACTTATGAAAAAGTTAAACTTATTATTTGCTGTACTATTGGGGTCACTGGTAATATTTACCTCTTGTAGTGATGACAACAATGATCCAATAGTAGATCCTGATACTGAGGATGAGAATGTCATCAGTTCAAACATCACCCAAGATGTGACTTGGGAAACTGGTGAGGTATATACGCTTGCTGGTAGAATTGCTGTTGAAGCTGATGTTACCTTGACTATCGAGCCAGGTGTAATCATCAAGGGACAAGCTGGATCAGGTTCTAACGCTACGGCTTTGATCATCGCCAGAGGTGCTAAATTGATGGCTGAAGGTACTGCTGAGCAACCAATTATATTTACTTCTATTGCGGATGAAATTATGCCTGGCGAAGTTGCCAGCCCTAACTTGGATCCTAATTTGGATGGTCTTTGGGGTGGTTTGATCGTTCTTGGAAAAGCACATGCTTCTCTTCCAGGTGATGTGACTGAAGCACAGATTGAAGGTATTCCACCATCCGATTCTAATGGCCTTTATGGTGGTTCTGAAGATGAGGACAATTCAGGTGTATTGAAATATATCTCTATCCGTCACGGTGGTGCCAATATCGGTGAAGGTAATGAAATCAACGGACTTACTTTAGGAGCTGTAGGTTCTGGAACTGTAATCGAAAATATTGAGATCGTCTCTAATCAAGATGATGGTATTGAGTGGTTCGGTGGAACTGTATCTGTTAAAAATGCGATTTTCTGGGGCGTAATGGATGATGCTGTAGATGCTGACCAAGCTTGGAACGGTACTTTGGATAACTTTATCATCGCTCAAACTGAAGATTCTGGAGACAATTGTTTTGAATTGGATGGTCCTGAAGGTAATTACAAAGATGGTAACTATACCCTTACCAATGGAACTGTGATCGCAGGTGGTTCTGCCAAGTTGGTGGACAATGATGATAATACCAATGTGGATCTTTCCAATATTTACTTCACTGGAATTACTAACCAGGTATTTGATCAAATGCCAACTGTAGCTTCAAATGTATCTAATCTTGAAGTAACCCTTCCTGAAGGAGTTACTGTAGCGGATCTTTTCCTAGATGGTTCTGATGCTTATGTAACTGCAGTAGCTGAAGGCGCCAATACAGTAGGGGCTGACAAGTCTGCCTTTGCTGGATGGTCTTGGACTGCTGTGTCAGGTTCGCTTGATGACTTATAATAATACTTTCTAAATATTCAGAAGGAGCCAAAGCAGGCTCCTTCTACCCTTTACTTTTTCATCTTTATAATCGTTAGCTGTAACTTAAAAATATTAAAATGAAAAAGCTTATTGTGGCTATTGCCCTAGTGGTATTTGCTGCTATTCCTACCCTTACCTTTGCTCAAGAAGGTACCCTAAGAGGAAATATTATCGACGAAGGTTTAGGAGAGCCTTTAATTGGGGTTTCTGTTTTGGTAAAAGAAACACAAACCGGTGCTGTTACGGATCTGGATGGAAGTTTTGAAATTAAATTGGCTCCAGGAACATATTCTATTGTTGCTTCCTTTATTTCATTCAACAAATTAGAAATCAATGCTATAGAAATTAAGCCAGGAGAGGTGACGGTTTTGTCTGACCTTAAAATGGCTGAAAGTGCTGCAGAACTGGAGTCAGTAGTGGTCTCTGCACAAGCTATCAGGACTACAGAGGCAGCTTTGATGACAGTAAAGAGAAATGCAGCCAATATGATTGACGGTATTTCTGCCTCAACCTTTAAGAAAATTGGAGATAGTGATGCTGCTTCAGCCATTAAAAGAGTGACAGGTGTCTCTATTGAGGGCGGAAAGTACGTTTATATCCGTGGTCTAGGTGACCGTTATACTAAAACCGTATTGAACGGGGTGGATATCCCAGGTCTTGACCCTGATAGAAACTCTATTCAGATGGATATTTTCCCAACTAATGTAGTGGACAATATCATCGTTTCTAAATCCTTTACCAGTAACCTGCCTGCCGATTTTACTGGCGGTGTAGTGGATATTGAAACCAAGGATTTTCCTGAAGAAAAAACATTTAAAGTAAGTGTGAGTGGTGGTTATAATCCATCTATGCACTTCAATAGTAACTATTTGGGCGTTAAGGGATCCTCTACAGATTTCTTAGGCTTTGATAATGGATTCAGAGATATCCCAACTGGCGGAAGAACTGATATCCCTCAATATGCAGAAGTAGTAGGTAACCCTAACGGGGCTAAAGGTCAGGAATACCAGTCCATACTAAGAGGTTTTAATCCAACTATGGGCGGAGATCGCAAATCCAGCCTGATGGACATGAGTGTAGGTGTTTCTTTTGGAAACCAAGTGGCTGTAGGAGCGAATAAGCTTGGGTATAACCTTGCTTTGACTTATAGCAATGAAACCTCTTTCTTCCAAGGTACAGAATATAACCTTTATGGTAAGGCAAGTGATGGAAATGAATATGAATTGGTAGGCCTTGAAAAACAAAAAGGAGACTATGGTGTCAATAATGTGCTTGTGGGTGGTTTAGCTGGTGTGGCTTATAAAACTGGACTTTCCAAGTTTAAGTTGAACTTGCTTAGACTTCAAAATGGTGAATCTAAAGTGGGTGAGTTTGATTTTGAGAGCAATAACGTTGGAACTACTTTCAATGCGAATCAGTACAATATCGAATATAGCGAAAGGTCTTTGACCAATATCCTTTTAAGCGGTGAGCACAAGTTGGGACCTACAAACGATTGGTCTGTTAATTGGAAATTATCTCCAACTAGGTCTATCATCAATGATCCTGATGTACGTTTTGCTAGGTTTAGATCAACCAATAATTCGATTTCTACAGAAGTTGGATTGCCAGAAAGAATTTGGAGATCTTTGGAAGAGGACAATGCAGTAGGTAAGTTGGATATTACCAAAAACTTCACCTTCAATGATAAAATGGCCAAATTGGGATTTGGTACCAGCTATGCTTATAAGCAAAGGGATTTCTTGATCCAAAGTTTCCAATTCCCTGTAGGTAACACGACCTTCAGCGGAGATCCAAATGATATTTTCAGTGAAGAAAATTTATTCTCAGCAGATAATATCAATGGTGTAAGATACAGCCCATTGTTTATTCCTAATAACCCAAATGAGTACAATGCTAGCGTCAATAATATTGGTGCTTATGTCAATGCAGAGGTTAATCCTGCAGAGAAATTGAAAGCTATTGTAGGTTTGAGAATGGAGAAATATGACCAGTATTACACTGGATCGAATCAGAATAATACTATTGTATTTGACAATGAAAAGGTATTGAATGATTTGGACTTGTTCCCAACATTAAACTTGATCTATAGTCTGTTGGATAATCAGAATTTAAGATTCTCCTATTCAAGAACTATTGCGAGACCATCTTTCAAAGAGCTTTCTTTTGCTGAAATTCTTGACCCGATTACTGGTAGAACCTTTATTGGTGGATTGTTTGAGGAAAAAACAAACGGAGGCAAAGAGATCCTTTGGGATGGTGATTTGCAGGCTACCAGAGTGAATAACTTTGATGCAAGGTGGGAAGTATTCCCTAAGAGAGGGGAGATTTTCTCTGCCAGTGCATTCTACAAAATGTTCGCTGACCCTATTGAGATGGTTCAGTTCCTTTCTGATCCAGGTGCATTCCAGCCAAGAAACGTTGGTGATGGATCAGTAGCCGGTTTGGAATTGGAGTTGAGAAAATCATTGGATATCATCAGTCCTGCTGCGGAGAATTTCTTCTTCAATGCCAATGTCACTTTGGCCAAGTCTACTATTCAGATGTCAGAATCTGAATTGAGATCTAGACAACTTTCAGCCAAAGAAGGAGAGGAAGTTTCTTCTACCAGGGATATGGCTGGGCAAGCTCCTTATATTATCAATACTGGTGTGGCTTATGAAAGTTGGGAAAATGGACTTGAAGCAGGGATCTTCTATAATGTACAAGGGCCTACACTGACGTATATTGGTTTTGGAAATAGAACGGATACTTATACTGTACCTTTCCATAGCTTGAACTTGAATATTAATAAGAGCTTTGGTGCTGATGAAAGATTCCAAACTGGTCTTAAAGTGAGCAATTTGCTAAACCAAGAGAGAAAGGAAGTGTTTAAATCTTATCAGGCACAAGACCAGATATTCAGTAGGTTGCAGCCTGGCACTAAGATCAGTGTTAAAGTTGCTTACTCTTTCTAATAGCTGAGATTTTAATAAAAAGTAATTAACCTTTATAGTATTTAAAACGCGGGCAGCAATGTCCGCGTTTTTTTATTACTGGTCTTTAGTTTTTTATATATTTGATAAGCCCTGAAGGTTTTTGTTAAAGAATGTCTAACAATATTTTCTAGGGCGTCAGTTTATTTTTCCTAAAACCCAATGATTATGTTGAAGAGATTAAGCAAGCTGCTTGGGCTCGCATTATTAATTCCAGGGCTTAACTATGCCCAGATAGATGCAAAAATCGCTCAATATCCAGATGTTTCGCAAAGCCAGATTACTTTCAGCTATGGAGGTGATATATGGGTTGTGCCTAAAACAGGCGGATTGGCCTATCGGCTCACGACTTCCAAAGGAACGGAAGCTTTTCCTAAGTTTTCTCCAGATGGGAGTAAAGTGGCCTTTAGTGGGATCTATAATGGAAATGTGGATGTCTATGTGATGCCTTCAAAAGGTGGGGTGCCAGACCGACTTACCCACCACGGAATGAGTGACCGCGTGACAGATTGGTATGCTGATGGGCAGCACTTATTGTTTACTTCATCGCGGGAAAGTGAAAAACAGCGCTTCAGTCAATTTTATAAGGTTGCTATTCAAGGAGGCTTGCCCGAAAAATTGCCGGTTCCCTACGGAGAGTTTGGGATGGTTTCACCTGATGGGCAGCAAATAGCCTATACACCTAAGAGTAGGGCATTCAGGACCTGGAAGCGATACAAAGGTGGGATGGCTACCGATATATTCCTATTTAATCTAGAAAGCCATGATTCGGAAAACATCAGCAACAGTATCTACAATGATGAATTTCCCATGTGGACCAAAGATAAAATCTATTTCCTTTCTGACCGTGGAGCATCACAGCGTAATAATATTTATAGCTATGACCTGACAAGTAAAACAATAGAGAAGGTGACTGACTTTACAGATTTCGATGTGATGTTTCCTAGTATTGGTCCTGAAGAAATCGTGTTTACTGCTGGAGGAAAAATTTATTTATTGGACCTGACATCAGAGGCTTATCAAGAAGTACCCGTGCAAGTCAGTACAGATGTGGCTACTTTGATGCCAAGAAAAGAAGCAGTAAAAGGCTATATACAAAATGTTTGGCCTTCATATGATGGGAATCGAGCGGTTTTTGAAGCTAGGGGAGAACTCTTTTCTGTCCCAGCCAAAGATGGTCCAGTTATCAATCTTACGCAATCTTCAGGAGTGGCAGAGCGCTATCCAGCCTGGTCTCCGGATGGGAAGTATATGGCCTATTGGAGTGATCGGTCAGGGGAATATGAACTTATGGTCAGAGATCTGGAAAAAGGGACGGAGGAAAAGACCCTTAGCTCCTACGGTGAAGGATATAGGTATCAGCTTTTTTGGTCTCCGGACAGTAAAAAGCTAGCCTTTGTGGACAAGGCCATGGATATTTATATCTACGACCGTGAAAGTGATGAAACTACCCATGTAGATAAGCAGAAATATTTGTACCAATATTCTCTAGCCAACTATACAGTATCTTGGTCACCAGATAGCCGTTATCTTGCCTTTGAGAAAAATTTAAACAATTTGCATAATGCCATTGCCCTTTTTGATACCAAGGAGGAGAAGCTGCATCAAGTTACCTCAGGCTTTTATAATGACAGCAATCCAGTGTTTGATCCGGAAGGGAAGTACCTGTATTTTTTCACTAACAGGGATTTTGATCCTATTTACAGTGATTTTGAAGGAACCTGGGTTTATGCAAATGCAACTGAAATAGCTGCATTACCATTGAGCAAAGCGACCAGTTCTCCACTGGCGCCTAAGAATGATACAACAAGCGTGAAGAAGGAAGAGTCAAAGGAAAAGAAAGATAAAAAAGACGATAAGAAAAAGAATGGAGATGGTGAGGAGGAAAAGGCTTCTGTGGACATAGATTGGGATGGACTTGAACAGCGAATGGTTATCCTTCCTCCTTCAGCAGGGAATTACAGCCAGCTTGCCGCGGTAAAAGGAAAAGTACTTTACCTCAAACGCCCTACAAATGGGGATGAATCCAGTAAGGTGGCCTTGGCCTATTATGATATCTCAAATCGGGAAGAAAAAACAGTAATCGAAAATGTTCGTGATTATCGTGTAGCTGCAAATGGTGAAAAAGCCTTGGTGGTTTCCAATGGTTCTTTTGGTATGATTGAAATTGGAGAGGGGAAAAAGCTGGAAGATAAGATGCCAGTGGAAAGGATGGAGATGACCTTAGTGCCGAAAGAAGAGTGGAGACAGTTGTTCAATGAGGCATGGCGATTGGAAAGGGATTTCTTTTATGACCCCAATATGCATGGTGTGGATTGGGAAGCTATGAAAGATCATTATGGACAATTGATAGACCATGCCATTACCCGAGAGGATGTAAATTATATTATTGGGGAATTGATCGGGGAGATCAGCGCTTCACATACCTATCGGGGAGGAGGTGATACGGAGAGCGTCTCGACAAAGTCTGTTGGGTATTTGGGCATCGACTGGGGAGTCAAAGATGGGGCCTACTATGTGAAGAAAATCGTTCGTGGAGCCCCTTGGGACAATGAGGCTCGTTCGCCTTTGGATGAGGCTGGTGCGGATATCAGTGAAGGTGACTTTATCCTTGCTGTCAACGGGATTCCAATGGACATGGAAAAAGACCCTTGGGCGGCATTTGAGAACCATGCAGGTGAGACAGTGGAGTTGACAGTAAATGGTAACGCAAGCTTGGATGGCGCTCGAAAAGTGATCGTAAAGACCTTAAAGGATGAAACTCGTTTGAGGAATCTGGCTTGGATAGAATCCAATAGAAAGCGGGTGGAGGAAGCTACGGATGGGCAGATCGGCTATATTTATGTGCCTAGTACAGGGCTGGATGGACAGCAGGAACTGGCGAGGATGTTTTATGCCCAGCACAATAAAAAAGGGTTGATTGTGGATGAGCGTTTCAATAATGGTGGACAGATTCCTGATCGCTTTATTGAGTTATTGAACAGGAAGCCATTGGCTTTTTGGGCAGTAAGAGATGGAGAGACCTGGCAGTGGCCTCAAGTGGCCAATTTTGGGCCGAAGGTCATGTTAATCAATGGCTGGAGCGGGTCTGGAGGTGATGCCTTTCCGGATTATTTTAGAAAGACAGGCTTAGGGCCATTGATCGGTACCAGAACCTGGGGAGGACTGATAGGCATATCGGGCGCACCTAGTCTAATTGATGGTGGCGGAGTAACAGTGCCAACTTTCCGAATGTTTGATGCTGATGGCAAATGGTTTGAAGAAGGCCATGGGGTGGATCCGGACATAGAAGTCAAAGAAGACCCCACCGCGCTGTCAAATGGGCTTGACCCACAATTGGAAAAAGCCATAGAGGAAGTTTTAAAAATGCTAAGTGAAAATCCTCCAGCCACACCAACTGTACCTGCATATGAAGAGAAATAAATCAGGGTATTAGTTTTAAAGACAAATAGTATTCATGCCATGATATCAAGTCATGGCATGAATTTTTATCTTCAAATTGATGGTACTATTTATTTTCATTAATTTAAATGAAGATTCCACATAAGTAGCTTCTATGACCTTATTGATTCTCTATCTCTTTTTAGCAATTGGTATTTCATTTTTATGTTCAGCCTTAGAAGCGGCATTGCTAAGTATCACCCCTTCTTATATCGCTACTCAAGAGCAAAAGGGAAAGAAATACGCCAAACAGCTTAAACATCTCAAGGAAAATATCAACCAGCCCTTGGCAGCGATACTCTCTTTTAATACCATTGCACATACGGTAGGCGCAGCGGGTGTGGGTGCCCAGGCCGTTGAAGTTTTTGGTCAGCAGTATTTTGGTTGGATTTCAGCAGGACTGACCCTAGCTATTTTGATTTTTTCCGAAATCATCCCCAAATCTATTGGAGCTAATTTTTGGAAGGAGTTGGCCCCATTTATTGGGGGGATTTTGCGCTTGATGATCATTGGGCTTTATCCATTGGTCAGGGCATCTGAATTACTTACCAGGGTTTTTAAATCTGAAGAACAGCATACCATGAGCAGAGAAGAATTGTCTGCAATGGCAAGCATAGCCACCAAGGAAGGAGTATTTCATGAAGGGGAATCAAAGATTATTCAAAACCTCATACGGTTTCGTTCTATTTTGGTGAGCAGTGTAATGACACCACGGACCGTAACTGTTGCGATGGAAGAAAATGAAACAGTAAAGGATTTTTATGCCATGCCTGATTCGAAGCGGTTTTCCCGATTTCCAATTTACAATAAAACCATAGATGATATAACAGGTTATATTATCAAGCATGATGTGCTTGCAGCTATGGCAGAGGACCGTTTTTCGATGAAATTGAAGGAGTTGAGTAGAGAAATAGCTTTGGTTTATGAGCATTATCCCATTCCTAGGGTCCTTGAAATGATGCTAAATAAAAGGGAGCATATTGCCCTAGTAGTAGATAAATATGGGGGCATGTCTGGAATTGTTACCTTGGAGGATATATTGGAGACGCTTTTGGGACTTGAAATTCAGGATGAAAGTGATGAGGAACAAGATATGCAGGTATTGGCGAGAAACAAATGGGAAGAGCGGGCGAAGAAAATGGGTATAATAATTAATCATCCCGGTGAGAATATTGACTAATATTAAGTAATATTTGTATGTCTATTAAGTGAATTGGTGCTTTTGAAGGTGTTCGGTATAGGTTTTGATAATTAGATTCACATTAACAAAAGCGTTTTATAAAGCGATTATTTTTATGGAGAAAAAATATCCGAGTAGTATTATACTTGCAGCCAAGTTGATTGTTTTATTTTTGACAATAGCCTTGGCTTATTTCCTAAAGGGGGTGCTGGTTCCTTTGATGTTTGCCTTGATCATTTCCATCATGTTATACCCTTTGTGCAATTTGTTGGAAAAGTGGAAGATTCCTAGGGCCGCAGCATCATTGATTTCCGTGATTTTAGCATCTTTGGTACTTTCTGGAATTATTTATTTTATAGTTCACCAGGTAATCATTATTGGCAAGGATGGCAGTGAGATAGCCTCAAATTTCGGTAATATCTATAACAAAATTAAAATGTGGTTTGAGGCAACTTTTGGTCTTCAACTAGGAGAATTGGCCAATAAGCTTAAGGATGAAGCGGAAAATTCTATTGCCAATATAGGGAAATACATCACTTCTGTATTTAGTTCTGCAGGGGGAACCCTTGCGAACGGTATTCTAATTCCCTTGTATTCATTTTTCTTATTGTATTATCGGGATTTCTTTAGGGATTTTCTTATTCAAGCCGCCAATGGTGCACCAGCAAAAAAGGTGGTAGAAACATTGGAGCGGGTATACCATGTTATTCAAAACTATCTGTTAGGATTACTTATAGTGATGGGTATAGTTGCTGTTTTGAATACAGCGGGACTGTTGATTATGGGAATTGAGCATGCTTGGTTTTTTGGGACCTTGGCAGCATTTTTAATCTTATTGCCCTATATTGGCGTTGCCATTGGCTCCATTATTCCTGCAGTTTTTGCATTGGCTACCATGGAAAGTTATTGGTATGCCCTAGGAGTGATCGGCTGGTTTCAGGTAGTACAGTTCTTGGAAGGAAATTTTATAACACCGAATATTGTCGGGGGAAGCGTGAGTTTGAACCCTTTAGTGGCCATCATTTCCCTGCTTTTAGGAGGAATGCTTTTTGGCTTGGCTGGTTTAATTCTCGCCATTCCCATGGTTGCAGTCATCAAAATTGTATTTGACATGGCTGAAGCCACTCAGGCTTTCAGCTTTTTGATAGGAGAACCTGATGAAGACCATCTAAAACGGGATAGTGATGATTTCATTCGTGAAAAATATGGTCTTAGCAAAAAAGAAAAATAAATTTATTCTATACAATATTATTAAAGAGCTATGGCAAGTTTCATCAGAATTTTATTTGCGATTTTCCTTCCTCCTGTAGGGGTATTCTTGACTGTGGGCTTGGGCAAATCGTTTTGGATCAATATTCTATTGACCCTTTTGGGATTTATACCAGGTATAGTGCATGCTGTATGGGTAATAGCTAAAAACAGCGATAAATAAAGTTTATATAGTGTAATATCAAGGTGGTTTTATGGGATTGACCAGAAAAAGACTGGCGCATATAGTATTCGAATCAGATGATACGGCTTCAAAGCGATTTGATGTAGTATTGTTGATAGCCATTCTTGGTAGTGTGACGGTGGCTGTTTTAGATTCAGTAAGTTCACTCCATGATGCGTTTGGTACATTTTTTTATTTGTTGGAATGGGCCTTTACACTGCTTTTTACGGTAGAGTATCTTTTAAGGGTTTGGTTAAGTCGTAGAACTGCCGGTTATGTTTTTAGTTTCTATGGGATTGTAGACTTGTTGGCCATCTTGCCGACCTATATCAGTTTGGTGGTGATCAATAGTCATTTTTTGACAGTAGTCAGGGCATTACGCTTTTTAAGGGTGTTAAGGGTCTTGAAGTTGGGTCGGTATATGCGGGAAGCCCAGGTGCTATCCGATGCGCTGTATAATAGCAGGATGAAAATACAGATCTTTCTGGGATCAGTGGTGACGATTGTTTTGGTCATGGGAACAGTGATGTTTTTTATTGAGGGACCTGAAAGCGGTTTTACAAGCATTCCTATGGCCATGTATTGGGCCATAGTCACGCTTACTACGGTGGGTTATGGGGATATTTCTCCGATGACTCCGCTTGGGCAGTTTATGGCCTCCTTGATTATGCTTTTGGGTTATGCCATTATTGCGGTTCCCACAGGTATAGTTTCTTCAGAAATAACAGCAGTAAACACCAAAAATAAGTTGGCCGAAGAGCAAAGGACTTGTCATGTTTGTCATGCTACAGGCCATGATAAGGATGCCTATCATTGTAAATATTGTGGGGGAAGACTGTAGTTTTGGAATCAATAGTATTGTGATTTTTATATCTTTATGGCTTGAAAAGTAGGCTATGATCCTAAATAAAACAGTGATAAAAAGGATCCTTGAAAAGATCCTGTTGGTATTGAGTCTAATAGGTTTTTTTTTGGTGATTTATGAGGAAGGCTTCAATCAGCCTTTCCTGTCAATTTCAGATTCCCATTTTGTTCTGAAAGTAATATTGACCATAATATGGACAGGGTATATTTGTCAGTTTTTTCTGGCTAAATGGGTGAAATTCAATTTCAAGAAGCTTGTTGCGGAGGTATTGTTGATATTTCTGATCAGTGTAGTATTGTTTTTTATTTTTTCAGATTTTAAGCTTCCAGGCCTGGATGCACATACTTCCGTTACCTCAGATCGGTTTTTGGTGGACTTCTTGGTTTCAGTGGTCTTTCTGATAGAATTGTCCAAATTAAGTCTGGGTGTTGGAGAATTGAAGCTAAATCCTCAAATGATATTTATTCTGAGCTTTTTGACTTTAATTGGGGTAGGGACGGTATTATTGATGCTGCCCAAGGCCACTTATGAGCCCATTCATTTGGTAGATGCCCTTTTTACGGCGACCAGTGCTGTATGTGTTACAGGCTTGATTGTTTTGGATACCGCAAAGGATTTTACCCTTTTCGGGCAATTAATTATCATGATATTGTTTCAGATAGGAGGTTTAGGTATGATGACTTTTACCAGTTTCTTTGGCTTCTTTTTTAAGGGAAACTTTAGTTTCCAAAATCAATTGTTTCTCAAAGATTTTATAAATGAAGACCGCTTTGGACAAGTTTTCAATACCCTTTTGAAAGTAATTACCTTCACTTTTTTGGTGGAAGGACTAGGAGCAGTTCTTATCTATCTTAGTTTAGACAATGGACTTTTTGAGGGGACAATGGACATGATTTTCTTTTCTGTCTTTCATAGTGTTTCTGGTTTTTGCAATGCGGGCTTCAGCATTTTAAGTGATGGACTTTATCAAGAAGGTTTTAGGCAGAACTATAATATGCAGTTGATTATTGCGCTATCCATCGTGCTTGGGGGAATAGGGTTTCCAGTAGTTTTAAGCTATTACCAATATTTAAAGCATCTGATCAAAGGGCTTTATAGAAAACTGGTTTTTGGAGAGAGTTACAGGTATGTTCCCCGCATAGTGAATATTGGTACTCGATTAGTGATGATCACTACAGGCATCTTATTGTTGATAGGCTTTGTTGTGTTCTGGGTTTTTGAAGAAGAATATAGTCTAAAAGGAATAGAAGGATATGGGAAATTCGTCACTGCATTCTTCGGAGCAGTTACCCCTAGAACTGCCGGATTTAATACGGTAGATATGACATCCATGGCCGCACCTACCATATTGCTTTATCTTTTACTTATGTGGATAGGTGCCTCGCCGGGTTCTACAGGTGGCGGGTTAAAAACCAGTACTTTTGCAGTGGCTATTTTAAGTACTTTAAGTATCGCCAAAGGCAAAGACCGGGTGGAAGTTTTTAGAAGGGAAATCTCCAATGCAACCTTAAAAAAGGCTTTTGCAGTAACCTTCCTTTCTGTAATGATGATGGGAACAACGGTATTTCTACTTAAATTATTCGATCGCGATTTGCCCCTGACCAGTGTTGTATTTGAAGCATTCTCAGCTTTTTCCACAGTTGGATTAAGTTTGGGTATTACCTCAGGACTTAGCTTTGGTAGTAAGATGGTGCTGATCGTGACGATGTTTGTTGGAAGAATCGGCATACTTACCTTTTTGATTGGGCTGAGCAGAGGGGTGAAGAACCTGAGTTATCGATATCCTGAAGAATCGGTGTTTATTACCTGATTAAGAAGAATTTTAAACAATAATCATATGAAATTTATCATTGTAGGCTTGGGCAATTTTGGGGCTTATTTGGCCGCAAGGCTCACAGATAAAGGGCATGAAGTGATCGGTATAGATAGTGATATGGCGAAGGTGGAAAATGCCAAGGACAATATTACCCATACCATTTGTCTCAATGCCACGGATAAGAATGTGGTCAAGAATTTACCTATTTCAGATACTGACGTTGTGCTCATTGCTATAGGTGAAGACATGGGAGCCTCTATTATGGCCACAGCAGTCTTCAAGGAATTGAAGGCCAGACGGATCATTAGCCGCTCCATTACCAATACTCATGAAACGGTAATCAGGGCCATTGGAGTAGATGAGATCATTCATCCGGAGGAGGAAACCGCCGAGCGTCTATCCAAGAAACTGGAGATGAAGGGTGTGATTGACAGCTTTGATATTTCTGATGGATATAATATTGTGGAAGTGACAGCTCCAAAGGAGTTTGTGGGGCAGACTATTGGGGAAACAGCTGTAAGAAATCGGTTCAATGTAAATATCTTGACCATTATCAAGATGAGAAACCGACCCAATATTTTTGGCAATATGCAAGAAAGACAGAAGGTAATGGGGGTGGTCAGTGCTCAAACGGTAATTGAGGATAATGATATTTTAGTGTTATTTGGAGAAATCAATGATATCCAGAAGATATTGGATTTGAATGAAGAATAGGAAGTGCTAAGTATCAAGATGCTAGTAGTTGGTATCAAGAAGAAAGAACAAATATTCTATACTTGTTATACCAGATAATAGTAAAACGGCCAATCCATCAATATTTGGATTGGCCGTTTTTGGTTTACTTTGGTTAAAAGTCTTTAATCAACCAAAAAAACGGTCAAACTCCTTGGACCATGGGCGCCAATGACCAGGGATTGTTCAATATCAGCTGTTTTGGATGGACCCGCAATGAATACTCCATAACCATGTTCATTTACTTTTACCTTTTCATATGCCTGGTGCATATTGGTCAATAAACTATCCTTTTTAAGTAGAATGATCAGATGCTGGGCGATAAACGGCAGGACCCTATGCACTACATTTTTTTCTGGCATCCAGATGGCACCATTTTCTGCCACACCCAACTCACCATTTAGCACAGCCAATTCAACATGTTCTAGATCATGGGGATCAGAGATATTATTGACGTTGACATTGCCATCAATACCTTCAACCAGTGAGGCTTTGAGTTGCTCGCCGGAGAAGTTGGCTTCAATATAAGCTTGGACTTCTTCAAGGTTGGCTGCTTGGATTAGCTTCCCTCCATTGCCAGTTAATCCTTTTTCATATTTCTCCACTAAATTCTGCTCATCGGGAAAGACGAGTAATGCAGGCAAAGAACTTGCTTCTGGTTTATTTTTCTTGATGGCCGCTAATATGGATGCTTTACTGCTCATGATTTTCTGTTTTTCTGGTACCACTCTTTAAAACTCTCTTTGGGTACATCCGGTAAATTACGGTGTTTACCCCAGACATTGATGCTGCTGTAAACTAGGCTGTCCGGAGTGATTTTCAAGGCTGCTCTTGCCATTTTTCCTGCCAAGTCATAAAGTACAGGTCTGCCAAAGGTGTATCCGGCTACTTTCATGGCCAAGTTTTTACTGGCGTCCACATCTGTATTTTCGGTGATCACCTGACGCCATTTATAGAGTTGCTCGTGAATATTGATTTTCACAGGGCAAACGTCTGAGCAAGAGCCGCAGAGGGTGGAGGCAAAAGGTAAAGTGCTGTATTTTTTCAGGTCTTTGCCAGGAGAGAGTATTGATCCTATCGGTCCAGGAACGGTAGAATTATAACTATAGCCGCCACTTCTTCTGTAAATTGGGCAAGTATTCATGCAAGCACCGCAACGAATACATTTAAGGGAGTTTTTGAAATCCTCACGGCCAAGTTGTTCTGTACGGCCATTATCAACTAAGATAATGTACAGTTTTTTGCCTGGTGCAGGTTTATGGAAATGGGAGGAATAATTGGTGATGCTTTGGCCGGTGGCGCTTCTAGCCAATAGCCTAAGGAATACACCCAAATCAGTAGCTCTTGGAATCAGCTTTTCTATGCCCATACAGGCGATGTGGATATCCGCCAAATGAGTACCCATGTCTGCATTCCCTTCATTGGTGCAGACCACAAAGCCACCTGTTTCTGCTATGCCGAAGTTTACCCCGGTAATAGCAGCATTGGCTTCGACGAATTTTTTTCGAAGATGTTGTCTGGCTGCTTCAGTGAGGTATTTAGGATCACTGGCACCTTCATCTGTCCCAATATGTTCATGGAAAATCTCTCCAATATCCTGTTTTTTCAAGTGAATGGCAGGAAGTACAATATGACTGGGAGCTTGCTTGGCAAATTGTATGATACGTTCGCCCAGATCAGTATCCACCACATCATAACCCTTGTCCTCCAAATAATGGTTGAGTCCACATTCTTCGGTAAGGATGGATTTGCTTTTAACAATATTGGAAACCTTGTTTTCCTGTAGGATCCTATAGACATGTTCATTATGTTCTTGGGCATCCTTGGCCCAGAGCACTTCTACTCCATTGGCCAACGCATTGGCTTCAAACTGTTCCAATAGTTCGTCCAAATGAGAAAGGACATAATCTTTGGTAGCAGAGGCTGTATCCCTGAGGGTTTCCCATTCAGGAATGCCTTGTGCAGAAAGGTCCCGTTTTTGGCGCACATGCCATAGTGTTTCATCATGCCAGTGAGTCCTGGCATCATCTTTTATAAATTCTGCTGCCGCTTGGGCGTGGCTTTGAGTTTTCATAATTGCTTATTCGACAGGGTTTCCATTGAGGATTTCAGCGATATGCATAACCTTAATTGGGCTGTTTTGGCGCTTGATCAATCCTTGGAGGTGCATGAGGCAGGACATGTCAGCGCCAGTTAGTACTTCTACTCCATTTCTAGTATGGTCCGCTAATCGGTCATTCCCCATGGTGACAGAGACGGCTTCTTCTGCCACGGCAAAGGTGCCGCCAAATCCACAGCATTCATCTTTGCGGTCCAGTTCTATCATTTCTATTTCCTTGACCTGTTTGAGTAAAGAAAGGGGTTTGTTGAACTCAGGATCCATTCGCTCGGAACACTTTGCTAGTCTTAGCCCCCTTAGGCCATGGCAGGAGGAATGAAAGCCTACTTTATAAGGGAAAGTAGATGCGATATCTTTTACTTTAAGTACATCGGTCAAGAATTCGCAGAGTTCATAGATTTTGGGCGCATTTTCCTCTTTGGGAAGCACATGGTCTTTGACATGAAGGGTGCAGCTGCCAGAAGGGGCAACGATATAGTCAAATCCACCAAAATTCTTCATGAAAAGTTCAGATGATGCTTTGCCATATCTTTCATATCCGGAGTTAGCCATGGGCTGTCCACAACAGGTTTGGGATAGCGGGTAATCCACTTCCACACCATGTTTTTCCAATAATTCTAGGGTAGCCTTTGCTACGCCAGGGTAAAACTGGTCGACGTAACAAGGTATAAAGAGTCCTACTCGCATAGTTTTTTATTTCAAATTCCCAATTTATGGTCTTTCATCTACATCCTTATCCTGCACCATGCTGTTTAATTTAGGCAACTGTTTCAGGACGGGGAGTAGCCCAAATAAGGAATAAAGGATTATTTTTCCATTGTGTGAGTTGCAGGTTGAGCTTGAGCAACTAAAGGATAAAGTTACCTTAATTAAACCAAAATAATCAATTTATAGCTTTATGAATATTGAACATTTCTTTGCAGCTTTTTTCCTTTTCTTGACCCATGTGGGGCTTTTGCTTAATCGAGAAGCTGAGGTCAAGTTAATAGGAAATTAAATTATAAACTTCATTGGGCTTAAGGATAAAGCTTGCAGCTGAGCAAATTTGTAGGGTAGTTTTTGCACCTGCTGAACTTGGGTATGAGGATTTATGGGGATGTGGTTCTTCAGGAATTGTACTAAATCAAATTTGACTACAATAAAATGATAGAAGCGTAAATACTTTCATGAACGGTTTTATCAGCACACAACAGGACAGTAATACCAATTGAAAAAAATAAATTCGCTATCACATACTAGAAGATTGTAATCAAAAAATATTAATCATAATGAGCACAGCAGAGCGTACATTTAAGCATGTAAACTACCTATGGGATGAGCAAAAAGCCCAGGAATTGGAGGGAGATGAGGTAGCCCTACTGATCTATAGATCCAATATCTTGGGAGCCGACCTTAGAATTACTAATTATGGAGGAGGTAATACCAGTTGTAAAACAACGGAAGTAGATCCATTGACCAAGAACGAAACCGAAGTGATGTGGGTAAAGGGATCAGGTGGAGACATCGGTACCCTGACCAAGAGTGGATTGGCAGGCCTGTATGTAGAGAAATTGCACTCGCTTAAAAATGTGTACAGAGGATTGGAGTTTGAAGATGAGATGGTTGGTCTTTTCAACCATTGTATTTATGATTTGGATTCTAAGGCTCCATCCATTGATACGCCGCTGCATGCATTCCTTCCTTTTAAGCATATTGACCATCTTCACCCGGATGCCGCAATAGCCATTGCTGCAGCTAAGGATGGAGAGCAGATTACCAAGGAGCTTTTTGATGGACAGATTGCTTGGGTGCCTTGGCAGCGACCAGGATTTGACCTGGCTTTGCAGTTGGAAAAAGCATTGAACGACAATCCTGGTATCCGTGGGATCATGCTTGGTGGCCATGGTTTGTTTACTTGGGGAGACACGGCCTATGAATGCTATGTCAACAGCTTGGAAGTAATCGATATGGCATCCCAGTACCTAGAAGATAATTACGGTAAAAACCGTCCTGTATTTGGTGGGCAGAAGATCGCATCTTTGGCTCCTGAAGCACGTTTGGACCAAGCTGCTATTATTGCTCCTGTTTTGAGGGGCTTAGCATCCGGATACAACAGAATGGTTGGCCACTTTACTGATGATGAGCGTGTATTGCAGTTTGCCAATAGCAATGACCTTGAAAAACTGGCGCCACTTGGTACCAGCTGTCCTGACCATTTCCTTAGAACCAAGATCAGGCCTTTGGTATTGGATTTTCCTGCTGATATTGACCTGAGCAATACTGAAGAGATCAAAGCCAAGTTGGAAAAAGACTTTGAAGATTACAGGGCTTACTATAAAAAATACTACGAAGACCATAAGCGTGATAACAGCCCTGCCATGCGTGACCCCAATCCTGTGATCATCCTTTGGCCAGGTGTGGGGATGTTCTCTTATGCCAAGAATAAGCAGACTGCCCGTGTAGCCAGTGAATTTTACATCAATGCCATCAATGTGATGCGTGGTGCTGAAGCTGTCTCTGAGTATGTTGCTTTGCCATTGCAGGAAGCATTTGATATTGAGTACTGGTTATTGGAGGAAGCCAAGCTTCAAAGAATGCCTAAGGAGCAGCCTTTGTCTAGAAAAGTGGCGCTGGTGACTGGTGGTGCCGGAGGCATTGGTAAGGCAATTGCTGACAAGCTGGCTAAAGAAGGTGCTTGTGTATTCATTACTGACATTAACCAAGACAGATTGGATGAGGCTGTGGGTACCTATTCCAAGGATGTAGGTGGAGGAGCGGTAATGGATGTTACCAAAGGAGATGATATTCTAAAAGCGTATAAAGCAGCTGCCTTGAAGTTCGGAGGAGTGGATATTGTGGTCAATTGTGCTGGACTGGCTATCTCCAAGCCGATTGAGCAAACTTCAGCGAAAGATTGGGATTTGTTGCAGGACATTTTGGTGAAAGGGCAGTTTGCCGTTTCCAAAGCCGGTGTAGAGGTACTTAGGGCCCAAAAGCTTGGTGGGGATATCATTAATATCGCCAGTAAAAATGCCTTGGTATCTGGACCGAATAATGTAGGATATGGTACAGCAAAAGCTGCACAGGTGCATATGAGCCGTTTATTAGCTGCTGAGTTAGGTAAGGACAAGATCCGTGTGAATGTGGTGAATCCTGATGCCGTGATCGAGGGAAGTAAAATTTGGGAAGGCGAATGGGCTGCTGGAAGAGCAAAAGCCTATGGTATTAAAGTGGAAGAATTACCGGCATTTTACGCCAAAAGGACTATATTGAATGAGATCATCGGTGTGGATGATATCGCCAATGGTGTGTTTGCTTTTGTGGGAGGAGACCTAAGCAAGTGTACCGGTAATATTCTAAATGTAGACGGTGGCGTGGCTGCTGCCTTTGTAAGATAATTATGCGAATAGATCAACAAAAAATAAAAGCATTGAACGATCAGGCACTCTCGGACCATCGGGAGAGCCTTGATCATTTGACTAAAGTACTAGGAAGAAGAGGGGTTGATGTTAATGGAATAATAGAGAAACTGAAAGGTTTTCAAGTTGCCGTACCGAGCTGGGCCTTGGGCACTGGCGGTACGCGCTTTGGTCGTTTTTCTGGTGGAGGAGAGCCGGGAACCTTGGAGGACAAGATTGCCGATGTAGGTTTATTGCATCATTTGAGTCAATCAGCCGGAGCCATTTCATTGCATATCCCTTGGGATATTCCCCAAGATATTGATGCTGTGAAACAGCTGGCGGCTTCTCACGGCTTGGCTTTTGATGCAGTGAATTCCAATACTTTTCAGGATCAAGCCGGCCAAGAACTTTCCTATAAATTTGGTTCCCTTTGCCATGTGGACAAGGCGGTACGCCAACAGGCCATTGACCATAATTTGGAAGTGATCAAATATGGTGATGCCCTAGGATCAAAGTCATTGACGGTTTGGTTGGCAGATGGATCCTCTTTTCCTGGTCAGTTGAACTTCAAGAAGGCATTTCAGCGGACTTTGGAGTCCCTTCAAGAGATTTATGCAGGAATGCCATCCGATTGGAAGATGTTTGTAGAATATAAGCCATACGAGCCGAATTTCTACTCAACTGTAATTCAGGACTGGGGTTCTTCGCATATGTTGGCAGATAAGCTGGGAGATAGGGCCTATAGTTTGGTGGATCTGGGCCATCACCTTCCCAATACCAATATCGAGCAGATTGTAGCCACCTTGATGATGGTGGGCAAGCTGGGAGGTTTCCATTTCAATGATTCCAAATATGGGGATGATGACCTGACTGTAGGGGCCTTGAAGCCCTATCAGTTGTTTTTGATTTTCAATGAGCTTGTGGACGGAATGGAAGATCCAACCTCTAAAAATCCTTATCCTGCCTGGATGATCGATGCCAGTCATAACCTTAAGGATCCATTGGAAGATTTATTACAATCTTTAGAAGCGATAAACCTGGCTTATGCCCAGGCGATGTTGGTGGATAGAGCGGCCTTGGAAGAGGCGAGAGAAAATAATGACCCATCCTTGGCGCAAGAGATTTTACAAAATGCATACAGAACTGATGTAAGGCCATTATTGGCCGAGGCCAGGCTGCAGGCTGATGGAGCGCTGGACCCCATAGGGGCTTATAGACGACTTAATATAAGAAGAGAGTTGATAGCCCAGCGAGGCGTCAAAACTTTGTCTACAGGATTATAATTGATCATTATTGTGAAAAGCAGTCTCTTTTCAAGCAAAAGGAGAGTATTTCCCAGAAACCACTGACTATTTATTTTATTTCCGGTAATCCATTCATCTCTCTATTTATGGGTTTAATAGGTTTGAAGATTTTCTCAAAGGGGATGAATAGGGTTGCCGGTTTTGTATCTTATTTTCCGTAAGGAAAGTACCATTAACATTGCCCATGATGCCATTACAGGTAATAGCCATATTTGATATAGGAAAGACCAATAAGAAATTTTTCTTGTTTGATGAACACATGAACGAAATCAAGCAGGAGTACAATAAAATTCCGCTTACTGAAGATGAAGATGGTTTTGAATGTGATGATTTGGACGCATTGACCAATTGGATAAAATCCACTATCGATGGTATCTGTAAATCTCCAGATTATAAGCTAAAGGGGATCAACTTTTCTACTTATGGTGCCTCATTTGTACATATTGGAGAAGACGGTAGACCTTTGACGCCGCTTTATAATTACCTTAAGGAGATTCCAAATGAAATTATAGACGAATTTTACCGGTCCTATCCAGCGGAAAAGAATAATCTTGAAACCGCATCGCCATCATTGGGTATGTTGAACTCAGGCTTGCAGCTTTATTGGTTGAAAAAAAACAAGCCAGAGATTTTTGAAAAAATCAGATATTCACTGCATTTTCCTCAATATCTAAGTTACCTCTTTACGGGGAAAGCAGTGAGTGAACCTACTTCGATTGGTTGTCATACCAGGCTTTGGGATTTTGAAAAAGGGGAATATCACCAATGGGTGAAGCAGGAAGGAATCGATGGTATACTCCCGGAGATCGTCCCTACTGGTAAAAGCTTTGTCTCACAACTTTGCGGCCATGATGTTCAAGTAGGTGTGGGCATCCATGATAGTTCATCTGCACTTGCATCTTACCTGGTAAGGATCAAGGAGCCTTTTTTATTGATATCAACCGGGACCTGGAGTATTTCTTTGAATCCTTTTACCCAGGATCCGCTGACACAGGAGGAATTGCAAGATGATTGCTTGAACTTTCTTAGTATTGAGGGTAATCCTGTGAAGGCCTCTCGTTTTTTCATGGGCTATGAATTCAATTATCAGATTGACCGCATTAACAAGCATTTCAATAAGCCGGATAAATATTATAAAAGCCTTGCTGCTGACCAGTCCATTTTAGGACAGATCAAGGAAGGAAAAGCAAAGTGTACTTTTTATCCGAAACATATTGCAGCGACTCCTTTGGTGCAATCACTTTTTGAAGGCAATGAATGGAAGCCAGAAGAATTTGGCTCTTACGAAGAAGCCTATCACCATTTGATTTGGGGGGTAACATTACTACAGGTGGCTTCATTGAAGCTGGCCCAGGGAAGTTCTGAGATCAGCAAAGTATTCATTGATGGCGGCTTTGTGCACAATGAGGTGTTTATGGACCTGTTGCAGCATTATTTGTCGGGCTATGAACTTGAGTTTTCTGATTTTCCACTAGGTTCTGCCTATGGGGCTGCCTTGGTGTTGGAGCAGAAAAGCAAGGTTGAGGTGAAGTAGAGCCTTATTCATCCGCAAAGTTTTCCAAGTTAATACAGAAGTTATGGGGTGGTTTATGCAATAGCGCCTATGCTGTTTTGGGGTTTATTTGTCTTGTTTTTCGAACACAGTCATACTAAAATGGCTTGAATTTGTAAACAGCTAATATTGGATTGTGACTTTCTTCATTATGATCCATGATTTTCTTGATTATACTGTTATTGGTTTTGATGATTTCCCTGTGTATTTTGTTCTTTATATACCTAATATTTGGTTCAGATAAAATTTTAAAAAAGCTGTCCCCTGAAACTGCATCAGCCCATGCCGCACTTTTTGAAATTTTTAGACTTAAATTAGATTTCATTGATTTATAATATTAGCAGATTATTTGTATTAAAAGTTGTTTTTAATGGGGAAGTATTCTTATCATATTGTATTTATGCTAACTTTTATTTTTGCAGTTATACTGATGTGGCTTTTGGGGATCATAGATTTAAATCAAGTTGGTAGAGATAGTATTAACTGTGAGCTGCATAAGGATGTGTTCCAAAGCGAAATTAACGATGCAAGAGTGGTTGATAAGTATATTGATTATAAAAATCATGGATATAAAATTGTTAAGATGGTAGCTGGCGAAGAAAAGTTTTCTCTATATTTTCACCTTGTTGAAAATGAAAGAGATTTTGATAGGATAATGGTTTCTGATAAAATTTCTAAGGATAGAAATTCTTTTATTTTTGAGGTTAATAATAGTTATAGTTTTAAACTGGGGTATAATTGCTCCTATGATACGATCCCTAATAGTTCAAGCCATTAGATGGGGTCTAGGACCTGTCTTGGTATATAGGGAAGGCCTTCTAATAGTAGGGAAAGTAGTTATTTAGATCTAAGCGAATAGAACCTTCAGACTTAGATTACCTTATTATTTGCTAGTATGAGGGAAGGGATTTTTTGAGTTTCCTACAAAAAACGCTTTTTTGCTGTTTTTTTATAAGAGACGTTTTATTGCGTTTGTGTTTCATAAATTATTGTTTTCGATATCTTGTTTATAGTATTTTTATATAAATATAGTAATTATTCTGTCTGGTTTTGAAATTTGTAATTTTCATTTGTTTATTTTTTGTCCTATTATTACTTCTGACTAACCTTAAAACAATATTTTATGAAAATGAAAAAATCCTATTTTTCATGGCTTGCATTGCCATGTTTAGCCGCAGGGATGATGTTCAGTTCCTGTAGTGAAGAGGGTATGATTGGAGCAGAAGGAAATGAAGTGGTAAAATCACAGCTTTCCCTTCCTTATCAAAAACAACTTAATGTTGTTTACTTTTTGCCAAATGATATGGAACCTCATGCAGAATATGAGAGGAGGCTTTCAGGGGCTTTGAAGCATATCCAGGGCTATTATGGACAAGAGCTTTTATCTCATGGTTTTGGAAATCGGAGCTTTGGTCTGGAAGAACATGACAGTATACCTGGCTTTGTGAAGATTCATTTGATCGAAGCAAAGGAAGACCGGTATTACTATCCTTATAATGGAGGAGGCCGTAGGGCGATTGAGGAAATAAAAGAATATTTTGCACAGCATCCAGAAGAACAGACCAGTGACCATTTCTTGGTTTTCTTACCTGCAAGTGAAGAAGTGGGGGTTCCTTTTTATGGTATTGGAAAGTTTGCTTTCACCAGGGACTATGCCGGTGGATATGATATGGACAAATGGGTAGAGGGCGAAGGTTTTCCTACCCGGGATGATCGCTGGCTTGGAGGAACCATTCATGAGCTTGGACATGGTTTGAATCTGCCACATAACCGCCAAAAGGTTTCTGATAACTTCATCGCCATGATGGGAAATGGAAACAGCAGGTACTGGTCCAATCCTTCGGGGATCAAGTTTACCAAAGCAAGTGCTTTGATTTTACGCTATAATCAGTTGTTTACGAATAATGCCGAATTTGAATTTTATGATCAAAATCCAAACTTGGTTATCAAGCATAAAAAGATCTATGCCGATGAGGAATATTTATATGTACAGGCAAAATTTACTAGTGAAGTAGATACTAAAGGAGTTATTGTTTATAATGATCCTAAAACAAGCCCCTCAGATGGGAATTATAATGCGATCTCTTGGACCAGCAGAGATATCATAGAGACGGCTTCAGGTCAGGATAGTGTATCCTTTAAGATGGCTTTAGCGGATATTGATGAACAGTTCAAACAATATCCCTTTAAGCTGAATATGAGGTTTGTTCATGAAAATGGTCGTTTTTCCAATTTAAGTCATGATTACAGTTTTGTAAATGGGAAGCCTGATATAGTCGTGGATGATATTACATATGATGATCTAGACAAAACCAATTGGTCGGTGATTGACTTTTCTTCGCAAGAAGATGATTTTGAAGATTCCGGTTGGGCTTACCATATGATAGATAATGATATTTATACGGTTTGGCATTCAGGATGGTATGGAAGCCAACCAACCCCTCCGCACCATATCACAGTAGATATGGCTGATAGCTTTAAAATTAATGGGGTTTCAATTGTTCAAAACCAGAAGGCAACGAATGCTATGCTCATGAACTTTACGGTATATGTTTCTGAAGATAATAGTACTTGGACCAATGCTGGAGACTTTTTGGCAAGTGCCAATAAGGGAAGACAGCAGTTTATCTTTGATGAGTCTGTAATTGCCCGATATATAAAAATTGTAGCACATGATTCTTATGGTAGCCCAGTGGGTGTAAGGATAGCTGAACTGGGAGCATTTTAACCAGCTTTATGCATTAGGAATCGTTAAGAGAATTGAAACTGCAAGAAAATCAGGCTGTTTGGAGATTGAATCATAGCATCGCTATGGTGAAATCGAAAACAGCAGCGAAGCGCCTGATTTTAAAGTAGTTTCAGGTCGTAATTGATAGGCTAATGTATAATGTGGGTTTAAGCTTTAAGACTAAATAATATTATATAAAAGCCGCTTTGAGAATTTCATGGCGGCTTTTATATTTTTTGTCATTTGAAGTTTGGTATAACTGGATGAAATTCCGTACCTACTCTTTGTTTGATTAATATTGATATGGTATTTTTTGAAATATGCTATTGTTATTTTGCTAAAAAGCCTAATATTATTTATTATTCTCTTTTAAAACCATTAATCATAATATGAAAAAACTCTTCGTACTTCCGTTGGCCACAATCATTGGTCTACTATTCTTCCAGGGAACACAAAAATCGGAGGTTCCAGTCAGTCCAGATCTTCATGTAGTGGTGAAAAAAATGCCCAAAAAGATAAAAGCCATAGTAGATCAAAAATGCTATGGGTGTCATAATGCTAATGCGAAAAGCAAGAAAGCAAAGGCCAAATTGGACTGGGATATTTTGGAAAGCAAAAAGAAATCGGAACAAGTGGAAGCTAAAGGTAAAATTTATGAAGTACTGGCAAAAGGAGATATGCCACCAAAAAGATACTTGGAACACAAGCCTGAAGGCCAACTTTCTGAGGATGAATTGGCATTACTAATGAAATGGAGCAAAATCAAAAAGAAATAACTGAAATTTGAATTTTAACTGGTTCAGGCCTTTAGGCTTGAACCAGTTTTGTTTTATAGCAACCGGAGAGCTGATTAGTCTTAGAATTGTTCCTTGACCAGTTCCATATTGACCACTGCTCCTGCTATATTTCCCTTTGCCACTGAATTGGCTACGGAGCGCATACCTGAACTATTGTCTCCACAAGCAAAGATGCCTGCAATATTTGTCTTTTGCATTCCATCAACAGTCAAATAGCCTTCCTCATTGAGTTCGCAGCCAAGGGATGTGGGGATGTCTGAATGCTGGTGAAAGGGAAGCGGTCCATATACAGCCTCAAAGTCTTCTTTGCTTCCATCCTCAAATATTATATTTTTAATTTGTCCATTTTCATGCGTCATTTCTATCACTTTCTTTTCTATGACCCTTATATTGTGCTTTGTGAATTTTAAAAGCTGTTCTTCACTTAGGTCAGGTTTTCCCTGGGTTAAGATGCTTAGTTCATTGGTAAGGTTAGCGACTAAAGGGCTTATATGCAATGCCTTTTCACCATTGGCTAAAATCCCAGTTTTCTTTTCGCGGATTTCATACCCGTGGCAATAAGGACAATGGACTACTGAAATTCCCCAGCACGCTGAAAAGCCTTCAATATCTGGCATGATATCTTTAACACCAGTTGCGAAAATTAATTTTTTGCTTGTAAATTCTTGCCCACTCGCAGTGCTAATCATGAAAGTGTCATTGTGCTTTACCCCTTTTATGGCAAGATCATCGAGAAATTGTACAGACTTATATTTTAAGACCTGTTCTTTGGCCTTTAAGGTGATTTCATTGGGCTTTGCGCCATCTTGTGTAATAAAGTTATGGGAATGTGGTGTTTGTCGATTGCAGGGGAAGCCACTATCTATAATTAATACTTTTCGTAAGGATCGACCTAGGGCCATTGCGGCAGAAAGTCCCGCATAACTGCCTCCTATTATAATTACCTCGAAATCTTTATGAGTATCCATGAGCTATTTTTGAAAGTTATAAATGCATAAAACTGCTGATCAGCCATTTTATATGATGGCCTTTGCGATGGCTATAGCAAAGATGTCAATATGCAAATATACAACCCGCTCAATAAAATGCAACATTGTTGCGTTTTATTGAGCGGGTATTAAGCAGATAGGCAGAGGTGAAGAATAATAATATGTATGTAATTATAGAAAAATGGGATAAGTTATATGATACTATCCAATTCAGCCTAGTTTTTATCTGAAAGAGAACATCAGTTTAAATTGCAGGGTGGAGAGAGGTGTTTCCACCATGCCCTCGCCATCGTTTTCTGATTCATAAGGCATGTTTACTTTTTGGTTAAAATAGTCCACTGCCAATCCAATCGCCTTGCGTCTGATGCTAAGTCCAAAACTTGGGTACAAGCACATGTCTGACATTACACCGCTAAGGCCATCTCCAGAAAATGAAGTGAAATAATCCTCTGTTGATTCATCATAATAGTCAATTAACATGGCATGATAAGAGATTCCTACTTGGGCCCTGAGATCCACTATAAATTCTTCAACGGGATTGTAGCTTATCACGGGGCCCAATTTTGAGGAGAGGCTAGCTCCATGGAAAATATTAGTGTCTTCTGTTTGTCCTGTATTTGATTTAGCATAATCAGCCCAGTCTAGCTCAGTATAACTTAAGTTGATAATGGTCCAGTCCAAGCCGAATTTAATCGAACTACTGCTTCTATTGTTGAAATAATAATTCCTTCCCCATTCAAATGTATAGCCTTTCGAAGCTCCGATTTTGCCATCCCTGACATTATCATATGGTGTCATGGAAGGTATTAATTCACTGTCTGTAATATTATTGAGTCCTATCCTAATATAACTGCCCCTAAAGTCTGTTGGGAAATCTTGTTTGTATTCTATCTGAACTTGTGTAGTGTCTTGCCCATAACTGTAAGCAGTGCTTAGCAATAGGAGGAATGCTAAATAGAACAAATTGATTTTTCGATTTTTCATGTCATTACTTCATTAAAAATGTTTACTTGGTTCGTCTATATGATTATTGTGTTCTTCGTGGAAAGGGGTTGGAAAAATGGTATAGGCCATTAATGCTTAAAATATTGGTAAGCTTCTTTTACTCCTTTCGATTCAAGGATTTATTAATTGGGAGAAATTCATTTTATGGTAGTCTATTTGGGGTTTTGGATAAAAAGTCCCCTTAGTCTAAATTCCGGTATTTTATATTACTCAAATTCATAGGGAACAAAAGTTATGCTGCTCCAAAAGTATTATTTTCCACTTTTCTAGTAAATACTCAAAAATGAGTATTTTTCACTAATCACTTCATGTTTAGTACCTGTAATTGTTTCTGATTTGAATATGGTGCTGTTGAGTATGTTAAGTTTAAGAGTTGATTATATTTTAGTTAGGTAGATTTGTAGAGAGATGGAGCTTTCCTGAAATTTGGCCTTTGGGTTCCTACTATTAAAATTATTCTCCAGTCTCTACTAAGTTTGGACAGTAATCTATATCTTAGAATTTATTGCCATTTATTACCTAAACCCCAGAATGATCGCAACCTCATCATCCATACGAATTGATTCTGAATCCAGAATTCCAAAGTACCAGCAAATTATCAATTCCATTATAGAGGATATTGAAAAAGGCGCCCTTTCCGTAGGAGAAAAAATACCTTCGATCAACGAGATCAGTGAGGGGCATTACCTTTCTAGGGATACTGTGGAAAAAGCCTATAGCTTGCTTAAGAAGAAGAAGATCATCATTTCTGTAAAAGGGAAAGGATATTATGTAGCAAGAAATGTGTCCCATTCTCAAACTAAGGTGCTTTTTTTGCTCAATAAGCTCTCGAATTATAAGCTGAGAATATATAATTCATTTGTTAACAATCTTGGGCCGGATTCGCAGGTGGACTTAAACATTTATCATTGTGATCCAAAGAACCTTATTAACCTCTTAAAGGAGAATACCGGTGCCTATGATTATTATGTCATTATGCCCCACTTTAAAGACCAGGAATTGAACCATCTGAATTATGATCAGGAAGTAATCAAAAGTATAACGGATATTCCCTCTGAAAAGGTGATCATCATGGATAATTACCTCCCAGATGCCGGTTTGGAGACTGCAGCTATTTATCAGGATTTTAAAATGGATATTTACCAGGCGCTAAAAGAGGGCCTGGCTAGGATTAAAAAATATGAAAAGCTGATTTTAGTATATCCAGACAAAGTAATATATCCTTACCCAAGCGAAATCAAACAAGGCTTTAAAAAGTTTTGTGTGGAATTTGGTATCAACTTCGAGATCATAGATACCATATATGCCGATATGGACTTGGACCAACATGATGCTTATATAATAATAGAGGAAAATGACCTGATTAATTTGATCAAGCAAATCAGGGAAAGAGAATTTGAGCTTGGTGAAGATATAGGGGTGATATCTTATAATGATACGCCATTGAAGGAACTACTAGGGATAACCGTTATGTCTACGGATTTTAAGGTAATGGGGGAAACTGCGGCCTATATGATTAAGAAGCATAAAAAGGAAGTGGTGAAAAATGTCTTTAACTTTATTGACCGGGGTTCCATTTAATGCTAGGATTTGACTATCGTCCATAACAGTACAGGACAGCTGTTTCTGTGAACTTTTTTATTTTCACAATTACCCAGAATACGAAAAAATAGAAATATGTCCCAAAAAAATAACCTAGTAAAGAAGCTAGAAGCTGTCAATGAACACGAAAGAGAGCCTATTCCAAAGCATGAACTAAAAAGTTGGAAAAGCTTTGTAGGAACTTATGCTGGTGAACATACAGCAGGAACCGAGTTTGTTTTAGGGCCGCTATTTGTCGCCCATGGTGCAAGTGCCATTGATTTGGTGACAGGGCTTATAATTGGGAATATTTTAGCTGTTTTGAGCTGGGCTTTTTTAACAGGAAAAGCAGCCACTAAAACTCGGCTCACTTTGTACTTTCAACTTGAAAAGATCGCTGGTAGTCGATTTACCATGATCTATAATTTGGTCAATGCAGTGGCCTTTTGTTTTTTGGCCGGGGCCATGATTACAGTGGCAGCAACGGCAGTGGGCATTCCTTTTGATATGGCCATGCCAGCACTCAATGATACACTTCCTACCAGTGTGGGCTTTGTCATTACTGTTTTTGCCGTTGGGGCCATTACTACGGTCATCGCTATGTTTGGCTTTAACCAAGTGGTGAAATTTGCCAATATTGCAGCTCCTTGGATGATCATGATTTTTGTTGCAGCTGCTGTGGCCGTTTTGCCGCGGTTGGGGATCAACTCCATCAGTGATTTTTGGCCTGTAGCCAAAGAGACTATCTGGTCAGGCCAACCTTTGGAGGGAAATACCAAATTTACTTTTTGGCATATCATGTTTTTCGCATGGTTCTGTAATATGGCCATGCACATTGGGATGGCAGATATGTCCATATTAAGGTATGCAAAGAAATGGACGGCTGGTTTTGCGGCCTCTACAGGTTTGTTTTTAGGACATTATGTTGCTTGGATCGCTTCAGGTATCCTATATTCCCTGTTCCTTTTGGAATCAGACAATAGCTTGGTGTTTGCTCCAGGACCAATTGCTTATGAAGCAGTAGGTATTGCCGGGGCTATTTGTGTGATCATTGCTGGTTGGACGACTGCCAATCCTACCTTGTACCGGGCTGGTTTGGCCATACAGTCCATCAATCCCAAGTGGAAAACATGGAAAGTGACTTTGTTTGTAGGTTTGATCACGACGATTGCAGCTTGTTTCCCCGCATTGATGATGCAGTTGTTGGACTTTGTGGCCCTTTATGGCTTGGTATTGATGCCTTTGGGTGCTGTTGTATTCATTGATATTTTCCTTTTACCAAAAATGGGACTGAGATCAAATTTTGCAGAGTTTAATAATAGTTCTTTTAATCCGGCAGTAGGTATTACATGGCTAATCACTTTGATATTCTGCGTAGGTCTTAACTTCTTTGGGGAAATTGAGATCTTCTTCTTAGGACTCCCTGGCTGGTTTGTGGCAGTAATCGTTTATTTGATCAGTAGCAAACTAGTACAAAGAAACCATAAAGACGAGCCAAGTCCATCAGTAGTCAAAAAATCAAGAAAAACAGTTCCCATCTCCTAAAATAACCTGATTATGAATAATATATTTAAAATCATTTCATTTATCGCATTGGGATTGACCATTGTACCCTCATTTTTAGTGTTTTCAGGTTCGATCACAGCAGATCTTTGTAAAACACTCATGTTTGTCGGTACAGTGGTATGGTTTCTTTCCGCACCAAAATGGATGAATAAAAAACAGGAAGCCCAGACTTAATGTAGCTTTTTTGAATAATTTGAAGCAGTTAAGTCTTCCTTGACAAAGCTAAAATTCCTATATTTTGGACTTTCAAAGTAAAACAGTACAACCCAATGCCTAAAATTCAATATATAATAGCCAGTATCCTGTTGGCTATACCCATTATTTGCACTGCTCAGCAAGAGACATTTCCTCTTTATTCAGGTGATGCCCCAAATACAAAGGTACTTTTGGACAAGGATGTAATTGGTAATGGTGGAAGAATAGAAAGGGTAGCCATCCCCCAGATAACAGTTTACAAGCCCCAAAAAACAGCGAGTAATGGTAAGGCCATTTTGATATGCCCGGGAGGGGGATATGGAATTATCGCTATTCAGCATGAAGGACATCAGATAGCCAGATGGTACAGTGAGAGAGGATATACTGCAGCGGTACTTAAATATAGGCTACCAGAAGAAGCCCTCCTTAATGAGTCTTGGAATGTCCCTTTGATGGATGCAGAAGAAGGTATTCGATTTTTGAGAAGAAAGGCAAAAAAATGGCATTATGACAGCGATAAGATTGGAGTTTTAGGGTTCTCAGCAGGAGGCCACCTTGCATCATCTGTTTCTGTTCATAATCATCCTAACAAGGACAAACAACCTAGTTCAAGACCTGATTTTAGTGTTTTGGTCTATCCAGTCATCAGTATGGATACAAGTATTACCCATCAGGGATCGAGACATAATTTGTTGGGCGAAAAGCTTAATTCAGATCTTGAAAATTACTTCTCCAATGAAACGCAAATAAAGAATACTACGCCTCCAGCTTTTTTGGTTCATAGTTGGGACGATACTGCTGTGCCTGCAGAAAATTCCATCAGGTATGCCAAAGCACTTAATCAGGAGGGCATTAAAAGTGAACTTCACCTCTTTGAAAAGGGAGGTCATGGATACGGAAAAGGAAATATTGAAAGTCACGGAAATGCTTCCCGTTGGTTGGAATTGAGCGACCAGTGGATTTCAGATCTGTTTTCAGAATAATTGAACAGCATATAATCATTTGTGGTAAGCATCAATGCTTGCCAAAGAGTAGTTAACCCTAAGCTTATTTTAATTCTAGATTTTGCGATACTTCGATATCGTGCAGGTAGAATTATGTTTTATTGTTAACAAACTCTTGAAATTATGATATTAGTTGAAAAAAGCCTATTACTTAAGATTGACGGTAAATCCAGAATCCCAAAATACCAGCAAATTGTAGATTCCATTATCAAGAATATAGAAAATGGGGCATTGATGGTGGGCGATAAGCTTCCTTCCATCAATGATATCAGTGAGGAATATTATCTTAGCCGAGATACAGTAGTGAGGGCCTATAACCTTCTCCGTGAAAAGAAGATTATTACTTCAGTGGTCAGCAAAGGTTTCTATGTAAACAAAGCAGTAAATAGTTCTAACCACAAGACACTTTTTATACTCAATAAACTCAGTAACTATAAACTGGAGATCTTTAATACTTTTGTTAATAGCATGGGGTCAGACAACCAGATCGACCTACGTATTTATCATTGTGATTCCCAATTATTGGTAAATATTTTGGAAGAGAATATGGGTGCCTATGACCATTTTGTATTGATGCCTCATTTTAAAAAGGACGCTGAAAACCATGCTCATGTCCATTGCAATGAACAGGTTCTAGAATGTTTAAAGAAAATTCCAAAGGACAAATTGGTGATCATGGACAACTACCTGCCGGAATTGGGTGAGGATATTGCCTGTATCTATCAGGATTTCAAACAGGATATATATCAAGCCATGGAAGAAGCTTTACAAAAACTGAAGAAATATAATAAGCTTATTTTGGCTTTTCCTGATAATCCAATCTATCCCTATCCCAAAGAAATCAAGCAAGGTTTTTTGAATTTTTGTAATACGCATGATTTTGATGCGGAGGTCCTTGACAAGATTTATCCAGACATGGAATTACAGGAAAAAGATGCTTATATCATTATTGATGAAAATGACCTGGTCAGCTTGGTGAAGCAAACACGTGATAGGCAATTTGAAATTGGCAAAGATATCGGTGTCGTTTCTTACAATGACACCCCGCTTAAGGAATTATTTGAAATTACGGTAATATCCACCGACTTTGAACTGATGGCAGAGTCAGCCGCCTATATGATCAAAAAATATAAGCAGGAGCTGGTGCCAAATATATTTAGATTTATAGATCGGGGTTCTTTGTAGTTTTGAAAATTAGCTGTCTAAAAGCTTAGGCTTATTCCAGTTTTCCTAAGCTTTTTCCTTTATTATGCTCTAATGAACTGTGTTTGGGAGATCCGATGACCTGAGAGCCATAGATGCCTGAATGCCCGCTAAATAAATAAGCGACTACACAGGCCAGGCCTACATAAACGCCAGATTCTGCTCCAAAAAGCTCTATACCCATCAGGGTGCAGGAAAGTGGCGTATTGGTAGCGCCAGAAAATACAGCTACAAAACCCATCCCGGCCAATAGGGCCATAGGTAAAGGAATCATTCCTGATAACATATTACCCAAGGTAGCACCGGTATAGAATAAGGGGGTCACTTCGCCTCCTTTAAATCCTGCTCCCAAAGTCAGGGAGGTAAATCCTATTTTGGCCAGAAAATCATACCAGGGCAGCTCAGAATTAAATGCTTCTACTATGGAGGGAACTCCCAGTCCAATGTATTTGGTAGTACCGATTAAAAATACCAATGCTGCCACCATGACCCCTCCCACTACAGGCCTTAAAGGAGGATAGTGGATTACTTTTTTAAATATTTCTGCCCAGAAGGTGGTAGCTTTGGCAAATAACCTTCCTGCGAGACCAAAGCAGATGCCTGCTGGAATAATCCAAAGTACATTGACTAAGTTCAAATCAGGGATAAACGGGATTTCATAATGGGTATGATGAGCTGCCCAAAAATCCGTACAGGCATAATCGGCGACATAGGCGCCCAAAAAGGCTGGTAAAATAGACTCATACCTTACCCTACCAATCATCAGCCATTCCAAAGCAAAAATCGCCCCAGCCAAAGGGGTTCCAAAAACAGACGCAAAGCCTGCTGCTACCCCAAGTGTAATGACTGTTTTTCTGTCAATGGGTTTTAATTTAAACCATTTGGTAAATTGGTCTGCAATCGCACCGCCCATTTGTACAGCTGTTCCCTCTCGTCCTGCAGAGCCTCCGAAAAGATGGGTGGCTATGGTACCAAAGAGCACTAGGGGAGCCATGCGTAGCGGTATGGGTTTTAAAGGATTGTAAAACTCCTCCAATAATTGGTTGTTTCCCTTAACCACAGATTCACCAAATCGGTGGTAGACCCAACCTATAATCAGTCCCCCAAGTGGCAATAAAGCTATAATATATAGATTCTCTTCCCTGTAGTTCGTTGCCCATTGCAGGGCAAACAAGAAAAATGCAGAGGCTGAGCCCACCAGCAATCCTATAAAAATGGCCAAAACCAACCATTTTATGGTATAGAGGAAGCTTGGATAAAATTCGGTTTGGATAAAACGCTTAAAATGTATCAATTCTCGTGCCCTCTCCAACATAAGTATATCAGACTAAATTAAGTTTTCAGATGAGTTGAAGTAGGAGTCATCAGCACTGAAAAATCAGAGCAGTTAAAGGTGGTACCCCATCACCTGAGGCAAATATAGACTTTTTTCTTAACTTAAATCGATCTGCATAGTTATTGAACAAAAAGCGCTTATGAAAAATATTTTAATCACCGGAGGGTCTGGATTGGTTGGGCAAAAGCTCACCAAGTCTTTGGAACAGTTAGGATACCAAGTTGCTTGGCTTAGCCGCTCTCCTGAAAAACAGTCCCAAAAATCATTTAGTTGGAATATTCGTCAGAAGAAAATTGATCTGGCCTCATTGGAATGGGCGGACGGCATTATACACCTTGCAGGAGCAGGAGTGGCTGAAAAACGTTGGACAGCTGCGCGAAAAAAGCTGATTTTGGAAAGTAGAACGATGTCTGCCCAATTGATCTTCGAGCAGCTGAGGACGATGGAGAATAAACCCGAGGTGTTGGTCTCAGCCAGCGGAGCCAATTATTATGGTTTGGACAATGGTGAGCAATGGCTTACAGAAGAAGATCCTGCAGGGAATGATTTTTTATCTGAAGTAGTCGTCAAATGGGAAAAGTCAGTAGATCAGTTCAATAGCCTTGGCATTCGAACGGTCGCTTTGAGGACAGGAGTTGTCTTGGCAAAAGAAGGAGGCGCTTTGCCCCAAATGTTGCAGCCACCAGTAGCAGCACCTCTCGGCAGTGGAAATCAGTATATGAGTTGGATTCATATCCAGGATTTGGTGGATATGTTCATTTATGCTTTGGAGCACAAAAACCTCAAGGGTCATTATAATGGAGTTTCTCCTATTCCTGTAACCAATAAAGTACTTACCCAAAGAGCAGCCAAGTATAGCGGCAAGCCATTTTTGCCCCTTCCAGTTCCTGGATTTATGTTGAAAATTATTCTGGGAGAGATGGCAGGGATGATTTTGGGTGGAAATAAAATCTCTGCAGATAAAATTATCAGTTCTGGTTATAAATTTAAATTCACAGAAATAGATCATGCTTTAAAAGACCTTTATTCATAAAGCATATTCAATTAGATGATTATCCGTTTTAACACTAGTAAACCTATTTCTCACAGCCTGTCCCGATTTATCGGGAGATTCCACGGATTAAATTAGTATTTCTGAAAGATATGTATTCTCTTTTTAGGGATTGTTTTCAATGGTAAAACGTACTGGTGCAATTGCGGATATACATATTCAATTATAAATAAGCACGTCCCCTTCCGATCAGAAACCACAAGAGTGTTCCCAGACCTGGTAAGATGATGACGATTATCAGCCAGGTCACTTTATCCTTATCTTTGTGGAACCGGCTATTGATGACGTCATAAACTGTAAAAACATAAATAATTATTCCAATGGAACCTAATCCTAGCATAGGTGATGTTTTATTTATATAAGAAAATTAACTTTCAAATAGTTTATTTTACCTTGAAAATGAATTTACCTAATTTTTATGAGAATTTTAAGGAGCTTTGGGGACGTAACGCTCAGTTCCAAAAATTTAAACCTATGATCAAAAGAATATTAACCCTGTGTTTGGGCCTGCTGGCATTTTCTGTTACTGCCCAAGAAAATGTGGAATTATCCTACTATCTGAAACCAGGATACAGTTATAATCCCGATATCCCTACCCCAGCCTCCGTACTTGGCTTTGAAATTGGGGAATGGCATGTAAGTCATGATCAGATTTATATGTATATGGAGAAGTTGGCTGCCGCTTCCGAAAGAGTTAATCTGGAAGTAACGGGCAGAACCTATGAAAATAGGCCATTGATGATGTTGACTATCAGCCACCCGGATAACCTTCAAAGGCTAAATGCAATCAAGTTTCAGCGTTCCCAGTTAAGGGACCCTTCACAATCCGGAGAGGTGGATATAGAAAATATCCCTGTGGTAGCATATATGGGCTATTCCGTTCATGGAAACGAAGCCAGTGGAGTCAATGCATCCTTGTTGGCAGCATATCATTTTGCAGCGGCAAACGAGATAGACGAGGAACTGCAAAATGTCGTGATTTTGTTAGAACCTGGGATCAATCCTGATGGGATCAACCGTTTTGCCTCTTGGGTCAATTCAAATCGAAGCATACATATGAATGGTGATCCGATGAATAGGGAGCTGAATGAAGCTTGGCCTAGGGGGAGGACTAACCATTATTGGTTTGACCTAAACCGTGACTGGCTACCGGTTCAGCATCCTGAATCCAGGGCACGGATTGCTAAAATTCAAGAATGGAAACCCAATTTGGTTTTGGACTTCCATGAAATGGGGACAAACAGCACCTTTTTTTTCCAACCTGGAATACCTAGTAGAAATCACCCACTTACTCCAAGAAAAAACTTTGAACTGACTGAAAAAATAGCCCAATACCATGCGAAATACTTGGACGAAATTGGCTCACTTTATTTTACCCAAGAAAATTATGATGATTTTTATTACGGGAAGGGTTCTACCTATCCTGACGTTCAGGGGCAGGTAGGGATTTTGTTTGAGCAGGCTTCCTCCAGGGGGCATTTACAGGAAAGTGTAAATGGTCCTTTAAGCTTTCCCTTCACCATTAGAAATCAATTTACTGCAACACTTTCTTCTTTTGAGGCGGCGGTAGCAATGAGAAAGGAACTGAATAGTTATATGAGGGATTTCTATTTGGATGCTAAAAAGGAAGCAGATAATGATACCAATAAGGCCTATATCTTTGGTACTCCAAAGGATAAAGGAAGAACCAATCATTTGGCTGATATGATTCTTCAACATGATATCAATGTTTATGGGCTCAAGGAAGATATTAATATCAATGGCGTGGATTTTAAGGCCAATCAATCCTATATCGTACCACTTAACCAGCCTCAATATAGGTTGATCAAAGGAATGTTTGAAACTAGGACTGAATTTCAGGACAGTTTATTTTACGATGTTTCGGCCTGGACACTGCCAATGGCTTTTGATATGCAGTTTATGGCTGTAAACAGTAGGATTCTAAACCTTGCCAATGTAGAGGAAGTAAGTAGCATTCCCCAGCATCCCGTAGGGGAATTAAAAGGAGCTGCCGGTGCATATGCATATGCGTTTGAATGGGGAGAATATTATGCACCAAAAGCCTTATATCAATTGATGGAAAAGGGCTATAATGTAAGGGTCAGTCATCAAGAATTTGAGGAAGGTCCTGACAATAAGTTTAGCAGAGGGACTATTTTAATTGATAAGGGGACCAGTCAAATTACTGATCAAGATTTTTTTGAGGATCTTCAGCAAGTGGCCCAACAAACGGGAGTTAATATTTCTGCTGTTAACACAGGTTATACTGGCGGGATCAATTTGGGTTCTCCGAGCATATCGGTACTGCAAAAACCCAAAGTAGCATTGTTGGTGGATAATGGTGTCTCAAGCAGCGAAGCAGGTGAAATCTGGCATTTGTTAGACCAAAGGATGGAAATGCCCATCACCCTATTGCCCACAAACCTCTTTTCTTCCGCTGACCTGCACAGGTATAATGTGATCATTATGCCGAATGGCAATTACGCTGGGATCAACCAATCTGGTGCCGAATCTCTGAGGAACTGGGTGAAAAATGGAGGTACGTTGATTGGAAGAGGAGGAGCGTTGAATTGGATCAATAAAAACAAAATAGGGGAATTCAGCTTTAAAACTGAAACCGAAAAGGACAGTACGCTACAGAAAAAATATGCAGATCTGGCAAATGATCGTGGTGCTAAAGTAACAGGAGGGGCCATATTCAAGGTGAAACTGGACCTTAGCCATCCCCTGGGATATGGCTATCAGGATGAAAACCTCTATACTTTCAGGAACAGTAATCAGTTTATGCTGCCTTCTACCAACCCCTTTGCCAATCCATTGATTTATACTGACAGCCCTTTGGCCAGTGGTTATGTGTATCCATTTAATTTGGAACAAATGAAAAACACCGCCATGATACGCATTTCTGCAAATGGAAGAGGAAAGGTCATTGGTTTTGTGGATAATCCTAATTTCCGTGCTTTCTGGTTTGGTACCAATAAGCTGTTTTTGAATAGCATATTCTTTGGCAGCACCATCAGTAGTAGCTCTGCCAGATAATAGAGATAGGATTGCCCATTAAAAAGGTAAAATCTAAATTTTAAAAGCCCCTCGATTACACGAACCGCTACAAATTATTTGTTTTGTGTTTTGTCTGTAGTCGAGGGATGTTTTTTTGTGTCTGAATTTAAGTTGTTGTGATTCATTGTCTTACTTTATTCTATTATATGATCCATTTTTTTAAATAATTGCCAGGCTTAAAAAAGCACAATTTTTCCCTTTCGATTGTCCAAAGAAAAGCTTAATTTGCGCCATAATTTTCGTGTGCCATATAATGATTCAAAAACTATTTCCTTTAGATAAAAACTATATCCTTAGACAGGCTCAATCGAGCATGGAGGATAAACTATTGGAAGTCATGGTGAGCGAACTAAAAGCCTCTTACAAGTCCCTTTACAATCCCCTTGGATTGGTGGAAAGTACTTATCAGCAAATTTTAGAGACAGAGACTTTTCCTACAGACAGAATTAGGGTAATCTATCAGCAACTTTCGGGAATTTATAGGTTCAAGTATGGTTCCAACCAATTGGAGTTTCTTTTTGATGGCCGTAGCCATTTGGAAAAATACCAAGAAGACTGGGAGGAGCATTTTGTGCTTTGGTTGAGAAAACTGGGGACACATGAATCTTATGTCAAGTGCATGCTGAGAATGACCTTGCTTTTTGATACTGAAAATAGGGCTGAATTTGCAGAAAACCGCTGCAAAAGCTTCATTAATGAGTTTTTTGATCTTAAGATTATCAAAAGAAAAGGTGAGTTAAAACTCAAAATAGCTTAAACAGTCCTCTAAGGCCTCATATGGTCGAAATGAATTGCCTTCGTTATTTCCAGTTTTTTTATAAATGAGTGCTTCATTCATTATTATAGGTGATCTCAAAAGACTCAAACTTCAAGTTATAACCTTCTTCCAAGATCATTAATTCTGAAACATTGGACCTTGAAGGGCCTACTCTCAGCCAGGCCTCCATCAGCTTGAGCTGCTCTTCTTCTCCTTGGATAATGGTCATAACAGATCCATCAGCTTCATTTCTCACCCAGCCTTTAAGGCCCAGTTCTTTGGCTTTATCTTGAGTTGATTTTCTAAAAAACACGCCCTGAACCTTTCCGATAACTTTGATTTTTTTATACATAGATTTTAAAAACGTCCATGTAGACAAAGTTAAGAAAGATCAATTTCTTTAAAACAACAATTTCATTCTCGTGTGATTATTTGTAACTTAAACCAAGGCTAAAGCAATAATAATTAATAAGTCTTGCAAAAATCTATTATTTTCTAAACTTGCTACCCAGCTATCTTGTTATCTCTTCTGTATGAAAGGATTTAGATTTACCAAATACACCCCTAATAAGGATCCCAATAAAAGTACCTTTGAAAATTTGCTAGAAATCTTCCTTCAGTTGGTAACCATGACTGGTGGTGATGTAGCTGAGGCTTTAAGCTGGCTTACAAACTTGGATAACCGATATGGGCTTACCAATCCTTCCTATGGTATCGGAGATTTTATAGATGACCTCAAAGACAAGGGTTATTTGACCGAGGAAAACCAAAAGGGGGAGTTTAAGATTACAGGGAAGTCAGAGCAGGAGATCAGAAAAAGTGCATTGGAAGAAATTTTCGGAAAGCTCAAAAGAGGCAATAGGGGACAGCACCGGACCACCCATTCAGGATTGGGAGAAGAAAGGGGCACAGACCGGAGGCCTTTCCAGTTTGGTGACAACTTGGAGCAAATAGCACTCACAGACTCTTTGAGAAATGCCCAGGCCAATCATGGTTTTGGTGGGGACTTTTTATTGACTGAAGATGATTTGGAAGTGACAGAAAATGAATATCGCACTCAGACCAGTACGGTTTTGATGATCGATATTTCCCACTCCATGATACTATATGGGGAAGACCGGATTACCCCGGCCAAGAAAGTAGCTATGGCATTGGCAGAACTGATCAAGACACGCTACCCCAAGGATACACTTGATATAATAGTTTTTGGGAATGACGCTTGGCAAATTGACATCAAGGACTTGCCTTATTTACAAGTGGGGCCTTATCATACCAATACAGTGGCAGGCTTGCAGTTGGCTATGGACCTGTTGAGAAGGAGGAAGAATCCCAATAAACAGATCTTTATGATCACGGATGGTAAACCTACTTGTTTGAAAGTGGGGATCAAATATTACAAAAACAGCTTTGGGATAGACAGTAAGATTTTGAACGAAACCCTCAAGCTCGCTGCGCAATGCCGAAAGCTTAAAGTTCCTGTGACCACCTTTATGATTGCTTCCGATCCATATCTTAAGGAGTTTGTTCAGGAATTCACCAAAGTAAATAATGGCAATGCCTATTATAGCAGCCTTAAGGGGCTGGGACACTTGATTTTTGAAGATTATAGACGCAACCGTACAAAACGCTTTTGAGCATGACATATCAGCAATTGACCAGTAAGGATTTATTGAAAATAAAAACATTGGGAGAACTCAAGGCTGCTGGCTATCAAGCCCAGTCTATCAAAGAGGAGCTCCGACAAAATTTGATCAGAAAAATCAAAGCCAAAGAAAATGTCTTTGAGGGAATTTGGGGCTATGAGGATACGGTAATTCCGGATATTGAAAGGGCCATCTTGTCCAGGCACAATATCAATTTTCTGGGATTGAGGGGACAAGCAAAAACGAGGATAGCCCGCCAAATGACCCTTTTATTGGATGAGTATGTACCGGTGGTCAAAGGCTCGGAATTAAATGATGATCCCTTACAGCCACTGACAAGCTATTCCAAGGACTTGATTAATGAAAAAGGAGATGAAACACCTGTTTCCTGGTGGCATAGGGAGGAGAGGTATACAGAAAAGCTGGCTACTCCAGACGTGTCAGTTGCCGATCTAATTGGGGATGTAGACCCTATTAAAGCGGCTACGATGAAGTTATCCTATAGTGATGAAAGGGTCATCCATTATGGTCTGGTACCTAGATCTCATCGGTCAATTTTTGTGATTAATGAATTACCGGATTTGCAGGCGAGAATACAGGTAGCCCTATTTAATATTCTTCAGGAAGGGGATATACAGATCAGGGGCTTTAAACTTCGACTGCCACTCGATATTCAGTTTGTCTTTACTGCCAATCCGGAGGATTATACTAATCGAGGTAGTATAGTCACCCCTTTAAAGGACCGAATAGAATCCCAGATCATCACGCACTATCCAAAAAATATTCAAATAGGAAAACAGATTACCGGCCAAGAGGCAAAGCTTCACGGTAAGCCTATTGAGCAGATCCATGTGCCAGAACTAATGAAAGACCTGATTGAACAAGTTGCTGTAGAGGCAAGGCATAGTGAATATGTAGATGAGAAAAGTGGGGTTTCAGCAAGGTTGACCATCACGGCCTATGAAAATTTACTTTCAGCAGCTGAGAGAAGGTTATACCTCAGTGGAGAAAATAATACTGTTACCAGAATTGCAGACCTGATTGGGATTATTCCTTCTATTACTGGAAAAGTTGAGTTGGTATATGAAGGAGAGCAGGAAGGTGCAGGGCTGGTAGCTTATAATCTTATAGGGAAAGCCATAAGGACTTTGTTTGCTTCCAAATTTCCTACACCAGAGCAAAAGAAAAAAGATAAAGAAGGAAACCCTTATATATTGCCTTTATCTTGGTTTGGAGAAGGTAACCATCTGGATATTTTAGCCTCCCAAAACGATAAAGAATATAAAAAAGCCTTACATCAGGTGCCTGGCTTAGAAAAGATCACTACTGATTTTGTTGAGTCATTGCCCGAAAAAGAAAAGGAATTTTATATGGAATTTGCCTTACATGGTCTAGCCGAATACAGCCAACTCAGTAAAAAACTACTGGATACTGGTATGCAGTTCAAAGACCTGTTTAGCAGTATGTTTGATATGGAAGCGCCTAACGAGGATGACTTTGATGAAGATGATTTAAATTGAAAATATTAGTAAATATCATTTATCTTATGGTAGTAAAAAAGCACAGAAAATCTTCTGTGCTTTTTCAAATAGATGGGACTAATAGAAGTGCCATAAATATATTTTCTATCAGTCTCTATTAATCTTTTTTAAAAGATCTAAAGTCTATACTTATTAGGTGATTTTTATAGAAAAATAATAAGATAAAATGTTTTGTGCCAGTAGATAAGTACACTAAAAATGTAAAGCATTCATATTTAAAAAGCTTTAAAATCATCTGCTTTTCTATAAACTGGATTAAAGCTATTTAGTATAAACTACGTTAAACTGTAAATAAAGGTGCTTTATTTGAAATTGAATAGCGTTTTATTTGATTCCATCATTTTTTTTAGATAATATTATTAAAACTGATATTGATAGTAGATTCAAAATCCCTGAAGTATGGTAAATATCTAGGGATAAACTGAAATATTCTTTAATGAAGTCATTCAAATCAAAGTTTGGATATGAGGTAATTTTATTATTGGCGATACCTTTTGGTTTGATCGTTGGTTATCTGTTATATAAAAATGCAGCACTGACCCCAATCATAATATTAAGTGCATTTTTTTTCTTAATTCTGTCATTTATTGTTTATCTCAATTTTTCGACATCTTACACCATCACTGATAGTGGAATATTGAAAGTCAGGTGTGGATTTATCATCAACAAATGGTATGATATTGATAAGATCCGGGGTATTTCAAAAACAACCAGTATTATTTCTTCTCCAGCTCCTTCATTAGATAGGATAGAAATTATTTATGGGAAAAATCATTGCATAGTGATATCACCAAGGGATAAAATTGGTTTCTCCAGAGAATTGGTAAAAATTAATCCTCATATCAAAAATAAGCTGATCATGCATGAATCTAATAGAATGATCTTATAACCGAGAACCATTCCCTTAATTTTTTTGTGTAATCTAATTATTCCTCATAATGAGAGTAACTGTCAGTCCTTCGCTTAAGTACTTGAAAAACTGTACAGTTTTTGGCGTAACTTCCAGTGTAACTACGATTATAGCTATTAAATAATTTTTACATCTATAAATGATACAATTTATTTATAACCAGCATGTTTGAGTATAAATGGTTAAATTAGTAATTCTCAGTCTCTAAAAGAATCACCACCTCATTTACCTGAGTTTTGAACAAAAAGCTTATAAAGATGAAAGGTATATCAGGAATAATATTATTAGCTCTCCTTGCTATTGCCTGCCAAAGTAAGGAAGTTAAGCAGGCTGAAGTGAGCAGTTCTGCCCCGGTAATTTGCGCTCCTATTACCAATGATAAAGACTGGTATAATGGTGATAATATAGCTCCCCTATTTGAGGGACTTGGAGATTTTCATTACCCTATTGACACGGATGATGAATTGGTTCAAAGGTATTTTGATCAGGGATTTATTTTGGCCTATGGTTTTAACCATGCTGAAGCAGCACGGTCATTTTATTATGCTTCCAAGCTAGATCCAAATTGTGCCATGGCCCAATGGGGTTTTGCTTATGTTTTGGGCCCTAATTATAATGCAGGAATGGAAAGTGATAATTATGAAAGGGCCTATGAAGCGATTCAAAAAGCTATTTTTTTGGTAGAGAAATCGGGGAATCAAAAGGAGAGAGCACTAATAGAAGCTATGGCAAAGAGGTATGTAGCAGAACCACCTCAAGACCGATATCCACTTGATGTGGCCTATTCTGAAGCTATGGGTGAATTATATGAGAAATATCCACGAGACGCCAATATTGGGGCACTTTATGCAGAGTCCTTAATGAATCTCCATAAATGGGATTTGTTTGATAAATCAGGAGAAGCCAAACCGTGGACTCCACCAATTCTAAAAACCCTGGAAGAGGTGATTAAAATAGATCCTGTTCATCCTGGCGCGCATCATTTTTATATCCATGTAGTGGAATCATCAAGCCATCCTGAAAGAGGCTATAAAAGTGCCCAGTTATTTGATGAAGGATTGGTTCCTAATGCTGGACATTTAGTGCATATGCCTGCTCATATTTATATTAGAACTGGTGACTATCATAAGGGCTCTGTCGCCAATATCAAATCCATAGAAGTGGACAGTGCCTATGTCTCCGCCTGTAATGCCCAGGGAGCGTATCCATTGGCTTATTTTCCCCATAACCAACATTTCCTTGCTGGTACAGCCACCTTGGAAGGAAACAGTAAATGGGCTATATATGCAGCAGATGAAGTAGCCCATAATGCAAATCTTCAGTTGATGAAGGAACCAGGTTGGGGGACGATTCAGCACTATTATTCTATTCCTTTTTATGTCTATGTGAAGTTTGGCAAATGGGATGAAATCCTAGAAATGGAAAACAAAGTACCTGAACTGGATTATCCGAGGGCGGTCCATCATTATGCGAGGGGAATGGCATTTCTGGGTAAAGGTCATATTGATCAGGCAAAAGAAGAATTGGCTTCACTCTCAAAAATAGCTGAGGATGAATCGTTGAAACAGATCACCATCTGGGATATCAACACTGTATATGAGTTATTGCAAATTGCCCAACGAGTGCTTAAAGCAGAAATCCTGGCAAAAGAAAATAATTTTGAAGGGAGTATTGCCTTGCTGGAGGAAGCTGTAAAAATAGAGGACAGCTTGAGTTATAACGAACCGCCGGATTGGTTTTTTTCTGTTAGACACCATTTGGGTGCTATGCAGTTGGAAGCTGGACGGTATCAAGATGCGGTCAATACTTATAATGAAGACCTCTTCCTTTTACCTAAAAATGGCTGGGCATTAAAAGGGCTTAGTCTGGCTTATGCTAATCTTGGTGATAAGATTAACTTAAGTAGAACTGAAAAGGCTTTTGATCAGGCATGGTCAACCGCTGACATTGAATTAAAAAGTTCTGTTATTAAATAGGCTGTGTCTTAGGCTATAATTTACTTTTGGTCCCAACTATTTATCAATAGCTTTCAAAGCTAATCTTTATTTCATGATGAGAATTGAATGCTCCAATAGATGAAATCTAATTTGGAAAAATTATTCTCTATTTACTATATTGGCAGGATTTCATTCTTTGTTTTGTTGTTATTTAAAAACTTTTTGTCAAAAAAATCACTTAAAAACAAGTTGTTTTGAACGATAGACTACAGCCTACTGACCGTATACAATCCATCGATGCCCTAAGGGGCTTTGATATGTTGATTATCATATTTGCGGATCGGTTTTTCAGTACGCTTAATAGAGGAGTAGGCAGTCCTTTTTCCGAATCCCTAGCTCAGCAATTTGAACACCCTGAATGGTTTGGGTCTAGCTTTTATGATATCGTAATGCCCTTGTTCCTATTTGTGGTTGGGGCGGTCATTCCCTTTTCACTTTCGAAGAGGTTTCAAGAAAATAATAGTAGGACTGCTATTTATAAAAAGCTGATAAAAAGATTTATCATTCTTTTTGTTCTGGGTTGGGTCGTTCAGGGCAATCTACTGGAGTTGGACCTAGATAGATTTCATATATTCAGCAATACCTTGCAGGCCATCGCGGTGGGCTATATTTTATCTAGTTTAGCTTATGTGTACCTTCAGAAAAAAGCACGCTATTTACTTTTTTTAGGATGCTTGGTCATATATGCTCTTTTATTAACGCTTCCCATGGTTCCCGGAGTCGGCAGAAGTGCCTTATTACCAGATAGCAGCTATGCATTGTATTTTGACCATTTAATATTAGGACGATTTGATGATGGGACCCAATATACCTGGTTGTTGAGTGGGTTTGGATTTACAGCCACTACGCTTTCAGGCCTTTTTGCGGGTGAATTAATTAAATCAAATCTATCAAGGAATAAGATAGCCACTACACTAATGCTGGTTGGAATCGGGTTTCTAGCTGCAGGAATTATCTGGGGGAGATGGCACCCTATTGTCAAAAAGCTTTGGACAAGTTCTTTTGTCCTGGCATCCTCGGGAGTTTGTTACTTATTACTGGCCTTGTTTTATTGGATCATGGATATAAAAGGAAAGGTGAAATGGGCCTTTCCTCTAAAAGTAATCGGGATGAATGCCATTACAGCCTATGTATTGTCCCATATTATTACTTTCCCTAAAGTGGCAGACTTTGTATTATTCGGATTGGAACAATATACGGGAGTATATTACGGCGTAGTGACTACGATCGGAGGATTCGGGATTTTGTATGGCCTCTTGTGGTATATGTATAGCAATAAAACCTTTGTAAAAGTATAGTATTCAACTTGATCCATCATGAGAAACGCTAGTTCAATATTCTTATGGTTCAAATAAAAACTTTGAAGTTTCCCAATTGGCTATTGCTTTAATTATATTTATAGAATAATATGAGTCATCACAAACCTTTAATAAAATGATCAAGAAAATTCTTTTAGCACTACTAGTAGGGCTTATTATTATTCAATTTATCAAACCGGAAAGAAACATTTCTAATGCCCAGCCAGCACCCATGAGTGAAGATTATGCCATCCCTGAAAACGTGCAAGGCATTCTCAATAAGGCCTGTAATGATTGTCACTCCAATTCCACAGCATACCCTTGGTACTCCAATATTCAGCCAGTTGCTTGGTGGTTGGATGGTCATATAAAAGATGGAAAAAGACACCTGAATTTTGATGATTTCACCGCCCTGCCCTTAGCCCGTCAAAATCATAAATTGGAAGAAATCATTGAAGTAATCGAAGAGGGCGAAATGCCATTAAAATCGTACACAGCTTTAGGGTTACATAGTGAAGCAGACCTTAGTTCAGAGGAAAAAAATAGCTTAATGAATTGGGCAAAAGCGCAAATGGCCATGCTCAAGGACAATTATCCTGCTGACAGTTTAGTGATGAAAAGAAGAGCTAGACCCCAAGCAGAAAATCATTGATTTAATCTCAGTGGCTGTTTCATCTCTTGTCATTTCATCCTTCGGAGAGTCCTTTTTAGATGATTAATTCTCTCATTATGAAATAGATATGGGGCAGCCTCTTTTTTGTTTTTGGTAAGGGATAAAATATGTTTTTTTAGCAAAGTCCTTCATTTTTAGCTACTTTGTAATTGAAAACCGCTTTTTTATAATAGATTTTTTTATATCTATTTGTTTTCACCGCATTTTACCAAGTTGATTCTTTTATTCACCAAACAACCACACCCATGGAAACACTCGTTGTAACCTCACCAACATCGATCAGCAACAATTTCAAACTTTCTGATCTTTTTGCAGATTTTAATTGTCCTGATCTTGATGATTTTATTTTTGACGACGTCAAGCTCTCAATAAGTGACAATAAAGTTGCTTTCTCAGGAAAGCTTAGAATGGATGGGATATTGTCCGTTTTTAAAGAATATCTCGGAACTGAAGACAGTATTTTATTAAGTGCTCAAATAGTCACCACGAGCCTCAACCTGAAGGAGCCTATCAAAGCTCAAAAGGCCATCTTCACCTGTACAGTGCCTTTCTTCAAGGAAGTATGCCAAGGGGTAAGCTTAACCAAAGCTTTCTTTGAACTTGACCTTAGTAAGTCTGGTGATACTTGGCAGATCCGTCCCCAGCTGAGTGGGGATTTTGATGTGGACAGCCTTACGGATAAATCCACAGGGTCTTTGGCGCTAGATGTACAGCTATCGAATAAAACATTGATTTTAAATGCTAATGCCCAGCAGTTGAAAGGCGTTTTTGGCATTGAAAACCTTAGCTTGGAAAAAGTAAATGTCCATGGAGTTTTAGGAGACAAGATAGGTTTTGATCTGAAAGCCGCTCTGATCGTAGGAAACACAACTTTTGATTTTGCGGGTATAATTTCAGCGTCGGCTGTAGGACTTGTGGCAAATGCCAGTAAGTTCTCCTTGGATGTTTTGACTGATCTCTTTAATGAGATTTCTCCTGCGGGCCTAGGTGCTCCTGATTTTGATATTAGTTTTGATAACAGTCAGCTTTCCTTGGCCAATGCCGTTTGCACCATTGATGGAAAATCTATACCTCTCGGACTTGCCTTGACAAGTCAGGTTAAAGTGCATGATTATGATTTCCAGACTACGGCCAATATTTCTACCAATGGAGTTGTCTTTGATGGTGAACTTGGAGATTTGAACTTTGGTCCGGTTGACCTGAAGAAAACCGATTTGGATTTCCAACTTTACAAAAAGTCCTTGCAGAAGCCTGCCAAATTTGAGATCAAAGGGGAAGCAAGCATAGAAGGGCTTAACCTAGACTGTGGGGTATACTTTGAGAAAGACATTACTTTCACCACCGTTCTCTACGCGATCATAGATGCTAAAAGCTTTACCTTTTCCCAGATCTTCCCAAGTGCTCAGGGAACATTTATCAATAAACTCAGCTTTTCCAAGCTAGGATTTATTTTTGCCTCAGCATCCTGTAAGACTAAGAATGAGGGCTTTGATTTTGATGTTCAGGAAGGATTGCAGCTTATGGGTATTTTAGAAGAGATACCGGGACTTTCAGATTTGACTGGTGAAAAGCATATTGGACTGGAGCTCTCAGCGCATTTTGGAAGTGTTACGGATATCAGTATAGATATGCCGGACACACGTTTGGATCTAGGGCATTCGGTTACCTGCGACCCTATGAAGCTTCAAATCAATTTGCTTCCCCAGCCGGCATTGATGGCGATTTTCGGTATGGACATCAGTATTCCCAACCAAGATACACCATTGCATTTTGATATGTCCATCTCTTTGGATGAACTGGAAGCTAAGGGAGCTGTCACCATGAAAAATTATTGGAAAGATCCTTTTGGTATTCACGGTATTAAAATTGGTCCAGCCCTGGCTCTTCAGTTAGGGATTATTTACGAGCAGTTTGTTAGTACAGGCATACCCTCTGAATTTGGAATTGCAGGTGGTTTGGTCATTGCCGATACCACGGTAGATATGGCGGTGAGTATTTCTGAAAACCCCTCGGAGGAAATTTTGTCGGGAGAATTGGATAATCTGACGCCGACACAACTCCTGAATTTTGCAGCCCAATTGGCCAATATTAAGGTACAGCATATTCCTGATTTCTTTGATATTAAGACCTTAAAGCTTTATTGTGCACCTGCAGGAGGAACGATAGGTACGATTACTTATCAGCCTGGTTTTAGTTTTTCCGGAGATATCGTTATTGCAGGGGAGGAAATTTCCATTTATACCAGGATATCGGATACAGGAATTGAGGGAGCCGGGCATATTGATAAGCTGGATTTTGGCCCGCTGAAGATCAGTGGAGAAAAGGGAAAGGATGCTAGTTTCTCCCTAGAAATAAGTCCTGAAAAACAGGCTGCTACTATTGATGGCTGTTTTTCTTTTTTAGGGCTTGAAGAAGGCCTTTTTGCCAGTATTTCGGATCAGGGCATTTCATTTAAATTCGAACAGGATTTCACTTCAGCCCTAAAGTTTGAAGTCATGGGAAATAGTTCAGGCAAGCTGACTGAGCCAAAAACTTTGGATTTTGCACTATCAGGAGCTATGGACAACCAGATTACGGATTATTTGAAAACTACAGTTGAATCAAAAATCAATCAGGCCCTGAATCAAACGGAATCCAGTATTGATGCTGCTGAAAAAAAGGTAGATACAGCCAGAAAGGCCTATGAGGCAGTCTATAATAAGGCCGAAGACAAACTGACCAAAGCCCAGGAAGCAGCTAATGCGGAGCTAAAGAAATTAACCGCGGCACTCAATAAGGCCAAATCAGATGGAGCCAGTTCTATTAAGGCTGCCCAACAAAAGGTAAATGCTGCAAAAGCGAGCTATGATAAGGCCATGACTGATGCTCAAAACGCTGTGAATGCTGCTGAAAAGAAATATGATGATGGTATAGACAGTGCCAAAAAGTCATTGGATGCAGCTCAAAGGACCTATAATAATGGAATTGCCCAGGCGCAAAAATCAGTAAATGCTGCTGAAAAAAAATATAATGATAGCATTGGTTCCGCGAAAAGGGCTGTGGAAAGTGCCAAGAAAAAAGTCAAGTCGCTGGACCACTGGTACTCCAAGCCGGCTTACTATGCAGCCAAGCTGGCGCTTGAGGCAGCTGAAAAAGTGCTGGATGGTATTCAGTATGGAGCCGACTATACCGCTTTTGAAGCGGCAAAGCAGGCTTTGAATGTGGCGAAAACTGGGGCCAATTATACAGCCTTCCAAGCAGCAAAGCAGGCTTTGAATGCAGCGAAAACCGGAGTGAACTATACCGCTTTTGAAAGTGCAAAAGCAACGTTATCTGCTGTAAAGAATGGGGCTGATTATACCGCATGGCAAGGAGCCTTAAAATCTCTTAGTGCTGCCAAAACTGCCTCAAACCTGGCGATTAGTACAGCCAGCAAAGCCTTGAATAGTATTGGTTCCACGGAAGCATATATTGCTTTGGAAGCAGCAAAGACTGCCTTAAAAGTGGTAGAAGCAGGTTCAGAAGCTGTTGCTTTTAATGAAGCCAAAGCAGCTCTTGAGGCTGCTAAACTGGGTAGTGAAGGAGTTCTAAAGTTGAGCGCTTATATTGCACAGCATTCAGGAGACCTAATCGATATCAAATCTTTTACCTTTAGCGGAAGCCTTAAGGAGATTGAAAAAGGAGACTTTTTTAAAGCGGACCTAAAATTGAATTTATTAGGCAAGCCGTATAATTTTGATTTAGACTTCAATGTTAAAAATGTGAGTGGTTTTATTGATCAATTATTTACGAAGGCATTTGATGAATTGAAGACAATAGTTAGCTAATGATGATGAAAGCTATGGTTTTGCATACTGCTGCTTAATCATAGCTTTCTTTCATTAGTCCTGTCACCATATCTATGGCATTCTCCCAGGCCTTTTGGACATTCTCATTATGCGCATCCCCCAGCTCTTCCTTGATAGATTCCAGCATGACTTCTTTTAGAATTGGGTAATATTCCTTTTTTACTCCATAACGAATATGTTGCTTTCCTAATTTGTGAAGCCCCATCTTCAAATGCTCTGGTCGGCTCAATGAATAAATTATTCCGCTCAACATATGAGTCAACATTCGTCCCTGTTCAAGCATGTTCTTTTTGAACAATTGTTGCACACTAGGTGCTTTGATAAATAATTTATCATAAAATCGTTGGGCAAAGCGATCTTCATTTTTAAGCAATAAATCCAATGATGCCTGTACCTCCAGATTGGTGTCAAAATGGGCAAATCCCTTAATTTCAAAAAGCTCAAATTCCTCTTGCTTACCTTTTAAGCTTACCTTTGTTTTCTTGCCAACCTTGGCTGTTTTTTCCGGGAGATTATCCATAAATACCTTTGACACCAACAGTTGCGTGCCCAAAACCTTATTTTGATTTTGGATTCGACTGGCTACATTAACAGGGTCACCCAAAACAGTGAATTGCTTATGCTTGGGATGCCCGAGGTTCCCCACAAAAGCATGCCCAAAATGAATCCCAATCCCTACTTGGAAAATGGTAGAGAAGTCCTTGAGCTCCATTTTGTTAAGTCGCTCCACAGCATAAAGCATGCCTAAGCCTGCCCTAAGTGCATCCAAGCAGATTTTGTGCGTATCACCTCCACCGGTACCAAAAAGCCCAATGATTTCATCGCCAGCATATTGATAAATAATCCCATCATTCATTAAAATGGGATCACCTAAAATGGTGAAAAATCTGTTCAGCATATGTGCCAGGTCGAAATTGGTATGCTGTGAGGCAATGGAGGTAAAGTCACGCATGTCGCAAAAGAGAATAGCCAAGGATCGCTCTTCGCCAACATCTTCTGGAAGAGTCTCTAATTGCAGTTTGCTGATTTCTGCACTGGTCCATAATAAGCGCTGAATGGTGGCATCACCATGGATTTTTGTTTGGCAGGCTAGTCTTATGGAGGGATCCCAATTCCGAATTCGTGAAACTTTTTGTTCCCATTGATCAGGAGGTGATAAATGTTGCATCCCATCGATCACCCTGATTCTGCAGGTGGTACATCTTCCGTTTCCTCCGCATTCATGTAAATGAGGGATTTTATTTGCTATGGAAACTTCAAGTATATTCCCAAAGTCTTCGTGAAGCGTGATCTCCCTGTTGATTCCAACATATTTTAGTTTGGGCATTTTTTGGGCTTGATTAAGAAATAGAATTAATTCTTAATTAATATACTAAATACTGGTTTCAATTGCTTGATTAATAATTGTTTGTGGTTATAAAAAAATGGAAGGGTACGATTATCTGCTTTTATATGATTCGTTATTTCTCCTATATCGCAGAAAACCAATTCCTATTTGCTCTGGGGTATGCGGAGGAGGGACTATCTTAGTCAGGAAGAACTATTTAAAAATTACGGCTAAATTTTGTTCAGTTGTTAGTGAATAGAATTTATACTTTGTTTTAATGGGAGAAGTGCCATCAATAGTATAAAACTAGCTTTTTAAAAGCGCTGATTTTGAACTTAGTAAAAGTATGGAGTGCGCTATCTCTTTTTTAACAGTTCAATATATAATGCTTCTACTTTTTCCCTGGCCCAGGGGGTCCTTCTTAAAAACTTCAGACTACTTTTTATGCTGGGGTCATTGATGAAACAGTTAATTCTAATTATGCTGCCTAGCCTTTCCCAGCCATAATAATTCACCAAGACAGAGACTATTTCTTCAAGTTTAATCCCGTGCAAGGGATTATTAGGTTGTTCTTCCATTGAATAGAGATATTTTACCAATTTATAAAGATACTTGAATTACCTTTGCTGCATGAAAGTTTCAAGCACAAATCAAAAAGCAATTCTGGAAAACCTAGGTATTTCAGCTTTAAATGAAATGCAGGTAGCCACACTCGAGGCAAGCAAGAAGCATCAAAACGTCATGCTTCTAGCACCTACTGGGAGTGGTAAGACTTTGGCTTATCTCTTAAGTATCTTGCCTAAGCTTCAGCAAAAAGAGGGTGTTCAGGCCCTTATTTTGGCACCTACAAGAGAATTGGTGTTGCAGATAGAAAGTGTTTTGAAGCAAATGAAACTACCTGTAAAAGTAAATGCTTGTTATGGCGGACACCTGTTTAGCATTGAAAGGAAAAATTTCTCCGTTCCGCCTACTATACTGGTAGGGACACCAGGGCGTATCAAAGATCATCTAGAACGTGGGACATTTGATCCGGAGAATATTACAGAGCTTGTTTTTGATGAATTCGACAAATCATTGGAATTAGGTTTTACAGGGCAAATGCGTTATATCACAGGCCAATTGTATCAGGTGAGGAACAAGATCCTGGTTTCAGCCACCAATGCAATTGACTTGCCTTATTACTTGGATTTTGATGAGCATTTTACTGTGGAGGCAGAGATTGAAAAAAAGCCGGATATCACAGTAAAGCAGCTGATTACACCCAAAGGGGAGAAATTGGAGGGGCTTTTAAAGTTGATACGAAGTCTTAAAGCAGGTCAAAATGTAATTATTTTTGCTAATCACAGAGATGCCTGTGATAGAATAGGGGAGTTCCTAGACCAATATCAAGTGATCTATGCACTGTTCCGAGGTGGACTGGAGCAGGATGAGAGAGAGTCTCAGCTCACCAAATTCAGAAATGGTAGTGCCCAAGTCTTGATTGCGACGGATATTGCATCTAGGGGCATTGATATTCCTGACTTGGACTATGTGGTCCATTTTCAAATTCCTCCGCAAGAAACCACTTTTGTTCACCGAAATGGTAGGACAGCCAGGATGAAGTCAACAGGAACCAGTGTGCTACTGATGTCAGAGACGGATTATTTGCCTAAATATCTAGGGTATAAGCCTGAACAATTGCTATTGGAAGAAGGTGGAAAAAGTGCCGAGCCAGCATTCGCCACTTTGCATATCAATAAAGGAAAGAAACACAAAGTAAACAAAATAGACTTGGTAGGTTTCTTTTTACAATTTGATTTTTTGAGTAAGGAGGATCTTGGACTGATCGAAGTAAAGGATTTCTTTTCTTATGTAGCAGTTAGTAGGGAGAAGTACAAACAAGCCATTGAGGCTTCCAAAAACCAAAAGATAAAGCGCAAAGCCATCAAGGTGACTTTGGCTAAATAATTTGAGGGCTGGGTGGTTTTGATCTAGTTTGCCAAATTTTAGAATTTACTTCAAGAGAATGACTTCTTGAAGTTTGTACTGGAAAAAGCTGCTTTATATAGATGAAGCAGCTTTTTTCAGTAGGTTTGTTTATGAAGATATTTTTTTGAGCACGACAGGTTCCTGGATCTTATTGACCATATATTCCATAAAAGCCTTTAATTCCGCATAATTTGAAGCTTGTACTAGTTTACTTTTTAAGTCATAGCGGATATTGATCCTTAACATGTTATTATTGGTGTCCTCTTGGGGCATATACATGAATTTGGCCAAGCCCCCAGGCATGGACATAGATATTGGTTCTGGATAGTCATCAAGTTCATAGCCTTCTGGAATGTGGATATTTGCTATATAACTATCTCTGTATACATAATTGAAATCTACAGGAAATACTCTTTCGTCAATCTTGAAGGGATTTTCATCATGTCTGGAAATCATGATGGGATTGATCAATAGTAATTCTGCAGTTTTTTCAAAAGGCATATTTACCGAAAAGGTGCTTTCTATCTGGTTATTTTTTCTTTCAAGGTCATTAACCTCAAGATCCAATACACGGATATCTTCTTCTTCTAACATACCCGCCAGCTTTTCTTCATCTATATCATTATATTGCTCCATAAAACGAATGGCATCATAATCAATATACCTCACGGTATGGCCAAATTTTATGGAGTCGTTTTCAAGGCTGATGTCAACCATTTGGCTAATACCTGATTTATGTTCTAAGTTAATTGTAGTCAGGTGACTTCCTTCTTCCTGTATAAGAAAACCTCCATCTACATGATAGCCCAAGGGCAAATAACCGAACGGTACATATTCATTTGATGCATCGAGGAAAAATTCCTGGCTTTCAATATTAGCCTTGACTATAAGTTTATTAAACTGTCGAACAAATGGGAATTGTACCAAATAGGATCGCCCATTTCCTTTGCTGCTGATTAATAAAGGAGTTGCCTCAATTCCATTTGCTCGAAGCATAGCGATTAATAATAGATTTAATTCTGTTTTGCTACCAACTTTTTCTTCAACCAATTTTTTGATGCTTTGATCAGGAATAAAGCTAAGTTCATCATTCAGTGTGTAATCCTTTTTGATCATCTGATAAATGAATTCGGCTTTTTCTCTGTCCGTATCACCTTCTATTTCCTTTTCAGCAAGATCCTTAAAAGTGCCATTATTTCTGAAATAAGATCTAAAAATATCAATGCTATATATCTCATCAGCAAGTTTTTGCCAATCACTTAAGACAGATTTATAAATGCCATTATTATTACCATCTTTATACCCTGCCAATTGAAATTCAATCTTGTCCAGATAATCTACATAATTGTTCATATAGGGCTCAGGCCGGGTTGATTTAAGCTTTGTCAACGTCCATTCAGCTTTGCCGTTATTCTGTACTCTATTTTGATTGGCTACCACAAAATTCTCACCTTGACCTAGAAATCGGTAATCTAGATATTCTGGAATATCGATAGCATATTTAGAAAAAAGGGTTGGTATTTCATTTTGAAATTGCCAACCATCTAGAAAAGTGATATTATCATAATAATGGTCATACTCATATTCTATAATGGATCCCTCTTTTACATTAGGAAAAGTAAATCTGATTTCTTTTACGCCATTTCCTAAATCTGTTTCAAAATAGTCTTTTTTAGACAGTTTTGTGATTTCTTCCTTCCCGTTCACAAGGTTCATTACTTGAGCTTTAAGCCCTGTGATATTTTGAGTCTTGTTATTGTCACCGGCATAGTAGGTAAGGGAGATATCTGCATAATCTGTGGCTTTACTGTCAAAAACCTTAATTCTTTTCTTTACTTCTGTGATTAGTTTGCCATGGGTAAAAAAACTAATTCCCTGTTCTCCCAGAACAATGGCTGTTGCTTCCGGTTCGAAAGCACATTCCGTCATTTCCAGCTCTTCTTGACTATATTTTCCTAATTTAATAGAATAGTCCTGTGCGATTCCCTTTTCGGATGATAAAAACAAAATGGCCATTAATATAAAAGAGGCCATCAGGTGGTGTTTTGTGTTTCTCATTTTTTCAAAAATATAGGTTGATCATCTAGTTTTTCTATTTGCTTAAGGGTGTTGCTGATAGTTTCTTCCGACACTTCCTTGGGGAAGTGAAAGTTCACCACTCTGGCAATTTTTAATAAATTGTCTTTAAAAATTTGTTGCTTTTTATAATCAAAATAATCCTCTGAAAGATCTATATCAATTTCTCCACTTTCTAGTGTGACTTTCTTGGGACTAAAAATTTCAATATTTTCCTCCCAAATCATATTTCTGTTTTGTAGATCCTCGGTGTCTATGGACTGAAATTTTGGTTGAATGATTATTCGTTTACTGGTGCTTTTGTAAAATTGCTGCAAATATGACTCGTGGAAAAAGGTGGCTTTTGGCACTAGCTCCTCAGTATTTACATCCAATTTATAATTTTCAATATGTGCCCCACTGAAGTCCAGATCTTTGTAAAGATGCTTTTGTAATTCATTTTCATTAAGCATATGCTTTGCATTCAGGTACTTTTGCGCGGCTAGACCAGTCATTTCTTTGTTTTGTTGGATCTTGGCACTTCCCTGATTGAGCAATTCGATTTTTGAAAAATTTTTTATTTGATTATAAACTGGAGATTGGTAATCTGGTGTTTTTGCTATTTCGCCTCCATCTTCATTGATTACTAAAACATGCCTGTCTATAGTGAAGTCCCCCAAAAAACCAGCTGGTAAGCTACCTGATGTGCACTCAAGCCAAATGGTGTCCTTGGCTATCGGAACTTGTAAAATCACATGGTTAAACTGATTGGATGGAAACTCTACATCAATATCTTCTTCGTCACTTCCTGCTTTTACCAAAGTATAATAAGATTTGATCCCCGATTCTTTGAGCATAGCATTCATAAACATGCTCAAACCTTTACAGTCCCCATATTTAGCCTCATAAACGGATGTAGCAGACATAGGCATAAGTCCACCAAGCCCCAATTGAATACTGACATAGCGATAATTTTCCTGAAGGTAGCGATATAGTACTTGTACTTTTTCTATATCAGTTTCGAGACCTGAGGTCAGTTCTTTTATTTTAGTTTTGGCTTCAGGAGGTAGTTGGTCTTTATCCTGATTCAATTGATAAATCCATTTACCGAAGCCATTCCAGGTTTCTAGATTCGATGAATACCCTTCCATGGAAAAAGCTTTTGGGGCAATTTTTACCATGGCTATGCTGTCTTCAACTGCCTTGTCCTCTGAAAGCGTGAAAAGGTTTTCAAGTTCCCAATGAAGGGAAACCATTCCCTCGGATTTCTGAACTTCAACTTCTTGGTCTATGTTTTTGGATAAATATCGAATGCCTAAACTTTCGGGGTAATTAAGATTCAGCTCAGCCTTTTTGACAAGTTGCTTGGGAGATCCTTCAGGTATCCATGTTGGAAATGTAACGTTTCCTTTTTTCTTGGTCGTATATTCAAATTCAATTTCAATAGGGAATTTACCCGCGTTCAATTCATAATATTTTAACCTGCTATCTTCAAAGACCGAATAATCTGCTATCAGAGAAATATCATTCAGATCCTTTAATTTTAATTTATCTATGGTTTTATCGGAAGATATATCCCTAATTACCCCACTGAAATCCTCTATTGAGATTAGATCATTGTAGAAAATGGTAATTAATCCATCTTTTAACCCCTCCTTATTTAGGACGGTGACTTTTTTCTTAACTGTTTGGAGTACTTCATAATCCTTATTCAAGGAAATATCAAGCCTTTTTTCAATGCTAGAATTAAACAGCGTTATATCTTTCTGGTTCTGGGCAAAGACTGCATTTTCAATAGTTAAAAAAGAAAATGTGCAAGCTAAAAATGCCCATTTAAAAAGGTTGATCATTTTTAAATGTGGTGAAATATTAAAATTAAAAACCGAATAAAGACTTAAAACAAGTATTTTTTTTCAGTAAATCAATATATTTTACCCGAAAAAGGAGATTATGCACCGAATTCTTTAAAGAAAAGGCTCAAAAGCAGCTGATTTCCAATTCAAAGGCTTTTATGTATATTCGCTTTTTAAAACTTTATATATTCATACCAAATGAGTCAACTTGAAATCAACAGTTTCGAAGAATTCGAAAAATATATCGGTCAACCATTAGGCATTTCTGACTATCATAAAATTACCCAAGATCAAATCAATAAATTCGCTGACGCTACTCTTGATCATCAGTGGATTCATACTGATCCAGAAAAAGCTAAGGCTGAAGGAGCATTTGGAAATACCATTGCCCATGGATACTTGACACTTTCTTTAGTGCCGTTTTTATGGGAACAGATCGTAAAGGTGAATAATTTGAAAATGTTGGTAAATTATGGTATTGAATCTTTGCGCTTTGCCCAACCAGTAGTGGTGGATAGTGAGGTAAGGTTACATGCCAAATTGGCCAATATCACCAATTTACGAGGGACAGTAAAAACAGAGATGGAAATAAAATTGGAGATCAAAGATCAAAAGAAACCAGCATTTACAGGGAAATTGGTATTCCTTTATCATTTTAAATAAGAGAAAATCGATAAGTAAATTAACAGGTCAGGCTGTCTCAAAAATCCACGTCCCTGCGATTGTGGCAATAGCGAAGAGAAGCCTGTCTGAAGGCAGGCCATCTCCCTATATGTACAATGTGAGTACTTCGAGATCACTTCGCTTCATTCGTGATGATGTATTCCGTGCTTATGAGATAACCTGGTTTTTATTTATGCAACAAAAAAAATAGCCTCCAGAAGAGGCTACTTTTTTGTTGTTAAACCAAAATAAAGTCTTTATATAAATTATGTTTCGCTCATTTTTTATTAAAAAGGGAAATGGTTAATCAAGGCGGTTTCTTTCTTCAGTACTTCCGCTTCTGTTGGAAACCTTGAAGTTTTCACCTCTGGAGAACTTCCATCTTAAGGTCAATCGAATGGATTGTTGACTATTGTATTGCTTTACATCTGTATTGATATCTCCGAAGTTTACTTTACCTCTAAATCCTGCCGTTCTGAAAAGGTCATTGCCATTTACCGTTACGGCGAATTTGTCATCCTTAAAGGTTTTGGTAATTCCTGCATCTACCCAGCCAAAGCCTTTGGCCTCCAGCTGTCCTTCCAGGAATGGACTAATGTACATCCCGACCAACTCTACTTTAAAGCCCTTGGGTAGGGTGATGTTATGCTGGGTTCTGGCATTATAGGAAAACTGTGATACATCCAGGAAATCATCACCTAATTGGGATTGATAAGTCTTATAGGAAAGCTGTACCATATTGCTGGTACTGTACCATTCAGCTAATTCCACAGGAATCATCATCCTCAAACCAAAATCTTCTGATTTATCAAAATTCTGTACCTGTAGCATTGTTTTGCGGGTCTCATCATCCTGAGACATTACCTGACCAAAGGCATTGGTAGTTTTGGAATAAGCCAAGGTAAACTGATAGGCTCCCTTAATGACATGACTCATCTCAAAATTATTTGCATATTGAGGTTTTAGATTTGGGTTTCCCTGCTCTGTGGTCAAAGGATCCACATAGAATACAAATGGGTTCAATAACCTGTAATTTGGTCTAGTGATTCGGCGGTTAATATTATAGGTTATTTGATATTTGTCTGAGATTTTATGTTGTAGGTAGGCCGTTGGAAATAAGTTTAAGTATTCCTGTTTATTGATTTCGTTTAGGGTAATAGAATTGCCTGTGATGTCAGAATATTCCAATCTTAAGCCTGCTTGAAAATCTAATTTTTCACTTAGAGGAGCTTTTACGGATGTGTAGGCAGCCAAAACATTTTCATTATAAATAAAATGGTTGCTATTGGGGTCAGGCTCAAAAGGTCCCTCTTCTTCACTTCTGGAAATTACCAAGACATTGTCCGATTCCACCCAGCTTCCCTTTAATCCAGCTTCTAGTTTCGTCTTTTCGCTCAAAGGTTTGGTGAAATCTGTTTTGGCCGTGAAGATATTATAATTCATCTTATTGTCGGTGAGGATCCTGTCCATGGTTCCTGCATCAAAATCATCGTTTAGCCAATAATCATTCGTTAATAAACTTATAGATCCTCCGTCTACGGTTGTGTAATCAATGTCCGCACTGAGCTTGGTTCCCAAGGTGTCCAAGTTTCCTATATAGTGGAAATTGCCAAAAAACCTTCTGTTATCATTGTCTGCATCATTGAGGGCCCTAAGGTGATTGATATCGTTATTTTCAGGACTTGTAATATCTGTTAATGAATTCCCGTTATTATATCCATTATAATCTGAGGCCTGAAGGTTTACTCCAACAGTATGTTTATCGTTGATCTGGTAGTCTGCCCCACCAGTGAAATAGATGCTTTTTCCTCCAAGACCCAAAAGGGCATCTTGATCGAAAACTGATTCGCCTTCTTCCAATTGGAACCTACGGACTATATTCAAGTCGATATCACGAACCCAAGAACTGTAATTTAGGCTACTGTTTGTGGTCCACTTTCCTCGTTTGATATTGAGGCTTGCTCCTGCAAAAGGAGCGTTTCGGCCATTATAATAATTGCCTGCTTGGATGCTACCATTAGTGCCATTATAGTCGTTCTTTTTCAGCTTGATGTTAAGCACTCCTGCAGATCCTTCCGCATCATATTTGGCTGGTGGGTTATTGATCACCTCTATGCTTTTGATATTGTCCGCAGGCATGGCCCTTAAGAAATCAGCCAATTCGGTGGCACTCATATAGGTTTGTCGGTCGTCTAGAAGTACGATTACTCCCGAGCGGCCATTTAAATTGATATTTCCGTCCCCGTCTACATACACTCCTGGAGATCTTCCCAATACCTCCAGTGCATTGCTGCCTTCAGCCATGACTGTACCTTCTATATTAACTACTGTTCTGTCCGCTTCTATGATCACTTCAGGTCGGCTGCTTCTTACTTCTACTTCATCCAAAGAAGTGGCTTCCTCTTCCAATTGGATTACTCCGAAATCTTTGTTCATTCCCTTCTGTAGTTTGAAGGGCTCGGAATGATAAGTTTTAAACCCAATAGTGGAAACATTTAGCACGGCCATGCCTGTGTCTGAATTTACCTCTAATGAAAAGTTTCCGTTATCGTCAGATACTACTCCGGAAATAAGCTCTCCCGTTCCATCATCCAATAAGGAAATATTTGCAAAAGGCAGCTCCTCTCCCTGGATGTCTACCACCTGTCCGCTTAGCGCGCCTAACTTTTGCGATAATGCCAATCCTGGGCTAAAGAGGTAGGCAAATAAAATAAGAGATATTTGGTAAAAGATTTTCATAATATGCTGGTTCATTAAATTCTAAGCACCTTTATGAAAATCTAATGCCAAAAGGAGCAAACCCCTTTAAAATCCCTATAAAACCCATTTTAATGGGTTTTTATTTAGGGGGTCTGTATCAATATCGTACGCTTTTACCGTACGTTTATGGAAAGGATAAAGAAGCGGGGCGAGCAATATCTGGATGAGGAAGTGGGTTGTTTGGGCTGTTTAGGATTTGCAATCCTGAACCTGAAATAGTGGAGGATTTTAAATCCACTTTTACTGTTAATCGGGATTACAAATCCCGATTAGCAAAATGGCTGAAAAAGTTAATATGGAGGTATACGAACAAAAAAAAGTCCCCGATCCAAAATTAGGACCGAGGACTATATCAGCTAATTTTAACCTTTGGCGGCTAATTACTTAGCTGCTGCGTATCTTTTGCTTACTTCTTCCCAGTTAATTACATCCCAGAAAGCAGAGATATAATCAGGTCTTCTGTTCTGGTAGTTCAAATAATAAGCATGTTCCCATACGTCCAATCCCAAGATAGGAGTACCAGGGCACTCAGCTACATCCATTACAGGGTTGTCCTGATTTGGAGAAGAGCAAACGCAAAGTTCTTTCTTTGTATCTACACATAACCAAGCCCAACCAGAACCAAATCTAGTAGCTGCAGCCTTGTTGAATTCTTCTTTGAACGCATCAAACGAACCGAATTTGGCATCGATAGCTGCTGCCAATTCGCCTGTAGGAGCTCCTCCACCATTTGGAGATAGAATAGTCCAGAAAAGAGAGTGGTTATAGTGACCACCGCCGTTATTTCTTACTGCTGCATTTGAGCCAGCTACTTTCATCAACTCTTCAAGGCTTTTACCTTCAAGGTCTGTACCGGCAATGGCATCATTCAATTTAGTTACATAAGCATTGTGGTGCTTTCCGTGGTGAATTTCCATTGTTTTAGCATCGATACTTGGTTCCAATGCATTAAAATCATAAGGTAATTTTGGTAACTCAAAAGCCATTGTTTATAAAATTTTATAGTTTAACATTAAATAATAATTCTACTTTTAAATTCTTACTCAACAAACCAAGATTCATCAAAAATGGTTCTTACTATCACGCTTTAACTGTTATTTTCTCAACTTTTTGAAAAAAGCATCCAATAGTGATTTGGCTTCTTTCCCTAATAAGCCATTGGAAACCTTGGTTTTAGGATGCAGGACTTGTTCCGATAATCTTCCAAACCCTCTTTTAGGATCCGAAGCTGCAAAATGGATGCCTCCCAATTGTGCCCAAAAGCTTGCTCCGGCACACATTAGGCATGGCTCTAAGGTGACATAGAGTTCGCATTCTGTCAGGTACTTTGCTCCTAAAGCATCTGAAGCAGCAGTAATCGCCAGCACTTCCGCATGTGCGGTTACATCTGTGAGCTTTTCAGTTTGGTTATAGGCCCGGGCAATGATCCTGTTCCTACAAACAATAACTGCGCCTACTGGTATTTCATTATCTTCAAATGCTAATTTGGCCTGTTTGAGGGCCTCATTCATAAAGTACTCTGGGGAATATAATTCCATCATTGATAATTTAGATCAATGAATTTAAGGGAATTTTGTTTAGTGACAAAACCCAAAAAGCTACTGTAGAAACAAAAGGTTAATTATGAGGCAAAAAAAAAGCGGCTTCCGCCGCTTTATTCATTTAGAAAATCAAATCGAATATTTCTTTTCTGACCCCTTCATTAATGATCAAGGCCAATATCAAGGAGACCACTAAGCCAATTCCTGCTTTTAAGATATCATTACTGGCCATTTTATAGGCCCTGTATAATCTTGCTTTTCTCTTTTTCAGCTTCTTTGATTTGGCAAGTGCAATAGCTATTTCCCTTCCTCCTAGAAGACCGATAAATACCCAAGTGGTACTCATTGGCATCTTACTGTACATTTTGAAATAAAACAGGAGGATACAATAGATAAAATCAACTATTGTGGCTGCTCTTACATCAGTAACTTTTGACTTTTCATTTACTATTCCTTGGATTCTATCTCCTTTAAAGTAGAATAAAAACCCTAAGCCAAAGAAAATAAAGCCAGCATAAGCGATAAATTCATATATATTGAGTGCTCGTGGTAAGAATACGGCAATATTGGCAGCATCCTGCATTAACCAGAGTGACCAAAGTGTACCTGAAGTGATCCATTGTAGGATGTACCAGTAGTTTTTGGCCTTGCCTTTTAGGTAGTTTTTAACAAATTTCTCCAAGGCAAACCAGAAGAAAATAGCAATCCCAAAAGCCAGTAAATAGCCTATTAAACTTTTTTGGACTACACCAGCTATCGTACCAGCCTTATATGTGAATACGTTCAGCAATAAGAAGGTGGTAGATACCGGCATCCTCATTCTGGTCATTACCATAAGGACTATTGGAGCAGCCAACTGGAGAAATACAAATTTCTCAGGAGCTTTGTCCAAACCTTTTACGTAAAGTCGTTGGTAACTCACATCTCCTCCATAGTTGACCCAACTGTAAACGGCAGTAGCAACGAATATCCCGCCCATGAAGAGCCAGAGCCAATACCATTTCTTTCTTTGATTGGATGCAATAAAAGTCCCGATGGTCTGAATACTGTCATTACCAATGGCTGAATAGGCTGCCAAGGTGAAACCAAACCACATTGCTGCATAGGTATACTGGGTGATGAAACCCGCAATGGATACCAGGATACAGAGTACTAGAAGGAAGGATTTTTCTTTTTTTGTAAAATCAAAAAGTGAATAGGCCGCTTTAGAAAGTGCGTCCTGATTGATGTTTTGATCTTTAAGCTTAGCCATAGATTTGTTTTTGGCGGTTTTTGAATTGGCCACAAAGTTAATTAAGTTTAATTGAGATAATATTAACAAATTGTTAACTTCGTCCATTACCCCTATAAAACTACCATTACATTTTACAATATGCTTTTTAATATTATTTTTACAAAACGATTGTGATAAAAAAGCTATTAACCAAGAATAAAATATTGAACTAATTGTCAGTAATTCACCTAGTTTCAGGATATTGATAACATAAGCTTCATATACTATCTCATATTATCTGTTTAGCTTAGACTTAATTTTGTGAATTGGATTAATTAGGCCTTATTGAAGGAGACATTAAATTAAATGGCAGAGACCTTAGCGAAAAAAACATCTTCAAAACGATTGTTTATGGGAATGCAAATATTTATTGCATTGGTCCTTTTCATGGTCTCTATTGATCTTCTTACTGTTTCTTTGCTCCATCTAAATAATGAAGTGGCCAATAAAATATTTATGGCCACCAATAATCCTTTTGTGGGGCTGTTTATTGGGCTTTTAATGACTGCTCTCATTCAGTCCAGTAGCACTGTAACTGCTATGGTGGTAGCGGTTGTCGCTGCTGGAAATCTCAGTATTATGCAGGCGGTGCCTTTGGTAATGGGGGCAAATATCGGTACGACCATCACTTCTACCTTGGTCTCTTTTACCTTTATCATGAAGAAAGGAGAGTTCAGGAAGGCCATATCAGCAGGAGTACTGCATGATATCTTTAATATTATTACAGTGATTATTCTTTTGCCGCTGGAATATTATTTTGGCTTCTTAAGTAAAATTGCGAGTACAGTGTCCATAAATGTGTTTAGCGATGGGCATATATTACATAACCGTTTTTCTTATAATGTAATTTTCACCCGGCCACTGACCAATTTTCTAGTGGATATGATCAATATCCCGGTGATTTCATTGATTATAAGTGTACTGCTTATTTTTTTATCCATTAAACTATTGTCCTCATCGGTTTATAAGACCTTTCTCTCAAAGGATTTTAAGCAGGTAAGTAAGCATGTCTTTAAAAATCCCTATAGAGGGTTTCTCTATGGGATGTTTTTTACTGCAGCGGTTCAGTCCAGTACCGTGACTACTTCATTATTGGTCCCTGCTGTAGCGACTAAGAAAGTTGGTTTAGGTAAGTCCTTTCCCTTTATACTCGGAGCGAATATAGGCACAACTATCACCGCAGCTATTGCAGCCATGTTTAAGAATGAGGCCGCCATAGCTATCGCTTTGGTGCATTTCCTGATCAATTTTTTCGGGACATTAATATTTCTGCCTTTCCCTGCACTGAGAAATATTCCGGTTAAAATGGCCATCTATTTTGGTAGACAGGCTGCACAGAGGAAAATAATAGGTATAGCCTATATCTTGATGGCTTTCTTTGTCATTCCATTTTTGTTGATCTACTTCAATAAAGAAGATGATGTGAGAAATTTGGAATTTAATGATCATGAAAAGGTTATTCAAGTGGAAAAGAATTCCGAAAACTCATTTGATTGATTTTGCTGCTTCCCACTCCTTGAGTATGGCTATTCCTGAGCTTGTCCCAATGCGGTCAGCACCAACTTCAATCATGGATTTGGCCTGTTCATAGGTTTTTATTCCGCCACTGGCTTTGATGCCAACATTACTTGGGAGCACGCTTCTCATTAATTGGATGTCTTCCTCCTTGGCCCCTGAGCCAGCATATCCAGAAGATGTCTTCATAAAATCCACTCCTGCATCACTGCCGATTTTACAGGCTTCAATAATTTCCTGTTGGTTTAAATAATCCGTTTCTATTATGACCTTTAATAGCTTACCATGATCATGACAAATGGTTGAAAGCTTTGCCAGTTCAATTTTGGGCCAATTCATGCCTGACTTAAATGCTGAAATGGACCAGACTACATCAATTTCATCCGCACCATCTTTGATGGCCTTCTCGGTTTCGAAAACTTTGGTTTCGGTCATTTGGTAGCCTAATGGAAAACCCACTACGGTTACGACTTGAATGTTTTTGTCCTCCAATTCCCGCTTAACTTTTTTCACCCAAAACGGAGGCACACATACGCCAAGGAATTCATATTCCCTTGCCTGCAGGATTAACTGATTGATCTGTCGGTCGGTGGTAGTAGGACTCAAGAGTGTGTGTTCTATATATCTTTTGATATCAAGCATGGTCTGATGGGATCTCTTTCACATAATCTTTTAAATATTTGTATTTTTCTGTCAATGCCCCATGCTTTGTAATGGATGCGTCCTCTATGATGTCCTGTTCTTCTTCGGCCAATAATGCGGGGACTACATGACGCATCAATTGCGCACCAAAATCCTCCGAAGCATCCCTGGGCAGTTCGCAGGGGAGATTGTCAATGGCCATCACCGATATACTGTGCTGAGATCCAAAAGCAGGTAGTTCCTCTAAATTTAGCCTGTCTATGTCATATACAGGATCGGCTATGGTGCTAGGCCTTACAGTGGTAGGTACAGAACCGTCGATGTCACAGGTGATATCAGCTATAACAGAAAGGTTGAACTCCTCCTTTTGCAAATCAACCTTTTCAAATAGTTTTGGCGCCTTGGGGTCCCAATAGGCAGCGGCAAATAATATTTCGCTCGCTTCGGCATATTTGAAAAAGTGACTTTCGTATTTCTCAGCCTGGGTGTAAAATTCACTCTTATCATAGCCTCCATCAGTTTTCCTTCGGTTATAGTCCTCCATGGCCAACTGTGCAAAGACAGGCTCTTCATAATAGTTGTTGATCAGTTCTTTTGGGCTGACTTCCCTGATCCCTGCTACAAGTAATATTTCTTTTACTCCATTGCCCACACGTCCATTGCCGGTAATGACCATTTTTATGGGGGGCAATTGAATGTTTTTTAGCTCACTATGTAATTCTTCCAGATCAAAACAGTCCTTGGCCCTTTTTAAATCAAATAGTCCGGTTTTTTTTCCATAAGTCCATAATCCATTATAGCCACCGACTATGCCTGCCCAACGGCCAAAAGCTACTACCCTATCGTCTGCATGGCGCAAGACTTCATAATCAACCAATTGGATGTTTTTCCTCAGAATCGCTTGCAATAAAGTCCGATTATAAGGTTGGGCTTTGATGGTGTGTGAAAAGAAAAAATAGGTTTTTCCTGCAATCAATTCTTCTATAGGAACCTCCTTTACTCCCATGAGCACATCGCAGTCGGAAACATCTTCGATTACCTCAATGCCCTCTGCTTTATATTCTTCATCTGTAAATGCCCTGATATTGCTGGATTGGACCACAAACAAAGCTTTGTCCTCATATTGTTCGTTCAATGTTTTTACTTGCTGGGGGCTAAAAGCTACTCGCCTGTCACTAGGAATTTTACCTTCTTTGATCAAAGCTATTTTCATAATCGGGTTTATTTTTGGATATTCGCAGTGCTATTTTCCAGTTCAAAATAATTAACAGTTAGGCTTGGCCTACTTATCATAATATATAAAGAAATTACCAATTATCATGGAAATAGTTTGGTATTAATCCTCCCTCAAAAATGAAAGAACTTATCCTATATGCAGTGCTATTCCTCCTATTATTTGGGCATGCCATCATGGCTTCTATGATGTATATCACGGTACATAAGGATGAGGAATTAAGCTTCAATGAAAAAAATCAATGGAAGCTAAAAGCCCTTATTTTTCCTATTTACTTCTGGGGAAAATATAAGAAGACAAAGGCCCAAAAATAAAGCGACCATGACTAGTGCCATGATCGCTAAGATAAAATATATGCGGTGTTTAGTTTAGATTAGTTTTTTACCAATTGAATACTGGCTAGAATCTTGATTTGATCACCTACGACCACACTCCCCGCTTCAGTAACAGCGTTCCAGGTAAGCCCATATTCTTTTCTGCTGATTTTACCTTCAAGCTCAAAACCCGCTTTGGTATTTCCATATGGGTCCTCAGCTACTCCGCCAAATTCAACAGACAATTCAACCGGCTTGGTCGTGTCCTTAATCGTAAGGTCTCCCTTTAAAAGGTAATCGCCTCCGTTTTTAACCAAGACGCCGTTAGCAAATTTTAGCTGAGGAAATTTCTCAGCATCAAAGAAATCGCCTGATTTCAAATGGGCATCTCTGTCGGATTGGTTGGTGTCAATGCTTTCTATATCTGCTGCAAAGCCGACATTTGCACCGTCAAAGTCCTCAGTGGTCGCTTCTGCTTCCCCTTCAAATTTTTTGAATTTTCCCGTTACTGTTGAAATCACCAAATGTTTTGCTTTGAAATTGATTTCTGAATGTGTTGGGTCGATAGTCCATTTTGTAGTACTCATAACTTGATTTGTTTTTATTGTTTTATGATTTTATTTTTTTAAGTAGATACATTGTGTGTATATACATGTATTGTTTTAAATTTTTTTAACCCCTCAATTTGTCCAGTAGATCATTGAGGATATTGACCTCTTCATTGCTAAGGTGAATTACTTCATTGTTCAGTTTTTGGATTTCCTCATCCAGTCTATCAAGTAAAACTAATCCTTCATCGGTGATTGTAATATCTACCTGCCTTCTGTCATTGGGGCATTCTTTTCTGGTGACAAAGCCCTTTTGCTTTAACTTTTCCACCAAGCGTGAAGCATTGGACATCTTGTTAAGCATCCTGTCTTGGATGGAAGATACTGTCATTGGATCTGGATGATGTCCTCTAAGTATCCGCAATACATTGTACTGCTCAGGGGATATTCCAAAAGGCTTGAACAATTTTACCTGCTTGGTTACAATATAGCTTTGTGTATAAAGCAGATTTACCACCGCTTTATTGACTGGACTCTTGAATGTCTTCTGCTGTATTGCTTCCTCGAGCTTCATTTTATTTTTTTGTTATTGTATTTAATGTATATACATCTAATTAAGGCAAAAGGTTTCAAATAGTGGAATATTTTTTTATAAATATTTGAAAAATGGGTTTTAATCCTACTATGAGAAATTTGGTTAGGTCTCTTTTGTCCTTAGACCCTTTTCAATAATTTATAGTCCTGAATTAACGCATGGATACTTTTTCCTATTTACAATGTCAGGCAAAGTCATTGCTTGTTTACCTTCATTAATCAAATGAGGCCTTATTTATTTCTTGCAATAAAGAAGGGGTTCAGGAGATTTTCCTTATTATACACCAGGCTTTCATTTTCAGGGATTTTAAAAATATCCGCTCCAAGTGATAAAAGGATTCCATGTGCGGCTGCGGTATCCCATTCCATGGTTGGGGCAAAACGAGGATATATTTGAGCTTTGTTTTCTGCCAGCAACATGAATTTTAGGGAGCTTCCCATGTTTATTATATTGGCATTAGGGTAAGCTTGCATAAACTTTTTGGTTTCCTCGCTCTGATGGGATAAACTGACCACAATGGTTTTTACCTCATGTTTATTATCAAGCTTTAATTCAAAGGGAGCTTGCTGCCCTTCCTGCTTCCATGCGCCTTCAGTTCCGTTTCCCCAATACATCCAATCCAGCACTGGAGCATATAATACACCCATTATGGGCTTGTTTTTATGTATCAAGGCTATATTTACTGTAAACTCACCATTTTTCTTTACAAATTCCTTGGTTCCATCTAAGGGGTCCACCATCCAAAAATATTCCCATTTTTCACGTTCTTCATAGGGGATATTCCTTCCTTCTTCTGACAGAATAGGGATTTCGGTGTTTTTTAAGTGGTTTATTATTTCATCATGTGCGGCCTTGTCCGCTTTGGTTAGTGGTGACTTATCAGACTTGTACTCCAATCCGAAATCGGCTGATTGGTACACCTGCATAATCCTATTCCCTGCTGCCCTTGCAGCCATCACGGCCGTTTGGGTAAGTTGTTCGATATTGATTCCCATTTGTTTAACTTCTCAAGATCTCCATTGGTGGTTTATTGATGATATTCTTTCCATTTAGCCAACCCAATAAAACCGTAATGGCGGTAATAAGTACATAGATGATTCCCGCTTCTTTCCAGGCCCATTGAACAGGGAATTCAAAGACCCAGATATTCAACATGGCGGTGGCCAAAAAGGAAAGTAAAATACCGCTCAGTGAAGCCAAACTTCCCAAAAAGAAATATTCCAAGGTATTGATGGTCCTGACCACAGGCGAGCTGGCTCCCAGTGTTCTCAGGAGAATACTTTCGCGCATCCTTTGGTATTTGCTGATGATCAAGGAGCTCACTAAAACCAAGATTCCCGTGACAATGCTGAACAAGGCCATAAATTGTATGACAAAGCTGATTTTGCTTAAAATTTCTTCAAATGTGTCTACGATTAGGCCCAGGTTAATGACGGAAATATTCGGAAAGGACTTTACAATCTTGTTCTGAACCAATGCGGCTTGCTTATCAGTTTCGGATTTGGTGATGACCACATGGAATTTTGGAGCCTTTTCCAATACGTTCTCAGGAAATAAGACGAGGAAATTAGTAGAAACCTGTCTGAAATTGACCTCTCTGAAACTGCCTACATAGGTTTTGATGGGCCTGCCCTGTACATTGAAAATAATTTCATCCCCCATTTCTATACCAGTTCTTCCCGCATAGCCCTTATCAAAGGAAATGAAAATACTGTCCTTGGAAGACTCCACGCTATGAAGCTTGCCTTCGGCTAAGGTTTCTGATGCGATTAGGCTGTCTCGGTAGGTAACCCTGAATTCTCTGTTATAAAGTCCTCTTGATTTTTTTTCCTCATCAGGTAATGCTGCATTTTCACTTTTATCTACCCCGTTGATGGTCTCCAACCTCATGGTGACAATGGGCACTTCCTGCATTATTGGCAAGCCTTCGTTCAAAACAGACTGCTTCACTTCTTCCACCTGTGAAGACTGAATATCAAAAAAGAGCATATTGGGCTGGTCTTCCTTGTCGGCAAACTTCACTTGGTCCAGTAATTGGTTTTGAACAAAGAACAGGGTAGAGATCATGGCTGTGCCCAAACCTATGGTAGCGATCAGTGAAATGGTTTGGTTATTTGGCCTGTAGAGGTTGGACAATGATTGCCGGACAGGATAATTCAATGAAAGTGGCAAAAACTTTCTGATCAGCCACATGATCCCGGTGCCCACAAACCATAAGGTGGCAAATGCCAAGACCACAAATCCAGTGAAGCCCAAGGCTTCTTCCCAGCCGTCCAAAAGGTATAGACTAAAGGAAAAAATAAATACACCAATGGCTACCATTACCAGCCATCTCCACGGATCCTTGCTGAATTTTACGGCATCCTCATCCGTACGCAAGGTCATCATAGGAGGGACCTTTCTTATTTTTAACAAGGGGAGAAAGGCAAACAGAATAGAAATGAATAATCCTGTAATGATGCCAAAAGCTACCGCTCTCCATGAAACGGCTACAGTGACATCAACTGGAAGAAAGTCACTAAAGACCTGAGGTAAGATAAATTGAATCAAGCTTCCCAATACTGCCCCGAGTAGGGAGCCTACCAAGCCCATCAATTTAATTTGGGTCAAGTAAATCAAAAATGTGTCCGTAGAGGAAACACCCAAGCAGCGAAGTACCGCCACTGAAGCTAGTTTTTCCTTTACAAAGACATTGACCGCGCTGGCTACCCCCACACATCCCAATAGTAGCGCAACAAAGGCCACCAGGCTCAAGAAGTCAGATAGATTGGCAAATGACCTTCCAGTGGATCTTTTTTTGTCTTCTACAGTGTCCGCATCCACATGGTCTTCCTCCCATGCCTCATCATAGGGCTTGATCAATTCATCAATATTAACACCTTGATCAAAACTATAATACCTCTGGTAATTCACCCTGCTACCATATTGGATCAAGCCAGTTTCATCTGCATATTTCATCGGAATATATACAATAGGTGCAACAGTGGCTGTTATTCCTGTTTGGCCTGGTGCGCTTAATAAGGCTCCTGCTATGATAAATTTAACCTTGCCCACTTTGATACTGTCTCCTACGGAAGCATTGAATTGCTCCATGAGGATTTTCTCTACCAAAGCTTTGGGTTGTCCATCTCTGAAATCCTGGGATGCAGCTAGTGGTGCTGTTTCCAAAGCCCCGTAAAAAGGGAAGTTCCCTTCCAATGCCCTGATTTGAACCAGCCGGCTTTCATTGGATTTGGTGAAGGATACCATGCTGGCAAAATTGATTTCTTCGGCCAGCTCATTGGCCATGGTGTCCAATTCCTGCTCACCTAAGGGTTTATTGTTTTCCAGAACAAGGTCTGCTCCTAATAACTCTCTTGCCTGATTGTCAATATCCTTTGACAGGTTGTCTCCAAATGAACTGATGGCCACCAAGGCAGCGATACCAATGACAATGGAGGAGATAAAAAGAAGTAGTTTGCCTTTGTTCTTTCGAAAATCCCTAAAGGCCATTTTAAGAATCCATTCCAATCTATGCATGTTGACTTTCTTGAATTTTTCCTCCTTTGATATGAATGATCTTATGGGTCTTGGCCGCTAGCTCTGTGTCATGGGTAACCATGATCAAGGTAGTGCCTGAGGCCTTGTTTAAGTCAAAAATCAAATTTTCAATCATATCACCCGTTTCAGTGTCCAGGTTTCCAGTGGGCTCATCGGCAAATAAAATTTTTGGCTCATTGGCAAAGGCCCGGGCTATGGACACCCTTTGCTGTTCTCCGCCTGATAATTGGCTGGGGTAATGGCTTGCCCTGTCCTTAAGGCCTACTTTTTCCAATAATTCCAAAGCCTTGTCTTTGGCATCTTTTCTCTTTTTTAATTCCAATGGAACCATCACGTTTTCCAAGGCTGTCAAAGTGGGGAGTAATTGGAAGTTTTGAAATATAAATCCTATTTCTTGGCTTCTCACTGCAGCTCTCTCGTCTTCGGTCATCCCGTCCAATTGATGGCCATTTAAGCTGATGCTACCTTTACTGGCACTGTCTAATCCTGCACACAGGCCCAAAAGGGTGGTTTTTCCACTTCCTGATGGTCCAACAATGGCCACACTGTCTCCTGCGGCAACATTCATATTGATATCGTCCAGCACCGTTAATTTTCGGGAACCGCTTTGGTAAATCTTACTTACATTTTTAACAGAGAGTATGCTCATACAGCTAAATTATAGGTGAAACAGGAAACAATTTTGGTCTCCATTTTGGTTTAATATATTCTTTGACCACAATAATCATAAAAGTATATGGCCTAAATGGAAAATTAATCAATTTTGAAATCGCTAATTATACTTGCCAATAAAGATATATACTTTCATCATTTATGCCCTTTTGGCTTCATATGGCTATTTCGTATTTGATTTGGTAAAAACAGCCTTGAATTCTTGGGCATATTGTAAGTGTACGTAATGGAAACCAGGCAATGTATTCTAACGTCAATAAGTTATTAAATCGTAATTTAGGAACAATAAGTTTCAAGACATGACCAAAACAAGCATATTAAGATCATTATTAAGCCTATCTATTATAGGTGTTTTTTTTAGCGCATGCAGTTCCGAGCAAAAGCAAGGCACTGATGAAAAGAAAGAAGTAAAGGTTGCCGAGCCTACATCCAGTGAGGAAAAGGCAAAGACCATTCTTTTTTTTGGTGATAGTATGACGGCTGGATATGGTGTAGACCAGTCCCAGGCTTTTCCTGCCTTGGTTCAGGAAAAAATTGATAGCTTAGGTTTGGACTATAAAGTGATCAACGGTGGCTTGAGTGGAGAAACCTCAGCCAGTGGCTATTCCAGAATTGATTGGTTTTTAGAAGATCGACCAGATATCTTCATTTTAGAATTGGGAGGCAATGATGGTTTGAGAGGTATTCAATTGGATGAAACGAGAAAGAACTTACAGGGGATTATAGATAAGATTGAAGAGAAATACCCTGACACCAAGATTGTTTTGGCAGGTATGCAAATTCCCCCAAATATGGGGCAGGAGTATACGGCTGAATTCCAGAAGATGTATCCTGAAATCGCTGAAAAAAATGATTTGGTACTTATTCCATTTTTATTGGAAGGAGTAGGCGGAAATGCAGCACTCAACCAGCCTGATGGGATACATCCTACTGTGGAGGGGCACCAATTGGTAGCCAAAAATGTATGGGAATTTTTAGGGCCGATATTATAATAAAATCGGCTTTTTCCCCATTCATACAAACTAAATTTTGACCGTTTATAATTTTTGAAAAACTGTGCGCAAAACTAAAATTTTACATTATTGTCAATAAAAAGTTTTTTCATAATTAATATTTGTAATGAATCTGTTTGTTTATTGTAGATAAGTTAAAATAAGGGCTGTGCTAATCTTTTTTAAACAATATACTAAAACCATTTAGCTGATAATTTTTTTATATCTTTCCATTCTAAAGAATAACCTAATCAAATATTTCAATTTCAATGGAATTAAGAAGCATATTCTGTTAATTTTAAACAAAAAATGTATCCCAATTCCATAATGTTCTTTGGGTATAGCTAATTAATAATCTAACTTAAAAGACAATTTTAAAATAATTCAGTATGAGTTTTCAAATAAAATCTCCCGGAGAAGCATACGATGTGATTATCGTCGGATCAGGTGCTGGAGGGGGTATGGCCTCAAAAATCTTGTCTGAGGCAGGATTTTCAGTAGCCGTTGTTGAAGCGGGAGGAGATTTTGATCCTGCCAAAGAAGAAGACAGAACCCAGCTTAGATTTCCTTGGGAGTCTCCACGTAGAGGTGCCAGCACACAAAACAGGCCTTTTGGTGATTTTGACGCGGCTATCGGGGGATGGGACATTGATGGAGAACCGTATACCAAAAATGATGGAACTGAATTTGATTGGTTCAGGTCTAGAATGGTGGGTGGTCGTACCAACCACTGGGGAAGAATCTCCCTGCGTTTTGGGCCAAATGATTTTAAAAGAAAAAATATCGATGGTTTAGGGGATAACTGGCCTATAGGCTATGAAGATCTTAAGCCATATTATGATAGAGTAGATAAACTGATTGGTGTTTTTGGCTCCAAGGAGGGCATCTATAATGAGCCAGATGGATTTTTCCTTCCACCTCCTAAGCCACGTTTGCATGAATTGTTCATCAAAAAGGGAGCAGATAAGGTCAATATCCCGGTAATGCCTTCTCGACTTTCCATTCTTACTAAGCCGATTAATAATGAAAGAGGAGCTTGTTTCTTCTGTAACCAATGTAATCGAGCTTGTCAGGCCTATGCGGATTTCTCTGCTGGTACCTGTTTGGTGAAACCTGCCATGAAAAAAGGTAAGGTAGACTTGTATACCCATGCTATGGTGCGAAAGGTAACCACCAATGACAAAGGTATGGCCACTGGAGTGTCTTATATCAGCAAAGTGGATATGAAGGAATACAAGCTTAAGTCTAGAGTAGTTGTGCTAGGTGCTTCAGCTTGTGAATCTGCCAGAATCATGTTGAACTCTAAGTCCAAGGTTCACCCTGATGGCTTAAGTAACGGCAGTGGTATGATCGGTAGGTACCTACATGATTCCACCGGTTCCGATAGAATGGGCTTCATTCCTGATTTGGTCGACAGACAAAAATACAATGAAGATGGTGTAGGCGGAATGCACGTTTATACTCCTTGGTGGCTAGACAACAGTAAGTTGGATTTTGCCAGAGGTTACCATATTGAATACTGGGGCGGTATGTCCATGCCGAGCTATGGTTTTGGTTTTGGAATGGATACCATCAGAAAGCATATCAAGGATGAGTTTGGTAATCCAGGCCCAGCAGGTGGCTATGGTGCTGGATTGAAAAAAGATATTCGTAGATACTTTGGATCCATGGTAGGTATGTCAGGTAGAGGGGAAAGTATCCCTCGCTATGAAAACTACTGTGAGATTGACAATAATACAGTAGATAAATACGGTATTCCAGTATTGAAATTTAATTATACCTGGTCTGATCAGGAAATCAAGCAGGCCAAGCATATGCAGGATACTTTTGAGGAGGTACTGACCAATGCGGGAGCTGTATTGTTTGGTGAAAAGGCTGGGCCAGATAGTAAATATGGTCTTCATGCACCGGGTAGGATTATCCACGAAGTAGGTACCACCAGAATGGGGGATGATCCTAAAACTTCTGTGGTAAACAGCAACTGCCAGGCACATGAGTGTAAGAACTTATTTGTGGTAGATGGTGGTCCTTTTGTTTCCCAAGCAGATAAGAATCCTACTTGGACCATTTTGGCCTTGGCTTGGAGAACATCAGACTATATTGTGAGTGAATTGAAAAAGAAAAATATCTAAAGGACAGGACGATGAATAGAAGAGAGAATTTAAAACTGCTATTTACTGGATCTTTGGCTTCTGGTCTGTTTATGACCGGTTGTGGTCCTGAGGCCCCTAAGGAAATTGCCCATGCACCTACTATCGGTGAAGGAACCAAATGGGGCAGAACTCCGGAAGAAATGATGCGTAATGCCGAATTGAAGGCAGAAGTATTCTTCAGAGAAGATGAAATGAAAAAATTGAACTATCTGGTAGATGTGATCATCCCCAAAGACGATGTCTCTGGAAGTGCAACAGAAGCTGGAGTTCCTGATTTTATAGAATTTATAGTGAAAGATATGCCATATTACCAGACTCCTATGAGGGGTGGTTTGATGTGGTTGGATACGCAGGCTGAGGACAGATTTGGCAAGCCATTCATGGAGGCAAGTGAAGATCAGCGAATTGAGATTATTGATGATATCGCTTATCCTGACAAGGCTAAGCCAGAAATGAGCAGAGGGGTCAGTTTTTTTAATACCCTAAGAGACCTTACTTCTACTGGTTTCTTTACCTCTCCAGAAGGCTTTAAAGACCTGGATTATAAAGGTAACCGCCCTAATGTTTGGGATGGAGTGCCTGACGAGGTGATGGCCAAGCATGGATTCAAATTAGAAGAAAAATATATTCCTTTATATATGAACCCAGACACCAGGTCTACACTGGCACAATGGGACGATGAAGGAAATTTAATTGGTTAATTGTTTGTTTTGGATGTTAAAAAGGCCCTCCGCTTCTGGCGGATGGCTTTTTTTTTACAAAAAATCTTAATTCAATGGAAGGAAATAGTTTTAGGATTGTCCTGGGGATTTTTTTACTAAGCTTATTGCTAATCACTATCTTGGCCTACCATATCCAAGAAATAGATACGACAATATTTATCCTTTCCACTCCTTTATTGCTGTCCTTATCCGTGATAGCCTTATCAAAACTGAAATTAGAATTTCTGTTCAAATTGCTTTTAAGCTATTTCAGCATGACTTGTCTGGTACTGTTGGTGAATAGGTTTTGTTACACTTGGATTCCATTGCACATTGTCTGGCTGGCTGGGAATATTTTAGTCCTTGCCCTAGTGCTGTACATAAGGGGTGTTTTTCGGAAATCTTCAAGGAAGTCAGTCTAAAAAATGAGGCTGATCTAATTTTATAAATCCTCAGGACAGTTATTTCCATCGCTCAAAAACCATTTTTGCTTCTTGTTCCTTTCCATTGATAATAGGAGCCAGTATCAAGTTTTTCTCATCTAGCTGAATGACCTGTGCTTCCTTGCTACGGTCACGGTCAACTTCTTTAATCGTAAGGATATTTTCTTTTATGGTATATACTGCTTGTCTTTGGACAATATCGCCCGCTTCCAAATCCGTAAAATTAAGTTGTGTTGAATCATGGAACTTATAATAGGTATTGGACAATAGGATTTTAATCCTGTCTTCCATGGCCATTCTTTTTTCAGGACTGGCAGATCGATAAGCCTTTGAGGCCCTGATCTGATCCACCGCCTCATTTTTTACCAATTTCCATTCCCCAATAATAAGATCTGATTGAAGTTCTTGGGCATGTGAAAGTCCAAGTGAGCAGATAAGCAGGAAAATAATCAAGAAAACCCTATGCATAAGCGGTTATTGTCAATAGTTGTTTTTATGAGCTGTGAATATACTAAATCAAAAGCCAAGCCAGTCTGTTACCAGTCTTAACTTAATTTGGCCATTCGTTTATTTTGTACAATTTCCATGTAGTGATCAGTCATGATTTATTATATTAAGTGTGTAATAAACAATAACCCAAAAACAAATGGCAACAAAAACCACCAACCAAAAAAGAAGGGATTTTATCAGTAAAGCCAGTATGCTGGCGGCCGGTTCATTTTTTATCCACCCTATTGCAGAAGCATTGGCACTAAGGGAAGATCCAAACAAAAAGCTAAGAATTGCTTTAGTGGGGACGGGCATACGTGGGACCAGTATGTTCGGGAGAAGTGTGATGGAGGAGTATCCCAATGAAGTAGAATTTGTAGGTCTATCAGATATCAATGAAGGCAGGCTGGCTTATGGAAAGCAATATATAGGTGCAGAATGTCCGACCTTTGTGGATTTTGATGAAATGATGGCCACGGTTAAGCCCGATGTACTTATCGTGACCACCATGGACAGTACCCATGATGAGTTTATCATCAAAGGACTGGAGGCAGGGGCGAATGTTATCACGGAAAAACCCATGACCACAGATGAAATCAAATGTCAAAATATCTTAAATGCAGAAAGGAAAACGGGCAAAAAGGTGATTGTAACCTTCAATTACCGTTATAGTCCACACCGCCAGAAAATTTATGAATTGCTGCACAGTGGAGAGATCGGTAAAGTAACATCAGTGGACTTTCACTGGTACCTGGATACCAATCATGGTGCTTCTTATTTCAGAAGATGGCATGGATATCGTGAAAAGGGAGGAACCTTATTGGTCCATAAAGCTACGCATCACTTTGACCTACTTAACTGGTGGTTGGACTCCGATCCAGAGGAGGTATTTGCTTACGGTAAGTTGGAGTTTTATGGTAAAAATGGAAAATTCAGGCATACCAATTGTCGCCCCTGCCCACACAAGGACCAATGTGATTTTTATTGGGATATTACCAAAAGTGAAAGATTGACGGGGCTTTATACCGATAATGAACAATATGATGGGTATTTAAGGGATGGCTGTGTTTACCGGGAGGATATTGATATCTATGATAAGATGGCTGTGCAGATCAAGTACATGAATGATGTCCAGGTCAGTTATTCTTTGACTTCCTATTCACCTTATGAAGGATATCGCATTGCTTTTAATGGGACCAAAGGAAGGCTGGAGGCCTGGATCAAGGAGCGTCAGCCTTGGGAGGTGAAGCCCGCTGATGAAATCAGGTTGACCAAGAACTTTGCAGATACGGAGATCATTACCATTCCACATGCAGGCGGAGGCCATGGTGGAGGAGACACAAGGCTGAAGGACAAACTCTTTAAGGACCCGAATATGGCTGATCCTTACAGGCAATCTGCAGGAACCAGAGATGGCGCCATGTCCATCTTGATTGGGATTGCTGCGAGAAAAAGCATAGAAGCCCAGAAGCCGATTAAGGTGGCAGACTTGGTGGATATCAAGTTACAAGCCCAGCGGCCTAAGGTTTAGGGTGGAAGTTTTTTCCACGCAAAGTGCGCTAAGAAGCTGCCAAGTTCGCTAAAGGTTTTTTTGAGCAGGGAAAGTAGCTTTGCATACTTATATTATATATTCATTTCTAGAGGCTGTCTCATAAGTCGAGTTTTTTGTGTCATTCTGACGAAAGGAAGAATCTCATAGAGTTGATTTCCAGTAACAAACAAGTCTAGAGATTTCTCCTAACGTACCAATGACATATTTTGAGACAGCCTCTTTTAATTAGAGCATTTGCATTTTGGCAATTATGATATAGTTTTCTATATAAACCTAATTTAGCGAATGAGCCTTATTGAAAGGGAGGTCAGGATAAGACTTGCTAAATCCATCCGCATTTATTTACTGTCGCAGGTGAGAGGGAATTAACGTCTTGGGAAAAACAATTTTTAGTTATGATGAAAAAACTTCTTTTACTATCGTTTTTCCTTATCCAAAATGGCCTTTACGCACAAAATATTTCCAAATGGCGTATGGGGATAACATTTTCGGTGGATCAGCTGAATTTGGCTGAGGGCACCTACCAATCTGATTATTTAGTGACTTTAGGAACAGCAACAGGTTATAGGGTCGATTTCGACCAGTTTAACTATAGCCTTGGATTTACGGGACAGTATAAGTTTAATGATAGGCTAGGACTATCTACTGGACTATTGTATTCGAATAAGGATTTTACCGGGGCTTTTGATTGTTCTGTATGTTCAGTGAAGCCGGAAAGTAAGATTACTGGTCCAAGAATCATTGAGCAACAATTTTTGAGCATCCCCTTGTCATTGGATTACAGTTTGTCAGAGGGAAGATTAAGGCCAGTCTTGACAGGAGGTTTTAGGAATAATATTGAAACCAAAAATGACCTGGAAGAATATAGTGAAGGTTACTTTTTAGAAGGATTTCTGGGGGCTTCCCTGAATTATGACCTGGCAGAAAAGTTTAATGCTGGAATTGGCTATCGCTACCAGACCGCACTGTCAGATTTATACAAAACAGATGACTTTAAACTAAGAAGTCATAGTGTCTTTTTACAAGTGAATTATCTCTTAAGATAGTAAGCTTTCATCTCATCCTATTGCTTATAGGGGATATTATATGCTTGATTTTGGGATAATGTTATGTTGCGGTTTGCTTTGATAATAAGACCAAGGCTTATAATTACTTCAATATAGGCCTTGGTCTTTCTTGACTTGGTTTTCTGAAGATTCACCTTTCAGACCTTAGGTGCCCAGCTGGAACATAACATTCCTTCTGCAGCAACATTTGGATGTGCGCAGTCTTCTTTTCCATGGCGAAGACAATTGGTACATTGTGCAGAATCATCCAGTTTGGCAATCAGAGAAAACTGGTCACAGACATATTCTTCACTCACTTTCAATTTATGCTTTTTACACAGATGAGCAGCGGTAAAAGAATTACAGTGACTACAATTGGAGGCTAATCGAATAGACATGGTTTTATTAGTTTGGTTCCTATTTAAGTTACATAATTTTATATGTAAATACCTGAATTATAGTAGATTGAAATTAGACTAATTCAAAAGGATTCACGATTGGTAAGTTGAAAGTATCTGTTCAAGCTTGTGTTGCATCCAATAGCCATTAAACAAGAAAATAATGGTAGTTTTATAAGCGCTTCAATGAAGCCGAATTTTATTTAGCCTTGTCACTTTGTGAAAAACTAAGGACAGGCAAGAGCAGAAAATGACCATACAAGATTAAAATAAACAGGAAATGGAAAGCAGGACATTTGAATATCCAATGATCATCAAGGAATTTCACTTGGATACTTTTGGGCATGTAAACAATGCCACCTATCTGGAAATATATGAGGAGGCCCGCTGGCAGTTTATCACGGAGAATGGCTATGGTCTGAAAGAAATCAAGACAACAGGTTTAGGGCCAGTGATCTTGGATATAAAAATCCGCTTTATCAAGGAATTAAAGTTAAGGGAGCACATCACCATTTTTTCAAAAACCACAGCATATAATTCCAAAGTGGGGACCATTCAGCAATGGATTATTGACAGCAAAGGCAATAAATGCTCTGATGTAGAGATGAGCATTGGATTATTTGATACCCATGCCAGGAAGTTGGTAAGGCCTACCGAGGAGTGGCTAAGAGCGATTTCCTGATTTAGACAGTAGAGGCTAGATGTTAGATATCAGACAAAAGACTGGATTGCCTGAGCGAAACGTAGGTTGTTTATGTAGGTGATCTCCTATTCAGAATAAGAGATGACTATGCTGCATGCGTATTTACCCTAGGTAGGAAACGTCATGGTGGGAGTTCAAAATTTTCTTAAATAGTAAGGAACTGAATGACTTAGAATATGGCTCTTTGTCATTCCTAGGATAGGAGGAATCTCTTAAATAATTTGCCGCTGGAAGAAATCTTTTCCCCACAAATGTCGGAAAAGACCGATACCCAGTGATGAAACGAAAACACTTCAATCCGCTTTATACATTAGGAATCGTTATGAGAACTGACACAACAAGAAAATCAGGCTGTTTGGAGATTGAATCATAGCATCACTATGGTGAGATCGAAAACAGCAGCGAAGCGACTGATTTTAAAGTAGTTTCAGTTCGTAATAGATAGGCTAATGCATAATGCGGATTTAATGGTCACCTTTTCACTATCGGCAGGCCTGACGGCGTATATTGAGCCTTAGGTTTACCTTATATAGGCGGACTCAATTTTAATCGTGTCGTTCGTCGTGGTAGGTCGGCATAACCAGAATGATAGACATTAGATGATAGGTGCAAAAATTCTTTATTCTTTGATCTTTACTCTTTATTCTAAACCCTAATATCTACAATAATTTCTTCTCTTTCTTCTGTTTTCTTGCTTTCAACTCCCATTTCGTCCTTAGCCTACCTTCACTTCCATTCAAGGAAAAACAAAATAATCTTCGGATCACTCCCGGATCTCCTTCGGATCACCTTCGGATCAAGCTCGGTTATATCCCTGTGAAATCCATATATAATTTGGAATTGTTCCTTGATTAATCCTGGTAGCGGTAAAAGTAAATACTTGACTGTTATAGGGTAATTACTTAACTTATAAGGGATTATTGTTAGCCAAGTGTTACTTTTAAACCTTTTTAATGATGGCAAAAGCAGATGGAATATTCAGCAAACTCAGGGGGAAAGTAGGGGGAGTTGTTTTTTATGTGGTAGACGGAAAAACTTATGTCCGGCAGCATATTGATGAACCCAAGATCAGTGAACCCACTCCTTTGCAGCAAGTTTATCGAAATAAATTCGGCATGGCCTCCCATTTCCTCAGGCCCTTGAAAATCCCCATTGAATTTGGTTTTCAGGCTTTCCGTAAAGGGATGCGCACTGGGATGAACGTGGCCATGGGCTATACGGTGAAAAACGCCTTCTATGGTGGAGGGGTAGATCCACTTCAGCTGATCCCTGCTCAAGTAAAGTTAAGTATGGGCTCGCTGACGGGAGCAAGAAATGCCCAAGTGAGTTGGGTGGATGATGAGCAGGTAAGCTTTTCCTGGGAAAACAATATCGGGGAGGGCAGCGCCGGACATTTTGATCAGGCAATGCTTGTCCTCTACAATGCTGAAGACCAAAGGGTGGAATATGTCCTGGAAGGGGATTTCCGGTCTGCAGGGCAGCAGGAAGTTAAGGTCTTGAGGGGCAAGGAACATGAGGGAAAGTTGCATGCCTATATCAGTTTTCATCACTATAGTCGCAGGTACAAGACCAGGGAATTTTCTGATAGCCAATATTTGGGAATGGTTTAAGGGTATTCCTTCAAAAATGGGGATTTTTAGAATTAATTGAACCACATAGACACAATAGCAATCATAGACGGTGTGACCTATGTGCCTATGTGGTTCAAAAAGAATAATACAGATATGCGAACCACACAGAAAGCGATAGATGAGTTGACCTACAAAATCATTGGTTGTGCTATTGAAGTGCATAAGCAGATCGGCCCGGGCCTTCTAGAAAGCGTATATGAAAAATGTTTTGTTAGAGAACTTCAAATTCAAGGTTTGAAGACCAGTACCCAGCAACGCATTCCTTTAGAATATAAAGGAGTGTCTCTTGAGGCAGATTTACGGTATGATGTACTTGTAGATAATTTGATAATTGTTGAATTGAAGGCCATGGATGGAATTTTGCCCATCCACGAGGCCGTGTTGCTCACTTATATGAAAATGGTGGAAAAGCCAAAAGGAATTATTATCAACTTCAACTGTACCAATATTTTTAAATACGGTCAAAAGACAATGGTCAATGATATCTATGCAAGCCTTCCGAAAGAATAAAATAATGAATTGCATAAACAAAATATTAATCAAAGACGCTATGACCTATGTGCCTATGTGGTTCATTCCCTCACTGGGTGAAGATTGGCAGAGGATTAGTTGAGAATGCATTTTCCCGTTCTTATTATTGGAATTTGCCATTCGGGTTTACAAGAATTAATTGAACCACATAGACACAATAGCAATCATAGACGCTGTGATCTATGTACCTATGTGGTTCAAGCCCTCCCTGGGTGAAGATTGGCAGAGGATTAGGTGAGAATGCATTTGCCCTTTCCTATTATTGGAATTTGCCATTCGGGTTTACAAGAATTAATTGAACCATATAGACACAATAGCAATCATAGACGCTGTGATCTATGTGCCTATGTGGTTCAAGCCCTCCCTGGGTGAAGATTGGCAGAGGATTAGGTGAGAATGCATTTGCCCTTTCTTATTATTGGAATTTGCCATTCGGGTTTACAAGATTAATTGAACCATATAGGCACAATAGCAATCATAGACGCTGTGATCTATGTGCCTATGTGTTTCATTCCCTCCCTGGGTGAAGATTGACAGAGGATTAGGTGAGAATGCATTTGCCCTTTCTTATTATTGGAATTTGCCATTCGGGTTTACAAGAATTAATTGAACCACATAGACACAATAGCAATCATAGGCGCTATGCCCTATGTGCCTATGTGGTTCAAGTCCTCACTGGGTGAAGATTGGCAGAGGATTAGGTGAGAATGCATTTGCCCTTTCTTATTATTGGAATTTGCCATTCGGGTTTACAAAAATTAAATGAACCATATAGACACAATATTAATCAAAGACGCTATGATCTATGTGCCTATGTGGTTCAAGCCCTCACTGGGTGAAGATTGGCAGAGGATTAGGTGAGAATGCATTTGCCCTTTCTTATTATTGGAATTTGTCATTCGGGTTTACAAGAATTAATTGAACCACATAGACACAATAGCAATCATAGGCGCTATGACCTATGTGCCTATGTGGTTCATTCCCTCCCTGGGTGAAGATTGGCAGAGGATTAAGTGAGAATGCATTTGCCCTTTCTTATTATTGGAATTTGCCATTCGGGTTTACAAGAATTAAATGAACCATATAGACACAATAGCAATCATAGACGGTGTGCCCTATGTGCCTATGTGGTTCAAGCCCTCACTGGGTGAAGATTGACAGAGGATTAGGTGAGATTGCATTTGCCCTTTCCTATTATTGGAATTTGCCATTCGGGTTTACAAGAATTAAATGAACCATATAGACACAATATTAATCAAAGACGCTGTGATCTATGTGCCTATGTGGTTCAAAAAGAATAATACAGATATGCGAACCACACAGAGAACAATAGATGAGTTGACCTACAAAATCATTGGTTGTGCTATTGAAGTGCATAAGCAGATTGGGCCGGGTCTTCTAGAAAGTGTATATTCACTTTTCAAAGCAAATTTGAAGAATGGACGCTGAAAAAGTCATCAAGAATATTGAAGAAATTTATTCTCCATTATCCACCGAGTGCCGGCAGGATCTTATTGCTCATTTAAAAATTGGGAAATATAAACAAGGAGAACTTGTCATTCGTGAAGGGCAACTTTCCAAAAAAGCATATTTAATTGCGGAGGGCTGCGCTAGGGCATATTACTTGAAAGACGGAAAGGATATTTCAGACTGGTTTACCTTTGAAAACCAGTTTATGGCCCCAGTCGTCAGCTTTTTTAGTGAAAAACCAAGCCCACATTACGTTGAGTTTGTGAAAGATTCGACGGTTTTTGAGTTTTCTAAGGCTATAGTGGATGAACTTGCGAATAAGCACCACGATTTTGAGCGTTTTATTAGTAAAGTGGTCACTGAAACTATGCTGGGACTCTGTGAAAGGCTTTACACCATTCAATTCAATAAAGCAGAAGAAAGATATAGGCACCTGTTAAGCTTATATCCTGACATAACCAATCAAATTCCTCTTACCCATATTGCCTCATATTTAGGGATTACATTGGAGACCTTAAGCAGAATAAGAAATCCTAAATATCAAATTTGATCTATATCAAATGATAACTCTTCCATTTGAAGAACCTTTGTGAAAAGGATAAAAAATGGAAGAAAATTACCGACAACTAGCGCCAATTTGGGGAAGGGAGTGGCAAGCTGTGAGAAAATGGTTTTACCCTGCCTGGCTTATTTACGAAACATCATATCGTTTTTATGATTACTCAATATCCGTTTATCAATATATTGAGGGGTATCAAGAAAGCATTTTTTCGATTCTTGGAGAATCCGGCACTCCTATATTAGCCGCTTTTTGTGGCATCATCACCTTTGCCATCTGCACGTTTTTTTTAACAGTGCCTAGCTCTTTTATACTGTATACATTTTTTAAAGAGGACAATTTAACGGAGACCAGGTTTGAAGAGAAAATAAAAAGACTACTATAATTTTTGAAAATCGATAATGAAAAAGACACTGATTATAAACGGACACCCGGATAAAGAAAGTTTCAGCTTTGCACTTGCAGCAGCTTATAAGAAGGGACTGGTAAAGTCGAATGCTGAAATAAAGGAAATTAATATCAGGGAGTTAAATTTCAACCCAAACCTTCAGTACGGCTACCGGAAACGGACAGAACTCGAACCGGATTTATTGGATGCCCAAGAAAAATTGAAATGGGCAGAACACCTAGTTTGGGTTTATCCAGTTTGGTGGAGTTCAGTTCCCGCAATCATGAAAGGTTTCTTGGACCGGGTTTTACTTCCTGGCTTTGCCTTTAAGAAAAGAGAAAACTCCTTATTTAGCGATAAGTGCTTAAAAGGAAAAACAGCGCGGATTATTTGTACCTTGGACCAACCTGCATGGTACTATAGGTGGATTTATAAAAGTCCAAGTCATCATGCGATAAAAAAGGGGACATTACATTTTATTGGTATAAGAAAAGTACGAATAACGACTATTGGCCCGATAAGGCTATCGAAGGAAGCGTATAGGGAAAAGTGGCTGCAAAAAGTTGAAAAATTAGGGGAAAAGAATAAATAGTGGCAGGCAAAGGTGGGATAAGGTTTTAGGATTAATAGAGGTAGATTATTGGTGAATTTTGGTTTTTTTGCAATTGTAAATTGGCTAGGATATTAGGGTGTAATTGCAAATTACACCCAGTCCCATAGACGGTTTATTCTACACCTAGGTGGGGGGCGCCTGCTCTTGAGGTAATGGAAGTAATCCTGTATGGCCTCATCATCGAGGGCCAGCAGGTCAAAGTTGAGGAGAAGCCCCAAATGGGCGAGACAACGGGAATAATTGGTCAGGGTACTTTAGCTCTTGCCCGAGATAGCCACTGATCTTCTTAACCTTTTGAACTGCAGGGCAAATCCGGGCATATTTTCAATGGCCCTTTCAATTATGGTCTGGCTTTTTTTTCATAGCTTAAAATGTTTAAAATTTACGATATGGCTAATTTAGGAAGATCCGGACAATCTTGCCGGCTTCCTGCTTTAGCTGGATTCGTTCAACAATGGCTAAAATGCATGCCCAACCAACCTAACCGTTGCACGACATCTTAGCCGGAACGTTGGCGCACATGTGAATGAAATGAACAAAATAAAAGACATAAATAAGGGAGATGTAATTGCTTTTAGGGCCGATGACCAGAGATACAAGGCTCTAATTTGTACAAGTGCATATAAAGAAAAAAGTCCTCAGAATTTCACCTTTGCCGCCTTATCAATTGACCAAGAAGAATTGCCAAAACTGACCAACATTCAGGAAAGCTTTTTCTATGGAATCGGAAACCGAAAAGACGATTACTTCAAATATTCTGAACCTGAATTGAAAAAAATGTGGACAATTCATCCTGAAATTAAACCTTATTTTCTAGGCTCTTATGGACTGAATATTTGGCGAAAGGACTTTATGAAATTTAGGGATAACATAGAATATATTGGTCATCTTGACATCATTGACAATCTTGACAAGAATGGAAATGGAAGTGTAAATGCAAGTGATTGGGATTTCCTAAAGGACTTTTTTAATGAGAAATATAAAAGCATCTTGAAAGATAGGGGACAAAAACTGTTTAAAACAAGTGCGATGATTAGATAATAAAAAAACACGATGCGCCAAACCGTTGTAAGCCATTTAAAAAAACGTGAGACACATAATTCCAATATTCTTATTCTTATCCATTTCACTTGACAGTTCTGCTCAAACTGACAGCTTGAAAAAGGTAAATCTGAGCTTTACCAAAATGCTTGTGGGTACAGAAAATATTTATGCATTGAATTCAAGCGGACAACTTGTTGCTTGGGATTTAAAGAACTTAACTAGAACCTTTACGAGTGACACGACTGTAAAGTACACCTCCATTGCCAAAGACAACTCGAATAAAATCTACCTAGGAACAGCAAAAGGCAAAATTTTCACGATTAACAAAAACGACTATTCAATTGACCTACACCTTGAACTAAAAAAGGACTACAGTGTAACTGATATCTTTTTCAACTCTGCAGATGAAATCTTTCTAATAGTTCCTTATGCTGTCTATGACCCGATAATAGATAAAAATTGGATAGATTTCAAACACCAGCCAAATGGTATGATTGTGTCAAAGCGATTCTTATTCTTCTTTAGGAAACGGACAAACCAATACTTTGACATGCCACAATATACATTCATAGACAGTCAAGACAGAATTTGGATGACTAAGAGCTTTGGAGAGTTTGGTGGTTCAATACAAATTTTCGATACTCAAAATAGGACAGAACTAAGTGCGGACATTGACAGTCTAAACTTTGGCTTACTCTTTCCAAAGTCGGTATTTGAAGATAAAGACCAAAACGTTTATATCACTTCTGGTCTTCAACATTTTATGAATAGTGGCGACATTTTTAAAATTAAAAACAATACCGCTACCAAAATTTATGACAGCGAAGATTTCAGAGACACTGCAGAAACTAATCCATTCGGTGGTGGAGTTTTTGTTGGACCAGGCACATATAATCCTTTTGACAACAAAATCTATTTTGCCACAACAGACGGATTTTATCGTGCCACAATTCCGAACGAAGGAAGAATAGAAAACCCTGAATTGATTTTTAAACCAGAGTTACTTTGGGATAGAGAACCTTTGGCGATTGGAGTTTCAATGTCCGTAAAAAGATTAGACTTCACAGATGACCATAGACTTGTTTTCCTGACTTCAAATAATGGAATCGGGATTTATGATGGAAAAGAATTAAAAATGATAAAATAAAAACGGCTTACAACAACTAGATTTTCGTAGCGTGCGTAGCACGAACGATGAAACCGGTGTTGCACGGAACCGGAGAGGTTCCTATGGGGATTGAGTCAGGATTTTTTGAGGGAAACAAGGTGTCCAATTAGATTAAAAAGTAATACCTACCAGTAGATCCGGTATCGATTCAAAAAGAGTTTTGTTGTTTTTAGCCTTTCCAATGCCTTTTGGAAGTGCTTTTTTATTGCATGGACATATGTTTCCCAGCCCGGGCAATATCAGGAATTAAAATTGTTTTTTGACAGCAGAAAAGACGGCTTTCGGCGGCCCTCTTTTAGGTATGCGCTGGATGCTTACCATGCTTTCCTTCTGGCAGCAGGTGTAATACCTTGGGTTATAGGTTTCCAGAATCCGGGACTCCTTTTCCCGAATCGGTATTCCAAGTATCTAATGAATAAGCGGAATGGCAGTCTGTTTGGCCGAGCTTCCCAATATCCCGAAGTGCCGGATCCGAACCAGCCCTTTAGGCAGAATATGCACGGAAAACCGGCGGACAAACCCCCTGTCCCCTCCTTTCTACTCCCTAATTGAAAGTCCATCCACACTAAAAGTCTAAAATTTCGCCAATTATAACTAAAAATACCCCATCTGGGGTATTTTTTGGTTTTGGGGGATTGGTTATGTTTGGGATTAATCAATTTTCAAACGTTTATAAGTGAATGTAAATGCTTGAAAATGGGGTAAATATATCAGATATAAACGCAATGCGTTTATTTACTCGTTAGCGCTAAGCTGAAAAAACGACATTGGAAACTCTAAAGGACATATTGGAAATAGAAGACAGCGGAGATTTAGACAAAGCTTTCGAATCTTACAATCGACTCTATCAAACCAACCCGTCAGACTTTGAAATTTGGAAACACTTCTACTTTTTCCTGTGGACGGCAATCGAAGACGCTCCTTCAGAATTTCATGACCGAATAAACCTCAGACAAAGACTACAAGAGATGTATGAGGATGGAAAAAAAAGATTTCAGAACTATACCGAATTCAAATTTATCGCAGGTTGGACAGTATCTATTTTCCCTTACGAGTATGGTGACTATGAAGACCTAGAGAGAGAAGGGAAAGAATTTTTACGACAAGCTAATCAAGAACAGCCTGACGATAAAATTTATAAAATGGTTTACCTCGGCAGCTTCGACTCTGACAAAGAAGAATATAGACAAGCTGAATTGGAAGCGAGTCCAGTGGTTTTAGACAGATTTCAAGGTCCAGGACTTCTGAATCGTTATTTTAGACAAGTATTGAACAGAAAAAATAAAAAAGCCTAAGCGCTAACAACGCATATAGCTTATGGCGGGTGAACGGCTTCCAGCAAGGTTTTCGCTCTGTAGCTAAGTTAGTTTCGGGTGGACTGGAAAGTGCTTCGAAACCGCCACAAGCCATATGCAAACCGTTGTGGGTTATTAAAAGAATGAATAATGAGAAATTCCTTTCTGTTTTTACTGTCAATAGTATTTGTTTCTTGTAGCAAGAATAATGATTTGCAGTTGTCAAATTGGGAGGTCTTAAATACCAACACTTCTCAAACTATTTTTGATATCGATTTCTCAGACAATAATAATGGTTTAGCTCTTATTTCAATTGGAAGTTGTATAATAACAAATGATGGTGGAGAAAGTTGGATTGAAAAACAAATTGTATCTAATGAAAACTTAGTTTCTTGTTTTGAACTAAACAAAAACGAAATTTTTGTAGGACGTAATAGATTTTTTAAGACCTCAGATGGAGGTCTAAATTTTAATGAATATGGTCAAGGGGAAATTGACTATGCATCATCTATAAAAAGTATTCATTTTTTCGATTCTTCAACAGGCATAGTTCTAAAAGCAGGGCGTATATACAAAACTTACGATGGGGGACAAAGTTGGGTAGAAAAATACTCTCAATCTACTTACTCGGATTTTATTGAGTATTCCGATAATACATTGTATGTGGCAGGAGGAATAACTTATGACGGTAATAGTTTTGGAGAATTGCATAAATCTGAAAACCAAGGAGAAACTTGGGCAGAAATAAACTTACCAATGGAAATTCAAAATTGGCAAATTAATACAATTGACTTTATAAATAGTGATATTGGATTCATTTCGACTTTTGAAAATAAAATCTATAAAACTTTAGATGGTGCTTCAAGTTGGAGTTTAGTAAAAGATTTTAATGGTTCAATCTATAATTTGGCTTTTATAGATGAACAGATTGGATATTTAACAAGTGGTGATAAAATTTTTAAGACAACGAATGGAGGAAGCACTTGGAATATGGACTATCAAGGTAACATTGAATTATATTACATAGAGAAGACTGAAAATTCGATTTATGTTAGTGGAAGGGATGGTATAATATTAAAAAATAACAACCCACAATAACTAAGCATTCGGGTGGCTGGAACAGCCAAGCCTTCCAAAGAGGGTAAGCCTTTAAGGAGAGTCAGACCTATGCTTGGCAGGTGAATCTGAATGCAGTGTTGAACGAGTGGTGCTGGGAAAGGGATAATTATGGGGAAAGTTTTTCCTTTTGTGTTTTGGCCGTTTGGGGTCAAAAAGCACGGTGCTTTTGGAACTTGTTTGCTTTCTTTTTGGCAGTGTTTAGGTTTTTCTTTGTATGGCTTATAGTCCTTTGGACAGCTTTACGGGTTGTTTTTTGGTTTTTTTGTAATTGTAAGTTGGCTAGGATATTAGGGTGTAATTGCAAATTACACCCAGTCACACCATAGACGGTTTATTCTACATCTAGGTGGGGGGCGCCTGCTCTTCAGGTAATGGAGGTAATCCTGTATCGCCTCGTCATCCAGGGCCAGCAGGTCAAAGTTGAGGAGAAGCCCCATATGGGCGAGACAACGGGAATAATTGGTGAGCGTACTTTAGCTCTTGCCCGAGATAGCCACTGATCTTCTTAACCTTTTGAACTGCAGGGCAAATCCGGGCACATTTTCAATGGCCCTTTCAATAATGGTCTGGCTTTTTTTTCATAGCTTAAAATGTTTAAAATTTACGATATGGCTAATTTAGGAAGATCCGGACAATCTTGCCGGCTTCCTGCTTTAGCTTGACTTGTTCAAAAACACCTATGCGCAATGCCCTTCGGGACACTGTTCATAGCCCAACCATTGGCAACAATATGACGAACGTAACAAATGCTACTTTCAATCATCAAATTAGAAAAGTTAAAATGATGAAATATTTACTGACTATTTGTTTTTCCACAATTCTATTATTTCCTAAAACAGGAACTGCTTGTAGTATGTACAAATTAACCCAAAACGGAAGAACCATAGTGGGAAACAATGAAGATTGGACTAGTCCAAATGGTCAATTTTGGTTCGAAGTAGGTAAAGGAAAGTCTTATGGTATAATGTATATGGGCTTCTTGGACAATTTTGCCCAAGGAGCAATTAATGAAGCAGGTCTGATGTTTGACGGATTTTATGAACCTTATTTAGAAGTTAAAAATGTAGAGGGAAAACTGGAAATACCAATTGGTGATGCTATTAAAAAAGTAATGCAAACCATGAGTACTGTAGAAGAAGTACAATCGTATTTAAATACGATTAACTTAACTATATTGGAAAATGGACAGCTTGTTTTTGTTGACAAATCTGGAACTTATTTAATAATAGAAGGCGATAAAATGTTTTTGGGAGATGAAGATGAGAAAACCTTTTCTAATTTCTATTATTCGCAAATAAATTCTTTGGAAGATGTAATGTTACCATATTTCCAGAAAGGGCGAAATTTCATTGAAACAACCGAAAAAGCCGGTTCATTGGACTATTGCGGTAAGGCCATGGAAAACTTTGCGCAGAATGGTAGAATCGCACCAACACAATACACCACAATTTATGATTTAAATACTTTGAAAATCAGAGTTCATCTGTTTCATGATTATTCCGATTATATCGAATTGGATTTAATTTCTGAATTACAAAAAGGGAATCACCGTAAAATGATTGCCGAACTATTCCCTGAAAATTCCAAAGGTTACATACACTACAAAAAATATAATAATCCTGAACATCCGACATTACTCTTAGAAGAATTGATAGGTAACAATGAAATAACCGAACAAGAGTTTTTGAACCAAGGTTTTAATAATATAATCAATGATTTAGGATATGAATGGCTTAACCAGATCAAAAACCCCGAAGGAGCGATTAAGGTTTTTAAATATGGCTTAACTCTTATGCCGAACAATGCAAATTTATATGACAGTCTAGGAGAAGCCTACTTTGTAAGTAAAGAATGGGATGATGCTATTGTTAGTTATGCCAAGTCATTAGTCCTTGACCCACAAAATAAAAACGCAATTAAAATGATAGCTAAAGTAAATAAACAACGTGAAATGGTTACTAAATAAAAAACTGTTACCAATAACTAAGCATTCTGACGGCCGGAACAGCCAAGCCTTCCAAAGAGGGTAAACCTTTAAGGAGAGTCAGACCTATGCTTGGCAGGTGAATCTGAATGCAGTGTTGAACGAGTGGTGCTGGGAAAGGGGTAATTATGGGGAAAGCTTTTTCCCTTTTGTGTTTTTGGAGGTTCGGGATCAAAAAACACGGTGCTTTTTGAACTTGTTTGCTTTCTTTTTGGCAGTGTTTAGGTTTTCCTTTGTAAGGATTATAGGCCTTTGGACAGGTTTACGGGCTGTTTTTTTGGTTTTTTGCAATTATAAATTAGTTAGGATATTAGGGTGTAATTGCTAATTACACCCAGTTGGATATAACGGTTTTTTCTACACCTAATTGGTGGAGAGAAAGCGAACACAAGGTATAGTGCAGGGAGTTTACAGAAAGTCCTGAAATCAGTCTTAGGTAAATCGGGCATAAAAAAAGCCGGTTACCTTACATTGGCTCAGGTATTCTTTTGCCACTCACCTTTTGGAAAATGTTCCCGACTGGCGTTATATTCAGGAGATATTAGGTCATAATAGCAGTAGGATTACTGAGATTTATATCCATGTGACTGATAATGGCATAAGGAAGATTATATCACCCTTTGTTGACTTTAAATAAAATGCACCAATGGTATAGAAGTTAGGCATCAGCTAAAAAGAACGGGACCAAGGAATTAAATGACTACAGAAAAACGATACGGAATTCTTGATTCACTACCGACCTACGGACCTATGTATGTACCAGTGAGTGAAAGTGGCGAGCCTTTTTACTCTGAAGGTGTAGTAGTTCGTTTTTTTAGAAATGACGGTACCGATTGGGTAGCGAACTTTCAATCAGGTTGGACAGAACTTAAAGAAGTTATTGAACTTGAAGAGTCAAATGACTTGCTGATTATTGCCAACGGGACTTGCTATTTGATGAATCCAAATAACGAAAAGCCAGTAGATGTTTTTGGAGTTGGTTATTCAAATGTTTTTAAGGTCAGTAATGGAGATCTTGTACTGCAAGATCAAACAGACTTGACAATTATTAACCAAAATGGAACTCATTGGGATTCTGAAAGAATTTCTTGGGATGGTCTTAAAGAAATTCAAATTGAAGAAAGCATTGTTAAGGGGCTTTCTTATGACCCAATGTATGATGCAGATGAATGGGTTGAATTTTCATATGACCTTAATTCAAAAACTTTGATAGGTGGAAGTTACCACAGATACGATAATAAAAAACCTTGGTGGAAATTTTGGTGATTAAAAATAAAAAAGCCTGTGCACAACAAAACCTATACGCAATGCGGGCTGAAGGAATAACCCAAAGGTCGGTGCTTCTAATCCGCCAAAGCTCCGCTTTGACGTTTTTGTTGAATAAATTTAAAAACACAAAACGCAGCTTTGGCTACTGTTTGTGCTAGATTTAAAGTTTCGGCTTTTCAATCCCGCACTGCGCATAGCCAAACCGTTGGCAACAAGTGAAATCCGAACATAATATGTAATGTATTGATTATAAAGTGTCGGAAAATCACCATTTTACATGGGAATTAGCCTTATAATCCATAAAATATGAAAACCAAGAACCTTCCTTATTTTATTCTGGTAGTAGTTATGTCTATTGCTTTTGCCAACAAAATGTATGGGCAGGAAATATTACCATTTCCACCAACGCCTTCAGCTTCAAAGGCCGGAATAACGTTATCCGAGTCTACTCATCAAAAAAGACAAACGGTTAATCACCTACCCGAGGACGCTCCCAACATTGTCATCATATTGATCGACGATGTTGGTCCCGGACAAGCCGGTACTTATGGTGGTGAATTTAACACGCCTACTTTAAGTAAAATTTCCAAAGAAGGTATTTCTTACAACCGATTTCACTCAACAGCTATGTGCTCGCCTACCCGGGCTTCGTTACTAACCGGGAGAAATCACCACAAAGTAGGAAATGGTCAGATTCCGGAATACGCAAACGACTGGGATGGTTATACCGGAGTGATTCCCAAAAGTGCAGCAACCGTTGCAGAAGTACTAAAAAATTATGGCTATTCCACCTCCGCTTTTGGGAAGTGGCACAACACTGCACCTGAAGAGTCAAGTGCTGCCGGCCCTTTCGACCACTGGCCTACAGGTTATGGCTTTGAATATTTCTACGGTTTTATGGCTGGCGATGCCTCGCAATACGAACCAACCTTATTTGAGAACACAACATTGGTTCCCGAGGAACACTTTCACAAAAAAGGATATCACCTAAGTGAAGATTTGGCAGACCAGGCTATCAACTGGATGCGTCAACACAAAGCAATAGAGCCCGACAAGCCTTTTTTAATGTACTGGTCGAGTGGTGCGGTACACGGTCCCCACCACGTAACAAAAGAATGGGCTGATAAGTACAAAGGGAAATTTGATGATGGCTGGGACGCGTATAGAAAGCGCGTTTATGAAAAGGCAAAAAAACTAGGATGGATACCAGAAAACGCAAAACTTACACCACGTCCGTCGACAATGCAAGCATGGGATGACATTCCTGAGGATGAAAGAGCATTCCAGCTGCGTTTGATGGAAGTATATGCAGGGTATGCAGAGCATGTGGATGCACAAGTTGGTAAAGTAATCGATGAGCTTGACAATTTAGGCTATGAGGACAATACCCTGGTTTTCTATATATGGGGAGACAATGGCGCCTCGTCGGAAGGGCAACAAGGTACCCTTGCAGAGTTGCTGGCACAAAATGGTGTAAAAACAACTACAAAACAGCAAATTGAAGCACTCAATAAGATTGGTGGTTTGGATGAATTGGGAGGAAGTAAAGTGGAAAATATGATGCATGCCGGATGGGCATGGGGAGGTAGTTCTCCTTACAAAGGAACCAAGCTTGTAGCAGCTTACTTTGGTGGTACCCGTCAACCTATGGCTGTTCGATGGCCTAAGGTAATTAAACCTGATAACGTACCACGGTCTCAGTTTCACCATGTCAATGATATCGTTCCAACAATATATGATATACTCAATATTACCCCTCCGAGAGTTGTAAATGGTGCAGAACAAATGGAGCTTGACGGGACCAGTATGAAATATACATTTGACAACCCAACTGCCGAAGGTAGAAAGGGTGCCCAGTATTTTGAAATCCACACAAGTCGGGGTATCTATAAAGATGGTTGGTTTGCCTGTGCATTTGGAGTTCGAACTCCCTGGGTACAAGGTCTTCCAGACTTCGATAATTGGGATCCAATGAAAGAACCCTGGGAATTGTACAATTTAGAAGAAGACTGGTCGCAAGCCAATGACCTGGCAAAAAGCAATCCGGATAAACTTGATGAGATGAAGAGTACCTTCCTGGTGGAGGCGGCCAGAAACAATGTATTGCCTATCGGCGGGACTTTTTGGTCAACAGCAGCCTTGCACCCCGAAGATGCTCCGGCTAGCCCAATGACAGAATGGAACTTCGCCGGGCCAATAAAACGAATTCCCGAAGCTGCTTCGCCTCGATTTGGAAGCACATCAAACCAAATGGATTTTGATGTTACGGTTCCCAAAAACGCGAATGGTGTATTGTGTGCTGTGGGTGGTTATCCAGGTGGAGTAAGCTTTTTTATAAAAGATGGATATCTGAACTATGAATATTGTTTTTTTCTGATGGATCGCACCAGGATTGTTGCCAGTGAAAAACTTCCTGAGGGTAAAGTAAATATTCAACTTTTGTCGGAGCTGGAAAACGGGCCGGCCTCAGCTTTGAATATCACTATAAAAGTAAACGGGAAAGAGGTAGCAAAAGGAAAAGTACCTCGTTCTATTGCATCAACTATTTCCTATAACGATGGCTTTGATATCGGCCAGGACTTAGGATCGCCGGTGTCTGATGCCTATTTTGACAGTGCTCCATTTACTTTTAACGGGAAAATAAACAAGGTTGTGGCGAAGTATTTAGAATAAAAAGTATTTACGAATATACACCTGTTGCCAACATTTTGTATAAGTAATGGCAGGCGCTGTGGTAAATATCAAGGTTTGTAGCACGTACAAATTGCGTAGCTGTTTGACAGGGAAATACCACGCAATCTGCCACTACTCATACAATTTACCGTTGGCAAGCATTAAAAAAATAGAGAGAGGTAATTGAGGTAGATTATTGGTGAATTTTGCTTTTTTTGCAATTGTAAATTGGTTAGGATATTAGGGTGTAATTGCAAATTGTACCCAGTCACCATAGACGGTTTATTCTATCCCTAGGTGGGGAATAGTTATAAGTTGAATGCGTTTGCCCCCTATATTAGGGGTAATGTGAAAAATAAAATGCAAAAAATGAACAAGACTTTTAGAATGTTTAAGAGGGTAATTTTATATACTTTCTCTTTATTTTTACTTCTTTCAGTTTCGGCTTATATCTACCTATATGTACTTCCCAAAGGGCCTGAAATCACCGCAACCAGTAAAATTAATGAAGGAATAGACTCATTTGTTATCTTCGCTTATAAAGATAGCGAGAGAAAATCGATTAAGGTATGGACTTATAAACCCAAAACTTGGAATGACAAAGACAAAATAGTTTTCGTCATGCACGGTGGAGGACGTAATGCAGAAGACTATCTAAACGCTTGGGTTGAATTAGCCAATAAGAATAACCTACTGATAATAGCACCTGAATTCGAGAATAAGTTTTCAAAATATACCACGAACGACTATCAAGAGGGGAATCTATTTACCTTTTTTGGCACTAAAAACCCGAAAAGCGAATGGGCATATACGGTCGTTGAAAACATATTTGACCACATTAAATCTGTTAATAATATTACGAATGAGCAGTACGATATTTTTGGTCATTCCGCTGGTGGGCAATTTGTACATAGAATGATAATGTTGATGCCAGAATCGAGAATTGGAACAGCTATCGCTGCAAATGCTGGATTATATAGTTTGCCAAACGAGCACCTTGAATTTCCGTATGGTATCAAAAATACAGAAACAGATTTGCAAAAATCTTACAAGAAAAGATTGATTATACTTTTGGGGGAATTAGACAATGACCCAAATTTAGGGACTTTTAGAACAACGGATTTGGCAATGAAAGAAGGAGCAAATAGGTTGGAACGTGGTACAAATTTCTTTAATGCGAATAAGGAATTAATTGACAAAAACAATTGGGAATTTAATTGGACAATAGACACGATAAGAAATGTAGGTCACAACTATATAAAAATGTCCAAGGGTGCAATTAAATGGATTGAAAACTAATTCTAATAACTAAGTTTTCTAAGGGCAGGAACTACCAAGTCCACCATGGCCTTCCAAGGTAGACAGCTCAATTTTTTGGAAGTAAAAATTAAATGCAGTGGTTGTTCCAGAAGTTAAATAATGATGATGATTTTTATAGGGTTATTGATTTTCATTTTGGGTGTATATCTCTATTTTCGGATCATCCGTAGAGATAAAGTAGGTATTCATAAATTTAATTCTGGATATAAGATTAAAAGAAACGTGACTATCTATTCATTAATAGCCCTGGGATTTATAATAGTTACAAGAGAGTTGGTTATATGGTTGATATCCTGAAAGGTATCGCTAGTTGTAAATGCAAAAATCCCGGATGAACTGGGGTTTTTGCATTTATAATGCCGCTACATTTTCTGGAAGAAGTCTTTAAACTTTTTGTTAGTGAGCATCTTGTCGATGAGCTTGTAGATAGTCTGTCTGCCCTCGTCTTCGAGCTGCTGGGTAATACTGAGCTGTTCGATTGTTGTCTTGTAGTCGATAACGGCCTCGGATGGGGTTTCATCGGTAAGGATATTTTCGCGGCACTTGGAAAGTCCACCACAAGTCTTAAATTTAAAACATGGCGTGGCTATGTGCGATACGAGTGGTTAGTGCTTTCTAATCCCCACTCATCATAGCTGGCCGTTGTGCGCAAGCAAATAAAAATTGAGTCGACAAAACAGATGACAAGAGTTTCGACAGCCTCTAACCAAAAAGTAGCAAGGATTGCTGGTTTGGCCTATGTCCTTGTAATATTGATTGGTATTTTTAAAGTAAATTTTATTGAACCAGTAGTTGTATCACATGGCACTACTGAATTGGAGGCCAGTATTTTAGCGAATGAATTTCTATTTAGAATCGGAATAGCCTGTGAAACAGTGATGTATTTGGTAGTACTGGTACTATCAATCGCACTATATATTCTACTTAAACCCGTAAGCAAGAAACTTGCATTATCAGCTTTGTGTTTCAGGTTTGGGGAAGCAATCATTGGAACTGTCTCAATTATTTTAAGTGGACTAATTCCATTGATTTTATTAAATAAAGGACCAGCACTTGACGATTCGCTATTGCAAACATTAATTGAAGTATTTATTAACTCTCGCATCACTGCATTAAATATCGTGTTAATATTTATTGGAGTTGGTGGAACAATTTTTTGCTACCTATTTTATATTTCTCGGTTTGTTCCTAGAATATTGGCATTCTGGGGAATAGTGACCTATGCATCAATGTTTATTCTTGGTTTCTTGAATATAATTACTCCTGAACGTCCTGATATGATTGAGTCTATTCTGTTCAGTACAGGAGCCTTATTTGAAATTGTATTTGGTATATGGCTACTATTCAAAGGGATTAGAATTAAAACTGAGAATAAGATAATTGCATAAAATGAAACTAAAAGCCACCACACAACAAAACCTATAAGCAATAGCGCCCATTGGAACGCAACTACTCATAGTCGGGTGGAATTTAAAATTGTACCCAGCCACCATAGACGGTTTATTCTATACCTAGGTGGGGAACGGTCAACTTTTTGACCTATATTCACCATTCAAGGCACACACAGCGCATAAACAGCTATCGCTCAAGGCTATGGTAGAAGAGAAGAAAATTTCTTTTAAAAAGAAACATCGTGAAGTATAGTGCGCGTCGGATGGTTCGCACAGCGTTTATGTGGGGACGTTGTGTGCCATATGAAACGACTTCGAACTGATAAAGAATGTTTAGACCACTTATCATATTGTATCTTTTGTCATTTAATCTGACCTATGGACAGGAGCTTCAGAATGGACTTATTTTACCAGAACATAATGAAGACGAAGAAATCTGCTGCATTTATTCGCCCAAGATTGGCTTTACAGTTTATGATCAACCAAACGGAGAAGAAATTGGACGATTAACAAGAAACGTAGAGCAAAATGTTGGAGACCAATCTTATTATCGAATTTATTTTGTCAATTATACAACCAAAACAGAAACACAAATTGGATTAGAACATTTTCGAGAAATCGGTTATGAAATATGGGCCTTGACCTATACCGATAGAAGAGACGGATTTGTCAAAATTAACTATGCGAATCAGGACTTATGGTTGAAGGAAAGCAATATTGCAAAAGTTGGGTTTACATTAGTTGAATGGCAGTCTTTTCTTGCGGACAATGTTGATTACCTATTAGGCTATTATGCCAATGACCCAGGACTAAATCTAAGAGAAAAACCGAACACAGATTCAAGAATAATAAGAACATTGAGAGGAGACACTAACCAAATTTCACCGACAAATGAACATCAAGGACTTTGGACAAAGGTTAAAGTAATAATTAGTAAGGAACATCCTTGTGGTACCGAACTGACAGAAGATGAAAATATTATTGAAGAATTAGAAGGATGGATAAAGATTGTAGATGATAATGGACTTCCAAATTTATGGTACTATTCACGTGGGTGTTAAAAAATACGGCACACAGTCGAGTAGGTGGCCGTGAGCCATAAGCCCCCACTGGGTGAATATTGGAGGACTAGGTGTAATTTGCAATTACACCTTTCTATCACTAAGAATTTGTAATTCAATTTTCACGGATTATCCCCAGCTATGGTAGAAACCTATCAGATAAGAGATCAGGAAATGCTAGAAGCAGGCTTCCTGTTCTAACCAATAAAATTACGAAGCACCCTGTTTTTACCTTCCTGTGCTATCATGGTGAAAGCTGTTGAGATGAAATTGGAAGAAGGCCTCGCACCAAAGGTTTGCTGTCCCACCAAGATGCCTGTACTTTACCATAGCAGAAGATTTAAAATCAATACCCCCTAGGGCCATATAAAAATCGGTCGAAAAACCGTAAAAAATAGTGAAATAAGCGAATTGTCAATAGGGCACATCCTCTTAGAAAGTTGGGCTGTTAATAAGGCTTGCGCACCCCTAACCCGCTATCTCTAACCCGCGTTTGCAACGCGGGTTGTTAAATCATAGCATTTGCATTGCGGCATAAGAATAAATTATGGCGTTCAAAACGCTATGATTTAAAAAAGTCCTCCTTACAAATTAGGACTGATATCCTACTTGTATCAAATATCTCAGTCCAATTCCAAAGCTCTTTGCATTCCTTGCTCGCAAAGGTCAAAGATGCTGGAAATCCTCTTGTTAATTGCCAATATTTGTTCCTCGGAAGGACAGAAATTCGGATTGTAGCGGGATTTGCAGTAAGCGTCATCCAATAGTTTGATCAAGGCCTTTTCTTGATCATTGTCTTGAGGAAAAATGCTGGATAGCTCTGGAATGAATTTTTGACAATCCTTCAATAAAAGCCTGATCTCATGACATTTCCTTTCCCTATTCTGCCAGGCCAGTATTACTCCCCTTAAGAGTAGCTCCCCTGCTTGGTGTAAAAAATACAAACTCAATGCTTCGGCTTTCTTCGCTTCGGCCTGTATAGCAAAACCCATAAACTCTTTGGCCTTTTTCCAATGACTATGGAATACTTTTTTGGCCCGTTTTTTAGCCTCAGCTAATTGCAGTACATCCACTTCAGGAAAAGGAGTGGCCCCTTCTTTTTGGTAGATGAGGTGAAAGTCTTGAAAGTGAAGTAGGAAGAAAAGGTCTCCGGCCTCCTGCTCCTTCCATAAGGCCCGCTTGGTCGTCAGGTGAATGTTTACTTCTTGCTTTCCTAAAGCCAAAAAGTGCATTAATGGCTTGATCTCTTCAAAAGAGCGGTAATCATTGCTTGACAGTACCACATAGACTTCTTTCAATTTAGTGGGCTTATCTTCAAGTAAGGAGGGCTGTTGGATCAAAAAGATCATTTCGGGTCGTGCCAAGATTTCCAAAGCACGGACCAATTCTTTAAAATAAGTCTCCCCATTGATATGATCTTTTTCTGCTAATGTCTCGGTAGGCTTTAGGCTGTTGGTTATGGGAAGTGACTCAAGCAGTCCGCTAAGCTGTTCATAAAAGAATACGCCATCCAATAATTCTGCTCCGCCTTTCACTTCTTCAGCATACATGAGCCATCCTTTATGCATTTCCCATAGGCGCTCATGGATTTCTCTTTGGTCAAATTGGGAGAAGAATTCTGTGCTTGTTGTTTTATGTTTTTTCATTTGGCTTAAAGGTTTAGATGTTGATTTGATAGGTTGCCCTTGGGCTGGTGGCTATTGTAAGTTGATTTTATTTGATGTGTAATCTGTTCTTTTCCATTGATGAAAAGAACCAAAAATCTAGTCCTCTGGTGTGACCTTTAAATTGGGTAAACTATTCTATTATTAGCGGACGGAGGCGTACCCAATTTAATTTAAGAAAACAGTTTCAGCCTAAAAATGAATGGATCTCGCTGTTCCACAACGCGAGCTAATTCATTTTTTTACGGCCTACACTTTTTTCTTAAATCGGTCACACCAATGGACGTCCTTACTTCGCAGTATCATTTCTAATATTTTAAATGCTATCATATTTTCTAATTGTTTTATGTTTTTTCAGATATAGTTTTCTCTACTAAATACCCCCCCCTTATGCTAGTTAGTCGAATAGTCTTATCTCGAAAGATGTTTTATTGCGGGGAGGTTGACACAGCTGCGGGCCGGCGTAGGCCTTGTGGGAAGAAGCTTTAGCTGTGTCTTGATTTTTCTTTGCTTCGTTTCTTTTCATCTAAGGAAAAGAAATGAAGAGTTAAGCTTAGAAAACAGTTTTAATTGATCAAAAACACTTTCAATTGTTAGTTTTTTTAGGTTTTATCAAAATATAGACCTAGTACAACAGGTGCTAAATAGTCTGTTACTTTTCTGATAAAGCATTACCAAATTCCATTTCCCCGGCGTAGATCAGGTAGCAAGCTTCCAGCATTTTCTTTAAGGACAAGTACAATATGATCTGGTCGGGATAGTATTCGGATTCCCTTTCATAGTGTCCCGAAAAAGCATTGTCCTGCATTTCCTTTAAGAGCAGTTCATAATCTAATCCCTTGATCTTGATCAGGCTAAGCCTTATGCATACATGGGGCTTTCTGAGCTCTTTGTTCGACAAGTGTTTTGGAAGATATTCCCAGGGAGCACAATGCCCGGAAGACCTTCTTCCTGAAAGGATCCTGGAAAAGCGCCGCTTTTCATACTTGATGATCTTTTTCAGTATCCTGGGCCGGTAAGGATAATCTGAAAAAGGTAAGGGACAGTTTTGAAAAACAGCATCCAGTTCATTGATTAATTCAAGAAGGTATTCCCTCATAGAAAAAGCATACAGGGGGTGCTTTTCTATTTCTGGATGAACTTCATACATTCCCGAATAATAAAGTCGGTCGATTCCTAGCAGATAATATTGGACAGAGGCCCTGTCAAATAGCGCTTGGATCACTTTATGGAGATGTCCTTTTGCGGTAGCGGTTGATTGATATTCATTCATAATGTATCATCTTAAAATATTTGCCAAGTCAAGATTAGTCATCCAGCAATACAGGACCGGTCACTTCCTTGGTGTCCAGTTCTACCGTATAGATCAAAAAACAGATGTCCAACAGCTTATGAAGACAACGGTATCCCTCCAAGTCATCCTCCTCCATTTCGTAGATCCTTTCCCCGCCACAAAGTGCATTGATTTGCCATCTATAAAGCATGCGCTCCCAGTCGGTCTGGCATTTCCAATTTAGAATTTCCCATAGTACCACATAAGGCTGATGCAATTCCCGAAAGGTCAGATGTCCAGGCGTATGGCAATAGTGGGAAGGATAATCATCAGGCTGCCAAAACTTCCTAATACCCTCTACCATGCGGATGATGGCTTTTTCTTGATAGGTTTTGATGCGGTGTGGATAACACTTTTCTGCCTTCAGGCTAAATAGATGTCCCAGTAATTGGTTCCAATAGCCATAGGCATGTGTGATGGCGTAGGGATAGGACCGGACCGCTTCAGGTTTATAGCCAAAAGCAGCATGAAACCAATCATCCAAATGGATGCGATACCCCTGTAAGCCCATATAATCACAAAAATCCGCAATGACGCTATAGGGGTAGCGCCCCTTTTCTCCGAATGTCAACATGATGTTAAAAACAATAAATGGATAAAGTCATATTTCGAAGAGGATTGCCCCTACTTCGAAAATTCAAAACTGTTTCTATCCCTGTACGATGAAGTGAGTACAGGACCATAAGCGCTCAAAAATGTAGATAGTTATTGTCCGATTGATTATATTTCAAGAACAATAATCTAAATATATAGTGTTTTATCTAAATAATCAACTTTTTTAAACAATAAATCTATATTATGTCGGTAATAATAGATAGAATAGGGGAATTCGCTAAATATACCAATAGGAGTATCCGGAAGATCGAACTAGAGATCGGGGCGGCCAATGGTACTTTATCCAAGGCCATAGGAAGGGACAAGGATGTACATACCAAGTGGATCGCCTTGTTTATGGAGCATTTTCCGGAAGTCAATCCTGCTTGGCTGCTGACGGGGGATGGAAGTATGATGCTGCCAACTCAAAAACCAGGGGATAGTGAGCATCAGCCTTCCAATCAATTTGATGAACCCATAGTGGAGTACCAGTCCAAAATCATCGAACAGCATAAGGAGGTGATAGCCTCATTAAAGCAGGTCATCGCCGCACTGGAAGGGCAACTGAAAGAAAAGGAAATCATTGTCCAGCTCAAAGACAAGATCATTGCAAATTTGGAGGAGCAGGTTAAGGCCTATTCTAAAGAGTAGGAGTAGATGTTTTTTGACTTAGAAGGTCTATGCTATGTTGTTTTGAATGAAGAGAATTAGAGTATTTTAAACATTCTTTTAAATAAAGTAATAGTAGAATTTTTATCCTTAAAAGATGAATGAAGATGCTTTTAAAAGTTTATTAATTGCCCTAATAGCTTTGTTGGCTATATTGTATAAGCTATTAAAGCCAAAGCTTAAAGGTATCTTAGGAGAAGCAAATGTTTCTTTAATATTAAAGCTGCTAAACCGAAATTGCTATAAGGTAATAAATGATGTTCTAGTTAAGGATTTTTCAAGGAGCAGTCAAATTGATCATATAGTAGTATCTAATTATGGGCTGTTTGTAATAGAGACCAAGAATTATAAAGGGTGGATATTTGGGCATGAAAGTTCAAGTTATTGGACCCAAACCATATATGGAAAGAAGTACAAGTTTAGAAATCCAGTATTACAAAATTGGGGGCATATTAATACCCTTAAAGCTGCTTTATCCGAATATCCATCAATTCCATATTATCCTGTAATTGTGTTTACTGGAAATTCAAAACTAAAAAGAATCACTTCGAATGTTCCCGTTTTGAAACCTAGTAAATTACTGCCCTATATTTCAAAATCCAGCAAAAACGAATGTTTATCCAATGAAGAGGTAGATCTAATCTATCAAAAATTAAACAGTCTCAATAGAACAGATAAAGGATCGAGAATATCACATATTCGAAAAGCTAAAACAAATCAACGAGGTAGTGTAAATCCCATAACATGCCCAAGATGTGGAGGAGGCTTATCCATAAAACAGGGAAAATATGGGATGTTCTATGGTTGCTCTAATTATCCGAGTTGTGACTTTACAAAAGATTATAAAACATAAACTAATCTATTAGAGGCTCATTTGACTTCCCCCCTCCTTTCTACTCCTAAATTAAAAGCCCCACCACACTAAAAAGACTGAAATTTTACCAATTTTATCTAAATATACCCCATATGGGGTATATTTTGTTTTTTGGGGATTGGTTATATTTGGGATTAGTCAATTTTCAAACGTTTATAAGTGAATGTAAATGCTTGAAAATGGGAAAAATATATCAGATATAAACGCAATGCGTTTATTTACTCGTTGTGCCCAATGCATAGAATGAGAAACCTAATTACAATAATTCTGATTTTAATTTCGACAATATCTATTGGTCAAAACATAGATCAATTTAGTGACAAGAAATTAATATGTCAGCAGATAAACACTGCAATAGAATATTTAAAAAACGATAAAACTTTAAAAGTAAGGAAGATAAAGTTAGATCCCTTTTTAAGGGATGGTTGGAATTACGATAGTTTCGCACCTGACTACATTTCTTTTAAATTACAGATTCCTAAAGAAGAAGTTTTCACAAAGAACTCAGAAAAAATTAATAAGATTTACAATGAAATAACAAACTCTAACATAAAATCGGGAAAGATTCTTGAACTTTCTTGTTTAAGAAAGAGAAAAAAGCCTAATGCAGTTATTTCGAAAATTGATACCGAAACCATGCTCATTGAAGTTACCGATAAGAGACTTGGAAAAGAAGGCGCCAGTGGAAAACTATATCTATTCATATTTGATAATTCAACCATTAAAAAAGTCCTAGATAAAGGATGGATAGAATAAATGCACTAGGCACAACAACGGCTCATCGCAAATAACGGGTATTGCCGAAAAAGTGTAATTTTAGAAACCAGGAAAGAAAACAATTAAACCGACAACTCCGCGTCCCAACTCCCACAACTTGCTATAGCCGAGACCGTTAGTGCCAATTAAATGAGAAACATGAAGTACATATTGATCGCGGTAGTTGTAGTAGTAATTGTTGTTGTGACTTACCAGCGAAAGAATGTGAATAATTCTACTAAAGGACACAATCAACGAGAACCAATCATTGAGAACTCGGATAAACAAACTGAGCAGTTCACTCCATACACAGGCAATCTTCTTAAAATTCAAAACTTAGATTATATTCGATACATTTTCGCAAAACATACATCTGAGAATTATTTACTTAACATGATTAAAGAATATGGTGAACTTTCAGGAAATGAAGAGTTTAAACTGCATAATTTTTGGCTAGGAAAAATTGGAGATTGGCACGTCATTAAAGTTGACGAATCAGTTGACTTTTATACCTATCACAATTTAGTAGGTTGGTTCACTGGATATGAAGAAAATCCTGATATTCCAGAATACTCAATCGGTTATTCTAAGAGCAAACTTGACTCGAAAGACGATTATATCTTCTATTTAGACCCCAATATTGACGCTGGAGATACTGAAATAGGAGCGTTTGAAAATGGTAAATCATTTTTCATATATCTCCCAAATGCATACGAACCAACAGGCAATTTGACAGTGACAAATGACCTTCAAGTTTCACTGACGGAAACAGTTGAATTTCTTACCACAAATGGATTAGACATTAAGTCGATTGAATCCTTAGAGTTCACTAAACATCAAATAAAAAGCCACTAACACTGTATATGAAATCATAGCCGCCTATCGGCTGGCTACGCTTCATATACTGCCCGTTAGCGGTCAGCTTGAAAATGGCAACTTAATTGACATACAAACCGAGATAAAATGATATTGAAATGAAAAGGTTATTAGTTACATTCTTTGTAATCAGTATTACTCTTTTAGTGTTTATTCTCAGACAAAAACAATAAAAGGAAGGGTAATTGCAGAGGATTTAGAAACTATGCCAGGAGTGTCAATTATGATTAAGGATACAGTGGAAGTTGGCAAGACAGATATGAATGGCTATTTTCAGATTGACATCCCTATTTCCCCCATCTGGGTGTAGAAAGAGCGTTGGCCTAGGTGTAATTTGTAATTACACCTTTCTATCACTAAGAATTTGTAATTCAATTTTCACGGATTATCTTGAGCTATGGGTGAAGCCTATCATATAAGAGATCAGGAAATGCCTTATTTTTTGACTTTCCAAGTGGTAGGTTGGGCAGATGTTTTTTCAAGAAAAGTCTATAGGGACTTCCCCGTAACTGATGGTTATACGAGACCGTTATCTTCAATTATGAATGAACCACCAAAAAAAATAAAAACTAGGGGTATTGATCCAATGATTTATCTCGATGCGACAGAGTTTTATGAAACTGCTGAACTCATTCAAGAGGAAAATAAAACCAGGGCACTAATTGTCAACTATGCATTCTCAATAGAACTCTATATCAAGTGCTTATTCGTAACAACTGAATTTAACCTAATTGATAAGCCGGGATACCCTGAATACAAACGTTCAATCAGTACGATAAGAGATAATAAACATGACTTGCTGGAACTATTTAAAAAGCTACCTGATGCAGACCAATCAGAGATTGCAAAATTATACTCTCATAAATACAAGAGTGAAATTTCAGAACATTTAGATGAAATAAAAGGAGACTTTATCAAATGGAGATATGCTTATGAAAAAGACCAATTAGTTTCAAGCACTGGTGCACTTAAACAAATCTCTCGTATATTGAAAGTCAGATGCATGAAGGAAAATATAGAAGATAATAACTAAGCATTCGTGGGGCCGGAACGGCCGAACCCTCCTATGGCGGGCAGGCCTGAATGCAGTGTTGAACGAGTGGTGCTGGGAAAGGGGTAATTATGGGGAAAGCTTTTTCCCCTTTTGTGTTTTTGCCGTTTGGGATCAAAAAGCACGGTGCTTTTGGAACTTGTTTGCTTTCTTTTTGGCAGTGTTTAGGTTTTTCTTTGTATGGATTATAGGCCTTTGGACAGCTTTACGGGCTGTTTTTTTGGTTTTTTGCAATTGTAAATTGGCTAGGATATTAGGGTGTAATTGCAAATTACACCCAGCCACCATAGACGGTTTATTCTACACCTAGGAGGGGGTTTTTGACTTTCAGAACGTAGTGCCATTCGGAACCGTTGTAAGCTTCGGCAGATTTTACTAGTTTAGTGCTAATCACTAGCTGAGGGATATACGCCCGAAACCTGTGCGTTAGCGGTAAGCATTTATGATAAGATTTCTACAATTAGTAATACTGACAGTTGGACTCTTCATTTTTTCCTGTGAAGAACGAAAAACTGAAACAGTAAACATAAACGAGAAAGCAAAAGAACTTATTGACGAAATTGACTCCGTGGATTTAGGGACTTTGCAGCACTTACATTTTGTTTATAGGGGGCCAAGTGGATTTTGGCAAAATGACTCAATTGAGGAATCGAGATACAATCTTCAATTTTCGCGTGGGGACATCACGTTAGAATTAATCATTCACGGACCAGAGAGATTTATCAATGATTTTTCTATCAACTTGGAGTATGACACTTCACTTTTCAATCTAAAGTTGGTGAAATCTGACAATGAAGTTCAGATATATAAGAATTGGGATAAATTAATTAAAGTTGTACACTCAGATTCACTAAGCAAGAAAGATCCGTTTGAGTTTATTTCGAACTTAAACGATTTGAAAAATAAATATGAGTTAGTTAAGATTACTCATCACAGTCATCTAGGACAATTTGTTGAGTTTTATTTCACCACCGCTGATGTACTGACTTATGTACCGGACTCCTCCAACATAAATCCACAGTTCAAAAGCATTTGGACAAAGAAATGGGATAAGGGACAATGGATTAATAGAAATTGGAATTTGAGAAAACTTGAGAAACCAATCGAAGTTGGTGGATAAGTGCCAACCGTTCCAAAATCGAATGCTCAAAGTGCCGGATTCCTGGTTTCCGTTTATTATTTTGAATTGCACTAACTACGTGCATTGTTGCAGATACACATATATAGTTTACTGTCCAAAAAATTATTTTGCTTATTTTAACATCAATCTCTAACAAGAACCAGAGGGAGATTATTTTTTCTTTAGTTCTTTAATATACTTATCTACATTAATTTCTAATTCGAATAGGCTTATTGTCTTTAAATTTAACGCTTTGGCTAAAAAAATCAATTTATCTAAGGTGGGATTGGCTTCTCCTCTTTCTATTGTCCCAATTAAGAATTTGGTCAAACTAGTATTATTGTCAGCAAGTTCTTTTTGAGAAATATGTTCTTTATCATACTCTTTACTCGGTATTTTTTCCCTAAGTTTTAATAAATATTTTCCAAGTTTTTCCTTTTCAGTCACTTTTCTTCCATTTAGCAATCTTAAATTTCTCACTTATCTCCCCCTAGGGCCATATAAAAATCGGTCGAAAAGCCGTAAAAAATAGCGAAATAAGCGAATTGTCAATAGGGCATATTTGTCTTAATCTCAAATGAACGCGTATTTAATAAATCACATAAAGTATTTCTATCTAATAATATTCTCTTTTTTATTCTTGCTTTTTTTAGCTAAGGATATATACTTTTTCATGTCAAAGTTATAGAGCTCCTTTATAGATACTTTTACTTGTAACGATATTTTTAAGAGGGTTTCGTAGGTAGGATTTGTATTACCTCTCTCAATCTCTCCAATTGTTTTTTTGGCAAAACCGGTGCGATAACCCAATTCTTCTTGTGAAAGTGGTTTATTTGTTTCAGCATCAATAACTTTCTCTCTAAGTTCTCTAATTCTATACCCTAAAGCTTCTTTCTCTTCTTTGAAACTATTCTCTTTCATGAGAATAAAATTCCTGCTTTAAAATCGAAAAAAAGGATACATATATGTATCCTTTAAATATTTTTTTTATCTTTGATATGAATACATATATCTGCAATTCTTCAAATAGAAAATACTAGAAGCAATTGCTTTGAGTCTCCAATCGGAAAACTGGCACTTTTCTTTTAGGAACGAGATGATAAGCAGATTTGCTCACGACCCGGGCGTGGGCTCTCTTATCGTTCCAATGGTATGCCAGTACCTCCGATTAGATAAGTAGAGTTCCACGCCCTCCTATTTTATATTCCATGGGTGTTCGGAATGTGCTTATCCTCCAAAGCAAAGGTTTCTGCATAGGATCATTATGAAGTCTTGCAAGGGAATTCTTTAACCTTAAGTATTCCAAAAACAAACGCTATCTGCAAAACTTTATGCTTATGAAAAGTATGCACAAGCCCTTGGAAAAGTATTACGAATTATTAAAAAAAGGTGACCCTTCTGCTTTAGAACATATTCATACCCAATATCGTGGCATCATCTTTTGGATCGGTAGAAGAATACTGAATGATCAGTTTGCAATAGAAACTTTAGTTCAGGATACTTTTTTAAAATTATGGTTTTATAGGGACAGAATAGAAAGACCGGAGCATATTCTCTATTTCTTAAAGTTTGTGATGAAAAAGGAATGCATCTCCTACTATTATAAACCCAGAAATAAGTTTTTAAGGGAAGTCAATTCATTAGAGGATTATGATAATTACCAAGACTATATGGTGGGCTACGACCCGGAAAGTGTGTCTGAAAATCTGAAAGACCAGGAATCGGAACAAAAAGCTTTCGACCGAATCCAAACTATATTGCCATTGCTCAATGCAGAAAGAAGGAATTTGATTGCGCTCTGTTTAAAATATGGCTTTCAGTATAAAGCCATTGCCCAGGCTATGGGAAAGGGTATCACTGAAACCAGTAATGAGATAAAACGGGCTATTCAGGACATTAAAACCATCGTACATCATGGAAATACAAGCGCATATAAGCAAAAATCTCCTGGTAGTGATATAAAAGGTCCAGAGGAGATGACCGAGGAACAGGAAAGGATATTGGAACTCAGATGCCATATGAAGTATTCCTTTGCGCTAATTGCCGAAGCGCTGAACCTGTCTCAAAAGGAAGCTCACAAAGAATTTGTTACCGCATATAAACTATGGAAGGAAAAACAGTTCGAATCCGTTTAGCATGGAAAAGCCTACACTAAAATTAACCCGAAAGATCCAGTTATTGGTTGACCTGCCCACCAAAGAAGAAAAGAAGGAGGCATTGAGTACGCTTTACCGATGGCGGAATCGATGTTTTAGAGCAGCCAACCTTATCGTTTCCCATTTGTATGTACAAGAAATGATTAAGGATTTTTTTTATCTCACAGAAGGGGTCAGGTATAAACTGGCCGATGAAAAGAAAGATGCAGCTGGCATCTTGGAACGTTCCCGTATCGGTAGCACCTATCGGGTGGTGTCAAATCGCTTTAAAGGCGAAGTCCCTACCGATATTTTGTCCTGTATGAATAACACCTTACTATCTACTTTTAATAAAAATAAATTGGAATATTGGAAAGGGCTACGTTCTCTGGAAAACTTAAGACGAGACATCGCTTTTCCATTTAGGCCAAGGAACATAAAAGGGCTATCCTATGAAGAAGATAAAAAAGCTTTTTGCTTTCATTTATTTAAAATTCCATTTAAGACCTATTTAGGTGGAGATTTTACCGACAAAAGACAACTATTAGCGCGTTTGCTAAATGATGATATTAAGCTATGCACTTCACATATTAAACTCGAAGATGGAAAAATCTTTTGGCTGGCAGTATTTGAAATTGAAAAGGAAGAGCACGGACTAAAACCCGAGGTAATAGCAGAAGCATCACTCTCTCTGGAATACCCTATAGTGGTAAAAACCGGTAAGACAAAACTCAGTATTGGAACCAGAGAAGAGTTTCTTTACAGGAGGTTGGCCATACAAGCAGCCTGTAGAAGGGCACAGGTAGGCGCTACCTACTGCAAATCAGGAAAAGGGCGTAAACGAAAACTTAAAGCGGTGAACAAGTTTCACCATATGGAAGCTGATTATATACGTGATCGCATACATCAATACAGCAGAAAACTCATTGATTTCTGTATTAAACATCAGGTCGGAACACTCATTTTATTAAATCAGGAGGATAAGATCGGAATAGCTAAGGAAGAAGAATTTGTGTTACGGAACTGGAGTTATTATGAACTAATGACAAAAATAAAGTACAAAGCCGAGAAGGCAGGGATTGAACTCATTGTAGATTAACAAAATGTATCGAGGGTGCTTGTTCACCCGTAAAGTGAGGTCTAGGACACTCACTAAATGCAAACAGCATATACAACAAAAATCCGATCTAATATCAGCAGGGCTTCGACTTAAGTTTATCCCTTGCTAACCCGCGTTTGCAAGGCGGTTTTAATATGGATTATAGCGTTTAAAACGCTTAGATTTAGGAGTCCTCGTTACAACGAGGACAAGATAGGATTGAACTTATTGTAGATTAAGAAATGTATCGAGGGTGCTTGTTCACCCGTAAGGTGAGGTCTAGGACACTCACTAAATGCAAACAGCATATACAACAAGAATCCGATCTAATTAAATCAGCAGGGGCTTTTACTTATCTACTTTTTTCCCCCGTAATCCTTCGAGGCAGGCTATTGATGAAAAAAGTAGCAAAACCCCAAAATGGGTTAGGAATCCGTCATTGCGAACGAAGAGAAACTTAGTGAAGCCTGCCTGCCGGAAGGCAGGCAATCTCAAATATAGCATCCTAGACGTTTTAATATTTAGGCATCTCAAAGTGAATTGCTCAAGAACAGATCCCCCTGTTCCTCTCCTTTCTACTCCCTAATTAAAAGCCCAACCACACTAAAAGGACTAAAATTTTACCAATTATATCTAAAAATACCCCAGATGGGGTATTTTTTGTTTTTTGGGGATTGGTTATGTTTGGGATTAATCAATTTTCAAACATTTATAAGTGAATGTAAATGCTTGAAAATGGGAAAAATATATCAGGTATAAACGCAATGCGTTTATTCACTCGTTGTGCTGCATTAAAATATGAAAATAGAAAACAAAGAATTCTTTCACCTAAAAAGATCAGCAACTATAACAAAGGAATGGGAGTTGGGCAATAAATTTCACTGGAATTCTCGTCCGAACAACTTTTCTAAGAACATCTTCTCAATGGATTTACGATTCCCTCAAGTTAAAGATAAAGTTCCATATCGTACAGCATATGAGAATCTTTTAAAGCTTCCTGACTCTGAGAAGAATAAAAGACTCTATTCCTATTTCCATTTCACAAATTTCGCCTTGAACAAGACTTCAATGATGCTAAGAGAAATTGTATTAGAAAATTATCGAAAGGAAAATTGTCCACATCTCCCTTCACGACATAACGCCATTTGGATTTGTCAAAAGGAAGGAGTTGAATATTGGAAGAACGCTTTGCAAACTGATAATACGGTGACATATAAAATCAGATTAAATGGAGAAATGCACGTTGCGAGTGAAAAGAGTTTATACAGTGATGTACAGAATGTAAATCAATATCTTGAACAGGCTGAATTATATTGGACTCCAAATCAAAAATGGACAATTGATGCAGAAGGAATCTTTGATGGAGAGATAGAAATATTAGAAAAAATATGAAAACTGGCTACAATAACACCTATAGGCAATGGCCTTCGGGACACTGTACATAGCCAAACGGTTGTGCTTCATGTTGAAAAAGACACCCTACAAGTATTAACAATAACCAAGAAATTATGAAAGTCACCTTACCTTGTTACTTAAAATTGAATGAGAAAATTGGGAAAGACCCTGTTTTTCAATTGGATTTTGATATACAAGAAACTGAAGGAATTATTGAAGAACATTCATATAATAGAGTAAATGGTTATGTTTTTACAGAAAATGAGGGACGTCAGATTTTAATTTCTCCCAAGAAAGATTGGTCTGCCAATGACAATTTTGAATTAGTACTTTATACAAAAGATATTGAAAGAATCAGAGAGGGAAATCTTGACGGTTGTACTTGGGTAAAGCACCCTGGTTTTTCAGAACCAAATACTTGTCAGGAAATAAAACAATCATTTTATGGCGCCTTCTCCTTTAAGCAAGAAAATCTAAAGCAAGGAACGGAAGGGCTTCGTTCTCCACAAATTGGGGGTATTTATGCAACTTTAGCACATTGGCAAATTGGTTATGAACCAGCAACAATTGTAATGCCAACAGGGACAGGTAAAACTGAAACTATGCTATCTTTACTTGTAGCTGCAAATTGCGATAAAATTCTAATAATCGTTCCATCAGATGCTTTACGCTCTCAGTTAGCAAAGAAGTTTATAACTCTAGGGTTATTAAAAAAGTTGAATATTTTAAATTCATCAGCATTATATCCTAGGGTTGGAATACTAAAGCATCGGCCATCGACAGAAGAGGAAGTAAAAACTTTTTTTGACAATTGCAATGTTGTTGTAAGTACAATGAGCGTTGTTGGACAAGTAAGCTCTCAAATCCAATCTTACATTTCTGAATCTTGTTCTCACTTATTTATTGATGAAGCGCACCATATTGCAGCCAAGACATGGAGAACTTTCATTTCTGCATTTAAGGGGAAATATATTTTGCAATTTACTGCGACTCCATTTAGAAATGATGATAAGTCAATTGGAGGTAAGATTATCTTCAATTATCCCTTAAAAAAGGCACAAGAGGAAGGCTATTTTAAAAGGATTGAATATCATCCTATATATGAATTTAATTCTGCTGAATATGATAAATCAATTGCTGAAAAGGCTGTTGAAATATTAAGAACTGATTTAGCTGATGGGAAAAACCACATATTGATGGCAAGGGTGAATTCAACTAAACGTGCAAATGAAGTTTATGAAATCTATAGGCAATTCGAAGAATTCAACCCTATCCAAGTTCATACAGGTTTAAATCAACAACAGCAAAAAGATGCTAGGGATAAGATATTGAGTTATCAAACACAGATTATAATTTGCGTAGATATGTTTGGTGAAGGATTTGATATGCCAGAACTTAAAATTGCAGCATTTCACGACATAAAGAAGAGTTTGCCGATTACCTTGCAATTAGCCGGTAGGTTTACAAGAACAAGCAGAGATAGCAATCTTGGAAACGCATCAATTGTTGCAAACCTTGCTAATGTTGAAGTTGCAAATGAACTTCAAGCTTTATATTCACAAGATTCAGATTGGAATCAAATTTTACCTGTTATTTCAGATGATACCGCTAGAGAGCAAGAAAGTTTGTATGAATTTATGCAAGGTTTTGATAAATTTCCTGATGAAATTCAATTACAGAATATAAGGCCAGCATTAAGTACAGTTGTATACAAAACCAATACAGATACATGGCAACCAAATAACTTTGAAAAAGGGATTATTGGAATAGATAACTTTGACCAAGTTTATCACGATATTAATAGTGAACAAAGAACCTTGGTATTGGTGACAGGTAATAAAGTTGCTGTAAAATGGGGAGACTTAAAAGATATATATCGCTTAGAATGGACTTTATATGTAGTTTATTGGAATCAAGAGCAACAATTACTATATATAAACTGCTCAGCAAATGGTAGTATGTTTGAAAAACTTGCTGCAGCAGTATCAATGGGCACAGCTTCACCAATTAATGCAGAAGATGTCTATCGCAGTTTAGGTAATATTACTAGATTGAAAATAAATAATGTAGGTCTAAAAGAACAACTTGGGAAACAGCGGAACTTCACCATGTACACAGGAGAAGATATTGAACCTGCACTTAGTCCTGTACAACTTCTAAATAAAATTAAATCGAATATATTCGGTGTAGGCTTTGAAAATGGAGACAAAATTTCTATTGGTTGCTCATATAAAGGTAGAATATGGACTCGTAAAAATGGAAATATTGAGGAGTTAATTAACTGGTGCAATTATACTGGTGATAAGCTTCTAGACGAATCAATAGACCCAAATACTATTTTAAGTGGAGCTATATATCCACACACAATAAAGAGTAGACCAACATTAATGCCTATATCTGTAGAATGGAATGAAGAGGTGTACAAGAAAAATGAACAAGCCGTTTTTATAGTTCAGAATGACATTTCATATCCTCTAGATTCTATTTCGTTAGAGCTTCTGAATCCTTCTGAAACAGGTGAGATACATATTGTATTATCAAATGAAAGGTTTAGATCTGTTTATAAATTAGCAATAACTGAAGATGATTTTAATTTCATAAACGTTGAAGCCGCATGTTCTATTCAGTTCGGGGCAACTACTCACAGCATCTCAGAATACTTTTATAGTTATTCTCCAATAATTCGATTCTTTAATGGAGCTTGGTTAGAAGGAAATCAATTTGTTGATTTTGTTTTTGATGGGAGCTCATATGACCGAAATAAATTATTAACATGGGATTGGACGGGCGTTGATATAAGAAAAGAATCACAAGGAGAACAAAAAGCTACAGATAATATTCAGCATAAAGTTATATCAGAACTTTTACAAAAAGATTTCGATATTATTTTCGATGATGATAGCTCAGGAGAGGCTGCAGATTTGATTACCATCAAAGTTGATGAGATAGCAAAGAAAATAAAGGTAGAACTTTATCACTTGAAGTATTCGCATGGAGAAAATGCTGGCGCTAGAATTAGTGATTTATACGAAGTTTGTGGACAGGCACAGAAAAGTGTTTTTTGGAAAGGTAAAGGAGGTTTTGAATTATTCAAACATATGATTCAAAGAGAGTCGCGTAGGGTTAATCAATCCAAAAATTCTCGATTTGAAAAAGGCGACTTAAAAGAACTTTCATTAATAAAAGAAAAGAGTAAACGTTTTTATAAAACGGATTTTAAAATCTTTATAGTTCAACCAGGATTGTCTGCCGAGTCTGCATCTGAACAACAATTAGAATTAATAGCTGTGACAGAAAATCATTTATTGGAAACATATAAGATTGATTTAGAAGTGATAACAAGTGAATAAACAACGAAATGAAAACAATGTGTCATGCGTAATATGCCTGCCGCAGGCGCAACACAGGCACACTGCGCATACACTCAACGTTGTGTTTAATTATGAAAATTAAATGGAAAATATAGATTCAAATAAGTTAATAGCAGAAATAATAACAGCAAATGCTGAAAGTCTCTTCGATTCATCTAAAAACTTCATTTCAGACAAAAGCAATCAAATAAAAGCAAGATTAAAAAGAACTTTTTCTGAATATTTAGAGGGTATTGAAAGAAAATATTCAAGTACGAAAACTATTATTTATCGTGACACTCCGCAATCAATAAAACATTTTTACGAACCCATTGACTTATTTAATGACAGATTAAGACTTGAATCACCAAAAATTCAAGACTTATTAGATTTAAAAAAACCTATAATTATTACTGGTACGGGAGGTTCTGGAAAATCTACATTTTTAAAGTATCTTTTACTTAATTCAATCGAATCAACAAAAAAAATTCCAATTTTTATAGAATTGAGAGATGTTGAAAAAAACGAATCTACTCTAATTGATTTTATTCATAAAACCTTACAATTAAGAAAAGTTAATCTAGAGTCAAATTACTTGGATCAAGCTTTTGATAAGGGGAATTTTATTTTTTTGTTAGATGGCTTTGACGAATTATCTCCTCTATTTGCTCAAGAATTAGGAAATGAAATTGATTTGATTTCTCAATCTTATTCAAAATGTGATTTTATAGTAACATCAAGACCAGGGCAAGACTTTATTTCTTGGACAAATTTTATTGAATTAAGGACAGAACCATTAACTCTAGAAAAAGCAATTAGCTTAGTTAAACGTTTAAATTTTGATTTAGAAATCAAAAATAATTTTATTCAGGAATTAGAGAGTAATCTTTATGATTCACATCGGTCATTTTTTGAAAATCCATTATTGTTATCAATAATGCTAATTACATATAGAGATAGTGCTTCAATTCCGTCTGAATTACACAATTTTTATTCACTTGCATTCGAAGCATTATATTATCGTCACGATGCTTCAAAATCCTTTAAAAGACCAACTCTAACAAATTTACCAGTCAATAAAGGTAAAGATATAATGTCAGCGTTTTCACTTATAACTTATTTAAAAACACAGACTTCATTTAATAATCACGAATTAAAAGATTATTTAAATAAAGCAATGAAATTAGCAGATTGCAACTGCGATATAAAAGATTTAATTACTGACCTATTGAGAGCATTTTGTATGCTTCTCCAAGATGGAACCGTTTATGAATATACACACAGGTCATTCCAAGAATATTTTTCAGCGTGCTATTTAGTTGCAGCTAGTGAAAAAAATCAAATTCAACTTATTAAGGAATTTTCCAAAAAAGCAGATACCGATATAACTCTTCAACTCGCTTTCGGAATGAACCCAAAAATGATTGAAGAAAAACTAATAATCCCATTTTTAACAGAGTTTAAAGAAAACATCGGCTTTAAAGGGAAAATAAACAAAACTGTATTCAGAAAATTTGCAAGACTTTATTTTGATGATGTTGATTATCACCAAAAAAAATTAGCTGGTCTTTCGGTCAAAAGAGGAGAAGAAAGAAAAAAAGGAATTGTATCTGAAAAATCTTTAAACCTAGGAATAACAAGATTGATTATCCGTATTTATAATATTAATACAGAGCTAGAACCTAATAATTCAAATGTTATTAATCCTGACATTCTTCCAGTAAATAATAAAGAACGTTTAGTTCCAATTTCTACAGCTTTTAAAGAAATCAAATTAGTAGATTGGTTCTTAGAACATTCACTAGAAAAGAGGGTTTTAGAAGAATTAATGAAACTAGAAAAAAGCTTACAAGAAAAAAATGACAAAAACAGTGAATTATTTGAATCATTATTAGAAAATAACTAAGCATTCATGTGGCCGGATCGGCCGAACCCTCCTATGGCGGGCAGGCATGAATGCAGTGTTGAACGAGTGGTGCTGGGAAAGGGATAATTATGGGGAAAGCTTTTTCCCCTTTTGTATTTTTGCAAATAAGGATTAAGCTAAGATTGAGAGTAGGTCCCGCGTCAGAGACAGCGGGACAACTAATTTCGTTTTTTATGTCTAGCGTCTCACATCTCAAATCTCCCATCTAATCTTCAAAAACCTCAATCACCACTGGCCCCTCAATACCTGAAGGCATGACCTTCCAGTTGGAGGCATCGAAAGGTTTATAGTTGATATTGACAAAGTTGATTTCGTGGTAATTTCTCCATTCCAGGCCTTGCTGGTCCATATAGCGGATGCGGTTGGCCATGAGGTTGGCGACCTGGATCTTGATTTCGTTTTCTCCGTCTTTGAGGAATTCCCCGATCCTTAGCTGGTAAGGAAGGCTCCAGGCATAGCCGGCTTCCTGGCCATTGATCGAGATTTTGGCGCTTTCGTAGACCTTGCCCAGTTTAAGCAGATAGCTTTTTCCGGCTTCTTTTTGAATAGTAAAGGTACTGCTATAAGTAGCCTGTCCGGAGAAGTGGTCGGCTATGTCATCCCCCTGATTGGTCCAAGGCTGAATGGTTGCCATGCTTTGATCTTCTGGTAGCTCCGGTCCACCATTATCGAAATGGACTTGCCAAGGGCCTTCTAGGGTGATTTGTTGGTTGGTGGTATCCAGGTATCTCCAAGCAGGGATATCATTATGCGCTGCTTGGCTGGTCTGTAGGATCAGGCTTTGTCCAGATGCTAAATGAACCTTGACCATGGTCTTTTCTCCCTCGATGCTGCTTTGGGCCAAGCCTGTTGCGCCGCTCAGCGGATCCATGATGCTTACCGTTTGGGCGCTTAGGTTCAGCGGGATTTCTTTTTGGATGGTCTTGTCAGTGTGGTTGACCAAGAAATAGTATTTGTCCTTACCCACTGCCCTACGGATAAACTGCAGGCCTGTATCGGCCAGTTCTTCCCGTTGTATGCTTTCGGTTTCTAAGGCCGCCTTAATATCCTGATTCAGGATCACCTTGCCTTTGCCATGGGTGGCGATGCCCTGTTCATTGAAGTTGAGTTGTTCCCAAGCCTTGTTCAGGGCAGCTTTTCTTTCTTCCACGTTATCAAAGCCCGGCACCTGCCTAGGCTGTTCCTGGAAGATGACCGTAGCCCCTTCCTCGGCCAATGCTAAAATGCTTTCCAAGGTCTTGACTGGTAGGTATTCCATGGCAGGGATCAGCAGGGCTTTGGCAGGCCTTGCTTCTGCATGGGTTTGGACCTTACCGTCGATGACTTGCGCTCCCGCCAATAGTTTGTCGGAAGCAAAATCCACCGCATAACCTTGTTTCATCAAGGCGGTGGACTGTGCATAAAACTGCGTGGGATGCAGCCAGTGGTCGATATGGTGCACGGAGATCATCTGGAACATATTGCCCTCATCCGCCCATACATCATACACCGGCCAGTACATGATCAGTTCATTGTCCGGTTTGCCAGCCTGGAGTACGGACTGACAGCGGGCGATATATTCATTAAAGCTTTTGAAATGGGGCCAAAGGCTGTTTTGTTGGGTCAAGTTCAGGGAGGCATAAAATAACCAGCCTGGGAATTCCACATCCTTAGGGGAATAGGTCACCCCATGGTAGAACACATGGTTGATGCCCGCCAAGAAGGCTTGGTCCACCTCAGGCTTCATCTGTGAAAAGGAGCTTTTGAAATGCTCGCCCAGCCAGGTGAAGGTTTCGCAGGAGATGAGTTCTTTTCCGGCCAGGTGGCCAGCGGAAGAGGCAAACTTAAGCATAATGGGATCGGGATCCACATTGCGGATATCGGCACTGTCCCTGCGCAATCCCGGGATGGGGAAATAGCTGGAGCCAAAGGTTTCGCATTCGGGAATGTCTACGGTGGCATAGAGGTCGATCAGGTTGCCCGGGGAGCCATGGGCCTGGTTTTTGGTCAGCTTGCCTTTATTATGCGCCCAATCGGTCCATCGCTGGGTAAAGTGTTCCAAGAGCAGTTCGTGTAAGGTTTCCCGATAATCCGATTTGATTCGGCGGGAGTTTTCGCTGTCTGTTTTGCCAAGCAGTTCGGGTAAGTGAGGCTTGAGGTCATAGCCTCTACGTTGTTGGAATTCCTCCAAGAAGTCTTGGGTGAAATTGGCCCCATAAACCTCAAAACTGTCATTATAAAAGCTTCGGATGCCCGGTGTTTGTTGGCTAAAGGCACTATCAAATTCCCCCAAGTAATCTTCAATGGCCTCTTCAGCGTAATGGTCTAGTACATAACCTTGACCTCCGGGAGCGGCGCGTTTTACTTTTTGCCCGGTTTTGCCATTATAGATGGCCATGATTTTCCAGTTTCCTGCCGCCTCCCAATTTATTTCCCCATTTTCTGCTACCTGAGTGGTGATATCTTCGACCTGTCCATTTTCACCATAGGCCATCACAGCAAGTAGTTTGGGCGAAAGGGCAGGGTGCCTTTCATTGATGATGTTCAAATCGGCCTTAAAAGTCCCATTGCCATCAAAATCAAAATTCTTGATTTCCAATTTGGAAGCGGCAAAATGGGGTTCCACAAAAGGTCCTCCAAATGGCCATCCGGTACCTTGGGTCAGGTCCACCCCCATGCCCAGGCTATCGGCCACATCCACGGTATAGTGGAGCATGTCCAGCCATGGTTTGGACAGGAAGTCCAAATAACGATCCTCATAACCTTTGGCCCCATAGATCGGAGCAATCTCCACTCCGCCAAGTCCAGCATCAGCATACTCGTGCAAGAGATAGCTCAGGTTCTCTTTGTCCACCGCATTGCCCATCCACCACCATCGGGTCCAAGGTTTGGAGGTCTGGCTGATTTCTGGCCAGCTGCCTGCCTGGATTTGGGCGTCTGTTTGGGTATTGCTGTTTTGCTGGCAGGAAAAAGTAGATATTGCTGTGGCTAAGCTTAAGGAATAAAGGCCTGTTTTGAGTTTCATTTTGGGTTGTTTATGGTCGAATTTGGTTTTATATGTTTGGTTCGCCGTTCGTCGAGACTGCCACGGCCTCATTCTTCGGCCTCGCAGTGACGATTAGTAGAACGTCATTGCGAGGAGGAGGGACGACGACGAAGCAATCTCATATCCAGAATGTGGGATTGCTTCTCCCGGCTGACCGGGATCGCAATGACGTGTGTATCTATAGCGTAAACACCTCCTTCAAGGGCACACTTACCGGGGAATTGTCCGGTTGGGTCTCCATGATATCGGCCATATAGGCCCACCATTTTTGCACGATCTCGGTACTGCCCAAATCCTGGGAAGAGCTGTCGCCCGCAATGGTCTGCACGGCAAATAGGGTAGAGCTTGCTTTGTCCAAGTAAATGGAATAATCTACGACTCCGCTGTCCTTGAGCAGTTCCACCAATTCCGGCCAGATTTCCCGGTGCCTTTTTTCATATTCTTCCTCATGGCCTGGAAGTAGTTTCATGCGGAAAGCAATTTGTTTGTTCATGGTTTTCAGGTTAGTAATAGTCCACGGATTGCACGAATTGTCACGAATTACTCTTTAAGTTGTCCCGTCGGCTGTGCCGCGGGACAGATAAAGTTGAGCCTTAGGCTCAATAGTAACTAACAGAGCTGAAAGCTCTGGTTTATTTGGTCCCGCCGCGCAGCTGGCGGGACAACCAGCACCAAAGTAAACTTCGTGTAAATCCGTGTAAACTTGTCCGCCGTGGCGGATTCGTGGACTTTCTTTATGGACTTCATTTCAAATCAATCTTGTAAGATGCCAAAATAAAAATACAAGGTTCTTTTTACAGGGCCAAGTACTTTATTGTCATCTCCCTGTGGACCATAAACCCCTGCCCGGGAGGTGATTCCCAGTGCCAGTTTACTGCCCAAAGCTGGAATGCCGTCCAAAAAGGAAATATCTCCTGTAGGCAATTTGGGATAGGAAGTAGGCCCGGAAATGCCGTAGAAGTCAAACAACCTGACGAAGAGTTTGTCGTCTGGAGAGACTACATAAAACTTGCCTTGGGCGGTATTGATCTCCATCCAGGCAATATCGCTGAAATAACCCTTGAACTCCGGATATTCCCATGGCGTAGCACCCGTATGGGTATTATTATACAGGTTTTGGTGCAAACCGAACTGTCCTTGAGGCCTGTTTTTCCAAACCCGGTAAGGTCCTTTGCCCAGCCATTTGGCGCTGATAACATTGGCCTCTGGATAGTCAAAGCTTATGCCCATATAGGGATATTCCCCTTCTGGCAGTTCGTATTCATAGGTGAGTGCTACCCAACCATTGGGCTGGATGGTCCACTGGGCGTATTTCAGGGCACCATCATAATTGACTTTGAAGATTTGCTTGCCGTCCTTTTCTTCATGGCTTATGGCACTTACCTCTCCATCGCCTTGGGTAAAGCTAGGGCCATTAGTAAAGGAAAGCTCAGGCCCTGAAGGTTTCTGGATACGGGCAAGTTTGCCGGTTTCCTTGTCAAAGCTAAGGGTAAAGCCTCCGCCACTGATGGTTACCAGTTCATCCTTTTCTTCATAGTGGCCATTTTCTCCTCCATCTTCATTTTTGATCTGTGCCATCAATCCTTGAAGAGGAGCAATAGGCCAGGACCAGGTGTAAATTTCTTGCCCGTGCTGATCGGTAGCCGTAAGCCTTAATCCTTCTTGTTCCTGCCAGTTGGCGGGCAATGGGATTTGGATGGAACCAGTCTTCAGAGGAGCCAAATCAGGGCCTTGAAATTGGCCTGAGATAACAGTCTCATACCCTGTTTGGGGACTGGACATGGATTTATAATCCACCAGCTTCCACTCGAAAGTAATCTCATTGAGGTTGGTGAAGTGGTAGCGGTTTTCCAAAGCAATGGTGCCGTCAAAGGCTTCCGGCAATTGGTCCAATTGGATTTTTACCGGGGAATAAATTTCTTTGATGGCATAGACACTGCCTTCTTTTTGCCTGAAAGGCCCTACCAGTCCATCAGGGGCATTGAGGCGGTTAACATCGATTTTATTGTGAATATCTGTTCGGATAATTCCTTCGTCGGCCAATACCCAAAGGAAACCACCACCAGACATTTTGGAAGCCCACATCAGCTCCCAATAATCATGAAGCCCGGCAGCAGCACCGCCATCATCCTGGCCGTGCAGGAATTCGGTAGGCATATAGATCAGGCTGTCGCTTTTAAACTTGTTGCTTAGGCTTTTATAGTTCTCATAATGGTCCGTATCTATTCCATTGAAGGCATTGCCCGGGCGGTGGTGGGCATGGAGTACAGGTCTTTTGGAAGGATCATAAAGTAAGAAATCATCGTCCAGTTCCTTATTGGTCCCTCCCTCATTGCCATTGCTCCAAAAGAGTATGGAAGGATGGTTGACATCTCTCATGACGAGTTCCTTGACCAGCTTTTCACCGGATTCGGTATCATAGGCATTTTGCCATCCACCCAGTTCATCCATGACATAAAGTCCCAAGGAATCACAAAGGTCCAAGAAAGAAGGATCTGGGGGATAATGGGCCGTACGAACGGCATTCATGTTCATTTCCTTGATCAGCAATACGTCCTGTAGGTCGATTTCCGGAGTAAGGGACCTGCCAGTTTCCGGCCAAAAAGCATGTCTGTTGACCCCTTTCAATTTTACTTTGGTGCCATTGACATAGATGCCGTCCCCTTGCCTGATTTCTATGGTGCGGAAGCCAAAGCGCTCTTTGGTGCTGAAAATGGTTGCCTTACCATCCATTAGGCTAAGGTGCAGCTCATAAAGATTGGGGCTTTCTGAGGTCCAGGTGGCAATATCATTTAGTTGGTCTTCGATCAAGGTGATGCCACTTTGGTCAACCTTGGCATCCATGGTTTTGATTTCCTGTCCATTCAGGTCAGTAATGATGGCCTTGATCTTGCTGTTTTTAGCAGCGGATTGGGTGTGGACTTCAGCCTTGAAGGTACCATCCGCTTCGGCAACAATGGCCGTATGGGCAATATGCTGTTTGGGGAAGGCCTGCAAATACACGGGTCTGAAGATACCGCCAAAGATCCAATAGTCTGCATAGCGTTCTGCCCTGTTGACGGAATGGTTCGCGGACATTTTGCTGACAGTTACTTCCAGTAAATTGTCCTCACCAGGTTTTATTTTGTCGGTAATGTCGTATTTAAAGCGATAAAAGGCACCTTGATGAATTTCCCCGGCAAGTTGGCCGTTAACCTTTACTTCTGTGTCAGTCATGGAACCTTCAAATACCAGTTCGATGGTTTTGCCTTTCCAGTCAGCAGGGACCTGGAAGGTATGTTTGTATAGGCCTTTTTCATCCGCAAAGCGGAAGGATTTGCCATAGGTATGATAATCCCTGCCGTAATTATAAGTGCCGAATCCCTGTTGTTCCCAATGGGAAGGGACTTCGATGGTGGTCCACTCGCCACTGTTTCTGCCTCCGGTGCAGTAAAAATCCCAGGTGACAGTATGTTTACTGTCTTTGCCACTGAGGTATTGCACTTCCTTTTTTTGGGCAATAAGCAATTGGGGTAATAATAAAAGCCCTGTTAGCAGGTATAAGATTGTTTTTAGGTGATTTGTTTTTTTTGCCTCCTTTGATAATCGTAGCTCCATGGGGTTAGGTCATTTAAAAGAATTTAATCGACTAAGAAAGGAATATATGGGCTAAAAACTGTTATGGTCTAGGGGGGAAGGGAGCTGTTTGGTTAACTGTTGAATTGGTTAACTGTCTGACTGATTGTTTTCGGGAGCATCAAAATGTGTGTATCTGTTGCTCATAATTCTTAAAATAGCTTTTTTCTAAGCTCAGCCCAAAAAAGTGGCTATGCTTATATTTCAAGGAATATGTGATGCATTTAAGCAAGGAACTAAGTAGTCCCACTGATCATAAAAGGCAGAAGTGAGGCCGACTTCTCTGACTGGAACTCAATCTATCTATTGATGATATACTCAGGTTACTAACTTTTACAATCACACAGTTCAACAATTCTACAATTTAACTCGCAAGCCCATTATTGCTGGCAGGATACCTCATAACAGTCGGTACTGAGATATGATAATTTTAAGGGGTTGTTTTATGTATATATATTCTTGAAATAGGTTGTTTTTTCAGTTTTTATAGAGGTTTTGATGGTGTTTTTGTGTTTTTAAATATTGTTTTATTGAGGTTTTGATGTTTTTAGGTGAAAAATTCAAACGTTTGAAAAGCCCGTTTTCCATGATAGTACAGTACAAATTTTTAATACAGTACTGTTAGTTTGCTGTTGTTCTGAAAAACTAACTGGAGCTAGCACAAATCTTTTGATCCAGAAAAACAAGATTTCCATGCTTTGAAACCCAGTAGTAGAGGATGGTTGGGAATATTATTCCTAAGTAGAAATGATTTAATTCATTGGACAAACTAAACCTAAAATTAAACCATGAAAAAGCAATTTACCCTAAAAAATCATTGGCTAAAGGGAAGTCTCTTCCTGCTGGCCATGGCTGGCGGTACAGCAACTAATGCAAGTAGTTTGCTTTATGATGCAGCCAATTTAAAAACAAGTGATGCTCCTGCACTTTCTCAGGAGCAATACGCTAAAGAAGTAAGTGGAACGGTGCTGTCAAGTGAAGATAATATGCCCCTCCCGGGTGTAAGTATTTTGATCAAGGGCAGCAGTACGGGAACGGTAACGGATATTGATGGGAAATTTACCATAGAGGTGCCCAGTGAGGAATCCGTATTGGTTTTTAGCTCGATAGGTTTTGCAAGTCAGGAGGTGACTGTTGGGGCACAAAGCACGATCAATATTACCATGCAGGTGGATTTGCAGCAGTTGGGAGAAGTGGTTGTGGTAGGATATGGTACCCAGAAGAAGGCTAATATTACTGGAGCCATCGCCCAAATCGAACCTGATAATTTGGATGAAAGACCTATACAGCGAGTGGATCAGGCATTGATCGGCCAAATGGCAGGGGTAAGGGTAAAGCAAACCTCCGGGGTGCCGGGCAGAGGCTTTGATATACAAGTGAGAGGGGTAGGTTCCATCACTGCCAATAACCAACCGCTATATGTGATTGATGGATTTCCCTTGGAGAGTGCTGGCGGCAATCCCATGGATAACCTGAATCCGAATGATATTGAGACTATTCAGGTATTGAAAGATGCATCTGCTGCGGCCATCTATGGTTCCAGAGCATCCAATGGTGTGGTTATCATCAATACTAAAAGTGGAAAATCGGGCAAGGCCCAAATCAGCTTAAATGCCTATACAGGATGGAATGAGACGGTGAAGAAGCTGGATGTGCTAAGCCCTACGGAGTGGATTGATCGTGCCACAGAAATGATCAACACCCAATGGGAAAACTCTGGTGAAGGCAGGTCAGCTTCCCAGTCATTGGCAGAAAGAGAAGCCATCTTGGGTGGCTTTGATCGAAATTATATGTATGATGAAAGGTGGATGCAAGAGGGATACCCGGGCTTAATGTTGGTGGACTGGCAAGACCATTTATTCAGAAAGGGTCTGGTACAGAATTATCAACTGAATGCTTCCGGAGGGAATGAATTTGTCAAGTATTTTATTTCTGGGGATTATATGGATCAGGAGGGAATAGCAGTTGGTGTGGATTATAAGCGCTATTCTGCCCGTGCCAATGTGGAGGTTCAGGCAAGTGAAAAACTGAAATTTGGCTTGAATCTCAATCCGTCTTATTCCTCTTTGGATGATCCAGGGGTAGAAGGTAAAGATGCGATTACCCATACTACGGTAGGAATGGCCCCGGTGGTAGAAGCTGATGCAGGTTTGTATACAGGTGTGGGCGATATTCCGCTTTATACTTGGGCCAGTTCTAGGATCAGCCCTATCGCTTATGCGGAGGAAAGGCTTAATCAAACGACCATATTTAGAAATCTGGCGACTATTTATGGACAATATGACTTTATAGAGGGATTGGCATTCAAAACAACACTGAATGTGGATAATGTGGACCAACAGAATAAAAACTATACCCCAGCGCCCGTAACCAGAAATAAACAGACTACTGGAGGCTTTAATGGGTATAGAAAACTCACCTTTGTCAATGAAAACACCCTTTCCTTTAATAGGACTTTTGAAGAAGTACATAATGTGAGTGCAGTGGCAGGGATGTCTTATAATTTCAATAAGCGCAATACCTTTACTATGGGAGGTAATTTTGATGTGGAAGGCATTACGACCCTGAATGCTGCTGTAATCAATGCAGGAAGTACCAATACAACCGAAACACAAAGTACCTTGCTTTCCTATTTTGGTCGTGTGCAATATGATTATAAAGGTAAATATTTGATTTCAGCATCGGCTAGGAGGGATGGTTCTTCACGCTTTGGACAAGATACCAAATGGGGTTTCTTCCCTTCCGTGTCCTTGGGTTGGAGGCTTTCTGATGAAGACTTTATGAAGGATATTTCTTTCTTGAGTGATTTAAAGCTACGTGGAAGCTGGGGACTGTCCGGGAATAACGGGATAGGTGATTATTCTCATATTGCTACCTTGAATTTCGCCAATTATTCCTATGGCGGAGCATTGGTAAATGGTTTGGTTCCCGGTAATTTCGCTAATAACGAATTAGGATGGGAAGAGTCTGAAATGCTCAATATTGGATTGGACCTAGGGGTATTGGAAAATAGGATCTATGCTTCCTTTGATTATTATACCAAGAAAAACACCAACCTTCTATTGAATATTCCTGTGCCATCCGCAACAGGCTTTAGCTCTGCCTTGACCAATATCGGTGAGGTGATGAACAAGGGATGGGAATTTGAGCTGAGCACTAGGAATCTAACTGGTGAATTCACTTGGTCTACCAATTTTAATATTAGCCATAATTCCAATGAGGTCAGGCAGCTAGGACCAGAAAATACCCCGATTTTAGGTGGTAGCTTTGATATCAACCACAATATTACCATGGTGGGAGAACCAATGTACAGCTTATACCTGGTACAGAATATCGGCATCCTTACCCAAGAGGAAATTGATAATGGAGCAGCACTATATGGCAACCAACAGGAAGGAGATCCCCAGTATTTTGATGCCAATGGTGATGGGGTGATCGATCCAGATGATAGGATTCTTTCAGGGCATCCCAATCCGGATTATGTTTGGGGTATTACCAATACTTTTTCATATAAAGGATTTGACTTAAATATATTGGTGCAAGGCCAATGGGGCGGATTGATCTACTCCACCTTTGGGAGGGCAATGGACCGTCCGGGAATGGGATTTGTTGAAAATACCCTTGGTAGACACAGGAACCGGTGGAGATCTCCAGAGAACCCAGGTGATGGACAGACAGGCAAGGCCGTATCCAGTTTTGGTAGAATAAAAAATACGGACTGGCTTTATCCGTCTGATTATTGGAGAATCAGAAATATTACTTTGGGTTATGACCTTGGCAGATTGGTCAAAAACAAGAATTTCCTAACTGGTGCCCGTATCTACACCACTGCTGAAAATTTCTTTGGAGGAGATAAGTATACGGGAGGCTTCAATCCTGAGGCAGTTAATAATAACGGAGATGATTACGGTGCCTTTCCGCTTTCCCGATCAGTTGTATTTGGTGTAAACCTTAAGTTTTAACTCCTAAAGACAAGTATCATGAAAAAGATAAAAATTCTATATATCGCTTTGATCAGCTTGGCCTCTGGAACAATGATGTCCTGTGAAAGTAAGCTGGATCAATCCCCTAAGTCTTCTTTGGGATCAAACGCATTCTATCAGAATGAGTCAGACTTTATCAAAGCACTTTCAGGCGTGTACAATGGGTTGAATTCCTATCCAATCAACCATTTTGAACTGAGTGAGGTACGCTCGGATAATATTTACAGCCCGGGAACTGCAGGTGTGAGGGATTATAACCTGATCAATAATTTTAATACCAATTTGGCAACAGCCGGTATTATGAACAACACCTGGAATGGTCTGTATAATAATATCATGCGTGCTAATACCATTTTGGAAAAGCTGACTGCTGATGTGGTGGCAGATGATAATATGCGGGCCAGGATTGAGGGTGAAACAAAGTTCTTGAGGGCCTTATTTTATTTTGATTTAGTACGGTTTTATGGAAAAGTTCCACTGTTTGATCGACCAGTTACTCCTTTGGAAGCATTGGAAATACCAAGGAGTCCAGTTGCTGAAGTTTATAATCTGATTATTACTGATTTGGAATTTGCCATTTCAAACTTGCCAGATGAATTCACTAGTGCCACAGATTTGGGCAGGGCTACATCCCATGCTGCCAGAGGGCTTTTGGCCAGGGTATATATGACCCGGTCTGGAACACAACTTCATCCTGAAGGACCGGTAATGGGTACAAACGAATGGAGTGAGGCCATTGCCTTACTGGATCAGATTATCGATAGCGGTCAGTTTGATTTGGTGGACAACTATGCTGATATCTTTGCCTATGACAATGAGAATAATGAGGAGATCGTATTTGATATCCAGTTTTTGAGTGGAGGCCAAGGAGTAGGAGGTGAATACGTGCAATATCACTATCCCGAGGCATTTGCCAGAACCAATGGAATTCCATTTGCAGGAGGGACTTTTCCTGATGCACCGAAAACGGTATCAGCCAACTTAATGGACTCCTATGAGGGCAATGATGTTCGTGATGATTTTTCAGTTTGGATCAACTATGATGATGGGAATGGAAATATAACCCAGGACAGATTTATCAAAAAGTACCTGGATCTGGATAACCTGGGTGTAGATCGTTTTGATTTTGAGCTGAATTTTCCAGTAATACGCTATGCTGATATTTTGTTGATGAAGGCAGAAGCCCTGAGCAAAAGTGGAGGTTCGCAGTTGGAGATAGATGCCTTGGTGAATAGTATTCGTCAAAGAGCTGGCCTTTTATTGCCTTTGGTCAATGTCTCTTATGAGCAGATCATGGAGGAGCGAAGAAGAGAGTTTATTGGAGAAGGACTGAGATGGCATGATCTGGTAAGATCTGGAATGGCCATCGATGTGATGGACGCCTGGATTGCTGAGGAAGATGCAGCCAATAAAATCTCTACTGATATCACATCCGATGATATGATTTATGCCGTGCCAATCAACCAATTGGATGTCAAGGAAGGCTTGTATGACCAAAATCCAGGGTATTAAACTATTGGCATGAAATGACTTTAGGCTTAATTAAACCATCTGCTATAGGCGGGTGGTTTTTTGGCTTTTTATTGTTGGTTTTAAAATGAAATGGTGTCAGTAATATTATTTTATGTTGAGCCGAGAAATACTCGGATACCTACCTTTTTTAAAATAAGAAACTAATTCAAGAATTATGATTCAGCGATTTTCCAGAAATATTATTTTTCAATTTTATGGTCTTCTTTTGACCTTGTTTATAATATTGCAAAGTCCCCTGGTCATTGCACAGGAATATTGGCACGGGGAATATAGGGAGCTTAGATATCAACCCGATGGAGAGGACTTTGTCATTAAGAACGGAGACCGCAGGTTCAACCGGGCACTTTATGGTTATCACTCTGACTTCAGAACAGAAGCTGGAGATTTGCCTTTATTCTCTTTTTACTTACCGGGCATGGGTGGACACTTTCGCTTTGGGATACAGCAGGGAGAAAAATCAAAATGGTTAAGTGAGGCGACTTATATCGAATCGCGCTACCGGGCAGGATCCATGATCTATACCATTGCAGACCCCATGCTTTCAAGTGGAAAAATAGAAATTGTGGTCATGCCGCTCAGAGAGAGGGAAGGGGCTGTTTTTAAGGTAGTCCCCAAAGGTGAAGTGGAAGAAGTGAACTTGGTATGGCTGTATGGTGGAGTGACAGGTAAGAAATTTAGAAGAATGGGAGATTTGGGAGCTGATCCACCTTCTGTATTTGATTTGAAGGTGGAAAACTGTATTGGAAATCGTATACAGTTCAATGAAGGTAATCAGATCGAGCTTTTTTACGGTGATGACAAAAGCGGTGAGGAAAGAGCGAAGATGATGGGTGTTTTCCCAGAAAAGGCTAGTCTGAAAAGGGTTAATCCTGAAGCGATGAACGATATTAATAGGCTTTGGTCGTCCCAGCCAGATCAAGCAGCGGCCATTATGGGAAAAACGAGCTTGTCTTCCGAGCAGCATTATTTTGCCATTTATCGGCCAGGTTTTGGTGAAATGGTTTATACAGACCTTCCCATAGCATTTGAAAGGGCAAATAAAGAAAGAGCTGCTTTAGCCAATAGGGTAATGGTGAATACTCCCGATCCCTTTATCAATACCATTGGTGGAGCCTTGGGGATCGCTGCAGATGCCATTTATGATGCTCCGGCCTATGTGCATGGTGCAGTTGCTTGGAGGATGCCCCTGCCTGGTTGGCGAGGAGCTTATGTGGCAGATTGGATGGGCTGGCATGATAGAGCAAGAACCCATTTTGATGGTTACCTGGCCTCGCAATATTTGGAACCAGAGGGGAGCAGAAATGATCCTGATTCCGCTAAGCATATGGCCCGGCAACTTGAAAAAACAGGCAAATCTATTTTCAATAAAGGATATATCAGCAGGAGACCAGGAGAGCCATCTCGCCCGCATCATTATGATATGAATCAGGTGTTCTTTGATCAGCTGATCCGCCATTTTGATTGGACAGGAGATATTCAATATCTGAGGGAAGTTTGGCCAGCTATCCAGCGACACCTTGCTTGGGAACAACGCAATTTTGATCCAGATGATGACGGCCTTTATAATGCCTATGCCAGTATTTGGGCCAGTGATGCCTTGCAATATAATAGTGGTGGCGTTGCCCATTCTTCAGCATATAATTATTATGCTCATAAAAAAGCAGCAGAATTGGCGGATATTTTGGGAGAGGATGGAAGCCGGTATCAAGCGGAGGCCCAAAAGATCTTGAGGGCCATGAATGAAGAGTTATGGTTAAAGGATGGTGGCTGGTATGCTGAATACAAGGATTTCTTGGGGTCGAAGAAATTGCACCCCCAAGCAGGTGTTTGGTCCGTGTACCATACCATAGATAGTGAAGTTCCGGATGCTTTTCAGGCTTTTCAAATGACCCGCTATGTAGATACAGAAATCCCTCATATTCCCTTGGTGGCAGCAGGTCTTCCAGAAGAAAAATTCCATACCATTTCCACGACCAATTGGATGCCCTATACTTGGTCTGTAAACAATGTGGCATTGGCGGAAGCCTTACATACCAGTTTGGCCTATTGGCAAGCAGGCAATACTGCAGGGGCTTTCAAGCTCTGGAAAAGTGCCATTTTGGAAAGCATGTACTTGGGAGGCAGCCCAGGGAACTTTCAGCAGTTATCTTTCTTGGATGCCATGAGAAGCGAGCTTTACAGGGATTTTGCCGATGGAGTCGGTATGGGGGCGCGTTCATTGATAGAGGGGTTGTTTGGTGTTCAGCCTGACCTGATGCATGACCGTTTGACTATCCAACCTGGATTTCCGGTAAGCTGGGATTATGCCACCTTGAAAACACCTGATTTGGCAGTTGATTTTAGAAGTGAGGGAAAAGAGGATCAGTATGAGGTGATTAACCAGTTTGGAAAAGTATTGGAGCTGAATTTAATTATTGATGCTCGCTATGAAGCAATCAAGGAAGTTATAATAAACGGCCATAAGACTTCTTGGGAATCCTTGGAAAACCAGGTGGGAAAACCCAAGGTAGCTATAAAAGTTCAGTTGGAAGAAAAGGCTATAATTTCAATTGTTTGGAAAGGGGAGAAAATAGATGTGATTTCTCATGAGAAAAAACCTGTTCCTGGGGATGTGATTACACTTGGTAGTGATGAGTTGGAAGTGTTACAGGTGCATGATCCAGAGCATATCTTGGCCAAGGCTGAAGTAGAGGATAAAAGACTAGCAGCGAGTATTGGAAACGTCCTTGGTCATGGTACTTTTTTTGCAAAACTAAAGCAAGGTCAGATGAGCTGGTGGGAGCCAATAAGCTCTGAGGTGAAGCCTGAAATAGAATTAATACTGGCTGAAGAGCAGGATGATTCATCCTTAAAATTCAGGGTCAAGAACCATGCTGACCAAAAGCTGCACCTAAGCATCAATGTCAATGGAAATATATGGAAAGAGCAGCTTGCTTGTGGAGCTAAGGAGCGTAAAGATTTGACCATTGCTTCGAATGAATTCCTCAAAACAGGAACCAATATAATTGAGGTGTTTGCAGGTGGACAGCTGCTTTCCAGTAAAAAAATGGCCAACTGGAACCTGCCGGTAAAAGCCCAGGAGATGGAGCCCATTGATATTTCAGGTGCTTTTAATGATAAAGTGACCAGTATCTTTAGAAATGAATATTTAAGTCCGCGTTCGCCCTATCCTACCTTGCAAATACCTATACAGGGAATGGGGGATTGGGCTTCATATGGGGCATATATGGATATTGATGATGTTGGTTTGAGGACATTGGCTGGTGATGAAAATAAAATCACCTTACCACAGGGCATTCCCTTCTTCTCCCCGGGAGATCCTGCAAAGGATAATATTGTCTTTACTTCAATTTGGGATAATTACCCTGATAGTGCAAAGATTTCATTATCCGGCAGGGCCAGTCATGCCTATTTGTTGATGGCAGGTTCTACCAATCATATGCAAAGCAGGATAGAAAATGGAAAGGTCATTATCCACTATAAGGATGGCACTGCTGCTGAACTGTCCCTAAGGAATCCTGAGACATGGTGGCCTATTGAGCAGGACTATTATATCGATGGATATGCATTTGAAACAGGTGCTCCACGACCTGTCAGGGTACATTTAAAAACAGGTAAAATCAGTAATCGAGTCCATGATGATTATACTGCCATTGATCATTTTACTACTTATGCGATTGATGGAGGAGCTGCTACCGTTTGGGATCTACCGCTAGACCAAAATAAGGAATTGGATTATTTAGAGATCAAAGCCACTACAATTGAGGTGGTTGTAGGATTGATGGGGCTGACTTTAGAGCGATAGAAGCTTGACCATATTGGAAATGAAAAGAGTAACTTCTAATGATCAAGGTCTCAGGATTGAAGAATATTGTCTTGGGTTTCTTTACTATATAGGTTGACGGTATAATTTGTAGCCGATTTGAATTTAAATAGCCTCACGCTTAATGGGTGGGGCTATTTTTTTTGTTTATACCAGCCTGATTATAAGAATTTCATTTAGGTATTACTACCATTAATTAGTGTGAAACTAATTAATCGTGCAAATATAATATCATGTTTAGCAAATAAAATATTAAAATAATATAAGAAATTGTCTAAATAATGCAAACGTACCCGTGCTGTATGGTCAGTACAGAACAGTACAGATCAGTTGTAATTTCTGATGATAATATATTTCGAATATAATTTTTACCCTAAGCTAATAGTAGAAGAGTAATTTCTCTAATCGGTAGTTTTTAATAATAAAGTTTCGGTTTGATGCCTGAACATAAGTTGCCGGAGAAAATTAACAACCCAATTTAATAACCTAAACCAAGTTAAGATGATCAAAAGGATTATTTACTTTTTATCAGCTTGCTTTCTACTATTTGGATGTAGGGAAGTAGGCTGGGAAGAACATTATGAAAGTCCCGAATGGCTTAAAGGAAATGCCTGGGAATTGCTAGAAAGCAGGGGGAATTTCACCATCTTTCTAGAAGCCGTTGAAAAAGCGGGATTTAAGAGTCTGGTGGAAGGAAAAGGAATCATCACGGTGCTTGCTCCGCCAGATGAAGCATTTGAAAAGTACTTTTCTGAGGAGGGTATTGGCGGTGTCGATGAACTTTCGGTAGCTGAGACCAAAAAGTTGATGGGCTACCATTTGGTGTATTATTCTTTTTCCCGTAATCGGTTTGCCAATTATCGTCCAGAGGGACAGGCTGTAGAAAAGCCAGCCATGGCAGGAATGTATTATAAGCACCGCACCAAAAGCCGGGATACCGTTTCGGTGGAGATGGACAAGGTAGCAGGAAAGGAACGCACGATTTTTCACAAAGAGCGTTTTGTGCCAGTCTTTTCCTATAATTTATTTACTTCTAAAAACATCGATGCTGCATCCAATTACGAGTACTTTTATCCCGAAAGTAGATGGACAGGTTCAGGGGGATTTAATGTTTCAAATGCCACGGTAGATGAATATGCCCTACCCACTGATAATGGCTATGTCTATATTGTGGACCGTGTGGTAAAACCATTGGAGACGGTTTATAAAGAACTGGAACAAGAGGCAAACTACAGTGACTTTATAAAAATTTACGATCGGTTTACCAGTTTTTGGTATGATGATGAAACTTCCAAGGCCTATGCAGAGGCTGGTGATTCCTTATATGTAAAGATACATACTGGTCTACCGGAAATTGCTTCCGAATGGTCTTATAATGGCGGTGTTGGCTTAGCGGATTATGCAAATTTAGCAGCACTTTCAGGTAATGCCTACAATGTGTTTGCCCCAAACAACACTGCACTGCAGACTTTCTTTAGTGAATACTGGGCCGGCCATTATGCTTCACTTGACGAGGTGCCATTTTTGCCGATCAGGTTATTACTGAGTAACCACGTATACCAGGGAAGTATTGTTTTTCCTTCTGAAATCGAACGTGGTGATATCCAAAGTATCTATGGGAATATCATTCAGTTTGACCCTGAGCAGGACGTGGAAGAGAAAGGGATAGGAGTAAATGGTGTTTATTATGGCTTGAATGAAGTGATCGTTCCTGAGCTTTTCCGTGGAGTGATCGGTCCTATGCTTCAGCAACCCGAATACAGCATGTTTTTACAAATGCTCTACAGTTCAGGCAGCCTGCAAGCTTTTCTCGGCGATGCCCTAAAGTTTACAGTCTTTATTCCTAGCAATGAGACCATCCTCAATACCATTTATGGCGGCAGTGAAATTTTCTGGAACGAAGGTAATCCATTACAGTTTGGTGATGAAGCAGTAGAGGTGGAAAATGCTGAAGGTATCAGGGTACCTATGAGTACCGGTGCGATGCGGGCTTTTGTCCAAAACCATATTGTAACGGATGAAATCACGGAGATTTCCGGAACAAAGGTTTACCGTACTAGAAATCCATTTAGCTATTTGTATATCACTGATGAGGGAGTAGCCTCCTCCAATAATTATAACCTTGGAGAGTTTGCTCCTGCATCGGCAGTGAGTGGTGAATGGAACAATGGTATGGCCTACGAAGTGGAACGCTCATTAATTCGTGAAGAAGGAAGTTTCAAATACATTATCGCATCAGCCAGTTCAGGAACCAGCACCATTCAGGAATTTTCAGAGTTTTCCAAACTCCTCTCCCAAGCGGGTTTGGTAGACCCCAATAACGAATTTGAATTTTTGTTTGGAGACAATTATATGCTCTTTGCACCGACCAACGAGGCCATTTTAGAAGCCAAGGAACAAGGCCTGATTCCAGAAGATGAAGGGGATTTGGAGGATTTTCTTCGGTATTATTTCGTGCCAGCCAGTACCAATAGTTATAGCGATTATGCTTTTCCAGGTATGGGTGTTCAAGGTGAGCTGGTTACTGCCCAGGAAAATGGTGATGTATTCAGTCAACTTGCACTTTTGGACAATGGTACAGACCTACAGGTAAGGTCTGCTACAGGAGAGACGGCCAATGTGGTCAGTGTTTTTCCAAAAATCTATGTGGATGGTGCTGTTTATCAGATTGATAAAGTGCTCAATTCAGGACATTAAACCCTCAATACCAGTTTTATGAAAACAACTTATATCATTAGCTGTCTGCTAATGCTGCTCTCGGTATTGCCTTTACAGGCACAAGAGCAACAGACGGTCTTGACAGGAAAAATAACCGATACAGGTGGAGAACCCCTTATTGGCGCGAGTATCTTCATCGAAAATGAACAGCAACGGAGCTTAAATGGAACCATCTCTGATGAAAATGGCAATTACAGATTGGCAATTCCTCAGGGAAATAATCTAAAGGTGGTCTTCTCCTATATTGGATTTAAAACAAAAAAGGTGACCATTAGCAACCAAACGACCATCAATACCATGCTGGATGAAGACGCCTTTGAATACGGCTCAGCAGAAGTAGTTGCGGAGCGCGTGCAGACCAATTCACTGGGTATCAGCCAGCGTGAGCAAGTGTCTTCTAGTCAGCGGTTTGATGTGGAGCAATTGGAGGAGGTGCCCATGACGTCCATCGAATCAGGGCTTCAGGGAAGAATGGCCAATGTGGACATCATCTCCGGTGCTGACCCTGGATCAAGGAGCACCATTCGTATCCGCGGAACATCCTCTCTCAATGCCAATTCCGATCCTTTGATCGTCGTGGATGGGATTCCTTATCCGACTAATTTTGGAGATGATTTTAACTTTGCTACAGCCAATGACCAGGATTTTGGGGCCTTGGTCAATATCTCTCCCAATGATATAGAGTCCATCGAGGTACTGAAAGATGCAGCCGCTACGGCCATTTGGGGTTCCCAAGGTGCTAATGGTGTGCTGATATTCAAAACCAAGAAAGGGAAAAAAGGCAAGACGAAGTTCTCCTTTTCTACCAAATCGGAAATGAAGAAAGAGCCCAATACCATTCCTATGCTGGATGGATCCCAATATGTCAGCCTCGTGCAGGACGGGATTTGGAATTCGATCAATGATGTGGGCTATCAGTCTGGGTCAGCCTATACGGACTTATTATTTCAAACACCTGAAATCAATTTTGATCCTGAATGGGTATACTTTGACGAATATAACCAAAACACCAATTGGGTCAATGAGGTCACTCAACTGGGCTATTTTCTGGACAATAACTTCTCACTTAGCGGAGGGGGAGACAAGGCGATCTACCGGGTCTCCGTAGGCTATCTCCGAGATGTAGGAACGACGATTGGCACCTCACTGGATCGGTTTAATTCCATGGCCAGTGTTACCTATAATTTCTCCAATAAGCTCAGTGTAAGTGCGGATATGTCGTATTCGCAGAGTATTAAGGAGGCTAATTGGACAGGAAATGGTATTTCTTCAGCCCGGTCCATGGCCATGCGGAAGATGCCTAATATGAGTCCTTATGTGTTGGATGCCAATGGTAACAGGACTTCGGAATATTTCTCTCCATTGGAGAATTTCCAAGGGAGCTTTGCCAATAATAAATATTACAATCCCGTGGCATTGGTGCATGAATCAAGCAATCAGACCAAGGCTGATAATGCGCGGGTAATCTTTCGCTTGCGGTATCAGTTCAACCCTGATCTGCAATACCAAGGGACAGTAGGCTTTGATACTAGAACGAATAAAAACACCAGTTTCTTGCCGCAGTCGGTTACGGGTGTACTCTGGACGGATCCTTATTTTAACAGGAGCTCGGATATGCTTTCAGACCAACTGTATATCAATACCGAAAATAAACTGATTTATAATAAGGCCATCAATGATAAAAACCATATTATCCTGAGTGGTTTGGTACAGTCCAATGAAGGCCGAAACTTTGGCTATGTAAGCCAGACGAGCGGAAATGCATCAGTATCCCTGAGTGATCCTACAGATGGCGCTGCCGTTTCCAAAATGGAGTCAGATAATTCTATGACTAGGAGAGTGGCGACGATCGCCAATGCCCACTATACCTTTAATGGTAAATACATTATTTCTGGCGGTTATCGCTGGGAGGCCAATTCCAGCTTGGGTGCCAGTAACCGTTGGGCTGGATTTCCCTCTATCGGTTTGGCATGGCACTTTGGTGACGAGCCATTTATGAAAGATTTTGCAGGCATTGAGTTGGGCAAATTAAGGGCCAGTTGGGGTAAAAGCGGAAACCCTCCGGGAGGCGCCTTTCCTTACATCGGTACATTCAGCCCGATCACGCCTGGTTATATGGACATGGTAGCCATTTCCCCTTCCAGTATCCAGCTAGAAAACCTTCGTTGGGAAACGATTGCCCAGTCCAATATCGGTATTGACTTTTCCCTAATGGAGGGAAGGCTGTATGTGACTGCAGAAGTGTATGATCGAAGGACTACCGACCTGTTGCAGAGAAATTACAGCTTACCTTCTTCCACAGGATTCTCGGAGGTGAGGTACTACAATTCCGGAGAAGTATATAATAGGGGTTGGGAGCTGATTTTTAACTATGATGCGATCAAGCGAGCGGACTTGGGGGTATCATTTAACTTCAATATTGCTAGAAACCGCAATAAGGTGGAGGAGCTTCCCGAAAATATGCTGTTCGAAAACTATGAGTTTAAAAACGGATCATATGCCCACAAAATCGTGGAGGGGAATCCAATTGGATCTTTTTATGGCTATCGCTATGAAGGTGTCTATCAGAATGGTGAAGAAACCTATGCAAGAGACAATGAAGGCAACTTGATTTACGACATTGATGGCGAATTGGTCTATATGCAAAATGGAAACCGTCGTGTATATCCTGGCGATGCGAAATATGAGGATGTCAACGGAGATGGCGTCATTGATCAATTTGACATTGTTTATCTGGGAAATGCCATGCCCTTATTCACAGCTGGCACCGGTTTTAACATCCGATGGAAGAACTTTATGCTGACCACCTTTTTCCATGGAAGGTTTGGGCAGAAGATTGTCAATCAGACTCGGATCAATACCGAAAACATGTATGGTACATCAAACCAAAGTACTGCCGTGCTTCAACGGTGGAGACACCAAGGAGATGATACGGGTATTCCCAGGGCACTTTATAACGAAGGGTATAATTACTTAGGGTCAGATCGTTTTGTTGAAGATGGTTCATTTGTACGCTTAAAGACAGTTTCGCTGCGGTATTCATTGCCAAAATCTTGGTTATCATCCAATAAGATAGATCGGTTTGATGTGTTTTTTACCGCTCAAGACCTGCATACTTGGACCAACTATTCCGGTCAAGATCCAGAGGTCAACCTCTCCAGCAATATATACATGCTTAGCGTGGACGGTGCATCCACCCCACGTCCCAAGCGATTTGCACTGGGTGTGAATATGAACTTTTAATCCGAAGTAACCATGAGAAAGACATATATATGCTTACTGGCTGTGTTGACATTTGCCATTAGTTCTTGTAACGATTGGCTAGAACTGCAGCCCGAAAACAATCAGGTCAGTGATGAATACTGGACCAATAAAGAAGAAGTGGAAGCGGTACTTGGTGCCGGTTATGTAAGGCTTCGGGAAACCATGGAGCAGCAGCTGGTTTGGGGTGAAATGCGAGGAAATGGCCTTACCACCGGCAGTGGGGCTATCTTAGCAGACATCTTTAGAATCAACCAATGGGATATCCTTCCGGGGAATGATTTTGTGAAGTGGGATAAGTTTTACCAGGTGATCAATTATGCCAATATGGTCATCAAGTATGGCCCCGAGGTGGTGGAACGAGATCCTTCTTTCAATCAAAATGTCATGCAGTCTTACCTGTCGGAAGCTTATTTCCTAAGGGGATTGGCTTATTTCTATTTGGTGAGGAATTTCCGAGATGTGCCATTGATCACAGAGCCGTATATGGATGATCAGACAGCCTTTGAGGTAGCCAAATCACCATCCAACGAGATTTTTCGACAGATTAAAGTGGACCTAGAAGGTGCAGTAGAATATGCCAAGGAAGTGGCGCCGACTGTTTGGGAAGCTAAAGGAAGAGCTACCAAGTGGGCCATTTACGCCACCTTGGCTGATGTTTACCTATGGACAGAAGAGTACGATAAGGCGATTCAAGCCTGCGATGCTGTGATCAACAGTGGTCAGCTGGGATTGCTGGAAGGAATGGTCAATAACAATAATAATTGGTATAGGATCTTCAGTGAGGGGAATACCAATGAAGGAATTTTTGAAATCCAGTTTGACTTTGACAAAGGCCAGACGAATAACCTGATGTCCTGGTTTGGGACCAATCAACGGTATAATGTTACCGAGCGTACCGTGGCATTATTATCAGAATCTGATGAAGATATTCGAGGAGAGGGATCAAGCTACCTGGCAGGAGACTTTAGTGTGTGGAAATACTTGGGAGCAGAGGCAGAAACAGGTATTCCTAGGGTTTACAGTGACCAAAACTGGATCATTTATCGCATTGCGGATATTTATTTGATGAAGGCAGAAGCGATGGCAATGAAAGGTGCTAGTAGCTATGGAGAAGCTGCAGAGCTGATCAATCAGGTACGTGAACGTGCCCAAATTTCAGAGCCTGTATCGGCCGCTTCAACAGAATTGGAAATGTTACAATTGGTCATGGAAGAGCGGGGAAGAGAATTCGTCGGCGAAGGTAAAAACTGGTATGATATCCTTCGCGTAGCGAGCAGAAACGACTATCAGTACAAGGACTACCTGATTACTCAGGTGCTGCTGACGGCTCCTGCGAGTTCCGCCCCCATCATACGTTCAAAACTGCTGGACGAAAACAGCCATTACCTGCCCATTCACATTCAAGAGTTGGCAGCTAACAGGCTTTTGGAACAAAACCCCTATTACGATAACCTAAATTAACCTCGCCATGAAGATTATAAAGAATTATTTCATATACCTAATGGGGCTGGTCATGGCACTGGTCTCTTGTTCAGATCCCTATGAGGAGACGACATTTACCGCTTACGAAGAGTTGCCTATTTCCTTATTACTGGAATCCCAGCCGGAGAAATTTTCCATGTGGGTAGAACTTATGCAACATGCGGATATGTACAATACGCTGAATCTTAAGAGTACCTATACGGTGTTTGCGCCAATTAATGAAGGCGTACAGCAATACTTGGAGGCCAATAACTGGTCCAGTATAACAGACATCCCCAAAGAGGATGCTGCCTATTTGGTGAAATACCACACGATCAACCAGGTTAAAATCAGCCAAAGTCAATTCGAAAATGGTGTGATCAATGACCGCAATGCCACCGATGATAATCTATCCATTGAATTCCGCGAAGGGGGCCTCAATGCCATTTTCCTCAACGGGGAATCCCGCATCAAGGACTTGGACATCGAGGCGACCAATGGCATTATCCATAGTTTGGAAGAGGTGCTTGTGCCGGTAAGGGCCACTATAATGGATCGATTGGGAGCTGAACGTTTTTCGATCTTTCGGGAGGCAGTGGAGATGACAGGCAGAGCTGAGATCCTTAATACTATTGTGATCGAAGAAACAGATAACAGCGGCAACCCCTTGGAATACAGAATTCGCATGACAGCTTTTGCGGTGTCTGACGAGGTGTATGCCCAAGAGGGCATCATGAGTTTGGAGGATCTGATTGCAAAATTGGAGGTGGCAGATGATGATTATACGGACAGCGAAAATGGCTTGAGAAAGTATGTGGATTATCACTTGCTATCGCAAGTTAAGTCCTTTGCGGATTTAGGCGAGTTTCCGGAAGGTGAGACTTCTATGAACATCAATACTTTGGCGACGAATGAGCTGATTAACATTGCGGATCGTTCCGGAAGTCTGGTGATGAACTATGATGCAGAAGCTAAGGGAGGAGTGGAGTTTATTGAAGAAAACATCAATTGCAAAAATGGTGTGATGCATGAGGTAAACCATTGGATGCCACTGTTCACTCCGGAAAGGGTGACGGTTATTTGGGATTTGACGGATTATGCGGACTTGCAAGCCCTTTGTGACCAATACCAAAACAGCAGCTTGAATTCCACTTATACGAGGACATTTACCCAAGAGGAATTGAGCTGTTATAAGTGGAAGTCCACACCAGAATACCGACCAAATGCGGTGGCTTATCGGAATAACCGTGGGGCTGATGGCATCTGGTATGCTGATGCGGTAAATCACGATCACCTCCGATTGGATTTGGGGCAATCCGGTTGGATTGAGATGGAGACTCCTGTGCTGATTAAGGGAAGCTATGAAATCACTATGACCTACCTCAGCTATACAGAAAGAGAAAACACGGGTTACCTGCAATGTTCGATGGACGGAAAACGACTGGGAAGTCAATGGCCAGTATCCAATCGACGCTATGACAGGGCATTGGAGAGGCGAATGACAAGTTCATTCACCTTTGATGAAACCGGCAGCCATACTCTAAGAATTGTGGCCATTGACGGTGAATTACTAACACTGGATCACATTAGATTTAAACCTGTTGACTAAAAATGAAGCGCATGAAGAATTTAAAATATCTATTAGGATTGGTACTCATACTCTGTATGGGCTGTAAAGAAACCTGGGATGAGCACTATGGTATGGTTGGTACAGATGAAAGTACCCAAGTGGTTTCAGAACTCAACCTATTGGATTACCTGAAATCAAATCCAGATTATGCCAAATTTGTGGAAGCTTTGGAAGTGAATGGGATTGCTGAGGAATTAACCAGAGATCAATATTTATCGGTTTGGGTGGTCAATAATGAAGGGATGGATGCCCTTGCCCAAATGAACTTGGATTCCGAATTTGTCTTACGCTATCATATCAACAACTTGACCTATGATATGAGCAAGTTACGGGATGGGCTGAGGTTGAGGTCCCTTAATGGGAAATACATTCCTGTGACCCGTAAGGTGGAAAATAGTATTATGGTGGCAGATGCGACCATAACGAATGGAAATCAGTTTTGCCAAAATGGAGTGGTGCATGAAATCAGCGAGTTGATGGTGCCAGACGAGAGCATTTATGATTATGTGTTCAAGCTTTCAGATGATTACTCCATGATCAGGGATTCTGTATTTGCGGCTAATGATACTGTATTTGATGCTAAAAATAGTGTTCCGATTGGGGTAGATAAGTCTGGAAATACAATCTATGATTCAGCATTTGTAATTGAGAACCCGATTTTTGAGGAGGTTGATTTTAGGTCAGAGTTTTCCCAGGTAACTATGTTTTTGCCCAGCAATCAAGTGGTGGACAATTGCTTTCAGAACCTTCAGGGGCTTTATGACCAATTTGGCAAGCCTTTTACCAGAGAGGATTCCTTGACGGCTTGGAATTGGATTATGGATGCGGTTTTCTATGATGATATAGTAGAGGATTATGGTTCCGAAGAAGATTTGATTTCAGCATTTGGCGCGCGGTGGAAAACGTCCGTCCAGGGGGTCAATACGCAATACAAAAGGATGAGCAATGGTCGAATCTACGATGTTAATTTCTTGAAGATTCCGAACAATGTCCACATATCGGCCATTAAGCAATTGTTTTACTATTACGAATTTGTGCCAGATGCCCAACGTGATGCACTTTTTACCTTTCACAATGCCACAGAGATCAGGGCGCAGGGTACGGACAATTATTCCTTTCCAAGCTTGAATGTATCGGGTACGTATACCATTCTCCGCTTGTTTGGTGATGATATCCCAGGACAACCCTTGGCGGTGGATTATACACCGGTAAAACTCGATAAAAATGATGATGGTACCACCACCGCCTCAGTTGTGGAAGTGCCCCCAGGAGAATATAACCTTTATATGGGGGTTCAGTCCAAGAACCATCCTTTCTTGAATGTCTACATCGATGATCAACTGGTAGCTTCAGAGTTAAACGTGGAGCCTTCATCACCATGGAATTATGACAGAAGTACCAATACCGTTTCAGGAACCAAATGGGATGGTCTAGGCGGCCTGGTGGGTGTAGTGAATATCGAAGGGGATGAAGTACGCACATTTAAGATCCGTATAGAGGTGGCTTTATTAGGGAAATCCTCTAGAGAAGAGATGAAGCTTTATCACTGGGCGCTTGTACCCACCCAAAATAACTATTGATGAAAATGGAAGGAACAATGATAAAACAACATAAAGTAGCCTTACTGATTGCAGTGATGATGGTTTTGGCTTTTGGGGCCAATGCCCAGCAAGTACTGAAAGGAAAGGTAAGTAGCCCGTACGGGGATGCTCCTATCAGTGATGCTTACATTTCGATAGCGAATGAGGAAAGTACTGCGCAGACGGATGAGCAAGGCGAATTCAGTATAGAAATAGACTATTTGGAGGGAAATTTGACAGTCTGGGCTCCTGGATTTCAAGAGCAGGTGATTCCTTTGTTAGGTAGGGATTATATTGAAATTGTCCTGATTCCTCAGCGGACAGACTATTATGACGTGCCTGCAAAAAGTGATGCCCGAGGAAATATGAAGGGCGAAGTATTGCCAGCGGAACGCTTTAAGCCAAGTGCCATGTACGTGGAGGATGTCCTTCAAGGGGCATTCCCTGGACTGAATGTCATCAACAAAGGAGGTATGCCAGGAGAAGGTGCTACGGTAAATTTACGGGGGATTCGATCCTTGACTGGTAAAAATGCACCGCTGATCATCATCAATGGTATGCCCTACTTGCCAGATATGAACAATTCTGCGATCATCCAAGGTTATTCTCCCAGCATGTTCAATGTCCTCAGCGTGGATGATATTGACAATATCAAATTGGTAACAGGAAGTGCTGCTTCCCGCTATGGCTCGATGGGATCTAATGGCGTTTTATTGATCGAGACGAGCTCTCCAAAGGATATGGAAACGGTAATCGAATTTTCCGGTCAATATGGCATGGCCTATAATAATAAACGCCTACCGGTATTGGGTGTGGATGATTTTAAAAGCTATATCGGAGATGTGGGACTTACCCGTTATGAAGATATGGGTGATATGCTGGACTTGTTTCCGTTTTTGCGCGACGATCCAGATTATTACTATAATTTCCTTTATAACAATCAAACCGATTGGCAGGAGCTGGTCGATAAATCGGCTTTTGTTACTTCCAACCATCTGCGCGTAAAAGGTGGGGATGCGATTGCGAAGTATGACCTGTCTGTAGGGGCCAGCAATCAAGGAGGAACCTATGATAATACCAATTTTACCCGTTATACCACTCGCCTAAATGCACAAATTGAACTGAGTCAGCGGTTCCAACTGGTGACTTCCATGGGCTTGACTTATGGCAATAACAAATTGCATGAGCAGATCCTAAACGATGCTACTAATCCATTGATGGCGTCCTTGTACAAGGCTCCAATCTTGAGCCCATTTAAGAAAGATGAATATAATAATCAGCTACCTGCTTATGATGCTGTTAGACAGTTTGGGGTATCCAATCCGCTGGCAGTGGTGAACGATACTAAGATGGAATCGGATAATTTTGATGCCTTCTTGAACACAGGATTAAATTTCGAAGTAAACGATCATGCGAAAATGCAAGCCGTATTTGGATACTATTCCGGCTATAAGCGGCAGTCTGCATTTATTCCTGGCCGTTCAGATCAGACCATTGCCCCACAGGAAGAAGGAGTGGCACTTAATACTGCTAGGGCAGGAACCGGTAAAGTTTCCAATTTATTTTATAAGGTCAGTGCGGACATTGTAGAGGAATTGGCAGGAAATCCATTGGAGGCGGGCGTTGGCTATCAAGGTGTAATGACCCGACATGAGTTTGATGGAGGTTTTGGTAGGAATACCAGTTCAGATTTTTATAAAACCCTTTCATATGTAGATGCAGAGGGAAGGTACTTTTCTGGGTATCATAACGCTTGGAATTGGATGAGTCTTTACGGTTATGCCAAGTACACCATGGGTAATCAATGGATTGCTTCCTTAAATATGTCGGCAGACGGCGCTTCTTCTACAGGAGCTGAGGCGGCTAGGTTTGGAGTTTATCCAGGACTGGAAATGACATGGCAAGCAAAGCACAGTCCGTGGCTGAAGAATAGCCAAGTTGTGAACCAATTGGATGTGCATGTGGGGTATGGCCTTACGGGTAACAGCCAGTTTCCTACTGGCCTGAGCCGCCAGTTTTATACCAGTCAGGCCTACCGTCAGTTGGCAGGGATTGTAAACGGCAATGTGGCCAATACCAGCCTTGGTAGGGAACGTAACCAAAATTTGGATGCAGGCATAGATGCTGGGTTCTTTGACCGACGGCTTGTTGCCAGCGTCAACGTTTATCATACCATTTCTTCAGACGTGATTTTTCCTCAAAGTATTTCCTCAGTGTATGGTATTGAAGAGATGTATATCAATGGCGCTAGGTTGGAGAATAAAGGTGTTGAAGCAGCCATACAGTTGCGATTGGTGGATAACAGGAATATTAGCTGGAGCGTAGGAGGTACCATCAATAAAAACCAGAATAAGATTACTGCCATGGAAGGAGCAGAAGGGACTCTTATCCGTGAGATGAATGGTGGAAATTGGGCCGTTTCATCTTCAATAGGTCAAAATCCTTATAATTTCTATGGCTTTGTCTCAAATGGTGTGATCAGCACCCAAGAAGAGGCTGATGCGCTTGGATTGATAGATTATAAAGGAGACCAATTTAATGCTGGAGATATCCACTTTGAGGATTTGAACCAGGATGGGGTTATCGATGATCAGGACAGAACGATCATTGGAGATGCCTCTCCAGACTTCTTTGGTAGTTTCTTCACCCAAGTAAGGTATAAGAAATTGTCCTTGTCAGCTCAGTTTACCTTCAGCGCAGGAAACCAGATTTATAACGGTGTACGAAGGGAAATGGAATCGCTAAGTGATTTCAGAAACCAGTCAATGGCCGTGGACAAGCGTTGGCAGACGGATGGTCAACAGACCGATATTCCCAAAGCCAACTACGGTGATCCAATGGGCAATAGCCGGTTCTCTGATCGATGGATAGAGGATGGATCTTATTTACGCCTCAACAATGTCACTTTGAGCTATCAGTTGGGCAAGTGGAGCTTTTTCGAAGGTGGAGAAGTGTATTTGGCGGGTGAAAACCTGCTGACATTTACTGACTATTTAGGGTTGGATCCAGTGCTGTCTTATGCCTATCAGCCAGCCTGGCAAGGAGTAGATTATGGTGCCATGCCACTACCTTCTACCGTCAAATTCGGTTTTAACCTACAATTTTAATGACAGAAGCTATGAAGTATAATGCTTTTTATAAATATACCTTAATCTTGAGCTTATTGGTCTTGGGTAGCTGTGAAAGCTACTTTGAGACTGATACTGATGATATGCTCTTGGAGGAAAATTATATTGGAAATACCAATGAACTGTATTCAGGATATATGGGCATCGCTGCCAAGGTGCAGACGGTTGCAGATAAGGCTATTTTCCTTTCAGAGCTGAGAGGGGATTTCCTTGAACCTACGGACAACGCCCCACAAGAACTGTGGGAAATTTATAACTATAACATCAGCCCAGACAACAGCTTGGCTGATCCAAGGGAATATTATGATGTGATTTCCAATGCCAACAACTATATCAAAAAAGCCTTTGAATACAAGCAGGCTAATCCGAATGCAGTGGAAGATGCTGTTTTTGAGCCCTTGGTAAGTGGAGCGATCCGCTTTAAGGTATGGGCTTATCTGATGTTGGGCAAGCTTTATGGTGAAGCAGTGTACTTGGAGGAACCCCTGACAGAAGAAGCGGACTTGTCCCAATATCCCAAGATGGAATTTGAAGAGCTTATCGGCCAACTCATCAGCTTGATGGAAGGCGGTGTAAATGGCATTGATGGTAAGCAGGTATTGATTTGGTCGGATCTTTTGTTTCCTGGTGTGAGTACATCCGCACAGGATCTTACTTGGAATATGATCTGTCCATCACCTGAGCCGCTGCTCATTGAGCTCTATCTTTGGAATGGTAATTATGAGCAAGTGGTGAGTTTGGGCATGTCTTTTATTTATGATCAGGGCAGTGGAAGGTATAAGTTGGGCAATGACGATTATAACGGGGAGTGGATTCAGTTCTTTTACCGAGATCCAATCACTAAAACCCGTGAGCTGATCAATATTGTTCCTTTTGATTACCAACGCCAACAGACTAACAGACTGATAGATTATTTCTCCAATACAAAGCCCAATAAGTACTATTTACGTCCTACAGAAGCGGCTATGGGGCGTTTTCAGCAGCAGGTAAGACAAGATGGGATCACGATTGGTGATAATTATCGTGGAGAAAATTATACCTATTGGAGACAAAATGGTGAATGGGTAGTCCGTAAGTTTTCGCGCGCCCACGAAACCGCTGATAATATCCACAAGAATGATGTACATGTTATTCTTTACAGGGCCGCTGATATCCATTTATTTATTGCTGAAGCGCTCAATCAAATGGAGCATTTCAAAGAAGCTGAAGCATTTCTTAATGATGGAGTTCAAAATTATATTTCCCGAAATGAAGATAATCTAGCCTATCCATTGAATAATGAAACCTATAACGCGGCCATAAATATTAACTGGGGCGTGAGAAGAAGGATTGATCTTGGACCGGTTTATCCGGAGGGACTGAGCAAGGAAGACTTGGATACACCTGAAAAGATTGAGCAATATAAAAAAGGTTTGGATAGCCTGTTATTGGAAGAAACCTGTATGGAGAGTGCAGGGGAGGCCAGGTCTTATTTTGCCATGATCAGGATGGCCAAGAGATGGAATGATCCAAGTATGCTGGCTGACCGAGTAAGTGCCAAGTATCCTTCTGGAAAAAGTGAAAGCATCAGAAATCTACTTATGCAACCTGAGAACTGGTTTATTGACTACGATTTGAATAAATAAAAAGAGGCACAACTCATGTCCAATCAAACACATGATCCATTAAGCCCTTTATCGTTATTTAAATATTGATTTCATACTTGGGGTTTGTTAATTCAGTACAGGATCGGGCAAATTGTTGCCCGGTTTTGTCTTTTTATCGAGTCTTGAATCCTGAATTCGATTCCTTACTCAATACATATCAAAACCATTGAAAAAATGAAAAATATACCACTATTATTACTTGTCGCATTACTTTCATCCACAGTTAGCTTTGGTCAGCAATTGGCCTTTCCAGGTGCAGAGGGCTTTGGTAAATATGCCTCAGGAGGAAGAGGAGGGGAAGTTTATAAAGTTACCAATTTAAACGATTCCGGTCCTGGTTCCTTTAGAGAAGCAGTAAGCGAGTCCAATAGGACAGTTGTTTTTGAAGTAGGAGGAGTGATTCATATTAAGTCTAGGATCGTGGTGAAGGAAAATATTACCATAGCAGGGCAGACTGCTCCTGGAGAAGGCATTACGATTTATGGAAATGGATTGAGCTATTCTGATGCTAACAATACCATTACTCGATATATCCGTGTAAGAATGGGAAAGGTGGGAGATAAGGGAAAAGATGCCATAGGGATAGCTCATGGTCATGATATGATTTTTGATCATGTTTCCATCACTTGGGGCAGAGATGGGACTTTTGATCTCAATGGTGATGTGCAAAATGTTACTTTACAGCATTCTATCATCGGACAGGGCTTGCAAACACACTCTACAGGAGGCTTGATTCAGCCCAATGGCGGGGTGTCTATTTTGGCTTGCCTATGGATCAATAACCACACTAGAAATCCCAAAGTAAAAGGCATGAATCAATATGTCAATAATGTCGTCTACAATTGGGCTGTGGCCGGTTATATTCAAGGAGGGGGCTCTGCAGGTAAGTCTTATGCAAATGTTGAAGGCAATTATTTCATAGCTGGTCCTGAAACAGGAGATACACCACCGTTTAACCGCTCCAATGAGAACTTTCATATTTATGCCAAAGACAATTGGTATGATGGGAACTTCAACGGAAAGTTGGATGGTGAGCTAGTGGAGAGAAAAGTATACGAGCCTGTTACTTGGAAGGAAGAACCATTTGACTATCCAGCGGTGACTGTCCTCAATTCAGAAGAAGCCTATCAACAAGTCGTGGATCAAGTTGGTGCATCATTATATAGGGATGAAGTAGACAATTTCCTGATCAAGGACTTGGTTTCTTTGGGACAAACAGGTAAAACGATCAGTGATGAAATGGAGCTTCCAATGAAAGGCCCAGGAAAAGTTAAAGGAGGCAAAGCTCATAAAGATACCGATGGCGATGGAATACCAGACAAGTATGAGAAGCGAAATGGTTTGGACCCGAAGGATGCAAATGATAGAAACCGGACAGACAAGAACGGTTATACAGCATTGGAAAATTATCTTAATGGACTGGTAGAGGATCGTTCTTTAAGTTGGAATGGAAACCAATTTTGATGGATTTTACTGCCTTAAAAAAATATGACTGGAAAGGATTTCGGTGGACAGGAGAAGTGAGAGTCGGTTTTATTCGCAGTAGTTATCTTTTTTTGAAGCAAATTAATTTCAATAATACCCATATGATCAAATTATTTAAGAAGCGTTCTTTCAAAACATTTAGTCTGGTATTTTCGGCTGGATTAACTTTTTATTCATGCTCTATGCCCCAAGAAAGTGGGGAGCAGAGATCCACGCCGATAGACCGTTTTTCCTTGGTCAATAGGCATAATGTCGTATTGACTCAACCAGATACTTTAGCCTCTCTTTCTGTGGGCAATGGGGAATTTGCCTATACGGTGGATGTCAGCGGCCTGCAGACATTTCCGGAATATTATGAAAAGGGAGTGTCCCTTGGTACACAAAGCCAATGGGGCTGGCATGCTTTTCCCAATCCGGACAATTATGAATGGGAAGAGATCTTAAGATATGATACCTCAGCCATTGGTCAGGTGATATCTTTTCCGGTACAGTGGAAAGAGGGACGAAAAAAGAAAGTCACCGATTATTTCAGGACCAGTCCACATCGCCTGCATTTGGGCATTATTGGTTTGGAGATATTAAAATCTGATGGAAGTAAGGTGGAAGTGGATGATCTGGAAGATATACAGCAGGAATTGGATTTATGGAATGGAAAGATCACCAGCGAGTATACAGTGGAGGGCCAACCTGTCAAAGTGGAACTTTTTGCCCATCAGGAAAAAGATGGAATTGCGGCGAAAATCAGTTCTCCTTTGGTGGCAAGTGGTCAATTGAAAGTGAAATTCAGGTTCCCCTATGGATCGGGCTGTCATGTTTGTCCTGGGTACGATTGGAGCCAGCAGGATAAACATACTTCATATGTAGAGGTAAAAAGGCCAAGTCAAGTAAGGGTTTCCAGAACATTGGATAGCACTAATTATGTAACGGATATTAGCTGGGAAGGGAATGGCGCTTTTGAAACAGCAGCAAAGCATTCTTTTCTGTTGAATGCACAAAAAGGACAGGAAACATTGGAATTTACGGCCCTTTTTTCCAAAGAGGGTGAGGAAATATTGCCCGATTTTGAGGCTACTGCAAATAGCAGCAGTCAAGGTTGGGAAGAATTTTGGCAATCCGGTGGGGTGATTGATTTTTCGGAATGTACCGATGAGAGGGCAGAGGAGCTGGAAAGAAGAGTGGTCCTTTCCCAATACCTGACCAAGGTCAATTGTGCGGGTTCCTTACCTCCACAGGAGACGGGCTTGACCATGAACAGCTGGTATGGAAAATTCCATATGGAAATGCATTGGTGGCACGGTGCACATTTTGGGCTTTGGAACCGTGTGGAATTAATGGAAAAAAGCCTGCCTTGGTATTTCAGTTCATTGGCGAAGGCCAAGGCCACTGCAGCCCGTCAGGGATTTAAAGGAGCCAGGTGGCAAAAAATGACCGATCCATATGGGGATGAAAGCCCTTCCAGTGTGGCGTCTTATCTGATCTGGCAGCAGCCCCATATCTTGTATTTTGTAGAGCAACTTTATCAGGATAGGCAGGATCAGGCCACTTTGGAGAAATACAAGGAGCTTGTGTTCGAAACAGCTGAATTTATGGCATCCTTTGCAAAGGAGAGCGAAAAGGATGGCAAATACCATTTGATAGCGCCATTGATACCTGCTCAGGAGCTATTTCCTGCCAATGCTACTGATGATCCTCCTTTTGAGTTGGCTTACTGGCACTATGGTTTGAATATAGCATTGGATTGGCAAAAGCGTTTGGGCATGGAAGAAAACCCTCAGTGGAGGGAAGTTTTGGATAATTTGGCTCCTTTGGCCATCAAGGACAGCCTTTATCTGCCCAGCAGCACTCATCCTAGGGCTTATGAAGATGATTTTTACCTGCATGACCACCCGGTGGTCTTGGGGGCTTATGGGATTTTACCAAAGACCGATATGATCGATACGGTCATTATGAAGAATACATTGGAGAAAATTTTGAAGATATGGAACTGGGATTCTACCTGGGGCTGGGATTACCCGATGATGGCCATGAGTGCCGCAAGACTCAATATGCCTGAAACAGCTTTGGAGGCCCTTTTTATGGGAAAAGAAAAGAATACCTATTTACCAAACGGCCATAACTATCAAGATAAGCGCTTAAGGATCTATTTGCCAGGAAATGGTGGATTGCTTACAACGGTGGCCATGATGGCGGCGGGGTGGGAAGGAGCACCAGATCGGGCCAATCCGGGATTCCCTGACAATGGAAAATGGAATGTAAAATGGGAAGGACTGAGGAAAATGCCTTGAAATAGACCTTAGACGCAAGACATTGGATGTGTGAGACTTTGAATTGAGCTTCATACCCTGAGTTTGGCAAAGGGGGCGAAGGATCGAAGAGTTGACTCATCAGACTTTCCGTCGGAAGAACTACGCCACATGACGATTAAAATTGAGGCTGTCTCATAAGTCGAGGTTTTTGTGTCATTCTGACGAAAGGAAGAATCTCATAGAGTTGATTTCCAGTAACAAACAAGTCTAGAGATTTCTCCTAACGTCGAAATGACATATTTTGAGACAGCCTCTTATTGACCTTGAAATAATTCAATATTGAAACCTTTAAAATATGAAGAAATTAAGTTTATTACTGATAATGGCCATTTTTTTTAGCCAATCAACTTTTGGACAATCCGGGCAGATTGATAAAGGCCTGGATTGGTCAGAGCGGATGGCCCTTTCTGTGATGAAGCGGAATCCTGAAGCTTGGCAGGTAGATTTTATGGATCGGGCGGTATGGAGTTATCCTCAGGGCTTGATGTTACATGCTTTTGAAGAATTGTGGAAGAAAACGGATAACAATACCTATTATAATTATATCCAAGCTTATGCAGATAAGCTGATCGAGGAGGATGGACAGATCAAGACTTACAAGTATGAAACCTATAATATTGACATGATCAATTCAGGTAAGTTGCTGTTCAACCTGTATACCAAAACTGGAGATGAGCGCTATAAGAAGGCCATAGCAATCCTCAGAGGTCAGCTGAAATATCAGCCTAAAACCAGTGAAGGTGGATTTTGGCACAAATTGCGCTATACCAACCAAATGTGGTTGGACGGTGCTTATATGGGTACGCCATTTTTGATGCAATATGCCAAGGAGTTTAATCAGCCAAAAGATTTCGATGAAGCCGTGTTGCAGTTGGAATTGATGGAAAAGCACCTAAGGGATGCCAAAACAGGTTTGCTTTATCATGGCTGGGATGAAAGCAGGTTCCAAGCTTGGGCGGATCCTGAAACTGGTAGATCACCAAATGTATGGGGCAGGGCCATGGGTTGGTATGCCATGGCAGTGGTAGATGCCTTAGATTTTTTGCCTGAAGAACATTATGGAAACGTGGTGCTGAAAGGAATCTTACAAAGACTTGCATCAGCCGTAAGTCGCTATCAAGATAATGATAGTGGGTTGTGGTACCAGGTGGTCGACCAAGGTGCTCGTGAAGGGAATTATCTGGAAGCATCCGTATCTAGCATGTTTGTTTATGCACTGGCCAAGGGCGTGAATAAGGGGCATTTGGACAAGGCTTATTGGGCGACTGCTGAAAAAGGTTTTGAGGGTATAATCAGTGAGTTAATAGAGGTGAAAGAAGATGGTGAACTCAACCTGACGCAAGTATGTGCAGTAGCAGGCTTGGGAGGCAAACCATATCGAGATGGCTCTTATGAATATTATGTTAATGAAAAGATCAGAACCAATGATCCCAAAGGTGTTGGGCCATTTATCTTGGCAGCTATGGAGTTGGGAAGGTAGTTGGTGGAGAATTGAAGGGTTGTGGAATTGTAAAATTGGAAGGTTGCAAAATTAATAATGATGAAGATAAACAGTAAATACTATATTTTAGGATTGGCGATCAGCTTATTGGTAGGCTGTGGGCAAAAGGAAGTTGAACAGGTTGACCAAGGTCCTTGGTCCCAACTGGATTCCATTCGTGCTTTGATCAAGGCACCTGAATTTCAGGAGCAGGATTTTCTGATTACAGACTTTGGAGCTCAAGCAGGGGGAGAACAGCTCAACACTGCAGCTATTGCCCAGGCGATTGCAGCCTGTAATGAAGCAGGTGGTGGACGTGTGATTGTACCGGAAGGGGTATTTCTTACGGGGGCGGTACATTTGAAGAGCAATGTCAATCTTCATATTTCGGAAGGTGCTGTGCTGAGGTTTAGCCGTAATCCCAAAGACTATCTACCGGTGGTGCGCAGTCGTTGGGAGGGCATGGACCTGATGAATTATTCGCCATTTATCTATGCCTACCAACAGGAAAATATAGCGATTACCGGTAAAGGCACTTTGGATGGAAATTCTGATATGGAAAATTGGTGGCCATGGTGCGGTGCCAAACATTATGGCTGGAAAGAAGGTATGGGACGGCAAAATCCAGCTAGGAAACTTTTACATGAAATGGTGCATGACCAAGTGCCACTGGAGGAAAGGGTATTTGGAGAAGGACACTTTTTGCGTCCGCAGTTTGTGCAACCATTTGAGTGTAAAAATGTCCTGATCCAAGATGTGAAATTGATCAATTCTCCCATGTGGAACTTGCATCCTGTGCTTTGCGAGAATGTTACCGTAGAGCGGGTCCGCATAGAAACCCTGGGTCCCAATAATGATGGTTGTGACCCAGAGGCAAGTAAGAATGTCTTGATCAAGGATTGTTATTTTGACACGGGAGATGACTGTATTGCAATTAAATCCGGAAGAAATGAAGATGGGAGAATTCCTGGTATTCCTTCAGAAAATATCATCATTGAGGGTTGTGAGATGAAAGAAGGTCATGGAGGAGTAGTGATCGGCAGTGAGATTTCCGGTGGTGCACGGAATATTTTTGCTCAGAATTTAAGTATGGACAGCCCAAATCTTGACCGTGTACTTCGAATTAAAACTAGCTCCAAGCGCGGAGGAATAGTGGAGAACGTATATATGAGAGATGTGGTGGTAGGTACTTATAAAGAGGCTGCCGTCCGTTTTAATATGTTTTATGAAGAGGCAGGTGATCATATTCCGACCATTCGAAATGTCATTGTAGAAAACCTTCAAGTCAAAAATGGAGGTAAATATGCCGTTTTGGCCAATGCTTATGAGAGTTCTCCCGTAACTAACTTTCAAATGATCAATTGCCGTATTGATAGCGTGGAGCAGGTATTCAATGTCAATCACCTAAAGGATGTTAAATTTGAAAATGTAGTGATCAATGGAGAGGAAGTGAAATTTGAGGGAGAAGAACAATAAATTTTTGGTCGTTCTTAATGGCTAAATATGGGGAATAAAATAAAGAGGGTAAGGGAAATGAAGAGGCTTGCTTAATTAGGTGAAAAGCACTCTTAATTTCCCTTCTCTATTTCATGATTGAAACCTAAAGAATGGAACTTGTGAAGAGCATGAAGCTTTCTTCTCCACAAAAAACAATACCCACCCTTAATGCCCCTTAATTTCTTAATGGTTAAAGAACTAAAACAACATTAAAACATGAAGGGATTAAGGACATGAAGCCTTCTTCCTCAAAAAATAACTCCATTCCTTTATGAACCTTAACTTCTTAGTGGATAATAACTAAAAAACATTAAGGGATTAAGATCATTAAGCGGTTTTACCTAATAAACCCCAATCTTAATGGTTTAAAAATAAAAAGGCATGAAGGAGTGAAGAATATGTCCCAGTTTTTTCCAGTTTTTGTTGCAGCGTTCATTACTTATTTGTGAGGTAAAACAGTATAGGTCAGAACAGTTCCTGTAATAATATTTTTAAAATTGTCTGATACAATAATTTATTTTTGCAAACCTCAAGTGTTAGTAAAGTTTTAACCAAAATAACCAAGTACTAACATGAATTTTACTTTTACTTATCCATTTAGGAAAGTAGGCATTACCTGCTTTCTGGCTATCCTATTGACAGGATTAATCATTCACCAAAATTTAGCCCAAACCTTGGCCTTTCCCGGTGCGGAAGGCTCAGGGAGATTTGCAGAAGGAGGGAGAAATGGTGAAGTGTACATTGTAACAAATCTTAATGACTTCGGTCCAGGATCCTTTCGTGACGCTGTAAGTGAGCCCAACAGAATCATAGTGTTTGAAGTGGGAGGGATCATCCAGACGAATTCGAGAATAGTCGTAGCTCATAATGTCACTATTGCGGGACAGACAGCACCAGGAGATGGAGTGGTCATCTATGGTGATGGTATCACCTTCACCCAGGCCAGTAACTCCATTGTACGTTATCTGCGGGTAAGGATGGGACGCTATGGTACCAGTGGAGCAGATGCCATGACCATGACAGATGATGCCAAGCACCTTATCTTTGACCATGTTTCTGCTAGCTGGGGAAGGGATGAGACTTTTTCCATTACTGGACATGCTGACAGCATCACCATCCAAAACAGCATAATCTCCCAAGGACTGGAAACCCATTCCTGTGGTGGATTATTGGAACCGTCAGGGGTGATCAGCCTCTTTAGGAACTTGTATATTGACAATAATACACGTAATCCCAAAGTTAAAAACCGGAACCAGTTCGTGAATAATGTGGTCTATAATTGGGGCCGTGGAGGTGGATATATTATGGGGGGATCTACGGCTGATTCCCGAGCAAATATCATCCATAATTATTATATCGATGGCCCAAGTACAAGCATCCGACCCTTTTCCAGAGGGACAGAATCCTTTATCCCCTATGTGGAGGGAAATTATCATGATGGAAATTTAAACGGTGTTTTGGACGGAGAATTGGTAGAGCTATCTGCTTATGAAGGGATCACAACCTTTGCTGAAACTCCTTATGATTATGCTTTCCCAGAACAGGTTATGACTGCTCAGGAGAGTTATGCTTTTGTTTTAGAGGAAGCTGGGGCCAACTATCCGCGAAGGGATCAAGTCGATAAATTCCTGATGACTGAGCTAAGCAGCCTTGGCTTAAAGGGAAAGCTGATTTCCAATGAAAGGGAGCTGCCAACAGGAGGTCCAGGGCAAGTTTTTGGAGCTCCATCAAAAGCAGATGCGGACCGGGATGGGATTCCTGATGAGTGGGAAACGGCCAATGGGCTGAATCCTAATGATGCTGCCGATGCCATGCAGATAGCTCCTGATGGCTATGCCTATATTGAACATTATATCAATGGAATTCTTGAACAAACACCCGAAGATTTTTTAAGACCTATCTCTACATTGTCTTATGGTGAAGTCAGTCCTTATAATATTAAGTTGGATTGGGTAAATAATGATAACCGATATGAAGGTATTGTATTGGAAAGCGCAACTGGCAATGGAGAATTTAGCGTGTTGGATAGCCTATCAGGAAGCATTACTGAAATATTGGTTGAGGACCTTGAGCCTAATACGAATTATCGATTTAGATTAACCCCATACAGTAGTGCACTAGAGGCTGTGCCTTCAAATACTTTGAACGTCAAAACTACGCCGATTCCAACAGCTCCTTCTGAAGCGAGCTTGCTCTATCCTGATGATGGTTTCAGTTTTGCGGATACTACCTTTTTGGATTTAAGTTGGGCGGGAAGTGAAAACACCGATTTTTATTTGCTTTATATTGGCAATGATCCCGAGGATTTGCAGTTGACAGATTCATTAACTACCAGTGAATATCAACTGACAGACTTGATGTCAAGTCATACCTATTATTGGAAAGTGGATGCGGGCAATGAACTTGGGGTTACAGAAGGATCCGTATGGTCCTTTATCACCCGCCCCTTTATCTCAAGAGGTTTGGTAGGAGCTTGGTTGATGGATCATGAGGAGGGAACTTTGGTGGCAGATAGTAGCCGGTTTGTTAATGATGGAGAAGTCAATGAACTTAATGATTTTTCTTGGGCAGAAGGAAAGGTAAATAATGCCCTGGACTTCACCAATGCAGAAAATCCTTCTCATGTTTTTATCCCCCATGCAGATCAACTGTATTTTGATGAACATTCATTTGCCATTTCCATGTGGCTAAAATCCTCTGCTCCGACTTCACAATCCTATTTGATACACAAAGGGACCTTCAAAGCGGATGAGAACACTGGAGGAACTGGACAATGGTATGGATTGGAAATCAAAGACGGAAACCTTCGTTTTGCTGTGGATGATAATGATACCAAAACAGAACTTTCCACTAGTGCCTCCCCTATTTTTTCTGGGGAATGGGTGCACTTAGTGGCCATCAGGGACCGGGAGGATGATGTCCTGAGGATTTATTTTAATGGGGTCAAAATAAAGGAAACCAATGACCGCACTGAGAAGAGCATTGGCCAGTTGGAACCGATTGTTTTGGGAAATTCCAATGGTTTTGGGACACCTTTTAAAGGCTATATTGATGAAGTAAAGCTTTTCAATAAGCGGCTGACTGATCAGGAAGTGTTGGAATTATACCATACCCTTTCGACACCGATGAAAGCTTTTGCTCCATCATTGGCTGAGGGAGCTGTTTTGGAAGGATTTGGCAAAGAAGTCCCAGTTAGCTGGAAAGGAGGAGTGAACACGACTTCTTACCAAATTTACCTTGGTGAGGAAAAAAACAATTTAGATTTGGTAGGAAGTACTGATGTAGAAAACCCAAGTTATAGTTTGAAAGATCTGGAAGGAAAAAAGACCTATTATTGGCGAGTGGATGCCTTAGGACCAAATGGTACCACTATCGGGGATATTTGGACGTTTGAGGCCGCTGCTCCTGCAGGTTTGGTAGGCTACTGGAAGATGGATGAGCAAACAGGGGCAATGGTAGAAGATCATAGTAGTTATGAACAGGATGGAATGGCCCAAGGTTTTGCTAGCACAGATAGAGTTATGGGGAAATTTGGGCAGGCATTTGCTTTTGAAGGCCCCAATAGCACCGCATCCATTGATATTCCACATGCCAATCATTTAACCTTTGATCAGACTTCGTTTTCCATTTCCATGTGGGTGAAAATTCCTGAAGATACCTATCAATATGGGGAAGGAAAAGATTGTTATTTGATTCATAAAGGAAGTTTTGCAGATAATTGGTTTGGTATCCAATTGAGAGATGATCGACTGACCTTCGCCATCGATGATGATAGGACCAAAACGTCTGTAAGTACTACCGTTAGTAATGGTTCTTCGCATCAGATATTTACGGGTGAATGGGTGCACTTGGTTGCCATTAGGGATAGCGAGTCAAGAAAAATCCGATTTTATATCAATGGACAAATGACTGCTGAAACCAATTCTGGTACAGGTAGGATCGGGAAATCCAGTCCTGTAAGTTTGGGTAATTCTGACGAAAACAAACCTTTCAGGGACAAAATGGATGATGTGCGCCTGTATAATTATGCACTGGATGCATCGGAAATAGCGGCTTTGTATTATGCTTTTCCAAAACTGGAGGTAGTTTACAAAAATGAAGATCTTAATCAGCTGAGTGATGATCAGCTTCAGCCAAATTTCAAATTGGTCAATAAGGATACCATGGGGGTAGATTTAAAGAATATTACTACAAGGTACTGGTTTACCCCGGAAAATATCCGGCATATTCAAACAAGGTTAGATTATGCTGCATTGGGGGCAGACCAGGTGACCATGAGTTATACAGGGCTAGCTGAGCCAAGGGAAAAGGCTTTAGGGTATGTAGAATATTCATTTGGAGAAAATAGCCATCTCGCTCAGGGCAATGATTCCGGAGAAATCAAATCGGGAATCCATAATGAGGATTGGTCTGACTTTGATGAAACGAATGATTATTCCATGCTGGAATCTTCTGACTTTACCCTTAACCCATCCATTACCTTGTACTATCAAGGAATTTTGATTTGGGGTAATGAACCTCAATTGGTACCAGAAGAAAGGGTGGCCAAAGTCTATTTGAAACACCAGGCTTCAAAGGACAATACCATTAAAAAGGTCTTCAATTTAGTAAATGAAGGAAATACGCCTTTAGATTATGAAGGGTTGAGTTTTAGGTATTGGTTTACTAAAGATGGAGGAGGTGATTTGAACATGACCACAGATTATGCTGTGCTGGGCAAAGAAAATGTACAAGGAGTCTTTATGGATGTATTGGAAGATTCACTAAGTACGGACCACTATTTGGAAGTGAAATTAGCTCCAGTTTTGGGGGCTCTCTCTCCTTTGAGCAAAACGGGTGAAATAGCACTTAGGATAACCAAGTCTGACAGGTCTGGCTTTGAGCAGGAAAACGATTATTCATTTATGGATAATAGTGATTGGACTTTGCAAGAAAACATAACGGTTTATTACTACGGGAAATTGATCTATGGAAATGAGCCTGAAGTTAATCCAATTGGATCGGCTGATCTAAGGAGTTTGCCAAAAGCTATAAATAGGGTCAATGGTGAAGGAGAAGTACAGGTTAAGGTCTTTCCAAATCCTAGTAGCGGTTTGATCAAACTCTATTTGCCAAAGCAAGTTTCAGAATTGGTAAGTGTAAGTATTTATGATGTCAATGGTGTCAAGAAGGTTGATAGATTGATTGACAGCCCTGTGAGCACTTGGGATATCAGTAGTTACGCATCTGGGATATATTTCATGTATGTGAATATTTCAGGAATAAGGACAGTCCAGAAAATCATCAAGGAGTAGGAAAGGTATTACTATAAAACATTCTCTTTTTAAACAGCAGCTTCAGGTGATATGAGGCTGCTGTTTGTGTTTGAATATAATGGAACGGATATTTTTATGGTGTCTAGTTGTAATGATTGCGCGAATGAGCTGTATGTTTTTTATGACTGTGAGGGTAATGAATTCTGTAAAATTGGCGGAATAGCAGGTTACTACGACTGTCCCGAAACTGGAATGAGGGAGGTTAAGGTATTGTATGAGAGTGAATGATACTGAAGATATTACCGCTTTATATTCTTTGAAAACATCAAGATAGGATTGTTTAAAATTTATATAAAAACTTCGGATTATGATTTTTTTAAAGGGGGCTAAACTGTTGCTATGAGTTTTTTGAAGCTTTTGCCTTGCAAGTCTAGCCTAATTGGTGCATTATATCCAGGACTGCTTTCCAATCTGAATTGGCAAGGTGCTCCAAATAGTCTCTGTCCTCTAAACTGAGCTTGACCAAGCCTTGCGTATTGAGGAGGACCTGTTCAGGAGTTCTGATTCCAGGGATTACAGTGCTTATTTCAGGATAGGATAAAATATAACTCAATGCAAAGGAGGATAGGCTAGTGTTGTGTTTTTCAGCTAGGGGCTCCACTTTTTGTTTTAATATTTCCAATACTTTTGAGATCAATGCTGGCGATAGCCTGTTAGAGCGATGATCGGTTTTGGGAAATACCTTATCAGGTTTGATCTTGCCACTTAACAATCCAAATTGCAAGGGCATCCGGGCGATGATCCCATATTCCTTTGAGGCTGCTTGACGGATGAGGGGCAAAGCCAGTTGGTTGATTAGATTGAATACCAATTGAAATCCCTGTCCTCTGTTTTCCCCCATTAGTAGTTGGGCTTCTGGTTCTGGTGCAAAAGTTATTAGAGAACTGCCCCAATATCGAATTTTGCCCTGTTCTTTTAGGATTTCCATGGCCTCAATGCATTCCCCAGCTTTTAGGTCCTGGACTCTGGCCACATGAAACTGATAATAATCGATATAATCTCTTTTCAACCTTCGCAAGCTTCTTTCGCAGGCTTCCAGTATATAGGCTTTGGAATAATTGGTTTCGATATTTCCATTTTTCCCAACTCTCTGACCAACTTTAGTGGCTACTAAAATTTGCTGATCATTGGGGAAAGTTTTTCCAATTAATGTTTCAGAATGGCCTAAACCGTAAAAATCCGCCGTATCGAAAAAGTTGATGCCGGATGATTTCGCAGTATTTAATGCCTTTATGGACAGTTCATCATCTGATGGTCCCCAACCGATCTCAATTCCTCCAACTTGGGCAGTCCCTCCTATCGCCCAAGCGCCGAATCCAATTTCGCTGACCATGAGCTCCGTATTTCCAAATCTTCTATAGTTCATATGGGTCCTCTTCAGGGATTTTTAATAAACCTGTCTTCCGCCAGGTAGATCTGTGGAATCTCCCGATAAATCTGGACAGGCTGTGAGAAACAAGTTTACTGGTGTAATAATGGATAATCATATTAATAAAATACGGAATTTAACTTAATATCAATTGATTGGTAGTTAGTTTAAATATTTGATCAAATAATCGGTCGTTTTTTTCATTAAAGTCCATTCTCTTTGAGGGAGCATTTCAATCTAGTGCAGACAAGGATGTCTACTATTGGAATACATTGTTGGGAGTAAATGCTATAAATTAATTCCTCAAATTTTAGTGGATATGTAACACATAGGGGCTGACCTGCGTCTAGGAAGTAAGTTTTTTGTAAAATCATATATTGTTTAAAAGATGAAAAAATTACTACTCACTTTTATGCTGGTTTGCCTTTTTGCTTTTGATATGTTGGCTCAGGCTCCCCAATGGACCTTTTCCACCGGATTTTCTCCAATCTCCCGATCTTGGAAGAATAGGGTCATGGAAAATCCTTACCATAACACCAATTGGGAATGGATGAACCGGGGTGGGATCATGGTGAATGACCGTGTGGCTGTAGGCATTATGGGGATGATTCGATCCCAAGATGTACAGGAAATGGCCACTTACCATTATGATTATGGAGCAACAGCGGACTATAAATTTGAAACAGATAATTTACTATGGGGCACAGGGCCATTTATTAGCAAGTTCTTTCGATTAGGAGAAAGAATTGAACTACAGACTACTGTTTTTGGACTTTTTGAACAGGGAAAAGGGGATTTTACTACTGATTATGTAAGGTTGGTTTGCCCAAGCTGTAATGAAAGTGGTATTGAAAATATGGTTACTCCACAGTATGGAGAAATAGAGCGTTTGGAATACAGGGAAAGGAACCTATACGCTGGCTTGGAACTTGGCTTGAATTATTTTTTAGTGGAGCGTGTAGCTGTTCAGGGAAATCTAACCCTTTTACAATATGAAAATTACGATAATAAAATCGTAGGAGGGAAGAATAGCGTAGGACCTATTCCGGTGGAGAGAAATGTAGAGCAATCTGGTAGCGATTTTATTTTCTTTACCGACAGGCCTGTATTCCATTTAGGCTTTATGCTGCTGTTGAATTAACAGTAGTGTTTCATAACCAGGTTTTTATCTGGTAGAAATATCTAAGATCAGAACCAACTGCCAAAGTCATACAGGTAAAATGAGCTAAAATTGCTAAATTAATTGTAGAAGGAAATCCTAAAGCAAAACGCTAGTAAAATACTATTTTAGCGGTGAGCTAATTGGAGGAATCACTACCTTGATTTTTGCAAAGCCCTTTAGCTTATGGAAGAAATATTTATGATCGATAATGAAAGTTTTCAGCTTACGCAGTTAGACTTTTTTATTAGGCTTTTGGTGGCTACGGGTATTGGATTGTTGATAGGCTTGGAGCGGGAACATGCTTCTACCCCCATAAAAGATGAGGTTTTTGCTGGAGTACGGACCTTTGTATTTGTGGTTCAGTTTGGCTTTCTTACTGCATTTCTAAGTTTCTTTTTTTCCAGTTGGTTGATTGTAGCGGGCTTGATTTCGGTGATGGTTTTTGGGGTGCTTTCGTATTGGGTGAAATTACGTGGTGGAGATATAGGTGGCACCACTACTTTTGCCATGTTGATGGCCTTTTCATTGGGTGCGCTAACATTTTTGGGATTTGTTGAGGCCAGTCTTGCGGTTACGGTTATCGCATTATTGATTTTGTCCCTAAAGGGGCCATTACACAGTTTTGTCAGACAGATCACCCAGAATGAATTATTTGCTCTGGTGAAGTTTGTAGTGATATCTTTACTGGTTTTACCCTTTTTGCCCAATCAGACCATGGGACCTTATGATGTCTTTAATCCCCGGGAATTGGGCTGGATCATCATCCTTACATCCGGGATAGGTTTTGTGGGCTATATGCTGATGAAATTTATGGGGAACAAGAGGGGGATTTTATTAACTGGGATTTTCGGAGGGTTGGTCTCAAGCACGGTAGTTGCCTGGGTATTTGCTGAGAAGAGCAAAGAAGTAGCCGGGCTGTCGAAGAACTGCGCCGTGGCGATTCTTGCAGCATCCACCATTATGGTCATACGGGTTTTTGTATGGGTGATTATCTTTAATCAAGCGATTCTTGGGAAGTTGATTTTGCCTTTGTCTTTGGTGTTTTTTGTTGGCTTTGGACTTGCTTATTATTTTTTTAAGCAACCTTCATCTAGGTCACAGGTAAAAACTGATCTGCCATTGGGAGAACCATTGAATCTCAAGAAAGCCTTCTTTTTTGGGCTGCTTTATACGGGCATTTTATTTCTTGTAAGTTATGCCAACAGTAAATTGGGGACCAGAGGTATCTATGTGTCCAGTGCCATTGCCGCCTTAACAGATATTGATGCCATTACTATCTCAGTGTCAAAGTTGGCAGGTGATTCTTTTCCTGTTCTTACCGCCCAAAATGTTATTTTGTTGGCTACCCTTTGCAATACGGTGGTCAAAGTAGGAATTTCCCTAAGTGTAGGGAGTAAGGATTTAAGAAAGTATATACTTTGGGGCTTTGGATCGATATTCTTAGCTGGTCTTGTAGGGTTTTTAATCATTAATGCTTAGGGCCTCTTGGGCCAAAATCAGCCCCATTACATAATGGTTAGGTTTTTTGCCAAAGGATAGAATCCATTAGGGCCAGATATCGAGTAGGCGCCTTACAAGTACGATTTGGCCAATATGGTAGGCATTGTGATCTGCCACTAAAAGAAGCTCGCGCAAATAGGTTTGGCCTGTGCCATGTGGGATATGGTCCGTTAGGTCCAGTTTGGGATTAAGCGCTAATTGTATCAATTTTTCTCTATCTGAGCGGTATTGGTGGATACTTTTCTCCCATGATTCAGAAGATGCTGGAGCTGCGGAAGATGGCCAGTAATCTTTAGGCCAAGCCAGTTCCTTATAGTCGGGATTAATGCAAAAATCAAGGATATCATGTTGGGCAATTCTCAAGTGTTCTAAGATTTGCCAAAGGGAGTGGGGATGGCCGGGAGGAAGCACTCCTCGGGATGTTTCAGGAATATATTGAATAGCCGTATCAAAGTTTATATGGGCATCTTCCCATTGAAGTAAAGCGGTAAGGTGCTTTCGAAGCTTATCATTGGTCATGATCTTAGGGGTTATCTTAGAGCGATGGTATAGTTGCAATTACGGCTGTTATCTGACAAATCCAAGGGAGCTAGGTGAATTTCAATTCAATGATATTGAAATTTTATGACGATTTTCGTATTACTTCTTATTGATTCCTATATTGATCAAAAAAATTGTTAATGTATAATTTGCTTTCTAGGAGGGATTTTGTCAAATCAGCTGCCACCATAGCGGGGATGGGAGCTATTCCGGTTCTAGCTGAGGAACCTTTAAATAAAGTCCAACAACTAATTGAAGATAAAGGAATGAGAGTTTTGTTTCAAGGAGATAGCATTACCGATGGGAACAGGGGACGTAATATGGACCTTAACCATATTATGGGGCATGGCTATGCTTTTTCAATTGCCAGCCGTATAGGGGCTGATTTTCCAGAAAAGAACTGGGAGTTTTTTAACCGGGGGATTTCAGGAAATACGGTTACTGATTTGCAGGGACGTTGGTCCAAGGATGCTTTGGATTTGAAACCTGATCTATTGAGTGTCTTGGTGGGGATCAATGATGCTGGACAGCATGTGAGGAATCCTGAAAAAGGCCCCCAGTTTGAAGTTTTTGAAACTGCTTACCGTGATATATTGACACAAAGTAGGATACAAAATCCAGATTTGATCATAGTCATGGGCTTGCCTTTTGTGTATCCTATTGGCAGCCGTATTCCGGTTTATGATGCCTATGAAAAGGATGTGCTGAGGAGAAAGGAAATAGTCCAAAAATTGGCGCAGGAATTTGATGCCTTATTGGTCGATTATTCTTCTGCATTCGATAAGGCTTTTGAGAAAGCTCCCCCGGAGTATTGGATATGGGATGGAGTGCACCCTACTGTGGCAGGCCATGAGGTCATGACCAAGGCTTGGCTAGCAACCGTCGCTGAAAAGTTTCCTTTTTTGGAGGTGTATTGATATGATAATCAGTTAAGTGGTTTTGTTTATGAGTTGAAGGAAGAATTTCTTAATCTTTTATAGTTAAAATAATAGAACCATGAAGAACATGAAGGTCTCTTTTCTCCAGTAAACATCTCCATCCCTTAATGTCCCTTCATGTCTTCATGGTTTAAAAAACTAAAAACCATGAAGACATGAAGGTGTGAAGACCATGAAGCTTTCTTCTCCTCCAAAATCGACTCCATCCCTTAATGAACCTTAACTCCTTAATGGTTAAAATAGTAAAACCATGAAGACATGAAGGAATTAAGGAAGTTAAGTACAAAATACAATCAAACCTTTATTGATCAAGGAAACAAAAAAAGCCAGAGGCGAAACCCCTGGCCTTTCAAACCTAATTAAACCCAACTTATTTTATATAATCCTTCAATTCACATTCTTCTAAGCCTTTAATGCCTTTGATGACGGCTTTGGCATTGTATTCTGCTCCTTTCAAGATGGTATGTGTATGATCAGAATCATTAAAGAAATGTTCCCTTACATATTTCTCGCCTAGGTCATCATATCCATCGGCGATGATTTTATTTAAATCGATAAAATAGGCTTCCCGGGCTGATGCAGCTTGCTTGGCCCATAGTCCATAGCTATTATCGGCGCGGTTTATCTTTCCCTCTTTCCAGCTGTTTCTTGGTATCTGCGAACATACAATAGGTATAGCTCCTGCAGCTTTGGTTTCCGTAATGATCTTTTTAAGGTATTGCCCATAGGAAAATACGGTTTCATACTGTTTGGTAATCGGATTGTAAATTTCCTCAGCTTCGGTTCCTGCGCTTCTGATGGTCCCCCTGGCTCGGTGGCTGTCATCTAATGGGCTGCTGTCATTATGGCCAAACTGCATGATGACATAATCCCCAGGTTCAAGTTTTTCATGTACTTTTTTCCAAAGACCATAGGTTTGGAAAGTCCGGCTACTGGTGCCTCCTAGCGCATGGTTTTGGACTTTAATTTGGTCCTGGTCAAAGTATTTTGCCATATAGTCTCCCCAACCCCAAAGGCCTCCGGCACCATCGCCCTGGCCATTTTTGACCGTGCTGTCCCCAATTAGGAAAAGGGTTGGTTTATCTTTTTTAAGGTAGGATTTTAGGTTGCAATCCTCCAATTCTTTCACACCCTGTACCACTGACCAAGCATTGATCCTTGCCCCAGCCTCATTGGTATGGGTATGGTCTCTCTCAAAAAGGGCCTTGACCACCTCAGGTCCCCATTGGTCATATTGATCAGCTACCATATTATTGAGATCCACAAAGTAGGCCCCTGTTTTTCGTGCAACCTCTTTTGCCCATTTACCATAGCTCTGGTTGGCCCTTTCCACTTCTCCATCATGGAATTTGTTTCTAGGGATCATGGAGCAAATAATAGGGGTTGCACCTTTTTCTTTGGCTTCAGTCACGAATTTTTTCAGGTACCATCCATAAGTATGAACGGTTTCGGGACTACCATCTGGCCAAGTAAGCTCTACGGTCTCATCATCAGTACCCCGCAATACTCCACGATAGCCTGCACGTGTGGTGTCCGGTCTGCTGCCCTCATTATGGCCAAATTGCATCATGACAAAGTCACCTGGCTTCAGTTCATCAAGAACCCTTTGCCAACGGCCCTCCTTTACAAAAGTACGGGTACTCCTTCCGGCCATGGCTTGGTTGCTGACCTCAAGTTTGGTGCTGTCAAAAAAATCATCGATAAAGGTTCCCCAGCCCCATTGTCCTGGGCCACCATCTCCACGGCTGTTGCGCACAGTACTGTCCCCAATGATATATAGGGTTGATTTTTCTTCCTTTGAAACAAAGGCCGTAAGGGGCAATAATACAAAGAGGGAAAAGAAAATAAATAGGCTGTATTTTGTATTTTTCAGCGTCATAATCGGGGTGTTTTGGAAATTCTCTATTTCTCAGAAATACAATAAATAATGGACCTATAAAACTAAGCATCTCATTCAGAATAGCTGTACTGCTGTATATGGCTTTTGGTCTGGGGCCCTACACTACAGCACAGTAAATTCTTTCGAAAAGCTAATTTTATGTTTTAATTCAATAATTTAAAGGAAGAAAAATTTATTGCTGACTATATGAAAATCCAAAATACCTTTTTGAAATCTGGGTTATTGGGAATGATGAGCTTGGTATTGGCCTGCTCTCCCCAAGGTCCCAAAGAAGTAACACCAACTGAAGAAAAAATCACAGACACCAATACCCCTTTGCACTTATTGCAACCGGACTATCCAGTACCCTATGGTTTTCCTGAGGAAGCAGAGGTGAAGACGGTCATTGATAGGGTGCGGGATTATCTCGCGGGAACTACACCTGTAGAAATCTTAACCGCTGAGGATGGGCAGCCTATTACGGATTTTTCAAAAGTTGATGAAAATTCGGTTTTAAAGCAGGGCGATTTTAGGTTGTTAAGTTATGAATGGGGAGTGACCTATTCTGCCATGCTTTTGGCTGGGGAGGTTACTGGTGATGAAGACTATACCAATTACACCAAGGAACGGGTTAAGTTTATTGCTGATCTGTACCCGCATTTCCAAGAAGTACCTGGCAAGGACCATGCTTTGCATTCCGTGCTTTATCCAGGGGCATTGGATGATGCAGGTGCGCTTTGTGCGGCCTTTATCAAAACAGATCGAAGTGGCGTAGATGCCAATGTGCGACCTGTGATTGAAAATTTCATGGATTATATCATGAATAAGCAATTCAGGCTGGAAGATGGGACCTTGGCTAGAAATCGACCATTAAAAAACACGCTATGGCTGGATGATATGTATATGAGCTTACCCGCTATTATTCAGATGGGTAAATATACGGGAGAACAAAAGTATTTTGATGAAGCCATTAGACAGGTAAAGCTTTTTTCTGAGCGGATGTTCAATGAAGAAAAAGGCCTCTATATGCATGGTTGGGTACAAGGGATGGATGTACACCCTCAGTTCCATTGGGGTAGGGCCAATGGCTGGGCTATTTTGACCAAGGTGGAAATTTTGGATGCCTTACCAGAAGATCATCCGGGTAGGCCTATGGTCATGGAGTTATTGAAAAAGCATATCCGTGGATTGGCCAGATTACAGTCTGGTTCAGGATTTTGGCATCAGCTTTTGGATCAAAATGATTCTTATTTAGAAACTTCTGCAACCGCCATTTATACCTATTGTATTGCCAAAGCAATCAATGAGGGATGGATTGATGATCAAGCCCATGCGCCAATGACCTTACTAGCTTGGAATGCAGTCAGTACTAAAGTCAATGATCAAGGGCAAGTGGAGGGAACTTGTGTCGGCACTGGAATGGGATTCGATCCTGCTTTCTATTATCACCGTCCGATCAATCCTTATGCAGCCCATGGTTACGGGCCAGTTATCGCTGCAGGTGCAGAGGTGATCAGAATGCTTCAAATGCATGATTTTGAAATCAATGATAGTTCGGTACAACTATTGGATTCATCTTCAAAAGACTAAGATTAGATTTAGAAACCGCAAAGGCTGATTCATCAATAAGCCTTGGGATCTTGGGATTTCAGGTTCTTTGAATGGCCTTTGTGGTTTTAGTTTATATTATGCTTATTTATTCAACTAAATTCAATGACTATTTTTAAACTTGAGATATTTTTTCCAATCTAAAGTTTGACTGAGGAAAAATAATGAGAATCTCATTAGCTTATTTCTGGTGAATTTTTCGTAGCTATAGATTGAAGAGGTGTTTTTAGAGGCATAAACACAATTTCAACTAATTGATGAGTGATTTTGTTTATGCTATGGTTGTGATTTATTGTTTGGTGTTTTTTGATTTATTCATTTCTTTTTACTTATAATTTTTGTCTTTGTAAATTATTTTGTTCTTTTACTTTCCTCCATTGTTATTTTGACTTGGCCATTGGTGACTTTAGTTTCTAAGACGAAGATTAAAAAAATGGAAAATTGATGATCACCCAAAAGACCTATGTTAAGTTCCCTTACCAATAAAGAGCTTTTATACCAGATATCTGAATATGCTGACAAGCAATCTTTTGGGGAACTTTTTAAGAGGTACCATTCTAAACTGATTTCTTTTGCACTTTGCTATCTGCCTAATTTTGAGGAGGCAGAGGATGTAGTCTCAGATGTTTTTGTAAAACTTTTAAAGAAGCGTGATTCATTAAGTGATATAGAGAATTTTGAGGGATATATTTATTTTTCCGTAAAAAACCAGTGCCTAAATCAGGTCAAAAGGAACCAAAGAAAGAATCAGCTTTTTTCTATAATTGATTTTGATGATATCAAGACGGGGGAATATGTACAGCCATTGGATGAACTGTTGACCAAGGAGTTAAGAACCATCATCACAGGAATAGTGGAGAGCTTGCCCCATAAAAGAAGGTTGGTTTTTAAAATGGTCAAAGATGAGGACTTGAAAATCAGTGAAGTGGCTAAGTTATTGGATATCTCTGATAAAACGGTGAAAAAACATCTGGAATTGGCGGTGAAAGAATTGAGAAAAGGTATTGCCGGTTACCTTTCCTCGAAAGACCAGTCGACCAGAATTGTCCCTCTTCAAAGAAATGCCCAAATGATTTGGCTTGCAATTTTTATGGCTGAAGCAGGGATAGTAGATGGGATTTGATTTTTTTTATGATTATCCGTTTTAACACCAGTAAACTTGTTTCTCACAGCCTGTCCCGGTTTATCGGGAGATTCCACGGATCTACACAGATTTAAATTAGTATTTCTTAGAGATATGTATTCTCTTAATAGGGAATGTTTTGAATGGTAAAATTTACTGGTGCAATTGCGGATATACATATTTTTTTAAAAAAAATTCTGTTTCCATTACGCCTTTTGATTTTTAGGATTGTCTTTATAATGTGAGAGCAGAAGAACATGATATCGACAAGCTGTTAGCAGACTGGCTTGCTGGCAATGCCAGTGAAGCGGATAAGGAAACCATCAGGCAATGGGCAGCTGAAAGTGAGGAAAACTTGGCCTTGCTGGAAAACTTGAAAGATGTTTGGTCAGCCAAAAGCCCAGAGCCCATTTTAGTGAATGCTGATGAAAAGATCCATGAGATTTGGGAGGCTGGAATGCAGGAGACAGAAAGGAATGGATCTCCATGGAAGGCTGTATGGCGATATGCTGCTGCAATTTTGTTGTTGATCAGTGTGTCTGGTAGTCTTTATTTTTATATGGGGTCTTCTGATCCTGAACCTACAGCAGTTGATCATTCCAATTATGTGATCAGAGAAAATCCATCAGGGCAAAAAACCAAACTTTTTCTTCCTGATGGATCTGTGGTTTATTTAAATAGCTCCTCTAAGATTAAATTTATACAAGGCTTTTCAGGTAATGAGAGGCGGGTACTCTTATCAGGGGAGGCCTATTTTGAAGTGGCCAAAAATAAAGAAAAGTGCTTTGTAGTAGAAAGCCAAGGATTGGAAACGGTGGCCTTGGGGACTGCTTTTAACGTTAATGCCTATCCTGAGGAGGATGAATTGAGCGTGTCCTTGGTTGAAGGAAAAGTAGAGGTTCGTCAGATAGCGAATGACAGTGAACGATTGATCCTGCAGCCTGGACGGGAGGCTAGTTTAGTACATTCCACCAATGAAATACTTGAAAGGTCTTTTGATCATACGGAGGTTTTAGCTTGGAAAGAAGGGAAACTTATTTTTAGAAGTGCGCCCTTTGACCAGGTTAAAATAGATTTGGAAAGATGGTTTGGGGTGAAGATTGAAGTTCATGGAGAAATTCCCAAGGATTGGAATTTAAGCACTATATATGAAGGCCAAAGCTTGAAAAATATATTAACCGATTTACAATACACTAAAAAATTTGCTTATGAGATAAAAGGAGACAACATAACCATAAGATTTTAAAAAAGAAGAATCAGTAGGATGGATCCCCACTGATTCTAAAGCCGGTTTACCCAAGGGTTTGGTCGCTTATTGGATAAACCTATCAAAATACTAGTCAGTACTTTAATAACCCAAAATTATGAAAAATAAACCTTTACTGCTAATTCTGAAAATGACCAAATATACCCTATACGGTTTTTTGTTTCAGATGCTAATATTAAATGTGGTTCTGGCCCATAAGATTGAAGCCCAAAAAATCGACGAAGTTTATGTGAGTATTTCATTCGAGGAGGAAAAACTCGTCAAGGTGCTCCAGGAGATTGAAATCCAGTCTGAATTTCATTTTACCATTCATGAGGGAGATTCCTATTTAAAGAAGAAGGTTTCCATTTCCTCTCCAAGAATATCCATTGAAGACGCGCTGAAGGATATCAGCAGGCAAACTGGATTATCCTTTCAACAGGTGAATAATAATATTTCTATTCGATTAAGAGATGCAAAGGTTCCCCACTTTCCGAAAGAAGATGTCCTTTTTAAAGAGGTTAAAGGGAAGGTTACCGATGAAAATGGGGAGCCCATTCCTGGAGCAACAGTGCAGGTTCAGGGGACGACCAGAGGTACTGTTACTGATATAGAAGGGAAATACAGTATTGATGTAGATGAGGGGGATGTTTTGGTTTTTAGCTTTCTTGGTTATGAAAAGCAAAACGTTGCAGTTGGCAGTCAAAGTATCATTGATGTGTCTTTGGTACCAGATACAAATTCATTGAAAGAAGTAGTAGTTGTAGGGTATGGATCGGTTAGAAAAAGTGATTTAACGGGAGCGGTAGCTTCTATTTCATCGGAGGACATTACTCAGGTAAATGCAGTGTCCAATCTTGCGCAAACCTTGCAAGGACAGTCTCCAGGTGTTCAGGTATCGCAATCATCTGGCCAGCCAGGTGATTTTATGCGCATAAAGGTAAGGGGTACGAATTCATTGGGAGCAGGCAATGATCCACTTTATGTGGTAGACGGGCTTCCATTGGATGGTTTGACCGCTCAGTTCAACCCAGAGGACATTGCCAGTATCAGTGTTTTGAAAGATGCTTCCGCTACGGCCATTTATGGCTCTAGGGGTGCAAATGGTGTGATCATGATCACCACAAAAAAAGGAAAATCAGGAAAGGCAAAAGTTTCATACAGTGCTTATTATGGGATGCAGAGTTTAAGGAAAAAGATTGATGTGATCAATGCTGCTGAATTTGCCCAGCTTCAAAATGAGGTGGCCCAAAATGATGGAGTTGAGCTGCCTTGGACACAGGATGAAATCAATGCATTGGGGAGTGGGACAGACTGGCAAGACCTTACCTATCGTAAGGCACCTGTGCAAAGCCATGACCTTTCTATCTCTGGAGGAAATGAAAAAACCAAATATTATAGCTCATTTGGTTACTTTAATCAAGAAGGGATTATACGAAATTCAGGTTTTGAAAGAATGTCTTTTAGAACCAATATTGATCACAGTTTTACAGAAAAACTCAGCTTCAATACCAGTTTTTCCATTCAGAATTCCAAATATAACCAAGCGCAGTTCAAAAGTGCCGACGGTGGTGGAGGTATTCCTTTTACCACGATGGTGATGCCGCCAACTCAGGGTGTTTATGCAGCTGACGGAACCTATACCCGGTTTACCGGCGTGCCATGGGGGCAAACCAACCCTGTAGGTTTATCTGACAACTGGCATAACAATGATAATAATCTTCGCATAATAGGGAATGGGTCATTTGGATATGAATTTGTAGAGGGTTTGAAGCTTAAATTGAGTGCAGGCTTAGATAATGGTTATAACCGTTCCGATATATATTATCCCTCCAATATCAGTCTTGGACAGCGAAGTGATGCGGATGGAAATCCGATTTTTGGGGTTGCTTCAAAGGCCTATTCTAATAGCGCGACGTTTATCAACGAGAATGTTTTGGAATATAACAAGACGTTTGGACTTCATAATATCATTGCTTTGGGAGGGATTTCCTACCAAAGCTCGAGGAGTCAAGGGCTGAATAGTGGTAATGCTATTGGTTTTCTAAGTGATATTTATGAGAATAACAGCATATCTTCAGCGGTCACGAAGGCATTACCATCTTCTTCATTTACCGATAATAAACTGATGTCCTATTATGGAAGGTTCAATTACGTATATGCCAATAAGTATTATGTGACCTTGACTGGACGATATGATGGATCATCAAGGTTCAGTGCCAACAATAAATATGCTTTTTTCCCATCAGGAGCAGTAGCATGGACACTTTCTGAAGAGGAGTTTCTTAAAAGTAGTGATGCTATTTCCTATTTGAAATTAAGAGCTAGTTATGGCGCCTCAGGTAACCAAGCGATAGGTAATTATCAAACCTTGGCCAATCTAAGTAGTAGGGATGTTGTATTGGACAACCAACTATATACTGGTTTTGTCCTTTCTACCTTAGAAAACCCCAATCTAAAATGGGAAACCACCAAGCAATTTGATATTGGTGTTGACTTAGGATTTTTCAATGATAAATTACTTTTTGAGGCCGATTATTATAATAAGAAAACTTCAGACTTATTGCTTAATGTGACCTTGCCAGGTTCTGGAGGATTTAGCTCTGTTCTTCAGAATGTGGGAGTGGTACAAAACCGCGGTTTTGAGTTTATGGTTTCTACCGAGAATGATTTTGGAAATGTCCATCTTTCATCCTCTTTGAACCTGACCAGAAATAGGACTAAGGTGTTGGATTTGGGAAGTGATGCCTATGGTAACCCGATTACCTTTAAGACTATTGGAACCGGGGGCAACTGGTTTCCAACAATCGTCGGTCAGTCCATGATGCAGCTTTATGGATATACAGTTGAAGGCGTATACCAGACCGATCAGGAAGCTATAGATAATGGAGAGCCTAGCAAAGGAGCAGGAGACTACCGTTTTAAAAACTGGGATGGAGAAGGCGTGGTCAATGATACAGATGACAGAACTGTTCTTACAAGTTTAGAACCAAAATTTACCTTTGGCTTTAACAATAGACTGACCTATAAAGCATTTGATATGTCCATCTTGTTGGTGGGAAGCTATGGAAATGATATTGTCAATGAATTTAGAAAGTACAATTTGTCATTGAATGGAAAATGGACACCAACCAAGGAATTTTATAATAGCAGATGGCAAGGAGAAGGAAGTAGTAATACGTCAGAGCGACCTTCTTCCAGAGCAGGAAGTTCTGTAAGGGATTATGCCAATAGCTTATGGGTTGAAGACGGCTCTTACCTGAGGGTAAGGGATATTACATTGGGATATACCTTCAAACCAACCTTTTTAAGTCAAGGATCAGGATCGATCAGGGTGTATATAAGTGCACAAAATTACCTGACATTTACCAAGTACAGTGGTTATGATCCAGAAGTTTCATGGGCCGCTGCATCCATTAATGGATGGGATAGAGGGAACTATCCCGCTTCAAAATCAATCACAGGAGGATTAAAAGTCAATTTTTAATCCAGGTTTTGAATCAATCATCCAATTAAAATATAAAAATAATGAAACGTACTATAAATATTCTATTATCGTCATTGATCGCATTAGGTGGATTTTCTTCATGTGAGGGGATTTTGGAAGAAAGTCCAAAAACCATTTTGAGTCCTAATGAGTTTTTCCAAAATCCAGATGGCTATGAAAGTGTGGTAGTTGGCATCTATTCTGGTTTGCCCCTGTATGTGACACAGACTCACGAGATGCTGATCGATATTTATGGCATGCCTTCCCCAGAGTCCGAGCAGGCTTTACCAGTTTACAATAACCAACCAACTCCTTTTTTCTATAATGCTGGAAATGCCTGGAACAGGCCTTATTCTGTGATAAAAGATGCCAATTTTATCATCTCCAATCTTGAGGAGTCACCCTTGGATGATGTCAAGAAAAATCAATTGCTGGCAGAGTCAAGGTTCTTGAGGGCTTATGCATATTTTGATTTGGTTCAGCTATTTGGCGATGTTCCCCTACCTAAAGTGGTGGGAGACACTTATGAAAGTTTGAAATTGCCAAGAAGCTCCCAAGAGGAAGTTTATGATTTTATCTTAGAAGACTTGCTCTTTGCTGAGAATAACCTGCCCGATGAGGCTCCCCAAGAAGGAAGAGTGTATAAGTTAGTGGCAAAGGCTCTTTTGGCCCGTGTTTATGCGACCATGGCAGGAAATCCTTTGAATGAAACCGCACAGTACAATAATGCCCTGGAGAAAGCTTTGGAAGTGATTAATTCTCAAAAGTTTAGTTTGGAGGATGATTACTCCGATGTTTTTCATCATGCTGAGTATACTTCGGAGTCTATTTGGGAAAAACAATATGTTCCAGGAAGGGGAGGAAACAGCCTGCACAATAGTAGCTGCACGCTGGAAGGATACAGACCTATTTTGGTGCCTGGTGAAGACTTTATTAATAGTTTTCCCGAAGGAGATAGAAGAAAGCAGTGGGGTATAGTAAATGATAAGATTAGTCCAATTTCCGGTACAGTATTACCGCCTTACTTCCAGAAATTTGTGGATAATGATTTGGTGGACCGCGGAACAGGACCTTCCGGTGCGATTGTTTCTTATGCTATACCGTTGATCAGGTTGGCAGAAATGTACCTTATAGCTGCTGAAGCTGAAAATGCCTTGAATGGTCCAACAAATGCCTATCAATACATCAACCAAATAAGACAAAGAGCACGAGTAGATAAAGGCAATGCTACCCATGTTCCTGATTTGGAAGGATTATCAAAAGAGCAATTTCAACAAGCTGTGATAGCAGAGTATAATTGGGAGCTTCATCAAGAAGGACATGGATGGCATAATATGAAACGATTCAATACTTTTGACAGGATCCAAGAAGTAAGAGGTAATTCTCTGACTGTTCCTATTGGAGCCTATAATCAGACTTGGCCGATTCCTATTGAGGAAATTACCAATAATAATATCGAACAAAATCCTCTTTACCAATAATCAAAAGAAAAGTCTGAGGGTTTCTCAGGCTTTTCTTTTTACATTTGTTTAGACCAAACGCCCTAACATGTCCTTTTGTCCGTAACAAAGTGATGAACATAAATTATTGGATAAGATATACTATGAAGTTTAAGAAGATTACAGTTGCGTTCCTGAGCGTCTTTTGTATTTCGTTAATGAGCAAAGCCCAAGATGGAAAGACATTTTATGTGTCACCAAGTGGGAGTGACAAAAATGTAGGGACTGAGGAATTGCCATTTGCAAGCATAGCAAAAGCAAAGGAAGTCATTAAAGGCTTTAAGGAGAAAAACTTAGAGGATCAAATTAACCTGATTCTTAGGGAAGGGACCTATTATCTTGGTGAGCCACTGATATTTGGAGCCAGTGAATCCGGAACTGAAAATGCGCCCTATTCGATACAGGCAGCAAAGGGTGAAAAAGTGGTGATTAGTGGAGGAAGACCGCTGGAGCTAAAATGGAGGAATCAAAGTGGAAATATATTGGTGGCCAAAGTACCAAAAGGACTTCAGTTCTCATCTTTGTTTATCAAAGGCCAAAAGCAAATCAGGGCCCGCTATCCTAATTATCAGGAAGGAGTATATCCGTATGGTGGTTTTGCAGAGGATGCCCTTTCCAAAGAAAGAATCGATAGCTGGAATAATCCAACAGGTGGCTTTATCCATGCCCTGCACTCCGGGCGCTGGGGAGGAATGCATTATGTGATTACTGGCAAGAATGCAGATGGAACCTTAGCCTATGAAGGAGGCTGGCAAAATAACCGTGAAAGTGAGATGCACAAAAGCATGCGTTTTGTAGAGAATATATTTGAGGAATTGGATGCTCCGGGAGAATGGTACCTTGATACAAAGAAAAGTTTGCTCTACTATTATCCCAATGAAGGGATGGGCAAAGAGGATATTGGACAGGTAGAAATTGCTGTTTTGGAAAACTTGGTAACGCTTAAAGGAGAAAAAGACCAGCCAGTACAGTATATCAGCTTTGAGGGAATTGAATTTACCCATACTGCCCCTACATTTATGAAGACCGAAGAACAGCTCATGCGTAGTGACTGGACAATCTACCGAGGAGGGACTATTTTGATGGACGGAACAGAAAACTGTTCTGTCACTAATTCGGTTTTCAGAAACCTTGGAGGCAATGCCATATTTGTAAGTAATTATAACCGTCAGGCGAATATCAGCAGTAACTTGATCGAGGAGATCGGCGGGAGTGCCATCAGTTTTGTGGGCGGAGCCGATGCCCTTCGTTCACCGAGCTTTAATTACCATGAGTTTGTCGAAGAGGAAAACCTGGACACGATTCCTGGTCCAAAGACAGCGAATTATCCTTCGAATTCCACCGCTTCGGATAACCTGATCAGGAATATAGGCCTGATAGAAAAGCAGGTGGCAGGTGTTCAGATACAGCTGGCGATGGATTTACATATTAGCCACAATACCATTTATGATGTTCCCAGAGCTGGTATTAATATAGGAGACGGTGCTTGGGGAGGTCATATCATCGAGTATAATGATGTTTTCAATACGGTAATGGAAACAGGTGATCATGGCGCTTTCAACTCTTGGGGAAGAGATCGCTACTGGCATCCCAATCGAAGTAAGATGAATGATTTGGCCGCAAGACACCCTGAGTGGATAAGGTTGGATGCTATCAAAACCACCATCATCAGAAACAATCGCTTCCATTGTGACCATGGCTGGGACATCGATTTGGATGATGGTTCCAGTAATTATGAGATTTACAATAACCTTTGCTTGAGTGGTGGTTTGAAGCTCAGGGAAGGTTTTTACAGAACGGTGTACAATAATATCACGGTGAATAATGGTTTCCATCCCCATGTATGGTTCAAGGAAAGCCATGATGTCTTTACCCGAAATATCGTGATGACTGCACATAAGCAGATCAGGGTGGATTTTTGGGGTGATAAGGTGGATGAAAATTTCTTTACCGCAGCTTCAGATTTGAGCAAAACACAAGAGTTTGGGGTAGAGGCCAGCTCGGAGTCAGGGGATCCATTATTTGTTGCTCCTGAGGAAGGTGACTTTAGGGTTCAGACAAATTCTCCAGCAAAAACTTCTGTGGGATTTGAGAATTTTGATATGGATGAGTTCGGAGTGGTTTCTCCTGTGCTAAAGTCTAAGGCAGGACAACCAAAGATTCCAGATCTTTTATTGGAGAGAAAAGAGGAAGCATCCAAGGTTTATGGTTGGCATGGCTTTAAATTAAAAAAGGTGGAGACATTAGGAGAACAGTCTGCAGCTGGATTGAATGAAATTGCTGGAATATTGGTATTGGAGGTGCCTAATGGGTATGATTCTTCTGATATGTCAAAGTTACAAAAAGGGGATGTGATATTGAGCAGCTGGGGTGATGAGGTAAATGATGTAATGAGCCTGCAAAAAGCTGAAAAAGGGAATGCTTGGAAAGGTCGAGTGGAGTTGGAGATTTGGAGAAATCAGTCGGTTATTTCTATTACTATTCCTAAATAATGTGGAAGCTGAAAGTAATTTCGAGCAGAAAATCCCGACACATTTATATTGGTATACTTCCTAATAATTATGTTGGTCGGTTTAATATATGCCAATAGATTTAAACCGACCGAATTCCAATCTAAACATGCGATATAAAAAGATGAAGACTTTTCCTTTTATACTAATCTTTATGTTCACAACGGTCCTATATGCCCAAACAGATGAATTAGAGAAGGGTGTTGTTGACATTAATCTGAACAAGCAGACAGACAATATTACTGTGCTGATGGCAGCAAGTTCAACAATGAGCCAAGGACTTACTGTAAAGTGGCCAGACAAATCCCCTAAGCATTTTTGGGTGGAAGGGTTTAATGATATAAATCAATCCTTGGAATGGAAAGTGAATGTCAAAAAATCTGGTCGCTTTCATGTAGACGTATTATTAAGTGCCAAGCCGCAAGAACAATTCGAAATTCAGGTGCTCAATAATGGTTCAAACTTACTATTTACCTCTTCAATAGATGGATGGGATAAAATTGATGGGGGAATGATTTCCCTCTCAAAGGGAGAAAATATCATTCGTTTGATCAAAAAGACAAATAAATCAAATGTGTCCGTAAAGTCCTTGGAACTTATTGAAGAGGACGAATTGAGAGATTATAGAAAAAGAGTTGAACAGTTTAAGGTGAGTACTGATAGGTTTGCTGGTACAGGATATGGCTTGATGTTTCAATATGGTCCTTGGGCCTATCCCCAAAAAGGAGAGGAAAGAAAGACCATGGATGAAATGGCGCGTGATTTTGATATTAATAAATTCGTTGCCATGGTAAAAGAAACAGGAGCATCTTATGTTATTTGGTCGCTCACTTGGTGGGATTATAAATTAATGATGCCTTCGAAAAGTGTCGACAGGATAATCGGTAATAGTGAAAGAACGTCCTCGGAGAATTTTATAGGCAAATTGGCCCATGAACTTAAAGCAAACGATATTCGTTTTATGCTTTATTATCACCTAGGCCATGCCAGTCATATGGGAGGGAAGACTGATTGGTGGCAAGCTCAACAATGGCCAGAAGAATTTGCAGCAACTGGAAGTGGGCAACGTGATGTGTTTTTTGCTAATTGGATGGCTGTGATCAAAGAAATTGGCGAGAACCTTGGGGAGGATCTGGATGGTTGGTTTTTTGACGATGGATTAGTGTATTATCCTGCCCCATTCGAAAAAATGGGACTTGCAGCAAGAGCTGGTAACTCAAATCGTTTGATTTCATATAACCCATGGATCTGTGCTGATTATACAGAATTTCAGGATGTTTATTTTGGGGAGGGTAGTCATGGAGAAGTTAGGGCGGGTAGCGCGCCAATTGGCGGAAATGGTGTTTTTAAATCTGGTCCTCACAAAGGGTTATTGCAGCATTCCATGTTTATAATGGAAGGTGATTGGGGAATTCATAAACCTAATCAAGAAATTGAAACAAAAATATCAAAAGAGGATGCCTTAAAATGGCTGAATAGTGCGAAAGAAAGGAATGTGCCGCTTTCGTTTAATTTATTGATGTGGGAAGATGGTGGTGTGGCAGCGTCTTCTGTTGAGATTTTAAAGGAATTGAAAAATAAAGTACTGAAAAAGGAATAATCTGTCTTCGGTCAGGTAGATCAGAATAAATCCGTAATAGGTAAGTTTACTGGAGTGATAACGGATAATCATAATATATTTTTCATAACTAAAGCTTAGGGACTGAAAAAAATTGGGGGAAGCAAATGCCCATTTGGAAATAGACGAGCAGAGTCGAAGCCTAGTTATAAATAAACATGATTAAGGAATCAGTTTGTAAATAAGATAGATTTTTTAGCATCCTCACCCTGTACCGTAAATTTCAAGCAAAAATTAGCACAAAACCTGATTATTGAATTTGATTTTAGTTTGGAATAAAAGTAAACACTAACTTGAAATGAGCTTAGTGTTTGCTCTTATATTTTTATACCCTATTTCAAACCTAAATTATACCTAATATAATGAACAAAGTATTGATTACCAGTGTGCTGTGTGTAGGGTTGCTCATGAACACTGTTATGGCAGTAGCCCAAGGTCAATCTAACAATAAAAAGAACAGCTCCCTTTATTTACAAAATAGAATACCCCTGACAGAAAAACCATATCTGGAATTGCCTTTAGGTAATATTCAGCCAAAAGGCTGGATCAAAGACCAACTTTTGAGGATGAAAACAGGGCTTACGGGCAATTTGGATGAAATCTATCCAGAGGTGATGGGAGCTAGAAATGGATGGCTGGGAGGCGATGGAGATGGTTGGGAAAGGGGACCTTATTGGATTGATGGTCTTTTACCCTTGGCGTATATCTTGGATGATAAGGAGTTAAAAGAAAAGGTGCAGCCATGGATAGAATGGACTTTGGCAAACCAGCAAGCAAATGGCTATTTAGGACCAATTCCATTTGATGCTGACCCCGCCTATGAACCAGGTCTCCAGCGTGGGATGCGGAAAGATTGGTGGCCAAAAATGGTGATGTTGAAGATTATGCAGCAATACTATAATGCTACGAATGATCCTCGGATCATTGCTGCCTTGACCAAGTATTTCAAATATCAATTGGAAGAACTTCCAAACAGCCCTTTGGATAAATGGACTTTCTGGGCCAATAGGCGAGGTGGTGATAATTTGCAAGTGGTCTATTGGTTGTATAATATTACTGGAGACAAGTTTTTATTGGATTTAGGAGAGCTGCTTACTGAACAGACTTTTCCTTGGTCACAGGTTTTCCTCAATGAAGAGAACCATAAAGATCCCAAATCTCCTTGGTATTTCTATCAGATGAAGCGGTATCCATTTGATCAGGAAGAAATAGCATCATTGACAGTGTCTAAAATTGGAGGAATTCATACCGTGAATTTGGCCCAGGGCTTGAAGCAACCCATTATTCAGTACCAATATGATAAGGATGCCAATCACCTTAAAGCCCTTAAGGAAGCCATGGCCGACCTGAAAAAGTACCATGGGCAACCTCAGGGAATGTATGGTGGGGATGAGCCTTTGCATGGGAATAAACCTACTCAGGGAATCGAGTTTTGTTCGATTTCTGAGGGGATGTTTTCCCTGGAGTCCATCTTGCAAATTACCGGGGACATGCATTATGCCGACCAATTGGAGAAGATCACTTATAATGCATTGCCTACCCAGGCTTCGGATGATTTTATGAGTCGTCAGTATTTTCAAGCGGCCAACCAAATTAAGTTAACCGATCAGTTACAAACTTCCTTTGAAACCAATCATCATAAAGGGACAGATTTTGTTTTTGGTATTCTATCAGGCTATCCTTGCTGCACTTCCAATATGCATCAGGCCTGGCCAAAATTTGTCCAAAATCTCTGGTATGCCACCCATGATGGTGGGGTAGCAGCACTTTTATATGCCCCTAGTGAGGTAGAACTTAAAGTGGCTGATGATGTGGATCTAAGGATTATTGAGGAGACAGGTTACCCATTCAGGAATCAGGTTCATTTTACCATGGACTTGGGACAAACAGCTTCTTTTCCTTTTCACTTGAGAATACCTAATTGGACCGAGGAAGCTGTGATAACAATAAATGGGGAAGTATGGGATGGAGAAGCTCATCAGCAAGTTGCGATTATTGATCGTACCTGGGAAAATGGGGATAAAGTTACTTTGACTTTGCCTATGCTGCTGAAACACTCGCAGTGGTATTCCTTCAGTGCAGCCATAGAAAGAGGCCCTTTGGTATATGCTCTCAAAATAAAGGAAAAGCAAGTGGCCAAAAACCGCAATGATGGGTATGGGGAGTTTTATGAATATATACCTGCCGAGGAATGGAAGTATGGTTTACTGGGTAGTGATTTGGCTGATCTTGATAAATTTGTGGAAGTAAGCGAAAATGAATGGAATGGCGAATATCCATGGAATCTTGAAAACAGCCCTATAAGTCTTAAGATGCGTGGTGTAAGAGCTGCAGATTGGACGCTTGAAAATGATGCTCCAGGCTTGCCAGGTTTTTGGAGCAAGAGAGTAGGGGAAGAGGATATTGTTGATGAAATCACTTTGGTACCCTATGGTTGTACAACTTTGAGAATTACCGAATTCCCTGTTTATGCAAAGTGATTTTTCCCATTCAAATCTACTGTCTGAATATTTGATCTGTGTTGCAGGATTTTATCTCCCCTTTCTTTTCAAATCAGGAAAGGGGAGATTTATTTTTAGATGATCACTTTGGTTTTTTCAGGAACCATTTGCTGCATTAGGTGGTCAGCTATGTATGATTCTTTAGGCTGAGCATAGGCTAGACTATATTACCCTAGATTCTCTTTGAAAAAACTAATCGTCCTTTCCCAAGCCAGTTTGGCAGCAGCTTCGTCATAGCGGGGCGTGGTGTCGTTATGAAAGCCATGGTTGGCATCAGGATAAATATAGGCCATATATTCTTTATTGTTCTCTTTTAGTGCTTTCTCATAATCTGGCCATCCTGCATTTACCCTTTGGTCCAGTTCTCCATAGTGGAGGAGTAAGGGGGCTTTGATCTGATCGACCATTTCAAGAGGTGGTTGACTGCCGTAAAAGGGTACTGCAGCCTTTAACGCTGGTACTTTTACGGCCATCATATTTGAAATCCATCCCCCAAAACAAAAGCCCACTACGCCCACGGAACCCGAACATTCCTCATGGTTTTTCAGGTACTCAAAGGCCGCAATAAAATCTTCAAGCATCTCATTCCTGTCTCTTTTCCGTTGCATTTCCCTGCCTTCATCGTCATTGCCAGGATAGCCTCCCAATGGACTTAGGGCATCCGGTGCAATGGAAACGAAACCAGCTTTGGCAGCTCTTCTGCCCACATCTGCGATATAGGGATTGAGCCCACGGTTCTCGTGAACTACCACAATTCCCGGTAGTTTGACTTTGGTATCTGCTGGTCTGGAAAGTTGGGCTTTTATTTCTCCCCCACCCTTTGGCGAGGAATAGCTGATCGTTTCAGTATTGAGACTTTCATCCTGTAAGGGCACTTGAATATTGTCTGCATAGTTGGGCATTAAAAAGCTGGTCAAAGCGCTCAGACTGAGTCCGCCAACAGCATAGGCAGAGAGCTTTTCCATAAATTCCCGACGTTCGAGTTTATTGTGGGCATAGGCGTCGTATAGGTCAAAAACTTCCTGTTTGATATCTTTCCTGCTCAATTTTTTCATGGTTTATTGCTTTTATGGTTGGTAAGCATAAGTTAAAAAATATGTAGCGGAAAATGTCCTTGTCCAATTGTTTTATTTGTTGACAGCCAGAGGTTAATGCGCTGGTTTGAGCGGTGTGGTTTTCAAGTACAAATCTTGTTTTAATGCATGTCTAGTGTACAATGCTATTCAGATTGGGATCTTATTCTGTATGATCAATATTCCACAGAGAAATATCGTTTTATAGTGTATTAAGTATGTCCTTTTCAGCTGCTACCCATACTTTATAGCCCATTTCATTGAGGTGGGTGCCGTCATTTGTAAGTTCACTTTTCATCAATCCATTCTGATCGACGAAAAAGGAATGAAGATCAATCACCCGATAATATTCTTTGGCCTCATTTTCTTTTATAATGCTGTTTACCAAATTGATGCTGGCTTTTAAATCGGGTCTGGCATTGGGCAGCACGGTTTGGATATAGATCTTGGTTTTTGGTGAGCCTTTGTGAATTTGCTGGGCAATTTTGATAATATTATTGCCAATATATTCAGGAGAAGGGATTTTGGTATGGTAGACGATATTGGACCTGGATTCATCTTTTTGGTGATAATTGGACAAATCATTGATGCCAATCAGCAAAAATACTGCTTTGGGCCTATAATGGATGATTTCCTTCAGCCTTGCCAGCACACCATCTGTCACATCTCCAGAAATTCCACGGTTTTTGATATGCTTCAGACCAAACTTTTCGCTCCAGTTTTTTCCTTGTTCGGTAATACTATTGCCGATAAAGACAATGTCCCCAAAATCAAGGGGGTTTTCTTTGAAATTTCGGATTCGAGCTTGGTAATGACCTACGGTCCATTCATTATGATACGGGGTGACTATTTCTTCTGTGGGGTATAGCTTTTGAATATCTACGGTCTTCTTGGAAGTGCCACAACTTCCCAACAGACAAATTAGGCAAATGAGCAGTTTTGATTTTATAAAAAGGATAATACTGTTTTTCATGCCATATATTGTTAATGACTATTATTAAAATAAAAAGGCTAGGGATTTAATTTTAGACGGCTTACCCGAGCATACAAATTGCAAGTTATTAGAAAAAGTGTTTTGTGGCTTTTGCAATACAAAAAAGATTGATTGAGATTTTTGGTTTAAGCAGTTATATAAAAGGGGGAATTCAAAAAAACACCTGTTTTTGATTACCCTTTAAGGGGGCAAGGCTAGATTATCGGCCGTTCATCAAAAAATAAGGATAGCTTAAAAAGTTGGGAATGGGGCTTTTGGTCTAAATGTGTATTTTTATTGCTGATATTTAGTTTGTAATAAAAGACTCATTGATCCAGGGTTTTTGTTTTGGATCGGTTATATAATATAAATAAGAAGATGAAAAGGGTTTTTGCAGGTTTTTTAGGAGCCTGCTGCAGTTTGGCCATGGCCTGTACCAGTACCAAAGACAACGCCAGTTTTTTGGTTTGTGGAGATAGCAAGGTCTTATATGTGGATTATGAGCAATCCACTAATGACCATGCAGAAATCATTTGGACTTGGGATGCCCATCAAGCTGTGGATCTTCCTGAGGTATACCGAGAAAAGCGATTCAATACAATGGATGACTGCAAGATCATTTCGGAAGGGAAACAGTTAGTCGTTTCAGCTTCTTCAGGAGGGGTGGCCTTATTGGATGTCAAGGAACGAAATGTATTATTTTACGCGACCGTTCCCAACGCCCACTCTGTGGAGTTATTACCGGGTGATCGACTAGTAGCGGCGGCTTCTACCAGTAAAACAGGTAATAAGATTATGCTTTTTGATATAAATGAAAATGAAAAAGTCATATTTGAAGATAGCCTGTATTCTGCTCACGGTGTAGTTTGGCATCCTGAAAGGAAAACCTTATTTGCCTTAGGTTATGATGTGCTGAGGGAATATAGCATGCCCTCTCCAAATCAGTTGGAATTGGAGAGGGAGTGGAAGATACCGGGAGAAGGAGGACATGATCTTCAGCTTTCTGAGGATAGAAAAGGATTTTATATGACGGAGCATACCGGAGCATGGTTTTTTGATTTGGCCAGCCAGGAGTTTGGGAAAATAGAAGGATTCCCAGAAGCAGAAAATATCAAAAGTTTGGGAGAGCATCATTCTGGGCAGCTGATTTATACTGTGCCCGAAAAGAGCTGGTGGACCCACCATGTGTTTTTCCATCAACCGGAGAAAAAAGTGCCTTTTCCGGATATGAAAGTCTACAAAGCCAGATGGTTTGAATAATTTATCTCATCGTATAACCAGTTCTAAATTTTAGGGCTGGTTTTTTTGTAATGGACAGCATTGATCAGTATACTTTTGAAGGTACCGTAGATTATATTTGATAATGGAGGACCGGATGCGTCCAGTATAAAAAGTTTAAAACAAGGATAATGAATAGGCTAAGTTGGTTTTTAAGGGGGATCTGTTTCATTTTTTTGCTTGGATGCTCAAGCCCAAATTCAGAAGTGTTGTTTGAAGAGTTGGACTTGGAGGTGCCTTTTGAAATGGCTTCCATTAAGGTGCCTGACTTTAGTCTGACAAATCGGTATGTGATTACTGATTTTGGTGCTGAAAAAGGAGATAAAATGGCAATCAGCCAAGCGATTGCCTCAGCTATATCAGAGGCAAATAATAATGGTGGAGGAACAGTGGTGATACCAAAGGGAGAATGGTTGACCGGAAAGGTGCATTTAAAAAACAATGTTAATTTACATCTGGAAAAAGGGGCGATACTACTTTTTTCTGGTGATCCCAAAGATTATTTACCTGCAGTGCAGACGACATGGGAGGGGATGGAATGTTTTAACTATTCCCCATTGATTTATGCTTTTGGCTGTGAAAATATAGCCATTACAGGTGAAGGGACACTCAAAGCTGAAATGGAAACATGGGAGAAGTGGTTTGCCCGGCCAAAGCCTCATATGGAAAGTCTTAAACTACTTTATGAACAAGCGGCTAAGGATGTTGCTGTAAAAGATAGGCAGTTTGTAAATGATACCGCTAATTTCCGACCCCAGTTTATTCAGTTCAATAGGTGCAAAAATGTCTTGTTGGAAGGAGTAAAAATCCGAAACAGCCCTTTTTGGGTGATCCATCCTTTTATGAGCAAGAATGTGGTGATCCGAAAAGTGGATGTCTATGCCCATGGTCATAATAATGATGGTGTGGATCCTGAAATGAGCCAGAATATACTGATTGAAGACTGTGTGTTTGACCAAGGAGATGATGCCATAGCTGTGAAGGCTGGAAGAAATCAAGATGCCTGGAGGCTGAATATGCCCACCAAAAATGTGGTCATCAGAAATTGCCTAATTAAGAATGGCCATCAACTGTTGGCCATAGGAAGTGAACTTTCCGGAGGGATAGAAAATATATATATGGAAAATTGTGAAGTGGAAGAAGGGGCAAAATTGAACCACCTGCTATTTATAAAAACGAATGAAAGAAGGGGTGGTTATGTTTCCAATATCATCATGAAAGATATTAAATCTGGAAAAATCGACCAGGGTGTTTTGGGGATAGAAACTGATGTGCTATACCAATGGCGCGACTTGGTTCCTACTTATGAGCGCAGATTGACCTCCATTAGTGATATTCAAATGACCAATATAAAAGCTAACGACGTGCAGTTTGTTTCCCGAATATTGGCTAATGAAGAGAAGCCTGTAAAAAATATTATGCTCAAAAATATCCAAGTGGATTCAGTACGGGAAAAAGACCTGATTCATAAAAATGTCTTGGGATTTGAGTTGGACGATTGAGGTTTTTAATAGGTCTTGGATTAGATTGCTTATTACCTTAATAAGCCTAAATTTTTTTGATCAATGGCACGTATCGGGTGGTATTTCTATTTTAAGGGCTTAAATATGTCACTTCTTTTATTGTTTGTAGTCTTGTTCATAGGAAAAATTTTTAATAATGTTATTTTCGTTTGTTTTTAATTTCTTTTAAATAATACTTTTTATATTATATTTGCTTTAGATCTTTTGCCCTAAAATAAAAAACTGTCCTTTAACAAGGTGTTGATTCCTAGTTGATTTAGATGTTACAGTATATGAGTTTTAAGAAAGTTACTGTTGCGTCCCTGAGTGTTTTCTATATTTAGTTGATGAGCAAAGCTACAGAAAGGTGATGTGATATTGGGTAGTTGGGGTGATAAGGTCAATGATGTAGTAGCCCTGCAAAAAGCTGAAAAAGGGAATGCTTGGAAAGGTCGTGTGGAACTGGAGGTTTGGAGAAACCAAAGTGTCAAAGCAATTACAATTAGGGAATAATTAAGGACCGTAGGACTGTATTGTATGATCGGTTGTGTGCTGAATTTGAGCAGTTTTAATATTTATATGTTAGCGTTTATAAGTTGAAATCACCTAAGTCATAATACTATGATATATAATTTTCTCTTCATTTTACGGGAAAATAGCGAATGATAATCAGATCAAAGAGCCATTATATTTTGATGTGTAAGCGAAGCGGTAAATTCCAAGAGTATAATGGTGAAGTGGTTTGATTGAATCAATTAAGGTTGTTGTGGAAGATGGTGGTTGAGAATTTAATGATTGTAAGGATTTATGAATTTCCTAAAAAGGGGAAGGAATAGAATGGTTGCATGTTTTATTTTGAGAAAGTCATTCAATGAATGGGATTTCAAAATAAAACATGTGTAAATAAGTTGATAATGATGATTTTCTAGAGAAGTTTCTAATTGATTAATCGCTAACCTGGCTGAAAGTGAAAATTGAGGATAAATTATTATTAAGAGAAATTCAAAAACGCAATGAAGCTGTTTTTGAAGCGCTTTTTCATGATTATTATTCTGGATTGGTGAAATTTGCAGAAGGTTTTGTTTTTGATTCAGAAGTATGTGAGGATATAGTACAGAACATATTTGTCTATATTTGGGAACAGGCTGAGTATTTGAATATTACTAGTTCATTCAAATCGTATTTGTATCAGGCGGTAAAAAATAGGTGTTTAAACTATTTGAGAAATCTGAAAATTGTAGATAAGCACCACTTATTATATATTGAAGCCAGTATAAATGATTCGAATGTAAATTTGGAGAATCCCGAGCTAATTCAAAAAATTGAAATGGCTATTGAGTCCCTTCCTCCGAAAATGTCAGAAATTTTTAGGCTGAAATATTTGGAAGAAAAGACGATTAGGGAAATTTCATCTCAACTTGAGATTACCGAAAACACCATTAAAACCCAGTTGCTCAGGGCAAAAGATAAGTTAAGGGTAGGACTACGGGAATCCCTTGATATTAATTTTTTACTATAATTATAAAGCTATTTATTGCTTGTATAATATTCATAATACTTGGTTCAGTTAATAAGCGGAATGCTTTTACAAGTTTAATCGCTGGACTTTATCAATTTTTATTTCTGGGTACGTATTCCTTTGCACATAGCGAAATCTTCATAGGTATTTGGATTTGAATAGTTTTACGTCCTTTTCCATTATCTAGAAAGTATAGAGATCCTCGCTTAAAAAAAAAAAAAAATAATTAAAAAAGAATAAATTTTGTCACCTATTGATTGATTCCATGTGTCATATGGTAAAAACTATTAATAGGTGAATAAAAATTCTGGAAATATAGATTTTTCAATTATATGGAAAAAGGTCCATACTTCTCTGACAGTAGAGGAAGAAAGGCAGCTAAAAGATTGGTTGGCGGCCAGTGAGGAACATCAGGATTACTTTGATAAAGTAAGGGCATTTTATAAAAATGGATCCCAGTTTGAGAACACAAATGTTATAAGCAAAGAAGCTTGGCCTCATGTTTTTAATAAAGTAAACCTTTCCCAGACAAAAAGAAACAATAGGTATTTTTTATATGCTGCATCATTGGCTGCATCAATTGTTTTAATGATAGGTTTTTTAGCGATTTTGAAACCCGAGTTATTCCGAAAAGAAGTCCTATTACAAGCTGAATCTTCTATTGTTCCAGGGACAGAAAAAGCTATCCTTTTGATGGATAATGGCAGTTCATATGATCTTTCCTCAGGTAAAAACCTGAGCTTGGAGGAGGGTGGAGCTGAAATCTCAAGTAAGGGTAATTCCCTGAAATATAATAGTGAAAAAGTAACTGAGAAGGAGGTGAAATTCAATACCCTGGTAATTCCCAGAGGAGGTCAGTTCAATTTGACTTTGGCGGATGGGACCCAAGTATGGCTTAATGCAGGCTCTTCATTGAAATACCCCACTGCATTTATGGGAAATGATAGAACTGTAGAACTTACAGGGGAGGCCTTTTTTGAAGTTACAAAAAATAGAAAAAAGCCATTTAAAGTCATTAGTGGAGGACAAATAGTCCAAGTATTAGGGACTTCATTTAATATTTCATCCTATGAGGAGGATGCTAATATTTACACAACCTTGGTTGAAGGAAAGGTAAATGTTTACCTGGAAGATGAACCTCAGCAAAAACAGGTCTTGGTCCCGAACCATCAGAGTGTCCTCAGAAAAGGTCAAAATGCCATAGCGCGGAGAGTTGTAGATGTGAACGAGTACATTTCTTGGAAAGAAGGCTGGTTTTATTTCAAGGATAAATCCTTGGAGACTATAGTGTTAGATCTTGAAAGATGGTATGATGTTTCTTTTCAATTTGAAAATCAAAAAGCAAAAAAAATACCCTTTACAGGGAAAGTTCGCAGATATGAGAATTTAGAAGATGTTCTGAAATTAATAGAAAAAACCGGAGATGTAAACTTTAAAATAGAAAGGAGGATAGTCACTGTACAATAAAAAAGGAGGATGCTACCAACATCCTCCTAAAAACAAATCGAATAAATCTCAATGTTTTACTTAAGCAATTTAAAATTATGAAAAAAATGCCCAGTAACCTACCCTTTGGTTTAAGGGGTAAAATGTTATTAACCATGAAACTCACCCTGATACTTATGTTGGTGGGCGTGATGAAAGTTTCAGCAAGTGCTTATTCCCAAAATGTAAAATTGGCGCTGGATTTACATCAAGCTACCATTGAGCAAGTTTTTGAGGAAATTAAAAGTCAAAGCGAATTTAATTTTCTTTATCGATCTGATCTTATCAAGCAGATCCCAAAAGTCAATGTCAGTTTGAAAAAGGTAGGGATTGAGGAAGTCCTTGATCAGATTTTGGTTCCTTACCAATTTTCTTATGAAATACATGATAAAACTATCATTATCAGTCAAAAACAAATCATAAAAACGGATGAAACAAGTTTACACAAAAAAATAAACACCATTGAATTAAAGGGGAAAGTTACCGATGAGAATGGTCAGCCCATTCCCGGGGTTACCATTCAGGTTAAAGGAACCACGAAAGGTACCGTAACCGATATCGACGGAAATTATACCATTCAAGCAGAGGAAGGAACCGTATTGGTATATAGTTTTTTGGGTTATGAGCGTCAAGAATTGTCAGTAGGAAATCAGTCTGTACTAAATGTCAGCATGGTGCCCGATACCCAATCTTTGGAAGAAGTCGTAGTGGTGGGATTTGGTACTCAAAAGAAATCACACCTTACAGCTGCAGTGGAACAAATCGGCAGTGAAATGTTGGTCAATAGGCCAATTAATAAATTGTCAGAAGCACTTCAAGGAGCTATGGCCGGACTTTATATCAGCCCTACAAATGGAGGTCCTGCAAGCGAGGCCAATTTTAATATTCGTGGGTTTACAGGAATCAACCAGCGAGGAGGGCCACTTGTTTTAGTAGATGGAATCGAGCGAACCATGAGTGATGTCAATCCGAATGATGTGGAGTCGGTGACTGTTTTGAAGGATGCTGCGGCATCTGCAATTTATGGTTCAAGAGCTCCTTCAGGTGTTATTCTTATCACCACCAAAATGGGGAAAAAAGGTGATAAGATAAAAGTTAACTACAGTAATAATTATAGTGTAGGAACGCCAATTGGCATGCCACATTGGGCCAATTCCTATGAATTTGCGGAAAAGGTCAATGAGCAATATAGAAATTCATTAAGTACTCCAATCTTTAAAGAAGAGACGATTCAGTTAATGAGGGATTATGCTTCTGGGGAAATTGATTACAGTAATGTAGCACTTCCTAATGGTCAATGGGGAGCACACTGGGATATGTTTGGAAACAGTGATTGGTTTGATATCATGTTTAAAAAGGCAGTTCCTAGTCAACAGCATAATATTAGTTTTTCAGGAGGAGGAAATAAGACCAGTTATTATATGGGTTTAGGCTATAATGAAGCCAATGGAATTATTAAAGGCGCCAACGATAAAAAGGACCGATACACCACCTTGCTGAAAGTGAAAACAGATGCTACGGATTGGCTTGAGCTAAGGATGAGCATGAATTATGTAAAGACAGATGAAGTGGCCCCTAATTACCGAGGGCGCGGAGCGGATTATGCCGATATGTGGGCCAATGCCGCCGCAACGCTTCCTTCTTGGGTGGATATAAATCCAAACGGAAGCCCTTCATTTTTGAGTAGTGGCCCATCCATGAGAGGCGAAGGAGGTGATCAGACTAACGATAGAAACGAGATCACGATGACAGGAGGGTTTACCATAAAGCCCTTTAAAGATTTTAATATAAAGGGAAATTATACCTGGAGGAATTTCACCAGTCATTTTAATCGTAACACCTTTGTAATTACCGTTATAAACGCAGATGGAAGTACGCGTAACTCAGCGAGGTCTGCTACCCAAAGTAGTGTGATTAGGAGAATGGATTTAACGAATTACCACACGCTTGATTTAGCAGCGGATTATTCAAAAATAATTAATAAGCACTCTATAACGGCTTTAGTCGGTTACCAAGAAGAGTATAATAAGTATACCCGGTTAAGTGGAACCGGGAGGGATTTATATACAAATTCAGTTCCAACCATAAGTACAAGCTATAATGAAAATCCATCTGTGTCTGATGCATTAAGTCATTGGGCTACACAAGGTGTTTTTGGAAGGTTAGCATATAATTATGATGAAAAATATTTTGTCGAATTTAATGGACGTTATGATGCTCACTCAAAATTCCCCGCAGATATTAGGTGGTCATTTTTCCCATCGGTTTCTGCCGCTTGGAATATAGCAAGAGAAAATTTCTGGCCTATTAAACAAGACCATGACTTAAAGTTTAGGGCAGCTTACACCTCCTCTGGAAACCCAGGTAGCGGTAATTACCTTTACCTTCCTACCATGGGAACAGGTATTGGAAATGGAGATGTATTGCTTGGAGGTGCAAAACCAAACATGGTGTTTATGCCTGGGCTTGTAAGCTCTGATTTAACATGGTCGAAACCAAAAACATTAGGTTTTGGGATGGATGCAACAGCCCTGAATAACAGACTTGAATTTACCTATGATTGGTATCAGCGTACGATTTATGACCAAGCAGGTCCTCCTAAATTTTTACCACAAACCATTGGTACAGGTCTTCCTAATGTGAATAATGCTGTCAGTGAGACACGAGGTTGGGAATTTTCAGTGAAGTGGAGAGACATCGGATTTACCATGAAGGATAAGCCCGTGAATTACGCTTTAAAGTTTAATATTTCCGATTATATAGGGTATGTGGTTGAATATGAAGATAATATCAATGGCTTTAGGAACTCCTGGACACCGGGTCAAAGATTCGGCGAGATTTACCTGTATGAGTCCAATGGCATTGCCCAGAACATAGAAGATGTTGAGGCAAATGTACCTCAAGGAGGGGGATGGTATTATCCAGGAGATTTGATGATGAAAGATTTGAATGGTGATGGGCAGATCAATGCAGGGGAAGGTGGAAAATGGTACGCTAGAGGTGACCAAGTATTTGCTGGCTTTAATTATCCTCGTTACCAGTATGGTTTTAACCTTTCAGCCAGTTGGAATGGCTTCGATTTATCGGCACAATTGATAGGGGTGCCGGAATGGAAAGTCTTTTCAAATAATTTTTACGTGAGACCTGCTGGAGGTAATATCTGGAACTCCAAATGGTTCGAAATACATAAAGAATTAGGAACATGGACACCTGAAACACCTGATAATTATTATCCAAGACATTCATTTAAAACGTATGCTGCAAACGACCAGTATCAATTAAACCTGGCCCACCTTAAAATTCAAAATTTACGTTTGGGATATAATTTGCCTAAAAGCTTAATAAGTAAGGTCAAGCTTGACCGAGTGCATTTCTATACCAGTGTTGAAAATTTGGGCTTCATCTATTATAAGTCAGATATTAAATACGCCCCTGAGATCATTGCGCGATACGGAGGAAGAGGTTATCCTCCTCAACGTCAAATCTCCTTAGGTGTGAACATAGGTATTTAATTTAAAAAATAACTAAACATGAAATCAAGACTAATATATATATGGATATTGCTGGTAGCATTTGTTATCTCATTGGGTAGCTGTAGAGAGGATTTTCTTGAAAGATATCCTTTGGATCAAATGACTGATGCCACATTTTTCACCTCTGCGAATGATTTAAAAGTTATGGTAAATGGTTTTTACAGACTTTTTCCAAGATATCATTTTCAGCAAGGCGGAAATGCCCATAATGGTTATTTGGATGCCAATACAGATATCCAAGTAGGCACGGGGCCTTCAGGTGCATTATTGCAAAGAGGAAGTAGTGGGCAAGCTCCCGCTACGGATGGTTTTTGGAACAGTAGTTTTAGCTGGATAAGGCAGATAAATTATTTAATAACCAATTCGGAACGAGTACCAAGTGACGTTGAAGCTGATCAATATATTGGTGAAGCGCATTTTTTTCGTGCATGGGTGTATTTTAATATGTTACAGCGCTATGGAGATGTACCTATTTATACCGAGGTGCTAGAGACTGATAGTGAAGCCTTATATAGAACCAGGGATTCTAGGTATGATGTGGCCAAGTTTATCCTTCAAGATTTGGACATAGCCATTGAAAAGATGGATTGGAAAAATTCGGTTTTCTCAAAACAAGGAAGGGTAAATAGAGAATCTGCTCTTGTGATGAAAGCCAGGGTTGCTTTGTATGAAGGTAGCTGGGAGCATTATCACGGTGCTAAAAGCACCCCTTTTGCCGTAAGTGGAAAAGATGGCAATGAATTTTTAGAAATGGTAGAACCTGCCATTCAGGAATTGATTGACCATCAAGGGGATGCCTTGTTTAGTAAGGGAGGCCCGCTTAATGAGGCCTATAATCAGATACTTTCCCAAAAAGATGCCTCTTCTTCAGAAGGAGTGTTTTTATACCGTATTTATGATGTAAATGAAATTGTAGGACATAATTTCTACGATAAAGTAGTGGATAACCCTCAGTCACCAACAAAGAAGTTGGTAGACAATTACCTGGATAAGAATGGTGTTCCGCAGGAGCTATCTTCCTTACCTGTGGATCCTAAGCACTTAAACAGTTTGGGAGAAAATTTGGATCCGAGGTTTAGGCAGTCCATTTGGACTCCAGATAGAGGTCCTCATAATCAAATAGTAGGTTTTGAGACACAAGCATTGCCTTTAAGGTACCCTACCATCAATAATATTTTCACAGCCAATTATTCATCTACCGGGTTTCGTGTGTGGAAAGGGGCAATTTTTGATGCGAATGAATGGAGAAACGGTTCCGTGGATGATGTTTTGATTCGCTATGCTGAAGGACTTTTGGCCTTGGCGGAAGCAAAAGCAATATTGGGAACAATTACCCAGTCTGATTTGGATAAAACAGTAAATGTACTCCGGAATAGGGTTGGAATGCCTGCAATGGTGCTAAGTGAAGTAAACTCTTGGCCTATATCCTATTCAACTAAAAAGGGTTTTGATCCTTCTGCGTCGAATATTGTAAACGAAATCCGAAGAGAAAGAGAAGTTGAGCTTGTTTTTGAGGGACATCGAGAAAGAGACTTAAAAAGGTGGGCGGTTTTCCATGATGTAATCAATGGATGGAAGCCAAAAGGAGCGTATAGTCAGGAGTTTGTTGATTATTTTAATGATCCATCAAAATTGACTGCGGATGGCCTAGGTTCAGTAGATGCCCAAAAATACGGTTTGACCTTGGGTGTAAATTATGATGTTCATGAAGACGGGTTTTTAAATCCATTTTTTGTGAATCCAGATTTTAAAGAATCAGGTGAAGGGTACTTTGTAGAGCCTGGACGTGCTTATTTATCTGCCATTCCTAGAAATGAAATTGATTTATATATGGAAGCAGGCGTTGAGTTAACTCAAAATCCCGGTTGGTTTTAAATTTTAATTTATCATTAAAAAGCATACACCCATGAAAAATAATATTTTAACCCTATTTGTTTTAGCGTTAGTGGGGATCTTATTTTCCTGTGAACCAAGAATTGACTTTGATGAAGGACAATGGGGAGACACTGCCTTTATTACGAATGTGAACATATTTACCCTTCAAACTGATGAACACGAACTTCAGGAGTATTATGAGAATGGAGAATTGACACCTGCACGTAAAAGGCTTTTTATCTCTATTGGAAATGCTGAGATCGACAATGAAAATTTCACGGCTACAGTAAGAGTCCCTGAATCGGCAAATATTAGACAGGCAGGGATTGTGATATACCATCAAAGTGTTCGGGTAGAACCTGTTGGAGATACGCCAACGGCCGGTATTCTAACCGACCTTTCTGCTCAGGAATTTGAGTATATGTTGGTTTCGGCAGATGGAACCACGCATAATTGGACTATTAAGATTATTGTAGAATAATCAAAAGAGCATAATAGTTGGATGTAAATCAAGCAGTCAACAGTATAGTTTGGCTGTTTGGTTTTTTTATTGACTTAATGTATTTGAGTAAAAGCAGTATTGATAAGCTTTTAGGAGGCTTATAAGAACAAAATGATAATTTAATTACCCATGAGAAACTTTATACGAGCACTAATTTTTTTAATTATTCCATTACAAGTTCATGCCCAGAAAAATATCGATCTTTTTATTTGGGCTGGGCAATCAAACGCTCAAGGTTATACAGGAGATGCGAAGGAATATCCGGAGGATGGACAAGAACTTGATCAATCCATATTATTGAATTGGACTGTTGCAGGACATGATAGTTCAAATGGTGAATGGGTGATGATGCAGGCCCAAAAAGGAAGGTATCCTGCTGGTCACTTTGGTCCTGAAGTAAGTTTTTCCCGTCAATTGAAAAAGGCAGGTTATCATCCAGCAATATTTAAATATACTAGAGGAGGTACAGGTTTAGCAAGGGATTGGAAAGGCCCTGGAGAGCAAGGTATATATGACCATATGGTAAAGGATTTGAAAAAGGCGGTCGAGGAACTAGAGAAAGAAGGCTATTTGGTGAAGATCCATGGGTTTATTTGGATTCAGGGCGAAACAGATGCTGGTAATCAACAAGAAGCTGAAATGTATCAATCCAACTTAAATCGAATGATATATCATTTGAGAAATGAAGTACTCAAGGATAATGATCTTAAAATAATTTTGGGAGTAGATGAACAGCATTACCTAGTTGAAGAACGCCCAGTGATAGTGGAAGCACAGCAGAAAATTGCTCAAGATGATATCAATATCATCTACACCACGATGTACGGTCTGCCCAAGGCAGACAAAACGCACCTAACCCCCACTGGCCTAGTGGAACATGGCAACCGTATTTATAAGGCCTTTAAGGTAATGGAAAGCGAAAGAAGTATAGTTCATGGGAATATAAATTAGGCTTGGATACCTCGAATTGTCCTTTGTGGCTAATTAATAGCAACTCTTATATTCGAAATAAAAAGTAATGAAAAAATATATAATTAATACCCTCATAATTTCCTTATGGGCGATTACCTGCTTGGCCCAAAACCAAAGCAAAGTACCCATTCCTACTCCAGCGCAGCTTCAATGGCAAAATGCTGAATTAGCCGCTTTGGTATGCTGGGATATGCATGTTTTTGATGGGGAATTTTATGTGCAGAAAGAGGTGCGTATTACACCCGTAGAGGATTATAATACCTTTAATCCACAAAAATACGATATGGATCAGTGGATTAAATCCCTAAAGGATGCAGGTTTCAAAATAGCCATTTTTACGGTGAGCCATGAAACAGGCTTCTTTTTTCATCAAAGCGACGCTACTCCATATAGTATGAAGGCATTAAAGTGGCAAGATGGTAAGGGCGATATTTTGAGAGATTTTAAAGCCTCTTGTGAAAAGTATGGGATACTTCCAGGTGTCTATATTGGTACACGATGGAATGCCTATTATGGCATCCATGACTTTAAAGTAAGTGGCGATAATCAGTTCGCGCAAAACAGGCAAAAGTATTATAATACCATGGTTGAAAATATTGTGACCGAGATTTTCTCCAATTATGGTGAATGGGCGATGGTTTGGTTTGATGGTGGTGCACATGGTCCTGAGCAAGGTGGTCCGGATGTGTTGTCAATTTTTGAAAAATATCAACCCAACAGTTTGTTTTACCACAACCTGCAACGAGCCGATATGCGTTGGGGAGGAAGTGAATCTGGAACGGTACCCTATCCTAGTTGGGGAACTTTCCCTTATCCTTCTACTGGTGCTGGAGAGTCGGCAAAAAAAGAGATACATGCCAATAATTTCCAACTATTAAAAACAGGAAATCCTAATGGCCAATATTATATGCCAGCCATGAGCGATGCTCCTTTAAGAGGAGAGGGTGGCCATGATTGGTTTTGGGAGCCAAATCGTGAACATACCATTTTTTCGCTAGACAAATTGGTGGATAAATATTATAAATCAGTTGGCCACAATACCAGTTTGATTTTAGGGGTTACTCCCAATCCAGATGGTTTAATGCCTGAGCCTGATGTGAAACGTCTCAAAGAATTCGGAGATGAAATTAAAAGAAGGTTTTCTAATCCAGTAGGGATTACTTCTGGAACTGGTGAAAAGTTAAGGCTAAAACTTACCGACCGTCAAATGGTGAATCAGGTGGTTTTAATGGAGGACATAGCTAAAGGAGAACGTGTACGTCGATTTGTATTGGAGGGAAAGACCAAGAATGGTTGGCAGACCATTACTGAGGGATCTAGCATTGGCCATAAATTTATTCATAGGTTTGATGGGCTGGATGTATCGGAAATACGACTTAAAATCTCGGAATCAAAAGGTGCACCTCAGATTAAAAAACTAGCGGTGTATAATGTTGAAGATTAATTATTAGATATGATGAAAAAAGTACTGGGGATATTAATTATTGGGATTGGCTTTTTGTCCTCATTTAAGGTTAATGGTCAAGGAAATGATTCTTTAAAGGAAAAGTTTTCCAATATGGAATTTGCTTTCGAGAAAGTAAGCGGGATCGGTTATGAAGCAGGCTGTACACGTCGTGATCCTAGTGATGTCATAAAAGTGGGAAAGACTTATTATGTGTATTATACCAAAATACCTGATGCCCAGCCGAAGTATTGGGGTGCGGGATATTGGGGTTCAAGTGTATGGTGCGCCAAATCGGAAGATGAGGGCCATTCATGGACGGAAGTAGGAGAAATGCTGGAGGTAGGAGAGACAGGCCAATGGGATTCCCAAGCTGTTTTTACCCCAAACATCATTTACGCCAATGGTAAATACTATTTGTACTACACTGGAGTAAAACCGACACCAGGAAATGCTGAAGGTGAGTTTGAGAACAATAATTTAACGGATATTACAGCAATTGGTGTGGCTGTAGCTGAATCTCCAACAGGGCCTTTTAAAAGAGTTAGTGAAGTGCCAATCCTGAAAGTAAGCGTAGAGCCTGAAAAGTTTGATAGTTATAGAGTAGATGATGCTGCATTACTGTATCGTAATGGCTTGTATTGGATGTATTATAAAGGTCGTTCATTGACAAGTGGACATGGGGGGCCTGCGCACACAAGTATGGGCGTGGCCTTTTCAAAAAATCCTGAGGGGCCTTATACCAAGCTCGAAAAGGCAATTCTTGAAAGAAGTCATGAAGTCCTGATATGGCCACAAGGTACAGGAGTTGGAGCCTTCGCTTCGCTATCAAAAACCTTTGAGTATGCACCGGATGGAGTGGATTTTATGTCAGATAAATTTAACGCAGAAGTGGAAGAACGAGCCGTTGCCCCGGGAGCTTTTCGTCCAGATTTGACGGCCCCGGTTGTTGTAGGAGAAGGATTAAAATGGGGGATATCAATGGTTCCAAACAAACATGAATGTTACTTGATACGGTACGAATTAATATCTAAACAAAAAGACTCATCTATTCATCAATACACTCGATTAGGTAAATAAGTTACTGTGTGTTAAAACAATGCTTTCCCTAGTTCAATTACTCAAATAATGTTGAATATGGAAAGCTGAAAGTATTATGTATTTCCTCCAGTTATATAGAACTTATGGAAGTGATGGCTGAATACCTTATGGATTGATTTAAAAAATAACTATTATGATAAAACTATTAATTGGAACACTGAGTTTGCTTTTATCAGTATCCACCATTTTAAATGCGCAAAGCAATGCGGTAGTACCTATACCCACACAGGCTCAGCTAGATTGGCAAAATGCGGAAATGGTTGCCGTTTTTCATTATGACCTTCACGTTTTTGATGGGCTTAAATACAACCAGGCACAAAACAGAATTACTCCAGTTCCTGATTACAATATTTTTAATCCCGAAAAGCTGGATACCGATCAATGGATAAAATCCATTAAGGATGCAGGTTTTAAGATGGCAATTCTAACAGCTACTCACGAAACGGGTTTTGCCCTTTATCAAAGTGACGTGAATCCTTACAGTTTAAAGGCGGTTAAATGGCGTGATGGGAAAGGGGATATTGTTCGTGATTTTGTAAACTCTTGCCGAAAGTACGGTATAAAGCCAGGGATTTATATCGGGATTCGTTGGAATTCATTTTATGGGGTATATGACTTTAAGGTAAATGGTGATGATGCTTTTGCGGAGAATCGCCAAAAGCATTACAATCGTGTTTGTGAGGGTATGGTTGAGGAGCTGATGTCTCGATATGGAGATTTGGCAATGGTATGGTTTGATGGCGGTGCCCACGGACCGGAAAAAGGAGGGGCCGATATATTGCCCATTGTAAACAAATACCAAAAAAATATCATCTTTTATCATAATACCCAGCGTGCAGATATTCGTTGGGGGGGCAGTGAATCTGGTACTGTGCCTTACCCAAGTTGGGGAACCTTTCCGTTTCCCTATTCCCACTCCACCAACCAAGAAGTGATTTTTAAAAATAATTTTCAGCTATTAAAAGAAGGCGACCCCGATGGGGAATATTATATGCCTGCCATGAGTGATGCACCATTACGAGGATATAATGGGAGGCATGAATGGTTTTGGGAGCCTGATGATGAAGCAGGCATTTACCCCTTGGAAAATTTAATGAAAATGTATTGTAATAGTGTAGGCCATAATACCTCTTTGATTATGGGGCTGACCCCAAATGCTGATGGTTTACTTCCCGAGCCCGACGTGAAACGATTAAAAGAGTGGGGCGATGAAATAAATAGGAGGTTCTCCACTCCTTTGGCCTCAACTTCTGGAGCAGGTAAAGTCTTTAATATAAAATTAGCCAAAGGGCAAAAAGTCAATCAAATTGTGTTGATGGAGGACATCGCTAAAGGAGAGCGTGTCAGGAAGTTTGGTTTAGAGGGGAAAACAAAAGAGGGATGGCAAACGATTTTTGAAGGCTCCTGTATCGGGCATAAGTTTATCCATAGTTTTGATTCCCAAGTTTATTCTAAATTGAGACTTAAGGTTTTAGAATCCAAAGGAGAAGCCCAGATCCAATCCATGGAAGCCTTTCATGTAGAATAACAAAAACAGTATTATCATGATGAAAAAAAGTTTGTTTTTAGTAATAGTGCTTTTAGGAGGATTGTTTGTCCTTTGCGGTTTTGAAGCAAATAGCTCGGATCATAAAATAAAGAAAGTGGCTTGTATTGGGGACAGTATAACCTATGGTGCTCGACTTGAAGATAGGGATGCAGATTCTTATCCCGCTCAATTACAAGAATTGCTTGGTAATCAGTATGCCGTATCGAATTTTGGTGTAGGTAGCTGTACACTGATTAGAAAAGGCATACCAACCGTTTGGGACCAACTCTCTAAAATTAAAGCGTTAGAGCCCGATATGATTATCATTAGTCTGGGGACAAATGATACTTGTGGTATGGGGACCTGTGGTAACAGGAAGTGTTGGGAATATCAAGATGAATTTGAGGCCGATTACCGAGCCTTGGTTGCTGAGCTAAAAACATTAAGGTCCAAGCCCAAAATTTGGATTTGTGCGCCTTCTCCTATGGTTTTGGAAACCCCTGGTCTGGATGATGATCGTGTGAAGGGACTGACCATACGTAAGCCAAGGCTACAGCAATTGATTGGATATATCAAAGAGGTAGCTGATGATGAAAATTTAGGGTTTATTGATTTGAATACCCCTCTGGACCACAAACCTGGGCTATTTACGGAGAAGGATGGGGTTCATCCCAATAAAGCTGGGTATCGGGCTATTGCTGAATTGGTGTACAAGGGTATTAAACAGTAAACAGGTAGAAAGCATAAATAATGAGTATAAAACTTATCAAGAGCATCTTTATTATAAATTTAATTTTACTTGTGGGATGCGATAGCAAGGTGGAGGAAAAAAAGCCCAATATTTTATTTGTTTTAGTTGATGATTTAGGCTGGAAGGATTTGGGATATACAGGTAGTACCTTTTATGAAACCCCCAATATTGATCAACTGGCTGCAGAAGGGGCTGTTTTTACCAATGCTTATGCCGCCTGCCCAGTATGTTCTCCTTCGCGTGCAGCGATCATGAGTGGGAAAACACCTGCTCAATTAAACCTTACAGATTATATTCCAGGAAACCGGAGTTATGGGCCACATAAAGACCAAAAATTAACTTCCCATCCCTTTAAGCTCCAATTAGATTTGGGAGAGTATACTATTGCTGAACAGTTAAAGGATGCAGGTTATAAAACCATGATAGCAGGGAAGTGGCATCTTGCAGAGGAGGAAAAATATTATCCACAATTCCAGGGCTTTGACTTAAACATAGGGGCAAATAGAACAGGGCATCCAGCTGGAGGTTATTTTTCACCCTATAAGAATCCAGAACTGACAGATGGTTATGAAGGGGAGTATTTGACTGACCGTTTAACGGATGAGGTAATCAGTTTTATAGAACAAAATAAGGAACAGCCCTTTTTTGCCTACCTCTCATTTTATACGGTTCATTTGCCCATGCAAGGGAAACCGGATAAGGTGGCAAAATACCAGGAAAAGCTTAAGAAAACAGATTTCTTCAATGAGGAGTTTGATAGAACTGGAAAGACTTGGGTGAAAAAACAGCAGAATATGCCTCATTATGCGGCCATGGTGGAAAGCATGGATGAAAATGTGGGGCGAATTCTGGAAACATTGAAAAGGCTTCAGTTAGAAGAGAATACAATAATTGTTTTTACATCTGATAACGGGGGAATGGCGACAAGTAATCGTACCGATAATATTCCGACGAGTAATCTACCGCTTAGAGCTGGAAAAGGGTATCTGTATGAGGGAGGAATCCGCGTGCCTATGGTGATTAAATATGCAGATAAATACAAAGGCAAAACCTATGATTTTCCGGTTTCTGGGATGGATTTTTATCCAACCTTATTGGATTTCGCTCATGTAAAACCTTCTCGAGGAATGGGGTTAGAAGGAGTAAGTATCAGACCCTTGCTGGAGAAGAAAGAACTGGAAGAACGGCCTATTTTCTGGCATTACCCACATTATAGCGGAGGATTGGGAGGAAGGCCTTCTGGAGCCGTTAGAATGGGAGATTATAAGTTGATTGAGTTTTATGAGGATATGCATTGTGAATTGTACGATGTCAAAAATGATATAGGCGAAAACCAAGATTTGGTCAATACCTATCCTGAAAAGGTGAAAGAGTTAAGAGAAATGTTACATCAATGGCGAGAAAATGTAAATGCCCAAATGCCTTATCCCAATCCCAACTATAAGAATGACTAGTAGAAGTAATAAAATTGTTAAAAATCGCCCAATGAATAGCTTGAAAGTGAAAGCAATGGTTTTTTTTATGAGCGTGATAGGTATCATGTCATGCCAGGAGAAAGCAGAGATGATAAAATTTTCTGATCATGACTTGGTATTTGATAGTATTCCAAAAGTTTGGGACGAAGGTATTCCCTTGGGGAATGCTTTTATTGGGGCGCTGATATGGCAGAAAGAAGATAAGTTGAGGATGTCACTGGATCAGGTGGATTTATGGGATATGCGTCCCATGGAAAATATCCAAAGTGAAAAATTTAGTTTTAAATGGGTTTATGATAAGGTCCTGGAGGATGATTATAAAGCTGTTCAGGATGCTTTTGACGTTCCTTATGATAATAATCCAGCTCCATCTAAAATTCCCGGTGCAGCTCTAGAGTTTGATTTGGCCAAAATGGGGAAAGTAAAAGACATTGGCCTGCATTTAGACAATGCAGTTTGTCAGGTACAGTGGGAAAATGGGGCAAACATGCAAACATTTGTCCATGCCAATAAGAATGTTGGATGGTTTGTGGTAAGTGGGGCTGATGCTTCTTTTGTCCCGGAATTGGTACCTCCAGTTTATGAAAAACCTGCGGATAAAGATGATGGTCCGGTTACCGGGCTTTCTCTGTCCAGATTAGGTTATCAACAAGGTGCTGTAACCAAAACAGGGAATAAATTGGTATATAACCAAAAAGGTTGGGGCGATTTTTATTACCAAGCAGCGGTTAAATGGAAACAGGAAGGGAATAGAATGATTGGGGTTTGGGCCTTAACTTCATCAATGGATGAAGGAAATGCATCGGACATAGTGGATGAAGCATTGGCATCTCAATTGGACAAATCTAAAGCGACACATGTGCGTTGGTGGAAAGACTATTGGTCTCGTTCCAGCATCAATATCCCAGACCCTTTATTGGAAAAGCAGTATTATAATGAAATGTATAAGTTTGGGTCTGCTACAAGATATAATTCTTATCCCATTTCATTGCAGGCAGTATGGACGGCGGACAATGGAAAACTACCACCTTGGAAAGGTGATTACCATCATGACCTTAACACCCAGTTAAGTTATTGGCTTACTTATACGGGAAATCAATTAAGCGCCGGAATGGGTTATTTAAATACATTATGGGATCAGCGCAGTGTTCATAAACAATATACCCAAGACTTTTACGGAACATCCGGATTAAATGTACCTGGAGTAACCACGCTCACGGGAGAGCCAATGGGAGGGTGGATACAGTATGCGTTTTCACCTACCGTTTCAGCTTGGTTGGGCCATCATTTTTATTTGCATTGGAAATATTCCATGGACGAAAACTTCCTTAGGGAAAGGGCCTATCCTTATTTAAAGGATGTAGCCACCCATTTAGAGGAAATTTCTATTGTTAAAAAAGGAGTTAGAACACTACCTCTAAGCTCAAGCCCTGAAATTTATGATAATAGTGTAAATGCTTGGTTTAAGGATATCACCAATTATGACTTGGCTTGTATGTCTTTTGCATTCAGGGCTGCAGCGGAAATGGCATCAGAATTAGGTTTGGAGGAAGAGGCAGAACATTGGCAAGAGTTAAGGGAAGAACTCCCTGCTTACGATCTGGACGATACAGGAGCACTTACCTTTGCTAAGGGGCATCCATATAATGTGTCTCATCGTCATTTTTCTAATGTCATGGCTATCCACCCTTTCGCAAATATCGATTGGAGCGATGGTGAAGATGCTCAAAAGATTATTAAGGCGACCATAGAAAAACTGGAAAAAGTGGGGCCAGATTATTGGACTGGATATTCTTATAGTTGGTTTGGCAATATTAGGGCACGGGCCTTTGATGGAGAAGGGGCGGCCCGTTACTTACGTGATTTTGCAAATTCATTTTGTCTGAAAAACACCTTTCATGTAAATGGGGATCAGTCGAAATCCGGAAAGTCTAAATTTTTATACCGTCCTTTCACCTTGGAAGGCAATTTTGCCTTTGCTTCAGGAATTCAGGAGATGTTAATCCAGAGCCATACAGGAATTATTAAAATATTTCCAGCTATTCCGAAAAATTGGGATAATATAAGTTTTACTGATTTAAGAACTTATGGTGCTTTTCTTGTATCTGCAGAAAAAGAAAACGGTCAGCTAAATTCTGTAAAGGTCAAATCAGAAAAAGGAGGATTGTTAAAACTTGATAACCCTTTTAAGACTAAAGATATCTTGATAAAAGATTCGAAGTCCTATAAGTGGGAGGGCAATGTTTTGGTAATAGAAACGCAGCCTGAGGAAATGATAGTCATTGAACTAAGCAGTAATTCTTGAAGGAGTTTTCAAAAAAGTAACGCTAACAGAAAATGTTGATTTATTAGTGTTTTATTCGTTTTAGAAATCACATAAAATTGAAAGAGATGGGAGTTATCCCATCTCTTTCTTTATTTGTGCCCGATTTATATTTTGCTCACAAATGGGACACAAGATGATTTCTTACTCCACCAATTTATACATCTCAGATGCAGCCAAGAGAAAGCATCCCAGGCCATAATCTTCAAAATCAGGTTTGCTGGTGTAAGTTACCGGTTGGCCATCTTTGGGTTCTTTTCCGGTGCCCTGCAGGTAGCCTAAGTAGCCATTGTCATGGATGGCTTCTTTTGAAATGGCATTCCAGGCTTTGGTGATGGCCGGCATATAGACCTCTTTTTCCAAAAGTCCATTATTGACACCCCAGGCCATACCATAAAGGAAAAGGGCGGTTCCGGAAGTCTCCTTGCCTTCAAAGTGGGTAGGGTCATGTAAACTCACATTCCAGAAACCATCAGTCCTTTGAACGGTCAAAACGGCTTTAAGCATGCGTTGAAGCATTTGTACATATTCAAAGCGATGAGGATCATCCTGAGGCAAGAATTCAAGGGTACGGACCATGGCAGCGACTACCCAACCGTTGCCCCTTGACCAATAGCAATCATTTCCATTAGGTTCTTGATAAGGAGGAAGAAAGTCTTTGTCCCTCCACCACAAATTATCCTGGGGATTAAAAAGCCCTTGAGTTACCTTGGTGTCCATGTACATTTCATACATTCGCTCAGCATATTTCCTGTCGCCAGTTAAGCTGGTCAATTGTGCAAAAACCGGCATGGCCATCTGTAAGGCGTCGATCCAATCCCAGTCATTGATTTTATATGTTGCTATCATATCATCAACTGAAGATTGTATCTTCTGTATTCTTTCTGGTTGTGGGTCTATTTCATACAACATGATATAGGTTTGGCCTGCGCAGTGGTTGTCAGCATGACGGGTTTGGGTGCCGTTTCTTAATCCCCAATTATGCGCTTCTCCCCATTTTACGGCATAGTCATAGTAGGCCTTGTCATCTTTCAGCGCATAAAGTGCCATCAGTCCTTCATAGTATACTGCTCGGGTCCATAGGTTACTGGATCTTTCTTTATTGGTGATGACATTGACCCCTGGGTCGGGCCATTTATTCATCAAATATTGATTGGTCAAGACCATTTGGTCCATGATCTCTTTTTGGCTAGGTAGTTCTTGGGCTTTTGAAATTCCGATCAAAGAGATCAGTAATAGGCTAAATGCAATGGATTTTTTAATGTGCATTATTTTTTAATTTATCATGTTTGATTTTAATCTGTATTAAGTCGGTACATTTTTCTAAATCGACTTTTCACATAAAATTAATCTCTTAAGATAAATTGTTTGTACTGTAATATCCTGTTCAGAACTGTTGTTTGTTAAAATATTGATAATGAATTGATTTTGTGTTTTTTTATGAGGTGGTATATAATGAAGTACAAAAAATAATTATTCCAATAAAATATTATAAAAACATAATAATGCGTTTTGTGTTGTTAAATAAGCATTTTAAATAATTCGTCAATGTGTTTGTCAAAAAATAAAGAATCACATATATTAAGGAAATATTAACAATCACCCAGAGCCATGAAGTATTTGAAAATGAAACAAGGGACCAGTTTAAGCTGGAAAACAAAGCTGTTAGTCTATTTGGCTACTCTTTTAATTTGTGTACTTGCTGCTAATTTCAGAACAGAGATTCAGCAGATCACTGGAAGCTCCTACAGTGAAAATGTAGAGATTTCAGCTATTGAATAACACATAAAAATTAACTGTATTTATAAAAACGGCGAGATCTCAGGTCTTGCCGTTTTCTTTTTTTAGTATTTCCAAGGGAGTTGATTATTTTTCAAGCATAACACCTCAGTAGAGTTTAGCGGATTTTTATTTCTACTTTGACACACAAAGTAATTGTACAGCAGTGGTGGTGCTGCTTTGCCGTATTGAGAGGGATGGCCTTGGCTAATACCTTATATTGAAGCACTTTATTTCATATAGTTACTGATTTCGAAGGGTATATATAAATCCATTGGTAATTTGGTAGGGCAATATTGCAAAGCGACCAAAATTTTATTTTAAATATGAAAAGAATCCGTGTAAACCTTTCATTCTTCATTATAGGTATTTTTCTGGCTTCCTGTACCTGTTCTGTGAACTCTAAAAGTTCCATTACAACTAAAGTGAGAACAGAGACCGTATTATTCGAGGACGATTTTTCTAAGCCTTTGGATGAGGCTATCTGGAAAGTGGAAATGGATAAGCAGGGGAATTCATCCGTGGATATAGAAGGAGGAAAAATGGTGATGGATACCAAGGGTGGCGTCACGGTTTGGCTGAATAAGAAGCTGAATGGAAATGTTGAAATTACCTATAAAAGGAAGGTGGTGATGGCTGATGGGGAAAATGATAGACTGTCGGATCTTAATCAATTTTGGATGGCCACAGATCCCGAAAATGAAAACCTTTTTACCCGTAATGGAAAGTTCAAAGAATATGACGCTTTGAGTATGTACTATGTCGGTTTTGGAGGGAACGAAAATTCCACTACCCGATTCAGGGAATATCAAGGTGATGGTGAGAGGGAGTTGATTTTTGAACTGAATGATGGTGAACATCTTTTGACGCCTAATCACTGGTATGATATCAAGATAAAAGTAGAAGATGGATGGGTTGGATTTTGGGTAGATGGAGAGCTGTTCTTTGAATACAAAGATAAGACGCCATTACAAGAGGGGTATTTTGGCTTTAGACAAGTGTGGTCCCACCAAGAAATTGATGATTTTAAAATTGTAGAAATTTCAGAAAGCATTCAGGAAAACTGATTGTGAAAATAATAAACCGAAAATACCTATTTGATTTATGAACAAGCATTCTTCTTCTCGTAGAAATTTTGTAAAACACTCAGCTTTGCTTTCCTCCTCTATTTATTTGGCTCCTGGTTTATCAAATGCTATGGCCCAAAATCGTAACAGCATGAATAAAGCCCAAGCGGTAGAAATCGATTGGTTAGAAAATGTCGAAAATATTCAGGTAAGTGGTAGCACTTTAGGGCTTCCTTGGCCAAAGGGGCAAGTAAAAAACGAAGCTTTTTTTTTGGAGGATGAAGGAGGAAGACAATTTCCTGTTCAAACTTGGCCATTGGCATATTGGCCTGATGGGAGTTTGAAGTGGACAGGACATGCGATCGCTGATCCTAAGGCTCTGGGCAAAGGGCTGAAAATAGCTCCTGGAAAGCATGTTCAGCCCACAGAAGCTATTCAGACGGAGGAAGATGATGAAAAAATAATTGTTGATACTGGACTTATCCAATGTCAAATCAATAAAAAGGGACCTTACCTGTTAAGCGAGGTTTCAAGGAATTACCGCAAAAGTTTAAAAAATGGCCGTTTGGTTTTATTGCACCAAGATGGTGTGTTAGGTGAGCAGGAAAGTATAAAAACGACTGTTTTTGAAGGCGCCATTGATAAGGTCTTACTGGAGCAGGAAGGACCTCTGAGGACTGTTGTAAAAGTGGAGGGAAAGCATGCTGCTTCCGGTCAGCAGAATTGGTTGCCTTTTACCATCAGGCTTTATTTTTATGCAGGAGGCGAATCCATCAGAACCATGCATACCATAATTTTTGATGGTGATGAAGAGAAGGATTTTATAAAAGGATTGGGCCTTCGCTTTGAGGTGCCCATGGAGGATCAATTACATGATAGGCATATTAGATTTGCGGGTAAGGATGAAGGGATTTTTGCTGAGGCAGTGAGGGGTTTGACAGGCTTACGTAGAGATCCTGGAAAGGAAGTCAAAGAGGCCCAGATGAAAGGCGAGCAAACCCCTCCTGTCAGTGACTTTCCCGAAAATGTTTCTTCCCGATTGCACTATATTCCTGCTTTTGGTGACTATACCTTATCCCAAACCAGTTCCGATGCCTTTGCTATTCGCAAAAGAACAGCATCAGGACATGCCTGGTTGAAATCCGGTTTTGGGGAACGTTCTCGAGGAACGGCTTATGTGGGAGGCCCATCAGGCGGAGTTGCTTTTGGTATACGTAATTTTTGGCAGAGTTACCCTGCTCAGTTGGACATTAGGAATGCCCATAAAGAAGCAGCAGAAGTGACCATGTGGCTTTGGGCTCCCGATGCCCCAGCAATGGATTTGCGATTTTACCATGATGGTATGGGGCAGGATACCTATGAAAAGCAATTGGATGCCTTAAATATTACCTATGAGGATTATGAGCCAGGTTTTGGTACTGCAAAAGGTGTTGCCAGGACCAGTGAGATGAATATTGCCATTTTGGCTGAGACCCCAGATCATCAGCAGTTTAATAAGCTTGCCAATGGGATGAACCAGCCGCCTCAACTGACTGCATCACCAGCCTATATGCACCAAGTAGGTGTGTTTGGAAAGATTTGGGATTTACCGGATAGGAGTACCGATACCAAGGCCAAGATAGAAGATTATCTGGAAGACTATTTTGAGTTTTATCATCAACAGGTGGAGGATCGTCGCTGGTATGGCTTTTGGGATTATGGGGATGTCATGCATAGCTATGATTTTGACCGGCATACGTGGCGCTATGATGTAGGAGGCTTTGCCTGGGACAATTCTGAATTGTCCACAGATCTATGGCTATGGTATTATTTTTTAAGGACGGGAAGGTCTGAAGTCTTTAGAATGGCTGAGGCTATGACCAGGCATACCGGAGAAGTGGATGTGCATCATCTTGGCCGCTTTGCCCCCTTAGGAAGCAGGCATAATGTGCAGCATTGGGGCTGCAGTGCCAAGCAGTTGCGGATTTCTACGGCAGCTAACAGGCGTTTTTATTACTATTTGACAGCTGATGAAAGAGTGGGGGATTTGATGGAAGAGCAAGTCAATGCAGCAGCTACCCTGAAGGCTATCCCACCAACCAGAAAGGTGAGCAATAAATCGGTATGGGAGACAGAAGATGATCCGCATCATGTTTATTTGGGCTTTGGTACAGATTACGGTGCTATTTCAGCGGCTTGGCTGACTGAGTGGGAGAGAACAGGAGATCCAAAGATCAAAGAAAAGCTAGTAAATAGTATGAAGACCATTGCCGCGCAACCTAAGGGTTTTTTCACTGGTGGTAGCCGGATGGATTTAAGGACTGGTGAGTTTGAAATACAAAAGCGCCAGCGGGCCGGGGCTTCTCATTTGAGTGCGGTTTTTGGTCTTATGGAAATTTGTGCAGAGCTAATCGAGAACTTTGATCTACCAGAATTCAAAGCCGCCTGGCTGCAGTATTGTACCTTGTACAATGCCAGTGCAGAAGAACAAGAAGAGGTTTTGGGAAATGCCTTGGGGAGGTTGAACTTGGGGCAGGGACATAGCCGATTAACGGCTTATGCAGCGAAACTTAATGATGATCCAGTTTTAGCAGCGCGTGCTTGGAAAGAGTTTTTTGGTGGAGCTGCTGGCTATGATTTTGAAAAACCAGAAATATACATGGTAGAAGGTGACGAAGTCTTAAGACCAGTAGAAGAAGGACATATCTCTACCAATGCCACTGCCCAGTGGGGACTGGCTGCGATAGAATGTTTGGGTTTGGTAGGAGATAGATTGAAAAAATAGTACTGAGTCATGGGTATTGGGCCCGGATACATGGGGCCAATACGCAAAATTCAAAAAAAGGAATCATGAAAAGCAAATACATATTGTTTTCCATACTGGCTTTGGGAATGAAGGGTTTTTTCTGTCAGGCGCAGCAATCGGAAAAGAGAACTTGGAAGTTTGATTTTGGAGATGGAGCTATTGCGAAAAACTATCAACAGGTTTTACCAGCGCATGAGTACAGCAAGTCCAGGGGCTTTGGTTTTTTAGGAGCAAAGCAAATCCAAGCTGTGAATAATGGAGAAAATGCCCTGAAGGGTGATTTTATAAGCAGCGATATGCCATTTTATTTTACCGTGGATATTCCAGAGGGAAATTATGATGTAAAGGTAATTTTAGGAGATCAAAAAGGCACATCGTCCACAACCATAAGAGCTGAAAATAGACGACTGATGCTTGATAAAACCGATACCAAGTACGGTAAACTGGTAGAGAAGAAGTTTTCGGTGCATGTTCGCTATCCTGAGATTTCAGGGACCGAAAAGAAAGTAAAGCTAAAGAGCAGAGAATTGGATTATCTGCATTGGGATCATCAGTTGACCTTGGAGTTTAATGGAGATGCACCCAAGGTGGTGTCCATAGAAATAAGTCCCAATACCGAGTCTCCTACAGTATTTTTGGCGGGTAATAGTACAGTGGTAGATCAGGCCTATGAGCCTTGGGCTGCTTGGGGGCAGATGTTTCCTGCTTTTTTCAAGCCAGGAAAAGTTGTTATAGCCAACCATGCTGAATCAGGAGAGACTTTTAAATCTTTTCGTAGGGCAGGAAGATTGGACAATATACTTAGTTTGATGAAACCAGGGGATTACCTCTTTATGGAATTTGCCCATAATGATCAGAAACCAGGGGGGAACCATGTGGAGCCTTTCACCACTTATCAAGAGATCATAAGGGAATATATTAACGCTGTAAGGGAAAAGGGAGGGATTCCTGTTTTGGTGACTTCCATGCACCGTAGGCGATTTGATGGTGAAGGAAAAATCATCAATACACTTGAGGAATATCCAGATGCTATGCGGGAACTTGCTGAGGAGGATGGAATAGCCCTTATTGATCTCAATGCTATGAGCAAGGTACTATATGAAGCTTGGGGGGTAGATTATTCAAAAAAGGCATTTGTCCATTTCCCTGCAGGTACTTTCGAGAGACAGGCAGATGATTTTGCTGATAACACGCACTTCAGCACTTATGGCGCTTATCAATTGGCCAGCTGCGTAGTAGAAGGGTTAAAAGCCACCAACTTAAAACTCAAAAAACACCTTAAAAAAGGATTGCCGAGCTATGATCCAGAAACCCCACCTGCTTTTGAGGATTTTTATTGGCCATTGAGTACCAGAACTTCCATTATTAAGCCAGATGGAGATTGAAAATATGGGGATCAAGTATTTAGTATCAGGTATCAAGTATTGGGTAGGGAGAAATAAAGAAACTAGAGAATGCTGTTCGGGATTTCAAATCCCGAACAGTATTCTAACCTTGTGTTATGTAGGGACTAAGTAGTACTAAGTCTCCGACTTGGTACGTATTAAATTTGAGCCTTTGGCTCAAAAAAGGAAGCGAACCAATCAAATTCAACTTTTCGTTTTGATCAATCAATATTTTTTAAGTGTATAAATAACATTTAAATATTTTTTCTATATTTACCTTATCATTTATAAAAATGGATGCTAGGATAGGGAGTAAATACTGATTCCTTATTGGATCCATTAACAATAAAATCTAATAATAACCTCAACGATGAACAAGCTGAAACCCCTAATGCTTGGAATGATGGCACTTTTGCTGCCTTTGCTCATCCAAGCTCAGAATGAACCACTTCTTCTGGAAGTTGACCTTGACGACAAGGTCAGTGATGTCTCGCCCAATATGTGGGGACTTTTTTTTGAAGATATCAATTTCGCAGCCGATGGCGGCCTCTATGCAGAAATGATCAAAAACTATTCTTTTGAATTTGAAAATCCCATGATGGGCTGGAGAAGAGTGGAGGACAATGGCGCAAAAGGATATGTTTTTAATAGGAATCATCCGAGCGGTGTCAACCATAAATACCTGCGCTTACAGCGCTTAAATAATACAGGGAATTTTGGGGTAAGTAATGAAGGTTTCCGCGGAATGGCCGTCAAAGAGGGCTTGAAATATACGGTGACCTTTATTGCTAAACTGGCCAAAGGGGATAATTTAGCCTTAAATACAAAATTACTGGATGGTGGAGAGGAAATTGGAGAAGGATCAGTAAGTGGCTTTACCAGTGAATGGGCAGAATATGAGATAGTGATGACGGCTGATAAGACCTTGGACGGAGTAGGATTTCATGTTTTGCTGGAAGGAGAAGGAGAACTTGATATTGATATGATCTCTATGTTCCCGGAGGATACTTGGATGGGAAGAAAAAGAGGATTGAGGAAAGATTTGGTGCAATTACTCGCAGATATGGAGCCGGGGTTTTTGCGTTTTCCAGGTGGTTGTATCGTCGAAGGTTTTGACTTGGAAAACCGTTACGAATGGAAAAAGACCATTGGAGAAATGGAAGACCGTGAGGTCATCAAGAACAGGTGGAATATTGAGTTTGCCCACCGTACCACTCCAGATTATTATCAGTCATTTGGCATAGGTTTCTTTGAGTATTTCCAGCTTTCAGAAGATTTAGGAGCCGAACCCCTGCCTATCTTGAGCTGTGGTTTGGCCTGTCAGTTCAACACAGGAGAGCAGGTGGCCATAGGAGCCTTGGATGAATATGTCAATGATGCCTTGGACCTGATTGAATTCGCCAATGGACCTGTGGACAGTAAATGGGGAGCCAAGCGGGCAGAAATGGGGCATCCAGAACCTTTTGACCTGAAGTTTATTGGTGTAGGCAATGAAAACTGGGGACCACAGTATATTGAGCGGGCCAAAATTTTTGAAAAAGCGATCAAGGCGGCCTATCCTGAGATCACCATTGTATCCACTTCTGGTCCTTTTCCTGATGGCCATGAGTTTGATTACCTATGGGGAGAGTTGAGGGAAATGGATGCAGAATTGGTGGATGAGCATTATTACAGGCCACCATCCTGGTTTAGGGAGAATGCCAGAAGGTACGATGATTATGACCGAAATGGTCCCAAAGTTTTTGCCGGAGAGTATGCTGCCCATAGTACTACGGTCAGCGAATCTTGGAAACGTAATAACTGGGAAGCAGCCTTGTCAGAGGCTGCATTTATGACTGGTTTGGAAAGAAATGCCGATGTAGTGAGGTTGGCTTCTTATGCTCCGCTTTTTGCGCATGTAAATGGCTGGCAGTGGAATCCTGATTTGATCTGGTTTGATAATCTCAGGTCTTATGGCACGACTAATTATCATGTGCAGAAATTATTTTCGACCAATAGAGGCACAGATGTATTGCCAATTACTGCAGATGGAAAAAGCTTGGCAGGAGAGGATAATTTGTATGCTTCTGCCGTATTAGATGAAGATAGTGGTGAAATGATCTTCAAGATTGTGAACACATCTACAGCGGCTAAAAAAGTCAGCATCAAATTGGATGGAAAATATAGGGGCAATGGAGAAGGTGTTTTAATTGAAATGGCCCATGAGGACCTGGAAGCATTTAACTCATTGGAGAATCCTGTCGCAGTAGAACCGCAAGAAAAAAGCTTTATAATCAGTAAAAAGACAATTGAGTTGGAGCTCAAAGGACAGTCTGTAAATGTCGGGAAAGTTAAATTGAGTAAATAGAAATAATATTGTTTGATTGGGAGAGGGCCAGCCGAGAGGTTGGCCTTTTTTCATGCCTAAGAATTGACGAAGTATTGAAGGAAGTTTTAATTATTAGGGAATCTGTGCTATTTTACTAAAGAATAATCAGGATAAAGTCTGAGGTTTTGAACGAAATATGAGGATAAGAACGGTATATAGGCTCTTTTTAGGTGTTTTTTTGGTGATGTTAATGCTGGCATGCTCCAGCTCAACAAAAAAGCAAAGGATGATCCTTGACTTCAATAAAGGCTGGTATTTTAAATTGGGGGACCATCCCAATGCCCTCAATGCAGATTTTAATGTTTCTAGCTGGCAGGAAGTTACTTTACCCCATGACTGGAGCATAGCGGGGGATTTCAGTGAAAATCACCCCACTACTGTGGCTGGAGGTGCTTTGCCAGCAGGAAAAGCTTGGTATAGAAAGACTTTTTTACTTCCAAAAGAAGCCGTGGAACAAATTATTTGGATAGAATTTGATGGGGTATACCGTAATAGTGAAGTTTGGATCAATGGGCATAGATTGGGGGAAAGACCAAATGGTTATAGCTCCTTTAAATATGATTTGTCCCCTTACTTAAATTATGGCGATGAGGCCAATATCCTTGCCGTAAAGGTGGACAATGCTGACCAGCCCAATTCTAGGTGGTATACTGGATCTGGTATATACAGGAATGTTCGATTGGTAAGGACAGAGAAAATCCATATTGATCATTGGGGGCTTTTTGTGAGTACTTCCCAAGTGAGCCAGGAACAGGCACAGGTGGATTTGGAGGTAGTCATTAAGAATGAAGGTCTCGTTCAAAGGCATTTGACTTTAGAAACCAGGATATTGAATAGTGAGGGGCTTGAAGTGGCACGCCAAACTACAAAAGAGACGGTTTTAGGAAATCAGCATGCTGAGATTATTCAGGAAATCAAGGTGGATAATCCGCAATTATGGTCGATTGAACATCCTTATTTATACCAAGTGGAGACGAAAGTATATGCTGGTATACAGCTAATGGATGATTTGACAACACCTTTGGGGATACGTTATTTTAAGTTTGACCCTGAAAATGGATTTTCTCTGAATGGCCAAGCCATGAAAATTAAGGGGGTTGCCATGCATCATGATCTAGGAGCCCTAGGAGCGGCAGTAAACAAAAGGGCCATTGAGAGGCAATTGAAGATATTGAAGGAAATGGGCGTCAATGCTATCAGGACAGCCCATAATCCTCCAGCTCCTGAATTATTGGATTTATGTGATCAAATGGGCTTTCTTGTGCAAGATGAAGCTTTTGATGTTTGGAAGGAGGGAAAACAGGAATCTGATGGACACATATATTGGGAACAATGGCACAGAAAGGATTTAGAAGATATGGTCCTAAGAGACAGAAATCATCCATCAGTGATCATGTGGAGTATAGGAAATGAAATCCCAGAGCAATATGACAGTGCAGGAATCAGTATAGCCAGTGAATTGGCAGGGATCATCAAAGAGCTGGACATGACTCGGCCTATAACAGCGGGCTTGAATGAAAACAGACCAGGAAAAAACTTTGTGGTTCAGTCGGCTAGTTTGGATGTTTTAGGATTTAACTATAGACATAAGGACTATTCGATGCTGGATAATTGGTATCCAATGATGAATTTGATTGCTGCTGAAGGAATGTCTGCATTGGCTACCAGGGGACATTATGAAATGCCATCTGATAAGATTATTCGCATGAATAGCCTTGAGAAAGAAAGTATGGAAGATGAAGATTATTCCATTTCATCTTACGATCATGTGTCAGCTGATTGGGGCAGTACCCATGAAGAAACTTTAAAAGCGCTGAAGGGCAAAGACTATATTTCAGGTATTTTTGTTTGGGCTGGATTTGATTATTTGGGAGAACCTACTCCTTATCCTTTTCCCGCAAGGAGTTCCTATTTTGGTATTGTGGACCTAGCTGGTTTTCCTAAAGATGCTTATTATCTCTACCAAAGTGAGTGGACGGATAAGCCGGTTTTGCATTTGTTCCCACATTGGAATTGGAAAGAAGGTATGGCCGTGGATGTTTGGGCATATTATAGTCAAGCGGATGAGGTAGAATTGTTTTTGAATGGAAAATCCCTTGGAGTAAAGAAGAAGGAAGGAGATGCCATGCATGTCATGTGGCGTGTGGATTTTGAGCCAGGATCATTGAGGTTGGTTTCTAGGAAAAATGGTGAGCAGATTTTGGAAAGACAGGTGCATACTGCTGGGGACCCTGATAAGATACTTTTAACTCCAGACAAGAGGGAGTTGTCGGCTGACGGAAAGGATTTGTCTTTTGTTACGGTAAGTGTAGTGGATAGTAAAGGGGTCTTGGTACCCCATGCGGAAAACCTGATCAATTTTGAAGTGAAGGGAGCTGCTAAGATTGCCGGGGTTGATAATGGTTATCAGGCTTCTTTGGAATCTTTTAAGGCAGATTATCGAAAAGCCTTTAATGGTAAATGTCTCTTGATCGTTCAAAATAATGAAACCAAGGGAGAAATTGTTATAAGGGCGAGCTCTGACGGTCTAAGGGCTGCTCAGACTTCTTTAACGTCAGAGTAACTAACACTAATAATTTTTGTTTCACGCTAAGGCTGCAAAGAAGGCGTAAATTACTAAAAGATTGATTTTGAATGACTTATAAGCCAAGTCTTAGCATTCTTAGCCTAGCCTCAGTGCGCTTTGCGTGAAATATTAAGCAACTAATAAGAATAGCTTACCTGACTGCCTTTTTCTGCATCCAAGGTTACCTTCGCAAATACACCGATTTCTTGCTGGAGCTCTTCTACATGGGAAATGATACCGACGATCCTATTTTCATGTCTTAGGGATTTGAGGGTTTCAAATACGGTCCTTAGGGCATTTTTGTCCAATGCTCCAAAGCCTTCGTCCAAAAAGAAAAAGCTTTGCTCTGCCCTGTTCAGTGATTTTACCTTTTCCGCCAATGCCAAAGCCAGGCAAAGGGATGCTTGAAAAGTTTGTCCTCCCGAAAGGGATTTTAACAATCTCCTGTTTCCTCCATTTAGGTGATCGATGATCCAGAAAGTATTGGATTCATCCACATCAAGGCTTAAGCTGTTTTTGGACAATTTCATAAAACGAAGGTTGGCCGTATGTACCAGTTCCTTGAGATAGATATTGCTGACATATTTTACAAAGCCGCTCCCCTGGAACATTCTGTTAAGCTCATTCAGGTTGCTTTCCCTTTTTTCTACCTCATGTAAGTTTTTGCTTAATAGGTCTTTCTCTTCCAGTTTAACCTTGATTTCAGCGATTTTATTGGCCAGAAGTGAAAGGGATTCTTGAACTTCAAGCAGCTTGGATTTGGCTGTCTGGTAAGCTGATTGGACTTTTTCATAATATTCAAGGGAAAATTCAGCCACAGCTTTGTCTGCCTTTAGCTCTTGGATTTTTCCATGGCAGAGATCCCTTTGCCTGTCAAATTCTTTAATTTCCTCCTCCAATTGCTTCGGGTCAATCTGACTGGCCAACAGCTGTTTTACTGTTGTGGCATCTTTGAATGCATGGCTTTCCAAACTCAAGGCCAGTTCATCCTTTAGCTTTATCAACTTTCCTTTTACCTCTTCCAGTCGATTTTGGTAATTCTTTAGGTTGGTGAGGTTGGTGGTCTGTTTTTGTTTGGCTTCATTAAGGGCATCCTGCGCCCGTGGGAGGTTTACTTCCAACTCCTCCAGAAATGTTTTAACCTTGGAAATATCCTCGTCGATTTTTTGGGCTGAGGCACCTTGGTATTTTTCCAGCAAATCCTGATAATTGATTTCGGCCAATTTGGTCTCGATCTTTGTGTCTAGGGTCTTTGCTTTATGATCTACGGCCTGTAGCTTTTCAAGGTCTTTTTCGGCATCTGTTAAGAATTGTCTATGGTTCGTTTGTAGCTTTTTAAGGCTCAAGCTTAGCCCTTTTTCTGTTTGGATTTCATGTTTGGCCGATACAAGCCTGTTTTCTATGGCTTCCTGATCCTTTAAGCCCAGCGCTCCAAACTGTTGGATTAATGTTTGGTTTCTTTCCTTTAGTTTTTGGATTTCAGTGAGCTTCTCTGTTTTATTGGCCTGGGCGTTTTGTTGTCCGATCAGGAGCTTTTCATGTTTGGATTGGGCCTGTCTATACTGCTCAAGTTTGGTTTTGTTTTCCTGGATTTGAAGCTCGTTTTCAGTGAGCTTTTCTTGGTCAAAGTTATGGGAAAGTGGGGTAGGGTGGTCCAGGGCACCGCAAAGTGGACATGCCTCACCTTCTTGAAGTTGATTGGCATAGGTAAACAGTCCTTGCTGCTGTAAAAGCTTTTCCCTTTCTTTTTCCAATAAGGAAAGCTGAGAGCTGCTTTCTTGAAGCAATATACCAAAATCAGTATGGTTGATTTGGAGTTCGGTTAGTAGGGATTGTACCTCTTTTTCTGATAAGGCTAAATTTTCTTCCAGGCTGTTGACCTGCCTCTCAAGACTTTGGAGGTGGCTGGCATTTTGTCTCATTTCTACCAAGGCAGCCTCCATTTTGCTGATTTCTTCCATGGAAGGTACCTTCAGTTTCTCCAGCTTTTGCTCTTGCTCCTGGATCGCCTTTTCCATCTCGGTTTTCTTGGATTGAAATTCCTGACTGTTTTTGGTTAATCGATGCAATTCTTCCTGAAGGGATTGCTTTTCAAGGTCAAGTTGGTTAAGGTCTTTGATCTGTAATAAATCCCTGATACGGGCTTCTCGCTCTCCTTTTTTTCTATACTCATGGTACAATTTATTGTACCTTGCTTCTTTCTGCTCAATTTCCTTTTCAAATGTCGATTGGAAACGTTCGCAGTCCACGACGCTTACCTTATACTTTTCCTCTTCGGTTTCTTGCTCTTTGATTTGCTCGAGAATAGGTTTTAGGTAGGTTAATGCTTTTTGATATTGTTCCAGGTGTTCGCGCTTTTGCTGGAATACCGGTATTTTCTCTTCCAGGCTTTGCCATTGGACAAGAAGTAGTTTGAGCTGTTCCGCTTTTTCTTTGATGGATTGGGCTTTTCTTAGCTCTTGCTCCTTCTGGTCCACGAGCTTTGATTGGTTTTCCTTTTGTTCAGAAAGGGATTGCTGGTGTTCAAGGGATTGCTTTAAAGCCTCCTTGGTATAAGTCTCCAAGCCTTCCAACTTGGTGTTAAGAATCGTTTTCTTTTCCCTTTCGGCACTGAGTAATCTTCTGGTTCTGTCGGCCAAGTCGAAGCGTTCCAGACCGAAAAGCTCCTTCATCATATCCGCCCGGTCCTTAGGTTTTTGCTCTATGAACTCCCTGAATTTCCCTTGGGGAATAATGACCGTCTGGCGGAAGTGGGACATTTTCATGCCCAAGATTTGCTCGGCACCCATTTCCAAAGGCATCCATGAACCGGCTTGTTGTTCATAAAAAGTATGGGTGGCCGGTTTGATATCCTCAAACTTTTTGGGGTTCCTTTTGGCCAGGTAGCTGGCCTTGTATAATTGCTGGTTGTTTTTTCCCGCTTTGAATTCCAGGTTGATGGAGATGGCTTGGCTCTGGAGGTTAACCATGCTGTTTTTCTCTCCTTTGCTGGCCAATCTTTCGGTATTGCCATAAAGTGCCAGTAGGATGGCTTCCAAAACAGAGGATTTACCGCTGCCAACTGCCCCAAAAATGCCAAATAGGCCTGCTCCAGTAAGCTGGGTGAAGTCGATGCTTTGCTTTTCTTTATAGGAATATAATCCTTCGATTTCCAGTTTGATAGGGATCATTGATCTTCTTTTTGGCTGATGATTTCGTTAAAAAGTGATTGGATTTCCTCATTGGGGGCGATGCCCTTGGCACTTTGGTAAAAACGGGAGAAAAGCGTGCCCATATCCTGACCAAGGTCCTCGGCCTGCAGGCTATTGTCCTGGCTTTGTCCCAGGTCCGAGAGTTTAGGGATCAGGCTGACGATGCCATCGTGGGCTTTCATGATGGCCTTTCTGGTGGCCGCGTCTATGGAAGTGTCCGTTTCAAAGGTGATTTCCACAAAACAATAAGGATTGGCTTCCAGCCATTCGAGGGTGTCCGCCAAACTGCTAAAGGATTGTTGGTATAGGGGGCGTCCTTGTTCCAATGTCTGGGCTTCATAGCTGACTGGCTTTCCTGGTTCTGCCTCTACCAGTACGACTTTTTTCTCTTGATTGGCCTCGCTGAAACTATAGGCCAAAGGGGAACTGCTGTATACGATGGGGCAGGGAGATTTGTCCGCAGCATGGTAGCGATGTAGGTGCCCTAAAGCTGCATATTGGATGTTTTTTGGAATAAGATGGGTATAGATGGCCTGGGCTCCCCCCACATGAAGGATAGGTCGCTCGCTTTCCGGTTCGGCTTCTGGCTTTTCGCCTTCCTTGATAAAGAAGAAATGGCCCATAAATAGGTTTACACCTTTTTCATCGCAGTATTTGTCAGCAATCTTCTGCCATTTTTCTCCCAGTACATTTCGTAACTCAGCTTCTTTGTCCTCCTCTCCGAGATAGGTTTTTAGCAAAACTTCATTGGCGTAGGGAGCAAGGATGAGCCTGATGGGAAAATTATATGTTGGAAGTTTTAGCTCTACAAATCCCGGGGCGGATTGGGTGATTTCGATTCCGCTGTCCAATGGACCAGTGCTGAGCACTTGGTCGTATTGGCTGTAGAAAAGTATGCCCAGTTCTTTGGCCAATGGGTTGGGGGCACTGATAAATTGGGTGCTGTCATGGTTGCCAGAAATGGCAATAATGGGCCTTTGGCCATCCTTGGAGAGTCTTTTTAGGCTTTTGTAAAGTAATTCAACTGCTTCATGACTGGGGTTAAAAGTGTCAAAAATATCCCCAGCAAGGAGTACCAAGTCTATATCTTCACGATCTGCGATTTGTATGATCTCCTCTAAAACCAGCTCTTGTTCAGGTAACCTGGAATATTCCTGAAGGCGTTTTCCTAGGTGCCAATCAGCTGAATGTAAGATTTTTAGCATATGATAAAAATGCGTATTTTATGTTTTGAATAAAATTCAGATTAAATTTATGCGCTTAAAATTTGCGAAGCAAACCTATTTGAAGCCAATGACAGTATTTGGCATTTAAATTGAGTAGGCCAATTCTTATGAAAAAAGCAATTTGTTTAATTCTATTTTGGGTGGTTTTTGCCTCTTTCAAGCTGTCTGCCCAGACCAAAGAGGTACCAGTGGATTCCACCTTATTGATAGAGAAGGGAATTGCCAGTTATTATGGTAGGTTTTTCCATAATCGCCGTACCTCAAATGGGGAGATTTTTGATATGGAAGGGATGACCGCTGCCCATAAAAACCTCCCATTCGGTACTATGGTGAGGGTAACCAACCTGAAAAATGAAAAGGAGGTCATTGTAAAGATCAATGACAGGTTGCCCCAAAATTCCAAAAGGACCATAGACTTGGCCAAGGGGGCTGCCAGAAAACTGGGCATGATCCAAATGGGCCTGGCACCGGTAAATATCAGTGTGCTCAAGCCAGAGGTAGTGACAGATTTGATCGATTATTATTCCGGTGAAGCCCCTGAAACATTGAGATTAAGGGTGTATTCTCAGCCCATTGAAATAGAAAAAGATCTTGAATCACTTTTTAGCTGGACAGCTTTGGAACCAAGTATTTAGTACTAAGTGTCAAGTACAAAGTATCATGTATCAAGTACAAAGTAGGAAGTACGAGGTACGAAGTAATAAGTAGGGAGATTTTTTACCAAAAACTCAGAGAATTCTGTAGAGACTTAGTGTCCTCTGTGTTTCCAATTTCAAGTCTCAAGTCTCATGTCTCAAGTCTCATGTCTCAATATAGTATCAAGTACGAGGTACGAAGTAATAAGTAGGGAGATTTTTTACCAAAAACTCAGAGAATTCTGTAGAGACTTAGTGTCCTCTGTGTTTCCAATTTCAAGTCTAATATCTCCAATCTCAAGTCTCAAGTCTCAATATAGTATCAAGTACGAGGTACGAAGTAATAAGTAGGAAGATTTTTTTACCACAAAGTTCTCGGAGGAAGCTCAAAGGTCGCAAAGGTTGAATTTTTTACAAAAAACTCAGCGACCTCTGTGAAGTCTCTGTGTTCTCTGTGGTTCTATTTTTAGTCTAATTTTTCATGTCAAGAATAAAGAGGAAAGAGCAAAGAATAAAGACTTCAAATCTCAGGTATCAAATTAGTATCTAGTAGCAAGACACTAGTATCATGTATTGAGAGGAAAGAATAAAGAACAAAGAGGAAAGAATTTTAATACTAAGTCTCCTAATCCTGACTATTAATTAAAAACTCAGGGACCTCTGTGAAGGCTCCGTGTTCTCTGTGTTTCCAATTTCAAGTCTAATATCCCCAATCTCATTTCTAATATCTCAAGACTCAAGACTCAAGACATCCCTACTCAATACTACTTTTACATCACATACTCATCATTGATAGGACTTACCGGAGCTGGAATATGTTCTTCACGGATCATTTCCAAGAGGTTGATTTCAATGGTTCGGGTGATTTGATCTAAAGGAATGCCGGTAGGGATAGGTTCAAAGGGATTGATAATGGCCTGTCCAATAAAGTGGATGGTATGGAAGACATAACCTACAATGGTGCCAAAAATGATGGCTCTCCAGCCCACTGTAGGGGCCACTGCCAGGGTGAAGGCGATATTAAAAAGCCAGATAAACATTTTGGTATAATAATTATAGGTAGTGGGGAAGACGGTGTTTTTTATTCTTTCGGATTTGCCCATCTCATCACAGAACCGGGTAATTTCTGCATTTAACTCCAAAAACTCAAAGCCGTCAATAAGACCATCCCTTCTCCAGCTTTTTAGCTCCATGGTCTGTAGGCTCAGGATAGCATTATGTTTATTGCTTTCTCCCTTAATAATATCCAAATCGCTCTGGATAAGGTATTTTTTATATTCCCCTGTTGATGAGCCACGCAGTTTCTCCTTTAACGCATAGAGGAAGGCAATATGTCTTTTGACCGTGTATTCCTTCATCAACTGTAAATGCTGTCCTTTGATTTGCTCAGTAGCTGTAGGAAGCAAGATGATATTTCTGGCCCAGGTTCTGGAGCTATTGACCAATACACCCCAGACTTTTCGGGCCTCCCACCAGCGATCATAAGCTTGGTTATTATTGAAACCTATAAAAAATGCCAGGGCAGTACCCAAGATGGTGGGGACGATGGCAGGCATCTCAAAATGGTACTGGATAAAATACCAATAAAGAAAGTAAGTCATGGAGCAGGTAAAGGCGATCATAATGGTGTTTTTCCATGTCCCTCGGACTATCCTGCCCAATCTTATATTTTGAGTGATGATCATCTAATGGTTATTTTGTTTAGGGTAGCCTATCAATTTAACAATAATGTATGGGATTTTAGGCGTGATGGGTGTGACTTTTTGAAGATTTTATGTGGCTAAATGGCTATCAGATATAGGAAACTGAATATTTAGCAATCTTCTGGAAGCATAAAAACACACAATGCTAAAAGTGGTTATAGCTTTGAAGTCCAATTAATTAATCCTTGCTGACACTTTTTAAGCTTAGTCAAAAACAAATAAGTGAACAAACTGGTTAAATGGTAGTAATTACAGAAAAAATATTATAAAATTAGAAAAAGGCCCACTTATTCTTAATTTATAAGCTTACAATTATTAATGTAATAGTAGGTAGACCTTTACAGAAGATTCATTTTTTCAAGAATTTAAAAATTCATATACAATATCAAGTCACAACTTTAACGCTAAAGCTATGAAACAACTAAATTTTATCATTGCCTTCCTATTTCTAAGTCATATGGTGATGGCACAAGATTCGAAAAAACCCAATATCCTTGTGATTTGGGGAGATGATATTGGTTGGCAAAATGTGAGTGCCTACGGTATGGGAACCATGGGCTATACCACACCCAATATTGATAGAATAGGTAAGGAAGGTATTCGTTTTACGGATCATTATGCCCAGCCCAGTTGTACAGCAGGAAGAGCGGCATTTATCACCGGGCAATACCCCATTAGGTCAGGCATGACGACAGTAGGGCAGCCGGGAGATGTATTGGGACTGCAAGCTGCATCACCATGTCTTGCGGAAGTACTCAAATCACAAGGTTATGCCACGGGGCACTTTGGTAAAAACCACCTTGGAGATAGGAATGAGCATTTGCCAACTGCACATGGTTTTGATGAGTTTTATGGCAACCTCTACCACCTTAATACCCAGGAAGAAGCAGAACAAAGGGATTACCAGCGGTTTGGCGAGGCGTTTTCAGGTAGCTTGGAAGAATATGAAAGTAAATATGGCACCAGAGGGGTGATTCATTCATGGGCAACAGATGAAATGGATAATACCGAAGACCCTAGGTTCGGTTTAGTGGGTAAACAAAAAATTGAAGATACGGGAGCGCTTACACAGGAAAGAATGAAAAATTTTGATGCTGGTGAGGTGATCCCAATGGCCCAGGATTTTATGGAAAGGGCTGTTGATGATGATAAGCCATTTTTTGTATGGTTGAACACCAGTAGGATGCACCTGTATACTCGGTTAAATGAGGAATGGAGATATGCTGCAGAGGAATATACCAGCGAAGCTGATTATCATGGATCGGGTATGTTACAGCACGATCATGATATTGGATTGGTCTTAAAATGGTTGGAAGAACAAGGCTTGGCAGAGAATACAATTATTTGGTATTCTACAGATAATGGCCCTGAGCACTCTTCTTGGCCACATGGAGCCACCACACCTTTCAGGGGAGAGAAGATGACCACTTATGAAGGCGGTGTCCGGGTGATATCCATGCTGAGATGGCCGGAGGTAATCGAAGGAGGAAAGGTGCTTAATGGTATCCAATCCCATCAGGACATGTTTACCAGCTTGGCTGCGGCAGCGGGAGTAGATGATGCTGCTGAGCTGGTGATGGAAGAGAAACAACAATATATAGATGGGGTCAATAATCTACCCTATTGGAAAGGAGAAATGGATAAATCGGCTAGGAATCATATTTTTTATTATTATGAAAGCAAGTTGACAGCAGTAAGGATGGGGCCATGGAAATTTCATTTCTCTACTAAGGAGGATTATTATGCCAATGTAATTCCACGGACAGTGCCGTTGGTCTTTAATATCCGGATGGACCCATTTGAAAGTTTCGATAATAAGGATTCCTATGGGCACTTGATGCAAAAGGTGTCCTGGTTGATACAGCCCATGGGAACCCTTATGGGGGAACATCTACAGTCCCTGGCAGAATATCCACCTGTGCAGGGAGGAAAGTCATTTGATATGTCCAATGTGGTAGATGATTTCATAAAGAAAGGCCACCAATAAATTGAAGTGGGCTTGATAAAGAAAGGTGTAGTTTAAATAGCTACACCTTTTTTCGTTTTTATTAATCTTTGGCTTGAAATCAGAAAAGCATATTATAATTTTATATGTGTCCACTATGCTGCACATAGCTGAAAAAACAAAAGTTTAACTTATTATTAAGCTTTTCCACTTTTTCCCTTGATGAAAAAGGGTGCAAAAAATCTAGACCGTGGAGCATTCTTCAAATTGAGTCGAATACGGTTTCGATTAGGTACTATTATCTCAATTTGATTTTGGAAGACTTGCTACGGGCTAAATATGAGCGGATCTAGGCCTAATGTACTGATCGGGACCGGCTCTTTAGCGTGCGGAAATAACCTCGTAAACGAGAGGACCTGCCCTGCAAGCTGGCTACTCGCTAAAATCAGTCACTGACTGTTTTTTTACGCTTGTCCCTCCACAACGCGAGCTAGCTCATTTTCTTAACGCCCTCCTCAATCGTTCCAAAACCGAATGTTCCAAAGGCCAAATAATAGATTTCGGTGAATATTTCGTTTATGAGAGGATATGTGCAAAGTTACAACTACACCTTTTTCGTTTTAGTTTAGTTTAGGGAGGAAATCAGAAAACATCCTATATTTTTTAAATTAAATAATTAGTTTTATAACTTAGTGTTACGTTATTTTAGTTTAATTTTTGAAGTTATATGATTGTTTTTTGTAACCGACTTTTGGCATTGATTGTTTTGCTTGGCTTTTTTTCAGGATGTAAGGGTGATGCCCAAAAAGGAAATGGTAATCCTGAACAAAGGGAAATATCCCTGATTAAGCAAGAAAGTACCATAAGCTTGCCTTTGGATGCTGAAACCCCAAACCTGAGTATGGGACTGGCTTATTATCCATCTGATCCACCTGTGCTTTTTAATATCAATCCCAAGACGAATAGCTTGCAAATATTTGACTTAGAGGAGGAAGTGCTGTACAAAACACTGACTTTTGAAAAAGAAGGGCCAAAGGGCGTTGGTCGGGTATTTGGCTTCCATGTGCATAACCTGGATAGCATTTTTCTGTTTCCCCAAAACAAGGGAGAAATCTATTTGACAGATACTTCGGGGGTGATCAAAAAGGAAATCAGTTATGAAGTGCCCCTTTATCATACAGCAGCATTTGTGCTTACCTCTCATTTTGCTTCCCCTCCAGTGATCAGGGATGGGAAGATGATTGTGAAGACGCACGTAGATGGAAACCATAAAGTTATAACCGGTGAGGAACTTAGCAAAAGGCATCTTGTTTACCTTATTGATTTAGAAGACGGAGAGGTGGAGTTATTACCACATCGGTATCCAGAGAATTATCTAGAGGAGGGAAAAAGGCATTTTGAAGCGAGTTTTTCGGCTTCCCCTACAAAAATGGTTTATTCCTTATTTGCCGATCATAAGCTGTATTATGCTGATGCGGAAGGCCAAGAGCTGAAAGCAAAAGAGGCCCCCAGCAAGTATATCAAGTCCGATTTTGAAAATTATCCCTTAGGAGGCAATAGGTTTGAAAGCTATCAATATTTTTCTGCTTCTCCACACTATGGGAGTCTTTTATATGATCCATACAGAAAGGTTTTTTATCGCTTTTGTTATCCAAAGGTGGAGGTCGAAAACGATGAACAAGTTCTTAAGTTAAGGCAATATCCGGAGCGATTTTCGATAATGGTATTGGATGAGGATTTGAATGTATTGGGAGAGACCTTGTTGGAGGATGAGCAATACTATCCAAACAATGCCTTTATCAGCAAAGAAGGACTTTATTTATCCATTAACCATGCGGACAACCCAAGGAACAAAGAGGATTATTTAAGCTTTGATTTGTTTGAGTCTGTGGAGGCTGGAAATTAGCAGCAAGAATAGAAGGGGTGTAATTGCAAATTACTCCCAGTTAAAGGAATCATCTAAGTTTAATAAGATACCTGTTGTGATGATCCATGGAGGCAGATGGTAATTTTAATTTTGAGCTTTTGCCCTAGCTAAGTAATACTGATCATTTGAAGTGAAAGTTATGACTAATTATTTCTATCTATTATTGTTTGTTCTGGTGTTATTTTCTTGTAAAGAAGATGAGGGTAAGAGTGTCTATAATTCCACCCTTGAAACAAAAGTTTTTGGGAAGAGATTAAAATCGAGTGATGAAATATTAAGGGTAAATATTATGTATCAATATGGGGAGTTATTATACATTGTTGATCCTGACAAAAAACATGTTTTTTCCATAATAGACATTGCTAAAGACAGGGTTATCTCTCGATTTGGAAGGGTTGGAGAGGGACCTTGTGAGCTGAGTGGGGATTTTGGAAATCTAAGGAAAGCGGGTAGAATGAATATGGTCAAAGAAAATTAAGATTAGTATCTGCTCAACACTTATCAATAAAATCGACTGTTCAGAAAAATGATTTCATAATTTTTTCTGAATTCAAGGAGTAATATCTCCTTTTTCAGTATTTGTTAATTAGGAAGTCTTATTCACTAGTTGAGCTCTGGGCACAACAGAGGACGAACAAAGCTATTCTAACAAAAGATAGCTTTGGATTTTTAATATAAAGTGATGTATGTCTTGAAGAATATAATCATTTCTTTTTTTGTACTGGGCTGTATTTATTCATGCAAGGAAAAGGAAGCCTACAACGGAAAGTCAAATTTAATTGAGATTCGAATTCCTGATCAGGTTAAAAGTGCCGCCAATCTGGATAGTATATTGGAATTTGTTGAGGTCAAAAAGCTGGATATACCTTTATCCCATTATATAGGTAATCCTCATTTTTTTCTTTCTAATAATGAAGATTTTATTGCTGCTGATCTGTATGGAAGCAATAGGATTATAAAGCTTGGAGAAAATGGCAGTTTCAAAAACCAAGTACTTGATGTGGGAGATGGACCGGATAAATATAATAATGTCCATACAGTGTTAATTGGGAAAGATAATTATCTGATGTTGTACGAAGGGGGGGCAGGAAGATTTGTATTGGTTGATAGCTCTAGCCAGGTTATGGATCGAGTAAAAATGGATTATAGTATTTCTAATGGCGTATATTCATCAAAGTTTGGGGTATATTGTTTTTACTCAAATTTTGGATTAAACTATCCGGATAATTTTAGGGTGAGTTTATTCGATCAGGACTTAAAAGAGGTCAATAAATTTTTTAAGGATGGGCCTAAATATAAAAAGTTACCTTGTTTAAAAGTCTTAATGAATAATTTTTCAGTGACTCCAAAGGGAGATGTTCTTTTCTATGAAGCTTACTCGGATACTATTTATCAACTTAGCAGCAAAAAAGACTTTGTGCCGAAATACCGTGTTCAGTTTCCTAATAATCAAACCTATGAAAAGGTATTAAGAGAGGCAAAAGAGGTGATGGAAAGAGACTATAATCCGTACAGCACTTCAGAAATGGATAAATTCTTTCAGCTCTATTCAGGTTTTTATGAAACGGAAAGGTATATCGCATTTAACATTGAACAGAATAAGAAAATATATTTTATTATAGTTGATAAATTGGATGGATATAAAGTTTTGCACTGTACCAGCAGAGCGGTATCAATAGCTTACAAATGCATTTTGCCACCAGCCTTTCATTATCATGATAAAGGCCAGAAGTTTATTGCAATTTTAATAGGACATAGCTTGAAAACTTTTTTCGAATCCGGTAGTAAAGCCCTTGAAGGATTTGATATCACTGATGAGGACCTTTATATGGTCTCCTATTCGTTTAAAAAAGAGTGATTTATGGTAGGGGTAAGAGGCTTGAAAGACAATGTGCTTCACTTAAGCTAGGAATGCCTAAGCCGGCTAAATAATTCCAGTTTCTTATATATTCGATGGATTTGATTTTTTTGATTAAACAATTAGTTTTATAACTTAGTGTTACGTTATTGTTGTTTAACTTTTAGAAACTTATGATTGCTTTTTGTAACCGACTTTTGGCATTGATTGTTTTGCTTGGCTTTTTTTCAGTATGTAAGGGGGGATTTAGTATCTAGTAGCAAGATGAAAGTATCAAGTACGATGTACGAAGTGTCAAATAGGAGGATTTTTATCACGAAGTTCCCTAGGGAAGCTCAAAGTCCACCAAGGTTGAATTTTTACCAAAAACTCAGCGACTACTGTGGAAACTCAGTGCCCTCTGTGGTTACAATTTACTCTAACTCTTTGTGTCAAGAGAAAAGTAGGAAAGAAATGAACTTGAATAAATAATTGACCCAATAAAATTACTTTATGATAAAACAGTTGAGGATATTTTTTAGTGTGGTAATCATCATGATGGGGGCTTGTGATAGTGAAAAGAGCGAAGATAAAAACCATAAGTACTTCACCGAGGAGGATATTACGGAAAAGGTTACCTTGAAAAGCGAGAAGTATTATTTTGAGGAGTTAAAGCGCCCAATGCGGATAATGGTTAAGGGTGAATTTTTGATCATTGGTGAGCACAATCGCATTGATTCGAAACTTCCCCCAGTACATATAATTGATAGAAACAATTGGAAATATGTTGGAAGTAAAGGAGTAATAGGCTTTGGTCCTGGGGAAATTTCAGATGCTTATATGTTGGATGCTGGAGATGAAAAAGATGTGTTTTGGGTGTATAGTGCTTCAGAAAAGAAGTTCTCTGAATTTAATATTGACGATACGCTGCGACTTTCTAAAAATCAAATTAAGCAAAACGGAAAGTTTTATATGGCCATATCTATGGTTTTGTCTTCTGATAATACTTTGATATGTAGAATGGCAAATGATCCCAACCGATTTGTGGAATTTGATATGGATGGAAATAGATTGAATGGATTTGGGGACTGGAAAAGTTTTCCACTATCTAAAAATTTGAATAATTATATGATGTGTGATCTTCATCTTAGTCGACTGAGTGGAAACCTAGAGAAAGACATCTTTGTAGCAGCGGGAGTCAAACGTGATAGAGTTGAGATATTGAATAGAAAAAACAAAGAGATCATCGTGATAAATGGGCCAGTCAATCAAGTCCCGAAATTCCACCTCACCAAAGGTACAAATGGAGCTTCGACCTCTGTGATTATGGATAGGGATGAGCCATATAAATACAGGGACGTTTTTGTAGGAGATAAATACATTTATGGGTTGTACTGCGGAAGGACAAATAAAGAGATCAATTCGACAGGTTTAAATGCTACTGAGGTCTTTGTTTTTGATCTTGAAGGTAATATCCTGCGTTCGTTGAGTTTAGATCGGTCTCTCCAGAACCTAGTGGTGGATGAGAAAAAACACAAGCTTTATGGCATTACTACCGACGAAGATCCCGGGATTGCTGTTTTTGAAATGCCTTAAGAAATATACGCTATATGATTGTCAATAATTTCAGATCTGTTTTAGCCATTGTTTTACTTTTTCTGACAGCATTTTCCTGCTCAGAGAATAGGGGCTCATCTAAGTTTAATAAGACATTTTCCTTTGAATCTGTATCCAATATTAAATCCTTGAAAGGAGAAAAATATGAATTTGGGGAATTGAAAAATCCCAAGAAAATAGCATTGAAAAATGAATTTCTAATTATTGGGGAAAGTAGAAGGATAGATGATGATGATTTTCCAGTTCATATTATCAATAGGGAAAAGATGAAGTATTTCTCTGGAAAGGGAAAAATAGGCTTTGGGCCAGGGGAAATCTCTGATGCTTATGGAATCGATACAAGTGGAGAAGACAGTGTATTATGGATATACTCAGCACTCGAAAAACGGTTTTCTAGATTTAATATTTATGATCAGAAAAATCTTTCTGAATATCAGATAAAGCAAGATGAGAGTTTTTTTATGGCCACAGCAATGGCTTGGAGTTCGGATAGTTCAGTAGTATGTCGGATGGCCAATGATCCAAACAAATTTGTGGAATTTAAAATAGATGGAACACGATTATCCGGCTATGGCCTGTGGCAGGATTTAGATGTGGGCGAGGAACTAAATGACTTTAATATGGGACAATTGAATCATGGTTGGTTCAAGGGAAATAGAGAAAAGGACATCTTTGTAAATGTTGGATACAATCGGGACCATGTAGAGATTCTTCATAAAAGAAATGGTAAAATTTATACCATCGATGGGCCTAGGAATGAGATTCCTAAATACCATTTTGTATCAGGAGGAAAGGGAAACTCAAATGTTTTGATATTTGAAGCAGACAATCCCAAAGCTTACCGAGATGTCTATATTGGAGATCAATTTATTTATGGCTTATATTCTGGACATACTAGAAAAGAGATTTTAAAAGAAGGAAAAATTGCTGAAGACATTTTTGTTTTCAGTTTTGAAGGCGATATAAAGGATCATTATAAGATCGATAGGTCTTTAAGTGCCTTTGTAGTTGATGAAAGAGGTGGTAAAATATATGGTATAACGGTGGATGAAGACCCTGGGATTGCTGTTTTTGAACTGCCGGAATGATGATGGTTATTGGTGGCTTTGCTTTATTATAAAATGGTAAGGATAGATGGGGTGTAATTGCAAATTACACCCAGTTGAGTTTTGAGATTCAATCTCTAGGTGTAGATTGCATCTACACTTTTATTTATGTGTTGAATTTGTAATTCTAGTGTTGATCAAAATTTTTGTAATAATGGGTGAAGCTTATCAAATCAGTGACCAAAAAATGTCTTACTTTTTAACTTTTCAAGTGGTAGGCTGGGCAGCTGTTTTTTCAAGAAAAATATATCGGGATCTTATCTTGGAAAACTTGACTTATTGCAGGGAAGAAAAGGGGCTGTATTTATATGGTTATGTGATTATGACCAATCATCTTCATTTAGTGGTCCAACAAAAAGATGGAAGCTTATCGGACTGGGTTCGTGATTTTAAAAAGTTTACCAGCAAAAAACTACTCAAGATGATTTTGAATAATCATCAAGGAAGTAGAAGAGAATGGTTAAAAATGATTTTTAATTATCATGCAAACTCCAACAAAAGGTCAGATAAGCTTCAATTTTGGACTCATGAAAATCATGCTATAGAACTTTATAACCCGAAAATGATTGAAAGTAGAATGAATTACATCCATAATAATCCGGTTAGTGCGGGCATCGTAGAAAAGCCTGAGGATTATTTGTATTCCAGTGCAAGAAGTTATGCAGGCTTAGCAGGTCTTATAGAGGTTGATTATTGGTAAGTTAGGTTTAACTATTCAATTAAGATTGGTATCGGATAGGAGGGTGTAATTGCAAATTACACCCAGCATGGTCAGACCTAAATAACAACCAGCTGAGTTTTTAAGATATAATGACTAGGTGTAGATTGTATCTACACCTTTCTATCCATGGAATTTGTAATTCAAGTATTGATCAAATAAGGCGGTAATAATAATATAGGCTTGACTGACTTTATGGAGCTTGGTTAGCAGGTCTTATAGAGGTCGATTATTGGTGAATTAGGATTAACTATTCAATTAAGAATGGTAGAAGATAGAAGGGAGTAATTGCAAATTACACCTAGGTAAAGAAACTTTTTAAAAGAAAAATGATGACTAGATTACAGAAAGCCCTATTCAAAATTACTTGTGTTTTACTATCCTTTTTTACCTTATCATGTAACTACAAGGACCATAATGAAGATTATTTTCAGGTGAAAATAGATTTGGATGATTCCAGAAAGGGGAATTTATCAGACTATTTTGAACCACCTGAATTTATTTTTTTACAATCCCAAGATACCTTGCCCTTAGTATCACCTTATAATTTTGAGTTTAAAAATGAAAAAATATACGTTCTTGATTACACCCTAAATAGTATTTTTATTTTTGATAAGGAGGGAAGTTTTCTGGATGCACTCCTTCCACAAGGAAAAGGTCCCAATGAATTTTTTCAGCCAGATGGTTTTCAGCTTGTAGGTGAAAATATGATTGTCCAAGATACTTATCTCTCCAAGGATTTGACACTTGACAATAGCGGAAAGGTTATTCTGGAAAGGAATAACAACTTCAATAATACTTCCTTTTATTATGGGGAGGATTATATGCTATATTTTTTGGACTATAATCCTGAATTTGGAAACCATAATTTTCTAAGGAAAGATTTAAGCTCTGGTGAAGAAGAAACCTTTGTGGACATCCCCGGTAATTTGGAGAATTTGACGAAATACAGCAAAAGAAATGATTTTGTAATCGATGAAATGAACCAAAAGCTTTTATACACTATCCCCCATTCCACCAATATAGCCGTGTTTGATAAAGAAACTGGTCGTCTGGATTCTCTGGTTTATTTTGATTTTGGAAAGCATAATATGGATGATGAATTTAGAAAACTAGACAGGAGGCAGAAAAATGAGGTAATATATGAAAGGGATTATGTTGAGCGGATTGATTTGTTTGGGGTTTTCGGGAATACAAATTTGCTTTATATAAAGCAGGGAGGAAAGGATCACCATCTTATCTTTCTCAACGAACAACTGGAGCTTACAGATCAAACGGTCAATCCAACCAATGACTTTAATGAAATCAAATTGAAGTTTCCATGGACATTGAGTGAGAATGCCATTTTTTACCTTAAAAATTCCATCAGTTTCTATAATGAATACCTTGAAGCTTACTCAGGCAAAGAAGTGCAAATTAGAGAAGGAAATGTGCATGATTTCTTTTCCAAAAATAAAGAGGGGTTAAAAGATGAAGGCTGGATTTTAGTAAAGCTTAGGCTGAAATCTTAATAGAGGGAATTGCTGTTTTTGAAATGCGGGAATGATGGTTATTGGTGACTTAGGTTTATTATAAAATGGTAAGGATAGATGGGGTGTAATTGCAAATTACACCCAGTCGGGGTTCAGCAATAGTCAAATTTGAGTTCCTGACTCAAGTTTATTAGTTATTAAGTATTAGGTAGGACATTGGAGTTATGATGTGTCGGCTTACTAGAGTCTAGCGTTTTATATCTAAAATCCATTCTCAGCTACTTTATAGTTGGGGAAATGTTGACTTATAGCTATGACGGAAAGAAGGATTCTTAAGCTGCTTATTACAAAAATATGGAAAGGATCTCCCTTTAATTTTCTAGGACTTATGAAGCAGAGGACCTTAAGTCTCTGATAAGAGAAACACGGGATAAACACGGGATAAACACGGCTTAAGCAGGGGTTAAATACGGGTTAAATAGGACCGTTAAAAATGTTACATTTTAATATGGTTTTCCGTTTTACACGAATAACCTTATGCGGATTTATCAAGGTTGAAGAACAAGGAGCGAGAAGTAAAGACAAAAAAGAAATAAAGCTAGCTCAGAGGCTTCCTAAGTCTATTGATAAAAAACAGTCCATAAAAGCCCATAAGTACGCATTTCTTTAAACAAAGCTTTTGGAGGGTTGAACAAGTGTTTTTACAGCTTGAATGAATTTTGTTAAATGGTCCTAAAGCAGAAGTGAAACCTATTATAACTCTTGGAATCAAATCCTTTTTTGAATAAACCTTTGAAATATGACGTTTTCTTTCGAGAAGAAAGAAAATAATTTCATTTAATATGATTTAAATTTATTAATTATTGCTTTTTAAGTCTTCTATATTGTACTTCCCTTCATTCAGAAAAAAAAATACCCCAGATGGGGTATTTTATAGCATGCTTATTTTTTTTTTCTTGTGCTGTAGTCAGGTTTTTAATGAAACATAAAAACATGGAATGCCTTATTTTAAAAAATGAACTAGAAATAGCCAAAATCCCCATAGATGCTATTCTTTCATTGGAAGTAAATGATTATTTATTGACTTGCCGTACGGTTTGGAAAAGGGACTTTTCCTATAGTAAAGCATTGAGTGAAATAGAGAAGCAGCTTCCAAGTTACTTTTTGAGGATCAATAGAAATACCATAGTTAACCTCAATAAAGTTCAAGTGGTCAATTTCAAAGAAAGGACTATCCGTATGGATGATCAATTGATCTATCAAATATCCCACAGAAAAGTGAAAATAATAAGAAAAGCAATCAATGAATATGAATCGAATAGGCTCAATTTTAGCGAATAAGAATTTGCTTCCAGAGGATGGTCTGGTAATTTTTGGGGAAGCACGTAGTGGTACCACTTGGCTGATGGAATTGTTAAGTCATATACCCAATGCGATTATCAATTGGGAACCATTACATATGGAAAAAGGAGTGGTGCCAAGAGAATTTAATTGGGGAGATCGTCCTTATATTCCTTTAGATGATAAGCATGAGGCACATGGAGATTTAATTAAAGATATTTTGTCCCTTCGAAAATATTCCGAATGGACCATTGGCAAGAACTCATTGGAAGGTATAGTAAATGGAAAGATCGTCTTGACGAAGTTTGTTAGAGCCAATTTATTGATTCCTTGGATCTGTCATAATATTAAATTCAGACATAAGCCCATATTGCTACTGCGTCATCCCATTGACACCTGCCTCTCACAGCTAAAGGCATTTGGAAATGGCTACAAAGACTATGGAAACATCCCCTCAGGTATCAATAATACCCGTTTTTTGCAGCATAGAGATATACTGAAAAATGCCAATAATGATTTGGAGTACAAAATCATTCTTTGGTGTATCAACAATATGCCACTATTGGATAATTTTGGTTTACAGGATTTAGTAGAAGTTATCTATTATGAAGATTTGCTCCTAGATCCCCGGAAGCAAATCCGTTTCATTTTAGAGAGAGTTATTCATTACGAAAATATTGCAGAAGTAATGTCATTCATTCCCTTTAGGGCTGCAAGCGAAACCAGTTTGAATGGACTAGACAGCAGTCCTTTAATGCAGCTTTACAAAAATATAGATGCCATTGATTATAGGCAAAAAGAGCGGATCCAAATTATTTTTGATCACTTTGAACTAGAGATGTATAATGCCTTTAGTCCATATAGAGTCTCTAGTAAAATTAAATTATAATAATACTTACACTCACAAGTTTAGGTATGACGTTCACGGGCTATTTAGTTACACTTTCTCATTTCCATAGTATTATTTAATAGGTTAGAACCGATAAATAAATTATTTAATCAAAACCATTTTTAAAATGAAAAAGAAAAGAAATTTATCAAAAGTAGTAATGGCTGCTAGTGTTGCAGCTATGGGAGTAGGTGTATTTCATGTATTTGATGCTGAGGCACAGACCACAGGAGGTGGGTGGACATGTGAGGAAATTAGCCCAGGTACTTGGATATGTGAAAATGAAGACGGATCATCCTTCGGGTATCACGAATCTACAGATTTTGGAGATGGATCATGCGGTGGTGACCCTGATTCATGTAGAATCTTGTTTTAACAGAAATCAAATAGAGGGTATAGTTATCCAATATACCCTCTTTTAAATAAATATTATATATGAGGAATTGCACCGTTATAATTGCTTTAATCGTTACGCTCTTGGCTTGTAATAATTCTAGGAAGAAAAGTGAAAATATATTTAGAAATGGACAAAATTTAGAAAAAACAGATGAAATCCAACTTAAAACGGATGATTTAGGTACCATTGACTTTTTAAGACATCAAGTTTTTGAAATTGAAGATTCCACTTTTATTTATGTACTTAACAAATCGATCAGTGCATTAGAAATTTATAATTTGACATCCGCAAAGTTTGTTAAACGTATAGGGATTCCTGATGAAGGCCCACATGCTATTACAAACTTGCAGGGATTTTTTGTCCATTCAAGCGATTCAATTTTTGTGTTCCCTCAAGGTCATGTAAAAAACACTATTTTAGTGAGCAGTAAAGGGGAGGTACTTTCCCATTTTTCTCCGCCCGTCCCAAAGAATGATATTCATGGTATTGTCAACCATAAATCTGTGCCATCGGCTCCCAGTTATTTTAAAGATAAAAAATTGTATTTTTCAGTTTTGCCTTTGCTTGATACTAAGGTTCCAGAAAATATAAATGAAAGTGTTTTGCTTGCATCAGAATTTATTTTGGAGGATAATCAGCTTGATTTTCCTGATAAAATGCATTATCCTTCAAGCTATTTAAAAAAGGGGTGGGTTACATATCATACAAATTACTCAAGGATAATTGATGAAAAAGGCAATTGGATTTATTCTTTTGCAGGTTCTGATAGCTTATTTATTTATGATAATAATTATAAATTAAATAGCAAAGTTCTAGCTAAAAGTAAAGAGATAGAAGAAATACCTAGCTTTGAAGTATATCCTGGAAAACTCAATTCTATGCAAATGTGCATAGAATATGGTTCTTATGGAAGGGTCCTTTACGATAAGTTCAAAAACTTATACTACCGAATTGTTAGGTTGCCTAGGGGGTATGATCCCAAGGGGGATTACGATATCAATGCTTTAGCTAAGAGTGCTTTTAGTATAATTAAGTTTGATGGAGAATTTAATAGACTTTCAGAAACAGTTTTTGAAAAAGAAATTTATGATTTGAATTGTGTTTTTATTACCAAAAAAGGATTAAATATTCCAAGGACAAATTATTGGAATGAGGACCTTGCGGAAGATATGGTAACTATAGATGTTTTTAACTGATTTTTCCATGAAAATCTTTTTAGGTATATTTTTAACATTGATTTTTTCTCAGTGTAGTTTTGAGGAGAAAACGTTAAGTAAAAGTCTTGATTCATTAAAAGAACACTATAAAATTGAATCTGAAAGTCTATTTATTATTTCTTGGGATCAATGCGACTCATGTCATGATGATCTTATAAGGATGATAGATAAGTTTTCAAGGACTGGTAATGTAAAAGTTGTGGTGATAACCAAAAAAACGAAGCTATTTAGAAATGAGGTGGGGGATCGTCTCTTTTCACGAGTAGTTATCGATTCAGGCAGAAGAGCTTTTGAATTAGGCTTGTTTAAAGGAACACCAATTATTTATTATTTTAATGAAGGAGAACTAAAGAGTAGAAATGTCAACCATTCAAGTCAAATAACAGATAATAATAATGAGTAATAAATTCGGGTTTTTAATTAAAGGTATTATTAGATTAAGGATATTATTCTTTTTAACATTATTTGGTTTATCATTGATCTCCTGTAAACAGGATATAGAATGCATTAATAATGAGTTATTGCCAATTGTCGATTCTGTTGATATAACTGAGATTATAAAAAAGCCAGAATACTTTCGGTTTAATTTCAAAGGGGGGTATAAAGATGGTGTTTTTTATGTCTTTGTGGATATGCTTGGAGACTTTTATGCAATTGAAAACAATGGAAATATAATTTGGGAAAGTTCATTAAATAAGTTTCGTGGAAATAAGCAGTCAGGACCAGCGATTCTCACAACAAGTACTGAAGAGTTTCATTTATATGATGATGGAATTTACTTTTTACAAAATAATAATAGTTTAAAAATTGTTGATTATAAAGGTAGGGTTGTTTCTAGTCATACCTTTAATATTGAAAAGGAAAGAATGGTTAAGTCTATAGTTAGGTTGAATGATTCGGAATTTGTTTTATTATGGGTTAATCGCAGAAATAAACAACAATATGGTTTAAGCCTATTGAATATAAATGATGGATTAATAAAATTAATTTCTCAGATGAAACTAGCTTACTCAGCTTCGAAGGTGAAAATTGCTTCTATGGATAACAAAATCTATGTCTTTGAGGACATAAATAATTCAGTTAGGGTTTTCAATCCTAAAGGAGAGGAAATAAGAAGAGTAAAATTAGTTCCTTCAGATTATAAAAATTATGAAATTCACAAAGGATATGATGGCGAAATATCAAATTATAGAGCTTTGTCTAAAATTGAGAAAAACTCATTTTTTAATGATTATGTGAAAAATGTTTCGATGACATGTAATAACACGATATTTATGCATCATCACATATATCAAAGAGACACTGCTTCTCTTCCCTTTAAAGGACTGATTTCCACAAAGAAGATTGGAGAAGGAACCAAGGAAGTTCTACTCGACAAATATGTAATGAATTTGGATTCCCACGGTAATTATTTTTCTATTGTTAGTCATAATGGTAGAAAATATATCAAAATCGCTCCTATTCTTTAAAAACAAATGCATTCCTCTTTAAAATTTGATAAAGTATTAATGAATAATTTGATTAATAATGTTCACTTAAACTTTTCCTTTCAGATCAGCTTGGATTAATTGAAGGTAAATCTTCAGTAATTCTATTTGTTTCACAATTAAGTGATCCATTTTATAGCGAGGAAGTTTCTTATTCTTTTTTGGAAGAATTGCTGGGACAGGTTACTAATTCAACAAGCCTAATGTATGGAAATGGATTGGCAGGTATTGGATCCCTGATTAATTACCTTAGTCAAAAAGGAAAAATTGAGGAAAACCCTTTTGAGTTGTTCTCAGAGCCAGAAGACACCCTGATAAAGGTACTTTTTGGTGCCAGATGCCATGAAATTACTCTTTCCAAAGGATTGCCTGGAATAGAGATGTACTTTCTGTTTCGCCTTAAGGATAAAAGTTTTTCAGAAGATTCCTTTCAAGTAATGCGGTATAAAGAAGCGATTATTGCTTCTATCGACCAGCTGGATCACCTCATCAAGGGGATGCAAATCCGGGAATTAAATCAGTATGACCTCAGCATTTGGAATGGATGGAGTGGTGTCTATCTGTATCTGTTGCAAGTGGAACAGTTGGGATATATAAAAGAGAAAATAGCTGAATTGACGCATAAAGTAAGAAAGATCATTACAGATAAATTGGCCGAAGAAAAGGTGAGCTGGTTACAGCTGGAAGCCTGGTGGGGATTTGTAATCAAGTAAGGATCAAATAAGGCGGTAATAATAATATAGGCTTGACTGACTTTATGGAGCTTGGTTAGCAGGTCTTATAGAGGTCGATTATTGGTGAGGTACGTTTAACAATTCAATTAAGATTGGTATCAGATAGGAGGGTGTAATTGCAAATTACACCCAGTTGAGACTCAAGAAGGAGACAACCTTAAGTCTCTGATAAGAGAAACACGGGATAAACACGGCTTAAGCAGGGGTTAAATACGGGTTAAATAGGACCGTTAAAAATGTTACATTATAATATGGTTTTCCGTTTTACACGAATAACCTTATGCGGATTTATCAAGATTGAAGAACAAGGAGCAAGGACAAAATAGAAATAAAGCTAGCTCAGAGGCTTCCTAAGTCTATTGATTAAAAACAGTCCATAAAACCCCATAAGTACGCTTTTCTTTAAACAAAGCTTTTGGTGGGTTGAACAAGTGTTTTCACAGCTTGAATGAATTTTGTGAAATGGTCTTAAAGCAGAAGTGAAACCTATAATAACTCTTGGAATCAAATCCTTTTTTGAATAAACCTTTGAAATATGACGTTTTCTTTCGAATAGAAAGAAAATAATTCCATTTAATATGATTTAAATTTATTAATTATTGCTTTTTAAGTTCTAGATATTGTATTTCATTTCGTTAAGAAAAAAAATACCCCAGATGGGGTATTTTTTTTCTGGGAGCTTTTCTTTTGTTTCGAATATATTTTTCCTGAAGGTCAAGTTCATTAAAACTAGTTTCAGATTAATAATAGAAAATTAAATATTTCAATTTTATAAAATCGGTCGCCAATGCATTTAAAATTTAAGACAAGGAGTGAGATGGCTTCGGAGTATGGTGTGGATAGGAAAACATTCAGATCTATGTTGCTTAAAGCAGATATTCATTTGCCCAAGGGATTGGTTTCTCCGGCAGACCAGCAGAAAATAAATGAAAAGCTAGGTGCTCCTATAATAAAGGGATAAGGGGGAGAATCAGTTTTTTGATTTTGATAAATTTAATAGTTCCCCAATATTCCCCAATATTCCTCGAGTTTACCCGAAAATTAGTTTGGCTATTGGTTAGGTTTGTAAAAGTTAAATTATTGTTTAATTCACAAAAATAATTATCATGAAAAAATCTTTTAAAAGTAATTGGCTGCATTGGACTGTGGCAGGAGTTTTTGGTGCTATGTTGGTTTTTAATGTAATGATCAGTTTAGATTTTGAAAAGGGTAAGTTTTTGCCTTCCTTGACATTGATGGAGTTGGGTAATCAGGCTTATGCAGTGGGGGAAGATGAAGATTGTGTAAGTTGTGACAATACTGATGAAACTACTTGCCAAAGAGTAATTGTAGGGAATGAAACCCATTATTACACGGGGCCTAAGGAATCATGTGATTAATTTTTATGCATCTACGGATATTTTCCGTAGATGCATATCATTTGAATTGAGACGAGAGTTATGAAGAAGTATTTTCACCTATTATTTATTCTAGTTTTATTTTCTTGTTCAAATAAAGAGAACAAGCGCATATCTAATTCTAATCTCCAAACTAAAGTTTTTGGCAAGAGGTTAAGTGTGAGCGATGAAATTTTGAGAGTTAATATTATGTATCAATATGGAGGGCTATTGTATGTTGTTGATCCTGACAAGAATTATGTTTTTTCAATCATAGACATTGCAAAGGATAAGATGGTCTCACGGTTTGGAAAAATAGGGGAGGGACCCTGTGAACTGAATAGGATCTCTTCAGTTTTAAGGGTGCCAGGGGCTCCAAATAAAATAGGGGTTTATTGTATGCAAAAGTTTTCCTATTTTGAATTTGGTTTGGATCAGGTTTTAAAGAAATCCAATGATAAGGAAGCTGAATGTGAACTTCAATTGAAGAACTTTGATCCAAATTTTATGAGAGTGATCAATATAGGAAACAATAGATTTTTAGGTGTAGGTTTTTTTGATAAGAAGTATGCGTTAACATCTCCTGGTACTACTATGCCGAAATTTTATTATATGGATTATCATTTTCAGAATGAATTTCAAAGTGAGTATGCAAATGAAAGTCTAGCAATGGCTTCTCAGGGCGATTTGGTGTTAAAACCTGATGGATCAAAAGTCTTTTTTGGAGCACATAATTTCATGGGATTTGACATTTTTAAATTGAAAGAAGATAGTCTAATTTTAGAAAAGAGAGCTGAGTTGACAACTCCTAAGTTTAAAAAAAGAGGAGAAGGGAATATTCTTTCTGTTGACTTTTCTTCGGATAATATGTATGGTTATCAAAAATCGGTTGCAAGTGATCAATTTATTTATGCTTTGTATTCTGGAAAAAACAAGAATGAGGAATACCGCTTGTGTAAATGGGTATATGTTTATGATTGGAACGGAAACTTTATAAAGAGAATAGAATTGGATAGAGAGGTATCATCCATTACAGTTTCTGAGAATGATAGTTATTTGATTGGAACAGTTGATGATGGTAAAGCCAATTTATATCGGTTTGATTTATAGGTCTTTTATGTTTTTAATGGAAACTCTAAAACAATATTAATTGAGGTCAAAAGTATCAGCTAAAAAGGGTATTAGTACCAAAATAGAATTGGTTAATTATTTTTTGAACTTGGGAAAGTTTAAAAACAGTTGGTGAAACTAACGATGAAAATTTACTTAGAAAACTGTAGGAGTTTGTTAGGTTACTATGGGGTCGTTTTTGTTGGGATAAAGTTTATGTGTCATTATTTAATGATACATAAACTAAAAATCATTTTTAGGGGTTAATTTATTTTTGCGGTTTGATAGAGAGAATGGGATATAATATTTTGAATTACTTTTTTGTTTTGCCTGCTATGCTTTTTGTATTTCTAATACCATTTAGTAAAATAGGTAATTCTGCGGTTTTTAATCAATCAGGACAAACTTTATTTCTTCTAATTTTTTTAGTATGGTTATGTGTAATAATTGCCTTTAGAAAAATTGAGATTCCAAATGAATTAAGGTTAAGCCTTTTAGATGTTGTTTTATTTTTATTAGGGGTTTACTTTTTGATTAACAGTACTTTAATTCAAGAAACCTATAGCATCACTTTTCAAGGAAGCGATCTGGTTGGATTAGGGCTGTTTTATCTGTTAGTTAGATGGATTTATTCGAAAAATAAAATAAGCCTTCTAATAGCAGTTGTTTTAAGTGGACTGGCGCAGGTAATTTACGGAGAGCTACAGTTATACGGTGTTTATCACTCTTTACATTCAGGTTTTTCAGTTACGGGAAGTTTTTTTAACCCAGGTCCTTATGCAGGGTATTTGGCGGTGATATTTCCTGTGGCTTTAGGACTGTATTTCTATACGGATAAGGAAGGGCATGGTGCCGTTGGCTTGAAGAAGGAAGGAATTCCTTTGGATGACGGGATGGCTTCGCTCTCCTCCGTCGGACTCGCCATGACGTATAATACGAAGGTCAGGTCATGGGTAAAGGGGGTGGTCAAGTATCTTTCCTTGGCCACTGTTTTGGGCATTTTATTGGTATTGCCTGTTGCAAATTCTAGGGCTGCTTGGTTGGCGGTGATGCTTTCTGGTGGTTTTTTGGCTTACCACAGATATAGTTGGAAAAGAAATTCTAGTACCTTCTTGGGAATTGGAGTCCCGCGTCAGAGACGGCGGGACAACAGTTTATTCCGAATTGTGGACGGCAAAATTAAAAGGGGATTGGCAGCTGTATTACTATTGGTGGTGATGGGGTTGGTCCTTTTTGGAGTTTATTTAGTCAAAAAAGACTCGGCAGATGGTCGCCTATTGATTTGGAAGGCTTCTTGGAAAATGATAATGGAGAACCCTTGGTTGGGGATTGGCTTTGACCGCTTTAAGGCAGGCTATATGGAAGCCCAGGCAGATTATTTTAGAGAACATCCTGATGATTTAGCTATTCCCCTGGCAGATGATGTGGTCTATGCTTTTAATGAGGGCGTACAACTTCTAGTAGAGCAGGGATTGGTGGGATTTGTATTGGTGGTGGGGTTGTTGGTTGTAGCCTTTCGCTCACCCCCCATCCCCCTTAAGGGGGAGATGCAGCCCTCGGGTTTGATTCGTTGTAAAGCTGAAGAAAAGGGGAATGGATCTTTTAACCTTTTTACTTCTTTAGAAGCACGAATAGCCCAAGCTGGTCTGGTTTCCTTATTGGTTTTTGGCATGTTTTCTTATCCTTCTCATATTTTACCGATTAAGATCTGTGGAGTGATTTATCTAGCCATTCTGGCAGGGAATAGTAAAAAAGTATTCAAAATACCTTTTTCGTTGTCCCGGGTCTCTGCCCCGGGACCTCAGGAAATGCGATCTTCAACTCAAGTAATTGAGGAGTCAGGAGCTTCCTGTTTAAAACGTCCCGCAAGGTGTTCAGCGGGACAACGGTTGCGCTGGTGGACAGTTTCTGGAGCGAGTATGATTTTAGCTGTTGCCATTATATGGCATGCAAGCCGTGTATATCAAGCAACACAAAATTGGAAGGATGCTTTGAATTTTTATGAGAGAGGGGCTTATAGCATTTCCCTGGAACACTATGAAAAGGCATTCCCCATTTTTGCACGGGAAGGAGAGTTTTTATGTAATTATGGCAAAGCCCTTTCGGTGTCTGGAAAGCATGTCAAAGCAGTGGTGATACTAGAGGAAGCCTCGAATTATTTAAGTAATACCATTATCCAAACGGCTTTGGGCGATAGTTATAAGGCCTTGGAAGACTTTGATAAGGCCGAACAAGCTTATCAATTGGGTGCAGATATGCTGCCCGATCGCTTTTATCCCAAGTACTTATTGGCAAACCTTTATCATACCATGGGAGAAGAGAAGAAAATGAAATCCCTGGCGCATTATCTAGTGGAAAAGGATCCTAAGGTGCCATCTCAGGCGGTAAGGGAAATAAAAGAGGAGATGAGGAGATTATTAGGGGAGTAATGAATTTAGAATGATGAATATAGAGTGAAAACGTACATATATGAAAAGACGCGAAACCACGGTCTGGTCTGTATTTGCAGGTAAAGGGATTTTTCTTTTCTGTATGCTGACATTGGCATTTTCCTGTAGCCATCAGGACAAGCCAGAATTGGAATGGGCCTTGAATGTCGCTGGGGAAAATAGAGCTGAATTAGAAAAAGTGCTAAACCACTATTCTGAAAATGAAAAAGATAGCTTGAAGTATAAAGCGGCGGAATTTATGATATCCAGTGTGCTGCCTTTCCAGTTTATATATGAGGTTCCTCATACTACCGAGTTAAAAGAGCTAGAAAATGAAATAGAGGTGATGCTGAGTAACTACCGAGGAAAGGAATCGGATGGGAACAAGGAAGAGAGGAAGCAGCTCCTTGATAGTGCCATGGAAGGGCTCCAGAGGAAGTATGGGGTGTTGTCATCTTTTCGATCCATTCCAAAACGGGAACTTGAATCTGTGAATTCATCCATTATTATAGAAAATATTGATTATGCTTTTAAGGCTTGGGAATTTCCATGGGCCAGAAAATATAGCTTTGAGGATTTTTGTCATTATATTTTACCTAACATTGCCGGTAGATTTGAGTCAAAAGGTTCCCGTAAATTTTTTTACGATAAGTTTAAGCATTTTGCAGATACCCTAAGTAATAATGAAGATCCTGTTGAAGTTTGCAGGTCTCTTAATCTTTATCTGCGAAAACAAGGTTTTATAGGGAACAAGGCATTCTATTATTACCCTCATTTCTTGACGGGAAAATTTATGTATGAATGTAAGATTACCAGTAATTGTGTCAGTGTTTCTAATTTGGTCTTGGATGCCATGCGGTCCATAGGGCTTCCTGTTGCGGAAGTGTATTGGAATAAATATGGAAATACGGGACTTGATCATATAAGTAATACGATCCTTTGTCCAGATGGGACATGGAAATACTTCAATGGGGTGTCTGAGTATGCTCCCAAAAAAGAAATTGATATTGGGGACAAAGTCACGAAACTTTATCGGACAAGCCATGTAAAGCCCGAAGATTTAAACGAAAAGGTTTTCATAGCAAAAAGCCAAATGAATGTATTGGGCTGGCAGGATATTACTGAAGAAGTAACCAAATCAACTTTTGATATTTCCTTGGATATCAAAGATGAAATGGATAATGCGGATAATATCGTATTTCTATGCGTTTTTCGTGCCACCGGCAGGAATAATTGGTTGCCGGTGGACTGGAGTAGGATTAAAGACGGTAAGGTAGTTTTTGAAAATATCAATGGTAAAGAGGTCGTTTACTTGGCAATGGAAGATAAAGGAAATGGCATTATGACAGCTGTTTCACAGCCTTTTGTATTGGAAAAAGACGGAAGCCTTCAGTTTATAAAAGCCAAGGATAAACGGGTGTCGGTATCCCTGAAAAGGAAATTCCCACCTAAGCAACATTTAATAGAAGCTGCAGAATTTTTAAAAGGAAGCCAGTTTCAAGCATCAAATACCCCTGATTTTAGAAATCCACAGACTTTATACACCATTTCAAATCTAGAGAATTTGGACGGGGAAGTAATTGAACTAGATAAGGACCAATATAGATATTACCGTTTGAAGTATCCTAAGCTTCAGGAAGACATTAAATATGATTTGGCTGAACTGGCATTTTATGAAAGTACAGGTGAGGGGGAAAAGAAGGTGAAGGGTGAATATATTTATTCAGCAGGAGTCAATGATGAGTTTATGGATGCCCTTTTTGATGAGGATTTTTTGAGCTTTACATTGGTGAGAAGGAAAAGCGATACGACAAAATATTATACCTACTATTCGGATTATAAAAAATTCATTAGTGATGAGGATCAAGTATGGTATGGTTTGGATTTTAGAAAACCTAAGGCAATTTCAAAAATTCATTATGTGCCAAGAACTGATATGAATGGAGTATATCCAAATATGGATTATGAATTATTATTCTGGAATGATAGATGGGAATCCTTGGGTATGAAACAGGTAGAAGATGGAAAGTTGATATACGATAATATACCTGAAGGAGCATTGCTCTGGTTGAGAAACCATACAGAAGGAAAGGAAGAAAGGATATTTACCATTGAGGATGGGGAGCAGATTTGGTGGTAAGTTATACTCTTTTCTCCACTTAATAGGAAAGAGCAAAACAAACAAAGACAATTTTAAGGGGGTAAAGATAATTATAAAAAACCAGAGAATCTCTGCCTCACCTCAGTGCCCTCTGTGGTTAAGTTTTTGTCTATAGTCTTCAGTCTGAAATCTAACGTCTCAAATCTAATATCTCCCCAATATTCCTCAAAGTTCCCCAAGATTCCCCGAAAACAGACTGGAATAGGTCTTAGGTTTATAGTAGTTAATTTATTGTTTCATTTATAAAACAATTATCATGAAAAAATCTTTTAAAAGAAGCAATTGGCTAAAATGGACAGTTGCTGGAGTTTTTGGTCTAATGTTGGCCTTTAATGTAATGGTCAGTTTGGATTTCGACAAGGATGAGTTATTGCCTTCACTGACTTTGGTGGAATTGGGGAACCAAGCCTATGCGCAAAGCGAAGGGGGTGGGGGAGAATTATTCCTGGAATGGGATGATTGTGACCAATATTATGTGCTTTGTTTTGAAACTGTTAAAAAGTGTAGATATACAGGGAGTTTTCCATGCTATGTTTGGCAACAAGTCCCTTGTGAGGAATTGTGTGATGTTCCACGTCCATAAAATTCTTTTACCATATTTGATTAATGAAGTTTATTTTTTTGTTTCATTGAAATGATATGTGTAGGGCTTTTCCTTAATCAATTGGACTAAAATCAAAGAATTTTATTGATTTTAGTCCAATTGAATTAACTCATGAGTTGTACATATCCGATAGTTTTCTCATGGGATAGCATCCTTATCTAGTATTTACGATTAAAGTAAAGAAAGATAAATAAAGAATATTGTAAACAAATTATTTCTGCATCTGCAAAATTAAGCACCTACAGAAAAAGCATAAAACCACTTTAATATCTAATAATGCGACCGATTTATTTTTGTCTTATTGCAATATGTTTGTTTGGCTGTTCTAAGTCGCCTTCAAGTTTTTCAGAACAAGAAATAGAAATGAAGGTTCTTAAGCCCGAAGAAAACCCAAGAGCTAAACTCAGTGAGATGTTTGAAGGAATCCAATATAAATTAATTGATCTCCCTGATTCGGTCTATATTGGAAAAGTTGATAAGTTTTTGGTAAATGACCAGAATATGATTTTAGGAGATTTCTATCAAAGTGCTCAAGTTATGGTGCTTGATGCTGAGGGAAATTATAAGGTATCTATTAAACATTTGGGGGGAGGGCCAGGTGAGTATATTGAGATTAACGATGTCTCACTTAATCCTGAAAACAATACCATTGATATTCTATCTCCTAACAAGATTATACGATTTGATATGGAAGGAAGATTTATAGAAGAATTTTTCCTTCCTTTAAGAGTTTATAAATTTCTGTCTTTGGGGGAAAATGAGTTTCTTTTTTACGTGCCAAGTAATATGGCTAAGGAATTGGTAGATGATCAGTTTTCTGACTATTCTCTTTTGAAATGGAATTTGGAGGAAATCACCCCTATTTTTGAAGATAGGGTCAATAATGATAATATTCCTTTTTTTGCGGAAAGAGATGTTCTTAAGGTAGTGGATGGGGAAATATTGTTTTCAATGACGTTCTGCGATACCATTTATTCGCTGAAGGATTTGGAATATAAAAAGGCTTTTGCACTCGATTTTGGTAATAAAAAGTATCCTTTGGAAGATTTTGAAAAATACGGCGTAGATAATATTTTGAATGATCCCGCCTATCGCGAGAATTATGCTTATCATCGTCCGAATATCCATTATGATGGAAGACGATTGGTTACAAGTTATAGGTATGAAGGAGTAAAAAAAACAATGATTTATGATCAATTAAAAGATACTATTTATGCTGGTGTGTTTTTTGAAAATGATATTGACCTTGGCTTGCCTTATTTGGCCATAAAAGGCTTGTATAATAATAAAATTTTTACTCTTCATCAACCTGAGGAATTCTTAAATCATTTTAATGGGTTGTCAGACAGGAATCAAAAAGTAGATGATAATTTTTTAAGGATAGTTGATGATATCAGCGAGCAAACAGCTATAGTGATGGGAGTCTATAATTTGAAATAGAATCAGGGAAAGGGTGATTTCTTAAGTTTAAGGTTGAATCCATAACTTTCTGTTTATTAAAACCAAATCTGATTATTTGAAATTGAAAATGTATAAAATAATTGAGGCAACTATTACTATGAGCATGTTCCACGGATTTTGCCCTGTCATAAACTGAAATCTATCGATGGGGGCTGCTTTCATGAAAAAGTGCGTCGCATATCCCAGCTTTTTAGGTGTTTTGAAATTCCAGTTGTCATGAGATTAGCATTGTATATTTGGACTAGAGATGTTGACTTATAAGGTTATATCTCCCCCAAATTTCTTTTCTTTTACTTAATGATTTAGTTAATTAAGGTTTCGAAAGTTTTATATGAAATCTATGAAGTTAAAACCATATTTTTTACTGCCATTTTTAGCCCTTCCGCTCTGCTTTTCCTGTGACAGCAAGGGTGAAAAACAGGAAGAGATTCCCCTGGAATCCATGAGGAATGAAGTGACTGCCACCAAGGTCACCGTGGCCAAGGCAGAAAAGCGTTCCTTTGATTACCTGATCAATGCCTCGGGCAAGGTGGAGGCCGCCCAGCAGGTCAAAGTCTTTATCGAAAGGAGAGGCTATCTCAAAGCACTTGATCTCAAAGAAGGACAGACGATAAAAGCAGGGACCCTGATGGCCCAATTGGATAATGCGGATAACCTCTTCCGCAAGGAAAAAGCCTTGGTGCAACTGAAAAATGCCCAGGCCAACTATAATAGTGAAATGCTGGGTTTTTCCACCATCATGCAAGGAGATGACCAAGAAAAGATTGCGGAACTGCAAGAGCAGCTAAAGGCCAGCAGTGGCTTGCTATCGGCTGAAATCGAACTGAAGGAAGCAGAACTGGAATTGGAAAAGTCCACCATCAAAGCACCCATATCGGGTAAGGTGGCTGACCTGAAGCTTAAGCCCGGTAGCTTGGTCAATGCGGGAGATGAGCTTTGTGAGATCCTTAGTACAGAGGAACTGAACCTGAGGGTCAAGGTGCTGGAATCGGACATCCCCTTTATTTCCCTAGACCAAGAGGCCGAGGTATATCCTGTTGCTGCAGGAACGGGCAGCCTATCAGGCAGGGTGAGCAGCATCAATCCAAAGGTGGATGAAAATGGCCTGGTGGAAGTCAATATCAAACTTAAAAAAGGAGAAAAATTACTTCCCGGGATGAATGCCCGGGCAGTGATCCGTGCCCCGCAAAATGATAATGTGGTCGTACCCAAGCAGGCCCTGGTCTACCGCTCAGGTCGTCCGGTGGTCTTTACCCTCAATGGCGAGGAATCCAAGTGGAACTATGTGGAGGTGGGCAAGGACAATGGCCGGGAGATAGAGGTCCTCGATGGGATTAAGGATGGGGAAACGGTCATCACCAGCAATAACCTGCAGTTGGCTCACCAAGCACCAGTACAGATCGTCAAAGAAAAAGAATAGCCCATGGTCAGGTTTTTATTATCGAGGCCCATAGCGGTCACCATGGTTTTTCTGGCCCTGATGGTCTTTAGCCTGATAGGCTTCACCAAGCTTCCCATATCCTTATTGCCACCTATTGATGTGCCGCAGATTGTGGTAAAGGTGAATTATCCCAATGCTTCTCCTGAGGCCATTGAGCAGAATGTGCTGAGCAGGGTGCGGGAAGGACTGATCACCCTCAACGGGCTTGAAGATATGGACAGTAAGGCAGGAAGTGAAACTGGTACGCTGAGGCTCCAATTTGCCTATGGCACTTCCATGGAGCTGGCCTATATTGAAGTCAATGAAAAAATAGACCGCCTCACCAATAGCCTTCCCCAAGAACTTGCCCGTCCCCAGGTCATCCGCATCAATACCAATGACATTCCCATGGTACGCTTACAGGTGATTCCAAAGGAAGGTACGGATTATGCTGAAGTAACCAAGTTAGCCGAAAATGTTATAAAGAAGCGGATAGAGCAGCTACAGGGAATATCACTGGTAGATATCAATGGCAAGCAGGAAAGGGTGATTACCGTAGAGCCCAATAAGGCGGTCTTGGCCGGCTTGGGTATGAGCGAGCAAAATGTCATCAATGCGATCCGTTCGGGAAACAGCGAACCTTCGGGAATAAGCGTTAAGGATGGGCAGTACCGTTACTTTTTGAGGCTGGCCACTAGGGTGGATACACCGGAGGATATTGCACAGTTGCCGGTCTTGGGGCCAGATGGAAATGTGGTAGAGCTGGCGAAGCTGGCGAATATTCAGTACCAAATGGGAGAGCCCATGGGATACCATTTATATGGAGAGCGTGAAGGCTTGGTCATCACAGTACATAAGCAGGCGGCAGCCAAGATGAATGAGCTGATGGAGAAGGTCAGTGAGTCGGTAGAACTGTTCAAAAAGGATTATCCGCAGGTGGACTTTGCCCTGAGCCAGGATCAATCCGCCCTGCTCAATGCTGGTATCAATAACCTTCAGACCAGTTTACTCTTTGGAGGGATTTTCGCCTTTGGGGTATTATTTATCTTTATGGGCAATTATAAGATGCCCTTGATTATTGGTGTCAGCTTGCCCACGTCCCTACTGATCAGTTTTCTGGTCTTTTATGCATTCGGGATTTCCATCAATGTGATTTCCCTAAGTGGCCTGGCCTTGGGCTTGGGCATGTTGATCGATAATGCCATTATTGTTTTGGACAATATCACCCGCAAAAGACAGGAGGGCTTGCCACTTTTTGATGCCTGCGTCAAGGGGGTAAATGAAGTCATGTCGGCTTTGATCTCTTCTGTGCTGACCACTTTGGCGGTCTTTGTGCCCTTGGTTTTTCTGAGTGGTATTTCCGGGGCCTTATTCTTTGATCAGGCAGTGTCGGTAGCAGCCATCCTTTTTGTGTCCCTATTGGTGGCTTTTGTGCTCTTGCCTTTACTTTACCGTCTTTTCTTTGCCAATAAGCAATGGGACAGCAATCAAGAGGATAGCCGCTTTTTTAAAGGAGTGTTGGCTTTATATAAAATTGGCTACCAAAAGGTGATGGCCCAAAGGCGCTTGAGTTTGATTTTATTGGTGGCACTTATTCCGCTGTTTTTGATGATCGGCCTGGTACTGCCCAAAGAGGGTTTGCCCCCGATCGGGAAAAAGGATGTGCTCCTGGAAGTGAATTGGAATGAAGCGATAGGTGTGGAGCAAAACCGTGAGCGGGTAAAAAATATTATTGCTGGACTAGGGGAAGGCATTGAACAGGCTGAGGCAGATGTGGGCATCAGGCAGTTTTTGCTCTTTGATGGGGAGAACTCCGTACAAGAGGCCAGTATCTATATTGATTTCCGTGATCAAGCTAGCAAGGATGATTATACGGAGCAACTGGAAAAGGGGCTTAGGGAAAAATATCCGAGGGCCAGTATCCATCTCATGGATGCCCCCAATGCCTTTGATCAGCTGTTTTCCTCCAATGTTCCCTACTATGAAATGCGCTGGAAAGAGCTGAAGGACAAAAAGCCAGTTGATGCAGCGACCATGGAACCTTGGTTGGAGGATTTGCCAACTGCACAATGGAAGAAAGGGCCAGGGCTGCAGGAAGAGTCGGCAGTGGTGTTCAGACTGGACCTTGAGAAATTGTCCCTCTACAAAATCGAAACCAACGAAATGGTCAGGCAAATTGAACAGCTCTTTGGGCGCTTCACCATTGATGAAATCAAACAGTTCAGTGAGGTGACGCCAATCAGGTTGAAGGAAAGTGATGCCGATTATAGGGGAATTTTAGAGAGTAATTATTTAGGGTCCAGAGATGGTCAGCGCTATGCCTTGGCCAATTTTATCCAAGTGGGATATGAGGACCATTATAAGTATGTGACAGCGGATAAGACCGGGATTTACCAATCCGTGGAAATTACTGCCCCCAATCCACAAAACAGGGAGAGGGAGCTTAAAAACTGGGGATTGGATAGAAACCTCAGTGTGTCTTTTTCCGGGCAATATTTCAAAGATCAGGAAAACATTCAGCAATTGATAGGGATTTTGGGCGTGGCGGTATTGCTGCTTTATTTTATCCTTGCTGCCCAGTTTGAGAGTTTTGTACAGCCGCTGATTGTGATCTTTACCCTGCCTCTGGGAATTGGAGGGGCACTGCTGGTACTTTGGCTGAGTGGCACCTCACTCAATATTATGTCGGCTATTGGACTGGTGGTGATGCTGGGGATTATGGTCAACGATGCCATTCTAAAAATCGATACCATTAACAGGTTGAGGGTGAGTTATGCGGAGCAGGAAGAGGATTTGACTAGCAGGGAGATTTTGGAAAAGGCCCTTTTTAAGGCTGGGGAAATCAGGCTGAAACCGATTTTGATGACTTCGATCACTACGATTTTGGCCTTGCTGCCCGTGGTGTTCAGTTCAGGCTTGGGAGCGGACCTGCAGAGACCCTTGGTCTTCAGTGTGATGGGTGGCTTGACGATTGGGACGCTAACCGCATTGTATTTTGTGCCTTTGATGTATTGGGCATTGAGTAGAAAAAGAAGTAAGTATGAAGTATTGAGTAGCTAGTATCGGGTATCAAGTACGAAGTATGGAGTATAAAGTAGGAATCCTGTTGACTGTATTGCAGTAATTATCTTGACTCAAACCCCAAAGGGGTTAAACATACATAATGGTGAAGCATCATCAAACCTCGCGACCCTGAAGGGGTCGAATTAAATTCGGGTAGAGAAGTACGAGGTGGAAATATGGAGTATGAAGAACGAAGCTTAGAAGTGTTGTACCAAATCTCTGCCTTGGTACTTGATAAATTGAGTCTCTGACTAAAAATACTGTTTTCGTTATGTCGAAGATGGTATTAAATAATCGATAAGCCTATGTTTTTTTTATGTAGAGTTAGTTTTGTTTTAGCTGTTTTAATGGCAATGGGTTGTTCGGAGGAACCTAAAAGTACCTTGCCTACTATTCAAGTGCCTGAAAAGACTGATTCAGACCTTGTATTGAATAAGATTGCCAAATCGGTCAAGACCATTCAATTGGAGACCAAAAAGGAGGCATTGTTAGGTCATATATTTCGTGTAAAACAATATGATGATAAACTTTTTATTCCAGATAGAAACAAGGTCTTGGTTTTTGATCTGGAAGGAAAATTCTTGTACCAGATAGGAATACAGGGAGAGGGACCCGGAGAGTATCGAGGGGTTTCATCATTTGCCCTAGACCCGAATACCGGTAATGTTTATATCGCCTCTGATATCCGAATTTTGGTTTATACCTCAGAGGGTGAGCTATTAATGGAAAAGAAGTTCACCAACGGAGTTTTTAATCTAGGTTTTGTAAATGGAAAATTATACAAGTTCATAAGGTCACTGGGGAATAAGGTCAATAATGGTTTTGGCAATTATACCTCACTACTTGAATTCACTCCTGAGTTGGAGCTTTTGGATAGCATACCTGTAAAATCTGTTTTTTTAAAGAAACTTATGGTGTCCAGAAGCCCATATATGCATTATTTGTATAATAATGGATTGGGCACTTACCTTTATTATCCGGTACTTTCTCCGGAAGAAATTTATAGAGATACCCTATATCAGTACAAAGATAATAAGCTGGCTCCATATCTGAAATTGGATTTTGAAAGGCCACAGTCATTGGATGAAGAGGGATTTAAAGTTACCCAGATATTAAATATCATTGATTCCTCTTCTTATCTTTTCTGCGAATATAGTCAGCATTGGAAAAGGAGGTTTTTTGTTTTTAATAAGAGGGATTCTACCAGTTATAACCTTAAAGTAGGGCCTCTGGATGGTCAAGGAGAGCCTGTCGTGCTTAGGCCTCTGGACTTAGAAAAGGACATATTTTACTATGTGAAAACTTCAGAATTCATGGATAAAGAAACCGAAGAATCCAACCCGATAGTTGGTATTGTCGAAATGAAATAATAATTGTTGAAAGGAGCCAAAGGCTCAAGTTTGCTTGGTCCATCAGCACAGCAGAATGGACAACATGACTTGAGGCTCAAGACTCAATACTCATGTCTAAAGACTAATCTAAAGTCTAAAATCTTATGTCTAACATCTAGTGTCTAAAACAAAATTTGAGTCCATTTAGAATTGTCATATCGTTTTTTGTGCTGGCCATCATAGGCTTTGCCTTGGTGCCCAAACTTACCGTTGAGCTAAATCCGCGGGAAAAGGAGCCAGTGCTCAGTATTTCCTATGGTGTAAGGGATGCTTCACCAGATCTGGTGGAAAAGTTGGGGACAGCGCCTTTGGAGGGGCTTTTTAGCCAGCTGTCCGACCTTAAGAAAATCGAATCGGTTTCTCGCTATAATGGCGGTTCGGTGACCTTGCGCTTCGATAAGCATACGGACATGGAATTCAAGAAGTTTGAGGTGACCTCCCTGATCAGGCAGATATATCCATCTCTGGATAAGAAAGTCAGCTTTCCGCTGGTTTTTCAGTCTGCCCAGCGTAATAATGAACCACCTATTCTGCAATACAGCATCAATGCACCCTTTGCGGCCTTTGAAATCAAAAAGGTCACTGAGGATATCTTGAAGTCCGTCCTTAACCGCTTTGATGAGGTGGAGGAAATCCAGGTTTATGGGGCCAGGGATCTGCAGCTTTTTGTGACCTATGATATACAAAAACTGCAGGCTTTTGGTATAAGCAGGGGAATGCTCAATTCAGTGCTGCGCAGTGCTTTTGGAACTAGCTTTCCCGGAATGGCCCTGAACCATCAAGGGGAAGCCCTTTTTATTCAGGTGGACCGCTCCTTGGTCGAAATGGAGCAGTTGGAAATGCTTAGGATTACCAATCGGGATGGAAAGGATATTTACCTCAGGGATATTGCCCAACTGACCTTGGAGGAAGCGGAACCCAACCGCTATTATAGGATCAATGGCAATAACTCCGTGACCATGAGTATTACCAGTAGGGAAGGGGTGAACAAGGTGGTTTTGGCACAAAGGCTAAAGGAGGCCATCGAGGAAGCTTCTGAGCTGTTGCCTTCAGGATATGATGTGCGCTTGGAGCAGGATGATACCGAATACCTGTCCAAGGAACTGAACAAAATCTATAAAAGATCAGGGCTGTCCATCCTGATTTTGGTGGTCTTTATCTTTTTGATCAACCGGAACTGGCGTTATCTGACCGTATTATTTTTGGGCATCCTGGTCAACCTGAGTGCTACGGGTATTATCCTATATACTTTAGGGACCCATCTGCACCTTTATTCCATTGCAGGATTGACCATTTCCTTTGGTTTGATTGTGGACAATGCCATCATCATGATTGACCACCTGCACAAACACAAAAACAGAAAGGTCTTTTTGGCCCTTTTGGCGGCTTCCCTGACCACCATTGCCGCCCTGCTTATGGTGTTTTTATTGCCGGAAGAAGACCAGAAAAACCTGACGGACTTTGCGGTGGTGGTAGCCGTGATGTTGGCAGTGTCGCTACTGGTGGCACTCTTGTTTACCCCAGCCATGTACCAACTGCTGTTTGGGGAAAAAGTAGGCCAGAAAAGAAGCATCACTGTCCCCAAGTTGAGGAGACGGGTAAGGTGGTTTGGAAGGTACAGTAAGCTCATTGGATTTGCCGCTCACTACAGAAAGACCTTTGTCATATTCTTGGTCTTGCTTTTTGGCTTGCCCATATTTTACCTGCCGGCCAAATGGGAAGGGCAGGATTGGTACAATAAGGTCATTGGCAGCACGGTATATCAAGAGGATATCAGGCCCTATGTGGACAAGGCCTTGGGTGGTTCCTTGAGGATGTTTGTCCGCGGGGTATTTGAGAAGTCTGGCTACAGGGAAGCTGCCCAGACAAGGCTATATGTCAATGTGCGCCTGCCCTTTGGGAATACCCTCGATCAAATGGATTTTATCATTCGGGAGTTTGAGGAGTTCCTACAAGGCGTGGAAGGAGTGGACAAGTTTGTGAGCAATGTGTCCTCGGGACAAAATGCTTCCATTACCATCACCTTTAAGGAAGCCTATGAAAATTCAGCCTTGCCTTATCAGCTAAAGGGAAGACTGTCAGTAAAGGCTACAGACTGGAGCGGTGCAAGATGGAGTATCTATGGGGTGGGGCAAGGTTTCAGTGCCGGCCCGGGGGGAGAAGGGATTCCATCATTCACCGTGATGATGAAGGGCTATAACTATGATGAACTGGCAAGGCAGTCGGAAGTACTGGCCGAAAAGCTCATGCAGCACAAAAGGATCCAAGAAGTCAATACCAATGAGCGCCTGTCTTACGGGGAAAGGAGTTCTGAGGAGTTTGTACTTCGATTTGATCAGAAGAAGCTCGCCCTGCAGGGTACCAATCAATATGAGGTGATGACGGCCCTGAGTGATAGGTCCAAACCCACTGGGACAAGTCTTTATTTGAACCTAGAGGATAAGAATTATGGTGTGGTCGTCAGGGAAAAGCATGCAGAAGATTTCTCCCGTTTTGACCTGGAAGAGACCTCCCTGATCAGCTCAGAAGACAAAATGCTTAAAGTGTCCAGTTTAGGAACACTGGTCAAGGAAACTACGACCAACTCCCTGCACAAGGAAGACCGACAATATATCCGGAGGGTAGCCTTTGAGTATATGGGCTCAAGAAAGTTTGGCAGTGAATACCTGGATGAAGTGCTGGAAGAGATGAAGGCAAGTATGCCCATTGGTTATTCTGCTGAGACTTCTGCTTATGGCTGGGGTTATGGGAAAAATAAGCGACAGTATACGCTGTTATTGGTCTTGATTGTGGCCATTTTCTTTATCTGTGGGGTTTTATTTGAAAATCTCAAGCAGCCTTTTTATATCATTGCGGTGATTCCAATAGCCTTTATTGGCTTGTTCTTGATCTTTTCGCTATTTGATTTTTATTTCGACCAAGGGGGCTATGCCGCCTTTGTAATGCTGGGGGGCTTGGCAGTGAATGCGGCCATTTTCATCGTCAATGACCTGAATAATAGAGAAAATGGAAAGTATAACCGAAATGTATTGAAGTCAGTGGCAGGCAAATCTATACCAATATTATTGACAGTTCTCTCCACCTGTTTTGGATTGATTCCATTTATTATGGAAGGGCAAAATGAGATATTCTGGTTTTCACTGGCCATCGGCACCATCGGTGGCTTGGTTTTCAGCATGGTCGGGGTGTTTTTGGCTTTGCCCGTGTTTTTATGGAGAAAAGGGAGTGGGAAGTAGCAAGTACAAAGTATCAAGTATCTAGATAAAATACGCTAGACACCAGACAAAAGAACAAAGACTGAAGTACAAAGTATCAAGTACGATGTACGAAGTAGGTAGTACGAGGTATTAAGTAAAGATTTTACAACAAAGGTCGCTAAGGAAGCTCAAAGGTCGCGAAGGTTGGGTTTACGAGAAACTCAGGGGCCTCTGTGAAGACTTAGTGTTACTCTGTGGTTTTTTATGTCAAGATTAAAGAGCAAAGAATAAAGACTTATAATATAACTTAGCGTATACAAGATAATATTTAATTGAACCTTAAACTTGTATCCAGTAGATAGTTGGGTTATTTTCAGGCCAATATTCTTTTTAATTTTCTTAACCATTTTGATTCATGAGAGTAATCAATGTTTTTATCTTTCTGAGTTTAATAACTTTTGAGGTGCTGGGCCAAAGAATGGATCAGCCCAATTTTATCATTATTATCGCAGATGATGCCGCTTGGGATGATAGCGGGGTATATGGCAATGATATGATCCAAACGCCTAATATCAATAAATTGGGCGAAGAGGGACTGGTTTTTGATAATGCTTTTTTGACTACCAGTTCTTGCAGTCCCAGTAGATGCAGTATTTTGACTGGCAGGTATCCGCATAGTACAGGTGCGCCCGAGTTACATGTGCCTTTGCCCGAGGATCAACTCTTGTTTGCTGGAGAGCTTCAAAAAGTAGGTTATTATACGGTTGCAGCCGGAAAGTATCATATTGGCCCGCCACGAAAGGATTTTGATAAGATTTACGGCCATCAAGTCAGTGGTTGTGAATACTGGGTACAGGCATTGGAAGAGAGACCAAAAGACCAGCCTTTTTTTATGTGGTTGGCCTCTAAAGATCCACATAGATCCTATGAGGAAAATATCATCCCCAATCCACATGATCCAAAGGAGGTGAAAGTACCACCCTATCTACCCGATAATGATTCTGTTAGGAAGGACCTGGCCTTATACTATGATGAGATTGCCCGTTTGGACAGTTATTTGGGAAAGGTGATGGAAGCATTGAAGGAACAGGGTGTAGATGAAAATACCATGGTGATCTATATGACGGATAATGGCAGGCCATTTCCAAGGGACAAAACCAGACTTTATGATAGTGGCATCAAGACCCCCTTTATAGTTAGGTGGCCCAATCAAGTTAAGTCAGGAAGAACAGCAGCGATGATTAGTTCGATAGATATAGCTCCTACCTTATGTGAATTGGCAGGAGCTGCTTTGCCTAAAGCTTTTCAGGGGATTTCCTTCGCTTCAGTTTTGGAAGAAGCTGATCTTAAAGGGCGCGATTATATCGTTGGCGAACATAATTGGCATGATTACCAAGCTTATGAGCGTGCATTGAGGACGGATAAGTTCTTATATATCAGAAATGAATTTCCTTTTCTGAATGCTTCCCCTCCTGCAGATGCGGTGTCTAGCATAAGTTATCAGGAAATGATTCGCTTGCATAATGAGGCAAAATTGGAGGAAGTCCAGATGGATTGCTTTGTTCTTCCCCGACCAGAAGAGGAATTATACGATGTGCTTTCCGATCCCTTTCAGCTTAATAACTTGGCCATGGATGATACTTATGCTAAGGTGCTAGCTGAGATGCGTTCCAAGTTGAATACATGGAAAAAGGAATTTGAAGATGAACTCCCTAAGGATTATACGCCTGATGGATTTAACCGCTGGACAGGAAAACGAATTAGATGATATATATATCCTTAATTCTACCAGTAAAGATTAAAAGCGAATCAAAAGGATCCCTTTGATTAAAGTAGCAACTGCTTTAGTCTTCCGAGCTCTTGAGCAAAGGATTAATGCTTACAGGTATCATAGCAAATTACCAGATTAAATTATTTTTGCTTTTACTTATTTCAAATGATATCTTACCAAAACACTTCCAGAGTCCCTATTGACTTGTTTGGCTATTTTGGTAAAGGCATTGTCCACCTGAGATAGGTTGTCCTGATGCTTTTCATAATGTTCCATCAACGATTCAGGGGAAAAGATATTGAAGATAATATTATCTTGAAGGAACCTAGGGTTGAGGTAAGGTAGCCCATTATCAATATCATTGATGAATCTGCTTGCAGAGATGGATTTACCTGTTTTTCTGTTAAAAATCAAGGTGCCATTCGCATTTTCCACATAAGTGGTCATTAGATAATCCTCACTGGCATATAGCCTGGCATAATGATAAATATATCTTTCCCTGGTATTGGGATTATTCAACAGCTCAACCATGTCATTTTCTTGCAAAAGTTTCATAGGGATCAATTTGTTCCTGAATTCCAAATGATATTTTTGAATTACTTGATTGTCCTTGATCCAATAGATAGAATCGGTAAATGATTTAGTGAAGAAGTAATCATTGTTTACTCTTTTTAAGACATTAGGCTCGCTTATAAAAGGTATTTGCCCCTCATAGGGATTGGGTAAAATGGGGGTAAGGTCGTTTGTTTTGCAGTTCCATTGGTAGAGCAAATGATTGTCCAATGCCTTTTCGTTATTTGCAAGGCTACTTTTGATCCCTGGGCGGATATGAATGATATAATCATCGTTTTGAAGGTGTTCCAGTTTGGAAATGAGAAAAGGGATTTTGAATTCTTCTATGAAATCCCCCTCAAAATCATAGCGGATTAGCTTTGTTCCTGAGAGAAGATCCAAGGTCTTTGTCGAATGGTTGATGCAGGCATCCCTGATGTATTGGTATTCTCCTGGCCCTCCTCCATAATTTTCTATGGTTCCGGATAATCTGAAATCCTTGTCCAGGATGGCGATTTTATAGGTATGCCCAAAATCCCCAAAGAAATAACTTTCCCCATTAAAAAGGACTTTGTCTACAAAGTGGAAATTGAAATTGTCAGGCAGTGGAATGTATTCAATCTCACTAATGATTTTGCTCATTTGAATTTCCCTGGAATCAGATAAGGAGATGGTGGCTATGTTTTTCTTAGAAGCAGTAGGCTTTTCACAGGAGAGGCAAATAAATAGGGACGAAATGAAAAAAGTTGATTTCATGGTTTTATTTGTTTTCGTTTAATAAATACTCCAGTTGTTGTTGGAAGTGCTTGGTGACACCTATTTGAGCAAGTCCTTGTACTTGATGTTTTTTAACCAAAAAAGGTAAAAGGTTTTTGTTGTCGAGCGATACCGTGTCCAGCTTATTTTGCTGGAAAAAGGAACCGGAAGGATCATAAAGGACCGGAAAAGGAAAGTGGTAATTATTGAGCTCTCTCTCGATTTTTTCTTTGTCTTGACCGCTTAGATAGAAAATAAAGGCTATTTCTGAGTATTTTTCCTTTGTTTCAGCCCATTCAAAAACTTCTGAAAGTGCATGTAAGTTTAGCTTGTCTGTGTTTAAATAAACCACGACCTGATTTTCATAATCAAAGTAAATGTCTGTTGAATTATCTATTGAAGGAATGATTTCAAGATTCTGAGGTAGGTCAAGGGGATTTTGTTTATGATTACAAGAGCTTATGGTAAGGATTATTATACAAAGTGAAAATATAAGATACTGTTTCATGCATCAAGGAGTTAAAGTGGTAGAGATGATAACAGGAAAGTTGAAGTCACTCTCAGGCAGAGAAAAGTTAATAGGCTGTCCTATTTGGGCTAAATAGTCTTTTAGCGAATCATGATAAGTGAGAAAGAGAAAGTGCCCCTCCTGATCTATTCCTATTGGGTAATAGAAAACAGGTGATTCCTCTTCATTTATTTTAATACTGTATTTGGTGTTTTTATCATCATCCAAGAATAAAAGTTGCTTATAGACTCCAAAAGGCCCCTGGAGCATGCATTCGATCAAGGTGTTTTGGTCGCCTTGGAAAATGGCTGTGATGTTGCCAAAACCCTTTTCATTCAGCATGGAAAAGCCTTCCATAAAATCCATATCCCAATAGGATGATGGAATAGCATAAGGGCCGAAGTCTATTGTATATATCGGCTTTAGGGAATCCCCTGCGTATTGATAGGCTTGATGGTCAAATGATTCAATAAAATTGACTTTATTACCAGAGAGAAAGAAGTTCCGCTCTGTCATGGGAAGTAGTTGTCCTGAATATTCATTTGGAAGATAAGTATCTACTATTTCACCCGTTGCTGATACTTTGACCACCCTATTTTTAATTATAGGTAGATTATATCCGCCACAGAGTAAGTACTCATCATTTGGAAGTTTGGTGAAAGATGTAGCAACATATTCTGATTTGAATTTGATTTCAGGGCTTCCTGATTTGCTGATTTGATAAATGGTGGCCATGTCTCCCACTGTTGATAGTAGCTCCAATTTTCCATCAGTGCCTATGAGGAAATCATCTAAGGACGGAATATTTTCAGGACCTCCGCCTTCTTCAATGTCCATTTTGATATAATTGCCAGCCTGGTCGAAAACATGGAGGCTTTTACGCTTACTTTCCTCATCCATGATATATAAATGGGATTCGGATTTTCTGATTCTTAATCTATTTCCCATCAAGTTCTCCGAATTGGTTTCCAAAGGAATGGCATTGATGATTTCAAGACTAGTCGTCTGAAGTTTTTTGGTGTTTTCCAGTGAGATTATGTTTCCAGCGTTCTGCTCAGAGGATGGCGAACTGCAGGAAAGAGAAAGACAAATAACTGTTAAAAATAAGTAGACGCTTTTCATATTAGTTGTTATCTGATTCGGTAATTTTGTAAATGCCATATTGGATAAAATCCTCTTCCTCATCTAGGTTGATCAATCGGATCAAGAGACGGTTTCCCGGTAAGGCCATGGCTATTTTTCCATAAGGAATGGATAGGTCTTTGCTCAGCTGCTTATGTTCGTCCAGTAGGATGATTTTGTGATAGTTCGGATCCTTGAAGTGGTGGTAGTTCGGATCCTCCGCTTTGTTTTTTTCGTAAACCCCAAGGGAAATATCCTTTACATATTCCAGTGCCATCAATTCACCATCTAATTTGAACAGATTACGATTGAAGGCTGACAGGGTGATTCTTCCCTTGGAGGGCATATTGTCAAGGGAGATAGATTGGCTCTCTAGGACTTTAAACTCATCGTGGTTGATTTTTACCCTTGATATTACTTCGCCCGTATTGATATCTAAAACAGTGATTTCATTGTCCAAAGAAGTGGTCAAATACAGCTTAGGATTGTTTTTTCCTTGCAAAGTGTATATGGGAGAGTAAACATCATTAATGGATGGGTCAAGGGACTTATATAGAGCCCTTTCTGCTACAGGTGCAATTTCATAGGAGTTACTTTCCTGTTCATTGGAGATCTCGATAAGGTTGGTGCTTCTAAAATCTCTTTTCCCCATATTTTTGCTTACTCCTGAAGGATTGGAAATAAAATAAAGGGAGGAAGGGTCATTGTTTTTGTAGAAATGGGCAAAAGGTCTCAAGCTGCCATAGAGGTGTATTTTTACACTGGATTTATAGGGTTGTCGTTTTTGCAAAACTAACTTTTGATCATAAAGCAATAGCTCTGTAGCCGTTAATGCCCATATATCCCCGTTTTCTGAAAAACCAAGGCAATTTAAGGACGTGGTGTATTTGTCAGGGGCATCGCCTTGCATGTTTTTGCTAATGAGAATTTCTCCTTTATCATTCAGGATAGCGATTTCAGTTCCTTCGCTGCGTTTATAGATATAACCAAGATAAAGGCCTTCTTTTGGGGAGTGGTCTATGACCTCCACCGGCCAAAGTGAATTGATTTGGAACTCATCCACTTTTTCTAGAGAATATTGCGCGAGAGTATTCTTTGTGAAAAATATACCTAATAATATAAGAAAAGAAATAAGCTGAGATTTCGATAAAAACTTGAGATTATACATAGAATTGGTGTTTTAGTAAATAGCTTTGATTAGGAAATGCGTTAAAAGAATAATGGTCAATCGCCATACTTCAACCCCACTTTATAAATCGTGAAATAATCTTTTTCCACATCTGGATCAGGTTTTTCTTGCATCCAAATTTGACCATCTCGCATAAGCATGCTGTTTGCCCTCAGGCCATTTGGAATAAAATCATTTAGCCTATTGCCTAATGAATCAAAGATGGCAATATGCTGGGAATATTTTTTAGCCATCCTTTCCCTGAATAGTTTTGCTTCTTCCGGAGTTTTATTGCTTTCACTTATTTCCCGGTCCTGGGCATCATAACCGGGAAAATAGGCCACTAAAAATAGATCATTAATTTTTTTTATGTTGGAGATTTTTCCTGTTGTTAAAAAAAGTCCCATAAAATTCGAGGCGGATTTTAGGTCTCCTCCTTTGAAGTAACGGTAATTGGGCAATTCAATTGGAATGGAGGAAATCAAGGCATAAGGAGGCTGGGAGGCGTATTCATAAATCACAGGTTCTATACCAAAAACGATATAAATTCTATCGTCTGTGGAAGTATAGGCAGGAGCCCAGGAATACCTGAAAAAGTGCTCTCCGTTTTTAAAGAGGCTTTCCTCTGGAAATGTGATAAAGGGCTCTTTTTCCCCCGTCTCTGGGTTCAGCCAATTCATCAGGGTCATTTCTTGGTAGCTTTCCAAACTAGAATAGTCCACTTTTCTGGAACCTTGATTGTAATAGATATATCGGTTTCCCAATTGTTCCATTCCAAAGCCCATGGTTTTATTGGAGAAACTATAATACTCAAAATCTTTATGCTTTACCTTGGATAGCAAATTTTCATCAAAATCATATCTCAAAAATCCATTATATCCATAAGCTATAAAAGAACTGTCGGAGTCAATCCTCAAGGGAGACATTAATCCTCCATAGCCGTCAGGAATATCTCCCAGTTTTGAAAAGGATGCATGGATGTGTCCTACAAAATCAGCTACCTGAATATCTTCCGAATTGGGGCTGTCATTTGTGAATAAGATAGTTTCAGTCTTGGGGTCAATATCGTGGATGACAGGAACACCAAGAAGGTCAATTTGGACACTGTCGAGTTTTTCGAGCTTTATGGTGCTCGCTTTTTTTGTCCCGCCAAGTTGGCTAGATTCTTTCTCTTGGGTTTCGCAGGAGATGAAAGCAGGAAAGACTAAAAGAAAGATGTAAAAATGCTTTTGCATGGTCCTTGGGTTTATTGGTTAAAAATTAGTTTTAAATTTTCATAAAGGAGGCTATCATTAAAAGGAGTGCCTGAATTGTTTTTATGTTCTGAAAACCTCAGTATTGGGGAATTAGAAGTTTTATGCCAAATTTATTAAAGTTCAAAAACAGCCACATTGGGATCTTCATCTTTAGTGATAGCATAAATTTTCATCTCTTTTTCATCCATTGAAAAGCTTAGTATGGGATAATCTAAGAGATAATTATTTAGGAAATTTCCCTCATAATCAAATTGAAATATTTTTGAATGAGGTTCGGGAGCAGATTCTTTGGAATTTGTTTCACCTTTATACAAGACGAAAAAACTGTCTTCGGCTAAGTATAACTGACTATAATGCATGGTGGAAGGTTGATGGAAGACTGGATAGGTTTCTGCTGTCCATTTTCGAAGTTCAAATGAGGGGTCTTCGCCTACAGGCCCTTCTATATATATACTCTTTCCTGTTTCGAGGTCAAAGATTTCCACAAAGTCTTTGAGTATACCAGAAATCCCCACATATTTCTTGTCCAAAGAGCTGCTGAGTTTTCCTTGACAGATATGGGAAACGGTGAAGGGATTGAGTCCCTTTTTATCGACCATGTTTTTCCAAGAGCCCAGTTTACTTAAGGTGTCTCCTTCAAAATTTATTTCTGCCAGTTTATCCCAAATGTTTGCTGTTTTAACGATAAATGAGCTTGGTGAAGTAAGAGTGACTTCAGTGACTAAATTTAGGTTGGTAGGGGTTTTTATTTGAGTGGTAGCCAGTTTGCTGCTATCATCATCATTTATTTTGAATTTATTGATTGTTCTGCGGTTGGAATCATAGTTCCAGAATTCTCCAGTTTTGAAACCAGCTTCCAAGCTAGATGATGTCATTGTTTCTCCTGGACCAAGTCCCTTTTTTCCCATTGTTTTAAGAAAGGTCCTTTTTTCAAGGTCATACAAATAGAAAACGTCAGATTCTTGTTGGCTATTTTCAGCGATAATAAGATGATTGTCCAAGTATAAGATATGTCTTGGATTTAAGAATTCTTGGAAGGATAGCTTTAAGCCTGTTAGTTTTTTCGGTGCAGGGATATCTTTTGCTGTAAAATTTATTTTTTTTCTTTGGTTGTAAGTGGAGGTTTCCTGTTTTTGGCTACAGTTTATTGTTAATAGGAAAAAGGAAATGATTATAAAGTATCGCATATTTAAAAGTGATGTTGATATAATAATAGTAAAAACTACAAAAATAGTTTTAAAACTAAAATTTATTTAATGTATTTTTGGTACTACTTATGTTGGGGATGTGGACTGGATAGTCATTGAGGATAAAAGGACATTAAAAAGGAAATCAAATCATGGTAAAGAATTCATTACTAATAGCTATTGGTGCGGCTGTATTATTAGTTGGCTGTGGGAAAAAGGAAAGGCAAATACAGCAAGGGCCGACAGCGGAGCTAGAACTGGAAGTAGTGGATTCTTTGGTGGTGGATGAGCTGGAGCCTTTGCTTATGGATGACCATATGGCTGATCTGGGGTATTATATGCTGAGAAACTATAAAAGCCGCCAGCCTCTTTTAGTAGATGAAAATGGTACCGTGATTCAAGAATATGATATTCTTAATGATAGTCCAAATGGTATTGGTAGCCATGGAGTGGGATATAGGCTTTTAAACGATACTTCTTGGCTAGCCCAAAATCTGATGACTGGATATTTTCTATTTGACTATCAGGGAAACAAGATGAAGGACTTGCCCGCTGTGACGGAAGGAATGTATACCATTACGATTAATTCAATAAGGACCACATTCCATCCTTATATTAATAACGGTGAACTCTATGTTCTTGGGGAGGAAAGAAATGCCTATAACCATAAGGAGATCAATGCCGAAAAATTGGGGGCAGAATTCTATAGCCAAGCAAAGATTATTTTTCATCGTAATATAACAACGGGAGAAAACAAACTTTTGACGACCTATCCTGAAGGTTGGGAGCCAAGGAAATCAAATCGTTATGTGGGCGAGGCATTTCCGTTAGTGACTATCAACAGGAAAAACAAGGAAATGGCCATCTTGCCTTCGGTGGGAAATCAGCTTTTTGTCTATGATTTTACTGGGGAAGAGCCGGTTTTAAAGGATAGTGTTAAGTTGAGCCATCGATTTAGACCTGAAATGGCACCTGATGCTGATTTGGATGCGGAGCGGTGGTTGGATGATTATCCTATGTTTACAGATCTGAGGGTGTTGGGAGATGGTTATTTGGTAGGATTTTATACCAGGGTTCCAAAGGAGATTTTGAAGGAATTACGTGCCAAAAGCGAGCAATATTATCAGCTGCCTGAATTTCAGGAGGCTTCCAAACAATATGCCAAGCCATATTATATAGTGGTTAAAGATGGGAAACAAGTAGGGGTAATCAATGAGCTGCCAGTTCATGGTGGCATCAACTTTTCGGACGAAGAAGGATTTATCTATGTTAATGACAATCTTGATCCGGAAGTGGAGCGGGATTATAATGTTTTCTATAGACTAAAGGTAAAATAAGTAGCTTGTATTTGATGTCAAGACCTAAGACATTAGACTTACAAAAAAATATGGCTTTCACTGAATCAGATCTTTATATTATCAGAAGATTTTTCTAATAACCAGGGTATTCAAAAGGGGATAGCTGATAGGGTTATTATTGAGGTTTGGATGTATTGAGATAGAGATGAGTAGACTCTATACTTGTGTGATGTGGCTAGGTTAGTGTTAAGGCTATTTGTTTTGTATGTTGTGTTTTATGTTGTTTTATTGGTTTGTTTCAAGTCATGTTTTTTTATTATTTATGTGTTTTTGTGATTCTTAGGTTAAAAAATTAATTGTTTTTGAAAGTTTTTTCATTTTCTGATATTTATAAAAAATGTAATTTATTTGGTGATTTTTGAACTAGGCTACTGTTTGAATTGTCTGCAAACGGTTTCGACTTGTCAATATTGAATAATTATCCAGAAATCACGAATATTGCCAAATTGTTAATAGAAATTATTTTTTGTTGCTGTATTTGCAATTTTGAATCCTGTTTTTTACGTTTGAATTACAATCACGTGATTAAGTAATTAATAGTACCTGCCCAAAATAATTAGCCTCAGAAAAATCCGACACCAAAATGATTGTCGGGAGGTTTGACAAGTGTTAGTTATAACCCTTAAAATTTTGAAACCATGAGATTAATTATTGCATCATTAGTAGCATTGTGCATTTCAGGAAGTGCATTTGCTTATTCAGCAGGTCAAAAAGACCTAGAGAAAGAAAAAGACAAAAAATCAACGGTGGTCCTTGAAAAAACCGGGGACAAAAAGGTTCAGTTAAAGTTTTTGTCGGAACCGAATGGGAAAATAATGGTGAGAATCAAAGATGAGAGAAATGCTTTGGTTTATAAAGAAATCATTAAAACCGATAAAGAATTTAAAAAGAGTTATGATCTTTCGGCTTTAGCGGAGGGAGATTATGAGTTTGAAGTGTTTACCAGAGAAGATGGTACCATAGATAACTTCGAAGTGTCACTAGGTAAAGAAAAAGTAGCTGGTTCTAACTACTTCACCAAAGTTAAAGTCATAGACGATGAAAATGTGGCTTTATTGGTGAAGACAAAGGGAGAAAATAAAAAGACCATACGCATCCTTGATAAAGGGCATGTGGTATTCGAAGATTCTTTTGAAGGCGAAAACTATGGGAAATTATTTAAGCTTAAGAAAGTGGAATCGTTGAATGACCTTGTATTTGAAGTGAGAGGTGACGATGGTAATGGTAAATACCTTTCTGCTCTTTAGTAGAATTAAACCAATAAAATAAGGCTGCCCATTGGGTGGCCTTTTTTTGTGGTTTGCTTTTATAACCATTAAGGAGTTAAGGTTCAATAAGGGTTTGCGTTGGTTGTTTTGGGTAGAAGAGTACTTCATTTTCTTCATTACATCATGTCTTCATGATTTTTATAACCATTAAGGAGTTAAGGTTCATTAAGGGTTTTAGTTGGTTGTTTTGGGTAGAAGAGTACTTCATTTTCTTCATTCCTTCATGTCTTCATGATTTTTTTAAACCATTAAGGAGTTAGGGTTCATTAAGGGTTTGCTTTGGTTGTTTTGGGTAGGAGAGTACTTCATTTTCTTCATTCCTTCATGTCTTCATGATTTTTATAACCATTAAGGAGTTAGGGTTCATTAAGGGTTTGCGTTGGTTGTTTTGGGTAGGAGAGTACTTCATTTTCTTCATTCCTTCATGTCTTCATGATTTTTATAACCATTAAGGAGTTAAGGTTCATTAAGGGTTTTAGTTGGTTGTTTTGGGTAGGAGAGTACTTCACTTTCTTCATTACATCATGTCTTCATGATTTTTATAACCATTAAGGAGTTAAGGTTCATTAAGGGTTTGCGTTGGTTGTTTTGGGTAGGAGAGTACTTCATTTTCTTCATTCCTTCATGTCTTCATGATTTTTTATAACCATTAAGGAGTTAGGGTTCATTAAGGGTTTGCGTTGGTTGTTTTGGGAAGAAGAGTACTTCACATTCTTCATTCCTTCATGTCTTCATGATTTTTTATAACCATTAAGGAGTTAAGGTTCATTAAGGGTTTGCGTTGGTTGTTTTGGGTAGGAGAGTACTTCATTTTCTTCATTACATCATGTCTTCATGATTTTTATAACCATTAAGGAGTTAAGGTTCATTAAGGGTTTGCGTTGGTTGTTTTGGGAAGAAGAGTACTTCATTTTCTTCATTACATCATGTCTTTATGTTTTTTGTTTTTAATCATTAAGGGATTAAGAGTTGGGTTTGGATTTGGGGTGTGAAGAAAGTCGCATGCTATTATTTCTTTATGTCTTCATGGTTTAGTTCATGTCCCATTGATAGTGATCTGGACAGGTGTTAAGGCGTTTAGGGGAATTGAGATTAGACTTGGATTTATAGTAGGCCAATTGGTTTTGTAGTAAGAGGAAATTACCGCAACCGTTTTCGGTGTTTATCCAATTAATATTGTGATAATATTAATTATGATATTTTATAAATAAATATAATTCTGTATTTTTTGTTAAAAATAGATGAAAATTTTGATTGATTCGATTTTTCTATTCTCCATCTTGTTTTTTTAATGAATGTTGTATAATTAATTTTTCGGCTTAATTATTATTAAATCGTTAAAACTGTATTGTTTTGATTGAATATTTTGCAATAATATTATTGATTTGTACCTTTGTAATGTGATCAGCGATCATAACAATCCTACCCAGAATAGTTAGCCTCTAGTATTAGCTCAGTCCCAAGGTGGCTGAGTTAGAAAATTTAAGAAAAAATAAAGCATCAAATAAAATTTCTAAAATCATGAGATTAATTATTGCATCCCTTTTAGCGTTATGTGTTTCAGTAAGTACATTTGCTAAATCCGACTTAGACGACAAAGTTGTCAAAATCGAAAAAATTGCTGACAAAAAAGTAGAGGTAAAATTCCTTGCTGTACCAAACAGTAAAGTTTTGGTTAGAATCAAAGATGAAAACAGTTCCATAGTTTATAAGGACATCATCTCAAGCAACAAATTCTTTGCTAAAAAGTATGATTTGACTGCTCTGGCTGATGGTGATTATAAAATTGAAGTATTTACTCCTGAGCAAGGAACGCTACAAAACAAGGATGTGTTTGTGGGCGTTGAAGAGGCAAAAGTTGATTATTTTACCAAAGTAAAAGTATTGGGAGACGATAATGTTGCTGTTTTGGTGAAATCAAATGATGAAGCAAAAAAGACTGTAAGGATTTTTGATAACGGAAACATGATCTTTGAATCTACCTATGATGGTAACAAATTCGGAAAGGTCTTTAAGTTTGAAAAAGTAACTTCTGTTGACAACTTGGTATTTGAAGTAAGCAATGAAAATGGACAGGGGAAATATTTCTCTGCCCTATAAACAAGAAGATTCAATTAAGAAAGGCGCTTTGAAAACTCAAAGCGCCTTTTTTTATGCATTTTGTTGCCAAGTTTTTATCACCTTGGTTTAATTTTTAGAGATATAAAGGGCTTTTTCTAGGTTGCCCATCATGGTTAGGTAAATATTCCTGTTTCCGTCTAGGTTATTAGGCTCAATTTCTATCGTGCCATTGCTGTTTCCGTCTGTGGCTAGGCTGAGATCTATATTGTCAAATAATCTATTGAGGTCGAAGTTAAGGTAAATGTCTTGATTGCCCTCCAGTTCCAAGCTTCCACCATCTGCGGCAGCCATAAGTATTTCTTCTGTGTCCGTGTAGATGTTCAATAGCTGGCCATTTACATTTCCCTGGATATTCAAGCTTTTTTCAAACATGGCATCACTCTCAATCAATGTGTCGTCTTGCTGGAATTGGAAAGAGATGCCAGTATAGCTCCCCGCATCTAAAGTTATACTGCCAAGTGTTTCGCTTTGTGGCAGTGCGCTTTGTATGAGATTGAGACTGAAATTCATTCCTTGTTCTAGAGGTAACTGCATATTGCCTGAACTGCTAGAGTTGCCGGTAATAGAAATATTGCCAAAGACAAAATCTGCACTGGTAATGCTTGCCCCAGAGATAAGCCCATTATTTTCTTCTGTGTCGCTTTCTGTCACTGCCCTTGCTTTTACTGTGATATTGGCTTTGGGGGGTTCTTCGGCATCTTCATTATTACAAGAGGTTAGAAATCCCAAGCATCCCAGAGCTAAAAGGCTCATGATTAAAGTATTCTTTTTCATAATATATAGTTGGTTTAGTTCTATTCGGTTTAGCCAATGTCTATGCCATAAATACTGTTTTAGTTATTGGTTCGGGGATTTAGGTTTTAATGACTAGCGATAGTTGAAAATACTTTTGGAAAAATCTTGCTTGGTGGAGCAGATTGTTAGGTCTCAATGGCCAGTGTTTTGGAGAGTAAATGCGGTAAATGTTTTTGGAAATTGTGACGGAATAGTACAGTTAATTGTCCGAAATAGAACAATTTTGAGTATTTAAATTTTTATGTCTTTATTTTTTTACCAACGAGAAATAAAAAAATAATTTTTTTCTGTCATGGTAAAGCAATATTTCAAAGGCAGATCATTCGCATAAAAAAGTCAAAAACTGTATCGTAAACGATCATATTAGCGGACAGCTATATCGGTCTGATACAGTTTTTTCCAGAAGGGAGCTATGCCAAAGGAGTAAATATTGGTGTTTTTTAATGATTGTTTCATTTTGAAAAACTAAAAACAACCAAATAATAGATGGTGATTTTGGTATGGTACATAATTGGCAATAGTGGAGGTACAAACACAATAAAAACATTCAATTAATTAATATACACCATCATGAAAGCATTATTAACCTCCGTATTTGTATTAGGATTGATTTTTATCGCACAAGCTTCTGTTGATCCAGATCCTGTAGCTAAAGAAGGCCTAATGGCAGTGACAAGTGTTGAAGCGAATGACGAAAAAGTCAAAATTAGTTTTAAGGAACCAGTCGGTAAAGTAACCATTTCCATTTTGGATGATCAGAATAAGATCTTAGCGCATAATAAGTACAATGCCAAGACTGCAATGAACATTCCCTATGATTTGACTGATTTGCCTGAAGGAAATTATTCAGTGAAAATCAAAACCAAAGATGAAGTTGCCATCTATAATGTAGAAACAGAAGAAAAGAAAAAGGTTTTTGAAATGCCCATAGTAGCATTTGGAAAAGTAGTGGATAATCATACCATTAACTTAACGGTATTGGGGATTGAAAAGGCGGGAACCCAGGTAGATATTCTTGATGAAAGTGACCATGTAATAGCCAGCGATAAAGTGAAGGTGAAAGATGGATTTGAGAGGGATTACAGGGTTACCAATAGAGAAGTTGAAGGCTTATATATGAGAATCAAGGATGCCCAAGGGAGAAAGAAATATATTTATTTCTAATCCCACCAATTAGCATAGGTTTGGGCTTGAGGCTGTCTGTTAAGGACAGCCTTTTTTAGTATTCAAGTAGTTGTTTCAGTTTTTTTCTAAATCTGTCCTGAGGTAGAAAGTTCTCTTCTAAGCTAGCAGCAAAGGGAACGGGAGTATCCAGGCTGGCTTCACGCATTACCGGCGCATCTAAGAGTTCAAAGCAATGTTCGCTTATCCAAGCAGCGATTTCAGCACCTATTCCTCCTGTTAAACAATCCTCATGAAGAATGATGACCTTATTGGTTTTTCTGACCGTTTCTGCAACCGCTTTTTTGTCCCATGGCAGCAGGGTGCATAGATCTAGGATATCTGCATCTATCCCGGTTTCTTGAAGGGCTTCTTTGGCCCAGTGAACCCCCGCTCCATAGGTGATGATGCTAAGTTGTTCTCCTTCCCTGACCAAATGGGCCTTGCCTATTGCTAGATGATAGTAATCATCAGGAATTTCTTCACTTATAGATCTGTAAAGCCCTTTGTGCTCAAAGAATAAGCAGGGGTTAGGGTCTTCAATAGCTGCGGCCAGTAAGCCTTTTGCTTGATAAGGAGAGGAAGGATAAATGATTTTGAGTCCAGGGGTATGGAAAAACCAGGCTTCATTGGATTGGGAGTGAAAAGGTCCTGCCCCCACTCCAGCGCCTGTTGGTAGGCGAATGACTACATCAGCATGTTGTCCCCAGCGGTAGTGAAGTTTTGCCAGGTTATTGACGATTTGGTTAAAGCCACAGCTGACAAAGTCCGCAAATTGCATTTCTACTACTGATTTATAGCCTGCTATGGATAATCCTAGGGCAGTCCCGATGATGGCGCTTTCACAGAGAGGCGTGTTACGCACCCTTTCTGGACCAAATTTTTCTAAAAAACCATCTGTTACCTTGAAGACGCCTCCATAAGTAGCAATGTCCTGTCCCATTAAGATTAATTCAGGTTGGCGTTGCATACTTAATTCCAAGCTGTCATGTATGGCATCAACCAGCCTTTTTTCACTCTTTTTACTAGATGTAGCCTGCGCCACTTGAGCTGCGTGAGGAGCATATACATCGGCCAATTCATCGATAGAATTTGCCTTTGGAGCTGAGCTGGAAAAAGCTTTGTCAAGTCCTTTATCGATCTTATCCTGGATTTCTTGGTTGATGGATTTTTTTAATTTTTCGTCCAGAATACCTTCAGTAATTAGAAATTTCTCAAAGTTCTTGATTGGATCTTTTTTAGCACCTTCTTCGAAATAATCCTTTGGGACATATTTTGTTCCGGAAGCTTCTTCATGTCCACGCATTCTGTAAGTACAGGCTTCAACTATAAAGGGCCTCGGGTTTTCTCTTATGTCATTTGCGATTTCATTAAGGCAATGGTAAAGTGCTAGGATATTGTTTCCATCCACTTTAACTGCCTCCATACCGTAACCGGGGCCTTTATCGATAAATTGTTCGCACCGGAACTGTTCATGGCTTGGAGTAGAAAGGCCGTATCCGTTATTTTCGATCAAAAAAATTACTGGTAATTGCCATACCGCAGCAATATTCAGGGCTTCGTGGAAGTCTCCTTCAGAGCTGGCGCCATCACCGGTGAACACTAAGGTGGCTTTATTTTCTTTTTTAAGTTTATGGGACAGTGCTATGCCATCGGCCAAAGCCATTTGGGGCCCCAAATGTGAGATCATCCCTACAATATGATGCTCTAATGAGCCAAAGTGGAAAGAGCGGTCTCTGCCTTTGGTGTAGCCATTGGATTTTCCTTGGAACTGGGCAAAGAGTCGATCTAATGGAATACCCCTGCCTGTGAAAACCCCCAAATTTCTGTGCATAGGAAGCAGGAATTCATCTGATTCCATGGCCATTACAGCGGCAGTTGAAATAGCCTCTTGCCCCCAGCCGCTAAACCATTTGCTGATCTTTCCCTGACGTAAAAGTACCAACATTTTTTCCTCGATCTTTCTTGGTACTAATAGGGCCTGATAAAAAGTTATTAAAGCTTCCTCACTCAGGTGTTTACGATCAAAAAACATCAGGGAATCGGGATTATTCATGGTGTTTTGCAACTAATTCAAAGCAAATTACAGTAAGTTATACTGAAAACAAAGCATTAGATTAAGCTAAAGAAAAAGAGTTTTGTGCAGTGAAAACAAATTTTCAGAACTTCTAATTGAGCAAATCAGTTTAAAGAGTATGTCGGAAATTTTAATAAAAAATATGGTTTGTCCCCGCTGTATCATGGCAGTGGAAAAGATTTTTGAAGACCAGGGTATAGCAGTGGATAAGGTCGAGCTGGGTAAGGTAAGTGTCCCCGTTTCCTTAGCTAAAGAAACTGAAAAAAATCTTGAAAAAGCATTACAGGAAATGGGTTTTGAGTTATTGCGGGAAAAGCAAATACAGACTGTTGAGCGCATTAAGAACGCTTTGCATGCCATAATGCAGCAAGAAGAACTGAGTACGGATTTGAATCTTTCAGATTATATCCATACCATTATACCAGAAGATTACAGTGGTTTGAGTCACTTGTTCAGTACCACAATGGGTATAACCATTGAAAAGTATTTTATTCATTTGAAGATAGAAAAGACCAAGGAGCTATTATGTTATCAGGAGTTGCAATTGAGCGAAATAGCATGGCGACTTGGCTATAGTAGTGTGCAGCACTTGTCTAGCCAGTTTAAAAAAGTGGTGGGAATGACTCCCTCTGCTTATAAAAAGTTAAAAGACAAACCCCGGGAAAGCTGGGATCAATTGAAATAAAAAAGAGCGATGAAATTTACTCATCGCTCTTTTTTTATTAGAATAATCTTAGACCAAGTGATAAGATTAGCTGGTTTTGCCTTTGGTCTGTTTCCAAACCTGCAATGCTTTCCGCCTGCTTGCTGAGGGAGCCTTCATACTTCAAATCGATGATCATATTGGCTATATCCAATCCGATGCCGGCTTGATAGCCTAATGTGGATTTTTTATAGTCTGGCATAGGGTCAGATTGGAGTTCTTCAGAAAACTTAGAGTTAAGCAAAAAGCTGCCAACTGGTCCACCTTGTATCCTAAATATATTCCCTAGTTTAAAACCTAGCATGACTGGAATATCCAACCTGTTGAAACTAGCTTCAAACTTTTGTTCGTCTGCTCCGTTCGTCTTGGTGATTTCACCGCCAGTGTTTACATATAACACTTCAGGTTGTAGGTAAAGGGCATTGCCTCCCATTCTTACAAAGGCACCAATATGGTAACCCAACTTGCTGCTACCGCTTTCGTACTCGCCATTACTAACGCTAATATTCCCTTGGGATACCCCGAGTTTCGGTCCTATGGAAAAGTCCTGGGCTGTGAGCTGGGTACATAATCCAAAGAAAGAAAATGCAAAAAGAGCCAATAATTTTTTCATCACTTAATCTTTATCCGTTGAAATCTAAAATGTGTGATCTGCTAAACTTCAAATATCTTGCCAGAGCTAGGTACTGGAAGTTTAGCGAAGATATTGTTACATTTTTTTGATTGCGTCGGTATATTTTTTTAGTTCCACTTTTACTTTAGGGAATAAGAAGAATAAGCCGATCATATTTGGAAATACAAGGGCTAGGATCATGGCATCAGAGAATTTTACCACAGCGTTCAAGGTGGTAGATGCTCCGATTACGATAAAGGCCAAGAATATGATTTTATAGCTAAGGTCAGCAGCTTTGCTTCTTCCAAAAAGGAATTTCCAGGATTGAAGTCCGTAATAAGACCAAGAGATCATCGTGGAGAAAGCAAACATAATGATGGCTACGGTCAACACATAGGAGAAGTGAGGAATCACCGTGTCATAAGCCATGGTAGTCAATTCAACACCACCGACAGATGCACCTCCGTCTTTAAGAATTACGTTTCCGCTTCCGTCACCACCATAATTAAAGATGCTTTCTACATTGCCCAGACCACCGTCGATATTGAAAAAGATGATTACCAGAGCAGTCATGGTACAAACAATCACGGTGTCGATCAATGGTTCCAAAAGGGCTACCACACCCTCACTGGCAGGGAATTTGGTTTTTACTGCAGAGTGGGCAATGGCCGCAGACCCAGCACCAGCTTCATTGGAGAAGGCGGCTCTTTGGAAACCTACTATAAGTACACCTACCATACCACCTAGACCGGCCATTGGGCTGAAAGCTCCTTCGATGATCAATCCAAAAGCGTCGTCAATATAGTCGTAGTGTGCTCCTAAAATGATTAGCGATGCCAATACATAAACACCGGCCATGAAAGGAACGATTTTCTCAGTAATTGTAGCGATTCTTTTGATTCCGCCAATGATGACTACTGCTACCAATATGGCAAGGACAATACCAATCCAAAAACCGTTGGTTTGGAAGTTGATGCCTAGGAGGTTGGAAAGTTGAGAGGCGGCCTGATTGGACTGGAATGCGTTTCCTCCCCCAAAAGAAGCTCCCACACAAAGCACTGCAAATAGTCCTCCCAGAAATTGTCCTAAGCGTCCTTTTTTAAGGTCATGGCCCAATCCACGGGACAAATAGTACATTGGTCCTCCATAAACAACTCCATCCTTGTCTACATCCCTGTATTTTACACCAAGGGTACATTCAACGAATTTGGTACTCATTCCTAGGATACCACAGACGATCATCCAGAAAGTGGCGCCTGGGCCACCAATGGCAATGGCGACAGCAACCCCAGCAATATTACCAAGTCCAACCGTTCCTGATACTGCTGTGGCGAGCGCTTGGAAGTGACTTACTTCTCCTCCTTGGGAATCATCCACCATAATTTCCCCGGTTTCAGGGTCCTTATAGTTTTTCTCCATATCATCATATTTACCTTTCACGGTATTGATAGCCAAAGGCATTTTGGTTATTCCAGGAACGGCAAAATAAATGGTGAAAAATGTGGCGCCGCATACCAATAAAATCAAAACAATTGGAATATTATAGTCTCCTATTGCGATAGGGTAAAGGACGAGGCTTTCCCAAGCATCAGCTATTGGTTGGAAAGATCGGTCTATTTTTTGTCCAAAACTTAAGTCTTCCGTAGGTGAGGTTTCCTGTGCGTATAGGGTAATAGGTAGTAGAAAAATTAAGAAGGATAGAAGTTTTCTATACATAATGTGTTTAAGTTTGATTTGTATATTTGAGTCTTATAAACATTTGAATAAATTCTATTTTAGTTTACACTTCCCAATCCAATCTCCCTTAAATACTGATTTTCCCCCTCACCGGAATTTGAGGTCCGGATTATGAATAGGAGGTACTCGTTTTAAGAATACCATCCCTATAGCCATGTGTGCTGTATATAAAAAGGATGCAATTCATGATTATTTGGGATAAAATTGGATTGTTTTTAATATTAATTGAATTTATCAATCGGCTAAATTAAGTTGTTTTGCTAGAATAGCAATTCCATTCATAAAACTTTTTGGTTCATAATTAAGCTGTTCTTTTGCTTTTTTGATAATAAATCCAGTTTTAAGGGGTCTTTTTGCCTTCTGCTGGAATGTATTTGAGTCTGCTTTGTTGATCTTGGATTTGTCCAGTTTAAAGAAGTCGGCAGTCTGCATGGCCATTTCATAAGGAGTCAGTAACTCCTCTCCTGAAATATTGAAAATGCCAGTGGCTTTTTGTTCTGCCATGAGTAGACAGCCTTCAGCGAGGTCTTCGGCCAAAGTAGGTGTGCGAAGTTGGTCGTCAACAATTTGTAGATCTTTTCCTTGTTCAATGGAGTTTTTTACCCAAAGCACAATATTGGACCTGCTCATATCATGGGAAATGCCGTAAACCAAGACTGTGCGTGCAATTCCCCATTTCAATTTGGAGGCAAGGATGAGTTTTTCTGCTTCTAATTTAGTTTCGCCATAATAATTGATAGGATTGGCCTTGGCCTCTTCTGTGTATGGGCCTGCTTCTCCATCAAAAATAAAGTCAGTCGAAACATGGAGCAGATAAGCTCCGATTTTCTCAGATGCTGCGATGATGTTTTTTACCGCACTAACATTTTGCGCATAGCAGGCATCTTTTTCTGTTTCACACTGGTCTACATTGGTCATGGCTGCACCGTGGATAATAATTTCCGGCTTATGGGCAGCAAAGACTTTTTCTATAGCTGCCGGATCTGTAATGTCCATGGGCTCATAATCAAAGCCCTGCCAATCCTTGGGTAGTCGACAAGCCCCTCTTCCTGTGGCTACTATTTTGAAAGTGCCTTTTTCGAGGAGTCTTTGGATCAGTTTTTGGCCTAAAAGACCATTAGCACCAGTGACTAAAATGGTCTCTTGATGATTATGTTTAGTATTCAAAACCGTATTCTTTCGTGATTTTCTTTTTGCTCATTTCTTCCACCTCTACGGTGATGTAAACAGGATTCACTGCTTGGTCCATCTGATTGGTTTTTTCTGCAGAAATTTTATCCACGACATCCAAGCCCTTGATGACCTTTCCAAATACGGTATACCCACCTTCATCCAAGTGTGGGGTTCCGCCGATACTCGTATAGGTCTCAATTTGTTTTGGGCTTAACTTTTTATCCAAATTAATATCATAGAAGTCTTCCATGATTTCTTTTTTGGCAAGCATTAGGTCATTCATGGCAGAAAAATCACCAAAAGAATATAGCTCAGCATAGTGTTTGGCCAGCTCTTTATTGCTTTCAAGGCTGATATACTTCATGAATTGTTTTTGCAAACGTCTCATATCAGTGGTCAATTCCTTTTCCGTATAGACTTTGCCTTCCACTATATAAAATTGGCAGCCACTGGACCTTTTTTCAGGGTTGATATTGTCTCCCTGCCTGGCGGCTGCAATGGCTCCTTTTTCGTGAATAAGGGCTTCATTGAATTCAGCAGGGATGGTGTACCACTCCTCTTCAGGTAGTCCTTCTTTAGAGAATACGTCTCCAGCTTGAATCATGAAATTGTCTATGATGCGGTGGAATTGGGTAGAGTCAAATCTGCCGGCTTCTGCCAATTTGATGAAGTTCTCTTTGTGCTCAGGTGTTTGGTCGTATAGAATCGCGAAGATATCACCATGTTTGGTGTGTATCTTGATCAATGAATCCTTATTGGATGAACAAGAGATTAATAGGGGTAGCCAACAAGCTATCCAAAGCCATCTTAATTTCATGATTTATTTATTAAGCGTATTTTTTATTTCAGCCAATATTCTATCGCCTCCGGATTGGAGGACTTTTTCGGCTAGTTCCTTGCCCAGGTCCTCTGCTTGTTCTGCAGGGCCGGTGATATCATGCTGGATTCTTTCCTGTCCATCTAGGCTTATGATGCCTCCATTGAGCTTCAATACTCCATTCTCAAATTCGGCTAAGCAGAATACAGGAATACTGCATCCTCCTTCAAGTATCTTAAGGTAACTGCGCTCGGCCCTTAGGCGGTAGCCTGTTTCTTCATCGTGGGTAGCTTTGATTATTAATTGCTTAAGTTCACTGTCCAGTTTTTCATAGGCTTCCACGGCGATACTTCCCTGCCCAACGGCCGGAGTAAATTCTTCTAAGGAAAGTTCATGCCTGATCAATTCATCGTAGCCCATTCTATGGGCTCCAGCATAAGCCAAGAGCAGTGCGTCACAAACCCCCGATTCCATTTTTTTGATTCTGGTCTGCAGGTTTCCTCTGACCTCTACTGTCTTGATATGGGGGTAGAAGTGTTTTAAGGTGGCGACTCTTCGGGTAGAAGAGGTGCCTAAAAGTAAAGGCTTGTTGGGATTGGTATAATCAATATCTCCTTTATGGCTCAATATGATATCATTGACCTTTTCCCGTTCAGTAAAGGAAATAAGCTCAAATCCTTCTGGTAAGCTAGAGGGCATGTCCTTGGCACTGTGAACAGCAATGTCCACCTCTCCGGAAGCCAATTGGTCTTCCAGTTCTTCTGTAAAGACTCCTTTGCTACCAATTTTTGAAATAGAGACATCCAATATTTTGTCCCCCTTGGTTTCGATAGTGACGATCTCTGCTTGAAGGCCTTGGGCTTTCAGAAGGTCTGCAATATGATAAGCTTGAAACAGTGCGAGTTTACTGCCTCTGGTTCCTATTTTGATAGGCTGCATTATTGTTTGATTTGGCGTTTACTAGTTTTTTTATTTGCGGAAGCTTCGATATATTCCACGATTTTTCCTGCAATGTTTATTCCGGTGGCTTTTTCTATGCCTTCCAGTCCAGGGGAACTGTTTACTTCTAGGATCAGTGGTCCTCTGGTAGACTGAAGCATGTCTACTCCGGCAACAGCTAATCCCAAAGCTTTGGCAGCTGCTAGGGCCGCCTTTCTTTCTGCTGAAGAAAGCTTGATCACGGTCGCTTGCCCACCTCGGTGAAGATTGGATCGGAATTCACCTTCTTCCCCCTGTCTTTTCATGGCACCTACTACTTTGCCATTGACCACAAAAGCCCTGATGTCTGCACCTTTAGCTTCTTTGATAAACTCTTGGACGATGATTCGGGCCTTAAGACCATGGAATGCTTCAATTACGGATTGACCGGCCTTTTTGGTTTCTGCTAACACGACACCTAGTCCCTGGGTGCCTTCTAAAAGCTTGATAATCAATGGCGCTCCGCCCACTTGATCGATCAATTGCTTTTCACCCCCTTTGGAAAAATTGGTAAAGGCCGTTTTGGGCATGCCCAAACCTTCTCTGGAGAGTATCTGTAAGCTTCTCAACTTGTCCCGGCTTCGTACAATTGCCTGGGACTCTACTGCTGAGAAGGCTCCCATCAGTTCAAACTGTCGGACTACTGCTGTGCCATAAAAGGTTACAGATGCACCTATCCTTGGGATGATGGCCTGAATGTCTTTTAGTTTTTCTCCTTTATAAAAAATAGAAGGACCTTCCTGTTCGATGACCAGATCGCAGAGTGAGTGATCTATGATCAATGCCTCATGTCCGGCATCTTCTATGGCTTCTTTTAGCCTTCTTGTTGAATAAAGGTTTGGGTTACGTGAAAGTACGGCTATTCTCATGACTGTGAAGCTTTGTGTTTCTTGGATAGGTTGGTTTCATCTACGTCTACAATGAACCTTCCTTTTAGCATTTTTCGGCCCAACAGAATGGCGTTACGCATTTTAGACCGGTCTGATAAGGTGAATTCTGTTTCAAATTCCTGATTGAACATGACCACTTTGGTGGCGACCTTGTATCTTAACTCTGCACCGCCAAAGGAGTTTTTTACTTTTTTCTGACTGTATTTTTCTGTTCGTATAAGCTTATCATTATAGAGGCGGTGATTTGGTGACAGGAGTTTGAACTCCAGTACCATTTTTCCATTGATTTCCTTTTCTTCCATCCATTCACAATGGATGGCATTGGTATATGCTCCAGTGTCCACTTTGGAGGAAATCATGTCAAGCCCCCATTCCGGGAGACTGATTTTTTCTCTTCTGCCGATGATGAACTTTTTCATTCTGTTTCCTTTTTTCTTAGGACTTTGGCCATGCTAAAGGAGAGATCAGCAAAAAGGATTTTAGCATTTGCGTTTCTTTCCAAGTGGTAATGTGCGGTATTCAGCAATTGATATATGCTAAGAATTTTGTTTTCCGTAAGAGCTTTAAGGCTGAAATTTTCAATAAATTCCCTGTCGTTTGGAGCTGTTCTCATGAGATCCTCTAGCTGGCTTCTCTTCAACAAGCTTTCTCTTAATATGTTTAGCCCCGTAAGGAAAAGGGCTTTTTGTCCCTCTTTGTCCAAGGTCTGGAAATTATCAGACCATGAAAGGATATTGTTGATGTCAAGGGTAAAGCAAAGCCGCATCCAATCTCGGAATTTGGCCGTGTTTTCATCGACTACCTGATCTGCCAATCTATAGGCTTCCCGCATATTGCCATTTGCCAAAGGTGCGATCTGCATGCCCGCTTCCTTAGAACATAAACCTTCAGTGATCAAGTGTTCTTTGATCTCTTCATCTGTAAATGCTCTTACTAATACTTTTTGGGTTCTGGAAAGAATTGTAGTAAGCAATTGCTCTGGTTGGTGGGCCACCATTAAGAACAGGGTCTTTTCTGGCGGCTCTTCTAAGACCTTCAAGAGTGCATTGGCAGATGCTGTGTGCATCAATTCTGGAATCCAAACCAAAATGACCTTATATCCTCCCTCAAATGATTTGAGGGAGATAGTTTTGATGATTTGCTTTGCTGCAGCCTTTGAAATGTTCAGCTGCTTTTTCTCAAATCCATTATGGTATATCCAGTCCTGAAGATTGCCATAGGGTCTTTGAATTACAAATTCCCTCCAAGGAGCTAAAATATCTACTTTTTTGCCGTTTCCATCATCGTCTTCCTTGATAAGGCTTCCAGGGACTGGGAAAGTGAAACTCAGGTCTGGATGCACTAGTTTTGCCATTTTTTGGCAAGCGCTGCATTCTCCGCAGGCATCTTGTTCACCGGGATTTTCACAGTTGACATAAGTAGCCAAAGCCAAAGCCATTTTTAGGTTGGCGGAACCTTCAGGACCATGAAATAATAGCGCATGGGCCAAATGGTTATTTTTGATGGCCTTGATGAGCTTGTCTTTGGTTTCCTGTAAGCCTGGAATGGATGAAAATAGCATGTTTATTCTTTTCGCTTATACCTTCTTATCCCAAATTCGATAAGCCTTGGTCATGTCAAATATATTCTGAAGCAAAGATTTTTCGGTGTCATCAAAGCTGAAACCTCTCCTTTCGATTACTTTACTCGCAGTTTCCTCAAACTTTCTGAATTGGAAAGTGGAAAACCCTGCTGCGCCGCCCCAAGCAAATGAGGGGACGAAATTTCTAGGGAATCCTGAACCGAAAACATTTGCTCCTACGCCTACTACAGTTCCGGTATTGAACATGGTGTTGATGCCACATTTGGAATGATCCCCCATCATTAATCCACAAAACTGAAGGCCTGAATTGGCAAATCCACCTTTGGTATAATCCCAAATTTTGACTGGAGCATAATTGTTTTTAAGGTTAGAAATATTGGTGTCGGCACCAAAATTACACCACTCTCCTATGACGGAATTACCAATAAACCCATCATGACCTTTATTACTGTAGCCAAAGATGACCGTATTGGAAACTTCTCCGCCTACTTTGGAATATGGTCCGATGGTATTGTCTCCCCTCATTTTGCCTCCCATATTGACCACTGCACCTTCACAAAGCGCAAAGGGGCCTCTGATCATGGCGCCTTCCTGTACCTGGGTATTTTTGCCAATATATATTGGTCCATCTTCGGCATTAAGGATGGCTGCACGGATTTGGGCTCCTTCTTCTACAAAGATCATTTCCGGATTGTAAACACGTGTATGGGGATCTTGTATGCCGATAGAATTACGGTTGGCGGTGATCATCGCATAGTCTTTTCGAAGTTCCTGACCATTGTGCTGAAAGATATGCCAAGTCCGATGAATAAGGGTGATCTCGCCCAGATGTTCTACTGCTTCATGATTCTCCTTTATTTCATCTATTGAGAAATCAGCAGGTTTTTCGACTATGGCTGCCAAAAGGATATTGTCCTTATATAAGGCTTGGCCTTCCTTTAGGGATTTGATGGTACTAGTCAAATCATGGTCTGGACAAAGCCCGCCATTGATAAATAGTTTGGCATCTTCCAACTGGGGGAATTTGCTTTTTAAATAATCCTGCGTGAAAAAACCAGCTTTGGTATTAAAGTGTTTCTCCCACTTTTCACTGATTTTTAATATGCCCACTCTGATCTCAGCGACAGGGCGCGTAAAAGTAAAAGGTAATAGTGAACCCCTATAAGTAGGGTCATCAAATAATGTGATTGCCTCCATGGTACAAAAATAGAAAAGTCTCTTGGAATACAATTTCCAAGAGACTTTTAAAACGCTTTTTTACAGAAAAGTAATGAATTACTTCTTCTTGTATCTTCTGTTGAATTTCTCTACTCGACCCGCAGTGTCCAATAGCATCTTCTTACCAGTGTAGAATGGGTGAGAGTTTGAGCTTACTTCTATTTTGTAAACTGGATACTCATTTCCATCTTCCCAAGTGATCGTCTCGTTAGTTTCGATAGTAGACTTGGTAATGAATTTATATTCACTGGAAGTGTCATAAAAAACAACCTCTCTGTAGTTTGGATGAATGTCTTTTTTCATGGTAATCCCTATTTATATTAAATGTCGCTTTTTCAAATGGAGGCACAAAGTTATCCTTTTTTGTAAAAGCCTCCAAATGTTTATCAATGAATTATTTAACTAGAAGGGGTTCAGCCATCTAATCCAGTGCAAAATTGTGAAAAAAATACCGGATTAGCCCTATTGGACGAATATAATTTGAAAGTTTTAGGATTGATGGTGATTTTAATTGGGCCGTGTGAAAGGCTTTTTTATTAGAAAAACCTCGTTTTCATCTAATAATGTTTTAATTTTTGTAGTTGAATTGACGAATTGCGTAAATAGTTGCCCATGAAAAGATTTTTACTTTCCCTGACAGCAAGCCTTTTCCTGTCTACCTTTTGTTTTGCCCAAAGTGCATATATTGATTTCGATAGGGATTATTATCATTTAATAGATCGTTACGAAATTTTGGGCGGAAATTTTAATTCATCCTTCCATACGGGGTATAAGCCTTATAGAAGGGATGATGTGGCAGACTTTTTGGAAACCATCGATGAGCAGTATATGTCTAAGGTGGATGCATTTAATATCAATTTCCTAAAAAACGATAATTGGGAATTTGTGGAAGAGGAAACGGATTTTTCTAAGAAGCCATTATGGAAAACCATATATAAAAAGCCCTCGGATTTCTATTTCCACAGAGATAAGGTGGTAGATGTGCATGTCAATCCAGTTTTGTATTTCCGGGGTGGCATGGATGCAGAACAGGATTTCATGAATTTCAAGAACTCTAGAGGCATTGCGATTAGGGGAAGTGTGGACAGGAAGGTAGGTTTTTATACTTATCTAAGTACCAATGAAGTAATTTTTCCTTCTTGGATAGATGCCTATGCCAAGCATAATGGAGCAGTGCCGGGTGAAGGGTTTTGGAAAACCTATGGGGATAATGGGTACAGTTACTTTTCGGCAAGAGGCTATGTGACTGTTCAGGTAAGCAAGCATATTTCTGCCCAGATGGGGCACGATAGGAATTTTATCGGAGAGGGATACCGGTCAATGGTGCTTTCAGATTTTTCCAATCCTTATATGTTTTTTAAGCTAAACACAAGGGTTTGGAAACTGCAGTTTACCAATACTTGGGCCCAGTTAAATGCAGATGTTTTTTTAGATGGAATAGGAAGGCCAACAGACGGCCGATATCCTAAGAAGTTTTTTAGTCTGCATCGATTGGGCTTGAACTTGGGCAAAAAATTCAATATCGGCGTTTTTGAATCTGTAATGGCCAATAAAGCTGATTGGACTTATTTTAACCCAATTATCTTTTACAGATGGGTAGAGCATCAGTTGGGAACGCCTGATAAGGTGATGCTAGGGACGGATTTTAAATGGAATGTGGCCAATTCCATGCAGTTTTATGGACAATTTGCTTTGGATGAATTTGTCTTTGGAGAATTTTTTGGACAGGATGGAAAAAACTCGAGTAGAAATAAACATGGTCTACAGGTAGGATATAAGTATATCAATGTGTTCAATGTCTCGAATTTGGATCTGCAGTTGGAGTATAATCAGGCAAGGCCATATACCTATCAGGAAAAGGAAGAATACCAGGCCTATACTAATTACCGTACACCTCTTACCCATCCCCGGGGAGCCAATTTTAGGGAGATGATTGGTATTATTAGGTACCAGCCGCTTCCAAAATTATCCTTTAATTTTACAGGAGTTTATCATTATTATGGTGGGGATCCAGATGAAGAAACCAATATGGGTGGTGATTTGTTGAAGAACAGGTTGGAAGGAACTGATGGTTTGGGGTTATATGGGCACACCATTGGGCAGGGGGTAGAAAACAGGATGATCATTGGCAATCTACGCGCCTCATATATGCTGCGTCATAATTTGTTTTTGGATGCTGGGCATAGCTATCGCAAGCGTACTGCCCAAAATTTGGATAGTCCTGAAGTAAGTCAGTATTCGCAGCTATCATTAAGACTGAATATTGCCAGAGAAGATTTTAATTATTAAATAACAGAGGAGGTTTTTTCCGAAGTACATGAAGACCTATTTAAGAATTCTGGCTTATGCCAAGCCATACAGACAATATTTTCCTTTTTATATAGTATATGCATTCCTAGCAATCATTTTTGGTTTGCTAAACTTTACATTGTTGAAGCCTTTATTTGACGTGATTTTTGAGCAGGTGAACCCGGAGGAGTTAGAAAAATATGCGAAACTGCCCAATTTTTCCTTTACCATAGAATATTTTATGCACTTGTTTAACCACTATTTTATTCAAGTAGCAGAGATGCATGGAAAATTTGGGACCTTGGTTTATGTCTGTATCATTATTGTGGTTTCAGTATTTCTCTCCAATCTATTTACTTATTTGTCAGGAGTGGTTCTGGCCAAAGTACGTGCTGATGTGATCAAAAAGATGCGGATGAATGTCTTTGATCAAGTCAGCGGCATGCATATCGGTTATTTTTCCAATGAGCGGAAAGGAGATCTGATGTCCAAAATGACCAATGATATTCAAGAGGTCGAAAATAGTGTGGTTCAATCTCTGAGGGTTGTTTTTAGGGAACCTGTTACCATTATATTATACTTTGGGGCCTTGTTTTTTATGTCGGTAAAGCTGACAGTTTTTACGATTTTGATTATTCCAATCTCAGGGGCATTGATTGGAGGTATCACCAAGCGACTTAAAAAGAAGGCAATTGAAAGTCAAGAGTCATTGGGGAGGATTGTAAATATTTTGGATGAGACAATTGGCGGTATGCGTGTAGTGAAGGCTTTTGGCGCTAGGGCCTATGTCTATGATAAGTTTGATGAAGAAACCGGTAGGTATTCTGCTATCAATGTTTCCATGGCCCGTAGAAATGAGATGGCATCCCCCATGTCCCAGTTTTTGGGCGTTTTTGTTGTGGCTGGTATTCTATTGTACGGGGGGAGTTTGGTTTTAAATAACAGTTCTGATTTAAGTGCGAGCGAATTTTTGGCTTATATTATTTTATTTACTCAGGTACTTAATCCTGCAAAGGAAATTTCCAGAGCCATGAGTACCATTCAAAGAGGTTTAGCATCAGCAGAAAGAATTTTCAAGGTGATAGACACTCCTTCAGAAATTCAAGATCCAGGATCTCCCAAGCCTCTTAGCGAATTTAAGCAGGCGGTGAAATTTGAGCATGTCAGTTTTGGGTATGAGCAGGAGTTGGTGTTAAAGGATGTTCATTTTACTTTGGAGAAGGGAAAAACCATTGCCTTGGTAGGGCCATCAGGAGGAGGTAAATCTACTATTGCCGATTTATTGCCTAGGTTTTATGATCCTCTTAATGGTAGCGTGAAATTAGATGGTGTGGATGTCAAGGATTACAAAATTGCTGACTTGAGAAGCTTAATAGGGATTGTAACCCAAGAATCCATATTGTTTAATGATACGATATTTAATAATATAGCCTTTGGTATGGAGGAAGTTTCACAGGAGGCTGTGATAGCAGCCGCCAAAATTGCCAATGCCCATGAATTTATAGAAAAACTGGAAGGTGGATATCATGCTAATATTGGAGAACGCGGCAGTAAATTGTCAGGAGGGCAAAGGCAGCGTTTGAGTATCGCGAGGGCAGTTTTGAAAAATCCGCCTATACTGATATTGGATGAAGCTACTTCAGCTTTGGATTCTGAGTCAGAGCGCTTGGTGCAGGAAGCCTTGACCAAGCTGATGAGCCACAGGACCACTTTGGTGATTGCACATAGGTTGAGTACCATTCAGCATGCCGATGAGATTTTGGTGATACAGGAAGGTGAGATAGTGGAACGGGGAACGCATGAAGGTTTGTTGAAAAAGGAAGGATTATACAAGAAGCTTTCCTCAATGCAGTCAGTTTAGTATATTAGTTAGCAAAACCCAATTTTAAACATATGAAAAAAATAACAAGCATATTTCAGCTTTTAGTTGCGCTATTTTTTGGAGTTGCATTGGTCTTCTTTTTGGCGTTTGATAGTGTGAAGAATGGTTTCAATATCGAGGAACTTACTGCTGGGAAGGTGGTAGTCTGGATGCTGGTCGGATTTGTGATATATTTATTAGCTTGGTTATTTCAGAGCATGTATGCCAAGGGGCTCAATAAGAAGATCATGAAGATGGAGAGTGAGAATAATAGTTTGAAAGCCAAGCTTTATGATATTGAACAGGGAAGAAAGTCAAAGGTGAGTGAGGAGAGAACGAATGTTTCAGAGGATGAAAAGGATTCCTCGGTGATCAAACCACGGCAAAACATCAAATAGTAGAAAGTAAAAGACTAGTATAATAATTAGTATATTAGGAAATCTCTTATCGAGATTTCCTTTTTTATTATCAAGAATAGATTATCAAATGGTAGCTAAAACTTTTGGAAGCACGGTGTCCGGAGTCGATGCCAAGCTGATTACAATAGAAGTAAATGTAGGTCAGGGAACAAGTTTTTATATGGTAGGCCTACCGGACAGTGCGGTAAAGGAAAGCCAGCAAAGGGTGGAATCAGCCCTGAAATATTTTGGTTATAGGATGCCGCGGCAAAAGGTAGTTGTCAATTTGGCCCCGGCAGATATCCGCAAAGAGGGCTCAGCTTATGACCTTCCCATAGCCATGGGGATATTAAAAGCATCTGAGCAGGTCAGCTTTCCTGAATTGGATCAATATGTGATCATGGGGGAATTGTCCCTAGATGGTCAGCTAAGGCCTATCAAGGGCGTATTGCCTATAGCTATAGAAGCAAGAAGGTCAGGTTTCAAGGGAGTGATTTTGCCCAAAATGAATGCTTCGGAAGCCTCTATAGTCAATAACCTGGACGTGATCGGAGTAGAGACTTTAGAAGAGGCGATAGGATTTTTGGATGGGGAATTGGAGATTGAGCCACTGGTTACGGATACAAGGGATATCTTTTACCATAGCTTGGAAGACTATGAATTTGATTTTGCTGATGTTCAGGGGCAGGAGAATATTAAAAGAGCCATGGAAATTGCTGCTGCTGGAGGTCATAATGTGGTAATGATAGGGCCTCCGGGTGCAGGTAAAACCATGTTGGCAAAAAGACTGCCTTCCATTTTGCCTCCTTTGACCCTACAGGAAGCTTTGGAGACTACCAAGATTCATTCCGTTGCTGGAAAACTGGGGAATGAGGCTACTCTAATAGCACAAAGGCCTTTTCGCGCTCCTCATCATACCATCAGTGATGTGGCATTGGTAGGGGGAGGGGGGAATCCCCAGCCGGGAGAAATCTCCCTTTCGCATAATGGGGTCCTTTTTTTAGATGAATTGCCGGAGTTTAAAAGGACTGTGCTTGAGGTCATGCGACAGCCGCTAGAAGAACGTAGGGTAACCATCAGCAGGGCAAAAATATCCGTAGACTATCCAGCAAATTTTATGTTGATTGCCAGCATGAATCCATGTCCCTGTGGATATTATAATCATCCCGATAAAGAGTGTGTATGTGCGCCAGGAGTAGTGCAACGATATCTGAACAAAGTCAGTGGCCCATTATTAGATAGGATCGATCTGCATGTGGAGGTGACTCCGGTTAAGTTTGAGGAGATGACTTCTATGCGAAAGGCAGAAAATAGTTCATCTATCCGAGAAAGGGTGATTGCTGGAAGGGAAATGCAAGTGAGACGTTTTGAGGAGCATAAGGATATTTACTGTAATGCCATGATGCCATCACATCTGGTAAAAGAAGTATGTCAGATCAATGAAGGAGGAAAAAAGTTGCTGAAAACGGCGATGGAAAGATTGGGGTTGTCAGCGCGTGCCTATGATAGAATTTTAAAAGTTGCCAGAACGATAGCGGATTTATCTGGAAGTGATCAGATAAATGTAGAGCATTTGGCAGAGGCCATTCAATATAGGAGCTTGGATCGTGAAGGGTGGGCAGGTTAGATTAAATTTTTGAATAAGTTTAGTGTTAAATTATAATAATTATGTGATTGAAACAATGAGGCGATTTTTTTTGTCTTTGTATTTTGAGAGAGTCAAATTGAAATATTCTTGTAAAATACTTGCACTTTAATTATTGCCAAGTTTTGGATATATATATGAAATGCTTTTATTTGCAGACAAAGTTGTTGTCACCCTTATATATACAATCCAACTAATTCAACACACTTTTTTACTTTAAAAAGTCAGTTAAAGAAAAAAGCCATCTGCCCAGGCGGATGGCTTTTGCTGTTTTTAGCCGATTAACTGATTTTGTCAAAGGCTTGTGTCATATCTTCCAGAAGGTCTTCCAAATGTTCCAAGCCAACAGAAACGCGGATCAGGTTTTGTGGGGTTTTTGTGTCAGGGCCTTCTACAGCAGCTCTTCTTTCAATAAGACTTTCCACACCGCCCAAACTAGTAGCATTACTGAAGAACTTGAGGTTGGAGATGAATTTGTCCGCATTTTCCGGTCCTCCTTTTATTAGAAAGGAAAGGATTCCTCCAAAACCAGTCATTTGATTTGCAGCTATCTGATGACCGGGATGCTGTGTTAAACCTGGATAAAAGACATTTTCGACCATTGGATGCTGATTCAAGAAGGTAGCGATAATCCCAGCATGCTCAGCATGACCTTTCATTCTATAGGCCAAGGTTTTTATACTTCTGGTTAGGTAGTAGCAGTCAAAAGGAGAAGGTACGGCTCCTCCAGTTTTTTGGACATTTAGTATTTGATTCCAAAACTTACTTTCTTCTTTTGTAATCAATGCCCCTCCAAGAATATCACTGTGCCCCCCGAGGTATTTGGTCGTACTATGCATCACCATATCGGCCCCTAGTTTCAAAGGGTTTTGGAATACAGGTGTGGCGAAGGTGTTGTCGCAAATTGAGAGGATGTCATTTTCCCTGGCCAATTTACATAGGGCTTTGATATCGCTAATTTTAAGTAGTGGATTGGAAGGACTTTCTATCCAAATGAGTTTAGTGTTGGGTTGAAGGCATTTTTTGAGTTTTTGGCTATTACTGAGGTCAATGAATGTAACTTCCAGCTTATCATGGAATATTTCAACCAGCTGTTTTTTGAGACCATGGTACATGTCTGATGGAGCGATTACATGGCTTCCGTGCGGAAGCGCTTGAAAAACAGCCATTCCTGCGGCGTTTCCTGAAGAGAAGGCTGCAGCAGATTTTCCCATTTCAAGTTTTGCCAATAGATTTTCCAGGGCCATTCTATTGGGATTATTGGCTCTGGAGTAAATCAGGGAATCTTTTTGGTGTTCAAAAGTAGTGGATAGCGTGATGGGCTGGACTACTGGTTTTTGGCTGTCTGTCACCAAATTCCCTCCATGAATAGCTATGGTCTCGAATTTCATAATTGTCAATTTTATTTAAAATTAATGAATTTGGACCAAACTGGGTTAAGATTTAGTTGTCTGCATCTGGCTAATTAAGAAAATTGTAGGTGATCAGCTTTAATAAGTAGATTTGAGGGCCATGGGCTGCTGATTTGTATTTTAGAGTTAGGGAGACATTTGTTTAAAAGTTGTCTTATTGAATGTCAGAATAAGTGTCCCATCCATGAGAATTTTTAAATTGTCATAAGAAAAATAGCAAGGCTTTCCAACCATTTCCAATAAAACAGCCTCTTTATAGTGGAAACCGATTAGAATGAAGTCAATTTTTGAAAAAGATCTTATTGCTGCATGTATAAGGCAGGATCGAAAAGCCCAGTTTGAGCTCTTCGAGCGATATAAGGTGGCCTTGTATTCCACAGTGTATAGAATTTTGGATGATGAGGCTGAGGCACATGATGCCCTACAAGAATCTTTTATTGAGATATTCAAGGGGATAAAAAAATTTAGGGGGGAGAGTACTTTGGGTGCATGGATGAAAAAAATAGCAGTGAGAAAAGCGATTCATATGACGAAAAAGCGGATATATTTTTCATCATTGGATCAGGTGGATGCCTTTTCTGAAGCGGGTGTTCTTGATGGTTGGATAGATGGGCAAATGCTGGATCAGGCCATAAGGAAATTGCCGGTGGGGTGTAGAAGTGTCTTTTTGATGATAGAAGTGGAGGGGTTTAAGCATGCGGAATGTGCCCAAATGTTGTCTATTTCAGAAAGTACCTCCAAGTCCCAGCTGTTTTATGCTAAAAAGTTACTACGAGAAAGTTTGAATCAAGTACTGAAGGCATGAAAGAGAATTTTGATTTACCGGAATTTCAGCCCAATGAACACTTTTGGGATAAGCTCCAGGGAGAAAAGAGCTTGGAAAAGCAATTATCCAGAGAGTTGTCGCATTTGCCTTTAGCAGCTCCCAAGGAGGAGGCTTGGCAAGGAATCGAGGAGGAATTGAATAATCAGCATTCAATACGTCCTTTTTGGATAGGGGTAGCGGCGGTTTTCCTTGCTATGGTGGCGGCTTATATACTCTTCATGATGGTTAAAGTGGACCCTTTTTCCAATGAGCAGGAATATCTTCTGACCAATACTTATTCCGAGATGGAAATACCATTTGAGGTGCCAAAGATGAATAAGCAGAAAGTTACTTCGGTTCCGGCAGTAAAAGAAAAGGCAGTACAAAAAGCCTCAAAGGAAAATTTCATGATCAAAGAGGAAATAGCATTAGGTGAAATAGAAGTTCCCGAATTGTCCATGCCTGTGTTTATTACGGAAGCGCCATTGGCTGTGAATGAGCGCCCAAGGCCTGTTCAAGAGGATGAAATCGCGGAGGAAAGCTTTCATGAGGTAAGGGTTTCATGGGGGATTAATGAGAAGATCAACATCAATACAGCTTATTCAGCAAAAAATAAGCTCACCGATACAGAAAGGGAGCTGAGTAAGGTTAGAAGCAATCCAGGGAAGCTTGTTTTGAGGTTTTCCAAAGGGCAATGAAATTGACATTTTTTTGGTTTCCAACTAAATGAATTAATCATAAAAAAAGATAAGAAAAAATGAAAAAGGCAGGTTTAATAGTCATGCTTATGGGGATATTTATGTCTACAGTTTTGGCTCAAGAAGTAGAGAATATGCTTTCCAATAGCCATCAGAAATGGCTTGATAAAGACTGGCCAGTTACTGATACATTGCAGTTCAGTCTGCCCAACGAAGGTAAGGTCTTGTTTTACTATAATGATACTGAATTCTCCACAGATGAGTTGAGAGCAGAACTGGAACCCTTGATGAAAAGGGCCACTAGGTTTCCCGAGTTCGAAACAAAGGCCTTCAGGCTAGCCAATAATTTTGGGCCAACGAGTTTGGGTAATGTTAAAAATAAAATAGACCGAAATTATGTTAGGCATATTGAAAGTATTGAATTGGGGATTCCAGTAGGTATTGATTATACAGCTGGATATTTTACACCTGAAGTTGGTTTTAGGGCGCTTTTGAGTATGCCGGGGTATAGTTTGGGGGCTTCTATCACCAATACTGTTTATTTTCCTGACAGAGAGGCAGGGGAATTGGAAGTGAACAGTAACTGGTTTTTGAATGCGGAGTTTTCTTGGAATAAAGGGCAGGCGGTTGTCAATAATGAACAGACGATTCAATTGGGGGTATTATTGAATCAGGGCAGTTATAAATTGTTTCAAGGAACAAGTTTGCGGGCAGTTTATAGACATAGGTTGAGCAAACATCTTTTTATTCAGGCTGGGCTGGTAGCTACAGATAATTTGAAAACGGTTTATCCAACTATAGGTGTGCGGTTTTGGTGAATTAGGGAGTTCAGCTAACACAAAAGGCTAACCGATCGGTTAGCCTTTTGTGTTTTTTTATATTCCTGTAGTTTAACGAATCCTGTCTACAGATTTTACTAGTAATTCATCTTTTCGGATAAACCTATTGGCAACAATATTGAAGATCATCGCAACTATGATGGTATAGAAACCAAACATAAAGGCGCCACTGGCCATAGGGTTGAAGTCTAGATTATAGCTATAGGTAATATAGACAATAATACCCAGGTTAACGACCATGACCAAAGAGTTGATCATATTAAGGAACATCTGTTTGGTCCTTGTTTTGAACTGGCTAAGGCTATAAAGGGCAATTAAGGCTGCAAGAATAGCCAATGCGCCGATATAATAAGTGCCAGTTTCTTCAATTACCGAATCGTTGGTCACATCCATATGGGTCATTGACCAAGCCGTCAATTTTAGGCTTTCAGTTTGATCTACATTTACTTGTGTCCAAATAGGGAAATAAGTAACCAAAAGCATGGCAATGGCCACAAGGAATAAGAAGATAGTTTGAACTCGCTGTATCATTATTAAATTTTAAAACTTTTGACAAAGAAAGGTGGTAATTTGAATATTAGCAAGGAATCACGCATTTCCCAAATTATATTCATTGGGAATAGTATCTTTGTGGATTCATGAAAGCACAAAAAAGGTATTTTCTGGAGGTGGCCTATAAGGGAACCCGTTATCACGGATGGCAGGTGCAGCCCAATGCTGTTACCGTTCAAGAGGAAATAGATAGGGCGCTTGCTACCATTTTGCGAAGAAAGATTGATACCATGGGCAGTGGTAGGACAGATACAGGGGTGCACGGTAAGCAGCAATATTTACATTTTGATAGTGAAGAGATTTTGGATAAGCGGACATTCCTGAAAAAAGTCAATGCTGTTTTGCCCAAGGATATCAGCATTTATGACTTATTGGAAGTGAAGCCTGAAGCCCATGCGCGGTTTGATGCTGTCTGGAGAAGTTATGAATACTATATCTCTTTGCGAAAAAATCCGTTTGAAGAAGAGTTGTCCTGGCAATGTTATTATTCACTGGACGTGGAGGCCATGAATGAGGCCGCTAAATTATTACTCAAGTATAGGGACTTTGAGTGCTTTAGCAAGGTCAAAACAGAGGTCAATCATTTTGAATGTGAAATAAAAACGGCTTATTGGGAACAAAAAGATCAGCATTTGATTTTCCATATAACGGCAAATCGTTTTTTGAGGGGGATGGTACGGGCAATAGTAGGTACTTTAGTGGAAGTAGGTACCGGAAAGATGGACAAAGAAGGGTTTAGGGCGATTTTAGAAAGTAAAAGTCGGGCAAAGGCCGGTGCAGCTGCTCCTGCCAGAGGTTTGTTTCTGAGTCGTGTGACTTATTCCGAAGAAATATTTATATAAAAAATAGTAATAGATTTTGAGTCTAGACAAGGAAAATGTAAGAAGCGGAGATATCATTGATACCCAGGTGCTCCGTAAGTTATATACGTTTGTATCGCCATATAGGGGGAGATTTTTCTTTTTGATCTTCTTGACCGTTGCATTGGCTGCTTTGGCACCGACCAGGCCTCTTTTTATTCAAAAAGCCATAGATGACTATGTGGCATATGGTGATAAAGAAGGCTTAATATTTATCATTGTGATTTTGGTAGGCTTGTTGGTCTTGCAGGCGGTGGTGCAATTTGCCCATACCTATCTTTCAGGATGGCTGGGCCAGGTGATTATCAAGGATATTAGGATTGGGCTTTATAAGCATTTGTTAAAAATGCGTTTGAAGTTTTTTGACAATACTCCTATTGGTCGACTGGTGACCAGAAATATTTCTGATATAGAAACACTTTCCAATGTGTTTAGTGAAGGCCTTGCGGCCATAATCGGTGACCTCTTGCAGTTATTTACTATTCTTGGTGTAATGTTCTGGTTAGACTGGAAGTTGACCCTGGTAAGTTTAAGTACTTTGCCCTTGCTGATCATATCTACCTATGTGTTTAAGGAAAAGGTGAAGGTGGCTTTTAATGAAGTGAGAAATGCTGTTTCCAATCTGAATTCATTTCTTCAGGAACATATTACGGGAATGAATATAGTGCAGATTTTCAACCGTGAGAATGAAGAATACAGGAAGTTTAAGGAAATCAATACAGAGCACAAAAAGGCCCATGTTAAATCGGTATTGTATTATGCCATTTATTATCCAGTAGCTGAGATTATCCAGGCAGTGGGAATAGGTTTGGTCGTTTGGTATGGGGCTACCGGTGTTTTCGGCTTGGATCTTAAGGTGGGGGTGTTGATTTCATTTATCATGTTCCTGCAATTGTTTTTTAGACCTATTAGAATGCTGGCCGATCGATTTAATACCTTACAGATGGGGGTAGTGAGCGCCTCGAGGATCTTTAAGTTATTGGAAAGTGATGAGCATATTCCAAATGAAGGGAAGTTGGTTCCAGAAAAGATCAAGGGCAATATTGAATTGGACAAGGTCTGGTTTGCCTATAATGATGAGGAGTGGGTGCTTAAGGATATCAACTTTAAGGTAAAACATGGTGAGACCGTTGCCCTTGTTGGAGCCACGGGTGCGGGTAAATCCTCCATAATTAATCTGATCAGTCGTTTTTATGATATCAATAAAGGAAATATTAAAGTCGACGGGACAGATATTAAAGCATTTGAATTGGGAGTGCTAAGAAAGCATATAGGCGTGGTATTGCAGGATGTATTCCTGTTTTCTGATACCATTTACTATAATATCACTTTGGGCAATGAGGATATTACCCGGGAACAAGTCATGGAGGCTGCTGAGTTGGTTGGGGCCCGAAAATTTATTGAGCGTTTACCTGGGGGCTTGGATTATAATGTCATGGAACGTGGTGCTACCCTTTCTGTAGGGCAAAGGCAATTGATCTCATTTGTTCGTGCCATGGTATACAATCCTGAGATCATTATTTTGGATGAAGCCACCTCATCTGTGGATACAGAAACCGAAGAACTAATCCAAAATGCGATAGATAAGATGATGAAAGGTAGGACCTCCATCGTTATAGCCCATAGACTTTCGACCATCCAAAAGGCAAATAATATCATTGTGTTGCATAAGGGGGAAATCAAAGAAATGGGTACCCACGAGTCACTGCTTGAAAAAGAGGGGTACTATGCCCAGTTACATCAGATGCAATTAAAATCCATGGTGAGCTAAAATATGGAGGCCTATTGATCAGTTATTGCTTAATAGGGATTAATTTTGCACCGTTTGAATTAAAATACACTTACACTATTATGAAAAGATTATTGCTATTGTTCATCTTTAGCTTGCCTGTCATGGCCTTTGCTCAAGAACAATCTATCGGTTTGAGGTTGGGAGAGCCTTTAAGTATTACTTACAAAACTTTTATTGAAGAAAAAATTTCCCTGGAAGCGATGATTGGTAGGGGAAGTTCCAATAGTTCATCCTATTACAGAAGGGTATTTGATAATAACAAGCCTGCTCCAGGATCATTTTATGTTAACCACAGCTCAGGAGGAGGCCTTTCCTTAAATGGCCGTGTGGCCTATCATGAGGATGTTACTTCAGAGTTTGATATAACTGAAGGCAAACTATTGGCTTATGGTGGTGCTGGACTCCAACTGAGAAGCATGTCTGTTGAATATGCTTATTATGAAACACCAGACGCCAGTATCCTTAGGTATGAAAATAGAAATAATGTGGATTTTGGTCCTGAAGTGTTTGGTGGAGGAGAATATTATTTAGAAGAATTGCCGATTACCGTATTTGCTGAAATAGGTTTGATGATGGAAATTGTAGACAGGCCTGGTCATATCAAGTTGCAGGGCGGTTTGGGTGTCAGGTACCTTTTTTAGGAGTAAAGATTAGAAGAGAAAAGAATAAAGTTTAAGTCCCTGCGATTGGTGACCTTATAAATTAATGATTCAATTATGAAAAAGGCGGCGATTATCGTGGCGATAGTAGGTTTGCTTGGGCTTGGAGCCTTTGCCTATCTGGGTGGTTTTGAGGCAATACCGATAGAGAGCAAATCATTGGGTGAATTCAAATTATATGGTTTGACCTATAGGGGAACCCCGCAAGATGAAGGCCTCAAGAAAACTTTTGAGCAAGTAGAAAGCCTCAAGGAAGCTAATCCCGAGGCGGTAATGCATACCATTTATTATGTAGAGCCAGCAGGGAAATTGGATACCATGAAAGTGTTTGTGGGCTTAGATCGCTTGGATGATCAGCTTGGAAAGGATTGGGAGGAAAAAACTATTCAAGCAGCACAAGCATTAGTTGCAGACCTTAAGGTGAATAAACTGGTGATGCCAAGACCCGAGACGGTCAAGGATGAGTTGAGGGGATTTGCCGCTGATAATGGATGGGAGCTTCAAGGCCTGTTTATTGATAGGCTATTAACAGAAGATCATGTCCAGGTAATAGCCCCATTAAGAAAAGCTGACTAAAGAATACAATAAAACTGGTACGGTTTTAGTTATTGTTAAAATGTTGGGGCATTTTGGATATTTGGAAAATTATCCTTCCTTTGGGTCCTGATAGGAATTGATTAGAAGTGTAAACTATCTCAACTATGAAAAGATTATTGTTAGTATTGTTTGTAGCTTCAGCCATGATTTTTCAAGGCTGTGAAGGGCCAGAAGGACCTCAAGGACCTCCGGGTGTGGATGGAGGATTGATTGTTGGAGAGGCATTTGAGATGACGATTGATTTCAATGACGAGAATGCTTTTGCTGAATTATTTGAATTTACAGAGCCTTTAGTGGATGGTGATGCATTGCTGATTTATATGGAAGAGGCTTCTCCAGTTTATGAAGATAGTTTTGCCTGGAGATTGCTTCCTCAGACTTTCTATTTCAATGAGGGGATTTTAGTGTATAACTTTGATTATACCCCGGTTGATTTCAGCGTCTTTATGGATGGAGCAATTGATTTCACACAGTTGGATCCTTACTGGACAGATGGTTTGACCTTTAGAGGAGTGATCATTCCTGCTGATTTGGTAGATGCTAGAATGGATTTCTCGGATTTTGAGGCGACAATGAAGCACTTTGGGATTACCGAAGAAGACTTTCAAAAGAAATAATATCAAATAAAGGAACCTTAAAGCCGTTGAGATAAAGATCTTAACGGCTTTTTTTATTTCTGTCCATCCAATTGCCAAAAAGGGTTCGTATTATTTCTTTTCATCAACTATCTTTGTGCCATGCAATTTAAAAATGACTTGTTATTAAGGGCTGCCCGCGGGGAGCAAGTAGAAAGAACGCCAGTTTGGTTGATGAGGCAGGCTGGGAGGATTTTGCCGGAATACCGTGAAGTGAGAAGTAGTGTAAGTGGCTTTATTGAATTAGCTCAGACACCAGATTTGGCTGCTGAAGTGACCATTCAGCCTGTGGATTTGCTAGGGGTGGATGCGGCCATTATTTTTTCGGACATTTTGGTGATCCCAGAAGCAATGGGCTTGCCTTATGAGATGATTGAAAAACGCGGTCCTAAATTCCCTGATACGGTTTCTTCTGCTGCTGATTTGAAAAAGCTTCGGATTGCAGATGGTGTGGATGACCTTAGTTATGTTATAGAAGCGATTAAGATCACCAAGAAGGCCTTGAATGGTCGAGTGCCATTGATTGGATTTGCAGGTGCGCCGTGGACGATTTTCGCTTATATGGTAGAAGGTTCGGGCAGTAAGACTTTTTCTAAGTCTAGGGCCATGCTCTATCAAGATCCAGATTTGGCTGAAACGCTTTTGGATATGATCACCAAGTCGACCATCAATTATCTTAAGGCGCAGATTGCTGCCGGTGCTGATATAGTTCAAGTATTTGATAGCTGGGCAGGGATCCTTCCTCCAGATCATTATCAGAAATATTCCTTGAAATATATTTCGGCCATATGTGATGCCATTACCGAGGTTCCTGTGACAGTATTTGCAAAGGGTGCTTTCTTTGCTCGTGAAGAAATGGCCAAGTTGAACTGTGAGACTATCGGACTCGATTGGAATATGGGGATTGAAGAGTCAAGGAGATTAATTGGTCCAGGTAAAACACTACAGGGTAATTTAGATCCTGCTGCACTATATGGTTCGGCTGATGAAGTAGAGGCGGCCACCAAGAGGATGTTGGACCAGTTTGGGACAGGAAGGCATATTGCCAATTTGGGCCATGGTGTTTATCCAGATATAGACCCTGAGAAAGTTAAGGTGTTCATCAACACCGTGAAGGAATACAGTACCCAAATGAGAGCAGAAAAGGTCTAAGAAATTTAGAAAAACATAATATTTAAAGCCTTCGCCTGTTTGGTGGAGGCTTTTTTATTTGACAATTAGCTCATCGCCCACCTTGACTGTTCCGTTTTTTAAGGAAATAAGGTTTTGTCCAAACAGTACCTTATTGTTTTTGCGCCTATAGGCAGATAAGGTCTTTAGCGGTTCTTTCCCTTTAAGGCCAGTGTTTTGATCTACAGTGGTCAATACGCATCTGGCGCATGGTTTCGTGATCTTAAAACTACAATCTCCAATTTGAATATTCGACCAATCATCTTCTTGGAAAGCTTTACCGCCGCTGAATACCAGGTTAGGCCTGAACCGTTCCATAGGAACAGGATTTTCCAATCTTGAGTTTAGGTCATCTAAGGAACCTTGTCCGATTAAAAGATAAGGCATTGCATCTGCAAAGCTGACAGTTTCATTGTCGACCGAATATTTTTCTTCTATTGGCCGAAAGCTGTCCTCAGGCATAAAGATAAGTTGGCAGTTAATATTTAAGACCTCAGAAAACCATTGGTTGGCCTTTGTGCTGACAATTTGGCCCAAAAGGCTATCGCCCCAGACCTGAACTTGGATAAAATCGTCTGTTTCTGGAGTAAAAGGGATGTTAATGTATTGGTCTTGTTTGGTCTTATGAAAAACCTTTAATCCATTTTCTTGTAAATCGACTTGTAATAAAGCCATGTGGTGCAGGCTACGTTGGCTGAGAAAAGTGCCCTGTTCATCTACCAACATCCATCTACGATCCCATTTAAAGCCTTTGGTTAGGACTTCGGATTCCTGTAATCTAATTCCTCCCAATGACTTAATGGGGTAAATATAAATGTCTTGGATCTTCATAAGTGGCTTTTGCCAACTAAGTTAGATGATAATCAGAAAAAACAGTAAAATAAATGTCCTATTTGTTTTTCCTTTCTTGGGGAAATGGAAGGGTGAAATATTTGTTCCAAGGGTTGTTTTAATTTATCTATTGAAGGAATAGAGTCGGTTTGGCTCAAATTGCTGGGTGTTTCGGATTCCTTTTCACTATCAGATAGGATCAAGGATACTATCAAGCCTATTAAAAAGACAATTGCCCATCTTATCCGTTCTCTATTTTTCGAAGTTTCCATCGGTCAAGTTTTTATTAAGGAGATAGTATATCATTTGTCAAGTTTTAAAAGTGTCAATGATATTGATTCGTGCTCTTTTCTAAAGCTTTCACTTTATAGATGCCAATAAGTATCAAATGGTTGCACCAAGTACCTTAATAAAACAGAAAAATAATAATAAATGTGACTAACAGGGGAATTTAAGTGATGGATATTGGTTTATAATTCTGTCTAGAAAAAGTAGGGTTGACAAAATAACATTCCAATGTCTCCTGTTCATGGGTGGCTTGACAGATTTTTATACCGAAATCTAAGTTGTTTGTCATGTTTGCTGACAATCTGACACAGAAAATTAAGAATTAGCGCTTGGCACATGACTTGTTAAATATGTTTTCGAGTAATCATATAGAAAACAGCAATAAAGAAATATAAAAAGTTATGGGAAAAATTATCGGTATAGACTTGGGAACCACTAACTCTTGCGTTGCCGTAATGGAAGGTAACGAACCAGTGGTAATCCAGAACAGTGAGGGAAGAAGAACAACCCCTTCTATTGTTGCATTTTTGGACAATGGAAACGGAGAAAGAAAAGTGGGAGATCCCGCCAAGAGGCAGGCTATCACCAACCCAGCAAACACCATTTCTTCAGTGAAAAGGTTTATGGGTAAAAAATTCTCTGAGGTTTCTGATGAGAAAAAGCATGCTTCATATAAAGTAGAAAAAGGTTCTAATGATACTGTAGCTATAAAAATTGGAGACAGATCTTATACTCCTCAAGAGCTTTCAGCTATGATTCTTCAAAAAATGAAGTCTACCGCTGAGGATTTCTTGGGACAGGAAGTAACTGAAGCAGTAATTACTGTTCCGGCTTACTTTAACGATGCTGAGCGTCATGCCACAAAAGAAGCTGGCCAGATTGCAGGTTTGGATGTGAAAAGAATCATCAATGAGCCTACTGCAGCTGCCCTAGCCTATGGTATGGACAAGAAAGACAGAGATATGAAAATCGCTGTGTATGACCTTGGTGGTGGTACCTTTGATATCTCTATTCTTGAGCTTGGAGATGGTGTGTTTGAAGTAAAATCTACCAACGGTGATGTTCACTTGGGTGGGGATGACTTTGACCAAGTAATCATCAACTGGTTAGCGGATGAATTCAAAGCTGAGGAAGACATTGACTTGAAGCAAGACCCAATGGCCCTTCAAAGATTGAAGGAAGCTGCTGAGAAAGCTAAGATTGAACTTTCAAGTTCTTCATCTACAGAAATCAACCTGCCATATATCACAGCTACGCAAACTGGTCCTAAGCACTTGGTAAGGAATCTTTCTAGATCTAAGTTTGAGCAATTATCTGAAGACTTGGTGAAAAGATCTATGGAGCCTTGTAAGAAGGCCTTGTCAGATGCAGGAATGTCTGCTTCTGAAATTGACGAAGTGATCTTGGTAGGTGGTTCTACAAGAATCCCTAAAATTCAGGAAGAAGTAGAGAAGTTCTTCGGTAAAAAGCCATCTAAAGGCGTTAACCCTGATGAGGTAGTGGCGATTGGTGCTGCCATCCAAGGTGGTGTATTGACCGGTGAAGTGAAAGATGTATTGTTACTTGATGTGACTCCGCTTTCTTTGGGTATCGAGACAATGGGTGGTGTATTCACCAAATTGATCGAAGCCAACACTACCATTCCATCTAAGAAGTCTGAGACCTTCTCAACTGCTGCTGACAATCAACCTGCAGTAGATATCCATGTGCTTCAAGGTGAAAGACCTTTGGCAAAGGATAACAGAAGTATCGGTAGGTTCCAGTTGAGCGATATTCCGCCAGCGCCAAGAGGAGTGCCTCAAATCGAAGTAACTTTCGATATTGATGCGAATGGTATCCTTCATGTGTCTGCCAAAGACAAAGGAACTGGTAAAGAGCAGAAAATTAAGATTGAAGCTTCTTCCGGTCTTTCTGATGAGGAAATCGAAAGAATGAAAAAAGAAGCTGAGGCCAATGCAGCTTCTGATAAAGAGGAAAAAGAAAAAATTGAAAAGCTTAACCAAGCTGACAGTTTGATCTTCCAGACTGAAAAGCAATTGAAGGAGTTTGGAGATAAGCTTTCCGATGGAAACAAAACCAATATTAATGGTGCTTTGGAGAAATTGAAAACAGCTCACCAAGCTCAGGATTTGGAAGCGATCACTCCAGCTATTGAAGAGTTAAATAAAGCTTGGGAAGCAGCTTCTACAGAAATGTACAATGCTACTCAAGGAGCAGGTGCTGAAGGTGCTGCTGGAGCAGGTGCCGGAGCTAGTGCAGACGGTGGTGCGGAAGCAGGAGACAGTGTTTCTGATGTAGATTATGAAGAAGTAAACGAAGAAGACAAGAAATAATTTTCTTCGGGATCAAGTATAAAGAAAAGCATCTCGATTTTTTTTCGAGGTGCTTTTTGTTTTTAAAAGTAATTGACAAAAGCTTAGGAGTTATGCGCATAACTGAAGATAATAAGTTGAAAAAACTGGTAGTTGTGGGAGATCGAGTGCTGATCAAGCTCAAAAAGGCCGGGGAAAAAACTTCTAGTGGGCTTTATTTGCCACCAGGTGTAAAAGAAAAGGAACAGGTACAGCAAGGTTATATTATCAAGACCGGTCCTGGTTATCCTATTCCAATGCATGTAGAGGAGGATGAGCCTTGGAAGGAAAAAGAGGAGAATATTCGATATATTCCTTTGCAGGCGAAAGAAGGTGATTTGGCTATTTTTTTATTGAATGGCGCGCATGAGGTGATTTATGAGGAAGAGAAGTTTTATATCGTATCCCAAAATGCTATACTGATGTTGGAAAGAGAAGAGGAGCTTTAAAAGCTCCTTTTTTATACTATGGTGACAGTGATGCCTTTTTCTTCTAACTTTTTAATGAAGTGACTTGGCGTGCCTTTATCGGTAATCACTTCATCGATGTCTTCTATATCACATATTTTCCCAAACCCCTTTCTTTCAAATTTACTGGAATCTGCCAATACGATGGTTTTTTGGACGGACTTGATCATTTGTGCGTTTAGATGGGCTTCCATCATATTGGAAGTGCTGAGCCCATGGTCCATGCTGATGCCGTCTGCTCCTAGGAAAAGCTTGCTGCAGGAAAACTGTTTCATCATGTTCTCCGCATAATATCCAACGACAGAGGAACTACTTTTTCTTACAACTCCACCCAATTGGACCACTTCTACTTCTGGAAGGTCAATTAATGACATGGTGACGTTCATGGCAGCTGTAAGCACGGTCAAGCGTAGGTTTTTAGGGATGACCTGGGCAAAGGCAACAACAGTGGTTCCAGACCCGATGATGATGGCATCATCTTGAAGTATCATTTCTGCTGCTTTTTGGGCTATTCGTTTCTTTTCGTCAACTTTTTCAAGCTGTTTTTCATTTACAGACCGATCGTTTACATATGGAGGTACCGGAGTAGCGCTTCCATGGGTCCGATAGAGCAGTCCTTTGTCTTCAAGGATTTTGAGGTCTTTTCGTACAGTTACCATGGTGACCTTCATGCTTTTACTCAGCTCGGATACACTTACATACCCTTCTTGGTCCAATTTTTCCAATATTAACTTATGTCTTTCTGCTATCGTCATGATGAAACGAAAATAATCAATTATTCCTAAAGATTTGTTTTAACCTAAATTTAATTGTTTTGTATCTTTTTGTTTCTATTTATTTCTTTTTGTATTACTTTTCAGGTGTTAATCAGTTTTTATGGATAGATTAGGAAATATAAGGAAATTAAAGGAAGCGAACGAGGCTTGGGATATTGTGGTGATTGGAGGTGGAGCCTCAGGTTTAGGAGTGGCTTTGGATGCCTTGTCCAGAGGGCTTAGCGTATTGCTGCTTGAAGGGAGTGATTTTGCCAAAGGGACCTCTAGCAGAAGTACTAAGTTAGTTCATGGAGGCGTGAGGTACTTGGCGCAGGGTGATGTATTCTTGGTATGGGAAGCCTTACGTGAAAGGGGGAGAATTCTCCGAAATGCACCACACTTGGCAAGTGTACAGCCTTTTCTTATACCTATATATTCGTATTGGGATAAATTGAAATATACCATAGGCTTAAAGGTTTATGATTGGATGAGTGGTAGGTTAAGTTTGGGGGATTCCTATTATATTTCAAAGCAGGAGGTGAAAAGACGCTTGCCGACGGTAATGCAAGAAGGCTTGTTGGGTGGTGTGGTTTATCACGACGGTGCATTTGATGATGCAAGGTTAGCCTTGAGTGTGGCTCAGACTTGTGATGATTTGGGAGGAAATGTGCTTAATTATGCCAAAGTGACCTCTTTGTTAAAATCAGGTGATGGGAGGATAAATGGTGTAAGGGTGAAAGATGTTTTGGGAAAGGAGAGTTATGAGGTGCATGCGCGAATGGTGGTCAATGCTACTGGGGTTTTTGCAGATAAAATATTGAAGTTGGATGAGCCGGATGCTCCAAAAATGATCCGGCCAAGTCAAGGTGTTCATTTAGTTTTGCCTTTGGAGTTTTTGGGGAGTGAAGATGCATTAATGATTCCTCAAACTAGTGATGGTAGGGTTTTGTTTGCGGTGCCTTGGTTAGGGAAGTTGGTAGTGGGTACAACAGATACCTTGCGAAAAAAGGCCAAGCTTGAACCGGAGGCTTTGTCCAGAGAAATTGATTTTATACTTCAGACTGCAGGTTTATATTTGCTTAAGAAGCCTACTAGAAAGGATGTACTTGCCGTTTTTGCAGGTTTGAGACCTTTAGCAGCTCCGAAGGAAGGAAATGCAAAGACCAAGGAGATTTCGAGAAATCATAAGGTGATTGTTTCTTCATCTGGCTTGGTGACTTTGACGGGTGGCAAATGGACTACCTTCAGGAAAATGGGAGAGGATACGGTGGACTGTTTTTCAGGTTTAACCGGTAAAAGTGTAAGGAAAAGTGCGTCTTGGAAAGAACGGATACATGGTTTTGGGCCTGTTCTTTTGGAAGGGCATTGGAAGCAATATGGTGCAGATGCGACGGAACTCCTGCAAATGATCAAAGATGAACCTGGGTATGCTAAGGTTCTTCACAAGGACTATCCATATACTGTCGGAGAAGTGGTTTGGGCCGTAAGGAAGGAGATGGCTATGAAGTTGGAGGATATGCTGGCCCGAAGGATGAGGATATTGTTTTTGGATGCCAAAGCGGCATGTGATATGGCTCCTTTAGTAGCGGAAGTGATGGCAGGAGAGTTGAAGCAAGGTGAGGAGTGGATAATGAGTGAGTTGGAAGCATTTAAGAAAACAGCAAATAAATATATGATTTAACAATATAACCATGACCCAAAGTAAGCAGTACATTTTAGCCTTGGATCAGGGGACTACCAGTTCCAGGGCAATACTTTTTGATCAATCTGGTCAGCCAGTAGGGATGACTCAAAAGGATTTTAAACAGTATTTTCCCCAGTCAGGTTGGGTAGAGCATGACCCGACAGAAATTTGGACTTCTCAGTCTTCCGTAATTTTGGAGCTGATAGCAGAGACCGAAATTTCTCCAAAACAGATTGCAGGAATGGGGATTACCAATCAGCGTGAAACGACAATTTTATGGGATAGAGAAACTGGTAAGCCCCTCTATAATGCTATCGTATGGCAAGATCGTAGAACGTCTGCATATTGTAATGAATTAAATAACAAAGGACTTGCTGATATGATAAGGTCTAAAACTGGCTTGGTCATTGACGCTTATTTTTCAGCAACCAAGATCAAGTGGATTTTAGATCATGTAGAAGGACTAAGAGAAAAAGCGGAGCAGGGAAGGGTTTGTTTTGGTACAGTGGATAGTTGGCTGGTATGGAAGTTGACCAAGGGAAAAACTCATATAACTGATATTACTAATGCTAGTAGGACCATGTTGTTCAATATCCATGAGAGACAATGGGATAAAGAATTATTGGCCTTGTTTGATATTCCTGAGTCCATTTTACCAGAGGTGAAATCCTGTAGTGAGGTTTATTGTGAGACTGCAGGGGATGTTTTGTCTACGAAAATCCCTATCGCTGGGATCGCGGGAGATCAGCAGGCAGCGCTCTTTGGGCAGCTATGTACTGAATCAGGAATGGCCAAGACCACTTATGGTACAGGTTGCTTTTTAGTGATGAATACTGGGGAGAAGCCAGTGGATTCCAATAATCGATTGTTGACAACAATAGCTTGGGAAATCAAGGGCAAAGTTAAATATGCTTTAGAGGGTAGTGTGTTTGTTGGCGGTGCGGCCATTCAATGGTTAAGGGATGGGATAAAAATCATCCATGATGCAAAGGAAAGCGAATCTCTTGCCCAGGAAGTCGAGGATAGTGGGGGAGTTTATTTTGTTCCTGCTTTGACAGGCCTGGGTGCGCCATATTGGGATCAAGATGCCAGAGGGGCGTTTTTTGGGATTACAAGAGGGACTAATCGGGCGCATTTTACAAGGGCAGCATTAGAAGCGGTGGCTTTTCAAGTATATGATGTACTGAATGCTATGGAAAAGGATGCAGGAGGGAAAACTATTGAAATGCGTGTTGATGGGGGAGCGTCTGCCAATAACTTTTTGATGCAATTTCAAGCAGATTTGGTAAGGAGTGATATTAGGCGACCCAAGGTTACTGAAACTACCGCTTTGGGAGCTGCGTTTTTGGCAGGTTTGGCTGTTGGTTATTGGGATAGTGAAGCTACTTTGCAGCAATTATGGGAAGAAGATGCATGTTTTAGTGCACAGAAAACCAATGAGGCCGTGGCTGAAAAGTTACATTTCTGGCATAAGGCAGTAGACAGGTCTAAGAATTGGGAGGAATCCTGATTTTATATTTTTCAACACATCTCAATAATAAGATAAACGATGAATATATACGTAGCTGAATTTATTGGTACTGCCCTTTTGATCTCGCTAGGTTCCGGGGTGGTCGCCAATGTGGTTTTAAAAGAAACCAAAGGGTACCAAAGTGGTTGGATCGTGATAACCACTGCTTGGGCATTGGCGGTGTTTGTGGCTGTGGTGGTGGCTGGTCCATACAGTGGTGCCCATATCAATCCTGCAGTTAGCGTAGGTTTAGCTGTAGCGGGTTTATTTGATTGGGGGCTTGTTCCGGGGTATGTGCTGTCACAAGTTTTGGGGGCTTGTTTTGGCGCTTTTATAGCTTGGTTGGTATACAAGGATCATTTTGATATTACGGAGGATAAAGGGCTTAAATTTGCTCCATTTGCGACAGCTCCAGCGATTAGGAATTATACCTCCAATTTTATTTCTGAGGTAGTAGGGACCTTTATATTGATTTTTGTGATACTGTATTCTACAGGTGCGCAATTGGAGGATGGGAATAATACGCCGATTGGCCTTGGGGCATTAGGTGCCTTGCCAGTGGCATTTTTGGTGTGGGTGATTGGTTTGGCTATGGGCGGAACTACTGGTTATGCTATTAATCCCGCCAGGGATTTAGGACCGAGGATTGCCCACCAGTTTCTGCCTATCAAGGGGAAAGGGAGTAGTGATTGGACCTATAGCTGGGTGCCTATTTTGGGGCCATTGACAGGGGCCTGTTTGGCGGCTATTTTGTATTTATTTTTGGGCACGAGTTAATTTTTGTCAAACTAAAATGGAATTTTTATCCAATGAGAAGATTTTATTTTTTAGCGCTGGCTTAATTAGTGGCCTGCACTCAGGCTAAAGAAACAATCAAAAATGATGTAGAGACCATAGTTATCAATACTGAGGAAATTGAGGATAGTGTGGACATCTCTTCTATAATTAAAGAAATCCGTTTTGTGCCACTTGAAGACAAAGATGGTAATTATTTAAAGGGAGCGGATAGGGTTTTGATTACAAAGGATCATTATATCTTATTTGATCGATTTAATTCAGGTGAAGTCAAAGTCTATGATAGGCTGGGGAAGTTGGTCAAGCAAGTGGGTGAGAAAGGGCCGGGGCCATTAGAAGTACGGCAAATAAATGATTATTGGTTAAATGAAGAAGGCTGTTTGGAAATCTATGATTTCAACCTGAAAAAAATTGTGGTTTTTGATAAGGAATTTATTGCTGACAGTTCATTTAGGACCAAAGATCTGCTCATTTTTAATAATGTAATTCCTATGGTTGGAGGGCAAGGTTATGTTGGATTTAAATCATTTAGCCATCACAATGGCCCATTTAATAAAGTACATTATAAATTGGGGTTTTTAGATAAGGATTTCGGGCTAAAAAATACGGCATTGGATTATTCTCCTGAATTAGACGGAGCTTTAGTGACTACTCCAATAAGTCCATTTGAGAGATATAGGGATTCAATAAGATTTTATCAAAATTTTGATCCAACTATTTATCATGTGCAATCACCAGGTGTTTTGGAAAAACGTTTTGTTATTCAATACCAGCCTAACCCTATTCCGGATAATTGGGAAGAAGAAATCATTTTACCTAATGAATCAGTTTTTAAATCAAAAGGCATAGACTTTAAGAAAACAAGGGCTGTTTTTCAGGGAAAGGCAGGATTTGCGGGGAGTTGGAAAGAGTCAAGTAAATATGTTGTTATCAATTCAATTGATGAAAATTATAAGGGTTTCTATTCTCTCTATTCAAAATCAGGAAATAAAGTGATTTCTAATGGAAGGGCACTCGTTGAAAAGGATCGTTATCATATGGCACTGCCTCCTATTCAGGTGGTGGATGAGGAAAGTGAAATGTTTGTCGGTGTTTGGCAAGGAGCTTTATTGAAGGAATATATCCTTATGGAAAACAGTCCATTTCAGGAGAAAATAAAAGATTTGGAAGGTTATTATCTAGTAGAGGTCAGTTTTAAATGATAAAAAAAAGCGAACCAATTTTGGTTCGCTTTTTTTTATCTTGCTGTTTAGCTGATCAATCAAGGATTTTTTCAGCCAAAAGAATAATTTCATTTTCTCTTACTTCCACTACACCGCCGTCCACTTCTAAAGACTGCTTGCCGTCATTGGTAGTGTAAGAAACGGTTCCTTTTGCCAGTGCAGATACAATAGCAGCGTGGTTTTTCAATACTTGGAAAGTTCCTGAAGCACCTGGGAAAGTAGCTTCTGAGATTTCTCCATGATATACCTTTTTGTCCGGTGTTATGATTTCTAAATGCATGATGCCGTTAGTTTTGTTTTAAAAAATCACAGGGAAAAGCAGACGAATAAGCTTTTACCCTGTGATTCAGTCCTCCATAGTGACTGGAGGGCTTTGATTATTTAACCTCAGCAAGCATTTTCTCGCCTTTGGCGATAGCATCATCGATGTTACCTACCAAGTTGAATGCTGCCTCAGGAAGGTGATCCAATTCACCGTCCATGATCATGGTGAAACCTTTGATGGTGTCCTTAATGTCTACTAGCACACCTTTAAGTCCTGTAAACTGCTCGGCTACGTGGAAAGGCTGAGACAAGAATCTCTGAACCCTTCTAGCTCTGTGAACAACCAATTTATCTTCTTCAGAAAGTTCTTCCATACCAAGGATGGCAATGATATCCTGAAGTTCTTTGTAACGTTGTAGTAATTCTTTAACTCGAGTAGCACAGTCATAGTGCTCATCGCCCAAGATGCCGGGCTCGAGAATTCTAGAAGTAGAATCCAATGGATCCACGGCAGGGTAGATACCCAACTCGGCAATTTTACGAGAAAGTACAGTAGTAGCATCCAAGTGAGCGAAAGTAGTCGCTGGAGCAGGGTCAGTCAAGTCATCCGCAGGTACGTAAACGGCCTGTACGGAAGTAATTGAACCATTTTTGGTAGAGGTAATTCTCTCCTGCATGGCACCCATCTCAGTTGCTAGGGTTGGCTGGTAACCTACCGCTGAAGGCATACGACCCAAAAGGGCGGATACTTCAGAACCTGCTTGTGTGAATCGGAAGATATTGTCAATAAAGAATAGGATATCTTTACCAGCGCCATCGCCTTCACCATCACGGTAATATTCTGCAAGTGTAAGACCTGTCAAGGCCACACGAGCACGGGCACCAGGAGGTTCGTTCATCTGACCGAACACAAATGTTGCCTTAGAGTCTTTAAGTTTTTCAAGATCTACTTTAGAAAGATCCCATCCACCTTCATTCTCAAGAGATTCTACGAAGTCATCACCGTAAGTTACGATACCAGACTCGATCATTTCTCTCAAAAGGTCATTCCCTTCACGGGTTCTCTCACCAACACCAGCAAATACAGAAAGACCTGAATAAGCTTTTGCAATGTTGTTGATCAATTCCTGGATCAATACGGTTTTACCTACACCGGCACCACCGAAAAGACCAATTTTACCACCTTTGGCATATGGCTCGATCAAGTCGATAACTTTGATACCTGTGTAAAGCACTTCAGTTGAAGTAGACAGGTCCTCAAATTTAGGAGCTTGTCTGTGGATAGGAAGTCTTTTGGGAGAATCCACTTGCGGAAGGCCATCGATTGGCTCACCTACTACATTGAATAGACGTCCTTTGATTCCCTCTCCAGTTGGAACAGAGATAGGAGTGCCCAAGTCTACAGCTTCCATTCCTCTGGTCAAACCTTCTGAAGAGTCCATCGCAATGGTTCTTACGCGGTCTTCACCGAGGTGTTGTTGAACTTCCAATACTACTTTTTGACCATTCTCTTTGGTGATTTCGAGTGCGTCCAGGATATTCGGCAATTTTCCCCCTTCGAATGAAATATCTACTACGGGGCCAATCACCTGAGTTATCTTACCAGTATTCGCCATTTTTGTGTATTAATGTAAAAGGAATTAATGCATTTCTGTTATTCGACTGCAAAATTAACTAATAATGATTAATACCAAAGGATGTTTTCAAAATTAATCTGCTTTATGTCAATTTTTTATATTCTTAAGGTCTTGAAACAGACTTTAATAGCTTAAAAACCTGATTGTAGTAAGTGATGTTTCCAATTAAAAAATTGTTTTAAGGAATTTTAGACCTTATAAAAATCAGAAATAACGCCTAGCCCTAATAAACCTTGGCTGCCAATATTTGGAATATAGATTGTCTTCGGTTACCCCAAGAGATGATGATGAATGAATGAATTGAATGCTTTTTCTATCGGTATCTGTGACAATTCCCGCATGGGTGACCTTCCTTTTCTTCTTGCCTGTAGCGAAAAACAGTACATCCCCTTTTTCCAGTTTGTTTACAGAAACTTTTTTCCCTGTTTTACTTTGGGCTTCGGAAGTTCTCGGAAGGCTAATGCCAATGCTCTTAAATGAGAGGTATAATAGCGCGGAGCAATCCATGCCCGCACGGGTGGTGCCTCCGTATCGATAGGGAGTGCCTCTGTAGGTCTTTGCTGTCTGTACTACGGCATTGACTTTTCTTTTATATGCTTTTTTTGAGGCTGAGCAAGAGCTGAAGAATATCAGGGAAGAAAAAAGTGCGACTAAAAGGAGTGGTGAAACTGATTTGATACGCATTGAATGATTTGTTGATATTTAAACGTTACTCAATTATACGCAAGTATTGTCAGCTAAACAATATGCTAAATCTGGTATATAGCCCTATTTAAATAAAATGAATGATAAAAAAATATTAATGGGTTGAAACTTGATGTTAAAGTAGAAGGTTAATAGTTTTATAGTTTAGTGGCGAGAAGACAGTGTTGATTATTTATTGTGCTTAAGATGATAAAGGGAGATTTCAAAAAATTGCCTATGCAAAAGAAAATACAAAAGCTCTATACAGAGGGTACTTTTGTAGTGGGGATTAGATATTATGGGCATAAGGTAAACCTTTATCTTTTGGACAATGAATATGTGGAAGTCTTTTATAATCACAAATTAGATAAGATTGATAAAATTGATTTTTTAAACCATCAGCACAGCAGAATGAAGTTTTATCTGGATCAGATCAATATCAAAATGGATTGAGCTATTTTTCGATAAGACTTTGATGGATTTTTAGAACTTGGGGAATTAACATTTTACTGTCCGTGTTTTTTATGGTGAAATCAGCAAGCTTATTTTTTTGCTCGTCTGGCATTTGGCGGTCAATGATTGCGTTGATTTGTTCTTCCGAACGCTGAGGATCTCTTGTTAAGACCCTTAAGATTCTGACCTTGATCGGGGAGCTGACATTGATGACTTTGTCTAAATCTTTGTAAGACCCTGTTTCGAAAAGTAATGCAGCTTCCTTTAAAACATAAGGAGAGGACTGCTTGCTTGCCCAGTCTTCAAAATCAATTTTTACGGCAGGATGTACCAATTTATTGATGGTTTTGGTTTTTTCTTGGTCGGAAAAAACTTCTTTAGCTAAAAAAGTTTTGTTTAGGCTCCTGTCGGTATTATATGCGCCTGTCCCAAAAGCTTTGGTGATAGCAACAATTAAGTTTTGGTCGTTTGCCATTAGCCATTTTGCTCTATCGTCTGCTGAATAAACTGGAATGCCAAGGATATTGAATATTTTGGCTGCTGTGGATTTTCCTGCTCCAATTCCTCCGGTAATGCCCACTAAAAGTGGTTTGGGCTTATTCATAGTTTAGCTTAAATGTGTTTGGTTCGAACGCTATGGATTCTATATAATCTGGTAGGTCAGGTATCTCTATTTGGACAGTGCTGTCATCCTTATTTCTTTGGTAATAGTCGATGATTCCTACCAGTTCAATTTCTTGCAGATCACTTACTCTTCTTTCGTCTACTCTATAGTTCAATAGTATTGATTTGATTTCTCCATCAATGCTCACATTATTGGGGAAGTTTTTCTGTTCAACAGGAATTCTTTTGTTGCCCTCTATAAATTCTACTAAGTCAAATTTAACGTGAACACTTTTTGGGTCTAGACTTATAAAAGGGGTCAATTCTTCTGACAATTCCAAGGGCATGAGCTGGTCGTAACTCTGTTTTAGGCCATCTTCTTCAATACTGATATATAGGCTGTCTTTTAATACATTTATTTTTGATTCAGGTCCTTTGACTTGGACCAGAATAGGTTCAATATAAATGGAATCAGCAAATTGGAAGTGCGGAGCAAGGGTAAGTTGGCTAGTGTCCAGTCTTATTTTAAATTCTTCAGTGACGATTTTATCAATATTGAATTTCAATGTGTCCGTAAGAATCGCTGAAAGATTGGTAGGCTCCAGTATTTCACTCAGGCTTCTCCTGTAAGCTGATGAAAGCAAGTATTTCTGCTTGTCAGGATTGGGAAGCTCAATAGAAAAAGGAGGAACGTTTACATTAAAATATTTCCTGAAAAGATCCCAACCATTTCCTGTGATTTCAATCTTAATATTACTGGGGAGTTTTTCCACTGCCATATACTCCTCCTTATTGTACTCAAAGGAGATGGGGTAATTGACTACAGTGAGGTAATTATCTTTGTTGAGGGCATTCAAAACCCAAAAAGTGGTGGCCGCTATTACACATAGGACCACCACTTTGATGTCAGAGGCTTTCTTTTTTTTAAGCTTCCCGAAGTATTTTTCAAATTTGTTCAATACCTCTTGTTATTTAGTGCCATTAGCTTTCTTTGAGAATTCTGCTGAAACGGCTGATTTTTCTACTTTGATTTTTAATCCTTTGTCAAGGTCAATAATGACAGTGTCTCCTTCAATGCTGTGCACTTTTCCGTGAATTCCGCCGATGGTCACCACCAAATCTCCCTTTTTAATGGAGTCTACAAAATTTTTGGCTTCTTTTTGTTTTTTCTGCTGCGGCCTGATCATGAAGAAATACATGATCAAAATGATCGCTCCGAATAGAAAAACCTGTCCCATGATGCCGCTACCACCGGCAGCTGGTGCTTGTAATAATATAGTACTAATCATCTTTACTTTTTAACTGGACCAACAGTTTTGGTGGTCGAGGTATTACTTGTATTTACTGTTCCTTTTAATTTTAGTCTGGTTACACTAGGAGACGTGTTAGCAGTGATGGTTACTGTAGGGTTTTGCGCGCCTGACTTACCAGCTGAGTTGAAGCTTACTTTGACATAGCCATCTTCTCCTGGCTTTATAGGTGTCTTGGACCAATCGGGAGTAGTGCAGCCACATGATGCCTGAATATTGGAAATCACTAAAGGAGATTTTCCATCATTGGTGAATTTGAATACGTGTTCTATTTTTTCTCCCTGTTTGATGGTCCCAAAATCATATTCCATTTCAGGGAATTTGAACTTGCCCAAGCTAGCAGGATCGATCTCGGCTACATTTTGTACATTGGCCGGTGGAGTCTTAGTGCTTTGGTCAGCTTCTAACTTGGCTATCTTTTGTTCTAGTTCTTCTATTTTCTCCTTATTATTGGTATCACAGCTTGATACAAAAAGAGAACCTGCAAGAAGCATTGCAGGTAGTCCTAAATATTTCATAATAATTATGATTATTAATTTTTATCCTTATTGATTTGGTCAATGAGCTTGTTTACATCGTCTAACAAGTTTTCTGCCTTGCTTTTGGCTTCAGAAATTACCTTTTTACCTTCTGTTTTGGCCTCGTTCATGGGGAGATCCTTGCCTTCGATAAGGTCATTGATCAAGTCCTCAAGTTCAGCCTTGTATTTAGAAAGCTTGTAAGAAAGTTTGTCTCTAGTATTATTACCAGAATCAGGTGCGAATAGTACCCCTAGTGCGGCACCTACTCCAGCACCTAGTACAAAAGCTAAAATAGAATTACTTTGTTTGCTCATAATTAAATAATGTTTACTTGTTATCTAAAAGGCCTCTTCCACTCTTACGGATTATTCCTTGATCGGTTAGCTCTTTTGCCAAAACATCCAATAAACCATTTACAAATTGCTTGCTTTTAGGCGTACTGTATGTTTTGGAAATGTCAATATACTCATTGATGCTAACTTTTACAGGGATACTAGGAAAAAATGACATTTCCGTGATAGCCATAGAGAGGATGATTTTGTCCGTAGAGGCGACACGCTCTATGTCCCAGTTTTTTGTTTTTTCTGCTATCAAGACCCTGTTTTTATAGTCATTTTCGATAGTCAAGTTAAAGATATTTTGGAAAAATTCCTTGTCCTCTTCCCAGTTTATAGCGATTTCTGGAAGTTCGTAATCTTGGCTATCGGGTGATTCGCTGATGTTTTTGAGGACTTTTACTGCTAAGCTTCTTACTACGGCTTTATTTTCTGTCCAGTTTAGGTCCTGCTCAGCAAAGTAGCTCATGATGGCCTCGTTTTTGAAAATGATTTTTTTGATCATCTCCAATAAGATGTCCAAATCTTCCTCTTCACTTGGCTCGTTTAATTTGATATATGCTGAGTATTTTTCCCATGGCTTGATGTATTCACGGAACCACTCTTGGATTTCCAATTCAAGCTCTTCTAAATCGGCCTGTTGGCGGATTGATTCAGAATTAAAAGCAGGTGCTTCTTTGAGGTATTTAATAGTTTTGTTGTTGGCTAAGTTCAGGTCACCTGAAAGAGATACTAAGGCTTCTTGGTTCAGTTTGCGCTTTCTGTCGTATTCTCCTTGGACGTGATTGCTGAATCCGATTAGGATATGGATGACCTTTAGGTATAGCTGAGGAATGCTTTCGGCAGCATTGACCATGTTCTTTGCAAGAAATCCCAGGTCTTTTTGATTGTATTGATGGTAAAGATTTACCGCTTTAATAGCAATGGATTTGATTTTGGTGTCGTAGTCTCCGGATGCTATAAGGGCTTTGTTGTTCAGGTTTTTAGAAAAAAGCTCAACGGTTGTTTCCGCATCTTTTTTTAGTTGGGCTTTGTCTTGCACTTCCATGCTGTTTAGATCTGGAAGGAAAGCATCCCTAATATAGTCTTTGGCTAAATTTAGATTGGAAGCTTTACACTGCTCATAGGCGTAAAGGTTCTGAAAAGCCTTAACTCTAAGTATTCTTCTGTTTAACATTACCTGAATATAAAGAACGTAAAATTTGAATGATTAATAGCGAAATGAATTAGCTCCTTTCACTTATTGTTGCTGCAAAGTTAAAAAATAAAAAAACCAAATGCACGGATTTTATTGTCCATTGCATTTGGTTAGATAAAAAACGCTAAGTTTATCAGTAAGTGGATTTTAGCTTACTGATGCTGTTGATTCTGTTCCAGGCCATTTCTATAGCTGCCTGCTGGGCAGGAATCCCCTCTTTTTCAGATTTGTTTAGAATAGCTAAGCAGGTGTCATAGATTTTTTCTGCCTGCTGATAAGCTAGTTCTCTATTATAGTTACCTAAGTATTCGGCATATACATTGATCAAACCTCCAGCGTTGATCAAGAAATCAGGAGCATAAATGATGTCTCTTTCTATTAATGCCTGGCCGTGAATTTCCTCATCTTTCAATTGGTTATTGGCTGCACCAGCGATAACCTGGCAGTTCAGTCTATTTAGGGTCTCATCGTTTACCGTGGCCCCTAAGGCACAAGGGGCATAAATATCCATTTTCACATCGTAGATGTCCTCTGGAGCTATGACAGTAGCTCCAGTGTTTTTCGCTACTTCCTTCAGTCTGTCCTCAAAGATATCTGTGATGAAAATTTCTGCTCCTTCTTTGACCAAATGGTCAATCAAATGTCGACCTACTTGCCCGATACCTTGTACGGCAATTTTCTTGCCTGTTAGACTGTCTTGTCCATAAGCTTTCTTGGCTGCGGCTTTCATCCCTAAGTAAGCACCATAAGCAGTTACAGGGGATGGATCTCCTCCTCCGCCTTTTACTTCGGGAAGCCCTGTGACATGGGAAGTCTCCATGGCGATATACTCCATGTCTGATGTCTTCATGTTCACATCTTCAGCAGTGATGTATTTACCTCCTAAGCTTTGGACAAATTTTCCAAACCTTCTTAGAAAAGCTTCATTTTTAAGTTTAGGGTCTCCTATAATGACGGCTTTCCCTCCTCCAATATTGAGCCCCGAAATGGCAGCTTTGAAGGTCATGCCCCTAGAAAGTCGTAATACATCTGTAATGGCTTCTTCCTCAGAAGCGTAATTCCACATTCTTGTACCACCTAATGCTGGTCCTAAAACGGTATTATGAATACCTATGATAGCTTTTAGTCCAGTAGGCTCATCGTAACACATGACCAATTGCTCATGTCCTAAAGATGTGATTTGTCCATAAATTGAGTCTCCTTTGACCATTTCCTCGGTTTTAATCTCTATCATAATGAACTTAGAAGTTTAGATTATGTTATATTTGGGTAAGTCTTTTGCTTTGCCTTGCTATAAAGAATTAAATACTAAATAGAGGCTAGGTAAAGCTACATAAAAGATTATTATAAAACAAAATAAGATATTTTAAAGTTTTTATTTCGTGAACTCCCTCTGGCGTCTTAACAAATATTTATTCAAGTACAAAGGTTACCTCTTGTTGGGTATACTCTTTACTATTATTTCCAATGTGTTTGTGATGATACCTGCTCAATTGGTGCGGGTAGCCATAGATTATGTAGTGGAAAGCTTTAGTTTTTATCAGATGTTCCCTGAAGGGGAAGGGACTTCAGCGATCAGGGGGGCTTTTCTAAATTATATTTTTGTTTTTGGTGTATTGATATTGGTAATGGCTTTTTTAAGGGGCTTTTTTCTCTTTTTGATCAGGCAAACCATTATTGTTATGTCCAGGCTTATTGAGTATGATCTTAAAAACGAAATTTTTGATCATTACCAGAAACTGCCACTGAGTTTTTATCGGAAAAATAGTACTGGGGATTTAATGGCCAGGGTTACAGAGGATGTTAGTAGGGTGCGAATGTATTTTGGACCAGCGTTGATGTATGGTATTAACCTCTTGGTATTATTTCCTTTGGTGATCGGATATATGCTCAGTGTCAATGTGCCCTTGACAATTTATTCATTACTGCCTCTGCCGGTACTTTCCATCAGTATTTATTTGGTCAATAATATGATCAATGTAAGGTCTGAAAAGATCCAACGTAGTTTATCAGGATTGAGCACATTTGTTCAAGAGTCATTTTCAGGGATTAGGGTAATTAAAGCTTTTGTTAGAGAAGATGATAGCAGCAAGGACTTTACCCAAGCCAGTGAAGACTATAAAGAAAAATCCATAAGCCTTACCAAAGTACAGGCTTTGTTCTACCCATTGATTATGGGCCTTGTAGGAGTAAGTACTATTATTACCGTATATGTGGGAGGGAACCAGGTCATAGAAGGTGCAATAGGTTATGGTGTGATTGCGGAATTTATCCTATATGTTAATATGCTGACTTGGCCAGTGACTTCTTTAGGCTGGGTGACCAGTATAGTACAAAGGGCAGCTGCCTCTCAAACTAGAATCAATGAGTTTTTGGATGAAAAGAATGACATTATCAGTAAAGCGCATCTGACTACACCTGTGAAAGGACAGATTGTATTCAATGGGCTTTCTTTTGTGTATCCAGACTCTGGTATTAAGGCATTGGATAAGGTCAGTTTTGATATTCAGCCAGGGCAATCTTTAGCCATTATTGGTACCACAGGGTCAGGGAAATCGACTATTGCCAATCTATTGATGAGGATGTTTGATGCTTCTGAAGGTAATATTCAATTGGATGGAGAGGATATTAGGGCTTTTGATATTTCCTATTTAAGGAAGCAAATTGGTTATGTTCCTCAGGATGTTTTCCTTTTCAGCGATTCTATATATAATAATATTGGTTTTGGTCTTGATAATATTCCTGAAGGAGTAGTGGAGCAGGCGGCAAAAGACGCCGATGTTTATCAAAATATAGTTGACTTTCCTGCCGGTTTTGAAACTAGGTTAGGTGAAAGAGGAATTACCTTGAGTGGAGGGCAAAAACAGCGGGTTTCCATTGCCCGGGCTATCGCTAAGGATCCTTCTATCTTGCTATTGGATGATTGTTTGTCAGCTGTAGATACCAAAACAGAAAATGTTATCCTCAATGCCTTAAAGGGAATTATGGAAAACAGGACATCCATAGTCATTTCCCATAGGGTTTCTTCAGCTAAGCTGGCTGATAAGATAATTGTTTTGGATGATGGTAGGGTAGTAGAAGAGGGCTCGCATGATCTCTTGATGGCGAGAAAGGGAGTTTATGCGGCGCTTTACGAAAAACAGACCAATTCAAGTGAAACGATGGAAAATGAATAAAATGATTTACCAATCTTCGTTATAATTGTAGGTCTTTGGTTTGGCTTTGATTTTTCCTCCTCCAAACTGCATGCCTACACCTATGCTTACAAAGTCACTTATTGTTTTTCCTGTAAAATGGTAGGTGGCATTGAGCCTAAATTTTCCTGAAATTACTCCGACCCTTGGTGCCAAGCCGAAATTCACCCTATCATTATAACGCGTAATAATAGTTCCATCAGCACTGTCAACAATTTCGTAATTGCTTCTTCTGTACATACCCGCCAATATGCCTACAAATGGCCTGGTTTCATTGAGTCCAAATTGGTATTCAGAGCTTGCGGATAGATTGCTTATGGCTTGGGCCCTAAAAATGGCTTCTTTATGATTGAAAAGGGATTCTCCTTCGCCCAGGATATTGCTGGCTAGCTGTAGGCCGACTTGTAGATGGTCATTGATGCCATATCTAGGCTCTATGAATAAACCTCCTCCAGTAGTTAAGACGGATTCAGTGGGGAATGTTAAGTTTATTCCAAGGTCAACCTTGAATGGTTTGTATTTTCGGACGCTTATTTGATCTTGTCCTTGTGTTATGAGGACAGTAGTGACAAAGCATATAATAAATAGTAATGACCTTTTCATTTTACTTCCGGATAATTAAATGATCATGGTAAATCAGATTTTAGTCCTCATCAAGACCGAAATATAATCATTTTTTTATCTCACCTTAAGGTATGTAAACTTTTATTTAAAACTCATAGAGGACTGGGCTTGTTTAGTTTTGAGCACAAAAAAAGTGCCCGAAAAAAAATCGGGCACTTTGAAATATTAATTTTGTGGGGAAGCAATTAACTTCCACACATCTCGCAATCATCTGGGTTGTCCAGTGAACAAGCTATGGCATCTTTGTTTTGTTGGCCAGTGTTTGGATCTACTTCTGCCGGTTTTTGGTCAGCATTTTGCAGATTGGATTTGTCCACTGTAAACTGAATCGCACTTGTAGCCGCTTTAGATCTCAAATAATACATACCTGTCTTGAGGCCTTTTTTCCAAGCATAGAAATGCATGGAGGTCAATTTTCCAAAGTTTGGCTCTTGCATGAAAACATTCATACTTTGGGACTGACAGATATATGCTCCTCTGTCTGCTGCCATATTGATAACTACCTTTTGTGAAATCTCCCAAACGGTCTTATAAAGATCCTTGATGTTTTGTGGGACTTCAGGCATATCTTGAACTGATCCATTAGCTGCAATCAGTCTGTTTTTCATATTATCATTCCAAAGTCCCAAACGAATCAGGTCTCTCATCAAATGTTTGTTCACCACCACAAATTCTCCAGAAAGGGTTCTTCTGGTATAGATATTTGAGGTGTATGGCTCAAAGCATTCGTTATTGCCCAAGATTTGTGAAGTAGAAGCCGTAGGCATTGGAGCAACTAATAAAGAGTTTCTTACGCCATATTTGCTTACTCTTTCTTTAAGCTCAGCCCAGTTCCATCTTCCCGATTTTGGTGTTACACCCCATAGGTCAAATTGGAATTGGCCTTTTGAAACAGGAGATCCCTCATAGGTTTCATAGGTGCCATGGTCTTTTGCTAGTTCCATGGAAGTCTCCATAGCGGCATAGTAGATGGTCTCGAAGATATCTTCGTTAAGTCCAGCTGCCTCTTCAGAATCAAAAGGCATTCTCAAAAGGATAAAGGCATCAGCAAGGCCCTGTACTCCGATTCCGATAGGTCTATGTCTGAAGTTGGACTTTCTAGCCTCTTCCACAGGGTAATAATTGATGTCAATTACTTTGTTAAGGTTACGCGTGGCGACCTTAGTAATTTCATATAGCTTTTGATGATCAAAGGTTTTGTTGCCTTTAGCATCAGTAGTGACGAATTTAGGTAAGGCAATTGAAGCAAGGTTACAAACAGCCACCTCATCAGGAGAAGTGTACTCCATGATTTCGGTACATAAGTTGGAAGACTTGATGGTACCCAAGTTTTTCTGGTTTGATTTGCCATTTGCTGCATCCTTATAGAGCATATAAGGTGTACCGGTCTCAATTTGAGACTCCAATACTTCAAACCAAAGTTCCTGTGCTTTTACAGTTTCTCTTGCTCTACCTTCTTTTTCGTATTTTTCATAAAGTTTTTCAAATTCTTCTCCGTGACATTCGGAAAGTCCAGGAGCTTCATTCGGACAGAATAGCGACCATTCTTCATTGGCTTCTACTCTCTTCATAAATAAATCTGAAATCCAAAGTGCATAGAACAAGTCTCTGGCTCTCATTTCCTCTTTACCGTGATTCTTTTTCAGTTCAAGGAAATCCTTGATGTCTGCATGCCATGGCTCTAAGTAAATAGCAAAACTTCCTTTTCTTTTTCCGCCACCTTGGTCGACATACCTAGCGGTCATGTCAAAGTTTCTCAGCATGGGGACTATACCGTTGGAAACTCCATTGGTTCCTTTGATATATGAACCTTTTGCTCTCACATTATGAATTGAAAGCCCGATACCACCAGCAGATTGGGAGATTTTGGCACATTGCTTCAAAGTATCATAGATACCGTCAATGCTGTCCTCCTTCATACTCAATAAGAAGCAAGAAGAAAGCTGAGGCTTCGGTGTGCCCGCATTGAAAAGCGTAGGCGTGGCATGGGTAAACCATTTCTCTGAAAGTAAAGTATAAGTTTCGATTGCAGCATCGATATCCTCTTTATGGATTCCGATGGCCACTCTCATTAGCATATGTTGTGGTCTTTCGACTACTTTATCATCCAGTTTGATCAGGTAACTTTTTTCCAAAGTTTTGAAGCCAAAGAAATCATAATTGAAATCCCTGCTGTAATCGATGACTTCATCCAGTTTGGCAGCATGTTTTTTGATTATTCCATATACATCTGGAGCAATCAGGGCAGCGTTATCACCTGTTTTTGGGTCTACATAGGTGTATAGCCTTTTCATGGTGTTTGAAAAGGACTGGCTAGTAGTTTTGTGAAGATTTGAAATAGCAATTCTGGCTGCTAATATGGCGTATTCGGGGTGTTTAACCGTCATGGATGCACAAACCTCAGCAGCGAGGTTGTCCAAGGCTGAAGTAGTAACACCGTCATATAAACCATCGATCACTTTTTTTGCTACTTCGATGGGGTGGATATAACGTGAATCCAGGCCATAACACAAGTTTTCAATTCTTGTGGTGATTTTGTCGAATCTTACTGATTCTCTTCTACCGTCTCTTTTTATTACTAACATGCTATAAGGGAGTTAAGGGTGGGAAGAAAAGTTAATTAAAAGTCCTCTTCAATGGAAAATTTAGAGGAATCAGATGCGTCTTTACCTTTCATAACCCCAGCCTTTTGGTAGTCCCCAACTCTTTTCTCAAAGAAATTGGTCTTACCTTGTAATGAGATCATGTCCATAAAGTCAAAAGGATTGGTGCTGTTCCAGACTTTTTCACAGCCCAATTCTACCAACAGCCTATCGGCTACAAACTCAATATATTGACACATTAACTCAGCATTCATACCGATCAACCTTACCGGAAGTGCGTCGGTTACAAATTCTTTTTCAATGGCCACAGCGTCCTGAATAATTTCAGATACAGTTTCTTTTGGTAAGTGATTAGTGATATGTTGGGTGTACAAGTGACAGGCGAAGTCACAGTGTAATCCCTCATCTCTAGAGATTAATTCATTGGAGAAGGTTAGTCCTGGCATCAAACCTCTTTTCTTCAACCAGAAGATAGAGCAGAATGATCCTGAGAAGAAAATACCCTCAACAGCAGCAAAGGCAATCAATCTTTCGTGGAAACTACCTTCGTCAATCCATCTTAGTGCCCAGTCAGCCTTTTTCTTGACGCAATCCAAATGTTCAATCGCATTGAACAATTTGTCTCTTTCAGCAGCGTCTTTGATATAGGTGTCGATCAATAAACTATAGGTTTCTGAATGGATGTTTTCCATGGCAATTTGAAACCCGTAGAAAAATTTAGCTTCTGTATATTGTACCTCTGCCACAAAGTGCTCAGCTAAATTTTCGTTTACAATACCGTCACTGGCCGCAAAAAATGCTAAAACATGGGAGATGAAATGTCTTTCATCATCAGTCATGTTTTTCCAGTCCTTAATATCTTGGCTAAGGTCTATTTCTTCTGCAGTCCAAAAGCTGGCTTCAGCTTTTTTATAATATTCCCAAATATCATCATGTTGTATTGGGAATAATACGAACCTGCTGTTATCTCCTTGCGCTAATAGGGGTTCCGGTTTTTGCATTACTTATTAGTTCTATTAATTATAAGATGTAAATGTTCTGAAATAAAGTAAATCAGCTACTATTTAATGCTTTTCACTTCGTAAAATAGTGAGTTTGTAGCAGTTTTATTTTTGAGTCGTTGAACAAATATGCTCAACAAATTCCAAAAATAAAACCCGTGCATTAGTGGGTAACTTTAGTTTTTGACTCTTGGTCAAAATAGGTATAAATATTTGTAATTCAATAAATAGTGTGTCTTTGTTTCAAGTGTTAATTCTACTAAAACGGTCTTTAAGGGCGATTCGACTAGGCTCGAAAAAAATTTAAAAAAAATTTTCGAACCAAAATTCAAGCCTAATTTGACTTTTGGTCAAGTTTTGTATTGTGATGTAAGTTTCTGTAAAGCAGTAATTTATGTTGTTATATGATTTTTAATTATTGAACTTGTTGATTCTCAAATCCTAAAGAAAATCAAGGATTTTTAGAAGAATTTTTAATTTTCTTTCCAAATGGGGATATCTTGGTATTTTCTATAGTCCCCGAATTGGGGCGCAAATATAGCGGGGCGATTTTGGATAAGATATATTGAAGGAAAAAATTATTTTTCTATTTTTGAATCTTATTGGTTGCCTGGTATATAGCTGGATTTTGGTGTCTATTATGAAGTTTATCAAGGAATTTGATGAAATCTTATGAGTTAGTTTTTTACTTATGAAAATACTCTGTATATTTGCACCTCAATTTTGATAAAAAGTTCTTAGTATGTACGCAATAGTTAACATAGCAGGAAAGCAGTTCAAAGTAACTAAAGATCAATTTGTCTATGCACCGAAGTTGCAAGGCGATGTTGACGCTTCCGTTGAATTCGATGAGGTATTGTTGGCAGATGACAACGGTACAGTATCGGTAGGTGCCCCTACATTGGCTGGCGCCAAAGTGACAGGAAAAATTCTTGATCATGTAAAAGGTGACAAAGTAATCGTCTTCAAAAAGAAAAGAAGAAAAGGTTACAAAAAGAAAAATGGTCACAGACAAGAATTCACTAAAATACTTATTGAAAACATTACTCTTTAAGATTATCTTAGGGTAATCCAAAACATTTAAAATTATGGCTCACAAGAAAGGTGTCGGTAGTTCCAAAAACGGTAGAGAATCCCATAGTAAACGTCTTGGTGTGAAGAAATTTGGCGGAGAAGCTGTTATTTCTGGAAACATCATCGTTAGACAAAGGGGAACCAAACATCACGCTGGGTTGAACGTAAAAGTGGGTAAAGATCACACTTTGTTCGCTGTTGCTGATGGCAAGGTTGAATTTAAGAAGAAGCACGATGGTAAATCTTATGTAAGCGTAATTCCAGCTGAAGCATAAGGTTTAGATAACAGAAATATTTAAGAAGCTGCTCTTGTTTTTAAGAGCAGCTTTTTTTTTGGAATGATTTATCCTCACAGCAAGTCAGAGATAGTTTTTGTTGGGATGGCCTAAGAAGCTTGGAATTATGCTGTTTTTATAGGGGGATTTTGCTGCGTATATTGTTAATTTATAAATAAACGTAGTATTAGTGTAAATAACTTGTTTATCGTATTTTTTTATTTGATGGAATAAATAGAGTATATTTCATCAATAAATTAATTTTCATGAAGACTGTTTTTCCTTCGTCAATTGTCGAACAGACATCTGAATATTATCAGAATAAAATCACTGTTAGGTCCAGGATTATCTATATCAGTATATTAATTCTTATAATAGGAGGCTTTTGTTGTTTGCCGTTTATAGAGGTAGATGTGTCAGTGAAGGGAGAAGGGAAGTTTCAAACCTCTTTGAGTAGAAATGAGATTTATGCGCCTATTTCTGGAAGGGTTTCATCTATCAATATTGTCGAAAACGGTTCTGTCCAAAAAGGCAGTATTTTGGCCGAAATCAAATCTGATCAAGTGGATTTAGAAATAGATGGACTTGAAAGCCGGGGAGGGCAAGTGCAGGAATTTATCGCTGATCTTAAAAAGTTGATGGAGGTAAGTCCTAATAATACCAGTGATTTTTCTCCACGGGATTTGAAGTCCAAATATTATAAGGCTGCCTATTATGAGTATAATTCAGAAGTGCAGCAGCTTCGGAATGTTCTTGAAAAGGAGAAGCGGGATGTAAAAAGGGCAAAGTTGTTATTTGATAGTAGGGCATTGTCGTTAGCCGAATATGATGAAATCAGGGCTAAGTTTGAGCGTGCATTGACAAATTTAGATCTTTTTCAGAGTAAAAAGCTTTCTATTTGGGAACAAGAGTTGGCCAGCTACCAACGAGAATTGGCAAAACTGGGTAATAGTAAAAAATTACTTAGGGACAGGCTTCATCAATTTAAGATTATCGCCGGTGTTTCAGGAACTATAGTGAATTTTGAAAATATTAGACCTGGTGATTTTGTCTTTGCCAATCAAAAAATAGCAGAAATTTCTCCTGATAGTACCTTAAAAGCAGTGACCTTTCTTTCTCCTGCGGACATTGCTTTTGTAAGGGCTGGACAAAAAGTCCTTTTTCAAGTGGATGCCTATGATTATAATCAATGGGGTTTACTAGAAGGGGTGGTAAGTGAGATCAGCAAAGATTTGCAGATGATTTCGGAAAATGAAGTGGCATTTAGGGTTGTCTGTAATTTAAAGCAAAATGCTTTAAGTCTTCAAAATGGAATTGAGGGAGAAGTGAGGCGTGGAATGACTTTTAAGAGCCGTTTTTTGGTGACTCGTAGGAGTTTATATCAATTATTGTATGATCAGGTGGATAATTGGTTAAATCCTGCTGTGGAATAAAATCTGAAAAGCATAATTAATGGGGATTAGAATAAAACAAAGGGATATAACAGATTGTGGGGCAGCTTGTCTGGCTTCCGTTGCCGGCTACTATAAGTTAAGGATACCTCTTTCAAAGATCAGATTATTGGCCTCTACTGGGCAAAAAGGCACCAATGTTTTAGGCTTGGTAGAAGCTTCAGAAAAGTTGGGTTTTTCTGCGAAAGCACTGAAGGGTAATTTTGAAAGTCTGGGCTTATCGCCGAAGCCTACTATTGTTCACTTGAAGATCAATAAGGCCTTGCACCATTATATGGTGGTGTATAAGATAGGGAGGAAATCGGTCAAACTCATGGATCCCTTGGATGGGAGTATAAAAAAAATAAGCCATGAGGAGTTTAAAAAGGTTTGGACAGGGGTGATGGTGATATTAATGCCGAATGAGACCTTTAAAGCTGCAGACCATACTGTTTCGGTAAGCAGGAGATTTTGGTTTTTGATCAGCCCACATAAAAGTGTGCTTTTGCAAACCCTGGTTGGAGCTTTGATTTACTCAATTTTGGGCTTATCCATATCTGTTTATTTGCAGAAAATTGTTGATAATGTATTTATAGACAGAAATGCTAATTTGCTTAATTTGATGAGTGTGGCCATGGTGGTCTTGCTATTGTTTCAAGTTTTCATAGGAGGTTATAATAAGATTTTTGCCCTTAAAGTTGGGCAAAAAATTGATGCCCGTTTGATTTTGGGCTATTATAAACATTTAATGACTTTGCCCCAACGGTTTTTTGATACCATGAGGGTGGTGGAGGTGATTTCAAGGATTAATGATGCCGTTAAGATTCGCTCATTTATCAATGAGGTTTCTGTAAATCTAATGGTGAATACTTTTATCGTACTGTTTTCCTTTGCTTTGATGTTTGCTTTGTACTGGAAGCTGGCATTGGTTATGACTTTTTTGATACCTTTTTATATTTTGATTTATTTCCTGACCAATAAGGTTAATAGAAAGGTGGAGCGTACTTTGATGGAAAGATCTGCCAATTTGGAATCTCAGATGGTTGAATCGGTTCGGTCTGTAGGTTTGATAAAAAAGTTTGGGGTTGAAGACTATGCCAAGTTGAGGACAGAGGCAAAGTTTGTGTCTGTCTTGGAAGGGGTGTATAAATCGGGGCGTAATAATGTGTTTTCGACAAATGCCACTGATTTAATATTAAGACTGTTCACTATAGTGTTGCTTTGGGTTGGTGCAAGATATGTAATTGGAAATGAAATCAGCCCTGGAGAGTTAGTGGCTTTTTATGCTATAATGGGGTACTTGACTACTCCGATTGCGAGTTTGGTAGGGATGAATAAATCTGTTAATAATGCGATGATCGCGGCGGATCGTTTATTTGAGATTCTGGATTTGGAAATGGAAGAGGATGCTGCCGAGAAATTTGATCTTGAGCCGTCATCAATGGGGGATATTGTTTTCCAGAATGTTTCTTTTAGATATGGAAGTCACGCTAAAGTTTTTGATGGTCTGGATTTGCGTATCCCCAAAGGAAAAGTTACCGGAATAATAGGAGAGAGTGGTTCTGGGAAGTCCACATTACTGGCTCTTATGCAACATATCTATCCCGTAACTTCTGGTCAAATAAAAATAGGGCAATACGATATCGCTTATGTGAGTCACCATAGTTTAAGGAGGCAAATCGCTGTAGTTCCTCAGCAAGTTGAGTTAGTTTCGGGGAGTTTAATAGAGAATATTGCTTTTGGTGATCTTCGGCCAGATGTAAAGAAAATCATTGAAATTTGTCATTTGCTTGGTATGTCAAGTTTTATTGAAGCCCTTCCTGATGGGATTTCTAGCCATTTGGGAGAATATGGTGTTAGTTTATCTGGGGGGCAAAGGCAATTGGTCTCAATAGCGAGAGCGCTTTACCGGGATCCAGAGATTTTGATTCTGGATGAGGCCAGTGCATCATTAGATCCAAAAGCCGAGAAAAACTTGCAGTCAGTAATAAAGTTGTTGTCAAATCGAGGAAAAACCATTATTTTCATTACCCATCATCTTACTTCTGTAAAGAACTTTGACCAAATTATTGTTATGGATAATGGAAGAGTGGTGGAGCAAGGTTCACATGATTCTCTTGTTGGTTTAGAAGGCCGGTACCATGAGATGATTTTTAGTTAACATAAGCTTTGTAGAATTTTAAATTGATTTATTATGAATTTCATAAAGCATATTGAGCGAATTCAATTAATAAATAAATTGATCAAGGAAGGGAAAACAGGTAGTCCTGAGGAACTTTCCTCAAGGTTGGGAATTAGTAGAAGGCAGCTTTATAATCATTTGGAAAGTCTCAAGGATATGGGCTTGGAAGTTTCCTATTCAAGAAAGCTCAATAGTTTTTATTATGTGGACGAGAAGCATTTGGAGATGAATTTTAGTCTGAAGGTAATAGGTCCTGAAGAAGTTGAAAGTATCTATGGAGGAGTTTATTTGCCGTTTGTTGAAGAAGGAGAATTTGAGTTGGACTGGCTCGGGAGTTGGTGAGTTTGATTGATAAGGCTCGTAACCCAAAGAGAATATTAGAAAACAAAGGGAGAGTCCACTAATTGAAAGAGTGTTTTAATTTTTCCTATTTATTAGTAGGCTTTATTTTTTGAGACAAAAACCGAGGCTTTTTTGTCTTAGCATGATCCTTTTTGGATGCCTTTCGAAAAAAAACGCTTGATTTTTGGAAGAAATTTTATCCGTGCAAGTTAAGTGCACGGAGCCCCTTTATCTTAGTATTAAGATTTAAGGATGATCAAAAATAAGAAAAATGATTGTCCTACAATTTAACCAAGCACAGTAAGCATAATTAATAAAATTTTAAAGATAATTTTTTAGCACTAATGATGTTGGTGACTTATTTAGTGCTCGTGTTGATTAACGTCAGAGGGATACATGTGTGGTGTATCCCTTTTTTTAGGTTAAAAATATCTTATCAATATAGTGTGTTATTGGGTAATATGCTAAGATATAGGTGTTTGTTTTAAAAATAAGAATGGGTGAAGTCCTTTGTATGATTATTGTTTATACTTTTTCCTGTTTATTGTTCGTTTTGTTAATTACAGAATGGGGCTTTTTAGAATAAAAATTTTGTTTCATTGGTAATTAAACCCGAATCGCATTTGATATAACCCAACCGTATTACCTTAGAGAAATTTGTTTGGGAATGCTATTAGTAATATTTTTATTCATTAGGGATTAAAGTAATTATTGCATTTGTTTAAAAAGTTCAATTTCTTGGGCTTCTATATAATTTTAATTTAAACATTCAGTATGAAAAAGTTTGCACTTTTGATGTTGTGGGCCTGTTCTGTATGCTCACCAATCATCGCACAGAATGATATTGAATTCAGAGAGTTTACGCTTGATAATGGTCTTCATGTGATCATGCACAAAGATAACAGTACCCCGATTGTGGTGACCTCTGTTCTATATCATGTTGGGTCCAAAAATGAGAATCCAGAAAGAACTGGCTTTGCCCATTTTTTTGAGCATTTGTTATTTGAAGGTAGTGAGCATATAGGCCGAGGTGAATATTCGAAAAAAATTCAATCTGAGGGAGGAACACTAAACGCATATACCAGTAATGATATTACTTATTATTACGAGTCCTTACCATCCAATAAGTTGGAAATGGCTTTGTATATGGAGAGTGAGCGAATGCTTCATGCTAAAATTGACGAAGAGGGTGTTGAAACCCAAAGAGAGGTAGTAAAGGAGGAAAAAAGACAACGTTATGATAATCAGCCCTATGGGACTATTTTGCCGGAAACACTAAAAAGGGCTTATGCTGAACATCCTTACCAATGGGCACCTATTGGCTCGTTGGAGCACTTGAATGAAGCTTCTTTGGATGAGTTTATGGATTTTTATAAATCATTTTATGTTCCGAATAATGCTACATTAACCATTGCTGGTGATATAGATTATGCTCAAACAGAGGAATGGGTAAAGATGTATTTTTCTGAAATTCCAGCAGGTGCCAAAGAGATCTATCGGCCATCTATAGAGGAGCCCAAAAAAGTAACAGAGATCAGGGATGTCGTTTATGATAATATCCAAATACCTGCGGTGATCCAAGCATACAATTTGCCTCCTAAAAATGATCCTGACTCTTACGCTATGGATATGTTATCGACCTATTTAACAGGTGGTAATTCTTCTTTAATGACCAAGGAATTGGTGGACAAACAGCAAAAAGCCTTGGCAGTAGCCGCTATTCCCCTTGATTTGGAGGATGGAGGTATCTTTATTATGTATGGAATTACCAATATGGGTATTAAGGCAGAGGATTTGGAATCTGAAATCGATCTTTTGGTAAAGCAAGTTCAGGATGAAGGTGTTTCGGAACAAGATTTTAAAAAGCTACAAAATATCATCGAGAATGATTTGGTCAGCAAGAATGCTACCATGTCTGGGATAGCCCAAAACCTTTCGCAGTCTCATGTTTTTTATGGGGACACCGATCATATTAACAATGAGCTGGAATTGTATAGAGATGTTAGTAGGGAAGATTTGCAGAGAGTGGCTAAGAAATACTTGACCTTGGATGGTAGGGTTGTACTTTATTACCTCCCCAAGTCTGAACAAAATCAACAATAGTGAATGACAACTTTGTGACAGTTATGAAAAAGACATATATATATATCCTAATCTGCATGGTCCTATCAACAGTGGGATATGCACAAGTAGATAGAAGTAAATATCCCGAACCAGGTCCGGCTCCTAAGATTGAGCTGGAAGATCCAGCGACATTTACCTTGGACAATGGATTGAAGGTTTTTGTGGTTGAAAACCACAAATTGCCAAGAGTAGCTTTTTCCTTGGTGATCAATAGAGACCCGATTTTAGAGAAAGAGAAGGCTGGTATGACTGGATTTGTTGGTGACATGCTAACCGCTGGTACAAGTAATAGAAGCAAAGATGAACTGGATGAAGAGGTTGATTTTATCGGTGCTTCCTTGAGTGCCGGTTCCACATCGATTTACGCATCTTCTTTGAAAAAACATCAAGGTAAGATATTGGACTTGATGGCTGATGTGCTGTATAATCCTATATTTCCTCAGGAGGAGTTGGATAAGCTGAAAAAGCAAGCAATTACTGCTTTAGCTACATCAAAGGATGATCCTAATTCGATTAGTGGAAAGCTAACAGCTGCTTTGGTGTTTGGCAAGGATCATCCTTATGGGGAAATTCAAACAGAGGAAACCTTAGAAAATATCACTGTTGAGGATATTGAAACTTATTATCAAACTTACTTTAAGCCGAATATAGCCTATTTGGCAATTGTGGGGGATATAGATAAGAAAGAAGCTGAAAAAGTAGTAAAAGACCACTTTTCAAAATGGGAAAGAGGAGAAGTACCAGAGTTGAATTATGAAATGCCATCATTGCCCGAAAATAATAGAGTAGCACTTGTGGATAGGTCGGCTTCAGTGCAATCTGTTATTGATATTACCTATCCATTGGAAATGAGTTTGAACAATGATGAATATCTCGATACCAGGGTCTTGAATTATATTTTGGGTGGAGGTTCTACTTCACGTTTGTTTATGAATTTAAGGGAAGATAAGGGATATACCTATGGGGCATATTCGTCTATTGGTTCTGATAAATTGGTGACTAGCTTTTCAGCAGGAGCTTCTGTAAGAACTGCAGTAACTGATTCTGCTATTCATGAATTTATTTATGAAATTCACAGAATAGTGGAAGAAGGAGTAAATGAGGAAGAACTGGATGCTGCTAAGGCAAGTTTGAGCGGGAGTTTTGGTAGGGCTTTAGAAAGTCCGTCCACTTTGGCCAATTTTGCCATAAATATTGACCGTTATGATCTTCCAAAGGATTTTTATACCACTTATTTACAAAGATTAAGTGCGCTAACCGTTGATGATATCAATAGAGCAGCAAAGAAGTATATCAAACCTGAAAATATGTACATCACTATTGTGGGCAATGGTTCTGACCTTAAGGGAAAGCTGGAACAATTTGGGGAAGTGAGCTTGTTTGATAATCAAGGAAACCCTGCTAAGGAAATCGAGATGACGGATGCTAATATTACCGCTGAAAAGGTGATTGGCAAGTATATAGATGCTATTGGAGGTGAGGATGCAGTGAGTTCTTTGGAAACCGCCAAAATAGTGATGAAGGCTGAAGTACAAGGTCAGGTTATTGAAATGACGGTTCTTTATGATGATCCTGGTATGCGTTTTAATCAAAAAGTGGCCATGATGGGTAATACAGTTTCCAGTACCACTTTGGCAGACGGAAAGGGCTCAGTGGTAGCAATGGGCAATACGCAGGAGTTGAATGACGAGCAATATGAAGAAGCCAAGATGAATATGTTTTTGGTGCCAGAATTGCATTATGGAGAATTGATGTATAGTCTAAGTTTGGATGGAATTAAAGATGTAGAAGGTGAGAATGCCTATAAGGTAGTGGTGTCCAATCCTACAGGAGCAAAAACTGTCAATTATTACAGTGTAGATTCAGGTTTGAAAATAAAGAGTGAGAACGAAAAGTCAGGAGAGATGATGTTTTTGGATTACGAAGAGAAGAATGGGGTGTTGTATCCTATGAAAAACATAGTCAAATCTCCCATGATTCCGGTGCCTCTAAATACAACCGTAGAGAGTTTGGAGTTTAACCCTTCGTTAACAGACGAGGACTTTAAATAAAAATAGATGAAAAGGACGGTTTTAGCCTTGGCTATAATGTTTTCCGGGGCAAATTTTGAAAGTAGGGCTGTAGTGGAAGGAGATTCCAAAATTCAGCTGGCAAAACAGGAAGTGACCGCTGAAGAAGTAGTGCAAAAATATATTGCTGCGGTAGGCGGACAAAATGTAGTAAATAATCTTCGCAATTTGGAAATGGTCATGAAGGCTGAGATTCAAGGCATGACCTTGAGTATTAGAGTAGTGACAGATCAAGAAAACCATAGGGCTTTGAACCTTACGGAAATGAATGGAAATCAAGTTGCCAAAACCCTGATTAAGGACGGTAAGGGAGTAGTGGTCAGTATGGGACAGGAGCAAGAAATCAGTGGAGAAAGATTAAATTCGATGAAAAGCCAAACCTATATAATTCCCGAAATGCATTATGAAGATCTGGGATATGAAATGAGTTATGATGGTACGGGCGAAGTAGAAGGAGAAAAGGCTCATATTTTATTGCTGAAGGATGCCAATGATGTGGAGACCCGTGAGTTTTATAGTGTTGAATCAGGGCTAAAACTGATGACTGAATCGGAACTTGCAGGAAAAGTTGTTTATGAGGATTATAAAGATTGGGAAGGAATAATTTTACCATCCAAGATAACCATGTCCAATAGTATGATGCCCATGCCCATGGAGGTAAATGTGGTTTCACTGAGGATGAATCAAGAACTGGATGATCAATTATTTGATTGATGAAAATTTATAAGCGAAAAGGGATCCGATTGGATCCCTTCTTTTTACCAGTTAGGATGATTTTTCATCCAATAATCAAGAGAGAATTTTCCCGAGCCGTATATTAAAAAGACAATCAGTAATATAAGTACTGCTAAAGAAATTTCAAATTCCAGATTATTGGATACAGATAAGAATCCTTGGTTGATATTCACGAAGAATACCGCGCCGATCAATATCGGGATTTGGAAAATAATTGCGAATCGGGTCAAGAGACCGAAGGCAATCAATCCTCCCCCTACCAAATGCGCAAAGGCCACATAATGCGCCAAAGCCAAATTGAAAAACCTGAGATCACTATTGCTCATCATTTCCATTAAGGCATTGGTATTTGCAATAAACATGACGCCTTTATAAAATATGAATAGCCCAAGGACTACTCGGATAAAATCTATCCATTTAGGATGGTGGGTGTCTGCCCAAGATTCGATTTCTGAAATAGTTGTCATGATATTTTTGGGTTTTGTTGCAGTATAATATACGAAATATCATGCTATAATGGTGAAAATCATAGGTTTAAATGTGGGTTGCCTCTTGGGGTTTTAGAATTATTTCATCCAATTAATTCTTTTTTCGTTTTCTGTCATTACTTGGAATTGAAAAGCAGGGTAATAAGAACCTTTGTTGTCTTCAAGTTCAATACTCATCGCTCTTCCAAACCTATTTATTGAGAATGTGATTTTTTTGCCTTTACATGGCTTTTTGAGGTCAAATATTTGTCCGTTAACCAGTTCAACCTTATCACCGAGCATCAGGAGGTTATATGCATTTGATTTGGGATGAATCTTGATGATGGTTCCATCACCTTGAATTTTGATGCCAAATTGTGACATATAAGTATCAATATTGGCTTTAGTGGTGATTTTTATATTAATACTTTTCAGTTGTTCTTCTAGAATAGGGAAGAGGTCTTTTTTGCCTATTATTAAGTCATTAAAGAATTTTTCTATTATTTGAGGCTTGGAATGTTTTTGGACAATGGTGTTTTTATAATCATTTAGGTCATAGCCCTTGTTCTTTTTACCAAAATTCATCCACATGTCTTTCATTACTTCATGAAGAGAACTGTCTTCATCTAATAACATCAGGTCAAGGCAAAGGGAGATCAAGGCTCCTCTGTTATAAATACTGACTTTTTTATCAGGGAGTCCCTGTTTGTACCCATCCAGCCAAAGATCGAAACTGGATTCAACAATGGATTGGTTTTTCCAGCCGAATGATTCAAATTCTCTTTGGAATAACTTTTCTAAAATTTCGCTGATATATTCTTCTAGATTAAAATAGCCTGATTTTAGCAAAAAGATATCTCCCATATAGGTGGTTACTCCTTCAGCAACTACCCCCGTTTTGATATAGGCTTCTTTAGAAAAATCATAAGGCAATAATTCCTTGGGTCTGATCCGACATACATTCCAAAAGTGGTAGAGCTCATGAGCACTTACGCCAAAAAGCTCATCCAGATTTTTCTTTTCCGAAAGACTTTCAGCAGGTCCAAATGTGATGACCGTGGAGAATTGATGTTCTACACCATGATAATGTTTATAAGGTAAGAGTTGGTATAGGAAATGATAATCTGTTGCAGGAAATTCACCAAATGCAGCGATTTGCTTTTTGGTGAAAACTTTAAATTTTTCCAATAATTGGTCAATATCAAAATGGATTTCACCATGGAACCAAAGATGGAAATTTGACTGCCCTACTTGATATGTATAATTATTTAAAGAGGCACTGCTAAGAAATGGACTGTCCACTAAGTGTTGGAAGTTGTCTGCTTGAAATTGGTTTTTGCCTATTTTAGGTAGGGCAGTTGCAGCTGTGAAGTTTTCAGGAATGGAGATAGCTACTTGGATAGCTTCATTTTTCCTTCCTTCTATATCGAAAATAAAATTGATAAAATTGAGGTAAAGTTGTTCATCATCGGACCAACTACCTCCAGCATCCATTTGGTTGGCATGAAATTCATATGAAACAGCGTAAAACCCTTCGGTTGGTGTTATAAAGGACCATAAGTCTTTATTCTGCTTTTTCCATTCAATTGCTGTTTGATCCACCTGTACGGAAAATCCCCGGACTTTCTGTGCATAATTGGTGATTTCATACCTTCCGGGTCTCCAAGAGGGAAGCTGTAACTTTACCTCTTCTCCTTCCTTACAATGAAGGTTTAGTTGAACTTCAATAAATTGACTAAGTGGATTATTTCGTTTTATCAGGTATTCCATTTACATTTGTGCTTTGACAATAAACAAAAGTAATCCACTGGTTTGTAAATAAAAAAATACTATCTATCTTTGCAATCCTTTTCGGGGTCAACTGGAAAGGGAAGTCAAAGAAAAGCAATAAAAATTAAAACATAAATCGATGATGAAGTAATGAGCTGGTAAGACTATCACTTTGAACTTCCGCTTTATCGATAGAAAATTAAACGATCATGAAAAGAACATTTCAACCTTCTCGCAGAAAAAGAAGAAATAAGCACGGTTTTAGGGAAAGAATGGCGACACCTAACGGAAGAAGGGTTGTTAAGTCAAGAAGAGCAAAAGGTAGACATAAATTAACAGTGTCTTCAGAAAAAACGCTTAAGAAGTAATTATTGAAAGATTCATTTCTTTGTTTTGATGCCTTATTGCTATGAATTATAGGCTTCCCAAGAATGAACGATTACATTCTAAAAAGTTAATAAAGGAACTTTTTGATAAAGGTTCCTCTTTTTTTTTATATCCCTTCAAGGTTATTTATTTGCCCTTAGATCAAGCTGAGGAAACCAATCAGGTACTTTTTTCTGTTTCCAAAAGAAAAGTTAAGAAAGCTGTTGATCGGAATTATATCAAAAGGCGAGTGAAAGAAGCTTACCGACTGAATAAATCCATACTTTTGGATGGTGAAACCGAGAAAAAATTAATAGCTTTCGTGTATGTTTCATCAAAATTGGAAACCTTTCAGGCCATCCAACCTAAGGTGATTAAAATATTAAACCGCCTTGCAGCCCAGCAAGGGAACAAACCTATTCAAGATGAAGAAAAGAAATAGAATTATTGCCTTCGCTATGGTCCTCATCGTTGGGGGAGGACTTTTGTTTTCATTTAAAGGCAAGAATGATAAGCTTTTTTTGATAGCAAAGAATTTGGATATTTTTGCCTCTCTGATAAGGGAGTTAGATTCCTATTATGTGGATGAGATCAATCCTGAAGAATTAGTGACTGTGGGGATTAATGCCATGTTAGAAGAGCTTGATCCGTATACAACGTATATTCCTGAAGAAGAATCGGATGATTTTAGGACCATGACCACTGGAGAGTATGGGGGGATTGGTGCCTTAATTGGCAATAGGATTGGTGTTAATATGATATTAATGCCTTATAAAGGTTTTCCTGCCCAGAGTGGAGGCTTAAGGATTGGCGATGAGTTGCTAAAAGTTGATTCAGCAAATGTAGTTGAATTACCTACAAGTGATATTTCGAAGATGCTTAAAGGGCCGGCCAACACACCTGTAAAAGTGGTGGTCAAAAGAAATACGGATACCCTTGCTTTTGATTTGACAAGGAAGAAAATTGTTATCAATAATGTGCCATATTATGGAATGGTCAATGATCGTGTAGGGTATATTAAATTGACTGATTTCACGACCAATGCTGGAGATGATGTTAGAAGAGCTCTTGTTGACTTGAAGGGGCAGGGTGCTGAAGAGCTAATATTGGATCTAAGGGACAACCCAGGTGGGATTTTAAAAGAAGCTGTGGATATCGTGAGTTTGTTTGTTCCTAAGGGGAAGGAAGTGGTGAGTACCATAGGGAAGTTGGAAAATGTGAACGCAGAATATAAAACATCTAGATCTCCTGTAGATAAGAAAATGCCCTTGGCAATTTTGGTAAATGAAAGGTCTGCTTCAGCTTCTGAAATTGTGGCTGGGGCTTTGCAGGATTATGATCGTGCTGTACTGGTAGGAAGAAAGACCTTTGGAAAAGGGCTTGTTCAGAGTACTATTCCATTATCGTATAATGCCCAAGTAAAAGTAACAACGGCAAAATATTATATACCTAGTGGAAGGTGTATTCAGGAATTGGATTATAGTCACAGGGATGAGAATGGCAATGTAGGGATTGTGGCCGATTCCTTGAGAAAGGAATTTAAAACCAAAAATGGTAGGACAGTTTGGGATGGTGCTGGAATTGAACCTGACGAAAATGTGGAACCAAAAAAATATGCGCCTATAACCTATAGCTTGGTGGCGAGAAGTTTGGTTTTTGAATTTGTCAATCAATATTACTATGAGCATGATGGTATTGAGGCGCCTAGGGAGTTTGAGGTGAGTGATGAGGTATATGATGAATTCGTGTCTTGGCTACAGGGAAAGGATTATGATTATATAACTAGGGTGGAAAAATCTATTGAGGATTTGGAAACTTATGCGAAAGAGGAGAAGTACTTTGATGATATCAAAAGTGAAATCGATTCATTGAAAAAAAGCTTGAGCCATAACAAAGAGCAGGACTTGATAACATATAAGGATGAAATAAAGGAGGCCCTGAAAGATGAGATAGTCTCTAGGTATTATTATCAGGGAGGGGTAGTAGAGGCTTCTATTGATAAAGATCAAGTGATTGAGAAAGCTCTTGAAATTTTAGCTGATATGGATAAATACGAGCGGATATTGCAACCCGTTATGGCTGAAAAGTAATATCTTGAAAGAAGATTTAAGCTCCTTCTCTGTTTCGATTTAATTCGAAAAGGGAAGGAGTTTTTTTGTTGACTAATTTGCTTGGGCACTTAAGGGGTTATTGTCTTGGGGAGTTCAAGAAGAAGTATTTTGTTATCTTTGTTGGTTTAAACTTGAGTAAAGGGAAAATGATAAGTTCATGGGGTTAATATTGTCTATAGATACGGCTGTTTCGGTTTGTTCAGTTGCTTTGCATCAAAAGGGGAAATTGTTGGGGCTATTGGAGATGCATCAAGAAAATGTCCATGCGCAAAAATTAATGCCCGCCATTAAAGGCTTGATGGAGCAAGTAGGAGTGCAGTCGTCTGATTTGGATTCTGTGGCGGTTTCGGAGGGGCCAGGGTCCTATACAGGGTTACGGATTGGAGTATCCACAGCTAAAGGAATAGCGTTTGCGCATAATATTCCACTTATAGGAGTGGGTACTTTGGATGCTTTGGCTGTGCAGGTTAAAGATTTCGCTGAAGCTGGAGCGGTGATTATACCCATGATTGATGCTAGGAGAATGGAGGTTTATAGCAAGGTCTTTGATTCTTCCATTGCTGTATTGGAAGAATTGAAACCGGTTATTATTGAAGAAACATCGTATGAGGAGTATTTGGAAAAAGGCCTGGTTTATTTTTTGGGTGATGGGGCCAATAAAGTTTCCCGGGTTATTCAGCATCCCAATGCACGGTATTTCTCTTTGACCAATTCAGCATCCTCTGTTGGTGAATTAGCTTTGTTAAAGTTCGAAAAAGAGGAATTTGTGGATGTTGCGTATTTTGAGCCGAACTACTTGAAGGAATTTAGGGTTGTAAAATCGAAGAAAAATCCATTATTGTCATGAGTGAAATAGTTAATAGGGTAGCCAATAGTCCGATAATAACCATCGATCTGGAAACTTTTTATAAAAAGGAAGAAAGGGTGTTTTTTGATCTAAAGGAATACCTCTTTCAGGAGCTAGTTTTAAAGGAAGCGGATTTTAGAAAGGCGCTGAAGGAATTGGACTGGGAGCAATATCGGGATAAGTATGTTGCTGTGGGGTGTACTGTAGATGCTATTGTTCCGACATGGGCATACATGTTGGTGATGACTTACCTGGTCGGTGTGGCGAAAGAATCGAGTGTTGGGAATTTGAATGATTTAGAACAATATCTATTTCAAAAGGCATTGTCTGAACTTTCTCTTGATGATTTTGAGGGAAGGCCAGTTGTTGTAAAGGGATGTAGTAAGTTCCCTGTTCCATTATTTGCTTATGGGGAGGTGGTGAAATTATTAAAAGGTAAAGCAAAGTCTATCATGTATGGAGAGCCATGTAGTACTGTTCCGTTGTACAAGCAGCCAAAGAAATAAGGTGATGAAAATATAAAATATTGCTATTGAGATCGTTGAGATAAAAATGGTTGATTTTTAAAATTATGGTTTGGTAATTTTAAAAAAGAGTTCTATGTTTGCATTCCCAATCGGGGAAATCACTACAAAAGGAAGTGATTTTAATCTTGAAAGAACGGTTAGAAAAACCTTTAAAAAATAAATTTTCAAAATTGTTTTTTAAGAAATAAAAACCGTTTAACTTTGCACACCCAAACGAGGGGAGTTGCATTTCAAAAGTTTTTAGGAAGCTTTTGAGAGAAAATAATTTGAAAATTGTTTTGCAAAATAAAGTTCTTTTTCGGACCTTTGCCAAGCGAAAAACAAGAGGACTGTTTAGGAAGTAAACGGCGAGAAAAAAGAAAGGGATGTTCCCGGTAGGACGGGGGATTTCACAAAGACGGCTAAAGAGCCGTCGGACAAGTTCATTGAAGTACTGTAAGACGATAATAATATACGACAAGTCGGTAAGGAAAAGAAGAGTTGCCTACTTATGGTAGGCACGTCAATAGAAACTTTACAATGGAGAGTTTGATCCTGGCTCAGGATGAACGCTAGCGGCAGGCCTAATACATGCAAGTCGAACGGTAGGTTTTACTTCGGTGAAACTGAGAGTGGC
>NZ_JACODZ010000004.1 GCF_014280965.1 Echinicola salinicaeni
CGACCTAGCCAGAAGAATTTGGGCGGTACGGCGCAGGGGATCCACCTCTTCCCATCCCGAACAGAGAAGTTAAGCCCTGTCGCGCCGATGGTACTGGGGTTACACCCGGGAGAGTAGGTCGCCGCCCTCACTTATCATGGGCCCTTTCACATCACGTGGAAGGGCCTTTTTGCGTTTTATAGGGTTTAAGTTTTTACTGGGGGGGAAACTAGTGTGCAAAGGTCTTCCATGGAAGCAGTGTAACGTAGGTTTCTAGGATCAAGCAATATTTCTGGGGATGAATAATTTCAAACTTATATGATTATACTGCTGGCATCATGGAAGGAGAAAAGTGTTAAAAAGTATTAAAAGTGGGCTAATCTCAGTTGCATTTTTTTTTAATGTGATTGTTTTCTTTGTGAAAACTGTAAAGGGTTTGTAACGGGAATTTTGAATGTATTCATAATTGAATGACTATCCAGCTTTAGGAAGCTTCTTCCAATTCAGGGATCTTTTATAATAAAAATGTGATGGATTATGGTCGAACACCCTGATTTACAAAAATATATTATTGATTAATTTTTAATTTAGGGCATAAAGCCTATATTTAGTAATTGTTAATTAATGGAAGTCGGTGTATAGGGCATTGATTTCGCTACCTAGAAGCATGGAAGGAAGGCATAGTCATAATGATAATAAGATTTGGAGAAGAATTTCTGATGGGGATAGAGATGCCCTTGCAAATATCTATAATGCCTACTCAAAAGATTTGTACAAATATGGTTTTGGCTTTACCAAGGATGAGGATTTAATTCAAGACGTCATCCATGACGTATTTGTACATATTTGGAATTTAAGAAAGACTATTACTATTCAAAAATCTATTAAATTTTACCTTTTTACTTCCTTTAGGAGAGAGATAATTAAAACCGTTAATGAGCAATACAAAAGGGAGTCGCTTGATGATTATCATGCTAAGTTTTTATGGGAAGAATCTTTTGAGGAATTACTCCATAAGCACCAGATCATATCCGAATCAGGTGTTAAAATCAATGAAGCCTTGGAGAATCTTCCTTTGAGACAAAAAGAAGCGATTTATCTAAGAGTGCTCGAAGACTTAGATTATGAAGATATTTCAGAACTTATGGGGGTTCAAGTTCCTTCAGTTTATAATTTGATATTTAAGGGAATTAGAACGTTAAGGAATACTTTGGATCTAAGAAAGGTAGCAATCAGTTTTTTAATCTTTTTGTTTGCTTTATAATATCCTGATTTGGGATTTTATAATTATCCGTTATTACACCATAAATTTGTTTCTCACGGATTTAACAGACTGCCACTGATCTATCTCGCGGTAGACAGGTTTAAATAATTATTTCTGTGAAATATTTGTCTTTTTTGTCATAAGGTTATGAAACATAATACTTACTGTTGGAATAGTGGATATATAGATGGGATTTTATGATTATCCGTTTTAACACCAGTAAACTTATTTCTCACAGCCTGTCCCGGTTTATCGGGAGATTCCACAGATCTACACAGATTTAATTTAGTGTTTCTGAGAGATATGTGTTCTCTTTTTAGCAAATGTTCTGAATGGTAAAACTTACTGGTACAATTGCGGATATACATATGGGATTTTTTTTGTTTGAATTAATTTTTATAAAAAAAATATTTTTTTCAGAAGGGCGATGAGATTTGGCCCGTTTTGTCCTCTGTAGCATAGATGGACAAAAAAATGAAATCTTACTCTAAAATAGAAGATCTATTATTCGATCAATCTTTTAAAAATTGGGTGTTTGAAAATGAGCCAGCAGATAATCTTTATTGGCCCAAGTGGATAGCTGCTTGTGAAGGTAATTATAAGCTTTATAAGCAAGCTAAACTCATATTGATTGCCTTAAGCAATCAAGGTAAGGATATGGATGATAGTATTCAAAGAAAACTTTTTGACAGAATTGAAAATAGCATTCAACCACAATCCAAAAGAATGGTTGCTAATGAACAATGGAAAGATGGTATTTGGAATTACTTTTGGTTTAGAACAGCGGCAATTTTATCCTTTGTGTTAATTGCGTCCATTGCCTTTCTAAATATTTATTCTAATAAGGATGAGTCGATAAAAGAGGAAATAGTTACAATTATAAAGTCAAATCCTAAGGGCCAAAAATCCAAACTGTATTTGCCCGATGGAACGACAGTCTATTTAAATGCTGAAAGTGAAATCGCTTATAAAGATAATTTCGGCAAAGATCATAGGGATATTGATCTTAAAGGGGAAGCATTTTTTGAAGTGGCTCATGATACCATTTTGCCGTTCAGGATACAGTCTGGAGAAATGGTTACTGTCGCTCTGGGGACTTCCTTCAATATCAATGCGTACCAAGATAAACATCCAAGTGTGCAGTTGTCTACGGGCAAAGTAAGGGTTTACAGCCTAGATTCAGGTATTAAAGATGTGTTTCTTTTGCCAGGAGAGGAGGCTGTTTTAAAGTCTACTGGACTTAGTAAAGGTTCATTTAATGATTTATATGCGCTAGGCTGGAAAGATGGGATTTTGACATTTACTCAAATGAGGTTTTCTGAAGTGACCAAACTATTGGAGCGTTGGTATGCCGTGGAAATATTCTTGAAAAATCCTCCCAAGAAAGATCAAAAAGTATCTGGAGAATTTAAAGATGCTTCATTAAAAAATGTATTGGAAAGCCTTGGATACACTATGGGCTTTGATTATTCAATAAACCGTAAAAAAATAACCCTTGAATTTAAAAATAGTGCCAATGAATAAACCTTAACAAAAAAAAGCCAATGAAGAATCATTGGCTAAGTCGACAAAAGCCAAGTTTCTCAGGCTATAGGCTAATTGTCGATGTTTTAATGCCTTATGTAAAACAGTAAAACAACTCAAAATTATGAAAAAAACATTACATGCAATATGTATGATAGGAAAATACTATCTGTATGGGTTTGTGTTTCAGCTGCTTTTCCTGAACCTGATCTATGCAGCGCCTACCAAGGCACAAGAATCATTAGACATTACTAAGGTATCTCTTAGTCTTGATCTAAAAGAGGTTTCCTTAGCTGAGGCCTTTAAGGAAATTAATGCCAAAACTGACTTTAAATTTATCTATAAGGATGAATTGGTCAGAAATTTACCGCCTGTGAATATTAAGCAGGAGAACCAAACGCTAGAAAGTGTATTGGTGGATTTGGCCACCAGTCATCAGCTTTCTTTTAAGCAAGTGGATAATACCATAAGTGTAAAGGAACATAAAAGAAGGAGTACTGTTTCTCCTATTACTATTCAAGTAAATGTAACAGGAACTGTAACGGATAAAAATGGTGAGCCTATTCCTGGAGTAACTGTAGTGGAGCAAGGAACAGTAAATGGAACAGCAACAGACCTGGATGGGAAGTATTCTATAAGTGTGGAAGAAGGATCAAACTTGATCTATTCTTTTGTTGGTTTTCTTTCAAAAACTGTTCAGGTAAGTAATCAGTCCGTTATCAATGTGGTTTTGGAAGAAGATGTGAGTGACTTAGAGGAAGTGGTTGTAGTAGGATATGGTACTCAGAAAAAAGGAAACCTTACAGGAGCTGTAGGAATGACAGATGGAGATGTCCTTCAAAACAGGCCAATCACCAATATTACTGATGGGCTTCAAGGTGTTGTCCCAGGATTAAATATTACTCCGGGTAGCGGAGCACCTGGTAGTGGAGCTTCAATTAACATTCGGGGTGCAACCAGTATCAATGGTGGTTCACCGCTTGTATTAGTGGATGGTGCTCAAATGGACATCAATAATATCAACCCTCAGGATATAGAAAGTGTGACTGTACTTAAAGATGCAGCATCAGCGGCTATCTATGGTGCACGTGCAGCCTTTGGGGTAATTTTGGTGACTACAAAAAAAGGTAGTAGAAATGCCAAACCTCAGTTTAACTATTCCGGAAATTTCTTTGCAGCGCAACCGACGATCTTACCTAAGAAGGCTGATAGCTATAAGTATGCTATGTATGTGAACAGTATGAGGAATTCTACAGGAGCAAGTACGGTTTTTAATGAGGAACATTTAGGGTTGATTCAAGATAGAGTGAATGGAACCATTTCGAATGACTATACTTTGAAGCCTTCAGGTTCGGCCTACTATGAGCATGCCAATACCGATTGGGCAGATTTGGTATTTGCAAAAGGCGCACCTGGTCAAAACCACAACTTGAGTGTTGCTGGTGGAACGGAGAATACCGCATATAGAGCTTCATTTGCTTATACCCGTCAAGATGGGATAGTGAAAATTGGTAATGATCGTTATGAGCGCTTCAACTTTAATACCAATATGAGTACGGATTTGAGTAACTGGTTGACCACCAAGTTTCAGGTAAACTTTTCTAAATCTGAGCAAGATGTTCATAATCTGCCTCCAGGTCACGGACCATCTATTTTTCATACGGTGTGGAGAGCAAGACCGACTTTGACCCCTTATTTTGATTTGGATGGCGTGCCATATGCCACGTTTATTCGATTGAATCCAGTAGCAACATTGGAACAAGGTGGCCGTGATAACCGAGTAGGTTATAACCTGAATACTAAGGCAGGAGTAGAAATGAAGTTTGGTGATTTCCAAGTATTCTCAAACTTTACCTACAATCCTAAATTCAGACAAAGAGTTTTGAATAATGTCGATTTTGAATCTACTACTCCTTGGGCTAATATGGATGTGAGAAAGGATGGAGGGCCTTCTTACATACAGAAAATAAATGAAGTGGACAATTACTATGCTTTTGATATTTATGGAAAGTATGGTAAGGATTGGGAAAGTGGACATAGCTTAGAGGCAACAGTTGGATTCAATCAAGAAATGGCCACTTTTAGCGATGATAATATGTTCAATACCGACATGATTAGTTATGATGTGATTTCCATTTCAAATACATTAGGAGATCCTACTGTAACTGATAATTATACAGACTGGGCCTTAAGAAGTGGATTTGCCCGAGTGAACTATAGCTTTTTGGGTAAATATCTTTTAGAAGTGAACGGTCGATATGATGGATCATCAAGGTTTGCTAAGAATGACAGATATGGTTTCTTCCCATCTGTATCTGCAGGGTGGAGGGTTTCTGACGAAGAATTTATGAAGGACCTTAGCTGGTTGAATCTATTTAAGTTAAGGGCTTCTTATGGGGCTTTGGGTAACCAAAATTCCAGTGCATTATATCCTTATGTAGGATATAGTACCGTCCCACAGACTAACTGGATAATGGATGGCACGAGGCCACTTGGTTTGAATCCTATGGACCCTATCGCCGCTTCCAGAACATGGGAAACAGTGGCCACAACCAATTTTGGAGCTGATTTCGTGTTCCTTCAGGGAAGGTTGGATGCCAGTGTTGATGTGTTTACTAGGAAAACTATGGATATGCTAGTCCAAGGAGATGCCCTGCCAGGTGTGTTTGGAGCAGCTGCCCCTCAAAAAAATGCAGCAGACCTTCAAGTCAAAGGTTGGGAGGCTTCTGTTGGATGGAATGATAGGGTAGGAAGTGACTTTTCCTATAATCTGAACTTTGTGATTTCCGATTCCAAAGGTGAGATTACCAAGTTTGATAATCCAACCAAGTCATTGTCAAGAAGCTATTATGAAGGTCAGACCATTGGTGAAATATGGGGATATGAGACAGTTGGGTTGTTCCAAAGCCAGGAAGAGATTGATAATGCTGCTAATCACACACCTCTGGGAGCAGGTAATCTTGTTGGATTAGGTGATGTACATTATGCAGACCTTAATGAAGATGGAGAAATATCGGTAGGTGAAAATACGGTGGACAACTCCGGTGATAGAAAGATCATTGGTAATGCTTCACCAAGGTACCTCTATGGTATCCGAGGAGGAGCGAACTGGAAAGGTTTTGATTTTAGTGTCTTTTTCCAAGGAGTTGCCAAGAGAGATTACTGGGTGGACGGTCCTTTGATGTTTGGTGGTGATGGTGGATATGGTAATGTAGTTGTTACGGATGATTTATATGCTAATGTATGGAGTGATGGATCAGACGGATTGCCAGTCAACACAGGTGCTTATTATTTTAGGCCAAGTCAAGGAGGTGTTGTAAATAGAAATACCCAGATACAAACGAGATATCTGCAGGATGCGAGCTATTTGAGGTTGAAAAATTTAACCATTGGTTACTCTCTTCCTAGTACCTTATTAAGTAAGATTCAGGTAAGTAACATGAGGGTGTTTGTATCAGGGGAGAACCTGCTCACCTTTACAAGTCTGAATGAAAACTTTGATCCTGAAGCATTGTCTCCAAGTCAAGGTGCACTTGGGAATACTTCCTTTAGTTCAGGTGGAGGACAATCCGGTAAGTTGTATCCATTGTCCAAAAGGATTTCTTTCGGTGTAACAGTAGGATTTTAATTCGTCAACTAAAAAAGAATGATCATGAAAAAAATAGGAATATATCTTCTGGCCAGTCTTTGGGTGTTGGCTGGATGTAATGATGAGTTTTTGGACACCTATCCAAAGACTCAAATAAACGATGAAAATTTCTGGAATAATCCAGCTGATTTAGCCACTTATAATAATCAGTTATACGGGGCCTATTTCAATAGTAAAGGCTTTGGTCGAGGTGGTTTTAATGCCTATATGTTGACCAATGACAATTACAGTGACAATTCCTTTATGATGACCCCAAATGAGGTGAGGTTAGGTATCAACTCTGCCAATCAACCAGGCTTGTCAGATTGGGACTGGGCTTTGGTCCGCGATGTGAATCAAATGTTGGTAAATGCTGAAAGAGCTGATATTGAGGAAGGACAGAAAAATCAATATATCGCGGAGGCCAGGTTGTTGAGGGCTTTAGACTATTACGATAAACTAAAGCTATATGGTAAGCTGCCTATTATAGACAGGGTGCTTACAGAGGATGATGAATTGCTCTATGCCTCTCAGTCCAGCAGGGATGAGGTGATGGCTTTTATTATGGCCGATCTAGATTTTGCTGTCCAATGGATGGCAACAAGTGCAGCTACAAATAGATTCGACAAGAATATAGCTCATGCTTATCGTGCTAGGATTGCACTGCATGAAGGAAGTTTTAGGAAATATCATGGTCTAGGAGGAGAGAATACCTATCTAGAGGCTGCAGTTGAATCAGCTCAAATACTGATGAACAGTGGTAATTATATGATTGATGTTAATGGAGATTATAATGCCCTATTTGCCAACATCAATTTAAACGGTAACAATGAAGTGGTATTCTTTAGAGATTATGATGAGGCTTTACAGATCTATCATAATGTTTCCAATATTATTACGCACGTAGATGGGGCTCAGTTTGGTGGAACCAAAGACTTGATCAATGATTATTTGTGTACAGATGGATTGTCAATCGAGGAAAGTCCATTGTACCAGGGGGATGCTACCATTGCGGAGGAATTTGCCAATAGGGATAAGCGATTGACAGGTACTTTTGCTCAGCCAAATACTTATTTTGTGGGGGATAAACTATATCTTAATGCTAGTCCACAAGGAGTGGTTAACACGGCTTCCCCTTCAGGGTATCAAGTAGCTAAATTCTTTAATGAGAGCCAAGATGTACAAGCTTGGGATAGGGCTTTTATTGATGCGCCTATTATTCGATATGCAGAAGTTTTGTTGATCTATGCTGAAGCGAAAGCGGAGTTAGGCAGCATTACCCAGAGTGATGTAGATATGACCATCAACCAGCTAAGAGCCAAGGCTGGCGTAGCTGATTTGGTATTGGACCAGGGAAGTATCATTGATGATGTGAGGAGAGAGAGAAGGGTGGAGTTGGCTTTTGAAGGATTCCGATATGACGATTTGATCCGATGGAAAGAAGGAACTAAACTGGCTGAACCTGTATTGGGACTGAGGTTTAATGCAACAGATATAGCCGATCATGATGCATTTACCATAGGTACGGACATCGTATTAAATGCAGATGGCTATATTATGTCCGATCAGACTTATCAGTTTGATGAAAGTAAAAACTATTATTTCCCAGTTCCAGTGAATGAGCTTTCTCTGAATCCTAGTTTGGAACAAACCGAAGGATGGGAATAATTAACTGATTTTCATATTTATTTTTTTACAGGCAATCCGCAGGGTTGCCTGTTTTTTTATTTTTGGGTCAGTCTTTTTATTGACCTTATTTGTTTTCCATTTTCTTATTGTCAATCAAAATAATCTTTGGATCTCTCATGGATCACTTACGGATCACCTTCGGATCAAACTGGAGTTGAACCAAGTAAAATCCGGAGGTTATTTGGTGTTATAATATGATTAAGACTTAGGAATGAAGGAAGTGCCTTTCCTATATAGCTGTGAAGCTTTTTGAAAGTATCTATGGGCTTGTGTAGTAGAAAATAATCAGTAAAAGATTATATAGGGTGTTTATCAATTAGGAATAGGTCTTTGGAGAATTATAAAAGTAGACTTGGGTGCTGGCCTTATCGTTTTGAAAAGAGTAAAAAAAGAGGCTTGACAAAAGTATATTATCAAGCCTTACAAATTTCATGCATAAAGTTTGAAATAGTATAGTACCGTTTATTCCAAGAATTCACCTTTTAAAGGTACTTGGATATTAAAGCTGCTACCATCTTTCTTTGCATTGGGGCCCTCTATGGCACAGGCTGCATAAAGGACTTTGGGCAAACCATTTTCATCAATTAATAGCTGCGGTCGCTCGAGCCTCTTCACTTGTACCTTGCTACCGTTTTTGAGCTGTAGTTCTAGCGGCATAAACATGCTTTGTTCCATTTGCTCCCATTTTTCACCATCAGTGGAGTTCATGATGGCAAGTCCCGGCTCCCCTTTTGTGATTTTTCCGGTAAAGTCTTTGAATACAGCATAGAATTTTTGGCTTTTGCTGTGGTACCATACATAGGGGTCTTCTGCTGAGGCCAATTGGCCGTTTTCGTCTTTTACGTCAAAGACATATTTGTCTTTTGGATAGAAAGGTCCAATAGGAGTGTCACCGATGGCTACACCATGTACCCCTCTCCAGGATGGTGTATAAATATTCCCCTTAAAATACAGCAAATACTTTCCATCACTTGGTCGGAAAACCACTGCAGGGTTAACTACGATTAGGTTGTCTGGTAATGATTTTGTCCCTTTTGGGGATGGATTAAGGACATTATTAGGTTTTACCCTAGTTCTTGGACTCAGTAATGGCTTATTATATCGGGTGATATTTCCTTCCAGAAGGTCTTCTATACTATCAAAAGTGACCACGCCAAGTTGTTGGCTTTGTTGTACGAGATCCCTTTTGCTAAGTTTCGCTCCGGGAGATCCTGGAGGCTGTTTTCCCGGGTATTTTGATCCAGTATGATACAGGTAATATTTGCCGTCAAATTTTTTTATATGTGGGTTATGAACAGATTGTGCATCCCAAGCTTCGGGGTAGCCATCTCTGGCCCTACCTCTCAATACTACTTTTACAAATTCAAAACCATGATCAGGATAATCTGATACAGCGTAGGCGATTTCAGAATTGATCAGCCAACCGTCAGAAAATTTTTCATGTTCTTCACCAGAAATCCACCGGGCGTAAAACATGTGATATTTGCCATCCTCTCCTTTGACCACACTTCCTCCCCAAACGAAATAACCGTCTTGGTTTAATGCTGCGGGACCTTGCAGTAGTGGGCTTTGTCCAGTATTGGTCAATTGGACATCCACTTTGCTTGGATGGATTTGTATTTGGGCATGTATGAATGAAATGTTTAATGCTAAAATAAGACTAGATATTATGGTTTTTACTTTCATTATTTGTGTGTTTTTCAATAATAAAATTACATAAAATAGGTCATATGACCTAGGGTGATTGTCTTAAAATATTGAAAGGTAACCGATCGTTAAAATTATAGTCTGAATAAATAAAATAAGCAGCCATTCAGTATGAAGGACTGCTTATTAAAAAAAGCGATTGATTTAATTAGAAACTTAACCTGATACCCGCATTGATAAAAAAGGAATTGGTTTTACCAATATCAAAGTCTGTCAATCCAGAGACATCGGTAAGTGACCATTCATATTTGGCATCAAGAAATATAATGGTAAAATCTAATCCAGCCCCTGCAAACATGCCCCATGTAGGGGATTCAAAATCATCCTTGTCCAAGCCCTCTCCATTTACTCCTGTAACGATAAATGATGAGCCACCTCCAAAAACACGCAATCCAATAGCGCTGGCCTCACTACCCAATAGGTGATAACCTATTGAGACAGGTATTCTCAAACCTTTGATGTCCATATCTAGGTCATCTCCAGAGGCATTTGTATCCGAGAATTTTGTGCTCTTTTGAGCATAGAATAAACCGGGCTCTATATAGAATTTGTCTCCAAATAAAACACTGCCCCCAAACTGGTAACCTAGTTTAGCTTTAGCCTCTCCAGAATCTGGATCCTTTGTGACGTTAGAGAATGTTAAACCGATTGCAGGTTTTAATTCTACCTGTGCATGTACCATTGTGGTAATTAATGCAGCGACAAAGATAAGTAAGAGCTTTTTCATTTGTTATGAGGTTTGATGTTTGATAATAACTTTTTACAGGGAGGTGTGTTGAGGTTCAGTTTTATGTTTAAAAAAGTTATCATAATATAAAATATCTTTAGCTGAAGAATGGGGACTGGGAAGAAGATTTTGCTAAAATTTGATGAATTTGATCAATGATTTTTTTGCTTTATATGTTTGAAATATTTTAGGGTTGTGTGGGGGATCCTTTTGAAATTTTTCGAGATATGAGTGTTTATTTCGATCAGCTTGGGGTTATCCCTCTAATTATGACCTTTACCCTTGGGTGATGAGTTTTGATTTGGGCTCTGCACAGGTAGTAACAAAGTTTGGAATAGATGAGCGGCCAGAGTGCTGCGGTGAAAGAACACCAGGGAATTATCAAATTTGGGCAACCAATGATTTGACTAAAGCAAATACATCAGACATAGATAGTGGAACGGTAGAAGAATGGGAAGCAGAGGCAACTTCGAAAGGATGGGTGAAAATATTGGATGTTTCTAGAAATACCAAAAGTTCATTTGAGCAAGTAATTGAGGAAAACAGTATGAAGTACCGATATATTAGAATAGTAGGTATCTCTTCCATTGATGGTGGAACTGAAGCTAATTTCAATGAATTTACTTTATGGGGTAAATAAAGTTTTATTGATTTAATTAGATTTTTGGGCAGCAAATCATTTGCTGCCCTTTTTTATTCACCTTTCATCGATAAAGGGTAAGGTCTCCTGGGCAGAAAGTTTTATACTGCTGTGGATATAATTGTCTACTTGCAAAAATTTGGCTGCGATAGAAGCAGAAGTGGCCTTTTTGAATCTTTTGTAGTATTTGGCGTGTAGTTTACTGATGTTAATGTCATTTTTTATAGTCTTTTTGGCCAGTTCATCGGTTTTGGTTTCATCCAAGTTTTCAAAATTATTTAGGTAGTCATTAATGATGATCATTCGGTCCCTGGCTATTGATTTTCTTTCTTCTTCATATTGTCCATAAACCATCCAAAAACTGGTTTGATAGTTCTCTGGCAAATCCATGTACAGTTCAATTAATTTTTTCTTATCAAGTCCAAATTCCGCTTGAATCAATTGGATTTCCTCTTCCAATGTTACCTGTGCCGTGGTGATCATTGGAATCAGAAGGAATAAAGCGATCAGTAATGTTTTAAGGTTTTTCATGGTTAAAGAGCTTAGTTCACATACAAATTACTTTATGAATAAACTAGGCAGGGAGAATTGTGTCTTGTGCTTTGCTCATAATGGTTAAAATTTGGCAAATACTGTCTGGCCGGTATTCGTTTCAAGTCAAATTAGGAGGCTTTTGTTTAGGTTGATGTTAAGACTATGTTCGAAAGGTGGAAATGAGATGCGATAGGAAGTAGCATTAGCTAATTTTTTATTAGGTGTTAAAAGAATTCATTCATTTATCCGTTAATAAAATTGAATGGGTTTATTCATATTAAAATTAAGCGCAGCCTATGTAGGCTGTGCTTTTTTATTCCTATATACTTAATGATTTTTGTTGGGTAATTTAAGATGGAGACCGTAGAATTTTGTTATGGTATTTATTGATTTTGGCAGGTAAGTTTTTCTTGTTTTACTTGAAGTTTGTTCCACATTCTGTGTAGTAATTCCACACTTTTTGCCTGTATTATGTTCAGATAGACTGCTGAAGGCCTTTTTGTGAATGGCATAACTTATGAATATTGATTATCAAATGATTAATATGAGCAGTTTTCGAAAATTAATATTCATGTTATTGACAGGGATTTTGATAGTGGTTTTGACCTTGTTGGGTTTGACAGGATACAGACTCAAGACTGAATCAAATGTATCAGAATACCAGACTAAGCTGAGCACTGCACCTACCAGTATTTTCTACAGGTAAATAAATAGATCATGAAAAAACTATTGATTAAAATATTTATTCCGGCATTTGTGTTGGTCTCATGTGGTGATGGAAAAGATAAGATCAATTCCGAAGAATTGAATACTAAAGGAGAAAGTATCCATATGAGGGAGTCTATGCCAGATATTGATGGTGTCAGTGAGCTTCAGACACCCAGTGAGGAATTAGTAAGAGTCAAGATCAAAGAAGAGGATTTGCCTAAAGAAATTACTTCATTGATAGATAATGATTCATTACTATCGACACTGGAATTGGAGAAGGCTTATTCAGTTACCGATGGAGAAAAGAAATACTATGATTTGACTTTTGTTACTGAAGATCATGAAGATATCATAGTGTCTTTTGACCATAGGGGTAATCTTTTGGAACTATAATTAATAAATAACCCTAACTAAAATCAACCATGAAAAAATACGTGTTTATCCTTGCTATCGGGATGCTGATATCTTCTGGGCTTCAGGCTATGGAGATATTACCGACAGTTAATGTAGAATTGAGTGATCAGGATAAAGTGGAGATATTACCAGAAGATCTTCCCCAACCTGTTAAAGATGCTATTGCAGACAGCGACGAAACCAAAGATTGGACTATCTCCAAGGTCTATCAAATGACCGATGATGAAGGAAGTGTAATCTATAAAGTTATGTTTGGAGAAGGTGAAGAAAGTATCACTAAAAAGTATAATGCTGAAGGTAAAGAAATTAAAGAGGATTAGTAGTTTCTTTTATTCATGTGAAAGGCACCGGTTTTTTTAGCTGGTGCTTTTTTTCTTCCTCAACAAAATCAATATGTGACCCAATCTCTTTAAGGTTGTCAAGTCAAAAAGAACAGTTGGTATTAGGCTTCATCAACATAGCACTATAAGGAAGGCTTCCAATATAAATGTCCATTTGTCCTATAAAAAACAAGGCCTCTTGGAGATGAACCAAGAGGCCTTTCAATACTTTTATTTAGCTGTCTTTCTTTGTCTTATCGCTTCGTAAATCATTACTCCGCAAGCTACAGATACATTAAGACTTTCTATATTTCCTCCCATAGGGATTCTTACAAATTCGTCACTAAGCTGCATTAACTCATCAGAAATACCATCTTCTTCAGATCCCATGATCAGGGCAGTGGGAACGGTAAAGTCAGCTTGGTACATATCCCTTTCGGTTTTTTCAGTACAGCTAACAATATTAAGCCCCATTCTTTTTAATTCCTTGACAGCAAAGAACAGGTTTTTGGCCCTACAGACAGGAAGAAAGTTAAGTGCTCCTGCAGAAGTTTTGACAGCGTCAGAATTGATTTGGGCAGCGCCTTTTTCTGGGATAAGAATAGCATGTACTCCTGCGCATTCGGCAGTTCTTGCTATCGCACCAAAGTTTCTGACATCTGTAATTCTGTCTAGGACCAAAATCATAGGATCAATTCCTTTGGAGAAACATTCCTCGATTACATTGTCCATTGAGGCATATTGGATGGCAGACATATGAGCGACCACTCCTTGATGATTTTTACGGGTGATCCTATTAAGTTTTGCCTCGGGAACCCTTACTACAGGAACCCTTTCTTGCTTGGCAGTGCTTAATAGTTCTTTGATAAGATCGTTGTTCAGTTCCTTATTGACCAAGATCTTGTCGATGTCCTTTTGGGCATGAAGTGCTTCCATCACTGCCCTGGTGCCAAAAATAAAATCTTTCTCGTGAGCTCCTTTTTCTATCAAAAAGCCATCTTTCCGCTTCTCCATAATGTAATACTTTGGAACCATTCAGGCTGATAAGACCTGGATCGGTTCAGCTTGTAATAATTCGGTGTGAAAATGTTTTTTACGCGTGCAAAGGTAAACCTAATTTTTGAATTACTTCCCAATTTGTCGTAAATCCAAATCTCTCTGTCTTTGTCAAAGAAAACATCTGTAGGAGGTCCCATTATAGTGTAAATCATGCCTCTATCCGTTTTCCATCCATCCTTGAAGTCAGTGAAAAGAATATTAGCAAATTCAATTTGCCTAAAGTATTCCCTGATAATTCCCTGTGCTTTTTCTGTGTCCTTGGTGAGGTTTAACCAATATTCGTCCAAGGCCTTTTTTTTGTCCGAAGCTTCTCTTAAAGCTTCATGCTCACTTCTGGTAGAAATATATACTAACATATCTACCATCTCATTATAGCTAGCCACCCTAGGGAATGCTTCGGAGGTAGTTTTGACCATAAAGCCTGTTTGACCAGAAGTATCTGATTGTATGAAATAATAACCGTCCTCATTGAATGGTTGAGGAACATTGATAAGAAAGTCCCCATTATTTACCACCCTAATGTCTTTAGGCACTGGGGCAGGACGGGTCTCCATAGGAGGTAGGGGGATATCAAAATCACGGGGATAATAGAAGCTAAAGAGACTTAAAGTTTTGTTACTCTTGAAGATTAAGGCTTCCTCTTTGTTGATAAAGTTCTGGTCAAAAGGGATGTTGTTTTCATAATAGGCCCCAAAATTGGGGATTTCTGCTATGAAGGGACTGATAAGATCGGTATGGTATACATACTGGTCTCCTTGCCTCATGTCTTTGCAGATAATTACGGCATAGGCCTCCTCTTGTTTTTCTGGGATACGTACAGTTTCTTCAAAATAGAAATGCCTATCAGTGTCTTGTTTTAGATCAGAAGAAGTCAATGGAATGATATTGTCCTCATTGATTTCTTCATCAAAATCTTCCACAATGGCATAGGAAAATATATAATCATCAAAATTGGGGTTTTCCTCAATCTTTTCTATTGGCATTTGTAATTTGAATTCCCTATCAGAGATTTTTATGGGGACAATCTTTGGGGAAATTCGGGAATACCGTGAATATCGTAAGTTTTGATCAATGTTTTTGAGGCTACTTTGGGCCTCTGCTGCCCATGAGCCTAAGAAGATCAGGGCAAGGGCACCTAGAAGTTTAAAATTTAGCGTCTTTATCTTTATCATCATTCGGTTTTAAAAATTAACCTTATTTTTGTTGAAAATAATAAAATTTTAAATGGCTACCTATACAACGGAAATTGCCTCTGATAAGTTGGTCAGTGACAACCCTATTCATCAACGTTTATTAAAAGCATACATTGCCGCCAAGCCATTGGTAAATGGTGAATTATTGGAAATAGGCTGTGGAGAAGGAAGAGGAGTGGAGGTGCTAAGGGAAAATGTGACCTCATATCATGGCTTGGACAAAATTGGAGAGGTAATTGAGAATCTTCAAAAAAAATATCCTGATGTGGTTTTTGAACAAGCAGTGATTCCTCCCTTGGGTACGGTGGCATCAGATAGCTTTGATACTGTGGTGAGTTTTCAGGTGATTGAGCATATTGAGGATGACAGGTTGTTTTTAGAAGAAATATATCGGGTGCTCAAGCCAGGGGGGAAGGCCATAATTTCTACTCCCAATATCAGACATACCTTAAGTAGAAATCCTTGGCATATCAGGGAATATACAGGTAAGCAGCTTAAAGATCTTTGTGAAAGTATTTTTGATAAGGTTGATGCAAAGGGTATTGGGGGAAATGGAAAAGTATGGGAATACCATGAAGCGAACAGAAAGTCGGTTCAGAAAATCATGCGTTTTGATATTTTTGATCTGCAGTACAAACTGCCTGCTGCTATATTGAGAATGCCTTATGAAATTCTGAATAGAATGAACCGGAATAAGCTTCATAAGCAAGGTGGAGAAGCTGTAACCGGTATTAGTCATGATGATTTTTTAGTGGTAGACCATCCCGATAAAGGTTTGGATTTGTTTTATGTTCTGGGGAAGAAAGGCTGAAGAATGGCTGGAATGAAATATGCAATAGATCAAGTGGATACTGGTGAATTTCCGCTTCTGGTGGAAATATGGGAAGCATCTGTCCGCGCTACGCATGATTTTCTGGAGGTAGGAGATATAGAGTATTTTAAGCCATTGATTTTAAACCAGTATTTGGGACTGGTGGATTTGGCTTGCGTTCGAAATGAAAACGGAATGCCATTGGGGTTTATTGGAGTGGCTGAGGATAAAGTTGAGATGCTTTTTGTTCATCCTGATGTCATGGGTAAGGGGATAGGAAAGCTCTTGATGGATCATGCCATAAAACACCTTAAATCGAATAAAGTGGATGTTAATGAAGATAATAAGCAGGCAGTAGGTTTTTACCTTCATTTAGGGTTTCGCATAGTTAGTAGGTCAGCGGTGGATGCTATGGGGAAACCTTATCCAATATTGCATATGGAGTTGAACGATGAAATAGATCGATAGCGAATTTGTTTCCAAACACTTAAGCTTATGAGGGATTTCACCTAGAGCCTAAGTGTAAAAAAAAAAATGAAGCAATTAGATCGTGTAAAAATAAGAAAAGCGGCTAAGGCCGCTTTTCTTATTTGGTGATTATTTAGTATTGTTTAATATTCCTGGGGTGCCCGATGGGCCGAGCACGATATCCAAATTGTTTTGGATTTTGGTGGCTAGCTCATCATAACCTCGTTCTTGTAATAGTGGTACGAAATAGCGCATCATTTCCAAAGATATCATAGCATCACGGTCCATCTCTCTTCCTTTGTCTCTATAGAACTTGAGGGTTTCAAAGGACTTTTCAGAGAGTTTTTCTATGATGTCCATGGCCAAATCATCTTCACCCATTTCAAAGAGATAAATTACAGATTGACCATTTGCCAAGTCATAAGGAATGGCTTCATTTGGGAATTTTTCCAAACTCAACTTCTGAATATCTGCAGCTCTTTCCAGATCACCTTCGCTCAATAAAGCACCAGTAATGGTGTTAAGGGCACTTCGATGGTTGGAGGTAAACCTTCTATACTCTTCATCGAAATAGTTGTCAGGATTGTTCATGCCCCTGTAAGCAAAATTCTCCATGACATTTTCGTAAGCAAGATCTGTATTGACTAAAAACTCATCTGCTGACTCGGGCTTTTGAATAGGTAGCAATCGGTAGGTAAGTCCTTCCATTACTACATGATTTCTAAGTTCAAAGCCTATAGATGATAAGGAAGTGTTATTGAAATAAATTGGTCTTTCCCAGTTATTAGTCGTTATCAGGTCAAGAAGCATTAGGTTTCCTTTGGTCAAGTACCTGCCTTTGACCCTTAGGTTCATTTGGCTAAGCACCAGATCTTCCATTCCTTCCGGAATGATTCCTTGCTTGATCACTGCCGCAGAATCAACTTCTAAGATCAAATTTTTAGAAGGTACCTGGTATACAGGTGTAGAAAAACTAGAGTTGATCTTGAGAAGGTCACTTTCGTTTTTCAAAAGCCTCAAATACTCTTTGGCAGAAATAGCATTGAGCCCTTGTCTTTCATTGACATACAATACATCATTGGTCCCTTTCTTGAAGTTCTTTTTCTCCAATGAGAAAGGTAGGGCAGCGGATTGGTTGACAGGCCTTGTCATTTGTTCCACATACCAGTCAGTATCAAAATAGCTTAATACAATTACCCTAACATCTGTTCTGAAGCCTTCTACTTCCTGCACATACCATAGCGGGAAGGTATCATTATCCCCACCGGTAAATAGGATGGCATTTTCTTCGCAGGATGCTAGGAAATTTCTAGCAGAATCTACAGAGAAATATCTGTCAGAACGATTATGGTCATCCCAGTTTTGGTTGGCCATAAGCATTGGGACAGGGAAGGTGACCAAGGTGGCCATGATAGAGGCCACCGCAAAATTTTTGTTGACTTTTGCAATGGCATGGGCAATGGCCAAAACACCAATTCCTACCCATATGGCAAAGGCGTAGAATGACCCTACATAAATATAGTCCCTTTCCCGTGGTTCTATTGGAGGAGAATTCAGGTAAAGTACCAAGACAGCTCCCATCATCAAAAATAACATCATGGTGACCCAGAAAGATTTTTGATCATATTTAGCCTGGAAAAATAAGCCTATTATACCTAATAGTAAGGGGAGCATCAGGTAGTTATTATGGGCCTTGTTTTCGGTGATATATTTAGGGAAATCTTCAAAAGTAGAAAAGAAGGTCAATGCAGGAGCATCTGAATAATCACTTTCCCTTCCTGAGAAATTCCACATGAAATACCTCCAGTACATATGTCCCAACTGATGGGAAAACATAAAGTAAATATTGTCAGCAAAGGTAGGTTCTTCTCCTTCCCTCAAGCCCAATTTAGAACGGTAGATACGTTTGTGGTTGGGTTGTGTAGAATATATTCTAGGGAGAATAGTAGTTTTTTCTGGATCATATTCATTGACTATTCCATAGTCAACAATCTCATATTTATCTTCCCCCTTAACATAAACAGGATCACCTTCCTTTTGATCGACAACTTCTGCAGTAAAGTACTGTCCGTGCATTAATGGTCTATAGCCATACTGCTCCCTTTTCAAGTAGCTTACGAAGCTTAATACATCTTTTGGTGCATTTTCATTAATTACCGTATCAGCATTTGAACGGACTACTATTAAAGCATAAGATCCGTAACCTATCAGAATAAAGGTGAGTGAAAGTAATACTGTGTTTAATATTGCGTGTTTCGTTTTGACGGAATAAACCAATGCGGCTATAAGTGCGCTAAGGAAAACTACGGCAAAAAAGATGATTCCTGAACCGAAGGGGAGTCCGATACTATTAACAAAGAATATCTCCAAAGTACCGGCGATACTTGGTAATCCAGGAATGATGATATTATTGATGATTACCAAGGCTACCCCACCCAATAAAAAGGCGATGATAGCTCCTTTTAAGTTGGTAGATTTGAATTTTTTGAAATAAACTACCAATGCCAGAGCTGGTAAAGTAACTAGGTTGAGCAAGTGAACTCCTATGGAAAGTCCGACTAAATAGGCGATGAAAATCATGTATCGATTTTCGTCTTTCGGGTTTTCGATCACATCCCATTTTAAGAAAGCCCATATGACGATAGCGGTAAAGAATGAGGACATCGCATAAACCTCCGCTTCAACAGCAGAAAACCAGAAACTATCAGAGAAGGTATAGACCAATGAACCAATGATCCCCGCCCCCATTAGCGCGATGGTATGTCCTTTGCTTTCTTTTCCTTTCTCAAGTTTGAATAATTTGCGTCCAAGTAATGTAATAGACCAAAAGAGGAAAAGTATGGTAAATCCTGAGAACAAGGCACTGCCCACGTTCATCCAATAAGCTACACTCAGCCCATCACCAAAGGCCAAGAACCCAAACATGCGATAGATCAATAGGAAAAATGGCGCTCCTGGAGGGTGCGGTACTTGTAATTTATAGGATACGGCAATAAATTCTCCTGGATCCCAAAAACTGGCAGTTTCCTCAATAGTTAGTAAATAAACTAGCGTGGCTAATAAAAATACAATCCACCCCGTAAGGTCATTGACTTTTTTGTAATTGATCATGTTAAATTTACACTGATGTGAATGGCGAAAATAAAAAATAATTCAGGAAATAAGGGGAAATTAACCAATTTTAAAAAAATGAGCGGATTATACCGAAAAAGGGTAAGGGGGAAATCCCCCTTAAGAAGATTTTATGAAGAAATGCCCTGCTTTTTGTTCATTTCATCAACCAATTGCCTTTTTAGTTTTCGCTCTCTTTCAAGGGTGTTCTTTCTGTGGTTTTCAAATTCTTCCTTTATTTCCAAAAGGTCTTTTTGAGTATTGGAAATAACCTTGTGACTTCTTGAGAATTTGAAGACAAAGAATGCTAGCGCTAAGGCCAGACAGATAATGGTACCCCACATGATTGTGCTGTAGGTCGTTTTGTATACCTGCAGTCCTAATATTGAAAAACTATCTTTGCTTTCGAGTGCCTCGTTGAGTTCCATTTGAGCATTTTCAATACCGCTGTTCAATTCTTCGATTTGGGCTTTTTGATCATTGATTTTCACATTTTTTTCAATGATCTGGTCCTTGAACACGCTCAGCGAATCTAGAATATTGGATTTGATTTTTTCTAGATTTGTCTTTTTGACTACTTTATACTCTTGGTAATTGTTGGAGATGGAGTTAAGGTAATCAAATTGGCTTTCAATTGTACCGCCATTCAGAGATTTGCTATCCTCTACCTGGTTAGGTGCATTTTGAGCATAAGTGGTAAAGGAAAGGGTGATACAAGTGAAAAGTGCTATGATGCTGATTCTCTTCATTTTAATATGTGGTTAGTATTATTCTAGTTGGTTTCTTTTATAATACGAGATTACAGGTTTTATCGCATTTTTAAAAATTTACATCCCATTAAAAGGGGATTTAGACCGAAAAAAAATGATTTTAGCCTTTAACTAGTTATGTAGTCAAAAAAAAGAGGCGTTTTGCATGACAAATTTTATGCTAGATATTTAGCTTGCTCCTAGGGGTGTTCTTTTAGTAGGTGTTTTTTATTGAATTGTATTAGGAAATTTCTTTTTTAAGTAGTTGATATTATGGTAGCTAGAGTGAAAGGGGATGTGAATAGAGATTTTTGATAAAAAGTTCAAGGAAACGAAACTTACTAATAGTTTCTTGCGTTTTGTCCTGAATCCAGAAAAAGGTGAAAATAATTTCAAAAGGAAATAATCTGGAATAGGTATCCCCGTTATACATGAATGAAATTGGGTGGATTCAGCAGAATTTATTCTTGAATGCAGGGAATTCATCGTAATTTTGGAAAAAAATATATATGCAATTTAGTAAATACCTTTTAATTGTTTTGGTCTTCCTTACTTCTGTGTGTTATGGAGGGCAGGTGCATTCAGATTCAACCGGTCTGAAGGGAAAACAAGAATATCTTTTACTCAATAAAGGCCTGCAATTTCGCATTACAGAAGCGATCAACAGTATGTATGATTTCGATTTTGAAACTGCTGAGAAGGGCTTTGCTGTTATGCGTTATAACTATCCGGACCATCCCCTTCCGTATTTTTTGATGGGTTTAAGCCAGTGGTGGAAGATTATTCCTGATACAGAAAGCGAACAATACGATGACCTGTTTTTTAGATTTATGGATGAGACCATAGAGAAAGCAGAAGCATTGTTGGAGGAAGATCCTGAAAATAAAGAAGCCAGTTTTTTTTTAGCTGCTGCCTATGGTTTTAAGGGACGTTTGTTGAGCGAGCGAGAAAGTTGGACGGCTACTGCTTTTGCAGGTAAAAATGCATTGAAGTATATGGAGATGAGCAAGGGAGAAGAAGAATTAAGCCCTGAGTTATTATTGGGAGATGCTTTGTATAATTATTTTTCCGTTTGGATTCCGGAGAATTATCCTTTATTGAGGCCAGTGATGTCCCTGTTTCCGAAAGGAGATAAGGCTTTAGGGCTTCGTCAATTGGAGGAAGTTGCTGCAAATTCTTTTTACGCGAGGGTGGAGGCTCAGTATTTTTTGTTCAGGCTATATGCTTCTGAGGAAAAGCGGCCATTTGATGCGCTTCAAATAACAGATTATTTACATAATAAATATCCTCACAATCCATATTTTCACCGGTTTTATGCCAGGCAATTATATGCTTTAGGGAAGGAATTGGAGGCTAAGGAGGTTTCTGAGGAAATATTGGCTGCCATAGAAAATGGAGAAACTGGTTATGAGTCAAACAGTGGAAGGTATGCTGCCTTTTTTATAGCCCAGTTTTATCATAAAAACAATAGGCTAGATGAGGCGAAAAAATATTATATCAAAACTGCTGAATTTGGAGAGGAATCAGAGAATCAGGAAAGTGGATATTATCTCTATGCTTTATTGAATTTAGGTAAAATTTATGCCAAAGAAAATAATGGGGAAGAAGCTAAAGAATACCTTAAAAAAGTAAAGAAATACGCCAAAAGAAAACACCCCGTTCATAAGGAAGCGCGAGATTTTTTAAAAAAGAATAAACTTTAATTTAAAATCGGTCGTTCACTAATGTAGTAATCAGGAGATAATTTGAAAATTCATTATTTAATATTGCTAATCAGTGGAAAAGTTTTAAATATATAGAGGAAGAATTAACAATATTTTGCATTTGCTACCGTTTTTTGTAGTGAATTCTTTTAAAATAATTTGAAAATATATTACCTTTGCACGACATAAAATTTTGCAAATACTATAGAACATGGATAATAGCATAAAAGTAAAATTCGACAAAATTGACCGCAAAATCCTAGAAATCCTTCAGGCTAATGCGAAAATTACCAATGCTCAACTTTCAAAGGATATTGGTCTATCTCCCGCTCCAACCTTGGAGCGTGTAAAGAAATTGGAGCAGTCAGGAATTATCAAAAGCTATCACGCGAAGCTTGATCCTGAAAGAATTGGTTTGGGAGTAAGCACATTTGTTTTGGTGAGTTTGATCGGTCATAATAAAGCCAATATCGATGCCTTTATGAAGGAAATTGATGCGGTTCCAGAGGTGATTGAGTGTCATCATATTACTGGTACAGGTGATTTTATCTTGAAAATTATATCTAAGGATATTACTTCTTATCAGAAGTTGATGTTGGAGAAAGTGAGTGAGATTAAAGAGGTGGATTCTATGCAGTCTATGGTTATTCTTTCTACTTTCAAGGATAGTAAAGTTTTGCCAATCCCTATGTAAGATAAAAGTTTCATAATTATAGAAGGGTGGCTTTTTGGTCGCCCTTTTTTTTTTGATTGATCTTTACTGTTATGGAAGAAAATCCCTGGAAAACGAAAAGTAAGAAAACTATATATTCCAACCCTTGGATAGAGTTGGAAGAGCATGAGGTAATTACGCCTGGAGGGAGTGATGGGCTTTATGGGAAGGTGAAATTCTTGAATAAGTGTATGGCTATTGTTCCGGTAGACAAGGATTTGAATACTTGGCTGGTTGGTCAATATAGGTATACCATAGATGAGTATAGCTGGGAAATCCCTGAAGGTGGTGGGCCCATTGGAGAGGACTTGCTGGAAAGTGCTAAACGTGAGTTGAGGGAAGAGACAGGAGTAAGGGCTTCAAAATGGACAGAAATAATGAGGTTTCATACTTCAAATTCTGTTACTGATGAAGAGGGTTTTGCTTTCTTGGCTGAGGACTTGAGTTTTGGAGAAACGGAGCATGAGGATACAGAAGATATACGGGTTCAGAAACTGCCCCTTAAAGAGGTGTTGGATATGGTGATGCGGGGAGAGATAACTGATGTAATCAGTGTGGCGGTTTTACTAAAGGTGGGCAGGATGTTTGGCCTATGACCTTTTTGTTGAATAGGGGTAAGTCTAATTTAGGGTTGTAAGAATAAGCCAATGATGTTAAGGCAACTAAATTTTAAAGAGCATTTTTCAAGGACCTATTACTTGGCTTACCCTGTGATGTTAAGTCAGCTTGGTCAGGTAATGGTAGGTGTGGCGGATAGTGTAATGGTTGGGCGTTTGGGTGCGGTTCCATTGGCTGCTGCATCCTTGGCCAATAGTATATTTTTTGTGATCATGATGTTTGGAACCGGTGTTTCGATGGCGATTACTCCTTTGGTAGCGGCTGCTGATGGAGAAGGTAAGCCAAGGATAATTACGAGGGTTTTCAATCATGGATTTGCGATCAATGGCTTTACAGGGATATTTCTTTTTTTGGTGATTGTAATGGCTGCTCCATTATTATATCATATGGAACAGCCTGAAGAGGTGGTGGACCTCGGGATTCCCTTTTTGGGGATTATCAGTATGTCTTTGATTCCATTGATGTTTTTTCAGACCTTCCGTCAATTTGCTGAAGGTCTCAGTCAGACAAAACAAGCTATGATGATTACTGTTTTTTGTAACCTGATCAATGTAGGCTTAAACTGGCTTTTGATATATGGAAAGTGGGGTTTTCCAGAAATGGGCTTAAATGGGGCCGGTTGGGCAACTTTGATTTCCAGGGTGCTGATGCTATTGATCATGTGGTACTTCGTTTGGAATTCAAAACGATTTAAGGCCTACCGTATTAAATTTGATTTCAGGAAACTGTATTTTCCTATGTTTTCCAAAATGTTGAGATTGGGTTTACCAACTGGGTTTCAATTTGTTTTTGAAGTGGGGGCATTTAGTACGGCAGCAATAATGATGGGATGGATAGGAGTAAATGCTTTAGCCTCTCACCAAATCGCTATTAATTTGGCCTCAATAAGTTATATGATGGCTTCTGGACTTTCTGCAGCTGCAACAGTAAGGGTAGGTAATCAGTTGGGGCGAAAGGATATTAAAACCCTTCGGGAGGCTGGTTTTACTATTTTTGGAATGGTGACGATCTTTATGAGTGTTTTTGCGATCGCTTTTATCTCGCTTAGGAATTATCTTCCCTTATTGTATATAGATGATGTTCAGGTATTGGAGGTGACAGCTAGTTTGTTGGTTATAGCAGGTTTGTTTCAGCTTTCTGATGGGATTCAGGTAGTGGGTTTGGGTGCATTAAGGGGCATGGCAGATGTAAAGGTGCCTACAATTTTTACTTTGATTGCCTACTGGGTGATCGCATTACCTTTAGGTTATTTGTTAGCGTTTCATTGGGGGCTGGCTGAAAGAGGTGTTTGGTATGGTCTTTTGATTGGGTTGACCATTACAGGAGGATTGTTATTGCTTAGATTCAATAAATTAAGTTTAAGCTTAATGTATCAAGAAAAGGGGATTGCTAAAAAGGGCTAGGTGAAGCTTGGTTTGAACGGATTGTTTTGATATAAAATAAGGTAAAAATGGAGAGTGCTATATTTTTGTTTTATATTCACGACTTTATAGTTTATTAATAACCCGACCAACCATGAGTACGATCAAAGAAACGGCACGAGCTTCAGCCTTTTCCAGAACCACCATTACAGAATTGATGATTCCTTCATATGCTAATTTTGGTGGGAAAATACACGGAGGAATATTATTGTCATTGATGGATAAGGTGGCCTATGTTACTGCCAGCAAACATAGTGGAGGGTATTGTGTGACTGTTTCAGTAGATACAGTAGATTTTTTGCAACCCGTAGAGGTTGGTGAGCTCGTATCTTTGAAAGCATCGGTGAATTACGTAGGAAACAGTTCCATGATTGTCGGAATTAAAGTGATATCGGAGGATGTCAAAGCTGGAACGGTAAAACACACCAATACCTGTTATTTTACTATGGTGGCAAAAGGCGAGGATGATAAGCCTTGTAAGGTTCCTAAACTTATTTTGGAAACGCCTACCGATGTCAGAAGATTTGTAGAAGCCATTTATCGGCGTAAGTTCAAACAAAACTATGAAACCAATCTCAGTGAGATAAAAGCCAATTGGGATAAGCAGGATATAAAGGCTTTGCTTAAAAACCAAAGGTGTATTAATCAGGTTGAAGATCAGGTTTGATATTTGCTTTTCTGATTAGCAAAAAGAGTAGTGCGATGATTGCACCACCCGTGCCTATCATAAATACCAAAGGGAAGTTTTCGTTTTTATTGGCATAGACCCAGCCGGAGGCCAGTGCACCGATACCTATACCGGCTTCCAGCGCAATATACATGGTAGCCAAAGCCCGGCCTCTGTAATCAGGCAGGGAAAGGTCTATGGTCCAAGCAGCAATAGTAGGAGAGGTCATGCCTATGGCAAAGCCGAAAAGTATGCCTGAAAATAGAAGCATTTCACTGGATTGGCTAAATGCAATGGCCGTCATGGCAGATGCGAGGCATAGTGTAGCCAGCTTTAATACGGGGATCCTTCCATATTTGTCTGAGGCCCTTCCTGCCAAAAGTCTAATGATGAGTGAGCTAAGGGTGAATACAGCAAAGAAAATCCCTTTGTTTTGAATTTCTAGATAAGCAGAGAAATCAGGGATGATCGTCAGTACAATGCCAAAAGAAATATAACTGAAGAACAATACGAAGGTTGGAGGAAATACCCTTCTTTCCAGAATTTCACTTTTCTTCAAGTAAATATGTTCCAGTTGTAAGGGTTCTTTGTGAGGAATGGTTTCCTTTAATTTGATCAATAATAAAATGGAAATGGTAGCCACAGCTGATGAGCAGTAGAAAAGAGGGGTGATTCCATAAAGTTCTCCTATAAGTCCTCCAAAAGCAGGTCCTGCTGCCATTCCCAAGGAACTGAACAGGGATTGTAAGCCCATGGCTTCTCCACGCCTATTAAATGGAACGATGTCGGCAACATAAGCGGCGATGCCGGTAGGGGTGAATCCAGTACTAAATCCGTGGAAAAACCTTAATAGAAGAAAGCCTGCTACACTACTGATCAAGGGGTAAAGTAAGCTGACTACAAAACAGACGGCGGCTCCAAAGATCATTACTGGCACCCGGCCAACCTTATCGGCCAGCTTACCGCTAAAAGGCCTGGACAGTCCTGCAGTCAATGTGAATAGGGATATGATTAGTCCTTTGTATTCTTCCCCGCCTAATTTACTCAGGTATTCCGGAAGCTCAGGAATTATCATATTGAAGCTAGCAAAAAAGAGAAATGAGCTAAAGCAGAGTTGCAGGAACTGCAGGGTAAAAAATGGTGGTATGAATTTTTTTACGATCATTTAAACAAGGTCAATAAATTGAAAAGCACACCAGTATATTACCGGTGCGCTTTCAAATCATTTGATGATAGAATGGTGTCAATTGTCACTGGCCTCTTCTTCACTTTGTGCTAAAAGATAAGCTTTAATGAACTCATTAAGCCCTCCGTCCAGTACAGATTGGACGTCTGAAGTTTCATGGCCTGTACGGGCATCCTTGATCAATTTGTATGGGTGCAGTACATAGTTTCGGATCTGGGATCCAAAGTCAATCTTCATTTTGCCAGCTTCAATTTTTGCTCTTTCTGCATTGCGCTTTTCCATCTCCATTTGATAAAGACGTGATTTAAGCATTTGCATGGCCTTTTCTCTGTTGGCCAGTTGGGAGCGTTCTATCTGGCAAACCACCACAATTCCAGTAGGTTTATGCGTTAGCTGCACCTTGGTTTCCACCTTGTTGACATTTTGTCCTCCGGCTCCTCCTGATCGAGAAGTATGCAGCTCGATGTCAGAGGGATTGATGTCGATTTCAATGGATTCATCTACCACAGGATAAACATAAACAGAGGCAAATGAAGTGTGGCGTCTGCCACCACTGTCAAATGGAGAAATTCTTACAAGTCTATGAACTCCGATTTCAGATTTCAAAAACCCATAGGCCAACGGTCCTTCGAATTCCAGGGTGACAGATTTAATTCCTGCTACATCACCTTCTTGGAGATCTACTTCTTTGACTTTATAGCCATTTTTCTCTCCCCACATGATATACATCCTCATGAGTATGGAGGCCCAGTCATTACTCTCTGTGCCGCCTGCTCCAGGGTTGATTTCCATGAGGGCACTTAGCTGGTCTTCTTCACCGCTAAGCATCTTTTTGAGCTCTAGGTCTTCAATTTCATCAAGGGCTTTTTGATAGTCCCTTTTGATTTCTTCTTCTTTTACATCTCCAGCCGTATAAAACTCATGTAATACTTCCAAGTCCTGCACAAGGGTTTCTGCTTTTTCATAAGCAGTTGTCCAAGCTTTTCTGGACTGGATTTGCTTCATGGTCTTTTCGGCCTCGGTAGGGTCGTTCCAAAAATCTGGTTGGGCAGAGACTGCCTCAAAATCTTCTATTTCTGCTTTCTTACGATCGTAGTCAAAGATACCTCCTTAAGGCCGTGATACGCGCCTTCAAGTCTTTCAACTGGTCTGATGTCATAAAATATTGGTTTAAATTTAATTTGAAATGCGAATTTCGGTAAATTTTATGGGTTTACCTAATTCCAAATGAATGTACAATAGCTGGCTATGCTACTAAGCAGGCTTAGGGTTTGCAAAGCCTTATTCATCAATCGGATCAGGGGTGTCAATGTCCAGATAGATGATTTGTATTTTGTTTCTGCCCTCATTTTTAAAAACCTTTTTTTTGAGTTTTGAGAGAATGAAACTACTGACTAGGAGAGAACCGGATACGATCAAAGTACCTTTAGAATAGTTTAGGTTCCCTTCTCGGTAAAGACTGTTTATGGTTTCTGCGGTGAGCAAAAGCCCTGCAGCTGCCGCGGTAAGGGTGCTCAAGGTCCTGATTGTCCTGTTTCTTTCATCTGTATAGCGAATGTCTACAGCTTCAATGTTTTCAGGCCTGATAATATTTTCGCTTAAAACTATGAATTCCCTCGTGATTTCGATAATTCTGTCATTCATAAAGTAGCCAACCTCTTTAGGTTTATAGGTGATCAGATCACCTTCGTTATAAACAATTCTAGACTTTTGCTTAGCTCCTTTTTGTAGAATCAAGTAGCGTTGGGCTTCACTTTGGCTTAGGCCTAAAATCAAGTAAAAAAAGATAAATAAACAGGTGTAGGCGTAGTGAGAATTTTTCATTATGCTAAAAATATTGGTCGGCCTTTAAAGGTATGAATGGTTTTGGGGTATTAAAGGGCTTGATAATAAAAGGCTTTCCCCGTACTGGAGAAAGCCTTTTTGAAAATTATTGTTCATTTAAATCTTTATGATCCATCCATGCGTGTCTGCAATTCTTCCATATTTTAAAGCATCCAATGTTTCCAATACTTTATAAGAGAATGCAGTAGTGGGTTTCTCTGGTAAAATATAGTCTTGGCCATTTACATTGATCCTGTCAATGTGAGCAATAGTTGCAGCGGTTCCGGTTCCAAATGCTTCTTGGAGCGTATTGGCTTCCAATGCCTCTTTTAGCTCGGAGGTAGATAAGAACCTTTCTTCAACTTTAAGCCCCATTTCATGTGCCAAGGTAAGTACGGATTCTCTTGTGATCCCTTTTAATATAGTTCCTTTTGTGGTAGGTGCGGTAATCAAAACATCATTGATAATAAACATGACGTTCATCGTGCCGCTCTCTTCGATGTTTTCATGGTGCTTACCGTCTGTCCATAATAATTGGTCATAGCCTTGTTCTTGTGCTAATAGCGCAGGGTAAAGTGAGCCAGCATAATTTCCGGCGGCTTTTGCCTGACCAGTTCCTCCTTCAGCAGCCCTGGTATATTTTGTCTCTACTTTCACTGATACAGGCTTGGCATAATAATGACCAACAGGACAAGTGAAAATCATGAATTTATAAGATTTTGATGGCCTGATCCCTAAGTAATCATCTGTAGCAAAGATAAAAGGTCTGATATATAAAGAACAGCCTGCCTGGGCAGGAACCCAATCCCTGTCCACTTCTAGAAGTTCTCTAAGTCCTTCCATGAAAATCTCTTCAGGGAGTTCAGGTATACACATTCTTACGGCTGATTCATTAAGCCTTCTTTGGTTGGCATCAGCTCTGAAAAGTAGGATTTCATTATTGTCGTTCTTGTAAGCTTTTAATCCTTCAAAGACGGACTGTCCATAATGTAGGGTAGCATTCGCTGGATTGAGTTCAAGTGGGGCATAAGGTTGGATGCTGAAGTTTTTCCATTCACCATCTATATAATCGGCCACAAACATATGGTCGCTCATTATTTGACCGAATGAAAGATTTTCAAAATTAGTTCCTGCTAATTTTGAATTGTTTGTTTTAGTAATTTGGATGTCAATTGTCTTGTTCATGGTTTTAAACTCTAGGTTCCCACGTAACTTCTCCTACTTCTAATTCCTGAGAAATAACTCTTCCTATAACGAATAGATAATCGGAAAGTCTATTTAAATATTTAATAATTACTTCATCAACTGGCTCAAGATCTTTCAGGGCAATCACATTTCTTTCTGCTCTTCTACATACTGTACGGGCAATATGGCAAAATGACACTACAGTATGTCCTCCAGGTAAAATGAAATGTTTTAGTGGAGGTAGGTTAGCCTCCATTTTATCGATTTCATTCTCCAATCCAAGGATGTCCTCTTCCAGAATGTCTGGTTTTTTGATCCCTTTTTTATTGGGGTCTGTTGCCAAGGCAGCGCCTATGGTAAATAACCGGTCTTGAATTCCTTTCAGAATCTCACTTCGAGATTTATTGATTTCCTGATCTCTTAATAAGCCTATATAGGCATTTAGTTCGTCTACAGTGCCATATGATTCGATCCTTATATGGGCTTTAGATACTCTTTTGCCTCCTAATAAAGATGTTAGCCCTTTGTCTCCTCCTTTAGTGTAAACTTTCATTTAAATGTTTTTTTACTTTTGATCGTTTTACTCAACAGGCTAAGCTGTTTATGTATAGGGAAAACAAAACACTGCGAATACTGGTTTTAACCAATTAATCGAAATGCAAAATTAAGCATTAACTTTTGATTTTTATAGCCTTATTCGGTGACAACTTGAAAATTAATTGTTGTTGGATTGGAGTTGATTTCATCTTTTTCGACCAACCCATCCCTTAACCTGACGATACGGTGAGCATAATGAGCAATATCGTCTTCGTGGGTAACCATAATAATGGTATTGCCTTTTTTGTGAAGTTCATGAAAGAGGTTCATGATATCATAAGACGTTTTTGTATCCAAGTTTCCCGTAGGCTCATCTGCCAGAATAATACTGGGATCATTGACCAGAGCGCGGGCGATGGCGACCCGTTGTCTTTGTCCACCAGAAAGTTCGTTTGGCTTATGGTTTACGCGGTCTTCCAGACCAACGCTTTTTAAGGCCATATAAGCTTTGTCTTCTCGGTCAGATTTGTTGAAACCAGCATAGATAAGCGGCAGGGCGACATTCTCGAGACATGTTGCTCTTGGTAAAAGATTAAAAGTTTGGAAAACAAAACCAATCTCCTTGTTTCGGATTTCGGCCAGTTCATTTTCCGACATATCACTGACATCCTTATTGTTCAAAATATATTTGCCTGCAGTAGGGGTGTCCAAACATCCTATGATATTCATCAAGGTAGATTTTCCAGATCCGGAAGGTCCCATAAAGGCTACATATTCTCCCTTTTCAATATCGATGGAAACAGATTTTAATGCCTTAACCTGTTCAGCCCCCATGATATAGGTCTTCTTGATCTCGCTTGTTTTAATAATTTTCCCCATGATAAAAATAAAATTTGTTCTTTCCCTAAAGATACAGTTTTAAGAGAAAATGTTTTTATTAATACTGTTAATTTATCTAAATGGAAATTATTGGCTTTGAACCCGCAAGTTTTGTACAGTATTTTCATCTACCCAACCTGAAAGTTCCTTCAAAGCAGCCTGACCATAATTGCCAAGACCTATCTTTTCACTCTTTTTGATCATTTCAATCCATAGGATGGGATCGGAATTGAAGTCTGCAGCATCTCTTAATAATTCATATTGGACTACAGGGTCATTGATCTGCGCCACTTTCATCAAAACAAAAGGGGTATTATAAGGATTAGGTTCACTTTTCCCTTGGGAAGTTGTTATTTGGGCCAATTTAGAGTTTGAAACTGATGAAGGATATTTTTTGGATATCAGTGTTTCTGAAAGCTCTTGAATATAGTCTTGGTCAATTTCCTTTTGTTTAAGTAAATAGTCTTTTAGGATATTGATTTCCTGTTTGTTCAGCCAATGTCCTTTTTTAGTTAAAATTTCATGGGCCAAAATAGGCTTCATAGAGTGGTTAGGCAATGTTTCAATTTTTTGGAGAAAATCCTGTTTGGTCCCCTTTATCAGTTCGGACAGGAATTGGAAATATTTCATTTCCGTATTTGGTTTTCCTTTTTCTTCAGCTTCAAGGTCCAGCCAGGCTGGAAAGCTGGTATTATACTTTTCTGCAATTTCAAGAGCCTTTGAAGGCTGCTTGCCATAGTGTAAAATAGGGATTAAGCTACTCTTGAAATTCCTGAATCCATATTCCTCTGCCAGTACCAATTCCTTGGCCGATTTTTCCAAGTCTCCTTGGCCGATTAAGATTTTAGCAGCTAAGGCATGATAATATCCCGCTGAGTTTTTATCATCCAGCATCAATCCATTGAGGTGCTTCAAAGCTTCTCCAATTTTACCGCTTTGATAGAACCTGATCACTCTTGATATTTTTAACTGTTTAAGGTCCTCGGTGGTCTTGGCCGCTTCTTGCAATATTTCAATAAGGGATAGGTCTTCCTCCAATTTTGTTTTGGGTCTATTACTCCATTGATTGCGTATAATAGCTTGCTTTAAGGTTATGTGCTCCGATTGGTCTGCTTGAAGATCGAATGTAGCCAAATTCCCCTTGAGATTATTCATCGCCATGGTGTTGATTTGGGCTATGAGGTCGTCCTTGGGATTTTTTTCCTGGTCAAAGTTGATAAGATGCTTTACCTGTAAACCGATCATATTCGCATAGGCGGATTGGTTTTTACTTGCAGCCTTGGTGATAAGTTCAAATGATTCTTGGGCCTTATTGCCTTTACTTAGCAGTAAGGCAAGGTTGTTTTCTAAGTAAGTATTGCCAGGGAAGAATTCCAGTCCTTTTTGAAGGTAGAATACGGCATCAAAATACCTGTTCCTGTTGTGGGCATAATTGGCTGCCAAGATAATTTCATGTACAGAAGGGCTCCATTCAAGGCTTTCTTCCATGTGTTTTTTTGCAATGGTAGATTGGTTTTCTTTTAGGTATAAAAGGATAGTGGCTACTTTGGCTTTTTCATTCTTTCTGTACCTGATCCAACTATTTTCATAGAGGATGCGGGCCTCTGTAGGTCTTTCGCTGGCATAATAATAGTCCGCTGAGAAATTGGTTGAGCTCGTGCTTATTTGTGGACCTATAATCGCGTCAGAAAATACGATTAGCGAAAAAAGGGCCATGATAGCACCAATCCTCATATGGTGATAGGCAAAAAACTTTGGTCTGTAAATGACATCCGCAACAGGTTTTCCCGAATTCATAAAACCGGTAAAATTGGCCAAAAGGTAAATGAAGAATAATAAAGAAAAGGCCAGCTGGGTATAAACCGTCCAGTGGTTCAAGAAGTCCAATAAGGGTCGGTTAGCTGAAAACTGGGCTTTCCAGAATATAAAAGCACTGATTCCAAATCCAATCCAATAAAGTGATTGACCGATAATTGCCAAGGAATAAGGTTGATTGATCTGGTTGATTTTTGATCTTGTTTCGAACCAGCCAAGTAATCCTGCTAAAAGAAATACTGGAAATATAGGGGCACGGAAGGGGAGTTCGAGGTTGCCTGTTAAATCAAGTAATATAAAAACAAGCAATCCAACATATACAAGTGTAAAAACAGTTAAGTGCCAAGAAATTTTAAGCCCTATACCCTGATTGAGCTTTGCCAACATCAAAAAGAAGCTGTTGATCAAACTGTGACCAATATAGAGGAGGAAGATGGCTGTAATTGCCATAGCTACCAAGCTGATATTTTCTGACATCAATAGCATAGGAGCTGTCACAGAACTACTTGCAATGAGCCCCAAAAGGGTGATGATGGCAATAGGGCTTATGATTAATGTGCGTTTAAGCAGGGATATGTGGTCATAGAAAATATGTATCAACATTGCTGGAATGATCGTTCCTGCCAATAGGGTGATAAGTGCTATATTGCTGCTTATTCCTCCGATGTTTAATGAATTGACTCCAGAAATCGTTAATAAAAAAATTAACAATGCCATTGCGCCAATAAAGTGATAGCGCTTAAATGTAGTGATTAGACTGATTCCCAAACTAATCAATAACCATGTAATGATGCCAAAAGTTAAGGTTTTTGGTATTTGTGTTGGAGGGAGTAAGGTCTCAAAATTTTGGAAGATCAAGTAATTTTCTGCCTCAAGAGAATATCTTTCGATTCCCCAATTGAAAATATCCAGGGGAATTTCTACCATTTCAGAGAAGATTCCCGCTTGGATGGGCAGGGCTTCATTCCAAGCGAAAAAATATTGATACAATAAAAGAAAACTGCCAATGACACAAAGGGCGATTGGCAGTCCTAAAAAGATGATATTATGTTTTTTTTCCAATGATTGATTGGGCATTATTCAAGGACCTTAGGAACACGGAAATAATCAGAATCTCTTTGAGGGGCATTTTTTAGGCCTTTTTCATGCTCTAAGTGCTTGCCTTCTGCATCCTCTCTTAATACATTGATTTCAGAACTCATAGTAGTGATGGGTTCTACTCCTTCAGTATCTACTTGTTCTAAGTGCTCTACCCAGTCCAAGATTTGGCTCATATCACGGGTCATTTTTTTTGCACTGTTCTCATCAAATTCCAACCTCGCCAAGTGAGCGATTTTCTTTAGTGTATTGGTGTCGATTTTCATGATTTATGTTCTTTTGGTGTGGTAGCTGAATTAGATGCTTGATCTGTTTTTGTTCCATTGTCCCTCCAGAGCTGTTCCTGTATCAAATTCAAGCAAGTAGCTTTCATCTCAGCTATGGCCTGTTTTGTCTCTCCCTTAGGAAAAACTGGAGGATGGATGACCACCTTCATCGGTTTATAGTTCAATAAGAATTTGTTATCGTCGGGCAAAATTAAATGATTATAGGATAAAGTTACAGGAATTACAGGGATTTGTTTTTCAAAAGCAATATTAAAAGCGCCATCTTTGAAGTCAGCCATTTCTGGTGGGTGCTTAGATCTAATCCCTCCTTCAGGGAAAATAATAATGCTAGAGCCTTGGTCAATGGCCTCCATGGTCCGTTTGAGCGTTTCTCCCCGGCTCCTGAAGCTGGACCTGTCTACTGCTATATGCAACTTTCGAAACATATAACCAAATAAAGGAACCTTTCCCAATGAGCTTTTGCCTATAAACATGGCATCTTTGGACATCAAACCAATTACGGGAATGTCAAGATAAGAGAAATGGTTGGCAATGATGATGTATTGTTTGTGGGATTTGAGTAAGTGTCTATTTTGGACTTTGACCCTCATAAAGAGTCCTGTAAAGAAGATCCTGGACCATATGCCATTCAGTCTCCGTCCATATTTTTGCAGTTTGGGGATTTCAATGGTAATTAGAAACAGGGGCAAAAGCAGTACAAAGGAAAGGATGAAGATAATCGTACCGTAAATAGAATATATTCTTCTAAAAAATACCATGTTTTACTGTCTGTTGATCATATGGTTGGCTACTTTTACAAAGTAACTCATCATCAATTCTTTTACGTTTTGATCCACATCAATTCTGTCAAGCGCACTGAGCATATTGTTGAGCCAGTGATTCCGCATTTTATCATCGATGGCCCACTGCAGGTGTCTCATGCGTAATCTAGGATGTCCTCTTTCCTCAGAATAGGTAGTGGGACCTCCAAATACCTGAAGAAGGAACAAATATAACCGTTCTTCAGCAGGGGCCAGGTCTTCTGGGTAAATGGATCGAAGGGCTTCATTGAACTCAACCCCTTCATAAAAATACCTAGTTAATTCTTTGATTTTCTCTTCACCAATAGCTTGGTAAATTGTTTGAAATTCGTTCATGATGCTACTCTTGGAAGAACAAACTTAAAGAATTTTAATAAAAGATAAATTTCAAATGAGATCAATTTAAGCCTTATTGTTTTTTGACCGTAAGGGATGTGCCTTCTGTACTGATAACTTTGATTTTTTCTCCCTTGTCAATAAATTCTCCTCTTGAATGGGCATCATAGATGTCGTCTTCAATAATGATTTTTCCACTTGGCATAAGTCGGGTATGGGTAAGGCCTTCTTTGCCTAATAATTCCTCCCCATACCATGAAGAAGTGTAGCCCGCTTTTTTGTCTTGGGTATCGGCCAAAGCGATATGGCTGAACGCTTTCCATTGGTTTACCTTAGGTGCCATTATGAAAATCAGACCTATAGCGATTACTGCAGATAGCACGACGGTAACAATAGCGATGAATAATTCTCCTGATGGTACAAAGGTGAAGTCGAATATATCATTAGGGATCATGCCGAGGGTGAGACCTGTAAGAATGCCTATGATTCCAAGTATGCCTGCGACACCAAATCCCGGTATCACAAATAATTCCAATGCGAGTAATATGATACCTAAAATAAATACGACGATTTCCCAATTTTCTGCCAGGCCAGTTAGATAATAAGGGATAAAATAGAGGGTCACAGCTATAATTGATGCAGCTAATGGGAAGCCCACCCCAGGTGTTTGGATTTCAAAATAAATACCAGCAAAAATGACTAAGATCAGGAAGCCACTCACGGCTGGATTTAAGAAGAAAGATATGATAGTTTCACTGGTGTTTAGTTCATATTCGATAATCTCGTAATTATCGACTTGCTGTTTTTCTATGATTTCTTCAATTGAATTTACCTGTGCCTCACAAAATCCATTTTCTATGGCCTCTGATACTGAAAAGGTGATGACCGAACCAGCTTCGGAAATACCTTCAACTGCTAGCTTTTCATCCACCATAGCTTCTGCGATTTTAGGGTTTCTGCCATTGGCTTCAGCTGTACTTCTCATCATGGAGCGCATATAAGATTGGTACTTGTCCGGAGCAGCATCTCCTCCGCCCCCCATGACTACTGTGGCAGCACCAATACTTGCCCCCGGAGCCATATAGATGCTATCGCAAGCTATGGAGATCAAGGCTCCAGCAGAGGCTGCGTCTTTGTCTATAAAGACCAAAGTGGGGATTTTTGATTCCAGCAATAAGGTACGGATATCATCAGCATCATTTACTGCCCCACCATATGTGTCCATATGAACCAGAAAATAATCTGCTTCTTTTGATTTGGCATCTTCTAGAGCAAGTCTCACCTTACGGTTCATACGAGGATCAATATTGTCCATTATTTCCAGCACATAGACAACTTTTTTTTGATCATCTTCTTGAAAAGCAAATGCGTTGATGATCAAGGAAGAAAAAATGATGCAAATGAATATAAAATAATTTTTCATGGTTTGATTTAAATGCAACTTATAGCTGTCCAGTTTGTTTACCACCAATAAGTTAAGGTGGTGTACGGTACGCTTAATGAAATATAATGCTTTGTATATGAATACCCTAAATTAAAGGTAATATTAAATATAGCAGTTTTGAACTTAATACAGGTGCAAACAATTGTAGTAGATCTCCAGCTTTTTTCTTTTTAATGAAAAATTTAGCAATATTTTTGTAGTAATTTGCGTATTGCCTAATGTCATGCTAGGCATGGAAGGTGTGAATCGATAATTGAAAAATATATGAGTTTTAAAGTGAGTATGGAGCGATTAATAATTAAGTCAAGTTTTATAATTCTTTTGTTTCTGGTATTTACCAGTGCCGCTTATGCCGGAAATGTGGCTATTGATTCAGTGGGAGTAGAGAAAATAGGCGATAAAACTTTTATCATCCATGAAGTTAAGGCAAAGGAAACATTGTTTTCTATTTCAAGGAGGTATGAGACTCCTGTAGGGGAGATTATTCAAAATAATAGCGAATTAAAGCAGGGACTTAAAATTGGCCAGCGTATTAAGGTGCCTTTTATCCCAAAGGCAACGCTGCCTGAAGGAGCTGTGCTTCATAAGGTGGGACCTGGAGAAACCCTTTTTGCTATTGCTACTCAATATGCTGTTGCAGTTGATGATGTCAAAAAATGGAACGAACTCAAGGGAAATGATTTAAGTGTTGGTCAAGGGTTGGTTATTGAGGGAGTGAAGCCAGTTCAGGAAGTGGTGGAAAGGGAAGCCCCTGAAGTAAGGGCAATACCTACCAAGGTAGAAGATTTGCCAGAAGAGCGCAAGAAGATGATGGAAGAAGGGAAAAAGAAGGGTAAAGAGAAAAAAGTAGAAGAGAAAAAAGAAAAAGTGGACAAGAAGGTGGCTGAGGAAAACACGCCTGCAGTTACTGAAAGAATTGAAAATATCCCTGCTGATGCGGAAGTGGGATGGATTACTCATGCTGTGAAAGAGGGGGAAACTTTATATTCCATCTCCAAGCGTTATAATGCTAATATGGGAGATCTTATTAATTGGAATGCGCTTTCTTCAAATAACCTAAAAGAAGGCCAGAAGCTCAAGGTAGGAAGGAAGGAAGGAGCAGTAAATAATGCTACTCCAATGACTGAGGTGAGTCAAGTAGAAGATGAAGAAAGTACTGTTACTGCTACCTCAAGTTATAAAGTGGAAAAAGCTTCTGAGGAAAGTACTGAATATAAGAATATCAAAGAATCAGGACAGGCCGAAGTCATTCAGGGAACTGGGAATCACAAAAAATATTTGGTATTGCACAGAAAAGCTCCTGTAGGAACGATCATGCGAATTAGAAATGAAGAAAATGATGTGATGATTTTTGCAAGGGTAGTGGGCAAGTTGCCTGATACAGGAGATAATGATAAACTTTTGATCAAATTATCCCAAGCTGCATTTGATCAACTCAGGGCGGTAAATAACAGATTTAGGGTAGAAGTATCCTACTAAATCTGCTTTAACCGGTAATAAAAAGAAGACCTCATTGTTAATGGGGTCTTTTTTTTGTTTTTAGTACTGATAATGAGCATTTTGATTATTGCTAATAAAAAGCCTATTTTTGCCTTAAGTTTGAACTGCCGAATGAATAAAGTACAACTCATATTTCATCATATTTTCAGGTTTATCTGGAATTTGATATTCGTTATTTCCTATCCTATTCTTGCCACTTTTGGAATAGTATTTATTGGGATTACTTACTTTTTCTCGGGAATTTCCACATTGCTAACCAAGATAAAAAGAAAAGAATCCATTAAGGAAATCAATATCCCTGATTGGAAACAGCTTACCAAGGAAGTGGATTTGATAGAAGGGAAATTACATAAGCAAATTATGTTTGGACCGTCTTGTTATCAGTTGAGAAGAAAAGATGGAGTGCCTTCTGTATTAGAGGATCATTATTTTGGAGGAAAAATAAGGATCATAGAAGAAGGCTATTTGATGGAAAGGTGGAATACCGTTGATCCCAAGAAACTTCCTGATTTTGAAGTTTGTCTTTATGAGCCTGAGGAGGACCGCTTAACTCCTTTGACCAATATCAAATGCTTTGATTGGCATTTGGCAGAAAAGGAAGAGAATCAATTGTCTTTCAAATGGTTTGACGGAACTCAGGGAGGAGAAGTGAAAGTAGCGCTTTAATAAGTTTATGGATTTAAAAGATTTTTTGGAGGAAAAAACATCCTTCTATAACCAGCCTGATTTTATTACACTCGACCCCATTTCTATTCCCCATAGGTTTAGCAGAAAACAAGATATTGAAATTGCAGGTTTCTTTGCAGCGACATTGGCATGGGGACAGCGAAAAACCATTATCAATAAGTGCTTGGAGTTGATGGAAATGATGGACAATGCTCCTTATGACTTTATGCTAAATCATAAGGAGTCAGACTTAAAGCCTTTCTTGGATTTTAAGCATAGGACATTTAATGATATAGATACCCTTTGGTTTATTAGTTTCTTTAAAGATTTCTTTACTCATCATGAGAGTTTGGAGGAAGCCTTTGTATTGGGATGGAGGAATGAAGCGGATATTATGGGTGAATTGCTGAGTAATTTCCATGAGTTCTTTTTTAAAGATCCCAATGCCCCTCAGCGCACCAGAAAGCATGTGGCTACTCCCAAGAGAAAGGCGGCATGTAAGCGGATCAATATGTTTTTGAGGTGGATGGTTCGCCATGACGATAAGGGAGTGGATTTTGGGATTTGGGATAAAATCAAACCTTTTCAATTAATTTGTCCTTGCGACTTACATGTGGATAGGGTAGCTAGAAAATTAGGGCTGATAGAACGGAAACAAACAGATTGGTTGACTGCTTTGGAACTGACGGAAAGACTTCGGGAATTTGATTTTGATGATCCGGTAAAATATGATTTTGCCCTTTTTGGCTTGGGTGTAGAAGAAAAGTTTTAAAAGTAAAAGCCCCGGGATTTCCGGGGCTTTTACTTTTAAAATTTGATGGTATTTAATGAGGGGTCAACTAACAGGCCTTTTTCAGTCTCTAAGTTGAATTTTAATGGCTTTTTGGCTCTAAACTTAATTAGGAATAGTTCCGAATTACCTTTTAAAGTGGCTTTCGTTCCCAAATTTACAAAGGTTGGGTACAGCACCTGTTCTCCATTGCTATGGAGTCTGTTATTGGTTATGTTTTCCATTTCGCCCATATTAAGTGGAGTAGTACTAATAAACTCATAGCTTTCCGAATCATAGGCTAATGCAAAGCTAAGGGCGTTGACAGCATTCAAATCAGTTCCTTTTACAGTGATCTCAACAATTTCGTTAAGCTTGTAATTAACCTTATTTGTGTTTATCTCTATTTTACCGCTAAGTTCATCATTAGCTGATAGGTCAGCTCCACCTTCAAGTTGAGTGGTTACAAGAGAAATGTCATATGCATCAATGAGCTCATTTTTATTGACATCCCCGATACTTACATAACCTTCAAAGTCGGAATCCCCCTGTCTAAGTCCAGTATAATTGATATAAGAGGTGAGGTCATTTTCATCAATCAAACCGTCGTTATTGATGTCGCCTGGGATATAACTTTCCGAACCTGGAACTTTGAAGATATACATTTCCCGACCGGATCCATAATCACCAACACCTTCAGTGATTTCTAGTTTGATGTATCTTGCAGTAGGTTGTTTGTCAAAATTGAACACCTTAGTTTCATGGTCTTTTTCCCAATCTATATTACCCGCTAGCGTCCAATTGGATTTGTCATTACTGAAGTAAATCTTCCCTTTAAGTATGATTCCGTTGCCGCCAGTTCTTCTTGGCAAGTAATGCAGTTTATCCAGTTGATTGAAGGATTTGAGGTCAATGATCATATCAAAAGGAATGGAATTTTCACCCCATTTGGTATGCCAAGTGTTTCCCTCATCGAAATCAAATAGTTTGTCTATTTGATAACCTCCTTGGTTATCAGCACTTGTTTCTCCTTTAATGCCTTGAATAGCAAATTCCAGTGGGTTTGATTTGGTGGTAGCACTAAATTCCACCCAATCTGAAAAGCCTTCTTTATTTACCGCGCGTAGTTTAAATGTATAATCTGTTTCGGCCTCCAGTCCCTCAAAAAGGTGTTCAGTGTCCCTGATGGTTGAATATCTCATGCCTTCAAAGTCGATCTCATAATAGTCGCTATTTGGGACTTTGTTCCAACTTGGTATTAGTGTATAGGCTTCCCTATTTTCCTCTTTTACACCTGCGTTTTCCGGTGTTGATAGTGGTCCAGTATGTACTTTTTGGGTGTTTTCTGGGGCAAACTTGAAGCCTTTTAGCTGGATTTCAATGCCGTGATTACTGATGTCCGTTTTTTCTGTCTTTACCAAAAGTTGTGGATTTTTGATGATAGACAGCTTGGCCAGTTCAGTCCCTGGTGTTGAGAACTGGTTGAAGTCAGGGCGCTCCTGATAGAAGTAAGTATTGCTTAGGCTTTTAAATTCATCCAGGCTTTTAGCCTTCTTTAATTTTACTTTTTTGTTAGCAATGTTTAGGGTGACTTTTTTAGGAGCTTGTGTAAGGTTGATCCTGAACTCGGTGGATTTGTCTTTTAAGAATCCATCGAAATGCCCTTCGGTTGGGTGCACGGTGATTTTTAACCTGTTTTTAGTGTCCACATCTGATTCAATCAGGGTGTGAGTGCCTTCACCGTTTTTGTAGGCTTCAGTGATCCCATCGTCATCATATTCAGTGAAAGAAGAATACTCAAATGGATAGATTTCAAAGATGCGATGATCTTTGTTAATCTCTGAAACATTATTGTTAGGGTTGGTCATCGGAATGATGGCTCCTCTTTTAACAAATACAGGTAATTTCCAGATTGGACTCTCAAAGCTGTTGATGATTTGGTTGCCCTCATATTGCTCGCCAGAGAAATAATCGACCCAAAGTCCTTCCGGTAAATAGATGCCATTCCTAATATCATTTCCTTGCTCATCTATTTTTGTTTCTTGGTAGATAGGAGCTATTAAAAAGCTAGGACCAAACATGAATTGATATTGGGTGGCTTTTCCCTGAGTAAAGCTGTTTTGCTCTTCCAAGAACATGGCCCTGACCATTGGCAAACCATTGACAGCCTCTTTAGCGATGCTGTAAGTATATGGCATCAGCTCGGATTTGAGTTTTAGGTAATTTCTGTTGATGGAAGTAGTGGGTTCTCCCAAGGCCTGTGGATATTTTGGGTTGGCTCCCCATCCATCCATATTAAGTTCCATTGGCGTGAAGGTCTTCCATTGGAAATCCCTTGCGTTAACAAATGGATTTTTGCCTCCAAATATACCATCCATATCAGAAGAGATATTTGGTTGTCCAGAAAGTCCAGACCCAATATAAGTAGGGATGTGGAACCTGATGTATTCCCATAAGCCCCCAGTTTGATCACCAGACCAAATGCCTGCGTATCGTTGCGTACCTGCCCAACCATCAAGGGATATGATGAATGGTCTGGCATTATTTCCATATTCAGGCATGATTTGTCCTACATCGGCAACTCCATTTAAGCCAAATGAATATCCGGCACCTACCCAGGCAACATCGGTTTTGAGTACCCTTACCCCGGCATCCCTCACTTCCTTAATGATATCCCTTTGCAAAAGAGCGCTGATACCTTCTTTCGGGTGAAGGTCAGACTGGGTCCATAAACCTATTTCTACCCCGTGCTTGCGAGCGTAATCCCCCAAGTCTTTCAGGTTTTGGATATTTCCGTCCAAGCTTTCGGTCTGTCCGTATCCTGCACCATATCCATCGTTAGGCAATATCCAGCCTAAAGGCATATCATGGTCACTGTAGCGGTCAATGACTGCTCTTGCAGAGAACTGGTAATTGTCCTTCTCCCCGTTCAAGGATTCTTTGATCCCTCCATTGTCTTTTTGGCTTTCCTTGTATCTTTTGCCGTCTTCAAAAAGAATCCCTTTTTCATCTTCCTTCCAATAATCTCTGTTATAGGCGTTAAGGTGACCTTGATAAAAACCAAATTTTGGAATGAGGACAGGATTACCAGTCAATTGGTAAAAGTCATTTAGAAGCTTGTTTGCCCCGTCATTGATCATGAAAAATACATCAAGATAATCGGTTTCATGTGATAATATTACTTTTCCTTCCTCTTTTGCTCCAAAGTCATATTCACCTTTTTTAAAGGTGTACCACATCATGCCATAGCCTTTTGAAGACCAAAAGAAAGGAGTGGGCGATGCCACTCCTCCATCCGTCCAGCTGTTTTGGTTTTCAATGGAGATTTTTTTGCCCTTATGAGAGAACCGGCCGTTTTGAACCCCACCACCATAAAAGTATTCGTTTGTACTTTCTTTAAGAGTGATGCTAACTTGGTCCTTTGCAAAAGTGATAGGTTCTAAGCTTTCTAGGATGAGCTTTTTGGATTCCAAATTGGTGATCTCAAAAAGCAAGGTGTTTTTGTCAATAGAAAGTTGGATCTTATCTGTGGAGATGGATACCTGATCACTGTCTTGCGATATTTGGAGAGATTTTACCTCTTTTCTTGGATTATTAACCAAAATTTGGGCTTCCGGTTTGGCTTCTGGAGCCCTCAATCCCTTTCCAGAATTGTCTTGAAATAGCCTAAAAATATGATCACCATAAAAATCAATAAGTATTTTTTGATGATTGTTTAGACTGATCTCGATCGTCGTGTTGTTGAGTTTTTTTGTGTCAGCTATCCTGATGGATTGATCCTCCTGCGAATTTGTGCTTTGCTGAGCAAAAATGGAAGAATTATAAAAGCTGAATACAAAAGTAAATAAAACTATTGCGTAAGTTTTAATAGTCTGTTTTGTTTTCATTTTCTTTTTAATATTACCTATTGCAATAATATTCAATATTTCGGGACTAGTATATTTTTTTTGTTAAAAGATATGGGAATCTCCATGTAAGGTCATGATTGTAGACCTATGGTAATTAGGAAGAATTGGATTGGCGTAGGATAGGAGGCTATACTGTTTGGTGAAAAAAGAATAATTAGTAGCCGAAGCTTTCTTAGAATAAATCTTTTAAAAAAAAAAGCCCACCACTTTATAATGTCAGTGATGGGCTTTGAATGATTTATAGAGGGTGTTTCTATTTTATTTGCCCCATGCATCAGGAGCTTGTCTCCATTCTGCTAAAGATTGTAAATCTTCATCGGATGCATAGTTGTCAGCCACAGCTTGTGGTAGCATGGCTTCGTAATCGCTTAGGCAAACCAGTTTGACACCAGCATTTTCAAAGTTTTTAGCTGCGAGGTCAAAGCCGTAAGTGAAAATGGCAGCCATTCCCAGTACTTCAAAACCTGCTGCTTTCAATGCTTCTACTGCTTTTAAAGAACTTCCACCAGTAGAAACAAGGTCTTCAATAACCACCACTTTCATTCCTTTGGTGACTTTTCCTTCAATCATATTTTCCATTCCGTGGCCTTTTGGCTTGGAGCGGACATAGATGAAAGGTAGATCCATTTCCTCTGCAATCAGGGCACCTTGGGGAATTCCTGCAGTGGCGACGCCAGCAATGCCTTCAACCTCAGGGAAATTGGCTTTAATGGCTTCTACTAATTGGGATTTGATAAAGGTCCTTACTTCCGGAAAAGAAAGTGAAAGACGGTTGTCACAATAGATAGGAGATTTCCATCCTGAGGCCCAGGTAAATGGTTCTTGAGGCTGTAACCTAATGGCTTTGATATCGAGTAGTTTGCGGGCTACTTGACCCGCAATGTCTTTGCTGAATAATTCCATGGCCCAAAATTAATTCATAAATATGTAAGGACTATTGTGATGGCTAAGAAAATTGTGCAATTTTGACTCGAAACATTAGTCTTATGAGAATTTTCATCAACGATAAGCCTTTGGATATCCTCTCAACGGATAAATTGCATAAAGATAAAACCTTTGAATGTGTATACGATAATCCCAAGGACCTGCCTGCTTATGCGGATTTCCATGATGATGTGTTGATTACACATCCTTCCAAGGATATTATTGTCAAGCTTTTGTATTTGCTTAGAACTAGAAAGCTGAAAAACCTTGATTCCATTACCATAGTTGCTGAAGATGTGGCTACACTGAAGAAGTTTATTAAAAGTAGGTTCAGTATTGTCAAAGCAGCAGGAGGCGTGGTGACCAAAGGTGAGCAGATATTGTTTATACATCGGCTTGGGAAATGGGATTTACCCAAAGGTAAGTTTGAAAAGGGAGAGACTCCGGAGGAGTGTGCTGTGAGAGAAGTGGAGGAGGAATGTGCTATTGATGTGAAAAGGGGAGAATTGATTTGCAAAACTTGGCATACCTATACTCAAAATAGAAAAAGTATCCTTAAGAAAACTTATTGGTTTGCGATGGAATGTAAGGATGATAGCCAGATGAAACCTCAGAAAGAAGAAGGTATTGATGATATCAAGTGGTTAAGTCATCAGGAAGCCAAGGTGGCCTTGGTGAATTCTTATCCTTCTATGAGATATCTTTACAAACGTTTTTTGAAGCGCGTGCCTAAGGTTCACACTTCGTAAGGCAGAAACTCGCTTACATTTCCCCCATATTTGTGTACTTCTCTGATCACCGTTGAGCTCACCGCAGCATATTGTGGAGATGTGATCAGAAAGACTGTTTCCAGCTTTTCATTGAGGTAGCGGTTCATTTGGGAAATGGTGTTTTCATATTCAAAATCAGTGGTGTTTCTCAAGCCTCTGATCAGAAAATTGGCGTCATGACTTTTGGCCAAGTTGGAAGTAAGCTCGTTATAAACCACTACTTTGACATTGGGTATATCTTTGTAAACGCTTTCGATTTTTTCGACCATTAGATCAATGTCAAAGTACCGAGTAGCTTTAGAAGAATTATATCCAATGCTGATGATGATCTCGTCAAAAATTTCCAATCCTCTCATGACAATATCATGATGTCCATTGGTGTAGGGATCGAATGATCCTGGAAAAATCGCAATTTTTTTCATGGTTTTATTGTCAATTGGCCCAGAAGGCTGCCAGTCTTTTGGTTTCCTTATAAGATTCAGCTCCTGTGAGGTAATTTAGGTTGGTTCTTGGGGTTGTTATCACCAGGTTTTTAAAGTATTGCTTTAGTACATCTTCTTGTACATGCACATCCTCTAAATTGCCTATAATGGTGGTTTTACAGTGCATACGGACAAAAGCCAATTGGTGGAGCACACTGAACGTGTATTTTAGGAAATCCTGGTTGTCCATTATTTCAAAGTGGTTGAACAACTTAAGTTCCTTATTGGCGAAACCGGCAATATATACCTGTTCCTTTTCGATGACTATAGAAATCTCCTGGTTGAGCATCTCTGATTTTTCCAATAGCAAGTAATCCAGGATCAATGCACTTCCATGGCTGAACTTTAGCTTGGGGAGTTTTTGGCTGAGCTTTTGAGCGATTTCTAGGTCAATACTGCCCACTAAAATGGTTTTATTGTTTTCTAACCCATCATAGAAAACTTCTTGATTCACCAATTCGGCACTAAAAGAAAGGTAGGTGCTTTTTTCTTTCGGTGAGAATAGCATACCAGGAACCAAGCAGAATTTTTCATTATAAACAAAAAGCCTGCTTTCAGCATCATCAGGTAGTGCTTGGATGAAATTATCTGAGTTGATTATTTGGTCGAGGGCATCCTCTGAATCAAGTGTATAAGAGTTTACGCCCAGAATAGAACCGTTTTGATTTTTGGCTATCACGGTAAAGTTTTCTGTGCATAATAAAAGCGATAAGCTTGATGTAGCACTTACATCAAGCTTATCGCTATAAAATTCTACTAGATTATTTTCTATTGACTTAGTCAAAATTATTCCCAGTTACCTGAAGTAGATGCATCATTTCTAGATCCCACTCTCAAAGCTTTTTCATTGTTGTTGGCTCTTCTTTCTGGATTAACAGGAGCAGGATCTTTAATTTCAAATACATCAATCAAGATTTTGTTAGCTCCTCTTTCAACTTTATCAGCAAAGAAAGTGAATGTTTTTCCGCCTGAACCTGGTACGACATTAAGTGCGTTAAGGTTGAATTCAGGATATTTTCTCTCATTGAAAAGAGAATCCATTACATTAACTGCTCCCAAAGTGTCATAGGTAATGGTGATTTCTTCCTCACCATAATCCAATAATTTGGTTTCTTCAGTTTTCTGAATGATAAAAATTTGGCCTTCTTCAATGAAGTTCTTCAGGTCCGACCAATTTCCGGCATATTCACCATTGGAAGCTAAATATGCAATTTGCGCTTCTCTCAACATTTGTAATTTTTCAATTACCCTTGCTTCGATACGTGCTATACGTTTTTCTTCTTGCATGACATCGTCTACGCCTTTGTAGAGTCTATATCCCACTGCCAATGCAGCTAATAGAAAAACAATTGATAAGATTTTAGTCAGATTCATTTTTCAGTCGATTTATTCTTCTTATATAAAGGTTGATGGTATATAATAGGATGCTATTTTATGCATTTATTTTCAAAATTAAAATATCCTTTCCATATTCTTATGTCTTTCAGCGAATTTAAATTCCAAAAAAGTTGGTGTTTTTCTGAATTTTTTATCGCTTTGATAGCATTTATGCTCATAAATTCAACGGCCTCAATGACTTGTCTGTCGGGTGGCATTTCAGGGTCAATTCCCTTGATAAGATTCCCTGATTTTCGCTTTACTTCAAAAAATAGCTCTATGGCATGAAGGGGTGGTTGGAGGAATTCTGTTACCGTAAGGAAGTCCATTACTTCAATCTCAAGGCCTGTTTCCTCTAAGTATTCTCTTTGGAGATTTTCTGCTGCGTTGGAGTTATAATCCATTCCTCCTCCAGGCACGTTCCAAAAGCTTTTGTTTTCTCCCATTCTATGTTTGACCATCAGGATTTTATCCTCTTCAATCAAAATACCATTGACCCTGGTGCGCAATCTTCCACCAAATTTCTCATGGATATCTTTTTCAATATTCTGCATATAAGCCGTAGATTCGCTTTTGATGAATAAAGATAAGGAACATATCCCAAAGCCTTCGGTAATGATGCGGCAAAATTTCCCTCATCAGCCTACAAATGGACAGTCTCAATTTTTTGGGCTGATGGATACATTTTTTGACCCCGGATTTGACCGGAAAGCTACTTTTATTCTTCGAGGCTATGCAGGAACAGGGAAGACATCCGTGATTGCTGCAGTAGTGAAGTCCCTTTCCAAAATGGGGCTGCGCTCTTTATTAATGGCGCCTACGGGTCGAGCAGCCAAAGTAATGTCTTCTTATTCAGGAAGAATGGGCTTTACTATTCATAAGATCATTTATAGGCCAAAATCCAAAGAAGGGATGATTGGGACTGGTTTTGATCTCCAAAAGAATTATTATAAGAAGACCGTGTTTATCGTGGATGAGGCCTCTATGTTGGCTGATGATGAGTTGGGGGGAGGTAATTTGCTCCGGGATTTGATACAATTTGTCTTTCAGCATCCCTCAAACCGGTTGATATTGATTGGTGATACCGCCCAATTGCCTCCCGTTGGGTCTAAGAACAGTCCTGCGCTGGATGGAGGATATATGGGGCATCATTTTGGTTTGGATGTCTTAGAGGCAGAGTTGACTGAAGTGATGCGACAGCAATTGGATTCTGGTATTCTGTATAATGCCACTAAACTGAGGTCCGAAGTATTGAGGAAGGAGCCAATAATATCCTTTAAGGTAAAGGGATTTCATGATTTTTATAGGATGACCAGTGAACGTCTTGAGGAAGGATTGAGATATGCCTATGATAAATATGGGGTCGAAAATACCATAGTGGTGACCCGTTCCAATAAAACGGCTGTGCAGTTTAATCAATATATCCGTCAGGCTATTCATTTTTACGAGGAGGAGATTTCTACTGGAGACATGCTAATGATCGTCAGGAATAATTATACCTATATGGCAGAATCAGACAAAGTCAGCTTTTTGGCCAATGGGGATTTTGTGGAAGTGGTTAAGATCAGGTCCTTTGAGGAAAATTATGGATTACGGTTTGCTACTTTGGAATTGAGGTTGATAGATTACCCTGAGGAGCCCTTTTTTGAAGCGAAAGTTATCTTGGATACGCTTTATACCTCTACCACCTCATTGGGAGCAGAAGCATCCCGAGAGCTTTACCGTCAGGTAGTGGAAGATTATGCAGGAGTCGAAAATAAAAAAGAACGCAGTGAGTACATAAAAAAAGATCCCTATTTAAACGCATTGCAGGTAAAGTTTGCGTATGCGCTTACCTGTCATAAAAGCCAGGGAGGGCAATGGGATGCAGTTTTTGTTGATCAGGGATATGTAACAGAAGAGCAGTTAGATACCGAGTATATCAGGTGGCTGTATACGGCTTTGACCAGGGCTACAGATGAGCTGTTTTTGGTCAATTTTAATCCCCGATTTTTTGTACAGTAATCCGGGATAGCGATGTTTCCAATGTTTTTTTGAAAGCCGAACTTGGTTATTAGTTAAAAAATCGAAACTTTTACCCGGTAGACTAACGTTAGACTATCGAATTCTTTAAGGTATATCCTATCTTTGGAATGGAAATTGAACTGAAATTTTAATTACCAAATACAGACTATGATGAAAAAATTAGTTTTAATGTTTTTTGTAGCCTTTGCTGCTTTTGCAGTTCAAGCACAAACTGAAAAAGCTGAAGCCAAAGAAGAGGCAGTGAAGGGACCTGTGATCACTTTCGAAGAAACCGAAAAGAACTTTGGAGATATTTCACAAGGAACCAAGGTGGAGCATACTTTCAAATTCACCAATACAGGTACTGAGGTTTTGAAAATCTCCAATGTCGCAGCAACATGTGGATGTACTGTGCCAAAATGGCCAAAAGAGCCAGTGGCTCCTGGAAAGTCTGCTGAGATTAAGGTGACTTTTAATTCTGCTGGGAAAATGGGGAAACAGAGAAGTATCGTTAGAATCTATTCCAATGCTTCTGAGCCAATAGAAAAAGTAGCTTTGATTTCTAACGTGATCAAAGAAAGTAAGTGAAAATAGCGGGTTTTATTAGCCTTTAATATATTATAAAGCACCAAGGCAAAGTTTTATAAACCTTAGCCTCGGTGCTTTTTCTTTTATAGCTTTTAATCCTCATAAAGGTCAAGCCTGTTTTGAATTCTTTGTAGCTCCTCCTGTAGGTTCTCCACTTTTTTTAATAAATGTAAGATGGTTTCTATACCGGGGGTGTTAATTTCTAGTTCATGGTGGAGTCTGATGATTGTCTCAATTTTTTTTATTTCGTCCTCATGAACACACCTTAAATGCTCCAGGGTTTGGAACCTTACCAAACCATAATCATCCAATTCTTCAAAGAATGTTAAGCTTACCTTATAAAGACTGCTCAAACGTTCTATACTGATATATCCTTCGGGTATCATTTGTTTCGAATTTTAGCCAATTCCTTGATTAATTCCTTTTCCTTATCACTGAGTTGTTGTGGCATTTTTATATTATAAGTGATATATAGATCTCCATACTGTCCCTCTTTTTTGTATTTGGGAAAACCCTTGCCCTTAAGCCTAACTTTGGTGCCATTTGAAGTTTCAGGTTTTACCTTCAATTTTACTTTGCCATCAAAGGTGTTCACTGTAATGTCTCCACCTAATAAGGCCGTATAAAGATCCAGATCAACCGTACTATAAAGGTTGCTTTCGTGACGTTTGAAAGAGGTATTATTGATAATGTTAAATGTGATATATAAATCTCCCTTGGGGCCACCATTGACACCTTCTGCGCCATGTCCTTTGATTTTGATGACCTGCCCATTTTCTACTCCTGCAGGTATGGTCAGCCTGATTTTCTTGCCATTAATGGTAAGGGTACGCTTATGTGTATGGTAGATTTCCTTTAGGTCCAGCTGAAGCTCAGCTCGAAGGTCTGCCCCTTTATATTTGACATGCTGTCCTCGCGATCCAAATCCAGCTCCTCGGCCCTGTCCAAACAAGGACTCGAAGAAATCAGAATAATCTCCCCCAGAAAATCCCCCAAAGTCCCCGCCAAAGGAATGCTCCCCGGTATGAGGTCTGCCATATCCTTCTTGTTGTGCTTTTTCGAATTGTTCTGCATGCTTCCAGTCCTTACCGTATTGGTCATACTTTTTTCGGTTTTCTGGCTTGCCCAAGACTTCATTGGCCTCGTTGATTTCCTTGAATTTTTTTTCTGCAGCCTTATCATTTGGGTTGAGGTCAGGGTGATATTTCCTTGCCAGCTTCCGATAGGCTTTTTTGATTTCGTCTTGAGAGGCATTCTTGTTGATGCCCAGGATTTGATAGTAGTCTATAAAGTCCATTGGATAATCCGGGTTTAATTAAAAACCTGAAGAATGCATCAGTCATCTTAATATCCAGAATCGATAAAATCATTGATTCATTTAGAAAATGTCTAATGCAAAGTCCAGTGTAATAATTTACTAAAAAGCACACTTTATTAGAAGTGTCTAGTGCGTTGAATGAGAAAAATCAGTTAAAAATCCAGAGAAAAATTGTTAGAGGGGCAGGATAATAAAGTAATGACTAATGCCCCAAAAATGGAAATGGTGAAAAAATTAGAAGATCGTATTGGTGAATGCTATTTTAACCTTCATTTGGAAGTTTTTGATCACCTTGAAAATTTCAATGATCGTTACCCTTTCTATTTTGGTAAGTCCCTCAATATCGACGAAGTTTTCCGGTTGCATTTTGTCTAGCATGATCTGTTTGGCCTGTCTGTCTAATCTCAGACTCATTAGATAATAATAGGCTTGTTTTAGTTCCAATAGTTCTTCTTCGGTAATATGTCCGGCTTTTGTAAGCGCATCAAGTCGCTCACCAGTATTGGTAAGGAATATTTTATGCTTTAAGGCAAATACGCGGGTGATATCTACTATGGGCGTCATGGCTTTTTTGATATCAAAAACCTTTTGCTCACCCACAGTGAAAGTTCTTATTCCCCTAAAAAAGGTCAACGGCGGTTCGTATTGCAAAGCATTGGTGGCCATATTATAAAAAAACCTTTCCAAAGGAACATCGAGTTGCTTGTCCATGTATTCATGGAGCTCATCCAAAATAGTGAAATCCCCATAAATAGGTCTTTTGTCAAAAAAAGTGGAATATTTCATGACCGTTTCCTGGGTGGATTCTTTCATCCAAGAATCATAGTTCCGCTTCCAATGGGAGAGGGAATGGGTCCATTTGGGGTTTTTGGCCATAAAGCCACCTTTGCAAAAGCTAAAGCCTATGGCATCTAGCTTTTCGGAAACCTTGTCTGCAAAGTCCAGAAAATATTCCCGTACCAATTCCCGTTGTTCATTGGCTTTGTCTTCGTAGATAATGGCGTTGTCTTGGTCTGTTTTGAGGGTTTGTTCCTTGCGCCCCTCGCTGCCCAGTACCATAAATACAAACTTTGAGGGGGCTGGCCCCACTTCATGAAGGACCTCATCAATAACCCTAAGGGCAATGGTATCCGATACAGTGGTGATGACTTCATTGACTGTTTCGGACCTTACTCCTCTTTGTAACAGTTGCTCTACGATGGCAGGAACCTGGGACCATTTTTCCTTTAATTCTGCTGTGGTGGTAGCTTGTTTTACAGATTGAATAAACAGAAATGGTGATTGGGACTGTTCACTCAATAATTTGGTCCTGGAAATAAAGCCAACGTATTCCCCATTCCTTTCAACCAACAAATACCTGGTTTTGGTCTGAAACATCAAGAGTAGGGATTCATAGATATAGGCTTCTGTATCAATGGAGACAATATCCCTTTTCATGATGGATTGGATAGGGTTTTCGGTAGATAAACCTTGGGCGATTACTTGATCCCTAAGGGTGATATCGGTAATGTATCCAGCGATTTTCCCCTCCATGTTGCGGATGAAGATACAGCTTGTTTTTTCTCTTCCCATAATTTGAGCAACCTCAGTGATGGGAGTGTTTTCATGACAAGTGACCAATTCCCTGGGATTGAGTGAATCCACTTTGTGGGAATAAAAACTGTCCGAAGTAATGTTGTTTTGCTGGGGGTAGTAGGTGGCCCCTTTAATAAAATGGACAAACTCCATGTCCAGCATCCTTTCTCCAAATTCCCTGACAAAGTGATTCCTGAATGCTGGGTATTGTTCACAAATCATAGAAAATTGGTCATGACTTAACCTGAGTATTCGGGTATTAGGAAGCGTGTCTACAGTTTGTAGGCTTATGCCTTTATTATATAAATAGGAAATTCCTCCGAACCATGTCCCAGGACCATATTGTTCTACTCTTCTCTTCTTTTGATTTCTATCATAAAAATACCCTTCATAGCCTCCCTTTACAATAAAATCAAAGCCCTCAATTCCAGAGTGATTCTGTAGGTAAAGCCTTTTTTGTTTGGGGAAATTTATTTCTTTGAACTGTGCTGTCAGTTCTTTTTGTAGTGTTGTGGGTAATTCAGAAAAAGGTTTTGTGAAGTCCGTCATGGATAATTCTAATAAAATTGATCTGGGATTTGATACATCCGGTCAGTATCTTTAAAAGTAGCCTAAGACAGTTTAATGTCCAATTTTTTTTGAGAATTATATGGTTATCCATTTTCACACCAGTAGCTTTATTTCTCACGAATTCCACAGATCTACCTGGTGGAAGACAGGTTTGCACGGAATAAAATCTAATTTCTCGGGACTTTCAAATACTTTTTGAAAGATTATCGTACTATTCAATATACAGTGGTGCAATTGCGGATATACATATAGGATTAAATGTATTTTGAAGCTTATTGATCTGCATGGATTTCTGATAATAAAAATATGAATCGGAAACCATTTATTTTTTTAAGATGTTTGATCAACTTAATAATACCTACTATCACGAGTAAACCATTAACATGATGCGCAATAAGGAAATGACTTTTATTTTTGACCTAAACGGGACCATAATTGATGACATGCACTTTCATACCAAGGCTTGGTATAAGCTATTTAATGAGGATTTGGGAGCGGATCTTTCCTGGGATGAAGTAAAGCAGGAGATGTACGGGAAAAATCCAGAGGTGTTGGAGCGAGTATTCGGTAAGAACAAGTTTACCCCGCAGGAAGCGGAGGATTGGTCCATGGAAAAGGAGAGAAGGTACCAAAAGGAATATTTACCCCATATGAAGCTCATTCCAGGCTTGGATGGATTTTTTGAAAGGGCCAAAAGTAAAAGTGTGCAAATGGCCATTGGTTCTGCAGCTATTCCTTTTAATGTGGATTTTGTTTTGGATCACTTGAACCTTAGGGATTATTTTTCGGCCATTATCACGGCTGATAATGTAGCGGTAAGCAAGCCCCATCCAGAGACTTTTTTATTGGGTGCTGAGGCCCTTGGTGTAGAAGCGGAGGATTGTATTGTCTTTGAAGATGCCCCAAAAGGTGTGGAGGCAGCCCAAAATGCAGGGATGAAAGCAGTGGTATTGACCACCGCCCATCCAAAAGAAGACTTTGTGAATTATGATAATATCCTGGCCTTTATTGAAAACTATGAAGATCCTTTTATTAAGGATTTGATTTAATAAATGACTTTGTGTTTTTTGATATAAAGGCAAAGAATACTATTTAGAGATATTATTCTATTTAAACGTAAGTAAAAAGTGGTAACGGGTCTAGGACTTGTTATCACTGTTTTATTTGTGTTTACTTTGGAATAGCCATTTTTTAATTATTCAATTAAAACCACTTTTCTAGATAAGAAAATCATGTTTTAAAATAGGGGATTTAGTGATGAAAATTTTGTCACATAAAAACTTTGCATGTTTTTATACTATTTTAGCATGTTATTTTTCTTTTATGTTTTTTTTGTAGATTGATACAATTATTTCAAATAAAATCTTGATAAACTTTATTGATTTGTCTCGAATAATTTTGCCCTGAACTTTATCAAAAACCTCATTATGGTATTGATAAAAGTAGCTATAGGGTTGATAAAGCAATACTTGATATGAGGGAAGTGGAATTGTTATTTAGGAAATATTATCCTAGACTTTGTGCTTATGCTATGAATTTTTTGGAGGATGAGGGGGATGCGGAAGACATTGTACAAGATGTGTTTCATGTATATATGGAAAAAAAATCTAGTATCTCTAACCAATCCCATGCGATTAAGTCATTCTTATATACTTCTGTTAAAAATGCATGTTTGAATAATTTCAGGCATCAAAAAGTCAAGGATAAACATCGTCATCATTATCTGATGAGTCATGACGGTTTTACTGATAGCATGGGAGATATCATTCATGCAGAAATACTCGGTAGACTCCATGAAGCTATAAATGAATTACCAAAAGGTTGTGGCTTAGTAATTAGGATGGGGTATTTGGAAGGACTGAAGAATCCTCAAATAGCAGATATTCTGCAGGTAAGCGTGAATACCGTGAAAACCCAAAAGCAGCGTGGTTTGATGCTTTTAAGGGAAAAGCTAGGTGACACAGTTTTATTGGTTTTGCTATTGTTTTCATGAAATAATTAATTGTTGAAATAATATTTTAAATTTTTTTAATTCTTTTTTCACCCATTTTTCAGATTAAAGTTTCTTAGGTAGTGTAATAAGGGAAATACCTAAGAATATGAATAAAGAAACTTTTGAATTGGCAGGATTGATTGAAAGATTTCTTCAAAAGAAGACGTCGAAAGAGGAGGAAGAAAGGCTGTTTTTTTTGCTTGAAAAAGAAGAGTATAAAGGACTGCTAGATTATTATAAAAAAGCGGACAAGGTCCAGGAAAAATTGGATTTTATGGAAGGTCTTGACGTAGACAAGGCCTGGGAAAATGTAAGTAACCGTAAAAAAAGAAATGCTTTCCACTCTTCTCTTCTTAAATATGCTGCTGTTTTAGTTATTGGCTTAATCGGACTGGGATATGGATTGTTTTATAACAGCAGTGGGCTTTTCACCGATTTTCAAGGAGACAATAAGAATAATCTTTTCATGCAGTCCTCTGACCATGTTATACTGAGCTTATCAGATGGCCGGGAAATTCCCTTGACCTCAAAAAACATAAGTATTAAAGATGGAGAAGATTTTTTTATAGAAGGAAATGACCAAAAGGTTTCCTTCATTCAATTAAATCCTGATACTAAGTCCAAAGGGTTATATCAATTAAGGGTGCCCGCCCAAAAAAATCTCGCGGTTACTTTTACAGATGGAACGGAGGCTTTGATAAATGCACAATCGCAACTTTCTTTTTCTCCTGATTTTAGTTCTCATCAACGTAAGGTAGTCATGCAAGGGGAGGCATTTTTTGAAGTTACGCATGATCCAAACAGACCATTTATTGTAGAAGCGGAAAGCAGTTTGGTGGAAGTACTAGGGACAAAGTTCAATGTCAAATCCTTTTTTGGGAAAACGAATACGGTACTTGTTGAGGGGAAGGTGAAATTTTCCCAAAATGGACAGAAAGAAATTTTGAAGCCGGGTGAAGGGGCTGTTGCCGATGGCTTTAATCTGAAAAAGACAGCAGTAGATATGACACAGGTATTGGCCTGGAAAAACAATATGTTTCTTTTTGAAAAAGCTGCACTTTCAGAGGTGTTCAGGGAAATAGGACGCTGGTATGGGGTAAAGGTGAGTGGTGAAATGAAAAAACTAAAGGAAAATCAGTTTTCTGGAAAAATTAGCAGAGAGACACCTTTAGACCAGGTGTTGATGATTATTCAAGATGTTAGTCCTGTGAAACTTCAGTTGAAAGATAAAACTATCAAGGTGATGGTAATGAAATAAAAAAAATAAATCATGGAAATGGATAGCTCATAGGCTAGGCAAAAGTAAACCGAGAGTGCGCCAACACTCCCGGTTGAAGTAAGGCATTAGCAAAATCTCTCAAAATTTTATTAACAACCAAACCATTACAAAAGTATGGAATTATTGTACGATAACCTACTTCCGTTTTCACGGAGGGGCAGGGCCAGATTGCCCAAAATTTTAATAACTATGAAATTGATATTAGTATTGATGATGGTTTTTCAGGTGGGGGTATATGCCTCAACCAATGCCCAACAAATATCTCTTTCCGTAAAAGATCAGCCATTAAAGAGTGTTTTGGATAGGGTGTCCGAACAATCAGGTTATAGTTTCTTTTACAATGAAAAGGACCTTAATGATGCAGATAAAATCAGTGTCTCCTTGAGAGAATCGAAAGTGGAAGATGTATTGGAGAAGATACTTAAGGACAAAGGCCTAGACTATAGGCTTCGAGGAGAAACAATCACCATTATTAAGGGCCGAGGGGAGTTAAATCTAGAAAAGGAGGAAAGGACCATTAGGGGGGTGGTTAAAGATCCAAATGGTGTCACTATTCCCGGGGCCAATGTGCTGGAAGTGGGGACCACTAATGGGGTGGCTACTGAAATAGATGGAACTTTTAGCATTGATCTAATAACCTCTGAGCCTAAGATACGGGTGACTTTTGTTGGTTATGAGGAGAGTATCATTACCGTTACTGATAAGGAGTTCTATGAAGTGATGCTTCAAGAAGATTCTGAGGCTTTGGATGAAGTGGTAGTAGTTGGTTTTGGTGTTCAGAAGAAGGAGAGTTTGGTGAGTTCTGTGGCTACTGTGAAAGGAGAAGAGTTAAGAATGCCTACAAGGAGTTTAAGCAATAACTTGGCGGGACAGGTGCCAGGTCTGATTGCTGTGCAGCGCTCAGGCGAACCAGGATATGATAATGCGGAATTTTGGATCAGAGGAATCAGTTCATTTGCTGGAGGGACCAGTCCTTTGGTTTTGGTAGATGGTGTGCCGCGTAATATGAATGATATCGAGCCAGATGAAATTGAGACTTTTACTTTACTAAAAGATGCAGCAGCTACCGCTATTTATGGTGCAGAAGGGGCCAACGGGGTAGTTATAATAACCTCCAAAAGAGGTAAAAATCAGGACACTAAAATTAGTTATAGAGGGGAGTATAGTACTTTGCAGCCCACTCGATTGCCTGAATTTGTGGGGGCTGCAGATTATATGAGAATATATAATGAAGCTTTATTTAATGAGGGTAAGCAACCAGTTTTTTCAGATGATCTAATAGGACGTTATGAATCGGGGCAGGACCCTGATCTTTATCCAAATAATAATTGGCTTGACCTATTAAGAGATGCTACTTACAATACTAGACATACTTTAAGTTTTAGAGGAGGTAGTGACAAAGCACGTTTTTTTGTTTCGGGCGCTTATTTTAAGGAAAGTGGAATTTTTGAGTCAAATCCATTGGCAGATTATAACAATAATATTGGGTTAAACCGGTACAATTTAAGGTCAAATGTAGATTTTGATGTGACCGAGACAACTATGTTGAGTGTTGATTTAAGTGGTCAATATTTAGAAACCAATTATCCGGGGGTTGGCACAACAAATCTTTTTCAAAATATGACAATCGCTGCGCCTTATTTATATCCAATGGTTTTTTCAGATGGCACTTTGGCGTCACATCCAAATCCCCCTGGAGGTAATACTGGGAATACAGCAAACCCTTATGTCATGCTTATGGAGTCAGGATATGCCAAAGAATGGAGAAGTAGTTTGCAATCGAAAGTTTCTATTCAGCAAGATTTAAAATCGTTGACGAAAGGACTTGATTTTAAGGCGGTTGTGAGTTACGATGCTAATTCAAATTATTATTCCAGCAGAACAAAAATTCCTGCCCAATATGTCGCAACTGAGAGGAATATAAATGGGGACTTGGTATATAGCCAAACAGTCAATGAGGTGCCTTTTGGAGAACCCAATGAGTCTAATAGTGGTAACAAAAACATCTATTTGGAAGCTTCTTTTAATTATAAAAGAAATTTTTCAGGGAAGCATGATGTAGGCGGGATGATCTTGTATTACCAAAAGGAATCCCAATTAAATAACCAGGCCTTGGCTTTTAGGAAACAAGCCTATATTGGAAGAGGTACTTATACCTTTGATAAAAGGTATTCCTTAGAAGCGAACTTTGGACTTACCGGAAGTGAAACTTTTGCCAAAGGCTATCGGTTTGGATTCTTTCCTGCGGTAGGGGTTTCTTGGATTGTAGAGAATGAAAGGTTCATGAGTAACCTTAGAAATGTAATTTCTGGACTAAAAGTTAGAGGGTCTATTGGTAGGACAGGTAATGATAATACCGGTGGGTCAAGGTTCTTGTACCGGGGAACATTTTCCGGGGGAGGAGGATACCCTATTGGAATTGGAGATAATGGATCTTTAAATGGATTAGGCGGTTATGTTGAAGGTCGTTTTGCCGCTCCATCCCTGTCTTGGGAAATTGAGAATAAGCGAAATATAGGCCTGGAACTAGGACTGTTTGAGGACAGAATTACTTTGCAAGCTGATTATTTCAATAATTACAGGTATAATATCTTGCTTCAAAGGAGAACAGTATCAGCAGCAGCAGGATTCAGGCAGGCTCCTTGGCAAAACTTTGGTAAAGTTTCTAATAAAGGGGTTGATGCTAGTCTTAATGCCCGTAAATACATAGGACAGGTGAAAGTGGGAATTAGAGGGAATGTTACTTATGCCAAAAATAAGATTTTGGAATACGATGAAGTGGAACAATTATATCCATGGATGAATATTACAGGAACCAGTTTGAATACCCCGAATTTATTTGTTGCAGAAGGGCTTTATACTGCGGATGATTTTAATATTACCAATGAAAATGGCACAGAGGTTTATTCCTTAAAAGAAGGTTTGCCTGTTTCCTCATTAGCAGCAAATAATTTGCCTGGAGATATTAAGTACAAGGACATGAATGAAGATGGAGTGATAAATCAATTCGATCAGGTAAGAGGTTTAGCTAAACCAACAGTTCCGGAATTAATTTATGGACTTGGGCTTAATGTAGAGTATGAAAACTTTTACGCTAATGTGTTCTTTCAAGGAGCAGGAAATACTTCTACAGTTTTAGGTGAATCAAACCCGCAGGGATTTTTTCCATTTACCTGGGGAGTTGGTCAGAGTTCAATAAGAAAAGAGGTTGAAAGTAGATGGACACAAGAAAATCCATCACAAGATGTAATGTTCCCGCGAATACGATCTGGAGCCTATTTTCATAACCGAGCATCAAGTACTTGGTGGTTAAGAGATGCTAGCTTTGTACGTCTAAAAAGTGCAGAGATTGGGTATCAGATAGATAAAAGCCTTTTGAAAAAATTAGGAGTCACTAAAGGCAGAGTTTATGTTATGGGTAACAATTTACATGTGTGGGATAAGATCAAGATGTGGGATCCAGAAATAGGAAATGCTAATGCAGGAATGAATTACCCACTACCTAAAACCATTACTTTTGGTTTAGAACTGACACTTTAAAATGAAAAATCAATTTATGAAAAGATATAAGAAATATAAGGTTGTATTGGCAGCCATATTAATCACTTTAGTGAGTTGTAATCCAGATTATTTAGATGTGTCTGACGAGTTGGCAGGAGAGTTGACTATGGAAGAAGTGTTTGATAATCCAGGAACCACTCGGCAGTTTCATCGAAATATTTTTACTGGGATCCCAAATTCATCCAACATGTTGTTTGGGCCGGATTATCAAATTAATGGATTAGATAATCCTTGGGCTGGAGCCACGGATGAATTAAAATTATCTCATGGTGCTTTGCGTAATCTCACTTCTAATGGGTATAATTCGGGGAATGCTCCTTTTCACAGATGGAATACCCTGTATGTTCTAATCAGACAAGCTAATGTTTTTTTAGAAAATGCTAAAGTAATTCCTCAAAGTGGGATTGCGGATTTTATTGATGAAGATGAATATTCTAGGATGATGGCTCAGGCTAAATTTTTAAGAGCCTATTACCATTACTTGCTCTTTGAATTATATGGGCCTATTCCTATTATGGACAGCGCTGTTGACCCCGAAACGACCGATTTAGACTTTTCAAGAAATACTGTGGATGAAGTCGTGAATTTTATAGATGAGGAATTAACCGAAGTGGCTGATCAGCTAAATGATAAGGAAACAGAACAAAACTTCTTAGTATTGCCTTCTAAGGGGGTAGCCCTTGCTGTAAAGGCAAAACTCTGGATGTATGCAGCAAGTCCTTTGTTTAACGGTGGTTATGAGGAAGCATTGGCCTTGGAAAATCCACAAGATGGAAAAAAACTCTTTCCTGAATACAGTAGTCAAAAATGGGATAAGGCTCTTTCGGCAATGCAAGATTTCATTGATTTTGCTGAGTCAGGATATTATAGCCTATACAAAGTTTACGATGGTAATGGTAATTTAGATGTTGATGCCTCATTATATGAACTTTTTATGGATTATAACGATGAAGTTATTTGGGCGAGTTCTCAAGATGATTGGGGCACCTTATCCTATGAAGGTATAGATAAAAGGGTTACACCACGAACTGAACGTGGTGGATTAGCTTCTATAGCAGTAACTCAGGAGTTAGTAGATGACTTTTTTATGATGGATGGAATGTCCATAGAAGAATCTCCTTTATATAGTGAGGATGGCTTCTCAACAATAGGGGAAGATTTAACAGGTCAGACAAATGAAGGGACTTATAAAATGTGGATCAATAGAGAGCCACGGTTTTATCAGACCGTCTTTTTCCATGGTAGAAAATGGCATATCAGTAATAATGTAGTAAAATTTAGCAAAGGAGATGGAAATGATAATTCGTCTGCTAACTACCCTTGGTCAGGTTATTTGTTGTATAAGAGAATGAGTAGGACCATTTATAATTCAGGAAGTTATCCCAGGAGGGAATACAGACCTTCAATAATATTTAGACTTGCCGAATTTTACCTTTTATATGCGGAGGCCCTTAATGAAGTGAATCCTTCGGACCCTCGGGTGATTGAATATATAGATAGGGTTAGGGAAAGGGCTGGAATACCTTTGTTGGCTGAGATTAAGCCAGAAATTATAGGGGATCAGGAGGCCCAAAGAAAAGCGGTAAGACAGGAGATGCGGGTAGAATTGGCCACAGAAGGGCAGCGGTATTTTGATGTACGACGTTGGATGATAGCAGATTCTCCACAGGGTCGACAGGGAGGAAACTTTTATGGTATGGATATGAATGCTGGATCTGAAGCAGATTTTTTCAATCGTGCTCCTTACGAAAATAGAGTTTGGGAGAAAAGAATGTATTTATATCCCATTCCACTGAACGAAGTCCAAAAAAGTGAAAGATTGGTGCAGAATCCTGGCTGGTAGGCTTGGTTGAAATTAAGCTATTAGGATTTTTCCAAAATTTAAATTTTATAACAATGAAGAATATACATCATATAAAATATGCTTTCCTATTCTTGCTAGCCATTCTCTTTAGCTGTGAGGAGGAAGTAAGTGAAATGCCTAAGGGGATATTTATAGCTCCCAATTCAAAAGATATAGTAGAACAAAAGAACATAATTTTTGTGGAAAACTTTGCCTCTTCAATTTTGTTCTCCGTGGCCCTCTATGAGCCCGCAACAGAACAAATTAGTGCCGTGGTAAGGCAGAATAATGAATTGGTCACTGCATATAATTCCAAGTATGGGACGGACTTTGAATTGATTCCTGAAGAGAGCATCAGCTTTAGTTCAGAAAATCCAGTGATAGAAAAAGGCCAGAAATCATCTGAAGAAATAGAGGCCATGATCAATTCGGATTTATTGGACCAGGACAAAACCTATATGCTGGCGCTGGAGATCAGCAGCGCGAACGGATCCATTGAGATGAACAAAGCCATGAATGTGAAGTATTATAGTCTGCAGGGAGGTCCACCGCCGAATATTGCCCTAAATAAGCCCACCAGCCAATCAAGTATTACTGCTGGAGGGCTTAGTCCAAGGGCTGTTGATGGTAATACCAATGGGTATTGGGGAGCTGGTTCAGTGACGCATACTGCAGGAGAAGGACAGGATTGGTGGCAAGTGGACCTTGAAAAAGTGTCTCCTATGATTGCACAAATCAATATTTATAATCGTCAAGACTGTTGTTCTGAGCGATTGAATAATTTCCATGTTTTTGTTTCTGATGTACCATTTGAATCGACTTCCTTGGAGGAGACCCAAGCCCAAGAAGGGGTGTCTGATTATTTCATACCAGGAGTAGCTGGTCCGAAGACGGAAATTAAAATAGGTAGAACAGGCCAATATGTTAGGGTACAACTTGAAGGAGATACGCCCCTTGCAATGGCCGAGGTAGAAATATTAGCCTTATAATTAAAATTAAACAAGATCAATAACCCACTATTGTGTCCTCGGTACGGTAGTGGGCTATTTTATTAAAAGAAAATGAAAAAGTTCGGATTATTTATTAAGGTTTTATTGCCCTTGCAGATGTTGGCATTTTATGCCCATGGTCAAAAGATTAGCCGCAATCATATTCAGTTTATATCCCCAGGGGATAGTCATAAAGATATCATTGAGAAAGCGGCCAATGTAGTTCCAACGGCCAGGCAGCTCAGATGGCAAAAGCTGGAGGTCACTGGTTTTATCCATTTTGGCGTAAACACTTTTACTGGAAAAGAATGGGGGACAGGGAAGGAAAATCCTGAAATTTTTAATCCTACTGACCTTGATGCAGAACAATGGGTTTTGGCCGCCAAGGCTGGAGGAATCAAGCAGTTGATCATTACGGCAAAGCACCATGATGGGTTTTGCCTATGGCCTACCAAAACTACCGGTCACTCCATAATTTCCAGTCCTTGGAAAGAGGGGAAAGGTGATGTGGTCAAAGAAATGGCCGAAGCCTGTAAGAAGCATGATATGGGATTCGGAATATACCTTTCACCTTGGGATATGAATGCGCCAAGTTATGGAACAGAAGACTATAATGATTTATTTATAGAACAACTTAACGAATTGTTGACCTGGTATGGAAAGGTGGATGAGGTTTGGTTTGATGGAGCAAATGGTGAAGGTCCAAATGGCAAAAAGCAGGTATATGATTTTGATAGGTATTACGAAAAAATAAGGGAATTGCAGCCCGAAGCCGTAATTGCCATCATGGGTCCGGATGTAAGATGGGTAGGGACAGAAACCGGCTATGGCAAGGATACTGAATGGAGCGTAGTACCTGTCAATAATCTTGATCAGGAGAAAATAGCTTCCAATTCACAGCAAAATGTAAATGTCAAACCTACATGGGATAAGTCCAAAGAGGTTTTGGGAAGTAGAGAAAGTCTTTATTCTGCTAAAGGGCTGGTTTGGTATCCTGCAGAAACAGACGTTTCCATCCGTCCAGGATGGTTTTATCATTCCGAACAGGACGATAAGGTGAAATCTCCAGAAAAGCTTTTGGATATATATTTCAATTCGGTAGGTAAAAATGGGGTGCTCCTTTTGAATTTACCTCCTGATAAAAGAGGATTGATCCATGAGCAGGATGTGAAAAATTTAAAGGAATGGAAAGGTTTAATTGATGGGATTTTTGAGGAGAATATTTTGTCCCATGCCAAAGGGAATAAGAAATCGTTAAAGGTGTTGACTGACAATGATTTATCGACTTCAATAGTTCCTGAAGAATCAAATGGAGAATATATCGTGGAGATTGAATTTAAGAATGCTGTAGGATTTAACTACTTGTCCCTACAAGAAAACATTACCCGTGGACAAAGGGTGGAGGCTTTTGTTTTGGAGCATCTGCAAGATGAAAAATGGCACCCTATCGTAGAAGGAACTACAATTGGTTATAAACGACTTTTTAAACCTGATGAGGTGTCTGGGACTAAATTCAGATTAAGAATTAAGAAAAGCAGGCTAGAACCTCATCTAGCAGAAATAGGTTTTTATAAAGATTAGTGCACCTCTTTGATTGTATGCTCCTTTTTGCAATTGGGGCATACATTTTTTTATTTGGCTAAGACTTTATTAAAGCTGATTCCTTTTTGTTCAACAAAATCAAGATGACTTAGCCATTTCCTGTTGGATGGTGATGACCATAAATTCGGCTGGATGAGTAATTGCCACCTTTATTGTAATATTCATAAAGCCGTTGAGAATATCCTCAGCGGTCATGGTGGTACCTAAGCCACAATCTACACTGAAAGCATCTGCAGGAGATGCACCACACAGTCCTCCCTGTTTCCAAACTGATGTAAGAAAACTACTGATCATGGCTTTTACTGCTTCCCAAGAGTTTTTGTCGTTTGGCTCAAAAACATAGGCCTGGGCAGCAAGTTTACAGGATTGTTCTATAAATATCATCGTTCTTCTGACCGACAGATATTTCCAATCCAAACTGTTCCCGTCCAAGGTTCTTGCACCCCAAATCAGTATGCCCATTCCAGGGAATTGTCGGATAGCATTGATGGATTTACCAGTGAGGGGATCAATATTGAGTTCTCCTTGCTGGGCTTCAGAAAGGTTGATGGGTAGTGTCGTGGCGGATACGATGGAGGTATTGGCTGGAGCTTTCCAAGGTCCCATATTATTGTCCGTGACAGTAATCACTCCAGCTATGCCTGCACTTGGGGGAAGCATATTGGTATCGGCCAGTATGTGCTTGATAATAGTTTTATAGGTATTACTTGTGGCAATCAGTGCAGCATTGTTTTGACTTATTGTTAAGGGAGAATTGCTTGGGCTTTCGATATTGGCAATGATCTTTTCCACCGCTGTATTGGGCTTGGATGCAGGGCTAAGAATTGCCTGCAATTGTTTTATATCTCCGCCAAATAAGTTGGTATAGTCAATGTCAGATGATTGCATAATGGTCGTTCCAATAAAGGGATAATAAGCAGCACCAAAGTCCAGTCCATTTGTTCCTGTATGACTACGGAATGTTTCGATATCCTCCATGAACAGGTTTGGATCAGGATTTCTACCTCCGATAATGTCGAAAATACAAATGGCGCTTTTTATTTCGGAACTTTGCAAAAGCATTTCCTGCATAAGTGCCGCATTATCCTTAACTGAGAGCAATGTGGCTTCTGGACAGATATACATCGTGGGTTCTTGCTCATTTTTTAGTAAAGCCAAACCCTTGGTCAGGTCAGCTAATTGGACATAGGGATTGACGATTTGTTCACCTGCTTTTATGGGTTGCCCTGATGCTGATCCATAAGTCCCTACCGATACAATATAGGCCTCACCACCGCCATTTTCATAGAACAGCCTGATGCTATTATAGAGATAATAAATGGTACTGGGGTCGGGGACGATGGAGTAATATTTTCCTTCAATAAGCAAATAATCCCCCTTTCCTGGTTGGCTTTTTTCTTCTACCAGATAATACTGGGGTTCATATTGTTTGGCCGGGTCCGCAGGTGGTGCTGGCTTGGGATAACAAAAGATGGACTCGAACTCCGCAAAAGAGGTGATTTTGGTAGGTTTATTAAAATAGGATTTTCCTTCATACTCGGCCTGCGGGGTATATCCTATAAAGGCAGGAACCTCAGTGGCAACCGGGACTATAGCATTAGGAAAAGCGTTAATCTCGTTTAAATACACTCCCGGGGTTTTTATATTGGATGGTTTCATGGTTTTTTGAGTTGTGGTGAGTTTGAATTGATGTGTGATTTCGTGAGTGGAATTGTATTTAAATAGAGCTTATCTATTGAATCTTTATTAAGTTCGAGTAAATCATCAGCTTTTTCTAATCAGGTAAATTTTATTCAACATAATATTTCTTAGTGTAATCGACCATGTAAGGGCCATGTTGGATAATCCCGTTGGGAAGCATAAGTGAATCAACTGCGGCAATGCTATCAATTACATAGTACCCTGCATTTGGGTCTTTCTTGCCTCCATAGATGGAGATGTTTCCGTACAGTTTGTATTCAGACCTTGAGGTGTCGTTTTGATTATTAATCCATTTGATGGGCAATTTTAGCTCATTCCGGAGTGCTAGTTCTGCTTTTCCATTCTCCGTTTTCAAGATGATACCCAGTATTGCTTCCAAACTCTTTCTGCTATTGATTTTTACTCCAAAAGTACTAACGGAATCGGATGCAGACAGAAAATAGATTTTGTCATTTTTATAATCTACGACTACCCTTTCATAGGCCCAAATAAAAGGTATTCCAAATAGGTTTGAAACAGCGTTCTCAGTACCTCTTACCCGATTAAATTGATTAGGACCAAAACTTACATCTACAAAACTTATAGGTGTATAAGGAGTTTTGCTTTTAGTGATATGATTTAAAAAAGTTCTGCTATTTTGTGAAATACTTGATCCCTTAAATTTAAACTTGTTTTGGCTAGGAATGGAATCGCTAAGGACTAGAGGCTGGCTACAACCAAAGTCAAGTGTTAGCATTTTAGGCTCTCCATTGATCAAAACCTGAATTTCCTTATAGTTATTTTTAGGGATTAATTTAATGGCCAATGAGTCAGGAAGGTTATGGCAATACTTTTTGTCATTGGAAACAGTGACGCGTTTGTTTTTTAAGTCAAAATTCCAGATATAGTTTGAAATAATATTATTGCCAATTATACCAATGACGCTGTCTTTTTTATAATGCACGCCTTTAGGGTCTGTCCAGGATAAACTGTCTTGAGGGTAAACCTTTAGGCCTTCAATATTGATAGCCGCTAGCTCAAAGGATTTTGTTTTGTAAAGGTTTTTAGTTTGAGTCAATCCTTTTGCATCTGTAATAATATTGGAGCTCAGTTTCATATCAGGGTCAGACACCAATTTTTCATTGACTGAGGTTATTCCTGCTCCTGTATCAAAAAGTAAAAGACCAGCTTTTCCATTTATTTTGGCATTTAGGTAAATGCGTCCTTCTTTACCCACAATAAACTCGGTCGAAAAGCTATCATTTGAGGAGTTCCAGTTGAATTTTTCTTGATTATTATTCCTTTCAGGTTTCATCAAGATTAAGTACATGATAATTCCAGAAATGGATGCAAAAAATAATAGCTGTGCGAAATTTGGTCTCTTCTTCATTTAATTTAAGAGGTTAAATGGGCTTGGTTAGACAAGGGGATTTATAATGTTTAGATTTTATCTATTCCCAAAAATTAAAATAGGTATAAACCTTAAACCTAAGGAATCCCTCTAAAACAAAAAATACCCCACATGGGGTATTTTGCTGCTACTTTATTCTGGTTTCCCTAAAATTACTTTGTGATCTTTCCTTTATCCGGTAATTGGACTTTGAATTTCCCTGGATTAACTAGTCCGGGATATTATGCTCTACCAAACGTTTTAATTTATCCATGGATTCTTGCCAGCCTAAATAACACTTTTCTGCAGGCATGATCTCAGGTATTCCTTATTAGGTGGTGAAAAGTTCTGTACCAGTTGCTGTTGGTTAAAAATGACCCCGGTTGACCGAGACCAAATGCCTTCCATTGGAATTTAGAAGAATATTTTATTTCTAAAGGTACGTGTAAAGTGCCGGACAGTCATTAAGGATAAATGGTAGATTTAAATTAATATTCAAGTAAAGATTTTATTTCTTGATAATAACTTCGTCCACTGGTGATTTTACTTTGGTTATAATCGTCGAGAACTAATACAAAACGATTATTATAGTATTTGTTGATTTCCTTTAGTAGTTTTTTATTGATAAGATAAGATTTGTGTACCCTTATAAAATAATCAGGTAATTTTTCCTCCAGTTTCTTGAGACTAGTGTCCAAAATATAAGATTTTGCATGTTTGGTAATAATACTTATATATTTTTCGTCGGCTTGGAAGTAGGAGACTTCTTCGAGCCGGATAAAGATAACACGATCGCCCACCTTTACTGGGATAGATGATGTTTCAGTTTTCTTTAACTGTCGATTAAATTGTTCAATGAGCTGATCCATGTTTATATCCGATCTGTTTTCACTCAATTGTTCCATTTTATCTATTGTCCTGACAAATCTTTCTTTTGTGAGTGGCTTTACCAGATAATCTATACAGTTGGTGTCGAAAGCCTTTAAAGCAAATTCATCATAGGCAGTACAAAATATTACTTTGGGCAAATAATCAAGCTTTTTCAGCACATCAAAACCATTGATTTCCGGCATCTGTATATCCAGACAAATAAGCTCCGGTTTCAACTGATTGATTTTCTCAATGGCTTGTTCTCCATTTTCCGCTTCTGCAATGATTTCAAATTTTTCAGGATATTCTTCTATCATTGACCTTAATCTCATTCGGGCCAAAGGTTCGTCGTCCACAATAATAGTTTTGTAGGCTTGCTTTATTGTCATAGTTCAAATTGATTTTTCAATGTTATGCTAATATGTTTTGGCTCTCCGTTTTCCCAATTCACACTGGCCTTATTCCCATAGATAATGTCAAGTTTGTCGTGCAGGTTTTGCAGTCCATATCCGCTGACTGGTTCTTTCGGGAAACCGGGGCCATTATCGTATACAAAAAGTATTAGGTTCCTCCCTTCTTTTTTTATTTCAATGCGAACTTTGCCAGGGCCTTTTATTTTCGAAAGCCCATGCTTAATGGCATTTTCTACCAATGGTTGGATCAGGAATTTTGGGATCTGCTTTTCAAGTGTATTATTATCGGTGTTTATTTCATAGCTCATACGATCCCCAAAACGGTTTTTTTCTATTTCCAAGTATTTTTTGACCATTTCTAGTTCTTCTGCCACCGATACAAAGGTTTTGTCCTCTTGATTGATAGAGTACCTGAAAAGCTCAGAAAGTCCAGTAGCCATGCTTTCTGTTTTATCCGCATTGATATGGGCCAAGCTGGCAATAGAGTTTAATGAGTTATACAAAAAATGGGGATTGATGCGAGAATGCAGGGCATTTAATTCCGCCTGATTTTTTAGTGCTTTCATTTTAGCAATTTCAACATCTTTTTGGTTGACCATGCTTTGGACACGGTAGTTGACTATATTATAGAAAATCCTCAAAGTTGACACAAAAACAATTTTCATCAAAAAAGATGGATCTTGGGTAAAGAAGGAAAGAAGACTAAAACCTGAAAGCATCGCTTTATTCCAAAATAAAATAAAGAGAAAGCTTGATATTACTGTGACAATAAAAGGCACTATAATAGTGCTTAAAAAAATGAATGCCTGCTTCCCAGTGAAATTATCTATCTTCCTAAGAAAAATGGGCTCGGTAAAATAGATAATAATAAGGATAAATGTAGCATAAAAAAAAGTGATGAGATAACTGATGCCAAAGTCAGCAGGACTGAATATTAAAAGGGGATTATAATCAGTTGCCGTATAAGAAGTTTTGTAAAAGGTAAAGATAAAAGGAAGTATAAAAAGGATGATGGCCCTTTGTTTTATATATAAAAATAGTCCGGGGTTTTGTTTTCTTTTAGATGCTTTTGAGAGGAAAAACATAAAGCCAAATAAGATTAAAATGGCTTTGAATGCACTCGGGAGGATTTTTAATAACTTTTGAAATCTTAGATTAAGATAATAATAATAGCCGAACTTTCTTACCGTGTTTTCTTTGAGATTTTCATAGAAATCAGGTGAATATAGTTTTCTAAGCAAGTTTTTGTCTATTTCCTTAAATTCAGCATCAGCGGCTTTGGGTGAATCAAAAATCCCTCCGTAGCCAGTACTCCCATTTTGTGGCGAGTACAGCTTGGTTAATTGGCGAATGGTATGATAATAAATGTGATTTATGTATGCTTTTTCATTTATAGCTCCTGAAATTCGAAGGCCTAAATTGACTGATAAGATTGTGGAACCAGAAGTGCGTCTCCCCGTTGAGATCGATTGGACTCCTTCTTGCTTAATGGTTAGTTTGAAGTTGGGATTTGTTTCCACCATTTTAATTTGAACGGTTTCAAGCAGGTCATTTAATTCAGCAATCATTTTGACAAAGACCGCAGAATCCTGATGGGTTTTTGCCCCGATTAACTGAAAACGAATATCATCCTCAAAGCGATAGGCCTTAGCGTTTTCACCATTAAACAACCTTTCCCGAATCACATTCCAGGTAGTTTCTTCAAAGGGACTTTGACTTGGATGCGCCTGGCTTAAGTTTAGACTTGCTAAAATGACTACAATAAAAAGTAACAGCTGTTTCATCATGACTTGGTTTTTATTTTAGCTTAAAGAAACAGTGTTGTCATCTGGTAATACAGTCTTTTCCGATGAAGTGTGGAATTTGTGTGATATTATGTATGGGTATTTTATGTTTTTCACAGAGGTTTATTCAAAATAAGTGGTAAGTATTAGTTTATGGCGCTTGTCCTTTAGAAAATGAGCTAAAACTCCCGTGAAATTAAGGGATTGTTTTTTATAGTCAGAACCAGATCAAGGAAAGGAAAAACTTCAACTAAGATATTCATTGGAATTGATGTGGACAAGATACAGGGAATAGTAAGCGTTTTTTATTTCGGAAAAACCTTCTTGGTAAAATACCATGGATTCTAAGAATTTAGCCAAAAGTAAACGTATCCTATACTAGGGGTATACTAGGACTGGGAGTATCCATAGGGGAACCCCTGATTATTTTATTAAATTCAAAAGGGAATACCGGGGGAACAGAAAGTCTTCATTGATATTTAAGATGAATATTAATGATTGTGATTATCTGTTTTTATACCAGTAATCTTATTTCTCACAGCCTGTCCAGATTTATCGGGAGATTCCACGGATTTCCACACATTCAATTAATCAATTTTGATAGATCTAGGTGCTTTTTGTCAGAATATCTTATTATTCAAAGGGACTGGTGTCTTAGCGAATATACATATTAGCGATTTATGAAATTATTAGTTAATAATTGATGTTGAAGCATAAAAACAAACCATATGAGAATATGAGATTTCATACCAGAAAATGGATCAAGCCGGAAGACCTCAATGCCAATGACTCTTTATTCGGAGGGCGACTATTGGCATGGATAGACGAAGAGGCTGCACTATATGCGATTATTCAGTTGGAAAACAAGCATGTCGTGACCAAATACATTTCCTCCATCAATTTTATGGCATCAGCCCGTGTGAACGATATCGTGGAAATCGGGATAGAGCCGGTCAAATTTGGGAAAACCTCGCTCACCTTGAAGTGTGAGGTAAGAAACAAGATGACCCGACAGACCATCATCACCATCGATGAAATCATTATGGTCAACTTGGGCGAGGATGGCCAACCCAAGGCACATGGAAAGCATCAGATTGAATATGTAAAGGATAGGCTGGAAGGAAAATCTAGCTGATTTATCCATCATATAGTTTAAAATATTTTATGTGTATTCGCTTTTTAGTAAGTGACCAAATAAATATAGGTTTTGGCTTGTATTTAAGCTTACCTACTTTTTATTCAGGTATTGATGAGTTCTTTATTGTCTTCATGAATGCTGAGCATTTCCTTTGATGAAAAAGTAGGCAAACCTCGCCTGCAGGAAGCAGGAAATCTAGGCCAGTGGAGCATTCTTCAAATTGAGCTGATTCCAGTTTCGTTTGGGATCTTTTTATTCAATTTGATTTTTCCTTTCGTCAGAATGACACAAAAAATTGACTTATGAGACAGTCTCAAATTATTGCTTAGCACTTAAAATCTGATTTCTTTCCTGATCAGGTCGGCCAGTCTTTCTGCCCAAGAACTGTATATTCTGCCACTGGGGTGGAGGCCATCTTCGGCTTGGTTTTCGGGGTAGGAACCGATCTGTCGGTATTCTTGTGTAATGTCCATATAATGTACACCCTTGGAATGGCTGATTTGCTGCTTGGCGGTATTATATTCAGTGATTTCCTCTGACACTTTTTGTTGGTCGACATTTTGCTGGCTGGCAAAGCCGGTGACTCCCCAGTCAGGAATGGAGATAATAATGACCTTGGATTTGTCCCCTCCGGCAAAGGCTATGGCCTGGTCCAAAAGTTCCGTGAATTCCTCCTTGAAATTGTCCACGCTGCGTCCGCGATATTGGTTGTTCACCCCGATCAGCAGGGTAACCAAATCATAGGTATTCCCTTCGATATTGGCCGAATTGATGCCGTTTTGCAGTTCGTCGGTGGTCCAGCCAGTGGTGGCGATGATCTTTGGGCTGGCAAAGTCATATTCATATTCCTTTAAAATGGAGACCAGTTGATGGGGGTAATTCTCATTGGGCTTGACGCCCTCACCAATGGTATAGGAGTCTCCCAGGGCAAGGTAGCTGAGTTTTTTATTATTCATATCGGGGTCGTTCTTATTTGAATTGGGTTGCATGTGTTGGTTTGAAGTACAGGAAAATAGAAGGGATGCCAATAGGAATGACCAAAGAAAATGACTTCTATTAGTTTCACTGGTGAATGCTGAATTTATTGGTGTTAGCACAATATTAATATTAAAACAATTCATATTTGTTACTTTTTTGCTGCAGGTCAAAAAAGTAACCAAAAAACCCCGCCGCTATGCATCTATTGGACTAAAATTAAAGCCCGCACTCATGCAGGCAAACTCCTCCTGCATTGCCGCCAATCACCATTTTGTTCAGTAATTCGTCAAACATGCCTGCCTCTTTGCCTACCCACTTCTTTAATTTCTTTACGTCCAATACCTGCAAGGCGGATTAATTTAAATATTAATGAAAAGAAGGGGTTTAAAATGGTTCTAGGATGCAAAGACTTTTTCTTTTAGCTCAAAGGTGCCTGCATCGGCATCCATGCTGACCTTTGCTCCAATGGGTACAATAAACTGCTTGCTAACATGGCCGATCATTGCCCCTCTATAGGCAGGGATTTTAAGTGGCTGGATATAGTCCTGTAGGATTTGCCAGATGGTCAGCGATCCAAAGCCTCCGGAAGGATCGCAATCGGAGCATTGGCCGAAGATAAATCCCTTGATTTCATCCAAAGCCCCCATCAGCATCAGTGTGCTCATCATCCTGTCAATGCGGTAAGGATCTTCTCCCACATCCTCCAAGAAGAGGATTTTGTCCTTGAAATCGGGAAGGTAAGGCGAACCTGCCAAGGCCGTTAAGACGGTTAGGTTACCGCCAACAATAATTCCTTCTGCGGTACCTGGATGGATGGTCTGTATCCTATTCTTTTTGACGATCAGGTCATCTCCCTTTTCCTGCTCATTTTCAAACTTCACCAGTTTTTGCTCAAAGAACATTTGCTCAAATTGATTCACATTGAAGCTGTTCCAACTGCCCGTGGCATTGGGGCCGTGGAAGGTAATCAGGCCAGTTTGTGCATAGATGGCATTGTGAAGGGCCGTGATATCACTGTAGCCCAAGATAGGTTTTGGATTTTTTCTGATCATCTTATAATCCAAAAGTGGTAGGATGCGGGCTGCTCCCGAACCACCTCTGATACAAATGATGCCCTTTACATCTTTGTTTTTGAACATGGCGTTTATATCGCCTGCTCTTTCCTCATCCGTTCCGGCCAAATGCCCTCTTCGGCTGCTTAAATGTTCTCCCCTGAGCACTTTGAAGCCCAAGGCTTCCAGGGTCTCTTGGGCAAACTGGAATAAGATCTCATCATTGCTGGCTGAGGAAGGACTCACCAAACCTACCAAGTCACCCTTTTGTAGGGGCTCGGGAAGCACGGTTTTTTTATCCTCTTCAGATTGGGCTGCAATTATATCGTTTTTGAAAGCCATCATGGGGGAGAGGCCTGCTCCCAATCCCAGGGCTTTGATAAATGTTCTTTTATTCATCTAGGTGGTTTTTGAAAGGATCCAAAACGTTAAATATACAATCATTAAGGATTTAAGAAAATGAAGCGGAATAATTAATGTCCATTTATCACTTCATGATGACTTATCAAGTACTGTGTTTAAATGAAAAAGTAAAAATTAACCATTAAGGAATTAAGGTGCATTAAGAGTTGGGTTTGGACTTTGGGTAAGGGATGCTTCATGATCTTCGTCTCTTTATGTCTTCCTGGTTTCTGTATTTTTTAACCATTAAGGAATTAAGGTGCATTAAGAGTTGGGTTTGGGCTTTGGGTAGGGATGCTTCATGATCTTTGTTTTCTTTTTGTCTTCATGGTAATATCATTACATAACGGGCAATAATTCGCTGTTTTTTAGTTAAAAATTATCCCGGATATATAACATGACCTTCTCCATTTCCCTGATCACTTCTTTGGCTTTATAGGGGTAATTATTGTTCATAAAGGCAAAGGCATAAAGCTTATTGCTACTGGTTTTGATATACCCGGCCAAACTGTGGTTATTGCTCATTGTACCTGTTTTGGCAAAGATATAGGGGCTTGGTGCTCGGTAGTGATTTTTTAGAGTGCCCGCTTTTCCACCTTGGGGTAATAAACGAAACAAGGTGCTGTCTGGAAGGATTTGGTAGATTCTTTCTGTCAAGGAAACCAAAGTCCGGGGCGAAATCAAGTTGTGCCTGGATAAACCGGAACCATCTACCCACTGTGGTTCATCAGGGAGGTCAAAAAGGAAGGTATGTTTAATGCTGTCAATGGCTGCGCCACTGTTAAGTTCATGCAAGATTTCATCAGAAACCATTAATAATAACTGCTCAGCCAAGAAGTTGTCACTTTCCCAAAGCATTTCCCTATAAATGCTGTCCAAGGGGATGCCTTTCAAAATATAGTGTTCTTCTGGAAGTGGTTCTTTGCTTGGGATAACCTCTTTGTCAAGGAATTGGCTTGCCAATAAAGCAAAAGTTTCCGTGGAAGTCATAAAGGGGACTTTGGATTCCAGTTTGGAATAGGTATTGGGATTATAGTAGAAGTTATTGCTGTGGAAGTCCCTTTCTACATCTTTGATTTCCTTTTGTGTGATATTGATATTACTGGCAAAATACTGGGGCTGGATATTTGGCCTGCGGTTTTGGTTCTTTACGGTGATCAGATTCCCGTAAATGGGCAGCGGGGACCTTTCAGCTGAGTAGGAATAATAATAATCATCCCATTGCCAGCCATAGCCAAAAGCGGTGTCTTTCCAGTTTTGGTCCGAAAAATAGACCTTGTCATAGGGTTCAAAGAATGCTTTCATTTGCAAATCGGGCAAATGCGGATATTCCCAGGAAGGATCTCCTGTGCCCCATATAATAATGTCATTGCCCTTGGTTTGGTAGCGGAGCCTTTTGGTGCTATCCCCCAAGGTCATTAGGGCTGCATAAAAGGTGAAGAGTTTGGTGGTGGAGGCAGGGATAAAGCTCAGCTGGCTATTCTTTTCAAATATTACTTTCTTTTCATCTAAGTCATAAAGCATAAAGCCAGTTTGGTGCTTGGCAAAGAAGGAGTTTTCGCCAAGCCTTTGCTCCAATCCCTTGATGTCTTTTTTGGCATGCTGGGCAAAAATAAATGGTGAGCCAATAAGAAGACTGAAAAATAGAAGGAGATGTTTCTTTAGCATATTATCTGAAAATAAGTGGTAAAAATCATTAATCGGATTGCTTAATTGTTTGGATTTGGCTTAATACCCAGAAAAATTAGGATCCAGCCAAGGATAAAGGCCAAGCCTCCCAGTGGGGTGATGGCGCCCAGCCAGTTGGTTCCAGTGGTGGAAAGAATATAAAGTGATCCAGAGAAAATAAGTATACCTGCCAAAAAGGAATAGACCGCGTTTTTCAGGGCTTTGCTATGGGGGAACTGAACCTGCAATATGCCTACCAAAAAGATGGCCAAGGTATGGTAGAACTGATATTTTACGGCAGTTTCAAAGGTGTCCACCCGGCCATATTTTTCCAGGATGGGTTCCAGTCCATGGGCCCCGAATGCACCAATGGCCACTGTTAAGGCTCCCAATGCAACGGCAAGTTTGATCGTATTGGTATAGTTCATGTTTTATAGATAATTTCTTTTTCCAAAAATGGCACTGCCCACCCTTACCATGGTACTACCTTCTTCTTGGGCTATCAGGAAGTCTCCGCTCATGCCCATGGAGAGCTCTTTTAAGGCAAAATTGTTAGGTAGGTTTTTGGTGTTAAGTTGATCTAAAAATCCTTTTAACCAGGCAAATTCACTCCTGACCTGATTTTCATCATCGGTATTGGTGGCCATGCCCATCAGGCCGATAATCCTTACATTTTCCAATTCCTCAAAAGCTCCTTCTTCTAGTAATTCCAAAATCTCTTCTTCGTTGAAGCCAAATTTGGTCTCCTCTTTGGCAATGTGGACTTGTAATAAACAAGGAATGGTTCTTTCTGCTTTTTTTGCCTGCTTATTGATTTCCTTGAGTAATTTAAAAGTATCCACTCCATGGATCAGGTGGATAAATGGGGCAATATACTTGACCTTGTTCCTTTGCAGGTGGCCAATCATATGCCATTGGATATCATCGGGCAACTGGGGATGTTTGTCCACTAGTTCCTGCACCTTATTTTCACCGAAATCCCTGATGCCCGCATCATAAGCTTCCTGAATGTCAGATACAGGCTTGGTCTTACTTACGGCAACCAAAAGGCAGTCACTTTTTTTGAATTGGCTTTTTAAATCGGATAGGTTTTCTTTTATGCTCATTCCTTGGTTTTTTCTTATTCAAAGATAAGTGGGGGAATTACTTTGGGCAAATATTATTACACCAACAAGCTAATAAAAGCTTAAGCAGAGATTATGCTTTTGATATCCACCTGTGCGGGGACTTGAAGGTACTTGATTACTGATGTGGTCAAATATATTCTCTTGGTCGAAAGTAGGGTTACTATTTCAGAAAGAACTAAGCACTTTATAGAGCTGATCGAAAAAAAGAAAACGGGAAGGCCTGGAGAACTCGCTAGAAAATTGGGAGTCAAGGAAAGGTCGGTATATCGAATATTGGATGATCTGAAGTTATCTATAGAAAAGGATATCCAGTATTGTAAGGAGAATAAAAGTTATGTTTTTCTTGAAAAAAATGAATGACTGACAGGAAATGTCAGTGGATCAGGGATAGGTTGGTAGTATCTATACATTTATGTTTTACGTTAAATTTTATAAATTGCGTAAGGTTGATCTCGGAGTTATTGACTATTTAGGGATGTCTGCGGGAGCAGGTTTGTTTTTATTTTAGTAGCTTTTTCTCCGGTAGGTACAGCTTTAGCCATTGAAGGGATTTTTCGAATTTGGCGCTTCTTTTAGCTGTTTTTTTAGTTGTTACAAATGAAAAGCCATAAACATTAAAACAAATAGTATTACCGATCATAAGAAAATAAAGATACTTATCCTGGCTTCGGTTGTGATTGGCTGATGCCTCGGAGTGATGATTAATGGTTACCTTGATTCTCCAAAAAGATTATTGAGCATTTCTATGTATTGCGGTAAGCATGATATTGTTTGTTTTCGGTCATATTGTGACAAATAAATCATCCTAAGAGAAACATATTTAGAATAGGTGATTTTTGGATTAGTATATAGTTGATTGTATAAATATTTAAGATACAGTGATAAGCATGGTAGGAGAAGGAATATGCCTTTCCTGTTTTTTTAATGGATTGCGCAGATTGGTGATGAATGTCCCCGAGATGTTGATTTTGTAAATTGAAATGGCTCTGAGCTGTATATAACCAGAAGTTCTATGGACAAGGAACAAATTATTCGGATAACCATTTTGGTGGTGGCCTTGCTGCTCATAGGTTTGGGATGGTGTGGTTATTTTTTGGGTAAAGTAAGTCTCACTATAGTGGTATTGACCTCTGTAGGGATGGTGTTTTCATCTATAGGTATGATTCAAAGTGTTATCAGAGAAGGAGATTCAGATTAGTCTAGGAGAGGATATTGTGCTCTTGAGGAGCTGCATTGCACTGATCAATACGATATGAGATTGACTTTCAGATGAAATAGCGGGGTGCTTTAATTACTGATCTTTTTTAACAAATAATTAGGTGAATTTTTTAACCATGAAAAGAATGAAAAGAACCATTAAAGAACTACAGAAAATCCACGTCCAGCAGGTGGGGGAGTACTCTTGTGGACTGGCATGCCTGAGCTCCCTTTCAGCATACTATGATGGAGGCATCTCTCAAGAGAAGCTTCGGGAATCAAGTGGTACCACAATCAATGGAACCTCCATGCTGGGGCTTTTACAGGCGGCAGAGAAAATTGGTTTTGAAGCGAAAGGCTTTGAGGCGGAAGTGGACCACCTCAAGGAGTTTTCCGATCCTGTGATCCTCCATGTGGTGATGGAAGGTAAGCAAGAGCATTTTGTAATCAGCTATGGGGTTTTGGAGGGCCGTTTTGTGTTAGGGGATCCTGCCAAGGGTATCTTGATGTATTCGGAAAATGAGTTAGCTGCAATTTGGCAATCCAAAACTTTGCTGACGATCACACCAGGAGTGAATTTTCACACGCGTAAGGCTGACAAAAGAAACCGATGGATGTGGTTTGTGGAATTGATCAGCGAGGATATTCCTATCCTTACCGTAGCTGTTACCATAGGGATACTGATGGCATTGGCAGGGTTGTCCACAGCCATTTTTTCTCAAAAGCTGATTGACGATTTTTTGCCAAATATGGAAAAGGAGAAGATCGTAATTGGACTCGTTGCTTTGGCATTGTTGCTAGGGTTAAGGGCTTTGTTGGGCTATTTGCAAGGAATGTTTATGGCACGACAGGGAAAGGAGCTAAATGTCCGAATAGTAAAGTCCTTCATCGAAAAGATCATTCGCCTTCCGATCCCCGTCCTGAACAGTTACAGTACAGGCGATCTGGTGGCACGGATGAATGACTCTATGCGAATCCGAAGGACGGTGGCTCTGCTGACCGGTAATGTAGCGATTAATGTCTTGGTGGTGTTGGTTTCAATCGGCTACATTTACTATCTCTCCTGGCCTATTGGGTTAGTATGTATGATAGGATTGGTTTTCTTTACAGCGGTGGGTATCCGTTTTCATAGTCCTATCCTATCGTTTCAAAAAGAAGTGATGGAGGCACACAGTCAAAATGAAGCGCAGTATCTGGAATCACTGTCAGGTATCCATACGGTGAGGTCTTATGGTAAGGAAGAGGTGTTTCAGGAACGGATCAATATGGTCTATGGACAGTACCAAGGCAAAAGCTATGACCTGGCCATTGTGGCGAACAGGTTCGGCTTTTTTACCCAACTGGTATCGGCGGTATTCCTAAGCCTGATGTTTGCATTGGGTGTATGGATGATCCTGGAGGGACACCTGTTGCTCGGTGAGCTGATGGCCGTGCTGACAGTGGGAGGAGGAATCATTCCCGGAGTGGCCTCCCTGATCGTAGCCAATATCCAGATTCAGGAAGCTAAGGTGGCTTTTGACAGGCTTTACGAGATAGCCTCTCTGAAAAAGGAAAATCCCGGAAGGGGTATGGACGAGAAAGTAGTTCGCTTGGAAGAGAATACCCAGAAAATGGTCTTGGAGAACGTGTCTTTTCGATTTGCTGGAAAGCTTGCTGTTTTGACCAATGTGAGTTTTTCCTTGGACCAAGGGGAAATGGTGGCATTATTTGGGAAAGTAGGCTCGGGGAAAACGACACTGGTTAACCTCTTACAGGGATTTTATATACCAGAAACGGGTTGCCTTAAAATTGGAGACAAAGCAATCAATAATTGGCTTCTTGCGGATTGGAGAAAGCAGATAGCGGTAATCTCCCAGACTGAAAAGATCTTCAATACCACGATACTGGACAATATCTGCATGAGCCATGATATAGAAGAATGGCAAAGGTGCGGGGAGTTTTTGAAGAAGATAGGGTTAGAAAGTTTTTTTGCGCGGTTTGACCAAGGGGTGATGACCCTATGTGGGGAAAATGGCCAAAACCTCAGTGGCGGGCAGAAGCAGCTGGTGGCCATTGCACGGGCACTCTATAAGCAGCCAATGTTTTTGGTGTTAGACTAGGCCACTTCGGCCATGGATTTCGATACAGAGCGGGAGGTATTGCTGTTGCTGAAAAGGACTATGTACGCCTACGGGCAGGGGCTATTGCTGGTCACCCACCGGGTAGGTCTGGCCAAACAAGCAGACAGGATAATGATCCTCAAGCAGGGGAGTATCGCAGGAGAAGGAGCTCATGAAGAACTCGCCCTTGGAGCCAACGAATATGCGGAGGCTTATCAACAGATCATCCAGGAAACCATTAAATAGCGACATCATGGGAGGACTGAAATACTACGAAAGGACAAAGCTTCTGATAGAGTTGATTGAAAATAGGAAAACGGGCAGGCCGGTGGAACTCGCTAGAAAGTTGGGGGTCCAGGAAAGGTCGGTATATCGAATATTGGAAGATCTGAAGTTATCTATGGAAAAGGATATCCAGTATTGTAAAGAGAATAAAAGTTATGTTTTTCTTGAAAAAAATGACTGACTGACAGGAAATGTCAGTGGATCAGGGATAAATTGAATCTGTTAATAAATCTATTTTTAAATTTAAATTTTGTAGATTATGAAAGAGCTAAGTTTTGAGAGAATGGAGAGAGTAAAAGGTGGAAAATGTACTTTTGCATCCGATATGGCAGTTCTTGCAGCCACCACTGCGGCTGGAGCGATAATTGGAATAGCCAGTTTTGGTATGGGTACTTTTCTTGTAGTTGGAGTAAGTGCTGCCTACAGTTATGGATGCCATAATATAGTGTGATATTATAAAATCAACAAGTTTAAATTTTTTTAACCTTCAACTTGTTGATTTTATTTTTGTAATTTATTTATAGGGTTTTGAATATAAATGTATTAAAAAGTGCTATATCACTTATTGGTAGTTTTGTTTATTTAAATAAGTGCTTATTAACAAATGACTTGGATCAAGGTAGTAAAGGTGATCAATTTCTGAAAATAGTCCAGTATTTAGTACGTTATTTTGTTGTTTTAGTAAACATATCGTTAATATGTTTTTTATACTTCACTAATGATTTTAGGATTGAAATAGGAGGGCTAATTTTCTTTATATTTTTAGATTTTTTGACAAAATTTATTTTCCCTTCTAATTCTCTTGTGGTCGGGAATAACTTAATAAGGATTTGTCTGGTGAAATCAAGACTTCTCAAATGTTTAGGATTAATGATTGTTTTTAACACAACTATAATGATTCTGGGGGGGCTTTTAATTGTTAGGTATTCTTTTGTCCAGAAATCTTTATTTATTGAAATGGTATATATTGAGAAGGCAATTATATTTTCTGTCTTAAATAGTATTATGTTGAATGTTATTTTGTTGGTGAATAAAGAAAGGTTATTTGTGATAATTAAGTTTCTCTTTTTGTTTGTTTTTTCAGTGGTAGGTGTTTTATACCTAAATGGATTGATGAGTTATTTGGTAATGATAGGTAGTGTGGTGGTAATGTGGGGATTCTTTGTAGGATTTATAAAGAAAGAAACTTATGTTATTTAATAAAGTTAGCTTCATGCTGAGGCAGGAATCTTATTTGTTTGTAAGAAATAAAGTCACTAAAATATATAGTATTGGTTCATTCATTGCTCTAATCTTGAGTGTTTTTTTGTTATTTATACTTAGGAAAGCACAAATACCAATGTCCGTTAATCAAGATATCTTGGCATTATTTATTGTAGGTGGTCATATCTATATTTATGGCGTTTACTCATTTAGTTGGGAAAACTCCTTTAAAAAGATTGCGCTAAATAATGCTGACTATTTTTTGTTAATTATTTGGGTAAAGGTTATTTTGAACTTTTTCATTTCTTCTATGATTTTAGTTGTTGTCGGTGCTGTTTTTCATTATAAATTGGGAGAGGGGGTGAAGCTTTTAATAATTGCTTGGGGATATTCTGTTTCTATTGGAATTTGGTTAACGCTGTTTTTAACGTCTTTTCAGCAAAGATTTATTGATCTATATGATGACCGGTTTGTCTTTATTAGGCAGCCTCCTGTCCATATTTTGGTTATCGCTACTAATTTCTTGATTTATATTATTATTTGTAAGTTATGTAGGTATTACTCCTATGAAACCAATTATATCTTAATTATTTATAGTATTTGTTTTATTATTTTAATAGTCTTGTTTCCTTTTATTATAAAAAGAATTACTAAAAATCTAAAAGTTTTTGTCGATGCTTGAAATAATTGATTTAGAAATAAAAATTGAAGGGTTTGAATTAAGATTGGAAAAAAATATCATTATAAACTCATTTGAGAAGGTACTTATAACTGGACAAAATGGAGCAGGGAAATCAGTTTTTCTTTATTCAATTCTTAATATGATTAAAAGTAGAAAAGGAACTATTTTAATTAATGGATGCCCAAATGATGGTAGTGGCTGGCAAAAATATGTAGGGGCATATTTAGATCAGTATTTTTTAATACCACATCTAAGGCCTATAGAACATTTAAAATATGTTGGTATGTTAAAGATGGTAAATGGAACATTATTCAATGATGTGATGAAAACTGCAATTGATAGATTAGGCTTTGATGTTTTTCAAAACAGGTTTATTCGAGAATTGTCTGAAGGTAACCGAAAAAAACTTGGGTTAATTTCTAGCCTGATAGGTACGCCACAATTACTATTATGGGATGAACCTTTTTCTAGCCTGGATGATAAATCAAAAGAAAGCTTGATTAATTTAATTAAGGATTTGAAAAAACATACTGTGTTGTATTCTGAACATTTGTCAGTTTTTGAATGTCCTCATGATAGGCGCTTAGAAGTTTTAAATGGTATAGTTAGAGATAGCAAGAGAATAAGGTGTTGAAAAATAAAACTGTGTCATTTTTCTTATACAGACTCTTCTTTCCATAATAAAATCATGAAACCATTTTTTATATTATCGGGCTATTCTTTTGCCCTATACATTGCTACGCTATTGTTGATTGATTTTGAGGGGATGCTGCTGAACGAAGTGTTAAATGATGATGTTTTGGAGCTCTCATTTAAGGAAATCCAGGCAACGATCGACAAAGTGCTGTTCTGGAACAGGTTCAGTGTGCTGTTTGCCTTTCTGATGTTTGTGGTAAAGTGTTTTTTGGTGGCAATATTGCTTTATGCGGGGTTGTTTTTTGCTGACCGGTATAAGGAGGTAAGGCTGGGGACGCTTTTTGGTATTGCGGTATATGCGGAAGTGGTTTTTGTAATCGCCGGATTGGTGAAGCTAGTTTACGTGTCGGCTTATGGTCTCAGCTATCAGGAGTTTGTTACTTTTTATCCCTTATCGATGACCAATCTCTTTGATTTGGAAAACATTCATCCAGTTTTCAGCTATCCGCTACAGTTGGTTAATTTGTTTGAGTTGGCCTATGTGTTTGTATTGGTGTATTTGGTAAAGGAGGAACTGGAACTGAGCATGCTTAAAAGTTCTCACATTGTCTTGGGGTCCTATGGTACGGCTCTGTTTTGTTGGGGGGTGTTTATAGTCTTTATTACCTTGAATATGTCGTGATATGAGAAATAGGCTTAAGCTTATTGTGCTCTTTTTGGTGATCGTTTTTCTTGGGGTGATGGGGTGTCTGATCATGGATCGGGTAAAGAAAAAGAAAATAGTGGCAGAGAGGGTTCGCCAGTTTCCCGATTTTACGCTCTACAGGGCTGATGGAGAAAAGCTTGTCACTGAAGAGCTGTCTTATGATCAGCCGATCATTTTGATTTATTTTAATTCTACTTGTTACCTGTGCCAAAAGGAAATAGAGGCCATTAAGGAAAGGTTGGAGGAATTTGAGGATGTCCAAATATTGTTGGTTTCTAGCGAACAGGTTAAGGTGATCTGTAAATTTGCCAAAAGGATGGAATTGAATAATTGTAAAAACATACATTGGTTCCAAGATAAGGGCATGGAGGTGGCTGTGTATTATGATATAGGCAGTGTTCCGGAGATTTTTCTTTATGATCGCTCGGGTAGTTTGGTCAGAAGTTACCAAGGGACGGTGAAGGTGGATAAGTTATTGGATAGCTTTTGAGATGAAATTTTTGAGACTTTTTTGGGTTTGGGTCCAAGTCTCTCAACTTGGACCTGTCGTCACGGATTATGAGACAGTGCTACAATCCAACAAATAGACGATTTGACCATACTTTTAATCCAAAAGGAAGTTATTGACAAAGGTGCTTTTCAAGGTGAGCCAGATAAAGAAGAAGATAATGGCGAAGAACAAATAGGGTCTATAGAAATCCTGTGTTTCCTTATACCTTGATTCTAGGATCTCTGCTTTCTCCATTTGGTTGATCTGCTCAAATATGTTCTCCAGGGCATTGTCATCCGAGGCCCGGAAGAACTGCCCTTTTCCAATTCTGGCCAAATCCCTCAAGGTGGTTTCGTTCAAATAGGTTTCTACCATTTGAGGTCTGCCAAAAAAGTCCGTTCCATATGGGACCATACCGTCTTTCCCTACCGCAATGGTATATATTTTAATGTCCATGGCCTCTGCCAGTTCAGCAGCGAAGGTAGGATCTACATTACCGGCATTGTTGTCCCCATCACTGAGCAAAACCATCACTTTGGATTTGGAATCAGATTCACGCATTCTGTTGGTAGCAGTAGCCACAGCACTACCGATGGCTGTACCTTTTACATCCATCATATCAAATGATATGTCTTCTATCAAGTCAGTCAGTAATTCATAGTCTGTGGTCAAAGGAGCAAGGGAAAATGCTTCACCGGCAAAAATGACCATGCCTATTCGGTCTCCAAACCGGCCATTGATAAAATCAATGGCAGTAGCTTTGGCGGCTTCCAACCTGTTGGGCTCGAAATCCTGCAAGTCCATGGATTCTGAAATATCCAATACCAGCATGATGTCAATACCTTCTGTGCTTTGCTCCACCTTTTCATTGGACCGCTGTGGTCTGGCCAAGGCAATAATAATCATCAGCATGGCCAGAGAAAAGAAGAGTGTGGGGACTAACCTCAAATAAGTCCAGGGATTACTGCTTGATACACTTTCCGGTAGAGAAAGTTCCAGCGATGGATTTTTAAGGATTTTAGTGAACTTTCTGATCAATAATATCAGAGGCACTATCCAAAGAAGGTGCAAGGCCCAAGGGTTTTCCCATTCGTAAGAGCGAAAGGTCTCAGGGAAAAACCAGTTCAGCGAAAACCATTCTGCTATATCACTTGCTCTCATGGATTTCTTTGATTTTTTGGTGATACATATCTTCGCACACTGATTTTAATTTATCACAAGTCGCCAATAGGTCTTCAGAGGTCCTGTTGGCATAAATGATGATCTCAATTTTTCTGAAATCATTGACCAGGTCAGGTAATTCCATGAACGCTCCAATTTCAGTGGCCGTCCATTCCCTGTAAGGTTTACCGGTCAATTCTTCCATATAATCTTTCCAAAGCCAAAGGGTTTCATCAGCAACCTGTAAGCTTGGATTGGATTGTAAGGTTTGTACTGCTGAAGTCCATTTACCAAGAAATTTCTTATGCTTCTTCTTTATTTTTCTAATGGCCCATTCTTTTTGGAATTTATTACCAAATAAAAGGATAGAGCCTATAATGACGATAAGGAGTATGCCCAAAAACATCAACAAATAAGGGTAGTTGAATTCCTTGGGAATGGCTTGGTACTTATCATTGTCCTTGAAGGTAAGCTCCTCTGGCATTGGCTTGATGGTCAATTCCAAGTTTAGGTTGTCTTCAATAGGAGAATGCTGAATGCTGTCGTATTTTAATATTTCAAATACAGGAAGAGAATAGGACTTTACTGGATCCAAAGAGAAATTGGAAAGATAGTAAATGGCACTGTCCAGTGTGACACTATCGGGGGTATAGGAGGTAAATGTTTGTTTCTCCAAGAAAGCAAAATCCTGATAGTTAAAAGTAGAATCTGGAAAAACAATATTCATTTCCGAAGGATATTCCGCCTTCAGAACATAGCCTACTCTTTCCCCTAATTTGGCAGAATCCTGGAGGAAATAGCCATCCAACTTCAGCTTTTGGGCCTGAAGGTTAGAAGAGAATATTACTAATAAAATGCTAATGAAGAATCCTTTGAACTTACCCACGCTTCATGGTTTTATTCCTGTACCTAAATAATTCGATCAATGGAAGGACAATGTCTTCCTGGGTATCAATGGGGAGATAGTTAATCTGATTTTTTTTGCATAATTCTTTTAAAGAGCTTCTGTCTTTGGTAAATGTATCGGAAATCTTTTTGGAAAAACTACCAAAAGCCGTGTTGACCCAAGTCGTTTTGCCTTCTTCCTTATCAAAAACCGGGATGATTCCCAAGGAAGGTAAAGCTGATTCACGGGGATCTGTTACCTGAATGGCCACCACATCATGTTTTTCCCCCAGGGCTTTGAATGATCTTTCATAATTCTCATCGATGAAATCTGAGATCACTATGATGATGCTTCTTTTCTTGATCAGGTTAAGGGAAAAAGTGAACATCTCATTGAGATTGGTTTTGATGGATTTGTTTTCATGCTTGAAAATTCCTCTAATCACTTTTACTCCTTGCTTAGGGCCTTTTCCAGGAAGAATAACTTTTTCTTTTTGATCTGAAAAAGACACCAAGGCTACTTGGCTGCCCTCATGAATGGCTGCTAAGGTCAGTACTCCAGCGATTTCCTTTCCCAAGTCGATTTTTTTTCTTCTCTCATCACCAATATCCTGAGATCCGCTGATGTCCAAAAGAAAATAGACAGACTGATCCTTGTCTTCCTTAAAAGTTTTGACAAAGGTGCCGTGTCCTTTTGCGGATACTTTCCATTCAATGGTACGGACATCATCACCGTATTGGTATGGCCTCAAGTCATCGAATTCAAGGCCCGCTCCTTTGAAAATGGACTGATAATCACCCTGTAGGTGGTTATTGGCCACCTTTCTGATCATGATTTCGTATTTCCTAAGTTTTTTAAGCAGTTGCTTCATGGGCTAATTCTTTCCGAGGGCCTAAATTTAATGGACTAGATTGAATAATAAAACGAGTAATGGATAACATATTATCTAAATTTCAACGGAATTGGCTAATTTTGCATTGTGAAAAAAATAATAATCTTCATTATCGCCCTTTCGGGACTGCTGTCTTGCTCCAAAGAAGGGCAGCCTGATTATTTATTGTCCGAAGATAAAATGGTGGAAATCATGGTAGATATCCACTTGGCTGAAGGCATGGCTAGTTCTTTGCCTGTCTCCTATGATTCTTCCAAGAAACTTTATCCATTATTTGAAAGTCGTGTTTTTGAAAATCATCAAGTGATAGATACGGTGTATATGGAAAGTTTGGAATATTATCTGAGGGATACCGAAAAGATGGAGGAACTATATGGTCGGGTGATTGATTCACTTAATGTGAAAGAAAAAGAAGGAAAATAAAGTATGCTATATCCGGATAATCTTGAGTCCAAGATTAATTTTGATAAAATAAAAGAGTGGATCAAGGAAGAATGTACCAGTAAATTGGGTACTGATATTGTTCAGAAAGTGTCTTTTTCAAAAGATATCAATTTGCTGAACAAACTGTTGGACCAAACAGAAGAGTTTCGTCAGATTTTATTGTCCGGTGAAATGTTCCCTTCATCCAACTTTCTGAATATCTATCCTTATTTGGATAAGGCCAAGATCGAAGGGACTTTTTTGTATGAGGATGATTTTCATGAAATCCGCCTTTCATTACTTACGCTCAAGGGCTGTGTAGATTTCTTTACGAAATTTCAAGAAGAGTACCCCCAGCTTTTTCAACTGTTGGGATTGGTGAATCTTGATAATACCTTGCTGAGATCTATTGAGAAGGTGTTGGATGATAAAGGTAAAATCAAAAACAATGCAACGCGCGAACTGGGTTTGATCAGGGCGCAGATCCTTTATGAGGAAAACCGACTCAGAAAGGTTTTGGATAGGATCTTTCGTGAAGCGAAGGCCAAGGGGTTGACACCTGATGACGCATCGATAACCATACGAGGAGGCAGGATGGTGATGCCTGTACTAGCAGAGAATAAAAGGAAAATCAAAGGTTTTGTGCATGATGAATCTGCTACCGGACAAACTGTGTTTTTGGAGCCTGCTGAGGTTTTGGATATCAATAATGAGCTTAAGGAATTGGAGTATATGGAGCGCAGGGAGGTCCAAAAGATACTTACCGAGCTTACGGATACTTTAAGACCCTTTATTCCAGAACTAAAAAGTGCATTCCGCTTTTTGGGTATGGTGGATTTTATTCGTGCTAAGGCCAAGCTGGCATTGAAAATGGATGCAAGCAAGCCTACACTTCAAAAGGGAAAAGTCATAGAATGGTACAATGCCCGCCACCCTGTTTTGGAACAGGCGCTTAAGCAGCAAGACAGGAAGATTGTACCCCTGAACATTCACTTGGACCATAATAGCCGTCTTTTGGTGATTTCTGGGCCCAATGCAGGAGGAAAGTCTGTTACCCTCAAAACCGTAGCCTTGGTGCAGTATATGCTGCAATGTGGCTTGTTGGTCCCTATGGACCCGCATTCAAAATGTACGGTGTTCCAGAATTTCTTCATTGATATTGGGGATGAGCAAAATATTGAAAATGACCTGAGTACCTATAGCTCACATTTGATGAGCATGAAGTATTTTACACAGTTTGCCGATAAGAAATCCATCTTCTTTATTGATGAATTTGGTACAGGTACGGAACCCCAGTTTGGTGGGGCCATTGCCGAATCCATTTTATTGGCCCTGAATAAATCAGGAGCCTATGGGGTAGTGACCACTCACTACGGCAACCTAAAGCAGATAGCTGCCAAAAATCAAGGAATGACCAATGGGGCTATGCGTTTTGATGTGGATAAACTGGAGCCTCTTTACCAGCTAGAAATAGGCAAGCCAGGTAGTTCCTTTGCATTGGAAATAGCGACCAAAATTGGGATTTCCAAGGAAATTATTGGTTATGCGAAGGAACAGATTGGTGATGAAAGGGTAAGGTATGATAAGCTGTTGAATAAGCTAGAGTCAGAAAAATCCAAATATGAAAGGCTTTTGGACGAAGCACAGCGAAAGGAGAGGTTACTTACCAAAAGGTTAAAAGAATATAATGAGCTTAAGGAAACCATTGAAGGTAACCAAAAGCAATTGATCCAACAGGCCAAGTTGGAAGCCAAAGCAATATTGGATGGTGCGAACAGTAAGATAGAGGAAACTATTCGATCCATTAAGGAAAATAAGGCAGAGAAAGCGGCTACTCAAAAGGCAAGAAAGGACCTGGAAAGTTTAAAAACTGCTATCAAGCCGGATAAAAGCATCAAGCCTAAACTGTCCCAAGAAATTAAAGTCATAGCAGGTGAAATCAAGGAAGGAGATCATGTCCGCTTGAAAGATAATGGGGCAATTGCTGAGGTGCTTTCTATTAGGAATAAGGATGTTGAAATCAGCATTGGGGATCTTAAGTCCAATGTCAAACTGAACAGACTGGAAAAAATCTCCAATACTGCCCTTAAGAAAGAGAAGAAAGCCATTGCCTCAAGAATGGGCTTTGATACTTCGTCAAAAATGAGGGACTTCTCTCCTAATTTGGATTTGAGAGGAAAGCGTGGGGAGGAGGTTTTAGCAATTGTTCAAAATTTTGTAGATGAAGGCCATATGTTAGGTGTAAAAGACCTAAGGATTGTGCATGGTAAAGGAGATGGCATTTTAAGGGAGATTACGCGTAATTTGCTGCGAACTATGCCAGCTGTAGGGAAATTTGAGGATGAGCATGCTGATAGGGGAGGAGCTGGTGTTACCTTGGTGACCTTAAGATAAATTATGGCTGGGCCGGTGGAAGTTTATAGGCTTGTCTGACTAAAAGCTTCCATTGGTCATTGTCATATCTCCAGACCATCATGATGCCGATTTTGACCTTTCCAGGTACTCCGCCATCATTGGTTTCTGCTAGAAGTGTATGCCTAGCAATTCCAATATTGTCAACGACCTCATAGTTTTGATTTTGCAGGTCCATGCTGATAAAATCAGAAGCTCCACTTAATAGGCTTTCAATGAATTTCTCCTGATTTTCTATTTTTCCATTGGAATGTCCATAGGAAAGTTTTTTGTCCGTCAGTATTTTGAGCTTGGCTTTATCTGGGCTGATCATGGTTTCTGTCAGTTTTTGGACTGCATTGACCAGTTCAATAGAGGTTTCAGATTGTGCCTGACTGAAATGGCAACTAGCCCATAAAAAAGAGAATATTAGAGCTAAGCTTTTCATGGTACAGGTTATTCTGCTTTCAACTCAAATTTATAAGATCCTGCCAGTGCTTTTACCCTTCCATTGGTGGGGGTAGGTACGGTGAATTCCAAAACTAAATTGCTTCCTGCTCCAGAGAAGGAAATTTCTTCTCCTGCCGCGGGTTGAGATCCTGTGAGGGTGATTTTATCAAAGTTACTTCCAGAAAAAGACCAGTTTCCACTTCCGTCATAGAGGTTGTTGGGATTGCTGGTGGTATAGGCTTTGGTGCTTCCGTTGGATGAAAAAGTAATTTCAAAATCTGCCCACTCAGCTGTTTCGTCTGTACCATTATGGGTGACAGCTCCTCCGCCTATTACTACCCAAGTTTGACTGCCCTCACCAGTTAGCTTTTCAGTGGCTATTTGTTCAGGAGTTTTGGATGGTGTTGGATCGTCTTTACTACCGCAAGAAAAAAACGTAACCAAAGAAAAAAATAAGAGGTATGATGCGAATAGTTTTTTCATAGTCTATCAAATAAATTTTCAAGTAAATATAAGGATATTCAATTGAAATCAAAGGGACTTTTGAAGCTTGTAATCTTCGATGTGTAAGGTCTGATCACAAAAGGAATATTCCTTAGGTTCGTTAGAACCTATAAAAATAGTTCTGTTCTTTCCATATTTTTCCACGAGACTGAGGTACCATTCTACTCCTTTTTTATCGAGGTTAGAGGTTGGTTCGTCCAGGATCAGCAAGGGAACATCGGAAAAGAAACAAAGTCCTAATTTAAGCCGCTGTTTCATGCCGGAAGAAAAATAGGAGATTTGCTTGTTCCTAGCTGCTGTCAAGTACATGATTTCGATCATTTGCTTGATGTTCATTCCAGCTATGGGGGATTTAAATTCAAAGTGGAACTGGAGTAGTTCGAAAAGCGTGAATTCTTCAGGCAGCTCCATATAGGGAGCGCTTATGGCAAGTTTTTGATAAAGTTCAGGTGCTTGAATAGGGGTGTTTTCGTAAAAATATTCCACACTGCCCTCGGTAAAAGGAGTGGTTCCGGCAAGACACTTTAATAAAGTGGACTTACCAGAACCATTGCTGCCAGTAATGGCGATTTTTGTGTTGGAACTTATATGTAGATCCAGGTTTCTAAATATCCAGTCATACTGGAATCGCTTTGCAGCATGCTTTAGCCTGACCTCTAGCATTGTTTAGTTAATATATCCTTTCATCACTCCTCGTTCGGAGGACCTGATAAAGTTAACAATCTCATCTCTTTCCTTGGTAGCAGGTAGATTGATTTCTATTTCCTCTAGCGCCCTACTGTTATTGAGGCTATTAAGGAAAAGGTACCTGTATACTTCCTGAATATGACTAATGGATTCATTGGAGAATCCTCTTCTTCTCAGTCCCAGTGAATTGACACCTGCATAGCTCAATGGTTCCCTAGCTGCCTTGGTGAACGGTGGTACATCCTTTCTTACCAATGAACCACCAGAAATCATGGAGTGCATTCCGATTTTGACAAATTGGTGAATAGCACTACTGCCCCCGATAATTGCCCAGTCGTCGATGGAAACATGCCCAGCTACCTGAACAGTATTAGCAATGATCACATTGTCTCCTACACTACAGTCGTGGGCAATGTGTACATAGGCCATTAAAAGACAGTTGCTGCCAATCTTGGTAACTCGTTTGTCAATAGTTCCACGGCTTACGGTAACACATTCTCTGATAGTTGTGTTATTTCCAATTTCGACAGTAGAATCTTCACCTTGGAATTTCAGGTCCTGCGGAACGCCTGCAATTACCGCTCCGGGGAATATTTTGCAGTTTTTGCCGATTTTTGCTCCAGGGTATATGGTTACATTGGAACCGATCCAAGTACCATCTCCGATTTCTACATTTTCATGAATAACCGAAAAAGGGTCAATGCTTACATTTTCACCGACTTTGGCATTTTCATGTACTTGTGATAGCTTACTTATCATGCGTCTTTTCTTACAATACTAGCAGTCATTACGGCTTCACAGACCAATGTGTTCCCCACATAGGCTTCACCTTTCATTTTTGCAATCCCTCTTCTTATTGGGGACAATAGTTCACACTTGAATACCAAAGTATCTCCAGGTAAGACCATTTTACGGAACTTGCAGCTTTCTATTCCTAAGAAATAAGTCCAGTAATTTTCCGGGTCATCCACTGTGCTAAGCACAAGAATGCCGCCAGTCTGTGCCATGGCTTCTACTTGTAATACTCCTGGCATGACAGGATTGTTTGGGAAATGCCCCATAAAAAACGGCTCGTTGATGGTAACATTCTTAACCCCAGCAACTACCGTGTCGTCAAGATAAATGATTTTATCCAAAAGTTGAAAAGGATATCTATGTGGAAGGATATTCCCAATCTGGTTAATATCCATCACAGGAGGAAGTTTCGGGTCATAGTGTGGAATATGACTCGGTCCTGCTTTTTCCATTGCCCTTTTTAGTTTTTTGGCAAAAGCAACATTGGCTGCATGACCGGGTCTTGCTGCCAGTATTTGGGCTTTTAAAGGCCTGCCTACTAATGCAAGATCCCCCACTACATCAAGTAGCTTATGTCTAGCAGGTTCGTTTTTATAACGTAACTCTACATTATTGAGAATTCCTTCTTGTCTTACCTCTACCTTCGGCTTATTGAACATTTTAGCCAAGCCATCCAATTCCTGGTCAGTGACAATACGGTCTACGACCACTATGGCATTGTTCAGGTCTCCTCCTTGAATGAGGTTTTGATTGTAAAGCATCTCCAGTTCGTGAAGGAAACAGAAGGTCCTACAAGAAGCTATTTCAGATTTAAATTGGCTGATGTCAGTAATGGATGCATGCTGACTGCCCAATACGGGTGAATTATAGTCCACCATTACAGTCACCCTGTAATCATCCAATGGCAAAGCGGCCATTTCTACTTCACGGGCTGAATCTCTATAATGAATACTCTCAGGAACTTCAAAGAAGCGTCTTAGGGCATTTTGTTCTTGCAAGCCTGCATCTTCCAGGATGTTGATGAACTGTATGGAACTGCCATCCATGATTGGCGGCTCTGGTCCATCCAATTGGATGAGTACATTGTCTATTTCAAGGCCTACCAAAGCAGCTAATACATGCTCTACGGTAAAGACTCTGGCGCCACTCTGTTCTATAGTAGTTCCTCTGGATACATCTACTACATTGTCTACATCCGCATCAATGATGGGAGAACCTTCAAGATCAATTCTTTGGAACTTGTATCCGTGATTGGGAGGAGCAGGTACAAATGTCATATTGGCCATTACACCAGTGTGTAGACCAACTCCAGATACTGTTACCTGTTTTCCTATGGTATGCTGTTTAACTTTCATTAATGATGTTTTTGGGGCATCCTTTTGTATTCGCCCACAAATTTATTGTTTTTTTTCCAGATCTTTAATTTTATTCTGTAGACTTGGCAGATTTTTAAAAATGGAGTAGGACTTTAAGAATTCCTTCATTTCATATCCAATATACCCAAAAATTGTCTGGCCTGGTTTGATGATGGATTTGGAGATACCTGTTTTGGCGCCTATGGTTGTATTGTCGGCAATTTTTAAGTGGCCAATTATGCCTACTTGGCCGGCGATAACACAGTTTTTTCCAATTTCTGTAGATCCTGAAATCCCTGATTGTGCAGCGATCACTGTGTTTTCCCCAATGATTACATTATGGGCGATTTGAACGAGGTTGTCAATTTTTACTCCCTTCTTGATGATAGTAGAGCCCATCGTGGCACAGTCAATGGTACTGTTCGAGCCTATACTGACATTGTCTTCAATAAGTACGTTGCCCAATTGAGGGATGTTTTTGTACGTTTTATCTTCTTGAGGTGCAAAACCAAAACCATCAGCACCTATGACTACATTAGGATGCAATTCGCAATTATTCCCAATGATAGATTCATTATAGATCTTAACCCCTGCGTGAATGATACAGTTGTCACCAATACTTACCTTGTCACCAATATAGGCTTGGGAATGGATGATGACATTATTCCCTATTTTACAATCTTTGCCTATATAACTGAAAGCAGCCCTGTAACCTCCTTCTCCAAATTTACTGGAGCCATCCATAAAGGAAGGTTGTTCCACTCCTGTTTTGGAATGTTTAGTGAATTGGGCATAGGCCTCCAATAACTGGGTGAAACCAGAATAGGGGTCCTTTACTTTTATAAGTATGGTGTTAATAGGCTTTGCAGGGGAAAAATCTTTGGCCACAATTACAGCTGTAGAGTTAGTGCTGTAAAGGTACGGTTCATATTTCATATTGGACAAAAAGCTTATCCCCCCTTCAGTTCCATCTTGGATCTTGTCCAGTCTACTAACTTTTTTGGTGCCATCACCTTCGATTTCTCCGTTTAAAAGCTCTGCAATCTGACTAACGGTAAATTCCATGAGTTTTTAATTAAGTTATCGCAAAGTTAAATCTTTAGCCCGACAAGCATAATACTTTTTGACAATTTTGCTCATGGCTTTAATATTGGGTAGGTCCGCTGCTTGTGCAACGTCGATGACCTCTCCCTTTTTGGTTAAAATTAGGATGCTTTCCTTGGCCACATAGGCATTGTTTGATATAGAGCCATAGGAAAAGAAATAGGGGAGTTCCTCCTCAGAAATGTTAAGGTTACGGATCATTTTTCTTTCCATCTCCATTAGTTCATCTTTCTTCAAGGGAAGATTACTTAATTTGATTTTAAAAAGGTTTCTGGTCAAAAACATATCGGCTATATTGCTCAAAACAAGATCTTTGTTCTTTTGCCATAGTTTAACTGCCCCCCAAATATCAAAATCATCCATGCTGGCGAATATTTCCTGAAGGTCTTTAGAGTGCTGGAAATCCTTTAAGGTGAAATTGTTTTGGAGGAAATAACTAAGTGCTTCAGAACCTTGTAGATTGGTGCCGGATTGTTGAAGGTCTTTTGCCCGTTTTATCAAGTTAATCAGCATTTTTTCAGCACTAACTGTCGTTTTATGAAGATAAACCTGCCAATACATCAACCTTCTGGCACTGAGGAAGTTCTCAATGCTGTAAAGTCCTTTTTCCTCAACGACAATCTGATCATCTTTAATATTCATCATTTTTATGATCCTATCAGCACCGATGGTCCCTTCAGAAACTCCTGTAAAGAAACAGTCCCGCTGTAAATAATCTAGGCGGTCTATGTCAAGTTGACTGGAAACTAATTGATGAAAGAACTTTCTTTCATAATTATTCTTAAATATTCTTAACGCTAGGTCGAGCTGGCCGTTTAATTGTTTGTTGAGAGATTCCATGAGCAAAAGGGATAATGACTCATGGGGAATACCTTTTAATAAAGTGTATTCGAGGGCATGTGAAAAAGGTCCATGTCCTATATCATGCAATAGAATGGCAATTAATGACGCTTCATATTCTTGATCACTTATTTCGTGCCCCTTATTCCGTAGATTGTCCAGGGTGATGCTCATCAGGTGCATGGCCCCCAAGGCATGGTGAAATCTGGTGTGCAGTGCTCCAGGATAGACAAAGTCTGTTAGACCCAGTTGTTTGATCCTTCTTAACCTTTGGAAATAAGGATGGTCAATAATAGTGAAAATCAACTCGCTGGGAATGGTGATAAAACCGTAAACAGGATCGTTAAGAATTTTATGGCTTTTCAATTGCCTAAGAATTAGTTGATAGAAATCAAAAGTAGTTATAAATTTATAAGAAATAAACCGGAAAAGATGCAAAAATTTAAAATTCTCTGGGCAGATGATGAGATTGACCTACTTAAGCCTCATATCATGTTTTTGGAGCAAAAAGGATACGAAATCACTACCGTCAACAGTGGCAATGATGCAGTTGAAATGGTGGAAAACTCCAATTATGATGTGATATTTTTAGATGAAATGATGCCTGGGATGACTGGTTTGGAGACTTTACAGCAAGTCAAAATACTGAAGCCTCAGACTCCAGTGGTAATGATTACCAAAAGTGAAGAAGAGCATATCATGGACGATGCAATTGGGGGTAAGATAGCTGATTACCTGATTAAGCCCATTAACCCAAGCCAGATTTTATTGTCGGTAAAAAAGATTCTTCAAAACAAACAACTGATCAGTGAGAAGACAAATATGTCCTATCAACAGGATTTTTCTCGGATCAGTATGGCCTATAATGATGCCATTGATCATGAAGAATGGGCAGATATTTACAAGAAGTTGACTTATTGGGAATTGGAGATTGATAAGACAGAAAATAAAAGCATGCAGGAAGTTTTGGATACACAGAAATCCGAAGCCAATGCCAACTTTGCCCGGTTTATCAAAGATAATTATTTGGATTGGCTCAATGATGCTGATGCTGATAAGCCCATTTTGTCACATAGGGTAATGAAGGAAAAAGTCTTTCCCCATCTTCAAGATAGCAATAAACCCTTGTTTTTCGTGGTCATCGATAATCTGAGATTGGATCAGTGGGAAATTATAGAACCTCTGTTAAGTGATTATTTTAACGTTAAATCTGAGGATACTTATTATAGTATTTTGCCTACGACTACAGCTTATGCAAGAAATGCCCTTTTCAGTGGAATGATGCCATTGGATATGGCCAGATTCCATCCTGATTTGTGGGAAGGAGAAGATACTGATGAGGGGAAAAATAACCATGAAAAAGAATTTTTGGAAGTTAATTTGAAGAAAAACAGGCTTCAGTCAAAATTCAGTTATCATAAAATTTTACAGGCAAGCCAGGGTAAATCAGTTCTGGAGCAGTTTCAAAATTTGATGAATAATGACCTGAATGTTTTGGTTTATAATTTTGTGGATATGATGTCACATGCCAGAACGGATATGAAAATGATCAGGGAGCTTGCTCCTGATGAGTCAGCTTATAGGTCTATCACAGAAAGCTGGTTCCTGCATAGTTCACTATTCGAATTATTTAAGAAGGTCAGTGAAGCCGGCTGTGATGTGATCGTGACCACTGATCATGGGACGAAAAGGGTGAACAGACCATATAAAATTATAGGTGACAGAAAGGTAACTACTAACTTAAGGTACAAACAAGGGAAAAACCTGAATTTCGAATCCGGAAAGGTTTTTGAGATCAGCAGGCCTGAGGAAGCCAAATTGCCGAGATTTAATGTTTCCACGAGCTATGTTTTTGCGGTAGAAGATTATTTCTTTGCATATCCGAACAATTACAATTATTATGTAAATTACTACAAAGATACATTCCAACATGGAGGGGTTTCTTTGGAGGAGGTAATTGTACCAATTATGCACCTTTCACCAAAGCAGTATTAAGGAAACATTGAAAAAGATTAAATGTGAAGATAAAAGCCAACTGCCCGAAGTAGCCAAACGGATCATTGAAACATGTGAAGATTTGTCCATTTGGGTGTTTATGGGGAATATGGGGGCTGGAAAAACTACCTTGATTAAAGCCATTGCCAAGGCATTTGGTGTGGGAGATCTAGTTAGCAGCCCATCTTTTTCCATAGTCAATGAATATGAGAATGAGCAGGGAGAAGTTTTTTATCACTTTGATTTCTATAGGGTAGAGGAACAGGAAGAGGTGCTGGAGATAGGAGTTGACGAGTATTTCTATAGTGGTCGATATTGTTGGTTGGAGTGGGCCGAAAAAATTCCGGATTACCTCCCAGAGGAATTTTATTTGATTTCTATTGAAGTCACTGGAGAAGAAACAAGGGAAATTAGTATAAAAAAGATACAGGATGGGAGCTAAAATGGCAGAGATAAGCAAAGAGGCAGGAATATATCCCAAAGAAGCCTTGGCCAGGGTCAAAAGCTCTGATCATTCGATTTTGATAGGATTGCCGAAGGAAAACGAGGCGCATGAAAAAAGGATGGTGCTTACTCCAGAAGCAGTAGCATTGCTGGTTAACAATAACCAGCGGGTGATCGTGGAGTCAGGGGCTGGTCGTGCTTCCAAGTTTTCCGATAAGGAGTATGCCGACGCAGGAGCTAAGGTCGTTTATTCTTCCAAAGAAGCATTTGAAGCGGAAGTAGTGCTGAAAGTAGAACCACCTTCATTGGAAGAAATAGCATATATGACCCCTGGTAGCTGCTTGATTTCTGCATTGCAATTAGGGAAGCAAAAGGCCGAGTATATTCATTCACTCAACAGGAAAAAGATTACTGCTGTTTCATTTGAGAATTTAGAGGACAAGGTAGGAGGGATGCCTGTGGTACGAGCAATGAGTGAGATTGCAGGAAGCACGGTAATGCTTATTGCCGCCGAATATTTGAGCAGTGAGAAAAAAGGAGGGAAAGGCTTGATTCTTGGGGGGATCACAGGAGTTCCTCCGACACAAGTGGTTATTATAGGTGCAGGAACTGTTGCGGAGTATGCTGCAAGGACTGGGCTTGGACTAGGCGCAAGTATCAAGATTTTTGATAATCATCTATATAAGCTTAGGCGAATCAAGCAGCTTCTTGGGCAACAGGTATATACTTCAACAATAGATAATTTTACTTTGGGTGAAGCGCTTAAGGAAGCCGATGTGGTGATTGGTGCCTTAAGGGCTGAAAAAGGACGGTCAAAGGTAGTCGTTTCAGAAGAGATGGTTGCAGCGATGATGCCTGGAAGTGTGTTGATCGATGTAAGTATTGATCAGGGAGGCTGTATAGAGACTTCCAGAATGACTTCCCATGAAAAACCAGCCTATAGTTTATACGATATTATTCATTATTGTGTGCCCAATATTGCTTCAAGGGTTTCCAGGACTGCTTCAGTTTCTCTGAGTAATATTTTTACGCCAATACTTTTGCAAATGGCAGATTTGGGCGGTGCTGAGGAAATGATTTTTAATTATAAGTGGTTTATGAAGGGGGTTTATACTTATAGGGGAAGCCTAACAAATGCTCATTTAGGGAGAAAGTTCCAAATGAATCATAAGGAGCTTCAATTGTTATTGGCAGCGCGGTATTAGGATAGCAACTTTTGACGTAATAGGAATTCCAATTGCTCGTTGGCTTTGATGAGGTCATCAGTAAGTTTTTTGTTTTCCTTTCGAAGGGAAAAAACCTCGTAAGCGTTTTTGATCACTGTTTTCATATAATCCTCTTCCCAAGGTTTGGTGAGGTAATGGTACACTTGCCCTTTGTTGATTGCATCGATTACAGCTTGGATATCGGTATAACCAGTTAATAAAATCCTAATCGGGTCGGGGTAAAGAGGTATAATGGATTCCAGGAATTCCACACCCGTTTCTTCCGGCATCCTTTGGTCTGTAATGATGAGGTCGATTTCCTTAGATTTTAAAATTTCTCTTCCTTCCTCAGCAGAAATTGCAAGGTGGACTTTGTACTCACGTCTAAAAGTAGCTTTAAATGCTTGAAGGTTGTTTTCTTCATCATCTACATAAAGAATTCGTATTTTTTCTTTTGTCGATTCACTCATGTGCTAATCTTTGAATTCAATGCTTACCTTGGTGAGATATGCGGCATTTAGTTTGAATTGGAACAAATATTTTTTAATCTAGTACAAATATATGTCTAAAACTGTCATCCATACTCAATTTAAGTAAATCTATTTAGAATTTTCGGTTTTTTTTCGAGTGATTTTTTTCTTTTTTCATTTAATTACAATGTCAATAATATAACTTTACTTGCGTTTGACATAAGAAATATCACCAAGGTATAAATGAAATTGAATTTTATAAAAGGATCAAATCCAAATTGGGAGGCGATAATATTGCCCGCAGAGCCTAACAATGAGGAAGAAGTTAAGCTGTTAGAGGAGTTGAAAAATGATCCAGTGGTAGAGAAAATCGACCATTTGGATGGTCAGATGGCTGAATTGATCAAGATAAACCATCCGCAGGATGGTTTAAGTGATGATGAGTTGGCTCCAATGGTTAAAGAATTTTTTGCTAATCAACCCAGGGATAAGTATGGTTGCTGGGTTTATTATCATTGGAGAAGACAGCTGGTCCGTCTCCTTTCAAAGGAAGATTTTGTTCAAGTGAGGACATCCAGGAACCAGTACAAAATCACCAAAGAAGAGCAAGAGCTATTATCAACCAAAAAAATTGGGGTGATTGGTCTATCTGTAGGACAAAGTGTAGCTCTTAGTTTGGCAATGGAAAGGTCCTTTGGAGAATTGAGGATAGCTGATTTTGACACGCTGGAATTAAGCAATATGAATAGGATCAGGACTGGAGTTTATCACCTTGGTGTGAAAAAGGCCTGGATGGTTTCCAGGGAAATAGCAGAGATTGATCCTTTTTTGAAAGTGGTTATTTATGAGGAGGGGATTACTGATGACAATATAAATGAGTTTTTTGAAAGCAACGGAGGCCTAGATTTATTGGTTGAGGAGTGTGATAGTCTTCCAGTAAAAATAAAGAGTAGGATAAAAGCCAAATCCCTAAAAATACCTGTAATCATGGATACAAGTGATCGGGGGCTAATGGATATTGAGCGATTTGACGATGAACCCCAAAGACCCATTTTCCATGGATTTCTTGAGGAATTTGGCGAAGAAAATGAATTGGCAGAAATTTTACAAGAGAGGTATAAAGAAATTTTAATGTCAATTTTGGATTTTGACCAGTTGTCCGAAAGGCTAAAGATGAGTATGGAACAGATAGGTAAAACAATAACGACATGGCCTCAATTGGCTTCCTCTGTAATTATGGGAGGAGCAATGGGAGCTCATTATGCTCGAATGATCTTGCTGAACCAAAAAGTCCCTTCGAAAAGGTTTTATGTTGATTTGGAAGAGGTAATAGGTGGTTTAGATGAAGGTTAGGATAAAAGCAATCAGAGCCATAAGCGATACTACAACAACAGACAAGTATATTGACGGACATTTCTCTGTATTGGAATCCTATGGTGTCACTAAGGTGACTTCTGCGGACAGGTCTTGGGTAGAAAATCCTAATGTATACCTATTGGTAGTTGAATCAGAAGATGGTTCGCAGGTTTTTGGTGGGGGAAGAGTACAGATTAAATGTGATAAATTTCAATTGCCCTTGGAACCAGCGATCAGAGAAAAGGATACAAGGATAATTGAACATATGTCCGAATTTGAGGACTTGGAAGTAGCAGAACTTTGTGGTGTATGGAATTCAAGAGAGATAGCTGGGTATGGGATTGGTAGCATATTTTTAATCAGAGCAGGTGTAGCGGTAGCTTCTCTACTTGGTTTAAAGTGTTTAATGGGGTTTTGTTCCCCTTTTACAGTGGCAAGGTGCCAGACTTTAGGCTTTAAGGTGATAGAAGATTTGGGAGACAAGGGTACTTTTTTGTATCCTAAAGAGGGGCTGATAGCAACGATTTTGGATATTAAAGATCTCCATGAATTACCAAATGCATTGTGTGAAGAAAGAGAAAAAATTAATTTTCTTCGTGAAAATCCTTGTCATTCAGCAAATGAGAGTAGTGAGAAAGGGGAGTTTACTATAATTTATGATTTAAAAATTTAGTTTGATAAGATGAAGCTGTTAAGAATACTGTCTGCAACCAGTAAGTTTATCGTATTATTTTGTTTATCGGCCTTAGTATTCCTATTTGGATCTTGTTCAGGATCGGAGCAGCATGATGCAAACTCAAAAATGAGCATTGAAAAACTCAGCTTGCTGGAACAAAAGGGCGAAAGTTTTGCAGACTATACAGTTAAAGAAGAATTGAAAATACAGGGGGGCGTAGATTTAGGGATCATAAAGGATACAATTTTTGTAAAGGTTCAGTTGAACAGGGGGAGCTTGTCACCGGAGGACCCTTTGGTTTTGGAAGCGAAGACTCCATCTATTCGCTTTATAGAGCTATTTCAAAAAAGTGAAAATGGTGATTATGTTTCTTTAGGAAAGAAGGGGACTAGCATGATCGGTGAATTTAGCTTGATTGAAAGCAATTTTTCTCCTGCGTTTGAGGTTGATAGGTTGGGATCAGGGGATTTTATTTTTAAAATATATTCACATGAACCATTGGTTGTTGATATCTCAACTTATAAGAAGCGGGATTTTGCAAGCTATAATGCCAATAGGAGCATATTGTTCAATATCTATATTGGGATTATGCTCGCTTTATTTTTATACAACCTGATTTTGTACTTCTCCGTCAGTGACAAGGTTTATCTGGTTTATTGTTTATATACCTTGTTTATTACTTTGGCACAGCTTTCTTTGGCAGGATACTCTTCTTTGGTGATTTTTAAGTCAAATTATGCGCTCTATGAAAGTAGCATTGTCCTCTTTTCCGGTATGTCAGGGCTTTTTGCAGTTATGTTTATTCGGATCTTTTTAAAGACTCCTAGAATAATACCAGTTCTTGATAAGGTTTTGCTGTTGATAGGAGGGATTTATTTGATTGTATTGGTATCTAGACTATTTTCTTTCATTGAGATCAGTTATAGGTTAACGGATTTGGCTGGTATGTTAGTGGCCATTTTCTTTTTTTGGTCAGGTGTGCTGACTGCAAAAAAAGGTTACAGACCGGCAATTTACTTTTTGATAGCTTGGTCATTTTTCTTGATTGGAGTAGTCCTTTTCGTATTGAAGAATTTGGGGATAGCTGTTTTTCCTGAATTAGCTAGTTTCCCCATGTTGATAGGTACTGCATTGGAGGCCATATTACTTTCGCTGGCATTGGCGAACAGGATAAATATTTTAAAAAAGGAAAAGGAGCAGGAGCAACAAAAAACATTCCATGCGCTGAAGGAAAATGAAAGGTTGATCAAGGAACAGAATGTTATTTTGGAGGAAAAAGTTAAATTGAGGACGGAGGAATTGGAAAAAACGCTAAACAATCTTCAAAATACCCAAACCCAATTGGTCAATCAGGAAAAGATGGCTTCTCTTGGGCAGTTGACTGCTGGAATTGCGCATGAGATCAATAATCCGATCAATTTTGTCAGTTCCAATGTGTCCCCTTTGAAAAGGGATATAAAGGATATTATAGAGATTGTAGATGCTTATAGAGAGAAAGGCAAGTCTGAGTTTTCAAAGGAATCCCTTGAGGATCTTCAAGAACTGGAGGAAGATCTTGAGTTCGATTATTTGATAGAAGAGATTGGTTTATTGTTAAAGGGCATGGAAGACGGAGCAAAGAGAACCGTCGAAATTGTCAAGGGACTAAGGTTGTTTTCTAGGGTGGACGAACAAGATGTTAAAAAAGTAGATCTACATGATGGGATCAATAGTACTTTGGTGCTACTAAACAGTACCATGGGTAAGATTGAAATTAGAAAGGAGTATGGGAATATACCAATGGTAGAATGTTTGGCTGGCAAGATCAACCAAGTGTTCATGAATATTATTAGCAACGCTATACAAGCTTTAGGTGAGCAAGGGAGTGAAAACCCTGCTCCTGAGATTTTAATAAAAACAATATCCCAAAATGGGAATGTCATATTGGAGATAGGAGACAATGGTCCTGGCATGCCAGAACATGTCCGAGAAAGAATTTTTGAACCCTTTTTTACGACAAAGGCTGTAGGGAAGGGAACTGGTTTGGGCTTATCAATTGTGTATAAGATTATCGAAAATCATAAAGGTACATTAGACGTAATTACCGAGCCCGGAAAAGGAAGCAAATTTGTAATTAAGTTACCTGTATATCAAAAGACACCTAAAAATGAGCAGTAAAATCCATGTTTTATATTTAGACGACGAGGATAATAATCTACACTCGTTCAAGGCCAGCCTCCGAAAGGATTTTAAAATTTTTACGGCCATAAATGCTGAGGAAGGTTTGAAGAAGGCTCGTGAAAATGATATTCATGTGGTTATTGCAGACCAGAGAATGCCCGGGATGACAGGAGTGGAATTTTTTGAGAAATTGGTTGAAATAAAGCCAGATCCAATCCGTATTTTGCTGACTGGATATTCAGATATTGCCAGTGTCATTGATGCCATCAATAAGGGTGAGGTATATAGGTTTATCGACAAGCCATGGAATATTGAGCAAATTAAAAATGCTATTAAAACAGCTGCTGATATTTATTTTACAAGGAAGGAACTCAAGGAAAAAAATCAGCGATTGGAGAAAATGCATTCCGAGATGAACCAATTTGTCTACAGTCTTTCTCATGAGCTTAGAGGGCCTCTGATGAGTATTTCAGGAGTTTCCAAATTGGCAAAGATGGAATGTACAGATAATCGAATATTGGAGTATTTTGAAATGATCGATTCGGCAACTTTTAAGCTGGATGATTTTATCTATAAAATGCTCGATTTTTATCGTTCTACTAAAATCGACAATGTAATCACTTCCATTGATTTTAATGAGTTGCTGGAACAACAGTATGAAGCTTATAATAATAAATGGGACCTCAGCGATATTCAGCTAGAAGTCAATATTCATCAAGAAGAGAATTTTGATTCTGATGAGGCAAAGCTACGGGTGATATTCAATAACCTTTTCAGTAATGCTTTTAAGTTTCAGCAGGAGGGGAATCCGGATAAATTTATCAAGGTGGATGTCCAAGTTCGGGGGGGCAAGGCAATTATAGAGGTTTCTGATAATGGCATCGGTATAGATGAAAAATATCAAAACGAGGTGTTTGAATTGTTTCACAGGGCTACACAGAAAAATGTGGGGGCAGGTATAGGTTTATATATGGTAAAGGAATCAGTAGAACAGCTGGAGGGAGACATAGCCTTGCATTCTGCAGTTGGTGGAGGTACTTCTTTTAAGATTACCATCCCCTCTTTATGATAATGAAATAGAAAAAGGAGCTGGCCTTATGAAGCGCCCCCAAAAAGTTAGGTACTTATTTGGGAGCATTTTTATTTTATTCAGTAAAGTTAAAGATAACCAATACCTGGTCGTTGAGTTTTTGCTCTTCGGGAGAGAATGTAGGTGGGGCTGCATCTGTCCCTCTTATTTGAGCCTTCATGTATTCCATTTGTACTGGTCTTGGAGAAAAATTTTGCTGACTACTGTAGTCGATTTTGAAAACCTTTATGTTTTTTAGGTCCATTGTGGCGGCAATTAATTCAGCTTTTTCTCGTGCATCTTCAAGCGCAGAGGTAAGGAGGTCTTTTTCGTACTTTTTCTGCATTTCTTCAGATACCACGAAAGAGACATGGAACATGATTTCTTCGCTTTTGTTCAGTTTTTCCACTAGGGAGACTAGGTCCTCTTCTGGGGATTTGACTATGATTTTGATGTTTTGAGAGGCTACATAACCACTGTCCTTTGAACTTCCTTGGCGATAAATTCTGTTTTGTCTTATTCTGTATTGATTGGTTGAAAACTCTAAGTCAGTAATTTTACTTGAATTGATCAGTTTTTCTATTCCTTTGGTTTGTTTATTTAAGGCAGCGGCAGCTTCAGATGCTGACATGGCTATTTTTTCCAAGTTGATAGAAATGATTGCCTGATCGGGCTTGATGCTGATTTCACTTTTTCCACTAACCTGAATAGTGTTGGAATTACTTGCGGATTGTGCCTTGCTGGCTGAGAACCCCGTCAGTAAAAGGGTGAATATTATAAGTACTTTTTTCATGATATATAAAAATGGTTACACCTACTAAACGGCAAAACATAGGCCATAATAACAGGGTGGGTGAAAAAAATGTGTCAAATTCTTTTTTTTTACTTTGTTAACAAGCCAAATGGCAGTAATTTGCCGGCCGTTTCAGTCATTATGAATGTAAAAAAAGTTTTTAATATGATTAATCCATGGCATGATGTTCAAATAGGAGAAGAAGCTCCGGAATACGTAATGGGCGTCATTGAAATCCCGAAAGGAAGTAAAGGAAAGTACGAATTGGAAAAAAAGACAGGGATGTTGATGCTGGATAGGGTGCTGTTTTCAGCGGTTCATTATCCTGCCAACTATGGCTTTATTCCACAGACCTTTTGTGAGGATCATGATCCATTGGACATCTTGATCATTTCTCAGATCGATATTCCATCCATGACCTTAGTTAAGGCAAAGGTGATTGGAGTAATGAGGATGGTAGATGGTGGCGAGGCCGATGATAAGATCATTGCCGTAGCTGCAGATGACCAGTCAGTGAATTATATCAATGATATTGATGAGCTTCCCCCATACTTGATGAAAGAAACACATCGTTTCTTCGAAGATTATAAGAAGTTGGAAAACAAGGAGGTAAAAGTGGAGGATTTCCTTGGTAAGGAAGATGCCATGAGAATTATCAAAGAGAGTATAGATCTTTACGATAAGAATTTTAGAAATAAAAAATAAAAAAAGGCTGTCTTCAAGACAGCCTTTTTTTTGTCCTTAGCTTTAAAGTGGATCAATGATAATCCAAACTTAGCGTAGTAAATGGCATATCAACGCCATTTTTTTTGTAATTTGCGGTTTGCAAAGAAAGCGTTTATGTCGAGATTTGATCATATAAGACCTTATTATGATACTGAAGTCAACCAGGCTATTTTAAGCGTGGTGGATGATCCCATGATGAAAGCCATCATGGAATTTACCTTTCCAGGAATGGAAGAGTCAGAGTGGAAAAGCCAGTTAAGCAAGACCCATTCGATTAGGGACTTTCAGATTAACTTTATTTATCCTGCCATTAAAATGGTATTGAAAAAAAGTTCTGAAGGGCTCAGTTATAGTGGTTTTGAACAGTTGGATCAACATACTGCCTATTTATTTATATCGAATCACAGGGATATTATCCTGGATACTTCATTATTGAATTATACCCTGTACAATAATGGGTTGATGATGACTTCATCGGCTATTGGTGATAATTTAGTGAAAAAGCCTTTTTTAATGGCTCTTTCAAGACTTACCAGGAATTTTATGGTGCAAAGAGGCTTGCCTGCTCGGGAATTGCTGGAAAGTTCTAAACTAATGTCAGAGTATATTCAGGAATTGTTAACGCATGAAAACCGTTCTGTGTGGATTGCCCAGCGTGAGGGTAGGACCAAGGATGGTAATGATGCCACCCATAAGGGAGTATTGAAGATGATTTCTATGGCGCGGGGCGAAGAATCGGAGATGAGTTATTTTAAAAAGCTCCATATTGTTCCGGTATCGATTTCCTATGAATATGATCCTACTGATCTATTGAAAATGCCTGAGTTAATGGCGAAATCCAGGGCGGAGGTATATGTGAAAGAAAAGAATGAGGATTTTGTTACTGTGCTAAACGGTATTATTGGTCAAAAGAAGCGCATCCATATCCATGTAGGAGAGCCCTTGGATAAGGAGATTGATCAAATTATGACAGAAGTAGAATCTGCCAACAAACAGTTTCAAGCTTTATGTAATGTGATAGACCACGAAATTATCTCAAACTTTAAGCTTTGGCCAACCAATTATATTGCTCATGATCTTCTGCATGATAGTGAGCAATATAAAGATGAATATACTGTTGAGGAAAAACTGGCTTTTGAAGAGCGGTTCAAAAAAGGGGTAGACCAAAATGATGAAGTGGCAATAAAGAATTTTTTGGCCATGTATGCCAATCCGGTGACTAATCAAGAGGCTTTAAAAGTAAGTGATAGGGAGGTTTGAAAGACCTCCCTTATTTTCCCTCTGAAGCATTCCAATAAGGAAGCCGGTTGCAAGCACTGACCTCGAGGGTGTGAAAGTTAAATTCTTCCGTGACTTTGCCTTTAAGTAGGTAAATGCCTCTACCCGTTAAAGGAAATTTTTTTACAATTGGCGGAAAATGAACTGTGTCTATCCAGTGCCCATCTCTATCCAAAAATGTTCCGAAATTCATGATGTCTCCTTTGACCGTCCGGGTATATTTTATGGCAACCAGATAACCGAGCACCTGCACTTGTTTTCCTGAATAGGAGGCAATGTTCCTGGCCTTTATGCCTGGAGGGTGGTCTTCTTTGAGCAGAGCAAAAGGGTCTTCCAAGGGGAATTCAAGAATTTCCAACTGATCGAGAATATCCTGTCTAGTATCATTGGTCTCCAATTTTGGAATCTTTATTTCCTTGAACCCAACTTGTCTGAACAAGTGCTGATGGGGAGTGTTGTTTTTTTGCTTATTGAGTAAAAAGTGTGCTTCCCAAAGCAAGGCTTGTTTGGTTTTTGGGACAAATCGAAAAGCACCTATTCGTATTAAAATAAGCAGTTGCTCAAGACTGATAGGGACTCTGGTAATAAAATCCTTTAAATCTATAAAATCCCCCTCCAGTTTTCGATTTCCCAAGATGTTGCGGCTGACTTCTTTTTGGAGGTACTTCAAATGGATAAAGCCTAAAAAGACAGTGTTTCCTTTGATACAGGTAAGTTGATCACTTTCATTGATATGAGGAAGTTGTACATCTGCACCTGTGGCCATTAATTCACGTATATAAAATTCAGTCTTATAAAATCCTCCAAAGTTATTGATGACACCTACCATAAATTCTTTAGGGAAATGGGCCTTTAGGTAAAGGCTTTGGTAGCTTTCTACGGCAAAGGAAGCTGAATGTCCTTTGGCAAAGGAATATCCTGCAAAGCTTTCTACTTGGTGCCAAACCTCACCGGTAATGGTGTAATCACGTCCTTTTTCAAGTGATTTTTTGAAAAAACTTTCCTTTACTCGCTGGAATTCTTCTTTTGATCTGAATTTTCCGCTCATTCCTCTTCGGAGTACATCTGCCTCATCAAAAGAAAGTCCTGCATAATGGTGGGCTACTTTAATGACATCTTCTTGGTAGACCATGATACCATAGGTCTCTGGCATGAGTTCGTAGAGGATGGGGTGGGCTCGGGATTCTCTCAGGCTTGGACTTCGGTGTCTCAGTATATATTCCCGCATCATTCCTGATCGGGCGACACCGGGTCGAATAATAGAGCTGGCAGCGACCAGTCCAAGGTATTCATCTACTTCTAGTTTGGCCAGAAGCATGCGCATGGCCGGTGATTCCACATAAAAAGCACCTATAGTAGCTCCCTTTCGTAGCAAGTTTTTGATTTTTTCATCTTGTTTGAAGGCAGTTACTTGATGGATATCTACCTTGATGCCTTGATTTTCTTGAATGATATCCAGGCTGTCCCTGATATGCCCCAGTCCTCTTTGGCTTAGGATATCAAATTTTGCAAAGCCTATTTCCTCTGCAATGTGCATGTCAAAATGGGTGATGGGAAAGCCTTTAGGAGGGAGGTCTGTCGCAGTATAATAATGGATGGGGTGCTGAGATATAAGTATTCCTCCTGCATGAATGCTTAAGTGGTTGGGCATGCCATGGATTAACTGACTGTATTTTAATACCAATTGGCCAATACGGTCAGGGGTGTAGTTTCCTGGTTTTGCCATATAATTGATCAAGGACTCTATATCTGTTTTGGGCAAACCGAAAACTTTTCCCAGCTCACGAATGGCTGAATTGATCTGGAAGGTGTTATGGGTAGCCAATAGGCTTACATATTCTTGTTTTTCTGAATTGTGTTTTTCGAAAATATATTGAATGATTTCGTCCCGGTCCTTCCAAGAAAAATCAATATCAAAATCTGGTGGCGAGGTCCTGTGCAGGTTGATAAATCTTTCAAAATAGAGGTCCAGTTCAATGGGGTCCACATCGGTGATAAACAGGCAATAGGCTACAATACTGTTTGCACCACTCCCCCGGCCCACATAGTAAAATCCCCGTTTTCTGGCATAGGAGACAATGTCATGGTTGATCAGGAAATAGGAAACGAATTCTTTTTTTTTGATGATGTTTAGTTCTTTTTCAATTCGGTCTATCTGGCCTTGGGCAAGGTTTTGTCCATAACGAAGCTTAGCGCCTTTGTAACTTTCTTCCTTTAATACTTGAAAGTCTTTTTCTTCATTTCCGAAAATATATTGCTTGTTTTTTACGGCTTGGTAATCTTGATGAAAGTGACAGGATTGCAATAGCTTTTGGGTGTTTTTGAGCAGCCAATACTGTTCATCACACCGATCAGCAAGATCTCCGATACTGTAAAATTGATCAGAAATATGTCCTTGTTCATCTTGAGGGAGCTTGCTGAGTAAAGTGTTGAGTTCTATACAGCGCAAAAGTCTGTGGATGTTGAATGAGCATTGTGAGTTGAAAGATACAGGCTGAAGGAGGACCCATTTATCCTTATGTTTGGCCCAAGGGGACTGGAGTGCTTGTTTGATTTGGCTAGGATGAATTCCAAGGTATTCATTTTTATCAAGGCCTTGTAAGGTGCAAGGGTAGGGGTAGATGGTGTTTACATTATGCCATTTGGGGGCGCTGTCTGGAAAGGGTGTTTTTTTTCTTTTGTATGAAGAGAGGTGCAGGTTCATTTCATAGAAGCCATGGTGGTTTTTGGCCAGGGCGATGTATTGTTGTTTGATGCCATTTCTGAAATCAATACCTACTATCGGTTGGATACCTGCATCAGTGGCTGCTTTTATAAATGAATAAATCCCTGCGGTGCAATTGATATCCGTGAGGGCCAATGTTTTGGTTCCTTTAGACTTCGCTTGGTCGACCAATTGTTTTACGGACATGGTGCCGTATTTGAAACTAAAATGAGAATGGCAATTAAAAAACATGGCTGAAAGGGTTTGCCTGCAATTATTTACAAATATAAATGTTTGTTTTGTAAACTATTTAATGTTTGTTTTAAAAACATTTTGTTTCTTGGAATATTTCTGTTTTAAGTGGGGCTTGTGCTATTTGGTCGCTTTTTGTGTTATCTTTGTACAGGCAAAAAATAATTATTCATGAAAAGTGCAGGAGCAGCTATATTAGCAGGGAAATGCCCTAAGTGTCGAAAAGGTAATATATTTCCAGTATCTATTGTTAGTTTCAAGAGGTTATCAGCAGTAAATCATAATTGTCCGAATTGTGGGGCAGTATTGGAGCCTGAGCCTGATTTTTATTATGGAGCTATGTATGTGAGTTATGCTCTTTCAGTAGCTTTGGTGATTAATGTGATGATTATTTTGAATTTTGTTTTTGGAGATCCTGATGTTTGGGTTTATATCGCTTCAGTGGCCGGGGCGAATTTATTGCTGTTGCCGATTATGTTGCGCTATTCTAAGGTATTGTATTTATATGCCGCAGGAAAGCTTAAATATGATCCCAAATCTAGGTAAGAAGTTTTTATTTCTTAAGGTATTTGCTTGGCTTCCAAATCAGTAGAAGCATGCTGATGGTTATGCCTATCAGTAAAAAAAGAGCCGGTAGTCCTCCTAAGCTGGAAAGTATTTTGACACCTTCGATGCCCGCAAAGGTAATCATCACCCAAGCCAATAATCCTACCAGGGTTCCCCAAGTGACTTTTAGATTAGTATCTGAATCGAACCTTTCTATCGAATAGTTTTTCATACTAAGTGATGCCATGGCCTCGGTGTTGGAGTCGGCAGCAGTGACATAGCTGATAAACATGGCCAAGGTAAATGCAGGAGTTAATAGCTCCAGGTTTCCCATTTCAGCGAATACTTGGTAGATGATAGATTCTGGGCCATTGTTTTCGAGGAGATTTTTGAATGTTAAAGGGGTGTTTTCTGCATAAAATAAAGTGCTTCCTCCTAATATGGACATCCAAATCAAACAGAATATAGCGGGTAAAATCCAATTAAAAAGTATGAATTCCCTTACTGTTCTGCCATAGGCTATTTTCCCTAAAAACAGGGCGGTGATAGGTGCCCATGCCATCCAGTTTGCCCAATTAAAGATTGTCCAGGATTGAAGCCATGGGCTGTGTTTGATATTGCCAAACTGAAGGCTTATGGGAATAAAATCAGTAAGAAAATGGGAAGCGCCCTCTATAGCATAATGGAAAATACTTTGACTAGGTCCAGTGGTGAGGATGAAAAGGCTGAAGATGATGAAGATATAAAAATTGATTTGACTGAGGCGTTTTATACCTCGGTTAATGCCTGATGAGGCGGAAAGGATAAAAGTGCTGATGATGAGTAAGGTAACTGTAGGCCGGATAAAAGCTTTGTCCCAATTGGGCCATTGGTTTTGAATGCCTCCTGATATGCTCAGAATTCCTGCCCCTAAGGAAGCAGACATGCCAGCAACCAAAGCAAACAAGCATATCGTATCTATGGGGCTGGAGAATTGGTTTAATTTATTTTTTCCTAATAAGGGTGCCAGTGGGCTACTAAGACTGAACTTTTGTTCAGCATTATAAACAGCCAAGGCAATGCCCAAGGCGGGAATGCAGTAGATGGCATAGGGTGTAAAGCCCCAATGCAAAAAAACGGCGCCCATAGAGAAGTTGGCGGCGATGCTGGAGTTATTGGGTATGTCTTTAAATTCGGGTGGGTACAAATAGTGGAAGAGAGGTTCTGCACTTCCCCAGAACAATATTCCAACAGCGACCGTGGTACAAAGAATAATGGAAAACCAGCTTAACCTGTTGAATTTTGGTTTGGCGTCTTTACCGCCGATTTTGATTTTAGCCAATGGAGAACACAGTATTAAGCAGCAGGTGATGACCATGGCAAAGGCTGTGTAAGAAAAGATTATAGAAAAGTGGTCAAGAATAAATTGATTGATGCTATTCATCGAATCTTCAAAGAAATCACTTGCCAGCCAACTACAAGAGACTGCCAGGGATATCAGAATAAAGGGAGGCCAGAATACACTTTTTCTCAGTGGGATATAGTATGTTTTTAGTTGGTTTTTCAATCCAAACTATTGTTTTTAAGGTGTGAGAAATAAAAATAAAGGGTAAATTTAGAAAGCCCATCTTTTCTGGGCGGATTTTTGCTTTATCTTTTATATTGTTTTTAATCTTTTGGCTTAAATGAAAATGGAATGGTTTTAAGAATTCTAACATTTCCTTTCCGCTATACTTTTTCAAAGGTGAAAAAGGCAATGGGGAAATTGGAAGAGATTAAAATAGAACCGCTATATGCTTTTGGGAATGAAGACAGGATTTTCGTTAAAGCCAGGGTATTGGAGGCCTATAAACAAAGTAAGCCCTCGGCCAGGAAGAGTAGTTTGCAAAATATTTTGGCGGCACTGAGAAGATATGCGGGAAGTAGTGTGCCAGATGCCAAGGTATTGGTGAGTTTTATGGGGCAACATAAAGAGGTGTTGAGTGATGAGGAGGGGATTGTTTCATGTGAATTTGAATGCCCAGATCATTTTTCTATTGAAAAGCATAAGGTAGGATTTAGTTTGGTAGAGGAAGAGGGGCTTGTGCCAGAAAAGAAGCACTCTTATATAGAGGTTCGTCAGTATCTAAAAGATCATCCGTTAGGGGTGATTTCAGATATTGATGATACCATATTGATTTCCCATGCTACGGATATTGGAAAAAAGCTTTGGCTTTCTGTTTCAAAAAATGCCTATACTCGTCGCCCTTTTCCGGGAGTTAGTGAGTTTTACAAGGCATTGACCCAGCATGGGAAGTATCCGGTGTTTTATGTTTCTAGTAGTGATTGGAATTTATTTGATTTGATCAAGGATTTTTTGTCCTATAGACATATTCCCACAGGCCCCATATTACTTCAGGATTTGCATCTAAATCTCAGGAATATTTGGCGCTCTGGAGGGGGGGATCATGCCCATAAACTGGAGAAGATTGAGATGTTGCTTGACCTGTATTCTGGGATGAAGTTTTTCCTGATAGGTGATAGTGGTCAACATGATCCTGAATTGTACGCGGAAATTATTAAGGCATATCCAGGGAGGATAAAGTCAGTTTATATTCGTGAAGTAAGTGATGAAGAGCATATTCGTCGTGAAGGACTTATTCATGATATCAGCCGACATGAACATGCTCCCGAATTGGTGTTTGTCAAGTCGACTCAAGAAGCCATGCAGCATGCCAAGGAAAAATTATTTATATCTTCATAGTATATGAGCAGACGTTATTTATTTGTCCTAAATCCTATTTCGGGCGAGGGAGATGATAGGGGGGAAGTGATAGAGTTTTTGTCTCAACAGCTTCATGGTATTGATTTAGAAATTTTGGAAACCACAGGTAAGGAGAGTGATTCCAAAAGGATTCGGGAAGTCTTGTCCAAAGGGAAATGGGATGGACTCTTGGTTGGAGGCGGAGATGGTACCGTTAAAATGGTGGTGGAGGCAGTCATTGGTTTTTATCTGCCTTTTGGTATTGTTCCCTTAGGGTCGGCCAATGGTATGGCGACCTGTTTGGGCATTCATAGTATTTCAGATGCTTGTCATGCTGTAATGAAAGGAGATACTAGGGCTGTTGACTTGTGGAGGATCAATGGAGAGGTGTTTGTTCATCTTAGTGATTTTGGTTTCAATGCTGGGTTGATAAAGCGATCAAGATATGAAGGGGCAAGGGGAATGATGGCTTATTTTAGAAGTTCATTGGCTCAGTTTGTTGAATTAAAGCCTTACCATTTTATCATAAAATTTAATGAGAAGGTGCTGGAAGTTGATGCCAAAATGCTGGTTATTGCCAATGGAGATAAATATGGTACAGGTGCTTTGATCAACCCACAAGGGAAAGTAGATGATGGTGTTTTTGAAATTGTAGCGCTTAATCCCGAGGGCTTTGAAGATATTCTGCGCTTATCCATTGAGTTGTTTAAAGGAACCTTGGCAGACTCTGATATGGTGAAAATATGGTCTACGGATAAAGCAGAGATTAGTAATCCTGATGGGGCTGATTTTCAGATTGATGGAGAGGTAATGGCCGAAACAACAACAATAAAAGTTTATCCAGAAGAAGAAAAGATAAACTTTTATTGCTTGGAATAAATTATTGTTGCTTTAAGGTTCTTTTCATAGCCATGGCTATACCTAGGTGCATGCCTTCATGAATTCCATCAAAATTGATCGCTTCATTAACGTTTTTTAGCGTAATGCCAAAGCTTGTGGTGTATTCCTGAAAGGTTTTAAATGAATCAATTACCAAATCGTTTTTTAGGCTTTCCAAAGAAGAAAGAGCAATTATTTTTAAATTCTCTAGTTCTTTTTCGGTAATTGGCGATTCAGGTTTAGTTCCTTTCCTGAATTTTTCAACAAGTTCTTCATCGATCAATAAAGGTAAGCCAGAAAGCTTATAACATAGGATTTGTTGGGTGACTATGCTGTGTCCAAAGTTCCATGCGATATTATTGTTGAAGCCCTCGGGGATAGTGTTGATCTGTTCCAGGCTTAAGCTGTTTAGAAGGTTAATGAAATTTTCGCGTGTTTTGAGGATATGTTTAATGTTCATGGCTTTACTGGGTGATTTAATTTGTTGAAATAAATTTTAGGGCAAATGTACACTATAATGAGGTATAAAAAAACCGGTCAATTAGACCGGTTTGTTAACGTTTTTTATACTCCAAGGCTCCAATCACCTCTGTATTTTCTTCTTACAAATTGATTGGCTTCATCGAAGTTGGTAACCTTCATGTTTGGTCCATCCCAAACGAGTTTGATTCCTCTACCAGGGTAATCATATCCTCCTTTTTCACGAGGTGTTCTGATATCATAGCTTCTAATAGCCAAATTACCCATCAATACTGATTCTGTTAAAGGACCAGCGATAGAGAAAGGAGAGCTTAGTTCATTAAACTCCTTGCTACCATGACCTGCTACACATGCCCTAACCCATTGGGCATAATGGCCATTGTCACCATTTTCTACTCTAGGAATAGTCTTAGGTACTTTATCTCCGTCTTCTCTTGAAGTAGGTAATAGTTTTGGATTGATGCCATAGGTAGAACACATCATTTTTCCCTTGGTTCCTTCGATGATTACACCATTGCCACCATCACCCATTTGTTCGTTTGGTCCGAGTTCTTCAGGTCTGGCAGGCTGGATACCTCCATCCATCCAATGGAATTCTATGTCTTTCTTTCCTGGGTTTTTAAATTTAAGCGTTACGTGTGAGGAAGGAGGGCAACCATCAGGGAAATATCCTCTGTCAAATTCACCCACATATACTGAACCCACACTACATTCTGCCTCGGAAGGGTACCCTAGGCCTAATACCCTGAAAGGAGGTTCCATGATATGGCAGGCCATGTCACCAAGGGCTCCTGTGCCATAATCCCACCAGCCTCTCCAGTTGAATGGAACTAGGTTGTCTACATATTCTCTATGAGGGGCTGTGCCTAGCCATAAATCCCAATCCAGCTCAGTTGGAGGTGCGATTGATTTTTCTGGCCATTTGATTCCTTGAGGCCATACAGGACGGTTGGTCCAGCATGATACTTTAGTAGCTTCACCGATTAATCCAGCGTTATACCATTCCATCATTCTTCTTACTCCGTCACCTGAAGAGCCTTGGTTACCCATTTGGGTTACTACCTTATATTTTTCAGCTGCTTGGGTAAGCATTCTAGCTTCATAAATATCATGGGTCAAAGGTTTTTGAACATATACATGCTTGCCTAATTGCATGGCCGCCATGGCTTGAACGGCATGGTTGTGGTCGGGGGTAGAAACTGTTACCGCATCGATATGTTTATGTTCTTTTTCCAGCATATCCCTGAAGTCCTTATAGTATTTGGCTTTAGGGAATCGCTCTCTAGAAGTGGCTGCTCGTCTGTCATCGACATCACAAAGATATCCGATTTCAGCAAGGCCACTTTTATGCATTTCGTTGATGTCACTTTGCCCTTTTCCGCCAGCACCTATACCTGCTACGATAATTTTGTCACTAGGTGCTGTGAATCCAGGACCGCCAAGTACATGTCTTGGTACTAAATAAAATCCTGCGGCAGCTGTGGTAGCTCCCTTTAAAAAATCCCTGCGGGAATTGCTGGGATTAGAAGGCTTTTGTTTTTTCATGAGTATTAAACTTGTATTGGGAATATTGAGTATTTTTCAAAATGAAGCATAATTTAGGGAAATCTTTTTTTTATACCATGTGAAAAAAGATTTTAATCCTCAGTGGCTTTTATTGGGGATGAGCGGTTCATGCGATTTAAAGGTGTTTTTAATGAAATGTAGCCTTAGTTTATTGCTAAATCGTTAAAATGACTTTTTTTCTGTTAAATTATTAGTTTATAATTTGTGGTAACTATTATTAAGTTTTGGTTAAAAATTAATTAAGTTTAAAGTATAAACGGAAGAAAATTAAAAACAATATTTTCAATATGATGAAGTGTAACCTTTTAAAGCTGTCAGTTCTTCTTTTGATAGGTGGGCTATTTGCTTGCGATTCAGATCCGAAACTTTCGGAAAAAGCACTTATTCCATTGCCTGAAAAAGTGGTGGAGCAAAATGGGGTTTTTACGATAGATGAAAATACCAAGGTATTTATTGATCGGCCAGAACTCGAAGGTGTTGGAGTCTTCTTTTCCAAGTTTATTAATCATTCTACCGGCTTTAATATTCAGGTAGTGACAGAAAAGCCCGAAAGCGATTATATCGCTTTGGAGTTAGGCTTGGATGCACCTGATGAGGGCTATGGTCTTGATGTTCGGCCTGATGTTATCAGGATTAAAGGAGCTAGTACAGAGGGAGTTTTTAGAGGGTTTCAGACCTTAAGACAGTTGATGCCTGTGGCTATAGAGAAGGAGGGAGGATTTGAAGGTGGCTCTTGGAAGATACCTGGGGTCAAAATTGAAGATGCGCCTGAATATGCCTATAGAGGTAGCATGCTAGATGTGGCCCGTCACTTTTTTGGAGTGGAGGATATCAAAAGGTATATAGATCTGATGTCTTTGTATAAAATGAATTATTTGCATCTACATTTAGCAGATGATCAAGGTTGGAGAATTGAAATCAAGTCTTGGCCAAAGCTTACAGAGATAGGTGGGAGTACTGCTGTTGGAGGTGGTGAAGGAGGGTTTTATACTCAGGAAGATTATAAGGAAATAGTAGCTTATGCACAAGAGCGTTTTATTACCATTGTTCCTGAAATCGATATGCCAGGTCACACCAATGCCGCTTTGGCGTCTTACCCTGAGCTCAACTGCAACGGTGAGGCACCTGAGTTATATACAGGTATTGAGGTAGGTTTTAGTACCCTTTGTACTGATAAGGAGATTACCTATCAGTTTATTGATGATGTGGTTAGGGAATTGGTAGAACTGACACCCGGTCCTTATATTCATATTGGTGGAGATGAGTCCCATGTGACGCCATTAGAAAAGTATATTCCGTTTATTGAGCAGGTCCAGGACATTGTGAATTCATATGATAAGAGAGTGATAGGTTGGGATGAAATTGCTCATGCCGCCTTAAGGCCTAGTGCTACGGCTCAGTATTGGTCAAAGGCGGAAAATGCTAAAATGGCTGTTGATCAGGGAGCTAAAGTTTTGATCTCTCCTGCTACAAAAGCCTATTTGGATATGCAATATGATTCTACTACCCAATTGGGATTGCACTGGGCGGCATATATCGAATTGGACAGTGCATATTTGTGGGATCCTGCCGAACTAGAAGAGGGAATCAGTAAGGATGATATTTTAGGTGTAGAGGCTCCTTTATGGACTGAAACGATTACTACAATGAATGAGTTGGAGTATATGGTTTTCCCGAGATTGATAGGGATTGCTGAGATTGCTTGGACCAAACCAGGATTAAGAGAATGGGATGATTATAAATCAAGGCTCATCAAGCATGAGGAGAGACTGAAAGCTTTAGGGGTTAATTATTATTCTTCTCCTTTGTTAAAGAAAGGCAAGGCTAAATAAGCCAATAGTTTTAAGTGTTGTAATAACTGATTTTGTTTGTTATGAAAGTAATTAGGTGAGAAGTATAAAGAGTGAACAAAAAAGCCTCCATGTTTTTAATATGGAGGCTTTTTCCTGTTTGTGAATTTTTTTATCGAGATTTTTCCAATGCTCTTTCTACATCCGCAATGATATCATCATGGTGTTCAAGTCCAGTGGAAAGTCTAATCAATCCTGGCAGGATACCAACTCTTTCCCTTTCTTCCTCGGTTAATTTACTGTGTGTAGTTGAGGCTGGGTGGGTGATGATACTCCTGCTGTCTCCAAGGTTGGCAGTTACTGTGATCATTTGCAATTCGTCTATGAATCTTTTTGCTCTCTCAATTCCTCCTTTTAGCGTCAGGGTGATAATTCCGCCTCCCTTTTTCATTTGTTTTTTGGCCAAATCATGTTGAGGGTGGCTCTTTAGAAATGGATATTTTACAAATTCCAAATCTTTGTTGTCCTGGAAATACTCGGCTACCGTAAGGGCATTGGAGCAGTGTCTGTCCATTCTAACAGCTAAGGTTTCCATGCTTCTTGAAAGTATCCATGCATTGAATGGAGAAAGGCTAGGGCCGGTATGTCTGGTGAAAAACTGCACATCTTGGATCAATTCTTTTTTACCCAAGATCAATCCTCCCAATACTCTTCCTTGACCATCGATATATTTAGTGGCACTATGGGCTACAATATCGGCTCCCCATTTTGCGGGCTGTTGTAAATAAGGTGTAGCAAAGCAATTGTCCACTACCAAGATTAGATTGTGAGCTTTAGCAAAAGCACTTACCCATTCTAAGTCTATGATTTCCAAACCTGGATTGGAAGGGGTTTCTATAAATAACATTTTGGTGTTGGGCTGAACCAGCTTCTCCCAGTTTTCAATGTCGGAGATGTCACCATATGTAGAAGTGATTCCCCACTTAGGGAATACCCTTGTTAATAATTGATGGGTAGATCCAAAGAGTGATCGAGAAGCAAGGATATGGTCTCCTTGTTGAAGGATAGATGCCATGCTGCCAAACATAGCGGCCATGCCAGAGGCAGTGGCTATACCATCTTCAGTACCTTCCACAGCGCAAACTTTTTCTATGAGATCAGAGCTGTTTGGGTTGGCGTATCTTGAGTATATATTTCCAGGTATTTCATCTGCAAACATTTGTCTTGCTTCTTCAGCACTATCGAAAGTAAAGCTGGAAGTCAAGTAAATAGGGGCGGAGTGTTCTCTTTGGTTGGATTTGGAAGAAGCTATTCTTATTGCTTCAGTTTCAAAATGCTTATTTGACATGATGGAATTTTTCAGGTTAGTAAAATTAATTAATGGACACAGGCAAAACTATTCCCTATACCTGACATGGCATATTTCAAGGAAATACGATGGGGGATTGAGAAGAAGCGCTGTGTGAGTAAATGGATCATAATGTCTAATTTATAGTTCCCTTTAATGTTTGGGCAGGTTTTGGCACCTTTTCGCAGTGGCGAATGGTTGCCAGAGGGTCTCAGAGCCTGATCTCTCGCCTCTTCTTTATAAATCAGTTTCCTGAAGTGCTGCAAAGTAACATTAGCCTAGTTGAAATTCCAAACAATTTACATTTTGCCATGAGAAATTCCTGAATTAAACTTAATCAGGGAATATAGTTTTTCAATACGGAGTACCATAAGTCGTAGCCTTTTTCATTATAATGGAGCATGTCTTGGATGAAAATTTCAGGCATTGGTTTTCCGCTTTTATTTAAAGTTATGTCCCAAATATTGATATAAGTTACATTTTCAGTCCTTTCGCTATAAACCTTCATTAGTCTGTTTAGGGATTCATATTGTTCCTTTAGTTCCCATCTGGAGGGGCTTGGCTTAGCACTAATGAAGTGAATTTTAGCGTCAGGTAAAGATTTTTGAATTTTGGTAATCAGTTACTGCATAGTGTTAATGATGTTGACAGGGCTTTTTCCGCTAGCAATATCATTGTCTCCTTCATAGATGAAAATGTTTTGGGGTTGGTAGCGTAAGATAAGTTGATCAGCATAAAAAAGCAGTTGATGAGCCTGTGATCCGCCAAATCCAGTGTTGACAATAGTTTGGTCAGGGAAATACTCTTGAAGATCCGTCCATTTTCTGATACTAGAGCTTCCTGTAAAAAGATATACGGGTTCAGTTGATTTAGGAATTGGCGTTTTTTGGACAATGGCCTCTACTTCTCCTTTAAATTTTTCTATACCATTTTGAGCCTGAAGCTGAAGGCTCAAAATTGAGGCCAATAGTATGAATGAGATTTTGCAGTAGAAGGTTTTTAGGTTTTTCATGTTAAAGGTTATCAGTTTTGGGAAAGTTATCGATTATGGATTGAAATTTTAATGGAGTAAGATTGAAATATCGAAATAAATTTCGAATCCGAACATTAAGCCGTACAACTTTATAAGTTGGACGTTTTTAGACATGCGATCAATTTGGGATGATCTAAAATAATTTTGGCAAGTTTAAAACTGAAAAATAGGGTTTGGTGGCATTTTGGATGAGATTGGTCACATTTATTATATATAAGAAAGTATCAGGAGTACCTTAATTCTAAAATTGCTCGTTTTTTGATTAGAAGGAGGAAAGTTTGATTTGGTTTTAAAGGGAAATAATAATGGGTAAGCTTAAGCGTTTTCTATGGTTTTGCAGTGGTGGAAGTAAGTCGTTACTTAAAAGGTGCCCAACTGAATCCAATAAGTATATTGGTATTGGAGGAACGGTGTTTTTTACAGGACTGCTAGCGGCACTGTCGGGTGGGTATGCTTTGTTTACTGTGTTTGAGTCATGGTACTGGGCAGTGCTTTTTGGAATGGTCTGGGGCTTAATGATTTTTAATTTGGATAGGTATATTGTCTCGGGAATGAGGAAGAGAGATAGTATTTGGTCAGAATTGAGGATGGCATTTCCAAGGCTGGTCTTGGCTGTTTTGTTGGCGATAGTTATTTCAAAGCCATTAGAATTGAAGGTTTTTGAGAAAGAGATAAACAAAAAGGTTGAAGCCGGTAAGGTGGCCGATTTGGCAAGTTCCAAGAAAGAATTGGATGCCGTTTTCCCTGAAATTGAAAGATTGGAGAATGAAAACAGGCTACTTAAGCAGGAGATACTGGAAAAGGAAGCTTTTCGGGATCAGAGGCAGAAAGAGTATGATGCAGAGCGATTTGGTGAAAAGACATCTGGTACGACAGGGATTGTAGGTCTAGGGATGAATGCAGAGAAAAAAGAAAAGCAATTGAATGCTGCTGAGAATGAATTGGTGAGGGTTCGTGAAAGAAATTGGGGGAAAATTGATGAGAATGAATTTGAGATCAATAAAATCCTCGAGGATAAACAGCAGGTTTTTTTGCAACAAAAAGCAATGATCGATCAATATGACGGGATAGCGGCGAGGATGGATGCGCTATCTGAGTTGACAGCAGAAAGCAAAGCAATTGCTACAGCAAATCTGTTTATTGTGCTGTTATTCGTGGCGATAGAAACCGCGCCAGTTATTGTTAAACTGATTTCGAATAAAGGGCCATATGATTTGTTGCTGGATAAATCAGAAAGTGCTGTGGCTGTTTATGTATATGAGCAAAAATTCAAGAATCAGGAAGAAAGTAATATGCGTTTGAAGTTTTTTAAAGAGACCAGTACCATAGAAAATGATTTGAAAATTAGGAATAAGAATCACCGTTCTGTTTTGGTCTCTAAAGCAGAACGTGATTGGCTTGAGGACAAGTTTCAGCAAGGGAAACAAAAAGAAGCCCCCGTAGAGGCAGAAGAAGATCAGGTTTGAATTAGGCTGTTTCCAGTTTTGGGGTAAGGGTGTTTGGAGTATTTTCTTTTGCAATTACCTCTAATTGGTTCATTACCCTTGGTACAGATTTCCACTCTGTCCAGCTGATGAATTTTGTGATTATGCTGAGTCTTTTGCCGGGTTTGGCGATTTTGTTTCCGATTTTTAATATTGATAAATCCCTGTTTGCCAAAGATTGGTTAATGTTGGTAGCTGTCGAGTATTCGTTGGCAAACTTCCATGCTCCATCTCGGGCTATTTGAATGCTGAAATTGAGTAATATTTCATCTTTGCCGTTGGCGAATTTGATTAAAAAGCCAAAGATTGGCGATACTTTCGAAAGATTGGATTTTACTCCGTCTATAAGTTCTGCCAATATGATGTTTATTTTATCAAAGTCATTTTTGATATCGAGCAGATTTTTCCTTTTCATTGTCTCAACGGCAGCTATTCCCAAGTCAAGGTTGATATGGGCGTTGATCCCTAATAGTAAATGTTGCAGTATGGTCATGCCTGATTTTTCGGCAGATTCAAAGGCGCAGAGCCAGCTTTTGCTAGGTTGTTCGGATTTTAAATAGAGGTCGTATGCATCAAAAAATCGTTGGGCAAAAATAATGTCCAGTTTCTCCATTCTTTTGTTGTCTTCAAATTCTTTGTTGACAATTCCATCTTTGATTCGAATGGTAACTCTGCGGTATAGAACAGCAAAAAAACCGATACGGCTTTTGGACTGGTGGCATTCATTTACAATCCTGTCCATTTCATTGATTACTTCATCTATTGTTTTCATTGTGGAAAAAATTAATTGAGTAAATATTTAGAGTACAATATAGTGCTATTGTTTTTTTGATGATTTAATGAATATATAAATAGGATAAAAAATATTTTTGGTTTGGAATAATTTTTCTTCTGCATGGGCGAAGCTTTTTATAAACCGTTTTAGTGATGTCTGAAAAATATAATTGGGTGAAAAATTGCTGTTTTGTGGTGGTTATTATGTTGATGTTGATAGAAAAATATTTTTACTGTTTTATTGCTGTGAAAGATATTTTTATTAAGTTTAAAGAAGTTTTGGTGTTAAAAACGAGGAATAAATCCCTTTTTTCCAAAATATATGCGGCTGTTAGTCAGTTAGAATAAACCCATTCGAGGAATCCATGAGGCGATTCCTCTTTTTTTTGCTTAAATTTTAACCCTGTTTTTTCGATTTTTATGTAAAATCCTGTAAAATGGGTTGTTTTTATAGCTGGTTTTTCAAAATTTCACAAAATTGACTATAGGAAGGATGGGGGAGGATGGCTTTTTTTTAAAAAAAGGGTGTTTTTGGTCAAGATAGGCTGTTTTTTAGACCTGATTAGCTCGAAAATGTGATAGAATCATGGGATTGGGGTGAATATTATGTCAGTGTTTCCAAAAGGTTAAGTTTTATCATAAAAAAAAGCTGCCAGTTAATGGCAGCTTAAAATCTTAATTGACGGTTTTAAATTTTATCCGTAGTTATATTCCGGTTTCCAGCTTTCAATAGTGTTATTAAAAGTTGAATGATTGGCAAGGTGGATACAAGTAGCAGTAGTTGCTCCACTGATTACATTAGAAGCTGGCTTTTCTTTGTTCATGACAGAATTATAGAAATCCTTTAATGCATAGATGGTTCCATCCTTTGTCTTTTTATCCAAGATAGGGATTCCCTTTCCATCTTTCCAGGTGAGTTTGGTTGCGCCCGAAACACCGTCAACTATTTGTAACTCTTCCATGCGTTCTTTTTCTGGATAAAAATACCCTTCGTTCATCAAAAGGTCTACTGTGCCTTTTGTGCCTTTTATACTAAAGGAATAGCCTTCGCGGGCGTTACTACATGTTGCACCGAAATTTCCGATCATTCCAGCTTTATCATAGCGAAGAATTAGCTGGACATTGTCAAAGGTTTCTCTTCCATCATGATAATTATCAATACCTCCAGTGCCCATTATTGTATCTGGATGAGTTTCGAAAGCCCAATTGATAAAATCTATTTGGTGAGAAAGGAGTTCAGCAGGAAGTCCACCCGAATATTCCTTATACATTCTCCAGTTGATGGCCCTTTCAAGAGAAGGGTCTGGTACAGGTCTTTTCCAGTTCCAGTTTCTATCCCATCTGGAGTCTATTTGGGTGATTTTTCCCAGGTATCCAGACTGGATCATGTCCTTAACTTTATAATATAGTGGGGTGTATCGGTATTGGTGGCCTACTTGAAGCGTAAGTTTGGGGTTATTGGCTACAATCTTGACCAAATCTTGGGCTTCAGGAATGTTGTAGGTCATGGTTTTTTCCAAATAAACATTTTTACCTGCCTCCAAAGCTGCTTTTGCAGGGGCGTAATGCATGTTTAAAGGAGTAGCAATGATCACAGCGTCAATTTCCTTTTGTTCAAGAAGTTTTTCGTAGTCTTTAAAGGCTTTGAATTTAATATCAGAGAACCGTTTCTTGGCCTGCTTTAACCTGAAGTCCATGTTGTCACAAATGGCAACCATTTCAAATTGCTCCGGCATGCTCTTCATTACATGCATAATTCCTTTGCCTCTATCGCCGCAACCAATAATCCCTATTTTTATAGGACCTTTATTTAATCCTGAAGACTGGTAAGCAGATACCAATTGATGAGGTAAAACTGATCCTCCTAAAATAATACCTCCAGTTTTCACGAAATCCCTTCTGTTCATTTGATGATATGTTAAGTTGTTGGAATTTTTTTCTGTTTTCAAATTCTTTAAATATATAAGAATATGATTTTAAAAAAAAACCGTAATCCTTGAATGGATGATTTTTGGTTTTACTTAAGTGAAGGCAGTAGTTATCGGAAATTTTATATTTAACTGGTTTTAAAATTTGAATTTATTTTAAGGTAGGGGGAATTAAGAAGAAAGAGAGTAGCCTGATTATTGCGCGGTGGAGGTCCATTAAAGCAAATAGTTAAATTTGAATGGAAAAGGAATTTTGGATTAGTTAATAAACAATTCTGAAATTTTACCATTAAAGATTAAAAGAGGCACGAAAAGATCATTTAAATTAAACTATTAATCGCTTCGGTCCTCAGGTTTCTGATCACTTCATCAAAGGATTTTTGGTTATTGGTATCATAGTGGATAATCAGATTAGTTAATTATATTTACATCAAAAAGAAATAGAATAGCATGTATATTTTTGGAGCTTCTGGCCATGGTAAAGTGGTGATATCAGCGTTGGAAAGCAGGGGAATTCATGTCAGTGGAGTTTTTGATGATAATGAAGAGCTGAAAACCTGCCTGCATTATCCCGTAAAAGTTTATAATGAGCGTGAAGACCATCATGATAATAGTTTTATTATAGCCATAGGTGATAATATCATAAGAGAAAAGGTGTATGAACGCTTAGGTAGGGGGGCATGGTATGGTGTGGTTATTCATGAAAAAGCCATAGTTAATGATTATATCAGATATGCGGAAGGAACCGTGATCATGGCTTCGGCCACAGTCCAGCCAGGTACACAGATAGGAAAGCATGTGATTATCAATACTTCGGCAGTAGTAGATCATGATTGTTTGATTGGTGATTTTGTACATATTGCACCTAGAGCTACTTTATGTGGAGGAGTTCAAGTAGGCAAAGGAAGCTTGGTCGGGGCAGGGAGTACTGTGTTGCCAGGAGTTCAAATTGGTAAAAACTGTATAATAGGAGCAGGGGCAACAGTGCTAAGGAATGTTAATGATGGTGAAACTGTTTATGGTGTAGTAAAGTAATTAAAATGGAAGTTTTAGCAATTAAAGAAAAATTGACAGGTATTTCTGATCAGGCATTATTGGAAAAAATTGCATCAGAAGGTAGTTTACAAAGGGTTAGCGCTGGGGAGACAATAATGGAGCCAGGTCAGTTTATCAAGTCTGTTCCTATTGTTTTAGAAGGAGCCATTAAGGTGTTAAGAGTGGATACAGAAGGTAAGGAGCTTTTCTTGTATTATTTATATCCTGGGCAAACTTGCGCGTTATCATTGACCTGCTGTGATGTTGCTAAGCCTAGTGAAATCAAGGCTGTTGCAGAGGAAGATACCACAATTATTTCTATTCCTGTTAGGTTGCATGAAAAGTGGAGTGAAGAGTTCAGGCAGTGGAAAGACTTTGTTACGCAAACCTATCAAAATAGATTTCAGGAGATGTTGAAGGCTTTAGATGCTGTGGCTTTCTTGAAAATGGACCAGAGACTGGCCTTGTATATTCAGGCCAAAAGAGAAAAAACCGGGAGCAATGAATTGCAGATCACTCATCAGGAAATAGCAAATGAGCTGGGGACTTCCAGGGAGGTGATATCGAGGTTGCTTAAGCAATTGGAAAAGAAGAAATGGATAGAATTAGGCAGAAACATCATTTATATTCGTGATGATTTTGATGAATTAATCAAGAAAAACGAAGTATAGATCATTCTTGGTTTTTTTGTTGAGATTTTAGGACCAACAAGGGAACAGTAGTGTGTAGGGCCAATTCGGCAGAATGGCTTTTGTTGAATAAATAATCGAAGAAGGTCCTGTGCCTGGTGAACATGGATAATAAGGTTCGGGGGTGTTGTTCGGCGTATTTTTGTAAGCCATTATTGACTTCATGGGCTTCGATTTCCTCATAGCCGATATTGAGTTCAGGGAAACGATCTTTTAGGTAGGCTGATAATTCGAAAAAAGTAATTTCTTGTGTTATCCCTTCTTTTTCCTTTATATGAATGATTTTATAAGGGAGTTTATAATCTTTGGTGAGTGTGATCAACTGGCCTAAGAAGGCAATATCTTCCTTGTTTAACTCCATTGCCAAAGAAATGGTATTCATGTTTTTGAACTTTGCTTCAGGAGGAATACATAATACAGGCTTGGGGCAGTGCTTGATGACTTCTGTGGTAGTCGTACCCAGAAAAGCTTGGGAAATTTTGCTTTCCCCACTAGTACCTACAATGACCAAATCATATTTTTCCTTTTCTGCTTCCGAACAGATTGCGGTGGATGCAGTTTCCTGCGTTATTAGGTATGAGACTTTTAACCCTTCTTTTTTTGCTTGGGTCTTCAATTTTTCCATTTCCTTATTGGCCTGTTTTTCTATGGCCACTATATACTCGGCCAATTGGGCAGCAAAGTCAAAGACAGGAGTATAGGCAAATAATAATCTAAGGGAGCCATGATGTGCTTTTGCGAGTTCTTTTGCAAACTGAAAAGCATTTTGGGCATTTTCTGAGAAATCAGTAGCTAATAGTATTTTCATGATTGTCATTGCCGATTTATTTCATTAATATAATTACTTCACGACATTTTCCCAATAGAATTTGGTTATTGGTACATGGTATTTGATGAAATATATTATGATATAAATCAGGTAAATACAGGAGAAGCAATCCAAAGTGTAACAAATGTCACCGCGAGAGGCTGGTTGATGCTTTAGTTTTGTATAAAATTTAATTAAAGAAGATTAGTAAATGGATTTATATACACTACTGGGATTTCTGGCCGCAACGCTTATTGGTATCAGTTTAGGATTGATAGGTGGAGGTGGTTCAATTTTGACAGTCCCAATTTTGGTTTATTTGATGGGTGTTTCTCCCGTTCTGGCTACCGCTTATTCCTTATTTGTAGTAGGTAGTACGTCATTGGTTGGATCTTTCTCTTATATGAGAAGGGGAAGTATCTCCTATAAGACTGCTTGGGTTTTTGCCTTGCCTTCTTTTGCAGCCGTATTTTTAACAAGGCGGTATATCGTGCATTCCCTTCCGGAGGTGTTGTTTACATTTCAGGGGATATCCTTGTCCCGCGATGTAGCTATAATGGTATTCTTTGCAGTGATAATGGTGGCTGCGGCCTATTCCATGATCAAAAATGGCAAAAAGCTGGTCCCTGAGAAAGATAATAAAACACTCAATTATCCTTTGATAGCACTTCAGGGGCTTTTTGAAGGAACTGTTACTGGCATTGTCGGTGCAGGGGGAGGTTTTTTGATTATTCCTGCTCTGGTTCTATTGGCCAAATTGCCGATGAAAAAGGCTGTGGGTACTTCGTTATTGATTATTTCTGCGAAATCATTATTGGGATTTACCGGAGACTTGAGTACCCAAACCATTGATTGGAGGTTTTTGTTAATATTTACAGGGCTTTCGATAATTGGGATATTTGTAGGAAGTATGCTTTCCAAAAAGATCAATGATAGCTCACTCAAGAAAGGATTTGGATGGTTTGTCCTGATCATGGGGATTTATATTCTAGTCAAAGAGATATTTGGGATTTAATTCCATGATCCGTTAAGTGGAATGTGATAGAAGTCACTTATTCTGATCATTCTAAAACTTAGTTTTGTAACATAATATATCAGCAAATAGGACTTAGAAGAGTTCGGAATTGCAGATCAATACTTTAAATAACCGCGTCTTTAAAATTAGAAAAAGAACAAAATGAAAATAGAACAAATTTATACGGGATGTCTGGCTCAAGGAGCTTATTATGTAGAGTCAAATGGTGAAGCTGTCATCATAGATCCACTGAGAGAAGTAGAGCCTTACATTGAAAAGGCCAAGAGAAATGAGGCCAAAATCAAATATGTATTCGAAACACATTTCCATGCAGACTTCGTGTCAGGTCACAAGGATTTGGCAAAGAAGACTGGGGCAGAAATTGTCTTTGGCCCTACAGAAGCCCATTTAGGTTTTGATGCAAAAATTGCCAAGGATGGTGAAGAATTTAAAGTGGGTGATATTATCATTCGAGCCATTCATACACCTGGGCACACTATGGAAAGTACTTGTTATTTGCTTATCAATGAGGAAGGCAAAGAAGAAGCGATTTTCACGGGTGATACCTTATTTATAGGTGATGTGGGAAGGCCAGATTTGGCACAGAAGGTGTCTGAAGATCTGACCCAAGAAAAGCAAGCTGGTCACCTTTATGATTCGTTGAGAAATAAAATCATGGTCTTGCCAGATGATATTATTGTTTACCCAGCTCATGGAGCAGGAAGTGCATGTGGTAAAAACATGAGTAAAGAGACATCTGATACATTGGGCAATCAGAAGAAAACCAATTATGCTCTGCAAGAGATGAGCAAAGAGGAGTTTATCGATAAGTTGATCACAGGTCTTACTCCTCCGCCGGCTTATTTTCCTCAAAATGTGATGATGAATATCGAGGGGTATGATAGTATTGATGAAGTACTGGAAAGAGGAGAAAGGGCATTAAATCCTTCCGAGTTTGAGCAGGTGGCCAATGAGACAGGAGCTATACTACTAGATACCCGTGCTCCCCAAGTGTTTGCCAATGGCTTCATTCCAAATTCTATCAATATTGGCATAGATGGAAGCTTTGCTGTGTGGGTAGGAACTATGATTCCGGATGTCAAACAGGAGATATTAGTAGTTGCTGATGAAGGACGTGAGGAAGAAGTGATTACTCGATTGGCAAGAGTAGGTTATGATCATGCTATAGGGTTCCTGAAAGGAGGCTTTGAAAGCTGGAAAAATTCTGGTAAAGAAGTAGATCATATTGAATCTATTCCAGTATCAGAATTGGTAAAAATTAAGGAGTCTGGAGAAGATGTGAATATCCTGGATGTCAGGAAGACCAGTGAATATGAAAGCGAGCATGTTATAGGAGCAGAAAATAATCCTCTGGACTATATCAATGAGCATATGGATAGCATAGATAAAGACAAGAAATACTATGTGCATTGTGCGGGAGGTTATCGATCTATGATCTTCGCTTCAATTTTAAGAGCAAGAGGTTATGATCAATTAGTGGATATAGATGGTGGATTCAAAGCGATCAAAGAATCAGAAAAGTTTGAATTGACAGCATATGTATGTCCAAGTACAAAATTGTAATTAGTTGAAATAGAATATAATCACAAAAGAGGGGTTTCCCCTCTTTTGATTAATAAAAATAATTATGGGAAATATTATTGACTGGATTAGCCAGCCATGGCCTTGGTACATAGCAGGGCCGCTATTGGGACTTACCGTTCCTGCATTACTCTTATTAGGGAATAAATCTTTTGGGATTTCATCCTCCTTGAGGCATGTTTGTGCTGCTTGTGTGCCTGCTAAGATCCCATTTTTCTCCTATAACTGGAGAAAAGAAGCATGGAATTTATATTTCGTGGGCGGAGTGTTTTTGGGAGGAATTATTGCAGGTTTCTTCTTCTCAAATCCTGATGCTGTCGTAGTGGCAGAAAGTACGCAAGCTGACTTAGCTGCTTTGGGAATTAGCCAGTACAATAACTTATTGCCTTCAGAGATATTTTCTTGGGAAAATGTCTTCAGTATGAAAGGTCTTGTGTTTTTTGTGTTTGGTGGTTTTCTGGTAGGTTTCGGTACGCGATACGCGGGAGGTTGTACTTCAGGGCACGCCATTATGGGAATTAGTAATTTACAATGGCCGTCAGTAGTCGCGACTATTTTCTTTATGTTAGGAGGATTTGCGATGACCCATCTGTTTTTGCCTTCATTAATGAAGTTGGCTGGATTTTAAAGATTAGAAATTTATGAAAACAACAATAGAAAGAGAAATTGATACTCCGATTGAGTGTGAGGCTCCTAATTTACAAAGGTCTCAGGAAACTGGTCTAGCACTACTTAAGTATATGGTAGTAGGGGTGTTCTTTGGAATAATCCTGGTGAAATCAGAAGTGATTTCTTGGTTTAGAATTCAAGAAATGTTCAGGTTGCAATCCTTCTTTATGTATGGAGTGATTGGCTCTGCTGTAGTGGTAGGGATGATTTCTATCTTATTGATTAAGAAATTCAATATAAAAACTATCTCTGGTGAAAAAATAAAGATTCAAGATAAAGAGTTTAGAAAAGGACAGATTATTGGTGGATTTATATTTGGTTTAGGTTGGGCATTAACTGGTGCTTGTCCAGGGCCATTGTTTGCGCAGATAGGAACAGGTTTTACAGTAGTTGCAGTTACTCTAGTGAGTGCGCTTGCTGGAACCTGGGTATATGGGAAATTTGCTGATAAGCTCCCTAATTAAGCATGAAAAAGTAAAGCAAGGAAAAAAATGGATATACTGGGTATGTCCATTTTTTTTTGATTTTTAAAATTATGAATTCACTAGAATACTTTTTTGTAAATAATTCTGATTAAAAGGATGGCCAATATGACGGTGACTCCTGCTATAACAAATTCCATATATTCCTCATTGTTTAGCTTGTAATTTAAGGATAAATCTGCAGATGTTGATTTATTTCAGAAATCTCTCTTTATGCAAACGGTTGATATGATTTTTAAAAATCTTTAGGCTTTAGATATACTAAAAAAGTCCATTACTTTGTGTTGTAATACGATGGCGATACCTATGAATTTATTAAGAAAGAGGCGGATAGCCTTGAGTAGTCTTTTTTTTCTTGCCGGCTTAAGTTTTGCTTCTTGGGCTTCCAGGATTCCTGATTTTCAGCAGATTTTTGATTTGAGTGAGGGACAGCTAGGTACATTGTTGCTTGGTATGCCTCTGGGCTCATTGGTGGCTTTGCCTTTGGCTGGATGGGCGGTAGATAAATATGGTAGCAGAACTGTGATTATTTGGGGAAGTATAGCTTATGCCTTGTCCTTATTGAGTTTAGGATTCATGAATTCTGTTTTTCAGTTAGGTGCTGCGGTAGTTGTTTTTGGTATGTTGGGAAATATTATGAATATATCCTTGAATACCCAGGCCTTGATTGTGGAGGATAATTATGCCCGAAGTATTTTGGCTTCTTTTCATGGTCTATGGAGCCTTGCCGGTTTTGCTGGAGCAGGGATAGGTGCTTTAATGATTAAATTGAATATGGCTCCCCAAGAACATTATTGGATAGTGGCGGGGATAATGGTTTCCATCTTGATTTCTAGTTATAATTTATTGTATAAAGAAGAAAAAAATACAGGAGCTGGAGGACTTGTGCTTAAGAAGCCGGACGCTATTTTACTTCGGGTAGGATTGGTAGGCTTTTTTGGGATGATGTGTGAAGGCTGTATGTTTGATTGGAGTGGGGTTTATTTGAAAAAAGTAGTATTGGCCTCACCTAGTATCGTCCCATTGGGTTATGTAGCGTTTATGGGAGCAATGGCTTCAGGTAGGTTCTTTTCAGATGCATTGGCCAATAAATGGGGGAAAATTATCATGTTGAGGATAAGTGGGGTTTTGATTGGAATAGGCTTGGTGCTCGCGGTAGTGTTTCCGCAGGTGAGTACGGCAATTATAGGTTTCCTTTTGGTGGGATTTGGCACTGCATCTGTAATTCCACTTTCGTACAGTATTGCAGGAAGGTCCAAGATGTATTCTCCAAGTATTGCCTTGGCTTTAGTGTCTACCATTTCCTTTTTTGGGTTTTTATTGGGGCCGCCTTTGATTGGTTTTGTCGCTGAACTGTTTGATCTGAAGGTGTCTTTTGTCCTGATTGCAGTAATGGGTACTTGTATCACCTTATTGGTGAGTATAAAAACACAGATTTTTGATTCTCATAAATCCCCAAAGAAAATCAAAGCAACAAGATCATTGACCTGAGTATAGAATGATCAAATGATGTAGGAGCTTATGATTTCAAGTAACTGAAATCGATGCCTATATTATCCGCTTAAAAAATCAAATTTCCCTATCTTTGCAGCCTATGAGCAAAAAAGATTTTAAAAGATATACCGTAACATCAGCATTACCATATGCTAATGGTCCTTTACATATAGGCCATTTGGCAGGGTGTTATATCCCTTCAGATATTTATGTACGTTATCTCCGTTCTATGGGCAAAGATGTTGCCTATATTTGTGGTTCGGATGAACATGGTGTAGCAATTACCATAAAAGCTAAAAAAGAAGGTGTTTCTCCTCAGGATATTGTGGATAGATACCATGGGATCATGAAAGGGAGTTTTGAGGAATTTGGGATAAGTTTTGACCATTATTCTAGAACTAGTGCTCCCATTCATCATGAAACAGCTTCAGAATTTTTTACCGATTTATATGAAAAGGGAGAATTCTTAGAGCAGTCTACTGAACAATACTATGATGAAGAGGCTGGGCAATTTCTGGCTGACCGATATATAGAAGGGACTTGTCCTAAGTGTGGTTATGAAAATGCCTATGGAGACCAGTGTGAAAAATGTGGGACTTCATTAAATCCTACAGACCTGATCAATCCAAAATCAAAATTAAGTGGAAACAGCCCTGTTCTTAAGGAAACTAAACATTGGTTTTTGGACTTGGCCAAGTACACGGACTTTTTGAAAAACTGGATATTGGTTGAACACAAAGAAGATTGGAAAAACAATGTGTTGGGCCAGTGTCGGTCTTGGTTGGAAACTGGTGATGGGTTGCAGGCAAGATCAATGACCAGAGATATGGACTGGGGTATTCCCGTTCCAATTGAAGGTGCTGAAGGTAAAGTGTTGTATGTTTGGTTTGATGCCCCTATTGGGTATATTTCTTCTACTAAGGAATGGGCAGCAGCAAAAGGTGTTGATTGGGAACCATATTGGAAAGATGAAAATACTAAGTTGGTAAATTTCATAGGCAAGGATAATATTGTGTTCCATTGCATTATTTTTCCAGCTATTCTTAAAACACATGGTGAATATGTTTTGCCGGATAATGTACCAGCCAACGAGTTTTTGAACTTGGAGGGAGATAAAATATCCACTTCACGAAACTGGGCGGTTTGGTTACATGAGTACTTAAAAGACTTTCCTGGTAAACAAGACGTTTTACGCTACGTGTTAACAGCTAATGCTCCAGAAACAAAGGATAATGATTTTACTTGGAAAGATTTTCAAAGTAGGAATAACTCAGAGTTGGTTGCCATATTCGGGAATTTTGTGAATAGGGCAGTAGTCCTTACACATAAATACTTTGATGGAGTTGTTCCTCAAAGAGCCGAGCTTTCCGAATATGATAAAGAAGTCTTGACAGCATTGGAAAGCTTCCCTGATAAAATAGCTTCTTCTATTGAAAAATATAGGTTTAGAGAAGCACTGAGTCTAGTGATGGACTTTGCCAGATTGGGTAATAAGTATTTAGCGGATACGGAGCCTTGGAAGACCATTAAGCAGGACAAGGAAAGAACGGCTACTATTCTTAATATCGCCTTGAACATTGCTAGTAATTTGGCCATTGTATCACAGCCGTTTTTGCCATTTACGGCGGAAAAACTTAACGGTATATTGGGGATAAAAGACTTGAATTGGTCGGATGCCGGTTCAGGAAACCTTCTTAAAGGTGGTGAGGGAATAGGAAAGGCTGAATTACTCTTTGAGAAAATAGAGGATGATATTGTAGCAGCACAAGTTCAAAAGTTAATGGAAGCTAAAAAGCAAAATGAAGCGGCTAACGCAACAGTTCCTTCAGTGAAAGATACTATCGTTTTTGATGATTTCTTAAAACAGGATTTGAGGGTGGTCACTATCCTTGAAGCAGAGAAAATTAAGAAGTCCAAAAAGTTACTTAAGTTAACAGTAGATGCAGGGATAGAGAAACGTACAGTGCTAAGTGGCATTGCTGAACATTTTACGCCTGAGGAACTGATAGGAAAGCAAGTGACCATGTTGATCAATCTAGCTCCACGAAAAATGATGGGAGTTGATTCAGAAGGAATGATTTTAATGGCAGAAGATAAGGATGGAAGTTTGAAATTAATGGTTCCACATGATTCAACGGCTCCAGGATCTCCAATAAGTTGATGATTTAATAGTCAATATAAAGAACCGCGAAATTATTTTGCGGTTCTTTTATTTTTTTTTGGATACCAATTAGAAGTGTTTGAATTACAAAAATCAGTGGTTTTATGATAAAAATACCCTAGATGGGGTATTTTTTCATATTGTCGGATCACTTAATTTTACTTTTAAATCTTCTAAACATCAACAACAATGGTATTCTTTTATCTAACGAACTTTTTACCTAACGACGAGGGACATGAAGTCCATGTTCAAGGTTGTGCTAAAATGCCTAGTATGGATAGTCTGACCTACTTGGGGCCTTTTAATAATTATAAGGAGGCATTGAGAAGTGCCGAAAGAAAATTTGACGAGGTCAGTGTGTGTCCACATTGCTGCTCTACCCAAAATAATACAGTTCTTTTCTCAGACGATTGATGCTGACCGCTAAGTTTATCCCGAAATATGTTTTAGTCTTAGATAGTACTGATCTTCTATTGATTTGAGTTATTTCCGATAGGGGTATGGATAGGCTGTGATCTTTTTTATTGCTTGGGATTAATGAATTTCAAAGAATCTTATTTTTCTAAGGTGGACAGGAAATGAGATGCTTAGTAAGTAGAACTCATCCATCAAAAGACTTTTGATTTTCCAGTCTGAAAAGCCTCTGCCTACTTCATAGGGTATATACTGTATGCCATCTAGGCAATTTATCATTTGCAGGTCTTCCACTGTTCCTAAAGAAGTGGCTTTCAGGAGGGATTCTTTTCGGGTCCATAATTTATAAAATTCATGCCTTGGTGAATAGGCCCTTTCTATAAAGTGGGCTTCCGGCTGAGTGAACCATTCATCAATTAAAGGGAAAAAATTTAATTTTTTGTCTACGTATTCAATATCCACTCCAACCTCTTCATTACAGAAACCGAAAACAACCCAGTTTTGAGCATAGGAAATATTGAAGTTGAATTCACTGACATCCTTTATATAGGGCTTGTCATTCATCCCAAGTTCGATTTCAATGTCCATAGGAGCACAATCCAAATATTTGGACGTAAGTACTTTGAGGAACCCTTTTCCAAGTATGTAGTGCATCTTTTCACTTTCCTTTTTGAGCTTGTTCATCACTTTGGTTTCCTGTGGACTAAGGAATTTAAGAAAGCTCTTAACCTTTGTCTTTATTTTGTCTATAGGAAGCCGCCAAACATCGACATGGTCATCGATGATAAAATCTGATTGATCAGTCCAATTGGGAAGTAAAACTGTGCTACAACGGATTTTGCTGATAAACAAATGACTATTCATCATAGTTTTTAGTTTTCTTCCAAGACGTGCTAATTCAGCACTGAAATATGCAGAATTCACATGGTTTTCCACTTCATTTAATTTGGATTAGGGCGTTTCTTTTATTCAACGAATATTTCCAAGTAAGATAAGCAGTGTGTGTAATTTTTGAATTACAATTAGATTTCTGATTTTGCTTAGCTTCTTGCTATATCAATTATTGGATTATATTCCTTTGGTTTATATAGGGAGGTGGCATATAGTTGGTTAAACCAACTGTTATTATAGTAAATCTAATTAAATTTTAAATTATAAAAAATGTATTTTAAACTTAAAAAAATGAATTAGATAAAAAAGTAATTGTCTGTTATAAAAAGAGAAATGAGTAAGAAAAAAATATTACATCAATTTTATATCACCGATGATTTATTCATTATAGCCTCAAATGAATTAGAGAGCATCTAATGCCTTCTAATAGCTGAAAATGCCTAACAAGTTTCTGGAATATCAAGAGAAATGGGAAAAGTGAAATTATAAAAAGGAGGAAGGCTAATTAAATTCCACCTCCTTTTTAATACTTTTTTAGTTTTTAGCCAAATCAAGAATAAAGGCGTATTCCAATGCCGTTTCTTTCAACGACTGAAAACGACCTGAAGCACCTCCATGGCCAGCTTCCATATTTGTATATAGCAGTAGGAGATTGTTATTGGTCTTTTCTGTTCTTAATTTGGCGACCCATTTAGTAGGTTCCCAATATTGGACCTGACTGTCATGCAGTCCGGAAGTAACCAATAAATTAGGATAGTCTTTTTTCTCAATATTGTCATATGGGGAGTAGGATAGCATATAATCGTAATATTCCTTTTCCTTCGGATTTCCCCATTCATCAAATTCCCCTGTGGTAAGCGGAATACTTTCATCAAGCATGGTGGTAACTACATCCACAAATGGCACTGCAGCAATTACCCCTTTGTACAATTCAGGCTTTATATTGATTACTGCGCCCATTAAAAGCCCTCCAGCACTTCCGCCCATAGCGAACAGTTTATCAGGATGGGTGTATTTTTGACTAATTAAATACTCTGAACAACAGATGAAATCAGTAAAGGTGTTTTTCTTCTGTAGCATTTTTCCATCTTCGTACCAATAACGTCCCATTTCTTGCCCCCCTCTGATATGGGCTATTGCAAATACAAAACCTCTATTCAATAAGGAAAGTCTATTGGAACTGAAAAGAGCATCTGTGCTATAACCATAAGAGCCATAGGCGTATTGAAGCAAAGGGCTGCTTCCGTCTTTTTTGAAGCTAGACTTTTTATACACCAAAGAAATAGGGATCATTGTGTCATCCTCGGCTTTTGCCCATAACCTTTCGGACTGGTAATGCTCGGGATTATATCCTCCTATTATTTCCTGCCTTTTCAATAATGTCTGTTCTCCTGTTTCCATATTATAATCGTAAGTGGAAGAAGGAGTGGTAAGGGAGTTATAGCCAAGTCTGAGTAGTTTGGTCGAAAACTCGGGATTATAGCTTGTCCACGCAGAATAGGTAGGCTCAGCAAACTCAATATAGTGAGGCTTGTTGCCGTTCCAAGGATTTACCTGGATCCTAGTAAGTCCATTAAATCTTTCTTCTAGTACCAGGTAATCTTCAAAAACTTCGAAGCCCTCAAGTAAAACATCCTCTCTGTGAGGAATAACGTCTTCCCAGTTTTCTTTTCTAGGGCTTAATACGGGAGCTTTTACCAGTTTGAAGTTGCTGGCTTTATCATGGTTTGTCATGATTAGAAAGTCTTCACCAAAATGGTCCGCATGATATTCTAGGTCTCGTTCTCTATCTTGGATCAACTGAATTTTACCATTCGGTTCATCTGCATTTAAAAATCTAATTTCAGTAGAAACGGTACTTTCACTGCAAATGAATAGATATTGTTTTGATTTGGATTTGCTGATGTGACAGGTAAAGGTGTCATCTTTTTCTTCAAATATTAATTCGTCCTTATCCTGACTTGTTCCGATTTTATGTTTGAAGATTTGGAAAGATCTTAAGGTATTGGGATCTTGTTTTGAATAGAAGATGGTTTGATTGTCATTTGCCCAGGCCAGATTTCCTGTTACATTACTGATTTCGTCTGAAAGTATTGCTCCTGAATTAAGGTCTTTAAATTTTATGGTATAAATCCTTCTTCCAATATTATCCTGAGAAAAAGCCAATAACTGCTGATTGGTGGAGATGCCCAAGCTATTAACGTTGAAGTATTCTTGATTTTCAGCCAACTTATTTACATCTAGAATAATTTTTTCTTCGCCTTCTAGACTTTGTGCTTTCCTACAAAAAATTGGGTATTCACCTCCAGTTATATACTTGGTGTAATAGTAGAAACCATCTTTGAAATAGGGAACACTCTCATCATCCTCTTTTATGCGACCCTTCATTTCCTCAAACAATTCTTTTTGTAGGTCTTCTGTATGAGCAAGGGATGCTTTAAGAAAATCATTTTCCTGATTTAAATAATTGATTACATCAGGATTATTTCGATCATTCATCCAATAGTAAGGATCAATTCTTGTGTGCTCATGAAAGCTGATTTTGTGTGGTTTTATTGCAGCTTTTGGAGGGGTTGGTATATTCATATTATAGCGATAAGAATTTCATGTTTTTATGGTTACAAATTTAATAAGGGTATGGGTAGAAGCCTACAAATAAGCAGGATCATCTTATATGAATTATTTTGCTTGATATGTTGCAGCATTAATATTTATTCGTAATTTATTATTTGATTTTTAGTTGGAAATTGTGTTTAAACTGTTAATTATTAATTTAATATGGGTTTTTTACAAGAGTTTAAGAAGTTTGCCCTGAAAGGCAATGTCGTTGATCTGGCAGTGGCTGTTATCATAGGAGGAGCTTTCGGTAAAATAGTTTCTTCACTGGTTAATGATATTATTATGCCCCCAATAGGTTTGGCGATTGGTGGTGTGAACTTCAAGGAATTAATGTATGTATTGAAAGAGGCCACGGTCACTTCCGAAGGCGTTGAAACTGCTGCTGTGGCCATCAAGTATGGGAATTTCATACAGATGGTAATAGACTTTTTGATTATTGCTTTTGTTATTTTTATGGCTATCAGAACCATGAATAATTTGAAAAAGAAAGAAGAAGCAAAGCCGACACCGCCACCTGCTCCAAGCAAAGAAGAAGTGTTGTTGACAGAAATAAGGGATATTTTGAAAGAAAAATAGGCTGTTTAATAATTATCTTATTTATTAAATTGGTATCTGACCTGAAAGGTGATATCACTAAGGGTATTACCTTTCACTTCTTGAAGGCCTGATCCAATGGATTCACGGTCTGTATAAATAGACCTGCTCCACCTTAGCCAAATGTTTAGTTTTCTGGAGGCTTTAAATTGACTAAGTAAATAATACCTCATTCCTTGTCCATAGTAACTGGGGATTGAGAATGCCCAAAGCACATTCTTCTCATAGATATACTGTCTATTGTCATAATCTTCAGTGTCAAAAAAGGCTATTCGTCCGCTCCATTTCCATTTTCCAAAGGCAGCGTTGAAATCTTGGGCAATGGCGTATCCGCTGGTCCTTTTCTGGTTATAATCAAAGGAACTCCATTGAATCCGCGTACGAGTTGAATAATTTTTACTGATGTTTTGATCTAAGTTTAAGGTATAGTTTCTCTTTTTTCCTGTTGAAACTTGGTATGCGGGTTGGTCATTGAGGTTTGCAGTGATATTTCGATCTTTCTCTTCCTCTCTTATTTGAAAATAAAGAGTTAATTTTTTCTTGTTTGAATAGGTGATGCGTTGTAACCATTCATAACCTGATGAAGTCGAATAGCTTCTATATTTAAGCCAAGGGAATTTAAACTGGTCTATATAGACACTCCATTTCCATTTTCTGTTGGCTTGGTAGTTGAGCCCAAGATAAATTCCTTTTTCATTGATGGGGCGAGAGCTTTCGCTGAATGCATTTCCATAGAAGCTGTGGAAATTTCTATCAAAATCTCTGATATGAAAAACAAAGTCAAAGTGCTTGCTTAGACTACTCATTACCCCAAAAACAAATGCCTTACCGGAACTTTTTGAAATGGCTCCTTCACCAAAGAAAAAGTAATTTTGATGGTTGAAGGAAAAGTAGGTGCTATGTATATGGTTGGTTTGTCCCCTAAATTCAAAAGCATTATAAATTTGCCTTTGCCTTAAATAGGGGTGTTTGAAATTTGTGACCAGTGAATTGATTCCAATTTGTAAATTTTTGTTTTGTGAGAAATAGGTAAGGTTTCCTCCAATATTTTGTTCCCAGGCACTTGCTTTTTGGGCGGTTTCAGTTAGAGTTCTATGGTAACCACTTTCTGGAAGTGATCTGATATATCGACTGCTTTCATTGGTGCTGTCCGGCCATTCTACTGAAGCGTCTCTGTGCACATGGGATAAAATGATGGTCCCTTCAAAATTTCCTTTAGCGTAAGTAGCACTTATTCCTCTAAAATAACCGTTCTCTATCGCTGATGTAAAGGGCTTGATCCCTGTGGAACTTCTTCTGGTGGTCGTGATGGTTTCAGCACCTTTCCCTACTGAAAATCCTGCTCCAAACACTAAACCTTGTCCAAACTGGGCCTGATAGTCTCCAAAGGTAATAGTTTTCCAATTTCCTTTGTTGTATAAGCTTAAGTGGTAGCTGAAAAAATTAAATCCATATTGATAGGTCTTAGGGTTCCATTCAAAAGTTTCCCCTGCATCTTTATCCAAAGTAAATCCGAAGCTAAAGTCTTTGCTATGTTGTGATCTGAATCTGATATACTGACTTTCAGGGCTTCCTAAATAGCGACTTGTTAGCCGACCGTTTGCCAGTGTGTCAGGAGCTGTAAACCCCTTTCGGGTTTCCAGATTGGTTTTTAACCTGTAGATGAGATAAGCTGTTTTTTCAGAGATAATTCTCTTGGGTAATTTTGCGTTTTTTTTGTTGGTATTGGGGTTTATGCTCACAAAAGGCATTAGCTTTTTGATAACTGAAATATTGAAATTAGGAATGGCCTGTAATTCATATATTGAGAATAATTTACCGAATGTGTTTCGATGATTCATAAAGCTTTGTATTTGTAATGGACTTAAAATATAGAGGGATTGCAATTCATCGGCTGTACATTGATTTAGATCTAAAGGATTCAAGTATATCTGGAGCAAGTTTTCATAGAGTGCTTCATAATTCAGGTCCTCATCCTGCGTAGCAAAAAGCTCTTCCGCAAATGCCTCTACATCAAAACCTTCATTGGATTGACCTATAGAGCAATTGACTATTAGGATACTAAAAAGTAGAGTGATCCATATCTCTTTATGAAAGCTCATGGCTTCTTAATGAAATAGTTGAAGGAAAAATGATGGGTAAAGCCCAGTTGGTTGTTTTGGGCCACTGCATAGTCGATACTAAAGTTTTTTGGTTTAAAGCCGATTCCGAAATGCAAATTAGAGGGGTTGGATTGATGACCACATCTGGCCCAAAATCTTTTTGTGAACCCGTATTCAATACCAATTTTTGCCACAGGTTTTAATAAAATATCTTTTTCAGCTTCTATGTTTACTTTTAAGTTTTCTGTAGGTTTAAAACATATTCCTGATTTTATGACTGTGGGTAAGTAATCATTGGAATGAGGGCTGAGTTTGGCTCTTGCAATATTGAAAACGTGTAAACCAAAACTTAATTCGGGTATAATTTGACTTAAGCCTCCAAACTCAATGATTGGAACGCCTCTTTTTCCATAACCTTCTATATTGGTTTGTAGGTAGTTGATTTTCAGTCCAAAGCTGTTTTTGTCAATTTGGTGGGAAAAACCAAGGCCCAAAGATTTTTGGTTAAATAGCTCTCCTCCATAGCTGGAAAGGCTTAGGCCGACAACACCATATTGACTGATAAGGGTTGCTCCAGCAGCTAGAGTGGTAAGCTCATTTATACCTAGACGATGATCATAAGCACAGAAGATGGCATTATTATCCATTTGCCCCATGGCACCTATATTGTTGAAAATACTCCATGGGTCGATTAGACTAGTATTTGCATTGGCCATACCAACACTTCGTGCTCCTTTAGGGGATGTTTCTGAACCGTTTTGTGCAAAAGAAAAGGTAGCTGTCAGAAACATTGCCCAAAAAAGTGGACATTGTAATTTTATCATACAGCAAAAAGTCAAATGAAAAATATGAGGACTAAAGTTAGGATAAATCTCCTTGAAAGTCAATGTTTTATAATGGTGCCTTAATATTGATGAAAAAGCTGCCTACACCTTGGTTGTTAATGGAGTATTCAAAGCGAAATACTTGGTCATAGAAGGTGATGAGGTCAATACCAAGACCATAACCAAATAAATATTTATTGGTCAGAGCACTATTTTCTGGCAGCCTATTTCTGTCATTAACATAGCCATGGTCAAAATTGGCACTTATATAAGCTTTTACGGGGAACGTAGAAAATTCTTCTATGGGGATTAATTTAGAAGTATCGAATTCTATATCAAAAAGCTTATACCGGAAACTGTTTTTATGTATTAGTAATTGCTGGCCCTCTATTACATTGATCTCATATCCCCTGATGAAATTGGGATCATAGCCAATTCCTCGTACGAGTGTATAGGGCTGTCTTGTCCCTAAAAAGCTGGAAGCAGATATTCCAGTGACAAAATGCATTTTATCATCAAACCTAAAGTATCTGCTGGCAGTAAGTGAGATCTCGGTTTCATTTACATCATCGCTGCTGAAAAGTCCATATCTACTTAGTTCAATACTTAATAATTCCCCATCTGTGGCATAGGCGATATTATCCCTCTTGTCATGACGAAATGAATAGGAAGCATAGAAGAACTTCTGCCGAGTATCGTCGTTCAAAAAGTAGTTTGGATTTTTTTCAAGTACTTCTTCATGGACCCTGGTATTGTTGAAGCCCAGTGTTAAATAATGAAAATTATAGAAACTACCTCTGTAAGTGTATTGCAAAATCGCATTCATTCTTTTTCTAAGGATTTCCTCATCTTCATTAGAATAGAATACCTGTTTATTTTGGGATGATCGTATAGCGATGGTTTTATTGGTATTATAAGTAAACCTAGCTGCCAGGCCATGAAGTTGCTCCCTGTCAATATAGGGGATACTATAGGTAAGGTCAAATGCTTGGGTAAATCCCAATTTGCCCATTATCCTGAGCTTTTCATTTCTTCCTCCGACATTATTGTGGTTTAATTTTAGTCCGTATATTACCCGTGAAAAATCGCGATTTTGGTTAATCCACCACTCTGAAAAGTTCCTGTCAGCCAATTCAAAAATAATACTTGGAATGATGTACCATCTTTCCTTTACAGAAATCAATAATTCTACTTCTTCATCACCTACAAATAATGGTGTGATTTCTACCGAAGTGAATAATTGAAGGTTATAGATTTTCTTTTGGTCTGAAGAGAGGATACCCACAAAGTCTTCCCAGTCATAGGTCTCGCCTTTGCTGACATGCATTTCGCGTAAGATGATGTTTTTTCTGGTTTTCTCATTGCCGATGATAAAAATATTGTTGATAGTGACTTTTTCAGGGATTTCTTGAGAGGAAAGGCTATCTTGGACTGCAGGAATGGAGTCTTGTGCAAAAACTTTGGTCCCAGCGAACAATACAATAAAGACTGAAAGCACTAGTGCTTTGTAGTGATTTAATTGCATGTTCAATATCAGATCCTTTAAATGTTTCACTGAGGGAACTTTGTTTTAAGTAATTATCTTTAAGAGTAAAATATAAAATACATTGAAAACTCTTTTAAGAAAGATAGCAGTTTTTCCGGTACTGTTCTATCAATACCTGATTTCCCCGTTATTTCCAAGTGCTTGTAGGTATACCCCTACTTGTAGCCAATATATGAAAGAGGCTATTATGAAGCATGGAATATTCAAAGGTGGTTGGATGGGAATCAAAAGAATCGCGCGTTGCCACCCTTGGGGAGGGCACGGGCATGACCCCGTCCCTTAGTCTTGAATGCTCTTATTGCCTACCTTCAGCGCTCTTACTACCAGTATTATTCCTGCTATAACCAATGGAATACTTAGTGATTGTCCCATGTTCAGGCTTAAGTTATCTTCAAATTCGACTTGGTTTTCTTTGAAGAATTCCCAGATAAAGCGCATTCCAAATACCGAAATCAAGAATAAACCCAGCAATAAACCATCTGGTAAACGCTCCTTGTATTTATTCCAGAGAGTAAATAAGATAAGGAAGATAATCAGGTAGGAGATGGATTCATAAATTTGTGTGGGGTGTTTGGCCAGTCCAAATGTCTTTACAGTGGCCAGGTAACTTTGTCCATTATCTACCAATTCATAATTTAAGGGTGTATTTTCCGGTTCGGCTAAATACTTTTTTGAACTATTGAATTTGGTCAGTACATATTTAATATCACTTTCAAGGGTGTTTTTTAGATCATCTTCCTTATAGTTGCCTTTTTGTATAGTGATATCAATATTTAGCGGAACTATGCCATTACCTTTTAATTCATTACTTCTACCTTCTGGTTTATAGGCATCAACATTTTCAACGGGAACATTCAATGTTTCAAGAATTTCTTCTACTTGTCTTGCATATACGATGCCAGTATCCGTACCGGTTGGTTTTCCTCCGATTTCAGAATTCATTAGGTTGCCAAACCTGATCATAGCACCTGTCATAGCTACTACAATGACGATTCGATCTACTACCCATAAATAACTTTGGGAAGGCGTCTTTTTTACATATAACCAGAGAGAAAATAAGATGGCAAAAGCGGCTCCATGGCTGGCCAGTCCTCCTTCCCATACTTTTAGGATTTCAATAGGATTGCTGAGGTATTTTTCTGGTTCGTAAAACAAAACGTGTCCGAGCCTTGCCCCAATAATGGTAGCCAAAACCATATAGATAGTTAATTTATCTACCAACCTTTCATCATGACCTTCTTTTTTGAAGATATGAATCATGATTTGCTGGGAAATGATAAAGCCCAAGGCAAAAAGAAGGCTGTACCATCTGATCCTTTCAAAACCTGGAAAAACTGCTGGATTTGGGCTCCAGACTATATAATCTAAAACTAAGCTGATCATTGGTTTAGTAAGTTTTTGCTAAGATAATTTTATTATTCATCTATTTGTTCCAATTCCATCAATTCTTCTCTGTATCCTCCGGATAAGATCGGGAATCTACACCATGTTTTGGGGTCCACATTAAAATCATCCAAATGAAAAGAGGGGGCTAACCTTTCTCTCTTCCATTGGTTTCTTGACCAAAGTCTAAAAAACTTTTGAATGTAGTTTTTTAATTGGACAGCATCTATATCCAGTTCGTGTTTTAAGATATGGAATATGTCCACAGGTGATCTTCTTTCCAAAATGCCCAATCTTTCTATTTGAACAATGACTGAATAAGGCATTAGGTCATTTTCATCGGTTTGATGCCTTTCTTGCGGTCTGAGCTCAGCCGTTGGTTGGAGGGAGTTGACTTTTTCCAATCCTTTATAGCCAAGTGACTTCTCAGCCCACCCTAACCACTGTAGAAGAAAATATTTGTCAACTGCTGCAATTGGTGAAATACTACCACTAGTGTCCCCGTCCATGGTGGCATAGCCAACATCGCCTTCACTTCTATTAGAAGTGGCCAGGAGCAGGGCATTGTTTAAATTGGCCAGCATCCAGATGATAGGGGCCCTGACCCGTGCTTGAATATTTTGAAGTGTGATATCATCACTTTCCCATGTAAGTTCTCTGCCTATGGCTGTTTCAATTTTTTCGGTATAGGAGCTTACTTCAGAAGAAATTTTCCAGTTATGGAATGTAGCTCCAATGCTTTCTGCTAGGTATTGGGCGCTTTGTAAGGTGTCAAATGAGGAATTATCAGAACCTTGATAAGCAGTTGTTAGCAGTTTTCCTGTGATTTCTTTTATAGGTTCGTCTGAGATAATTTGAAAGTCTAGACGGGCTCTTTTTAAAAAACCTTCTTTTCCAAGTTCAAATACTCCTCTTCGTACCATTTCAGCAACCAGAACAGCTATGGAGGAGGAGTCTGCTCCACCACTTAGGGAAAGCACGAAACCTTTGCTCCAGCTTTTTCTCATATAATCGAAAAGGGCCAAGGTCACGGCTTGGGTGAATTCAATGTTTTTGTCAAAGCTTGACTCGATGGCTGCTTTTGGCTTAGCGTTTCGATCTAGATCAAATGATTTTATCTGAAAAGCTTTAAAGGAGAGAAGTTCGTTTTTTACATATAAATTACCGTTTTGCGCAAGTAAAATCTCCCCGTCGAAAATCATTCTTCCAGCCTCATTTCCTAGCAAGTTGATATAAAAATAGGTGGCATTTAGCGCTATAGAACTTTCTTTCACCAACTCTTCCCTGTGCTCACTCTTACCCATGGCAAAATGACTGGCACTTGGGTTAAAGATAAGATCTACATTTCTGTCTTTTAGTCGGTGACCAGGTCTTTTTGCTCCTCGCCAAGCATCTTCACATATTTCAAAACCATAGCTAAAGGCCTTCTTGTCAAAGATGATATCCCCAAATGGCACATCTTCTCCAAAAAAATCAAAGTTGATGATTTTTCCAGCTGTCCAAGGAGTGAACCATCTATATTCATAATGGACTCCATCAATAGCCAAGAATTGCTTGGCCATGATCCCTTTGACTTTTTTATTTTCAATTACCGCAGTGCAATTATAGAGGGCATCGTCAATTCTGATGGGAAGCCCTATGCATACAGTAATTTCATCACAATGGTCCAAAAGTGATTTTAATTGATTCAGGGCTTTTTCTGGGTACCATTTACTTAAGAACAGATCTTCACTGCCATAGCCAGTAATGGACAGCTCTGGAAAGCAAAGTAATTCAATGCCTTGTGCTTTAGCTTCTTTAATGGCATCTAGAATGTTTGATAAGTTGCCCTTCCAGTCCAAAGGAGTCTGGTTAACAGTGGCACCTCCGATTTTCAATACAGACATAAGTAAATTTGTTCGGCCCCTTAATTATCGTTTTAGTAGGCAGGTTTTATCCCCGAAAGAATTTTATTCCTAGGAATTATAATTAAAACACACAAAGGGCAAATATAGGATTCTAAATAGCCAGATTCAGTTTTTCACAGGCATTTTTTGCAGCTTCTTGCTCTGCTTTCTTTTTGGTGGCTCCTTTTCCTTCAGAGAAGCTTTCCTGTTCAATCTTTAGTTCTACTAAAAATTCTTTGTAGCGCTGGCTTCCAGTAACGGAAATTAAAGAAAACTCAATTTCCTTGCTTTCCTTTTGGGACCATTCGATGATCTTGCTTTTGAAATTGGTAGTTGTGGAGATGATATTTTCAATATCAAAATGAGGTGTGATTATCCTAGTAAGGATGAAACGCTTGCAAAAACTATATCCTCTGTCCAGGTATACAGCACCGACCAATGCTTCCAATGTATCTCCGTAAATGGATTTATGGGTATAAAAGCCTTTGCCTGTGAGATCAGTGTCTACAATATTGGGAAGGCCAATTTTTTTACCTACTTGATTAAGCGATTCTCTATTGACTATTCTGGAACGGGTTTCGGTCAAGAAACCTTCATCCCTGAATGGGAATTTGATGAATAGGTGTTCGGCTACTATGGCACCCAAGATTGCGTCTCCCAAAAATTCAAGGCGTTCATTGGAGGCTTTGATCCCTTGTTTTATTTCTGCTGCTGCAGAAGAATGTTTAAGGGCCAGTTTATACAGAGATAAATTTAAAGGCTTGCTGCCCACTATTAATTTAATAGCAGCAGCAAGCCTTTTATCTTTATTATTGTAAAGTAGTTCTTGAAATCTGAGTTTGCGAAATATTTTCAAGGCAGATTACTCAGTTATTTTTTTGAAAATGATGGAAGCATTGTGCCCACCAAATCCAAAAGTATTACTCAAGGCTACATTTACTTCTCTTTTCTGAGCTTTGTTAAAAGTCAAATTTAACTTGGCGTCGAAAGCTTCATCATCAGTGAAGTGGTTGATGGTAGGAGGAACCAAGTCGTGGTTGATAGCCATTATGGATGCAATGGCCTCTATAGCACCTGCTGCACCAAGAAGGTGGCCGGTCATAGACTTAGTACTACTTATGTTAAGCTTGTAAGCATGTTCACCAAAAATTCTTTGAATAGCTTTGGTTTCACTTACATCCCCCAGTGGTGTTGAAGTACCGTGGACATTGATGTAATCAATATCTTCTGGCTTCATACCTGCATCTTCCAGAGCAAATTTCATCACATTGCCAGCACCAACACCTTCTGGGTGTGGGGCAGTAATATGGTGAGCATCAGCTGTCATGCCACCACCGACCATTTCGGCGTAGATTTTGGCACCTCTGGCTTTTGCATGCTCATATTCTTCAAGGATAATAGCACCAGCTCCTTCTCCTAATACAAATCCATCACGGTCTTTGTCAAAAGGTCTTGAAGCAGTTTCTGGAGAATCATTTCTTTGAGACAATGCTTTAAGGGCATTGAATCCCCCAACGCCTGCTTCTGTGACAGCAGCCTCGGAGCCACCAGTTACAAAAACATTTGCTTTACCCAAACGGATATAGTTGAAAGCGTCAATCAGGGCATTAGTGCCTGAAGCACAAGCTGAAACTGTAACGAAATTAGGTCCTTGTAGACCATATTTCATGGAGATAAAGCCTGCGCTGATGTCAGCGATCATTTTGGGAATAAAGAAAGGGTTGAAACGTGGCGTTCCATCACCAGTAGCAAAACTGGCTACTTCATCCTGAAAGGTTTTTAGCCCGCCAATACCAGAACCCCAAATAACACCGGCCTTGGAAAGGTCGATCTTTTCGAGGTCAAGCCCGGAATCCTTCATGGCCTCTTCTGCGGAAATCACCGCATACTGAGTAAAAGGGTCCATCTTACGGGCTTCTTTTCTATCTATAAATTGCTCTATGTCGAGGTTTTTTACCTCGCAGGCAAATTGCGTCTTAAATAAGGATGCATCGAATTTAGTAATAGGTGCAGCACCGCTTACACCATTAGACAGCCCCTTCCAGTATTCTGGAACGGTATTGCCTAGTGGTGTAAGGGCACCTAAACCTGTTACTACAACTCTTTTTAAATTCATAAATGAATTTTGAAAGGTTAGATTATTTTACGTTAGCTTCCAGGTAGCTTACAGCCTGACCTACTGTACCGATTTGCTCAGCTTGGTCGTCTGGAATAGAAATGTTGAATTCTTTTTCGAATTCCATGATAAGTTCTACCGTATCAAGAGAGTCAGCGCCAAGATCGTTAGTGAAGCTAGCTTCAGGAGTTACTTCAGATTCTTCTACGCCTAACTTATCCACGATAATGGCTTTTACTTTTTGTGCAATTTCAGACATTTTGTGATTAGTTTAGTTAAAACACTCCGCAAAGAAATATATTTAAAACATTAATGTCAAAAAAAACTGATAACTAAATTTAAGATATTCCGTGGAAACATTGAAGTTGAGAGAATATTTTTAATTTTGTTCTTTTAAAATTCTTCCTTCATGAGGAAAACAAAACTCCAAGTAGAACATGATTTTGATTTTGAACTTTTAGGGCTGGTAGCACCTCTAAAAGACTATAAGATGGCATGGGCCATCAATAGTTCTTTGGATATTAAGTTGATAAAATCAAAAGATTACCAATTGGAGTTCATCAATCAACCCAATTTGGTGATCTCTCAATTTATTTTGGAAAAAGAACATGGTTTTATTCAGTTATTAAAGAACCGTTCTTTTTCAGATTCGGGACAAACGCTGTATCTTGTGCCCGAATTGAAAATTATGGATTACTTCCTGCTCCTACAGGATTTTACCCATGAGACTAATTTAAATTGGTGTATAGAAAAATTGTCAGTCAGCAAGTTTATTCAAAATGTGGTTAAACTTGATGTCTCGAAAATAAAATCAAAGGAGAACCTATTAACCTATTAAATAACAATTATAAGAAGAAATGAAGGTACCCAACGTGAATAAGAAAACAAAGATCCTGGCTACTGTTGGCCCAGCTTCCAACAACGAACAAACCCTAAAAGAATTAGTAAATGCTGGCGTTAATGTTTTCAGACTGAACTTCTCTCATGGTAATCATGAAGGCCATGCAGAGGTAATTAATCTTATTAGAAAGATTAATAAAGAAAATAATCTTAATATCGGTATCCTGCAGGATTTGCAAGGCCCAAAAATTAGGGTGGGTGAAGTTGAAAATAATGGTGTTGAGATTAAGGAAGGTGGTAAAATCACCATTACAAGTGAGCCAGTAGTAGGTACTTCTTCATTAGTGAGTACGGTTTATCAAAATCTACCTCAAGATGTTAATCCCGGTGATAGAATTTTGATCGATGATGGTAATTTGGAATTATTGGTCAATAAGACTGAAGGGATTAATGTAGACTGTACTGTAGTTCATGGCGGTATCCTTAAGTCAAGAAAAGGAATTAATTTGCCGAATACCAAAGTAAGTGCTCCATCTTTAACAGAAAAGGATAAAGAAGATTTGGTTTTTGGACTTGAAAAAGAAGTTGACTGGATCGCGCTTTCCTTTGTTAGATCTGCTGAAGATATTGCAGATTTGAAGAAAAGAATTGATGAAGCTGGAAAATCTTGTAAGATAGTAGCAAAGATCGAAAAGCCTGAGGCCTTAGATAATATAGATGAAATCATCGAATTGACAGATGGGTTAATGGTCGCCCGTGGTGATCTTGGTGTTGAGGTGCCAATGGAAATGGTGCCTTTATGGCAAAAACGTTTGGTGGAGAAATGTAAATTGGCTTGTAAGCCAGTGATCATTGCTACTCAAATGTTGGAAAGTATGATCCAGAACCCTCGCCCAACAAGAGCTGAAACAAACGATGTGGCGAATGCTGTTCTTGACGGTGCCGATGCAGTAATGCTTTCCGCTGAAACTGCCTCTGGTGCATATCCAGTTCATGCTGTAAAAGCGATGACCAGCGTGATCAAACATGTTGAAGATAATTCTGATGTTTATCACAACCTTTATAAAATACCTGAAAACGATGAAACTTTCTTGAGCAATAACTTGATCCTAATGGCTTCAAGATTGTCAAGAAACGTCAAGGCTAAAGCCATAGTGGGTATTACAGCTTCTGGATTTACTGCCTTTAGAATTGCTTCCCATAGACCTTTTGCTGAGAATATTGTCTTTACCATGAATAAGACCTTGATCACTCAGCTGAGTTTGGTTTGGGGTGTGAACGCTTATTATTTTAGTGATGATCAAACCTCTACTGATGGAACTTTCAAAGAGATTCAGGACAGGTTGAAAGCTGATGGCCATGTGGTTGAGGGTGACTTGATTGTGAATACTGCAAGTATGCCTCTAAAAGATAAAGGAAGAACTAATATGCTTAAGGTCCACGTAGTGGAATAGGTAATAAATTACTAGAAAAAAAAGGGATCCTTCATGATGGATCCCTTTTTTTATGGCCCTTTTGGACTGACCATAATTACTTTTTCCTTGTCTACCATTACGGCTCCTGCAGGACTTCCTTTTACTTTTCTTACGTATTTGCATGGTGTATAAATCACGGGAGCAAGGGATTCATTTTTGTTTTTGGAATAAAATGCGGCCAGTTCTGCAGCCCTTTCAATAGTCGATTTAGGAATGGTTTGACCTGACTTAAATTTGATGATAACATGTGAGCCAGAAACGTCTTTGGCATGTAGCCATAAATCGTCTTTCCAACTGTAGTATCTGAGCATTTGATCATTGGCTTTGGCAGATTTGCCTATTAATACTTCGAAGCCCTCCAGTTCTAAGCGTTTGAAGGGGAGGTTAACACTTTGTTCTTGGGATTTTTGATTGATTTGATTGCTCTTTGCAAAGTCCCTGAGGGATTTGAAATCTTGGATTTCATTTAACTCGTTAAGTAGTTCCTCTAATTCCAAAAAGAGTAATTCTTTTTCTGAGAGATTACTATGGAGTTGCTCGAGCTCAATTTTTCTGTTTTTTGATTTTCTGTAAAGATTTTCAGCTTGTTTCTGAGGGCTACTTCCCTTTTTTATTTTAACCGTTATGTTTTTGTTTTGATAAAAGTCAAATAGCTCTACTTCAGTTGTCCCTAAGGGGATTTGATGAAGGTTGGCCATTATTATATCCGCGAGTTGGCTAGGAGAGGCACTCCCTTCTAAGTCTTGAAGTTTTGTGCGTGTTTTTTTTATATAAGAGGCTGTTTTCTTTTTTTGATCCTCTAAGGTTTTGGAGATTTGTTTTTTTTCTCTGTCAAATGCCTGGAAAACCACTGCATGTCGAAAATATTCATTAGCGGCTTCTATTGGGTCTATTGAGGAAAATATGCTATTATTTTCTGGCAATAAGCTGAGAGCGTATTGGGTGTTTTCTTTTGTGATGCTGAAAAGGGGAGTTTCCAGCATATCCATGACTTCTTGCATTAGTTTCCATTTTTCCTCAATGCCCGCAGTAATGTATCCTTTTGATTTTAACCATGCCCGGGGTATCTTCCCCAATGTTGGAAGAAAAGCGGCTGCTTTGCCCTCTAAAAGAATAAAATGTTCATGACTAAGGTCAAGTGGATTTTCCAAATCTTTGATGAGCAAGGCCTGGTCTTCTTTTAATTCATTTCTGAATACGCTGCTTGGGGGTAGCGTTGGGTCTTTATAAAGTATGATATTACTTCTATTCCCGTGCAGCTTGAATAGTAATGCTTTGCCTGATTCGAAATTAATTAACATTGCCCTTTCATAAGCTAAGGGATGAACCTTTGTTACTTTTTCTCCAATGATGTCGGGGAAAAGGTCGACACTGTTTTTTTTGCTTCTTTTATAGTCTTCTGGAAAACTAAGACATGTTACACTAGGGGATAGGTTAGCTCTTATATATAGTGAGTAGTCCTCTGCAGCAAAGCCCAAGACCATTTCGTCCTTGTTTTGCGAGAAACACTCCATTAAGGTTAAGTCCCGAAGCTTTTTATCAAGAGCAGGGCAAAGAAATTTTAAGAAATGGTAATTGAGATGCATTAGTCAAGGGATATCTTCAAGCCATCATGAGCTAGGAAAACATTGTCAGGAAGCTGTTGTTGGATTTCCTGATGGCAGCCTAGTTTGTGGCTGATATGTGTCAAATAGGCTTTTTCTGGTTTTATCTCTTCGATTATTTCCAAGGCCTCATCCAAGGTAAGGTGTGAAATATGTTCGGAAATCTGGAGCGCATTTAAAACAAGGGTCTTGCTTCCCCTTATTTTGTTCATTTCTTTTTCAGAGATGTATTTTGCATCTGTAATATAGGTGAAGTCTTTTATCCTATAGCCAAATACGGGTAATTTATAATGTAAAACCTCTATGGGGGTGAAGGTGATCTCATGTACATCAAAAGCTTTGTTTTGGATTTCATGAGTGATTACTTGTGGTACTCCGGGGTATTTTTTTGACGAAAATACATAAGAGAATTCTCTCTTTATTTGTTCTAAGACTGGTCTAGTACCATAAATAGGCATGTCCTTTTTTTGCATGAAATTAAAAGGACGGATATCATCTAGTCCTGCAGTATGGTCTTTATGCTCGTGTGTATAAATAACCGCATCAAGTTGAGAGATGCCTTCTCTTAGCATTTGAGACCGGAAGTCTGGTCCAGTATCAATCACAATGCTTTTTCGGTCAATTTCAATATGGATTGAACTTCTTAACCGCTTGTTCCTGAAATCAAGGGAAGTGCATACGTCACATTGGCAGCCAATTACAGGGACTCCTTGAGAAGTGCCTGTTCCTAAAAAAGTGATATTCAAAGCTTAAGTTCTGTTTGTTGGAGTTCTATATAGAAGTCTTGGTTCTTTTTGTTTTTAAACTCCTTTGGGTTAAAATTTAATTCTTTAAGAATGTCTATCAAGGTGTTTACCTTTCCTTCTAGGGTGTAATACTTGTTGATAATCACCACCTTGGTGTCCTTTAGTATACAGTAACCTGATTTGAAATTTCCCTTTTCGTATCTTAACATATAGTCGGATTCTGCGAAAAGGCTCTCAATTTTATCTAAGTTGTTTTTCGTATACTTAATCGCCATTGTTGGTCAATATTATAAGGTTGATTTATTAAGCTGTTTTTTAACCGTGGCAAGGAGTAGATCATAATCAAGCGGCTTTTGAAGGTAATCGTTCAATCCTGCTTGCTTGAAATCATCCAAGGTGTAGTTTTTATAATTACCCGTTATAGCAATAATGGGAATTTGGGATTTTTTTGGGTCTGGCAATTCCCTGATAGATTTAGTGCATTCTATACCATCCATGATAGGCATATTGATATCCATGAGGATCAAGTCAAAATCTGTTTTTTCCAATTCGCTCAATACCTGTTTGCCATTTTTGACTGCTTTGATCTCATAATTTTCAAACATCAAAACATTTTTGGTGAGATTGATGATAACGGAACTATCTTCTGCTACCAATATTTTTTTACTGTCGCTCATTCTTATCCCTTATTATTTTGTTGGCGTAGGTGGTTCTTAAAGTTTATAAAATGCTTTTGCAATGTTAAATAATCTTCTTTGATATCTTCAAACTTTGCATTTTTAATTTTTTGTTCAAACTTTCCTGTTTCAATAAATAATTTTTTAGCACCAAGGGTCCCCGAATTCCCTTTTAATATATGAAGTTTTTCACCAATGTCAGCAAAACTCTTTTGTTTCACCAGTTTTTCGATTTCATCAATTATTCCCTGTGCCTCTTCTATGAAATCATCATAAACCATTTTAATGTTTTCATCTGAATTATATTTTTTGAGTTGGCTAAATACCTTGGAGTCTAGGATTTCGTGGATTTCAATAGTTGCCTCAATTGCATTTTTAGGCTTCTCGGAGCTGTTTAATTGATAATAAATACTTTCTAGAAGGTGTTTGGGCTTTACAGGTTTAGCAATAAATTCATCAAAGCCTGCCGAAAGAAAGTATTCCCTGTCATTTTGATTGGAAAATGCAGAAATAGCAATTATTGGAGCAATGGTTAAGTTTTCTTCCTTTATTATTTTAAGAGCTGTAATCCCGTCCATTATAGGCATTTGGATGTCCATTAGGATCAGGTCGTAATATTGTTCTTTTATCTTGCCAATTGCTTCTTGGCCATTTTCGGCAGTTTCAAACAGATAATCATGGGCGATAATATTCTCAAAAACCTTGCGGTTGAGATTATTGTCATCCACTATTAGCACCTTTTTATTTTCCATGACCTATTAATTATTAATTTTGGACCAATTAATTCATAGAATGAATATCTTTTGATGGCTTTGGAAAATGATAAATATCTACTAGTTATTGTTGGTCCTACAGCGGTAGGAAAAACAAATTTATGTATAAATTTAGCTAAAAAAATTGATACAGAAATTGTTTCTTCTGATAGTAGACAATTTTACAGGGAGATGGAGTTGGGGACTGCTAAACCTAGTGAGGATGAGCTTAGAGAGGTGAAACATCATTTTGTAAATAATCTGTCTATTTTTGATGACTATGATGTAAGGAAGTTTGAAAAGGAGGCTTTAGAACTCATGGAAAACTTGTTTAAATCTCATGATATATTAATTATGACGGGAGGTTCGGGACTGTTTGTTAATGCTATTTGTGAAGGTTTTGACGATATACCGGACATAGATCCTTCAATCAGGGCATCACTTAATGATTTATATCAAAAGGAAGGTATTGTCGCTATTCAGGAAAAACTTAAGGAACTTGATCCTGAATATTATGCTGCTGTGGATTTAAAAAATCCCCAAAGATTGATTAGGGGATGTGAAGTGAGCCTAGGCACAGGCAAACCATTTAGCAGTTATCGCCTCAAAAAGAAAGTTAATAGACCTTTTAAAATAATAAAAGTTGGATTGGAAAGAGAGCGGGAGGAGCTTTATGATCGAATAAATTATAGGATGGATTTGATGATTGAGGCTGGATTGTTTGAGGAAGCTGAAAAATTATTCCCATACAGAGAATTGAATGCCTTACAAACCGTAGGCTATTCAGAGATTTTTAATTATTTGGAAGGGGAATATGGCAAGGAAGAGGCTATTCGGTTATTGAAAAGAAATTCCAGACGCTATGCCAAAAGGCAGCTTACTTGGTTTAGAAGGGATAATGAAATCCGTTGGTTTTCTCCAGAAGATGAAAAGGGTGTTTTTGCCTATATTCAAGATCAAATAGCATGATAACCAAGTGATTTGGCAACAAAGCTATAAGGCTTGGTAATGATCAATTCATTGTATTGGTGTCTAAGTAATTTGGCTTTCCCTAAAAGGATTTTTACGGACTTGTTTTCTTGTTCATCCAAGCTGTTCGTCTTTTTTATTTCAGCTTCAACTTCTTCAATTTTAAGGTCTTGATCAGTTACCTCAAGTTTTAATAAGCCTGCCAATTGTAAAAGAGCGGTTTTGTATTGCTCCTTTTTTGCTTTGATGCTTTGGGTGACCACCAATGCAAAGAGAAATACAAAACCACCAAATGTTAATAATATTGGAATAAAACCCATGTTTAGATACTTAGAATTTCAATGAGTTTTAGGGTGTCTCTATTTAAAGGCTTGTTTTTGGTGATGCAATCTTCGAAGCTGGTATAAACCACTTCGTCATGAATAATACCAGCCATGCAGTTGGCCTGTCCATTTAATAAGCCTTCTACAGCTGCCATCCCACATCTACTGGCAAGCATTCTGTCTTTTCCTGTTGGGTTTCCTCCTCTTTGGATATGCCCAAGTGTGGTTACTTTAAAGTCCTTGGAGTCGTCGTTAATGGTGTTTTTAACTTTTTCCATGATTTCAGCGGCATTGCCCTCTTCGTCGCCTTCAGCAACAACAATAACACTGGAAGTTTTGCTTTTTGAACTGGTCAACTTTTGAACGACTTCATTTAAAGTGGTTTGGGTCTCAGGTACCATTACCAATTCAGCGCCTCCCCCAAGGCCACATTCTACAGCGATATAGCCACTGTCCCTTCCCATTACTTCAATAAAGAAAATACGGTCGTGGGCTGCTGCAGTGTCCCTGATTTTGTCTATTGCTTCAAGTGCGGTATTGATAGCAGTGTCAAATCCGATGGTGAAATCAGTCCCATAAATATCATTGTCAATAGTACCAGGACAGCCAATAGTTGGAATACCAAATTCCTCGTAAAATACTTTTGCTCCTGTAAAAGTGCCATCTCCACCAATGGCAACCAGTCCTTCAATACCATGTTTTTTTAGTTGTTCATAGGCTTTTTGTCTGCCTTCTTTAGTACGGAAATCAACGCTTCTGGCTGATTTAAGGATCGTTCCACCTCTTTGAACAATATTACTTACGGCGTGGGATTCCATAAGATTGATTTCTCCTTTGATCATCCCATCATATCCATACATGATGCCATAAACTTCAAGTCCGTGATAAATCCCTGTTCTCACGACTGCTCTTATGCAGGCATTCATTCCAGGGGCATCTCCACCTGATGTTAAAACAGCTATTTTCTTCATTGGTTTAATTAGGTTTTTTAGTGTGCTAAAATTAAGGATTAATGAATGGATTTTTAATTAATTGGTGAATTCTTTTCTGTTAAAAAGACATGGTTATTGTGGTTTTAACCTGTTTTATATGACAGGTGATTATTTTAGTGGTTGATGCTTAATGTTTGTTAAAGGCGTTAAATACGAAATTTTGGTGATTTTTTTTGAATTATCGATTGCCTTGTTATATTTGTTATTACTGAATTATACAAAATAAAATTTCATATAATTGTTTTGATTGTGAATTAAGTTTTGTGTTGTTCAGACTACAATATTTGTTTTTCATAAACAATTCAGTACTTACTTAGTCTGTGTATAAAAATATTACTTATGAGATAACACCTTTACATTTAATTTGTCTTTCTTAGAGAAATAGATTGTTTGTTGAATGGGAGACTGAAGCTTCAGGCCGCTTGAGTAAATTGTTTTGAAGCTCTAAATTATTAATAAACCTGATTTATCCCGATGAGTTGTTGGATGCAATTTATAATTAAGAAAGAGTTGTAAGGTATAGTGATTAAAAAAAGAGTTTAAAGTCTAACCAGCTTTGGCGGATGTTCTAATCAACTATACCAAATATTTTATCACCAAGAGAACCGAATTATTTTAGATCAATTTTCTGGACCACACACTAAAAGAGAATAGATCAACTACCTACCACTTACAGTCATATCTTTTTGTGATCTATTACAAAAAGTATGCACTGGCCATTTGCTGAAATATTGAGAGATTTAATGGAAAAGTAATTTTCTGATTAGTTATTGAACTAATTATAGTTAAATCATGTGCCACACATCCTGATTTAACTTTACAATTGGAGATAATATTTTATCCTGGTCTTTCGAATGGAAGTTTACAAAAGAGCATTGACGAAAGTTGATATGATATTTTGTATGGTATTTTGACGTTAATGAACACCTGAATTTTATACAATGAAAAGAAATTTACTTTCAATTATTTTGGGATTTTTCATCCTGCTTTGGGCATCACCTTTATTATATGCAGAGGCCGGTGAATTGCCTGTGATTTCTACCACCCCTGGCTATACAGAGTTTGAGCCAGGTAAGGGGGCTGTGATTATCGACTCTGGGGTTACTGTCTCAGATGAGGATTCTGATATTGCGACAAAGGCAGTAGTTAAGTTGTCGAATCGACCTGATGGAGGAAATGAATTTATTACCATTGGTCCGGAAGTAGTTGATTTGGCAGAGGAAAATGGTCTTATCATCAATTATGATTTTACCAATGGAGAGTTGACCATTGAAGGTCTTGCAAGCTTTGAACTTTATCAAGAGATACTGCAACAACTCAATTATAATAATGTATCAGTCATTCCGAATATTGATGACCGGCTTATTCAGTTTACCATTTATGATGAAGATGGTAATATCAGTGACAGCGAAACGAGGATTGTTAGAATTAAGAATGTGCAGGCCGTGATTACCAATGTGGAGATCTCGGAAGATGGCTGGTATGGGATTGGTGAAGAAATTGAAATTAATTTGATTTTTAATCGACCAGTATTTGTTGCAGAGGGTGTCCCTTATTTCTTCATTAATCTTGGGGGAGAAGATGTGAAGTTTTTGTATAGTGCAGGTTCTGGCTCTACGGAGCTGAAGTTTACCTATACGGTAATTGAGAATGAAATCGATGAGGATGGAATAGAAATTAATCCAGAGCTAATTCTCGACGGAGCAAGCATAAAGGATAGTATCGGCGAGTTGGCAGACTTGACCATTGGAAATTTTCCAAATTCTTCGGGTATCAAAGTGGATGGAATTAGACCTTATGCTCTTGATTTGACTTTACCGGCTGATGGCAATTATGCTGTTTGTGGTGAAAACATATTAAAGTTCAGCTTGGCAATAAGTGAAGAGATTCATCTTGAAGGCGAAGGTTTGGTTTTGGTCTTTAATATGGATTCAGGTACCCGCAAAGCCAATTATATTGCCGAGGAAAGTAATGCTAAATTATTGGTTTTTAATTATAGTATAGCTACAGGTGATGCGGAGGCTGACGGGATTGAGCTTGTAGGCTTAGAGCTTGGTGGTGTAAATATTTTTGATCAGGCCGATAATTTGTTTACGGATTTGACTTTGACTAAAACCGAAATAAAAGGAGGAAATAATATTACTATTGATGGTACAGCGCCCGAAGTGCCAACAATAACAGCCATATCACCAGATTCAGGTGTCGATTCAGCAGATGGAATTACCAATACAAATACGCTAAGCATAAGTGGGACAGCCAGCGCTGAAGTGAACGTTAAAGTAATGATCAACAATGAGGAGGTTGGTGAGGTTGCTGCAGATACAGAAGGTAATTGGGTATTTGATATCAGCGGGAAGGAATTGGTAGAAGGAAATTATACAGTTACAGTTTCAGCTGTGGATGATTCTTGTAATGAAAGTGAAGCAAGTGAGGAGTTTAAATTACAAATAGACAAGACGGGACCTGTCTTGACAGGAAAGAATATTGAGGTAGCCCTAGCTGAAGATGGAACGGTGAATGTGACGCCTGAAATGTTAATAGATGCAGTTACAGATAATTTTACGGTTACTGATGAAATAGACTTACAACTTAGTAAAAGTGATTTTGCTTGTGAAAACGTCGGAGAAAATGAATTGGCTTTAACGGCAACTGATTTGGCTGGGAATGCGACGACTATTACGCTAGTACTAACGATAGTGTCCAATGAAACTCCTGAGTTGATCATAGAAGACCTGGCATTGGAGCTTAATGCAGATGGTGTTATAGAAATAGCATATACAGATGTGGTCAAAGGTTTTGATGGAGGCTGCTATGAAATGGATGATTACAGCTTTGAGTTAAGCAAATCGCTATTTGCTTGCTCTGATATAGGTAATACAACCATTATTTTAACCAGCAGCGCCCCCAATGGAGAGGTAACTGAGCATGAAGTTTCGGTAAGTGTGGTGGATGCTTTGGCCCCAGAAATTTCTGGAATAGAAGGTAATATAGATGTATATGTTGATTCCTCGGGAGAATACATTTTGACAGATGTGATTCCAGAATTTGAAATTAAGGATAACTGTGCTCTAGTTAATGCTACTCAAATTCCTGCACCTGGGACTGTTTTGAGTGGTTATAATGAACCAATAGAAATTAAAGTTCAGGCTGAAGATGCAAGTGGAAATGTTCAGGAAGCGGTATTTACCATTACCCTAAAGAGTCGGATCATAGAGGCGCTTGTAGATCCCGAAATGATCACTGTCAATTGGGGAACTACTCCAGATGAGCTCCCTGTTCCTGAGCAAATAGAAGCAGTCTTGCTTTCTGGAGAAACGGTCATGTTAGATGTGAATTGGGACTTGTCCGGATACGATGAAATTGTTCCAGGGATGTATGCCAGTGCCGGGGATTTGGTGTTGGCAGATGATTTGGAGAATGTCAATGATTTACAGGCCAATTTGATCATCATGGTTTTAGAGAAAGAGTTGCCGACGGATATTGAGTTAAGTGATGATGAATTTTCCGTGGAGGACAACCCTGAAGCTCCATTGGGAACACTCACAACCATCGATCCTGATGATGATATCCATACTTACGATTTATCTGGTGATCATTCAGATGAACAGTATTTCTATATTTTAGGTGATCGTCTTTTTTATGATCCTGAAGATATGCCTGAAGGACAGAGTGAATTTTTCATTACGGTAACAAGTACAGATAGACTGGGAAATACCATTTCCAAAACTTTTGTAATCAATAGGACTAAGCCAGCATTAGATGATTTGAATATTCCTAATGTGTTTAGTCCAAATGGAGATGGAATCAATGATGGATGGGGAGTTTCAGCCCTTCAGTTTTATGAAGCTGTCAAAGTGATGGTTTTTGAAAGAAGCGGTAAAATGGTCTTTGTGTCTTTTGATCCCAAAGAAAGATGGGACGGGAAATATGAAGGAGTTGATTTGCCCGTGGGCAGTTATTATTTCATTATTGAAATAGGAAGCGAAGGTCAAAAAAGAAGAGGAGTAATCACCTTGATTAGGGATTAGACAGCACCATAGAAAATTGAAAAAAGATGAAAAAGATATTAATCATATTGATCGTTTTGTTTCCACTAGTGCTAGGAATGGCAAATGCACAAAGTAGAAAATATATCAGTCATTTCAGTAGTTTTAAAAGCTACTATAACCCTAGTTTGGTGGCTCATGAGGGAAGCGTAGCCCAAAGTATTGTAAGGAACCAGTGGGGAGGTTTGCCGGGCGCTCCAAAGACTATTTTGGGAAGTGTAGAGGGTGATTTTTCTCAGTTGAGAAAAGTTGACAGTGTAGGGATTGTCGGTAGGAATGCAGCAGGATTGGTTGTGTTGTTTGATCAACATGGACCATTTTCGGAAACCGAAATATTGTTGAATTATACCAACAGGGTAAGGATCACCGAGAATCATATGTTAGGTTTAGGAGTAGGAGTAAAATACCTGAATACTGAGTTGGATGGAACCAAACTTTCGCCAGAACAGGAGAATGATCCAAGTCTATCTAGGTATATGGGAGGCTTTGCAGAGAATAAAGCATTTGATTTTAATTTGGGATTAAGTCTGATCAGTAAACAATACTACTTATCCTATTCCCTTCAAAATGTCGGCAGTGGAAAAATCTCAAGTGGAGATGATTTTTATAATGCGAGATCACCCATCTCCAATTTCCAGGCTGGCTTTCGAGGTATGGTCAGTCCAAACGTAGGTTTAGTTGGGAATATGCTTTATAGAATGCAAAGGGATTTGCCTTTTCATCAAGAATTCAATGTGAAGGCGGTGATGATGGAGAAAGTATGGTTAGGTGTTGGGCACAGGGTGGATTATGCTACAAACCTTCAGGCCGGCTTTATGTTTGATCGCTTCAGGGTAGGATATGTATATGAAATGTCCACTAAAAGAAATTCTAAAATGTATGGAAGTACACATGAATTCATGGCTTCTTTTAGCTTGTTCGAAAAAGGCAAAAAGGGAGTGATGGGAATTTGGTAGTCACTTGATTTTCCTCAATTAATAAATGAAAAAATCGTACTGTTTCAGTGCGATTTTTTTGGTTTAACTTATTGAATTTCTTGTATATTGTAAAAAGAGGGCGTTGAAAATATGTTTTTTTATTTGACGTTCCTATTTCCCATTTATGAATATTGGCAATATCGGCAACAATAAATGTCCTAAATTTGAAGTTAGAAATGAATTAAAATATTAATCGCCTATGAAATTTTTGGTAACAGGTGCAGCTGGATTTATTGGCCATGCCCTGGTAAAAAGACTTTTGGATGAAGGGCATGAGGTAGTTGGTCTGGATAGTATGAATGATTATTATGATGTCAACCTAAAGTACGGAAGGCTTAAGGATTTAAATCTGGATATTGTTCAAGTCAAAAGCGCCAATGGTGAGGTTGTAAAAACTTCATCTGGATTTTCCTTTTATAAAATGAAACTTGAGGATTATGATGGGTTGATACAACTTTTTGAAAAGGAGAAATTTGATGTGGTGGTTAATTTGGCAGCGCAAGCCGGGGTCCGGTATTCCTTAGAAAACCCAAAAGCTTATATCGATGCCAATATTGTTGGTTTTATCAATGTGTTGGAAGCCTGCAGGCATTTTCCAGTTAAACACTTGGTATATGCGTCTTCAAGTTCGGTTTATGGGGCAAATAAAAAAATCCCTTTTACCACTTCAGATAATGTGGATCACCCTGTCAGTCTTTATGCCGCCACAAAGAAATCCAATGAATTAATGGCGCATACCTATAGTCACCTTTACGGAATACCTACTACCGGATTAAGGTTTTTTACCGTGTATGGTCCATGGGGTAGACCTGATATGGCGATGTTTTTGTTTACAGATGCCATAGTAAAAGGGAAACCTTTGAAGGTTTTCAACAATGGCAAAATGCAAAGAGATTTCACTTATATTGATGATATAGTGGAGGGAGTTTATAGGGCGTCGTTGAATGTTCCAAAAGTAAAGGAGGATTCCGATATTTCTCAGGTGCCCTATAGGGTTTATAATATTGGAAATTCCAAATCTGTTAACTTAATGGACTTTATAACAGCCATAGAAAACGAACTGGGTAAGAAAGCTGTATTGGATATGCAGCCTATGCAGGCTGGGGATGTCCCAGTTACCTATGCGGATGTTTCAGATCTGGCGCGTGACACAGGTTATCAGCCTGATACTGCTATAGAAAAGGGAATAGCTTCTTTTATTGCTTGGTACAGGGAATATTATGGTGTCTAGTTTTACAGGAGAAATTATGTTATCGTCCCTTGTGGTATTAACTTTGCTACTTTGTTTGGGGAATCGAGCTTTATAGGGCTTCAGTACAAAATATACAAATGCAAAAATCAATTTTAATTACCGGTGGAGCAGGCTTTATAGGAAGTCATGTGGTGAAATTATTCGTTTCAAAATATCCACAATATAAAATTGTCAATTTAGATTGCCTGACTTATGCAGGGAATTTGGAGAACCTTAAAGAGGTGGAGAATGCAGAAAATTATGTGTTTGAAAAAGTAGATCTTTTGGATGAATCTAGATTGAAGGAAGTTTTTGAAAAACATCAAATCACCGATGTCATTCATCTAGCTGCTGAGTCACATGTGGACAGGTCTATTACTGATCCCTTGGCGTTTGTTAAAACAAATGTAATCGGGACAGTAAACCTCCTTAATGTTGCCAAAGGTTATTGGGAGAATTATGCATCGCACCTTTTTTATCATGTCTCCACAGATGAGGTATATGGATCTTTGGACGAGGGAGGGTATTTTGAAGAAACTACAGCCTATGATCCACAGTCTCCTTATTCAGCATCTAAGGCTTCTTCCGATCATTTTGTGAGGGCTTATGCAAATACCTATGGTTTAAGGACAGTAATCAGTAATTGTTCGAATAATTATGGTCCAAATCAATTTCCAGAGAAGTTGATTCCTTTGTGTATTCACAATATCAAAAACAAAAAGCCTCTACCGATTTACGGAAAAGGAGAGAATGTTCGTGATTGGCTTTATGTGGTTGATCATGCTTATGCTATCGATAAAATATTTCACGAAGGGAAGGCAGGTGAAACCTATAATATTGGAGGTTGGAATGAATGGCAAAACATAAATATCGTTAAGTTGCTCTGTGAAATTATGGACAGGAAATTGGGCAGGAAAGCAGGTGAGTCTGCTCAGTTGATCACTTTTGTCAAAGACCGGGCTGGACATGATATGAGGTATGCTATCGATGCCCGTAAGTTGGAAAAAGAGCTGGGCTGGAAACCTTCCTTACAGTTTGAAGAAGGAATAGAAAAAACAGTTGATTGGTACCTTGAGAATGAAGAGTGGTTAGCGCATGTAACCTCCGGAGATTATCAGAAATACTATGATAAGCATTATTCACAATGATATTTATGCCAAAGGGAATTTCTGTTGAAATGAACTTTGGCCTTTCTTTTTTGTATTTTGTTTGTTCATTATAGAAAAACTGTAGCGAGTTTATTTTTAAGGCATTTTTTAGATTTCCAAAACTTAGATATTATAGTATATTTGGATAATGCTTAATCTCAAATTGGATTGAATGAAATATTTTCTACTTGTTTTAATCGCATTTGTTTCCTTTTCTTCATGTGTAAGTAATAAGCGGTTAAATTATTTGCAAAATTTGCCTGGAAATGAACCTATTGAATTGGAAGAGTTTATTCCTTATGCTGAAGTAGATTATGAATATATTTTACAGCCATATGATGTGGTAGATATTGATTTTGCCTCTTCAGATGAGGAGCTGACAAAGGTGTTTGAATATCAGGGATCCCGCAGTGCTAGAGGTGGAGGAGCCAGTGGTGGAGGTGATATCTTCTATTTTACTGGTTATAGTTTAGATAAAAACGGGATGGTCCGGATTCCTAAATTGGGACAAATCAAAATCAGTGGATTAACCGAGGAAGAGGCCAGACAAAAAGTGGAAGATAAAATCAATGAATATTTCAAAGAGGAGGTATATGTTCGCTTAAGAACCGGCGGAATCAGGTTTACTACATTAGGGGAATTTTCGAGTTCTGGAACCAAGGTTATTATGAAAAACAGGGCCACCATATTTGATGCACTGGCGATGGCAGGGGAAAGTAATATTTTGGCCAAAAAGAATGAGTTGTTTTTAATCAGACAATATGACGGAGGAACGAAAATTCACCAAATTAACCTGAATGACCGGGCACTACTAGCATCATCCTATTATTTCATACAACCTAATGATATTCTATATTTACAACCAATGAATATTAGACAGGTTGGGGATGCCAATAACCTGACTACAGCATTGCAATTAACAATTGGATTAATTTCTTCTGTGCTGTTTTTTATAGCATTGACTAAATAAAAATGATAGACCAACAAGACATATCGAAGTTTGAGGAAGAGGTCAAACCAATTGATATAAAGTATTACTTGATCAAGTATTCCAGGTACTGGCCTTTGTATGTTTTGAGTATAGCGATAGCTATGACGATGGTGTTTTTATACCATAGGTATACTGTGGAGCGCTATGAAGTACAGGGGAGTATTTTGATCAAGCGTAATTCTTCTCCGGAGGTAAGGATTCTGGACAGGTCCAATATATTCTCTGGAATGAACAACCTGGAAAATGACATCTTGGTTTTTACTTCAAAAAACCTAGCAGCTGAGGCACTGAAAAAATTACATTTTGATGTGAGTTATTTTGCATCTACGAACATTAAAGAGGTAGAGTTATATGATAAATCTCCTATAAAGGTTCATGTGGACTGGAATCATATTCAGCAGGAAAATAGTTTGATACAGCTTACCAAGGTTGCTGAAAATGAATTTGTTTTAAATAAAGAAGAAAAAAGTTGGGTCAATTATTTTTCTGCAAAGGCAAGAGGTCCCTTTGATGAAGAGATTTTAGATAAGTCCTATAAGTTTGATGAGGTGATTGCTTCCAATCGCTCAAAGTTCTGGGTGGAGGAGTTGCGCCCTTTACGGATAGGGGAGAAACTTTCCTTTGTTATTCATAACCCAACCTCGTTAATCGATCATTATGCCAATGCAGTTTCTGTAAGGCCCCAGAATAATTATGGTTCTGTATTGAGGGTGACTTTGGTTTCGACTATTGTTGAAAAGGGAAGAGACTATGTCAATGCTTTGATGGATTCCTATATTGAACATGATCTTAAAGAAAAGAACTTAATGTCCGAAAACACCCTTAAGTTCATCGATGAGCAAATGTATATTGTAGAGGATTCCCTTAGGTCGGTGGAAAAAAGGATGTTGGATTTTAAAGTGGACAATCAACTGCTCGATGTAAATTCAGAATTTGGTGGGGTTTTGGGCAAAATACACCTTCTGGAAGAGCATATCCAAGAGCTGGAATTTGAATTGGGGTATTTTAAATCTTTGAAGAATTATCTTGACGATAGGTCAGAGGATTATAGTAAGGTACTGGCGCCTTCTATGATGGGGATAAATGATGGCTTGTTGAGCGGAATGACTCAGTCATTGATGGATATTTCCATGGAGAGAAGGAAACTATTGTCCGCAGTCAATGAAAACCATCCTGATGTCCTGAAGCTGGATAAGCAAATAGAAAGATTACGTGAGAATATCTATGAAAATATCCGTAATCTGGTAGCCAATACAGAAGAAAAAAGAGCAACAGCAAAAGCTAAATTAGCAGAACTTGATAGGGAGTTTTCTCAGCTGCCTCAGGCAGAATCCAATTATACTAATATCTATAGAGAGTATAAGCTAAGGGAAAATCTATACAATTATTTATTGGAAAAGCGAGCAGAAGCTGGGATTGCCAAAGCTTCCAATGTCTCAGATAATTCCATAGTGGATTATGCAAGAAGAGGAAGTTTGATCTTTCCTCAAAAATCTCAAAACTATGGACTGGCCTTTGGTTTGGGCTTTTTTATTCCGCTGGGCTTATTATTGTTATACCATTACTTGAACAATAAGATAATGGACCAAATCCAACTAAAGAACTCCATTAGAATTCCGCTTCTTGGAACCATTGGCTTTAGTGAGAAGGATACGAATATGTTGGTGGCCGAATATCCCAAGGCTATTGTTTCTGAATCCTTTAGGTCTTTGAGGTCAGCGCTTTTTTATATTGCCAGTGAAAAGAAATGTAAAAGGATTTTAGTAACCTCAAGTATTTCAGGAGAAGGAAAAACCTTTGTGAGTTTGAACTTGGCCTCAGCGATGGCCTTGAGTGGAAAGAAAACATGTATCTTAGGGATGGACCTTAGGAAGCCAAGAATCTCCCAGTATGTGGGGGTAAGTAACCGAAAAGGGTTATCTTCTTATTTGGTAGATAAAGCGACCAAAGAGGATATTGTACAGCCAACCAAATATGATAATTTGTATTTTGTTCCATCAGGTCCTGTTCCTCCTAATCCTTCTGAGCTTCTTTTAAAAAGTAAGTTGGAAGATTTAGTCAATGAACTGGAGCAGGATTTTGATGTGATAATCATGGATACCCCACCTTTGGCACTGGTCTCTGAAACTATGGATTTATTGAGGTTCTCTGATGTAAACCTTTATATAGTGAGGCAGGACTATACACATAAGAAATACCTTTTAATGATTAATGACCTTTACGCGAACGATCAAATAAGAAATTTTTATTGTGTGTTCAATGGTTTAAAAGCTGGTGGAGATGTTTATGATTTTGGAGGTTATAATTATGGTTATGGATATAATTATTCGTATATCAGAAAAAACAAATACACAGGAAATTATTATGAGGAGGAGAGCAAACCTGCAAAATCAAGTTGGATAGGAAGAATACTTTCCATATTCAGGGTTTAATTCAGAGGGGAGGTTTTTGAGGCATTATAGGTTTATTGCATAGTCTTTTAGCCCTAAGGTGTTTTGTCATCCAAGACTTTAAATAGGGTGCTTGCTTTTAAGAGGCATTCATCATATTCGTAAGTAGGATCTGCATCGTAAGTGATGGCACTGCCCGCAGCAAAGAATAATTCTTTGGTGTTTTTGTCTATTATAATACTCCTGATAATGACACTTAAATCAAAATCTCCATTTTCTTTGATATAGCCTACAGCACCGCTGAACCAGCCTCTTTTGAAGTTTTCGTATCGATCAATTAATTCCATACATTTGATCTTTGGAGCACCTGTCATGCTGCCCATAGGGAAAGTATGGGCGATGATTTGATCAAAGCTTGTATTGGCCTTGATGGTGGAGGAAATGGTAGAGATCATTTGGGATATTTGCTTAAAAGGGTAGATGCCAAAAAGTTCTTCTACCTTGACAGTTCCAGGGACTGAGATTTTTGCAAGATCATTCCGCATCAGATCAACAATCATCAGGTTTTCAGCTCTTTCTTTTTCACTGTTTCTTAATGTTTCCTGAAGCTCTTGGTCTTCCTCATTGGTTTGTCCACGCCTGATCGTTCCTTTGATAGGCTGGGCAGTAAGTTTTGTACCTTCTTTTTTTAGAAATCTTTCTGGTGAAGCTCCAATGATGAATTGTTCCTTAGCTTTGAAAAAACTACTGAAGGGCATTGGTGATAAGCGCTGGAGTTTCAAAAATATGGAAAGTGGGTCAAGTTGTTCAAATAGGGCATTAAATGCTATACAGTAATTTAACTCATAAATGTCACCTTCAAGAATGTGGTTTTGAATACTTTTTACATTCTTGATATAATCTTCTTTGGAAGTGTTTGCGATTATTTTTTTGATCTGAGTTTTACGGTATATTGGTTGAAATCCATTGATTTGTTCTATGATGGCATCTGGATTGTCATGGCAAATAGTGATTTCATTTTCACTATATGAAATGATTAATTCTGCCAAGAAGACTGAGGTTTCAGGACAATTTACAAAAGCTTGATTTTCACTTTTAAGCCTTTCAAATTTGTTTTTTAGATCATAACTGAAGATTCCGGCTTTTGGGCCTGGGAAACTTTCTGGATCATTCCAGTTTATTGATGAATTTCCAGCATATAGAATATGATCAAAGCCACCCTTTGGATATCGGATTTTATTGGGGTTGTGATAGGAAAGAAAAAGGTGGTTTTCGCAGGCCCATGAGATTGATTTTTTTAATAATCCGGGATGAATGGGATAAGCCTTTATTTTTTTCTCTTTCATAAGCCAAAAATAAGGGAAAGGATACAAAAAAAGAGGAACTCCATGGAATTCCTCTTTTTATTATTTGCGGTTAACTAGTATTAATTTGCTTTAATTTCAAAGCCAACATTTACCGTGTTGTAAATGAATTTGTCTTTAGCTTTGTCAACTGCGGTGCTTTCGTCACCATAAGATAAACCCCAGTCGGTTCTGTCAATATTAAATCCAGCTTTTGCAGAAACCGATCCGTCTTCAATTTTAACTGAAGCAGGGAATTTGATGTTTTTAGTAGTACCTCTCATAGTAAGGTTGCCGCTGATCCAGTGAGTAGGGGCTTCTACCATTTGCTCACTAAGTGATTTAGGTGTAAACTCAGTTTTGAACTCTTCTTTGTCTTCTATTTCAGCATCAGCTGTGAAAGGCTCCACTGATGTTACCTCAAAAGTGGCCTTAGGATGGTTAGCTGCATCAAAGAAATCAGGAGACTGAAGGTGTCCATGGAGTTTTCCATAGCTTTCTTCAGTTTTTTCCATATCATGAATTTCTAGGGCAGTGATGTCAAAAGTAAACTCACCACCAGTGATATTAGATCCTTCTATACTGATTTCCCCTTCAGTAACAGGAATAATACCATAATGTTTTCCAGCTGGCTTGTATCCAGTCCAAGAAACTTTACTAGCAGTTTCATTGACATTGATTGTTTTGCCTGTAGCTTTAGCTACTTCTTTAGCTTCAGAGGTTTCTACTGTTTCACCTTTTTGACCGCAAGAAGCTACCAATAGTGCCCCTGCAAGAAATAATCCTGATGTTTTAATTAAATTCATAGTTGTTTATATTTATTATGTGTCAAATTTGATGTATATACATGTAAATTTAAAATTAATAAAAAAGGTTCATTGTGTAATGAAAAAAACTAGATTTGATTTTAAATATAACGAGGAATTGAATTTGATTGTTTAGAGAAAAGTTATGGCTTTGTTAAAAAAAGTAAATGGAAAATCACCTGAAATGGGTGCTGATTGTTGGTTGGCGGATAATGCGACTGTGGTAGGTGATGTAGTAATGGGGGATAATTGTACCGTCTGGTTCAATGCTGTAGTGCGTGGGGATGTGCATGAAATTAGAATTGGAGAAAACACCAATGTTCAGGATGGTGCTATTATTCACTGTACTTACCAAAAGGCAGGAACATATATAGGGAGTAATGTTTCTATAGCTCATAATGCAATCGTACATGGATGTACGATTCATGATAATGTTCTTATTGGGATGGGAGCTATAGTCATGGATAATGCTATTATTAACAGTGGTGCCATTATTGCTGCAGGGGCAGTTGTATTGGCGGGAACTGTAGTGGAAGCAGACAGTATATATGCAGGGATGCCAGCTAAGAAGGTTAAAGATATTGGTGATGAAATGACGGAGGTAATTGCTAGAACAGCCAGAAATTATCCTGTATACTCTAAATGGTACCAAGAGGAATAAATTAATCTGGGGACATTTTGGGAGTTATTTGACAGCATCTTGCAATTATCTGTAGCCCATTAGCTTCATAATTGCTTTTAGGTCCTGAGATCTTAATATTTCTACATAATAGGAATGATACGGGTAAAAGCGGAAATATACCGGGGTTATTATCTGTATTTCCTGTGGATAACCATCCGGGAGATTGGCCATTGATGGTCCATCCATTCATGGTCATGATATACCCCAAAAACCAAGGTCTTTCGATATCGGCCCTAGTGTATGAGAAACTTACCTCTATATTGTTTTGATAGCTGTCAGTTAAAGTAGTATTGACTTCGGGCCAGCTTTTTGATGCATTCAAGTCTGCAAAATTATAAGGTGTAATATAGGATGGGTGATAACTTGTGTTTGGGTTGTTGACGCTACTCACAGCAGAGGTTCGAAATAGAGCATTGGCATTATGAAGGATATTTACAATCAATGGCGTGTTATCTTCTGTAGCTAATTCTTTTAGCATAGTTGATGGTACACTTTTCTTAGCCAAAGGTAGCTGACGAACAGTTGCGGCAAAACTTCTGGCAAAGGCTTGTTCGTGGTTTCGGGAAAATTGGCTTCTTAAACCTTGAAGAGATTTTATTGATTTGTTCGTGGTTGATGAGGTGGCTTTTCCACTTATGATGTTGTCTGCTATTTCTAATGATATTTTTCGTTCTAGCTCGAGTAATGATTCTCGTTCTTGGGAGAGCATAAGATCCTTTTTGGTATCGATTTTTTTTTGAATCCGGTTGCTTGTTAAGCCCTTATCGTTTAGCGTGTTTTGAAAGGTGCTTACTCTAGTGTTGGTCCTAGAAGCGATTTCTTTTGTCAATTCGACTGGGCTGGCATTGAGAATAATGTTGCCATAGATACTTTCTATTGAGTTTGGACTAGGGGTGAAGTTCTTGCTCAATAAAGGTATGGGATTGACCAGTTTGGATATATTTTCAGTGGCAGACATCAAGCCCTGAGGGTGATTAGCAGACCAAGGGTTGGCATATTGGGAGTCATCTAAAACTTCAGGAGGCCAAGAAAATAGAAATTGAATTTGATCTCCTTTAACTCCTCCAAAGGAACCTTGGGAGAAGCCAGAAGTAAATAAGTTTTCTAGTTTCTTTTGAATCAAAGGATCATTGAAGATGGACATGAGAAAAGTGTTTGGTGAAGAAGAAAAAAGAAACTAAAATACGGTCCACTGGAACCGTATTTTAGTATGTTGAGTAGGTTTAACTTTAGAACAGTCAGTTTTCAAATTCTAAAGGTTTCTGTTTTATTTTTCCATGGCTGCAGTGCTTGACTGCTTACTGCTTTTTCCTGAGCCATTTTTTGGCGGAGCAAAAGGTACCAATTCATTGATCCATCCGATGATTTGAAGTCCGTCATTGGAAATTGTACTTCCATCGAAGGAGGAATTGAACTTTTTGTCAGTGCTGCCGTGTGAATAGGAACCGCTTATAGAAAAAGGCCCCCAACCAAAGCTAGCAGATGTGCTCAGTTTGCTTTCTACCAATGAAGAATCTTCATGAGAGAAATCTGCGCTTATTTTGACATCCCTTACTGCGATAAATGAGGTAGGAAGTAAAGGGAAAGGCGTATTCAATGGTTGTTCCCTGGTTCCATCAGATAAACCTCCTGGCTCATAAGCTTCACCTAAGTTCCATCCTTTCATCGAATATAGTAAGTGATTGTACCATGGTCGGTCGATATCAACTTTACAAAACTTGAAGGATACCTTTAGGTTTTTTGTGTCGCTGGACATTTGGTGGTGGCTATCTTCTTTGTTGAAGCTACCTCCTACACTCCATAATCCCCAACTTGCCTTTCCTCCAGCACTTATTTTGGTGAAATCAGAGTGCTCAGAAGTGTGGATTTCATTGGAATCGATTGTTATTTCTGTCCATTCTTCAGCTGCATTAGGAGCAAACCAGTTGGCAGGCATAGCATAAGATGGATACCAAGTTTTGTTCGGATCCACTATACCTGCTCTTCTATAAGCCTCGAATGTTTCCCTTGCTTGTTTGAAGGCGACACCAACTTGATTATTGGAGGATTGGGCCAAGGTGGCCAACATGTCTTCAACTTTGGTCTGCTGAGCATTGATTAGATCTTCATAGGCGGACCTAACATTCGATTGATAGGTGGGGCCTATAAGAGACCATTTTCTTTGATCTTCAGGGTTGGACATATCCAATTGAAAATAATTTGACATTAATGATGCTACAGCATTATTATAGGCTTTTAATTTTCTCTTGTAGTTTTGGTAAACTGGAGAATCCACCTTTACGGTAATTGGCTTTCCTTCATCATTGTAGGTGGTACCATCTGTATGTAAGAAATTGAATGCTTTTTCATAAGCAGCTTTTTCTTCTGGACTTTCTGGTGGTGGCACCACTTGGGCATTAACCGTCAGGTCATAAACCTTTGTCAATCTATTTCCGTTTTGGCTGGAAATAGGATTGATAGACATGAGGTTATCCGCCAAGGTGGAGAAATTTTCTGTGGAAGCTGGACTCCCTTTAGGATTGTTTGGGCTTTGAGGGTTGGCAAATTGGCTGATATCTATTTGCTGACCCGGCCAGTTCAAACTTAAATAAGTTTGATCCGCTTGACTTGTTGCGGGACCTTGGGTTCCTTCAGGCGGATTCGTATAAGCACTAAAAAGCGTATCATAAATTGCTTGGAGCATTCTTGAATTTTGATCAGGCATGACTTAAATTGTTTATTGGTAAAAATTTAGTTTATGTGCCCTAACGTCATGGGCAAAAATATTTTCCGGAAAACTGTATGTACCAATTGGTCCTTATTACTTAATCTTATGATTCAAAAGTCATTAATTATTTTTTGCCTTAACAGCGTAAAAATACCAGAATACGTTTTCAGGTATAAACACCTGTATGACAGTGTTTTTTGTTGTTCTTATGTAGATAAGTGTAAAAAAGTATAGGTCAGCAGTACTTGGTCAAATTAGTCAAGCTTCCCGATTTTGTAAGGAGTTTTTTGGAAACTATAAATCAAATAAAACAATGTTGGTAAAATGAAAATGCTTCCGACGAGTAATGCAATGCCCAGACTATTTAATGTAGCAGGCCCTGCAGCAGCATTTTCAAGGGTAAGTGTGGAATTTTTCATCCGAATGAAATCAGGATACTGACTACTAAAAAGGGTAAATAGTATCATGGTAACCTGAAAGCCTGTTAAAACTCTTAGGCTGTTTACCTTACCTTTTTTGAGTTGAATCCAAGAGAAGGGCAATGAAAGCGAGGCCGCAATCAAGGCCATTAAGCCCAATGGATGTTGTAATAATTGTCGAGCAAGTGAAAGGCCTTCCAATTCTCCAGCAAGAAAAACTAAACCTCCCATGATTACGGTGAGGATATTCATCCTCAGGGCTTTTTTTCTGAAGATTTCCCTATCCTCGTCTGTGTCAGCTTCTCCAATTAAATAAATGGCAGCTAGCAATCCACATATTACTACTGTAAAAATACCCACTGAAATGGGAAATATGCCTAGCCATGGATCAATATATGCGGAAACGAAGTCGGTGGCATTTGGGTCGATTCTTCCTGATATCACCGAACCTGCTAAAATTCCAAGAAACAAGGGTGTCATAAAGGAAGAATATACGAATATCACATTGTAAATTTTTTGAAAATGATCTTTAACAGCATCATAATGCCTGAAAATAAAGGCTGTTCCTCTAGCGATGATACCTATTAACAATAATGAAAGCGGGATATGAAGGTATACTGAAACAGTGGTATAAATCTCTGGAAATCCCACAAAGAGAATGACTATGGCAATGATTAACCACATATGGTTGGCCTCCCAAATAGGGCCGATAGCTTGGTATGTCAATAGCCTGGTCTGTTCTTTTTTTGAATCTTTGGTAAATAGCTCAATAATCCCTGCTCCAAAATCAGCTCCACCAAACAGCAGGTAAAAAAGAATGGAGATATATAAAAAAGCAATGACTACGTATAGCATGTTTTTACTGGTTAAGAGGAAGTGAAAGGTCTTGGTCTTTTTCTAGGTTGTTAATTTGCCTGATAAGTAATAATGAGACAATAACAGCCAGTGATAAATAAATTACTGTATACAATATAAAGGAATAAACTATTCCTGGCATGGGTGTTACAGCTTCATTGGTTCTCATAATCCCATAAAGTATCCAAGGCTGTCTGCCCAATTCCGTGACAAACCAGCCTGCTTCCACAGCAATAAAGCCTAATGGAGTCATCATGGCTAAAAGTCCAAGATATTTTTTTGAATAGATATAGCTTTTCTTTTTCCAGTTTCCGAATAGCCAACTTATTCCTACGATCATCAAAATGGTTCCACAGGCCACCATAATTTGGAATGCAAAATGAGTTATCAGTACAGGAGGATGTTCATCTTGCGGAATTTGGTCCAATCCAGTTACTTCAGCATTGAAGTCGCCGTGGGCCAAGAAGCTTAAAGCACCAGGGATTTTAATGGCATAATTGACAGTTTTCTTTTCTTCATCAGGAATTCCACCTATAATCAAAGATGCCTTTTTTTCTGTATGGAAGTGGGCTTCCATGGCTGCTAATTTTGCAGGTTGTCGCTCAGCAACGTCTTTTGCAGAGAGATCGCCACTCAGCGGTTGTAGGATGGCAGCCACAGCTCCTATGGTCAAGGCGATTCTAAGTGCGCTTTTATGGATTTCTTTGTTTTTGCCTTTGATCAACATGAATGCATGGATTCCTCCGACAGCGAAACATGTGGCTACAAAAGCTGCCAAGACCATATGTAGTGCTTGTGTAAACCAAGCATCATTGAACATGGCCGTGATAGGGTCTATATTAATATACTCACCGTTTACAAAATCAAAACCTGCTGGGGAATTCATCCATGCATTGGCAGCGACAACCAAGATGCCGGATGCCAATCCACTGAGTCCAACCACTACTCCGGTAAACCAGTGAAACCAGGGATTAAACTTTTCCCAACCATAAAGAAAAAATCCCAAAGCAATAGCTTCAATAAAAAATGCTGTTCCTTCCAAAGAAAATGGCATACCAAATATTGGGCCTGCATGTTTCATGAATTCCGGCCATAATAAGCCTAGCTCGAAGGAAAGCATTGTGCCTGATACTGCTCCCGTAACAAAGAAAATAGCAACACCTTTGCTCCAGGCCTTGGCGAGGATTTTATATTTGTCTTTTCCAGTTTTTAGGTATTTGTAATGAGAAATGGCCATTAAGAATGGCATGATCATTCCAATACAGGCAAAAATAATGTGGAAACCCAAGGAAAGGGCCATTTGTGATCTTGCAGCTAATAAGTCATCCATATATGGAAATTGATAAAGAATGAATCCTGCTTGAATTTACGGTTTTTTGCTCTTTGGGTTGGTTTTAGATTTAGAATTATTTAAAGATGATTTGGTATAAAATAAGGTGTTCAGAGCAATTGTTGATTTTTTAGAACCAGTTCTAAGGATTGGATCCGATTGATTTTGCCAGAAGTGGTTTCTATAAAATTATCTACAAAATGGATTTTTTTTGGATTTTCAAATCTTCCTACTGTGTCTTTTACTTTTTTGGATAATTCTAAAATTAAATCTGAACTTGGCTTCTCTGATTCAATCAAAAGAACGACTTGTTCTCCCCATTTAGAATGTGGGGTCCCAGCGATAAAATACCGGGAATTGGGAAGTATTTTGCTCATTATAGAGGAAAGTTTCTTTTCGATTTCTTCGGGTTGAAGTTTGACTCCACCTGAGTTAATAGTGAAATCTGCCCTACCTTTCCAGATAAATTGCTGCTCATTAAGAATTTCAACAAGGTCGTTGGTGTGCAGTTCTTTTAGGGCCATGGGTGCAGCTATGATAAGTCTTCCTTCCTGATCCTGATCGATTTTAACTCCGGGAAGAGTATTATAAATTAATTTGGTGTCTTGAACTATAGGTGCCAAAGCGATGTGAGAAACAGTTTCTGTCATTCCATAGGTTTGATAGGCATTGATTTTCAAACGGCTCAGTTTATCTATAAGTCCTGCTGAAATGGGAGCACCACCGATAATTAAATAATTTATATCCAGGAGTCTTTGGGTAGTCTTGGAATCCCGGAGGGAGTTTTCCACTTGTGAAGGAACCATAGCTACAAAACCAAAGGGGGGATGCTCCAAGAAATCTTTAAGAGGAGAGCCACTTGGCTCAGTTAGATTTAGGTTACAGTTCCATTGCATTGCCCTGACGAGCATCATTTTACCAGCAATCATAGTGGTGTTCAAACAACAAAGTAAATATTGGTCATTAGTTATATTGAAAAAGTGTCCAGTAGCATTTGCGCTGGCTTCCATTTGGCGCCTACTGACCATTACTTTTTTTGGTTTTCCGGTTGATCCAGAAGTTTGAAGTTCAAAGTTTTCTTTGCCATTGAGCCATTCACTGCAAAATACCAAAGATTGGTGATAATATTCGGTGAGATCAGGCCATTGACCAAGTTTAATTTGGTCAAATGAGATTTTATGGTTTTGGATAATAATATGACTCATTTTAATAAGTTATTATTGGACAAATTACATTATTTTAAAAGGCTTTGAAATGAAATTATAGGTAAAAATCTTTTTAGATATCATTCATTAAATGATAATGAAGCGCAATTAATAATTTTGAGCCTATTATCTTGCGATAAAATTACCTTTTAACCTAATCAATGAGCAAAATGGAATGGAAAGTAGTTAAAGAATTTGAAGATATAACCTATAAGAAATGCGGTGGAGTCGCAAGGATTGCCTTTAACCGTCCAGAAGTAAGAAATGCTTTTAGGCCACAAACCACCAGTGAGCTTTTTGAGGCTTTTTTAGATGCTAGAGAAGATACTTCCATTGGGGTGGTTTTGCTTTCTGCTGAAGGCCCTTCACCTAAGGATGGCGTTTACTCTTTTTGTAGTGGAGGTGATCAGAAAGCAAGAGGGGAACAGGGCTATGTAGGTGATGATGGTATGCATCGCTTGAATATTTTGGAGGTGCAGCGATTAATCCGTTTTATGCCTAAAGTGGTGATCGCAGTAGTGCCAGGTTGGGCAGTTGGCGGTGGACATAGTCTGCATGTGATTTGTGACCTGACCTTGGCCAGTAAAGAACATGCGATTTTTAAACAAACAGATGCCGATGTTACTAGCTTTGATGGTGGTTATGGATCTGCCTATTTAGCTAAAATGGTAGGACAAAAACGGGCAAGGGAAATATTCTTTCTAGGAAGAAATTACTCCGCTCAGGATGCCTATGAGATGGGGATGGTCAATGCGGTGATTCCACATGGTGAGCTTGAGGATACGGCGTTTCAGTGGGCGCAAGAAATATTAGAAAAGTCTCCTACATCTATAAAAATGCTGAAATTTGCCTTTAATCTTACCGATGATGGAATGGTAGGACAGCAAGTTTTTGCTGGTGAGGCGACCAGGCTGACCTATATGACTGAGGAAGCCAAAGAAGGCAGGAATGCTTTCCTTGAAAAGAGGAAGCCAAACTTCAAGGATGTAAAATGGATACCTTAATGTGAATATTGAACAAGCCAACACAAAGAATAAAATGTGTTGGCTTATTTTATTGCAAGTCTTCTTTGAGTATATGTTTGAAATTTTTTAGGATTTGTGCATTCTTAACACTGTCAGATTGGATCTCTAGAATTTTTGGTCGGATAGATGGATGATAAAATTCTTCCAGTGCTTTCTCTAAGGTCACTTCATCTTTTGCAGTGTAATATTTGAAATTGAAATCTTTGGCCAGGTTTTCTGCTTGAAGTGCTTGTTTGGTTTCAAAGAATTCTTCAAGTTCTGCTTGTTTGCTAGGTCCGTCAATTAACCGAAATATTCCCCCAGATTGGTTATTTAAAAGTATAATTCTAAGGTTATTGAAGGCGTAATTATGCCAAAAGGCATTTCGGTCATAAAAGAAAGCCAAATCTCCAGTAACCAAGGACACAAAGTCTTTTGTTGTAAAGGTACATCCGACTGCTGTACTGTTAGAGCCATCGATTCCACTGGTTCCTCGATTGCAAATAATTTCTTGCTCTCTTGGGCCTAAGAAATTGACGTAGCGAACAGACATGCTGTTAGCCAGGTGCAGTTTGGAGTTTTTTGGGATGTGTTTCAGTATTTTGTAAATGGCTTTGAACTCTCCGAAATCGATGTTTTCAAGTGCGTCCGCCATTTTAGAATCAATCGCATTATTAGCCTCATGCCAAGCTTGGTAAAATGCTTGATTGGCATGATCAAGGTGTTTATTCAAGAAATTCAAAAACTGGTTTATATCACAATAAATATATTTAGATAAGCCCTGATAGGTGTCAGGCACTTCGCCGTTAGGCTGAATGTGCCAATGGTCTGCATTTGATTCTCGTAAAAATAATTTAAGTGACTTTGAAATAATCGATTTACCAAAGCTAATGATCAGGTCAGGTTTCAGAGATTTCTTGTCAGTAAAAGATATAAACTGATCATGGAAATTTATGGTTTGCTCTGATTGGAGGTTACTGATTGTATCGGTAACGATTATGGCCTTTTTTGATTTGGAAATATCATCTAGAAGGATCTGAAGCTCCTTATTAGGGCTTTGTTGCCCTGGAACTATCATGATTTTGTTATATGAACCAAGTTGGCTTTTAAGTTTGATCAGGGCTTCTTCTGATAGGATGTTTTCATTGTCTACCTGTTCAACCAAACGAACATCTGAACTATAATCAAATTTTTCGTTTTCAGCTGGGTAAAACGGTTCTCTAAGGGGTATGTTTATATGGACAGGGCCTGCAGGGAAACTTTGTGAAATATTGATGGCTTCATTACTGATTCGATTTGCATGCCAGGCTTTGTCCTGATGCGAGAACTCATCTGGGAAGCTATAGTCTTTTTTGATATGCCTTCCATAAATTTTCTCCTGTCTAATAGTTTGTCCGTCCCATTGATCGATCCACTCCGCTGGTCTGTCAGCGGTTATGATAATTAAAGGGATTTGCTGAAAAAACGCCTCAGCGACTGCTGGAGCATAGTTTAGCGCTGCGGTACCACTTGTGCAGACCAGGACTACAGGTTTTTTTAGCTGTTGTGCCATTCCCAAGGCAATGAATGCTGCAGACCGCTCATCTGAAATGGTTCTACAGTGAAGGTCTGGATGTCTGGCAAAAGCTAATGTGATTGGGGCACAGCGAGAACCAGGTGAAAGAATAATGTTTTTGATGCCTTTTTTGGCACAAATATTCGCAAGATCGATAAGTGGTTGAATGATCAAAGTAGCTGCTTATTGAATGAATTTACCAATGATTTCGCATTTTAGGGAGGTCTCCTCCCATTCCTTTTCTGGATTGGAGTCTTCGGTTACTCCTGCACCGGCATATAGGATTACCTCGCCATTTAAAATTTGAGCCGTGCGAAGATTGACATAGATGGAAGTTTGGTTTTCTATGTTGACGGGGCCTATAAAACCCGAAAAGAATGATCTGTCAAATCTTTCATGTTTTTGAATAAAGTCCATTGCTTTATCCTTGGGGGTTCCACAGACGGCTGAGGTAGGATGTAGTAGTTTGAGCATGACTGCCCCGAGTTGGGGGAAGTTAGTGGCTTCCATGTCTACTCTGAAATCAGATCTTAGATGAAGTAAATTACCCGCCAAAACCGTTTTTGGTCCGTTTTCTTCATATTCTCTCAGTCTGATCTTTTTAAAGTTGTTGACAATATACCTGCTCACCAAAGCTTGCTCTTCAATTTCTTTTTGAGTCCATGCGGCATTTTTTATTGGATTATCTCCCTGGGCCTTTTGAGTCCCGGCCAGTGCCATGGTATAGAAATGTTTTCCCTCTGTTTTGATCAAAATTTCAGGGGTAGCTCCAAGCCAAGTCCCTATATCAGGGATATGGAAGAAGTTGACAAAGGTATTTGGATAAGCTTTGCAAAGGTCTAAAAATGTCTTGACCAAATCAAAATCCGCCTTAGGTTTTACCTTTTTAACTCTAGAAGGGACTACTTTTGCGATCTCTCCTGCATTAATGGCAGATATACCAGATTCCACAAAATTAATGAAGGTTTCCTTTGACGAAGAAACTATGTCATATTCGGATTTATGGGGATGGTTTTGTCTCCAGAAATTTTTGATAAAATCTTTTATTTCTGTTGGCTGAGTCTTTTTGGAATGAAATGTCTCATCAAGGTCTTCGGTTGATATAGGTAAATCTAGATCAAACTTTATATAATCTGAAGCTTGTAGAAAATAGGCTTTGTTGTCATTTTGGGGAGAAAAAGTGTGGGCTATAAAACCTGCCGGAAGTTGGTCCAGGTCTAAATCCACTTTTTTTACTTTTTCAGTTTTGTCTACAATAAGCTGTACGGCAGAACTCTTGGGTGATTTCCAAATGGCAATTTGATGACCTCCTTTCAGCGCATCATAAAGCCTCAATGCGATGAGTTCCTCTTGGGAAATGGTCTTTGGTTGGGCGGTTGATATATCCATTGTTATTTTTTATCCAGGACTGCTATGGTGATCCTGCTAATACAAACTAAAGTATTTGAATCAGTATAGATCTTAATTTCCCAAACATGTGTCTTTTTACCAATATGAAGTGGTTGGGCGATCCCTCTGACTCTTCCATCTTTAACGGGTTTGAGGTGATTTGCGTTTATTTCCAGTCCCACACAATATTGCGTGTCGGTGTCGATACAGCACATTGCGGCGACACTTCCTAGCGTTTCAGCCAGAACCACACTGGCTCCCCCATGTAACAATCCAAAGGGTTGTTTTGTTTTATGGTCTACAGGCATGCTAGCCTCGATAAAATCTTCGCCTATTTTTGTGAATTGAATATCTAAGTGTCCGGGCATGCTGTCCTGACCCAAGTTATTCAAAAAATCGACATCGAGGTTTTGATTAAATATCATGTGTTTTAGAATAAAAACGTTTTCTTTGAAAATTGTTAACAAAAATACGGAATCTTGAGTACTAAAAAAATCTACCTAGTCCGTCATGGACAGACGGATTACAATTTAAAAGGAGTGGTGCAGGGCAGTGGGATAGATGCCCCGATAAATGAAATGGGACAACAGCAAGCTGAGGCCTTTTATGATGCCCATAAACATATCAAATTTGATAGAATTTATTATACAGGCCTTCAAAGAACAAAGCAGTCTATTGCTCAATTTTTAGAAAATGGAACACCCTATGAGTCAGTTGTAGAGTTCAATGAAATCAGCTGGGGGAAATATGAGGGAGTGCCTATGAGCAAAGAGGAGCATAGTTATTATCAAAGTATGCTTCAGAAATGGTCTGACGGAAATTTGGATTATAGCATTGAAGGAGGTGAGTCTCCAAATCAAGTGTACGAGCGTTTAAAGAAAGGGCTCGATTATGTTATGGAGCAAGATGGTGAGACCATTTTGATCTGTATGCACGGTCGTGCCATGAGGGTAATGCTAAGCTTGATGTTGGAGTACGACCTGAGATTTATGGATGTGTTTGAACACCATAATTTAGGGTGTTATGAATTAACACATTTAGAGAACGGTCGTTTCAGAATGGATCGCTACAATAATGTAAAGCATTTAAAACTTAAAGGACTGATTTGATTGCTTTCACCTGCTTTTTATCTAATGAAGCATAGAAGCTATTTAGCAAGTCTTTATAGCTTTCTTTAGATTCGCTTAAGTCAATAATCCTAAAAGCTACTTCCTGTAATGGTTTTTCGGTGGTTTTGTTGATTTGAACCATGGTTTGTCCAAATTGGCATTTGTCAAAATCACAATCAGGAACCTTGATGAATAGAACAGCATCAGAATTGCCGTTATAGGTTTTGGTGTCAAATTTTTCAAAGAAATTTAATTCAATGAATTCAGGGCTTGATTTAAGTTCTTTTAATTCCTTTTTACTGAAAATAACAACGAAAGTTTTTTCTTCTGATGCTTTACAGAAAACGGCAGAAGTAATGAGGGTGAATAGGGTAATTAATAATAAATGCTTCATGTAGAAATATATAAAATTAATTACGACTAATCAAGTGCTCGACCTTCAATTGTGTAATAAAAGTTTCTGGAACACTTAAAATAAGAACTCCTAAATTATTAGGATTTGTCAGAGAAGTTGTTCTAAGCAGAAAAGAAAAAGGCTGTCAAAACTGACAGCCTTTTTTGTTATTTTTTGCTTCTTGCTTTTGTAGCTCTTTTTTTCTTTGGAAGTGTTTCATCTTCGATTTCGTCAGCGACGTCAGCTAAGATTCTTCCACAGTGCTCACAAACGATGATTTTTTTCTTTTCTCTAATATCAGCTTGTCGTTGGGGAGGGACAATATTAAAGCAACCGCCACAAGCGCCTCTTTTTACTTCAACAACTGCCAATCCGTTTTTGGCGTTGGCACGAATCTTTTTATAAGACTTGATGATTCTTTCTTCGATCTTTTTCGTGGCTTTTTCACGTTCAGCTTTCAGTTTTGATTCTTCTGCTTCACTTTCTGCTACGATTGTATCAAGTTCTTCTTTCTTCGTGTCAAGATCTTTTTTTCTGTCCTTTAAGGTCTCTTGAAGATCATTTAAGTCTGAGTTTTTTCCTTCAATTCTCGCCTCAGCCTCGCCAATTTTCTTTTTGGAAACCTGAATCTCCAAATCTTGAAGTTCCAATTCTTTGGTGATGGCGTCATACTCACGATTGTTTCTGACGTTCATCTGTTGTTCCTGATATTTCTTGATTAGCTTTTCAGACTCCTTAATAGCTTCCTTATGGCCTTTGATTTCATCTTCAAGGGCTACGATGTCATTGTTGAATTTTTCTAACCTTGTCTCGTAACCAACTATTTCGTCCTCTAAGTCTTGAACTTCCTCAGGAAGGGCTCCCCGAATTTTAAAAATCGCGTCTAAACGGGAATCTATTTTTTGAAGATTATAAATGGCTTCAAGCTTCTGTGCAACTGTACTTTCCATGTACTATATGTAAGTTATGGGATTCGTAATGACTTTTGTCAAATAGAGTGCAATATTACTAAAATTTTGTGACAATATATCCATTAATAACTCTTTTGTGTAAATTTCACTTTCGTAATGGCCGACATCTGATATAACTATCTGATTTTCAGCGTCAAAGAATTCATGGTATTTTATATCTGAAGTGATGAAGATATCCGCCTTTGCCCCTTTGGCTGCTCCAAGTAAAAATATTCCAGCTCCACCACAAATGGCCACTTTCTTAATAGGCTTGTTTCTCAGATGTGTGTGTTTGATGATGTTTAGGTCCATAGATCCTTTCAGATGGAGTAAAAAATCCTTTTCATCCATCGGATTCTCAAGCTCCCCGATCATTCCGGCACCGACTTCTTGAAATTCGTTTTCGGTTTGTTGTAGGTAATAAGCTACTTCTTCATAAGGGTGGGATGATTTTAGGGCAGCTATCACTTTTCTTTGTAGGTGTCCAGGGAAAATTAATTCTATTCTGTTTTCCTCAACGGTCTCAGCCTTTCCCTTTTTACCGATACTGGGATTGGCTTTTTCTGAAGGCAAGAATGTCCCAGTGCCTTGACTGCTAAAGCTACAATTACTGTATTCTCCAATTGAACCCGCTCCCACTGAATAAAGGGCATCTAAGACGTCGTCGGTGTTTTCCAAAGGGACAAATGCTGTGAGCTTCATTAGTAATCCTTTTTTGGGAGCTAATATTTTTGTGTTTTTTAGTCCTATTTTATCACATATTTTTTTGTTGACGCCAGTATGTATATGGTCAAGGTTAGTGTGGATGGCATAAATGGCAATATCATTTTTAATGGCCTTTAGTACTGTCCTTTCGACATAGTTTTTACCTGTAAGGCTTTTTAATCCCTTGAATACTATTGGATGGTGCGCTACAATCATATTACAGCCCAAGGAAATAGCTTCTTCCACTACTGCTTCCGTAACGTCTAAAGAACAAAGAATGCCCTTGACCTTTTCATTTGGGTCCCCAGTAATTAATTGGGCATTATCGTAAGATTCCTGATAGGAGGGTGGAGCTATGCTTTCCAGGTAGGAAACTACATCTCTAATCAAATTAACCATATATTTGTATTTACCTTTTGATTCAAAATTATAAAAAATAAAGTAATGCAGCCCAATCAGTATTTTATGTATCCTTTTTCCCTTTTATATGATGGGATTACCCGTTTGAGGAACAGGATGTTTGATACTGGTCTAAAGAAAAGTGTTGCCTTCGAAATCCCGACTATTGTAGTGGGCAATTTGGCGATTGGCGGTACTGGGAAGACTCCCATGGTGGAGTTTTTTGTTGAGAATTTCAAGGAGTTTCATGAAGTGGCTACACTTAGCAGAGGGTATGGGCGTAAGACCAAGGGATTTATTTTGGCAGGACTTGGCGTAACTGCCGATGAAATTGGGGACGAGCCTTTTCAGGTTTTTTCCAAATATGGCCATGAAATAACTGTGGCAGTTGGAGAGCAAAGAATTCTAGCCATTCCACAGATAATTGTCGAGCGTCCAGCTACTGAATTAGTGATTCTCGATGATGCTTTCCAGCACAGGTATGTTAAGGGTGATTTGAATGTTTTGTTGACGACTTTTCAGCGGCCTTTTTTCAAAGACCATGTGCTGCCTTTGGGTATGCTCAGAGAGCGTCCTGAAGGTGCGGGCAGGGCGGATGTGGTTGTGGTGACCAAATCCCCAGAAACATTGGGTGAGGCCACTAAAAGAGCGTATTTAGAACAAATCCGGCCTTTTGTGAAAAAACATTGTCCAGTGCTTTTTGCAGGGCTTAAATATGGAGAACCATATAATGTTCGTAATAAAGAAAAGGGGGATTTCCGAAAAGTTATTTTGGTCAGTGGTATTGCTAATAATAAATTATTGAAACAATGGGTGTCCAGTAATTATGAGTTAGTTGAAGTATTGGAATACAGTGATCACCATCATTATAATGAAAAGGATATTAAATATATGGTCGAGCAAATAAAACGACATAAGGGAGCAAATCCAGTGCTTCTGACTACTGAGAAAGACGCTGTAAAACTTAATGCCAATAAATTTCTTCCTTATTTGCAAGAAATTCCGATTTTTGCGGTGCCCGTTCAGGTGAGATTTGAGGAAAAGGACAGGGATACCCTGCTGGACATGGCATCAAAAGTCATTAGAAACAAAGCCTATAAAAGTGAAGTGTAAACAGCTATTTGTCTTATTTTTATTCATGTTAATGTTTAGCATGACCGCCTTCGGACAAACGGGGAGAGGGCAAGAGGCTACTGGTGGAAGCGAAGAGGAAGAGCAGCAACAAAGAAGAGGAGGATTGATAGATGATTCCACCAAGATGGTATATGGGCCAAAAACATCCCTTTACTTTCTGGAAGAGAATGTCCGCTTCAATAAAATGGAAAAAACACCCCTTGATACTGGGCTTACCAATTTTCATAATTTCGAACCTGTATTTAAAAGCGGAAACAAATACCAGGACCTGGGCAATTTAGGTAGTGCAGCAAAGCCCGTTTATTATGATCTTCCAGGTAAAATCGGTGCTAGGTCTGGCTTTGATGTTTATGATTTGTATTATAGGTCTCCTGATAGCTTGAAGTATTTCGATACCAAATCACCCTATACTAAGTTGGAAGCTTTTTATGGTGGAGGTAATCGGAATTTGCTGAATGTTGAATTTGCCAGAAATATTACCCCTACTTGGAATGTGGGGTTTAATTTTAATACTGTTAGGGCCAGGAAGACTCTTAACCCAAATGCCAGGGATGATAATATGGCTGAACAAACCAGTTATTCTATTCATACCAATTATCAATCGGATAATGGTAAGTATATGCTTTTGGCCAATTTTTCCAGGATGCATCATAAGGTTTATGAGCAGGGAGGGATTATTTCCCCTGAGGTGGATAGCACATCCTTGTATTTTACTTATGAAGACTCCAAGGTTTGGTTGAGCAATAGTGAGGCTGTAGACTTGAGGCAAGATTATCACCTTTATCAGCAGTTTGAGCTTCTCAAGGGGTGGCAGATTTACCATGTTTCAGATTGGAGAAAACAAGGCGTTTCCTTTGTCTCTGATTTGACTACAAGTGATTCATCTTTTTTCAATCAGTTCAACCAAAATCGTTTTATCAACGAAGATACCACGCGGAATTACCATCGATTTGTTGAGTTTAATAACGAAGCAGGTTTTAAAGGCGATTTTGGGCCGGTGTATTATAATGCTTATGTGAAATACAGGACTGGCTCATTAAGCAGCCCGAATTTTGATAGCGACAATAATTATAATGAATTTTATTTAGGAGGAGCCTTGAGGGGAGAGATTAATGAAAAATGGTCGTTTGAAGCGGAGGGAGAATATTTGGTGCCTGATGGGTATCGCTTGAGAGGGTATTTTATTTCTCCTTATTTGGATGTGACTTATACCAAAGCCTCTTACAAGCCTACTGCAATGCAACAGATGTATCGGGGAAATCATTATCAATGGACCAATGATTTTTCAAATACTGGTGTGGATCAGATAAAAGGTGAGATAAAAGCAGACTTTGCCAAGCTATCTGTCCGCCCTAGCTTGACATTGAATAGAGTAAACAAATACGTTTATTTCAATCAGAGCCAAGAGGCTGAACAGATAGATGGTGAAGCTTATATGGTGATTCCTGGTATAAAAACAAGTTTTAGGTTTTGGAAAAAATTAGTTTGGCAGAGTGAGGTGATTTATACTTCCATTTCTGGAGGTGCTGCTGACAAGTTTAGAATTCCAGAGTGGTATGCAAGAACTAGGCTGTTCTTTGATGGGCCGATGTTTGATGAAAACCTTTTTATTCAATTTGGGCTGGAAGGCCGCTACAAAAGTGATTATTATGCTGAGGCCTATATGCCTGCCACCCAGCAATATTATTTACAGGATGATTTTCTTATTGAGGCCTATCCAGTGGTGGATGCCTTTGTGAATTTGAGGATAAATCGTACCCGGGTACTGTTTAGGTACAATCACGTTAATAGTAATTTGTTAAATGTGCCGGGGTATTTTGTGACTCCGGATTTTACAGGTTTGAAAGGTTCTTTGGATTTAGGCATAAGCTGGTATTTCTTTGATTAAATATTATGAGTTGGGAAGAAAGCACAAAAAACAAAATGTTGAATTTGCAATTGCCTACTGATCCAAGGTGGGTAGATATAGCTTCCATGAACCTGGAAGATATATTGGTAGATCATGCATATTGTGAACAAAAAGCGGCTTCGTCTTGTATCTCTTTGATTCTTCGGTTTCCAGATTTGGAAGAATTGGTGGAGGTGTTGACACCGGTGGTGGCTGAGGAATGGGGTCATTTTGAAAGGGTGATGGAGCAAATCAGGAAGCGAGGATTTAAATTTGGGTTTCCCAGGAAAGATGAGTACGTGATCAAGCTGAACCAATTTGTGCGTAAAGGAGGATCAAGGGTTTCCCAATTGACAGAGCATTTATTGATGAATGCCTTGATAGAAGCTAGAAGCTGTGAACGCTTTAAATTGCTTTGGAAAAATATAGCAGATGAAGAGCTTCAACATTTTTATTATGAATTAATGATTTCGGAGGCAGGACATTATGTGAATTTTTTGGAGCTAGCACGCAAATACCAGGAATATGAATTGGTTGATAAAAGGTGGAAAGAATGGCTGGCTTATGAGGCGGATGTGCTTAGGAATATTGATGTGCGCTCAGATAGGATGCATTAGTTAAGTAACTACTTCTTTTGGTTATTTTTAGAGAAATTTATTGGTATTAGGAGGTTTTTATTCCTAATATGAGCCTGATTTTTATCCAGAAAAGGAAAGATTGAATATGGAATTGCTGGAAAACATTAGAGAAGCGATGCGGTCAATTAAATCAAATTGGCTAAGAACCATTCTGACTGGTTTGATCATTGCTATTGGGATCACTTCCCTTGTGGGGATGCTCACAGCGATAGACGGGATGAAAGCACAGATTGAAGAGAGTTTTTCAGGATTAGGAGCAAATAATTTTGATGTAAGGACTAAGAGAGCGTCAGGTCAGAGGGTGACAAAGGACGGGGTTGCCGAAAAGAGTTATTCTCCAGTAAGTTATCGTGAGGCTTTGGACTTTAAAGAAGCGTATGGCAATAATGGATTGTCCACTGTTTATATAACTGTATCAGGTTCTTCAGAGGTGAAAAGAGGTTCTGTAACCACAAACCCTAATACAAGGATTACAGGTGTGGATGAGAATTATCTATTGATCAAGGGCTATGATTTAGAGCAGGGAAGAAACTTTAGTAATGTAGAAATTCGCTATGGTAATAATGTCTGCATTATAGGGAGCGAAATTGCAGAAACCTTATTTGAGGAAGGAGAAGAGGTCTTAGGGGCTTATGTTTCATTTTTTGGAAACCGGTATACTGTTGTGGGGCTGCTGGAAGAGCAGGGTGCGGTAGGTGGTGATTCCGGGGCGGATAGAAATATCTTTATTCCTGTGGAGAATGCTTCCAGGTTAGATCAAAACGGTACTTTTAGATATACTATAACAGCTTCCACAGCTGATCCTACAAAAATGGATTTTGAAATGGGGCAGGCAATAGGGATTATGAGGAAAGTAAGGCAGGATAGAATAGGTCAGGAGGATTCATTCGAAGTGGTAAAGTCAAATAATGTCGGAGAAAGCTTAGAGGAAGTGGCAGGCTATTTAAGGATTGGAGGTTTTAGTATTGGTTTTATTACTTTGCTAGGAGCATCTGTAGGCTTGATGAATATTATGTTGGTTTCAGTAACAGAGAGAACCCGGGAAATAGGTATTAGAAAGGCTTTGGGTGCCACTCCAAGAAGAATTAGGATTCAATTTTTGATAGAGGCGGTGGTGATTTGTGTGATAGGAGGGGTTTTTGGTGTCTTATTGGGCATGGGAATAGGAAATATTGTAGCAAGTCTAGTTGGTCCAGGAGGTTTTTTAATCCCATGGCTTTGGATGATTCTGGCCTTTATTGTATGTGTTTTAGTAGGTTTGGTTTCAGGGGTTATTCCAGCCATCAAAGCGAGTAGGTTGGATCCTATTGAAGCATTGCGGTACGAATAGATTTATACAATGTCTGTTTTTCGAGGGTCGGGACCATATTCGTTTGTTCCTCTTTGACCTTCTTTGATGGCCAGAAATATGAAACCTATAAGGTTTACAGGTGGTGGAATCAGTAGGTAGAGTGCATATTTCCAATCCATTCCAATATCGTGGAACCTTTTGATTGCTTGCACCATTAATAATACAATGGTGGTGATTAAGAGAATGCCAAAAATCACAAAAGTCAACCAATTATGTTGCTTGATCGATTCGTACATGATCATCAAGCAAAGCAAGTTGATAAAGTAAAATACTATAAAAAGTAACAGGTACTTTCTTCTGGTAATCCGACCAGTTGTCTTGAGAATAGTTTTCATAGCTAGCGTTTTTAAACAATTCTATTTAATTAACAATAAAATACAAATAATTGTTTGCTAAAGCTATGGGTGCAATAAAAAAGCACGCTAATTTTGCGTGCTTTCTTTATTTAGTGTTTTTCGTAAATCGTTTCAGGCTCTAAAACTTCTACTGTCCCTTTATCATTGATTTCATCCAAAGTGACCTTTTTGATTTCGTTTATGAGGAGAGGATCATATTTTGCTGATACTCTAATATAGTTTTCAGTAAAACCGTGCATTTTACCATCTTCAATATCCTCTTCAAATAATACTTCTAATGTCTCCCCGAGGTTTTCTTCATAGAATTTACGCTTTTTCTTTTCAGAGAGAATTCTGAGCATTTTACTACGTTCATGCCTTTTTTTCATGGGAACAACTTCTTCCATTTCAGTGGCCCTTGTATTGGCTCTTTCTGAATAGGTGAAAACATGTAGGTAGCTTACAGGTAATTCATTTAGAAAATTATAGGTTTCCAAGAACAATTCATCTGTTTCCCCTGGAAATCCTACGATAACATCTACTCCAATGCAGCAATGGGGCATAAGGGATTTGATTTTGCTTACTCTGTCCACATATAATTCTCTTAAGTACCTCCTGCCCATTTTTCTTAATATGGTATTGCTGCCTGATTGTAACGGGATATGGAAATGGGGTACAAATCTCTTTGATTTAGAAGCAAATTCAATTATTTCATTGGTGAGCAAGTTAGGTTCTATGGATGAAATTCTAAATCTATCTATCCCCTCAACTTCATCTAAAGCAGTCACTAGGTCAGAAAATTTCTCTTTTCTTTTTCCGTTTTGTATACCAAAATCACCAATATTTACACCTGTTAATACGACTTCTTTAACATCGGTTTCAGCAATCTCACGGGCGGATGCTAAAATATTTTCAATCGCATCACTGCGGCTTTTTCCTCTGGCTAGGGGAATTGTACAAAAAGCACATCCATAATTACAGCCGTCTTGAACCTTTAGAAAGGTCCTTGTGCGGTCATGCATGGAGTAGGCATTATTAAACGTAGTAGCTTCTTGGATTTCTGAAGCGAGTACTTTGGTTTCCTGTTCCTTGGCAAAGCCATCCAGAAGTTCAATAAGTCTGAATTTTTCAGCAGCGCCCAAAACAGCATCTACTCCTTTTATTTCAGAAATCTCTTTAGGTTTTAACTGAGCATAACAGCCAATTATAGTTACGTAAGAGTTAGGGGAGATCTTTTTTGCCTCTTTGACAATCTTTTTACATTTTTTGTCGGCATTTTCAGTTACCGAGCATGTATTTATAATAAAGATGTCTGGATTATCCTCAAAGCCTACTTTTTTATAGCCCTTTTCCTCAAATTGACGGCTAATCGTAGAGGTCTCTGAATAATTCAGTTTGCAACCCAACGTATAAAATGCTACCTTTTTCAAACCTACTTTTCGAATTTACAATGAGTTGCAAATTTAAGTATATTATTTCAGTTTGCAATTTTCGGTTTATTCTGAGGATTTTGCGCAAAAAACGGGTGTTTCGTGTGAAATTGGGGCTTATTTCTGTGAAATAATGCTGTTTTTACAAAGAATGCCTCAAAAAAATACGATTTTTCTTTTTATTTCAGATTTTTGCGTATCTTCGCTACTGTTTTTAAACCACATTATTAAAACATGGCGACTTTACGACAAAAATCATTAATGATGGTGCAGTCAAGAGAGCAAGCGTCTTTTGAAGCTCCGTCACACAAAATTTCTGATTATTATGGTTCTGAGGTGTTCGGTTTGACCGAAATGAAAGAATCATTAGCTCCAACCGTATACAAAAAGGTTAGTGAAGCAATTGAGAAAGGATCTAAGATTGATTCATCTAGTGCAGAAGAAGTAGCAACTGCGGTTAAAGCTTGGGCTTTATCTAAGGGTGTAACGCATTACACTCACTGGTTCCAACCATTGACGGGTTCTACTGCTGAGAAGCATGATACTTTCTTTGATGCACATGGCGGGATTGAGAAATTTAAAGGTTCAGCTTTGGTTCAACAAGAGCCAGATGCCTCTTCTTTCCCAAATGGTGGTATCAGAACTACATTTGAAGCCAGAGGTTATACTGCATGGGATCCTAGTTCTCCAATGTTCATCTTTGAGAATACCCTTTGCATTCCAACGATTTTTGTTTCTTATACAGGTGAAGCGCTTGATTATAAGACTCCTTTATTGAAGTCTGTTGATGCGGTTAGCTCTGCAGCTGCTCAGATTTGTCAATTGTTTGATAGAAATGTGAAGAAGGTAACTCCTTCTTTGGGTGTTGAGCAAGAGTACTTTGTTATTGACAAGGCGCTTTACGCAGCAAGACCTGACTTGGTGATGTCTGGTAGAACTGTATTTGGTCATAATCCTGCTAGAGGTCAGCAATTGGATGATCACTACTTTGGTTCTATCCCAAGTAGAGTAAAAGCTTTCATGAAACACTTTGAGATCGAAGCTTGGAAATTGGGCATCCCTGTTTCTACTCGTCACAATGAGGTAGCTCCAGGTCAATTTGAGGTTGCTCCTGTATTTGAAGAAATCAATAAGGCTACTGACCATAACCAATTATTGATGGACATGATGGACAAAGTTGCTGATCAGCACGACTTGAAAGTCTTGTTCCATGAGAAGCCATTTGCCGGTCTTAACGGTAGTGGTAAGCATAATAACTGGTCTTTGATCACTGATTCTGGTGTGAATTTGTTCCAGCCAAGCAACTCTGCTAGAGAGAATCTTCAGTTCTTGACTTTCTTGGTTGCTACAATCAAGTCTGTATATGATCACGCGGATCTTTTGAGAGCAAGTATTGCTTCTGCAGGTAATGACTTTAGACTTGGTGCAAACGAAGCTCCTCCAGCCATTATTTCCGTGTTCTTGGGTTCTACCTTGACAGAAGTATTGGATGAGCTTGAGAAAAATGGTAACATCAAGATCGAAAAAGGTGATAATATGTATATGAAGTTAGGTATCAATAAGATTCCTGAAATCATATTGGATAACACCGATAGAAACAGAACTTCTCCATTCGCCTTTACTGGTAATAAATTTGAGTTCAGGGCTGTAGGTTCTTCATCGAATGTAGCAGGACCAATGACTGCTCTAAATGTTATTGTAGCAGATACGCTTCGTCAGATGTCTAAAGACATCCAAGCAGAAATCGAAAAAGGTAACGAGAAGAAAATTGCGATCGTTAATGTATTGAGACAATACATCAAAGACAGCAAGAAAGTACGATTCGAAGGAGACGGTTACTCTGAAGAATGGGAGAAAGAAGCTGAAAAGAGAGGTCTTTCTAACTTGAAGAGCACTCCATTTGCTCTGGATGTATTAATCAGAAAGCAAACTGCTGAGCTTTACGAAAGACATAATGTATTGAATGAAACTGAGCTACATGCGAGACATGAGATCAGGTTGGAGAACTATATCATGAAGGTTCAAATTGAATCTCGTGTTATGGGGGACTTGGCGTTGAACCATATCATTCCTACTGCTATTCAGTACCAAAACAAGTTGATCGAAAATGCTAATGGTCTTAAAGGTCTTGGTTTGGATGCCAAAGCTGTTGTAGAGACTATCAGTGAGATCAGTAAGCATATTTCTGCCTTGAAGGACAATGTACTAGCGATGATTGATGCTAGAAGAACCTTGAATAAAGAGGAAGATATCGCTAAGAGAGCTAAAGGTTATAGTTCAGAAGTTAAGGATGCTTATTTCGATAAGATCAGATATTCTGCAGACAAGCTTGAGTTGTTTGTTGATGATGAGTACTGGCCATTGGCTAAGTACAGAGAGATGTTGTTCTTGAAATAAGAAGATATCAGAATAGATGATAAGAAAGCCGGGTTTTGCCCGGCTTTTTTTATTCATATGGATCGTACTGATTAAGTTCTGCTAGTTCTATGAATAGGTTGGCTACTTTTTGAGTGACATCCTTGAAATATTTTTCACCTTTTTCTTTTGAGGAAAGTTTGGGGTTGCCGATTCCCGTGTCTTTGGTTACTCTGCTCCATTTCCTTTCTGACCATGCCCATCCTTCTCGGATTCCTTTAACCAGTGATTTTCTTTCCTCACCTAAGCCCGCCTCATCAAGTGGACGAACTAAATTGGGATGTAAATGCATGATCAAGCTTGTTTCCATTTCATCTGCATGGTCCCCTTCATGATCGAAGTATTTGGATTTGTCTAGTGCTTTAAACCAATTGCAGCTTGAGAAAAACATGTCTGGGTATTTAAGTCCGAGTTCCCTTAAGATGGTTTTGAAGTCATTTCCGCCATGGCTGTTTAGAATAAGTAGTTTTCTGACCTTTTGTCGGTGAAGGACTTCAGCTAAATCATTAATTATGGCCAGTTGTGTACTGGGATTCAAGTTCATGTCAAGAAATATATCTGTTTGTCCTGTATTGACTCCATAAGGTATGGTTGGTAGTATCATTATTTTGGCTCCTTTTTCATAAGCAATCCTACCAGCTTCTTTGGCTATAGCGTCAGCTTCATAAATGTCCGTACCGTAGGGAAGGTGGTAGTTATGGGCTTCTGTGGCTCCCCAAGGGAGGATAGCCAAGTCAATCACGGTGTCTTTTAAGTCTTTCCAGTTTGCTTCAGCAAGCATATATGGTTTCATAGGCAAGTTTAGTGGTGTTTTTGGTTTTTGAGATGGATTAATTTTTAAAGAATCTATTTTGGGTTATTATTTATCCGATTAGTTGAAAGAAAATAGGTGTTATATTGATAATTAGGGCTGTTTCATAATATAATAATTTCTTGTACAAATTTTTAGCCGTGATTGTGGATTTTGTATTCTTTATACCATATTTTCTTTTTAGGACAAATGTTTATGTATTGCATAAATCTTTTATAAAAATTTTAATTATTGAATAAAAGTTGTAGATTTATTTTCTGAAATAATTACCCTAACAAGCATAGTAAATGAGTGCCGCGAAATTAAAAATTACTTTATCCTTAATGCTAGCAGGGTTTTGCCTGCTAGGACAAGCTGCATTGGCCCAAGAAGATAATCTTCATCGTCAATCTTCTGTATATGAGGCTCCACAGGACCCTTTGGTAATAGAGAAGTTAGAAGATTGGCAAGATTTGAAATTTGGGATGATTATTCATTGGGGATTATATGCAGTGCCAGGTATGATAGAATCATGGGCGCTTTGCTCTGAAGATTGGATCAATAGAGATAGTACTTTTACATATAATGGTTTCAAGGATTGGTATTGGGGACTAAAGGATGAGTTTAATCCAGTTGACTTTGATCCTGATCAATGGGCAGATGCTGCCGAAGCTGCAGGAATGAAGTATTTGGTGTTTACCACTAAACATCACGATGGCTTTAATATGTTTGATACACAACAGACTGATTTTAAGATCTCTGATGGTCCATTCAAGGATAACCCTAAGGCTGATGTGGCAAAGTATGTCTTTGATGCTTTTAGAAAGAAGGATTTTATGATCGGAGCTTATTTTTCAAAGCCTGACTGGCATTCGCAATATTATTGGTGGTCCCGGTATGCTACAGCAGACCGGAATAATAATTACGATATAAGGAAAAACCCCTGGAGGTGGAATAAGTTCAAAGAGTTTACCTTTAATCAGATCAGCGAGTTGATGCATGGTTATGGTGATATCGATATCCTTTGGTTAGATGGAGGATGGGTAAGACCTTTGGAAACTGTTAATGATGAAGTAAGGGCCTGGGGCGCAAGGATTCCAGAATGGAGCCAAGATATTGATATGCCAAAAATAGCTAAAATGGCAAGAGAGGCACAGCCCGGATTGATAATGGTGGACAGGACGGTTCATGGTCCATATGAGAATTATCAGACTCCAGAACAAAGTGTCCCTGAAAAGAAAATTGATAATCCTTGGGAGTCTTGTATGACTTTAGGGCATGCCTGGGGATATGTGCCTAATCAAAATTATAAATCTGTTACTAAAGTAGTCCATACTTTGGTCGAAGTAGTAGCTAAAGGAGGGAGTTTATTGTTAGGAGTAGGCCCAACACCAGAAGGGCTAATACCAGATGAGGATGTGAAACGGTTGAAAGGAATAGGAGACTGGCTTGATGTAAATGGTAAAGCCATTTATGGTAGCAGAACAGTGGATTTCTATCAAGACGGAGATGTTTATTTTACCCAAAATAAGAAAAGTGGAAAGAAATACGCGATAAAATTGATTGCTGAGGGGGATGAAATTCCGGATCTTATATCCTGGTCTTCAGAGCAGCCAGTAGATGGGAAAAAGGTTATATTATTGGAAGGGAATAAAAGGTTAAGTGTTACGGAGAATCATAATACGTTTCAAGTGAAAATACCAAATGCTGTTAAGCGCAGAATAAAGCAAAAAGAGGCGTTGGTATTTGAATTTGAGAATTAATAAAAATATTTATTAGGGTCAAAGCCTGGGGGGAAGGATTCCCTTCGGGCTTTTTTTTTGACTGTTTAAGGAAATTGGCTTATTGTTTGATTATCGAAGCCCATATTTAATATTTGTTAAACAAGCCTTATCTTAGCGTTTCGAAGAAAGATTTTTATTATGAAAGGGATTATTCTTGCCGGTGGATCCGGAACACGTCTTTACCCATTGACGATTGCTTTAAGCAAGCAATTAATGCCAGTATATGATAAACCGATGATTTATTATCCTTTGTCAGTATTGATGATGGCAGGAATTAGGGAAATATTGATTATCACTACTCCTGAGGATGCTGATGCCTTTCAAAAACTATTAGGGGATGGTTCTCATTTGGGATGTGAATTTTCCTTTGCGATTCAGCCTAAACCAGAAGGATTAGTTCAGGCATTTGTGATTGGTGAGGAGTTTATTGGTGATGATAAGGTAGCACTTATATTGGGTGACAATATATTTTATGGGTCAGGTTTACAAGAGACCTTAATGAAGCATACTGATCCGGAAGGTGGGGTGGTTTTTGCTTATCATGTGAACGATCCTCAGCGCTATGGAGTGGTTCAATTTGATGGGGAACAAAAGGCTATCAGCATTGAGGAAAAACCAGAAAAGCCAAAGTCAAATTATGCCGTCCCTGGGCTTTATTTTTATGATAATAGAGTCGTTGAGATTGCCAAAAATATTAAACCAAGCTCTCGTGGAGAATTGGAGATCACGGATGTGAACAACGTTTATTTAAAGGATGAGGAGTTAAGTGTAGGGATTTTAAGTCGTGGGACTGCTTGGTTGGACACTGGAACTCATCAGTCACTGTTGCAAGCTGCCCAGTTTGTTGAAGTAATTGAGGAGCGGCAAGGGTTAAAAATTGGCTGTGTGGAAGAGGTAGCTTATAGAAAAGGTTTTATCGAGAAGAAACAGTTGTTGAAATTGGCTAATAAGCTAGGCAAGAGTGGTTATGGGGTGTATTTGAAAAGATTGGTTGAGTAGTGGTTTCAGAGCTGTTTAATTGACTCTTTTTTTCCAGAATGGAAAAGGAGATAAGTATCTTTTTACAAAGAACTGTCCTTGAATTAGCATGTCGTTGGTGGTATTTGATCCTTCATTTCCATCAAGATAATCTGAAAAAGTGCTTATTAGGGTTCCTTCAAATCCAATGTCCCAATGGGGGCTTATCCCTATGGTACCTCCGATTCTGATAGGGATATAGACAGAGGTGGAAGTGGCATCTTGAATGATTACTTCATCTGTTTTGGCTAATGCCTGTTCCCTGAAAACCATAATTATCCCTAATCCAAGTCCTCCATAGAAATTGTATTTGGGCCTTTCTATATGAGAATCATACATGGAGAGGTAGAATTCCGGCATTAGGTCCAAGGTGTATGCATTTCCAGAAAATGCATAGGCTTTATTTTTTTCTCCCCATTGTATGGCCAGATCAGGTATATAATCCAAATTACTGGAAACCGGTTGAAAGCCAAATGTACCTCTTAAATTGGTCCTCCTTGAAATCTTTGAAGCCAAGCCAAAGCTAAAAGCAGGGAAAATAGGGAATTCAAAATTTCTATATGGGCCACCATTATCAGCATACATCGATGCGGGACCAATGCCTAAGTGGGCAGAATATTTTCTGGGTGTTTTTTCTATGTAGAAGTTTTGCGCACCAGAGAATTGGCATGATATAAAAAAAATAATGAGGCTTAGGAGTAATAGTTTCTTATAAGTCATTTCCAAATTTTATGGGATGATATGCAATTGGGTAAGGTTAATATTGGGATAATTAAAAATAATAGCAAGCATTGTTCCATTTTTTGACGTTGGAATAAATAAAATGCATTGCATACAATTTATAAATTGTAAAAGGATATCCATCAAAGGATATTTTGGAGTTTGTTTTTTTATTATAATCTTGAATAATGCTTAAAGGAATTCATCATATCGCTATAATTTGCTCAAATTATCCTCGTTCGAAATGGTTTTATACTGAAGTTTTAGGTTTGGAAATCTTAAGGGAAGTTTTTAGAGAAGAAAGGCAATCGTATAAGCTAGATTTGGCTTTGGATGGAGCGTATATAATAGAGTTATTTTCTTTTCCTGATCCTCCAAGAAGGGTTTCCAGGCCTGAAGCATGTGGTTTAAGGCATTTGGCTTTTTCTGTAGATGATTTGGAAAAGACTATTGCTGTACTAGGCGAGCAGGGAGTGAGGACGGAAAAGGTAAGAATTGATGAATGGACGGGAAAAAGGTTTGTTTTTCTTTCAGATCCTGACGGGCTTCCCATTGAGTTTTACGAGGAGTAATACGTGTTAAAAATTATTGGAAGGAAAGAGGTTACTTATTCTTTACTTGTTCGGGGATGATTTCAAAGAGTTTTTCATTGGTTAAGGGTTTTTCGATGAAACCTTTAACAGAAGCATATTCTTGTGATTTTTTTCTGTCCTGGAAGTCGATAGAACTGGATAGCATTAAAATTATGTCATTCCTATCGGGACATTTTTCCTCATATTGATTCAAGAAATCCCAACCATTCATTACGGGCATATTGATATCTAGGAGGATAAGTAATCTTTTCTGATTGTTAAGGTTGATTATTTTTTCAAGCGCGATTTCTGCTTCAAGAAACTCATCTACATTAGAACTTAGGTTCGTTTTACCGATTAATCTTTTGTTGATGAGATTATTGATAGGGTCGTCGTCTATTAAAACAATTGAATCAAATGAATACATCAATCGCGCCTTATAATTTCAAGTTTTACTGTGCCAATTCTAGGTAAGATACAATTATATTTTAAGTTTTGAAAAATTATTTAGGGGCTGATTTGTACTTTTTTAATATGGCTCTAGTTGTCCTGCTTGGTGAAAAAATAAGGGGACTGATAATCAGTCCCCTTAAAATTTGTGTTTTCCAGTTTGCAGAAGGTGTTTACATCATACCACCCATTCCGCCACCTCCCATAGGAGGAGCAGCTGCAGCAGAAGCTTCTTCTTTAACATCTGCTACTACACATTCGGTAGTCAATAGCAATGCAGCAATCGAAGCAGCATTTTCAAGCGCTAATCTAGTTACTTTAGTAGGATCAATTACACCAGACTCGAACAAGTCTTCAAACTTGTCAGTGCGGGCATTATAACCAAAGTTTCCAGTTCCTTCTTTGATCTTGTTGATCACTACAGATCCTTCAGCACCTGCGTTGGCTACGATAGATCTAAGAGGAGATTCGATAGCTTGTTTGATGATATTTATACCAGTGTCTTGGTCATCGTTATCACCTTTCAGTCCTTCTAGGGCAGAAGAAGCTCTGATCAATGCTACACCACCACCAACAACAACACCTTCTTGAACAGCTGCTCTAGTTGCGTGAAGTGCATCATCTACACGATCTTTCTTTTCTTTCATTTCTACTTCAGTAGCAGCACCAATATATAGGATAGCTACACCACCAGAAAGCTTAGCTAGTCTTTCTTGAAGTTTCTCTCTGTCGTAGTCAGAAGTAGTTTTTTCAATTTGAGATTTGATCTCAGCAATTCTAGCTTCAATAGCAGACTTTTCACCAGCACCGTTAACGATAGTAGTGTTGTCTTTATCAATGTTTACTTTGTCAGCTGTACCTAGGTACTCGATAGAAGCATTTTCAAGTTTGTAGCCTCTTTCTTCAGAGATAACAGTTCCACCAGTTAGGATAGCGATGTCTTCTAACATGGCTTTTCTTCTGTCTCCAAAACCAGGAGCTTTAACAGCTGCTACTTTAAGTGCACCTCTAATTTTGTTAACTACCAAGGTAGCTAGCGCTTCTCCGTCTACATCTTCAGCAATGATCAATAGCGGCTTGCCTGATTGTGCTACTGGCTCCAATACAGGAAGCAATTCTTTCATTGAAGAGATCTTCTTGTCGTAGATCAAGATATAAGGGTTCTCCAATTCAGCTTCCATTTTCTCAGTGTTGGTAGTGAAATATGGAGAAAGGTAACCTCTGTCAAACTGCATACCTTCTACAGTTCTAACTTCAGTTTCAGTACCTTTAGCTTCTTCTACAGTGATAACGCCATCTTTACCTACTTTGTCCATGGCATCAGCAATCATATTACCGATTTCCTCGTCATTGTTGGCAGAGATAGTACCTACTTGAGCGATCTCTTTAGATGTTGAGATGGCTTTAGAAGTAGCTTTCAATTCAGCAACTACAGCACTAACAGCCTTGTCGATACCTCTTTTAAGGTCCATAGGGTTAGCTCCGGCCGCTACGTTTTTGATACCTACGTTGAAAATAGACTGGGTCAAAACAGTAGCAGTAGTAGTACCATCACCTGCATTGTCTGCAGTTTTAGAAGCTACTTCTTTAACCAATTGAGCACCCATGTTTTCGATAGGTTCTTCCAATTCGATTTCTTTGGCTACAGAAACACCATCTTTAGTGATAGTAGGTGCACCAAATTTTTTGTCAATAATTACATTTCTACCTTTTGGGCCTAATGTTACTTTTACCGCCTCAGCAAGAGCATCAACTCCTTTTTTCAGTTTGTCTCTAGCGTCTGTATCGAAAAATAATTCCTTTGCCATTTTTGTTTACTTTTAATGTTTTGTTTGATTAAACTTTTAAAGTGAAGATTTAGAGAATAGCAAAAATGTCTGATTCTCTCATGATCAAATAGTCAGCACCTTCAACAGATAACTCAGTACCAGCATATTTGCCATAAAGTACAGTGTCACCTACTTTCACGGTAAGAGGTTCGTCTTTTTTACCGTTTCCAACAGCTACTACAGTGCCTTTTTGTGGTTTTTCTTTGGCAGTGTCAGGGATATAAAGTCCAGATGCTGTTTTCTCTTCAGCTGCAGCCGGTTCAACTAGAACTCTATCTGCAAGCGGTTGGATGTTCACTTTTGACATAATCTTATTGTTTTTTTTAGGTTAGTTTCTATGTTCTGAAAGCCTCTATTACATTTCTTGTGCCAAGTGGAAAATCCTTAAATTTTATGACAGAAAGTCGTAAAAAACGTGGGGCTTTGTCAGGTTTGGTTGATATGTCCTGAACTTTCTGTCAATTTTGCTTTTTTGAAATTCGTTTCTATGTCAGTTTTTTATTAAATTCTGTAAAACTATATCCTCTATGAAAACATTATCGGATAACTGGATTGTAGAAGGCTGGATAGATTTTGAGTATAAGAAATATTTACTATTGGCTTATTTAAAACATGTAGATAGGCATTTTAGTGATATTAAACTTTATCCACCACTGGGTGATTTGGTCAGGCATTATGAGATTCTAATGGGGTTTTCTAATAAGAAGGAAGTGCTCAAACAATCTTTTCCTAAACGGCTGATGGGGATAGATCATGAAAAGGTTGAGCTAAGGAAGACCATAGAAATGCCTGATGATGAAGTGATGGAAGAGCTCGAAGAGATAATGGCTTATTCTATACCTAAGATCAAAGAGCAAATTGAGCAAGGTAAAACCATTTATGAACTGATTGAAAGTAATCTTGAGGTAGGGCCAGTTGGTTTGAGTCCTATTTATCAAAAAGAAGGGTATGTTATTTTTTCTTTTGATCATTCATCTGACCTTTTCATCTACCGTTATCAAGTTAAATTATTTGAAAATAGTTTTGAGAAGTTAAGAGGTATAGCTTTTAGTTTTTTGGATAAACGACACCATTCTCTTGATCAAAGCTTGGAGCATATTAAACTTGAACTGGTTAAGTTAAATAAAGATTTGCCCAACCCTGCGACATGGAGGGCGCATAGTAAAAAGAAAGTGCCTTTAATTGAAACAGTAGTGCCCATCAGTAAGCGGATTCTGATGAAAATGATTGCATAAAAAAGCGCCTTGATCGAGGCGCTTTTGATTTTATTTATCCATTCTCTTTTGAAGAAGCGAAGGTTCTTTTTCATTGAGTATTGGGGCCGGACTGGTTTTAGAATCCGTTGTACCCTCTTTAGCTTCTTTGAGCTTTTGCCTTCTGACTTCTCTGTTTTTTATTACTTCGTCTCCTGGTTTGCCAAATAGGATTTTATAAGCCTCTTTGAAATTCTCAGCCTGCTTCAAGTCGTTTACTATATCGTACCATTCATGGAATACCAAATAAACCGGATTGTAAGAAGTTACTGGTTTAGTGATGCCATAGTTTGGAGTTTCGGCTTCTGGCATGAAAGTCCCAAAGATTCTGTCCCAAATGATAAAGGTTGAACCATAGTTTTTGTCCAAATAATGTTCGTCACTGGCATGGTGAACCCTATGGTGTGAAGGTGTGGTGAAAATATATTCGATGGGAGCAGGAAGTTTCTTGATGTACTCTGTATGGATCCAAAACTGGTATAGAACAGCTATTTGATGGCAGATAAAGAAAACAAATGGATCAAATCCTATCATCACCACAGGGATGAAAAATATGAATTTAATATGTTGGGTCCAGCTTAATCTAAATGAAACAGAAAAATTATATTTGCTTGAGTTATGGTGAGTGACATGAGTGGCCCACCAAAATCGCTGTTCATGGGCAACCCTGTGTGCCCAGTATCTGGCAAAATCAATTGCAATGAAGCAGGGGATAAAAGACCACCAAGTTGCTGGGATTTTCCAAGGTACAATATTCCAAAAGAAAAGGACGGCAGAAAATAAAGCTACCTTGATTAAGGCGCTTATTCCTACGTTGATTAGGCCAATGGAGGATGCTGCTAGGAAATCCTTGCCATCATATGAATCTCTGTTTTTGTAAATACTTAATCCCCATTCTGCAAATACCAACGCGAACATTACAGGTGCAGCCCATAAGATGATATTTGGCCAGTCATTTGCTCCTAAATCTTCAAGGCTTTGATAATTTTCAAACATAAAATAAAGTTTAACTGATTTGGTTTAGCATAAATTAAAAGGTACTACTAAATCAAGATAGTGCCAAAATTAAACGGGTTTATTAACAAAAATTTAGAAAAATAGAGGCGATAAACAAAAATAGCCCGTTTATCTAACGGGCTATCTGGAGTCTTCTGTTTATATGCTTATTCTGCACTATCAGTAGGAGTAGCTTCTTGTTCACTAGGAAGTATACTCTCTCCTTCACCAAAAGCAGGTGTTATCCCTTGCTCTTTAGCGTTTTCTATATTGGGAGAATTGTACTCATCTCCCACAGAGGTAGTTTCGTTAATGAACGCGGAGGAAATTAGGGAAAGCACTAGGATGGCGATCGCCAAAACCCAAGTGGATTTTTCAAGGATATTTCCAGTTTTGGTAACCCCCATGATTTGTGAAGCACTTCCTCCAAATGCAGCACCAACACCGCCTTTTGAATTTTGGCCCAAAATCACTAGTACCAATAATACGGCCAAAACGATGATGACACTGATTATTAAAGTAAACATATAATATTGAATTTAATCTTTTAACTCTTTTATTAAGTCCGCAAAATAAGCCTTTTTCTTCGGAAATTTCAAAATTAATTTCTCATAAATTTCTTTTGCCTTGTCTTTTTTACCTTGTTTGGTCAATAACTTGGCATAAGATTCAGAAAGCAGCTTGTCACTAAGCTGGGTGCTTTTTACGGATAAATCCTGAAGCTTGTTGCTGTCTTCATTTTCCTTGATTGTAGCCACCTTAATTTCCTTTTTACTAAAGGCTTTTATGATGTCTATTTGTTCCTTTTTGCGAACATCCTTGATGACCTTTTTTTCCTTTTTTCTGATAGTTTCTATCAGGTCATCACCAGCTTTTTGTCGTCTCTTTGTTGATTTTGGACTTTTTTCTTTTGGCTTATCTGCAGTACTGGATTGAGGTGGTTTTTCTTGGGGTTTTGGAGATGCGGTAGGCTTTTCAGTTTCTTGGTTTCTTAATTTGGACAGATTCTCTTCCAGCTTTTTCAAGACCTCAGCACGGCTATTGGTAATAGGGTTTTGCTTTGGACTTTCTTCAGGCTCTACTTTCTTTTTGCTTTCTGTAGTTTCAGGCTTTTCTTCTAATAGGACGGGCTTCTCTTTTGCAGCCTTTTTAGGTTCATCAATTGATTGTTGATTTCCTAAAAATGGGAGATCCTGTTCGATTAAAGTCTTGAGCCAAGATCTGTCCGGGCTTTGTACTGCTGCCCAGTGTAATAATTCTTTGGATTCTCCATTGGATACATTGAGCTCGTATTTGGCTGCTAAAACCTTAGGTACCAAGAAATAGGGGAAGGTCTCATGAAGCTTTATTAAAGCTTTAAAGTCTTCCTTCTCAAGATGATTACCTTTTTTTATGATACTTAAAAGTTCAGCTGCATTCACAGGTTTGTCCGTTTGTTTAATTATCTAATTTAAAGAAAATTACCAATTAGCCACAGTTGAAGTGAAAATATCCTGAATGATGTTTTCAAAAATTGTGTCTATCAACTCCGTTTCTACGGTTAGCAAAGACGTGCTCCTTGGGTCATAATCCTGATAAAAGGAGAATGTTTTTTTCGCATCCTCTTCTTCATTGGATAGGTTCATATAGTTTACCTCTACCGCAATGGTCAGCCTCATTTGTCCAGCCCTGTCAGGTTGGTTGGGGTCATTGCTGGAGACTGTAGCCTGTGGAGTAATGCTGTACCTGGTGATTGCTCCTTCAAATTGAAGGTCTCCATTACTTTGTACAAGCTCAAGTTGGGTATTTCTTTGGAAATAATCCTTCAGGGACTCGGTAAAGTTTTGCCCCATATTGGCTGGTCCTCCCCCAGAATCATTGAAGAAATTGGCCACTGAAAAAGACTGGGTTACATTGTAGTCTAAAGTCGTTCCAGTAAAACTATATTCCACCTTACAAGCTGAAAGTAGTAAGAATGGGCAAAGTAAATATCCGATAATGAGTTTAAGTTTACTCATTGATATCATATTGTTTGATTTTACGATAAAGTGTCCTTTCTGATATCCCCAAATCTTGTGCCGCGTATTTCCGCTTGTTATTGTGCTTTCTTAGCGCTTTAATGATCAATTCTTTTTCTTTTTTCTCTATGGAAAGAGAATTGTCATCTTCCTCGTGCATAATATCTTCAATGCCTTCATCATCATAGTCTTCATTTTTTGAAGAAGAGCCCGATTCTAAAATAATCGGCAATGAAGATTGAGGTTTCTCAGGGGTTTCTTCAAAAGGTACTGAGGTATCCATGTCCTCAAAAAGGGAGTGATGTTTCTTGATGATATTGGAATTGATCTCACCTGATTGATACGTGTCCAATACCAGCTTTTTCAGATCGGTCATGTCTTTCTTCATGTCAAACAGGACCTTGTAGAGGATTTCTCTTTCTGAAAAATCATTCGATTTGTCTCCTTCTTTTCCGCTTCCATGAGTATATGGTGCTGGTAGATTGGATTCGGTAGTAGGAAGGTATTTGGCCATGGTAATGGCATTTACTTCTCTGTCTTCCTCCAATAAGGATATTTGTTCCGCCAAGTTTTTTAATTGTCTGATATTCCCTTTGAAAGGGAATTTAAGCAATAATTCTTTGGCTTCACTGTCCAAGGAGATGGGCGTTACATTATACTTTTCGGAAAAGTCTGTTGTGAATTTTCTGAAAAGCAGGATGATATCTGTTCCTCTTTCCCTTAAAGGGGGAACATAAATAGGTACCGTATTGAGTCTGTAGTAAAGATCTTCTCGGAATTTACCTTTCTCTACCGCTTTGATTAGGTTGACATTGGTAGCAGCAATTACCCTGACATTGGTTTTGAGGACTTTGGAAGAGCCTACTTTGATAAATTCACCATTCTCTAAAATCCTTAGCAGTCTTGCTTGAGTGCCCAGTGGCATTTCTCCAATTTCATCTAAGAAAATAGAGCCGCCATCTGTCACTTCGAAATACCCTTTTCGGGCTTCATGTGCACCTGTAAAAGAACCCTTTTCATGTCCGAACAATTCAGAATCAATGGTTCCTTCAGGGATAGCACCACAGTTAATTGCAATGAATTTACCATGCTTACGCTTGCTGATAGAATGGATGATTTTGGAAAAAGATTCCTTACCACTTCCACTTTCACCGGTAATCAAAACGGTCATGTCAGTAGGGGCAGCCTGCATGGCCACTCTAATGGCATGGTTCAATAAGGGGCTGTTACCGATTATTCCAAATCGTTGTTTTATGGATAATACTTCTGCGTCTGAGATCATAAATTCTTAGCCTTTTTCGATTTATGAAACCACTTCTCCAAATAAGGTTGCAGCGGTGCAGTCGGTTATTTTAACACGGACGTAGTCTCCCTTTTTGTATTCGCCCTTATTAAAAATTACGACTTTATTAGCAGAGTTTCTTCCTTTTAACTGTTCTTCAGATCTTTTGGAAGTGCCTTCGACTAATACTAATTGTTCTTGGCCAATATCAAGTTGGTTTCTTTCCAGTGAATGCTGGGATTGCTTATTAATGATCTCCTGAAGACGTCTTTTTTTGACATCCAAAGAAATATCATCTTCATATTTTTTTGCAGCAAGTGTTCCTGGTCTCTCAGAATAATAGAACATATATGAGAAATCATATTTGACAATGTCCATCAAGCTGAGTGTTTCTTGGTGTTCTTCCTCGGTTTCTGAACAGAAACCGGCAATCATATCTGATGAAATGCCACATTCCTGACCAAGAATTTCCCTGATTTTAGCAACTCTTTCAAGGTACCATTCTCTATCATAGGTACGGTTCATTAAATCGAGCACCCTGCTATTACCACTTTGTACAGGTAAGTGGATGTATTTACAAATATTATCGTACTTCTTCATGGTGTAAAGTACTTCATCTGTAATGTCCTTGGGATGGGAAGTAGAAAACCTTACCCTTAGTTGCGGGCTGACTTTTGCCACCATTTCCAATAAGTTGGCAAAGTTGATCACCTCACTTACGGCTTCTTCTTGTTTGTTCAGTCTTGCTTTGTTATTCTCCTCAGGAGACCATTTAAAACTGTCCACGTTTTGGCCAAGCAAGGTAACTTCCTTATAACCTTGGTCAAAAAGTTCTTGGGCCTCTTTGACAATGGAATGAGGGGCTCTACTTCGCTCTCTTCCACGGGTAAACGGAACCACGCAGAATGAACACATATTATCACAACCTCTCATGATAGAAATAAAGGCACTTACTCCGTCAGAATTTAACCTTACAGGTGAAATATCGGCATAAGTTTCCTCTCTCGACAAAAAGGTGTTGACTCCTTTATCGCCTTCTTCAGCTACTTTGACCAAGTTGGGAAGGTCCCTGTAGGCATCTGGTCCTACAACCACATCGACCAACTTCTCTTCCTCTAGTAATTTGTCCTTGAGTCTTTCTGCCATGCAGCCTAAAACACCAATGGTCAGGTCTGGCTTTTCTTTTTTGATGCTTTTAAATTGGGTCAGCCTTTTTCTTACAGTGAGTTCAGCTTTTTCCCGGATAGAACAGGTGTTTAAGAAAATCACATCAGCTTGCTCAAAGTTTGCTGTAGTGTCAAATCCATTTTCTTTCATTATGGAAGCAACGATCTCACTGTCAGAGAAATTCATTTGACATCCATAGCTCTCTATATACAGTTTTTTTTGTTTTCCTGTATTCTCCTCTTCCGTGATTTTGTAATCACATGCCTGCGCCTCTTCTGCAGGAATTATATCAATGTCTTTGATAATGTTTTCCATATCGCTCATTCTATCTAATTGAGTTGCGAAATTAATAAAATACCGACAAAATGACAGGCTTTTATCCATTAATGTTTTACGCTGAATTGGAGAATGGGTTCAGGTTGTTGCATCATGGGCTCTATTCGACGAAGTATAGGGCTTATCAACTGTTTTTTGTAGATTTCAATTGATGCGAAAGTAGTGAAGGGTATGGGAATAGATTTAGAAGTGGTAATGTCACCAAAGGACGGGATGTATTGAGGAAAAGAGAACTGATCTATTTTGAAAAGACATGGTGATGCCCAATGATTTTGGGGTACTTTAAAACAATTTCTTTTAGTATGACTTTTACTTATTTATCTTTGATTAAATGTTGAAAAAATTGATTTGAATAAAGTAAAACTGATATTGTTTAAAACTTTCAAGGTATTTTTAAAAATACTTATAGGGCTTGTAATGCTTGTTTTTGTGCTGTTTCTTTTTGTACGAAGTCCATGGGGACAAGACTTTATTGTTCAAAAAGTAGTCAGCTATGTTTCGGGAAAAACCAATAGTAAAATTGATATTAATCGCCTTTATTTTACTTTTTCGGGAAATCTATATTTAGAGGGCTTGTATATGGAGGATGCCAAGGGTGATACTTTGGTTTATTCAAAAAAGTTAGAGACAGGAGTGAAATTGATGCCCTTGATACGGAATGGAGGAATCCATATCAGTAAAATCCAATGGACTGGTTTAAAAGCCCATATATTAAGGGGAGAAGAAGGGAGATTTAATTTTGATTTTTTAATGGAAGCATTTGTCGATCCTGCAGCAAGTGACAGTACTACTTTCAAGACAGCACCTGAAGAGGAAAGTTCATATCCAGAAATAGCGATTGGCCCAGTTGAATTACAAGGATTTGATTTGAGCTATGAGGATGAGGTCTCGGGGATCAAAAGTAGCTTGAGTTTAGGAAAGCTTGAAGTCAGGATAGAAAAGCTGGATCTGGAAAATATGGGCTTTTATATAAAAGATTTTCAGTTTAGGGATTCTGAGGCTTTTTACCAACAAACCAAGGTATTTCCCCCATCAGATGAGGACACAACTGAGTCTGTTCTGCCATTGGTCATTATTGATAATTTTCAAATAGAGCGCGTAAATGCAGTCTATGAATCATTGCCGGATGAAATTAATGCAGCTGTTGAATTGGGAGAATTATTGGTTCAATTACCTGAAGCTGACTTGGCAGGTCAAAAAATAGATTTAAGAAAACTAGTGTTGTCTCAGTCCAAAGTGAAACTGAAGCTGCCAGCCTCTCCTCCAAATAGGTCTGATACCCAAGAAGAAGTTCCAATAGGAGAATTTGAATGGCCAGCGTGGACAGTGGATATAGGATCTATTGATTTTTCCAATAATGAAATTTCTTATGCTGTAGGACAACAAAAACTGAAACAGGGAGAGTTTGACCCTGAAGCAGTGGATTTGGACAAACTTAATTTCAAGGCTTCGCAGATTTATCTAAATCAGTCTGGCTTGGGGCTTTCACTTGACCAATTTGACTTTCATGAAAACAGTGGTTTTGGACTGAAAGAATTTACTTTTCAAGTAGAGATGAACCAACGTGAGCTGAAAGTCCAGGAATTGCAACTGGCAACACTAAATAGCAAAATAAGCGGAGGCTTAGGTCTTAGCTATGCCTCTATCAAAGAACTGATCTCTCAGCCAGAAAAGTCAGGTTTTTCTCTTGATTTTTCAGATATAAGCTTGGCCGTCAATGAAGCTTACCCCTTTGTCCCAGAGCTTAAGCAGGATTTCTATATCATGGCACTGGCAGAGCAGGATATTAAGGGAGTTATAAAATCTAGCGGGACCTTGGATAAGATAGAAATATCCCAATTTGATTTTGGCTGGGGTGAGGATACCAAATTTAAGGCAAAGGGAAGCATTTTGAACCCTTTGGAAGAGGAAAGTTTTGCAGTGGACTTTAATGAATTGAATTTTTCTACAATTAGAAATGACATCAAAAAATTTGTCCATGAGGAAGATTATGGGGTAAAATTTCCTAAAACAGTGGAGTTCAAAAGTGAAGTTAAAGGAGGGGTGTCAGAGATTTTTGCAGAAGCAAACTTAATGATGCCAGAGGGAGATATAGATCTATCAGGTAGTTACAAAGATGAAGGAATGCTTGTATATGATCTTGATCTTCATGTGCAAAAAGTGCTTTTGGGAGAACTGCTTCCAGGGATGGGCTTGGACACCTTGAGTTTTTCTCTCTCTAGTTCAGGGCAGGGAAATAGCTTGGAGAGCATATCCGCTAATTTTCAATCTGATTTCGATCAGCTAGGTTTTAATGGTTATAATTATTCAGGCCTATCTCTCCAGGGGGAATTAATAGATGGTCATGGCGGTCTTAATTTGTCCGTACTGGATGAGTATGTTGATTTAGATCTCGATTTGGAGCTTGATTTAGATTCAGTTAAAGGACACTATGGAGCTGTTTTGGATTTGCGTGGAGTGAACCTTATGGCATTGGGCTTTAGCCAAAAGGATATAAGAACTAAAATGAGGATAGAGGTAGATTTTAATGGGAATCCAGATTCATTTGATCTTAAGGCTTCTGTGGCCGAGGGTTTAGTGGTATATGATGAAAAAAACTATCCCTTGGGTGATTTTAAGTTGGATGCATTGGTTAGGCCTGATAGCACGAGCATGGATATAAATAGCTTGATGCTAAATGGATATGCCAGGTCAAATTCCTCTCCTGAGCAGATCATTACTGGGATTCAAAATCATTTTCAAGGTTATTTGAGGGATAGTTTGATGACAGATAGTTTGCGTGGTGATTCACTTAATTTAAGAGATAAGGGAGTGATCTTGGATGCAGATTTGATTTTCAATTCATCTCCAGTATTAGATCAAGTGGTTTTGCAGGGTTTGGATCAAATGGATTCTTTAACAATTCAGCTTGATTTCAATGAACAGGAAGAAAAGCTTCTTGCTCAGATTGACTTGCCTCGAATGGACTATAATGATCTTGTCATTGATAGCTTGAGTATTGAAGCAAATGGGGATGGTCAGCATATGGCTTTCGGTCTAGGGGTGAGGTCAATTAAAGCTTCGCCGCTTTCCATTGGGAAGACCAATTTAAAGGGGGAGCTTGAAAATAAACTGTTGAGGTTAAATTTTGTGTCTTTCGATGGGGATGAGGAGTTGTATTACATGGATTCAGAACTGAAAGCTATAGGAGATACCATGGGTTTCCATGTGATACCTGATAAATTGATCCTTAATAGGAAGAACTGGGAGGTGCCTGAAAGCAACCAGGTTTTGTTATCGGGAAAATCAGTGGTTTTTAAAGATTTTTCATTCTCAAACAATCTGCAACAAATTAGATTTAGTAATGAGTTAAACAATATTGAGGAGAGTCAAATAGGATTGTCCTTTAATAATTTTCGTTTAGCAACCCTTGTGAGTTTGTTGAACCCAGACGAGCAGTTGATGGGAGGGAAAGTAAATGGGGATTTTATAGTTGAAAATCCTTTTGGGGCAATTGGTCTGCTGGCTGATTTGAAAATAGATGAATTAATGGCAATGGGAACCAATCTGGGTAATTTAAAACTTGAAGCTTCCTCTAAAAATGCGGGGAATTACGATTTTAAACTGGCATTGAAAGACAGAGGGATTGATTTGGATTTAATAGGAGGTTATATAGCAAATGAGACTGGAGCCGATTTGGACTTAAATTTAAGTTTAAATGAATTAAAATTGGAAGTGCTACAAAATTTAATGGATGAGGAAATAAGTGAGGCAACCGGTAGTTTAAAGGGCGGAGTTGTAGTTAGTGGAAACACAGCATCTCCTCAGTATGATGGTGATTTTTCCTTTGATAAGGCTGCATTGAATGTAAATAGCCTTAATTCCAAGTTTTCATTGCCAGAACAGGTTTTAAGGGTAGATCAGGATGGAGTTTATTTTGATAATTACACTTTCAAAGATGCTGAGGGCAATGATTTTAGCTTGGATGGAGAGATCAATACCTCGGATATGACCAATATGGTTTTTGATTTGAATTTAAAGGCCAATAATTTTCAACTTTTAGATTCAGATAGAGAAAATAATGAACTCTTTTATGGTAAGGCCAATGTGGATGCTGATGTAAGAATCAGTGGAGACATGAATCTACCTATCATCAAGGCTGATTTAAAAGTCAATGAAGGGACAAGCTTGACTTTTGTTATTCCAGAAACTGAGTTGGATGTAGTAGAGAGGGAAGGAGTGGTTTTAATAGTGGATAGAGATGATCCTAATGATATTTTAACCAAAACAGAGGGAGAAAGGATGGGATCACTATACACAGGGATGGAACTTGAAGCTATTTTTAAGGTAGATCCTGATGCAGAGTTTCAAGTGATTGTAGATGAAAGATCCGGTGATAATTTATTGATCGCAGGTCGGGCAGATATAAATTTTGCAATAGAACAAAATGGCCGAATGAATATGACTGGAGTTTATGAACTGGAAAAGGGGCATTATGAAATGAGTCTTTACAGTTTAGTGAGCAGGAAATTTAATATTGTCAAAGGAAGTACCATCACCTGGAAAGGCAATCCAATGGATGCTGATTTGGATATCACGGCCTCTTATGAAGTGCGTACTTCTTCGAGTGAATTGATGGCCTCTCAAATTTCAGGTGTTAGTACGGATGTAGCCAATCAATATAGGGAAAGGCTAGATTTCCTAGTTTATTTGAATGTTGAGGGGGAATTGTTGAGGCCAGAAATTTTCTTTGGTTTGGATATGCCTGAAGATGAACAAGGGGCTATGGGAGGAAATGTATATGAGGCGCTTCAGCAGGTGAATGAAGATGAAGGAGAGTTGAACAGGCAGGTGTTTTCATTACTGGTGTTTAAAAAATTTATGCCAAATACAGGTGGGGACGGTTCTGGAGGCATGACGACGGGCTTGGCCAGGTCCAGTGTAAGTCAGATGTTGTCCAGTCAATTAAACTCACTTTCCAATAATGTTTTAGGGAACTCAGGCTTTGAGCTTGATTTTGATTTGGACAGTTATTCGGGATATGAAGGGAATAGAACCCAATTAAGTGTTAATGCTAGAAAGCGACTTTTCGATGACAGGTTGATAGTGCAGGTCGGTAGCCAGATGGACTTAGAGGGAACAAGTCAAAGTTCACAAAATGGAAATACAGCCATGTTTGGCAATGTGAATCTCGAATATCTACTGACGGAGAACGGCAGATATCGGGTAAGAGGTTTCAGAAAAAATGAATACGAAAGTGTCATTGATGGCCAACTGATAGTTACGGGTATTGCATTTATCCTCAACAGGGAGTTTAATAAGTTTTATGAATTTTGGAAAGGAGAAAAGGACATGTCGCAATTAGAAAGTTCAGAAAAGAGTAATAAAGAAGCTAATGTGACGATCTTCTCCGAAAAAGACGAATAGTGAATCTTATGATAAAAAATATTTTTATAGTTCTACTCTTTTCATTTTTCCTGTTATCATGTGGGGTTGGGAAATATATTCCAGAAGATGAACAGCTGTATACAGGGGCAACGCTTGAAGTAAAGTCTGAAGATAAAACAGTTTCTAAAAAAGTTTTAAAAAAAATACAGACAAGACTGGAGGAGTTAATTAGGCCTGAAGCAAATGGGAGATTTTTAGGCATGCGCATGGGATTGTGGGCATATTATAAGGGAAGCAAAGAAAACCCTGGGTTTATTAATAGATTTCTGAAAAAGAAGATTGGAGAGGAACCGGTTTACTTCAGTATGGTGACCCCAAACAAGACAGAAAATCTTTTACTTAACAGACTAGAGAATAATGGTTTTTTTTATTCCCAAGCGAATTCTAAAAGTACTGGAAAGGGAAAGTATCAGGGGATGCAATATGAAGTAGAGGTGACAAGGCCTTATTTGATGGGAAAACTGGAGTTGTTGGGTGATTCACTAGGGATTCACAAGGAAATATCGGATGTTTTAAAAGAAACAACTTTAACCAAAGGAAGTAGATTTGAGTTGGAAGCTTTTAAGGAGGAGCGCAACAGGATAAATGATGAACTAAGGCAAAGGGGGTATTATAATTTTAACTCGGATTTTTTGATTTTTGAGGCAGACACCAACAATTATGAGGATAGAAGGTATGATCTTTTTATGCGGTTGAAAATGGACGTTCCAGAAAGGTCCATTGTTCCTTATAAAGTTGATCAGATTAGAGTATATCCCAATTATTCCATAGAAGAAGATTCGAAAAATCAGGACACCACCAATCTGGAAGGAATAGATTATATTCAAGATGAATTGGTGTTCAAACCTGAATTATTGGAAAAGTATATTTTGATCAAAGAGTCTGAGAGGTACAATGCTGATTTTTCGAGGCTTACCACCAACAGATTGTCTTCCATTGGTAACTATAGGTATGTAAATTTACGGTATTCTGAAAAGGACTCAGTTTCGGCTAAAGTGGAGGAAAGGAGTCTTGATGCAGATATTTATTTGTCTCCATTGAAAAAACGATCCATCAGGGCCGAACTTCAGGGTTTGTCGAAGTCCAATAACTTCATAGGTCCAGCAATTGAGATAACCTTTAGAAATCGGAATATGTTCTATGGGGGAGAGACTTTTAATATTTCAGGTAATTTTGGATATGAAATTCAGATAGCGGGAGGAGATAGGACTGGTTTGAGTACCTATGATATCGGACTAAATACAGAAATGATTTTTCCCAGAGTCCTTTTCCCTAAATTAATAGAAGATAGGTTTGTCTATTCAGTGCCCAAAACTAAAGTGAGCCTGGGAGGGGAGTCGCTTAATCGGATAGGATTATATAGGTTGAATTCAGCTTCTACAAGTTATGGGCTTTACTGGAATTCCAGTCGATATGTTTACCACGAAATAACACCTGTTAGTTTAAGTATTGTAAATCTTTCTGACACTTCTCCTGAATTTGAAGAAATCTTGGATAAAAATCCTTTTTTGAGGAGAAGTTTTGAGCAGCAGTTTATTCCAGGATTAATTTATAGTTTCAATTACAGTCAGTTAGGGGATGATTTTAGACAAAGTCAGTTTTACGTCGGTACGCAGTTGGATATGGCTGGAAATATGATTGGGCTATTTGATGGTAAAAATACACAAGAATCCCCTGGTAAAATTCTGGGAATGGAATATGCCCAGTATGTCAGAGGGGATGTTGACTTAAGGTATCATATAGAATTAGGAAAAGATCAAGTGCTTGCGGCAAGGTTGTTTGGTGGGCTGGGACTTCCCTATGGTAACTCTGTGTCATTGCCTTATGTAAAGCAGTATTTTTCGGGTGGGCCAAACAGTGTGAGGGCTTTTAGAATCCGCTCATTAGGGCCGGGTACATATAAGCCTGATTCGGTAAACAATCAATCTTATTTTGAGCAGACTGGAGATATAAGGATTGAAGGAAATATTGAGTATAGGTTTCCAATAGTTTCCTTTCTAAAGGGTGCACTTTTCATGGATGCAGGTAATGTATGGTTGATGAATGAAAATGAAGCTTTGCCTGGAGGGAAATTCAGTAATTCTTGGTTAAGGGAATTAGGTATTGGGACAGGAATTGGATTTAGAATTGATATTGACTTTTTTGTAATTCGTTTTGATTTTGCAAGCCCTATTCGAAAACCCTATAAAGCAGAAGGGGATAGGTGGGAATTCGAGTTTAAACCTTTTAAGAGGGATTGGAGAAGAGAAAATCTAATACTGAACTTTGCCATTGGTTACCCCTTTTAATTCAGTATGAAGCCTGATTGGATGAGAGAATGATTTTATATCAATGGCTAATCTAAGTAGAAGCATATGGTCTACTGCAAAAAAAAGCCGGACAAGAGAATTGTCCGGCTAAGCTTTTTATAGGGATTTTTATCAGGTAGATAGAATTTTCGCTACTCTGAAATCCTCGTCATCCACTTCTTTGTCATCTACAATAGCCCTCTTGATCGGAGTAAAGACTACTTTGTTGTTGATTACTCCAGCCATGACATCACATTTCCCTTGAATAAGCCCTTCCACAGCTGCTACTCCTAGTTTACTTGCCAGTACACGATCGTAGGAAGTAGGAGATCCACCCCTTTGTAAGTGGCCTAGAATAGTTACTTTGATATCATAGTTTGGCAGGTGCTTCTTGACCTTTTTGGAGATTTCCAATGCCCCACCACTTTTTCCTCCTTCGGCAACAATGACCACATTGGCTTGTTTTTTTGCTTTGGCACGGGTTTCTAGTCTATCGATCAAAGCTTCTACAGGCATTTTCTTCTCAGGAATCAAAGTTGCAGCTGCAGCGCTGCCAATACCTGCATTGATCGCAATAAAGCCGGAATCTCTTCCCATTACTTCTACAAAGAACAATCTGTCATGTGAAGTTGCGGTATCTCTGATCTTATCAATTGCCTCAATGGCAGTGTTACAAGCTGTATCAAAACCAATGGTATTATCTGTACCAGAAAGGTCATTGTCAATGGTTCCAGGCAAGCCAATAGCAGGAATGCCATATTCTTTGTAAAAAAGGTGCGCACCTGTAAGTGAACCATCTCCACCAATCACTACCAATGCATTAATGCCATGCTTTTGAAGGTTTTCATAGGCTTTTTTTCTACCCTCAGGAGTACGGAACTCAATACTTCTGGCAGATTTAAGGAAGGTTCCTCCCCTTTCGAGAATATAAGCGATATCAGCACTGCTCAGCTGTTTGATATCGTTTTGGATCATACCCTCGTAACCCCTGTAAATTCCGAATACTTCTAAATTATAATAAAAAGCACTCCTTACGACGGCCCTAATGGCTGCATTCATTCCGGGAGCATCCCCACCAGAAGTTAATACGCCTATTTTTGTGATTGCATTACTTTCCATCTTCAATTTCGCTCGTTAATTGTTTGAACATTAATTCTGCAGAGGCCAAGTTGGTAGCCAAAGGGATATTATGAACATCACAAATTCTCATTAACATTTGTACGTCTGGTTCATGTGGATGCTTGTCCAATGGGTCTCTAAAAAATACCACCAGGTCTAGCTCTTTTTGAGCGGCCATGGCTGCTATTTGGGCATCACCACCATAAGGTCCGGACATTAGTTTTTTTACCTGGAAACCAGATCTTTCTATATGAGATCCAGTAGTGCCAGTGGCAAAAAGTTGGATATTCTTACCCAACAGCTTGTCCTTAAAACCACTAAGGAAATGAACCATGTCAGCCTTTTTTCCATCGTGAGCGATTAAAGCAATTTCCATTCTTTTTGGTTTAATAGGTTTAAGGCCTAAAGTTATGAAAAATTAGATATTATGTTCAAGGTTTGTATGGCTATAATACCGAAATATATAATACAATTGTTTTAACTGTAAAAAAACTGAATTTATGGTCTTTAACAACCGCTCAAAAAGGGTCTACGTCAATTACGAACCGTACTGATTTAAATTCTTTTTTACTTTTTAGTTCTTCAATTACCAAATTCAGCTCATGTTTAAACACAGCTGGAGACTGGCCCGACTTATCTAGTTTGATCAATAAATCAAAAAGGTACTGGTTTTTGATCTTGCCTATCAGGGCCTTTTCAGGACCTAAGATTATTTTTTTGACCTTAACTTCTTTGAGAAGATTGCTCAAATGGTTGGCGGCCCGCTCGGCAATTTTAAATTCTTTATGTTTGGTGGTGATTTTGATGTTCTTGACCAGGGGAGGATAGAAAAACTGTTGCCTTTCCCCCATTTCATTTATGTAAAATTGTTGATATTCCCCTTTGATCACTTGCCTGAAAATTTCGTTGTCCGGTTTTCTGGTCTGAATGATCACATTTCCCTTTTTATTCCTTCTGCCTGCTCTTCCTGCTACTTGGGTGATTTGTTGAAAAGCCCTTTCGCCAGCCCTGAAATCGGGGAAATATAATATGCGGTCCGCATCGACTATGCCCACCACAGTGACATTATCAAAGTCCAGGCCTTTGGTGATCATTTGGGTGCCCACGAGAATGTCTAAATTGCCCATTCCAAACTCTTCTAGGATTTTTTGATAGGCAAACTTACTTCTGGTGGTATCTAAATCCATTCTCCCTATTCTAGCTTCAGGGAACAGTAATGACAAGCTTTCGGCAATACGCTCCGTTCCCACACCAACGGTCGTTAGTTCATGGCTTCCACAAGCGGGGCAGGATCTTGGTACTTTCTCCTTGAAACCACAATAGTGACAACGCATCTCTTCACTGTATTGATGATAAGTTAAACTGACATCGCAATGTTCACATTCAGGGATCCAGCCACATTCTTCACAGGACATATAGGGAGCATAGCCTCTCCTGTTCTGGAATATCAACACCTGTTCTTGGTTGTTGAGGGCCTCTTGGATTTTCTCTCTCATGATCCTAGTGAAATCCAGTTTGAGTAGGTTTTTCTTTCTGTCCGAAAGTATATCAGCAATATGATATTCAGGAAGTTGGGCTTCGCCAAATCGCTTGGTTAGCTCTACATAGCCATATTTGTCCATCCTGGCATTATAGAATGATTCAAAAGAAGGCGTGGCGCTTCCCAAGAGGGTTTTTGCCTGGTGCAGCCATGAAAGCATAATCGCGGCATCCCTTGCTTGAAAACGCGGAGCAGGATCAAATTGCTTAAACGAAGGTTCGTGTTCTTCATCCACGATGACTAGACCCAGACTGTCAAAAGGTAGGAAAATAGAAGACCTCACTCCAACTACAAAGGAGAATTTCCCGCTAAGTACTCCTTGCCACACTTCCACCCGTTCATTGTCAGAGAATTTGGAGTGAAAAATCCCCATTTTACTCCCAAAAACTTTTTGCAGTCTGCTTACAATTTGGGTGGTAAGGGCTATTTCCGGTAATAATAACAATACTTGCGACCCACTCTCTAGCGCCTCCTGAATGAGGTGGATATAGATCTCGGTTTTACCACTTCCTGTGATTCCATGTAGGAGAATGGAGTTTTTTTTGGCGAACTGTTCCTTTATGCTAGCTAAAGCAGTTTCCTGAAAGTCCGCAAGTTTTATTTCTTCTTCCGAACCATTTAATTGGTCAAACCTGCTGACTATAACCTTGAACTCTTCAAGGATGTCATTTTTTACTAATGTTTTTATAGAACTTGCCGATAATCCTGCGTCAATGATTACCTTTTTTTCTAAACCTTGTTCGTTTAGCTCAGGGTTTTGGTGTACGGGTACTTTTTGGAGGTATTTTAAAAGTACCTCTTCTTGTTTAGGTTTTTTGCTGATTTGTTCAAATAAGCCTTCAAGAGCTTCTTTGGATTCCTTGTAGGTTTCAGTTAATCTTATTCTTGTTTCTACTTTTGGACTATACTTTTCTCTAACCTGTTCAAATACCAATACAGCTTCTTTGGCTACCAGACTTTTGATGATGGCGTAGGAAGATTTGATGCCTAATAGTTTTCCGCAATCTTCATAAGATAGTTCATCCTTTTCTGTGAGAACATCTATGATGATCTTTTCTCTATCATCAATTGGGAAATTACAGTTATCAAGATCAAAAGATGGGTTGAGTTGGATTTTGCTCTCACTATTAAGTTTAAGTCCAGAAGGAAGTGCTGCATTCATGACTTCCCCTATATGGCAGCAATAATATTCCGCCATCCAAAACCAAAATTTGATTTGTAGTGGATTTACTACTGGATTTTCATCCAATAATTCCAAGATAGGCTTGGCATCATAGGCCTCTGGTGGTTTTTGATGCACCTTTCCTATAATTCCCGTTAATACCTTTTTTTTGCCAAACTGTACAATCACCCGATAACCAATCCCAATATTGTCCTCCAGGTTTCGAGGGATTCGATAAGTGAACATCTTTGGGATTGGCACAGGAAGTATTATGTCCGCAAATATTGCGGCTGCCTGCTTATTACTGTCAGTTTCAAAAGTTTCTCCAAATAGGTTTTCCAAGTATGCTTAAGCTAGGTTCGGAAATTGTTTTATGGCGGCTTTGACATCACCAACGGGTTGTTGGCAAGCCTTGTCAAAACAAACGTAAATTAAAGCATTTCCGCTTGAATCTGCCACCTTATGATGTAAAAGGGGAAGCGCAACATCCGAAGTTTCACTAGCGGCCAGTACCTTAGGGCCTGTGTAAATTTGATGAAGGGACAGGGCTAATTCCTTAGCACCCTTTCCAATGATAGCAATCTCCGGTGTGGTGGCTTTTTTGGATAAGTAAACGCTGGCCCATTGGGTTAGAAAACCTGGCTCTTTTACCAATATGGATCTGATCAGTCCCAAAAGTTTATCGGAAAGATGACTATAATAGTCCTCATAGAAGTAAAGGCCTAAGTGATGGAGGTTCTCAGCCATGATAGCATTGGAGGATGGGATGACATTGTCAAAGATTTCTTTCTTATTGGCGATCAATTCCTCGGCATCTGGGTTGTTAAAATAAAATAGATTGTCTTCTTGGTCATAGAAATGGCGCAAGCAAAAATCTGTAAGTTCTTTGGCTTTGTTTAGCCATTTTTCGTCAAAAGTCAGTTGGTATAATTTGATGAAAGCTTGTATGGTCGCAGCATAATCTTCTAGGAATGCGGGGGTATAAGCTTGGCCGTTTTTGTAGGATCGATAAAGCTGATTTCCCTCAATCATTCTTTTTAATAAAAACTCACCATTTTTTAGGGCCAGTTCCTTTGCAAGGGCGTTTTCTGTTGCCCAATAGGCTTGTGCCAACCCTGAGATGCAGAGTCCATTCCAGCCAGAGAGGATTTTGTCATCCAGGCCTGGCTTGATTCTTTTGGACCTGTTTTGATAAAGCTTTTCCTTTGTGCTTTTTATATTATCTTTTAATTCCTGATCAGAAATGCCAAGTTTAGCAGCTAAATCCTCATAAGATGAGGTTTGGAAAAGAATATTGACACCATTTTCCCAGTTGCCATTTTCTGAAATATTATATAACTCATAAAACCATGCATCCTCCACTCCAAGAAGGCTTTTAAGTTCTTCGAAGGTCCACGTATAGAATTTGCCCTCTTCTCCTTCACTATCTGCATCCAAAGCCGCATAAAAACCGCCTTCTTTCTGTAGCATTTCTTTGTTTATCCAGGCAATGGTTTCATTTACTTTTTCCTTGAAGAAGTCCTCGCCACAGATTTGGTAGGCCTTTGCAAATAATGATAAGAGCTGACCATTGTCATAGAGCATTTTTTCAAAATGGGGAGCAAACCACTCGCTGTCCACAGAATATCTGGCAAACCCACCTCCTAGGTGGTCATAGATGCCTCCCATACCCATTTTCCTAAGAGTGAAAAGGACTTTGTTTTTGACTTCCTGATCCTGTTTGAGATGGGCATAATCAAGTAAAAAGTTCCAGATTGAAGGCATAGGGAATTTTGGAGACCTGTTCATCCCACCCCATTTGTCATCCATTTGTCCAGTGAGTTTTTGGGAAATATGCTGAAGCTCTTCCTCTGAAAGTTCGTTTTCATTGGCGGACAACCCGTATTTTTCTCTTTCTTTTAACTTAATGCTTTTCCCGAAGCCCTCAGCACTTTTGGCCAGGTCATCATAATGTTTTTCATAGGCATCGGCAATATTTTGAAGTAGCCCTTTCCAATTGGCATTGGGAAAATAAGTTCCCCCATAAAAGGGTTTTTGATTGGGCATCAAGAATACATTGAGTGGCCAACCTCCCTGCAATCCCATGGCTTGAATGGCATCCATGTAAATATTGTCCAGATCAGGGCGTTCCTCCCTGTCAATTTTTATGGAGACAAAATGCTCATTCATGATGGCCGCTGTGGCTTCATCTTCAAAACTTTCATGCTCCATCACATGGCACCAGTGGCAGGCAGAGTAACCAATGGATACTAAGATAGGTTTGTTTTCCCTTTTTGCTTTTTCCAATGCCTCAGGTCCCCAAGGGTGCCAGTTTACTGGATTGTAGGCATGTTGTAAAAGATAGGGACTCTGGCTTTTTATGAGTTGATTGGCCTTTTTGCTCATGGGATTGGGACTTGATTATTTGGTTTGAATTAGGTCTTTGACTTGATTGATTTCATTTGAAAAATCAAATTCAGGTGTCAATTGTTCCATTTTCAATAAGAGATTTGACAAAAACTTTTGATGGGCCTCTCCATTGGGATTGAAAGCCTTGTGGGAGAGAGCTTTTAGTATATTTTCAATATAGAGGATCTTTTTTTTTGTGTCTTCTGTGAAAAAAGCTTGAGAAAACTTCTCCCAGATATAGTCCTCTGCTTGAGCCGTGGGATGAATCATGTCCTCTTTGTAAAATCTATAGTCCCGAAGCTCGTCCATCATGATTTCATAGCTTGGGAAGTAACTGGCCTGTTCATATCGCGAGCTGATTTCATGACAGAGCAGCCTTAATAATGACTTGCTGAGTTGATTTTCTGCTATGCCATCTTTGATATGGCGAACTGGGCTTACGGTTAGGATGATTTGAATATTAGGGTTGATTTTGATTAAGTTTTTTTGGAAATGATCAAAGGAATGCAGGATCTCGCTTAGCGATAGGAGTCTTTTTTCAAACAGTTGACTGCTTTGTTTATGACAATTGGCTACAGTTGTATTCGATTTAATGTATTCGTAGACATGGGCTGTACCAAAGGTGATGATTAAAGTAGCGGATTCTTTTAAGCTTTTGGCTGTTCTTTCAGTGCATGCCTCGATTTTTTCCATTAAGTCACTAGGTGAATTTCCGAAAATATCAGAATGAAAATCATAATGGAGATATCTCCCTTGATGTTGGATGATATGATCTTCTGGAAAAGCATCTCCATTCAATGTGTGTTGTAGAAGTTTAATTATGGATAGTGGGTTGAAAATTGTTCCAAATGGATTGTTTAAAGTGTTGAACTTTCTTTCCAATAGTTTTCGTCCAATCACCGTTGAAAAACAGGAGCCGATAGTCAGAATTTCCTGATCATAGTTGAGTTGGGTTTCAAGTTGGGGAATTTGAATTTTGGTTTGAAGTAACATGAGGCTAAATTAAATAAATTGATTTAATGTTCAGTTTTAACCTGGAAATTGCTGTTAAAATTAATGATTCGTTAAGGGAAAGTGTATTATGATATTTCTTTGTTAAAAAATAGTGTAACTTATTGAATGTTTGTGCGGTATAGTCTATTTTTAATACCATTCACATAATAAGAAGCTAACAAAAAACCATCAGTATCATGAAAACAGTCACTTTAGAGAAAACAGTTGAGGCAACAGTTGAAAAGCTACAGAAATTAAAAGTTGAAAATCAGCTGGTAGCAGAATTGGAATGGTGCCTAGGAAGTTATCGTTATGATAGTAATCCTATTGGCTTGATAGAAAAGAGTGGAGTCGCACTTTCTACCTTAAAAGCAGTTAAAGAGAAGAACAGTAGGGCTGTGTCCAAGAAGTTGTTGGATGACCTAGAAAAAGTAGCAACAGCCTAATTTTTTGAGGGAAGAAAAGTAAAAAGGCTATCTGCCTCAGCGGATAGCCTTTATTTATAATTTGATTTGAGTGTACTGCGATTATTCAGCTACTACTACAAATTTAACTTCAGTTTTAACCTCTCTGTGAAGATCAACTTCTGCTTGGTATTCACCGGCTCCAGTAACAGGGCTGCTGATAGATATTTTCTTTCTATCCACATCAATGTCTTTAGCAGCAAGTGCGTCAGAAATTTGAAGCGTAGTTACTTTACCAAAGATTTTACCTGAATCACCGATTTTAGCTTTGATTTCAAGAGAAATACCTTCGATTTTTGCAGCTAGTTCTTCTGCTTCAGTTTTAATTTTCTCAGCTTTGTGAGCTGCTTGCTTGATATTTTCTTCAAGAATTCTCTTGTTGGAAGCAGTGGCCAATACAGCAAAACCCTGAGGGATAAGGTAGTTTCTTCCGTATCCAGGTTTTACAGTAACTAAGTCGTTTTTATAGCCAAGTCCTTTTATGTCTGTTTTTAAGATAACGTCCATTGTAGTTGTCTAATTTAATAAGTATTGAATAGAACAGGGCCGGATTATTTCAGTCCGTCAGTTACATAAGGTAACAAGGCCAAATGTCTAGCTTTTTTGATGGCGTTAGCCACTTTTCTCTGGTATTTCGCAGAGTTTCCAGTAAGTCTTCTAGGAAGAATTTTACCTTGCTCATTCACAAACTTCAATAAGAAGTTAGGATCTTTATAATCGATGTACTTAATGCCTAATTTTCTAAATCGGCAGTACTTCTTTTTGTTTTGCTCTCTGTTGATTGGTTCGTTCTTAAGTGTCATTTTGCAGCCTCCTCTTTTACTTCAGATTTTTTGTTGAATTCACCTTTTCTTCTTCTTTCTCCGTAAGCAATAGCATGCTTGTCTAGAGCTGTAGTTAAGAAACGCATTACTTTCTCGTCTCTTCTCATTTCAAGTTCAAACTTCTTGATCAAAGTTGGAACACTCTTGAATTCTACAAGAACATAGAAACCAGTGCTTTTCTTATCGATTGGGTAAGCAAGCTTCTTAAGACCCCAGTTTTCAACATTGATAATGTCTGCTCCCTCTTCTTTTAACAAGTTAACGAACTTGTCTACGGTATCCTTCATCTGAACATCAGACAAAACGGGAGTTAAAATGAATACCGTTTCATAATTTCTTTGGAACATTTGATAATTGTTTAGATTTAATTATTTAAACAGATCGCAAAATTAGCGCTTTATTTTAATTAATCAAAGAAGTGTGTGGGTTTTTGGAGGTTGAATAATTATTGAAAACCTTTTTTAAAAAGCATATAGGATAAAAATGATAAAAGCACCTGCGATATATATTCACAGGTGCTGATAAGTAGTGAAAATAAATATGTCAAACTTGAGAAATCAATTATTTGATTTCAAATTTCTTGTTTCCAATATTGAAACCTTCAGAATAGATTTTAACTTCATAAATGCCTTCTGGGTAATCAGTTTCTTTCTGATAAAGGTATATTAACTTCTTTTGTGTATTGTCAAATAAAATGTCCTGTTTGGCAGTATAAAATTCTTCTCTACCATCAATGGTAAAGGTGCCGGATCCTTTAGCGATGTCAAAAATGACCTGGTTGTTTGGTGCTACCACCTGTACAAAGATGTCTTTTGTGCCAGGTTCAGCGACTTTGTTTTCAGCTATATCAAAGGAAATTTTAAGTTTTTCTAAATGCCTGTTTCTGAATGAACCCTCTCTTTCCTTGCCCCTGGAGTTGACAGCTGTTATGACGATATTTTCTGCATATAGCTTTTGGGCTATATTGACCTTTTCTTCGAGTTCTTCTTGTTTTAAGTTGAGCTGCACAATGCTATCTTCAATTTCAGCCTTGGATGTTTTAAGGTCTTGATTTTCCGTAAAGAGTTCCTCGTTGACCTGCTTCAGTCTGGTGATTTCTTGGTCTTTGTCGGTAAGTACAGTTGAAAAGCTGTCGATCCTTTTGTTCAAAGCGGCTATTTCAGAAGCCGATCGGTTTCTTTCAGTGTTACGCTCCTGAATTAATTGTTCCTTTAGCATAACCAAAGAGTCTACATTTCCCCCCAGCTTTTGTATTTCATTGATTCTTAAATCTAGCTGGTAGGCCATGGAATCAATTCGTAGGTTAAGATTGTTATTGTCCTCCGACAGGATGAGGATTTCTTCTGTTTTTTGGGACTTGTCAACACTGTCCAAATACAGTTTTACTCCACTGATGACTACCAGTACAAGTAAAACAATTATTAAAATGTTTTTCCCTTTTTCGTTTCGGGATGATTTTTCTTCGGGTAAATTAGTACTCATAATGTAGAACGTTAGGCCTTATTTGCACTATAATGACTATTTCAGATCTTTTTGATGAAAATTACTGGACTTCTAGGTATCACCTTAACCAAACCGGTTGGGATGTAGGTGAAGCAACAAATCCCATAAAGCAATATTTAGACCAAATTGCAAATAAAGATGTAAAGATTCTAATTCCGGGGGCTGGAAATGCATATGAAGCAGCTTATGCCTATAAGAAAGGTTTTAAAAATGTTCATGTTTTGGATATCTCTTCATTGCCTTTGGAAAAATTCGCAGCCAGTCACCCAGACTTTCCTTCAGGGCAACTGCTTCACGAAAATTTCTTTGAGCATAAAGGGCAGTATGATCTTATTATTGAGCAAACTTTCTTTTGCGCCTTGAATCCTTCACTCAGAAAAAACTATGCCATAAAGATGGCGCAGTTATTAAAACCTAAAGGGGAATTGAGAGGGGTATTATTCAATGTGGATTTTGGGAAATCCGGTCCACCTTTTGGAGGTGATAAAGGGGAATATCAAAAATGCTTTGAACCTGAACTCAGAGTCCTTAAGATGGAAAAGTGTTATAATAGCATCAAAGAAAGGGCAGGGGCTGAGTTGTTTTTTAAGGCTGTCAAAGGCTGAGCTTAATAGTTAAGGATATAATGTTTTTTATTGATTCCTTTCTTAAAAAACAGGATGCCACATTCGTAAAAATCCATGCTCATGGTGACTTCCTCTTGTGTTTTGATTTGTTCCCAGGCTTTTTGCATTTCTGGAGACCAATTGATGTCTCCGATGGCTACGATACTATCATGATGCAAATTAGTTTTGATCAGTTCAAAGAAATGCAGGGTAGCCTCGTAGGTATGATGGGCATCGATCAGTACAAAGTCCAATAAAGTGATATCTTCTAAGAAAGGAGGGAAGCTTTCCTGTATTTTGCCCTCAATTAATTTAATGTTCTCAAAAGAAGAAAATGTGTTTTGTGCCACTTTAGCAAGTGAAGGTGCTCCTTCAAAAGTGAATAACCTTCCTTGTGTGACTTTGGATAAATAGCAGGTGTTGATCCCTACACAAGTCCCTAGTTCTAGAACAGTATTGGCAGGCGTCAAAGAACAAAAGTATTGGTAAAGCCTGGAATATTTGCTTGATGAGCTGCTGTGCCGTGTGATATCAGCAACTTTTCTGAGCTTGTTCTTTTTTAGATGAATAGAACCTGCACCGAAATCCTCAATGGAGATCACATCATTATTGGATAAAAGTCTTTTTTTTAGCTGAATCAGCTCGTCATCTATGGGTTGCTGTTTGCTGAAGGATTTTAAGCCTTCATATACTTCAAAAGCAAAGGGCGCCTGGAGAGAATGGCGGTCTTCCTTCAAAAGAAAATACCTTAGATAGGAAAAAAATGGATACAACCTTTTGAGCACGGTCTAATTGTCGAAGATGTCAGAAATCAGTTGAAATTCTGGAATTTCAACTGCTAGGACCTGTCCGTCTTGGAGGCGCTCCATATAAAATTCCCCCTTCATTTTGCCTAAGCCTGACCGAAGGTTACAGCCTGATACATAATGGTGGGATTTCCCAGGCTCTAAGACCGGTTGTTGTCCAACCACTCCATCTCCTTCAATAATTTTTGTAGACAAGCCGGCATCAAAAACCTCCCATTTTCTTCGTAATAGCTGTATGGTATGGGCACTATTATTTTCAATAGAGACTTTATAAGTAAAGACATAGTGGTGCTGATGCGGACTGGAGTATTCTGCTTGATAGGTGGCTTCTACGCTAACCTTAATACCTTGGGTGATTGCCGTAACCATTAAAAACTTTGTCTATCGGGATTTTTGTTCGAAATTAAGGGTTTATTCATAAATCTCAAGAGAATTAAAATAAATGAATGTTAAAATAAACGCGGATTGGAAAGAAAAGTTGGGTGATGAGTTTGAGAAACCCTATTTTGAAAGCTTGGCCTCTTTTGTGAAAAAGGAATATAACGAAAAAAAAATCTTTCCACAGGGTAGTGAGATTTTTAATGCTTTTGAAAAATGTCCATTTGAAAAAGTGAAAGTGGTCATCTTAGGACAGGATCCTTATCATGGCCCAGGGCAAGCTCATGGACTGTCTTTTTCCGTTAGGGAGGGAATGCCATTTCCCCCATCATTGATGAATATCTTCAAGGAACTGAAAAATGATTTAGCCTTACCCGTTCCGCCGCACGGTAATTTGGAGAGATGGGCAGAACAAGGAGTTCTATTGTTGAATGCAACACTGACTGTGGAAGCCCATAAGGCTGGATCCCACCAAAAGAAAGGTTGGGAGGAGTTCACTGATGCTGTTATTAGAAAGTTGGCTGAAGAAAGAGAAGGATTGGTATTTATGCTTTGGGGAGCTTATGCCAAGAAGAAGGCTGCCTTTATTTCAGATGCTAAGCATTTGAAATTATATGCGCCACATCCTAGCCCTTTATCTGCTCATAGAGGATTTTTAGGCTGTGGACATTTTAGCAAAACCAATGATTATTTGAAATCAAAAGGAGAAAAAGAGATCGAATGGTAAAAAAAAGGCGGCAAGAATATTTGTTCTTGCCGCCTTTTTTCTGGCCCCTGGGGCCATTTATTTCTTAAGATCAGTGGATTCCATTAAAGAACCTGTTCCATCTGATTTTACTGAACATGCTCTTGTGTTTATCCAATGATAGCCATAGGAACCATGCTTTTCCTACAATATGGTCTTCAGGAACAAACCCCCAGAACCTAGAGTCCAAGGAGTCATGCCTGTTATCCCCCATCATAAAATAATAATCCTGGGTGAAAGTATAGGTGTCTTGTTTTTGCCCATTGATAAAGACTTGGTTGGCTTCAATTCTCAAATCTTCAATACCTTCATAATTTTTAATGGTGAAGGCATATTTACGGACATTGTCCTCTGTCAGGTCTATGGTCCAACCTTTTGCAGGGACTTTAAGTGGTCCAAAATTATCCCTGTTCCAGCCATAGTAGGAACCGTCAGGATGGATGTCCGGATCACCATTGTCCTTTTCGTAAATTCGGATTTTAACTTCCTTGATTACAGGGGATTTTTCCAATTGTTTTGCTATGGTCGGCGTAGTAAATACTACATACATACCATTGAAAGGATGATAAGAGTCCCTGTTGATATCATATTCTTCAAAGAATTCCGCATTTAGCATCCTATTAGGAACCACATCATAGGAAAATTGCATCTCCTCGGGGTTTTCAGCAACTTGGTCATTGATGATAAGTTGGGCTTCATCTATTTTTACCACATCCCCAGGAATAGCGACGGCCCTTTTGATATAGTTGGTTTTTAGATCTACCGGATATTCAAATTCATCAGGATAGTTAAATACAACTACATCATTTCTTTCTACACTGCTAAAACCTGGAAGACGGTAATAGGGTAGCTGTATGGCGTCTGAATACGAAGGGATATTCGTTCCCCAGATTTTTTGATGGGTCAATGGGACTTGTAGTAATGTCTGAGGGGTACGGGTTCCATAATGCATTTTACTGACAAATAGAAAGTCCCCTACGAGCAGGGATTTTTCCATTGAAGCAGTGGGTATGGTAAAGGGTTCCAAAAATAACCACCTGATCAAACTGGCGGCAATGACCGCAAAAACCAAGGCATCCAGCCATTCCCTAACTGGGCCTTTTTTCTTTTTTTCTGAACTCATCTTGTACAATGATTAATTAGAATGTAAGGAAATCGTCCATTGACAATACTCCCTTTTTATCTTTGATCCACTCAGCTACCAAAACTGCGCCAAGGGCAAATCCTTTCCTGCTATGTGCTGTGTGTTTGATTTCAATATCGTCTATTTCAGACGAATAATTAATGATATGGGTCCCCGGAGCAGGGTCGATTCTTTTTGCAGTAATAGGGATAGATTGTTCGTTGCCGTTCAGTTCAGTGTCCAAATTCCAACTATTTACTCTGTCCATATTATTGATGATACCCTCTGCAAGGGTGATGGCAGTACCACTTGGAGCATCTTTCTTTTCTGTGTGGTGGATTTCTTCCATTTTCACTGAATAATCAGACTGATCATTCATGATTTTAGCTAAAAAGCTGTTGATCTTAAAGAAAATATTTACTCCTATACTGTAGTTGGAGGCATAGAAAAATGCACCGTCTTTGGCCAATGTTAGTTTTTCTATTTCACCTTTCTTATCCAGCCAACCGGTAGTTCCACTGATTACAGGGATCTGGTGGTCGATGGCCCAAGTTAAGTTTTTGAAAGCAGCATCAGGTTGACTGAATTCTATGGCTACATCTATTGATTTAGTGTCAAGTTGATCCAGTGTGTGTACATTGGATTCGTCAATCTTTCCAGCAATGGTATGGCCTCTTTCTTCTGCAATTTGGGAGATGATTTTTCCCATTTTACCATACCCAAGTATTAAAATATTCATCTGGTATTTAAAATTTTAATTTTATTGATATTCCTACTGAATTTCCACTGGCATACATGGATTCTACAGAAGGTTGAACTTTCAATGTCAGGTCATCAGAAACATCAAAACCTGAAAGGTGGGCATCCACAATGGCGTCCACGATATTTAATGCATAGATGGCTCCAAAAATCAAATAAGTAGCATCCCTGTTTCTTCTCCAATAATCGACATTCCTGATCAGACCATCTTCATTAAGGTTAGGAAAAAGGTTTTCCGTACTGTCATCATCATCACGGTAAATGATCAAAGCTTCCTTAAAAAGCTGGTACCTGCGATTATTGAAGTCCACAAAGTAAAGATTAGTTATGATTCCACCATAAATAATCGGTACTTTCCATGGTTTTTCATTATAAACTTGTCCAGCTCCGGGAAGAATGGCCGATAATAATGCTGCTTTTTTTGGGTTTTTGGCGTCCTTATTTAGCGTAATCTCTTGTTGATCGGTAGTGTCTGTTTCAATTGGCCTGATTTCTTGTCCCAAACATTGGATTTGGAATAGCGGCAATAAAACAAAAACAGCAATAGTTTTCGGATTGTTAACTATTGCTTTTTTTATTTCCTCAACTAAACATTTGAGATAAGAATGACACACTTTTATATGATTTCTAGTATTTCCAGTATTCTGTTCAGATCATCTGCAGAACCAAAAGGGATTTTGATTTCTCCTTTGTCTCTATGATCCATTTTTAAGCTTACCCTGCTGCCTAGATGAGAAGCCAATCTTTGTTGAAGCTTGCTCAGCTCATATTTTTTGACAGGGTCCAATTCTGGTTTTTCAGCTGTGACAGTTTCCTCTTCAGGTCCATTGTGTAAAGCTTTTACTAAAGCTTCCACTTTACGGACGCTCAACTCTTCCTCAATGGTTTTTCGGTAGATGGCAAGCTGTTTGTCAACCTCTTCGATATTGATCAATGCACGGGCATGGCCCATGGATATTTTTTTGTCTCTAATACCTGCTTGTATATCCGGCGGGAGTTTGAGCAGTCTAAGATAATTGTTGACCGTGGTTCTGTTTTTTCCTACTCGATCACCCAGCTGTTCTTGCTTTAGGTCACATTCAGCCAATAATCTTTGGTAGGAATGGGCTATTTCAAGTGCATTAAGGTTTTCCCGTTGGATGTTTTCAATCAGGGCCATTTCCAACATCTGCTGGTCATTGGCCGTCCTGACATAGGCCGGTACGGATTCTAATCCAGCAATTTTGGATGCTTGGAACCTTCTTTCACCTGAGATTAATTGGTATTCATTGTCCGCTAATTTTCGGACTGTAATAGGCTGAATAATGCCTTGAACTATGATGGAGTCTGCAAGTTCCTGCAGGGCATCTTTGTCGAAATGGGTTCTTGGCTGATAAGGGTTTACCTGAATTTCCGCCAAAGGAACCTCATGGATTCCTGCAGCAGGAATTTCTACCTCCCTTTCTTCCTTTTTATTTTCATTTTTAGAAGAATCTTCCAATAAAGCACCCAATCCTCTTCCCAGTGCCTTTTTCCTTTTTATGGGTTTTTGATTATCAGCCATGATGTGTAATAGGTTAATTCATTTTTACCAAGCCATTGCGCTCCGCAATTTCATTGGCTAAATTCAAATAGGACAGCGCTCCTTTGCCTTCGGCATCGAAAGCTATCACGGGAAGTCCAAAACTAGGAGATTCACCTAGCTTTACATTTCGCGGGATAATAGTTTCAAAAACCATGTTTTTAAAATGTAGCCGAACCTCTTCTACAACTTGGTTAGAGAGTCTCAACCTAACATCGTACATGGTCAATAATATGCCTTCAATCTCCAGATCAGGATTAAGTCTGGTCTGGATGATTTTAATGGTGTTCAATAGTTTTCCGAGACCTTCCAAAGCAAAGTATTCACACTGCACAGGAATGATGACAGAATTAGCTGCAGTAAGGGCATTGATGGTGATTAGACCCAAAGAAGGTGAACAATCAATGATGATGAAGTCATATTGATCTTGGATCTTACCAATTACCTCACGCATTTTTTCTTCCCTGTTATCCAGGTTGATCATTTCTACTTCAGCACCTACTAGGTCAATATGTGATGGCACCAAGTCCAAGTGTTCAATGTCAGTATGGTAGATGATGGAATTGATATCGACTCCATCAACCATGCATTCATAGATACTGTTGTCTATTTCTTTGGGGTCTTGTCCCAGTCCTGAAGTAGTGTTGGCCTGTGGGTCAGCATCAATCACTAGAGTTTTAAACTCCAGAACAGCCAAGCTGGCTGCTAAATTCATGGCTGTGGTTGTTTTACCCACGCCGCCTTTTTGGTTGGCAATAGCTACTATTTTTCCCATTGTATTGGTGTCAAATGGTCATGTTAGTTTTGGTACAAAGCTTTGACATTTCTAAAACAGCCTTATTAATGCTTTACTAATCCTTTAGAATTCTAAGCCCTCGGGTAAAATCATCCCGCAAATTACTTAAAATTCACTAGAATTTAATAATAATTAAATCAATTGGGTATCAATCAATATAATTCTGCCAAAATGCCAATTTCACGCTACACAAAGATATAAGTTTAATTTTTACATGAAACAGTTTGTTTTCCACATAGGCTTGTGGATACTCAATAACTGGTTGATTATTAATTTTCTGCGGGGTTTATTTTGTCCTGAAATCTATTGAAAAAACATGGTTATGCCCTGAAAATGGAGCAATATAGTAGGAATGCCGAAACCAAAATTCTTGAAGAAATGGGTGCTTATTGGTACAAATAAAAGTAAAGAGGAGGGGTCCGTTCAATAGGGGTAAACTAAAAGGAGGAACGGTTTTACCATTCCTCCTTTTAGCATTTCGTCCCAAATAAGGCTTTGCTTATTTTCTTTTTTTGCCAGCTTCGGCAGCTTTCATGGCTTCTTCCAATCTTGTTTGGAACTTGGACTTTTTCTTATTGGCATTTTTCTTTTTGTTGTCTTCAACTTTCTGACGGATTTTGTCATCATCCACAAAACGCTTGATCAAAGCTTGCTGACCAAATGTGACCATATTGGAAACAAAATAGTAGAAACTCAAAGCCGCAGGATAAGAGTTAAGGACAAACATGAAGGTTACTGGCATGATATAACCAAGGTTCTTCATCGGTCCTTGCGCAGCCGTCAACTGGTTGTTGAAGCGTGTATAGACGATTTGGGAAACTGTCATCAACAAGGTGAAAAGACTCACGTGACTTCCATAAAAAGGAATGGTAAATGGTAGGTTGATGATGGAGTCGTAAGTCGAAAGATCATGCGCCCAAAGGAAAGGTTCTTGCCTTAATTCGATTGAGTTAGGGAAGAAGAAGAACATGGCAAATAGGAATGGCATCTGCAACAACATCGGCAAGCAACCACTTATCGGGCTTACTCCCAGTTGTCCAAAGAGCTTCATTTGCTCTTGTTGCATTTTTGTAGGATCGTCTCCGTATTTTTCCTTGAGTTCATCGATTTCCGGCTTGATGACCCTCATTTTGGCCATTCCAATATAGGACTTGTAGGTCAAAGGGAAAAGGGCTGCCTTAATGATGAATACAATCAGAATAATGATAATTCCATAGTTGGAAAAGAGTTTCTCCAATACATGGAACAAATTGACAATGATGTATTTGTTGACCCAGCTAACAAAGAAGTAGCCCATGTCCACGTTCCTCTCAAATTCAGGACTTACCTTTTTTAAGAGTTTGTAATTATTAGGACCAAAGAAATAGCTGTTATTGGCTTGGCCATTCACCATATTTATTGAAAGGCTGGCTGTCATATCCTTAACTGACATGGTGTCTGTAGGAGTGGCTTGCACTAGATTGACATCCGAGAACTGGTCATCGGCGATCAAACCTGCACTAAAGAAGCGCTGTTTAAATGAAACCCATTTTACTGGAGTAGCAAGTTGCTCGTTGTCCTCATCAGAAGAAGCACTCAAGTTATCAAAATCACCTTCTTTGGTGAAATAGTTTATATGTGTTTTCCTTCTAGATTCACTGATATCGGCTTCCTGCTTTTTCAGTTTATTGTCCCAAGTAATGGCAATTCGCTGATCAGTCAAGCTGTTGATGCCATTGGCTGAGATACTTTGGGCAAGCGTATATTTGTCCGATTGAAGTGTATAAATCCTTTTGATACTACCAGAGCCTGTATTGGCGGTGAAAGTAAGTTTCTGAGCAGCATTATCTTCAATGGTGGTATTTTCAATACTGGAATTGAAATAGAACTCATTTAGGCTGATAGGGCCTTTACTTGTTTGAAGCTGATAATCAATGGCGGCACTTTCCTCATCAATAAGCAGGAGAGGCTCTTTTGACCAGGTTTTAAAGTCTTTAAGTTCAACACTTTTTATCTCACCACCTTTAGAAGAGAAAATGATTTTTACCAAATCATTTTCTAAAACAACTTGCTCCTCATTGCCTGATACCAAGGCCGCAAATTCTCCATACTGCTGTTGGTTTTGGAGGTTTTGTAGGCTGTCAGGTAAAGTGACCGGAGTTGTTTCTGCCGCTTGAGGAGAAGGTTTCTCGGTTATGGCTTCTGTAGTAGTGGTACTTTGCTCATCTGTTACTGGCTGCGGTTCACTGAAAAAGAAAGTGTAAACCAAAAGCACAGCTGCGAAAAGGATAAGCCCTGTCGCTTGATTTCTGTCCATAATATTAGATTTCTGAAATCCGTAAAGGGGCCATTATAGCCCCTTCCGAAATTGTTTTAATTGTTATTCTTTTTATTGTCCAAAGTGGCCTTAATAAACCTTACAAATAAAGGATGAGGCTCTAATACGGTACTCTTATATTCTGGGTGGAATTGGGTCCCTACGAACCAAGGATGGTTTTCTAGTTCTACAATTTCCACTAATCCGCTTTCTGGATTGATTCCAGTAGCTAACATGCCATTGTCCTCGTATTGTTTCAGGTAGCTGTTGTTGAATTCATAACGGTGACGGTGTCTTTCCTGTATTTTAGTTTTGCCATAAGCAGCACTTACCTTGGTGCCTTTTTTAATGTCACAAGGATAAGAGCCCAAACGCATGGTACCGCCCATTTGTTCGATGTTTTTCTGTTCTTCCATTAAGGAAATTACAGGATTGGCAGTCTCAGGGTTCATTTCAATTGAATTGGCATCCTTTAATCCGATTACATTTCTGGCATATTCAATAACTGCCACCTGCATACCCAAACAAATACCGAAGAATGGAATGTTTTGTGTACGGGCAAATTTAACAGTTTCTAATTTCCCTTCAAGTCCTCTTTCTCCAAAGCCAGGGGCTACCAAGATGCCGTCCAACTCGCTGAGTTTTTTGGTGACATTGTCTACATTGATTTCCTCTGAGGAGATAAGGCTCAGGTTTACTTTTGTTTCACAAGCAGCTCCTGCATGGGTAAAGGATTCAATAATGGATTTGTAGGCATCTGGCAGAGAGACATATTTTCCTACTAAGCCAATATTGACTTCTGAAGTCGGGTTTTTAAGTTTGCCCAAAAACTCTTTCCAATGCTCCAGTTTGGTGTCTGATTTGGAAGGTAGTTTCAGCTTGGTCATTACCCGCTCATCCAGTTTTTCTTTTTTCATGTGTAAAGGTACATCATAGATGGTCTCTGCATCCATGGCCTCAATTACACAGTTTAATTGAACATTGCAGAAAAGAGCGAGCTTTTTCTTGACATCTGCAGGTAAATGGTGTTCTGAACGACAAACCAAAATGTCAGGCTGGATACCTGCTTCCAACAACTGCTTCACAGAGTGCTGGGTAGGTTTGGTTTTTAATTCTTTGGCTGCAGAAAGATAAGGGATCAAAGTAAGGTGTACTACCAAGAAGTTGTTTGGTCCAAGGTCCCAACGTGCTTGTCTTACTGCTTCTATAAATGGAAGAGATTCGATGTCACCCACGCATCCACCAATTTCGGTGATGACAACATCGTAATTGCCTTTTTCCCCTAGTCTATAGAAGCTGTTTTTGATTTCATCTGTAATGTGAGGGATGACCTGAACTGTTTTTCCCAAGAACTCACCTTTACGTTCTTTAGTAATGACATTATTGTATATCCTTCCTGTGGTAACATTATTGTCTTGGGAGGTATTGGTGTTCAGGAATCTTTCGTAATGCCCAAGGTCAAGATCAGTTTCTGCACCATCCTCAGTGACATAGCATTCTCCATGCTCGTAAGGATTAAGTGTTCCTGGATCGATGTTAAGATAAGGGTCGAATTTTTGAATGGTTACCTTGAAACCTCGGGATTGTAGCAGTTTTGCTAAAGAGGCTGCAATGATTCCTTTACCTAATGAAGAAGTAACTCCCCCTGTAATAAAGATATATTTGGTGGGTGATGCCATAAGAATATTATAATGTTTTGTTTGAATTCCTATGGGGCTCAAAATTAAATAAAATTATTGACTTGAGGGAGGAGGAATGGATTAAAATTTTGTTTCTCCTTCCAAGATAGCCCACAGGAATGATTTGTCACTAAATTGAGACTTGAATTATCTTTGTGCTTGATTGCTAAGGTATTAATGAAAAAATCAAAAGAGGCCATCCGCCGTGGCGGATGGCCTCTTTTGATATGCACAAGTGGCTGATATTATTTAGAGAAATCTTTTTTAAGTTCCTCAACATCCACGTTTTTGATTACAGGCTTAGCATTTAATTGCTTGATCTTGATTACACGCGTAACTTGTCTTTGCCTATTTCTTCTAGCTTTTCTCTTTAATGTAGTAACTGCCATATCTATTCGAGTTTTAGTTCTATTCCAAACGAAGGGCAAAGGTAGGGAAAATATTTGTATATTCATCATGATGTATTTGAAAAATAAGCAAGTGAGCGTGGCTACGGTCGTAAAATGTAGTTAATCTCAAAAAAAATAGCTGCTACTTCATAAACTATTTTAATTTTGCCGTTTAAATAAATAAAAATTAGCAAATGGAAATAAATACCATTGTCCGTTTACTACGAGAAAATGGCCGGGTTTGTCTTCAGGAAGGGGCCGGGAGAAAAATTGAATTGATCAACCCGGATCTTTACGATGAAAATCTTGACCAGTCGGCGATATATTTACTGACTGATTTGTTTCAAATTCGAGCCTTGGCAGGTCAGTTTTCTGAAATTGCCTTGGATATAGTGGAATATGCCACCAAACCAACCATTTATACTTCACTGGCCAGTCCATTATTGGTAAAGGGGCCTGTGGAAGAAGGGAAAGTGAAGTTCAGTATTTTGAAACAGGGATTTTGGAATAAAGTGGTTTTTAGTTTTAGTAGGCCGTTATTGTATAAAGAAGTTTTTGAGCAGGAGGAAGCGGGGACTGTCAAAGAAAAGTTTCCTTTGTTTCGATCGGATGTGAAGCGACTGTTTTTAAGTCCTGAGGGTGATGTCAAAATAGGTGATTAATGAATTTATCGAAAGAAATAGCAGCGATTGAAGTAATCAAGAGAGTAGGGACTTGTGCAGATGAATTGGGTGTGGATGCATATGTAGTAGGTGGATTCGTAAGGGATTTGTTATTAAAGCGGCCAAGCAAAGATATAGATTTTGTCTGTGTAGGCAGTGGGATAGAGCTGGCCAAAAAAGTAGCAGATTCTTTTGATCATCATGTGCCATTGTCGGTTTTTAAAAACTTCGGCACGGCCATGATTAAGTTGGATGATTGGGAATTGGAATTTGTAGGGGCCAGAAAGGAGTCCTACAGGCAGCATTCCAGAAAACCTATTGTCGAAGATGGTACATTGAAAGAAGACCAGGAACGAAGGGATTTTACTATCAACGCTTTGGCGATATCTATTAATCAGGCAAATTTTGGGGAATTGATAGATCCTTTTGATGGGGTGAAAGACCTCAAGAGAAAGATCATCAAAACACCTTTGGACCCTGATACCACTTTTTCTGATGATCCTCTTCGTATGATGCGTGCGGTACGTTTTGCTACGCAGTTGAAGTTTGATATTGAGCCTAGTACATTTGATGGCTTGATGAGGAATACCTCCAGGCTGGAGATCATATCAGGGGAGCGTATTATTGATGAGTTGAATAAGATTATCCTATCTGAAAAGCCCAGCTATGGTTTTAAACTACTTTTTGTAAGTAAACTATTGCATCAGTTTTTCCCTGAAATGGTAGATTTACAAGGGGTGGATTCGGTAGGAGACAAATCCCATAAGGATAATTTTTACCATACGTTACAAGTGTTGGATAATATCTGTGATTTTACGGATGATTTATGGTTAAGGTGGGCGGCCATCATGCATGATATTGCAAAGCCAGTTACCAAGAGATTCAATAAAAAAGTAGGATGGACATTCCATGGGCATGAGGATAAAGGGGCTCGAATGACACCCAAAATTTTCAGAAAACTCAAATTACCTATGGATGAGCGCATGAAATATGTGCAGAAATTAGTAAGATTGCATTTACGGCCAATCGCATTGGTCAATGATAAGGTCACAGACTCTGCGGTAAGAAGGTTGGTTTATGAAGCGGGAGATGATGTTGAAGATTTGATGAATTTGTGTAGAGCGGATGTGACTTCTAAGAATCCGAACAGGGTAAAGCGATTTCTGGCGAATTTTGATAAGGTGGAGCAAAAAATCCAGGAAGTAGAAGAGAAGGATCAGGTTCGGAATTTTCAACCCCCTGTATCAGGAGAGGAAATAATGGAAATTTTTGGTCTTTCACCATCAAAAATTGTCGGAGAAATAAAAGAAGAAATAAAAGAAGCTATATTAGAAGGTCAAATTGAGAACAATAAAGAACAGGCTATTCAGTTAATGTTTAAGTTGGCTGAAGCAAAGGGGATTACCAAAAAGGAAAATTAGTAATTGTATGAATAAGTTTAAATTTACCGCATTAGCGTTGTTTATGATCAGCTGTGGGGTGATGGCACAGGAAGGAAATTCAAATAGCCAACCCACAAAAATGGATAGCAGTCAAAAGGCTACTGACCAAGCAGCAATAAATATTTACCAAATGGCGCTGAGGTATAATGATCCAGCAGTGGCCAAGAGTAAATTATATGAGTTGATCGAGAAGTATCCCGGAAATCTGTTTTATGCAGAAAGATTATCAAAATTGTATTTTGAACTTGAACAGTATAGTTCTGCAGCCCTAGTGGCATTGGATGTGTTGAAGGCAGATGATGAAAATATTCCGGCATTGGAAATAGCGGCTTATTCATTGGAGCAGCTTGGAGCCTTGGATAGGGCTTTGCCGCATTTTGAGTCTTTACACTTACTGTCTGGAGACCTTTTTAGCTTATATAAAACTTCTTACCTTCAATATTCTTTGAAGAAATATGATGAAGCTTTGAATTCGGTGGATATGTTGATAAAAAACAATAAATCAGAAGAGGAGAAGCTGACCTTTCCTAAAAAGGATAACAGTACCCAGGATGTGAGCATGAAAGCAGCAGCCTTGAATTTGAAAGGGCTGATATACAAAGAACAGGGGAGTACTTCAGAAGCAAAAGCGGCATTTGAGGCTGCTCTGGCAAATGCTCCGGAGTTTGAGATTGTACAGGATAATTTGAAAGAGCTTAATTGATTATAGGTTAAGCAAGATATTGAATATGATAAGGCCACTCTATAAAGAGTGGCTTTTTTATTGCCAAGGAGTAAGGTTGTTCGAGCGAGGTAGGCTTTATTTATTTGGGTAGCTTTAAAAATGTATTGGGGCCCATATGGAGAAAAGAAAAAGCTCCAGAATGAAAAGGCTTCTGGAGCTAAATTGAAATGTATGTTTATTTTTGAAGTTTTATAGGGCTTTCGATCATTTTTCCGAATCTGGCCTTTGTTTTTAGACTATTGTCAAGGACTTTTCGGTCTAGGGTTTTTAATCTATCGCCACTGCTGATACCAGTGATTTGCTCAATGACACCTTTAAGCAAAACTTCATTCGTATCGCCAAATGGTAAAAGCCTATAAGCAAATTCGTTTATAGGAATGTTTGGGCTGAAGCCCTCACCGTATTCAGATTGATTTTGGCTATTGAAACTTTTAGAAACGATGGGAAGCATGCCATAGTCATTGTCTTCATTCTCTTCGTCTTCAATTGGTATGGATCCCACGTTTTTACCATAAGTGGTTTCGCCGACAATAACTACGTTTAGGAAAGGTTTTAGACCATTGATGATCAGTTCACTGGAAGAGGCTGTGCTGCCAGTTGCTATGACATAAATCGTGTTTGAACCAAGTAAACTCCCAATGTTTTGACTTTTGCTTTTGAATCGGTTGGTCAGCGAGGCTTCTCCATATAACTCTATATAATCAGGCTGTACATTGCTGTTATATTCTGTTTTGGAAAATATATCATTTTCGGTAGCGTTTGGAGCTATTAGGCTGGCTAAATTAACAGCGCTACTCACATAGCCTCCTCCATTATACCTTAAGTCTAAAACGAATTCATTGATGCCTTTCGCTTTAAAATCAGAAAATACTTCATCCAGTTCCTGGTTATACTCGGTATTGTCCCCAGGGGCAAAGAAATTATATACTAGATAGCCTATTTTTTTGTCACCAATGGTGTAAACAGAATCCATAAAGAGCGGGTTTTCTGAAAATATGGTCGTGCTTACCTCTACAGGATCTTCAATTGGTAAATAGGTTTCTTCACCATCATCGTATCTGTACATGTTAAGCGTATGTGTTTCTTCTGTTGCTCCTAATAAATCTTGGTAATTGTTTAGGGTGATTTGGGTATCATTTATGCCCACAATTACATCATCTCTTTTAATTCCGGCGGCTTCTGCAGGGCTGCCTTTTTTAACATAAAGCACTACGGCTATGACGTTATTGTTGGCTTCACTTTCTCTAAAGAGTGTGTATTCATAACCAGCTTCTTTGCTGGTGCCTTCTAGGGCGCTCAAAAGTTCTTGAAAGTTGGGGTAAATAATGGAAAAACGATCCTGATTTACCAAAAGCTCGTTGAAATACTCTTCTGGATCGGACTCTTCATTGATGGGGTTATTCATACTAGCATGCCAGTAGTACCAATAGTCCATGTTTACCTGTATCCAATTGTTGATAATGACATTGGGGTTTTCAGGGGTGTTGTCATCTGGGTTAGAAGGCTTTTCTGAGTCCTTGCAGGAAGTGATGAAAATGGATAGGGATAAAATAAGAACTGTTAATATTCGAAAATTTCTTGTGGGGATCATAAGCATTGGATCTTAAATGAAAATAATATTCAAGAATTTACTTTATTCTACTCAACAAGAGTAGGGTTAAGCAAATATCAATTTAAGATTATTAACGAAATAAAAGTACTGGTTAGACTAAAAAAATGGAATTAATATATGGTTGTGGGGAAAGCTAGTAGCTGGAAGAGGAATTTTCTTGAGCCAAATCCAATATAATAAAATACCTTTTTTGGGGTATATGAAAAAAGTTTTAAGCTCATTAGTTTTGAAGATGTATTTATTGTTATTAAATGATAATCCAACAAGCGTGTAGTTTTCTGCCTCATTGTGTAAAATTGGGTAGGGATTTCTACAAGTGTAATTAGGTAGTTGTATTTTAATCGCCCAAAATAATCGTGTACAGTCAAACCTGGCTTGGTGGCATTTAAATTGTTTAATTGTTATAAAGTATAAAATATCTTACTGAACTGATAAGTTTTTTATTATGATTCAATTATTTACAAGTCTGATTTCATTTTTTGTTGGAATATTGGTGATTCCAATCATTATTAAAATCATTAAGAAAAAGAATATTTTGGATAAACCTGGAGGCAGGAAAATCCATAAAGAGGCCATCCCTTCCATGGGTGGCATAGGTATATTCCTAGCAATGCTCGCAGGATTAGCATTGTCTTTAAACCTTGAAGAATTAAGCCAGATTCGATTTTTGTTGCTAGGCAGTGGGGTGATGTTTGTATTGGGACTTCAGGATGACTTGGTTGAATTGACTCCTTTACAAAAGCTATTGGGGCAATTGTTCGCTATATCGATCGTGGTTGTCCTGGGTGATATTCGGGTTAGCAGTTTTTATGGCTTCTTAGGTGTGGGAGAGCTTCCGTTATGGTTGAGTTATTCACTGACCATTTTTACGGTGGTTGGTTTGACCAATGCCTTTAATTTGGTGGATGGCTTGGATGGGCTGGCAGGAACCTTAAGTTTGATCTCATTTTTGTTTTTAGGAGCTTGGTTTTTGTTGACAGGGTTTCATGTATATGGTGTGCTGGCCTTGTCTGTGTCAGGTGGGATTTTGGCATTTATGGTATATAATTGGCATCCTGCAAAAATTTTTATGGGGGATACAGGTTCTTTGACCATCGGATTTTTAATGGCTATTCTAGCAATATTTTTTGTTGAAGCGAATGGAGTGAAATTAAATGAAAACCATTATTTGAAATTTCAAGCACCGATTACAGCAGGTCTGGCATTGGTGTTGGTTTCTTGTATAGATACCCTGAGGGTTTTTGTGAAAAGAATCCGAAATGGGAAACCACCAATGGCGGCAGATAAATCTCACGTTCATCATTTTTTGATGAGGATGAATATGAGGCATGATCAAGTGGCTATTGTTTTGGGCTTAATCAAGCTTGGTTTTTTGTTCCTAGTGATCAGCTTTGCTTCCTATTCGGATAATTTATTGCTTCCAATGGTTGTTGGAGGGGTGATTGGGCTTTGCCTGTTTTTAGATGCTGTGACCTTGAAAAAGGTAAAGAAAATAGCCAAGTCCTCACCGAGGATTTTGGAACTAAGTTCATCCCAGCCTATGGACATGGAGCAAAGGCGGCGCAGAGAATCGGTTATGGAGAAAGAGACAGCTTAGCGATGATCCAATAATAAGCAATGCGGCCATCCTCATGGGATGGCCGCATTGCTTATTGAAAAAGGTGAGCCATTGATGTATTATAAGTTAATATAGTGTTTAAGTGTCATCCTGAAAATATTGGACTGTTTATAAATATTTTCAATGGGAGTGGAGGCGTATTGGTACATATAAATAAGGTCAAGTTTGACATTATTGTTTACCTGAAGGGTGGGGCCAAGTATTAATCTGTTTTGGTCAAATGGAGTAGGGACGTTTTTCTGTGTGCTCTTGATGAAAATTTCATCGCCGGCTTGAAGAGAAAGGGACTTGTCATTTGAGGGGGAGCTAATCAAGGGGATATTTACCATTAAACGGTAACGGAAGCGGAAATTTAATGGAGCCCTATAACTATTGTCCCCGTCTTTGATTTTAAAAGATCTTTCTTCAACAGATAATCTTTGTTTTAGCTTGGCTACTCCTGTTTGATGAGAATGGGAGATTTGTTGAAAAGGTCTTGATTCTATAATCGAGATTTTTTTACCTTGAAAGGAGCCAAGGTGTGCAAATCCAGCAGTCAGTTCCAGGTTTTTCTTCCAGTTGTAAATCAGTCCGGTTCTGGCGATATATTGGTTTCTTTGGCTGAGTTGGTGTTTGTATCTTATGCCAAAGTCAGATTTTAGGCTCCAGTTATCATTGAATTTGGTTTTGTTCCAATATCGAAACCATTGTTGGTTGCTGCGAATAACCTCCTTTTCCTGGGCATAGCTATTTTCAATGAAAAGAAGTATGAATAACACCAAAACAAAAACCAGTTTAAAGGGGGTGGTGTTAAGTGGGGGCGCTTGGATAATTCTTTTAGATGAAGTAATTATCATTTAGAAAAAGGTTTGATTGTTTATCAGGTATTTAATAATGCCGTAGCTGAGATTTTTTTGTTGATTTGATTCCATAGTTTGATCCTTTGATTTAGGGCTTGCTCAGCGATTTTTGCTGCTTCTTCCCATTTACGGCTGTCGTCCCCGCATAGTTCCGCGATCATTTGCATGGACAAAGGACCATGCTCGTCTCCATCTAGTTCGATGTGTCGCTTTAGGTAATAGCTTAATTTGCTGTAAGAATGCTGGTTTTCTTGCTCTGCCTGTTTGATGATCTCAATGAACATATCTGGAATCAGGTCTTCACGTCCAAAGGTGAAGGCTGATGCGATAAGATGGGCTTTGCCCGTTGCGATTACCTCAAAGGTAAAGTTGACAAAGTCCTTTACAGCAGGATCGGCATTGATCATTTCCAAGGCTTCTTTGACCGTGTGATTTTTATTGATCAGCTGCATAAACTGAATGATTTCACTGGTGTCTGCTCCTGCTTGTTCCATGGCATCTATGTACATTTCATAGTGGCTCTTAGGTTCTCCAAGTTCGTTGATGTCGCTTTCTTCACCATGCACGATTTCATTAATAAAGCGGCTTAGGCTTGGGTTGCTTGCAGGTGTCCAAGGTAAAGAAATTCCCGTAAGGTCTCTTTGCAGTGCTTTGAGCAAGGACATGAAGTCCCATACCGCATAAACGTGCAGTTTCATGAACACTTTGATGTCTTCTATACTGGAAAGGTTTGAGTATAGGGGATGCTGGGAAAGCTGGTCTTTTAAAGGTTTTATTTGTGCTTCAATGCGTTGAATTTCCTGCATACTATTGGTTTTTAGATGGAATGACTAAGTATAACGATTTAGCCATGATAATGTTTGGGTGAAAAACCGACTGCAAAATTACATAAAAAGCATTTCTAATAATAGTATTAAAGATAGTTAGTTTGGTCAATTGTCCAAACCGTTAAAAGGGTTGAAGCTACGTTTTCCGGTGCTCATACCTATTGCACGGCAAACTGTCTTGTTACCGTACTTTATATTGATTTTGTCCAAGGCTTGGTATAAGCGAATACTTTCCTCTGTGTCCTCAAAGAGATTGATTTGGTATTGCCCATGAACCAAGGCGCTAAAGCGAACACCTATTAAGCGTATAAGTAGGCGGCGGTTGTAGAGCTTTCTAAAGAGTTCTTTGACCACGGGAATTAAACTATGGTCTGCTGAAGAGTAGGGGATGCGTTGTTGCATGGTGTGGGTGTCAAAATCGGAATAACGAATTTTGATGCTTACACAACAGGTAAGTTGTCTGTTTTTTCTGAGCTTTGAGGCCAGCTGCTCTGTCATGGCTACCAAAGTGGCTTCCAACATCCTGACATCGATGGTGTCTTGGCTGAAGGTGTTTTCTGTAGAGATGGACTTGGCTTCACTGTAGGGGATGACAGGGCTTTTGTCTATTCCATTGGCTTTGTTCCAAAGTATTCTGCCGTTTTTGCCAAATGCACTTTCCAGTAATTCGGCAGGCATGGTTTGTAAGGTTTGGATTTTCTTTACTCCCATTTCATATAAGCTTTGGGCGGTTTTTTCACCGATCATGGGTATCTTTCTTACAGATAAGGGGGCCAAAAAGGGTTTTTCTGTACCCAATGGAATTTCTTTTTCATTATTAGGTTTGGCCTCGCCCGTGGCTACCTTAGATACTGTTTTGTTTTCAGAAAGCCCCAGGGAAATAGGAAGTCCACTTTCATTGATGATTTTTTGACGAAGTTCATGGGCCATTTTGAAACAGCCAAAGAATTTGTCCATTCCAGAATAGTCGATATAAAATTCATCAATGGATGATTTTTCAAAAAGCGGAACTTCTTCTCGTATGATTTCAGTGATTTCGTGTGATTTTTGACTGTATCGTTCCGTGTCGCCCCGTATGATCAAAGCTTCCGGGCAAAGCTGACGGGCAGTGCGCATGGGCATGGCAGAGTGGATGCCAAATATGCGGGCTTCATAACTGCAAGATGCCACTACACCACGGTCCCCTGTGCCACCAATCAGTATGGGTTTGCCGTTGAGTCTGCTGTCAAATAACCGCTCGACCGAAACGAAAAAGGAGTCCAGGTCCATATGGACGATGGTTCTAGTGTTATCTGTATTCATGATGTAAATTTAGTAAACATTAAAATGTTTATAATATAAACTAACGTGATATTGTTAGGCTAGGTTGGTGGAAAGTTGGACATTATGTGTCTCGATAATAAATAGGAGAGGTGGGCAACTTCTTGGTATTTTTGAATGTTTGGGGAAAACGAGTATTTATTTATAATATAGTGCAGCATAAAACATGGAAAGCATCAGGATTATAGATTACAGCGCAGATTTACAGCCTTATTTTGAATCGATTAATAAGGCTTGGATCATTGCGAATTTTACTTTGGAGCCAATAGATGTGGCTGTTTTGGAAAAACCTCAGGAAAATATCATTGATCAGGGAGGAACGGTGATATTTGCAGAGCTGGATGGGGAAATAGTGGGGACGGTGGCCTTAAAGTATTATGAGGAGGGGGTGTATGAAATGACGAAGATGGGGGTCGTTCCAGCTGCACAGGGGAAGAAAGTGGGCTGGAGCTTGGCCAAGGCCATTTTGGAAAAGGCCAAAACAATGTATGCAGAGAAGGTGGTATTGTATAGTAGTCGGAAATTAGTTCCAGCGATCAATATGTACCGAAAGCTGGGATTTAAGGAAGTGGTTCCCGAAGCAGGGAAATACAGCAGGTGTGATATTAAAATGGAAGTGGAGCTTTAATGATTGAATCAGGAAAACCAGAAATCATCATTCGTGAAGGGAGTATAGCAGAGGTACTCTCCTTAAGTGTAGCCATACCGGAGTTTAGTGATCCCTATGGGGATGACGTTTATGTAGATAGACTTAAGGGGAGGCCCAATCTGATTTTGGTGGCAGAATATGGGGGGAAGTTGGTTGGTTTTAAGGTGGGCTATGCCATGGATGATGAACAATTTTATTCATGGATGGGAGGAGTGCTTCCCGCATTTCGACGGAGTGGTGTTGCGGGGATTTTGGCAGACGTCCAAGCCAATTGGGCCAAGCAATCAGGCTATGAAAAGTTGGTTTTTAAAACAAGAAATATGCATAAAGATATGATTCGCTTTGCCTTGAAGCGGGGTTTTATGATTGCTGATATAATAAAAAAAGCTACAGTGGAAGAGTATAGAATTATTTTAGAGAAAAAAATCTAATTTTAATGAGCTTAAAATCAGATTATAAATGATATGAAAACCTTGGTATGCCCATAAATATTTGGTGAACGTTTGGAGCAAAAGGGATATCTTTCTACTTTTGCAGACCTAATCCTGCGCACGTGGTGAAACTGGTAGACACGCCATCTTGAGGGGGTGGTGCTCTTATGGGCGTGGAGGTTCGAATCCTCTCGTGCGCACAAAAAGGCCTTTCGGTATTTCCGGAAGGCCTTTTTGTGTTTTTTTGCCTAAAGGATTGTGGGTAACAAGTATTGAGTATCAAGTAGCAAAGGGGGAGAAAAGAATAAAGAGTAAAGAGCAGGCTACGTCATCGCGAGACCGACTGAGGGAGGGCGTGGCGATCTCGTGTTATGGAGAAGGTGTTCTATTTACCACTGTTCGTATTATTTATGGGGAATGGTCCACAGATGGATACGGATAAACACGGATAGGATTTTTTGAGCCACAGGTTCAATTCCTCGTTGTTCCGCATCAGAGCCGAGAGAACACTTGAAGAAGAATGCTTGGTTATAGTGAGAAAATTGATTTTTCCTCCTCCATCTGTGGTTCTCAACTTTTTAATACCTTATATTCTATACTTGAGAATACTTGCTCCTAACTTGGTAGTACAATGGAGGTCCCCGTATGAGTCAGTTCAAGATGGTCAGTAATGATGAAGAACAGTAAATGTTTTTATTCCTTGGGGCGAATTATTTTTTATGAACTTTGGTCGTGGGTATTACTGTAAAGCATAATCGGTTTAGTATGATTGAAAATGGAATTTTGACGGGAGTGCTGGAATCAGCGCTTGTTGAATTGTTTTGGTTTTCTTTCATTTTATTTCTTTTTATGAAAAGTAGGTTTCTTGCTGAAATATTTTTAATATTCTCTTTTTACTTTACTAAAAAAATAATTAAATAGCTTTCCGTTTGCGGCACCTATCGCCCTTAAAAATCAAAAAATCTCTAGTTAGTATGTTCAAAAATATTTCCCCCCTAGGTCTGTTAAAAAATGCAATAGTGGGAGGCTTCCTTATGGCCTTCAGTATTAGTGCGTTTGGACAAAATAATCAGGCAGCTTATAAGCAACAGGATTTGCCAGTGGCAGCCCGGGTGACTGATCTTCTGAATAGGATGACTTTGGAAGAAAAAGTTGGTCAGCTTTCCACACTGTTGGGTTGGGAAATGTATGAGAAAACCGGTGATGGGGCTGAAGCTAGTGAAGCTTTTAAGGAAGCTGTACAGGAAAGAAATATAGGGATGCTATGGGCAACATTGAGGGCCGATCCTTGGACTCAAAAGACATTGGAAACCGGATTGCAGCCCAAGCAAGCGGCCATAGCTACCAATGCCATGCAGCGATATGTGGTGGAAAACACCCGTTTGGGTATTCCCATGCTTTTGGCAGAGGAATGTCCACATGGACATATGGCCATTGGAACGACCGTCTTTCCTACCTCTATCGGTCAGGCAAGTACTTGGAATCCTGAGTTGATCCAGGAGATGGCTTCTGTCATTGCACTGGAAGCAAGGTTACAAGGTGGACATATCGGTTACGGTCCAGTGCTGGATTTGGCTAGGGAACCTAGATGGTCAAGGGTAGAGGAAACCTATGGTGAAGATCCTTATTTAAACGGACAGATGGGGATAGCCATGGTAAAAGGGTTTCAAGGTGAGTCCATCGCTTCAGGTGTTAATGTGATTTCTACCTTAAAGCATTTTACGGCTTATGGTGTCCCAGAAGGAGGGCATAATGGAACCAGTGTGAGTGTGGGAGAACGTGAACTTCACCAGAGCTATTTGCCTCCATTTAAAGACGCTGTTCAGGCAGGTGCACTATCGGTAATGACCGCCTATAATTCCATTGATGGAATTCCGTGTACTTCCAATGGATATTTACTCAATAATGTTTTGAGGGATGATTGGGGATTTGATGGATTTGTGGTTTCTGACCTTGGAAGTATCAGTGGATTGAAGGGAAGTCACCATGTGGCAGCGACTTTGGAAGATGCGGCCCAACTGGCCATCAATGCTGGTGTGGATTCCGATTTGGGAGGCTATGGATTTGATGAAAACCTTTATGCAGCTATACAAAGTGGAAAAGTGGATTTGGATATTTTGGACCAGGCAGTAGCTAGGGTTTTAAGATTGAAATTTGAAATGGGATTGTTTGAGAACCCTTATGTTGATCCTGAATTGGCAGCACAAAAAGTGAGGTCCCTAGCGCATATTGCTTTGGCAAGAAGAGTGGCAAAGGAATCCTTAGTATTGTTGAAAAATGAAAATGCTACTTTACCACTAAGTAAGAAGTTGGATAAAATAGCTGTCATCGGCCCCAATGCCGATAATATATACAATCAACTGGGGGATTATACGGCTCCTCAAGCCAATAGTAATGTGGTGACTGTTCTAGAAGGAATACAAAATAAAGTAGGGGAGCATGTTCAGGTCGACTATATCAAAGGTTGTGCAATACGCGATACCACGCAAAGCCAAATTGAGGAAGCTGCAGCTTTAGCGGCCAAGGCAGATGTTGCGGTGGTGGTATTGGGAGGTAGTAGTGCCAGGGATTTTGATACCGAGTATGAAGAAACTGCTGCAGCTAAAGTCAGTGAGACCGCAGAAGGGGAGTTGGTCAGTGATATGGAAAGTGGTGAAGGTTTTGATCGGATGACCTTGGAGATGTTGGGGGATCAGATTAAGCTGTTGAAAGCAATTCATGCAACGGGTACACCCGTGGTCTTGGTGACGATCAAAGGTCGTCCATTGAATTTGAATTGGGCGGATGAAAATATTCCAGCGATTTTGAATGCTTGGTACCCGGGCCAAGAAGGAGGGAATGCTATTGCTGATGTATTATTTGGCGATTATAATCCTGCTGGTAGACTTTCGATCTCTGTTCCGCGTTCGGTTGGGCAACTACCTGTTTATTATAATTATAAAAATCCTAAAAGGCATGATTATGTAGAGGGTAGTGCAGCGCCTCTTTATGCTTTTGGACATGGCTTAAGTTATTCCGAGTTTGAGTATTCTGACCTCAATATAGTAACAGAGGGAAGTGCGCAAGATGCCAAGGTAATCGTGAGTTTCAGCGTATCAAATACAAGTGAAGTTGATGGAGAAGAAGTAGTGCAATTATATATAAAAGATTTGGTCAGCAGCACTGTCAGACCATTGATGGAGTTGAAACGCTTTGATAAGGTTAATATTCCGGCAGGTAAGCAGGAAGCAATCCAGTTTGAGTTGACCTCAGAAGATTTACAGGTTTTAGATAGTCAAATGAATCAGCTTGTAGAGCCCGGTGCGTTTAAAATCTTGGTTGGAAGGTCTTCCAGTGATATCCGTTTAGAAGGGGATTTCCAATTGAACTGAATAAATATTTCTGGATAATCCAAATGGTATTGGGATCAGTTTATAGGTTCCTTTAAATATGAAAATAATTTGAAAACCCACAAGTAAGAATTGACAGTATTGGAAATTTCATATCCGTATTTTTATTAAAGCCAAAATAGTAATTAGTTCGAAAAGGGTTAAGGACGTATATTGTTCATAAACCCTTTTTATTTAGTATTTAATAGTATTATGAATAAGAAAATCACCTTTTGTTTAAGTGCAATGCTGCTGTGTGTGGCGGTAATGGCTCAGAAGACGGAAAATCTTTCTAAAAGATATCCCTTAATTCCCTACCCTTCTGAGTTGATAGCTAAAGATGGCGCTTTCAAACTATCTGCAGAAACAAAAATTCAATTGGAAAATGGGGAGTTGGATTTAAGTAATGAAGTAGCTTTCCTAAAGGAAATGCTAGAAGAATATGATTTGGATTCTGCCAAAGGTTCTACCAGTGGAAAGATACAATTATCATTTTCAAATGAAGTGGATGCAGAAGAAGGGTACTTTCTAGCTATTTCAAACAAAGAAGTGGTGATCAAAGCCAGTACCAATACTGGTTTTTTTAGAGGTGTTCAAGCTTTTGGGCAATTATTGCCAGTAAACCTTTCAGGTGAGCAACTATCTGAGATTGAAGTTCCGGCAGTAGAAATAAATGATGCCCCCAAATATGATTGGCGAGGGATGCACATTGATGTAGCAAGACATTTTTTTACTAAAGAGTATATTAAGAAATTTATTGATCGGCAGGCAAGGTACCAGTTTAACAAACTCCATTTGCATTTGACCGATGATCAAGGGTGGAGAATTGAAATCAAGCAATTTCCTAAGTTGACAGAAGTAGGAGCCTGGAGAACTTTTAATAAGCATGATAGTATATGCATGGAGCGGTCAGTAACCAATCCTGATTATATCATTGACCCTTGGAATATCAAGGAAGTCGATGGCAAGGAAGTTTATGGAGGTTTTTATACTCAGGAAGATATTAAAGAAATTATAGCCTATGCGGCAAAGAATCATATTGAAGTAGTGCCTGAGATAGATATGCCAGGGCATATGAGTGCTGCAGTAAGGGCTTATCCTTATTTGACAGGTGATCAAAAGACGGAATGGGGAGAGTTGTTTTCAAGCCCTTTGAACCCTTGTCAGGAAAGTACCTATGAGTTTGCAGAAAAAGTATTGGATGAGATCATGGCTTTATTTCCCAGCAAATACGTGCATATAGGGGCAGATGAAGTGGATAGGGAGTTTTGGGAGACTTCGATGTGCGAGGATTGGATGGAGGAGAATGGCATTGAAGATGTGGACAAACTACAAAGCTTCTTTGTGAATCATATGGAAGCCTATGTTAAATCAAAGGGAAAACAATTAATTGTGTGGGACGATGCCTTGGCAGGCGGGATCAGCCCGACGGCCCATGTGATGTATTGGAGGAGCTGGGTTAAAGACGCTCCTTTCAAAGCCGTAGAAAATGGTAATGAGATCATCATGTCGCCGGTTGGTGGAGGACTATATTTTGATTATGCACCAGATAAGAGCTCTTTGAGAAAAGTATATACAGTGAGTATTGTGCCAGAAGGATTTACTGCTGAGCAGGCCAATAAGGTCATCGGTGGACAAGCCAATATTTGGACAGAATATATTCCTTCAGAAGCAAGAGCAGACTATATGTATATGCCGAGGATGACTGCTTTGGCAGAAAGGTTATGGTCAGACCCAGAAGATTTTGAAGGATACCAAGAAAGGTTGAATAATCATTTTGCTTGGATGCAGAAGAAAGACATCAACTATCGTTTGCCAGACTTGAATGGCATTGCAGATAAGAATATGTTTGTAAAAAAAGGGAAATTGGATGTGAGCGCTCCAGTTGATTTTTTGACCATAAGGTATACAACAGATGGTAGCGCTCCAGCAATGGATGATGAAGTTTTGGAAAAGCCTTTAAAAGTGAAGACTGATACGGATTTTAAAATAGCAGCTTTTGGACCTTCAGGTAATAGGGGGGATGTGTATGAGGTGCCTTATAGAAAAACCACTTATTTAAAGGTAATAAATACCAAAGCGGTTTCAGGACAAAAAGGACTCATTATGCATTTCCATAAGGGGACATTCAAACAAACAGCGCTAATGGCTGACCATCAGGCCGATGAAACAAGGTTGATGGAGCAATTAAGTATACCTGAAGATTTAGCCAAAGGTGCCTTTGGAGCTGAGTTTATAGGTTATATCAATGTCCCAGAAAAAAGAATATATGACTTTATTTTGACTAGTGATGATGGGAGCAAACTTTATATTGGAGGGCGAGAGGTAATAGATAATGATGGATTTCACCCTGCGAAAGAAGTAAGTGGTCAGGTAGCATTAAACGCGGGACTTCACCCGATTAAGTTGGACTTTATCGAAGGTGGAGGGGGGCATACCCTTATTCTGGAATATATTGATCAAGAAGGTGAAAGAAAACCCGTTCCAACCGAATGGTATATTTCTAAATAAGCCTTTAAAATAGAAAGGAGACGATATGAATTTTAAACAAGTAGCATTTCTGTTATTATCAGGTATGGTAATGTTTTCATGTAACCAAAATGCTCAACATGAAAACAATATTGAAGATAGTGAGCTTGATCTTACTCAGTATGTCAATCAATATATTGGGGCTGGAGGGCATGGTCATGTGTTTGTAGGAGCGAACGTCCCATTTGGTGGTGTGCAATTAGGTCCTGTGAATTTGACAGAAGGTTGGGATTGGTGTTCGGGTTATCATATTTCGGATTCGACGCTTATTGGCTTTGCCCATACCCACCTGAGTGGTACTGGAATTGGTGATCTAGGGGATGTATTGGTCATGCCGATAGTGGGAGATACCAAGGTTTATAAAGGTGATCCAGAACAGCCAGAAACAGGATATTTCTCCTATTTCTCTCATGATAATGAGCAAATGAAACCTGGTTATTATGCGGTAGAGGTAGATAGATATGATGTCTTTGCAGAAATGACTGCTACAGAAAGAGTAGGTTTTCACCGATATACATTTCCGGGTAGTCAGCAATCCAAGATCCTCATTAATTTGAAACAAGGAATTGGCTGGGACAGCCCAACGGATACCCATATTAGGATGGTAAATGATACCACTATTTCAGGTTATCGTCATTCAAAGGGCTGGGCAGAGGACCAGAAATTGTTTTTTACGGCGGTTTTGTCAAAGCCAATACAGTCTTTTGACTTGTTTGATATGAATGAGCCTGTGGATGGTGATGAATATACTTCAAGAGCAGTAAAGGCCATATTGGGCTTTGAAACAGAGCAGGATGAGGAAGTGGAAATGAAAGTGGCGATTTCTCCTGTCAGTGAAGAAAATGCCTTGTTGAACCTTCAAGAAGAACTGCCTCATTGGGATTTTGATAAGGTGGTTGCTGATGCAGATAAAGCTTGGAATCATGAGCTCAACAAGATGCAGGTTGAAATGAAGGAGAAAGATGAACTGGTAAAGTTTTATACTGCTTTATATCATACCATGATAGCTCCATCAGTATTCAATGATGTGAATGGTGATTACAGAGGAACTGATGGTGAGGTGAGAAATGATCAGACTTTTACCAATTTGACAACGTTCTCTTTATGGGATATTTACAGAGGATGTAGTCCACTTTATACCATTACCCAACAGGATAGAATGGTGGATATGGTGGAGTCCATGTTGAAGATCTATGAGCAGCAAGGCAAATTACCTGTTTGGCATTTAATGGGCAATGAGACCAATACCATGCCCGGTTATAGTGCTGTTCCTATCATAGTTGATGCTTATTTGAAAGGGATTCCAATGGATGCTGAATTGGCATTTGAGGCAGTGAAAACCACCGCAATGAGGGATGAATTTGGACTGGACAAGGTGAAAAAGCTTGGATATATACCAGCAAATGATGAAGTAGAGAATGTTTCCAAGGGGTTGGAATATGCGCTCTCTGATTGGAGCATTGCTCAAATGGCCAAGGCTATGGGCAAGGAGGAGGATTATGAATACTTCTCGAAAAGGGGACAGTACTATAAAAATTACTTCGACCCTGAGGTTGGTTTTATGAGGGGCAAAGTTTCCGATACAGAATGGAGGGAACCATTTAGTCCATTTACATCCATACATATGAAAGGTGATTTTACAGAAGGTAATTCTTGGCAATATACTTTCTTGGTGCCTCAGGATGTAGAAGGTTTGGTTGAATTACTGGGAGGAAAAGAGGCTTTTATATCCAAGTTGGATTCCTTATTTATTGTAGAAGGAGATATGGGAGAGGAAGCCTCCAATGATATCACTGGTTTGATTGGTCAATATGCACAGGGGAATGAACCAAGTCACCATGTTACTTATATGTATGGTTACGTGGATCAGCAATATAAGACAGCAGAAAAAGTAAGGTATATTTTGAAGGAACTTTATGCTAATGATCCTGATGGCTTAAGCGGAAATGAAGATGTAGGGCAAATGTCAGCATGGCTGGTGCTTTCTTCTCTTGGTTTTTATCCGGTTAATCCTGCAGGGGGGACTTATGTTTGGGGTAGCCCTACTGTTGACGAAGCTACGATTCACATGGACAATGGAAATACCCTGAATTTGACAGTCGAGAATAACTCTTCAGAAAATATTTATATTCAAAAAATCACTTTTAATGGTGAACCGTATAGTACCAAGTTTTTGATGCATGAGGATTTGGTAAAGGGCGGTGATTTGCTGATTGAGATGGGGGCAAGTCCTAAAAAGTAAAGATTGGATTAATAAACAAAAAGCCCCAAGGTGAATGAACGCCTTGGGGCTTTTTGTTTAAAAACCGATTTCTAATTGGTCTGGTAGTAGCTTAAAGGATTTACGGTGGATTGGAGTAGGGCCTAATTCCAGTATGCCTTGTCGGTGCTGCCGGGTAGGGTAGCCAGCATTTTTCTCCCAGCCATACCCAGGGTATTCCTTGGCATATTCAGCCATTAAATTATCTCTATGAACCTTTGCCAAAATGGATGCAGCAGCTATGCTGGCATATTTACCATCTCCTTTTATAATGCAGTCATAAGGGATATTAAGGTTGTTTTTGAACTTGTTCCCATCTATCAAAAGGTGTTCTGGATCAGTTTTTAAAGCTTCTATGGCCCTGTTCATGGCAAGAAAAGAAGCGTTTAGGATATTGATTTGATCGATCTCTTCTACCGAGGCCTCAGCTACTGCCCAAGCTATGGATTTATCTTTAATTTCGCTTATCAGTCTTTCCCTGTTTCCCTTGCTTAATTTCTTGGAATCGTTAATGATTTCATTGGCAAAATCGTTGGGAAGAATGACTGCAGCGGCTACCACAGGGCCACAAAGGCAACCTCTGCCTACTTCATCACATCCAGCTTCCAATCTGTTAGCTTCTAAATAAGGTGACAACTTCATCTTCTACTTTTTCTTCCCTTGGAAAATATTTATGGATCATTTCAGCAATTAGTCCTGTCCAACCTGTTTGGTGGGAAGATCCAAGTCCCTTACCATTGTCTCCATGGAAATATTCAAAAAAGAGAATATAATCCCTGAAATGTGGATCGTTCTGCATTTTTTCGTTTTCTCCAAATACCGGTCTTTTGCCTTCTTGGTTTCTTTTGAAAATTTCAATGTTTCTTAGAGACAGTTCTTTCGCAATAATGTCCAAGGTGATAAATTTTCCAGATCCAGTTGGGTATTCAATAGGAAAATCTCCGCCATAATAATAATTGAACTTCTTAAGGGATTCCATGATCAGCCAGTTGATAGGAAACCAAATTGGACCACGCCAGTTGGAGTTGCCACCAAACATTCTTGTATCTGATTCACCAGGAGTGTATTTGACAGTATGTTTTTCACCATTTAGCCTCATGGAGTAAGGATGGTCTTTATGGTATTTAGAAACAGACCTTATTCCATAGTCAGAAAGAAATTCTTCAGGATCCAAAAGCTTGTTTAAAAGGCTTTTCATCCTGTGGCCCCGTAAGAGAGAGAACAAATGTCTTTTGTCCTTGCCTGGTTCTATCCAATTCGAAACAAGAGAAGCAAGCTTAGGTTTCTCTTTTAGAAAGAAATCCAACCGTTGTTTGAATTCAGTAAGGTTTTCATACATTTCTTCCTTTATGGGTTCCACTGCAAATAAAGGAATAAGTCCAACGATGGATCTTACTTTCATTCTTTTCGGAGCTTTGTCATCAATATGGAGGACATCATAAAAGAAGTTATCCTCATCATCCCATAAGCTGATGTTTTGCCCAGAGATATTATTCATGGCACCTGCGATATAAAGAAAATGTTCCAAAAACTTAGTGGCAGTGTATTGGTATACTTTATTTTTTTCGCAGAGATCTAGGGAAATCCTTAGCATATTCAGACAAAACATGGCCATCCAGGAGGTGGCATCTGCCTGTTCTAGTTTTGCGCCGAATTGATCCACATGTGAGCGATCAAATAGGCTGACATTATCCAAGCCCAAAAAGCCTCCTTCAAAGATGTTCTGTCCATCGCTATCCTTTTGGTTTACCCACCATGTGAAGTTAAGCATTAGTTTATGCAGGGCTCTCTCAAGGAATTCATAATCCGCCTCTCCACCATTCATTTTCCTGTCTATTTGGAAGACCCTTTGGATGGCATAAGCATGGATAGGAGGATTGACATCATTAAAATTCCATTCATAGGCAGGTATTTGCCCGTTGGGGTGCATGTACCATTCACTTAGTAGTACCAATAATTGATCCTTGGCAAATTGAGGGTCCATTCTGGCGATGGGGATACAGTGAAAGGCCAAATCCCAAGCTGCATACCAAGGATATTCCCATTTGTCTGGCATGGAAATTATATCATAGTTCTGCAGGTGACGCCAGTTGTGGTTCCTGCCTTTTTTTCTTTCTACGGGAGGGACATAACGCCCTGGGTCTCCCTCAAGCCAACGTTCTACATTATAATAGTAAAATTGTTTTCCCCACATCATACCTGCGTAGGCCTGTCTTTGGATGTTCCTGAGTTCTTCGTCAGTAACATGTCCTTGAAGATCTAGGTAGAATTCATCTGCATCATGGAGCCTGTTTTGAATGATTTCATCACATTCTTCCATGTTTACAGGGCTCGACTTGCGTTTCATCCTAAAGGTTACCTCTTTGGATTTTCCCGCTGGAATGAGGATTTTGTATAGGCCTGCAGCCTTCGTGCCAAAATTGTCAGGGTTAAGGTGTTTAGTTTTGCCCTCTACGACATAATCATTGATGGCATCTTTTAAGAATTTCTTCTGGTTGCCAATATCATATAGTTTTTCCCTATTGGTTTCGTTATCACAGAAAAGCAACTCTGGATTTCCGTCAAAGTGGAAATGGTAGTTGCCTGATTTGGGTGAAAAGGCCAGTATTTGATTTTCAGATTTCTTGGAAAGTTTTGGCAGGAAAGGCTCATGACCAGTAAACCAAGTCTTTCTGAACCAAATGGTGGGCATGACCCAAATCGTTGCATCCTCATTGCTCCTGTTATGGATAGTAGCTCTAGAGACGATGTCCTCAAAGTCTTCTTTGGCATATTCAATGAAGATGTCAAAATATTCATCCTGATCAAAAATACCCGTATCTATGATTTCGTACTCAGGATCCAGTTTTCCTCTTCTGGAATTTTCTTCTTCTAGGTCTTTATAGGGGAATTCATTCTGGGGATATTTATAGAGCATTTTCATATAACTATGTGTAGGCGTGCTATCTAGATAATAGTAAAGCTCCTTTACATCTTCCCCATGATTTCCTTGATTGCCTGTTAGACCAAATAATCGCTCCTTGATCATAGGGTCCTTACCATTCCAAAAGGCCCAAGCCAAGCAGAGTTTTTGCTTGTGATCGCTAAATCCACCTAAACCTTCTTCTCCCCATCGGTATGCTTTGCTTCTTGCATCTTCATGAGTAACATTCTCCCAAGCCGAACCGTCCGCACTATAGTCTTCTCTTACAGTACCCCATTGTCTTTCAGTTAAATAAGGTCCCCATTTTTTCCAATGTTTGATCCTATCCTGATCTTCTTTAAGTCTTAGTCTCTCTATATTCATGGAAATAATTTCAGGTCTTAAATGTTGAATTTACAAGTATTTTTAGAAAACTAATTTCCTTTGTGAGGTCCAATTTTAAAAAATGGTTCATTTTTTTTATCGAAAACGATTGCGCAGGATGGAAACGCACTTTTTTCAATTAAGTTTTTTTCTAAAATACTTTAAATTATAGGGTTTGATGTATTGATACTCCATGGATATTAAAGAATTTGACTTGAATTGGACGCTTATAAAGTGGAAGGTGAATTCGATTCAGCTATAATTTTTTCAAGCATTTTGGGTAATTGAAGTTGCCATTTTCTGAATGCTAGGTCATTCTTTTTTGCTCTGTCCAGATAATCTGAAAATAACTTGAAATCAAAGGAATGATGGGCCAGGCCAGCATGGGCATTTTGTGCATCAATGGCATTACAGGCTTGTTCATATTGGCCGGTTACGGGAATCATCATCACCTGTTTGCCCAAGTACATGGCTTCACAGACAGATTCGAAACCTGCAGTGCAGACCAAACCTTTACAGTTCGCCATTTTTTCAAGGAATTTCCGGTCATCAATTTGATGAAAGGTGATATTGGGTTGTGGTTTATAGATTTTTTCGCATTCTCTGCGATCCCAAAAAGCTTCTATTTTTATTTCAGGATTTTCTTGTGCAAATAAAACAATTTCTTCTGCATAACCTGAATTAACAATATAACTTAAGATATAATCTCCTTCCTTTGGGGTCAAACGGTGAATTTCTGATCTTAAAACCGGAGGAATGACAATCAGTTTTTTATGAGTGCTTTTGGGGTAATCCCTAAAGGAAAGGGCTAGCAGTTTGTCAGCTCCAAGTGCTGTTATAGAAGTGTTAAATTGGAATAATTTTTTCTGAATAAAGCTATTGGGAGCAAAAGGGAAAGATGAATGATAGATGAGGTATTGGTGCCCTATTGTCCAAAATGCTGCTTTTGGCCTAAAGAATAAATTATATATCCCTGCAAGTACATCATAAAAGTTGAGAATAATATCTGGTTGATCAACTTTTATCACCCGATCAAGTATCCTTAAGCTATGAATATATTTGTTGGACCTTAGGATGTTTTTCGTGATGGTTTTGAAAAGGTTGATTGATTTACCCTTTTTGTCAGTATGAAAGTTGGGACTTTCAAATTGTATTATAGGTGCTTTTAAGTTTTTACGGACAAATTCAGGTAACTGTCTTCTATTACTTTTACCAATAAGTATATGCTTGACTTCATGGCCCTGCTGCTCTAATATGGAAGCTAATGCAATGGCTTGGGTCATATGTCCCCTTCCTTCGCCCTGAACTATAAAAACAAATTTCATGATTCAAATGAAGATGGAGGAAGGATGATGTTGTCGTTTGAACCAAAGAAGGAAACTTCGCTATATTTATGAGGTGCTTTTAATGGGATGACCTTTTCATCTTTTGTAGACCTGGCAAAGTCCAATTCGTTATAATGAATCAATTGCCAGTTCCCTTCGAAATCCTCTGCCAGGGCACTCATGGTTTCTACCCAATCACCAGAATTATGGTAAGCAATTCCGTCTATCATTCTGGATTCCGCCTTATGGATGTGACCACAGATGATCCCATCACAGCCTTTTGCCTTGGCCATCTTGGCTAGTTCCTCTTCATATTTGTCAATATAGGATACAGCAGATTTGACTTTGTTTTTAACGTATTGGGAGAGGGAAAAATAGCTTAATCCTCTTTTTCTTCTGTAATGGTTTACAAAACGATTTAACCATAAAAGGAAAGTATAACCAATGTCTCCCAAGTAGGCTATCCATCTGAGATTAGTAGTGATACTATCAAAAACATCTCCATGAAGGACTAAGTATTTCTTGCCATGTGATTGGTAAATTATGTCCTTTTGAATGGAAAGGTTTCCGATCTCCAAAGGTAGAATTTGATCTAAAAAATCGTCGTGGTTTCCCCTAAGATAATATACCTTTGTATTATCATTATCGATCATTTTGAGAATTCTATTAAAAAATCGAGTGTGTTTCCTTTTCCATGATCCAGACTTTTTCAACTGCCACCCGTCAATAATATCCCCATTAAGGATAAGGTTTTCGCAATGATAGTTTTTCAAGAAGCGAACTACCTCTTTTGCTTTGGAGCCTTTTGTACCTAGGTGTAGATCAGAAACGACAATGGTCTTAAAATGTGTTTTCAAAGCTTTTCCTATTTTTATATCAATATATAAACTGCTAATTAACTGATTGTGAAGCGGGTATTACTATATTGATATGGATTGAGAATGTTCTAGCTTAAAAATTTCCTTAATATTAAATATTGTTACAAAAAGCATTAAATATATTTTGAAAGGATAAAAAATGTATTTAATGTTTTTGTTTTGTTTTTTTTATTACGTTATTACAATATAATGTCATTGGCCAGATTTACAAGGGTTTATATAAATAAAGGATGTGGGCTTAAAGATGTTTTAATAGATGACCTTAGTGCTTTTTAGTGAGTCAATACACTGCCGGTTTGAATTCGGGTGACACTTATTGATGGGTAATTGATTTAGATAGCAAATTATCAGGCTTTTTTAAAATTGGCTTTTAAAATATCAAATGGTTGATAGTTGCTACGCCTCCTAGAAGGCAAGTCATTGGTTATATGTATTACCAATTTAGCATAGGAATTAAATGGTTTTTTAATTATGTCCAAAATGGAGCTAATTGAAGAGGGGAAAGCTAGCACCTCAAAAATATCAAGCCCAAATCTTAAGCAAAAGAAAGTTTTTTTGCTTGTAGGAAAAGAAGCATTTGAACAGATGGATGATGATGGCTTTATACACCAATGGACTGTGCTTTATGAGAAGTGTCCTTGGGCTACTGTATTTCAGAGCAGAGAGTATGTTGTCTCCTGGTATTTGGCGTTCAAAGATGAGTATGAACCTTTAATTGTGATCTCATCGGATCACGAGGGAAATCTCACTGGTTTATTGACGATGACCATTCCAAAAGACAATATAGATAATTCTAAGAAAATTAAAATCCAGGGAGCGGGGCTCTACGAGGCAGAGTATCAAGTTTGGTTAGTTGAGAAAGATCAAAATGAAATGTTTATCAAAAGGGCTTTTGATCTCATCTTAAACCAATTCCCAAAAGCAGATATATTATTTAGGTATGTGCCTGATAAAGGTCTAATAGCTGGTTTTGAGAAGTCCAGCAAGTGGAAGTATAAGCGGGTCATTCAGCCCTTCAGAAGGCCCTTAATGAATACAAAATCCCCTCAAATCTTCAATGTTATCACCCCCAAAAGCCAGTATAAGGCAAAGCTCAAAAAATTAAAAAGACTCAAAGGATATAATTTTAGAAGGATTACCGAAAAGCATGAATTTGAAGAAATATTTCCTCAGATCATAGATCAGTTTGACTTTAGGCAGGCAGCCATGTTCAATAAAAGTCAGTTTAGGGAAAGTCCACAAAAAATGGATTTTTATTTAAAACTTTTTGAGAAGGGTTTGCTTCATGTGACTGTACTTTCAATTAAAGGAGAAGTGCTAGGCTCAATGGTTGCCCTAAGAGGAAAAAATTGGGTTCATTTACAGGGAATTAATACCTATTCGCCTATTTATGCAAAGTACTCACCTGGGATTATCCTTTTTTATCTTTTGGGTGAATTGCTTGTAAGTGATGGAGTTGATGTTTTTGATTTGACACCTGGCTGGGACAAGTACAAGGAAAATTGGAAGACAGAAAGTGATGCTGTATATAGTTTTGTACTGACCAAAGACCCCGTTTTTTACCTAAAGAGAAAATTCCGCGTTTTCATTTATGGGGTTTTACTGAAAATGAGATTTCGACCTATGTCTGTAGAGTTGTTTTGGAGTAAACAGTGGTATATGGTGAAAAATAAAGGAATTTGGAGCTATGTTTTTGGCAGAGGTAATATGGGGCTCAGTAAGAAAAATGTGAGTTTTTATTTTTTTAAGGGTGAATCCATAGTTGGAAGGGAAGTTTCTATTAGAAAGAATTCAATAAAAGATTTGTTGAAATATAAGCATGTTAAGCCTGGTCTTACGCGGTGGGAATTTATGGAAAATGCTATGTACAGTTTAAGTGGACAAAATACTATCTATACACATGCTAAGGGGGACTGTTTATTGGCCTGTGCCAAGGTTTATAGGGGAAAGAATGGAATTGTTAAAGAAAAATCTTTAGGAAAGGATGTCAGGTTTATGGAGCTGATTTACAGTCATGTTGAATATGAGGACCAGGTAAGTGATTTTATTCTTTCTGTAGTGAATGCTGTTTTGGATCCTAACGAGGATATAAGGGTTTGTTTAATTATAGAGGATAGGAATAAAGCGCTAAATCAGGTAATTCAAAATTCTGAATTCAGGCCAGCATTAGTCTGATAACTTATCCAAGACATTTAAGCCATAAAGAACATAAGTTTTAAATACAGAAATCATGCATCAAAAGAACGGTTGTCCGGAAGAAAAAAACTGTTCCCAAACAAGAATATTGATTGGGATGGAGGTGCTGGATATTCTCAAAGATCGGAGCTTCTTGAGAAGCTGGATTGAGTTGTATGAGGATTGTCCTTGGTCCACCATCTTTCAAAGTCCCCAGTTTGTTGTTGAATGGTATGAAGCTTTTTTTCAGGACTTCGAGCCTATTATGATTTTTTCCAATTCTTTAGGAACATTATCAGCTGTGATCTTCCTCAGCAAAGGGAGAGGATTCAGAGATGAAATCACCGGAGTAGGAAAAGGAGACGGATTGTATCAAACCTGGTTAGCTAGAGAAAATGACTACGGTGTTTTTTTAAAAAATGTAATAAAATTATTAAGATCAAAGTTCAATAAAAGTAAACTAGTATTAAGCTGCATTCCTAATGGTGCTCCCATTGCGTGGATGGAAAATGACCCATCGCTTGATGGATATGGGGAATTAGTGCCTATAAACAGGCCTCATGTGGAGCTGAAAGAAGGAGTAGTCAGGAAATTGACTAAGAAAAAGCAGTTTAGAGAGGATCGTAATCGCTTAAAAAGAATTGGAGATTTAACTTTTGAGCAAATTTCTGGTAAAGATAAGATTAACTCGGTGTTAGAGGATTTGGTGGTTCAATATGATTTTAGGCAAGGGGCGATCCATAACCGAACTCCTTTTAGGGATAATCCCCAAAAGAAAGCCTTTTATACAAGGTTGTTTGAGAAAGGATTGATGTTTCTATATGTTCTTAAATTGGACGGAAAAATCATTTCATCAATATCTGGAACATACGGAAAGGGAGGCTGGTCCCATGGTGCAGGAATTAACACCCAATCCATCCAATATTCAAGACATTCACCGGGATTTTTGATTTTTATAATGCTTATCAATGATTTGTATGAAAAACAGGGAGGGATCCTTGATCTGACGATAGGGGGGCAGGCATATAAAGACAGGTTGGCAAATACCTCGGATACAGTTTATAAACTTACAGTTTACCCCCAAAAGAAAAATCCACTGTCTTCTAGGATAAAATCCCTTTTGAATAAATGGGGCAATGCTTTCATTGCCAATGTCTATAAAAATCCGAAAGTAGCAAAATCGAAACTGAGACATAAGTGGGGCTTACGCAAAGAGCAAATTTCCCTTATAAAAAGATTTGGTCTTAGTTCATGGGTGAAGCATCCGTTCCTGCCCACTGAAGTAATAAATGATAAATATTTCATTTTGGATAAAGAATCAAATTTGCCGCAGGAAGACCCCTCGACTGAGATAAATTATAATTCCTTAAAAGATTTGCTGAATTTTGAACCTGATGGGGTATTACTTACCAGACAGCAATTTTTGTTTGATTGTTTGAAAAAGTTACAACAAGGTGATATCCCCATAACTTGGACAATAAAAGGAGGGCTTATTGGGTCAGTTTGGTTAAAGTCAAAATTCAAAGACAAGAAGCGGCCTAATGAATCCAAAATTTCCGAAGATTCACCTGTATTGCATGGCTTGTACCTTCATAAAAAATATCAAGATAAGCTACCAACATTTTTAGTGAAAGTGAAACAGAAAGTAGCCGAGCTAACAGATAAAGAAAACCTTTGTCTATCAGCAAACGAAAAAATAAAATCAAAACATACAGGACTCAAAGAATTGGTTTGAGAAAAATCCTGAAACCTTATATAACGATTTCATAATGGAATTAAATTACTCAGAGATCAATTACTTGTACAAGATATTTTTGAAGAGATTTTAATGAATATTCCTCCTTGCTGATTAATGAAAATTGGGAGATTAAGCATTGAAGATTAATTTAAATGTGGTGCCTGATCCAATAGTCGATTTGACCTGAATATTGCCTTTATGCCTTCTCATTATTTGTTTGGATAGGCTGAGGCCAATACCTGATCCTTTTTGTTTGGTCGTAAAGAAAGGAATAAAGATCTTGTTGAGCGCTTCTTCTTCAATTCCTCTACCCGTATCACTTATTTCAATAATGATTTTTCCTGCCTCATCAATAAAGGCGCTAAGTGAGATTTTTTTCTCTTCAGATTCCTCTACAGCATGGATAGCATTTTGGATAATATTAATCAGTACCTGCTCAATCAAAGAACTATCAGCGAATAACAGTAAATCTTCAGGTTCTATGTTTTTCTCACATTTAATGCTTAACTCATCTATCTGATGGCTGAAAAGCGTAGCCAGTTGTTCAAAGAGTTCATTAATTTTAATTGCTGAGAATTTAGGGACAGGGATGTGGGCCAAGCTTCTGAAATCGCTGACAAAATCAATCAAGCCTTCACTGCGTTTTTCTATGGTCGCTATTCCCATTAAATAGTCTTCTACATCATGGATAGGAATATTGCTTCCCTTATCCATTTGTGATTGAATATCGGTCTTAATAGTGGAGGCCAATGAAGAAATAGGGGCAATGCTGTTCATGATTTCATGGGTCAAGACCCTTACTAGGTTTTGCCAAGCTTCCATTTCTTTTTCCTCAAGTTCACTTTGGATATTCTGCAGGGAGACAAGTTTGAACTTGACATCTCGAAGTACCAGTTCAATGACATAAACAGAAAGCTGCATAATACCATCCGGATGGGCGATTTTTATCAATTCGCTGCCTCCGGTGCGCAGGTTTTTGATGGCAAAGTGTAATTCTTTATTGACTTCTTCAATTTCCTCTATGTGGCTGAGCTGATCTATATTGAGCATCCTTTTGGCTGCTGTATTGAGGATCTGAACCTGTCCGTCTTCCTCAAAGGTGATCAGGCCAATACTGAGGTGTTGAAATACAGATCTGAAATATTGGTAATTGGCTTCCTTTTCTGCTTGGTCTTCCTTTAGCTTTGCCAAAATGGCATTGAATTCAATGTGGAGGTCGTCAGTTTCGGTTCCATCAAATTTGACAGGATAGACCGTCGAATAATTATTTTGTTTGATATTGTCTAAAAATTGCCTGACCTTTTTGAAACTGCTTTCTGCATAGTTGACCAGGAAAATCAATTGGGCAATAACCAAAATGATAAATAAGGAAGTGATGAAAACACCGGCTTCATTTAGTATTGCATAGGAAAGTATGAAGAGGGTCATGGAAAGTAAGACCACTCTTCCTAGTAACCCGACTTTATAATCCATATTTTTCTAATCTTCTGTACAAAGAAGCACGGGTCAGCCCCAGCTCTTTGGCTGCCTTGGAGATATTTCCTCCATTCTTATCAATCGCTTTTTGAATCACGTTTTTTTCTACTTCGTCCAGGTTGAGACTGGTGTTATTGCTGACTTTTTCAGCTATTGGTTTTGAAGAAAGGAAAAAGAAATCCCTGCTATCCAGTTCGTTACCCTCAGCCATAATGATGGCTCTTTCTATGGCATGTTGAAGCTCTCTGATATTTCCAGGCCAGCTATAATGCTGCAAGAGCTGAATAGCGGCAGGTTTAAAGCCACTGAATTCTTTTCTGTATTTTTTAGCATAGACTTTTAGAAAATGATTCGCCAGTAAAGGGATGTCATCTTGCCTATCGCGCAATGGTGGCAGGAAGATTTCCACCGTGTTGATTCGGTACAATAAATCTTGCCTGAAGCTATTTTCCATGACCATATCATGGACTTTCATATTAGTGGCACTGATTAATCTGATATCGACGGGAATGGATTTGTTGGTGCCTATTCTGGTGACTTCTCTTTTTTGCAATGCTGTCAGTAGCTTTGACTGTAAGGGCATGCTTAGATTACCGATTTCATCCAAAAAAAGAGTGCCTTTGTCCGCTACTTCAAACCTACCAGCCCTGTCTTCCTTGGCATCTGTAAAAGCGCCTCTTTTATGACCAAATAGTTCACTTTCAAATAAAGTCTCGGTGATTGCTCCCATGTCGACTCCGACAAATATCTCGTCGTTTCTCAAAGACCTATCATGGATAGCTCTGGCAATAAGCTCTTTTCCTGTTCCATTTTCTCCCAGTATGAGCACATTGGCATCAGTTTGGGCGACCTTGTCAATGATCGAAAAAATGTTTTTCATCGCGGCACTTTGCCCAATGATTTCTGAAAATGGCTTTTTCAGGTCTGCTTGTAATTGTTTTGATTTTCTGGAAATTGAATCTACCTGATTATAGCTTTCTTTTAGTCTACTTGCAGCGGTTAAAGTGGCCAAAAGTTTTTCGTTTTGCCAAGGTTTTAGGATAAAATCAGTAGCGCCTTCTTTTAAGGCCTGTACGGCCATTTCGACATCGCCAAAGGCGGTAATTAAAATTACCACAGATTTTGGATCGATTTCTTTGATTTGTTTTAGCCAATGAAAGCCTTCCTTTCCCGATGTGGTATCCTCGGTAAAGTTCATGTCCAATAAAATTACATCGTAACTGTTATTGTTTACTAAAAATGGAATGCGTCTAGGGTCCTTTTCTATGGTTACTTCTTTAGCATATTTTTTTAATAGCATTTTTGCAGCGAAAAGTAGGTCTTCATTATCATCTACTATCAGTATTTTTCCGAGACTTTTTTCTTCCATTGTTATTTTGATTTTGTAATGTTATTAACATTCAATTGCTTAAATAATGCCATAATTGAATATAGGCAAAATAACAGTAAATGAGGGGTTTTTTATAAAGATATGTTCGGAATTGAACAAAAAAAGGACGAATATGAACGCTTTTTAAATCAAATATGGGATTCTTTTTTATCCCTTTCAAAAAGTATTACCTTTATCATTATTCACAAAAATAATTAATTAAATGTCTGTAGCAACTAAAGGAAGTACAGTAAAAGTACACTACACAGGGAAGTTAAAGGACGGTACTGTTTTCGATTCTTCAGAAAATAGAGAACCTCTTCAATTTACAGTAGGTGATGGAAATATGATTAAAGGTTTCGATCAGGCTGTAGATGGTATGGAGGTAGGACAAGGTAAAAGCGTAACTATCCCTTCAGATGAGGCTTATGGTGCCAAGAGAGATGATATGATGATTGATGTGCCAATCGAACAAGTTCCTGCAGATATCAAGCCTGAAGTAGGTATGGATCTGTCTATTCAAAATCAACAAGGTCAACCAGTACCAGTAAAAGTGGTTAAGGTGGATACGGAAAAGATTGTTTTGGACGCAAATCACCCACTTGCTGGAGAAGATTTGGTTTTCGATATAAAATTGGTTGAGATCGCTTAATTAAATTTTAGCATTTCATATCACATAATAAAAAAAACCGGCTAGGCCGGTTTTTTTTATTCATTTTTTGAAGATTCGTCTTGATTTTCATCTTCATCAAAGTCTTTATTTAGCTCATCCACTTTTTTTTTACCTTGAGGATTGGCGTAGATGCTTTTCGTTTTATTGTATTTTGAATTGCCCACTTCCACCACAAAGAGTTGACTGCTAACATAAGAAAAGTCGTAAGTTTTTTGCAAGCCATCTTCAGGCATTAAGGCATCTTCAAGTATTAAGTTACCAATAATGTCAAAAACTTTTACAGTGGTTTTGGTTGGGATCTTTTCTTCCAATACTATTTTAAATTTCTTTTGCCCAGTAGGTTTTAAATCAAAGTCTACATCAGGTTTGTTTAGATTTTTCGGGAAAGTAAGATTGGTCTCCGATTTTTTCAGGAAATTCTGGGCACTATATTTCATTGCTACTCCTGATCCAAAATACAGGAAAGCGAATATAAAAAGGAAGTGTTGAATTTTTCTTGGTAAAGGTTTTGTCATTTGATCGCAAAATTGCAAAAATCAAACCATAAATCGAATGTTTTTTAAATAATTGTAAGAAATATTCTAATAATTATTTTTACTGTTAATGTAACTGAAGATTGATAACTAATATTTGAATAATCAAAATTGATACTAAGCTTATGAATAATGTAGCTTATCTAAGAATAGTATAGTATTATTGATAAAGAATCTTTTTTGAATAGTGTTTACTTTTTGATGTATTCCCCTTTAAAAACTTTAAGTAAGCTGGAATTATAAAAAATAAAAAGGTCTTGGTAGGTAGCCACTTTCATATTTTGGACAGGGACATTGAATATTTCTTTCTTTCCTGACAAATAGTCTACCTTGATTAGTTGATTTGCAGATGTAGTATATATATTGTTTCCTGAAAAAGATAATTTTTGCTCCGTGATCAATTCGATCTTACCTATATAGTTGGCTTGGTTATCAAATAGAAAAATTCCCTTGTCTTGAACATTGATAAAAAGTGTGTTTTGGTATTCTGTAATTTCAGTAATTGTTAGATAGGTATCATCGAAAATAAGATTGAGAGATTGTTCTTGTAAAATCACATTTCTTCGATAATCATATTGGATTAAGGAAAAATTGGTTTCATCATAAAGCCATATTTTTTGATTATTGCCCAAGGAAGCGGCCCGAATATTACCTAATTCTAAGTTATTTAATCTGCTTGAAAATCGAGGACTCATAAATCGATCTAATATCTCAAAACGTTGGAGGTCGCTTGAAAAGGTAAAAATATTTAAGGTTCTTCCTGCTTCAAGTTGACTTAAGGTTCCTTGGAATTCGGGAGAATAATGATTGGTTGAATCCCCAGAAAGGTTGTATTGGTCCAGATTACCTCTTGAGTCTGCTATTAAGACTTTGCCATCATTGTCAATATCAACTAGGCTGATGCTTTTTTCTTTAAGATCGAAAATTGCTTTCCATTTTATTTCTTGCCCGTAACTTAATAGTGAATTCAAGGAAAAAAGAAAGAAGATCAACCAGCATCTCATTTTTCGAATTTCTTTAGTTTTAATTCTTTTCCATTGAATTCAGCGAAAGTGTTTTGACTTAGCCATTCTCCCAGGTTAATGTATTTGGAATTTTTACCCACTGGTAGTTCTAAAGGTAAATGTCTATGGCCAAATATATAATAGTCAAAGTGCATTTTATCTTCAACATTTTTACAGTATTCCCATAGCCATTCGCCATTCCCTAAGAACTTGTCTTCATTTTTTGCCATATTACTGCTTCTGCTTTGGCTAGACCATTTGTGAGCAATCGCCAAGCCAATATCAGGATGAAGCCATTTAAATATGAATTGACAGACTTTGCTGGTAAAAAACTTTTTAAGGATTTTATATTTTTTATCACCTGGCCCCAGTCCATCTCCATGACCAATTAGGAATTTCTTATGATTGATTTCAAGGTTTATTGGATTGTGATAAACGGGGATATTTAACTCTTTGGTAAAGTAATCTTTCATCCATAGGTCATGATTCCCAGTGAAAAAGAAAATGGGAATTCCCCTGTCTCTTAATTGAGCTATTTTGCCCATGAACCTGATGAAACCTTTAGGGATAACTGTGTCAAACTCAAACCAAAAATCAAAGAGATCACCAACCAAAAATATAGCAGCTGCTTCGTTTTCTATGCTCTTCAGCCATTTGATGATTTTATCTTCCCTTTTTCTACTGGTTTTATGGTCGGGTGAACCCAAATGAAAATCAGAAGCGAAAAATATTTTTTGGTTTTCCTTAAGGTTGATGTTCATGTATGATCTGAAAGAATATGTTAAATGTAAGCAAAGGCTAATTTATAGGTTGACAGTACGATACTGCAGATATTAATTATGCCTGCTTGATCGTTTTGGTTGTCAAAGTTAGCAATCTTTTGATTATTGGAAAGGTAAGTTTTGCGGACTATATGTGGCTGAAAACAAAAAAAGCTTCCCTAATCAAATAGGAAAGCTTTTTTTGAATCATGTATTTTAAAGTATTCAGTCCTTTTTCTCGCTAAGGCTTTCTTCAACATCTGAAGAACTATCACCTTTCTTAGTGGCTGATTTCTTTTCCTCTAATTCTTTTTCGTCAACTTTTCTGGTAAATGCTTCATAAGTAGTTTCACTGTCAAAAGGTCGTTTACCAATAAGTTTTTCTAGGTCAGATTGGAAGATAATCTCTTTTTCCAATAGCTCTTGGGCCAAGGTCTCCAATTCTGGTTTTCGATGACTCAAAAGGTCTTTGGTTCTTTCGTATGCAAAGTTGATTAGCTTTCTAACTTCCTCATCAATCGTTTCCGCAGTGGACTCAGAGTAAGGCTTGCTGAATTTGTAATCATTTCCTTTGCTGTCATAGAAAGAGACATTGCCAATTTTATCATTCATACCATAGACCGAAACGATAGAATAAGCCATTTTGGTAACTCTTTCCAGATCACTAAGTGCACCTGTTGAAATCTTGCCAAAGACAATTTCTTCCGCAGCACGGCCACCAAGTGTCATGCACATTTCGTCAATCAATTGCTCTGTTTGATAAAGGAATTGTTCTTTTGGCAAATATTGCGCATAACCTAATGCAGCAATCCCCCTTGGTACAATACTTACCTTTACCAAAGGATCAGCATGCTCCAAGAACCAGCCTGCCACGGCATGGCCAGCTTCATGATAGGCAACAATCTTTTTCTCTTCCGGAGAAATGATTTTGTTTTTCTTCTCAAGACCACCAATCACCCTATCAACGGCATCTTGGAAATCCTGCATATCAACAGCTGCTTTATTTCTTCTTGCGGCAATAAGGGCCGCTTCATTACAAACATTGGCAATTTCAGCACCAGCAAATCCTGGAGTTTGAGCTGCCAGTTTTTTAGGGTCAATATCAGAGCTGGTCTTGATAGGTTCTAGGTGAACCTTGAAAATGGCTTCTCTACCCAAAATGTCAGGCTTGTCAATACTGATCTGACGGTCAAATCTACCTGCTCTCAATAGGGCGCTATCCAATACATCAGGTCGGTTAGTAGCAGCCAATACAATGACGCCAGTGTCCGTACCGAAACCATCCATTTCTACCAATAGTGAGTTCAGTGTGTTTTCACGCTCGTCATTAGATCCTGGCATTTGGCCTTTACCTCTAGAACGTCCAATGGCATCTATCTCATCAATAAAGATGATACAAGGTGCTTTTTCTTTGGCCTGCTTGAAGAGGTCACGCACCCTGGCGGCACCTACACCTACAAACATTTCGACAAAGTCAGAACCTGAAAGTGTGAAGAACGGAACACCTGCTTCACCAGCCACTGCTTTTGCCAACAAGGTTTTACCAGTACCTGGAGGTCCTACCAATAAAGCGCCCTTAGGAATTTTACCACCTAGCTTGGTGAATTTGGACGGGTTCTTTAGGAATTCAACAATTTCTTGTACTTCCTCTTTGGCCTCATCCAATCCGGCTACATTGTCAAAAGTGATTTTGACCTTGTTTTCGGCATCAAACAGTTGGGCTTTGGATTTACCCACATTGAAAATCTGGCCACCTGGTCCACTTGGTCCAGCCATTCTTCTCATCATGATCCAGAAAAGGAAGAATACCAAGATCAAGAAGCCAAAGCTACCAAACCAGTTGCCCCAACTTTCTTCTTTTTTGGCCGAAGTGCCTATTCTTTGTTCTTCAGGAAGTTTCTCCTCTAATTTGTCAAAATCTTCTTCAAATTTATCAACTGACGCTACTGTTATTTTATAGTGAGGGCCAGTGGGATTAAAGAAAGGGTTTTGGGATTCTAGTTCGTCTTTATAACGCTGATTCTCCAGAGCTTCCTCTTTAAGGGTGACTTCCACATAATTTTGGTTGTAGACCACCACTACCTTCTTCACATCATTGCTCAGGATCATGTCCTCAAACCGATTCATTGTTATATCAATGACAGCACTCCTTTGGTTAAAGTAGGTGATGCCGATAAGCACAATTACAGCCGTGACGATTAGCCAAAGCTGAAAATTGGGCTTTTGGGGCGGTTTGGGAATGAATTTTTTATTTTTGTTTTTATCACTCATCGTTTAAATATTAATTCAATAAACTTTAGGTAAAACGGATTTAAAAAATGAAAGTTTACAAAGACTTAATTTATATGGGTAACTTTTGCATCCCCCCATAAATCTTCAAGTCCATAAAACTCTCTTTTATCTTTCAGGAAAACATGTGCTACCACATCAACGTAATCTACTAAAATCCATTGCAGATTATTTTTTCCTTCACTTCTCCACGGCTTTTCTTTGTTGGATTTGAAAACCTCTTCTTCGATTGAATCAGAAATGGCTTCTACTTGAGTGTCTGATTGGCCGGAACAAATCACAAAAAAATCGGAAACAGAATTATTGATATCCCTCAAATCCATCACCACGATATCGGAAGCTTTTTTTTCTTCCATCCCTTTCACGATTAATTTACTCAGCTCTTCTGCTGTCATACTTTTGTTGTAATTTTACAATATCATAATTAACGCCACAATAAAAGGATAAATATCTTTATTGTGCGACAAAATAACTAATAAATTGATGCATAAAATCCTTGCCAATACTGTTTTTCTAGGGAAAGATATTATTTATCTGACAGAGTGTCACTCTACCAATGACATAGCCGCACAGAAAATCAAAGAAGGTTCCGCCAAAGAAGGTAGTATTATCGTTACAGATAAACAAACCAAGGGGAGGGGGCAGCGGGGCAATAGGTGGTTTAGTGAGCCAGAAGTAAACCTGACTTTTTCCTTGGTTTTATCCCCCGTTTTTCTGAATGCTGTTTCACATTTTGAGTTGAATAGGGTGGTTTCCTTGGCAGTTTTTGATACACTCAGTGAGTTGGTTGATGGGATCAAAGTGAAGTGGCCCAATGATATAGTACACGAAAAACAGGGGAAATTAGGTGGGATTTTGATAGAAAATAGTATTTCAGGGAAAAATATTGATAATTCCATAGTGGGGATGGGCCTAAATATCAACCAAGTTAACTTCCCTTTTCCCGGTCCCACCTCATTGGCAGCGCTCAGTGGACAAACATATGATAAATGGGAAATCCTTGGCAGTATTTTGTCCTGTATTGAAAAACGATACCTACAGTTGAAAAGGGATGATAAGGAGCGTTTACATTCAGACTATTGGGATCATCTTTTTAGAAAGAATATTTTGTCGGAATATGAAGATGAATATGGTCGGTTTAAAGGGAAAATAATAGGGATAAGTTCAGAGGGACGATTGATTGTTGAGAAAAATAACAAGGAATTAAACCATTATGCCTTCAAAGAAGTTAAATTCATCTAAGTAGCTAATTATGTAAAGTCTATGGGATTGAGTAAATTTGTGATCCGAAATTAATATCAAAACGATAAATTCATGTCAGAAACTAAATCAAAATACGTCAAGTATAAAGTAAAAGACATCTCTTTGGCTGAATGGGGCCGAAAAGAAATTAAATTGGCTGAAGCTGAAATGCCAGGGTTGATGGCTTTAAGAGCTGAATATGGCGCATCCAAGCCCCTAAAAGGAGCTAGAATTGCAGGTTGTCTTCATATGACCATTCAAACCGCCGTTTTGATTGAAACCTTGGTGGAACTAGGTGCAGAAGTAACTTGGTCATCTTGTAATATTTTCTCCACGCAGGATCATGCCGCTGCTGCTGTAGCTGCTGCAGGTGTTTCAGTGTATGCTTGGAAAGGTCTTTCAGAGGAGGAATTTGACTGGTGTATAGAACAAACCTTGTTCTTCGGTGAGGAGCAAAAGCCGTTGAATATGATTCTTGACGATGGTGGCGACTTGACCAATATGGTATTGGATAAATACCCTGAATTGGTTGCTGACATCAAAGGATTATCTGAAGAAACCACTACAGGTGTTCACAGACTTTATGAGAGAATGAAGAATGGAACGCTTCCTATGCCTGCTATCAATGTAAATGACTCTGTAACCAAATCTAAATTTGATAATAAATATGGATGCAAGGAGTCTTTGGTGGATGCTATTAGAAGAGCTACAGATGTGATGTTGGCTGGTAAAGTAGCTGTTGTAGGTGGATATGGTGATGTAGGAAAAGGTTCAGCTGCTTCTCTTAGAGGAGCTGGTGCTCGGGTAATCGTTACTGAAATCGATCCAATTTGTGCTCTTCAGGCTTCTATGGATGGTTTTGAGGTGAAGAAAATGATCGATGCTGCTGCTGAAGCTGATATCGTTGTTACTGCTACTGGTAATAAAGATATCATCACCGGTGAGCACTTCAAAGTGATGAAAGACAAAACCATCGTTTGTAATATTGGGCACTTTGACAACGAAATCGATGTGGCTTGGTTGAATACCAACTATGGTCATACCAAGGACGAAATCAAGCCTCAGGTAGATCTTTATAACGTTGAAGGGAATGATATCATCCTTCTTGCAGAAGGAAGGTTGGTAAATCTAGGCTGTGCCACTGGCCACCCTTCATTTGTAATGTCAAACTCTTTTACTAACCAAACTTTGGCTCAGTTGGAGTTATGGACCAATACAGATCATTACGAAAATAAAGTTTATGTATTGCCTAAGCACTTAGATGAAAAAGTTGCTGAACTTCACTTGGGTAAATTAGGTGTGGAATTGGAAACTTTAACCGAGGATCAAGCTAAATATATAGGTGTAGAAGTGGCAGGTCCATTTAAGCCTGATTATTATAGATACTAATCATTGGATTAAGACAAATATTAAAAAGCCGCTAATAAGCGGTTTTTTTTATGCCTAATTTTTCTTGCTGAATTTATGGGTTTCCGATTTCAATAGTTTTTTAGGTATATTGGATAAATCCTTAAAATCAAAATAACCATGAAATACACGCAGGGAATGCTTAGGCAAGATGCTTTAAAAGGTAAAACCATTTTGATTACCGGAGGAGGGACGGGGCTTGGGAGATCCATGGCGGAATATTTTTTGGAATTGGAAGCTAATCTGGTTATTAGCAGTAGAAGGTTGGATGTGCTCAAAGAAACAGCAAAGCAACTACAGGAAAAGTATGGAGGTAAAGTTTTACCCTTGGCCTGCGATGTCAGGGAAATTGATCAGGTGGAGAAAATGTTTCAACTCGCAATAGCTGAGTTTGGGGCGGTGGATGCAGTAGTCAATAATGCAGCAGGAAACTTTATCAGCCCTACAGAAAGGCTTTCAGCCAATGCCTTCCACACCGTGATTGATATTGTGCTCAAAGGAACTGTCAATATGACCATGACTGCAGGAAAACACTGGATAGGTATTAAGCAGCCTGGAGTATTTTTGAATATTGTCACCACTTATGCATGGACGGGTTCTGCTTATGTGGTTCCCAGCGCCAGTGCAAAAGCAGGTGTACTGGCAATGACCAGGTCTTTGGCGGTGGAATGGGCCAAGTATAATATCCGCTCCAATGCGATAGCACCGGGGCCATTTCCTACTGAAGGTGCTTGGAGCCGACTTTTGCCAGCTGATTTGGCCAATAAATTTGATCCAGCCAAAAAGATACCGCTAAAAAGAGTTGGTGAACATCAGGAATTGGCCAATCTAGCAGCTTATCTGATTTCAGATTTTTCTGCATATGTCAATGGGGAAGTGATCACCATTGATGGTGGAGAATGGCTAAAGGGAGCTGGGGAATTCAACCATCTGGAGCAAGTTCCAGATGAATTATGGGATCAATTGGCTAATATGCGAAAGAAAAAGTCCTGAACTATTCCGATTTAAGTGTGATGAATTCATTGGAACTGTCAAATTTTAGCCCCAATGTATAATTCCATGTGGGTAAATAATTATGAATGGTATTGGGCTCTAAACTAGCAGCTTCTATAAAATACCATTGGTCGCTAGCTGCTTTGGACACTGCGATAAGGATGGTGTGGTTGATGATTTCGCCCCCTGGGACCTTGATTATGGAGGTAACGGGAACCAATGCATGGGTTTCTCCTGAGCAATGAGTGTATTTTTTTGCTTCCCCGATCTCAAAGCTTTCCACCTTCATATTTCTGATTTTTAATAAATCAGAAGCTAATTCAAGTGATTTTATCATGCCCTGTTTTCCCCCAGATTTTTCAAGGATTACCGGGTAGGTATATTTGACCAAAGTTTCAAAGTCCTCATTTATATTTGCCAGTGCATAATCTTCAGCTGCCTCTTTGATTCCTGTTGGCGTCTGGGCATTTGCTATGAAAGTGAAAAGACAGATAAATAGATGAGTGCTTAATGCTTTGATCATGAGTTAGGTAGCTTGTGATTGACAAAAGTAAATCACAAAAATCATAAATACAAGATTGTTAAAAATAAGTAGTTTTTAGTTGATGGATTTTACTGTTCGATGGGTGTTGTTGTAAAATCTGTAATTTCTCCATTTTTTATTGTAAAACTTACTTCGATTGGTCGGCAACAAACTTCACAATCTTCAATGTATTTTTGATGATTTACACTCAGGTCAAGTATCATTGAAATGCGTGAAAGACAATGCGGACAAGTGAAGGATTTTTCTCTGATTAGCATGCTTAAGAGGACATTTGTTTAAAATCTACAAAAATTATATAACTTTAGTAGACAAAGCTTTTTTATATTTGTTGCATAAAACCATGCGAAAGCTGTTCCAAATATCGCTTTTAATAATTTATCTCTGCTTCAATGCGGGGCTGAGTTATTCTATGCACTATTGTGGGGAGCAACTGGAGGCCATTAACTTTTTTGCAGAGGAAATAAAATGTTGTCCAGAAGAGGATGAAATGCCAGGCTGTTGTGATGATGTCCCCAAAACAGCATTGCAAAACGCCGAGCAAAACACTTCAAAGACAGTCAATGTACAGTTCATTTCTGCTGTGATTTTGCCATACCCTCATTTATTGGCAGATATTATAGAGTGTATTTCTTGGACCAAGGAAGTGGAATCCATTAATTTTCCCTTGGACGAAGCCCCCCCCAATGACTTACCTATTTATATAGAAAACGAGATTTTTTTGATATAACCTTTTTAGCAGGAGGATTATGCCTTTGCTAAAAAAAAAACACCCTTTTGCTGCCTATGCGGTAGCTTATTCATTTAATTCTTAATCGATTATTTCAAGCATTAATATTTAGGCTATGCTTAATGCTATCATTAAATTCTTTCTAGAAAATAAACTGGTTACTGTACTTCTGCTGCTTCTATTGGTGGCTTGGGGGCTAGTGGTCATTCCATTTAAGTGGGATACGGGCTTTTTGCCCAGTGATCCAGTCCCGGTGGATGCCATACCAGATATTGGAGAAAACCAACAAATAGTATTCACGGAATGGATGGGGCAATCCCCGCAAGATGTAGAAGATCAGATCACTTATCCATTGACTACATCTTTATTAGGTCTTCCTGGAGTAAAATCCATCCGATCATCTTCCATGTTTGGGATTTCAAGTATTTACATCATATTTCAAGACGAGGTTGATTATTACTGGAGCAGGTCCAGGATTTTGGAAAAGTTAAATTCATTGCCTACCAATTTGCTTCCTGAAAATGTCCAGCCAAAGCTAGGGCCTGATGCTACAGCTTTGGGACAAGTATATTGGTATACCCTTGAAGGAAGGGATAAAAATGGAAAGCCATCTGGGGGCTGGGATTTGCAAGAGTTAAGGTCCATTCAGGATTTCTATGTTCGCTATGGCCTAGCAGGTGTCGATGGTGTGGCTGAGGTGGCTTCTGTAGGAGGTATGGAAAAGGAATACCAAGTAGACCTTGATCCTAATGCCATGAAGGCTTATGGTGTTTCGATGATGGAAGTGCGTGAAGCTCTTAAAAAGACCAACCAAGATATGGGGGCCAATACCCTTGAATTAAACCAAGTAGAATATTATGTCAGGGGATTGGGTTATGTAGAGAACATTGCAGACATAGAAGAGACGGTCATTAAAGTAAGTGATAATGTCCCCTTGAGGGTAAAGGATATTGCGCGGGTAAATATCGGGCCGGCTGATCGGTCCATGAAGGGCATTTTAGACAAAGCTGGAGCAGAGGCAGTTGGTGGTGTCGTGGTGGCCAGGTATGGCGATAATCCAATGGCCGTTATAGAAAATGTAAAATCAAAAATTGAGGAAATCAGTGCCGGTCTTCCTGAGAAGGAGTTGGAAGATGGAAGAATTTCCAAAGTGACGATTGTACCCTTTTATGATCGTTCCAATCTCATTATGGAAACTTTGGGTACGCTCAATGATGCCATTATACTACAAATTCTGATGACTATCGTGGTGATCATGGTAATGGTTTATAATCTGAGGGCGTCGTTATTGATATCTGCCATTTTGCCTTTGGCGGTATTGACCTGTTTTATATTCATGAAATATGTAGGGGTAGATGCGAATATTGTAGCACTCTCTGGAATTGCCATTGCCATTGGGACCATGGTGGATTTAGGGATCATTTTAAATGAAAACATCCTTAAACATATGGATGAAGCACCCAAAGGACAAAGCTTATTAAAGACTGTTTATGAGGGAACCACAGAAGTAGCTACAGCGATCATTACAGCAGTATCCACCACCATTGTCAGCTTCTTCCCAGTTTTTACTTTGCAGGCTGCAGAAGGTAAATTGTTTGGGCCGCTGGCTTACACAAAAACTTTTGCTTTGGTATCAGCCTTATTGTTTACCCTATTGATTATGCCCGCCCTTGCACATTGGGTGTTTGGGATGAAAAATGGAGGAGCATTTTGGAAAAAATGGGGCAATATTGGATTGGTGCTAATCGGCCTTATCAGTATTTATTGGTTTACCTTACCGGGATTGGTGATGATAGCGATAGGGGCCAATAATTATCTGTTATATAGGAATCAAGAATGGTATAAAAAATACCACACGCCGGTATTGGTGTTCATAGCTGTTCTGGCTGTTTCATGGTTGTTGGCGAGTACTTGGGCTCCTTTGGGAGTTTCAGTTAGTGCCTTTGTCAATTTTATTTTTGTGCTCTTGGTCATAGGATCAGTGTTGGGTGTGTTTTCACTATTTATTAAGTATTATGAATCCATTCTTTCATGGTGCTTAGCCAATAAATTAAAGTTCCTTATTATTCCTATTTTGATGATCTTTTTAGGAATCAATATTTGGGTGGGCTTTCCCCGCTTGTTTGGAGGAATAGCCAAAGGATTTGACCAATTGGGATGGAATATTCGTACTACTTCCATTTACAGCGGTATGGCCCATACTTTTCCGGGAATGGGGGAAGAATTCATGCCAGCACTGGATGAGGGAGCATTTTTGCTCATGCCTACTTCCATGCCCCATTCAGGGGTAGAGGCCAATCAGCGGATCGTTCAGCAGTTGGATTTATTGGTCAATACCATTCCAGAAGTTTCTTCAGTAGTGGGAAAAGCAGGTCGTGCGGATACACCTTTAGATCCGGCTCCTATGTCCATGTTCGAAAATATCATTTTGTATAAGCCTGAGTTTAAATCCGATGAAAATGGCAGGAAAATCAGGTATGCGGTGGATGAAGCAGGAGAATTCCTTAGAGATGAAGATGGAGCGCTTATCGAGGATAAAAATGGGGAATACTTTCGTCAATGGAGGGATCATATTCAAACACCAGATGATATCTGGAATGAAATTTCTTCCGTAGCCAATCTTCCAGGGGTAACTTCTGCTCCTAAACTTCAGCCTATTGAAACCAGACTGTTAATGCTTCAGACAGGCATGAGAGCACCCATAGGTTTGAAAGTTTATGGGCCAGATTTGAAGACCATTGAGGACTTTAGCTTTCAAATCGAAAAATATCTTAAAGAGGTTCCAGGTGTAAAACCTGCCTCAGTATTTGCAGACAGGACCTTGGGTAAGCCTTATTTGGAATTGGATTTGGATAGAAGGGCTATCGCCAGGTATGGTTTGAAGATAGAGGATGTCCAAGAAACCATAAAGGCGGCTTTGGGTGGGGTGAAACTAAGTACGACTGTTGAAGGTAGGGAAAGGTTTGGTATTAGAGCTAGATATGCAAGAGAGTTTAGAAATAATCCAAACGATATTGAACAGCTTTTAGTAACCAGTTCTGACGGGCAGCAAATTCCAATAGGTGAAATGGCCAAGCTGGAATACCGACCTGGACCTAAGGTGATCAAAAGTGAAGATTCGTTTTTGGTAGGTTATGTTTTATTGGACAAAGAAGATGGTGTTGCAGAGGTTACAGTCGTAGAAAATGCCCAACAATACCTAAAGGATAAGATCGAGCGGGGGGAATTGAAAATCCCAGCAGGAGTGAGCTATAAATTCTCTGGTTCCTATGAAAACCAAGTTAGAGCTGAGAAAAGGTTGTCTTTGGTGATCCCTATTTGTCTCATAGTAATATTCTTGATTCTTTATTTCCAATTTCGCTCTGTGGCTGTGACCAGTTTTATCTTTTCTGCCATTGCCATGGCATTTTCTGGTGGATTTATCATGTTATGGCTTTATGGACAAAGTTGGTTTCTGGATTTTGATGTGTTGGGAAGCTCCTTACGGGAACTATTTCAAGTTCGGGAATTTAATTTAAGTGTGGCGGTTTGGGTAGGTTTTATTGCACTGTTTGGCATAGCCACTGATGATGGGGTAGTAATGGCTACTTATCTCAAACAAAGTTTTGACAAGCACAAAACTGAATCAGTGCATGGAATCCGAAAGGCTGTTATTTCGGCAGGATTAAGAAGGGTTAGACCTTGTTTGATGACTTCGGCTACTACGCTCTTGGCTTTATTGCCTGTGCTCACTTCAACTGGTAGAGGGGCCGATATTATGATCCCAATGGCTATTCCTTCATTTGGAGGGATGATGGTGGCTTTGATTTCACTGTTTATTGTACCGGTACTTTACAGTTGGTGGGAAGAAATAAAATGGAGTAAACTCAATTCCAAAAATGAGAAATAATGAGAGGCTATAGAATAATGATCAAGGAATATTTGGGCTTAAATAAGTGCATGCTGGGACTTTTTTTGTCCATGGTTTTGCTGATAAACGCTTCCATGGCGCAAAGTCTGGAGGATTATCTTGTGGAAGCGGGAGAAAACAATCCTGGATTAAAAGCCAAGTATGCTTTTTATATGTCAAGCTTGGAAAAGGTGCCTCAGTTGGGCCAGCTTCCAGATCCAGAATTAAGTTTTGGTTTTTTTCTTAAGGATATGGCTACTTTGATGGGAGACCAGCAGCTGAATGTTTCCATAAAGCAAAGATTTCCATGGTTTGGGACATTTCAAAGTCAAAAGGATGAAGCCAGCTTGTTAGCCCAAGCTAATTACCTGGAGTTTGAAAAGGCTAAGGATGAGTTGTACAATCAGGTGAAACAATCCTATTATCAGCTTTATTTATGGTCTCATCACCGGATGATAGCAGAAGAAAACTTGGAATTATTGGAGGCAATGGAAAGGCTAGCCCTCAATAGGTTTAAAGGGGGGATTCCTGGAGTGAAGGGTAAAATGACTGATGTACTTAGGATTCAATCAAAATCTAAGGAAGTTGCTGCTCTGATAGAAGAGTATGAAGAAGAGATGGAATTGGAACAAGTAAAATTTAATCAATTACTTAATCGACCAATCGATCAAAAGGTGAATGTTGATTATTCTGTACTGGAACAGGAAATGATATGGCAGCGTCAGGTAATTATGGATAGTATTCGTACTCAGAACCCTGATATAATAAAATTGGATGTGATGGGAGAAGCCTATCAGAAAAGGTCTGAAGTTGCCAATAAGGCAGGACTTCCTAGTATTGGTATAGGGCTAGATTATATGGTTAATTCACCAAGGTCTCCTATGGGAGAAATAGGAAATGGCATGGGGTATATTCCTGGAGGAATGGGGCATAATATGGTAATGCCTATGGTCTCTTTATCCCTGCCCATTTATAGAAAGAAATATAAAGCTGCTATAAGGGAAGCGGAACGCTTGAGAGAGTTGTCCATTTATCAGAAAGAGCAGGTACTGAATTCATTGGAGTTTCAGATGGAGCAAGGCTTTAAGCAAATTAAGGATGCAGAAAGGAACCTGAAGTTATACCAAGACCAGGCGGCTTTACTTCAGCGCAGCTTTGATTTGATATTGGCTGAGTACAGTTCTGGTGAAGGGGATTTTGAAGAATTATTGAATGTGCAGCAAGAGCTTTTGGATTTTGAAATGAAAATATCTGAAGCCATTGTAAATAAACAGAAAGCGATTGCTCAATTGGAGCGTTTAATGGCCAAGTCCCTGTAAAATTTTAGAAATCATGAAAAACAAGAAAATATTAATCATAATAGGAATAAGTTTCATTTTGGGAGCCTTCATTGGCTGGTGGGTGAGTTCAGGAGGGGAACAAGTTCAAGAAGAGGAACACTCCCACGAATCAGGTACTATCTATACTTGTTCGATGCACCCACAGATTAGACAGGAAGAACCTGGAGATTGCCCCATATGTGGTATGGAATTAATACCAGTTTCTTCTTTGGAAGGCAGTAAGGAAGCCAGTGCGATTCCAACTGTCCTTAACATGAGTGCTGAAGCCATTGCATTGGCGAATATTTCCACTAGCAGGGTTAAAGCAGGGAATGATAATTATAGTCTGGAACTAAGTGGTAAAATAGAAGCCGATGAAAGAAAGGTAGCTTCTGTTTCTGCCAACTTTTCTGGTCGTGTGGACGAACTATATGTGGCCTTTACAGGACAAGAGGTGAAAAAGGGGCAGAAGCTTGCAAGGATTTACTCTCCTGAATTGATTGCTGCACACAGGGAACTATTGGAGGCCAAAAAGTCACAAAACATAAGCCCTGCCCTTTATGAAGCTGCAAAGCAAAAATTGAAGCAGTGGGAATTGACTGATGAACAAATCAGTAAAATGGAAGAACAGGCCGATTATCAGGTTCATTTTGATATTTATGCCAATACCTCAGGTGTAGTCGGCAAAAGAAATGTATCCGTTGGGGATTATGTGCAGAAAGGAGCAGTACTATTTGAGATCACCAATTTAAATAAGGTTTGGGTCATTTTAGATGCCTATGAAAGTAATATTAACCATATTGATTTGGGAGATCAACTGGTCTTTAGTGCCAATTCCAAGACTGATAAGGATTATGAAGCCAAAGTGACTTTTATTGATCCAAGTCTTAATACCAACACCCGTAGTATCAAAGTTCGGGCAGAGGTAAAAAATAATAATGGTGAATTAAAGCCAGGGATGTTTGTGACTGCTAAATTGGTCGTGGATGCTCCAAAATCATCCTCTGGAGTTTTGATCCCTAGCACTGCGGTGTTGTGGACGGGGGAAAGATCTGTCGTATATAGGGAAGTAGGAAAGGTGGATGCCCCTGCATTTGAAATGGTAGAAGTAACACTTGGCGGGACTTCTGGAGATATGCAAATTGTTACAGGTGGTTTGAATATTGGTGATAAGGTTGTGACAAATGGAGTTTTTGCAGTAGATGGTGCCGCACAGTTGAGTGGGAAATATAGCATGATGAATCAGACTGCTTCTAAAAAGCTAGAAGTATCGTCTGGATTTTTGAATAATTTCGAAAAGGCCATTGGTGCCTATTTCGATTTAAAGAATAAGTTGGTGTTGGATGAAATGGCAAGAACGGAAGCGTTAAAGTTAAAGGGGATTCTTGAAGGAATTAAGAAAGAAGGTCTTGAAGGAGAAGCTTTGGAAATATGGGATTCACTAAAAAGAGAAATGGAAATAGCTCTAGGTGCAATTATCAATGCGAATACCATTGAAGGGGAAAGAGAAGGGTTTATCAATCTTTCGGAGACCTTTATTGCTATTTTGGAGGATTTTGGGACTTCCAGAGATGTTATATATAAAAGCTACTGTCCGATGGCAAAAAATGATCAGGGTGCTTTTTGGTTGAGTGAAGTTGAAACCATCAAAAATCCCTATTTCGGCTCAGCAATGTTAGGTTGTGGAGAAGTAAAAGGAGAATTTAGAAAATCGGATAATTAATGGAAATCAATAAATTTTAACAACAAATACATATTAATCATGAAAAGAAGATCAGTATTAGGATTCAGCTTGGCCATGTCGATGTTATTGGCAGTAGCCTGTAGTGAAAGTAAAAAGAGTGAACATGGTGGGCATGAGCATGCTGAAAACATGGAGATGGAGCATCATGAGCCTTCAATGGTAAAAACTTCATTTACAGAGGAAGGCCTTGGAGGTACATTTGAAAACTATATCAAAGTGAAAACTGCTTTGGTAGAAGGGGATGCTCAAGCCGCTAGTAAATATGCCCAGGAATTGGCCACTGCAAGTGCGGAACTTGAAGGTCATGCTGAATTGGTGGAATCAGCTAAAGTCATTGTAGCTGAATCAGATCTGGAGAAGCAAAGAGAGGGCTTTGAAAAGCTTTCAGCTGCCGTGGAAGGAGTAATTGAAGGGCATATCAGTTCTGGAAAAGTTTATAAGCAATATTGTCCAATGGCTTTTAATAATAAAGGCGGATATTGGTTGTCAGATGTGGCAGAGATTAGGAATCCATATTTTGGAGATAAAATGCTGAAATGTGGCAGGGTAGAAAAAGAAATGGGAGCGCTATAAGCCTCCCATTTTTTGTTTAATTTATTTTTCATTCAAAATAGAAATTGCAATGGAACATCATAATCATTCCAATTCTAATAACAAGCATGAAGGAAATCATGATCATATGCTTGATAATTTTAAAAAGAGGTTTTGGGTGTCAATTCTACTTACTGTCCCCATACTTTTTCATTCGAAGATGGTACAGGGATGGTTAGGGGTAGATTTTGGTTATTCAGGAGATGGATATGTGTTGTTCGTGATCTCTTCTGTCGTTTATTTTTATGGCGGATGGCCATTTTTAAAAGGATTGATAAGTGAGGTTAGAAAAGGTAAGCCAGCTATGATGACCTTGATCTCTTTGGCCATTACGGTTGCTTATGGATATAGCTCTGCTACCGTTTTTGGATTGGAGGGCAAAGGTTTTTTTTGGGAATTAGCTACCTTGATCGATTTAATGTTATTGGGGCACTGGATAGAGATGAAGTCTGTAATGGGCGCGTCGGGAGCTTTGGATGAACTGGCGAAGCTAATGCCTTCAGAGGCCCACCTTCTAAAAGACCATGGAGAAACCGAGGAGGTGAAGATTACGGATTTAAAAATTGGCGATTTGGTTTTGGTTAAACCTGGAGAGAAAATACCTGCTGACGGAAAAGTGGTCGATGGAAGTAGTTATGTGAATGAAGCAATGCTGACGGGGGAGTCTAAACCGGTTAAAAAAGAAAAAGATGATGAGGTGGTTGGTGGAGGAATCAATGAAAGAGGATCCCTGAAAGTTGAAGTAAAAGGTGTAGGGGAAGAGGCTTATTTGTCCAGGGTAATCGGGATGGTCAAGTCTGCGCAGGAGACCAAATCCAAAACACAAAATTTGGCAGACAAGGCCGCAGGGTGGTTGTTTTATATTTCCTTAGGAGCTGGTTTGATTACCCTTGCCACTTGGTTAGTAATTGGAAAAGACTTTGATTTTGCATTGGAGAGAATGGTAACTGTTATGATCATAGCCTGTCCGCATGCTTTGGGATTGGCAATTCCTTTGGTATCGGCGATTTCTACTTCAGCATCAGCCAAGCAGGGACTTTTGATTCGGAATAGAACGGCATTCGAAAAATCCAGAAATGTTTCTATGGTGATTTTTGATAAGACAGGTACCTTAACCGTGGGTGATTTTGCTGTTAGGGAGATCAAAGCTTTAAAGGATGATTATGAAGAGGAGGATATATTGAAATTGGTAGGTGCCATTGAACAAGAATCAGAACACCCTATAGCCAGTGGCATCATGAAAAAAGTCAAAGAGGAAGGAATAAAGGTTCCCGAGCTTGAGTCTTTTGAGAATATAACTGGAGAAGGGGTGAAAGGTGTGGTAAATGGTAAAGAAGTAAAGATCGGAGGTCCGGGTTTCTTGAAAAAACTTAAAATTGATTATAAGGATGGAGATAATGGAGAAGGTGCTGAAACCAAGGTTTTTGTCGTGGAGGAGTCCAAATTGGTGGGTTATTTGACACTTTCTGACCAAATAAGGGAATCCTCCCAAAAGGCTGTAAATTATCTTAAAGAGCAAAAAATAAAAGTACTAATGGCCACAGGCGATAATGAAGCATCCGCAAAGTCGGTTAGTGATCAATTGGAACTTGATGGTTATTTTTCGGAAGTTTTGCCAGAGGATAAAAAAGAAATTATTCAAAATTGCCAAAAAGAGGGAGAAGTTGTTCTGATGACTGGAGATGGCGTAAATGATGCTCCAGCTTTGGCACAAGCAGACATAGGGGTAGCTATAGGATCCGGGACTGATGTGGCTGCTGAAACTGCAGACATCGTTTTGGTTAATAGTAATCCAAGGGATATTTCAATTATCATAGAATTTGGAAAATCAACATACAATAAAATGGTCCAAAACCTTTTTTGGGCAACAGCATATAATGCTATTGCCCTTCCATTGGCAACGGGCTTTGTGACTAGTTTGGTGATCAGTCCTGCCTTGGGAGCTGTCTTGATGAGCCTTAGTACCGTTGTTGTTGCATTGAATGCCCAATTATTGAAGAAATCATTGAATCGAGCAGAATGATGCTCTATGAAGTTCTATAGCTGTTTGAACCAAATCTTTTAATAATAGATTCTTCAAGACCATCCCTGTGTTCAGGGGCGGCAATTTTCATTAATTCCAATGCTCTTTGGCGTAGGTTTTTACCGTATAGATAGGCTGTTCCGTATTCAGTTACTACATAATGCATATGGGCCCTGGTCGTGACCACTCCAGCTCCTTCCTTAAGGAAAGGGACAATTTTAGACACACCTTTGTTGGTTTTGGAAGTCATGGCCATAATGGGTTTGCCACCTTCAGCCAGTGCAGCTCCCCTCATAAAATCCATTTGTCCACCTACACCTGAAAAATGGTAACTACCAATGGAGTCTGCGCAGACTTGGCCGGTTAGGTCCATCTCGATACAAGAATTGATGGAGATTACCTTAGGATTTCTACGGATAACAGCCGTATCATTGACATATGCTGCTTCATGGAAAGAAACGACAGGGTTGTCATCAATGAAGTCATAGAGTTTCCTGTTTCCTACAGCAAAGGAAGTAACGATTTTTCCTGGGTGTTTTGCTTTGAATTTGTTGGTCAGCGCACCGCTATTCATTAAACCCAATATGCCATTAGAAAACATTTCTGTATGTACTCCTAAGTCCTTATGTTGATGTAAAGCATCCAACACTGCATCAGGAATCGCGCCAATTCCCATTTGGAGAGTAGAGCCATCTTCAATTAGATCGGCACAGAAATTTCCTATGTCTTTCTCTTTTTCTCCGATTTTTGCTCCATAATCTACTTCTGGAAGAGGATCGTCTGCCTCAATGATGTGTTGAAAACTGCTAATATGGATTAGCCCATCTCCATGAGACCTTGGCATGTTTTTATTGACTTGAGCAATGGCAATCTTGGCCACTTCCAAGGCTGGTTTGGCAACGTCAACAGAAACGCCAAGGGAACAGTATCCATGTTCATCTGGAGGTGAGACATTGACGATAGCTACGTCGATGGGGAGAATGTTCCTTCTAAACAAAATGCCTATTTCACTAAGGAAAATAGGTACATATCCGCCTCGGCTGGAGTTGACAGCAGACCTCACATTGGCCGAGACAAAAAGTGAATTGATGAAGAAACTTTTACTGTATGGTTCTTCAGTTAGTGGCATCGCCCCTAAGGTAGTTATGGAAACAACTTCTACATCTGTTAATTCTTCATGTCTCTTAGCCAGCGCTCTTAATAGTGTAGCTGGGGTAGCAGCACTTCCATGGACAAAAATCCGGTCATGACTTTTAACCACTTTGACCGCTTCTTCTGGGGTGGTATAGGAATAATTCATACTTTTTGGCGTTTATGAATCAATGATCTTATTATCTTAAATTTAAGGTTTTATCTTGATTGCTCTGCAAAAGAAGCATATAGTCATCGAAAAAAGCTTGACTTTTGTCAGTTTGTATTCTGATGTTTAACTATTGTTTTTAAAGGTACGAACCTTTAAGTTGAGGTCGTTTTTTTTTTAGGCTTCTGAATTGATTTTTTCAAAATTTTATATGGAAAACAGCTATTGCTTCTAGGGATCTTACTCACCTGATTTTGTTATATTCGCAAATGAGTTCCAGTAATATTTATAGGGGCTTATTTTACATTATAGTGTTTCAACAAGGATCAAATTAACGCAGCGCCAATGCTTTCCGAAATTAAAAAATATAAGCCCAAAAACCATATTAGAATTGTTACTGCAGCTTCCCTGTTTGATGGGCATGATGCAGCGATAAATATCATGAGGAGGATTATTCAGTCAGTTGGCTGTGAAGTCATCCACCTTGGTCATAACCGTTCAGTCCAAGAAATTGTAGAATGTGCCATTCAGGAAGATGTACAGGCCATAGCTATCACCTCTTATCAGGGAGGGCATATAGAGTTTTTTAAATATATGTATGATTTGCTAAAGGAAAAGAAGGCAAAACACATTAAGATTTTTGGTGGAGGAGGCGGAACCATTCTTCCAGAGGAAATAAAGGAGCTTCATGAATATGGTATTTGTAGGATTTATTCTCCAGATGATGGCAGGGAAATGGGACTTCAGGGCATGATCAATGACTTGGTTGAGCAATGTGACTTTTCTTTGGGCAAGGATTTGGTTCCAGATATAAAATTGGACAAAAAGTTTCCTCGTGACCTAGCAAAGCACATTTCAGCTGCAGAGAATTTCCCAGAGGAAAATGCAGAAATGCTAAAGAGGATAAGAAAAGATAGCAAGGAGACAGCGGTTCCTGTGTTAGGAATTACAGGCACAGGAGGGGCTGGTAAGTCATCTCTCGTGGATGAATTGGCAAGAAGGTTTTTAAGAGATTTTGATGATAAATATTTGGCGATAATATCAGTCGATCCATCCAAAAGAAAGACTGGAGGGGCATTGTTGGGTGACAGAATTCGAATGAATGCTATCAACGACCCAAGAGTTTATATGCGCTCACTGGCTACTCGCCAGGCCAATTTGGCACTTTCGAAACATGTCAATGATGCTGTTAATATGGCCAAGCTTGCAGGTTTTGATCTGGTGATTTTGGAAACTTCAGGTATCGGGCAGTCTGATACTGAGATCACTGAGCATGCAGATCTTTCCTTGTATGTAATGACACCTGAATATGGAGCCGCCACTCAGTTGGAAAAGATTGATATGCTTGACTTTGCAGACTTAATTGCCTTGAATAAGTTCGATAAAAAAGGTGCTTTGGATGCTTTGAGGGATGTGAAAAAGCAATATCAAAGGAATCATGAGCTTTGGGATGTCAAGGAGCATGAACTTCCTGTTTATGGTACCATCGCCTCCCAGTTCAATGACCCGGGAATGAATACCTTGTATTTCAGGATTATGGCTGAGCTTGGTAAAAAGTATGCAGGTTCCTTCGATTTGAAAAGTGAATCCCATAAAGGTGAATCTGAAAAACTGTATATCATTCCTCCATCGAGAAGTAGGTATTTGGCTGAAATAGTAGAAAATAACAAGGCATACGACAGATGGGTGGGGCAGCAGCAAGAAATAGCCCAAAGACTGTATGGACTTAGAAAATCCATTCAAACCTTAGAAGATATTGAATTAAGCGAAAATGCTCAAATAAAATCAGGTCTACAAAAGGCCTATGAGCAGGTGGAATTGGATTTGGATCCCAAAAACAAGCAATGGTTGGCTGCTTGGCCTGAAACAAAAAAGAAATACGAAGCTGATTTTTTCACCTTTAAGGTCAGGGATAAGGAAATTAATATTAAAACTTCTTCCCGGTCATTATCTGGAACACAGGTTCCAAAGATTTCTTTACCCAAATATGAAGCTTGGGGAGATATACTGAAATGGGGCTTGACGGAAAATGTTCCAGGTGCTTTTCCATTTACGGCAGGAGTCTTCCCCTTCAAAAGGGAAGGAGAAGATCCTACGAGAATGTTTGCAGGTGAGGGTGGGCCAGAAAGAACGAATAAGCGCTTTCATTATGTGTCTAAGGACATGCCCGCTAAGCGGCTGTCCACGGCCTTTGATTCGGTGACTTTGTATGGGGAGGATCCGGATTATCGTCCAGATATTTATGGGAAAATTGGTAACTCTGGAGTGAATATCTGCTGTCTTGATGATATGAAAAAGCTCTACTCGGGTTTTGATCTTGCCAGTTCACTGACTTCAGTTTCTATGACTATTAATGGTCCAGCAGCTACAATGACAGCATTTTTTATGAACGCGGCCATTGACCAGCAGTGTGAGCTTTACATCAAGGAGAATGGACTGGAAGAAGAGGTCAATAAAAAGATAGATGAGCTATATCAAGAGAAAGGTGTGGAGCGGCCGAGTTATTTTGGAGAGCTGCCTGAAGGCCACGATGGATTGGGCTTAATGCTATTAGGGGTGACAGGAGATCAGGTGCTGCCCAAAAAGGTATATGATGATATTAAAGCCAGTACTTTGACCAAAGTAAGGGGGACGGTTCAGGCAGATATTCTAAAAGAGGATCAGGCACAGAATACCTGTATTTTTTCTACAGAATTTTCTTTGAGATTGATGGGAGATGTACAGCAGTATTTTATTGATCATGGGGTGAGGAATTTTTATTCTGTTTCCATATCGGGCTATCATATTGCTGAAGCAGGGGCTAATCCAATTACCCAATTGGCATTGACATTATCCAATGGCTTTACCTATGTAGAGTATTATGTGTCGAGAGGTATGGATATCAATATGTTTGCTCCCAACCTTTCGTTCTTTTTTTCAAATGGTATTGATCCTGAATATGCAGTGATTGGAAGGGTAGCAAGGAGGATTTGGGCTAAGGCCATGAAAATGAAATATGGAGCCAATGAGCGGTCCCAGATGTTGAAATACCATATACAAACATCCGGAAGGTCTTTGCATGCTCAAGAGATTGATTTTAATGATATCAGGACTACACTTCAGGCTTTATATGCAATCTATGATAATTGCAACTCTTTGCATACCAATGCGTATGATGAAGCAATCACCACGCCAACGGAGTCATCAGTAAGAAGGGCAATGGCCATTCAGCTTATAATCAATAGGGAGCTGGGCTTGACCAAAAATGAAAATCCATTACAAGGTTCGTTTATTATAGAAGAGTTGACGGATTTAGTGGAGGAAGCAGTTTATCTCGAGTTTGAAAAGATTTCCGAACGTGGAGGAGTTTTAGGAGCCATGGAGACCATGTACCAAAGAGGTAAAATTCAGGAAGAAAGTATGCATTACGAAACCCTCAAGCATACAGGAGAATATCCGATAATCGGGGTAAATACCTTCTTATCTTCTCAAGGTTCTCCGACAGTTACTCCTGGAGAAGTGATCAGGGCTGATAAGGTAGAAAAGGAAAGTCAGATAAAAGAACTGCGAAATCTTCATTTAAAATACCGATCTTTGTCGGCTGAATTGATCAGTGAACTAAAAAATGCAGCCCTGAAAAATGAAAACATCTTTGAGCAATTGATGGAAGCAGGTAAGCATTGCTCATTAGGTCAAATTACCCATGCGTTATATGAAGTGGGAGGGCAATATCGAAGAAATATGTGATCAAGGGAATTAGATGATTTGATCAAATAAGAATAAAAGGACCAATAATTTTAAAAGGAATAAATTTAATATCATGGCGAAGAGAAATGTGACCGTTACAATGAAAGGGGATTATGAATATGAAGCTGTTAATCCTCAAGGAAACAAAGTACAGATCGATATGTTTGATCCAGAAAAGAAGCAACATCAATCTCCAATGGACTTGGTATTGTCTGCGGTAGCTAGCTGTGCTTCTGTTGATGCGGTACTGATGATGAAGAAAAAGAGAAAGACGGTAGCTGATTTTAAAGTGGAAACCGAAGGAGACAGAAATGATGGCGTGCCAGCATTTTATAAGACCATACATATGAATTTTATCCTTACTTCGCCGGATGCGACGGAAGAAGAGTTTGCCAAAGTGGTAAAGTTATCTGTGGATAAGTATTGCTCGGTTTCAGCCTCATTGAACGCTGAGATTAGTTATAGCTCTGAAGTGAAGCGACCATGAGAGTATTAAAAGAATTTACTGAAAAAGACATCCGGATTTCTGTTTTTTCCTGGAATAATAAGTATCTCATTAAATATGAACAAGGATTGATCGAACAAACCTTTAAAGTAAATGAGATGGACATTCTGGAAGAAAGTGATTTGGATGCCTTTTTTACTGCCGATTTCTTGGCAGATGTACAAAAAAGATTTGATGAGATGCATCAAACACTTAGAAATCAAATTGAAAATATTTAAATTATCTCAAATTTAAATATTCATAGATGAAATATAGATTTTTTTCATTGATATGGGGTCTAATAGCTTTTTTTTGCGGTTGTTCTGAAGAAAAAAGTGAGGTTCATCCTAGGGAATTTGAGCTGTTGGATTCCATTGTATATAGGATTGAGTCTCAATTATATCCCCTGGAAGAGAATATAGATGAACTATCTGCCTATGCGGAGTACTTGTTTGCACATAAAGAGCAATTTGCACTTGAGGCCCATAAAGAGCAGTATAAGGAGACAGATCAGGGGGTCATATTCAGGGAAGGTGGAAAAGGGGATGTCAGTAGTGTTTTTGTCAGTAATATCAGTCCAGATAAGCCTTCAGTAATCAATCAAGTTTATTATACAGAGGCCTTGGATTCTGCTTTTTCCCAAGTCCTAGTGGATTTGCCATTGGTTAGCCAGGTTTACTTTAATACTAGGCTACAAATGTGCCGTATTTATCCGCAGCTTGATGTTTTGAGCGTATTTGAAGATGATTTGGACCTTACAAAATTCAATTTTTATTTTATGGCTGATGAAGTCAGGAATCCTGAAAAAAAGAGGAAATGGCTTGAGGATATTTATGTTGATCCCGCAGGAAGAGGATGGATACTGTCATTGATCCACCCTGTTTACCATAATCAGGAACTTCAGGGTGTGATAGGCTTAGATGTTACAGTAAATGACCTAATTAGTGAATTTTTAAGTTATAAAGATAAGAAGCTAGTCTTAGTGGACGAATCAGGTAATGTGGTAGCAGGTACTTCAGATGCAATAGAGATTTTGAAATTACCGCCTTTAAGGAATCATGCCTACGTAGAAACCATAAATTCTAATAATTTCCGAAAGGAAGATTATAATTTATTTAAGTCCAAGAGTAAGGAAGTGAGGAAAATGATTTCAAAATTTATCCTTGAAAAGGATAATAAGTTTATATTGGGTGGGGAGTATAGTACAAAAAATTATAAGGCACTATGTAGACCATTGGATTTGATAGAATGGTATTTGATTGATATTGGAGGGTAGCACTTAGAAAATGTTAAATAAGACTAAACAGCATAAATTTCAATTATTTACATGGATGTCCATGGGGTCCATTGTGATTATTCTTTTTTTGGCCTATTTTTTTTATAGTGCTCTTTCCAAAAACCTAATAGGAAACAGTCGGCAGTTTTTAAGTAAGCAGGTAGAAATAGCCTCCAATGAATCTCAGCGAAGGTTCAATAATTTATTTGAAGATCTTACTTTTTTCACCAAAAATCTGGAGAGTTATTCAGACCTGGAATCTGATGACAAAAAGCAAGCACTTGAAGGAAGAATTAGACGTCTTCTTAGTTCTTACGGGACCTTGGTGGATACTTTATTCATAGTAGAACCGAGTAATTCAAAAGGCTATTTGGTCAAGAGAAATAATTATTTTCAAGAAATCGAAGTTTCTCCAAATAAAGAATTTACAGGATTGGACAGGTATTTGACCATAAAAAGTCATGATAGGAATTTTAAGGTTGTGGTATCATTAAATGTAGGCGCATTTTTAGCAGATTTTGCGGCCAATCACTATCTCGGAGATGGAGGGTATAAATTTTATTTTCAAGGTGATAAACCCATGGTTATAAGTCCTGATTTAGAGGAGGGAGAATTTATTTCTTTTTATCCAAGTCTAAAAAGGGAAATCGACAATGAAATAAGGGGCGGTTTAAAAGGAGTTTATGAAGGTGAACTGATTCATAATACTGCAGATGGTAAACTAATTAATGCAATAGTAGCCCAATACCCTTTCAATCTTCACCCACTTAGATCCAATTATGCCTTTGTATTTGTTAGGGATAGGGAGGTGGTAGTTGCTAAGGTTTTCAATACCTATATGTTGCTTTTAGTAGGGCTTTTCATCCTGTTATTGTTTATCATTTACTTTATGATAAAACACTTCCGTAGTATTAATGTTAATAATCATAAACTGCAGAAAAAATCTAATGAGATCAATAGGCTTTTTGATCAACAAACATTGCTGTTACAAGGAACGAAAGGCTTCGTATATTTTCATGATGCAAAAGGGAATGTTACCAATGTTAGCGATAATATTGTAGATGTTTTGGGTTACGAGAAAGAAGAGTTCCTCAAAAATAATAGAGATTATTTACTGTCTGACGAATTGAAGGAGGTTAGAGGTCGTGTAAGAAAAGCCATCGAAAACCGAGAAGAGTATTTCGAGTTTGAGATGAATAATATCAAGAAGGATGGATCCAGAATTAGGGTGAAATGCTTTGAAAGGATGTTTTATGATGACGAGGGGAAATTTACGAATAGTGTAGGGATAAGTACTGATATTCATGAAAAACACCTGGCAGAACAAGAACTGATTAAAAGTGAAAATAGGCTTAGGGCAGTATTAAATAGTTTGCCAGATATCATTTTTATATATGATAATGAGGGGAAATTTATCGATTATTATGTGCAGTCACCTGAGTTGTTATTGATGGATCCTAAAGATGCTTTAGGGAAGTATATAAGTGATGTAATGCCTTATCCTTTGAACGAAAGGTTGATGGTTGCTTTCGATAGGGCTTTGGATACAGGGCGGCTTCAGACAGAGGAGATGAGTTTGGATATTCTTGGTAAAAAAAGATTTTTTCAGGTTAGAATCTTTAAGCTGGATGATAAAAGGATGATTTCTGTATCAAGGGATATTACAGAACAGAAACTCTGGGAAAACGGCTTGAAGGAAGCCAAGGAGATGGCCGAGGGTGCTAATAGAGCAAAATCAGAATTTTTGGCTAGTATGAGCCATGAAATCAGGACTCCTATGAATGGACTATTGGGAATGATAGGGCTATTGGAAGGAACAACGTTAAATGAGGAACAGGAGCAGTATGTGAAGGTAATAAAGGATTCAGGTGAATCACTTTTGGTGATCATAAGGGATATTCTGGATTATTCTAAAATTGAAGAGGGTAAGCTCGAGCTTGACTTGATAGATTTTAATATAGTTGAGGAAATTTATAAAGTGACAAATATCTTTTCAGGATTGATGTCTGCAAAAGAACTTAAATTTGATTTGCAAATCGCTGATGATGTGCCCAGATGGATGACCTTGGACAAGGAAAAACTCAAACAGATCTTGTTCAATATAATTGGAAATGCCATTAAATTTACCCCTACTGGAGGGGGGGTCAGTCTTAGGGTTAAAGGTGAGCCTGTTATGGATAAAAGTTTTATGATTTCTTTTTTGATCAAAGATACAGGGATAGGAATTCCGAAAGATAGAATTGAAAAACTTATTCATCCTTTTACTCAGGCGGGGCATGGTAATTCTGGAGAAAAGAGTGGTTCAGGACTTGGTTTGGCCATTGCAAATAAATTAATTGAGTTAATGGGAGGAAGCTTGGAAATAGAAAGTGAGCCAGGACAGGGGGCTGAATTTTCTTTTTCTGTTTTTGGCAGGATAGCAGCACCTAAAGCAGGAGAAGCATTCTTAAGTTCCGATCAATCCCAGGGGGAAAATGTCATTAATAAAATATCAGATAGGTATCCGCTATCCATATTACTGGTGGAGGATAATGAGATCAACCTTAAGTTTATGACACTTCTGATGAAGCAGTTGGGGTATTTTGTGGATACGGCTCATAATGGGGAAGAGGCCATTAGCGCAGTGGGAAAAAAGGATTATGATCTGATTTTTATGGATTACCAAATGCCTTTTATGAATGGGGTCGAAGCTTCAAAAGCGATTAAGTCACTAAATAGGGGAAAGAATGTACGAATAATTGGGCTTTCTGCCAATGTGTTTAAGGAGGACATTGAAAGGGCTTTAATGTCCGGAATGGATGATTATTTGACCAAGCCCATAAAAATTCAAGAACTTGTGAATAAGATAAAGACTTCTTTCGAAATTATTTCATAAAAAAATCCGAAGCTTTAAAGCTTCGGATTTTTTTATGAAATAAAGTTGATGTTCTGCTTATAATTTGGTGTCTAAATCAAAGGATTCTAGGTAGTCTGCCACGCGCTTAACAAACATGCCTCCCAAAGAGCCATCAACTACTCTGTGATCATAGGAATGAGATAGGAACATTTTGTGTCTAACAGCAATTACATCACCTGTAGGGGTTTCTACCACAGCAGGTTTTTTAGTAATTGCTCCTACGGCCATGATGGCTACCTGAGGCTGCACAATAATCGGTGTGCCCATTACATTTCCAAATGACCCCACATTCGATAGGGTATAGGTTCCTCCTGACAAATCATCTGCACCTAGTTTATTATTTCTGGCACGATTAGCCAGGTCATTGATCTTTTTAGAAAGCCCCACCAAGTTGAGTTCATTGGCTTTTTTGATCACTGGGACGATCAGGTTGCCATTTGGTAAGGCCACCGCTATACCAATATTGATATCTTTTTTCTTTATAATCTTGGTGCCATCAACAGATATATTGATCATTGGGAAGTCCTGTATGGCTCTTGCAAGGGCATGAACAAAGAATGGAGTAAAAGTGATAGGCTCACCCTCTTTCTTTTTGTATTCATCTTTTATCTTGTTTCTCCAAAGTACAATATTGGTCACATCAGCTTCGACAAATGAGGTTACATGAGGAGAGATCCTCTTGGATTCCAGCATTCTTTCTGAAATCATTTTTCTCATTCTGTCCATTTCAATGATCTCATCTCCTGCACTGATACTAGGAGTAGGTGTGCCAGAAATAGATGGTGGAGCCTGTTGTGTACTGGTACTACGGTTTTTGAGATAGCCCAACATGTCATTTTTTGTCACCCTGCCATCTTTTCCTGTTCCTGGTACAGAAGAAAGCTCTTCTTTACTAATGTTTTCTTCCTTGGCAATACTAAGGACCAATGGAGAATAAAATCTATCATCGCTTATGCTGCTTGTTTGAGTACTATTGCCCATAATGGTGTCCGTTTGCGCCGGGGCTGCAGCCAAAAGTGCTTCTTTTTCCTCTGTTTTTTTAGCTTCGATGTGGTCAGTTTCAAATTCCTGTTCAGATTCTTCTACTTCACCTTCAATTTCAATGATGGCAATAGGGGCTCCCACAGCAACTACATCCCCTTCGTTGACGAGGATTTTCTTTAGTATGCCTGCATGAGATGAAGGGACTTCTGTATCCACTTTATCTGTAGCTACTTCCAAGACTGATTCATCCTGTTCAATAGAGTCTCCTTCGCTTTTTAGCCATGTAAGGATGGTGCCTTCAATAATACTTTCACCCATTTTGGGCATTACCATTTCTACAGTTGCCATGCTATATTTATTTAATTGGGCTATTTATCTAAATTTAAAATTATATTTTAATAATGTGTTTCCAAAATAGTTTTGTCAAAACTTATGATTGTTTTATTCTGAAATCACCTTTCTTAACAAACTCAATACTGCTACTGCAGAATATTGAATGTTCAATTCTCTATTATGTGTCAGTTGCAGTTTCTTGGTAACGGTGCCGCTATCACTGGCACAGGATATCCAAACAGTACCCACAGGTTTTTCCGGGCTTCCCCCTCCTGGACCGGCAATACCACTACTGGCCAATCCAAAGTCAGCGTTGAACTTTTTTCTGACCATTTCGGACATCTCAATAACGGTTTCTTGACTGACTGCCCCATGTGTTTCCAAAGTACTGTTTTTAACCCCTAATAAATCAGCCTTGAATTGATTGTGATAAGGAACTATGGCACCATTGAAATAATCACTGCTGCCCGCCACACTGGTAATCAAATGGGAAATATAACCTCCTGTGCAGCTCTCTGCCAAAGCTACAGTTTTGCCTTTGGTCTTCAAAAGTCTCCCTATGGCATTTTGCAGTTCATCCTGATCATAGCCGTATATATAGGATTGAATAATAGGAATTACCTTGTCTAATTGAAATTGGACATCCTGTTCCAATTGGTCAAGGCTAGTTCCAAAGGCAGTGAGCCTTAGTTTTACTTGTCCAAGAGATGGCAGATAAGCCAATTTTATATGTTCAGGTAAATTTTCTTCCCATTCATGGATTAAGTCAGCCAACCAACTTTCTCCAATACCAACTGTTTTGATGACTTTGTGGTATATGACTGGCAATGGAAAAATATTTTGGATCTTTGGTAGCACAAAGCTTTCCATCAAATGCTTCATTTCATGCGGAACGCCAGGCATGGACATCCAAACAGTGCCATTTTCTTCAAACCACATTCCCGGTGCGGTTCCTCGGTCATTTTTGATATAATGGCATTTACTAGGAAGGTGTCCTTGAAGCTCATTCAAAGGGGTAAGTTCTCGGCCTCTTTTAGAGAAGAAGTGACGTACATCCTCTATGGCCTTTTTGAATGGGATGACCTCACATTGGAAATATTTGGCCATCAAGGGCTTGGTAAGATCATCCTTGGTAGGACCTAGCCCGCCCGTGATTAAGACAATATCCGCTCTGTCGTCAGCACTTGAAAAGGCATTTAATATGTCTTTTTCATTATCCCCTACGGTAGTTTTGCGGACCACTCTTACACCTATTTTGTCTAACTCTTTACTGATCCAGTGGCTATTGGTATCTATGATCTGCCCATAAAGCAACTCATCACCAATAGCTATAATTTCTGCAGTTATTTCTTTCATAGGATACAATCAATCAGTTCATGCACGGTTATAGGTGATGAAACTAAAGTCATATTCATTTTTCTCATCTTTTTGATGAGTTTCTTTTTGGACGATCTTCCAGTTGTTGGGATCGATGTTGGGGAAATAAGTGTCTCCCTCTGGATGACAATCTACTTCGGTAATCAGTAATTCATCAGTAAGCGCTAAGGCTTGCTTATAAATCTCTCCACCACCGATGATAAATACTTTTTCCTGATGGTTCTTTTTCGCGAGCTCAAGTGCATCCTTTAGATTATGAACAATATGATGGCCTTCTGGAATGGTATAATCTTGGTTTCTGGTGATCACTACAGAGGTCCTGTTGGGTAAAGGTTTACCCATGGATTCGTAGGTTTTCCTGCCCATGATGATATAATGGCCTGTCGTGTGTTTTTTAAAATGCTTAAGATCAGCGGAAAGCTTCCAGATTAATTGGTTGTTCTTTCCGATAACATTGTTTTTAGCTTTGGCTACAATAATAGAAACTGTCAAAACCTTTGATTTTTTGGATTGCACAAGATACCAAGGTTTTTTGAAGCTTTAAAAAATGCCTCTCAAAAAGTTTGCTATTAAATAGATGATATTTGTTGCCAAATTTTGGTTTACTGAGCCTGCATGACATTGGGGTATTCAGCCATTTTAAAATCAAAGGCTTGAGAGTTGTTGATTTCCAGGGTTTTCATATTAGAAGTGCTCTTGTCGGTTTTTGAAGTATAGCTTGTCTCTAAGATATTCCCTTCAGGGAGTTTATTATATACTTTTGGATATTTATTTCTCATAGCTTGACTATTAAAGAAATTGGAATTGGAAAAAAATGAGGTGAACCCAGGAATAACTTCTTTACTTGCCCAAAAGCTAAAAGTACCTTCTTCATTCTCCCCTTGATATTCTTCACATTCGTAGCCTAGGATGTTTTTGGTATTCCCTGTCTTGTCAAATTCGAATTCCTCATCTTCCATTTTTTCCATATCATTTTGGGATGAGTTTTCCATCATTTTATTCCAATCCATTCCATAGGCCATACTAGTTTTTTCACCATCTTTGTTGTCCATAAACAATATGGTGGCTTTGTTTTTATGATCTAGGACCATAGCAATCTGATCGTTCTTTTTTTCAGGGTTTTCCATCTTCATTCCCCAATGCTCGGAATTATTGCTGTGCAGGAATCTTATCATTGAGGGATCAATCTCTTTACCTTTTTCATCAGTGCCGGTGATTTCCATATCAGTATAACCTTTGAATTGGTATTGATCTTCCGTATCCACGTTGAAGTTCATGCTTCCCATCATTTCTCCGAAATCTACTCCTGATCCCTCATATTCAGTGCTTGGTCCGAATACTTGTTCCATGAATTCCTCCATTTTTTTCTTGGAGGCATTTTCGACTTCTTGGTTTACCCGTTCTTCAACTGCATTCTCAGCTCCTTTTTGCACAGCTTTTTTTAACTTTTTGATAAACTGGGCATTGACCAAGGAAGGACTGATTATCAAACAAATAATAAAGGAGATTATTCTAACTGAATTTATCATAACAGGTATTTTTAGTCTATCATAAAAATACCCATAATTTCATTAAGTGTCTAAAAATGAAGAGGTATTGGCTGGGTAGGATAGTTGAACATGCTTTTGGGTGAGTAAGTAAAAGACTATGGTTAGAATATGAAAAAAAGCGGTGCTCCAGAGTTGAAACACCGCCTTTTAAAGGATTTAGTCTAAAATACTAAACTTAATTAGCTAGAATTTATGACCTCTTAAGAAATCTTCAATAGGCATTCTTTTTTTACCTTGCATCTGAATTTCACTGACCTCAAGGGCTCCCTCGGCAGTTTGAAAGCGCAAGTACTTTTTATTGTCAGTCTCCATTTCTCCTATGGATTTGCCTGCTAAGTCTTTCACTACTTCGCTGGAGTATATTTTACAGGTTTTGTCTTCAATTGTTGTCCAGGCAGCAGGATAGGGAGAGAGTCCACGGATTAAATTGTGGATGTCTTCTGCTCTTTGATTCCAGTTGATTTCACAAGTTTCCTTGAAAATTTTGGGGGCGTGGTGTAGGGCCTTACTTTCATCCTGTGCCATAGTTGCTACTTCTCCCTTGCTAACTTCTTCAATGGTCTTTAGTACCAATTTGCTCCCTCTTTTCATGAGCTTTTCATAAAGAGTGCCGATATTATCTTCTGGAAGAATGGCTTCCTTTTCCTGATAAATGATACTGCCAGTGTCTATCTCATGCTTTAAGAAGAAGGTTGTGACACCGGTTTCTTTTTCACCGTTAATGATGGCCCAGTTGATGGGAGCTGCACCGCGGTAATTTGGAAGTAGAGATGCGTGGAGATTAAAAGTCCCTCTTGGAGGCATGCTCCATACTGATTCAGGCAGCATTCTAAAGGCAACTACTACTTGTATATCGGCTTGGTAGCTTTTTAGCTCTTCCAGAAAATCCGATTTTTTTAAATTGGTAGGTTGTAGAACAGGGATGTTATGCTTCAAAGCAGCTTCTTTTACAGGGGAGGGGATAAGCTTCTGGCCCCTGCCTTTTGGCTTATCTGGAGCAGTAATCACTGCCACCACATTCCAACCGTTTTCTACTAAAATTTCTAAGGATGGCACGGCGAAATCAGGCGTGCCCATATAGATGATGCGAAGATCTTTATTCATTATGTTTTACTTTTCCTGCTTATTTATACAGTAGATATTTTTCTCTTTTGGCTTTATAGGCTTCCAAGCCTGACTGCCAGCTGGCCTTGATTTCTTCCTCCGATTTGCCGGCAAGGATGTCTTCTTTCAATTTGTCGGTTCCAGCTAGCTTGTCAAAGAAATTATTGAAGAATTTGGCTTTCAATCCTGATTTTTGGTACATCTCCAAAAGGTATTTCAAGGTGAACTGATGGGAAAGGGCGGTGTCCCTTAAGTCAGTGCCGTAGCATTTTTTATCCTCGTGTGGTGGATGCTTGCTCATGCCATCTATGCTTGTGGGTGTAAAAGTGAAATTCCCATATTTTGGATCGGGCGCACCATAAACTTGGAAGGGGAAATAGGTTCCTCTTCCCACACTAATATCTGTTCCCTCAAAAAAGCATAAGGAAGGATAAAGCCTGATAGAAACATCATTTGGAAGATTTGGGGATGGCTTGATAGGCAATGAATAGTGCATGCTGTGTTCCCAGTTCGCCACAGGAACAACTTTAATGTCCGCTTTTAGCCCCCCTTTTAACCAGCCTTCCCCATTAATCATTTGCGCAAGCTCTCCCATGGTCAGGCCATGCACAACGGGGATAGGGTGCATGCCTACAAAGCTTTTGAATTTTGGGTCCAAAACTGGGCCGTCAATATAATCACCGTTAGGGTTGGGACGGTCCATGATGATCAGTGGTTTGTTTTGTTCGGCGCATGCTTCCATGACATAATGCATCGTGCTGATATAGGTGTAGAACCTCAGGCCTACATCCTGGAAGTCAAATACAAGAATGTCCACATCATTCAAAACCTCGGGGGATGGTTTTTTATTGTTGCCATAAAGTGAGATTACAGGAATCCCCGTTTCCTCATCAATATCATTTTTTATATGTTCTCCAGCATCTGCTTTTCCGCGGAAACCATGTTCTGGTGCAAATATCTTTTGAACTTTAATGTCTTGGGACAATAGAAAGTCTGCCAAGTGTTGGTTGTCCTTTTGGGTCAATACACTGGTCTGGTTGGCCACTAAGCCAATACGTTTCCCCTTTAGCAAGGCCAAGTAGGCCTCAGGTTGGTCTGCGGCAGGTAAGATGACGGCTTTTACCTTTGCAGGTTCGGGCTGAATTTTCTCCTTCTCATTCGTTTGGTTTTTACAATATGCGAGGCTACCAACTAAAAAAGTCAATAGAAGTATTAATTTTAACTGCTTCATATTAATTTGCATTAGTATCTAAACAAAATAAAACACTTCATTGAACCTTTCCTACTTCATTGCCAAAAGAATTAGCTTTAAAAGAACTGGCGGATTTACCGGGACCATCCATCGCATTGCAGTAGCGAGTATTGCCATTGGCCTATCTATACTTTTAATTTCATTTTTGATCTTGGGCGGATTTCAACAGGTGGTTTCTGAGAAGGTTTTTTCGTTTACAGGTCATTATCAGGTTCATAAATTCACTTCGAATAATGCTTTCGAAGAATATCCTTCCAGTAAAAACAGCCAGTTTTACAGTGGCTATAAAGATTATGACTTTATTAAACATGTGCAGGACTATGCTTTTAAGCCTGGTTTGCTTAAGGGAGATGAGGAAGTACAAGGCGTTTTGCTAAAGGGGGTAAGTGAAAATTTCAATAAAGCAGCTTTTGCCCCTTCCATAATAGAAGGAAGGTTTATTGATTTTAAGAAAGACGGTGGGACTTCCTATGAAGTGCTGCTCAGTAAAAAAATCGCGGATAAGTTATTGCTTGGAATAGGGGATAAGGTGACCATGTATTTTGTACAGGATCCACCGAGATACAGGAGATTAGAGGTAGTGGGGATATATGAGACCTATCTGGAAGACTTTGATGATAAAATGATCATAGGAGATATTCAGAATATTCGAAACCTCAATGGATGGGAAGATGATATGGTGGGTGGCTTTGAGGTCTTTTTGGATGATCCCAAAGAGATAGATGAGAAAAGCGAAGCTCTTTATGAGATGATTGATTATGATCTGAAGGTGGATAAGGTAACGGATAAGTTTATACAGATTTTTGACTGGCTTAAATTGCTGAACAATAATGTTTATGTGTTTTTAGGCTTAATCCTATTTGTGGCTTCCTTTAATATGATTGCCATTCTCTTTATCCTTATCATGGAGCGAACTCAGATGATAGGTATGTTAAAGGCTCTGGGAAGTGCCAATAGGCATATAAGAAGGATTTTTATTTGGAATGGGATAAGGATAATTGGTAGGGGAATGCTAATAGGTAATCTGATTGGATTGGGCTTTGCTTGGATTCAGGATGTGACCAGGTTTATTGGTCTTGACCCTGAAAATTATTATATGAGTTTCGTGCCTATCCAATGGAATTGGCCGGTAATTGTGGGGATCAATATTTTGGTATTAGTGATTACTAGTTTGGTATTGTTTATACCGGCTATGGTAATCAGTAATGTACAGCCTATTAAAGCAATTCGCTTTGACTAACTTTTGCCCGTTTATAAGGGCTGAAAAGGCTTTTGAATTTCATATAGATTACCCCCAGTACGGCCTCCTTAAAGATATGAGTGGACATTTTGGAAGTTCCTTTGGTCCTATCGGTGAAGATGATCGGGATTTCGGTGATTTTATAGCCCAACTTCCAAGCAGTAAATTTCATTTCAATCTGGAAGGCATAGCCTACAAATTTGATTTTATCCAGCTTGATGCCTTCCAAGACACTCCTGTGATAGCATTTAAATCCAGCTGTGGTGTCTTTAATGGGCAAACCTGTAATGAACTGCACATATACACTGGCGAAATAGGACATCAAAACCCTGCCCATAGGCCAGTTGACCACATTCACTCCCTTAATATATCTCGATCCAATGGTCAAATCAAAGCCATCTATAGCGCAGGACTCATACAACCTGATCAGGTCTTTGGGATTATGGGAAAAATCAGCATCCATCTCAAAGATATAATCATAATCCTTCTCTAGGGCATACTTGAAACCAGTGATATAGGCTGTTCCCAAGCCTAGTTTTCCCTTTCTTTCTATAAGGTGGATCCTACTTTGGAAGGATTGCTGGAGGTCTTTAACAATACCCGAAGTACCATCAGGGGAATTGTCATCAATGATCAAAACCTCAAAATGCCCAGCTAAGTCCATGACAGCCATGATGATGTCCTGGATATTTTCCTTCTCATTAAAGGTGGGTATGATGACTAACTTTTTGTGATTCATATTGCAAGTCCCAAAAATAGGACTTAAAGCGATTAATTACATAGTTAAACGTAAAAAATCCGCAATGAGTAGAAATTAGAAACATTTGTTCAAGTTTTCTTTAGCGAATTCACTCCCATGTTTTGCGGCGAGTCTTAGGTCGCGGCAGGACTGACTGGGATTGAATTCCATTTGACAAATAGCTCTACGGGCCAGGGCATTATAATGTTTGGGCTGGCTTTTTAATACCCTGTCAAAGTCCTCTGTTGCCCAGTCTGTCATCCCCATTCTCATATAGGCCAACCCTCTATTATAAAAGGCCGTCATGTTGTCGCCTGAGTACATGATATACATATTGAATTGGGAAGCAGCTGTCCAGGCATCTCCCAAATGTGCCTGAACGATTCCCCTGTAAAAATAAATAGCGGCATTTTTCGGGTCTAATTCCTTCGCTTCAAAAAGAAAATCCTCAGCTGATTTATAATTTTCATTTTTGATCATAGCCCTACCGAGCATAATCAGCAATTCTACATTTTTAGGATCTTCCTTTGCTGCTAATAAGAAATGTTTTTCGGCCTGTTTATATTCTTCCAATTCCCAATAGACTTTGCCCATTCCTGACAATGCCTGCGGATCATGTGGGGACAATTGTAAGATTCGTTTGTAGTCTGTCAATGCTTTTTCATATTCTTCCAAGGCTTCGTGACTCATGGCTCTGAGCTGAATGGCTCGTATATCGGACATCTTTATAAACAATAACCAGTTCAGCTCTGATATGGCATCTTCGAATTGTTGATTTGAATAATACTGATTGGCTTTCTCAAAATTCCCCTGGCATGATGTGAAAAGTAGAAGCAGTAAAAATGTGGCTAAATTTTTCATAGTTAACAGTTTAGTTATAAAACTAATAAAATAGGTGTTTTTAATCAATAGCTGTTCTAAATTTTTTTAGGCTTGGGCAATCCAGCTATCAAGGGCAGGTCGTATATGATTTTTGTATTAACTGCTAAACAAAAGAACCATGATCAAGAGAATTTTAATCGGGGCAGCGGCATTGATGGCCATTTTGGTAATCACATTGGCCGTACATATTTACTTGGTGACTAATGATCGTCCAAAAGGCCCTAACTGGACGATGAGTCAGATTGACTTTAATGAGGATTTGGACTCAATGAGAATGGAAGAGATCAAAACTGACCTTTTGGAAATAGATGGTATGAGGGATGTTAGGGTCAATAGGACTTCGGATTATTTGATAGTCCTCTATGATCGCAAGAAACACAGCCCTCATGATTTGGTGGATGGTGTGAACAAAAATTATCAGCTTCAATCTACACTTTTTCAGCCTAGCGAAGAACAGTTGGCAGGAAGTTGTCCTGCAATCGACAAGAAATCGCTGACCTATATGGTGGGGAGCTATTTCGAGAACCTATTTACTAACTAATATTTTATTACATAAACCTTAAGAAAAATGAAAAAACTAAATCAATTATTGGCTTTTATGCTACTGATGACCTTGGTAGTATTTTCATCCTGTAAGGATGATGACGATGTGATGCCCCCAGAGGTAGATGATTCTTTCTATGCTACCAAACTGGGTGGTGAGGAAATGGTTGCTGACCCAAATAATAATGGTCAGATGATAGAAAAAGGTTATTTAAACCTAAGAACAGTAGTGGAAGGTACGGTTCTAACCATTGCTACCGATGATAAGTATGCCAGTATTAGGCCGTATTTTAATGTGCTTCTAGCAGAGTATGGTGCGGGTGATGTCAGTGGATTTACTAGTCTTGTGGGAGATTTTACAGACCTTTTGGCTGAATCTACTGGAGCAAAGAATTTTACCTATTCCGGAATGAGCATGGCGGATGCGCATGATCCTACGAAAAATGATCGCATGAATGGTTTGATCGATAGTGATGATTTTGATTTGTTTGTAGAGGCGGTGGTTCAGGCTGCTACTGAAGCTGGATTTGGGAGTGCGGATATTTTGGGTCCAGTAGGCGAACTATTAGGTTCCACCAAAGCGGATATTGTTCAGCGTGAAGATGGTACCATGATCGATCTTTATACAAGACTTGGAGGTACTGTGATGGTTGAGGGATATTTTGGTGAAATGGTTGAAGGAGGCTATGCACCTCTTCAGCATGTAGTGGCAGAAACTGTATTGGTAATTGCTACAAATGAGGGAGGAAAGTATGATGATTTACTCCCGTATTTCCCAGTATTATTGGCTGAGTATGGCGCTGGAGATACCTCTGGTTTTGAAGCTTTGGTTGGTAATTTTAGCGATCTCTTAGCACAATCAATCGGCTCGACGAATATTACTTACAGTGGTATGAACATGGTCGATGCCCATAATCCTGATGTCAATCCTAGAATGACCGGTAAAATCACATCAGCGGATTATGATTTATTTATCACTGCGGTTGTAGAGGCTGCTACTAATAAAGGTGTTCCAGAATCAGTGATAGGAGAGTTTGGTGCATTATTGACTGATGAAGGATTGAAAGGGGCGATTGTTCAAGGTTCCTGATTTTTATTCCCATAAGAGATACTAAAAAAGGCTTTCCATTTGGAAAGCCTTTTTTATGTGAATTAATAAGTCCTTTTTATAATACTCCCTTGGTACTGGGCAGTTGGTTCAAGGCAGCAATATCTCTTTTTACTGCCATCTTAATGGCTCTAGCCAAGCCTTTGAAGATAGCTTCGATTTTATGGTGTTCGTTATTTCCTTCTGCTTTGATATTCAGGTTACACTTGGAAGTGTCACTGAATGACTTGAAGAAGTGATAGAACATTTCAGTAGGCATATCGCCGATTTTTTCTCGGTTAAATTCTGCCTCCCACATCATCCAAGGTCTTCCTCCAAAGTCAATCGCCACCTGTGCAAGTACATCATCCATCGGTAAAAGAAAGCCATATCGGTAAATGCCCTTTTTATCTCCTAAGGCCTTAAGGTAGGCTTCACCCAGTGCTAAGGCAGTATCTTCAATGGTGTGGTGTTCATCAATATGTAGATCACCATTTACTTTGATGGTCAAGTCTGTTCCTCCATGCTTGCCCAGTTGCTCCAGCATATGGTCAAAGAAAGGCAAACCAGTATCAATATCGCATTTTCCAGATCCATCCAGGTTTACACTGATGCTGATTTGAGTTTCAGAAGTGCTTCTTTCCACTGAGGCCTGTCGTGCAGGCAGTCTTAGGAATTCATAGATTTCATCCCAAGAGTTTGTGGACAAAGCAGCACCTTCAGCAGTTTCTTCTCCAATAAAGATCGCTTGGGTGCCCAAATTCTGGGCTAATTGTATATCTGTTTTTCTATCTCCGATGACATAAGAATTGGCCAAATCATAATCACCTTCCATATATTTGGTCAATAAACCAGTTCTTGGCTTTCTAGTAGGAGCATTCTCATGCTCAAAAGTTTTGTCAATATGGATGTCAGAAAAAATCACTCCTTCTTCTTCCAGGGTTTTTAGCATTTTGAACTGAGCAGGCCAGAAGGTATCCTCAGGGAAGGAATCTGTTCCTAGCCCATCCTGATTAGTTACCATGACCAATTCATAATCGGTTTCTTCGGCGATCTTTCTCAGGTTGGAAATGGCTTTAGGATAGAATTCTAGTTTTTCAAGGCTATCCACCTGAAAATCTACTGGCGGTTCCTTAATGATGGTGCCGTCTCTATCTATAAATAATACTTTTTTCATTATTGTCTATGGTTATTATTGGCTCAAGGCCAATTGGAATACTTATTTGTTTATGCAGTGGCCAATTCAGCAGGGCATTGCTGCAAAGCTTCTAGCAGTCGCTCGTTTTCTGCTCTAGTCCCCACAGAAATCCTTAGGCATTCATGGCAAAGCACCACTTTTGACCTGTCTCTGACGATGATTTGATTGTCAATCAAGTAGTCATAAGTCTTTTTGGCAGCAGGAACTTCTACCAAAAGGAAATTCGCGTGGCTTGGGTAGATCTTTTTGATCAAATCCATCTTTTCGAAGGCCTGTTGAAGGAAATCTCTTTCTTCCATGATCTCAGCGACCATTCGCTTCATTCTATCAGTATCATCGATAGCTGCCAAAACAGTTTCTTGGGTCAGTCCACTAATATTATATGGAGGTTTGATCTTATTGATGATCTTAATGATTTCCAATGAAGCAAAGGCCATTCCCAGCCTCAAAGATGCCAAGCCCCAGGCTTTGGAGAAGGTCTGCATGACCAATAAGTTGGGGTGGCTTTTGAGTTCTGTGGTAAAGCTGGGCTCATCACTGAAATCTATATAGGCTTCATCCACTACAACCAGTCCATCAAAGTCTTTGATTACTTTTAGAATATCTTCTCGGTCTACCTTGTTTCCACTTGGGTTATTGGGGGAGCAAATGAAAATTATTTTGGTGTTTTCATCCACTGCGTCCAGAATGGCTGCCGGTCTTAATTGAAAGTCAGCTGTTAAATTAACCTTTTTGATGGCGATATCATTCACTTCGGCGCTCACCTCGTACATGCCGTAAGTAGGAGGGAGGATGATGATATTGTCCAGTCCGGGTCTACAAAATGCCCGCATCAATAGATCAATCGCCTCATCACTTCCATTGCCCAAAAATATTTGCTCTACAGGTACATTCTTTATTGCACTGATCTTTGTCTTGAGGGCAAACTGATAAGGGTCTGGGTATCTGTTGAAGTCGTCAGAAGTAATGGAGCCAAAAGGGTTCTCATTGGCATCCAGAAAGACTCCTTCTTTACCCGAGTATTCATCCCTAGCTGAAGAGTAAGGCTTCAACTGGGCGATATGTGGTCTTAGGATTTTATTCAGGTCAAAAGCCATGATTATTTATTCTCTTTAAGGTATTTTAATCTTACCGAAACGGCATTTTTATGCGCATCCAGTAATTCATTACCTGCCATCACCTCAATGGTAGGACCGAGATTTTGAATACCTTTTTCGGTGATTTTTTGATAGGTAATCTTTTTGACAAAACTGTCTAGGGAAACACCACTGTAATTTTGGGCAAAGCCATAGGTAGGCAAGGTATGGTTGGTACCTGAAGCATAATCACCAGCCGATTCAGGAGTGAAATTTCCTATGAAAACTGATCCTGCATTGATGATTTGCGAAACTACCTCATCTTCATTTTCAATATTGATGATCAGGTGCTCTGGCGCATATTCGTTGATCAATGAAATGGCCTTGTCCTGATTGCCCATGATTACCGCAACACTGTTTTCAAGGGCTTTCTTTGCAATGGCTTTTCGAGGAAGTTTATCCAATTGCTTATCTAACTCTTTTAGGGTCTTTTCAGCTACTTTGGTGGCACTTGCTACAAGCACTACCTGACTGTCAATCCCATGTTCAGCCTGAGATAATAGATCAGAAGCAACAAATGAAGGTACAGCAGTTTCATCAGCGTAGACCAAAACTTCAGAAGGTCCTGCAGGCATATCTATAGCGATACCTTTTTTAGTTGCTAACTGTTTAGCAGCGGTGACATATTGATTGCCAGGGCCAAAGATTTTGGCTACTTGAGGAACACTTTCAGTCCCATAGGTCATGGCTGCGATGGCTTGAGCACCGCCTACTTTGACGATTTTGTCTATGCCAATTAGGTCAGCCGTATATAATATCGCAGGATGGATTTTTCCTTCCTTATTTGGAGGCGTACATAGTACAATTTCTTCACATCCAGCAATATTTGCTGGTACCCCAAGCATTAACACAGTGGAAAACAAAGGAGCGGTTCCTCCAGGGATATACAAGCCTACCTTTTGGATTGGGACACTTCTACGCATACAGGTTACTCCTTCCATTACCTCCATGCTAAGGTCTGGAGTGGCCTGTGCTTTATGAAATTTCTCGATATTATCTTTTGCCAGTAGGATGGCATCTTTAAGGTCCTGGTCCACCAAGTCATAAGCTGCGCTGATTTCCTCACGGCTTACCAAAAGATTTTTGATTTCTACATGATCGTATTCCAAAGCGAATTTCTTCAAAGCCTTGTCACCTTGTCGCTTTACCTTGCGCATGATAGGTTTGACAATCTTTTGAATTTCCTTCATTTTTTGAACTGGTCTGGCCAGTTCTTTCTTCCATTCGCTTTTACTTGGATTTGTTATAACTCTCATCAGTATTTTTTTTGAGAATGATTCGAATTAAAGTACCATCTTTTCGATGGGAACAACCAATATCCCTTCGGCACCAGCAGCCCTCAGCTCTTCTATGTTTTCCCAGAATAGGTCTTCGCTTAATACAGAATGAACAGATGACCAGCCTTCTTCAGCCAAAGGCAGGATAGTTGGGCTTCTCATTCCAGGAATAAGTGAAATGATCTTATCCAAAGATTTGTTCGGTGCATTCAACAATACATACTTATTGCTTTTTCCTGTTTGTACTGCATTGATTCGGAAAAGCAGCTTTTCCACAATGGCCATTTTTTCCTCACTCAATCCTTTATGACTGATCAATACAGCTTCAGATTTGAAGATTTCTTCTACTTCCTTCAGCCCGTTCATCATCAATGTGGAGCCTGAACTGACAATATCACAGATGCCCTCTGCCAATCCGATACTTGGAGCAATTTCTACTGAACCACTGATTTCATGGATTTCAGCATTGATATTGTTCTTTTCTAAATAATCACCAAGGATTTTAGTGTATGAAGTAGCGATGTTTTTACCTTCAAAATAGGAAAGACCTGGGTATTCTTGGCTTTTAGGGATAGCCAATGATAATCTACATTTAGAAAATCCTAGCTTTTTAAGCACATCTACACTTTTGTCCTTTTCCACCAATTCATTTTCACCAACAATCCCTAAGTCTGCAACACCATCGGCTACATAACCAGGGATATCATCATCCCTTAAATAAAGGAATTCAATTGGGAAATTGGTGGAAGTGGATTTTAGTTTTCCAGTGCCATTATAAAATTTAATGCCACATTCTTTGATGAGGCGTAAGGAGTCTTCACTTAATCGACCGCTTTTTTGTACGGCTATGCGAATAATATTTTCCATGAAATAAAGATACGAATATGAATAGTTCTTTTTAGAAATTCTCTGAATCAATCGGGCCGCACAAACAGTTATCGCACAGCCACTGGGGCGATATGTATATAATATTCCTCCTTAGGAGGAATGATGGAAATGATGAACAGTAACAGTATGTTGTACTGCAAAAAATGAGCGGATGGAGATATGTTTGTTGATGCTGTTCATGATTTGGTTACAAAATTAAACAGCTATCGTTGTTATCCAAAAAAACGAAATGTTTTTTGATGAAAATTAACAAATCCTTAAAGAAATGTCTGTGTTATCATGGAATTGTAAAGATGTTTTTCTTTGTCATCTTTTAAGGATTTCATGGTTATTACTGTTTTCTTGATGATTTTTTGAATCATGGCATCCATGATCTGCTCATAATTTTCTATTTCTTCTAATTGGCCTTGTTTCTGAAATCGATCCAACTCCTCCAATTTCATCGTTTGGAGTGCTGTTTTCATATTTCGGATGACTTGTAGATTTTTATTGTCTTGCTTCCAGTGGAGAAATTCAGCGAGATGATCGTTTAATATTTCTTCTACTGCACTAATACAAGCCTTTTTTTGTGCAAGGGTCCCTTTGGTTACCTGACTGATGTCATCCATATCATAAAGTACTATTCCAGGGATCTTCCCGACTTCTGGAGCTATACTTCTAGGTATGGAAATATCGACCATTACCTTGAATAAATTAGTTACGTTTTTAAAGTGATAGCCATGCAATATAGGGGCCTGGACACTTGGGGTAGAAATAATGATGTCGTATTTATCAACGGTTTTATTGATCTCTTCGATAGGGATATATTGAATATTGGTTTTGTTTTTATGGTTGAAGCGAAAGAGCTTTTCTTGGGAACGGTTGATGACCGTCAGATCGGTACAGCCTTGAGAAATTAAATGACGACATACGTTCTGGCCCATATCACCAAAGCCTATTATTGCAACTTTTGGAGACTTAAGCATATTCTGGTATTCTGAAATCATATCAACGGCAGCATATGGTGCCGAGCTGATGCCAGAACGGAAGCTTGTTTGATTAGCGATGTGCTTATTGGCGGAAAAAATCACATGCATTAATCTATGTATAAAGGTTCCCGCTGTGTCACATTCCTTGGCCAGACTGTAAGCTGATTTGTATTGAGATATTATTTGTGCATCACCTAATATTTGAGATTCCAGACCACTTGAAACCCTAAAAAGATAATGAAGTGCTTTTTCTTCATTTGAAAGTGGATTAAAAATCTCTCGTGCCAATGTTAAATCTTGGTTTTTGATTTTGCACAAAGTGGACAAGATTTCATGATTACAGTCTTCTTCAGCCACATAAAGGATTTCTGTTCTGTTACAGGTGGAAAGAATATAACATTCAGTGATTTTTGAATTTGATTTGAAAAGCGTCAATAGCTCCTTGATGTCTGTGGTATTCAAGGCAAACCTTTCCCTGATCGTGATATCAGTTTTTTGATGGGATAAGCTTAAAAGTCTGAATTGAATCATAGTGCCTAGTTGTTTTGATCAGAATCCAGTAGAGATTCTTTTTCAAATGTTTTTTGGTTCTGGCATTATGTACGCAGGGTGTTTTTGGTTTGGATTTATGAGGGATTAAATATCTGTTTATTTAAAATCTTTATAAATAATAAAAATGGAATGAGAAAAAGTTTTTTGCTGAAATCCAAAAGCTGTTGATTACTCGTAAGTTGGTTAAATGCATCAAGATAATTGATTCAGCATATTGAAAAGTGTTTTGAATTTAGTTTGTGGTTCAATTTTTTAATCTTAATAAAGGAGTGGTTTGGTGAACCACTCCTTTTTCTTTTTAGCCACCTGATTTTTTGGCTTTATAATCGTTTTGTTTGAGTATTTCCAGCACTTTGTCTCTGTGGTCACCTTGGATAAGTATTTCGCCCTCTTTGGCACTTCCACCTACACCACATTTGTTTTTGAGCAACTTGCCGAGGTCTTTAAGATCCTCATCTGTTCCTATAAAACCAGCAACTAGGGTTACTTGCTTACCGCCTCGAGCTTTTTTGTCCAGCATTACCTTGAGGTTCTGTTGCTGTGGTGGGAGGGTAGCTTCGTCTTCCTGCTCTAAATCATTGTATTCAAAATCATCACTGGTAGAGTATACTACCCCATCTCTTTTTTTCCAATCGTTGTTTTTCTTTCTCCCCATAGTTTATTTTTTGATTTTCATCGTCCAAACTGGTCGTTTGGAGTGGTTGACGACATCTTCAGCGATACTACCACTCAATAGGTGCATAAAACCTGTTCTACCGTGAGTAGCCATCGCAATCATGTCTATATTATTGTCTTCTGCATATTGGATAATTCCATCCTCTTCTGAGTCACTATTGTAAATTTCAACTTTGACATCATCCAGCTTGTGCTTATCAACAAAGCTTTTGATTTTTGAGAAGCTTTCCCTGCTGCTTTCAAAAGAGTTAGGCGTGTTGATTTTTACCAGATGCAATTGAGCATGGACATTAGCTTGGAGCTTTTTCAAATGAGGTATAATGGCCTCGTTTTCCTTGGTAAAGTCACTGGCAAATATAATGCTTTTGATACTTTTTGGACTTATTGCTCCCTTTATGGTTATAACTGGACAGGTAGCATGTCTTACTACCTTTTCAGTATTGGAACCAATGAGCAATTCCTCCAGTCCACTAGATCCTTTGGACCCCATAATGATGAGGTCAGCTTTTATTTCAGCCACTTCATTTGAAATGCCTGCATATGGGTTGCCAAATGTCAATTTTGTGGAGAACTTATAGGCTTTGTCCTTGCTTTCCTCCTCAATAGCTTTGATTTGTTTTTTCCTTTTTTCAACCAATTCGATGACAAATATATTATTAATGTCATCGCCACCAAGACCTACTTCCCCTGTCGTATTAAAGTTTTGGGCAGTGGGAATTTCAATTACGTGAAGCAACTTCAGATGTGCTTGGGTGATTGTGGCCAGTTCTTTGGCAAAGGCAAAGGCATTTTCTGCCTCTTCGGAAAAATCAAATGGAACTAAAATGGTTTTCATGGTGAATTTTTTATGGTTATTGGCTTTTAAAACAATAAAATACAAAAATTTAGTAGATAATATTGTATTTCTAAGCCAATATTATTCCATAACAACAAATCACAAATAGTAGACTTGATTAAGAGAAAACTACCAAGCCTATTCCAAATGCCAAAACCCAGAATAGAGTAGAAATGGCCATTTTTTTGAGATAAGGATCCAAGTCTTTGGATTGGGTCTTTTTGCCTACATTATAGGCAATATTGATCATCAATGGACTTACCGAAAGTGCCAATAAACCTCCATAGTTTTCTTCTAAGATTGAAAATAGTATCAGGGAAAGATTGCCTAAAATGATCAATGTCCAATTATATCTTACAGCAGCTTTTCTACCTATTCTCACTGGGATGGATTTTTTTCCTGCCAATTGATCAGAGGTAATATCTCTAATATTATTGATGTTTAATACTGAGGTGCTGAAAAATCCAAGCGAAATAGCAGGAAGGAGCAAGGATTTTGAAAAGCTCATGGTGTGCAGAAAATAGGTCCCCAGCACGCCTACTAAGCCAAAGAATAAGAATACAGAGATATCTCCCAGTCCCATATAGCCATAAGGATTAGTACCAGAGGTATAGTTTACTGCTGCGAAAATGGAAAGAAAGCCTATGCCAATAAATGTAAAGAAAATCACCCAGCTATCCAGTGATACATAAAGGAGACCCAGGCCACAAATAAAGCTCAATGCACCAAAAAGGATCATGGCTTTTTTCATCTCTTTTGGTTGGATAATGCCTGATTGTACCGCTCTGATGGGACCTTCTCGGTCATCACTGTCGGCTCCATGAATACTGTCGCCATAATCATTGGCCAAATTCGATAGGATTTGGAGGAGTGTGGTGGTCAGTGCTGCTAATATAAAAACATCCCATTTGAACAATTCATGGGACCAAGCGATAAAGCTGGCCATTAAAATACTGGCTAAGGCCAAAGGTAGGGTTCGTAATCTGATGGCATGTAGCCATGCTTGCTTCTTACTGGATAAATTATTGTCCACGGTGGCAGGGCGGAATTAATACAGGTGCTTCATGTCCAATGAAGCACCTGAAGAATGGATTTGATTAGGCTTCGATAAGTTTGATGATTTCATCATCCATAGGAGTGACTTTGGATTGGAAGAATTGTTTCAATTCTCCATTTTCATTGATGAAATATTTGCAGAAGTTCCAGGTAGGTTCTTGATCGTTCCAGCCATTGAGGGACTTGTCTGATAACCATCTGTAAAGGGGATGCTTGTCCACACCTTTTACTGAAATTTTCTCAAACATGGTAAAAGTTACTCCATAGTTTGAAGTGCAAAACTTTTTGATGTCCTCATTGGTGCCAGGTTCCTGTCCTCCGAAGTTATTGGCAGGAAAACCAAGGATGACCACTTGATCACCATATTCTTCATTTAGTTTTTGTAAATCCTCGTATTGAGGGGTATAACCACATTTTGAGGCTACATTGACTACCAAAACCTTTTTGCCTTTATACTGGCTAAAATCTACTTTTTCCCCGTCTAGGGTAGTCATGGAGAAATCATAAAAGGATTTTTCCGTTGCCTGTTCTTTGTTATCTGTCAAAGCTTTAGCTGATTCGGTGTTTTCTGATTTAGCGCTGCAGGCAAATAACGCCACTACAGCTACCATCAATATCAAATTTTTCATAATTACATTCTTTCTGGAACTTTTATACCTAATAACTTCATTCCGGCGCTTAAAGTTTTCGCAACTTGGGCACTTAAGGCTACCCTAAAGCTACGTACTTTCTCGTCCGATTCACTAAAGATAGGAAGTTCTGCATAAAAGCGATTGTATTCCTTGGCTAAATCAAATAAGTATTGGGCCAAGATGGCCGGTGAAAATTCCTCAGCTGCTTGCCCTAATTTTTTCTCAAAATCATTTAGCAGGATAATCAATTCTTTTTCTGCTTTTTCAACCTGTCCTAAACCTTCAAAAGCTTCAGATTGATAAGAAAGTTCAATTTGATCGGCTTTTCTAAGAATGGCAGCTATTCTTGCGTGAGAATACTGTATAAATGGCCCTGTGTTGCCTTGGAATTCAATGGATTCCTGGGGGTTGAAAAGCATGCGTTTTTTAGGGTCTACCTTTAATAGGAAATATTTCAGGGCCCCAAGTCCAAGCATTTCATAAAGCTCTTCAGCTTGTTCATCCGTGAAGCCTTCAATTTTGCCCAGTTCTTTGGTATGACTGGCTGCAGTATCTATCATCTCCTGGATCAGATCATCAGCATCTACCACTGTACCTTCCCTTGATTTCATCTTGCCTGTTGGCAGGTCTACCATTCCATAGGAGAGGTGATAAAGGCCTTCCCCATAAGGTCTACCCAGTTTTTTCATGATCTTAAAGAGCACATCAAAGTGGTAATCCTGCTCGTTTCCAACTACATAAACTGATTTGTTGATTTTATAATCATCGTATTTCAGGTCTGCAGTTCCCATATCTTGGGTAATATATACAGAAGTGCCGTCGCCTCTAAGTACCAATTTTTCGTCTAGTCCTTCGTCGGTGAGGTCGGCCCATATAGAGCCATTTTCTTTTTTGAAGAAAACGCCTTTTTCAAGTCCTTCTTCAACGATGTCCTTGCCTAATAAATAAGTGTCCGATTCATAATAGTATTGATCAAAACTTACGCCCATTTTTTTGTAGGTAGCATCAAAGCCTTCGTAAACCCAACTGTTCATGGTTTTCCATAGCGTTACCGTAGCTTCATCTCCAGCTTCCCATTTTCTGAGCATTTCTTGGGCTTCAAGCATTAAAGGAGCCTGTTTTTTAGCTTCTTCTTCTGTTTGACCCTTTTCCATGAGCGCTTGAATTTCTTTCTTATAGGCTTTGTCAAAAAGGACGTAATACTTTCCGGCGAGATGATCTCCTTTCAATCCTCCAGTTTCAGGGGTTTCACCATCACCAAAGTGTAGGTAGGCCACCATGGATTTACAGATATGGATTCCCCGGTCATTGACCAAGTTAGCTTTGATGACTTCATAACCGTTGGCAGAAAGAATTTCAGAAATTGAAAAGCCTAAGAAATTATTTCTCAAATGACCAAGGTGGAGAGGTTTATTGGTATTGGGAGAGCTAAATTCCACCATGACCTTTTCGCCCTTTGCAGGAAGCTGTCCGAGGTTTTCATTTTTATATAATTTCTGAAATACCTCAAGCCATGACTCCTCGTTAACAGAAATATTCAAAAAACCTTTTACCACATTATAGGCACTAACTACTTCACAGTTCTCCACTAAATATTGCCCGATTTTTTCCCCACTTTCTTCTGGTTTCATCCTGGTGAATTTCAAGAAGGGAAACATCACAAAGGTGTAATTCCCTTCAAATTCTTTACGGGTTGGCTGTAATGCAATTGATTCAGCATCCACCTGATGATCGAAAGTGGCAGCAAATGCTTGACTTATGGCCTGGAGAATTTGTTTCTGAATGGTCATTCTTATTTTAAATTTATACTTAAAAGTTGCTTACCAATGAATAGGTCATGGACTCCAAAACATCAAAGGCATTTTCAGCCATGACATTTTCCGAGTCCAAGGTTGGGTTAACTTCTACGATTTCCCAACAGCAAACTCTTTTATCTTTTATCAATTCTTCATTTAAATGGATGGCTTCATCTACGCTTAAACCATCCGGTACCGGAGTACCAGTTCCTTTGGAAATATTGCTATCCATACTATCTACATCAAAGGAAATGTAAATTTGATCGCAGTCTTTTAATAGGGTCAAGGCCTCTTGAGCAACTTCTGATATTCCCTTTGTTCTCACTTCTTTGGTAGTGAAGTTTTTAATTCCATGCTTTTTGATCAAAGCATTTTCAGGTTCCTCAGTGTCCCTTACAGAAATATAAACGATATCCTCTGCTTTGATCTTTGGAAAATCACCCCCTACTTTTTTGAGTTTCTCCCAATACTGAATTTCTTCTTCTAATGGTGACTTGACTCTGTTTTCTAGATTGTCTTCCTGAAGACACATGCCCAATGGCATTCCATGCATGTTTCCAGAAGGACTTGTGTAAGGGCTGTGAATATCAGCATGGGCATCAATCCAAATTACCCCTAGTCTTTTTTCAGGGGCTGCAGATTTTATCCCCATGATACTTCCTGCAGCAGTTGAATGGTCTCCAGCCAATATGATGGGAAACTTTTTTTCCAATCTTAGGGCCTTTATGGTATCATGGACATTATTGATCACCTCATAGACGCCGTCGATATATTTTGCATTTGGATAGATATTGTCTCTCCATAAATAATTATTGGCATCAGGTACGCTGATCGGGTCAAACTTGGTGAAAAAGTTTGACTTTTTGTCCAAGCTGGCGATTTTTAGCGCATCTATTCCAAGGCTAGCTCCACGGGTGCCTGCTGCCAATTCTGACCTTACTTCTACAAGTTCAATATTTCTCATTACCTTTTCTTTCTCTGGTTTATTTGGGTTGTATATCCACATCAAAAGCGGATGTAAAATGATTCCCACAAAAGTAGTTAAAAATGTGCATAAATAGGAAGTGCCTTTAAAATCGCTATTCTATTATTTCTAACTAGGACAAGCTGGAATTAAATTGTTGGATCAAATAGCTGCTGTTTATTTTATTTTGAACTGAGCTAGATATTTTATTACACTTGAAGAGATGGAAAATAGAGGCGCTTAAACAAATGTATTGGGCCGATAATCAGTAAAAGGGGGGAGTAGTAATAGTCTGGATTAGGTTTTGATGCCTGAATATTAGTGCAGGAAATGGTTAGGGTAAAAATAAAACCCTACAAAATCTATAGGGAAATTAGTAAATTAAAAAAAATGTTTTACCTTTGGAAAAGTTATTAGTGAAAAGCCGCTAAGGTAAGTAGCTAATTTATAAAGAATAGGGGAGAGAACAGGCTCTGAGAACCTATAGCAACCTATCCCTCTCGAACCTTCATGAAGGCGGAGAGAAAAGGTGCTAAATCCTGCCTAAATCAATTAAAGGACCTATAAATTAAAAGAAAGATGGGAACACAGCGAATGCAGGACTATTTACCAGGTAAGCTAAGTTGCCACTGTTGTTGATAGTATTTTATCGACATAGGCAAAATCAAACAACTAATAATATCAAAATAGAAAAAACATGACAGCTACAGCTTCTAACTATAATACTTCAGTACTTAATCAAAATACCTTTAGCTTTAAATCTGTAATAAGAAATAATGTGCAAGACCGATCTAATATTAATGTTTATGATTGGTTACAGCAGCATGATGCAGTTAAAGTGGAAGGAAAGGGGGCTTTTGACTTCGCTAACTTTAAAAATTCCAATAAGAGCTTTCAGGTAGTCTACTTCAGCTTAGATGCTGAATTGGCTGATCACTATGCATTGTTCAGAGGAATTGTTTTGGCAGGGCAACCTAAGGAAGTGTTTTTGGAGAATGTTCATGAGAAAAGAAGCTTTTCTTTGAAGTTCTATAAAAACAATGAGTCAGTAGCCAAAGAATATCTAGAAAAGGTATTTAGAATTGTGAATGAAGAAATCAGGTTCAAGAAAGTGTTGAGAAAAGTGCTTGTAAATCAAGAAAAACACCGACTTGAAGAAAAATTGTTGCTCAATGAATTGAGCTTATAATATAATAATAGACCATTACTAATAACCATACAGAATGCCCTGCTTGAATGAGCAGGGCATTTTTTGTTTTGAGATTTTCTCACAAATTTAAATGTGTATCAAAATAGTATATTAAAAAGCCCCAAGACCAATCAAGATCTTAGGGCGTTTAGTTGGTTTAGATAAACTTTTGAGTTAATGATTTTATTTCCAGCCACCACCCAAACTTCGGTAGAGTTCTATATTAGCAATCAATAATTGCATTTTTACATCTACCATATAGAGTTCAGTTTCTAAGGCATTGCTCTGGGCGTTGATGACTTCCAGGTAATTGGCATAGCCGCTGCTAAACAATAAATAGGAGTCCCTTACTGCTCTTCTAGAGTTTTTTAACCTTTCTTTGGCTATGTTATATTCTTCTTCAGCCTTTTGAATGCTGATCAGTTTGTTGGAGATCTCTGTGACAGCTCCGATTACTTCTTCTCTAAAAGCCAATTCAGCATTGTCTCTTTCGATCAGTGATACTTTGTAATTGGTCTTAAGTTTTCGATTTTGAAAAACAGGTTGGGTCAATGAGCCTACAAACCTACCGAATAAAGCTGTAGGATTGAAAATGTCTCCTGGATTTAGGGCGTCAAAACCTACATCTGCCCCGATTCTCAAAGAGGGGTAGCGCATGGCTTGGGCAATGCCCACATCAGCATTTGCCGATACAAGGTTCATTTCTGAAGCAATCACATCAGGCCTATTTCTGACTAATTCCATGGGTACGCCTACTGCAATTTCACTTAATAGCTGGATGTCTGCCAAGTCCCTTTTTACCAGAAATTTCTCGCCCGGATATTCTCCCAATAGCTGACTTAGGTTGTTTTCCTGGATAGCAATTTGTTTTTCAATCTGCGGCACAAGAGAGGCGGAAATCAGTTTTTGTGATTCTGTTTGTGTGATGGCCAATGAAGAAACCATGCCTGAGGCGTACTGGAGCTCTACGATACTCAAGGTGGAGTCATTTAGTCTAAGGTTGAATTCTGCTACATCCAATTGTTCCTTAAGCATCATCAGTTTATAATATGCTGTGGCTATTTCGGCAGTAAGGTCAGTCTTTACTGCTTTTTGGAAGGACTCCTGTTGAACCAATTTGGCCAGACTGGATTCCTTTTCTCTTCGAAATTTTCCCCATAGGTCTATTTCCCAGCTAGACTGCATGGCAAACATATTTCTTGAACGCTCCAAGAACCATTGTGAAGGAGGATTTTCTACTCCTTCATAATGTTTGTTGTTAGGTCTAGCATAGGATTTATCAGAGAATCTTCGAGATTCATGACTTGGGCCTACGGCGATTTCGGGAAAGAAATTGGCTTTGGATTTTTTAAGGTATTCCTCTGCTATTTTCATTTGACCATTTGCTTGCTGTAAGCCAAGGTTATTTTGCATTCCCTTATTGATCAGCTTGACCAGGATACTGTCTTCAAAGAATTCCTCCCAAGTCAATTCTCCGATGTTTTTTACTTCATTTCTCGTAGTTGCGGAATCTATTTGGATCGCATCTGTATGTCTAAATGTAGCAGGTAGGTTTAGGTCGGGTTTGACATAATTTTTACCTGCTTTACATCCTGTCAGGATCAAAATGCCAAAAGCAAGAATCGCTAGGGATGTTAAAGGACCAGGTTTATATTTATTTAGTGTATATCTCATAATTAAGCTGTAGCTGGTTCAAGCTGCTTTACTTTTCCACTTACTTTTTCATGGATGATTTGGAAGATCATATATAAACTTGGGATGATAAATATCCCTAGGACCATTCCGGCAAACATGCCTCCGGCCGCGCCTACACTCACCGATTCATTTCCAACTGCTGAAGCGCCTTCTGTCCACATCAAAGGAATCAAGCCTGCAATAAATGCAAAGGAAGTCATGATGATAGGTCTGATCCTTAATCGAGCAGCTTCCAAGGCTGCCTCAAAGATAGAATAGCCCTCTTTTCGTTTTTGATTGGCGAACTCAACGATCAGTATGGCGTTTTTTGCCAATAGACCTATGAGCATGATCAAACTTACCTGTACGTAGATATTATTGTTTATTCCGGCCAAATTGATAGCAATAAATACACCCAAGAGACCGCAGGGTAAAGAAAGTAATACCGCAAATGGGAGGAAATAGCTCTCATATTGTGCAGCAAGTAAGAAGTAAACGAATACTAAGCTGAGAATGAATATCACTGCAGTTTGTACTCCGGAGCTTTTTTCTTCCAAACTCATACCGGTCCACTCGTAGCTGTAGTTGGTTGAAAGTTCAGTTTCAGCAAGTTTTTCTATAGCATCCATGGCATCTCCAGAACTATAACCTTCAGCTGGAGTAGCATTGATTGTGATGGAGTTAAATAGGTTGTATCGGTTTACAATTTCCGGTCCATATACCCTTTTGAGAGTGATCAAGGTGTTTACAGGGACCATTTCTCCTTTATTGTTTCTCACGAAAATAGCGTCCATGGATTTTAGGTCTTCACGGTAGGCAACATCTGCCTGCATATAAACCCTATACTGTCTGCCAAATTTGTTGAAGTCACCAGATTGCACCCTGCCAAAATAACTTTGGATGGAGCGCATCATGTCCTGAACTTCTACCCCCATGCTTTTGGCCTTTACATAGTCAATTTCTACCTCATATTGTGGGTAATTGGCATTAAAGCTGGTAAATGCGTCTTCTATTTCAGGGGCTGCTACAAGCTTTTTGATAAATTCATCTGCTGTAGCGCTAAATTCAGTGAAGCTTTCCCCAAGTCTATCCTGAATAACCATTTCAAGCCCATTGAATTCACCAAATCCTTGGACGGTCGGTCTGGAAAATACATTGATTTTTGCCTCATCGATGTCTCTCATTTTATTCATCAGATCAACTTTGAGCGCATCCAGATCTTTTACTGCTCCACGTTCGGATTTAGGCTTTAAGGAAATATATCCCATGGCAAAAGAAGGGCTTCGTGCATTTTCAATCACGTTGAAACCCGAAACACTATTTACAGTTAATACTGATGGGTGGTTTCTAAGGATGGAATCTGCCTGCTGTAATGGCTGTCTAGTTCTATGTAAAGACGAGCCAGGAGGCATCACCAAGGAATAGGTCAAGAAACTGTCATCCTCAGATGGAATAAAGGCACTAGGGGTATTTTTGAATAATAATACTGTCAAAGCCAATATCAGCAACAGGCCTGAAATGGCTACCGTTCTTTTCTCCAGAAACCACTTTACAATTTTTACATACCTATGTGTGAAGGATTCAAAGCCTGTCTCAAATGCGGTGAATACTCTTTTTTGTACCCTTTTTACTTTGGATAAACCTTCGTCTTCAACCTCTTTTTCGGGTTTTAGAATTAGGGCACATAGCACTGGGCTCAAGGTAAGTGCGTTGACTGCAGAGATTAAGATGGCAAATATTAAAGTGAAGGCAAATTGTCTGTAGAACATTCCGACGGGTCCCTCTAAGAAACCAACAGGAACAAATACCGCTGCCATCACGATGGTAATAGAAATAATGGCGGAAGAAATTTCCTTCATGGCCGAAATGGTTGCCTTTTTGGGTGGCATTCGGTCATGAGTTAATTTATGGTGTACTGCTTCGACTACTACTATAGCATCATCCACTACAATTCCTATGGATAAAACCATAGCAAACATGGTCAATACATTAATTGAAAAACCCAAGAGTTGTAAGAAGAAGAAAGTGCCGATAAGAGAAACAGGAATGGCAATGGCCGGAATAATAGTGGATCTAAAGTCTTGTAAGAAGATGAATACCACAATAAATACCAAGATAAATGCTTCAACAATCGTGTGGACAACCTGATCCATGGATTCATCTATCTGGTTCCTTACGGAATAGGAAATATTGTAGGTGATGCCTTCAGGGAAGTTTTTGGAGATACGCTCCATAACCTTTCTGATCTCTTCATCTATTTCTTTGGCATTAGAGTCGTTAGTTTGTGTGATATTGATGGTGGCCGCGGGTCTGCCATCAACGGTATTGTCACTGGCCAGATTGGTGGCCCCCAGTTCAATTCTTGCAATATCCCTTAGATAAAGGATGGAACCGTCCTTATTGGATTTGATGACAATGTTTTCATACTGCTCAGGGGTATTAAACCTTCCTTTGTGTTTAATTACTGTCTCAAAAACTTCTTCAGAGGTCTCTCCAAACTTTCCAGGGGCCGCCTCAAAGTTTTGGTCATTGATCTGACTGATGACATCTTGTGGGACCAAACCATAAAGGGCCAGTTTTTCTGGGTTTAACCATATTCTCATGGAGTAATTTCTTCTCCCAACAAAAGAAGCTTGGGCAACTCCTTCCACTCTTAAGAGTTCTCTCTTAACATCAATTCTGGAAAAGCCTTGTATAAAAGTTTCGTCATATGGACTGTCTTCATCTTCAGCAAATATATTGATGGTCATGATATTACCCGTAAGCCGTTTTAATACAGAGAGGCCTTCCTTTACTACTTCAGGAGGAAGGTCTCCAGTAACTGCTGAAACCCTGTTTTGGACGTTTACCGTTGCCATATCTGGATCAGTTCCTGGCTTGAAATAAATATTGATGCTTCCCCGTCCAGAGTTGGTGGATTTTGAACGGATATAGGTCATGTTTTCAACGCCATTGATAGCTTCTTCTAATGGAGTCATTACAGAAGTGGCCAATGTTTCTGCGTTACTTCCAGGATAATAAACGCCTACTCTAACGCTGGGAGGGGCTATGTCCGGAAAGCGGGCAACTGGTAATCTCAAAAGGCCAATTACCCCTGTCAATACAATTAAAATTGAAATTACTGAGGCAAAAATCGGCCTGTCGATGATGTATTTTATCATTTAGCTTTATTCTTGGTTAAATAAGAGGAATGAATATGCTGCCGAGTAATTTATTTTTTGGCTAGCCTATTGTCACGCTCAGGATGGATTTTCATACCATTACTGATTTTGCTGATACCTGATAGTACAATAGTTTGGTCTTCGGTCAGTCCATTTCCTTTGACAATAAAGTTTTTGCCGGATTTTCCATTTGGGAAGATTTCCTTCATTTTTACTGTATTGTCATCCTGAAGTAGATAAACAAAAGTTTTATTCTGAACTTGATAAGTGGCTTTTTGTGGAATCAAAAATACATCAGAATGAACTTGTTCAAGGATGATTTTTCCAGTGTTACCGCTTCTCACCAGTCTGTCGGGGTTTTTGAAGCTTGCACGCATGGTGATGGTGCCCGTAGAAGGGTCAATTTCACCGCCATCAGCATCAATCTGCCCTTTGTGTTCATAAGTGCTGCCATCTGCCAGTATCAATTTTACCTCTGGTTTTAAATAATAATCAGAGGTGCTGTCAGCGCGCATTCTTTTATATTTTAAGTAATTGGACTCACTCATAGAAAAGTATACATATACTTCACTAATGTCAGAAAGGTTGGTGACAGGTTGTGTGTCATTTTTGGTGACAAGGTTGCCGACTCTTTTAGGAATTCTTCCGATATACCCACTTACTGGCGCTTTTATTTTTGTAAAGCCAACATTAAGTCTGGAAGTAGCCTCAAGCGCTTTTGACTGGGCTAAAGATGCTTTAGCTACTTCTAGGTCAGACTGAGCCGTTCTTAACTGGACCTCTGAGATAACATCATGGTCCACCAATGGTTTTAGCCTTTCCAGTTCTATCTTTGCATTCTCTAACTTGGCTTCTTCAACCTCAACTGCTGCATGGGCATTTTTAAGGCTTTCCATATAAGGACTTGCATTTACTGTAAAAAGTAACTGGCCTTTCTCTACATAATCACCTTCATCAACATGGATTTGGTCTAATAACCCCTCGATTTGAGGACGGATTTCCACATTTACTTTGCCCTCAATGGAACCAAGGTATTCGAAGTTTACCATTGCTGTATCCTTTTCTAAAGGGAGTACAGAGAGGGAAAGTACTTCATCCTCTATTTCTTTGCCTTCCGTGTTACATGAAATGCAAAATCCAGAAGTTAAGACAATGGCAGGTAGGATTACCCAGGTTTTAAATGTTTTAAGTATGTTACGATTCATAATATAATGAATGAAATTTTCGGTTTTAATGAATTACTTTTTAATGCTGTAGTTTTGATTACAATATTGGTTCCAACTGTTGTTTTTCACTTGTTTAGGTGGAAAAGGGCATGATGTAGGTTGGTAAATGTGGAAACTCTCTACACTTTACCCCATTTTTACTTTTGTTTGGGCTTTTTGCTAGTGGGGATTCTACAATAGTATATGCGAGAATTAAACTTCATTGAGCTTTTCTTTCATGAGCGGCTTGTTTTTTTAGCTCGATTTTACAATTACAGTTCCATTTTTTTATTTATTGGTTATAGTGGTGTTAAATGGTGTTTTTTTGTAGAATAATTGTATTATTCTGGAGTGTGAGGCTTTGAAATTGGTGATTTGGCGTTGTGTATCTCTCTTCCACATAATGGGGAATTCAGGATCAGTTTGAGTTTTTTAATCCTTTGAACTATTTTTTTTTGTTTTATGCCATGGCTAATTTTTGGAGGTTGGGAACTGGTGGAGATGGGGTGGACATGGATATGGTTTTTAGTAGCTTGTATTTCAGGGGAAATGAAAAAATCCATTTGATTTAAATTTTTATTAATGCAATTTTCGGGTCTATAAGTCATTAACTATATTAATGCTCAATGAACAAATACATTGATTTAATTCAGCAGACATTTGATTTTCCCACCAAAGAATTTAAGGTGGAGGATAATCAACTTTTATTTAATGGAGTGGATCTCATGGAAATCATCGAGACCTATGGGACACCATTGAAATTGACCTATCTTCCAAAGATCAGTGAGAGTATTCAGAATGCTAAGACCTATTTTAGCAATGCTATGCAAGCTCATGATTATCATGGAAAGTATACTTATTGTTACTGTACCAAGTCTTCACATTTTAGTTTTGTGCTAGATGAGGCTCTCAAAAATGATATTCATATAGAAACTTCATCGACCTTTGATATTCCATTGGTGAGAAGTCTATATGAAAAAGGAAAAATCACCAAGGAAACCCATATCGTTTGTAATGGATTCAAAAGGGAACTATACAAGGAGTATATCACAGGCTTATTAAATGATGGTTTTGTAAACTGTATACCTGTATTGGATAACCTTTCTGAAATAGATTATTATTTGGAACATGTTAAAGTTCCTTTTAAGGTGGGAATTAGAATTGCAGCAGATGAGGAACCGAAATTTGGTTTTTATACATCCAGGTTAGGGGTTAGGTATAAGGATATCATTGATCTATATGAAAAGAAAATCAAAGATAATCCTAATGTTAGTTTGAAAATGCTCCACTTCTTTATTAATTCTGGCATCCGCGATACGGCTTATTATTGGTCTGAGCTGACAAGGTTCATTCAGAAATATGTTGATCTGAAAGCCATCTGTCCAGAATTGGATACAATGGATATCGGAGGTGGTTGGCCTATTAAGACTAATGTGTTTTTTGATTATGATTACCAGTACATGGCAGATCAGATCATCAAGAACATAAAGTGGATGTGTGCCAAAAATAATACTGTTGAGCCAAATATATTTACGGAATTTGGTAGCTATACAGTAGGGGAGAGTGGAGCTGTGTTGTATTCTATTCTGGAAGAAAAACTCCAGAATGATAAAGAACTTTGGTATATGATCGATGGTTCGTTTATTACCCAATTGCCAGATAGCTGGGGTTTGAACCAAAAATATATCATGCTGGCGGTGAATAATTGGAATGAAGAATACCATAATATTAATTTAGGTGGCTTGACCTGTGACAGTATGGATTATTATAATTCGGAAGCCCACCAATACAATATCTATTTGCCGAAAAAAACTGTTAAAAAACCTCAATATATAGGTTTTTTTCATACCGGAGCTTATCAGGAATCATTAGGAGGCTATGGAGGTATACAACATTGTTTGATTCCTGCGCCAAAACATGTATTGATAGATCGAGATACTGATGGAAGTATCACTCATAGGCTTTTCGCTGAAGAGCAAACAAGTGAAGATATGATGAAAACGCTAGGTTATGAATAAAAAGGCTGAGTAATCAGCCTTTTTATATTGATACCAATTAAAATTTTGTCAATAATAATATCGGAATAAAATATTGAATTATTGATTTTGTAACATTTAAATAGTTTTGTTGTTTTTTGTGTAAATTTTTAATTTAATAATTGAATTATTTTGAATATGTGAGTCAGTGCATTACCTTTGTATCATAAGGAAGAGATAAAAGGTCTCTAGATACTGTAGGATGTTGAAATTGGCAGACAAGCCCTCCTGTCTCGAGGGTGGAGAAACTGGGATAAAGCAAATATCGAGCTCGTGTTTTGCCTAACTACTCCGTGGAGGTTCGAGTCCTTCTCCTACAGCAGGTTATTTTGGGTTTATAGTTAATTGACTAAAGCTATGGAATATTATTTCATAGTTTTTTTTGCCTAAATTTTTTTGAATAGCTCAAATATATTGTGAATGAGTTAAGCGAAAATTAATCTCAATTTGGCAATCTTTGTTGTGATTATATTTATTTTAATTAGAGTTATTTGTGCTTTTTAGAGAGAAATTATGTTTTTATTTGGTTGTGTTTTTTAGTGATTGGTTATATTCTAAATGGTTTTAGCCAAGTAGGTTAAAAAGGTTTATGAAAAAATAGTCTTTATTTAAAGGAAGATGGTTTTAAATGAGTGGAAATATTCTTTTATTTAAATAACGATAGACCCAACCCTTGATGAAAAGTAACCAGAATAGTACTATTTCTATTTATTTACAGGATGTTTGTCCAAATAATATTCTGAAGGACGATCAAAATGACTTGGAGTTATGGAGAGCTTTTAAAAACGGAAGTAATGAAGCGTTTTTAAGCATTTATAAAAAGTATTTTAAGAGCTTATACAGTTATGGTGTCAGACTTAAGGATAATGAGGATTTGGTAAAAGATGCTATCCAAGACATTTTTCTTGAATTAAAAAAGAATTCTCACGGATTAAGTGATACAGATTGTATTAAGTTTTATTTGTTTAAGTGTCTAAAGAGAAAAATATTTAAGAAGTTTAAAGAGTGGGAAGGCCAGCGGGAAGATCTGGTAATGTCCGAAAGTTTTTCAATTACTTTTTCACATGAGCAAAGGATTATTAATAAGCAAATCAATTTAGAAAAGGTCAAGTTAATAAATAAGGCTATAGGGAAGCTTAGTCCAAGGAAGAGAGAGGCCGTTTATTACGTTTTTTATGAAGGGATGTCTTATCAGCAGGTGTCTGAATTAATGGATCTTTGCGATTCAAAATCAGCCAGAGATTTAATTTATAAAGCATTAAAATGTCTTAGAGACTCAGTAGGTCTTCAAACAGTCTTTTATTAATTAATTGTGTTGTTATGGTTGATCTTTATTTTGGTAAAATATACATGTGTGATTTTTTGATTTAAAAATATTTAAAAAAAAAGTGATTTTTTTGTCGTTGTTTTGCTGTTTGCAGCCATTACATAGTAAAGAAAGTTAATCAAATGAGCAAAGCTTCTGAGCTTTTAGAGGATTTAGAATTTATTAGGTGGGTAAAATATCCTAATAAAGATCTAGATGCTTTTTGGAAAAAGTGGATGGACGCGCATCCTGATAAAATAAAGGATGTGATGTTTGCTAGGGAAATGATCCTGGGGCTTCAATTTCCTTCTAAACTACCTTCAGCGGATGCTGAGGAGGAAATTTTTGCAAACCTACTTAGGGAATACGAAGAATCTGATATAAAAATAAAAAAGGCAGGGGATAGGAATGACTGGTTTAGGAATAAGCAATTTGTGAAAATAGCCGCTGTATTAGCAATGGGTTTTTTGCTTATGTTCCTTTATTATAGCGTTGGCTATGATACGTCTAGTGAGAATGCTTCAATTAAGACTAAGTGGCTGATAAAGTCAATAAATAACGGAGAAAAGATAAGTTTTAAACTTCCTGATCAAACCATTGTTTGGCTAAACTCTGGAAGTAGTCTGAGGTATCCAGAAAGTTTTGATTCCACAGCGAGGTTAGTGGAATTAAAGGGAGAAGGTTTTTTTGAAGTAGCTGAAAATGCCGAACAACCATTTCAGGTATTGACAGATGGACTATTGACTACAGCTTTAGGGACGTCCTTTAATATTAATGGTGAGATTCCCGGCAAAGTGAAAATAGCTTTGCTAACAGGTAAAGTTTCTATTCAATCTCAAAATGATAGTCTTTCTTATTTATTAAAGCCTGGATGGGCTTTAGATTATGAAAAGGATTCGAAAAAGACTGAAATAATGACTTTTGACCTAGAGACTGAAATAGGTTGGAAATCGGGGAAGCTCATTTTTAATAATAACTCATTCAAAGAGGTGATTGTAAAACTAAAAAAATGGTATGGAGTGGACTTTGAAATTGTTAGAGGTCCTGCAGAGGACTGGCAACTGAATGGGAAATTTGAAAATCAAACGCTTGAAAATGTCCTAAAAAGCATGGCCAATATTGAAGATTTTACTTATCAATTTAATAATAGAACCGTAGTCCTAAAATTTTAACCACAAAAAGCATGAATTACATCAATGACTCTTAAAAAATGCCAACTGATAAAATCAGTTGGCGCTTGTTAGCGGTCTGAAAGGGGTATAAATCTATTGGGGAATAGGCTACCCCTTAAGACCATGTTTAATGAAATTTTCAATAAACCTTTCAAAAATATGAAATTAAACTTACAAAAGACAATATATATGTTGTCAAGGTACTTCTTGTATATATTTGTTGTTCAGCTATTGGTCATCAATCTGGTTTCTGCAACTAGTGTTAATGGGCAATACAAGCCGATAGATAAGGTTTGGGTAAAAGTTGAAAAGAGAGCGATCACGTTGGATCAATTTTTTACGACCATTGAAAGTCAGACATCCTATAGTTTTTTATATGATAGGAGAGAAATAAACACCAGTGAAAAATTAGTACTCAATAAAAATTCAGGATCAGTTGAAAGCTTATTGATTCAGGTATCCCAGCAATCACAGTTGAGGTTTAGGCAGGTTAATAATAGTATCGATGTTCAATTGGCCGATACGCCCTCTTTTGATGATAAAATAAGCAAAAAAGTACTAGCCGAGATTTCTGGTGTCGTAGTAGATCAAAAAGGAGAACCATTACCTGGTGTTACTGTAGTTATTCAAGGGACAACAGTAGGCACTGTGACTGATTTAGATGGTAATTTCTCTCTTGATGTCCCAGATGGAGGTGTATTGGTTTTTTCATTTATAGGTTATGAGGATCAAATCATCGAGGTAGGGAATCAGAGAGAGCTTAGGGTAGTTCTTAAAGAAAATCTTTCAGATTTAGATGAGGTAGTTGTAGTTGGGTATGGTACTCAGAAAAGATCAGATTTGACAGGTTCTGTGGGGTCTGTTTCTGGGGATGAATTGATGCAAAGGCCAGCTACTTCCATTAATCAATCTATTGCTGGTAGAATTCCTGGTGTTCAAGTTAATGTGAATTCCGGTAGACCTGGCGGTAAAACCAATATCCGTGTTCGGGGATTCAGTTCAATCAACTCATCTAACAATCCCCTGTTTGTAGTAGATGGTGTACAGTTGCCAGTAGGTAACCAGGCCCAAAGAAGTAATGCGATTGATTATATTAACCCAAGTGATATTGTTTCTGTCGAAGTTCTCAAGGATGCTTCATCGACAGCCATCTATGGAGCTAGAGGTGCAAATGGAGTTATTCTGATCACCACAAAAAAAGGTAAATCTGGAGAGGGGAAAATCACCTATAATGCTGAATTCAGTACAAATACTTATGGGCCAAATAAGCCTGAAGTCTTAAATACACAACAGTATATGGAAGTGGAGCAGCTGGCTTGGGAAAATATGGCGAAATTTGATCCGGAAGGTTGGGCTGCAGGCAAATGGGCTTATCTGAACCCCGCATTAAAAAGGACAGACCCAAGATTGTTTGACAGCAATGGTAACCCTTATTATGATACCGACTGGATTAAGGAATCTACCCAAAGTAAACTTTCCCAAAATCACCAGCTGAATTTCAGTGGGGGTAGTGATCGGACTACCTATTCTCTTTCTTTAGGTTATAGAAATGATGAAGGCTTGTATAAAAATTCCTTTTTGACCAGGTATTCTGGTAGGCTTACTGTGGATACAAAAGTTAAAGATTGGCTGACAGTGGGTACATCCATTAGTTATAACTATCAGTCAGAAAATATTGTAGACTATAGTGACCAGGTGCCAAGAAGGATGGTGGAGGATTTTCCTTTCCTACCGGTATATTATGAAGATGGTACTTATGCTGATAACAGAGACTATCCATATGCAGAGGGGACAATGAGTTCTGTTCATAATTTAATGGAGAGGCAGTTTATTTTGAATACCCAGACCCTATTGGGAAGTGTTTATGCCAATATAAATCTTGCCAAGGATTTGGAGTTTAGAACTGTATTAGGTTCTAATGTGATCACCAGAGAAACAGATAGGTATGAGGGCAGAACAATCCAAATTGGTTCTCAGGGTAGAGCTTGGCTGGCCAATTCAAGAGAAACTTTCTGGTCTTTTGAAAATTACCTTACTTATAAGAAGACCTTCTCAGAAATTCACTCCTTCACGGGGATGCTGGGGATTTCATGGCAGGAGTCCAATGATTTTAATATGAGCATGGAAGCCCGTACTTTTGCTACCGATTATTTTCAGTACAATAATATTGGAGCAGGAAGTAATAACCTTGGAGTGGGCTCAAATGCCAGAAGAGAAGCATTGAATTCCTATTTTGGAAGGTTCAATTACACCTTGATGAACAAATACCTTTTTACCTTTACTGGTAGAATGGATGGTTCTTCAAAGTTCGGTGATAATAACAAATATGCATTTTTCCCCTCTGCTGCTTTGGCATGGAGAATTTCAGATGAGGAATTCTTGAAAGATAACGAGACGATTTCAAATCTTAAACTTAGAACAAGTTATGGCCTTACAGGTAACTCAGAAATCCCTCCATATTCTTCACTTTCATTATTGGGTTCAGGTTATGCCGCTATCCTTAATGATTCAAGAGTAGGAGGAACGGGCATTAACCGCTTGGCAAACCCTGATTTGAAATGGGAAAAAACCAGTCAATATGATTTAGGTTTGGAAATAGAACTGTACAAAGGTAGGGTCTCTTTTGAAGCTGATATATACTACAGAAAAACCACCGATATGCTTTTGGATGCTCCAGTGCCACAAACTAGTGGTTATGCAACTATAAGAAGAAATGTGGGATCCATGGAGAATAAAGGCTTAGAACTTTCTCTAAATACTATCAATATCGATAAACCTAATTTTACTTGGAGCACCAATTTCAATATTTCATTCAACAGAAATAAAGTGCTTTCCTTGGCAACACCTGCAGATATATTTGGAGTAGGTGGACCGGGAATTACTAATGAAACTAGTATAATTCGAGTAGGAGAACCGGCTGGTGCTTTCTGGGGATTGACCAGATTAGGTGTATGGGGAACAGATGAAGCTGCTGAAGCAGCAGAGTATACCAGTTATAGAAATGGGTTGACCATTCTTCCTGGTGATATCAAATATGAAGATGTAAATGGTGATAAGGCTATTACAGATGCAGATAGAAAAATAATAGGTAATGGTAGCCCGGATGGTTGGGGATCGTTTATCAATAATTTTAGATTTGGGAATTTTGATATGACCTTGGATCTTCAATTTATGTATGGAAATGATATCATGGACATGAACCTTCACTCTAGTGAAGACCGTCAATCTTTGGCGAACAGTTATACTACTGTTTTGAATGCTTGGACACCTGAAAATCAAAATACAATGATCGCCCAGGTTAGGGATACTAGAGCAGGTTATGTAACAAATGTTGATTCACATTGGGTTCAGAACGGTAGCTTTATTCGTGGAAGAAACTTAGTGGTAGGTTATAATTTCCAAAAATCACTTGTTAACAGATTGCGCTTAAGTAATCTAAGGCTATATGCTTCAACCCAAAACTTCTTCTTGATTGTTGATGATGAAGTGATTGGTGATCCTGAAATCACCCCCATCAGAGGAAATGACAGTAATAATGTTTTCTCACAAGGTATGAAATGGCATGAATATCCTAAGCCTACCGTGTTCTTGATGGGGCTGCAAATTCAGCTTTAATTTTATTAATAACATAATAAAAACAATCACCATGAAAATTTCCATGAAAAAATATATAAATACAGTTCTTCTAGGCAGTTTGTTTGTGATGGGCAGTGGCTGTTCAGGTTTTTTGGATGAAGAAGATCCGTCAAACTTGACTCCTGAGAGTTTCTATACCATTCCTGATCACGCGGAGGCAGCAATTGCTTCAGTTTATGATAATTCCAGGTTTTACGGAAATGGTGCAGGTATCTTTTCTTCCAACTGGCAATTATTGGAAGCTCCTACAGGTACCTCAACTACTGAAACTGCTCAGAACTCTGATTTGAACAACTTGTATTCCCTCACTTGGGATGGTAATACTGGGCATATTAAAAATTGGTGGAGAGGCATTTACCAATTGATTGCACAAGCTAATTTGGTATTGGATAAGGTGCCAGGGATTTCTCCTATGGACGAAGCACAGAAAACAAAAATTCTTGGAGAAGCAAGGTTCTTTAGGGCTTGGGCATATTTCTACGCAGTAAGACTTTGGGGCGATGTGCCTTTGGTGCTTAATCCACAAACAGCTAATTCTGAAAACTTCTTTCCCATTCGAGAAACTCAAGAGAATGTTTATGCTCAAATTGTTGAGGATCTAAAGTTTGCAGAGAGTGCTAATTTGGGTTGGTTGAATACAAGTGGTCGAATTTCCACTTCGGCGGCCAAGGGTTTGCTGGCAAAAGTTTACTTGACAATGGCCGGTTATCCGCTAAATAAAGGCAGTGAATATTATCAGTTGGCAGCCAGTAAGGCAAAGGAAATTATTGATAGTCCAGGTGAAATAGGACTTTTTGATACCTACTATGAAATACATGATGAAAGCCTTGGGAATATGAAAGAGCATATTTTCAGTATTCAGTATAATGATCTAGTCGCTGGTAACCCAATGGGAAATATGTTCCCTAATTTTAAACCTGTATCTTATCGTGGGCCATCTGGCACGGGTAGTACCGTACCTACGCGTTCTTTCTATGATTCCTATGAAGATGGAGATAAGAGAACTGTGGATCAGGAAGGGTATTTCTATACCAGCTATTATACCAATGGTAATGGAGAGCCTTTTGACTTAGGAGCGCCTTATATATTCAAGCACTTTAATATTACTGCCAATGGAAGCCCTGGTACAGCAGGAACTGCAAAGGATAACCTCAATGTTCCTATGCTACGTTATGCTGAGGTTTTGCTGATTTATGCAGAAGCTCAAAATGAAGTAGGGAGTGGCCCAAATATGGATGCTTATAATGCCCTCAAAAGCATAAGGGACAGGGCGGAGTTGGTCACTCCGGCAATGGGGACTTTTGATCAGAATAGTTTTAGAGAAGCTGTTTGGAGAGAGCGATGGTATGAGTTCTGTTATGAAGGGATCACTTGGTTTGATATGGTGCGTCTGAGAAAAGTTTTCAATGAAACTACCAAGGGATTTGATGATTTCGTTGGTCATGTCAACTTAAGTTCAGATCAGCCTTTACAGGAGAAACATTATTTGTTTCCACTTCCAATTCCTGAAATGCAAAACAACCCGAATTTGACTCCTCAAAATCCAGGTTATCCTGGACCAGCAGGAAGCAATTAATATAAGTTTAGCATTATAGGTTGAAAAATCAATTTGAATCAGACTTCAGTGAGTAGTTTTTTTAACTATTCTCTGAAGTCTAATTTTTTAACTGTCCCTCGAGATGATCAATGACCTCTCCGGTAGTGCTGATATAAGCCCCCATACAATCAGCGGTCATACAACTGTGAATGGGCAAAATGCCTATTATATCCCCTATTTTTACCTCTCGAATAAACTGGTCTGAAGCTTTGATGATTCCATGTTCCTGAGATATGCTTTTGATATAGGATGTATGTTCTTGTAGCTGCCAATGCTGACCCTTGAAAAGAACTACCTCGCCAAAGTTTTTGGATCCATCGGCATTGCTCAGTACATCCTTGGCCAGATGAACGCCACCTCCATGTATTAAAACTTCTTTTTTCTCCCATTGAATATCTACCACGGGTACAGCGAGTGCTACAGCAATATTGACTTTTGTACAGCTTCCTATTTTCGCTTGACAAAGGTCATAGAAAACAAAGTTTCCTGGCCCTATTTCATCAATGCCTTCAAAATCATCCATTATAGAACAACAGGGGGTGTCTCCCGATCGGGTGAGCAGATTAGGGAATTCACTACAATATTTATCCTTAAGCATTTTTAGCGCGGCTTTGGTTTGCTCATGGATATGTTTTATCCCATTTAAATCTGCATGATAGCTATGGCCAGCATGGATGTAAAAGCCCTTAAAAATCATGTTGTTGTTTTTGCTAGCAGCTCGCATGATTTTTTCTATCAGGCCAAAGTCACTTACTTCTACTCCAGTCCGGCCATAACCAGCATCTATTTCGATGAAAAAGCCTATTTTCTGATCAATTATTTCTGCTAATATATTAGTTATTTCCTCATTGACCAGCTGCACAGAAACAGACTGGGATATGGCAAGTTGGTTGAGCTCAGTAGCTTGAAGTGGGTTGAAAGGAAAAGCAATATGGATATTTTCCCAATGCTGCTTTGCAAAATATTGTGCCATTTTAAGTGAGGAAACGGTGATTTCTTTTACTCCATATTCACGGCACCATTCACCTACTTTCAGGGATTGGTGGGTTTTAAAATGCGGAACCAGTTTGAGCTGGTGCTTCTTGGCCTTTTCCGCCATCATGGCAAGGTTTTTTCGACAGATAGTTTCGTCTAATACCAATTTGGGGTTTTTGATGGATAGAAAGGTCATGGTTGAATAGTTTAGGGCTGGGTTTCTAATTCTATTGGTTCAGGTACTGGTACAGCCACTGTATGCTCTAAAAAGTCAATGCTGGCGCTTAATACATCTTCCCATTGTTTGGAGGTAATAGAAGATGCAATGACATGGTCACCTGCCTCCGGGAATGCTTGTTTTATTTTAAGATTCTCAGGCGTTTTTACTTCCTGGAACATCTCTTGCATGGCCGGGACTGATACTACGCGATCTTGATTTTCTTCGTCCTTATAGTAATAGCCTAAAAATAAAGGTTCATTGATTTTTTGATAAGTGTTTTTATCCATTTTGCTGTAGACCAATTTGGCAAGGCTTTTATAAGCATTGATATGGTATTCTTCGGACCAGTATTTGGCTTTTTCCCCTTCTCTCTGGTTGAGGACCACATGGTTTTCATTGGTGCCGAATTTCTGGAAAAGCCAGCCCTGCCAAGGACTGAAAAATGCTTCCAGTTGATTACCATAGTCCCTAAAACATGGGGAATAAAGTAAAATCGAATGTATATCATCTCTTTCAGAAGCCAGAAGGGTGGTGAGTGCTCCTCCCATGGACGTGCCAATGATGATTACATTATCTCCAAGACTTTTCCCAATCATAAAGGCTTCTCTAGCTCCTTCAGCAAGCTTTTCTGCTGTCAAATATTCGAAAGCATTTTCCCTTTTTATGCCATGTTCCGGGAGCCTGGCCAAATAAAGGTTTGCACCGAAATGCTCAGCTATTTTTTCATGAACAGGAGCCCCTTCCATTTGGCTTGCTCCAAATCCATGAATATAGACTATTGAATAGGCTGTTTTTTGTTTATTTGAGCTGTCTGCCCAGACTATTTTTGCCTGATTGTTAGGTTTAAGTCCTTTGACAGTATCCTCCCTATTGTTTATGAGATTTTCCAATTCCAGAAGGTCTTTGGGGACTGAAGGATATACTCCTTTTAAATCAGTGTAAGATTCCTTTGGTCCCAGCATATAGACTATCGCTAGAATAACAGAGATGGAAATTAAAATGGGGAGTAGTTTTTTCATCATTGATTATAAATCTAAAATTGAAAGATAAAACTAAACTGTTTTTTAGGATAATCCTATAAAATCAGTTGATGGGAGTAAAATTTGAAGAAGGGCCTTTAATTATCTATTATTTGCTATTTTGTATCTTGATCAAGCCACTAAATCCATGAAGATGAAAAAGATAAGTCTATTGATTGCTCAATTTGTTCCAATGATATTTTTTGCCTGTGAGGGAACTTCCGATACCCATGATCTTGATCCAGAAATAAAAGCTGCTTCGCTCCAAAAACATATAGAAATCCTATCTTCCGATGAGTATATGGGGAGGATGCCATTTACCTTGGGGGAGGAGAAAACATTAGACTATTTAGAAGAGCGATTTATGTCCATAGGTTTAAGCCCAGGGAATGGAAATAGTTATTTCCAAGATGTCCCTTTGGTAGAGATTACAAGTAAAGCAGATTCTACCATGGTGGTTAAGGGAAACGGAAAAACAGTTACTTTACAAGGCTTAAAGGATTATGTGATTTCTACACAGAAGCAAGATAGGAATATTCAGGTGGATGAAGCAGAATTCGTATTTGCAGGTTTTGGTATCGTTGCTCCTGAGTATGACTGGAATGATTATAAAGGGCTGGACGTGATGGGAAAGATTGTCGTGGTTTTGGTCAATGATCCTGGATTTGGAACGGATGATGAAAAGTTCTTTAAGGGAAATACCATGACCTATTATGGGAGGTGGACTTATAAGTTTGAGGAAGCGGTCAGGCAAGGTGCTCTAGGCTGTTTGGTGGTGCATAATACGATACCAGCGGGTTATGGATTTAATGTGCTCCAAAATAGCTGGAATAGTGCCCAGCTTTATTTGAATCCAAAAGATGATCATGCACATCAGTTGGAGTTTAAAGGATGGTTAAGCTTTGCTGCAGCGAACAAACTTTTTGAAATGGCAGGGTTTAAAAGTGGCGAATTGCTGGCAAAGGCGAGGAAGCCTGGTTTTACGAGTTTTTCTTTAGGTCTAAAAGCCAGTACAGCTTTGGAAGTCAGGGTAAGACATAATAATTCAAAGAATGTCATTGCTAAACTGGAAGGAAGTGCTAAACCAGATGAGTATATCATTTATACGGCCCATTGGGATCATATTGGCGTGGGTGAGCCAGACACAGAGGGTGACAGTATTTTTAATGGGGCCTTGGACAATGCCAGTGGGACAGCCGCATTATTGGAGATTTCTGAAGCTTTTGCCCGAGGAGAAAAGCCGGAAAGGACCATTTTGTTTTTGGCTGTAACGGCTGAAGAGCAAGGTTTACTTGGATCTGCTTATTATACTGAACAGCCTATTTACCCTATATCCAAGACCTTGGCTAATATTAATATCGATGGGATTAATCCCTATGGGAGAATGAAGGATATAGTGGTGGTAGGAGAAGGACAGTCAGATTTGGAAGATTTGCTTCAAGTGGCAGTTGACCATCAAGGCCGTTATATCAGTTCTGAACCGAATCCGGCAGCAGGTTATTATTTTAGGTCGGACCATTTCAATTTTGCTAAAGCAGGTGTACCGGCACTTTATACTGATACTGGAATAGACTTGGTAGGGCAGGGAAAAGAAGTGGGGAAAGCTTTGAGTGAAGAGTATACGGCTAAGTACTATCATAAGCAGACTGATGAATTTGATAGTGCTAGGTGGAATTTGGAAGGAGCTGCAGAAGATGCTGAACTGCTATATCAGCTAGGTAGGATGATTGATTCCCAAGAAATTTGGCCTGCTTGGAAAGAAGGGTCAGAGTTTAAATCTCTTCGCTGATGAAGGGAAATGATGGTACTGCAAATAGCTTTTGATGCATAAGTTTTTTTTTGAGAAGTCCTGTTATGTTTCCTTGTTATATGAAGGCCAAAGTAAGGAGCTGTATGAATTGTAATTCCTTAGTTTTTTAGTTTTTGGGAAATATGTAGTTTTGGCAAATCATTAAATTATTTTGCTATGAGGAAGTATTTTTGTTTGGCGGTGGCACTACTGATTTTTTCCATTAGTGATGCACAAAGTCAAGAAAAACCGGTAACGCAAGCAGTATTCCTAGAATTGGGTGGTGCTGGACTGGCCTATACTTTTAATTATGATTTCAGGTTTGATCAGGAAAATATAAATTCCTGGGGAATGAGAGTTGGTGCTGGTGGGTTTTCATTAAATGGAAAAACGCTCCTTACAGCTCCGATACAAGTAAATAGGTTGTTGGGAAGTAAGAAACACTTTTTTGAAATTGGTGCTGGGACGACATTTATTAATTTTAGGAATAGGGTTACCCATACCAATTATTACCAAAATCCTCAGACTAATGGATCCTACTATATCTCTGAAGAATATACCAGGAAGAATTATTCTTGGATATTGGATAGTGGAGATACGCCCGCTTTTATGGGAACTTTGAATTTTGGTTATAGGAAGGTGCCAGAGGATGGTGGATTTTTGTTCAGTGCCAATTTGGTGCCGGCCTTCAACCATGAGGGCTTTTGGCCGCTATGGGCTGGAGTAGGTTTTGGTTATGCATTCTAACTTTATGGTGATGAGAAAAATAGCATTCATGTTTTTTGTGGGAATGTTGGTTTCAACTAGTTTGCTGGCACAGGATGAAAAGAAGCCAACCCAAGCGGTATTTGTAGAAATAGGTGGGGCTGGATTGGTATATTCTTTTAATTATGAAACACGCTTTGATAACAGACGAGTAGATTCTTGGGGGCTTCGGGCTGGGATAGGAGCTTATGCCTTGTCAGATGAGTCCTTTCTTTCCATTCCTGTGCAGATTACCAAGATTTTTGGGAAAAGCAAGCATTATTTTGAAGTGGGAGCAGGAGCTACCTTGATCAATTATAAGGACAAATATAATTACTCCTATACTGGGACGATAAATAATGGGGACACTGATAAGTACTATGAATTCATTTTAGATATGGGAGAGACTCCTTCAGTAATGGGGACCATGAATTTTGGCTACAGAAGGATTCCAGATGAAGAAGGATTTACCTGGAGAGTGAATTTGACGCCTATTTTTAACAGCGATGGTTTTTGGCCACTGTTTGCGGGAGTAGGTTTTGGTTATGCTTTTTAAAAAATAATAGTAAGACATGAGGAATAAAATTGTTTGGACAGGAATGATTTTTTTGATTTTCACCAGTCCTGCTTTTTCCCAGAGGACAGTCCTCGGTAAGATTTTGGATGAAAAAACGAAGGAGCCCATTAATGGAGTGACTATTTTACTTGATAAATCAGGAATTACTACTACTTCCAATCACAGAGGGTATTTTCAATTTAACATAGATTCATCTCGATTCTTTATTTTTAAAAAGCTTGGCTATTTGGATGCAGAATTGGAAATTCCAGATCAGAATAGGTTTCAGGTATATTTAAAACCATTAAAGCCAGATCCTCCCAAAATTAGGTACAGTGAAGGCTTGGCAGCCTATCACCAACATTTATCCAAAAACCTTAGATACCCAGAAGAAGCAAGGAGAAAGGGGATAGAAGGATTGTTTCGAGCATCAGTTGAAATTAATAGGAAGGGGCATATAAATGATGTCGAGATCATTAATACAGAAGGTGACCTTGGAGGGATAGATAAAGAAATCAAAAGATTTTTATTCTCTTTACCAGGAAGCTGGAGTCCATCTGATTCTGCTTACAATATTATTATGCCGTTTCGTTTTAGGCTTGGTGGAAGTAATAATAATTTTCATGGTAATATTGAAGGAGCAATTGATCTTAATGCATTGGCAGAGGTAGTAATTCGATCTCATGCAGGGGAGATACAATCTGGATTAAATTCTCCTAGTATTGTAGCAAAGGATGTGGCTTTTTCTCTTAGAAAGGCTAATTCCAATTCGAATACGACCAAATTGGTGCTGAAAAATAAAAGTTTGGATGATTTTAAATATTTGTCCAAAACTTTACCTCATGTAAAATATTTGGATGTCGAAAGAAGTGGTTTAATTGATTTACCCAAGCAATTGGAATTTTTGCCCATGCTAGAAGAATTTTATGCTCCCTATAATAGATTGTCCTCCTTACCTTCCGGATTTTCAAAGCTGAAAAAGCTAAAGAAAATTGGGCTCGGGGATAATAGGTTTGAGCAATTTCCTGAAGAGCTGTATGAACTGGATCAATTGGAAGTGTTGGATTTTGGGAAAAACAATATTGAATACATAGGGGAAGAAATTTCCCGAATGAAAAATCTAAAGGTATTGATATTGTCCAAGAACAAGCTAAGGTCTTTACCTTCATCAATTATGAAAATGAAAAATTTGGAAGTATTAAATATTAAGGGAAATAAAATCTCAAAAGTCGAAATTGAGGAATTGAAAGGGGCATTATATGGGGTGGCAATTATATACTGATCAGGTTCTTTTTTATAAATACACTAAATTCTATTTTTCTCGATAGATTGTGTTTTAATACTGGTTTTAGATAATAATCTGCTTGTGTCTGGGTGTTATTGGTTTGAATTTTAGTAACTTATATTAATAAACCCAAAACCTGAAAATCATGGACCGAAGAAGATTTATCCAGTCATCAGGCTTTTCCATGGGCCTTGCCCTTGCCTTGCCTACTAGTTTTTCCACCTATGCAAAATCACCGAAAACTCCTTCTTTGTCATCTTCCTTTCCAAAGGACAATTTAAGTTGGTCAGAGGTAAGAAGTCTGTTCCCTTTAGATAATAGCCATATTCAAATGGCCCAAATGCTATTGGCTTCCCATCCCAAACCTGTAGCTGAGGCTATAACCAAGCATAGAATGGCTTTTGATACTAATCCGGCCACATATTGGGAAGAACATTATTTAACAGCTGAAAAGTTGGTTTGCGACGCTGCTGCTAAGTATATGGGGGTATTGCCAAGTGAAATCGCACTTACTGACAGTACTACCATGGGCACTTCCTTGCTGTTCAATGGCATGAGGCTTAAGTCTGGAGATGAAATTCTGGCAACCACCCATGATCACTATGTGACCGAAAAATCCATAGAATATACCTGCCAAAAAACAGGGGCTACCTATCGACGCATAGATGAATACAAGGATCCTAGAACGGTAACAGTCGATGAAGTGGTCGATGCCATTTCAAAGGCCATTTCAGACAAAACCAGGGTGTTGATGGTTACTTGGGTGCAGTCCTGTACGGGAGTGAAACTACCTATTAAAGATATTTCAGAAGTAGTCAGGAAAGCCAACGCACAAAGGCCAAAAGACAAAAGAATATATTTTGCAGTTGACGGTGTTCATGGGTTTGGAAATCAGGATGAAGATATTTCTGATTTGGGTTGTGATTTCTTTTCTGCGGGTACCCATAAATGGATTTTTGGTCCAAGAGGTACTGGGATCCTCTTTGCGAGGAAAGATGCTTGGGATTTTATCTTGCCTACGATCCCTGCCTTTTCAGAATATCCTTTTTATGATTACCTGGGTCAAACACCGGATAGAGCCCCTACTTTTTCTGAAATGATGTCACCTGGAGGTTTTCATTCCTTTGATTATAGGTGGGCATTAAATTCAGCCTTTGAGCTGCAAGAATTAATCGGAAGGGATAAGGTTCATCAACGTACCACTGAATTGAGTATGAGACTTAAGGAGGGGATAAAGGATATCGAAGGAGTGGACTTGATAAGTCCAATAGATCCGAAGCTCTCTGCTGGAATTAATTGTTTCCAAGTAAATGGATTAGGACCAGAAGAGACGGTTGTAGAATTTCATAAACATGGAATTATAGCCAGTAATTCTCCTTATCCGGTTTCCTATGCTAGATTGACGCCCTTTGTGGGGAATACTATAGAGGAAGTGGATAAAAGTATAGCGGTGCTTGCTAAGATTGCTTCAGCTTAATTAACTATTTAGGATGATTGATCGATTTTAGAAGAAATAATGGCTCATTTCCAGCTTTCTGGAAGCTTGGGGACACTGGTCCAAAATTGCCACCATTTTTATTCTTCCAGAATGTTTTTATAGAATCAGCAATGAAATTTGCTTAAACAACCGAAGATCTTTTCTGTTACGTCAGGCTTGGAGGAATATTTTTATGCTTGATAGAAGAACTGAAAAACTAGCGCACTGTAAAGCAGTTTTAAAGCGGAAGATTAACTATCTTTGGCCCGCAAAAGTATTGTCACATAAATTAGAAATAGCGTTTATCATGAGAAGTGATGAAGTAAAAAAGGGGCATTCACGGACCCCTCATAGATCATTGTTCAGGGCCACAGGATTGAAAGATGATGATTTTGATAAGCCATTCATTGGGGTGGCCAACTCCTTTGTAGAGATTATTCCAGGGCACTTTTTCTTAAATAAAGTTGGTCAAATCATAAAAGATGAAATTAAGGCCAATGGTTGTGTTCCTTTTGAGTTTAATACCATTGGAGTAGATGATGGGATTGCGATGGGACATGATGGTATGCTATTTTCATTGCCAAGTAGAGAGCTTATTGCTAGTTCTGTGGAGACGGTAATGAATGCTCATAAGTTGGATGCGATGATTGCTATTCCTAATTGTGACAAAATTGTTCCAGGAATGATCATGGGTGCACTAAGGGTAGATGTGCCCACCATATTTGTCAGTGGCGGCCCTATGACCAAAGGGCATACCAAAGATGGAACACCAATTGACCTGGCCACGGCTTTTGAGGCGGTAGGGAAGCATGAAGCAGGAAACATGAGTGATGAGGAACTAAAGGATATTGAATGTAATGCCTGTCCAAGTGGGGGGAGCTGTTCGGGGATGTTTACAGCTAACTCCATGAACACCTTGATGGAGGCTATGGGAATTGCTTTGCCTGGAAATGGAACCATTTTGGCCTTGACCAAAGAACGAGAGGAACTTTATAGGAAAGCAGCAAGAAGAGTATGTGAGATTGCCAAAGATGAGGCTTCAAGGGAGAAATTCAAGCTTAGAAATATCTTGAATGAAAATGCCGTTAGAAATGCTTTTGCAGTAGATATGGCCATGGGTGGAAGTACCAATACCGTCTTGCACATGTTGGCGATTGCTCAGGAAGCAGGAGTGGATTTTCAGTTGAAAGATATCAATAAGATTTCCCAAAGGGTTTCCCATATTGCTAAAATTTCCCCAAGCCTTAGTACGGTCCATATGGAGGATATCAATAGGGCAGGAGGTGTAAACGCCGTGATGAAGGAGATGACCAAAAGAGGTGATGAGGTACTTATCGATAATTTGACGATCACAGGTGAAACACTTTTTGAAAAAATAGAAGATGCTTATATCAAGGATACCAAAATTATCCACACTATCGATAATCCTTACAGCAAGGTGGGTGGCTTGGCCATTCTTTACGGTAATTTGGCTGAAGAAGGTGCTGTGATCAAAACAGCAGGAATTACTGGAGAAAGGGTCTTTACCGGAAAAGCAGTTTGTTTTGATGGGCAGCCAGAAGCGATTGAAGGAATTAGAGGTGGAAAAGTGAAGGCAGGTGATGTAGTGGTGATTCGTTACGAGGGGCCAAAGGGCGGTCCCGGGATGCAGGAGATGTTGAGTCCTACCAGTTTGATTATGGGGATGGGGCTTGGAAGTTCGGTTGCTTTGATCACTGATGGAAGATTTAGTGGGGCCACCCGAGGAGCTTCTATTGGGCATGTTTCTCCAGAGGCTGCTGAAGGAGGAATGATCGGATTGCTTAAAGATGGAGACGAAATCCATATCGATGTGGACAATTATATTTTATCGGTGAATTTGAGTGATGAGGAAATAGCGAAAAGAAAAGCTGAATTTGTACCGGTCAAAAAGCCATTGACATCAAGGTGGTTAGGTCAGTACCGCGCCTTGGTGACCAATGCAAGTAATGGGGCGATATTGAAGACTGATTTGTTCTAGTAGACTATAAAAGCTGCCTGATAAGTTAAAAAGCTCGGTGCCTTAAAAAGGGACCGAGCTTTTTTTATTATTCTTTAGGTGTTTTAGGTTCAATCAGGCCTAAACTTTTTTATCCAATTAATATGAAATTATTTTAAACCACAGATGAAAAAGATTAACACAGATAGATGCAAATAATCAAATCTGTGTTAATCAGTATACATCTGTGGCCAAACCATAATGAGAGTTAAATAAAGGATGCAGATTATAATCATAATATTGTTGCCTCTTCAATTTTTAGCCTGATCTTAGAATAGAAACAAATAAAACGACTAAGAAATTTCTGGACCAATTTATTTTTCAATGTCTTTGAAGGAAGCCAGAACCCCCTTGACCATAGCGGCACTGAAGCCATGATGTTCCATTTCATTCAGACCTACGATGGTGCAGCCCTTTGGCGTGGTCACCTTGTCAATAGCTGCTTCTGGGTGGATACCTTTTTTGATGATCAATTCTGCGGCACCTTTGACCGTTTGGTTTACGATGGTATTGGCAGTTTGTGCATCAAAGCCTATTTGTATGCCTCCCTGGGTCATAGCACGCATAAAGCGAAGTACATAGGCAATCCCACAGGCTCCCAATACAGTGGCGGCCTCCATCAAATGTTCTTCAATCATAATGGAAATACCAATACTGTTGAACAGCTCTTTGATGCTGGCTTCAATTGCTCCATTCCCGTTTTTTCCACAAATACAGGTGATGGATTCCTGGATATCAGCCGCAATATTGGGCATGGCACGGAAAATACTGGTTTCCTGGGGTAGATATTGATACATGTCCTCCAGGGTGATTCCTGTGGCCAAGGAGATGATGGCCTGTTTTTTAGGATTAAGGACAGGTTTTATTTCTTTTAGGATATGGGGGATATTATAAGGCTTGACACCCAAGACTACCAGGTCAGCATTTTGGGCGGCTTCCTGGTTGTCTGCTGTGACAGTAACACCTTTAGGCTGTAAATAGAAAAGGTTTTCTGGATGTCTTTTGGTAACAAAGAGGTTTTGGGCATCGAATCCCTCGGTGTCCAGTAAGCCATTCACTATGGAAAGGCCAAGGTTTCCACAACCAATAACGGCTATTTTTAAATTTTTCATTTGGCTTAAAGCTGAAATGGTAAATGATGCTTTTGTGCTGTAAAAATAAACCAATCCTTTGAATGTTGATGATGTCATTATAAAAAAATATGTGATTGAATTATACTGATTTCTGACTTGATAAAGAAAAACTTGATTTATTGATTTGAGTTTTTCAGTAGGATTGTATTAGTTTTGGGCTTTCTTGAAAAAGATGGACCTGATATACTTTTAAGGTCTGATTGTTTGATGTATTAAAATTTTATTATGATTAACCAAGTAAAGCACTCTACACTTTATTCATTCCTATTATTAGCTGCAAGTATCTTGATATCCTATAGTGGTGCCTTTGCACAAGGTGCAGACACTGGAATGGAGATTTCATTTGGCCCCTTTCTGCATTCCAACAGTATGAACGAGGATAATTATTATAATTTCAAAAGAAGCTCAACAGGTCCAGATAATGAAATTCTGCAAGGGGTGAATTTAAAATTTACACTTCCAACTAAGTTGCCGTATTTGGATATTATTTTTGGTTCATTAATAGAGGGAGGTTCATCGAGTTACGGAAGTACAAATTGGAGTCCTCAGAGGACTAATTCTTACGATTATAAGCTAAATGGTGGAGGCGTGTATGCAGGTGTTAGTCCAAAGTTAAAAGGGAAGCATTTTGGTCTTACATCTGAGTTTGCGATAGGGGTGTTCAGTTATAAAGAGGTTTTTGCGATTTTTAATAGTATAGAAGAACCCTATATGGATGTTTATGATAGGAGGACTTCATTTGGATTGGGGGGATTGAGCTCCATAGGTTTTTATGCCAAATTCGGGAGATTGGGAATTAACCCGAATTTAAATGCTGTTTTTTCGGGTGGGGATAATGCGAGTTTTACCTTTTATGGTTTAGCAGTTCCGCTTACCTATAGCTTTTGAAATGAATAAACTAAAAAGCCAGTCTCTAGAAATAGACTGGCTTTGATATGATTTTGAAGGGAATATGAGTTTAAACCAATTTGGCTAAACTTTCTTCCAAGGCTTTTATTTTTGCTTCTGCATCAGCCTGCTTTTTCTTCTCATTTTCCACTACCTGAGCAGGAGCACCATTTACAAATCGTTCATTGCTGAGTTTCTTCATTACCGAATTCAAGAAGCCTTTGGTATATTCCAATTCCTTGGTCAGGGTTTCTTTCTCTGCTTCCACATCGATTTGCTCGTTAAGTGGGATAAACAGTTCATCAGACTTCACCACAAAGCTTAAGGCTCCATCCACTTTTTCAGCAAATCCAAGTTGGCTAAGGTTGGCCAATTTTTTCAAGATAGCTTCAAAGGATTGATAAAGCTCCTGGTTTTGGGTATTGATACTAAGCTCAAATGCCTCTTTTGGTGAGATGCCTTTTGAAGCCCTGATATTTCTGATTTGTGAAACTACTTCGAATACTTGAGCCGCATCATTGATCAATTTTTCATCATATTCACCCAGTTTTGGCCAAGAGGAAACAATCAAGGCATCTTTTACCTCTCTGGTTTTCACTTGATGCCATAACTCTTCAGAAATAAACGGCATAAATGGATGCAATACCTTCAAGATATCCTCAAAGAAGCCAATGGTCTTCTCATAGGTTTCAAGGTCAATTGGTTTTTGGTATTCTGGCTTGATCATTTCAAGGTACCAAGAACAGAAGTCATCCCAAACCAACTTGTAAGTGCTCATCAGGGCATCAGAAATCCTGAACTTGCTGAAGTGATCTTCGATTTCAGCCAAGGCCTGGTTGAAGCGGTTTTCAAACCAGTTAATAGCGGTATGGTTATTATGCTCCAAAATATTGGAATCCACTTCCCATCCTTGGATCAAACGGAAGGCATTCCAGATTTTATTGGAGAAATTTCTGCCTTGTTCAACCAGCTTTTCATCAAAAGGAAGGTCATTACCTGCCGGAGAACTGAATAACATACCCGTACGTACTCCATCAGCACCAAAGTCCTTGATTAACATCAGGGGATCAGGTGAGTTGCCCAAGGATTTGGACATTTTTCTACCTTGTTTGTCCCTAACTATACCTGTTAGGTAAACATTGTTGAATGGTTTTTCGCCCATATATTCATAGCCGGCGATGATCATTCTAGCCACCCAGAAGAAAAGGATTTCTGGTGCGGTTACCAGGTCATTGGTAGGGTAATAATATTTTAGATCTTCGTTTTTCTCACCAGTAGAGAAAACCTCGGTGTCAAATACAGAGATTGGCCATAGCCAAGAAGAGAACCAAGTGTCCAACACATCTTCATCCTGCCTCAAGTCTCCAAGGCTATAGTTCTCCTGATATTTTTCATTGGCAATTTCCAATGCTTCTTCGGCCGTTTTGGCTACTACATATTCCCCGTTTGGAAGGTAGTAGGCAGGGATTTGATGTCCCCACCATAGTTGACGGGAGATACACCAGTCCCTGACATTCTCCATCCAGCTACGGTACATGTTTTTGAACTTAGGCGGATAAAGCTTGATGATATCATCCATCACGGCCTTAAGTGCAGGCTTGGTGATGTCTTCCATGGTCAAGAACCACTGAAGTGATAATTTGGGCTCTATGATAGCATCCGTCCTTTCTGAATGACCAACATTGGAAGTATAGTCTTCCTCTTTTTCTAATTGCTCTGCTTCTTTCAGCATTTTAGCAATTTTCTTTCTTGCTATAAAACGATCCTCACCAACTAGGATTTGTGCTTTTTCATTTAAGGTTCCATCATCATTAATGATGTCTATCACCTCAAGTTTATGTCTAAGACCAATTTCATAGTCATTTACGTCATGGGCTGGTGTTACCTTCAAACAACCAGTACCAAATTCCATGTCCACATAGTCGTCCTCTACAATAGGGATAGCTCTGTTGATCAAAGGAATTAAGGCTTTTTTCCCTTTTAAATGCTCAAAGCGGGTATCGTTGGGATTGATACAGATAGCCACATCGGCCATGATTGTTTCAGGACGTGTGGTAGCAATGGTCAAATACTCATCTTCATTGCCTTCAATTTTATAATTGATATAATAAAGCTTTGAGTTTACTTCTTTGAAGATTACCTCGTCATCAGAAAGGGCTGTTTTTCCTTGGGGATCCCAGTTGACCATTCTGATACCACGATAGATCTTACCCTTATTGTGCAGGTCAACGAATACGCTGATTACAGCATCACTAAGGTCAGCATCCATGGTGAATTTGGTCCTGTCCCAGTCACATGAAGCTCCCAGTTTCTTCAGTTGGTCAAGGATGATTCCGCCATATTTTTCCTTCCATTCCCATGCATATTTCAGGAACTCCTCCCTGTTAATGGATTTTTTATCAATTCCTCTTTCCTTAAGCATGGCCACTACTTTGGCCTCTGTTGCGATAGAAGCATGGTCAGTTCCAGGTACCCAACAGGCATTTTTACCTTCCATTCTGGCTTTTCTGATAAGCACATCTTGAATGGTGTTGTTAAGCATATGTCCCATATGTAATACCCCTGTCACATTTGGAGGGGGCATGGATATAGAATAAGGCTCTTTATTATAATCTACTTTAGAACTGAACAATTTATTTTCCATCCAGAATTCGTACCATTTCGATTCGGCTTCGGCTGGATTATATTTTGTAGATAGCGACATAATTGCTTTTAGGATTTGTAATGTAGAATTGGAATTATTTCCCAGTGCGCAAAAATAATATAAATATCTTTGAAGGCATTAAAAATCCCCCAATAAGGTGATTACCTTGTTTATTTTACTTCTTTTTCTTTGATAATTGAGGACTTTGTATGGATGTTATGGTTTGGTGGCATTGCTAAATTAAGTTGGTAGGCTGTCCAAAATAGGTAGGGTTTTTGTTGAAGTGTTCGTAAATTAAGGAGGATTGGGCTTGGGCTAATTGATTATGGAAACAAAAAGTAGCATCAATTTTGTCCTGCTCGGATACTTTAACTTTGTAATAGAGCGATTTTTGGTAATATGAAAAAAGAGGGTTTTACAGCTATGTCAAGTTGGGTTCAGGTTCCTGAAAAGTCGGATTTCACCATTTATAACTTGCCATATGGGGTTTTTAAAAACAAACGTTTAACTCCAAGGGCGGGCATTGCTATTGGGGATAAAATAGTTGATCTATCCATTCTACAGGAGAAGAAATTTTTCTCGGGAATTGATCTTCCAGATGAAATTTTCTTGAAAGATAACCTCAATGATTTTATCGCATTGGGAAAGTCTATTACTCGTAAAGTTAGGGAAAGGGTTCAGGAACTGTTGATGAATGATAATCCCGAGCTGAAAGATCATAGAATTAGAGGAAAAGTGATGGTCAATAGAAAAGAAGCTCAGATGCTCTTGCCCGTTAGAATTGGTGATTACACAGATTTTTATAGCAGTAAAGAACATGCCAGCAATGTAGGGGCAATGTTTCGTGATCCAGAAAACGCCTTATTGCCAAATTGGAAACATTTGCCTGTGGGCTACCATGGTCGGGCTTCTTCTATTATACCTTCAGGAACAGCGATCGTTCGGCCCAAAGGTCAATACAAAGATCCCAATATGGACAGACCAGCTTTTGGACCAACAAGACGATTGGATTTTGAGCTGGAAATGGCCTTTATTACAGGAAAACCAACTAAAATGGGAGAAAGTGTTTCGACAGAAGAGGCAGAGGACTATATTTTTGGTTTTGTGCTTTTCAATGATTGGTCAGCCAGGGATATTCAAGCTTGGGAATACGTGCCCTTAGGGCCATTTTTAGGGAAAAGCTTTGCTTCCAGTATTTCTCCTTGGGTAGTGGTTATTGAAGCTTTGGAGCCTTTCAGAACGGCTTCTCCTGAACCAGAGGAAGAATTATTGCCTTACCTAAAATATGAAGGTGATTGTGCTTTTGACTTGAAGCTGGAAGTTTATATCCAGCCAGAAAATGGCGTGGAAAACCTCGTATGTCAATCCAATTATAAATACCTTTATTGGAACACCGTACAGCAATTAGCTCACCAAACAGTTAATGGTTGCAATATCAATATTGGGGATATATATGCTTCTGGGACCATTTCAGGTCCTACAGAAAATAGTTATGGTTCTATGTTGGAGTTGGCCTGGAAAGGAACAAGGCCAATCAGATTGGAAGATGGCAGTGAAAGAAAATTTATTGAAGATGGGGATACAGTGAAAATGAGGGGTTTTGCAGAAAATGATGGGATCAGAGTAGGTTTTGGAGAGGTGAGTACCGAGGTGAAACCAGCAAAATAAATGATAGCAGTGAAGAAAATTAAGTTCTTAGATAGAAAAACCGGGAACCATTATTTAAAATGGTTCCCGGTTTTATTTAATGGATTACCAGGGCTTCCGTATTTAAGAATCAGGTCCTCAAAAATCAATTTTAAATCAGCATATTGTTTCGGATACTAATTTATTGATCGCTTTTGATAATACCTCTATCTCTATACATCTGCATATAGTGCTGATCCAGCTCTTTGGAATCTTTGTATTTGACTCTGAGTTCTTTGAGCTTTTCTTTGAGTTCTCTAACGACCTCGGTATATGCGGGATCGTTATAGACATTGTTCATTTCCCTAGGATCCTTTTTGCGGTCATATAGTTCCCACTCATCGATATCGTAGTAAAAATGTGCCAATTTGAAGTCTTCCGTTACTATTCCATAGTGGCGCTTTACCATGTGGAAGCCAGGATATTCATAGTAATGGTAATATACGCCTTCACGGGCCCATTTCTCGGGGTGACCTTCTAATAATGGCATGAGACTTTCGCCCTGCATATCTGTTGGGGCTTCTAGACCTGCAGCCTCAAGGAATGTTTGAGCAAAGTCAAGGTTTTGGACCATCACACTACTTTCAGTTCCAGCTTTAATTTTTTTAGGCCACTTTATCAATAATGGTGTTTTAAAGGATTCATCATAAATGAATCGCTTATCAAACCAACCATGCTCTCCAAGATAGAAACCCTGATCTGAGGTATATACGACAATGGTATTTTCGCTTAGTCCATTATCATCAAGGTAATCCAAAATGCGGCCCACATTGTCATCTACTGCAGCTATACATCCCAGATAATCCTGCATATACCTTTGGTATTTCCATCTCATGAAATCTTCTTCATTCATGGAGGGGTATTGTTTTTTAAACTCCTCGTTGATTGGTCCATAGACAGCATCCCATTCAGCTTTTTGTTCAGGAGTGAATCTGGAATATTTCCTTTTGAAGACATTAAATCCCCATTCCGAAGGCTCCTCAACCCCTAGTTCCTTTGCGATTTCAGGGTAGATTTTATTGTCTGCCGAAACAGTCATATGTTCTCCGATATTCATTTCTGCTTCACGAGCAGCCGTTCCCCTACCTTCATAATCATCGAAAAGAGTAGCTGGTTCAGGGAAAGTACGCTTGGTAAATTCCTTATAATGACGCGGGGCAGGAAGCCATTCCCGGTGAGGCGCCTTATGAAGATAAAACAACATGAACGGCTTATCCTCTTCTCTCCGGTTATCAAACCAGTCCAGGGTCAAATCGGTAATGATATCGGTTACATAGCCCATTACGGTGGTGTCACCTTTATTGGTAATAAACTCAGGGTTATAATAATCACCTTGATCTGGAAGGATTTTAAACTCATCAAATCCTTTTGGATTATTGCCAAAGTGAAGTTTGCCAAACATAGCAGTTTGGTAGCCATTATCGTGTAAAACCTGCGGGAAGGTTATATTGGTAGTATCAAAGGGAAAAACATTATCAATTTTTCCATGTATGTGCGTATGCTTACCGGTAAGGATGGTAGCACGTGAAGGCGCACAGATAGAATTGGTTACCGATGCATTGGTGAAAAGCATTCCTTTATCGGCAATGCGGTCAATATTGGGCGTTTCAATCAATTTATCATCATAAGCACTGATCGCTTGGTAGGCATGGTCATCACTCATGATAAATACAATATTAGGTCTTTTCTGCTCTTTGGTTTTTTCCTTGCAAGTGGAAAAGAAAAACAAGGTAAATACTGTAGTGAGCAGTATTTGATTGTAATATCTAAATTTATCCATTTCAAAGTCAGTTAATACGTTACAGTGGAAATTATAATACTCAATCAAGTATTATAATTTCTGTTTTCTCAGAAATACCATTCTCGTTAAAAGATTCTATGGAGAAGTAATACTTGGTGTCTCGGTCAAGACAACGCATGAAGTGTTCGGTGGTGTCATACACCAACCAGGATTGGTAAAGCTTGTCAGGAGCAATTCCCCATCTAATATTATAACCTTGAGCTCCTTTAACAGGCTTCCAAGACAAAGAAACATCTCTTCTGTCATCTTCCCTTTGTACGGTAAAGTCCTTTACCTCTGAAGGTTTCTTGCCAAAGCCTGTCCCAAACACCCTGATTTCAGACATGGCAAAATTGTTTCCCGGAACTTTGATATTGTTATAGCGAACATATTTTCCATTCACAGGCTGGTTAAGTACAATGTATGCGTTAGGGGAATCCTTGTAGCTGTTGCTTCTGTCTATCACTGTGTTCCAGTTTTTACCGTCTTCTGAAACTTCGATTGTAAAGCAGTGCCTTAACCCTTCGGTGCGTGTATAAATACCTGATTCATGGTCATGAAAGTTTAACTGAAAAGCATATATTTTACCAGGCTGCAACATTTCGATTTCTACCCACTGATGATCATCATTAGCTTCGGCCACCCAAAATGATTTTGGACTTTCATCGGTCAGTACTTTTGATAAAATTTCCCCATCATCACTTTTTTGCAAAGGCATTTCAGTTATTTCAATTTCATCATCTGTTGAGGTGCTTTTTCTAATTTGTTGCTTTGAGGAGGAAACGGTAGTTTCCCCTTTGTAGGAAAGCAACATCCACCCACAGTGCTCACCAGCTTTTGTGGGGTGATTGGGAGCATAACGGGGATAATCACCATAATGGGTGTTTGAATGCATCAGCCCCTCATTGTCAAAATAGGTTGGGAACATGCAAAGGCGTCGTTCCCAATGGGAGTTGGAAGCCAAGGCCATGGTGCCGAAATGCCAATATTGATCATTGGTTTGTTTTACAGTAATGCCATGTCCAGCTCCATTGGTGAAGCCTCCGGGTTTAAAGCTCATTGGGTTGTTTTTCATATAGGTAAAAGGGCCTATTGGGGAATCACTTATATAAACGCCGTCACCATAAACGTTGAATTGTGTCCCCGGTGCGGCATATTGCAAATAGTATTTGCCATTGTGCTTGGTCATGGAAGCCCCTTCCATATAGCCTTCTTTAAGTGTAGGGTGAAAATTGTTCTCCCCAAAGCGTTCCCAGCCATGCTCTTCCTCAACAAGGTTGATCAAATCTTTTCTGACGCCTGTCTCTAGGAAACGATCATTTTTGTTTAGCATTTTAACTCGAATGGGGTGTACGTTGGAGGAACCCCAGTATAGATAGGTTTTCCCATCATCATCAATAAACAACTCTGAGTCTTGGATATTATTGCTGATTGAAGCTGTAGGCGTCCATTTTCCTCCCTTTGGATCATCGGTATAGAGAATACTTCCATATCCTGCCGGATCACCAGCAAAGTAAATCAGAGAGTCTTTGTAATTAAAAGCTGTAGGGGCATTTGATCCTTCAAAGAACCATTGGGCAGGTTTGATGAAATTCCAATTCACTAGATCAGTGGAATGCCAATACCCAAAGGAACGGGTGACAAACATGTAATATTCACCGCGGAATTCAACTACCGCAGGATCAGCACCGGAACGATAAGAAATGTTTCTGGCTGAATTATAAACCATATAGGTATAATCAATGTCCAGCGGGTTACAATAGGTTTGGGGAACTATTTCTTGGGCTCGTATAGTGGAACTGAGCGTTAATAGTAAGGTAGCAATTATTAAGCTTAACTTATTCATGTTATTTGTCTTTTTTAACCTCTCGGTTTAAAATCGGAATCACCGTTTACTTACCATGCGTTATTTTTTATTGAAGAGAAAGATCTTAAGTCAAGTAGCAAGTCATCATACCATATTCATCTTCAAGGATTACTTTCAAAGCCAAGTTTTTTCAGCCCTGCTTGGATTTCTGGAGCTCCCATAAATAATTTCCAACCCAGCCCAGAGCGGTAGTTTTCAATCATGGCAACTACTGGTCCTTGGTCAATTGCCAGATAACGCTGAGGATAATAATCATTTTCCGGGCTCAATGCGTCATAAAAGCCATAACGGCCAAAGACCTTTTCTCCATAATTATAATAAAGGTTTTTGATGACCTTGAGAGATTCCTCTGGAGTGTAGGGGATGGAAGAAAGTGCGGCAGTTGGCGAAATGACGCCAAGATCAGCTCCAGGACGGTGGGCCGAATAACCGGTCACTGTATAACTGGCGGTCAATCCCCAGAGATCGTCTCCGTAACCTTTAAATCCATTGGGATTATCGATACACCATGCCCGGTTTATCAATGTGTGATTTTTATTTTCTTCCCAGTAATTGGCATATTGGTCAGTCAAGCCCTTAGGATTGAGTCCCAAGTAGGAATAATGTGCCCAGAATAAAGGGCCGCCCATTTTTTCTGCTCCATTATGTTTCAGCTGCAAAGAATAATCATATGCTTTTTGGTTTGTATTGATACCACCGCTACGCGCCCAGCCTTTGTGATAAGCAGAGGCTGGAATTCCATGTGTAGGAGAGGAGGCTGCCAAAACATAGGTGATTAAACATTCATTATAGCCTTCTAGGGGGAAGTTCATTTCCCATTCATGAGTAGGGGACCAATGCCAGTAGAGAACATCATGGCCACCTTGGGTATACCAGTCCCATTCCATTTCTTTCCAAAGTGTATCTATTCGGTTGGCCAGTGTTTTTTCAGCATCATTGCCATTTTTAAAATACTCTCTGACGGCCAATAGCCCTTGCATCAGGAATGCTGATTCCACTAAGTCTCCTCCATTATCCTTGTCGCTAAATGATCTCGCCTTGCCAGTTTCTCCATAAATCCAATGGGGCCAAACGCCATGAAAACGATCAGCATTTTCCAAAAAGGTAACCATCTTATCAAATCTGTTGAGTCCTTCTTCTCTATTTATCCAGCCACGGTCAATGGCCGCAATGATGCCGAAGATGCCAAATCCTGTACCTCCGGTTGTAACTACCGATTGATCGTTTTGGGGGTAGTCGCCATCTATGTGGATTCTTTCTGGCCCCATTCCAGAAATGGGTTCTGCCCCTTCCCAAAAATAGCGGAAGGTATAAAATTCGACCATATCTAATAATTCTTCATCAGTGAAGTCTTTGGTAGTGGCCATTGCCAAGCCTACTTCAGTGTTTTTACCAGAATCCTCCAGGCCTACCACTTTATATTTTAAAGTGAGATTATTGCCCAGGTCATTTACAAAGTCCATGTATATGGTGTCTTCAACAGTTGCTCTTTTACTGAAATTATTGTTTTCAGTGCTGACCCAAATTTCATATTGAGTTATTCCACTTTGTTTAGGCCAGTGGAGTTCAACGTGTCGGTCATAGCCTTTTGCTTGAACGGGACTGTCAATGGTTTTGTCCGCTGAAGAACATCCCCATATCGTAAATACAAACAATAGCATTGAGTAAAATGAAAGTCTTATTTTCTTCATGAATTTGAGGAATTAATGATGTTTTGAAAAAAGCCAAGGCAATAGTTCTGGCTCCACAAATGTGGGATCCCATGAATTATGGTTGGCTTCAGGATACAGTGTGTACTTGACATCTGCTCCTTCTTCTTTTAATACTGTATATACTCTTTTGGAAAGAACAGGAGGGACAATATCATCTTTGCCTCCGTGAGTGATCCATATGGCTGTGTGTGGAGCATATTTTTTTGCCAGTGAAAGGTTGCCACCTCCGCAGATTGCCACCGCTGCGGCATATTTTTTAGGCCACCGTCCAAGGGTTTCAAAAGTGCCAAAACCACCCATGGACAAGCCCATAATATACAGACGTTTTTTGTCTACCTTTTCCGTTTTGATTATCATTTTGGAAAGCTCATTGACCAAATCCAACTGCTCGGAAGGTTGATCAATAGATTGACTGAAGTTAGGGTCTCCCTTCCCAAACAACTCTTTCCGAATGCTGACATCAATCCAGTATTTGTCTTCTGGGCATTGAGGGAAAACCACAATGGAAGGAAACTTCTCTCTGTTCTCTGGGTCAAGAAATAGGTTTGCCCCGTGGGTAAGTTGTTTTTTATTATCATTGCCTCTTTCCCCTGCACCATGGAGGAAAAATACTAAGGGATACTTTTTGCCGTTTTCATAATTTGCAGGATAAAGAATACGGTATAAAAGAGAATCACCTTTTTGATTTACAAAGACTCGCTTTTCAAAAAGAGATTTATCTTGGGCCAGTAGCTCATTTGAACCCAGTGAGTTCAAGATGAGCATGATCAATAAGAAGTGTATCCTAGTTTTGTTCATTGTCAATTTTTTAGATTCTAATTGGGTTTGGGGAGCCTATTCCTTCCAGTTGATTTTTTCTGTGCTTAATTCATTCGAATTGGTACCTACCATAATTTCAAATTCACCGGGTTCAAAAACAAAGTCAAGGCTGTGATTATAGAACTTCAGGTCTTCTTTGGTCAGCTCAAAAGATATTTCTTTAGATTCCCCAGCTTTCAAAAAGACTTTTTGAAAACCTTTTAATTCTTTTACCGGTCGAGTTATAGTGCCCACCATATCACGTACATAAAGTTGTACTACTTCAGCACCGTCATACTGTCCACTGTTGCTGAGCCTGATGCTAGCAGTTAGGGATTCTCTGCCTGAAAGTTCTTTGTTGCTGATATTAAGGTCGCCATATTCGAAATTCGTATAACTTAAGCCGTAGCCAAATGGGTAGAGCGGTTCATTGGATACATCTAGGTAATTGGAGCGGAATTTCTGAAACCATTGCCCTTTAGGTAGAGGGCGACCGGTATTCTTATGGTTATAGTAAATAGGGATTTGTCCCGTGTTTTGTGGGAATGTAGTGGTGAGTTTTCCAGAAGGGTTGACATCTCCAAAGAGCACATCAGCTATGGCATCTCCTGCCTCACTGCCACCAAACCATACATTCAGGATAGAAGGGATATGCTCAGATTCCCACTTAATAGCAAGAGGCCTTCCTGTAAACATTACCATGACAATAGGCTTTCCGGTTTTAACCAGCTCTTTTAGCAACCTTCTTTGATTCTCGGGCAATTCAATGGAACTTCTACTGGATGATTCTCCGCTCATTTCAGCTGATTCCCCCATAGCAGCGATGATGACATCTGAATTTTTAGCTGTTTCTAGCGCTTCTTTGATCAAAGCCTCTTCTGATCTATTATCTCTGTAAGTAGGTTTTCCAAACACACTTACCCTTGATTCGAGCAATGAATCAGCAACGATATTGGCTCCTCTCGCATGCAGGATATTGACATCATTGCCTACAGCATTTTTGATACCTTGCATGAGAGATACAGACTCCTTGAACCTGCCTGCTACACTCCAGGTACCTGTCATATTTTCTGCATTGTCAGCCATAGGGCCTATAAGGGCAATCGTGCCTTTTTTCTTTAGCGGGAGAACTTCGTTTTTGTTTTTTAGCAAAACAAAAGACTGAGCAGCGATCTCACGGGCAATTTGTCTGTTTTCTGCATTGAAGATTTCATTTTCAGCTCGTTCGGTGTCACAATATTTATAGGGATCATCAAAAAGTCCAAGCTCAAATTTTTTCACTAAAATCAAGCGGCAAGCATTATCAATTTGAGCTTCTGTGATAGTTCCTTCATCAAGTGATGTTTCTAAAGTGGTGAGAAAGCCTTCACCTACCATGTCCATTTCTACACCAGCTTTTAAAGCCAATGCTGACACGGCTTTCAGATCGCCCATGCCATGGTCAATCATTTCATTAATGGCAGTATAATCGGTGACCACAAAGCCATCAAAACCCCATTGCTTGCGCAAGACATCCGTCATCAGCCATTTGTTAGCACTGGCCGGTATGCCTTCCACTTCATTGAATGAAGTCATAACAGTACCTACACCTGCTTCAACGGCTGCTTGATAGGGAAGGAAATATTCGTTGTACATCCTTTGGCGGCTCATGTCTACGGTGTTATAGTCACGTCCTGCTTCTGGGGCACCGTAAAGGGCAAAATGCTTCACGCAGGCCATGATCGTGTTATTTTTGCTAAGGTCATCACCTTGATAGCCATGAACCATGGCCTTTGCTATCTGAGCTCCTAAATAAGGATCTTCTCCACTTCCCTCAGATACGCGCCCCCAACGCGGGTCACGACTGATATCTGTCATAGGGGAGAAGGTCCAGTTGATCCCATCAGCGCTGGCTTCTTTGGCAGCAATTTGGGCAGAGTGCTTTATTAGATCCATATCCCAACTGCAGGAAATCCCAAGGGGAATGGGAAAGATAGTTTCGTAACCATGGATCACATCCATCCCAAACAGCAAAGGAATACCCAAACGACTTTCTTCAATAGCAACCTGCTGAACATCCCTGATCTTTTCTACCGTTTTAATATTAAACAGCCCTCCGACTTTTCCGGCCTTAATTTTTTCAGCAATATTGGAACTGGAAGCTTGGCCAGTAGTGAAATCTCCCGCTGCGGGAAGATTAAGCTGACCAATTTTTTCCTCCAAGGTCATCAAAGCTAATACGGAATCGGCTTTGTGGAGATAGATGTCTTGTAGATCGTGTGATTCTTGGGATGGAGTACAGGCCATTATCATGCCTCCTGCAACCAAAGCTAGGAGAATAAGGTTTTTCATGGTTTTATATTTCATTATTTCCATATCTTACAAGCAATATTTTGCTGTTATTTGATTTGTCTTATTTCCACTTATCGAATTGTATTTCAATAAGTGAATTCCAGTTTGTCCAGGCCAGATTGGATCTCTGCATTATTCATGAATAAATCCCAAAGCAATCCAGTCCGATAATTTTCAATCATTAGAATTATAGGGCCTTGATCAATGGCCAAATAGCTGTCTGCATACCAGTTTTCAGTGATATTGTAGGCATCATAAAAGCCATACTCTCCCCATATTTTATCTCCAAGCTGATAGTAGAAATACTTCAAGGCAGCCATGGATTCATCAGGCGTATAGGGAAAAGAAGATAGTGCCGCAGTGGGGGTGATGACTCCCAGGTCATTGGAAGGGGAATGAGCGTTGTACCCATTATGGTTGTCGCTGGCAGTCAGACCCCAGGTTGCTTCGGTATAGCCAACAAAACCTTTTGGGTTTTGGATGCAATATGCTTGATTGATATGGCTATGCGCTTGGTTTTGTTCCCAATAATTGGCGTACTGATCGGAAAGGTTTCTGGGATCAAGCCCCAAGAAGGAATAGTGGGCAAAGAACAAAGGGCCTCCAAGATCATTGCCCAATGGAAGTTCATAGCTATAGAATGAGTTGCCGTTTTTGATGTCACCATTTCTGGCCCATCCTGTCTCATAGACTGCTTTATCTATGGGGTGTGTCGGGGAAGATGCGGCAAGCACATAGACGATCAATGATTCATTGTATCCTCTAATGGGGAGGTTCATTTCCCATTCGTAATTTGGCGACCAATGCCAGTAAAGTACATCACTGTTGTTTTTGGTATACCAATCCCATTCTACAGTTTCCCATAGCTGGGTGATTTTATCGATCAGGATTTTTTCATCAGCGTTATTGGCGTTGAGATAGGCTCTTACTGTAAGCAATCCTTGGATCATAAATGCTGTTTCGACCAGGTCTCCTCCATTATCTTTGGTGCTGAAAGGAATGGTCTTTCCTGTTTTGCCATGCATCCAGTGAGGCCATACGCCATGGAAACGATCCGCAGATGCTAAAAAATCAATAATCTTATTCCATCTTTCTATGGCTTCTTGCCTGGTGATGAAGCCCCTTTCCACCCCTACAATTAGGGCCATTATGCCAAATCCAGAACCGCCGATGGTGACTGTGTTTCCGGAAGTATTCCTTTCTCGTGCCAGTCCACTGTTTGGGTGAGCAAAGTCCCAAAAATAACGGAAAGTTTGGGCCTGTATTTTTGTGAGCAAATCTTGGTCAGAAAGTAGTGGGAATTTGGGCGTTTCATCTATTTGAGTATAAAAAGAACTGCTTGTGCCGGTGAAATTTTCACCATTAGCTCCCTTGAGCTGGTTGTTGATTTTCAAAGAATATTGGGCAAGGTGCTGTAGAGGAGCTATTGTAGAAAATACTAGTTTCTGATCGTTTTCCATCAACTCAAACTGTAAAATAGGATTTCCAGGGCCAGTAAGGGAAAGGGCTGTTTGCAGAGAGGACGGGGCCAAAGGCTTGTTAAAGGTCAATTCCATGTTGAAGTTTACAGGGATATTTTGAATCCGGCCGGTGCGAGTAGTATCTCCATCGGAAAGCTGTCCACTGGTAATTTCCAGCGAACCCAGTATAGTAGTGAATTCTATTGTGGTTCCTGAAAAATTAACTCCATTGGAAGCTTTCAAATCTGAGGAGATGGATAGAAGATAGTTGCTGCTGGTTTCCAAGACACCAATAGGACTGATCGAGATGGTTTTATTATCAATAAGGTTTGTGTTAAAGTTGACAGGAATTCCATCTTTATTGGTTAATGAAATGGCTGGATCTATACTTTCTCTTTGAATAGCTAGTGAAAAAGTTAGGCTAATAGTTCTGTCTATAGCGATATTTTCATTGGTTTCCTGTGGGGAAAGGGTTTTATCTCCCACGCTGGCTTCAGTAAGCAATAAAGTCGCTAGTGGTTCATCCTCTTTACAGGAAATGAAAAGGACAAAAAATGCCAAGAAAACTGAGGGTTTCATCATTTTGGGTTTAACGGGCTGGCCGTTTTTTTTATCTGTTTTATTGCTTGAATACTTGAAAACAAGAAGGGGTACAAGATTTTGAAATATCATAAACCTAGAGCAGGAGAGCTTATAAGATAAGCCCTCCTTTGATTTATGAAATTTTATGGTTGTTCGTCATCCATTATGGTCTGAATTTCTGACTGGGAAAGGGCCCTGTTGAAGATACGTAGCTCATCAATATAGCTATTGTCAGAAAGGTGTCCCCAGCCTGTGAAACGTGGTGCCCCAGAACCAATGGAAAGGATGTCACAACCCTCCCAAGAAATGCCTGGATAAGTACCTTGTCTCACAACAGTACCATTGATGTATACGGCACATTCTGTCCCGGAAATGGTAAAGGCGATATGTACCCATTCGTTGTTATTAGGGTTGATATCAGCAGCGCTCCCCCCATCAAACCAGTTGTCACCGGCCCCATTACCAACATTTAGTTTTATACGTTGGTTACTTCCTGCAGCCTCTCTAAAAAGCCTGAAGCCTGCAGTACGATTGTTTTGGGAGTCAGGATTGGCCGTATCAGGTGGACCCATGACCAGAATACCTGCACGATCTGGAGCTGCATCGACCTTATACCAAAGTGATGCACTGAATTCATCATTGGTCAAATCTGTAGTAGGGAAGGTTAAGTAGGAATCCGTAGCACCTGCATAGGCATTGGATCCTGAGGCACTCTCTCCTGCAAAACCGGGGTCTCCCACCATGGTGGCATCACTAACACTGACCAATTCCAGATATTCGTCATCAAATGGCATATAGAATATCTCTCCTTCGTACTGAGGGACGTAAAACTCTGGTTTGGTAAAAACGACTGTGCTTGTAGTTGTCTTTCCAGACAGGTCATTGGCTGTAACTATCAAGGTGTGTTCGCCATTTGTGATATTATCATAAGGTAGTTTAACGGCCGTTCTTCTATAATCCTTGAAATCAGAATAGTTGCCAATATTTTCACCATCTAAAGTGACCGAGATATCTTGGATTTCCACATCATCAGTTACTTCAAAATCAATATTGATGGACATCACTTCCTGAGGAACCCAGGTTAGTGGGCCTTCTTCAGGGAAATTGATCAAGACTGAAGGACTGGCCTCGTCTGGTCCTGCAGGGACTTGGTTGATATCGTCAATATAACCGTCTTTACAGGCAAAACTCGTTGCCATCAGACCTGCAATAATTATTTTAGAAGTTAATTTCATGTCTTTTGGGTTTGTGTTCTACCGATACTTATTGGTTGCTAGCTTCTTTTAGCTGCGGAAGAATGTCTTGTTGGTCAAGTGGATAGGGTAGGTATCTGTCACCTTCTTGGAAGGTTCTGTCGCCATAGTTAAGTTCACTTGTGCGGTCATGTCTTACCAAGTCAAAGAAACGAACGCCCCATTCCATGCCAAATTCAGCAAATTTTTCATCTAGGACATCATCCAAGGTTACTCCGCTTAGCATTCCTAAGTTTGCTCTTGTTCTTACGGCATTAATTGCTTCATCTGCTGACATGACACTACTTGAAGCTCCACTGACTAATGCCTCAGCATGAATCAATAGAATTTCAGCGTATCGGATAGCTATCATGTTTTTGTTTTCACCATAATTAAATCTTCCCTGTGTCAGTTGGGTGGTAGGTAGGTAATGTTTGCCGCTAAGGAATCTATACCTAGGAGCATTCCCAAAGGTGTCTCCATCAGGTGTAGTGTTGGTTATCCAATTGGGTAGATCTGCATAATTTGGATCTGACTCTATATCACTTATTCCATCGGGCGTAAACAATACGGTGGTTTCAAGTCGCTTTCTGTCATTTCGGTCAAGCATAAACTTGATGTATTTTTCGGTAGGTTCCCAGAAGCCCCATCCGCCACTTGATCCGGCTACGGCAGGCTGCCAACCTACAGCCTGTGGGCCATATACTTGCCAAGGGAACCTATCAGAAGTACCACTTTCAGCACCATAATCCGAATATTGGAATTCCAAGATGTTTTCGTTGTTGAGTTTTCCTGGGATTTTGAACAACTGGTAATAATCCGTTTCCAACATGAATGCTCCGCTGCTGATGATTTCTCCCGTGGCATCTGCAACACCTTGGTAGTTTTCCATTTCCAAATTGGCCAATGCTTTTATAGCCAATGCCGTATATCGGGTGATTCCTCCTCGGATGTCTGATCGTTGGTTAGGATGAACATTGGGCAGGTTGGGCATGGCTTGATCCATCAAATCAGAGATGTACTGCATGACCTCATTAAAAGGCGTAAGGTCTACCTCATAAAGCGCATTGGGATCGGAACTTACAGGGATCAGGATATTATTCCATAATCTGGCCAGCTGAAGAAGATTGTAGCCTCTCATTACATTGATTTCTGCAATGTATTGACTGGCATTGGAGGCGCTAGCGCCTGCTTCTTGGTATTTTTGTATCTCCTCGATGGCTCCGTTCCAGTAGATGATATCGGAGTACATGTTTAGCCATGTGGAGTTATAAATCCAGAAGCTCCTGTCATAATCATAGGTGTCTGTTTTGAAGAGGGGCTCTTGATCACCTGCAGGGTTGGCATCATCGCCTCTTACAGAGATGAGGGGAAAGGTCTCCCATTGAAATCCATAGAGCTCTGCGTAGGCTCCATTAAGCAACAATACCATGTTTTGGGATTGAGAGTAATCCGTTTCTTGCGCTAGGATCTGGTCTTCCAGAGGAGCGTCTAGGTATTCGCTACAGGAAAAGGTGGCCACCAGAGATAATGCTGTGACCATTTTAATCAGTTTATATTGAAATATTTTCATGACTGTTCTTGGGTTATTGATTTTAGAACTTGACATTTAATCCCACGGTATATACAGCAGGGATAGGATAGGTCTGTCGGTCAATGCCATTATCTACTTCTGGGTTGAAACCATTATAGTTGAAAATGGTCAATGGACGTTCAGCTGTCAAGGTGATTCGTGTTTCTGGCATGATTACTCCCGCTACTTCTTTGTCTAGTAATGAATAAGACATGCGCACATTTTGGACCCTAAAGAAAGAGCCATCTTCCACGAAATAATCACTGAAGTTTTGGTTCCATCCTTTACGTAGACCGGCAGCAGAAGGGTATTTGTTAGATGTTCCTTCTCCTCTCCAAAGATTGGTGGCCAAATCTGCATCGATGTTAGTGTCATTGGTGAAGATCATTTCACCTCTTTTTCTGTTGAGGATGCTATGTCCGGATTGTCCTTGAATCAGTACCGAAAAGTCAAAGTCCTTGTATCTGAAACCAAGGTTACCTCCGTAGGTGAGCTCTGGTAAGTATGAACCCAATACCACTCTATCCAGGTCATCAATGACACCATCATTATTTTGATCTTTAAACTTCAAGTCTCCTGGGTCAAGGTCGTTTTCGGTTAAAAACTGCTCTGAATAGCCACTATTGGTGATGTCAGCTTCGTTTTGAAAAACACCTTCTACTTCATATCCAAAGAATGCCTGATAGGGCTGACCCACGATGGAGCGCTGGCGAAACTCTGCTTGACCAGCATTAAGATATTCAGGCCCTCCTAGACTTCTGACCGTGTTTTTTAGCGTAGCGAAGTTGCCACCTATATAATAGGAAAAGTCATCAGTAACTTGGTTTTCCCAATTTAGAGACAATTCCAAGCCTTGGTTTCTGATCTCACCAACGCTTCTACGAACTGCGCCTCTGAACAAAGGTTGCAATACTGTTACGGCTAAGCTTTGTGTATTTCTGATGTAATAATCTGCTTCTAGGGACAGTCTGTTTTGAAAGAACTTGGCCGTAAGTCCAAAGTTGGTTTCTTCCGTAGTTTCTATCTTATCGATGAGGTCATAAGTTGGATCTAACCTAAAACCAGGTACACGTACATCGTTAAATGCGTTATTTGTCCCTTGCAGTGTTGGTTGGCCCACGGATGGACTAATGCCGTCGTTTCCTAGTTGACCCCAAGAAGCTCTTAATTTTAGGAAATCAATACCATTTACATCAAAGAAATCTTCTTCCGTAGCGACCCAGCCAGCACCAAAGGTGAAGAAATCTTCACTGTCTACTTGGAACTTATTATAATTGTCCTGACGATAGGTGGCGTAAAGCAGGTATTTTTCTTTATAGTTATAGGCTAACCTTCCAAAGAAGGATAGGTAAAATATTCGACTACCGCCATCAGATACTGTATTGATATCATTGGCTTGTCCATTGTTCAGGTACCAAAGCTCTTCATTGCCAAAAGTAGGATTGGGATCAAGGTCATTTCTATTTCCACTGAGTACTTCAAAGGTTTCACTTCTAAAGGATTGTCCTAAAGTAGCTGTAATACCATGGTCACCAAAGAAGTCTTTATAAGTAAGGTAGTTGTCCACGATTTGGTCAAAATACAAGCTGCTGGATCTGGAAAGGCTAGAAAGTGGATTAAGGACGCCGTCGTTATAGGCGAAGTTAACATTCCTCGCATTGATCATATCCAACTTGTAATTATAGGCAGATCTGAAGGTTAGTTTGTTTGGTATGAAAGTCAATTCAGCATGGAGGTTCCCATTGATTTTATTGACCTTGTTCCTGCTGTCATTATAAAGTAGGGGGTAAAAAGGATTCTGTCTTCCCCTATACCCAAGTCGCTGTGCATTGGACAAGGGAACTGGGGATGTACCAAAGTCTTCATCATATTTGGGAAGAATAGGAACCGCAAAGTAGGCATTGAACCAAGCTGCGTTTGATCCTATATACTGTTTGGCATTACTGAAGGTAAAGTTACCACCCACAGTGATCCATTCTTTGACCTTAGAGTCGATATTGGCGCGGATATTTACCCTTTCATATTCATTTCTGGTTTCATTGAGCAAACCGTCCTGTTTGAAATAGCTGCCTCCAATTGAATAACGTGTCTTGGTACTACCCCCTGAAAAGGTCAAGGTGTGATTTTGAATAGCAGCAGGACTCATGATCTCATCGTACCAGTCTGTGTTTACGGCTGGAATATTTGGATCTATGCGGCTTCTCCCGTAAGCCTGCATGGCATTGTCAATAAACTCCATGTCAGGTGCAGACCCCGTTTCGTTGATGTATTGTACAAATTGCTGGCTATTGGCCATTTTGAGGACGTTTTGAGGATTTTGGACACCATAATATCCATCATAGACGATCTCGGCTTCTTGCTCATATTCACCTGAATTGGTCTCAATCAGTACAACACCATTGGAGGCCCTTGCCCCATAGATGGCAGAGGCAGAGGCGTCTTTCAGTACGGAGAGGGTTTTGATATCATTGGAGTTGAGGAAGTCGATATTATCAAAGAACATTCCGTCCACCACGTATAATGGTGCTCCCCCTCCTTCAAAGGAACCAATACCTCTTACCCTTACTGTGGGAGAGGCTCCAGGAGCACCTTTGCTGACGATTTGTACTCCAGCTACTTTACCTTGAAGGGATTGCATGGCATTAGAACTTGGCGTTTTGACCAGGTCTTCTGTTTTCAAAGTAGTAATGGCAGAGGTCATTTCCTTTTCTTTCTGCGCACCATAACCGATCACAATGACTTCATCGAGTCCTGTAAGTTCCTCTTGAAGGGTGATATCAAGTTGGGTTCTTCCATTTAGCTCGACTAGCCGGGATTCAAAACCAATAAACGAAAAATTTAATGTTGCATCTGGAGAGCTAACAGTAATTGAATACTTACCATCTAAATCGGTGACGGTTCCATTGCTGGTGCCTTGTTCGAGGATGTTCACCCCAGGGATGGGGGCGCCACCTTGATCGAGGACTGTTCCTGTAACATTTGTGTCTTGAGCGGTTGCTAAACTTATTGTGGCTGCGAAGACCAATAATAACACCATGGATAATTTTCCTAGCTTAGGGATTTTGGGTTTCCATGATTCCTTACTTATGCGTAAAGACTTAATCATAAGTGTTTGGTTTTGGGTTTAAAATGGATAAAATTCAAACGTTTGCATTTGATGCTGTTTGAGAGTGAAAAGGTAGAGGAAAGAAAAAAAATCTACGTTAAAAAATGTGAAATCTTAGTTAATTGGGGGTGGAATAAAGTCTGAAATTAGAGTGGAAATTAACGGTTTAGTATCATGGAAAAAAGGCTCTATTGGTTTTTAGAGCCTTTTTTGTGCTTTAATATCACACTATAATACTATAGGTTGGTATTCAATTGAAATCAAATTGGTTTAATGCTATAAACGAAAGGTTTATTTCGATTTTTCTTTCTCTTCTTCCATCATCAAAATGTCATACCAGTGCGGAGAATCAAGGTTGAGGGCATTAATATGCTGCTTGGTTTTCTTTCTGAAATTCCAAACTGTGTTTTTACGTATATCCAGCAGTTCTGATAGTTGTTCTAAGGTTTGTTTTTCAGTGTTGGCAATAATATCATAGGCAATATAGAAGGCCTTTTCTAATGGGAATTTAACTCCGTGAAAAATTGTGCCAGCTGTAACTGAGTCAATATGTCCACACCGACTACATCTACGGGAAAAGAGTTTTGGTCCCTTAGCGCTTTTTGTGTATTTACAGTTTCGGCATATAAAACCATCACCCCATTTAAATTCTTCTAGGTGCCTTAAGCAAGCGGATTGATCAGGGAAAATCCGTTGAAATTCTTCATAGGAAAGTAGTTGGTTGGTTAGTCTAGCTTGGAAAGAAGCCTTGATGCTACTTTTTAACTTCCAGTTGTCCTTGTCTAAAAGTGAATTTATTCGTTTAATTTCCTCATCCTTCTCCATGAGTTGGTGGTTGTACTCTTCCAACAAACTGTTTTTCTGTTCTAATTCCTGGGTTCTTTCCTGTACTTTGATTTCCAACTCACGGTTTACTTTTTCTTTTAGTGCATAATTGATTTCAATCTGCTTTATGGTTCTTTTTAAAGCCCTGTCCCGGTTGTCCTTTAGGATTCTAATTCGATCTCCCAAAGCAAAGGTTAGCAGTAACATTTCTAAAAGGAAGGCAATGTGCAGACTGTAATACACTATGGTCGTATGAGGGATTATAGCTGCATTTACCAAGACTTTTATCACTACTCCAACAAATAGTACTCCATATGCAAATACAAAGAAACGGGCTACTTTATAACCTTGCTTCCATATATAGATACTGGTAGAGAAAATCAAAAAGAATGGGATAATATCATAATACTTGATTTCAAAAAGTTTCTGATCAAATGACAGTCCTATAAGAAAGAGTAAGGATTTTATTCCCAAAACTGCCAATAGCGCATAGTGGAGCTTTGGTGTTCGATACTTTGTGTTCAGGAATTTGATGGAAAACATAATAGCCCAGACCACAATAGAATAATTGAAAACGCCATTAGCAATTTGATTCCATCCTGGGAAATTGGGCCATAAGTATTGAAAGGCGATACCATCTACACACATGGCATAAATACCTACACTGACCAAGTAAAAGGTATAATAGAGGTATTTGATTTCACGGACAGCCGCATAGACTAAGAGATTATAAAGGCCTATGATGGCAATCATTCCGTAAAATATCCCATAAACAAAATACTCATTCAGGGCATAGAAAATGAATCGGTTTACAGACCGTATTGCTATTCGAATATCAGCTTTTTGGCTAGAGCGGATTTTTACATAATAATTGGATATCCCTTCACTGGCATTTTCTAAAATGAGTTCAAAGTTTTTATGTTTGAAATCCCGGGTGCCAAAAGGAATGGCATCTCCCATCAAGATTTTTTTATAGGTGCCATCATCCTGAGGAGTATAAACTTCCACTGAATCCATGGTTTGATCATAAAACTCCATCAGCCATTTTTTTTTGCTTTCTGGTGTTTTGTCGATGGAAAGTTTAACCCAATAGGTATGGTTGATGTCAAACTTGTTTTTATTGAATGAGGGTCTTATTCTGAAGTTGTCTTGAAATTTCGGTTTGATGATTTCTTTAAAAGTAAGCTGGTTGCTTGTGTCTTCGAAAAATTCCAATTGAGAAATGGAGAAAATTCTTTCCTTAAGATTATCATCGATTTTTAAAGTGGAACTTCCTGATATCCTTTGCGCATAGAGCTGATGCGAGGAAATAAAGGCCAATAGGAAGATTAAATAAATTAGTTTTCTCACAGTTTGCAGCAAGGTTATTTTTGATAAATAGAAAGCAGTTCTTGTAGAAAATACAATCAATTATCGATAGGTTTATAAAGCAAAGGTAAATATTTATAAATTGCTTTTAGAACCTAAATAATTATAACCTGCAAATGTGATATTCAATGAGTCAGAAAATGATGACAATAACCCCCAAGGATATTTCAGTAGCAGACTTTCATAGCTATATGCTTGGAGCAATTGTTCCCAGGCCTATTGCCTTTGTAAGTACTATTGATTCTGAGGGGCGGATTAATTTAAGTCCTTTTAGTTTTTTTAATGCCTTTGGTTCTAATCCCCCTATTTTGATTTTTTCACCAGCCAGAAGGGTGAGAGATAATACTACCAAACACAGTTTGGACAATGTAAAGGAAGTCCATGAAGTTGTTGTTAATATTGTGAACTATAGTATGGTTCAGCAAATGTCTTTGAGCAGTACAGAATATGAAAAGGGAGTAAATGAATTTGTTAAATCCGGTCTTACGCCTGTTCCTTCCGACCTGGTGAGTCCTCCTAGGGTGAAAGAATCAACTGTTTCTTTTGAGTGTAAGGTAATTGAAGTGATGGAAATGGGGGATAAGGGTGGAGCTGCCAATTTGGTGATCTGTGAAATTATTCTTGCACATATTGATGAGAGTATAATGGGGCATGATGGGAAGATAGATCCAAATAAACTGGATGCTGTAGCGAGAATGGGAGGCAACTGGTACTGTAGGGCCAGTGGTGATGCACTTTTTGAGATAGAAAAACCTATCAAGAACAGGGGGATTGGAGTGGATCAGATTCCTAGAAGGATTCGCTTGAGTTCAGTTTTGACAGGGAATGACCTCGGAAGGTTAGGCAATGTTGAAAAATTGCCCAGCGAGGAAGAAGTGTTTCAATATGGTAATAATGCTGATATGGAAGAAATGCGGATCAGGTTCCAAAATGATGAGGAAAGTCTTCTATTTCATCTGCACCAGTATGCTCAAGCTTTGCTACATGATGGAAAGGTGATGGAAGCCTGGAATGTATTGCTTCAACATTATTGATCTATATTTGATCCTTTTCGAATATGTCTGAAGTTTTGGAATCCAGTAGGAAGCCTTTATCACATTTTAATATTCTGTAGGGGTATTTCTTGAGTAATTCATGGTTATGTGTAGCCATTAAGACAGCAGTGCCCTGTTTATTGATTTCCTGGAACAGTTTGAAAATACCATCTGCCACTTCAGGGTCTAAATTTCCTGTCGGTTCATCGGCTAGTAGAATAGAGGGTTCGTTCAGCAATGCCCTGGCAATTACCACACGTTGCTGTTCCCCTCCAGATAATTGATGGGGCATCTTTGTGGCAGAACCACCAAGACCTACACGCATCAAGACTTCTACCATTCTGGTTTTCATCTTTGATTTCTCTTTCCAGCCAGTGGCTCGCATAACAAAATATAGGTTTTCAGCTACCGTACGGTCATTGAACAGTTGAAAATCTTGAAATACTATTCCTAGTTTTCTACGGAGGTAAGGAACATCTTTGGACTTGATTTCCTTGAGGTTGTAACCTGCGATATGGCCTTCTCCCATTTTAAGTGGTAAATCTGAATATAGGGTTTTCAGCAGGGAGCTTTTTCCACTTCCCGTTCGACCTATGAGGAATACAAATTCATCCTTTTCTATTTCAAAAGATACATCCTGTAAAATGGCGGTGATGCCCTGAAATATACAGGCTTTGTTTAATCGTACAACGGGTTCACTAGAGAACATTATGATATAGATTTACAATTCTAACTTTTGTAATTTGCCAAAAGGAAGTTCTTTGATCAATTTTCCCATTTCTTCTTCTTTACCTTCCAAACCAAACTTTTCAAGGTTTTTTAGTGGACGGTCAGCCCTGAAGTAGGCGACGAGAACAAAGTTTTCATCCCTGATCTGAATATAGTCAGGAATTTTTGCTTTGCCTTTTACCTTGATGATATACATAGATGGATTTTGAACCAATTTTAAAAGCGAAATTTAAATGATAAGGAGTTCAGATAAAAATATTCTGTCAAATAAAGGTAAAAATGTCCAATCCCTATTTTATTATCTAATTCTTAAAACAAGCATGGCATGACTTTCCGCCATGCCATGATGTGTTAAACAAAAACCACCAACCCTCACTGATTTCCCAATGGAGAAAAGCGCATGGTTGGTGGAAAAATATAATGCTTATTTGCCTGCTGCTTTAGCGTGGTCAGCCAAGAATTTAGCCAATCCAGCGTCAGTCAAAGGGTGGTTCAATAGACCAGTAATTACATTTAATGGGCATGTAACCACATCAGCTCCGATTTCAGCACATTTTATCAAGTGCATAGTGTGTCTAACTGAAGCGGCCAACACTTGCGTGTCAAAACCATAGTTTTGGTAGATATGTACGATTTGTTCGATCAACTCTAAACCGTCAAAAGCAATATCATCCAATCTTCCGATGAAAGGAGAAAGGTAGGTTGCTCCCGCTTTGGCCGCAAGGATGGCCTGGCCTGGAGAGAATACCAAGGTACAGTTGGTTCTAATTCCTTCGTTGCTGAAATATTTGATGGCTTTTACACCATCTTTGATCATAGGTACTTTAACTACGATTTTGTCGTCAATTTTAGCTAGTTCTTTTCCTTCTTTGATCATCCCCTCAAAATCGGTAGATATCACTTCTGCACTAACTTTATCATCTACTATATCGCAAATCGCTTTATAGTGAGCCTTTACGTTCTCTTCACCTGTGATGCCTTCTTTGGCCATCAATGAAGGATTGGTAGTCACTCCATCCAAAACACCTAAGTCATAGGCTTCTTTGATTTCATCAAGATTGGCAGTGTCAATAAAGAATTTCATTTGTAAACGGTTTTGGTTATGTATGAATTTGGCTTGCAAAGTTAGCCGAATATTTTGAAAGTCGGGTAAAAAATGTTTAAATGTTTTTTTAACACTTAATTATCAAGGTAAAAAAGAAGCGGCATCGCACCGCTACAACCGTCTACCCTTGCTTCCTTCCGGACCTGGGGGAGTTGACAGGAGCTGGTCGTGCCGCTTGAATACAAAGGTACGTCAAAAACTTACCTTTGCAAAATCTCGGTAATAAATATCTTTTAAGATAGGCTAAGCGCTTATGAATCAAAAGAAAAAAATGGCAGCATTATTGATTTAAGACCAGGCAACTAAAGAACTGTATTATGAAAAAGGTTATTGCAATATTATTTTTGGGCTTGTTTTTAGGGGGCTGTGCCGTTTTTAATAAACAACCTAAGTACGAACTCGGGATGGAGGAACGAGATTTTGTGAAGATGCATGACGAGGCTGTACTCAGTGGATTAGAAGACGGTCAAAGGACCTATAGGTTAGTCAGGGACGAGCATTTTTATGTTTTATTTACTTTTGAGAACGGGAAGCTAATCAAATTGGAAGAGAAGGAATTGCCAAAAGCGTGGCAAGTTCCTCCTGGTACAAATAATATAGAGGCCAATTAAATTACTTATCAGCCCAATCCTTTTAGGTATAAGTTAAATTCTAATGGGCTGCAGGATTCAAACTCATCTACTTCAAGATCATCATAGATTTCTTCATCGAATTCCATGGTGGTCTTTTCTATTTTACCATCTGGGTGGATGATCAGTTCTATTCCAGTAAAGTCTTGTGGATTGACTTGAACCAGGACTTTATAGTCATCAAATGTCCTTTTGAAATATTTTGCCAAATTAGCCATGAGAATGAGTTGTTTTTTAGATGTGCAAAGTTAAGCTAATTTTAATATTTAAGATGATTATATCAGTCCCTTCCATTCTATGGGGTTGATTTAACCAACAATGAGTTTTTTTATTAATTATTGTCATTGGTAGAATTTTTTGGGATAAATATTTTTTTTAATATGAAATGCCTTTATATATTTGCCTATCGTAAAAAATATGAAACAAAAACATACTCAATATTGGTGGTGGCATACTCAACTTCTGAAAGCGGAAGAACAGCATGCTATTGCCTAAAATTAGAGAGTTATAGAACCACATATAATGAGGCTTGCTGGAATTCCCAGTAAGCCTTTTTTATTTTATTTTCAAAGTTAACCATGAGCAAAACACAAAATTTTAAGATCAAAACTCGATACAAGAAGTTGCTGGCAGATACCATCACGCCAGTGAGTATTTATCTTCAGGTTAGGGATAAGTTTAAGAATCCCATTCTCCTGGAAAGTTCTGATTATCATGGACAGGATAACAGTTATTCTTATATCTGCTTTAACCCAATGGCTACTTTTTCTTTTGATGGCAAGACGGTAAAAGAAACCTTGCCCTCAGGGGAGAAGTTGGCCTATCAACTGGAGAAGGGAGAAAAACTGGTAGATGATTTAAGGCGCTTTTCCGGAAAGTTTAAGGATGGAGAAAATGATTTTAAATTCATCTCTAATGGGCTTTTTGGGTATATGCAATATGATACCGTTTCGAGTTTTGAGGATATAAAGCTAGATAATACGCAGGAGTCTGAGATTCCCCAGGCCTATTATGCAGTTTATAAAAATGTGATTGTTGTGGATCACTTTAAAAATGAGCTACATATTTTTGACCATCATATTAATGGTGAAGGGGAAGGCAGTATTTCAAAAATTGAGACCCTGCTCAATAATAAAAATATCCCTAGTTATTCCTTCCAGCTTGACGGACCTGAAGTGTCCAATTATACGGATAATGAATTTTTGGACATCCTTCGCAAAGGTAGGGAGCATTGCTTTAGGGGAGATGTTTTTCAGATAGTACTTTCCAGGTCTTTTACCACTGGTTTCAAAGGTGATGAATTCAATGTGTATAGGGCGTTGAGGTCAGTAAATCCCTCCCCTTATTTGTTTTACTTTGATTACGGCTCTTATAAGGTTTTTGGCAGTTCTCCAGAAGCACAGATTGTGGTAAAAGGCAGGAAGGCTACTATTTATCCTATTGCAGGTACATTTAAGCGTACAGGTAATGATTTAGCAGATGCTGAATTGGCGACTAAGCTTTACGATGATCCAAAGGAAAATTCTGAGCATGTTATGTTGGTGGATCTTGCCAGGAATGACCTTAGCAGGTCTTCAGAGACGGTGGATGTGGAAGTCTTTAAGGAAATCCAATATTATTCCCATGTCATCCATTTGGTGTCGAAAGTTACTGGCGTTTTGCCAGAAGAAGCTAATCCATTACAGTTGGTGGCTGATACATTTCCTGCCGGCACTCTATCTGGAGCACCGAAGTACAGGGCCATGGAATTAATTGATGAATTGGAAAGTACGAGTAGGAGATTCTATGGAGGTGCGATTGGTTTCCTTGGATTTAACGGAGACTTTAACCATGCAATCTTGATCAGGTCCTTTGTTTCCGAAAATAATAAACTACGTTTCCAAGCTGGGGCTGGAGTGGTTGCTAAATCCTCCATTGAGAGCGAGCTACAAGAAGTGGCCAATAAATTAGAAGCCTTGAGGGTTGCATTAAAAGCAGCTGAGGAGGTTTGATTTATGACTAAAATTAAAAATTTTAAGATTGGAAGATTATGGTAAAGATCAGCTGTTTTGAAGAATTGGATGTTTGGAGACATGCTGCTCAGATAGGGGTTGATGTCTATCAAATAGCTGATAAAACCCCACTTTCTGAAGATTTTAAATCAAGAGATCAGTTAATTGCAGCTGCAATTTCTATTTCAAATAATATAGCAGAGGGTTTTGAGTATAACAATAATAAAGATTTTGTAAGATTTCTCATTTATGCTAAAGGTTCTGCAGGAGAAGTATGAAGCCAGGCTTAAGTGTTGAATAAGGCTGCGCGGATTTCGGATAAAGATTATATTTCTCTTAGAGAAAGCCTTATTCAGATTTCAAAGGAAATTAAAGGCTTTGTCAGTTACTTAAGAGAGTTTGAAAAAAAATAAAAATAAGAAATAAGAAGGTAGGAAATTGAATGAAGGTTAATCTTTCAACTTTACAATATTCCAATCTTACAATAATAATTGGACATGAAAATATTAGTACTCGATAATTACGATTCTTTTACCTACAACCTTGTGTATATAGTGCGTGAATTGGGTTTTGGGGATGAAATGGATATATATAGGAACGATAAGATATCCTTAGAAGCTGTGGATGAGTATGATAAAATTTTACTTTCTCCAGGCCCCGGCGTACCCGCTGATGCAGGAATTATGCCTGAATTACTAAAGAAATATGCGGACAAAAAGGATATTTTGGGTGTTTGCCTGGGACATCAGGCCATTGGAGAGGCTTTTGGGGCAGGCTTAAATAACCTAACAGAGGTGGTTCATGGAGTTGCTTCTGAAGTGAAGGTTATCAAGGAAGATATGATTTTCAATGGAGTTCCTGAGAAGTTCAAAATAGGGAGGTACCATAGTTGGGTGATCGATGAAAGTACTTTGTCTGATGAATTGGAAGTCACTGCCAAGACCCCCGATGGTCAAATAATGGCAGTCAGACACAAAGAATATAAGGTGCGAGGCCTGCAGTTTCACCCTGAAAGCATACTTACAGAACATGGAAAGCAGATGGTTCTGAATTGGATTGAGGGATGATTTTGCGCCAGATATCGTTTATTAATAATAAATTGAAAAACAACCACTAAAATAAAGGAACACTGTTCCAAAGGAATATTATCATGAAAGAAATATTAAATCACCTAATTGAGCACCAAACCCTTGGGAAGGAACAAGCCAAAGAGGTTTTGAAAAATATCACTTCTGGGCAATATAATCAGAGCCAAATGGCAGCATTCTTGACAGTTTTTATGATGCGAAGTATCACAGTGGATGAACTTAGCGGATTTAGGGAAGCCATGTTGGAACAGTGTATTCCTGTTGAAATAGGGGAGTATGATGCCATGGATTTATGCGGGACCGGTGGAGATGGGAAAGACACTTTTAATATTTCTACCCTGTCTTCATTTGTGGTTGCCGGAGCTGGTCAAAATGTAGCCAAACATGGTAATAATGGTGTTTCTTCTATTTGTGGTTCCTCGAATCTGTTGGCCAATTTCGGTTATCAGTTTACCAATGATAAGGACGTTATTCGTAAAAACTTGGATGAAGCTGGGATTTGCTTTTTGCATGCCCCATTATTTCACCCAGCAATGAAAAATGTAGGGCCTATTAGAAAAGAGTTAGGCGTAAAAACCTTTTTTAATATGCTCGGTCCCATGGTTAACCCCAGTTTTCCGAAAAAACAGCTTGTAGGGGTTTTTAGTTTGGAGCTAGCCAGGTTATATGGCTATCTCTATCAGAATAACGATGTGAAATTCAGTATTCTTCATGCTTTGGATGGTTATGATGAAATCTCATTGACAGGTGATTTTAAAATGATTTCAAACAGGGGAGAAAAATTATTTGACCCTGAAAATATTGGACTACCAAAAATTTCGGCAGAAAGTATAAAAGGGGGGGAGACCATTGAAGAATCGGCAAAAATCTTTATGGATATTCTCAAAGGAAAAGGCAGCAAAGAGCAAAATGCCGTAGTTATTGCCAATTCTGCTGCTGCGCTTTATACCGCTGACCAAAAACTGAGTTTTGAAGATGCAATTGACAGGGCAGAAGCCTCTTTGAAAGGTGGTGCTGCTTTAAAGAAATTCAACGCTTTAGTGAATCCGAAAACATCTATTTCATTAGCTTAAGGAAATAATATGAATATTTTAGATAAAATAATAGCCCATAAAAAAGAAGAGGTGGCTGAGAGAAAAAGCTTGGTGCCTACTAAATTGTTGGAAAGAAGTATATTTTTCGATAATCAGGTTGTCTCCATGAAGAAATATATTCTACGTGAGGATAAGACTGGGATTATCGCTGAATTTAAGCGAAAATCACCTTCCAAAGGCTTGATCAACGGGACAGCCACAGTTGAAAAAACAAGCATAGGCTATATGCAGGCAGGGGCTTCCGCCTTATCCATTTTAACTGATCAGGAATTTTTTGGAGGGAAAAATGAAGACCTTATTACAGCAAGGAAGTTTAATTTCTGTCCGATTTTAAGAAAAGATTTTATCGTCGATGAATATCAATTGGTGGAAGCCAAATCCATTGGAGCCGATTGCATATTGTTGATTGCAGCGGCTTTGGAACCACAAAGATTGTCTGAACTGGCCAAGTTTGCCAAATCCCTTGGCCTGGAGGTGTTAATGGAGGTGCATGATGGGGAAGAATTGGAAAGATCTGTCAATCCAGATTTGGATTTGGTAGGAGTTAATAATAGAAGTTTGAAGACCTTTGATGTTTCATTGGATACTTCTTATGGCTTGGTGGATAAGATCCCTGATGAGTTTGTGAAAATTTCTGAAAGTGGTATTTCTGATCCCCAGACTTTGGTTGATTTGGCTGCTGCTGGATTTAATGGGTTTTTGATTGGTGAGAACTTTATGAAATCCATTCGACCACATCAGGCTGCGTTAAATTTCATGAATAAATTCAAGGACTTAAGTCCTGATTTTCATAGTCAGAAAGCGTAAATTATGTTGGTGAAAGTTTGTGGGATGCGTGAGCCCAGCAATGTGTCTGAATTGTTGGATAAAGTTTCTCCAGATTTAATGGGAATGATCTTTTTTCCAAAATCTTCTCGTTATGTTGGCCTTTCAAGTCCTGAATTGGAAGTTGCCGACGTAGAAAAGGTGGGTGTTTTTGTCAACAGACCACTGGCGGAAGTAAAGAAGATAGCTGATCAGTTTAATCTATCATATATCCAGCTACATGGAGATGAAGCGCTTGAGTACTTGCAGGAGTTGAAGGGAATTACTTCAGCAAAGATCATTAAGGTTTTCAGGGTAGAAGAAAGTATTGATTGGGATGAACTGAAAGCACTTGAACCCTATGTGAAGTACTTTCTTTTTGATACCCAGACAAAACAGTATGGTGGTTCAGGTAAAAAGTTCGATTGGTCCATATTGGAACATTATCCCTTAGAAAAACCATTTTTGCTAAGTGGAGGTATTGATGGGGATAATGTTGAGAAAATTAAGGAATTGGCCATGAAAGTACCTCAGCTGGCTGGAGTGGACATTAATTCAAAGTTTGAAATCAAAGCAGCTCTGAAAGATGTTGAGAAGATCAAGACATTCGTGGAGGCATTGAAAAGTAATTAGTATAGTAAATAAAGCTTGCCAAGAAGGCATTAGAAATAGCGTTATGATAAAAGTTGATGAAAAAGGGTTCTATGGTAAATTTGGTGGGGCATATATTCCAGAGATGCTTTATCCAAATGTTGAAGAACTCAAGAATAATTATGAGCGAATAATGGAGTCGGATGACTTCAAAAAGGAGTTTCACAGCCTGCTCAAGGATTATGTTGGAAGACCAACTCCATTGTACTTTGCGGAGCGACTTTCCAAGCAATATGGTGCAAAGATTTATCTGAAGAGAGAAGATCTGTGCCATACTGGAGCCCATAAGGTGAATAATACCATTGGACAAATTATCTTGGCTCAAAAACTGGGCAAAAAGAGAATTATAGCTGAAACTGGCGCTGGTCAGCATGGTGTGGCTACCGCCACTGTTTGTGCGCTTATGGGGATGGACTGTACGGTTTACATGGGAGAGATTGATATGGAACGTCAAAAGCCTAATGTGGAGCGTATGCGGATTCTGGGAGCCAAAGTTGTGCCTGCCACATCAGGAAGTAAAACCTTAAAGGATGCTACCAATGAGGCTTTGAGGCAATGGATAAGCAATCCGGTGGATACCCATTATATTATTGGCTCTGTGGTAGGACCACATCCATATCCGGAAATGGTAGCCAGGTTCCAGTCCGTTATCAGCGAAGAAATCAAATATCAGCTTAAAGAAAAAGAAGGTAGAGAAAACCCTGATATAGTTATTGCCTGTGTGGGTGGTGGCAGTAATGCTGCGGGCGCTTTCTATCATTATTATAATACGCCAGAGGTGAGATTGGCGGCCGTTGAGGCAGGTGGACTTGGTGTCAAATCAGGAAAGTCGGCGGCTACTACAGCTTTGGGGACTCCTGGAGTACTTCATGGTAGTAAAACCTTGTTGATGCAGACGGTGGATGGACAAGTGGTAGAGCCGCATTCCATCTCTGCAGGTTTGGATTACCCTGGGATTGGGCCGGTTCATGCCCATTTATTTGATTCAGGAAGAGGCGAATTTTATGCAGTGGATGATGAAGATGCGATGAAAGCCGGTATTGAGCTTAGCAGATTAGAAGGGATTATTCCAGCTATCGAATCTGCTCACGCCCTATCTGCATTGAAGCAAATCAAGTTTGATGCTTCAGATATCATCGTGGTCAATTTATCCGGTAGAGGAGACAAAGATTTGGATACCTATATCAAGTGGGGAGGCTATTAGGAAGTAGGAATTACGAAGTTTGAAGTCTGATGACTGAAGCGCGTAAGTATTAGCTAAGTGAAGCCTTTCAATAAAATACCACTAACCAATAACTAAAAAAAATGAACCGAATAGATCAATTATTTAAAACAAAAACGGAAGGGGTACTTTCCATTTACTTTACTGCAGGCTTTCCCCAGCTGGAGGATACTTTGCCTATAATGGAAGCATTGGAAGCTTCAGGTGCCGATATTATTGAGATCGGCATGCCTTATTCTGATCCTGTGGCAGACGGTCCTACCATCCAAGAAAGCAATAAGGTGGCCTTGGATAATGGTATGAGCATGAAGCAACTTTTTGAGCAGTTGAAAGATATGCGGGAAACAGTTTCTCTTCCTGTTGTGTTGATGGGATATTTGAACCCTATCATGCAATATGGAATGGAAGCTTTCTGCAAAAAATGCCAAGAAGTTGGTGTTGATGGTTTGATTCTTCCTGACCTACCTATGCAGCAGTATTTGGATGAATATAAAGAATTGTTTGATCAATATGATTTGAGGAATACCTTCCTAGTTTCCCCTCAAACCAGTGAAGAACGAATCAAGGAGATCGATCAAAAATCAGATGGTTTCATCTATATGGTGTCTTCCCATAGTATCACTGGGGCAAAATCTGGAATTAGTGATGAACAGGTGGCTTATTTCGATAGGGTGAAAGCCATGAATTTGAAAAATCCACGTTTAATAGGATTTGGTATCTCCGATCATGCTACCTACACCACGGCTTCTTCATTTAGCAATGGTGCCATTATAGGCTCAGCATTTATCAAAGTCTTACAAAATGCGGAAAATCTTCAGCAGGACATTAAAAAATACATTCAAGCAGTAAAACAAGGATAACCATGATTATTCAATTAAAACCTGATATTTCTGAAAGCCAAACCGAAAGTCTAATCAATGAGATAGGTCAGATAGGTTATAAAATAACTGAGGTGAAAACTCAAGAGGGTACTTATTTAGTAGGGATAGGTAGTTCTGATTTTGATATTCGAAGGTTTGGCCATCATGAGGGGATTCAGGATATTCATATTGTTTCTGATGCCTATAAATTGGTTTCCAGAAAGTGGAAAGTAAAACCAACTTCGATTGATCTTGGTGATGGCGTATTTATCAAAGAAGGAGATATGGCCATCATGGCAGGACCTTGCTCCATTGAAACCGAAGAGCAGATTGTCAAAGTAATTGACCACCTTAAAGCCAATGATATCAAGATCATGCGTGGTGGGGTCTATAAGCCAAGGAGCAGTCCCTATGCCTTTAGAGGGTTGGGGATTGATGGCCTGAAATTATGGCATAAACTGGCCAGTGAAGCTGGGATCAAAATCATCACTGAGGTGATGCAGGTTTCTCAAATTGAAGAAATGTTGGATTATGTGGATGTTTTCCAAGTAGGGGCGAGAAATACCCAGAACTTTAATTTGTTGGACGAATTGGGCAAAGTGGATAAACCTGTGATGATCAAGCGAGGGATTTCTGGCACCATAGAAGAACTCTTGCAATCTGCTGAATATGTGTTTTCAGGAGGGAATGAAAAGTTGATTCTTTGTGAAAGGGGAATCAGAACTTATGAAAAGGCCAGTAGGAATACCTTAGATCTGAATGCTGTTCCTATTTTGAAAGATAAGTCCCATTTGCCTGTGGTGGTTGATCCATCACACGGTATTGGTATTCGTAAGTTTGTACATCAAATGGCATTAGCAGGAGTAATGGCAGGTGCTGATGGAATAATCTATGAAGCTCATGAAGTGCCGGAAAAGGCCTATTCCGATGGGCAACAGACTTTGAACTTTGCCCAAAGTGCACAGTTGACAGATCAAATAAGGAAAATATTTGCCATGAGAAAAACATTTGACTTGTTGTAAGTCTTTGATTTTGTTTTATTGAAATGAAAAGTTACCTTTGAGCATCATGTTCGAAAATCAAGCAGTAAAATATTATAGCCATTATTATCACTTCTTTTCCAGCTGGGATTAGGTGTAGGGCTATATGCTTTACTTTGAGGAATAAATTTATAAGCCTAATCCATTTGGATTAGGCTTTTTTGTTTTAAACATGGCTTGAAAAATAACGTAAATTTAGTAGGAACTAACCCAGATATAATATGACTGAAAAATCAGCGGATTGGGTCTTTCAAGATCCACGATTAAAAAAAATGGAGCAGGATTACGATGCTTACACCCAAGAAGATTTTGAGGTGTGGAGAATCCTATATGAAAGGCAAATTGTCAACCTTCCCAATGCGGCTTCTCAGGCTTATTTGGATGGGGTGAAAGCAATTAATTTTGGTCCAGACCGCATTGCCAACTTTAAGGAGGTCAATCAGATTCTGGGAGATTCAACAGGTTGGGGCGTACAGGTAGTTCCGGGTTTGATTGATGATGATTTGTTCTTTGGACTACTAAAAAACAAGCGGTTTCCCTCTTCAACATGGTTGAGGAAAATGGAGCAATTGGATTATTTGGAAGAACCAGATATGTTCCATGATGCCTTTGCCCATATGCCCATGCTGACCAACCAATCCTATGTGGATTTTTTGGAAAATCTCGGGGGGATTGCCTTGAAGCATATCGATAATAAGTGGGCAGTAGAATTGCTTTCCAGAATTTACTGGTTTACCATTGAATTTGGTCTGATCAGGGAAAACGGAGCTTTGAGAATTTATGGGGCTGGTATCCTAAGCTCGGCAGGAGAAACCAAGTTTAGTCTTTCTGATGAGCCTGCACATATAGATTATGATGTGAGAAGGATTATGCAGACGGCTTATTGGAAGGATAAATTCCAGGACAAATACTTTGTGATTGAAAGCTATGAACAATTGTATAAGTCCTTGCCTGAGATTGAAAGTGTGTTGTTGGAAGAATTGGCAATTCATCGGTCGATAAATGATTGAATTAAGAAAAGGTGATTTGCTCAAGCTTTCCTGAAAAGTTCTGAAAAAGGATAAAACAGCCAAATCAAGTCGAGAATACCTTCATTTATAGGGAATATTGTTTAATTTTGATGTTCTTAAAAAATGAAGCAAAAAAGCTGTTGAAAGCAGCTAGAAATATTAACAACCTAAAGTATAGACCTCAACAGATCCCTTTGGGAGTTTGAGGTCTATTTAGCTTTAAAGTAGATTGAGATAGATGGATGTAGCCATTATTAAATACAATTCCGGAAATGTACAGTCAGTATTGTACGCCATGGAAAGATTGGGGGTCAAGGCTTCACTAACTGATAATCCTGAGGAAATCAAAAAAGCAGATAAGGTGATTTTTCCCGGTCAAGGAGAAGCCAGTTCTGCTATGAGGTATCTTAAAGAAAGGAATCTGGATCAGTTGATTAAAGATTTGAAGCAGCCTTTCTTTGGTATTTGTCTGGGACAGCAGTTGTTGTGCGAATATTCAGAGGAAAATGACACGCCTTGCTTAGGTGTTTTCCCTATTAGAGTTAAAAAGTTTCCTCCTTTGGATAAGGTACCCCATGTAGGCTGGAACAATCTGGAAAACCTTAAGAGCCCCTTATTAAAGGGACTTGATGACAATGACTATGTATACTATGTGCATAGTTATTTTGCAGAGGTTCATCCTGAATATACCATTGCTACTACGCATTATCTTAATGATTTCAGTGCCCTTTTACATAAAGATAACTTTTATGCCATGCAGGCACATCCCGAAAAGAGTAGTCTTTCCGGAGAGAAAATATTAACCAACTTCTTGAATTTGTAATCATGGAAATAATTCCAGCTATAGATATTATTGGGGGCAAATGTGTCCGTTTGACCCAAGGAGATTATGGGCAGAAAAAGGAATATGCCAGCAACCCTTTAGAGGTAGCGAAGAAATTTGAACAAGCGGGAATCCGACGCTTGCACTTGGTGGATTTGGATGGAGCCAAAGCCAAGACCATTGTCAATAAGGCCGTACTGGAAAATATTACCAGCAATACCCAATTGAAGGTGGATTTTGGTGGTGGTGTTCAATCTGATGAAACCATTCAAATGGCATTTGATGCTGGAGCAAGTCAGGTGACCGGAGGAAGTATTGCTGTAAAGAACCCTCAGTTGTTTGAAGGCTGGATTAAGAGTCACGGATCTGAGAAAATCATCTTGGGGGCAGATGCCAAGGATAGAAAAATAGCCATCAGTGGTTGGGAAGAAACTACCGAGGCTGATTTGGTGGACTTTATTAAAGACTATCATGCCAAGGGGATCAAGTATGTGATCTGTACCGATGTAGCCAAAGATGGTTTGCTTCAAGGGCCCTCTGTGGATTTGTACAAGGAAATTCTTCAGGAGATTCCAGGTATTCAGTTGATTGCCAGTGGAGGTGTGGCAGAGATGAAGGATCTTGAAGAATTGGAGAAAATAGGCGTTTATGGGACAATAGTGGGGAAGGCCTTTTATGAAGGTAGAATTTCACTGGAACAATTGGCCTCATTCGTTAAATAAGGAAATTATGCTGACTAAAAGAATCATTCCCTGTTTGGATATTAAGGAGGGTAGAACCGTAAAAGGGGTTAACTTTGTGGATCTTAGGGATGCTGGAGATCCTGTAGAATTGGCCAAGGTATATTCTGATGAGGGTGCTGATGAACTGGTGTTTTTGGATATTACAGCGACGGTGGACAAAAGAAAAACATTGGTAGACTTGGTGACAAGAGTGGCCAAAGCGATCAATATTCCCTTTACTGTAGGAGGAGGGATTTCTACTGTGGAGGATGTGAAAGTCCTTTTGAATGCAGGAGCGGATAAAATCAGTATTAATTCGGCAGCAGTAAAAAGGCCTGAGGTCATCAATGAGATGGCGGCTGAATTTGGGAGTCAATGTATTGTCGTGGCCATTGATACTCGAAATATTGATGGGATTGATTTTGTCCATACCCATGGAGGAAGAAAACCAACTATATTGAAAACCCAAGAATGGGCTAAAGAAGTGGCCGATAGAGGTGCTGGGGAGATATTATTGACCAGTATGGATCACGATGGTACCAAAGCTGGATTTGCCAATGATCTTACCAGTGAGATTTCTTCAGCCTTGAGTATTCCTGTGATTGCCTCTGGAGGGGCAGGGAATATGGAGCATTTCAAAGATGTATATATTGCAGGGAAGGCTGAAGCGGCCTTGGCAGCCAGTATTTTCCACTTTAAAGAAATTGCTATTCCTGACCTGAAATCCTATCTCTCTGGAGAAGGGGTTAGTACCAGACTTTAAATAAAACAGAAAATAAAACGCTGGGCTTTTTAATGGAGCTCAATATATAATGGAGAATTTAAAAATCGATTTTGAAAAGGTAAACGAATTGGTACCAGCAGTCATTCAAGATGCGAATACCAATAAGGTGTTGATGCTGGGCTATATGAATGAAGAGGCCTTAAATCAGACTCAGGAAAGCGGAAAGGTTACTTTTTTTAGCCGTACCAAACAAAGACTTTGGACTAAGGGAGAAACCTCTGGTAATTTCTTGAATGTAAAAGATATTAAGGTGGATTGTGACAATGATACCTTATTGATTTTTGTGGATCCTGTTGGGCCGGTTTGTCACACAGGGGCAGATACTTGCTTTGATGAGAAAAATTCCTCAAAAACTGCTTTTATAGACCATCTACGAAGAATTATCAAGGACAGGAAAAACAATCCAAGTGATCAATCCTATACTGCCTCTCTATTCGAAAAGGGGATCAATAAAGTAGCCCAAAAAGTAGGGGAAGAGGCTGTGGAAATTGTGATTGAAGCCAAAGATGATAATAAAGAGCTATTTATGGGAGAGGCTGCCGATTTACTTTTCCATTATCTGGTATTATTAGAGGCCAAAGGATATGAATTGGACGAGGTGATTGATGTTTTGATCAAGAGGCATCAGAAATAATAAATTGATCTATCTTATTTAACCTGTTTAAACACAGATTTACAAGGATGGGCACAGATGATTAGGTTTTGTTTGTGTTGATTCTTTAAATCTGTGGTTTATTTTTAATAGCAAAACGGTGTTTTGTTTATGTTTTTTAACATTTAATTTTTGGGTATTTGTTTGTGTTTTTCTTCTTTTGGGAAAGTTTTTAGTTGATAGAACTCAATCATTTGTTCAATTTTGATGACTTCTCTTTTTTGTGGCAATGATTTTTTCATTTAAAGGAAAAAGAAGCCTTAAGTTGAAATTGTCTATTGAACTTTTACAAGTGTGGATATATTTGTCATTGAAGAATATTGTTTTTTATAGTTATGAAAATAATTTATGCATTTTTGTGTGCTTTTTTTCTTGTTCATGTTGTTTATTCCCAGGGTTTTACGATTAGTGGTTCGGTCCGGGAAAGTGGCTCCAAAGAAAATTTAATTGGTGTAAATATTTATGACAAGCTTGCTCAAAAAGGTGCAGTAACCAATAAATATGGTTACTTCAGTTACACTAGTGAGAGAGATAGTGTGGATTTGTACATAAGTTATGTAGGTTTCAAAACACAAAGGATTCAGCTAGGAAAGGTCCAGGATACAACAATTCAAGTTTTATTAGTTCCTGAAGCTGATTTAGATGAAGTAGTTGTATCGGCAGAAGTCGACCAAATTCAGGAAACTACTAGAATGGGGAGCATCAATGTTCCTGTGAGGCAGATCAAGGAATTACCTGCATTAATGGGGGAAGTCGATGTTTTAAAGGCCCTTCAACTCATGCCGGGTGTTCAATCGGGAACGGAGGGAGCTAGTGGACTTTATGTAAGAGGAGGAGGTCCTGATCAAAATTTGATTCTATTGGATGGAGTGCCCGTTTATAACGCCTCCCATTTATTTGGTTTCTTTTCGGTATTTAATGCGGACGCATTGAACAATGTAGAGGTGATAAAAGGAGGCTTTCCTTCAAGGTATGGAGGGAGGTTGTCTTCAGTAGTGGACGTTACCATGAGAGAAGGGAATATGGAAAAAGTAAAGGGGGAAGGTTCCATAGGACTGATATCCTCTAAAGTTACAGTGGAAGGTCCTTTAGAAAAAGAAAAATCCTCATTTCTGGTGTCAGCAAGAAGAACCTATCTAGACCTTTTGGCTAGACCATTAATCATCGCATCAAGCAATGGAAAGGAAAATCCGGGATACTATTTTTATGACCTTAATGGTAAGGTCAATCGAAAAATCAATGATAAGAACAGGTTGTATTTCAGTGTTTACGGGGGAAAAGATAAGGCGTATTATAAATATTCTGGTAGTACTTATAGCGGTACTCAAGAAAGCCATGAAGATGAATTTGGCTTGAAGTGGGGAAATTTAATTTCTGCATTGAGATGGAATAATATCATTAATAAGCGCTTATTCAGTAATTATACTTTTACATTCAGTAGATACAATTTTGATTTATTTAGTTTTTATAGAGAAGATGTTAGTGGAAATAACGAGACTAATTCGCTGACTTATTCTGAAAATTATTTTTCTGGTATTCGAGATTGGGCGTTCAAGGCTGATTATGATTATGTTCCGAATCCTGATCACTATATCCGTTTTGGAGGGAATATGACCTTCCATAAGTTTTCACCAGGTGTTTACGTGACGAAGGATAATAATGATCCAGCAACTATAGAAGGCACTACTGCCCTGAACTCGACAGAATATGCCATATATGCGGAAGATGATATCAACTTTTCTGGCAAATTAAAAGCAAATCTTGGTTTGCATTATTCAGGTTTTATAACAGGTAAAAAGAACTATCAATCCCTACAACCTAGAATTGCTGCTAGGTATTTAGTGAATCCAAGTACTTCCATAAAAGCTTCTTTTGTAACGATGAGGCAATATATCCACCTGTTGACCAATGCAGGTTTAGGACTTCCGACGGATTTATGGGTGCCCTCTACAGAGAATATACGCCCCCAAGAAGCGATGCAGTTTGGCTTAGGAGCCGTGAAAAATATTAATGGTTTTGAGTTAAGCATAGAGGCTTATTATAAAAATATGGATGGCTTGATAGCATATAAGGATGGCTCTACCTATTTAAATGTTGATCAAGATTGGCAAGAAAAGGTAGCTGTTGGAGAGGGAAGAAGTTATGGTTTAGAGTTATTGATACAAAAGAAAATAGGGAGGATTTCGGGTTGGTTAGGTTATACACTTTCTAAAAGTGAAAGACGTATGGATGAGATTAATTTCGGAGAGTGGTTTCCGTACAAATATGATCGAAGACATGATGTCAGTCTAGCAATTACGCATGAATGGAATGATAATAAAGATTTTTCATTAGCCTGGGTATACGGAACAGGGAATGCTATATCTCTCCCTACCCAAATGTATGAAGCCCCTCGTTCCAGTTATTCAAGATGGGCCTATTCCAATGAAGTAAGGTATTACGAGTCTCGAAATAATTTCCGAAATCGCGCTTATCATAGACTGGACTTGAGCTTCAGCTGGTGGAAAACAAAAAAATGGGGCGAGAGAAAATGGACCTTGGCTATTTATAATGCCTATAATAGAATGAATCCCTTCTTCATGGATTTTGGGTATGATAAAGCAAGAGTTAGAAAGCTATATCAATACAGTTTATTTCCAATGATTCCATCGGTAACGTACGGCATTAAATTTTAAGAATCATGAATAGAATATTTTTCCAATTTATAAAGATAGACCGCTTAACAATTCTTTTGGGGCTATGGGTGAGTTTGGTGAGTTGTGAAAAAGAGATAGCCTGGGATTTACCTGAGCAAAGTGCCAATCTAGTTGTTCATGCTGACTTATACAACGACAGTATCCCTAAGGTTAGGCTTACTTACAGTAAGTCAATTCTGGACACCTCTTTGCACTTTAAACCGGTTACCGATGCAGAGGTTATTCTTTCGAATAATGACAAAACAGTAATTTTGAAGTATAAAGAGGAAGAGGGAATTTACTTTAGTAATGATATTATATTAGAAGAAAATGAGCGTTATCAAGTTAGGGTTAATGCAGAGGGATATGATCCAGTATTTAGTGAGGTAGTTGTACCCAAAATGGTTCCGATAGCAGAAGTGAAGTTTAATGAGGAGGGAAGTTCTGAAAACAATGACCCTCAGGAAGGTGTAACTATCATATTTGATGATCCTGCGGAGGAAGATAACTATTACGTTATTCTAACACGAATTATTAGGGAATATGATTACGGAAATGGAAACTCGGGTAGCCAAGAATTATTTGTTTATATGGAGCCGAAAAATCCAGTATATCAAAAGGAATATAATTCAGGTGCTGGAATTATGTTTAACGATCAACTTTTTGCAGGGGAAACCGCAAAAATTGACTTGAAATTATCTGGCAGTTTTCTGAGAGGATATGATCATAATGGAGGGGATGCGGTTAATCAAGAAATTTATTTTATCCTATACTCTGTGTCAGAATCTTATTTTCGTTTTTATAATACTTTTGGTTTACAGTCTTATAATAATGGAGATCCCTTTGCTCAGCCTGTTCAAGTCTATACGAATGTTGAAAATGGCCTAGGTGTGGTCACTGGACAAAGTGTATTCAGTTACCGATTCAAATAGATGAAATTAGATCAAAACTTTTATATAAATTTGATACGATTTTAACAAGATAGAAAATACCATCTGTGTTTATCATATTTATGTGTGGTTTGGTTTTAATAGACTGGGAATTCTTTTTCAAGTCCCTCAAAATCATCAATCATCAGCCAGCTAGGCTGCTTTACCAATTTACGGTCAGCAGCAGGGAAAGTTCCATTGCTGATATGGTAAATGGCAGCGTTTAGCCGAGGATCTTCAAGATCTCCCCAGTTTTTGTTGACCTCGTCCATTGCCTTAAAATCTACTGGAAAACCCTCAAAATATTCCGCTTTACCATCTGCATTGGCAGTAGAAAAAGTTATGGGTACCAGTTCAATATTATGCTTTTTGAGCATTTTATTGAAGTTCGAAATGGGGAAAGCACCCACAGGTTTGCCATAAGTATTGCTCCCCACCAAATAAACATCCATATAAGGAGTAAGACAATTAATGGTTAGCTCACTCGCAGAAGCTGACCCACCAGAGGTGATGAAGTAAACTCTTTCCAAATCAATGCTTCCCATCTTTTTGAAATTTGTAGCATTTTCATATTTAGTTTTGTTATGATTGTACTGGTTGGTATACATGGTCATTCCATCAGCACTATTGGGGACAAGACTGTTCATGATTTGTTCAGCCACATCCACAGACCCACCGCCATTATATCTGAGATCAATGATCAATTCATCGATGTTTTCTTCCTCAAAATAATCCAAAGACTCTTCGACCTCAAGACTTTTGGTTGGGGACTGTCCAACAGTGGCTTTAAAACTGTTGTACACCCAATAGCCGATTCTTTTTCCAGCATTTTCATAGATGTTTTGATAAAGCACGGAATTAGCTTGGTAGGCCGCTTTTGTAATGGTCCTCGTCGTGATACTTCCATCTGGAAGCTCAAAGGTGAAACTATTGTTCACACCACTCTCCCCTGGGCCAAGTTGGAAGTCATAACCATTTCCAACTTTGTAACTTGAAACTGGTTTTCCATTAATTTCTAAGACTTTCCAGCCTCTTTGCCAGCCATCCATTCCTGCAGGAGATTCTCTATAAACAAATGCCAAATACAGGTTTTCATCAGCGTCAAGTGCCCATCCAAAACCATGACCGCTATTTTGGCCAGTAAAGGCTCTATCAAAATCTTCAGGAGTTGTAATATAAGACCACCGGTCGAAGGGTTTGTATTTTAAGCTTTCCAAATAGTCTTGTAAAGATTCTGAACGGTCAAGGGAAAATTGCTCAGGGAGTTCCCGGTTCCAAAAATACCATTCATGCATACTGGCGAAAATAGCCGTTTTAACGGTGTCTTCAATATATACTGGATCATCCATTTCATTACAGGATGGCAGTGTATAAAATAACACCATTGCTAGCAAAAAAAACTGGATAGACTTATAGAAAACTCTCTTCATAACTATGGACTGTGCTAATAGTATAAACGTAACGCTCTTATTGCTTGGTTTAATTAAGCCCTTAAGATAAAGGATTATTAAATTTTAGAATAATATACAAAAGTTAAAACCACAATAGTCCTTTCAGTGTTAATAATAGAGTTAAGCAAAAATAATTATGGAAAAAACAGCAGCCAAGAAAACAACTAAGGTAGACAAAAGGGCCAAGCTCATTGAACAGTTTAAAAACCATGTGTTGGAAAATGGAAAAGAGCCAGTTTCTGTTTTTAAATTCACCCAGTCCTTGAAAATGAAGGAGGTGGATTTTTATGCTTTCTTCTCAAGCTTTACGGGAATTAAAAGAGCTATTTGGCAGACTTTTTTCAAAGAAACTATTTCCATTCTGAATAATCAGGAGGTGTATAATGAGTATAGTGGTCGAGAAAAGCTTTTGGCATTTTTTTATACTTGGATAGAGGAGTTGAAGAATAATAGGAGCTATTTGCTCACTTTATACGGAACAGATAAGCTTCCCAAAAGCAGTCTGCCAAAAGAGCTGGGAGGCTTTAGGCAGGATTTTAAGGAATATGTAAATGAGATCCTTCAAGTGGGAGAAGAAACAGAAGAAATAGCTTCTAGACCATTTATCAGTGAAAAGTATGATGAAGCACTGTGGTTACAGGTACTTTTTATATTTAGATTCTGGATCAAGGATCACTCTGAAGGTTTTGAGAAAACCGATGAAGCTATAGAGAAATCTGTCAACCTTGCTTTTGATTTGATGGGTAAAAGTGCTTTGGACACCTTTATTGATTTTGCAAAGTTTCTTCACCAGTCTAAGTAAAAAATGAGAGAGGAAAGAAAAGAGCAGGGACAGATTCCTGTGGGAAAGGTACAGCGTGCCGCTAAATTTATCAGTACAGGTGCTAAGGTAGGAGGAAACTATATTAAACACTATGCAAAAAAAATAGCAGACCCCAAATTGTCCAGGGAAGAACTGGATAATGATAACGCCACAGATATTTATGATTCTTTAAGTCAACTGAAAGGAAGTGCGCTCAAGGTGGCTCAAATGATGTCTATGGATAGGAATATGCTCCCTAGGGCATACCAAGAAAGGTTTTCTATGGCGCAATATAGTGCTCCACCATTGTCTTATCCCTTGGTAGTAAAGACCTTCCAAAAATATTTTAGCAAAACACCAGAAGTTTTATTTGATCAATTTACCAGATCAGCCGTCAATGCTGCTTCTATTGGTCAGGTGCATCAGGCTGTTTTAAAAGACAAAAAGCTGGCAGTGAAAATTCAGTACCCTGGTGTAGCGGACAGTATCAGTTCAGATCTGAAATTGGTGAGGCCTTTTGCCTTGCGTTTATTGAATATCAGTGAAAAAGAATTGAGTCATTACTTGGCTGAAGTGGAGGAAAGGTTAATTGAGGAGACTGATTATGAACTGGAAGTCAAAAGATCCAAGGAGATTTCTGCCGAATGTGCCCATATCCCCAACCTTGCCTTTCCCCAATACTATGAGGAGTTAAGTTGTGAAAGGGTGATTACCATGGATTGGCTGACAGGTAATCATATTAAGGAATGGCTTCTGAAAAAACCTAGCCAAAAAGATAGAAACAGGATCGGGCAGGCTTTATGGGATTTTTATCATCATCAGGTACATGAATTGAAACAGGTTCATGCAGATCCTCATCCTGGCAACTTTATTATTTTGGAGGATGGGAAACTTGGGATTATTGATTTTGGGTGTGTTAAGGTGATTCCAGAAGATTTTTATCAGGGATACTTTAGTCTTATTAAGAAGGAATTAGTGGCCAATCAAGAAGAATTGGACAAGATTTTTTATAGTCTTGAGTTTATTTCTGATCAAGACACTGAAGAAGAGAAAAGATTCTTCAAGTCGATATTCAAGGAGATGATTTCCTTGATAGGTAAGCCATTTCATGAAGAGAACTTTGATTTTGCGGACAATAATTATTTTGACCAGATTTATGAATTGAGTGACAGGGTTTCCAATGATAAGATGTTCAAAAAATCCAGACAAGCGAGAGGCTCCAGACATGGTTTATATGTAAACAGGACCTATTTTGGCTTGTATAGTTTATTGAACCAACTTGGGGCAAAAGTTGATACTACCAAACCTGATTGGTTATTATAGAGTTAAAACTAAAAAGGCCAACAAGCTCGTTATCTGCTGGCCTTTTTAGTTTAAAAGAAATTATTGTTTATAGGTGATTCTATAGATGCAGCCAGCCATATCATCAGAAATAAGGAGGCTACCATCAGGGAGTTCCTGGACATCCACTGGTCTGCCCCAAACTTCTTGGCTTTCATCATCAAGCCAGCCTGAAGCAAAGTCAGATTCTCCACTTACTTCGCTTCCATTGAGTTGTACATTACTCACTACATAGCCTGATTTTTTGCTTCGGTTCCAAGAACCATGTTTGGCCACAAAAATGGATTTGCTGTAGGATGCTGGAAATAAACTTCCCTCATAGAAACGCATGCCCAATGGTGCTACATGAGGTCCCATTTTAGCTTTTGGTGCAATATAGGCCGACTGTTCATCTCCTGCATCTCCAAATTCAGGATCTTTTACATCTCCTGCATGCCAATATGGATAACCAAAATGCTGCCCAGTTTCAGTGATTTCATTTAATTCACACTCAGGAATATTATCCCCCATTTGGTCACGGCCATTGTCTGTAAACCAAAGGTTTTTGGTGTCAGGATGAAAATCAAAACCTACTGAATTCCTCACACCATGTGCTACAATTTCTGGTTCAATAGAAGTAGCTTTTACATCGATTCTGGTAATGGTGGCAAATACGTCTTCCTCAGGGTCGCATATATTACAGGGAGCCCCTACTGGAACATATAATTTTCCATCAGGACCAAAGTCAATGAATTTCCACCCATGATGTCCTTCAGTAGGGTAGCCATCATATACCACTTCAAAACTAGGGTCTGAAAGGTTGTTTTTGATGTCCGGGAATTTGAGGATTCGACTGATTTCAGCTACATAAAGGTCACCATCTTTATAGGCGACTCCGTTAGGTGAGTTTAGGCCTTCAGCAAGTGTATATCGGTAGTTAGCTTTACCATCCCCATTTTCGTCGATTAAGGCATAAACTTGTTTTTCTTGTCGGTTACCAACAAAGACTATTCCTTCCTCGCTTATCGTCATGGACCTGGCATTAGGTACATTAGCGGCCCAAACCTCGATGGAGAAATCTTCTGGTAATTGAATGGTTTCAAGTTTAACTTCTGCAGAGTCTTTTGAAATATCTACCCTGTTGGAACCATCGACGGCATCAATAGGCTGTAGTTTGTTTTCATCTGAAGAACAGGAAAGCAATAAACCAAGGGCCAAAGCCCCTAATATGGATTTTTGATAGGTCATAAGTAGTATGCTATTTGTTCAATAATGCTATAAGTTAACAAATTGCTGAATTTTTTCCTGAGATTGATTTATAAGCGGGAGATTCCTTATTTTTGCAGCATGTTATCCATTAATAATTTATCGTATTATATCGGCGGCAGGGCTTTGTATGAAAATGCATCTCTGCATATTAAACCAAAGGATAAAATGGGCCTTGTTGGGCTAAACGGTACAGGTAAATCCACCTTACTGAAAATTATCAATGGTGATTATCAGCCAAGTAAAGGTGAAATTCAAAAAGCTAAGGACTGTACCATCGGTTTTTTGAACCAGGATTTGCTTTCCTATCAGTCTGAGGATAGTATCTTGGATGTTGCCTTGGAGGCTTTTAAAGAGACATTGAAGCTTCAAGATGAGATCGATGCTGTACTTAAGCAGATGGAGACAGATTACTCCGAGGAGGTTATCAATAAACTGGCCAATCTTCAGGAAAGGTTTGAAGCTAATGAAGGCTATAGTATCAAAGCGAAGGCTGAGGAGGTTTTGGAAGGGATCGGCTTTTCTACTGAGGATCTCAAAAGACCTTTGAAGACATTCTCAGGAGGTTGGAGAATGAGGGTGATGTTGGCCAAATTGCTTTTGGAGAAGCCCTCTTTATTGATGCTGGATGAGCCTACCAACCACTTGGACCTTCCGTCCATTCAGTGGGTAGAAAATTATCTGAAAACTTATGAAGGAGCAGTAATCGTGGTTTCCCACGATCAGACATTTTTGGATAATTGTATTGAGACTACCGTGGAAGTTTCCCGTCAAAGCTTGACGCCATATGCAGGAAATTATTCCTTTTATAAAAAAGAAAAAGTAGAAAGAGAGGAAATCCAGCAGAATGCCTATGAAAACCAACAAAAAATGATCAAGGACACGGAGAAGTTTATTGAACGATTCCGTGCAAAAGCATCAAAATCCAATCAGGTTCAATCCAGGGTGAAGGCTTTGGAAAGATTGGAAAAGGTAAATGAAGTGGTCAGTGATGAGATTGCAGTGAATTTTAAATTTAAGTTTTCAAAGCAATCCGGCAGGGATGTGGTCACTTTAGAGCATGTCTCAAAGGCTTATGGTGATATTAAGATTCTACAAAATTCTACGGCTCGAATAGAAAGAGGAGATAAGATTGCTTTGATCGGTGCCAATGGAAAGGGAAAATCAACATTGCTTAGGATAATTGACGGAACAGAGCCTATTGAAGGGGAGAGAAGTGAAGGTTATAATGTTATTAAATCTTTCTTTGCCCAGCACCAGTTGGAGGCATTGAATGTCAATAATGAGATTTTGCAGGAAATGCTGCAGGCTGGAAGTGATAAGTCAGAGACAGAGTTAAGAAATGTCTTGGGTTGCTTTTTGTTTACCAATGATGATGTATTCAAGAAGATCAAGGTACTGTCAGGAGGCGAGAAGTCGAGGGTAGCTTTGGCGAAAACCTTAATCTCCGAGTCAAACTTTCTTCTACTTGATGAACCTACCAACCACTTGGATATGCAATCTGTGAATATTCTTATCCAAGCACTGCAACAGTTTGAGGGGACCTTTATTACTGTTTCTCACGATAGGCATTTTATCAAAGGTGTGGCCAATAAGATATGGTATATCGAGGATCATCAGATAAGGGAATATTTAGGGACTTATGACGAGTACACCTATTGGAGATCTCAGCAAGACGCCGCTGCAGCTCCAGTTCAAAGTCCTAAAAAGGAAAAGGTGGTTAAACCAAAGGCTCCTAAGAATGATAATGAGCTGAATCAGGTGAAAAAGGATATCAAAAAGAAAGAGCGTGAACTGGAGAGTGTGGAAGCAGATATCATGCATCTTGAGGAAAAGAAGGTGCTTTTGGAGTCAAAACTTGCCGATCCTGAAATATTTCAAAATGATGGAAAATTGAAGGAGGTTAATTCAGCATATGAGGAATTAAAACAGAAAGAAGTAAAACTGAACAAAAGTTGGGAAAAACTTGCTGAAGATATTGAAAGTCTTCAGGGAGCCCTTTCCTAAGATGAATATCATTGAACTTGAGTATATGCCAAGTCTTCAATAGAGACTTGGCATTATTTTTTATATTGCTTTGAAGTTTTTAAATGTTAGTAAGATTATGCTCAGTATGTATAAGAAATTGTTCCTGTTGTTATTACTATTCCCATTTTGGGTACATGCACAGGAGGTTTTAGAAGATAAGGTGTATGAGGGAAATATTAAGTCTGTTCAACTTTACAGAAAAGGACAAGGAATAGGGGCGCAAATGAATGCTCCGGTAATACCACTGGGAAGTGCCGGGCTTGTATTGGAATTCGATGATTTGGCTTATGAGCCGGACAGATATTCTGCAGCTTTGATTCACTGTAATGCTGATTGGACCTTATCCGGTTTAAAACCTGCGGATTATATTAAGCAGTATAATGAGTTTAATGTCAATAATTATGAATATTCTATAAATACCAGGATCCCGTATATACATTTTATTTTTAATGTTCCTTTGGTTACAAAGTCCGGTAATTACCTGTTGAAGGTTTATAGAAATAGGAATAAGGATGAAGTGATCTTGACCAAGCGCTTTATGGTATATGATAGCCAGGTGAAGGTCGGTGGAGCTTTGATGCCTCCAAGTCAAACTGCAGATCGACGCACAGGCCAACAGGTGGACATAAAGGTGAATTACGCTGGTAGGGAATTGGTTGATCCTGCAAGGACGGTAAAGGTGGTAGTTAGGCAAAATCAACGATGGGACAATATTAAGACAGGTTCTAAACCAACCTTTATTAGAGATGACAGGAGTGTTTTGGAATACCAATTCTTTAATGGAGATAATGTCTTCGATGCTGGGAATGAATTTAGATTTGTAGATCTTCGGTATGTGCGGACAACAGGTAGGAATCTAGCTTCAGTTAGTATGGAAGATGATGTTGTTTACGCTGAAACGGCATTGGCCAGTCCAAGGGCCCATGTGGGATATTTGGAGTACTTGGATTTAAATGGGCAGTATATTATCGAGAATATGGAGCGAGGAAATCCAAAATTGGAAAGTGAATATATATTGGTCACTTTTAATGCTCAAATGGATGATATAGAAGGTGAGCCCTATATTTTTGGTTCTTTGAGCAACTGGGGAAAAGCAGATGGAGCGAAAATGAGTTTTGATGCCCAAAAGGGAATGTATCAAAGTGATGTATTACTCAAACAGGGATGGTATGATTTTCTTCTGGCCATTAAAAAAGGAGAGGAATGGGATACATTGCCCGTGGAGGGGAGTCATTACCAGACTGAAAACGAATATGATGTTTTGGTTTATTATAGAGATTTTGGTTCCCGGTACGATGAGCTTTTGGGATACATATCAGTCAATGCGAACAAAAAAAGGTTTTAATAAAATGATTTATTGATAAGCTGGTTGAAAAAAACAGAACAATAAAAAAGCCCTGATCAAATCAGGGCTTTTTCTTAATCTTCGCTTTCTTCCTCATCTTTGGATGAGGCATCCTGCTGTTTAGATTTGTAAGGGACAAAACCCTCTCTCTTGAACTTATAAGGTTCCGTACGTTGACTAGGGGAGTTATTGGCAAGGTCTAGCATGCCAAATCCTTTATGGGTAAATGCTCCCAGCCCACACTTGAACACAAAGTCCTGTACTTCATGAGCCGCGTATAAAGTAAATGGCAGGGTGTAACCCCTTACTTCATATTTGACATCCATGTCATACACAGAGTAAATCCTAGCAAATTTCTTTTGCTGTTCTTTCAGCTTATTTACATAATTCATGTCAGGAACTACCTGGAACTTGTAGAAAGATTCCATTTGTTCTTGGGTGTACCAACCAGAACGTTCCATTCTTGTCAACGTAGATTCATAAAGCAAATCAGAGAATTCATCCGTGTCCGGATTAATGAATCGCTTACCAGAATCATCATTGAAAGTTGGCGTCAACAGTACCAATGGAGAAATACAAACAAATTTGTTTGAAGGCTCCAATTCTGGTTCCGCTTCCTTTTCGGTGTACTCAGGTGAAATGATGAGATTTCCTAACTCAATTTTAGGCGTTTTAAACACTTGCTCTAGCAAATAGTCAAGAAAGTCTTCATTGGGTGATGAAAGCACTAGGGTAACTAAGCTTGAGTAATAATGTAAGCCGCTTCTACTTACTTTGGTCTGTCCTTTTAGACCAGAGAAGTTGAAGTAATTGTAGTTGAAAAACTCTTCACGTCCTCCTTTTACAATTAGACCTTTAAGGAATTGGGCCAAAATGTACTGGTGGTGAAAGGGTAAATAAGCGCCTTTGTTTTTTAAGGAAAATATTAATCTTATTCTCACGGCATTAAAAATGAAAAGTTAAACAATATTTAATATTGAAGATTACTATATTATTAACAACGTCGTAGTAATCCGTATGTTGGCAAAACTACAATAAAATTCTGAATAATGTTAAACATTGAATCTAAAATGCATGATATCACCGTCTTGGACTACGTAATCCTTACCTTCTATGGAAATTTTTCCGTTTTCACGGCATGCAGCTTCTGATTTAAACTTTTCATAATCCGCTAATTTGATGACCTCGGATTTAATAAACCCTCTTTCAAAATCAGTGTGAATTACTCCTGCAGCAGCTGGTGCTTTCCAGCCTTTTTGGATAGTCCAAGCCCTAACTTCTTGAACACCGGCGGTGAAATACGTGATAAGGTTTAGTAGAGAGTAAGCTCCTCTGATAAGCTTGTTGAGTCCACTTTCTTCCAGTCCGTATTCCCCTAGGAACATTTCTTTTTCCTCAGGATCATCAAACTCAGCAATTTGGGATTCAATGGCTGCACAAAGGGTGATGACTTCAGCATTTTCATCCTTCACGTTTTCTTTTAACTTATCTACATACTCATTGCCTGTAAGGATACTGGCTTCGTCCACATTGGCTAGATAGAGTACCGGTTTAATGGTCAAAAGGTGGATGTCCTGGATGGCTTCTAAGTCTTCTTTTTCTACATCAATGGCACGTGCATTTTTGCCTGCTTTTAATCCTTCTTTGAATATTTGCAGGATTTCTAGATGTTTTTTTGCCTTTGCATCTCCTGACTTAGCTATTTTCTCTAACCTTTGAATCTTTTTGTCTACTGATTCAAGATCTTTAAGTTGTAACTCCGTATCTATTACTTCTTTGTCAAAAATTGGGTCGACACTGCCTGCCACATGGACTACATTGTCATCGTTGAAACAACGGATTACATGAACGATAGCATCTACTTCTCTGATATTGGCCAAGAACTTATTTCCAAGACCTTCACCTTTGCTGGCTCCTTTAACCAAGCCTGCAATGTCCACAAATTCAATAACAGTAGGCATAACCCTTTCAGGGTTGACCAAGTTTTCCAAAATACTCAACCTTTCATCAGGGACAGTTACAACCCCGACATTTGGCTCAATAGTACAAAATGGAAAGTTTGCAGCCTCTGCTTTTGCACTGGATAGTGCATTGAATAAAGTTGATTTTCCTACGTTGGGCAAACCAACGATACCACACTGTAATGCCATTTATTTTTATATGTTAATTTCTAAATATGCGGTATTGTTTATACCCCTTGTAGAATTCCTGAAAGGAAACCCGAAAGATGGTGTAAACAGGGATTGCAAAAATCATTCCCATGATACCGCCGACTTTTGCTCCCGCAAAGATAATAACAAAAATTTCAAGTGGATGCGCTTTTACTGATTTAGAGAAAATTAAGGGCTGTAAAATTATATTATCAGTTAATTGAACTACCAAAAATACACTTAGAATCTTAAAGATGAAGAAAGTCATTTCAGAAGTACCAACAAAGTCACCAGTGGATAGTCCTACCAAAACACCAAAAGTAGCCCCCAGAAGTGGGCCTGCATAAGGGATAAGGTTGGCTACAGCTGCAAAAATCCCTATGGTAAGTGCATATTGGACATTTGCCAAGGATAATCCAACCGATGCCACTGTGAAAATAGAGGTCATTTGAATTAAGAGTCCCAAAAGATAATTGGAAAGTAACCTTTCTACTTTATGAAATGTGGCCACAGATAATTCGAAATATTTATTGGGTACCTGGTTGATGATGTTTCTTCGAAGTAATCCATTTTCCAATAAGAGGAAAAAGGAAATAAATACTACTGCCATCAAGGTAATCAAAAGCGAGCTTGTGGTGTTGATGATGCCATTGAGAAAACCTTGAAAATTAATTTCTCTCAAACTGGAAAACAAGGTGTTTTTAAATTGAAGAAATAGTGCACCCGGATTGTCCGTCATAAGGTTTAGCTTGATTAAAAAAGCTTCAATCTTATCTATTGGTTCTTGAATTTGCTCGTAGAAAAATTGAACGTCTATGTTTTGAATAGTTTCAATTTGAACAGCTACCAGAGGTACAAAAAGGAGTGAAATTAGAAAGAACACCAATCCAATAGTAGCGAATGAACAAATAATTGCTATCCATCGAGGGAGGTGTTGCCCCAAAATGTGAACACTATTGATTCTATTGGTTAATGGCCTAAGTGCTGCTGCTATAACCAATGAGATGATAAAGTAAAAGGCTATATTGGAAAAATACCAGCCTAATAAAAGGATGGTAAGGATAATGGCTAATATCCAGATAACTAGTTTCTGCATATAGTAAAAATAGGAAAGAGACTGTACCAATTCCACAAATGATCAAATAAATTTTTGATCATTTCCAGTTTAGCCCATGCAGAACAGGCCATTGAATTGCTACAGTCTCCTTAGATTTTTTTTTGGGATTAATCCCATTTCAGATCTTCTCCAAACTTGTCTTCGGTGCTTGTTTCAGCTTCTACTTCGTATTGAGAGAAGTCGAAATCTGGCATTAATTCAGTTTTGACATGGTCTACAGTTTCTTGTAGCGCGTCAACAAATTTTGAGAAATCTTCTTTGTACAAGAAAATCTTGTGTTTTTCGTAAACGAAATTGTCATCTCTTACCTTTCTTTTGCTTTCAGTAATAGTAAGGTAATAATCGTTAGATCTGGTTGACTTTACGTCGAAAAAGTAAGTTCTTTTACCTGCTTTTACTTTTCTTGAGAAAATCTCCTCTCTGTCGTGTCCTTTATTCTCTTCCACTTTCCAAAATTTTTAATTACTTATTTCAAGGATTTATAATACAGATGACAAGTTAAATCAATTAACAATTCAAATTCAAGGGCAAAGAAGGTTTTTTTTTAATGTGAGGCTTATTTTTTCTGTAATAGGTTAATAATCAGTCTGTTTTTTTGGGTAATAGGTAAAAAAAAAGAGTGGCCTAAACCACTCCTAATTTTTATTCTGCATGAAGGTATTGCTTTTTGGCAAGCAATTCTTCTTCGGATTCCGGATTGTCGGGATCATCTACGCAGCAGTCCACGGGACATACAGCAGCGCATTGGGGTTCCTCATGGAATCCAGTACATTCTGTACATTTTCCAGTTACGATATAGTAGAATTCATCTGATACAGGTTCTTGTGGTTCATTTGCATCTACTACAGTACCGTCTTCTAATTTTGCCTCGTTAAGTTCAGTACCTCCACCCCAAGTCCATTCAATGCCACCTTCATAGATAGCAGTGTTAGGGCATTCAGGTTCACATGCACCACAGTTGATGCATTCGTCGGTTATCATTATTGCCATTATAATCTCCTTTTTTTAATTCTAGCTCAAAATTAAGAAGCATATGACAATATACCAATATAAAAAAAGAACTGCTAAATAATTTATAATGAATCTAGCTTATTATTACATAATTCACTTTTTAAGTTCAAAATAAATACCTTTGTGGCTTAAGATAAAAATTATATTTAGAATGACCCTCCAAGAGAGAATCAATGCCTTCGTTGCTTTAGGAAAGAGAATTGATGCCTTACAGGAATACGAGCTGGATGAATTGGCATTTAGAGCTGAAAACAATAATAATTGGTTTACACCTGACCAAGTAAAGTTGGCACTGCAGGCAATAGTGAAGATGTTGGATGAAACAGTGATGAATGAATGGATGAGGAAGTATAAAATTCCTAACCAGGTTTATTCAAAAAAAGTTGGAGTACTGATGGCAGGCAATATCCCAGCAGTTGGTTTTCATGATTTGATGGCTGTTTTACTTGCTGGGCATAATGCCCATGTGAAGTTGAGTTCAACTGATCAGGTGCTGATCAAATGGTTGGTGGGGCAGTTATTTGAACTGGCCCCGGAAATGGCGAATAAGGTGTTCTTTGAGGAAATGCTCAAAGGAATGGATGCCTATATAGCAACTGGCAGTGATAACTCTGCACGTTATTTTGAATATTATTTTGGTAAGTATCCTAGTATAATAAGAAAAAACAGGACCTCGGTTGCTGTACTGGATGGTTCGGAATCAAAGACGGATTATCAGGAACTGGCCAAGGATATTTTTCAGTATTTTGGATTAGGATGTAGGAATGTGTCCAAGATATATTTGCCTGATGATCAGCAACTTAAAGTTTTTTTGGACGCTATAGAGGGCTATCATTTTATGTTAAGCCATCATAAATACCTTAATAATTACGATTATAATAAATCCATTTATTTGGTAAACGGTGAAGCTCATTTGGATAATGGTTTTCTGCTTTGTAAGGAGAGTGAAGAGTTGGTTTCACCGATAGCAGTATTGTATTATGAGGTGTATGAAGACAGGATGAAATTGCAGGAAGAATTAAATGATAAGGGAGGAAAGATTCAATGTGTTGTCAGTAAGGATGCTTGGTATCCTGGTAGTTTTAGTTTCGGTAAGGCCCAGCAGCCATCAGTGAGTGATTATGCAGATCATGTTGATACTATTGCATTTTTGATAGGCTTGTAAATCAAGTTAAGTTTGGGTTTTGGGGTAGTTTGATGATGCATTATATGGTCAAAGGCACTATATTAAGTATCATAAACTTTTATACCAGTAAACCCGAATGCTTTGTTGATCAAACAATTAAAATTTTCTTTTCCAACACCATTTGACCTGGCCCTTGCGCTTTCCGCAATTAGTGTTTTGTGGGCCGTGATGGCCACCAAGCCAGTTGAAGATGATTTTTTGAGCTATTCCTGGCAAGTTTTAGCTTATTGGAAAGATGGTGTTTGGGGGCTTCTGGAATTCACTCTTCAGATGGTTCTGATATTGATTTTTGGCCATGCTTTGGCTATTTCGAAGCCCGTTTCGAATGTCTTGGACGCCGTTGCCTCTACTGTGAAAAATAATACCCAAGCTGTTCTGGTTACTGGGATTTCGACGCTATTGGCAGGGTATTTAAATTGGGGGTTTGGACTGGTGTTTGGGGCGATTCTCGCTAGGAGGATTGGTGAGAGAACAACTTTTAAAAGGGTGAAAATTAATTATTCTTTGGTGTCCGCATCAGGGTATCTGGGAATGATGATTTGGCATGGGGGATTTTCAGGATCAGCGCCATTAAAGGTGGCTGAAAAAGGACATTTTTTAGAGGGGGAAATAGGGGTGATACCAGTGTCTGAAACCATTTTAAGTGCTTTTAATCTTCGAATTAATTTGTTCTTGCTAATTGGTCTTTTGATTGGCTTATGGTTACTCTCAAAGAAAAAATACACCTACAAACCCGTTCAAGATAAAGGGGGGCGGATCAACTTCCAAGGGAAAGATTCATTGGGCTGGATAGTAGGGGGGATTATATGTGTTTTAGCAATTGGAGATTTCTGGACTGGGACTAATTTGAAACTTAGTTTTATCAGTCTCAATTATATTAATTTTTTGCTTATGGGGCTAGGTTTATTGCTTCATAAAAGTCTCAATAATTATGTCAGAGCCATTGAAGTGGCCCTGAAGGGGGCAGCTGGGATTGTTTTGCAGTTCCCTTTTTATGCGGGTATTTTAGGCGTGTTTAAATCGTCAGGTTTGCTGCTGCTGATCGCTGGGTATTTTGTGGATATATCTTCTCCTGATACTTTTCCACTGTTGACCTTTTTTAGTGCAGCGATGATTAATTTGTTTGTGCCTTCGGGGGGAGGACAATGGGCTGTCCAGGGACCTGTGATTGTGGAAACTGCTTCCCAGATGGGACTTTCAGTTTCTAAAATGATCATGGTAATGGCTTATGGAGATCAGTTGACCAATATGTTGCAGCCTTTTTGGGCTTTGCCCTTGTTGGCAATTACAGGTGTGCTTCCAAAGGATTTGTTGAGGTATACTATTTATTTTTTTCTTGTTGGCCTTTCTGTTTTGGTTTTGGGAATAATATGGGGCTTTTGATATACTGTTTATTGGTCAAAAGGCTGTTTAGGAACTATTAAAGGGTTATTTTAAACCCTTATAAATAAGTAACAATACTTAGGTTTTACTTCTATTTTTCGCCTAAAACTGTATCTTTGCCAACGATTTAAATGAAATCAAGTTATCACTAAAATAATTCATTTCAAATGGCATTTGATATAGAAATGATCAAGGCAGTATATGCGAAGTATCCTGAGCGTATCGCAGCTGCCAGGAAGGTGGTGGGTAAACCACTTACTTTAGCAGAGAAAATACTTTACGCTCACCTTTGGAACGGAGACGCTACTGAGAACTTTGAGAGAGGAAAGTCTTATGTGGATTTTGCTCCAGATAGGGTTGCCATGCAAGATGCAACAGCCCAAATGGCGCTTTTGCAGTTTATGCAAGCAGGTAAAGAAAAAGTGGCAGTGCCTTCAACTGCTCACTGTGATCACCTGATCTTGGCACAAAATGGTGCGAAGGATGATTTGAGAAGTTCTCTTACTGCAAGTGGTGAGGTTTTTAACTTTTTGGAATCTGTTTCAAACAAATACGGAATTGGATTCTGGAAGCCAGGTGCAGGTATCATTCACCAGGTAGTTCTTGAAAACTATGCATTCCCAGGTGGTATGATGATCGGTACCGATTCACATACGGTGAATGCTGGTGGTCTTGGTATGGTAGCCATTGGTGTTGGTGGTGCTGATGCCGTGGACGTGATGGCCGGTATGGCTTGGGAACTTAAGTTTCCAAAATTGATTGGTGTGAAGTTGACCGGGAAAATGAACGGTTGGACTTCAGCTAAAGATGTCATCTTGAAAGTTGCTGGTATCCTAACTGTAAAAGGTGGTACGGGCTGTATCGTAGAATACTTCGGAGAAGGAGCCAAGTCACTTTCTGCTACAGGTAAAGGTACTATCTGTAATATGGGTGCTGAGATTGGAGCGACAACTTCTACTTTCGGATATGACGAATCCATGGAGCGTTATTTGAAAGCGACCGATAGAGCAGACGTAGCCGAATTGGCTAATGAAGTTAAGGAACATTTGACTGGAGATGATGAAGTGTATGCCAATCCTGAGCAATACTTTGATCAAGTAATTGAAATTGATCTTTCCACCCTTGAGCCTCATATCAACGGTCCCTTTACTCCAGATAGAGCTACTCCTGTATCTCAGATCAGAGCAGAAGCGGAGAAAAATGGTTGGCCTACTAAAGTGGAGTGGGGATTGATCGGTTCTTGTACCAACTCTTCTTATGAAGATTTGTCAAGAGCTTCTTCCATTGCACAGCAGGCTGTAGATAAAAAATTGAAAACAAAAGCTGAATTTGGTATTAACCCAGGTTCTGAGCAGGTGAGATTCACTGCAGATAGAGATGGTTTGTTGAGAATCTTTGAAGATTTGGATGCAACGATCTTTACAAATGCTTGTGGGCCTTGTATTGGACAGTGGGCAAGAACAGGCGCTGATAAGCAAGAAAAAAATACCATCGTTCACTCTTTTAATAGAAACTTCTCTAAGCGTGCTGATGGTAACCCAAATACGCATGCCTTTGTGACCTCTCCTGAAATGGTGGCTGCAATTGCTATTTCTGGTGATTTAGGTTTCAACCCACTTACTGATAAGTTGGTGAATGCTGATGGTCAAGAGGTGAAGCTTGATCCGCCTAAAGGAGATGAGCTTCCTGAAAAGGGATTCTCTGTAGAGGATAATGGATACCAGGCTCCAGCAGAAGATGGAAGTGGTGTAGAGGTAGTGGTGAATCCAGATTCTAAGCGTCTTCAATTATTGGAACCATTTGCTGCTTGGGATGGTAAGAATATTACAGGAGCGAAACTTTTGATCAAAGCCTTCGGTAAGTGTACTACTGACCATATTTCTATGGCCGGTCCATGGTTGAGATTCAGAGGTCATTTGGATAATATTTCTGATAACTGTCTTATTGGGGCTGTCAATGCCTTTAATGAAGAGACGAACTCTGTGAAAAGCCAGTTGACAGGTGAATATGGTGCTGTTCCAGCTACTCAAAGAGCTTATAAAGAAGCTGGAGTACCAACTATTGTTGTGGGTGACCATAACTATGGTGAAGGTTCTTCAAGAGAGCATGCTGCAATGGAGCCTAGACACCTTGGCGTGAAAGCTGTTTTGGTGAAGTCTTTTGCTAGAATTCACGAAACCAACTTGAAGAAGCAAGGGATGCTTGCTTTGACCTTTGATAATGAAGCTGATTATGATAAAGTTCAGGAAGATGACACTATCAACTTCCTTGATCTAGACCAATTTGCTCCAGACAAACCTCTCAAATTAGAGTTTGTTCATGCAGATGGTTCTAAGGATGTGATTGTTGCCAACCATAGCTATAATGAAGCTCAGATTGGATGGTTCAAAGCAGGTTCTGCACTTAACTTGATCAAAGCGCAACAAGCGTAATTGACCAGGTAAGAATATAGATTTAAAAGGCTTGTTGATGTGAATCAACAAGCCTTTTTTTGTGGTTTGATCTTTCGTTTTAAGGAAAAAATTTTCTGATATAAACTAATTCTGAGTGGTGATGAGCAATTAGGATGAACAAGGTGATGTTTTTTGTATGGGTATATGGTGTTTAAAATCAGAATTTTGTGTTGATTTATTTTTTTAAGAGGGTGGATTTGCTAACTTAACCCTGTGTTTAGTTATATTTTATTGATATAAGTAAAAAAAACCTTTTGAAATAGCAGAAAGATTCGCCTATTTTAAACTTCTATAGCTGAAAGGATAATGCAATAATGACCAGTGTTTTTAGAAAGATACTTGATCAATCTCCAGAAATGGTATTTTTGGTAGAGAAAAACGCACCCTACCGTGTGGTCTTTGAGAACCGTTCTTTTCGAGAGGCACTAGGAATGGATTTAAGAAGGAAGAGCCTTTCGGATTTTGGTTTGGATAGAAGTAGTCTTACTACTGGTGATCAGGTTACGATCAAATACCATAATGCATATTATTCTTTTATAGTAGGAGAAGAAGATGCCAATTATTTTATTTTTCAAAATGGTAGCTTGGTGGAGCTGGATACAATGGAAAGCACCAAAGGAAGTGCATCGACCAGTCCCAAGGAAAAATGTTCCAGTTTTTATAAAAATCTAATAGATAAAATTCCCAACACCCTCTTTCAGATGAATATGACAGAAGAGGGGAAGATGAATTTCAAATACTTCAGTGACGGTGGAATGAATATTTTTAACGAGCCCCAATCATCTAACGGGGAAGTTAAGGGTATTGATTATCTGTTGAGTATGGTTTATTCCCAGGACGTAGGAAAGGTGCTACAGTCCTTGGTGCATTCGACTAGATTATTGTCGATGTGGAATTGTACTTTCAGGCTTAAACTGGAAGGTAGAGATGGATTGGTTTGGGCTCAAGGAATGGCCAGACCAGAAGAAGGTCCTACTGGTGACATGAATTGGTATGGCTGTTTATTGGATATTTCAGATTTCAAAGAGCGGGAATTAGAGCTTGAGAATCATAAGAATTTGGCTTTGAATGCCAGTAAGGTGAAATCTGATTTTATTTCAATGATTACCCATGACATTAGGACGCCTTTGAATACGATTTCAGGATCGGTTTTTACCTTGCTAGGGGAAGAGCATTATAGTTCACAGGAGCCTTTGCTTAATACCATCAGCTTTGCAGTAGACAATTTGATCATAATGATCAATGATCTTTTAGATTTCCAAAAGATAGAAGCTGGGAAGATTGTTCTGGAATCAAAGCCATTTAATTTGAAGCAGTTGATGGAACAGGTTGTGAATAGCCTGAGGTTTCAAGCCTTGGAGTCAAAAAATGACCTGAACCTGATTATTTCAGATAAAGTAGATTTTACTGTGCTGGGGGACAAGGTGAGGCTTTCTCAAATATTGAATAACCTTATAACCAATGCCCTTAAGTTTACTCATGAGGGTAGGGTGGATGTAACAGTTACTATGATTGACCATAGTCCAAAAGAAGCTAAGATTTACTTTGAAGTTAAGGACAATGGGGTAGGCATAGATAAAAAGGACTTCAATAAAGTTTTTAATGAGTTTGACCAGGTGACTGAATCCTTTGATACCAAGTATGGCGGAACCGGCTTAGGTATGCCTATTACAAAGAGACTGCTAGAAAATATGGGTAGTCAAATCAATTTGGAATCTGAGGTAGGTGTTGGCAGTAGTTTTTCATTTGAGATAAGCTTCGAAAAGTATGACACGCCTAAGAAGCATTTGTCTTTTGAATTGGATGAGTTGCCGAGAAATGGAAATACATTTATAAATAATAAGTCGTTTAGACAGAATATTCAAGTGCTATTGGCTGAAGACAACCAGGTCAATGCCATGGTGGTGATGAAAATTCTTAAGGGATGGGGATACTCTTGCGATAGGGTGTCCAATGGTGAAGAGGCTATTGCGGCTGTTTTTGACAAGACTTATGATATCATCCTGATGGATATTCAAATGCCAGTAATTGATGGTTTGGAGGCTTCCAAAATCATCAAAGAGAGGTTTGATATTCCTATTATTGCGCTCACTGCTGCATCCAGAAGAGAGGTGGCAGAGGGATTGAAGAAAAGTAATATTGATGACTTTGTTTCTAAGCCCATTAATGCTTTGGTGCTACAAAAAAGTATTGAAAACCTGTTGCAGCATTATATTTCTTGAGCTAGTTCCAAATATTTTTTAGTTAGTTTAATTTCTGGATTTTTACTGTAAACATCCTCTAGGTATTTTATTGCAAGTGTTTTATTACCTTTTAGATAATAGTAGATGCCTTTGTTTCTTAATGCGAAAAGGTTTTTGCTGTTTTGTTTAAGGCTTAAATTGATATCATCCAATCCTTTTTCCAATTCTCCCTTGAAGAGCAAGTAAAGACCTCTGTTATTATAAAAATAGGCCTGAGAAGGGTTTAGTTCAATAGCTTTCTCAACCCAACTGATAGCAGTTGACAAATCATCTTTTTCGAAAGCGATTAGGGATTTAATATTATAAATATTGGCTTCTTTTGGATTGATCTGTACCGCTTTTTCCAAGTCAGTTAAGGCAGTTTCAAAATCTTCGAGGTAATAACTGATGGTAGCCCTGTTGACATAAAGGTCTGCTATGCTGCTGTTTTTTTCTATTGCTTTTGAAAATGATGCCAAGGATTCCTCGAAGCGGTTTAATTGTTCCATCACCAGTCCTTTGACAAAATAGCCCCTGTAGTCCTCTGGAGCTAGCTCTATGAGAAGTTCAGCATCAGCAAGACTTTTGTAGTTTTCGCCGTTGTCCAGATAGGTAATGCTTCTTTGATAATAGGCGTCCTGATAAGAAGGGGTCAATTCGATGGCTTTAGAAAAGTCATGGATGGCTGGATCAAATTTAGCCATAGCGCTGTAGGCTATGCCTCTGTTGTAGTATGCGTTATCAAAATTGGGGTCCAATTTTAGTGCTTCATTATAGTATTCAATGGCACTCTGGTAGTCACTTTCCATTAATTTATTGTTGCCCTTCAGAAGGAATCTTCCTTTTTTGTCTTCTATGGAGTCACAAGAGATTGATATAATACCAAATAGAGTTATAAGGAGATATGTAAAGATGTTTTGAGTAGTAAACTGCATACTAGTAATTGGACTTACTGAATTTGATGTATAGAGGAAAGCTATGTTTCCAACTTTTGAATGTCAAGGGCAAATTTAATGAAAGGATTTAATATAATTGATTTAAGTAGGAGATGCTGAAAATCATTTATAAGCCTAATAGAGATTTTGAATAGCTATTGGTTGTCGAGCAGCGTATTTTTTGTAAATTTTATAATCCAAATAAAATTATGTTTTTGATGGTAGTTTTGAAGGGAGTGAGATCAAAACAAGGTTTTATTTTGTCTGTCGAATGGCTACTTTTGATTTAAATATTTAAGAAAGATGAGTAAAGTTAAGGTTTATCATAATCCACGATGTGGGAAAAGCAGAAATAGTTTGAAGTTGGTTCAAGAGCAAGTTGATGATGGAGAAATTGAAATTGTTAAATATTTGGAGAACCCTCCATCTGCCGAAGAGTTGAAATCTATTTTGGCCATGTTGGGTATAAAGGCGGAAGAGTTGATTAGGAAAAATGAGAAGACCTGGAAAGAAAATTTCAAGGGAAAATCATTTACGGAGGAAGAATTGGTGGAAATTATGGTGGAGAATCCCATTTTGATTGAACGACCAATAGTAGTAAAAGGTGATAAAGCCGTAATCGGTAGACCTCCTGAGAATGTTCAGGAAATTTTGTAGGTCTTTTCTGATAGATATATAATAAATAATACTTGTGAAAAATCCCCGTAAGCATTGGATTATTGCTTCATTCATAGTAAGTGTATTGCTACTGATCATGAAGTTTTATTCTTATTATATCACAAAATCCAATGCGATATTAACTGATGCTCTTGAGAGTATTGTGAATGTGGTGGCATCTGGTTTTGCTTTTTACAGCATTCATTTGAGTTCCCTTCCTAGAGATCAAAACCATCCCTATGGTCACGGTAAGATCGAGTTTTTTAGTGCGGGAATCGAAGGTGTTCTTATCATACTTGCTGGGATCTTTATAATTTATCAGTCTGTATATAGTTTTTTCTTTCCTGCTGAATTGAGTGATCTTCCCAAAGGAATGGCTTTGGTAGGGATATCTGGCTTAGTCAATGGTCTGATGGGGTATATGTTACTCACAAAAGGAAAGGAATTGGAAAGTCTTACCCTAGAGGCTGATGGTAGGCATATTTTGACAGATGCCATAAGTAGTTTCGTACTGATTTTAGGGGTAGCAGTTATTTATTTTACAGGTTATGGGGTTCTTGATGGTGTATTTTCATTGCTGTTTGCCATGTATATCGTCTATAATGGTTATGGGCTTGTGAGAAGGTCTGTAGCAGGTTTAATGGATGAAAGAAATCCAAGTTCCATGATTACAGTTGTTAAGTTGCTCAATAAGTATAGGAAGAACAACTGGATAGATATTCATAATATGCGGGTACAGCAGTATGGGGCTGATAAACATATTGATTTACACCTGACCTTGCCCTATTATTTCGAATTGAAAGATGTTCATGATGAGGTAGAAAAGGTGGAGGCTGTCTTGGAAGAAAATCTTAAGGGGTATGTGGAAGTATTTGTGCATGCAGATCCCTGCATTCCTGAAAAATGCTGCCACTATTGTCAAGTATCCAATTGTCAAGTCAGAAAATACGCGAAGGAAAAAAGAATTAGTTGGAACGTAGATAATGTTTCAAAAAACCAAAAACATTATCATGAATTTACAGAAAGTGTATAAGTTATTTAATGCAAGGTTTCTGTTATAAAAAGGTGTTTTTTAGTTAAGGAACACCTCTTTTTACAATAAAAAACGGTGTATTTCGTTGTTAATCAATGCTTTGTGTTGTTTTGTTTGTTGCTATTGTCCTCTCTGTTTTGTATATTAAAATAAAAAGGAAGATGAGCGACGACAAATTTAAGGTGTTTCTGGCTGCGTCTGCCATTATTTGGTTGGCAATAGTTGTTCTGATTATTGTTATGTAGTCAGCAGAGAAGGTTAGTAAATATCGTTTCTGTGTACCATGCAGAAGAATATTTTTTAAATGGATTTGATTTTTTGAATTAATAAAAAACGGGTTGATTTTAATCAACCCGTTTTTTATTAATTCGGTTTAGTATTAATCTTGATGTTTATAGAATCCAAATTCTCTTACACTAAAGAATTTCCCAGGACTTCCAGCTCTTTGAGTGGTTACGATACCCATACTTACTTGTGAAGTTTCTGTGAGCGTAAATGTTACTTTTAGCAAACTTGCATCTCTTTCCGAAAGGATCCTGACATAGTCTAAGGACTCATCAATGTTTTCTACATTGGGTAGGTCGTTTCCAAGGGCTGCGACCATATATCCTTGATCCTCTTCATTAAGGTTGGTGTTTCTAAGGTCACTTACTTCAAAGGTATAGGTGCCTTCTTCTAGCTGCATAGTCTGGAAAACTTTTCCATTTTCAATGGCAGGAGATCCCCATCCTGATTCAATATTGAAGGTGTTACCGTTCCATTCGTCCCATCCTCCATAACCATTGTGGTTTTTTAAAGCATCATTTGTGGTCCATCCGGCTAGGTTGCCCCACCGGCCTCCTCGTTCTGCATGGGCAAAAGGAATTTTTGCGTTTTTCAGTTTTGGATAAACAATTATTCTTTTTTGTGTATAAGGCACTGCAAAGGTGTCTATACTGGATGTTTCCGGTTTGAAAATCGTCCTGAATTGAATATCGATAGAGGTATTTACTCCAGTTAGGATACTTTGGTTTTCATCTATGGGGGTAATAAGTGTTTTGGATTCTCCATCTTGTTCATATATGATTTCTGTATATTGGACTCCGGTGGTCAGGTCCATAAGTTCCCAATTGATAATGATGTCTTCCTCAGTGAAGTCATAAGATGATATGAGACGATTGTTCAGCTTTTTCCTGTAATTATTGCCATAGGATGTTCCGACACTGTTTACGGGAACAGAGGAGTTACCATCAATATCGTAAGTGATACAAGTGAAGTTTTTAACTCCCTCGTCCACTTCAAAGGTTTGTTCGATTTTTAATGTCCCTGAACTTTTTTCAATGGAATATTCCACTGAATCCATTAAGTTGTTCCAGAAAATTCGGTAATGGCTGATTTTAGGATCCGCATTTAATTGCCCCGTAAATTTCACTCTTTCTTTTCCAGATAGGATATCTACTGAATCTATTTTTCCTGAATAAATGATTTCTCCATTCTTTGAGTAGATTTTAAATTCATCCCAGTCTGTACAGGAGCATATGAGTCCGAGGAAGATTAATATCAGGCCTATATTTCCAGCGGATTTGATGATTTCTTTTATATTTCTAGCGTTCATTGCTCTTATTTCTAAATAGTTGATAAACATTATAGAATTTTAATTCGCCTAATGAGATTTTATCTGGGGTCACCATAGGCTCTAAGATCGGCGATACTTTGATTGGTTCCTCCGGCCCAGTTTTCTAGACACCTGATTCGGATGTACCTTACTTTAGGAGCGTCCAAATCCACTTCAAAATTAAACCCGGCACGAGCGACTTCACGGTCTTCGTTTGTGTCTTGGCCATATGGGCTACCGGATGGCTTTTCGATTTCATAAGATCCCAGAAGGAACCAGCTGTCATCTAACTCCCCATTTAGACTAGGATCAGCCGATCCATAAATTTCGAAGCGCTTTAGGGTGGTTAGATAATAAAACTGAGGGGGATTCAGTTCTGGAAAAGGTCTCATCCAAATTCGACTGACTTTAGCTTCTACACCAGTATCAAAGGTGATAATATGTGGCTGTCCCACGCCAAATGCCTTTTTTGTAAAACTGGTGAATGGCCATCCATATCGGCCGTCCCATAAAAATTCTATCCTAGTACTATTTAATTGGGGGGCATCTCCCGGAAGGTCAAAAGCACCGAATTTGCTTCTGTCCAATTCTGTTTCAAAAAGAGGAAGAATAGTTTGATTTAAGGTGTCAGTGGTGTTTCCCCATTTGTCTCTGACAGCAATCTTAAATTCATAATTAACGGTATCTAATCCCCTTATTTTTGATTCAATATCAGGAAGAGAGGTGAAGACACTTTTTTGATTATCTACTTCGAACTCACCAAAATCATTTTTCTTTAACACAAGAATGGAAATATCCTCACTTAGTGGATTATCCGCTTTTAGATCGTAGCCTCCAAATGCATTGTTGATTTTGAGACTTTCATATATCTCCCAAATCGGTGCTTTTTTTGGTTTTACATTGACTGTTGTAGCTTCAGAATAGATATCATTCCGACTTACTGCATAAACCTTTACCTCATGATCTAAGGTGTCAGCAAACCCTTCGAGAAGTAATTTGTTGTCATAATAAGAGGATTTTACTTTCCGAGTTTTTCCTGAGTTGAGCTCATAGGATGCTTCTACATAGAGTAGATTGGCATCATTCGGAACGGTATAAGTGAGCAAGGCCTTTCCAGGCAGGTTTTCAACACTGATCTCATTAATTTTGAGCGGAACCGCTGAATTGTCTCCGTATGGTTCTCTAAACTCTAGCTCTTCGTTGCATGCTAATAGGCCACAAGTCAAGCCAAAAGCCAAAAGCATATATTGTGAAAGTTTATTGTTTCTAAACATGATTTCTAAGTTTTAAAATTACCAACCTGGGTTTTCTACAAGATTAGGATTACGGCGTGTATCGTAATTTCCGATAGGCCAGAAATAATCTCTTGGAGCAATGAAGCTTTGGCTATAAATCACTCTTTCATTATTGTAGGCTTCCGTGGTTTTTCCGATGATATTAAATCCGGTAATATCTTCATTAAGGTATTCTACCGATTTTTTCCATCTTCTGAGATCCCAAAAGCGATGTCCTTCCAGCGCCAGTTCTATTAGTCTTTCACGATGGATGATTTCTCTTAGACCATCTTGTGTGGTGAATTTTTGGGGATTGGTAGAGTAGGTCTCCCAAGAAACTTTTACACCTCCCAAGCCAGCTCGTTCTCTAATTTTGTCTAGGTATTCAATGGCCATCGGGGAGCCGCCTTCTACCTCGTTTAATGCTTCTGCATACATCAAATAGAGGTCAGCCAACCTAATTTCAGGCCAAGGATATACTTTCCAGCTTACATTATTAGAACTGTTGGTGGTTGATTCCCAATTGACCAGTTTTTTGATGAAATATCCAGTTTCATTCCAGTTGTTGTAATGCCCGAAACCTGCGTTTTCGAAGTTTTTGCATTTCACATAAAAGGTGTTTTCATCCGCTCCTTTTGCATTTCCATCCTTCATATACCAGATGCTTCCGTCGAAGCCTAAATCTGCATAGAATCTATGCTCCCGATCAAAATTCAGTCTGGCAGTTTGGTAGCCAGGTTCTATATGGTATCTTTCTTCTAAATTAGCTGTTCTAATATCCATATAGTCGGTAAAATCCAAGGTTTTGTCTTCTTCAATGGGAACTCCGTTTTTGGTGTAAAACATCTTGGCTATTTTAATCGGTACAGAGAAAAAGCCGGCTAAAGTACCACGTGCATTTTGCTGGCTTCTTTCTACGGGCGGCATGCATGCACGTTGATTGATGTAATTACTATTTGAAAGTGCCCAAACATGTTCTTCAGCCCATCTTTTGGTTACAGCATTTCTGATATTTAATTGGGTTTTCATGTCATCACTGAGCTCAAACACATCGTTTTTGTATTCATAAAGGGCGTGCCCATTAGCTTCAGCAATTTCGATGGCTTCTTTTAAGGCATCACGGGCCTTTATCCATTTATTGGGATCGTAATTTTGAGGAAAGAGTTTGGTTCCTTCTTTATCTTCAAAATTTGCGAAATCACTATTACCATTAAATAGAGGACTTGCGGCATAAATTAAAGTCTTAGCTTTGATCGCAGAGGCAATCGACTGTGTGGTTCGCCCGAGCTCGGTATTTTCATCCGTAATAGTGGCTGGAAGATTTGGAATGGAACTGTCCAGAAGCTTAACAATATAATTGGTTACTGAGTCAACTGGCATTCTTTTCTCTTCAGCTATTCCAATTTCAGCGTTTTTATCCATGATAGGGATGGGACCGTACATTCTAAAAAGATAAAAATGGTAAAAGGCTTTAAGGAATTCTACCTCTGCTATCCATCTTACACGTTCATTTGCTGAAAGGTCAGGTACCAAGCCCTTGTCCCGTACATTCTCTAGGAAGATATTACAATGTCTGATACCTCTCCATAACTTTAAGTGGCTTCGACCATCCCCATTTCCTCCCTTTTGGGTACCTGCCCATTCGTTATAGAGTGGATTGTCTTTGTTTTGCTGGCCCAAGGCTATGCGGAATGCTGCGTGCCATTTGTTCTGGTTGGTCTGAGGATACCAATATTCATCCCCAGCAGCCATTCCAGGATTAAACCAAGTGTCACCATGTAGTGGTAAAAAGGAATAACATGTAAACAAGTACTTTTCTGCTTCATTTCTCAGGCGAAATGCATTGTCAATAGTGGCAACATTGTCAGGAACAATGTCCAGGTATTCACTACAGCTACTGAAGAGCAATACTACGGCCATTGGTATGTACAATAATTTGCTTTTGATCCGTTTCAGAGTAGTCCGGAACAGAGATGATGTCTTTATATTCAGGAATTTAGTTTTCATAAATTCTTTATTTTGAGTTGTTATAATGTGATTGAAAGGCCTAGGTTGTAAACCGATTGAATTGGGTAGTTCATACCGTTTCCGCCCATTTCTACGTCCCACATCTTAAATTTACTTATGGAGAAAAGATTGATAGCAGAGAAATAAATTCTTCCAGAATTAATTCCAAAAGGTTTGAACTCTCCGATATTATAGCCTATGTCAATATTTTTTAGCCTAATAAAACTACCGTTTCTCATCCACCAAGTAGATTGACGGTTATTGGAGTCTATTCGCCAGGTGCTCAGGCGTGGCCAGAAAGCATACAGGTCAGGGTTTTCTTCTGACCAATAATCATCTGCGACTACTTGTAAAAGGCCTGTTTGGCGTCCACCATCTTGATAAAAGGGTTGAATAGCCCAATGATCGATGAAGAAGGAAGACCTTGCAGATCCTTGGAAATAAAAATTGAAATCAAATCTTTTGAATTGGATTGAAGAGCCAAATCCATAAATAATCTCTGGCTGAGTGGGGTATCCTATTGGTACCCTGTCATCATTATTGATGACACCGTCACGGTTAATATCCCTGTACTTGATATCACCAGGCATTAATTCTGTGTCACCAAATTGAACGGGAGAATTGGCGACTTCTTCTTCATCTACAAAGAGTCGTTCTGCTATAAATCCCCACTGCTGCGTCAAAGAATGACCTGTTTTTGCAAGATGGCTCAACTCTTCAGGGTAAAGGAGTTCATCCAGTTTGATGGCCTTACTTGTGGCGTACGTGAAAGTTCCCCGAAAATCAATTGATAGATTCTTTTTTAAACGTTTGGTATAATTGAATGAGAGATCTATACCCTTGGATTCAGCTTTTCCATAATTGGATAATGGGGTAGCCATTAAGCCAGCAGTATTGTCTATATAAGTCAATGGCTGTAGGATTTGGGTTCTTTTTTGATAGAACGCATCGGCTATTATTTCCAGTGAATTATTAAAAAGTCCTAAATCTATACCGAGGTTCAATTGTCTGGATTCTTCCCAAGTGATATTTTCATTGGCGTATCTAGAGATAGAGACGCCGTCTCTACTATATCGAGGTATACCATCACCCTTTCCAAATACAGCGCCATAGCTGCCATTGTTAAGGTTGACATTGGAGAGGTAGAGGAAGCGCTGGTCTCTTCCGCCGATCTGGTCATTACCGACCACACCATAAGTAGCTCTTAATTTCAAGTTGGAAATAGCTCCTCTCAGTGGAGTGAAAAAAGGTTCGTTGGAAATAATATATCCTAGACCTGCAGAAGGAAAGAAGCCAAACCTGTTCTTCTTGGCAAATCGCTCAGATCCGTTATAACCAAAATTCATCTCTACCAAATAGCGATCGTCAAAGCCATAGGTGAATCTTCCAGAAAGCCCCATGTTTCGGTTGGGTAAGGATAAGATCAAACTGCCAGGGTTGCCAGCTTCATATTGCTGGATATAAGATACCAACATGCCGCCTACAGCATGTTTTTCGTCAAATATGCGGTTATAATCAATCGCACCTTGAAGCCAAAAGGTGGATTCGACGATTTTTTCACCTTCTCTGTAATTCAAGTATTCAGTACCTGTAGTTCCTATTGCGTCAGCTGAGCCATCATTAAGGACCTCTATCGTATAGGAACCATCATTAGGGTTGATCTGTGATTCATAAAAGAATGGATTGTAGAATCTATCCATAGCAACAAAGGATCTTCTTTTTAGGTAGGTCATCGCCCTTACTTTTAATCCTTTTGTGATAAAATCTAAATCCTGGTTGATTTCAAGTTGTGGATTCAGATTAGAGGATTTATAGGTTTGGAAACCTTTGACCATTTCGGCATAGGGATTCATGAAAAGAGTTTCGGTTTCCGTTCCTGTGCTGTTGATGGTTCTTGCAGAGCCAAATAATGGGTGCTGTACGAAAGGCATTTTTTCTTGAGGATAGACCGCAGGAAACATAACTGGATTAGCTCTCCTTGCATTATTAAAAGTGGCTGATCCACCACCTATTGGCCCATTGTAATCATCAAACTGGCCATAAACCCTTGCTGTTAATTTAGTGGTTTTGGTCAGGTTGAAGTCAATATTAGACCTGATAGAATAGTTGTTGAGGCTGATGTTGTTGTTGAAGTTATTGATGGGATCAACCTTCAATAGACCATTGTCTCTATTATATGTTGCTGCCAAATAATATTTACCGGTCTTACCGCCACCGCTGATGTTTAGGTTAAAGCCTTGGTTGTAGGTATAGTCCTTGATCAGTTGGTCTATCCAGTTGTTGTTGGGGTACAAATATGGGTCTTCTCCTGCTCTTGTGGCGTTAATTTTATTTTGGGAGTAAGCAGGAATGGCTGTAGGAGTCCTTGTTAAAGCCGCCTCATTGGCCATTTCCATATAGGTGATATTATCAGCATATTGGAAGTTTTTTGTGTTGGAAGAAAAACGGTTTTCTATCCTTAAACTTACTTTCAAAGGGCCTTCTGTTCCTGACTTGGTATTGATTAATACCACTCCGTTTGCTCCCCTTGCACCAAAAATAGAGCTGGCTGCAGCATCTTTCAGTACCGAAAAATCTGAGATGTCGTCAGGTTGGAGTCTGGCCATGTCCGTAGGGGTAGACTCTATTCCGTCAATCAGTATCAATGGATTTCGCTTACCTGTGCCAAAAGTCGAAAGTCCACGAATAAAAAAAGTAGAATTATCTGAGCCAAAACCGGGTTCACCACCTTGTTGGAAGGAAATTACACCGGCGATTTTCCCAGCTATTGCATTGGTCAGGTTGGAAGATGCTGTTTTTAGTTCTTTAACATTGACAGAGGATATTGAGCTAACCAAACTGCCCTTTTTCTGCTCTCCAAAACCAACGACTACAACTTCTTCCAGCCCCTCAAGGTTTTCTTCTAGGATTATAGAAAGCTGTTTTTGTTGACCTACCTGGACTTCTTGCGTTTTATAACCGATAAATGAAACAATAAGGGTTACATTGCCCTCTGAAGGGATGTTTATGGAGAATTCTCCATCAGCATTGGTCGCCGTACCCGTGGAAGTCCCTTTTATCAAAACAGTAGCCCCAGGGATTGGTATTCCGTTTTCATCCGTTATCAGGCCGGTAATCTCTTTGAACATTTCAACAGTAACTATTGAAAACTTTTCATTTTTTTTGACATGAATATTACCGTCAACTTGTTTAAAGGAAAGTTTTGTTTGTTGGGCCAAATCAGTCAACACCTTGTACAAGGTCTCACCGTTACTGATCAATGTCACCTTAGGAAGGCTTTTGATCTCACGGTCCATGTAGACAAAATTATAATCACTGGCTTTTTCGATTTCCTTAAAAGCTGCCTTGATATCCAAGTTGGTTACTTCTATTGAAACTTGGGCATCTTCAATGCTCTTAATTTGCGCCTTTCCATTGTTTGCCAGTATAAAACTCATGGAGAAGCACTGGATTATAAATGCAAAAGCAAATAATTTGGTCATGTATATAACATGCTTTAGTAGGTTATTTTTCATATATTTAAATGTTTATTGGGTAATGCTAATTGTCGAATAAACGTTTTTGGACAGTGGAATAGCAGTTTCACTGTTATCTAGATTTCAGGTCATAGGTGTTGGCGCACTTATGACCTGTTTGTTTTTTCATAGGCTTATTTTTTAAAAGTTAATTGCACATTTTTTTCATTAATTTGATAAGTGATTTTAGCAGAATAACTCATTCCACTGAGTACGTTTTCAAGGCTTTGATCTTTAAATATCCCCGAAATTGTATAGTTCTCATCAGGAATATTCATAAGATTAATATTTACACCATACCAATTTTCCAGCACCCTGACCACTTCGTTTATCGGTGTCTGATCAAAATATATAGTCTTCTCGGTCCAGGATAGGACTTTGTCTTTCTCGAATGAATATTTTGAAGATACCTGTCTTTCATTTTCGTATTTCAACGCTTCACCTGGAATCAGCTGCAGTCGCTTATTTTTCTTGTCAAAAATATTGACTTCGACAATTCCTGAAACCAAGGAGATTTCCACATCTTCATTTTCATATCCAGAAATATTAAAGGAAGTTCCCAGTGCTTTGGTAGCTGTTTTTCCGGTGTTCACGATAAATGGCCTAGATTTATCTTCTGCTACATCAAAAAACGCTTCTCCTATTAACACAATTTCTCTTTTCTCCTTTTCAAATCCATCAATATACCGGATACTGCTGTTTGAATTGAGCATAATCTTTGTTCCGTCATTTAATGTGAATGACGATTTTATTCCTTGAGGAGCATAATGCTCTTTGTAAACCTGTTTTAAATCCATAGCCTCATAATTCGAGCTAGTGGATGTAAAATAGGCAGCCATAAATGCAACCATGATTGACAGTATTAAAATAGAAGCTAGCCTTTGAAAATATCCTATCCGTTCATATATCCTTTTTTGTGGCCTAGTGCTCCTAATAATACTTTCGGAGCTGATAGGTACAACCTTTCCATCAAATTGATCGATATTGTCAACTTGAATTTTGATCTTTTTCCAAATACTTTCCACTCTTCCATCAGGTATTGACCTTGACCGAACTGCCATGTTAATGATGATTTTCCTAGCAGCCTTTATTTCCATGAGCTTATCCGGATGATTCTCCAAAAAGTTCTTCCAATCCGATTTGGAGGAACTGTCAGGATAGATTACCCATCTTTTAAATTCAGGGTCAAGTACAAAATCTTCTACTGTATATTTGGACTTATTCATTCTAATGGCTTTTCACTTATAAGTATTGCTTTTCTCTAAAAGTTATCCTTCGGTAACCATTTTTTTTTAAGATAAATATATAAGAGATTGTTATACAGTGGGTTAACGGTGAGAAAAGTATTCGGTCTAGAGGGACTTTTGCAATATGAATATGGATCAAGCCGAAAAGCTGGGGGGAAATAGTCTATTTTAGCTTTGATATGTGCTATTTATTAACCACAGATGGACAAAGATGAACACAAATATGCTTATTTATAATGCATCTTTGTTCATCCTTTTACATGATTGACTGTCTAGGAAGATTTGTGACTTAAACTACGCTTACTCTGACAAGGGTAGACAAAATTTAAGTTTGAAATTATTCACCCCCAGAAATATTGCTTTATCCATGAATATTTGGTTAACCAATGAATAGAAAGAAAAATACTAATATATGATTCCCTAGTTTTTTTTTCATGGCTGAAATGGCTTTCCAGGCTAAGGTATAAACTGAACGGAGGTTGATCCCCATAATTTTGGAAATCTCCTCGTATGAAAAATTTTCAAAAAAAAGATAATTAATAACTTCTTTTTGCCTAAATGGAAGCTTTGATATGACTAATGCAATTTGTTCTTGGACTTGTCTGTCTCTCTCTCCGGAAACTATTTCTGACTCTCTTGAAGGAGAAAGTAAAATATGTTCCTCTATATTATCGAAATTCCATTTTCTCTCCTTTTTTGACTCACCAAACATCTTATATGTTAATGCCCTGAACAAGTACATCTTTACATTTTCTGCCTTCTGCAGATTTTTATGGTATTTCCAAAGGTCTATGAAAACTTCCTGTATACAATCTTCTACCAGGTTCTCATTATCAATTATAGAAACCCCATATAGGAACAATTCCTTGCAAAAAAGTCTATATATACCTTCAAGGCCACTTTTATCACCTTTGATCAATCCGCTCCATAAGCTACTGGCCTGAATGTTATATGGATTTGACTCACTGGGTTTCACAAAATGCAATTTAGGGTTATGTATTTAGACTATGCTTTTAATTTTTTCTAAAAAGAAATGACAATGTAAAAAATAACATATTACAAATGAAATCATCATTCTAAAATCAGTAAAAACTATAATAAATCTTTAATAAAGCCTCTAAATATTTTGCAAACTGAATCAAAATTGAACAGAAGTTTTTTTTGGTTTAATGCTTTTTTGCCGCCAAGGTTTGTTTTTTGATTGATTTTCTTACTTTAATTTTTCTTGACCATATCTTCCAAAATAGACTTCTGCATGCTTTAGGTTTTTGTGGGATTCATGGTGCCTATAGTAGGTATATATTGCTCGAACCCTTTTATTTTTGCCTCTAGGTGTTCGGGAATGAAGGGAATGTCCAATGTGACCACTTTTGCTGATAGTAAACAGTTTAGGGGCAATTAATGTTGAATGCATAACTTCTATTTGGCCTTTGTTAGGGTAGAAGCATCTTTAGGTGTCTTTACTTTTGAAAGTAGCTTTAATTTCATGATAGAAGATTTCTATGAATTAATATTGAATAAGTAATTCAAAATAGCTAACCAAATTTACTCAATCCCGTTAGCAACAAGAATCGATGGATTCAAGCAGCTTAACTAAATTGAATATTTTCAATGTATTGTTAAGAAAATTTTTCAGTGGAAGGCTATGTTTCACTTTGAGAAAAATGTTAGTCCAAGATGAAACTTTAGCTGGTTTTGTTTAAAAAACAAATTTGAAATAATGAAAAGAACAACTCGGACCTGCAACCATTCAGGTTTTTTTCAATGGTACTTTTTTCTAAGCTTATTTTTCTTTGTCCCCATTTCTTTCGTAGCGGCACAGAGCAAATTTACCATCAGCGGTACAATTGAAGATGCAAGTAGTGGAGAGGGACTGATAGGAGCAACGGTTTTTGTCAAAGAGTTAGGGACAGGAGCCACGAGCAATGTTTATGGGTTTTATTCACTGACTGTTCCAGAAGGAGACTATACCTTGGAGTATAGTTTTGTAGGGTATGAACCCATAATCAAGTCAATCAGTTTGAGAAATGACCAGAGTATCAGTGTCGAGCTTGAACCAGCATCCACGCAATTGGAGGAGGTGGTTGTTTCTGCAGACCCGGAAGATTCAAATGTCCGCTCAACACAAATGAGTGTAAACAAATTGGATATGCGGGAGGTGTCGGCCATTCCAGTGATTTTTGGGGAAAAGGATATTGTGAAAACAATTCAATTACTTCCAGGTATCAAATCAAGTGAAGGAGGTGGAGGTTTCTTTGTAAGAGGAGGGAGTGCTGACCAAAACCTTATTTTATTGGATGAAGCCCCCGTTTATAATGCTTCGCATTTATTGGGTTTCTTCTCGGTTTTTAATTCTGATGCCATTAAGGATTTGACCATTTATAAAGGACATATTCCTGCGGAGTATGGAGGCAGGGCTTCTTCGGTATTGGATATAAAAATGAAGGAAGGGAATAATAAGAAGTTTGCCGCACAAGGTGGGATAGGCTTGATTTCCTCAAGGGCAACCATAGAAGCACCAATTGTTAAAGATAAGGGGTCATTTGTGGTTTCAGGAAGAAGGACTTATGTGGATATGTTTCTTAAGCTTTCCAATAATGAGGATTTGAATAATTCTACCTTATATTTTTATGATCTTAATGCCAAAGCAAACTATAGGTTGGGTGATAAGGACAGGGTTTTTGTGTCTGGTTATTTTGGGAGAGATAATTTTGGTTTCAATGATCAGTTTGGCTTCGATTGGGGAAATGCTACAGCTACAGCCCGATGGAATCACCTGTTTAATGATAAATTGTTCCTTAATACTACTGCTGTTTTTAGCGATTATAATTATGATGTGGAGATAATGGCTGAAGAGGAAGATGGTGAAATGAATGGCTTTAAGGTGATGTCGGCAATTAGGGATATCAGTTTAAAGGAAGATTTTGAATATTATATCAGTCCCGAAAATACCTTGAGGTTTGGTATAAGTGGGATCCGCCATAATTTTTTACCTGGAGAGATTGTTCCACAGGGGGATTCTTATATCAATGCGCAAGAGCTGCAACGGAAGTATGCATGGGAAACAGCTGCTTATGTTTCTGAGGATTTGAACGTTTCTCCAAGTTTAAATGTCAATGCTGGTCTAAGGTATTCTTGGTTTGCCCAGGTTGGGCCTGGTGAAATATTTACCTATGATGAAGATGGGGATATTGTGGATGCTCAAAGCTATAAGAGTGGTGAGATAGTTAAATCCTATGGAGGTTTGGAGCCTAGGTTAGGGATAACTTATCTATTAAATGAAACAACATCTCTCAAGGCTTCCTATGGTAGAAATAGGCAATACTTGCATTTAGTTTCCAATTCCAATGCGGGTACCCCTATAGACTTATGGATTCCGTCAAGCAATAATGTCAAGCCTCAAATAGCTGATCAGATTGCTTTGGGCTATTTCAGGAATTTTAATGATAACTCCTATGAAGGATCTGTGGAGGTTTACTATAAAGACATGCAAAACCAAGTGGATTATAAGACAGGTGCAGAATTAGTCTTTAATGAAAATGTAGAGTCTCAGTTATTGTTTGGAAAGGGCTGGTCCTACGGAGCAGAGTTTTTCCTTAGAAAAAATAAGGGAGACTTAACGGGTTGGATAAGTTATACTTTATCTAAGACTGAAAGACAATTTGATGGGGTAGATTATGGAGAGGTTTACCCCGCCAGTTGGGATAGGCCGCATGATTTTTCCATAGTAGGGATTTATCAGTTGAATCGAAAGTGGAACTTATCAGCCTCTTTTGTTTATCGATCCGGTGATGCGGTAACCTATCCGGTGGGCAAATATGAGTCGAAAGGAGAGGTGATCAACCTGTATGAAAAGAGGAATAATAGTCGCTTGCCTGATTATCACCGATTGGATTTGGGGGCGACTATGAAGCTGAAAAATAATGAACGTTTTGAGTCGGATCTTAACTTCTCCATCTATAATGCTTATGCAAGAAAGAATGCCTTTTTAGTGAACTTTAGAGAGAGTAGGGAAGACCCTACAAAAACAGAGGCAGTGAAATTCTCCCTTTTTAGCATCTTGCCTTCTATTACCTATAACTTTAGATTTAAATAAAATGAAGTCATATATATATTTAGCTCTTATAGCAGTTTTATCCTTGTTTTCATGTGAGGAAGTGATCGATATCAGTTTAGAAGATGCCGAGCCTAGAATTGTTATTGAAGGGATTGTTACGGATCAACCAGGCCCCTATACGGTCACCATAAGTAAGTCTGTAGGTTTTTATGAGGATAATGATTTTCCAGGTGTTGAAGGAGCCTATGTGGAGATTTCAGATGATATGGGAAATATTGATGTGCTGGAAGATTTGGGGAATGGTGAGTACCAAACAACAAGTATACAGGGGCAAAGAGGGGTGAATTACACTATCAAGGTAAAAGTAGAGGGGGAAACCTATATGGCAGAAAGTCAAATGCAGGAAACGCAAGTTGCTATAGATTCTCTGTCGATTAGGTATGAGGAAGAATCTTTGTTTTATAAAGAGGGGTATTACTTTAGGGCTTATTTCGAAGACCCTCCTGGTTTAGGGAATTATTACAGCTTTAATGTCTATGTCAATGGTGAAGTTTATGTTTTCGATTTTGATGGAGAATTGATTGAGGATGATAACTTTTGGCTGTGGGATGACAAGTTTACTGATGGTAATATTCAGGATTATGACTTCCCTCATACATTAGAGGAAGGGGATGAGTTATATGTGGAGTTGAGACATTTGGATAGGTCGACTTATGATTATTATCGGACCTTGGTGGAAGTAATTGATGGAGGAGGAGTAGCCCCGTCTAATCCTTTATCCAATTTTGGAGATACTGCTTTAGGATATTTTGCTGCTTTTTCGGTGACCTCCACAGAGGGGGAGGTAGAGTGATAGGCCCAGTTTTTATGTGCTTTCAATGGGTTTACGGTTGGTGATTTCTTAACAATGTAGTTTGGAAACTAACTATACAAATTAATTAGAAGTGAAAACTCCTCCCATGACTTTAAGTGGGAGGAGTTTTTTGTTTGTAAGAGGACAAGAAAAAGGGTTGTAGAAAGCTTAGCCTCAATTTATAAGTAGTATTATTAATGGTTACTAATCCTATCAATTGGATATTGTTATTTCACTTTTCTTCACTTCATAGGTCAATTCCTGATAGCCTATATCACCATTTTCTGAGATGGCTTCTATGACAACCATGATGTTTCCGGTAATATCCCCGTTATAAAAGTTGACGGTAGCTTTTCCATTTTCGTCGGTTATGACCTGTGGTTGCCAGTGCACCAATGTTCTAAGGTCAGGTTTTATCCAGTCTTCTGAATCGATATGCTCATATTTAGGCGTATAAAATTCCTTGGAGGGTGAATAAAGTGGGATGGCGGCCTTGAGGATTCCTGGGGTGTATTGGGCACTGAAAATCCCTTTTCCAGCATAGGTGTATATGGCGATCACATTTCCTGACACAGGTATGTCCGGGGGAGAAACCTGTGGGTATACTTCCATATACAATTGGTTAAACTGGTCGGGAAATCGAATCAGTTCAACACTTTTCACCTCGGAAGGAGGGATGTTCGGAATGAGGTCATAATTATAATTGTTTACAGGGATTCCGTCGACTACTACAAGTGTTTCTTCACCACCAGGAATGGTGGCCTTCAAGTAACTCCCTGTCGGTCCGCCAAGACTATCTTGATCAAATGTTTCATTAACTCTTTCTATTCTGATTTCAGGATAATTGAATAGCAGGACGCTATATAATCCATAGGACCAATTTTGCTCTTTTTCTTGGATTTCTTCTCCGTTGATGACTTTGTCCGGTTTTCCAAACCGTTTCATGACTTTTTCCCTTTGTGGTGTTAGGAGATAGTCTTCCACAGTTACTTCTTCTAGTTCGATAGCATCATTTGAGAGCCTGAATGCCCTTTCTACTTTGTTTTTTTCCTGCTGTTGTTCTATTAAGGCAAATTGGATGCTGTCCAGCGCTTCAATGGTTTTTCTTTGGTCAAAATCGATCTGTGGAGATTGGTTTTTGTCCAAAGTAATATTATAGTCTTTTTTCTTACCAGACTTATTGGCACTTTGTATAAGGACGTTCAGTTTATGTCCATAGGTATCCGGGAGGGGGAAATGAAAGCGGCCCAGGCTGTCGGTGCTTTGGGATTGGAATAAGGGTTTCTCCCCAAAAGTCATTAAGGTAAGTGCTGCACCTTCTTTCTTGTTTTTTGGTGACAATACACCTCCTACTGTTCCTGATATATGAAGAGAACTCTCAGGTTCATATATAATGGTGTCTATAGGCTGATTGTAGTTATACCTGCGCCAACCTTGGGTGAGCATTAGCGCATCCAAATCCTGAAGTCGGTTTTTGTTATTTTTGTCAAAGTAGTAACCAGGACTTTCAATTTCACCTCTTAGGTCAGCATTGAGCAAGAGTTGGGAAAGAATGTTTTGCCGGTTTTTTTGGGTTTTACCCATCAACTCATTATTGATAACCAACACGGATAGGTTAACTTTTTCCGGGTTGCCCGCAGGGTCAAGGACTTTGATATCCAGTGTTGTTTTTTTTCTTTGTTTATAGGAAGAAGAGTCAGTTTGGGCTTTGACTTGTAGCCTGTTTTCCGATCTTTCATTAAAATAAAGTCTTTCGGCAATAGGCTGTCTGTTTTGATTTAAAAGAGTGAAAGAAAGGATGCCCTCTGGGAGACTGTTTTGTGGTAGAGGGACCATCATTTCTCCCTTTTTGAGACGCCCTTTCATGAGAAAATATTCTATTCCCCTGCATTTAATTTGTATAAAGATGCTGTCATTAACAGGGGCTGAATTGACTGATATTAGCCTGATTATGTTCTCTCCTCGAACCAGGGAAAAGGACTGTCCCTTAGGTTTTACTTTTGGTAAAGGAAATTGGAAGTTGATGGTAGTATCTCTCTTGGAAGGTATGGCGGCAAAATACTGCCGGGCACTGTCTGGTGACAAAAATACGGTGCCCATGCCCAAATGATTACTTTCAAAATCAGTGATGATTTCACCTTTGTCATTTACTATATTCCCTTTGACTTTGGAGCCCTGACCCTTGCTGTTCACTGCTTTAAACCCGACCTTGCTGATTGTACGGTGAATCATATCTCCTCCTTCAGGGAAAAACTGTAAATCAATATCGTCCTGCCCCAAGGAAAAGGTTTTGGTGAAATGTAGGCCATTTAATGTGGTTATACCAAGTGTTGCCAAATTGCTTTCTGCATCTATTGGATATTCCAGGGTGTAGAAGTCATCATTGTCAGCCTTCAGTCTAAGAGTATCTTTTTGGTTGTTAATATCTAAGTATACACCCAATTTTTTGTGATGCAAGCTATCAATTAATTTTGGTGAAAAATGGGCGTTTAACCAGAATTCCCCAGGTGACTTTTCTGAAAGGAAAACATTACTGATAGGGGAGGTTTGATCTTGGTCAAGGGAAGGGAAGATGTCGATATACTCTTCGAAGACAAAGCTGTCACCGAAATTTTTGTTCCATTGGGTATAGGCCCTGATCAGGTATTTTCCAGCAGTATAGCGATCATATAAATCAAAAAAGTTATCTCCCACGCCATTGGAAAGTTTAATGATCTTTTCATCTTTCACCTTCTCATCTGGACCTATCAGTTGTATATGAAGTATGTTGCTCAGTTGGCTTGGTGCATGGTGGAGCCCCTCAGTAACGATTGCTTTGATCCAGATCGTTTGGTCCGTGGTATAGGTTTTACGGTCCAGTTGCAAATATATTTTTTCAGATAAAGCAGTTAGTGATGCTATTTTTAAATTTTGAGCCCTTAATGATGGGCTTGAAAACATACATATTAGGATGAAATATATGGTAGCTGGTATGCGCCCTATTTTGATCGACTTAAGCTTGTTCATCAAACAGTGTAAATGGTAAAGTTGTGAAAAGCTCTAAAAATAGTTGAATTAATTTGATAATGAAATGATTAGTTTTTCATCTGTTAAGATCCTTCGATGTACGGTGTGTTTGGAGGATAAAAAAAAGCTATGAAACATCATCTCATAGCTTTAGTCAATTAACAATAAACCCAAAATAACCTGCTGTAAGAGAAGGATTCGAACCTTCAGAATTGTGGCTGTCTATTTGATCTCCTCAATTCTACCTGAAGGATAAGGTTTTGGTCTTATCTTCTTACAGTATCAAAAAGCCTTTTAACCTTTTGTCTGATACAAAGTTAATAAAACTTTTTTAAAAAAATCAATTATCTAATCAAAATAATAAAAAAATATGTTTTATGTATGAAGAAAACGATTGCAAAGCTGATAATTTGGTTAAAAACTTAAAAGTCTATTGTAAGCGTTTAGGTTTAATAATATTAGAAAGAAAGCTATAAAACACAAAAAGCTATGAAACAATATCTCATAGCTTTAGTCAATTAACAATAAACCCAAAATAACCTGCTGTAGGAGAAGGACTCGAACCTCCACGGAGTAGTTAGGCAAAACACGAGCTCGATATTTGCTTTTTCCCAGATTCTCCACCCTCGAGACAGGAGGGCTTGTCTGCCAATTTCAACATCCTACAGTATATATGAAAAGTCCTTTTGTCTTTTCCTTATGATTCAAAGGTAATATACTGGTTTGTTAATTCAAAATAATTCAATAAATAAATTTAAAAATTAATGATTTAATAATTTATTCAATTTATTGATGAATTATTCGTAACTGTTTTTTTGACCTTTAAAAAGGTGTTTAAGTACTTTTTTAACTGGATTTTGTGTTGGAAAGATGTTGGATAAAAAAAGAGGCTGTCTCATAAGTCGAGTTTTTTGTGTCATTCTGACGAAAGGAAGAATCTCATAGAGTTGATTTCCAGTAGCAAACAAGTCTAGATATTTCTCCTAACGTAGAAATGACATATTTTGAGACAGCCTCTTTAGAATATTATATCAAACCAGCTCTTTTCAGCAAGGCTTCTGGTTTTGGCTCTCGACCTCTGAAACGTTTGTAGAGTATAGAAGGATGTACTTTTCCTCCTGAGGATAGCACATGTTCTTTAAAGGCACTGGCTGTAACAGGATCGAAAATTCCATTTTCCAAGAACATTTCAAATGCGTCTGCATCAAGCACTTCTGCCCACTTGTAGCTATAATAACCAGCAGCATATCCGCCCTGGAAAATATGAGAGAAACTTGTGGACATTAATGTGCCTTCCACCGCAGGTAAAAGTTCAGTAGGCTCCATCGCTTTTTTCTCAAATTCAAATAAAGAATTTACTTCAGCTGGATCAGTACTATAATAGGCCATATCCAGTAAACCAAAGCTTACTTGTCTCAAGGTTTGGTAGCCTTGATGGAAATTTGCGGCCTTTTTGATTCTTTCAATTAACTCTTCAGGGATCTTTTCGCCTGTTTTGTAGTGTTTAGCAAACAAGTCAAGGCATTCTTTTTCATAGCACCAGTTTTCAAAAATCTGGGATGGCAATTCCACAAAATCCCAGTAAACACTGGTTCCAGAAAGTGATTCATAGGTGCCGTTGGCGAGCATTCCATGTAGGGCATGTCCAAATTCATGGAAGAGGGTGGTAACTTCATTAAAAGTCAGCAAGGAAGGAGTAGTCTTGGTTGGCTTGGTGAAGTTACATACAATGGAGACATGTGGACGATGGTCTAGGTCATCTTCCTTGGATTGCCCCCTGTAAATGGTCATCCAAGCCCCGTTTCTTTTTCCAGCTCTAGGAAAAAAGTCAGCATAAAACACAGCAAGATGTTTGCCTGACTTGTCCTTTACTTCATAAGCAGTTACATCTGGATGGTAAACTGGGATTTTATCATTTTTCACAAATTCCAAATCATAGAGTTTTCCTGCAGTTAGGAATACCCCTTGAATCGTGTTTTCTAATTCAAAATAAGGTTTGGTTAATTCATCATCAATATCAAATTTTGCCTTTTTGAGCTTTTCTGAATAGTACCCAAAGTCCCATTTTTGAAGCACTTCCGGACCACCTATTCCCTGGGCAAATTCAGTTAACTCTTGTAATTCTTCCTCAGCCTTTGGCTTTGCTTTTTGTAGCAGATCCTTAAGAAAATCACTCACCTCAGGAGCACTTTTGGCCATTCTTTCTTCCAAGACAAAGTCAGCATATCTTGAATAGCCCAAAAGGTTGGCTCTTTGATTTTTTAGCTCAAGAATTTCTTTGACGATTTGTTGGTTGTCCAATTCGTCACCTTTGCAGGATTTTGTGTTATAGGCAGTAAAGATTTCCTTCCTAAGTTCCCTGTTTTCTGCATAAGTCATAAAAGGAACATAGCTAGGGAAGGCGAGTGTAAACACCCATTTCCCCTCTTTGCCTTTTTCTGAAGCTGTTTGGGCAGCAGCTTCGACCACAGCATCCGGTAGACCTGCCAAATCCGCTTCATTATCGATTACCAATTCGTATTTGTTAGTTTCCGCCAATACGTTTTCTCCAAAGGCAAGGCCTTTTTGCGAAAGTTCTTTGTCTATGGTACGCAGTTTTTCTTTGTCCTCATCAGAAAGGTTAGCCCCATTTCTGACAAATGACTTATAGGTTTTGTCCAACAGGGTTTCCTGTTCCTCATTAAGGTTTAGGTTGTCTTTGGATTGATAAACCTTATTGACTAATTCAAACAGCACATTATCTAAAAGGATGTCATTGCTGTGGGAAGTTAATAATGGGGAAATATCCCGCGCCAATTTCTGGATCTCATCATTGGTTTCAGCAGCATTTAAATTGAAAAATATGCTGGAAATTATGTTTAATCTTTTTCCAGATTTGTCCAATGCTTCAATGATAGTGTTGAAATTAGGGCTTTTGCTTGACTTTATGGATTCAATTTCGGCTTTGGCCTCTTTGATGGCTTCTTTGATCGCGGGTAAAAAATGTTCGTTTTTGATTTTGTCAAATGGTGCCGTTTCGAATGGCGTGGTAAATTTTTCCAATAATGGATTCATAAATAATTTCTTGTTGATTTTTATTCAAGTTATTAACGACAATATAGGCTTAAAGTTAGTGATTTTTGTCTGAGTACCTTAATTCATTTTTTCAGTTGTGCTTTTGAATAAATATCTTCTTTTCAACTTGGAACATGTTCAGCTGGGAAGTGAAATACCAAGTTTGAAATGAAAAGAGCTTATCTAACTGGTTTAGGGAATACGGCCATGCTTTCTGTATCTTCTGAACCGACTGCTTGAACAGCAAAGAAGTAGTTGTCCTTGGAGTAAGGTAGGGTAATGGTTGTGTTTTTAGTGTAAAATTTCTTTTCCCAAACTGGAGAACTTGTCTCTCTCATTAGTACATAATATCCCTTTGCTTTTCCAGCTGCTGGGGCTTGCCATTTTAAAGATGTTGAATTGGTCAATTGACTAACATCAATACCGACTTCTTGTGGGACTGAAGGGGCTGAAGCCAAGCTGGCCAAAACGGCTAGGTTTATTCCGGTGTTTTTTCTTAAGTATTCATAATCAATGTGCTCGGGGAGGTCACCATATTGGATACCGTTTTCAGTCCTTAGGTCTTGATGTTGTTGATGGTAGTTTTCATTAAATTCACAGATTCTAACAGCGGTAAATCCTTGTTGGGAGAAGGGGGTATGATCTCCTCCTCTTAGAAATCGGTCATTTCTGTAAACCAGCTTTACTTCAAGCTGATCAATATATCTTTCTCCGGTTTCTTTAATATATCTTGCTAGCTGACGCGATCTACTGTCGTTTTCTCCGTTTGTATATTTTCTAAGCCTTTCCATTTCTTCAGTTTCGAACATTGGTACACCTTCACTGAATACCCGAACCTTGGTGTTGTCTCTTAGCATTGTGCCGCTTGAGGCAGAGTTGCCGATCATATCATTATTAATCATGGCTGCTAAGTTCCAGTTTTCTTCCTTGGCCATTTTAGCCATATGGGCGGCTCCTTTTAGTCCTTGTTCCTCCCCCGAAACTGTAACGAAAATTATGGTGGCTGAAAATGTCCTTTTGCTCATTATTCTTGCCATTTCAATAAGTGCAGCCACTCCTGATCCATCATCATTGGCTCCGGGCGCATTATCTTCGGCATTCATTATATCAGATACCCTGCTGTCCAGATGTCCACTGACCACAAATATTCTGTCATCAGCGGGGTCAGTACCTTTTAAGGTGGCCATGACATTGCCCATCCTTACATCATTAGGTATTCTTCTACCATCAGCTTCAATGGTGTAATAATCTATTTTTGAACTCAGTCGTCCTCCTGATTGAGTCTCAAATGATTTAAATTGCCTAAGCACATATTGTCTTGCCTCTTCAATGCCTCTTTGGTCTTGGTCTTTACTGAGAGAATGTCGGGTGCCAAAGCTGACCAATCCTTCAATATAGGTTTTGAGCTGGTCAGGGGAAATTTCATGTACCATTTTCTCAATGGTATCATTTCTGTTTATGGTAGTGATTTGTGAAAATGTTTGTAGTGGAATAATTAGAGCTATTAATGCTAAAATTCTTTTCATTGTATCGTGCTTTAGGATTTCATTCTTTTAAATTTATAGTATACTTAAAGTAAATAAAAAGATAATTACATGAGTGAATTACTAATTCCCCAAGAAGGAGAATATGGGGCTTTTTATGAGACCTATATTTCTAAAGTACGTGGTGCAGACATTTCTGAGCTATTGATTTCTCAAGTGGAGGAATTAAGGAGTTATTTTGAAGGGATGTCCGAGGAGAAGGCTACTTACCGATATGATGATGGTAAATGGAGTCTTAAAGAGGTGATTGGCCATATCAATGATACTGAAAAGGTGATGTTGTTCAGGGCTTTGTGTTTTGCAAGAAATGATGATCAGGAATTGCCAGGAATGGAACAGGAAGATTATGTCAAGGCGGCCAATTTTAATGAAGTGCCTTTGGTGAACCTTTTGGAAGAATTTGAGCTTACAAGATATATTATTCGCTCATTTATGAATGGACTTCCTGAAGAGGCATATACTAGAGTGGGGATTGCAAATGGTTATGAAATTAGTGTGAGGGCTTTGCTCAATATTATTCCAGGACATTTTAAACATCATATGCAGATTCTACATGAGCGGTATACCTAATCGCATTTCTAATTATAAATTTTATGTTTGAATATAACCCTGATAAACATTATCCCAAAGAAACAGAAAGCAGGGCTGTGATCCGTTTCCAAGACTGCGATCCGCTACAGCATCTTAATAATGCCAAGTATTTTGATTATTATTTCAATGCCCGTGAGGATCAAGTCCCAAAGCTGTATGGAGTGGAAATGTATGATCTGATAAAAAAGTACCAGGCTGCTTGGGTAGTTTATAACCATAATATCTCTTATGTAAGGCCTGCAATGGTAGGAGAGTGGATCCGGATTCGGAGCAGGGTGCTATGGCACGATGAAAACACTGTGGTGATAGAGTATTATATGTTAGATGATTCCAAAAAGGAATTGAAAAACCTGTTATGGACAACCCTTAAATATGTGGGGTTAAAAGATGGTAAGGTGAAATCGCATAAGGGCGAAATTGTTGATTTTTTGAAGGCAACAACAGATGATTTTGATATCACCAAATGCACAATAGCCGAGAGGGTGAAGCAATTAAAAACTAAGCTTAAGGAAGATTAATCTTAGTATTAAACAAAAAAAAACACGCTAGATCTCAAGCGTGTTTTTTTTGTACTATATGCTGATAATGTCTTTTTGTGGGCTAGTCCACTTTATACATTTTATTGGCCGCATTGATATATTCCAATGGGTTAAAAGCTTTGTCAAAAGCACTTTTTAGATTGTTGAGTTTTGACTCAAGGTCGTTGATTTTTGGACCGATGTGCTTGGCGGTTTTATATTTCTCAATCAGGGAATTGTACTTATTAATGTTTTCACTGATTCTGAACGTAATACTGCCAAATCTAATTTTAAGGGATTGTATTTCAGCCATTTCATTGTAAAAGGTGTTTTTCCAATTTTTAGGATTGGTCTCCTTTTCATGCCTCACCCTATTGGCAATGATATTGGTCAATTCATTGAGGTATTCATATCTTCGATTGGCATCATTCTCCATACTGTAACTTCTTTCGAATGCCTTTTTATCAATTCCCAGCACCTGAAGGTTTTTTACTAGGTTTTCTTCATATAGCTTTTTAAGTTCTTCTAGTTCCGTGTCGATGGCTTCCCATTCTGTTTCTATCAAGTTTTTGTCATTGGTGAATTGTCCCAGTTCCGTTACCAGCTCAAACATTTCTTGACTTTGTTCTCGCAGTTTTTTGTCTCTTCGGCCAGTACCAATGCTCTCAACATAGCTGGACATGCCAGTAAAAAGTGCTTGGCTAAAAGTTCCAAAAATAGGAGTGCCAGCGGATAGGTCTCCTGTCAGACTGATCAGGTTGGAGACTACTGATAGCGTAGGGCTTTCCTTTTTGTTTTTATCAATAAAACTTTGGAATCCCTTGTACCAATCATTGAAACCTGGATAAGTAGTAGGGTTGCCTACCGCATTTAATGTTTGGAAGAAATCCCTGGTAGCCCCGAATAATATCAAAGGACGCAGCTCTCGTTCCATTGAAACGAGGTTGATAATAGCTGACTGGTAATTCCCCTGATAAATATTTAACTCGGCATCTTTTTCTGCCTGTTGGAAATCTTCAATCAATTTAACTCTTTCGATCAACTTTTCGATTTTCTGAGCCTCACTGTTGGATTGGTTCAGGGATTCGTCAAGCATTTGGATTTTTTGGTCCAAATCGTGAAGTTTTGTCCCCAACTCATTGTCCAAGGAATCCGTTTTTACCTGTATGTTTTTTAGTAGGCTGTTTTTAAGAGATTGCTCTAGGGAGGTGGTGGTTGTATCCGTTTGGCCTGTAGCTAGGAAACTGAGGGATAAGAAGGTGATTGTTAATAAGTAAAGTTTAGTTTTCATAGAAAATTAAATTTCCGAATGCTATACGAAATTTGTGCCATAAATGTAGGATCAATATTTTATTGATGAAATAAAACTCTTTTCTAAAATTCAATTTTGGCCTGTGGTATTACTTGAAGCATTGGTTATTGCTGATGAGTGGAGGATTTTGATTGGAAAATGCCCGTAGAATTGTGAGGTAAAATTTATTTTAGCTCTGTAAACTTTTATATTACATGAGTTTATAAATATGGTTTAGTCTTTATTTATTTTAACCCCAAGATAGATATGTTTGAGATTCCAAGAACTATTTTTTCTGAAGAACATGATATGTTCCGGCAATCCATCAGGGAATTTGTTAAAAAGGAAGTTTCACCAAATAATGCCCAGTGGGAAAAGGATAAGCAGGTTTCCAGAGCGTCATGGAGCAAGCTAGGGCAAAATGGTTTTCTATGTCTGCAGGCTCCCAGTGAATATGGAGGGATGGCCATTGATGATTTTCGCTTCAATGCAATCTTTACAGAGGAATTAGGCCTGAGCGGATGTGCTGGTCCTACCATTGGGTATTCCTTACATTCAGATATAGTGTTTCCTTATTTGTTGCATTATGGAACTGAGGCAGTCAAGAAAAAATATATTCCCAAGATGATAAGCGGGGAAAATATAGGGGCCATCGCGATGACTGAACCAGGGGCCGGAAGTGACCTGCAAAATATCAAGGCCAAGGCAATAGATAAGGGAGATCATTATGAAATCAGTGGCACCAAAACTTTTATTACCAACGGGTATTTATGTGACGTGGTGGTGGTCGCTGCTAAAACAGATTTAAGTTTGGGTGCAAAGGGGATCAGCCTTTTTTTGCTGGACGCAAGTATGGAAGGATTTGCTAAAGGTAAGCCTTTTGAAAAAGTGGGACTTCATGCCCAGGATACCTGTGAATTATTTTTTGAGGAAGTTAAGGTCCCCAAGGAAAACCTATTGGGTAAAGAAGGAGAGGGGTTTTCCTATTTGATGAAGGAGCTGGCTCAGGAGCGTTTGATAGTTGCTTTAGCTGCCTTAGCACTTGCAGAATTTATGCTTCAGTCGACTGTCGAATATGTAAAGGGAAGAGAGGCTTTTGGAAGGACCATTTCAGAATTTCAAAATACCCGTTTTAAATTGGCAGAAATGGCTGCCAAGGTTGAACAGGCAAGGATTTATTGTGATCAATTGGTGCTGTTGCACAATGATAAAAAAGTGGATAGTGCCATGGCTTCTGCGGCCAAATATATGATGACAGAGTTGCAATGTGAGGTGGCTGATGAATGCGTCCAACTTCACGGTGGCTATGGATATATGTGGGAATATCCGGTAGCTAGGGCCTATGCAGATGCCAGAGTGCAAAGGATATATGCAGGAACGAATGAAATAATGAAAGAACTGATAGCCAGGAAGGTGTTGAAGTAATGGGATAAAAACCAATTGTTAACAATTAGGAGACAGGTTTTGTCTTTTTTTAAAATCATAAATGATTTATATTGTTATATTATATTTACAAAAAAAAAGCTATTGTTTGATTACCCAAAATAATAAAAACATGCAAGATTTTCCATGGTTTAAATACTATCCAGAGTCAGTGCCCAAAGAAGTCGATGCGGAGGCATATGAAAGTATTATAGGCCTTTTTGAAGAGAGTGTTCATAAGTATGGTGAGTCAGTGGCCTATGAATGTATGGGAAAAAAACTCAGTTTTAATGAGCTTGAAAAGCTGTCGAGGGATTTTGGCGCTTATTTACAGCAGGATTTAAAACTAAAAAAGGGGGATAGAATAGCCATTCAAATGCCGAATTTGCTCCAATATCCTGTTGTCATGTTCGGTGCATTGAGAGCAGGGTTGATCGTGGTTAATACCAACCCTTTATATACTGCTCATGAAATGAAACACCAGTTTGAGGATGCTGATATTTCTGCCCTGGTGATACTTTCAAATTTTGCCCATAATTTGGAAGGGATTTTGCCTGATCTAAAAGTCGAGCACATTATCATTACAGGAATAGGGGATCTTTTGGGAGGTTTGAAAGGCGGAATTGTAAATTTCGTGGTGAAATATATCAAGAAGATGGTTCCTGAATACCATGTTCCGAATGCTATAAATTTCAAAACTGCCATGGCTTTTGGAGCTAAAAGAAGTCTAGCACCTGTTAAAATTGATCTAAGTGATATTGCTTATCTCCAATATACAGGAGGGACTACTGGTGTGTCCAAGGGGGCTGAGCTTACTCATGGGAATATTGTTGCGAATATGCAGCAGATATCAGCTTGGATGAAACCCAAACTAAAAGAGCATGAGGAGTTTGTGATCACAGCCTTGCCTTTATATCATATTTTTGCTTTGACAGTAAATTGCTTGGCCATGTTAAAGATAGGTGCGCATAATTTGTTGATCACTAATCCAAGAGATATGAAAGCATTTTGTAAGGAGTTAAGTAAGAATCAGTTTAGTGTCCTTACGGGTGTGAATACCCTGTTTAATGGCTTGTTGAATCAAGAGTCTTTTAGGAATCTAGATTTCAGTGGACTGAAGGTAGCTGTTGGAGGGGGGATGGCTGTGCAAAAATATGTAGCAGACCGATGGCATGAAGTCACTGGTGTACCTTTAGCGGAAGGGTATGGTTTGACAGAAACCTCTCCTGTGGCTTGTTGTAATCCTATTGATGGAACTGAGAGAATAGGAACGATAGGCATGCCTTTGCCCAATACAGAAGTGAAAATTGTAGATGATGAAGGGAATGAAGTGCCATTGGGACAAAAAGGAGAACTGTGTATCAAAGGGCCACAAGTGATGAAAGGTTATTGGAGGCGTCCTCAGGAAACGGCAGATACCATGCTAGGTGAATGGCTAAAAACCGGTGATATTGCTGTTCAGGATGAAGATGGTTTTCTGAAAATTGTGGATAGGAAAAAAGAAATGATCTTGGTTTCAGGTTTCAATGTATATCCTAATGAAGTGGAAGATATTATTGCTGGCCATGGAAAAGTTGATGAGGTGGGAGTGATAGGAATGCCGGATGAGAATTCTACAGAAAGAGTAGTGGCCTATGTGGTGGCCAATGATGAATCACTGACGGCTGAGGAGCTTATTAGTTTTTGTAGGCAAAGCCTTACGAATTATAAGGTGCCCAAGGAAATTTATTTTGTGAAGGAGCTGCCAAAGTCCAATGTTGGTAAGATCCTTCGAAGGATAATAAAGGAAAATCACATCAAGCAATCTGCATAAAAAAAGCTCTCCGTACTAGGCGGAGAGCTTTAATTTTATAGGCTTACTTCCTGATCCTTGAAAGCCTTTCGCGGCTTAAGATTTAAGGTTTGGAATAATTGCTTGTCCATGTCTTCTTCTGGATTTGGGGTAGTTAATAGTTTATCCCCTGCAAAGATGGAGTTGGCTCCTGCCATAAAACATAAGGCTTGTTCTTCAGTAGTCATTCTTACTCTTCCTGCAGAAAGTCTTACCATGGCTTTAGGCATAATAATCCTTGCAGTGGCAATCATTCTAACCATTTCCCAAACGGAAACTTTCTCTTGTTCCTCAAGTGGAGTACCTTCCACTGGTACCAATGCATTTACAGGTACTGATTCTGGATGAGATGGCAAAGTGGAAAGTGTATGAAGCATGCCCACACGGTCTTCAAGATTTTCGCCCAATCCAATGATTCCTCCAGAACAAACTGAGATATCTGCTTTTCTTACATTTTCCAATGTATCCAATCTATCATCATAATTCCTTGTGGTAATGATTTCATTATAGTGTTCCTCGCTGGTGTCTAAATTGTGGTTATAGGCATAAAGTCCAGCGTCTTTTAATTTTTCCGCTTGTTCTTCAGATAACATTCCCAAAGTACAGCAAACTTCCATTCCCATGGTATTTACTCCTTTTACCATCTCAAGTACTTTGTCAAAGTCTCTGTTGTCTCTAACTTCTCTCCATGCCGCTCCCATACAAAAGCGGGTACTGCCTGCTGATTTTGCATCAGCTGCCTTTTGCAATACTTCTTCTACTTCGAGTAATTTATGGACTTTAACATCAGTATGGTACCTGGCAGCTTGGGGGCAGTAAGCGCAGTCCTCAGGACATCCTCCCGTTTTTACGGATAGCAAGGTGCAGACTTGTACCTCCTGAGAGTCATGAAATTCACGGTGAACTGTTCCTGCTTTATAAATGAGGTCTAGAATAGGTAAATCAAAAATTGCTTTGATTTCTTCTCTGGTCCAATTGTTTCTAATCTCAGTCATCAAAATTTGATTTGAATGGTCTATTTACAAGCCCTAAAATTATTGAATTTTCATCAGGATGTAATCTTTTTGCCGTTTTTTCTGGTCATGAGCCAATATGCAGTAATAGTCTTGTGGTATTGCAATTCGCTCTGAATAAATGAGTTATTTGATTTGTTCCAAGATTTTTTTTGCCTGATTGAAATGTCTTTTTTCATGGATGGTGATGATTTCCAGTGCAGTAGATAGTGGATAGGCAATTAATTTATTGGCAGGGGAATGGATGATTTGGTTCTTTTCTAGGTAAGGTCCTAGTTTACCGATCCATTGGGATATTTCCTTTTGGTGATCTTCAAACTTTTTCAAAAGTGCTTCCGCATCTCCATCATGATACTTGTTTGGAGCCCAAATTGGAATAGTTTTAAGTTTTTTAGGATTCTCTGGTGATACTGATTTCAAAATCGTATTGCCCAATAATTTTGTCAGAAAACTAAAATTACCAATAAAGGGTTTTTCATAAGTACCTTCTTCCAGCTTTTGAAAAATCGGGAAATAACTTTCGTTGATGACTATCAGGTGTTGGATATTCTCCTCAATGCTCCAGACCTTCGGATCTGGTTTATAAGATAATTCCTCAGGGCTTAGCCCTCCGAAACTGGATAAAAATGCTTGAGTGGTCTCTTCTATTCGCTCTTGCCAGTCTTTGATCTTGATTTCCATTGGGTTTTGGGGTATGGTTATGGATGAATATCAATTTAATATATTACAGGGTCTCTTTATTGGGACAATTTGGGTCAAAAATCGTTATTATGAATGACAAAATCGCCAAATTGAACATCAAATAATAAAAAACATAGAGCAGCATTTTATTATGATTTATGCCATTGTAGATATTGAAACGACAGGGGGCTACGGGAAAAGGCACCGCATAACTGAAATTGCTGCATTTTTGCATGATGGCGAGAAGGTTTTGGACAGTTATCAGACCTTGATCAACCCTGAGTGTGAGATCCCGAATTATATTACAGGACTTACAGGTATTGACCAGCAAATGGTGGCTGATGCTCCAGTTTTTGAGGAGATTGCCCATGAACTGTATGACTTTTTGCAGGGAAAAGTCTTTGTGGCACATAATGTGAATTTTGATTACCAATTTATCAAAGCAGAATTTGACCGTGTAGGCAGGGAGTTTGATTTGCCTAAGCTTTGTACGGTAAGGCTCAGTCGAAAGATATTTCCAGGATTGAGGTCTTATAGCCTCGGAAGTATATGCGAGTCCAAGTCCATTTCCATTAAAGCGCGACACCGAGCATATGGAGATGCTGAGGCTACAGCAGAGCTGTTTGGGATGCTCATCGAGGCAGATGATCAGGGTGTAGTGGAGTCCCTTTTAAAAAGGAATTCAGGAGAAGCTTTTTTGCCACCCAATATTAATAAGGAACAATTTATGGCTTTGCCGGAAAAAGTGGGGGTTTACTACTTTCATGACATCAATGGCAAGGTGATTTATGTAGGTAAGGCCCTTAATATAAGGAGTCGATTCAAGGGACACTTTTCTGGGGCTGGAAAGGGAAAGCAGGCCATGAAATCTGAGATCCATAGCGTGAGTTTTCAGTTGACCGGCAGTGAATTTTTGGCCCTTTTGGTGGAGGCATTAGAAATCAAAAAGCATTGGCCGAAATTTAATAGGGCCCAAAAGGTAAAAGGAACTACTTGGGGGTTATATCAGTACCAGGATGGAGCGGGATTTGAGCGATTTCAGGTGGCCAAGATCAACAGGTTTACAAAGCCACTGTTAAGCTTCAGGAGTCATCATGATGCCTGGTCTTATTTACTGGAAAAAGTAGAGTTATATCAGTTGTGCCCCAAATTGTGTGGCATCCAAAAGACTGTGGCGGAATGCTATGATTATAAAGTTGGGAAATGTGAGGGAGCATGTTGTGGAAAAGAAGATCCCGAATCTTATAACCAAAGGGTTGGGGATTGGTTGAAGCAAATGAAAAAAGAGCGTTCCAGACTTTTGATAAAGGAAAAGGGGAGGAGTCCAGGAGAAGATGCGGCTATTTTATTTGAGGAAGGAGTCTTAAAAGCTTATGGCTTTGTAAATCAGGAAGAAGAGGTTGTTGAAGATGCTGGTTTCCTGGACTTTTTAGATCCAGTCAAACCTGTCTCTGAAACTACTTATATCTTGGAGCAGTATTTGTCTAAAAATTTATCAAGTAATGTGGTAATATTGAATGGTTTATAAATATAAGTAATTCAAATAGTTATGTGTTTAGTTGGTGTGCTTAGTGGCTTCAACTTGATAAGTACTTGATTTTTCCAAATAATTTCTGTGCAACCAATCGAAAGATATTTTTTAGTATATGTAATAAAAGACTGTGATTATTGATAAAACAGAATAAATTTCCTTTAAGTTGTGGTGTTGGTGGAAAAATGTTTATTATGTTTTTTTATTTTTTACATATACCAAATAATTGTTTATATTGATTATAGTAGTGTTTAAGAGTGTTTTACAAACCCATAATTTCTACGATATGAAAAAGTTGTTTTATTTCGCCACAGTTTTGTTTATCGTCTGCCAAGGAGCATTTGCTCAGGGAGACCATCAATATATGGTAATTGAATTTATAAAAGTTGCGTCTACACAAATGGTAGATTATTCTGAGAATAAAAGCTTTATGGAGAAGATTTATTCTGAAGCCATTAAGCAAGGAGATGTGGAAGGATGGGATTTATGGTCATTGCAATCAGGGCCTGATCAGGGTGAATTTCAGTATGTCACTATTACCTATTATGATGATCCTGTGAAAATGATGAACGGAATGACGGACAATAATTTTGTGAACTATGCCAAAAGGGCCTTTTCTTCGGAAATGTCAGATCAGCAAATTGAAATGAGTGTGGAAAACGCAGTGGCAAACCGTGATTTGGCCATGAGGGCCTATATGGTGATGGTTGCGCGCACCAAAGATAATTTTGAAATGAAGCCGGGAGTGCTTGCTTCTTTTGATTTGATGAAGGCAGCAGAAGGAAGGTTCAATGAATATGAGCACGTGGAGACTGATCTCTACCTGCCATTTCATCAAAAAAAGATTGAAGCAGGCATGATGGGAAGTTGGATGTTTTTAAGAACAGCTGTGCCAATGGGGAGTGCCGCCGATTACACACATATGACCTTGAATTTTTACGACGATTATTTGCAGTTCTTTAATTCTATGGAATATGAAGATATGGAAGCTTCGGAAGAGCAATTAACAGCCATGGAAGAGGGCTTAAATTCTAGAGACCAAAAATGGGTGTATATGGCCACATTGCTGAAAGCTATCAGGTAATCAAGTTGTTTTGGGGAGATAGAGATGATCTTCCAGTAAGTTGATCTGTAAATGTTCTTTTATCCCTATGTTAAAAAAAATAAAGGCCCTGGTATTCATTACTCTAGGGCTTTTTCTATGGGTACTAAATTTTCCACAATATCATTAAAAGTAGTTTCGTTTTTTGAAATATAATCATTTGCGGTCTCTCGCAATGCCTCTAGGTTGGATTTATGTGAGTCATCAAAATTGCTTGAAGCATTTTTCAGGTCAGGATTAATTCTCTGAAATCCATTTTTATTTTTATTGGCATCAAAAACCCATTTTAGTTGGTGGGAAACAGTTTCGGCATTTCCGGACATCATAATGGAGAGCAAGGGCCGGGTCCATTGGCTAATGCCGAAGTTTTTAGCATCATGAAAGTTAATGGACTTTTCGGGCTTTCCAGTACCTAAAGATAGCAGATACATGTCTTTGCTGCTAGGGTTTTTGGCGTTTTCGAAGTACATTTTACGCGTCTCTGCGTAGGCACACATGGCTGGATTGTTGGCGAAAACGGCACCATCAATCAATGGATAGCTAATACCTATGTCAGAATGGATATTGGCTGGCTGAAAATACGGAGGAGTAGCTGAAGAAGCAATGGCAACATCTTTTATTAGAAAATCCTTTGCCTTAGTGATTTTAGCGTTATGCTGATTGAGAAAAATGGCCCGTCTATGGTCAAGGTCATAGGCGGTAATAAGACAGGGTTTAATTAATTGGCTTAATTTTTTGTCAGCAAATTGTTCGCGGAAAAAAGTATCCAGTCCTTTTCTAAAGTCTTTGTTGTCAATTAGCCCTCCCAATGTTTGAATTTTTTTGAAGATAGACTTTGAATATGCCTTATTACAAAACTCATGAAAAAAGTTGTTCACTTCATCTGCGCTGAATTTAGGTTTTGATGGAAGTTGGTCATTGGGACTTAATAAGGCACAGGTAATGATTCCCCCTGAGCCTGTGCCTGCAAAAAAGTCAACAAAATCGACTAATTTCGATTCTTTGTTCTTAGTTCTGCGTTGGATTTTTTCCTCCAGTGCCTTAAGGATCATTGTGGTTATGATTCCCTTGACTCCTCCGCCATCTATTGTAATAATTCTCACCTTTTTCATTTTGCTCTTTTGTTTTAATGTATGAGTTTAGAACAATAAATCCACTGCATTGAGGAGATGCTCAATTAGGGCCCATGACGATCGTATGTTTTGGCATAGGTTGGGAGTAATAAACAATTTCTAAGGGCTTTATTGTCCTTTATTAATCTTTTGTTAATTGCTCGGAGATTTATTGATGTATTATATAAATGGCTAATAGTCAGTAAAATAATGTTCGTCATTATTTACTTATAAGTTACGGAATTAAATAGTTTGTAAAACTAGATTAGGTCAAATATTTGCTTATAAAATATTGATTATGTGTTTGTTGATTGTTTGTTGGGGTGAAAAAATAACTGTAAATTTCACTTTGTATAGAAAGAATGGATTATGCCCTTCTTTTTTAAAGGAACTTAGGATTTATGAATTATAATATTTTAATAAAATTAGGGCAATCTGAAAAATGAATCTCTTACTTATCTTGTTTCGAGATTACGTCGAGATCTTGGGATTATCAAAAAAGAATTAAAGTTTATTTTAAAACTTAATTAAATCGCTAAATATATGGGAGCTGGAGAGCAAACTGACCGAAGAGAATTTATTAAACAATCTGGAATGGTGACACTGGGCTTTATGGGATTGTTTCAATGTATTCAACCATCGTCAAAAAATGGATCATCAAGTGATCTAATAGGTTATGGGGCGCTAGTAGAGGACCCTGATAAGATCCTGAATTTGCCCAAGGGGTTTAGTTATTCTATTATTTCTAGATCAGGTGAGCCCATGGATGATGGCTTGATTGTACCTGGAAGGCCTGATGGTATGGGAACTTTTCAAGGAAATGATGGCAAAATAATTATTATTAGGAATCACGAAAACAGTCCTGATGATTTTAAGGAAGGAGCTTTTGGAGAAGGTAATGAAAATTACTCATCAAAATATGCAGGTGAATTTTATGAAAATGGTTTGGGAACACTTCCTGGCCTAGGAGGAACTACTACTTTGGTCTACAATCCAGCTACCAAGGAGGTTGAAAAACAATTTCTTAGTTTGGGTGGTACGGTTCGGAATTGTGCAGGAGGAGTGACACCATGGGGGTCTTGGGTGACCTGCGAGGAATCAACAGTAAAAAAGGGCGATTATGATGGTAAGCTAGAGAAAGATCATGGTTATGTTTTCGAAGTCCCTGCATCAGAAGAGCCTATGTTATATACTGCTGAACCTATCAAGGAGATGGGGAGGTTTAATCATGAGGCTGTTGCTGTGGATCCTAGAACAAGCATTGTTTATCTGACTGAGGATCGTGGTGACGGACTTTTTTATCGGTTTATACCCGAAGTGCCTGGGGACTTACGCTCAGGCGGGAAGCTTCAGGCTTTAGCCATAGCGGGAAAAGCTTCTTATGATACGCGAAATTGGGAGGGTTCAGATCAGGAAAAAATGCCCAAAAACCAAGCTTTTGAAGTGGAGTGGATTGATATGGACGATGTAGAAGCTCCTGAAGATGATTTGAGGCACCGTGGAGCGGATAAGGGAGCTGCTTGTTTTGCTCGAGGAGAAGGAATTTGGTTTGGAGAAGAGGAGCTGTATTTTGCGTGTACCAATGGTGGGGAAATTTCTGCTGGCCAAGTTTTTAAATATATCCCTGGAGCCAATGAAGGAAAAGCCAATGAGCAGACGGCACCCGGTAAATTGGAGCTGTTTGCAGAGCCCAATGATACAGAGATCCTTAAAAGTTGTGATAATGTAGCTATTGCCCCTTGGGGTGATTTATTACTTTGCGAAGATAGACCCCATCCTTTTGTGGTTGGAATTACTCCAAAGGGAGATTTCTATAAGCTTGCTGAGAATATAGGTTATGAAAGTGAATTTGCAGGAGGGGTGTTTTCTCCAGATGGAAGTACCTATTTTGTGAATATACAAGGAGCAGGCTTAACTATTGCAATTGAAGGGCCTTGGGGCAAGAAAGTCTAAATGAAATTATTATCTAAAAAAAGGGTCCACAGACCCTTTTTTTAATGTTCTTTTATGATTGGAGTAGGATTTTTGTTCTCATCTATCGCTACTAGTGTAAAAGTACCGCTTATAGCCTTTTCCCTTCCTTCCTCATACATCTGCTCAATGAAAATATCTACTTGAATTTTAAGGCTGGTATTCCCAATATGAATTATTGATCCCACCAATTCAATTATAGTTCCTGCTGGTATGGGGACAGTGAAATCTATTTTATCACTACTGACAGTGACCATTTTTTGACGACTGAACCTGGTGGCGGTAATAAAGGCCACTTCATCCATCAAATGCATAGCAGTGCCTCCAAAAAGGGTGTCATAATGATTGATGGTGTTGGGAAAGACTGCTTTGAAGATTCTTGTTTCGGCTTTTTTGATCTTTAGTTCTAGTGCTGTCATATTTCAGTTTCTAAAGCAAGGAAATGGGATGTTTTCCCAGATATATTTTTTATTGGAAAAACACGAATTTCACAAAGATAAGGTGATTGATCAAACTTATAGTTGATAAGTTTCAGTTGAAAAGGTTTGTGATGAATTAATTTCTTTTTGAATTCTGCGAGCACCAAAGGAGAAGTGGCTTCTCCTTGGAGAAAAGAAGGTTTTTTACCTATGGCAAAATGGGGTTTGTACCCAGTCATGTTTTTAAAACCTTGGTTTACCCAAATAATATCTCTGTTCAGGTCAGTTAGTACCAGTGCATCGTAATTTTCTTTTGATATGTCCAAGTTTGTATCCCAGTTAAAACGATGTTTAAAATATTCCAATGTTTTTTTATCCTTTTCATGTGAACTGGGAATTTTTCTGGCAAAAACACTTTGGATATAAACGTCCCAACACTTCAGAGGAGTTTTTTTTACTGGAGCTTTTATCTGCTTTTTAAAATTCATACCTAGAAGGGAATACTGTTCCGAACAAGTATATAACTTGTCCGGAATAGTGATTGTTTAAAATCAGCTGTTTTGAAATACTATAACAGCCTAGTGAAATGGACAATAACCATGTCTTAATTAAGGGGTATTGACCGCATTTGTAGTAAAGCTTGAAATGTTTAGCCCTGTGTCTTTCCTTAAAGTTTTGGCTGCTTGAACCATTCTAGTTAATGCTTCTTTTGTTTCTTTCCAGCCCCTGGTTTTAAGACCACAGTCCGGGTTGACCCATAATTGTCTATCGCTAATAACGGCTTTGGCTTTTTCCATAAGCTGGACCATTTCATCCTCAGTCGGGATTCGGGGAGAGTGAATATCATAGACACCAGGTCCGATCTCATTAGGGTATTGGAATTCTGCAAAAGCATCCAATAATTCCATTTGAGAACGAGAGCATTCAATGGTGATGACATCTGCATCCATGGCAGCTATATGTTTGATGATATCATTAAATTCGGAATAGCACATATGGGTGTGGATCTGCGTTTTGTCTTCCACCCCGGTAGAGGCAATACGGAAGCAATCGACAGCCCATTCCAAGTATTCATCCCAATTGGATACCCTCAGAGGAAGTCCCTCTCTTAGCGCTGGTTCGTCTATCTGGATGATTTTAATGCCGGCATTTTCCAAGTCTTTAACCTCTTCCCTGATCGCCAAGGCGATTTGTTGGCAAGTAGCAGATCGCGCTTGGTCATTTCTGACAAATGACCACTGCAGAATGGTTACCGGACCTGTTAACATTCCTTTTACATTTTTATCTGTCAATGACTGGGCATAAGAAGTCCATTTTTGGGTCATTGCTTGTGGTCTGGAGACATCTCCGTAAATAATGGGAGGTTTTACACATCTTGAACCATAGCTTTGGACCCAGCCGTTTTGGGTGAAAACAAACCCATTTAATTGCTCCCCAAAATATTCTACCATGTCATTTCTTTCAAATTCACCATGCACCAACACGTCCAAGCCAATGTCCTCCTGCCATTGAATAGCTGTTTTGGTTTCTTGGCTGATCAGTTCATCATATTGATTTTGAGTCAATACTCCTTTTTTAAGATGGGCACGCCATTGTCTGACTTCTTTGGTTTGAGGAAAGGAGCCAATGGTAGTGGTAGGGAATAATGGTAGCTTAAGGTTGTCTTCTTGCACTTTTTGGCGATCCCCAAATGCGCTTTTTCTTTGACTATAGCCTGAATCAAGTAAATCTATCGCTTTTTGTACTTTGGGATTATGGACAATTTGCGCATTGGTTTTACTTTGGATGGCCGCTTGATTATCAGAAAGTATGGTCAAATTGGCTTTGTCTTCCTTGCCTAACGCCAAGTTTTTCAAATGGCTTACTTCCCAAACTTTCTGTTTGGCAAAGGCTAACCAATTTTTGATTTCTGTGGTCAAGTCAGTCTCATTATGTTCTTCTTCCAAATCACAAGGACTGTGTAATAAGGAGCAGCTTGGACTGATCAAAAGTCTTTCCGAGACTTTGGCTTTTTTGGCCTTTTCGATTAAAGCCAGGGAATTTTTAAAATCGTTTTTCCAAATATTTCTGCCATCTACAAGCCCCAGTGATAAACTCATGTTTTTTGGAATGGATTCTAGGACCTTTTCCAATTGCTCGGGAGCTCTTACGAGATCTATATGTAGGGCACAAGCAGGTAAGGAGCTCGCGAGACTGATATTGTCTCCCAAAGTATCAAAATAACTTGCTATTAAAACTTTGAGTGATGGACAAGCTTTTTTGATTTCATTATAAGCATATTGGATGGCTTCTTTTTGCTCGTTTGAGAGGTCCATGGCCAGATAGGGTTCATCGATTTGTACCCATGTAGCGCCTGAATTTTCCAGTTTTGTAAGTATTTCAAGATAAACTGGAAGAAGGTTTTTGAGTAAGGAAATTCTACTGAAGCCTTCTTCTTTTTCTTTACCTAATAACAAATAGGAAATAGGACCTAGGATAACGGGTTTGGTGTGGATCCCAAGTCTTTTAGCTTCTTTGAATTCCTCCAGTACCTTGGTGGAGAAAAGCTTGAATTTTTGGTCTTTTTTAAACTCCGGAACAATATAATGGTAGTTGGTGTCAAACCATTTAGTCATTTCCATGGCAATAATGTCCAAACCGTCCTTTTGGTAGCCTCTGGCCATGGCAAAATAGAGGTCCAGTTCAGGTCTTTTTTGGTCAGTGACGATTTCGTGATACCGTTCTGGGATTGCCCCTACCGTTAAAGACATGTCCAATACTTGGTCATAGAAAGAGAAGTCATTGGATGGTATGAGGTCTATCCCAGCTTCTTGCTGTAATTTCCAGTTTTGTAGCCGGATGTCAGCCCCGACCTGTAGCAGATCATGAAGTGAAATTTTTTCTTTCCAATAGGCTTCACTGGCCTTTTTTAGTTGTCTTTTGCTACCAATTCGCGGATAGCCAAGATTGTGCGTTAGCATAATGATAAACTTTTAACTTGATAAATAATTGTCAAAAGTCTTTAGCTAAACTTCGCAATGCAGCGATAGGGAGGGGAACTGAAAAATAGGACATACTTTTCCTTTGGGCATACTGATCCCAGGAGAAGAAAGGAAAAGGAGTCGTACTTGACAGGAGCTTCAAATCGCGAAAGCATTGTCATTTCTGTCCTCCATGATGGACAGTTCAAAATAGGCAGGTCTCCTGGCTTGTAACATTTTTGCCGTCCTTCCCATCCCGATAGCAATCAGAACAGTGGACATTCGAGGGCAAAAACTTTCACGTTACTTACAGTTGCGCGACAGCCCGTGATTTTCACACGGTTCCCTATTATCACCGACCTTAGTCGATGACCTATAATGGTAAATGAAGAAATTATGTAAAGAACTTTGATCGGCAAATATAGTGAATGCAATCCGAATTGAGTATATAAATTAATCTGTCAAGTTTTAAATAGTGAAAAACATTGCTTGGAAAGCTCAATGGCTTAAAAAAATATTAGGTTAATGAGTTGGTTTTAATTGTTTGATTATTAATGTTTTGTGGTGTTGGTTGTTAGTTTGGGTTTAGGTTTACGGAAAATAAAATGGTATCCCTATTTAAACTTATAAATTTGTAAAGTATGAAATAGTGAACATGTTTGGTTCAATTACTAGGCTAAATGACAAAAACTAAAATCGGATTAGGGTTGGCTTCATTGGGAAGGCCAGAATACATTAATATTCGTCCTGATCAAAATATTGATAAATCAGCAGAGGCTTTTCAAAGAAAGACCATGGAAGTGCTAGATGAAGCATATGAGCAAGGAATTCGATATTTTGATACAGCACCCTCATATGGAAGGGGTGAAGAATTTTTATTGGATTGGTACCAAAGTAGAAAAAATGAGGGATTGGTATTAGGCACCAAATGGGGGTATACTTATAAGGCCAATTGGGAGTTGGGCTATAATGGTCCGCACGAGGTGAAAGAGCATTCTTTGAGCAAACTTAGAGAGCAATGGGGCTATTCTAAGCAACTATTGCCAGCATTGGAAATATATCAAATTCATTCTGCCACTTTTGAATCAGGAGTACTTGCCAACAAAGATGTTCACAACGAATTGATGGCTATTAAAAAGGATTATGGCTTGAAAATTGGCTTGACCAGTAGCGGAAAAGCACAAAGTGAAATTTTAGAGGCAGCAATGGGGATTGAAGTGGATGGAGAGGAGCTTTTTGACAGTTTTCAGGTTACTTTCAATCTGTTTGAGCAAAGTGCTCTTCCAGTGATCAAAAAGGCAAAAAACAAGGGGAAGTTACTGATCATCAAAGAGGGAATGGCTAATGGAAGGGTATTCCCTAATAAGGATTATCAACACTATCAAGAGCATTATCATTTACTGTCAGTTCTGTCTGAAGAGTATAAGGTAGGGGTAGATGCATTGGCATTACGTTTCTGTATGGATTTGGTCGAGCCGCAATATGTTCTGAGTGGGGCTGGAAACGTTGGGCAATTGAAGGAGAACTTAAAAGCAAATGAATTTGAGCTGTCGAGAAATGATTTGGAAAAACTAAAGTCCATGGCGATTGATGTTTCAGCTTATTGGAATGAACGCAGTAAACTTGAATGGAATTAATTCTAATTTGGTTTTATAATTATTAAAAAACTATTTTATTTGCAGCAGCTTCTGGAGCTGGTATTCAAGGTTTGAATATTTAGTAATCCAGATTAAATAAGTTTCTTTTTAGAAGCAGAAATATATTAATCGGAGTGTAGCGCAGCCTGGTAGCGTATCCCGATAGGGATCGGGAGGGTCGCAGGTTCGAATGGGAAAATAAAAAGAGTGTCTTTTTCTATTAAATAAAGACAAGAGAATCGGAGTGTAGCGCAGCCCGGTAGCGTACTTGCATGGGGTGCAAGGGGTCGTGGGTTCGAATCCCGCCACTCCGACAAAATGGGGTGCAATTCCCTCCAAAACCCTTCAAATCGTATGATTTGGAGGGTTTTTTGTTTTTTATACAACAAAAAACCACATACGATTTCAAAGAAAATGGGACCCATTCGGTGACCCAATTTAATTTTCTATTTTGGGTCCCATTTTAGGTCTTAAGTCGTTGATCCATAGTTTGTTCCAGATCTTGATTTTGGGGTGTTTTTAGGCCGAATTGAGCTTAAAAAACATTGGGTTTTGGGACTCTTTTTTAATGGTTCCAAGTTAACCGGAAATTGTATGAAAGACGCTAAAATACTTGGTATTCAGTTTGTTATTAAATCTTCCAAAGTGAACAAAAGAGGGCTTTCTCCCGTGGTGGCAAGGGTTACTGTTAATGGAAAGAGAATTGAGATTTCTGCAAACAAAGTAATTTCCCGATCAGAATGGGATTTTGGAAAAGGTAGGGTAAAAGGGAATAACCCAGAGTCCAGGTCCTCAAATCGCTACCTGGATTATATGCGCTCTAGAATACTGGAATGTTATCAAGAACTAATTATTGAAAAAAGGAATATTACCCCTGAAGCAATAAAAAATAGGTTTTTGGGAATCGAGGAGGAGGAGCATACACTGATGGAACTTGTTGATTTTCACAATAAACATAACATTGGTATTCTTGCTGAAGGTACACTCAAAAATTATAAGACTACTGAACGACATCTTCAGGAATTTCTAAAAACTAGAAAACGGAAGTCTGATATTCCCCTGTCGGAAATTGATTACAAGTTTATTACTGATTATGAAAACCACCTTAGGACATTCAAGCCAAAGGACCATCGAAGGAGGCCTGTTGCCAACAATGGTGTTATGAAACATTTGATCAGGTTAAAGAAGTTGATGACCCTGGCTTTTAAAATGGAATGGATGAAAAAAGACCCTTTTCTAAATTATAAGTTCAGGTACAAGAAGGTGGAACGTCATTTCCTAGAAATGGAAGAACTCAAGCGTATTGAAGAAAGGGAATTCTCTATTTCCCGTTTGGATTGGGTAAGGGATTTGTTCGTATTCAGTTGTTATACGGGATTGTCCTATATTGACTCTACCAACTTGACCCATGCAAATATAGCCAAAGGTATTGATGGGGAATTATGGATTATTTCCCATAGGAAGAAAACTGATGAACCGGTAAAGCTTCCATTACTCCCCAAAGCCATTGAAATTTTAGAAAAGTACAAAAATCATCCGAGGGCCAAAGCTAATGGTACATTGCTGCCACCTATTTCAAACCAAAAGATGAACAGTTACCTTAAAGAGATTGGAGACCTTTGCGAAATCCAAAAAAAGCTTACACACCATACTGCCAGACATACCTTTGCGACTACTATTACATTGATGAACGGTGTACCCATTGAATCAGTAAGTAAAATGCTGGGACATACAAAAATAGCTACTACACAAATTTATGCACGGGTGGTTGAGAAAAAAATAAGTAAGGATATGGGATTGCTCAGGACAAAGCTCTTTTTAAACTAAAGTCTAGTAGGGGAAAGGGGGACTTTACCCTCAAGTCCTGTCCAACTTGTGAATGTTTTTAAATGGCATCATTTAATTTCAAACCATATTATTCATTAAAATAATAAGTTATGGACATAGAAATTATCACTAAACAGGACTTAATGGAATTTAAGGAGCAATTTTTTCAAGAGTTGGACCAATTCCTCAAAAAGCAATCTGGAAAGCCTACAAAGCGATGGCTAAAATCTTATGAAGTCCGCGAATTATTAGGAATCTCGCCCGGTACTTTACAGAATCTAAGGATTAATGGAACATTACCATTTACTAAAGTTGGAGGCTTGATGTTTTATGACTTTGAGGATGTGAGGAGATTGATGGAAAGTGGGAAATAATAGCATCTTTTGATTTTTTTGTTCTAGTATTGAAGCAGTAGTACTTCTGTGATTTTTATGTACCGAGTTGTTGACCACTCGGTACTTATTTCGAACCGGTTTGCGGAGGATTTAGAAGTGAAAATGGGATTGATCTGGGAGTTGAAATAATACTGGGTTTGCCCTGTTTTGACTTTTGAGGATAAGTGTGAAAAATAGAAACTTCAATGAATTTAGTAAATTGATAGATTCACGGGATTAGTTTTATACAGCATTTAACCTGAATGATATCTCTTAAGGAGATCTATCGAATTTTTTCGATATATCAATGAAACTTCGTGCTAAGAAGTCAATGATAACCAAAGGACTGTTTATGGAAGTATGACCCTATAGGTTTATAATATAAAATTTTAATCTGTTTATTGGATTATTATCCTTGTATGAAAGATTTTCATGCCATTAGGATGAGTTTTTAATCTATAAGATGGAAGAAAAAGTAAAGGTATACTTTCATATAAGATTTATTTTTTGTGAATTTTAAAAGCCAATGGTAAAAGTCATTTTATAAAATGATCTATCATGAAAGTACAGTGCTTTAAAAGTCAACAAAAATTAAAAACTACCTGCATCCTGTAATTAGGATATAATGCAGGCAATATATTTTCTAACTTATAAACCTATAAATTCAATGAAAAAATTAGTGCAAAGTTGGCGCTGGTACGGGCCAAATGATCCTGTGAGTTTAAATGATATAAAACAGGCAGGAGCTACTGGGGTGGTTTCAGCGCTTCATCAAATCCCTCACGGTGAAGTTTGGACCAAGCAAGCTATTCTAGAAAGAAAAGAAATGATAGAAAATGCTGGATTGGAATGGAATGTAGTGGAAAGCTTACCCGTACATGAAGCCATTAAAACTAGGTCAAATATGTGTGACAGCTATTTGGAAAAATATAGGAAAAGTCTAAAAAATCTAGCTTCATGTGGATTAAACACTATTTGTTATAATTTCATGCCTGTATTGGATTGGACAAGGACACAGTTGGACATGAAGCTGGATTCAGGGGCTAGATCCCTATATTTTGACTGGGTGAATTTGGCAGTTTTTGATAAATACGTGCTCCAACGAAACGAAGCCCAAAATGATTATCCAATGAACATTTGGGAAAAAGTCGATAAACGGTACAAGAGCATGTCGGCAAAGAAAGTGGACAAGTTAACGGAAATTATTTTGATGGGCGTGCCTACGGAGAAGGGAGTGAGCTTAAGTGATCTTAGGTCAAGCATAGATATTTACAAGGAATTGGGTAGGGATGGTTTAAGGGATAACCTGTCTTATTTTCTTAGTAGTATCGCATCTATTTGCGAGGAAGAGAACATCAATCTAACCATTCATCCAGATGATCCACCTTTTGATATTTTAGGTTTGCCGAGGATAGCTAGGTCTAAAGAAGATTTGTTATATATACTACAGGCGGTGGATAAACCTTTCAATGGTATTTGTTTCTGTACTGGATCATTGGGTGCGGGCAGTCATAATAACCTGGCAGAAATTCTTCTTGCAGTGAAGGAAAGGGTCAATTTTGTTCATTTAAGGAATGTGAGTAAAGATCTAATGGGAAATTTCTATGAGTCAGAACACCTCAATGGTGATGTGAATATGGCTGAATTGATGGGGATTTTGGTGGACATGAATCAAAATAGGAGCAATGCTATTCCTTTCAGGCCTGACCATGGATACCAAATGTTGGATGATTTGACCAAGGAAACTAATCCTGGGTATTCTGCTATTGGTAGATTAAAAGGTCTAGCAGAACTTAGGGGGCTGGAATTGGGCATCATCTATGGAAAAACCTGATTTCTATATCCTATATTACCTACCATTTTGTATGTTAAATGGTTGAAATATTATAATTACCTATTCAAATGTTTGGTCGTTTGAGAAAAAATAGAAATATTTACGAATACTTGAAGTTACAACTATATAAAAGATAACATATATCTGTATTCAAGTAAGAGCATTACATTATATACTGTTAAGTATAACCCTATTTTCCTAAACTTTTTTGAGTCATAATAGCCATATTGGTTATTGTATAGAATATTCATTATTGCGATTGTAGGAGTAATAATGGGTACGTTTTTCTAGTATGCCTCAATATTTATGGTTTCAATGTTGATTTGTCAAATGGTTGAACCATAAATAAACCCAGAATGAAGTACATCATAACAGAATTTTTCCGAACAAGCCCTTTATTAAAAGGAAAAGCATCATTGTGGCCCTTTTTTGAAAAGGTTTTTCAATCTACTTTGAACCTCCTCATGGTTAAGGGTGAATCACCTTTTGTCAAATCGATGTTTATCGGTATAGGCAATTCTCAACATTATTTTAGCTAGAATATAGCTGGCTAGATTTCCCTCTACTTAATATTTCAAAAATTTCTTCTCTCACTAAACAGTTTCACTCCTTAAATCAATTTTCCTTTAGGTGTGGGAGTAAAAATGAGAAGGACATTTTAGTTTAAAAATTTATAAGTGTTGTAAACACACGGAATTTTGAAAAGGTGTAGAGATTTAATAGTTCAAAGGATACAAATAAAATTTCATCTAAATAACAAACCCAAAATTTCAATTATCCATGAAAAAGCATATCCAAAACAGCAGTTAAAATAGGTAGAATGACCTGATTTAAGCCCTGATGTCTAAAAATTCAAAAAGTTTAGAAGAAGGCAATTTTCAATTTTGATTTATACAAAACCTTGAAACAATATGGAAAAAGAAATACCCAGGCAAACTGAAAAGTTTTCCAAATATGTGGGGGGCTCCTTCTTATTGAAGTTGCTATTTATAGCAATACTGGCCATAGGCCCAAAGGGAAAGGCCCATTCCAATATTATTGGAAATGAAATAGGACCTCATTTGAAGGATGCAAATAACAATGAACCTAAGCATCCGCTAAAGTCAGATAGAGGTGAAGCAATAATTACTGAGGTAATTGAAATTAAAGGAAAAGTAGTAGATGGAGAAGGTCTCCCTATTCCAGGAGTAACTGTAAGAATAGAAAGTACTACAAAAGGCACTGTCACGAATATTGACGGGGAATATACTATTCAAGCAAATGAAGGTGAAACCTTGGTTTTTAGCTTTGTTGGCTTTAAGGAACAAAAAGTACAGGTAGGTTCTCAATCGATCATTGATATTGTATTAGAAGAGGATCTTCAATCATTGGATGAAGTAGTGGTTGTGGGCTATGCCGAACAGAAAAAGGAAACCATCGTAGGAGCAGTTACCCAGACCGATGGAGAAGTGCTCAAACGTACCGGTGGGGTTTCCAATGTGGGACAGGCCCTTACTGGAAACCTGCCCGGCGTGATCACCACATCAAGTGTGGGAACACCAGGGGAAGAAATGCCTCAGATCGTCATCAGAGGGCAAAACAGCTGGAATGGAAACTCACCTTTGATTTTGGTGGATGGAGTTGAACGTCCAGAGTTTTTTGCCAATATGGATATCAATTCTGTGGAGTCAATTTCTGTCTTGAAAGATGCTTCGGCTACAGCTGTATTTGGGTCTAGAGGTGCCAACGGTGTAATTATCGTAACCACCAAAAGAGGTCGTACAGGCAAAGCAGAAATTACTGCTAACATAAGCACCACCATGAAATCTGTTTCTAAACTACCCGGTAAGCTGGATTCATATGATGCTATTGGAGTGAGGAATCAGGCGATTGAACGTGAATTGTCCTTGAGTCCCAATAGCTGGGATGAGATGATTCCCCAAGATATGAGGTTAAAGTACCGCTTTCCAGCCAATTTGGAAGAAATGGAGCGGTATCCGAATGTGGATTGGCAGGATGTGGTCTTCAAGGATCAGGCAATGGCCTATAATGCGAATGTGGGAATCCGAGGGGGAACTGATTTTACCAAATATTTTGCCAGTATAGACTACCAATATGAAGGTGATTTGTTCCGAAAATTTGATACAGGAAGAGGCTATCAGGCAGGCTTTAACTATAATAGGATCAATTTTAGAAGTAACCTTGATTTTCAACTGACTTCTTCGACTAAGTTGGGTGTAAATCTTGGTGGTACCTATGGTGTTCGTCAAGCTCCTTGGGCCTATGATTTCCCCGAAAGTTATTGGAATTCTGCTTACAAAAGTCCGCCGGATGTTTTTTTACCTAGGTACTCGGATGGGGCTTATGGAACATATACCCCAGACGATTATGCGGTTACAAACTCTTTGCTAAATCTGGCTGCCAGTGGGGCGGAGTATATCACAGATACTCGTCTGTCAACCAATTTTGTCTTGGAACAAGATCTTGATATGATCTTAAAAGGCTTGAATTTTAGAGGTACTTTGGCGGTGGATAATTCTTTTCGGGAAGTGGACAGAGGGATAAATGACCTCTACAACAGCCCATTTACCAAATGGATTAACCCTTTTACAGGAGTTCCTGAATACAGGAATCTTTTGGATGGTAATACCCGATTTGATTTTGTCGAGGCGGTTACCTGGCAAAATGAAGGAGGGACCGTACAGGGAGCCCAGCGAAGAATGTTTTATCAGTTCCAGATGAATTATGCCGGCAATTTTAACGATACACATAATTATACCTTAATGGGCTTGATGAACAGACAGCAAGATGCCATTGGGAGTGTCATTCCTAGTTATCGTGAAGACTGGGTGTTCAGGGCTACCTACGATTATAAAAATAAGTATATGATCGAATATAACGGAGCCTATAATGGTTCCGAAAAGTTTTCACCCGAGTATCGTTTTGCCTTCTTTTCCTCAGGAGGATTGGGTTGGAATATCTCCGAAGAGAATTTTATCAAAAACCTATCCTTTGTAGACCGATTGAAGCTTAGGGCTTCTTATGGAGAAGTAGGTGATGATAATATCGGTGGAAGATTTTTATTTATGGATCAATGGGCCTATGGGGGCACATCCCAAATGGGAGTGATTGGTCAGTCTGGTGAAGACAGCCCTTATACCTGGTATAGACAAAATGCCATAGGAAATCCAAATGTACATTGGGAAACGGTTTACAAATATAATATGGGATTGGAATTTGGCTTTTTTAATGGATTGATTAATGGTAGTGTGGACTGGTTCCGCGATAATAGGGTGGATATCCTAATGTCCAGTGGTCGTTCAGTACCCAGCTACTATGGAGCCAATGCCCCTGCAGCCAATTTGGGTAGGGTAGAGACAGAAGGTTATGAATTTACCATAGGCCTGAATCATACCTTTGATAGCGGGATCAGACTTTGGGGCGATTTCTCTATGACCCATGCCATCGATCAGGTGATTAAAAGAGATGATCCAGAATTGCGTCCTGATTATCAGAAAAACGCAGGCTATCAGCTTGGTCAGTACCGCAGCCATATCAGTGCGGGCTATTATAATACTTGGGATGAACTATATGGCAGTCCTCAGCATAATACCAATGACCTGGCTAAACTTCCAGGAAGCTACTATATCGCTGATTTCAATGGAGATGGGGTAGTTGATTCCTTTGATTCTGCTCCTTATGGCTTTTCTGGCGTACCTCAAAATACCTACAGTACCAATGTAGGAGTGGAATGGAAAGGCCTGAGCTTATATCTACAGTTTTATGGTGTAAACAATGTGACCAGGGATGTTTCATTGACCAGCTTGGCGGGAGGTCTTAATATAGTTTATGATGAAGGAAGCTATTGGTCCAAAGAAAATACCGGTGCAGATTCACCATTGCCTAGATGGCGGTCACAACCTTCCAGCTATAATAATGGTCCAAGGTACCTCTATGATGGCTCCTACCTGAGACTGAAGAATGCGGAAATCGCCTATAATTTCCAGTCAGATTGGGTGAGGAATCTGGGCATGAACAATATGCGCTTATATATAAATGGCAATAATCTTTTGCTATGGACGGATATGCCGGATGACAGGGAGTCCAATTTTGGAGGACCTTCTTATCAAGGTGCCTATCCTACTGTTAAAAGAATCAACTTGGGTCTAAATGTTACATTCTAAACGAGCCAATCCAATGAACAAATATATAAAACCATTAATGAGGGGATCGATTTGGATAGCGATGTTTTTGATCGTTACCTCTTGCGAAGACTATCTGGAGAGAGCACCGGAATCAATTATTTCAGAGGAGCAGGCCTTCCAAAATTTCACTAACTTTCAGGGCTATGTGGAGGAATTGTACCATTGCGTACCCAATTTTACTTTGTCCAATTGGGTAAGTTCCTGGAACTGGGGAGAGGATGAAATCGAGTCTACAGCTGGTACTTTTACCTTTTCCTATAACGCAGACCGAGGGAATTTTTGGGCTTGGCAAATAGAAAATGGTGCAGGAAATAATGGGTGGTTGGATGCCTCCTCAGCAAATACTGATAGGAATCATAAAAATAAAGGACTCTGGCCGTTAGCCTGGTATGGTATACGCAAAGCCAATATGGGATTGGAAAATCTTTCCCTGATGACAGATGCCACTGAAGAAGAGCGGCAGTTGATTGAAGGACAGTTATTGTTTTTCAGGGCTTGGTTCCATTTCTCCTTGATCCAGTATTTTGGGGGACTACCTTATGTGGATCAAGTCTTACCCAGTGACGAGCAGTTGACCTTACCACGCTTAAGTTATCAAGAATGTGCCGATAGGGTGGCACAAGACTTGGAAAGAGCTGCCGAATTACTGCCGATTGATTGGGATGATACCACAACAGGAAGAAGGACTTTGGGTAAAAATCAGCTTCGGATTAATAAGATCATGGCTCTGGGCTATTTGGGTAAAAATTACCTTTGGGCAGGAAGCCCCTTAATGAACTCCGTATCTACGGGAAGCGAAACTTATAATGTAGAATATTGTAAGAAGGCTGCTGACACTTTTGGTGAGCTATTACAACTCGTAGAAAGTGGGGAAACCCAATACGCCTTATTGCCTTTTGATAAGTATCATGATAATTTTTATACCACAAGTCAAAACTGGGCCTTAGCCGGGGGGACTGAGGCTATATTTAGGTCGACGTACTACTCTGCCAATGATACCCACTGGCGAATTTCAAAGCAGTATAAACCAACCTTCATGGATGAAGGTGATCCTACAAATTTCTATCCTACTGCCAATTATGTTCATGATAATTTTGGGATGTCCAATGGCTTGCCCTTGCCGGATGATATTACCCAAGTAGATGCTGAATCGGGCTATGATCCTAACTATCCATGGAAAGGTCGTGATCCCCGTTTTTACAAGGCGATTGTTTATGATGGTGTAAAAGTGGTTCAAGGGGCCATTCCAGATCCCAATCAGGAAGTTAATCGATATGCCAACCTCCATACGGGAGGTAGCTATAGAGAAGTGGTGACAGGCAGCCTTTCAGGATACGCCAATCGTAAATTCTCTCCACTGACAGCCAATAAATATGATAGGGCCTATGATTGGGGAGTTGCTTTACATATCAATGTGCCTTATATGAGGCTGGCTGACATCTACCTGATGTATGCAGAGGCCACTTTGATGGGGTATAACAGCATCGCTGCCACTTCTTCGACCTTTGGGAAAACGCCATTGGAGGCAGTAAATGTAATTCGTGACCGTGCCGATATGGTTGGTGTCCATGATAAGTTTTTAGGGTCAATAGATGTGTTTTTACAAGAATTAAGAAGGGAAAGAGCAGTGGAATTGGCTTTTGAAAGACATCGATTTAATGATCTTCGCAGATGGATGCTTCTTATTGAGGAGCCTTATACCACCAAAACTTCATTTGAGTTTGATAGGTCAGGGGAATTCAATACCGATGACCCTACCCAAAACCGCATTGTGAACATGAGGGAGGAAGTGATCATTGAGCGAAATTTTACTTCCAAGCATTATTGGTTGCCGCTCAAGCTAGCTGATGTGAGCCTATATCCTGAATTCAATCAAAATCCGGGATGGTAGTATCAGTTTTTTTGTCCCTTTATAAAAATGAACAAACATGATGAAATATATAAAAATAGCTTTGCTCTGCTGTGCATATATGGTGCTGTTTCCACTGTGCCTTATTGCGCAGGAAACAATGAAAATCAGCATTGATCCGACGATCAAAACAAGTTCAGGCGAACCTGTCCGCGGTGCTATTGTCAAAAGTGACCAGGATGGGTACTCAGCAGTGTCTGATAGTTTGGGAACAGTCCATTTGGAAGTAACCCTAAATACCTATTTAGGGGTAGAGGCTCCAGGTTATGAGACTAAAATACTTCAAGCGCATGCTGAACTGGAAGAAATTGTATTGTTCCCTTACCTGGAGGGAGAAGAAGTTTTGGTGGCTTTCCAAACCAAGGATAAGAATGATTTGATGGGGGGAGTATCATCTGTAAACATGTCAGAGATCATGGATAAGAATTACATCACCTATCCATTGGATGGTATGGAAGCTTTTGTAGGTGGATTTAATGGAAATTTATGGGGAAATAGCAGTTATTTGACACTTGTAGATGGTGTTCCCCGTGATATTGGTAGTGTGATGCCTACTGAAATAGCACAGATTACATTTCTAAAAGGGGTGAATGCAATAGCTCTTTATGGCAGTAGGGGTGCGAAAGGAGTTTTACTGATTACAACCAAACGTGGTGTAGCCACTAAGCAGACGATTGATGTCCGTACTAATATTGGCGTGAACGTGCCCAAAAGTTACCCTAAATACTTAGGGTCAGCTGAGTACATGAGCCTGTATAATGAAGCCAGGTCAAATGATGGTTTAAGTCCTCTTTACAGTGAGGAAGAAATCTATAATCACGCTTCCGGAAAGAATCCTTATCGTTATCCTAATGTGGATTATTTTTCAGAGGACTATTTACAAAAAGCCTATACCCGATATGATGCCACCATGGAAATCCAGGGCGGTAATGAAAGTGCGAGGTATTATACCAATGTAGGCTTTTGGTCTGAAGGGTCTGTCCTAGATTTTGGTCAGGCCGCAGAAAATGGCAATGAAAGGTTCAATGTACGTGGAAATGTGGACCTCAACCTTAATGACTATATTTCTGCCAAGGTTGATGCGGCAGCCATCTTTTATAATGGAAAAGGAATCAATGCGGATTACTGGGGTGGATCCGCTACACTAAGACCTTATCGTTTTGCACCCTTAGTGCCTATTGACATGTTGTCTCCCGATGATGAAACTGCTCAGAATTATGTTCAGAACAGCCAACATTTGATCGGTGGGAAGTATTTGTTGGGAGGGACCCAACTGGATCAAACCAATCCCATTGCCGGAAGTTATGCAGGTGGATCTTCAAAATATACCAGTAGGCAGTTCCAGTTTAATGCCGGCCTAAATGCCGATTTAAGAAATGTATTAGAGGGTCTTTCCTTCAGTTCACTTTTTGGACTGGACTATGCCACTTCTTATAACCTGTCATTCAATAATGACTATGCTGTTTACCAGCCTAGCTGGACGAATTATAACGGGATGGATGAAATTGCCGGCTTGACCAGATATGGACAGGATGCCAGCTCCAAAACCCAAAATATCAGCAATAACTGGTTTAGACAGACCCTGTCATTTTCTGGTCAATTGAATTACCAGAAAAGCATCGATAATAAACACCATATCTCTGCGATGTTGGTTGCCAATGGTTTTCAGACGGGTGAGTCCGGGATCTATCATAAGGTGAGTAATGCCAATCTTGGAATCCACGGTAGTTATAACTATAAATCAAAGTATTACCTGGATTTCAGTGGGGCGATGATCCATAGTGCCAAATTGGCCCCAGATAACCGCAAAGCTTTTTCCCCTACTTTGGCCCTGGGATGGAGACTTAGCGAGGAGGACTTTTTGGCTTCCTCTTCAGTGGTGGATGACCTGAAATTATCTGTGTCAGGAGGAATACTTCATACCGATCTGGACATTAATGAATATTACCTATATGAGGGTATATACACGGATGAAGGTTCTTGGTACGAATGGAAAGATGGATTGAATAATACAGCCACTGATGTTAGAAGAGGGCAAAATTATGATCTTGGATTCCCAAAAAGAGAGGAAATCAGTGTGGGACTGGATGCTTCCCTGTTTGATAGATTCTTGACTTTGAATGGTTCCGTATTTGTTAGTAAAATGACCGGGTTGTTCCTTCAGGACAGTAATATTTACCCTAACTATTTTGTGACCGGATGGCCGATCTCTTCATGGATACCTTATGTAAATTATAATAATGATGAAAGAAGAGGATTCGATTTTCAATTGAACTTGAACAAGCGGATTGGACAGGTGGATTGGAGTTTAGGCTTCTCGGGCATTTATTATGATACCAAAGCTTCCAGAAGGTCAGAAAATTTTGAGTTTGATTACCAAACTAGAGTTGGAAAACCCTTGGATGGTATTTGGGGGCTACAGAGCTTGGGCTTTTTCTCTGGGATAGATGATATAGAAAACTCCCCAGAACAAGCTTTTGGTGAAGTTAAACCGGGAGATATCAAATACAAAGACCAAAACAATGATGGTATTATTAATGCCCAAGACGAGGTATATCTTGGTAGAGGAGGTTGGTCTGGTGCTCCATTGACCATGGGCATTAACCTATCAGCCAAATATAAAAACTTCACCTTTTTTGCTTTGGGAACTGCCCGCACTGGAGCCTATGCCATGAAGACCAATAATTACTTCTGGGTCAATGGGGATGACAAGTACTCTGAAGAGGTGAGTGGTAGATGGACAGAAGCTACAAAGAATACGGCTACCTTCCCACGTCTGACTACATTAAATGGAGCCAACAATTTCCGTAATTCGGATTTTTGGATGTACAGCACCAATCGTTTTGATTTAACAAGGGTGCAAGTTTCCTATTCATTCCCGAGCAGTATGTTTGGTCAACGCTTCTTGAAGGGGCTGGACATCTATGCCAATGGTGCAAATCTGCTGACCATAGCCCCAAACAGGGATATTTTGGAGATGAATATTGGCAGTGCCCCGCAGACCAGGTTTTATAATATTGGTGTTAAAGCGAAATTTTAATAAGACCCAAAATGAACATGAGAATAAATCTTAAAATAGCAGCTATCATTACAGGATTAGTGGCTTTGACAAGCTGTAGTGATTTAATTGATCCGGCATTGGAGAATATCCAAAGCAAGGAACTGATAAGGGAAAGACCGGGTATGATACAGGGGCTATTGTTGAATGCCTATTTAAGGATTCCTACCAATGGTTATAATTTCAGTGAAATGGCGACTGATGATGCAGTCAGTAATGACCTTAACAGTGGTTTTTTGAATATGGCTACTGGTCAGTGGGCATCGAATAACAATCCAGTGGACCGGTGGTCTTCCGCCAATTCAGCTATACAGTACCTCAATGAGATGTTATTGGAGGTAGGCAATACACAATATGCCTCCAATCCCAATGTCAACCAAATGTTTTTGGACCGTTTGACTGGTGAAACCTATGGTTTGAGAGCCCTTTTTATGTATTACCTTTTACAGGCCCATGGAGGTATCTCAGGTGGTGAATTATTGGGAGTGCCCATCTTCTTGGAACCACAATCTGTAGATTCAGATTTTAATATTCCAAGGGCCACTTTCGATGCCTGTATGGAACAGCTTTATGCAGATGTTAATAAAGCCTTGGAGTTACTGCCTACGGATTATTATAATATCAGTAATGAGGGAATGATCCCTTCAAAGTATAGGGAATTCGGAGCACAGGTCAGTGAGTATAATAGGGTGTTTGGAGACGATGCGAAACAATTGGTTTCTGGAAGAATTGTTATGGCCATCAGGGCACAGGCAGCCTTGTTGGCGGCCAGCCCATCTTTTAACCTTGACAATGACCAGACCAAATGGGAAGATGCCGCTACCTATGCTGGAAGTTTATTGAATGATATCGGAGGGGTAAGCGGACTGGATCCCAATGGCGTGACCTGGTATAATAATACAGGGGTCATTGATGCTTTGGGAGCAGGAAACAATCCCCCTGAAATTCTTTGGAGGGGATCTATAGGAGGTCCTACCAATAACTTGGAAACACAGAACTTCCCTCCAACGCTTTATGGAGAAGGGTTGGTCAATCCAACACAAAATTTGGTGGATGCCTTTCCTATGGCAAATGGTTATCCTATATCAGATCCGGCCTCAGGATATACGGAGGATACACCTTATGCCAACAGGGACCCAAGGTTGGCCCAGTTCATATTATTGAATGGAAGCACAGCAGGACCATCAGGGATTACGATCAATACTGCATTGGACTCAGACACCAATGATGGGCTGAACAAGGTAGAATCATCTACCCGTACGGGGTATTATATGCGCAAACTGCTACGTCAGGATGTAAACCTTGATCCTGTAGCCAATACAAGCCAAAGACACCTTCAACCTAGAATGCGGTATACAGAATTCTTCCTGATTTATGCTGAGGCTGCCAATGAAGCTTGGGGGCCGATGGCCAGTGGATCTTTTGGGTTTTCGGCCTATGATGTAATCAAGGCCATCCGGGAGCGTGCAGGAATAGGTATGGATAATGGAGATGCTTATTTAGAGTCGATCAAAAGCGACCAAGCAGCCATGAGAGAATTGATCCGTAATGAACGTCGCTTGGAATTGTCCTTTGAGGGATTCCGCTTTTGGGATTTGCGTAGATGGAAATTGGACTTGACCGAGACCGCTCGAGGCATGCGCATTGAAAATGAAGATCAATTTTCTGTTATCAATGTGGAAAATCGGGTTTATCAGGATTATATGATTTATGGTCCGGTACCTTATGGCGAGCGTTTGAAATTCAGTGCGCTTCAACAGAATACCGGTTGGTAATTGATATGAAAGCTAAGAACAATTGGTTGTAAGAGAATTAAAAGCAAAAACAATGAAAAAGATACCATATATATTGATAGCGATTGTCTTGATATTTTCATCTTGCGAGAATGAGGATTGGGAATTCCCGGACTTTGATTACCAAACGGTATACTTCGCTTACCAATTTCCTGTCCGTACGATCACTATGGGGGAGGATATTTTTGACACTTCCCTAGACAATGAAGGGAAGTTTAAATTGATGGTGACCACCGGCGGAGTATATTCTTCTCCAAATGATGTGTCTGTGCAGATCGAGGTGGACGAATCATTGGCCGAGGGACTGTTATTTGAAGAGGGAGGAGATGAAATAGAAGTCTTGTCTTCAGAATATTATCAGTTAAGTTCTGAAACGGTGACCATACCACGTGGAGAGATTGCAGGAGGGGTTGAGGTACAGCTGACCGGGGCCTTTTTCAATGATCCTAGGGCCATAAAAAAGACCTTTGTACTACCTGTAAAGATTACTGGAGTAGCCAATGCGGACTCTGTTTTGTCTGGAGTTCCGGTGGTAGAAGACCCCAAGAGGGCCATTGCGGAAGACTGGTTCCCTGCACCCAAGGACTTTACATTGTATGCTGTTAAATACGTAAATGAATGGCACGGAAATTATCTGCGCAGAGGAAAAGATATAATCACTGGAAAAGACGGTGTGATCATCGATGAAACCATTATTAGACATGAAGAAAATGTGGAGGATGACGAAATCAATGAGTTGCTTACCCAGTCTCTTTCTGAAGTGGTGTTTCCATTAACTCTAGCAGGGGAAGGTGGAGAAAATATTACAGCTGATCTATTGTTGACTTTTGATGATCAGGGTAACTGCACAGTTTCTGCCGCAAATGATGGCTATACAGCATCTGGAAGTGGAAAATTCGTAAAGGATGGTGAAAAATCCAGTTGGGGAAATCAGGATAGAGATGCGGTTTACTTGGAGTATGAGATTGATTTGCCCCAAATGCAGGTGGCCTCAGTGGATACTTTGGTGCTGAGAGACCGAGGAGTAGGAATGGAGGTATTTAGTCCTGTGCTGAAATAATCTATTGATGAATTAATCCGAGACTAACATGAAAAAAAGATATATCAATATTCTAGGCGGAGTAGCCTTGTCATTAACGGCATCCTGTGTGGATTATGTGTCCACAGATGAATACCAGGTCGAAAAACCGGAAAGTATAGCCCTTCAAGAAGAGCTGAATTCCTATAATACCCTTAAGACATATATAGATAGTATCGCTAATCCAGATTTTATTCTTGGAGGTGCGGTGAGTCAAACTGAATATGCCGATAAGGGTGTTTTGTACCGACTGATCAATAGTAATTTCCAAGAGATCACTGCGGGATATGGTATGAAGCATGGAGCAGTGGTACAATCCGATGGAAGTCTGAGCATGGATGCCGTCAATGCCATGTACCAAGCGGCAGCAGAGGCCGGAACTTCGATTTATGGTCATACCCTCTGTTGGCATGCCAACCAAAATGCGGGCTATTTGAATGGGCTGTTGGAGCCGCTTGTGGTGAATTCACCTGCTTTTTCCAATGAATTGGACCTGAGCGGACTTATGGCAGGAGATCTTGCTGGCTTTTCTACTAATGGTGATGTATCCATCATCGAGAATGAAGGCATGGGAGAAGGAACGTCCGCCATTAAATTGACTGCTGGTGCCAGTGTGTCTTCACCAGGAGACCTTCAGTTCGTTATCCCCGGTATTCCTTCTGAAGTAGGAAAGGAATATGAAATCGTAGCCTATATCAAATCAGATATACCAGGTGAGGGCAGAATAAGTTTTGAAGGATTGGAGAATAATGAGCCCGAGGTAGATTGGATGGGGACAGGAACGGCTTCGGCTACTTTCCAAACTTCTATGTCCTGGAAGGAAATCAGGTTTAGCCTAAGTGATTTTCAAGGAGATTCCTTCAAATTGAAGTTTGATATGGGGTATAGCCCAGGGGTTACCTATTATTTGGATATCAATAATCTGTATGTTTTTGATCCTAATGGAGAACCTGTGATCAATAACCTTGTGGCGGACGGAGATTTTGAATCCGGTACCGGCTGGGGAGGCTGGGGTAATGGTTCTACTCGAGGTATAACGGAAGACGGAATGGGATTTGGAGGAGAAGGCAAAGCCTTTTTTGTGACCAACCCTTCTGTTACCGGAGGCTTCTGGGAAGTACAGACCGTTTATGGATTTGCTGAGCCGCTTGAAAATGGAGAAACCTACAAATTGAGTTTTTGGGTTAAAGGTGATGCCGAGGGAATTATCCGTCCTGAATTACAAAGCCCTAATTATTCTTCCAATGGTTTTGGCCAGGTGATGGTTACCAGGGAATGGCAGCAGGTAGAGCTGACTACAACGGCGACTGCTGATGATAGAGAACGACTTATTGTGAGTTATGGAGAATATGCTGGTACGGTGTACATTGACAATGTAGTTTTGAGCAGTGCCTCACTTTCTGGGGGAAGTACCACTTTAGTACAGAAAACGCCTGAGGAAAAAGAAGCTATCATTTCTGGAGAATTGGAAAGATGGATATCAGAGATGGTTACCAACAGTGCTGAGCATGTAAAGGCCTGGGATGTGGTCAATGAGCCAATGGATGATGGAAACCCTTACGAACTGAAAACAGGGATTGGCAAGACTGATATGGCAGCCGATGAATTCTATTGGCAGGATTATTTGGGTAAGGATTATGCTGTTCAGGCCTTTAAGTGGGCCAGGGAATATGGGAATCCTGATGACCTTCATTTTATCAATGATTATAACTTAGAATATAATCTGGATAAATGTCAGGGAATCATTGATTATGTTGCCTATTTGGAAAGCCAAGGGGCTCAGGTGGATGGCATCGGCACACAGATGCATATTGGTATTGATTCCAACAAGCAAAATATCGCAATGATGTTTGAAATGCTGGCTGCGACTGGAAAGCTGATCAAAGTTTCTGAGCTGGATGTTAGGGTAAATTCACCTAATCCTACACCCGAAATGCTGGAACAGCAAGCTGAGATGTATAAATATGTGGTGGATACTTATAATGAATATGTTCCGAAAGCGCAGCGCTATGGCATTACGGTATGGGGCATTACAGATAGTCCTGATGATGCCTCATGGCTGCCAGGAGAGCGTCAGGGACTTTGGGATCTTAATTTTAACCGAAAACCAGCCTATGTTGGTTTTGTAGAAGGACTTCAAGCATTATAGATAGGGGTTGAGCCGGTGATAAGCCTCTTGGCTATCACTGGCTTTTTTTTTCTGTCATAAATTAGACTTTGCTTCCTATGAATATAAAAAATGCCACTTATGTGGGCGGAATTATCATGTTGTGGCTTTTTTTTGGGTGTAGCACGACCGATGACCCTTTTCCAGATCAGAAGGAAAAGGAAGAAGAGGATGAAGTTTTAGCCATCTCTTGGCCCAAGCCGATACAGCCATTACATGTAGAAGGTAGGTTTTTGAAGGATCCCTGTGGTAATTCTGTGAACCTTCATGGAGTGGCCATGACCCCAAGCCCCTGGTTCAACGGGGGACATGTAGGGGAATGGCGATGGAATAATTATGATGTGGACGCTTGTCTGTCTTATAACAAGTCTGTGATGGACAAGTTCTCTTCTGGAGATGAGGAGGGCTGGTACCTGAATTATGTTCGTTTGCATATCGATCCTTATTGGTCCAATACACCGGGGGAACCTATTCCGGAAAATGATATTTCACGATTTGATTTTGATCGTTTTGTCACCGCTGTGGACGAGGTCATTGTGCCCTTGATTGATCATGCCAAAACAAGAGGAATGTATATCATTCTTAGGCCTCCAGGGGTTTGCCCTCATCAAATTGCTAAGGGAGACGAGTATCATAAATACCTGATGACGATTTGGGACCATCTTTCCCAACATCCAAACCTTAAAAATGCAGAACATGTGATGTTTGAATTGGCCAATGAGCCAGTACATATATTGGGTACAAATGGTGAATATGGCAGCGATACGCCCGCCCATTACGAAGCCTTAAATCAGTTCTTTCAGCCTATAGTGGATAAGATTAGGGAGAATGGTGCGGAAAACATTCTTTGGATACCCGGTTCAGGATATCAGTCCCATTATCGGGGTTATGGAGATTATCCCATTGAGGGAGAAAATATCGGCTATGCCGTGCACTTGTATCCCGGCTATTGGGGCCAGGATCTCAATGATCCCACAGTTCTTCGAGAGCAGTGGGAAAGAAATTTCAAACCTGTTGCTGATTTTGCGCCAATAGCGGTAACGGAAATCGATTGGGCTCCTGAGCAATATGGTGTATGGGGCAAAGGGGGCATTACCGGTGTAGCCAATGGCTGGGGCTTTGGCGCCAATTTTAAGTTGTTGGCAGATGAAACGGGCAATGTCAGTTGGAACCTACTATCCCCGGAAAACCTGATCGACAGGGGAGATCCGGAGGGAGGTATTGCTTATGATGCTGACCCGGATGCCTGCGCCAAACCGGTAAATGAGTGGTTTAGGGAATATGCTAATGAAATGAAAATATGTGCAGGAGAATAAAACCTTAATAATATTAAATTACATAAAATGAGCATTCAAGTTATTCAAAAGCGATTAGGCTTTATACTTATTTGGGGAGTGTTAGTGGCGGTCTGTTCCTGCAGTACTTCAGGAGAATCTCTAAAAACCACTCCTGCAGCTTTAAAAACTGCTTTTCAAGAGAAGTTTGTAATGGGTACAGCACTAAATGCATGGCAAATAACCGGTAGGGATACCTCCTCTATTCAAATTGCAAAAGAACATTTCAGCGGCATTGTTGCTGAAAATATTATGAAAAGCGGTCGGATACAGCAGCGTGAGGGAGAGTTTAATTTTGAACTGGCTGATCAGTTTGTGGAATTTGGGGAGGAAAACAATATGCAGATCCATGGCCATACGCTTATTTGGCATTCTCAGGCTCCCAGATGGTTCTTTACCGATGAAGAAGGGAATGAGGTGTCACCAGAATTGCTGACTGAGCGAATGCGCAAGCACATCTATACTGTAGTAGGGCGTTATAAAGGTCGGGTGCATTCCTGGGATGTGGTCAATGAGGCCATATTGGATGATGGAAGCTATAGAAAGAGCAAGTTTTATCAAATTTTAGGCAAGGACTTTATCAAACTGGCCTTTCAGTTTGCTCATGAAGCTGATCCGGATGCAGAACTGTATTATAATGATTTTTCTATGTCCCAAGCAGGTAAACGGGAAGGTGTGGTCAAGATGGTAAAAGAACTTCAAGAGGAAGGTATTCGAATAGATGGCATAGGTATGCAGGGACATATCAGCTTAGAACATCCGGAAATTGAAGCGTTCGAAAAGAGCATGCTCGCCTTTTCTGATTTAGGAGTGCAGGTCATGGTTACCGAATTGGATCTTTCTGTGCTTCCTTCCCCATGGAGAAATAGGGAAGCGGGAGCCAATATTTCGGATAATGCGGATTATGAGGACAAGATGAATCCCTATCCAGACGGAATGCCGGATAGTGTGGCACAGGCTTTTGATAAACGATACTTGGAATTTTTTGAGCTTTTCCTGAAACACCAGGATAAGGTTTCCAGGGTTACCCTATGGGGGATAAATGATGGTAATTCTTGGAAAAACAATTGGCCGGTAAGAGGGAGGACAGATTATCCCTTACTCTTTGACCGGGAAAATAAAGCAAAACCCATAGTGGGAAAGCTTATAGAACTAGCCAAGCAGTAAATGTTAAACAGGAGCAACTATCAAATGAAACGAAGAAGTAAACTCAACTCGACCTACCAAAATGTCCACGATAGCCATCGGGGCAGGCTCCCGATAGTCATGCGGGACAGGTTATTCCAAGCCTGTCTACCGACAAAGGTAGAGCTTGGTGTGGGATTGCGGGAAGAAAGCCGTGGGCATCTTATAAAAGGGAGATGGCCACACCCTTTTTCCTACACTTATCCAAGCGCAAAAGGGTTCGCAATGACGTTAGTAACCCCATTTCTCTTCTTTTTAAATCGAACTCGGGTAAGTAGTTTACTGACGACCTTGGCCTTACTGATGGCCGTATTGAACGGCCAAGTGGTACAAGCACAGGATCAAGGCGCAAAAAACCCTATCATTCATGCGGATGTACCGGATATGTCCATGATTCGAGTTGGTGATACTTATTATATGAGTAGCACCACGATGCACATGAATCCTGGTGTTCCGGTCATGAAGTCAAAGGATTTGTCCAATTGGGAATTGATTAATTATGCTTATGATCAATTGGGAGAAGTAGATGCCCTCAACATGGAAAATGGGAAAGATGCATATGGGGCTGGCTCTTGGGCAAGCTGTTTGAGGTTTCATGAAGGGACTTATTACCTCAGTACTTTTTCTTCCACCACAGGTAAGACTTATATTTTTACTACTAAGGATTTAGAAAAGGGGACATGGAAGTCGCATTCTTTTTCTCCTTCCTATCATGACCATACTTTATTTTTTGATGAGGATGGTAAAATTTATATGATATGGGGGGGAGGAAAGCTCCATATGGTAGAGTTAAAATCGGATTTATCAGGAGTCAAGCCCGGTACGGAAAGGGTGTTGATAGAAAATGCCACTGCTCCATCTGGGCCCAATGTGATGCTCCCGGCAGAAGGATCACAATTGTTCAAGATAAACGGAAAGTATTACCTCTTCAATATCTCTTGGCCCCAAGGGGGGATGCGTACGGTCATTGTCCATAGAGCTGATCAGATCACTGGACCCTATGAGGGAAAGGTCATGTTGCAGGATAAAGGGGTGGCTCAAGGAGGTTTGATCGATACTCCAAGTGGAGAGTGGTATGCTTATCTTTTCCGTGACAATGGAGCTGTTGGAAGAATACCCTATCTGGTACCAGTGGAATGGAAAAATGGCTGGCCAGTACTGGGAGAGGAAGGGAAGGTGCCAGATCAGTTGGATCTTCCTATCAATGGAAGCCTGATTCCTGGTATTGTTGCTTCAGACGATTTTGACCGGAAAAGGAAAGACGAGGACTTGCCTTTGGTCTGGCAGTGGAACCATAACCCCGATCCGGCCTATTGGTCAGTTAGGGAAAGAAAAGGATACCTGCGCTTAACCACTGCAAGGGTGGATGCTTCTCTTATCGAAGCTAAAAATACTCTGACCCAGCGGACCATAGGCCCAAAATGTACAGGTGTCACCAAAATTGATTTATCAGGGATGAAGGATGGGGACTTCGCTGGCCTTGCATTGCTCCAGAAACTTTATGGACAGTTAGGAGTGAAAGATGAGAATGGCCAAAAGGTGTTAGTGATGATCAATGCAGGTTCCGGAGAGGCTATAGAAATTGAACGAGTCCCACTCAACACAAAGTCTGTTTACCTGAAAGCTATTTGTGATTTTACCGATCGCCGTGATGAAGCCAATTTCTTTTACAGCCTTGATGGCAAAGATTGGAAGACTATCGGGTCGACCCTTCACATGAAGTATACGTTGCCCCATTTTATGGGCTATCGTTTTGCCTTGTTCAATTATGCGACCAAATCACCGGGAGGCCATGTAGACTTCGATTACTTTCATATTACTGACCAACCCTAACCAGATTTATTCAAATGCCTAAAATATCCTATAATAAAAACTACTCCATCCTAATAGCCCTTTTTGTCCTTTGGACAGGAATTTCCAAGGCCCAGAATCCTTTGGTCAAGGACCAATTCACAGCAGATCCATCTGCCATGGTAGTAGGGGGTAAGGTTTACGTTTATCCTTCACATGATGTTTATTGGGAGGAAAATAACGGTAGGGAAAATTGGTTCTGCATGCAAGATTATCATGTGTTTTCATCCGAGAACCTCACCGATTGGACGGATCATGGAGTTATCCTTCGTCAAGAGAATGTCCCTTGGGGAAATCCCACCGCCAACAGCATGTGGGCACCAGACTGTATTGAAAGAAATGGAAAATATTATTTCTATTTTCCTGATCATAGCAATGCATCCAGTGTGAATGGGGAAGGTTTTACCATTGGGGTGGCTGTGGCGGACCATCCAGAAGGTCCATTTGTCCCCCAAGAAGAGCCGATAAAAGGAGTAAAGGGAATAGATCCGAATGTGTTCATTGATGATGATGGCCAGGCTTATCTCTATTGGTCTCAAGGCCATATTTATGGAGCAAAACTCAAGGAAAATATGCTTGAGCTGGCTGCTTCGCCTGTGATTTTACAAGAGCTTCCGAGCAAAGGCCTTAAAGAGGGACCTTATATGTTCAAAAGAAATAGTAACTATTACCTTACCTATCCTCATGTGGAAAATAGGACTGAGAGGCTCGAATATGCATTAGGAGAGAATCCTTTGGGGCCTTTTGAATTTAAAGGGGTGATTATGGATGAGTCCCTTACAGGCTGCTGGACCAACCATCATTCGATCATCAGTTTTAAAGGACAACATTATCTGTTCTACCACCATAATGATTATTCTCCTGATTTTGATAAAAATAGGTCTATAAGGGCTGATAGTTTGTTTTTTGAAGCAGATGGAAGTATTCGAAAGGTAGTGCCCAGCCTTCGGGGCATAGGATTGAGCAGTGCTTTTGAGAAAGTCCATCTGGATCGTTATAGTGAGCTCAGTGAAACCGGGGCGACTATTGGCTTTATGGATGAAGAAAATCCATTTCTAGGCTGGAAAATCATATTGGAAAATGATAAAGGTTGGATTAAATATGATGCGGTGGATTTTGGAGAGGTAAATGCCCTAAGTATGACCTGGAGGGTTAGGGCTCCTCAAGGCGGAAAAGCTCAAATCAGGCAAGTAAGTAAAGAGGGACAGTTAATCAGTGAGGTAGAGTTGGTGAAGAATGAAGAATGGCAATCCATTACGGTTCCGCTGGCTTATAGGCCTTTGGGGATTCAGGATTTGGTTTTGCAAGGAAGTGAAGCAGTAGAAGTGGATTGGGTAAGGTGGGAAATGCCCAAAGAACGAAAGGGGGAATTATCGGAGTAAAGTGGATATATAGCTGAGTATGAATGTTGACAAGCTTGTATGTAGAAGGATGTTCTTTTCATTTTGCTCTAATTCTGGTTATTGTCCTTTTCCATTGATGAAAAGGACCAAAAATCTAGGCCAGAGGAACATTCTTCAAATTGAGGCAATTTCGTTTACGAAGAAGTCCCTATAGGCTCAATTTGATTTTGGAACAATTACTATGGGCTGAAAATGAGTGGATCTGGTTCGTCCACTTCGCGAGCTAACTCATTTTCTTAACGCCATCCATAATTGTCCCAAAACCGAATGCTCCAAAAGGCCGGAACTGTGATTCTTATTTAATATATCGACTTTGCAAAATTACTTAAACGCATAATAATAAAACTCAACAATGAATAAACAAATAACCCTTTTATCAATTTTTAGTCTGCTTTATTTGTCTTGTGGGACTTCCGAAAAGGTGGACCAAAGCATTGAGGTTTCGGATGATCATTTGCGGCTTTGGTACGATGAACCTGCGGAACAGTGGGTGGAAGCATTGCCTGTTGGGAATGGCCGTTTAGGAGCGATGGTATTTGGAGATCCAAATAAGGAAACCATTCAGCTCAATGAAAATACTTTATATGCTGGAAGGCCCTATCGAAATGACAAGCCCGAGGCCAAAGAAGCTTTGTCAGAAGCTAGGAAGTTGATTTTTGAAGGAAAGTATGACGAAGCCCAAGAACTTATCAACCAAAAGTTTTTTAGCGGTGTCTATGGTATGCCTTATCAAACATTGGGGAATTTGAGATTGAATTTTTATGGAGAGGAACCAACTTCCGGATATTCGAGAGAACTCGATTTAGAAAAGGCCATTGTAACTACCCGGTATGAAAAGGGAGGTGTAAACTATGAAACCAAAGTGCTGTCATCTTTTCCTGATCAGGTGATTGTGGTACAAATAACAGCAGATAAAGCGGGTGCCCTCGAATTTTCAGCCACCATGGACCGCCCTGGGCAATTTGATCTGCGCACCAATGGCAATGAGGAATTGATCCTTACAGGAATTTCAAGTGATCATGAAGGCATCAAAGGAGGAGTAGAATTTGAATCACGGGTAAGGATCGTGACAGAGAATGGGAAAATGTCTGCTACAGATGACAATTTAGCAGTAACCGGTGCAGATAAGGCCACCTTGTATATTTCCATGGCCACAAATTTTGAGAACTACCAGGATATCAGTGGGGATGAGACTGAAAAAGCCAGTGCTTTTTTGGAAAAGGCCACCAATAAAGGCTTCGACGCTATATTAAATGATCATGTGGCTGATTATCAGCAATATTTTAAGCGGGTGAGCCTTGATTTAGGAGAGACTGATGCCGTGGATAAGCCCACAGATGACAGAATTGTTGAATTTTCACAGGGAAATGATCCGCAATTAGTGACCCTTTATTTTCAGTTTGGCCGTTATTTGTTGATTTCTTCCTCCCGTCCAGGAGGTCAACCGGCCAATTTACAGGGGATATGGGCAGATCAGCTCAAGCCAGCATGGGACAGTAAATACACCATCAATATCAATACCGAGATGAATTACTGGCCATCGGAGATCACCAATCTAACGGAGATGAATGAACCATTGGTCCAAATGGTCAGCGAATTGGCGGAAACTGGCAGACAAACTGCCCGTGATATGTATGGCTCGAACGGTTGGGTCGCCCATCACAATACGGACATTTGGCGGATTACAGGGCCTGTTGACGGGGCTTTTTGGGGACAATGGCCCATGGGGGGGGCTTGGCTTTCCCAACATTTGTTTGACAAATATGAATATGCCGGTGACATAGCCTATCTGGAATCTGTTTATCCCATTCTCAAGGGGGCTGCTGAATTTTATTTGGATTTTTTGGTTGAGGAACCTGACAATGGTTGGTTGGTGGTAGCGCCTTCTGTGTCCCCAGAAAATGCACCTTATAGTGATCATGGGGCATCAGTTTCCGCAGGAACTACCATGGACAATCAACTGGTTTTTGATGTTTTTACCAAAACTGTACGTGCCGCAGAGGTGCTGGGAGTGGATGCTGAGATGAGGCAAAAGATTAACGAAAAACTGGAGCAACTTCCTCCAATGCAAATAGGAAGCTGGGGGCAACTTCAGGAGTGGATGTATGATTGGGACAATCCCGAGGACAAGCACCGCCATGTTTCCCACTTGTATGGACTCTTTCCATCCAATCAGATTTCCCCTTACAGAAATCCGGAATTGTTCGAAGCAGCTAGGACTTCTCTGGTGGCCCGAGGTGATGAATCCACCGGTTGGTCCATGGGCTGGAAGGTCAACCTTTGGGCAAGGCTGCTGGACGGCAACCGAGCACTTAAACTGATCACGGACCAGTTGAGTCCGGCCATATTGCCGGACGGAAAACACAAAGGAGGCACCTATCCAAATTTGTTTGATGCACATCCCCCTTTCCAGATCGATGGTAACTTTGGCTGCTCGTCCGGAATTGCGGAAATGTTGCTGCAGAGCCATGATGGAGCTATCCATATTTTGCCTGCTTTGCCCGATGCCTGGCAGGAAGGTAAAGTCAGCGGGCTAAGAGCCAGAGGGGGCTTTGAATTGGCAATAGAATGGAAGAAAAACCAGCCAAAGAAAATTGTTATAAAATCTGCTCTAGGCGGGAACTGTAGAATTCGCTCTCATTATCCGCTTTCTGGAGATGGACTCTCTGAAGCAGAGGGAGAGAATGCTAATCCATTTTACCAAGAACCGAATATCAAGAAACCCTTGATCGCAGGAGGAGCTGAGCTAAACGGGCTGTCACTGAAAAAGATATATGAATATGATCTGGCCACATCTTCAGGTGAAGTATATGAAATAGTCCAAGATGAAAAATGAATTAATTCTTAACGAAAGCATATTGATCAATTAACCAATAACCATGATTACTAAGAAAATAATATTGCTGGCAATATTTATCGCTTTTATTGGAAGCAAAGAGCTTTTTGCCCAAAATCCCATTATCACTGATGTATTTACAGCAGATCCGGCACCTATAGTTCATGATGGTAAAGTTTATCTCTATACGAGTCATGATACCGCTAGTGTAGAAGCTACCAATTACCAAATGAAAGATTGGTTGGTCTTTTCCTCTACAGATATGGTGAACTGGACCAACCATGGAGCACAGCTTTCCCCAAAATCATTTTCATGGGCTACAGGGGATGCTTATGCAGCGCATTGTATAGAAAGGGATGGTAAGTTTTACTGGTATGTATCCACTTTTCATAAAAAGGATGAAAACAGCAATGGTGGTGCGGCCATTGGAGTAGCAGTTTCTGATAGTCCTACCGGGCCATTTAAGGATGCTTTAGGAAAGGCTTTGATTGTTAATGAAATGACCACGGATAATGAGCATGGTTGGGATGATATTGACCCGGCTGTTTTTATAGATGATGATGGCCAGGCATATCTCTACTGGGGCAATGGCAGCTGTAAATGGGCTAAGCTAAAAGATAATATGGTTGAATTGGACGGTCCTATACATCACTTTAAGCCTAAGCATTTTATAGAGGGGCCTTGGGTGTACAAACGGCAGGACCTTTACTACCTGGTATATGCCAGTGCAGGTACCCAACCAGAAATGATAGAATACTGTACAGCATCAAGTCCTGAAGGGCCTTGGACCTATCAAGGGATAATCATGGAAAATGTTCCCAATTGCTTTACTGTTCATCCAGGTATAGTCACTTATAAAGGAAAAGATTATTTCTTTTATCATAATGGGGAGCTACCTACGGGAGGAAGTTATCGCCGGTCGATCTGTGTCGACTATATGCATTATAATGAAGATGGCACCATCCAAAAAATCAATCAGACCCAAAAAGGAGTGTTGTCAGTGAAATAATCCTTTACCACTAAACTATGAATATGAAATTTTTATTGAAATGGATTTCTCTATCATTCGTCATTTTGTGCTTTGGAATTTCAGCTCAAGCGCAGGATAAGAATTTTTACATTTTTCTGGCTTTTGGCCAGTCAAATATGGAAGGAGCTGCAAAGTTTGAGGAACAGGATATGGATGTAGATCCCAGATTTCAAGTCCTGCAATCCATCGATTGTTCTGGTCTGGATAGGGAAAAAGGCAATTGGTATCCTGCCGTTCCACCCTTGACCAGATGTCATACAGGCCTTACCCCTGTAGATTATTTTGGTAGGACCTTGGTGGAAAATCTCCCAGACAGTATTCGGATAGGGGTGATCAATGTGTCTGTGGGTGGATGTAGAATTGAGCTTTTTGAAAAGGACAATTATCAATCCTATGTGGAAACAGCTCCGGATTGGCTTAAAAACATGGTCAAGGAATATGACGGAAACCCTTACCACCATTTGGTAGAACTGGCAAAAACAGCGCAAAATGAAGGGGTCATCAAGGGAATTCTATTGCATCAAGGGGAGTCCAATACAGGTGATAAAGCGTGGCCACAAAAAGTAAAAGGAGTATATCAAAATCTGCTCTCTGATCTGGGTTTGGCTTCAGAAGAAGTTCCTTTATTGGCTGGGGAAATGGTCAGTGCTGCCCAAGGGGGAAAATGTGCCAGTATGAATGCCATCATTGCGACCTTACCAGAAGTGATCCCTAATGCATATGTGATTTCATCTGAAGATTGTGAGGCCGTTTCCGATGGGCTGCATTTTTCTGCAGCAGGATACAGGAAACTTGGGAGACGATATGGAGCGCAAATGCTTTCGATTATAGGAAATTAACTTTTAAATAACCATGAGAAAAATAAGCTATTTATTGTTACTGTTCATTGGTAGCCTTGCTGCAAGCTTTGGTCAGCAAATAGAAAAAGAAGCGCCAGAAGGTTTTGATCAAGTGAAAAGTGGTATTGAACACGGAAAACTAGACACGGTGGAGTATGACTCTAAGACCGTCGGGACAGCGCGCAAAGCCGTTGTTTATACCCCTCCCAAATTTGATAAGAATAAAAAATATCCAGTATTGTACCTGCTACATGGAATAGGAGGAGATGAAACGGAGTGGTTGCGTGGTGGGCAGCCTCAAGTGATCATGGACAATCTCTATGCAGCAGGTAAGGCGGAACCTATGATCATCGTCATGCCCAATGGCCGAGCGATGAAGGATGACCGTGCCACTGGCAATATCATGGCCAAAGATAAAGTGGAGGCCTTTGCCACCTTTGAAAGAGACTTGCTAAATGACCTGATTCCATTTGTGGAAAGCCATTATCCCGTATTAGCGGACAGGGAGCACAGGGCCATTTCTGGTTTGTCCATGGGCGGTGGCCAAACACTGAATTTCGGCTTGGGAAATTTAGACCAATTCGCTTGGGTCGGCAGTTATTCAGCAGCACCCAACACCAAAAGTCCTGAAATGCTCGTTCCTGATCCAGCCTATGCCAAGGATAAATTAAAGTTGCTTTGGATCTCTTGTGGAGATCAAGATGGCCTTTTGGGTTTCAGTCAGCGCACCCATGATTACTTGGTCAAAAATGATGTTCCCCATATTTATTATTTAGAGGAAGGTGGCCATGATTTTAAGGTATGGAAAAATGGACTATACATGTTCTCCAAAATGCTTTTTAAGCCGGTTGACACATCCAAATTTAACCAATATAGTCCCTTAGGAATTCCCGCTTCTACAAATATCAGGGGAGCCAAATATCCACAAATTATGCCTGATGGAAGTGCTAAGTTCAAGTTAAGGGCTCCGTCTGCCGATAATATTCAGCTTGACCTAGGAAAGAAATATCCTATGACCAAAAATAATGAAGGTGAATGGGAGGTGACCACAGAGCCTTTGGGAGAGGGGTTCCATTATTATTCCCTGTTGATTGATGTAAAGGCTGTGGCTGACCCTGCAAGCGAGACATTTTTTGGTATGGGAAGAATGGCCAGCGGAATTGAAGTGCCTTTCGATGGAGATGATTATTACGCAGTGAAAAATGTTCCTCACGGCGAGATCCGACAGGTCAGGTACTATTCATCACAATTGAGATCCTGGAGGAGATTTTTTCTCTATACGCCCCCAGGATATGATATGGACACGGACCGTGAGTACCCAGTACTCTATATCCTACACGGAGGAGGTGAGGATGAAAGGGGCTGGGCACAGCAGGGGAAGACCGATTTGATCCTAGATAATCTTATTGCTGAAGGGAAGGCCCAACCTATGCTAGTGGTGATGCCCGATGGAAATATGCCAATAGCAGCTTTTGAGGAAAGAGGACTGCAAATGTTCGAAAACGAATTAAAGAATGAGATCATTCCTCATGTGGAAAAGCATTACAGAACGCTAAATGGCCCGGAAAACAGGGCCTTGGCAGGACTTTCAATGGGAGGCATTCAGACGCTTTATGCGGGAATCAATAATACAGACCTGTTTTCCCACTTAGGTGTATTCAGTTCAGGATGGATCTCTCAGCGTCAAGGCAGCGTTGCCGAGGGGCAGTACGCCTTTATGAGTGAAAATTCAGAAAAGATCAATAATGACTTAAGCCTATTTTGGATTTCCATGGGAGGAGAGGAAGATATCGCCCATGATAATTGTGAGAAAATGCTTGGGGAGTTTGATAAGATGGGAATAGACTATAAGTATAGCGAGTATTCTGGAGGGCATACCTGGCCCGTATGGAGGCATGATCTCCACAGTTTTGCTCCTTTGTTATTTCAATAAGTGCTTAAGCAATAATGGAGTACTATTAAAACCTGTCAGGTTTAACGAGCGGAAAAGCTTGATGGGGACTAAGAGAGGTAGGAACCTGAAAGGTTTTTCCTTGCTCTCAAAGACAAAAAGTAAGAATGTTGACTTCTAAATAATTCAAAAGCCCAAAAATGAAAATTATTTCTTTTACACTATTATGCGCCTTCTATATACTGTTTACTGCGGAAGCTGATGCACAAAATACCAAGTCCGTTTCCAGTCCTGACGGTAACCTTGAAATCAGGGTGTCTGTAAGCAATGGCAAGGCCCAATATGCGGTTCATTATCAGGATGTGGTAATGTTGGAGAACTCTCCTTTGGGGCTGGTGACCAATGAGGGAGACTTCACCTCCAATATGAGTTTTGTAGATGCCTCCACCGATGAAATCAAGAAAAATTATAGTCAAGATAAGATCAAAGCTTCGTCTGTTCAGTATATGGCCAATACCTTGGCTTATACCGTCAGCAATCAAGAGGAAAAACAAATTACTTTTCACTTTCAGGTGAGCGATCATGATATCGCATTTCGCTATGAATTGCCCAAATGGGGGGATACCAGGGCAACAGTAGTGGAGCGGGAATTGACAGGGTTTCGCTTCCCATTAGCCACTACCGCTTTTCTCTCTTCGATGATGAAGCCCATGACAGGTTTTGCACGTACCGCACCCAGTTATGAAAGTGGTTATGTGACAGATGCGGCTTTGGAAAGCACTACGGCGAGATTTGGCTATGTTTTTCCGGGGCTTTTCAAAGTGGGGGAAGATGGATGGGTACTGCTATCCGAAACAGGTGTAGGAAGTAATTATAACGGAGCACACTTAAGTAGCTTTCAAGATGGAATGTACACTGTGGAATATCCTCAAATGGAACAAAATAATGGCTTTGGCAGCACGGGTGCGCAAATAGGCCTTCCTGGTTTTACACCATGGCGTACCATTACAGTTGGGAAAACGCTCAAGCCAATAGTGGAAACCACCATTCCTTTTGATGTGGTGGAGCCGCTATATGAGGCCTCCCAAGCTTACCAATATGGAAAAGGAACCTGGAGTTGGATCGTATGGCAGGACAACAGTATGAATTATGAAGATCAGGTGAAGTATATCGATTTGGCTGCAGCCATGGATTTTGAATACATCCTGATCGATGCCTGGTGGGATGAAAGGATTGGCTATAAAAAGATGGAAGAGCTGATCCAGTACGCCAATTCGAAAAATGTGGATGTATTTCTTTGGTACAATTCCAACGGTACGGCCAATGATGCTTTCCAGACTCCATTGAACAAAATGAACACCTCCATTGCCAGAAAGAAGGAAATGAAATGGCTGAAGGAAGCAGGGGTGAAAGGATTGAAAGTAGACTTTTTCGGTGGGGACAAGCAGGAGACCATGCGGCTTTATGAAGATATCTTGGTGGATGCCAATGACCATGGATTAATGGTGATTTTCCATGGAACCACACTTCCTAGAGGCTGGGAGAAAATGTATCCCAATTTTGTGGGAAGTGAAGCTGTCTTGGCTTCGGAAATGCTCATATTTTCCCAAGGTGTTCGAGAGAATGAAGCGTTTTATGCTTCATTGCATCCGTTTATAAGAAATGCAGTGGGAAGTATGGAGTTTGGAGGGGTCTTGCTCAATAAATTCCTTAACAGGGGAAATGAACGAGGTCAAGAGCGCTTGACCACGGATAGCTTCCAATTGGCGACAGGGGTACTTTTCCAAAATCCTGTTCAGATGTTTGGTTTGACTCCTAATAACTTAACTGATGTACCCGAATTTGAACTGGAGTTTTTAAGGGAACTGCCCACTACTTGGGACGAAACGGTCTTTATTGATGGTTATCCGGGCAAATACAGTGTCTTGGCACGAAGAAGTGGGAAGAAATGGTATATCGCAGGCGTCAATGCTGAAAATGCTGCCAAGACATTGAAAATCAATCTTCCTATGCTCAAAGGACAGGAGGTCTCATTATACAATGACGATAAAGAAAGACAGCCCACACTCCAAACTGTGAAAGTTGGGAAAAATGGGGAGCTGACCGTTACGGTTCAGTCAAGGGGAGGCTTTGTGTTAACTCATTAACAAACAGTGAAATGAAGAGAATCTATAAGGGTTTAGCATTATCAGTATTTATGATAGGAGCAGTTTTTCTGTCAGCTAAGGCCCAAAATCCGATCATCCAAACAAAATTTACTGCTGATCCCGCTCCGATGGTCCATAATGACACCGTTTTTCTCTATACCGGTCATGACGAGGATGATGCATTTGGCTTTAAAATGCACAACTGGTTGCTCTACACATCGACCGATATGGTCAATTGGACCGAGCATGGAGCGGTGGCATCGCTACAAGATTTTGATTGGGTTCCGCATGAAAATGGAGCTTGGGCAGCCCACAGTATAGAACGTAATGGGAAATTCTATCTCTACTGTCCTGTACCTGGTGGAGTAGGTATAGGTGTTTTAGTTGCTGACAGTCCTTATGGGCCGTTCAAAGACCCCATTGGAAAACCTTTAATTAAAAAAAGTGAACATGACATTGATCCAGCGGTGTTTATTGACGATGATGGACAGGCTTACCTTTATTGGGGAAATCCCAAGGTGTACTATGTGAAACTGAATGAGGACATGATATCTTACTCGGGAGAGATCATTCAAGATCCTTCAACTCCAGATAATTACCAAGAAGGACCTTGGGTTTGGAAAAGAAACGGACATTTTTATCTGTCTTATGCCTCAACCTGTTGTCCTGAGGGCATCGGTTATGCCATGAGTAATTCTCCCACAGGGCCTTGGGAGTACAAGGGGATGATCATGGACGGGGACAAACGTTCAAACGGAAATCATCCAGGAATTATTGACTTTAAAGGCAAGTCCTATGTGTTTGGCTTCAATTATAACATTTTGAAACAAACCATGTCAAAGCATTATGAAAGGCGGTCTATTTGTGTTGAAGAGTTGACCTATAACGCTGATGGGACCATTCAGAAACACCCTTTCTGGTCCAGAAATGTAGAACAAGTCAGTACTTTAAACCCTTACAAGCGTGTTGAAGCCGAAACCATGGCCTGGAGTGAAGGAGTAAAAACCGAATTTGCCACAGAATGGGAACGAAACATTTCCTGGGACAAAGGAAAAAAGATAACGGAAAGATTGTTTGCGACCTCAATTCATAATGGAGATTATATCAAAGTGCAAGGGGTGGATTTTTCCGATGGCCCAAAGGCGATTGAGGTAAGTGTTGCTTCATTGTATGGAGGGAAAATTGAACTTCGTGTCGATAATATTGATGGGCCTTTAATCGGAACAGTTAACATAGATGCTAAAGGTCAGGGTGACATATGGAAGACCATGACCTCCCCTGTAAGGGATATTAAGGATGTACATGACCTGTTCTTTGTTTTTAGAGGGGAAAAGGACTTGTTCAATTTTGACTGGTGGAAATTTACTAAATAAAAGACCTGGATAAATTATGAAATCTAGCATGATCCGCCAATGGATAAGGGCATAGACCTGCCAGGTTTGTATTTGCCCGTTAAACAAACCTGACAGGTCTGAAACGCTCGGACATCCAATAGGCATCGGTCATCTGAGATAACGAATTCGTGACAATAACTAAGTATCTCATTTGTAGAACAGAAAAAGATAGATAGATGAAATTTCCTTTCAAAATACTAACAATATCCGTGCTTATTGCAGGCACGGGTATTCTACAAACAAAAGCACAAAACCCTATCATTCAGACCTCCTATACTGCGGATCCCGCGCCTATGGTGTACAATGATAAGGTCTATTTATACACCTCCCATGATGAGGATAATTCAACCTGGTTTACCATGAATGACTGGAGACTGTACACAAGCGAAGATATGGTCAACTGGACAGATCATGGGGCAGTTTTGTCTTATAAGGAATTTAGTTGGGGCAAGATGAATGCTTGGGCACCTCAGTGTATAGAACGGAATGGGAAATTCTATATGTATGTGCCGATAACTGATAGAAACAATAAAAACGGCATTGGTGTAGCGGTAGCTGACAGCCCTTATGGCCCTTTCATTGATCCATTGGGCAAACCTTTGATCAGCAATAGTATGGCGGATATTGACCCGACTGTTTTTGTGGATGATGATGGTCAGGCTTACTTGATGTGGGGAAACCCGGTATGTTATTATGTGAAACTAAATGAGGATATGATCACCTATGATGGAGAAATTGAACAGTTTCCCAATACGGTAGAAGCTTTTGGCAAACGGGAAGGCAAGGCAGATCCACGTCGTCCCACGACCTATGAGGAAGGCCCTTGGTTGTATAAAAGAAATGACCTGTATTACCTGCTCTTTGCGGCGGGTCCGTTACCTGAACATATTGGCTATTCAACCAGTTCCAGTCCAACTGGCCCATGGAAATACCAAGGCGTATTGATGCCCACCGAAGGCAGGAGCTTTACCAACCATCCGGGAATGGTGGACTTCAAGGGGAAAACTTTTTTGTTTTACCATAATGGTGCCTTGCCCGGAGGGGGTGGATTTACCCGATCAGTATGTGTCGATGAGGTGAATTTCAAAGGAGACGGGACCATTGTCCCCATGAAAATGACAGCAGGAATCACAGAAAGTTTTGGAACAATCAACCCCTATATTAAAAATGAAGCGGAGACAATTGCTTGGTCGGAAGGGGTAAAAGCCAAAAAGAATGAGGTAGTGGGGAATTTTATAATTGCCACCAAAAACGAGGCCTATACCCAGGTAAAGGCGGTGGATTTTCGTGATAAGGGACCTGCTGAATTTACGGCAAGGGTAGGGACTGTCCACAATGGCAATGTAAGTATGGAGATCAGGATAGACAGTTTGGACGGGGTGCTATTGGGTACGGTCAATGTGCCGCTAACAGGCGGAGATGACAGGTGGTCATTGGTGTCCACCGAAGTAAAACAGGTGGAAGGTGTCCATGACCTGTATTTTGTTTTCAAAGGAAAAGCACCCAATAATATCCTGTATTTTGACTATTGGAGTTTTTCCGATTAGCTAAGTCTTTTTCCTATTTAAATTTTGAAATCAGCATCGATATATTGAATCAATTCAAAAACAATAAAATGAAAAAACAACCTATTATTCTATTGGCTTTTTTATGGGCCACCTTTGCTTTTAATCAAGTTTTAGGAAGACAAAAGGCAGACAATAGCCCTCTGTTTACCAAGGTCATTTATCAGGGAGATGATCAGGTTTATAATGAAAATCCTCTTGAAAAGGATGAATTTTATAACCCGATTCTTCAAGGATGTTATCCTGATCCGGCCATTACCAGAAAGGGTAATGATTATTATATGGTAGTATCCTCTTTCGCCATGTTCCCGGGGGTGCCGATTTTCCATTCTAATGATTTGGTGAACTGGACTCAGATCGGTCATGTGCTGGATAGAACCTCTCAGCTAGATGTGCATGATACAGGAATAAGTGCAGGAGTGTACGCCCCGGATATCCGTTATAATCCTCACAACGATACTTTCTATATGATTACCACTGCATTTGCAGGAGGTTTGGGGAATTTCGTGGTCAAAACCAAAGACCCCATGAAAGGTTGGAGTGAACCCTATAAGTTGAACTTTCAGGGGATTGACCCCGCCATATTCTTTGATGAGGACGGGAAGGCCTATGTGGTGCACAATGATGCACCAGCGCAGGGAGAGGAATTGTATAATGGTCACCGCGTGATTAAGGTTTGGGAATATGATCTTGAGAAGGACCAGGTTATTGCCGGAACAGATAAAGTGATTGTCAATGGGGGAGTGGACCTGTCCCAAAAACCGATTTGGATTGAAGCTCCACATATCTATAAGAAGGATGGCAAGTATTATTTGATGTGTGCTGAAGGTGGTACCGGAGGATGGCACAGTGAAGTGGTCTTTGTGAGCGATAATCCAAAAGGACCTTATATCCCAGCACCAAGTAATCCGATTCTTAGCCAACGGTATTTATCCCAGAACAGACAAAATAAAGTAGACTGGGCGGGTCATGCTGACTTGGTATTGGGACCGGATGATAAGTATTATGGCGTTTTCTTGGGTATTCGACCCAATGAAAAGAACCGAGTAAATACAGGCAGGGAAACCTTTATCCTACCAGTGGATTGGTCAGGTGAGTTTCCGGTTTTCGAAAATGGTTTGGTACCGATGGAGCCCAAACTGAAAATGCCCGAAGGCGTGAAGAACAAAACAGGACAGGAAGGGTTCTTTCCAAATGGTAACTTTACTTTTACAGAGGATTTTACATCCGAGAAATTGGATTATCGTTGGATAGGCCTAAGGGGACCAAGGGAAGCATTTATTTCCAAAACTAAAGGCGGTTTGAAGATCAATCCTTTTGACACCAATATCAAAGAGGTCAAACCCACTTCCACGCTCTTCCACAGGCAGCAGCACAAAAACTTTTCTTTTACTACTACCATGGAATACCAACCTGAGTCGGAAAAAGACTTGGCAGGTTTGACCAGTGTGCAAAGTGAAGCCTTCAATTATGTGTTTGGAGTTACCAAATCCGGAAAGAAAAATGTACTGGTACTGCAGCGAACTGAAGCACAGGGCAGAGGAAGAGACCGTAAGGTGAAGTCTGAAATCTTGGCGAGTACGGAGATTGACCTTAAGAATCCTGTGTCACTAAGAATAAGTGCTAAAGGAGATGAATTTCAGTTCAGCTATTCCACTAACGGAACTGATTTCCAAAATCTGGGAGGTACAGTGTCCGGCGATATCCTTTCCACGAATGTAGCTGGTGGGTTTACAGGCAATTTGATTGGTCTTTATGCTACCAAAGCCAATGATGCATATCCAACGGAGTAGACAGATTTAAAAATCCATTAACTCCAAACCATGAAATACCTTTTTAAACCACCAACCTTAAGAGGTGGGGACTTTATGTCCTCACTTCTTTAATGACTATATCCTGAGTTGAAAATACCGAAGAATTAGGTCAAGTAGCTCTGCTCTAATGGTACTTGGAGGACCGTGGCTAATATGAGGTCTCGTCCAATGAGACAATCGATTAACTTTAACCTATTTAAATAACTTGATGATGTTGTATGTAATGAAAACCCTCGCTAAAACCGCATTTGCAGGTGTATTATTCTTTTGTGCCCAAGCTACAATGGCACAGGATGGGACCATGTATCCAATTGACAACCCCGAGGAACCCAATGCCATCCCACTGGGTACAGGAGGTGTGGAAGGTCAACCTTCTCCGGAGACCTGGTTTCGTCAATGGGGCGACCCAATGGCCAGAAATATCAGTACCGCTACCCTGACCCCTTTCTTCCCAGAACCCGGTAAGGCTAACGGTACTACAGTGATCGTAGCGCCTGGCGGAGGGTTTAGATGGCTTTCAATGGGTAACGAGGGTTGGGAAGTTGCAGAAGCGCTAGCTGAGCAGGGAATCACGGCATTTGTACTCAAATACAGGCTGCATCCGACCCCCGAATCTTTGGAAGATTTTAGCAATTCCATGAACAGGACCTTTGACGAAGCATCCAAAGCGACACAAGAAGGAAAAGCCCCTAGACGACCTCGCAGGAACCTGTCCGATCAACTCGAAGATGCAGAAGCCGCCTATGCCATGATTGTTGAGCGTGCCGAAGAGTGGGGAGTAGATACAGACAGGATAGGCATGATTGGCTTTTCGGCAGGTGCTGGACTTACCATGCATTGTACACTCAATTCAGAGACCATGGATTTGGCCTTTATCGGTCCGGTTTATGGAGGTATGGGAGAAGTGGAGGTACCAAAGGATGCACCTCCTATGTTCAACGTAATTGCCAGTGATGATTTTCTTTTTCATGGACAATTTGGGGTGATACGCTCTTGGTACGAAGCTGGTATACCGGTAGAGTTTCACCTTTACCAAAATGGAGGTCATGGTTTCGGATTGGGCAATCCCGATCGTACCAGTAACCGATGGTTTGAGGCTTTTATACATTGGTTAGATGTGAATGAGTTTCTGGTGGGGGATGACAGGTAAGAACTGGAGAGCGGAGAAGGAAGAAAGGCTACTCCTAATTCCCTAATATTGGACATTTGGCATGTTTAGACTCGGGATGGGATGCTTTATGCTGAAGAGGGAGTGATATTGTACAAGAAAGTTGGTTTTGGTCAACTGGAAGAACAAATAACTCCAGTAATGTCAAAGTAAGAAAGATAAATATGTGTTCATGGCTAATTCAGATGCCAAACTGATTTACTGTGAGTACAATTTTAATTTTGACTGGAAAAGAGAGAAGAGCTTTGAATTGCGCAAAAGGTTAAAAAAAGCATTCCATATTTCTCTAGTTCATTTTAATATCAATTTATTACCCTAAACTCAAAACAAACCTATTTAATGAAAAAACTTGGACTAAATTTTTGGGCTTTTATTGCTTTAAGTCTATTTATTTTCAGTTGTAACCCCTCTGATGAGATGCAACCGGACTTGGACGGTAAGCCGGATTCCAATGACGGTAAAGAGCCCCCAAATGAAGAAGTAAAGGCTGTTCCACTAAAGGAGTTGTTCAAAGACTATTTCCCTATTGGAGCAGCGATCACACCTCAGCATGCGGATCCCAATACGTTACATGGGAAGGCACTGCTGGAACATTTTTCCAGTGTGACAGCGGAGAACGTTATGAAGCCGGATCAATTGCAGCGAAATAAGGGAGAATTTACTTGGAACAATGCCGATAAAATAGTGCAGTTTGCCAAAGAGCACAATATTAAGGTTAGGGGACACTGTCTGACCTGGCACTCTCAGACTGCGGACTGGATGTTTTATGATGAAGATGGAGAACTTTTACCCAAGGAAATTGCCTTGGACCAACTCGAAGAACATATCAATACCGTAGTATCCAGGTACAAAGGAGATGTATATGCCTGGGATGTGGTGAATGAAGCCCTTTACGATTGGGATCCTGATGGGCTTATCTTTTACCGGGAAGATTCTCCCTGGTATCAAATGATAGGAGAGTCGTATATTGATTCAGCTTTTGTATATGCCCACAGGGCCGATCCAGATGCCAAACTGTTTTACAACGATTACAACTCTATTTTTGGCTGGAAAAGGGACAAGATATTTGAATTGGTTAAAAGGCTAAAAGAGAATGATATCCCTATCGATGGTATTGGGATGCAAGGGCACTGGTTTGTAGGAACTTCTGAGGAAGACATCCGTACCACATTGGATTTGTACAAACAGTTGGGGGTTGAAATTCAGATTACGGAATTGGACGTATCGGTATATTTGTCAGGAGACGAGACTGGCTCTGAGACCTACACGGAAGCATTTTCCATTAGACAAAAGCAAGCGTACCGAATGATTTTTCAGGTCTTGCTGGATTACAGCGATATCATTTCAGGAGTGACGTTTTGGGGAATTGGAGATGATGGGACCTGGCTGGACAAACCGGGGCGTAAGGCTTTTCCGTTTTTGCTGGACGAAAACTTACAACCCAAACCGGTGTATTTTGAAGTGCAGGACTTGGTGCAAAACTACTGATGCTCCCCCTGTTACTGAGTTCAGGTTAAATGTTCTCGATAAGGCGCAAAGAAAGATAGTTCTAAATCACTTGACAAGGGAAATTGTCAATTCAGCTTTAGCATTACATTAGATGAAAAAAAGGATAATTGATACCACCAAAATAACTTAATGATGAAAGTAAAATCTTTAGAAATACCTTCAATACACAAATTAGGATTTAGCTTTAGTGCCATGGGGTTAAAATATTGGGGACTAGGCTTTCTGTTATATTTAATGACTGGAAATATGGGGAGCCATGCTCAAGAAAGTGGTCCTGATTTTTCCTTTTTGGACACGGATAAAAACTTCGAAGAGCGGGTAGATATTTTGGTGGATCAGATGACCTTGGAGGAGAAGGTAAGTCAAATGATGAATGCCTCTCCGGCCATTTCCCGTCTAAAGGTGCCTGAGTACAATTGGTGGAATGAATGTCTACATGGTGTGGCTAGGGCAGGATATGCCACCGTATTCCCCCAGTCCATTTCCGTTGCGGCTTCTTTTGATAAAGGCCTTATGAAGGAAATAGGCACAGTGATTTCCGATGAGGCCAGGGCCAAGCACCACGAGTTTATCAGAAATGGCAAAAGGGGGATTTATACCGGACTGGATTTTTGGTCACCAAATATCAATATATTTCGGGATCCAAGATGGGGAAGAGGCCATGAAACTTACGGCGAAGATCCTTATCTCACCGGAGAGCTGGCTTCCCAATTTATAGAGGGCTTGCAAGATCACGATGGGAAATACTTGAAGACCATTGCGACTTCCAAACACTTTGCAGTCCATTCCGGTCCTGAGCCGCTTCGACATTCTTTCGATGTGGATGTGAGTGATAGGGACCTCTATGAAACCTATCTTCCAGCATTCCGCAAAACGGTCAAAGAGGCAAAGGTATATTCAATCATGGGGGCGTACAATAGATTTAGGGGTGAATCGTGTAGTGGGCATGACTTTTTATTAAATCAAGTGTTAAGGGAGCAGTGGGGCTTTGAAGGTTATGTGGTTTCGGACTGTGGTGCTATCCAAGATATTCATACAGGCCATAAGATTGCCTCGACAGCAGCGGAAGCTGCGGCAATTGGTGTTTCTGGTGGTTGCGATTTGAATTGTGGAAATTATTATGTTCACCTTACTGATGCCGTGGCGCAAGGTTTGGTAAGCGAGGAAGAGATTGATGTTGCGGTAAAGCGATTGTTTTTGGCCAGGTTCAAATTGGGAATGTTTGATCCGGAGGAAGCGGTTTCTTTTGCCCAAATTCCTTTCGGAATCGTCTGCTCCGAGGCCCATAATACTTTGGCAAGACAGGCAGCCCAAAAAAGCATGGTGCTGCTGAAAAATCAGGATGATTTACTGCCCCTTTCGGTAGATCAGATCAAAAAGATAGCTGTAATTGGTCCCAATGCAGATAATGTAGAATCGCTTTTGGGTAACTATCATGGCATACCCAAAAAGCCGGTCACTTTTCTGGAGGGAATAAAGCACAAGGTGGGCCCAAAGGCTGAAGTAGTGTATTCAGAAGGTGTACATCCTGCAGAAGGGTTTTATAACCTGAAGCCTGTACCTTCTGCTTATTTTGAAACGGAAGATGGACGTCAGGGGCTTAAAGCATCTTATTATAATAACCTAAACTGGGAAGGTGAGCCGGTCTTGGAGCGGATAGATGACCAAATTGATTTTTCCTGGGAGCACCAGCCCATCTCCAAAGAGCTGATCGATAATTTCTCTGTAAAATGGGAGGGTTATCTGGTTCCTCCGGCAAGTGGACGTTATGAATTCGGTGTGTTTTCAAAAAGAGGTATGAAAATACGTATTGACGGGAAAGAAATATCCAATGGGTCGGGTACCATTCACCGGGGAAGATATGCCACCGATATTGTTTCCATGGAAGCAGGGAAAAGGTATAAGGTGGAAGTTACTTTCTTCAGCGATGAGACCAATGCTATCGCCCAAATGCTGTGGGCAAGGCCAGATGTAAGCAAGATAGATGAGGCGGTTGCACTGGCCAAAAGTGCGGACTTGGCCGTGGTGGTGCTGGGATTGTCCCAAAGGCTGGAAGGGGAAAGCATGGATGTGGTCACTCCGGGATTTGATGGAGGAGACCGTACCGCGATCACTTTGCCGGCACAGCAGGAAGCTTTGCTGAAGGCGGTAAAAGCCATCGGCAAGCCAGTCATTTTGGTGCTGAATGCAGGAAGTGCCATGGCCATCAACTGGGCCAAGGAAAATGTTGATGCCATTATCAGTGCTGGTTATCCAGGAGAAGAAGGTGGTAATGCGCTTGCAGATGTGGTCTTTGGAGACTATAATCCTGCGGGCAGGCTGCCAATCACCTACTACCAATCGGTGGAGGATTTGCCACCATTTGAAGATTATGATATGAAAGGCAGGACCTACCGTTATTTTGAAGGTACTCCGCTTTATCCATTTGGCTACGGGCTCAGTTATACCCAATTTGAATATACCGAGCTGACAATTCCTACTCATGTAAAAGCTGGAGAAACTGTATCCGTAAGTGTGAAAGTGACCAATACCGGGGACAGCGCAGGTGATGAGGTAGTCCAGTTATACCTAACAGACCAAGAAGCCTCTACTTTGCGACCAATTCGGCAACTGGAAGCTTTTGAACGGATACACCTGAAACCGGGAGAAAGTAAAGAAATGCGTTTTACCTTATCCCCCAGACAGCTTTCCATGATCAATACCCAATCTAAAAGGGCCATTGAAGAGGGGCGTTTTACGGTGCATGTGGGAGGAAAGCAGCCAGGATTTGAGGGTGATTTGGATGCAGAAACTACCATGGTGGTAAAAGGTGAATTTCAGGTCAAGGGAAGTCAGGAGCTAGTTGATCTTTAATTGTTTAAAGTTTGTGATATTAGCAGTAGGCAATGTAGGAATGATCCCTTATGGTTAAAATAAAAACCATTGTCCCATTAATAAGGAGGGACAATGGTTTTTCTCATTCAAATTGAGAAAGGTTGGCTTTAAATTAAGCGCTTTTGAGAAACATTTTTTATGCATATCCGCAATTGCACCAGTAAGTTTTACCATTCAAAACATTCCCTATTAAGAGAATACATATCTCTAAGAAATACTAATTTAAATCTGTGTAGATCCGTGGAATCTCCCGATAAATCGGGACAGGCTGTGAGAAATAAGTTTACTGGTGTTAAAACGGATAATCATAATATTTTTTATTCCAAATGGACCAATACTAAGTTTTCCCATCCGCTCAGGTCTTTATTGTGCCCGACTTTTTCCATAGCTTGGGTTATTTTGTTCTTGAATGCCCAGCAGGTCTCTCTCCGCAGGTCCAAGATCTCAGAAAGTTCATTGAGGGTAAGATCCACATCCTTTCTGTTGGATAGGTATAATATATAGAAGGCTTTTTCTATTGGGAATTTTAATTTGTGAAATAGGGTTTCCACCGTTGGTGATTCCAAATAATTGCAGTTTTTACATCTCCTGCCATGGTTAGCCGCTTTGGCGTATTTATTATACCCACATTTTTTACAAATATATTTATCCTTCCATTTAAGTTCAGACAAAAACTGTAGGCAACTATCCTTGTCAGGAAAAACATTTTTGAAACTTTCAAAATCCAAGCCCTTCATCAGTGCAAGGTTTTTTGTGACTTCCTCCATATTGGTCCGAAGTTGTTCATTGTTTTTTCTAAGGTAATCGTTGATCTGGTTGACATGGGTATTGAGTTCTTGCAGTTTTAGGTTGGTTGTTTGAAGCTGTACATTTTTGCTTGCCAAATCCTTTGCCATATTTTCAATCTTTTCCGTCCTTTCTTTTACCTTTTGCTGGAGTTTATTGTTGAGTTCATCCGCTAGGCGATTTTTCTCCTCCAAAGCCATTGTCTTTTCCTCACTGACTGTTTTGTATTGTTCCTGAAGAAATTTTATTTGGTTGAAAATAGAAAGGGAAAATAGGACCACTTCCAGAAATATTACCGGATGTACAAAATACCAGTTGATCACTTGGTCATCAAATAATGCAAAGGCGATGGTATGACTATTAATGATGACCAAAAATAAGCAGGCATAGGCGAAAATATAGGACCAAGAATAGATCTTAGATTTCAATAAAAGTGTAAGACCAATAGAAAAGGGGACCAGCATAATAGATATGGTCAGGCCTATATAAGTTCGACCTTCTATATGAAATAGTGTGTCCTGGACAAAAAATAGGATGCATTTAAGAATAATTGCAATGATGGTTGCACGAAACATCAAGTTACTTGTATTGTATTTTTGTACAAACCTGTTGGAAAATAGTAAAGTGGCTATGACCACTGCCACCTGCGTGATATTTCCTTGGGTCAGAAAATTAAATTCAGGATGATTTGGCCATAAATATTGAAAGCCTAAGCCATCCCTACCAAAAGAAAACCAAATACAGGCCAGTATCAAACCGGCAAAGTAGAGGTATAAAGTGTCTCTTAACTTGTATACTAGATATAGATTGAAGACCAAAATGAGTGTTAATACACCATAATATATACCCAAGAAATAATATTCGTTGAGGGTGTGTGCAATGAATTTTTCATTGGTACGCAAATGCAGATTAAAGGCAAGCGGATAGCTTCTCTTTACCTTAAAATAGTATGTCTTTTGCTCTCCAGGCCTAATGTCAAGGAGGTAATTAAAGTTTTTGTGTTTGATATTCCTTTGGTAAAATGGAAAATCATATCCTGAGGTATTAGCAGTAAAACTACCGTCAGGATTGGGAAAATAATAAGTGAATTGGTTGATGTCAAAACCCCAAGATTCAAAATACCATGAATGATTATGGATGTTTTCTAAATTCTTGATTTTCAGTCTTAACCAAATGTTTTGGTCAAGCGCTTCATAAACAACATGAATATCAGAAACTGGCTCAAACTTATTAATGTATTCTGGAGATGAAATATCCTGGATGCCAAGTTGCGATGAAGGATCAACGTAATAATCCATGTATTCAATGATATTTGCATAGTCTTTAGCCTCTTCTATATAGAATATATTATCATCTTTTTCAGTTTGCTTCCCATATAAATCTTGAAAAGAAAATATTTGATATAGAAGTAGACTAATAATAAAATAAAAGCGACTCATTTTACTATGAAGATTATTTGGGTTAGTAATAAAGTGTTGAATATACAAATAAAAAATAAAGGTCCATAGCTTTTAAAAATATGCGCAGTTAATGTCGGTAATTAAAGGCTTATCATTTTCTTTAAGCGAAATATAAATGGGGTTTTAGTATAATTTTGTTTTTAATATGTTGATAATCAGTGTTTTGTTTAAAGCGCAATTGATGTCAATGCTTCTTAACTATATTGTTTAGTAATTTTCACCAAAAGTTCATTTATAGGTAATATGAGCTAAGTTTTTATAAGGGGCAGTAGTTTTAAACTGTTTGATATTTAAGCGAGTGATTTTATTTAAACTGTTGATTTACAGTTTGTTGTATGTGTTTGTGATACTTTTAAATTGATTTTGTTTGGTTTAAGTTTGTTTTGTATCCAGATGATAAAAAAGTGTTTTGTTTGGATAGATCAATGATAACCCAATAATAATCGTGTATTACATATGATGAGTGCTTTATTGAAAAGAAGTTCTTTAGTCGGTTTAATATTTATTTTATTGAGTGGCTTTAGCACAAATGACCAACTTGGCTTCAAGGAGGTATTTACAGATGATTTTTATATAGGATCGGCATTGAGTTTACGGAACATTAATGTCGATAATAATAAGGTGAAGCAAGTACTGTCTAAGCATTTTAACAGTATCAGTCCCGAAAATTTATTGAAGTGGCAATCAGTTCACCCAAGACCTAATGATTATTTTTTTGAATCCGCAGATCGATATGTTGAGTTAGGAGAACAGCTTAATATGTTTACTGTAGGACATACACTGGTCTGGCATAATCAAACGCCTTCATGGGTATTTAGAAATTCTGATGGAGAATTGCTGGACAGGAATGCCCTGGCCAAGCGTATGGAAGGGCATATAGAAACTGTAGTGGGAAGATATAAGGGTAGAATACATGGCTGGGATGTCGTGAATGAAGCTTTTACAGATGATGGAGAATACCGCAAGTCTAATTGGTATAAGACAATTGGTAAAGATTTTATCAAAATGGCTTTTAGAAAGACCAAGGAAGTAGACGCGGAGGCTGAACTATACTATAATGATTATAATCTTTGGAAACCTCGAAAGATAGATGCAGTGATAGGCCTAGTGAAACAAATGAAGACGGAAGGTGTGCCTATAGACGGGGTAGGAATGCAAGGGCATTATGGGCTTGAAACCCCAACATTAGAGCAAATTGAAGCATCCATAAAAAAGATAGCGGATCAGGGCTTAAAAGTAATGATTACTGAGTTGGATATTGATGTATTGCCTAATCCCACCAATAGGCGTGGTGCTGATATCGATGATAATTTTGATTATGAACCACAATATGATCCCTTGAAAAATGGGATTCCTGAGGAAATCAAGGAAAAATTGGCCCAACGTTATTTAGAACTTTTCCAATTGTTCCAAAAATACAGGTGGGCAATATCCAGGGTGACCTTCTGGGGAATACGTGACCAGGATAGCTGGTTAAATAATTGGCCCATCAGAGGCAGGACTGCTTATCCCTTAGTATTTGAAAACGATTACTCCATAAAGGAGGAAGTGATAAAACAAATTAAAATTCTCAAAGATCAAGATGAAGCAATGCTTTGATCAATTTGAATATATCGAATACGGACTATTATATCAAACCTATAAACCAATTAAAGGAATCATGAGATATCCAATATTAATCACGCTTGTTGTCATTGCAGGAGGCATTGTTTCTGGATGTGGAAGTGGAAATTCAGTTGAGACAAAAAAGGAGTTTATTTCAGAGACTGAGGAAAGTGTTAAGTTTCTAAACCCGCCCTTGATCAAGGAAATTTACACTGCAGATCCTTCAGCTCATGTTTTTGATGGTGATATTTATATATATCCTTCTCATGATGTGGAATCTAAAGTGGAGGAAGATGATTCCGGGGCACAATATAATATGAAGGATTATTTTGTCTTTTCCTTGGATAGTGTGAATGGTCAGGTGGTTAATCACGGTAAGGTTTTGGATGTCAGTGATGTGAAGTGGGCTAAGAGGCAGATGTGGGCACCGGATGCAGCAGAAAAAGACGGAAAATATTACCTCTATTTTCCTGCTAAGGACCATGAGGATTTATTCAGATTAGGAGTTGCTGTTTCAGATGATCCAGCAGGTCCATTCCTGCCTGAGGAGGCTCCGATGAAGGGTAGCTTTAGTATGGACCCGTCTGTTTTTCAGGATGATGATGGTCAATATTATATCTATTGGGGAGGAATTTGGGGCGGTCAATTGCAAAAATGGAGAACTGGTGAATATGTTTCAACAGGGGATAGTCCATATGATGATGAACCCGAAGATGATGAGCCTGCTATTGCACCAAAAGTGGCCATGCTAAGCGATGATATGTTGCAATTTAATGAGGCTCCGAGAGATATTGTCATTTTAGATAAGTCAGGAAATCCTATAACAGCTGGGGATCATGAAAGGAGATTTTTCGAAGCCTCTTGGATGCATAAATATAAAGGAACTTACTATTTCTCTTATTCAACGGGCGATACACATAAGATCGTTTATGCCACGGGAAATAATCCATACGGTCCTTTTACATACCAAGGGGTAATATTGAATCCAGTACAAGGATGGACCAATCATCATTCCATTGTTGAGTATGAGGGACAGTGGTATATTTTCTATCATGACACGGAACTATCAAATAAGAATTATTTAAGGAATGTCAAGATGAGCCCGCTTCGTCATTTGGAAGATGGTAGTATAGAAATGATTGATCCTATTAAAAAATAATGGATCATAAAATACTGGGTCCTCATAATGGTTTGTGGGAGGTTTTACATGGGGTTTGCCACTTGCAAACCATATGAGGTCAGCCAGTGAATAGAGAAACAAAAAATAAAGGAATTAGTAGCTAAGCAATAGGTGATTTAATTAGCAACTAAAAAGAATTAATATCCATTGGATTAAAAACATTAACACTGAACCATAGAAAGGTTTGGGTTAAAATAGGGTTATACATAACAGAAAATCAGGAGAGTTTCTCTCCTGATTTTTTCTTCAAGAAAAGATGAATAGCATGTCATTTTCCAGGATTTTAAATGATGATTGAATAAAAATATATGCTTGTATTTAATAAAAGGTCAATTTTGTTCATTTGGTTTGGACTTTTACTTGCCATACCTTCTTTGAAGGCAAGACAATTGGAGGAGATAGTTAGTTTTGAATCAAATGATTTTGGTTTTGAATTGGTTGGTACAAATGGTCCTTCTGCTATTTTGTTGGATAGTGAAGCTGATGAAGGTGTGAAAATAGCGACTGATAATTTTTTAAAAGATATTCAAGCAGTTAGCGGAGCCTCTCCAAAATTATTGGATAAATTAGAAGGAGAACGGTCCCGAATTGTAATTATCGGTACCATTGGGGAAAGTAGTTTAATCAATGAATTGATTGAAAGCCATAAATTAGACATTAGCGATGTAGGTGGTAAATGGGAAAACTTTGTCATTCAGACCATTCAAGATCCATTTCCGGGCTTAGAGGAAGCTTTGGTGATTGCAGGGAGTGATAAGCGGGGGACAATTTTTGGTGTTTATGAGATGTCACAACAAATAGGTGTCAGTCCTTGGAACTGGTGGGCAGATGTCCACATAGAGCAAAACAAGTTTATTTTTATCAAAAAGGGAAGGTATAGTTTGGGAAGTCCGGCGGTAAAGTACAGAGGTATTTTTATCAACGATGAAGCACCAGCTTTAAGTGGATGGGCCCATGAGAAATTCGGTGGATTTAACCATAGGTTCTACGAAAAGGTCTATGAATTGATTTTAAGGTTGAAGGGCAATTTTCTTTGGCCGGCCATGTGGGGGCGATCCTTATATGAAGATGATCCTCTTAATCCAGTACTCGCAGATAAATATGGTGTGGTTATCGGTACTTCCCACCATGAGCCTTTGATGCGTGCCCATGTGGATTGGGCCAAACATGGAGAAGGTGAATGGGATTATACCAAGAATGATAAGAAATTAAGGCAGTTTTGGAAAGAAGGTATAGAGCGGATGGGAAGCCTCGAAAGTTTGGTGACGATTGGGATGCGTGGAGATGGTGACGAGGCGATGAGTGAGGAAAGTAATGTGGCTTTACTGGAAAAGATAGTTGAGGACCAGCGTGAGATCATTGCAGAGGTCACCGGAAAGCCAGCACATAAGACACCTCAGGTTTGGGCCTTATACAAAGAAGTACAGGAATATTATGACAAGGGTATGCGGGTACCAGATGATGTGACCTTGTTACTTTGCGATGATAACTGGGGTAATGTCCGGAAGCTGCCGAAAATTGGTGAAAAACAGCATTCCGGTGGTTATGGTATGTATTATCACTTTGACTACGTAGGCGGCCCCAGGAATTACAAGTGGCTCAATACCAATCCTATTCCGCGAATTTGGGAACAAATGCACCTGACCTATAAACATGGAGTGGATAAAATATGGATTGTCAATGTGGGGGATATCAAACCAATGGAACTACCCATTAGCTTCTTTTTGGATTATGCCTGGAATCCCAACTTGTGGCCGGCAGAAAGACTACCCGAATATACCAAGGAATGGGCGAGAAAGCAGTTTGGAGAGAAATACAGTAAAGAAATTGCCGGGATTCTGGACCTATATACAAAGTACAATGGCAGGAGGACGCCAGAAATGCTTGATCAGTACACCTACAGCCTTAGCCATTACCAAGAAGCCGAAAGGGTAATAGCAGATTATAAGGTTTTAGTCAGTAAAGCTCACACTATTTATGAGGAATTGGAAGCACAATACAAACCTGCTTATTATCAATTGGTTTTGTTTCCAGTTCTAGCCTGTTCCAATTTACATGAGATGTATTTGGAAGTGGCTAAAAACCAGCTTTATGCTCAACAGGGCCGTGCCCTGACCAATGATATGGCGAAAAAGGTGGAAGAGCTGTTTGCTCGCGATGCGGAATTAACTCGCTACTATAACGAGGAACTTTCGGATGGTAAATGGAATCATATGATGGACCAGAACCATATTGGCTATACTTATTGGCAAGAGCCAAAAGCCAATGTCATGCCGGAAGTAAAACGCATAGAATTGCCTGTATCGGGAGGTTTAGGGGTCGCTTTATCAGAAGGAAGGATGTTTTATCCGCAAGACAAGAAATTAGTGTTGGAAGATATGAGTCCCTACCAAACTAATGACAATCATATTGTGCTTTTTAATCGTGGTAAATCACCTATCCAATTTGAGGTCCAAAAGAAGCCCAATTGGCTTATACTGGATAAGGCCAATGGTAGCCTTAATGAGCAAGAGAAGTTGACCATAAAGGTAGATTGGGAAAAACTTCCTTATGGAACAACGGAAGGAGAGTTGAGTATCAGGTCTGGCAAAGAAAAAGTGGTAATACAGGTTCCTGTTAACCGTTTTGAAGTGCCTGAAGACTTTACGGGGTTTGTGGAGAGCAACGGTTATATATCGATGGAAGCAGATCATTTTACTTCGAAAGAAGAGATCACGCCGGTGAGTTGGCAGATTATTCCTGGTTTGGGTAAAACCGGTTCTGCGGTTACAGCTTTTCCAGTGGCCTATGAAACTCAGAATACAAATGATCTCAAGCACCATATTTCATTTGATGCTTATTTTACATCTTCAGGTGAAATTACTATCCACACTTATCTGTCGCCAACCTTGAATTATAAAAATACAGTAGAGGGGCTAAGGTTTGGAGTTTCCATTGATGGGGAGGAACCGCAGATCATCTCCATGCATCAGGATGAAAAACCTGGAACTTGGGACAAATGGGTCGGCGAGAGTATCAATATCAAAAGCAGTAAGCACCATATCAATCAGCCTGGAAAGCACCAAATAAAGATATGGTTGGTGGACCCTGGCGTAGTGTTCCAAAAAATAGTGGTGGACACTGGGGGGCTTAAAGATAGTTATTTAGGACCAGAGGAAAGTTTTTTTAGAATAACTAATCAATAAAGGAGATGAAAATCTGTTTGAATAGAAGTTCAGTTGTTTGTCTAATTATAATATTGGTCCTTAAAGTTCAATGGGGATTTGCGGAGGTGAAGTTGCCACATTTGATTAGTGATGGAATGGTCCTACAAAGGGATCAAGAAATCCGTATTTGGGGTTGGGCAGATGCCGGAGAGGTGGTGAAAGTGGATTTCGAAGGAAAAAGCAAGGCTGTTACGTCTAGTGGTGATGGAAAATGGGAAGCGGTTTTTCCGGCGATGAAGGCAGGAGGGCCCTATGTGATGGAAATTTCCGGAAATGCTAGTGTTATTTCATTGAAGGATATCTGGCTGGGGGATGTGTGGATTTGCTCAGGGCAATCAAATATGGAGCAGACCATGGCAAGGGTAGCTCCGATGTTTCCCGATGAAATAAAAAATGCGAACAATCCTAAAATACGTTATTTTGATGTGCCGGATGCCTATGATTTTTCTACTCCCCAACTCGATTTAAAGGGAGGGAATTGGGTCGCTGCGGATCAGGAAAATATCAAACAGTTTTCTGCTGTGGCTTACTTTTTTGCACAAAAAGTTCACCGGAAATATGGGATTCCAATAGGCTTGGTCAATGCCAGTGTGGGAGGCTCACCGATTCAATCATGGATCAGGGAGAATGAGCTTAAACGTTTTCCTGAGGATTACGAGGAAGCCGTTCGTTTTCAAAACCCAAATCTGATCAAAGAGATAGAAACTCAGGACCGGGACAATATGCGGAATTGGCATCTTGAAGTAAGGAAAAAAGATAAGGGGTATGCGGATCAGGCCCTGACTTGGCTTGATGCTAAATACCATCCAGAAAAGTGGAACGAAATGAAGCGATTGGATATGTTTCCGGTAGAAAATGGGAAACGTCCCGAAAATGGGGTGTATTGGTTCCGCAAGGAATTTTTTCTGGAGCCGGAAAATGTAGGAGATTTAGAGGCAAAGTTACTTTTGGGAACCATAGTGGACAGTGATTCGACATATATCAATGGCGAATTAGTGGGGACTACTGCTTATCAGTACCCTCCCAGAAGATATAAGGTTCCTAGAGGAGTTTTGAAACCTGGAAAGAATATTTTGGTGGTCCGAGTGATCAATGAGCGGGGCAGAGGAGGCTTTGTCAAGGATAAGCCCTACCAACTGGAAGTGGGAGAGGAGATCATCGACTTGAAAAATGACTGGAGCTACAAGCAAGGGGCAGTTATGCCACCTATGCCAGGACAGACTTTTATTAGATTTAAGCCTTTAGGACTCTATAATGCTATGATAGCTCCTTTACAAGAATTTACAGCAAAGGGAGTGCTTTGGTACCAAGGGGAATCCAATGCTGGTCAGCCTCATAAATATGAGGATCAAATGGTTTCTTTGATTGAAGGCTGGAGGAAATCCTGGGGGATACCAGATTTACCTTTTCTGTTTGTACAACTTCCTAATTTTATGGCTCCTACGGATGACCCACATTCAGGAAACTGGCCTGAGCTGAGGGAAGCCCAAAGACAGACCTTAAAGGTTCCCCATACGGGAATGGCAGTGACCATAGATGTGGGTGAAGCCAATGATATCCATCCATTGGATAAAAAGACAGTAGGGGAAAGATTGGCCTTACAGGCTTTTAAAGTAGCCTATGGTGAAAAAGATGGTCCCTTTTCGGGCCCTGCTTTAAAACAGGTAAAAGTGAAGGGAAGTAAAATAATTCTTAGATTCAATGAGATAGGGAAAGGAATACATACAAAAGATGGTAAACAACTCAAAGGGTTCGCAGTAGCAGGAAAGGGACAAAAATACCAGTGGGTAAATGCTAAGATTGAAAGTAAGAAAGTTATTTTGGATTGCTCGGGTATTATACAACCCAATAAGGTTTGTTATGCCTGGGCAAATAATCCAACAGAGGCCAATTTGATCAATGAAAGGGGATTGCCTGCCTCTCCCTTTGAAGTTGTCATAGGTGATCCTCGGCAATCCTTGTATGTGGATTGAAAAGTAAATTAAATCAGTCATTGTAGAAATTTAATTTTAACGAGAATAATTGATGTCAAATATAATGGGGTAAGTGGTTTTAAGGTTTCAGGGAATTTAAATTCTTAATGTTACTCTTATTTAGGATTAGTGTTTATGTTATAGAATTGCTTGAATTTGATTGCAGCATTGTGATATCTTTTCATGTTTTCTTGATCCCAAAACCACTTCCCCATTTACTACTAGTACTTACCCAATTTTTTTTATAAAGACAATTAGTGTTGGGATTGTAGGTGGGAAATTCTTAGAGGAGCTTAGGCTTATGGGACTGTAATTGCTTGAGGTCAGCAAAAAGTAGACTGTTTATAAAGATGAATTTATAATAGAGGTTCAATAAATTTATTAAGGTCTTTAGGCAATTAGTAATTATCAAAGTTAAAGGGGCAATACTCCGACAAAAAGGGAGGTGATTCGCTCCAAAAGTCTTTAAAACGAGTGTTTTGAAGGCTTTTTTGTTTTTTATACCTAAAAAACATTGAGGAGCATGGTATCACAGCAGTAGCAATTAAGTATATTTAAAAAATAATGCGCCCTCAACTTTTGTTAACGGAATTACAGCGAATTTGACAACCTTTAGGTCTACTCGGAATTCCTAAGGTCATTGCTATATTCAAATACATTAACTTTTTTCTCCTAAATGAAGGTCATATAAAACTAATAATCCGCAATTGTAATCTAAGATGCTCTGGAAAAAGAAAAATATTAAATGTCCAATTTGCGGAATAGTCCATCAGGAATTACCTGCTTTTGGGTTTCCCTTTCCCTATTATTACAATATTCTAAGCGAGCAAGACAAGCAAGAGTTGGCAGAAATAAATGATGACTTTTGTATAATTAATCACCCTGAACAAGTAGATCGGTTTATTAGGACAAACCTAAGGATACAAATCAATGACGCTTGTGAAGATTTAGATTATGGCATTTGGGTTTCATTGAGCGAAAAGAGTTTTAATGATTACAAATCAGAATTTAAAGATAATATTGGGGGAAAATTATATTTTGGAATGATAAGCAATGAAATAGAGGATTACAATGAAAGTACACTTGGACTTCATGTTAATGTTGTAACAAAAAGCAATGGAATCAGACCTGAAATTATTCCTCATCAAGCTGACCACCAACTAATCAAAGAATGGGAACATGGTCTGACAATTCAGGAAGCTCGACAGCGGATAGAAAAATTGATAAAAAGTGTGGGATAAGGATTACATAGGTTGAAGACCAAGCGATAGGATAGGGATGGTCCATTAGATTTGTTTATTGCCGACAGTAATGTGTTTATCTATTGGTAAAAAATGCCCTAAGCGTATCTTAAATTAAAAATAAAATTTCCATGCCAGTTATAAATCTTGAAACCCACATAAAAGCTGACATTGAAATTGTTTTTGATCTATCCAGAAGTATTGATCTTCATAAAATATCGACTGAACATACTAATGAGGAAGCAATTGCCGGAAGAACTGCAGGGTTAATTGAATTAAATGAAATGGTAACATGGAGAGCAAAACATTTTGGTATCTATCAAACGCTTACATCGAAAGTATCGCAATTCGAAAGACCAACTTTCTTTATTGATGAGCAAGAAAATGGAATATTCAGATACTTCAAACATGAACATTTTTTTAAAACTACAGATGAAGGAACTTTAATGACAGACCGTTTTGATTATAAATCTCCACTAGGCATTTTAGGAGTATTTGCAGACAAAATTATAATAAAAAAGTACATGACCGACCTTTTAATAAGGCGAAACAACATAATTAGGGAATTCGCAGAATCAAACAAATGGCAAGAGATTTTAAATAAGAAAAGAGAGATATGGTAACAAATTTTTAGATTGGCCTTTTTAGGTACGGATTATATGGACTTAAAGGCTAAAATTAAGACTTTTGTCTTTACGGCTTTGATTTTAATGATCTTAGGGGTTTTAATAACCAGAGGTTGCCGTTTTGATTGGAATCCTCATTACCTAGACAATAATGCGATAAAGATTAACAAGAAATTGTATTCACCCGATAGTTCAATTGCAGTCGTATATTATACATTAGATGTGGGTGCTAGAGGTTACAGACAGTATAAATCTATCCTCAGAGAAGAGGATTATGATGACGAACTTACGACATTCAATGTACCACCAGAAATGGTAGTTGTTAATTGGGTGGATAATCATAATTTGAAGGTGGTATATGACCTAAATGAAATTTATGGATTAGGGGGAATACACACGGATCTTGATTTAACCAAGGACACTATAATTATAAATGGAATTAAGTTGATAGTCGCAGAAAGAAAAACTAAAGAAAGTTATGTTCCATGATTTATTAATGGGAAGAGAATAACTGATGATTGTATGGACCTCTCATAAATTGAAGTCCTCCGACTGGGCAAAGTATATCACTTCACCTAAATATCCTGGGAATTTGCAATTCCCATTTACGGATTTTATCGTTGTCGTTAGATTGTTGAAATATATAACATTTCCAAGAATTAATTTACCCGAAGGCAACGTATCCCCAAGACATCCCCTAGGTATATGGTAGAAAGATGTAAGGGAGAAGGGGGGCAGCAATGCTATTAAGTTAAGAGAGAAATTAACCGCAGATAAATGATTTATCTGTATATCCGCAAAGACACCAGTAGCTTATTGTAAATAAGGTATTCTTTCAGTAAGAACATGAAAATCCAAAGAAACGATATTTTATTTCGTGCAAACCTGTCTTCAGCCAGATAGATCTGTGGAATCTCCCGATAAATCTGGACAGGCTGTGAGAAATGAGTTTACTGGTGTAATAAGGAAAATCTTTATTACTAATATTATCCATGTTTATCTGTGTCCATATGTGTCTAACTTAACAACATTGAGGGGGGAAGTGGGGGTGGAAAAGGTGGAGCCGGAAATTTGGATTAAAATAATCAATTGCACCCATTGCAAAAGTGAGGGAAATTCGGGATTTTTTATTTTCTTGCACCTTTCATAAAGAGTTGGATTTTTAAAAGAATAATTTTGGCGTTTTTCATCCGATCAACCCAATTGAAGGGTTTTGTTTTGGTATCCCTTTTATTGGTACTGATTTCTACTCAGGGCAAGGCCCAATATTCCAAGTTGCTTCATAAACCACATATTGAGCAAAAGGAGATATTATCTGATTTATATCTTAGTGCCAGTGACGGCGGTCTTCCTTTCAAAGCTTTTGCTGACACAATAGCAGGGATGCGTGAACTAGCAATAAAAGAAAAGGATCCTAACTTGTTGATGGAAGCAGATCTGTTGGAAGCTTTTTATAAAGTCTCTAATGGATTGGGAACGGTGGATCTGTTGATACAGGTTCAAAAGGAAAGTAAAGCAAAAGGGTTTCAATATATTGCCAGTAGAGCTGCCAATGCCATCGCAGGATTTTATTGGGGGGATATGGAATTTCAAAAATCCATTCATTGGCACCTTCTCCTAGATGAGCTGATCAGTAAAATGACCATTGAAGAATTTCCTGACAAAGCCATCTTCCTCCAGCAAATCGGAAATGATTTCTTTTTTTTCGGAGATTATAATAAGTCAATTTCCTATTTTCGAAGAGTGGCGGAGCTACCATTGGATGAATTTTATATCTACGCTTATCGACATTCATTCAATAACCTGGGGCTTTCTTACCGTGAAATCGGCAATTTGGATAGTTCAGACTATTATTTTGAACGCTTGTTGGTGCATGCAGATTCCACTTCTGAACAGTGGGTAGGGATAGCCTCCGGAAATTTGGGATTTAACCATTTTATCAGAGGGGAATTTGATGCTGCAATTCCCTATTTAGAAACCGACATCCGGATAGCAGAACAATTTAAAGATTTTGGTTTGGCAGTGGGCTCATGTATTCCTTTGGCAGACCTCTATGTACAGCAGGGAAATCTATCCAAAGCCAAGGGTTATATTGCAAAGGCCGAAGATTATATCCACCGCTCAGGAGAAACGGATAGGTTCGCAAAGCTATATCCTGTCATGAGCAAATGGGAAGCAGCCATGAATCATCCCCAGCTGGCAACTGCCTACCTGGATTCTGCCCTTATTTTCCAAAAAAGAATTAGTGAGAAATTCAGTGCTCTCAAGCTAATGAGGGCAAATCAAGAAGTAATGGCTAGCAAAAGGGAAAGGGAAATTCTAAAACTACAAGACGAGGCGAAAAGAAATAAAATGACCCGGAATTTTATTATTGGAGGCTTGATATTATTGTTGGTTGTCTTTTTGGTGGTATATCAAATTCAGGATGGACGAAACAAAGCAGAACGAAAGCTGAAGACCGTTGAGCTGGAGCAGACGCATCTGCAATTGGAAAATGCCAGAAGCCAGCTGAAAACCTACCTCAATAAAATCAATGATAATTCTAGAATTATTCAGTCGCTGGAAAAATCACAGCCTACAGCTGTGCAGCAGAAATTACTGGATGAGCTTAAGAAAAGTACTATTTTGACAGAGGTAGACTGGGACTCATTTCAGAAGCAATTTGCCAAAGTTTTTCCTGGTTTGATTGCAGACATGCAAAAAAAATATCCTTCTCTTTCACCAGCCGAACTTCGTTTTTTGCTTCTTACCAAATTGGAAATTCCAAAAGGCCAAATCGCAAATGCCTTGGGGGTTTCTCCGGCATCTCTTCGTGTGACCTGGTATAGAATCCGAAAAAAGCTGGATTTGCCCAAAGATTTTTCAGCTTCCCAATTTTTCGAAAAGTTCGTTTCTGAGTCCTGAAGGCCTGTTTTTTCGTTTGTAACGCTTTTGTAACGCCCCAGAATGTCATTTTTTGGAAGCTTGGAACTATGTTTAACCCTTTAGTTCAACTTGTTCTCAAATGTCAAAACGCAAATCAATCCTTTGGTGGGCAATTTTACTGTTGGTGGTAGTTGGATTTTTGGTCTACTGTTTTTTTGAGAAAAAGGAAAGAGAGATAGAAGAAAACATTCAACAATTAGAAAAAACTGATGGATTCAATTCCGAATAAGCTCTCCAATTTTTTGTTAAAAAAATGGAGTTATTCCACGCTGGGTTCAGCTTTCAAAAAGCTATTTCATGCGGTTTCCATGGTGTTGCAGTAAAACTACCAAAAGCGCTGAAATAGGCTTCCACAGAATATGGCTGCGTCCAAAAAAACTGACGTCTTATTGATTTTACATTTAAATTCCATGAAAAAATTTTACTCTTATCACCATTTAAAATGGATTTCCACTTTATTAATTTTCCTGTTTTCAATACCATCTTTATTGGGTCAGTCTTTTGAAGAAAATTTTAACGATAATAATATTGTCCGTTCTTCAAATTTCACCAAAAAACTAGCTGATGTTCAGTTTGATTTTATTTTTATTGGGGGGGATAGGGATGGAGGGGTTTTCGATTGGTCGGGCCGAAATGGAGAAGCGGATTCCCCATCGGTTGACCTTTATTCCAGTAATGTAGATGATAAGACTGAAAGAGTAATCATTAAAAGGCAAGATGGGAATCCTTTTATTTTCACTAGTATTTTTATAAATAATGAAACAGGTAATCCTGTTACAGTCCAAGGATATCATGGAGCAAATGCGGTTGGCTCTCCCCAAATTGTAGGCTGGGCAGAATCTGCAACCTTAAATTTTTCAAACATTATAGTCACTGAAGTTAGTATTACTTCGAATGACTTCTTCGGTACTTTTATTGATGCATTTAGGGGAGAAATCATCACAAATACTCCGCCTACTGCTTCCAGCTTTACAGCTGCCAATGGCCCTTATGAGAATTTGACTTATGCTTTTTCAACATCAATGTTTGGATATTCAGACCTTGACGGTGATCCGCTTGGTCATATTTTGATTGAATCTTTGCCTGCTTCAGGGATTTTGTTTTTGGATCTTAATGACAATAATAAAAATGATTCAGGAGAGGAAGTCAGTGTCAATGACCAAATCAGTAAAGCCGACCTGGATGCTGGGAATCTTCAATACATTCAAAATGGCTCTACCAATACTTCATTTCAATTTGAGGTGAATGATGGAACGGTTAATAGTTCAGGGAATTATGTTGCGAATCTAAATGTCAATCCGGTTCCAACAGTGACACTTTCCCTTACTCCAACGTCAAAAAATGAAGCCATTACCACGACAACCGAAATCAAAGCCACCCTTTCCAATATTTTTGGAGCTCCAGTAACGGTGAACTTAGGTTTCAGCGGTACAGCAATTGGGTCTGGGTTGGATTATTCGGTATCTGGAACTTCAATTACCATCAATCCCGGGAATACTACTGGCGTCATAAATCTAACCAATCTTCCAGATGCCGTGTATGAAGGGAATGAAACCATCATCATTGATATTAATTCTGTGACGAATGGGGTTGAAAATGGGGTTCAACAGCAAACATTTACAATTATTGACGATGATACCGCACCAACTGTTTCGCTCGAAGTAGTGGATTATTGGAATCCTATTACTGATGAAAGTGGCGGTTATGCTTTTGTTAGGGGGAAAATTGATGCAGTAGTAGGAACGTCAATAACTATCCCTTTAAGCTTTTCAGGAACGGCGGTTGAAGGAACCGATTATGAAACTACTGGTGCCACGATTACCCTATCTCCAGGACAAACCATGGACAGTATTCGGGTGAAATCCCTTTTGGATGGAATAGAAGAAGGAGATGAGACCATTATTATTGATATGGGTGCTCCGACCAATGGAATTAAAGGCAGCCCGGATCAGGTGACTTTGACCATCAAGGATGAAGATTTGGCTGCACCGAAGGATTATACCGTAGAAATTAATCAGGATCCGATTACTCCATCCACTTCATCCAATGTCAGTTTCAGTTTCACCAATGCCGAAATCGGTACGACTTATAATTATCAATTTGTGTCCTCCGCTGGAGGAAGTAGTGTTTCGGGATCAGGAACGATAATTTCAGCCAATCAAACCATTTCCAATATTGATCTGAGTGGAATGAACGATGGCACAATTACACTTTCTGTTGATCTGACAGATATCTACAATAATACTGGTGCTACAGTCGAGGTTACTGCAAGTAAATTGGCTAGTGATCCTCCTTTCATGACAGGGCTTCCGACGGATATTGCTGTGGTTGAGGGAGTAGCAAGCAATATAGATCTGTCAGGAACTACTTTTGGGGATCCAGATGCGGCAGTTGATGATATTTTGGATATTTCCTATTTGGCTTTGGGAGGCACCCTTTCATTTAATCCTGGAGTTGGTATCACAGTCAACCAGACTGTTCCTGGATCATGGAAAACATCAGGTACTATTTCAGACTTAAATACCTACCTGAGTGATCCAGCCTCTATTAAGTTTACCAGCAATCCAGGGGTAATTGGAGATAATGCCGGAAGTATTGACTTAACAGGGTCTGATGGACTAGTAGGAGGGGCACTTGGTACAATTAACATAGATGTAGAGCCGCAGATTTCAATTTCAGTCGATGATGTTTCGGTGGCTGAAGGTGATGCCGGCACTACCAACCTTCAATTTACAGTTTCTTTAAATGCTCCGGCTCCAGCAGGAGGTGCGACAATTGACTATGCCACTTCCAATGGATCTGCGATAGCCGGATCGGATTATACCGATGTTAGTGGAACCTTGAATTTTGCAATTGGAGAAACCAGTAAGACGATTGATGTGCCTGTTTCTGGAGACGCTGAAGTCGAGGCCAGTGAAATATTTACATTGACTCTTAGCAATCCTAGCGGAACAGGAATTGCGCTTGGAGATGCTACAGGAACAGGATTGATTTTCAATGACGATTTCAAAAAAGCGACCAGGATCTATTGGGCTAATCGTGAAAAGATTCAATCTGCTAAGCTAGATGGTTCGGATATACAAACAATTGCAACAGGTCCATACTTTGGAATTCGTATTGATCACGAAAATCAGAAGCTATATTTCAATGAGCTCAGCGGTGATATTTTGAAAGCGGATCTGGATGGATCCAATGTAGAAACCATCGTTTCCGGAGCTGAAGCAACTGGAATTGCATTAGATTTGGTTAATAACAAAATATACTGGACACAATATAATAATCATAAAATTGCAAGAGCCAGCCTGGATGGTTCCAATGTGGAAGATGTAGTTGCATCAGCTGATGCTCCTACTGGGGTATGGGTTGACAATTACACCAACAAAATATATTGGGGTGGTTATTATTCAGATAAATTTTTCAGATCAAATTTAGATGGTACGAATATAGAAGTTGTGGTCTCGAAAACAGGCTTTCCATGGTCAGTTCAGGCAGATGCTTTAAATGGTAAACTATATTTTACGGATAATGATGAGTTAGGAAGAGCCGATATGGATGGATCCAACATTGAAATTCTATATAATTATGGAACTTCGCTAGGAATGGATCTTGATTTGGAAGCAGGTAAAGTATATCATGGAGCAGCAGGAATCCGAATGGCAAATTTGGACGGAACTAGTAAAGCGGAAATAATACCTTATGCTTCCTCAGGTGGCGTTTATGGAATTGCACTGAGTACCGAGGAAATTGAGGTTTCTGTCTCTGTAGACGACGCAAGCATAGCAGAAGGAAATTCAGGGAATACTACCTTAACCTTTACTGTAAGTCTGGATAATCCTGCATCGGCAGGCGGCGCAACAGTTGATTATGCCACATCCAATGGATCAGCGATAGCCGGATCTGATTATACAGCAACAAATGGCACACTAAGTTTTGCAGAAGGAGAAACGAGTAAAACTGTAGATATAAGTATTTCAGGTGATGAAACAGTGGAGCTAGATGAGACGCTTACGCTTACCCTGTCTAACCCGACGGGGACAGGAATAGTAATTGGAGATTTTACTGGTGAAGGAACAATTCTGAATGATGATGCAGCCGCAGTTACTATAGCAGAAGTGAGCGGAAATGAAGATGATGGAGCAATAACCTTAACGGCCACATTAGACAATGCTGTCCAAGGTGGATTTACAATAGATGTAAGCACTGCTGATGGTACGGCCACTGTTGCCGACAATGACTACACTGCCGTGACCGGTCAAACCTTAACCTTTGCAGGTACCTCAGGTGAAATCCAGACCTTTACTGTGACGCCAACCCTTGATTTAGTACAGGAAGTGGATGAAACTTTAACTGTTTCTCAATCCAATTTAGCCGGTACCAGTCTGGCTGTGGATATTTCAGATATTGCTACAGTCACGATTTTGAATGATGATTTCCCTCCTTCGGGATATACAGTGGCTTGGGATGATAATTTGATCAATTCTACTGAGGCCTTAAATACATTCTTTACAGTCTCTAATGCAGAAATAGGCACCACTTTATTTTATTCCATTTCCAGTAGTGGAGATGGCAATACTGCCACTGTTACCGGTAGTAAAGCAGTAGTTGATCTTAACGAAGTTGTCAATGTTGATGTGAGTTCTTTGGTTGATGGACTCTTGACTGTAGAAGTTTATCTTCAGGATGCAGGTGGAAATAATGGGAATAATACCTCTGATAATTCTGCTGTTTTGGATAAAAACCCGCCTTCAGCACCAAGTGCTCCTGATTTGACTCCAGCAAGTGATACTGGGTTGAGCGATTCGGATAATATTACCGCTGACAATACCCCGACATTTACCGGGTTCACAGAACCAAACGCTACGGTCACTTTTTATGCCAATGCAACAGAATTAGGTTCAGCTACCTCTGACGGAGCGGGGCACTGGACTTTTACCCCTGCAAGTGCTATTGCCGATGGCACTTATGACATCACTGCAATAGTTACTGATTTAGCTGGAAATACAGGGATAGCTTCCTCTGCTTTGAGTGTAACGATTGATACCATGTCTCCAGATAGTCCAATCAAAGGTGGTATAACAGATGATACCGGAGTCAGTAATACAGACAATATCACCTCCGATAATACACTGATATTTGGTGGTACTTCAGAACCAGGTTCAATGGTAAGCTTAAGTATTGGAGGTATTGGAAATATTGGAACGACGACTGCTGATGGAGCAGGAAACTGGACGTTTGGTTATACTGGTACTGTTCTTTTAGATGGCACTTATGAATTAACCGCTTATGCTACAGATTTGGCAGGGAATATCGGGGCAGTATCTGGTGTATTGGATATAGTTATTGATACCCAGGCTCCAGCTATTCCAAGTGTACCGGATCTGGCACCTGCATCTGATTCTGGAGTGTCTGATTCGGATAATATTACTAATGATTTGACCCCTACAATTCAAGGAACAGCGGAGCCCAACTCCACCCTGGTTTTATTTAATATTGATTTGGGCGAGGTTGAAATTCCTGTAGATGCATCTGGAAATTGGTCTTATACCTATGGACCTGCCTTAGGTACGGGTCTAACATTCTTTGTGGCTAAAGCCGTTGACCTGGCTGGAAATGAGAGTGCTAATTCGAATCGCCTGGATATTGTAATTGATGATACCGCTCCACTTGCAGCAGTGGAAGACCCTATCATCCAACTGGATGCCAACGGGAATGCCTCTTTGGTCCCCAGCGATATCCTGTTGAATGTATCAGACAATATTACTTCTGAATCGAATATTACCTTGGCATTAAGCCAAGACAGCTTTGATTGTTCGGATGTCGGTACCGGTTCGATTATCCTCAATGCTACCGATGAAGCCGGGAACACCAGTTCCTGGGAATCTTACACAACGGTCCGTGATGAAGTTGCACCAACCATTGTGGCCAAATCAGCTATTACGCTGAATGTGGATGCCTTTGGAACGGTTGACTTGACTGCAGCTATGATTGATGAAGGTTCTACCGATGCCTGTGGAATCCAGTCCCAGGTATTGAGCCAAACTTTATTCGACAGAACTGATGAGGGTGCCAATAATATCACCTATACGGTAAGCGATGTCAATGGAAATGATGCCCAGGTGAATGTCGCTGTTACAATTGTTGTAGTTCCAAAAGTGTTGGATATAGCTGTTGATGCAGGACAGAGCAAGGTGTATGGAGAGGGGGATCCTGTTTATACCTTTACTGCCACAGGCTTTGAAGGAGGAGATGATATTTCGATTCTGACTGGAGCTCTTTCAAGAGTTCCAGGAGAAGATGCAGGTACCTATGTAATTAACCTTGGGACCCTTGATGCAGGACCTAACTATAAGGTCAACTTTACAAGTGCGGATTTTGAAATAACCGAAGCAGCCCTGACGGTAACTGCGGACGATCAAAGCAAGGTTTACGGTGAAACTGATCCCGCTTTGACCGTTAGCTATTCAGGTTTTGTAAACGGCGATGATGCAACTGCCCTGGGCGGCACTCTGGATGTTAGCAGAACAGCAGGAGAAGATGTAGGGAACTATACAATCACTGCCTCAGGCTATACCTCTGGAAACTATACCATCAGCTATGAGGACGGCAGCTTTGACATTACCCAAGCAGCCTTGACGGTAACGGCTGATGACCAGAGCAAGGTCTACGGAGCAGCAGACCCAAGTTTAACAGTAAGTTATTCAGGCTTTGTGAACGGCGATGATGAGACTGCCCTGGGCGGAACGCTTGATGTAAGCCGTGCAGCAGGAGAGGATGTAGGGAACTATACAATCACTGCCTCAGGCTATACCTCTGGAAACTATACCATCAGCTATATGGACGGCAGCTTTGAGATCACGCAGGCAGCCTTAACAGTAACAGCCGATGATCAAAGCAAGGTTTATGGAACAGCTGATCCAGCCTTGACCGTTAGCTATTCAGGTTTTATGAACGGCGATGATGAAACAGCCCTGGGCGGTACATTCAATGTGATCCGAGCAGCCGGCGAGGATGTAGGCAATTATGCTATCACTGCCTCAGGCTATACCTCTGGCAACTATACGATCAGCTATGTTGACGGCAACTTTGCAATTACCCCAGCAGCCTTGACCGTTACCGCTGATGATAAATCCAAAGTTTACGGTGATGCTGAGCCAAGTTTAACAGTGAGTTATTCAGGTTTTGTGAACGGCGATGATGAGACTGCCCTGGGTGGCACATTGGATGTAAGTCGTGCAGCCGGAGAAGATGTAGGCACTTATGCGATTACGGCATCCGGGTATACTTCGTCGAACTATACCATCAGCTATGTGGACGGGAGCTTTGAAATTACCCAAGCAGCCTTGACTGTCACCGCTGATGATCAAAGCAAGGTTTATGGAACAGCTGATCCAGCCTTGACCATTTCCTATGCAGGCTTTGTAAACGGCGATGATGAGACTGCCCTGGGTGGCACATTGGATGTAAGCCGTGCAGCTGGAGAGGATGTGGGCACTTATGCGATCACGGCATCCGGTTATACTTCGTCGAACTATACCATCAGCTATGTGGACGGGAGCTTTGAAATTACCCAAGCAGCCTTGACTGTCACCGCTGATGATCAAAGCAAGGTTTATGGAACAGCTGATCCAGCCTTGACCGTTTCCTATGCAGGCTTTGTGAACGGCGATGATGAAACTGCTTTGGGTGGCACATTGGGTGTGAGTCGTGTTTCCGGAGAGGATGTGGGCACTTATGCGATCACTGCCTCCGGTTATACTTCATCGAACTATACGATCAGCTATATGGATGGCAGCTTTGAGATCACGCAGGCAGCCTTGACGATAACTGCTGATGACCAAAGCAAGGTTTATGGAACAGCAGATCCAGGCTTAACGGTAAGTTATTCCGGCTTTGTAAACGGCGATGATGCGACTGCTTTGGGCGGCACCTTGGATATAAGCCGTGCAACCGGAGAGGATGTAGGGAACTATACAATCACTGCCTCAGGCTATACCTCTAGCAACTATACGATCAGCTATGTAGACGGCAGCTTTGAAATCACCAAGGCAGCCCTGACACTTACTGCTGATGATAAATCCAAAGTCTACGGAGATACTGAGCCAAGTTTAACAGTGAGTTATTCCGGTTTTGTAAACGGCGATGATGAAACTGCTTTGGGCGGCGCACTGGATGTGAGCAGAGCAGCCGGAGAGGATGTGGGCACTTATGCGATTACTGCCTCAGGCTATACTTCCTCGAACTATACCATCAGCTATGTGGACGGGAGCTTTGAGATCACGCAGGCAGCCTTGACGATAACTGCTGATGACCAAAGCAAGGTTTATGGAACAGCTGATCCAGCCTTGACCGTTTCCTATTCCGGCTTTGTGAACGGTGATGATGCAACTGCCCTGGGCGGCACATTGGATATAAGCCGTGCAGCTGGAGAGGATGTAGGGAACTATACAATCACTGCCTCAGGCTATACCTCTAGCAACTATACGATCAGCTATGTAGACGGCAGCTTTGAAATCACCAAGGCAGCCCTGACAGTTACTGCTGATAATCAGTCCAAGGTTTACGGAGATACTGACCCAAGTTTAACGGTTTCTTATATAGGCTTTGTTAATGGCGATGATGAGACTGCCCTGGGCGGCACTCTGGATGTTAGCAGAACAGCAGGAGAGGATGTGGGCACTTATGCGATCACTGCCTCCGGTTATACTTCCGGTAACTATACCATCAGCTATATCGATGGCAGTTTTGCAATTACCCCAGCAGCCCTGACAGTTACTGCTGATGATAAATCCAAGGTGTATGGTACCGCAGATCCTTTATTGAGCTATACCGCTTCCGGTTTTGTCAATGGTGACGATGAAAGCATCCTTAGTGGCAGCCTGAGCAGGGCTGTAGGAGAAGACATCGGAGTTTATGCCATTGAGCTGGGCAGCCTGTCTGCAGGGGAGAATTATAATATCGTTTACCAGCCGGCAACACTCAGCATACAGGGCAGGAAGATCGAAGAGGTCTACGAACCTGCTGCGGTTACCGTTGACTGGGGAGTGGCCGTGGATGGCATCATGCTTCCTGAAACGGTACTGGTAAGGACCGAGCAGGATGAGTTGATCAACCTGAACGTGAACTGGAATACCTCACCGATAGATACCAGGGCAAGGGGAGCCTACCGCATCACCGGGCTGCTTGAACTTCCGGGTACGGTATTGGCCGAGGATGTACCCGTACCGTTCATGTTCGTGCACGTCAATGCCAAGCCTGCCCCAGCGGACCTTGTCCTTGACAATAACAGTTTTGAGGCCCAGAACGGCCCTGTAGCGATAGGCAGTATCACGGTGGTGGACCCAGTGGATAACCAACATGTTCTGGAGCTTGTTTCCGGATCAGCGGACAATGGCCATTTCTCCCTTTCAGGCAACAGCCTGTACTGGGACAGCCAGGAAGCACTGGCGGGCAGGACTTCGTTCGATATAATGGTCCAGGTAACGGACGCGGATGGAAATATCGTTCAGAAATCCTTCACCATCACCAGGCTGAGAAAATCCCTTGACGATATCGAGGTGTACAATACCTTCAGTCCAAACGAAGATGGCAGGAATGATACTTGGGGTGTTGAGGAGCTCAGGTACCAGACAGGCGTGAGGATCATGGTCTTTGAAAGGAGCGGCAACAGGATCTTCTATACCGAGAACCCTGAGCTAAGATGGGACGGCACCTATAAGGGCAAGGAAATGGCACCTGGTACCTATTTCTGGGTGATAGAATCCAGTGAGGACGATAAGGTACGTAGGGGAATCCTTAACCTGTTGAGATAATGAAAAGCTATTGTCGAGAAATGAATAATTGTTTTGCAAAGAGAAAGCCAAGCGGTAAAATGAAAAAGGTTTTAGTTTATACATTGATATTGCTGCTGTCTGCACCTATGCTGGTACAGGGGCAGTCGAGGAAATATATCAGCCAGTTCAACTTTTTCCAGAGTTATTATAACCCTGGACTGACCGCCTATGAGGGCAGTGCGCTGAGGGGCTTTGTCCGGAACCAGTGGAGCGGTTT
>NZ_JACODZ010000005.1 GCF_014280965.1 Echinicola salinicaeni
CCAGGCGAACTGCAAGAAGCGCTTGAAGAAAACCCAGATTTCAAATCCGCTTTCGAAGCTTTGACGCCTGGTAGGCAAAGAGGCTACTTATTGCATTTCTCTCAAGCCAAGCAATCCAAAACCAGAATGGCTAGAATTGAAAAATGTATGCCCAAAATCTTTGAGGGCAAAGGATTTAATGACAGGTAAATATTGGGTAAAGTGAATAACAAAATAGACAATTATTTAAATGAAGGATGCGGAAGATGTCCTTTGGGTGGAACTCCGGATTGTAAGGTCCATAAGTGGACAGAGGAATTGTTGCAGCTTAGAAGGATAGCTTTAGATTGTGGATTAACAGAAGAATTAAAATGGTCAGTACCATGTTACACTTATAAGAAAAAGAATATCTTGATAATTAGTGCTTTTAAGGCTTATGCAGCAATTAGTTTTTTCAAAGGCGCCTTGTTGCAGGACCAAGCGAAATTACTAGAAAAACCTGGAGAGAATACCCAAGCGGGAAGGCTTATTAAATACCAGTCTGTTTCCGACATTTTGCAGCAAGAATCCACCATCAAAGCTTATATTTACGAAGCAATTGAAGTGGAAAAATCTGGACTAAATGTCGAAGTGAAAAATACGGACCAATACGAAGTCCCAGGCGAACTGCAAGAAGCGCTTGAAGAAAACCCAGATTTCAAATCCGCTTTCGAAGCTTTGACGCCTGGTAGGCAAAGAGGCTACTTATTGCATTTCTCTCAAGCCAAGCAATCCAAAACCAGAATGGCTAGAATTGAAAAATGTATGCCCAAAATTTTTGAGGGCAAGGGATTTAATGATAGATAAAATGAACTAGTATCCCGCTAGCATCAATAATTAACTAATTTAGTCTATTGAAATATAAAAACAACCTAGCCCATCATCAAGAAAATGAAACAAATATTATTTCTTCTTTTCATAGGTATCCTACTTATCTCTTGCAATAAAACTGATTCTCAAATTCTTAAAGTAAACCCTGCGCCAATAGATGCCAAAATAGAAGGTAATATTTTAACTGGACCATCTGTCTTAAATGATCCTGACCGATTCGTTTGGGGAGGAAGTGTTGTGAAGGGAGATGATCAAAAATACCATATGCTATACGCGACATGGGAAAGCGGAGACAGTATTCCACAATTTTCTGAATCATGGGTCTTACATTCAAAAATCGCCTATGCCGTCTCTGATTACCCCGACCGTGACTTTAAATTCCAAGGCATTGTACTAACAGGAAGGTCCCTTGAAGGGGATTCCTTAGCTTGGGATGCCCAAATGGTGCATAATCCCCATATCAAAAAATTCAATGGTAAATATTACCTCTACTATATCGGCTCAAAAGACCCAGGCATTCAGCCCAAAGGCTCCAAAGGAGAAAATGTTGACTGGAGAAATAGGGTTCAGCAAAACCAATGCATTGGTGTTATTGAGTTTGATAGTTTTGAGGACCTCCTAAAGGGTGATTTCAAAAGGTCGAATGCACCTATTTTAACCCCTAGGACAAGAGTAAAACCAAATAATATCGTCAATCCATCTCCTGAAGGAACAGAGCCAAAACCTGACAATATTATTGTAGTAAATCCATCGGTAGTACAAAGACCTTCAGACGGAAAATACCTTTTGTTCTTTAAAGGTAATTTCTACAATCCAGGATGGCGAGGAGTTCATGGTGTAGCCATAGGTGATTCTCCTACAGGACCTTTTAAAGCTTTAGACAGTTTTGTTTTTGATATTTATAATGAAGACGGCACACTTGCAAGCGGAGAAGATCCTTATGTATGGTATCACAAAGGACATGAAAAGTTCTATGTAGTATTAAAAGATTTCACTGGAAAAATCACATCGGGGAAGCCCGGTCTTGCACTTTTGGAATCCCTGGATGGTATCAAATGGACCAAACCAGAAAGGTCTTTTTTTATGAAGAAAGAAGTGGTTTTAAATAACGGAGACACCCTGCACATGGACCGACTTGAACGCCCACAATTATTGATTGACGAAAAGGGAAATCCAAAGGTGCTTTACAGTGCAGGAGCCATTACCAATGTAAACACTAGAACCGATGGAAGTTCATTTAATGTACATATTCCCCTAAATACTTATTGATCAACGCCTAAATCAATAGATCACTATCATATTTGATTGACATTAATTATATTGAATAAAAAACCGGGAAATAGGTTTCATGGTCCGGTCTTTTCATCTTGCTGAGTAAGTAAAACCAATTATCCTTATTTACTCAATAAACTGAAAAAATATGTCACTCAATAATAAGCTCAATTTCATTTCTCTATTATTGGCTACAATAGCCATTATCATGATAAGTATAAGTTTTATGGCCCAAATTCCAGCCCCAGGATTAACTGGAATTGGATTTTTACTTATTGTTTGGGTCATTCAAGAATTGAAAAAGCAATAACTATACTTACTTGAATTTTATGTTACAATCATCTCACTCCCCTTTTTTCAGGTCAATTTTAAGGCAAACATCTCAGCACTAAACCATTACAAAACACACTTTTAATATTTCAAACTAAACAATTTAGAATTTAAACGGTTTACACTTTACACAAAAAATTGTTTTATCAACCACTAAATTCTAAAATCATGAGCTTACTACAATTCCGCAACAGCAATCTTAAAATTTTTATGATTGCTTTATTTTCAGTAATTGCCTTTACGGCCTGTCAGGAGACAGAAGATATCAGCCCTGATACAAATAATGATTTTCCAAACTTAATCCAGGCACTTTCTGACTTCGATGGAGAATATGAATATTTGGAAGATGATGGAAATGATGCTGATGCCAGAAAAGGTCCTACAAAGTACCTTAGAAAACCTACTTTTTTCACATTAACAGCTGCCTTGAAATATACAGGCTTGTTCCCTACTGTGGCCAAGAATAAATTGACCCTTTTTGCCCCAGATGATAAAGCATTTGCTGACATGGGTTTGAACTTCATGAATATTAAAGAATTGCCAAAGGATGTACTTACAGATATCTTGCTCTATCATGCTGCTGAAGGATTTACTTTTTCAAACAAACTTCCTGCATGTTCTCTAGAAATGATGAATGGTAGCAGTATCGGATTTAATTTCATGGATGGAATGGTTTATATCAAGGACGGTACGGAAGACCCGGCTAAAGTAGTTTTTACCGATAAAAGAGCCATAAACAGTATCTTTCATGGCATTGATAAAGTGTTATTGCCACCAGATATGAATATCGCTGAGATAGCAAGTGGTAATGATGATTTTGAAACTTTAGTTTTTTTATTGATTGAGACTGACCTAGTTGGTGTTTTTGCCGATGAGACAACAAACAATACAGTTTTTGCTCCAACGGATATGGCTTTTGAAAACCTTGAAGCAGACAACCCCGGTATTACCGCTTACTTATTGGACAATCCTAATGAATTGACCAAAGTATTATTACACCATGTCAGTCCTGGAAGTACCTTTTCCTTCTGTCTATCAGATGGAATGATGATCCCAACATTAAACAAAGATTATCTGACCTTTAAGGCTGGTGGCTTGATCCTTCAGAGCTCAAGTGGCAATGAGGTTGGATTGATAGGCGATCTTCTTGATATACACGCAAAAAATGGTGTGATACATGCCATAGATTATATTTTGGTTCCAGAAAACTTAGAATTACCAGGCTAATATTTTTAATGATTATTGAGGCTGTCTTTGATATAAAAGGCAGCCTTTTTTATGTTTTGGTAATCAAATTACCTCCTGAATATTCATTTAAGCGAGGTAAAAAAATAAATTTCCACATCACCTTAAAATTCTTCCAAAAACTAAACTTTTAAAGTCTTATTCTCGTTTTCCTACAAAACCTATAGAGTAAATTTTAACCAAAAACCAAAATACTATGTCATTAAGATTAGGAGATACTGCTCCAAATTTCACTGCCGAAACCACTGAGGGTAAAATTGATTTTCATGAATTTCTTGGTGATGGATGGGGAATACTATTCTCTCACCCAGCTGATTACACACCAGTTTGTACTACTGAGCTAGGTACCGCTGCTAAGCTAAAGGGTGAATTTGATAAAAGAAATGTCAAAATGATCGCGCTTAGTGTAGATGGACTTGAAAGCCATAAGGGATGGGTGAATGACATCAATGAGACCCAAAGCACTACTGTTAACTATCCTATCATTGCAGACGAGGACCACAAAGTTTCTGAACTCTATGATATGATACATCCAAATGCCAATGAAAGCCAAACTGTACGCTCTGTATTTATTATCGGCCCTGACAAAAAAATAAAGCTTATCATTACCTACCCCGCAAGTACAGGTAGAAACTTTAATGAACTTTTAAGGGTAATTGATTCACTACAGCTTACTGCCAATTATTCTGTTGCCACTCCAGCCAACTGGAAACATGGTGAAGATGTGGTGATAGCACCAGCAATTACCAATGAAGAAATCCCTTCTAAGTTCCCTAAAGGCCACAAGGAAATTAAACCATACCTGAGAACAACCCCTCAGCCAAATATTTAAGTTTAAATCATATTTCCATTGAAAATAGCCATTGATTATCAAATATAATCAGTGGCTATTTTTTTTATATTTCTTATTTAGTGTTTTAAGTGAAGGACTTGAAGTCTTGATTTTTGTGGTTTATTAAAGTTTGGTTATATTAAATATCGGTCAAAATTATTTTCACCATTATTTCCCAAATTCTAGCAGTCAAATGCTCTTATTAAAAAAACTGATAAGCTTAATAAATATGAAATTTCTAATTGCATTCTTTTTGATATTGGTCGCAATTTTCCCTTCGCAAGCCTTTGAAAAAGACACATTACTTGTAGGCTACCATGTCAGCCCACCTTTTGTGATGGAGTCCAACCAGGGCATTTCAGGTCCTTCCGTTTGGCTTTGGAACAAAATTGCCGAAGAAAATGACATCGTCTTCAAATACAAAAAGATGGAATTGGAACAGGTTCTTGAAGGTCTTTCCAAGAATGAAATCGATTTGAGTCTTTCACCGCTGACCATCACTTCTGAACGAACTAAGACCATCAATTTCTCTTCCCCTTATTATATTGCTCATACTTCCCTAATGCAAAAAAGCCAATCTGCATTAAATCAAGGACTTCAATTCATTGGGTCGATTTTCAACTTGAACTTTTTAAAAGCTGTGGGGGCCTTGGCTTTGATCCTGTTCATTTTTGGTGCATTAGTTTGGCTTTTTGAGCGCAAGAAAAACAAAGATGAATTCGGCGATGATTATAAAGGCTTTTGGGATGGTTTTTGGTGGGCAGCGGTCACCATGACTACTGTTGGTTATGGTGACAAATCCCCGCAGACCATTGGAGGACGGGTGATAGGCCTAATATGGATGTTCACGGCCATCATTATCATTTCCGGGTTTACAGCAGGGATAGCCTCCTCTCTCACCGTTAATCGCATGGGGAGCGCCAATAATTCTATTGAAGATTTCAAAAAAGAAAAAATCGGGACCATTAAGAATTCCGGCACAAGCCATTGGCTACAATATAATTTCTATTCAAATCGTATGGAGTATGATCAAATGAGCAATATGTTAAATGCCCTTGACAATGGGGAAATATTAGCAATTGCTTATGACCGTCCACTACTGTATAAACTAATAGAAGATGACAGTCTATCTGAAAAATATACGCTCTTAGATACAAAATACAATCCACAGTTTTATGCATTCGGAATGAGTAAAACCTTAGACAATGGGCTTAAGGATCAAATTAATATCTCCCTTTTAGAAAACACCGAATCTATTGATTATAAGGTCATGCTCTCTGAAAACAACCTTTCTAACTAGTAAATAGCGTAATTCGAATGGATTGGAATGATAAATACATCTATCATTTAATAGTCAATGATCTATGAAAAAAGTAACTGGAATAGGAGGAATTTTCTTTAAATGTCAAAACCCAGACAAAATGAAAGATTGGTATGCAAAAAACTTAGGTTTAAACACCGATCAATATGGTACCACATTTGAATGGCGCCAAGCAGACCAAGCGGAAAAGAAAGGCTTTACCTAATGGAGTCCTATGGATGAGCATACCAGCTATTTTAGACCATCAGAAAAAGAATTTATGATCAACTACCGTGTAGAAAACCTTGTAGCGCTGATCGAAGAATTAAAAAATGATGGTGTGACTATTTGTGATGAAATCGAAAGCTATGAATATGGAAAATTCATCCATATTCTAGATCCTGAGGGTAATAAAATAGAATTATGGGAGCCATTTGATAAGGAGTACGATAAGATCATAGCAGTCCGCACCAAATAACTCCCATTATCCTGATACAAATATGTATTGATAAATTATCTATCTACATTACCAAAAACATAACGGATATTTAAGCCGAAAGAATCTGCTCTAAAATCAGTATCTTCAATGATCCAAAATATAGGTCGCCAGTCAACGCCTATTGCCAATGGAAAATCAAAATGGTATTCCATACCTATTTCACCTGCAGCTCCCAAAAAGAAAGGATCGTCAATCCACATCGAAGGACCTACACCGACGTACCAATCAAGGCCGTCCACATCTGCTACAGGCCTGTATAAGAAATCCCACAGCGCTTCTATTCCCACTCCATTTCCAAAATTAACATCAGCATGGACCCTGCTAAATTGCCCTAAGGTAAAAACTCCATCAACAGCGACATTATTATAACCATCACCAAAACGTACACCCAACTCTTGAGCATACAATCCATATGACATGGTTACTAAGGCAAATAATAGTAATAACTTTTTCATAGTTTTCAAGGATTTGAGAATAACACAAAATTAAAAATTATACTTTTCAATGTTTAAGTATGAAATAAATATAAGAAAATTTGAATTAAATAAATCACTTGTGTAAAAAATGTATTACATAAAATATTTGCTTTGGCGTCCGGATTATGTAATTGGAATCGTCATAGCCCATCCCGAGGATTTTCAGCCAGCAACTGAGAGGCCAATGCATCATTCAGGTTGAAAATAAGCGGAATAAATCTCATAGTAAAATTTAAACTATAATGCTTTACTCAATATATAGATCTACTAAAATATAAAAAGGCACAAAAGAGAATTCTCATTTTGTGCCTTTAACAACTTATTTAATTGAAATGACTCAGTTTAAAATGCTTTTCACTAAACTTCTAAGAAACCTTCAAAAATCTTTACTGCTTTACCCAGTATCTTGACCCTCTCCCCAATCAATTCCAATCGCATATCCCCTTCTCTCTTACTGGCTTGGTAAGCATTCAGCTTGGTTTTCCCTTCTTTTTTATGCCAATAATCTATCAAGGCACAATGAGCAAAACCAGTCACAGGATCTTCGTTGATTCCCAAATTCGGCGCAAAATATCGAGAGTAAATATCAAAATTTTCATTGCCCTTAGAAGTAATGATAATGCCTTCATCACTATGCATGGCCAGCAGGTGAAACTCTGGTTCCACATATTCCAATTGATGAAAACTTTCAAGTTCCAATATCCAATTCCCTTTCAGGCTAGCCGACCCCACTATCTTTTGCCCAAAAAAATTATCAGCAAAATAAGGATGACTTTCTTCTTTGGTAGCTAATAAGGGAAAATCCATCTCAATTTCCCCCTCTACCATTTTCACCTTCAACACCCCGGATTTAGTATCAAAAGATATTTCTTCGTTCTCATCGACTACCTCCTCAATGTATAACATGAAAGCACTTGCTAAAGTAGCATGCCCACATAGGTCAACCTCCTTTTCTGGAGTAAACCACTTCAATTTAAATTCCGTAGGACCGGTCTGTTGTAAAAAAGCAGTTTCACTTAGATTCATCTCTGCCGCAATCAACTGCATTCCTTCTTCCGCCAATGGTCCCGGAAGCAAACAAACAGCCGCTGGATTTCCTGAAAAGGGTGTATCTGTAAAGGCATCAATAGTGACAATGGGAAGTTGCATAGTATTAAGTTTTAATGGTCTACTATCAATTTAAGAATACTTTTATAAAATCTATAGGGTTATCTCATCACTACTAAGCAAATTCACCCCGGATTTACTCATTTCTTTTAAGGAGTTTTCTAAATCATCAGGAGAAAGGTTTACAGCTTTTGTCGCATCAGTAACCAAATTCACATCAAAACCCTCTTTAATAGCATCCAGCACTGTAAATTTAACACAGTAATCAGCTGCTAAGCCTACTATGTATACATCGGTTATATCATGATCATGTAAATAGTCACTCAGGCCTGTATTTTCCCTTCGGCTATTATCATAAAATCCACTGTATGAATCTACGACAGGATTGGTTCCTTTCTGGAAAACCTTTTTCCATTTTTTCCGATTCAAATCTTTATGAAAATCAGCCCCTTCAGTTCCTTGAACACAATGAACAGGCCATAATACTTGTTCTTCGCCCTTTAGACAAATGATGTCTCCTATCATCTTTCCCGGATGGTTATCAGCAAAGCTTTTATGAATAGCAGGATGCCAATCCTGAGTGGCAACGATAAAATCAAATTTCTCCTGTAATTCATTGATAACAGGAATAATTTGATCCCCTTCATCCACGGCAAGGGCCCCTCCAGGTAAAAAATCATTCTGTACATCAACAATCAACAGTGCATTCATAAACTTAATCTTTTAGATTTTCTTACTAACCAATTATTATTAGAGTCTCAACTTCTATTCCATTGACCTGCAAAACATGGCTACCTAAGTCTCACTAGCTATAGTTTTTAGCCTGAAGTACCAGATTAGTTCTAAGATGGTACAGATTCTCCTCCAATCCCACTGGATATATATGAGGGTTGATCAATCTTTTGTGCGCTTTGTCAAAACGATCCAAATTGGTCAAAGTAGCCTCTCTAATATCTTGAATTTTTGGTCTTTTATACACCTTCTCCCCTTTCTTGAAAATCGGCACAATAAGTGTCTTACTTTCCAAGTCATCCATTTTAATTTTCTTCCTTTTAGTGGGATCATAAGGATCGATGATGGTAACCTCATTAGTTAATTCAGTTCCATCTTCCAAAAATATCATATCGGATACTGCCTTTCCATTTTTATAAAAACGCTTCACATTATGGTATCCAGGAATATTGATTTTAATAGCTTGCTGTGAAACCTTGACCTTCGGTACCCATTTTCCTTCGTTGTCTCTGAGTGCAGCCATTTTATACACTGCTCCCAAAGCAGGCTGATCATAAGCTGTTACCAGTTTGGTGCCTATCCCCCAAATATCTATGGAAGCTTCCTGCATTTTTAGAGATGACAAAATATGCTCATCCAGGTCATTGCTAGCAACTACCTTGGTCTCAGTAAAACCGGCCTCATCCAGCATTTCTCTGGCTACATTACTATAGTAAGCCAAATCACCTGAATCTATCCTTACTCCCAGTAATTTCTTTCCATTTGCCTCCAAGGCACGCCCCACCTTAATGGCATTTTGAACTCCCTTAATAGTGTCATAAGTATCCACCAAGAAAATACAATTATCCGGAAAAGCTGCTGCATAAGCCTCAAAAGCCTCTACTTCACTTTCAAAAGCCATGATCCAGCTGTGGGCATGGGTCCCTGATACCGGAATACCGAAAAGTTTACCCGCCATAACATTACTGGTAGAAGAACAGCCACCGATATAACTGGCCCTGCTTGCTGCAAGTGCTCCGTCAATTCCTTGTGCCCTACGCAATCCAAATTCCAAGACAGGATCTCCCTTAGCCTCCAAAGTAATCCTTGCCGCTTTGGTCGCTACTAAGGTCTGGAAGTTGATAATGTTCAACAGAGGAGTTTCCAACAACTGACATTGTAATAACGGTCCCTTTACCCTGATGATAGGTGTATTAGGAAAAACTACAGCACCTTCTTCCACTGCGTCTACATCACAAGAAAATTCCAAGTCCCTGAGATATTGGATAAATCCCGGTTCAAAGGTTGGATCTCCATTTTCAAGCTTCATCTGGGAAAGGTATTCCAGATCATTATCATCAAACTTAAAATTCCGGCAATAATCTATCACATAATCTAAGCCTGCAGCTATAGTAAAACCACTTTGAAAGGGATTTTTTCTAAAAAACAGGTTGAATACTGCTTCCTGTTCTGCTTTGCCTGACTTCCAATAAGCATAGGCCATGGTCAATTGATAAAAGTCTGTCAAAAGGGCCAATGAGCCTTGATACAAATCCCTGGTAATCTTCATCTATTTTGATCTTATATTTAATACTACACCAAACAGCACCAATCCCATCCCCAAATAGGTTAGCAAGTTAAAGGTTTCCCCGAAAAAGATAAAACCAAAAAACAATGCATATAGGATTCCTATATAATTTAGACTGGTAATCTTGGCTAAATTGGCGTGCTGGTAGGCCAAAGTCATATAGTATTGTGCCATTTGGGTCAGCGCACCAATACCAAGCAGCAGCAACCAATCCCAGCCCTGTGGCATCACCCAGTTAAAATAACTCCATAACCCAACAATAGGCAGGGTAACCAAAGGGAAATAAAACACAATCACTAAAGGATGTTCAGAGCCCTTGAGTTTTCGGATGATATTATAAGCCAAGCCTGCAAACAAACCTGATGAAACACCTATCAGGGTATATTCAATAGATATTCTTGGATCAAATCCCTCTATAACCAAGACGCCACCAAAGGCGATGGCAAAATATAAGAACCTTATGGGCTTAACCTTTTCCTTGACAATGAAGATACCAAAAATAGTAGTGAAAATCGGTGATAAATATTGTAGGGTAACTGCACTGGCTAAGGGAATATTTTGCAAGGTGTAAAAGAAGGTGATCAGCCCCAAAGCTCCTGAAGCCCCGCGAAGAATCAATAACTTTTTATTATTCCCAAATAGCGGGACATTTTGCTTCCTCAAAATGACATAACTTGCTACCAAACTGAAAATAGACCTGAAAAAGACCACTTCAACGGCAGGCAAATGAGGGACAAATTTCACCAGAACTTGCATCATGGCAAAAAATATCCCTGCCAGCAACATATGTTGCACACTTTTTTGATTCAAAACTTAGGATTTTTAGACTGCTAGATTATAATTTAATGGGCAATCATTAATTCCCCAAAATGGTTCCATCAAGACAGATTAACTTGCCTTGACGGTAGATTTAATGTCCTCGCCATTGGTTTTGGCCTCTGCAGCCTTGCGTTGCTCAGCTTCCGCCTTTTCGGGATTACTGGTGATCACTCCAAACATCATCACCAATGCCGTCAGCACAATTACCTGAATGATCAATGATTTATTTACCAGTCCAATAACATTAAATGGTTCAATGGACAAAAACAGCAAAACTGTGATCAAGCCCCTTGGAGCCACAAACAGTAATGGTTTAAGCGGGAGCTTACTTAGTTTGAGCTGTAACGCCCTAAGAGAAAATATCAATATCACTATGCCTATTGACCATATCAGCGTAGTGGTATTGAGAATTTCAGAAGTTTCCAAGAGATATCCGAAAAGCAGGAAGAACAATGACCTGATCAAAAAAGTGGCTTCTATGGTCAGCTCTTTAAACTTCTGGACTTCTTTATTCAAAATATCCGTTCTGAAGACATTGAAAAACTTCAAGTTATGAAGCTCATTAAGATTACCTATGGATAGGCCAAATATCAAAATAAAGATCAATGCAGGTAGATGATACACATAAGAAATCGCATAGATCAGCAGGGTCAAAAGGATGATAGGAACAAACTTAATATGGTGCTCTATCTTACTCAGCAAAAAGGAAAGCCCTACCGTCGCAATAAAGGAGATCAATGTAATGATCACCAACTGCAAGCCAAATACCCCGAATGAGTTAAACCCAAAGGTATCGTTCCTTAAAACAAAATTAAAGAAAACCACACCCAAAATATCAGAAAGACTACTTTCATAAATTACAAATTCCTTATTGGAAGTAGACAAATTCCTCACACTTGGAATCGCTATGGCACTGCTGATCACACACAAAGGGATCGCATTGATCAAGCTATCCTTAAAGGAATATCCCCCATACATTTCAAATATATAGGCCAATAAAAAAGAAAGGGCCAATAAAGGCGCCAAAGCCCCAAAGAAAGACTTTTTTATCAAAGTGATCTTATCCTTGTTCAACTCCAATTCCAAGGACCCTTCCAATACAATCAGAATTAAACCAGTAGTACCCAAAATCGGCAAAATATTGGAAAGGTCTGGTAAATCCAATTCAAAAAGCATGGTCCCTTGTTTAACCAGCCATCCTAGCAAGAGCAATAATATTACTGACGGTATCTTAGTTTTTTTGAAACTATAGTCAAACAAATAGGCAATCAGTAATAAACTACAAAGTGTTATAATGATCGTCGTGGTCATGCGTAATTTTATAAAGGTTCAGCTCCAAAATAGATCGATTTACCACTTTGGAGCAAATTAAAAGGGCAGCCCTTTTCCAATTGTTTTTTCAAAAACTTCTATAAACTGATTATGAATCAATTAGTCCTATAATAGGAAAAATCGACTTAATCTTATTGTAATAATAGCTTAAAACTTTTAAAAAAAGTTTCTTGAGCTAAAAAAAGGAACAATACAAGAAACATCTTATGGGCATATTTGTTGTCAAAACAGAGGATAAATTGGTAAATTTTGGCATAAAAAATCATGGACAATTTCTAGTGGTAAAGCCCAGGAAGACATCACTGATGAATACTAAGTGAACCGGAATGTAATAATAGCAGAAGCTTAAACCAAAATAAACCCCATCCATTAATTGTCATCCAGGAGTTAAGAAAGGTTCTCTACTGCTTTCTCCTCTGAAATGATGATTCCATCCTGCATGGTCAACATCCTGTCGGCCATCTGGGCGAGTTCTTTATTGTGTGTAACAATTACAAAAGACTGTCCAAAACTGTCTCTCAGCTTAAAAAACAATTCATGTAAAGCCTCAGCACTTTGAGTATCCAAATTACCACTCGGTTCATCTGCAAATATAATCTTCGGGTCATTGATCAAGGCTCGTGCAACAGCCACCCTTTGCTGTTCTCCCCCACTCAATTCTGAAGGCTTATGTGATAATCTTCCTTCAATGCCCAATAGCTTGGCCAGTTCCAAAGCTTTTTTCCTTAATTGCTGCTCATCCTTTTTGGCAATCAGTCCTGGTATCATAATATTCTCCTCGGCCGTAAACTCAGGCAAAAGATTATGGAACTGAAAAATAAATCCTATTTCTGAATTTCTATATGCAGCGAGCTTATCCCCCTTCAACTTTCCCAAATTTTTATTCCCAACAATTACTTCTCCTCCATCAGCTTTATCCAAAGTACCCAAAATATGTAAAAGCGTACTTTTACCCGCTCCAGATGCACCTACAATAGAAACTATTTCTCCGGATTGAATGCTAATATCCACACCCTTAAGAACATGGAGATCGCCATAATATTTTTGTATGCCAGTTGCTTTAAGCATGATTAATTATTTGAACAATTTCAAAGATAAAACTATTTAACAGATTAGTTCAAAAATGCATTTATTTTAGGAAAAAGAGGGTCAAAATCCTTGAATAATCCCCTTTCACTACTTAACTTCGAGCAAAAATTTTCGCTAGGATGAATATACACGAATATCAAGCTAAAGAAGTTCTAAAAGGTTATGGTGTTAAAATTCAGGAAGGTATCGTCGCTGATACCCCAGAAGCAGCACTAGAAGCAGCCAAGCAACTCAACGCAGAAACAGGTACCTCATGGTATGTGATCAAAGCTCAGATCCATGCGGGTGGACGTGGTAAAGGTAAAATTCAGGAAACAGACTCAAACGGTGTGGTTTTGGCCAAGAAACTGGATGATGTGACTGAAAAAGCTAAAAACATCCTAGGTGGGACTTTGGTAACGCACCAAACAGGACCAGAAGGCAAAAAAGTAAGTAAAGTTCTCGTTGCTCAAGACGTATACTATCCTGGAGATTCTGAACCAAAAGAATATTATCTTTCTATCTTGTTGGACAGAGCTAAGGGATGCAATGTAATCATGGCCTCAACTGAAGGCGGTATGGACATTGAAGAGGTTGCTGAAAAAACTCCTGAGAAAATCATCAAAGAGTGGATCGACCCTAAAGTAGGCCTTCAAGGTTTTCAGGCTAGAAAAGTAGCTTTCGCCCTTGGACTTTCAGGTAATGCATTGAAGGAAATGGTGAAATTCATTACTGCTCTATATAAAGCTTATGATGCTACCGATTCTTCTCAGTTTGAGATCAACCCTGTATTAAAAACTTCTGATGATAAGATTTTAGCGGTAGATGCCAAAGTTAATTTAGATGATAATGCACTATACAGACATAGAGACCTTGCCGAACTAAGAGATCTTTCTGAAGAAGATCCATTAGAAGTTGAAGCTGGAAAATCTGACCTTAACTATGTAAAACTTGACGGAAACGTAGGTTGTATGGTTAATGGTGCTGGTTTGGCCATGGCCACTATGGACATGATCAAACTTTCAGGTGGTGAGCCTGCCAACTTCCTAGATGTAGGAGGTGGAGCCAATGCCACTACAGTAGAAGCTGGTTTCAGAATCATTTTGAAAGACCCTAATGTAAAAGCGATCCTTATCAATGTATTTGGAGGTATCGTAAGATGCGACAGAATTGCAAGTGGTGTAGTAGAAGCTTATAAGTCAATTGGTGATATCAAAGTACCTATCATCGTAAGACTTCAGGGTACCAATGCTGAGGAAGGTGCTAAGATCATCGACGAATCAGGATTGAAAGTATTCTCTGCCATCACCCTTAAAGAAGCAGCAGAAAAAGTTCAGGACGTGCTTAAAAACGCCTAAAAATATCTTATCTTTGTATCCGCTATGAGGGCATTGCCTTCATAGCGTTTTTTTGCGCGCGTAGTTCAACTGGATAGAATATCGGATTTCGGCTCCGAGGGTTGAGGGTTCGAATCCTTCCGCGCGTACTGACGAATTTTGGCCTGGTGAGTATTCATTAGGCTTTTTTATTGGATACCGTTCATTACTTTCCTCTCCTAACCTTCTTGAATCAAGCCGAAAAGCTGGGGAAAAACAGTCTATTTTAGCTTTGATATGCGCTATTTATTAACCACAGATGGATAAAGATGAACACAGATATGCTTATTTATAAAAACATCTGTGTTCATCCTTTTACGCGATTGACTGTCTAGGCAGATTTGTGACTTAAACTACGCTTACTCTGACAAGGGTAGACAAAATTTAAGTTTGAAATTATTCCCCCCCAGAAATATTGCTTGATCCCTAACCTTCTTAGACAATGGTATCCCCCCAAATAAATGAGGCACAGGTTATATTAAATCCACAAATATTTCTTCACAACATTTCCCCAGAAAGCTTTTTTCACCCCAATGTAGATTAGCATTAAAAGGTTTAAATTTTAGATTGGTCAAGTAATCATTTTCCCTTGATTCCCGCCTCCGACGGACCTGGATATCCATTAATACAATTTTTTCAACTATCTAAAAACAAACTCTTTCAATTCCTTTCTTTTTATTTTTATTTCCTAATGATATATTATATATTGAGCCAGAATTTATAGAAGAATATATTTCTCATATCCTGAAGCAGATATAAATAATAGCATGAAGAGAAGAAAGTCCTTAAAGATAATGGCACTTGGAGCCTTGACTCCTGGTATTAGCATTATTTCATCCCCTTTGGGTGCCCACAAAAACTATATTGAAAAAAACACGAGTTTGTATTTCGAAAGTGACTGGGACCTTTGGCCAGATATGGACTGGGTAGGCCCCGAATACTGGGGCAATAGACTTCAAGACTGGAAAATCCAAAACGGAAAAGTGCTTTGCCAAGTAAGCGGTCCCAACAGAACCTTGCATTGCCTGACTACCCAAGCAACTAAAGACAAAGGATCACTAGAGACCAGTATTGATATTGAACCTAATCAATCACTTCCAGTTTCCGATGAAAATTATATTGGACTTCGACTTGGTATTAAAGGCAGATTTGATGATTATCGCTCTGCAGCCGTGCATGGTAAAGGCATTGATATCGCTGTAACAACTAGCGGAAAACTTAAAATTGGAAATAAACTCCTTCCCTTACCAACTCAAATAAAAGACAAGTTCACCCTTCAGGTAAAAACCTCTAGCCATAATAGTCATCCTAGTATTACCGTCGAACTAAAAACATTATCTGGAGAAAGCATCCATACTTCTACAGAAAAAGAAGCTTTCACTAATGAATCAATTTCAGGTAATATTGCTTTGGTTGCCCATATCAAAGAAGGATCAAAAGAAATTCAAGAAACCACAGCATCCGCCACTTTTGCCAACTGGAAAATATCAGGCAGCAAATTGATATCTAGTTCAGAACATGAATTTGGTCCCATTTGCTTTGCCCAGTACACCTTGCACAAAGGTATTTTAAAGCTAACCGGACAACTTACTCCTGTAGAACAAATTGCTGGACATAAAGTAAGTTTTGAAATCAAAGAGGACGGTAAATGGAAAGAGCTGGCGCAGTCGGAAGTAGAACCTATGTCAAGAACGGTTCACTTCAGACAAGAAAACTGGAACTATAATGAATCTGTTCCCTACCGTATTCAACTTCAACTGCCCCTAAAATCCAAGGTATCAGAAGAAGGTTCAGCACTTCGTTACTATACTTATGAAGGATCCATCTCCAAAGAACCAATTGATAAGGATGATGTAAAAACAGCCGTTTTCAGTTGCAACTGTGATTATGGTTTCCCTGACTCAGAAGTACCTGTTCACGTTGCCTGCCACGAACCGGACCTGGCACTCTTTGTAGGTGACCAATTTTATGAGGGCACAGGAGGTTTTGGAATACAAACTTCTCCTATTGATAAAGCAGCACTGGATTATCTTCGTAAATGGATGATGTTTGGTTGGTCATACAGAGAGGTATTCCGCCATATCCCATGTGCCATTATCCCTGATGATCATGACGTTTATCATGGCAATATTTGGGGAGAAGCTGGTAAGGCAGCCGATATATCTGGTAGCTGGGGAGCTCCTGCCCAAGACTCCGGAGGATACAAAATGGCTCCTAAATGGGTGAACATGGTACAGAAATGCCAGACAAGCCACCTTCCGGACCCTTATGATCCTACACCTGTCAAAAGAGGCATTGATGTATATTATACAGAATGGATCTATGGTGGAGTCAGCTTTGCCATTTTAGAAGATAGAAAATGGAAATCGGCTCCAAAACACGTTCTTCCTGAAGAAGCAGAAGTTTGGAACGGATGGATCCAAAATCCAGATTTTGATATCAAAAAACACCGTGTTGAAGATGCCCAGTTACTTGGAGAAAGGCAACTTAGCTTCCTTGACCACTGGTCACAAGATTGGTCAGGCGATGTCAAAATGAAATCCTTGGTAACTCAAACCAATTTTAGCACCGTATCTACCCTTCCGGCAGATGCTAAAAATGACGGAGTAGTGCCCGGCCTGAAAATCCCAGTTGCTGGTGAATATGTCAGTGGGGATGTTATCAATGGAGATATGGACAGTAATGGATGGCCTCAGGTGGGGAGAGATAAAGCTGTAGCTAAAATAAGAAAATGCTTTGCCTTCCACATTGCTGGAGATCAGCATTTGGCCAGTTTCATCCAATACGGCGTTGAGGAATATGGGGACAGTGGCTATGCCTTTGCTGGTCCTGCTTTAAACAATATTTGGCCAAGAAGATGGTGGCCACCAGTGGCTAATCCAGAAAACCATTCTGAAAGTAATCCTGCATACACAGGAAATTATGAGGATGGCTTTGGAAATAAAATGACCATAAAAGCAGTGGCGAACCCAAGGCTTACCGGTAAAAAACCAGCCATTGTCTATGATAGGGCTACTGGATATGGCATTGTTACCTTCAATAAAACCAATAGAACCATTACCACTGAATGTTGGCCAAAATATGTTCATCCTTTGAAAAACCCTGAAGGACAATACGCTGGCTGGCCAATTACTGTTGACCAACAAGATAATTATGGAAGAAAAGCAGCTGCTTGGCTTCCCGAAATCAAGGTAAACGGACTTAGCAATCCAGTGGTAGAAGTAATAGAAGAAAATTCTGGAGAAAGCCTTTATTACATGGCGATCAAAGGAAATACATTTACCCCAAAAGTTTTTTCCAAAGGCACTTATACCATCAAAGTAAAAGACAGCACAACTGGAAAAACTATAGAGAAAAACGGCATAAAAGCCAGTTCAAAATCAAAAGGAACCCTGATGTTCAGTATATAAACCCAATTAGAGCGGCCTTAGGTCGCTCTTTTTTTATCTTCAATGCTGATATGAATTCACTTTTTATATTCAGTACAACTGATTTTTCTCCTAACAAAAACTGTTACTTAGTCACACCAACCGATAGGGCTAAAAAAATAAGTATTATCTTCGACTAAGATATTGAAGGAATATTATTGTTTAATTCATCAGTTATGCTCAGCTCCTATTCTTCTATAGAAATAACCTATATAATCCCTGTCTATATTGAAAACCAAAAAGCACAAATTATAGAAAAATTTGTGGAGCAATATGAACAATATAGCCCAGATATTTTAAAGAAAGTACTATTTGTTTTTGTAGATGACTGTTCACCTATACCTGTCAATATCAATTCAAAAAAACTGAATTTCACCCTAGCAAGGATTAATGATGATATTAAATGGAACCAGGGGGGCGCACGTAATTTAGGGGTCTTACTGGCCAAATCAAGTAAATTAATTCTAACGGACCTGGACCATACTTTTCCTGAGGAAACATTGGCCTATCTCTTAAAAGCCCCTCTTCCTAAATCCCTATACAATTTCAATAGACTTAAAGATGGGCAGAAACATAATATTCATCCAAACACCTACTATTGCACCAAATCCACCTTTTTCAAATCTCTTGGTGTAGACGAAGAATTTTGTGGTAATTATGGCTATGAAGACATTTACTTTCTGGAACTTCAAAAAAGCCTCAAAACAAAGATAAAGACCATCAAGCGCTATCCTGTATGGGTAAGGGAGCATAAGGAGCATCCTTCAGAATCCCATCACTTATTGATTAGGGACACCAAAGTGAATCATGAATTACTTCATGAAAAACTCAAATACCTTAAGTCAAAAGATCCATTTAAAGGACACTCACGATTATTCCTTAATTTCTCATGGGATATAGTTGAAGAACAACTTCTTGGCCAAAATCCTGAAAGTTGAAACTTAGCTGAATCCAATAAAATCAATCCCCTAATAAACCATTATGAAACGAATCATTCTATTTACCCTATCATTTTGCTATACCATCATGGTATCAGCACAGACCGATGTTTATAAGACAGAGATCAATATCCCCTATTATGAGGAAGACCTTCGGGCTGAGGATAAATATATAAACGATAGATGTGTATTGGATATTTATTACCCAATAGGCAAGCAGGGCTTTGCAACTGTAGTATGGTTCCATGGTGGCGGACTGACAGGAGGAGAAAAAGAAATCCCCCAAGCTTTAAAAGAAAAGGGCATTGCGGTAATTGGGGTAAATTACCGTTTATACCCAAAGATCAAAGCACCAAAATATATTGAGGATGCAGCAGCAGCTGTTGCTTGGGCATTTAACAATATTCGAAATTATGGTGGTGATCCTTCTTTGATATTTGTCTCAGGACATTCCGCAGGCGGATATCTTGCCAGCATGGTTGGTTTGGATAAAAGGTGGCTCAATAAGCATAGTGTTGACGCCAATCAGATTGCCGGGCTTATTCCCTTCAGTGGACATACCATTACTCATTTTACCGTAAGAGAAGAAAGAGGCATCCCAGGAACACAAGCCATTGTGGATGATTTAGCACCTTTATACCATGTTAGACCTGATGCGCCCCCTTTATTATTGATCACTGGTGATCGAAATATGGAAATGCTAGGTAGGTATGAGGAAAATGCCTATATGATGCGTATGATGAAGGTAGCAGGTCATTCTGAAACAAAAATATATGAAATGGATGGCTATGGCCATAATATGACAGCCCCTGCTTTTCCATTATTACTAAATGAAATACAGCGTATTATTCAAAAATAGTCCCAGTAATATCTCAGAATTTGATACTTTGTAAAACAAATAGGCCCTAAATACTAAGCTTTATAAAATGGACAAATCACCTACATTATGGAAGCACAAAAGGTAAGTAAAAAATGGTTCCAACTTTGGGAATTGGGGAAATTCAGGAATTTACCCATAACGGAGGATTTTACCCATTCCAGCCCCTATGGTATCATTGAAGGAAAGCAAGCCTATCTAAACTTAGTAGAAGCCAATAAAGATAAATTTCTTGGTCATCGATTTGACATACATGACAGTCTTTACTGCAGTGATAAATCGTGTATACAATACACCGCTATTCAGGACGATTTTAAATTGGAAGTAACAGAATGGCATTATTTAAAAGATAGGCTGATCCATAAAATCAAAGCATATTATAATATTCCTGGTGATATCAGGGAAGACAGAAAATTAGAGAATCTATAATATCTTCGGAAAGACTATAGCGCATAAATTCTTTGCTAAGCTAAAAAAATATTCATGGTGAATAAAAGTCCATACTATCTTTAATACATTAGGAAATAGTCTTCTAGGCATGTGCCTCGAAATATATCCGACCCTAAAAACGAAGAAGGAATTTGAAAGTTATTCAAATTCCTTCTTCTATTAATTTTCCTTTTTTGTTCTATTCTCTCAGAATATGACGCAACTTTTTCAAATAAGCTTCAGCATAATGCTGCATGCCAAGATCAGTGGGATGTGTTCCATCAACAAAATCATCATTCCCCATCCCTATTTCTTCATAAGTCATCAAATGTAAATTCTCAAAACCTTGGGTCTTTAACTCATAAAAGATATCCTCCGTCCAACTATTGAGATCAGTATAAGTCTTTTTTCTTACAGGATCGACCAGCCCATCTGAATAACCTGCATGTTCCACTAATAGAATTGGTGTATTGGGATGTTGCTCATTTAAGGATTTGACAGAATTCACAATCTTGGCCTTAACAACTTCCTCTGTAAAACCTCCTCCAGGTCCCAGATTTGGCAAACAGTCCAATACAAAAATCTTAGCATCAATGGTCTTGATATAATCAATCAATTCTGGCTCAAGCCTACCGTTTCCTGAAAAGGCCAAATTGATAATTGGCTGATCTAGCTCTCTCCCAACGATATTTGTCCAAGCCATTCCTGGACGGGAGGCACATGCTCCTTGCGCTATGGAAGTTCCATACACCACCACAGGTTTTTCTGCCCGCTTTGCCTTGAAACTGAATTGGTCATTTGCTTCTACGCCAATCATCAAACTATCAACATGATTATATAAAGGCAGATAAAGCTGGTATTCCCTTCCATCTTCAGGACTTCCCGGAGTAATAAACTGATAACTTACTTCCTTCCCGAAACTATACTTTCCTCTGACCCAAATCCATTTACCAGTATCATCCTTGGTATAAAGGTCAAGACCGCTTACCCCTGTAGCAGGCATATGCGGCATTTGTAGATTGCCACCTGGTTTATATTTGATCCTAATTTCCGCTGCATCCGATTGAAACCTTAACAATAAGCCTGCTGCATGGCGAGATAATCCCCAAACAGGCTTCCTTACTTTCCCCTCTGCATCATCAGGCAACCGATTATATGCAATATTGTCAAATCCCTGTCCCTCCAAAACTAATTCATCAGTCTGCAGCGGATCATGCCAAGTAAATTCCTGGGCAAAACCTGACAAAAAACTGGCTAAAAGTAAAACTGGTATTAAATAAATTTTCATTTTTATATAGATGTTTATTTCATCACTTGCTCTTTTCTCTGAGCTTCAAAATCAGCATTATATTCAGGATTCTTCTCAGTTGGAACTGGAGCCTTGGTAGCTGATCTCCAATCTTGAAGCTTTGATAAAAGTTCTTCTACCTTATCGGGATATTCCTCTACCAAGTTATTTTGCTCATTCAAATCTTCCTCAAGATTATAAAGCTCAAGATCTCCATCTTCAAAATATTCATGCAACTTCCATTTTCCGGACCTGATCACTGAACCTGGCCTTGTGCGGAATAAAGGGTCCTTTGCTTGGTCATCTTTGGGAGAATAGGCTTCCAAATAAATTGGGAAATGCCAGAACAAATCTCTCTTGGCCAAATTCTTATTTTCAAAAAGCAATGGGCTCAAATCCTGTCCATCCAAACTTTGATTAACATTATCAGCCTTGATTACCTTTTGTAAGGTAGGAAAGAAATCCATTTGAAGTACTGGCTCATCTACCTTTTGCCCCGCTTGAATCTTTCCTGGATATTTAATGACCATTGGCACCCGGATTCCTCCTTCATAATATGAACCTTTACCAGCTCTAAGTGGGTATTGATTGGAGGTTTTTCGAATTCCACCATTATCTGAAGTAAAAATCACCATCGTTTCTTCTTCTAAACCCAAGGATGAAACCACTTCTAATAAGCGACCTACATTCTCATCCATGGAATAAACCATTGCTGCATAAACTGCATTATCTTGGCCACCGGAGCCCTGTTTGGCTTTGAACTTTTCAACCAATTCTGGCTTTCCCATCAATGGACTATGAACCGTATAGAAAGGCAAATACAAAAAGAAAGGTCCATCCTGGTTGTCTTTTACAAATTTGATAGCTTCGGCTGTCAGCCTATCTGTGAGGTATTCTCCTTCAGTGCCATCCACAATATGCGCTATATTATATGGGCTGAAATACCCATCCTTACCAGGGTTGCCCCGATGATTTCCACCAATATTAACATCAAATCCCATGGTGGTTGGATCCTCACTGACATGCCACTTTCCAAAGGTACCTGTGGTATATCCATTGGCATGGAACATCTCTCCTATTGTAAACAAAGAATCTGAAAGCGAGTCAATATTTTTGGTAGGAATCAATTTACGGGTTTTGGCATTTCCCCTATCAGAAGGGCTCACCGTATAGACCCCATGCCTTGGACCATACTGGCCACTGATCATATTGGCCCTTGAAGGTGCACAGTTGGAAGCTCCAGCATAAGCATTGGTAAAGATCATTCCTTCTTGGCTGAATTTATCCAAATTGGGAGTTTCATAATAATCACTCCCCATAAAGCCCAAGTCTTTCCATCCCAAATCATCTACATTGATCAGGATGATATTCGGCCTTTTCTCCTCGGAAGAATTGGATGGCTTTTCAGCGCATGAGCCAAGAACCATACTGCCTAAAAGGCACAGAAATGAGAGAAATCTGCTTATTTTTCGCATTATTTTTTTTTTGGTTTGGGCTAGTGTTATTATTCTACTGAAGCAAGTTCCAACATTTTGTCCACAAACTTCCAGTTATCAAATTCAGGAGAAGCATGCTCTTTTGCAACAATTTCATCCAGTTGTTTCAAAATCTCGGGATGTGAAGCTGCTACATCATTTTCCTCATTTCTATCAAGTTCCAAATCGAAAAGCTGCCATGGATTTTCCGGGTTCTTGGCCAAATCAGTTTTCACACCTTTCCATTTCCCCATACGGATGGCCAACTGCCCCCTTTTTTCAGGATACTCAAAATATAAAAACTCATGCGACTGCTGCTCTGAATCATTTCCTAACAAAGTAGGTAAAAATGACAATCCATCCGAATTTTCAGGCACCTTTGCTCCTGTCAACTCTCCAAGTGTAGCCATCACATCATACTGGGCAGAAATATGGTCTGAAGAGCTTCCAGCACTGATCTTGCCTGGCCACCAAGCTATCATTGGCATTCTGATTCCACCCTCATAAACATCCATCTTTAAACCTCTCAATCCAGCGGTACTTTCAAAATATTCAGCATCCACACCTCCATTGAAGGTAGGTCCATTATCACTGGAGAAAATCACAATAGTATTTTCATCAAGCCCTAATTCATCCAATAAAGCAAATATTTTTCCTACTTCCTGATCTAAATAGCTGATCATTGCCGCATAGGCAGATTTAGGGAATTCATGTGGAGCATATCCCTGCTGACCCAAATAAGGTTCTTCTTCAAATTTTCCGAGGTAAGGTTTCAACGCCTCATTTGGAACCTGCAGTGAAACATGCGGAATAGTATAAGGCAGGTACAAAAAGAATTCATCATCCTTATTCTTACGTATAAACTGTTCCGCCTTTTCAGTCATCTTATCCACCGCATATTCCTCACCTATATAAGCATCAAAAAAACCTTCATCACCATATTTCAAATCACTCTTTTTGAATTTCTCCAAGGCAGTTTTATTAGCTTTACTTCCACGAGCCGAAGGAGTATGTACAAAAATATATGGGTTGTTTAAGCTATCCCACCTGTCATTTTCCCATAAATGGGTTGGATAGAAATTATGTGCTTGGCGTTGATCCAGAAAACCATAGAAATAATCAAACCCCTGTTTATTGGGATGTCCTTCGTTTCCTGTCATTCCAAGCCCCCACTTTCCTATTCCCGCAGTCTTGTATCCCGCCTCTTGTAACATTTCACCGATAGTTATCTGACCTTTTGGAAGAGGTTCTTGACCGTTTTCCACCTCATCTGTAAAGCTAGCGGGTAGTACCGGTTTATTACCTCTGATATATGAATGTCCAGTATGCATACCTGTCAATAAGGCGCATCTAGCAGGAGCGCATACCGGAGACGCCGTATAATGCTGATTGAACAACATCCCTTCTTGGGCCATTTTATCCAAATTAGGCGTTTTGATCTTGTCCTGCCCATTAGGGCCAATCTCACCAAAGCCAAGGTCATCTGCATAGATATAGATGATATTTGGCCTAGCATTTTTGTTTTTATCCTCCTTTACCGCTTTTTGACATGAGCTGAAGCCCATAAGACCAACCAGTCCCACAACAGTGCACAATAAGCTTTTCATTATTTTTATCTTTTGATTCCTTTCTAAAATTAAAATTTAATAGTTAAAATAAAAAAATAAGCTTCATTTCCTTTTAAATTTTAATAAAAAAGGGTGTTAAGCTATTACCAAGCATTAACACCCTTTGCTATTCATAAACGGATTTTATTTTTTATTTATGGTCGGGTTACTGATGTCTTGATGAAAAATCTCTTCGGCCTCAGTATCCTCATACTTCTTAATCGCTTCAAGTAATTTTGCCTTCATTTCTTTTTCTACTTCCTGATAAGCCTCCTCTCCTGATACATTGTTCATTTCTGAAGGATCCTTTTCCAAATCAAATAATTCCCATGCATCTACTTGATTATAGAATCTAATGATTTTATATCGATCAGTTTTCACACCAAAATGTGGGGAAACATTATGCTCTCCTACTTCATAATAATGATAGTAAAGGACTTCCCTACCTTTTTCAACTTCACCCGTTAATACTGGTAGAATGGACTCACCTTGAAGGTCTTCAGGAATTTTCACTCCTGCTGCATCCAATAAAGTAGGCGCAATATCCAAGTTCATCACCATGGCATCAGATTTTGTTCCAGGCTCTACCACGCCGGGGTACTTCATGATCATTGGAGTACTGAAAGATTCCTCATACATAAATCGTTTGTCGAACCATCCATGTTCTCCCAAATAGAATCCCTGATCTGAGGTATAAATAACTATGGTATTTTCCTCCAAGTCATTCTCTTTCAAATAATCTAAGGTCCTACCGATATTTCTGTCCATCGATGCAGCCGTAGCCAAATAATCACGCATATATTGCTGGTATTTCCACTCAACCAATTCCTTTCCAGACAAATTACTTGCTTCAAGTTCCTCACGAATAGGCGTATAATGAGCAAAAAAAGCTTTCTTTTGCTCATCTGTCATTCTCTTTACATTACGGTCTCCTACCTCATCTGGGAACATCTTAAGGTCGTAGCCCATGATCATGGTTTTGTCGACAGACATATCATTTTCCATGGCTGCCAATCTCCCCTCATAGTTATCATAAAAATTATCAGGAATTGGGAAAGTCACATCATCATACATGTCCATATCCTTCAGATCAGGCATCCACGTTCTATGAGTAGCTTTATGACCAATTACTACGCAAAATGGTTTTTCTGGATCCCTATTGTCCATCCAATTTTCAGCAGCATCTTCAACAAGATCACTCACATAACCCGTTTTTCTAACGCGCTCTTCTTTGCCTTTTACTATAAAGTCCGGATTGAAATAATAGCCCTGTCCAGGTAAGATTTCGTAATAGTCTAAACCTTGTGGATTTTCACCCAAATGATATTTTCCTATCCATGCTGTTTGGTAACCTGCTGCCTGTAAGTTTTTCACAAATTGATCTTGACCTGGATTAAATTTACTATCGGTATTCCTTCTGAAACCGTTCAGATGACTGTATTTACCTGTTAAAAGTACAGCACGGCTAGGTCCACAAATAGAATTGGTTACATAAGCATTATTAAACAACACTCCTTCATTCGCAATTCTATCTATATTTGGGGTTTCAGTGATTGTGCTACCATAGGCACTGATTGACTGACGAGTATGATCATCTGAAATGATGATAACAATATTTGGCGGCTTTTGCTCTTTGGGCTTTGAGCATGAAACAACTGCCAGACTTATCAATGCCCATAAAACATTTCTAAACATGGATTATTATTTTGGTATCTTGGTTTTATTTACTTGCTGTATAGCTTTTTCCTAAATCATTATCCCTAACCTCAGCCAGTTTCTCCTTCAGTCTCGATTTAAACATTTCAACCACTTCTTCATATTGAGGATTATGGGCTAGATTATTAAATTGTTGTGGATCGTTTACCATATCAAACAACTCCATCCCTCCTGCTCCATCTTCTTCATATTGTATAAATGCCCATTTTTCATTCCTCAAAAGGAATAAATGCTTACCTCTCCATTTAGAAACTGAAAAAGCCATATCCCTTACCTCATAATCAGGATTATCCAATGTTTTCACTAAACTTTTTCCTTGAATAGCATTGGGCAATTCCAAACCGGCCAATTCTGCCACCGTAGGATATAAGTCTATCAATTCTGCAAAGGATTTACTGACTGCAGGTTGCTTACCTGGTACCTTGATGATCAGAGGGACCTTAGCTGATTCTTCATGGAGGCTCACCTTCATCCAGAATTGATGTTCACCTAAATGGAAGCCATGGTCAGAGGTAAAAATCACAATGGTATTATCAGCTAAACCTTCTTCTTCAAGAGCATTTAAGACCTTACCTACTTGCGCATCCATATAAGATACCGAGGCATAATAAGCAGCTATGGCTTTTTTCTCTTGATCCTCTGACATCCGAGCATTTACACTGGTCACATAATTGATACCATTTGCAGGAATATCGTCCCAATCACCAAACACTTTTGGTGGCAAAACCATTTCCTGATAAGGATAGGGCTCAAAATACTGCTTTGGAGCAACAAAAGGCACATGGGGCCTTACCAAGCCTACAGCTAGGAAAAATGGTTCATCACCTTTATTCTTGATTAATTCTATTGCCTTTTCTGCAGTCCTGCCATCAGAATGCGCCAGATCATCTCCATCGGCCTTTACTATCGTCATCACATTCCCTCCTTTTCTTGGAAGCTTGCCAAAAGGATTTCCTTGCACCAATTCCGCTTCTCCTTCTGCCTTCCATTCTGGACCTTGACTATTGAACCTCTCTGTCCAAGACGCTTCATCGTCGGCACCATTAGAACCTGTTTCTATATCAATGGGAACTCCCATATGATAAATTTTACTTACTCGGGCCGTATAGTATCCATTGTTTTTAAACAGTTGGGACCAAGTAATTTTATCAGGACCGATATTTTCTCTCCCACTAGTGTATCCAAAAGTTTCCGTTGCATGAGGATAGTATCCTGACATAAAAGAAGCACGGGAAGGTCCACAGATTGGAAACTGACAATAGGCCATATCATACTGAGTTCCTTCAGCTGCCAGTTTATCGATATTGGGAGTAATGTTTAATGGGTTTCCATAAGCAGACACAGCTTTGGCTGTCAAATCATCTGCTATAATAAACAATACATTGGGTTTTTCTTTTTTTTGGGCTAAAGCAAAAATCGCATTTAAGCACAAAAGTGTCGTGATTAGGTATTTCAATGGTTTATTCATTTAATGATTTCTGAAAATTAAATTTAGCAAAAGCCTAAACATTTCCTTGCTTAAATAAATTTGGTAGTCAGTGGCTTGAAACAAATTTAAAAAAACTAACGACAACTTTTATATAATTTTAAATCAATAAAACCACAAACATAAATTTTTTTATTAAACAAAAGGATAATATTCAATCACATTGATACCTCAATAATAAATTAAAAGATAGTTAACAGGACTCATTTTATATTATAGGTAAAAATAATTACATTCTAATTCTATCTTTTTAACCCAATAAAACTAAAGATTATGGCTAAAAAAATTTTAATGCTTGTCGGTGATTATGTGGAAGATTATGAGGCCATGGTCCCTTTTCAGGCCATGCTTTCGGTAGGTTTACTAGTGGATACTGTTGGACCAGAAAGAAAAAAAGGAGAAACAGTTCCCACTGCCATTCATGATTTTGTGGGAGACCAAACTTATAAAGAAACTCCTGGCCACCGTTTCGGCATTACCAAAGACTTTGATCAGGTCAACCCAGCTGAATATGATGGTCTTTATATTGCTGGTGGTAGGGCTCCAGAATACACTAGATTGAATGAAAAAGTCCTGGAGATTACCAGGCACTTTTTCGAAACTAACAAACCTGTGGCAGCTATTTGTCATGGCATACAAATATTAACTGCTGCAAGGGTACTTGAAAACAGAACCTTAACAGCCTATGTGGCAGTTGGGCCTGATATTGAATTGGCGGGAGGAACTTGGAAAAACATACCTGCAGACCAAGCCATTACTGATGGTAACCTGACCACATCACCAGCTTGGCCAGGCCATCCGGCTATCCTGAAGGAATTTTATCAATTACTCGGGATGCATATTTCATTTAACTGATACACTGCAGGTAGCCAAAACTTCTGGACCCTGAAATAATTCAGGGTCTTTTTCAACTCTAATTTCATTTTAAACAATTCTCCATTTTTTTGGTCTTACATTATAAAGATGCATTCCATGAAAATCCTTCTTACAGGTGCTACTGGCTATATTGGAAAGAGAATTCTCCCTACCTTGGTCTACAATGACCACGAGGTAGTTTGTTGTGTAAGGGACAAAAACAGATTTTCATTACCTAAATCATTTGTAAATCAGGTTGAAGTAATAGAGGCTGATTTTTTAGATGAAACCTCCCTTAATTCTATTCCCAAGGATATAGATGGTGCCTTCTATTTGATCCATTCCATGTCTACTTCAGAAGATTTCAGTGCCCTGGAACTAAAGTCATCTAAAAATTTCAGGGCCTATATGGACACCACCCATATTAAACATGTAATCTATCTAGGTGGAATCATCAATAACCAAGTGCTTTCAAAACATTTATTATCTCGAAAAGCAGTTGAAGATGAATTATCAAAAGGCAAATATCACTTCACTGCTTTGAGAGCAGGAATTATCATTGGTTCAGGTAGCGCTTCCTTTGAGATCATTAGGGATTTAGTAGAAAAACTCCCTCTTATGGTTGCTCCAAAATGGCTATCAACAAAATGCCAACCCATTGCCATAAGGAATGTGATCAGTTTTTTGAGTCTTTCCATATTCAACCCTATCACCTATGACAGGCATTTCGATATTGGCGGACCTGACATCTTAACTTACAAGCAGATGTTATTGGGCTATGCAGCCAACAGAGGACTGAAAAGAAAGATTTGGATTGTACCTGTCATGACACCAAGATTATCCTCCTACTGGCTGTTTTTTGTCACCAGCACTACCTACAAATTAGCCGTTTCATTGGTAGACAGTATGAAAATAGAAGTAGTTTGTGAGCCCAACGCTCTGGCCAAAGACCTTGGCATAGAACTGATGGATTATCAAACAGCATTAAGCAAGGCTTTTACAAAAATAGATTCCAATGAAGTTGTTTCCAGCTGGAAAGATTCGCTTATCAGTGGCAGGTTTGATCACAATATCTCGGAATTCATCAATGTACCTGAATTTGGCTGTATGAAAGACAGGAGAACGGTACCAGTAAAAAACGAAGACGCATGCTTGGAAAAAATATGGCAAATAGGTGGAGAAACAGGTTGGTATTATGCCAATTGGCTTTGGAAATTGAGGGGTTTTCTTGACAAACTATCAGGAGGAGTTGGACTCAGAAGAGGACGTACCCATGTTCAAACCATTAATAATGGTGATGCAGTCGATTTCTGGCGGGTACTCTATGCAAAGAAAGAAGAAAAAAGATTATTGCTTTACGCGGAAATGAAAGTACCAGGAGATGCTTGGCTAGAATTTAAAATCGATAATCATAAGCTAACCCAAACAGCTACTTTTCGACCAAAAGGACTTTGGGGTCGGATTTATTGGTATTCCGTTCTGCCATTTCACGGCGCAATTTTTGGCGGAATGATTAGAAAATTGGCCAATTAATCAGCGGTACAAGTTCCATAGTTTCGAATTTCCTCCTTGGTAGGATTATACCCATTACCCTGTGTCACTATCACTACCGCTGGATCTTCAAAAACCAATTTACTGATTGCACAGTAATCTATCAAACTTGAATTATTAAGTATAGAAAGCGCTCCTCCAATAATTCTGAAATCATGCAGACCTGAAAGATCTATCATTTCAGGATTATTTTCAATTAAAAATGCTCCCGTGACCTCATTAATATTCATCCCATTAAAGGATCCTAGAAATGGGTTATTTTGTACAATAAAATCTCCTTCAACCTTTCCTAATCCCTTCAGTTGAGATAGATTGATAATGGGACTGCTACTCTCCTCATCTTCCTCAATTATTAAATTTCCCCAGATGGTTTCATATTGATATTTGCCAAATTCATCCACTTCTTCCTGACTGGTTAGCACTACATTCCCTATATACGAATTTTCAACTTCTTGTACTTTTTGCATTTTGATCAACAATGGTTCCTCCTGATGCTTCAACAAACTATCAATAGAAATAAGCGCTCTCACCTTTGAATAACCATCTACAATAGCCTCCGCACCAATGACCGAACCTTCTTCATATTCTTCCTTCAAAATAACTTTCGCAGCTGAATCAACTTCAATCGTATAAGATGTATTGATCACCAAATCACCTGCTAAAAATTTCTCAGGATCATACTTATCTCTCATTGCTACCCAGAAATATAATAGAGGCCTAAACTTCACTTTCTCTGGATCAAAGCCAAAGTCCTCAGGAGAATACCCTAAAGTCGAAAGGACATCCAAAACAATTTCTTTCACCTTATTGAGTTCCATTACTTCAAAATCAATAGGCAACTGAGCATCAATAAACTCCTGCAATTTCCCCTTTTCTGGTATAGCAAAAAGGGTCGTTCCATCCGAATCGAGTAAAAGCAACTCTGTGAGTAGGTATTTCCCCACAGGTAAGCTTATAGTTTCAGTAAAGAAAATACCTTCAGATTCATAAACTTCTATCAACTTTTTGGAATAATCTGTTGAGGTCCCATCCTCGCGTTTTATTGTAATCCAAGCACTGACTACTAAATCAAAATCATCATTTAGCTTTCTGGAATTACTGCTATTATTCTGAAGAGAAAAACTAAAGGACACTGCCCCTCTCAATTGATCAGGCACATCTAAATCTTTAGAGCAGGAAAAAACTCCTATAAAAACACATAGTATAGTGTATTGAATAAACTTATTGGACATGACACAAAATGAAAAAACTGAAAATATTGCTATAGCTACCTGATAAAAGCAAGCTAACAACTGCCTACCTAACCATAAAACACATATTAATAAATCTAAAATACATTTATTTATTTATAAAAATTAATTTTCTACAGATAAAAAAAATATAAATGTCAAACTTTTATGATCAAAAACTACCATTTCATCATATGTATATCCGCCATTTTACCGTAAAGATTAAAAGCGAATCGAAACAACTCTTTTGATTAAAGTATCGGCTGCTTCAGTCTTCCGACCACTTGAGCAAAGGATTTATGGTTACTGGCATCATAGCGGAAAATCACTTTTCATTAAAACTATTATTTTAAGAGTCCCCTATAATTTTACACAACATGATTATCCGTTATTACACCAGTAAACTTGTTCCTCACAGCCTGTCCAGATTTATCGGGAGATTCCACAGATCTACCTGACGGAAGACAGGTTTGCACGGAATAAAATACCGTTTCTTTGGGCTTTTGTGTTCTTACTGAAAGAATATCTTATTTACAAAAAGCTACTGGTGTCTTTGCGGATATACAGATTACACAATAAAAAAGCTGTTGAATCCAATCCCAACAGCTTTTTTATATTGATATTTCTTTACAAAAACCTACTTATCTTCGACCTTTTTATCTATGTACTTATCTCTCTCATAGGTTTCTATATGGCGTTGTTTCTTGGTTTCATAAATATCCTTAAGGGTAATCATAATACCTGTCTCTTCTACTGCTCCAAATTCATTGTTCATGGCTGTCCCAAAAGTCTTCATGCTTGGAGAAAGGTTCATATAGGTATTGATGAGCGGTGGAATATTCTCTCCCAAAGCCCTTACCTTCGTATTTAGTACTTTATAGCCTTCCTTATAATCTTTTTCCTCAAAAAGCGCCTTAAAACCACTTATATCAGTTTTATAGGGCAATGGACTGATCGGTTCTACTAAATGCTCATTATCGGGAAAATAGTGATTCATAAAGTAAAGTAATAAATCCCTTGCCTCCGCATTGAAATGTGGATACATGGTCACCTTTCCGAAAAGATATTCAACATCTGGGTTCAAAACCACTACAGCTCCTAATCCATCCCAAAGATTATCCAAAGAAAATACGCCTTTTCGGTTATCCTTTCTCGGTTGGTATTTAGGCTGGACAAAAGACCTGCCCAACTCAATGGTTTTTGGCAAATAGTCGCTCTTAAATTTATCGGTGAATTTAAATAAATGGGCGGTGGAAAGATTCACTTCACCATGCTCATTTTCTCCAGCATTTTTGCAGTTTATCAATCTATAGCCTGCAATGATTTCTTCCTCTTCAGGATTCCAAGCGATCAATTGCTCATAGCAATTTTCACAGGTATCATTTTCATCAATATCCACAGGCAACCCCGTTCCCCCTCCAGCACCTCTAAAGGTCAGTTCCCTAAGACGTCCAATTTCCTTCATCACATTAGGGGAATTGTGGTGATTTATTAGATATACCTGATTATCGCCATTATTCGTATGGCGTAAAAATCTCTCGGGCGTCAACTCCCTCTTCAAAATCTCCTTATCAACAGGCGCTATTATCTCTTGCATAAAAACTTAACTTTCTGTGGCTATGGAGTAAACGGTATTTTTCACGTCCTCTGCCCAGTACTTTTCACTTTTCGAATCATCAAAATACTCGTAAGAAATGGGTTTTCCTACATGTATAGTTACTTTTTTGTTCTTTTGGCCAAACATTTCATCTGCCAAATAAAGCATCTCAATATTTGCTTTAACTCCCAACTTTTTCCTTATCAAGGCCAGATTATAAAAAAAAGATGAATTCTTTCCCTCTATATAAACTGGGACTACATCCTTTTTATATTTCTTAGCTTTTGCAATAAAACTCTTTTTCCATTCCAAATCTTTTATTACCCCAGATTGCTTTCTGGAAACCAAACCTGCCGGAAAAACCAAAACGGCTTCCTCTCCTGCATAAGTCTCCTCTATCAATCTCGCTGCGGACCTTCCATGAGCCCCATGTTTGTTTACTGGCACAAACAAAGGTTCAAAGTTTTTGATATTGGTCAATATATCATTAACTAAAAACCTCAAGTCCTCACGGTACTTACCCAATGCATACATGAAAGCTATGCCATCCAAACCTCCTAAAGGATGGTTTGACGCAAATATCACACTTTCATTTAAAGGAATATTCTCAGCACCCTTAAGTTCAATTTTAACCCCAAACTCCTCAATCAAACCATTTACAAAATCTAGCCCCCTAAGATGTCCCAACTTACCCATGATTTGATTGATTTCATCTTCATGGGCTATTCTACGAATATAACTAATGACAAATCCGGGAACCCATTTCAAAAGCGCAGGATTCTTGTCCTTAATTACTTTCCTAATCTCTATAAATTTCTTTTGTGGCTCCTTCAACTGTGGATATAAAATTTGCCCCAGACTTTCCGACAAACTATAGCAACCTTAAAGGTTTGACATACAGATTTATGCAGATTTCATGGGTGATTAACTGATCCTTTTTGAAACCAACCTTTAGGGCTTCAAAAGCTAAAAATACAAAAAAATCACAAAGAGACACTTAAAAATTAGCGCATACCAACTTAATTCTTGCCCTTATTCTATGGTTATAGATTCAGTTACCACAGGCCCTACCATAAAATATCCCAAAGCAGCTTTCTCTCCCTCAAGCAATTGAATATTAGTTGGAGGATTTTCTGGCAAGGGACTGAAAAGTCCGCCATCATTAAAAAGAAATCCTTGGAGACTTTCTAGGTAATCATAAGCTTCCTTGTTCAATCGATAAAGAGAAATCCTGGCCACATCTCCCTTTTTAAAAACTATATTATCTATATCTAAACCTTCTTCAAGGGCTCCTATTCCAAAAGTATCATCAAAAAGTAAATAATCTCCTCTTCTATTCAATAAGGTATCGTTCCTTACTACTTTCACTCTATAATAATTATCTTCCTCAAAAGGTATTTTCCCGTGGAGCTTGATATAGTAGCCCTCATCCCTTATCAAATTACCTTCTTTATAGGAATAGCTTAAACTATCTATCTCCGGCGCCTCCAATAAGGTACCACTAGACATATAATGTTGCCCCCCGATTTTCACATGCAGGGAATAATCTTGCCCTTGACTTCCTACAATATTGGTTTGTGGAAGGTATTTCTTAACACTGCTCACATATTGAAAATCATACCTTATCTGTCTATCCTCATGAATAATATATACCTCTGCAAAATCAATCGCTTTAAATCCAGTAGAGTCATAATAATCACGGCTTCTGCTTATTAACACTTCATTTAAACTTCTATTGTCTGTCCAAATCCCCTCAATAACAGTCTGGGGAGGGAAAGTCTGCAATACTGGCCTTACTTCCTCCAAACATGAGATAAGAAAAAGAATCAAAATAAGAATTCCGTACTTCGAGAATTTCATAAGTTTAAAATTCAAAATTATAGGATATAGATGGCATTATTGTAAACAAATAAGTCATGACCACTCCAGGTCTCCTTGAAAATATTTCATCACTGGAAGAAGATTGATATTTTACATCATTATTGATGATATCAGTAAATTGATATAAATAAGGGTTTTTTCGTCCATAGAGATTATAGATGCTAAAGCTCCAGCTTCCTTTCCAGTTTTTCCCCCTCTCTTTGTTCTTCCATACAATGGACGCATCCATCCGATGATAATCAGGAAATCGATCTTGATTTCTTTTTGGACCATAAAGTGGGATTTCCTGATTATCCATGGCATAAGACCCCACAGGAAAACTAACTGCCTGACCTGTAGAATAGATAAATGTGATATTGGCCAGTAACCTTGAATTAAATGTTCTTTGCATCACCAAGCTGATATCGTGAGGCCTATCATATCGGGGATTATAAGCCTCACCCAAACTGATCCCTGGCACTTTTCTGAAAGTCCTTGAATAAGTATAACTTAACCAACCAGTAAAACTACCAGCATTCTTCTTCAGCATAAATTCCGCTCCATAAGACCAAGCTTGACCTTTTAGCAACTCTGCCTCAATATTGTCAGTAAACAATAAATCAGCTCCTTGTCTTACATCCACAATATTATCATAATCCTTATAGTATCCTTCTAAAGACAAATCCCAATCTTGCTCCCCAAATGACTTGAAAAGCCCTGCTGAATATTGGTCAAGGCTTTGTGGCTCAATATACCTATTGGATAAAACCCATCTATCGATAGGCAAACCGGCGGAATTATTAGCAGTTATCTGTAAATATTGATAATTCCTGTTATAGGCTGCTTTGAAGGAAAGTTTTTCATTGATCTTAAATCTAAATGCTAACCTAGGCTCCAGCCCGTGATAAAACTGCATTTTTCTAAATCGCTTAAAAAATAGCGTATCCAATATATCTGCCTCCTCACCACTTGGACCATCTTTATAAATATATTCTGCTCCTCTCCCTATTTGATTATAGGCACTGACCCTTAATCCCGCTTCCACTTTTAACCTTTCATCAATATCAAAATCACCGGAAACAAAAGCATCATATTGAAAAGCATTGACAGGATTGGTCACCACAGGCTCCAAACTACTTCCTGGCTCCACCTTCATGTCTAAAGGAAAAAAATGATAGTACCTGTTTTGTAAGCCCACTTCTAGATTGACCTTATCATTAACTGACCAGTTGACGATCCCCTTCAAACCTCCCTCAGAAAGCAGGTTTTCCCAGCTAAAGCCATCTTCTTCATCTTCGATAACCAAATTATATCCGTATTGGGAATAATATCCATTGACTTCTAAAAACAAGTTTTTATTGATAATTCTATTCCAATTAAAGCTATTGACCCAATTTTTCCATCCAAAACCAAACAATCCATCCACTTCCAGATAATCATTTCCTAAAAAAGTAGTAAATGAAATTTTATCCCTATCCCCAATTCGAAAATCAAGTTTACCTCCTAAATCATAAAAATATAATAGGTTGTTTTTTATATCATCGCTTCCAAAGGCCCTCAAAAACAAATCTGCATAGGTTCTTCTGGCTGAAATAATAAAAGATGATTTATCTGAAAACAGTGGCCCATCTAGGCTTAATTTTGAACTGATAGTTCCAATACCTCCTTCTCCATGGATCCTATCAGTCCTACCTGTTTTCATCTTTACATCTACAACGGATGACAATCTCCCTCCTTGTCTTGCTGGGATATTTCCCCGATACAGATCTACGCTTTCTAGAGCATCAGGATTAAAAACTGAGAAAAATCCAAAAAAATGGGACGGGTTATATACCGGGGCCCCATCTAGTTGGATAAGGTTTTGATCGGATGAGCCTCCCCGAACAAATAATCCTGTCGTACCTTCTCCTGCTGTCTGTATACCCGGCAATAACTGTAAGCTTCTAAGCACATCAACTTCTCCAAAGAGCGAAGGAATGTTTTTTAAGGTATTTATGGAAAGGGTGTTTTTACCCATATCGACACTTTCAACAAGGGAAACATCGGTATCCCCCTCTATCACCACCTCATTCAAACTCTGCAATAATTCACTTAACTCCAGCTCTAATGCTTGTTTCTGGCTGGAACTGTTTACGGCTAAATACTTGATTTCAAAGCCAACAAAACTGACCACTAAGGTCTTGGGAAGTTCAAATACATCTATTTCAAAAAAACCCTGCTCATCGCTCACTACACCTTTGGTTTCTTCACCCAACCAAAAAATTGATGCGCCAGGTAGTACCTCTCCCGTCTTTTCAGCCTTTATATATCCAGTAATTTTTTCAACCTCTTGGGCTTTACCGATCAAAGGACTCAAACACATCAGCCAAAAAATTATTGGGCAAAATAAAAATTGCTTCATATGGATACTTTCGGCTAATCTATTTGGGTACATGGGTAATCAAATACTTTTCTTTAGTCATCCTGTCTGACCACAAAATTTCGAATTAAGATAGTATTTTTTTTGTGATAACTATACTAGTTAGTTTACTATTAACTATTTAGCCAAACATACGTACCTGACATAGCCTATGGACCATAATAATTTTATGACCATTGTTTCGTTTTGATTTAAAATTCCTAATTTCAAGGCATGATTTGGGCATATCCTAATGTTTCTTTGTTAACCATACTTGCAGTGATTTTCGCACTGCTTTACGCGGTATATTTGTATCGTTTTTATATTATCAATAAAAAGTTAAAGGTTAAAACTCACCGGCTTTTTCTGAAAATGGGCCTGAGAGTACTTTATTTTCTTTTGTTTTTGGTGGCCTTGGCGGGTCCTTCTGTGGGAAATGCCACTAAGGAAATCAAACAAGAAGGCAAGGATATATTTATTGCTATAGACCTTTCGCAGTCAATGAATGCCCAGGATATTGGTCCTTCAAGACTTCAAAGGGTGAAATTTGAGTTAAAAAACCTCATTAAGAATTTCAGCACCGACCGCATTGGATTAGTAATATTCAGTTCAGAGGCCTTTGTACAGTGTCCTTTGACCTTTGACCAAAATGTTCTGCAACTCCATTTAGATGGCTTGCATACTAACCTTGTCCCCAATTATGGGACAGATATTGCTGCTCCATTAGCCCTTGCCATTCAAAAGTTCAAAACAGATGAAAACCAAGATCCAAAGTCAAAATCCATTGTATTAATAAGTGATGGAGAAAACTTTGGAGACAACCTTAACACCATTATTGACGACATGAAAGAAGAAGGCATTCGAGTATTCAGCCTTGGTGTGGGTACAGAAAAAGGAAGCACAATCCCTAAAGGAAACGGAGTAATCATGGATAAAAATTCCAGTGGCCCGGCGATCAGTAAGCTTTCAAGCAATACTTTGAAAAGGATTGCCAGTGAAACCAATGGCCAATATTTTGAAATCAGTAATAATACACAGGAAATCCCGCAGTTGATTACTGCAATCGAAAAAGTAGAAGGCACCGTAACCGGATCAAGGACCGTGGAAGCCTCTGCTAATAAATATTTCTATTTCTTATTAGCGGCTTTGGGCTTGGCCTTATTGGACATGGTCTTACCGCTTAGGACAATCAGTATGTAAATAGAGATTCCCTTAAACTATGAATAAGATTATTCTGACCACACTTCTATTGATCCCTTCATCCTGGAGCCAAATTTCAGAGAGGAATAATGCCATAGATAGTGCTGCTGAAAAATATAATAAAGCAGAATACGAGGAATCTGTGCGACAGCACCTGAGCTTACTGAATGAATTTGGCATTACCGCTGAAGAAGCCAATTTTGATTTGGCCTTAAGTTATCAGTTCAATGAGCAGCAAGAAGAAGCGCAAAGGAAATTTCTCGAATTAAGTGCCGCCCAAAACAAATCCATCGCATCCTCTGCAGCCAATCAAAATGGTGTGTTACATGGCAGAAATGAAAAATATCAAGAAGCCCTGCAAGCCTTTAAAACGGCCTTGATAAAAGACCCAAACAATGATATTGCTCGTTATAACTATGAGCTATTGGCCAGATGGCTGGAAAAGAATGAAGACCAGCAAAAAGATCAGGAGCAGGATGAGAACCAAGATCAACAAGAACCATCCAATTATGCCAAGCGTATGAAAGCCCAAGCCGATGAACTCGTAGATCAGTTCAAATTTGGAGAAGCTTTGGATGTAATGAACAAGGCTTTGGAAATCGATGAAACTGTTTCACACTATCAGGAGTTTATTAAGAACTTAGGAGACATCAATGAAATCAATGAAAATTAAAATAATTTGTTTTTCTATTGGCCTATTGGTTTTCAGCCTAGTTGTCAAAACAGCACAGGCCCAAACTGCCATGGCCTATTTTAACCAAGCAGCCAAGCAATATGTAAATACTGATTATGCCAAACTGGGAGAAACATTACAAGAAGGCTTGCAAAAGTTTCCTAATGACCCCAAGCTCAACGCGCTAAAGGATAAACTCCAAGATGATCAGGAAAAAGAAAACCAAGATCAAAAGGAGCAAAATAAAGAGCAGCAGCAAAATCAGCAAAACCAAGACCAGCAACAAGAGGGCGATCAAAACCAAGACCAACAGGACCAGCAACAGCAAGAAAAAGAATCCCAGGATGGACAGGGTGAAGAACAAACCCAAGAAGATGGTGCTGAGGAATCTGAGAAGATGGATGAAAAACGTGGAGAAAAATCAGATCGCCAAGATACCTCTGAGGAAAAATCAACACAAGAAAGTGATTTGACAGAGCGTGAAAAGGCCATGGAGGAGCTCAAGCAGAAATTACAACAAATGAATATTTCACCAGAGCAGGCAGAGCAAATCCTGGATGCTATGAATAATGCGGAAATGCAATATATTCAGCAAACCAGGAAAAAGGCAACGAAGCGACCTGACAAAAATCTTCCTGACTGGTAATTGATAAATTTCTATGACCCTATAACCTTAAACCCAAATGAAAGAAGTTTATATCATCTCTGCTGTCAGAACTCCCTTGGGGAGTTTTGGAGGAAAATTATCAGGACTGAGTGCTATTGAATTAGGTGCTCAGGCGATAAAAGGAGCCTTAAAGGCCGCTCAAATTCAACCAGAAGCTGTTCAAGAGGTGCTCATGGGAAATGTCCTTTCCGCCAACTTAGGACAAGCTCCTGCACGCCAAGCATCATTGGGTGCAGGCATCAATTATAATGTTCCCTGCACCACAGTGAACAAGGTCTGTTCTTCTGGTATGAAATCTGTCATGTTTGCTGCCCAATCCATCATGTGTGGACAAAACGATATTATGGTAGCTGGAGGAATGGAAAGCATGTCCAATGTCCCCTACTATATTCCCAAAGCGCGTTTCGGCTATAAATTCGGTAACGCTGAATTGATAGATGGTTTGGCCAAGGATGGCTTGCATGAAGTGTATTATGATTTTCCAATGGGAAATTGTGCTGAAAATACTGCAAAACACATGAATATCTCTCGTGAAGCACAGGACCAATATGCCATCCAATCCTATCAGCGCTCTGCCGAAGCTTGGAAAAACGGCTATTTTAAAGATGAAGTTATCCCAGTTGAGATAAAAGACCGAAAAGGCCAAAGTATATTCATCGATGAAGATGAGGAGTTCAAAAATGTCATATTTGAAAAAATCCCGAACCTAAGACCAGTTTTTAACAAAGAAGGTACTGTAACTGCAGCTAATGCATCAACCATGAATGATGGAGCAGCTGCTTTAGTATTGGTAAGTAAAGAGAAAGCCGAGGAGTTGGGATTAATACCCATTGCCAAAATATTAGGCTTTGCGGATGCTGCCAGAGATCCAATATGGTTTACTACTGCCCCTGCCCTAGCCATACCAAAAGCCATAGAAAATGCAGGTTTAAAAAGTGCTGATATTGACTTTTATGAAATCAATGAAGCCTTTTCAGCAGTAGCTTTGGCCAATCAGGAACAACTGAATCTGTCTCCAGATCAATTGAATGTTTTTGGAGGAGCTGTCTCTTTGGGGCATCCTTTAGGGGCTTCTGGTGCAAGGATACTGGCTACCTTAAGCTCAGTATTAAATCATAAAAAGGGTAAAATTGGTGTAGCGGGTATTTGCAATGGTGGCGGAGGTGCATCTGCCATGGTTATTCAAAACCTTAGATAAAATTTCACCTTTCTATTTCTCCTATGAAAATCAAACTTTTTCCTGTCTTAACCCTCCTCATAATTAATGGCACCATGCTCTTTGGTCAAGAAAAGGTAACCACCTATTATGATCTGGAAAAAAGCCAAATCAAGGAGGAATACAAAATGAAAGATGGCCAAATCTCCGGCCCCTATAAATTATATTACGAAAATGGCGCCTTGCAAACAGCAGGGCATTGGAAAGATGGAAAAAGGGAAGGCCTCTTTGTATACTATTCCCCAGAAAGAAAAGACACTATTAAAGTCATCAACTTTCGAGAGGATAAAAGAGAAGGCGAGTCTTATTCTTATGACCTGGATGGAAATTTAATTCAAATCGCCCACTTTAATGCTGATGTTCTGGAAGGAGAAATGAGCACCTATTATCCTGATGGTCCCATAAAACAAAAGACAAGCTTTTTTGCCAATAAACCCCATGGACAGAGCATTCAATATTTTCCTTCGGGAGAGGTGATGAACATTGCCAACTATGAATATGGGGTACTGAATGGAATTTTCAAGACATTCTATGAAAATGGCCAGCTTTCTTCTATTGAATACTATGATAAAGGACAATTAGATGGAGAATTAATCGCCTACTTCCCCAGTGGGGAGTTAGAAGAAAAAGCCATATACAAGGATGGTCAACAAAACGGTGAATTCATCAGCTATTTTGAAAACGGAACGGTAGCCCAAAAAGGGCAATACAAAAAAGGAAAACCAGAAGGCAAATTCCAGTCATTTTACAATACAGGCCAACTTAGGGAAGTGGCGGAGTACAAAAACGGAATCCCCACAGGTCAACAAATCATTAATTTCCCCTCTGGAAATAAAGCAGAAATCATCTCCTACAATAAAGACGGAGGAAAAATCAGACACGAATTTTTCCATGAGAATGGTGAAATCCACAAAATCATCAAATTCACCAATAAGCTCCCAGAGGGAATCGTGAATGTTTATGATGAAAAAGGAAATCGAATAGAAATCATCCCATACAAACAAGGGCAATGGGATGGAACTTATCAACGTTTCGATAAAAATGGACAAATATTATTAGAAGGGAATTTCAAGGCAGGACTGAAACATGGAGAGGAAAAAATATATTATCCCAATGGAAAATTAAAAACCATTACCACTTATGATTTGGATTGGAAATTGGGGCCATATAAATATTTTGAAGAAAATGGTCAGCTCAAGGAAGAAGGAACCTATTGGTACAATAAAAAATACCAGGAATGGAAATACTTTGACCAAGATGGAGACATCTTAAAAACAGAAATTTTCAACAAAGAAGGTAAATTAATTAAATAATTTTAGGGAGAAAGAAAGGTAAAAAAAATGCTAACCCCTATTTTTGTTATTCAAAATTTTATTGATCGAATTAATCCTCCTATCTGGTTTTTACCTATTGGAAAAATAAAAATAGCATTGTCATGAACACAGCAATAAAAGAAACCCATTTTGAATTCCCTGAACAAACTGGATTCTATAAGGGAAAAGTTAGGGATGTTTATATGTTTGAGGACAAGATTGCCGTAGTGGCATCAGACAGGATCTCAGCTTTTGATGTTGTCCTTCCGCTACCTATCCCTTTTAAAGGACAAGTACTCAACCAGATAGCAGCAAAGTTCTTAAAAGCTACTTCAGACATTGTTCCCAATTGGGTTACATCCACACCAGATCCGAATGTAACTATTGGAAAGAAATGTGAACCTTTCAAGGTAGAAATGGTTATTAGAGGATATCTTGCAGGCCATGCATGGAGAGAATATAGGGATGGTAAACGCAGCATTTGTGGTGTAAGCTTGCCTGAAGGGCTAAAAGAAAATGACAAACTTCCTGAACCCATCATCACTCCAACGACCAAGGCTGACGAAGGTCATGATGAAGACATCAGTAGAGAAGATATCTTGGCCAAGGGGATTGTAAGTGCTGAAGATTATAGCATTCTAGAAAAATACACCCGGGCACTTTTCCTTAGGGGAACAGAAATGGCCGCAGCAATGGGATTGATTCTTGTGGACACCAAATATGAATTTGGTAAGTACCATGGAGAAATTTTATTGATTGATGAAGTACATACTCCTGATTCCTCTAGGTACTTCTATGCAGAAGGCTATGAGGCCAATCAAGAAGCAAATCAAGCTCAAAAACAACTTTCAAAAGAATTTGTTAGACAATGGTTGATTTCCAATGGTTTCCAAGGCAAGGAAGGGCAAACTGTCCCCAATATGCCAAATAATATTGTAAATGATATTTCGGAACGTTATATTGAGCTTTACGAGCAAATTACTGGAGAAACCTTTGTCAAGGCAGACAATAACAATATGATGGAACGTATAAAATCTTCCATTGCAGAAAACATATAATAGAAGAAATATCAAAAGTAATTAGGCCATTAATCATGAATGGCAAAATTTGTAAGTAAATTCCCATGAAATACTCAGTAGATAAAAAAGAGCAGTTTGTAGTTTTCACCCTATTGGAAGAAAAGCTTGACTCTCCCCTTTCCCCTGCATTAAAGTCAGAACTATTAACCGTTCATGCAGAGGGATACCGCAATTTGGTATTGGATATGAGTCAGGTGAAGTATGCTGATTCCAGCGGATTAAGTGCGCTCCTTGTCGGTCACAGAACTTACACCGAAGATGGGGGCATCTTCATCATCTCTGCACCTCAGGAGCATGTAAACAAACTTATCAAAATCTCCATGCTGGATAAAGTGTTAACTATCGTGGATTCTCAAGAAGAAGCCGCAGATGCTATATTTATGCATGAAATCAAAGGGAGTGAAGAAGAAGAGGGCAACTAAATTTGGAATTCACAGTAACCATTTTAGGCGCCAATTCTGCGGTCCCTGCACATGACAGGCATCAAACCTCTCAAATAATCAATGTGGGCAATGACCTGCTTATGATAGATTGTGGGGAGGCCAGTCAAATACAACTTCAAAGATATAAAGTTAAATCTTCAAAGATTAAGCACATCTTTATATCACATTTACATGGAGATCATTACCTCGGACTGATGGGAGTGATCTCCACTTTTCATTTAAACAAACGGACAGCCCCACTGACCATCTATGGTCCACAAGGACTGGATGAAATTATCACCACACAACTAAGGTACGGTAATACCCATTTAAACTATCCGCTCAAGTTCGTTCCTACCAATCCAAAAAACAAAGAACTATTAGTGGATGCAAAAAAGTACCAGGTATTTAGCTTCCCTCTCAAACACCGATTGCCCTGCACTGGCTTTTATATCATTGAGAAAAGAGGCCTGCGAAACCTTATCAAGGAACAGCTATTGGCTCATCCAATAGGGATTGAGGCCATTAATACCCTAAAAAGTGGAAAGGATTTTAAAGATGTGAATGGCAAAATCATTTATAAGGTAGAAGAATTTGCCTATCCTGCCCCTCCTTTGCGCCGATATGCTTTTTGTTCTGACACCATCTATGACCCAAGTTTAGTACCTTATATACAGGGTGCTGACTTACTTTATCATGAAGCTACATTTATGGAGAATGAAGCCTATAGAGCATCTCTCACCTTTCACAGTACAGCTAAACAAGCTGCAAGTATTGCAAAAGAGGCTAATGTAAAAAAATTGCTCTTGGGACATTATTCAACAAGATATCAAGACTTGGAGCCTTTATTGAGCGAGGCAAAAGATATATTTCCCTGCTGTGAGCTAAGTATTGAAGGTGAAACTTATACTGTTTAATCAAATATGGAAATGCAAGCGGATAATTCTTTCCACAACAAAAAAACCAACCTTTTCATCATCCTAAGTGGCATCTTTCTTACCAATGCTATTTTGGCAGAAATAATCGGAGTAAAAATTTTTTCCGGCGAAGCTACCTTGGGACTCAAGCCTGCCAATATTAGTTTTTTTGGGGAATATGTCCTGGACTTCAACCTGACAGCCGGGGCATTGTTATGGCCTGTAGTTTTTATCACTACAGATATTATCAATGAATACTTTGGAAAGAAAGGTGTAAGAAAAATCAGTTTTCTCACTGCTGGCTTTGTTGCCTATATTTTTATAGCCATTGCAATAATAACCAACCTTCCACCTGCTCAGTTTTGGCTGGAAGTAAACAACACCAGCCCAGATGGTACTCCCTTTGATATCGATTATGCCTTTAACACGATTTTCAGACAAGGTTTAGGTATTATCATAGGAAGTTTGACAGCCTTCCTATTGGGACAGCTGATCGATGTTTTTGTTTTTCAAAAACTAAGAAAGGTTACTGGTGCAAAAATGATATGGCTCAGGGCCACTGGCTCCACATTGGTTTCCCAATTAATTGATTCTTTTGTCGTCTTGGGGATTGCTTTCTATGTGTTTGGTAACTGGTCCATAGAACAATTGATTGCTGTAGGCATTATCAATTATATCTATAAATTCACTGTAGCTATTGTCCTCACGCCATTACTTTACCTTGCCCATGACATCATTGACAAATACCTGGGTAAGGAATCTTCTGAGAAAATGATGGAGGAAGCCGCATCCGACACCTCCTTTTTATGATGAAACTAGGTGGTAGCGGGCACTTCTTTCCTGTCTGCCAGCTGCTGGGCAATTATGCTTCCCATCACCAGCTGCAAAGCATGATAAAGCATTACCGGAAGTAAAATAACACCAAAAGTCACTGGATCTGGAAAAAGGACCTTTCCCATAGCAGCGCCTTGAATCAAGGATTTCTTGGATCCACAAAATAATACTGTAATCTGGTCTGCCCTATCAAACCCCAATGCCTTACCTATCCCAAACATTGCCAATGCCATGACAAGAAAAAGTAGGAGCATCAATGACCCCAGGCCAAGCAAGAAAGCCCAGCTTTCACCTTCAAACATCCCCTGTCCCACTGCTGCTGAAAAAGCTGAAAATACAATCATCAAGATGATGGATTGATCAATGTATTTCAACAATGCACCATACCTATTGACGAATTTACCCAAGAGTCTGTGAAGTAAAAACCCGGCCACTACAGGAAACAATACTTGCAAGCTCAATTGCCAAAAAGTATCGATCAAATCAAAGCTCATATTGCTACCTTTCAAAAACAACTCCATCCATACCGGTGTGATAAATATTCCAACAATACTGGAAATGCTAGCATTGAATATAGCTGCGGGGACATTACCGCCTGCGATGGAGACCATAACGACCGAGGCAGATACTGTAGAAGGCAATGCAGAAAGATAAAATGCGCCCAACCAGATATTGCTATCTTCCTCTCCAAAAACACTTTTGACCAACAATACAACTACAGGAAATACCAGAAAGGTAGTAGACTGTATCAATAGATGAAGTTTCCAATTCGATAGACCTGTTTTCAATTTGACAGGATCCATTTTCACTCCATAAAAGAAAAAAATAAAGGACACCCCATAATGGGTAATCTCTTTAAATGGAATAACACTATCTGCACTTCCCCACTCCGGAAATAAATTGGCCAATAAAATAGTCCCCATTAAGGCTAAAAAAAAGCCATTTAAGCCCGCCTTAACAATCACTTTCTTCAATTTGGTCATCTAATTATCTATATTAATTATTTCTTTTAAAATTATCACAAATCACCGCTGTTGCAATGGCCACATTCAATGACTCCGCATTTCCAAACTTGGGGATGGTAAGTTTAAAGTCTACCAAAGCCTCCAATTCAGCTGAAATCCCTTTTGATTCGTTGCCCATAAGAATGATGCCTTCCCCGTTTAAAGGGGCCTGATGTATATTTTCACCATCCAAAAACGCACCATATACTTTTTGATTTTGTTGGGACAAATAGGTTTTCAGTGAGGTATAAAAAAACTGAATTCTAGTAAATGACCCCATACTGGCTTGTAGCACTTTTGGGTTATAAAAATCAGCAGTTTGCTCAGAAAAGACCAGTTTATTGATCCCATACCAATCTGCTATCCTGATAATAGTCCCCAAATTCCCAGGATCCCGGACATCATCCAAAGCGATAGCCATTTCACCTTCTTTTACATCAAACGAATGGTTTTCCTTTATCCTTGCCACTGCCAAAGCTTCATCATTGGTTTTAAAGGCCCCTGCAGATTCTAGGTTTTTCTGAGCAACCAAAAAACTTTGGCCTGAAAAGCCATCCACCAAAGAACTATGCTTTTCATAAAATTTTTCAGTATAAAGAAGTTGGTTAACTTCAAAATCAGATTGTAATAATTCCGTTACATTTTTGGCACCTTCGACAAAAAAAGCATTCTCTTGCTTACGGAATTTTTTCTGTTGTAAGGATTTAATAAACTTAAGCGTATTTTTGCTGATCATTAAGGTCGAAACATTGTGAGTAAAACCAAATATATAAACTTTATACTATGCGCACTTTTATTTACCTCCTGTTCCTTGACTAGGGGACTAGAGGAAAATGAGTACCTTATATATGATGTTGACCTGAAAGGAATCCAAGCCAGCAATGAGGCAAAGTTAAGAGAACTCATCAAACAAACCCCCAATACCCGCATACCAATATTTAACTTTTCCCCAGGTGTAATCATTTATAATATCGGAAAGATGAATTACGACAGTCTACGTCTTGCCGAAAAAAAAGAAAATTTCATCAGTGAGCAACATGAATTGGAAACGCAACTTGAAGAACAACCTGACAATAACAAACTTCAAAGGAGGTACTATAAATTAAACAACAAAATAGAGGATCTAAACAAAAAGCTTGATTATGGTAATTGGTTTATGAGAACTGGTAATCCAAAAGCCATATATGACAGTTCAAAAACCTATACCACGGAGCGAGAAATGAATAATTACCTGGTAAACCATGGTTTTTTTGATGCAAAGGTCAGTGCTGATGTAAAAAGAAAAAAGAAAAAAGCTTTTATCACTTATAACATCTCCGAAAAGGAACCTTATATCATTGACAGTCTATATACAAGATCAGATAATGCAAACATTTATAGACTGCTCAGAGAAAAAAAGAAAAAAGAGCTCATCATTCCCAAGAAAAAATACAACCAAGAAGACCTGACCAAAGAAAGACAAAGGGTTGAAGAATTACTTAAAAACAATGGCTATTATACTTTTTCAAAGTCATATATAGAATATAATGTCTATAAAGACACGCTGGAAAAGACCGTTTCAATAGAGCAATTGATCAGAAAGCCTACCTACTCTCAAGACCATAAGGTATATACCATTGATTCGGTCATTTTCAATATTTCCACTCCTACAGATGTCATTTTAGATCAAGAGGTGACTCGGGAATATGATGACATTACCTATATCATGTATCGAGATCGCTATTCAGAGAAGATCATTGATTCTAGGGTCTTTATCAATAAAGGCGACCTCTACAATCGTTCCGAAGTACTGGAAACGCAGCGTCAATTGGCCAATCTGGATATATTTAGGTTTGTAAATATTGCCTTTGATACACTGGGAAATAATATCACCACAAAAATCTATACCCAGCCCAATGAAAAATACCAAATCACCAACCAATTGGGGGCAAGTATTACAGAACAGCTTCCAGGCCCATTCTTTAGCCACTCACTGAGGAACAGAAACCTCTTCCGTGGATTGGAAATTTTTGAATTTAATTTCAGAGCAGGATTGGAAGGGGTAGCCTCTGCCACAACCGCAGGAGGAGTATATAGAAGTAGGGAACTTAACACTTCAGCATCAGTAATTTTTCCTCAATTCCTTTTCCCCTTCAATCGAAAGGCACTAAACCAATTTGGTCGTTATAATCCAAGGACAAGAACGCTTTTGGGCTATAATTATGTCAATCGACCTGAATATGTCAGAGAAGGTTTTAATACTATTTTAGCCTATAGTTGGGCTACTAGGAACCAAAGACAGCAATATACCATCAATGCACTTGATGCTAACTTGATCCGCTCCAACCTGGACCCTGCATTTGAAGAAAGACTATTGGAATTACAGGAACTGGGCAACAACCTTATCAACTCTTTCCAGTCCTCCTATGTCAGTAGTATTTCAGGTCAGGCCATTATTAACTTCAACCAGTATGGGCTATTTCAGAGAAACCGTTCCTCCCTGCTACGACTGTTTGTAGAAAGTGGTGGAACTTCCATCAATTTCCTTAACAAAGCAAACTTTGAAAATAGAAGCCTACAATATTTCCAATTTTTAAAATTCCAATCAGATTTCAGGAGATTTATCCCGCTGAGCCGAAAGAGTACTTTTGCTTATCGCCTCAATGCAGGACTGGCCATTCCATACGGAATAAGTAACGGGGTCCTGCCATACGAAAAATATTTCTTTGCTGGGGGAAGTACCAGTATCAGGGCTTGGCAACCTAGGCGATTAGGACCGGGCTCTTTCACTCCCATAGAAAATGAAGAAGGATATTTTGATTACAGGTATGAGCAGCCAGGTGATATCCTGCTTGAAGCCATGTTTGAGTTTCGACGAAAGTTATTTGGCTATTTTGACGGAGCCTTTTTTATAGATGCTGGAAATATCTGGACCTTGAAGGAAGACCCAACCCGTGAAGGTGCCCAGTTTAAAGCCAAACAATTTGTAAGAGAAATTGCTGTCGGAACAGGTTTGGGACTTAGGATGGATTTTGACTTTTTGGTATTGAGATTGGACATGGGAATTAAGGCCATCGACCCGGCAAGACCAAAGGGAGAAAGGTTCATTTTGGATCAACTCTCCTTCAAGAATCCGCTGGGAGAAAAAGGACAGACAGTATTCAATATTGGTATTGGATATCCTTTCTAATCAATTAATTTTAGAGTTTGATTAAATCATGACTATGCATAAAATCAGTAAAGAACAGATTTCAGAAGATTTCAAACTTATACAGGACCATATTTGTAAAGAACTGGAATTGGGTGATGGCAAGGCTAAATTTAAAGAAGATCTTTGGACCCGAGAAAAGGGTGGTGGCGGAAGAACCCGCATCATAAAAAACGGAAATATCATTGCCAAAGGCGGTGTTGCTTTCTCTGCAGTACATGGCCCCACCCCAGAGAAAATCCTGAAAAAGTTGAAATTAGAGCAAGCTGATTTCTATGCCACTGGGGTCTCCATAGTCATTCACCCCGACAATCCCATGGTCCCCATCATCCATATGAACATCCGATATTTTGAGATGAGCAATGGTACTTATTGGTTTGGAGGCGGGATTGACCTCACTCCTCATTACGTGGATTTGGAAGATGCAAAATATTTCCATCAAGAATTAAAATCCACTTGTGATCAATTTAATGATGATTTCTATCCAAAGTTCAAGGAGTGGGCAGACAACTATTTTTATATCCCCCACAGAGATGAAACCAGAGGAATCGGTGGCATCTTCTTTGATCGTTTAACAGCCACGGAGGAAAATGATTTTGAATCTACTTTTGATTTTGTGAAATCCATCGGCTATCTCTTCCCTAAAATTTACCGCTACTTTATGGCCAAAAACGCTCAGCTGCCTTTTAATGATGAACACAGGAAATGGCAAGCATTGAGAAGAGGGCGCTATGTAGAATTTAATCTTGTTTGGGATGCGGGGACCAAATTCGGGCTGGACACCAATGGACGTACAGAAAGCATCTTAATGAGCATGCCTCCTCAAGCAGAATGGGAATATATGAATATCCCTGAAGAAGGCACCCCTGAGGCCAACACTTTGGAGTATTTAAAAAAAGACATTGACTGGTTAAGTTTATAATTCAGTGATAGAAGCAATAAAAATATGGGATGAGGAGTTTTTTTTATTCCTGAATTCCTTTCACTTTGATTGGCTGGACCCTATAATGTATGCCATGACCAAAACATTAATATGGGTTCCTTTCTATGCTTTTCTGGTCTATATCATTATTAAAAAGCTAGGTCAAAGCAGCATATGGATATTCATAGGAATATTTCTGGCCATCTTAATTAGTGATCAAACTACCTCAGGATTCATGAAGCCCTTTTTTGAAAGGCCACGCCCTTGTCATGACCCAAGATGGGAGGGGCTCATGTTCAATTATAAAAGATGTGGGGGTATGTTCGGTTTTGCCTCTTCCCATGCTGCTAACACCTTTGCATTAGCCATCTACCTTTGGCTTACCTTCAAACGAAGAGTACCTGGTTTCGGATGGATGTTTTTATGGGCTGCCATTGTAAGTTATACCCGCTTATATCTCGGCGTCCATTACCCTGCTGACCTTATCGTAGGAGCCATGGTGGGGATCATTGCCGGATGGTTTTCTTGGTGGCTGGTAATTAAAATCAAAATGACAGCTATTCGTAAAGTAGAAGAAATGGATGAATGAGTTAAGAAGATTATCTCAAAATATATCATTTCGACGTTAGGAGAAATCTCTTGATTTATTTGTTGTTGGGAATCAACTCTATGAGATTCTTCCTTTCGTCAGAATGGCACAAAAAAATCGACTTATGAGACAGCCTCTTAGCATTTTAGCATAAATGTCAATTACCGTATCCTTTAATCATTCTCTGGATATACTTACCGACGATATCAAATTCTAGGTTGACCTTATCCCCTACTTTCAGTTGATGAAAATTGGTATGCTCATAAGTATATGGGATGATAGCAACTGAAAACTTACCTGGTGCCGAATTAAAACAGGTAAGGCTAGTGCCATTGATGGTAATAGAACCTTTTTCTACCGTCACGTTCCCTCCTCTATCATCGAAAGAAAAATCAAAAAGCCAACTTCCATCCTGGGAAGATATCCCCTCAACCGTCCCTACTTGATCTACATGCCCCTGAACAATGTGCCCGTCAAATCGTCCATCAGCAGGCATGCAACGCTCCAGATTAACTTTTTTTCCTACCTCCCACTCTCCTAGACTGGTCTTTTTAAGGGTTTCATCAATAGCAGTAACCCTATAATTTTCACCTTCAACTTTAACCACAGTAAGACAAACGCCATTATGGGCAACAGATTGGTCTATTTTTAGTTCTCCTGTTATGGAGGAACGAATATCAAAATGGATATTTGAACCTTCTTGGGTAATTTCCTTTATCTCACCCATGGTTTCTACAATACCTGTAAACATGAAAGCCTGCAAATTTAATGTTCATAATATCAGGCAATAACCTAAATTGCCCTTTGAGAATTAAAATTAAGCCATTTAATCCATTAACTTAGCATTAAAAAGAAGATTCACTAAAAATAAGTTCATTCATCGAGCATGTTAAAACTGGAGGACAGCTATTCTCATAAAGGCCAAAGAAAAGCATTGGTCAAAACAATTGAAAACAAGGGAATCATGGACAAAAAAGTGCTGAATGCCATAGGCACCATACCGCGGCATTTCTTCTTTGACAGCGCATTGCATTCCCATGCTTATGAGGACAAAGCCTTCCCAATAGGTGAAGGACAAACTATATCCCAACCCTTTACAGTAGCTTTTCAAACCGAATTGCTCAATATCCAGCCAGGAGATAAGGTCTTGGAAATAGGAACAGGATCTGGCTATCAGGCGGCTATCTTATACCTACTTGGGGCAGAAGTCCATTCAATTGAATACAATAAAAAGCTATATCAGCGAACGAAAAAATTCCTTCCTAAAATAGGTGTTAATATTAATTTCTATCATGGAGATGGCTCTTTGGGCTTGCCAGAACAAGCTCCTTTTGATAAAATAATTGTTACTGCTGGAGCACCAATAGTCCCTAATTCCTTATTAAAACAGCTTAAAATCGGTGGGATTTTAGTAATACCCATTGGTGACAGAAAAACTCAAAGAATGATGAAATTCATAAAAAAAACGGCTAAACAGGTAAGTCAAGAATCATACAGCAATTTTGCTTTTGTACCGTTATTGGGGAAAGAAGGATGGGAATAAACAAAATAATATTCCAATTCTAAGTTGAAACATCAATGTATTTAAATAAATATTTTTTTATTTTCGTAAAAAAACAAACATTTAATGACTAAGATAAAGAAAGTACAAGAGTCTGAAGTAATCATGACGGAAATGGTATTGCCCAATGATACCAATACCTTAAACAACCTCATGGGGGGTAAATTAATGCATTGGATGGATATTGTGGGCGCAATAGCTGCCCAAAAACATTCCAATCGCATCGTTGTGACCGCTTCTGCAGATAGTATTTCTTTTCAACATCCCATAGCTTTAGGGAATGTGGTTACCCTTAAGGCTCAAGTTACCCGCTCCTTTAATTCCTCCATGGAAGTATATATTGAGGTGTGGGCTGAAGACATACCTGCCAATATAAAGACAAAAACACATAGGGCTTTTTTCACTTTTGTAGCTGTAGATCAAAATGGCCGCCCCATAGAAGTACCAAAACTCCAACCTTCCAATCCTGAAGAAGATGAATTATTTGCTGGCGCACTTAGAAGAAGGCAATTGCGCTTGGTGTTGGCCAAAAGAATGGACCCTAAGGATGCTGTAGAATTAAAATCCATATTTGGTCTTGAGGATGCCTTAGGTAAAAACCAATAAAATAACGCCGTTTTTATTTGAAAATATTTTGATAGGATATCTAACTAAATAGCGCTTGTTTGGTTGTTTGTCGATGTATTTTTAATCATTTTAGCCACATGGAAGAAATTGATCTATTTAAGCTTGGATTATTTATAGAGGAGGACATTGTCTTGATTCCCGAAGAAGCCAAAGAATTGTTACTGGCTCGCAAATTCAATAAATACAAAGCGGATACTCCCACAGAAAACATAAAAGACGAGACTCTCTCTGAAAACCAGAACAGCAATTCATCAGTTGCAGACAATAACGAAGCTGCTCTATCCTCTAAAATCGATTATGATGGAGAATTCGAAAAAGGGTTAATGGTAATCTATCAAGGAGATGAATTGGCCGATGAACTAAAAGACTTTTTGCTGAAAATCTTAAGGGCAGTCTCTCATTCCCTTAAGGACATTGCCTTGGTTTCTTCTACGCACCTAGAATCCTTGGACCATAAAGCTGTAGGGAAACTTAACCCGCACAAGGTTTTGGTTTTTGGCCGACTAAACCACCCTTTAGTTCATCTAAAAGAAGCCAACTATGAAGTAACCACAGAAAAAGATGTAGAATACATATTTGCAGATGACCTGCAAATAATTTTTGAGGAAGAAAACCTAAAAAGGAAACTTTGGAAAAGCCTTCAAGTGTTCTTCAATATTAACAAATAACAAAGGGCCAATTAAAATTCAAGTACATGCAAGATCAGAAAAAAATAAGTACGCTTAAGCGATTCAGATATATCAGTATGGCTGAAGGTGCATCTTTCCTAATATTATTATTCATAGCAATGCCTCTAAAATACACCATGGACATGCCATTAGCTGTAAAATATGTAGGCTGGGCACATGGTATTCTATTTATGGTTTATGTTTATTTGGTATTTCCGACCAGATCTATATTAAACTGGACGTTCCGTAGAACCCTATTTGCATTGATCGCATCAGTTTTACCCTTTGGCCCATTCCTATTTGATCGCAAAATAAAGAATCAATTAAAGGAATTTGAAGTTACTAATGCGTAAAGCTCTCCAATACATTGATTGACAGAAAGAAACATATCTACCCGATTAATAAAGGGCTCAGAAAGTACCTGATTAAATATGGCCGGGAAATTGATATTCCTATCCATTACAAAGAATTATTAAGGTATGTGAGCTCCATTTCCCTTTATGACTCAAAAGGAAATGACACCTTATGGGAAACAGTTTTTTATAATGAGCAGGATCGAGAGGACATTCATTATAACCTCAAGAAAATTTATGCAATCCTGAAAGCAGAGGGCGATATGAGCGTTATGCAACACCTCTATGTTGATCGCGTGGATATTTGTACTTACGGGAATACCCAACCTTTCCGAGTAAGAATAGTTAACCGGATTAACGACAACTTTGACTATTTCTATGTAAAAATGGCCGATGCTTCACGGGTATATGGTTTAGAGCTGGAACATTTGCTTTCGCCAAACAGAATGGGCTATTTGGTCTATAAAGACACCCTTGTAGAAGAACATATTGCTGGAATTCCTGGTGAACAGTTTATGAGACAGCATATCCATGATCCGTTACTTAATCCTATTCGTATTTCCAAGGAATTCGTGAAATTCAATGAGAGGTGTTTTGTACGATTATTAGGCGATATGCATTCCTCCAATTTTGTAGTGGACGTAACTCCTGATTTTGAAGAAATCCATTACAGAATCAGGGCCATAGATTTTGACCAACAATCATACGAAGGAAAAAAATCAGTATATCTTCCCCAGTATTTTAAACAAAACAACACCTTGATTCAACTGGGTATTAAACATATTACCCCGGAATCCATGGCGCAGTACCAACGTGAGGAAAGGGCTTTGATAGCTCATAGATTAAAAACATCTACCAAAGAGATTGAGGACATCTTATTCAGTATGGAAAGAGATACCATTTCCACCCCAGAAAACATAGACAACCTCAAGAAAGATCTGTCCAAACATTATAAAACCAGTGCATTCCTGGAATGCAAGAATATGGGTGAAATACTTCGACTAAGCTTGAGACAGGTCCTCCATAAATAATTATAACCCAGACCAAACACTCTATTCTTAACACTTGGTTTTTATTTTTCAACTTTCCATATCGTCATCATGATCTTTTTAACCAATGATCCTGCCTTATTTTAGATTCCTCACAATCTTCCTAATATTTTACAGATAATTCTCAATATACATTCCTTGGCATAGTATATGCTTTTTTATAAGCAAGTTATGCGGTTCATTTTTGCCGCAAAAATCGATGTATAGATTGATACAATTACTTGTACCCTCTATCAGGATTAAACCCAATAATTATATTTTGAACCATAAAAAGAAAACAAGAATGATTCAGACAGAAAAAAGAGTTTTCAAAAAATTAGGTTTTAACAAAGAGGAATCAGATAAAATAGTTACTTCCTTAAATAAACTATTGGCCAATTACCATGTGCACTACCAAAAACTAAGAAATTTCCACTGGAATGTTACTGGAGGGGATTTCTTTGATCTCCATGATAAATTCGAGGAACTTTATACCGAGTCATATGAAAATATTGATTTAATAGCCGAAAGAATCAGGGTATTTGGCATGACACCTTTAAGTCTTATCCGCGAATACTTGGAACATTCAGAAATCAAAGAGGTCGGTACTGATTTGCCTTCCGACGAAATGGTCAGGGAGGTTTTGAAGGACTTTGAAATATTGGCCGAAAACATGAATGAATGCGCTGAAAATGTAGCAGAGCTTGGAGACTCAGCTACTGAAGATATGTTGATCTCCATGATCAAGAGTATAGAACTTCATCATTGGATGCTCACTTCATTCCTTAAATAAAAAAAATCCCCGGTTTTAAATCCGGGGATTTTTTTTTCTTATTTATTCTAGAATTTAAGCGGCATTCCTAGCTGCATTGATAATTCCAAACATTGTTCTCAATATCAATTTCTGCAGTATGGCATTTTCTTTTCCAGCATCTAGCATTTCCTGGATTGCATATTGTTGAATAGTGATCAATGGCAAAACAATCTTTTCACGGATTTCAATTGACTTTTTGCTCACTTCATTATCATCCAATAATGAGCTCATACCAGATACTTCCAAGATCCTGTCAAATGATCTTTGATATTCTTCATGCATCAACTCCCAGAAATCACTGAAGGTTTTATCATCTTTCAGATAAGCCGTAGCTGGATAGAAAGATTTAGCCAAGGATTGCATAGAATTGCCCATTAGGGATCTAAAGAACAAGGAGTCTTGATAGAGCTTAACTACCTGATCTTTTTTACCTCTTTTTTCCATTTCTTCAATGGCCTTTCCTACACCGTAAAAACCTGGAATATTTTGTTTCATCTGTGCCCAAGAGCCTACAAATGGAATTGCTCTTAAATCCTCAAACTTCATTCCCTCACCCTTGCTTCTTTTCAATGGTCTTGAACCAATATTGGTCTTCCCAAAGAATTTTAGAGGGGTTACTTTCTCCAAGTAAGGAACAAATTGCGGATGGCTTTTGAATTCTTTATATGCCTGATAACTAATATCAGCCATTTCATCGATAACTGCCTTTTGATCTTCCGTCAACCTATTATCCACAGTTGGATACAAATGGTTTTCCAAACCTGCACTCAGCAGTTGCTCCAAATTGTAGGTACAAGAAACAGGCTTACCATAATTCGCAGAAATAGTTTGTCCTTGTATGGTCACCTGAATTTCTTCATTCTCTACTTGATCTCCCAAAGAGGCATAGAAATTATGCATATTTCCACCACCTCTGGCAGGAGGTCCTCCTCTACCGTCAAAGAATATGACACTAATATCATATTTTCTGGACATTAAGGTCAAGCCCTCTTTTGCTCTCAAAATTGACCAGTTGGCCCTAATATATCCTCCATCTTTGGTTCCATCGGAGAAACCTAACATAATGGTTTGCTTGCCTCCTCTTAATTTTAGGTGCTTAGCATAGATTGGATTAGTATACAACTGCTCCATAATTCCCGGTGCAGCCGCTAAATCATCAATAGTCTCAAATAAAGGAACAATATCTAATTTAAGATCTCCTTTTGGGGCCAGTGTCAGTTTGTTCAGCTGATATACCTGAAGTATATGTAGCGCCGATTGACAGTTGGAAATTATATATCTATGAAGCCCTTCTGTGCCATTATTATCCTGAACATAGCTAATGGAAGCAATACTCTCCAACATCTCCTGGTGAAACTCATCTTTGAGACTTTTAGGACTTGGCAATTCTTTGAAGTTAAGGATCTTCTGGATCTTCTCTTCCTCTGAAGCAGCTTCATAAGCAGCTAAAGCATCCTTTCCTTCGGTTACCTCAATGATTTCTTTCCATAAAGCCTCGTGCTTACGGCTGTCCTGCCTCATGTCCATACTTGCAAAGTAGAAACCAAAGACGTTTACTTTAAGGATATACTCATCTAAAAGATCCAAGAACAATCCATCATGCTTCTCAATGATGATATCTCGAGCCTTAAGCAATACCTCCAGAAGTTCTTCCTTGGATTTGAATACTTTTTCGCCACTGAAAAGGGTTTTGTAAATTCCTTTCTCAGCCTCTAGCATTAATGGCTCTACTCCTTGGAAAGTCAGTCTTCTTCTAACTTTTCTAATATCTCTGTACAGACATTTCAAAATAGTTTCTTGAAGCTTATCTGCTACACTCATGGTAATCTGATGTGTGACAAAAGGATTGCCATCCCTATCACCTCCTGGCCAGAATCCAACTTTCAGCAAATCAGGGTTGTCCCATTCATGTAGAGGGATATCCAATTTTCTCAATACTCGAGCTAGGATATCTGGAATACTCTTGTAGAATACATGCTCTAAAAACCAGCAAAGACTAACTGCTTCCTCATATGGAGAAGGCTTTTCTCTGTTAATAAATGCAGTTTTACCCAATTGTCTTAATAAGGAATCTATACTTCCCAAGTCATTATTCCTGATAGCTGTTTCCAGATCAGTAATAATGGCAAGTACATTTCCTGGATAGAATTGAGTGGGGTGAGCAGTTAAAGTAAGCCTTATAGAAAAAGTCCTTAACTTTTCTATCAGCTCTTCTTTCTTTTTATCGCTTTCAGCCCTTGATATCAATGCGTTCATGGTCCCTTGACCTTTTACATCATTGATTTTTTCAAAAGCAGCGTCCTCAATTGAATCAAACAATACAACCTGTCTTTCCACATATTGAACCAATTGGAACAATAAATTGTGCTTCTCTTTAACTGAATGAGAAGACATCATGCCCTCAAAAAACTGGTTAATAATCTCTTTGGGTGTTTTACCTTCCTCAAACCCCTTTTGACAGGCTGATGACAATATCGGGAGCAATGTACCCGTACGGTATATATCATCGAAAGGTAAATCAAGAAATAAACTGTTATAAATGGTAAACCTTTTGGCCACCTCAGTCTGGTAGGTATTTGACATGGTTTAAAGTAATGTTTTATTAAAATTTCAACTTAATCAAAACATGATAGCACAAATACATTTTGATCAAAAACACTGCAATCTACAGAAAATTATTCATAAAAACCGACTTTTCTTTGACTTTTAATCAAAAAACTAGCCGTTTTTCCGACATTTTTTCAATCAATCACCCTTTTTTATCAAAAATGTAATTTACTAATCAATGGTATCTATTTTATTAAATTCACTAAAATTTAATCAATACAAAAAGCTACTCATAAATTTATCATTTTTTCCACAAGTTCTATGCCTAGGTGCAATCATAATTTATATTTATCTTCAGGATTTCATACTAATCAATCAAAGCTTTGAAAACTCTTATAAAACCATTAACCTTCTTCGTATTCATAAGTATTTGGTCTTGCGGACAGCAGACGAAGCAAAACACTACTGATAATGAAAAGACCACTCCTATGATCAAATTCTGGCTGGGCACTTACACTTCAAATCCTGAGCAGGGCATCCATTTAATTGGTTACCATCCCGACACTGATAAATTTGACTCACTTTTACTTTTTGGAGGGGTTAAAAACCCATCTTTTGTCGTGTCAAACAAAAAAGGGGACTTATTGTTTTCAGTTCAGGAAATTGGTGGGGAAGAAGGAGGAAGCGTATGCTCATACCGCTATGATGAGAATAATAATATACTCACAAAAATCAATAGCTCATCAACACTAGGAAGCGGTCCGTGTTATATCACCCTTGATCCAAGCGAAAAATATATTTTGGCAGGAAATTACGGCAGTGGAGATCTTGCCGTAATCCCAATCAATGAGGATGGTTCTCTTGCAGAAGCTGTTCAAGAAATCAACCACTCAGGCAAAGGGATAAACCCTAGTCGTCAGGAAGGTCCTCACGTTCACAGTTTGGTCTTTCACCCCAACGGAAAACAGGTTTTTGTTGGTGATCTAGGTACTGACAAAGTAAATATATACGATTTTGACCCATCAAATGAAAAGCCACTAAGTCCATCTTCACCGTCATTTTTTGAGGTAAAACCAGGATCAGGGCCAAGGCACTTGGTATTCAATAAAACAGGTGACAAAATATACCTGATTCATGAAATGACCTCCGAAGTCGGGCTTTACGATTATAACTTAGAAGATAACAAGATCATTCACCTAGATACTTATCCTTTAGTCCCTAAAGACTTTGACGGCGCTCTAGGTGCTGCGGAAATCAGAATTTCTCAAGACGGCCAATACCTATATGCATCAAACCGAGGTGATGCCAATGAAATCACCGTATTTAAAGTAGATGAAAACACAGGAGTACTAGACAAGATCCAGACGGTATCCTCAGGAGGCAATAACCCCAGAAATTTCGGCATTTCACCAGATGGAGAATACCTATTTTCTGGCAACCAAGACTCCAATGATATCTACGCTTTTAAGCGAAATCCCAATACAGGAATCATAAAACAGTTAGATGGCAAAATCACTATCCATAAACCAGTTTATTTCTTTATGATGAAATAAGTATTTTGATCAAGGCAAACATAAAAAAGGATGGATAACTTTGATTTTCAGTTATACACCCTTTTTTATTTTAATTTTTCATGGTGTAAATCTTTGCTAAATCTCAAACTAAACTTGATGACTTTTGATATATACTTACCAAAAGAACAATACCATAAACAACTGACTGATAGTAAATAATAAAATTTTATCATTATGGTTTCATCATCAACCCTAATGATTTACCACCCAATAATAACTTAATTCCGCTCCCCTACACCTCCCCATTCATTGGTGAAGCATTCATAAGCAATACAAAACATATCGTCTTTTAGATTATTAAAAATAATAATTGGTTTTACGTAACCGTTATTCGTATGTAGTAAATATTAAATATTGTCATAAAAACAAAAAAAAATTTTAGCTGCATGTTTATTATGTCAAAAGTATCATTACCTTTGGAGCAAATCAATTAATATTATCATTTATTATTATTATCATGAACACAGGAAAAGTTAAATTTTTTAATGAATCTAAAGGATTCGGCTTTATCATTGACGATGAGTCTTCTAAAGAATACTTCGTTCATATCTCAGGATTGGTAGACGAAATCAAAGAAGATGACGACGTTACTTTCGACCTTAAAGAAGGAAGAAAAGGTCTTAATGCAGTGAATGTAAAATTATCATAAGATATAGCATTTAATGACATTACCGAAAGCTGCTTTTTAATAGCAGCTTTTTTTTTATACCATACCCCAAGTTTCATCAGGCCTATAATATATTTTTCCACCCTTAACCGCCAATGGAGAAGGAATATTATTATGGTACAACTGTCCTGTACCTAGCCCCTGTGGCAATTCCGTATGATAACTAGCCGTTAATTGGCTTATTGCATTCAAACCAATATTACTTTCAAGAGCAGAAGTCATCCACCATCCTATACCAAATTGCTCTGCTAATTCTATCCACTCCATACTGTCCTTGATCCCCCCTACCAAGCTAGGTTTCAGAATAATATAGGGAGGATTAATAATCTCCAACAACCGTTTTCTATCACTATATTTACTTACCCCTATTAACTCTTCATCAAGAGCTATATCCAAAGGGCTTTGCTCACAAAGTTTAGCCATACTTTCTATTTGTCCAGCCCTAATAGGCTGTTCAATACTATGCAAATCAAACTTCGCCAAACGATCCAGCTTTTCCAAAGCATCTTCAGGGCTAAATGCTCCATTGGCATCTACTCTTAGAACAATCTCGGCCGCACTAAAACTTTTCCGAATATGGCCTAATAGTGATAATTCCTGATCAAAATCTATTGCGCCAATTTTCATTTTTATGCATGAATAACCGGCCTTAAGTTTTTCCTCTATTTGCCTTAACATAAAGTCGGCATTTCCCATCCAAATCAAGCCATTAATATCAATCGCTCTATTTTCAGAATAAAAAGGATTCTCACATATCTTCTTTTTTGCTCCATTTAGCAAATCCAGCATGGCTGTCTCAAATGCAAAACGAATACTTGGATGTGCCTCAGAGATATTTTTTTGGCAAAAATCCAATATTCCCTGCTGAGACCAAGGAACCTCCTTTTCTTTAAAAACTTCAATATAAGCAGCCAAAACTTCCTCAAAATTGGGAATATCATCAATACTCAATTTAGGTAGTGGTCCAGCCTCTCCCCACCCCTTTTGTTCATGCTCACCTGCTTTGCTTACCCAAATAAAATACGTATCCTTACTTTTTAACACGCCTCTGGAGGTGCCTGCATCAAAGCGAAAATCCAAGCGATGCTTCTTATAAGCCGCATTCAACCTAAGTGTATTTGACATGTTTTTTTCTTCTGCTATTTCTAAACAATTATATTTGCACTCCTGAAGAGCAAAACTAAAGGAATTGTACAAATTTCTTTCTTCTTCTTCATTAAGAATACCAAACTACCGATATTATTCTCCTTATGGAAAGCAGGCCAGAAATCAAATTATCTGATTACCAATACGAATTACCAGACGAAAGAATTGCCAAATTCCCACTCGAAAAAAGGGACCATTCCAAGTTGCTTCATTTTGAAAAAGGAGAAATCGACCATCATCGATTTTATGACCTCCCTGAGCTTCTTCCAAATGATTCTTTGATGGTATTCAATAATACAAAGGTCATCCCTGCTAGATTGATCTTTAAAAGGACTTCAGGTGCAAAAATCGAGATCTTTCTATTACAGCCTATAGCTCCAAACCAAGTCATCAATGAAGTAATGATCCATGAAGGGCCTGTTATCTGGGAGGCCATGATTGGTAATTTAAAAAAATGGAAAGATGATGAAGTGCTTGAAGGTTTAGCCATCATCAATGATAAAGAGGTAAAAGTCTCAGCCACTTTAGAAGATCGTACATCCAGACATGTAAAGATTTCCTGGGATGCCATGCACATTCCTTTTGCATCCATAGTGGAAGCCTCCGGAGAAGTCCCTCTGCCTCCATATTTAAACAGAAAAGCGACCTCTGAAGACAAACCTAGGTATCAAACTGTCTATTCCCAAAAAGAAGGAGCTGTAGCTGCTCCAACTGCAGGACTTCACTTTACAGATGATGTCTTAAATCAACTTTCAGAAAAAGGAATAAAGAAGGAATATTTAACCCTCCATGTAGGTGCCGGCACCTTCCAGCCAATCAAGGATGAAAACGTCACTGAACACCCTATGCATAGTGAGCAGGTTGTGGTCAGAAAAGAAAATATTAAAAACCTCCTGGCTCACGATGGAAACATTATAGCGGTAGGTACCACCTCCATGAGATCCCTCGAAAGCATTTATTGGTTTGGAGTTAAATTATTGAACGAGGAGGACAAATTATTCCTCATCCCAAAACTCTACCCTTACCAAAACCACTCCATAAAGGCCAGCCTTAAAGAAAGTCTCAATGCAATATTAGACTTCATGGAAGAGGAGAATCTAGAAGAAATTACCGGAAGCACTGAAATTTTCATTATGCCTGGTTACCATTTCAAAGTTTGTAATGGTTTACTGACCAACTTTCACCAACCTGGATCTACATTAATACTTTTAGTGGCTGCTTTTACAAAAAATCGCTGGAAAAATATATACAAAGAGGCCCTGTCCCAAGACTATAGGTTCTTGAGTTACGGTGACAGTAGTTTATTATGGCATCTCAAAAAATAGAACAAGATTATGCACCTGAACCTAACTTATTAATTCCATGGATTAATTTTTGGTAATAGGTTCTTCCAACTGGTACGTTTTCTGTTTCTATGGTGACTTCCTTAGGCGAAATTGTAGATATCTTATCTAATCGAACTAGATAAGATTTGTGGATCCTGACAAATTCATCCTCTGGCAATATCGCCTCAAATTCCTTCAGAATATTCCTGAGGGAATACACCTTATCTTTGGTTACTAAAGTAGTATAGTTCCCATCCCCCTTTAGCCAAAGAATATTTTTAAACTTAACCCGTCTTAGGCAACCTTTATCACGAACGAAAAGCGCATCTTTTATCAAAAGTTCGTCGTGATCGGAGTGGTTCTTCTCTAATTTTGAGTGTTTTTTGTTTGTTGCCATTCCATGATGTGATATGATTTCCCCCATAATTCCTTTGTTTCACTTTGGAGATTTATTTATCAGCCAATTGTTTATTCTTCACATTTAAGTCCCCCTTTCAAATAAAAAATACTGGAATGGAAGTATCATTCCAGAATATTTCTATTGCTATATCAGAGTAAAAGCAAAAACGATCTGTTGTTTATCAGTAAGGCCTTCTCTAATTCAATCTTATATAAATATAAAAATAATATACATATTTATGTATTTAAAAATCATTTTTTTTAATAAAAATATAAAAAAAAGCCTAAAGACACCTGGCCTTTAGGCTTTGTTAAAACTTTAAAAATTGCTCTTTTTATACTTTCACTGCTTCTCTTTTCTCCAATGCCTTAAGGTTTTTCTTTCCATAAGCTATTTTCGTTATGACCACATACAACACGGGCACAACAAAAATAGCTAAAAAGGTAGCAGCCAACATTCCTCCAATCACTGTCCAACCTATCGTCTGCCTAGCCACAGCACCAGCCCCATTTGAAAGTGCCAAAGGCACTACTCCCAATATAAAGGCTAACGAAGTCATTACAATCGGCCTTAATCTTAGTTTTACAGCCTCAATAGTTGCTGGCAGTAACGGCATACCTGCATCTACTCTTTCTTTGGCAAATTCCACAATCAAAATAGCATTTTTAGCAGCCAGACCTATCAAGGTTACCAAACCAATTTGAGCATAAACATTATTATCAAGCTTTGGTAAGAAAGTAAGGGCCAATATCGCTCCAAAAGCGCCCAAAGGGAGTGCCAATAATATTGAAAATGGCACCGACCAACTTTCATATAAGGCAGCCAACAATAAGGACACTAAAATAATAGATAATGCAAAGATCAAAATAGTTGTATTTCCAGATGACAATTCCTCCCTACTCAATCCAGAGAAATCATAACCATAGCCAGCAGGTAGAACATCGGCAGCCACTTCTTCCAAAGCAGCCAAGGCCTGCCCACTACTGTACCCTGCAGCTGCGTTACCGTTTACCTCTGTAGACCTAAACAAGTTGTAGTGGCTTATAACCGAGGCATTTTCTACTACTTCATAATCTACCAAGGCGCCTAATGGAACAGACTCTCCTTTACCATTCATCACATAATACTGCCCTAAGTCCTCTATATCCATTCTATATGTGGTGTCCGCTTGTGCTACCACACGGAAATTACGGCCATACCTGGTAAAATCATTGATATAGGAACTCCCCATATAGGTCGACATCGTCGAAAATACATCCGAAATTGCTACGCCTAATTTCTTTGCTTTCTCCCTATCCACAGTCACATGATAACCAGGGGTTTTGGCAGTAAAGAAACTATAGGCCATGGCTATTTCAGGTCTTTGGTTGGCTGCGGCCAAGAATTGTCCAAGTACTTGTTCAAATTCCTTAACATCTCCTCCTGCACGCTGTTCCAACATAAAGCTGAACCCTCCTGTTTGACCTAAACCAGGAATTGCAGGAGGTGGAACAACCACTATATTGGCCTCTTTAATGGCCGCAAACTTTTGATTCAATTGTCCTATCAAACCAAAAAGCTGTTGGGAAGGGTCTTTTCTTTCTTCCCATGGATCCATCTGAATAAAGAAGGTACCACTATTGGATTTAAAGGAAAAGTTAATCGCATTCAAACCTCCAATTCCTGTAACATTCCTTATCCCATCTGTGGAAGTAATCATTTCGGACATTTGATCCATTATGGCCCGGGTCCTGGATGTGGATGAACTTTCTGGTAATTCAAGAGAGACAAACAACCTTCCCTCATCCTCTGTCGGTAAGAAACCTGTTGGTTTTGATTGGAAAAGACCGAAAGTACCAGCATAAAGACAAACCAAAAGAATAAGTACTAATGGTGTAGCTTTAATGCTTTTTTTCACTCCCGCTCCATAAGAAGCTGTAACGTTTTCAAACCAAGTATTAAACTTATAAAAGAATCTATTTAGTCCTTTAGAATCCTTATTGATCGAAGTCGGCTTAAGCAATAAGCTACACAAAGCAGGTGTCAAAGTCAGCGCTACAAAGGCTGAAAGCAATACAGAAATGGCAATAGTAATGGCAAACTGCTGATACATCCTACCAACAATTCCAGGAATAAAGCCGACAGGAATAAATACAGCCGCCAAAATCAAAGCAATAGCAATTACCGGTGCCGTAATATCCTTCATCGCCTTCATGGTAGCTTCTTTGGCTGAAATGCGCTGGGTATCTAGATAATGCTGTGCTGCTTCCACCACCACAATGGCATCATCCACCACAATACCAATGGCCAAAACAAAACCAAACATGGTAAGGGTATTTACAGTAAAGCCCAATGGAATAAAGAACACAAATGTACCCACAATAGAAACTGGAATGGCCAATATTGGAATAAGGGTAGCTCTCCAGTTTTGCAAAAAGAGGAATACTACAATAATCACCAAAATAAGGGCTTCTACCAAGGTATGTAATACTTCATCAATAGATACCTGGACCACAGAAACAGATTCGAAAGGCACCACATAATCCATATCGGCTGGAAAGGATGCTTTCATTTCATCCAATGCCTTATAAATCCCCTCTGCTGTTTCCAGGGCATTACTTCCAGGGGCTTGATAAACCAAAAGGATAGCTGCAGGCTTTCCATTTACCAATGAAAATCTTCCATAGTCAAATTCACCAAACTCTATTCTGGCAATATCCTTAAGGTAGACCAATGTCCCATCCTCTGGATTTGTCCTTACCACTATATCCTCAAAGTCTTCTTTTCTTTCCAACTTGCCATTTACGGTAATTGGATATTCGAATGTTTGCGTTTCAATTTGAGGCATACCTCCAACGGTACCTGCTGCTACTTGTAAATTTTGCTCTTGAATAGCAGCAGAAACTTCCCTTGAAGAAATATTATATTGTGCTAATTTATCAGGCTTCAACCAAACTCGCATACTAAAATCCTGACCAATAGCATTGATATCCCCTACACCTTTTACCCTCAATAGGGCATCTTTGATAAATATATTGGTATAGTTAGAAAGGAACTTGGTATCATGGGTTCCATTGGGAGAATACATACTGATCACCATCATGATACTTGGATTCCGCTTTCTTACCACGACCCCAAGGCGTTTTACAGCTTCGGGAAGCGTAGGCTCTGCAATACTCACCCTATTCTGAACATCTAGTGTAGCAATATCAATATCAGTCCCCACATCAAATGTAACATTCATGTTCATCTGACCCGTGCTGGTATTATTACTACTGATATAGGCCATACCTGGAGTACCATTAATCTGGGTTTCTATGGGCGTGGCCACTGTTTGCTCAACTGTCTGAGCATCGGCACCTGTATAATTGGCTGATACTGATACCACCGGAGGGGTAATATCAGGGTACTGTGTCACCGGTAAATTTACGATGGCTATGGATCCTACTAGCAATATGACTATAGAGATCACCATCGCCATCACAGGGCGCTTAATAAAAACTTCTGATATCATAAAATTTTCTTCTTTGAGCGTTTATTTGCTTGCTTGTGCTGTCCCTTCCAATCTTACTTTTGCACCTTCGCGAAGCTTCTGTATTCCTTCCACCACTATTTGCTGACCTGGCTTAAGACCATTTCTAATCACGATATCCGTCCCAAATTTTGTCCCCAGTATAACATTCTGCTGATGAACAGTACTCTCCTCGTCAATCACGTATACAAAATATTCTCCCATTTGCTCAGTAACTGATTTAAATGGAATGGTAACTTGCTCACCTATATCTTGGTTGAGCACTTGAAGGTTAATGGTCATTCCGGCAATTAATTCTTTATCAGGATTAGGAAATTCAACCCGTAAATTGATGGTTCCTGATTGTCTCCCCACTGCCCTGTCCATTGTGGTCAGCTTTCCCGGATAGGGGTAAATATCATTCTTACCGAATTGGATTGTGAAAGTCGAATCCGCAAGATTTTCAGATTTTATCATTTTACTAAATCGCCTGATGTCTTTTTCGTTGATCACAAAATCAACCAAAACCGGATTATCTGAAGAAAGGGAATTCAATAAGGTTTGCCCTGGACTAACCTGTGCTCCCAATCGAACTTGGGAAATCCCAATTGTACCTGAAAAAGGTGCTCTGATGACCGAATAATTATAATCTGTTTCTGCACTCTTTACCTGAGCTTCCGCAGAAGCAACCTGTGATTCAGCAGTCAAAATATCCGTTTCGGCATAATCCAATTGCTGCTTGGCGATAGCTTCTTTTTGGTCCAAAACCTTGTATCGCGCTAAATCTTTTTTTACACGCTCTAGATGTGCCTCGGCACTTTTTAAATTGGCCTTGGCCTGCTCATAAGCCGCCTGATACTTACTTCTGTCTATTTCATACAATGCCTGTCCCTTGGAGACTTGCTGTCCGTCTTCAACAAAAATATTTGTTATATATCCACTGACCTGGGGTCTAATTTGGATTTCATTCAACGGTACAACTGTACCTGGATAAACATCCAAGCCTGTTACATGCTCACTAATAACCTTTGTGGCTTTTACCGCGACCGCCGATGGCTGATTATTTGACTGTGTCGTAGCCTCAGATCCGCAAGAACTTATTACTCCCGCAATACCGGCGCTAAAAATTATCCATAAAAACTGTTTCATTTCCCGCTTAATTATTCTCATTGTTTTATATCTCTATATTTCCTAATGCCCTATCAAGATCTATTTTACTTGATAGTAAGTTGTACATGGCGTTGTAATGATTAAGTTGAGCTGTCCTGAGTTCAGTTTCAGCCACAATCAAATCCACATAGGCTTTTATCCCTTCATCATATTGTAATTTGATGATATCATATACTTCCTCTGCCAATTCCATATTGGATTTGATTGTTTTCCATTCAAACAAATCACTTTTATATTTGGCCAAAGCAGTTTGGTATTCAGTGTTAATCTGCTTTTCCAAATCATTTTTAGCTACCTTGATTTTCTCTTGTTGAAGTTCTGCGATTCGGATTTCCTGGTGGCGTTTTCCTCCTTGGAAGATGGGGAATGCCAATGTCAAGCCCAATGTTGATGTCGGATAACTTTGTGCATACAGTTTAGAAATCGAATTGTTAAAATAGTTCCAGTTGTAGTTATAGCTCGCAGAGATTTTAGGTAGATAAGCCCATTTTTGATATCCAGTATTCAACTGAGCCAGATTCTCTTCGGTTTGGATCTGTCTATATTCTATCCTTTCCTCTGGTCTCAAGTTTCTACTTGTATCAGCCAAAGCCTCTGTCTCCATTTTATTATAATCATAGCTTAATGCTATATCCTCATCAGAAGGATATCCCATTAATTGCTTAAGGAAAGCTTTTTTAGCATGAACACTTTCCTTGGCCCTGCGCTGGTCACTTTTTATATTCGAAAGGGTTATTGCTGCCCGCTGATAATCCGTTTTATCCACCAAACCAGATTCAAACCTACTTTTTGCATCATTGTACTGTTTTTCCTGTCTCAGAAGATTTTCATCCAATATTTTGAGTTGTTCAAAAGTCAATAGAATATCGTAATAAGCCTTACTTATATCTACTACGGTGGCTATTTCAACATTCTCAATATTTTGTTCATACTGTTTCCTAATATACTTAGATGTTCTTCCAGCAAATATCTGGTCCCGGTTTATGATCTGCTGGTCTACCTGAAGCAAAATTCCTGAATTATACTTCTGACCAAAAGTAATCAACTCCCCTCCAATTGGCTGTTGCTGCAATTTGATATTATTATTAGCTGAAGCATTGGCAGAAACCTGAGGATACCAACCTGACAAACTTGACTTAATTTCACGATCTCCAATTTTTTCATCCAAAAACGCTTGTTGCATTCCCGGTCCATGGTCCAGGGCATACTGAATGCACTGTTCCAATGTGAGGGCTAGTTGACCACTCTTACCCATGACCTCCTGGCCTGAGCTGACATTCGGAAATAATAAAGCTCCTGCAACTAAGTACAGAAGTACATATTTACTCATCCTCATAAAATTTATACTTAAAACACTTGATTTTTCAATTCAACAATATAGATCTCTGCCCTTGACCAAATTGATCATGGCTATCTCTTTCTATTAAATTTTCGGATTATTTTGGGGCTTAAAATATTAACCTTGGTGCCTTATCCCATCCCATACTATTTCTGCTATTTCTCCTAGGTCGAGCTGATCCCTATGCACTTTTTTCCCGTGATTAAGACTGACTTTAACTGAACTGACTACGCTTCCATGTACCAAAATCGCTAAAATCGCAGGTTTTACTCCCGATCTTAAAACACCGCATTCTATACCTTCTGTGAAAAAATCATTCAACCATTCATGCCATTTATTTTCTCCCATTTGTACTTCCTCTGAATTATATGGTGAATTCATAAATTGCTCAATAAAGCCATGGATAGACCGCTCCTTCAGATAGAAGCTTTTAAGATTATGCCAAAAATCCATAAAACGGGACTTAAATTCTTTATCAGGATCATCACCTTTTTCTGCAACATCTACCAGTTTTTGATTTACATAGTAGTAAAGTTCCAAAATAAGATCATCCTTATTTTCAAAATGATGATAAATGGTTCCTGCAGCTACTTTTGAGTTCTTGGCAACCATACTCATAGGACATCCATGAAAACCATGATCTCCGATCAACTCAAGGGTAGCCGCTAATATTTGTTCTTTTTTACTCATTAATCACTTCTTCTTAAAACCGAATGAACATTCAATCGCCAAAAGATTAAATAAGTTCCTCAATACAGATATATTGTAAAATTAAATCACCAGAAAATTGATAAACAATTGAAAATCAACACTAAAAAAGAATATCTTTTTCCTAAAAAACATTTCTCAAATTAGATAACACCATTTATTTCAACAATACGTACCAAGGAAATCATCTACCCTCTCGGTAAAGATTTCCAGACAATAAACTTTCTTAATAAAAGCGAGCTTCAGGACAAAAGGTTCCCTTATATATAAGATTTAATCACACCTATTATTTAAAAAGTTCAATCCTAGGTCATTAAAAATAATTACCTCAAATTTTATCCTTAAAAAAAGCTATCAGATCAGTTAGCACCTTAACAGTCAAATCAGGCTCTATACCCCAAGGATCCATCACGATATCTGGAGATCGTTGCACCCATACGACCTTAAGCCCAACATTCTTTGCTCCGATAATATCGAAAGAATTACCTGAAATAAACCAAGTAAATTGATGCCCTGTATGATTATATCTTAAAAAATTCTCATATACCTCTGGATCAGGTTTAAAGGTCTTTGTACCCTGAACACTGTATATATTTTCAAATTGGGATGCCAAGCCAGCCTGTATTAACAAACTCCTAACCTCTTCTTGTGGTCCATTGGAAAAAGCAAACAAGCGAAACCCTAGTTGCTTCAATGCCTTCAGAGCATCAAGGGCTTCAGGGTATGCGGGCAAGGCTTTACTGTAATCCATAATCGCAGCCTTTTCCTCATCTTTTATATCTACTTTATGGTACAAACAAGCATATTGCAAAGCCTGTTCAGAACAAACCGTAAAATTCACATCCTCTTCCATCAGTCTATGACGAAAAGCATATTCACGCTGTTTATATTTCCAAGTATCCAATACTTCGCTCGCTTGTGAACCAATACATTCTTCCAATATATCAATTACACTAGAAGCGTCGACCAAAGTACCATGTACATCAAATGCAAGCGAAATACGCATATCAAGCTATTAATTAAATTCTCTATTTAAAGATGAATATTGCTAAACAGCCTATAATAGATCGTCTATGGATGAAAATATATTTATATAATACTACCTAAGTAATTTACAATTTTAAAAAGTATAATAAAATTCAACCACAAAATATGAAACGAAAAAAATGGGGATTATATAACATAAAACAAGCTGCCTTGCATTATTAAAAATCAAGAACACGATAATTCAACCCAAAAACAATTTCAAATTCAATAAAAACTTATCAAGCATCTGCTGCAATGAAGCCCGATTCGAAATTGGTATAATCTATACTCTTGACCATCTTTACTAGGATATCAGCAAGCTCCTGCTTGCAAACCGATACACCGAAATCAAAGCCTTCTTCTTCAATAAACTTAATCCTTCTATCATCGAATAATCGAGACAAGACCACTTTTTTCGTTGCCCTTACAAGAACATGATCTCCATCTGAAGGACAGTTCACTATTGAGAGAAATCCACTGGTAGATGAAATTAACATAAATATAATAGTAATAATTTTTATTTGTACTTTAGAGATACTGGTGATTCCTTAAAAAGGTCCTTTGGCTGACATCCCATCTAGCAATGGGATTATAATTAATTGAAAATGGTAGCTACAAACAGTTGAAATTTTAACGTCTTCTTACAATAAAACCATCTATATGGCCTTCTATGAGTTAAAAGTAGGAAGAGATTTTTACAAAAACAATGATAAAAACAGTCCCTTGGCCTATTTTTATCAACAACTTATCAACATAACCAACAAGCATCTATCCACCTTAAAATATATTTACAATAATAAAATACCGTAATTAAGGTATTTTTATATAATAGCTTAATTTCAATTATTTAATCAAATATTTATAATTAAAGAACACCAAACAAGTCCTTGATAAATCAGACAAAAACTTTCTGTATATCATTAAAAACACAAGCAGCTTTAGAATAATATGATACTCTTTAAAGAAGAACCCGAAACCCAAGAGAAATTGGATTTTATTCCCTGCAAACCAGCCTTCCGCAAGTTAGATCCCTGGAACCTCCGTTTAGGACCAAAAAGACTGTGTCAAAAATTTTTCTGGAATGAAAACGAATAATCATGAAAAATAAAAAGGTTCGGGAAAATTTCCCGAACCTTTCTCACCAAGTTTGACATATTAAAAAAATCAACGAAAAGAATTTTTAATAGCAGTAAGCAATTTCAAAACAGTTTTATCCTTTATTTTATTCTCTAAATAAGAGTGATTAGCTTGGTCAATCTGCACAGCTGCACCTAGTAGCTCCCACAAAATCTCCCTGTTATAATTCGGAAAAACATCAGTTCCAAAATCCAATTTTGCTTTTGCTGCAATCAAATCTGACACTTGTATGGGTGGATTTTCTAGCAACTTCCTTTTTATAATCTGAGCTAAATCATAGAAATCATAATAATAGTAAGCAGCTTCAGGTTTAAGTTCATTCCCAATTATTTTTTCTACCCTATCAAACTCTTTTTGCATCATGGGAATCCAATCCAATAATGGCATCAGGTTCCTCTCGAATGTTTTCTTTCCATAAGCTGGAAGAAAATTGGGCTTCATTCTTCTTTGTTCTAATAGCATATCAAAAACAATTAATGAAACAAAAATTTAACCTTATGACTAACTTCTTTACTCTTAGGTTATTTTGATTATCTATAAACCTAATGTCAGCAATAAATTTCAAACAAACAAATATTTGTTCATTTTTTATATATAAAAACGTATTTTAAACAATGTTTTTTATACTTCAAACCACTAACCAAACACAGTTATCCTTGTATATGAAGGGGTTCAAAACTATTGTTTTGCTCTTCAAACCTAAAAACCGTAAGCAATTCACACTTTAAAATAATTTTGTTAGCTCTCTTTTTCGGAGATGGAGAAAAGCTGAATCATTCTGATTATATTGCATACTTTGTAAAATTTTAAAACCACAATAAACCTTATGAGTTATTTACCTCATCCCGATCGATATAATAATATGATCTATCGTCGCTGTGGAAAAAGTGGACTGAAGCTCCCAGCGCTTTCCTTGGGGCTTTGGCATAATTTCGGCCATGTGGATGTGCTGGAAAATTCCCGAAAAATATTGCAATTGGCATTCGATTCAGGTATTACCCACTTCGACTTGGCCAATAACTACGGTCCTCCTCCTGGTTCCGCTGAAGAAAATTTCGGTAAAATTTTAAAAGAAGATTTTGCAGGTCTTAGAGATGAAATGGTGATTTCTTCCAAAGCTGGGTACTTGATGTGGGATGGCCCTTATGGTGATTGGGGCTCAAAGAAATACTTAATATCCAGTCTTGACCAAAGTTTGAAAAGAATGGGGCTGGATTACGTAGATATTTTTTACCACCACAGGCCTGATCCTGAAACGCCATTGGAAGAAACCATGGGAGCCCTTCACCAAATTGTTCAGCAAGGAAAAGCATTGTATGTAGGAATTTCCAATTATCCAGCAGAAAAAGCCCAAAAGGCCATCAAGCTACTAAGGGAAATGGGAACACCATGCCTTATACACCAACCAAAATACTCTATGTTTGAACGTTGGGTAGAAGGTGGTTTAATGGATGTCTTGGGCCAAGAAGGGGTTGGATGTATCCCATTCTCTCCATTGGCGCAGGGGATGTTGACCGACAAATATTTAAAGGGAATACCTGAGGATTCCAGGGCAGCAAAATCACATGGTTTTCTCCAAGAATCTGATATCACCGAAACAACCTTGAATAAAATAAAAGCTTTAAATGAAATGGCCAAAGAAAGAGGTCAGAGTCTAGCCCAAATGGCCCTTTCATGGTTGTTAAAAGATGACAGGGTTACTTCAGTGCTTATTGGTGTCAGCAAAACCGGCCAATTAGAAGATTCCCTAAAATGTCTGAACAGACTGGATTTTTCAAATGAAGAACTTACCAAAATAGAAGACATCTTGAAATAATTAGGAATCATTTATTCTAAAACCTGATTATCCGCTAATGCAAGTAACCTGAAATCCTTTGATGAAGAGATCGGAAGACGGAAGATTAAAAGCCGAAGCATGACGCAGGTTTTGTTTTAGTTTAAGCAATCGTTTAAAGCCTCTTTTGACCTTATCTAGTACAATTGCGGATGTTCATATTTTAAAAAGCATCTTTGACATTACATGGATGCTTTTTTTTATCCTTCCATTAAAATCATACTAAAACTATTTTTTTAAGCTGATTTCTAAAAAATAATTACCTTTGCACAAGTTTTTGGTACCTATCTCCAATTTATAGAGATGGGTTTAATAGGGAATTCGGTGTAAGTCCGAAACTGTACCCGCAGCTGTAAGCTTCAACACAGCTTTTGGCATCTACAGCCACTGTCTGCCTAGGCAAACGGGAAGGCCGTCAAAAGTGAAGTAAGTCAGAAGACCTGCCAATAACTGTTATTCAGAGCTTTCGGGTGAAAAGCCATGAAAAAATCATTCTTAGCGCTGAGGGTGTTTTTATCAGTTTTCCCAGAAAGTTCATAGTGTCAAACTCTTAATATTCATCATTACGCTATGAACAAAAGTATTGTTCCCTTTACACAAAAAGGGAGAAAATTGGCTGCTTCAATAGTATTGGCTGGCCTTTATTTCTCTCCCTCTCAAGCATTTTCCCAAGACACTACTGAATTGGAAGAGGTAGTAGTTACAGGTACCAAATTTGAAATTCCAGTAGAAAAATCCGGAAAGTCTATTTACAAACTGGATCAGGAAGCCATTGAACAAAATGCTGGAAAAACTGTCGCCGACCTGCTCAATGAAGTCCCTGGGATACAAATAGAAGGTAATTTCGGCTCACCAGGTACCAACATCAATTATTTTGTCAGAGGTGCTAGCAGCAAAAACACCCTAATTCTCATAGACGGTGTCCCTATCAATGATCCCTCTGGAATAGCCTCTACCTATGACCTTAGGTTACTATCTTTGGACCAAGTAGCATCCATTGAAGTTTTAAAAGGTGGATTGAGCACGCTTTATGGAACAGGTGCTTCTGCTGCAGTTATCAGCATTAAACTTAAATCAGGACAAGAGGATAAATCCTTGGCAGGTTCTGTGGATATCAATGGAGGTTCATTTGGAACCTACAGAGGAGGTCTTAACCTAAATGGTAAAAGCAATAAATTTAATTATATGCTTTCAGGAAGCACTTACCTTTCAGATGGGTTTTCATCTGCATCCGAGGAACAATCCCCTACTCCATTTGGTAAAGATGGAATGAAAAGGCAAAATGCCCTATTGAAATTGGGTTATGCTATTTCAGACCGATTCCGTGTGGATTTTGTATCTGCATTTGATGATATGGAAGCAGATTATGATGATAATACTTTCACCGATGCTGACAATCAACAAATCAGTCAACAATTTAGATTTGGCCTAAGCCCTAGCTATACTTACAGCAAAGGTTCCATTAAACTTAAATCTATCTATAATATCAATGAAAGGGAGTTTATCAGCAGTTTCCCTAGCGAATACAAAGGTAGAAACTTACAGCTTGACCTGACTCAAGAACATCAAATCCTAAATGGCCTAAAAGGTCTCTGGGGTGTGAACCTACAGCAACTTTCTTATGAGCAGCCTGGTGAATTGGACTTTGATGAGAACAAATTCACATTGGTCGATCCCTATGCAAGTTTATTCTATGAATCCAACGCTGGCTTCAATATCCATGGAGGAATCAGACTCAATACCCATTCAGAATATGACAGTAAATTAGTTTACAATTTGAATCCATCTTATTTAACGGCCATTTCTGATAAGGTGAGCATGAAAATTCTTGCTTCGGTTTCCAGCTCCTATGTCACTCCTACTCTATATCAATTGAATTCCCCTCTTTATGGAAATGAAGGCCTTCAACCAGAAGAATCCATCAATTACGAACAAGGTGTTTCTTTCTATATAGGCCAAGACTTTACCATTAACTTGGTACACTTCACTAGAGATGAATCAGACCCCATAGACTTTGTTTCCATATATGATGATGAAGGGAATTACGTAAGAGGAGAATATCAAAACACTACCAATGAGCGACGTGTGGAAGGTTTTGAAGCTGATTTTTCATGGAAAGTCAACCAGTTCTTTGAGTTAAATGGAAATTATGCCCATGTAAGCACCGATAAACCTGAAACATTTTACAGGATTCCAAAAAACAAATGGGGCATGACCTTTATGGCAAAACCAACAGACAATACAGTAGTCTCTTTAAAATATAATTTCACCAGCAAGAGAACCATTTATGATTGGGGCTATGGTGGAGAATTGGAATTGGATAGTTATGGCCTAATAGACCTCTATGCCCAACAATCTGTTCTAAATAAAAAGCTTAAATTATATGCCGGAATAAATAATTTATTGGACGAAGAATTTACGGCAATATATGGCTACACTACCAGAGGAAGAAACTTTAATATTGGCGCCAAGTACCAATTTTAAATGAAGGTTATAGAAAAGCACTGCCCTAATTGCCAAAACAAATTTCACTGTTCCAGCCAATGCTGGTGCAGTGCTTTTCCTCCTATCCTACCGCTGGAAGAAGGCAAAGGCTGTCTCTGTCCGGTCTGCTTAAAAACTGAAGCCATCAGAAGAATAAACAAATGGACGGCATCCCTAGATGGACCAAAAGTAAAAACCATCCAAAAGCTGGGATTACCTAAACAATTAATAGAAGGAATAGACTATACTATAAATGAACAAGGCTTTTATGTTTTTACTGCCTGGTACCTGCTTAGACAGGGAAAGTGCTGTGGAAATGGCTGCAAGAACTGTCCATATGATAAAATTAACAAATCATGATCTACTATATTACTGGAGGTGAAAGATCCGGAAAAAGTCGTTATGCACAGGAATTGGCTGAACAACTTTCTGAAACCCCATACTACTTGGCCACTTCGAGAATTTGGGACGAAGATTTCAAAAAAAGAGTAGATAAGCACCTTTCTGACAGGGATGAGAGATGGACGACCATTGAAGAAGAAAAGTACTTGAGTAAAGTAGATATTGAAAACAAAACTGTGCTAATGGACTGTGTGACTTTATGGTTAACCAATTGGTACGTGGACAATAAAAACGATATAGAAGCCTGCCTAAAATCCTGCAAAAAGGAACTGGAAATCATTTTTGAAAATACAGCCACCAACACTAACCTTATTATCATTTCCAATGAAATCGGCATGGGAATACATGCTCAAAATGAGGTTGGCAGAAAATTTACTGAACTCCAAGGTTGGATCAACCAATTTATTGCAAAAAATGCAGACAAGGCTATATTTATGGTTTCAGGATTACCCATTGAGCTAAAATAAGATGATAAAAAGCGTATTCAATTGGAGCGGCGGCAAAGACAGTGCATTGGCCCTTTATCATATACTCCATGAAAAGAAATTCGAGGTCACATCATTGATGACTACGGTTAATGCCCAATTTGACCGAATATCCATGCATGGGGTTCGCAAGGAATTATTATACGCGCAAGGCGAATCTTTAGGTCTTCCCATTCAAGAAATAAGGTTACCAGAAATGCCTAGCATGTCCGATTATGACAGGATAATGAGAGAAAACCTTGAACCGCTAAAACAGCAAAACATCAGTCACAGTATTTTCGGTGATATATTTTTGGAAGACCTAAAAAAGTACCGTGAAGACCGATTAAAAGAAGTGGGACTTAAGGGGCATTTTCCACTTTGGAAAAAAGACACCCACAACCTTATACAGGAATTTCTGGACCTAGGATTCAAAACAGTCGTAGTTTGTGCAAAAGCAGATCTTTTACCGGCAGAATTTGTAGGAAAAGTGATCGATCAAGATTTCCTGAAAGAACTACCTTCATCAGTAGACCCATGTGGAGAAAATGGTGAGTTTCACACCTTTGTTTTTGATGGTCCGATATTCAAACATCCCATTAAATTCGAGCTGGGAGAGAAAATTTTCAGAAGTTATGAAACACCTAAGGACTTGAATGACTCTTGCCTGCCCAAAGCAGAAGAAAAAAAACAACTTTCAGGCTTTCACTATATTGACCTAGTCCCCAAAACTGATGATCAAACTTGAGATTGATAAAATTGATAACCCTGAATTAAAAGGGGAACTCCAACAAAAAATAGATCAAAAAACTAAGCCTATAGGCTCCCTGGGCCAACTAGAGGAACTGGCTCTGCAAATTGGTATGATACAACAAAGTACTCGTCCAATACTGAAAAAGCCACAAATCCTTGTCTTTGCTGGAGATCATGGCATTGCCAAAGAAGGACTCGTCAACCCTTACCCCCAAGAAGTAACCTTTCAGATGGTCCTGAATTTTCTTTCTGGAAAAGCAGCGGTAAATGTATTGGCTCAACAAAACAATATAGGCGTAAAAGTTATTGATGCCGGGGTTAACCATAATTTCGGAAAAATACCAGGTTTGATTGATGCAAAAATAGCATTTGGAACAAAAAATTACCTTCTGGCTCCTGCCATGTCGGAGACGGAGGCTCTAATGGCATTAGAAAAGGGAGCTGATCTGGTAGACGAAGTTTTCAATAATGGCACCAATATCATCGGCTTTGGAGAAATGGGCATTGGCAATACTTCATCTGCTGCATTGATCATGCAGGCCATTTGTAAGTTGCCATTAAAAGATTGTGTAGGTTTGGGGACAGGAACCAATCCTGAACAATTCCAGAAAAAACTTAAAACCTTGGAAAAGGTCATTGATTTTCAACATACTAGTAATGATCCTTTGTCAATTTTAGCTACTTTTGGAGGATTCGAAATTGCACAAATATGCGGAGGTATGTTAAAGGCAGCTGAAAAAAGAATGGTCATTTTAGTTGATGGTTTTATTTCAACTGCCGCATTGTTGATAGCAAATAAGATCAATCCAAATGTATTATCCTATTGCATATTCACCCATTGCTCGGAAGAAAAGGGACATCAAGCAATGTTAAAACATTTAAAGGCCAAACCAGTTATAAGTTTGGGAATGAGGCTCGGCGAAGGATCTGGGGTGGCGGTTGCCTACCCTATTATAGCTGCCGCATGTACCTTTTTAAATGAAATGGCCAGTTTTGAAAGTGCCGGCGTGAGTAAGGCATAAATTCCAATTTGAACGAACTATTTAATATATATCTATGAAGAAAGAGATACAGGCTTTCTTTACTGCGGTGATGTTTTATACCCGCATTCCTTGCCCAAGTTGGGTGGACCATTCAGAAGAATATTTAAATTTATCCAGAAAATATTTCCCCATGATAGGCTGGATCGTTGGAGGTATTTCTGGTTTGATTGTACTAATATTTTTGAATTTCCTTTCTGTCCAGATCACGATTTTACTTTCCATGGGAATCAGTATGCTTTTGACTGGTGGATTTCATGAAGATGGCTTTGCCGACACGCTAGATGGTTTTGGAGGTGGATGGACCAAAGAAAAGATCCTGACCATTATGAAAGACAGCCGATTAGGCACCTATGGTGTTCTAGGCCTTATCATCCTATTGCCCCTTAAGTTTCTTGCATTGATGGAATTGGTGCGATGGGCCAAGGGGAACGCCTATTCCTTTGAGTTTTACCAGTCTTTATTGGCTTGTTTTATTTCAGGTCATGCCATCAGTAGGTTTATGGCCTTAACTTTTTTCAAAACTCATCAATATGCCAAATTAAACGATACGATCGGTAGTAAGTCCAAACCAATGGCCAAGGAAAAAATCAATAATATTGACCTCTTTATAGCCACTATTGCAGGCCTATTACCCTTAGCCCTCTTTCAAAACTATGCCGTATTCTTGGTCTTGATCCCTTGTTTCATTGCAAAATGGTGGTTAGGTCGCTGGTTCAATAAATGGATAGGAGGCTTTACTGGTGACACCTTAGGCGCTGTACAACAGATCACTGAAGTAATCTTTTACCTTAGCCTTTTGGTCATATGGAAATTTTCCTGATCCGACATACACAGCCGGCTATAAACAAAGGCATTTGCTATGGCCAAACAGATTTGGATTTGGCTGAAAGTTTCGAAAAAGAATTAACAGCAGTCAGAAAAAACATTCCCAATAATATCAATTTCCAATCAGTCTATTCCAGCCCTTTGAAAAGGTGCAAAAAACTTGCCATCGGCCTCTTTGGGGATGGTATTATAGAAGACCATCGACTGATGGAACTTAATTTTGGAGCTTGGGAAATGAAAGCATGGAATAAAATCCCTCAGGAAGAACTCAATCCATGGATGGAGGACTTTGTCCATATCCCATGCCCCAATGGAGAATCCTACCATGAACTTTCAAACAGAGGAATTGATTTTTTGAATGAACTAAACAAATTATCTGTAGGTCCCATAGCCATTATTACCCATGCCGGCCCCATCCGGGCAATTCATGCACATGTAAATAATATTGCACTGAAGGATTCCTTTGAATTAAAGGTCGATTATGGGGAAGTAATCAGACTTCAACTGGAAAACATGCAATCTATCTAGGGATTACAAATCCCTTTTACATGATAGATAGAATTGCAAATTCCACCCAGGTTCTTACTGATCAGTTTCATTTTTCTTACATCTTTTCTCTTGGTGTATACTTCGCACTCCATACTTTGTACTTGATACCTGATACTTAGTACTAAGTCCTTGTTACTTTTTTCTTCCTTTACTTGTATTAATAGTTTTTTAGTTATTTATTTACTGTCATAATACACTATGACACTAAAACACTAGAGTATGATTTTGTTAAACAACATGAGTTTCGCCCATAAAAAGCAAACTCAACTTTTCAATCAAATGGACTGGGAAGTCCATCCTGGACAGGTAATAGGCCTTTTAGGGAAAAATGGTGCTGGTAAGTCTACACTTTTAAGACTGCTCAGCGGGCTTTTAAAACCACATTCCGGTTCGATCAATATCAATGGGTTCACTCCATTTGACCGTTCACCACTGTTTTTGGAAGAATTGATTCTTTTGCCCGAGGAAAACTTTTTACCAGAAAGGACCAGTATGAAGCAGTATACCAAATCATTGGCCTCATTCTATCCACGATTTGATCACGAAAAGCTGGACAAACTGTTGGATGAATTCAATCTTCCTAGGGACAAAAAGCTTGGTAGAATGTCCTATGGACAGAGGAAAAAGTTCCTTATAGCCTTTGCCCTTTCCTCCAACTGCAAGTTGCTGCTATTGGATGAGCCTACCAATGGTTTGGATATTCCTTCCAAAAGTTTGTTCAGAAAACTGGTCACTGCCAATATACAAGAAGACCAAACCATCATTATCAGCACCCATCAGGTAAAGGATGTGGAAAACCTGATTGATAGAGTCGTGATGGTCGATAATGGCAAGGTGATTTTTGATGAGGATATGCTTACCATCAGTGACCGCTGGTACTTTGGTTTTGCACCACAAGCGGACGAAGACAGCGTCTATGTGGAGAAAAATATGGGCGGTTATCATTACATCAGGCCACTGCAATCCGGACAACATCCATCACAAGTTTCCTTGGAAATTCTCTTCAATGCCGTAGTCAATAAACAATTGGTCTATCTTAAACCTGTAAATGCTTAAGCACATGAACTCAAAAAATGAAACCTTTAGCTTAAATAGGTTCTGGAACCTATTTAAATACGACTTTAACAACAATAAGCTTTATTATATTGCTACTATTCCTGTGGCCATGTTTGGAATAGGATTTGTATTATGGTTAAATTTCCCTGGGGAAATTACTAAAAACGGCTACAATTCAACCTCCCTTAATTTTGGGATTTCTAGCTATACCTTCCCCTTATTTCTTGGATATTTTATTTATGGTATAATCATCATAGGTAATAGTTTTCCTAGTTTAAAAAATGAACGAAAAACGCTCAAATATCTTCTATTACCTGCCTCGACCTTTGAAAAGTTCTTGTTACAATGGGGCATTAGGGTATTTCTATTCTTAATACTATATCCCTTATTATTCAAATTTACAGCAAACATAACAGGGGACATTTATTTGGGAATACATAAATACTACATTTCCCAAAAAGGCTTTCAGACAACTATGTTTCCCGAAATAAGTAAATTTACTTTTTCGCACTACTATAATGAGCAACCAAAAGCGAAAATTCTTTTTTTAATCGTTGGTATTTTATGGTCATTAGGTGCATCTCTTCTATTTCTTGGAGCAACCTATCTCAAGAATTGGAATTTATTTTTGGGGCCGATATGTATAACAGCATTAATATTTATTATCTACTTATACTTAGTCCTTTTATCGAATTTTATTAATCCAGACCCAAGACATTTTTGGAACATTACCCTCAAAGGAGACAAACCTGTTTTTTTCAATGATGAAATTCCCCTCATATTAATCTCTGCCATGTCAATAGGCATCATACTTTCCTTTGTTTCTTGGGCAACAGCATATTACCGACTTAAAGAAAGAGAGGTATAATATGGAGTTTAAGGAGTCTAGAAATATCTTTCTTCAAATAGCCGATTGGCTTTGTGAACAAATTTTGCAAAAGAAATTTGCTCCTGGAAACCGTGTGCCTTCCGTTAGGGAACTGGCAGAGGAGATGGAGGTAAACAGAAACACTGTGATGCGTACTTACTCCATTTTGCAAGATCAGGGCATTCTGGACAATAAGCGGGGAATAGGCTTCTTTGTAGCCGATAAAGCCGCATTAAAAATTCATCAAAGACAAAAGGAAGAGTTTCTTAAACAAGAGCTACCCCTACTGGTACATAAAGTAAAATTGCTCAAATTGTCGCACGATGATCTCAAACCACTTTTAAACGCTATTAAAGAAATATCAAATGAAAACCAGCAATAAAATATTATTAGGCTTTGTAATATTTGCCATTACTCTACAAACCACTTGCTTTGTTATAGCTGACAATTACTCAAGAGTTCATAATACAAAAAGCAATCCTTTGGCTCCTTTAAAGGAATTCACATTGGACGAAAGCTTTTCGAATCTTAAAATCACAAACCACGCTAGAGTCACGGTTAAGTCAAGCGAACAATCAAAAGTCTCTATTATTGGCTATAAGGATACTACCACTGTCATTTACAATGTTCAAATTAAAAATGACACTTGCTTTGTGAGTATCAGCGCTAACGAAAATGTTAGCCCTAATCAATTTATTACTATTGATGTATCAGATCTAAAAAATATAGACATAGCCAAAAACAGTAATGTATCTATCCAAGGCAATTACCATTCATTAAATGTTTTAAACCGAGGAGGAAGATTGGATATGAATAATAGCTTTAAAATAAATAAGTTGAGCTTGCAGTCATCCGAAAACGCCAAAAATTTTATCCACCATAGTGATTCCTTAGAATTATCTCTTGATCAGTCTGAAGCTTTTATTAGAAACATCAATAAAACATTAGACCTAAAAATGACCAATAGTAAGATCACTATTCAACAATCGCCTCTTAATCAGATCAATATTGAAAAAGATAATAGTTCCAAAGTCAATCTCTATTGATTCGGCCATAATATAACTTTTTATAAGCTGCTCGGGATTTAAAATCCCGAGCAGCTTTATTATCAAAATGGAAAAAAAATCCCCACCAAAGTCTTCACTTTGATGGGGTCGTCAGTCAGTTAAAAAATTACAAACCTATTTTTCTATACTTTGGGTGGCACATCTCCAGATAAATTCATACGGGACCCCTTGATGCTCTCCGGACACTTCTTCTGTATAAGTCGCTTCAATGAGGTATTGCCCCTTCCAAGGCATTTCAATGGTCACTTCGCCTTCTTCATTTGACTCATATTCCTTGCTCCAACCTTCTGGACTGGCCACAGCAACTTTCACTCCTGCTTTAGGATTATTCTTAAAGTAGGTCTTAAATGACAGGCTTTCTTTCAGCTTTCCATTAACTGGTGTAGACAAGAGCAAAGCCAAATCTGTTTTGGCTCCCTCTAGGCCCATCTCATTGACTTTTCCGACACTTACTTGTGTGGCAGTATTGAATTGATAGAGATACTCCCCTCCTAGATCCTGGGCAGCATGTCCTATCTGAAGACGGTACACTCCATCCATCTCAGGAGTAAAACTACTGGTAAAATGATCCTTTTTTCCTTCAGTTTCCAAAAGGGTTTTGTTACCCTCAGGGTCGATCAACCAAAGCTCAAATTCCTTTACATCTGAATACCAATCTTCCACTTGCTCTATCACCCCTTCTGCATACTCACCATAGTAAATTTTGATTTCTTGTGCTTCTCCCTTTTTTCCTTTGATGGCAGTTTCGATCCATAATGCATGTGCCATAGCATTGCCTAAGTTGATCAATAAAGCCATGGCCAATAATAAGCTGAATTTAGTTTTCATCTGTTATTTTTTTTAATGTTAGTTTCTTAATAAATCATTGATTTTTATTTGCACTTGTGCTTCCTGTAAATAAGATTTTAACCTGTAAAAGTCCTCCTCTAGCAATGAAAATTGAATGTCCATATGGTAAGTTTCCAATACGATCCTATCCACACCATCATAAAAAGGACTATAGTCTCCTTCAAATGAAATTCCACCTATATATAGACAAAAGCCCTTAAAATCGATTTCACTGAAACCAACCATACATTGGCCATACATCATCACCATACGACCACAGTGCTCACACCTGGTGAGGATAAAATCGCCTTTCATCATTAATACTTCAGGACTGCAATTATTCATATTTCATCACTTGAGGTTGAAAAATTAATTTGGGCCTGTGCGGGAAAGAACCAGCTATTTTGGATAAAAAAACATCTCTCTCCCTTCACAGGACTTAAAATCTTTTACCGGAAATTGAATGGGAGGAATCTCCTCCCTTGATATTTTCAATTCATTCTCATATGCAAAGTTTGATATTATATTATTGAATCAACCTTTTTCATCTCTAGTGAAATTATGGGCACACTTAAGAAGAAAAGACTGAACAATTAAAATTTAAATCCAACACTCAACCGAGCATTTCTTGGTGCCTCTGCCTGATAATAGTAATAAGTTGCATAGGCAGTTCCAGAGTAAAGGTATTTGTCCAGTACATTAAAGACATTGGCCCTAAGGGTCAGGTTATCATTTTCCCAGAACAATCCACCGTCTACCCTGAAATAGTCTGGCAGAGCTCTTTGAGTATCTGCAGACCAGTTCCAAGTGGTCCGATCTCCTTGGTAGGTAAATCCTGCAGATAGACCAAATCCTTTCAAAGTCCCATTCACTACTTTATAATTCAACCAGCCATTGGCCAGGTGCTTGGCAAAACCAGGCACCACATTACCCACAAAATCTTCCCTACTGTCTTTGGTGATTTCTGAGTCGGTATAGGCATAGTTAAGAATCAAAACCATTCCTTTTGTCAATTCTCCCCTCGCATCAAATTCTACCCCTTGGGTCCTGGTCTGTCCGAGCTGAAGACTATATTGGCCTTGGTCATCTGGATCATCAGGATCTTGAGGATCAGGTACCAGCTGATTGTTTTTCAATATCCTATAAGCTGAAATACCAGTACTCCACCTTCCGTCAAAGAAATCACGCTTTACACCAACCTCCATATTATTTCCTGTAATCGGCTTCACATCACCTCCATTTCTGAGCACACCTGTCTGAGGCACGAAAGACTGATCAAACAAGGCATAAACTGATGTTTGATTATCAAAAGAATAACTCAAGCCTACTCTAGGGGTTACTTGACTTTCTTCCATTCCTGTTCCGTAAGAACTTTGACTTACATAGGTATATCTTCCTGCCAAAGTCAATCTCAGATCGTTCTCGAAAAAGCCCAATTCGTCCTGCACATAAATCCCAGAATAGGATTGGCTAATCACAGTAGTGTTGGCCCGTTGTTTAAGGCTCTTGGTTCTATCAAATTGAGGTAAACCGTTTGCTGGAGTTCCATAAGATCTGTCATTCATATCAAATGGATTCTCCTCAGTATCCAAGTTATGGGCTTGGCTCCAATCAGCAATATATTCCTTGGTTCCCATGTCAAGCCCTGCTAAAATTCGGTGGTTAACAGCTCCCGTTTTGACCTCTCCATTGACATATACTTGTCCAAAGGCATTTTCATTGATGGCATCCCAAATCGATACATATCGAACCAAACGGTCATTTTCATCAATACCTCTTAACCACATAGAACTTCCCTCCTGTGCAGAGTTGAAGTAAGCCAACTGCCCAGTGATTTTCCAATTGTCATTGATATCATGTTGTAAATTGGCCGTGACACTGTGGTCATCAACCATAGTAGGATCCAAACCTTGCTCTGCTATAGTAGCCCTTTGATCATATATTCCATACCCCTTGGTAGAAAAAACATAAGCAGATCCTACATTGGCCATTTTAGCATATTGATAGACATATTCCAAGGTCAATTTGGTCCTCTCATCCAACTGATAGTCCAGTACTGGCGCCACACTGTATCGTCTGTTGAAATTGTAATCCTGAAAAGAGTTTTGGCTCTGTCCCATCACATTCAACCTATAAAGCAACTTACCACCCTTGCTCAACTTTCCATCAAAGTCCATCGTTCCTCTGTAAAGGTCATAGCTACCCATACTGAGGTTAACAGCCCCCTTTGTTTCTCCGGTTGGCTTTTTAGTCACCACATTATAGATCCCACTTGGTTCACCATTGGACATCATAAATCCTGCAGGCCCTTTGACAAATTCAACATGGGAAACAAAACTCATATCCTCAGTAAGAGGACCCCAGCTTGACGTAATATTCATCCCATTTCTAAAAGCTGCTGCACGAGAACCACGCATATTTACCCTGGCATACATATTACCCCAGTGTTCCAAACGAGTGGCTCCACTGACATTCCTAAGTACTCCATCACTCATGTCAATCACCTGCTGATCTGCCAAAAGCTCACCGGTAATTATCTGGATATTTTGTGGAGTCTCTATCAACGAGGTATTCAGCCGAAGACTTTCAGAAGGCTTCTCTACTTTATACTCACTCTTTTGGTCCCTTACAGTAAACGCTCCCAATACTTCCTGAGCTTCCTTAAGTTTTACTAAAGGAATGCTATTTAACTGTCCAGCCTTTACTGTTATTTCTCTTTTCAAAGAAGTAAATCCTACTTCCGACACAATTAAAGTATAATTTCCAACCGGAGCAGTGAATTGATACCCTCCTTCTTCGTCTGTAGCAGCTCCATATGAGGTTCCTTGAAGAATTACCGAAGCATACGGTAATGGATTCCCTGCTTCATCTTGCACGTCGCCACTTATTGTACCTGTAGACTGTCCATATAGCAGCTCTCCAAAGCTGATAAAAAGCAGTAAAAGTATTAGTCTTTTCATGTTCTTATTTAGATTAATTTTAATTAAGAACAAATCTATAACCTAAATCAGAAACCTTAAAGTTATTTAGACTAATTTTAAATAGTATTTTTCTATCAAAATAAGAAGCTAATAGTTAAAGGAAAAAGCTATATCTAACTTGATGATTGGAACTTTTACCTTGTTATATCTGCACGATAAATAGGAAGTCTGTTTTATAAGAAATGGCTAACTTGCGAATTATTTATTTTGTACGAGGCATTTTACTGTCCAGATTTACCAACCACACAACCAATGCATACTACAGATCTAAAGTGGGCCTTCTTTTCATATGGCCATAACTTAGGAGACTTTACGCGTGCCTTAGAAACCGCAAAAGGCATGAAAAGTACCGGTGCTAAAGTTAAGTTTTTTAATCATGGTGGTGTTCATAACCATATGATTGCAACTGCGGGAATCGATGAAGAAGATCTTCGGCCTGAGTTATCCTGGGAACAGCATAAGATCATAATGGACATCAATCGCTACAAAGCCAAAGTAGGGACTCCCCTTCCCCTTACAACCGATCAATGGATCCGCATGGCTGAAGCTGATTTAGAAGCATTGGCAGCATACCAACCGGACGGAGTTTATGCAGGCCTTAACCTTAGTTGTATGATCTCAATTCCCTATGCAAAACTTCCTATGGTTACACAGGTTCCTACCGTCAACTGCCCTGCTTTCATCCATCAGGAAATGTATAATTGCCCAATACCATGGAAAGAAATTTCTTTATGAGAAGGGTCATGCCTGATTTCATTAAACGAAAAATCATGAAACGGGTCCTTCTTAAAGATGCTGCTAAAGCTTCCCTGACAACCTTTAATGAGGCTAGAAAACATTTTGGCCTCCAGCCAATTTATAACATCACCGATCTAGTCAGAGGAGATATTACCCTTTTACCTGACATGCCTATTTTAAGTGGCTTAAAAGAGGAAGATCTCAACCAAGGATATTATTACTCTGGGCCCATTTTTTCTAAAATGGAAATCCCATTACCTGAAGAAGTCACTAAGGTATTTTCTGGACCAGGACTGAATATTTTTTGTTCCTTAGGAAGTTCAGGTTTTCCTGAAACCCTTCGTTTGATCATAGCAACGCTCAAGGAAAAAGAAGACTTTAATATCGTCTGTAGCACCACTACTATTTTAGATCCTAAAGAATTGGGTATTCCATCCGATCGCTTTTATGCTTGTCGCTTTCTTCCAGCTCATCTAGTCAATGAAATGGCTGACATAGCAGTTATTCATGGTGGGCAAGGTACTGTCCAAACTGCAGCTTGGGCCGGCACTCCTGTCGTAGGAATTGGTTTTCAAGCTGAACAACAAGCTAACCTTGATGGGCTTGCCCGTTCTGGCATGGCCGTTCGAATCCCTATTTATGATGTTACTCCCAAAAGCTTATTGAAAGCTGTTCGTAAGGTTACATCAGAAAAATTTATTGACAATGCATCCAAAATCAAAGCAATGGTAAGGGCTACCAATGGTGTCGAGAAAACAGTCCAGATCATGAATGACTTTATCTTGGGTCGCCTTTAGTAATATTCATCATCTTAGGTAGATCAACCTTTATTAGTCCTCCCTTGCTCCAAGCTATTTAAAAAGAATAGGCAGTGTTTTCCTTAATGGAATGCATCACAAAAGCACTGTGGATGGTGGAAATACCATCTACTACAATTAATTTTTCATTGATAAAATGATGGAAAGCATGGATATCATCCACCACTACTTTTAACAAAAAATCATAGTTGCCTGAAACATGGTGACACTCCATCACCTCAGGAAAGGACAGTACTTTTTCATTAATATCTTCCAACAGTCCCTTTTGATGGCGGGCCATTGTAATCTGACAGTAAGCCTCTATTTCCTTTCCTATTTTAATTCGATCAACTAAGGCTACATAAGTCTTAATGACACCTTGCTTTTCCAGCTTTTTGATTCGCTCATAGGTTGGGGTAACACTTAAGCCAATCTTACTGGCTATTTCCTTAGTATTCTGCTTGGCATTCCGCTGTAGTTCTGCCAATATCTTCTTATCAACTTTGTCCATTACTAGATTTTATTATCTGATTCCGAAACCAACGAACAGGTTTAACAGTTATTTTTAACTATAAAATTACATATAATAGTTTATTTTTCTAATAAAATACACACAAGGAGGCCAAACATCTATTTTTTGTAATTTTACATCAAGTTATAAAGAGCAAAAAGCACGAATTATGATCAATGAACCTACTGATAAAGAACAACTTCAACATCTATTACAAAGGATAAAACAACAGAGCAAATCCCTTTTAGGATATCCTGTTGCTAAGGACTTTAATTACGGACCATTGTTGGAATTCTTAAATTACCCTATCAATAATGTAGGCGATCCTTTTGAAGAAACCACCACTTATAAGGTACAGACCTGTGATATGGAGAGGGAAGTGATCAACTTTTTTGCACAACGTTTCAGGGCTAAGCAGAAGGATTATTGGGGGTATGTAACCAATGGAGGTTCAGAAAGTAATCTTTATGGACTCTATATTGCCAGGGAAATGTACCCCAAAGGAATGGTATATTATTCTGAATCGACACATTATAGCGTTAAAAAAAATATTCATTTGCTAAACATCCCCAGTATCGTGATCAGATCACAGGAAAACGGGGAAATCGATTATGATGATCTTGAGCAGACTCTACGGTTCAACCGTCATATGCCGGCCATCATCTTGACAACTTTTGGAACCACCATGAAAGAAGCCAAGGATGATGTTTCCAAGGTGAAGCAAATCCTAAAAAAACTGGCAATTCAGGATCACTATATCCATTGTGATGCTGCGCTTTCAGGTGCATTTGGGGCGTTTATGGAACCTCGCATTCCATTTGACTTCCAAGATGGATCAGACAGTATTTCCATCAGTGGGCATAAATTCATCGGCTCGCCAATTCCTTGTGGAGTAATCGTTACCAAGCGATCTTATAAGGACCGTATTGCCAAGGGTATTTCCTATATAGGCTCCATGGATACCACCATTACTGGCTCAAGAAATGGACTCAGCCCACTATTCCTCTGGTATGCCATCAAATCAATGGGGATTGAAGGATTGAAAGCACGTTATTTCCACAGTCTTGAAGTGGCTCAATATTGCATAGGGGAATTGAAAAAAATCGGAATTGAAGCTTGGTCAAACCCCGGGGCCATTACGGTGATCCTGCCCAAACTTTCTGATCATATCAAAAACAAATGGCAGCTAGCAACGGAGGATGATATTACCCATGTCATCTGCATGCCAAATGTTACCAAAGAACAAATCGATGAATTTATCCGTGATCTCGTTAAGGAACAGGAAACCATCTTGGTTGAATAAGTAAAATAAGTTTAGACCAAAGCCTATTTACCGCATGGAAGTCAGTAAATAGGCTTTTTTTCTCCAGCATCATTAGAGTCCCTTTTTTTATAAAACAATCTCTTAAAGATGGTATAAAATGCGGCCAGAATCGCTTCAACCAGTATTGCCATGATTAATTAATTTTATAGAACCAATATAAACAAAACGAAGAAATAATGACAGGGTTCTTAGTTTCAAATGCCTAACATTTTCGTTTGTTAGAATAGCAATTTTCGGGTGGTGCTATATTGGATTACTTATTACTTTTGGTCCATATGGAATAACCAGTTATGCAAAACCAGGAAAAAATCACATACCAAAGGGTTGCTGAAGCACTTCAATACCTACAGGAAAACTTCAAAAAACAGCCCAGATTGAATGAATTGGCTGGGGAAGCTAACCTAAGCCCATTCCATTTTCAACGCGTCTTTACAGAATGGGCAGGTGTAAGTCCGAAGAAGTTCCTTCAATATATAAGCTTGGGACATGCCAAAAAGATACTCAGAGAAACCAATACCAACCTTTTGGATGCCAGTGTGGAAACTGGACTTTCAGGAGCTGGAAGGTTGCATGATCTCTTTGTCAATATTGAAGGAATGACACCTGGAGAATATAAAAATGGTGGCGCCAACTTACAGATCAATTATAGTTTTGCGGAAACTCCCTTTGGTGAAATTCTGGTAGCCTCCACCCCAAAAGGAATTTGCCATATGGCTTTTCTGGAAGATGAGTCTTATACAATAGAGGGTTTAGTTAGCCGTTTCCCCAATGCCAGTTTCAAAAATCAAGAAGACCAGATACAGCAAAATGCACTGTGCATCTTTCAGCAAGACTGGACCAAGATCGATCAAATCAAACTCCACCTCAAGGGAAGTGACTTTCAACTAAAGGTTTGGGAAAGTCTCTTAAAAATCCCCATGGGTAAACTCACAACTTATGGACAAATAGCAGAGGAAATTGACAATCCCAATGCATCCCGAGCTGTGGGGACTGCCATTGGAAGTAATCCCGTAGCCTTCTTGATCCCCTGTCATAGGGTCATTCAAGCCAGTGGCATCTTTGGAGGCTATATGTGGGGTCCCATTCGAAAAACCGCTATTATAGGTTGGGAAGCAGCAATGATAGACAAAAGACGTTAGATTAAAGTATCCTGAAACAGCATGAAGTCATCATTCCTCCTCCCTAGCACTTAATGATTCAAATTTACCTCTTCTGACTTCAAACTTCCCACTTCAAACCTCGTACTTCAAATCATGGACCTATTTAATCAAAACAGCCTTCAAAACCTGCTCCCATATGACGGGACTGTACATTACTATGGAAAAATCCTCAGTGAGCAACAATCTCATTTTTTCTTTGAAAGACTAATGTCCAATATTGAATGGCGCCATGATGAGGCCATTATCTATGGTAAACATTATACCACCAAAAGAAAAGTCGCTTGGTATGGGGACAGGCCCTATGACTACACCTATTCCAATACCACCAAACAGGCACTTCCCTGGACCGAAGAACTAAAACAATTGAAAATATTGGTAGAAGATAAAGCTGGTGTAGCATTCAATTCTTGCCTATTGAACCTTTATCATGACGGATCAGAGGGGATGGCATATCACAGTGACAGCGAAAAATCCTTAGGGGAAAATACGGTAATTACCTCCCTTAGCTTGGGAGCAGAACGAAAATTCACATTCAAACATAAAATCAACAAACAAACTATTTCTACGGTATTGGAAAACGGTAGTCTCCTAGTCATGCGCGGTGCTACCCAAAGCCATTGGTTACATCGGCTCCCTCCGACTAAAAAGGTTACTCGCCCAAGAATCAGCATGACTTTTAGAACCATTGTAGATCAATAAACTTAATCCATAGCCATATAAATCGCCCTTCAAAATTTCAACGAAGCACAATACAATAGCTCAAAACCAATAATAACTTTTTCAGTCAATCATAAAAGAATTCCCTTGTGTAAGGCTTTATTCCTATATATATTAGTCGGATTTTGAAATTGAAGTTAGCGACTGAAAAACCTTAATAATATCTGCACAAATAATTATTCAATATGAAAAACCATAATAACCAAAGAAGAAGTTTTTTAAAAAATGCAGCACTTGGTGGAGCACTGGCCTCATTTACTGGAGGGATCTCTATCGCTGAAGCTAGCCAACATGAAAGCTTGAAAAGAAGGGCCTTTAATATGAATTATGCCCCACATTTTGGTATGTTTAAAAACCATGCTGGCAACGATTATGTAGACCAGATCAATTTTATGGCCGAGCAGGGATTCCCTGCAATGGAGGATAATGGCTTAATGAAAAGATCCTCAGAAGACCAAAAACGCATTGGCGCAGCCTTGGAAAAAAACAATATGACCATGGGCGTTTTTGTGATCGATCCAGGATTCAACTGGAAAGTAGGATTGACCACTGGCAAAGAGGAGTTTAAGGAAGCTTTTGTAAAGGAATGTGAGAAAGCTGTTGAAGTCGCTAAAATCGTCAATGCCAAATGGATGACAGTGGTACCAGGATACTTTGAAAGAAGGCTGCCGCTGGATCAACAAACAGCGCATGTCATCGATGCTTACAGGAGGGCTGCCGAAGTTTTTGAACCCCATGGATTAACCATGGTAATGGAGCCATTGAGTGATAATCCTGATCTATTTTTAAGACATTCCAATCAAGGTCATTTGATCTGTAAGGCAGTAGACAGCCCTGCCTGTAAAATCCTATATGATATCTATCATATGCAAAGAAACGAAGGAGACCTCATCAAAAACATGCAATTATGCTGGGAGGAAATTGCCTATATCCAGATTGGGGATAATCCAGGGCGTAAAGAGCCGGGCACAGGAGAAATCAATTATAAAAATGTATTCAAATGGATAGATGCCCAAGGATTCAAAGGTGTTTGTGGCATGGAGCATGGAAATGCTTCTCCAGGAAAAGAAGGAGAAATAGCTTTAATCAAAGCCTATCATGAAGCCGATGCTTTCAAATAAAAACTCCTAAATCAAAAATAAAATCCCGGGACAAAATCCCGGGATTTTTACTTTGTTAATATTCATTTGGGAATTGAACTTATTTATACAAAGTATCTTTTTTATCTATGTTTTGTACCAAAACCTTTATCAATATCAATGCCACAATATAGGATAGCGATGCAATGATGAATATGAGAAAATATCCCCAATTCACTAATATCGATCCTACATGAGCAGCAATTATTGCTCCACCCACAATGCACTTTACATCCCAGCAAGCCTCACTAAAGAACCAACTTCTCGCTATGGGAAAAAATCTAAAGACATGGTCAATAGATTCGAAGACCATCCCTGATGGGCAGCTGCAGCAATGGCAACCAATACAATGACTATATAAATATTGGAAATCCTAGCCGCAAAAATCAATGGTAGCTCTAACAATGCACATATTAAAAATGTGGTTTTCCTACTCCTGTTGACTGAACAACCCTTGCTGATCATTTTACCGGACAACCGACCAAAGAGAATACTACCCCTATCAGATATGAAATATATGAAAATAAAAGGCAAGACCAATCCCGATAAATCTAATTTGTAATCCAAAGCATCATTACTGTTAAAAAAGTCAGGCAACCATGTAAGGTAAAACCACCAAGTGGACTAAGACATAATAATCAATCACTTTACTAAAATATCATAAAGCCATTTTCATTTTGAGGACTTCCTAATATCCAATTTGGATGGCAGAACCACAATCTCATCCTTAAAATCCGGGGTATTTCTCTTGGTCAATTTATTCATCAATAAACTGGCTGCCTGCCTACCAAATTCATGGGTGGGCTGGGAAATGGTGGTCAGACTGGGGTTCAAAAGATCCGCTATCTTCATATTAGAAAAACTAACCAACCTTAAATCATCTGGCATATTCAATTTAAGCTCACCAGCCACGTAATAGGTCGTAATAGCTAACTTTTCCACGGCCGCCAATACACCATCTGGCCTATGTTCTCCATTTAAGAACTCTTTTATCAATTGGTGGTTATAATGATCATCTTTACCACACATTAAAATCAGATCTTCATTCTTCTCCAAACCATTGTCCTTAAGTGCATCAGTATATCCCCTTAACCTCTGCTGACTAATGGATATTTCTTTGGAAAGCAATAAGAAAGCAATCCTTTTGCATCCTTGCTCTATCAAATGCTGGGTAGCCTCATAACCACTTTCATAACCATTTGTAACAAATTTAGTAGTAGGAATACTGTCACAAATCCTATCAAAAAAAATCAATGGAATACCTTTCTGATAAACTCGCATCAAATGCTCGGTTTCCTTGGTTTGATGCGAAACGGACATCATTATGCCATCCACTCTCCCATTGAGCAGGTGGGTTACAATCTCTTTTTCTCTCTCCACATTTTCATGTGTATGATAGACCAACAAATGATAACCAAACTGCTGGGTAATTTCTTCCACTCCTTCTATGACCTGGGAAAAAAAATTATTGACCAGATCGGGAATGATCATCGCAATAGTTTTACTTCTATGTTCTCTTAAACTTCTGGCAAAAGGATTGGGTTGGTAGTTCATTTTATCGGCCATGGCCAAAACCCTTTTCTTGGTTTTTTCACTTATCTCATGGCTATCATTGAGTGCCCTAGAAACTGTAGATGGTGCCAGCTGAAGTGCTTCTGCCAACATTTTGATGTTTACTCCACTCATAATTCAGTTGCAAAATATTTATTCCAACATCAAATTTAAACTAATTCCTCAATTCATCTCAGCCCTGAAATAATTAATTCAATCAAAATGATATACTGTACTTTGCTCATCCGATTGAATACGAAATCGATTCCGTGATTAAAGTGGCTTAATTGCTTAAAAAACCAACAAACATTAGCTATTATTACTTATTGAAATGACGCTTCTAATGGCGATTTAGACGGTTTCAAAAATCTTATTTTATAAACCCCTTTTGAATCAATATTTCTTCTTTAATCAGGGGATAAGTCTGTACCAATTCCAATCATTGTTTTGGATTATCCCTTTAATAATTAGAAGAACCAGACAGCAGCTTTTCAAAAATTAAAGTGAATATTTAAATATGATGAATACCACCCAAACAACATCTAGCTCAAAATTTATTCAAGGGGATTTTTTGCTTCAATCTGATATGGCCAAAGTGCTATACCATGATTATGCTAAAGAAATGCCCATCATAGATTACCACTGCCACCTTTCACCTAAGGACTTAGCGGAAAACAGAAAATTTGAAAATATCTCCCAGATTTGGCTAGCTGGCGACCATTATAAATGGCGTGCCATGAGAGCCCTTGGTATCAATGAAAAATATATTACTGGAAACGGTACTGATAAGGAGAAGTTTGAAAAATGGGCTTATACGGTACCTTATACCATGAGGAACCCTCTTTACCATTGGACACATCTTGAGCTCTTGCGATATTTCGGAATTGATGAGCTGTTAACAGCAGATAATGCCGCTGAGGTCTATCTTGAAACTACCCGTCAGTTGCAACAGGATTCCCATAATACCCAGTCACTATTGACTGGCATGAATGTAGAAACAGTTTGTACTACCGATGATCCTGCTGACGATTTGGAATACCACCAAAAAGCAGCAAAGGATGGTATGTCTATTGGACTTTTCCCTACTTTCCGCCCTGATAAATCCTTTGCGGTAGAAGATCCAAATAGCTATATCAGTTATCTGGAGGAACTGTCGGCCGTAAGTCATATCCAGATTGACAGTCATGAAAAATTAATGGCAGCCCTGGAAAGTCGAATTGCCTATTTCCACGAAAACGGCGGCAGATTGGCCGATCATGGTTTTGAGCAGCTTTACTTCTACCCTATGGGCACTTATGATATTGAGGTCCTTTTCAGTAAAGTTACTTCTGGCGAGCATATCAGTAAGGATGAAACAGCCTACTTTAAGTTTGTAACCCTCATTGAGCTTTGCAGGCTCTACCATGCCAAAGGATGGACACAACAGTTCCATTTGGGAGCACTGAGAAACACCAATGAAAGGATGCTGTCTACACTTGGACCAGATACAGGCTTTGATTCTATCGGAGACTTCAGCCAGGCAAAAGCACTTTCCCAATTCTTAAATGAACTGGACAAAAGCGACCAACTTTGCAAAACCATATTGTATAATCTCAACCCAAGGGACAATGAGGTAATGGCCACCATGGCTGGTAATTTCAATGATGGCTCAGTCCGCGGAAAAGTGCAGTTTGGCTCAGGCTGGTGGTACCTTGACCAAAAAGACGGCATGGAAAAGCAGATGAATGCCCTTTCCAATATGGGGCTATTAAGCTGTTTCGTAGGGATGTTGACTGACTCGAGAAGCTTTCTTTCCTTTCCACGTCATGAATATTTCAGAAGAACGCTTTGTAACCTCTTGGGTAATGATGTGGCTAATGGAGAATTACCAGCTGATGAAAAATGGTTGGGCAAAATGGTACAGGATATTTGTTACCACAATGCTAAAAACTATTTCAATTTCCAATAATCTTCAATTAACAATCTCTTTAAATCTATAATACATATGTCTGCACTATTTTCTGTAAAAGACAAAATCATATTAATAAGTGGCGCTACAGGTGTCTTGGGGAACCAAATCACCCAATACCTAGCTAAAGAAGGTGCCCAGATAATCGTACTGGGAAGAACTCCTAAAAAAGTAGATGAGCTGGTCAACAAAATCAAAAACAATGGCGGAAAAGCCCATGCCTTATTAGCAGATGTAACCAATGAAGAAGCGCTACTCGCAGCCAAAAACGAAGTGGAAAAAGAATTTGGCAAAATTGATGTTTTAATTAATGCAGCAGGCGGGAATATGCCTGGAGCAATTGTAACGCCAGATCAAAAAATCACAGACTTACAGATTGCAGAAGTAAAAAAGGTAATGGACCTCAATTATTTGGGCACCTTGATGCCCACACAGGTGTTCACCCCTTTATTATTGAAAAATCCAGAAGCTAGCATCATCAATATTTCCTCAATGGCTGCATCAAGGCCTATGACAAGGGTAATAGGCTATGCATCTGCTAAAGCTGCTATTGACAATCTCACCAAATGGCTATCTGTTGAGTTTTGTCAAAAATATGGCAAGCAATACCGTGTAAATGCCATTGCTCCTGGTTTTTTTCTGACCGAACAAAACAGGGCTTTATTGACTCAAGAAGACGGTAGTTTGACCGACCGAGGAAACCAAATAATCAGTCATACACCAATGGACCGGTTTGGAAACCCAGAGGATCTATTCGGCGCGGTAGGATTCCTATGCAGCGATGCTTCTAAATTTGTTACCGGAACAATCATCCCCGTAGATGGTGGTTTTAGTGCCTATAGTGGGGTATAATCTATAGAATAAGCTAAAAATGAAAGCAATAAAAAAAATGGAGCAAACCATGAGATGGTATGGTCCCAATGACCCAGTAAGCTTATCAGATATCAGGCAGGCCGGAGCAACTGGTATAGTTTCAGCTTTGCACCATCTTCCCAATGGAGTGGTTTGGAGCCGAGAGGAAATCAAAAAAAGAAAAGATACCATCGAAGCTGCAGGTTTAACTTGGTCTGTAGTGGAGAGTATTCCTGTCCATGAAAATATCAAAACGAGAAGTGGCAATTTCAAGGAATATATAGAGAACTATAAACAATCCATAGAGAACCTGGCAGCAGAAGGCGTACATACCGTTTGTTATAATTTTATGCCTGTTTTGGATTGGACCAGAACGGACCTGGCTTATGAGCTGGACAATGGTGCCAAAGCCCTGAGGTTTGAGCTACAGGCCTTAGCAGCCTTTGACCTTTTTATCCTGAAGCGACCAAATGCAGCAGCATCCTACTCTCAGGAAATTGTTCAAAAAGCCGAAAAGTATTTCGAAAGTCTTAGTGAAGATGCAAAGCAATTGCTTACCAATAATATCATTGCTGGGCTTCCTGGTGCTGAGGAAGGCTATTCTGTAGAGGATTTCCAGAAAGTTTTGGACACCTATGATGGCATAGATGAAAAAGTATTAGCAGAAAACTTAAAGCTGTTCTTGGATGAAATCATCCCCGTAGCAGAAAAAAACAGGGTTTTCATGGCCATACATCCAGATGACCCACCCTTTGCCATGTTTGGATTGCCTAGGGTAATGAGTACCATCAATGACGTCGAAAGGCTGCTTACAGATAATGGAAGTGATTATAATGGCATTACATTTTGCACAGGTTCTTTCGGTGTGAGAGCAGATAATGACTTACCGCAAATCATTAGAGACTGGGGAAATCATATCCACTTTATCCACCTTAGAAGTACCCAAAGAGATGCAGAAGGCAATTTCCATGAAGCCAACCACCTAGAAGGTGATGTACCGATGATTGAAGTGATTCAGGAATTGATCAAGGTACAGGCCAGAAGGCAAAAATCATTGCCTATGCGACCTGACCATGGCCATCAGATGTTGGATGATTTAAGAAAAACCACTAACCCTGGCTATACTGGGATCGGCCGCCTTAAGGGGCTGGCCGAACTCAGGGGCTTGGAATTAGGATTGATATATAGCATGAAGCAATAAAAAGAGCAGGGTTTAGGCCCTGCCCTTTTGCATGAAAGGTAATTATTTACACTCTGCTAGGTCTTTTGCAAAATCCCAATAATGCTTGAAACCAGAATTATCCAATTCAATTTTCTCATTTTCAGTGATCATTACTGGGTACCCCTCCACATAGCCCTCCAAAGTATTATCCGTATCCAAGATAACATTCGGAGCGTCCACCTCTTCATATCCAAAATCAATTTTTAGCTTTTTAAGATCTTGAATCTTGGTAAATACGATGCTGAAACAACTTGAATTCAAGTGTTCTTTTGCAAAGCGTTTTCCTTGACTAATACAACCCGAACATCCATATTGAGGAATGACTAAGGTATATTTAGAATCTATTTGAAAGTCCTTTAAATCAGATCCATCATCACATGAAATCAAGGGAAGAAAGAGCAAAACAAGTAAAAATGATAATATCTTAAAATTCTGGATAATCATACTGATCAAAGACCATTTGATCTTCATTATCTTGGTGGTCAAAAGAGTAAACATAAAAGTGATCTTCATCAAAGAAAATAAATCGTTCATCAATATTTTTCAGGTAAATGGTGCCCAGATGCTGATGATCTGACTGTCCAAAAAACATCAAGGCCTTATTAATGGCATAGCCCCTTTCATTATGGATTTGTGGATCATAATTGGGAATGCCCAAATAAGCTGACCTAACGACCATATCCTTTTCATCCACGGAAAATATAGAATTATACGCTCCCTGCTGGGAAATATAGGTCGCTTGGGAGTTTTTCATCATATCTGAGGCTTCCTTATAGCTTTGCATTTCTATAAAGGGCTGAAGGTTTTCGTCTTTGGCATAAAAAGCTTCCATTTTCCCATTGTTTACATCTTTGGCATAAATCGAATCCGCATTGGGAAAGCTATAATATATCGTATGGTTTTCCTTACTATATGCCCTTCCTGGACTGTGTCGATTTGTCGAATAATAAACTCCAGGCTTATAGACTCCTTTGGGATATAGGGTAGTCCGTTCTACCTTCTTGGACTTTAAATCCAAATGCAGGTCAGTTCGCATATTTTCCTTATATGCTTCTTGATAATTTTCTATAAAGCCTCCAAAGGATATAATACTATCATTGATCAAAAAAGGCTTAGAAAACTGATATACCTGAGGACGTAAGGTCCTATCATCAGGAAACTCCTTCCTAAAACGAAAAACCGGAGCAAAATCTCCACTTTCCTTACCAACAAATAAATCCGACCCTCTTGCTACCATAAATATGGAGTCTGGATTATGAAAATAAAAACCTGTGTTATACTCTCCAATGCGAATCGGCATTGCCTCACTATTGGGAAAAGAAAACTCTTTTACCTTTTTTCCCGAATAAAAGTCAAAAACCACAAACCGATTGCCAAATGGAGACAGAATATAAAGCAGTTTCTTCCCATTTACCTCTTCCAATTGCATATGATGAACAGCATTGGGTGTCAGGGAGTCCAATTCAAAAACCAGGTCACCTGATTTTTTATCATAGTATTCAAAGGAGCCCTCTTTCGATCCACAGGAAAACAACAAGGCTAAAAGAAGAAAGAACAACAAACAATTAATATGCTTCATAATAGATATTAATTTAAAAGTGAATTAACAAAAACTTAAGTAAATAGTTATAAAACTAAAAGATTAATAAATATAATCTTCTAAGCCAGAAAATCAAAAATTACTTATCAACTATGATAGCCGTCTGTGTCCTCTATATGAAATAATATAGTTAACTTAATTAATATTTATTGCCATATTTTTTCCTTCCTCTGAACTCCTATAAATACCCTTTATCAATGCCAGAGATTGCTTGGCAACTTCACCAGTGATTAATGGCTCACCATTCTCCCTTATTGCACTTACCATATCCTCGATCTGCAATTGATGGAGATAATGCCCTATAGCCATAGGATCGGCAGCGCCACTGGCCTTTTCAACATGGGGATTTTCTAGCCGATTTTCTTCACCTTGAATATTCCAGGCGACAATTTTTCCGGCTTCCAAAATCACACTTCCATGAGTACCATAAACCTCCAATCTCTCTGGATAGCCAGGATACAAGGAGGTACCAGCGGTTATGTTACCCATTGCTCCATTTTTAAAGTTAATAAGTGCTGAAGCTAGATCTTCACCTTCAATTGTATGCATGGCTGTTTTTACCTGACCATACACATCATCCACCTCCCCCATAATATCCAATAATAGATCAATGGTATGAATTCCCTGGTTGATCAAGGCACCTCCTCCATCTCCCTTCAATGTTCCTTTCCAATCACTGCTTTTATAATAATCTTCATTTCGAAACCACTTTATATAAGCATTGCCCATCAGTAATTTTCCAAGTTTTCCTTCCTGAACAGCCTGCTTTAATTGATGGTAACCTTCATTAAAACGATTTTGAAAGACTACTCCTAGAATTACTCCATTTTGTTGGCAAGCCTGAATCATCTTATCAGCTCTCTCAAGGTTAATCTCTATAGGCTTCTCTACCAAAATATGCTTTTTATATTGGGCAGCTTTGATGGCCGCTTCCATATGATGACCACTGGCCGTACAGATACAAACTGCATCAAGTTCTGGGGTTTCTAAAAACTTATCCAAATCATCATATGCAGCAACCTTAAATTTATTCCCTGCACTTTTTGCCCTATCCTCACTAGAGCTACACACCGCTATCAGTTCTGCAGTATCACTTGCTGCAATAGCAGCAGCATGCTGACCCGCAATGGCCCCAGTTCCTATAATCCCAAATTTGATAATTTGCTCCATATTTAATGATCATTAAAAGTTCATAGATAGCATGATCAAACTAAATTAATAAGGAAGATTTACTAAAGCTTTTTTTGGGCGTCATTTTTCATAAAAAAACAGCGTAAAAAGTGAGTTGTATCGATATACCAAATTGTAAAGTTTGATATGACCTCAACTCCATTTTAATAAACTTTACTGCAACTATATGACCTCTGATGAAAATTGCACATAAAAGCCCTGAAATAAATTCCAAGGCCTAAAAATATCGAGTTCATTCAAACAAAGAAAAAGCCTATTCTTCTGTTGGCAATAATACCTTATAGACCCAACCAGCCAAAATGGCTCCAATAATCGGAGCAAGCCAAAACAACCAAAGTTGACCAACGGCCCAGTCCTGTACAAAAATAGCTTGGCTGGTACTCCTAGCAGGGTTCACAGAAGTATTGGTCACAGGGATGCTGATCAAATGTATTAAGGTCAAACACAAGCCTATCGCCACTCCTGCCAAGTACTTGGGAGCTTTGGGGTGGGTTGCTCCCATGATGACAATAAGAAAGATAAAGGTCATCACAATTTCTGTGATTAGAGCCGCCGTCATCCCAAATCCATGGGGCGAATGCTCACCATATCCATTGGCTGCAAAGCCTCCCAACTCAAACCCGGCATGATCTGAAGCTATTAAATACAATATTCCGGCACCCGCAATTCCCCCCAAAACCTGGGCAATTATATAAGGAAATAAGTCTTTTGAAGGGAACCTACCTCCTGCCCAAAGCCCCAAAGACACTGCCGGGTTAAGGTGACATCCTGAGATATGCCCAATCGCATAAACCATAGTTAAAACGGTCAATCCAAATGCCAAGGCAACGCCGGCATATCCAATTCCTACACCAGGAATTCCTGCAGCCAAAACAGCACTGCCACAACCTCCAAGTACTAACCAGAAGGTCCCAATAAATTCTGCAACAAAGTTTTTCATTTAGTTTGTGGTTAATGTGAGTGAAAAATTTCTCGTGTGATTAATAATCGATTACTCCAAAAACCACTAAACCTTATACAAGACACTTAGCCTCGACCAAAAGAAAAGGCTTAAGCCTCAACAGGTACTTTCATAAAATTACTTGTAATAATCTAAACACCTATTTTATATATTGCTCATTGATTTTGAAGTCAAATACACAAAACATTAATCCTTAAAAAATAAACCTGATCAACCATCCAGTAACTAGTTTAATTTCAAAGCAACTCCCAATCCTAGTCCAAATTGAAAAATACTCGAGTAACTGTTTACACCAACTCCTGATCCACCTGTACCAAAATAAAATCCTCCACCAACTGATTGAACTACTGAAATAAATTGAGCCTGTGCCTTTATGCCAACATAATCGCTTGCCCAATATATTCCTCCACCTCTTAATCCCACCGCCAATTTGGTCGCTGTATCATCTCTTCCATTATCCGGATTGGTAATCTTGGCAAACACACCTCCTACTTGTAAACCTCCATATACCTCAAAAGGGCTTCCTGGCGCCCTAAAATACCTGGTTGGGTTAACCAAAACATAATTAATAGCTAAATCAAAATTAGTAAACTCTTCTGGACCAGCTACAAAGCGATACCTCGTTGGACTATTGGTATCTTGCCTCAAATACATCAACTCTACGCCAAAAGCTGGATTAACCATATATTCTAATCCTCCCCCCCATTGTAGTCCATCTTCTATTCTTCCAGAATAAAAATATCCATTTCCCCTATCATAATAAGAATCAAATTTATCTGCAAACACAAAATTCCCATATAAGTTGAGACGCACTCCCTCTTCTTGGGCAAAAGTAGAACCTGAAAAAAGAAGAAAAATGATGATAATCGCAAATGCCCTTTTCATAGCTTAGATTAATTTTAAGACAAAGTCAGTTTACTCTATACTATTTACAAAATTTCATCGCAAAATTGAACTTTTTCAACTTATTTTATTTCAATTAACATATTAACTCTTCCTAAATACAAAGATCATACACCTTAATAATTTCATTTCAATCAAAATTAGCTGATTAATTTTGGATTATTTCTCTTGACTAAAAGGCCAATACCAGTATTAAAACAAAAATCCTCAATTCGGTTGCTTCGAATTGAGGATATAAATTAAAACCTAGTTTTTTTCATTTAGGAACCTTTACTTCATCATTATACTGCTCAACTAATTCATCCAATTTTTTATGCATATTTTCTCTTACCTCTGAATACCCAGGATCATCATATACATTATTCATTTCATGAGGATCTTCTTGAAGGTCATACAATTCCCACTCATCGATATCATAATAAAAATGAATCAATTTATAGCGGTCAGTTCTCACTCCATTATGTCTTTTCACTGCATGTATTCCCGGGTATTCATAATAGTGATAGTATAACGCATCCCTCCACTCAACCTTATCACCTTTTAATAAGGGCAGCATACTCAAGCCTTGCATTTCATCAGGGATCGCCACACCTGCAGCATCCAACATGGTTTCTGCAAAATCAAGGTTTTGAACAAGGTCCTTGTTTTTGCTACCTGCCTTGATAACCCTTGGCCATTTAATCATCAATGGTGTCCTGAAAGACTCCTCATACATAAATCTCTTATCGAACCATCCATGCTCACCCAAATAAAATCCTTGATCGGAAGTATAGATAATGATGGTATTTTCAGCCAAGCCATTTTCTTCTAAATAGTCCAATAACCTGCCTACATTCTCATCCACGGATTCAATACTTGCCAAATAATCCTGCATGTATCTTTGGTATTTCCATTTGGTAAGCTCATCACCTTGAAGATCTGCCTTTTCAAAGGCTTCATTGATTGGACCATAAACCTCTTCCCAAGCTGCTCTTTCAGATTTACTCATCCTATCAAGGTTACCATGATAGGCGTTGGAATACCAATCAATAAAATCCTTATGTCCCAATTTCTCTACTATGTCGGGATGGATTTTACTATCGTTGGTTAATCCCATATGGGTAGAAATTCTCATTTCCGCTTCTTTCGCTGCCCTTCCCCTACCTTCATAATCATCAAATAAACTGGCAGGCTCAGGAAATTCTTTTTGGGTATAGGCCCTGAAATTCTCCTCAGTGGGCAACCACTCTCTATGTGGAGCTTTGTGCTGGTACATCAGCATAAACGGTTGATCCTTTTCTTTCGCTTCATCTAACCAATCAATGGCAAAATCAGTAATCAAATCGGTAACATACCCTGAGTCTAACACCATTCCCTCCTTGGTTCTAAATTGAGGATTATAATAATGCCCCTGTCCGGGAAGCACTTTCCAATAATCAAACCCTGTTGGCTGGGTCTTCAAATGCCATTTGCCTATCATCGCAGTTTGATAGCCATTCTCCCTTAAAATTTTAGGGTAGGTTACCTGTGTACTGTCAAACCTTACGGCATTATCCACCAAGCCATTGATATGGCTATGTTTACCTGTAAGTATTACAGCCCTACTTGGGGCACAAATCGAATTACTTACAAAAGCATTTTCAAACAGCATACCCTCATTAGCTATTCTGTCAATATTAGGGGTTTCTATTAGCTGGGATCCATAGGCACTAATGGCTTGATAGGCATGATCATCAGACATGATAAAAATAATATTAGGTCTTTCTGGGCTATCTGATTCTTCTTGGGATTTGCAGGAGACCAAGGTTCCTAAAAAACCTAAAGCAAGCATAAAGATGCTCATCTTATTTCCTGCAAAAATTGTTTTATTTATCATTTATTAATCAATTTTTTGGGTTAATGATTTTTTAAAAATAGGGAAAAGCAAGAACAATTCAAGCATTTTAAAAAGCTTATTAGATAGAAAAAACACTGCTGACAATCCAATAAACACTTCATTCCAAAATCAACAATAATTAACTTCTTAAAGATTTTTTTGTACTGGCTATGCATTTAGCAAACCCCAAGCAACAGACCATCATAACCAACTGATAATGAACAGATATTACTATTATTTGAATCAATAGCGATAGACAAACTAATAGGAAGGCCGTAATTTTAAATAAACTTTTCAAGCATATTTTAAATAGTCATCGGTATGGCCGAGTAAAATCGAGCTTTTAAGTGGGACACCAAAATAAAAATATAAAGTGCCCTTGAATCTAATACAATTCCAATTACCAAAACTAAAATACATCATGAAATCAATACAACGCGAGTCCAGAAGAAAGTTCCTGGGGACTTTGGCTACTACAGCCACGCTTTCCACTGTGGCCCTCCCATTGATGGGCCAACCTGTTTCTAATATAGCTAATACAAAATTATTGAAAGATTCTGACGAATGGTTTAAAGAAGTGAAAGGAAAACACCGAGTAGTATATGATGCACCAGAACCCCATAATGGCTTTCAATTTATATGGTCATGGGCGTTTTATCTTACCAATAATCAAACTGGCACACCCGATGAAGATATGACTTCTGTCATTGTACTTAGGCATAATGCTATCCCATTTGCCATGAAAGATGAACTTTGGGAGAAATATAAGTTTGGAGAAAACTTCAATATCACCGATAATACCACTGGTGCTCCTGCTATCAGAAACCCATATTATCAACCCACAGAAGGTGATTACCCAATGCCCGGAATTGATGGCATAGAACGTCAAATAGAAAGAGGTGTAATGGTATGTGTATGTGATCTTGCCTTAACTGTATACAGTAGCATGATGGCACAGAAAATGGAAATGGACCCTGAAGCGGTAAAAGCAGAATGGGTAGCGGGGGTATTACCACATATTCAAGTAGTGCCTTCTGGGGTTTGGGCCTTGGGAAGAGCACAAGAGCATAAGTGTGGATATATCTACGCTGGGGGCTGATCATAAAATACAAAGTCATGAAAAAGTTTCTTATTATCCCCCTAATGTTGCTGGTAATAAGTGTCTGGGCACAAACTACACCGGTAAAAATTGCCTTTGACCTTACCAGTAAAGAGGAGTCCGCACACCAAACAACGATGAGGCATGTAAAAATGATGTCTGAAGCCTATCCGAAATCTCAGTTTGAGGTAGTCATTTATGGTGGTGCGATCTCCATGGTTCTGAATGATAAATCCACAGTGGCCGACCAGATCAAGGCCTTTGAAGGAAATGAAAATGTAAAGATCAAAGTATGTGAAGGAACCATGAAAAGACACAATATTGATAAATCCCAGCTATTGCCGGGTGTGGGAACAGTTCCTGACGGTATCCTGGAATTAGTGGAAAAGCAAAAAGAAGGCTGGGGCTATATCAAAGAAATACCAAAATAAATAGATAAATCATATTGCCCTAAACTTATTAAACTTAGTTAAAATGCCTAAGGAGGATAAATTCGTCCCATTATTACGAAAACTGATCAAAGCTGTTCAGCTTTTGATTGTTTGCGTTCTAAGTACAAGTGCATTTTTTATCAGTAAGGAATTGGGGCTCTTCGAGATCAAACCTCTTTTTGGCTCACAAGAGAACAATAACGAAGCAATTACCAATGAACCAATAGACTTACAGTACTGGCAAGCCCCAGACACCAGCGCTATCCCTATGAACCCTGAAGGAGACCTGATAAGATATGGGCGAAATTTGATCGCCCATACAGCAGTCTACCTAGGTCCAAAAGGAAAGGCCTTCCAAATCAGCAATGGCATGAACTGCCAAAACTGTCACCTTAAAGCAGGCACCATACCTTTTGGCAATAATTATGGAAAAGTAGCCTCGACATATCCCAAACTCAGAAATAGGTCTGGATCTGTGGAAGGTTTTGAAAAACGCATCAATGACTGCATCGAAAGAAGTCTAAATGGTGAAAAACTACCAGAAGACAGCCGTGAAATGAAAGCCATGGTTGCCTATCTAAAATGGGTAGGCAAAGAGGTACCAAAAGGACAAATGATGCCCGGCTTTGGACTTAAATCTTTGGAACCTTTGGAAAGGGCTGCCGATCCTGTTAAGGGAGCTTTGGTATACAAAAATTATTGTGCCCGCTGTCATGGTGATAATGGGCAAGGTCAATTAGCTGCGAACGGTATCGAATGGTCCTACCCTCCACTTTTTGGAGAAAACAGCTATAATATAGGGGCCGGACTCTATAGGCTTTCAAGATTTGCGGCATTTGTCAAAGCCAATATGCCCTTTGGAATCAATCATGAAAACCCATTTTTATCTGATGAAGAGGCTTGGGATGTGGCTGCATATGTCAATTCTATGCCCCGGCCAGAAAAGGACTTGTCTGGAGATTGGCCTGATGTTTCAAAAAAACCATTTGATCACCCTTTTGGGCCATATTCTGATAGTTTCCCAGAATCACAGCATAAATATGGTCCCTTTACAGCCATCATCAATTCAAAACCATAGCTATATTTAATTGAGGATAGCTATGATTCTCAAAGGACCTCCACTGCCTCCTTTGATCTTTATCGGCAAAGCAATCACTTGAAAACCCTTTGCAGGAAGTTTATCCAAATGGGCCACATTTTCAAAAGCCGGAATATCATTGCTCATGAGGGCTACATGGGTTTCAAAATATTCCGATTGACCATAGTCTATACTTGGGGTATCTATCCCCACAGACTTAATCTTTCTTCGTTTCATTAGCCAAATGGCTGCCTCAGATGATAATCCTGGAAAATGTAAATCCTTAACCGCCTCGCTCCCACGTCCATCTGTTCCTAAATATTTCTTCTTATCAGGATAATACTTTCCGTGTCCCGACTGTAATAATACTATACTGCCCACTGGGATTTGCCCATTTACCGATTCCCATTTTTCAAGATCTTCAATGCTTACTTGGTAATCCCTATCTGCAAGCCCTTTTTCGCTGACATCTATTTTCACTCCCTCACCTATTAATTGATCCAAAGGTATCTCATCCACTGATACACCCTTTTCTGCAAAATGCACCGGGGCATCAATATGGGTCCCACCATGCTCTGAGGTCTCAAAATTATTGGCTGAGTAAAAGTATCCCTTTTCCGTTTGTCCTTTAGCTACCTCTTCAAGCTCAAACTCTTTTGCTGTAACCCAATAAACCGTTTCGTCAGAAAATGCATGGGTCAAGTCAATAATCTTACCTTTCAAGCTACTACTTCCAGTTTTATCGCTCTCTTTCATAGTTTGCTGTTCTTTTTCCTCGCAGGAATAAAAAAGGCTAAGAATTATTATTAGATAAATTGGTTTCATGGCTTTTGTATTTGATGATAGAATGAACAAAAAAATTGGACAGATTTTATTGTTTTAATATAACAAATCAATTCTGTAAATCAGCCATTAAACTCAAAAACGACAATTACCAGACAAATCCAATCAACAAGCCCAACAAAACAGCAATGCCAAAACTCAACATGGTACCAATCAACACATATTCAGTCTTTATGGTATCATCGTTTTTATATCTTAAAATTGACTTGGCAGCTATCAAAAAACCAACGGCTTCAAATTGCCTAAACAATATAAAAGTCAAAACCAAAACTCTTTCCAATACCCCTATCAATTTACCCGCATTGGGTAGATCATCCGAACCAGGCACCTTAATTTCATAGGCCCTAAATACCTCTTTTATAAATATATTAGCTGGTTTTAAACATAACATATAGCAAAAAACAACCAATAGAAAGGACTTTGAACCAGGAATATTAAACCATGCATCTAATGAAGCATAACTGGCATAAGCATAGCAAACTCCAGATAAAACGATTATGTGTAGCCCTTGATCTATAAAAAAAGCATATTTCCCCAATGATTTACTCTTATTGACCCAAGGCTTAAGCCCATCTATAAGATAATGCATCAAAGCAATGATCAAGGCCCCAAACACAAAAGTCATCTGGAAAGATAAAAGCCAGGATAATAAAAATACAATTAATATATGCCATTTTAAAAATGGGCTTCTAAACCCTAATTCATTCTTTTGAATAGCCAGTCTATCTGATTGAAAAAAAAAGTCTGCCAATACATGGGCAATCAACTGAAGTATAAAAAATTGAATAGGACTCATGGATAATATTACTTAATGGTTTTATTAAAATATGCTACAGTTTTCTCTATGCTATTCCAGCCTACGCTGGTACTATGTTGATTGACCACTGATTGGCTAATTTCCAGTTTTTTGGCAATTTCTAATTCTGTCAATCCAAATAACTTCCAAAACAATACCTCTGATTGTCTCGCAGTGGATTTGCTCATAAGCACATCCAATAATCTCATCACTGGCTCCATTTGCTCATTGAGAACTTCATTATGAGAGGTAAAAAACAAGGTGTTTTTTATGACCACCCTTTCCTTGCCATGGCTCGACGAAGATTGATTAATCAACCTTCCCGCCAAATAAACTGCTTCCCCATCAATAACTCCTTTTTTCGGATCAAATCTCGACAATTCCCCAATGGCAATTGCCAATCTGACTCCATGTGTCTTAAAAAGACTGATCCTATTATTGTCCTCACTATTATCTGCCTGCTTCGGATTATAAGACTTTACGAAACTTTTTACAAGCATCGCCACCCTCAAAGCATCGCCTGGTGTTTCGCAAACACATTCCAGATAATCTCCCTTTATCAGTCTTCCATAAATCCCCCATTTTTCATCTAGGGTTTTTAATAGGTCTTTTAACTTTTCTTCTAGGGCCGACCTATCCTCTACCACTAAACTTGTAGAAGAAATGATGTCTCCAGAAATCACCGCTACTTTTTTCATTTATTTACTTTTAGCTATCAAATATAAGCTTAAACACTTATAAATCCAATTTATATGCTTTTAAGCCTATAAATAACTTATATAGTATTTTAAACATATATATATCTTAGCTAATAACTTTGAATCCCTATCGACCGATTTCTTCCATCACCCAATTTGTACGTGCAGCTGACTCTCCCGTAGAAGGGCTTGAGCCTTCTCCAAGAAGATCACTTACAATGGACTGAATGAGAAAGTATTGAATATGATTGGGCAGGTCAAATTCAAAGCTTTCTTTCTTGCCACTATCCGTTTCAAGAATAAACTTACCAGCCCCAAAAGTCTCATAGCTAATCTGTCCTTTGCTACCTATAATACTTGTATGGTCCACAGAAGAAACCTCACCACTTGAGAAACACCAGCTTCCTGTGCCCATCACCCCTGATTCAAACTCAAATGCTGCAGTAACCATATCTTCCGCCTCATAGATTCCTGCTTGATTGGACTTAAATCCTTTGGCAGATTTTATTGGACCTAAAGCGAAATCCAGAAAATCCAACTGATGGGAAGCTAAATCATAAAAATATCCTCCACCGGCCATTTCAGGATTTACCCGCCAATTATTATCTAAGTTTCTTACCACTTCAGGAACCAAAACCTGGTTCATTTGAATATTGACATACCTAATGTCTCCAATCACCCCTTCCTGAATCAATTCCTTTATCTTGACAAAATGCGGTAAAGTCCTGCGATAATAAGCTACATATAATGGCACATCTGCCGCTTCACATGCTGCCAGCATTTCTTTACATTCATCAAAGGTCCTGGCCATAGGCTTCTCCACATAAACAGGCTTTCCTGCAGCAGCAGCCTTCAAGGTAAGCCCTTTGTGGACATGGGGAGGTGTAGCTATATAGATGGCATTGACCTCAGGATCATTAATTAATTCATCTGCATCAGTATACCATTTGGGCACCTGGTGCCTATGAGCGAAGTCCCTTACTTTTTCCTCATTTCTTCGCATCACTGCAACAAGCCGGCTATTTTCAACCAAATTCATAGCAGGTGCACTCTTCTTTTCGCAAACGTCTCCAACACCCAAAACACCCCATCGTACTTCTTTATCCTTTATTTTTTTCATTCCAATATTTTTACGATTTGATTCCAGATATCCACATCTACAGGGACACCAAGCTCCAGATTCTCCTGCCGTACCCTCAATGTTTGTTCTCCAGGATACCTTACCTTTTTATTATTATCAAAAGTTTTGGATTGCTTAAGGTCTTCAATAACCTGCTCTGCCTTAGTATCCATCCACTCTTCCAGCCCTAATTTCGAAGGCTCCAAGGCCACAAACACCTGCGAAAGGCCATACTCCTCACCACTTTCACCTACCTCATGAGTAGCCTGTCCCCCTGAAAGTATCGCGGCCAGCATATCCAACATTAGTGAAAGTCCCGCTCCCTTCCACAAACCAATCGGCATAGCGAGCTCATTTTCTATAATCTCCTTAGGTGATTTGGTCAAATCCCCCCGCTGATCGAAGCCTGCATCATAGGGCATATTCTGACCCTGCTTTTCAAAAATAGCCATCTTTCCATAGGCAAACTGCGACATCGCCATATCGAGCACTATCGAACCATTCTTCCTTGGAATAGCAATTACCAGAGGATTATTTCCTAATTTCGCCTCACTTCCTCCATAAGCAGGCATATTGGGTTTGGTATTGGTAAAACAAATCCCTATACAAGCTTCATCAACTGCCTGCCAACCATAATTCCCAGCCCTCATCCAATGATTGGTGTTTTGCATGGCCACGACACCCATTCCTGATTTTTTGGCTAATTGAATGGCCTTTTTCATGGCCAAATGGGCATTGATATTACCAGGACCGAGCCGCCCATTCCATCGTTCCAAAGAGCCGAATTGACCAATCCTTTCTGGTACTGCATTGGGCTGTATTAGCCCTTTTTTAATATAGCTCAAATAATGCAAAAATCGATTCAATCCATGTGAGGGCACTCCGTCCAAACTCGATTGGGCAAATAGACGAGCACTAAGTGCTGCCCTATCAGGAAAAAATTGATTTTGAATAAGAATGCTGCTTAGGACTTCCTGCAAACGAGAAAAAGGTATACGCTGGTCTTTCATAGTGAAGATATCAGATACAATTTATTGATAATCCATTCACCGACCAAGCGAAAATATATAATAAATAGAAGAAGAATACACACAATATGACAATTTCTATCAAAGCGTGAAACATCAATCACCAATCAATCCATTTAGGTAAATTTCAATATTGGTATATTTTTTATCCAAATCAAAACCAGCGGCATCCACTGCAGAATTGGGATCTAAATGGTGCTTTTTCTCCCAAGTATCTGGCATTCCATCCTGATCTGTATCTAAAGGTGCTTTTTCTGACTTTAACAATGGCCAGCCCCCCACATCCGATTGGCTATCAATAATCCCATTAGCGTGATTTCCAAAAGTACTATTACCCAACCGTACTTCTTGAACTACCCTTTCATCCACTTGATCCCTTTTAAAACTTGCCCCTGCTTTGGCCAATACATTTTCATAAGCTACTTTGGCATCTATCTGATCATCAGCTATAACATAAGGAAAAGGATCAGCCACCAATAAATCATCCACTTTATTCACACCATCGATTCCCTTACTGTTATCTTCACTAACCTCTTCAGAGGCGGTCATTATATTCCCTTCTACAAAAAACTTACCAAAAGGTGCATAGGGTTCCACAATTCTATCCCGATTTGTATGGGTAGCTGGACCTGCTTTATAATAATTCCCAACAATATTATAATGCCCTTCTTCTCCTGCGTAAGAGCTGTTGCTCTTCCAGTTATAAATCACATTATTTCTGAAATCAACCACTTCCTTTTCTGGCATCTTATGATACCTTGCTCCATTAAACCTTGGTAATCTACTGTTATGACTAGCCAATAAATTATGGTGAAAAGTAGCTTTCATCCCTCCCCAAATTCCACCGTATCCATGGTCACCTTTGGCATGAACAGATTCATTTAAGCTTTCTGAAATTATACACCATTGTAACGTGAAATTTTCATTATCATAAAAAGAACCACACTCATCAGTCGCCCAACTCAGTGAGCAATGATCTATGATGATATCCTTGTTTCGAATGCAAGTCATCGCATCATCTTGCACCTCTCTGAGATCTCCTAAACGGCTTCGGATATACCTGATGATAACATTATCTCCTTTGATTTTGATCGGATAATTCTGAATGGTGATTCCATCCCCAGGAGCAGATTGGCCGGCAATGGTCAAATTACCATAATTAATATCCAGACTTGACTCTAGTTCAATATTTCCAGAAACAGAAAAAACGACAATTCTAGGATACTTCTTTCTCAATGCTGCTCTAAGACTCCCGGGACCATCATTATTCAGGTTGCTCACCACCAACACCTTTCCACCCCTCCCTCCAGAAGTGTATTTCCCAAAACCATCAGCCCCAGGAAATGCAAGCACATCTATATTCCCATTTTCTTGGGCATAAGCCAATCCAGCAAAACATATAATAATAATTAATCCAATTAGTTGTTTCATGGCTTAAACTCCAGTTTTTGATGCCAGCATGGGCTTAGCTCTTTTACACAACTGTAAGGCCAAACCCCAAGGATCTTTTAGCATTACCAAATGTGAGCCGTCCCCTAAGATGTCATCGCTTATCAATTCCGCACCTGCTTTGATCAATCTATCCCTGTCTTTTGCAGGGTCTTCAGACACCAATGCCAAGTGTAAAACCAATGGATGTTGATTTTCAAAGTCCAAAATTGGTGCATTGGGATTACTGTATATTTCAATCATAATGGTCCCACTGTCATCAGCTAAAAACGTCATATAAGGACTTTGATCCTTTTTCATAACGACTTTTAACCCAATATGCTTTTCGTACCAATCAGACATTGCTCTAGGTTGTGCGACATTAATTGCAAAATGCTCAAACTTCATAATTTTAAATTTATTCTTATGGTTCAGATAAATATATAGTGCCTTTAAGGGAAGAATTATTCAGGCCCATCCGCTTCCAGTTTCCGTAGAAGAAATCTTGCCCATAATAAGTTACAATTGTAAATCATAGATCTATCGCTATTGACCTTAGAGTTCATAACAGTAACAGCACCTCATTTAGAACTATTTTACTATTCAGGTAACCAAATACTTTATCTTGGTATAATCACCTATGAATTTACTGAATTGGAAAATCCTTGATTAAGCTGTTAAGATAGACTTCTAAATAAGTATAAGGAGTTCCTGATTTTAATTTTTTACCATCTTCAGCATTATTTGGATCAAGCTCATTGGCTGATTCCCATTCATCAGGCATTCCGTCACCATCACTATCTGTAACAGGCTCGCCTACTTCCAATACTGGCCACCCACCCACATCACTTTGGGAATCAATAATACCATTGGTGCTTCCATTGGATCCCTCCTGATCATAATCTCCATTTTTAACATTGGCAATGATCCTTGCATCTACCGCATCCCGTTTTAAATTGGCACCGGCATAATCAAGCACCAATTCATAAGCTTCTATCGCAGAATGAGTGGTCACAGTATATCCTTCCTCCTCATGGGGAACATCCATTTTCATACTTTTTTTATCAGCATCACTTACGGTACCATAACTACCATGAAATTGATTAAACACTCCATAAGTCCAATTATCTTCAGAAGTTTGGTTACTACCATCTACCATATTGCCATCAATATAAAACTTGCCCCAAATATCATATACCTCAGTACCCTCCACCTTATTCTTATCAATAGACATAATTCGGTTTCGCTTACTTCCCGAGGGGCTAGCGGGCCCTGGTTTATAATAGCAGTTGACTATATTCACATTCATTGCTTCCCCACCATAAGCCGCATTATTTCCCCAGTTATAAAGTACATTATTGCGCAAATCCACCAGATCGGTAAGGGCAAAGGCTTTTCCTGCTTCCTCTCCCAACCGTGGATTCCTGCTATCATGATGCGCCAAGAGATTATGATGAAAAGAAGCATATTTTCCTCCCCATATACCTCCATAACCATGAGCTCCTTTTTCATGCAGTGAGTTTCTAAGACTTTCTGCTATAATACTCCATTGTAAGGTAAAGTTTTCATTGGCATAGAAAGACACACATTCATCAGTACTCCAACTCATAGAGCAGTGGTCAATGATAATATCTTTGTGAAAACGTCCTCCTAAAGCATCTCCCTCCTGCTGGGCAGTATCTCCCATCCGGAAGCGCAAATAGCGGATGATCACATTATCAGCATTGATGGTGACCGGGTAATTCCTTAAGGTAATTCCATCTCCAGGCGCAGTCTGGCCAGCTATTGTTACATTCCCACGAGAAATGGATAAAGTTGAATTCAATTCAATGGTACCGCCTATATTAAATATGATAGTCCGAGATCCACTTTGGTTAAGGGCATAGCGCAAAGTTCCCTGACTATTATCATCTGATAATTTAGTGACATAATAAACTTTACCTCCTCTTCCTCCTGTGGTATATTGTCCGTATCCTTCTGCCCCAGGGAATGCATATTCAGGACCATCATAAACTTCCTCTTTTTCTTCCTCTTCAGGATCGGGTTGTGAATCTGAATTGTCACAAGCCATACAAAAAGCAGAAAGTCCAAAAACAATGAATATTTGAAAAAAAAGACACTTTAATTTCATGGTATTTGAGGTTTATTGAAAAGGTGCGACCAAGCTGGCCGCACCTTTTTAAAATCGGTTATGAAAATCATTCACTAAAGCACTATTCTCCATCTAGGATCTCCAGAGTCAAACCTGCCGGCAAATCCCCTGTCCTTAAAGTTGAAATCGTTCTGGGCAGGATTTACCCAAAGATCTCCCTGTCCTCCTGAGTAATTTCCTAAAGGGAAACCAGGTATTTCTCCACTGGAGAAACTAAAGTCTCCAGTAGAATAAACATTCACAACCTCAAAATTGGTATTCTCCAGTCCATCATAAATCCCTCGGATGCTATAGTTTTCTCCTCCTGACTCATCCCATCCATGGCCGAAAATGCTATTTTTAATTGAGATGCCATTAGTTACATTGTCCTGCCCCTCTCCTCCTCTATATCGGAAGAATCCTCCTCCACCTTTGATAAAATTGGCAAAGGTGCAGCTTTCAATTACAAACGACTCGGATTGACTTCTTGATGTCACCCCAAACTGAACCTTGTTAAAGGTGGAGTTTTCAAAACGTATATTCTTGATCATTGCCGTAGCTTCAGTGTCTACCGTAAATAACCCGTAACCACCTATACTGTCCACCACACTATTCTTGATGATATAATTGTCAATTACTGTAGAAGATCTTACCCTTAGAATTCCTCTAAAAGTTCCAATCTCGCAATTTTCAAAACTCAACTCTCCCACATGCACATTGTCTCTATTTGGATTCAACACATAATCTCCAGAATAATCAGCTCCCCTAAGTTCTAGGTCTATGAAGCGTATATGGCCTATTTGCGATCCATCATCTATGTCCCAGTTACCTGTGGTATACAATTTGGCCTTTTGCTCTCCAAAACCATAAGCCGCTCTTATGGTGATTGACTTATTAAGATTATCACTTGGGAAATCATAGGTCACTCCCCTCTTCACCAAAATAGTAGCTCCATCAGGAGCAGCAGCCACTGCATCCGAGACTGCTGATAGACTTTCATTATCACGAATATCGATCACTCCAGGTCCCGTAGGGTCTATATCCAATGGTAAGGTGGTATAATTCACCCATCCTCTAAGTCCACCATCACTGTAAATGGCAATCTGATACTCCGTCTCAGGTTCCAATCCGGTAACTATTGTTTCTCCAGCAAATTCTTCCTCAGCACTTACTGATTGTTCCATTAGAGGCTCTGTTAAGCGTAGATCCGTGGAAGCAAAAACTTTGATTCCCGTCACCGGAGCTCCTGCTCTGGTCCATGTTACCCTGGCGGCGACATCTATCACATCATAGCTTTTGGGCACATTCAGGATGGTAGGAAATCGTTGGGTTCGGACATTTCCCAAATCGGAAATTTTACTATCATACATAGGATCATCCGCATGGGCAATTGCCCTCACTTGATAAAGCGTATTCCAAAAGAGCGTCTCTCCTACCAATTCTTCATTAATTACCACATAGCTAGTATCTGTCTCTATGACATAATCGGTAGTTTTAAACGTATCCCTACTCACCTCGATGGTATAGGATAACGCTTCTTTCATCTTACCCATATTGACTATTATGGTATTTTCTTCAGAGAACAGATCCTCTGTCAATACCGGCCTAAACAGCCTCGTTCTATCAAACATCTCATCATCCTCCTCACACCCACTAAAAGCCACCAAGGCCACCGAAAGCATGATGATGCTCAGGTATATATTTTTGATTCTATTATTCATTGCTTCTCATTTTTTGAATTGATGATTAATTCTTAAAATCCATACCCATCATTCGACAAGGTACCTTGGCTACTGGCGATCGCTGATGCCGGCATAGGGAAGATATATCTTACCACACCTGGCTTCGGCCCATTAATATGGTTCTCCCAATCTTTTGTAATCCACTCCTGATAAGTATACTGATCACTATGAAGGGCAAGTAGGAAAGACTGCTGGGTCCAAGTATCATCCGGTGGAGCCACTACTCGTCGATTAGGATTGAGAATGGTAAAGTTTCCAGTTTCATCTACTTTCCAATACATATAATCAGGGTATTGAGTAGTGCCATTAAATGCTGCATCGGCCAGTTCCTTAAGTCCTTCGACCGTTTCAGCCATCTTTTCAGAATAGATTCCCCAACGGATCAATTCATACTTTCTGATCATCTCACCACCAAACTCCCAAGCACGTTCGTCTACAATGGCTTCAAAGAATGTATCCTTGCCTGCAGATACCTGAGAAACATATGCATCCACCCTGCTAGCCCAGTATTGAGGATCAAAGGCCCTCCTTCTTACTCTTTTCAGCGCTTCCTGAGCTTCAGCGGTTGGGCCGTTCAATTCATTTTCAGCCTCAGCATACATTAATAACACATCGGAATATCTCATCATCGGCCAGTTGATCCCTGTTCCTTTGGCGGAAGATGGTCCTGGAGGGTTAGGCAAGAAATGACGGCTCCATTTTCCCTGGCCGATATCCAAACCTCCGTTGACAAATTCGTATTCGAAACTGGTATTTATTTTATACAATGAACAAGTGACATCCCTTCTTATATCCAAGGTGTCAAATGATAAATAATATGTAGGTGGAATGGACATATAATTATTTCCAGACCCAAAACTGTGTGCTGCAGTAGGTCCACCTTCCACTCTTACACCAATATTCCAAGCCACATCACCATTGCCGATCGCAAACGGCACCTCAAATAAGACATCCTCATTCACAGGCGCTTGGAAAGTACACTGGTTCATGAAGATTTGTCTAAAGTCTTCTGGCAATTCACGGTCCTTGAGAGAAATTAACTTCGCTGTATAATCCTTGGCAATCTGATAGTAATCCAAATAATCAGACTCCCTGGCCATGTTCAGGTCTGGCTGCAGATAATATCCGCCCCTTTGAAGGGACAATCTGGCGATCATACCCAAAGTATATTCTCTGTTGACCTGTTCGATACCAAAAGGCACTTGATCGGCCCAAAGCATCTTTGCCTCTGCATCTATCAAGTTTTGAATTTCAGCAGCCAAAATCACATTTCTGTCTTCCTTGGGCTGATTAAATTCATTTCCGGCTTTGGGTGCTTCAGTGATATAAGGCACATCTCCAAAATAATAGGTCAACATACTGTACCAATATGCTCTCAAAGTATAGGCCTCGCCCAACAATTGGTTCATGGTATTTGCCTCTGCCAAATCGGATGATTCCAGCTTGCCACTAGCCAACAGACCCTCAATGGCAATATTCGCATCCCTGATCGCCCGATATGCATAAGTCCACACGATTTCCAAATCACGGTTACTTTCCAAAGCATCCAAATTCCAAATTTGGTACCGGTCTCCATTGCTATTCCACCCACTTTGGCGCTCTATATCTGTATTACCTGTCATATTATTGGATAACCTAGAACGGAAAGCATCCTGACCAAAATGCGAATAAATCGCATTTACCCCTTTTCTTGCATCGTCAACATTCGAAAACACATAATTGGTATCGAAGGTTGAAAGCGATTCCGGCTCCAAGAAGTTATCACATGAAGTCATTAAAGAAACCGCTGCTGCTATTATTAGATATTTTAATTTCATGATACTTTAATCTCTTTTAGAATGTCACATTGATACCGACTGTATAAGACCTGCTTCTAGGGAATGAAGAATAATCCACCCCAGGCGTCAGCGCTGAATAACTACTGCTTCTGGAAGTGCTTACCTCCGGATCGTATCCTGAATAATTTGACCATAGTTTCAAATTATTTCCTGTCGCATAAATACGAAACTGAGACATGCCTATTCTTGAAATCAACTCAGTTGGCAATGAATACCCCACTGTAAGGTTATTCAGACGGATATAAGAACCATCTTCAATAGCCCAAGAGTGAATCACTGCCCCGGCGATACCATAACTATTATGTGACCATATGTTCTTATTTGCATTCAATTCTTCAAGTTGTCCCAGATCAGTGACGATTTCTCCTGGAGTACCAGTGTAACTACCATCCACATCCAAATAAGTAAAGCGGTTTTCCGATGACATCGTAGTCAACATATTACCGTAGCTCACCCTTCTGAACTGGTTATATTGAATTTTGCCGGTATTATAAACATCATTTCCATATTGATAATTAAAGAATATAGCTGCATCAAAGCCTTTCCACCTTGCATTGATCCCCAAACCACCCTGGTTTTTAGGAAGTGCATTACCGATTACCTGACGGTCATCAGCATTGATTTCTCCATCGCCATTAAGATCTTTCAATTTCAAGAAACCAGGTCTAATATTGGTGTTTCCAACCACAGAGGAAGAATTGGAGACTCCTTCCTTCAAAATATATTCATCTGCAACCGCATCGTATCCTTCAAAATCATCCGTTGTATAATAACCATCAGTTACATAACCATACATATCTCCTACTTTGCCTCCTACTCTCAAATAGAAATCATTGATATTGTTGAGATCAGTACTTGCCCAGTTGGACCTAAAAAAACGTTCATCAGTGCCATCCAAAGCAACTACTTTCGACCTATTGATACCAGTATTGAAATTTACAGATAGCGAAAAGTCAGGTCTGTCTATAACAAATGCATTTATCCCCAATTCCACCCCTTTATTAGAAGTACTACCAACATTGTTCCATTGGGTATTAAAACCTGTATTTGATGGGATATCAGAAGTCAATAACAAATCCCTGGTAGTGTTTTCATAAAAGTCCAAACTACCTTCCACTTTGGCCTTGAACAGGGTAAAGTCCAAACCGGCATTTTTGGTTACAGTCGTTTCCCAAACCAAGTTTGGATTATAAAGCGTGCTACTGCTTGGAGTATAGTATACATTATCTACATTTCCAAAACCTGGCCCCCTGTTGGTAGATCCTTCAAATAAGAATTTGGTAGCATCGGTCCTGATACGATCATTTCCAGTCTCCCCGATACTTAACCTTAGTTTCAATTCATCCACCCAAGATGAAGCTTTCAAGAAATCCTCCTCTGAAATTTTCCACCCCACTGCAACGGCTGGGAAAATACCTACACGGTTTTCTTTGGCAAACTTACTGGAAGCATCAGAACGAACAGTGGCAGTAAACAAGTACTTTTTCATGAACTGGTAATTAGCTCTTCCAAATAAGGAGAACCTATTAGCAGCGATTGACTCACTAGTTTCGTGACGATCCACACGTCCAAAAGTCATATTGGCAAACAACTCCTCAGGAGTAATGGACAGACGAAAATCTTCCACCCTGACCATATCACTTTTGCCACCTGTAGAATAAATTTCCTGCCCCACCAAGAAATCAAGATCATGGTCTCCAAGGTTATCAAATTTATATGATACACTGTTTAACCATCTATATGAATGTGAGGTATTCTCATCTTTTACACCAAGCGGAAGACTACCTCCATTATTAAAGGATTCTCCTGTCAATGGACCATAAAACCTAAGGTTCTCTCTAAAACCCCTGGCCCCATTAAATGTGGATTTAAAGTTAAGGTCATCAATTATTTCCCAGGTCAGGCCTGCATTAAATATATAATTGAAATCAGTTCTTTTTCTCCAATCCTGCTTGGCCAATTCTACGGGACTCACCAAGCTCAACAAGAATGACTGAAAATCATCTTCTGAATTTACTTGTGTCAAATCAATATCCAGTTCATCAGCGATACCATTTACAGGTCTAGTCTGAACGGCCTCTTTGATATTGATTTGGGCATTGCCGGAAGTTCCTGCTCCATCCACAACAGTATGGGTAATCCTAGCTCCAGCATCAAATTGTAACCTATCAGTGATGGTCTGGTTCAGCTTAAAGTTGATCACATTCCTTTGGTATCCAGAATTCAACATCAAGCCCTCATCCGTATTATTACTCAGACTGAGCATTAACTTGGTCTTTTCTGTACCTCCCGTGAGTGTCAGGTTATGGTATTGGCTGAGTTTCGGGTCACCAAATAGCTCATCTTGCCAATCAGTACCTGGCTTTTGCTTGTAAAGTTCTAAATCATCATATACTCCATAAAACTTTTCAAAGTTCCTTACTGCTGCATCGGATTGTAATTTGGCATATTCGTAATTGGCCAAAACATATTCATAAGGATCCAGCACTTCATATTTTCTATCTTTAGGAAGACTTTTCCATTGGAAGAAATTATTATAGGAAACAGTTGTTTTTCCTGCTTTTGGCGTCTTTGTAGTAATCACAATTACTCCATTGGCAGCTTGGGCACCATAAATAGCTGTTGCTGCCGCATCTTTCAATACTGTAATTGTTTCAATATCCGTAGGTGGAATATCACGGATACTTCCCACAATAAAACCATCCACTACATACAAAGGAGCATTATCTTGGGTCACAGATCCACCTCCACGCACCCTGATGACAACTTCAGCATCTGGAGAACCATCAGTAGTAAGTACATTGACACCTGGCAGTCGGCCGGTAATTGCCTGTGCCGCGCTTGCAACAGGAATTTTGGCCAGCTCTTTACCAGACATTGAAGCCACAGAACCGGTCATGTCAGTTCGCTTAACAGTTCCATAACCATAATCCACCACCTCTACCATATCCAATTGCGCCACATCCATTTCCATGGTCACATCTATGGTGCTCCTTCCTTCAATTGCAATTTCTTGTTTGATCATCCCAATGGATGAAAAAATCAAAGTTCCATTGGGATCATCAACGGCTAATGTGTAGGCACCGTCCATATCGGTGCTTGTACCTGTGCCAGTTCCTTTTAACAATACAGTGACACCCGGAACGGTTTCACCATCTGAGCTCTTCACTACTCCTGTTATCGTCAATGATTGGGCGGAAAGCTCAACCATGGAGAATATCATGAGCAGCAAAAACAGCGAGAGATATCGGGAAGTGCCCGATAGGTTTTTGGTAAGCATCATTTCGATAATAATTGGGTTTTGTTAATTAATTATTAGTAATCATTGAGTTCTATAGATCTTCTTTTACATATAATGGTAAAACAAGAATCATCTATACCTAGGGAGGGGGTGTAATGCGGTGGGATTCCATATTAATTTATTAAGGGTTTATTTATTTAGTAACTATCTATATTGTGCAATTTGCTTAATGTTGCGCAATCGATTGCATATTAATTAATTAAAATTTTATATACAAGTAAATTCTATACTTATTAATAATAATCAATATATAAACATACTATACTGATTAAATACCAAATAAAAAATCTATATCAATTAATCGATTTAGAATAAAAACACTAAATCGATTAAATTATGTGCAATCGATTACCTTTTACGCAAACGATTCCGTAAATCAGCCAAAAAAAGCCTTTTCCCTACCAAATTTTTCTTAAAAATTGATCGACAAAATTGACTGTTGGAGTGAACCATGGCTCAAAAAGCCAAAACGGATGTGGTGAATCAGGAAAAGCATGTGCTTCAGTATACACCTCCAACTCCGCTAACTTTTTGATCATATCATCCTGGCCAGCATGGAACCTTGGATATTGGCTATTGATATATAATACTGGGACAGCCCTAGCGCTTACTTGATATAAGGCTGATGCATCATCCCAGGTCTCTGGTACCTCAGCATAAGTCCCTCCTAACCATTCTGCAGCGACAGTTCCCTCTTCAGATTCGGGGTGATAGAAAGCCAATACACCATCCATATCTATGATCGCTTGCACATCCGAACTTGATTGATACACGCTGAGATCCGATTCATATTTCTGCAAACCATTGGTCGTACCCACCAATGCGGCCAACTGTCCGCCTGCAGAGCCTCCGGACACAGCTATTTTTGAAGTGTCTAAATTAAATTGATGGGCATGATCCTTTATCCATTTTATGGCATCCTTTATGTCATGTACGCCTGCAGGATAAGGAGCTTCCAAGGACAATCTATAATCCATCACAGCCGTAATATAGTCCCTTGCCGCCAGCGCCTTGGCTAGTGGGATTTGCAATGAACGATCTCCTGATCTCCAGCCCCCACCATGTACAAACAGAATACCAGGAAGAGCTTTATTTCTTTGCTTTTGGGGGTAAAAAACATCCATCTGAAGTTCCCGATAGCCCAGATCCTTATATGGAATATTCATTCTTTCTTTAACTCCACCTATACTTTCAGCATGGACCGGTTTAATATTAGTCAGTTGCTTTAGATACTTCTTATAAGCACTGTTTAATGTATAAGAGGTATCTTTTTGATACCCATACCAAGGAAAACCATACGCGTTCACAGATTTACCCTTACCACTAAAAATTTTTTCTTTGGTAAAATCCTCCAGCTCTTCATCAGTGAGCATATGGGCCCAATCCACCCTTGCCTGCATATTGGATCCTTCACCAGTAGAATTATATTCTGCATAAAAAGTAGTCTTTTCCTTTTCTGGACTACCCCAATTATGCCAACCTTCTGGAACGATGTGTTTACCCATTTCACAATCAATAAAAACAGTTTGGGCATAATCCCTCCATGGCCGGCCTAAAAAAACCTTGTCTACTCCATCTGCGGCCGTGAGCTTACAGTTTTTAAATACATACCCATAATCCACCCAGTTAGGTGTTGATGCTGCTGTGATATAAGAATTGGATTTGGAATGAATTTCGCAATTCTCAAACAAGGCAGTAGCAGACCCGAAAATAAAATCGGTAGTACCTTCTATATAGCAGTCCTTGTAATATTGCCTGCTATTTTCACCTGAAGCAAACATGGTATCTTGATCTCCTTTAAAATGACAGTTTTCAAACAGTAGTCGATCTCCCTCAGCATGCAAAGCCACTGCTTGCCCCACACTTCCAGCGGTATTTTGTATCGTCAGGTCTTTAAAAATCAAACTATTGCCCCAAACCAAAAGTGTATAGGAATCAAAAGTATCCATATAATTTTTTCCGGTATGATCATCATAGGTGATGATGGTTTTGTCTGGACCATCCCCTTTAAAAGTAACATTGGTTATGGTACCAGGTATCTCTAACTTCTCTTTATAAACTCCTTCTTTGATATAAACCGTTATTGGTTTTGGAAGATATACCCTGATGGCCTCCAAGGCATCCGCGATGTACAAAAAATCCCCAGAACCATCTTTAGCTACTACGATATCTTCCTGTACTTTTCCTTTAAGATCTTTGATTTTGCCATCTTTGGGATAAGAATTGACATGTTGGGAAAAACCAACTTGGACAAAGCCTCCGATAAGTAAAATTAAAAAAGTCAGCCTTATACTATTCACAAGTTTTAACCTCATCTTATTTTACTTTAAATATGTAGTGATTGCTTAAATTGGTCTATTTCAATTGAGTCATGGCCTGATAGACCAGTCCTGCCACTGCTTTGGCTCCTTCAGGTTGAAAATGAGTATTATCATTACTCCCTTCGGGATAAGCCTCATAAATACCTGGACCAAAATTCATAAAATAATGCTCAGTGACATACGCTTTCCCTTTCTGGGTAAAATGATCCATGGACAATTGTGTAAGGTCAATCAATAACGCATCCAGTTCTGCTGCTACTTCTATTACGGCTTCGTAATAAGCGCCATGTACATTTTGAAGCTTTCCTTCTTTCCAAGGATAATTCCTATTGACGGGGGTCAAAACAATTGGAATTGCATTCTTTTGTCTGGTTTGACTCACATAAAGTCTGATGTACTCCATATAGCCCTCAATGTTTACATACCGCTCTGGTTTATTTTCTGCAGCATCATTATGACCAAATTGCATAAGGACCAAATCTCCCGCTTCAAGTTCTTCATAAACTTTTCTCCAACGTCCCTCTTCAAAAAAAGTCCTGGTGCTTCTTCCTCCTCTTGCTCGATCATCCACCAGCACCGAGTCTCCTTGTATCAAACCATTCAAATTGGGAAGATTTCCCTTGCTCATAAATGCTTGAAAGGTCTGACCCCACCCCATTACCGGATACCTGGTTTTCATATAGTCCTTTCCAGGATCATAATCACCACTATAGTCTGCAACAGTTGAATCGCCAATCAGGTATACCTTGACAACCTTTTCCTTTGGTCGAAACCCTAAAAAGGCCGAAAACACAATAATGAGCAAAAAACTAATGTATTTCATAAATCTAAATTTCGTTCCTAATCTTTCAAGAAAATCACCAGCTCTGGTAATTCCCTTCTGAGCTCTTCCACAGCAAGGTCGCAAAATTTAAATGCACCTGTTGGAGAAAGGTGGGTATCATCTGATCTTCCTTCTGGAAATTTAGCATAATCCCCCGGCCTGTAATGCAAAAACAATTCCTTGGATTTCTCCACGCCAAATTGCTCCAATACTTCAATGGTCTTTTTGTGCATATCGAAAAGAGGAAGGCTAAATTCCTCTGCAACCTCTCTCACTACCTCCGAATACCGACCATGGGTATCCTGGAGCAGCCCATTTTCATCAAAACTTCTTCTGGAAATGGGAGTGGCCAAAATTGGCTTTCCTCCTTTTTCATAGGTTTCTTCGATATACCTGATCAAATTATTTCTATAATCTGTATCGGGAGCAGCATATCGATCAGGTGATTTCTCTTTTTGATCATTATGGCCAAACTCTATCAAAACATAGTCACCAGGTCGAATACTCTGATAAACTTTGTCCCAATGCCCTTCATCCCTGAAACTCTTAGTACTACGTCCATTCAACGCATGATTTTCTACTTTTACACCATCCTTAAAATAAAGACCAAATACCTGCCCCCAACCTTTTTCAGGATTGCTTCCGGAATAAGGTTTGTTGGCCAATGTGGAATCGCCAATCAAAAAAATAGTAATCTCTTCTTTCTCATTCCCTTTATAGGAGCTTATACCGACGACTACTAACAGTAAACCAATTACAAATAATATTCTCTTCATAATCATTGAACTTTTACAGCATCTTTAGGCAATTCCTTCCCTAGTGTCAATTGATCCTTGTAGGATTTAAAATCATTAATGTCAAAATGAATATCACGGCTCAGCTTACCTAAAACCCGAACAGGCTTTTTACCATTTTCATTAAAGGCAAAACCTTTTACCTTCACATTTTGACTGTTATAGATCGTTAGGGCTGAGGTTTTTTCCGCGATTACTTTGACATCAGTCAATGTCAAACCATCAGTATCGATCACTGTGATTCCCTGCTTAGCTTCTAGCAAAGCATGCTCTAGATGGACATTCTCTAAACTTTTTTCTGGCAGCCCCATAAAAAAACCAGCCTTACCTGAACCGGTTGCTGTGATATTCTTCATAAATATATTTCTGAAAGCAGGCGTCTCTTCTGTCACTGTCACCAAAGTTTCGTCCCGAGCTTCGTCTGAGGCATCTTGATCTTCTTCCAGAATCGGAGAATTCCCGCCATAAAACATATTAAATCTTATGGCTTCAGTAGGAATATTGATCATATCAATGTCTGATATAAAAATATTTTCGACTACTCCACCTCTACCTCGGGTGCTTTTAAATCTCAAGCCCACATCTGTACCGATAAATGTGCACTCGGATACATGGACGTTTCTTACCCCTCCTGACATCTCACTCCCTACTACAAAACCGCCATGTGCGTGATAGACAGTGTTATTTTTTACAACCGCATTCTCAGTTGGGATACCTCTATCCCTTCCGTCTTTATTTTTTCCTGATTTGAAACAAATGGCATCATCGCCCACATCAAAGGTATTATTATAGATCAATGTGTTTTTGCAACTCTCCAAGTCTAATCCATCTCCATTTTGGCTGTACCAAGGATTCCTTACACTGAGATTCCTTATGACCAAATCTTCACACATTAAAGGATGTATATTCCAAGCTGGAGAATTTTGAAAGGTTGGCCCATCCAATAACACCTGCTTACATTTGACCAAACTCACCATTACTGGTCTAAGGAAATCTTTTACCGAATTCAATTCATCCTGTGATATTAAATCTGGGACATTGAAGTTGGTGCTGCTCATATACCCCTTTTTGGAAGATTCACTCGGAAACCAGATTTTACCATCTTCCGATAGCACCCCACCAGATTTGTTTAGGGCTTTCCATTGACTATCCGTCATTTTTCCTTTCTTAACAGGACGCCAAGCATCGCCGTTTCCATCAATTACTCCAGCACCGGTAATCGCTATATTTTCAGCTCCTAATGCATTAATTGGAGACTCACACCTCACTGTATTTAAGCCCTCAAAACTTGTTTCAATCAAGTCATAATCATCAAATTCACTGCTAAACAAAAGCAAAGCTCCTTCTTCCAAATGAAGGTTTATATGGCTTTTTAAGGTGATCGGACCAGTTAACCAAATTCCTCTGGGTACAACCAATTTCCCACCGCCTTCTTGACTGAGCGCTAGAATAGCTTGCCTAAAAGCTGCTGTGTTTTTAAACATGCCATCACCTTTTGCCCCAAAGTCTACAATATTCACTGTCTTGTCTGGAAAAGAAGGCAATTTGACTTTTGGCATATCAAACTCAACCCCCTCATAAAGACTCGGGTCGATACCTGCGATTTTCTGTGCTTTAACCTGTAAAGTGCTAACTAAACAGGTTATTACCATTAAAGCTATATAATAGGTATTTTTCATTGGGTATATTATTTTGTAAATCTAAACCAATCTATATCGGCATAACCTGAATCATTGATTTTGGTATTTCTAACTGCAAACAAGCCTACTTTGGCTCCAATCCATTTGCCGGGAACTGCTGTAAACTCCTCATTGATTTCAACAAACCTCTTTCCGTTTTCACTATAGCTGAATTGGCAAGCGGCGCCTTCCTGTACTTCAACCCTAAGTTGAATGGACTTGCCTGAAAGCTTCTTAATCACTGTTTCCTTTTCTGGCTTACCATGTTCGGCGTCCTCACATTCCACATACTTTAGGTAAAGCCCATCTTCTTGACTTTCCAATGCGAGATAAGCATAACTCATCCCCATCACCAACAATCCGGCTTTTTCATTTATCAGCTTTTTGTTAGGGTAAAAAGTCAATTTTGTTGTAGTCGTAAAGCTTTCTGCCGGGAATTTCTGAAGCAAAAGATTGGGCACCTCCCAAAGGTTCCTAGCTCCTTCTGGAGCCTGATCTGTGTATAACCTTAAATATCCTTTCGAAGGGTTGGTATATGCCCAAGTAGCTTTGGGATTAGCATGCCATTGCCATTGCAGCCCTAAATCATTGCCATCAAATTCATCGGTATCGGTTGGTGTCGCCAATGGATATGACTTCCCTACATCTGGTTTTTTATATTGCATTACAGGATGACCAGTACCATCTCCATCAAGGTCTTCACCCATGGTAGGCCAATCATTTTCCCAAAACATAGGCTGCATATGCACGATTCGACCATAAGCCTCTTTATCTTGAAAATGCAAAAACCAATTTTCCCCATTCTCCAATTCAACCCAACCTCCTTGATGAGGCCCATTGATTTCTGTATTTCCTTGTGCCAAGGCAATATGCTCTTCGTAGGGACCATAAGGTTTTTTGGAGCGCAGGATCAATTGCCAACCAGTAGAAACACCACCGGCAGGGGCAAAAATATAATAGTATCCGTTTCGCTTATAGAATTTTGTCCCTTCCACGGTTGGATGGTTTTCATGACCATCAAAAACCAATTTCCCTGGTCCTATCGTTTTGGTCCCATCAGGACTAAGTGGTTTTACGACAAGCACACTTTTTATCCCTGCCCTACTCCCAGCAAAAGCATGGGACAAATACGCTTTCCCATCTTCATCCCATAAAGGACAAGGGTCAATCAATCCTTTCCCTGCTTCTACCAAAACAGGTTCTTCCCAATCTCCTGCGGGGTCTTTGGTTTTTACCATATAAATCCCAAAATCCGGATCTCCCCAATAAATATAATACTCGCCATCATGAAACCTTATAGCAGGCGCCCAAACGCCATTGCCATGCTGAGGCTTACTGAAGTGGTCAAATGGTGGCAACCTATCCAAAGCATAGCCTATTAAATTCCAGTTTACCAAATCCTTTGAGTGTAATATTGGCAAGCCAGGACTTGCATTAAAGCTGGAAGCTGTCATATAAAAATCATCTCCTACCTTACAAAGGTCTGGATCGGAATAGTCAGCATGTAAAACTGGATTAATAAAAGTACCATCACCTTGATCAGCTACCCAAACATCTGATATTTTAGCATTTTGGGATTTAGCCGAAAAAGAAAACCAAAAAGTCAACAATAGGATGTTTAAGAAGAATTTACTGAATTTCATTATTTTGGGGTTAAGGTTATTAATGGACGATAAAAATTGATCATTAATCAACTAGACTCAAAGGCTCCCATTCATCATCTCCTTTTAAAATATTATGTATCGTATAAGCTTCCCCAATATCTGAAGTGAGCTGCCACGACCATAAAACCCTTTCATCTGGAGCTGCTCCAGGCCCGACCGACCTGTATTCAGCATAGAAGCAGTTTTCTTCCGCCGCTGGTTTGTCCCAATTATGCCAACCTTCTGGTTTGATATGAGCTCCTAGTTCGCAGTTAATAAATACAGTTTGGGCATACTCTCGCCAAGGCCTGCCTAGATAAACACTATTTTCGGGAGCATCACCCGTGAGTTTACAATTAATAAATACTAAACCATGTAGGCTCTTTTTATCTGTTGATGCTGCTGTTATATAGTGTCCACCCTCTTTGGAATATATTTCGCAGTCTTCAAACACTGCAGTTGACCATCCAAAAATAAAATCAGTTGTGCCTTCTATATAACAATTCTTATAGTACTGTCTGCTGTCTTTTCCATGCACATATAATGTGTCCTGAAATCCCAAAAACCGGCAATTTTCAAAAAACACTTTATCTCCATCTACTCTTACTGCCACAGCTTGCCCTACTGGGCCTGAAGAGTTTTCAAAAGTGATATTCTTGGCATAAAAGTTATCCCCAAAAACAAAAAAACTGGATGAACCCGTAGTTCCTAGTTCTTCTCCAAAACTGTTTTTCTTTGAGGCAAAATCATCATAGGTCACCACTGTTTCTTCAACATTGTCCCCTATAAGATGTACATTGGTTTTAGTTGCTGCTAAAGTCAATTTCTCCTTATAGGTCCCTGGCTTTAGATGAATCCTGGTAATATTCTTCCTGAAATCAGGTATACTATTAAAAGCTTCTTGAATGCTTTTAAAATCGCCAGAACCATCTTTGGCTACCACAATGTCAAAATCCTGAGCACTTACCAAGTGACTGAACATCATGGAAATCAGGAAACATACATTAAATAAAATCTTCATAAGTTGGGTTATTTGATCATTTCATACTGCAAAGAAGCAAGGATGAATGGGCCTACTCCCTTGGGGTCGTTAATCCTTATCGGTTCATTAATATAATATTCATAAGAACCATCCCTATAAGGATCCCCACCTAATCCGGCAACACCGCAAACATTGGTGATGCTTATCCCTCCATCCTCATCTTCCCGAATAAATTCATTTATCAAACCATTATAGGCATTTATTCCAGCATCTTTATATTTTTTATCCAAATACCCCTTGGAAGATCCTTTTAGCAGGAAATAAGCAAACATACTAGAACATGAAGATTCCAAATAGTTTCCTTCACGATCACCTTGGTCCACGACTTGGTACCAAACACCCGTTTCATCTTGGTATTTCACAATTCCTGCAGCTATTTTCTTAGCTACATCAATAATCATATTTCGCTTAGGATGATTTTCCGGTAAATAGTCCAAAACATCAACCACCGCCATACTAAACCAACCTATACTCCTTCCCCAATAATTTTTTGAAAGACCAGTCTCTGGGTCCGCCCACCTTTGCTCTTTGCTTTCATCCCAAGCATGATGATACAGACCAGTTTCTTCACTGTAACCATATTTATCCATTACGTAGATTTGATTGGCGACATCATCAAAAAGCATCGACTCATCAAATACTGCAGCATATCTTGCTAAAAATGGAGATCCCATATATAATCCATCCAACCACATTTGATGTGGATATACTTTTTTGTGCCAAAAACCTCCCTCAGAATTTCTAGGGTGCTTTCTCATCTGATCCCTTAATTCCTCTACTGCCAGTTGATACTTTTCTTTGCCTGTTTCTTCGTAAAGTCCAATCAAAAATTTCCCTCCGTTTACCCTGTCTATATTAAAATCTGACTTTTTATAGGTTTTGATTTCACCTTGATCATTGATCATGAAATCTGCAAAGTTCAAAATATAATCCAAAAATCTTTCCTCACCAGTCTTTTCATAAACCTTCTCCATAGCTGTCATGATAAGTCCATGGGTGTATTCCCACTTTGGTTTTTCGTTGAAGTCCAATGTCCACCCCTTGGGGTTTCTTTTAATTTCTGAATCAGCCATCCAAGTAGAATACACTTGGGTATTGGCTTCTTTTTCAGTACTCTTGGCCTCCCCTCTATTTTCTTCAACGGTTTTTGACTGACAGGAAAATAATCCCACTATAAGCGATAATGCAAGAAATATTTTTTTCGAAACAACTGGTTTTTGGGTCATATACATAGGAAAAAGGTTATTTTTCTAAAATCATTAACTATAAGGTCTTTTACGGGGATTGTTTAAATCCAACACCTTAGTCGTTTCTAATTGTTATGGGAGACAAAACGACGTCTAAAAAAATAAAATTCAAATGAATTTGTCCAAAAAATGCTGCAAGAACCTTTATAATATCATTGGATGTATTCATGTTATTTGGGATTTTAATTGACTATTTATAAGAAGCCTAGGTTTTCAAATCAAACAGAAATATCTCCTTCAAGCGAAGGAGACATTTCGTATCATTAACCCTAAACTAATTATATACAATTCTTAATTATCCCTCTGAAAGTGAAAACACTCACCTATCAAAAGGATGATTACTCAATTTGTACACAACAATGAGCAATCGATTGCATAGTTAATTATTTTTTATGACACTTTAAAATTTTATCCTAAAAAATCGACAAAATAACCATAAACAAGTCGACATATTTGATCATACAAAGTCTTTATACTTAAAATACAGCTTAAAACAGTAAAAAAATATATTTATTTTTCTTGACATAGGAGGAATAAATGAGCTATATTGCGCAAACGATTACATCAATAAATTAGTATAGATGTAAAATAATGCAATTACCCATTATTATATAATGCCAAAAAGCTTTGAGTGGACAGTCAATAAAATTTATATGACTTAAGTTAAAGTTAAGTAGTACATTTGAGTTTTTGGCAACCAGACTAAAGCGATGAACAAAAGAAAAAAAGCGACCATCCATGATATAGCTTCAAAGCTCGGCATAACTGCAAGTACTGTCTCAAGGGCCTTAAACAACCATCCAAGAATCAGCGATGCGACTAAAAAACTGGTTCAAAAAGCTGCCAAAGAAGTAAATTACCAACCTAATAATATAGCCGCTGCCCTTAGAAATGGAAGGAGTAAATTGATTGGTATCGTAGTTCCAACGGCCAACAGGAATTTCTTTTCATCGGTAGTCAGAGGTATTGAGGAAATTGCCAACCAACTCAATTACAAAGTAATCATTTGTCAATCTTACGAAAATTTTGAAAAGGAAACTCAAACTGTTGATGCATTATTGAGTGCAAGGGTGGATGGAATCATCATGTCAATTGGAAAAAATACAGATGATTTTGAGCATTTGGAAAGAGTTGTTGAAAAAGGCATTCCCCTTGTTTTGTTTGATAGGATCACGGAAGAAGTAGCCGTTAACCAGGTAGTGATTGATGATTATATCGGTGCTTACAAATCTGTAGAACACTTAATCCAAAATGGTTTTACCAAAATCGCACACTTTACCAATCCCCGAAAAATAAATATTTATAGTGAACGACTTCGAGGCTATGCTGATGCTCTAAAAGAAAATGGAATCCCCTTTGATCAAAACTTGATCATCGAAAGTAATATGCAGCTGGAAGATGGACAGCAAAGCACCTTAAAGATGTTAGAGGAAGGGATTGATTTTGACGCCATATTCTCATCCAGTGACTATGCTGCTATGGGAGCCTTACAAATCCTTAAAGACAAAGGCATAAAAGTACCGGAAGATGTAGGGATTGCCGGCTTTGGAAATGAACCTTTCACATCTTTTACCACCCCTTCGTTGACCACCGTTGACCAAGTCAGTATTCCCATGGGCAACGTGGCCGCAGAATTATTCTTTGAACTGTTGAAGGCTGATCCTAAAAAGTTTGTTCCACAAAAAACAGTGCTCAAGCCAGAGCTAATCATCCGCGGTTCCTCGACCAGAAAAGTCACACAAGTCAAATAAGAAATATTATTCACATCTAAATAAAAAGAAGAAAAATGTTGGACGAAGTGAGCAATCGATTGCATGATAAACGTAAAAACTTCCTTGACGAGGATTTTTTACTGCAAAGTGAATTTGCAAGTACCCTTTACCATGATTATGCAAAAGATCTACCAATCATCGATTATCATTGTCACCTTTCCCCTAAAGACATCGCTGAAAATAGACAGTTTAAGAATCTAACAGAAATTTGGCTGGCTGGTGACCACTATAAATGGAGAGCTATGAGAACACTTGGTGTGGACGAAAAATACATTACAGGGAAAGCTTCAACCGACCAAGAGAAATTCGAGAAGTGGGCAGATACTGTCCCCTACACTTTAAGGAATCCTCTATACCACTGGACACACCTTGAGCTAAAAAGATACTTTGGGATTGACACTCTATTAAGTTCAGATTCTTCTGGAAGCATCTATGAAAAGGCATCTTCCTTACTTCAAACTTCTTCTTATAGCGTCCAAGGATTACTAGAAAAAATGAATGTAGAAACAGTCTGTTCCACAGATGACCCTGTTGATAGCCTTGAATTTCATGTGAAAGCAAAAAAAGAAGGTATCAAACCTAATTTGTTTCCAGCATTTAGACCTGATAAATCTTATGCTGTTGAAAATCCGAACGACTACCTAGATTATATCCAAAAGTTGGAGGAAGCATCTGGTATTGAAATCAAAAACTATAATGACCTGTTGCAGGCATTAGAAAACAGGGTTGACTTTTTCCATCAGCATGGTGGCCGACTTTCTGACCATGGATTGGAACAATTATACTTCTTCAAATTGGGCAAATACAATACTGACAAGTTATTTTCTAAGCTCCAATCCCATCAATCATTGACACAAGAAGAAATCAATTACTTTAAATTTGAAACCCTGCTCCATTTAAGCAAAATGTATCATGCTAAAGGATGGACCCAGCAATTCCATTTAGGGGCATTAAGGAATACAAATGATAGAATGATGAGCATACTTGGTCCAGATACCGGGTTTGACTCTATAGGGGATTTCTCCCAAGCAGCAGCCATTGCCAGCTTTTTAAACCAGCTGGATAGTACCGACCAATTGGCAAAGACCATACTTTACAACCTGAACCCTGCAGACAATGAGGTCATGGCTACGATGATAGGTAATTTTAATGATGGTTCTGTAAGAGGAAAAATCCAGTTTGGATCAGGATGGTGGTTCTTGGATCAAAAGGATGGCATGGAAAAACAAATGAATGCCTTATCCAATATGGGGCTCTTAAGTTGTTTTGTAGGAATGCTTACTGATTCCAGAAGTTTCCTCTCCTTCCCTCGTCATGAGTATTTCCGAAGAACATTATGCAACCTTCTTGGAAATGATGTGGTGAACGGAGAACTTCCAGCGGATGAAAAATGGCTAGGTAAAATTGTCAGTGACATCTGTTATTACAATGCAAAAAATTACTTTCAGTTTGAACAATAGAAACTCATATAAACCATGAAAACACTCAATAGACAAAATATCCCTCAATTTCCTGAAAGGCCCGTTAAGGTACTTCAATTTGGAGAAGGCAATTTTTTAAGGGGTTTCGTAGACTGGATTATTGATATCATGAATGAAAAAACAGATTTCAATGGTGATGTTCAAATTATCCAACCCATTCCTCAAGGAATGGGAGATCTTATCAATCAACAAGAGGGACTTTACCATGTGCAGTTAAGTGGTATTCAAAATGGCATTGCCAAAGAATCTACCCGTCTTATCAACTGTGTGAAGGGGGTGCTAAATCCATATGAGGACTATCAGGCCTATTTGAAATTGGCAGAAAACCCTGATTTGAAATTCATTATCTCCAATACCACTGAAGCAGGAATTTCGTTTAACCCTAATGATGACAGTAAAGACAAAATTCCCGACTCTTTTCCTGGTAAATTAACAGCGCTGTTATATCACAGATTTGAAGTTTTCAATGGGGGCAAGGAAAAAGGGCTGCATATCATCCCCTGCGAACTCATAGATAAAAATGGAGAGAAGCTTAAAGAAACCATATTGCAATATGCTTCACTTTGGCAACTACCAAAAGGATTTATCGATTGGTTAAATGCGAGCAATACTTTTTCAAACACCTTAGTAGATAGGATTGTCCCTGGGTTTCCGAAAGAAACGATAAAAGAAATCCAAAGCGATATTGGCTATGAAGACAACTTGGTTGTTAAGGCTGAACCTTTCCACCTATGGGTGATCGAAGGACCTGAAGCAATCAAAGAAGATTTCCCAGCTGATAAGGCCGGTTTGGACGTAATTTTCGTAAAAGACCAAAGCCCATACAGAACGAGAAAAGTAAGAATTTTGAACGGAGCCCATACCTCTTTGGTACCTGTAGCCTATTTAAATGGCTTAAGAACAGTAAGGGAATCAGTGGAAGATCCAAAAGTAGGAAAATTTCTCAACGACACCATTCAGAATGAAATCATCCCAACTTTAGATCTACCCAAAGAAGAGCTGAAGCAATTTGCCAATGATGTCATGGACCGCTTTAAAAACCCTTTTGTAAAACACCTTCTAAGCTCCATTGCCCTGAATTCAATTTCTAAATTCAAAGTAAGGGTACTTCCATCATTATTGGAATACAAAGAACGAAAAAACGAACTTCCTCAGAATTTAATACATTCTCTTGCAGCATTACTTCTTTTCTATAAAGGAACATTTAATGGTGAAGAGACTCCAGTTAACGATAATGAGGAAATTATGAGCTTTTTCAAGAATATTTGGGAATCTGATGATCTCGAAAAAGTAGCCCACGAAGCCCTAAGGAATATTGAACTTTGGGATATTGATTTAAGTACCATTGAAGGTCTCGAAGCTGCAGTAATCCAGCAAATGAACCTAATCAGTGAGTTGGAAAAAGTAAAATAATAAGTTTCACTTCAGTAGGCACTAAAGAAAGGGAGGCTTTGAACCTCCCTTTTCCTATTCTGATAATTCATATTTTAAAGTTTTCCCCTTTTCAACTGCTGGAATTCCTTCCTTCATCCATAAAGGAGCAGGAGCGCCTTTGAGATAGTGATCGAAAAACTGTGAAAGCCTGATCGAAAGGTCCTTTCTATTCTTTCTTTTCCTCAGGTTATGATCTTCCCCGTTATAGACCAAAAACCAAGCAGGTGTCCTATTTCTTTTTAAAGCCATGAAAAATTCAATCCCTTGGTACCAAGGAACTGCACCATCTGCATCATTATGCATGATCAAAACAGGTGTCTTGACCCTATCAGCATAAAATAAAGGCGAGTTTTCAATATAATGCATAGGCTTTTCCCAAAGGGTCCCTCCTATTCTTGACTGCGTCTGCTCATACTGAAACATCCTACTCATTCCCGAGCCCCAGCGAATCCCTCCATAGGCCGATGTCATATTGGACACAGGAGCACCTGCACCGGCAGCCTTGAACATATCTGTTTGGGTGATCAAATAAGCTACTTGATAGCCACCCCAACTTTGACCTTGAATAGCTATGTTTTCTGAATCCACATATCCTTTGGCTACGACAGACTGTACCCCCGGGACTACACAATCATAGGCACTTGGTCCCGGCAAACCTATTTCATATTTAATATCAGGAACAAAAACCACATAGCCATTACTTACAAAATAAGATATATTGATGATCGAGGCACTAGGTGCTGGGCTGATATAATTATGAAGACTATTTGACCTTCTTTCATAGAAATAAACCATCATCGGATATTGTTTATTTCCATCAAAGTTTTCCGGTTTATAAATCAAACCTTGTAAAGAATCGCCTTTTAAGGTCATATATTCTGTTAGCTCAACTGTTCCCCAATTGATATTTTCCTGCTGTGGATTGGCATTAGAAAGTTCAGTCAGATTAAAACTCCCCAATTTTGTAGCATATACATCCGGATATTCATGAAACGTAGACCTTCTTAAAATTAAATCGTCTGTATTTTTCGCTTTATCCAAACCAAAATAGCGATGATCCGAATATATCAGTTCCTTCGGCTCCAAGTCTCCTTTGATATCCCCTAAGAAATAGCCACTTTTTTTATTTCTATCATTAAATGCAGACAGAACAAAGGGAGCTTTGGGGTCTATATAATTCTTTTCGCTATCCAGTACTTCTCTTCTAAAAACAATGTGCTTCTTTTCTCCAAGCTTCTTTGTCAAACAAACTGGGGTTTGCTTTGATTTGGGATCTATTTTCCAAATATCATATTGATCATAGACAATAACAGCCTCATCCTTCTCCATCCAACCCGCAAAACCATAGGAACCTGGCATGCTCGGACTATCATGTAATTGATCATAGAAATCTCCTCCAATACCATCGGTAAGGTTAATCAATTTATCCTCAGCAATATCATAAGCTAACCAAGCGCTATCCCTATAACTATACCAGTTTACGTACTTTCCTTCAGGTGACAAACTTGGATATCCGCTGGCATTTTCAACGATTAACTTTCTTCCGCCAGTTGTAATATCCACGAGATAAAAATCCCTACCAATCTGTATATCCCAACTATAATTAATTCGATAAGGACTATCATCTGTTGCAATGGCCAAATCAAGCTTTGCCCTACGGTCCAAATTTATATTCTCCAACTGCCTATCTGCCAATTGCACCACCTTACCTGATTTTAATTCATAAACAGCTAGGAAGGTCTTGTTTTCGTCCCTTGATTTATTTTTCAACTGCATTGGCTGGATCTCTAAGTCATTCCACGACCAAATATCCAATGAAACCCTCTCTTCATCCAAGATAGTGGTATCCTCTTCATAGGCATATTTCTTATAATCCTCTTTCAAACTAAAAAAAAGTTTATCACTCTTTTCAGAAAACTGAAGCCTTCCATTTTCTGCTACTCTACTCTTAGGTAATATCCCCTCAGTATCCTTGCTTACAATCTCTTTCTTCGTCTCCTTTCTAATGTCAAAAAGGAATAACTGATAATAAGGCTCTTCGGATTTTGCCGAATCTTTAGTGGCTGTAAAAGCAAATCTTTTCAAATCCTTGGACAAGGCCACATTTCCATACTTGGTTTTACCTGTGTCAACAGTTATTTCTTCTCCATTCTCCAAATCCAAAAGAGAAATCCCAGCATTGTTAAGGGTATCCTCCTTTGCATTTATCATATACAACCAATCTCCCTCCTCTGAAAAGCCATATTTATTCACCCTATCAAATTGATACGTAATACTTCCTTCAAAATTCCTCACCACCAACTTCGTCCCATCTGTCTTCAGCTTCTTATGTTTATCAGCTTTTTTTACAGAATCGCTTGCTGTACTATCTTTGATATCTTTTTCTTGATGAAAATGGATAGCCAACCAATTTCCTTTCTTTTTTGCTACCTTATAAGATTTTATCTCAGGCAATTTCTCTACAGCCTCCTTTTCCATATTCAAAATAAAAAGACTGTCCTTGGGCATTTCCTTTGACCCGACTTCATTTAATTTCAATGACCGGATTGAATCCTTTTCAGCTTTTATTATGCCTACAGCCCATTTACCGTCATTAGAAAAATTGAAATCTGTACCCCTGGATACTGTAATCATCTTACTTGGATGATCATGGGACACCACCTCAAACCGACCATCTCCATCTTGTGGGTTCACTTCATATCCTACCCAATGGCCATCATCTGTAATTTTGGTTGAAGAAATTGCCTCCCATTGATCATAATCTTTATGAGTGAGCGGCCTTTTCTGTTGACCAAAGGCTGAAACAGCTAAAATGAATAATGAAAAAACAATTGCAATCCTTTTCGTCATATTTAAGAAGGGTTAATATTTTCGGTAAATAACTTGATGATTGACAAATTATAAATATCCATCAATTTTCGACAAACAATCCTAGTCCAATGGTTAGATTTTATTATAAACAGTGCGAAAACAATCCCACCTAAAAAAAGATATTAAACGAAAAGCCCCACGCTTATCTGGTAAAGAGAAAAAACTAATCACAATGTATTCCGAATTATTTATAAATAATTTACATAAAAAGATAATTTCATTCCAAAAAAGCTGTTTCAATTAAATCATGGAATTCGAAAGGAAATAAAACAAAAAAGTCCTGCCAATGGCAAGACCCTTTTCAGAATATAAACCCAAATATAACTTTAGAGATTAAAAGTTTCGATTTCAAAACCATTGCAAAAGAATAAGATTTCGTTTTAAACCAAAAATTATTTTAAACCTATGGAATAAACACCAAATATTCCTCTCTATTCACAATGTAATCCCAAAGTAAATACATTTTTCATTATTTTACAAATCAAAAAAAATGTTAGCTGAAATTTTGACAATTCAACAATTAAAATGCATCTTTATTTAAATAACAATAACCAAATAAATAAATAATGGATAAAAATTTAGATATTGACAATGTTGATTTGAAGATCATCTCATTACTCAATGAAGATGCTAAAACGCCATATACTGAGATCGCAAAAAAGGTATATGTATCTTCAGGCACTGTCCATGTAAGAATGCGTAAGCTGGAAGATATGGGCATCGTCAAAAGCGCTACCCTCAACATTGATTTTTCGAAATTGGGTTATGATATCTCTGCTTATTTGGGGATTTATTTGGAAAAAAGTTCGTTATACGATAATGTAATCGAAAAACTCAAGGAAATTTCGGAGGTCATCAATGCTTATTATACCACGGGGAATTATAGCATTTTTGCAAAAATCATCTGTAAAGACACCAATCACCTCAGGGATGTATTGAATAAAATCCAAAAGGTAGATGGCATTGACAGAACAGAAACTCTCATTGTACTTGAAGAAAGCATTAACAGGCCTATTCAGTTGTTTGAACAGGATGCTAAGTAAATTTATCGAGCCACTAATTATTTAGATTAAATCTAAATAAATTACTTATATAAACATTCAAGAAACTTTTATCATTATATAAATAAAACCAAAAGTGTCACCAAAGCACTTTTGGTTCATTAAACAACTGTATCACAACACCTTAAAAGGTCCTTTTTTATTAATTTTCTAGAATTTTACTACTGTCTGAACATAATAATTTAGATTAATGTTATATCTTTGCGCTACAAAATGTAATTAGTCTAAATAACTCGATTTATGAGCAAAGACAATCAAATTTTAGAGGAATTCACCTCAAAAGAATATGAACATGGCTGGTCTGTTGATTTTGAAGCTGATGAAGCTCCAGCTGGTTTAAATGAAGAAATTATTCATTGGATTTCCGCTAAGAAGGAAGAACCTAAATGGCTACTGGAATGGAGGCTTAAAGCTTTCAGGACATGGCAGTCTATGGTAGAACCTGAGTGGGCCAATGTCCATTATCCAAAGGTTGATTTTCAATCTTTAATATACTACTCTGCTCCAAAGCAAAAATCCAAACCTAAAAGTCTTGATGAAGTAGATCCTGAATTACTTCAGATCTATGAAAGATTGGGCATTAGCTTAAATGAGCAAAAGAAATTACAAGGTATTGCTGTTGACGCTGTATTGGACTCAGTATCTGTAGGAACTACCTTCAAAGATACCTTAAGCAAATTGGGCATTATTTTCTGCTCATTTAGCGAAGCCGTTAAGGATCACCCTGAATTGGTTAAAAAATATTTGGGTTCTGTAGTGCCCATGACCGACAATTATTATGCGGCATTGAATTCTGCAGTATTCTCTGATGGCTCTTTCTGCTATATTCCCAAGGGAGTAAGATGTCCTATGGAACTTAGCACTTATTTCCGTATTAATGCGGCCAATACTGGACAGTTTGAAAGAACCTTAATTGTAGCAGAAGATGAATCGTATGTATCTTACCTAGAAGGCTGTACAGCTCCTCAAAGGGATGAAAACCAACTTCACGCTGCAGTAGTGGAAATTTACGCAGCAAAAGATGCTGAAGTAAAATACTCTACAGTACAAAATTGGTTCCCAGGTGATAAAGATGGAAAAGGCGGTATTTACAACTTTGTAACCAAAAGAGGAATTTGTGCAGGAGACAATTCCAAGATCTCTTGGACTCAGGTAGAAACGGGCTCTGCTGTTACTTGGAAATATCCTTCTTGTATCCTTAAAGGAGATAATTCTGTAGGAGAGTTCTATTCTGTTGCGGTAACCAATAATTACCAGCAAGCGGATACGGGTACCAAAATGATCCACATTGGTAAAAACACCAAATCAAGAATTGTATCCAAAGGAATCTCTGCGGGGAAATCACAAAATTCCTACAGAGGTCAGGTGCAAGTGATGAAAAGAGCACAAAATGCAAGAAATTTCTCTCAGTGTGATTCCTTGCTAATGGGCGATAGATGTGGTGCACATACTTTCCCCTATATAGATATCCAAAATCCTTCTGCCAAAGTGGAACACGAGGCAACTACCTCTAAAATCGGTGAAGACCAAATCTTCTACTGTAACCAAAGAGGTATTGATACTGAAGATGCAGTAGCCTTGATCGTCAATGGTTATGCAAAAGAGGTATTGAACCAGCTGCCTATGGAATTTGCTGTAGAAGCGCAAAAACTACTTGCTCTTACCCTTGAAGGCAGCGTAGGATAATCCACAAAACAAATCTTTAATAATGATGGTGATGGAGTTCGTTTAGATCTCCCCTCACCTATTATTACCGAATACTGAAAAAAGAAATAGTACATATCATGTTATCGATAAAAAATTTACACGCATCAATTGAAGGTACTCCTATCCTAAAAGGAATCAACCTAGAAATCAAGCCAGGAGAAGTACATGCCATCATGGGACCTAACGGTTCTGGTAAATCTACTTTAGCTTCTGTTTTGGCAGGAAGAGAAGAATATGAGGTTACTGAAGGAGAAGTTACGTTCAATGGCAAAGACCTTTTGGATCTAAATCCTGAAGACAGGGCCAGAGAAGGTGTATTCTTAGCATTCCAATATCCTGTGGAAATCCCAGGTGTGAGCACCACTAACTTCCTGAGAACGGCTGTCAATCAGGTAAGGGAATACAGAGGTCAGGAACAACTAGATGCGGTTAAGTTTCTTTCATTGATGAAGGAGAAAATGAAGTTGGTAGAAATTGACCAAAAATTAATGAGCAGAGCGCTAAATGAAGGCTTCTCAGGTGGTGAAAAGAAAAGAAACGAAATTTTCCAAATGGCCATGCTTGAGCCTACCCTTTCTATCTTGGATGAAACGGATTCAGGTTTGGACATCGATGCATTGAGAATTGTTTCTAATGGTGTAAACCAACTGAAGTCTCCAGACAATGCTACCATCGTGGTAACACACTACCAGCGTCTGTTGGATTATATAGTTCCAGATTTTGTACACGTATTGTACAAAGGAAGAATCGTTAAATCCGGGTCTAAAGAATTGGCATTGGATCTAGAAGAAAAAGGATATGACTGGATCAAAGAAGATGTAGACGGAGCTTCTGTCTAATCTTTATTATCCCATTGTCAAACCTCTTATTTCTTAATTGATGACTACACTAACCAAAAATAAAATCACGGAATCTTTCCTTGAAGCTGCCCATCTAACCAAAGCTGAAAACTTGGTTGCCCTGCAGCAAAAAGGAATTGATTTCCTGAAAAACGAAGGACTTCCTGCCCAAAAAGCAGAAGAATATAAATTCACCCATTTAAGCAAAAAGCTGGAAGCAAACATCTCCAACTTTGGAGCAGCTTCAAAAGCAAGCTTGAATGCTGAGCAAGTAAAAGCTGAATTGATTGCAGACTTGGATGCCCACTTATTGGTATTCAATAATGGCCAATTGGACCTAGAGCTTTCTTCATTTTCTGAAGATAATTATACCCTTAAGAGCTTTGCAGATTTAAGTGCTGAGGAGGCACAAAAGATCGGAACAATTGCCAAGGTAGAAAAAGACCCTTTTGCGGCCCTGAACACTACCTCTTTTGAGCAAGGCACATATATTCATATTGCCAAAGGAAAAGTTGTTGAAAAGCCTTTCCAGGTGCTTTATTTCAATCAGGCCAATGGAGGTCAGGTAATCAGCCCAAGAATCTATATTGATGCCGAGGCAAACACTGAGGCTACTTTTATTGAAAAGATCATTAGCCTTGATGAAGCTGCTTACTTCTTGAATTCTGTAACGGAAGTGAAAGTAAGTGACAATAGCCACCTGCATTACTATAAAATCCAAAATGAAAGTACGTCTGCTATTGAAGTAAACAACTTTGTAACGGACATCCATAGAGATGCCACTTTCTCGGCATTTACCTTATCCCTTCAGGGAGACATGATCAGGAATAACTTGAGCTTGAATCTTTTGGATAGTGGATGTGAAGGAAACATGTATGGACTTTATCTTCTTGATGGCAACAGTCATGTAGATAACCATACCAATGTGGATCATACGATGCCACATGCTGACTCTAATGAGCTTTATAAAGGCATTCTTGGAGATAAATCACGAGGAGTTTTCAACGGTAAAATATTCGTAAGACAGGATGCTCAAAAGACCAATGCTTTCCAGCAAAACAATAATATTTTACTTTCCGATGATGCCATTATCAATACCAAGCCTCAATTGGAAATATGGGCTGATGATGTAAAGTGCTCACACGGCTGTACTACTGGTCAATTGGATGATGAAGCATTATTCTATCTTCAGGCAAGAGGAATCGGAAAAGAAGAAGCCAGAGGCCTTTTACTTTATGCCTTTGCAGGTGAAATATTAGACCATATAAAAATCGAAGCTTTCAAGGAATATTGCATTTCTCTTGTTCAAGAACGATTAGGGAATTTATAAAATACCTTTCATGACTTTGGACATCCAAAATATCCGGGGGCAATTTCCGGTCCTAGACCAAGAGGTCAACGGAAAACCCCTAATCTATTTAGACAATGCCGCCACCACCCAGAAACCAAAGGCGGTACTGGAGGCATTGTCTTCTTACTATACCCATGACAATTCCAATATTCACAGAGGAGCGCATACTTTAGCGGACAGGGCCACCAGGACCTATGAAAAAACCCGTAGCGCTGTTCGATCCTTCTTGAATTCAAAGGAAGAAGAGGAAATCATTTTCACCAAAGGCACCACTGAGGGCATCAATTTGGTGGCTTCTACTTTTGGCAGAAAGTTCATCAAAGAGGGTGATGAAATCATCATTTCTACTTTGGAACATCACTCTAATATTGTTCCTTGGCAGATGCTCTGTGAAGAAAAAGGAGCTGTTTTAAAAGTCATCCCTATCAATGACAAGGGAGAAATCCTAATCGATGAGTTTGACAAACTACTCACCGAAAAGACAAAACTGGTTTCTATAGTTCATGCCTCCAATGCTTTGGGAACGATCAACCCAATTGAAGAAGTCATTTCAAAAGCACATAAGATCGGAGCCCGGGTGCTGATTGATGGTGCACAGTCATCTGCGCACCTTGAAATTGATGTGCAAGCATTGGATTGTGATTTCTTTGTCATGTCAGCCCATAAGATCTATGGACCAACAGGTTTGGGGGTATTGTATGGAAAAAGAGAAGTTCTCGAAGCCATGCCACCTTACCAAGGGGGAGGCGAAATGATCAAGGAAGTTACTTTTGACAAAACTACCTATAATGAGATTCCTTTTAAATTTGAAGCTGGAACGCCTAATATCGCAGATGTAATTGCTTTCCAAAAAGCTATCGAATTTGTCAATGACCTGGGCAAGTCCAATATCAGAGCGCATGAGGAAAGTTTGTTAACTTATGCTGTCGATAAACTCTCTAATATAAAAGGATTTATTCCTGTAGGCACTGCAGACAAAAAAGTAAGTGTACTATCCTTCCTTATCAATGGTATGCACCCCTTTGATGTGGGCATGATGCTGGATGCTTCAGGCATTGCTGTAAGGACAGGTCACCACTGTACTCAGCCATTGATGAATCGATTTGATCTTGAGGGAACTGTTAGGGCTTCATTTTCTGTTTATAACACCAAAGAAGAGGTAGACAGACTGGTAGAAAGCGTAAGCAAAATCGCCAAACTAAAGAATAAATGACTGATATAAAGCAAGTTCAGGAAGAAATAATAGACGAATTCACTATACTTGAGGGAGACAGAGAATCCACCATATTTTATATTATGGAGTTGGGGAATAAATTATCCGAATACCCAGAAGAGGCTCGATTAGATGAAAACCTAATCAAAGGCTGTCAATCAAAAGTATGGCTTACCACAGAGGAAAAAGAGGGAAAAGTTATTTTCAAAGCTGACTCCAATACCGATATCACCAAAGGACTAATAAGCCTTTTAATAAGGGTACTTTCAGATAGAAATCCAAAAGAAATCGTCGATGCTGATCTGTATTTTATTGAAAAAATAGGCATGGGCAATATCCTGGGATCTCAAAGATCTAATGGACTGGTTGCCATGATCAAGCAGATGAAACTATATGCATTGGCATATCAATCAAAATTAAACGTTTAGCTATATGGCTGAAGAAACTAAAATGGATCAAGAAAAGGTAAATGTTCCTGATCTTAGGGACAAGGTTGTACAGGCCATTAAATTGGTTTATGACCCAGAAATACCAGTAGACGTGTACGAGTTGGGATTGATCTATGAAATCAGCGTCTATCCCGTTAACAATGTCTACGTATTGATGACCTTGACATCGCCAAACTGTCCTTCTGCAGAGTCTATTCCTGCTGAAGTAAAAGACAGAATACAGCAAATACAAGGCATCAACGATGTTGAGGTGGAATTGACTTTTGACCCGCCCTATTCCCAGGACATGATGTCCGAAGCTGCCAAATTGGAACTTGGTTTTTTATAAGAATAATTTAAATACTCAATATATGTACCCAGAAGAATTAGTAGCACCTATGCGTGCTGAGTTAACTGAAGTAGGTTTTCAAGAATTCAAAACTGCTGAAGACGTAGAAAATCATCTAAAGGATCACAAAGGCACAACATTCATTGTGGTAAATTCCGTATGTGGATGTGCTGCAGGTGCAGCCAGACCTGGTGTTGTATATGCCTTGGACAAATCAGCTGCTAAACCAAGTAATTTAGCGACAGTTTTTGCGGGAAATGACACAGAAGCTGTCAATAAAGTGAGAGAAATGTGTTTGCCTTACCCTCCATCTTCCCCAGCAATGGCTTTGTTCAAAGATGGTGAATTGGTTCATTTCATCGAAAGACATCATATTGAAGGTAGAAATGCCCAAATCATAGGCGAGCACCTAGTAGAAGTATTTGAGCACTTTTGCAAATAATTAAATAGTCCGCATTAGCGGACTATTTTTATTTACCATAATTTCAAATCCCTGAATATGGGATTTTATTTTACTATTTGTTTTTTTTCAACTGAATCATTCGATTTTATTCAGGAGTTTAATCTTAAATTGCGCAAAATCAGCGCAATATAAACACGTAGTAAATAATTAAGTAATTATACTTAATTATAAATAATGTAAATAATGCCGTTCATTATGATAATAAGCCTTGTTTTTATTAACTTAAGGCCGCCAAAAGCGATTTGTCATAAGAACAAAACCATAAATAGATAAACGTAAAATTTATGTCTGAAATAGCTAAGTTATCCTTCGACGGTAAAGAGTATGAATTACCAGTTACTGAAGGTACTGAAAATGAAAAGGCAATAGAGATTGCCAAATTAAGGGGTCAATCAGGATTAATCACCCTAGATCCTGGTTTCAAAAATACTGGGTCTACCAAAAGTGCCATTACTTTCTTGGATGGAGAAAAAGGTATCTTAAGGTACAGAGGTTATAATATTGAAGATTTGGCTGAAAACTCCAATTTTTTAGAAGTTTCTTACCTTTTAATCTACGGTGAGCTACCGACACAGACAGAATACGAACAATTCTCTAACGAAATCACCACACATACACTAGTTCACGAAGACATCAAGAAGATGCTAGATGGTTTCCCATCTGTTGCTCACCCAATGGGAGTATTATCTTCTTTGATCTGTTCATTGACTGCTTTTTATCCAACTTCATTGGATCCTAACAGGACCACTGAGGAAATTAACCTCAGCATCATCCGTTTGATGGCAAAAATGCCAACTTTCGCTGCATGGTCTTATAAAAACAAAATGGGACACCCAGTAAATTACCCAGACAACAGTCTGGACTACTGTGCCAACTTCATGAAAATGATGTTCTCCCTTCCTTCTGAAAAGTTTGAGGTTGATCCAGTTATTGCCAATGCATTGGACAAATTACTTATCCTGCATGCTGATCACGAGCAAAACTGTTCTACCTCAACAGTAAGAATTGTTGGTTCTTCTCAGGCAAGTATTTATGCTTCTATCTCTGCAGGTATCAACGCCCTATGGGGACCATTACACGGTGGAGCCAACCAATCCGTGATTGAAATGCTAGAAGCTATCAAAGCAGATGGTGGTGATTCTAAAAAATACTTGGAAAAAGCTAAAGACAAGAATGATCCATTTAGATTGATGGGCTTTGGACATAGAGTTTATAAGAACTTCGACCCAAGAGCAAAAATCATCAAGAAAGCTGCTGATGATGTATTGTCTAAACTAGGTGTTAACGATCCAGTATTGGAAATTGCCAAAGAATTGGAAGCTGCTGCGCTTAAAGACCAATATTTCGTAGATAGAAAACTTTATCCTAACGTAGATTTCTATTCTGGAATCATCTATAGAGCTTTGGGTATTCCTACCGATATGTTTACAGTAATGTTTGCACTAGGTAGACTTCCAGGTTGGATTGCACAATGGAAAGAAATGAGAGAAAACGGTGAGCCTATCGGTAGACCAAGACAGGTTTATACTGGTGCTAACGAAAGGCCTTATGTATCTATGAATGATAGATAATTAATATTTCACAATATTCAAAAAGCGGTATACGAATGTATTCCGCTTTTTTTTTATTTCAGTACACTTTTAATATCAATTTAAACTATACCTGTCTGCGCCTATTCTACCTTAGATTAGAAAATATTCCCATAATAGTCTTCAGAACAATATTATTCCTTCACAAGGGAATAAATGGAATTTAAAAAATCAATTCTCATAAAACGACAGTGTGAAATTTTAAATAAATTTCATTTAACAAACAGCGCTCTTCACCAAATAAATCTTTAGTAAAAGGGGATTATTTTTATATTTATTTTACAAATATTCATGAGATATTTGCTTTATCAAAATATTCCTCCTACTTTTGCAGCTTAATTAATCAGAACTTTTCTGAGTCGTGAGTTTCCTTACTCGGTCGCTTTTGGGATGTATTAAAGGAAATCAGGGCACAGGAGTAAGGAAAATTTCATGGAAAACGAATTATTATTTTCGAACCTGGGAATTTCAGCAGAAATTCTTCAGGCAGTGGAAGACATGGGCTATACCCAACCTTCCGAAATTCAAGCGCAATCAATTCCTCTAATGCTAGAAGGTCGTGATGTAATCGGCCAAGCACAAACCGGGACCGGTAAGACTGCCTCATTTGGTATTCCTATCGTAGACATGATTGACGAGTCTAGTAACAAGCCTCAAGCATTGATCCTATGCCCTACCAGAGAACTTGCTGTTCAGGTAGAAGGAGAAATCAGCAAGCTTGCCAAACACAAAAAAGGAATTTATAGCACTGCCATTTATGGTGGAGAATCCATTGATCGTCAGATCAGGACCCTTAGAAAAGGTGTACAAATCATCGTAGGTACCCCTGGAAGGGTAATGGACCATATGAAACGTGGTAATATCAAGCTGGAAACAGTAAAAACCATTGTTTTGGATGAAGCAGATGAGATGCTTGACATGGGCTTTAGAGAAGATATCGAAACGGTATTGAATCAAATGCCAGAAGATCGTCAAACCATCTTCTTCTCAGCAACCATGGCCAAGCCTATCATGGACCTGACCAAAAAATTCCAAACCAATCCTGAAATCGTTAAGATTCTCAAAAAGGAACTTACAGTAGAAAATATTTCTCAGGTATATTACGAAGTTAAGCCTAGCCTTAAAATGGAGTTGATCACTAGATTGATCAATGTTCACCAATTTAACTTAGGAGTAGTATTCTGTAATACCAAAAGAGTAACCGATGAAGTTACTGAAGGCCTGATTGCTAACGGCATTATGGCTGAAGCCCTTCACGGAGATCTTTCTCAGGCACAAAGAGACAAAGTAATGAATAAGTTCCGTAAAGGACATTGTTCCGTTCTTGTCGCTACTGATGTTGCTGCCAGAGGTATTGACGTAGACAATGTAGAAGTAGTATTCAACTATGACCTTCCATTGGATGAAGAATATTACGTACACAGAATCGGTAGAACTGGTAGAGCAGGTCGTTCTGGAATGGCCATTTCTTTTATCACTGGAAGAAAAGACATTTTCAGATTAAAAGATCTTGAAAGATATATCAAAACAAGTCTGACCAAAATGACTCCTCCTTCTGTATCTGAAATGATCGATCAGAAAAAGGATCAATTGGTAAAAGAAGTTTCTGAAGCCATTTCCAAGGAAGAAAACAACCAAATCTTTGAAGCTACTCTAGGCCAGTTATTGGCTGAAGGACTTTCTATGGATGAAATTGCACTTGCATTGGTGAAATTGAAATTCGGTAAGTCAATTGAAGAGCTTTCTGAAATGAATTTCGATCTGAACCTAAGCAGAGATAGAGAAAGAGGAGGAAGAGGAAGAGATCGTTTTGACAAAGGCGGAAGAAGAGGTGGAAGAGACCGTTTCGAACGCTCTGAGAGAGGTGGCAGAAAAGGCGGGGCTCGTGAAAAAGGCAGAAGAGAGGCTAATATGTCAAGACTTTTCTTGAATCTTGGTAAAAAAGACAGAATCAGACCAAATGATATCGTAGGAGCTATCGCTGGTGAAACGGGAATCCCGGGAAGACAGATTGGTGGAATTGATATCTTTGACAGCTTCTCATTTGTAGATGTACCATCTAAAGATGCTGCTCATGTAATCAACGTCATGAAGAGCAATACCATCAAAGGCAAGCCAGTAAACATGGAACTTTCAAAAGGTTAAGTTATTATATAAAGGTTAATTAAGGTTTAAAAAAGCACAGATCGCATGATTTGTGCTTTTTTGATTATTGTCCATTTATAAAGTCCGTCCAAGTTTATATTTTTGTATGCAAAGAGTTTATCATGCAGTTATTTTTCCAAAAAGACATTCAAGATGGTCCAATCATTTTAGCTCCTGAAGAGTCGAAACACCTGGCCAAGGTACTGAGAAAATCAGTCGGTGATGAGGTGCATCTTACAGATGGACTGGGCAATTTATTCACCTGTAAGATCACAGCAATCAGTCCTAAGAAAACAAGTCTAAGCATTATAGAAAAGGAGGAAACCCCCGCTGATCACTTTCATATCCATTTGGCCATTGCCCCAACCAAGAATAATGACCGAATCGAATGGATGCTTGAAAAAATAACTGAAATAGGTTTCCATGAACTCAGCTTATTGAAGACAGACCATTCTGAGAGAAGTTTTCTTAAACCCGAAAGACTGGAAAAGAAAATGATTTCTGCATGTAAGCAAAGCCTTAAAACCAGGTTACCGATCATCAATCCCTTAAGAACTTATGCTGAGTTTATAAAATCTACACAGGGACTTGATAATCAAAAATTCATTGCCTATGTGGATAAGAAAAACCAGGACCATTTATTCAATTTAGCTGAAAGTAAACAATCTTATCTGGTGCTAATAGGTCCTGAAGGAGATTTTTCCGAGGAAGAAATAAAGATGGCCTTTGATAATGGTTTCCAAGCATGTAGCCTTGGTCACAGTAGATTAAGGACTGAGACAGCTGGTTTAGCAGCCGTTCATAGCTTAAGTCTAAAGAATTTTTAGTCATGGAGATAGAAAAGGTCCTCCTTCAAAAACATCAACTTTCTAATGATTCTATTAGTCAACTACTCTCTAAAGGTACGATCGTAGAAGTTGTAAAAAATGAAACGATAATACATCAAGGAAAAACAGAAAATTTCAGCTACATTATACTCCAAGGTTGTGCAAAGGCCCATCTCAACCATGACGGTAAAGACATCAATTTTTGGTTTGGTTTTGAGGGAGATTTTCTATTCTCATATAATAGTAAAATATCGAAGCTCCCTGGATATGAAAATATAAGCACTCTTGAAAGATGTCAACTATGGAGAATCTCAAATGATGACCTTGATGAGCTTTATAAATGCAGTTTGGAATTGGCCAACTGGTCAAGAAAATTAACCGAAATTGAATTGGTCAAAACTGAAAAACGCTTGATAGACTTTCAAACCAAGTCTGCTGCAACTAGGTATCAGGAACTGATCAGTAAACATCCAGAAATCTTAAACCGCATTTCACTGGGCAATATTGCTTCATTCCTAGGAATTAGCCAGGTCTCCCTCAGCAGAATAAGAAGTCAGTATTAAATTCTATTTTTTAACCTATGTAAAAAGATCAACAGAACTTTAGACCTACTTTTGTAAAAACGGATAAAAAAGTATGGCTTGGCTATTATTGATTCTTGCAGGTATTTTTGAAGTAGGGTTTACCACTTCATTAAAACTATCCAACAACTTCACCAACCTAAAATGGTCGATTATCTTCTTCACCTGCATCATTCTGAGTTTTTTACTACTCAACAATGCCATCAAAAGCATACCAATGGGAACCGCCTATGCTGTCTGGACAGGAATTGGAGCTGCAGGAACTCTAATAATTGGTATTCTATTTTTCCAAGAACCTACTAGCTGGCCAAGAATCTTCTTCTTGATGCTGCTTATTGGTTCTATTGTAGGCCTAAAGGCTGTAGCTTAACTAGGAATTGGTTCTTTGGTAAAAAGCTATAGCCCTATCCAAATCTAACTTGGTATCAATTGCCACAGCTTCATGGTCGGTTTCCACCATTTTAATCCTAATGCCATTTTCTAACAGACGCAGCTGTTCCAACATTTCTGCTTTTTCCAACATGGATTTCTCCCATTGAGTATATTCCAATAAAATCTCCTTTGTATAGGCATAAACGCCTATATGCCTATAATAAACAGGGCTGAATTTGTCCCTGACAAAGGGTATGGGTGAACGGCTGAAATAGAGTGCAAAATTGGATTTGTCAACTACCACTTTCACGGAATTAGGATTGATAACCTCAACTTCATCCTCAATTTTACGCATCATGGAAGCTACTTTTACTGTTGGATCATCAAAAGCCTTTACTAAATCGGCCAAAGATTTTTGATCCTGGAAAGGCTCATCCCCCTGCACATTTACCACCACATCAGCATCCACATCAGCCATGGCTTCCGCTATCCTATCCGAACCGCTTTCATGCTCCTTTTTACTAACAAAAACCTCCCCTCCTTCTGCACGAATCTGCTCTGCTATCATTTCATGATCGGTTACCACAATGACCTTGTCAAAAAGTCCCGTGGCTACAGTACTCAAATATGTTCTGGCTATCACTGCCTTGCCACATAAGTCAGAAGTTAACTTCCCAGGGAAACGGGTAGCACCGTACCTGGCAGGAATCATTGCTACAATTTTCATAGGGCAATGTTAAAAAAAATACTTGACTTAAATCAGAAGAAAGACACAATTTAAGTTCAAAAGCTTTCTATACATTAAAGGAGCTGAAATAGCTAGACTGATTCTATCTTTTACTCTTATCATCTATTAAGAAAGCCAAAACAGTAAGCAATTTTTAACGTAAAATCTATCGGTAGCTTGGGGAAATATAAAGAAGAATCAATAGTAAAACGAATCAAGAATAAAAGGTACTTGTAACTAGAAATTGAGTTTATTTATATTTAATTTAAATTAATATTAACCAAATTTTATTCTTTATATTTTTACTTATACCAATTCTAAATTCAGATTTCACTGATAAATGCTGAACTATTGTTTCAAAATTTGGTTATGTTTGTTATACAAATAAAAGCCATAGATTATGAAAACTAAGGAAAAAGAAATTGTTACGCTTCAGCGTTCTTTACTTCACGATACAGAAAAAATGTTGAACAAGCAGATTGAGATGGAGGCTACTTCTTCAGCTTCTTATCTTTCCATGGCTTCGTGGTGTGATATGATGGGTTATGACAATGCTGCTAAACTTTTATATGCACATGCAGAAGAGGAGAGACAACATATGCTTAAGCTTTTACATTATATAAATGAAGCAGGAGGACACGCAATTCAGCCTGAAATAACAGGGATAAAGCATCATTTCAATTCTTTGAAAGAAGTATTCCAACTCATTTTGGAGCATGAAATCCAAGTAACTAAATCTATCAATATCATCGTGGATCACTGCTTTGGTGTTAAAGATTTCGCTTCCTTTAGCTTTATGCAGTGGTATGTTACTGAACAGAGAGAAGAAGAATCTTTGGCCAGAAGGGCGCTAGAATTGTTTGATATCATCGGTGAAGAAGGCGTTGGACTTTGGACCATTGATCAGGAATTGGGAAAACTTCACGATCAAGTTGGTGACGCCTAGAGACAAATAGACATTAAGAATACCTAAGCGATCAATAATTGATCGCTTTTTCTTTTTCTATCTCAACTATTTAGATCTTATATTAAATAAAAATATAAGTCAAAATGAAAATAAAAGCCCAAAACCCTGAAGAATATTTAGAGAAAATCCCTGAAGATAGAAAGATAGCTTTTTCAAAATTAAGGGATACCATCCTTGACAACCTCCCCAAAGGTTTTGAGGAAACCATGAGTTATGGGATGGTAGGTTATGTAGTTCCCCATGAACGCTATCCTGCAGGTTATCACTGCGACCCTAAACTCCCCCTACCCTTTATCAATATAGCTTCACAGAAAAACTTTATTGCCCTTTATCATAGTGGGATTTATGCTGATAAAGAAATCTATGATTGGTTTGTCAATGAATTCCCTAAACATAGTAACCATAAACTGGATATGGGCAAAAGTTGTATTAGGTTCAAAAAGCCTGAGCATATCCCCTATGAACTCATAGCGGAACTTGTAAAGAAAGTGAGTGTGAAAGATTGGATAGAGCTCTACGAGAAAAATATCAAAAGGTAAATATTATATTAAATATTTACTGAGTAAGCATTGCCATTAAAACTAAGAAGCCCTAACTATTTAGAGTAAGGGCTTCTTGATTTCATCTATTATTCCTGTTTTATCTTAAGTTTTTAACATTCTTATTTTTTTTACATTAATGACAAGAAAAACAATAAACACTATAAAACTAATCAGCCCTATAACTATTCTCCACCAATCATCTATATATATTCCTTTTACTGTAACATAAATACTAAACAAAACCATGTAGGCAGATGCCAAAAGTGATATTAAAATTTTCCTTCGCTTTTTCATTAAACCAATTTTTTACAAAGACAATAATACAAAATTGAACAATCATTCAGTATCCCAAAGACCAGTTTTAACAATAATTTATTATTACTGTATCCCGAAATTATACAAGGAATACTTTATTGGATCTCTTGCCTGTATTACATACTAACAGGGATTAGTAAAAAATCTGCCAAAACGAGACAAACATCATGCTTTTTTAAATGTTTAGCAACCGCTTATAAAATTCTTAATGATTACCTTTACATTTATAGCGCTTAACCATAAATTGCTTTTCATTGGCTGTTATGGCTATTTTGAATAAAATTAACCCCATAGAATGATACAATTATTGCAAAATATAAGAACCCCATTTAATAATATTCTTTTAGCAGGAAGTATGCTAGGAGTTATGATGAGTTGTTCGGAAAAGAGTACAGGAGATAAAGAAGTTGTAAGCCAAATCCAAGAGAGTCCAAAATCTGAAGAAACAGTAAAGAAACAGGATGGGATGGTATGGATTCCAGGAGGTGAATTCCTTATGGGAACCAATGAGGATGAAGCTTATCCTGCCGAAAAACCTGCTGTAAAAAGATCGGTAAATGGTTTTTGGATGGATGAAACAGAGGTCACTAATGCCCAATTCAAAAAGTTTGTTGAGGAAACTGGATACATAACGGTTGCGGAGCAAAAGCCAGATTGGGAAGAAATGAAAAAGCAGCTTCCGCCAGATACTCCAAAGCCAGATGAATCCTTATTGCAACCAGGGTCAATGGTCTTTGTTGCCCCAAAACAGGCTGTAGATAAACGTGATATTTCACAATGGTGGCAATGGGTTGATGGTGCCAGTTGGAAGCATCCTGAGGGTCCTGGATCGGACCTAGAAGGAAGATGGAACCACCCTGTAGTTCATATAGCCTTTGACGATGCCGCAGCTTATGCCAAATGGGCAGGGAAAAGACTTCCTACTGAAGCGGAATGGGAATTTGCCGCGAAAGGTGGTCTTAGTAATTCAAGATATGCTTGGGGATCCGAGTTAAGGCCAAATGGAAACTTTATGGCCAATACTTTCCAAGGGAATTTCCCTAATGGAAATAAAGGTGAAGATGGCTTTATGGGAACAGCACCGGTAAAGAACTTCCCTCCCAACCAATTTGGTCTTTATGATATCATAGGAAATGTATGGGAAATGACTGATGATTGGTTTGATGCCATCAAGTTCCAGAGATTATCAGGAAGTGCTCCTCTATTGGATTCCAATATGAATCAATGTTATAATCCCACCAATCCTTACGCCCAAGAAAGGGTGATAAAAGGTGGGTCATTCCTTTGCTCAGACAACTATTGTATCAATTACCGGCCTAGCGCACGACAGGGACATGCCTATGACAGCGGCACTTCCAATGTAGGTTTTAGATGTGTTAAAGATGCTCCTCAAGAAACCTTGGGAATGAAATAAAAAAAGTTATTAATTGACAATAAAAAAGTCCGGTATCATTCAGATACCGGACTTTTTTATTGTCAATATGATTTAAGTATTTGAATCAATACCGTATGTATTTAATCTCTATAAGCTCTTTAGCAAAACACATTGTAAATTCATCTATTTAAAACATCAAATTAAAGAAAAACTGATATCAGTAATACCTGACATCACATTCAGGATTAGACTCCCTGAAATTATCGATTTGGCGGCTATTGATTCTAGTATTGAAACAAATCAGTCGTTTAAGATTAACCAAATCCTCAATCGGATTAATGCTCCGGACATTAGTACTGGCAATATCCAATTCCTCCAGATCATGGAGTGATTCTAATCCTTTTAGACGTTTCACACCAGTACCAGAGATAACCAGACTCTTAAGACGCTTTAGATTTTCCAATGGACGCAAATCTTCAATTCCAGTATTAGAAAGATTTAAATGCTCCAGCCCCTCTACCTTTCCAATAGGCTCCAAATCAGTAATTGGTGACTGCGAAATCTCCACCTTCCTCAAGCGATCAAAAGTAACAATATCGCTGATATCATAGAGTGGAGAATCATGAATATCCAAAGACTGAAGATTAATAAAGTCTACCAACGGTCTTAAAGAACTTATACCTTTTTTATCAATATCAAGTTCACGGATCGAGGTTAGCTTATGAAGCTCCCGATTATTAGGTTCTTCGGATAGGTTTCCAACCTCTGAAAAAATTTCTTTCCAAACTTCATCCAGACCATTCCACCAAGCATTCAACTCCTCACTCCTGAAAATGATATTAGCATCCGGAACTACCTGTAGCAAATCTTGCACCTCCCATAAAGGCACCTCTGTACCATCCACATCCAGATAATCCAGCTTTAACAAATTCTTTAAAGGTGCTATAGTCGCTAAACCGGTATTATTTAGGGATATATATTCCAGTCCTGAAAGCTCAGCCAAATCCTCTACATTAGTCACTATACTAGCATTACCAGAAATACGCTTCAAGGTTTTCAATTCCCTCAGCGGACTTAAATCACTAATTTTTGTATCATCAAACTTTAAAGACACCAACTTTTTAAATTTCAAAACAGGTCGGAGATTGACAATATCATTACCTGAAAGATCCAACGAATCCACACTCACTATTCTTGAGATAGATTCTACTGAAGGTGTTCCCTGATGATAGCCCAATAATTTATCCTCCAATACATCTTTCCAAGCTTCTGGTAAAGTCGACCACCAGGTTTGTAAGTTCTCCACATTATGGATCAGTAGGACCCTCCTATTTGCTCTAGCAAAATTATCAGCTTTTCCCTCTGAAATCCCAGTCCTGTCTGCGTATATTTTCTGAATACTTTTGTTTCCATCTATTGGTTCAAGACTACTGACATCTGTTTGGTTAATATTGATAACCTCCAAATGCTCCAGCCCCGCCAAAGGAGTCAAATCTCGAATATTGGTTTGGGACAAATTCACTTCTTCCAAGCTTTCAAGTTCTGCTAAAAAATTAAAATTAATTAAATAGTTTCCTTGAATGCTAAGATTCTTAAGTTGTCTAAGCTGATTAATACTTTCCATATTATTGAAGCCACTTCTCCCTAAATCCAACTCTTCCAGGGCTTCAAATGAGTTCAATGAAGAAAAACTCATAAGTGGTGTATTCACTGCTTTTAACACTTTTAAATTAGCCAGATATTGAAGGTCATCAATCTGCTGAATAAGCGTATTCGAAATATCCAGGTACTGTAAGTTCTCTGCATATTTTATAAATTGTATATCTTGAGCAGGCGTATTCGAAACATCCAAATAGGTCAAAAAAGTAACATTACTTATTGGTCCCAACTCACTGATCATCGTATTACTGATATCAATATACTTCAGGTCCCTTAATGCTTCCAAAGGCTTTAAGTCTTGGATATAAGTATTGCCTGACAAATTCAGACTATCAATAGCACTGATTTTATTTAAATGATCAACAGTTATGGAATCTTCAAGATGAAGGTCGAAGCTTTCCCTAAAATAAGTCTCCCACTCTAAAGAAAGTGTACCCCACCATTCCATTAACTCCTTATCCCGACTAAGTTTAGTAGTATAAATACTCGCAATCTTCAATTCATTGGAACGCCTATCAAGGTTTACCTCCACGAATCTAGGTTTAGTATTTTCAATCTCTTCTCCATCTAAGCCAGTAGCAGAAAGCGTCCTGTCCATGGAAACACTAAATGATAATTCGCCATTATCTCTAAGAAATGGCTTTACATCCCTCACTTTAAATTTAAAGCTGGCGTCCTTAAAGAAAAATTCAACATCCTTCAAATAAGCCGTTACGTCCTTATTAGTGATTACTTTTCGGTCAAGGACCAAATCGTCTTCCACCTGGACTTTGCTGTCCCTAAAAATCTTTTTATAACTTTCCGTAATGATTACATCCTTATCACGCGCAGGTGTTTCATCACTTCCTACCGTATTAAGGAAATATTCCAAAAACTGAACTTGGTCCTCTACTTTCTGGCTAAAATCTTTGATTTCCTGCTTTGAGTAGCCACCCATGTCTTGGGCAATCCCCATTCCTGGAATCAGAATTATGAACCAAAAGAAAACAAAATGCTTATTCCTGATCATAAATATAATTTAGGATAACCTCTTTTTCTTTTTCATCACTGTACTTACTGAGATTACTTACCAACCAACCAGTATTAAAACCCGGTCTATTGAACTGTGCAACCTCAAAATACCAGTTATCTATTTGAAAGAAATGAAACTTCACTCCTTTAACAGTTTCAAACTTTATATTACCATTTTTTATTTCATAGAGAAATATGGTCAGGTAATCGGGCTCAAACTCATCTGGTGTATAGGATTCTGGTTTCTTATTATCCTGCAATGCTTTTCTAAGATTCATGAAGCCGAGCTCATGACTCAAGGGGTGCAAGAAAGGCTTCTTATTTCCATCAGCCTTATCAAAAAAACGTTTAAAGGAATCAAAGGTCACTTTATCAATCACCCATTCATAACCAAGCCCTTCCTCTTCAAGCTTCATAAATAGAGTAATATCTTCTCTTTTACCTTTATATTGAAATACAGTAGAAACTTCTGCAAACCAATTTCCTCTATGGAAATTTAGATATTGAGGATAGCTTTCAGATAAGACTTGATCTTTAAATTCCTGTTTTAAATTCTCAGGGATATTGGAAGTTTGATTATCAAAAAGTAAACTGATGTATTTGGTCCTAAGTTCCCTGTTATGGTATTCTTCGTCACCAGCATAGTATCGTGTGAGACCATCCTGGCTTTCTTCTGCGTTAAATCGACGAAAGAATTGGTTTAGTTGTTTGGTTGAAGCAGCAAATCTGCCGTCATCCTTAATTTGTCCGGGGCCGTATAAACCCTGCCCCGGAGCAAATTGTATGGATGTAATTATTAAAATTACTAATAAGCTTAATCTCTTCATGCGGAAGTTTCAGTCACTCTAATATCACCCAGCATCACGTCCCAAAACTCTATAGTTCTACCAGCTACCTGAGTTTGTTTCTTCTCTACGTAAATGGTGATATCTTTCTTGGTAGTATCTTTATAATTTAGACCTGTCTCAGCAGAAGTCCCTTCAAATCTTTGATAAATGGTTACAACTCCTACATAGCGACCATCAGGCTGCCTCTCCAAATCAGAGATATAATGGATATCATACCAGCTGATTTTCACATTATCATAATTAAGCGCCATCAATCTTTCAAAGTATCTCCTTACAGGATAGTAGGCTACTTCTTGAGAATTTATAGAAGAAACGCCCATTTCTGCTCCTGGAGCAAACAATTCTTCTGCTCTATCCATTACTCGGTTAGCTTCAGAAAACTGCGTTTCTTTACTACCGATGATACTGATATATTTACTAAGGTCTTTTACCTTTTCCAAGGCCAAAGAATCAATTGCCTGTTTTCTTTGAGGACTAATATTATCTGATTGCGCAGCAGCAAAAAGCGTAGTCGCAAAGAACAATAAAACAAATGCTTGAATATGCTTTTTCATAATTAGTTTCTTTTCTGTGTGTTAATTATCTTCTACGAAGTTCTAGTTCAGTGATTCTACCGCTACCATCAAGTCTCACGTCACTGATGAAATTTAAATTCTTCTTAGTATCCTTCAAATAATTCAAATACTTTACGATGGTGGTCGGCTCATCGTAATCTTTAATTCCATTTTCTTCGTGGATAACAATCAAAACAGGAGTATTTTGATTTGAGAACATACTCAAAGCTTCTTGAATAGAGCTATTTGCACTTTGTACGCTGCTCGCATTAGCAACCGCTGAAAAATAATTTTCGAGCTTACCTACTGCTACCTCCTCTGCTGTCGGTTGAGGTTCTGCTGGAGCTGGAGCTGGTTCTTCAACAGGAGCCGGAGCTGGGGCTGCTTCAACTACCTTTTTCTTACTTTTACAAGCGCCCATTGCCAATAGCCCAAACAGTGCCAAAGTCATAAGCCTGCTGATAGGTGATTTTAGACTTCTTTTTTTCATGTTAGAATAGATTATTATTTTAAGTTGGTAATTTTAAGTAAGATTAAATATCCACTATAAAAGCAGTAATTAATTTATAGAAAATCAAGGTCTTTTTTCACCAAAAACTGGATTAAAAATGGCTTTGACTCAAAACTTCAGCCATTAGATTATTCCTGATCATCAATTTTTACTTAATATGGATATTCTTTTTAAGCTCTTGCTCTCTAAACAAAAAGCATTCCATTATTCAAATATCTCTTTCAATTTATTTTCTAAACTAGGACCTCTAAGATCCTTTGCTATGATTTTACCCTCAGGATCAACCATATATGTAGCCGGAATAGCATTAATATTATAAGTAGCAGCCGCTTCTGAGTTAAAGTATTTTAAATCAGAAACATGTGCCCAGCTTAACTTATCAGCCTCAATTGCTCCTACCCAAGCATCTTTACTTCTGTCCAACGATACGCCTAAGACCTCAAATCCTTTGTCTTTATATTCATTGTACAATCTTACCACATTTGGGTTTTCTTCTCTACATGGTTTACACCAAGCGGCCCAAAAATCAATCAATACATATTTCCCTTTGAAATCAGATAGATTAACGACTTCACCTTCTGGGTTAGGCAAAGATATTTCAGGAGCAGGTTGACCGATAGACAAGGCCCTCATTTCATCCAATTCCTGCTTTAAGCCCAAAATCATTTTGGTATCAGGATATTTCATATCCAACTGACTAACCAAACTATCAATATAAGAAAAATCATTTCTTGGATTTAACATACCGACAGCCGCTAAAGCCGCAAAGCTTCCCTCCATACTATCAATCGTACTTTTTACTTTCTGGGCATGCTCTGATTCAAGCTTCATTGCCTTTTCTTGGATAGCCTTAATGGCCGCCTCATCTTTTGCAGAAAGGGCTTCATAATACTCAGAATTCAACTGGTTGATTTCCTCTTGATAATCCTCAGATAACTGATCTACCTTAGCTACCTGCTGGGTATCAAATGAACCACTGATAGCAAAACTTTCTTCATTATTGAAGTCATAAGCAATATCCACGTCTTCACTGTACAGGGCCAACTTCACTTGTTTCTCTCCAAATAAATCCAGTTCATAAAAGTGCGGCCCATCCAAGGTCAACTTGTATTCAAACTTACCATTTTGTTTAATGGAAAGGGTATCCACTACTTCAATGCTATTATCAGTATACCTGGACAAAATCAAATCACCTTCTGGGTGATTTTCGAGCTTACCGCTCACTATTACTTCACCATCAAAAACAGACTTTTTCACCTCATTAGAACATGAGCTGATCAATACCACAAATAGTAAAGCAATATAATAATTGTAATTCCTCATATAATTAGTTATCTAATAGTTCGGATAATATTTTATTCGCCACTTTTGGATCCGCCTTTCCTTTGGATTTCTTCATTACTTGTCCCATGAACATGCCTAGAAGTCCTTTCTTCCCAGACCTATACTCTGCCACTTTAGCTTCATTCTCAGCCAAGACACTTTCTACTATCGGCTTCAATGAACCTTCATCACTTTCCTGGATCAAATTCAACTTCTGCGCAATCTCCAAAGGCGTTTGAGAAGCATCCTTTAACATTTCAGGATAGATCTTTTGAGAGGCTACCGAAAAGTTTACTTTCCCTTCATCAATTAATGAAATTAAACTTGCCAATTGTTTTGGCGACACTGGGAAATCAGAAATATGCAGTGTAAGCTCGTTCAAATAAGACTTAACCGGTCCCATCATCCAGTTAGACGCCGCTTTATAATTTTTGGTTTCAGCACACAGTTCCTCAAAATAAAGCGCTATTTCCTTGGAATCCGTCAACACATTGGCATCATATTCTGGCAATCCAAATTCTTCCACAAATCTCTTGTGTAATTCCCTCGGCAATGAAGGCATCCCTACTTTGATGCTTTCCAACCATTCCTCAGAAATTACCACTGGACTCAAATCAGGCTCTGGAAAGTACCTGTAATCATTCAAGTCTTCTTTGGTACGCATACTAGATGTTAAACCAGTCGTCGCATCAAATGTTCTGGTCTCGGAAATAATCTCCTCATTATTTTCCAACATGTCGATTTGGCGATCAAACTCATGTTCAATAGCCCTAGCTACATTTCGGAAAGAGTTCATGTTCTTCACCTCTACTTTCTTTCCAAGTTCAGTCTCGCCCTTCAGTCTTGTAGAAATATTGGCATCGCAGCGCATGGAACCTTCTTCCATATTTCCATCACAGATTTCCAAATAACGTACCAATTTCCTGATCTCTGCCATAAACTGGTAAGCCTCTTCAGAAGATTTGATACATGGTTCAGTTACAATTTCCAAAAGAGGCACCCCAGCACGATTATAGTCAACCAAAGTATCCACTTCTCCGGCAAGGTGCATGGATTTACCGGCATCCTCTTCCATATGAATTCTAGTTAGCTCTACATTTCTTTTCTCTCCTTTTTTCTCCAGAGTTACAGGTACAAATCCTCCAACACATACAGGATTTTTATCCTGGGTCAACTGATAACCTTTTGGCAAATCAGGGTAGAAGTAATTTTTTCTGGCAAAAATATTAGTTCTGGTAATCTCACTATTACAGGCCAATCCTAACTTCATGGCAAACTCAACTGCACGCTTGTTTACCTTTGGCAAGGTTCCTGGATGACCCAATGTAATTACTGAAATATTGGTGTTTGGAAGATTCCCAAACTCTGTTGAATCAGACGCATACATTTTGCTTTTGGTAAGCAACTGAACGTGAACTTCAAGTCCAACGACTAATTCATATTTATCTTTTATCTCCTTAGATGGCATTTTTATTAAAATATTTTTCATGAAACGCTTCAGATTTCCAAAAATGGTGGAGTTTTACCCCAAAACCAAATCATCAACCCGAGAAAACTTATTATATGGAAGAAAACATTTCCTTAGCTTTGACCACTACTTGGTCCAAACCAGCTACATTTTTACCTCCAGCTGTTGCGAAAAACGGCTGGCCGCCTCCACCACCTTGGATTTCCTTCGCCAATTCCCTTACCGTATTTCCAGCATGAAGTCCTTTTTCAGCAATAAGAGAATCCGCAATGACTACTGCTACCTGAGGCTTGCCATTGATATCGGCTGCAATCACGGCAAGTACATTTTCAACCTCATTCTTCAACTCAAAGGCTAACTTTTTCAAGGCATCTGCAGAAGGCAAAGAAACTTTGGCAATAATCTGATTACAGCCATCCTTGCTTACCTGAGCATTAATCAACTCATCTTTCAACCCAGCCGCTTGCTTAAGATGCAAAGCTTCTACTTCTTTCTTAAGATCACCTCTTTCCTGAATCAGGGCCTCAATGGACTTCTTCAGGTCTTTTGGATTTTTCAGCATCTCCTGCAATTCTTTTACCAAGGATATCTGTTCACTAACAAAATCCTCTGCAGCTTTTGCTGATATGGCTTCAATCCTTCTCACACCAGATGAAATAGATCCCTCTGATACAATTTTGAACAAGCCAATTTTACCTGTTGATGATACGTGGGTACCACCACAAAGTTCTACCGAATATTCAGGCCCAAAGGTAATTACCCGCACAAATTCACCATATTTTTCACCAAAAAGAGCAGTAGCCCCCATTTTCTTGGCTTCCTCTATAGGAACATTCCTTTGCTCATTCAACGGGATATTCTCCCTAACCTTTTGATTGACAATATGCTCTACCTTAGCAATTTCCTCATCAGTCAGTTTGCTAAAGTGCGAAAAGTCAAATCTCAATAAATTTTCATTGACCAAGGATCCTTTTTGTTGAACATGATCTCCCAGTACTTCCTTCAAAGCTGCATGCAATAAGTGGGTAGCAGTATGATTATTCATGGTCAGCTCCCTTTTGCTCTTATTTACTTTGCACGTAAAGCTAGCTGTAGGGTCTTGGGGAAGTTTCTCCACAAAATGCACAATAAGGTCATTCTCCTTTTTGGTGTCAAGCACCTTGATACTTTCCTTGTCATTCACCAAAACACCAGTATCTCCAACCTGTCCACCACTTTCTGCATAAAAGGGAGTTTCCTCCAGTACCAGTTGGTATTTGGTGGATTTCTTTTCTTTGATCTCTCTGTATTTGATGATCTGGGTGGTACTTTCCAGATTGTCATATCCAACAAACTGTACTCCTCCGTCTTCTCCAACAAGCATCCAATCTCCCGTCTCATGCTCAGCCGCAGCACGGGATCTTTCCTTCTGCTTGGTCATTTCCTGATCAAATCCTTTTTCATCTACAGAGATACCATTTTCTCTTGCAATCAATGAAGTCAAGTCAAGGGGAAAGCCAAAAGTATCATAAAGCTCGAAAGCTACTTGTCCAGGTATCACCTTTTCTCCTTTGTTTTCCATATCCGCTTTGATATGTTCCAGCCTTTTCAAACCATTATCCAAAGTGCGCAAAAAGGATTGTTCCTCTTCAAATATCACCTTGGCAATAAACTCTTGCTGAGAGGCTATCTCAGGAAACATCTCGCCAAAGTGTTCAGATAGCAACGGAAGTAGTTCGTACAAGAAAGGTTCATGAAAACCTAGAAAAGTATATCCATACCTAACAGCCCTTCTCAAAATTCTTCGAATCACATAGCCTGCCTTATTATTGGATGGCAACTGACCATCAGCAATGGTAAAAGAGATTGCTCTAATATGATCAACAATTACCCTAATAGCTATATCTATCTTTTCATCTTCCCCGTATTTCTTACCGGATTTCTTCTCTACCGCCTCTATAAATGGAGTAAAGACATCCGTATCATAATTGGAAGTCTTATTTTGGATAGCCCTTACCAACCTTTCAAAGCCCATGCCTGTATCGATATGCTTAGCGGGCAATTCACTAAGGCTACCATTGGCTTGCCTGTTGAACTGTATAAATACCAAGTTCCAAACTTCTATCACCTGTGGATGATCCATATTGACCAAATCCTTGCCAGGAACCTGTTTGATTTCCTCTTCCGATCTAAGGTCAATATGGATTTCGGAACATGGCCCACAAGGCCCAACATCTCCCATTTCCCAGAAATTATCTTTTTTGTCTCCAAAAAGGATCCTATCCTTCTCTACATGTTCCTCCCACATTCTGAAGGCCTCCATGTCCTTTTCAAGTTGATCACCTTCATCCCCTTCAAACACGGTAACATACAACCTTTCTTTAGGAAGCTTATAAATCTCGGTGAGCAAATCCCAGGACCATGCGATTGCTTCTTTCTTGAAATAATCTCCAAAAGACCAGTTCCCAAGCATTTCAAACATGGTGTGGTGATAGGTATCCACCCCCACTTCCTCCAAATCATTGTGCTTGCCTGAAACTCTCAAGCACTTTTGACTGTTGGTTGCTCTAGTATAGGCAGGCACCTCATTACCAAGGAAATAATCCTTAAACTGATTCATACCGGCATTGGTAAACATCAGTGTTGGATCGTTTTTCACTACGATCGGTGAAGAAGGTACAAATTGATGTTGCTTGGATTGGAAATACTCAATAAAAGTACTTCTTATTCTTTTAGCGTCCATGTAATGAGTTATGCTTATTAATATTCGGATAATACAATTGATATGTCTATATTGGCGAATTGAGCGTTTTATACTAAGTCACCCGTACCCACCTATAGGGGTACAAAAATAGAAGAATTACCATTGATTTAATAATGAGTAGGATAAAATATTACTACGATCCAAAAACCTGTAAATACGAAAGATACACTAAAAGTAAATGGGATGTGCTTTTGGGGGTATTAGGTTTTCTTTCTCTTTCTTCCATTACGGCAGTAGGAATCCTATTAGTCTTCAGTTATTATTTTGACAGTCCAAAGGAACTTTTGCTGAAAAAGGAAAATGAAGAGCTAAAGTTTTATTACCAAATGATGAATACCGAAATTGACCGTCTGAACAGTATGATGGGAGATTTGAAAGATAGAGATGATAATTTGTACCGTGTCATCTTTGAATCAGAACCTATTCCTAGATCCATTAGGGAAGCTGGCTATGGAGGTAGCGACCGTTACACTGAACTAAAAGAGAAGGGCTTAAAACAAGAGCAATTGATCATAGATGTACTGGAAAAAGTAGGCAAGCTCAAAAAACAAATGTACGTGCAGTCACTTTCCTATGATGAGATAGCTGAGAAAGCACTGAATAAAGAAGAATATTGGGCATCTATACCAGCCATTCAACCTATTCACAATGAAGACCTCAACAGGTTGGCCTCTGGTTTTGGCATGAGATTGCACCCGATTCTCAAAGTAAGAAAAATGCATACGGGTATAGATTTCTCTGCGCCAAAAGGAACTCCCGTCTATGCAACCGGAGACGGAAAAGTGGTGGAGGTTAAAACTGAATTTGGTGGTTATGGAAAATCCATCATTATTGACCACGGTTTCGGCTTTAAAACCAGATATGGTCATTTGAATGAATTCTCAGTGAGAAAGGGCCAAACTGTCAAAAGAGGTGATGAAATAGGTAAGGTTGGAAATACAGGCTCCTCAACGGCTCCCCATGTTCATTATGAGGTAATCAAGGACAATCGAAAAATCAACCCGGTTAACTATTTCTTCAAAGACATCGAACCTTCTGAATTTGATAAAATTCTGGAACTTGCCTCCAGAGAAAACCAATCCCTATCATAAATCAAAAGATTTCAAAGACATAAAAATCCCCAGCAGTTTACAGATATAATTGCTGGGGATTTTTCTTAATAGATTAAATAAACCGCTACAAAGGCAATGATGTAACCACCCAAAAAACAAAAAAAGAAGGGTTCGGATAATCGTAGCTTTTTATAGTCGGGCCAATGCTGATGCGAGTATTTGTAGCTTAACTTTCTAAAATACTTTTCTGGATAAAATGACAATAAGCTCAGTCCAAATAGCAGGGTCAGAGTTATCAGGGTAAACGCTATCTCCATGTCCATTTAACTTTTCATCAAGTTACATTTCTTTTGAGATTAGCCCTAATATCAAGCCCCTAAATTAAGCAAAGATTAAGCGAAAGTTACCATTAATTAATATACAAAAATCAATTACCTAACTCATTGTTTTTTAACTGATTCCCTAACGATCAAATCAGCATTAAGTACTACCCTTTCATTGGGACTTTCCATGCCATTATTGATTTTATTCAAAAGTAATTGCATGGCCTTTTCCCCTATCTCATAACCTGGCTGGTCTACTGTACAAAGTGTCGGACTTACTATTTCTCCCAATTTCCAATTACTGAACCCTATGATGCCAACTTCATCTGGAACTTTAATATCTTTTTCACGCAAATACTTCATTACCCCCAGTGCCACCAAATCAGTGACACAGAAAAAAGCATCTGGTGGTTCGGGAAGGCTCATTAATTCTTGGGCAAAATGGAATCCCTCGTCTTCAGTCAATAAATCACAAACTTTAACGTAATCCTCATTAACACTTTGCCCGTGTTTTTCAAGGGCCTCAGCATAGCCTCGATAGCGCTCGTTTGAGTGTTGTACAATCAACCTTCCTCTAATATGAGCGATTCTTTTATATCCCAAATCAAGCAAATAACTTACTGCCTGATATGCTCCTGCATAATCATTGACAATTACCTTGGGCGTATCAAATTGATCACTTATTTTATCTACCTGAATCACCGGTATATCTGCTGCGATAAAATCTTTCAGGTGGCTGACTTCATCTGTTTCATTGGACAAAGAAATAATCACTCCATCCACCCGGCTATTCAATAGCGCCTTGGCCACTTTCTTTTCATCATCGACGTGTTCATTGGATTGGCAAATCATCACATTATAACCATATTCATTGGCCTCCTTGATTACCCCACTGATAATGGTAGAAAAAAACTGGTGTACCAGCTCGGGAATGACCAATCCAATATTATAAGTTTTACTCTTGCGAAAATTAACAGCGAGTAGATTGGGGACATAATGGTGTTTGTCCGCATAATCCTTCACCAACTTAATGGTTTCCTTACTTATATCAGGATGTGACTTTAAAGCCCTGGATACCGTAGAAACTGCCAATCCTAATTCCTTGGCAATGTCCTTTAGAGTTAATTGATGCTTTTCCGACATGAACTTACTTTAGTTTATCAAATCTAAAAATTTCTTGCGAGTATTTATCCTGTCTGTCATTAAGCTGATATTAGAGATATAATTGAACAATCAATATTTTTTAATCGATCACAATATATTCCAAGTATTTTGGGTGATTTCCTTTAACTAAACAAGCAGGACAAAACTAATTTTAACATACATATTCCCCCGCATTTAAACAAAACTCCATCTAATTAATTTAGAATACATTTAAATAGCACTCACGAAATTGATTGCACAAACGATTGCGAGAATGTCGCGCTTGCATATACCCCATATTTTGAAGTACATTAGTAAACCTGAATTCAAAATATTTAAATCATACCTATCAAACCCCTATGAGGTGACCAATTGGTCACCTTTTTTTATCCCATTTATACAAGGCTTGATCACATTTTTTTGTTGAAGCTTACTGCAGTCCCTATCATTGCCCTAGTATTATTTAAACAAACACCATGAAAGAGAAATTATTAAATTTTAGACCTATTGAGCTATGGCTAGTGGCCATTGCATTTTTCTTCATCATCTTATCCAATATCCTTGGAGCCAAAGTTGGATTGGACTATCTCAATCACGACCACAGTGATATGGCAAGGTACCTGGCTTATATATTCATACCTTCTATTATGTTTGTGGCATTTTACCTTATGCATATGAAGGTCATCCCTATTTACCATAAGGAGAAGAAAATATGGAAGTTAATTTTATTCGGCGCTCTATTGTTTTTCAGCTCATGGTTTTTAGTAGGAGCCTTTTATGTTGGTGCTGATTTTGGAAGAGATATATTTGTTCCATTTTATTTTTCCGGAATAGCCCTATATATTAGTTACTTTATCGTGGTCAGCTTTTTCAAAAACCTAACTTTAAACAGTAATACCCCCAACTACCTTAGCTATAATATATTAAGGCTTTCCACTGCCTATATTTTCCTTTGTATATTTTTATTCAAATTCCATCGGTTTTTCCACTTTTTCATTACCATTATTTACCTATTCGTCATTCCATCCCTGCTAATAATCCTATTATATAATTATTTCTTGGTGTATAGGAACAGGGAATTGGGAAAGGTGAAATTGGCCAAATTCTATTATTGGTTTTTACCTTCATTGGTTGCCTTGATTTTTATCTTCATTACGGGCGTGTCTGAAGAAGAGGAGGCACTCATTGTTGGTTTTGTAGCCATCCTCGCCTTGATGCTAGTCATCAATCCAGTTTCTAACGCCTTGTTCAAGAAATATCAACATTATATTGAAACGTTGGATAACCTGAATATCCAGCTTGAAGAAAAAACAACTGATCTCAAACAACTCAGAAATCAAATCAATCCACACTTCCTCTTTAATGCCCTGAATACCATTTATGGAATCTCTCTTCAAGAAAATGCAGAGAAAACAGCCGAAAGTGTCCAAAAGCTGGGGGATATGATGCGATTTATGCTGCATGAAAATACCCAAGACAGTATTCCGTTAAACAGGGAAATCGATTATTTGATCAATTATGTGGACCTACAGGAACTAAGGATTCAAGAGCAGGAAAACATAGAAATACTCTTCAGCAGAAATGAGGATCATTGTAAAGGAAGCATTGCCCCTATGTTATTGATTCCTTTTATAGAAAATGCCTTTAAACATGGCATTAGTCTGCAAAAAAAATCCTGGGTCAAAATCAATATGAGATGCTTGGAAGGCTCACTTCACTTGGACATCAACAACAGTATACACCGCAAAAGCACAGAGGACCCTGAGCATTCCCCTTCAGGAATAGGCCTGCAAAATGTAAAACAAAGGTTAAAACTGCTCTATCCGGATAAGCATGAGCTGGTTATAAGAGAAAATGATCTGGAATATTTCGTACATTTATCCATTCAATTGACAAAAAGCTAATGTTAAAAGCCATAGCCATAGATGATGAACCCCTTGCCTTGGAAGTGATAAAAAGCCATGCTTCCAAGGTCAACTTTATCCAACTTGAAAAATTATTCACCAATGCCTTTGAAGCCTTGGATTATCTCCAAGACAACCCCATAGACCTGATATTCCTGGATATAAAAATGCCTGATATATCAGGGACGGAATTTGCAATACTCCCAGCCAATAAACCAATGATTGTCTTCACCACTGCCTATTCTGAGCATGCAGTAAAAAGCTTTGAGTTGGACGCAATTGATTATCTGTTGAAACCGTTTTCCTTGGCCAGATTTACTAAAGCCTGTACCAAAGCTAACGAGCTATGGATGTTAAAAAATGGCAAGGAAACCGAAAAGACTTCCATATTTTTAAAAACTGGCTACGAACAGATAAAAGTACAATTGAGCGAGATTCTATTTTTGGAAGCTGCAGGAAATTACGTCACCTTCCAAACTAATGAAAACAAAATCATGAGCAGGATGACTTTTCAGGAAGCTGAAAAATTACTGCCTGATTCCTTCTTTAGAATTCACCGATCCTTTATCGTTCATAAAGACAAAATTGAAAAAATCGAGAGACATCAGGTTACCATTGGAAAACACAAAATACCTATTGGAAGTAATTATGCTGGAAACCTTGAATCAGTCAATTAATCAAAATGGTCACCTTGGAGAATCAAGCTGGCCATTTTGATTAAAACAATATTATTACAACCTATTAATAAGTTGAACAGTCAATTGCAGCTACTGCTTGTTCAGCTTCCTCGACCGCATCTTCCCACTCTTGTTTATTTGCACCTGTAAGGGCATTACAATTCCCATAAGGTTTTATTGCATTGATATATACCTGATAAGCATCCTTATAAGCTTCGCATGTTGTGGCATTAGGAGACATGCCAAATTCCTGAGAGGCTTCAACTATAAGATCGGATTCTGTTTGTAACTCTGATGCCCAGGCTGTAGAACAATTGGGTTCATCATCATCAGATCCACAAGCTGAAATCACCAAAATAGAGGTCAAAAAAAAACAGACCGAACAGCAAGAGGTTCTTGATTTTTAAATTTTTCATAATAAAAAAGGTTTATGGTTATAGAAACAGGTTAAAATAAAATACATTTTATATATCCTAAATACATTTTTAATGATTCATAAGCAATGTTATTACTTAAAACTATCAAACCTTTTACCTCTTCGTTTTAATAGGTATTTTAACCTGGCCAAAGTGTGTTTTGGAATCACCCTGTAGGAAAGTAGAATAACAATGCCTAAAATGACAATTAAAAAAACAAAGATGCCATCAAAATCTGACCCAATATCAAGAAACAGCCCAAAAACTGCCGGACCAACGGCTGAGCTCAAGACCATAATAGAAGTAAATAAACTACGGACTGAACCGATCGACCTGGCCCCAAAAAACTCCACTTGCAAAGCAGATTTCAAGGCACCTCCAAAACCTGAAGATGCCCCCATTAAAATCATATATGGAATAACAGCCCATGAAGCATCAACTATCCAAACTATAATAATTGCTAATAAAAAAGGAATCAAATAATATGGAAAAAACAGCTTTGCACTGTATTTATCGATTAAGGGCCCAGCAAACAATATAAACAAAGACCCAGCAACAGCATAAAAACTTAATCCCAAAGCCATCCATTCCGCAGACCAACCCTTGAATTCTGCCAAAGAAAACTGGTAGAAAAAAAGGCCGGTCACTGTAAAAGAAAGGATAAACATATTGGGAGCAAGCAACCAAAAATTACGAGTCCCCAATATTTCCTTTTGAGACATCAATTCATCATGATCACTATTTTTCTCAGCTTCTCCTTTATCCTTTACCTTTAAATCCTGCTTCCTAAGTACAAAGGATAAATATCCTATTAAAAGAACAAATACAATGGCTGCATTGATTATTAATGAATTCCTCCAACCATAGGTTTGAATAATGCCAAGAATAATCAGCGGCAAGACGGCCTGCCCCAGTGGATGCCCTAATGAAGCCAAACTGATGGCTTTACCCCTACCTTCTAAAAAATACTTTGACATGGAAGTGATGGAAATATGACTAAAAAGCCCCTGCCCTGCCAATCTCAAGCCAAAAAATGCCAATGGCAATAAAAACCAATAGGGGTTTATGGACATGAGCAACAGAGCAAGAATAAATAAGCCCATGGCAAATAAAGTGTATCTTTTTATGGGTACAGTATCAATATATTTCCCCAAATAAGGGATTACTGCAGCACTGGCAATTGTTGCAATCATATAAAAGACACTTATTTCAGCATTGGAAAGACTGAAGTCTTCGAGTAGAAAAGGGATATACAAACCCAATAAAAAGGTTTGTCCATAGCTGGACAAAAAAGTCATCATGACACCAAAAATCAATAACCGGCTATTCGTTTTTATGAATTGAAAATAATTCATTAGGATGGACCAAAGTAAAAAGGGTGAATACTTATTTTAACAGTAATTTTCTTTCGAGTCCAAAACTATATTGCAAATCCCAAAGAACATGAGAACAATCCATAAACTTGAGGAAAAAATCCTTATTCCCATGAAATATTGAGGAAAGCCTAAAAATCTCCTAAGATTTGCGTTAATTTGAATTGTAAAAAAAATTATAAAAGACAACATGCAAACAGGATTTCAACACCTTCATTCCGGAATGGCTTATTTGGTCATTGCGGGTCTGGCCATTGTTTTTATTTATGCCTTAATCGGTGCTTTGGGCAATAAAGAATTTACTGATAAAAGCCGCAAATTTGGTTTGATCGGCCTGATTCCAGCTCATATACAATTGATCGTGGGAATAGGCATCTACTTCATCAGCCCCTTGGGTTTTTCTAATTTATCTGGAGGAAATGCTATGGGAGACGCTACCAGTCGACTATATGCCATGGAACATCCCGTGATAAACATCATTGCCATCATCTTGATTACGGTAGGTTATAGCAGGGCTAAAAAATTAACCAACAGCAAAGCAAGGTATAGAAGTCTATATATGTTCTATGGAATTGCCCTAATCTTAATCCTTTCAAGAATCCCTTGGAATGCTTGGTTGGCATAAAATATCAAACAGATTAAATTTTGTCTATCTGATAAAGAAAAAATTAACAGATTGATTTTCTTGGATTAATAATCAGTCCATTATTACTAAATTAGAAAAAGCCTCTATCGATTAATCGGTACAGGCTTTTTTTCTGACTTAGTAGAAATTAAAATCCGAATAACCTATTAGTAAAAAAGACCTCCCAAAGGAGATAAGATCAATCTTCCTCGATTATATTCTTCACTCTTCCCACTTCACCTGTATCCAATTGGACTTTTATTCCATGTGGGTGGTTCGCAGACTTGGTCAATATCCGCTTGACCAAGCCATCAGTGAGCTCACCTGTTCTTTGATGGTGCTTTTGCACGATCTCAACAAAGTCCCCTATTTTTATGTCTTTTCTATTTCTACCGTCAGGCATGATTGTATTTAAATAATTTTAATATGATTACCCATTTTAACACCAGTAAACTTATTTCTCACAGCCTGTCCAGATTTATCGGGAGATTCCACGGATCTACACAGATTTAAATTAGTATTTCTGAGAGATATGTATTCTCTTAATAGGGAATGTTTTGAATGGTAAAACTTGCTGGTGCAATTGCGGATATAAATTAATTTTAATATCTCCTCTGCAAACATAAGGAACAATTGGACGAAATAAAGCAAATTAACAGTATTCTATTTATTGTAAAATCGAACCATTAATTACTATATAGCTTATATTGTAATTATTTTTCACTAATAGGGTCTTTACACAAATCCCTAACTGCCCTGTACTCTCCCTTAAAAGTATCCTTAACCATAATAATCTGCCATAAATGATTTTGACGAGATCGAAAAGAACCCGCACAACAGCTCAGATAATATTCCCACATCCTGTAAAATCGATCATCATACCCCCGCTTTAAAGAATCCCAGGCGGCTTTAAACCTGTCCAGCCATGCCATAAGCGTATAATCATAGTAAAGTCCAAAGTTGTGCCAATCTTCAATTTGAAAAAATCCCTCCATCGCCCTAGTAAGCTGTGCTGCTGAAGGAATTAAACTATTTGGAAAAATATATTTGTCAATCCAAGGATCTGTTATTTCAAAAGCCTCATATTTCCCAATAGTATGAAGAAGGCTAATTCCATCATCTTTTAGGTTTCTATGCACAACTTCCATGTACTTTCGATGGTTTTTCACCCCCACATGTTCCATCATCCCTATAGATAAAATTCTATCAAATGATTCATCAATCCCCCTATAATCCTGCAAACGTATCTCCACATCCAAATCTCTGCAATGTATCCTAGCCAACTCAGCCTGTTTTTCAGACAGTGTCAAACCAACTACACTTACCTGATAATTTTTAGCGGCATAGGCAGCAAATCCACCCCATCCACAACCTATGTCCAGCACCCTCATCCCCGGGGATAACTTTAGTTTTTGACATATCAGTTCAAGTTTTTTCTCCTGTGCATCATCCAAATCCCTTGCATCTTCCCAGTAAGCACAACTGTACATCATATGCTTATCCAACATTTTCTCATATAATTCATTACCAATATTATAATGTTGGATGATTATATTTTTAGACTGGTTGATGGTCTGTAAATTAAATAGTTTGGCCTTGATCCCCTGCCAAATCATCTTAAAATTCCCTTTGATTTTTTGATGTAATCTTGCTCTCAATAACTTATTAAAAAATTCATCCAAAGCTTCACATTCCCACCAACCATCCATATAAGACTCACCCAAACCTAAAGAACCTTGACCGAGCACCCTTTTATAAAAGCGTTGGTCTTTTACATGAATATCATACGGAGCTGATCCGTTAACACAAATACCTGCATTCGCTAAAAGTTCCTGAATCGTCTTTTGATAAACATCCATGGTGGTGCCATTTTAATTACACAAACCTTAAATTGTTCTCAACATCAAAGAATAAGCTGAATTCAGTCAGACTAAATGACTAGCTTCTTCTATTTAATTTATTAAAATACAGTCAAGAATTAAAGAAATATCAGTTCTTTTCTTTCCACGCAAAAAATCTAAAGCCAGTTCTAAATCAAAAAATACAACAAAATATTAATTTCGTTTACAATTATTCAATTTATACAAGTACGTATAAAATAAACAACAAAATATAAAGCAATTTATTAACAAAACAACATCTAAACCAACTCATTTTCAACTATATAAAGTTAATAATAATTTCATCCAAGTATCATCTCACACCCTTTCATGAAATTTTATTCTGTTTTTAAAAAAAAGAATTACCTTTGCATCACTTATGATAAACATTGCCGCAATAAAAACTATCCCAACTCCACCCTGACCCTTGGTGGCTTTTTTTAATACTCCCATCATTAGTATAATATTGGGACAAATAACTGTGGCCAAAACAATCTGAATATACAATCTTACCATACCAATTAAACAAAAAAGACATGACGCAAATGTTCTTTAACCTTTTTCGTCCAAAGCAATCAACACTTAAAGACGAAATACTATCAGGCTTAACTGTTGCACTGGCATTGGTTCCAGAAGCAGTCGCCTTCTCTTTGATCGCACAAGTATCTCCATTGATTGGACTCTATACAGCCTTTTTTATTGGCTTGATCACAGCAATGCTAGGTGGTAGACCTGGAATGATTTCCGGTGCCACTGGCGCTATCGCAGTGGTGGTAGTGGCATTGGTGGTAAGCCATGGTGTAGAATATCTCTTTGCAGCAGTCATTCTTATGGGTATCATTCAGATCCTTGTTGGCGTTTTGAAACTGGGAAAACTGATCCGTTTGGTCCCCCACCCAGTAATGTATGGATTTGTCAATGGTCTAGCTGTCATCATTTTTTCTTCCCAATTTGAACAATTTAAAATCCAAACAGCCCCAGGAGTCAAAGAATGGATTTCAGGCCCTCCATTATATATTATGCTAGGCTTGGTTATCCTTACCATGGTGATCATCAAATTCCTTCCAAAGCTTACTAAAGTCATCCCTTCAGCACTGGCGGCGATTTTAGTTATCTCAGGTATAGTGATCCTAGGAGGAGTGGACACCAAGACAGTCGGAGACATGGCCTCCATCTCAGGTGGCCTTCCAGAATTTCATTTACCAATGGTACCTTTAAATTGGGAAACCTTAATGGTAGTACTTCCCTATTCTGCTATCATGGCAGGCGTTGGGCTTATTGAAAGTTTGCTGACCTTATCCCTAGTAGATGAAATTACTGAGACCCGTGGTAATGGAAATAAAGAATGTATAGCACAAGGTGTAGCCAATGTCACTACCGGTTTCTTTGGTGGCATGGGAGGATGTGCCATGATCGGCCAAAGCTTGATCAACGTTAACGCTGGCGGGAGAAACAGGATTTCAGGAATCGTAGCTGCCTGCGGTTTGCTGACATTTATCCTTTTCTTCTCTTCTTATATAGAAATGATCCCTATGGCTGCCTTGGTGGGATTGATGTTCATGGTAGCTATCGGCACTTTCGAATGGGCATCCTTGAAGATTTTCAAAAAAGTTCCTTTCACGGACGTCTTAGTAATGATTGTAGTGACCTTGGTAACTATTTTCTTGCACAACCTTGCCCTGGCGGTATTGGTCGGCGTGATCATTTCTGCATTGGTATTTGCTTGGGAAAACTCTAAAATGATCCGTGCACGGAAAACGATTGATGAAAACGGTGTGAAGCACTATGAGATTTATGGACCATTATTCTTTGCCTCAGCACTGACCTTTGGTGAGAAATTTGATCCTACAAATGATCCTGATGAAATCATCATCGATTTTGCTGAAAGCCGCATTGTGGACCACTCAGGTATAGATGCAGTACACAAGGTAACAGAAAGGTACAATAAGGTAGGCAAAACCGTCTATATCCGTCACCTAAGCACCAGCTCAAAAACCTTATTGGAAAAAGCAGAAAAAATCATCAGTGTTAATTATGCTGACGATGATCCGAGTTATAAAATTGTAATGGATTGATCCATTAAAACAAAGCAAACATTATAAAGCAGCGGTTTTTAAAATCGTTGCTTTTTTTTATTGCCTAAACGGGATATCAAACAGCTACTCTAGTTTGATTAAGGAAAACAAGATACCACAAACCCAAAACCACCTACAATTCACTATATTTCAAACCATTACACCCCACCAATCACTTCCTGAATTGCAAAAATATGACTAAATTTATAATACTGATCCATTAACATTTTAAACCCAAATACCATGAGCGCCTACGAAAATGCAAAAAAATTCTTTCACAACTGTGAATCTGCAAAAGGATGGAAATCCTGCGAAAATTATGTAGCCCAAGACGCTAAATTCACCGCACAAAGTGAGGCATTAAACGATGTTACAAAAGTTCAAGATTATGTAAATTGGGTAGAGCATTTAAGCACCATTACGATGCCTGGTTCTACCTATAACTTGCATGCTTCCGCTTTTGATGAATCAAATAAGACTGCCTTGTTTTTCTCCACTTTTACAGGAAAGCATACCGGAGAAGGAGGACCAATACCTCCTACCAATAAAACCACAAATTCAGAGTATGTTTATGCTATCAAAATGAATACGGAAGATAAAGTGGAAAGTATGACTAAAATTTGGAATTCCTCCTGGGCGATGCGCGAACTCGGGTGGATGTAGATTATTTAAAACAATCATCAACTATAACTGAATGGTCAAAATCACTTCTAGCCCTAATTGTGGAAACTCTCCAAAAATGGGGTTTCTAAAAGCGTTTAATATCGCCCTTGCAAATGGAAACAGGGATTTTATACTAGAAAGCGTATCTGAAGAAATTGTTTGGGACATTGTAGGGGACAAAAAAATTACTGGAAAAGAAAATTTTGAGAGTGAACTCCCCAGTTTGAAAACAAACAAGGTAACTGAATTAGTCCTACACCAAATATTATCCCATGGAAAAGAAGGTGCAGTAAACGGAATGATGAAAATGCAAAATGGAAAACAATATGCATTTTCCGATTTTTATCAATTCAGCAGTGCCAAAGGCAAGATAATTAAGGCTATGACTTCTTATATCATAGAAATAAAATAAGCCAGCTCGAAATCAATCAAGCTGGCTTTTATATGTTCAAGGTTAAATCACCTCTTATTTGCTAGCGATATAAGCTACTAGGTCAACAACTTTATTAGAGTAACCCCACTCATTGTCATACCAAGACACCAATTTCACGAATTTGTCGCTCAGCTGGATACCGGCACCTGCATCGAAGATAGAAGTTCTAGCGTCACCGATGAAGTCATTAGAAACAACTGCGTCTTCAGTGTAACCCAAGATACCTTTCAATTCACCATCTGCAGCTTCTTTCATTTTAGCACAGATCTCTTCGTAAGTAGCTCCTTTTTTCAATTTAACAGTAAGGTCAACTACAGAGACGTCAGGAGTTGGTACTCTAAACGCCATACCAGTCAATTTACCATTCAATTCAGGAATTACTTTTCCTACTGCTTTAGCAGCACCTGTAGATGAAGGGATGATGTTTTGACCTGCGCCACGTCCACCTCTCCAGTCTTTCACAGAAGGACCGTCAACAGTTTTCTGAGTAGCAGTAGTTGCGTGTACAGTAGTCATCAAACCTTCTTCAATACCCCAGTTGTCATTCACTACTTTAGCCAATGGAGCAAGACAGTTGGTAGTACAAGAAGCGTTAGAAACGAACTGCATATCTGAAGTGTAAGAAGATTCGTTTACACCCATTACGAACATAGGAGTGTCATCCTTAGAAGGAGCAGACATGATCACTTTCTTAGCACCAGCTTCGATGTGACCTTTTGCAGAATCCTTAGTCAAGAAAAGACCAGTAGATTCAACTACATATTCAGCACCAACATCAGACCACTTAAGGTCAGCAGGATTTCTCTCAGCAGTTACACGGATTGCATTACCGTTAACCACCAACTGGCCATCCTTAACTTCTACGTCTCCCTTGAAGATCCCGTGAGTAGAGTCATACTTTAACATGTAAGCCATGTAATCTACGTCAACTAGGTCATTGATACCCACAATCTGAATATCATCTCTTTCTTGGGCAGCGCGGAAAACCAGTCTACCAATTCTTCCGAATCCGTTAATTCCTACTTTAATCTTTGTCATTTTTAGTAAGGTTAATAGGTAAAATTATGTTGTTATTTTCGACTTATGATTACAGCATCCAAATTCCAATGACATGGTTTGCAAAAATGCTAAATGCTTCCTGCAGTACTTTAGCTTTGGACGCCTGTTTTTAACTATGCCAAATTTATTGAATTAATATTTAGGAAGGAAATTAAGGCTTCATTAATCTAGCCTCCAGCTAAAGTTTTTCACTTTTCTTGATACAAAATTGAATTTATTGCAAGAATCCACTCCCAAAACCTCCAACTTTTCAGTAAAATCCGACATAGACATTAGAATTAGCAATTCATTTCATTACTAAAGGGCCTCGATCCAAGCCACTATATCTGCCAATACTTCTTCATTAAAGGTTTCCTCTATTTGGGCATATTCATCAATGGCTCCTGTTTCAGCTGTTTGGAACAAGTGATTTAAACCAGGATATATTTTAAGGCTAATATTTTCCAATACTTCCACCTTTTTAATTTCTTCCAAAGATTGATAATTGATGCGACCATTTACCTGTATATCCTTTTCTGCAAATAATGCCAATACAGGCATCTTAGTCTGACTAATATATGGTTCTGGATCAAATTTCATAAAATTAAAATACCATGGGGATACCATTTGACTGTAGGCATCCTCCAATTCCCGGATTTGTTCTTGACTCAGGGAATCCATTTTATTCACCTCTTGTAGATGAGACTTTAGTGCTCCTGTCAAATTCCCTTTTAAATCATCAAAATCTTCTGTTTCTTCAAAAACCCTATAAAGTACTTCGTTGATTTTTCGCTGTTCTCCAATCAACTCCTCTGAAGCCCCATAGGATTCTAATACATCCTGACTTTGTTGCATCATCAGTTCAGAAATAGGAACAGTGGGGCCAGCTAAAGAAACAGCAAAGCTCATTCCTTTGGTTTCCGCAGCCATTATCCAGGCAATCATTCCTCCTTCACTATGCCCGATCACTCCACTCTTTAATTGATTAACAAAAGGAAATTTCTTCAAATGATTCAAGGCTACCTCAGCGTCTTTTTCAAAATCAAAGCTATTGGCTTCAGCAAAATCGCCCTCCGACTCTCCTACTCCCCGTTCATCATATCTCAAGACGGCTATTCCATTCTTGGTCAAATAATCAGCAATGACCAAAAATGGCTTATGGCCAAATATTTCTCCATTCCTGTTTTGCTCTCCAGAACCACTGACCAAAACGACAGCAGGAAAGGGGCCCATCCCTTTGGGCTTGGTAATGGTACCTTTTAACTTTATACCTGCTTTCAAATTTTGGAAACTGGTTTCAATAATATCATAATCAAAGGGTTCTTGGGGTTCCTGCGGCTTTGACGTCCCAAGCAGTTCTCCCTCTTCCATCCTGATCAAATCCAAAGGGATCTCTACTCCAGATTGGCTAAAAGTACCTTTGATGGTATCATTCATCAATACCCCCTCATAGGTGATTTTAAATTTTTCCAACTCCACAGTGACCATGGGGAACGAATATAACACCTTATCTGCAGCAAGTCCTTTTGCCCCCTGAGAAGGGCTGTCCATACTTCCCATCCATTCACCTGCCTCCTGCTCAAAATGAAACACTAAAGGGAGTTTTCTGGCCATAATACTGAGCTCTCCTTTCCAGCTACCTTGCAGTTTCTGAGCCTGCACGGATAAAAGGGCTAAAAAACTGATTGAAAAGGCAAGACAATACTTACTAAGACGAAGATTCATGGACTTGATTTAGCTACTACTTTACAGATAGTTATAAATTAAATAACAAAATGTATTCCTAGGAATTTAAAGTTAATACGTTTTTCAGATATCTTCGTCTATGCAAAAAGAAATCCTGCTTGATTTAGTAACAAAAAAAATGCCTTTTGGAAAGTATAAGGGAAGGCTTATTTGTGATATCCCTGAGCATTATTTGGTTTGGATGTATAGAAAAGGATTTCCTGAAGGGAAATTGGGCATGTGGCTAAACACCATGTATGAAATTCGCGTAAATGGTTTAGAATATTTATTGATAGAGCTGAAAAAGAAAATCCGATTAGGAGAGATATAAAAAAGCCTCCCGAATCAATCAGGAGGCTAATATTTTTTTATCTAAAAGTCATCTTAGTGAGATGCAATTGGATCAGGGTCCCCATCAGGGTCGCCATTTACGGTCCCACTGCTTTGGATATTTCCCAGTAACAGGATTCCTGCTACATGCGGAGCTGCCATGGAAGTCCCACTAATCGTATTATACCCTCCATTTTTCCAAGTTGACTCAATGGATACACCTGGGGCACAGTAATCTACTGGAGGATTGGCAAAATTGGAAAAATAGGCAAAGTTATCATTTTTGTCCATGGCTGAAACAGTATAAATATTTGAACCATTTGCTCTTGCAGGAGAATGTCCATTGGCATTTTCACCTTCATTACCTGCTGCCAGACTGAATTTAATACCAGAAGCTGCCGCATCCTGTACCGCTTGGTCCAAAGCATTGGAAACAGGACCTCCCAAACTCATATTGGCCACATCTCCATTACTGCCATTTGCCTTAACAAAATCCACTCCAGCGATTACACCAGAATAAGAACCTGAACCTCTCGAATCCAAGACTTTCACAGGAACCACTGTTGCACCAGCAGCCACTCCTATCACACCAATATCATTATTGATCGCGGCAATTGTCCCTGCCACATGGGAACCATGTCCATTCCCATCATCTAAAGATTTGCCATCTTTTCCTGTATTAAAAGCATTAAATCCCTTGGAAGCATCCACATTCAAATCCGGATGATCCAAATCTATTCCGGTATCAATGACGTAGGCCACATTGCTTCCTGAATAGTCAAAAGCTCCTCCTACTCTATCAATTCCATAAGGAACAGTTTCTCCAGCAGGCTCGCTATCTCCTCCTCCACCGCCATTTCCGGGGCCTTTACCTGGAGGTGGGGCCAAAGCAATAACCCGGTCTTGCTCAATAAATTTAACCCGACTATCACTGCTTAGAAGATTGAGTTGCTGATCAGTTAATGCTACCGCAAATCCTTCTAGCGCAGCACTGAAGACCCTATCAATACTTTCAGGAGCCACTCGGAAATCCGATAGCATGGTCGCAACCTCCTTCCTCATTGCGGCTTGTATATCTTCATAATTACCTTTCCTTCTAAAGTTAATTTTATGGTCATTTAAAACCACAATATACTTTCCCGGTATCACTGTGCCATTAATATCAGCTGATTGATCTACTGGCGCAGAAACAGTACCCTCTTCCACTTCCTGACATGAAGTTAGAATGGTTCCCAGACAAACCGATAAAACCACAGCTGGTCTCATCATTACTTTTAATAAATACTTTCTCATCTTCTAACTTTTAAACAATTAATAATCAAAACAGTACAGAACAATTTAACTAAAATTAAACGGAAATCAACCTCATACAACCATTTGTAAAGGCCCAAAAATATAAAAACTAATAATCAACCGATTTAGCAAACATGGAAGATCATAAAAATCCTAAAAACTTTATTTGTCAAACGGTATGGTACCCAACCATAAAATACCCCGCTTAACTGAATTTGTTTCCACTCATAGAATATCATAAGTGTAGGGAAAACCTTTGTCTAATTTTGTAGTCTAATATAATACGCACGTAATATTCCTTTAACCATAAAAAACTGAACACCAGTAGTATGAACAAATTTTACCTAATTTTTTTAATGATAAATCTAACCTTGTGGGGAAATCTACGGGCGCAAGAAACCCTGAAGGGTAGAATCATTGACCAACAAAGTGAAGAAACTCTTCCTGGCGCTTATATATTTGTCAAGAATACCGAAAATGAAACATTAAGCAACACCTACTCTGATGAAAATGGGGATTTTCAAATAGCCAAACCAGCTATATCAACCTTCATTCTTGAAGTTAGTTTCATTGGTTTTGAAACCTTAAAAAAAACATACGCCAATTTTCAGGGCAATGATCTTGGAACCATTGTTTTAGGCCAAGATGCCACGCAGCTTCAAGAAGTTGAGGTCAAAGGCCAAATCATGACCGGTGAAGTAAAAGGTGACACCGTTTCTTTCAACGCCAATGCGTATAAAACGCGTTCACAAGCTAGTGCCGGTGAATTGATTCGCAAAATGCCCGGAGTCAATATGAGAGGGGGAACTATAGAAGTTCAGGGCGAAACCGTCGGCCGAGTTTTAGTAGATGGAGAACCTTTCTTTGGAGATGATCCTGCTATGGCCATGCAAAATCTGCCAGTTGAGGTAATTGACAAAATTGAGTTTTTGGACCAGAAAAGTGACCAAGCAAAACTTACTGGTTTTGATGATGGAGAAACCATAAAAACCATCAATATCATCACTAAAAAAGACCGAAGAGGCGGGAAGTTCGGACAACTCTTTGCTGGATATGGTACTGACGATAATTACCTAGCTGGAGGAGCCATACATTTTTTTGAAGGAGCACAAAGACTTTCTATCCTGGGTTTGAGTAATAATATCAACCAGCAGAATTTTTCCGCTGATGATCTTACCGGTGCTTTCGGATCTGGCAATAACCGTGGCTGGGGAAGAAGGGATAGTGATGACCTTACGGTCAGATCACTGCCTGGTATTACGAAGACCAATGCTGTCGGTACCAATTTCACAGATAAATTCGACAATGGAAAAGCAAAGATCTCTGGTAACTATTTCTTTAATGATAGTAAAAACACCTTAAATAGGACTTCCAGTCGTGAATACATATTGCCTAGTGATAGTCTCCAATTTTATAATGAGGAAAGGTTGGACAAAAACAACAGTCAAACGCATAGAATGACCTTTAAATTGGAATATGACATCTCAGATAAACATGCGGTTATTTGGAGACCTAGATTTTCATACCAAAAATCAGATGCAGTAAATAGTCTATTGGCAAGAAACCTCTATGACCAGTCCACTCCTATCAGTGAAACAGCCAACTTGACTACCTCTAATAGTGATGGACTAAGAATAGATAATGACTTAACCTATCGATATAAATTTAACAAACCGGGCAGGACAATTTCTACCACGATCGAATCCCGATATAGAAAAAACAATAGTGAATCCTTATTGATCTCTGCCAATAGGAATTACCAAAATGAAAACTTGGATAGCCTGATTCAGAGAACCAATAGCACTTCAAATTCCAATAGATTTGAAGGTGAGATAGTATATACAGAACCTATCGGGGAAAACTCTCAATTGAGGCTGGAATATGAATTAAGAGATGACAGCGGACTGAGTGATAGAGATGTAAGCAAAAGGGAAATGGAATCTTTTAATTTTGAAAAAGACAGTACTCTTAGTAATGAATTTGATAACGGCTATCGTCATCATGAGATGAACCTCGGCTATCAATATGCTGGTGAGGAATTAAGAATTTACTCTTCCTTTGTTTACCAAATAGCCGACCTTAACAGTGACCGACTTTTTCCAGGCTTCGAAAATACCCAAAGGAACTTCAAAAATTTCATCCCAAGGGTGTATGTCACCTATGAACCCAATAAGCAAACTAATATTAGGTTTGGTTATCGAACGGATACAGATGCCCCATCTGTAAACCAGTTACAGGATGTGATCAATAATAGCAACCCGCTTTCCATCTCTATGGGAAATCCAAATTTGGAACAAGAGTATGAACACAGGATCTTTACTAGGATAAGAAAAATCAACCTGGAAAACTCCAAATCATTCTTTATGTACTTTTCCGGCCGTGTGAGGAAAAACTATATGGGAACAAGCACCTTTATTGCAACACAAGATACACTTATTAACGATGAAGTATTATTGAGACAAGGCGGCCAACTAAGGAGACCAGTTAACCTTGATAATGCCTATGATGCAAGAACTAGCATTTCTTTTGGATTCCCATTGGGTTTTATGAAAAGTAACTTGAACCTGGATACAAGGTTCAGCTACTCTAATCAGCCGGGCTTAATTAATGAACAGCTCAATACCAACCACAACCTCGGCATGGGACAAGGCCTGTCCATTACTAGCAACTTTGGTGAAAAATTAGACTTTAACCTGGGAACTAGCGCAAATTATAATGTGGTAAGAAGTACCTTACAATCGGACCGAAACTCAAATTACTATTCTCAAAGCACCCGTTTGGACCTATATTGGAATTTCTGGAAAGGATTTTTTATCAGCACAAATGTAAACAACCAGCTTTATGCAGGCTTAGGTGATGAATTTGATCAGTCCATTTGGTTGATGAATGCGGACTTTGGTTATAGGTTCCCTCCTTCTGAAAATCTGGAATTAAAAATGACTGTTTTCGATTTATTGAACCAGAACACAAGTATTGAAAGAAATATCACTGATGTCTATATAGAAAATGTAAGGACAGATGTGCTCAAACAATTCTTTATGCTTACCTTAACTTATAACCTAAGAGCATTTGGCGGGAATCAACCGCAATATGATTGATCCATACTTCAGTAACTATATATTCAAAAACGTACAGTTTCAGTGAGCTGTACGTTTTTTTTATTTTCATATTCTGATTATTTCACCACTGCCCTGAACTTTTTCCCTCCAATTAAAAGTTTATTAATGAAACAAAGTTGCAATAAAACTATAAAAGCAACAATATTGCATTATATTTGCCATCAATAATGGACAAGTTAAAACTAAGCTCACTTTTATTCACCTTATTACTTTTGAGTTCAAATATATGGGCTCAGGAAAAATGCTACTTTATCCTAAGAGGAAAGGTATTAGACAGCGAAAGTAACGAAGCTGTGGCCAATGCCTATATATGGGTAAACGAGCTTAATAAAGGCACTTTATCAGACCAAAATGGAAATTTTAGGATTAACGACCTTTGTGAAGGACATTTCGAACTCAAAGTCGAATCCATGGGATATGAGGCCCAAATGCTCCCACTCAACGTCCATGACAATGTCAATCTCACTATTCGCTTGAATCAAAAGGAATATACGATTGATGGTATAGAAATCATCGGGCACAAGGATGCTGTAAATACCATGAATGCTGTAAATAACTTAGGAAAAGATTTGCTTGATGAAAACCGGGGTAAAAACTTGGGAGAAACCATTAAATCTTTATCTGGTGTGACCACCTATTCCACCGGTGCCAATATTGCAAAACCTGTTATTCATGGAATGCACAGTAATAGAATCATGATTCTAAATAACGGTATCAGACAAGAGGGCCAACAATGGGGTGGAGAGCATGCTCCTGAAATCGATCCTTTCATGGCAGAAGATATTTCAGTGGTAAAAGGTGCAGAATCAGTAAGGTTTGGTCCTGAAGCTATGGGTGGAGTAATCTTGGTCAGTCCTCCAAAACTACCAGTAAAATCAGGCCTAAAAGGCACGGTCAACCTAATAGGTAACACAAATGGACGCTCAGGGGCTGCAGCCTTAAGTTTAGAAGGTGGTAGTAAAAAGTGGCAAGGACTAGGCTATAGATTCCAAGCTTCAAGTCGTGCTGGGGGAAACATCAAATCCCCGAATTATTTTCAGGATAACACAGGCATGCGTGAACTCAATTTTTCAGGCGCCATAGGATATAACTCAAAAAGCATAGGTGTAGATCTATTTTACAGTAGGTTCTCCACTACAATTGGTATTTTGAGTGATTCTCACACTGGGAATTCATCAGATTTAAATGAGCTGATCGCCAATGGGCGACCATTTAGTAATCCCGACTTTACATATGACATCGTCAATCCTAGACAGGAAGTAGTTCACCATTTACTCAAAGCAAAAGGCCATTATCATTTAAAAAACGATGGGGTTTTCAATTTAGAATATGCCTTTCAGCAAAACAACAGACAGGAATTTGATAAAAGACGTGGAGCACTTAATGACAGGGCTGCACTGGACCTAGAATTATTCACCAATACCCTCAATCTTTCCTACGAGCATCCAAGTGCCAAATCTTGGAATGGCTCTATTGGCATCAATGTGCTCCAACAAGCCAATAATAATATTCCGGGAACAGGAGTAACTCCTCTTATTCCCAATTATGATTTGATCAATTTAGGGGCATTTGCCATTGAAAAATACACCAGTGGAAACTTGGAACTGGAAGCAGGTGCTCGCTATGACTTCAGGTATGTAGATGCTGCCAGATATAAAGATGGTGAATTGGAAGAAAGGGATTATACCTTTAAAAACTTTACAGCTTCTATTGGGGCAGCCTATAGTTTTAATAGTAACTGGTTGCTAACTTCCAATATTGGATCAGCTTGGAGACCTCCCAATATCAATGAGCAATTTAGTGAAGGTCTTCACCATGGAGCAGCTGCTGTGGAGATTGGGAATCCTGACTTTGTCAGTGAACAGGCCATCAAGTGGGTCAATACCCTGAACTTCAATAAGGGGAATTGGGATATTGAATGGACTGGATATTATCATAAAATCAACAACTATATCTATCTCAATCCCACAGGAGAGAAATATGTGTCTCTTCGAGGAACCTTCAATATTTATGAATACCTCCAAACCGATGCTGGACTTTGGGGAATGGACTTAAGCTCAGTTTACCAACACGACAGTGGGATCTCATGGTTTCTAAAAGGCTCCATGGTTCGGGCAAAGAATTTAATCGATAAAAACTATCTCCCCTTTATTCCAGCAGACAGGATTGAAACTGGGATTAGCTATGAATTACCTAAAATTAGTAGTCTAAGCAATAATAAACTGAGTCTAAGCAATCTTTCTGTTTTCCGTCAAAAAAGGGAGCCGGACTTTGACTTGGCGCCAGCACCATCTGGATATAATTTGTGGAATATTAGCCTCAGCAGTTTGTTGTTTGAAAAGGAAAAAACTAGTCTAAAAGCCAATTTATCTGTAGATAATCTCCTAAATAAAGAATACAAAGATTACATGGACAGATTCAGATACTTCAGTCACCAAATGGGCCGAAACATTTCCGTGAAATTAAAATATAAATTCTAATAAAATAAAACCACATTATTTATGAAAACTAAAACAAAGCTATTGTCCTTTACCTTTTTACTAGGACTAACGTTTACATTGGTATCCTGTGGCAAAGATGATCCCGTCCCTGAATTGGACCAGGAAGTAATTACTGATGTAACCCTTACATTCACTGAAGTAGATGAATCCGGAAACAATATTGGTACATCTATGGATTTCTTAGCATCAGCTGAAGGAGGCCTTTCCTTGGGTGGGACCATACAAATCGAAACGATCACTGGCTTAGAAAGTGGAAAGAGTTATCGCATGGAAATCACAGCCTATAACGGTATAGCCAACGAGGATATCACAGAAGAAATTGAAGAAGAAGGTGAAGAGCACCAATTCTACTTTTTAGGATCAGCATTTGTAGGCGCCAGCTCATTTATGGAGTATAGCTATGATGATACAGACATGAATGGCCAGCCAGTGGGACTAACTGGTATTGTTAATATTGATGATAATTCAACAAGTAACTCTGGTGAAATAAGAGTTGTTCTCAGACATGACTTGGACAAATCCTATGAAGGTGCAGACAATCCTCACTGGGAAGATTATGTGCAAGCTGGAGGGGAATCAGATCTTGACCTAACATTTAATGTGACTTTCTAAGCCAAAAAGTTAAGGCAACCAAGAAAATCGGCCGCGAATGCTATACTCGCGGCCGATTTTCTTTTATATCCATCTTTTTAAATAGATGATCATTCCTGCACTGCATTAGCCCCTACATTTCCGGCGACTAAAATAGTATTATAATCAGGCCCTTCTTCAGCTAAATGAACCTTTATATGTCCATCAAGTTCCTTTAAATCCTCATATGTATAGCCTTTTAAGATGGTCACACTCCTCAATGGTCTAATATCCACTGGATTTAATTTTTCCAACATAGGAACTTCCACATCACCATAAGTTCCCCTATGTAAGTGTGCGGGAAAGAAATAAGCCTTATTATCTGCTTCTCCCTCCAGAATCAGGGTAAGCTGTAAACCGCTCCCATCTGTATATTCCTTAAATATTGCCTTACCAGTATATCCATATTCCGTACTGATAGTATTGAGATCATATTCCAACACATTATCTGTATAAATGGACTCCGTTAATTGGCTACAACCCGTAAAAACTACCCATAGGGATAGCATCATTGCGAAAACAATTCTATTAATAACTCTATTCATATTGCTAATTTTCCGGTCAGATAATAATTAGTCTATATTAAATATACAATATGGATATTTCTGATTCATGTTAAAACTAAAATTATTATATCCATTTTAAGTAAATTAAAATCTTGGCCTGATTAACCATTCAATTGACTTGGTTATTGCTTATATTTAGCATCAAATTTGCTAAAACCATTAAGGAACTGTAAAATATAATTTTACAATTTCTTTCAGGAAGAAAATCAAATTCACAAAACCTATTATAATAATAAGCCTATTTATTATGAAATTTAAAACCAGCATGCATTTAAAATGCGCTTTAACATTATTCTCGTTTAGTTTAATAGCGGGCAGCTCCTGCGCACAGGAAAAAGATAACAGACCAGGAATCAGCGTGAATACACCCAAAGTAGCTGAAGATCCAAAAAATTATACAGTAGAAACAATAGTTGAAGGATTTGATGATCCATGGGGAATGGACTTCTTGCCGGATGGAAGCATCTTGGTCTCTGAAAAGGCGGGGACTCTTTTCCTAGTGAAAGACGGTGAAAAAACAGAAGTAAAAAATGCTCCTGAGGTATCTTCAAGAGGCCAGGGAGGACTATTGGACATTATCCTACATCCTGATTTCGAAAATAACAACTGGGTATACTTCACCGCTGCTTCATCGGAAGGAGAAGAAGAAGGTGCCAATACGGCCGTGATAAGAGCAAAATTCAATGGCACCGAACTTTCTGACCATGAAACTATCTACAAAGCTGGCCCTAATACCAGAAAAGGACAACATTTTGGATCCAGACTCGCTTTCGATGATCAGGGATACCTTTATTTTTCCGCTGGAGATAGAGGAGACAGGGACAATAACCCGCAAGATATTTCCAGGGACAACGGAAAAATTTACCGACTTCATGACGATGGTAGCATTCCAAAAGACAATCCATTCGTAAATGAACCCGATGCAAAAAAAGCTATTTATTCCTATGGGCATAGAAACCCACAAGGGATGCTTTTCCACCCAAAATATAAGGAAATATGGGTGAATGAACATGGCCCACAAGGCGGTGATGAAATCAATATTGTAAAAAAAGGAGGTAACTTCGGTTGGCCATTGGTAAGTTATGGCATCAACTATGACGATTCCATGCTTACTGAAGACACTAGCAAAGAAGGAATGGAGCAACCTATTTACTATTGGGTTCCTTCCATTGCCCCATCAGGTTTCGCGATAGTGCCAGAAGAAACTTACCCTGACTGGGCTGGAAGTGTCTTAGTAGGATCCTTAAAATTCCAATACCTCGAATTATTGGAAATGGAAGGTAAAAAAGTAGTCAGCAGAACCAAGTTATTAGATGGATTGGGTAGGCTAAGAAATGTAAAAATAGGCCCTGATAACCATATTTATGCTGCTATTGGCGGAAAGGGTATTGTTAAAATCATTCCAAACAAATAAGCGTTTATGATTAAAATATCGATAATCACCACTGTAATAGGAACATACTTAGGTTGGACAGCATTTACTTTTGGTGATCAAGACGACGCGCTTAAGGCAAGCATAAAAAGAGGTCAGGAAGTCTACAAAGATTATTGTATCACTTGTCATATGGCTGATGGTAAAGGAGTGCCAGGCACCTTCCCTCCTTTGGCTAATTCTGACTTTTTGTTAAAAAACCGTGAACAGAGCATTCGAGCAGTAAAGTTTGGAATGAATGGAGAAATCACTGTCAACAAAAAGACCTATAATAATACCATGGCCAACTTGGGATTATACGATGATGAGGTAGCTGATGTAATGAATTATATCCTCAATAATTGGGGGAATGAATCAAAAAAGATGGTTTCTGAAAAAGAAGTAAAATCCATTGAAAAGGAAGAAAAAGCAGCTAAATGATCTAGTTGTAAAATCAGATAAAAGGGGGCATTAGATTGCCCCTTTTCCATATCAAAATCTAGCTAATTATTTTTTCAGATGCTGATTTTACCTTTTTCCTCCATCACATACTCACCACATAACTTTACTACACCGGCTTTCAATTCTCCTAAAAACGTCCCCCCTCTAGGACTAAGTTGAATAGCTCTAAAATGTTCTTTCTTCAATCGTTCTGCCCAAAAAGGCACCAACATGGCATGTGAGGAACCTGTAGCACTGTCCTCCAAAACCGTTGTATGCGGAACGATGGTCCTACTTACAAAATCCACTTCATCACCTTTTGCAGTAACTGCGTAACCAAAGATTTCACTTTCCCTCAGTTGTTCAAAATCTGGATTCATCTGTTTGACGTTTTGCTCAGAATCCGTAAGAATAATATGCTTATTGGCCGTCTTGTACATCTCCAATACGGGAACTCCTAAGCCGTTTAAAATTGCTTCGGGAACACTTTCTAATTTCTCCTGAACCGGAATGGCATTTATGGAAATACTGATGGTTTGATCTTCATTGACATGTCCTGCCACGATCCCTTCCGCATAATGCAACTTAAAAGGTCCATTTTGACCAGTCTTTTGATTTAGAAAGGCTGCTGCGGCTGCAGTACCATGACCACACAAGCCTATCTCAGCACTTGGTGCAAACCACCTAATCTTATATTCCCCCTTCTTAGGGATTTCCCAAAGGAAAGTAGTCGCTGGCTGGTCCAAACTCGTCGCGATCCTTTGTAAATCAATATCCGAAAGATCCTGGTCCAAAAAAATTACTGCGGAAGGATTCCCCTTAAAGCCTCTTTTTTGATCTGTGAAAACCGATATTATTTGATATTGAATACCCATGGTCTACAATTCTTTTTGAAAAACAATTACTCAATCTAAATCAACTGAAGTACTCCCACCATCTACACGAAACTAAAGCTCTAATTAGTTCGCCAGAAATATGGTGTAAATAAAATTAATATAGTATAAAGCTCTAACCTACCCAAAAGCATGATAAAGGACAAGAACAATTTAGCTACAGGGTCAAAAAAAGCAAAATTATTTAAGGGCCCAACATCACCTATTGCAGGCCCCACATTTCCCAAACAAGTGGCTATGGCCCCAAAACTGGTCAACATATCATAACCCAAAACTGAAAGTGCTACACTTCCTAGAACAAAAACCATTAGATATATCAATAAAAAGTTCATGATATGAGTAATGATCTTCCCTGTAACCCTATCTCCATTTATTTTTAAAGGTACTACCGCCCTTGGGTGTACAATGCGCTTAAATTCCAAAAGGGTATTTTTAAAGAACGTCAAATGTCGGATAAACTTAATCCCTCCTGCTGTAGACCCTGCACAACCTCCAATAAACAAAATCAAAAAGAATAAAATGGTCAGCCCATGGCCATAACTGGTATAATCAGCAGTAACATACCCTGTAGTGGTCAGTAAAGATGAAACCTGGAAAGCGGTATCCCTAAATGCTTTCTCTGGTCCTTCACCAGAAAAAAGATAAACAGGGATGGTTAAAGCAGCTATAATTAACGCCACCACCAAAACATAAGCTTTGAATTCATCGCTTTTCCAAACCTTATCAAACTTACCCATCAACCCAAAGTAAATTATCGTAAAGTTGGTACCAGCAAGCAACATGAAAATTATTGCCACATATTGGATAAAGGAAGATTCATAAAAGGCCATACTGGCATTCTTAGTGGAAAACCCACCAGTAGCCAAAGTAGTCAAAGCATGATTTATGGCATCGTAAAAGGTCATGCCACCTAAATAATACAGTACTGTACATAGGATGGTGAGCCCAACATAAACATACCATAACCTCTTCGCAGTTTCCCTGATTCTAGGATGCAGTTTATCTGATGTGGGGCCTGGAGATTCCGCCACAAACAGCTCAATTCCCCCAATCCCCAATAGTGGAAATATGGCCACAGTCAGCACAATAATTCCCAAACCACCTATCCACTGGGTCATACTTCGCCAAAACAAAATCCCCTTAGGCAGGGCCTCTATATCATTTAAAATAGACGCCCCTGTTGTGGTCAAGCCTGAAACAGTCTCAAATATGGCATCAGGAATATTAGGGATTGTCCCACTTACCAAATAGGGAAGCATCCCGAATAAAGACATAAAAACCCAACTTAGGCCTACTATCAAATAGCCTTCTCGCTTACGAATATTCTGATCTTGTTTGGAAAAAGAGAAAAAGAAAATAGCCCCCATGGCCATGGAGACAAAAGCCGAATAAATCAGGGGCATCTGGTCCCCACTTTTAAAATAATAACTAAAGCCAATCCCAGGGAGCATCAATAAGCCCAACAGCATTAATAAGCCTCCCATGATTTTTCCAATAGCCTTATAATGGATCATCGTATCAGTTAAATAATTTTTCCAAACTGGATTTGGCAGATGGCAATGCTAAAACAATGGCTTTATCATTCATTTGAAGTTGAAAATCTCCATCCGGTATAAAAACTTCCTCCCCTCTGATTACACCTGCTACGATAGCCGTTTCAGGAAAATGTAATTCACGAAGTTGCTTTTTAGTTAATCGGTTATTTTTTGAGATCACATATTGTATAAATTCGGCGTCTACTCCATAAATACCCGAAATAGCCTCCACTTTGCCTTTCCTCAGGTACCTGGTAATCTGGTTAGCTGCCACCAACTTTTTATTGATAAGAGAGTCTACCCCGATACTATGTGAAATATGGATATATTCTCGGGTATCCACATGAGCGATAGTTTTGTATACCCCGTGGTTTTTGGCACTCAAACTAGTAATAATATTAGTCTCGGAACTTTCTGTCAAGGCTAAAAAGGCCTGCATTTCCTCCAGCCCCTCTTCTATCAGCAATTCTATATTCTTATAATCCCCATGAATGACCAAAGAAGTATCCAACCTTTCTGACAACCATTTGCAGCGCTCTTTATCTTTATGGATCAAGGTCACCCTATATTCTGGCTCCAACTTAAGTGCTGAAGTAAAAGCTAGGTCATCCCCACCAATAATCATCACATTTTTTATACTAATTTCTCTCTGGTCCATCAATTGGATAATGGAGTCATTCGCTTTTTTATTGGAGATAAAATAAACATGGTCATTATTCCTCAATACTGTAGTTCCTTTTGGAATAATGGTCATCTGATCCCTGACAATGGCAATGATCCTAATATCCTCAAAAATCGGCATAGCCCGGGTCTCGGATAATTTTTTATTGACCAAAGCGGAATATTGGTTCAAAATGATTCCCACCACATTCAGTTTTCCTTCCTCAAAATCAAAAATATCAGAGAAAGTCGAATTCTTAATCATGCGGTGGATTTCCCCACTACACAGCATAGTAGGAGAAATAATATTATCAATGCCTAGATTATGAAAATAAGCTACGTTTTCCTCTAATAGGTAATCATGATTTCTTACCCTGGCAATGACCCGCTTTGCCCCAAGCTGCTTGGCCAACATAGCTGTAACTATATTGGTTTTCTCGGAGGTCGTTACCGCCATAACCATATGAGCCTCTTTGACATTCGCGTTTTGCAAAACATCAATGGAAGCAGAATCCCCCATCACTGTCAGCACATCCAGTCTGGAAGCAACATTCTCCAGTATATCCTTATCGGTATCAATTAAGGTAATGTCTTTATTTTCATAGCTCAAAGACTCAGCGAGATGGAATCCCATATCACCAGCTCCAGCGATCACAATATTCATGGCCATGGGCGTAAATATAAGGTGTTTTAACCTGCAAAGACAAAATTGCAAATTAATTTTTAGTTGAAAAACCAGCCTTCAAAACTCAGCTAGCCCAACTCAACACAATTAGTCCGCTGACTTATAAGGAATAAAACACACTGAATCACATTCTAAAGTTACTCTTCTACGATCATTGATGTCCCTTTTGATAAATCTCCAGAAGTCCACTCCCATGATTCATGAAGCCTTAATTTCCCATTCCCCATCATTTCAGGAGTGGAAATACACTTTCCCGTCATTAATTCTCCTGCTTGGTTTATATGATGGTAACGCATATTAATCACCCCGTTTTGATCTACTTTCCCGATCAAATGCCCCTTGACAATTTCACCTCCTGAATAACGTGCTGTTAGGATTTCTCCCTCTTGAGAATAATGAAAAACTGTCTCTGAAGAAACTTCCCCGTTATCGCTATTGCTAATTGACCTAAAGGTCCTATTATCATAATTAAACATTACTGCTTTGGTTTAGAAAAACTATTAAGAATCAGATATAGTCCTGCCTGACATATTTAACATCAATCACTGACAAAAATAGCTCATACAGATTATTTGGTTGGTCATTATTCCTTTACAAATGGAATTTTACTGGATTTATATGTATCACTTTTTATATATCCTTTTAATTAACATGGGTATAAAATTAAAAAAAGTCACTTATAAAACTATCAAGTGACTCTTTGCGCTCATCCAGTTTATATCAGCTATCACTGGACATATACTTAGAAAACTCATATAGAATTTTGTCCACTGACACTCCTATATTTTTGGTCTTTTGCTTGATATTATTGACCTCTCCTACTGCACTGATCCTTAAAATAATTTCATCTGCTTTGGGATCAATAAAATCAATCAGTACTTCACCCAAATTATACTTCTCTATTTCTGTTTGACTTGGCCAATAGGGGTATCCCATTCTATAGGGGTATCGGTACATCGGAGAATACATTCCGTAAGGATACAAACCATCGTAGTTATTGCTGCGCACTTCTTTTTCCCTATCACTTAAAAGCGTATTATACCTCAAAATCAAATCAGGATGCTCACTATCTTGCACAAAGCCCCTCTCCTCCATTCCTTCCACCAAATCATCAATTAAATTCCCATTCAAAGTAGGTGAATTCCAAGCATCTTTACCTTCATACTGATTAATTATAGCAAAGGTTTTATAGGATCTATCCTCTTTTACGTCATTTTTTTCCAAGTAAACCTTGACCGGATTACAGGCTAATGTCAAAGCCCCTATAAGAAAAATGCTAATTCCAATTCTCAATTTCATACTAAATGCCATTTATTTAAAAAACGACAGAAATGACCTAAAGTTGTATGTTTAAGTTGCATTAATATAAATTTCTGTACTACCACGCGATCCTTTATTTATCTAAATATTTCCCTTCTTCGGACTCTGGTAATTCCTCCACATCTCTTAACTTTCTTTGAATCACCCTTGTCCTGGTCCCCACTAAAGTATCCAATTCATGGTTGGCCTCATTAAGTTTTTTCTGGGCCTTTTCTATCAAATTACCAAATTTACCAAACTCTGTTTTCACGGCACCCAACACTTTCCAAACCTCGCTGCTACGCTTTTGTATAGCCAATGTCTTGAAGCCCATTTGTAAACTATTCAGCATCGCCGCCAAGGTAGTGGGGCCAGTGACCACTACTTTATATTCTTTTTGTAATTGCTGTGATAAAACCCCATCCCTGATGACCTCAGCATACAAGCTCTCCATAGGTAAAAACATCACAGCAAAATCAGTAGTATTGGGCGGATTAATATATTTCTGACTGATATCCTGAGCTGATTTTTTCACAGCCCGCATAAGCTCCTGCTTACAAGCATCCACTAAGCCCTTATCTCCAATGTCGTAAGCTTCCAATAATCTATGATAGGCTTCTTGAGGAAACTTTGCGTCAATAGGAAGGAATACCGGTTCATCACTATTGGCACCAGGTAATCTCACCGCAAACTCTACCCTTTCTGACGAACCCTTTTTCATTACCGCATTACTTACATATTGATCAGGGGCTAGTATATTTTCCAAAATGCTCTGTAATTGATATTCACCAAGAACCCCCCTACTCTTTACATTGGTCAATACTCTCTTGAGATCTCCAACGCCAGTTGCCAGGTTTTGCATCTCACCTAGACCTTTCTGTACTGCTTGGAGCTGTTTGCTGACTATCTCAAAGGACTGCCCCAATCTAGTTTCCAAGGTTTTTTGTAATTTTTCATCCACTGTCTCCCGCATTTTCTCCAACCTGGATTCAGTGGACAAAAGCATTTTTTCCTGCCTTCTCTCCAGTTCACTAAATTTTTCTCGCTGTAATTCATTGAACTCCCGCACATTTTCCCTAAAAAGTTTACCAAAGTCCCTTAAAGTCTCATTTTGGTCTTTTGAATTCTCCCTTAATGTATCAAAAACATGTTTAAATTGCTGATTGATGTTCTGACCAATCTCCTGACGGTTTTCTGCCATTTGCCGCTCCAAACTCAATCTTACGCCAGCTAACTTTTCCTCTATAAATTTCTTCTCATTGGCCAAGCTAAATTGCTTGATAAGCAAAATCAAAGTAATCACAATATTCAAAGCCAAAAGGCCCAAAAGCATCATTTCCATTTATTCCGACCGATTTTTACCAGCAAATTAAACCTATACTTTGAATTAGTCTATACTCAACTTTATAATAATGGGACAATTCATGTCGTTCCATTAATCATAAAAACTTTTACAAAACAAAAATTTCTCCCCTTTACCTAAAATAACTTGAAATCACTCAATTTGGCGATAAAGACTAAATAAGCACATTAGTTTTACTTATCCCGACGGAATCAATTATTTTAGATTTTCTCTTTTCTTACACAAATCGATTATTTCTTGAGAAGAACTATACAAAAATTCATGGGGCCAGGAACTTTGGTGATGGCTGCATTTATAGGGCCTGGTACAGTTACCGTATGTACCCTTGCTGGAGTAAATTTTGGTTACAATCTGATCTGGGCGCTCATATTGTCTATTATTGCCACCATCCTACTTCAGGAAATGTCTGCCAGGATTGGGCTTATCCACCAAAAAGGCCTACCAGAAATAATAAGGCAAGAATTCAAGCACAGTTGGATCAAAGTACCTTCTCTTATCTTCATAATATTGGCCATTGTCATGGGCAATGCAGCCTATGAAGCGGGCAATATTAGTGGGGCAACATTAGGCTTGGGAGTTTTTGAAAAGCTTCCATTATTCAGTTCATTTTCTCCATACCCATTGATAGTCGGATTCTTGGCTTGGTGTTTACTTATGAGTGGCAGTTATAGAAAGGTAGAAACTTTCATGGTGTTTATTGTACTTATAATGAGTATAGTATTTTTGCTGACAGCAATCATGAGTTCCCCCCAACTGGACCTACTCATTGCAGGATTGGTCCCAAGAATAAATAGCAATAATGTTATAACGATCGGAGCTTTGATCGGAACTACGGTAGTACCTTATAATCTATTCTTACATGCTGCCTTGGTCACAAAAAAATGGACAGGAAGTAAGGATTTAAAATATGTTCAAATTGACACGGTAATTTCAGTCTGTTTGGGAGGTCTGGTCTCAATTGCAATTTTAATTACAGGTTCCTTGGGCAGTGCAGAGAAAATTGATTCTGTTTTGGACTTAGCAAAAAGCCTAGAACCACTTTTGGGCAAAGCCGCCCCTTATTTTTTGGGCATTGGCCTTTTTGCCGCTGGCATCACCTCTTCCATTACCGCTCCTTTAGCGGGCGCATTGGTCATCTGTGGGTGTTTCGGTTGGAATAATGCCCTTAACTCTAACCCCATGAGGTGGACCTTTAGCTTAATTATTCTTTTAGGTGTAATTTTTGCTTCATTAGGTATTAAACCGGTAGAATTAATCACTATAGCTCAGCTGACAAATGGTATATTATTACCAGTTTTAAGTACCTTTATTCTATGGGTTGTCAATAACCGTAAGTTAATGAATAAGTACAAAAACGGGGTCGTTTTAAATATTTTAGGCTTTGGGATTTGGATCATTACCTGGGTTTTAGGAATTAAAAGTATCATGAGTGTTTTAGAAAAATGGCAATTATGGGGATAGATATCAACAGCGACCTGGGAGAAGGCTCAAGTGCTGATGCGGCTATAATGCAATTTATCAGCAGTTGTAATATTGCCTGCGGGGGGCATGCCGGTAATGAAAATAGCATGATTAAAACGATTAAATATGCTATGCAACACCAAGTAAGCATTGGTGCCCACCCCTCCTATCCAGACCCGGAAAATTTTGGACGCGAAGTGATGGACATTTCTATTGAAGAATTAGAGATGAGTATACTCGACCAAATTTTCACCTTTAAAGACTTGCTCACCGACCAAAATGGCCAACTTCACCATATTAAAGCCCATGGTGCATTATACAATGAATCGGCCACAAATGAGCCAATAGCCCATTTATTGGTCAAAATAATGAAAAAGCATTTCCCCGGAATTTTACTTTATGTTCCTTATAACTCCGTCATTGCAGAACTCGCCCAAAAAGAAGGGATACCAGTTTGGTATGAAATATTTGCAGACCGTAACTATGAAGATAATTTAAAATTGGTAAGCCGAAAAAAGCCCAATGCCGTATTACATGATACACATGAAGTCTTGAAACACTTAGAGCTTATGATTCGCAAAGAAAAAGTTAAAACCATTTCTGGAAATATCCTTCCAATAAAAGCACATACAGTTTGCGTTCATGGAGATAATGAAACTGCCTTGAACCTTGCCAAAGCGATAAATCAATTGGTAAAATCCCAAAGCAATATTAGATGACTTATAAGCTGAGTTATAAACATATTTCCCCCAATATTCTTGAGATATGCTGGCCACAAGAAATCAGTAAGGATATCTTATTGCAAATGATGACTTATAAAAAGAAAATCATTTCGATTTGGTATGAAGAATTATGGGATGCTCATTTAGGTTATCATTGTTTGAGCTTAAATTTTAAGGAGCCATTTTCCTTGGATGAAGTGATTGGACAAATAGAAGAATTTTCCCAAGAAAAAGAAACGCACTCAATACTTCACAGAAAGCGTTGGCAAATCCCAGTACTTTACCAAGGCAAGGACTTATCGAGAGTAGCCAAAATCACCAAACTCAGTGTAAACAACATTATTGAAGAACACCAAAAGCCATCTTACCTCTTACACTTTTTTGGTTTTATGCCTGGGTTCATGTACTTGGGGGGACTTTCGGAAAAGCTTTACGCTCCCAGAAAAGACCAACCTGATCCTAAAATCCAAAAGGGCTCTGTAGCCATTGGTGGGCAACAAACAGGAATATACCCCATGGATAGCCCTGGGGGATGGAATATTATTGGTTTAACACCGCTACAAGTATTTAACCTAAAAGAACAACCTCCAATTTCCGCCCAGCCTGGTGATGAAATCAAATTTTATAGTATTGATAAAAAAGAGTTCGAGGCGATCTCAAGATCCATTATCAATCAAAATTACACTTTAGAATATGAGACTATCTGAAGCCCATGTAGAGGTCATCAAACCTGGATTCTACAGCTCCATTCAAGATTTGGGGAGATTTGGACAGGGACATTGGGGAATCCCCTCTGCTGGAGCCATGGACAGGCAATCATATGAACTCGCCAATCATCTATTAAGAAATCATGAAAACAGTGCCTGCCTAGAAATGACCATGATAGGAGGCGAATTCATCTTTTGGGCTAAAACCCAAATCGTTTTGACTGGAGCTCAAGCCAAAATCAGCCTGAATCAGAAACCACAGGAAATCAATAATGTTATACACATTAACAGTGGAGACCGCTTAAAAATCGGACCTTTTAGCAAGGGATGTAGAATGTATTTAGCCATTAAAGGCGGCTTTCAAACATCTATAACACTTCAAAGTAGAAGTTGGTATAAGGGTATTTCCCCCCATCATCTTCTTAAAGCTGGCAGTATTTTGCCATTTAACGCTCCAATAGTAGACCTACCCTCATTAAATGCAAAGGTTTCAGTTGACCATTATTTATTAGAAAACCAACAAATTGAAGTCTACGCCGGACCAGAATCCGATCAGCTACCTAATGATATATTTGATCAGCTATTTGATAGGGAATTTCATCTTTCTCCTATGATGAATCGAATGGGAATACAGATACAAGAAAAATTGGAAAACCAATTAAATGAAATCTTAACTACACCAGTATATCCAGGCACCGTACAATTAAGCCCCGGAGGTAAAATAATGATTTTAATGCGGGACGCACAGGTTACAGGTGGCTACCCCAGAATTCTCCAGCTCAATCAATCTGCGATTAATATTTTGGCACAAAAAAAGCAAGGAGACAAAATCCAATTCAAATTGATAAGGTCAGATGATCTGTGAAATAAAAGTTAACATATTTTCACTCCATATATTCAAAAATCTCCAAAGCTTCTTTAGATTTACTCCGCTCAACAATCATTTGAATCAAGTACCTAATGAAAATAAAAAAAACAATATTCGGCCTACTATTAAGTATAGCCATTCTACTTACTACTTACTTTATCTGTGATTTTATTTTAGACCTATCGAAGGATTATAGCCTTTGGGGATTTGGAGCCTTACTTGGTTTTATACTGTTACTTATCACCATACATTTTTATTACAGCAAAGGAAAAAAATTTCTTCCTACAAAATTCATTATGTTCTTAGCTGTATTTGCAGTAGTATTTTTCATTTTTATGAGCGCGCCGAGTGTGCGCTTTGCCACTAAAGTACTACCCTCCTATATCTCTTTCCTATTGGGCGTGCTGGCAGGAGCTATTTACTCTGACCGTGAAATTCAAAAAAGACATCTCTATACTAGCCTGTTATTTCTATTTCCATTTTTCCTGAACCTGAACTTTTATAGTTCTTGGGTGCATTTTATAGAATTTGGTAATATTTCAGGAAAAGTCGACGAAAAAATCCATGTTCCCTTTGAAGTTCAAGACATTAACGACAACAGCTTACAAAATAAAGATTTTGAAGGAAAAATCGTCGTATTCGATTTTTGGTTTATCAGCTGTGGACCGTGCTGGGTAAAATTCCCAGATCTTCAAAAATTGCACGAAAAATATAAAGACAGCCCACAAGTTGAAATCTACGCAGTCAACAGGCCTATGCCAAAAGACAAACCCAATCAATTATTTAATTCCATCGAAGAAAAAGGTTATACTTTTCCTGTTCTAAGGGGAACTCAAAAAGTAATGGATGATTTCGATATTTATGTATATCCCACCATAGTGGTTTTGGACCAAGAAGGCAATATTGCCTATATGGGCAAAATAGAAGGAGTGGAAGAAGTGATTCAAAAACTTAGCAATTAACTCATATTGAAAAAAAACTAGCTTAGACCATCTAACAATTTTTAATTATGAAATCCATAGCCATTTCTTTAGTAGTTTTATTTATTACAATCCAATCGATGGCGCAAGAAAAGAAAATTTGCATTACAGTAGACGACCTTCCTACTGTAAGTTATGGAATAAATGATATTGAATTTCAACGTCAAATCACAGAATCCCTTGTCAATGCTTTCAGCAGGGAAAACATTTCAGCAATAGGCTATGTGAACGAAAGCAAACTCTACAAAGATGAAAAATTAGATTCCACCAAGCTGCAGCTCCTAGAATTTTGGTTATCCAAGGGCATGCAACTTGGTAATCATACCTATTCCCACCCCAATTATCATCAAGTAGGCTATGAAGCTTTTACTGAAGACATTATCAAAGGAGAACAAATTCTAAGAAATCTTCTTCCAAAGTATAACCAAGAATTAAGGTTTTTCCGCCATCCCTATTTGCGTAGTGGAGACACCAAAGAATTAAATGATCAATTAAGCGAATTCCTAATCAATCATAACTATATAGCTGCCCCTGTCACAGTTGACAATGATGATTATCTATTTGCTTACGCTTATTCAACAGCCTATAAAAATGGAGATACAGCATTAATGAAAAAGATAGGTAAAGCATATATTGATTATATGGAAAGCAAGGTACTTTATTTTGAAAAATCTGCCCAAAAATTATTCAATAGGAATATAAATCAAATTTTACTTTGCCATGCTAGCCTATTGAATGCTGATTATATGGAAGCATTGATCAGAAGAATCAAAAGCCTCGGATATCAATTTATTTCTCAAGAGGAAGCTTTGACGGATCCTGTCTATAATACTGCCATTACCAAGTTTGGAGATTGGGGAATTTCATGGCTTGACAGATGGGCGATTAGCATGGGAAAGAAAGGCGACTTCTTCAAAGAAGATCCTATTACTCCTGATTTCATCAAAGCCCTCAACCAATAAATAGTTTAAAAATGAAGCGGATATTGACATAAAATGAAAGATTGACAAAAAGTTGCCTTTTTCTTATACAATTTAAAGTTGATGATTAACTATTTCTGATCATTTATATACAAAACCCTACCACACTTCTCATTCTTCAATCTTAACCTTACAAATAAGCATAATATTTCTTAACTTAATTATGTAAAACATTGAATAAAAGACAATTAACAACAATCAAAAGATAAGACATCAAATAATGTAATTAGTGATTCTTAATCACCTAAAGAATCTCTTCTAACTGTTTGAAATAAATTGCGTTTTTCCGATCACAAATTTTTGACTAAAGTCCGTGCACTACACGGACTTTATTGTTTTTTATTCATCTTACAAATTATTTCATATCGTGAAAATTGAAATACAAAACTTTTCCTTGTACATTGTATTTAGATATTATTTTTTTCACCATGACATTCAACCACCAAAGAAACTACATATATGTAGGATTAGGAATACTTGTTATTGCATCATTCTTTAATCTATTATATGGTACTGCGGAAAGCTTTCAGTCGCAAGCTTCAAAAGAACTACTGACCAGCACCGCTATTATATCACAGATTGAGGCTATCATTCTTCCTTTAGCTGAAAGTATTCCATTGATAAAAAATTGGTCATATACCATTGAGGATGACTTTCAAAAGTTATTAAGCTATTTGGAGGTGGCAAATATCCTGGTCCTTATTCAATACAGCTTATTAAAGCTCAGTCATTGGATGTTTTTTAAATGGATTACTTTAATCACTTTTGCAGCCTTGTTCTGGCCTCCTATAAGATTATATGCTTTTCGGATTTTGATCCTCTTATTAATGATCTCACCTGGTTTAAATATTTTTTCCAGTTTAAGTGCAGGAATAGTTTCTCAGACCAATATTGATTTGGGAACTGAATTAAAATCTCATTTAGCAGCTACCAAAGACACAATAGATCAAAAAAAGTCCTTTCAGCAACTAAAACTGGACAGTCTTAAAAGTAAACAGGCAGAAAAACACGATGGAAAGTTGACCTTCTTGGACAAAGTAGAGGATAAAGCCATCAAAACCACAGACAATATTGAAAATGAAGTCAGCAAGCTAGGGTCAGACTTTTTAGCGATTATTAGGTTTGCCAGCCAACACGCAGTGGAACTGGCCATGAATATGTTGGTAAATATTATAATCATATTTGTCTTTCTACCACTCTTATATTGGTATATGTTCACATTGATCTTAAAAAAACTTTTCAATTTTTCCTTGCCCAATTCCTTGATAAAAAAAGAAGAAAATAAAGTCAAAGACCTTATTAAATAATTAGCTCCTCACATGAAATCAATCAAACTCGAATTTATTTGCCTATTCGTATCAATATCCCTCTTTTCCTGCAAAAAAGAGACAGAAAAAGACCAACAGTCAAGTCATAATTCCAATACCCCCGTTAGTACAACAGAAAAGCCCCAATTACCCGATATAATTTTGGGCATAGATGTTTCCCATTTCCAAGGAGATATTAATTGGGAACAAATAAAAGCAGACCAGGTCTATTTTGCCTATGACAAGGCTACACAAGGAGATTCTTTCAAAGACCCTGATTATTTTGAAAATCAAAAAGCAGCACATCAGGTAGGGCTACTTCATGGAGCTTATCATTTTTATATTTCTTCAGATTCCCCCGAAAAGCAAGCTCAGAACTTTCTTGAGACACTGGACTATACGAATTCAGACCTGCCTCCTGTATTGGATTTAGAAGAAGGAGGGATAAAACTACCTCTAAATCATTCTAAATTTCATTCGGACGTCCTGACTTGGCTAAAAATTGTTGAAGAGAAACTCAATATCCAACCTATTATCTACACCAACAATCCTTTTGGAAATCAATACCTTAACAACCCGGAATTTGCAAAATACGATCTTTGGATTGCGGAGTATGGGGTTACTAAACCCAAAATACCTAAAGCCTGGGAGGAAAAAGGCTGGTTAATTTGGCAAAGAACAGATAAAAAAACCATCACTGGGGCAAAAGGAAATGTTGACCATGACCTATTTAATCCTGACAAAAGCTTTAGTACTGTCATTAAGGACTAACTTCAAGCCCATTGAAATTCCAAAGTGAAAATTCTATTAAATAAAATCCTATAATCAGAAAAGATCATTTGTACTATGTCTTTATTCAAAACCATCCTCCTCAATTTGCTCTTAGTATGTATAGCTCAAAATGTTTTAGCCCAATCAGGAAAAGTATTTGACAATTTGAGCATGGATAGTGAAATTTTACAAGGAAAAAGAAAATATGCCATTTATCTTCCTCCTGATTATGAAAGCTCCGAAAGAAGTTATCCAGTACTATATCTTCTTCATGGAGCGGGAGACGATCAGACCGGTTGGGTACAATTTGGTGAAGTCCTTCACATTACTGATGAAGCCATAAAAGCAGGCAAAGCTACTTCAATGATTATCGTGATGCCAGATGCGAATACTGGAAGAAGAGGATATTTCAATCAGATCGATGGAGATTGGAATTATGAAGATTATATTTTCGAAGAATTGATTCCACACGTTGAAGAAAAGTACAGAATCAAAAAGGAAAAAAGATATAGGGCTGTCGCAGGTCTCTCCATGGGAGGAGGAGGAAGCTTCATGTATGCGCTGCACCATCCAGAGCTATTTGCTGCAGCAGCTCCATTAAGTGCCTATATCGGTCCACTTACCCTTGATCAAATGACTTCTAGAATGAGTAATTTAGAGGACTATTCCGATGAAGCGCTGAAGGATTATTTCGAACAACACAATGCTCTTTCATTAATAGAAAAAATGGATACTAAATCCCTTTCTTCAATAAAGTGGTACATAGATTGCGGGGACGATGACTTCTTATATGAAGGAAACAGTCTAATACATATAGCGATGAGAAAAAAAGAAATTCCACATGAATTCAGGATTAGAAATGGTGGGCATACTTGGACTTATTGGAGAGAGTCATTACCTTCGGTATTGGAATTCGTTTCCCAATCTTTTCACCAATAGTCGTAAACAGTATATAGGTATTTTTTATATCATGATGACAGGATTTCATTCTAAATTTAGAACTTTAAACATATTTTAAAGCCCTTATTTGTTGAAATCCATCAAAATTCGACTATTTTTAATAAATATTATAACCGCAGAATTATATATTAACCACACCCATAAATTGTTTTTATGCTTAATGAAACCGATATGAATGAAGCTGGGATTAAGGAGAAAATAATCCAACAGGGAATGGATTTGGAAACAGTTGAATTGCAAATCCAAAATTTCACAAAGGGCTTTCCCTATTTGCCAATAGTAAAAGCTGCCAGTATAGGCAATGGCATTATTACCGTAAACGATGATGAAATTAAAGATTACCTCCTCTCCTACAACGATAAGGTTTCAGAAAAAGAATTGGTAAAATTTGTTCCTGCAAGTGGTGCCGCCACGAGAATGTTCAGGGATTTATTTGCTTACCTAGAAGCTGATGACCAATCATTAGCTAGCAATCCATTCGTTGAAAAATTTATTTCAAATTTGAAAACGTTTGCATTTTATAAGGACCTTTCAGAAGTCCTTGCTGAGGCGGACCTTGATATTAATCAGCTAATTGATCAGGAAAATTATTCTACCATAATCGATTATTTATTGAATGAGAAAGGGCTATCCTATGGAAATTTACCCAAGGGTTTACTGAAATTTCATAGATATGAAGATGGTAGCAGAACACCTGTTTATGAACATTTTGTAGAGGGTTTACAATACGGGTTGGGAAAAAACAATACCGTAAGATTACATTTCACTGTATCTCCAGAACATCAGGAAAGATTCGAAGACAAAGTGAATTTTCTAAAAAAATCACTAGGAGATCGATTTAATGTAAATTTTGAAGTAAGTTTTTCCCAACAGAAAAAATCGACGGATACCATTGCTGTAAATCCTGACAATACCCCTTTTATAGAAGAAGATGGAGAAATTTTATTCAGACCTGCAGGGCACGGTGCCTTATTGGAAAATTTAAATGAGATTGATGCAGATATTATATTTATCAAAAACATAGACAATGTGGTGCCAGATCACCTGAAAGAGACCACTAAATCCTACAAAATTGCATTGGCCAGTATCCTTTTGGATCTCCAAAATGAAGTTTTTGATTTACTTATCAAAATGGATAATGATTCTAATACTGATACTTTAAGTGCATCAGTGGACTTGCTGCAGAACAAATTAGGATTGCAATTCCCTTCCGAATTTAACAACTGGGAAAATGAAATAAAATTTTCTTATGTGAAATCAAAACTGAACAGACCTATCAGGGTTTGTGGCATGGTAGAAAATACGGGGGAACCTGGCGGTGGACCTTTCTGGGTCAAAGATAAAGACGGAGCCATTTCTCTCCAAATAGGAGAAACAGCCCAACTTGACCTTAATAATCCAGAGCAAGCCTCCATATTAAAGCATTCAACACACTTTAACCCTACTGATCTCGTTTGTGCAGTAAGAAATTATAAAGGTGAAAAATTCAATCTCATGAAGCATCGTGACCCTGAAACAGGATTCATTACTACTAAATCAAAAAATGGGAAAGAGCTTAAAGCGCAGGAACTACCAGGTCTATGGAATGGATCAATGGCAGACTGGAACACGTTATTTGTGGAAGTTCCTTTATCCACCTTTAATCCCGTCAAGACCATAAATGATCTATTGAGAGAACAACATCAGTAGTTTAAGCTACACACTAGTTAAAAGCGCTTATTTTAAACATAAGCGCTTTTAACGTTCATTTTTTTCATTCAACCAATTCCCACTTTGATTCAATTGATAATTTTTCTCAGAATTAATACTGTTTTTTGATAAATGGTCAACACACTCAATCTTTGTCAAATTAAACATCTAATATCTTTGATATAAAACAGGTCAATACCGACTGACACCAATCCTTATAAGGATTTGAAAATCAAATATTTACAATATTATATAGCAAATAAAAAAGCAGAGAAAACTTCTCTGCTCTTTATTTTGAAAACTAAACCAACTATTATTTAACTACCACAGTTAAACAAAAATAGTAATTTTCACCTGTATTCAAAATATTTTATAAAAAAGGTATGTTATCATCTATTTTTTGTTACTCACCTTATATAGTATACCTAAAGCTAAACCTTGACTATATTGAATTCCCGCATCTTGATCTATATCATACAAATTAATACTGGTAAAAGTCACATTGATCAATTGGGTAATCTTAGCTGTCAAGGCTATATCAAGTCGATGGTCTATTGTTTTCCATTCCAAGGTTTCATAGTTAGCATACATCTGGTACCTAGACTTAATATTAAAGTTTTCGGCAATGTCTTTATCCCATTCTGCAAATAACTGCAGGGCCAACCATTCAGTTCTCACCTTCTCTCCCATAGGAACGCCATAATTATCTTCCACATTATCCGAAACATCTAAATTGGCCACAAAAGTCCATCTTGGAGACAACGGACCAATACGCAGATTGAACTCATCATTTGGCTTAAATTCAAAACCTAGGGAAGTTGTCAAATAACCAGGTGACATAAAATCTGATATGAGCGTCCTTACATCATCATCGCCAAACTCATAACCTCTGGTAAATTGGGAAAGGAAATTGGCAGAAAAATAACTCCCCCATTTTTCAGAAAGCTTATATCCTACCTTTGAATCAAGGAATATACGATCATTGGATTTTTTTGACTGCTCTCCTTCATTTTTAACTATTCCATAAAGCAATTCCATTTGGTTATCCCAGGTCCATCTTTCTTTGGCATAATTGGCCTTTCCTGCTAAAATGCTCCCAAATGATATGGAATTTACACCTCCCGATTTCCAGTTACTGCTAAATGCACCCTGATTAAAATTTAATCCAGCCGAAAATTCCTTCACCCAATATGAGGTGTCACTTTTCACTTTCTCTTCACCTTTGGTTTCGGTCTGAGCAAAACTCACAAGATAAATACCGAGGAAAGTGCAGGTTAGAAAAAAATTCTTCATAGAAAAAAGCATTTTTTTTAGATTTATTATGAAATTGAACTACATGAAGTTAGCAAAACTATGGAAAAAGAATCTGAAAATGAATTAATTGTTAGGGATTATTTGGCAAGACAAAGGACCAAAATGGCCAATGATAGAACACTTCTTTCGTATATTAGAACAAGTCTCTATTTTTTGGTCAGTGGTACTGCATTGGTAAAAGTAGAAGGCTTGGCCAATATCAAAGAATTTGGATATTTATCATTCGGTATCAGCTTAATCTTCTTGATAATGGGATTCACCAACTTCTTCTCCATTAGAAGAAAGATCCAAAAAGGCCATTATGCTAAAATGTAAACTATGACGTTTGAAATTTCATTAGTACTTATCATTATCGGCCTAGCCATGGTGCTTTTTCTTACGGAGAAGTTCTCCATAGATACCGTATCCATCATGGTTATGATCAGCTTTATGGTTACGGGGATATTGAATTTTGAAGAAGGCGTTGCTGGCTTCAGCAACCCCGCCACCATTACAGTTGGAGCCATGTTCGTTATCAGTGCCGCAGTTTTTAAGACAGGGTCTCTCAATTCAATCAACATACTTTTCCTGCGAATGAGCAGAAAGAATGAATTCATGTTCCTACTGACACTTATGATAGTTTCAGGCACCCTGTCTGCATTCATTAATGATACAGCAATCGTCGCTTTGATGATGCCAACGGTCCTGAAAATATCAAAAGACACCAAGATACCTCCTTCCAAGCTTTTAATGCCACTGTCCTTTGGAGCCTTGATGGGGGGCGTTTGTACGCTTTTGGGTACCAGTACCAATATTCTAGTGAGTGGTATAGCTGAAAGCAATGGGGTTAAACCATTCGGAATATTCGAAATGACCGGAATGGGAATCATTTTTTTACTTGTTGGAATCACCTATATGATGACCATAGGCAGATGGTTAATTCCTAGCAGACAACCTGCCAGAGAATTATCCGAAACTTTTGACTTAGGAGATTATATCACAGAGATATTTGTCACCCACAAATTTGAGGATATTGGAAAATCCATTCGATCAGCCAAATTCTTCAACGACTATAATGTAGAAGCTGTACAGATTATCCGTGACAATGGGGATAAGATCAATGCCTATAAATACACCTCTATCCGATTAAACGACACCATTAGGATAACTTGTGACAAGGAAACATTAACACAAATCAGAAATGTGCCGGGAATAGAATTAAAAATTGATCTTAAACTCAAAGATGAAGATTTTAAGTTTCAGGGGCACAAATTATATGAAATGGTTGTCCCTCCAAACTCAAACCTCATCAATAATACCGTAAAATCTGTAGACTTTAGGGCTACCTTTCCCGGACTTACAGTACTCGCCATCAGGCACAGAAATGATATTCTCAACAAAAAGTTAAAGCATACCAAAATTTCGGCTGGTGATGTCTTATTAGTACGGGGTGATGAGGAAGTCGTAGGACAAATAAAAGGTGGAGAAAACTTATTGATCATTTCTGAAGATACTACCCCTAGAATTAACTGGAAAAAAATTGTCCAAACCCTTCTTATCGTAATTTCCGTAATCACCTTGGCAGGTTTAAAAATTCTTCCCATAACCATTGCTGCTATTGTTGGTGTGGTATTACTTGTTATGCTGAAATCCATCACAACAGACGAAGCATATAGGGCCATAGACTGGAAAGTACTATTTATGCTAGCCGGAATTCTATCTATGGGAGCTGCTCTAGAAAAGACGGGGGCCTCCACACTATTGGCTAATCTACTTATAGAACAATTGGGCAATTATGGCCCCAGAAGCATTTTAAGTGTAGTCTTTGGACTGACTTTTTTGATCACCAATTTCATGTCCAATAATGCCACCGCAGCGCTATTGGCACCTATAGCCATATCCATATCTACTGCTTTGGAAGTAAGCGACAGGCCGTTTTTAATGGCAGTAACCTTTGGCGCATCTTTAAGCTTTATGACTCCAATGGGATATCAAACCAATACCATGATCTATACTCCGGGCAATTATAAATTTGTGGACTACTTAAAAGTGGGAACTCCTTTAAACATCATATATTGGATCATTGCCACCATATGTATCCCGATATTTTTCCCATTTTAAACCATAACTAAAGTTTTTGAGCTAGAAGAGTATTTTCTACTTTTGCAGTTCTAAAAAAATTAAAATGGATTATTTCAAGGAAGAAGGCTTTACCCTTATTAGTTTTGGCTTGATCATAATAAGCATGCTGGCCATCGACTTGTTTCTTTTCAATAGAAAAGCTCGAAAAATAAATATAAAAGAAGCCCTATTTTGGTCAATTATATGGATAGGGCTTGGATTACTTTTTGGGCTGTACCTGTTTTTTAATTTGGGAGTAGAAAAAGCTTCTCAATATTATACAGCTTTCCTGATAGAAAAAGCGCTAAGCGTGGACAATCTTTTTGTATTTATCATGGTATTTAAATTCTTCAAAGTTCCCGATAAATATCAGCACAAAGTCCTTTTCTATGGGATCATTGGAGCTATCGTTATGAGGGCTATATTTATTTTCTTTGGAATTACACTTATTGAATTAAGCTATCTCCCTTCTTTTGAAATATGGGGAAATACTATTAGAATTAACTTTATTCTTACGCTTTTCGGTTTTTTCTTGCTTTATGCAGGTTGGAAATCACTACTTCCTGAAGATGAAGGTGATCAGGAAGACTATAACAATACCATTGGGACAAAAATAATCCATAAATTATTTCCCGTAGATCCAAAATTTCATGGAGACAAGTTCTTCGTCAGAATCAATGGGAGAAAATTAGCCACCCAACTATTAGTGGTACTAGCAGTGATTGAGATCACTGACTTACTCTTCGCAGTTGACTCTATTCCCGCCATATTCGCTGTTTCTAATGATCCTATAATTCTTTACACCTCTAATATTTTTGCTATTCTAGGCTTAAGAGCATTGTATTTCTTGTTGGCTTCTGCATTTGATCTCTTTGGATACCTTAAATATGGCTTGGCTTTTATACTTGCTTTTATTGGACTAAAAATGATCATTTCTTCATTTTACCATATACCTTCATCCATATCATTAGGTATTGTGGGGTCAATTCTAACTTTTTGTTTAATCCTATCAATAAAAAAACACAAATCACAAAGAACTCAATATGAAACAATTACAAACAACAAAAAATTTTAAATCAACTTTTATAAAAAAAAATAATCTTTGGTAGGTTTTTTGAACAGTTTGATATAAATCAATATAAAAACATATGAAAACCATTGGAATTATTTTGATCATAGCTGGAATAGCTATGTTTTTCGTAACTGGTTTTTCTTTTACCACGGAAGAAACCGTTATTGATGCCGGGCCAATTGAGCTAAGCGCAGAAAAAGAAAAAAATGTAAACTGGCCACCTTATGCAGGCGGGGCTTCAATTATTGCTGGCCTGATCTTTTTGGGCTTATCTAAGAAAAAATAAATTTGAGGGGAAGATTTCCCCTCTTTTTATTTTATTTTTAACCATTAGTCTCCTACCAAGGAGATTTTGTTTTAGGTGTAAAGACAGCATAATAAACCAGATCAAACTTGAAGCTAGCAGCAGTAGACATTGGGTCAAATGCCATCAGATTGCAGATCACCCATATCACCCACTACCAAAACAACATCAATTTCAAGAAATTAGAATATGTTAGATTTCCTTTAAGATTAGGAAAAGACGTATTTCATGACAAAAGAATAAGCGACCAAAATCGTAGAAAATTCATCAAACTGATGAAAGCCTACAAATTACTCATCGATCTATATGAGGTGGACGATTATATGGTTTGTGCTACTTCTGCCATGAGAGAATCAGAAAACGGCCGAGATATAGCAGAAGAAGTGAAGGAGGATTTGGGTTTAAAAATCCAAATTATAGATGGAAATAAAGAAGCAGACCTGATCAACATCGCCCTATGGAACTATATTGACCAAAAATCCTATCTTCATATTGATGTGGGAGGTGGAAGTACAGAACTCAATATATACCAAAACCAACGAAAAGTGGCTAGTAAGTCCTTCAAAATAGGTTCCGTAAGAACGCTTGACAGCGGCCAATCCCCCAAGGTTTGGAAATCCATGCGAAGTTTTATAGAAGAAAACATAGATAAGAAACATAAGATCACCTGTATAGGTACAGGTGGAAACATCAACAAAATCTTTGAACTGTCCAATCCCAGGAAAAACAAAAGGTATCTTGACATCAATAAAATAAAAGAAATAAAGGCCTATCTGGAGGGATTCAGCTATGAAGAAAGGGTAAACCACTTGAATTTAAATCCAGATCGCGCTGATGTAATTATACCAGCATCAAGCATTTATCTTGAAGCAATGGAAGCAGCTGAAGCTAGCAAAATGATTGTCCCTGATGTTGGCTTGAAAGATGGTGTCATGAATGTGCTCTTTGAGAAAAACAAGTCTAAATTGGCCATTTCAGCATTATAAAAGAAAAGGCTGTCAATCTAAAAATGACAGCCTTTTGTATTACTTTTCAAACTATATTTTACTGCAGTAAACGAACATTCTCTACGATCTCAGGAGTCAGCTTGAAAAATTCTTCGTGAATATTGAATGCCTCCTCATTTTCGCCAGGAGTCTTGGCTTTATAACTACCATCTTCCTGCATGATATAGGCATTAACATTGTCCTTTAGGTTATAGGCAATAATATTCATTAACTGCTTCTCTAAAAAAGGATCCTGAACCCTAAACAAGGATTCCAGTCTTTTTTCAAAACTCCTCACCATCATATCTGCACTTCCCGCATAAGTCCTGGTATCACCATTATTATGAAAATGATATATCCTCGAATGTTCAAGAAAGTCCCCTACAATTGAATAAACCTCAATATTCTCACTCAGTCCCTTTCTTCCTGGACGCAGACAACAAATCCCCCTCACGATCAACTTCACTGGCACTCCACTTTGGGACGCCCTATACAACGCATGAATAGATTCGCTATCTTCCAAGCTATTTACCTTGATAAAAATTCCACATGGCAATCCTTTTTTGGCATTTTCAGCTTCATTTTCTATAAAACTGATCAACTGACTTCTCATGCCTTGAGGAGCTGTGATTAGGTTTTTATAACTACTAGGCATAGAGTGTCCAGTAATTACATTAAAAAATTCAGAAACATCATTGGCCAATACTTCATTGGTCGTAAGCAAACCTAGATCTGTATATAACTTGGAAGTATCCTCATTATAATTTCCAGAGCCCAAATGCACATACCTGGTTACTTTATTTTCATCCTTCTTCACTATCAACAATAATTTAGTGTGCGTTTTGAAATTACTCACACCATAAATCACAAAGCAACCTGCCTTCTGAAGTTTCTTGGCTTCTTGAATATTATTCTCTTCATCAAAACGGGCCTTAACCTCAAATAGTACGGAAACATGTTTCCCATTTTCAACTGCTTTCAACAGGGCCGAAGTGATTCTTGAATGCTTCGCTAACCTGTAAATAGTCATTTTAATGGCCATTACATTCGGATCCTCAGCAGCCTGGTAAAGTAAATCGAAGATGGGTTCGATATTATTGTAAGGATGATGCAGTAATACATCTTTCTGCTTGAGGGTCTGGAAAATATCAGACCTACCTGCCAATGGATAACTTAATGGTGCCACTTGGGCTGGTGGATGCCACATTCTGTCTTTAAACCGCTTATTTCCAATAATCTGCCAGAAACTTGTAAAATCCAGCATACTTTCCTTCTTGACTTTGAAAATACTGTCATTCTGGATTTTCCAACGATCTTTCAGCAAATTCATCATCCATTTGCTGTGCCCCTCCTCTATTTCAACCCGAACAACACGCCCTGTTTTCCTCTCATTAAGTTTCCGCTTAACTTCTTCAAGAAAATTGGAATCCATGTCCTCAGTTTCTTCCAAAGTAAAATCCCCATTCCTGGTAATTCTGAAAAGATTAATGGATTCAATCACTACATTCCTAAAAAGTGAAACGATATGTTCCCGAATAACCTCCTCAATAGGCACATATACCACACCTTCTCCTCGCTCAATTTCAAAAAACCTTGGAATATTAGAGGGAATCTGTACAAATGATAGTTTTCTATTATCTTTTTTCTCTCCTGGATTAATGGTTACCACCCCAAAAATCAACAGCTTGTTCATCAATATAGGAAAGGTATGATAGCCATCAAAAACCATAGGTGTGAGCATTGGATACACAGCCTTAAAGAAATACTCCCGTATTAGCTCCTGCTCATCATCATTAAGATTTTTAACATTGCTCAATACAAAGCCAGAAGCTTCCGTGTTAGGAAGTATTTCGTGGATAAAATGCTCATGCTGACGACTATGAAAAGCCTGGGAGTCCATCATCAGTTTTTCTTTGAATGGCTCTTCCCTTAGACCTGAATAGTCTATTCGCTCTTTATCATAATCCAGGTAATTATACAAAGACCCTACCCGGATCATAAAAAATTCATCAAGATTAGAGGCAGTAATCGCCATGAACTTCAGCTTTTCAAAAATAGTCCTGGACTTCTTCTTAGATTGATCCAAAACCCTATCATTGAATTTAACCCAACTCAAGTCCCTGCTCACCAGGTCACTGCTATCTATCTTACTTATAAATTTATCTTTTTGAATGACATCCATCTCCATATTACAAACTTCTGAATATAAATTATTTTAAAAATAATGGTTATCGACGATAATTCAAGATAAGTAAAAAAGGGGCTAGTCGCCCCCCTTTTCTTCCTAAATTTATGCTTTATCAGGTATCGATTTTGGCATATTTGGCATTCCTCTCGATAAACTCTCTCCTTGGTGCCACCTCATCTCCCATCAACATACTAAACAAGTGATCAGCTTCGGCTGCCGACTCAATGGTCACCTGTTTCATTGTACGGGTACTCGGATCCATGGTTGTAGTCCACAACTGTTCTGGATTCATTTCTCCAAGCCCTTTATATCGCTGAATCCCCACATTATCTATCTTGCCGTCGCCAGCCATTTCCTTAGTAAGTGTTACCCTTTCTTCCTCTGTCCAACAATAACGCTCATCCTTGCCTTTTTTCAATAGATATAATGGAGGTAGCGCAATGTATACATATCCATTTTCTATCAAAGTTTTCATATATCTAAAGAAAAGGGTTAAGATCAAAGTACGAATGTGAGATCCATCAATATCGGCATCCGTCATGATTACGATCTTATGGTATCTCAAATTGGTTAAATCTAACTCTTTCTCATCTTCCGCAGTACCAAATTTCACCCCAAGTGCAGTAAGAATATTTTTGATCTCATCATTATCATAAATCTTATGCTCATGGGCCTTTTCCACATTTAGGATTTTTCCTTTAAGCGGAAGAATGGCTTGGAAATCTCTATCTCTACCCTGCTTTGCAGAACCACCTGCAGAGTCCCCTTCGACAAGGTACAATTCGCAAATTTCAGGATTGGTATTAGCACAGTCAGCCAATTTACCTGGCAGTCCTCCGCCGCCAAGTACATTTTTACGCTGCACCATTTCACGTGCTTTTCTAGCAGCATGTCTGGCTTGGGCAGCAAGTACTACCTTTCCTACGATTATCTTAGCTTCCTTTGGATGCTCTTCCAACCAGTACTGCAATACTTCAGATACCGAACTATCAACAGCACTGACAACCTCAGAGTTGCCCAATTTTGTCTTCGTCTGACCTTCAAACTGCGGCTCAGCAACTTTCACAGAAATCACAGCTGTTAGGCCTTCTCTGAAGTCATCACCTGACACATCTATCTTTACCTTGTCAAGCATTCCAGACTTATCTGCATAGCTTTTCAGGGTTCTTGTCAATGCCCTTCTAAATCCAGAAACATGCGTCCCTCCTTCATAAGTATTAATGGTATTCACATAGGAAACCACATTCTCAGTAAAAGAGGAATTATAACTCATAGCCACCTGAACAGGCACGCCATTCTTTTCTGATTCAATATAAATTGGCTCGGAAATTACCTTTTCCTTGGTTTCATCCAAGTACTCTACGAACTCTACCAAACCTCCTTCAGAATAAAACTCATCAGAACGATGGTTTCCTTCCTCATCCATTTCCCTCATGTCCTTAAGGTGGATCCTAATACCAGCATTAAGGAAAGCCATCTCTCTTAAACGAGTGGCAATGGTATCATACTTATATTCCAAAATGGAAAATATTTCACCATCAGGCTTAAAATGGATGGTAGTACCTCTTTTTTCGGTAGTACCAATTTCTTTTACATCAGCCTGGGGAACACCTCTGGAATATTCTTGTTCAAAAATCTTCCCATTTCTGTGAACAGTAGCCTTTAACATGGTAGAAAGTGCATTCACACAAGAAACCCCTACCCCATGAAGTCCTCCTGAAACTTTGTAGGTATCCTTATCAAATTTACCACCAGCGTGGAGCACCGTCATAACCACTTCCAGTGCAGATCGCTTTTCCTTTTCGTGCATATCAGTAGGAATACCTCGACCATTATCCTGCACCATGACGGAATTATCTTCCATCACTGTCACATGAATGGTGTCACAATGACCAGCTAAGGCTTCATCGATAGAGTTATCCACCACTTCCCATATCAAGTGATGTAACCCTTTGACTCCCACATCACCAATATACATGGCTGGTCTTTTCCTTACTGCTTCTAAACCTTCTAGAATCTGAATATTCCCTGCGGAATAGTCCCCTAAATTCGACGCTTCTTCTTTACTCATAATAGGATTTATAAAAGAATAAAGAGGAAAAATTCCTCCATTTTCAATTTCACTTTCAACCTTTAATAATACAACATTTTTAGCACATAACAGCTATATAAACACAAAAAATCCAACCTCAAACCCAATACCAAAACCTAGTATTGATTTGTCCTCAACATCACCAAAGTACAACCTTCTATTGTTTCAATTCCCTCTGCTACTAACCGTCCTTTAAAACCTTGATTTTCAGAACCCGGATTAAAAATCACCCTTTTTGGATTTAAGGAAACAATATAATCTTCCCATTCTGCCTGATGGGATGGATTGATGTACATGGTTACTGTATCTACACCTTCAATAGCAGGTTTACCTTTTAAATCAATGATTTTTTCACCGCTCACCTCTCCACCGTGAATACTCATTGGTACAATAGGCTGTCCATATTCCCTTAACATGTTTGCAGCCAAATAGGCATACCTCCCGGGTTTATCTGTCGCTCCAATTATAACTGTTTTCTTTTTATCCATATTTCTCTAATAATTTTTCAGCACAACGCTCCCCATCCATCGCTGCAGAAACAATGCCACCAGCATACCCAGCGCCTTCTCCACAAGGATATAAACCTTTGATAATAGGATGTTCAAAGCTCTCCTTTTCTCTAGGCACCCTCACAGGTGAAGAGGTCCTGCTTTCAACTCCAATGATTTGCGCATCATTGGTAAGATAACCTCTCATTTTCTTGCCAAATCCCCTAAATGCATTCCTAAGCCTATCTGCTACAAATTCAGGTAACACTTCTTTTCCCATATCAACGGAATTTAGACCGGGCTGATAGGAAGTTCCCAATAAATCTTTGCTTGTTCTACCATTTACAAAATCTACCAAACGTTGTGCAGGGGCAACCTGGCTTTTTCCTCCTGACTCCCATGCCGCCTTTTCTACATCAGCTTGAAACATCATGGCAGCCAGCTCTCCATATTTTTGATATTGGGGAATGTCCTCCAACTCTACTGCTGCCACAATCCCTGAATTGGCAAATTTACTGTCTCTTCTACTCGGACTCATCCCATTGACTACAAGCTCACCTGGAGCTGTGGCTGCAGGAACGATGAATCCACCAGGGCACATGCAAAAGGAAAAGACACCTCTTTGTTTTCCTTCATACATCGTCTGTTGTACCAAGGCATAAGAAGAAGCAGGCAAATAAGCCCCTCTATCTCCAGAACAATGGTATTGGATTTTATCAATCAATTCCTGACTATGCTCTACCCTTACCCCTAGGGCAAAAGGTTTGGCTTCAATCAGAATTTCCCTTTCCTTAAGCAAATGAAAAATATCTCTCGCTGAATGTCCAGTTGCAAGGATAACACCCAGACCGAGGATCTTTTCTCCCTCTTCCGTGACAACACCTTTCATTTCCTTGCTCTCAATGATAAAGTCGGTCACTTTTGTATTGAACAAGATTTCTCCACCTGCATCTAAAATGCTTTGTCTTAATTCAGCTACCAGTTTGGGGAGTTTATTGGTACCGATATGAGGATGGGCATCCACCAAAATATCTTCCCTGGCCCCATGGGCAACCAAAATCTCCAACACCCGCCTGACATCTCCTCTTTTCTTGGATCGGGTGTAGAGCTTTCCGTCTGAATAGGTACCTGCCCCGCCTTCTCCAAAACAGTAATTCGATTCTGGATTTACTGTATGGTCCTTATTGATCGCTGCCAGATCTCTCCTTCTGGCCCTAACATCCTTCCCCCGCTCTATTACTATTGGCCTTGCACCCAACTCGATACATCTCAGTGCCGCAAACAATCCTGCCGGACCTGCTCCCACAATGATTACAGGATCTGAATTGGAAACATTCATATATTCCTTAACGGCTGTAATCCTTGGGCTTGGATCCTCATTGATGAACACTTCGGAACTTACATTGATCTTTACCTGCTTACCCCTTGCATCAATGGATCGCTTGGCCTGGCGTATAACTATTCGGTCATCCGTTCCTTGAAGTCCAAGAGACTTTTTAACTGCCAATTCAAATTTTTCTGAATCAAAAGCCACTTGAGGACTTAGCCTAAGTTGTATTTCTTTTTTCATAGTAAGGTATCTATCCTTAAATCATATCTAATTTTACTTAAGCATATCGGTCATTTATACCAACCTACTCTTCTTCTCCAAATACTTCCTTCATTACCCAGCCTTTCCCCCACTCTTCCTTTTCTCTTTCTGACCAAAGCTCAGGGTAAAATATCACCTTCTGAAACCTAGGGGGAAGATACTTTTGCCAGTTAGTCCCTCCAGTCGCAGCAATATCTGCAGGAGCTTTATGAAGGTACTTTACAGCTGATTTATAATGGGCCAGTGGCCAAAAAACATTTGCCTTCAGGTCATAAGTCCTCATCAATTCGGTCAATTCTTCATCTATATCTGGACAATGCTGATAAACTTTCCAAAGGTTGATTTTTCTGTATTTGATAATTAATTCCTTCAATTGCTTACCGTATTTCTCATCAAAGGTCTTTAGAGTTAACGTTTGTTCTCCCGTGGCCAGTTCCTTTGCCCCAAATTGCCAATAAAGTATATCAAACAAGCTATCCACACTGGTAAGGTTAATATCCATATAATCTTCTCTATCCTCCAAATTCACCAGGTATTGAATCTCTGTGGACATGATTTCAATTATCCTGTACTGGGCACTTTGGAATCCACTGGAAGGCAAAAGCGACATCCTAAATTTCAAAAACTGCTCCCTTTCCATGCCTTTCCACATTACTGAAAAGGAAGAAATAAGCTGGTCAAAATACATGATCACCCTATTGAGCCGCTCCTTAATAAATTTTGCTTTAATGTTTTTTTGTTCAGAAATCTGCTCCAACTCCCAAATAATCAAATTGAAATACAACTCAGTAATCTGATGATAAATGATAAATATCTTCTCATCTTTAAAAGAGGTTTTAGGCTGCTGAAGGGTCAAAAGGGTATCCAAGTTGATATAATCCCAATAAGTCAAATAATCTGCATATAATAGTCCCTCCAGATAAGAGAGCATATCCTGCCCAGATGATTTATACTTTTCATTTAATAACTGGATTTTATCAATGATCTCCTTGGATGGCTGCTCCTTGCTCATAGCTGTATATTTAGGGAGGTAATTTAGTTTTTTATAAAACTTCTTGCTTAATTATAGGAGACTTTATAGAATCTATAATTATAAATGAAGGTGCAAAAATCAGTCTAAAAACCCAATAAAGCAACTGAATATGTCGTCAATATCCCCTAATACCCCATCTCATAGACAGGATCCTTTCGAAGGCGTGGACTTTTATGCTTTGGATGAATTACTCAATGATGAGCAATTGCTCATCAGACAATCAATCAGGAATTTTGTCAAAAAAGAAATCTCGCCATTTATAGAAGATTGGGCTCAAAAGGCCCATTTTCCTGAAAGTATTATCAAAAAGTTCGGTTCAATTGGGGCTTTTGGCCCTCAGATCCCTGAGCAATATGGAGGTGGTGGACTTGATGATATTTCCTATGGACTGATCATGCAGGAAATTGAACGTGGAGATTCCGGAATGCGGTCGACTGTTTCTGTTCAAGGCTCTTTGGTAATGTACCCTATTTACGCATTTGGATCAGAAGAACAAAAACAAAAATTCCTTCCCAAGTTAGCAAGTGGTGAATTACTGGGCTGCTTTGGCCTGACAGAACCCGATCATGGCTCTAACCCCGGAGGAATGAAAACCCACTTCGAGGATATGGGCGATTACCTCTTATTGAATGGGGCCAAAATGTGGATTTCTAATTCTCCAAAGGCAGATATTGCTATTGTTTGGGCAAAGGATGAATCTGACAGAATTCATGGCTTAATTGTAGAAAGAGGAATGGAAGGATTCAGCACTCCCGAAACCCATAATAAGTGGTCACTTCGAGCGAGCTGCACAGGTGAATTGGTATTTGACAATGTAAAAGTTCCAAAATCAAATCTACTTCCCGGGAAAGCTGGATTGGGAGCTCCTTTAAAATGCCTGGACGCTGCTCGGTATGGAATAGCTTGGGGAGCAATTGGCGCGGCTATGGATTGTTACGATTCGGCAAGAAGATATGCCAGTGAAAGAATCCAATTCGATAAACCCATTGGGTCTTTCCAACTTGTACAAAAAAAATTGGCGGAAATGCTCACTGAAATCACCAAAGCACAGCTTTTGGCATGGAGACTAGGCAAACTTAAAAATGAAGGCAAAGCTACTACAGCCCAAATTTCCTTGGCGAAAAGAAACAATGTAGCTATGGCGCTTGATATTGCTCGAGAGGCCAGGCAAATACATGGCGGAATGGGAATCACCGGTGAATACCCAATTATGAGACATATGATGAACCTTGAATCCGTAATCACCTATGAGGGGACCCATGACATTCATCTTCTTATCCTTGGGCAGGAAATTACAGGCATTCAAGCATTCAAGTGAGGCTTTTTATCAGTCTATCCGACTTTTAATTACGATGGTCCTAGTTGGAGTTCTCGGATCATTACTGAAAATGGTGATCATTTTATGGTCAATCCCCAATCTCCCACTTGGGTCAAAAGTAAATTTCAATTCCGTTTGATCCCTAGGTTCCAAATCCATGGTAGGCAAATCATAAACCATACAATCACAATTGGTTACCACTTTTCTGATATTGAGCGCTTGTCTGCCTGTATTGGTTATTTTCACACTTCTGGACACTAAATTCTTACTTGATATTTTTCCCAGATCAATATTCACCTCTGCCAGAGCCAAATGAGGCACTTCATTGACTTGACTTTTGGCAATCGGAGCAAAGTACTCATGAACCGTGGTCAATAACCTCAAGTCAATTCCCTCATTACTATTTGACTCAATCTCAAATGTTACTGTCTCATCAAAATAGCCTAGGTCTTCTTTTAGCTCCCCATCATACTGGATAGCCAGTAGCCCTCTTGATTTTGCCGGAACGATGGCTGGCACCATATTGATTTTAACGTGCTCAGGAAGGCTCATGTCATTATGGTCCAAGGTAATTGGAAGGTCTTTGAAATTATAAAAATCCACATATTTGATTTTCGGCTCATTGGTAAAGACATTTCCCATATTAATAGAGCTAAACCTAAAACCCAGGTCCCCTATTTTGTAATCGTAATATGAAGCTACATTGGATGGGTAAGGAATATTATTTCCTGCAATCAATAAAGTATCACCAGCTGGATTAATATTGGTCTTCACCAACACCTTTTTCTCAAATCTACCACCAAAACTGGTAGGCTGATAGGCCACTTTTATAGCTCCGATATCATCTTTGTAAAGTGTATCTATTTCAAAATCAACCGTAGTACAACCACAATCTGTCAATACCTCCTCAATAATTACAGGCATTTCTCCATTATTGGCCATATAGAAAGATGTATTAACCTGACCATGTTCCTCCATCACTGCTCCTAATTCGGCCTGATTTCTCTCCCACATCAATGGATTGGTGGCAAGTTCCTGAGCCTTAACAACAAAAGCCAAAGAAAGAAAAAACAACAAAGTGATTAACGTCAATGCAATATTTCTCATACTTACAAATAACGGTAAAATTCAAGCGATTTCTGCCTTTATTTCCTTAATTTGCGATAAAAATTTGACTGATGGCAAGAGTATTAACAGGAATTCAAAGCTCGGGACGGCCACATCTGGGAAATATCCTTGGAGCAATAGTCCCGGCAATAGAACTTACAAAAAAAGACAATAACGAATCTTTCATTTTTATCGCCGATTTCCACTCCCTAACCACCATTAAGGATGGGGAGAAGAGAAAAGAAAATGTTCATGCAGTAGCAGCTGCTTGGCTGGCATTTGGACTGGACATTAGCAAAACTGTTTTTTATAGACAATCCAGGATTCCTGAAATCACAGAGTTGACATGGTACTTGAGCTGCTTTACCCCTTATCCTATGTTGGCAAATGCCCACAGTTTTAAGGATAAATCTGACAAACTTTCTGACGTCAATGCAGGCTTATTTTCCTACCCAGTTTTGATGGCGGCTGACATTCTGATGTTTGAGGCAGACATTGTTCCTGTAGGGAAAGACCAAATGCAGCATTTGGAAATGACCCGTGATATAGCTTCCTCATTCAACGCTAGATTGGAAGATGAAATCCTTATCTTGCCAGAGGCAAGAATCAATGAAGAGGTAATGATCATTCCTGGCACTGATGGCCAAAAGATGAGCAAATCATACAATAACTATATTGACATTTTCCTTCCGCCGAAACAATTAAAAAAGAATATCTACAGTATCGTCACGGACAGCACTCCGCTAGAAGAGCCCAAAAACCCTGACACTTGTAATGTGTTTAAATTATTTAACCTAATAGCGAACAAAGACCAGTCAGAGGAACTTAGAAAAAAATACCTTGCGGGTAACTTTGGTTATGGACATGCCAAAAAAGAATTACTTGACCTGGTTACAGAAAAATATGCCAAGGAAAGAGAAACCTTTGAATATTATATGAACAATTTGGATGAACTGGACAGTAAGCTAGCTGAAGGTGAAGCAAAGGCTAAAAAGATAGCGCAAAACACCCTTCAAAAAGTAAGAGCCAAATTAGGCTTTGCATAAACAAAAATATTCATCCCTTTTAACTAAGTAAAAAAGCACGCCGAAGTTTAAGTTTGGCGTGCTTTTTTATGGTATATTTTGATTTCTTTTACCTAGATCTCCACAAATCTTTCATGGCCACTCCATTGATCTGCATCACAAAACGCGTTGGATTAGGCACAATAATAATCCTCACATCTTGACCATCAAACTGTTCCGATTCAATAGGTACCCCTTCTTTTCCTTTTACTTCGTAGGAAATAATTCCCCTTGCATCAGGAAGCATAGGAACATATTTATTAGCCAAATAAGCAGATGGTAACAAAACATCTGTATCTGAATCCAGCTTGTCATAAATTTTCTCCAGCTCTCCCTCTAAAGCATCACCAAACTCATCGTTGAAATCATCCTCCAAATCATGCATCTCCTCTTCGATATCATCGTAATTGTCGTCTGCATAAGTCAGTTTACTCAACGCGATTCTTTTCTCTACAATAGCGGTTAGGTCTTTGTCTAACTTATCTAAGTCCATTATTTTTTGTTGATTTTGAATTTAAATATGAAGGTAGATAATCCCAGAAGAGTTTCCAAAAAAGACTTTTGCCTTATGAAAGTCTTTTTTTCCTAATTATTGTCCTCTAAAGATCTAATTTCACCCTTCCTTTATTTTAAAATCAAACAATGTCACCATTATTTCTACCAATGAGCTAATCAATTTAAACATTAAAAAAACTAAATTTCAGGGAATAAAAGTGACCCCAATAACACTTGCCTTGAACAAGAATTTACGACTGAAAATCAAACAGATAATCCTTTGGGCAATATGCTCACATCATATAAAATGATATATTTGTTAAGGATGGTAAAAGTATAGACCCAAAACATTTTGACCTATGGAAACTGATTTTCTTCCACTTAATGGAACTGACCATGTGGAATTATACGTCGGCAATGCCAAACAAGCTGCCTTATTTTACCAATATGCATTTGGCTACAAACTTATAGCATACGCGGGGCCTGAGACAGGAATTAGAGACCGAGCCTCATATGTATTGAGTCAAGGAAAAATCCGACTTGTTTTGACCAGTGCTTTGGGTGAATTTCATCCCATTGCAGCTCATGTCAAAAAACATGGTGACGGTGTAAAGGTTTTAGCTCTTTGGGTAGATGATGCCGAGAAGTCTTGGCAAGAAACTACCTCTCGTGGCGCAGTTTCCTTTGAGGAACCAAAAATACTCCGAGATGAAAACGGCACAGTAAAAACTGCCTCCATACATACATATGGGGAAACCATTCACACATTTGTAGAACGAAAAAATTACAAGGGTCCTTTTCTCCCAGGATACATAAGCAAAAGCAGCAATTATCAATCCAGCCCTGTGGGCTTTAAATACATAGATCATTGTGTGGGAAATGTAGGATGGGGAGAAATGAACAAATGGGTGGAATTTTACGAAAAGGTAATGGGCTTTAGTTTATTGGTCACTTTTGATGACAAGGATATTTCAACTGAATATTCTGCCCTAATGTCCAAAGTAGTTTCCAATGGAAATGGCTATATCAAATTCCCCATTAATGAACCTGCAGAAGGTAAGAAGAAATCACAAATAGAGGAATATTTGGACTTTTATAATAGTCCGGGTGTCCAACATATAGCCATTGCCACAGATGATATTATCCAAACTGTAGGAGAGCTTAGAAGCAGAGGCGTGGAATTTCTGGAAGTACCTGAAACCTACTATGAAGAAATGCCCTCAAGGGTAGGAAAAATAGATGAAGCTACCCAACCACTTAAAGACCTTAACATACTGGTAGACAGAGACAATGAAGGTTATCTTTTACAGATTTTCACCAAACCTGTACAGGACAGACCTACTTTATTCTTTGAAATTATTCAAAGGAAAGGTGCTAAATCATTTGGTAAGGGCAATTTTAAAGCCCTTTTTGAAGCCATCGAGAGAGAACAGAGACTAAGAGGAAACCTATAGCTCAATCTGTTAATACTTAAAAAGTGAAGAATTTTGACTTTTTAAGTGAAAGCTTTCATCAGGCGTGGCAAAAACCGCTTTTATGATTAAATTTGATTTTCATTTTAAGTTTTTTACAAAATCATGACAGACGCATCCATCATTAACAAAGCCCAAAGCTGGCTTGATAGTAACATTGACCAAGAAACAAAAAAACAAATCCAGACTTTGCTCAAGTCTGAAGACCAATCAGAACTCATCGATTCGTTTTATAAGGATTTAGAATTTGGAACGGGTGGTCTGAGAGGTGTAATGGGCGTCGGTTCTAATAGAATGAATGTATATACAGTAGGTATGGCCACACAAGGATTAGCTAATTACCTACTTGCATGCTTCCCTGGTGAAGAGATAAAAGTAGCCATCACTCATGACTCTAGGATCAACAATACGCTCTTTGCAGATACTACCGCCAATGTACTTTCTGCAAATGGTATAAAGGTGAAATATTTCAAGGAAATGCGACCTACACCAATGCTTTCCTATGCCATTCGCTATTATGGATGTAAAAGTGGTGTAATGATCACTGCTTCACATAATCCGAAAGAGTATAACGGCTATAAAGCCTATTGGGAAGATGGCGGCCAAATAGTCGCACCACATGACAAAAACATCATTACCGAAGTTCAAAAAATTAAATCTATAGATGATGTTAAATGGGACAAAAACGAAAGCCTTATAGAATTTATCGGTCATGAAATGGACCTAAGCTATCTGAATGACATCAAAAAATTTAGCCTGTCTCCAAAAGCCATTTTGAATCAAAGGAATATGAGCATTGTATTTTCTCCTATTCATGGTGCTTCAGGTAAAATGGTTCCAGCAGCTCTTAAAACTTTCGGTTTTGAAAATATCCACGTGGTAAAAGAACAAGCTGAGCCTGATGGCAATTTCCCTACCGTAGTTTATCCGAATCCAGAAGAAGCAGAAGCCTTGAACCTATCCCTTAAACTAGGAAAAGAGGTCAATGCAGAATTAGTGCTTGCTTGTGATCCTGATGGCGATAGGTATGCCGCTGCCATTCCAAATGAAAAAGGAGAGTTTGAGCTACTCAATGGTAATCAGACAGGAACCCTCCTGACTTATTATCTGCTCACTATGTGGAGCAAAAGAGGACATTTTACAGGTGATCAATACATGGTGAATACCATTGTGACCACGGAACTGATTGAGGAAATATGTAAAGGATTCGGAATCCCTTGTTACAGGGTCCTTACTGGATTTAAAAATATTGCTGCGATAATTAGAGAGCTTGAAGGAAAGAAAGAATTTATCGGCGGTGGCGAAGAAAGCTACGGCTTTTTGGTTGGTGATGCAGTAAGAGACAAAGACGGCGTTTCAGCTTGTGCCACCTTAGCCGAAGTAGTGGCCTATTATAAAGAACGCGGCATGACCTTATTCGATGTCCTTGCTGAGATTTACCAAGAGTACGGATTCTATAAAGAAGCGCTTATTTCAGTCACGAAAAAAGGCAAAGATGGTGCTGAACAAATCCAACAATTGATGCATGGTTTCAGAACAAATCGACCAGATACCATTAATGGTATTAAAGTAACCAAGGTCATTGATGTATTGGAAAGCAAACTTTACGATATCGAAAAAGGAACAACGGAAGAATTGGAACTGGATAAATCCAATGTAATCCAGTTCTACCTTGAAGATGGAAGTAAGATTTCTGCTAGACCTTCTGGTACAGAGCCAAAAATCAAATATTATATTTCTGTCAATGAACACCTTCCAAACAGAGAGGCCTACAGAGCGGTAGAAGCTTCTTTGGTTAAGAAAATCGAAGGCTTGAAAAAATTCTTTGAATAAGATATAAGATACTTCAAGTATAGAATAAGAAAGGCCCACTAGAAGGGGCCTTTCTTATTTTTCATAAACCACATCATACAATACCAAGCCCGTAGGAAGAGCTTTCCTACTTAATGGTCCTATTTCCAATTTCCCATTCAAAGCATCTTCCAAATCCTTTAATTCTAGTTTTCCCTTTCCTAAATCATACAAGGCTCCCATCATTAACCGCACCTGATTTCTTAGGAAACCTTTTCCCCTTACCCTAAAACAGAAATTAGGCTCAGCCAACTCCCATGATGCATCAGTTCCCGAAATCTCATCAATTACAGCTAGATCAATAAATCTTTTAAACTGCGTTTCCGGTTTTGGTTTGGTACAAAAATTCCTGAAATCGTTTTCTCCTTCAAACAACTTGGCACCTTCATTCATCAATGGAACATTTAATTTCTCAGGAAAAACAACCGTAAATGGTGCTGAAAATGGATGAGGTTTAGTACCAAATGAAAAATAAAATCGATATTCCTTCTCCACCACATCTTGGATGACATTAAACTCTGGTCCAACCTGCTTGGCAGTAAGTAACCTAATATCATCTGGTAAAAAAGCATTGCAACTTTTTACTGTTCTATCCAAATTATCGATAGGCTCAGCCGAAAAAAGTTCGAAAGCCCCATTGAGACAAGACACGCCTGTATCTGTTCTTCCAGATCCCAATATATTGAATTCTTCTATGCCCAAAGCACCCTTAAAAGCCCTTTGTAACATCTCTTGAACAGTTTTCACTCCTGGTTGCTTTTGCCAACCGTGATAACGAAAGCCTAAATATTGTACCCTAAATAGGTAAGTATATGGTTTACTTTTCATGAATTAACTCCAAACATGCTATTGAGGGTCCGAAGGTAATCATTTCAAATTCAAAATCGAATTTTACATTTTCTTCCATAAGCTATCAGTAAAAAATTCATGATCATCCAGAAAATCATTGATGATTTCAAAGCCACTTTCTTTCGCCAGAACACATAATTCATCCGTATCGTATTTTTTTGACACCTCAGTATGAATGGCTTCTGCCTTTTTAAATTGAAAAGTTTCCCCTAAAGCTTCAACATGCACTTCTTGATCAATTAGGCTAACCAAATAACTTCTACATTCTCCGTTAACAGGATTATAAACTGGCCAATGTTTAAATTTACTAAGATCAAAATCTCCTCCTAGTTCCTTATTAATCCTGTTCAGAACATTGAGGTTAAAATCCCTGGTGACTCCTTGACTGTCATCATAGGCTCCTAGAATCAACTCTGGATCTTTTTTTAGATCAAAGCCAATCAATGCATAATCTCCTTTTGATAAGGCCTGTCCTATTATCCCCAGTATTTCCTTGGCTTCATCTAAAACAAAATTGCCAATATTAGCGCCTAAAAAGAGTAAGAGCGTTGGACGATCATTATCCCAAATTTTTTCCTTCAAGGCTTTTCTATATATATTTTCTATCGGTTGAATCTGGATTCCTTCAAACTTATTTTCCAAGCTTTCCTTCAAATGGTTAAGTACATTACCTGAAATATCTATGGGGTAATAAGTATAATCCACTTTTTGGGAATGTAAATATTCAATCAGGATTTTTGTTTTAAGCCCATCCCCTGCCCCCATTTCCACCAAATTAAATGATTGGTTCAAGTCTAAAACCGGATTTAAAATGGAGGAATGATGGTGATTTAAAATCGAAAACTCGGTTCTCGTTAAATAATATTCTGGAAGCTGCATAATTTGCTGAAAGAGCATATCTCCCCTGTGATCATAAAAATACTTTGAGGGCAAATATTTATTTATAGCACTTAAGCCAGATTGGACATCAAGAGCAAATTCACTCTCCTTATTTAAAATAAATTCCATTTTTTGATAATTATTTTTGACAAGGTCTGATTCCTGTAAATTGCCACCTAAACTGAGGGTGGAAAAAATTCCTGTATGTTTTTCTTGAATGCCCTGCCGAAGTAGCCACAGAGCCACCCCGAAGCACCATTTGATTGATCATAAATTTACCATTGTACTCTCCAATGGCTCCAGCTGCTTTTTGGTATCTGGGATAAGGCAAATAGGCCGAATTGGTCCATTCCCACCTATCACCCCAATTTAACTTTTCTGCAGCAACCTCCCACTCTGCCTCATTAGGCAAACGATAGCCGGCCCATTCTACATAAGCAGCGGCTTCATAAAAGGACACATGGGTAATGGGTGCATTTAAGTCCAATTCCTTTAATCCATCCAGGGTATAGCATTTATATTTACCCTCAATTTCTTTCCAATACAAGGGAAGTGATAGCTGATTTTCAGTTACCCATGCCCAACCATCGGAAAGCCAAAAAACAGGATTTTGATATCCACCTTCTTTAATAAATTCAAGGTATTCACCATTAGTAACCAAATTCGTGGATATGGAAAATTCTTCCAAAAACACCTGATGCCTGCCCTGCTCATTGTCATAGCAAAAACCATTACCTTCAAAGCCTATGGAATACAATCCCTCATTAATCTTTTGCCAACCTCTGCTTTTTTGGGCGGAATACTCTCTTATATTGAGAACAGCAGGATACAACGGATTTAACCAAAGGTTATACTTCAAATCTGTAATTAACAATTCCTGATGCTGTTGCTCATGATTCAGTCCCAGTACTATAGTTTGCTCAATTTCCTCATTCAAGGACCTTCCCATTAAAAGCTGCATTTGTTCGTCAATATAATCTCTATAATCAAACACATCTTCCACACTTGGTCTGGTCATTAAACCTCTTTGATCTCTAACTGTGCGCTCACCTACAGCATTATAATAACTATTAAAAAAATAACTGAAATCAGGATGAAACTCTTTATACTCCGTCAGGTACTTTTTTAGTACAAAAGTTTCAAAAAACCAGGTAGTATGGGCCAAATGCCATTTTGTAGGACTTACATGTGCTGAAGCTTGGACGACAAAATCTTCTGTCTCTAAATGCGAACATAGCTGTATGGTATAATCCCTTACTTGTTTATATTTTTCAAAAGTCATGATTGAGCTGTTCCAAAATTAATATTTATTTCATTTTCAACCCTTTAACCTACGCTCCCTTGCCAATATGAAAAATGGCATCACCTGCATTTACTACTGGTGAATTGTTCACCCCTACTATATAACCGTTTGAGCCACACTTTACAGATACCTTTACTTGTCCGTAAGGATCTGATATTTTCGCCAATACCTGTCCCTTTTTGACCGCTTCTCCTGCCTTCGCAATTGGAGTGAAAATGCCAGACATTTTCGCCCTTAACCAAGAACTTTCTTTCATTAATATGGACTGACCATGATTAACATCTTCCTCAATCATTCCCAAGTGAACAAGTACTCTCCTCGTTCCCAAAATAGCCTCATCAATAGCCAGATCATCCAAGCGCATTGACTCTCCTCCTTCATAAACTAAAATATGTTTTTTTAGTTTAAAAGCCTCTTTTCTAAATGATTTATCTATGTGATTGGAATTGATCACAAACTTTGCTCCAAACACCTTAGCTAATTCCAGTCCTTTGACATCTTTAAAATCCACCCTTATTTGAGGATAATTAGAAAGCATTCTTCCACCAGTATGTATATCAATTCCATAATCAATATTGGGAATGATTTGGGTGGTGAGGATATAAGCTATCTGCGATGCCAAAGACCCTTTATTACTACCAGGAAAACTTCTGTTTAGGTCACGTCCATCGGGAAAGGTTCTACTGTTGCTCAAAAATCCATAAACATTCACTAATGGAATATAAATGATAGTTCCTTTTTTGGGTTTAAACAATCCCTCCTCCAACATCCTTTTTACGGTTACTATCCCATTCATTTCATCACCATGCACCCCTCCACTTATCAGTACTGTTGGTCCATCCTCTTTAGCCCGATCAATAAAAACGGGCAGATCGATCAACGTGTGGGTCGGAAGCCTAGCAATGGCTATTTCAATATTAATAGATTGGCCGGGTCTAATTCTGACCCCATTGATTACCATTTCTTTCATAAATTGCTTTAATTCATTTTCCTCAAGCAGATCACTTTCTTATTGCTTAAAATCTTATTTAATTCGCAGAAGCATATTTATGGCTTCCATATTACAAGAAAGAAAAACCACGGCTACTTCAACCAATAATCTCCTATGAAGATACAAGAAAACATTTCTTTAAAACCATATAATACTTTTCAAATTGACAAAAAAGCCCGTTTTTTCACCAAAGTAAAATCCAAAGAAGAATTGGTAGAGGCTATCGAGTTTTCAAAAACCATGAATATCCCTTTGCTATTCCTGGGAGGAGGAAGTAATATATTGATCACAAAGGATGTATTTGCCCTAGTGGTCAAAATTGACATCAATGGGATTGAAGTTACCAAAGAAAATGATGACCATGTCTGGGTCAGGGTTGGTGCAGGAGAAATCTGGCATGAGTTTGTACTAAAGGCCATTCAGAATCAATGGGCAGGTATAGAAAATCTTTCTTTGATCCCTGGAACTGTTGGTGCATCCCCAATGCAAAATATCGGTGCTTATGGGGTAGAAATAAAAGAAGTATTTGACCATTTGGAGGCGATTAACAGAGGAACCCTAAAATCAGAATTATTTGATTCACAAAAGTGTAATTTCGGTTACCGAGAAAGCATATTTAAAAACAAGGAAAAAGACAATTATGTAATTACTCACGTAACCTTCAAACTTTCAAAAAAACCTAAATTCAATATCAGCTACGGAGCAATCAATGAAACCTTGAAAGAAATGGGTATCAGTGATGATCAATTAAATATAAAAGCTATAAGTGATGCGGTAATTTCAATTAGGGAAAGTAAACTTCCCAATCCTAAAGAAATTGGAAATGCCGGTAGTTTCTTCAAAAACCCAACAATTTCCAGTGAGCAATTTGAAGAATTGAAAAAGCAATATCCTGATATCCCAGGCTATTCCCAGGAGACTGGAATCAAAGTACCAGCAGCTTGGTTGATCGAGAAATCAGGTTGGAAGGGCAAAACATTTGGACCTATTGGTGTGCACAAAAGACAACCCTTGGTTTTAGTCAATTATGGCAATGGTGATGGTGAAACCATTAAAGCCCTCGCTGAGAGAATCCAAAAAGATATAAAGGAAAAATTCAATATATTGCTAAGCCCAGAAGTTAATTTTATCTAAATCAAATGATCTTCAAAACTGATCTCTTTTTCATACTGCTCAGCTTTTACACCAAACTTTCTTAGGAAATCCACTCCTTCATCGGAAGGCAGGCCCTTGTAATCTGCATAAGAATACATGTAGATTACCTTGGCTACTCCCATGGAATAAATGATCCTTGCACAAGCAAGACATGGGGCTAAAGTTACATACAATGTCGACCCTTCCACAGATGCATTGTTTTTAACAGCATAAAGGATTGCATTTTGCTCTGCATGCAAAGCCAAAGAACAACTCCCCTTACTGTCCCTGCTACAACCCGTTTCTGGAAATTCCTCATCGCAATTATGGGTACCAGAAGGAGGCCCATTATAGCCTATTGAAATAATCCTAGTTTCTTTTGTCAACACTGCTCCCACATGTTTCTTTATGCAATGGGATCTTTTCGCCAAATTAACGGCCAACTCCATAAAAATATCATCAAAATCAGGTCGGAACATCTTACTAGTATTTCAAATTTAACTCCACAAAAGTAAGAAAGAAATTCTCAGTCACCAGCCAATCCTAACTTAATTCTTTTGAGGGGAAAACCGCATTACACAAAATTTCCATTTAAAATGATTATTTATAAACACAACTCTCCCTCATATTTGAAAAACTTTTTTTTGTATTTATTATTCATTTTTTTGTTGTTTAAGTGGATAAATAAAAAATTATACTATATATTTATGACTTAATTAATTGATACACAAGAATTTCACTTTTTAGTTAATTAATCATTTTGAATGAATACTTTATGAAACTGATAAAAACTTTAATGCTTTTCTCCTTTTGTACTGTCATAATTTCGAGCTGTATCTCAAACAAAAAGGTCATTTACTTACAAGATGAAGATAAAGATGAATTTGTTGCCAGAAAAGGAGAGCAAGTAGTCCATAAAATTGAGGATTACTATTTGTTATATAACGATGTAGTGGACATATCCATCCGTACTACCAGCCCTGAAGTCAATATGATTTTCACAGATCCAAATGCCATGGCTCAAAGCAGAATGGCCAGCGGAGGGTTATTAAGCGGAGGTGATGTATTTTTCCTGACAGGCTACTCCATAGATGATAAAGGAATGGTAGAATTACCTTTGATTGGAGAAGTTTCGCTTGTTGGATTGACTACCAATGAAGCTAAGTTACACATTGAAGACAAACTCAAAGAGTTTATTGTAGAGGAAGATTTTTTTGTCCGCGTAAGGTTAGGAGGCATCAGGTACAGTGCACTAGGAGAATTCTCTAGGCCCGGCAAATATACGCTTCTACAGAACCGGGTGACCATTTTCGAAGCGATTGCCAATGCCGGCGATTTAACAATTTATGCCAATAGAGATGAAGTTCATTTAATCCGACAATACCCAGACGGATCCAAAAACCACGTTATCAACCTCAACAATAAAGATATCATGGAGTCGGAATTTTACTTCCTTAAGCCAAACGATCTTATCTATGTCGAACCAATGAAAGTTAGGGAATTAGGTACAGGAGCTACCTTAATACAAACATTCCAACTGTTTGTAAGTATCATAACCGTTGGCTTGTTGATATACACTGCTACTAATTAATTATAACAAAATAAACAACCTTAATAATAAAAGAACCAGAAACAGTTTAATATCCATTAAAGTACATTATTACTTTCTCCGAAAGCACCTCTTATTACAAGAATCTAAAAACAAAGTAAACACTTTTTCAAAATAACCAATTCAATTTCAGCCATATAAAGTGAGCAATTGATTCACTTTGATTATGACTATTGAAATTCAAGAGTATAGGGAAATAGCTTTCTTCAACCAAATGGCTATTCATAGGCATCTAAAAACAATAATTGGGGAACAGTTTAGCAACTCCCTCTCGAAAGCCAACTTAAATATCTACTATTGAAATGTTCCTATTCAATAAATACAGAAATGCTCAGCAAGAATACACCTCAGGGAACAATACCCCTGTTGTAAACTGGAAATGTTTTTTGAATACCAATCCAATTTATGGAGCTGAGTCCACTGCTGTAACGGACCAAGAAGGCAACTTATACTTTGGTTCGCATAGTGGTAACTTCTACTCCCTTGACAGTAATGGGAAAATCAGATGGAGTTTTCTTACCAAAGAGAAGATATATTCTTCTCCTTTACTTTTAGAAGACAGGGTTTATTTTGCCGGAGGGGATGGCTTTTTTTATTGCATTAATCTAAATGGTGAACTTCAATGGCTAAAAGACCTATCCAAACAAAAGGGTCGCTTAAAAAACAGTAAAAAATTAAATACACTCCTGCACTTCCCTTTCACCTACGATCCAAAAAAAAAGAAAAATATAGTCTACAAATCATGGAGTTCTCCCAACTATACAGACGGAAGGATTTTCATCACAGGCTTTGGAACAGGTTTACACTGCTTTGACGCAAATGGAAACAGCTTATGGAAATATGACCTTGGCTTTCCACGGTACCAGCTTTCTGGAGTAGCTATTGATGAAAATGATCATATCTACTGCGCCTCTCGAAGAGGCTTTGCCTTTTGCTTCTCCAAAGAGGGCAAGCTAATCTGGAAAAAGAAAATCAAACCATTCTGGGAGCCTTGGGGAAATCCTGTGGTTTGTAAAATTCAAAATACAATCTATTTCTTTTATGCAAAAGGTGAAAAAAAGGGATGGATTAGTGCCTTGGATAAACTAGGAAATATAAAGTGGGAAAAACAAGTTGGTGCTATTAGAGGATCTTGTGCTGTCAGCAGGGATGGCACACATATCTATTTTTGTGACTTCCTAGGATACATTTATAAACTAGAAGCCACAAGTGGCGAAATTGTTGGAAGAAGACAGATCAACAGTGTCAGTCGGGGACTTTGGATTACCCCTACTCTAGATGGTGAAAACAACCTTTTACTTTCCACCAAGGATGGAAAAAGCAGTGGTCGTCTGATCAAGCTAAATCAGGATCTTGAAATCATCTGGCAATTCGAAAACAATAAGATTTTATCCGTACCAGTTATCAATCAATCCGGCGATATATACATTGGAAGTTGGGATGGATGTTACTACTCATTAAAAACCAATTAATTATGAAAATCGGAATCCTAACATTTCATTACTCCATCAACCCTGGATCAGTAATGCAAACTTATTGTGTTTATAATCTACTTAAAAGCGGGATTCCAAATGCCGCAGTTGAGGTGATTAACCTTATACCTTCAAAGAGGGAAAATATTGAACGGGAATTTTTCAGCAAGAAACCTCCATTCATAAGACATAGAAAAATAGTTCGATACAACTCTATCAGAAAATTTATTAAAAACAATGTCCCTCTTTCTGAATTATCTAATCATAATGATTTGTCAAAACAGATCGATTTTATCAATAAGCAGGATTATGATCTCATTTTCACTGGTAGCGATACTGTCTGGATGTACTCGGACAAATTAGACAACATACTTCCAAATATATATTTCTTACCAGATGGGATTAAGGCCCAAAAAGCTTCCATTGCTGCATCAGTTGATCCACTTCCTAATAATCACGAGTTTTTGAATAAAAAAGATACTTTATCACAAATACTAAATCAATATAAAATAGTCTTGGTTAGAGATAAGGTCACTTTTGAATTATTAAAAGAAATCGGGGTAAAACGGCCCAATTATATCGCAGACCCAACATTATTATATGATTTTGAAAAAGATCTTAAACTTCAAATTAACAAAAGCTCTGAAATAAAGAAAAAAATAGTCCTAATAGGGGTAACCGATGAAGCCATTGCTCGTAATATCAAGAGTTTACTGAAAGAACATGCTGACAACTATATTTTTATCAAAAGGAAAAAGAGTCTAAGCCTTTTTGATGATCATGTGATTGATCAATTAAATATTTATAGCAAAATAGACATTCTCATAACTGATAGGTTCCATGGATCCATCTTTGCCATGAAACTTTCTAATACACTTGTCATCAATATTGAACGCTATAATAAAAACCCCTTTCCCAACGGTAAAGGTAGAGACCTTTTCTCAAGAATTGGAATTCCCGAATACTGTGTTCGTCTAGAAAAGGACAACCACATTGAATTCAACAAAAACCTTCTTCACCTCATTGATAATTGGGACAAAACGGAGTTGCAAAGGAGGGAAAATTTGCTCCAAGGATTTATCGACAATAATAAGGCTATTTGGCAGAATGCATTAAGTCTCCTCAGTAAAGAAACTGATTTGTTAGAAGAGGTTTAAAGGGGGAAATCTTTTAAAAGTCCCCAATAGGCCGTCTCAAACTATTGGCCTCTTGGCCCATTTTAGAACTTTTAATCAAAGTGGGCGAAACTTTAATTTTCAGAAGCAGATTATTACAGAACACTTGTACATATTTTACTTTTTTATGTATTTAAAATTCATTTTTTAACATATAAAACTAGGATTTTTAAGATCAAAAAATTAAATTAAACCTATAATGCTTTAGGAACTTTTCACCAAAAATTTCCTGATAAAAATCGAGCTTGAATTAAACACTTATTTAAGCAAAACTCCAAATCAACTGACAATCAATGGAGTACTAAGAAATGACTTCTACTATTTGGCCAACAGCTGTAAAATGAGCGCTCATGAAATTAATTCCTAAAAACACATCCGAAGATTATTTGGAAGAAGCGGAGGTTCAATCTTTCAATATGAAAGATTATTTCCTTAGGTACCTCAAATATTGGCCCTATTTTTTGATTTCTATAGTGATTGCTCTTGCTGCTGCTTTTATAGCCAATAAATTTGTCGCACCACAGTATAAAGTAGAAAGCAAATTCCTAATTAAAGATGATAATCCAAACACAGGAATTTTGGATTTGACAGGCCTTGCAACTGGAAGAAGGTATGCACCAAACCAGTTGTCCAATGAATCTATTACCATGAAATCCAAACCCATGGCAAGAGGCACCCTGGAAAGACTGGACTTTGATGTCGAATATTATAGCACTGACCAACAAATACCCATAGAAATATACAATAACGCCCCTTTTGAGGTGGAAGTGGATTGGGAGCACTCTCAGCTCACTGGGGCTTATATCAACATTACTTGGGACAATCCCGATAGTTATATTTTAGAACTATCAGAGGATATTTACTATAAATATAATCCTGAGACTGGTAGAACAATTGAATACCCCAGTCCCTTTATAAAAATGAAAGCTTTTCCCTTTGGAAAATGGTTGGAGGTAGCTGATTTAAAAATTAAAATTTCCCACAAGGAAAATCAACAATTGCCTACCGGCGAATACATAATTAAGCTTAGGTCACTTAATAGCCTTGTTTCACAATATACCGGTGACAATTTACAAGTATTCCCCATGGATCCTACGGCATCTATTCTGGGGCTTTCTCTTATCACTAAAAATTCCCAAAAAGGTATTGATTACCTCAACCAGCTCATGGACATATACCTAGAATATGAACTTGAGGAAAAAAACAAATTGGCCAGCAATACAGTAGACTTCATTGACAACCAAATAGCGGGGGTTTCAGATTCTTTAGGATTTATAGAAAACCGCCTTCAGAATTTTCGAAGCAGTCATAAGACCTATAATATAGGTTCTGAAGGCAGTGCCATGTTTGAAAGGATATCTGAATTGGAAAGCACGCTTGCCCAGCATAAATTCAAAAAAGAATATTATCAAAACCTCCAAGACTACTTGACCAGGGAAAACTATAATGAAATAGTTATGCCATCAGGTCTTGGAATCGAGGACCCTATTCTCAATACCCTCATTGAAAACCTAATCACCTTACAATCTGACAAATCCAGGCTCCTAGTTACCCTCACCGAAGCTTCTCCTTCAGTTAAAGAGGTAAACAAAAAAATCAGAGATTTAAATGGTTCTATCAGGGAAGTGATTACCAACGCTGGAAAGAATACAGATCAGGTTATTTTAGATTTACAAAACAGGATCGTCAAGTTAGAGAGCGAGTTCAGCAAACTACCTTTTACCGAACAAAACTTATTGCGCATCCAGCGACAATTTGCCATCAATGAAAGTATTTATACTTTCTTATTGCAAAGAAGGGCTGAATCAGCCATTTCACTGGCCTCTAATACCACTACAAACAAAGTGGTGGAATATGCCGGGCCAGGTTCTATACCTATCACCCTCCCCTACCTTACCAATTATATTTTGGCAATCATTGCAGGACTGATGATTCCCTTTGCTGCGATCACTTTGATTTACATGTTCAATCAAAACATCAAAGATCTTAAGGACGCTGAGAAAAAACTTTCAGTGCCAGTACTGACTCATATAGGCAAAAACAAATACAAGTCAAATCTAGTGGTCTTAAACGAGCCTCAATCCGGAATCACAGAAGCTTTCAGGGCGCTGAAAACCAATATCCATTTTATCAGCCCTAAAGAAAAACAAGTAACCATTGCTTTGACCTCAAGTATTAGTGGAGAGGGTAAAACGTTTTGTGCCATCAACTTGGCCTCCACCTTTTCCTTAAACAATAAAAAAACCATTCTGGTAGGATGCGATATGCGCAAACCAAAAATATTTGGAGATTTTGAAATCAATAATGATGCAGGATTAAGCACTTATTTAAGCATGCAGAGCCATGACTTATCAAGTGTCATTCAATCTACAAAATATGAAAACCTTGACATCCTTGTGGCGGGGCCAATCCCTCCTAACCCTTCGGAACTCTTGGTAAGTAACCATTTTGAGCTTTTGATCAGAGAACTACAAACCAAGTATGATGTGGTCATTCTGGACACTCCACCCTTGGGCTTGGTCAGCGAAACCCTGGAAATACTTCAATTGGTAGACCTTACCCTGTTCATGATTAGATATAACTACAGTAAGATCCCATTTATCTCCGAGATCAATAAACTGAAAAATAAAATCGGACAACCTCACCTATATGCTGTATTTAACGATGTCGCAGATAAAGAGCTGACGTATGGTGGATATGGCTATGGGTATTATAAAGAAGACCAGAAAAAAAGTCTGATCGATAAGATCATCGGTAAGAGCAGCAGGAATGTCGGCCTTTAGTAAATGGCTACAATTCTGACTCGCTACTTTAATCATATTACCTAAAACGCCACCTATCAAGATGGACGACAATTTTAAGTCACCAAAAAAGCCTGGGACTGACCGGGCGAAGCTGTGCGTTCCTGTTTACCTCTAAACTGGACAATTATTTTTTTGATATGGCTTATTTCTTTTTACCGCCCAAAATTACCCCTATTAAACCCTCGTATTCCTGAAAAATTAATAAACCTACGGTGATCAGTAAGACTACATCCAGAAAAAAATCTAAAGAAAACCTAAAGCAATATGCCTACCTAAATTCCGTAACGGCAATAATTGACCATATAGGAGTACAGCTTACTGGATTTATCATTAATCCATTTATAGTAAGTGGACTAGGCAGCACATTTTACGGAATATGGCAAATGTTGACACAAATGACCGGCTATGCGAGTATGGCCGATACTCGAGCAACCCAAGTGTTAAAATGGTCTGTTTCTAAGAAAAGAGATATTGCTCCGGAAGAAGAATTAAGAAGCGAGGTGACTTCGGCTTTTGTGATCACCCTCTTTATTCTTCCCATAGTTCTGATCGTTGGCAGCATTATTATTTGGTATGCACCAAGTATTATCAATGTTGATGAAAGCTATTCCAATTTGATCAGAATTACCTGTTCATTATTGATTCTAACCCTCGTAGTCCATAAGATCTTCGACATTTTCGAATCGGTACTGAGAGGAATGAACCTGGGCTTTAAGCGCATGGGAGTCAGAGCCGGAATTATTGCTGTTGGAGGAGGAATGAAAATCTTGGCCATAACCTTGGGCTATGGATTGATTGGCTTAGCGGTTGTACAAGTTATCATCGCACTGGTACTAGGAATTACCTTCTATTATATAGTTCAAAAAAACGTTCCTTGGTTCGGGTTTGGTAAGACCAATAAATCCAAAGTAAAATCTTACGGTAAGCTCAGTGGCTGGTTCATGGGACTCATGGTTACAAAAATGATGCTGATGAACAGTGATAAAATTGTATTAGGATATATTATAGGACCTGTATTTGTCACAAAATATACATTAACTCTATTTACTTCATTTGCCATAAAGGGAATAGTTTCAGCGATTACAACTGGAATAGTCCCAGGAATTGGAGGGATTTTCGGTAAAGGAGAATTTCAAAAGGTCCAAAATGCCAGAAATGTAATCATCACTGTAAACTGGATATTGGTCTGCACATTTGGAGTAGCTGTATTACTTTACAATCAATCATTTATTGGACTTTGGGTTGGGGCTGAGCATTATGCAGGTAATTTGGAAAACCTATTCATTCTGATCATCGCCATACAATATATTTTCTTCCAGATGGACAGTGATATAATTAACCTTTCTCTAAAGCTACAAATCAAAGTACTGCTTTCATTTTTAGCGGCTTCTTTTTCTATTTTATTGGCTTTTCTGTTAGTAGAGGACTTTGGCATCCTTGGACTCTGTTCTAGTGTCATTTTAGGCCGTTTATTTCTGACCATAGGTTACCCTATCGTTATAAAAAAACGGATCAAAGACCATAGCGATTTACTATCAATAAATTCACTGAGACCCATTATTTCAAGCCTATTCCTACTTTCATTGTCCTGTTATATTGGACAGTGGGTACAAATCGAAAATTGGTATTATTTGATTTTTACGAGCATCATCACTCTGCCTATAGGTGCGCTTCTTATATGGTGGTTAGGTATAAATCAGGAAAACAGGAGAAGTGTCATTGAAATTATTTCAAAGATTAAATTCTTCAAAACTAGCTAATCCCCTCAAAAAATTGGTAGAAAATATCCCTACATATCAATCGAAATTGCTTTTAAAAGCCTTGCAGCAAGAAGGAATTCGCTTTGCTCATTGGAAAGGAAACCAACATATATTGGAGGGTTTGGAGGGACAATCAGATATAGAAATTCTCGTCGACCCAAAACATAAACAGGCCTTTGAGACAGTAATGAAAAAACTCAATTTCAAAAAGGCTCGCAGTCCAAAATGGAATACCTATCCCCAAGTAGAAGACTGGATAGGCTTTGATAAAGAAACTGGGAATTTGCTCCACTTACATACCCACTATACTATAGTAACAGGGGTAAAATACGTAAAGCACCTTTACCTACCCTGGCTTGAAGAATATTTTTCTCAATTGAAAACAGACGAAAAATCAGGCTGGCCAATCCCAAAACCAGAATTAGAGTCCATAGTGCTTATGATTCGTATTTGGGCCAAAATGCCCCTCAAAAAAAGGATAAAAAAGTCACCAGAAGTACAGGAAAAAAGAGTTGAAGAATTGATTGGCTTGCTTAAACAGTGTGAGGATGAGAATCTCTTGGCTACCTGTGATCAACTAAAGCTTAAAATTCCCGAAGGTTTTATTGATTCCATACAAAAAATCAAATTGGAGCATAACAAAAAAGCCATCATTCAGCTATCCAAATTCTTTTATGATCAAGTAAAAAAACATTATCGGAAATCATGGATCAGTTCATTGGTACGATCCTATTACTATACTTATTACCTTAAAGTAACTTCTTTTTTTTTTCCTTTCTTTTCTCCTATGAGCTATAAAAAGAAACTTGTAACTGGAGGAAAGATTATGGCATTAATCGGCAGTGATGGGGCCGGTAAAAGCACACTTAGCAAAGACATTGTAAACTGGCTCACCTTCAAATTGGACACACACTATTTCTATCTAGGAAAATACCCTTTTATACAATCCTATAACAAAGTGCTTTTTTCCATTTCCAACCTTATCCATTCTAAGAGCAAAGTCTCGAAAAAGCTTAGAAAATTACTTGGAGATTACTACTACCTGATATTGCCTAAAAAGAAAATAAACATGCTTCAACTAGCAAAAAAAATCAGCCAGGATGGCAGCCTCATTATTTGTGACCGATTTCCACAAAACAATGTATGGGGAATGCACGATGGTCCCCACCTTCAAAATGGAGCTCAATCAAAACACGCAGCCAAAGAATGGGCACTTTTTAAAAAGATTGAAAAAATGGAACCGGACATGATATTCAAATTAAGAGTAAGCCCAGAAATAGCTGCGCAAAGAAAATCAACCCATGACACTACATCCATCAAACAGAAATGTGAAAATCTCGACAATATCTCATTTATGAATGCTAAGGTTATCGAGGTCGATGCATGTATGCCATACGATAAAGTATTATTAAAGATCAAAAATGAAATTTGGAATAATCTATCCCAATAAAGATGAACCCTCATCCCAATATAGTGGAAATTATAGGTGCCCCAGGAGTAGGTAAGTCCTCCATATTCAAAGAGCTTTGTAACGAATGGGACAACAAGCAAAAATGGACACATTTGGATGCTTTGATTACTCAAAGCAAAAGAAGGTCTGAAGGATTTGTAAAGAAATCCATTGACCTGATTAAGTACATTTTTAAAATCAAAAAGCATCAATCCATACAAATCAATAAGGGAATTCAATTTGTCCAAAACCATGAAGAGTTGAGTAAGTTTTTCTGGCAGCACTTGTCCAACACAGAATTCGATGCAAATGCGGACCCTGCCCAAAGATTTAGATCTGCTTTTTTCCTATACAGGGACTTTTGTCGCTATCAGGATATACAGGACAATGCAAATGGGATACCTTGTGTCATGGATGAAGGCTTTTTACAAAAATCCTTTTTAGTGCATAAAGACAAAAAAATCATCGATGCTGTTTTGGACGACTATCTTTCTCTCATCCAACTGCCCAAAGCGGTGATATGGGTACATGTAAAACCAGTCGATATCATCCTAGATAGGATTAGGAACCGAAAAAAAAGAATTGCCTCGCACATCGACTTAGGTGATAAAAAGCTAAAATATGAAACCAAAAAATGGAGAAGACTTATAAAACTACTGATCAAAAAAGTAGAGCAAAAAGGTGTGCAGGTTTACAAAATCGACGGCATGGATCCAATAGAAAAAAATGTAGCTAAAGTGAAATCCTTTCTTAGTAATCTATCATGATCAACCTATTTTTTCTAATAACGGAGTTTGCTCTATATAGCTTTGCCATTTATCTCCTTTTTTATAAAGATGATAGGATTCTATTCTACCTACCGGTCATATTTTATGCATATTTCATGATTAATCCTGTTGCTCCTGCTAGTTTGCATTATCTATTAACCAGCTTATTGATTGGAAAGATCATTTACTATCATCCTAATTTTCTGAAAAACAATATTTTCGCCGTACTTCTCGCCTTGCTCTATCTCTTCCTCTTGCACAAAACTAGTGACTTCGTGTTCATCAGGCCTTATATGTTTTCAGTAATCTCATTATTTATTTTTATTCCATTGACACCCGAGGTGTATAAAAAATACAACAGACCTGAGCTGTTTCAAGAACTTTATAAATCTTCTATTATCATTTTAGTCCTGTTTGTATTAAATGCCCTAGCCTCTACCGCTAGCGGTTATGCACCTACAGAAATGTACGGAATCACAAGTGGTCTTTTGTTTGGTAATCAAGACACTACTTACTTCAATATCCTTGCATTTACCTTCTTTGCGGCTATTTATAGACTAATCAGTCATAAGAGGCCCATTGAATTGATCATTTTTATCATAGCCCTCAGCTTCATCATGCTTTCATTGAGAAGATCGGTGATGGGTCTAAGCGCTTTGGCTGTCCTAACCATGCTCATCATCCTTGTTTTAAGAGGTAAGGTAGATAAGGTAATAGGTTTTGTTTTATTAAGTGTTTTCGCTGGAGCAATCATTTTTTTCAGCACCGACTTTATCCAAGAGTTTATTAGCCGCTATGAATTAAGAAAACTGGATGAAAGAGAGTTGGCCGAAGAAAAGAGATTCTTTGAATATGACATGTTATTCAAGGACACCTTTATCAGTTATGATTATGATCCTTGGTTAGGATATGGTTTATTCGATAGCCCTGGAAATTACGGAAAAGGGGCCTTCGGCGACCGATCTTTACATGGTGACTTGACAAATATTTTTCATTCAACGGGTATCGTTGGCTTATTGCTATATCTATCCATGATCGCCACTGCATTTGTCCAAGCTTTAATGAGGGTAAAATCCAGCACTGATCTGCTGATCATTTGTTTTTGTGCTATTGCATTTGGGATTTATACCATTACTGGTAGGTATACGCAAGTCGATAATATGCTTATGATGATTCTTTTGCTTATGCTACCCTTGGGGAAAGTAAAAAGGAAGTTGCTCAAAAATGACAATCCTAATGATAAAATTAATACGGTCCTCTCATAATTGTTCTCAATGGATAAAACTGCAAAAATAAACCGAAATGATATGCGCTTTTTGTTTTTAGATCCTAAGATTATCAATATCATAACAAAAAATGAGAAGCCTTCAGGAGGCGCTGCTGTTCAATCTTTTGGCTGGGCTAGGGGCCTTATAGAAACAGGTCACGATGTTTTTATAATGACAGATTTAATCAAAGGAGGAGAACTAAAAGAGGAAGTAAAAGACATTAAGCTAATCCCTCTTTATGATGAAAATAAAGGAATACGATGGATAAGATGGGTGTATTATCGCTTCCCTGATCTTTATACAAAAATCAAAAAAGCGAAACCTGATTACCTCTATCAAAGTGTACCGGGATGGAGTAGTTTTCTCATTGGAATAATATGCAAACAGCTAGGTGTAAAATATATTTTACGGATATCCAACGATTACTTTTTGGATGATCGGTTTAAACAAATCCATTCACCTATACATGGCTTTTTCATGAAATGGGGAATGGAAATGACTGACATAATTCTTTGCCAGAATGACTATCAGCTGGATGCACTTAAAAAGAAATACCCTCGAATTAAAACAAAGAAAATCTCCAATCCTATCCTATACCAGTCAAACAGAGTCCAAGTGATCAAAGCAGATCAGAGGAAATATATTGCTTGGCTGGGGATATTCCAGTCTCAAAAAAACCTGAAACTACTATATGAGATAGCTTCAAGGCTTACTGATACTCAAATTTGTATTGCAGGAAAAGCAACTCCAAAAATTGACAAAACCACCCAATTATACCTCAAAAAACTTAGGACATTGCCCAATGTAACATTTATGGGATTCTTGGATAGAAATGGGGTACTCCCCTTTCTTAAAGGAGCAAAATTTCTACTAAACACCTCTCATTATGAAGGTTTTAGCAATACATTCCTTGAAGCCATGACCGTGGGAACTCCTATTCTATCCACGCCTAATGTAAATCCTGACGGAATTATTGATAAAAATCAACTAGGACTGATTTACACTCATGCGAACCAACTCTCTAAACAATTGGAATCTTTGGATGCTGATGACTACCAACAGCTATCAGAAAATGTAGTTGACTATGTTTCGAAAAATCATAACTATAAAGTACTGGCTAGAAATCTAGTAGGTATACTTCAATCCAATTGAAAATAACTTTGGAAAAAACGGAGTTTTCCACCCAATTAAAAACCAAGTTGGCCAATACCAAATGGGCGCTCATACACATGCTCTTTGGGATAAGGTACCACCTGTCTGTCCTATTAAACCTACCATTAAAAAAACAAGTAGAATGGTTGCCACCACCAATTATGCCACCAATCTATTGGACAAGCATCGATCAGGTAAAATATCAAAGTAGCTTGGACTACCCGCCTCGAGGAAGATGGTGTCATACAGATGACTGGGATGTCAATATGATCTATGAACTCCCCTCTATTTTTGAGAAAATCCCGAAAGATTCCAAAAAATGGGACGTACACCAAACAATCAGAAAAATGTTTCTTCATAAGAAGAAATACAGCAAAACACCGCAATATAAAAGAATGATTTATAAGGTAAACCAAGGAGATCCCAATCCACCACAAGGATGTGATACACATGATGCGGTCAAAAGCTATTTCAAGGAATTAAAAAAAGCCTATAAATCAATGAAGAAAAAAGGGTATTTGACCCAAGCACAGCAAGGAAAACCCTCCGTGGAAGAAATCAGGCTTCACGTGACAAGAAATGGAGAGCTTTGTTTGGGCACAGGAGGAAATCACCGAATTAGAATGGCGGAGCTTCTTGGTATTGATAATATCCCGTTTTTATTGAGAGGTATTCACTCAAAATGGGTCATCAAACTTTGTGAGAGAACTGGTCTACCTCCTCATAAGGCCATTGAAAGCTGGATAAATCAAAATTTTTCAAGGCTAAAATACATTGACCAACCATTAACCACACTAACAAAATGAAACAAAAAAATCAGAAACGAATTCTATTCTATATTGGAAGCCTATTGGCTGGAGGGAAAGAGCGAAGACTTTTAGAACTGCTAAAATATCTAAAAGCCAACAGTCAAATAGAAATAATGTTAGTCCTCACCGTAGATAAAATTCACTATATAGATTTTTTGAATTTAGGAGTTCCCATCAAGATACTTGACGAAAATAATAAGGGTTTTAAGCCGCAAATCATCTCTAGATTTTATCGTTTATGTAAAGACTTCCAACCGGATATTATTCATACATGGGGAGCAAAACAAACCTTATATACTTTACCCGCTGTGTTTGGATTAAATATTCCACTAATCAATAGTCAAATAGCTTCAGCACCACCAAAAATCCACAAAACATCCATCGATTATTGGATCAATAAAATCAATTTCCAGTTTTCCAACCTCATCCTATCAAATTCTATCGCAGGAATAGAAGCATATGAACCTCCCAAAAACAAAAGTAAAGTCATTTATAATGGGTTGAGTTTTAGCAGATTTAAAAATCTCCCCGATAAGGAATCAATAAAAGCCAAATATCAGGTAAACACGCCTTATCTGGTTGTAATGTCTGCTTCTTTTTCGCCAAATAAAGATCATAAACTTTTTCTGGAAGTAGCTAAAAAAGTCACCGCATTAAGGGAAGATATCAGTTTTTTGGGAATTGGAGCTCATGATCACCCTGACAACCCGATTTTTGCTGAGATAATGGAAAAATCCAAAGCATATCCTAGGATAAATTATCCCGGAAGAATCAATGAAGTAGAGGCTTTGGTCAATGCATGCGATTTAGGACTTATGTTTTCTAATACTAGTGTCCACGGAGAAGGTATTTCCAATTCTATCATGGAATATATGGCATTGGCCAAACCTGTAATTGCCAATGATGCGGGAGGCACCAAAGAATTGGTTTTTAATAATCAGAACGGATACCTGATTACCAACGAAACAGTGGATCAAATAGTAACCAAAGTCATAGAGTTGATTGATAATAAAGAAAAAAGTCGAGGATTTGGTAAAAAGGGAAAGCAGATCATCAAGGAATCCTTTACCATTGAAAAAATGGGAAAAGGGTTTATGAAGGTTTATAAAGAGTTTATTGCAGGTAAAGTCTCATTTTCTACTGAGGAAAATAACCGCATGATACATCTAGAGAAACCTGAATACGTCCACAGTAATAGTTAGAAACATCACGATAATTCAATGAAAATCCTTTATGTAAGTAGATCGAAAACCAATAAACCCCATCCGTTTATTCAAGAACAAGCTAATATCCTGTCCAATCATTATGGACATCAAATTGAGCATTATTTGATCAATGAAGGAGGCCTTTTAGGATATATTAAATCCAGCTTTTCAATTTACAAGAGAATAAAAAACCGTGCTGTAGAAATTATCCATGTACACTATGGCCTTTCTGCTATAGCGGTAATCATGGCAAGACTCTTAGCAATGGGGAAAGTAAAGGTGATAATAACCTTTCACGGAAGTGATATCAATAAAGGTAGTGAGAGGATTTTCTCTTTGTTTGCAGCAAATTATTCCGCCCACAACATCTTGGTATCGCATAAAATGTCAAAATTTTTTCATAAAAACTATTCCATTATACCCTGTGGTATTGACACCCAAATAGAATTGAATTTCAGAAAAATGACCAGACAGGAAAAAGGCTGGGGCGATGATGATTTTATCATTCTTTTTTCATCGAGTTTTGACAGAAAAGAAAAGGATCCTGAATTTGCATTTAAAGTAATCAACTTCTTTAAGGATAAATGCCACCACAAAGTGATTTTCATAGAATTGAAAGGCTATCACAGAGAGCAAATTACACAACTCATGCAAGCTGCTGATGTCATGTTATTGTGCAGCCATATGGAAGGAAGTCCACAGGTGATTAAAGAATCTATCTTGAATTCATTACCGGTTATTACCAATGACGTAGGCGATATCAGGTTTATATGCGAAAAAGTTGACAATTGCTTTATCGTCCCAAAAACAGTGGATGATTATGTCTATTACCTCAAATACCTTGCTGAAAGAAAACTCCGCATCCGCAACAGGAACCCGATTTTAGAAAAATTTGACAATCAGCAAATTGCTCAGAAAATAAATCAAATCTACCAGGAGGTCAATAAGGGAAAAAGTACCAGTATAACTTCCCAAGAATCCTACAAGCTCTGAAGCATTCAATGCCTCCAAAAACCTAAATTCACTTTTATAATCAAAGTCTCCAAGCAGTCCCTATTTGGCTATTTTTTACTGTAAAGGAAAAACTACTAAATCTGCTTATGAAGCTGCTAATTGACATTAAACATCCTGCCCAGCTCAACTTGTTCAAGGCACTTGCCAAAGAACTTAAAGAGGAAGGCTCAGAAGTAACCATTTGCTATCTTAAAAGGGGGAAATTGCCCAAAATTATCCAAGCTGAATATCCTGAATTTACGCCAATTCCGGTGGGAAGCAGTAAGGGTACCAAATGGTCGATTATTTGGAATGGAAATCTGAAAAGAACAGCCTCCTTTCTTTCCTTGATCAACAAAAACAATTATGAAATCTGCATAGCAGCCAGTAGTATCCCCTTAGCTATGGCATGTAAACTTACCTCCACTCCCATCATACAGTTCTATGATGATCCGGAGAGGGGAAAAGTAAATAAGATCAATGAAATATTATCCGATCAATTATTCTTCCCTCCCATTGTGGCAGCCAATGGAAAAGTGTCCACCTTTAATTGCCTCAAAGAATGGAGTTATTTAAGCCCAAAAAGGTTTAAACCAAATCCTGATATACCTAAGCAACAAGGCCTTAAGCCTTATGAGTATGTTTTTATTAGGGAAGTCAGCAATAAGTCCTTCAACTATTACGGACAGCAGGCAGATATAGTCCAGAGCTTTTCCAAAGAGATGGCACCAGATGCCAAGGTACTGCTATCCCTCGAAGATAAAAGTAAAAAAGCCCTATATCCCAAATCCTGGGAAATTCTCCAAGAGCCCGTGAATGACATACACTCGCTGATATATTATTCCAAGCTTGTAATCTCCTCTGGCGACAGCATGGCCAGAGAAGGTGCCATGCTGGGCGTACCTAGTGTTTACTGCGGTATTCGAACGATGCGTGCCAATCAAATTCTCATGGATATGGGCCTTTTGCAACATTTACCTGGAGAATCAGCCTTAACCTATATCAATCGTACTATTTCAAGTCCTTTCGACCAAAACAAACAACTCAAGATAAGGGAAGAACTGATGAATGGTTGGTGCGATATGGTTGACTTTATGAAAGAAAAAATACAACACTATAAAAGACATTAATTATGAATATTTCAATTTTTGGATTAGGCTATGTTGGATGCGTAAGCTTAGGCTGTCTTGCTCAAAATGGCCATCATATCACTGGTGTAGATGTCAATAAGTTTAAAGTTGGATTAATCAACAAGGGCCAGCCAACTATTTTGGAAAAAGACATCGATCAAATTATTCATAAGGCCCATAAAGAGGGGAAAATTAACGCGACCACCTGTGTGGATGAGGCAATCAATAACACTGAAATCAGCATTATTTGCGTTGGCACTCCTTCTTCTCCCCAAGGGCATTTGGACCTTTCATATATTTATAGAACTGCAGAGGGAATCGGACAGGCATTAAGGGAAAAAGACAGCTTCCATATCGTGGTTATAAGAAGTACCGTTCTTCCTGGCACCAACCATAAGGTTGGGGAAATCATTGCAGAAAACTCCCAAAAAATAAGGGGAAAAGATTTCACTGTCATTTCCAACCCTGAATTTCTTAGGGAAGGTTCAGCAGTCAAGGATTATTATCATCCAGCAGTTACAGTCATCGGAGGAGACCATAAGGAAGCTTTGGAAAAAGTAGCCTCTATCTATGAACAGCTTGATGCACCTGTAGAAATAACTGATATCAAGATTGCGGAATTAATCAAATATGTCAACAATTCCTTTCATGCATTGAAAATCACCTTCGCCAATGAAGTAGGTAATATTTGTAAGGCGCTGAATATTGATTCTCATAAGGTAATGTCCCTATTCTGTATGGACAAGCATTTGAATATTTCCAGTACTTACTTTAAACCGGGATATGCCTATGGAGGATCTTGCTTACCAAAAGACCTAAAAGGATTGGTAACCCTTGGACATGACAATTACCTTACCACACCTGTCCTGAGTAGTATTTCACCTTCCAATGAAAACCAAAAAAAAAGGGCCTATACCATAGTCGAAAATAGCGGGAAAAAGAATGTTTGTATGATTGGCTTAAGCTTCAAGGAAGGCACAGATGACCTAAGGTACAGTCCTTCTGTGGATCTATCAGAAACACTCATCGGGAAAGGTTATCACCTTACCATATTTGATAAGAATGTGCAGCTTTCAAAACTGATCGGTGCCAATGAAGCCTATATCAATGATAAACTCCCCCATTTATCCGAGCTCCTTTCCAATGATTTGGGGCAAGCTATAAATGATGCAGATGTAATCATTGTCAATCACAAAAATTTCGACCCAACTCCCTATATCTCTTTATTGGAAAAGAAAACAAAAGTCATTGATTTAGTAAGGGTAGATCAACTAAAGGAACTTCCTAATTATGAAGGCCTTTGCTGGTAATCCCTTTAACTAAGCCCTAGTGCTTTTTGACAATTGTTTAATTCACCCACACCCCTATCAAAATGATTGAAACAAATCAAAAAATAGTCGTCCACCCTACTTCCCATTTATTGACGGGAAAGGAAGTGATGGAGCGTATAAAGGATCCTGATTTCCAATCTCAATGGGACAAATTATATGAATCATGTGAATGGAGTACCGTTTTCCAAAACAGACTGTTTGTTTGTGCTTGGTATGAAACCTATTCAAAGGAATATACCCCCATAATGGTAATAGAAGAAGAGGAAGGTGAATTGAAGGGCTTGCTTGCCATGACCGCCCTGATTAAAGGAAAACGATTAAAACACCAAAAAATAAAGAGCAAAATTGTTGGTGCTGGACATTATGAAGCAGAATACCAATCCTGGCTGGCCAATAAAACCAATTCTGATGATTTTATTACAGGAGCCTTAGAACTGATCAAAATAGAATTTCCTCAATGTGATATCTATTTCAGGTATTTAATTCCTCAAGTGCCCATGAATTGGCTCCAAGCACATGAAACTTGGAACAAGAACTGTGTTAAACAAGCATATAAAAGGCCACTGGTAAGAATGAATGATCCACAAATCGACAAACTATTTAGAAAAAAGGAATTCAAAAATAAATATAACCGCCTCAAAAGGCTAGGTAACTTATCATTTGAAAAAATTTCCGATCTGGAAGAGTTCAATGAGATTCTTCCCATTCTGATAGAACAGTTTGAGTTTCGTCAGCTTGCCATGTTTAATAAAAGTCAGTTTTCAGATAATCCAGAAAAAATCCAACTACTTCAAAAACTCTTTAAAATTGGATTATTACACACCACTATACTGAAGGTGGATAATGAGATAGTTGCTTCAATATTGGGACTTAAAGAAAACAATTGGTACCACTTAGGTGCCATCAACACACACTCACCTATTTTTGGAAACCATTCTCCGGGATTTGTACACTTTATCCTTTTATGTGAATTACTGTCTCATGACCCCAAAATAAAATTTGATCTGACACCCGGAGGTGATGCCTATAAAGAAAGAATGGCCAATGACCATGATTTTGTTACGGAACTTTGTATTCCGCACTCCTCCATGTTCAAGAAGAGACAATTTGTAAAATATCAGTTACACAAATATTTGATGAAATTCAATATTCGTCCCATGTCCCTTCAGCTTTCAATGAAAAAAGCAAAATATAATTTAAAGCATTGGGTAGGAAACTTGAAGTCCAAAGGAATAGTCACAACTATTTCCCACCTACAACTACAAAACACAAAAAGCGGAGCCGATCTACACCTTTTCCATAGCAGTCCAAACAAAGAATTTCCCATCGTCAAAATGGACAGTTTAAAGGATTTGCTGAATTACGAAGAAAACCAAAAGGGAACCAGCTCTTGGGACTTTTTGAAAGATGCCATGTTGAAGTTTGCCCATGAATTTCATGCCATTACCTGGGTCGAAAATGGCCAGTTACTTGGATATGCATGGCTTGCTGAGCCCGGAAGATGGGAACAATTATATCAAAAACAACTGCCTGAATCAGAAAAGCACCCGGTAGTGGTTGATATAGGATATCATCCAGCTATTAAAGATCGACTGGGTTTGTTTTTAACAAGTATTGCACAGAAAATACAGCAGTTAAAACATCATGACAAGATATTTCTAAGCATCAATAATAAAGAACGCCAATTATTACAAAAAGTAGCAGAATTAGCATCAGCAGCATCCTAAAACATCCTTTTATCATAACCAACCTGAGTCAGGAGGACTCCATATATGAGTTTAAGAAGAATGGCCATCTGGCCCACCTTACCACCAGACACCTATTTTAGACCCCCCAGCAATTTCACACCATTTCCTTTGGACCAGGAAAATTGCAGGATATTCAGCTTAGCCAGACATGCTATTTGGAATGCTTGCAAAACCATTGGACTCAAGGAAGGTGATGTAATACTTGTCCCCGCATATCATCATGGCTCAGAGATAGAATCGCTTATTCAAGCAGGACTGACGCTCAGATACTATGAACTCAATGAAATGCTTGAACCTGAGGAAGAAGAGCTTGAAGGACTTATAGACGAAAGTGTCAAAGCATTTTATATCATACATTATTTAGGCTTTCCCCAAAACGTAAAATTCTGGAAAGAATGGTGTGATCAACATCATATTATTATGATTGAGGATGCAGCGCAGTCTTTTCTGGCTACCTATGACGGCCAACCTTTGGGTTCTTATGGCCAAATTGGGGTTTTTTGTCTCTATAAAACTTACGGGATACCAGATGGTGGTGCAGTGGTCAGCACAGCTCCACCTTCATCACCAGCTAAAAACCAAAGCTCTGGAATGTGGCGAGTATTTAAGCGACATTTTAACTGGGTAGCCACCCACCGTCCTGAATTGGGATCGGTGCACCTTGTGTTTAGTCCTGCTTTAAGATGGCTTAAAAAACAATGGGATCGACCTCATCAGGAATTTGATTTGAATGATCCAAACACACCTGCATCCAAAATGAGCTTAAACCTACTTCCGAAATTACTTTCTGAAGAAACTGCTCAAATCAGAAGAGATAATTATACCTATCTACTCAAACATTTAGTTGATGTTGTTCCACTTCCATTTAGGGATTTACCTGATGGCGCAAGTCCTTTTGCATTCCCTGTGGAATTAGAAAACCCTGAAAATTTCCTAAATCTGATGAGAAAAAAAGGGGTTATGGGGCTATTATTTTGGATCAATCCCCACCCTTCCTTACCAGTGGAAAATTTTCCACACAGCAAAAAACTCAGACAAACAATTTTAGCTTTACCTGTTCATCAGGAACTCAACAAAACCGAATTGGACCAAATTGTAAAGGCTGCAAAAGAGGCACTTTATGCCCTTGAATATGCCTAAACAGTTGATATTTTATATCCAATCTTTTATTATTTAATCTAAGATATTTTTATGTCAAGTAATACTATTTTCAAGGAGAGAATAGATTCGAAAAATAAAATCTATTCCCTTAATCTTCACCGGGGAAAAGAAGCTTTTGACCTTCTTTCTAATCGTAGATTTCAAAATAGCTGGGATAATCTCTATATCAACTGTCCCTGGGCAACCGTATTCCAACATAGATATTTCATCAGTTCTTGGTACAGAACATACCAAGAAAAGTTTCATCCGATAATCATCACTGAGCAATATGAGGATACCGTGATAGGAATGGTGCATCTTGCCGTACCTCTAAAAGAACTTAAGAAAAAATCCAGAATAAAAATCCTAGGAGCAGGTGAGTTCGATTCAGAATACCAAGTCTGGCTTACCAAAGAAAATAATAATTCATTCATTACGAATGCCTTGAATTTATTACTGACTGAATTCCCAAAATGCAAAGTAATTTTCAGGTACCTTCCACCGAACACCCCCTTAAGTTGGATAGAGAGTCACAAATGGAAAAAAAAAGTAATCCTACAGGCTTCAAAAAGGCCGCTTATGGATACCTATCATCCTGAATTTCCAAATTTGCTCCGAAAAAGACACCTTAAAGCAAAATACAATAGAATCAATAAGGCTGGGAATTTAAAATTGGAAGAGATAAAAGATCCCAAAGCATTCTCAGAATTGCTAAACTTTTTAAGAGACCAATATGACTTTAGGCAAGGGGCATTATTCAATAAAAATCAATTCCGAGAAGACCCAAACAAAGCACTGTTTTTAAAAGAATTATTTGAAGCAAATATACTCCATGTCAGTGTTTTAAAATTGAACGATGAAATAACTGCTTCTATAATTTCCATGACCGATAAAAACTGGGTTCATATGGCAGGACTCATTTCCCATTCGCCTTTTCATTCCAAATATTCTCCGGGACTCGTCCAATTATATATGCTTGGAAGAAAATTTTACTTTGAGCATATAGAGGTTTTTGACCTTACTCCGGGAAATGACCCTTATAAAGATCGACTGGCAACCCACCATGATTTAGCTTATGAATTGGTCATAACAAAAAACAAATCATTTAAGTGCAAAAGGGCCGCCCGAAAAAGTTTTTTTGATGGACTATATAACTATGGCATCCTTCCCCAAAAATTCAAATTGCAATTTGAGAAAACCGTATACCTGATCAAAAACAAATACCAATACTTTCTATTCTCTTGGATTTGGTCCCTTATAAAAGGTTCTTTTTCCTCTTCTAAACCAAAACAGATCAAAGTCACTACAGTTCAATCCATTAACAAAGTCCCTACACCATTTAGGATAAATCACCTTGGGGACCTCCTCAATTATAAACAGCAAAAAAGCACCTTAACAAGGTGGGAATTTCTGGAGGATGCTTTAAAAAGATTTGAAAATGGCCAAATCTCCTATTCTATTTCAAAAGACCAAGAACTTCAATTTTGCGCCTGGGTGATAACACCAAGTAATAAAAAAAATGAAAGCAAAACAGATTTATCCTCCAAAGTGATAATCAATCAATATTTCATCAATGATAAATCCATGGAAAATCTATTTTTAACTGATCTATATCAGCGTATTCAAATCACTTTTAAAACTGACCAGATCGTCATCAATAATTAATCTTAAGATCGATGTATCAGTATAAACCTTGATTTATTATTTCAAATTTAATTTGAAGCAACATGACATCAGAAAAGTTATTCTTCAATAAAAATTCATCCCTTATGGAAAGCTCAGCTCCAGAAATAGAATTACTTTTTGGGGAAGAAGTGCTCAAAAGGCTTTCTAGGTCAGATATCTCAGAACTATGGAACCCCTTGATCGATGCATGCCCCTGGGCTACTGCTTTTCAAAGATTGGAATTTGTAAGCAGTTGGTATGAATTATATCAAAAAGAATATACCCCCATTCTAATCCTAGAAACTATAGCAGATAAAATTACTGGGATTTTCCCCTTGGCACTGGACAAAAGAAAGCACCTAATAGGTGCGGGAGCAGACCAAGCCGAATACCAAGTTTGGGTGTACCAGACTACAAATTGTCAATATTTTCTAGACCGATCACTTCATATGCTTTGGAATAAGATTTCTCCTGAAGCAATACATTTAAAGTATCTACCAGAAGGAATTCCACTTGAAACATTTTCTCAAAAGCATTTTTGGAAAAAAAGAAGCCAAATAAAAGTCCACAGGCATCCCATTCTTTCAACATTCAGTGAGAAACCATATTTAGAGATCAAAAAAAAGAATAAGAGAGAAAAACTCAACCGACTAAAAAGACAAGGAGAACTTCAATTCATTAAAATCAATGAATGGAATGAATTTACTGAAATCTTAGATGAATTAATTATACAAAGTGACTTCAGAAAAGGGGCAGTTTATAACCGCATGCTATTTAAAGTAGACCCATTGAGAAGAGATTTTATGATGGGGCTCTTTAAAAATAGATTGTTGCATGTCTCCTTGCTGAAACTAAACGAAGAAATCATCGCTTCCAATGTAGGAGTAATGGGAAAAAATTGGGTCCACCTGCAAGGCATTAATACCCATTCGCCCTTCTATGCAAAACACTCTCCCGGGATCCTCCACTTTTTGATGTTAGCCCAAGATCTAAAAGCAGAAAATATTGAAATATTTGACCTGACACCTGGAGCGGACACCTATAAAAGTAGCTTAGCGAGTGAATTCAAGACAGCCTACGAGTTGACTATACAAAGTCCCTCAAAAGTTCTGATCAATGAATGGAAAAACAATTTTATAATAAACACAAAAAAACAATTAAAGGGTATAGGCTATAATGAAGCCCGATTAAGAAAAATCAAATCCCATTTACTATTTGTAAAAAACAAGTGGAAGCACTTGCTAAAGCAAGGGCCATTACTTCACTTACAAAAAGCCTATTCAAATAAAATGAGTAAAACATCAGTTCAGATCATTGTGATAAACAATAAGATTAAAAATGATACTACCTTAAATATTCAAAAAAACAACCTAAACGATTTGTTAAAATATGAAGCAAACCATGAAACTCTTCCCATGCAGGCCTTTCTAATGGACTGTATGAAAAAATTCGAAGAAGGGCAAGAATGTTGGACTTATGTGAAGGAAGGCAAACTGCAAACTTTAGCTTGGTTTACAGAAATTCCCAAAAACAGTCTAATTACTGCTGACCAAATCAAGCTTTCCAATCTGAACGGCATATTTCAGGAATTTTACTTAGGAAATAAAGGCAACAATCACATCAAACCATTTATACTGAAGCTTATATCATTAAAAACTATTGAAGGTAAAGAATTACTTTTCTATACCAATAATAAAAAAATTCAGAAAATTTTAATGGATATAAAGGTTCCAAATTAGACTGTTAATATTAATTTCAGCCTAATTTTTAGGAAATTAATACATTTTTAAGACCGTAGAATAACCCAAATAAAACAAAGTATGAAACCCAATTTCAGTAATATTTTTAAATGGGGCCTTGCACAAACAATGATCAGTACAGGCATGGTAAAAAATGCCATCCAAAGATCTATGAATGGCGAACATATCTTGGCCGTTTACTTTCATGACCCCAGTAAAAAGGAATTTGAGTCAGCTGTAAAATGGCTCTTAAAACATGATTTTCAATTCATTTCCCCTGAGGACTTACTTATGATAGCTCAAAACAAGCAGCCATTTCCCAAAGGAGCTATTATGATCACAGTAGATGATGGCTGGAAAAACAATGAGGAAAACATAGTCAAGGTAGCCAATAAACATAAAATACCTGTTTGTATTTTTATTGCAACCGAAGCCGTCGAAACAGGGAACTATTGGTGGCCAAAGGTCATGCATGCTAATCAAATTCACCAAAAGGGTATACCTGATGTGCAGCAACTTAAAAAGGTCCCAAATGCAAAGAGATTAGAACTGATCAATAAAATAACTACTACAGGAACCAGGGAGCGTGAAGCAATGGATATTGAACAAATCAAAAGAATTTCCAAATCTCCTTATGTACATCTAGGTGCCCATACGCATACACATCCAATATTGCCTAATTGCTCCTATGAGCAATCCTTGAAAGAACTCAAATCTTCAAAGGAAAAACTGGAAAAATGGATCGGAAAACCTGTTATTTCTTTCGCCTACCCAAATGGAGATTTTACCCAAAGAGAGATCAATATTCTCAACCAATTAAATTATCAATTGGCATTTACATGTGAACCTACAGGCATTAAGAGACAAAACCTCCTGAGCCCATTAAAAATCCCACGATTTGCATTTTTGGAAGGGGCTACAATGGATGAAAATATATGTAGGATGATGGGTATTTGGCAACCCCTCAGGGATAAATTTAGGTATACAGTATTTCATCAGAAGACAGAATATTCTGAATATAAGTTCCAAAAGCAATCTTAATCTGCATCAAAGACTGGCTAAATATTCACCCAGCGACCGTACTATCGCGTCATTTCTTCTAAGCTACTATTTTCATTCCCTATACGAATATCGTCATAATACAGCACTCTCTTTTTGGTGTCGGAGGTTTTATGGCCATTCCATGCCCACTTGTATAAGCCTACTTTCCATCTTGGATTTTCATATCCGGACTTCATATTTCGACCATTTAACTGAAGGATTTGTTCACCATTGATCCAAACCTTCACAAGACCTTCATCATTTGGCGCATGCACTATATGAAAGACTAATTGAGTCCAACTATCCTTGGGAACATTGCTCAAAATATGATCCTTATACCTATTGTCCCTACCAATGGAGCGAAAAATAAGCTGATCATTTCTGATTTGTAGAGAATTTGGTGGGCTCCCAGCTCCGCCCTGATGCCACTGACTAATAATTTCCCGGTAACTGTCCTTTTCAAACGAAACTGCAGGAAAATAGATAGCAAAAGAATACCATCTATCCAATCTTACCTGTTCTGGAAATAAAACCTCTGCCCTAGTCCCATTTGCCACCATTTCATCTGTATCCCGAAGTTCAAACCTTCCTGAATAAAGACCTTTAAAAACAGGGTCCTGAACTAAGGTGAAAGAATAATCATGGGATAACTGTTTATGAATATTACTGAAAGATGAATTTCCTTCAAAAGTTTCTTCAAACAATAAGGACAGAGAATTACTTAAAATCTTGTTTCCAGTAGGTACTATGATCTCCTCTTCCACAGATGAATCCGTATCTGTGCAGGCGCAAATCAAAATAATAAAAATCAATCGTAATAACACTTCCTTTCTCGATTGGTTCTATATACAATATAACTAAAAATTAACACAAACACTTGACTAACAGAGCTATAATATCGATACATAAACTTACTGAATACAATTTACCTTAAATAAAAAAACAGCCTACCTTCATCCTATTTTGGATTCGGTAGACTGTCAAAACAAACTACACCAATTTTTTAGTTATTGCAATTAAACTTAATGGGTTGATTGTAATAATTTATACTCAGTAATAATTCATATTATTGTTAGAAGTGAAATGGAAGAAAGCATTGGGCTGATCCCTAAGATATCCTTGCCCAATGCTTTTCCTTTTTTAATTGATAGAAGTTTTCTTTCCAGAAATAATGGCAAAGCTGAAAGTTTCAGACTCACCGGCCACTTTTTCACCATCAATTTCAAAATAGGGAGTAATCTTTAACTGGTAATCACCAGGATATAATCCTTCTCCATACCAATAATTACCATTGCCATTATCTCCACTCAATGAAAATGGAGCGCTTTCACTTAAATTATCTCTTTCGGCTTCTCCGCTTAATTCCAAAAGGACCTCTGCAGGAGTTGTACCTTCATAGTTTGGGACAATAGAAAGTCTGTGGTCTTTGGCTGTGATCTTAGCTCCTGAATTGAATTCTCCAATTGCTTTGTCTGAGCTAGTGTTGATCAATGTAAGGCTGTTGACATCAAAATCAGGTAAATGAGGAATCATACTTGTGCTCTCCAAAATGGCATTTTCATCTGCTGCAGTGATGGTAAAGCTGAATGTCTGTACTGGACCTGCCACTTTCTGACCATTTACATTATAGAAAGGGGTAACTGATAATTCATAATCACCAGGGTAAAGACCTTCGCCATACCAAAAGTTACCGGCACCATCATCACCACTTAGGGAAAAAGGAGCTGCATCATCTATTGAACTTCTATTGGAAGTACCGCTTAAATCAAATTTAACTTCAACGGGTTCGCTTCCTTCCTCAAAGTTAGGAACTATAGAAAGCCTATGGTCCTTTGCTCCAATGGTAGCTTGATATTGAAAATCCCCCACCGGTTCATCACTACTCGTATTTATTAAAGTAAGGCTTTTGATTGGTCCCTCACTTGGTACTTCATTTCCATCCTCTGGATCTGGTTCTGGGTTTGGCGCAGGAGATTCCCCCATAGAGCTCATTTCCTCAAAAGAAGCATCTTTATTTCCTAATCTTACATTATCAAAGAAAAGTACTCTTCTCTTTGAATCAGTCGTTTCGGATCCATTCCAGTCATCTTTGTAAATACCCATTTTCCATCTAGGCAAATCATACCTAGCATCCATATTTCCACCTTCAAGGTCAATCACCTTTTGTCCGTCTAACCAAATCTCTACGAGACCATCACTTCCTGAGGAGTGGACAACATGAAATACAACGTCCATCCACTGATCTTTTTGGACTGGAGCAAGATCATATTTTTTTCTATTGTCAGCATGATCTCCATGTTCTAGTTGAAACCGATCATTGGTGACCCTGAATGTTAGGGTAGGACTTCCTGTTCCTGCTCCTTGATGCCACTGACTAATGATATCGTAGTTACTATCTATTTTATAATCAGCTGACGGAAGATAAAGTGTATAAGAATACCATCTCTCCTTTTCGGACATTCTTGGAAACAATGCTTCTGCTCTTGTTCCATTGGAGGCCATATCATCAGTATCGTTCAGTTCAAAACGACCAGAAAAATCACCTGAAAAAACAGGGCTTTTAGTTACCCCAAATCCGTATGATTCCGCATACTGCATGGTGGCAAAAGAAAATGGATCGCTCTCTTCAAAGGTCTCCTGATAGAGGATGTTTGGAGACTGAACAGTTGCTGAATAGCTTTCATTTCCTTCAATATCATTTTCTGGTACCATTTCGCAGGCAGTTCCCGCTAGCCCCAAAGCAATGACCGCTGTCAAAGCTTTGAAATAGCCTAATTGATTTTGCATATTATTCCGTTGATTTATTTTTAACTTGTTGAAGTGGCATTGTCAAACCCACTTCATTCAAAACATGATTAATTAGTGTTTTTAGATTTATTAGGAACTCAAGAATCTTTGTCCCTTTGGACATAAAAAAGGTGGCAAATCTTAGTTAGGATTGTACCACCTTTTATTAACTCAAAACTTAAAGGATTTTCATTATCCAATTACAGTTGAGTTACCTTCTTCAATAGTAAAGACAAAAACCTCAGTTTGACCTGGAACTCTTTCACCATCAACCTCGAAGTAAGGTGTAATTTTCAATTCATAATCTCCAGGATACAATCCTTCTCCGTACCAGTAGTTACCATTTCCATCGTCACCATTTAAAGAGAAAGGTGCACTATCACTAAGGTTATTTCTTACATCTTGACCACTTAGGTCAAATTGAACCTCCACAGGAGTTTCACCTTCATAATTTGGAATGATAGATAATCTATGATCTTTAGCTGTGATAGTGGTTCCAGAAGTGAACTCCCCTACTATTTTATCAGAGCTAGTATTGATAAGTGAAAGACTTTTGATATCAAATGATGGCAATGCTGGCTCTTCTGGCTCTGTAATTGTGTTTGTAATATCCAAAATTTCATTCTCATCTGCTTGAACAATGGTAAATCTAAATAACTGCTCAGGACCTGCCACTTTCTGCCCATTTACATTATAATAAGGAGTAACCAATAGCTCATAATCACCAGGATAAAGACCTTCACCATACCAGAAGTTTCCATCTCCATTATCTCCGCTTAGTGCAAATGGAGCTACGTCATCAATAGAACTTCTATTAGCTGCTCCGCTTAGATCAAACTTCACTTCAACAGGTTCGCTTCCAGCCTCAAAGTTAGGGACAATGGAAAGTCTATGGTCTTTCGCTCCAATAGTCGCTTGGTTTAGGAAATCACCAACTGGCTCATCACTGCTGGTATTGATCAAAGTCAAGCTCTGAACCGAACCTTCAGTCGGAAGTTCATTACCTTCTTCTGGTTCTGGAGTTGGATCTACTACATCTATTTCTTCTCCCATAGAAGACATTTCTTCAAAAGATGCGTTTTCATCTCCCATTCTAACATTATCAAAATACATGATTCTTTGATCTGAATCAGTGGTTTCAGACCCATTCCAATCATCCTTATAAATACCAATTTTCCATCTAGGCAAATCATAGTTTTTATTAATGTTTCCGCCTTTGATGTTTAGGACTTTCTCTCCGTTCATCCAAACTTCTACCAATCCATCACTTCCAGAAGAGTGAATGATATGGAATACAAATTCATTCCAAGCGTCTTTTTTAACTTCAGCAACATCATAATCTACTCTTTCCTCCTTGGTTGGCCCACTCTTCAAGAAAAAACGATCATTCTTAATTCTGAATGTAGTTGTAGGACTTCCTGATCCACTTCCTTGGTGCCACTGGGTGATGATATCATTATTACTGTCTACCTTAAACCCATCAGCTGGAAGATAAAGACTATATGAATACCATCTTTCATTTTCTGATTGCTCTGGGAACAAAACCTCTGCTCTGGTACCATTAGATACCATATCATCATCGTCATTTAGCTCAAACCTTCCTGAATAAGATCCTTGGAAAACAGGATTATTGGCTATTTGGAATGAGTGATCTTCAGAAAGTTGTTGGTGAGTAAATGATAATGGATCACTTCCTTCAAAGGTTTCTTGATAAAGAATATTTGGAGAAGTAGATAAACCTGTTGCTTTGTGAATTTCGGTTCCTTCCAGGTTATCCTCCATCATATTACAAGAGGAGATACTTCCAGCCAAAAGGGTGATGCCTAATAGGCCTCTAAAATGATTTTTGTTCACTTTCATGAATTTTACAATTTTTCGTTGTTGTCGTTTGTTTATTTTTTGTTTTCGATTATTGATCAAGGATGCTTGTCTACCTGTAATTTTTGGACAATCAAATCCCGGCCATCGACATATTTTATCGAAGGAGATGTTGACCAATAATATTTTTTGAATTATTTATTTTTTCCGTGACCTTTTCCAGGAATTGGTTTACCTGAGTTTCCTGCTTCAGGATTTGAAGCATCAGTAAGGTCACTGCCATCACCAGGATTGGTTTCTTCTTCAGGATTTATTTCTTCTTCTGGCTCAGGACTTACAGCTTCTTCCTCCTCTTCTGGTTCAGGTGAAACGGTATTACTTTCGCCAAATACCGAGCTCATCTCTTCATAGCTCGCATATTGATTGCCAAGCCTTACATTATCAAAAAACATTACTCTTCTATCTGAATCTGTAGTTTCCGATCCATTCCAATCGTCCTTGTAGATCCCAATCTTCCATCTTGGCAGATCATAATCTTTATTCATATTTCCACCTTCTATATTGAGGACTTTTTCTCCGTTCATCCAAACTTCCACCAAGCCATCGCTACCAGATGAATGTACAATATGAAATACAAACTCATTCCAAGCATCCTTCTTTACTGCTGCTATATCGTAGTCCTTTCTCTCTTCTTTGGTAGGACCACTTTTCAAAAAGAAACGATCATTCTTGATTCTCAATGTAGTAGTCGGACTTCCTGATCCACTTCCTTGGTGCCACTGACTAATAATGTCATTATTGGAGTCAATTTGAAAATCCTTGGACGGTAAATAGAGGCTATATGAATACCATCTTTCGTTATAAGAAAGCTCTGGAAACAATACTTCAGCTCTCGTCCCATTGGAAACCATAGGATCATAATCATTTAGTTCAAAGCGTCCTGAGTTGGATCCATCTACGACTGGAGATGTAGCAATTGTCAGTGAATAATCTTCAGACAATTGTTTGTGTGCAAATGAAAAGGGATCACTTCCCTCAAAGGTTTCTTGGTAAACAATGTTGGGTGAACTTGATAGGCCAGTAGCAGCTAGGATTTCTGCACTTTCCATACTTGCTTCCTCTAGGTTGGTCATTTCACATGAAGTGCTTGCTAATCCTAAGATGGAAACAGCAAACATACTTTTAAAAACATTCTTGGTGATTTTCATTAGTGTGTTTTAGTTTAAATTTTGATTTATTTAAAGGTTGGGTACTCTATTTGATCTGGTGGTTACCGTCTTCTTCTAACTCTATTAATATTTGGGAATCCAAAAGGGCACAGCAATCTCAGGCCACATCTTTCAGTAGCTTAAATTTTACGAGATCATTTATTTCGTATTAGAAAGAAAATCGCTGATTTTCAGACCAATTACCCTACTTTCCTATGGAAAATCTTTTGGATGATTTCGGTTTCCCAACTAGCCAATAACTATGCCAGTGAAACTTCTGTAAATCAACATTTTAGCCAAAACAAATACAAGTGGTCAAAAATCATAAACCAACGACATACATTAATAAATGAAAAAAAATATAACTGAATAAATAAAAAATTGAACCGAAAGAAATATAGGAGGATTATTAGAAATCTTATTAAAACGAAAGAAAAACTGTGTATTCAAATACACATTCTGTGGAAACTCATTTTAATAAAGATGGCTTAATTAATTGATTTTTTTTATTAATGGTGTAATAATTAAAAATAATTTACAACCTTAAACCGTCTGAAAAACAGACACTTACAATAAAAACAACAATAAACAAATGTATAAAAAGCGGGTAGGTACATACAAAAAGTGTGGAAGTACACACATTCCACACTTTACTTAAAAAGAATTCTTGTGTGTTTTCCTACTAAAAATAGTCAGATAAATAATTTTTAAATCAAGCCACATTGTCCAATGCTCTAAATACCAAAGATCATGCGCTATGCGCTGTTCTTTCTGCTCAAAAGTTTCGGTTGGACCCCTCCAGCCATTCACCTGTGCCCAACCTGTAATACCAGGCTTAAAGTAATGTCTTACCATGGCCTTATCGACATTCTTTTGGAACTCTTGATTTAAAAAACTTCTATGCGGCCTTGGCCCGACCACACTCATATGTCCCATAAAAACATTGGCAAACTGAGGCAATTCATCAATACTATATTTTCTTAAGATCTTTCCTATTTTAGTAATCCTAGGATCATTGAATTGTGTAGACGCCTTACCTGTCTCATCATTTTTTTTCATGGTCCTGAACTTGAAGACCCTGAAAGGCTTCCCTCCCTGTCCAATCCTAACGGGACAGTAAAACACAGGACCAGGTGAATCAAGCTTAATCAGAAAAGCTACCAAAACAAAAACTGGAGACAACATCAAAAGAGCAACGCTGGAAAACAACCAATCAAAGCATTCTTTTAGAAAGAAGGACCATTTATTATCTAAAGGCATTTGACGGACATTTACCATATCCAGCGCACCCTTCCGGATCACTTTATATTCCTTTCCTAAAATGTTTCCATAATCAGGAACAAACCTTACACGCGTGCCATAATAATCGGCAGTCTTAAGAATTTCTTTTATCTCCTTCGAGCACTTTACTGGAAGTGCTACTATTATCTCATCCACGGGATTGGCCTCTATATATTCACCCATATGATTAACATCACTCACATATTCAACAGACTCATCATTACCTTCAGACTCAAAATCATCAAGCTTATATTTAACCAAACCTTTGATATGATAGCCTAAATTTGGATGACCTCTATAGTAAGTATTTACTTTGTTTACCATTTCTCCCTTCCCTGTAACCAACACATTTTTGAAACCATTTCCATTTTGGTTAATCCTATTGATAATACTTAGAATGATGAAATTTGTTGATATTCCGATTAAGGGAAAGCCTATGGAAAAATAGACAACAACTTTCCTAAAAGTAGGCGGAAAAGTAAAAATGAGATAAATAAGTCCAAACAGAATAACTAAAATCGCACTTGCTTTGATATAATTGAAAATCCTACTTGAATAATCCCCCTTATATTCATACAAATAAAGTTTCCTCCAAATTACTATGATAAACCAAAGGGAAGTGAGTGCAAAAAACAACAACCAATCTACAGACTGTACACCATTTTCTTTACTCAAATAAATAGATAAAAGAAAGGCTAAACCTAAGGTTATAACATCCCATACAAAGAAAATTCCTGAGACAAATCTATTGGCACTATTCATAAATACAACTTTAAAAATTGACTGTTACAAAATACATCCTCATCCATTTAGGATGATCAAAACACGATGATGATCAACGTCACATTACTTCAAAACAAAACTACCAATCAACAGTATTTACCTAAATAAACTTCTTTTCATACACGAATTTTATCCTTTCACTAACGTTTCTCAACCACTTAAATAAACATATAAATAATTGACTACCAGTTTCTTACACATCTTATACTAATTTAAAATATCTCACTATTCAAAACAAATAAAATGCATTATAATTATTTCAAAATTCATTTTAATCGATTCAAAATACAAAACGATAAGTAAAAATTACAACCAAGTATAAAGCCCAAGAAATCAAAAACATACGCTTCAAATCAAGAATGAACTGATATTTCGTGTATAAAAATTACTTAAAAAAAAGAAAATTATATTCGAATCTGCATTGGGATGCAAAAAAAATAGTTACTTTTACATATAGATTTATATATTTCAAATAAGGTATTTTGCATAACATGATAAAAATCGTATTAATCGATGATGACCCAATCAGCACCTTTGTAACTGAAAGCTTAATTGCCCGATACATCAAAAAACCCTGCAAAATTTTTAAGTTTGAAAGAGCAAAAGAGGCCCTTCAGAAAATATATATGATCAATCCAAACTATTTGTTCCTTGATTTAAATATGCCTGAAATGAATGGTTGGGATTTCTTGGAGAGCTTCTCTACAGACAAAAGCAATGCTGAAATTTATATTCTTTCAAGCTCCGTGGATAAAAGAGATATCAATAAAGCCTACACTTATGCGCAAGTAAAAAAATATCTTAGCAAACCCCTTATATCCAAATACATCCATACTATCTTCGAATAGCCACTGAAAGCAACCTATACATACCTAAAAATCAACAACTTAACAATTCTACGATTTTCAATATTATTTTTTTACTATCAATTAATTCACTCTTGAATTAGTTTAATTTTTATTGTAAATAGCATTAAAAATCCTGCCTTACACTTAATTTAATTGATCATGGCAAGAGAAACAGAGCGCTATTATGATGAATTTGACGACTTCGAGGAAGACGACAAATTCACTTCAGAATTTGAAGAAGACAACTTCGATTTTGATGACGATGAGGATTTGATCGATGAAGACTTAATGAAATTCGATGAGAATGACATAGATGAGGACTTTGCCGATTATGGTGATTTCGATGACGAAATCGACTGATTATTCTTAATAGCGAGCTTACCTAACAAGGGGTTAAGCTCGTTTTTTTTTAGTTTAATCTTTGTCCAATAATTCCGAGGTGTTAAATTGCGTCAAAATTAGACTTATCAACTAAACATCATCATCATGTTGCTAGAAATATTCAACTCTCCACTTGGTTCTGGAGCTCAAATCTTTTTGTTGATCGTTTGTATCCTAATAGGTTTAGGTGCAGGAATTTCTTCCATTGACGTTAGAAAAACATTTTCCAAAGGAAAAAAAGAACATTAAGCAAAGTATCGCTTAATAAAAAACATAAAAAAGGCAGCCATTTTTGACTGCCTTTCTTTTTTCAAACTACCGAACGTTCCCCATAAGTTTTCTAATCGGCTTGGTAAGTATGATCAATAAAACACCTGCGCCAACCACAGTCATTACTATCATGAAATATTGATCAGGCATTTGCATCAAAGCCTCCTCAGTTTCCCCACTAGCTTCACCTGCTATCAAACCAGCAATCAAGTTCCCCAAAGCAACAGATAGGAACCACATTCCCATCATTTGTCCCTGGAATTTCTTTGGAGCTAACTTGGTGGTCAAACTCAACCCTACAGGACTCAAGCTCAATTCACCGAAAGTATGAAACAAATAGGTAAACAATAGCCAAGATGGACCTGCCAAATCTCCAGATGCGGCAATTTTGGCAGCAAAGACCATCACCAAGAAACCTACTCCTAACAATATCAGACCAAAGGCAAACTTTAAAGGAGAACTGGGTTCCAAATGCATTTTGCCCAATTTCACCCATAGGGCAGCAAAAATTGGGGCAAAGATGATAATAAACATTGAATTAGCGGACTGGAAATAACCTGTAGGAATTTCCCAGCCTAAAACTGTACGATCCGTAAATCTCTCCGCAAACAAGTTTAAGGTAGATCCAGCCTGCTCAAACCCTGACCAGAACAATGCGGAAAACATAAGCAATATCGCTATAACTCCTACCTTTTTCTTTTCATCAGGATCCAAACCTCCCAAAACAAGGACATAGGCAAAAAACAAGACTGTTACAATGGCAATAACCGTATAGGATGCTTCCGCTATTGCAGAGGCATTAATAGGAATAACGCCTTGAAACATCATCAATATTATAAGCCCAATTACCACAGCCGTAAGGAAAGCTCCTCGACCCAAGCGCTTACGCTTTACCGCCTCTTCAGGAGTTTGAGAAGCTGCTAAATCTCCCTTCCCATCTAAATTGGATGAAGTAATCTTATATTGGATCAGGCCTAAGACCATACCAAATCCAGCAATACCAAATCCCAAATGCCAATCTATTTCCGCAAAAGTACTGCATATAATAGGCGCGATAAACCCACCGATATTTATCCCCATATAAAAGATAGAGAAACCTGCATCCCGCTTAGAACTACCTTCATGATATAACTGACCTACAATAGAACTGATATTGGGTTTTAGCAATCCTGTACCTACAACTATAAAAATAAGTCCTAAAAAGAAAGTGGTGGTATCGAGTGAACTCAAAGCTGTAGCTGGACCATGACTACCTTCCATCAAAGACAGTATACCGGGAATTCCCATAGTAAAGTGTCCTATGGCAATAATAATCCCACCATACCAAACTGATTTCTTCAAACCAAAAAGTCTATCGGCCAGCCAGCCTCCTGGCAATGCCAAAAGATAAACCCCCATTGTATAAAGACCATAAATCGCTCCTGATGTCTTATCATCAAAGCCCAATCCCCCATCAATTACTGCTGTGGTCATAAACAATATCAGTAGCGCTCTCATTCCGTAGTAACTAAAACGCTCCCACATTTCGGTAAAAAACAGGGTCATCAGACCTTTCGGATGACCAAATAAGGAAGGTCCATCAAAACCTTTATCCATTTCAGGATCAGTATTCACTTCGTTTATCATTTGGGATTAATTTTCTGAAAATATTTTTAGATAATGCAATGATAAGAGATTTTTTCTTTTTGTATAAGAAATCAAAGGCGAATTGTACATATCATTAATCGATTTAGGACTAAAAAAAGAAAACAATTTTAGTTAATCACACCATTTCATCAAACAACGCTGGTTATAATCACCCTTTAAAAAACCCCTCCGAAATCGATTGAAAACAAACATTTTTAAGATAACCTTAGGCACTTTACTACTTATTTAAACTATATTTGTTTAACACAAAACACCATGTGTAACCCAAATATCTTTAAAGAATTATGATTAGCCCAACAAACACCTTTTCAGACCCATTGATAGAATTTCAATGGATGGACAAACAGCATTTTTATTTTAACCTTAGCCCAGCTGAGCTAGTTGAACATGCACTTTCCAATAATGAAGGAACACTTACAGATGTAGGTGGCCTCATGGCCGACACAGGGAAATACACCGGACGATCTCCCAAGGATAGGTTTATAGTAGAAGATGAACTTACCAAGAATACCATTTGGTGGGGAGACATCAACATACCTATCAGTGAGGAACATTTTGATAGTCTTCATGAGAAAATGCTTCACCATATGCAAAGCAGAAAAATTTATGCACGAGATGCCTATGCAGGAGCAGACAGTCGCTATAAGCTAAATATCAGGGTTTACAATACACTTGCTTGGCACAACCTATTTTGTTATAATATGTTCCTGAGGCCCAGCAAAGAGGATCTAAAGGATTTTGAGCCCAACTTTACCATACTTTGTGCCCCTGAATTTGAGGCCAATCCTGAAACAGATGGTACCAGAGGTAAAAACTTTGCCATTCTGAACCTAAGTAAAAGGGTTATATTAATTGGAGGAACAGCCTATGCAGGAGAAATCAAGAAGGGAATCTTTTCTGTGCTAAACTTTATTCTTCCCCATCAAGAAAAAGTCCTATCCATGCATTGTTCAGCCAATATGGGCAAAAAGGGAGACACAGCCATTTTTTTTGGACTTTCTGGAACTGGAAAAACCACACTTTCTGCTGACCCTGACAGAAAACTAATCGGTGACGATGAACACGGCTGGACCAATAATGGAGTATTCAACTTTGAAGGAGGATGTTATGCAAAAGTAATTGACTTAACCAGAGAAAAAGAACCTGAAATATGGGATGCCATAAAATTTGGAGCAATAGTAGAAAACACAAGGTTCTTTCCCGAAACTAGAGCCGTTGATTACACCAACCGTGAAGTGACCGAAAACACCAGAACTGCCTATCCATTAAACCATATAGAAAATGCCATAGAACCTCCTTTGGGAACAATACCAAAAAATATTTTCTTCCTAACTGCAGATGCTTTTGGAGTAATCCCTCCTATTTCAAAACTTAATCCAGGCCAGGCCATGTATCACTTTATTTCTGGTTATACGGCTAAAGTAGCAGGGACAGAAATGGGTATCTCTGAGCCGCAAGCGACGTTCTCAGCTTGTTTTGGCGCCGCCTTTTTACCTCTACACCCTACCCAATATGCAGATCTTTTGGGTAAAAAAATGAAAGCTCAAGAAGTAAATGTTTGGTTAGTAAACACTGGTTGGACCGGTGGAGCATTCGGCGTAGGAAGCAGAATGAAACTAAAATATACCCGGGCAATGATCTCTGCGGCTTTAGAAGGCAAATTGGTTAGTGTCGATTATGTACAGCACAATATTTTTGGGGTATCCATACCTCAAAGCTGTCCAAAAGTCCCAGAAGAAATCCTCAACCCAAGGGACACTTGGAAAGATCAACTGGCCTATGATCTAAAAGCCCAAGAACTTGCCGAAGCATTCCAGCATAATTTTGAACAATATACGGAATATGCTTCCGATGAAATAATTTCTGGAGCTCCAAAGATTTAAAATATAAGAAGGTCGGGTTTAAACCCGACCTTCTTTATTTTATTCTTCTGGCTTATCTAATCCATTTTCCCGTTCAAACTTATTCCTTCTAATTTCAAATCTTTCCAGTTCTTCATTTAACATGTCCAATGAATCATTATATCGGGAATACAAATCCCCCATGTTTTTTTCCATATTTGAAAAGTTGAACTCCATCGCATCCAGCTGAAGCTGTGAGGATTTTTCGATCAAAGCAACCTGACTGTTTTTTAAATCTTCCAACAGCCTCAATGCCCTATCCATTTTTTCTAATTTTTCTCGATTATCCATGATTAAATAGTTTGATTAACTATAATTTAATCAAATTGCAAGCCAAAATAAAGTATTTTGTATTTTTCCATTATAAAATTTCATCACAAAAGTATCTATCAAACTTCCTTAAAAGCGAGGTTTTAGTATATTTGCACAAAAAAACTGCATGAAAACAGCTGAGATAATAACAGAGAAAGGTACAATGAAAGTGGAGTTCTATGAGAAAGACGCTCCTAATACTGTTGAAAATTTCGTAACACTCTCCAAAAAGGGATTTTATGATGGATTAACTTTTCATAGAGTAATCCCTAACTTTGTAATCCAAGGAGGATGCCCTACGGGTAACGGAACTGGAGGACCTGGTTACCAAATCGACTGTGAACTTGATGGTGATAATCAATACCATGATAGAGGTGTATTATCTATGGCACATGCTGGGAGAAATACCGGTGGTTCTCAATTTTTCATTTGCCATAGTAGAGACAATACTTCCCACCTTGACAGAAACCACACTTGTTTTGGAAAAGTAACCGAGGGACTAGATGTAATCGACCAAATCAAGGCCGGTGATAAAATTGAAAAAATTGTAATTTCAGAGAGTTAATCCTCACTGGAAATCAAAACAAAAAAGCTTGGGTAATACCAAGCTTTTTTGTTTCTCTATCAATTCATTGGAAAGTTAAGCAATACTTTTAGCGCTTGTTTGACTATACATGAGGTATCAATCTATTTTTTTCAGCTAAACAATATACCTGCAATGGTGGCAGTCATCATGCAAGCCAAAGTAGCTCCCAACAAGGCCCTCATTCCCAATAAGGACAAAGCCCCTTGTTGATTAGGCGCTATACTACCAATACCTCCAACTTGAATCGCTATCGAACTGAAATTAGAAAAACCGCAAAGTGCATAGGTGGCTATAACAATGGACTTGGCACTCAAAGATCCTACTTCCTTCATTTCTGCCAATCCTGAATATGCCACAAACTCGTTGATAACTGTTTTTTGCCCCAATAAGGAACCTACCTGCAGTGTATCCTGCCATTCTACTCCCATCAACCAGGCAAACACCCTAAATACTTGTCCTAAAATATACTCCAATGAAAAACCCTGAAACTGTCCAGATGTTGCACTTGCTATATAGGCATTGATCCCCGTCCAATCCCCTATCACTCCTTCCAGCAAATAATTAATTGCTGCAATCACTGCTATAAATGCCAATAACATCCCTCCAACATTTAAGGCCAATTTCAAACCGTCTGCCGCACCAATGGACATGGCATCTATTAAATTCACACCCATTTCCTCATCACTTACCTGCAGTTTATCATTCAGTCCTTCCTTATTGGTTTCTGGAATGATGATTTTTGACATCACGATCGCTGCCGGCGCATTCATAATACTTGCCCCTAAAAGATAGGAAGCAAACCTACTTTGTTCTTCTAAGCTATCACCACCCAGAAAAGCCACATAAGCTGCCAAAACACCTCCAGCAATCGTGGCCATCCCCCCTGTCATCAAACACATCAGTTCAGACTTGGTCATGGTAGGAATAAAAGGTCTAACCAATAAAGGGGCCTCTGTCTGGCCCAAGAAAATATTTCCTGCAGCAGATAAACTCTCAGCCCCCGAAAGTCTCATGGTTTTGGACATTACCCATGCAATCCCAAACACTATTTTTTGAAGCACTCCTAGATAATACAAACCAGCAGATACCGTCGAAAAGAATATAATCGTGGGCAAAACTTGAAAGGCAAATATGGTCCCAAATGAATCTGTCGCTAAATCCCCAAACAAGAAAATAGCACCTGCCTGGGCAAAGCTCAATAGTTTTACAAAAGCCCCACTGATACTAGCAAATACCTTCTCAACAAATTCAACCTTGGTGATCAAAAATCCAAAAATCGCCTGCAATCCAACACCAATTCCCACCAATCTCCAATCAACTGCTCTCCTGTTAGCTGAAAAAAGCACCGCAACAGCCAATAAGGCTATTACTCCTATGATCCCTCTTATATATTCCATAAAAATCTACTTAAAAGTACTTCAAATAATATGTATCCATTTAAAATCTGAAGCCTAAAGTTAAATTATTTAAGCAGATAGGAAATAAAAAAACCTGAGAAAAATTCCTCAGGTTTTGCTACTTAATTTCGTCGATTTATTTCATCCCGGATTCTGGCGGCCCGCTCATAATCTTCGCTGTTTATCGCTTTTTCCAGCATTTGGTTCAATTTTTCTAGACTGAAATCCTTTAATGCTTCATGCTTCTGGGACTTGGCAGGATTGGCCTTAGGCTTACTGGAAGCACTTTCCTTTTCACTTTTCGCTTCCTCTTCCTCATTAAATTCAATAGCCGCTTCGGACATTACCTTCTTTTCACAAAAAATCGGCGCATCAAACCTAACCGCAATCGCTATGGCATCTGAAGGCCTGGCATCAATTTCAACAGTCTTATCATCATCCTTACAGACTATTTTAGCATAAAAAACACCTTCTCGCATATCTGAAACCAAGATATGATCTACCGAGAAATTAAAATTAGAAGCAAAAGACTTGAATAAATCATGGGTCATCGGTCTATTGGGAACGATCTTCTCAATCTCAATAGCGATGGCCTGAGCCTCAAACATTCCAATAACAATCGGAAGCCTTCTGGTTCCAGTTATTTCTCCCATCACTAAGGTAAACGAACCCGACTGGGAATGATTTGAGGACAAACCTAATATTTCTAATTCTACAGTATTCTCCACTAGCTAATTACTTTAATGCTTTTACAGCCTCCGTTAACTTTGGTAAAATTTCAAATGCATCTCCCACTATACCATAGTCAGCCGCCTTGAAAAATGGTGCTTCTGGATCTTTATTGATTACCACAATATATTTAGATGCATTGACACCTGCAAGATGTTGAATAGCTCCTGAAATTCCAACTGCAACATATAAACTTGGCGCAACTTTTACACCTGTTTGCCCTACGTGCTCGTGGTGAGGTCTCCATCCGCTATCAGAAACTGGCTTAGAACATCCTGTTGCCGCGCCCATCTCCTTGGCTAAATCCTCAATCAACCCCCAATTTTCAGCACCTTTAAGACCTCTACCGCCTGAGACAATAATATCAGCTTCCGGCAATGAAATCTCTCCTGCCGCCTTATCGGTAGCGGTAATTTTAGCAGCAAAATCACTTTCAGGCAAATTGACCTCCAAAGCCTCTACCGCTGCAGCCGATCCATCTGTTTTAAGTGCTACGGCATTCTTTTTAACAGCCAATATCTTCTTGTCTGTAGTAATCTCAGAAAAGGCAAAAGCTTTACCTGTGTAAATACTTCTCTTTACTTTATAACCTCCGTTGGTTTCTGGCAAAGCAACCACATTAGAAACTAAACCAGCTTTCAGTTTAACGGACAACCTGGCTGCTACTGCATCACCAAGAGATGACTTGGCCAAAATCAAGGTCTGTGCACCTACCTTTTCAAAAGCTTGGGCAACCGCATCTGCATGCGCTTGGATTACACCAGCATTTAACTTTTCATCATTTACATGCAGCACCTTGGTAGCACCTGCCGACCCTGCCTCGCTTAGAGCAGACTCTTCGATGTTTCCCAATGCTACAGCCGTAACATCTTTTCCTTCTTGGCCTGCTAATTCTTTAGCATAGGAAACAGCCTCTAATGACGTTTTTTTGATGGCACCTTCTGCGTGCTCTATATAAACTAAAATTGACATTTTATTCTTGTTTTAAAATTCAGTAAATCAAAGCACTTTGGCTTCGTTTTGTAAAAGTTTCACCAACTCCTCTACATTGTCCTTATCAATGAGTTTCACGGCACCTTTGGCTGGTGGAAGCTCATAGGAAACGGTATTGGTGGCCACCTCGTCACTTACTGGCTCAACTACATTCAACGGCTTGGTTCGTGCTGACATAATCCCTCTCATATTTGGGATTTTCCACTCAGCTATTGGCTCTTGACATCCAGCGACCAATGGCAGTCTTGCCTCCAAATGTTCTTTACCTCCTTCGATCTCTCTGGCCATTTTTACTACTTCCCCCTCAATTTCCAATTTCATCACTGGAGAAATAGATGGAATACCGAGCATTTCAGCCACCATTCCATGAACCATACCTCCATTAAAATCTATGGATTCTCTTCCCATCAAAATCAAATCATAATTTCCCTCTTTGGCATAATGGGCTATTTGATTCGCTACAAAAAGTGAATCTGAAGGAAAAGCATTTACCCTTACAGCTTCATCAGCTCCTATGGCAAGGGCCTTCCGCAAGGTTGGCTCAGTTTCAGCCTCTCCTACATTCAAAACGGTCAAAGTACCACTAGTCTGATCCCTAAGCTCAACAGCCCTGGCAAGTGCATAATCATCATATGGACCAATGATAAACTGTACCCCTGTTTTATCAAACTGGGTGTTATTTTCGGTAAACTGAATTTTAGAAGTGGTATCCGGGACGTGGGTAATACAAACCAGAATTTTCATATATATAATTTTAATTTTCTATTAAACATTTTAATCTTCCTTGCCTCAACTTCACAAGTTTCATGCAAAAAATATTGCCTGTCAAAAACAAAAATTTTAATTGATCAGCAATATTAATATTCCTTTTTAATCAATTCTCCAAAACATTAACTTAACCTTGTTTTTGGAATGACCAAAAATACAAAAAAAGGTCTTTTATTACCCATCCAACCCCAATTGATTTTGGCTATAGTCCATAATTTATAGTTATACTGAACTCAAGTTCAAATGCCCAAAAATCACTTAAAACCAACCTTCACAGAAACATACGATAACCTAAGCAATAATATAACTCAGTTTGCTTCTAAGATATAAGGGCAAAAAACTACTTTCCTTAATTTAAGCATAAATATAAAATCTTGATCGAAAAAAACTATTTTTGTCCAACCAGTACGGACTTGATTAGAACTAATTAAATAGTAATTAAAAGAATAAACCGCTTATGAGTAAAACAGCACGAATTGACCAATTATTGCAATTTTTAAAAGAGGAACCCGACAATCCCTTCAATATATACGCTCTTGCACTGGAATATCAGCACTCAGAACCATCAAAAGCCACTGATTATTTTGATCAATTATTGACCTCGCATCCTGAGTATCTCCCCACTTATTTTCATGCTGCAGCCTTTTTTAGTGAAATGGATGAAATAGAAAAAGCCCAGAAAATCTATAATAACGGAATTGCTTTGGCCCAAGACCAAAACAACCCTCATGCACTTAGAGAACTAAAAAATGCTTATCAAAATTTCGTTTTTGAAAATGACTTGGACTGAAACCTCGTCATTTTTAACTGATTTTCACCACAATTTTACCTGTCTGGCTTCCTGAAGCCATAAGTTCAAAAGCCGCTATAGCTTCCTCCAAAGGCCGTACAGAATCAATTACAGGTTTAATCCTTTCTTTACTAATAAAGTCCAGCATATCCTTAAAGTCCTGATCACTCCCCATAGTGGTCCCTTGCAAGGTTAACTGATTCCAAAAAATCCTTCTGGCATCCAGCATTGGAGGATTCCCTAAGGTAGCTCCATAGAATATCAACTTCCCACCTGGCACCAATAAACCTATCATTCCAGGAAGCGTATCTCCCATTGCCGAATCAATGATCAGATCAAATCCTCCACTGATTTCTTTGGCTTCATCAAGCCAAGCTTCCTTCTTATAATTAAAACCTCCTTTTGCTCCTAGTGATACAGCTTTACTGATTTTATCATCTTTACTACTATTAACATACACCTCTGCCCCAGCAATGACAGCATATTGGGCTGCAAACTGGGCCACTCCCCCTCCAAAACCTGTCACCAAAACCTTTTGACCAGCCTTCACCTGACCATGATAAAATAATGCCCTGTATGCTGTAAGCCCGGCGAGTGGTAATGCCGCTGCTTCTTCAAATGACATATGAGCCGGTTTATTGGCTAACCTGCTTACATCCACCTGTACATACTCAGCCAATGTACCATTTTTCGGCATTCCTAAAATCTGAAATTCACTGGATTGTACTTTTTGATTCTCGCCCCAATTATTGGCAGAATTGATAATTACTTCCTTTCCCAACCAATCTTTATCAACTTCTTCTCCAATTGCCTCCACAATACCAGCCCCATCAGACCCCAAAACCACACCATCTTTAATATTAGGATATCGTCCCTGACGACACCATTCATCCCTTCTGTTTAAAGCAGCTGCACGTAATTTTACCTTTACCTCCTTAGGCTTCAAGTCTGGCAATTGCACTTCACTTAATTTAATTCCAAAAGAAACTTTTTGATCTAGAACTAGGGCTTTCATGGTCATTCAGAATAATGTCTTGATGAACTATGACAAAAATTATTAAAACTTATTTTTTTAGAAAGGTGCTGGCTCATTACTTCCCAAACCTCCAGGGAATGAATCATCCTCATCAGGCCCGTTGGCTTTACTCTGAATCCTGATCATATTGCTATCATCAAACCCTTTGCCACCAGCTTCGCTTGGGAATTTATTTCCATACATGGCCTCCTGTGCTTGAGGTTGGAATGGTACATTAAGCTCCAAGTCAGCAAACTTGGTGTATTTACCAATAAATCGAAGCCTAACCGTCTCCAAGGAACCACTCCTGTGTTTGGCGATGATTACTTCACCTGTTCCTAAGGTACTATTTCCTTCCTCATCCTCATTGATACCATAATACTCAGGTCGGTAAAGGAACATTACAATATCGGCATCCTGCTCGATCGCTCCAGATTCCCTCAAATCCGAAAGCTGAGGTCTCTTGTCTCCACCCCTGGTTTCCACTGCCCTGGAAAGCTGGGAAAGTGCAATCACGGGCACTTCCAGTTCCTTGGCTATCTTTTTCAAGGCCCGGGAAATACTTGAAATCTCCTGCTCCCTGTTCCCACTGGCACTTGCCTTGGAATCCCCTGACATCAGCTGAAGGTAATCAATTACAATCATCTGAATATCACTTTGGGCTTTTAACCTCCTACATTTTGCACGAAGTTCCAAAATGGAAAGTGCTGGGGTATCATCCACAAACAAAGGAGCCGATGATAATTTACTGGTTTTATGTATAAGCTGTTCCCATTCATAGTCAGCCAAATTCCCTTTTTTGATCTTTTCAGAATCCAGTTCTGCTTCAGAGGAAATAAGACGATTTACCAATTGTACTGCTGACATCTCCAGAGAGAAGATAGCCACTGGACGACTATGGTCCACTGCTGCGTTCCTCAATACTGAAAGTACAAATGCCGTCTTACCCATCGCAGGACGAGCAGCGATAATAACCAAATCTGATTTTTGCCAGCCTGAAGTCACCCTATCCAAAGCTGTAAATCCACTTGGCACCCCTGTCAAACCATCTGAAAGATCCTTTTTGCCTTCAAGTTCAGTAATTGCCTCCCGCATAATCGATTTCATATCCGCATAATTTTTACGGATATTATTTTCAGAAATCTCAAACAGTGACTGTTCCATTGTATCCAGAAGTTCGAAAACATCTGTCGTTTCCTCAAATGCCTCAGATTGTATTTCTGAACAAATTCGGATCATATGACGCTTCATTGCCTGCTCGGTAATGATACGCGCGTGATATTCAATATTGGCGGCTGAAGAAATCTTTGAAGTAAGCTCAGTAATATAAAAAGCCCCGCCAGCTACTTCCAGCTTCCCGTTCTTCCTCAACTTATTGGTAACTGTAAGCAGGTCTATCGGCTCACTTTCATTAAAAAGCTGAAGAATCGCATCATAAATTTCCTTATGGGCGTCCTTATAAAAACTGTCTGGCTTAAGAATATCCACCACAGCCGTGATGGCCTCTTTTTCCAACATCAAGGCACCCAAAACTGCTTCCTCTAAATCAATTGCCTGTGGTGGTATCTTACCAACACCTGCCCCAAAACCTTTATCTGCACCGTTTTTCCGTCTAAAAGACGATCTTTCTCTTCCGGTAGTATTTCCTTCTGCCATAACAACAAATGTAGCTCCTTTAAACCAAAGATTTTAAACAATTTATTAACATGTAATTAACATGTTCATTAATAAACTATTAAATGGTTTATTATCCTGTTCTCTTACCTATTAACACCATTTTCTTTCATTTTCTCATCTAATAAAAGCCAGTAGAAAATGATGGAATTTGAGCGACAAATATAAGATCATATTTGTCCAAATTCATAGGAATTCCCTATTCCCTTGATAAATTATAAAGAGGTGCAAACAGGAACCTATATTTTAATTCTAATATCTTATCTTTGGAGATAAATAGAAATGTACCTTTTACGATTATCAGCCTTTTCTCTCTTAATTGGCCATACTTGTTAAATAAAAAACAAATGACTTTAAACATAAAAACTCCTTTAGCATTTTTCGATCTTGAAGCCACAGGAATAAATATCTCTACGGATAGGATAGTGGAATTTTCCTTTGTAAAAATCTATCCTAACGGCAAAGAAGAGATCAAAACCATGAAAATCAATCCCACAATCCCTATTCCAAAAGAAGTTTCTCTGATTCATGGAATTTATGATGAGGACATTAAAGACGCACCTACCTTTAAGGAAATCGCCAAAGAATTGCATCAGTTTTTGGATGGTGCGGATTTGGCTGGCTTTAATGTGCTCAAATTCGACATTCCACTTTTAGTGGAAGAATTTTTAAGGGCAGGAATTGATTTTGACATCGAAAAAAGGAACCTGCTGGATGCGCAAAAGATCTTCCACATGATGGAAAAAAGAAACCTGACGGCTGCATATAAATTTTATTGCGGCAAAACCTTGGAAAATGCCCATAGCGCTGAAGCAGACACCATCGCCACTTATGAGGTTTTTAAAGCACAGGTAGAAAGATACGAAAACGAAGAAGCTGTAGACCTGCAAGGCAACAAACTAGGCATCGTTGAAAATGACATGAAAAAGATCCATGCCCTGATCAATGAAAAAATGGTAGACCTTGCCGGAAGGTTTATTTTCAATGATGAAGGGGTAGAATGTTTTAATTTTGGAAAGCACAAGGGTAAACCAGTAGAAAAAGTACTTCAAGAGGAACCTAATTATTATGACTGGATGATGAAAGGAGACTTTCCATTGGATACAAAAAGAAAGTTCACTCAGATAAAATTGAGGAACTTTAATAACAGATAAACAAAATGGCTGCTCGAATGAGCAGCCATTTTTATTTTATATATTGGAAATTTTAGCGACCTAATCCAATGTTTCTTCCTTTTCAAAATGCCTCATTCGATAACATTGCATGGCTGTTTTCCCCAAGTGGTCAGTAAGCTGCCAATTGGCAATAGCCCCTACCCCAGCCCCAATAACTGGAATCAACTGGGCCAACTTTGCCAAATCCATATAATCACGGTACTCCAATTGAAATGTCCGCCAATCAAAATTATCGCCTTTCTCTGGCAATGTTTTCTTGAAGTTTTCCCAGTTCTCTATTACTTCTATCACCTCTTTCCTTTTCTGCTGGCTACAAAAAGCCAATTGAAACACGTATAGAATAAAAATCCTCTCCTTAAAATCCTTCACATCATAACCATACATGGAAGCAACTTCAAATAGCATCTTCATTTTTATGGCCAAAAAGGCAGGAAAATCAACCATCCCCATTAATATTCCTCCTGCACCAGTTACAGCTCCCTCTACAGAAGCTGTCCTTTGATACCATTTTATTTTATTTTTAATCTTTAGTTCTCTTCCTTCAAAAGGAATTACTTCAGAGACCTTAGTATTAATATAAGAAGAGCCAAAGAGCACTCCTTTGACCATCTTTTCAATGGCATAAGTAATGGCCTGGTGGATTTTATCAGGAATAATTTCATTGATTTTGTGTTGTACTCCCTTGGCCATCCTGTTCATGATAGATGGATTCTTCTTGACCTTTTTAAGCCAAGCATTCATCTCATAGAAAGCTATTTCCTCGTAAAGCACCATATCTATTATTATTCCAAAAACCCAAAAAAATCATTTCAAGCTTCCACGCTTCCCTAATTCTACGACCCTTAGATTTTTTGGTTTTCCCTCGTCCAAGTCAAATTTTAATAAGGTTTTTACCTGATGAAAGCCATGGTTACCAATTGCACCAGGATTCATATACAGACACCCCAGCTCATGATCAAATTCAACTTTGCAAATATGGGAGTGGCCACAAACAAAAATATTGGGCTTAACTTCTTTTATTCTTTTCTTTACTCCTTTGGCATACCTAGGTGGCTTCCCTCCTATATGTAACATCATCACCTTGGCTCCCTCCTTTTCAAAAACCAATTCCTCAGGATACCTTTCCCTTGCTGATTTGTCATCAATATTTCCAAAAACTACTCTCAAGGTTTTTCCTTTCGGAAGGGAATCCATTACGGATTCTTCACCAATATCCCCTGCATGCCAGATTTCATCCACATCTTCCAAATGTTCAATGGTTTTTCCGTCTATATAACTATGCGAATCAGAAATCAATGCTACTTTTATCATAATATTGAATATGCTTAACTTCTTATTGGAATTAGAAAATAAAAACAAAGAAATACAATTTGGTATTTGGATAAAACTACCTTTTAAATATTAATCTAAAACAACTTAGAATTAGGAACAGTTTCTGCTCCCATTTCAAAAAATAATATCTAAATATTGTACTAGGAACAAAAAATCTCAATAAATGAAATCTATTAATCCCTATACTGGCGAGTTATTAAAAGATATAGAAGAGCATTCCGAAGAAGATATTGATATAATCATCAATAAAGCTGAAGCCGCTTTCCAAGGCTGGAAAAAAAGGTCAATGGATGAAAGAAGTTCACTGATGAACAAGGCTGCAGAAGTCCTTAGAAAAAACAAGGAAAAATATGCTAAAATCATTTCCTTGGAAATGGGAAAGGTCATTTCAGAATCCCGTTCAGAAGTGGAAAAGTGTGCTTGGGTTTGCGAATACTATGCTGAAAAATCAGCAGACTTTTTAGCCGATGAACCCATACACCTTCCAGATGGAAAAGAAGCAAAAGTGGCTTATGATCCCTTAGGAACAATTTTAGCGGTAATGCCTTGGAACTTCCCTTTTTGGCAGGTATTCAGATTTGCTGCACCCAACTTAACGGCTGGAAACACAGGCTTGCTTAAACATGCTTCCAACGTCCCACAATGCGCATTGGCCATTGAAGAAGTATTTAGTGAAGCTGGATTCCCTAAAGGTGTTTTCCAAACTTTGATTATAGGATCCAGAAAGGTAGAAAAAGTCATTAATCATTCAAAAGTAAAAGCTGTGACGCTAACAGGCAGCGAAAAGGCCGGACAAATTATCGCTGCCCAAGCGGGAAAACAAATCAAAAAAACAGTTTTGGAACTTGGCGGAAGTGATCCTTTTATTGTCCTCAAAGATGCAGATATTGAAGCTGCAGCCAAAACAGCTGCAAAGGGCCGAATGATCAACTTTGGACAAAGCTGCATTGCCGCCAAACGCTTCATAGTAGAAGCACCTGTTTACGATCAATTTATTAGTGCTTTTAAATCCCACATCCAAAATTACCAGGCAGGAGATCCACTTGATGAAAATGCAAATTATGCTTGCATGGCTAGGCCAGACCTTGCGGAGGAACTCTACCAACAGGTAAAATCTTCCATTGACCGGGGTGCCGAAGTCATTCTTGAAGGTAGTGGCCCCAATGAAGGGAAAGCAAATTTCAAACCTTTCATATTGGGAAACCTACGTCCAGACATGCCAGCCTATAGCGAAGAGCTCTTTGGCCCTGTTGCATCTGTATTTAAGGTAAAAGATGAAAAAGAAGCCATCAAATTGGCCAATGATTCTAACTTTGGCCTAGGTGCTGCTCTATGGACCAAAGCCCCTGAAAAAGCAGAAAAGCTAGCCAGAGAAATCGAATCAGGTGCAGTATTTATCAATTCCATGGTTGCCTCCAACCCTCACTTACCCTTTGGCGGCATAAAAAATTCAGGTTATGGACGAGAATTAGCAGAAAATGGAATCAAAGAATTCATGAATATTAAAACCGTTTTTAAGGGCTAGTAATGATTATTTTCTAATTATTGGTTAATTCCTTTCAGGACTTGGTAATTGAAGGATTACTTTCTATTTTTACAGGCGAAAATTTTGGCTAAGAAATGAGAATTATACAATTTAGAGAAGCATTAAGAGAGGCCATGAGCGAGGAAATGAGACGCGACAAAAACGTGTTTCTCATGGGTGAAGAAGTGGCTGAATACAACGGAGCCTATAAGGTGACCCAAGGTATGTTGGATGAATTCGGACCGGATAGAGTATACGATACGCCTATTGCAGAGCTTGGCTTTGCAGGTTTGGGTGTAGGTGCCGGTATGAATGGTCTAAGACCCATCATCGAATTTATGACCTTCAATTTTTCTTTGGTAGCTATTGACCAAATCATCAATTCGGCTGCAAAGATGTACGCCATGTCAGGAGGCCAATACAACGTTCCAGTTGTTTTTAGAGGCCCTACTGGTAATGCTGGTCAACTTGGTGCCACACACTCCTCTAACTTTGAGAATTGGTTTGCCAATACTCCTGGTCTTAAGGTAGTAGTCCCAAGCAATCCTTATGATGCTAAAGGTTTATTGAAAGCGGCTATAAGAGATGACGATCCGGTTATTTTCATGGAATCTGAATTGATGTATTCTGACAAAGGAGAAGTTCCTGAAGGCGAATATTTACTTCCTATCGGAGTGGCCGATATCAAAAGAAAAGGTGCAGATGTAACGATAGTTTCTTTTGGAAAAATCATGAAGGTAGCTCTGGAAGCTGCTGAAGAATTGGCCAAAGATGGTATCGAAGCTGAAGTAATTGACCTAAGGACCGTAAGGCCTATTGACTATCCTACAGTTTACGAATCTGTTAAAAAGACCAATAGATGTGTAGTAGTTGAAGAAGCCAATCCAATTTCTTCTCTGGCTACAGATATTGCATTCAATATTCAGAAAAACATGTTCGATCATTTGGACGCCCCAGTTTTAAGAGTTAACTCCATGGATATTCCTTTGAGTTATTCTCCTACTTATATCGAGGCTACATTGCCTAATGTAAAAAGAACTATTGAAGCTGTTAAGCAAGTTACTTACGCAAAGTAATCCCATCAGCTTAAAAAATATTTAAAGCGGTCAATGCATTGACCGCTTTTTTTTTGCAAATAACATTATTCCCTGTCCACAGCTCGATCAAAATTGATTATTAAATTCCGTAAAAAATAAGCTTACTGGTTTAAAAAGCAGACAATCATATTTTTTAACAATTCCTATTAAAAAATCATTCTACATTCCCTTGAGCTGATAAATAGCCAATCTTCATCATTATAGGATCATTATATAAAAACAGATGTCCCTATTTTTTTTATTCAGAACGATTTATTTTTTTTCCATCTAAGATAATCCAAGAGAAGGCTTACCAAAAAAAGGGACCAATAAAAAAAATTAGAATACATTACCATCCGATATACAATATGTTCTTATACACTTTCTCCTAATCACCACACCTATACAAGGTAAATTCCCAAAACATAATTTCAAAAAAATCCTTAACACTAAAAATCCTAAAAACTACTTTTCATTAAACCAAACAATAAATTTTTTCTCCATAAAAATAACAAACCATACAAAACCAATATAAAACTATACAAAACACACAATCACAAAAAACATCATTAAACGAAAGAAAAAAATATTCATTTTAATTTGTACATAAGGCCTAACTAGTATAATTTAGGGGAATTATCTCTTACCCCCTAATAATCCCCTCAAGAGAAAACACTTCATTCCCAGATAATTCATACATCTCAGGAAGGAAGCCAGTATTACAAAAACGTACCCCACCAAAAATAACCTTTAGTACATCACAAAAAGCAAATCACTAAAAATTTGCCTAAAGACTCATGTATACAATTTCATTTAATTAACTAAACAAACGCTTATGAAAAAACTATTTACACTCATTGCGTTCTTTATGGTCAGTATTACATTCGCACAAAATGTAACGATCACAGGGACCGTAACTGATGGAGAATCAGGAGAGCCACTACCAGGAGCTAATATTCTGGTAAAAGGCCAAGCATCAGGAACTGTGACAGATATGGACGGGAAATACTCACTTTCTGTTGCTGAAGATGCCACATTAATATTCAGCTTTATTGGATATACTTCCCAGGAAGTAAAAGTTGGCAGTAACAGTGTAATCGACGTAGCCTTATCAGGTTCTTCTTTAGAGGAGGTTGTTGTAGTAGGTTATGGTACACAGAAAAAGAAAAACCTAACCGGTGCCGTTGGTACCTTATCCACTGAAGACATAGGTAGCCAAAGTGTAACAAGTGCTGCCAATGCACTTTCAGGCCGTGTATCCGGAGTTCAATTAATTCAAGGATCTGCCCAGCCAGGCAATGACGCTCCTACCATACAAATAAGGGGAGTTGGTACAGTAAGGACATCTGTGGCAAATCAGAACAATGATTCTGCTCCCTTGGTTTTAGTAGATGGTGTGCAATCTACCCTAAATGATGTTCATCCAAATGACATCGAGAGTTTTTCCGTATTGAAAGACGCTGCCTCTGCTGCCATTTATGGAGCTAGAGCAGCTAACGGTGTTATCCTAGTGACTACCAAAAGAGGCAAATCAGGAAAGCCAAAAGTATCTATCAACTCTTATATGGCCTTCCAAAATGCGACCACTACGCCTGACATGTTGAGCCCATATGATTTTGCTCGTTTGAAAAATGAAGCACAAACCAATATTGGCCAACCTGAAGTTTACTCTCAAGAGGAATTGGACCTTTTGCAAAATGGTGGTGATTCAAGATACTCTACAAAAGGGTTATTCGAACAAGGCTACCGCACTGGAGCCCCACTTCAAAACCACTATTTCTCAGTAACTGGTGGTACTGAATATGTAAAATACATGTTCTCTGCTGGTTATCAAGACCAAGAGGGTGTGGTAATCGAGACAGACTCAAAGAGATATAATTTCAGGTCCAATGTGGACGTGAAAATATCCGACAAAGTAAGGACAGGAATCAATATCTCTGGTAGTTTGACTGATAGTAATGAGCCAAACTATTCAGGCTATGGGGTTACCCAGCTTGTCCGAGATATGATCAGAAAGGCGCCGCTTAATCCACTTAGATATGACAATGGCTATATCTCTGCAGGTAATGCTGTATTATCAGGAAGAACTGATGGTGGTATCCACCCTATTGGCTTAGCTAAATATGGCGGAAATAATAACACCAAATACTACAGAGCCACTCCTAACCTTTACTTTGAGTTAGAACCCATCAAAGACATGGTTTTCCGTGCTAACGGCTCCGTTTATGTTCAGGACAGAAAACAAAGTTTCTTCAGAAGTAAAATGACCGTTTCTGATGGCGAAAGCATCTTCAACGCAAATGGTCTTGGGGAATACCGTGAAACTGATTTATTGAGCACTACCTCAACCTTTGAACTGACTGGCAGGTATACCAAAACATTGGGAAAATCGACCTTAGGCGGAATGCTAGGTTATACGAGTCAGGCATACAGACAAGACTTTCTTTCTGCCTCCAATGAAGGCTATAATAATAGTATTCTTACAGAATTGGATGTGGCTTCATTGAACCCAAGTGTAGCTGGTAATGCCAGTGAATGGGCATTGGAATCTTACTTTGGACGTGTGAACTATGACTATGAGGGTAAATATTTAGCTGAGTTCAATATCCGATATGACGGTTCTTCCCGATTCGGAGAAAACAACAGGTTCGGTACTTTCCCATCATTCTCTTTGGGTTGGAACATGGCCAAGGAAGACTTTATGTCAGGTCTTCAAGATATAAATGAATTGAAATTGAGAGGTAGTTGGGGTCAACTTGGTAACCAAAACATTGGGAATTATCCAAGTATCGCAACTATTAATCTTGATCAGCCATATGTCTTTGGTAACTCATTGGTAGGTGGTGCTGCGGCAAGGGCTTTGGCCAATCCAAATGTCAAGTGGGAAACAACACAAACTTCTGATATTGGATTAGATGCAACCTTGTTTGATTACAAACTTTCCCTTACTGCTGATTACTATGTAAGAAAATCCCTGGATGTACTACTAAGCCCTCCTGTAGTGGCCACATTGGGCAACCTCGCTCCTCCCGTCCAAAACCAAGGTGAGGTGGAGAATCGTGGTTATGAATTCTCCCTAAACTATTACGGAAGCATTGGAAGTGAGTTCGAATATTCTATTTCTGGGAACTGGTCACACAATGACAATAAAGTATTGAAACTGGACGAAGAATTCCTTTCAGCCAATAAGGTTTTGACCAAAGAAGGTTATCCAATCAATTCCTTTTATGGACACATCATTACAGGTATTTTCCAGTCTGATGCGGAAGCACAAGATGCAGAAACTTATGGTGCTCAGCCAGGTGGTTCTCTAGTAAGTGCTGGTGACTATATCTATGAAGATACCAATGGCGATGGCGTAGTTGATTCTGATGACCGTGTGATCATCGGTGACCCTAATATCAGAAACACATTTGGTATGACCTTGACTGCTGATTATAAAGGCTTCAATTTCCGTGTCTTATTCCAAGGAGTATTAGGAAGAGATGTTGAAAATGGGGTTTATGGAACTGATGGCTTGAGAGGCTACAGTAACCTTACTACGGCATTTTTGGACAGATGGACGCCAGAAAACACCGACACAGATATACCAAGGGTAGCTACCGGTTACAAATACAACAACTCTTTATTTGTTGGACCAGCTATCAGTGCTGCGATCTTAGATGCTTCATACCTAAGAATGAAGCATATTGAATTGGGCTACACCCTACCTACTGAGACTATTTCTAAATTCGGTCTTTCCAATGCAAGGGTTTATATTTCAGGACAAAACCTATTGACTTTCACCAAGTTTGTAGATGGCTTTGATCCAGAAGATGCGGTTACTTTTAACAATGTTAATGACAGTTACCCGCAAGCTAAATCCTTTACCATGGGTGTTAATCTTTCTTTCTAAATCTCAAAAGTGAAAATGATGAAAAAATATATTGCATTTATTCTGACTGCGCTTTGCCTGGGATGTGCTGATTTAGAACGTTATCCGCTTAACTCTATCGGTGCTCCAGAATTTTGGGCAACTAGCGATGATGCCACTTTGGCTATCAATGGTGTATACAATGTCCTTGCCCATAATCAGATGTATAGGGACTTTATGAGACATTCTGATGCATTGGTTGATAATGCCTATTCACAGTGGTCATATAACCATTATCTGGAGATCAGTGAAGGTAGAGGGTTTGACGCATCAAGTGTTTGGCCACTCAATTTCTGGAGAAAGTCTTATGAAGGCATTGTTAGGGCAAATGAAGTTTTGCTCAATGTTCCAGAAATTCAAATGGATGAAAACACCAAAAATAGAATTTTGGGAGAAGCTCACTTCCTAAGGGCTTTGTTTTACTTCCACTTGACCAATCTTTACGGAGACGTACCTTTGATTTTGACAAAACAATCTGTAGAAGAATCCCTGGTAGCCAGAAATCCAAAATCTGAGGTGCTTACTCAGATTCTTGCTGATATTAATATTGCTATTAATAACCTGCCTGATTCTTACGGTCCTTCTAATCTAGGAAGAGCTACAAAAGGTGCTGCATTAGCATTGAAATCAAGGGTTCATCTATACAATAAACAATATAGTGAAGCCATACAAGCAGCGAACCAAGTTACTGCTTTAGGCTATGATCTATTGCCTACTGCTAGCTATAAAGACATGTTTTTGCCAGCATTGGAAAACAACACCACTGAATCGATCTTTGAAATACAGTTTTTGGGCAAAACAGGAACTGGCGGAGTAGGAAGTGCTTTTAACGCAAGCTCTGGCGCAATTCCTGCATTTGGAGTAGCACCTTATTCCCCACTTCAAGAATTGGCAGACGTGTATGAAGCAGGTGACATCAGAAAAGATATCACTATACTTCAAGCAGGACAAACATTTGCTGGAGAAGCTTTTGACCCAATAAGAACTGAAACTGGCCTTGCATTGATCAAGGGAGTAATAGAAGATCCTACAATTACCGATGATGGTGATGCCAATTTCGTAGTATTTAGGTATGCAGAAATTCTATTGAACTTGGCTGAAGCTGAGAATGAATTAAACGGTCCTACGGCTATTGCCTACAATGCGATAAACAAAATCCGAAACAGGGTGGGTCTTGACAATCTTCCTACCGGATTAAGCAAGGATCAATTAAGAACAGCTATCAAAAAAGAAAGAAGGTTAGAGCTTGCTTTTGAAGGTCATTACTACTTTGACATCTTAAGATACGGAGCTGCTGACCTGCAAGCATCCATGGAAAATGTAACCAGTGTAATTGGGCATGAAAGAATCTATAATTCCAGACTTCTCATGTGGCCAGTGCCTCAAAATGAAATTAATATTGACGAAAACTTATTGCCACAAAATACAGGCTGGTAAACAGTTATAAATTTTATAAAAAGAAAAGCACATTGGAAATCCAATGTGCTTTTTCTGTTTAATTGACCCACATAATAACTTTATTGCGCTCCCATCATTCCTCCATTATCTCCGCCACCACCCTTAAGGTCTTCATTCTCTATGGATCTTTTCTTACGCTTATTGACAGTCATTTTCCCTATGCGGTAACTAAAGTTGATCTTAAAGTTCATATTTCGCATAATATTGGTACTCTGCTGTGAAATATTATTGGAGCTTATTTCATTATTCATCTTGAATTCTGGAGTCATGAAATTCTCAGCACCAAAACCTATACTTCCCTTTTTCTCATTGAACTGCTTATTAAAGCTCAATCCATAAATCCCAAAACCTGAGCTATAACCTTGCAAATTCACTCTTCTTCCTCTGGCAAAACCAAAGGCCTGCACCACCCAAGTATCCGTAATATTATAATTACCAAACAGTCTACCACTAACCACAAAACCTTCATTTGAAGCACTGTAAAGTGGATCTTCAAGGTTATTATCTATTGAGGTATAATAGGTATCAATACTTCCATTAAAAGAAAGCTTATTTGAAATATTCAGATTGGAAAATAAGCTCAAGCCATAAGCTTTTTCCACACCGATATTCTCATAAGTGGTATAAATCACTCCATCATCCATTACACTGCGAACGGGCTGGATGGAACCACTGGAATTTCTAAAGAAACTGGAAAGATTGATACTGGCATTTTTGAAGTAGGTACTATAAGACAGCTCATAGTTATCTGTATATTCTGGATCCAAAAGTGGATTACCTTGAGTGATTTGACTTGGATTGGATCCCTGAATATTGGGATTAAGATACCTCAGTGATGGTCTTTGTATCCTTCTGTTATAGGCAGCTTTCACCATATTGCCATTTTTCAATTTACGGCTAAGGTTTACACTTGGTACCAACACCCCATATGAAGGGATGTCCGCAACATTTTCTCCAGTCTTAAAATCTGCATTAATCGTGGTGTACTCATATCTAGCACCTGCTTTTACAGTATAATTCTCCCAAAATCCCAAAGTATAAGACAAATAGGCTGCTGATACATTTTGGTCATAATTGAACTCATTGGAAAACTGTGCATCCTCATTCTCTACATACTCACCATCTGCTCCTTCTGCCACAAAATAGGCATAATCACTATTTACCCTCCTCATGATATTTTTAGCCCCATATTCCAGAATTTGATCCTCGCCGTTTCCTATAGGTGTGATATAATCTATCTGTACGGTAAACTCTTGATTATTGCTCAGATTGTCATTTTTGATCCGCTGCTCTACTAAATCAAAATCATCATCTAATAGTGATTGCACAAAATTATTGGTTCTATTATTACGACTATATAGTGACATGATGCTGAACTCCTTTTGGGGCTTTTCATACGTCCTGGTATAGTTCAAACTCACATCTACTGTGTTGGATAAATTATCTGTATTTACCCTCCTCATCAAAGCACTTTCCAACACCTCATCCAAATAACTTTCTGTCAGTAAATTGTCCTGCTTGTTTTTAAAATTAAACATGCCAAAATTCACAGATGCTGCCAACCAATTATACTTGTCGATTTCATAATCAGCACCAAAATTATATCTCCCCATCAACATATTGTTCCTGGTATCGGAACTTTGAACCGTCCTGTTAATGGTTCCATCAGGGTTGGTAACTGACTGGGTATTTTCAAATCCTCCATTCACATTATAACCAGCACGGCCAAATCCTCCAAGGGAGAAGCCCCACTTACCTTTTCTTGCACTAGCATTCAAGCCCAAATTCGATCCTCTCATTCCTGCAGAGGTATTGATACTTAAGGAAGTTCCCTGTAGGTTATTTTTCTTCGTAACAATATTGATCACTCCACCAGAACCTTCAGCATCATACTTAGCAGATGGAGAAGTAATGACTTCTACAGACTTGATTTCATCAGCCGGAATTTGTTTCAGCGCATCCGCAATACTACTAGCGGACATGGTGGAAGGCTTATTATCAATCAGCACGACTAAATTATTACTTCCCCTCATGGACACATTTCCATCCAAATCAACAGATAACATAGGAACTCTTCTCAGTACATCCGTCGCATCTCCACCTACAGTGGTCTTATCATTTTCAGCATTGTAGATTGTTCTGTCCACTTTTTCCGTAATCAATTCACGCTGCCCTTGAACCGTCACTTCTTCCAAGGAAACCGACTCCTCTTCCATTTCAACCTCTCCTAAATTGATCAATTTCTGCCCTGATTTTACTAGAATGTTTTCTTTTACATAAGGTGAAAAACCAACAAAATTAATTTTCAGCTTATAAGCACCAGGCTTAAACCCGGTTATAAAAAATTTGCCTTCATCATCGGCCACTCCGCCTGATACATTCTTATCAGAATCTGTCTCCAAGAGCATTACTGTAGCATAGGCCACAGGATCACCGGACGATGACTCCACCACTGTACCAGTGATTTGGTAATTAGCTTCTTTTGCATCAGAGGCCGTTTGCGCATAGCCCGAAGGCTTCAGTGAAATCAAAATCAAGCTTAAAAAACACAAAGTTTTTAATAGAGAATTCATGAAATTAAGATTAAATGGTAAGTTTTATAATATTAAAATTGGTGGTTCAGGAGCGTCACATGGACACTATTCAAAACTAAAGTAGATTGAAATGTTTATTTTAAAAAAAGCGATAGATAGTACAGGATACTTTATCGACTAATGGGCTGATTCAATAGATAAACCATTTATTTGGAGATTCAGAAACCAATTAATGGAGCAGAAGCCCAAATTCATGGGCAAATCCTTCCTATTGGCAGATTAGCATTTCTTGTTTTAAGAAGATTGTTTTATGTTTAAATAGAAAAAGAAGCTAAATGCATGAACCAATCACCCGTTTTCCATAAAAACATCTCATTCCTTATACATATATTAGTTTGGGCTGTAGTAGCGGCTACACTATTCTTACTTGGTCCACTATCATGGAAAACCACACTCCCTACAGAGTTTTGGTGGAGACAGGCTTTGTTTCTCTCCCTCTTGGTTGGCTTATTTTATTTTAACAAAGATATTTTAGTACCCAAAATACTCTTCAATGGTAAAATCGGTCTATTTATTATTCTTAGCATTGGGCTGTGTTTCCTGTTAATGTACATGATCCAGTACTTTGAAAACAGCATCAATCTTCCTGAACTAATGCACCGGTCATTTCATCCTGATGATGACAAGCCCTATGTAGAAAAGAAAGAATTTATCAATATTTTCATACTTCTAGTGCTTTTTCTTGGGTTGGGCATTAGTACTAGTGTGGCAGCCGTACAAAAATGGCAATCAGATGAAGCTTTAAGGAGACAACTTGATCAGCAAAGGATTAATTCTGAGCTTTCCTACCTAAAGGCCCAGATAAACCCCCACTTCTTTTTTAATACCCTCAATAATATCTACTCACTAACCAATATTGATGTGGAAAGGGCTCGTATCGCCTTGCATAAACTTTCCAGAATGATGCGCTATGTCCTGTATGAAACAGAAAAAGATCAAACCTTACTTAGTAAAGAGATTAATTTTATCAAAGATTTTATCGAACTGATGAAATTAAGAATTTCTCATAAAGTAAAAGTAGAGCTGGATATTCAAGAAACTGTTGAGGACAAAGTAATTGCCCCAATGCTATTCCTCCCATTTGTGGAGAATTGTTTCAAACACGGCATAAGCTCCAAGCAAGAAAGTCAGATTTATATCAGTGTAAAGCAATTCAAGAATGAACTGACATTAAAAACCTGTAATAAAATCATTCCCAAAAATCCCAACAGTCCTGAAAGTCACCTGAAAGGAATAGGGCTCACCAATACCAAAAGAAGACTGTCATTACTGTATAATAAACAATATGAATTGTCAATTGATGATCAAAACCCTGAAAATGAATATCGTGTAACCTTGAAAATCAATCTGGCATGAAAATCAAATGCATCGCTGTAGATGACGAACCTTTGGCATTGGATCTTATCTGTAGCTTTATCGAACAAACCAGCTTTTTATCCTTGGAAGCTAAATTTGAAAATGCCATTGATGCGCTTTCCTTTGTGCATAGCCATGAAGTGGACCTGATTTTTCTCGACATCCAAATGCCGGATCTTTCTGGCATGGAGCTGGCAAGGGTTTTGGACAGCAACAAACAAAGCAATGTACCTAGAATAATCTTCACCACTGCCTATAATCAGTTTGCCATAGAGGGATATAAAGTTGATGCCATGGATTATCTCCTCAAGCCATTTAGTTATGAAGAATTCTTAAAATCCTGCACTAAAGCTTACCACTTCTTTGAATCCAAATCGTCTCAATCCAACACCTCAGCCGATAATCCACAACAAAGTTATATTTTTATTAAGGTGGAATACCAATTGGTGAAAGTCGTGCTAAAAGATATTTTATATGTGGAAGGATACAAAGATTACGTTAAAGTTCACTTGGCAGATAGATCCTCTCCCCTTCTTTCTTTGACCAGCCTCAAAAACATGGAGGAGATTCTTCCAGAAAATCAATTTATGAGAATACATCGCTCTTATATTATTTCTCTAGACCATATTCAATCTATCACAAAAAATACGGTAAATATCAGCAACACTACCATAGCGGTCAGCGAAAACTATAAAGACAACTTTTTGCAATTTGTAAACAAATGGATTGGTTAAAACTAAATCTAAGGCTAAGCGTTTCATATTTTGACAGATTCGAATTAATTTAAATCAACACAAACCAATTATATACATTTAGCTCCCACGATATGACAGAATTGCAAAAAACCTATATGCAGATGGCCATTAATCTTTCGAGATCAGGAATGCATTCAGGCAACGGAGGTCCCTTTGGATGTGTAATAGTGAAGGATGGAGTTATTATAGGACAAGGTAATAACCAAGTACTCTCCAATAATGACCCCACTGCTCATGCAGAAGTGGTAGCCATTAGAGAGGCTTGCAAAAACCTAAGGACCTTTCAGCTTGAAGGCTGTGAAATCTATACTTCTTGCGAGCCCTGCCCGATGTGCTTGGGAGCCATTTATTGGGCAAGACCCAAACAAGTATTTTACGCCAATACACGCCAACAGGCTTCCGAGGCTGGATTTGATGATGACTTTATTTATCACGAATTGCCGCTTCCGCCTCAGGACCGAAAAATCCCCATGCAACATGCTCCCAATGACGAAGCCCTAAAAGTATTTAGTGAATGGGAAAATTTTGAAGACAAAAAAGTATATTGATACCCGTAAATCTATATCAAAGGATTTCAGCACCAAGACTTACTAGTTTAGAATAAATCATTTCTCCCTTATTAACTTTTTTTGATATTTCTCTCGAATTACCTCTTGAACTGGTCTGCCTTGGATTTTACTTTCCAACCATGAAATGATGTCCAAATACAAAAAGGCCCTTTTTTCATAAGGGTGATTTTCATATTGAATCAAGCTATCTCGAAGATCAATGAAAGCTGATTTTAATTGATAATCATAAATTCTGTTCAAGTTCCTCACAAAGGACATCATCTCCTGCTGTACCAAGTGCAAATCCTGCATTTTTATCAAAAACCTATAAACTGTTTTTATTTGATGCTCAAGATTATCATCCAAACCCTCTTCATAGCTGGCAATCAGCTTTAGAATATGGGCAAAGCACTGCAAATCCTCCCTTAAACCATCTCCTTTATGATCAATCACTTCATTCAAATGACGTATAGCATTGATATTGTCCCCGCCTCCAAAATACAAACAGGCAATCTTATAATGTAAAACGATAACGTGGTGCACATCCAACTTATCCTCCAACAGAGTCATTTCCTTCAATAGCGATGGAACCACTGATTTAACTCCTCCACTGAAATCGCCTGTTAGAAAATGATAATTGATACTATTGGAATAATAATAGAGAAAGGCCAAAACCCTACAGTTATCATCCATTTTAAAATCATCATTCTCCAAGCTATCCTTAAACTGTTCGAATACTTCTGTGAATCGATCATAATGCTGCAGATAGAATAAAGTATCCAATAAATAATGATAGGCCTTGAGATAATTTCCTGTTGCTACCTTTTTCATATGAGGATGCTCTTCATAAAGTCCTACCCAGCGATGTGCAGCTCTAAAACATAGAGGAAAATCCTGCAAAATATGGTAAAACCAAACTTGTGCCTGAAATAGATATAACTTCTCATAGAAATTAAGCTCTTCCATATCATATTCAGGCATGTTTTTCAGATAATAAGCTTCTACTAGCTTTTTATCAAATTCATCTTTCACATGCCCTACCTTTAAGTATAGTCCATATAATTGCAAAGACAGGTTACTAAATGAGTTCTTTTGCGTAGCACTCTTGGCCAAGTTTTTGGCTTCATTGGCAAGAATTTCAGCTCTATCCCGCATACTCCTGGTGATATGCTGGGATTCTATTACCTTTTCCAACTCCACTATCCTAAGCATAATTGTATCCAAAAAATACTTTTCGGCTATATGCTTTGCTTTGGCCAATAACCTTAAACTTTGCTGATAAAGTCCCTTATTGTATAAAATCCTTGCAAAATCAATTTGTTCATTCAACTGCAGCTCCACATTCTGATCAGCGTAAATCAACCGTAGACTGATCAAGATCTGTTTGTACAAATGTGACTTCATATTGGCCAGCTGCTTCTTGGTAACAGGAGCTTTCTTTAAGAGATAAACTTCATCGTAAGCCTCCATTTTATCCATGGTATCAAACAGCTTCACAAATTTGGCATTTTCATTCGCTCCAAATCGCTTTGCATAAAGTTTGAACCCCCGCTTCTCTGAAGTGCTCAAAGACTTAATTAAATTAAAAACAATATCTTTCCCTCTTTCTAACTTCATAAGAATAAACAACTCAACAAACTGTTTTTCAGTATTTTACGTTATAAACTATACCATTGAACATTGGACAAATATAATTAATACAATTTACAATCAAACCATTAGATTTTACTTTAGATTTTAGATAAAAACAACACGTTATGGATAAACAACAAGTACTGATCTTTGACACCACCCTAAGGGACGGAGAACAAGTCCCAGGCTGTAAGTTGAACACCCCTCAAAAAATCGAAATTGCCCAAAAACTCGAGCAACTCGGAGTAGATGTAATTGAGGCAGGTTTTCCTATTTCCAGTCCAGGGGATTTCAAATCAGTTGTGGAAATCTCTAAAAGTGTATCAGAACCTATTATTTGCGGACTTTCTAGAGGTGTTCAAAAGGATATTGAAGTGGCTGCTGAAGCCCTTAAATATGCTAAAAGACCAAGAATCCATACAGGAATCGGAACCTCGCCTTCTCATATAAAATTTAAATTTAAAAGTACACCAGACCAAATTCTCGAAAGAGCTGTAGGAGCAGTCAAACACGCCAAAAAGTTTGTAGAGGATGTGGAATTTTATGCAGAAGATGCTGGCAGAACAGACAATGAATATCTTGCCCGAGTCTGTGAAGCTGTCATCAAAGCCGGAGCTACTGTACTTAATATCCCTGATACTACTGGTTATTGCTTACCTGATGAATATGGTGCAAAAGTCAAATACCTTATGGACAATGTAGCGGGCATTGAAAATGTAATCATTTCAGCCCATTGCCACAATGATCTTGGCCTCGCTACTGCCAATGCCATATCTGCAGTAATGAATGGTGCAAGACAAATCGAATGTACCATAAACGGTATTGGAGAGCGAGCTGGAAACACTTCTTTAGAAGAGGTGGCCATGATAATGAAGCAACACCCAAGATTGGACGTTTATAACAATATCAACTCCAAATTGCTTAACCCAGTAAGTAGATTGGTTTCTGAAAGAATGGGGATGATCGTTCAGCCAAACAAAGCGATTGTCGGTTCCAATGCTTTTGCTCACTCCTCCGGTATCCACCAAGATGGTGTAATCAAAAACCGAGAAACTTACGAGATCATTGATCCAGAAGAGGTAGGCGTTCATGAATCAATGATTGTACTAACTGCTAGAAGTGGCCGAGCTGCATTGGCATTCAGAGCACATAAAATTGGTTATAACCTGACCAAATTGCAACTGGATGAGGTTTATCAATTGTTCTTGGAGCATGCAGACCTTAAAAAGGAAATTACCGATGATGATTTACATGAGATCATGAAAGTAGCTAAGCTATCAGGAAAAGTAGAAGCTTAAGAAAAAATATTTATCCATAAAAAAATCCAGATCGTTTTAACGATCTGGATTTTTTTCATTTATACCTAACACATATTATCTTCTTCCTCCTGCTTTAGGCATCAGATTACCCAATGCTCGTTGAGCTCCCCCCATTTTATTCATTTGCTTCATCAATTTTCTCATATCAGAAAACTGTTTCATCAAATTATTAACTTCTTGAATAGACCTTCCACTTCCCTTCGCTATTCTTCTCCTTCTTCCTCCATCAATCACATCAGGGTTCTCACGCTCCAAAGGTGTCATACTTCTGATAATCGCTTCTATTGGTTTGAAAGAATCATCATCAATATCCAATCCTTTGATCGCTTTACCCATTCCAGGGATCATCCCCATTAAATCTTTCAAGTTACCCATTTTCTTGATTTGCTCAAGTTGGGAAAGGAAATCATCAAAGTTAAACTGATTCTTACGGATTTTTGCATTGATCCTTTTAGCTTCATCTTCATCAAAAGACTGCTGAGCACGCTCTACCAAAGATACAACGTCACCCATGCCAAGGATTCGCTGAGCCATACGGTCAGGATAGAACACATCCAAATTTTCCATCTTCTCACCAGTAGAAATAAACTTGATTGGTTTATCTACTACGTGACGGATAGAAATCGCTGCACCACCACGGGTATCACCATCCAATTTGGTCAAAACTACCCCATTGAAGTCTAATCGCTCATCAAAGGTTTTGGCTGTATTGACAGCATCCTGACCGGTCATTGAGTCAACTACAAACAAGGTTTCAGCTGGATTAAGATGCTCCTTTAATTCAGAGATCTCATTCATCATCTGTTCATCCACTGCCAAACGACCAGCTGTATCGACGATTACGGTTTTCTTTCCGTTTTTCTTAGCATATTCAATGGCCTTAGATGCAATGTCCAAGGCATTTTTATTTTCAGGCTCAGCATATACCTCTACACCTATCTGCTCACCCAAAGTTTTCAACTGCTCAATCGCCGCAGGTCTATAAATATCACAAGCTACCAATAATACTTGTCTTCCCTGCTTTTTAAGGTGGCTGGCCAATTTTCCAGAAAAGGTAGTTTTACCTGAACCTTGAAGTCCGGAAATCAATATCACTCCAGGATCACCACTTAGGTTAATATCCTCCTTTTTGCCTCCCATCAATTTGGTCAGCTCTTCCTGAGTGATCTTTACTAATAATTGCCCTGGAGAAACAGAGATCAACACATCCCTGCCTAAAGCTTCCGTCTTAATAGTATCGGTAACTTCCTTGGCTACTTTATAGTTAACATCAGCATCAATCAAGGCTCTTCTGATCTCCTTAACCGTACTGGCAACATTGATCTCCGTGATTTTACCTGTCCCTTTTAGGGTCTTAAATGCTTTATCTAATTTATAACTAAGATTATCAAACATGTGTCTTATTCTTCTATTTAGTGCAAAAATACAATAATTTAATTTTTTTAGAAGGCATGGCTCTTTTATTCTCAATTTCTTATTCAACAACTGGCCTTTTTCCTAAGTCTATTTAAGAACAAGTAAAACGTTATAGCAATTCATTCAAATTTTTTATTTAGAGACATTCTATATTTATGCATTTTATTTACAGTTTAATTCAAAAAATACCCTAATCACGGTATTTTATTTTTTGAAATTTTATTGTACATTAGTCTTACTGTTTCACTTTTTTCAATCAAACAAAGTAATTATACTTTACTTTTAATTTTTAATCCTAAAAGAAAGCCGCCGGATAAAACCAGCGGCTTTTTTTATTCCTATCTAACCTATCTCCTTCTACTGATTTTTTTTTCGTGAGCATTATATGCAAAAAGTAAAATCCGCCACTGCACATTATACATGCATCATCTTGTATTTTCAATCCTAAATCTTCAATTGATCATCACATTGATTAGAATCACATTTTAGTATTAAGAACGTTTTATCCCCTAAGGATGAACATACGGTAAAAAAATTAAGCCTAAAAATAAAAAAAGCCGCACCAAGCAGTATTACTGCAGGCACGGCCTAAATTGTCCCCAAAACAATTTTTACTCAAATTTTTAAGATGAAACTTTATTAATTTACATCCCAGAATATTTGGTTGCTAAGCTTATCATCAGACTGAACCTTAGCATAGTTTTCAGTATTGTAAGTCTGCTCAGATCCAGGATACATCCAACGACTTGGAGGAGTACTTTGCTGGTTAGAATTATCTACCCAGAATTCCAATTCCACTTTATCAAGTCTTCTAAGTTCATGCCAGCTTTCAGTAGGTTGAACTATGTTAAAATGTAACCATTTCTGCTCTGCGATCAACTTCAACTGCTCATCAGCGCTAGCAGCAGCATCCCAAGAAACAGCATCCATTGTTAAATAACTTGCAATAGCTGCATCAGTTGGAACTACTGGAGCAGCTGCTTCGGTATTGTTACTGATGCTTCTCAAGTATTCATAGAAACTGATGGACTGCTTGATAGCTTCTTCATAATGCATCTTAGCCATTGAGCTCTGGCCTTCTTTCAAGTAGTGCTCAGCTGCCATCAAATGTACTTCCGAAGCAGTCATGATGACACCTGGGAAGTATTGGTTTCTACTGAAGGTAGATCTATTGTAAATACTCAAAGTCTGAGACAATACCAAATCATTCTGTGCAGTTGGGTTCAACAAAGGATCCAATCCCATATATTCACCATTAGCTTCTTCACCTGGTTCGAACACATAAGTCAATCTTGGATCTTGGTTATCCACCATATGGCTCAAAATAGCCTCACCTGCCAAGTTACCATCCCAAGACTCTAATCCATCCTGAAATTGAGTAGCTCCCATTAGGGTACCCAAAGTATGGATTCTGAAAAGGATATTATCATCATTATCAGTAACTACTGGGTAATCAGAAGGATTAGACAAAATCTCAGCGATTTCAGCAGTCGCTCTAGCTGCGAATTCGCTAGTTCCACTCACTCTGGTAAGCATTCTCAATCTCAAAGAGTTGATATATTTCAACCATAATTCGACATCACCACGGTTGATCAAATCCTGAGTATTGAAATCAGCCTCAACAGCTTGATTAATTTCTAAGCCTCTCAACTCATCGGCAAAGCCTGCCAAATCATCTAGCATTTTAGTATAGATGTCGCTAGCCTTGTCGTAACCTGCATATGATTTAGTATAATCACCACCATTTTGGCTAAGCATTCCTGCTTCAGTCCATGGGATATCACCATGTAAATCTACCATTTGCTGAGTTTGACCATAGAAATAGGTATTTGCAGCAATCATGAACAAACGGTTATCTTCTTGCTCCTGCTCAGTTAGCCCATTGTATACTTTTTCTAACTCACGGTATTGGGCCATGAAGTTATAATAAGCATCCCAGATATCATTTACAGCAGCAGATCCTGGTACATATTGGTTTTCAATATTCACCCAGCCAGTAGCCTGAGTATATCTGTTTGAAGTAATTCTTTTAACTACAAAGTAATCTCTGTAACCTGGTAATACATACAGTCTATTGGAATGAATCATTCCTGTAAACTGCTTTCCTACTGTAGTTTCAGAAAGCTTAGAAGGATCTGTATAATTATCCGCAAAGTCTGACATGGTACAGCTTGCTAAGCTACCGATCAGAAATATATATATAAATAGTCTATTGATATTCATGTCTATTAATATGAATTGTTCTTAAACTAGCTTTTAGAATTTAGCTCTTAACATTACACCATAAGTTCTGGTTGCAGGGTTGGTACCTGCACTTGTCAAGGACTGAGCCCATCTTGAGCCACCTGTTAACACCTCAGGATCTAGGTTCTTGATATTTCTGTAAAGGAAGAATAAATTTCTACCAAATACTGAAACATTCACGTTAGAAGCACCAATTTTAGAGGTGATATGATTAGGAAGTGTATAACCAATAGAAAGCTCTCTCAATTTTGCATAGTCATTGTCCTTGATATATAGTTCATATCTTGACTGGCTATACTGAGGACCACCCCAGTTATAAGTCATTTGGTAATAATATGCTTGAGAAACCACATTGGTATTTTCTTGACCATCAGCCGTAACACCATCCATCAACATACCGTCGTGGTATACTGTTTCACCATTTGGACCTTGAGTAGTAGAATGAGGAACTTGTACACCTTGTCCATCTTCATCTTGATAATAAGCAAGACCACCTCTTTCTTCATTCATATTGTTCAAACTTTCCTCAGTCAAACCACGGCTAGTCATCCAGTTAATACCAGTTGGCATTACACTACCTCCGATCTGGAAGTCGATTACTGCTGATACATTGAAATTCTTATATCTAACATCATTGATGAAACCACCTACTGCATCAGGCATAGCATTACCCGCTTTGATCCAGTTTTGGTCATCAATTTTATATAGACCGTTTGGCTGAACAATTCTATTTCCGTTATCATCAGTAGCCACTGGACGAGCATAAAAATCACCCATTGGATTACCAACTACAGAACGAAGCTGAGCAGCATTACCATCATAGTCTCTGTGTAGCAATTCAGTTGCACCATTGGCCAACTTCTCTACCTTGTTGACGTTTTTAGCAATATTAAAGATAGCATTCCATCCGAAATCTCTTGTTTCGATAATCGCACCATTCAAAGAAACTTCAACACCTTGGTTTCTCAAAGTACCAATATTGGTCAATACCGATCTTGCTCCTGAAGTTGAAGGCAAGGTCAATGGCAAAATTTGGTCACGAATCTGTGCATTATAGTAAGAGACATCTAATCCAAAACGATTGTTAAAGAACCTTGTATCCAAACCAAATTCAAATTCATGCTTTTGCTCCGGACGGATCAAGTCGTTTCCAAAGCTAGTTCCCAAATTGGTATAAAGTACATTATTTCCACCCGGCTGTTGCTCACCTAATGAGTTTTGGTTATAAGCAATATTCGCTCTGTAAATATCAGGATAGTTACCCACGATACCCCAAGAACCTCTCAGCTTAGAGAAAGTAATGAACTGAGGTAAGGTAATCGCATCAGAAATCGCAAAACTTGAGTTAACAGAAGGATAAACAAAAGTATTGTTATCAGGATTCATGGTAGAAATTCTATCTCTACGGATAGTTCCTTCCACAAACCAAACACCTTTATAATCCAAGTTAACGGTACCCAAAGCAGCATCAATCACCCTATCCGTTCTATTTGAACCTGAGTTTGGAATATTTGTGGAAGCCACAACATCAAATAGATTTTCTGAACTCAAACCACCGTTAGTACTTCTGTTGACAGTATTAAAGCTTTCTTGTCTAGCAGTATAACCTGCCATGGCACTGAAAGTCACCTCATCTGTAATTTGCTTCTTATAGTTAAGCATTACATCTCCATAGAGAATACTGAACAATTCAGTACGCATACCAAATGAACCGGAAGGTCCAAAGGCCAATGGTCTTGTAGTAGATCTTGCATCTTCTGAATAACGGTTAGTGAAATCCGTAGACACACGAGCTCTCAAGTTCAATTCTTTGGTAATATCAAAGGTATTGGTCAAACTACCAATCACACGATTACTGTTTTCATTCAACATATGCTTGTTAACTCTCCAAGCATAATCTGCAATGGCTGACAAAAATCCACTTCCTGAAATATTTTCATCGGGAGTTAAACTCTGTCCATTACCAGTCACGAACCTATAACCTCTACTAGTCTGATAATTATCCAAATACCAAGCTCCATTATCAAAACGCGTCATCATACCGCCGAAGTTATTGATCATTCGGTCGATAGAATAAGGACGGTTCTTCGTGTTCTGATTGATATAGTTAATCATCAAATCCGTTTTCCACTTTTTGCTAACCTTATAGGTAGAATTCAAGTTAACAATGTTCTTGCTGTTCTTAGAATTCAAACTCAAGGCCTCATTGTCCTGACGGGTCAATGAAAGACGGAAACTTCCTTTATCATTGGCATTAGAGATCGCTACATTCACTTGAGAACTCACTGGATTGTTAAACAAGGCAGCATAGTTGTCCTCTTGAGCCACGTAAGGTCTCATTTCACCATCCCAAGTACGCATTGGTTGGCCATCAAATTCAGGCCCAAAGTTAATGGTCGTATTAGGCACGATGCGCTCACCGGTTTCCTCGTCATAGTTAAAGCCATCTTCAGCTTGACCCAAATCCCAAACATGAGCAGGACCACCTGGACCTCTTACGTTTTGGTATTTAGGCAAATAGGCAATCTTATCTACAGTGTAATTAGCATTAAAATCTACACTCATGCCTTTTTCACCTGATTTACCTTTTTTGGTGGTAATCAATACAACACCGTTTACCGCTTCAGAACCATATAGGGCTGCAGCAGAGGCACCTTTCAAAATAGAGATGTTATCAATATCAGCAGGGTTAATGTCCAATAGACCATTACCTCTCAAACGCTGATCACTCCAATAATTATTATTGGTAACTTCTTCGTTACGGATAGGCACACCATCCAATACGATCAATGGCTGGTTTTTACCTGTAATGGAGTTGACACCACGGATCTGAATATTAACTGCTGAAGTAGCACCACCAGCACCGGTTTGAATTCTAACTCCTGGAGCTTTACCATAAAGAGCAGAAGCAACATTAGGCGTTCCTACCTTCACCAATTCATCAGACTTTACGGTAGTAGTCGCATAACCTAGCGCTTTTTGTTTTTTGTCCATACCGAAGGCGGTTACCACATACTCATCAAGTGCTGCAGCCTCCTCTTCTAGGACAATATTAAGTTCTGTTTGATTGCCGATTGCAATCGTTTGCGTGGTAAAACCTAGAAAAGAAACCACCAAAGTTGAATTGGCAGGTACATCCAGTGTGAATTTACCATCTAAATCAGTAATAGTACCAATACTTTTTCCCTGAATGGTTACAGCAGCACCTGGTAATGGTTCGCCATTGGTATCTGTTACGGTTCCTTTTATTGTGATATCAGCCTTGTTGATACTGATACCATCATTAAAAATCGGAGCGTTTTCTAGTACATTCGCCGAAGCATGACCAGAAAGCACTAAACCTACCAGCATACTCTGGGCTAATAGGACCTTGCTTTTCCTTTTGAAAGGCAAATTGGGTTTCGTTTTGCGGGTAATTAGTTTTTTCATATTTAATTGTTTAGGTGAAAGAGTTTTCCATTGAGACAAGCTCAAATACGCATCAATTAATTTTAGTTCTCCTCTCCATAAGGGTGATTACAGAGATTTAATACCTGGAATAAACCAGTAACCTGAAACATATATTATTGCTTTTTTTAGCAATTGAAATCATTAAAATCCTAGCTCAACTACTTATTTAAAAACAATAATTTAACATTTCACTTAACACTTATTAAAATATTTTAACACCACCAAAGTAGAAATATATTTCATTGATTCAAAAAAAATTCTAAAAATGTTTGCGCACACACTATATTTGTTTGCGCACACATAGAAACAAAAGCAATAAACTAAGATTATATAAAAACTACGTTATTTTAAGATTCATTAAATATTACTCATCTTTGTAGCCTTTTAATTAAGTTTTTGGTTACAATTAAAAAATGTTGTTAACAATTCAGTAATACAACTACACTTGATTCCTATTATCAGGTGATTTTATTTTGCTGACAGTTGGAAAAAAGTCATTAAATTGTTCTGGATATAGCTAATTATATTCCAAATCAGCTTTATACTTAAATGGAGAAGAATAAAACAATTCGGATTAAGGACATTGCCAAATTATCTGGTGTTTCAGTTGGAACAGTAGACAGGGTAATTCATAAAAGAGGCAAAGTTTCTGATGTAGCCCGTAAAAAGGTGGAGAAAATCTTGAAAGAAATCGACTACACCCCAAACCTTCTCGCCAAAACCTTAGGCTCAAATAAGACCAATAGAATTGCTGTATTGGTTCCCCACCCTGATGAAGATCCTTACTGGAAACTTTCTTTGGACAGTCTGGAGGCCTCAAAGAAAGAATGGCAACCCTACCAAATGCAAATCGAAACCCATTTCTTTAAATTAAATGATGAAGAATCATTTAAAAGAGTAGCCTATAATGTTTTGGAAAATAAGCCCGATGCGATCATTAGTGCTCCTATCTTCCTCAATGTAGCCTTGGATTTTTTTAAAGAAATACAGCGTTTGGGAATACCTTATGTTCATTTTAATACCATGATTAATGGAATATCTCCCCTTGCTTTTATCGGACAGGATCTGTACCAAAGTGGTCAGTTGGCAGGTTCTTTGATCGATCTCTGCACCAAATCCAACTCAGGAACAGTAGCCATCTTGCATATCAGCGAAAAAGTCCAACACTCTGTTCACTTTATTGAAAAAGAAAGGGGGTTTAGGGACTATTTTAACAAAAAACAATCTAGTAAGATGGAGGTCATATCCATTATTATCGAGGGTGATGATATGAAGTCTTTTGAATCCAAACTAGTAGATGCTATTAAATCCAATGATATTAAAGGATTATTCATTCCGACTTCTTCGGGTGCCAAACTAACCGCTAATATTATTAGTAAATACAAGCTTCCTAATATTTGTATAGTAGGATATGATTTGTTGAAGGAGAATATAGAATTATTAAAATCAGGTCAGATTAATTTTCTGATCAACCAAAATCCAAACAGACAAGTAAATAGAGGAATTTACCACTTGGCCAATCATCTATTATTCAAAAAAGAGACACCAAAATTAGAACTTTTCCCCCTTGAGGTAATTACTAAACATAATCTGGATTCTTATATCAAATCCAATATCCATTAGGCCTTACCATGATTTATTCTTCTCTTTAAGCTGAAATGACCTGGAAATATTAAAGCCAAAATGAATATCTCCATCCCAGAAATTTCCGCTGGTTCCGGGGATGAATCCTGTTTCTGTCATGGCCTGAGCATTGGTTAAATGGAGTTGAAAAACATGTCCTCCTGTTTCTATATCAAAACCAATGGCGAAAACATCGTATAATCCGTCATCCTCATTGGGATTTACGCGATAATAATACTCCAAATTCAACGAGGTCCGCTTGGTTAGTTTTAAACTCCCTCCAACACCTAAGGCAATAAGATCATTTTTGTCTTCCTTAGTTGGCACCAAGTTTTGATGGACATAACTGGGCATTAACTGTAGGGAAACACACTTTGAAAACTTTCTGGAGATTAATATTTGGTGCGCAAAGGAAAGTCTTCTCTGAAAATTCAAAGGTAATTCGGGTCTCTTAAAAGTATTGACCGCCATACTGGAATACCACGTCATGGAAACCGGTATATTTCTGACACCTGATTGTTGACGGAGGAAATTATATTTGGCAAAACCATCATAGACTTTTTGAAATGAATTCCTTCCAAAACCAACCGTCAGGCGATCGGTAAAAGCATATTCCAGGCCCAGCCGAATATTGGCTTCATCTAAGCCGAAAAAATTATAAGCGCCAGAATTTAACCTACCGAAACGATGTGATATCATAAAATCTAGATTCCCTGCACCTCTGATCATAACAGTGTGCCCATTGATCAGTCGAGTCCCTTTAAATGTTCCCAATACAATATTTTCTATTGGATCGACATCTTGCTGTAATTGCTCCAGCAAACTATCCTGTGCCATTAGAGATGAAGTTTGACCAAAAACTTTCAAAAAAACTGTTGCTAGAACTAAAATTACTACTTTCAAAATTTTCATCCTTCTTTGAATTTAAAATGAACGGTGACCTCCACTTCCTCTGCAATTTTTTGAAACAGGATTTTAGGTATGGAAATATTATAATCTTCAAGGGCTATAGGAAAAACAGCTTTCATAATAATTTCATCCGCTCTTTTTTCAAATGTCCCCGTTGCTTCCATCTCTTGACTTTCTCCATGGATAGTCATAGTCCCCTCAACCCTAGCTTGTTGCTCACCAGATTCAGTTAAATTATAGTCCAACACTTTACCTTCAAAAGTAGCCCGGGGATACTTTTCTGACTCCATAAAGTTTTCATTAAAATGTTCTTGCATCAATGACTTAGCAAATTGAAAACCCTTGATCTGAACTACAAAGGCAATGGCACCTTTGTCAGCATTGAACACTCCAATAACTTCTTCATTATTAGCCTTAATATCTTCCAAAGGAGCACTCGAAAAAAAGCTCACCTCAGAAGATACCGTTCGAAATGATTGACCCCATAGTGGAGAGGCAATCAACCAAAGCATTAAGGCAATTAAATAAGCTTTCATGACAAATTTCTTTAGTTGTTATTAGCTCCATTAGCCACCCAACAATATATATCATCCTTTTGGGTCTGTGTCAATGTCAAACCGGAACTTGCTTCTGGCATAAAGCCACTTTCTGTATAACTCCTGATTTGAGTAGCATTTTGAATAATATTGGATGTTACAGTTAAATCCACCCTACCAGTTCCTGCCACATGGCATCCTGAAATGGCACAATTATTTTCAATTATTGTAGATACTTCACCTGATAAGGTCGCCTCATTATCATCACATCGGTCTGCACTTGGATTATTAGGCATGATATCATCTTCATTTTCACTTCCACAAGCCAACATTCCCAATAACATGCAGCTAATTAATAAGATTTTTGAACTTTTCATTTTAATTGATTTTAGGTTGAACATTGTTTTATCAAAAAAAGAAAGGGGACAGCAATACGCGATAACCGTCCCCTCATACTATCGGCTAGTAAGGGACACCTCCACCATTTCCATTATTGGATGTCCCAGTTGCATTACTGCCAATATCCCCTTGGGCAACTAATGTAGACAACTCTGAAGCGCTTAGATGAACATTCACGTATCCGTCAAATGCAATCAATTCCTCATAAGTAATCTCCGTTCCATCATTTCTTTCTGTGACAGTAGTACTGCTTTCTCCTGTGGCACCATCTACATTCATCAAATCTATCACTATACCACCACCTTCACTTGCTGAATTGGCATGTATATGTGAGGGATGAGAATTTCCCGCAGCAGTACCAGACAAGTCAATTTCTATTAGGGTAAATCCATCAGTTTGCCTTGTGAAAGTAACTGTACCTGACACCCCAGACTCTCCGACAGCATTTAAATTATAGACTTTTTTCTGCACTTGTGGGATTGGGTCATCATCATCATCATCATTACATGCAACCATTCCTGCAGCAAGCAGTAATATCATCCCCAACAACCAAAACTTCATATACTTTTCCATGACTTTATTTTTAAATATTTTCAATAACTATTAGGCAATACTTTTCCAACCTGCCATTTTCCCTCATTTTTTGGTACAAAATGCAGGTCACCATTTTTCTAAAACTTATTATCTATAAAACACTACCAATTATATTTTAAGCCTATAAGTGCTCCTGCACTCTTAAGACTTACCTGCCCTTCCCCCACCCCTTTTAGAGGTAATTTCAAATAGGGCTCAACCTGTATAGATAGTTTTTCCGAAAGTCTTCTTTCATACCCCATACTTATATTGAGTACCTGAAAATAATGCTGGTTTTTGTTCCTAATTTCCAGGTTTTCATAATTTGGATAGTAAGAACTGTAACCATTTACCAGCTGATATTTCTCCTTCAGCATTAGATAAGAGGACAATCCAGAACTGATATACCATCTATCCATTGTGCCTTTAATTGCATAATACCTGATATTAAGAGGTATATCCAACACATAACAATCTCCTTCCAGCCAGGTGATTGGCTTTGAACTTGGATAGGAAAATTGATAGCCATCACTAGTCCCATAGGTCTTAAAGGCATATAAAGCGCCCAAGTTTAGGCTCCATTTAGGTAGAAAATAATATTCAATATTTATTCCCGCACTGGTCCCCACTCCCCTTACTTCTTTAAGCTTTAAGGCACTGACATCAGGAGAAAGTAATAATGAAAAACTCCATCTCTGTGAAATCCTATTTTCTGCCTTCTTAACTAATACAGCTCCCTCTGCTTCCACATCTAGTACCAGTTCCTTTTCATAATCCTGCTCAAAGATGGGCAATGGCTTATTCATAGATCCTACCGTCAATTCCCTGTTATTCTTTTGATAAAACGGATCATGGCTACCTCTTTTTTCTGATTCTGATCTATCCATTTCTTGGATAAACCTATTGGCTTTGATATTTGAAGTTTCAGCCAAATTTTCTTTTTGATCTACGTTACCAGGTTCAGTATCTTCTTTGATATCATCAATATTTATGCTTCCCTGATTCTGCGCAGAAGCAGCAGTTTCCTTGTCGGGAATATTACCTGGCGTTCCTTGCCTTTGATTATTCTTCTGCACGATTATATTTGAGTTTTCCTCTTGATATGGCTTATCAAAAGCATCGATAGTCCACCAGCTCAATGCTCCTACCCATAATAATCCCAAACCGAAGAGAAACCACTTGTATCTATAAAATCCTCCTGCTTTGTTATTTCCGGGCAAATGGATCATCTTTTCCTGCATCTTTTCCCAGTCCTCCTCCACAAAAGGAATCTCTGGCTCATCCAAGCCCTCTCTGAAGAAATCATCCAGCTCCTTATCGCTCATATTTCGCCAGTCTTTTTTCATGATTCCTTTTTAGTAATTCCCTTAAATTCAATCTTGCCCTGGATAGGTTAGACTTGGAAGCTCCTTCACTTATCCCCAATAAGTCTGCTATTTCAGGATGCGAATAACCTTCAATTACATACAAACTGAATACAGTCCTGTACATTGGAGACAAGCTTTGTATAAGTTTTATCAACTCTTCATAAGAGAGTTCATTAATGATACTGCTCTTCTTGTCTTCTACTTCCACTACCTCATCCAAACTCAAAGCATAATGGTTATTTAATTTGCTTTTATTGTGATTAATGGATGAATTGATCAAAATTCTCCTGAACCAAGTCTTAAAAGCGTATTGCTCATCATATTGCTGGATTTTGGTGAATACCTTCATGAAGCTATCATTCAATACCTCCACCGCGTCATTTCTATTACTCGTATAACGTAGACAAACACTCATACCATAACTGTAAAACTGCTTATACAACAGTTCTTGGGACTTTCTATCATTTTTCAGGAGCCCCTTAATCAGCCTTTGGTCCGGTTCGTAGTTCACAACAGAAATGGTTCATTTGCCTATACAAGACATTCTTCGAAAGGGTTGCGTCAACATTTAATATTTCTCCCTTTACAACAATTAAACGATTATATATTGAAAAATAGACACATACACTTATTATGATTGTAAAAAATTTGGGCACAAAATATATAATTGAAAGGATCGACATAAAAAACTGAAAACAATATCCTATTAAAAATGGAAGGGGGGCATCCAAGTTATTCATTGGACCACATGCCCATTGTAGAATGCCATTAAAATAGCAAAGTGCCTATCCGCAGAAACCAATACAACCAATTATTTGCAAATGGTCATACTAGCAGGGATTCCATTTGAAGGGTCGAATACTTCCAATGCAGGACTTAAAAAATGAATCCCCAAACCCAGGCCTCTTATAACAAACAATAAACCTATGAATATGGCAAAATAAGGCATTAACCTAAACAGCCTTATTCTCCAATCTGCATTGAATAAATTTCCACTTAGCATTAAGGCCAATAAAAGTGGAATTGTGCCCATTCCAAAACTAACCATATAAATTGCACCTTCTACAGGTCCTGCCATGGCCATAGATCCCAACAAGGCTATATATACCATTCCGCAGGGCAAAAAACCGTTGACTAAGCCTGTCATAAAAAAAGCCTTTGAACCTCCTTTTTTCAACCAATATCCCAGAGCATTTTTAACCTTGGCCACAAGCTGATAAGCCCCTCCTTTTGCCAGAGCCCTTTCGCTCTTTTTATACATAAACGCGAAAAGAATAATCAAAACTCCGAGGCCTATAGAGACCCATTGTTGAAAACCTGCCAACTCCAAGCCCAAACCGATGGTACCAGCAAATAATCCTAAAATGGCATAAGTGCCTGTTCGGCCTAGGTTGTACCAAACTTTTTTCATGACAGCCTTTTGTTTATCGGAGCTTGATACTGCCAAGGCAATCGGGCCACACATTCCAAGACAATGAAATGAACCCAAAAATCCCAAAAGAAATGCTGTCCAAATCATTATAGTGTGATTTTTAGCTCTTCAAAATATTCCTTACCGGCATTGGACCAAGCGACTTTTGCCTTCCAATAGCCTTGCTCCAATTTGCTCAGGCTAATCTTCTTATTTTCTGTCTGATCAATTTCAAAATCTATTTTCTGATCCAAGCGTGCATCGGAAGGTCTAAAAAGCCAAACCGTTCCTTTCATCCCATCTTCCAAGTGGATATTCAATGATTTTTCCGAGGGATCAAAGTTCATTGCTTTTTCAGATAACAATGCGGCATTGGAAACCTTTTCTATTTGTTCCTGATATTTGATCTCAGCCTCATAGTACTGTTCTGTAACCAAATGGATATCATCCTGTTTGATGCAAATTCCCACCATGGTAAAAACAATGGCTGCAAATACAACAAATACCAATACAATCGAATTTCCCCAGTTCATAATCTCATGATTTTAAATAATCCTATTTTGGCATTGGCGCCATAAAATTCGTTTTGATTTCATCGATTACTTCACCATTTTGAAGTAACAATAATTCCACTTCCTGATTAATTTCTGTTACCTCATTGGCATCGATTACCAGAAAGAACCTTCCTTCAACTTTAGATTGCCCATCCAAAGTCCAATTACCCTCATCATTGGCCTCCACTATAAATTGGGGATTAGATGATTTTATTTGTACATCCTGCTCATCAAAGGTTTTATTAATAAAGGTCACTTCGTAAAGATTACTAATTTGACCATCAGTCCTTTCTTGATAAGTCATACCTCTAAACCTGGTAACCGTTGCTGACATTTCAGTTCTGGTCATGAGCAATCCCACAAAGGCTACTACTAAAATCAATAAAACAGCTATATAACCTACTACCCTCGGAGTAATCAGCTTTTGATGTCCTTCCTTAATACTATTCTCAGAAGCATAACGAATCAAGCCCTTAGGTCTATCCACCTTCACCATCACCTCATCACAAGCATCAATACAGGCTGTGCAGTTGACACATTCCATTTGCACGCCATTCCTGATATCTATACCTGTAGGGCAAACCTGAACACATAGATTACAGTCTACACAATCTCCTTTAGCTGATTTCTCAGGTTCTTTCTTATTTATTTTCCCCCTTGGCTCTCCCCGTAAGTAATCATAGGATACATTGATGGAATTGGTGTCCAATAAAACTCCTTGCAGCCTACCATATGGACAAACCACCGTACAGGCTTGCTCCCTAAACCAAGAGAATACAAAGAGAAAAACCCCGGTAAAGGCCAGTAAGGCCATGAAGCCTGCCAAATGATCTGAAGGCGGACTACTTATTATTTCCAAGGTTTGATCCACCCCTATAAGGTAAGCCATCACCAGATGGGAAATCAAAAGGGAGATAAGTAAGAACAATGTCATTTTGGCTCCCTTTTTCAATATTTTTTCCTGGTTCCAAGGCTGGGCATTCAAACGTTTTTGTTGATTGGCATCTCCCTCAATCCAATACTCGATTTTGCGAAACACCATCTCCATAAACAGGGTCTGAGGACAGGCCCAACCACAAAACACCCTTCCAAAGACTACAGTAAACAGGATGATAAAGACAAAGAATATGAGCAATAAGAACAACAGGATATGGGTATCCTGAGGCCAAAACACCTGTCCGAATATGATGAATTTCCTTTCGAAAATATTCAACAAAAGAAAAGGCTTTCCTCCAATCTTTAGAAATGGACCTGCAAATAAAATAGCTAATAGAATCCAGGAAACATACGTTCTCCATTTATAGAAAAAACCACGCACCTTTTTGGGATATACCCAATTCCTTCCCCCATCGTCCTTTACTGTGGAAAGGGAATCTCTAAAAGCTTCTGATTTATTTTGCTGATCGTGAGACATCGTTCTGTTTTTTGTAAGGGGCAGCTTATACTGCCCCTGTTATTATTTAGCCATTAACTTGTAAGCTATTTGAAACAGTCTCCTCTCCGCCTGTTTCTCCTTCAGTTTCACGAACATATTCTTCACCTTGAGGCTCTTTAGGATTCGCCGGAGTCGTCCCCTCTAGAGAGAGCACGAAATTCGCTACTTGTTGAATTTCTTCTGGACTTAACTGGTCTTGCCAAGGAATCATTCCTTTTTCTGGAACCCCATATTTAATAACGGAAAACACATCTGAAATGCTTCCTCCATGCAACCAAAATTTATCTGTAAGGTTTGGACCTACACCACCTCCTCCATCGGAAGCATGACAGGCTACACAGTTATTCTGAAATATGGTCCCGCCCATTTCTAACATGGTCTGGGATTGGTCTAGGGCTACATTCGTTTCATCAATGGAAGCCAATGCCAAAGCTTTTCGCTCCTCGGCCGCAATGGCTTCCTCTGCCAGTTCAGCCTGATATTCCTCTGTTGGTGATTTACCAAATCCTACATTGGTGTTGTTCACCAAATAAACAACCGCAAATAGTATGGTTCCGTAAAACACATACTTTAACCAAGGAGGCATATAATTGTCCAACTCTACAATACCATCGTAGTTGTGATCCAATAATATTTCCTCTTCTTCCTCAATTGGTTTAAGTTTTCCTGTGACAAATTTTTCTTTAAAATTATCCCACCAGCTTGGCTCTTTGGCCATTTCCGGATTTTCCTTATTGAGCAAAGCAACTATAAAACTGGTCAGATAGATCAGTAAAATCATCAGGAGCACCATCAATCCCAGCACCACCATGATGATGATCAACAAGGTCAGCTGACTGCTATCCATCTCCCCTAAAGTCTCGAATAATCCCTTTTCAGCCTCTTGGGCCATCGCTGATCGAGAGATAAGTGCCAACATGGACACCAATAATGCTATTTTAGTTTTTTTCATGGCTCGCAAAATTTGGGTTATCATCCTCCATTGGAAGGGATTTCATATGATCTATATACTGCTTATCTGCCTTCACCACCCACCAAGCAACACCGATAAAAAACAGCACAAAAATGAGCAAAGACAAAATGGGATAAATCTCCACGTTCTCTATAGAAGTTAAAATTTCCTTTTTCATGACTTTTTGGGGTTATTTGGCGATACTTTCTTCTGATGTCGGGGCATCCGTTTTCTTAATATCCGTTCCTAATCTCTGCAAATAGGCGATCAGGGCCACAATCTCAGCATCTGGCCTTACTTCTACACCTGCATCTGAAAGTCCGGAAGCGATTCCCTGGGCTTGTTCGTGCAGATCTTTCAAGGCCTGTTCATCAGCATAACCTTCTGGATATGGTACCCCGAGTTGCTGCATGGTTCTGATTTTATCCGGAACATCTAAATGGTCCATGGTATTGGTAATCATCCATGGGTAAGCAGGCATGGTAGAGCCAGGAGACATCGTTCTTGGATCTAACATATGGTGATAATGCCAGCTATCTGGATATTTCTTTCCTACCCTGTGCAAATCAGGACCAGTTCGTTTTGATCCCCAAAGGAATGGCCTGTCGTAAACGAATTCACCAGCTTTGGAATATTCTCCATAACGCTCAGTTTCAGATCTGAAAGGCCGAATCATCTGTGAGTGACATCCCACACAACCATGTGAAATATAGAGGTCCCTACCCTGCAATTCCAGCGGAGTATATGGTTGGACACTACTGATGGTTGGCACATTCGATTTCACCAACAAGGTGGGCACAATTTCTATCACCGCTCCAATAAGAATGGCCACTGTAGCCAAGATGGTAAAGAAGATTGGTTTTCTCTCCCATGCATGGTGCCAGTATTCACCTTTCTTAGGTACAAACTTGCTAAGCGCAGGTGCCTCATCTGGCTCTTCTGCTTGGAAAACGCCGATTTTAGATGTTTTGACAAGGTTATAAACCATCACTATGGCCCCGGCCAAGTAAAGCACACCACCGAATGCCCTCAACATATACATTGGAACAATTTCAAGAACTGTTTCAAGGAAATTAGGATAAGCTAATCTTCCCATCTCATTGAACTCTTTCCACATCAAGCTTTGGGTCAAGGCAGCCACATACATAGGCAAGGCATAGAAAACAATCCCCAAAGTACCCAACCAGAAGTGGGTGTTCGCCAATTTAGTAGAGTACAATTTTGTTTTCCACATCTTAGGCCATAACCAGTAAAGCATACCAAAGGTCAAGAAGCCATTCCAGCCCAAGGCGCCAATATGCACGTGTGCAACGATCCAATCAGTATAGTGCGCGATGGCGTTCACATATTTCAATGATAGCATAGGACCTTCGAAGGTGGCCATACCGTAGGCTGTAACCGCCACAACCATAAACTTAAGTACTGGGTCAACTCTTACTTTGTCCCAAGCACCTCTTAGCGTTAATAGTCCATTGACCATACCGCCCCAAGATGGAGCAATTAACATCACCGAGAAAGCTACCCCGAGAACCTGCGCCCAGTTGGGCAAAGCAGTATACAAAAGATGGTGAGGCCCTGCCCAGATATACAGAAAGATCAAGGACCAGAAGTGAACTATAGAAAGCTTATAAGAATAAACTGGCCTATTAGCTGCTTTGGGAAGGAAGTAATACATCAATCCCAAATAAGGTGTGGTCAAGAAGAAAGCCACTGCATTGTGACCGTACCACCATTGAACCAAGGCGTCTTGAACACCTGCATATGCCGAATAACTTTTGAAAAACGAAACTGGCAAGGCCAAAGAATTAAATATATGTAAAACTGCCACGGTTACAAAAGAGGCCAAATAAAACCAAATGGCTACATACATATGTCTTTCCCTTCGCTTAAGCAATGTACCGATCATATTGGCACCAAAAGCTACCCACACTACAGCAATCCCAATATCAATAGGCCATTCCAATTCGGCATATTCCTTTGAAGTGGTCAAGCCCAATGGTAGGGTAATCGCAGCAGCAAGGATAATTAACTGCCAGCCCCAGAAATTGATCCAGCTAAGTGCATCACTCCACATCCTGGCCTTCAGCAATCGAGGCATGGAATAGTACACTCCGGCGAAAATGGCATTTCCCACAAAGGCAAATATTACCGCATTGGTGTGTAGCGGTCTAATCCTCCCAAATGTGGTATAAGGGTTTCCCATATTGGCTTCGGGAAGAAAAAGCTGGATGGCTGCCAATATCCCAACCAGCATTCCGACTAAGCCCCAAACTATGGTGGCTGCTCCAAAGTACTTTACGATTTTATTATCGTAACTGAACTTTTCTAGTATTACATCTGACATACTTTATTTGGTTTTAGGTGACGGTTTAGGCTTAACCGTTTTTTTGTTTTTATGTGAATCAAATAGAATTCTTACCGAAGGGGTATAGGTATCGTCAAACTGGCCTTTCTTCATGGCCCTGAAAAACAGGAACAAAAAGCTAGAAGCCAAAACCAAACTCACCCCGATCAAAATGAATATTACTTCCATGAATAATTATTTTTACTTCCTTTTCTCATCGCTAGATAATTGATCATCACTGTAGTAAATACCACCACCGAAATACTACTCAGTGGCATCAAAATCGCACAAATAACAGGACTAAGCAGGCCTTGAACAGCCAAACTGATCCCAACAATATTGTACAGAAAGCTGAGCACAAAACTTGCCTTGATCACATTCCTGCTTTCCTTTGCCAACGCTATAAACTGAGGTAACTGGCCAATTACATCGGCATCCATAATAGCATCACTTGCAGGAGAAAAATGAGTGGATTGACTGGTTACTGCAATCCCCACCCTGCTTTCTTGCAAGGCACCTGCATCATTCAATCCATCTCCAACCATCACCGTTTTATTCCCTCTATCGTTCAATGATTTGATGTATTGCAACTTTTCTTTTGGGCTTTGGTTAAAATTCATCTCCACCGCTGCCCCAAATACCTTTTGAAGATTTTCACGATCATGATCCTGATCACCGGACAGTAAGTGAACTTGGCCCATATCTTTCAATTGATCCATGGATCTTTCCACACCCTTCCTCAATCCACTTTGGATATGAAAATATCCCTTTACTTCTCCATCAAAGGAGATGTAAATCCTATTACCAAAATCTTTGGTTCTAATATTGCCAATCCCCAACCACTTGGCCGAACCTATTCGCACTATCTTTCCATTATAAATAGCTTCAATACCCTTTCCAGGAAGCTCCCCTATTCCCTCCACATAAGCAGGCTTGATCTCCCCCAACCATACATTGATCCGACTGCTTAAGGCATGCATGGAATGCTGGACCATGCCTTTGATTACTGATTTATTCTCTTCATCCAAGCAAAATCCGATATAGTTTACTGTTGCTGCAGCTGGATCTGTAAGCGTTCCTGTCTTATCAAAAATATAGGTATCTGCTTTTGCCAGTTGCTCTACCACATGGCTGTTTTTTAAATAAAATTTCCTATTACCAAAAACCCTCAAAGTATTACCTAAGGTAAAAGGGGTGGACATCGCCAATGCACATGGGCAGGCCACAATTAAAACGCTGGTAAAAGTTTTCACCGCCACGGAAACATCCGTTTGAATCCAAAAAGCTAGAGCACCAAAAGCCACCATCAGCACCACCAATGTGAATTTTCCACTAATGGCATTGGCCAATGATTCCAGTTCCTTGGGCTTTCCAAGCTGGAAACTATCTTGGTTCCACAAATCAGTTAAATAACCTTGGGAAGGGGCTTTCTGCACATTTAGGAGCAAGGCTCCTGCCTGCTGCCTACCTCCTGCATAAATTAAAGAACCCTTCTTTACAAAAACAGGCACTTCCTCCCCTGTCACAAAACTATAATCAATTCGGGCTTCCCCTTCCAGTAACAAACTATCCGCTGGAATCAACTCACCATGACGAATCTTCAAGGTATCCCCTACTTTTATTTTAGGAAGCGAAACAACTTCTTCCCCTTTATTCCCCAAGCGGGTTACAGCCAATGGGAAGTAGGACTTATAATCCCTGTCAAAAGCAAGACGGTCATAGGTTTTTTGCTGAAAATATTTCCCGATCAATAGAAAAAACAATAGCCCCCCTATAGAATCGAAATAACCGCTTTCCCCCAGCTCAATTACTTCGTATAGACTATAAACAAACAGAGAAATTATCCCCATGACTATGGGAACATCCATATTAACACGACCAGAACTCAGAGAGTACCATGCAGACCTATAGTAATCTGTTGCTGAATAAAATATAACAGGAAGTGACAAGGCTAAATTGAGCTGGACAAAAAGGCCTCTAAAATTCTCTTCCAATAATGACACTTCACTGAAATACTCAGGCAAACTGAAAAACATCATATTGCCAAAGCAAAATCCAGCTACTGCCAACTTATATATCAGTTTCCTGTCTATCCTTCTTTTTGGCTTTTCTTCCAATGCATCCAGTTGAATACTCGGCTCATAACCTATCTTAGCCAATAGCCTCACCAGCTCTTTCAGACTTAGAGCATTATGTACGAATTTGATGTGTACCTCTTTTTTTACATAATCCACCCGAGATTCAAAAATATTCGAATTAAGTCTGTGAAGGTTTTCCAATAACCACACACAGGAGGCACAATGTATTGCTGGAATATCAAAGGAAATATGAGTTTCCTTTTCGTTTTGAAAATCTATTAATTTTTGGATTACTTCAGGTTCTTCTAAGTAATCAAATCGATTGGCTGATTTATTATTGTTGTCGTTTTTTATGCCAGGCTTTTCACCATACTCATAATAACTGCTAAGGCCATTTTCATTCAACACTTCATAAACCAGCATACAGCCTGGACAACAAAAATCCTTTTCATCATAGCGAAGGGATTCATCCAAACACTGTTCTCCACAGTGGAAGCACAAAGTACGATCCTTTTGTTTAACTTCCTTCATGTTCATTGGTGGTTCTGTATCAATTTAACTATAATGAATCCTATTTTAAAATATTAGTATATAATATTTTATATTTTTAAGCCAGATAAAATGATAAGTTATCATACCAAAATCCACCTTTATAAAAATGAAATAAGACTTTAGCCAAATCAGCTTGATAAGCTTTGGAAGTTACCAGCATGGTGGATTTGTTTTTGGTAGCATAAGACCAGAAGTCACCAATTTTCCTAAAATTGAATTTTATAAAACTGGTTTCACCAGTATAGTTTCTTATGAGTTGAATCAAGGCTTGCTCTTCTTGAAGTTTTGATTTAGGAATAAAACTTGGAGAAATGATGGTGGCTTGACTGCTCTTTATATGCAGTTCGAATTTTTCCAAAAACCCTTGTATGATATCGGCAGAATCAGGAGTTCCATCATAATGAAAGAGGAGTTTATCAAATGACAGATCTTGGTCAAACAATAATAATGGAATAGCGCAGGGTCTTTTCTCGAGGACCTGTGGTTGATCTTGTCCATGCAACCAATCCAAGACTTTTGGCAAATTGGCCATTATCATATAAATGTCTTTCTCTTCTTGATTCAAAACTCCCTCTATCAATCTACGGTCAAAAAAGTCCCCCTGAATCTTTTGGTCATATATAGGAGCCAATATATCAGTAGGTATTTCCAGGTAATTATGAATGTTGCCTTTCATCTGTAATCAATTATAGATTTAAGACAAATTTATACCGCTTCTGGCTGAGGAATTATGACATTTAAAAAGCCAAAACCTGATAAAAATCATATATATAAAAACAAAAGCCCAAACGTCTGTTTGGGCTTTTGTTTTTGATAAATACGGAATGATTTGATCAATTATTATAAAAATCAGATAACCTGGCCAATCCTTTTCTATCTAAAACGATGATCTTTTTGCCTTCAAACTTAATCAGACTGTCCTTCTTAAATTCAGAAAGCAACCTAATTACCGTTTCAGTAGCAGTACCTACCAAACCGGCTATTTCCTCTCTGGTTAATACCAGATCTATTTTTCTGCTCTCACCACCATCTACACCATAAGAGTCAGACAATTTAATCAAGGTAAAAGCTAACCTTTCCCTAATGGTCTTCTGGGTAGCATCAGTTAGCTTCTCTTCCATTAATCCCAGATTTTGACAAACCGCCTTGGTCAACCTTCTGTGGAAATTGTTGTCCTCAGCGATGAGCTTAAGAAAAGTTTCCTTGGGAATAAAACAGATTTTTGCATCTTCAACAATGGTAGCTGAATTCAAATAAGCTTCTTCACCCAACAACGATGTATAACCAAGAAAGTCTCCTTTCTGGACTAATCGGATAATTTGCTCTTTACCATTAGATGCCGTTTTAAACACTTTTACAATGCCTGAGCTTACACAAAAAACCCCCAAAGGTTTAGTGCCCTCATAAAACAGCATTTGGCCTTTTTTATGGGAAATCAAATTTTTGCTGTCCGATAAATTGCATAAATGTTCATCAGATAAACCTGAAAACATGGAAAATTTACGGCTTAAGCATAATTCACATGGTGTATTCTTTATTGTCATGAACCTAAAAATTAATTAACATCACAAAGCTATGTTATAAACCTATTAAAAAAAGATGACTTTTATCATAATAAGTTCCCTTTAATGGAATTTGAAGACTCAGATTCTAAAAATAATTTGAATTCAACGGTTACTTGATCTTTTACTTTTATAGCCCCAAAAAACTTTTTGGGTGCCTCTAGGCCAAAATCAGAGAACAAAAATGTGTGATCCCCTTCCAGTTTCAAAACCCCATTATCCAACCTTTCCAGCTTACAAGCAATTTTAATTTTTTGTTGCACCTTAACCAAGGTAACAATTGCCTCACCACTAATAGCACTATCTTCTCCTTTTACTTTTTCAAGATGAAGAAACTCCATTCCAATATATGGGTGCTGATCAGCCTTAATGGTACTTTGAAAATCCTTGGTCATAATATTATTCGCACAATCAAAACTTCTTGCTGGAACTCTTATCTTTCCGCTCCAGCTGACCTGACCTTCATTTGAATATCTTTCATAAATTTTATCATCTCCGAAATAATTTTCTGACATGCAATAGTAGCTATTGACATTGGTAGTTCCTGCAATACCCAATTCACTTTCCTCAAGGATATTCCACATAATTGTTTTTCGTTCCTTAGGCATAGTAGCCAACATTAGAATACCAATAAATGAAATCAACTTAAACATATCACCTTGATTTATATTTGACCTATTGAATTTAAAGCAAAAGAAGAGTACCGGTTTGCCCGATACCCTTCCAAATTTTATGTGATCATAAATGATTAGAAGCTTATCGCTGCTTCAATATTCAGTCCATCGAATTTCGCTCCGTCGTATTTAGAACCTGCTGCAAATCCGTCATATTTCTGATTAACATACTCAATTTTGGCTACAATATTTTTGGTCATGAACCATCCACCACCAATATTGAATCTTTCAATGGAGGTTGTCGGATCATCCGCATTTGCTTCACCTTTCACCTTATTATATCTGCCTCCTAAATATAACTGCTCACGAGAACCAAATCTATAAAGTAATTCGCCCGCAAGTTGAGTATACTGGCCATCACCTTCGTCCTCGCTGTTCATCGCTGATTCGAAAATCCCGAAAAACTCCAGACCTTTGAATTTTACAAACGGATTTATTTGAAAGGCAGTAAGCTGTCTAAATCTTGGATTGAAACGACCCTCAAAGTCCGATCCACCATCTTCAATTGTATGCAACACGCTGTAGTATCTGGAACCCGCACGGTCACCTCCATATAGTGAAGTTCCAGTTGACAATCCTTGGTTGTTATACCAAGAACCTGTCAATCTAACTCTCAAATCCTCGGCAACATAATTGTCATAACCTACTTTACCATAAAACGAAAGTTTATTGTCAGAGTTGTCATTGACTACTACTGATTGATTAAGCTTACCATTAGATATGGCGAGCATAGCCAAGAATCCGCTGTTTTGAAGAGTCACTTCTGCAAAGGCCTCAGTAGTAAAGGAGTCCATGATATAATTCCCAACAAATGGATTGAAAATAGCTCGGGCATTATCTGTTCTTCTAAAGTGTGCATCACCATAGTTGATCTCATCCATACCCACTTTGATAGTAGTATATTTCATCAATCCCTCAAGAAATCCGTCAGAAACAAAATCTAGTTTATCCAATTGCAAATAACCTCCTTTTACCCAGGCCTCTGAGTGGTGTCTTGCAGAAAGATAGGTTCTCAAATGCATTCTAACACCATCCTCCAACTGAACATCAAGGTTCAGGTTGGCTGTAGGAAGATTCAGATTGGACCCTAGGTCCACCAAGTTGTCAAGATTATTTTCTTGATTGATTCCCTGAAACTGTAAGGCGAAGTCCCCGCCTACTTTCACTCTCAGTCCCTCATAAGTAGAAACTGAATCTTTACTAGTCTCAAAAACATTGAGCCCATAGCTATTATCAGCTCTATAATATTGTAAGGATTTTTGCGCCTGTACCAAAGAGGTACCTGAAAATAAAACCGCAAAGAATAGGATAGCATAATTAATGCCTTTTGTCATAGTATTCATGGCTTTTGCTTTGTTATGTGTTTGTTGATTTATCAGTTTGGTTGAAATTGGGCTTTAAATGATAACTTCAACTCATTACCTGTTTTAATAGTATTAAACATGGCTGTTGGAGGATCTATATTATATTCTGAGAAGGTGATATCCTGACTTCCCTCAAAAATTATATCTCCATTGCTCACCCTATATTTAACTTCCATTATTACATCTTTGGAATTACCGGCAATGATCAATTTACCTTTGCCCTTAATCATACCTGCCCCGATTTCATCTATACTGATCAATTCATACAGAATGTTGGGATTCTTTTTCTTATCTAAACTCTCATAAGCATTTTTGTCCATACTGGACTTACCGCTCTTCAAGCTTTCGACTGGTAATGTGATTTTCAATGAAGAAATAGATGCTATTTCTGAACCATTGACTGTAGCGCTCATACTTCCTTTCACCCCTTCCTTGGCCACCATTTCCCAATCATGAATGGTAGAAGTTCCTTCAACCATAAATTCCTGAGGACCGGACAAACCATAACTTCCCTGAGCCCTGAGCTGAAATCCTAGCATCATTAATAATGCTGATAGGATAATTAATTTCACTGTCTTCATAATTCAAAATGTTATGCTGTTGAAAACTTGTTTTGCTTAATTGATATAACAAATGTACTGTCCACGAAATGGCGAAAACATGAGAAAAAGAAACTAAAAACAAGACTTTTGTCATGTTTTCACTACAAAAATTTAACTAAAAATAATATAATTAAAAATACATTTAGTTTATTTTATAATAAAATACGCCGTTTTTTATTATTAAAAATATTGTTTAAAATCATAAAAAAACATTTACTTACAGAATCATCAATCTAAAACACCATATCATTCACTTCATAAATCAATGCATTTTTATTTTGAATTAGTACTTATTGTTTTTTCCAAATTGGATCTTAACAAATAATGACAATAAAAAAGGCTGTAACCTTAAATCAGGTTACAGCCTTTCCAATCAAAATTAATCCTAAAAATTACTGTTTATAATACTTTAAAGCCTCTGGCATTTGTTTGTTCAGCTCATCAATCCTTCTATCAGGACCTGGGTGAGTGGACAAAAACTCTGGCGGTGCTGCCCCCGAAGATTTTGCTTCCATTCTTTTCCAAAATTCAGGTGCCTCTCTTGGATCATAACCTGCCATTGCCATAAAAATCAATCCCAATTGATCTGACTCTAATTCTTGGTCACGGGAAAATTTAAGCATACCAACCTGGCTCCCCATACCCACTGCTTGCATAAAAATCGCCTCAGTCAAAGTTGGGTCTTGCCCCATAGCCACTTGCAAACCTCCCAATAATCCATTTGCCACCAATCCCTGGGACATTCTTTCTCTAGCATGGCTAGCAATAGCATGCGCTACCTCATGGCCCATAACCACGGCAATACCTGTTTCATCTTGGCAAACGGGTATTATTCCCGTATAAAAGGCCACTTTCCCCCCTGGCATACACCAAGCATTTACCTGGTCATCTTGAATAAGATTGAACTCCCATTCGAATCCTTCGACAATATCTCCGTAACCATTATCATTAAGATAGGTCTCTACAGCCGCTGCTATGCGCTTCCCTACCCTTTGCACCTTTTCTCCATCACTTGTACCAGTAAGTAATTTACTTTCGGTTTTTACTTCATTGTATTGCTGGAAGGCCATAGGTAAGACTTCTTCATTACTTACCAAGCTCAATTGTTTCCTCCCACTTAAAGGCACTGTAGCACAACCATACAGCACTAGGCCCGATAAAAGCAAAATTGATATTCTTTTCAACATATTCATTTAAAATTGTTCAATTAAAATTTCCCAAAAAAGATGCCAATTAACGGTTAAATGAATAGTTCACTTTCTATTAACCATTAAAATTTCTGCAATTTAATTGATCAATCTAAGTTAATAACCACCAAGACTAAACAAATATCATTTATCCTAGTTATAATTTTATAATGACAATATTCTTTTAACCAAAATCAACAAGAAAATGAAAAAGCGCATACCGCTACATCTTTTTAATTGGCTAATGATGCTAAGCATAATCGGATTTTTTTCTTGTGTGGATGATACCAGTCCCACAGAAGCCTTAGAACTGACAGGCCAAAAAATGACCTATCCGCTAGTAGAAATCGGTAATTCCGGAGTAAGTGGCTCCGCAATTTTTGAAGAGGGGGAAGATGGTTACACAAAGGTGACCTTAATCTTAAACGGAACACCGGAAAATGGCGTACACCCTTCCCATATACACTTTAATTCGGCATCTGAAGGTGGTGATATAGCCATTTCACTAAATCCAGTAGATGGGGGTTCGGGCGTTAGTACCTCTCTCGTAAATAAGCGTGACGATGGCACTTCAGTCAGCTATAATTCTTTAATCAATTTTGATGGCTATATCAATGTTCACCTAAGTCATGGAGATTTGGGAACCATAGTAGCCCAAGGTGACATGGGAGGAAATGCTTTAGCTGGGGATTCCAAAACTTATAATCTTCTGGAAAAAGCTGTTCCTGGAATATCCGGAACCATTACGTTCCAAAAGAGGGTAAATGGGTCTACTTTAGCAACCATCGATTTGGAAGGAACTCCGGACGGAGGTAGCCACCCGGCACACATTCACTCCAACTCAGCTGCTGAAGGTGGTCCTATAGCCATTTCATTTAACCCGGTCGATGGTAGTACAGGAATGAGTACCACCATTATTGAAACAAATGATGAGGGAACCCCTATATCCTATGAAGACATCTTAAGTATGGATGGCTATGTAAATGTTCATCTTTCCTCAAATGATCTTGGAACCATTGTATCCCAAGCAGATATAGGTGTCAATGAACTCACCGACCAGTTTAAAATTTATAGTTTAGGTGAAAAAGCTGTTCCCGGAATTAGTGGTACTGTTACTTTTAAAAAGAGAATTAGCGGTTATACTCTGGCCACCATTCAGATAGATGGCACGCCAGAGGGAGGTAGCCATCCTGCACACATTCACTATAATACAGCAGCGGAAGGTGGTGGCATCGCTGTGAGCTTCAATCCCGTAGATGGAAATACTGGAATGAGTATGACCACCATTAGACAAACAGACGACGGTAATGCGCTAATGTACGATGACATCCTAAGTTTCGATGGATATGTAAATGTACACCTCAGTGCAGAGCAATTAGGTACAATTGTATCGCAGGGAGATATAGGACAAAATGAATTGACTGGAAATGAAAAAATATACAGCCTTGGAGAAAAAATGGTTCCCGGGATCAGTGGATCCATCAAGTTTCAGGAAAGGGTAAATGGACTTTCATTGGCAACGATAAGTTTAGATGGCACACCTGAAAGGGGAAGTCACCCTGCACATATTCATGCCAATACTGCTGCTGAAGGCGGTGGAATTGTCATATCATTCAATCCTGTCGACGGCACTACGGGCATGAGTATGACCACCATCAGGCAAACCGATGCAGGAAACCCTATGCCGTATGCTGATATTCTCAATGTTGATGGATATGTCAATGTACACCTAAGCGCTAGCCAATTAGGAACCATCGTTGCACAGGGAGATATTGGACAAAACGAATTAACTGGAAATGAAAAAATATATAGCCTTGGAGAAAAAATGGTTCCCGGGATCAGTGGATCCATCAAGTTTCAAGAAAGGGTAAATGGACTTTCATTGGCAACGATAAGTTTAGATGGCACACCTGATGGGGGAAGTCACCCCGCACATATACATGCCAATACAGCCGCTGAAGGTGGTGGAATTGTCGTATCATTCAATCCTGTTGATGGTACCACAGGAATGAGCATGACCACCATTAGACAAACTGATGCAGGAGACCCTATGCCGTATGCTGATATTCTCGATGTTGATGGATATGTTAATGTACACCTAAGTGGTAGCCAATTAGGAACCATCGTTGCACATGGAGACATCGGTCAGAATGAGCTTACAGGAAATACTATGGTTTATGCTTTAAATGAAAAAGATGTACCAGGAATCAGTGGCACTATTACCTTTGCTGAAAGAGTCAATGGATTTGCCCTAGCAACCATCGCAATGAAAGGAACACCAGAAGGAGGTAGTCACCCTGCTCACATCCATGCTAATTCTGCCAGTGAAGGAGGGCCAATCATCTTCTCCTTTAATGCGGTTGATGGAACTACTGGAATGAGTATGACAAATGTGGAAATGTTAGAGTCGGGAGATGCTTTGAATTACGCAGGATTAATGAATATTGACGGATATGTAAACGTTCACTTAAGTTCCGACCAATTGGGCACCATAGTCGGACAGGGAAATATAGGAATTAATAATTAATTTAGTTTACAATAACTCATATAGGAAAAGGCTTCCAGATATCTGGAAGCTTTTTTAATTTCTATATCCACAATTTTACCAGTAAAGATTAAAAACAAATTAAGACGATCGCTTTGATTAAAGTATCTGCCGCTTCAGACTTCAGTCTCCCAACCACCTGAGCAAAGTATTTATGATTACTGGCATCATAGCGGATAATCAGATTTTATTTTTTGTTTCTGACATAAATCAAACGATGCCTACCTCTCCCACTTTCCCTTTGGTCAATCTCAAATTTATCGATAGAGCTAATCATAGGTGTGAGTTTTTGAAAGCCATAGTTTCTTGAATCAAAATTCGGTTGCTTTTTCTGTAGCAAGTTCCCAACATCCCCCATAAAGGCCCATCCATCGTCATCTTCTGAGCAATCTGAAATAGTATTTGAAATCAAACGAATAACCTTTGAGGTTATTTTTTCCACTTCTGGAATTTGTTTTGCTACAGTAATTTTATCCTCTTTTTCCTGCTGCTTCAGAATTTCCAAATAAATGAATTTGTCACAAGCCGCAATAAAAGGTGTCGGAGTCTTCTTTTCTCCAATCCCAAAAACCTTCATATTGGCTTCTCTCAATCTAGTAGCCAGTTTAGTAAAATCACTATCACTGGAAACTAGACAAAACCCGTTTACCTTTTCTGTATACAAAATATCCATAGCATCAATGATCATCGCTGAATCAGTAGCATTTTTGCCCGAAGTATAACTGTATTGTTGCATGGGCGTGATAGCATGTTCCAATAACACAGCTTTCCATTTGCCTAACTGCGGTTGGGTCCAATCCCCATATATTCTTTTTATAGTAGGGTTACCATACTTGGCTAATTCCTCCATCATCTCCTTGATATAAAAAGAAGGTATATTATCCGCATCAATCAATACGGCCAAATTAAGCTCATTTTCCATTTCTAAAATATTTTTCTTGTTCTCAACTAATGTTGATCTCTAAAAATCAAATCCTACAATATTCAATAAACAACAATTATTCTGCCATGTCGAACTTGTAGAAAGTTTTGCGAATCATAGATAAAGTAAGTTAACCATAATTCCTTGACAACCTCCTCAAGTAACTACTTATTAATAAAGGAATTTCATAAAACACAACTCATCTATTAAAAAAAACACACATTTTGATTTCAATTGACTGTAATTTTATTCTTGAATATTTCACCGTTTTAGGGTGTTGGTAAGAAGATACTTTATTACTTTAGTAACCATTACTATGCCCAAAACCCAAGCAACATACCAGTTAACAAGGTTCGCTCCTACCCCTAGTGGATATCTTCATTTAGGCAATATTTTATCATTTTTGATAACCTCTTCCCTTGCAAAAAAACATCACAGCAAAATACTATTACGTATAGATGACCTTGACCAAAGCCGAGTAAGACAAGCTTATATTGAAGACATTTTCATCACACTAGACTTCTTGGAAATACCTTGGGACCTAGGGCCAAAAAACCAAAAAGAGTTTAGTCAAGAATTTTCCCAAATTCATCGTCTGGAAAGCTATAAAAAAGCCTTGGAGTCATTAAAAGAAAAACAATTACTTTTTGCCTGTGAATGCTCTAGAAAACAAATTGCAAATATCAGCACCAATGCCCAATACCCGGGAACATGCCTTAATAGAAAAATAGATCTCAAAGAGGAGAATACTAACTGGCGTTTGATCACCAACGGACATTCAATACAGTTTAAATCATTGGAATCAGGAGTTTACAATTCCTTCTTGCCTGATAATATGCAGCATTTTGTGGTCAGGAAAAAGACAAGCTTGCCGGCCTATCAGCTGGCTTCTGTCATTGATGACATCAATTTTGGAGTTGACCTGATTGTTCGTGGCCAAGACTTATTGGATTCCAGTCTGGCTCAGTCCTATCTATCAAGCTTATTGCCCTCCAATAGCTTCTCTGATATCACTTTTAAGCATCATCAATTGATCATGCATTCCAAAAACAAAAAGCTTTCCAAATCCAAAGGTGCGACTTCCATTCAAGGCCTAAGAAAAATGGGAAAAAGCAAAGCTGACATCTATCTCTTGTTAGGTGATTTTATGGGATTCAAAGAACCCATTTTATGTTTGGAAGATTTTGAAAAAGCCTATATAGAAAAAGCCGGGTAAATTCCCGGCCTTTTCTTCTCTGCATCTATTATTTATTTCAAATGATTTCAATAGGTCATTAATAGCGAGCTGGCATTCCGTCCTTTGGCAAAGACTTTTTGATAAACTCTCTGATATCATCATTGGCTTTTTCGAGATCTTCAGATCTCAAATACATCATATGCCCACTTCTATACCCTTTCCATGACAACCTATTCTTTAATTTACCACTTGGGTCCATTTGCCACATAGAATATTTTGCATTGAAATAATCCGTACCACCATCGTAATAGCCTGATTGAATCATTACATGCAAATATGGGTTTTGAGCAACAGCTGAACGGAGATTTTCACCTGTTCTATCCCTTGTTCTATCCCACGGATGAACTGGCCCAAAGAGGAAATAATTCAAATCAGTCTTAAAATCAAGTTCATTGATCATATAATGATTAAAAGCTGGCGCAAAAGCATGGTTCCAAGCGGTTAGGGCTGGGTCATGATCAAAACTGCTTCCAGCATCAGACCTATCTATTCCCTTGTACCTACTATCCAATCGACCCACAGTAAGTCCCTGGTCTCTAAGCAACTCTTTCCAGAAAAATTGTGTAGGAACAGCCAAATTATGTTCCAATAATACTTTCTCACTTAATCCAGAATAAGTGGACATTTTCTTTGCTAAAGCCTGCTTTTCCTCCGTCGCAAGGAAACCTCCCTTTACCATAGCTGGAATTAACTCATTTACCGTAAATTCTTCCACTTCAGGCAATAGTTCTTCAAGATCTCTTTGTTGTAAAGAAGGTTCCAGTGCCTTGTGGTACCAAGCTGTGGCGGTATAATAAGGCAAATAATTGGCTGCTGCTACTGGACCGCTTCTATCAATCCCTAAGTCCGTTGGAGAAACCAACACTACACCATTGAAAAACATCCATTGGCTGTTCTGTAACCTATTCACTAATCCAGATACCCTAGTGGTACCATAGCTTTCGCCAATCAGGTATTTTGGAGATGCCCATCTGTTATTTCGACTCACAAAGGTTCTTACCCAGTCAGCCAAGTAGTTAACATCTGAATTCACACCAAAAAACTGGGCCCTGTCAGCTTTTTTATCAGTAATTCTGGAATATCCGGTATTTACTGGATCGATATAAACAATATCAGCTACATCTAAAATGGAATGTGGATTATCCTTCACACCATACGGTTGAACAGGATTACCCTCCTCATCAATATTCAAAAGAACAGGACCTGTATAAGCTATATGCATCCAAATAGAAGCTGATCCTGGGCCTCCATTAAAGGAAATAACCAGCGGTCTATTGGTCTTATCTTGAATATCCGAGCGTTCATAATAGGTATAAAATAAATAGGCTACTTCATTACCATCCTTATCCCAAACAGGCTGGGTTCCGACCGTAGCAGTATAGGGAACATTTTTTCCTTTAATATTCAATTGATGTTTGGAAATTGCTGAGGAATCAGAATTTAATAATTCCTGTGCCTTTAAGCTTCCCAACATACATAGCAATGCTAAAATGAGCGTAATTGATCTTTTCATAAAAACTTATTGATTAAAGGCCGAAGATAAAAATTTATCATAGTCTATTAAAAAACAATCTAGGCGATGGTCGAAAAACACTTTCAGGGGTAAAAGTTGCTTATAAATAATCCCATTTTTCATTTAATGGCATTTTTATTGTAGACCTGCGAGATACATTAAAACACTTCTTTTAATAAACCAACTCAATTATTTATCATGTTTAGTTTTTTTACCCTAAAACGACAATCCAGCATCATTACAGCTTACCTCAGTGTAATGGGCATATTGCTCTTTTCATCCTGCTTGGACGAAACTCCCATCAAGGAAGAAAATGTTAAGGTCCAACATTTCCCCATCATTCAAAACAATGAAGCAGATAATCCTACGTTATGGCTAAGAGTACAATTTAGCGATCAAGTAGCAACTGATGAATGGACTGCAATCCCCATAGATGCCATTTCAGGTTTTGACTATGAATTAGGTTATAATTATGAATTAAGGATACGAAAAGAAGAAGCATTTAATTCCGACACCGGTTTACATTTTATCCAATACACCTTTATTTCAGAAAATTCAAAAGACCCAGTAAGTGTTGGCACAACCTTTGACCTTCCTTTAAAATCCACAGACTTCAGTCCTTCAACCCTGGTTCTTGGAAATGAAGATATTGGATATAATCTGTTGGGAGAAATAGATATAGAGTGTAGCACCTTATGTGATGACTTGAGTCTTGAACTACAAACTAGCGCAAATGTAGACGGAGTATTCCGTCATGTAAATGATAATACGATTAAACTTATCCAACTAAAATAAGCGACCACAGTTTATTTTAATTTCAAGGGCTGAGAAAAATATTTTCAGCCTTTTTTAATTGCTCTTTAAGGTAATGCTCCAATTCTTTTCCTTCTTCCAATACTACTTCTCCCGGTAAGCCAAGGATAAACCTCGCTATTCCTGGCAACTCTGGTATTTCTGATTCAAAATAATATTGATTTCTTTCTTTTATATAGGTATATGGCTTCGCATCAGGATGATCCTCCATAAGTAATTGGTAGGCTTTCTTCGAAAGTCTAAGTTTTACTTGAAATCGGTCCTTCCCAGTAAAACCAAACAATCCTTGCTCTAAGGATTCATGTAAAACCTCGTAAACATGCTTATGAGAGCTAACTTTCACCTCGGTTATCCTCTCTAACTTAAAAAGTTTCATCTCCTTACTAGCAACTTCAAAAGCGTACACAGATTCAAAATTACTTGTAAAAGCCACAGGTTCTACCAGTCTATCACTCACTGAATCACTACTAAGGGAATAATAATCTTTCAATAGCACTTGAAACTTATCCCTTATTGCCTCTCCTAGTTCATCCACAAATGTTCCTAAATGCGCATTGAACAACTGACTGACACCTTGCTGAAAATCAGAACGGTGATGGACCTTCTGCAGGATAGAATCCCTCAATAGGTTTTTCTTTCCATTTTTGCTCAACAAATCGGCTATAAAAGCTGTTTCATCATCAGTAAAGGTCCCATAGAAACTGTCACTATGCTGATCCACCCTATCAACAATCTTAAACTTACCAAACTCCTTTTCTACCTGAAACCCCAATTCTTCCAATAATTTGAAATAGCGGTAGATGGTTCTTTTATCCGTACCCAAGGATTCTGCTAGCCGACCTACAGGTTTACCTATATTGGACCGTAGCAAATTGATTAATTTGAAAACCCTTAGTATTTTTTGTTGCTCAACACTTTTTGTTTTAGCCATGACAAGTTAAATTTCAGAAAGCAATTTACGTCTAAGATTATAACTCCACACATTAAAGACACAAATTGTCAATTTTTCACCAAGAAACGATCCTCAAAACAATGAGGATATAAAAGTTTATGGAAAAAAGCATAAAGCTCCACCAGCCCAACACCTACCTTGTTGCAGGTATCCTTCTTTTGATAGGCTATTGGTTTTTTGCTTATGATGGAATTACTTTCAGTGATGATGTGGCCTATATAATTTATGGTCAAAATTTCTGGATGGGAAATGATGTGATGACTGGGGAGCATTTCACTTTCAGGTGGGGCGCTTATATATTATCAGGACTCCTTACTTTCCTTTTTGGTTTCAATGATCGGATTGCTTCACTCTCCAGCCTGATCTACTATATAGGAGCCTTGATCCTTATATGGAGCATCATGCCAAAACCTTCTACCAAATTTTGGTTGGTATTATTCTTTATTTCCAATATATATTTGTTGCATTTCCTCCCCAAAGTGTACCCAGATTCCCCACTCTTATTCTGGACCGCATTAATTCCCTACTCAGCTTACTACCGATTTAAACGTCCCCTTGAATCAGGGCTATTAATGGCACTGGCCTTCTTTGTGGGATTTTGTACCAAGGAAACCATCATTTACCTAGCACCATTTCCTGTCATGCTTATGGTATTTGATTATTTAAAGGATAACGGTAAAAGCTTTTATTTATACTTTTTCGGCTTCGTGACCTTATTTTTCCTTGTATATTTAGGATACTTTGAATGGAAGTTTGAAGATGCTTTTTTTAGATTTCGAAGCATTCAAGAAGGGCACTATGTATCCCCCTACAGCTATTTTGACAAAAACTGGCTGATAATGTTGGAACGATTAACTTTCATCCCTATCACGACTTTTGTAGAACGAACCTATTGGATTTGGATTGTCTTGTCCGTTCCCTCAATCGTCAGGGCTTTTTTAACTAAAAGAGACTTACCCCTCATCTTTTCCTTATGTACCATCTGTATGATTATTGGTTTTTGGTTTATGAGTACCAGCTTCTCTTATTATAATCCCCTTCACCTAAACCCTAGGCACTTGATAATTCTGATCCCTTTGCTATCTGCCAATATCGCTTTTGAAAACCACCGTTGGTTGGATAATTTCTTCTGGAACAAATTCTGTTCATTATGGATAGCCTTCGGGGGATTCGTTGCGCTTTCTTTAATGGAATGGAATATTGCGATTTATTATTTCCTTTTTGCAGCGTGCCTCGCTTTTCTGACATCCAGATTAAGATTAGCAGGGATGGTGGCGCTCTTGATTCTTCCAGTTTTCATGGCTTTTAAAAATCAATCGGGCCTAAAAAATTATTCTCACTTCAAAGAAGCATTTATCCAAAACCTTGAAAACAGTGACCATCATTCACCCTTAATAAGCCATCAATTTATTTGCGACAGTCAAGAAGTTATCCTAGGAAAACTATTACCTAAAAAGCGGGCAATTAGCTTAGAAGATTTTAAAGCTCAACCCTACTTAAACCCTCCTCAGAATTTCACTTTATTCATATATAAGTACAGCCAACATGCCTACCCTGACCAAACTTCCCTACTTCAAAAAGTAAGGGAATTTGCCAAACAAAATAACTATGTACAAACTGAAAGCATGGAAGACGAGTGGCTGCATATCATCGGGTTTGAGAGAATCAATCCATTATTACCGCTTCCCAAGGGCGAATATGCGGTTAACATTAAACCCAATCCTAAATTGTTCCCCCGGGGTTCCATTTCCTCCCGCCAATAGATACTGCTCGTTTAATGCTTGGCTGGTCACAAAGTACATTTGAAAGACATGACCTCCTGCTTCCACATCTATTCCAACACCTAAATTACTTTTTAACTCATTGTTCAAATTAGGAATATACTGCAATGTCAAGGAAGATTTCCCTGTCACCTTATATTTGGCACTCAAACCTAAAGCCAAATACAAATTTTCATCACCTTCTATCTGATAAAACTCAAAAGGACTGGTAAAATAGGCCAACATAGGGCTTAACTGGAAGCTAAAGCTGTCATTGAACTTTCTGGCAAACATTACCTGAGCCTTATAGCTGGTTCTATCCGCAAAGGAGACTTCTGTTTCTTCTATAAAACTATAATCAGAAGTGTTTACTCCTGCTCCAGCCATTAGGCTTATTGAAATTGGACGGCTGTTATCATAGCTTTGACTCATCAAATGATACCGACCATATAAATCATACACTTTGTCCAAGCTGGACCTGGAAAGTCCCAGTGAGAATTTTTCGGTCATTCCATATTCAAAACCAATCATAATATTGGCACCATAGTCAAGCCCAAAAAAGTTTTGTACGCCTCCATCCAATGCCCCAAAAGTATGCATTATGGCCAGATGCAAACCTTTTTTCTCTATTGGCTCTACGGTCAACAAATTAATATGTCTAGGGGCATGGAAGATCAGGTCCTCTTCCTTGTTTGGTTCAGCAGGTTTTCTTTCCAACTGAGCTTGAGCTACAAAAGCCGTTAACAATAATGATAATATTAAAAGTGAAGTTTTCATGGTTTTGCTTATTTCTTTAGACTGACATTAATGGTAACTATTTGTTTCTCTGAAAGCTCATAAAACATCACTTTTGGAATTGCTATGTCATGGTCACCCAATAGGACTTCAAATTTAGCGCTCAAATGCAGCGTGTTTTTTTCCTGATCCTGCTTGATTTCCCCATTGATTTCCATCTCTCTTTCCACTCCGTGAATTTTAAATTTCCCCACTGCAGTTACTTTTTGCCCATTTTCAAATGAACTAATCATCTCTTCATTCAGGCCTCTTATTTCCCCAGTAAATTCAGCATAAGGAAAATCTTCAGTTTCCAGGTAATTCTCTCTCATATGTCTATCTCTCAAGCCAATCCCTGTTTTCAAGGTATTCAGGTCTATATAAAAATCCACCAAATTTTTGTCCAAGTCCACCAAGCCGTTTAGCTGGTCTGACTTCCCCGTAAATTCATTCAGAGAGGCTCGGGAGAGAAACTCTGCATGGCCACTTTCAGTAATAAATTCTTGGCAAAAGGCTTTTTGGGTACTCCCTAAAAAGGCTAAATAGAATATGATAAAGAGCTTTTTCATGATAAGATTATTTCATGATTGTTAGAATATCGTCCTGTAACATGGTCGAATAAGAAGTCAATGGAGAGCTAGCCGGTCCATTGGCAACCGAACCATCTGTGGTAAACCTGGACCCATGACAGCCACAAACAAACTGACTGCTTTGAAATTTCCAATTATCAGCGCAATTGGAGTGGGTACAAACAGATGTCAAAGCACTGAACATATCATTACCTATATTCACCACCAGAACTCTTGCTTCACTGACCAAAAGCCATCCTCCATTGGTTTTGAGACCCGACTGTTTACTTAGATCAATAGTCACGGTACCTCCCGAAACCTCAATACCGTTCCCTGAATCATCACCTCCTGAATCATCTGGGCTTGAAGGATCCATATCTTCTGAGCTGCTGCAGGCGGTAAAAAATGACATTCCAAATAGGGACATCACAGATAATGAACCTGTCTTTAATAGGAACTCTCTCCTATCCTGAGTGAGCTTTCCTGCCTTTGTATTTGTAAGTTGCTTCATGCATTAACCTACGCATTCCAAAGTGCAATTGGATCATAGACAAATTAGAACTACTCCTACCGATATCATGAAATATCTCACAATTTTAGGGATTGATATATTTGAGCAAATAGTATATAGACTCTCAAAAAATGTAAATTAAACAGTAATAAAATGGGCTTATTTCTTATCATTTAGTGTTTGAAAGCACTAAGAATTCAAACTGTAAACAGACTCCTATATTCACATTATTTAACTTTATCCTTACTTGATATTAATGGTACTTTGTCAGTCATCATATGACTATAAGGAAAACACCTTTTCATTAATATTCCTTCCTTTTCAAAATTTCAGAGACAACAATAGCATCTTTAAGGGATTGGGGATCCTTTAACATTCTCCTGTACCTGTTATAGCTGGCCCCTTCCTCAGCCACATCTTCTACTTCTTTTAATATTTTCTTATCACTATCGATTTCTACCTGATCGTCCAATTTAACCAAAGCCTTGCCCTTTTCTACATGATCGGCTTGGTAAGTACCTTCATAATATTTTATTTCAGGCTGTCGCCTAACTGGCTCAGGGGCTGCTTCTACTTTGGGATAGTCTGTATCCTCCGTTTTCTGAACCACTTCTTCCTCTCTCTCCTCAACATCGGCTTCTTTCTGTTGACCTTGCCTAATTTCCCTTAAAAGTTCCTCAAAAGACAAAGGCTTATTGCCTGGCTGTTCATCCATTGCCCCCTCTCCCATCTCATCAACTTCCTGTCCCTCACCTTTTTTCTTTTTAGTAAGTGCATTGACTATAAAAAATATTATCGAGATGATAATATAGATCCAAGTTCCATTATCCACTGTTTCGCTATTTTTTGTTTAAAACTAAGATAGCAAAAATTATCCAATGTATACATTTATTAAAAACAAGTCATTTATAAAAGTATCCCTAATACTCCTTTTAAAATTTAGCATATCTCTATCCTACTTCTCTAAGCTTAAATCTACCTACCAGATCCAAATGGTTCATCATAAAATATTATTTTGTTATATTAATAAATCAAACCTTAAATCCTAAAAAACATGACTGATGAAAGATTGAAAATTTGGATAGGATTATTAAGATGGGCAGTAGCATCGGTAGGCTTGGTGATCATGACCACGATTATTAATGCAGGCTTTAAGGACCGTGAAATAGGGATAACCGAACTTCAAGAATATGATAAATATGTTTCAATCGTGACGGACAATTCCAAAATTTCAGAAAAAAGGTTGTTGGCTCAATATTTCTCACACATCACACCATCAGAAAAACTAAGGGAGGGATGGGAATCATATTATGAGGCTGTAGACAAGGAATACAAGGATTTAATGGCACAAAGAAGACAGAAGCAAAATCAGCTTTTTGAAATGGAAAACAAAAGGGATTCCGCATCTACCCCTCAAATCAAAGAACTTGAAAAAGAAATAGAAAAAATTGACAATGAACTGACGCCTACATTTTCCAGCACCTCAAAAGATTATAGCGCAGCAATAGCATGGGAAAGGGTGGGGTTCGAGAAGTTGTTTAGTAAAGAACTAAGAGAGGCAATATTGGCCTTTGAAAATGCAGAAAAAAGTTATAATTCATTTCACCAAGTCTACGAAATAGCCAATTTTTTGAAGTCAAGATCAGCATCCAACAATCTACACGACGAAGACTTTTGGAACAGCATATATGAAAAACTACTATCAGATTATTCCTGGAAAATGCCAATTGAAGCAAAATCAAAACTTGAGGAATTAGTGCTATAATTTAGTTGTAATCTCCTCTGAAGGGCCAGATTGCATCCCCTATTCCAATTTCCCTTTGACTTAAAGGAAATCTTTCTCCAAATTGTGAAACTGTTCAGTAAAAATCTACTGTTTTTTTAAAACCATCAAAACCAAGGAACTACAAATTCCCATTTGCTTATTAACCCGATCTGATTAATTTTGTTTGTCTTAATCTATTTTATTTAAGCATACATGCAGCTAACCAAGCTTGAAATCAAAGGTTTTAAAAGTTTTGGGGACAAGGTCTCCATCCATTTTGACAAGGGCATTACAGGAATCGTAGGCCCGAATGGATGTGGAAAGTCCAATGTTGTGGATGCCATCCGCTGGGTACTGGGTGAGCAAAAAACCCGGGCACTTCGCTCCGATAAAATGGAAAATGTGATTTTCAATGGTACCAAAAACAGGAAACCTACCAATCTGGCTGAGGTGTCCCTAACCTTTGAAAACACCAAAAACCTGCTTCCTACCGAATACACCCATGTCACCATCACCCGTCGTTACTACCGTTCTGGGGAAAGTGAATATTTACTCAATGGCATTGCCTGTCGTCTTAAGGACATCAATAACCTCTTTATGGACACGGGTATCCAATCCAACAGCTATGCCATCATCGAACTGAAAATGATTGATGAGTTGCTCAATGACAAGAACAACTCCCGTAGGGACCTCTTTGAGGAAGCTGCCGGTATTTCCAAGTTCAAGACCCGTAAGAAGGAAACACTTAAAAAGCTGGAAGATACTGATGCAGACCTTGACAGGGTGGAAGATCTCTTATATGAGATTGAGAAAAACCTCAAATCCCTGGAAAAGCAGGCCAAGCAGGCTGCTAAATACTTTGAAATCAAAAAATCCTATAAGGCATCAAGCATTGCCTTGGCCAAAATCAGTGTAAAAACCCATACTGACAACCTGATTGGTGCCAATGAAAGGATCAATGCGGAAAATGATCGCAAATTACAGCTCAATAACCAGATAACAACCAAGGAAGCAGAATTGGAAAAATCCAAGTCTGAACAGATCCATAAAGAAAAGCTCCTCTCCTCCAGACAAAAAACGCTCAACGAGCATGTCAACAAAATCAGACAGTTTGAGAGTGAGAAAAAAATCAAAAACGAACGTCTTCGATTCTTGGAAGACCGGTCAATGAAGCTCCGAGAGCAAATCGATCAAGACCGAAAATCCAATGACCGTGCGGGCTTTAGTATTCGATCACTCGAGCAAGAAAAGGAAGTAGCTGAAAAGCTTTTGTCGGAAAAGGAGCTTACTGTAGAAAATCTAAAAGCAGAATACGAAGAACAAAAATCAGCCCATGCCATTCTCCAAGAAAGGCAAAAAGTGCTCAGCAAAGATTTCTCAACCCGCAAAGACACTATCTACCAACTCAGCAAAGAACTGGAGATCAAGCAAATTCAGCTTTCCTCCCTAAAGCAAGAATTGGAAAAAACCGCTTCGGACGATAATAGTCAGGAAGCCAACTTAGCTGAGTTTGAAGAAAAAATGCTGGTACTGAAAGATGAGTTGGATGAAAAAACCGATCGCATCACCCAGCTAAAGGCCAAGGAAGAGGATCAAAACCATAAAATTGAAGAATCCAACCATACCATAGAACTGATTAGGGAAGAGGTTACCCAGTTGGGAAGGAAACTGGACGCCAAATCCAATGAGTTTAACCTTACCAAATCCTTGGTTGAAAACTTAGAGGGTTTCCCCGAAGCCATCAAGTTCTTAAAAAAGAATTCAGACTGGGGTAAGGACACTCCCCTTCTTTCGGATATTCTGACGACCAGCGAAAACTATCGTGTGGCCATTGAGAATTATCTTGAAAGCTATATGAATTATTATGTGGTGGACACAGAGGACCAAGCCATTGCTGCAGTAAACCTACTAAGTGATGCCGCTAGAGGAAAAGCCAACTTCTTCGTACTAGAGCATTTTGAGCGTTTCAAACCCTCCACCAATAAACTGTTTGCCAATGCTACAGCTGCTACAGAAATCATTGAATATGATGAAAAGTACGCCAAGCTAATCAGTTATATCCTGGATGATGTTTATATTGTCCAAGGTGAGATCAAAGACATTCCTGAAGATAATGACACCATTTTCATTACGGAAAGCGGAAAATTCACTAAGCGTAAATTCAGCATTTCTGGTGGTTCAGTTGGACTCTTCGAAGGTAAGCGAATTGGCCGGGCAAAGAATCTTGAGAAGCTGGAAGTTGAGATCAAGGAGCTGAACAAAAAGGTCAGTGCTGCAAGGTCCAATTTGGACAAAAAAGTCAGTGACCTGATGAAACTGAAAGAAGTCTCTTATAAGAAGGACATTGAAGACCTTCAATCTGAAATTTCTGAGGTCAACCAGCAATATATCTCCATCAAAACCAAAAAGGAGCAGTTGGCAGAAATGCTATCCACCAATGCCAATAAACGGGAAGACATCCTAGAAAAGATTGACAGCTTAAGCGAAGAAGTCAATGAAATCGGTCCAAAGCTGGATGAGGAAAAAAATGGTTTTGACGGCATGGAGGAAGAGATCGAAATCATCAATGAGCAATTGCTTACTGAAGAGGAAAACTTGTCCGTCCGTTCCAGTAATTACAACCAAGAAAACATCCAATACCATCAGCACTTAAATAAAGTCAATAGCCTTGAGCAAGAAATTTCCTTTAAGAAAAGTGCTTTTGAAAACAGTAAGGAAAGGATAGAGAAATCCCAATCCGAACTCAGTACAATTGATCAAGAAATTAGGGGACTTCTGGACAATAATGAGATCAAGGATGATGAATTGATCGAATTATATACCGAAAAAGAGACCATTGAAATCGGCGTTACTGAAGCTGAAAAAGATTACTATGCCTCCAGAGGCGATATCGACGAAATGGAAAAAGGCATCCGTGAGCTTTCCAAGCAAAAAGAAGGGATCGATGCCCTAATCATGGAATTGCAAAATACCCTTAACGAGATCAAGCTTAAGCTTTCCAGCATGAAGGAGAGATTAAGTGTGGAATTTGAAATCGATTTGGATAACCTGATTCAAGAAGATCCTGAGGTCGATCCTGAATACCAGGAAAAGGATGAGGAGCAAATCCGTGAGGAAGTCCAAAAGGCCAAACAAAGATTGGAAAAAATGGGACCGATCAACCCCATGGCCATGGAGGCTTATGATGAAATTAAGGAACGCCATACTTTCATCTCCTCGCAGAAAGAAGACTTAGAAAAAGCTAAAAATTCCTTGATGGACACCATTAAGGAAATAGACACAGTTGCTAAGGAAACTTTCTTGTCTGCCTTTGATCAAATCAAGACCAACTTTGTTAAGGTTTTCCGTTCCCTGTTTACAGCAGAGGATGATTGTGACCTAAAGTTGACCAACCCCGAATCTCCATTGGACAGTACCATTGAGATCATGGCCAAGCCAAAAGGCAAAAGGCCATTGACCATCAACCAGCTTTCGGGTGGTGAAAAGACCTTGACGGCCACTTCCCTACTCTTCTCCATTTATCTGCTGAAGCCTGCGCCTTTCTGTATCTTTGATGAGGTGGATGCTCCACTGGATGATGCTAATATTGATAAGTTCAACCAGATCATCCAAAAATTCTCCCATGAGTCCCAGTTTATCATTGTCACCCATAATAAGCGGACCATGGCCAGTACGGATATCATTTATGGTATTACCATGATCGAAGCAGGGGTATCCAGAGTAGTACCAGTGGATTTAAGGGAATTGGAAGATATTATTGATTAATTTATTTAACTAATATGCTAAGGAGGATTTAAGTAAACGCTGTACTTTTTTGAGCTTAATCACATGAATCTATGGACATTATCTGTTTTTAATAACTTTTATTAGATATTTGTTTGCTGCCAATCTTTTTCATAGATTAAAGCTTTAGTTATAGAAACGATGTTGATTTTTTTGATGGGCGGTAAAGTTCCTTTATACCATATTATAGATCCCTCGTAACGATCAATAAAATCATTAACCATCTTAATTTCATTATTTATTGAATCATCAAACAATATGAAGTACTTTCTTTATTTTATTATTTCATTGACAATTTCCTGCAATGGAAAAACTGAAAATGCAGACAAGGGATATTTTTCAAATGTAGAATTATCCTTAGACACAGTCCGTATCGACCCTGGAGATGAAGTTATTTTTTTGAAATATGGACTCACTAGTTCAGGCATTAGTACGGATAGCAAATACTTATATAATTTCAATGAATATGATCTTACCCTAGAGAAAATCAACCTAGAAGAGTTAAGGTTGGAGGATAAGTTTCTGTTTGAAAGAGAAGGCCCAAACGGTATAGGCCCAGGAATGGCAATAATGAAAGTTCTAAATGAACATCAAATATCCTTAACGGGTATGTATCACAGTTCATTATTTTCCTTAAATGGAAGAAAGCTTATGACTGTATATTATGAAAACTTTTCTTTAGCAAATTGGCATTCAGGAGGTGATCTATTAAAGGGTGATAAAGTTATCATGGATCCATCAGCCAAACGGATATATGGATTGATCCAAGATTATGATGGTAAAAACTTCAAATTGGGGATACTTTATTTAGATAAATATGAGACTTCAAGATTAAACCTAAAAAGCTTCGAGAGAGCATCAGATTATAGATTTCGTTATTACCTAGGAAAAGGTAGTATTATAAATGAAGCACCTAGAATGGGGATAGAAAAGTTTGGAACTAAAGTGATATTATCAAATGAGACCACTTGTGATCTAATGTGGTATGACACAGAAATGGACTCCTTATTTATAAAATCATACAGTAGCCAGCTTACAGCCAATAAAAAGGAGAAAATCTATAAATTAGAGCATGCAACTCCTGAGGAATTTGAAATTGAACGCGCTAAATATAGAGAGGAGATCAATTTTATGCATCCATTTTATGATAGTGAAAATAAAATTTACTATCGGTTTTCTTATCAACTCAAAAAGGGAAAAACAGAAGTTTACTTAACAGCTTATGATAATGACTTGAATATGATTGGGGAAACCTTTGTCCCACAATTGAATAAGAAACCTGCTAAGCATTTTGTCAAAGACAGTAAAATATGGATATATGAAAACATCGATGATGAAATGGTTTTTGTGAGGTTAGGAATAAATAATAAAGGCAGTTAAAAGTCTCTCCACTCCTTGTTCTAACTTATTTTTATAATAATGAATACAAAATGAGAAATTTGATATACTAAATCATCCTGATACTATTTTTTCAGCTTGTAAAAAAGATCAAGAGAATCCCAAAAAAAACCATAGACCAATTGCCTTGGCCACTAGTGTCTTTTGGTTTGAGGCGGTAGATAGTGAAGGATATATCTTAGAGATCAGAGAAGGGCGTTTTGATGGACATTATTGATCAGTCCCAAAATTTCATTTCTGTGATGTAAAAAGACAGCTAAGGAGGATTTTAAATCCTCCTTTTTATTTGCCCATTTTTCACTGTGAGCCTACAATCTCCTTTTACAAAACTCAACAAGCAAAAACCTTTCTTTAACCAATGATAAACTACATTTTTACTATTTTAACATCTTTTATATTTCAATACTCAATGATTTTTCCGAAACTGTGACTCCATCTTTGGTATGAATGTTTTTTTATTTTGATGTAAACTAATGAATTCAAAGAGCTTTTTAATGACTGCCCTTCTTATTCTTGGTTTTATTGCTAATGCAAGAACACAAACCATACAGCTAATAAGCGAAACCGAAAAAGTAAAGCAGTTTGGGCTGGTTTGGGGTCTGATGAAATACCACCATCCCCATGTGAGTAAAGGACAATACGACTGGGACAAAGTATTTGTAGACAAAATCAATGAACTAGAAGAAGTTAAAAGTCAATCAGAACTGAATATGTTTTTACTTGATTTTGTAAACAGTGTAGAGCCAAGCAAAATTAAAAGCTCAACAAACCATAAAGGCTTTTTCACTAAAAACTATGATTATGACTGGATTGAAAAGTATATATCCTCTCCTGATCTATATTCTCATTTGTCCAAACTAAGGGACAATACCAATATCAAAAGCCATTATATCACAGGGCATACTTTCTCTTCAATTCCCTCCTTTGATAATGAAAAAGGCTTTGACAATTTTAATTACACCTTTAAAAGCCATCGGCTTTTATCTCTCTTTAGCTTCTGGAATGTAATCCAATATTACTATGTCAATAAATACCTAATGGATGAAAACTGGGTGGAGATATTGGATAAATTCATTGTAAAATTCTCCGATTGTAAATCGAAATTTGACTATGAAAAAACCAAAGCTCATCTTTTTACACATTTAAATGATTCACATAGTTTTTACTACAGTAAAGAATTAAGTGATTCTTTATTGGCATATAAACCACCATTTGGTGTGAATATAATTAATGACACTTTGGTAGTGACCTCAGTGGATAAAACTCTAATAAAAAGCAAAGATTTAATGCTTGGTGACCTAATTTTTGAAATAGATGGGAAAAGTATTCAAGCTAACCTGGACGAAAAAGTAAAGCCATTTCTATCGTCCTCAAATGATACCTACTTAAAAAAATGGGCAAACTGGATGATTTTCAGTAATAACAAAAACTTGGAGCTGAGCATCAAGCGGGATGATCAAATCATAAAAATATCACTCAACTTGGACAATCCTAGCAGAACAAATGATCACTCCTATCTCAAACCATCCACTCCTACCGAAAAATGGAAAAACATAGAAGACAATATTGGTTACCTGAACCTAAAAACTATTTCAAATGATGAACTAAAAACCGCATTCAGAGATTTTTCCGGCACAAAAGGAATCATCATTGATCTAAGAAATTATCCCAAAAACATTAACATCAATGCTCTTGCAAAATACCTCTATAGAGAAAAGAAAAAGTTCATCAAAACGATATCACCAATTCCCAATAGACCTTCCTTGGCCTATTTTGACAAAGCACCATTAAAAATCATTAAAGATCCTTTCATAGCAGGCTACCATAGCTCTAAATATTATAAGGGAAAAGTAATTTTACTGGTAAACAAAACTACAATGAGTCAAGCTGAATATATCGGCATGGCCATTCAGGCTTCACCAAATTGCATAACAGTTGGACAAAACACCGCTGGAGCCCAAATGAATATAACTTCATATACCTTACCAGATAAGTCAGAAATTAATTTCACCAGTTTGGGAGCTTTTTACCCAGATGGAACTGGGGCACAAAGGAAAGGCTTAAAAATTGATTATTATGTGGAAGAAACTACTTCCAATTTCCTGCAAGATCAATATATACTGAAAGGGATTGAATTAATCAATTCACCTCATTAGGCTATTTCATCAGCCATGGAGGATTTAAAATCCTCCATAAAATTATGGTTCGGGATTTAAAATCCCGAACAGATGGTCCCTTACAGCTCCCCCTCTGCGTTCTTTGTGATCTCTGTGGTTTCAACGATCTAAGTGGTCACTAAAAAACCAACAACCCCTGCTCTCTCAGTATCTCCCAAACTTCCGATTCCACCAACTCTTCAAAATCACCGACATTGGCTTCATAATCTTCCCAAATTCCCTTAAGCATACTCAAAGGTTGGTCATAGGACACCCTCGCCAAAAGGCTGGCCACCCATTCTGCAAATTCCTCTGGCAACTCCATGGCAAAATCTTCCTTCTTACCCGAAAAGACCAACTCCACAAAACCAGGTTCTTCAGAATCCAGCAAATCTGGCTGCGCCCCTATCCAAACAATTCTATGATGCTTTTTATAAACTAATGCAGGTTCTTCGGCTATTTGCCTATGGATATAGTTTTTTGGAATTGTAGTTATTGGGACTTTAAAATTAAACCATTCTTTCAATGGTATATCAAAACCCACTCCATGCATATAATTAAACAAAGATTTCCTAAGTCCCTCTGAAAAACCAGCATGATCCACACCAATAGGGTCCTCGTACCCCACTTCATTATTGGCAAAAGGAGCCAAGGCCAAATCAGTCCTATAAACGCCAAAAGCCTTTGGGTCCAAGCCAACTGGGCTATGGGCGGTCATGGCAAAACGGTGCCAGAAACCTGACTGCAAAACACCTTCCTCAAAAAGCTGACGCACCATTTCCAAAGAATCTATGGTTTCCTGTGCCGTTTGAGTCGGATAACCATACATCAGGTAAGCATGCACCATAATCCCCGCTTGTGTAAGATGATGGGTAACTTGGGCCACTTGTGCCACGGTTACCCCCTTTTTGATCAAGCCAAGCAATCGATCAGAAGCGACTTCCAACCCTCCTGAAATGGCAATACAGCCGGAAGCCCTCAACAATCGGCAAAGATCAGCAGTAAAATTACTTTCAAAACGGATATTAGTCCACCAAACGACCACAAGTCCCCTTCTCAATATCTCTAAGGCCAGATCCCGCATCAAAGCTGGAGGTGCCGCTTCATCCACAAAGTGAAACCCATTGGTTCCCGTTTGGGCCATAATTTCCTCGATCCTATCACAAAGGATAGCAGCAGTAATGGGTTCGTAACGTCCAATATAATCCAAGGAGATATCACAGAAAGTACATTTCCCCCAATAACAGCCATGGGCCAGGGTCAACTTATTCCAACGGCCATCACTCCATAAGCGATGCATGGGATTGGCCACCTCAATTACCGAAAGATATTTACTTAGAGGCAGGTCACTATAATCTGGAGTCCCTACATCCCTTTGGGGCACATCTTTATCCCTAGCACCATTGATCAATTTCACCTCACCATCCAGACAAACAAATGTTCGCTTCAAAGCTTCTAAAGACAGTTTTCCGTCCAAATGGTCCAACAACAAACGAACGGGGGCTTCACCATCATCTAAGGTGATATAATCTACATAATCGAAAATCCGAGCATCTTTCAAACTTCTAAGCTCTGTATTGGGATAGCCTCCGCCCATCCACACCTTAATACTAGGATGCTTGGTCTTTAAATATTGTCCACACTTCAATGCACCATAAAGATTCCCCGGAAAAGGAACTGAGAAGGCTACCGATTCGGGTTGATATGCTTCTATTTTTTCCTCCAACAAATCCAACAATATGGTATCGATCAAACTCAATGGCCCCTGCAAGGCTTCCTCCATCTCATCAAAGCTACCTGCTGACATTCCCAAGCTCTCTGCATAGCGACTAAAACCAAAATGAGGATCAATGGCCTCAGTAATCAGATCTCCTAAATCCTCCAAATACAAGGTAGCTAGGTAACGGGATTTGTCCCTTAGGCCCATGGTCCCGAAGGCCCATTCCACATCTCCCAACTGCTCAAATCGAGCTGCCTGGGGCAAAAAATTTCCCTCGGAAATATGATAGGCCAGCGTTGGGTTCTTGTCCTGCAAAAAATCAATCACTGTATCTATCGTCTGCAAATAAGCAGCCTTCATCCTCAATATTCTATTTACATTGTCTGAATATTGGAGTCCTTGCTCTTCTGCCAATTCAAAAACCTGCTTTAGCCCTTTTTTTGAAAACAAGGCTAAAATCACTTCCAAACCCAAATCAGCCTGATTTGACGTAATGTTTAAGGTATTTAGATAACCTTTTAGATAGGCCGTTGCTGGATATGGAGTATTCAGCTGGGTAAATGGAGGGGTGATGAAGAGAACTTTAGTAGCCAAAGTATTTGGGATTGATTTGGGGCAAAATTATAAAGAAAGGTGGAATAATTCATGATTTGTGGCAAAACCAGGTGCCAGTAAGCATAACTCCAGTCATTGAAAGTCCTATAAAAAAATCATTTTCCTATAACCTTTCTTCAAAACAGCTTGTCTAAGCTCTACCTTTCCAAACATTACAAATAATTTAACTTCTGCAAAATGAAAAAGATTGAGTTTCTTGACGCTTATGGAAGGAGTGTTTTTTCTAAAAGATTTGATAAACGAATCCATAAGTTCTCTTGACTTTAAACTTCCATTTCCTCCTTCAATTATCGCTTTAGGCTTGGGTATATTCGTTTTGATTGTAGTCTTCCAGTTTATCAATTCGAGAGAGAGCCAAAGAAAACCTCAATAACTCCCTTAATCTGCACCGGTTTTCTCAACGAACTTAAAATAAACAAAATCTAAAAATACCCCATGTGGGGTATTTTATTGGGTTCCAGCATTCTTTATCTTACCATCAAATTCAAATAAACCCAAAATGTACTTGATTTTATTTAAGGTGATAGGTTTCAACAATGATAAACTTAAGTTAAAAATCACTTTTTATTCAGATTGGAGTCAGTAAATATTATTTAAAAACTTATGAAAAAAGCCCTTATTTTTATCCTCAGCTTATTAATTCAGCATTATAGTTTTTCTCAAAATTCACCACTGCTACCCAGCAATGCCTTTGCAGTCAAAATATATAAGGCAACCAAACCAGATTCCAACAACTATTTCATTTCACCTTACAGCCTAAGCATTGCATTAGCCATGACGATGGAAGGGGCTGGATCATCCACCAGGCAGGAATTGGAAAGTTTATTATCTATCAATAATCTTGAAAAGGAGTCCAGTGAAAACTTTGGTTTAAAAGGACCATCAAATAATGAAGCTCCCAAAATTCAACCTCAGCACATCAAAAATGATGATGGCAGCAATAACAACCAGCTCATCATAGCCAACTCCTTATGGATAAAAGACAATTTTGAGATAAATGCCCAATACAAAGATAAAATTCAGACAGACTATATGGCCGATGTCTTTAGCTTTAACATGGGTAATAATACGGATCCCAACCAAAAGTTAAATGATTGGGTATCAAACAAAACCCAAAACAAAATAAAGAGATTAAATGGATTGGGGAAAGATGTCAAATTGAGCCTTTTGAATGCAATTTATTTTTTTGGACAATGGGAAAAGCCATTTGAAGCCAACAGGAATTCTTTGAGCCTATTTTATACCATTACAAAGGAAATGGTTAGTATGGACTTTATGTATAATCAGTCCAATTACCAGTATTATGAAGATCCAGAACTTCAGGCTATTCATATTCCTTATCAATCCAATCAATACTCTATGATGGTACTTTTACCAAAGAGACATAAAAGCCTCTTGGAATTGGAGGAAAAGATCAACCTGGATTACCTTTCAAAAATAGACAGCCTAAGTGCTGAAGAAGAGATTAAGTTGACCCTTCCAAAAATGAAGATTGAATCCGAGATCAACCCTATCAAGGATATTAAAAAGATGGGCTATTCTTTAATGTTTTCTAATAAAGCAGATTTCAGCGGTATTTCAAGCAAAGATTCTTTGAAAATAGGTGAAATCATCCATAAGACCACCTTTGAAACCAATGAAATCAAAAGTGAGGCTACAGCTGCTTCTTTAAATAAAATAGTGATAGTTGGCAACAGTGCAGTATTATCACGGCCCAAAAAGACGATAAAGCAATTCCATGCCAGTCGCCCTTTTATATTTTTTATAACTGACAATAAAACAGGCTCAATAATTTTTACTGGAAGGTTTGTAAGATGATAAGTTTCAACTTTGTATAAATTATACTCAAGTTAGGAAGATTTAAAATCCTCCTAAATATCAGTAAAAAAGAAAGGTGGAACTCAAGCCCCACCTTTGTAATATTCTAACACTAAATCACAAAATTTACATTAATCACAATTTCCTTCAATATCACAGGCACTGCCTGTTTCAGTTCCTTCAACAGATTTTAAAGGAGCTCTCTCCGCTTCATAAGCTTTCCAAGCAGTATCCAATGCCTGGCTAAAAGTTTCTTTTGCCTGTGCTCCGGAAACACCATACTTCTGGTCCAGTACAAAAAAAGGAACACCTCTTACACCCAATTGCTGGGATTCATAAATATCGTGGTTGACAGCTGCATCGAGATCGGCAGACTGCATGGCTGCCTTGGCTTTTTCTTCTTCCAACCCAACCTCATGGGCCAGTTTTATCAAGGTAGGCTGATCATCCATATTCGCTCCTTCTGTAAAATAGGCATGAAACAATCTTTCCTTTAATGTATCTCCTTTGCCATTGATCTTGGCAAATTGTAGCAGACGGTGTGCTTTTCTAGCATTGGCCACAACCACTTTACTGAAATCATAATCCAAACCTTCTTCCTTAGCCATTGCTGCTACCTGCTCACCTGCCTCTTCCGCCTGTTCTAAACTCCAACCTTTGGTTTCTGCCAAATACTGAGAAATACTTTTATCAGGTTCGGTTTTCATTTCGGGGTTCAATAAAAAACTCTTCCACTCTACCTGCACCTTGTCCTTATGAGGGAATTCCTCCAATGCAGCTTCTAACCTTCTTTTTCCAATGTAGCAAAAAGGACACATGATGTCCGACCAGATTTCTATTTTCATAGTTTATTTTGATTATCTTAAGGGTAAATCAATTTTGATATATTTTAGTTCAAAAAATAATGAAAACTAGAGAATGTCCCTCCTGCGCCATGGAGGTAGATGCCAAAGCAGATTTATGCCCTATCTGCAAGTACGAATTCCCGAAAAACAGCCCTATCATCCAAATAGTGGCTATCTTGCTGGTGATTTTATTTGTATTGATGTATATCTTTTAAATCAAATCGGGAATATTAACAAATAAATTGACTGGAGACACCTTATTTATTTTTAATCAATAACGGTTACCACTCCTCTCAAAACCCCACTGTTCCCATCTCCCCCTATATATTTGATCAATAAATTATAATTTCCATTTGGCATCGCAATTCCATTTGTAGTACCATCCCATATTCCCTCATCATCATTCCATCCATCTTTACTTGAATCTGATTGGAAAACCACTTTTCCCCATTTATCATAAATATAGAGTTCAACTTCTTGAACAAAACCATTATAATAAACTACTAAAGGAAACTTAGGATCCTTAGGTTTTATCCCCGTACTAAAACTTATTAAGGGCTCACAATCTTCAGTTACCAGAAAATCCCTGGTACTGATACATCCATTTTCATCTTTGGCCCAAATGGAATAATTCCCTGGCAAATCCGGAATAAAGGCATTGGAGGTTCCTACCAACTGTTTATCCAAATACCATTCATATTCCTTGAAGCTTCCAGGATCAATGACCAAGTCAGTGCCTTCATAGTCACAAAGATCATATACTTCCTCTACTAATATTTCCTTCTCATCAAGCTCTCTAACATAGATGGAATCCATGGTCAAATGACAACCGTTTATTTGAATTTCAGCAAAATATAAACCTGGCTGAGAAACTTCTAGCTGCACTCCTCCCTGCTGAAGCAAATTATTGTCTGAATAAGTATCTTTATACCATCTAATTATTGCCTCATCGGGCAGATTTTCCTCCTCAGAAATTAGTAACAAAGAATTTATTCCATTACATAAACCAGCTGATGAAGTCACAAAATCAGGATCAATGATAGGGGGGAAAAGTGCTATTTCGATCTTATCAGAGACCACATCACATCCTGGATTGTTGGTAAAATGAATTTTGGCAAAATAGCTTCCATTTTTGGTCACAATTACTTTCTCGCCTTCTCCTATAGGCTGATCCTCATCCAAGACTGAGTACCATTGGATTTTTCCATTCACACCATCAGGGATTGAATAATCGGATTTCAAGATCAACCTTCGCTCACATGGATCGCCTAACACTTCCACCAATGGCACTTCCCAAGCTTCGGAAACCACCTCAAAAGTTTTCGTACTAGGGCAATAAATTTCTGATTGGCTTGTAATACTATAAACTCCGGGAGAAGTAATCTCAAATTCATTCCCTGTCGCTAAAAGAACATCGTTTACATCATAAAGAGTATATAATATGTCTTCTTTTTCTTCAGGTTTCACCAAAGCACTTTGACTACATCTGATTAGGTATTTTTCATTAATTTCAAATCCAGAATCGCCTCCTTCTATAATTTTAAAAATTGTATCAATAGGGATATTACAAACATTATGTTCCACACTCACATGATAATCTCCTAAGCTTAAATTTGGGCTTTGAAACTTTTTAGTTCCCCCATCTGAAACCATGCTCTCTTCAAAAACCAATTCTCCGTAATCATTAAATAAATGAACCCTAAATATCTGACCAATGGGATAATCAGAAAAATCAACACTAAACTCAATAAAATTTTCATCTTGACCATTTTCGTCATTATTTCCATTGCAGCCACCCAAAACTTCATTTATCTCTAGACCAGGTAAAGCATCATTAAATTCATATGGATACACCTTAACAGCTTTTTTATATACTTCTTCTGTTAAGGGTGAAGAAATGGTCACACAATATATTCCAGGAGCAACACCCCAAACACCTCCTATCCTATATTTTGGAGGGGAAATGTGAAAAGTACTTTTATAACTAGTCAAATAATCCCTTACCTCGACATACCTTTCAATATTTCTCTCTGGAAACCTCCAATTTATACCTCCTGTTTTCCAACACCACCTAGCTGGATCGGTCGATAATTTGTTTGGTTCTACTATAGATTGGGAAAACCCAAACCTTACCAGCAGCATCAGAACCGCAAAACTAAAAAGAAAGCAAGCCCTAAAAAGTGATCCGGATAGTAATCTTTTAAAAATCATTTTTACACACTAAACAACAGAATCAAGTAAATAAAGTGTCAAATATAGTAAAATTAGTATTCCTACCTTCTCCTCTTTGTTAATTCCCAAAATAAGTAATCCTCCAATCTCAAAAATTAGAGGGCTAACTGGTCAGACCATCTCCAAATGCTGCTCCAATGATTCCAAAACAGCATCAGCTACGAGATGATAAAATGGCACAGGATCATTATTTACCTGTACAGCTTCCAAAGCACGGTAATACGCCAGTCTAGAAACATTGTCTCCTTTGAGATTGGCAATGGTGTAACCATTACTTACCAAAATCAAATTCATAACCAACCGGCTGGTCCTTCCATTCCCATCCACAAAAGGATGAATACTCACCAAACGCTCATGAAGCTCTGCTGCCAAAAGTACCGGATGTAAGACATTCCTTTGCTTTTGATAATGTAGGAAATAATCCTCCATCATCTTATTGATCAAATAAGGCTGTGGAGGAACATGCTTGCTACCGCTAATCCTTACAGGAACTGAACGATATTTACCAGCATTGTCTCTATCTATCCCTTTAAGAACCAAATAATGCAGATCCAACAGGCTCCTTTTATAAAGCTCCTCCTTATCAGAAGCCAACTTCTCTAAATATGCTACTGCCTCTGCATGGTTAATAGCCTCCAAATGTTCCCTCATTGACTTACCTCCTATGGTAATCCCTTCGTTTACTACCAAATGGGTTTCTTGCAAGGTCAATGTATTCCCTTCTATCCTATTGCTTTCAAAAGTGTAAGCAACATTAAAATACTCCTTCATCTTTTCAAGCTGAACTGCTCCCAATGGTCTTTTATTGTTCCATTTTGTCTTGAGCAAATCTATCTTCTCCAACTTGGACAAAACCTGCTCAGGCACCTCTTGAAGTACAAGAGATTGTTTTCCTGCAAGATATTCCACTCTACTTTCTGCTAAAGCCAATATTTCAGCTGAATCAACTTCATACTGAACTAAATTCAATACTTTTTCTACCAACCAAACCTTTTTCAAGTCAGTAAATGCCAATCCATAAGCCACTGACAAACTCATCAAGTTCCTTTCAGATGGCAACCTCTTCCCACGTTCAAATTTACTGAGCAATCCTGAGTCTATGCCGCTCAAAACTACTGCCTCCTTCAAGGTAATCGCCCGGCTTTCCCTACTCTCCATCAAAATATTGGCTAATGTTTTCATTTGACAATTTATATTTTGACAAATTTAGTCAATTTTTATTTTGATTAAAAGAATTTATAATACATTCATCATCAATTACTCTCGAAGTACACCTCCGAAATACCAGATATTGCAAGTAATACTTGTTAAAGACTTTAAGAAAATCGTTGTTGATTTACTTCAGCATGCAACTTGCAAACTATTAAAACAAAGATTCATCCTTATTATCTCTAACCCTATAATAAACCGAAAAAACAACACATTCCCCACCCCTACCAAACAATCAACTGCCAAGTACCATAAATTTTCAAAATATAATTACTTAATCCTCAAAGAATTCAGGCCAAAGCCCTTACGCATCATTGCTTTAATAAAATTTCTATGAAAATATTTTGTTTATTTCACCATTAATTCTAACATTTGTACCGCATTAGAACAATGAGTCATTTAATCAACATAGCAACGCACAGTAATTCAATGGATATCCTTTCCATTAACAGCATTGCTATGCCTACTTTTTCAATAAGGAAAGACTTCAGGAGTCTCTTTAGGGCCTAGTCCCTGCTATTATTATGGATATCTCACGCGGATGTCTTTCTACCCAAATCAAATTTATTTTCTTTACTACTTACAGGAGTCAATCAGTTGGCAAAACAATGTCGGGAATTAGAGCCAATCGCGACTCCCTCGATAAATACCAAACATGACAAAAAGTCAATTTATCATACAGCCTGCAGGAGAGCAGCACTGTAAATATGCCCAAGAAATTGTGGATGAAATGGCTACTTCCGCCCAAGCCAGAGGAACCGGTATTGCCAAACGTTCGCCTGAATACATCACCCAAAAGATGCGGGAGGGAAAAGCCGTGATCGCATTATCCAAAACTGGAGAATGGGCCGGTTTCTGCTATATTGAAGCTTGGAGTCACGGAAGATTTGTGGCCAATTCAGGGTTGATCGTTTCTCCAAATTTCAGAAAATCAGGCCTTGCACGGGAAATTAAAAAATCAGTTTTCAAACTAAGCCGCAGCAAATATCCAAATGCTAAAATCTTTGGATTGACGACGGGTGCTGCAGTCATGAAAATTAACTCAGAATTAGGTTATGTGCCTGTGAGTTATTCTGACCTTACTGATGATGAGGAATTCTGGAAGGGCTGCCAAAGCTGTGTCAACTATGAAATCCTGAAAAGTAAAAACCGCAGTAACTGTCTTTGCACTGCCATGCTTTATGTCCCTAAAGACCAAAAGAAAAAGGAAGTGGCCATGCGCAAAGATTTCGATAAAAACCTTAGCCTTTTTGAGCGACTTGTACGCATGAAGCGAGCAGTCTTCACAGGCCTAAAAAAAAAGACCAGTAAAACGTTAGAAATTATATAAAATGAAAAAAGTAGTTTTAGCATATAGCGGTGGTTTGGACACCACTTTTTGCGCAATCCACCTATCCCAAGAAAAAGGTTATGAAGTGCATGCCGTATTGGTTAACACTGGCGGATTTAGCGAAGAAGAGTTAAAAGCCACTGAAGAAAGGGCAGGAAAACTGGGAATTGCTTCGTTTGAGGTACTGGATGTAACCCAGACTTATTATAATGAAGTAATTAAATACTTGGTGTTTGGTAACGTATTGAAAAACCAGACCTACCCTCTTTCTGTTAGTGCTGAGAGGATCCTTCAAGCCAAAGCCCTTGCAGAATATGCTAAAAAAATCGGAGCCAAAGCTGTAGCCCACGGTAGTACCGGAGCAGGTAATGATCAAGTTCGATTTGACATGATCTTCCAGACCATTCTTCCTGAAGCTGAAATCATCACCCCTATCCGTGATTTGAAACTGAGCCGTGAAGCTGAGATCGAATATTTGAAAAAGCACGGCGTAGAAATGAATTTCGAAAAAGCAGCCTATTCCATCAATAAAGGTATTTGGGGAACATCTGTGGGAGGTAAAGAAACTCTTACCTCTGGTGATACTTTGCCAGAGGAAGCCTACCCCACCCAGTTGACCAAAACTGAATCTGAAGCCATTACCTTGCAATTTGAAGCAGGAGAACTGAAAGGTGTAAATGGACAAAACTTCGACAATCCAGTAGACGCCATTTTGAAAGTTCAGGAATTGGCAGATCCTTATGCCATTGGTCGTGACATACACGTTGGTGACACCATTATAGGCATCAAAGGCCGTGTAGGTTTTGAGGCTGCTGCTCCATTGATCATCATCAAGGGCCATCAGCTATTGGAAAAACACACCTTGACCAAGTGGCAAACGTTCTGGAAGAACCAAATTGCTGAATTCTATGGCAACCACCTACACGAAGGGCATTATTTGGATCCTGTAATGAGAAACCTAGAATCATTCCTTCAGGATACTCAAACCTTCGTTACAGGAACTGTAAAAGTTGCTTTGAAACCTTACCAATTCCAATTGATTGGTATTGAGTCTGAACATGATTTGATGTCAGCCAAATTTGGTAGCTATGGTGAAATGAACAAAGGCTATACCGCTGAAGATGTTAAAGGCTTCACCAAAATACTTGGTAACCAAACAGCAATTTTCCATAAAGTGAACCAAACCTTAGAAAATGACTAAAATAAAAACTGCCATTATTGGCGCTGCTGGATATACTGGAGGGGAATTGCTAAGAATTTTGGTAAACCACCCTAATTGTGAATTAGTTTATATCCATAGCAACAGCCAAAAAGGCAAAAAAATAGATGAAGTACATCCTGATCTAATCGGAGACTCCGATTTAGTGTTCACAGATGAAGTAAAAACTGAAGGATTGGATGCTGTCTTTTTGGGATTGCCTCACGGACAGGCCAAATCCTTTTTGGAAGAAAATAAATTCGATGACCATACCGTCATCATTGATTTGAGTACTGATTTCAGGGATGAATCCAACGGTTTCCTTTATGGACTTCCTGAGATCAATTCCCCAAAAAACAAGAACACCAAGCGTATAGCTAACCCAGGCTGTTTTGCTACGGGTATCCAATTGGCCTTGGTACCTGCCATTGCAGCTGGATTGGCCAAAAGCGATATTCATATTACAGGTATCACGGGCAGTACTGGTGCCGGCAAAAAGCTGAGTGAAACTACCCACTTTAGCCAGAGAAACCAGAATGTATCAGTTTATAAGCTATTCACCCATCAACACCTAAAAGAAATCAAACAGACTTTTGGGCAGTTGCAGGAAGGCTTTGACCAAAACCTCCTATTTGTACCCTACAGAGGTAATTTCTCCCGAGGTATCTGGATCACTGCTTACTTCCCTTATGAGGGCTCTTTGGAAGATGCCTACAAAGTATACAAGGAATTCTATGCTGATGCACCGTTTACCCTTGTTTCAGAAAAAGACATCGACCTTAAACAGGTAGTAAGCACCAATAAGTGCATTGTTCACCTGAAAAAAGAAGCGGGACAATTGGTGGTATATTCTGCCATTGACAACCTTTTGAAAGGGGCTTCAGGACAAGCTGTTCAGAATTATAACCTGGCCTTTGGATTGGATGAAAAAGCAGGTTTAAAACTTAAAAGCGTAGCTTTTTAAACCACAATAAAATGAAACTATTTGACGTTTATCCATTGATCAATGTCACCCCTGTAAAAGCTGCTGGCAGCAAAATCTGGGATGATCAAGGAACCGAATATTTAGATTTATATGGAGGGCATGCTGTGATTTCTATCGGACACAGCCATCCACATTATACCAAACGCATCAAGGAGCAATTGGACAATATTGCCTTTTACTCCAATTCTGTTCAAATTCCAATTCAAAAGGAATTGGCAACAAAACTGGGCGAGGTTTCAGGCTATACCGATTACGATTTATTCCTATGTAACTCAGGAGCAGAAGCTAATGAGAATGCCCTGAAACTAGCTTCTTTTGATACAGGCAAGAAAGGATTTATCTCTTTTACTAAAGGCTTTCATGGAAGAACGGCAGGTGCGGTAGCCTTAACCGACAACCCTAAAATCATCGCTCCTTTCAATGAGCATGAGCACGTACATATTCTTCCTTTCAATGATATTGATGCAGTTGAAAAGCAATTGGCCAAAGGTGATATCGCAGGGATCATTGTTGAAGGAATCCAAGGTGTTGGTGGAATTCAAGTGCCTAATGCTGAATTTCTCTTGGGCCTTTCTAAATTGGCCAAGCAATATGGAGCGAAACTAATTTTAGATGAGGTTCAGTCTGGTTATGCAAGGACGGGTAAATTCTTTGCCCACCAGTGGGTAGAAGGACTAAAACCAGACTTGATCACCGTTGCAAAAGGAATGGGAAACGGTTTCCCAATTGGGGGAGTATTGATCAGCCCTGAATTCAAAGCCTCTCATGGTCTGCTTGGAACTACTTTTGGAGGGAATCATTTGGCCTGTGCCGCTGCATTGGCCGTATTGGAGGTCATAGAAGAAGAAAACCTTATTGAAACATCACTTGAAAATGGTGAAGCGCTGATTAAAGCGCTAGAAGCTATTGAAGGCGTTACTGAAGTACGTGGCAAGGGCTTGATGATAGGCTTTGATCTGGACATTGAAGCAGCACCAGTAAGGGCTGCTTTGATCAAAGAACACAAGATTTTCACTGGAAGCTCTGCCGGAAAACACACCATTCGTTTGCTTCCCCCACTGAATATTGAGTCAAAAGCCTTAACTTTATTTATTCAAAAGTTAAAAACAGTATTAACCACTAATAAAGTCCAATAGGACAAAACAAAACCAATGGTATCAAGGCGTTCATTTTTTCAAAAAGATGAACGCTTTGTATTAAGGGTTTTTATTATTCTTAAAACTTAATTTACCCATGAAATACTACACCCAATTTGAAAACAAAAGCCTAGCGGATCAACTGATCCAACAAGCCTTGGAATACAAAGCATCTCCTTTACAGGATCATAACCTAGGCGCTGGAAAGAGAATTGGATTGATATTTTTGAATCCCAGCCTAAGGACCCGTGTGAGCACGCAGATTGCCGCAGCTAATTTGGGTATGAGTGCCATCGTACTCAATATGGACAAAGAAGGTTGGGCATTGGAAATGGAAGACGGCGCCATCATGAACCAAGGGAAGGTGGAACATATCCGTGATGCTGCCGGAGTATTGGGGAGTTATTTTGATGTATTGGCACTAAGAGCCTTCCCTTCTCTCTCCAATAAAAAGGAGGACAGTGAAGACTATATTCTTAACCAGTTTATCAAGCATAGTGGCCTCCCAGTAGTGAGTTTGGAAAGTGCTATCCGTCACCCTTTACAGAGTTTGGCGGATATGATTACCATAGACGAGCATAAGAAAAAAGATAAGCCAAAAGTCGTGCTTACTTGGGCACCACATATCAAAGCCATTCCACATGCCGTAGCTAATTCTTTTGCAGAATGGTCCATCGGCTGTGGACATGATGTGACCATCACCCATCCGGAAGGATATGAATTGGACGAGCGGTTTACCAAAGGGGCAAAAATTGAATATGATCAGGACAAGGCACTAGCAGACGCAGACTTCGTTTATGTTAAAAACTGGAGTGCTTTCAATGAATATGGTAAAATTCTTTGTACTGATGAATCTTGGATGCTGAATGAACAAAAATTGGCAAAGGCTCCTGATGCCAAAGTTATGCATTGTCTTCCTGTAAGAAGAAATGTAGAGCTTTCGGATGAGATTTTGGATGGTCCTAGAAGCTTGGTACAACACCAGGCCAAAAACAGAATTTATGCAGCTCAAGCTGCGCTTAGCAATATTTTAAAATAAGCTTTTCCCCTAACTACCTATTGCCCTATGATGAATATCAGTATTGTAAAAATTGGCGGAAACGTCATTGATGATCCAGAAAAACTGGAAGAATTTTTATCCTTGTTTGCACGACTGGAAGGAAAAAAAATCCTAGTCCATGGCGGTGGGGTGATGGCTTCCAAATTCGGTGAAAGTCTAGGCATAAAACCTAAAATGGTAGATGGCAGAAGAATTACTGATGCTGAAACACTGGATGTGGTAACGATGGTTTATGCGGGACTTATCAATAAAAAAATTGTTGCCCAACTCCAAGGCTTAAGACAAAATGCTTTGGGCTTCACTGGAGCAGATGGTAACCTGATCCGTTCTTCAAAAAGGCCAATAGGAAAAATAGACTATGGCTTTGTCGGAGATGTTAAAGAAGTAGATACTGAGTTATTAAATTTATTACTCGAAAAGGATATAGTCCCTGTGGTTTCTGCCATAACACATGATCGAAAAGGGAACCTTTTGAATACCAATGCCGATACTATTGCTTCGGAAATTGCTACTTCCATGGCAAAAAAACATATGGTGAGACTTTATTTCTGTTTCAACAAGGCAGGAGTACTCATTGATGAAAACAACGATGATTCAGTTGTTCCCCGTATCAATGAGGAAATCTATGAAGAACTTAAAAAGGACAATGTCATCCATTCAGGCATGATCCCTAAATTGGACAATGCCTTCGCTGCCCTTCAAAAAGGGGTAAGCAATGTTTGGTTGGGCAAGGCTGAAAACCTGATTTTAGCTGCGAAAGGAAAAAAATCAGGGACCAATATTGAAAGGCATAAATACGACCTTTATTGATTCTTTTCCAAAATATAAAAGTCCTAATTAAAACTCTAAATCACTTTTGCTGATTTATGCATAAGCTCAAAGAAGAAGCAAAAAAGCTTCTACAGCAATTGATAGAAACTCCTTCCCTCAGTCGAGAGGAAGAAAATACGGCCAATATATTGGCGGATTACCTCCTTCAAAAAGGAGTAGAGATCAAACGCAAAAAAAATAATGTCTGGGCAGTCAACAAACATTTTGATTCCCAGAAACCCAATATATTATTGAACTCCCATCATGATACTGTCAAGCCGAATAATGGTTATACAAAGGATCCGTTCAAGGCTATAATTGAAGAGGGGAAATTATATGGATTGGGCAGTAATGATGCTGGAGGCTGCTTGGTAAGTCTAATAGCCACCTTTGTTCATTTCTATGAAAAAAAACTTCCTTTTAACTTAATTCTAGCGGCAACGGCAGAGGAAGAAATCAGTGGAAAAGAAGGAATTGCCTATCTACTAGAGGACCTGCCTGAAATCCATTTGGCAATTGTGGGAGAACCCACCCTTTTGGATGTAGCAGTAGCAGAAAAAGGCCTTATGGTTATCGATGCCACTGTAACGGGAAAGGCAGGTCATGCTGCCAGAAATGAAGGTATCAATGCACTATATGAGGCATTACCCGATCTAAACACCATTAAGGATTATAAGTTTAAGAGGGTATCAGAATATTTAGGGGAAAGTAAAGTTTCTGCAACCATCATTCAATCAGGAAGCCAGCATAATGTGGTCCCAGACAAATGCGTTTATACCTTAGATGTAAGGGTTACGGACAGCTATACTCTTCAAGAGGCTTTGGATGAACTAAAAGAAATATTAAAGGCAGATTTGCAGCCAAGATCTATTAGGCTGAATAGTTCTGCCCTTCCCAAAGACCACAAAATCTGGGATGTCATCCATTCAATGAAATTGAAATGTTACGGCAGCCCTACCCTATCGGATCAGGCTTTGATTCCTTATCCATCAATCAAGATCGGACCAGGAGATTCCGCCCGCTCCCATACTCCGGATGAATATATTTATTTGGAAGAAATCGATCAGGGTATTGACCGATATATTGATATATTAAGATCATACATTGATTCAATAAATTAAAAAGAATAAGAAATTGGTAACCGGTAAACTGTGATCAGTAATCAGTAAATTGGAATTGGGTCTTATTAAATCGGTTTTAAGAATTGGTAAGAATTAGGTTTTAATAATAACGGTTATGGAATATGTAAAAAATTTTCAGGAATTGAATGTGTACATTACATCTAAACAATTATCTCAAAATATTTTTCAGGTTTCCAGAGAGTTCCCAAAAGAAGAAACATTTTCTCTTACTGATCAAGTAAGAAGGTCCTCAAGATCTATAGGTGCTCAAATTGCAGAGGCATGGGGAAAGAGAAGATATGAAAGACACTTTATCAGTAAACTGACTGACACCGACGCCGAACAATTAGAAACTCAACATTGGATTGAAACAGCTTCCAATTGCGGTTACATTTCCGAGGATAAATCAAAGGAATTGTTAAACACATGCCGATCTATTGGAAAAATGCTTAATGGTATGATGGCCAAATCATCTGCATTTTGTGGAAAAACCCCTGTTTCTGACAAATAGTCCACTGATAACAGAATACAGAACACCGATTACCATAAATTAAAACACCATAGCCAATAGGCTTAATTGTTAGAAATAAAGTCTAGGCCTATAATAATAAACAAGCATGAAACTTTGGCAAAAAAACACAACCAGTACCAAGGAAGTAGAACAGTTCACCATTGGGCGTGACCCGGAATTTGACATTGTCTTGGCTCCCTTTGACGTATTGGGTTCCTTGGCACATGCCACCATGTTGGAAAGCATCGGGCTTTTGACTAAAGACGAGCTGGCCACCCTGAAAAAGGGCTTAAGAGAAATCTATGCGGAAATTGAAGCTGGGACCTTTAAAATTGCCCCAGGAGTTGAAGACGTGCACTCACAGGTGGAATTTCTACTTACTGAAAGATTTGGTGATGTAGGCAAGAAGCTGCACAGTGGGCGATCCAGGAATGATCAAGTTGCTGTAGACCTCAAACTTTATTACCGTTCTGAAATCCAAGAAGTACTTGCAGCTACAAAATCCCTTTTTGACCTTTTGGTGAAATTAGCCGAAAAGCATAAAAATGATTTGATGCCTGGTTATACCCACACCCAATTAGCTATGCCTTCCTCTTTCGGACTTTGGTTTAGTTCTTTGGCTGAATCCTTGGCAGAGGACCTTGAAATGCTTCAAGCAGCCTATAACCTTGCCGACAGAAACCCATTGGGTTCAGCAGCCGGTTACGGTTCTTCCTTTCCTCTCAACAGGACAATGACCACAGAACTATTGGGTTTTAAGGAAATGCATTATAATGTGATCAATGCCCAAAATAACCGTGGGAAAACTGAAAAAGTAATAGCCTTTGCCATGGCAGGCTTAGCAGGAACACTTAATCGTTTAGCTGCAGACACCATCATTTTTATGAACCAGCATTTTGGTTTTGTAAAGTTTCCTGATAACCTGACCACAGGTTCCAGTATCATGCCTCATAAGAAGAATCCTGATGTCTTTGAATTAATTAGAGCCAAGGCCAATCAAATCCAAAGTGGCCCTCAAAATTTGATGATGCAAATGACAAATACCACCACTGGTTATCACCGTGATTTGCAGCTTTTGAAGGAAACGACTTTCCCTGATTTTGAAAAACTGAAAGAATGCCTTCAGATCACTGAATTTATGTTAGCGCATATTGAGGTGAAATCCGGAATTCTTGATGACAAGTTCTACAAACACCTGTTCAGCGTGGAAGTGGTCAATGAATTGGTATTGCAAGGAATGCCCTTCCGAGATGCTTACAAAAAGGTTGGTCTGGATATTGAAAGTAACAACTTCACTCCTGAGCATAATGTAAACCACAGTCATGAAGGCAGCATAGGCCAACTTTGCTTAGATGAAATCAAACGAAAAATGGATCAGGCCATTGCTAAATTTGATTTTGGAAAAATAGAATCCAGTTATAAAAAATTGCTGGAAGACTAATAACAGTTTATAAACATTGTAAACAAGATGCCAGACTTAAATCACAAGTCTGGCATTTTATGTTAAAGTCTAAATATCTATTCACGAAATACGCTCATTCAATTGCCATCTTTCTTATAAATTCGTTATTTTGAATCTTTAAATTTTTGAGCGGTGCCATACAAAGAACGAGAAATAGAAAAAAAGTATTATTCCATTGGTGAAGTAGCTGAAATGTTCAAAGTAGCTACTTCCCTTATCCGCTATTGGGAAGGTGAATTTGACATCATCAAACCCAAAAAAGACAAAAAAGGCAACCGCAGGTTTACCAAGGAAGACATCGAAAAAATCGGTCTCATTTTTCATTTGGTAAAAGAAAAAGGCTACACCCTCCAAGGTGCACAGGAAATCATCAAAAAGGACCACTATGAGGTTTCCGATAAAGCCGGCATGGTCAACCGCCTGAAAGAAATCAGGAGCTTTTTAATCGAAATCAGGAACAATCTTCATGCAGAAAACAACGGATGAAACAAAACTACTTTACTCCATAGCACTTAGTCTAATTCCCCAACTAGGCCCCAATATTTTTAAAACCATCATCAGCTATTGCGGATCGGCACAGGAATTTTTCAATATGGCTCGAGGTAAGGCAGCCAAAATCCCTGGCATAGGACCCAAATTACTTGAAATAAGAAAGCAAAAGCTAGAATTCCTCAAAAAAGCCGAGAAGGTGATGGCGGATTGTTCAAAACATCAAATTAACATCCATTGCTATCTGGACAAAAGCTACCCAACAAGGCTCAAATCATACTTGGACTCACCTGTACTCTTATTTACAAAGGGGAATATTAACCTTAATCCAGAAAAGAGTATTGGTATTGTAGGTACCCGGAATGCCTCTGATTATGGTAAGCTGACGACTCGTAAAATAGTTGAAAGTCTAGCTCCGTTCCAACCAACAGTCATCAGTGGCCTTGCTTATGGGATTGATATTACCGCACATAGGGCTGCCTTGGATTTTGGATTGCCTACCATTTCGGTGTTGGGAAATTCACTAGAATCCATTTATCCTGCCACCCACAATAGTACTGCAAACAAAATGATGGAAAATGGAGGTTTGCTTTCAGAATACAAGGTTGGGACTGTACTGAACGCCAATAATTTCCCCGCTAGAAACCGCATTATCGCTGCTCTCTCTGATGCCTTGATTGTAGTGGAGGCTGCCAAAAGAGGTGGCGCATTGATTACTGCAGAAATTGCCTACAGCTATAACCGTGAAGTCTTTGCAGTTCCCGGTAACCTCCAAAACACCTACAGTGAAGGCTGCAACAACCTGATCAAATCCATGAAGGCCAGTATTTATACCGGGCCAAAAGATATTCAAGAAGCACTTTCATGGGAGACTGGAAACAAAAAGAAAAATCCTGAAAAACCTAACAAAATAGACCTCAGCAAATTCCCTATTGAGGAACAGACTATTCTAAAATTACTTTCCGATAACCAAGAATTAGAAATCGACAACCTTAGTTGGCAAAGCCAAATCCCTGTTTCCCAACTGGCTTCACTCTTGCTTAATTTGGAATTCCAAGGACTTATAAAATCCTTTCCTGGCAAAAAATACGGATTGAGCTAAATATATAAATTTTGCTTTTCGGGATTTTAAATCCCGAAAATAAATAACGGAGGATTTAAAATCCTCCAAATCAAAATTCGCTATTTTAAATGACGAATAGTTTAAAATCAAACTTAGCTAAAAACAAACCTAGCCAACTTCATAGCCTCTCCAAACTCCTCCTTGTTCAAATTTAATTCGAAACCTTCTTTTTCCAACACCTCTATCATCACTTCAGTAGCCACATTCCCCACCAATTCATCTTTGGCCATAGGGCAGCCACCAAAGCCCTTAATGGCCCCATCAAAACGCTCACAGCCACCTTTCAATCCAGCCTTAATTTTTTCTTCAATGCTTTCAGGCCTACTATGAAAATGCGCCCCAAATTCTATCTCCGGATAGGCTTGAATATTGGTACTGAACAACTCCTCTATCAACTTGGGCTCTGCCACACCAATCGTATCTGACAAGGCAATGATCTTAATTCCCAAAGCATCTAATTTCCCCACAAATTCTGCCACTATTTCAGCGGAAAATGGCTCTCCATAGGGATTGCCAAAGCCCATACTTAAATAGGTTACCAAGGTCCTACCCTTGATTTCACAAAGGTTCTGAATATCCTCCACTGTTTCCAGTGCTTCTGCTATGCTTTTATGGGTATTTCTTTGCTGAAAGGTTTCTGATATGGAAAGGGGGAAACCCAAATAATCAATTTCCTCAAAATGCAATGCATCATCAGCCCCCCTTTTATTAGCGACTATTGCCAATAATTTCGATTTGGAATGAAACAAATCCAACAGCTCCAACAGCTCGGCAGTATCCCGCATTTGCGGCATGGCTTTAGGGCTCACAAAACTTCCAAAATCCACCGTATCAAAGCCCACCTCCAATAATTGATTGATATATGCTGCCTTGATTGCTGTATCGATAAATTCTTCTCTCCCCTGCATCGCATCCCGAGGACATTCAATGATCTTCATAATTACTGGTAATTGCTTGTTTCTAAATAATCGAAATTAATTAAATTAATTCGTTTTACATCCACTATTTCATCATATAAAGGAATGCCTAATTGAATAATATAAATTCAATTCCATAAAAAAAACAGGTATTAGAAGCTACAGCCTCCAATACCTGTCGATAATTGATGCGTATTAAACCTAATAGATTAAAAAATATCAATTCTCTTTGTCAAGTACTTTTGCATAATTGATGCCAGCCTTGTCCCAATATTTAGTTTGAATTACTGCTAAAGCCTGCTTAAAACTATCAAAATCCTTATTATCCAGTTCAGTCCAGCCCACTTCTGCAAATGCTGCGATTCTAGGGAAAGTCTGGTATTCTACTTTTTCATTATTTGGAGCCCATTCTGTCCACATTTGACACCCAGTTCCATATACATTTTGGTGGTATTTGGCATCCAATCCCTCTGGAATAGGGTCAAAACTATAGGCTTTTTCCAAGCTGATGCTCTTATAACTATAATCCAAATAAGTATTGCTATGCAGGGAATTCACAATGCCATAACCTTTCTCAGCTGCTTCAGTGGCCAGTTCAAGATTGCCTTTCCAAAAGTGTACTACCACATTTTTTGCCAGCTCGGTTTCGGCTTCTTGATCGTCCTTCTTCTCACTGAAATCTGTATGGATATTTGTTCCCATGATCTCATTCCAACCCATCATTCTTCTGCCGTTATCTTCAATGAATTTTGAAATGTCATTGGTAAAACTAATCTGTAAATCTGCAGGGGTATTAATACCATGCTCTTGCATATACTTTTGTACGTGGGCGGATTCCTCCCAAACTTTGTACCCTACTTCATCACCCCCAATATGGATAACCTCTGAAGGAAACAACTCAAAAATTTCCTTCAGAACATCCTTGGAAAATTGTACGAACTCCGGTTTGGTCACATCATAATTATCATAATGTCTTCCAAATTTAACAGGCACATCAATATCCTTACCTGCTGTACCCAGCCAAGTATAAGCTGCAATAGCAGCACTTGAGTGACCTGGCATTTCAAACTCAGGAACTATGGTGATATTCCTGGCTGCTGCATAGGCAACAATATCCTTGATTTGCTCTTGCGTGTAAAAACCTTCATGTGGTTCTCCAGCAGTTTCGCCGCTTCCCCACGTTCCTATTTCAGAATCTGACCGCTTGGATCCTACTTCTGTCAATAAGGGATATTTTTTAATTTCAATTCTCCATCCTGCATCATCAGTTAAATGCCAGTGAAACCGGTTCATTTTCAGCAAGGCCATTTGATCCAAAATCTTCTTCACAAACACTTCTCCTTGAAAATATCTTGACTCATCCAACATATATGCACGCCATCCAAAGCGTGGTTCATCTTCTATTTTCACACTCGGTACCAACCAAGTGTATGTCTGGTCTCCCTCAGAAGATTCTTTGACAATAATCTGTCTAAGACTCTGAACCCCATAAAACCAGCCCGCTCTGTCCAAAGCTTCAATATTTATTTGCCCTGGATTTACAATTAGCTTATAGGCTTCTGAGTCTAAATCCTCATTTTTTAAAAAATTCAATTGAGCACTTCCTCCTTCTTTAATTTCAACTTGAATTTCACCTTTAAGGTAATCAGCTAATAATTCGGCGACTTCCTTTTGTTCCTCTCCATTAACAGAAACAGTCAGTTTACCATTAAGCACCATTGATGCTTCTCCAAGCTCAACACTGTTTGGTTGGGGCACTACCAAAAATTCTTCAGATGAAAAAGTCCTTCCCTTTTCCGTACAGCTTATTATTATCAGAGAAAAAAATAATAAGGAAAACAATACTTTAATTTTCATACTTTATTTTAGTCTAAGGTTATCAAAGACTAAAATAAAACAAAATGAAATAAAAAACAATTAATTTATTTCGTTTCAAAAGTTCTTTTGTTTTTAATTATTACGATTAGTCATACTAAACCAAACAAAAGCCATTATGAAGTTAATAAGCTTCTTAATGACTTTCTTTCCATTCTTTAATTAGCTTATCAAATTCCTTGTCCAACCATTTAATTTACGGCCGAAAGCGGAGGTAAGGGAGGCGGAACTTGATTACTAATAGGCTTAATGCTTTTTAGGTACGCAAAAATAGCTTCAACTTCTTCATCAGTATAATATTTGAACATTTCCCAAGGCATCGGTGGCAATATCATTCTAGATCCATCTAATCCTTTGTATTTCCCTTCTCTAAAGACCTTAAAAAGTTGTTCTACTTTCCAAGTACCAATACCCGTTTCATCTGGAGTAAGGTTAGCAGCATAAGAAACGCCCCAAGGGCCTATCCATTCGGTCAAATCACCTGTAACGGCAAGTCCTTTGGCTTCCATTTCTGCTCGATCGACTTTTATTTTAGGCATTTCCGCTGGATGGCCTGAAAGCCAAAGTGCTGAGTCTAACACAGGACCATGTACGGTCATCTTTTTTGGAGTATGACAATCATTACATCCTCCTACCAGCACTAGGTGTTCACCAAATTTTATCTGGCTCTCAAATCCATGGTACAATGGTACCTCTCCCATAAGGACATCATTTGCAATACTGCCGGAATTCTTTTCACTACACTGGAAAAGAAGAATGATAATCAGCGCCGACAAAAGGGGATTAAAATACTTTTTCATGATATTTTGGGCATAATAGTTATAAAACACAATTAAAAGTCACCCTTAGATGGCCTTTCCGGCCTTTTCTTCTATAAAAATCCACAAAATGTCATCTCCCACCGGAAAAAACACCTATAAGTAGCTCACTATAAGTTAATTGAATTAAACAACAATTAAAATAGAAATAGCATAATTATTTTTCACCAATTGCAGGTATTTTATTTAATCAACAAATTAGATTCCTCATTAAATATTGAGCAAGAATTAATGAAGAATCCAATTCATAAAAAAAGGTGATCATATTCATGACCACCCTATCTATTTAAAACCTACCATAATGATCCAAGTAGGATTTAATTACCTGTATTTAATCAAGATCGAAACGATCCAGATCCATTACCTTGGACCAAGCGGCAACAAAGTCTTTAACAAATTTTTCTTGACCATCTTTATATCCATAAACTTCAGCCAATGCCCTTAATTCAGAATTTGAGCCAAAAATCAGATCAACCCTTGTCCCTGTCCATTTGACTTCACCAGTCTTGCGATCACTACCCTCAAACAAGTCTTGAGCATCCGAGGTGGACTTCCATGTAGTCCCCATATCCAATAAATTGATGAAATAATCATTGCTCAACACTTCAGGTCTTTTGGTAAAGACTCCATTATTGGAACCATCATAATTCGTATTAAGAACACGTAATCCTCCTACAAGCACGGTCATTTCCGGTGCTGTCAGTGTCAACAATTGGGCACGGTCTACCAACATCTCCTCAGCTGATGCCCTATGTGTCTTATTATAATAATTCCTAAATCCATCAGAACCTGGTTCCAGTGCAGCAAATGATTCTACATCAGTTTGTTCTTGACTCGCATCTCCACGACCTGGTGTAAAAGGAACTTTTACTTCATTACCCGCAGCTTTTGCTGCCTTTTCTACGCCTGCACAACCTGCCAAAACAATCAAATCAGCCATAGAAACTTGCTTACCATCACTTTGAGCACTATTAAAGCTTTCTTGAATTACCTCCAACTTTGCCAAAACCTTAGAAAGCTGGGAAGGATTATTTACTTCCCAGTCCTTCTGAGGGGCCAATCTAATATGTGCACCATTTGCTCCACCACGCTTATCTGAACCACGGAAAGTAGAAGCAGAAGCCCAAGCTGTAGCTACCAATTCGGAAACCTTCAATCCTGAATCCAAAATTTTACTTTTGAGTTCGGCAATATCCTTATCATCCACCAATTTATGTGTAACTGCAGGAATAGGGTCTTGCCATAGAAGTTCCTCACTAGGAACTTCAGGACCAAGGTATCGTTCTACAGGTCCCATATCCCTATGCGTTAATTTATACCAAGCCCTAGCAAATGCATCCGCAAACTCTTCTGGATTTTCATAAAACCTCCTTGAGATAGGCTCATAAATAGGGTCCATTCTTAGCGACAGGTCTGTAGTCAGCATAAATGGAGCATGCTTAATGGAAGGGTCATGTGCATCAGGAATGGTACCAGCCCCCCCATTATCTTTTGGCTTCCACTGGTAAGCGCCAGCTGGACTCTTGGTCAACTCCCATTCATAACCAAATAGATTTTCAAAATAACTATTACTCCATTGGGTCGGAGTGCTCGTCCAGGCACCTTCTAGACCTGATGTAATCGTATCAACACCTTTTCCACTGCCCATGCGATTTTTCCAACCCAAGCCCATTTCTTCAATGGAAGCCCCAGCTGGTTCTGGTCCTACATATTTTTCTACATCACCAGCCCCATGAGTTTTTCCAAATGTATGACCTCCTGCAATCAAAGCCACCGTTTCTTCATCATTCATGGCCATCCGCCCAAAAGTTTCTCTGATATCATGGGCTGCCGCTACAGGATCAGGTTTTCCTTCCGGTCCTTCAGGATTCACATATATTAATCCCATATGGGTAGCACCCAAAGGATTTTCCAGTTCTCTACCTTTTCCACCACTATATCTATCCTTATCCCCCATCCATTCACCTTCAGATCCCCAGTAGATATCCTCCTCAGGTTCCCAAACATCCTCTCTACCTCCACCAAAGCCAAAAGTTTTTAGTCCCATAGACTCCAAAGCACAATTACCGGCCAAGATCATTAGGTCAGCCCAAGAAATTTTCTTTCCATACTTTTGTTTTACAGGCCATAATAAAAGACGTGCCTTGTCGAGATTAGCATTATCAGGCCAACTGTTTAATGGGGCAAATCGCTGAGATCCAGAACCTCCACCTCCACGACCATCAGAAATACGATAAGTTCCTGCACTGTGCCAAGCCATTCTAATAAAAAACGGTCCATAATGCCCATAATCTGCAGGCCACCAATCCTGGGAGTCGGTCATCAATTCAAACAAATCTTCCTTAACCTGCTTTAAATCAAGTTTTTTAAACTCCTCGGCATAATTAAAATCTCCCTCCATAGGATTGGACAAGAAAGAATGTTGACGAAGGATACTCAAATTCAACTGGTTGGGCCACCAATCACGGTTTCTGGTTCCGCCACCTGCAGCCTGATTTAAGGTTCCACCAATAAATGGGCATTTACTTTCTCCGTTAGAGCCATTTGAGGAGGTATTGGGCTTCATGCTATTTTCCATTTCTAATGATTTTTTAAGTAAATAATGATCTAAAAAGACGATGAATAGATTGAATTTTTAAACAGTACTTTTTTATATTCTTCTATAATTTAAAAATTTATAATTAGTTCACCAAGGCATTTAACTCCTTTACAAACCAATGGGATTCTTTGATTTTTTTTTAAAACAGATAATAAACCCAAATGTTTTAATTGGACCAATAAGAAGGAACCCAAAACATCATTTCCCTATCAATATCAGCGAATTACAAATATTTTCCCTATTTTAGATCATCATAATTCATTGAATTTATCCGCATTAATTCTCCGAGGATAATCCTCGAAAGACGATTCATTTTCTGATTAAAACTCTATAGGAAATGATTTTATAATCAAGTCTTAACCTTTAATAAAGGTCCAATTGGGTCAAGTTTCTTGAATCAACAATAATTCAATAACCTAGGTATTATACCTATAACCAAGTCAATTTTTGAAAGTTTTTTACACGCACAATAAACCACAATACACATGAGAAAAGTAAGAATATTATCCATTGATGGCGGTGGGATTCGCGGGATTTTACCCGGAGTGGTCCTCAGCCAACTAGAGAAAAAAATCCAAAAGAAGGGTAAGGATGAAACGCTAAGATTATCTGATATGTTTGACTTTTTGGCGGGCACCAGTACAGGTGGCATCCTTACTTTGGCCTATTTGACACCAAATGAAGAAAATCGTCCCAAACTAACCGCAGATCAAGCTGTAAATATTTATTTGGACCGTGGGGATGAAATTTTTGATGTGAGCAAATGGCAGAAAATTAAAAGTGGTGCAGGAATATTAGATGAGAAATTCGACGCCAGCGAATTGGAGGAGGCACTAAATGATACCTTTTTGGAAACCGAGCTATCCCAACTCTTAAAACCCTGCATTATCAGTTCCTATGATATTAGAAATGGGAAACCACATTTTTTTAAGCAGCACAAAGCCCAAAAAGACATATTTAATTATAAGGTAAAAGATGTCGCCCGGTCAACCTCTGCAGCTCCTACCTACTTCGAAACTGCAAGGATAAAAAACAATTTGGGAACACCCTATCCACTGATTGATGGTGGAGTTTTTGTAAATAACCCGGCATTGGTGGCATACTCCGAAGTCCGGACGATGAATTTTGATGGCATAGATCACCTTCCTACTGCTAAGGATATGATGATTGTTTCACTTGGAACGGGTAGCACTAGTCAAAAATATGAATATAAAAAAGCTAAAGATTGGGGTGCGGTCGGTTGGATAAAACCTATTATTGAAATCATGATGTCTGGAAATGCTAAAACTGTGCACCATCACCTAGACCAAATCTATAAAACACTCAGTGCCAAGGATCAAAAAGATTACTACCGTTTAGAGCCTATACTCATTCAAGCAGATACAGCTATGGATAATGGATCAATTGAAAACATGACTAAATTAAAAGAAGATGCATTAAGTTATATCTCCAAAAGTGAAGTCGATGAGCAGCTGGATGAAATTACAGAAAAGCTGTTTAAATTTTCTAATGCCTAATTCTCAACCAAAGCTTCAAACCGGAAGGTATTAATCGTTCTGTAATTAATACCTTCCGATCATAATCATCAACTGAACACTATCAATTCTGGCTGTTCTTGCTATTTACTCCATACGACACTCCTATTTTATTAAATCAACACCAAATAAAGGCCAACTTCTCCATTGTTTTCCTTATTAGAAATCCCCATTAATTTTTAATTTGCACATCGTTTTAAAATAGGGATAACCAAATTAGCAGCATGCAAATTAATTTTAAAAAAGAGGTTTTGCCTCACCTCTTAGGAATCGTTTCTTTTTATACCCTCGTTGTTTTATACTTTTCCCCAATCCTATTCGATGGGAAAATGATTTTCCAAAATGACATCCTCCAATGGGAAGGTTCTGCGAAAGAGGTATTGGATTTTCGTGAGGAAACCGGTGAGGAGGCCCTTTGGACCAACCGCATGTTTGGAGGAATGCCTGCCTACCTGATTAATACTGAATACCCAGGTGATATTTCCAGAGCTGTAATCTCCGTACTAACCTTGGGACTACCCCATCCAATCAATGGACTTTTCTTTGGGATGCTTGGCATGTATATCCTTTTGCTTTGTTTTAAAGTCAGACCTGAAATATCTGTAATGGGGGCCTGGGCTTTTGCATTCAACACCTTTAATATGCTCAGTCTCGAAGCTGGTCATAATGCTAAAATTTGGGCCATATGCCTGATTCCACTTATTCTCGCAGGAATTCATATGGCCTTCAGTGGCAAAAAGACATTAGGCTTCGCCATCACTGCTTTAGCTTTAATGTTGCAAATTCGTTTTAACCACTTACAAATCACTTATTATACCCTAATTGTAATCCTTATCTATGGAATAGGACAATTGGTTTATTACAGTAAAGAAAAAAGCTTGGCCGAATTTGGGAAAATTGCCGGACTTTTGGTTTTGGCAGGTGTCCTTTCAGGAGCTGGAAATGCCAATCGATTAATTTCGATTTTAGAATATGGAGACTACTCCATCCGAGGTGAAAAGACATTAGAAAGCAATACACAAAATGAAAGTGGGCTGAGCAAAGAATATGCCTTCAGTTGGTCGCAAGGCAAACTGGAATCATTGACCCTTTTGGCTCCTAATTTCTCTGGGGGCGCCAGTCAAGAAGACCTTGGCGAAGGCTCCGATACTGAAAAGGCCCTACAACAAAATGGTGTATCTGGTGCTCAGTTAAACAATTTCATCAAGGGCGCCCCGACCTACTGGGGAGACCAGCCTTTCACGGGCGGACCTATTTATGGAAGTATTATTATGGTCTTTTTATTTGTGATAGGAATCATTTACGCTCCAAAAAGGTACAGAAATATTTTTGTTGCAATCACCATAGTGTCTCTTATGTTGGCTTGGGGAAAAAACCTAGCTTGGTTCAATTACACCTTATTTGACCTATTGCCTGGCTATAATAAGTTCAGGGCAGTTTCGATGGCACTTGGAATCACTCTATTTGCCATTCCAGTCTTAGGCTGTATCGGATTGGAGAATCTTTTTGCCGAGCAGGACCAAAAGAAAAAATTAAAAGGATTTTTAATTGCCTTAGCCATTGTTGGTGGCTTAACACTGATCCTGATTTTATTAGCTGGAGCTTTTGGTTTCAAGGGAGCTGGAGATGCCAATTTCCCAGAATGGCTGACCAAAGCATTAAGAGCTGATAGAAAAGCCCTATTGCAAAAAGATGCCCTGAGAAGCTTGGCCTTTATTACCGCCAGTGGCCTTTTGATTTACTTGGCCATCAAGAAAAAAACAAGCTATTTATACGCCACTTTGGGAATATCCGTTATGGTCATTGCTGATGTCTGGACGGTCAACAAACGCTATCTTAACGATGGTTCCCTAAGAAAAAATCCTAGTGAAACATATTTTGCTCCAAATGGGGCAGATAAAAAAATCATGCAGGACAAGGGCTATTTCCGAGTGCTCAACTTACAAAATACTTTCCAAGAAGCCAGGACCAGTTATAGGTTCAATAGCATCGGAGGATACCATGGAGCTAAAATGCGAAGGTACCAGGACCTTATCGACAGGATATTGCAAGGGGAAATTGGCCAGTTTGTACAAAAAGCTCAAGAAGGTGATTTTGATTATCAAATTCTAAAAGCAGCAAATATGCTGAACACGAAATATATTATTGCTGGCCAAGCTGAAAATGCGGTATTCCAAAATCCCGAAGCCAACGGCCCTGCTTGGTTCCCTTCTGAAATCATCCCTGTAAATTCTAATGAGGAAGAAATAAAGGTTCTTTCAAATATGGACACAAAAATCCAAGCTACAGTCAACACAACCGAGTTTGAGGCAAAAGCTGGCGCAGGATCTGTCAAGCTAGTGAATTACAAGCCTAACGAGCTGAAATATGCTGTCAATGCCAGTAAAGCAGGCCTAGTAGTTTTCTCAGAGATTTACTATCCTGCAGGTTGGACAGCTAGGGTCAATGGGGAATCAGCAGATATTATCCGTACAAACTATTTGTTAAGAGGAATGATGGTACCGCAAGGGGAATCGGAAATCACCTTCAAATTTGAACCGAAGTCCTATTATCAGGGTTCTTTTATAGCAGTATCTTCCCAATATTTTATTATATTACTGTTACTAGCAGGAATAGTACTGCCGTATACAAATCAACCCAAATATGGAAGAGAAAGATAAGTATTTCAGTTACTACGACCGTTTTGATGATAATCCCAAAAAAGAGGAATTCGATATTGGCTACCTGCATATTTTGGAGAAATTGCTAGGTGCAGGATTAAAATCAGACCATAGTGTTTTAGAAATAGGCTGTGGTTTGGGAGAACTCAGCCACTTGATCGCCCAAAAAACCAAAAACGGTCATGTTCTGGGCATAGATATCAGCCCAAAAAGCATTGAAAAAGCTCAAGAACGCTGGAAAGATCAGCAAAACCTAAGCTTTAAAATCGCGGAAATGAAGGCCTATGAAAGCAAAGGGAACACCTATGACTTTTTTGTTATCTCCGAAATTTTACAGCAAGTTTCCAGGGACCGTCATTTTAGAATTTTTGAGGGAATCAGACGTCATTCCCATCAAGATTCCGTCATATTCATCAATCTGCCTACTCCTGAATTTTCAACTTGGAGAGCCGATAATGATCCTGAATCACTACAGTTTATTGAACCCGTAGTCAATATAGGTGATTTGATAAAAAGTATTACAGACAATGGCTTTTACTTGGAACAAAGTATGCCCTACTCTGTTTTTTATGAAGAAAATGATTTCCAGTATTTTATATTCAAATCACTTAAAACATTGAACGCTCCTACTCCTAAAAAGAAATGGGCGCTCAAAAAGGAAAAGCTGCAATTTAACCTGATGAATTTGCTGATGTAATTAGGCAGCGCCGACCAACTTTATGCTAAAATACAGTGTTATCATTCCTGCGCACAATGAAGCGCAGTTTTTACCGGGATTATTAGATTCATTGGCTCAGCAATCTTTGCTCCCTTCTCAAACAGTCATTGTTAATGACCATTCCACCGATAATACGGAAAAAATAATTGAGGAGTATATGGCCAAATTCCCTTGGATCTCCAAGGTAAACAGTCAGACCGAAGCCTCTAGATTACCGGGCAGTAAAGTTATTTCAGCTTTTGATAAGGGGTACAAAGCCCTTGAGAAAGGTTATGACTTTATAGTCAAACTAGATGCCGACCTCATCCTTCCCAAAGAATATTTTAAAACTATAGCAGAGGTATTCGAAACTCACCCAAAGGCAGGAGTGGTAGGTGGTTTTGCCTATGAAATGGAAGTTGGAGAATGGAAATTGAACCATCCAATGGGCAAGGATCATGTCCGAGGAGCCTTTAAATCCTACTCTAAGGCACTTTTTGAGCAAATGAATGGATTACGTTGTAGTATTGGTTGGGACACCATCGATGAACTGCTTTGTAGATACCATGGTTTTGATGTCATTACCCTTCCAGACCTTAAAGTTAAGCACCTCCGACCAACAGGGTCTTCATATTCCAAAAAGGCCAAATATATGCAAGGACAGGCCATGTACAAAATGCGTTATGGACTAGGCATCGCATTCCTTTCAATGGCTAAGGTAAGCATCAAACAAAAAAAACCGCTTTACCTATTGGACAGCATGATTGGTTATATTAAAGCTGCATATGGCAATACCGTACCAGTTGTCAGTAAAGAGGAAGGAAAGTTTATCCGTTCTTACCGCTGGAAAAACATCTTTCAAAAGATCAGCGGTAAATAAACCGATTTTTTATAAGTTTGATCACAAAATTGAAGGGCTACTCCCAAAGCATGGCAAATCCAATCATTCAGCAACTCAAAAAAGCACAAAACGACAGTATCCTACCCAACAAAAATTGGAAACGGAATAAAAGTGATGGACTGGAATACCTCCGTTATCGGATATGCAGGCCTTTGATCAAAGGGATATTTTATACCTTCCGCTGGTGGAACAAGCCTACACCATGGTTTGCTCCTTCTGCAGTGAATTTTCTCAAAGGATGGTTAAAAAAAGACATGATTGGTCTGGAGTTTGGCAGTGGGGCCAGTTCCAAATTCTTTGCCCAAAGGATAGAGAAACTGGTAAGTGTTGAACATCACCAAGGCTGGTTTGAGCATGTTTCAAAATGGTTCAAAGAAAACCAGCTAAATAATATCGATTATCGATTTATTGCTGAGGATCCAAGTTTTCGTACCAAGGAATTACCCTTATTCTTTGAAACCTTTAATTTAAAGGCTGGGGACTACTCCTTCAAACCGCAGTTCTGGAAATATTTTCATATAGCCAATGAATTTGAAAATGATTATTTTGATTTCATATTAGTAGATGGACGGGCTAGGGTGGCTTGTCTACTCAATTCTATTGACAAGTTAAAATCCGGAGGCTTAATGATTTTGGACAATTCTGATCGACCGAGTTATCAGTTAGCATTTAAAGTACTTGAAGATTGGGAATATTTTACCTGTACTACAGGACTTTCAGATACCACTTTTTGGATCAAACCGTAGAATATGGGGATCATCAGGAAACAATCTTCTCAAACTACTATCATTGCCTATGCAGGAATCCTGATAGGTTTTGTTGGTTCTGCCCTACTGCGCCCCAAAATATTAACTGAAGGAGAAATTGGTCTGCTGCAATTGGTTTTGAACACCACTGCCTTATTTGCCTCCATCTTCACCTTAGGCACCAACCTGACCACTTTAAAAATGGTGCCGGAATTCAAAAACAAACCGGAAAAGAAAAAGAGCTTTATTACATTTTCCCTTTTGGTGGGATTGGTGGGAACATTATTGGCCATCCCTACATTTTTAGCGACTAAGGACTTTATCTTCCAAACGCAGGACGGAGGATTTGAGGGATTCCATTATAATGGTACCTTCTATTGGGGGATATTAGTGGTCATTGGCTTTAGGGTTTTCCAGTATATCCTAGATGCCTATCTCCGTACCAATCATCAACCTTTGCCGGGTGTTTTTGCCGACAGCGTCATTCAAAAGTTCCTTCCTATAATTGGTTTAATAATTTTTTATTTCCAATGGATGGATTTCCAACAGCTGATTTATTTCAATTTGGCCATTTTTTTTATACCCGTAATGATCTCATTCCTCTTTCTGAAAAGAACAAAAGCATTTACTCTGGGCAAGCCAGGCCCCTTTACCCAGTCTGAAAAACGCAATATCGCTGGTATTTCGTCTTCTGGGGTTCTTGAAATTTTAAGTGGAGGACTTATACTGTATATAGACAGTTATATGATCCAATGGCTAATTGGTGAGGATGCTGTGGGGATTTATACAACCTTATTCTTTTTTGGAGTCGTAATCAGTGTTCCTGCTAAGGCCATCAGAAGAGTCTCCATCGTGACCATTTCTGAATCCATGGCCGAAGGAGATTATGCCAATATCCAGAATATTTACCGCAAAAGTAGTCAAACCTTATTGGTCATTGGAGGCCTGATCTTCCTTTGTGTCTGGGGTAACCGCTACAGCATAGGGGGCTATTTAGGAGAAAGCTATGCCCTCGCACTGCCTGTGCTGCTATTCACCGCATTGGCACAACTGGTGGACAATATAACTTCAGTCAATTACCAGATCATAGCTGTTTCAAAGCATTATTATTATAACCTATTTATGGGCTTCCTGACTTTAGCCCTATTGATACTTTCCAACTATCTATTAATCCCCAAAATGGGGGTTGTAGGAGCTGCCATGGCTTCACTTATCAGTATGATCTTGATCAATGGTATGCGTTATTGGTTCCTAAGAAACAAATACAATTTGTCACCATTTTCCTGGGAGAGTCTCAAAACATTGGCCATTATTGGAATTACTTGGTTAATCATTGATCTAGTGCCAAACATCGACAATATTTATCTTAATCTGCTAATTAAAGGTGTCATTGTACTCGCTCTTTATATCCCAACTGTTTATCTCTCAAAATGCTCACCGGACTTTAATGTGGTAATGGATAAATATTTGAAGAAATTTGCGATAAAATAAAAGCCTAAGCTTTGACACTTAGGCTCTAAATTTCATTATATCTTAAAGTCCAGCCACAACCCTTTTCAAACTTTCTTGCACCTGACCTGCTATTTCACCAAGTTCAGGATTTTCCACTGTTGACATGGAAGCTATTGGATCCACAGCTGCCACTTCTACATTGCCATTTTCCAATTCCTGAACCACAACATTGCAGGGTAAAAATACCCCAATTTTATCCTCTGCACCTATCGCTTTATGTGCAAAATTAGGATTACAGGCTCCCAGAATGCGATAATTCCTAAAGTCAACATCCAGCTTTTTTTTGAAAGTGGCTTTTACATCTATATCTGTAAGGACTCCAAAGCCTTCTGCTTTCAGGGCATCGGTTACATGGTCTATCACCTTATCAAAGCTGGTGTTTTGAAGCGTTTTATTAAAGAAATAAGTCATGGTTTTAGTTTTGGTTTGATTTAAGCTTAAAGTACAAAATAGCTCACTTCAAAACAGTGACCTAGGTCACAAAATACTGATGACCTTGAAATTCACTATCGAAAAAACTCATGAATCGCTTCGCAAACCCGCCTTACCTCTTTTTCTCCCAAATAGGGATGAAGGGGTAGAGAAAGTGTCGTTCGGGCCAACGCATTGGCCATGGGAAAATCCCCATATCCATTAAAAGCGGGAGTAGCTGAAACCGCCATAGGATAATGAATGGCAGTACTTATTCCCTGATCTGCCAGAAAAGCTTTTAGCTTATCCCTTTCTTCCAGCCTTATAGTAAATAGATGGGCATTATGATCATCTTTTAAAATCCCCTTAGGTACTATAATTCCCTTAAGATGTTGCAGATGCTCCAAATAAACCTCGGCAAGTTGCTTTCTTTTTTGCTGCCATGGTAATAAATAATCCAACTTCACATTCAAAAAACCAGCCTGCAAAGTATCAATTCTACTGTTCCTGCCTATCAATTCATGTATATCCCTTTCAGGTTGACCATGTGTCAATAATAACCTTAATTTTCTTGAATGAGTATCATCAGCAGTCAACATAAGGCCTGCTTCCCCTAAAGCGCCTAAGTTTTTGGTTGGATAAAAACTAAAACAACCAATATCGCCAAAGGCTCCAGCACTAATACCATTTTGAAAAGCACCAAATGCCTGAGCGGCATCTTCCACAACTTTGACACCTTTCGACCTGGTAATGGCAAGCAACCTTTCCATATTTACCATTTTCCCATAAAGGTGGACAGGTATGACAGCCTTGGTCCTTTTGGTGATCATCCTTTCCATTTGGTCAATATTGATTAGACCATCGGAATCCACATCGCAAAAAATCAGTTCAGCCCCCACCATTTTAACCACTTCAGCAGTAGAAACCCAGGTCATGGCAGGTACGATCACCTCATCCCCATCCCCTATTCCCAAGGCCCGCAATGCCAATTCCAAAGCATCTGTACCATTGGCACAAGCAATGGCATGCGGCATTTTCAAAAATCCAGCGAGACTTCTTTCCAACTCCTCTACCTCAGTTCCTGCAGAGAAAATCCCCTTTTGAAGCATCTCAGCAAACTTTGATTTCAGCTCATCAGCCAAATCCGCATGCATGCTTGCAAGCTCAAGAAAGGGTATTGATTTTTTCATCAAGTAATTTTGCTAGTTTTTTGGTCAATGTTTTTCTTTCAAACCTGCTTATATCTCGCTCTTTAGCTTTTCCAACATCAGACTCTACGTGATCTTCTAAAAATCGCTGAATGCTCCTTACAGATTCATGAGAAAACACTTTGCCTGCCCCTGCTTCCTGAATAATTTGGCTCGCATCACCTGCTGGATCTCCCAATGCCACGATACATCTTCCTGTGGCTATATATTCGAATAATTTACCAGGGATATTTCCTTTAGCATTTTTAGTATTGGTCAGGATTAATAAAAGCATATCTGCTTTTTCATAGAAATCAAAGACCTTTTCATGAGGCAAATACCCTGGAAACTCTACCCTTTCATTTAGCCAAGAATCCTTTTTAATAAATTGGGTCACCTTATCACTTACCCTGCCAACAAAAGTCAATTTTACAGCTTGCTTCTTTCCTTCAAAAGCTCCTTTAAAAGCCTTAAGAAATGGTATTGGATTTCTGATGGAATCAATAATCCCGGTATATACAATCTCAAAAACAGTTTCCCTGCGTTTTTGCTTATTAAAACTGTCTGGCAAATCTGCAGTATCAAAACCATTGGTGATTAGATCAATTTCCCTGTTGGCAATCTTGGCAATCTCTTCCTGAAAAGTAGGGGAAATGGTCACCACATTATCTGCCTCCCTAAATACAGATCTCTCCAAGCGCTCATGCCTCCTACGAATGGTCTTCATCATGGGCAATGTATCCAAAAACTCCCATGTGGACCAAGGATCCCTAAAATCTGCAATCCAGGGCAAACCTGATTTTCGCTTCAAATCCCTTCCTATTAGGTGCATACTATGAGGCGGCCCTGTTGTGATGATGGCTTGAATATTATTCTTTTCCAGTATATCTAATAAATAATTCACCGAAGGCTTTACCCAAAACACCCTAGGATCAGGAATCATGGCATTGGCACGCAACCACATGGAAGTCTGATCAAACCAGTTTTTATTCCGCTTTTCCATCAACTTGGATGGATCCGCTGCCCTTCCATTTTTCCTCTTTTTTAGAAACCTAAATACTCCATAAGGTTCCCAAATAGGGAACTTTATCACCTCCCAATTGGGAGATATTTCCTTAAGCATGGTTTCGTCCTTAAGTTCAAAATCTGGATTTTCAGGGGTAAAAATCACAGGTTCCCAACCGTATTCAGGTAAAAACTTGGCAAATTTCAGCCAACGTTGTACACCAGAACCTGCACTGGGGGGCCAATAATAAGTAATGATGAGTACCTTTTTGCTCTCTTCCATGAAACAAATATAAGCTTTTACGCGAGATTGCCCTCTGGTACAAAAGGCTACTTGGCAGTCAATTCACGGTACTTTTCTAAAATCAATGCATGCATTTTTTTTCGATCATACTTTGCCGTCACTTCAACATAAAGGTGATCTGCCAATGTTTGCATTGCCTCTCTTTTTACAAAGGCAAACTCAAGGGCTTCCTTAAGGACTCCTTTGTCCTTTACAGGAAATACCAATCCAGTTTTCTTATTGGTCACAATATCACTATTCCCCATGATATCTGAGCAGATAATCGGCAATTGCATGGCTCCTGCTTCCAATAATACATTTGGAAACCCTTCCCTATGTGAGGCATGGACTAGCACATCAGAAATGGCCATATAATGCTCCACATGATCTGACCAGTTTACTTGCACAATTCTTGGATGATCTTCGATCTTACGGATAATATCTTCTTCCAGTGGATTAAGATCTTGCTCAAAATCTCCCAACAGCACCAGTTTGGATTGATTGATAATCTTGGAGTTTAAAAAAGCATTTACCAGTTCTTCTATCCCCTTGTCCTTCACCAATCTTCCTACTGCCAAAATGATAAAATCATTCTCACCGGGCATCACCCGCATGGTTGCGGCAACCAAGTGATTTTCCTTTAAATTATCACGATTAAACCTTTCCAGGTCCACTCCATTAGAAGAACCATCTCCTAGAACCTCTACCTTTTCTGGCTTGCTGAGCTTTTCTTTCAAAATCAGGTCTTTCAGTGAATGGGCATTGGGCCAAACATGGTTAGCATTGCTAAAGGTCCACTTTTCCATGGTCTCCAAAAGCTTGCGCTTGCTATCTTTTGTCACCACATAGGGCATCCCCGCCACAGTATGTATACGGACTTTCACCCCTGCAAACTTTGACGCAATCATTCCGAGCAAACCTGCCTTGGGGGTATGTGTATGAACCACATCAGGTCGCTCTTGCTTAAAAAGTTGAATTAATTTCCAAAGACAAATTAAATCATGTATTGGTGTGATTTTTCTACTGAAAGGAATGATAACATGTTCACAGCCCTCTTTTCGCTTAATCTCATTAACTTCCTTTCCATCAGCACTTACCATCAACACCTCCCAGCCAGCATCTTTCAGATACTTCATTTGACCTGAAAGCAACAATTTCAGAGAGAGGGGAACGGTGGTTACACGGATTAATTTTGGCATCAACTTTTTCCTTTAAAAGTGCAAATATAAACCTAAAAAGTGAAGGTATATATCTTGGAGATGAATTATAAATACAACTTATTGTTCATCATCAAATATTCGACCAAAAATTCAAAAAGTAAAATAATGGTTGACAGCTGAATAGGTAGCTGCCAACCATTAAACATTTTATTTTAATCCTGCTGCCTCAAACAGTACCTCCACCGGATGCTGCGCTTTCCTTCCTGTACCATCAGCAATCTGGTGCCTACAACTCGTTCCTGGTGCTGCCACTATGGTATCCTCTGTAGCCTTTCTGACCGTTGGGAATAATACCATCTCCCCTACCTTCATACTCACTTCATAATGTTCTTCCTCATAGCCAAAGGAACCTGCCATGCCACAGCAACCAGACGGAATAGTTTCTAGGGTATAGTTTTCAGGCAAAGTCAATAATTTCTGCGTAAAGTTCACAGAACTCAGCGACTTTTGATGACAATGCCCATGAAGCAATACTTTCTTGCTTTCCTTGGTAAACTGATCCGCTGTGATTTTTCCTCTCATAACTTCCTTGGCCAGGAATTCATCTACCATCATGCTGTTTTGCTTCAGCTTTTTGGCAGCTTCAACCAATTCAGTTTTCACCAACCTAGGATATTCATCCTTAAAACTTAAAATGGCCGATGGCTCTACACCCACCAATGGTTCATCAATGTTGACCACATCTTTGAAAACCGCTACATTTTTGTTTGCCAAATTTTTGGCATGATCCAATAAACCTTTAGAGATCGCGCCACGACCACTTTCTGGATGTTCCCTCATGACTACCTCATAACCTAAATGATGCAATAATTTGATCGCCTTGATCCCTATTGCTGTATCATTGAAATTGGTAAATTCATCACAGAAGAAATTTACTCGGCCATTGGACTTTTCTGCTACTGGCAAATTACTGTAATGCTTTTTGTACCATTTTCTCAAATTCACCTTGGAAATGGTGGGCAATGATCTTTGCTCTGCCACACCTAGGATTTTCTTCATCATTCCACCAGTTGACTTGTTGGTCATCATGAAGTTTGTCAATCCAGGCACCAAGCTGCCAAGCTCATTGAGATTATTGATATATGCAAATGCCTTACTTCGCAAAGGCACTCCATTGGTCTTTTGATATTGGTAAAGGAATTCTGCCTTTAGGCTGGCCATGTCCACATTAGAGGGGCATTCAGAAGTACAGCCCTTACAGGAAAGGCAAAGGTCCATCACCTCCTTCACCTCTGGATGGTCAAAAGGATTCTCTTTAGTATTCTTGGTCAAAAATTCCCTTAAAGTATTTGCCCTTCCTCTTGTAGTATCTTTTTCATTTCTGGTAGCCATATAACTAGGGCACATGGTACCACCAGAAATAGGCAGTTTACGGCAATCACCAGAGCCATTGCATTTTTCAGCAGCCCTCAGGATTCCACCTACATGACCAAAATCCATGGCCGTGTCAAATTCAGGTGTGACCATATCTGGCTCATAGCGTAAGAAACTGTTCATAGGAGCAGTATCCACTATTTTACCTGGATTGAAAATATTATTGGGATCCCAGGATTTTTTAATTCTCCTGAACAACTGATAGTTCTCTTCTCCCACCATAATCGGTATAAAAGCAGCCCTTACCCTTCCATCTCCGTGCTCACCACTCAAGGAACCATCATATTTTTTCACCAACTTGGCTACGGCTTCGGTAATTTTATAAAAATCCTTCACATCCTCTGACTTTTTCAAATCCAAGATAGGTCGAAGGTGGATTTCCCCAGCACCGGCATGGGCATAATGCACTGGCTTCTGGCCAAATCCTTTCATGATCTCGCCAAATTCATCAATAAAATCCGCCAAATCATCAATATCCACAGCCGTATCTTCAATACAGGCCACAGCCTTTTTATCTCCTGGAATATTAGCCAATAAACCTAGTCCAGCACTTCTCAGCGCCCAAACATTTTTGGTTCTGTCACCTGTAATGATTGGAAAAGCATAACCTAATCCTGCTGCTTTCATCCCATCTATCATCTTTTGGGCATCCTTCAAGGCATCCTCTTCTGTTTGCCCCCTGAATTCAATCATTAGAATTCCCTCTGGATCACCTTCCACAAAATACCGGTTCTTGCTTTGTTCAATATTTTCTTTTGTACAATCGAGGATAATTTTATCCATCATCTCACAGGCTGTAGGATGATATTTCATGGCCAGCTGAGTGGCCTTCATACAAGCATGTATACTTTCAAAATGTGCCGCTACTACCACATCTTTTGGATCTGGAAGTGGATCAACATGAATTTTGATCTCCGTAGTAAAAGCCAAAGTCCCTTCAGACCCACACAGCAACTTACAGAAATCAAATTCCGTATCTGTATCCGAGAAAACTTCAGTTTCCAACAAATAGTCCACCGCATATCCTGTATTTCTCCTTTGGATACTGGATTTAGGAAACTCCTTACGGATGTTTTCCTGATGCTTTTCTACACTTAATTCCTCAAAGGCCTTCTTATAAAGATTACCTTCAAGATCATTTTGACTGCATTTCTGCTCAAATTCCTCTTTGGATATTTTCCCGAAAGTAGCTTCTGAACCATCACTGAGAATCGTATGGAGTTCCAAAGTGTGTTCTCGGGTGGAACCATAAATAATAGATGTCGTTCCGCATGAATTATTTCCAACCATCCCACCAATCATTGCCCGATTGGCTGTCGATGTAACGGGGCTAAAAAACAAACCATGAGGTTTCAAAAATGCATTCAGCTCATCCCTCACTACACCTGGTTGCACGCGCACCCAGCCTTCCTCCTTATTTAATTCTAAAATTTGGGTAAAGTGCTTTGAAACATCCACCACAATACCATCTCCCACACATTGGCCAGCGAGGGAAGTCCCTGCTGTTCTTGGAATCAAAGATGTTTTATGGCTATTCGCAAAATGGATAAGCTTTTTAATATCTTCTTTGGTTTTCGGCATCGCTACCGCCAAAGGTAATTCCCTATATACCGATGCATCAGTGGCATAAAGGGTTTTCATCAATTGATCGTAATATAATTCACCGGTTAATTCTTTGGCCAAATCAGCCAAAAAAGGTGACAAATTCTCTTGCTCCTTAGACATGCCATAAAATTAAAACAGTTAGGCCAACTAATAAATAATAAAATGAATTATCTGTTGAAAAAATAACAAAACCCCAAAGATAGACCAACAAACTCAACACCAAAAAGGCATTTGCCCTAAGTTTTTCAGGAAAAAATACAACTAATGATTAACACCTACTCTCAAGATAATAGGGAATTTAAGTTTGACCTTTTCCTGATTGTCCCAAAGTTCCTGAAATTGCTCCTTTACCAAAGCCAGAGGACTTTCCCTGTGAGCCCTTTCATAATGTTTAACCGCTGACCAAGTATTTAAATACCCCATAAACTGATCAAAGGTCCAATGATATTCCATACTTAGTTCAGGAGACCGGATAATCCCAAAATCAAAGGGAATACCTTCATAGTTTTGTTCAATATATTTTCTTTCGAGGTCCCAGTAATTTCCTAGGATGTTTTCATATAAATTGCCAAGGTGCTTTTCTCCTCCCTCCAACTGAACCAATCCATATCCTATCAAAGCTATAATTCCTCGGGATTTTAAGCTTCTTTTGACTTCATTAAAAAACTTTTCGAATTGAAACCAATGAACAGCCTGTGCCACGGTAATCAGATCAAAACTATTATCTGCAAACCCACTCTCTTCTGCAGACCTCAAACTATAAACAATATTATTTCTTTGAGGGGCTAAGGCCAATTGCTGGGCACTGATATCTGTAGCTTCAACACTTTCAAAATAATCAGCTAACTTTACTGCTACCTGACCATTCCCGGTTCCACAATCCCATGCTGCAGATCTGCTTGAAACCTTAGAAAGTATAAACTCATAGAGTTCATCTGGATATGCTGGACGGAACTTCCTGTAATCCGATGCGTGTCCTGAGAAATTATCCTTCACGACGGTAAACTTTTAATAGATCAATCATTACACTAAATAAGTTGCTCATACCTTGCCCTCAAATCATCTATGTCATTTTCTTCCACAAAACTCTCCTTCCCTAAATGCATGATCATTCGGGCATGTTTCTTAACAATCTTTCTTTGTTCCTCATTCTTCGAAAAATTATAAATGGTGAGCATTGCCTCCATCAATCTTATAATAACTGCTGGAGCATCTTTTCCATATTGGCGAATTTGATTAAAAGACACATTCATCACATCTTCAAAACTGATCGTCTTGGTGATCAAAAACACCTCCCCCTCTTCATCAAAGTGATAAGGACTTGGTAGTTTTGCTGAAGTCAAATAACAAATTATATCGGTCAACTTATCTATACAGGTAATGGCCGTAAAAGGGTCATTTACTCCCGGAGAAAGTGCCCTGGCCGCGACTTCCACCATCTGCCTTATCGAAAACTCTACATCTTGGGTTGAGGTCCTTTTCCGTCCTATAATAAAAAAAGACTTTACTTGATCATTTTTTTCTACCTCCAATTCATTGGCACTCAGGACCAGGGCCAAAACCTGCCCCTCAATAATGAAATTACCGGCATGTTTTTTCACCTCTACCAAACCTTCCAGATCCTTGGCTAAGTTAAAAAGACCTGTATGATCCACAGATTGCAGATAACCACTTTCCTGGGCATATACTTCCAGTTTCTCTTTTAAACTGGACTTTTTTCCGGATAATTTTTCTTCATCAATCTCTGACAGATCATTTCCATTTTCCTCCTTGGGAAATAGTCGCTTAAAATTTCTCCTGAGATTAAGATTAACATTGGAGATTACCTGATCTGCTTGAATATTCACGGAAATATGGTGTATGAAAACCACTAGCAAAAGAATATTCACGATCGCTAAAACTATGGCAAATGTAATAGAGATATTTGGGATAAAAGCCATTTCCCCGTCTGACTTAACCGCTCTAAGAACAAGGAGGCAATAGGTAAATGTTGCTATATAAGAACCTAAGACTACTTGATTGATCCGGTCATGCATGAAATTCTGCAATAAGCGAGGCCCAAATTGTGATGAAGCCAGTGTCAAGGCCACCAAGGTAATGGAAAACACCGTGCCCGCCACCCCGATCATCGCCCCTGCAATGGTAGAAAGTATACTCCGTGCTGCATCCGCTCCTCCATGCACATAAAAGCTAATTACCCCAGATGAAGCAAAATCCCAATTATTATCCAGGTATATAAAACCTGTTGCAGCAATTATAGAAGAAACTACTAGCAGTAAAGGAACAAACCAAAAAGAGGACTGAAGAATGGACCAAAAATAAATGATTTTGTTTTTCAAGACTTATCCGATTAATTCTTATCAAATATTTAATTCATAAAGTAATGATACTAGAATAGGCCAGCTTACTAATTTGACTTTTTTCTCACCACCAAAAACCAATTCGAATCATGATCCAATTCCAGATAACCATAATCATAACAGTAAACATAAACATTGCCCTTCTTATTGATATAATGATGGGTATGGTACTTGAACTGAAACCCCTCTGCCAATAACCTTTCTCTGTTCACTTTAAAAGTTCCTTCCTCCTTGCTCAGTAGCCCTTCCAATATATTCCTGTTCTTTTTCAGGGCATTATTGATATTTCTGATCTCATTATTCTTAACCGCTTTTAATTGGTTATTATAATTGTTTCTACATTGATCATCACAAAATTTCTTGTCTGCCCTGCCCTGAATATCATTCTCGCAATAGAGACATTGCTTCTTTTCATTATACATAAAAAATAAGGTTTAATTAAAAAACTAATGGAATTTACAAATCAAAGTACAGATAAGCAAATGCTTACAAACGACTACAAATGGAAAGAAACATTTATTATCCGACTAGAAATCAGCATATAAGGCAAATTTGAACCAAGCATTTACACTAATGCTCATTTTGATTTTATTCTTTAACCTAAATGATTATTGTTATGAACACTTTAAGAAACAAAGTTCAATTAATTGGCCGACTAGGCTCAAAAGCGGATTTTAAGGTATTGGATAATGGCAATGCGATGGCAAGGCTAAGCTTGGCAACCAACGAAATCTATAAAAATGCTAAAGGGGACCGCGTAGAAGACACCACCTGGCATCAACTGGTTGCTTGGGGCAAAACCGCAGAAATTATCAACAAATATACTGATAAGGGCTCTGAGATCGCCATTGAGGGAAAGCTCATCAACAGGACCTATACTGATAAAAGCGGTGTCAAAAAATACATCACGGAAATCCAAGTTAATGACCTGGTGCTATTGGGGGACAAAAGCAAGGCCGAAGCATAGTTACCTATTTTAATTTATACACTGAAGCAGTAGTGGAGGGGCACTTAAATGCCCCTCTATTACTGAAAAGGGCTAATAAACTGATATTAATTAGCTTCAAGATGCTAAACTCAATGCATCCCAAGCTCTCCTAGCCAAAACCAGAGATTAAGCAGGTTATGTTTTGGCATTTCCGGAAGATAATACTTGTACTCTGTAGCACAGGGCTGCTAATACCTCTCAAGAAAAAAAGGAAGCCACAATGTGGCTTCCTTTGCTATAAAATAAATGCTCTGTCAATTTAGCTTTTAATCATGGTCTTAGTGAATTCTACTTCGCCTGTTTCCACATTATAATAACCACCTACGACTCCGATCTCACCTGCATCATACAATTCTTTCAATACAGCACTTCTTTCCAAAATGGCATCCATGGTATGGATAATATTATGGTGTGAAACTGCTTCAACAAATTTAACATCTGTTGGTAAGCTGTCTGGCAGCTCTTTTTTAACTTCTTCAATTGAAGGAGTAACTTTATTTAAAAGACCAGTAAGGTTACCCATTTTCACTCCTGCACAAGCACCATTTATTGCTCCACACTTACTATGGCCCAACACCACCACAAGTTTAGACCCAGCCACTTTGCAGGCATATTCCATACTACCCAAAATGTCTTCGTTTGCCACATTTCCAGCGATTCTTGTACTAAAGATATCTCCCAATCCCTGGTCAAAAATTAATTCAGCAGATGTTCTACTATCGATACAACTCAACACAATTGCAAAAGGCCATTGCCCATCTTTGGTATCATTCACCTGCTCAAGCAGATTCCTGTTATACTTTAGATTATTCACAAATCTTTGGTTCCCCTCTTTCAAAAAGTCCAATGCTTTTTGTGGAGTCACTGTTGCTTGAGTTTCAGCGGTATGTGCTTTCATATTTTTATTGAAATTTCCTTTAATTAATTCGATGAATTATTGTTAATCAAATCAGTTATTACCTCTTTATGAGATGTTTTCCTATTTTTCCTATAAGTTAAAACTTCTTTATGTTCTGTGGAAACATGATTAGATTCCTCTAAGTCATTTTCCAGATTATACGCAGCTTTAAAGCCAATTAGTTTTACGGATATATTCTTTTCTGGTGCCTGAATTTCCTTAAATTCTCTAATAAGCTCCAATACATCATGCGTTACATACACAGTATCAGAAGCATCTATCACCACGCTTGCTCCTTTTGGAATATGATTCAAAGTCTGCTTAATAGCTGCCTTGTTCAAAAAGGACACCTCTTGGGCCAAGTCCACATGAATAACATCTCCATCATTATAGTCTTCTTTCTTGAAATAGTATACTCTTTTGGCATTGCCTTTTAGTACAAAGAAAACACTGATAACTATACCCAAAGCGACCCCTTTCAATAGGTCCAAAAAGACTACTGCTCCTAGCGTCGCCACAAATGGCAAGAACTGGTATTTCCCTTGATTCCAAAAATAAGTAAAAGTTGAAGGCTTGGCTAATTTATAACCAATCAACAACAAAATCGCAGCTAAAGTAGCTAATGGCACTTTATTTAAAATAACGGGGATTGTCAAAACACTTATCAATAAGAATATACCATGAATAACTGCCGACATCTTTGACTTAGCTCCCGAATTAACGTTTGCCGTAGTCCTGACTACCACTGAAGTCATTGGTAGCCCTCCAATCAATCCACTGACCATATTCCCTATTCCTTGCGCTTTCAATTCCACATTGGTATTGGTCACCCTTTTCATCGGATCCATACGGTCTGCGGCTTCTATACACAATAAAGTTTCAATCGATGCAACGATTGCAATGGTTATGGCTACAATCCAAACTTCAGGATTAGCTACAGCTCCAAATTTAGGAAGGGTAATTAAATTTTTAAAATCTTCTGTAGAAGTAGGGACAGGTAAACTAACAAGGTATTTCTCTCCTATCGCTAAAGAGCTGCCTGACATGATCAAAAACTCATTTACTAATACCCCACATATCACAGCTACTAAAGCAGCCGGTACCAGTTTTAATTTTTTCAATGCAGGAATTTTATCCCAAGCAATCAATATCGCCAGAGAAATAGCAGTCACCAAGATCACTCCTGGCTGAATATCCGTAAAAGAAGCAGCAATATCAGAGAAAATGGCCAAACCACCTCCAATTTCCACATCTGATCCTAGTGCCACAGGTATTTGCTTAATAAAGATAATTACCCCAATACCTGCAAGCATACCCGTTATGACATTGCTTGGAATATAATTAGATATACTGCCTGCACGCAAGAAACCCAATAGAAGTTGTATAAGACCTGCTAAAACGACTGATACCAAAAATATATCAAATCCACCCAAATCCTGAATGGCTACAATTACAATAGCGGTCAGACCTGCAGCAGGACCAGAAACGCTTATATGAGATTGGCTCAAAAACCCAACAACAATACCGCCAACTATTCCAGTAATGATTCCTGAAAATAATGGTGCACCAGATGCCATTGCTATCCCCAAACATAATGGAAGTGCCACAAGAAATACTACAAGACCAGATGGCAAGTCTGACTTGAGGTTTGCAAAGAGATTAGTCTTCTTTGTCATAAAATTTTATTTTTTTATTCGTAATTTAAATAAGGCGCAAAACATCTCCCGAAACACTTTTTTATTTGCTTCAAAAGAATCCCTCTGTATAAAAAGGAATTTTTAGCTTGCCTAAATTCAGCTCAAATTGGCTGTAAAATATTACGAAAGTTCTGGAGGTGGGCAGAATTGATCCCTTAGGACGAAATGATAATCTTGTATCCGGTGGAAATTCAAATCAGAATTAATATTCGACTGAGCCAGTATGGCATCCCAGCAGACAGATTTGTCCACAAAATCTTCCTTTTCTAGTTTATGATTTTCATGGCTTTCCTCCTCTTCTTCTTCCACCATTGAATAACAAATAGAAACATCAATTTGATCATCGATCAAAGCTATGGTACTGGGACCAATTACCAAAAATGCAAAAATCACCAAAAAAATGGTGGCAATAGTTTTTCTATATGTTGAATAATCTGTCAAAGGCTATTTTTTTCTAGTTTATTATTTCCAAAAGTATGCAAAAGTTTAGAAAACCTACGGATATAATAAGACAAATGTTCCTGTATAGATTAATTAATCACAAAATCGAACAAGTCTATTCCTTTGTTTTAATCTTTGATTTTCTCATATTTTTTTATGAACGGTGTGAATCATACCTATTAACCGGCAATTTTTCTTTTAATTGGATAATCTTTTGATCCCAATCGCCCATTGCTTCCAAAGCCTCCAAACTGTCCAATAATTGTTCTTCCTTCCGGATGCCTGAAACTATAGAAGTCACCGCAGGCTGTTCTAGCAAATACTTCAAGATCAAGCCCGCTCTTTCTACCAAACTTGAACTTAGAGCAGCTAATTTCCCTTTTATATTTTCGACCTCGCTCTCAGACCAATTAAGATACGGTTGTACAGGTTTATCCAACAATAAACCTTTGGCATAGGCCCCTCTAACAAGGACACTAATATCATTCTTAGCAAGTAATTCCAAGCATTCCTCTTCAGGCCTCCTGTCCAACAAACTATATTGCATCATTACAGCAACCATATTAGATTTTTCGGTATAACTCTTGATTACATTTGGTCGAATAGAAGAAATGCCATATTCTCTGATTTTCCCCACCTGCTTCAAATGCTCAAATGCTTCAATCGTTTCATCGATAGGGTCATCCATGGTTCCTCCATGCAATTGATACAAATCGATATAATCTGTCTGTAGCCTCTCAAGGCTTTTATCCACTGCTTTTAAGATATAGGATTTTCGGGGATTCCAGTCCCAACCATTTCCATCAGTTCGCAACTGGTTTCCTACTTTTGTAGCAAGAACGACTTCCTTTCTTATTCCTTTCAAGGCATCTCCTACAAGCTTCTCATTTTCTCCGCCATCATATAGGTCTGCTGTATCAAAATAGTTGATCCCTTGGTCAAAAGCTTCACGCAATAATGCCCTATCATCTGATTTACTACCTTTCAATGACATACACCCAAAAGACAGTTCAGATACTTTTATGGGAGATTTTCCTAGTTGATGATAATTCATTATAACCCTTTTTCTATTTTTTATTTCAATTTATATCGCATCATTATCACTCCTTAATTTTACCAGAGCAAATGAACACTTGGCTTAATATATTCATTGTAAACTTCCCTCACTTTATTCATTTGATCAGAATTCAAGCGAGGTAATTGACCCGCATTGACATTTGAAACCACCTGTTCTACTTTAGAAGCTCCAGGAATAACAGTACTCACTTGATCAAACATCAAAATCCACCTTAAGGCCCAAGAAGCCAGTACCCCATTGTCCTCAAACACAGGCTTTAGCTGCTCCACAGCCTTAAGGCCTGTTTCAAAATCAACTCCTGAAAATGTCTCGCCTTTATCAAATGCTTCTCCATTTCTATTAAAATCCCTGTGATCATTTTTATCGAAAGTGCTCGATGCATCCATTTTGCCACTTAAAAGCCCACTGGCCAATGGTACTCGAGCTATAATACCAATATTTTTTTCTTCGGCATCCTTAAAAAACTCTTCCAAAGGTTTCTGCCTAAACATGTTAAAAATTATCTGAACAGTCGAAACATTTGGATATTTTATTGCCTGTTTGGCTTCTACCACTTTTTCTACACTTACACCAAAATAACGAATCTTCCCTTCATCCTTTAGTCTATCAAACAACTCAAAAATTTCATCTCTATAAAAAACCTCTGTTGGAGGACAATGCAATTGAATTAGATCCAAGGTCTCCAACTGCATATTTTCTAAACTAGCCTCGACATATGCCCTGAGTACCTTTGGCGTGTAACCTTCAGCTACATGTGGATTAATTTGTCTGCCACATTTGGTCCCAATATATATATCCTCAGACCGTTCTTTTAAAACTTTCCCGACCGCATGTTCACTAGCTCCATCATCATATACATCCGCTGTATCTAAAAAATTCACCCCTTCATCAATCGCTTTATTAATAATTCTCGAAGCTGCCTTTTCATCAAAAGCACCGCCCCAGCCTCCACCTACTTGCCATGTTCCCAATGATATTTCTGACACCTTTAATCCGGTTTTACCTAAAGTCCTATATTCCATAACTATTTCACACTATTAAATTAACTGTTCATACCTTTGAAAATGTCTATTGATGTATTAATTTCAAACTTTGTATTTTAAAATACAAAAGGCCAATAGCTCTAAAACATAATCAATCTTGTTGACCCAAAAAACATTCATGAACATTTTTCTATCTTGGAGTGTAATTGACAACAAAACTATTTAACTATGAACGCTAGAAGAAAATTTCTCAACTATTTCTCCTTATTGGGCTCTGGTATTTTATTATCCACTAATACTATAGCCAAACCTAAAAAAGATTTTATGATTCATCAAGTATACTTCTGGCTAAAAGACCCTGAAAAAGACATGAAGAGTTTTATCAATGGCTGTGAAGATTTAATTAAAATAAAGAGTATCAAAAAAGCCTATATTGGACTCCCCGCTGTAACTGAGAGAAGGGAGGTAGTAGACCACTCTTTCCACGTTTCCTTGACAGTACATTTTAGTAGTCTGGAAGACCATAATATTTACCAATTGGCAGCAATCCATAAAAAATTCATAGCTGACCATGAGGAAAAGTGGGAAAAAGTACAAGTTTATGACACCAAAATTCAATAATACTCATTATTAAATGCTATTTTGTTTTTTAAATATATAGTTCTGGGCTGACCTTTAAATAAATCGCGAAGGTCAGCCAACTTTGTAAATGAAAAGTAACCTCTTCATATTATCCCTTTTTACTGTTTTGCTTTTCACAAGCATAGATGTTCTATCATTCCAGATAAGCTCGCCACAAAATGACCTTTCCCAAGAAGGAAAAATAGACAGTTTGAACAACTGGGTGGAAAAAAACATTGAAAAAGACATCAATAATGCACTCAGTAATTCCTTAAATGCACTGGAGCTATCAAAAGGCATTGATTATCCGCTAGGGGAAGCACAGAGCATGATTAACTTGGGATGGATTTATTATAGAATGGATGACTATCTTAAAGCGATAGACTTTGCTTTTAAAGGTCATCAAAGTATTATCCCATTGAACAAACCCAATTTGACCATCCGCTCATTTTTTAACATCGGGGCAATTTATAGTGAAGGAAGTGGTCAACTTGAGTTAGCCTTGGAATATTTTGAGGAAGCTTATGAAAGAAGTGTTGCTGTTGAGGATAGAGCCATGAGCGGCCGCGCCTTGAACAACCGTGCTTTTATCCTTGCTCAATTGGGAAGATATGATGAGGCATTGGAATTGATTAATCCATTTTTAGCAGACAAAAAAGATGATTTTCTTGAATCCTATGCCAGAAGAACTCTGGGAGACATTCAAAAAGTACAAGGTGATACAACAGGAGCTATTGATAATTATCTCTCTGCTTATCAAATTCTGGAAAAAGAACAGTCCTATTCTACGCTCACTAGCTGTATCATAAGACTGGCTGAACTCTACCTTGCTACTGGGCAAAATTACAAGGCAAAATTATACTTGGACAAAGGTGAAATCATAAGTAAGAACAACCACTTTAGGGAACAGTTTATCACCATAAACCAACTCTATTCTACTTTCTATGAAAACCTAGAGAACTGGAAAGAAGCTTTATATTACCAGAAAAAATATGCCTCCTTACAGGATAGCATAACTAGTCAAATGAATTCAAAAAACATGGGGCGCATGGAGGCCAAAATTGATTTTGATCAAAGACTAAATGCTATTAATACGGAAATGGCCTTAAACGAAAAGCTAATCAATGAAAAACTCCAACAGCAAATATTTAGGCGAAATATATTTTTAGCCGGTTTTATTATCATGTTGGTATTGGTCACTATTGTGTTATTCACTTCCTATAGGATTCGCAGGTCGAAATATCAGGCAGAATCTGCCAATAGAGCCAAATCTGATTTTATCTCAAGTATGAGTCATGAAATCAGAACGCCCTTAAATGGCGTAATAGGCTTCTCAGATCTACTTAACTCAACACCCCTTGATGCCAATCAAAAACAGTATATCACCTTGATCAATCAATCAGCAAAATCCTTGATGGAAATTGTAAATGATATCCTGGATTTTTCAAAAATTGAGGCTGGCAAACTGGAAATTGAGCTTTCCCAAACCAATTTATATGATCTGGGTATAGAAACGGTTAACCTAGTTGCGTTTCAAGCACATCAAAGGTCTATTGAATTAATTTTAGATATCGATGAGCATATCCCAAAATTGGTCTTGGCAGATCAGGTGCGTATCAAGCAAATACTGATCAATTTATTGAGTAATGCCGTAAAGTTCACAAATAAGGGAGAAATTATCCTGAAAATTGAGCGATTGGGTGAAGAGCTTGAAAATTTTTCCAAGATCAGGTTCACCGTGAGCGATACCGGAAAAGGAATTGAACCTGACAATCAAGAAAAAATCTTCAGTGCATTTACCCAAGAGGATTCATCTACTACAAGAAAATTTGGAGGAACAGGCCTAGGATTAGCAATATGTAAAAAACTGCTCAATATGATGGGCGGAAAAATTTACCTTAAGAGCGAATTAAATAAAGGAAGTACATTTTGGTTCGATATTAATTTTGAAACACTTGAAGAAAGACAAAAAGAACCCGCATTACCAATCGAAAACCTTTATGCGCTAATCATTGAAAAAAATCAAATACATGGAAAAGTAATCCAAGAAAATCTATCTTATCTTGGTGCTTCTTCCACTCTGGCACTTGACCAAGAAGAAGCTGAAAAACTCCTTCAAAACTCAGCCCCATACAACCTTATTCTGGTCAATCAACACTTGAAAGATGGAAATGGTACCCAGTTTATACAAAGACTTAAAACAGAACTGAAGTTAATTTCAAATGAGCCCAAAGTCATCTTGATGCACGATGCCTTTATTCAAAATTCCAGCATTCCCGAACATATAGATGCCCTTCTGATAAAACCTTATAAAAAGCCAGATTTCCTTCAGGTTCTTAATAAATTATTTGATCAGGAGGACTCCAAAGTCTCATTCGATCAAAATATCACTAGTCAAGAAGACTTAGAACAATTGAAAGAAATTTCGCCTTCTATTTTAATCGCTGAGGACAATCAAGTCAATATGATCTTAACTAAAAAGTTGCTTCATAATTTTATTCCTAAAGCGGTAATCTTAGAAGCAAAAAATGGTAAAAAGGTTATAGAGGTATATAACGAAAATGAAGTAGACATAATTTTTATGGATATTCAAATGCCTGTCTTAAATGGATATGAAGCTACTGATGCTATCAGGAAGATAGAATCCAAAACCGGTAAGCATACCCCTATCATAGCACTGACTGCTGGAATTCTCAACAATGAAAGGCAGAAATGTTTAGAGGCGGGATTGGATGATTATACATCAAAACCAATGAATAAAAAGGACATTGGCAAAATACTTCACCAATGGCTACTTGAAAAAATCAGTTGATCATTCACCTAACAAAAACTCATCAGATGAATGACCAAACTACAATTAACTTACTTTTTCTATAACCAGATTATGATTGGTATAAATACAAATATCCGCAGCAATATTTAAGCTTTCACGAACCATTTCCTCTGCTGATAAATGTGGGGCAAACTTCTTCAAGGCCCTAGCTGCAGACTGAGCATACATACTACCAGAACCAATAGTTGCAACAGATTCATCAGGTTCAATTACATCACCAGTACCTGAGATAATCAATACATCATCAGCATCTGCAACGATCATCATTGCTTCTAGTTTACTCAGCATACGATCCGTTCTCCACTCCTTGGCCAACTCCACTGCCGCCCTTTTCATATTATTCCCAAAAGCTCCCAATTTCTCTTCAAACTTTTCCAAAAGTGTAAAAGCATCTGCAGTAGAACCAGCAAAGCCCGTAACAATTTTACCATCCTGAAGCTTTCTCACCTTTTTGACACTGCTCTTGGCGATGGTATTACCTAAAGTAGCCTGACCATCAGCTCCAATAACCACTTCTCCATTATGCTTAATCGCCACTACTGTGGTTGATCTTAATTTCTCCATAGCGTATTAAAATGTTTGCTTGCCAAATCGACAAAAACCATACTAAAAGAAAAAGTCCTGTCAGGAAAATACCAAACAGGACTTTTTGACATATTTTGTTCCCCTTAGCTCATAGCTTTAGGGAGTTTTCATTAAATCAAAATTCTAACAGGATCTTCCAGTAGTCCTTTCAAGGTTTTCAGGAATGCAGAACCGACAGCGCCATCCACTACCCTATGGTCACAAGAAAGGGTCACTTTCATCACATTCCCAACCTGCATCTGACCATTTTTAACGACAACGGTTTCCTTGATGCCACCTACCGCAAGGATACATGCATCTGGTGGATTTACAATTGCAGTAAATTCTTCGATACCAAACATTCCCAAGTTAGAAATGGTGAAGGTATTTCCTTCCCAATCCTTAGGCTGCAATTCTTTATTTTTTGCTTTCCCACCCAAAGATTTAGCTTCTTGTGAAATCTGAGAAAGGGTCTTTCCATCAGCAAATCTAATCACTGGTACCAAAAGGCCTTCTTCCACAGCCACAGCCATACCTATATGGACATGGTCATTGTATCTGATTTTATCTCCCAACCAACTAGAGTTAACCTTTGGATGTTGACGAAGTGCTGCAGCCGTAGCTTTGATCACCATATCATTAAAGGAAATCTTCACTGGAGCGATTTCGTTCATGCTCTTACGTGCTTCGATTGCCTTATCCATGTTGATTTCCATGGTCAAATAGAAGTGCGGAGCTGAGAACTTACTCTCTGCCAATCGCTTGGCAATGGTCTTTCTCATTTGGGAAACCTTCTCCTCAGTAAAAGACTCCTGGCCAATTGCTGCAGTTCCAGCAGCTGGTGCTGCAGTGGCTGAAGCAGCTTGTACAGATGCTGGATCAAAGTTCTCTACATCCCTTTTGATTATTCTTCCACCTTCTCCTGAACCTGAGATCAAGGAAATCTGAACACCTTTTTCTTCAGCCATCTTTTTGGCTAAAGGAGAAGCTTTTACCCTTCCATTATCAGTTGTATTGCTACCAGTGCTCGTAGCTGCTTTTGGAGCTTCAGCTTTTTCGGCAGGCTTTGATGCTGCTTTTGGAGCTTCCTCCTTCTTTTCTTCTTTAGGAGCTGGTTTTTCTTGGGCTGGAGCAGACTGTTGTGCATGAGCTTTCAACAATGTTTCATAATCCGCACCTTTCTCACCAATTACAGCGATCACTCCATCAATTTCCACACTATCACCTTCCTGAACACCAATATGCAATAATACACCATCGTCGTATGACTCAAGCTCCATCGTTGCCTTATCGGTTTCTACCTCTGCAAGGATATCACCAGATTTCACTTCATCTCCTTCTTTCTTCAACCAAGCAGCAATGGTTCCCTCTTGCATGGTATCACTCATTTTAGGCATGGTGATCAGGGTAGCATTGATTCCTGAAGTATCTATTTCTTCCGTTGATTCAGAAGCAGCTTCAGCAGCTGGCTCCTCTTTGGTTTCTTCTTTAGCTGAATCTGAGGTAGTAGTTCCTCCACCACCTTCAATATCTTTCAAAAGATTGTCGATATTCTCCCCTTTTTCACCTATGATGGCAATCACTCCATTAACAGGCACTGCATCTTTTTCTTCAACACCAATATGCAACAATACTCCCTCATCATAAGACTCCAGCTCCATAGTCGCTTTATCAGTTTCTACTTCAGCGAGAATATCTCCAGCTTTTACTTCGTCTCCTACTTTCTTTAACCAAGCAGCGATTACACCTTCTTCCATGGTGTCGCTCATTTTGGGCATTCTTATTACTTCGGCCATAAGTTATCTATATCGAATTCAATTTTTCAGCAAGTCAAAAATAGTTCTTAAAATATCCATATTCAAATTTAATAATAGTAATTTCAATATCATTAAGTAGGAAAACGAATCTCTCAGTTAAAAAATGCCATTAATTAAAAATACCAGTTACAGCGGCCCAGCAATATTATTTAACGGTCATTTGCAAACGATCATCCCAGGACTTTTCAGAAAACCGCTTCTATTACCCTTTGAAAGACAAAGAATTACTACAGATGACGGGGATTTTCTTGACCTGGACTTATTAAAAAATGGCGCCAATAAAATAGTGATTATTACTCATGGATTGGAAGGTGACAGCAGGAGACCATATATGTCCGGTATGGCCAAACATTTTTTTCAACATGGTTATGATGTACTCACCTGGAACTTTAGGGGATGTAGTGGGGAGCTTAACAACAAACCTTTTTTTTATCACTCGGGAGCTACCTATGACCTGGATGAAGTCATCAAATATATAGAAAAAGATTATCAGGAAATTTTCCTAATAGGCTTTAGCCTAGGAGGCAACCTCACCTTAAAATACTTGGGAGAGCCAATAGAGCGACTCAATAAAATCAAAAAAGCCGTCGCCATTTCCGTTCCTCTTCACTTAAAAAGCAGCTGTATAAAAATATCTACGGGAGAAAACATCATCTATTCAAATAGATTCCTCAGGACACTCAAGCAAAAGGTGCGATTAAAATCCCAAGTATTTCCCGAATCCATAGATATTTCCAATTTGGACAACATCAAAACCCTGCATGAATTTGACGATAAATACACTGGTCCCATGCATGGCTTCAATGATGCAAACCACTACTATGATAAATGCTCTTCCCTGTACTTTTTGGAAGGAATTCAAATCCCTACACTCATCCTAAATGCCCAAAACGATCCATTCCTGAGCACAAAATGCTTCCCTTTTGAATTAGGTCATTCATTGGAACAAATCTATATGGAATTCCCTGAAGTTGGGGGACATGTAGGCTTCAGCCCAAGAAAAAGAAAAGAAATATATTGGTCTGAAAAAAGAGCATTTGAATTTATCAGTTCGGATGATTAATTTACAACAACTTATGGACCAAAATTATGTGTGAAAGATATTCCTTAGGCAAGACCCAACAGGATCTTGAGTCGCGGTATGAAGCAGAATTACTGGATGAATTTCATCCAAGATACAATATAGCTCCAACACAACTACTCCCTGTCATTACTTCAGACAGCCCTAAGGGCTTTTCTCATTTTTATTGGGGAATCACTCCTGATTTTGCCAAAAACAAGCCTGTTTCTCCAAAGTTCATAAATGCACCTTCAGAAACAGCTCCCACCAAAGCTTCCACAAAATCGGCCTTTCAGAAAAGACGCTGCATCATCCCTGCTGATGGCTATTATTCCTGGAAAAGAGTGGGAAAAAAAACAAAAATCCCCCATCGTTTCACCCTAGAAGACAATTCCTTATTTTCATTTGCTGGAATCTGGGAAGAATTCGAAAATGATAAAGGAGGCACTAACCACACATTTTTGATACTTACAGTGCCCGCTAATAAAATCAACAAGGAGTTTGGGGATCGGATGCCGGTAATTTTCACTAAGGATCAAGAAAAAATCTGGCTGGACAAATACAGTTCATTAGACCAACTTACGGAAACACTGCTTCCCTACCCTACGGAACAAATGCTGACCTACCCTGTTTCGCCAGCAGTAAACCAAATCAGTGTTGATGCTGAATACCTTATTAAAAGGACCAGCCCAATGGACCAGTTTGGCAACTATACACTCTTTGGATAAATCACCTTTTCTCTTTTGAACAAGGCACTTCCTGTGTATTTTTGTTCAAAGAATGCAATTTTGCAACCCTATAGCCTTCAAATCAGTTAGATTTTGAAGGATATTTATCCTACCATTAATTAAGCTTTTATGAAAAAATCCAAAATAGCAGGTGTTGGGCATTATGTGCCTGACAATATTGTCACCAATGATGATCTTACTAAAATCATGGACACCAGTGATGAATGGATCATTGAACGTACAGGAATAAAGCAGAGGAGATGGTTTACCCCCGGCGTGGACACTGTTGCAAATATGTCTGCTAAAGCTTCTAAAATGGCTGTTGAAAGAGCGGGAATAGCCATGGAGGATATTGACTTCATTATCTTTGCCACAAGTACACCCGATTATTTTGCCCCTGGAAATGGTGTTTTGGTCCAAAGAGAATTGGGACTTCAGGGAATTGGAGCATTGGATATCAGAAATGCTTGCTCAGGCTTTCTTTATGGCTTGTCTGTTGCAGATCAGTTTATCAAAACAGGCATGTACAAAAATATCCTTCTTATAGGAGCTGAAATTCAATCCAGCGCTTTGGACAAAAGTACAGCAGGCCGGTCCAATGCAGTCATTTTTGCTGATGGTGCCGGCGCAGCCGTGATACAGGTTACCGATCAACCTCAATCAGGAATACTATCTACCCACCTACACGCAGATGGTGATTATGCTGAAGAGCTTTATCTTAAAGATCCTGGTAGCAGTAGAGAAATTAGACTTTCCCCAGAAATCATCAATGACCCTAGTTTCCGCATGCAAATGAATGGAAATGTAGTTTTTAAACATGCGGTCGTTCGATTCCAAGAAGTTATTAACGAGGCCCTAGACGCCAATGGAAAGACCAAAAACGATATTGATTTATTGGTTCCTCACCAGGCCAACTTAAGAATCAGTCAATATATTCAACAGAAATTTCACTTACCTGACGAGAAAGTTTTTAATAATATCATGCATTATGGAAACACTACGGCAGCAACCATTCCGCTAGCCCTAAGTGAAGCTTGGGAACAAGGCAAAATTAAAGATGGAGACCTTATTTGTCTTGCTGCCTTTGGAAGTGGCTTTTCATGGGCCTCTGCACTATTAAATTGGTAATCTGTTATGGAGGAAATCAATATTGAATTATTAGAAAATCAATCCCTTCAAAATCAAATCCATCTACTAAAAGAACAATTTATTGGTCTATTCACTTCAGTAGCCAATCAAATTCCTGATGCGGAACTCACTTTATTACATCCTCATCATAAGGGAAAAAAAATCAGCAAGGGCAATGAACTCCAACATTGCCCCTATCAAGTACTGGATATAGTCAGGGACTTTGATAAAAAAAGCGGATTCAATATCAGGTTGCTCAATTGGTGGGGACATGGGCTTTATATTTTCATTTATCATGGCGCTGAAAAAATTCCAACATCAGATCAATACCATTCCTATTTATCCAATGCTTATAATATCAGCCTTACTGGCTCTCCATGGGATTATAAAGGAATGATCATCCACCAGATGCAAACCAATGAAGTTCCCTTCGAAGGGATTCCTACACATATCAATAAACTAAAGCATCTGCAGTTGATAAAAAAAATAGCTTACAAAGCTACCATAGAGGAATTAGAAAAAACAATAATGAAGGAATGGAGGACAATAAAGAAGTTTAAGGGTGGTGAATGATTTTATGAGAATAAATGATAATTTAGGAAAAGAATATAAATAAAATCTGATCTACTTACAGACAGTTGAAAGAAATCAAGAAAAACCAATGAAGTACCTAATTGCACTGTTCTTTATTTTTAGCCATGCTTATCTTGCATTTGGGCAAGGCCAAACCGTTAGAATTTTCAATGCCGATTCAAGTGTAGTAGCCACAGGTGTGGTTCTCAACGGTAAAATGAATGGGCTTTGGAAATTGAAAAATCCCAAAAACGGTAAATTAATTGAAGAAGGGTATCTAAGCGACGGAAAAAAAGATGGCGTTTGGACGACCTACCATGCTAACGGAAAACCAGCTATTGTTGCTGAATATAAAAACAACAAACTCAATGGCAACTTAAACCAATACGATTCCAATGGTTTTCTGATCATTGATGCAATCTACAAAGACAGCGTAGCTGTGGGTGATTACAAAGAATATTATGGCAGCAATGTGGTCTTATATGAACAAAACGCTGGTAAAGTAGTCAAAAGAGAAGGCACCTTTAAGGAAGGTAAACCCCATGGAGACTGGCTTTCATATTATGAAAATGGCCAACTAGCCATAAAAAATAGCTATAAGAATGGAATCTTAAATGGACCTTATCTGGAATATTCTAGAGGAGGCCAATTAATCGTAGAAGTACAATACGTAGATGGAGAACCTCACGGCACTTTCAAAAGATATTCATTTAATAACATTATTGAACAGACCGGCGAATATGACCGTGGTAACAAAGTAGGCAAATGGGTCAGTTATTTTCCAGACAGCAAAGTGGTTTCAGAAGAACAAGAATATGACAGTAATGGAAATAAAACAGGCACCTGGCGATATTACTATGAAAACAAAAGGATTGCCCGTATTGAACACTATGAAAACAATATCGCAGTTGGGACCTGGGAAGAATACTTCCCTAACAAGAACCTGTCTAAAAGAAAGAACCTGTCTAAAAGAAAGACCTATGAACTGGGAGTCCCAGTAGGAGAATATATAGAAAACCACGCTGACGGAAGTGAATCCGTCAGAGGACAATACAAAGGAGGTGTAAAATCTGGATTATGGAAGAGCTATTATCCGGACGGACAACTCTACAGTATTGGAGAATACAAAAATGGTGTCAAGTCTGGCCTTTGGAAATACTTTAATAAAATAGGAATCCTCATAGCAGAAGGTGAATATCAACTGGGCTCAGAACATGGCCAATGGTTCTATTATTATGATGGAGGCCAGCTTAAATCTGTAGGAAGCTACTTTTATGGTTTTGAAGATGGAAAATGGGGACTTTTCTACGACAACAAAAATCTCACACAAGAAGAAACTTGGAGCAATGGCCGATTAATGAACATAAGTGATTACCATTCCTATGACGGTACAACAACCTTAGAGAAGGGGACCCTAAAAGAAGGTGAAGGAACTAGGATTACCTATTATACAAATGGAACCAAAGAATCTGAAGGGAACTACAGAGAAGGCAAACCTCAAGGAAAATGGACCTATTATCATAATAACGGTAAAATAGCATCTTCCGGATTAATGGAGGATGGTAAAAAAGAGGGACGTTGGAGTTATTATTCCCGATCTGGAAAACTCGCCGAAATCATTGTATTCAAAGATGACGAAGTTGTCCCTGAGAAACTTCCAGAACCAGAACTACCCTTTCAGGATTTTAACTAGAAAAATGTCCTAAATGACACCTTTTGATCAAGGGTGTCATTTATTTTTCACAGATAGCAATCAATATCACAGATTTTAAGTAATGCTATCCATTTCGATAAATAATTCGCTTTTTTGCTAAAAAATAAGTACAGTCACAGAAGGAAGTACCATAAATCTTTCATTTCATAAAGCCTTTTAAGCTATATATTTTAAAATTCCCCATTTTATCGAGTGGCACCGAATCAATATTTTAGTAAAAACAGTTTATTCTTTTTTAATTTTTTTATAAAAGTATTTTTTATATTGAGCTATATTTTGTTAATTTGAATACCCTAATAAATAAAACAAGATGAATCTAATAAATCCAAAAAAGAGCTTAGATGAAAAAGAGGGAGTAGTTGAAATAAAAAACTACCTCAACAAGATAAAAATCATCAAAAATCTTTACACCAACGGAAGTAACACAGCCAGTGAGATTTGCAATGAAGTAGGCATTAGTTTGCCAACCGTAAACTCACTGCTTACCGACCTTATTCAAGGCGGAAAACTTGTCAAACAAGGCAGAGCTGAATCACAAGGCGGAAGAAAACCAGACCTATATAGGTTGGCCTCAGATTCCTTTTATGTATTATCAGTAGACATCAGCAAATTCACTGTCCGTGCAGCTATTTACGACAGTTCCAATACCGCTGTAACTGAAACAGGCACTTTTAAGATTACCTTGAACAATGACAAGGCAACTTTTGAAAGAATCACTGATTTCATGGCTACTTATATGAAAGAATCAGGAATTGCTGAGGATAAAATTATAGCCATAGGTATTTCCATGCCAGGACTAGTAGATTCATTAAGTGGAATCAACCACACCTATCTGAAATTTGGAAAGAAAACCTTGGTGGAAAATTTTGAAGCCAAATTCAATAAAAAAGTCTTTATAGAAAATGACGCAAGGGCCATGACCTTAGCAGAATTTAAGTTCAGCCAAGGCCAAAAATACAATAATGTTTTGGGCATTTTCGTAGGCTGGGGCATTGGCCTTGGAATTATTATAGATGGCAAACTGTACCGAGGTGGAGCAGGGTTTGCAGGTGAATTTAGCCACTCTCCTATTTTTGAATCAAGGGATATCTCGTGTACCTGCGGTAAAAAAGGATGCCTGGAGGCTGTGGCATCTGGAACAGCTATGGTAAGGATGGCCGAGGAGGCTATTCTTAAAGATAGCGATTCAATTCTGAGCCGCTTAGCAAAAGAAAAGGGAGAAAGTATTGACCCTTCTCTAATTGTGGAAGCAGCACTGGCCGGTGATCAAAGAGCCATCACCATCCTTTCAGATGTAGGTTTGGACTTGGGTAGAGGTATTTCTATCCTTATCCAATTATTGAATCCTGATCTGATCATAGTAGGTGGATCCGTAGCTGAGGCCCAACAATATTTGATCACGCCAATACAGCAAGCCTTGAATATATTCAGTATGGCCAAATCAAGGGAAAAGTCTGAATTGGCACTCTATAAATTAGGTAAAGAAGTTGGTCTACTCGGAGGAGTAGCGGTAGTCATAGAGAATATTTTCGAAGACATTATTAATTGAACCACGGTATCCAAATCACATTGCCGTGACTTTAATATAAAAGCATTAACATAAAACAATTCTAAATATGCTTAGTAACTATCCTTTATCGGAAGTAGAAGAATGTTTCTTAAAAGAATCAGGTGTTGAAGAGATCACTACATTGATCCCTTACCTGACAGTAGACAATTTCCCTAAATTAGGGTTATTGACGGCATGTAGATTTTTAGAGTGGGCAGCTAACAACCCTGATGGTGTAATCAGCTTGCCTACAGGAAAAACTCCTGAGTTTTTCATTAAGTGGACTCAGTTTTTACTTGAAAACTGGGACAGTAAAAAAGGAAAAGAAATCAGAAAGCAGTATGGACTTCTTGATACCAAGAAGCCGGAATTGAAAAACCTTCATTTTGTTCAAATTGATGAGTTTTACCCAATTTCTTCTTCTCAGAATAACAGCTTTTACCATTACGTAAACAAATTCTACATTGAGGGATTTGGCCTAGATCCTGAGAAGGCACTTTTGATCAATTCCGATGAAATACCTTTAGCAGAAGGAAAGCATTTCTCGGAAATCTTCCCAGATTATAAAGTAGATTTATCATTAAGATTTAGAGAAGCCACCTCTAAACTGGAAAAATTACAGCAGGAGTCTATCTTCTTGATTGACAAATGGTGTGGTGAATTTGAGCAAAAAATCCGTGAAAAAGGCGGAATTGGCTTTTTCTTGGGTGGCATTGGCCCTGACGGCCACATTGCCTTCAACACTAGAGGATCTGATATTTTCTCTACAACTAGATTGACTGAGACCAATTTTGAAACTCAAGCTGTGGCAGCTGGTGACCTTGGTGGAATCGAAGTTTCTGCAAATAGATTGGTTATCACCATAGGTCTAGACACTATTGTCTATAATCCTGAGGCTGTAGGTATCATTATCGCTGCTGGTGAAGCTAAAGCTCAAATTGTAAAGGATTCTTTGGAAACGCCATTGGACAATGTTTTCCCTGGAACAGTTCTTCAAAAATTGAAAAATGGACGTTTTTACCTTACAAAAGGTGCAGCTTCCAAACTTACCGATAGCGTAAACACATATTACAAAAAGGGTGAGTGGACGCAAGCTAAAACTGAAAAAGCAGTTCTTGAGCTTTGTAAAAAGCTAGGCAAGTATGCTAATAGATTGACTTTGGACGAACTTAAAGCTGATCCTTATACTTCCCTTATTCCTAACCTTTCTGAAAACACCGTTGCTTCAGTAAAAGAAAGTACCGTAGCCAAATTGAATAACGGATTGGTTAAGGAAGAAAATGAAGTATTGCTTCATACTGGTCCTCACCATGATGATATATCTCTGGGTATCTTGCCTCATATCACCAATCAGTTGAGTGAAAAAACAAACGAAGCACATTTCTCCGTATTGACTTCCGGATTTACGGCAGTAACCAACACCTTCGTTATTGACACCTTGCTTCATACCAAAAAACTAATGGATGAAAACCAAATCCAGATGGTTGATTATGAAGATTTCTTTGAGGCTGGATTCAAGCTTAAGAAGGACAAGGATGTTTATCATTATTTGACCAATGTGGCTTCTGAAGATCCTGATCAACAGAAAAGAGGTCTTTGCCACAGAGTAGTTAGGGCTTTGGTAGAAATTTTCGAAGTGCCTACCAAAGACAAATTGAGAGAAACTATCAATGATGTATTAAGCATCCTGAAAAACTCTTATGATGGTGAGAAAAACCCACCAAAAATCCAGAAACTTAAAGGTATGATCCGTGAGTTCGAGGAAGAGTTGGTATGGGCTCACTTTGGTGTGAAAGTTAAGAATGTACACCACTTGAGACTTGGATTCTATACAGGTGACATCTTCACCGAGCAGCCTGAAAAAGCTCGTGACGTAGAACCAATAGTCGAGATGTTCAGAAAAGTCAATCCTACTAAGCTAAGCTTGACACTTGACCCAGAAGGTAGTGGACCTGACACTCACTATAAAGTACTTCAGGCAACAGCTGCAGCGGTTAAAGAATGGAGTAAAGAAAAAGATCTAAGCGAACTTAGAATTATCGGTTATAGAAACGTTTGGTTTAAATTTGATGCAGCAGAATCCAATGTAATTGTTCCTGTTTCATTAGGTGATCTTTCTGTAATGGAAGACTCATTTGCCAACTGCTACCTAAGCCAGGTAAATGCATCCTTCCCTAGTTATGCACACAATGGTAAATTCAGTACCATTGCCAAGCGTACTTGGGTTGACCAACTAAATGATGTTCAGTTCTTATTAGGTAAAGATTACTTCTATCAGCATGATATGGCCAAAGTTAGAGCAAGTCACGGCTTGATTTTCTTCAAGGACATGAATGTAGAAGAATTCATCGCCCACGCGAGAGAATTAGAGAAGTCTATTGAAGGTATGATCTAATCTCAAATTAAATCTTACGCCTATTATTGAGATATCCGAAGGCGTGCTGTCTTCGGATATCTTTAGTTTATAATTATTGATATATGAAAAAAAGTCGGCTTATTTTGGGACTGGATATTGGTGGGACTTCTATCAATGCCGGACTATTAAAGGACGGTAAACTGATTGACAAGAAGGTAATCCCAACTCCATCTCATGCCCCTCAAGAGGTAATTTTATCTACCATTGCCGAATTTATCTCTTCCTACTTTTCTTATGATATAGAAGGAATAGGTATAGGTATTCCTGGACTTATTGATTCCAAGAATGGTATCGTATATAACTTGGAAAATATTCCTGCTTTTACCAAAGTTGCGCTTAAAAAACACCTTGAAGAAAAGCTTAATAAACCTGTTTTCATAAATAATGATGCCAACTGTTTTGCATTGGGCGAATATAAATTTGGCGATGTAAGCAAATACAGCCATGTAGTCGGTATAACATTAGGAACAGGAATCGGAACAGGTATTATAACAAACAATTCCCTATATACTGGTTTCATCTGTGGAGCTGGAGAATGGGGTGGAGTTCCTTATATGGATAGTAATTTTGAGAATTACTGTGGTAGTAAGTTTTTCAATACTTTCCATGAATCTACTGCAAAAGATTTGGCTGAGAAAGCTGCAAAAGGTGATAAAAAGGCCCTGAAAATATTTAAACAATACGGAATGCATTTAGGAAACTTAATTAAGTATATCCTATTCACCTATGCGCCGGAAGCGGTGGTAATCGGCGGTTCAATTAGCAAAGCATACCCTTACTTTTCAGAAAGCATGCACGAAACGGTCAATACCTTTCCATACAAATCCATTAGTGATCACTTAGAAATCTATACTTCTACCGTCGAGGATGCTGCCATAATGGGCGCGACAGCCTTAGTAGAAGAAAGTAATGTTTCTGAAGTTAATATTATAAAATAAAAAATCCCTCGATGAATCCATCGGGGGATCATTTTTTAGGAGAATATTAGTTGGTAATAATAAAATAACATTTTATATTATATTCGGTTGGGCTACTCAACTAACGGCTTATATTTAGTATAAAATGCATGACAAAATAATTACCCGAAGTACTTTAACCTCATTTATTTACAGTCTTTGTCTATTATTTATCTTCCCCAATTTTATTCAAGGGCAGGATAGATCAGGTTTTGAAGACATTCCTCATAGAAAATCAGGAGTCAAGTTCAAGAATATGCTCAATGAGGATGAAAAACACAATATCCTTACCTATGAGTATTTCTACAATGGCGGCGGTGTGGCCATTGGAGACCTAGACAATGATGGGCTGGATGATATTTTCTTTACTAGCAATATGGGCCCCAATAAGCTATATCAAAATCTAGGGAATTTTGAATTCAAAGACATAAGTAAAAAAGCCGGTATCAGCGGCAAGGATAGCTGGTCGACTGGTGTGGCCATGGCTGATATCAACGGGGATGGTCTATTGGATATTTATGTTTCCTTTTCAGGTGAAGGAAATACAGATAGTCGAAGAAATGAACTTTATATTAATGAAGGTAATTGGGTCTTCACGGAACAGGCAGCGTCTTATGGACTCGATGACCCTTCCAACAGTACTCAGGCCCTGTTTTTTGATTTTGACAAAGATGGGGACCTTGATATTTACCTCCTTAATCACCACATAAAAGTCATCCATGATTTTGAATTTCAAGAAGCAAAAAAATCAAGACACGAATTTGCAGGTGACAAGCTTTTCAGAAATGATAATGGACATTTCAAAGACATAAGCGAGGAAGCAGGCATTTATGGCAATGCCCTTGGCTTTGGTCTAGGAGTCATTTCCTCTGACCTCAATGATGATGGTTGGCCTGACATCTATGTTTCCAATGATTATATAGAGTCAGATTATCTCTATATAAATAATGGAGATGGGACATTCACTGAAAAACTCAACGAGCAACTCCAGCATATCAGCCATTTCTCCATGGGATTGGACATCTCTGATATTAATAATGATGGCCTTAAAGATATCTTTACCTTGGATATGCTTCCAGAAGATAATAAGCGTCAAAAACTGCTCTATGGGCCTGAAAACTATGAACAATATGCCTTGATGATATCTGAGGGTTTTCACCATCAAAACATGAGGAACATGTTGCATATCAATCATGGAAATGAAACCTACAGTGAAATCGGACAGTTGGCGGGAATTTCCAATACGGACTGGAGCTGGTCTTCTTTATTTTTTGATATAAACAATGATGGATTCAAAGATCTCTTTGTAACCAATGGCTATTACAGAGATTATACCAATCGCGATTTCCTTAAATACAAGGGGGATTATTATTTCCAAAAGGCCATTGCCAGAGAGCAGGCAGACACCTTATTTTTGGTGACTTCCATGAGCTCCACTCCTATCCCTAATTATGCTTTCCAAAATAATGGTGACTTAACATTTACCAATAAATCTGCAGACTGGGGTATAGATGAACCAGGCTTTTCCAATGGTGCAGCCTATGGGGACTTGGATAATGACGGGGACGTAGACCTCGTGGTCAATAACCTGAACGATTATGCGTCTGTCTACCAAAACAAAAGTTCAAATAAAAACAAGGGACATTATCTCCAAATAAAATTAAAAGGCCAAAATAAAAACACTTTTGGCATAGGAGCCCAAGTTTCGGTATTTACCCAAAGGGCTTCACAAACCTTGGAAATGATGCCTACAAGGGGCTTTCAGTCTACAGTGAGCTACACACTTCATTTTGGACTTGGAGCTAATCCATCTGTGGACTCGATAAAAGTTAAATGGCCTTCTGACAAGACACAAATATTAAAAAATATTCAAGCTGATCAGCTTATCATTTTAGAAGAAGAAAAAGCTGATACAGCCCCTACAACTGGTGATCCGGTAGCAAAACCTGTATACCAAAGTATGGAATCACCTGTTCCATACAAACACCAAAGATCCAATTATAATGATTTTAAAAGACAACCTTTATTGGTTGAAATGCCCAGTCATTTAGGACCTATTATGGCTGAAGCTAAGACCCTTGATGGCCATACCCTTCTATATGTGGGTGGCTCGAAAGGCAATCCTGGTAAACTCTACTTAAGCAATGAATCCGGGAAATTTAAACCGATCAATTCCCTACGTCTGGACGACAGCTATTCTGATGCTGATGCAGTTTTTATAGATGCTAATCAAGATGGACATCCTGATCTTTATATAGCAAGTGGCGGTTACCATAATTATACAGCCACCGATGAAGCTCTTCAAGATAGGCTATACATGAATGATGGTACCAATAACTTCAGTCTTGCCTCTGAAATGTTGCCTAAAATGCTGACCAGTACATCTGTAGTAAAAAGTGCTGACTTTAATAATGACGGCTTCCCTGATTTGTTTTCAGGAGGTAGAATTATACCTGGAAAGTATCCAGAAAGCCCAGAAAGTTACCTACTCATCAATGATGGAACAGGTAAATTCATTGACCAAACAGCTAGCCTTCTACCTGAGCTTTCCCATCTTGGAATGGTAACCGATGCACAGATTACAGACCTCAACAGCGATGGCTTTGATGATATAATTGTTGTAGGTGAATGTCTACCTATTCAAGTTTATATCAACCAACAAGAAAATGGATTTAAAAACCTCACCAATCAATGGCTAAAGGATTCTCCTCATGGCTTATGGTCCAGTTTGGCATTGGGGGATTTTGATAATGATGGAGATGTAGACCTTATTGTCGGAAACTATGGATTAAACTCCCAACTTCGCGCTAGCAAAGACCAGCCCATGACCCTCTATTATGGTGACTTTGACAATAACGGTTCTGTGGATCCTTTAATGGTTAAATACTTCAATGATGAGCCCTTCCCTTTTGCCAGTAGGGATGAGCTTTTGGACCAAATATATGGATTAAGAAGCAAATTCACTGATTATGATTCCTATTCTGACGCGAAGATTGAAGATGTACTTTCCAAAGAGCAATTGAACGAGGCCCAGAAACTAACCGTTAATGAACTGAGAACCATTTATTTGGAAAATAACGGATCATCCTTTATAACTCATGAGCTTCCTATCGAAGCACAATTTGCTCCTGTTCACAGCATTGTAAGCTTTGACTTTAATGAAGATGGGAATCTTGATTTTATCCTTGGTGGAAACCAAACCTATACCCGCTTGAGAATTGGGGTCATTGATGCCAATTACGGTGAAGTCTTTCTAGGAAATGGCCAAGGAGATTTCAACTACCTTCCTCAAAAACAATCTGGTCTATCCATTAAAGGAGATGTCAAATCCATCCTTCCATTGACTATCAACAACAGTCACGTGCTCCTATTTGGATTAAATAACCAAGGAATAGTAGCCTATCAAAAAAGTAAATAATTATGATTTATTATATAAGTAAAAATAAATATGCACTGTCAACATTGCCAGCCATATTGATAGTAATAGGCTTAGTTCTTTCTCCCCTTGACCTCAATGCACAAACAAGGGAGCAAAAGGTAAACCTCTATGTCAAAAATCTATTTTCCATTACTGAGATAATGGTGTCCGATGTTACTCCACCTACTGGAGCTTCGAGATTCTATGCCTATAGCACATTGGGAGCTTATGCCATCATGGTTGGAGAACAAGGAATAAAAGATTCTTTTATTGGAGAATTCAATCAACCCTTGGATATCAATTATCCTACTACTTCAGATATTGACAGTACTTTCAGCGCGATTTATTGCATGCTGGAAGTGGGCAAAGGGATCATGCCCTCGGGAAAATTATTGAGCAAAACACAAGAAGAATTATTTCAGCAATTCAAATCAAACCGCTGGGCAAATAAAAAAACTTTGGAAACTAGTATGGTTTATGCCCAAGAGATTGCCCAACAAATTCTTGCCTACGCAAAAACAGATGGCTACGGTCAACTTAGTGCATTACCTAGATATACCCCTGCCAATAAGCCAGGAACTTGGTACCCTACCCCCCCAGCCTACCTTATGGCCATTGACCCAGAATGGAAAACTATTAGAACATTCTATATTAAAGATTTAGAGCGTTTCAAACCCATTCCTCCAGCGCCATTTTCTATGGAAAAAAACAGTTCCTTTTATAAACAAGTAAAGGAAGTGTATGATACCACTCAGGTATTAAACCAAGAAAAAAGGCTGATAGCCAACTTTTGGGATTGCAATCCATTTATGGTTTCCTATTCTGGTCATATGGCCATTGGGCTTAAAAAAATATCTCCAGGAGGTCACTGGGTAAATATCACAGGAATTGCCAGTAAAAAAGCCAAATTGAATTTCTTTCAGACTGTTGAGGTGCATTCTATGGTTTCCCTTGGGCTTCATGATGCTTTTATAAGTTGTTGGGAAGAAAAATATGACAGTGACCGAATTCGGCCGGAAACCGTTATCAATAGACATTTGGACCAGAAATGGCGCCCTATCCTTCAGACACCTCCATTTCCTGAATATACAAGTGGACACAGTGTTATCTCCAGAACAAGCGCAGTTTTGCTAACCAGTTATTTTGGGGATAATTTCGCCTATATAGACACTTCAGAAGAGTACTTTGGACTCCCTCCTAGAAAGTTTAAATCATTCATTCAGGCTTCTGATGAAGCAGCTATTTCAAGACTTTATGGTGGCATTCATTATAGGGATGCCATAGAAGAGGGTATCAAGCAAGGCAATAAAATTGCTGCACACATTCTGGACAGAATTGAACCTAAAGCTACACTTACTCAGAAATAAAAAAAGCCTTTCCATAATTGGAAAGGCTTTTTTTATCCTTAAAATTAATTTTTATTTCCTTTGAAAGTCATCCTGAACCCTCACAATATCATCCTCATTAGATGGGTTTGCAGGGTCTGTATGCATCCATATTTCTGCTACAACACCCCAATTGTCCATTCCTACCAATCTATGTCGCTCTCCTTTGGCCAATTCAACTACTTCGCCTAATACCAATGACTTTAAATCACCTTCTTCATCGGTTGGGCTGGTCACAATACCACCTTCACCACCAACTAATTTCCATATTTCAGCCCTTCTGTGGTGATATTGCCATGATAGTCTTTTTTCCGGACCAACAATTAAAATCTTCGGACTCAGTTTTTGCTTTAATTGAGCCTCAGAAAATTCCACACTGGAAAAAAACTGAGACCTGAATTTACCAATTTGACTTTCATCTATAACAAAAAAACCACCCCATGGCCTTTCTCTGTCTTCAGCTGCAACTTGATATCCATTAAAATCCAACCAGTCTTTTATTTGCTTAAAGATTTCCTCTTTGGAGGCATTTTTTTCTATCTTCATATGGTTAACTGTTATTATTCTCTTAGTTAAAATTATAAATTGTTATACTTTAATCCTTGAAAAATAAGTTTTTATTTGGTCTTGACCTCATATGAAAAGTTAGTTTTCCACCTTTCATGATATCATCATGCTTGATAAAAGGTATAAGCAGTTCTTCTCCATTCAAAAACACTTTATTGACATAAACATTTTTTAGTGATTGGTTTTTCACCTCCACTTCAAATTGTTTGCCATTTTCCAGATTAATTTTCGCATTTGCTACCAAAGGACTACCTAAAGCATAGTCCACAGATCCTGGAGCCACGGGATAAAAGCCCAATGCACTGAATATATACCAGGCGCTCATCTGTCCAAAATCATCATTCCCCCCAAGTCCATCTTCACCATTTTGGTACATGGCTTTCAGGATCATTCTTATCTTATCCTGTGATTTCCAAGGTTGATCAGTCCAGTTATATAAATAAACCACATGGTGAGAAGGTTCATTCCCATGTACGTAATTACCAATAATCCCTTCTCTTGAAATATCTTCTGTATTGGCAAAATATCTATCAGGCAAATCCATGGAAAACAAGGAGTCCAAATGAGGAACAAACTGCTTATTTCCGCCCATCATTTTGATCATTTCCTCAGGAGCATGTGGTACGTACAAACTGTAATTCCAGGCATTACCTTCTATAAATCCCTGTCCATGTGTATCCAAAGGATCAAATCCAGCCTTCCAAGTACCATCCTTCAGCTTAGGCCGCATAAACCCTGTTTTGGAATCAAAAACCTTTTTATAACTCTCTGCCCTATTTTCAAACTCCATTGCAATATCATTCTCGCCCAGCTTCTTAGCCATTTGAGCGATTGCCCAATCATCATAGGCATATTCCAAGGTTTTCGAAACTGATGCTCCACTCACATCTTCTGGAACATAGCCCTTTTCCATATATTCTCCAATACCATCAAAATAACTGGTCTTGGCAGTTTTTACTGCTGCTTTCAGGGCATGATCTGTATCAAAGTCCACATTGCCCTTCACTACTGCGTCAGCGATCACCGAAACGCTATGATAACCGATCATACACCAGTTTTCATTGGCATAATGGGACCAAATCGGCAACATTGGATGAACACTTTGATCAAAATGTGCCAACATGGACTTAATCATGTCCCGATTCCTTTTGGGCTGAAGTATATTAAATAAAGGGTGTAGAGTTCTATAGGTATCCCAAAGAGAAAAACTGGTATAATTGGTAAAACCATCTGCTTGATGGGTATTCATATCCAATCCCATATAGTCTCCATCTACATCCATATATTCAGTAGGACCTAAAAAGGCATGATACATGGCCGTATAAAAATTGACCATATCTTCTTCCTCAATAGTACTTACCTGCACCTTGTTTAACTCCTTGTTCCACTGGTCTACTCCTGCCTGATGGATCTCATCAAAGTCCCAATTTGGAGTTTCCACCTTCATATTATTCAATGCGCCAGCTGTACTTACCGGGGAAATAGCCAATTTTAAAACCAAGTCCTCTCCATCTTCAAGATCAAAATCAAAATAAGCCCTTATTTTTCTACCAGCTGCCTCTGGGAAATTTTCAGTCTCCTTAAATCTTCCCCAGAAACCTTTGTAAGCTTGTTTATCATCATACTTTTGGTGCCCATAATTCTTGATAGGCTTATTAAATGACAGGGCAAAATATACCTTTCTTGTCCTTGCCCAACCTGATGTTTCTCTATATCCTGTGACCAGAGTGTCATTCTCCACCCTCATAAAGGTCCAAAGATTCTTATTATCATAATTGTAAATCCCTGCCATCAGGTCCAAAACAATATGGGCATCCTCGCCTTGTTCATAAGTATAACGATGAACACCGACCCTAGTAGTAGCTGTCAGCTCAGCATTTATGCCATAATCTTCCAATCCCACTTGATAATATGCCGGTGAAGCATTTTCATTTTCATGTGAAAAACGAGACCTGTACCCTGAATCGGGATTTTCGGATGTGCCTGGATTAAGTTGGAGAGGGCCACTGGTGGGCATGATCAGAAAATCTCCTAAATCAGAATGCCCCGTTCCACTAAAGTGAGTATGACTGAAGCCTACTATAGTAGCATCATCATATTGATAACCTGCACAATAACGGTAAACTTCAGGATTATACCGACCGTTGACCTCATAGGGAATCGTATCTGTATCAGGACTAAGTTGCACGCTCCCAAATGGAACCGTAGCCCCCGGGTAGGTATGGCCCATTTTTGCTGTTCCGATCATTGGATCAACATATTGGCTAAGGTTCTTTGTCTGTGATACTGCAGGATAAGCTAATACCAACAGAAAAAATGAAATTATTATTCTATTTGTCATCAATTACGTTTTTTTGATTTTATAGCCTGCCAAACCATAATAAACAATATATAAATAGCAAACCATTGGGACCAAGAAGGACAGCTGAACACTCCCTGACAGATCAGCAAACAAACCCTGCAATGGGGTAATTACGGCTCCACCAACAATGGCCATTACCAATAAAGAAGAGGCCTGGGCAGTATATTTTCCTAAGCCTTTAATGGCCAGGCTGAAAATAGTTGGAAACATAATTGAATTAAACAAACCCACTGCTACAATCGACCATAAAGCCAACTCTCCTTCTGTTAACAATCCAATAGTCAATAAAGCAATTACACTAAGACCAAACAACCATAAGGTCCTATTAGGAATAAATTGCCCAAGGATGATAACCACTACATTCAGAGCAATAAAGGCAAGTGCATACAGGGCCATATCCATTCCATAAACATTATAAATTGTTACAAAAGATAACATCGTGATGGCGCCAATAATAAAGAACCTGTTCATGTCCTTTTTAAAATCCGCAAGGGCAACCGCTCCAAAAAACCTTCCCACCATAGCTCCTCCCCAAAATAGGGCAAGGTAATGACTAGCTTCGGTTTCATCCAAACCTGCTATCTCTGGTAATCTGGCAAAGTTAATCAAATTACTACCTATGGTTACTTCTCCTCCTACATAAGCAAAAATGGCTCCGATTCCCAAAACCAAATGCTTATGCTTCAATGCCCCACTGTCCGAAACGATCACTCCTTGAGCATTCACCTCTGGTAATTTGAATAGCTTAAAGATCAAGGCAATAAAGATCAATGTCAATGCCAGGCCAATATATGGCAATTTTACAGCATCCGCACTTATTTCAACCTCTCCCATGGCCCCAAAGATCAAATATCCTCCTATTAAAGGTGCAATGGTTGTACCCAGAGAATTAAAAGCCTGAGTCATGTTTAACCTACTCGAAGCCCCCGATGGTTTGCCCAGAATGGTCACATAAGGATTGGCTGCGATCTGTAAAATCGTAATTCCCGAGGCCAAGATAAACAAAGCAAAAAGGAAAAACGCATAGCTTTTATAGCTAGCCGCTGGATAGAAAAACAGACATCCTGCTGCAGAAATAATAAGTCCTAAAATGATGCCATTTTTATAACCTATTTTGCCAATGGGATCACCTTTGGTAACGGAAATAATATAATACAATAAGGAGATAAAAAAATAGGCACCAAAGAAAGCCGTCTGAATCAGCATGGCTTGCCAATTTTGAAGGGTAAATACCTGCTGCAAATGAGGTATCAATATATCATTCATGCAGGTAATAAATCCCCACATAAAGAATAACATCGTTACTAGAAACAAAGGACCAAAAAACTTTTGACCTGCGTCAAATTCTACATTTTGGTCAACTGGCTGGGTTACATTAGTTGAGGCCATTACTTTGAAAGGTTATAAAGGTTTATGAATTGTTTATTAAATTTTTTCCTGATGTTGGTTCCAACTACTAGCCGCTCCTATCAGTGCAGCGCTTTCGCCAAGTTCAGAAATTCGAATTGGAGTGGACAAATTTGATTTGGCCAATTCCTCTTGTACCACAGGAATAAATAAGTCTCCGGCCTTAGTAATATTCCCCCCTATCACAATGACTTCAGGGTTTTCTTTTTGGATGAAAATTTTAAGGAAATCTGCTAAGTTCTCACCAAATTCCCTAAAAATTTCCTTTGCTATAGCTTGGTTTTCTTTCTTTTGGGTCAATTCCCTTACTTCCCTGATGACCTGACCGGTCTTTTCTCGATAGGCTTTTACAAACCATCTCGTCGAAACGAAGTCTTCCACAATAACACCTCTAAATGGGCTACACCAAAGGGCTGCATCTTGGGCAAAGTCCCCATGGTACCTTGAACTTCCGAGTCCAGTCCCCAGGGTAAGTCCAATGGCGCTGTTCACTGATTGAGCAGCGCCACTGGCCACCTCTCCCTGCAAGAAACAAGCTGCATCATTTTCAAAATGGATCTGATCCACATGAATCCCCAAAGCCTCAGCCAACATATCTTTCACATGCAGCTCATATAAGGACTGATATTTCCCTTGATCCTTAATAAAAGAGATCCCTTCGGGATAATCAAAAGGACCAGGCATGGCGATACCGATTTTTACATCGGCAGCATCATAACCTGGCACTGATGATATTGCTTCTTTCCATTCCTGGATGATAGTCATAGCATCACCTTGGGAGTGCACCGCTTTCCTGACCACTGTGGATTCATCCAATCGATAATCATCCAAGTTGACCATTCCTGCAGTGATATGAGAACCACCGATATCTATGCCTATTACTTTATTACTACTCATAAATACATTTTGAAACTAACACCCATTGGTGCATGTCATTCCAAGAGAACTTTTAAATTATTCCAATGATAAAGAATAAGGGAAGTCCTCCTCCTTAGTACCTCTTTTCTTATTTGGGGATGAGCTCATATCAAAGTCAAGTTGGGCTCCTTTTAACAGCTCCTTATGACTCAACCAGTTTTTGGAATATTTTTTTCCATTGACCTTTAGCCCATCGATATATTTGTTTTCAGTACTGTTTTTAGGAGCATTAATGGTAACCTTGTTGCCGTTTTGTAAATCAAGGGTGATTTTCTTAAACAATGGTGCTCCCAAAACATACTGGTCTGTTCCCGGACAAACAGGATAGAATCCCATTGCTGAGAATACATACCAGGCTGATGTCTGTCCATTATCTTCATCTCCACAGTAGCCATCCGGGGTTGGACGATACATTCGGTCCATGGTCTCTCTTGCCCAATGCTGGGCTTTCCACGGCTGACCTGCATAATTGTACAAGTAAATCATGTGCTGAATAGGCTGGTTACCATGAGCATATTGCCCCATATTGGCGATTTGCATCTCACGAATTTCATGGATAACTCCGCCATAATAACTTTCATCAAAAACTGGGGGCAAAGAAAACACCTTGTCTAATTGGCTAATAAATCCTTCTTTTCCGCCCATCAATTCCATCAAGCCATTGATATCATGGAATACAGACCAGGTATAATGCCAGCTATTTCCTTCTGTAAATGCATCTCCCCATTTGAAAGGATTGAAAGGCGCCATAAACTCCCCATTCTCATTTTTACCCCTCATCAATTTCGTTTCAGGATCGAAGAGCTTTTTATAGTTCATACTTCTTTCCTTATACAGTTCCACCTCTGCCTTGGGTTTTCCTAGCGCTTTGGCCAATTGGTATATGGTAAAATCATCATAAGCATACTCCAAAGTTCTGGCAGCATTTTCATTGATACCTACATCATAAGGAACATAGCCCAATTCCTTATAATATTCTGCTCCAGCTCTGCCGACAGCCGTCAAAGGCCCCGCATTATTGGCTCCATTGATCAAGGCTTCGTATAAAGTCTCTATATCATAATCATAGTCGCCCTCATATTTCAAATAGGCATCTGCTACTACAGAAGCAGAGTTATTCCCTACCATCACACTTCTAAGACCAGGGCTTGCCCATTCTGGTAACCAGCCACTTTCCTTATAAGCATTGGCCAAGCCTTCCTGCATTTGTGCATTTAGTTCAGGATACATTAAATTCAGGAATGGAAATAGCGACCTGAAGGTATCCCAGAATCCAGTATCCGTAAACATATAACCAGGCAATACTTCCCCATTATAAGGACTATAATGCACTACATTCCCGTCTGCATCATATTCAAAAAACTTTCTTGGAAACAAAAGAGATCTGTAAAGGCAAGAATAAAAAGTTTCCATTTGATCTACAGTACCACCTTCAGCCTTGATTCTTCCAAGCTCTTCATTCCATACATCTCTGCCTTTTTCTTTTACTGTTTCAAAATCATCATTGCCTATCTCCTTAAGGTTGAGCATTGCCTGTTGATAGCTAATAAAAGAAGACGCAACTTTGGCATTGACCACTTCACCCTTTTGGGTAGAAAAACCTATAACAGCCCCAACATGATTGGACTCTGCTTCCAGCTCATCCTGAAGTTCACCGTCTTTAAAGGTTTTATTGATTGTAAAAGCCTTATCAAATTCGATAACAAAATAGTTTTTGAAATTATCTGGTACCCCGCCGCTGTTTTTAGTGGTATAACCGATGATTTTATTCTCTCCAGGAATGACTTTCACGTAAGATCCTCTGTCCAAAGCATCCAATACTACATAAGAGTGGTCATTTTCAGGAAAGGTAAATCTGAATCTGGCTGCTCTCTCCGTTGGAGCAATTTCAGTAGTTACGTCAAAATCGGCCAAGTAAACACTATAATAATGTGGCTTTACAATTTCTGATTTATGGGAAAACCAGCTAGCTCTTTCATCCTCCTTAAACTTAAGGTCTCCAGTTACTGGCATGATCGCAAATTGGCCATAATCATTCATCCATGGAGAAGGTTGGTGAGTTTGCTTGAAGCCTCTGATCTTATCAGCATTATAAGTATAAGCCCAACCGTCACCCATTTTACCGGTCTGTGGTGTCCAAAAGTTCATTCCCCAGGGCAAGGCTATTGCAGGGTAAACATTTCCATTGGACATACTGGGCTTAGAGTCTGTCCCCATCAAGGGTTTAACAAAATCAACAGGATTCTCCACCTTTTCGACAAGGTAAGATTGTCCATTGACCGTCAGAGCAACCGTCATTAAAGCAATGACATTGGTCCAAATTTTCTTCATTTTATATTTTTATTTAGGGTTTAAAGGAATTCCTGCTTTTGCACTGAAGTGATAAAGAAAGGGAGTTCGTTTAATAATTAACTTTCAAAACACAAATATATTATCTGAGACACAAAAAGCTAAACCCTTTTAGTATTATTTAGGAATTATTTTCACTGATGGTGATCCCCATACCTGTTCTAAAATTAACTTTACGGCTTATAAGCAAAAAAAATCCCATCCTGATTAGGACGGGATTTAATCAAAATTGTAAATTTTAATTAATTATTATAATCTGGATTTTGCTCAAGTTCTGGATTTCTTTGTAATTCTGTTTCAGGAAGCGGGAATAACAAATGTTTCTCTTCAATTATCTTTCCTAAAATATTATTTGCCCCAACAGCGTCTACAAAGCTTATTTCACCAGGATTGGATGCAGAAGTTACAGGGAATTTTCTCGTTCTCTGAACATCATCCCATAAAGTGAATTCAAAAACTAATTCCCTGAATCTTTCCTTCCAAACTTCTTCTGTAAAATCAATTACAGAAAGACCATTTAAAGACTGTTTGATATCATTTTCATCCATTTCCCAGTAAGCTCTTCCTCTTACAGCTGAAAGGTAATTGATAGCCTCATCCGTAACTCCTTCACTTTGTGCAATGGCTTCTGCAGCAATCAACAAAACATTAGAATAGGTCATCACAGGAATATCCTTTCCTGAATTGGCCGTTTCAGACAATGCCAAGTCATCATGCCAATAGTAAGGAGCTTTGGGGAAGTCAATAGTAGAACCATCTTCACCCGTAATTTGAGAGTGGAAGAATTGCTTCTCTTGAATTCTCAAATCACTATCTGGATCATAGGCCCAATAAAACTCATCCATAGGCAGATAACCTCCATTGGTAATACTGTAGGCTACTTCTGAAGTCACAGAAGTGGGATAACAATATACAGGATAGGAACTGGTCGATATACCTTCCTGATATTCAATAAAATAAACATACTCCCCTGCTGAAACATCAGATTTCCTGATTTTGTTATAAGCAGAATTATTGGCAATCAAATTGTCCTGGGCATCATAATCATGTTGCTCAAGTGCATAGGCACCACTGTTAATTACTTCTTTTGCCCAAAAAGCAGCATCTTCATAATGATCTTCCTGAAGGGGGTAACCACTCATGGTCAAATAAACTTCCGACAACAATGCTGCAGCTGTGCTCTGAGAAATCCTCTTCTCATTATTACCCATAGAAGCCATCCCCAATCCGTCTTGATTTGCAGCAAACTCCAAATCCTCTACAATCAAATCATAAACCTCTTTTACAGTTCCTCTTGCGATATACAAGTCTTCTAAAGATTCATAAGGATCCGTGATCACTGGAACACCTCCGAACATCTTTACCAAATAGAAATATGTAAAGGCCCTGAAGAACTTTGCTTCGGCCAACAAATTATTGGCTTCTTCGGCAGACAAACCTGGAGTTTCTGGTATGTACTTGATAGCATTGTTAGCTCTTGAAATACCTCTGTACATATCTCCCCAAAGACTGGTCAAATAGGTGGAAGTATTTCTTCCGTCCAAAGTCAATTGCAGAGAATTTTGAACATGTGGCTCTTGACCTTTGTATTCATTATCAAAATAACCTGACATATAGCCTCCCAACATGGACCTAGAACCTCCATAAGAAGAGGCTGAATTAACAATCTGGGGGCCGCCATTTCTATATAGGGAATTCACCGCTGAATAGGCATGCTCAGGCACAGAGAAAAACTGCCCTGATGACATTTCATCTCTAGGCTCTTCCTTCAGAAAATCTGAGCAAGAAGCCAGTAGAAGTGCATTTATTAATATTAAAGCTATTTTTTTCATCTTCTCTTATTCTTGGATTTTAAAACTGAACACTTAAGCCCATAGTGAAAGTCCTAGGCTTAGGATACTGGAAGAAGAAAATATTCTGCCCCCATTGATTCCCTCCCCATGAACTACCTTCTGGATCATAACCTTTGAAGTCCTTAGAGCTGATCAAAAATGCATTTTGGACACTGGTATACACTCTTAAATTTCTCAAATGAAGACGGGAAAGCACTTCGTTATCAAATGTATATCCAAGAGAAATCAAGTTACCTCTCAAATAAGACCCATCAGCTACCCAGTGATCATCCACTTGGCTATTTTGTCCACTGTATGCTTGGTTTCTGATTTGTTGAACAAAGGTATCCTGGTTGTTTTCAGTCCATCCATCATATAAAATACTAGTCAAACCGTTGGCAATACCTGATCTATCTTCTATAGAGTGATAATATTGTTGAAGAATATCCACTCCATAAACAAATTGTAGATCCAATGTCAAGTCAAAATTCTTATATCTGAAATTATTGGTAAAACTACCAGTCCAATCTGGAAGCCCGTTGCCAATGATCTGCTGTTCTTCAGAACGCTTTGCTTCACCCGGTACGGCACCTACCTCTGCAGCCTCACTCACTTCATCGGTACCCCAAGTCCCTAACCTTCTGTAGCCCCAAAAAGAACTTAAAGGCTCTCCAACTCTTAGAATAGTTTGGCTACCTGACACCCAGTTTGGTCCAGGGAATATATCTTCATCATTTTCACCCAATGATTCTATTCTGTTTTTATTATAATTGAAGTTCAAGGAAGTTTCCCAATTAAAATCCCTAGTTGATACTGGGAATGCTCTTACCAATGCTTCAATACCTCTATTGGATACAGAGCCGATATTATCCCTTACCGCTGAGAAACCGGAAGTATAGGGCACTGGCCTATCCAAAAGCAAATCTGTGGTTAGCTTATAGTAATAATCAAAAGCAAAAGATACCTTACCTTCCATCAAAGAAAGATCAAACCCTGCATCAAACTGCTTAGTTCTTTCCCATCCCAAATCAGGATTTGGCAAACGGTTTACATAACTTTCAGATACCCTCGTACCATTGATTAATACCGTACCGGCAGATACTGTACCCAAAGACTGGTACATGGGGATTTCAGTATTACCTGTGATACCAAAACTAGACCTTAATTTCAATTCACTAATGGAACTGGCATCCTGAAGGAAATCTTCATTGCTCAAAACCCAGCCTAAACCTACAGAAGGGAATACCCCATACTTATTATTTTCTCCAAATCTTGAAGATCCATCCACTCTAGTGGTTAATGTCACCAAATATTTATCGTCATAAGTATAACTTCCCCTTAAGAAATAAGAGTTCATGCTCCATTTGTTATAACTGGAACTAGGTGCACCGGGTTGGCTTGCTGCTTGGATACGGTCATATTTGAAAAAATCATCTGAAAAGCCTCTGGCATCCATATAATTCCCCTCAAACACCCTTTCCTGCCAACTAAGACCAAGGACGGCATTGATTCTATGCTTACCTATATCCTTTATATAAGTCAAATAGGTTTCTTCTTGCCAATAACTGGATCGCTGATCTTCGATGGAAGCAAAACCATTTGGACTTGAAATATTCAATAAATCCGTAGGATAATAATTTCTGTAATTATTATCATGAAGATCAAACCCAAACTGTGTTCTTAAATCCAATCCCTCCAATAGATGGAAAGTAGTATAAACATTTCCGAACAACTGGTTTCTATCTCTTAACCTTTCCTGAGTCTTCAACACGTGAACAGGGTTGGCCATTGGTTCAAGGTTATAAGGATCAGAGATCATAGAAGAATTACTCCAAGTACCATCAGGAAATTTCACAGGAAAAATTGAAGGCATTTCCAACATCGTCCTCCTTGGCACCTGACTACCTCCACCCTCTTCTACATTATTCTCAGAGGTCCTGTTTACCATTAAGTTGAATCCCATTGACACCCAGTCTTTCGGCTTAGTATCATAAGCTATTTTTGCATTTAGTCTATTTAGCCAACTTCCATGCATGATTCCTTGAAGTCTTGCATAATTTACAAAAGCTCCGAGTGAAGACTTTTCACTTTTTGACTGAATAGATAGCTGATGGTTTTGGGAAAAAGAAGTTCTCGTCGCTTCATCTTGCCAGTCAGTATCATATAATGGATTTCCGTTGGCATCAAATAGATTAGGATCATCAGTGGTAAATACAGGAGGAGTACCATCGTTGTATTTTGGATAATTTTCGAAGCCAGTTTTGACTACTTCCAAAAACTCCTGTGAATTCATCACATCCATTTTTCTAGCAAGAACACCTGCGCTCACGAAGCCATCGTATCCGATGACAACACCTTCAGTTTTAGCACCTCTTTTGGTAGTGATCAAAATCACCCCATTGGCACCTCTAGATCCATAAATGGCCGTAGAAGAAGCATCCTTCAACACCTCCATGCTTTGGATATCATTAGGATTGACAAAACTAATATCTTCCATCACAACACCATCTACCACATATAATGGAGAAGAGTCAGAATTGATGGTCCCTAAGCCTCTAATTACAACCCGAGGACTACTATTGGGTGCCCCAGAATTAAGGAATACATTCACCCCTGCTACCTTACCTTTGAGGCCTTGAAGTGCATTCATCACTGGTTCTTTGAGCAGGTCTTCACCTCCTACTACACCTACAGAACCAGTCAAATCTGATTTCTTTTGAATACCATAACCGACAACAACTACTTCATCTAGTGCTTCTGTATCTGATGACAGCACTATATTAAGGCTGGATTGACTTCCTACGGAAACCTCCTTGGATTCCATCCCTATAAAACTAAAAATCAATACAGATTCGTTGGACGCCACGGAAATATTGAACTTTCCGTCCAGGTCCGTTATTGTCCCATTGGTCGTCCCCTTCTCCAAGATCGATACTCCTGGAAGCGGTTCTCCCGATTCATCGGTTACTGTTCCACTGATCTGCTTTGCTTTGATTTCTGAAAATGCCACCAGAGGTTGGGCATTGTTTTCGGGTAAAATTGTAGGACTTGCAGTGGCATAGGAAAAAGATCCTAATACACCTGAGAGAAGCATTGTCATTAGACCTCCTCTCATTCCCCGAAAGTTTGAAGTAGATCTACCATCTAGAATGGTAGTATCTTTAAACTTTGCTTTCATGCGAAATTCTGGATTTGGGTTTGAAAATAATTTTGACTAAAAAAGGCTGTCCGTCCAAAAAATAATGGCTGGAACCACCTCATTCAAGCCATAAAGCTAAACCCATTTAGTAAAAATGCAAAATCGTTTTATCTCATTTGACTCCAATGAAAAAGCAGGGCTATTGAACTAACACAGGTCATCCTAAAAATAACGTTATTCAAACAAAAAAATGAGACCATAATCACAAAATCCCAGAAATTAACATCTACATTTTTTTTAATAAATTATTCCTATTATATTAATTAATTGTACTATTGGCCTAGAACAACAAACAAAATTATCACTTTATAAATATGATATCTTGAAAAATTAGCAACACCTAATCAGTCCATTAGGATACTAATAAAAAAAACTCACCGATCATATCTAATAGATTAGTGAGTTCTTATTTCTTTTTTTAACCTATGTGCTATTTACTCATCCCTACTTTCTTCTTGGAAGACTCCCTTTCATTTACTGAGGCTTGTAAGACTATTTTCTTTACCTTTCTTTCCTCCACATCTGTATTAATCAGTTCTAGCATAGTGCTGATTAATTTTTGAGCTATTTCTTCTTTCGGTTGAACAATACTCGTTACAGTAGGTGTGTTGAATTTGAAAAATTCATTATCATCAAAAGCAATCACGGCCATATCTTCAGGTATTTTTATTCCTAACTCCTTCATTACTTGCATTCCTTTCATTGCCAAATAATTGGTTGCAAAAAATATGGCATCAAGTTCTTTATTATTTAAAAAATAGCCTTTTAATGCCTTAGCAGCATCTAAAGAAGAATATGAGCCAAAGGGAACTTTCAATACTTTGGGGCTGATTCCCAATGTTTCACACATTTGATCATAAGCCTCTTTCCTGTCCTGCATTTGAGATTGATTACTATCTAAAGTAACAAATCCAATTTCTTTCAATCCATTTTCCAAAAATAAATCCAAACCTTGCTTTGCACCCTGAAAGTTATCTATCACTACATGGCTGCATTCCACATCGGGTAGATACCTATCAAACAGGATCATTGGATTTCTGTCATTAGACAATTCCTTTATTAACTTTGGATCCATTCCTACTGGAGGTGTCAGGATGTACCCATCAACTTGTAAATCCTTGAAAACCCTGATCAATCCCATGGTCTTTTCCGGATCATTATTCGTACTACTATAGATGATTTTATAACCATCTTTAAATGCCTGATCTTCAATAAGCTTAGCAATGGTAGCAAAAAAGGGATTAGAAATATCCTCTACCATAAAAACAATAATATTGGACTTTCCTGTCCGTAAACTTTTTGCCAGCTGACTGGGATAATAGCCTATTTCTTTGACATAAGCCTGAACCTTATCTATTAATTTCTGGCTAATTCTATTTTCTTCCGCCTTGCCATTCAGCACAAACGAAACTGTTGTGACAGAAACATTTAGCTCCTTGGCTATGGCTTTTATAGAGTGTTTTTTCTTTTGCATTTGCGGGATTTATACTAAGCAAAATGGCTCATAAAATAGCGCCATTTGAGTTTGTTAAATACCAAATATAATCTATTTTCTGAAAAATTAAAGAGACTTTCCCATCTAAGCTTATATGTTCATAAAACAAAAGGCCATTCAGAAGAACAGCCTTTTGCAATAAGAATCATAATTGAAATCATTCTACATCCCACCATATTCTGGTAGTATAAAGATCCAGGCCTTGTCTTGCCACCGCAGCATTATAACCTTCAGGATTATTGGCTGCTTCAGAACCTGGATATCTCAACCTTCTTGGAATAGTTCCATTGGTTTGATTTCCAGGATAATTTACAGGCGTCAAGACAGGAAAACCAGTCCTTCTCCAATTGGCATAAGCCTCATATTCATTGAGTAGAGTTGCAGCCCAATATTGTTCACCCAATATCCTGTCCCATTCGGCACTGTTATATGGATTGGCAGCCAAATAAGCCGCTATATCTGCATCAGCTATTTCAAGACTGGCATCATAGACCATATACTGTTTCATAGCAGCTGTAACACCAGCATTATAGTGATCTACTGCATTACCGGTTGCCCAGCCTTTTTCAATCGCTTCTGCTATTAGAAATTCTACTTCCGCATAGGTCTGAAAAACCATGGGAGATTCTCTTAATACAAACAGCGGATTGATTCTACTGTAATCATCTCTTCTTGCAGAAGAAGTATATAAAGGATCGAAATTTTCAATGGTGTTACCATCATAGCCATTAGGAAGTCCCATTGGTTCTCCTCCGTTCCTAACCCAACTCAACTTTTCCAAACGTGGATCATCACCTGCGATCATCCAATCTACAAAAGTCTTACTAAGCACGCCTTGGTCATCATTGGTATAGTTTGTTCCGTCATAATTAAACACATCGCCTATACCGTTTCGGTTAATACCAGCTGGCCCATCAGTATGTGAGATATAACAGATATCATCATTACTGGTCATTACGCCACCGGCAATAGCCTTTCCAACGTATTCTTGGGCTATATTCGGGGCCACATTGCTCATTCTCATTCCTATTCTTAACATCAAGCTATGCGCAAATTTTCTCCATTTGTCCAAATCCCCGCCATAGATTAAATCTTGACTTCCTGGATTAATCTGAGACTCATCCAATAGCGCCACCGCCTCCTCCAATTCATTGGCTAAATCAGGATAAATTTCCTCCTGAGGATCATAAGTTGGGAAGAAGTTTTGATCAATAAATCCCTTACCAGCATCAAAATAGGGAACATCCCCATAGATGTCAGTTATTCTTTGGAAAGCAAAAACTTTCCAGATCCTAGCAATAGCATGGTAATTGACATTTGAACCATCATTCCCCTCTTTCGTGGGATCTGTGATATCTGCCAAATTCACCAAATCCTTCACATAATTTACATAGGCCCTATCCCATAATGCAGCGGAATAGGAATCATTGTGCAAATATTTATCCCCTACCCAATAGGTAGCTAAAGCAGCAAAATGTTGAATCATCACAGACTGAAAAATCATCACTGTTCTCCAGTTTTCATATCGCTCGCCAGAAGTCTGAAGCTGTGTATAGGCCAAAATAAAGCCCGGGTCAATCTCACTAGCAACTCTTGGGTCTACATTAAGCTCTGCTAAATTATCAGTATTACAGGCATTGAAGGACACCATAAGCATGAGGCACAAAGCTGTAATTTTTATATATATCGTCTTCATTGTTTTCATAATTTTGGAACCTTCAATTAGAATTTCACACTTAGGTTAAAACCATAACTCCTCGTCTGAGGAACACCATACCACTCTAGTCCCTGTCCATTGGATGAACTATAAGTGGACTCTGGATCTATATTATCCACATTACTATGGATCAACCAAAGGTTTCTGGCAATCAAGGATAAACTCACACCAGTAAAAGGCGTATCCCTCAAAAGGCTACTTGGAAATACATAACCCAAAGAAACCTGTCTTAATTTGATATAATCAGCACTGTAAACAAAGTACTCAGTAATGGAAGCTAAGCGGCTATAATAGTTCTGGACAGTAGTGATACCCTGGTTATCCGGATCGCTTGCGGCAATCTCCCAAGTGGTAGGAACACCACTTTCATCAACACCAGAAATGGTCAAGCCATTCTCCCTGCCTTCCAAGGTAGCCTTATGCATACCGTTGGAATAAGAGTTGGCATTGGTACCTGAAAATAGAGAACCTCCAAACTTAAAGTCTACCAAAAATCCTAAGGTAAAGTTATTGAAGGCAAAATTGTTATTCCATCCACCGGCCCATGGCGCTACTCCATCACCCAAATAAAAAGCTCCAGTCTCTTGTACGGGAAGTCCATTGGCATCATACACTTTTTCGCCGTCTAAAGTCATGTGTTTCAAACCAACAATCACACCATAGCCTCCTTCCATGTACATCTGGGTTTCTTCATCCACATAAGGAATTCTGTGCTGTATACTCGCTCCACCACCTCTTGGCGATTCCACGGAAAGCACTTTTGAATCTCCAAACAATTGATCCACATCATTTTTATTATAGGAGAAGTTCAAGCTCGTATTCCATCTCAGCTGACTACTCTCCAAAATAGATCCAGTCACCAATACTTCATGACCCGAATTGGACACCTTACCTACATTTACAGTAGCGTTTCCATATCCAGAGGTTTGTGAAATGGTCGCTTGGATAATATCATCCCTCGTCTCCCTATTATAATAGGCATAATCTATACCTAAACGATCTTCAAAAAACCGAATATCTATACCTACCTCAAACTCATTGGTCCTCAATGGCTTCAACTGACTATTAGGCACACTGGTCTGATCGATTCTACCCAATGCTGCACCATTATGCCCCTGACCAAATAAACTATAATTAAGTATTAATTGGTAGGGATCGGTACCTCCACCAGCTCCTGCCAAAGACGCTCTTACTTTACCAAAGGAAATCCAATCAGGTAATTCAAATGCTTCCGAGAAAACAAAACTAGCCCCAACACTTGGGAATAACAGATCATTGGAGTCAGTTGGCAATGTAGAATACCAGTCATTTCTGGCTGTAGCATTTATGAACAATAAGTCCTTATAAGAAAATTCTGCTGAACCATACAGCGAATTTATCCCAAATTCCCTGATACTGTAAATAATGGATTGTTGTCCACCATTTGGCAAAGTATGTAAGAAGGGTACATTGAAGTTCGTGGCCCGACCACCAAGGACCTCATATTTATTGGTCATCGTACTTCCTCCTACAAATGCGCTGATGCCAAAATCACCCCACTTATGGTCAGAACCTAACATCCAGTCCATATTAATTTCTCTTACCCGATGTTCTTCCTCATTTAGGGCACCCAATTGAATATAAGCAGTACCATAAGGCTCGAGACTTCTTCTTCTAGAAGTATAAAAATCCGAACCTATCCTACCTTGCAAATACAGCCAATCAGTGAAATCATATCTTGCCATCGCTGAGGCAATTACCCTGTCCCTGATATTAGAATTTTCAAATTGGTAGGCAGCCCAATAAGGGTTTTGGGTAAAGGTATTATCGACATACTGAAGCTCGTAGCCATCAGGCCTTGCCCCCAGCTTGTTGGGATCACCCTTCAAATCCAATACATTGATACTTGGAGGCAAGACAGAAAGTGTTGCATTTCCATTACCAGGTGCATCAGATAGTCTAGCTCGATTGGTTACATCTTCTCGAGAATATTGAACTTTAGCAGAAAGGGTTAATTTTTCAATATAATTGGCATTAGTAGACAAGGTAGCTGTTTGCCTATTCATGCCCGAATTAGGAGTAATTGACTGATTTCTCAAATCGGATACTGAAAACCTAAAAGTCTGTTTGTCATTACCACCGCTCAAGGCAACGGTATTGGTCCAAGTAGTTCCTGTTCTGTAGTACCTGTCAAAATTATCTCCAGCATAAACATAGGGGCGCTGCTCACCATCAAATTGATAAACCATCGATCCATCCAATTGACCTCCCCAAGCAGAATTACCATATAAAAATCCTTGCCCTGCATTAGCTGGTTTTAAGCCAGCATTACCATGTCCATATTCACGTTGAAAATCAAATCTATTGATAATCCTATCGGCCGTGAACTGGGAATTTACTTCTACCCCTATTCCTTTTCTATTTACCCCTTTCTTAGTGGTAATCAGTACAACACCGTTAGAAGCCCTGGAACCATAAAGTGCGGCTGCAGTATTACCTTTAAGCACACTCATGGACTCGATATCATCAGGATTTATACTTGTCAATCCATCTCCCCAGTCAACACCACCCCACATACCTGCACTTCCTAACTGGGAGTTATCCATCGGAACCCCATCAATCACAAACAAAGGCTGGTTTTGACCACTCAAAGAAGAATTACCTCTAATAACTATCCTACTGGAACCAGCAACACCTGATCCAATATTACTTACATTTACCCCGGCAACGCGACCCTGAATTTGGTCTCCCAAACTTATTTCCCGGGCTTCAATCAAATCCTCTCCACCTACTTCAGTCACTGAATAGGCCAAGGATCGTTTTTCTTTGGCAATACCCAATGCGGTCACCACCACCTCTGATAAATCCGCTAAATCTTCCTCTAGCGTCACATCAAGGCTGCTGCGATTACCTACTGTAAACTGTTGGGATATATAACCGACAAATGAAAATTCAATTACCGTTTCATTGGTAACACTTATGGAATACCTACCATCAAGGTCTGTCACAGTACCCGTATTAGTAGCTGTATTCCGGACATTTACCCCCGGTATGGGTTGTCCATCTGAGGAGCCTATCACGGTTCCACTCAGTACTCTATCTTGCGCCTGGACTTCCAGGTTGATCATTAGTGCCATAGAAAATATGGCCAGTAAAATTTTTCTCATGAATTATTGGGTTATGTTAAGGTTAAGATGTAATAATCACTTGCATAATCAAGTTCAAAACAACAATGTGTTTTTCCGGGTGCACTGAGGTGGGTAGTTAAATGTGCTGGGTAATCTTAACTGGGGTAAACTTTAGAAATACTTCTTTTATTTACTATCGCATACATCCATTAACGATTTTTTGACCTTCTTGGATGTGTCCTAATAAATATAGGAATTTCAATCAAAACACAAAACATATGATCTGTAATTTTACAAAATCTGTATATCCGCAAAGATACCAGTAGCTTTTTGTAAATAAGATATTCTTTCAGTAAGAACACAAAAGTGCAAAGAAACGATATTTTATTCCATGCAAATCTGTCTTCCGCTAGGTAGATCTGTGGAATCTCCCGATAAATCTGGACAGGCTGTGAGAAACAAGTTTACTGGTGTAATAACGGATAATCATATTACGAAAAATAAGACAAGACAAATCCTAATTCGAAAAATATAGAAAATTCAATTAATCAAATACCTTAACCTAATCTTCATTCAACAATTGCCCAAGCTCCGGGAAATCTCCTCCGCGGGAAGGGCAGGCCTTGGGAAACCAGATGACTGGCGTGAAAATAATCCAATATTAATGAATTTAACATTTTTAACGTTCTTGCATTAACCCGTCTTTATCCCCTAGTTAAGCCGTGTTTATCCCGTGTTTTAGCCGTGTTTCTCTTATTAGAAACTTAGGTTTGTCTTAGGGTCATCTTGGGCTTGCCCTCACCTTAATTCCTAGAATAGTAAGGGAACATACCCTCCAGTATTTTAGCTATAAGAAGCTTGAGCCCCCTTTTTCATATCACCATGATAGGGCAATCCCCCTTCAACTATAAAGGAGTTGAGGGGCTGATTTGATTTTTCGAATGATTTGGGCATTAGATTGTTCAGATAAGATTTTCTTTCCTATACCTGATTTCGATGAACCCATAGGCCTTAATTCTCACCATGTAAATTTGTAGCATTGGACTTATAAAGAAGCATTCTGAAGGAACAGCTACATCCTAAACGCTCCAATTATTCCATTTAGTTAGGTTAAACAACCTATTTACTTGTAGGGGAACACATTTAATAACATGATTATAAATTATTTTTTCTAGAAAAAACCAACGCAAACTGACCATTAAAACTATTTAGTAACCAAAATGCAAAAGCATCCTATTGATAACTTCAAAAGTTTGGAATGGTTTTGGCATTACACCTTACAAATCAATTCATAAACAAAAAAGTTGAATTAACTATGTAATAATTACATAATATCATCAAACCCAAAAATTCTACCAAACCAACTTTACTACCTCAGATTATTAAACTAAACCACAGAGTTATGAATAAGCAGAAACTAAATAAATGGTTGGGTGTATCCCTTTTGATGTGGTTAACAATTACAATTGTAAGCCCAAATCAAGCTAAAGCAGAAGCTCCTATTGGAGTATCATTCCAGGTATTTTACGATCAATTATCCCCACATGGTGATTGGGTAGAAGATGCTCGATATGGGTATATATGGTTGCCTTATGTAGATCAAAACTTTCATCCTTATGGGACAAATGGACACTGGGTAATGACCGAGTATGGAAACACTTGGGTATCCAATTATAGCTGGGGATGGGCCCCTTTTCATTATGGAAGATGGCTATATGATGATTATTACGGATGGGCATGGGTTCCTGGATACGAATGGGCTCCTGCTTGGGTAAGTTGGAGAAATGGTGGCGGATATTATGGTTGGGCACCTTTAGGCCCAAATGTTTCAATCAGTGTAAATATCGGGATTCCTAGTTTTCATTGGGTATTTGTTCCTCATAGAAGATTTACCCATAGACATGTATACCGATACTATGCCCCTAGAAGGAATATAGTGAATATATACAACCGCACGACTGTCATCAATAATACGGTGATTTATAATAACCACAAATATATAGGTGGACCCAAAAAGCATCATATCGAACGATACAGTAGAAGAAGCGTACCTGTTTATCGAGTGAATTCCAGTCGTAGACCAGGAAGAACAAATGTCAGCAGGAATGTGGTAAACGTTTACAAACCACAAGTAAGCAGAACTTCTGGGAACAATAGATATAGCATCAAGCCACGAAAAATCACTAGTCGTCAAAATGCAAGAGTCAATAGAGCAAAATCTATTAGAGGAAACGCTGCTGTCAGAAGCAATAGAAATAATACCAATTCCAGAACCTACAGAAGCAATAATACAAAAAGAACTGCTTCTCCATCTTCTACTTACAGAGGTAATTCCTCAGGTCGATCTGGAAACACTTATTCCGGAAAACCCAAAACAATAAAAGCAACTCCTTATCCAAATAGCAGAACTAACAACAAGGTAAGAAGTTCTAGAAGTACATACGAATCTAAAAGAAAGACCTATTCTGACAGAACCAAGGCTACAAAAGCTAGCCCAAACACAAGAAAAAGAAATAGTCCAAGCAGGGTATCAAGTCCTTCAAAAACAAATAGGCAAGTAAAAAGCCAACCTTCTAGAAGTAGAACTTCTGTAAGCAAAAGTACTCAAATCAGAAGAGCTCCTGCCACAAGAAGCAGTTCTAGAAGTTCGAATACAAGTACCAATAGCAGAAGGTCCTCAAGTGGCAGTAGAGGCCGTTCAAATAATTAATTGGTGAGAAAAGATTAATGTTAGGTGATAGATTATTAAAAGCTTGTCAGATGTTCTGGCAAGCTTTTTTCAACTAAAACTTAAAATACAAATTTCATCTATCACAATGGTCTTTTTATAAAAGGACTATATTTAAGGTATTTGATATCCAGTAAAATATAGCCTTAAAACACCTTCTAGGGGCATCTAATGCAATTAATTACAGAATTCCTTCAAAATAATAATCCATATTGTATCACCACAAGTACCAGATTTACAGGAACAAATCTATCACAGCCAAAATTCAATCCTATTTATAAGGTTAAATCTCTTGGTCAAAATCCTTGAAAACTAAATAATCTCCCTATATTCACGTTTTTAATAGCATAAACTTAAAAAATTTAACACTATGAGCAGATTCACAGAAGTTAAGGATTTGATTGATTCTTTAGAAGATGATTTCGAAAAGTTCTACGAAAAAGGAAACAAAGCCGCTGGTACTCGTGTAAGAAATGGCATGCAGGCAATTAAAAACCTTGCTCAGGACATCAGAAAAGAAATTACTGAGATCAAGAATTCAGAAAAATAATTGATCAAAAAATGCCGATAATATTTATTATCGGCATTTTTCATTTAGGACAAACTAAGACCTTACAGTTCCCTAATTGAAATATTCTTAAATTTCACTACTGAGCCATGGCCTAGAAAGCCTATATGCCCTTTTTCCCTTAATAGTCCAGGATGATTCTTTCCATCAAGTGTTCCGTCTTCACTGGCCTTTTTAATATCCCCCTTTAGAATAGTTTTACCATTAAGGATCACTTTAATTTTATTTCCCTTTACAATAACTTCTTCACTATTCCACTCTCCTACAGGTTTCAAATACCCCCTTTTTGCAGGTATCACACCATATACAGAACCATGATATTGATATTCTTTTAGATCAGCATATTTGCTTGCAGTATTATCCAGAATCTGTAATTCCATACCGGCATAAGCAGCATCTCCCTTTAATGGTGCCCTAATTCCCAAACCATTATTCGCTCCGGGAGTCAATAGGAAGTCAAACTTAAAGTGAAAATCCGCATATTCCTTTTCCGTATATAAATTCCCGCTTCCTCCTCTATCGGGACGAATGACCAAAACACCATCTTCAACTATATAGTCGGTCTTGTTCCCTACCCATCCAGTAAGGTCCTTGCCATTAAATAATTGCGTAAATTCTTTTGGCTTGGCCTCCCCTAAATTTGGTAGTAGACTCAGGCCTGTAAGCACTAGTGTACTTTTTTTGATAAAATCCCTTCTGAGGGTTTCATGATTTGTTTTCATGATCAGTATTTATTGTTAGTTAATACAAGTGTTATATCATGTCAATATAATAGAAAAGAGTCTCTCTAGGGAAGAGACCCTTTTTAAAAAAATCTATAATCCAACTACTCAAAATCTCCTTCGAAGTCCTATCAAAGGCTTGGGTCGAATGTACCACCCCATCCTTCGTTTTGCTCTAAGTTTGGGTTCCTATCCAAAACAGCTTTCTGGATTGGAAAGAAATAATAGTTTTCTGGTAAGACACTAGTCTGTACGCCAGACCTTGGTACCTGCAATACAGAGTATTTAAAGTTTTCAGGAACTAATTCATAATCATCTGCCAAATCCCTAGCTTCCGATAATGGCATTTCAGTACCGTTCTCATTGATGGCTATCGCCTCCACTCCATGCTTTGCCGCACCATTCAACCTGTCTAGCATCCTAAGTCTTCTTAGGTCCCAAAACCTATGTCCCTCAAAACAAAACTCGATATTTCTTTCGGCAAGGATAGCTTCTCGCATTTGTTCTCTTGTACTGGCTGTAATTCCATAATTACCATTATTCCCAGGCTCAATTCCTGCTCTTTCTCTGATCTGCTTAAGGATATCCATCGCTGTTGTCAAATCACCCGTTTCATTCGCTGTCTCTGCATAATTTAACATTACTTCAGCAAATCGCATCAATACAAAATCTAAGTCATATTGCTGTACTTCTGCCTGGGTCAGGTTGAGAAGACTGTTTTTCATGATAAAAAAGCCTGTATATCTATCCAGATTAGTGGAATTCGTCTGGGCTGCAGGGTTAATTCCAAAATCATCCAATTCATGTGCTATGCCCAAAGACGTGTATTGCCTCTTCCCTGATTTATTGGAAACTTCATAAACTTTCCCATTCCAAACTATGGATTTATCAAACCTTGGATCTCTGTTCATCCAGTAGTTTTGAAGAAATTCCTGTTCTGTCATATAGTAGGCTCCCGTAGGGTCATTGTATAGCTTTCCATCTTTCATTGGAAAATCCTTAACAAATTCCCAAGTAGGAGTTGCTGAAGCGGGCCCCCTACTTTCTGAACCAGGTCTTACCCCATGATCCCAACTGGCTGTTTTATTAGGATAACTATTGATAACAGAAAATACGACTTCCCTATTTCTCTCTTCTAAGGCGATGTTAGAATAATCTTCTACTAGGCCATATCCTTGCGATAAAAGCGATTCATAAGCCAGCTTATTGGCCTCATAAGCCTCATCCCAGTAAGCATTGTCCCATGGTTGAGAGGGATTAAACTGGGGAGAAGCTTTGTACAATAATACTTTCCCTTTAAATGCTTTTGCAAAATTACCATCTATTTTCCCATAGTCTCCTGAAGTGGTTGATATATGTTCTGGTAATAGGCTAATGGCCATATCCAAATCTTCCTCAAGAAAATCAAAGCATTCAGCGGTACTGTTCCTGCTGACATACAAATCATCTTCATACCTATCTTGTGGCTCCTTGATATAAGGCACCCCACCATGGTACATGACCATATCAAAATAGGTATATGCGCGCATAAAATAGGCCTGGCCAAGAATATTATCCTTCACCTCATCGGATAAAGTTCCACTTTGAACATCTACTATAGCCTGATTGATTAATCTAATCCTATTATAATTCCAGTTTTTATAATTTCCGTTCGAGATGGTAATTCTATCTTCATACCATACGATACCTGCTATTTGCTGACTGGTACGGTCAGCTCCAGAACTCCAATTTCCAAACATGCCATATAAATTGGCCATATAGGCATTGGCAAGATTTTCATCGTTCCAAACGTCTTCCGGATTGTAATTGTTGATATCTTCAATATCCAGAATCTCTGAACAACCCGACATCCACACTAATATTGCTATTGTATATAATATCTTTTTCATCTTATTGCTGGATTAAAATTTAACGTTAAGACCTAAGGTCAATGAGCGCATCAATGGGAAAGAATCATAATTCTTTTGCTCAGGATCATGGAATTCTTTCACATCAGAAATAGAGAAAATATTGGTTCCATTGAAAAAGATCTGTGCACTGGCCACATTGAGACTCGAAGCCCATGATTGCGGTAGTGAATAACCTAGGTTGAGGTTTTTAAGCCTTAAATACGCGCCATTTCTTATCCAAAAAGAAGTAGACCCTGTGCCTGATTCATACCAGTTTTTTCCAATTGGCCTAGGATATTTTGCATCTGGATTATCTGGCGTCCATACATCATCAGCCCAAATTGGATAATAAGGACGAATAGATCCGCCATGTTGCCTCATACCTGCTCCCTCTTGGTTGCTGATGATTCTATCATATACACCTACCCCCTGAAAGTGGCTATTTAGACTAAAGTTGTTCCAATTAACATTGAATCCAAAGCCATAATTAATTCTGGGAGCTGCATTTTTTGACAATAATTGGAAATCATTACCATCAATTTTCCCATCAGGCCCAGGAGAAAATCCATCTCCCCTTACATCTTCAAAATACAATCCACCCAAGTAAGGGTCCCTGCCATATTGCTTAAAGCCTTGCTCCAATAATTCATCAAGCTGTTCTTGGGTTCGGATTATACCTAAAGCCCTTAATCCAAAAATTCTGTTGATAGGCTGACCAATCTTTGACTCAAATTGTCTATTTCCTCCCTCTTGATAAATTGGATCCTCATCAATAACATCCCATTGGTCCCTCGCAAATCCCAAATTTCCATAAATAGAATAGTCTACCTTTCCGTCCATTGCCATATCTCTCCACATCAGAGAAAGTTCGCCCCCTCTCCAAGAGCGCTCTGCATAATTTTCCGGAGCCAAAGACTGACCGTAATTATCCGGTAAGGTCACTAATCTTGAACCCAGAATGTCGACTTCTTTTTTGTAAAACACATCAATTGAACCTGTCAGTCTAGTGTCCATCAATTCAAAATCAAACCCTCCATTCAAGGTGGTAGAGGTAGCCCAAGTCAAATTAGGATTCGGAGTTGCTCCCGGGCCTATCCCTCTGTATAGATCGTTTCCAAAAATATAACTTCCACTATTACTGTAGGTTTTGACAAAAGAAAATGGCAGAATTCTATTGTTATTTACATCCAAATCATTACCTGTGGTTCCATAGGAAACTCTTAATTTCAAATCATCCAACCAGCTTTTTGTATTAGCCATAAATCCTTCATCACCAATTCTCCATGCCGCTGAAACAGAAGGGAAAAAACCCCATCTTCCCTCATTTGGAAAAAGAGTATTGCCATCGTACCTGAAAGAAAATTCTGCAATATATTTTTCAGCATAGTTATAATTGGCACGACCTATCAATGACTGTCTAGCTCCAATAGATTCATAACCTGACCCATATCTCCTTTCAGCATCTGTTGAATAAACAAAGGACTGATCATAATTGGTAACAGGGTCTTCCATCCTAGCTGTGGCTCCATAAAGACCATTCTCAGCTTGCTCATACACCAACATGGCATTAATACCATGCTTATTGAAATTTTGGCTATAATTCAAGAACCAATCAAATTGATAAGACCAATAAGTATTGATCTCGTAACTCAAAAATTCTTGGTTTTGGCTAAAAGTAAATACATTATATTTATCCGGATCTGGTGCTGCAGGGATAAACCGGTTGCCATCTGGATCAGCCTGATTGAACACATAATTTTTCTGAAAAGTCAAGAATTTCTTTCTCATATAATCCTTGGCTAAGTAATTCCCTACCACCTTAGTACTAAGGCCTGGAATAACATCCCCTAGATCAATATCTAAAGTAAGAATAGAATTCAACTGTCTTTTCTTGGTTCTGATATAACGATCACCAACAATTTGATCGATCACACTCCAGGCTAACCAACTTCCCATGGGAGTTTGAACCGGATAATCTGTGACATAATCAGCAGGAGTTCCGTCTTCTTCTAAATAGTAGGGATATACTTTTGGCCAATTAAAGGTAACTCTATACAAATCAGACACATCATAATCATCATCTGGGGAAAAAGGCCAATAAAACCTATTATGGTTCTGTTGGGTCGCAGCCACATTTAAACCTAACTTGATTCGTTCAGAAATTTGTGCATTGACATTGGTTCTAAGGTTAAATTTCCCATGATCCAAGCCTTTATAACTACCTTCTTCTCCCCTGTAACTTAACAAGGAATAATAAGTCAGTTTTTCAGTACCACCAGTGACACTCAAAGAGTAATTTTGACTCCACGGGTTTTGCCAGATAAAATCATTCACATTATAGCTTCTATTGCTAAAATAAGCGAACTCTTCTTCACCATTTGGAGGAGTAGTTCCATTAAATTCAGCCACCCTGTTCTGATAAATCAACTCATCTGTAGCAGTAGTCTTATCCGACAACAAGGTTTGTGTGGGTGAAAAGAAAGCATAAGATGTTTGAAAATTAAACATGGGCTTCTGCTCGACACCCTTTTTCGTAGTAACCAAAACCACCCCATTCCCAGCTCTAGAACCGTAAATCGAAGCCGTGGCAGCATCTTTCAAAAAGCTTAGAGACTCAACCTCATTTGCTTCCAAAGCATCAAAAGCTTCTTTATCCCTTACAATCCCATCAATTACATAAAGGGGATCTCCAAAGCTTCCTCTAATTCTTATGGAGGAAGAGGCTCCTGATAAACCTGAAGTCCCAGTCACATTCACCCCTGGAGCACGCCCAGCAAGGGTATTCGAAAGGCTGTTGGCTGGAATTTGATTCAGTTCATCAGCTTTCACCGAGGTAATCGCCCCTGTTAGGTTTACCTTTTTCTGGGTACCATACCCCACGACTACAAATTCCTCCAAGGCTTTGGCATCTTCCACAAGGGTGATATCAATGATGGATTGACCATTTACCTCAACCGTTTGGCTGGCATATCCTATAAAGGAATAAATCAATACACCGCCCTCTGGAACAGAAATAGCATATTTCCCATCAATATCAGTCACGGTACCTGTACTAGTTCCCTGAACAGTAATCGTTGCTCCGGGTACAGGCTGTCCTGTCTCATCCAACACAGTTCCTTTCACTTCCACATCTATGGATATATTTTCTGTTAATATCGCATTTCCAACATTCTTTTTTTGACCAACATGGATTACATCGTTTATCCTTTTGAATTCCAAATCAGAATCCATTGAGATTTTTCTTAGCAAATCCGCTAATGAAATATTATCTGGAATATTCTTCTTTCTAAAACCTTTTCGGTTGATGTCTCTCTTTCGGTAACTAAAACTAAATTCTGTCTCTAATTCAATTTCAGAAAATATCTCCTCAATAGTAGATTCATTTCCTTTAAGGGTAACGAAGACTTCCTCCAGACTGGACTGACCCCTGGTTTCTCTTGCCAATAAGCTACTGAGAAACAAGCATTGGATCACCATTCCGAAAAAGGCATACTTTCCCACGGTTACAATTTTTTTTAGTAACTTTGTTTTCATGTTTAAGTTGTTTTATGATAATAAATTTGTCTAAAACACAATCAGATCATTGGACATTGCTGAACCGCCAAATACAGCTTTGTTCGATGATCTATTTGCTTATGATTAAAATGGATTTTTTACATAGGCATAAATATTAATTAGTAAATTGTTATTTGTTTTTTTTGAATTTTATACTTAAAATCAAAAGTCACACTCAGGCCTTCAAGGACATTATCAAGTGATTGGTTTTCAAACTTTCCAGTAAAATCCTTTCTCGAAGAAAAATCCTTTCTGACCTTAAATTCACATCCATACCACCGCTCAAGTACATTGATCACTTCATGCAAATTAGAAGAATTGAAATATATAATATTGTCCTTCCAAGCAAACACCTCATCATAATTCACTTTACTCAGCTCCCATTTATTCGAAACTGTGGAAAATTCAACTGACTCCATAGGCAATAATGTATGATTATCCTTTTGATCACCAAGATCATTAAGTTCATCGCTAACAAGCACCTTTCCTGTCAATACAGCCACTTTGGTATTTCCTTCCTTGGGTATATCTCTCACTAAAAATGAAGTCCCCAAGACCTTGGTAATCATATTGGCTGATTGAACTACAAATGGATGTTCTGGGTCTCGATAAACATCAAAAAATGCTTCTCCTTCCAAGTGCACTACTCTCATGTCACCGGAAAATTTCTTAGGAAAACTTATTTTACTTCCTGCATTTAAATGAACGGAACTTCCATCGGACAAAACAATTTTTAGTTTTTGTCCCAACTTCGTCTGTTTCGTTACAAGTGAATCATCCTTAATTAACACTGACTCTTCTACCTGTGAGTTATTATACCACACAAAAGTAAAAAAGGCTATTAACACAATTGAAGCAGCTACTTTTACCGCTTTCAATAACCAGGAATTAGTCCGTACTGACCTATTATTGGTATACTCAGCTAATTCTTTTAATTTATCTTCCTTTTCTATTCTACTTTTGATCTTCAAAAGCATTTCTGCACTATCAACCTTATTATCCCCCTCATGATCTGATGTAAAAGCTTCGAAAGCCCTATCCAAATCTTGTTTCCCAGTTTCGGAGTTTATCCAAACCAATATTTTATGCACTTCCTCAGGAGAACAATCGCCTTTGAAAAATTTATTTAATAATTCCCGACTCATTTATTTTTGATTTGATACTTATACTCAAAAAGTCCATTCATCCCCCAAGCGATAAGTTAAATTTTAAAAAAAATTTTTCATATCACTAGATTCATGGAATTTATAACCTATCACAATGTAGTTTTATCAAAAATTCAACTTTTATTTCTTAATCCACCATATATTTTAAATATTTACACTAGAGCTATAATGGATAAATTTTTAATTATATAAAATGAACTTAAAACTAAATGAAATAGCAGACGGAATTAAGAAAGGAAATCAAAAGGATTTTGATCGCTTATACGCTCTATTTCATAAAAAAATATACTTTTTCTGTATTCAGTATGGCTTATCTGTTTCGAATGCTGAAGAAATCACTCAAGAAACATTTGTTAAACTTTGGTGCTCAAAGAAATCCATAAATCCAGACAAGTGCATTAAATCCTATTTATATACCATTGCGAAAAACGTCATCATGGATGAGTTCAAAAAGCAAATTAGATTAAAGGCCACCAAAGAATATCAAATGCAGCTTATTATTCCCAATAACAATACCCAATCCACGGTGGAGTACAATGAATTAATGGGAATAATAGAAAAAACACTGACTTGTTTGCCAGAAAGAAGGAGATTGGTCTTTGAATTGTCCAGAATGAAAGGATTATCCCATAAAGAAATTTCTGAACAACTGGGGATCTCAACTAAGACAGTTGAAAACCATCTTAACCTTGCTTTACAGAATTTCAGGGAGGTTTTTCAAGAATCAAAAATCATATCCCTCGCTTTAATATTAATTAGTTTCTCCTCTTTGCATTAAGTTAAAAAACAGCCTATATTTCTAGAAAAGGAACCATTTAAGGCCTTTTAGTCGTACTAAATAGTAGAATACTGAAGTAAACTGTAAAAGGTATGCAAACCCTATCCAAGACAATTCACCCCAAAAGTCAATATATGAAAACCATATTCTCAATCATTTCTATATTTTTTATGGTGGCAATCATTAGCAAAGCCAACGCACTAGATTCATCCTTTCAAGCAGAAAGAGACACAGCAACCTTTGCCGCCGGCTGTTTTTGGTGCACTGAGGCGCAATTTTTACAACTTGAAGGAGTCAATAAGGTCATTTCTGGCTATACAGGAGGAACTGTCAAAAACCCAACTTATAAACAGGTTTGTACGGGAAAAACAGGACATGCAGAAGCCATCCAAATCATTTTTAACCCAAACACAATTAGCTATGATGAGCTATTGGAAGCATTTTTTATTTCCCACGACCCCACCCAGTTGAATAGACAGGGAAATGATGTAGGCACCCAATACAGATCGGCCATATTCTATCATAATTCAGAACAAAAAGAAAAAGCCAATTACTATATCAAAAAACTGACTGAAGAAAACATCTATCCTAAAAAGATTGTTACTGAAGTATCTCCCGCTGGTGTATATTATGTGGCAGAAGACTACCATCAAAACTATTATGCGCTCAATAAAAACCAGCCATACTGCCAATTTGTAATTACTCCAAAACTGGAGAAATTCAAAAAAGTATTCAAAGAAAAGCTTAAATAGGTCTTTTTGACAAGTAAGCATTTAAACTGATCAGTCATGAAAAAATTAATCCTTTTGGTATTGTCACTAACTGTTATTTATAACTGCAGTATGGGACAAAGCAATACAGAAAAAGTTGAAAACCCCTACTATTCCAGAACCGACACCAGCAAACTTCAGGTTGCTGACACAGAATGGAAAAAGATACTTCCTCCCTTCCTTTATGCTGTAGCTAGAGAAGCAGCAACTGAAAGGGCCTTCACCGGAAAGTACTGGAATGCAGATGCAAAAGGCACCTACTACTGTGCGGTGTGTGGCAATAAACTCTTTCTTTCAGAAGCAAAATTTGAAAGTGACTGTGGATGGCCTAGCTTCTTTGAAGCGGTGAGAAAAAACAGTGTAATCTATAAAGAGGATAACAGTCATGGTATGCAGAGAATCGAGGTGCTTTGTGGTAGATGCGAATCCCACCTTGGTCATATCTTCAATGACGGTCCGCCTCCTACCCATAAGCGTTTTTGTATGAACTCCATTTCCCTAGACTTCGAACCGCTCCTAGGTGCTATTTCCCAATGAATATAGAACCACTCAATACATAAATTATTGTACAATCCTGTTTTAACAAATTTTCTGTTAATACCAATTTACTAATGTTATGGATTAAGTATAAGTTGAATTAGACCTCAGGCCATTAAACACTGCTTATCACTTATACTTCTTCAATTTATGCCATGGAATACCTTTCATAAATCCATTAAATACCAGTCCTGACTTGTTAGCCATATCATTGTATGAAAGAGGAAGGGAAATCAGTTAGTTTGGAAACGCTTTCCCAGCACCATTGAAGTAAATCTGACTGTTTATGAGATAAGGGCAAAACACAAGCACTAATAGTCATTTAAAGCAATTCTAACCTTAAAAACATTCTAATTTGTATTTCTAGTTCAATATAGCCCCAGTGAACAAGAAAATACCAATCATTTTTTTCAGTTTCCTTAAGTTTTAATTGTGCATATTTGTTTAAATTAAATGAATGCAGATTAGCAATTCATTAGCCCAGATAACTAAACTCATTTGTGACAAAATGAAATCCCCCTGCTTAATATTTCTATACATTTTTGTAATGGCCACCCTATTTTCTTGTGGTCCTGAAGAAGACGCCAAACAATATAAAATTGGTTTTTCCCAATGTGTCAGCAACGACGCTTGGAGAAAAGCCATGCATGACGAGATGTACCGTGAACTTTCCTTTTATCCTGATCTAAGCCTGGAAATCAGGGATGCTCAAGGAAACAGTGCTACCCAAATTCAACAAATAAAAGAATTGGTAGCATCTGGGATAGACCTATTAATCGTTTCACCCAATGAATCCTCTCCCATTACCCCCATAATAGAAGAAATCTTTCAAAATGGTCTTCCTGTAATTGTCGTTGACAGAAAAACCTCCTCAAACCTATATTCTGCCTATGTGGGGGGCAATAACTATGAAGTAGGTTATACCGCAGGCCAGTACATTAGAAATGTCCTGAATGGCAAAGGAAATATTTTGGAAATCTGGGGGCTTAGAGGCAGCTCCCCGGCTGTAGAAAGACACAGAGGGCTGCTCAATGCTTTTCAAGGTTCAGACATCAATATTGTCACTGAGATCAATGGGCAATGGGAAAAAGACACTGCTAAAAACCAACTCAGTGAACATCTGTTAAAAGAAAACATTCCTGAATTTGACTTAATATTTGGCCATAATGATGTAATGGCCATTGGAGCACATGAAATATGTAATTCATTAAACATCAATAATAAAAAGTTCCTTGGTGTAGATGCCCTTCCTGGACCATACGGTGGTATCCAAGCAGTAACAGATGATGTTCTTGATGCTACTTTCTTCTATCCCACCGGCGGAGACAAGTCTATAGAGGTGGCCCATAAAATCCTCACAGGTGATTTCTTTGAAAAGGAAAATATCCTACAAACAGCTGTGGTAGATTCTTCAAATGTCCGCATTATCAAACAGCAAACAGATAAAATAATAGATCAGCAGGATAATATTATCCGACAAAGGGACCGGATCAATATCCAAATGGAGATATACAAAAACCAAAGAACTTTTTTATTTGTTTTTGGCCTCACCTTACTGATAGCCATCATTTCACTTATCTATATTTTCAAATCACTAAGGGATAAACAAGAAATCAATGAGGAATTAAAAAACAAAAACAAGGAAGTATCAGAACAAAAAGACAAAGTACTTGAACTTTCCCAAAAAGCTGAAAAAGCCACACAACAGAAATTTGAGTTTTTCACCAATATCTCTCACGAATTCAGAACACCTCTTACCCTAATCCAAGCTCCCGTTGAAGACCTGCTGAAGAACAAAGAGGCTGCTCCATTTAAGCCTGATCTATTATTGATTCGAAAAAATTCAATGCGCTTACTTAGACTGGTAAATCAATTAATGGATCTGAGAAAATTGGATTCATCAAAAATGTTTGTAAAAGCAGCCGAACATGAAATCATACCTTTTTTGGAAGAAATCATGTCTTCTTTCAAAAAATTGGCAATGCAAAATGGCATAACCTTCAAATTAATAGCTGATGACAGAAACATCAAGCTTTGGTTTGATCCCATGATGCTGGACAAAGTAATGTTCAACCTACTTTCTAATGCTTTTAAATTCACACATGAAAAAGGAAGCATTATCATTAAAGTAGAACAAAACGCTCTAGCAAATGAAGTGCTCATAAAAGTAGAGGATACAGGAGAAGGCATGTCCAAAGAATCTGTAAAACATATTTTTGACCGCTTTTATCAAGGAGAAAATTTTTCGCAATCTGGTTCCGGACTTGGCTTGGCCCTATCCAAGGATTTGATCGAACTGCACCATGGATATATTAAGGTGGAAAGCCAGCCAGGAGAGGGAACTAATTTTACCGTACACCTAAAAAATGGAAAAGCTCACTTTAATTCCTCCGAAATAATAGAAGGAGAATTCCAGCAATATTTTTCAGAGGAGAGTATAAGTTTTGAAGACTTTGAACCTGTACCAATTGTTGAGGATAGCACTGACTCTAAAGAAAACACAATACTTGTCATCGAAGATGAAAAGCCTATAAGGGATTACTTATGTAAACAGCTAGGGAAATACTTTAATATCATCCAGGCTGAAAATATTGAAACAGGTATTGGCAAAGCCCTCGATCAAGTTCCCGACTTGATCACCATTGACCTGATGCTTCAACAAAAAAATGGTTTTGATATCGTCAAGGCATTAAAAAATGATATCAGGACTTCACATATACCTATCATCGTAATAACAGCCAAAAAAGGCATTGAAGAACGAATAAAGGGAATCAAATTGGGAATAGACGATTATATTACCAAACCCTTTAGCTTTGAATTGGTTTTGGAAAGAATAAAAATGCTTTTAGCCAATAGACAAAAGTTAAGAGAACATTATATCCACGAATTACCTGTCGAAAACACCGCCCAGACCAAACAGTCTCCAGATAAAAAGTTTGTAAGTAATTTCACCTCACTGGTAGAGAAAAACATATCCAATTCCCAATTTGGTGTAAATGAAATTTGTCAGGAAATGGGCCTTTCCAGAGGCCAGCTTTACAGAAAGCTAAAGTCACTCTTGGGATATAGTGTCAATGATTATATTAATAAAGTAAGATTAAAGAAGGCTAAACACCTTCTTCTTACGGAAAATTCTCCCATTGCAGACATTGCCTTTCAGGTAGGGTTTACTACTTCAGCCTATTTTTCTACTGCATTTAAAAACCATTTTGGCATTACTCCTTCTGAGTTCAGGGATCAACAACATCAAAATTGAACTATTTTTGAAACAAATTTGAAAGCCTAACACAAAATTGAAAGTATAAAAATCTATAAAACCACTCCGAAATCGATTGAAATCACCTTTAATCGTTGATTTTTTATTTATCAAGTTCCTTTACGCTGAAATTATAATTTTTTGAAACAGAATTAAAATTTTTCTCCACTCCTACTTCATAGCTTAGACATAACAATAAGCCATGAAGAAAATAACCATATATTATTTCGAAAAAAACCTTACATCCTCTCTTTTATTTAAACACCCTTTAAAAGTGATTGTAAGAGAAAACCATAAACGGTTCTGCCAACTATTTATGGTTTATGTAGATCTATATTATAAAGTTCTTAAAACTGTTTATGCCAGTAAACTAACCATAAACAGGGAGAATCAAGACCACACATTCCGGACCATATATATTTTTATGGCAATCCCCCTTATTTATATAACAGACACTATTCTCTCCTTTCATTTCTCTGTTGAATTTATCAGTAGCCTAGCTATTTGTGCTTCTGCTATTATCCACCATGACTACCTATTTGAATCCTTCAATAAAGTCACAAAAAGAAGTTATAACCCGGCCTTTGAAAAAACAGGAACATTAATTCCGGCAGGTAAATCTATGCTTTAAAAAATCAACCTAAACAATAACTAAAATAACAAAATGAAAAACCCATTTACCCTATGAAAACAATTGTATTAAGTCTATTATTTGCTCTTTTACTTGTTTTGCCACTAATGGCTCAAACCAGTGAAATCAGGGGCAAAGTAACCGACCAGTCCACAGGAGAAGCACTTCCTGGAGTGACTGTGCAAGTACAGGGCACCACTCAAGGTGCCATCACCGATTTAGATGGAAACTATTCCATCACAGCTGGTCCCGATGCAATTTTAGTATTTTCCTTTATTGGATATGCATCAGTATCAGAAACAGTCGGCAACAGAAGTATTATAGATGTGATCCTAAGTCAAGACATCTCCAATTTGGAAGAGGTGGTAGTCGTAGGATATAGTTCACAGAAAAAATCCGATATGACCGGAGCTATCGTGGCTGTTGACCTGGCTCCATTAGAAGGACAAAGTATGAGTACCGGTAATCCCATGCAGGCCTTACAGGGCCGTGTTCCAGGTTTATATGTAGAAAAATCAGGTGATCCATCTGGTTCAAATAGTAGAATTCTGATCCGTGGGATAACCACCTTGGGAAATAACGATCCATTATATGTGATCGATGGAGTTCCAACAAAAAGACAAGAGGTTTTTGCCAGTCTTAATCCCGAGGCCATAGAGTCTGTGCAAGTCTTAAAAGATGCATCTGCCTCTTCTGTCTATGGTTCCAGGGCCGCCAATGGAGTAATTGTAGTTACCACTAAAAACAAAAGTCTTGGTGGAGATAAGTTTAGCGTAACCTTTAACACCAATGTTTCAAGACTATCTGAAAAGCCACAACGGTACGACATGCTAAATGCAGTTCAAAGAGGTGAAGTGCTTTGGCGCGCTTCTGTCAATGACGGGGCTGATCCGGCAGGTGGTTATGGAGAAATCTACAATTTTGACTGGAATGGGGATTTTGACAATCCAGTTTTGAACAGTGTTACAGTTCAACCTTTCGTAGGTGGAGACGAAACCGTCCCTGCTGGAGATACCGATTGGCAAGACGCTACTTATGAAACAGGCTGGGCTTTCAATAATGAGTTGACAGTAGCAACCAATTCAGAAAAATCATCCCTAATGGTCAATTTAGGCAATTACAAAAATACAGGGATGCTTAAATACACCAATTATGAACGAAATACAGCCCGGATAAATGCCAATACTTGGCTCTTCGAGGATGTTGTGAGATTTGGAATCAACACCCAGTTTAGCTCATCAAATGAAACACTGGCTACCCCTGATGTAGGTAGTGCTCCTACCCCGGGATTGGCCATTTATATGGCTCCTACTATCCCAGTCTATGACATCAACGGTAATTTTGCTGGTCCTCTTGGAGCTGGATATTCCGATAGGAATAACCCTGTACTAATGCAGTACATCAACAGATGGGACAACACTCGAAAGAATAATTTTTATGGTAATGTATTTGCTGAAATCAATATTTTGGAAAACCTGAAATTCCGTACCAGCTTGGGGCTTGACTATAGTGATTTCCAGAAAAAAGATATTGAGCCTAAAGTCAATAATGGCTTTATTACCAGAAGTAATAACAGGCTAATATGGGACACCAATAAGTTCACCAGCTTGGTATTTTCCAATACCCTAAACTACCAACTAACTAAAGGTCCACACAGATTTGAAGCACTTTTAGGAGTTGAATCCATTAAAGATGACTTCAATAGTCTAATTGCCACTGCAGATGGTTTTGCGGTTGAAACTGAATCCTATTTTGTCCTGGATGCTGCCACGGGAGCAAGAACTTCCAATGGCCGGTCAACAGGCAATCGATTATTATCCCAGTTCGGAAAACTGAACTATGCTTTTGACGATCGTTATTTGGCTTCTTTCACGCTTAGACGTGATGGTTCTTCCAGATTCGGTAGCAATAACCGATATGGTGTATTCCCAGCTGCTACCGTCGGTTGGAGAATAAGTAACGAAGAGTTCCTTAAAGACAACCCTACTCTTTCTGATTTGAAATTAAGAGTTGGCTATGGTGAAGTTGGTAATCAGGAAATTGGAGACTTGGCCAGGTTTGGTCTATATGAGTCCAGATATGGCCCCAACCAAGCCCAATATATCGGTGGTTTTTTTGAAATCTACTATAATGTAGGAACAGCCTATGATATTAACGGGAACAATACAGGAAACCTTCCTTCAGGCTTCGTATCCATACAAGCTGAAAACCCTGATTTGAAATGGGAAACCACCAAAGAATGGAACTTTGGCTTAGATTTCAGCCTGTTCAATTATGCCATCAATGGCTCCTTTGACTATTTTACCAGAGAAACCAGCGATATCCTAACTACCCCTCCAATTGCCTCGGTAATAGGAGAAGGACAACAGCGTGTATTAAACGGCGCAACTACTAAAACCAATGGTTGGGAGCTTGCATTGAACTATGCCAAAGACTTTGATAATGGCCTGACCTTTACAATCAATACCAATTTTGGGGCCTTTAATGATGAGATAACGTATTTACCTGAAGAAGTAAGAGCAGCTTTTCCAGGAACTGCACAAAACTCGATCATTGGCCATTCTCAATTTTCAATATTTGGTTACCAGTATGATGGACTTTTCCAAAGCCAAGAAGATGTTGACAATAGCCCAGATCAAGTAGGTGCTAGACCAGGAGGTTTGAAGTTTAAGGATATCAATGACGATGGGGTAATTGATTCTGATGATAGGGACTTCATCGGCACCACACTTCCTGCCTTGGAATACGGTGTAGGTATAGATCTTTCCTATAAAAATTTCGATTTCTCCATTTTTGGTTCAGGTGTTACTGGAAGAATTGGACAAGACCCCTATATTTTCTGGAACAACTTCGTCCAAGGACGGGAAAACGCAGGTCTAGGTGTTTTGAATGCTTGGACCCCTGAAAACACTAATACGGATATTCCTTCTTTATCCCTAGCCTTCAATGATCAAAGAACTTCTGACTATTTATTCAGAAACAATTCGTATTTCAAAATCAGAAACCTACAAATCGGTTACTCTTTACCTGAATCCATCATTAACAAATGGGCTGGGATGTCCAGATTGAGGGTTTATTTCCAAGGTGAGAACCTATTGTATTTTACACCTAGTGGCTATATCGGCTCAGATCCAGAGCGTACCGATTCAAACAGAATTCCGGTGCCTACCACGCTTTCACTAGGACTTAATGTAAACTTCTAAAATTGGAAATCATGAAAAATTACAAATATTATATTACAGCTATTATTCTAGGGCTTTCTTTGGTTTCTTGTTCTGAGGACTTCCTTGAATATGAACCTGAGGGTGTACTCTCAAGTGATAATGTGGCTACTCCAGAAAATGCAGAAGGCTTGGTAATAGCTGCCTATGCCGGGATCGGCAACGATGAAATGATTGGTCCACTTACCCATATGTGGGTCTTTGGAAGCGTTCGCTCAGATGATGCCTACAAAGGAGGTGGTGGGCGTTCTGATGTTGGCGAAATTGATCGGTATGAGCAATATAATTTGACTATTCCTGACCAAGGAGACTTTATGGCTCCAAGGACTTGGACCAATTACTATAAAGCTATCTCTAGGGCTAATTTTGCCCTTCAAGTGATCAATGAAATTCCTGACGCTGATTATGCCAATAAAACAATCAGGCAAGCTGAATTGAGATTTTTGAGAGCTCATTCCCACTTTATGCTAAAAATACTATTCAAGAAAATCCCGTATATCACCGAAGAGCTGAGTCAGGAAGAAATCGCTCAGGTGACCAATGACATCCCCAATGATGAGCTTTGGAACAAAATTGCGGATGATTTTCTATTTGCTTATGAAAACCTACCCCAATCCCAAGATGAAGTTGGTAGAGCTGATAGAAATGCAGCTGCTGCATATATGGCCAAGGTGAGGTTATATCAAGCCTATGAACAAAATGACCAACATGAAGTAACCAATATCAACCAGTCAAGACTTCAGGAGGTAATTCAATATGCTGATGAGGTAACGGGCAATTTGGAAGATGATTTTGGCAATAATTTCTTAGATGGTTTTGATAATGGTCCTGAATCAATTTGGGCAGTGCAGTTTTCCATCAATGATGGTACTACGGTTGGTAGATTAAGTTTTGTAACCGGACTTAACTCCCCTCATGGCACAGGACTTTATGGTTGCTGTGGATTCCATCTTGCTAGCCAAAATATGGTCAACGCCTTTAAAACTGATGCTAATGGCCTTCCTTTATTGGACGAATTCAATAGTGAGGACATTTTCAATAATTTGTTGCCTGATGGCACTACTCCACCTGCTACAGGTCTTACTGTTGATCCCAGACTAGACCACACTGTAGGCATTCCTGGCAGACCGTTTAAATATAGAAATACAGTGAACTCAAGCGGTGATATGGTATATAATTTCAGTTGGGCCAGAGATCCCGGAGTATATGGCTATTTTGGAAACATGAAAGAGCAGCAAGCGCCCGATTGTTCTTGCTACAAAAAAGAAGGCCCATTCATCGGAACTTCCAAAAACATAGATTTTATCCGTTATGCAGATGTATTGCTATGGAAAGCTGAAGCATTAATCCAATTGGACCGATGGAATGAAGCCCTTCCACTAATCAACGAAGTAAGAGCCAGAGCGGCTGCCAGTACCGCGAGGCCACTTAATGCCGGAGCAGAGGACATCTATAATGTCGGACTTTATACTTCTTTCCCAAGTAAAGAATATGCTTGGAAAGCATTAAAATTTGAAAGAAGATTAGAGTTTGCCATGGAAGGTGATCGATTCTTTGACCTGGTGAGATGGGGAGAAGCAGCCCAAGTACTGAATGCCTATTTAGATGAAGAAAAAACCAAACGGGATTTCTTGTCAAGTGCTGAATTTACTGCTGGCAGGGATGAATACTATCCAATTCCACAAAGAGAAATTGACTTTACGGGTGGGCTTTATAAGCAAAACCCCGGCTATTAAACCTGTTGTTTGGGCGGACCGGTAATTCGGTCTGCCCTTTTAAACAAGCAAGCGCCCATCCCAAAAGAATTATAGAGGAATTGTGTTTTTTTATACATAATTATTTAAAACCTTTAAGAGGTCAACTAAATCGATTAACCCATGATGTTATCACTTTTAAAAAGCCTATTATTTAGCACTATCATTTTGCTCCTTACAAGTATTTCCACATTTGCGGGCGAAATCGAGCTTAAGATTACCAAAAAGTACCTCAACTTCCCTATTAGCCATAAGGAAGACAGACATAAAATGACCTTCCAAGCTGCCGGTCATGAAGACCTGACAGTGGTCATCCGGCTTTCATCCAATGCACCCGACTACTGGGTCTTTAAGGACGTTTCAAACCTAAAGGGCCAAACCCTAAAAATCAGTTATGATGGAGATGAAGCCGGACTTTCCAAAATCTATCAAGCAGACAAAATAGAGGGTAATGCAAGCTTATACACGGAAAAAAACAGGCCACAATTCCACTTCACAACACAAAGGGGCTGGATCAATGACCCTAATGGGCTACTATACCATGATGGGGAATACCACCTTTTTTATCAGCACAACCCTTTTGAAAGAGAATGGGAGAACATGCACTGGGGACATGCTGTTAGCACGGATCTCATTCATTGGAATGAACTTCCACTTGCCCTTTTTCCTGATAAACATGGGACCATGTTTTCCGGCTCTGCAGTAATTGACTATAAAAATTCAGCTGGGTTTAATAAAGGAAACACGCCCGCATTAATCGCTGCCTACACAGCAGACAGTAAAGAAAAACAGGTACAATGCATAGCTTATAGCCTAGATAACGGGAGAACCTTCACCAAGTATGAAGGAAATCCAATAATAGATTCAAAAAAAGTATGGAACAGCAAAGACACACGTGATCCTAAAGTATTTTGGTACGAGCCAGGAGATCATTGGGTAATGGTACTGAATGAACGGGATGGTCATTCCATCTATAACTCTGAAGACCTAAAGAACTGGGAATACCAAAGCCATACCACTGGATTTTGGGAGTGCCCTGAATTATTTGAACTACCGGTAGACGGTGATCCCAGTAATACTTTATGGGTAATGTATGGAGCTTCTGGAACCTATATGCTTGGAGATTTTGATGGTAAAGTATTTACTCCGATAGCAGGAAAGTACCTATACACCTCCGGACCTATATATGCGGCTCAAACCTTCACCAATATGCAGAATGGTAGACGCGTACAAATGGGATGGGGAAGAATTACTCATCCAGAAATGCCTTTCAAAGGCATGATGATGCTGCCTACAGAACTCAGTCTCAGGAACACAAAAGACGGCCCGAGACTCTTCAATCTTCCTGTAAAAGAAACAGAGCAGTTGTTTTCTCCTATAAAGCAATGGGAGACACTTACGGCTGAAAAAGCAAATGAAGCTTTAAAACAATTTTCTAAACATGAGGAATTAAGAATCAAAACCACCATCAAGCTTTCTCATGCAACCGGTGCCGGTCTAAAACTTAATGGTCAAGGCATGCTAGATTATGATCTCAACTTCAACAAACTCAACGGAGTCTTTTATTCACCTAATGATCCGACAAGTATGGAAATTTCTGCAGATATCTATATCGACAGAACCAGTATAGAGGTATTTATTGATGGTGGAGCCCTTACTTTGGTTATGCCAAAAACTCCCGAAACCAACAATAAAGAAGGCTTCTATTTCTGGGGAAATAATATTGAAATAAAAAATTTAGAGGTTTATAATGCTAATTCAATATGGAAATAAACCTATATATACTTCCTAGACCCTATTCCTAAAATTATACGGTAGTGCTTTTGCACAACATAAGTTTAGAAGAAATCCAAAATGACTAAATACCATGAAAAATTCATTCAAACCCATCGCTTATCTGCTCATCACATTCGCGTTTTCTGCTTGTTCTGAAAACAAAAAAGAGCAGAAAGCTGAAATAGAAATACCTGATTCCGGACCTGTTTTTGACGAGGTTTACCGGCCTCAATATCATTTCACTCCTGCAGAAAACTGGATGAATGACCCGAATGGAATGGTCTATTTGGACGGGGAATACCACCTTTTCTACCAGCATAATCCAGACAGTAATGTTTGGGGCCCAATGCACTGGGGCCATGCTGTTTCCACTGATATGCTCCATTGGAAACACCTCCCCATTGCTCTTTATCCTGATAGCTTAGGCACTATCTTTTCTGGAAGTGCGGTTATTGATAAGGGCAATACCAGCGGATTAGGAAAAGGGGGGGTAAACCCAATGGTAGCCATTTTCACTTATCATCATCCCGAAAAGAGCCAAACGCAAGGAATAGCCTATAGCAATGATAAAGGAAGAACCTGGACTAAATATGAAAACAATCCTGTTCTTGAAAATCCAGGAATACCAGACTTCAGGGATCCTAAAGTCAGCTGGTATGATCATGGGGACGGTACGGGGAAATGGATCATGACTTTGGCGGTAAAGGATAAAATAAGCTTTTACTCCTCCCCTAACCTCATAGACTGGAAACATGAAAGTGACTTCAATCCCTCATGGGCATCCTATGGCGGTGTATGGGAATGTCCAGATTTATTTCCTTTAATAGATCAGGAGGGGCATGAAAAATGGGTCTTATTGGTCAGTATTAACCCAGGAGGACCAAATGGAGGTTCAGCCACACAATATTTTACAGGTAATTTTGATGGAAACAGCTTTAATGCAGATGGAAAAGAAGTCAAATGGATAGATTACGGAGCCGATAATTACGCAGGTGTCACATGGTCTGACATACCTAAAGCTGATGGAAGAAGGTTGTTTTTAGGTTGGATGAGTAACTGGCAATATGCCAATATTGTCCCCACTACAGTATGGAGATCTGCCATGACCTTACCTAGAAAACTGGAACTTTATCATTTTGACGGGAAGAACCTATTGGCCTCCAGACCTGTACAAGAAATCAAAACGCTGTACGATAATTCAGAGAAAATTGAAGCAAAAAGCCATTTATTGAGGGATGAACTTTTTCATCTGGATTTGAAAAAAAAGGAAGAAAGTTTGGCATCAATCAAGCTTAGCAATGAATTGGGAGAAGAGGTTATCCTCAGTGTTGAAGAAGACAAAATAGTTTTTGATAGAAGTAAATCGGGCAAGGTCAAATTCAATAAAGAATTCCAAGCCATACATGAAGCTCCATTAAATGGCCTAGAAATCTATGATATCGACATTTATTCCGACAAATCCTCATTGGAAATCTTTTTCAATGAAGGTGAATTGGTATTAACAGAGATAATATTCCCTAATGCTCCTCTATTAAAACTGGATTTGGAAGGAATAGAAAACAATGGTGAAATCCATTATTTGAATAGTACATGGTAAGAAAAAAAATAAGGCAATAAAAATGTTTCAATTCAGCGATCTTGTCGCTAGTTTTAGCATGCAGCCCAAAACAAACCTAAAATGAATAGTAAGAAGTATGTGATTTTTCTCTCAATAGTAGCCGCATTGGGAGGTTTTTTATTTGGCTTTGATACAGCAGTAATATCTGGAGCCGAAAGGTTCATTCAGGAAAAATGGCAACTCAGTGATTGGACCCACGGTATGGCAGTGGCCATTGCCCTTTATGGTACAGTAATCGGGGCTCTTTTCGGAGGTATTCCTGCTGACAAATATGGACGTAAAAAATCCTTATTATGGATTGGCTTACTCTACTTTGTCTCTGCCCTTGGCTCAGCGCTGGCGCCTGATGTCATCACTTTTATGATTCTTAGATTTATTGGCGGCTTAGGGGTAGGCGCCTCTTCTGTAGTTGCTCCCATGTATATCAGTGAGATCGCCCCTGCAAAAAACAGAGGAGTGCTGGTAGCACTCTTCCAATTCAATATTGTGTTCGGTATCTTGATGGCTTATTTCTCCAATTACTTGATAGAAACAGCCAATCTCAATGAAAGCTGGAGATGGATGATGGGTATGGAAGCAATTCCTGCACTGATTTACACCATTCTGACCATACGGGTTCCCAAAAGTCCAAGATGGCTTATTGCCCATCAAAACAATGTGCAAGAAGCCACTGAAATACTGACCAAAACTGACCCAGAGGGTGTCGATGAGGCCATTAGACTAGCCATAGAAGAAAGGAACCGAGAAAAGATAAAAGTAGGCTTTTCTGCCCTTTTTAAACATGGCCACATCAAAACGACCATGCTGGCAATCATGATCGCAATGTTCAACCAACTTTCAGGCATCAATGCCATCATCTATTTTGCTCCTAGGGTATTTGAAATGGCTGGAATAGATGCAGAAAGTGCCCTGTTATCCACTATTGGTATCGGAGCAGTCAATATGGTGGCCACTATGCTAGGACTTTATCTTATCGATAGAATTGGCAGAAAAAAGCTGATGCTTATAGGCTCTATAGGCTATATCATCTCCTTGATTTTGATTGCCTATTCCTTCTCGGGAGGAGCCATCCCTCCATCCTATTTGCCTATATTTGTTTTTATATTCATCGCCTCCCATGCTGTGGGCCAAGGTAGTGTCATCTGGGTGTTTATTGCAGAAGTATTTCCCAATGAAACAAGAGCATATGGTCAGTCTATAGGCTGCTTTACCCATTGGATCTTAGCAGCCATCATAGCCAATATCTTCCCTTTCTTTGCTAACACCTTTGGTGCTGTAAGCATTTTCGGCTTCTTTGCTTTGATGATGGGCTTACAACTGATTTGGGTATTAACCAAAATGCCAGAAACAAAAGGACGATCTTTAGAAGAAATTCAACAAGACATGATAACAAGCAATGCATAAAAAAATTGTAATCTTCGGTGAAATGCTTTGGGATTGCTTTTCCGATAAAAGCATTCCTGGCGGGGCTCCAATGAATGTAGCCCTGCACACCCAATATCTAGGTCTGGAAACTTCTTTTATCTCACGCATTGGCAATGATAATTGGGGCAAAGAACTTATTGGCTTTGTTGAATCAAAATCCTTAAATACTGATCTGGTTCAAGTGGATGAAAATTATGACACCAGTCGTGTATTGGTAGATGATACTGATAAGGAAAATATCAAATATGAAATTGTGGAACCTGTGGCTTGGGATTTTATCCAATGGTCAAAAGATATGCAGCAAACGGTGGATAAAGCCGATGCCTTTATCTTTGGCAGTTTAGCTGCACGAAGTGAAGATAGTCGCAACACGCTCTTTAAACTTTTGGAAACACCTGTTTTAAAAATCCTTGATATTAACCTGAGAGCTCCCTATTACGAAGCTTCTCTACTTAAAAAATTATTGGAGAAAGCCGATATTGTTAAAATCAATGATGATGAGTTAAACTTGCTCATTGACTTCTTTAAGCTGGATAAAGACTGGGGAAAAGCCATAGAAAAACTAACTGAAATCTTTGAACTAAAAATGGTATGCGTAACCAAGGGAAGTGCCGGAGCCATCATTTTTGATGGTGAAAAAAATTATTCTCATCCAGGTTATAAAGTTAAAGTGGAAGATACAGTTGGTTCTGGTGATGCTTTTTTGAGCGGTTTTATCTATAAGTCTCTTTCAGGTGATTCACCCAAAGAGATATTAGATTTTGCTTGTGCCCTTGGAGCTTTGGTTGCCACCAATAAGGGTGGGACTCCGCAATATGAACTGGAAGATATTGCTTCCATACAAAAAGCCCAATAGGCAATCAAAAACCAATCTATTCGGCTTCAAAAAATTCAAAGGGCTTGTTTTTCAATTAAAAACAAGCCCTTTATCAATAATATACAATTCAAACAAATCAGTTCATTTCCATAGTTGCCCGCCAGGGCAAACTTTTTCAAACTATCCTATTTTTATCCTTCGGCCTTCCTTAGCTGATTGAAAGGCAGCCTCCACGACTTTTATATCCTTTAGTCCCTCTTCACCAGGAACCATCACTTGTTGATTATTAATTATTGCCAAGGCGTCATCGTCCATCTGCACTGCTTGTTGGCTTTTGACCTGATCTGAAAATTGTATCCCATCACTGGTATAGCCCTTAATTCCCCTATATGACTGAAAGGGCTCCAACCTAAAATTACCTCGGCCACAGGTTACCGTTAGCCTGCCCATATTCATTCCAAAACTGGTCGCACAATTAGCCATTAACCCCTCCGGGAATTCTAAAATATAGTTCATCGTCTCATCCACTTCAGAAAACATTTCAGGTCGGCGCTTGCTTTCATAAGCCATAACTGAAATGGGTTCCAGACCACTCAAATACCTCACTGCGTTGATTGGATAAACACCCATATCATACATCGCTCCTCCTCCCATTTCCTTGTCCAATCTCCATATCCCAGTACTCCTCATATTAAATCCTGCTACAGCCTCCATCATTCTTATATCCCCATACTTTTGATTTTTAACAAACGCTCTTAACTGCTGGGTATTAGGCTCATGCTGCATACGGTAGCCAATACTTAACTTGACATTATTTTTATTACATGCATCAATAATTGCCTGACATTCTTTAACTGTTTTGGCCATGGGCTTTTCGCACCAGACATGCTTTCCCGCCTTCGCAGCTTTTATAGCAAATTCCGTATGCATACTATTGGGTAATACCACATAAACCACATCGATAGCTGCATTGTCAGCTATCGATTCAAAGTTCTCATAATTATAGATGTTCTTATCTGGTATTTTATACTTTTCTTGCCAAGTGACAGCTTTTGATGGAGTTCCCGTGACTATTCCTGCCAAATAGCAATGCGCTGTCATTTCAAGTGCTGGCGCAAGCTGTCCAGTGCTATAGCCCCCCAAGCCTACTAGCGCCACTCCCAACTTGTCTTTTGCTTTGCCTATTGAAATATTCGGAAATGACATAGCTGCTGTTGCTAAACTTGTTTTTTGGATAAATTGTCGACGATGCATCTATTTAAGAATCTGATGGTGAGGATATAAGTTACAAAAAATGTAAAAAAACCTGCTCAAAATAAAGAACAGGTTCAATTAAATTCGGTTTAAAACTAAAATGTCTTTCCTATAGACAGCTTAAACAGCCTATTTTTAGTATCCATATCATTATAATTCAAATCAGAGAAAGCAAAATCATAGCTTCCTTGCACATTAAAACCTAAAGGAAGATTTACCCCTACTCCTACCACCCCTCCAAAATCAACCTTTGACAGTTCATTTATTGAAGATATATCTGTCACACCCTCATATTTTCTTGCGACAAGAAAGGATGCTTGTGGCCCTGCAAAAACATTGATCAATGGCAAAAAACCCAAACGGACCAAAACTGGCACATCGATATAATGCAATCTTTCCACGCCTTTTGTCCCCATATCATCAATCTCACCACCTTTTTGGGAATATTGTATGCCAGGCTCAACACCTAATAATCCCAATAATTTAATCTTTTTATAAAATCCGGCATGAAATCCTGAATTCCTATCGGAACTGATATCATGCATTTCAGGATAGTTCCATCCAAGCCTAATCCCCGTTTGAGCCTTCACCTCCTGGTATCCTACCAGCAAGAAAAGTAGAATAATGATTAACCGTGTTTTCATGATTTAGTTGGTTTAATTTTTACGCTAAAAAGACAAATTCATTGTTATAACAATATTTTAGCTAATTCTTATAAAGAATATTGATCAATAGGCAAACGAAAAATTTATATTCAAAAGTATTAGAACGCAGCGGTTTAACTCAGGTTATTCATTAGTGATCCCAGTGAGGCAAGAAAATGAAAGAAAACCAGGCTGTTTGGAGACTGGGGCATAGCACCGATTTGGTGAACCTGTCTTCCGCCAGGTAGAGTCGAAAATAGTAGCATAGCGACTGATTTTAAAGCATTTTCAGGCCGTAACAGATAAACTAATGCATATTCCGGGTTCAGATCGAATAACTCGATAAAACTAAAAATAGCACCGAGGTTACCCGCGATGCTATCCATTTATTATATTATTTAAGGCTAGCTATTTCTGTTAGAAACTATATCCCAAGGAAACTTTGAAGCCCCTATTATAAACCTCAGCATCGGAGTTTTTGAAAACTGGTGTAAGTCCCAAATCATAGCTTCCTTGTACATTTAATCCAACTGGTAGATTATAACCAAGACCAAAAACCAAACCGGCATCTAAGTCATTGATATCATCTCTCTCCCACTCAAAAGTTGATCCAAAAGCATCTCCTTCAAACTTTGAATCTACTAAGATAGACCCTTGAAGCCCTGCAAAAATGTTAAAGCCATCACTGGCATAAAATCTCAATAATATGGGAACATCCACATAACTAAGAACAGTCCTTGAATCAGCAAAATTATCTGCTGCAGTTCCTTTTTGAGAATAATAAGCTCCAGGTTCAATGGCAAAATTATCCGTTACGAACATATTCCCATAAATACCTGCATGAAAACCGGCCCTATTGGTATAATCATTATTAGAGCCATCATCTCCGCCCCAATTAAAGAAACTTGCCCCTCCACGGATACCAAAATTACTTAACTGAGCACTTGCCGGTGTCCTCCTTTGTGCATTGGCATCCCAAACAAATAATGTTACTGCGATAAAAGCAAAAATCACCTTTTTCATGTTGTTTATATAGTTGGTTCGACCATACCTACACGAATTCCATGCCAAAAAGACTAAAAAATCAAGACTTAATTATTAGCTCCACATAATATCACCACAAAGCGCCTTTAAAATAACTACTTAACTCTTTTCTCGATATAATAAGAATTGAGTACCGCCAATGCCCCCATATATTTGAGCTTAAAGCGAATAAGGTCCCCAACTTGGTAATTTTTAGGATTTTTTCCCAAATCAAGAATCAACATATCTGAACTTCCTCCAAGTACTTCAAATTCCTCCTTGTCATAAATCAAATACTTAGGGTCGACATCCAACAGTCCTAAATCCAAAATACCCCTAAAGGATGATTGGCCATATAAGGACTCATCAATCTCAGTAACCTCCCCTTGGGGATTGGCCGCTAAAGTCCCAGTAGGCAAAAGTGGTTTCTCCTGCAATTCAATGATCTCTGCACATAATTCAAACACACCATCATTCATACCTTCAATAGTGGAATCATCAAAAAGATTGGCCCCAAAATAAAGGGTCTCTCCCACTCTAAAATGATTGACGCCTTTGGGCAATTGGTGATTCAACATTAAAGGAATAGTGACGGATGTCCCTGCAGATACCCATGGGATTTCTTTATTGAACTTCAATTCTATGATCTGCTTATAAAGTGATAATTGGATGAGTTTATCCGTAGAAGGCATGACGCCATTTAGGCAATTCAAATTGGTTCCCAAACCAATCACCTCCAGATTGGGTAACCTAAAAATCTTTGCATAAAACTCCACCAAATCTTCTCCCATTACCCCTTCACGCAAGTCTCCAGTCTCCACCATGATTATGATTTGGTGTTTCTTTTGCTGCTTGACGGCCTCCTCACTTATCCACTTTATGGTATTTAATTCACTGTTTAAACTGACATCTGCATAGGTAACTACATCGGCCAGGTTACGCTTAGAAGGAGGTTTAATATAAACAGTTTTTATGTTTTCATTGATTTCCTTCACCTTAGCCAGATTACTGATCCTGGAATCATGAATTTCATCTATGCCTAAGTCTATAAGCTCTTGGATATAAATCTCATTTCCACATAGTAATTTGGAAACTGCTCCCCAAGCCACATTATTTTCCTTAAATTTCTGACGTAGAAATTCGTAATTCCTTTTCAGGTTATCCTTGTAAAGATTTAGAAATGCCATTTTATTTTTTCAACCTCATTTCGAGGTATTTATTGGTAAAACCCAGTTTTTCATAGAGTTTTCTTGCTGGATTATCCGGTTCTACATGTAGTGCAATATCACCGCTGGACATATTAATAGCGGTATTCATTAATTTTTTACCCACTCCTTTACCTCTTTGGTTGGCATTAACAGCTATATAAACTAAAATATTTTCTGGAATATATCCAGACATTCCTGTTTTATTCACCACTACCGCTCCAACAATTTTTCCTTTTTCGCGCCCCATAACAACAAAACCTCCTTTATCTCCAGCCATGTCCAAAGCATAGTCCAAGCATTTCATGATGTCTTCATGAGGATCTCCATATTCTTCCAAATGCTCAAACAGAAAATCTGCAATTTCGGTTTTTTGTAAAAAGGTGGCATTATCAATGGTTGAAAGTGTCTCTATTTTCATCTTATTGGATATTTATTCTGTATATACTCACTAATTATTTAATTCAGCCTAACTTATCTACAAGCAAAAACACTGCTAAAGAAGCTGCCAGACCAAATAAATTGGCATCCAAGCCCAAGGGAAGTCCTATTCCACTCAGCGCCAAACCAGCCGTTACCCCTCCTCCAATGACCATAGAGGACAAAGCCGCTTTTGGGTTTCTTTTATTCCAAAACAAACCTGCTAAAATAGGCACTAGAAGTCCCGAAACCATAAAGGCATATGAGTACAACATAAGCTCCAGAACATTGGTCATTTGCATGGCTATTATCAGGGCAAGCGTACCAATCACCAAGGTAAAGAGTTGGCTAAAATACATGGATTTCTTTTCAGGCTGTTGGTCAAACCATCTTCCAAAAAGGTCTGTGGTCAGGTTCCCTGATGCAGCCATTAGGCAGGAATCTGCTGTGGAAAGCACTGCGGAGAAATAAGCTGACATCATCAGCCCCATGATTCCAGCTGGCAAAACAGTACTTAATAGAATAGGCAAGCCCATCTCAGGGTCCAAACTTTCAATTGCACCAGCGATCATGCCTTGTTCAAAAGCTACCCTCGCCAATAACCCCAAAGAGACGCCCATAAACGCCATTATAGGCCACTCAAAAAGACCAGCGATATACCAAGCCAGTTTTGCAGATTCAACATCCCTACTCGCAAAAATCCGCTGATAAAGGGTCATCCCTACAAACCAAATGGGCAAAATGGTTATTCCCCAATTGGCCATATCCTGCCAGGTCAAGTTCGAAAGACTGAAAAATTCCTTGGGCAGGCTCTCATGAATGGCTTCCCAACCTCCAACATGGTGATAGGAAATAGGCAGACCTATTAAACTAAAGCCCAACAATAAAATCACCCATTGAATGGTATCGGTATAAATGACTGCCTTCAACCCGCCCATAACGGTATAGACTACTGCAATAATTCCCATAATCAAAAGTGCAAGGTTTAAATCCAAGCCCTTGAAAGTTCCTGAAGCCAATTTTGCACCAGCTAGTAACTGAGAAGAAGTAAATCCCAAATAGCCCACAAAACAAATTATACCAGCAGCAATGCCCACAGAGCGATTAAAGAGGTACTGAAAAATCTGGGGAAATGTATAAAATTTAGCAAAAGCAGGATTGGACTTTACCTTAGGAATTAAAAATACTGCTGCCAGCCAAGCTCCAATCAACCCAGTAAATAACATCCAGCTCCCAGAAAGCCCCATCGCAAATCCCAAACCTCCCAAGCCAATACTAAAACCGCCGCCTACATCAGTAGCCACCACTGAAAGTCCAATATGCCAGTGACCGATGGATCTACCGCCTACATAATAATCCTCCTGTCCCTGATTGTTTCGCATGAAGTAAAGACCTACTCCAAGCATGATGATCATGTACAATATAAAAATACCTATATCTATCCATTCCATTAAAAGCGGTTCTTTTCGTCTACTCCTCTTACTAACAAAATACTGAAGTTATAGTTTTCCCTGTTTTTTCCAATTTGAGGAACACATATTTAGGAAATGATCTATAAAAACCCGGTTTTACAATAATGGTCAAAAAATCTAGCAATAAAAAAGGCCGGAAATACCGGCCTTTCACTTTATGATATATGATCTCAATTATACATTCTCACTGCTTACAATGGCAGAGAAATATTCCCTGTTCATTCTAGCTATATTGGTCAAGCTGATACCTTTTGGACATTCAATTGAACATGCCCCAGTATTGGTACATGCACCAAATCCTTCTTCATCCATTTGGGCAATCATCTTCTCAGCTCTCTCTTTTCTTTCTACCTTACCCTGAGGCAACATAGCCAATTGGGAGATTTTAGCAGAAGTAAACAGCATAGCAGAAGCATTCTTACAAGCAGCTACACAAGCCCCACAACCAATACAAGTCGCAGCATCAAAAGCCTCGTCTGCAATTTTCTTTGGAATAGGTATCTCATTGGCATCAGGAACACCTCCAGTGTTTACAGATACATAACCACCCGCTTGGATGATACGGTCAAAGGAACCTCTATCCACGACCAAATCTTTAACCACAGGGAAAGCGGCTGCTCTCCAAGGTTCAATGGTAATGGTATCACCATCTTTAAAAGATCTCATATGCAGCTGACAGGTAGTTGTTTGCTGAGGTCCATGGGGCTTACCATTGATATGCAATGAACACATCCCGCAAATACCCTCTCTACAGTCATGATCAAAGTGAACAGGGTCCTCTCCTTTTTCAGAAAGCTCCTCATTCAAAACGTCCAACATTTCCAAGAAAGACATGTCTTCAGAAATATCAGCAATACTATAATTAACAAAACCGCCCTTGTCCGAGCTGTTTTTTTGTCTCCAAACTTTAAGTGTTAAGTTCATAATAATTATGAATTTTTGGTTGTCAAATGATTACTTGTAACTTCTTTGGGTCAACTTCACGTTTTCGAACACAAGCGGCTCTTTGTTCAGCTCTTCCTCCACATTGTCTCCCATGTGTTTCCAAGCACCCACGTAAGCAAAATTCTCATCATCACGAAGGGCTTCACCCTCTTCGGTTTGATACTCTTCGCGGAAGTGACCACCACAAGACTCATTTCTGTGCAGTGCATCCCTTACCATAAGCTCTCCCAACTCAAGGAAATCAGCCACTCTGTGTGCTTTTTCCAAGGATAGGTTCAACTCATCACCTGTTCCCAATACTTTGACATCAGACCAAAATTCCTTTCTCAGCTCCTGGATCATACCGATAGCCTTCTGAAGCCCTTCAGCAGTTCTGGCCATACCACAGTATTCCCACATGATTTTACCTAATCGCTTATGGAAATCATCTACTGTTTTCTTACCATTGATGGAAAGTAGTTTTTGGATTTTATCCTTGATTTCTTTTTCTGACTGTTTGAAAGCCTCATGGTCCGTTCCCACTTTCTCATATGGCATACCAGCCAAATAATCTCCGATAGTGTAAGGAATCACAAAATAACCATCAGCAAGGCCCTGCATCAATGCAGAAGCTCCCAATCTGTTGGCACCGTGATCAGAGAAGTTGGCTTCTCCTAGGGCATAAAGACCAGGTACAGTAGTCATCAAATGGTAATCTACCCAAAGTCCACCCATGGTATAGTGAACGGCTGGATAAATCTTCATTGGCGTCTGATAAGGGTTTTCCCCAGTGATCTGCTGATACATATCAAACAAGTTACCATACTTGGCGCTGATAGTATCTTCTCCGTCCCTGATGATAGCATCACGGAAATCCAAAAATACCGCTTCACCGGTTTCGTTTACCCCTCTGCCTTCATCACAAACATACTTGGCATTTCTAGAAGCCACATCACGAGGAACCAAGTTACCGAAAGAAGGATACCTTCTTTCCAAATAGTAATCCCTATCCTCGTCCTTAATATCTTTAGGCATAATTTCCTTCTTACGAAGTTTCTCAGCCAATTCTTTCGTTTTGGGTACCCATACCCTACCATCGTTTCTCAATGACTCTGACATCAAAGTCAATTTGGACTGATGGTCTCCCGAAACCGGGATACAAGTTGGGTGAATTTGTGTATAGCAAGGGTTAGCAAAATAAGCCCCTTTCTTGTGCGCTCTCCAAGCAGCAGTCACATTTGATCCCATTGCGTTGGTAGAAAGGAAGAATACATTACCATATCCACCAGTACAAAGCAATACCGCATGCGCACTGTGAGATTCAATAGCTCCGGTGATCAGGTTTCTGGTAACAATACCTCTGGCTTTGCCATCGATGGTTACTACATCCATCATCTCAGTTCTTGGATAAAGTTTCACCTTACCATTGGCTACCTGACGGCTCAATGCTGAATAAGCACCCAAAAGCAACTGCTGTCCCGTTTGGCCCCTGGCGTAGAAAGTACGTGATACCTGGGCACCACCAAATGAACGGTTGGCAAGTAATCCACCATATTCACGGGCAAAAGGGACACCTTGTGCCACACATTGATCAATAATATTTACAGAAACTTCTGCTAGTCTGTGTACATTGGCTTCTCTGGAACGGTAATCCCCACCTTTGATGGTGTCATAAAATAACCTGTAGACAGAGTCACCATCATTCTGATAGTTCTTTGCTGCATTGATACCCCCCTGAGCTGCAATAGAGTGCGCTCTCCTAGGGCTATCCTGGAAACAAAAAGCTTTTACATTATAGCCCAACTCAGCCAAAGAAGCTGCTGCCGAAGCACCTGCCAGACCAGTCCCTACTACAATTACCTCATATTTCCTTTTGTTGGCCGGGTTGACCAACTTCATATTAAATTTATGTTTAGTCCACTTTTCAGCTAATGAACCTGCTGGTATTTTAGAATCAAGTATCATATTGGCTTTGTATTATTTCAAAGTTGATAAATAGATGAAAATAGGCATTGAGGCAAACATGGCCGGAACAATGATTGAAAAAGCACTACCGATAAACTTGATCGCCGGAGTATACTTTTTGTGATTAAGTCCCAATGTCTGGAATGCACTGGCAAAACCATGGTACAAGTGGAAGCCTAATAAAATCATGGACACTACATAAAGTGCTACCAATCCAATATTTGAGAAGGCAAGGTTTACAACTGCATAAAGATCCTTGAACTCACCACTTTCATAAGTGACCATTGGAATAGCTCCCCAATGCATCTGAGCCCAAAAATTTTGAAGGTGAACTACAATAAAAATAAATACTATAGTACCTAAAACACCCATATTTCTGGAATTCCATGTACTGTTCGTTGCAGCTTTACTGTCTGCATAATTTACTGGTCTAGCCTTCTTATTTTTTGAAGAAAGAATGATCGAAACAATCACATGTCCAATAATGGAAATGTAAGTAAGATAGGAAAGAATTTTCACTGCCGGGTTCGTTGTCATAAACTTGGCATATTCATTAAATGCCTGTCCACCGTCATCTTTAAATAAAAGCATGTTTCCGGAGACGTGTCCTATCAAAAACAGGATCAGGAATAAGCCTGTCAGGGCCATTAGCAACTTTCGTCCCAAAGTGCTACTAAAGGTTTTGGTTACCCAACTCATAAAATTTCTCTTTATTAGTGAAGATGGTTATTTAAAATGTTCAAATTGGTTAACAAATTTACACGCCGAAAGTTTATCAAACAATCTATCCCTACGTATTGCGCTTATTTTAAAAGGTTCTAAATAAACTTCTAAAAGCTATTTTTCAGTTATTTTTAAACTTTTTGCTCCGATATCGCTTAATTTTTCTGTTGGATTTCGGTAATATGGTACACTTCCTTAACTTTAATTCGTATATATTTATTAATTAAGGTAAATGCGATATTTTATACTTAGAAGTTTTTTAAGTATAAATACTGTAAATTTTTAAGTAATCCACCTAGATAAACTGGTTAGATTTAGGTGAAGTAGTAAAACTTATGAGATATATGAAATGTAAAGCTTTTCTCTTATTCACCCTGTCACTATTGTTTATAGGACTTCAAGAGACATTAGCTACACACATCCGGGCAGGTGAAATCATTGCGGAGAGAATTTCTGTTCAATCCCTCACCTATAGGATCACAGTGGTAGGTTATACAGACACCCGCTCCTCGGTTATATTTGGCCCAGGACGAATTGAGTTTGGAGATGGTCGGGTTGTAGAAAACCTCAATACGGAGAGTGACTTTGAAATGGTGGAATCACTGGGAAACCAAATTGAAAAAAACACCTTTGTGATCACCCACACCTATCAAGGCCCTGGTCAATACACCATCCGGTTTCAGGAATTTAACCGTAACGACCTTACGCTTAACATGGACAACTCAGTAGAAACACCTTTCTATATTGAGACCATGATCACCATTGATCCATTTATAGGTGTCAACAACTCACCTGTGCTGACCATTCCCCCAGTGGATAATGGCCAGATCAATACGCGCTATATCCATAATCCTGGAGCATATGATCCTGATGGAGACAGTTTGGCTTATCGATTTGATGATATTGTCCCACTTCAAGATTTCCAAAGACCCGTAAACAACTATAGAAGCCCTGCCTCTGATGAATTCAGCTTCAACAGAGAAGATGGCAGCCCCAATCCATATATCTCTATGGATCCCTTAACTGGTGATTTAATCTGGGACGCACCTGGAGTGGCTGGGCAATACAATGTAGCATTCCATATTGAAGAGTGGAGAAAAATCAACGGAGAATATCAAAAAATCGGCTATGTGGTCCGGGATATGCAAATCATCATTGAGAATTCCGATAACCAAAGGCCAGTTTTAGAGGTACCACCTGATATATGTGTGGTGGCCGGAACTAATATTGAAGAAATCATACAAGGTACTGATCCGGATGGAGATGATATCAAAATTGAGGTGTTTGGAGATCCAATCGAAATCACCTCTTCCCCTGCTGCCTATGATCCAGTAGCGACATTCCAATCTTCACCCGGAATTATCAATTTTGATTGGCAGACAGTCTGCGGACATGTCAGGGCAAGAGAATATCAAGTCAGGATTCGAATCACCGATGATCCTGAGTCTGGTCCTGCATTGGTAGACATCAAAACTTGGAATATAAAAGTCGTCGGCCCTCCTCCTGTTATTCAAAATGTAGAGCAAATGCCAGGTAGGACAGCTGAAATTTCATGGGATCCATATTCTTGTGGAAATAGTGCCGAAACCATGCAAATATGGAGAAGTATCAATAGCAATGCTTATGAACCAGACTCCTGTGAGACAGGTATCAGAGATGGTTATGAATTAATTGGCACTACGGACATGAACACCTTTGAATTCACTGATACCAATGGTGATGACGGATTGTCTCCAGGCAATACCTACTGTTACAGATTAGTGGCCGTTTATCCCCAACCAAGAGGAGGAGAAAGCATTGTCTCTGAAGAGTTTTGTGTAACCATTGATGTAGACGTGCCGATTATCACCAATGTCAGTGTTGAAGAGACAGACCCTACAAATGGAGAAATGTTCATCAAGTGGACCCCGCCATATGATATTGATCAAACTCAATATCCTGGACCTTATGAATACCAACTTATCCGTTCTGAGGGTTTCAGAGGAGACAATAACAATACTACAGTAATCACCACAAGTGATACACTATATACTGATACCGGATTAAATACTGAGGGACTGGTTTATAATTATGAAGTAGTATTACTTGATGGCGGAGTCAGGATTGATACCTCAAGCAAAGCCTCTTCAGTTTGGCTGCAACCTACCATCATTAATGAAGCCATTGAACTCAATTGGCAATTTGATGTACCGTGGAATAATGGCATCAGCGAATATACTCATGAAGTTTACCGAAACCGTACGGATCCAGATGCCAGTGAAGTGGACACTTTTGAACTGATTGCTGAAGTAGATGTCACTGCTAATGGCTTTACCTTCTTGGATGATGGCAGCCATAATGGAGTACCACTCAGCAGGGACACAGAGTATTGTTATTATGTAATTACCAAAGGTGCCTATAATGTAGACATATTGACCTATCCTCTGGAAAATAAATCTCAGATCATTTGTGCAAGACCAGATGACAACAGACTTCCCTGTCCTCCCGTACTGACATATGAAGGTCCAAACTGTGAAGAATTCCTAGCGGACAAGGCTTGTAATTTTGATGCTTTCTACCATGACCTCAGCTGGGAGCCCAACTTCACTGGAGACTGTGATGATGAATTGGGGAGCTATAAAATTTACTTCTCTGAAACGGGCAATGAAGGCACTTTCGAATTGGTAAGTACCTTGAATGCATTGGATTTGGATACCAGAATAACAGGACTGACTGAACTGAAAGGCTGTTATTATATAACTGCTGTGGACCGCTCTGGAAATGAAAGTGAGCCGAGCAATATCGTCTGTGTAGACAATTGTCCAAACTATGAACTACCCAATGCTTTCACTCCTGATGGTGACGGCATCAATGATACCTTCCAGGCTTTTGATAATCCTTTTGTAAGATGCCCAAGATTTGTTGAGGCGGTGGATATAAAAATATATAACCGTTGGGGAGTATTGGTATTCGAATACAATAGTGCAACATCTAATGAAAATGATATTTATATCCGTTGGGATGGCACAGACAAAAATGGCAATGAGTTACCTGCAGGCACCTATTTCTACTCTGGAACGGTATTATTCAACACGAATGATGAAAGCATTAATTCTGAAGAATTAAAAGGAAATGTTCAAATTATTAAATGAGCAGATTAAGCTATCAAGATTTTGATATCGTGCTATTCGATGGAGTCTGCAACCTGTGCAATCAGGCTGTGGACTTTATCATTCAGCATGATTCAAAAAATCATTTCAAGTTGGCCTCTTTGCAGGATGAACCTGGCAAAGCGCTCTTAAAAGGAAAATCCATTGATGAAGGCTACCTTGACTCTTTAGTATTATTAAGAAAGAACAAGGTATATTACAAGAGCCGGGCTGCCTTAGAAATTGCAAAAAAACTTAAGGGGCTTTGGCCCCTTTTTTATGGTTTCATCATTGTACCAAGATTTTTGAGAGACCCTGTTTATGATTGGATAGCCAAAAATCGCTACAAATGGTTTGGGAAAAGAGACACTTGTCGATTACCTAATGAGAGTGAAAAAATGAAATTTCTCTCCACTGATGATTTTATAAGATGAGGTAAAAAATCAATAAAGGCTTTCCGAACTTTCAATAATTCCGTTTCATCGCTTTATCTGCTTTGCTTAATTTTTTGATATATTTGTGCCCACAATTAACATTTTGAATTTACCAAAGCCACTTTGAAATCTTAAAGTGATCTCTTTGAGACATTTATCAAATAGAAAAGTGGATTCATAAAAAACAAAAACGCATGAAAGCTTATGTTTTCCCCGGTCAAGGGGCACAGTTCCCGGGAATGGGTAAAGAATTATATGAAACCAATACTGAAGCCAAAAAGCTTTTTGATCAGGCTGATGAAATATTGGGTTTCAAGATCAGTGAAATCATGTTCAACGGTACCGCTGATGAGCTTAAGCAAACCAAAGTAACCCAGCCAGCCGTTTTTCTTCACTCTGTTATTTTAGCCAAAACTACGGCAGATTTTAAGCCTGAAATGGCTGCAGGTCACTCTTTGGGTGAACTTTCTGCCTTGGTAGCTACTGGAGCCCTTTCTTTTGAGGATGGCTTAAAATTAGTTTACGAAAGAGCTTTGGCCATGCAAGAAGCTTGCGAAATCAACCCTTCCACCATGGCTGCCATCCTAGGCCTTGAAGATGCAAAGGTAGAAGAAATCTGTGCCAGCATTAATGATGAAGTGGTTGTAGCTGCAAACTATAACTGTCCTGGACAGTTGGTGATTTCTGGCTCAAATAAAGGCATTGAAATCGCCTGTGAAAAGGCCAAAGAAGCTGGTGCGAAAAGAGCCCTTCCCCTTCCTGTGGGGGGAGCATTTCACTCTCCATTAATGGAACCCGCTAGGGAAAAATTAGAAAAGGCCATTGAAGCTACCTCTTTCAACTCTCCTATTTGCCCTGTTTACCAAAACGTAAGCACAAAAGGAGAAACAGATGTGGAGACCATTAAAAAGAACCTAATTGCCCAACTGACTGCTCCAGTAAAATGGACCCAATCGGTACAAAATATGGTAGCCGATGGCGGTGCTGAATTTGTAGAATGTGGCCCTGGAAAAGTGCTTCAAGGCTTGGTGAAGAAAATCCACCGAGAAGCTGAAGTTTCTGGACTGTAATCTAAAGACGAAAGACTTTAGACATTAGATAAAAGACTTAAAGCTGTTCTAGATTTAAAATCTTGAACTTAAAATAAGGGGGATTTTCAATCCCCTTTGTTTATTAGATGAATTGTATGATCTATATATTCAATTCCTAAAATTCTACATTTGTCTCAAAATCAAAAACGAGCAAGCAGCCATATGACACAGCAAGAAATCCTATCTGTAGATAATAAGCACATCTGGCACCCTTATACCTCTGCAAATAGAGCTATTGACAACCTTGTGGTCCAAGGTGCAAAAGGTGTTTATCTGGAACTTGATGAAGGCAAAAAAGTAATCGATGGCATGTCCAGCTGGTGGTCTACGATCCATGGCTATAATGTTCCTGAGCTTAACCAAGCTATCCAAAAGCAGTTGGAAAAAATGGCTCATGTGATGTTTGGAGGAATTACCCATGAACCAGCAGCATTGCTAACTAAAAAACTACTGGAAATAGTCCCTTCAGGACTGGAGCATATTTTTTTCAGTGATTCGGGTTCAGTTGCAGTGGAAGTAGCCATGAAAATGGCTTTGCAATACTGGCACTCTAAAGATCAGGGAAACAAAAACTGTTTTATTACAGTAAAAAATGGTTACCACGGGGACACTTGGCATGATATGTCCGTTTGTGACCCAGTTACTGGCATGCACAGTATTTTCAATAACCGGCTTTCCCCTCAAATCTTTCTTCCAGCTCCCCAATCAAAATTTGATGGTCCACTCATTAAAAAAGAAATCCTTGAGATGGAAGAAGTGCTTTCTCAGAGGCACGAGGAAATCGCTGCTTTTATTTTAGAACCCATTGTCCAGGGAGCTGGTGGAATGCGATTTTACCATCCTGAATATTTAAAGGCGGTCAAACAGCTTTGTGAAAAATACAATATCCTGCTAATCGCTGATGAAATCGCCACTGGATTTGGAAGAACGGGAAAACTCTTTGCCTGTGAGCATTCAGGGATCAGTCCAGATATCATGTGTCTCGGAAAAGCCTTAACAGGAGGCTATATGTCCTTTGCAGCAACACTTTGCAGTACAGTTGTAGCCCAAACCATCTCCGATGGCAATCCAGGGGTATTTATGCACGGCCCAACATTTATGGGCAACCCTTTGGCCTGTGCAACGGCCATTGCCAGTCTTGATCTCTTATTATCAAAAAATTGGAAACAAGAAATCCAAGATATCGAAAAATGTTTAAGGCAAAGTTTATCTCCGCTGGCTAACTTAAATGAAGTAAGCGATGTACGGGTATTGGGAGCTATCGGTGTAGTGGAAATGAAAGAAGCCGTGGATATGCCCAAAATCCAGGAAAAATTATTGGAAAGGGGTATATGGTTAAGGCCTTTTGGAAAATTGATCTATACCATGCCCCCTTTTAGTATCTCTGAAGAAGAATTATCCAAACTTTGTTCTGGAATGGTCTTAGCAATTGAGGAATATTCCAAAGAACTTATTACCAAATAAAAGAAAAGCTACTAATAAAAAATCAGACTTTATCGCACCAACATTTCAATTATTTTTGAAAAAACAATAAATATGACATTACTAGAAAAAATCAAAACCAATCCTGAATCCATTACTTTTCCAGAAGTGATCACCTATATAGAAGCAAATTACGACTTCATCCCTACTAGGTTTACGAATGGTGACACCACCAACGAGCCCAACCAAAACAATGGTTCATGCAAAATTTTCAGTTTCGCCAAACTACAGGGGCTAAGCCCTGAGCAGACACTTCATCTTTTTGGAGATTTTTATAGAGAGGAAGTTTTAGGAGACCCTGAAGGCACTGGCCATCAAAACATTCGCAACTTTATAAAGAGCGGTTGGGAAGGCATTCTATTTGATGGAGAAGCTCTTCAAGCAAAATAATAACATTCATTTATTGCTAATATAAAACTGGTCGTAGCTTATCCTGCGACCAGTCCACTTTTAAACAAGAGACTAAGGCTAGTCTTTATTAAGCTTATTTTCTATAAATTGAATTTTTATTTTCCTTTAACATATAACCCTAATACCTATTAAACCATGCTTAAGACTATTTTTAAGTCATTCTTATTTACTATTATCATTAGTACCCTCTCTAAGGAAGTATCATCCCAAACGTCTCCTGAAAAAATCAATTTTGTCAGGCAAGGTGTACAGAGATTGATCTTTGACGAAAAACAAGCCATTCCTCTGGCCAGTCTCAACCCCAAAGAAGTTATTGGGTTTTCATCCATGTATCCCATAAAGTCATATACAGAGGCTTCCGCAGCTATAAATACCTCAAAAGGAATACTAAATATCCAATCAGAAAAAGACACGGAGACTGGAATTTGGTTTGGAGGCTTTAATCCCTTCGCCACCTATAGCATTGATCTAAATTCTCTCTCAGGTGATGGTGAAATTGGTTTTCAATTTTTATCTGCAACGTCCCAAAAGCAATTCATTGTCAAAATAGGCTTTAAAGATAGCTTACTGACAGATACAAAACTTAAAGTGGTTTTGGACAATAAAACAATAGTAGAAAAGTCCATTGCAGTAAATAAAGAGGAAACAAAAACATTAAAAGGTAAAATCATCCTTCAAATGCTTGGCAGTGGTTTAAGCTTATATCTACAAGACCAAGGCCTACCCAAGGTGATCGGACAAAGTGACTTCAACAAGTATCTTGACTTACGAAAAAAAGAACATATCAACTCCCTACAATCTCAACTTTATATTCACCTGATGAACGGTCAGGTTCAAATCAATAAAGTGGAAATGGCATTGACCACAGGTGTTGGATTGGCTGATATCAGGGCCATCACCTATGAAAATGGGGATCCAATGCTCGACCAAGGACGTCTTTGGTATTCCATGTCCATTCGAGGACGGGCCCTTCCACATCATATCCAAGGAGTATTCAGCATGGATCCAACTGTCTTCGACATCAAACTGGAAGGTGTTATCCTATTTGACCGTAAAGATGGCCTACTTAGAAATGAGATTGCTTCCCATTTATTTTATGACAGAAATGAGCAGATATGGCGAGGGCTAACCACTGGTTTCAGCGCTTATGCCTTTCCTGACAAAGAGAAAAAGCAATTACTGGCCATTGAAAGCAAAAGGGATCCCCGCTTTGGTTTTTCAGTAATGGATGCTGTTCCATTTGGAATGGTAGGTGATATTGAAGATCCTCATATTCTATTTGATGAGGAAGTTAACAAGTGGCGGATGTTGACCTGTGAAAACCAAGGCAAAGGTTATAAAGCCATCGTTTTGGAGTCTGACCATTGGAACAAGGGATATACTAAAATATCTGGACCAGTAGCTCCTAATTCTACTGGTACTTCTATTCAAAAAATCGACGACAGGCGTTATTGTTTCTCTGGCAGCTCAGAAAGGGAAATTTTTATTTACAGCTATCCAGACCTCAAAGAAGTTGGTACTTTAAAAATGGACCTCCCACCTTGGGACAGTAATTCCGGCACAAGAGTATGGCCAAATATTGTCCAGTTGCCTGAAGGTTATCCTTTTCCCTATATTGCATTAATGATGGACCGCTATAACTACCCTGGGCTAACTGGACCCAACTGGTCATATGGTGCATTGTATCTTTATCATGGGAATAAATAAAATGTAAAGGAAGAATGAAACTAACTTTAAGAATAATAGCTGCTGGCCTATTGGGTGGATTTATCGGCGAGGGGATCATGGGAGGGCTTTTTATGAGTCAACCCGTCCACTCTATTTTGTACAACCCACAAATTCAAAGTGAACTTTTCCTTCAAATCACCCCGGAGCGAAACCTCATGGTTTCCATAATCGGAATGGTAATTTTGAGCATTGCCCATGCTTGGCTTTTCTGGGTTTTCATGCCTTCCATTCCAGGAAAAACATGGATAAAAAAAGGACTTTTCTGGGGATTTACTATTTGGCTGTTGTACTGGGTATTTCAGGAATGGTTTATATACCATACATTATTGATGGAACCCATTCTTTTAAATCTACTTGAACTGTCCATTCTTCTTTTAGGGTCTCTTGCTGAAGGAATCATCATAGCTTGGTTTTTAAGGAGTAGTTCTTTAAAAAGAAAATCATAATAATATCAAAATGGTATTTATCATTAGACCTTTACCAATTTCCATTTCCCCTTATTAAAGATCCAGCTGCTTACTACAGCATGTAAAGAGTGGCCAACTGCAATGGCTATAAACACGCCATTTGCGCCCAATTCAAAAAAGTGGGATAAAGCATAAGCCAATGGTAATTGAAAAAGCCAAAGCACCGATATATTAATCAGTGTGGGAGTTCGGGTATCCCCTGCACCATTCAATGATTGGCTCATTACCATACCATAGGCGAAAAAAACATAGCCCAAGCAAATAATACCCAAGCCAGTCCCTCCTATATTCACCACTTCAGGGTTTTCATTGAACCAACTGATAACCCAATCTCCACCGAAGAAAAAAACCAAACCACAGATCCCTAAAAACACTGCTGTATAGTGGGCAGCCTTCCAAGCAGATTCTTCAGCCCTATAAGGGTGTCCTGCTCCCAAATTTTGGCCAACCAAGGTGGCTGCTGCATTCGAAAAGCCCATTGCAGGCAGTAAGGCAAAAATAATCAGTCTTATGGCAATGGTAAATCCTGCTAAAGCAACACTCCCACTGATAGAAACTATCCGCATCAAAATGATCCAACTGGCTGATTCTATCAAAAACTGTCCCATCCCCCCAAGGGCAATTTTCAGAATATTTTGCACCATGCGCCACTTGAAGCGCATGACTTCCCAGTGAAAGCTAATAACAGCCTTCCCTCTGAGTAAAACTGAAAATTGGTATAATACCCCAATCGAACGGCCTATGGTTGTGGCCCAAGCAGCGCCTTCCAAACCCAGTTCAGGGAAAAAACCGATACCAAAAATCAAAAGTGGATCTAGTAGTATATTGATGCCATTTGCCAACCAAAGTGTACGCATAGCTATCACTGCATTTCCCGCTCCACGAAATACCCCATTAATTAGAAAAAGAAGCATTACACTGATATTACCAGCAAATATAACTTTGGTATAACCATAGCCACTTTCTACCAAGGCCTCCTCCCCTCCCATCAACTGAAGCAATTCTTTGGCAAAATAAAACCCTATTCCGCCTATTAAAAGAGCTAAGGTAGTACAGATGACGATAGCCTGAAAAGCCGCTTCCGAAGCTGCACGACGATCTTTCTCTCCTATCCTCCGAGCCACCACAGCTGTCGCAGCCATACTCAAACCAATGGCCACAGAATATACGATAGTTAAAACAGACTCTGTAAGTCCTACAGTAGCTACTGCCTGTACACCAAGCTTCCCAACAAAAAAAATATCTACCACTGCAAAGAGTGACTCCATCAACATCTCCAAAATCATAGGAATGGAAAGGTAAAATATAGCCTTTCTGATACTACCTACGGTATAATCTTCTTCAGTGCCGCTAAGCGCTTTTTTAATATGTTCTATGATATGCTTTAAAGTCATGTTATTTCTGATATATCAATAGTAAAAAAATCCATCCCAAAAACAGGACAGAGAAATGAACCTCTTGCGAGGTTGATATTTCCGGTATTGAAAAATTATGACTTCATAAGACTTCAAATTTGGCAAATCAAATGAACAGAAGCAATATATTTCTAATTTTTGATTAAAAGAGAGACGAAGCGAAGCGCTTGACCTCAGATTTATCAGAGCACTTCTCCAATAAATCCTGACTTGACATTTTTAATTGTGGATGTATAAAATGAGGTAAAATCTCCGAAAGTGGTACTAAGACAAACCTCCGGTTGGACATCATAGGATGAGGCACCTTTAATCTTTCTGTCTGCATCACCTGCTCCCCAAAATAAATAATATCAATATCCATTGTCCTATCCCCCCACTTTACTTCACGTTTCCTTCCCAGAGCGTTTTCTATTTCCAGTCCGATATTTAAAACCTCCATTGGACTTTTATCTGTTGAAAGCAAAACAGCCATATTGAGATAATTCCCTGAAGACTTACCTCCCCAAGCCGCAGTTTCATAAATTCCAGAAAGCTTAAGGATCTCAAACTGTTTGCCCAACTCTAAAACAGCTTCCTTCAATAGCGCTTGCCTATCACCTAAATTCCCGCCAATCAATAAAACTACTTTCTCCATAAGTGGGTTAATTTCAAAGTTCAAAACTAACAGAAATAAGAAAAAAGACTTAATTTCGAACATTACAAAAAAGTATTTCTATGAAATTTTTAAGCAATGTATTCGCCGTATTAATAGGCTTATTTATCTTTTCCCTGTTTGGGTTCTTCTTTCTGGCAGGACTGATAAGCCTTACTACTGCTGAAGACAAAGTGACCATTGAGGACAATACTCTGCTGCATATGAACCTTAATAATGTTGTTCTGGTGGAGCGCAGTTCAGAGGAAAACATGAATTTGTCCAGCTTGGGTATGGTGCCAACTCCCAATAAAATTGGCTTGACCAACTTGAAAAAAGCTATTAAAACGGCAAAGAATAATGAAAAGATAAAAGGAATTTACTTACAAGCTGGTACTGTCATGGCCAACCCTGCTATGCTATTGGAGCTTAGAAATTCACTAGAAGACTTCAAATCTTCAGGGAAATTCATCATTGCCTATTCAGAGTACTTTTCAGAAAATGGATATTTCCTTTCCAGTATCTCAGATGAAATTTATATGAATCCTATGGGCGGCCTGGAATTTAATGGTCTTTCATCGGAAGCATTATTCTTCAAAGGATTATTGGAGAAGCTGGAAATTGAACCGGTTATTTTCAGAGTAGGTGAATACAAAAGTGCTGTAGAGCCATTTATTCTTGACCAAATGAGTGAAGCCAACAGAAGACAAACTGAGGAATTTTTGGGTGACATTAACCGTTTTGCTATTAAAGCCATATCAGAAAGCCGTGATATAAACAGAGAAAAACTTGAAGAGATTAACGACCAAATGCTAGTAAGAAAGCCTCAAGATGCAGTCGATTTAGGCTTAATTGATGGCATATGGTATGATGATCAAGTTAAAGATTTACTAAGGAATAAGATGGGTATTTCCGAAAACGGAAAAATCAAAACCATCAATATTAGTGGAATCAATACCACTGCAAAAACAGAAAATATCACTGCCTCAGACCGAGTAGCAGTAATCATAGCGCAGGGAGAGATTGTGAGCGGAAAAGTCGAGAATGCATTGAGTTCAGAGATTATTGCCAAAGAAATCAAGAATGCAAGAATGGACGATAATATCAAGGCCATTGTCTTAAGAGTCAATTCTCCGGGCGGATCCATCTTAGCCTCTGATGTCATTTGGAGGGAAATGAATGAAGCAAGAAAAGTCAAACCAGTAATTGCTTCCATGTCTGAATTGGCAGCATCTGGAGGGTATTATATCTCTGCTCCTGCAGACACCATTGTAGCCCAACCCAACACCATTACTGGTTCTATAGGAATTTTCGGTATGTGGTTCAATGCAAAAGGCCTGTTAAACAATAAACTGGGGATCACCACTGACGTTGCTAAAACAGGTGAATTCTCCGACTTTATGAATCCAACTAGAGAATTAACCGACCTAGAAAAGAATATTATCCAAAACCAAATTGAAGATGGCTATGATACTTTTATCCAAAGGGTAGCTGACGGTCGTGACATGAGCAAAGAGGCAGTTCTAGAAGTGGCCAGTGGTAGAGTTTGGAGTGGAATGCAAGCCAAGGAAAAAGGCTTAGTAGATGTCTTGGGAGGCCTTGAGGATGCTATAGAAATTGCCGCTAAGAAAGCTAATATAGAAGATGAATATAGAGTACTCTACTTTCCAAAACAAAAGTCCTTCATTGAGCAAATCATGAGTGAGTTGGGAACTGATATTGAAGCCAAATATATGAACTACCGTTTTGGAGCCACTTATCAAACGCTTCAAAAAATGGAGAAAGTCAAAGATATGCAGGGTGTGATGGCCCGTATGCCATTTGATATGATAATCGAGTAGAAACTAAAACTAACCAATAGATTGAAAGAGGAGTGTTTATAATACTCCTCTTTTTTTACCCATTATATTTTAATAGAAAGTCTATCAACTGATTGAAACTAAGACATCCTTCGACTCCGCTTAGGCTAATGATAAATAATTGATTTGAGCAGACCTTAAATGGTAGCTACTGATTGCCTTTCAATAATTAGCAAAGAGATAATAAACATTGACATACCCTCCTCCACTTTCCAATTCTTGATTTTCTAATTGTCTATTTCCTTCACTCACTTTGTAGTTTCAGCAATAAAAAAAGGACTTCCCTGTGGACAGCCCCTTCTTAACTCATTTATCATTAATTATTCAGGAAGTTCCTTCAATATCTTGCACTTGGTTCATGGATCCACCCAAAGCCCTATAGAGGTTAACTATGCTTTTTAGCTTTTGGGTTTTCAAACCTACATAATCAAGCTCAGCCTCCAATGCCCTGTTTTGGGAATTGATCACATCTAAATAATTAGCATAACCAACGGAGAACATGGTATTCGCATTCGAAATCGATCTTCTCAACACCAATACCTCATCTGTTTTCAAGGACAGTTGCTCATCCAAGGTTGAATATACATTGACCATATCCAATACCTCCAAATAAGCATTTAGAACGGTTTGTTCGTAATCCAAGAAGGCAATTTTCTGTGAAGCCTTAGCCTGGTTAAAAGATGCTTTAATCCTCCCTTTATTGAATATAGGAGCCATTAAGTTGGCCCCTGCTTGATAAAAGGTAGATGCAGGGCTTAAGAACAACTTACTGATATCAAAGGCATTGAAACCTACTCCACCTACCAGATTTAAAGAAGGGAAGAATGCCGCCCTAGCCACTTTTACATCTGCCTTGGAAGCTTCTAATTCCATCTCCGCCTGTCTAATATCAGGCCTCCTCTGAAGCAAATCAGCTGGAATTCCAATTTGGATAATTTCAGGCACAAAGTTTACCTGGGACAAGGTGGTTCTTTGCAGCCCATCCTCATAAGTACCCAAAAGGCCCATCAAAGCTATTTCAACCGATCTCAATTCCCTTTGTTTTTGAACTAAAAGGGATTTTGAATTCAATAACTGAGCCTCAAACTGATCGACTGCTAGTTGAGTTTCTTTTCCTGATTCCTTTAGGTCTTTAGATAGATTAAACGCTGTCTCTTGATGGGAAATATTTTTGGACAAGATGATTACCTCTTCATCCAAGCCAACCATTTCATAATAGAGTTTAGCGACATTTGCTATCAACTGGGTCTTGACCATATTGGCAGCTTGTTCAGTAGCTAACCAACGGGCAACCGCAGCCTTCTTTCTATTAGCAAACTTTCCCCAAACATCCAATTCCCAAGCAAACTGGGCCCCAAGCACAAAATCCTTATACGGGGATGGTATTTTTTGATCTTCAGAAAGATTATCAGAAAAGTTGGTATCATAATTACCTACTCCATCCATGGTATAATCTCCGAATTTTTTTCTGCTAGCCCCAGCCATGGCACTAATTTCAGGCAAAGCTCCTAACTTACCTACTCTCATTTGAGAATTCGCAATACGTATTCTTTCAAGTGTCTTGAGGACATCTTGGTTATTTTCAAGTGCTTTTGAGATTAACCTTTTTAAACGCTCATCCTCAAAAAACATCTTCCAATTCTCTTCAGCAAGCGTTTCCACCGAATCCTGAATCACCCCATAATCTTCTGGGATGGTCAATTCTTGATCCTGCGCGATCTCCCCAGTTTTACAGGACCAAGCCAGCAATAAGGTAAAAAGACCGGTAAATATTATTCTATTATTCATCATGCTTTTACTTTCTCTTCTGCTTCTTTTGACTTATTCTTAAAATGCGTACCGATAGATTCAAAGACCACATAAAGACCTGGAATCAAGAAAATCCCCACTATAGTTCCGATAAACATTCCTCCTGCAGCGGCTGTACCTATTGTACGGTTACCAATGGCACCTGCACCAGTCGCAATTGTCAATGGAATCAAACCACAAACAAAAGCAAAGGAAGTCATCAAAATAGGACGTAATCTTTCTACTCCACCCTTGATAGCTGACTCAATAATTCCCAAGCCTTTATTTCTATTTTGAATAGCGATCTCAATAATCAGAATGGCATTTTTACCCAAAAGACCAATCAACATCACCAAGGAAACCTGCGCATAAATATTGTTCTCTAAACCGGTCAACTTCAGCAGTAGGAAGGCCCCAAATATACCCGCAGGAAGCGATAAGATTACTGGCATTGGCAGCATATAACTTTCATACTGGGCTGCCAACAATAGGTAAACAAAGATCAAACAAATAGCGAAAATATATAAAGCCTGATTGCCTGATGCAATTTGCTCTCGCGTAATACCGGACCAGTCAATATCAAATCCTCTAGGCAAAAATTCTAAGGCAGCAGCTTCTACTGATTGAATAGCATCACCACTACTAAAGCCTTCAGCAGCTTCACCATTGATCATAGCGGAAGTATACATATTGTACCTGGTCAACTGTTCCGGACCGTATACACGCTCCAAAGTCACAAAGTTGGAATAGGGCACCATATCACCATGAGAGCTTTTTGCATACATCTTAAGCAAGGATTCTGGATTGGTTCTGTATTCAGGAGCCGCTTGGATCATCACCTTATACATCTGCCCAAAGCGAATGAAGTTTGAAGCATAAAAACTACCTATAAAACTCTGTAAGGTCTGCATGGCATCCTCTACTGAAACGCCCAGTTTAGATGCCTTATCATGGTCTACATGAAGAATATACTGAGGGAAATTTGGATCAAAGTTGGTAAACACTCCATTCAGCTCTGGCTTTTCATTCAATGCCGCCACAAAATCCTGTGTTGTCTTAGCAGTGATATCCAAAGGTCCACCTGTTTTATCCAAAAGCCTCATTTCAAAACCTGAAGCATTACCAAAACCTGGCACACTCGGAGGAGGGAAAAACTGGATTTCTGCACCAGTAATATGGCTTACCCTACCCTCATATTCACGAATAAGTTCTGCAACACTCTTGTCCCTGTCTTCCCAGGCCACAAGGTTGATCATACCCATACCATAAGAGGCACCAGCCGTTTCAGTCAATAAACTGTAACCTGCAAGGGTAGAAATGGTTTCGACTTCATCCAAAGGCAATAAGGCTGCTTGAACATCATCCAAAATCACTTTGGTTCTTTCTACCGTTGCACCAGGAGGAGTAGTTACGTTCACATAGACCATACCTTGGTCTTCCGTAGGAATAAAGCCGGTTGGCAGTACACTATTGATTCCAAAAGTAGCAAGGAAGAACACAGCCAAAATCCCGAAGGTAACCGACTTTCTTCCTACAATGGCTTTCAACACGCCAGCATACCTTCCAGACAATTTATCATATTTATTGTTAAAGCCATCAAAGAACTTCTGCGTAAAACCTTTAGGCTTATCCTCATCATGGTGATTGGCTTTTAATAACAAACTACATAATGCTGGAGACAAGGTCAGAGCGTTCACCCCGGAAATCACAATGGCAATTGCCAAGGTCAGAGAGAATTGTCTATAGAAAATACCCACTGGACCAGACATAAAACCAACAGGGATAAATACGGCTGACATTACCATGGTAATGGCTATAATAGCCCCACCAATTTCACTCATCGCAGAGATCGTGGCATCCTTGGCACTCATTTTATCTTCATGCATCTTCACATGGACCGCTTCTACTACTACAATGGCATTATCCACAACAATACCGATCGCGAGAACGAGTGCAAATAGTGTCAATAGATTGATGGAGAACCCAAAGAGATCCATAAAGAAGAAGGTTCCAATCAAAGATACCGGTACAGCGATGGCTGGAATCAAAGTTGATCTAAAATCCTGAAGGAAAATAAATACCACTATAGATACCAATATAAACGCCTCAAGCAAGGTCTTGATCACTCCAGCGATAGAGGCATCTAAGAACCTAGAAACATCATAGGAAACGTTATAGGACATGCCTGGAGGGAATGAACTTTCCTTTAACTCCTCCATTTTTGTCTTGATGGAATTAATAACGTCACGCGCATTGGAGCCTGGACGTTGTTTGATCATGATAGAAGCTGAAGGACTTCCATCAGTGATGGAAACCATATTATAATCCTCCGAATCAAACTCTACCTCGGCAACATCCTTAATTTTCAGCAAGGAACCATCGGGAAGTGCCTTTATGGTTATATTTTCGTAATCCTCTTCTTTGTTAAACTTACCAGTATAACGAAGGACATACTGTAACATTTGTGGGTCTTTATCGGAACTGATTCCTGACTTACCTGGAGCTGCTTCCACGTTTTGACTTCTAATAGCATCAGTAATGTCCTGAGGAGAAATGTCATAAGCCACCATTCTATCAGGATTCATCCATATTCTCATGGCATAATCCCTTACCCCCATAATTTCACAAAAACCAACCCCATCAATACGCTTCAGTTCCTTAAGTACATTGATATCGGCAAAGTTGTATACAAACTTTTCATCTTGGGTGGAATCAGAACTCATCAGATTAAGGTAAAGCAACATACTGTTCACCTCTTTTTCCGTCATCACCCCTGCCCTGATCACCTCCTCTGGAAGCTCATCAATTACAGTCGAAACCCTATTCTGAACATTTACAGCCGCTTGATCCGGGTCTGTTCCTACTTTAAATACTACCGTAATTACCGAAACACCATCATTGGTGTTTACTGAGTTCATATAGGTCATACCCGGAACCCCGTTAATGGCTCTTTCCAAAGGAGTAGCCACTGCTTTTGCCAATACTTCTGCATTGGCACCTGTATACTGTGCCGTAACCGTCACTGAAGGAGGTACAATCTCAGGGAACTGGGTCACTGGCAATGAAGTCAATGATAATAATCCGACCAATGTAATGATCACCGAAATGACCGTTGAAAGAATTGGCCGCCTAATAAATATTTCAAACATACTGTACTAAATCAAATTATGCTATTGGATGCTTATAAGGAATTAAATAAGGTATCATAGGCTTCCTCATCGGAAACATTAACAGGTTCAATGACACTTCCGTCTTTCACTTGTTGTATACCTTCAAAGATGATTCTATCACCATTTTTGAAACCTTCAGCTACATAAAACAATCCGAACCTTTTGATAGGTCTGAAACTTCTTACCTGAACCTTATTTTCCTCATTCAATACATATACATAATTGAAGTCCTGAATCTCAAAACTTGATTTTTGTGGGATTAGGAATACATTATCCATTTCATTGGTCATCTTGATCTTACCACTAGCCCCATGTTTGATCAGACCATCAGGGTTAGGGAACCTTACCCTGAATGCAATGGAGCCAGTCCCCTTCTCAAAATCTGCCTCCATTGTTTCCAATTTACCTTTATATGGATATTCCTGACCATCAGACAATACTAGCGTTAACTCTTTTTCAATCACCTCTTCTTCTCCTGACTCCAATTTTTCACGCATAAATCTCAAATACTCATTCTCATTCACCTTATAATAGGCAAAGATTTCAGAGATATCCGTTATGTGAGTCATCAGGTCTCCAGTGGTCACCAAACTACCGGTTTTAAACGGAATCCTATCCACAATACCATCAAAAGGAGCTTTAATGGTAGTATAAGAAAGTCCAGTTTTAGCATTTTTAAGCATTGATTCTGCCTCCATAATGCCAGACTGGGCCATTTCAAATTTGGCCTGGGCCAATTCCAGTTCGGAAGATGTAATGATCTTTTTATCCACCAAAGTCTGTAAACGCTCCATCTCCAGTTTGGCTGCCTGAGCTTCTGCTTTGGCTTGCATCAACCTTGCTTGATTACTGTTAACTTCTTCGTATAACTCTGCTGAACTTAGTTTAAACAATGGCTGCCCTTTCTTTACATAGGCTCCCTCGTCCACAAAAATACCGTCCACAAAACCCTCTACCTTTGCACGAACTTCAACAAATTGAACCGCCTGAATATCGCAAACATACGTTTGAGGCACTTCAATTTTATGTGTCGATAATTTCATGGTAGGAATCTTCAAAGGCTTGTTCCTTTTGAATTCCTTAGTATTTCCCTCATTGCATGAGAACACTAGTGGTAAACACACTAATAGGACAAAGAATGCATGTGAACATCTTCTGAATGAAATTCGTCGATTCAACAGTGGTATCATAAATCTAATCTTGTTATATGGTAGCAAATAGCTTTATTCGTTTAAAAACTTATTTCAAAATGCCAAACAATTCCCCTTCACCATGATCATATCATGCCTAAAAGGTAATCCAATGGCTATTTTGGAGATTATTTTACTGACCGATCGTTTAACCGGTTTTCTGTTGAAGATTGATTAAAATGGAGGGAAATTTAGAAGCAAGAAATCCGTAATTTGGACTCTTTTAAATTTACCTGCAATCCATTTTCATTCTACCAACCTCAACCGAGTGATTAATGAAGAAATGCCTTGAGATCTTATACCTCACAGGACACTACTTCAATGAGTGTGGAATATAAAACTTAAAGGCTAGCAAGATTTATGTTTTATCATAAACGAGAACTTTGCCCACTTTTCGATCAGTAATTGCAAAAATATATTTTTTGCGATTCGACGGTCATATTATTACATGATCGGTTATAATTTTGTCCAAAAATTCCACACTTTTAACGAACATCAAAATTTATACCAAAAAAAACAACACTAAAACCCTTCAAGAACAAAACAATAGAAAACACATAAAAAAACGGGACTACATAATCAATATCCACATATGGTTTCGTTTTAACGCAAAATATTAAATCAAATTTTGATATTTTTATTTTAACACCTCAAAATTAGGGCTTAACACCTATTATTTTTCACCGTTATTATGTTAAAAACAATACTTTTTGGCTCAAACCCATCAATCACCTTAGTTCGTCCAAATCATAGTCTTTCCCTACCCCCCACCTAAGGAGTTCTTCCATTTCATAAATTTCCAATGTATCCCTATCCTTCACTTTAAAGTTATCTCTTCCCAACTTGGCCAAGACTTCCAACTCTCTTTTTTCACCATAATTGGTCAAACAATAAACTCTTCCTACTCTTAAATTATCCAATGATATTGCCATAGTAAATATTTTCTGAATACAGTGATAATTGCTCTTTTTCACCCCCAACATTTCCAACTTGGTTTATTTAGAATATGAATTAGTTATTCCTTCAAAAAGAACAATTGAACAGCCAAAATTAGTCCATAATTAAGGAACTTTCACAAGAAATAAGCTGGATAATTTTTTGTTCAAGAAAACATATAATATCCCTCCTTTAACAATTACCCCCCCTATCTTCTCTATTTCGCAGATTACCGATAAAAACAGGACCTAAACAGCAAAATCGAAACAAAAAATTAAAAGTATTTTTCGTAACAAACTCGCAAATATTTTGATAAAATACTAAATTTACAGCCTAATCATTAAAAGTTCACCACAAAATGACCATGATTAAAAAGTTTATCATCGATTTTGACAGTACATTTACTCAAGTTGAAGCCTTGGATATTCTTGGGGAAATCAGCTTGCGAAATGATCCAAAAAGAGATGAAAAATTACAAGCGATAAAAGACATCACTGACTTGGGCATGGAGGGCAAAGTTTCCCTCAGAGAGAGCCTAGAAAAGAGAATTGAAATCCTTTGTGCCAATAAAGGCCAAATTCAAGAATTAGTTGAAGAGCTAAGCAAGAAAATTTCCAAATCCTTCCAAAGGAACAAAGAGTTCATTCAGGATAATGCGGAAAACATATACATTATCTCCAATGGCTTCAAAGATTTCATCACTCCTGTAGTAGCTAAATATGGTGTTGATGAAAACAATGTATTTGCTAACGAATTTGTTTACGATTCGGATGGAAATATTGTTGACTTCAACCGAGACAACTTGCTCTCCAAAAACAACGGAAAGCCTGAGACCATAAAAACATTAAACCTTGAAGGAGATGTTTATGTAATTGGTGATGGTTATACAGATTATGAAATCAAGGCTTCAGGCCTAGCCAATAAGTTTTACGCATTTACAGAAAACATCAACCGTCCTAAAGTTTCTTCCAAGGCTGACCATATAGCCCCAAGTCTTGACGAAATTTTGTATGTTAACAAAATGAATAAAAAATACTCTTACCCTAAAAGCCGGATCAATGTACTCCTGCTTGAAAACGTCCACCCTATAGGGGTAGAATTAATGAAGCAAGAAGGTTACAACGTAGAAGTTGTAAGTTCTGCGATGTCTGAAGAGGAGCTCTGCGAAAAAATCAAAACGGTATCTATCATTGGTATCCGATCAAAAACTCAGATCACCAAAAAGGTTTTGGAAAACGCAAACAGATTGATCGCAGTAGGTGCCTTCTGCATTGGAACTAACCAAATAGACCTTGAAACTTGTCAAGAAAAAGGTATAGCAGTATTCAATGCCCCTTTCAGTAATACCCGATCCGTGGTGGAATTGGCCATTTCTGAAATCATCTTTTTAATGAGAAATCTTCATGACAATTCATTGAAGATGCACCAGGGAATTTGGAATAAATCTGCTACTGGAAGCTTTGAGGTAAGAGGCAAAAAGCTCGGTATAATCGGTTATGGAAATATCGGTGCCCAACTTTCTGTTTTGGCAGAAAACATGGGAATGAACGTTTTCTATTATGACATAGTAGAAAGATTAGCACTCGGAAATGCAACCAAAATAGACTCTTTGGATGAGTTACTAGAAACATGTGACATCATTTCCCTTCACGTAGATGGACGCAAGGAGAACAAAAATATCCTCGATAAGGATAAGATTGCTAAAATGAAAAAGGGTGCCATCTTAGTCAACCTAAGTCGTGGCCACGTAGTAGATGTTCCGGCACTTAAAGAAGCCTTGGATTCTGGCAAGCTAGCAGGAGCAGCAGTGGATGTATTCCCCTCTGAGCCTAAAAACAATAGTGAACCATTTGAATCTGAATTAAAGGGATGCCCAAACACTATACTTACCCCGCATATCGGAGGTAGCACACTGGAAGCCCAGCAAAACATCGCTCAGTTCGTTCCTAACAAGATCATTGAATATATCAATACTGGTAATACTTTCAATAGTGTAAACTTCCCGAATATCCAATTACCTTTCTTGAGAGATGCGCACAGGCTGATCCACATTCACCACAATGAACCAGGGGTATTGGCAAAAATCAACCAAGTATTGGCAAGCTACAAAATCAATATTGTTGGTCAGTATCTAAAAACCAATGAAAAGATCGGTTATGTAATTACTGACATCGATAAAGCTTATGCTCCAGAGGTCATTGATGCCCTGAAGGAGATAGAAGGAACAATTAGATTCCGTATCCTATACTAACAGAGATAAACAAACAATTAACCTATACAACTATAAAGGAGAGTCAATCATTGGTATTGCTCTCTTTTTTTATGGATAAAAAGTCGAAGAGAGCTAATAAAAAAAGGAACGGGTCTTAGAGTGTTACAAACCTCTTTATAGACAAGATTTGAGCTGCCAGAATTTCGCAACCTTCCACTGTTATCCTGCTTCAAAAGAAACGAGGTCCCGAAAGCTATCGGGATGAGGCCTGGTTTTGAAAAAAGGCTTCACTCGGTATTTTTGTTAATTGTGAAGTTTGAACATGTCGGCGACCCGAACCTTCTGCAAATATACAAATAAGATTGAGGAATGATAAAATTATATGCAGAGATATTAAATTTTATCACCAAGACACATAACACTATAAATCAAATAGTTACAAAAACAAACAATGCTGTAAAAACACCAAAATAAATATGGCATTCCTATATAAAACTAAAAGGTAAAACAGGATATTTTATAAATCCCAAATCATATAGTAAAGATTAGAAACAATAAAATAGAACATCGGGCTTGACAAAAGGCTCAAATAAAAATTCAAACCACATGAAGACTTACTGATCTGCAATTAGGTTAATACATGTTTTTTTTGTTAAATTATAAGGATTAAGCCTATATTAGAATGAAAATTTGAGTCCTCAATAGACGAATTAAAATTCAACTATTTTATTCATTTTTAATTATTTTCACTTCATTTAAAATCATAACTTCGCACCAAATTTAGCAGTTTAAGAAATGTACACAATTAAGAAACTCATTGTTTGCCTTGACCACACAGAAATGGATGAAACCTTGGTGAAATTCGCTTCTTTTATCGCGAAGATTAACCAAACCAAGAAGATCTATTTCACCAATGTGATCAGAAACCTTCAGGTTCCAAAAGACATTTTGAAAGAATTCCCTAACCTGGTGGAGAATATGGTGGAGGAACGAAAAGGGCAAATGAAAACTTTGGTTGACAAGCATTTTGAAAAGGAACTTAAAACGGAGTTGAGCTATATCGTTAAGGAAGGACAACTTTCGAAAAAGATCCTCAAACTAGCCCATGAAAAATCTGCTGATATGATATTGGTAGGTAGAAAATCCACTTTATCGGGTAGCGGTGTCGTCTCCCAACGTTTGGCCAGAAGAGCTTCCTGCTCATTGATGATTGTTCCAGAGAGCTGCACAAGTCCTAAAGTAGAGAAACTATTGGTGCCATCTGATTTTTCCGATTATTCCAAAGATGCTTTGGAAGAAGCTATTATGATTGCCGAAAGACATGGAAGGCATGTGGAAATTATTTGCCAAAATGTATTTTCAGTCCCTTCAGGGTATCACCTCACTGGAAAATCCTATGAGGAGTTTGCAGCAATCATGAAGACCAACGCTGAAGTCAATTTCAAAAAATTCATTAGGAAAATAGACACTAAAAATGTCACCATACATCCAGAATACACCGTTGACAATAATGACGACCCAGTAGAAGATATATTCCTAAAAGCAAAAGAGGCCAATGTAGATGGAATTATTATTGGAGCCAAAGGAAGAACAGCTGCCACTGCCCTATTTATTGGTAGTATAGCTGAGCGCCTTATTCAGCTAAATGACAAATTCCCACTGGTGGTAACCAGACCTAAAGGTAAAAATGCGGGAATATTAGACTATATCTTAGAAATATAATCATTAAATAATACGGAAATTCTCATTTCCGTTAATGGACTTATTTTAGCCATAACCAAGATAAGGCCGTCAAATATTTGACGGCCTTATCTTTTTTATAAAAGAACCAACAAACCACAAAGACCTGTTTTTCAACACATTAAAAAAAAATCCTCAAAATCCACAATCTATTAAATGGCTAATTAATCTATTTTTCCAACACAATATTAAACTTATGCATAGATTAGAAGTCTAAGCAAAGTATGAAGCCTTTGGATGACTCAGCCATTTTATCATTAATAAAAAACCCTTCCACCCAGGAAAAGGGCTACCGAATATTGGTAGAGCAATATCAGGCAAGAGTATATGGAATTATCAGAAAAATGGTTTTGATTCATGATGACGCAGATGATATCACTCAGAACACCTTTATCAAAGCTTTCAAAAACATCAACAAATTCAAAGGCAATTCAAGCCTTTTCACATGGCTTTACCGTATCGCTACCAATGAAAGCCTAAATTTTTTGAATAAAAAGAAGAAAAGGATTTTCCTCCAAATAAATGACCATGAAGAAAAAATGGAAAACTACCTGGATCAATCCCCACACATAGATGGCAGCAAGATTGAAATATTATTACAAAAGATTTTACTAAAACTACCAGAAAAACAAAGACTGGTTTTCAACCTCAAATATTTTGAGGAATTAAGTTATGATGATATCAGTACCATTACCGAGACTTCAGTAGGAGCGTTAAAAGCCTCCTATCATCATGCAGTAAAAAAAATTGAAAAGGAAATCAAAGGAGAATAAACCTTTATAGATTTTCATTGTCTAAGTAATAAGCTATGAAAGGATTACCAAAAAATAACGTATTCAAAACTCCAGAAGGATATTTTGACCATCTAGCTGATAATATCCTTGAGAAAAAGCAAAAAAAGACTACCCAGATGCATTATATACGCTGGGCAGCGGCAGCCGTTTTGTTAATTGCCTTTAGTCTATCTATATTTAAAACATTTATAAATCCGTCTAGCAACCTTACCAACACTTATGCGCTCGACCAAGAAATGGAACTAATGATTGACCAAGGAGATTGGTATGCTGAAGACATACTTTCGCTCAGCGATGACCCTAATGCCATTTTAGATGAGATTATTGAGGAAGAATGGGGTGCATATGAAATAAGTGAAACGGAGCTAGAACAGGAAATTTGGATTTACTAAAAAAAGAAAAAATGAAACCCCTACTAATCATAATATTCACTTGTATAACTTCTATGTCGGTTTTTGCTCAAAGGGAGCCCGGCAGAAGATTTGACATGGAAAAATTTGAAGCGGCAAAAATCGCTTTTTTGAGCCAGCGACTGGACATCACTCCTGAACAAGCCACTGAATTTTGGCCTATTTACAATCTATTTGATAAAAAAAGAAAAGAAATCCATACCGATTTACGAAAGGTAATGCATCAAAAAGATGAAAACATAAGCTCTGAAAAGGCTACTGAACTGATCAATAAAAAATTCGAATTACAACAAAAGCTATTAGACTCAGAAAAAGATTTTACACAGGAAATCTCAGAAATTTTAAATCCAGTACAAGTATTTAAATTAGGAGAAATAGAAAGGGAATTCTTAAGACACTTATACCGATCTACTAGAGAAAGGGGAAAAAGAGGCCCTGATATGCCCTGAGCATATTCTAGGGTAAAAAATCATCAAAAAAGAAATTGAATAGCCGGTTACGCTGGCTATTTTTTATTTATTTTGTTCTATGCAAAGTCCACTTTCACTCTTAGAACTTAACCAACTAATCCAACAAAGCCTTGATACCAACTTGGCTCCCTCCTATTGGATCATTGCTGAAATTGGTGAATTCAGAGACTCCCCTCGTGGACATGCTTACCTAGAGCTGGTAGAAAAATCTGACAAAAGTATTATTGCCAAAATCAGGGCTAATATTTGGTCATATACCTATAGAGGCATTGCTTCAAGGTTTTCCTCTATCACTGGTCAGAACCTAAAAGCAGGCATGAAAGTCATGGCACAGGTAAGTGTACAATTTCATGAAGTTTATGGGTTAAGCGTTAATATCAAGGATATAGACCCCAATTTCACCCTAGGAGAAAAAGCCAGAAAACGACAAGAAACCATTGACCTACTCACCAAAGAAGGCCTGATGGATCTCAATAAGCAATTCTTACTACCAAAAGTCCCACAAAAAGTAGCCATCATCAGCTCTGCCAATGCAGCGGGATATGGAGATTTCATTAATCAGGTAGCGCATAACAGGAACGACTATAAAGTCCATGGCAAACTTTACCAAGCCACTATGCAGGGTGACCAAGCAGTTCAAAGCTTAATAATGGCTATTGAACAGGTCGAGGCTGACTTAATAAAGGAAAATTTTGACTTAATGGTGATTATTAGAGGTGGCGGGGCACAACTTGACTTGGACTGTTTTGATGATTACCAACTGGCTAAAACCATCGCTTGTACTTCCTTGCCTGTAGTGACAGGAATTGGTCATGAAAGAGATGAATCCATCGCAGACATGGTCGCCCATACTAAAATGAAAACACCTACTGCGGTAGCTGAATTCATTCTGTCAGGATTCAGAAATTATGAGGAATTACTGGAAACATATTTCAAACAAATTGAAAGGCATGTCGCCTACCAACTGCAAAAGGAAGACCGAAAAATTTCAAATTTAGAGCATTTTTTAAAAAGCATAGCCCAAAATGAAATTCAACGAGGCAAGGATATGACCAGAATGCTTGAACAAAGAATCACCTCGCAGTCCCAGCATATTCTAAAACTTAAATATAAAGAATTATTGCACTTAGATTCCGGCATCAAAAAGTCGGTTGCCAATATTCTTAACAACGAACAATCAAGGTTAAACACACTGAATAAAGATTTACAAAGACTGGACCCATATACCTTTTTGAAAAAGGGGTTTACCAGGACAGAAATCAAAGGAAAGCCAATCAATAATTTAACGCTTAAAGATGGTGATGAATTGATCACCTATACGCTTTCCAAAAAAATCAAAAGTACCGTAAACAGTATAGAAGAAAATGAGCAATAAAGACAACTTTAGCTACGACAAATCCATTAGCAGAATTGAAGAAATTGTAAGCCAGCTAGAAAAAGATGACAAAAGCATCGATGAACTCTCATCCTTAGTAAAAGAGGCTAGTACATTGGTAAAAGCCTGCAAATCAAAATTAAGAATGACTGAAGAAGATATTCTTAAAGCCTTTGGAGATGAGGAACAGTAGGTTCAAAAAATCAAAGTAAATGTATTACACCAACTTTAGGTTACCCACACGAAAACGGAGCGAAAATTTAACTTGAATTATAATATATCAATAATAGGTATTCACTCCGTTTGCCCCCTTGTTTTTCAAAAATCTATTCTTGAATAGCTTTTTGGACTAAACTTGGCTAGTATACTCTTTTTTAGCTTCATCTGTGAGTATCCCTTCAAAAATGATAGAAATAGCCTGATCATATATATTTGCTGGTTTCAACTCCAGTCCATCAATCATTTCGGCAGGAAACTGTCCCAAAAACTTTGGATCTATCAAATTTTGAATGGCAGAAGCATATATCAATACCACCATGCTCTTATTCACCTTGGAAGACACCAAGCCCTGGTCAATTCCATATTGTACCAATCTTTGAAACCTTAAATAAGCTGACGTCCTGATATAATCCTCCAATGCTGCCCATACCTCAGGCACCTGCTCTCTCAAATCTGATATTAATTGAGGATTTATAGGAGCTAAATCTGAAGCAATTGCTGAAAGCATCGATTTTAACTTCATTAAAAAGGAAAGGTTGTCATCTTGTAAAATAGTCTCCACCTTAATGGACAACCTCGTTCTGAGGAGATTAAAAGAAGCTTCCAACAATTCTAGTTTACCAGGGAAATACATATAAACTGTTTTTTTACTCATCCCTAGCTTTTTGGATATATCATCCATGGTAGTATTCTTGTACCCATTTTGGAAAAACAGCTTATTTGCCATTTCCATTATATTCTCTTCTACTTTTTTGCTCTTATTCATTTCGGTAAAACTGGATTTCAAATATAATTATTTCGATTTAATATCACCCTCAAATCCCATACTTTGAGAAAAAAATAATAGCAGCCCTATTAGACAGAAATTTTCACTCAAAAGATGTAGATTTGAACAACAAAAAAACAGAACCTCAAAGGATCTAAATGAATACCATTCCTAAATCTGAAGCAAAAAAAAGGATCGCAGAACTTACCGCTGCGATCAACCACCATAACCAGCTCTATTATCAGGAAGATCGTATAGAAATCTCTGATTACGAGTTTGACCAACTTTTAAAAGAGCTTACCGAATTAGAAAATGAATACCCTGAATTTCAGGACAAAAACAGCCCTAGCCTACGTGTAGGAGGAACGATCACCAAGGAATTTGAGACTGTTGAGCATGAAACAAGAATGCTCTCTTTGGGGAACACCTATTCCAAGGAAGATTTAGAAGCTTTTGATGAGCGTGTGGTCAAAGGACTGGGGCATAAGAACTATTCCTATTTTTGTGAGCTAAAATTCGATGGTGTTGCCATTAGCTTAGTTTACGAACAAGGAAAACTGGTTAGAGCGGTTACTCGTGGAGATGGATTCAGAGGTGATAATGTCACTGAAAATGTAAAGACCATCCAAAGTATTCCCTTATTTCTGGAAGGAAAAGATGTTCCTGCCAAGTTTGAAGTCAGGGGTGAAATATTTTTGGGAATCAAAGAATTTGAAAAGATCAATGCAGAAAGGGCTGCCAATGATGAAGCTTTATTGGCCAATCCAAGAAACACGGCTTCTGGTACCCTTAAAATGCAAGATAGTAGTATCGTAGCCAAAAGAAGGCTCAATTGCTACTGCTATCAGCTTCTTGGAGACGAGCTAGAAGTAGAAAATCATTTTGATGCCATTAAGTTACTGGAGAAATGGGGCTTTAATATTTCTCCCACCTATAAAAACTGTACAGACATCAACTCTGTATTGGACTATATCGAATCCTGGAGGGAAAAACGTCACGAACTCCCCTTGGAAACTGATGGTGTAGTTTTAAAGATCAATGATTATGCACAAAGGGAAGAGTTAGGTTTCACAGCCAAAATTCCCCGTTGGGCCATTGCCTATAAGTACAAAGCTGAAAGTGCTGAAAGTGAGCTAATGTCTGTCACCTATCAGGTAGGAAGGACGGGAGCAATCACTCCTGTCGCTAACCTCTCCCCTGTCTCACTAGCCGGTACAACAGTCAAACGGGCCTCATTGCATAATGCCAATGAAATTGAAAGATTGGGATTGCATAATGGTGACACGGTCTTTGTGGAGAAAGGTGGTGAAATCATCCCTAAAATCACTGGAGTTGCTATAGAAAAGAGAAAGCCCACTGCTCAACCAGTACAATACATTACCCACTGTCCAGAATGTGGTACCTTGTTGGAAAGAAAAGAAGGTGAAGCCAAGCATTTCTGTCCAAACTCCCAATCATGCCCCCCTCAAATATTAGGAAGAATAGAACATTTCGTATCTAAGCGGGCCATGAATATTGACTCATTGGGAACAGAAAGGATAAGGGCCCTGATCAACCAAGGCTATGTGGCCAATCCAGCGGACCTTTATGAACTTCACGGGCAAAAGGAAATGCTACTTGGTCTTGAAATCAATAATGACCAATATGACAAGAGCAGTGAGGGATATTTATATGTTACCCTTAAAAAAGCTCTTTTTTCCATTACTCATGGCATTTCTCTTACTGCCATAAACCAATTTCTTCAGGATAATGAAACACTCGAGCTACAGCCAAAATTAAAGAAATTCAAGAGCTTCATTGAAAGCCAAAAATCCAATAAAGCTCAAAACTTAGGTTCGCTTGAGATCCTACTGGAGCGACTGGATGAACTTCCTCATGACCAAATTGAGGACTTTTTGCCGTGCTCAGTAGTCTTATCCCTTTTTGTAGGCAAACAGATCAGCTTGGACAAACTTCATCAGCTTTCTCAGGAGAAAAACACCGTCCACGACATTGTATTAGCCTTTGACTTTGAGTTGACTTCAGAACAGGAAGACAAAATCAAAAGACTGAAAGGCAACACCTTCCAAGAAGGAGTAATATCAAACATGTTTCAAGGAATAGAAGCTTCCAAAGATCAGCCCTTCGAGAAAGTACTCTTTGCGTTGGGCATAAGAAACATAGGGGAAAATACGGCCCAAATTTTAGCCCAGCACTTTGGCAATATTGATCAGCTCATGAAGAGCTCAACCGAAAAACTATTGGAAATCAATGGCATTGGAGAAACCTTAGTATATAGCCTAAAAGACTTTTTCAAACAGGAAGAGCATCTTCATATTATTGACAGATTAAAAGCCCAAGGTTTGCATTTTGAGATCAAAGAGGAAGATATGCCAAGTCAAAAAAGTAACGCCTTGGAAGGATTGAAAATCTTGGCTTCTGGCAAACTTTTGCATTTTAAAAGAGATGAAATAATAGATACCATAAATGCCCATGGAGGAACCTATGTTAAATCGGTTTCTAAAAGTCTGGACTTTATCATTGAGGGAGCTGATATGGGACCTAGCAAAAAACAAAAAGCAGAGAAATTAGGTGTTAAACTTATTTCTGAAGAAGAATTTATTCAAATGATTCAGGATTAACCCGCTTCGAAAAAGACATGAAATGGATTAAAAAATTCTTCGTTTCCCTTCAACTCAAAAAAAATAAAGGCATTACCGAAGAGAATTGGTTAAAATCAATGGATGATATTAAATCAATTCATATTTTAGCAGATTCTTATGAAGAGTTGGAAATAGCTGAAAAAACTATCCAAAATGAATGGCCAGCAAAGCTGGAAATTCAAACCGTATTTTATACAGATAAATCGTCTGAGGAGAAAGGTTTTTCAAGCAAAGGGTTTTCTTTGTTTGGCAAGCCCAAAGATCACTTACAAGATTTCTTAAAAAGCCCTGCAGATTTGTTTATATCTACGCTTACTGATTTTAATGACTTCCAAAAATTGGTCGTTAATCAAAAAGTTGCACGTTGCAAAATTGGTTTTTATGATCAATCTGCTTCTAATCAATTCGATTTAATGTTAGCTAAGGAAAATACGGATTTGGATCTTAACATTAAAAATTTACTTAAGTACCTAAAGAAGATAATTTAGAAATGAAAAAATTTATTGGGACGGGAGTAGCTTTGGTTACGCCTTTTGATGAAGAAGGAAACGTTGATTTTGGTGGGTTAGAAAAGGTTGTTGAACATGTTATCAAAGGTGGTGCTGATTATCTAGTCGTACAAGGAACTACTGGAGAAGCATCAACCTTATCCAGAGAGGAAAAACGTTCTGTCCTTGCTGAAGCCATTAAAATTAATAGCGGAAGACTACCCATTGTTTATGGAATCGGGGCTAATAACACACAGGCTGCCATTGATGAAATCAACGACACTGACCTTAGCAATGTAGATGCTATCCTCTCTGTAAGCCCCTATTATAACAAGCCTACCCAAACAGGTATCCAAATTCACTTCGAAAAAATTGCCGATGCTTGCCCGGTACCCGTAATTCTTTATAATGTACCAGGAAGGACCATGTCCAATATGGCTTCACAGACGACCTTAGCCCTTTCCAAACATGCCAATATTATTGGTGTAAAAGAGGCTAGTGGTGATTTGGTACAGTGCATGGAAATTTGCAAGAACAAACCTGAAGATTTTCTATTGATTTCAGGTGATGACATGCTTACTGCTTCCATGATTGCCATTGGATGTGAAGGAGCTATTTCAGTTCTAGCCAATTGCTATCCAGATATCTTTAAAACCATATGTCACGGAAGTCCTTTAGAGGCCAAGAATGCTGCTTTCCGTTTATTGGAGATCAATCCTTTAATGTACGCAGAAAGCAATCCCGTGGGGGTTAAAAACCTTTTAAAACATTTGGGTATCTGTGGAGACCAAGTAAGGCTCCCACTACTTCGAGCTACAGAAAGCTTAGATGCAAAAATCAAAGAGGTTGCTCAAACAGTATAAAAAAAAGCTGGCCAACTAAGTTGGCCAGCTTTTTTGTTTTTAAAGCTTATATTAACCTTTATTTTTAATGTCCTGAACTTCTTTACGAATTTCTTGGGCCATATTTTTCATCTCTTGCATACCTTTTCTAACTCTGGTACCAGCTGCTGAATTTTTCTTTTCATAAAACTTTTCAAAGTCAGCTTCCAAAGACATCACTAGATCTTTGATTTCACTAAATTTACTCATAGTAAAAATTAATTTTTAGGTTGATGATAAGTTTATTTTTCATTCAATATAGTCAAAATGTTTATAAAACAACAGATCAGCCATATTTTTTGAAACTTTATTCACCAAATGAAGTCGCTAGTTCTGTAGTCTTATAGTAGCCACTGGACAATTTATCCTTGATGGCTTCAAAAGCAGAAATGGTTTCAGCCACATCCTCCAAAGAATGGACAGCAGTAGGTATCAACCTTAAGATAATCATCCCTTTAGGCACTACTGGATAAATAACTACTGAGCAGAAAATATTATAATTCTCACGAAGATCCTTACTTAAGGTCGCAGCCTCTCCTACTGTTCCGTTCAATACCACTGGGGTAACTGGGGTAGTAGTAGTACCAATGCTAAACCCTTTTTCTTTTAGGCCATTTTGCAGTGCATTAACCACTTTCCAAAGATTAGCCTTATGCTCAGGATTACTTCTCAGTAATTCCAGTCTCTTCAATCCCCCCTCTACAAACACCATAGGAAGTGATTTGGCAAAGATCTGAGAACGCATATTATATTTAAGGTAATGAACTGCCTTTTCATCTCCTGCAATAAACGCACCTATACCGGCCATGGATTTAGCGAAAGTAGAGAAGTAAAGGTCAATTTGATCCTGAACGCCTTGCTCCTCTCCAGCTCCGGCACCTGTAGCCCCCATGGTACCAAAACCATGTGCATCATCCACCAATAACCTGAATTGGAATTTCTCCTTCAACTTCACAATGCCTTTCAAGTCTCCCATATTACCAGTCATTCCGAAAACACCTTCAGTAATCACAAGGATCCCGCCGCCAGTTTCATTGGTCAGCTTTTCTGCCCTTACCAACTGCTTTTCGAAATTCTCCATGTCATTATGTGGGAAAACAAAACGTTTACCCATATGCATTCTCAAGGCATCAATAATACAAGCATGACATTCGCTATCATATACAATTACATCCTTACGATCCACCAATGAATCGATTACAGACATAATACCCTGATAACCGAAATTGAGCAAATAAGCTTTTTCTTTTCCAACAAACTCAGCCAGCTCTCTCTCCAACTTCTCGTGTAAATCAGTATTACCGGACATCATCCTTGCTCCCATAGGATATGCAGCTCCCCACTTTTCTGCAGCCTCTGCATCAGCCTTTCTTACCTCTGGGTGGTTAGCTAAACCAAGGTAGTTATTCAAACTCCAGGTCAAAACTTCCTTTCCCTTAAATTTCATTCTAGGAGCTATTTCACCCTCCAATTTCGGGAACATAAAATATCCTTCTGACAAGTCTGAGTGCTTGCCAAGTGGTCCTAGATTTGTTTGTAGTTTTTCAAATATATCCAAAACTTATAATCGTTTAGAGTACTTACTGCTTACTTCTTATATTATTCGTTAAAACCCCCAAAAATAGCATATTTTCAAGTTATGTGCAAAAAACCTATCACATTTCACTATTCCTATATTAATTGTTATATTATTAAAAACCATTTTTTTAGACAGCATAATAACTCCAATAACCAATGCCAAAGATTAATAAAATCCTAATTGCCAACAGAGGAGAGATTGCCTTGAGGATTATGAGAACCCTGCATGAAATGGGAATAATGACTGTTGCAATTTACAGTGATGCTGATAGGGGGGGGCCTCATGTAAGTTTTGCAAAAGAGGCCATTTACCTCGGCCCTCCCCCTTCCAAGCAGTCTTATCTTTTACAAGATAAAATCATTGAACTCTCCAAAACTTTAAAGGTAGATGCCATACATCCTGGCTACGGTTTTTTATCGGAAAATGCAGATTTTGCAAGGAAAGTCCAAGAAAACGGAATTATATTCATAGGGCCCTCACCTACTTCTATAGAGGTCATGGGCAGTAAATTGGCCGCAAAAAAAGCAGTAGGAAAATATAATATCCCCTTGGTTCCTGGTACCGATGAGCCAATATCAGATTTAACTGAAGCAAAAAATATAGCTCATGAAATAGGCTACCCCATTCTTATCAAAGCCAGTGCTGGAGGAGGAGGAAAAGGTATGCGAATTGTGGAAGAGGAAAAACAATTTGATGAACAATTACAAAGAGCTGTAAGTGAAGCCCAAAGTTCATTTGGAGATGGGGCAGTCTTTATAGAGAAGTATATCAATTCCCCAAGACACATAGAAATCCAAATCCTTGGAGACCAACATGGAAATATCGTGCACCTTTTTGAAAGGGAATGCTCAATACAAAGAAGACATCAAAAAGTGATAGAAGAAGCCCCTTCTGCAGTAGTTAGCCCTCAGATGCGTCAAGAAATGGGTCAAGCAGCTATCAATGTAGCCAAAGCCTGTAATTATTTTGGAGCAGGAACAGTGGAGTTTATTGTGGATGAAAAGCTTAATTTCTATTTCCTAGAAATGAATACCAGACTCCAAGTAGAACATCCGGTAACCGAATTCATTACTGGAAAAGACCTAGTCCGTGTACAAGTACTTATCGCCGAAGGTAAGCCCCTGAGCTTTAAACAAGAAGAATTAAATATATTGGGACATGCGATCGAGACAAGGGTATATGCAGAAGATCCTAAAAACAACTTCTTGCCTGACATCGGAAAACTACAAACTTATAAAAGACCCCAAGGCCCCGGAATAAGGGTAGATGATGGGTTTGAAGAAGGAATGGACATACCCATATATTATGACCCTATGATTGCTAAATTGATTTGTTTTGCTGAAGATAGAAAAAAGTGTATCGAGAAAATGATAAGAGCAATCGATGGATATAATATCACTGGAATTGAAAATACTCTCCAGTTTGCCAGGTACGTAATGAAGCACGATTCCTTTAGATCGGGAAAATTTGACACGAAGTTTATAGAGAAATATTTTGAACCAGAGAACTTAAAAACTGATTTTTCAAGGGATGAAAAAGATATATTGGCAGCTTTGAGTTCGTACATTTTCAAACAGTCATCTCCTGAAAATCATTCTAAATCCAACCATCAATTAATTAAAAAGTCAAATTGGAATAAAAGAAAAAAACGTGGCTGAAATTTTACCTCTGCGTGCTTGGCGATATAGTGACAAACTTAATATCCCCATGGAGGAGTTGGTTTCTCCTTTATTTGATGTAGCTAAGCCAGATCAATTGAAGAAACTTTATCTAAAACCTTATAATAGTATACACTTAACATTACCAGGAAAGGAACTAGAAGGCACTGAACCAAGTAAAGTTTTGAATGCTTGGAAAATTAAAGAAATCATCCTTCAGGATGAAGAACCTGGAATATATGTTTATTATCAATTCTTTAAACTCCAAAATAGCCATAAAGAATATTGTAGAAAGGGTTTTATCGCACAAATAAAAGCCTATGATTGGAAAGAAAAAGCGATATTAAGACATGAAGACACCATTGCTTCTTCAGTAGAAGACAGAATCAAAATTTTGAGAGAAACCCAAATCCAATCTAGCCCAACACATGGACTGTATCATGATGATAGTTTTCAATTAGAATCTTACATGGATGAAGCTATCCAAACACCACTATACGATATAGAAGATTATCAAGGTGTAAGAGAAGTCCTCACCAGAATAACAGATCATAAAATTATCAGCAAATTCATAAACCTAATCGATTCAAAAAGCATAATTCTAGCTGATGGGCACCATAGATTACAAGCAGCCATTGAATATAAAAACCTATGCAAATCACAGAACCCAAACCATGACGGAACTGAGGCTTACAATTATCATATGATGTATTTCAGTAATTCAAGCTCCGATAATATTAAGATATTACCTACGCATAGATTATTTAAAAATCTAAATCTCAACAAAGAGGATTTACTGAATCAGGCAAAAAAATACTTTAATATTAGTAAACTTAATAAATATGAAGATGCTAACGTAGAACTAATTAAATCCAAATGGCAATATATACTAATCACCAAAAATTCTGCTTATCATCTTACCTTCAAAACAGAACTTTTTCATGAATTTGCTAATTCTATTCCGCAAATCGTCAAAGAATTGGATTTATCCGTATTACACTTTTTCTTTGTTGAGAAAGTATTAGGAATTCCTCTTGAGCAGCAAAGATTTTCAGGTTCTATTGAATACGAAAGCAATGTAAAAATTTGCCAAGAAAAATTAAATACTAATGAAGTAAATTTAGCCATACTTACAAGAGCGCTAAAAATGGATGAAATATTAAATGTTTGTGATTCTGGATATACCTTACCACAAAAATCAACCTATTTTTATCCCAAACTTTTATCAGGCCTATTATTTGGTTCTATAAGAGAAAAAGAATTTAAATTACCATATCATAATTTCCAGTAAATTGTTCCCCATCTTAAAGACAAAAAGAATCATACTAGCCTCCAAATCCCCAAGGAGACAGGAATTAATGCAAGGCTTATTTATTCCCTTTGAAGTACGTACCAAGGATGTCAACGAGGATTTCCCTGAAAATTTAAAGGACAACGAGGTCGCAGCCTATTTGGCAGAAAAAAAAGCAAAAGCCTTTGAATCAGACTTGGCCCCTGATGAATTATTAATCACATCGGATACCACTGTTCTTGTAAATGGCAAAGTCCTTAATAAGCCGATGAACAAGGAAGAGGCTACTAGTATGCTAAAACTATTATCTGGTAAACCCCATCAAGTTATCTCTGGAGTTTGTATGATGGACAATAATAAAAAAACAGTCTTTTCGGACATTACAGAAGTCCATTTTAATACACTGGACGATCAGGAAATTGAATACTATATTGACAAATGCCAACCTTTCGATAAGGCTGGAGCTTATGGTGTCCAAGAATGGATAGGCTTAGCTGCAGTTCACAAACTCGTGGGTTCTTTCTACACCGTTATGGGACTTCCGGTACATAGAATCTATGAAGAGCTAAAAAAATGGTAATCAAAGATACCATATGAGCAAAGCCATTAGTTAATGCTAGTTATTGGCTTTTATTCCCCCCTTTTGAAACCTACGTTACACTGCTTCCATGGAAGACCTTTGCACACTAGTTTCCCCCCCAGTAAAAACTTAAACCCTATAAAACGCAAAAAGGCCCTTCCACGTGATGTGAAAGGGCCCATGATAAGTGAGGGCGGCGACCTACTCTCCCGGGTGTAACCCCAGTACCATCGGCGCGACAGGGCTTAACTTCTCTGTTCGGGATGGGAAGAGGTGGATCCCCTGCGCCGTACCGCCCAAATTCTTCTGGCTAGGTCG
>NZ_JACODZ010000006.1 GCF_014280965.1 Echinicola salinicaeni
GCATCTGCTGTCTCATTACTACTTACTATTGCAGTATTAACTAAGTCTAAACCTGCATCGATATCTTCCTGAGTTGCTGCATAACTTGCGCTGTAAACCCAAGTTTCTGTCAAGTCCAACTCTCCGTCTGTATCTATATCACCACTTTCAAGTGTTGCTCCGCCGGCAAAGGCATCGGCCACACTAACTCCGGTCAAGCTCACATTACCGGTATTCGTTACAGTGATCGTATAGTTCAAGGTCGTCGGTGCACTGATGTCAGATACATCTACTGTTTTTTCTATCGCTATACTAGGTGTCTGAGTAATCGTTGTTACCGCATCATCCTGAGCATCTGCTGTCTCATTACTACTTACTATTGCAGTATTAACTAAGTCTAAACCTGCATCGATATCTTCCTGAGTTGCTGCATAACTTGCGCTGTAAACCCAAGTTTCTGTCAAGTCCAACTCTCCGTCTGTATCTATATCACCACTTTCAAGTGTTGCTCCGCCGGCAAAGGCATCGGCCACACTAACTCCGGTCAAGCTCACATTACCGGTATTCGTTACAGTGATCGTATAGTTCAAGGTCGTCGGTGCACTGATGTCAGTTGCATCTACTGTTTTTTCTATCGCAATGCCTGGTGTCTGAGTAATCGTTGTTACCGCATCATCCTGAGCATCTGCTGTCTCATTACTACTTACTATTGCAGTATTAACTAAGTCTAAACCTGCATCGATATCTTCCTGAGTAGCTGCATAACTTGCGCTGTATACCCAAGTTTCTGTCAAATCCAACTCTCCGTCTGTATCTATATCACCACTTTCAAGTGTTGCTCCGCCGGCAAAGGCATCGGCTACACTAACTCCGGTCAAGCTTACATTACCGGTATTCGTTACAGTGATCGTATAGTTCAAGGTCGTCGGTGCACTGATGTCAGTTGCATCTACTGTTTTTTCTATCGCAATGCCTGGTGTCTGCGTAATCGTTGTTACCGCATCATCCTGTGCATCTGCTGTCTCGTTGCTGCTTACAACCGCTACATTCACCAAGTCAGATCCTAAATCGATATCTTCCTGAGTAGCTGCATAACTTGCGCTGTAAACCCAAGTTTCTGTCAAATCTAACTCTCCGTCTGTATCTATATCACCACTTTCAAGTGTTGCTCCGCCGGCAAAGGCATCGGCTACACTAACTCCGGTCAAGCTAACATTACCGGTATTCGTTACGGTGATCGTATAGTTCAAGGTCGTCGGTGCACTGATGTCAGTTGCATCTACTGTTTTTTCTATCGCAATGCCTGGCGTCTGAGTAATCGTTGTTACCGCATCATCCTGTGCATCTGCTGTCTCGTTGCTGCTTACAACCGCTACATTCACCAAGTCAGATCCTAAATCGATATCTTCCTGAGTAGCTGCATAACTTGCGCTGTAAACCCAAGTTTCTGTCAAGTCCAACTGACCATCATCGTCTGCATCTCCGCTCACTAAGGTAGCTCCACCAGCAAAGGCATCGGCTACACTAACTCCCGTCAAGCTAACATTACCGGTATTCGTTACGGTGATCGTATAGTTCAAGGTCGTCGGTGCACTGATGTCGGTTGCATCTACTGTTTTTTCTATCGCAATGCCTGGTGTCTGCGTAATCGTTGTTACCGCATCATCCTGAGCATCTGCTGTCTCATTACTACTTACTATTGCAGTATTAACTAAGTCTAAACCTGCATCGATATCTTCCTGAGTAGCTGCATAACTTGCGCTGTAAACCCAAGTTTCTGTCAAATCCAACTGACCATCATCGTCTGCATCTCCGCTTACATAAGTTGCACCACTTGCAAAAGCATCAGCTACACTAACACCCGTCAAGCTTACATTACCAGTGTTGGTTACAGTAATGGTGTAGTTCAAAGTAGTAGGTTCGCTAATGCTTGTTTCGTCCACTACCTTAGAGATTGCAATACTTGGGTTTTGATCAATTGTCGTAGTTGCATCATCTTGAACATCTGCTGCTTCAGCACTACTAACAATAGCTGTATTTACCAAATCATCACCAGCATCAATGTCCGCCTGGGTAGCTGAATAATCTGCACTGTAAATCCATTCCTCATCAATATCCAATTCATTATCTGTGTCAGTATCACCGCTTACATAAGTCGCCCCTCCAGCGAAAGCATCTGCTACGCTAATATTGGTAAGGCTTACATTACCGGTATTGGTAACAGTAATAGTATAATTAAGGGTAGTTGGTGTATTGATTTCAGCTACATCCACCACTTTCTCAATGGCAATACTTGGATTTTGATCAATAGTAGTGGTCGCATCGTCCTGAGCATCTGCAGTTTCATTACTGCTTACCACTGCTATATTCACCAAATCATTACCTGCATCAATATCATCTTGAGTAACCTCATAAGTGGCACTGTATTCCCATGATTCAGAAAGATCCAACTGGTTGTCATTATCAGTATCCCCTCCTACAAAGCTTGCACCGCCTGCAAAGGCATCCGCTACACTCACTCCAGTTAAGCTTTGGTTACCAGTGTTGGTTACTGTAATGGTATAAGTCAAAGTACCAGGTGAAGAAATACTTGATAGATCAACAACTTTTTCAATATTAATCGCTGGTGCATAAACCGTTACCACAAAATCATAATTGGCAGTATTTCCGCACTCATCCGTTGCAATCCATGAAACATTGGTATCTCCCAATCCAAAAGCAACACCATCTAAAGAATTCGCTACTACTGGGGTACCACCATTAATGGTATAACTCAGCTCTACTGTACTACAATTATCTGAAGCAACAGCATCAAATTCTCCAGCCGCTGCGACATATTCAGTTCCACCAGCGGCTATAGTTCTTACTTCCGGATCATTTGGCCCAGAACTAAAGATTGGATCAGTAGTATCATTGATATTGATAAGTTGAATTTCTGTGTCAGAAAGACCACAATTATCGGTAACCGTAAAAGTCCTAGTAACAACAATCGGGCAAGTTCCTGAGAAACTGTCCTGATAGGTAATACTTGCAATATTTTCTTCTATAATGCTTCCTCCCTCATCAATAAAGTCCTGAAGAGAAATAAGCACCTCTGTATCGCTATAAGCCAAAGCAGTTTCACCGCTTCCTACTAAATCATTCACCCCACAAGCTTCTAGATCCAACCCAGCAGGAGCAGTCATTACCGGAGCAGTATCGTCTCCAACATTTACCGTTGCATTAAGATCAACTGAACATCCTCTAGAATCGGTGATTGTAACAGTATAACTTCCTGCAGCTAGACCAGAGTAAGTAGATCCATTAAGTGTTCCAGTACTAGGAGATATAGCATACGAATAGTTACCATCTCCCCCAGCCTGGTTCGAAATGGTAATAACCCCATCACTAGCACCAGAACAACTAATATCATCTACAGTAATATCAGCCGTAATTGGATCATATACAGTAATAGTTTCAGTATAGGTACTTTGGGTCCCGTCATTATCAGTAACCATTAATGCCACATTGTAGCTCCCTGCACCTGGAAAAGTATGCAAAGGATTTAATGCGGAAGAATTTGTTCCATCGCCAAAATCCCAGCTAATCGTATACGGCGAAATTCCTCCATTTGCTGTGGAGGTGAATTGTACTGAAAAATCACTTTCGGCTGGCAAACAACTCTGCGAATCAAACTGAACGGCCAAAGGTGCCGCGACTACAATACTAGCAGGCTGCTCACATTGGGATTGTGAATAATCACCACAATCAATTGGTTCATCTGGAGCGTTATTATTAGTCTTCCAAACAATTAATGGCAACTCCAAAGTCAACTCTTCCCCGCATTCCCAACTAATAGGACCATAAATTACTTTATTGGTCACTGTGTTTTTACTAGAGGGCATAGTCCCAAGGGGAACGTCCAAGTAAATGGAAGAGCCACCTATATTCAAATCCGCATACAACCTACCAAAATAGTTACTGGTATTTTGGTTGGATAGAATACCAATGGAAACATATACATCGTTTATGGGCTGCCCTGCTGTACACGTTTTGTTAGCGTCAGTAATTGGAACACCGTTGGCATCACTTAAAAATACACCCGCAATGGTGTAATTGTTTGACGTACATCCATAGTTGCAATCCCTAAGATCTGCATTTTGGGCTTGTACGTTGGTAATGCTGAGTAAACCAATTAGACAGAAAAAGCTAAATAAGAAATACTTAGTGAATGATTTCATGACTGTCTCTCTATTAAAGCGAAGCAAAAGCTCCCCTTGTTAAATTGATATATTGAAAATTTAAACCAGTGTTCTGGATATAAACCGGGAAGCGCAGGAAAGCCTTAGCTCCCTGATTACCAGTACCTAAATTCCTGCCTTTAGAAAAACTATCTATCGCTAGACGGATAAGCAGGATGAATTTTTCTCTTCTTGTTTTTACTAACTCAAAAAACTTCTTGCGCGTAATTTCCATGTAAAAGTTTTTGTTCATAAGCCTACTGTTTATTCGTACTAAATGCAGCTAAAACAATCTTTATCAACACTTATAGACTATTTTACGCCGTTCAAATACACTATTTTGCTATAAAAGTACATCAATTGTCTTTTTCTACAAAGTAAAATGTATTTTATTTTTAAAATAAAAGTCATTTTTTATAAACTAAATTGCGTTTTTATGTGTATGAAACGTGGCTAATTTTACTAGAACAAGCCTTATATAACCGCTTGAAGATGAGTCCCATTAAGCACACAGGATATTTTTCCTATCTTGTAGTAAACCAGAAAATTGATAGAAATGACGGCTCCAATTACCCTTCAAGAATTATCAAATACCTTCTCCATTCAAAAAATAAAAGCTTACAACAAAAGGTATAGCACAGCTGAGGAGAGGATTGCAACGCTCAAAAAACTAAGGGAATGGATAAAGAAAAATCAACAAGAAATTTCCAAAGCTATCTATGCGGATTTCAAAAAGCCTGCTACAGAAGTGGCCATTACAGAAACAGCCTATGTATTGATGGAAATTAACCATGCCATCAAAAATCTAGCAAGCTGGATGAAGCCCAAAAAAGTGACTACCCCTTTATACTTTCTGGGAAGTAAATCCTACACGATCATTGAGCCAAAGGGACAGGCTTTAATTATAGCCCCTTGGAATTTCCCATTTAACTTAAGCATTGGTCCGCTCGTTTCTGCCCTTGCTGCCGGATGTACTGTTTGCCTTAAACCATCAGAGCTTACGCCGCACACTTCCGCATTGGTAAGAAGGTTGTGTATGGAAAATTTTGAAAAGGACGAAGTAGCCATATTTGAAGGAGATGCTGAGATGGCTAAACAATTATTAGCCCTCCCCTTTGATCATATATTTTTTACAGGCAGTCCGGGAATTGGAAAAATGGTGATGAATGCCGCTGCCCAACACCTATCAAGTGTAACATTAGAATTAGGAGGCAAATCTCCTGTAGTAATTGACAAGAACTATGACTTAAACGATGCCGTACCAAAAATTGCCACAGGGAAATGGATCAATTGCGGTCAAACCTGTATTGCACCTGATTTCCTCTTTGTGCATGAATCCCAGAAGGAACGCCTATTAGATGACCTGAGTCATCAAATTCAAAAAATGTACCCTACAAAAAAGGCGGATAAATCATCCAATAAAGATTATGGAAGAATCATTAGCAGGAAACACCTGAACAGATTGCAGCACCTGCTCACTGATGCACAAACAAAAGGAGCAACAATCCGCCATGGTGGTGAAATAAAAGCAGAGGAAAATTTTATGGAGCCTACCATTGTCACTGGCATGACAGAAGAAATGTTATTAATGAAGGAAGAAATTTTTGGTCCTATTTTACCAATTATAACCTATAGTAAAACAGAAGACATACTTAATTATATGTCCCACAAAGCAAAACCACTGGCCTTTTATTTATTTTCAGAAGACAAAAGTACCATTGAAATGATGCAGAAATCGATCAGTGCAGGAACCATGGCGATCAATGTTTGTGGCATTCAATATTTACAAAACTCCTTGCCTTTTGGAGGAACAAAGGAAAGCGGAATGGGCAAAGCACATGGATACGCTGGTTTTTTGACATTTAGCAATGAAAAAGCCGTTTTGAAACAGCGCAAAGGAAAAACTCCCCTGAATATGTTTTATCCGCCCTACGATCTCAAAACCAATAAAATCATTGCTGCATTCCTTAATATCCTAGCTAAAAACTAAATTGCAAACTATTCAAAAGACAAGGTATCCTCTTCCTTCCCTTTATATAAAATCAAGGTCTTCGGCTCATCATTGAAGTAAAAATTGATCATATTTTGCTGATCCTGAAAATCACTGATGAGCACCTTATTGGTTATTTTAACTTTCTGTGGTACGGGCACATTTTTGGCCTCCAAATAAAACCAAGCAGCATCTTCTTCTATTTCAAATCCGAGGTACTCAAGCTTGACCAAGTTACCATTGATTTCATAGATATTATTATCCATCAAATACGCTTTGACAAAACCATTCAGTCTTTCGGGATCCTGGGGATGTAAAAAATCAAGATCTTCATCATACTTTTTACTAAGCGCCTGCTCCAAATCATCCCAGAAAATTTTTTGGGCAATTTCCAAACTTTGGGCCTCAGTATTATAGTTAACATCCGTCACACTAATATAGAAAGGATGAAGATTCACCATCCATCCAAGCATCCATATGACTATATAATTATATAACATTTAGTTATTGATTTTTACTTTTTGTCCAAATTAAACATTAATATTACACCGCTGTTTTTCTTACCCAAATAAAACTAAGCCAAGTCCTCATTGAGAAGTTTGATCAGCTTGTGTTTTACAAAAATACAAGCTTCTATCCGAATCTTTTCAATCAGATGGAAAAACGAAAAATTAAATGAATCAGTTTCAAGCTTATTTTAAGTTAGGCATGGATCATATCCTTGACCTAAAAGGTTTTGACCACATCTTGTTTATTGTTGCTCTTTGCGCCATTTACCTGCTGAGAGATTGGAAGAAAATTTTGATCTTGGTAACCGCATTTACCATAGGTCATTCTATTACCCTTGCGCTAGCTACTTTAAAGATCTTTACGGTCAAAGGAAGCCTAATCGAATTCCTTATCCCTGTAACCATAGCGGTCACTGCCTTTTTCAATATACTCAGGCCAAGACCTTCAAGTGGCTCCGGGATTCAGGCAAACTACTTCTTTGCCCTATTTTTCGGTCTGATACACGGCCTTGGATTCTCCAACTACCTAAAATCATTATTAGGAAGGGAAAGCTCCATTTGGGAACCCCTGCTGGCCTTCAACTTGGGCCTGGAAGTCGGACAGCTGATCATAGTAGGCATCTTCATTTTAATATCATCTATCGCCATTGGCATATTAAGTGCCAACAGAAAAGAATGGGCCTTGGTCATTTCTTCTGTGGTATTCGGAATGGCCATAATGATGATATTGGACGCAATATATTGGTAATTAACACAACCCAAATACAACCTATTATAAGAGTTCACTGATTTAATCAGTAAGAATAGTCATGTTACTTATTCATAAAAACTCAATAGAGAGATATGAAAAATTTAATTTATTCCATCGCATTTAGCTTACTATGCATAGGCACTGCAAATGCCCAGCACAGCGAGCAAAACCATGCGGAGCGTTTTGAGCAATTGGGCCCAATGCTTCGCTCTCCAAACGTTTACCGTACTGCCTCTGGTGCTCCTGGGCATATGTACTGGCAGCAGCAGGCCAATTATGATATTAAGGTAGTCCTTGATGATGAAAACCAAAGCATTAAAGGGACTGAAACGGTAACTTATATTAATAATTCACCTGACCAGTTGAGTTATCTCTGGATACAGCTGGACCAAAACCAAAGAGCAAAGGATGCTGAAAGCCAAAAGGCAAAGACGAGCAGTATTCATGAAAGGATGTCCTTGCGCCAGCTGGAATCCATCCTGTGGCATGACCTTGATCTTGGCTACAAAATCCACAGCGTAAAAGACGCTCAAGGAAATGACATCCCAGTTGCGATCAATGAAACCATGATGAGAGTAGATCTACCAGAGCCACTTAAGGCTGGTGATCAGGTGGAGTTTACAGTAGACTGGAGTTTCAATATCCATGACAGAACCAGTTTTATTGGAGGAAGACCTGGCTATGAATACTTTGAAGAAGATGGTAACTACCTTTATACCATGGCCGAATGGTTCCCTAGAATGGCAGTTTATTCAGATTTTGAAGGCTGGCAAAACAAACAGTTCTACGGTCGTGGAGAATTTGCTTTGACCTTTGGTGATTATAAGGTAAGTATCACCGTTCCTGCAGACCATATGGTCGGTGCCACTGGAGTGCTACAAAACCCCGAAGAGGTCTTGAGTGAAACTGAAATGGACAGATGGAACAAGGCCAAAGCAACCTATGACAACCCTGTAATCATCCGTACCCAAAAAGAAGCTGAAAAACTTGAAAAAGCAAAGGCCTCTGATACTAAAACCTGGGTCTTCGAAGCAGAAAACGTAAGAGATTTTGCCTGGACCTCTTCCAGAAAGTTCATTTGGGATGCCATGGCCGTAAACGTGGGCAATAAAGATGTTATGGCCATGTCTTACTATGCCAAGGAAGCCAACCCACTTTGGGAGCAATATTCGACCAGAGTAGTCGCCCATACCTTAAAATCCTATTCAGCAAAAACCTTTGATTATCCCTACCCAACTGCCATTTCTGTAGAAGCTTCCAATGGAATGGAATATCCCATGATCTGCTTTAACTATGGTAGACCGGATAAAGACGGAACCTATTCTGAAGCCATTAAAAACGGTATGATCTCCGTGATCATCCACGAAGTGGGGCACAATTTCTTTCCGATGATTGTCAATTCCGACGAACGTCAATGGACTTGGATGGACGAAGGCTTGAACACCTTTATGCAGTTTATGGCAGAACAAGAATGGGACAGAAACTACCCATCCAGAAGAGGTCCTGCTCACAAGATTGTGGACTATATGAAAGGCGAAAAACAATATTTGGAGCCAATCATGACCAATTCTGAAAACATTATCCAGTTTGGAGCCAATGCCTACGCTAAGCCGGCTACTGCCTTGAACATCCTTAGGGAAACTGTCATGGGCAGGGAACTATTTGACTTTGCTTTCAAAGAATATGCACAAAGATGGAAATTCAAGCACCCCACCCCTGATGATTTCTTCAGGACCATGGAAGACGCCTCAGCCGTGGATCTAGACTGGTTCTGGAGAGGTTGGTTCTTTGGCACTGAGCCAGTAGACATCGCCATTGAAAATGTTCAATGGTACCAGCTCGACAATAGAACTCCTGCTGAGAAGAAAAAAGCAGCAGCCGCAGACCATGAAAAATATGAATCCTATATTTCAAGAACGGCCAATGAAAAGGATATTCAAGAGACTGTATTGGAAAGGGACCCTAAAACAAGGGACTTTTATACTACCTATGATAGATTTACGGTAACTCCTAGTGATGAAAAAGCACACAAGAAATTTGTAGAAAGCCTTAATGAAAAGGAAAGGAAGCTGTACAACAGTGGACTTAATTATTATGAAATCACCTTCAAAAATGTAGGTGGATTGGTAATGCCTTTAATCGTTCAGTTTAACTATGCAGATGGCAGTTCGGAAATTGAACGGATTCCTGCAAATATCTGGAGACATAATGAATCAGAAGTAAAGAAAGTATTCCCTAAAGATAAAGAAGTGGAAACCATTGTATTGGACCCCTACAGGGAAACAGCTGATATTGATGAGTCAAATAATTACTTCCCTAAACGGAATATACCTTCTCGGTTTGAGTTGTACAAAAGAGAAAGCGCACCAAGAGGAGCAGCATCTGGCAGCAATCCAATGAAGGAAGCCAAGAAAAAGAAATAGTCTCAAGGAATATCACTCATTTATTTTAGAAAAGGGATGGCAAGAACAAGCCATCCCTTTTTCATTTATGGTCCAAAAAAAACATTATCAACCCTAATACGAATTATAATGACCTGCTTTTGCGATTATAATTTGGTAAATTGACAAAAAGCGCTTTCAGCCATGATGATATCCAGCCAAGCATTTAGCAGTTTCGCAGTAGACGATTTGGAAAAGGCCCGATGGTTTTATGGAGAAATATTGGGATTGAAAGTAACTGACCACCCTATGGGAATTTTGGAAATTCACACCAAGGGCAACAATCCCATTATCATCTATCCAAAGGATGATTTCAAAGCAGCAAACTTCACGGTTTTGAATTTCCCTGTGCCTGATATAGAAGCGGCCGTAGAAGCATTGATGGTCAAAGGAATTAAATTTGAACAATACTCAGGCAATATCCATACAGACGAAAAGGGCATTTCAAGAAGTAAAAACGGCCCGTCCATCGCCTGGTTCAAAGATCCTGCTGGGAATATTTTGTCGGTGATAGAAAGTTAAATCAATAAAATAACTAAATGTACAATCATTATCTTATGATTGTACATTTAGTAGAAAAACAAAAAAAGCTTTCTCCTTATTTTAAGTAGAAAGCTTTAGTAGCCTCGCTAGGAATCGAACCTAGATCTAAAGTTTAGGAAACTTCTATTCTATCCATTGAACTACGAGGCCATATATTTTATAAGGTTTTTAATTTTTCTTTACCAATTCCAGACTTCCAGTATTTCTCTCTTTCTCTTGCAATCAGTCTGGTTTCTACTTCTTCTTTATAAATTAATTTCCAGGGCATATAGCCTTTTGTTGATTTCGTTTTACCTCCATTATGCTCCTTCAATCTTCTTATAAGATCGCTTGTCAAGCCAACATAAATCCTTCCGTCATCCAAACTTTTAATTGCATAAACTGTATACATGTTAACACAATGTTAAGAAACTTCCCTGCCTGCCGGCAGGCAGGTATTCTATCCATTGAACTACGAGGCCATATAAATATCATTAGGTTATTTGAATCGAAATTCTGCCCATCACCTATTGATTTGGAAAATCACCCTAGCAATTCGAGCCGCAATTTAAAACATATTTTTTCTATTCCACAAATATTCCTAGCCTAACTTGTTCTTTTCAAGATAAATCCGCTATCTTTGCATTCCAAATTTACGATGGACGGGATCCATCAATTAACTAAATATCAATATACTATGGCAGTAAAAATCAGATTAGCACGTAGAGGTAGAAAAAGAATGGCCATCTACGATGTAGTTGTAGCTGATGCAAGAGCTCCACGTGATGGACGCTTTATCGAGAAAATCGGATCTTATAACCCGAACACTGACCCTGCTTCTATCAACATCAACAATGAGCGTGCTCTACAATGGTTGTTGAATGGTGCACAACCTACAGACACTGTAAAAGCTATGCTTTCTTACAGAGGTGTATTATTGAAAAAACACCTTCAAATCGGTGTTTTGAAAGGTGCTATTTCCCAAGAAGAAGCTGATAAGAAATTTGACGCGTGGAAAGAGCAAAAAGAATCAGCTATCACTGGCAAAATGGACCAATTGGCTAAAGCAAAAGCTGATGCTCGTCAAAAAGCCCTTGATGCTGAAACAGCTAAAAACACAGCTCGTCTAGAGGCGATCAAGAAAAGAGAAGAAGAAGCTAAAGCAGCTGCTGCAGCGGAAGAAGCTGAAGCTTCTGAAGAGGCTCCTGCTGAAGGAGATGCTTCTGAATCTAGCGAAGAAGAAACTCAAGGTTAATTAGGCATTTCTCCATGAACAAAGAAAACTGTTTCCAAATAGGTTACATTGCTAAAGTTCATGGGCTCCAAGGAGAAGTAACTGCTGTCCTAGATGTAGATTATCCTCAAGATTACGAAGACATCGAACATGTCTTTTTGGATAAAAACAACAGATTGGCACCTTACTTCTTAGAGCATTTTGTCTCTCAGCCAAACGGCAGAGTCTTAGCTAAATTTGAAGGCTACGACGACAAAAATGCTGCAGAAACCCTTGTGGGATCTGTACTCTATCTCCCGCTTAAAGACCTGCCCAAACTTGATGATGATCAATATTATTATCACGAACTGGTAGACTTTGAAGTAGAGGATGAGACCCGAGGAGTAATCGGAAGTGTGCAAGTTATATATGACCTTCAAACCCAGTATTTGATCGGGTTAGACTACCAAGGGAAAGAAATATTGATTCCCATCCAGGATGATGTCATTCTCAAGGTAGACAAGGCAGCAAAAAAAGTTTTCTGCCGTTTGCCGGAAGGCTTACTTGAAATTTATTTGGAGGATTAGTCCATGCAGATCGATATTATCACAGTGGTTCCTGGACTCTTAGAAGGTCCTTTTTCCCATTCTATCTTAAAAAGAGCAGAAGAAAAAGGTCTGGCAAAAGTCAATGTCCACAACTTAAGGGATTATGCCATTGGAAAACATAAGCAAGTTGATGATTATGCTTTTGGTGGTGGTGCTGGTATGGTGATGATGGTAGAACCTGTGGCTAGGTGCATAGAAGCACTTAAAAGCCAAAGAGACTACGATGAAATCATCTATATGACCCCTGACGGTGAAACCCTTGATCAGCAAATGGCCAACTCCCTGTCCTTGAAAGGAAATCTAATGATCCTTTGCGGTCATTATAAAGGAGTGGATGAAAGGATCAGACAAAAATACATTACTAAAGAAATTAGTATTGGAGATTTTGTCCTATCTGGAGGAGAGCTAGCGGCTGCTATTGTAGCAGATGCAGTTATCCGATTGATTCCTGGAGTGCTCAACGATGAGACTTCTGCCCTTTCGGATTCATTTCAGGACGGATTGCTTGCTCCACCTATCTATACCAGACCAGCAGAATATGAGGGTATGAAAGTGCCTGAAATCTTACTCTCTGGACATAATGAAAAGATCGCTAACTGGAGGTTTGAAGAATCGGTTCGCCGTACTAAAGAAAGAAGGCCCGACCTATTGGAAGGGACAGATTTTGAATAAGGCGATAAACGTAAATAATTGATAATTAATTGAATAAAATAGATAATTGCATACCTTTGCAATTCGAATTTGCGATAAGCACATAAATATAAAGATATGAGCGAACTACTTAAAATTGTAGAAGAGGAATACAAAGACGTAAGAGCTAAGTTCCCTTCTTTCAAGGCAGGAGATACGATCAACGTTCACGTTAGAATTAAAGAGGGTAACAAAGAGCGTATCCAGCAGTTCCAAGGTACCGTAATTCAGAGAAAGAATGTAAACTCCAACGGTGAAACTTTCACTGTAAGAAAAATCTCTAGCGGTATCGGTGTTGAAAGAATCTTCCCTATCCTAGGTCCAAGCATCGAAAAAATCGAACTATTGAGATCTGGTAAAGTAAGAAGAGCTAGACTTTACTACCTAAGAGGTCGTCAAGGAAAGGCTGCGAGAGTAAAAGAAAAAATCCACGTGAAGAAGTAATTCCTCACATGATGCATACAAAAAAGGAATCCTATAGGATTCCTTTTTTGTTATTAATAAACACTATTTGCCTTCAACCTTACAGCCTAATTCAAACTCTTTTAATACTGTCCAACGATAATCCTTCTTTTTCAACAAAGCCACTTTTACGACTTCCATTTCTCCATAAAAGCCCTTCTCTTTTATCCATCCCCAACACTCATCAAAAAACCTATTCTTCAGATCACTATACACCAAAGTCATATGTGGCGTAAAAGCCCGGTCACTTAACTCCTCATTCAACTTCAATTCCCGCTTACAAAACAACTTCAATTCTTCTTGGAAAACAGGCAGCTCCGGGCCATGACTTACGCGGGCATACATGATTCGTCTACCAAAACGACCTATTCCCTTAAAAGTAATAAGAAAGGGCTCATAACGCTCAAAAAAGCTTGATAGAAGAGTGTCTAATTTTTCTTCCTTCCGCTCGTTCCAAACAAAAGGCATCTTCAACGTTACATGCGGCGGGGATTTTAACGCATGCTTCGCATTGTACATTTCCTTGACCTTTTCTTTGATGAGTATGGCGTCTTCCTGAATACCAGCATCTGGAACTATGGCAAGGAAATATTTTTGCATTGATTTAGCCATTACAAAAGAGGTTTATTCATAATCAAATCCGGATTTCTACGGTAATTCATGATTAAAATCATGCTTCAAATTTAACATTTAATACGCTCATAACTTAAATCCATACAATTATCCATAATTACTTTCTTAGCTGAGCTCTATCTATTAAATTGTTACAAATCCATTAATCTTTACTCATGGAAAAACGAAATACCGCTTTAATAGGCTTGGATCTGAGCCAGATGGACCAAGTTATTCTGGAAAACACCTACAAAGTCATTCAACTTTTAAATCTGGAAAAAATCTATTTTATGCATATTGCGGAAGACTTGGTCCTTCCCGAAGATATCGCGAGCACTTACCCCAATCTATTGGCCCCAATTGATGAAAGTATAGAAAAAGAAATCCTCAATAAGGTCACCTCCTTAAACCTTCCTGAAGATGTGGAAATAGAAGTGACAGTAGAGGAAGGCCATGCGATGGAAAAGCTGCTGAGATGGTCCAAAATCAAAAATATTGATTATATCATCATGGGACGAAAAAAGGAACTCAAGGGAAGTGGGGCCTTACCAAAAAGAATTGCTCAAAAAGCCCCCAATTCTGTTCTGTTCCTTACAGAAGACATGAAAGATATTGAATTCAAAAAATTCATTGTACCCATCGATTTTTCTAAGCATACTGAAGTAGTCCTTGAAAAAGTGGAGAACTTTATTAAATCAAATAACAATGCAGCAATTCAGTACCTGCACGTTTACGAAGTACCAATTGGCTACCATAAGACAGGAAAATCCTATGAGGAATTTGCTGAGATAATGCTAAAAAATGCCCAGAAGGAATTCAATGCAATGGTCGACAAACATAAAATAGAAAAACATCCTTGCGATTTTATTTTGAAGGGAAACCAATCTAGTGCAAATCATATTCTGGAAGCAGCTGAAAGACATGATGCAGACATGGTTGTCATCGGTAGTAGAGGAAGAAGTGATTCTGCGGCCATATTATTGGGTAGCGTAACCGAAAAGCTCGTTCATATCAACTACAAAATCCCGATGCTGGTTATCAAGAAAAAAGGTGAAAACATGAGCTTTATAGAGGCCCTACTAAATATTTAAGCCTTAACAAAATAAAAACAAGCCTGATCTCCTTGTCCCTCTTGATTTAACTGGGGGGACATTTTTTTAATTGGATCAGCCATACTAGTAAACGTTATCCCTATTTAATCCAAGCTCTCTAACGGTTTTAAAAACAATTTCCAAATCCATCCAAAGCGTCCAATTCTGGATATAGAAATAATCCAACCTAACCCTTGACCTGATTTGATATGGACGTATAATCTCACCCCTGTACCCTTTTACCTGAGCAAGTCCGGTAATTCCTGGTTTTATCTTATGGCGGGCATTATATTTTTCGATCTGAGTACGGAATGTTTCATTCATAGGAACCGTATGAGGTCTTGGCCCTACAATAGACATATCTCCTATAAGTACATTTAAAAACTGCGGCATTTCATCCAGTGATGAACTCCTTAAAAAAGTCCCTATACGTGTTATTCTAGGATCATTTTTGACCGCCTGATGGGTATCCGCATAATCATTGGGAGTCATCGAACGGAACTTCAGGCATTTAAAAACCCTATTATTCTCTCCATTTCGTTTTTGTATAAAAAAGATAGGTCCTCTTGACTCCAACTTGATAAGCAAACCTACCAAAGGAATCATCCAACTCAGTATAAACAATGTTACGAATAAGGAAAATAGGATATCAAAAGCCCTTTTACTTATTCTATTCAAGACATTGTCCAAGGGAATGGCATTGACATTGATAACAAAAAAATCACCATACTTGGAAAAAGAAAGCTTTTTCTCCAATTGGAGATTACCTCCCGGTATCACCTTGACTTTTATATAATGTTCATCAGCGTAGTTGATGATCTTTTTCATGGTGGACAAGTCAAGCCTTTCATTAATATAAATCAGGTCCAAATCCATCTCCTTGACTTCCTTGAAAAAGTCAGCCAGATTACCCCTAGTCTCAACACATGAACTTGCATCATCATAATAGCCCATAAAATTGATGCCAAAATCCTTTCTACGCTGAAACACCTTGGCCAATTTATAACTTGTTCCTCCCTTTCCTATTATAACCGCATTCCTGTAATTCCCCCCTCTAGAACGATATTGTTTGAGGACTATATGAACAGAAACCCTGTAAACACTCAAAAGTGCCAACATAGCTCCCGCATTTACTAACAAAAACAGCCTACTTAAGTGATAAGCCTGAAAGGCTATCCATAAGACAGAAATTACTGAAAAGAACCATAATATAGACCCGAATAATTTCTGGAGCGTAAAAATATAATCTGTAGTCCGTCCTACTTTATAGTCCTTTCTATATATGATCAGCAATAGCCAGATCAAGATATAGACGCCATAAAGCACAGGATTCATATTATCTACGGAAACATAATTTGATACAATCAAATGCGTTAGAATCAATGATAATACGATCACTAATCCATCGCCCAAAACAAATAACCAAGGGAAATATTTGTAAAACCTTCTTGCCATAAAAATTTTTCCTACTTATGAATTCCGCAAGGCTTAAGCAATTTAAATACCATTTCTTCTCGTTGTAAAAAATTGCCTGTGCTCTATATTGATTAAATAGTCTTATTTTTCATTAAAGTCTTGTAAAATTATAAAAAAATATTCTCTATTCAGCATTAAATATCTGTTAAAATAATTTTACATTGCCCGCTTAACATCCCACAAACATGATTACTAAAATAAAATCCTTACTTTCATCCTCAAATCACCCTGAATCGTTAGGAATGAAATTTCGTAAAGCAAGGTTTGAATTATTTAACCAACTTTTTTGGGATACTTTTAAGAATTACGAGAAAATAAAAATATTGGATGTGGGCGGTACAGAAAGCTTTTGGAAAGACCAAAAAATCCTCCAATCGGGAAATGTTGATGTAATTATCCTCAATTTGTCCAAGGAACCCGTTTCAACTCCCCATATTTCCAGTATGGCGGGTGATGCTACCAATTTGTCTGAATTTGAAGATAATTCAATCGATTTGGTCTTTTCTAACTCCGTAATAGAACATCTTTATACTTGGGATAACCAAGTTTTAATGGCAAAAGAAATAAGACGCGTTGGAAAGAAACATTTTGTGCAAACACCCAATAAGTATTTCTTTTTGGAACCACATTATGCCCTTCCTTATTTTCAATTCTACCCAAAATCCTTGGGCTATACCATTCTCACCAAAACCAAATTAAGCCGCTTTCAAAAGTGGGACCCCAAACAAGCACAGCAATATATGGATGAAATCAGACTAATTTCTGAAAATGAGATGAGACAATTGTTCCCTACAAGTACTATTCATCACGAAAAGTTCATTGGACTAAATAAATCCTTTTACGCCCATAATTTATAATTCCCTCATCAGCTAAAGTCCTATTAATCTGAATTCTTTTTAACTAACCGCTCAACAAAAAAGGCTTAAGTTTTCAGTAAAATAAGAACGAAATCTGATCTTTTTCCGTTAATTTTGCAACAATTTAGATTTAATCTAATTTCACAAGCATGAGTACAGCGGATAAAATTGAACAAGGAAAAATGGCAGTGATTGAAAGTATCACACCAAGTGAACTATCCTTACACTTGATGGAAATGGGCTTCTTACCTGGAAAACGTATTTCTCTTTTGCAGAGGGCCCCTCTAAAGGATCCTTTAGCATTTAAACTGGAAAACACGGTCATTGCCCTAAGAAAATCCGAGGCTAACCTTATCAATGTGAAATTAGAAAATTAATCTTTTATGCCTGAAGTACTTACTCCTGAGACTCCTACCCAGCAATCTACTTTTACTGTTGCCTTAATAGGAAACCCTAATGTGGGTAAAACGACTATTTTCAACAGTCTTACCGGTTTGCGTCAAAAAGTGGGCAATTACCCTGGCGTAACGGTGGACAAACGGTTTGCCAATATCAAATTAGGAAAACAAGAGGCTACTATCTTAGATCTACCTGGAACCTATAGTATTTACCCCAATTCAGAAGATGAAGTCATTGTTCACCGTGTATTGAACGGTCTAGACAAGGAAAATAAACCTGACTTTGTCTTGGCAGTAGTGGACATGTCAAGCATGGAAAGAGGCCTGTTTTTGGTAACTCAAATAATGGACCTTGGTCTTCCAATGGCAATTGTGCTAAATATGGAAGATTCTGCAGAGGAACAAGGTATCAAAGTAAAAACCCATGCCCTGTATAAATCTCTAGGAGTTCCTATCATTCAATCAAACGCCAGAAGCAATAAAGGCATCAATGGCATTTCTGAACTGATAGAAAAAAAGATGTTTGAAAAACCTCAACCTTTTTTAAACATCCAAGAATTATTACCTGAATCGCTATCGATTGCCATTCAGGAAAAATTCCACTTGAAGAATACTTACCAAGCTTACCAACTTATCCGGTTCCATGAAAATGAACCACTTTTGGATGAGGGCCAAAGGGAATGGTTAGAAAATCAGATGGATTCATCAGGTTTTAATATCAAACAAATCCAATTAGATGAAACCCAGCACAGGTATGAAGGGATTCAGACTGTTTTGGACAAAGCGGTGGAGAAAACTGATCTGGGAAGAAAAAGATTAACTGACAAACTTGACAGTATATTCCTCCATAAAATTGGTGGATATGCCATTTTCTTAGGAATTCTACTAGTTATTTTCCAATCGGTATTTGCCTGGTCAGCAGTCCCTATGGATTTGATAGATGGTTTTTTTGCTTCTCTAAGTTCATCCATAGCCAAACTATTGCCAGCAGGAGTACTCACCAATCTCATTACTGAAGGGATCATTCCAGGCATTGGTGGAGTGGTCATATTTATACCGCAAATCGCATTGCTATTTGCCTTCTTGGGCATTTTAGAAGACACCGGATATATGTCCAGGGTAGTTTTTCTGATGGACAGGATCATGCGCCCTTTTGGTCTGAACGGAAAAAGTGTTGTTCCTCTTATATCAGGTATTGCCTGTGCAATCCCTGGAATTATGGCCACAAGAAATATTGGTAACTGGAAAGACCGGCTCATCACCATCATGGTAACCCCTTTAATGAGTTGTTCTGCAAGGCTACCTGTTTACGTTATTCTAATCGGAATAGCTGTACCTGAATCCTATATAGGCCCATTTAATCTACAAGCCATTGCGTTGCTTGGTATGTATCTATTGGGAATCGTTGCGGTACTTTTTACCTCATGGATCCTAAAACTGATTCTGAATTTTAAGGAAAAAAGCTATTTGATGGTAGAGATGCCATTATACAGATTACCAAGATGGAAAGACGTTTTGATTACTATGTATTCCAAATCCAAAACCTTTGTCTTTGCTGCAGGAAAGGTTATTTTGACCATATCAGTCATACTTTGGGTACTTGCTTCCTATGGCCCCTCTAGTGCACGGGAAGAAGCTATCGCCAATATTGAAGTGCCTTCAAACGATGCTCCTCAAGAAGTTCAAGATGATTACCAAAGCCAATTGGCATCAGCAGAATTGGAATCCTCGTATATAGGAATAATGGGCAAGTTCATAGAACCTGCCATCAAACCACTGGGTTATGATTGGAAAATTGGAATAGCCCTTATTACTTCATTTGCAGCAAGGGAAGTGTTTGTCTCTACTATTGCAACTCTATATAGCGTTGGAACTGATGTTGAAGATGAATTGACCATACAGCAGAAACTGGAGTCTGAGATTAAGCCTGAAACTGGAGAAAAAGTATTTAACTTGGCCACTGCCTTTTCCCTCATTGTATTCTACGCCTTTGCCATGCAATGCATGAGTACCTTGGCTGTGGTTTATAGGGAAACTAAAGGCTGGAAATGGCCAATTATTCAGACAGTATATATGACTGCTTTGGCCTATGTATCAGCATGGGTAGTTTACCAAATATTGTCTTAAAAAAACAAGAAGATTATGTGGCAAGAAATTATCGTATTTGCATTATTTGTTGGCATCATTGGCTGGAAAATTTACCAATATGCCAAACCAAAAAAATCTAATGCCTTGGACTGTGGCTGTGGGAAATGTGATGCTGTAAAATCTTCAAAAAATTAATATTCATAGTATTTCAGGACTTCTTGGCCAAGTCCTGAAATACTTCAATATATTGATCCGTAACATGGTCCCAATTGTACTTCTTGGTCAATCCTTGTTGGGAATTCTCCCTTAATTTTTTCATCATTTCAGGATTAGCCTCTGCGCTTTCCACAATCTTTCCTACATCGCTTTTATCCTTCTCGAAATACCAGCCAAACTTTCCATTTTGGAGCATTTCTTGATTAAACCTTGTGTTCAATGCCAAAATAGCACAACCATAACCAAGTGCCTTTAACATGGCAGGATTGGTACCTCCGTACTCATGCCCGTGAAAATAAGCATAACAGTTTTGGTATAGGGCTGCCAACTCATGTGGATCTTTCACATAACCTGTAAAAAGCAATCGTTCATCCGGAATATCTTTTAGCCTTTCCGCGTAGGTATCCTGATAAGGAACATCTCCCACAACAACTAATCTCCTTTTAGTGTTAGATCGGATAAACCCTTCAATAATCAAATCTGCATTATTATCAGGCACTAATCTACCTACAATAAGATAGTAATCCTCTTTCTCCAAATTCCACTTGTTGATTAATTTTGGATCTGCTTTTAAGCCTGGATTGGAACCATAGGCGATTACCTTAGAGGAAGTCTGAAAAAGCTCCTCATAGACCTTTTGCATTTCATCAGAATCATTGATGATCTGATCATAGAATTTGGTAGCCATTTTTGAAGCCCAGTAAAAATACTTGGCTCCTAAACCCTTCCATTTGGGACGAAGCCACTCAAGACCATCTACATTGATAGCGGTAGGTTTTCTGAATAGTTTTGAGATCAAGCCAAATGGCCCGTTTCCACTATTGACCACAAAAATGACATCTGCACTGGAAAAGCAGGCGTGGATCATTGAAAAAAAGGAATGAGTCAATTGGGTAAAAGACTTTGACTCAATAGCTGGCATATATACCAAATCGATTCCATTGACTTGTTTGGGACGATCTTTGAATAACGCTCGGTGACAGTAAACAGTTACTTTTACGCCCTTTTGCACCAAACGCTCACCCAATTCCTTGACCATGGTATCATATCCACCATAAACATAGGGATAGCCCTTTGCGCCAAAAATAGCCACCCTTAATGGTTTATTCTTACTCTCCTTATGCATTTACTTTAGTTATTGGAGATATCCCCTGAAATATCTCACCCATATTTTTTATATAAGCTTCAATAGAAAAATTTTTGATCACTCTTTGCTGCCCAGCATTTCCAAATGTGATTCTTAAGTTTTCATCTTCGATTAATTGCTCAAAGGCTGATGCTGCTTTAGAAGCATTGTCCCAAGGCACCAAATAACCTGTTTCCCTCTCCAATACCATTTCCTTTGCCCCACCATGATTAGTGGCAACAACTGGCTTTCCGGCTGCCATCGCCTCCAAAACGGTAGTAGGTAATGGATCCGGAAGTATGGAAGGAAGCATAAAGATATCCAGGCCACTCATAATTTGAGGAATATCAGTACGATAGCCCAAATCCGTCACCTTTCCTTCAAGCCCATTTTCCTTGATTTTAGATTTTATTTCATCATAGAGGTATTCATATCCCGCAAAGGCATCCCCAACCATCACAAAATGAATATTTTCATATTTACGGGCTAATTCCTTTGCTACATCTAAAAAGTAGGTTTGCCCTTTCCAAAAATGTACCCTGGCAATCATGCCAATAAGTACAGTGCTTTGATCAATCCCTAATTCAGACTTTAGATCATAATCTGCCTCCTTAAATGGTTTATAATCTATGCCATTATGGAGCAGTTGCAATTTTTCTTCGGGAATATTTTGCTTTAAGTTGTCAATTACCGCATTAGATACACATATGATTTTGTCACCTGTCTTTTTAACATACCATTCAACAAAGTTCTTAAACCATTTTGGGTTTAAAATAATCTCATGGATATGCCATACGTGTTTAATCTGCATCCTTTTAGCTACCCAAGCACCTATCCAAACACCTGCAGTATTTGAGTATATAATTTCCACGCCGTAGTGATCAATTAACTTAGATAGAGCTTTTGAAGCTTCTCTTAAATATTTCAGTCTATTTAAGAGCCCTGAAGGATTCATATATTTTCTACGCATTATGCCCAATCGAATGATATGCACATAAAACCCCTCTTTTCTCAATTCATCTACCAAAGGGCCATCATCAGACAATACGATAACTGGATTAAATCCTGCACTTTTAATGGCCACTGCAGATCTGATAACGCACCTACTGGCTCCATAAAGGTCGGAAGAGCTGTGTAAAATTAAAACGGTATTATTGGACATTAAATTAATCTTCTTTTTTATACAAAGCCTTTTTACGGCTTTTAATCACCTTTGCAGGATTTCCACCAACAACACTATAAGGAGGCACGTCCTTGGTCACAACACTACCAGCAGCTACTATTGATCCTTTTCCAACGGTAACCCCTGCAAGAATAATCGAATTGGAAGCTATCCAACAATCATCTTCTATGATAGCATATGATCGGGTTACACCTTGCTCAATCATTGGTTGGCCAGTATCTCCAAAATTGTGGTTTTCGGAATATATACTCACCCTCGGAGACATCATCACATTATTGCCAATTTCAATATAGCCTGAACAGCCTATATAGGCGTAAGGCCCAATACTGGAGTTATTACCTACTTTTAAGCCTATACCAGCTTCACCACCATACAGATTAGTTGGTCTAATAATAGCATAGCTACCTACCGTCACCTTATCACCAAAAACGATGCCCTTTTGAGACAAGCAATTAATTTCACAGTTATCCTGCGCTATAAAATTCCTGCCAACACTTAGGTAATTTGATTGCCTGATAGTAACCCCTTTCCCGATCAAAAGCATGCCCGAAGAGGCCTTAAACCAAAGTCTTTTCCATAACCCTCTAAGAAACCAAACTGACATTCTGAGGATCACTCCAAAAGTGGACTTGCTGTCCCAATCTTCATTGAATCGGTCATTTAAGTCCAAACCAGTGATTTTATTTATGGTTTGCTTGATCAGGTTAGGCATCAGTTATTATACAATTTTGTCTTTGTAGGCGATCAAATTTAAATTATTTATACAAGATCAATGATTTTTTTTTAACTTAAATAATCTTAATTCTATTTTTAAAATTACTAAAGGTTATGAAAAAGTTATTGTATCTATTTTTATCCATACCTCTCTTTATTCTTATAAGTTGCAACGGTCAGGATGAAAACCCAAACTTAATGAAAGTTAGAGAAATTGCTTGGAATGGCATAGATGATGGTGAATTTGGCAAGGAGTCAGTCACTATAAACTGGAGAAAAGCCAATATAGAAGTCGAAGATGATAACTATAAAGTGATTTTCAGCACCACTCACGTTACACTCGGCCCCATTATAGTTTATGTCGATATTGAAACTATGGAAATAGAAGGTTTAGCTCCACGGTATTAAGAATAATTATCTAACGGGTTTGAGCCTAAGTCCACAAAAAAGGTGGAAGCTTTCATCATTAACTTCCACCGTTCTATTTATCATTACAGTGCAAAAATATTCTACCTAGAAATCACTCTTATTAGAAATTGCACATATTTGATTCTGACTTCCAGACTAATTTGATTTCAGTCAAATCACTAATTTCTAAATCTTCCTGAACTTCACCTTCACAATTATAGAAAACAGGAGCCCAATTACAGTGAGGACAACAAGATCCCACATAATAATAATTGTTTCCTTCATAATCCCCGCTTCTGATATAACCATAATCCCTACCTATTTCCGTTGATTCCAGCTCTTCAATTACTGGCTTCATCCAAGCCAAATCTTCAGCAGGGTTTTCGACGCCACAGCTTGCACTAGGATGCTCATCATCTTTACAGGACACGGACAAGACCAAAAAACAAGCAAAAAGAAAATACGTTGCTCTTTTTATAATATTCATAATTAAAAGATTAAACATTTCTATACCAATACGATTAAAAGCTGACTTATGCTACATAACTAAAAATATTATTTCCTAATTATTTTAATCTACCCATGTCTAAGCAGAAAAAACTTCTTCTAGCTTATCAAGGAAGCGGGAGCCCGAAAAATTCTTAAGCCTCTTCTCGCCTCTTTTCACTAAGGAACTTCGCAATTCTCTTTCTTTCACTAACTTTTCCATTTCCTTGGCAAAAGCTTTGGCTGAATTATCCTCTGGATAAAGTACCGCTTCTCCCCCTACTTCCCTTAATGCACCCTGATTGGAGATAATCACTGGAATCTTATAGGAAAAAGCTTCCAAAATAGGCATACCAAAACCTTCGCTCAAAGAGGGAAACACATAGGCAAAAGCATTGCGATAATAGTCATTAAGTTCACTTTTACTGACAAAACCAGGCAAAATAACCTTTTCTTCCAAGCCCAGCCTTTCGATCTCCCTGACGATATTATCATAATCGTCCAATTCGTTTCTTGGCCCCCTTTGTCCCACCAATACCAATTGATATTTCTTATTGACTTCATCAGAAAGAAACTTGCTAAAAGCCTTTATTAAAGTCACCAAGTTTTTCCGTTTCTCCATTACACCCACATGCAAAAAATAAGGAGCTGTAACTATTGATTCATCTGTAAATTGACCTTTTGATATGATGTTAGAAGCAGGGTAAACAACATGAATCGGTAGATCAGGTAATTGGAGGTACTTTTGAATCTGCTTTTTGGAATATTCAGTAATGGTGACTACTTGGGCATTATTCCTGAGTGAAGCCTTCAATAGCCACAGATAATACTTCAACCAACGGGAATTATAGTGTTCTGGGTTTTCCCAGAAAAAAGCATCATGAATAACGGACAGTTTCCTACCCTTTGACCAAAGTGGGGAAACAATATCCGGGGAAAACACTATGTCACTTTTATACCAATAAGTGAGCAGTGGTAAAACTATTGACTTGCGCAAGAAATACAATCCTTGAAAAAGCAGATTTTTCCATTTTGGGGTTTTTCCTCTATAAAACTGGCTGGACTTTACTTTTGTATAACTGGGTGAAATGATATATTCAAAATCATTTGAATCTTTAGCCTGAATGCTTTCCACCAGAGACTCGGTATAAGTGCGGATGCCTGTTTGGGCCACATACAAATAATAGATATCAACTAATACTATTTTCCTCCTCATTAATCTTACCCTACCTTAACCTAAAGCCAAGGAAGGCCCTTTTTGATACTTTAATGCATTATATTCTTTTACGCTTATCCCCACCATCCACCAGGTCAGCCAAGAAACAAAAGCATATAATTCAGCATTGGCAGTGAATAGGGGTAATAATAACCCCACCTTAACGGTCGCCGCTATAAAAGCTACCCTGGCTATATGCGTATTTTGCGAATTCCTAAACACCTTAATCCCCGTCCAAACACCCATACCTAATATCAATATGTAAAGGAACATACCCAAAAATCCCAACTGCACCCCAAAAACCAAAAACTGATTTTCACCTCCAATTCTTAACTCATCTGAAACGCTTCCAACATTGCCGCTTGTAGCCAAACCAGAACCTAAAGGAGCAACCAGCATTTGATTTAATGCCTCTAACCAAGCAATCACATGCCCTACACTTGAAGCATTCTCAAAAGTAAGCGTATCCACCACAAAATAATAAAACTCATCATTGGCAAAAAACAATACAAAAATCACAAATGAAGCAAATAAAGCTACACCCAATTTAATTAAGCCATATAACCTAAAGATCACTGCTATAAAGATCAGCATAATAAAAAATGAAGCGAATGAGGCCCTTGAAGCTGCAAAAAACAAACTTCCTATTGAAGCCAAAATAACAATGATGAATATCCAGGATTGGTGTCTTTTGGAACTGAGGAAGCCAATTAATCCTACAGAAAAACCCAATAAGCAGGAACTGGCCAATTCTAAGGGATCTGAGAAAAACGATGCCAATCTCATTCCCCCGGTCTGGGTTTCGAAAGTCCAAGTTAAACCATAATTTCCAGATGGCTCAACATTATTAATGGCTTGATTAAACAATGCATAACCCGTAATATTTTGAAAATGTAGGCCAGTCAGCTTTTCAAAAAGGTTCAATCCTAGTGCCGCAACAAAAATCAACATGATGGATTTAAATAAAAATCGATAATCCAGATCACTAAAGTTCGTATTCCTCCCTAAAAAATAAAGCAAGCCCATCATCAACACGTTCTTAAAGTACAGGGCTTTTGTAAGCATATCTGCAGGTCCGATGGGCAAAAACAAAAATACCAAACCTAAACCATAAAAGGCTAAAAATAGTTTATCCGTTATTTGTAGCCTAAATGGATAATAAAATAGGTTCCGCTGATAAAAAACAAATGATAGTAGGGAGATGAGTAATACAAATTCTTTTAAATATTGAAAAATACTTACCAAGAACGGAGAAGCGGTAGCCTGATATACAATGCTTAAAATCGAGATATAAAATGGCAGGTAAAGGCACATAAATATTATCACCCACTCCCATTTGGTCTCAAACACAATTTTATTAACCGTAATGGAAAGTAATAATCCTACCGCTATAACTACAAAAACAAATAACACTACCCCCCTAATTGATCATTTACAATCCTGAATGATTCCATCCTTGATTCCCATCAACATGGCTAAAAATTTCTGCTTTCTTCCCCGAAGAAGAAAGTAAAGTCCATAAATTCCCATTTTGCCAAATTGGAATGGCCAAGCTGTAAGCAAGTATGGAAAACCCAAATGGTTCCTAAGCTGAAATAGTTGATTTCTCGCATTTAAATAATGAACTTTGGGATTTAGCCTACCTTCTTTACCCTTTGATTTAGATTTAGAAGAAGCTCCTGCCTCGTGGTAAATGACAGATTTTGGAACCACCCACATTTCATAACCCGCTTTTTCCATTCGTAGGGACCAGTCTACATCCTCATAATAAGCAAAATAATGCTCATTTAGCTTTCCAACCTCTCTAATCACATTGGACCTAATAAGCATGCAGCAACCTGTAATCCAGTCTGTTTTATATGATTCTTCCCCCTTAGGCTTTGAAGTGTTAGTAATGGAACTTCCTGTCCATGGATTCCAAACAGCACCAGCATTCCAAATATGTGATTGGTCATGAAGATAATACATCAAGGGCTGAACCGCTCCAATGGTTACGTTGGCCTCCATAATGTTTAGCAAGGGGTCTAAAAAATCAGGATCTACTTCTGTATCATTATTAAGTAACATTATATAAGCATATCCCCCTTCCAAAGCATAGTTAATTCCTACATTATTACCTCCCGTAAAACCCAAGTTTTCCGAATTGCAAATGAATTTAGGAAAATCAAATTCTTCCTTAAGTTTATCAACTGATCCATCGGTTGAGGCATTATCCACCAGAATCACTTGAAAATCTTGATTTTTAACCCTTTGCAATGAATATAAACATTGCCGAGTGTAGGCATATCCATTCCAGTTAAGTAGGATTATTGCGATTGAATTACTTAATACTTGGGAAGTTCTTTCTTCCATCCATTAACTTTATTTACGCTAACAATTGCTTCTAAGTCCTCCGCAAAAAAACCTGTGCTATTCCCTATCCTTGCCAATAGCTTATAAATTAACCCGGGTCCTTTAAGTCTATTATTTTTGTAATGGTACTTTTCAACTTTTATATCGAAGTCATCAGTCAAAAGCTTAAAATACCGCTTAATCTCGCTTCCAGAATATTCCTTCCAGTGATGACCATATGTTACGCAATCAAAAATTCGAGGCACACTAATTCCTATTCCCCTTAGCGTAAACAAATTCTTCATACTAATGGCAATTCCCGGTAAACTCAGGCTATTAGGAGTAGAAATATAAATAATACCACCACTTTTCAGGGACTTATAGACCTGTTTCCAAAAATAAATAGGGTTAAAGGTGATATGTTCTAATATTTCGGTAAATAATATGATATCATAATAATCCTCCTTGTCATCTAAAGAAGATATTGTCCCCAGATCATTTTCAACAACCGTATTTAGTCCATAATTTGCTGCCCTATTTTTTACAAAATCTAGATCCCAAAAATCAGATACATCCATACTATCTACTTCGTAACCTATTTGCTTGGCAAGGATAGAAGTATGCAAATAATGACTTCCAATATCTAAGACTCTTTGTGGTTTATTGCCCTTTTGATTTTTTAAAAACTCATGAACCCTTTTAAACCTATTTTTGTGGAAATTATAGTATTCCTTATCCCTTTCTAAACCTAAATAATCCACTTGATTATTTAATTCTTGTAAAACATTTTCCATTTTTTTCAAATAACATTTTCCAAATTAGGGAAATCAGTCGATTACCTTAATTCAATTAGATCTCACCAATCCATAAAATAGATTAGGAGCTTTACGCATAATGAGAACGCTCGAATAAATAAATACAAGGGCTTCAGATATTATTATACCATAACAAAGACCAATCCCTCCAAATAATTCAATTCCTATTAAGGAAAAAGTTAACATGGATAAACACATCACCCAAGATGAATTAAACAATAAACTTTTATAGTCAGAAACTAGCATTAATAATGAGTTCCCAATGTTCATACTTGCCAGAAAGGGAATAAAACATAGCACCCTTAGAAAAGAAACACTTGTTTCTAGTGATTCCTTGGATAATATTTCAATAATAAAATCAGCCAAAAAATAGGTTAATAGAGATATGACAAAGCATGATAGGATTGAAAACAGATAAACCTTCTTCACATAGGCGAAAAATTTTTTCTGATCATTTTTATAAAGCTTTGTAGCATGAGGGTAAACTGCTTGAGCAATTAAAGCAGGGATAATCCGCAATACAGAACTGACCCTCTCAGCCAAACTGTACATTCCCAGAATTTTGGCACTAGCAAAAAAACTTAGGATTACAATGCCTCCACTTACAGAAATATGACTTGCTAAGGTAGATAAAAATAGATATACATTGGCCTTCCAGGATTGAACAATCTTCCTCAACTTTGGAATGAAAAATTGTATATCCATTACAAAATGGACATAGATTAATATGACCAGATTAGTAGCTAATGCAGCTCCTCCAAAAAAGAAATTCACCAGTTTGGCTTGCTCTGGACCAACAATAAAAAGTACTATACCCATTAGGTACAACAGTTTACTGAATACATTGGCCACCGATACCAACCGCATCCTTTCAATCCCTTGGAAAAACCATACAGGTAGCGTTGCCTCCGAAAAAAGCATCAACAAGGAATAAACCAAAATCACCTGGTATTCCGAGAATAAATCAAGGCCATAAACCGCTATTAGCAAAGCTAAAGATGCAACGCACGCCAATAACATTTTGCTGAGAATGGTACGGGAAACAATCTCAGAAAGGGCCTCATTATCATTTTGGTTCAAGGCTACTTCCCTGGGTGCACTGAGATTATAGCCATATCCTACAAACATATTTGCAATAAGGATAACGGACAAGGCCAAACTTACCAATCCAAATTGATCCACCCCAATGGACTGAATCAACAGAGGCATTGCCATTAAAGAAATTAGGATATTTGAGGATTGTATAAAAAGTAAAAAAATAAAGTTCTGAATAGACTTATGTCTTATCAGTTGTAAAAGAGAAATAGAGCTAAGCTTTTCAAACATAAAATTAAAAGCTTAGACTTCAGTGTTTTTAATATTAGTCTGATATAACCTGCTAGCATATATATAAACAACAGCTAGAAAAAAAACAATTGCCCCTCCGAGGAATAATCCCATATACCATTTAAGCTTTGTTTCTAAGAGTGGAAACCTCGGTTTATCTATAATCTGAATTAAGGGAGAACTATTTCTATGGTTAATTTTTGCGACCTCGAGGTTTTTTACTATTTCAGAATAAGCACTGCTGGCCACTTGTATATCCACCTGCTTGCTTTTTTCTTCCACAGTAGCTCGCTGCATAAGCGGATTGGGATTAGGCCGGTCATCTTGCAGTCCGGCTAAAGTCAATAAGTTCTCATCCAATACACCTCTTAAGCTATCCGCCTGATGTTGGAGAATAGCAACATTTTCAGCCGTTTTTTTGGTTTTGGTCTCAAAATAAAATTCATTGACATTCTTCACCAGTTCTTCATTATAAGCTTTGGCAAAAAGCTCGTCTTTTGAAGTCTGGCTTACCTTGATAATGCTAAGTTTTCTATCAGGCTTGGATACATCCAGTTCCTTTTCCCTAATGATTTTGGCAATGGCCTTCATCACACTATCCTGCTGAACAGAAAAATGCTCCCTATCGAGCGTAAAATCCAGTTGCTCAAAATCCACCTTATCCGCCCATTTATGATCCAACTCGTGAAACCTAATGTACCGCTCTACCAACGGCTGCCCATCGATGTCCTCAGCGGGGGTGAGCAAGGTCTTGATAAGCATATGATCAGATCGATAAAGCTCCATGATATTATCCCCTTGGAACAATCCACTACTTGAACCCAAAGAACCTAAGTTAATCCCTGCCAAACTGGCCAAACCGGATAAACCACCCATTCCTCCACTATCAGACTCTTCCAAAACGAAGGTGGTTTCAGCAGTATATTTTGGTTTTTTAAGCCATGAAGCCAAAAGGCCAAGTCCTGCCCCAATTGCCAAGGCAATAAGTAAAAACCTTCCTTTACTTTTAAAGAATTTCAGCCAATCCCTGCCTCTCTGGACAAGTTCTCCAAAAGTAATTTTGTCGTCAATAATATGTTGCTGGTTTGCCATGAGTCTACTTATTATTGATTTATTTGAGTAATCACCAATACCAAAGTGGCCAAACCGGATGTCAAGCCAATAATTTCTCCCAGTCTAATGGGTGAACGTGGCCCTTTAGAAGGAACGATCACCTCAGATCCCGGCTCTACCCTTGGAAAAGATTTGAAAAACAAAAAGCTTTTGGTTCTAGCCACTTCTCCATTGGCATACACTACATAAGTTCTCTTCTTTTTTGCCCTGGTTTCAAAACCACCAGCTCGGTCGATATAGTATTTCATGCTACGGTTATTTTCATATCTTACCGTAGTTGGATAAATCACGTCCCCTCTCATTCTCACTGTCTGAAGTTGTTTAGGAACACTTATAATATCTCCTTCTTCTAAAATAAGGTCATACTTAGAGCCAGGGCTTTCCATTATCGCCACCAAATCTATAGCAATCGCTTCTGTTTCCTTTATCTTAATGGCAGTCTGAGGTCCTTCAACCTGACTGATATCCCTTAAAGTCTCTTCCTTTGTCTTGGTAATTAAATCATGTTTGGAGCTCCTTTGCTGACCTTTACTAGTTTCCTGCTCAAGTCTCAGCTTTTGATTCGATTGGGCTTCTGAAGGGTCTGTAGCTTCGGCATCCAACCTTTCTAGTAGCCTTTTCATATTTTTTTCTTTCCTAAGTCTTTCTGACTCCGTATTATAGAATTCAGTTCTTCGGATTAATGTGGCTCCCTTCGGATAAGCAAAGCGGGTCAAACCTCCAGCTCGTTCTATAACATCAGAAATTCTTTCCTCTGCTCCCCGAAGTGCAAATTCACCTGGCGCATTCACCTGACCATCCACCATGACCACTTTTTCTAAGGCAAAATTGGGTTTCCTTCTTATAATCACATTGTCAAAAGGCTTCAACACAGTTGAATTGGCATTGATACTTAGGTCTTGATTCACACTGGCAGGGATCAATTCTGCAATCTCACCCTCATTCTCCCCTTTCAACCTTCTGGAAATTTCAAGATCATCTATTGAAGCGGCCTCATTAAAGCCCCCAGCGCTGATGATCAAATCCTCCACGGTCATTCCTTCAGAAAAAGGATAAATACCGGGATTTCTCACCTCACCAGAAACTTTCAAATAATACTCATCTTTCAAATCGTAGATAGAGGCTACTTTAACAATATCATCAGCCTCCAAACTGTAATCTTCAGCTCCACTAATCACCTGGTTCAAGTCTACCTGAATCACTGAAGTACTCAGGTCTTCTGCTGTCCTGATGATGCTCGCTCTTTTTAGGTAAGCCTCACCTTTAAGCCCTTCTGCTTTATCAATCAATTTTGATAATGTCAAGCCATCAGTCAATGCATAGTTTCCTGGCCTAAATACAGCTCCCTTAATTTGAACCCGGTTATTAAATCTGTCAAGAACATTGCCTGCTTTATAATGATCTCCTCCTTTTACGGTAAAAATATCATATTGGCCAGCAAACACATCGGAAACAGCTTTTTCTTTATCTGTGTAGCGCGTCACACTTACTCTTTCTGTATAGGCATTATCGGTAAAACCTCCTGCATACCTCAAAATATCCCCAAAGGTTTCCCCTTCCTTGGCCTCAAAAATTAAGGGGCGCTTTACAGCTCCCTCTAGTTGTACCCTGGATTCATAAGGCCCTACCAAAATCACATCCTGGTCCTGTAATTGAAAGCCCATATTAGCCTTTCCATCGACCAAAAAATCATAGGCATCAACCACCGCCACTTGCTTATTATTTCTGATCACCTTGATATTTCTCATGGTACCATTAATATTGGGACCTCCAGCAGCGTAAAGGGCATTAAAAACTGTACTAAAAGCACTCAAATTAAAAGTCCCAGGAAGCCTTAACTCCCCTACCAAGTGCACTTTAATGCTCCTAATATTCCCCAATGATACTTGAACAAAAGTACTGGGGTTTTTACCTTGAATTTCTGAGTAATATTGGGACAACCTATTTTTTATCACCTTGCTGGCTGCATCCACAGACAAGCCTGCCACACCTATTGGCCCAATATTATCCAATATCAAACTACCTTCTGGAGTGATGGTGGCTTCATAATATTGTTCAGAAGCGCCATATACATCTACATAGAGTAAATCTCCAGGGCCTAAAACATAACTTTTTGGTGTCGCCTGATTCAGACTGGGCTCAAAAGTCAATTTCCTTTCTTTTCGATAAAATAAATCCAGTCCAAAATAGGACTGAATTTCTTCTAGCTCTTCTATTTCCTCTTGATTGCTTAAAACCCCTTTTACGATTTCATTTAAGTCCATTTGCCTCCTGGGCTCTCTACTGGCAGAGGTCGAACTGGATTTCATTGTGGTAAGCTGATCATCTAGGCCTTCCACCCTCTTACCTAGCTTTTCCAATTCTATGGTGGACATTCCTCTTGCTTTGGCCATTTCCAAAAACTCCGCTTGATTGATACCCGCATCAGCGGCCTTTTCAACCAACTCCCTAATTTGTGCATCAGAAAGTTCATCCACCTTAATACTAGCAATATCTAAAACAGACTGGGCATATAACATTGGCTCGTTAGCAAAAAGTAGGGCCAAAGCCATCATCAAGCCCAGAGGCATTGACTTTAAAAGTTTTATCATCGTATTTCTTCTCGTTTTTTACATTAAGTTCACTGTGAACAAAACACAGCTTCGCCACCTCGCTCCCATTTGGCAGCTCTCCATAGTTTTCCCTTACGAATATACCGCGCATTGAAAACCACCGTAAAGATAATTATTCCGAATGATTGCGCCCTATTCTTAAGGAGTAATTAGAACTTTACTATCCAAGCCAATAAATGACGATGTCGATAGTATAAATATCAGCTCCTAAAACTTAGAAAATCATCTTGGAATAAGGTAAAATGGGTTTCCTTATCAACTATTATGCTGATTACTGAAGTCCGCATAAAAAAATGCTCTCTGTAAAATCAAAAATCTAACTATTCCGAACAGTTCTTACAAATTTCAATTTGACTTCTGTCACTGAGCAACTGCTGCCTAAATTGATTATAAAGTCGATTTTTCCATACTTGGTCAAGGTTCTGCTTAATCAAATTGCCCATAACATGGCTGGCATCCTTATCGAAACAACAAGGAACCATATCTCCATCCCAGGTCACCACTGCACCCTGCCACATTCTCCAACATTTGTCTTTTATCTCCTTCTTAAGCTTCCATTTACCGTTTTTGAGCGGGAGGTACCTTGAAAATCTTAGGTCTGAAGGAATCAAATCAGAACCATTTTCATAATCGTAAATTTGTGCGGTTTTTAACTGAAGCTCATCCACTTCGAGCTCCCTTGCCAATTCCTTGATTTTTGGAATCTCATGTTCATTTTCTCCCGTTACCAAAAACTGAAAAATCACTTGTGGATAACCGGAATTTTGGGCCTTCCTTTCTTCAATTAATGATTGAATACCCGACTTGACCCGAGAAAGATTTCCTCCAATCCTGTAACGCTCATACACAGTTTGTGTAGCACCATCTACAGAGACAATCAATTGCTTTAACCCAGAACTGACCACCTTGGAAACGGTTTTTTCATTTAAATAGTGAGCATTCGTGGAAGTAGCAGTGAAAATCTTTCTCTTATCAGCATAACTGACCAAATCCAAAAAATCAGGATGGAGAAAAGGCTCACCCTGAAAATATAGATGCAAATAGCTCAAGTGATGCGCTGATTCCTGTATGATCTTTTGGTAGCTTGATTTTTCCAACATTCCCCTTGGCCTAGTAAAACTCCTCAAACCTGAAGGACATTCGGGGCAGCGCAGATTACACCCTGTAGTTGGCTCAATAGACATGGCAGTAGGCAAGCCCTTGATCTTGGGCTTTTTGGTGAACCTCGACCAATAAAATGACATGTACAGTAAACAAATATTGGTCAGCTTTGTCCATGTTAGATAGCTCAAATAAGCTTTACCCAATTTCCATTTACTTTTCCAATTCATTCAGTTTCTCCATTAACCATTATCCACCAAGGATAATCACAATAAGCCAAAAATTAAAACAAGAGTTAATTTCGTCAATTTTCCTTTGGGTCCAAAACATTAGTTACTCCATGAAGGACTCCATTGATAGCATGCTTATTCATAAAATCATTGACCAAAGCAGTTTGATTCACCTTAGGCCCATCCACACCAAGCGTCAATTCACTTCCCTCGAGCCAGGTATTTAATTTATCACCTTCTCTAAAATCTTGCGTAAAAACCCTACCCATTGACACATGGTATTGTAAGGTAGTCCTTAATAAATCCTCCTCTATTTGATAATAACCCGATACACCCAAGTCTTCATACCATGAATTGAAAGCGGCATTGTTTGGTGCAAATATGGTGAATGGACCAACACCTTCACCTTCCAGGTCATTAATAAGGCCTGAATATATCATTGCCGCCTCAAATTCCGAATAATCCGCTGAAGTGCTGCTCTCTGAAAGTAGGACCACAAGGGATTTATTCGTCTTGTTATATACCCTATCTAAACTGTTGATAAGACCATTTCCAGCATGTATATCCCTATTAACAATAGTCGACTGTCCATTTATCCATAATCCCTCCGATATATCCCTACTAAAATAGATCATATCTCCTTCTATTGTTTCTAAAGCACCTGGGACTAAATTGGCTGAATTTTCCATCCCTTGCATAATATATTGGGACATAAAAGCCCTCAAATTGGTAGAGGATAACCAGTCCTCTTTTGTTATACCTTGTTCATCAAAATAGGCATTAAATGCATCATTGCTTGGAATAAAGACGGTGTATAATCCCTCACCAGAAAGTAATCCATCAAAACCTGTTTTCCTCAACCCCTCTACAAAAGTGGTAAATCCTAAACTTTCTGAAACCTCCAATATATTTAAATTCACCGGTTCCAAAACTTGTTCGAGCCCATGGACCGCCCCATTGGAAGTTATAATATCCTTAACCAATATCTTGACCTCTGAATTAACCAACAACTGACCGTCTTCTTCAGACACAAACCAAAAAAAATCTGGAAGTAAGGTTTCTTGTACGCTTTCCAATAATGACTCACTACTTATTGTCCCTTCAGTCAAATGGTAGCTTATTATCCTTTTCCATTCTTTTAATGACCTGTCATCTACAGATTCAATGCCAATGGCTTCAAAAGCTTTGTTTGTAGGGGCCAAAAAGGTAAACTCCTCGTTACCATCCAATTGCTCTCCCAAATCAGTTAAGTCCAATACTTCGGACAATATTCGAAAGTTGGGGTCTTGGTTTATAAATTCGGTAATGGTAAATTGTTTAAAGTCAGGAGGGCTACTTTCTTCTTGGCATCCTAGCAAAAAGCCTAAAGCTACTATAAATAAAAATAGGCCATTTAATGTACTTATAAATTTGGCTTTGCCTGCATACATAGATTAACGATTTATTAAGCAGAATTTTTGTGAAACTACAAATGCCATGCTTAAGTTTACCTTTACAAATATAGCGCTATTAAAAAAAATCCTGACCTTTTATCTAATTACCAGAAAATAAACGCTCCAATGAAAACGAATCCACTGATTCTTATAGCTATACTATTTTTTTTATTTTCCTGTCAAAAGGAAAACCAAGACTGCGAAATTTCTGAGGAGGTACAAGCCATTAAGGTAAATCTCAAAATAGAAAATTTAGAGGACCTTCTTTTTGAGGCCAAAGGGCAGGAGGACATAGATTATTTTCTTGAATCACATCCAGATTTCTCTACCAAATACCTCCAACAGGACCTTTACCCAAGCAAGGAAGCCTTAATATCCACGCTCGCTGAGATTCCTAAAGATACGCTTATGATAGAACTTTATCAGGAAGTAAAGAAGGAATTTTCCAATTTTGCCGAGATAGAAAAAGACTTGGAAATTGCTTTCAAGCACATCAAATATTTCTACCCCAACTTCCAAGTTCCCAAGGTTTATACCTTTGTCAGCGGCTTTACTTCTGATATATACCTGGATGAAGAAATGTTGGTCATCGGCTTAGACTATTTCCTACCCAATGAGCATCGCTTTCAACCACCAGAGATGCCAGAATATATAGCCAGAAGATATGATAAGGAACATCTTGTCCCCATGATCATAACGGCCATTTCTTCTGTGTTTAATGAAACTGATTTAAAAGACAACACCCTTCTTGCGGAAATGATCTATTATGGAAAGGCTTACCATTTCACCAAATCAATGCTTCCTTGCACACCTGAAAAATTGATCATAGGATATACACCAGAAGAACTAGCCGCATGCTATTCGAACGAGGATTTTATCTGGACGCATTTGATTGAGGAGGAGGCCATTTATGAAACCAATCCATTCAATATTAGAAAATACACCGGAGAAGCTCCCTCCACAGATATAATCAGTCCTGACGCACCTGGACGGGTGGGCCGTTGGGTAGGCTGGAATATTGTCGATGCTTATAGGGAAAAGAATAATATTGGACTGGTGGAGCTAATGGCCGAAAAAGATGCCAAGAAAGTCTTTATGCAATCAGCATATAAACCTCGTCAATAGCAGGCATGGGATATTTCTGAGGGTCAAGCGTAAACAAAAGCCTGCTGAGAGCCTTCTCTTTTGAAAAATGCAACACAGCCAAATTATTTGCTCTTTGCTTCATTTCTTTAAGTTTCCTTCTATCAGCATCCAGGACATCCATTTGCTTAATACCCTGTTCCATTTTATTGGCATCATATAAAATACCAAGTTTATTATGCTTGACCAAATTGTGAACCCACCCATGATGGTTGACCATAATAGCATTTCCCATGGCCAAAGCATCAAAAAATTTATTGGGACTGTTCGTTTTAAGTACAGGAAGATGATCAAAAGAAATAAAGGCAATATCTGTGATGGACAATAAGCTCCTTACAGCTGATTTATCTCCAAAAGGAAGAAATCGTAGGTTTTTAAGCCCCTTCTGCTTAGCAGATGCTTTTAGCTCAGGCAACTTCTTTCCTTTACCCATAATGGCAAACTGCCAATTTTTATTTCTTCTCTGCGACTCTTCTGCTAAATCCAACAATTCACCTACTGCATTGACATCTCCTATTGCCCCAGTATAGGCGATGCTCAAAGTCTCTTTATTCCAACCTAGTTTTTGAAGATAAGTCTCATCTTTGTGGTAGCTAGGCTTAAAAAAATCAACATCTGAAAAATTAGGAATCAAGCTAACATCAGCATCGGGAACCAAATCTTCAATATATTTTCTTATTCCAGGTGACAGGGCTACAATTTTCAAAGCATGTTGATAAATCCTCTTTTCTAAATTATAAAGAGCCTTTTTCAATATGGGGTTTTTCACTGCTCCTACCTGAACAGGTGCCTCAGGCCAAAGATCCCTAACCTCAAAAATATAAGGTATCGCTAATTTTCTCTTTGCCCATAAGCCAATAAGACCTGTGGTCAAAGGAGTTGAAGTTATATAAAGTAAATCAGGCCGGTTGAGCTTTTTCAATAAATATTTTGCCTGTCTTACAAATCTGAAAAACGCCACTGACCGCTTGGCAAAACCAAAAGAATTATCATAAGATACGGGAAGATAATGTACCCTAACGCCATCGACCAGCTTAAAATCATATTCCTTGGCTGAATGGGCAGTGATCATCTCTACTTCCACGCCCGCATCCACTAGTCCCTTGGCAAGATGGTATGACCTCACCGCCCCTCCTTCTTGGGGCGTCACAAAATACTGATGGATATAAACGATTCTCATTTTTGGATGTTCCTATACCAACCTGCAAGCACAAAAAGGTTCCAGATTTGAAGGAAACTGTCATTAATATATAAACTCGGCTTCCTAGCTAAGTTAAGCATTTCTAAAGGAAAGTGCCGTCCCTCCTTAATTGCAAAATCCTTGATTTCTTTAAAAACTTTATTCCTAAAATCTGGATGTGATTTCAACCATTCTTTAATAGGCAATCCAAAACCTATTTTTTTTCTTTTAGCCAATTGTTTAAGCCCCGCATCCTCAAGAAGTTCCTTGATCCATTTTTTATTACCTAATCCTAAATGCGCTTCCTCCTCAAGTGACAAGCTCAACTCCACCAATCCCTTATCCAAATAAGGCGCCCTCCCTTCAATCCCGTGGCTCATCAATGCATTATCATGAATCTTCAATATATCATTTACCAAATAATATTGCCTGTCCCATTCTAACGCAGCTTTATAAGGACTTAATTCTTTTGAAAAATATTTCAGAAATACATCAATATCTTTTTTGGGTATCCTTTGTAAGGAACTGAAATTTAAAAAAGTAACTTGTTCATTCTCATCTATCGCATAGGCCATTTTACTGACCTTTCGACTCAGAAAGGGCAATACCTTTCCTATCTTTGACATTTTCAGTAATGCTCCCTTATTTTTTAGATAGTACCTAAAAGCGGCATGTCTACTGTACCCACTGAAAAGTTCATCAGCCCCTGCACCACTCACCAAGATCTTAACATGCTTTTTAGCTTCCTTCGCTATCATCCAACTGATGAAGCCTGCACTATCACCAATTGGCTGATCAAGTGAAGCCAAATAATCTTCCCAGTTCTCTAACACCAATTCTGGAGTAATCAGTATTTCGTGATGAGCTGAATTATATTTCTTTGCTATATTTTTGGCATATTTTGAGTCTGGGTAAGCTTTTAAATATTTATCCTCGAAAGTAAGAGTAAATGTATGGAGAGGAATCCCTGTCTCCTCCACCCAAGTATGAAACAATAAACTACTGTCAGCACCCCCGCTCAACATTACACCTACAGGAACATCAGCTTGAAAATGCCTCAGCACAGCCTCAGTCAATAGTTCCTTGAATGCTTTCTTACCAGTAAATTCATTTTTACCAGACTTTGTAACTAGTTTAAAGGAGTCCAAAATTTCTCCCCTGAAATTTAATTTTATGACCTCTCCGGGCGCTAACTGGTTTACAGATTTAAAGAAACTTTTATCTGGAAAACTATGCCTACTATAATAATAGGGCAAATATTGCTTAACATCCACAACAGTTTCTATCAAGCCTGAGGAAACTAATGCCCTTGCTTCTGAAGAAAACATCCATTGATCTCCTTGATGAGAATAATAAAGTGGCTTTTTTCCATATTCATCGCGCGCAATAATTATTTGTCCTTTATGCTTGTCCACAAAAGCAAAGGCAAACATTCCTTCTAGACCTTCTATTCCAGTCTCTCCCATAAGGATCAACCAGCGCAATAGCACCTCACTGTCGGACCTACTTTCAAAAGAAGTCCCCTGTTGGAGAAGTTGGTTTCTAAGCTCTTCAGAATTATAAAGTGCTCCATTCCAAGCCAAAAAATATTGATTAGCAATACTCACCGGTTGATTTGCCCAATCACCAAGGTCAACGGTTTTTAACCTATTTCCGGCAATAAACAAATCTGGATTAATTGACTTCCAAGATGACTGGTCTGGACCGCGGTGCCTAGTTGACTCCATCATAAGCTGAATGGCCTTCTCTCCTTCACCAGCAAAGTTCAATACCAAATTAATCCCGCACATAAATTATTTTTTGGAGCCGGACAATAGTTCTTTTTCTATCTCCATCTTCTCCCTATTCTTCTCATAATACCTGCAAAAATGGGTAATATCACACTCCTCACACTTTGGCTTTCTTGCCAAGCAAACGTACCTACCATGCAGAATCAACCAATGATGGGCGATATGAATATGTTCTTCAGGAATATGCTTGATCAATTGCTTTTCGACTTCCAAAGGGGTTTTGGCATTCTGAGGAACCAATCCTAACCTTTTAGATACCCTAAATACATGCGTATCCACAGCCATATTTGGTTGGTTCCAAACCACTGAAGTAATCACATTGGCTGTCTTCCTTCCTACACCTGGAAGTTTCACCAGCTCTTTTACGGTTGAAGGAATTTCGCTATTGAAGTCTTCTACCAACATCTTTCCCAAACCTAGCAAATGCTTGGTTTTATTATTGGGATAGGATACCGATTTGATATATGGAAATAACTCATCAAAATTGGAAGAAGCTAAGTGTTCAGGAGTAGGGAAATCTCTAAAAAGCGCTGGCGTTACCATATTGATCCGCTTATCAGTACACTGCGCACTGAGTACCACAGCTATCAAAAGCTGAAAGGGATTTTCATACTCTAATTCCGTTTCCGCCACAGGCATGTGTGTAGAAAAATAATCTGTAAACGCCTTGTATCGCTCCTTTTTCAACATATTCTATTTGCTTTATCCTTTCAAATATAATAGAAATCTATACCATTATTTAAGTCCTTGGCCATAAAAAAACCCTCTGAATAAGCATATTCAGAGGGCCTTCACCGATATTTCGTGATGTCAGACCTTTTGGAGTCCAGAAGTTTTGGCTTTCTCTTTTATTGAAGCGACCACCTTATCAGATGGTTCCAATATCAAACCGTTGATTTGATCAATGGTACTCAAAAAACCTAAATAATCCTGCATTAGATCATCGTCTTTGCGTAACATTTCCTCAAATTCAATACTTTCTTCTTCACTCATTTCCTGATAGACATACCTTATCAGGTGATCATTTGGGGTAAAATATATTGTCATAGGCAACATTTATTTGTTTTAGTTTTTTCCTAATATTGATCAATGCATATCTCATCCTTCCAAGAGCCGTATTAATACTAACTCCTGTTTGATCAGCTATTTCCTGAAAACTCAAATCCATATAATGCCTCATGATCAAGACTTGTTTCTGAGATTCAGGCAACTCATTGATTAAATCCCTTACCAATTCATGTGTCTCATCCTTGACCTTTTGGTCTTCGACATTATCCTCGGCAAATTTTAACGTATTGAATAAACTCGAACCATCCTCCATGACAATAGAGGGGTACCGCTTCATTTTTCTGAAATAATCTATGGCCAAATTATGCGCAATACGCATAAGCCATGGTTGAAATTTACCTTCTTCGTTATACTTGTCTGAATTGAGGGTCTGGATTACTTTTACAAAAACATCTTGCAATAAATCCTCCGCTAATCCTTGATCTTTTACAATCATATAAATCGTGGTAAAAACACGCGATTTATATTTATCAACCAACACTTCGAAAGCTGCTTCGCTTCCATTTCTATACTGAGCTATCAGCTCACTGTCTTTAGGTCCTAACCTTTTACTCATAAATTCTGACGTTTAAATAACGTAGAGGTTTATTTCATATTGCGGATTTTAGGTGGGAAACTTAAATTATTATTCTCAAATGTATCGAATACAAAAACACAAAGCAATGAAATAAATGATTTTTTTATGCCGTCAAAACTCTCCTAACAACAACTTTCAAAATATTCATCTGAATTGTCTCACAAAAACAAAACTTTCAATTGAATTAAAATTCTAAAATTTGGTGATTTTTCATGGAAAATTTCTTTTAAACCACCTGATTTACCCTAGTCTCCACCATAAGTATTTATTATTTGCCTATTCAGCAATTATTTTTCCACATATTAAGCTAACTGGCTCATTTATTGATCAGTAGAATTAGTAAGTATAAAATTTTTCATCTAAGCCCTTTATAACTATGAGAATCATCCTCACAAATACCCTTCTTTACATCATCATTTGTACTTCTATCTTTTCCTGCAACCACCAGCCTAAGGAAGACCTTCAAACCATTGAGATAATTGGCGCTGCTGAAATCAATTTCGAATCCCTCAAACCTTGTTTGAACATTAATTTTAATGGCCCAAAAGAAGGAAAAGAAAACTTGGAAAAACTGATGTCTACAGAGGAAATGAAGGCCTTTCAAGTAGAAAAAATGAATGAGAACTACTACAAACCAAATAATCTAAAAAATGAACATTTTGAATATGGGGTCAACTATCGACTGATACTTAATCAAGAAGCTGATAGGGATATAATAAGTGAAATACTCAAGGAAAATGGTATTACAGCAAACTTAAACAGTGGCGGACATTTTATTGAAAAAGCTGAAATTAATTCCAAAAACAGCCAAGGATTCAACAGCGCTATAGAAAATGCAAAGTCAAGAATCGATAAGTACGCCAACTCATTGGGAAAAAACTATAAAATATTATCCATTGAAGAAATTGATGACTACCAACAATTACCCATTGATGGCATCATTTATAATAACAGCCTAATCAAAAAAGTAAAAGTAAAGGCCCAATTAGAATAAAAATACGACTGTAAATACAATTAGGAACTTTTCACATTAATTCAGCTTTAAACAAATTACCATTTCACCTGTTCACTTGGTATCTTTGTAAGCTATGAATGAGACTACTGCTTTGAATGAGACTTCTATTGAAGATCTTAACCCCAAAGAATATATAATTATTAAGAATGCTAAGGTAAACAACCTCAAAAGCCTCAGTGTAGCTATCCCAAGAAATAAATTGGTGGTAGTGACTGGTCTTTCCGGTTCAGGAAAATCCTCCTTGGCTTTTGACACTTTATTTGCCGAAGGCCAAAGGATGTATGTGGAAAGCTTAAGCTCCTATGCTAGGCAATTTTTGGGCAGAATGGAAAAACCCGATGTGGAATACATCAAAGGTGTCTCCCCTGCAATAGCCATACAACAAAAGGTCACAACGAAAAATCCACGTTCCACAGTAGGCACAACGACAGAAATTTATGATTACCTCAAATTATTATTTAGCCGAATAGGCAGAACCTATTCTCCAATAAGTGGGGAAGAAGTGAAACACAATACTGTCACTGATGTAGTGGACTATATTCACAGCTTTGATGAGGGAGATAAGGTAATGATAAGCTGTCCGCTACAAATCAGTGAAGGTCGAAGCATAAAAAAGGAGCTCGAAATATTATTACAAAAGGGGTTTACCAGAATCTTAATCGATGGAGATGCACACTTTGTCGAAGACCTTTTGGAAGAAAGCAAAATACCTGATGGAAAGATAGAAATCCTCATTGACCGAGCTGTTATACAAAAAAAAGATGAGGACAACCAGTTCAGAATAGCTGATAGTGTACAAACTGCTTTTTTTGAAGGCCATGGAGAATGCATAGTAGTGGTTCCTCAAAAGGCCAAAAAACAATTCAGTGATAGATTTGAAATGGATGGCATGTCCTTCGAGTTACCCACCGTCAATTTCTTCAGCTTTAACAACCCTTATGGGGCTTGTAAAAAATGTGAAGGCTTCGGATCGGTACTTGGTATAGATCCAGATTTGGTCATTCCTGACAAATCACTTTCCATCTACGAAGGCGCCATTGCCCCATGGAGAGGGGAAACCACTAAAAAATGGGCAGCTCCTCTTATCAAAAACGGAATACAATTCGACTTTCCCATCCACAGACCCTACGAGGAATTGGATGAAGAACATAAAGCGCTTCTTTGGAAAGGAAATAGCTACTTCAAAGGCTTAGATGCCTTTTTTGAACACCTTCAGAGCAAAACCCACAAAATCCAATACAGGGTCATGCTATCCAGGTTCAGAGGAAGAACCACCTGTCCCGACTGTAAAGGCACCAGACTTAGAAAAGATGCTGCCTATGTAAAAATCAATGAGCATTCTATTACAGACATTGTACTGATGCCAATCGAGAGGGCACTGGATTTCTTCCAAAGCCTTCAACTTAGTGATTCGGATGCTCAAACTGCCAATAGGCTCCTAAAAGAAATCTTGAATCGCTTGGAATATATTGACAAGGTTGGCTTGGGATATTTAACCCTGAATCGGCTCACCTCTACCCTTTCCGGAGGGGAATACCAAAGAATCAAATTGGCCACTTCACTGGGTAGTGCACTGGTAGGTTCCATGTATATATTGGATGAACCGAGTATAGGCCTGCACCCAAGGGATACTGATCGGCTAATCTCCGTATTAAAGTCGCTCAGAGATCTGGGCAATACGGTAATCGTAGTGGAACATGAAGAAAAAATCATGAAAGCCGCAGATGAGATCATCGATATAGGCCCTGATGCTGGTGCAAATGGAGGGGAATTGGTTTTCCAAGGAGAATTAGAGGCGCTACTCGATCATGGTGAGACATACACGGCCAAATACCTCAAGGGAGAAGAAAAAATCAATATCAAAACTGGCAACAGAAAATGGAAGGATAAAATCATTATCAATGGAGCCAGGGAAAATAACCTCAAAAACATCAATGTTCAAATCCCTCTGAATACCCTAACCTGCATTACAGGGGTCAGTGGCTCTGGAAAATCCACTCTGATAAAAAAGGTGCTTTATCCTGCTTTAGGAAAGACCTTAGGAACTGTCATTGATGAAACTGGTAAATTTGATAAATTAAGTGGCGATTATAAATCTATTGGACAAGTTGAATTTGTGGACCAAAACCCAATTGGAAAATCTTCCCGTTCCAACCCTGTCACTTATGTAAAGGCCTATGATGCTATTAGATCACTATTTGCAGAAATAGGACTTTCCAAACAACGTGGCTACAAACCTGCATTTTTCAGCTTTAATGTGGACGGGGGTAGATGTGAAGCCTGCCAAGGCGAAGGAACCCAAAAAATAGAAATGCAGTTTATGGCTGACATTTTCCTCACATGTGAATCATGTAAGGGCAAGCGCTTCAAAAATGAAATCCTAGATGTCACCTATAAAGATAAAAATATTGCCGATGTCCTCGACATGACAATTGATGAAGCCATGATCTTCTTTGAAGGAAAAACTGCCATCATTAACAGACTTCAGCCTTTACAGGAAGTGGGCTTAGGCTATATTGGTCTAGGACAGTCTTCCAACACCCTTAGTGGTGGCGAGGCCCAAAGGGTGAAGCTGGCATCTTTCTTGGGCAAAAGCCATGGAAAAAGTAAAGACCATATTCTTTTCATTTTTGATGAACCAACTACTGGCCTACATTTCCATGATATCAAAAAACTCCTTCACTCTATCAATGCACTGATTGAAGAAGGACACTCGGTTATCATTATTGAGCATAATACGGAAGTGATAAAATCAGCCGACTGGGTAATCGACCTAGGACCGGAAGGTGGAGAAAAAGGCGGATATATTACTTTTGAAGGGACTCCCGAGAAGCTTAAAGCAGCAAAAGATAACTATACAGCAAAATACCTCAGAGAATCCTATATGGATTAATTCAATCACCCCCTCAAAAAACAATGCCCATAGAAACTTTTCTTTGGGCATTTAAGTTTTAAAACCTATAAAGTATATTCTAAAACCGCATTCTTCGATATCAAAAATGAGAAATATTTTCTATCTCCTTTTTTTAAACATTATATCCAGTTTCCTATTAAGCTCATGCCAAGCCCCAAAAGCTCATGAAATTAAAGCCCCTTTGGGTTGGGAAATACTAGATACTCCTACCAAGAGTTCCATCAGAGGCCTGTCTCCACTAACTGAAGATATTGCTTGGGCTACAGGTTCCAATGGTCTATGGATGTTGACTGTAGATGGAGGAAAAACATGGGAACATGGTGTTATAGATAGGCTGGACACTGTGGATTTCAGGGATATTGAAGCTTTTAATGCCAAAACAGCCGTAGCTGTTTCAGCAGGACAACCAGCAGTCATTTATAGAACTAACAACGGAGGTAAAACCTGGAAAAAAACCTATGAAGGCCCGAATGAAGCCTTTCTAGATGGCTTGTCCTTTGAGGACAAAAAGAAAGGCTTTGCATATGGTGACCCTGTCGATGGTAAGTTAATGGTCCTGCAAACTTTAAACGGCGGAAAATCTTGGATAGCACTCAGCACTACACCGGAATTAGCAAAAGGAGAAGCAGGATTTGCTGCAAGTGGCTCTGGTATTTTAACCAAAAACAATAATATATGGATTGCATCTGGAGGCACACAAAGTCAAGTCTATTATTCTGAAAATGCTGGAGTAGACTGGAAAAGTTTTTCAGTCCCTATTCTCCAGGGAGAAGCCTCCCAAGGAATATTTTCAATGACATTTGTAAAAGAAGGAAGCATTGTGGCAGTTGGAGGTGATTATAAAAACCCGGATTCTAATAACAAAAACATCGCATTATCCATAGACCACGGCAACACCTGGAAATTACCTAAGGGCAAAGGACCATCTGGTTATCGTTCTGGAGTTGCCTACTTCCCAAAAGAAGGCTGGTTAATCGCTGTTGGCACCAACGGAAGTGATTATTCAACGGACGGAGGAAACAACTGGACCAAGTTTTCTGACCAAGGCCCTCATGCTATTAAACTTTCGAAAAATGAAGGCACTTTATGGGTATCTGGAGCAGATGGAATGATAGGAAAAATCAAATATTAAGAGATTTCACCATTCTCAAACATTAAAACAGGTATAATTACTATTAATTAATGTACCTTTTTATTATATTAGGTAGCTTATGGCAAGAAACAGTATCCTAATCCTTTAGGAGCCTATAGCAAACGAAAAGACCTAAATAGCCCAAAATGTTCGAGATTATTCCATCCATCTATATTATAAATGGTAAATGTGTCCGTCTGAAAAGAGGAGACTTCACCACCGAAAAAGTTATTTCTAATAACCCACTTGAAATTGCACAGAAATTTGAAAACAGTGGGCTGGAAAGATTGCACTTAGTTGACTTGGATGGTGCCAGAAGAGGAGAACCAAAAAATTACCATATTCTTAATATCATGGCCGGATATACCAGCCTAAAAATTGATTATACCGGAGGCCTTTACACGGATGGAGATGTCATCAAAGTTTTTGAAAATGGAGCAAAAACCATAACTGCTTCTACTGCTGCAGCAAAGAGTCCGGAAAAATTTTCTCAGTGGTTAATGTCATATGGAAGGGAAAAAATCAATATGGCAGCAGATACCGACCCAAAAGATTATAAAATCAAAATCGCAGGCTGGCAAAAAAACACAGATATTGATCTTTTTGACCAGGTGCAATACTTCTATGACAGGGGACTCAAATACCTAAAATGCTCAGATACCACCCGTGACGGGGTTTTGGAAGGCCCTAACTTTAGCCTTTATGAAAAAATGGTCAGCAGATTCACTGACCTTCACGTAGTAGCCAGTGGAGGGGTCAGAAATATTGATGACCTAAGAAGATTAAGAGACATGGGCTTACGAGGTGCATTAATCGGCTCAGCTTTTTATGAAGGAAAAATCAACTTGGAGGACCTCAAGGAATTTGTAATAACCGTTTAGGCAATTAATTTTACAACAGGCATAAAAAGAATAAGGAGACATATACTGCCTCCTTATCTTGGGTTATTGTTAATTGTAAAACTAATTGGGTTCAAATTTTAATCCTCTTTAAATCTATCCATGATGTATATGAATAAATTAAAAGATAATGTGGACATTTCTTCCTCATCTACCTCTTTTTCGCTTGAGGACTTATATATGGGATTTTCTTTAACTTCCTTTACTGAAGACTTAGCTTTTTTTGCAATAGAAACTCTCTCTGGCTTATATTCCTCAGATGTAAAATCCTCAACACTTTCTACAGAATTTAAGAATTCATCACCAGACCTACCAGGTCTTCGATCACAATCCCTAACCTCTTGAGCACCAACCTCCACATTATACAATGCAACAATAGCAAGACCTGCTATTACAGACTTATATGATTGCGGTAGAATTTGGCTTATATTAAACATTATAAAATTTTATTTCAATAATCTTTATCTTGCCCATAATTGGTTTAGGAATTCCAAATATACAAATTATTCAAAAAGATGCAAACGATTCAGTTTTCTGATTTCCAAAAGGTTGATATCAGAATCGGTACAATTATAAACGCTGAAATTTTCAAAGAAGCCAAAAAACCTGCCTATAAACTTCTAGTAGACCTTGGCGAACTTGGAATAAAAAAATCATCAGCGCAGATTACAGAGAATTATAATCCTGAAACCTTAATTGGAAAGCAGGTCATATGTATTTGTAATTTTCCTCCAAAACAAATTGCCAATATAATGTCTGAAGTACTTGTAACAGGGTTTCATGATGAAAATGGAAATATAACATTGGCCACCTCTGATCTAAATGCTCCTAATGGAGCTAAACTCTATTAATCCCAAGGTAGATACATCTAAATATCAGCATCCCAACAATCAAAAAATGATCAAACCTGTAGCGGCTAAAAAGCTTCCCTCAATTATTAATGGTCAGTTTCTCCAAGAAAAAAATGAACTGACCATAAAGGAAGTATTGACAGATTCTAGAAAAATCATTAACGGAAAAGAAACTGTCTTTGTGGCCCTGAAAGGGTTCAAAGTAAATGGACAAGACTATCTTGATGAAGCTTATCACTTGGGAGTCAGAAATTTCATCGTACAAGAAAACCCTAATTTTGAAAAACTAGAACAGGCCAATATTATTTTAGCATCCAATACTACTGATGCCTTGCAGGCTTTAGCTAGCTATAATCGGTCCCAATTTACGAAGCCAGTAATAAGCATTACAGGTAGTAATGGAAAAACCATTGTAAAAGAATGGTTGGGTCAATTATTATCCCAAAAATACCATATAGCCAAAAGCCCCAAGAGTTATAATAGTCAAGTTGGGGTACCATTATCCATTTTCGGAATCGACAAACAACATCAAGCTGCAATTCTGGAAGCAGGCATTTCCAAGCCAGGTGAAATGACAAAACTGGAAAAAATGGTAAAACCCAATATTGGTATTTTCACTAATATTGGCACAGCCCATGCTGAAGGCTTCACCTGCCAAAAAGAGAAGCTCAAAGAGAAGTTATTTCTCTTTAAGGATGCACAATATATCATCTATAGAAAAGACCAGAATACAGTTCACAAAGCTATGCTTGAGCATTTTAGCCTTGACAAACTAATCTCATGGTCTGAATTACCAGGGGCAGATTACACCCTTTCTACAAAAAGGACTAATTCCAGTAGTAAGATCACCTTGATAAAGCCTGATATGGGTGTATTCACTTTTGAGACCAGCTTTACCGATGAAGCCTCATTGGAGAATCTCCGCCACGCCATAGTTGCAAGCCTTGTTTTGGGAATGTCAGAGCAAGAAATCCAAGCTTGTCTACCGCAATTAAACACGGTGGAAATGAGGCTTACCCTAAAATCCGGGATCAATCAATGCTTATTGATAGACGACACCTATAATAATGACCTTGCCGGATTGGATATTGCATTGGAGTTCTTGCAAAACCAAAGGCCAAAGAACAGAAAGATCTTAATTCTATCTGACCTCCTTCAAGCAGGAGAATCCGAAGTGGTCTACCAAAAAGTAAGGGAATTAATTCAACACAATCAATTGGACTTATTTATTGGGGTTGGGGAGGAAATAAAAAAATTAGAAAACCAGCTTCCCTGCGAAAGCCTGTTTTTCAGGAATACTGAAGTTTTACTTTCTTCCTTACCAAATATTGCTTTTCAGAATGACCTCATCCTTATAAAAGGTGCGAGAGCATTTGCCTTTGAGCATCTCGTTAATGCCTTGCAGGCGAAGCTGCACGGTACTGTGCTGGAGATCAACCTGAACGCCCTGCGAAGAAACTTCATCTTTTATAAGGAGCAGATTAAACCATCTACTAAGATAATGGTTATGGTCAAGGCCTTTGCCTATGGAGGGGGAGCCACCGAAATCGCCCACCACCTGGAGCAACTCAAGGCAGATTATTTAGCAGTTGCCTATACTGACGAGGGCGTTTCCCTGAGAGAAGACAAAATCAAATTGCCAATAATGGTGCTCAACCCTGCACCAGAATCATTTGGAAACCTGATCAAGCATAATCTAGAACCAGTAGTATATAGCCTATCTTTCTTTGAACAGCTTGGAAAATACTGCAAAAGTCAATCTGCTATTTTAAACATCCATTTGGATTTGGATACAGGAATGCACCGTTTGGGCTTTGACCAAGAAGACCTTGAAGAATTAAAGAAACTGATACGCTTATATCCGGAATTAAAGATGGCAAGCTTTTATACACACCTCGTGGGAGCCGATGAAAGCATCCATGAAGATTTTTCCTTGGAACAAATTAGCCGTTTCATATCCATGGGAGAAGAATTAAAAAAAGAGCTGGATTACAAACCGATTATGCATGCCCTTAATTCAGCCGGAATCCTTAGGTACCCAGAACATCAGCTGGACATGGTCAGACTGGGAATTGGACTTTATGGGGTAGAGGTCAATGGTCTCCATGAAAAGGCCTTACAGCCTGTCAGCATGCTAAAAACAACTATTTCCCAAATCAAAAAACTCAAAAAAGGGCAAACTGTGGGCTATAGCAGAAAAGGTCTGATGCAAAGAGATGGTAAAATTGCCACGATTGCCATTGGCTACGCCGATGGTTATGACCGTAGATTTAGCAATGGTGTAGGCAAGGTCATGATCAATGGGCAAATTGCCCCCATAATAGGAAATATATGCATGGATATGTCAATGGTGGATATTACTGACATTGATGCGGAAGAGGGGGATGAAGTCATTATCTACGGAAATGGACTGTCCTTAAAGAAACAGGCCAACTCCATAGGAACTATCCCTTATGAATTGCTTACTAACATAAGTGATAGAGTCAAAAGAATATACTACTTGGATTAACTTCCTAACTATAAATTTCCTGAAGTTTTTCTACAATTCGAAGTGCAGTCTTTCCGTCCCAAAGTGGAATGCCTTGGTATTCCTTCCAAGTTCCTGTCATCAATTTCTCCAAATAAGGCCGGAGCTTGGAAGGATCTGTCCCCACCAATTCATTCGTTCCCAAATCTATCGTTTCAGGCCTTTCAGTATTGTCCCTGAGAGTAAGACAAGGCACATTCATCACTGAAGCCTCCTCCGTTATCCCTCCAGAATCAGTAATGACAGCCTTTGCATTTTTTACAAGGTAATTAAACTCCAAATAAGAGAGTGGATCAGCATAATGAAGCCTATCATGACTTATCCCCAACCTTCGAAGCACTTTGGCCGTCCGAGGATGGACAGGGAAAATTATTGGGTACTCTCCCGTTCCCAAAATTATAGCATCCATAATCGCTTTTAGCTTGTCCTCCTCATCCACATTAGCTGGTCTATGCAAGGTTAAAACAAAATAGGCCTTGGATTTTAAATCCCTTAAATATGCTTCAGATGGCTGTTTTAGTTGATTCGCCTTATGTAGCAAAGTATCGATCATCGTATTGCCCACAAAATGAATTCTATCTTCCCCTACTCCTGATTTTTGAAGATTATGATTTGCCAATTCCGAAGTGGTAAAAAAATGATCTGTAATACTATCTGTCACGATTCTATTGATTTCCTCTGGCATGCTCATATCCCCTGACCTAATCCCGCCTTCCACATGAACAACGGGAACAAGCAGTTTTTTTGAAGTTATAGAACAAGCCAAGGTTGAGGTCACATCCCCCACCACTAAAACCACATCCGGACGATTATGTTCTAATTCCTTTTCAAATCCAATCATGATGGCTGCAGTCTGCTCAGCCTGTGAACCACCCCCAGCACCTAAATTTGCATCAGGATCCGGTATTTCCAGTTGCTCAAAAAAATCACCTGACATCTTTCGGTCATAATGTTGACCAGTGTGAACTAGTCTAAAATCTATAGCATCACCTGCTTCCTTTTTTTGTTGTATAGCATGAATGATAGGAGCAACTTTCATAAAATTTGGCCTTGCCCCAGCCACTAAGGTTATATTTAGCATGATATTATTCCCAATTTGATTGCACCCAAGGCAAAGCTTGATTTGGAAAGCGAATATACACATTCTTTGGCTTCACTAAAAAACCACCATCTTGCCAATCCTCTCTTTGCCTTAAATTAAGCAAAACCCTAATTTCCTTTAATTTATCTTATATTTGTGCCGTTGTTAAAAACCTGAATGCAATTACATCCATAACAGGTAATTAATAAGTATATTATTTAAAAAACCATCTAAACTACCACATGCAAAAAGCTATTTCCAAGTCCAACTACTTGCTTTTTGGGCTACTCATCCTATCATTCTTTTTAAGTGCCTGTCAGGAGGATCAGCTATTGGACGATGTTTTGGTTTATGACAATGACTTTTCAAAGACTGGCAGCCTTACCAATATTGAAAACGGTAAACTTCATATCTATCAAAATGACACCCTATTGGGAAACTTTAGCAATGAATCTTTTACGGTAAACCTCGACAATCTACCTGGACATAACACAGTAAGGATTGTCATTGAACTTTTAGTGCATGACAGTTGGGATGGTAATGCCACAGGCTTAAGTGGTCCAGACTATTGGTATTTAAATGTAGATTATAAGGAGATATTTAAAACCACCTTTTCAAATTCTCCTTGTGTTTCCTCCTATTGCCTTTATCAATCTTATCCCGATCCGTATGGAAGACATAATGACCCTAAATCTGGAGCTATTGAAAAGGAGCTTCCTGGTCTCTGCCAATATAAGGACACCCCTGAGTGGACTACTAAATACAGGGTCAGCAAACTAATCAGTCATGTAGGTCCGAAGATTCAATTTACTTGCGGGGACCTTTTAAAACAGGACAATGCTCCTTCCCTGATATGCGACGAAAGTTGGTCAGTATCAAAAATCGAAGTCAGTACGCTCACCGTTAAATAATGATGATGATTTTGTCAAATCTTAAACTCTCCGAAAAGATAAAAGCAATAATTATTTGCTTGTTATTTACTCTTCCTATTGCGGCTAATTCCCAAACTGCCAACTTAAACATGTCCTATCTAGAGGACTATCTCAGAAGGCAGCAGCTTATAGGGAATTTTGACAAGAACTATTCATTTAATATCCGACCTATATCACCAAATACTGATGATTTAATACAAACCGATAGTGAATACTCAGATTTTCATCAAAGTCTTTATGGGGTCAAAGAACACCAGTTATTTGCAAATGGAGAAGGAACAATCAAAATTTTGCCGCTACTCTTTAAAAACCAGTATAATTCCAATTATTCATTTGGTACTAATGATGGCGCGATGATTCCGAATAAAGGGGTCCAGTCACTCATAAGTGGTGGACTTTATGCTTCTTATAAAGGTATCAGTATTCAGTTTCAACCAGAATTTTTAACTGCACAAAACCTAGATTTCGAAGGGTTTCAGCTTAAAATGGACGGGTACCATTGGCTGGACTATTTCGAATGGCTTAACACCAGCGATATCCCCGAACGGTTTGGGACTGGGTCTTATACAAAATTCTTTTTAGGCCAATCAAATATAAAATACACCTATAAAGATTTTTCCATAGGGGTCTCCAATGAGAATATTTGGTGGGGTCCAGGTAAAAGGAACTCATTATTGATGAGCAATAATGCACCAGGATTCCTTCATGCCACCATCCACACAAATAGACCGATAGCAACACAAATTGGATACTTTGAAGGGCAGATTTTCTCAGGAAAGTTAAAAAACTCAGGTTATTTACCTCCAAACCCTGGATTTGTTTATAAACAAACTGAAGCCTATATCCCAAAAAGGGATGAGGACTGGAGGTATCTCTCAGGCATCACTATCAGCTACCAGCCTAAATGGGTTCCTGGGCTTTCTATAGGATACAGTAGTGTTTCTCAAATATACTATAATGATATGGACAGTTTCGCTGATTACTTGCCCATATTTAATGGAGAAAAAGGCCCCGCGAATATTGTTAATACAGATCGAGACAAAAGAAACCAATTAAGCTCAGGCTACTTCAGATGGATGAGTCATGGTGGACTTTTTGAATTTTATGGGGAATATGGCTCCAATGGAAACAGCAGACAGTTAAGAAATTTCCTCGTAAATCCAGATTTAAATCGGGCCTTTACCTTTGGTTTTAGTAATCTGATACCACTGAAAAAAGATGATGCATATATACAGATAAGCTCTGAAATGACGCAAACAGGTCAGACGGTGAGAGAGGCCATTATTGCTGAAAACAGCTGGTACACCCATCCTCACGTCCGTCATGGATACACTCATCTTGGACAAGTTCTGGGAGCTGGCAATGGACCTGGAAGCAATGTAATTTTCCTAGAAGCCAGCTGGGTGAAAAATTATAACAAAATTGGATTCCAAATGGAGCGTATCGTTTATAATAATGATTACTACTATAACACATTTGAGATCATAAAAGACTATAGAAGGAAATACATAGACTTGGTACCCTCTCTATTAGCAGACTGGAAAATTGATAATTTTTTTATCTCAAGTAAATTCCAATATGTAAATACCCTTAATTATAAATGGTATTTGGAGAACGACCCAAATCAATATTTTATCGCGGGGCTAGACAAAACAAACTTTGTCGCTCACATTAGCTTAAGTTATATTTTTGACTAATTGCTAAGTAAAAATTAAGCAAAAAAGATAGGTCAAATCAGCCTATCTTTTTTGCTTTCATGGGAATACAAACCGATCAAATAACTTCATTCAGTCCGAAATAAAAAGCGGTCTGGTCACCGAAAGCAAAATCAATCCTAATATTTATTCCTTCATCGTTCATTCTATAACGGATTCCAAAGCCAGCACCATAATGAAAACGATCAAAAGCATATTGGGAAAGTTTATGGGCTACTTGCCCTGTATTACCAAAAAGAACCATTCCTAGATTTCCATACACAGGCAGCCTCATCTCAGCCTGATATACCATGGCCATTTTTTCTCTATATCTACCATCAAAATATCCCCTCATCCGCTTACTTCCTCCGATTAAAGACATCTGCTGAAATGGCGCCTCTCCATCTATAAAACTCCACCAAGCTTGCATGGCCAATATCTTCCTCTTCCCCACTGGAATATATTTCCTCAGGTCTAGCTCATAGCGATCATAGGTAAATTTACTCCCTAAAAAGGGTTGGAATGTCATCCAAGAGAATTGATGAAAGGAACCTCCCCTGGGCTGAAAGATATCATCTCTTGAATCATAATTCAATTTAAGTCCTAAACCAGAGACTCGAGGATCATCCGAACCAGGCACCTCCCCACTTTCCAGCATTCCATGCAACTGAGTCTCATAAATATTATCGGTTCTGAATTCCAACCTGGGCCCGAAATAAACATTTGGAATGATTCTGCGCATATAATTCAAGTGAAAATAAGCATATCGGGTTGCATAGTCTTCCTGCTTATCATAAGGCGTATTATTCCCTATGCCATAAAACTTAAAGGGGTAATCGGTCAGTTCTAATCTTGCATTGATATAATCTTTGTTATAGTTTTTCCACAGATCCAGGTCCAACTCCAAAATGGCCTGCTTCTTTAAAGTATAAATAAAGGTAATAGGCATGGAAGAAGGCCTAAGTTGCTGTGCTTCCATTTTCTTGGACTTGAAAACCTTAATAGCACCAGCACCGATACCCAAACTGGTTTCTGGAGCATAAGTCACTGCAGGGATGAAAGACCAAGTTGCTGTACTTAATTTATTGAGCACATGGTCTACGGTATTAAAAAATTTACTTTCTACCTGCTCATTGTCTACTGAGCTTGAATCATTTTGTGCCTGAGCAAATATCACCCCGACGAAGGCCTGAACAATTAGAAAACATTTAATTGACCTATAAATAAATTGGCACATATGGAGAAAAACTATTAAACTTAAAATCCTTCAAAAATAGCTGAAATTAAGGGGAATATTATTTCGAAATACTGAATAATATTTTTCTAATCACTTCATTTTCCACAGTCTCCACCATGGGGTTCCTGGAGAATCATGATGCTCATAATGATATCCAAAAAAATAACAGGACAAAAATGCCCAAAGGTGGTTCTTTGGCAGTGTCCCAGACTTATGTTTATTATGATGTTCTCCCCTGTGAGGCAAGTAGGTCCCGAAATAAAATAACTGAAAGGTGGATAATATAGCAGGCAACATCCAATACAAAATCAGGTTTTCCACTGGAAAATAAATTTTCAACCCTTGAAAAGCGATTCCCATCAGTATCAATTGCCCAAAGGTTATATAGGTTTTGATAAAACTCCAGTACCACTTCCAAAATTGATGGGATTCATGATAATCAGGATCATCTCCTGTAGCCACAAAGCGGTGATGCTCATGATGCTTTGGAAACAACCTAAAATAAAAATTGAAGGAAAACAATATAGCTGCCAACCAACCAAGTGCATCATTTACCTTCTTATTAGCTGCCACACTACCATGCATGGCATCATGAGCTGTTATAAACAGCCCCGTATACAAATGCATTTGTAATAAAATAGCCAGATAAGTAAATGGGTTTTGGTAATCAAGCTTCCAAGTCAATAGCCAATAGATCGAAACCGCCCAACTGACTATAATCAGCAAAGCGATCATTATACCATACGGGCCCACTGGACGATTTATTGAATTGGATTTCATCATATGACTAAGGTAATCTGCCCATAGCAAAAAAGGAAACTTAATAAAGAAGCAAAGCCTTTTTAACATCTTCCATCAGCCACATTGGAGTGGAAGTCGCACCACACACTCCAACGGAATCACCAGTGGTAAACCATGAGCTATCCAGCTGATCCGAATGGGAAACAAAAAATGTATCAGGATTTTTCTGCCTGCAAACTTCATATAATGCTTTTCCATTACTGGACTTACTTCCACTTACAAAAACTATCTTGTCATAAGATGCTGCAAATTTTCGCAATTCCTTATCTCTATTGGAAACCTGCCTACAAATGGTATCATTAGTTTGAACTGCAATCCCCCTTTCCTTAAGAATACGATTTATTTCATAAAACTTATCGGTACTCTTAGTAGTTTGGCTAAATAGTGTGATACGTTCTGGCATATTCTCCAAATCCAACTCCGTAATGTCTTGAAAAACGACGGCCTCATTAGCCGTTTGTCCAAGCAAGCCCTCTACCTCGGCGTGACCGTGCTTTCCATAAATATATATCTTGTCCTTCCTATCATAGGAATTTTTTATTCGGTTTTGCAATTTTAAAACCACAGGACAGCTTGCATCTACCAAGGTCAAATCATTCTTTATGGCCAGCTCATAAGTTGAAGGAGGCTCACCATGCGCCCTAATCAACACCTTTTCACCAGTCAAATCTTTCAACTTCTCATGATCGATAATCTTCAAACCTTTAGCTACCAACCTTTTCACCTCTTCATCATTATGCACAATATCTCCTAGGCAATATAAATGTCCTTCCTCATTGAGAATATCCTCGGCCATTTCAATGGCATATACTACGCCAAAGCAAAAACCAGAATTTGAATCTATATGAACTTTTAAATCCAACATATCATATTAACCCTTAGGTTTGACTATTGTTTTGCCCTCTTTGATTTTTTCATAAATACTGATATTCATCAACATCAATCCCAACGAATAAATAAAATCTTCAATCGGAATGGTAATAATCCTTAAACCTAAGTTTTCTGCATTATCATAAGATACCACTGGTTCAGGAGTAAAAGCTCCCGTCAATGCTCCATTGAAAAGCAAAAAGGGAATGAGATGAACTAAATAAAAGAGGTAAAATCTACCCAAAATCCTTAGACCAAAATAATAGTAATGGACCAGGATCAGCACCGCCACAAACAAAAAATTAACACTTGTATACCATCTTTCTAAATTCATTAGACCTAGCAATACCAACACAATCACCAAAACTAATGTAAAGGGTCTCGCTATCTTGGCCAGATAATCCTTCTCCAAATAATATTGAAGCACCTCATAAATAAATAGGGTTGAAAATGGTACAATCAGGAAAAAAAGGCATTCTTCGAAAGGAAGACTTCCCAAATAGATCCCTGTTAAATATCTCGGGTTAAATCCCCAAACGTCCATTGTAGTAAACCACTCGTCCCATACAATAAAGAGCAAAGCTGTGGTTAATATTGCAGGAAAAAGGGCAAACCACTTTTTATAATAATGCACCTTGGACTCAAAACTCCACAATAAGGGAAGTAGCAGCGTGGCCAAATTCAAAGCCAAATAGAGATATTTCTCCATAAATCACTTATTCGAAACCTAGTTTTGTACCAAAATAAATGCTCATTAGAAGTGATAGTTTTTTGATATTAGGAACCCTAACCCTTCTAAGGGTAATGGTCTTTGGTTCAAGTTTTTTAATTTTCCTGAAAAGATTAAGGTAATACAAATAGGCAATTTTAACCCCTATTTTAGCTCCTACTGGCAATCGCATAATTCCTTCATACGCATCCTCAAAATCCTTTTCTATATCTGCTTCAATCACCTTTTTCATGGTACTGTCGAAGGTTTGATAGTCGACTCCTGGAAAATACACTCTTCCTCTTTCTTCAAAATCACTTTTTATATCCCTCAGGAAATTGACTTTTTGAAAAGCTGAGCCCAACTTACAAGCTGGAGATTTTAATTCTTCATAGGCTTCTTGATCACCTTCACAAAACACCTTCAAGCACATCAAGCCCACTACCTCTGCAGACCCATAGATATACTCTTTATACCTATCATCACTATAAGTACTAAAATCCAAATCCATGGCCATACTATTTAAGAAAGCATCTATCAGATCCTTTTCAATCCCATATTGATGAACGACCATTTGAAAAGCATGCAATATAGGGTTTAAGCTGATCTGCTGATCAATGGCTTCATAGGTGTCTGTTCTAAATTTTTCCAAAAGATAGCCTTTATCCTTGTGATGAAAAGTATCCACAATCTCATCTGCAAACCTTACAAAACCATATATCCCATAAATAGGCATATGAAACTTCTCATCCATCACCCTAATTCCCAAACTAAAAGATGTGCTATAGCGACGGGTTACCAGTTTACTGCATTCCAATGTCGTATTATGATATAAGTTTAAAGCGTCCATATGTCTAGTTTTGATGAGCTTTTGAAAAATGATTTTTAATAATCTCATGAGCTACAACCTGCCCGGAAATCAGTGAAGGAGGCACCCCTGGGCCTGGCACTGTCAACTGCCCTGTATAATAGAGATTCTTCAGTTTTTTGTTTTTAATTTTTGGCTTAAGCAGAGCCGTCTGCCCCAGTGTATTGGCTAAACCATACGCATTTCCCTTGAAAGCATTATAATCTTCAATAAAATTACTCTGCGCATAAGCTCTTTTAAATATTACATGTTCGCGGATAGATTGATTAGTAAGCTTTTCAAGTCTATCCATAATTAGGTGATAATATTTCTCCTTATGTTCCTCTGTATCCTCCAAGCCAGGAGCAAGCGGAATCAACACAAACAAATTCTCTTTCCCCTCAGGAGCTACTGAAGGATCAGTTACAGATGGTGCACACACGTAAAAGAGTGGCTTTTCCGGCCAATCAGGATTTTCATATATGGCCTTAGCATGTGGCTCTAATACCTCGTCGAAAAATAAATTATGATGATGAAGGCCTGACAATTTCTTATCCACACCCAAATAAAAAATCAAACTCGATGGTGCCAAGACGCGCTTATCCCAATATTTTTCAGAATAATTACTGTATTCTGGAGGCAGAAGGGCTGAATCCACATGATGGTAATCTGCTCCTGCTATAACTATATCCGCAGGCACTTTGCTTCCATCCTTTAAAAAAACTGATAACACGGCCCCATCTTTAATTTGAAGATGGGAGACATCTGCATTATACACAAATTCAACCCCTTTTTCTTCTGCAAGTGCCACCATGGCCTTCACTATTTCGTGCATCCCTCCCATTGGATACCAAGTTCCCAATACCAAATCGGCATAATTCATCAAACTGTACAATGCAGGTATCTTTTCTGCTGTTTGACCTAAAAACAAAATGGGAAACTCCATCAGCCGCACCAATTTATCATTTTTAAAAAATTTGGCTACATGCTTTTTCATGGAGTGAAATATATCCAGTTTTATCAGGTCGTTAATTATTCCAGGTTGTGCAAATTCCCAAATCGACTGGCCTGGCTTGTATACCCACTCTTGAATACCAACTTTGTATTTTTGTTCAGCTTGGGACAGAAAATCTTCCAATTTTTGGGCACTACCTTCTTCAATTTGTTCAAAAAGTAACTTTAATTCTTCAAAATTGGCAGGAATGTTCATTTCATCATTCTCAGAAAAAATCACCTTGTACGAAGGATCGAGCCTCACCAAGTCATAATAATCGGATACCTTCTTCCCAAATTGGGAAAAATAGCTTTCGAATACATCAGGCATCCAGTACCAACTAGGCCCCATATCAAATGTAAAGCCTGCTGCCTTGAATTTTCTAGCTCTACCTCCTGGACCATCATTCTTCTCAAGGAGCTTAACGCTATACCCCTGATTGGCTAACCTAGTAGCAGCAGCTATTCCAGCAAATCCTGCACCGATTACCACTACCTGATCATTCGTCATCTTAGTCAACTTTATAAATCTTTAAATCCTCTTTAAGAATTTTTCTTGCGATGTGAATACGGTTTTTAACTGTACCAATGGGAAGTGCTAACTTTTCAGCAATTTCCTGATATTTATAACCGTTGAAATACATCATAAAGGGCACTTTATACACATCATCCAGATTCTCAATACAAGCATTTATATCTTCCAAAGCAAATCCACCTTGCGCCCTGTTCTCAATGCAAACATCACCAGAATTAATATAGTGTAAATTATCGGTAGTATCTACAAAAGTAGCCCTCCTTACCATTTTCTGATAATTGGTAATGAAGGTGTTTTTCATGATCGTATAAAGCCAAGCCTTCAAATTCGTACCATCCGAAAACTTATCTCTGTTCGTAAATGCTTTTAGGACTGTGTCCTGAAGCAAATCATTAGCATCGTCCAAGTCCTTGGTCAGCCTAAGAGCAAAAGGCTTTAGTGTCTTGGAATATTGGTTAAGCGAGTAACTGAATTCTAAAGTTGTCATGCCTTTGATTATTTTGTTTAATCAAATATAATTTTTATTAAACAATAATCAAATATTTGTTCATCTTTTTTTATTTTAAATTAAACAAAACAACCTTAAGGATATAAAAAAAGCAGGCATTCTGCCTGCTTTTTTTAATCTAAAATATTTTGCCTCGTTATTTTTCCTGTGCAATATTACTCATTTCTTCCATAAACACTTTTATATCTTCAATTCGTTCCATCAAGTATATGTTCTCTGGAAGCTCGAAATTCATCCTTAATGCTTGATAACCAGAAATGATAATTTTACAATCGGAAAACTGATTAGACAGGGCCAATAAATATTCATGTAAATTATGTACATCTGGAGAAGTAGTAATCACAGTGATCAAATAATCAGGATTATGAAACCTATAAACTTCCGCCAAATCATTTCGTGGAGTACTTTGCCCCAAATAAATGACCTTATGCCCCTCTCTTTTAATCAAGTAACTTGCAAAAAGCAAAGAAATCTCATGCAATTCTCCTTCTGGCAAAAACAACATGAATTTTTTTCCACCACCTTGATAAACATACTTGTCAATGGCCACAATTAGTTTTTGCCTGATCAAATTGCTAATAAAATGTTCCTGTGCTGGCGTAATCGAACCAACCTGCCATAAGATGCCAATTTTAGCCAAAAAAGGATAGATAACCTTCAACATGGTCTCATCAAAACCAATACTTCTACTATTCATGGACAAGACCTTATCAAATCGCTCCTCATCTATTTCTATCATCGCAACCGTAAGCGCATATATCTGATCTTCATGAGCCATCACCCCCTCTGTTAACTCCACCACCTTCAACCGAACCTCATCGGAACTCATTTTGGCTATCTTTGAGATCTTGACACCATTATTGTTTAATAAGGCTACATTTAGAATGAGCTTCAGATCATCATCATCATAATAACGAATATTAGTTTCGGTACGCTTAGGATGCAACAAATCATACCGCTGCTCCCATATCCTTAAGGTATGCGCTTTTATCCCTGAGAGATGTTCTAGATCCTTAATTGAATAACTACTCATTTCTTCCCTTCTTTAAAATACTTCCATGGCACTACAAACAAACCGAAAGCTTCTGCTCCCTTTTTCTGGTTATTGGCATGGTGCGCCTGATGCGCCCTGAAAATCCCAATAAAAATCCCCTTCTTAGGCCTTGCTAACCACTTGCTCCTTCTATGAATCAACACATCGTGCAAAAGAAAATAACTTAGACCATACAAACTGATTCCCACTCCCATCCAAAACCTATAATCCAAATCACCAAATCCCTTCCACATTAGAAGGATTGAAACCCCGCCAAATAACAATGAAAATATATCATTCAATTCAAAAGGCCCTTTGCTTGGCTCATGATGTGTTTTATGCACTTTCCACAAAACACCATGCATTAGGTATTTATGAATAAACCAACCACAAAACTCCATCAACAAGAAGCCTATTACCACAAACAAAATTGCATTTATCACCATTAAATGAATAACCAGTTTTAATTTAAAATGTTTATCGAGTGACTTAATATGTTCACTTTTTCTTATTTGTCAACAAGTTAAAAGTGCTTTCTAGGGATTATTCCTATTTTTGTAACAAAGTAAATAAAAATATTTTTGTTTACTCTTTATTACCCAAATTTAAACAAAACAAATGAGTATGATTTTATATAATATCACTGTAAATATTGACCAGGAGGTAGAGCAGCAATGGATAAAATGGATGAAGGAAGAGCATATCCCCTCTGTTATGGCCACAGGAATCTTCAATGACAATAAATTTTTCAAGTTAATGCACGAACCTCATGATGGTGGAGTAAACTATTCAATTCAATACTTCACAGACAGCATGGAAAAAGTATACGAATACCAAACCAAATTTTTACAGGCCCATCAAGAAGATTTCCAAAAATCATTCAAGGACAGATATGCAATATTCCGCTCCTTACTTCAAGAAGTATAAAATAAGAAAGCCCCAGTCGGGGCTTTACTTTTATTTAGATGCCAACATTTCTTCAATCTCTCCAGATTGTAAATGGCAATTGAACCAACCACCTTCAATATCAGCATTATATTTTTTATAAAAGTTTATTGCGGGATCATTCCAATCTAAGACCTGCCACATCATCCCGGTACAATTATCTTCCAGCGACTTTTGCATCACCCTTTCAAAAAGTAATTTTCCTGCTCCCTTTCCTCTTTCCTTTTCGGTTACTATATAATCTTCCAAGTACAACCTCTTTCCCTTCCAGGTACTATACCTATAATAGTATATAGCTGTTCCGATAATTTCCTCAGTACTATTTTTTATCAAAACAAAAAAACCGTACACAGGATTTGCTCCAAAACCATCTTCCTCCATCATTTTAACCGTATTGGTCACTTCTTCGGGAGCTTTCTCATACAATGCCAGTTCTTCGATCAATTCAAAAATCCTTGGCAAGTCTTCTTTTTTTCCTTCTCTGATCGTATACATGTCTCGAAATTAGAAAAAAAAGCAAAAAGAACTAAAGACTTCCTTCCTTTTGGCAAATAGACATACTAGATTTAAATTGCTCAGTTATATTTCTGAAGATATATTACCCCGACATAACAGACCCATACAAGAAATATGTTTTTATCTATAGATGCTGGAAATTCGAATATAGTTTTTGGATTGTACGATTCAAATGTACAAAAGTGGACCCATGAATTTCGCTTAGAAACCAAAAGAGACCTATCTCTAAATTACCTAGTAAAAAACATTCAATTCAATTTCCTAGAAAGCGGGCTAAAAGCCAATGAAATAAATGCTATTGGGATCAGCTCGGTTGTTCCTGAAATAAGCCAGACACTGGTACAGTTTTCAAAAACCTTCTTCGACAAAAGCCCACATTTAATCAACGAAAGAAGTTATGCTAAAATAGCTGTATCAACTTCAAGGCCAGCAGAAATGGGTACTGACCTTATGGCCAATGCAGCAGCAGCTTACGACTATTTCGAAACTGCCTGTATGGTCATCGACTTCGGTACAGCCCTCACATTTACCATCATCGATAGCCAAGGAAAAATTATGGGGGTAAATATTGTTCCGGGTTTGAAAACCGCCATTGGATCTTTATTCAGAAACACCTCAAAACTTCCTGAAGTCAAACTAGAGATGCCAAAATCAGCAATTGGAAAAAACACCACTCATTCCATACAGGCAGGCATATTATACGGCTATACGGGACTAGTAAAAGGAATGATTGAAGCTATCCGCAAAGAAATGGACCAAGACATCAAGATCATTGCAACAGGAGGTCTTTCCGAGATCCTCAAAAATTTGGAAAATGAATTTGATCGTGTGGACAGAGAACTCACCTTAAACGGAATAAAATTGATAGCTGAAAAAAATAAGCACGCATAAAAAAAGAAGGGACTATTCAGCCCCCTCTTTAATCGTAAGTTCTATTTCTTCTCCTGTTTCATCCAGGAATTTATACTCCGTCACTGGTAATGAAGAATCTTTGATCAGTTTTACCCATTTGAAATATTTAAAAAACCACTTTACCCTTCTGGAAATCATACCTTGGGTAAAATAAGCATGAAGGTATGGGTGCAATCCAATTTTAATATTGGCTAAGTTTTGATGTACAGCAGTATACTCAAGATCTCTCTCCAGCTTATCAGCTACCAAAATAGAGGCTTGGATTTTTCCTGTCCCATTACATGCAGGGCAGGTTTCTTTGGTCACAATATTCACTTCAGGTCTTACTCTTTGCCTAGTGATCTGCATCAACCCAAACTTGGTCAATGGCAATACTGTATTCTTGGACCTATCATCCTTCATCTCAGCCTTCATTGCGTCATATACGGCCCTTTTGTTTTCGGCCTTCTTCATATCTATGAAGTCAATGACTATAATCCCTCCCATATCTCGGAGGCGAAGCTGTCTGGCAATTTCTTTGACAGCCACCAGGTTGGTTTTCAATGCCGTTGTTTCCTGGTCGCTTTCTTGGTTGGACTTATTCCCGCTGTTTACGTCGATAACGTGAAGCGCTTCGGTATGTTCTATAATTAGGTATCCGCCATGCGGAAGACTTACCGATTGTCCAAACAGGCTCTTGATCTGCTTTTCAATTCCAAAACTTTCAAATAGCTTGGCTTTACCGTTGTAAAGTTTAACAATTTTTTCCTTTTCAGGGGCGATCGATCTGATATAAGACCGAATCTGATCATAGACTAATTCATCCTCTACCGTGATTGCATCGAATGATTCGTTGAGCAGGTCTCTTATAATAGAGCTGGCCATGCTCATTTCTCCGATAACCTTGTCTTTACTTTTGGCTTTCATCAACTTCTTCATCCCATCCTCCCAACTGTTCACCAAATTTCTGAGGTCCTTGTCCAGTTCAGTAACGGACTGGCCCTCAGCAACTGTTCTAATGATGACACCAAAATTGGCAGGCTTGATGGAAGTGATAAGCCTGGCAAGCCTTCTTCTTTCTTCTGCTTTACGGATCTTTTTGGATACGTTGACTGAATTAGAGAAGGGCACCAGTACCAAATAACGACCGGCTAGGGAGAGCTCACAGGATAGTCGCGGGCCTTTCGTAGAGATCGGCTCCTTTACAACCTGAACTAAAATTTGATTATTTTTAGAAAGGACTTGGGAAATTTTCCCCAGCTTTTCTATCTCAGGTTCTAGCTCAAACCCTTTAAGTGTGGGATGCTCGGAATGATTGTTTCTGATCTGTTTGGTATATTTGATCAGACTCTTCACTTTTGGTCCGAGGTCCTGATAATGCAAAAATGCATCTTTCTCATATCCTACATCAATAAAAGCTGCATTGAGCCCATTGACGATTTTACGGACAGATCCCAGGTACATATCCCCCACTTTGAACTGGTTATTCTCTTCATCAGAATGAAGCTCCACCAGTCCTTTGTTTTTCAAAAGGGCTATTCGACTACTGTTTTGAGCAGAATCAATTACTAATTCCGTACTCAAATCGTGTCTCCTTTATGTTAATGAACGTTCTTGTGTAAAAACTATAAAAGAAGAAGTGTATTACTTCTTCTTATGTCTGTTTTTTCTAAGTCTTTTCTTACGCTTGTGCGTAGCGATCTTATGTCTTTTTCTTTTTTTACCGCAAGGCATAATCTTATGGATTTAAGTTTAACAATACTTTTATAATTGCCCCAGATAGTTATCTACACTTGAGATGATCATAGGATCCTCTGTCATGTCCTTTACCAGCTGAAACTGTTTTTTTGCTTTATTTTTCTGCTTAGCTTCGAAATAGCTCACGCCCAGATAAAACTGACCTTGAACATTTCCTGGATGGTGACCGATTAAATCTTCAAAACGCTCCACAGCCTTTTTATATTGACCAGACTGCATGGATAAAACACCCATATTAAATAGGGCTTCTTCATTTTGAGGGTCCTGCTCAAGCACCTCTCTAAGCATCATAATACCCTGCATAGGGTTTGTGGATGACACGTGTGTCATGGCCACTTTTGTTTTTAAATCAAGTCTTTCAGGATTATCTTCCAAAACCTGATTTAGATAAGACCTGGTCTGTTCGGCTAGATAGACCATCTTATCCTGGTCCATTGCAAAACCAAACGCCTCATAATAGGCATTTCCAGCCTTCTCCAGAGATTCATTGTCCGGAAACCTGTCAGCGCTTAACCCTTGATAATAGGCGGCACTATCATACATCCCAGCATCTGAATAGATAGAGGCCAGTGAATCTGCAAAGATAGCAAATTTTTCTTTACTTTCTTCTTTTTTCAATTTGGCAGCCAGACCACTAACTGTTGATTTGTCTGAATCGGACACACTTGCATTGTGGGCATCTGTAACCGGTTCAGAAGTCGCATCACCTTGCTGCGCCATATTTTGACCTTCTTCTGAGTTATCCACTACTACCCTTGGCAGGGAGTACAAGACACCAATAGCGACAACTACAGCTACGACAAGAATGATTTGCGACTTTTTCATAAATCAGAAACTTCTAAGGATTAATCTTGGAAAGCTACTTCTTTAACTTTTTTGCTGTTCTTGATTTTGTCAATGAAGACTTTTGATGGCTTGAAAGCCGGAACATAGTGCTCATCGATCACGATAGCAGTGTTTTTTGAAATGTTTCTGGCGATTTTCTTAGCACGCTTCTTATTGATGAAGCTACCGAAACCTCTCACATAAATATTCTCTCCCTCAGACATGGAATCTTTCACCACCTTGAAAAACGCTTCAATGGTTTGAGTCACATCGTCCTTCTGAATTCCTGTCTTGTCCGAAATCTTGGTAATTACCTCTGCTTTAGTCACTGTATTTAAATTTTAATTTGATTAAATTGCTTAACAATCTATTAACCAACTAATTTTGGGACTGCAAATTTAAATGATGCTTTTCAATATAAAAACAAAATGAAGAAAATTAGCGTCTTTTGTTCAACGAAAAGATTCCAGAAAAAATTTCAAAAGCTTTGAATTTCAACCATTTTTCCAAAAAACTGCTCCAATGGTATCCAGAAAATAAAAGAGATCTGCCTTGGAGAAACACCCAAAACCCATACATCATTTGGCTTTCAGAAATAATTCTTCAACAAACAAGGGTAGCGCAAGGCTTGCCATATTTCCAAAAATTCATTGAAAATTATCCCAATGTAGAGGATTTGGCCGCCAGTCCCCAGGAAGAAATTTTAAGGCTTTGGCAAGGCTTAGGCTATTACAGCCGGGCAAGAAACCTCCATAAATGTGCAAAACAGGTAGTGGAAAACCACTCGGGACAATTCCCCCGAGACTATAAAAACCTTCTTAAGCTACAAGGAATAGGTCAATACACCGCTGCAGCAATTGCTTCTTTTGCCTTCAAAGAAAAAGTAGCAGTAGTGGATGGAAATGTCTTTCGCGTACTCAGCAGATACTTTGGAATAGAAACAGATATCAGCAGCAATGAAGGCAAAAAAGTCTTCCAAGCTTTGGCCAATAAAGCCATTTCATCAGAACATCCCGATGAATACAATCAAGCCATCATGGAATTCGGTGCCCTCCAGTGCACGCCCAAAAAAGCCGATTGTAATAACTGCCCATTACAAGCTGGATGCTACGCCTATAATAATAATGCGGTAGAAAAACTTCCTGTCAAGAAAAATAAGGTAAAGATCAGCACAAGGGCATTTTTATACTATGACATAGAATGTAAAGGCAAAACCATCACAAAAACGAGAGGCCCAAAAGACATCTGGGAAGGCTTGACAGATTTTCCTTTGGAGGAATTTCAATCACCAGAAAAAATAGATCCTGAAGAATCAAAATTGTTTCATGAACTTCAAGCATTTAAGCCTACAATCCACTTTGAAAGCGAAAAGACTTATAAACATATACTGACTCATCAAAAAATTTTTTCAAACTTTGTTTCGTTTAAAATCTCCAGCGATTATGAAAAAGCCTTGGAGGACTGGGCCGAACATAAAGGCTTCCTTCTCAGAGATCCAGAAGAACTAGAAGCTTTGGGCAAGCCAAAACTGATTGTTCGATATTTGAACGATAAAAAATAATCCTTAATTTTAACTATACGCATTTAAGCAACAATTAATTATCAATTAAACTATGGCAGGTGTAAACAAAGTAATATTAGTAGGCAACCTAGGTAAAGATCCAGAAGTAAGGCACTTGGAAAGTGGCAGTGTGGTAGCCAACCTGACCCTAGCTACAACGGAAGCCTATAAGGATAGAAATGGCAATCGAGTAGAAAATACCGAATGGCACGATCTTGAACTTTGGGACGGACAGGCAAAAATCGCCGAGCAATACTTAAGAAAAGGCAGTCAGATCTTTGTGGAAGGAAAAATCAAATCAGACACTTGGCAGGACGAACAGGGCAACAATAGAAAAAGAACTAAAATCAGGGTACTCAGCTTCACCATGCTGGGATCCAGAAATACTGAAGGTGGCGGCGGTGGCAGCCAACCTAGCGCTAATCCAAACACCATGAGTAAGACTAGTTCAAACAGTCCACAAGCAGCATCAATGCCTTCTTCAAACGCCAATATAGATGAAGGAGACGACGATCTTCCTTTCTAATTTAGATCAGATTAGAATCCTAATGGATAAATCATTAATTTTGCATAACAATATTTGAATCATTTAATGGACGATCCATACCCGAGTTTGTCAATGCTAGCTGAAATTAATCAGATTTCAGCTAGCTATATCATAATAAACAGCCTCATTTTTCTAATTCTGTTAATGGCTTCGGCACTGGTTTCAGGTTCCGAAGTGGCTTATTTTTCTCTGTCCCATGATGACCTGGGAGAGTTAAACAATGAATCAGAAGAAAACTCAGAATTAGTCATTAAGCTTATAGAAGCTCCTCAAAAGCTCCTAAGCACCATATTGATCCTGAACAATCTTATCAATATTGGTATTGTCACCTTAACCACCTTTTTCACATTAAACCTTTTTGGCACTGATGCCACAGGCATTATCATTATCCTGATACAAACAGTAGGAGTTACCTTTGCTATTGTCTTTTTTGGTGAGATAGTGCCAAAAGTATATGCCAACAATGCCCGCGTGAGTTTCTCAAAGTTCATGGCCAAATCATTAAACTTTTTCTCCATAGCTTTAGCTCCTCTTTCTTCATTTCTGATGACCATCAGCAATATTATTGAGAGAAGGATTGAAAGGAAAGGCTATACCCTTTCGGTAAATGAACTTCACCAAGCACTAGAAATCACCTCAGAACACACCACAGAAGGCGAAAAAGATATTTTCAAAGGCATAGTAAATTTTGGCACCTTATCAGTAAAACAGGTCATGTGCTCAAGAATGGACATCACCGCTGTAGACGTAGAAATGGACTTCCATGAACTCATGGACAAAATCAACAAAAGTGGTTACTCAAGAATTCCCGTTTATAAAGAGACCATAGACAATATAGAGGGCATACTCTATATAAAAGATCTATTGGCACATATAGAAAAGGAAGAAGACTTCCAGTGGCAAACGCTTACCAGAAAAGGATTATTTGTACCTGAAAACAAAAAGGTGGATGCCCTGCTAAAGGACTTCCAAAACAAAAGAGTCCACATGGCAATCGTGGTGGATGAATACGGCGGAACCTCTGGACTTGTCACTTTGGAGGATCTAATCGAGGAAATCATTGGAGAGATCAATGACGAATTTGACGATGCTGACAATTTGTTGTACAAGCAAATCGATGACAATACCCACGTTTTTGAAGGAAAGGTTTCTCTTAACGATTTCTGCAAAAGACTTGAACTAGATCCACAGTCCTTTGACGAAGTAAAAGGAGACAGCGAATCTCTTGGCGGATTATTATTGGAACTCAACCGGAAGCTCCCCAACAACGGGTCTAAGATTCAATTTGAAAAATTCACTTTCACCATATTAGCTGTAGACGCAAAAAGAATCAAAAAAGTAAAGGTTTATATGAGCCCTCAAGAAACAGGAGATTTATCCCATAATGAGGATTAATACCCGTATAAAAACTAGCAAATATTAAAAACCAATTTAAAAGAAGTACACAAGTTAAAGGATTACCATATTTTTCACATATTTTCAAAAATTTGCCATTAAACTTGAATTCTTAATGGATTAGCCCAATATTTTTTCATTTGCAAGAAAACAATTGGAAATTCATTTTTTCAAACCTGTTTTGAGTATTTTTACGTAATTATCAAAAAAACAGATAATATTTTTAACTCATTTCAGACAATCTTACATAAAATTACAAATAGTAAGCGATAACGCTCTCCAAATTTCTATTTTAATAATTGTAAAAATCATAGGCAAATTTGGTTATTAATGTATTTTTTTCGTTCTTTTGTTGCCGAGATTTTAAAAAAAGAAAAATTCTTTGTAATTTATTCAATCGAATTTACAAACCTATTTAAATAACACTAACTATGAATGAAGGATTATACCATTCACAGTTTGAGCACGACGCCTGTGGGATAGGCGCTGTGGTCAATGTGAAGGGCAACAAAAGCCACGAGACGATAAGTGATGCGCTCTTTATGCTGAGCAATATGGAGCATAGAGGAGGAAGAGGCAGTGATCCTAAAACAGGTGATGGAGCGGGTATTTTGATTCAGGTACCACATGATTTTATGAAGGAGGTGACTCACCGTGCTGGCTTCGAACTACCTGAAGAGGGTAGCTATGGAGTGGGCATGACATTTTTTCCTAAGAACAAACAACTACATAAAAAATCAAAAATACTGCTCAATAAAATCCTGGAAGAAATGGATTTTGAGCTTATCGGATACAGAGAAGTCCCTGTGGATGAAACTGTGCCAGGCTCAGGCGCTTTAGAAGTAATGCCAAATATTGAGCAGCTTTTTGTAAAACATAAAGAAGGTCTAGTGGGCAAAGCACTAGAAAGAAAGCTTTATGTACTAAGAAACTATGCCACAAAGGTGATCAACTCAACCGTCCCAGGAGTTAACAGATCATTCTATTTTGCAAGTTTCAGTTCCAACACCCTTATCTATAAAGGACAGTTGAGAACAGACCAAGTACTTGCCTTCTATAAAGATCTTCAAAACAATAAAATCACTTCTGCACTTGCATTAGTTCACTCAAGGTTCTCTACCAATACATTCCCTAACTGGAGATTGGCACAGCCATTCAGGTACCTATCCCACAATGGTGAAATCAACACCATCAGAGGTAACCTGAACAAGATGCGTTCCAAGGAAGCTTTGATGAAATCTGAACTATTCAATGATGAAGAATTAGATAAATTAATGCCAATCACCAATTCTACTTATTCGGATTCAGCTAACCTGGATGCAATGGTGGAATTGTTGACCCTTAGCGGAAGATCCTTACCACATGTAATGATGATGTTGGTACCGGAAGCTTGGCAGGACAATAAATCTATGGACAAGGCCAAGAAGGCATTCTATAAGTTCCACGCCGCATTGATGGAGCCATGGGATGGTCCTGCAGCCTTATTGTTCACAGATGGAAAGTCATTAGGTGCTACTTTGGATAGAAATGGTTTAAGACCACTTCGTTATTTCACTACTTCTGATGATAGATTGATTCTTTCTTCTGAAGCAGGTGCTTTACCTATCAGGGAAGCCACTGTAACTGAAAAAGGTAGAATTAGCCCAGGAAGGATGATCATGGCTGACCTTGAAAAAGGCAAAGTGATGTTCGATGAGGAAGTTAAAGCAGAAGTTTGTGAAAACAAACCTTATGACACTTGGGTAAGAAAAGAAAGGCTTAAACTGAGACTGATGCCTACTCCTAAGGTACTTTCTCAACCTTACAACACCCAAAACATCAAAGAAAGACAAACTGTCTTTGGTTATACGACTGAAGATGTCAACACTATCTTGGCTCCAATGGGAGACACCGCATATGAACCACTTGGTTCGATGGGGGCTGATACGCCTCCAGCTGTCCTTTCCAAGCAAAGCCAACATATTTCCAATTACTTCAAGCAGCTATTTGCCCAAGTAAGTAACCCGCCTATTGATCCTATCAGGGAAAGATTGGTGATGTCTTTATTCACCAGAATCGGTGAAGGTTATAATATCCTTGAAGAAAGCCCTCAACACACCAGACAGATTCATATTTCCCAGCCGGTATTGTTGAATGAGGATTTGGAAAAAATCAAAAATTTAGAGAAGAAAGGATATAAATCAAAAACACTTTTTGCTCATTTCAAAGCTGACCATAAACCCGGCAGAATGCTGGAAGCATTGGACACCCTTTGTCAAGAAGCCGTTGATGCTATCCACGAAGGCTATAATGTCCTGATCATTTCCGATAGAAACACCTATGAAGGTGTTGCGCCAATACCTTCATTATTGGCCATTGGTGGTGTTCATCATCACCTGGTGAATATGAAATTAAGAACCAAAGTAGGTATTATTGCTGAAGCGGGTGATATCAGAGAAACGCACCACTTTGCCACTGCTGTTGGTTATGGTGCCAGTGCAGTCAATCCTTATTTGGCACTTGAAACACTTGTTCACCTTAATGAAACCGAACAGCTTTCCAAGAAATTCGAAGAGAAAGAGCTTTTTGAAAACTATCAGGATGCCATTGGAAAAGGCTTATTGAAAGTCCTTTCTAAAATGGGGATCAGTACCCTTCAGTCTTACCAAAGTGCCCAGATTTTCGAGGCAGTTGGTTTGGGCCCAGAAGTAATCGAAAGATGTTTCAAAGGGACTATCAGTAGAATCAGTGGCGTTTCCTTTGACGAATTGGCAGAGGAGGTACTTACCAGACATAACGCAGCTTATGGATCTGAAAGTCCAAGATTAGAAACCGGTGGAGTTTATCAGTGGAAGAGAAGAGGTGAAAAACACCTTTTCAATCCTGAAACCATCCATTTGTTACAAAAATCCACAGCAAACAATGACTACACATTGTACAAAAAGTTTGCTGAGAAAGTAAATAATCAAACCAAAGATGCCCTTACCATCAGGGGATTATTTGAGTTCAAGAAAAGAATTTCTATTCCTATCGAGGAAGTAGAGCCAGCTGAAGCAATCATGAAGCGTTTCGCTACGGGTGCCATGTCATTCGGTTCTATTTCTCACGAGGCACACTCTACCTTGGCTATTGCCATGAACCGTATTGGTGCAAAATCCAATAGTGGTGAGGGTGGAGAAGATGAAATCCGTTTCGAAAGAAAAGAAAATGGTGATTGGGAAAGATCAGCTATCAAGCAGGTGGCTTCCGGTAGATTTGGTGTAACCAGTAACTACCTAACCAATGCCGAAGAATTGCAAATTAAAATGGCTCAGGGAGCGAAACCTGGTGAAGGTGGACAGCTTCCAGGTCACAAAGTGGATGACTGGATCGGACGTGTAAGACACTCTACTCCTGGTGTAGGACTTATCTCTCCTCCTCCTCACCACGATATTTACTCTATTGAGGATTTGGCTCAGTTGATCTATGACTTGAAAAATGCCAACAGAAAAGCCCGTATAAACGTAAAACTGGTTTCTCAAGCTGGTGTAGGTACAGTAGCTGCTGGGGTAGCCAAAGCACAATCTGATGTTATCTTGATTTCAGGTGCTGACGGTGGTACTGGTGCTTCTCCATTGAGTTCTATCAGACACGCAGGTTTACCTTGGGAACTTGGTTTGGCTGAAGCTCACCAAACCTTGGTGAAAAACAACCTAAGAAGTCGAGTAACCCTACAAACTGACGGTCAGGTAAGAACGGGTAAGGATTTGGCCATTGCAGCCCTTTTAGGTGCTGAAGAATGGGGTATCTCTACTGCAGCATTGGTAGTGGAAGGATGTATCATGATGAGAAAATGTCACTTGAACACCTGTCCAGTAGGTATTGCTACCCAAAACCCTGAATTAAGAAAACTATTTACAGGTAATCCTGATCACGTCGTAAACTTCTTCAAGTTCCTTGCTGAAGATTTGAGAGAGATCATGGCTTCCCTAGGTTTCAGAACGGTCAACGAAATGGTTGGTCAGTCTAACGTATTGAAATCTACAGGACATTTGAATCACTGGAAGTGGGATAAACTAGACCTAAGCCCAATCTTCCATATGGTCGAAGTTCCAGAGCATGTAGGTATCTACAAGCAAATCGACCAGGATTTCAAATTGAAGAAAGTATTGGACAGAAAGCTGATCAAAGCTGCCCTTCCAGCACTTGAGCAAGCCAATCCTGTTAAGGAGAATTTCCAAATTAAAAACATAGACCGTTCGGTAGGTGCCATGCTTTCCAACGAAATCTCTAAGATTTATGGAAGCCCAGGTTTACCGGATGACACTATCCACTATAAGTTTATGGGTTCGGCAGGACAAAGTTTCGGCTTATTCCTGACCAAAGGAGTAACATTCGAGTTAGAAGGTGAAGCCAATGACTATTTTGGTAAAGGCCTTTCAGGTGGTCAGTTGGTGATCTATCCTAGCAGAAACGCAAACTTCAAAGCTGAGGAAAACATCATCATCGGTAACGTAGCCTTCTATGGTGCCACTTCTGGACACGCTTACATAAACGGTAAGGGTGGAGAACGTTTCTGCGTAAGAAACTCAGGCGTGAAAACAGTAGTAGAAGGTATCGGAGATCACGGTTGTGAATACATGACCGGTGGTCAGGTGATCAACCTTGGTGAAATCGGAAGAAACTTTGCAGCAGGTATGAGCGGTGGTATCGCCTACTTACTCAAGGACAATGTGAAACATATCAACCAGGAAATGGTCGATTTGGATCCATTGGAAAAAGAAGATTTCGATATCATCAAGAAAGAACTCGAACTTCACCTTAAGTACACCAACAGTAGCTTGGCGGCTAAATTCCTAGAAAACTGGGATACCGAGAAGGAGCAATTCATCAAGGTAATGCCAAGAGATTACAAAGCTGTACTTAAGCAAAGAGCGTTAAAACAAGAAGAACAATCAAAAACTTTAGTGTAAGATGGGAGCGAAAGACGGATTCCTTAAATATAAAAGAGAGTTAGAAGACAATAGAGACCCGAAAGAAAGGGTTGGTGATTATAATGATATCCATCATCCTATTGCCCCTGAAAAACTAAATAATCAGGCTGCAAGATGCATGGACTGTGGTATCCCTTTTTGTCATCAGGGATGCCCACTGGGAAATGTAATCCCTGAATTCAATGACGCAGTTTACCGTAAAGAATGGGGTGAAGCTTTTGACATCCTAAGGGGTACCAATAACTTCCCTGAATTCACAGGAAGGATCTGTCCTGCACCTTGTGAGGCCAGCTGTGTGCTAGGTATCAACAAGGATCCTGTTGCCATTGAATTGATTGAGAAAAATATAGCAGAGAAAGCCTATGAATTGGGCCTAGCCACTCCAAAATCCCCAGAAACCAGAACAGGCAAAAAAGTGGCAGTTATCGGTGCAGGTCCAGCAGGACTTGCAGCTACTGACCAATTAAACCAGGCTGGTCATGAAGTAACCTTATTTGAGAAAGACCAAAAAGTAGGTGGGCTACTTAGATATGGTATCCCTGATTTCAAAATGGAGAAATGGGTGATCGACCGTCGTGTTAAGCTGATGGAAGATGAAGGTGTAATCTTCGCTACTGGCACTGAAATCGATACTACAAAAGCAGAAAGTATCCTTAAAGACTTTGATGCAGTAGTACTTTCCACTGGTGCTCAAGAGCCAAGAGATCTTAAAATCAAAGGAAGAGAAGCCAATGGCGTTCACTTCGCCATGGAATTCCTTGGAGAACAAAATAAAGTGGTTAGTGGAGAAAGAGATACTCCAAACCCTATTTCCGCTAAAGGTAAGCATGTAATCGTAATTGGTGGTGGTGATACAGGAAGTGACTGTATCGGTACTTCAAACCGTCACGGTGCTGCTTCTGTTACTCAGTTGGAATTATTGCCTAAACCTCCAAAGCAACGTGCTCACTTGAATCCTTGGCCAGAATGGCCAATGACCCTTAAAACTTCTAGCTCTCATGAAGAAGGGGCTGATAGGGTTTGGTCGGTATTGACCAAAGAGTTCACGAAAGATGAACAAGGCCAAGTTACCGGTCTTACCTTGGTGGACATCGAATGGAAAGAGGAAAATGGTAGAATGCAGTTCTTCGAAATTGAAGGTACTGAGAGAACCGTTCCTTGTGACCTTGCATTATTGGCCATCGGATATACTGGTCCTAAGCAAAATGGTCTGCTTGATGCATTCGGTGTAGAGGCAATGGAAAATTCACTTCCTAAATCCAAAGAATATCAAAGTACTAACCAGAAAGTTTTCCTAGCAGGTGACATGCGAAGAGGACAGTCTCTAGTAGTATGGGCAATTTCTGAAGGAAGGGAGTCAGCTGTAAAGGTGGATGAATTCCTAATGGGTAAATCTAACTTACCAAGAAAAGATCGTTCTTTCTTTGAGAACGTAGAAGACGCTGAATTCTGTGAATAACAGTAGTTTAGTTTTATTTAACAAGTTTGTTAATTCGATGAAAACTCCCTGTCTCGGCAGGGAGTTTTTTTTGAATGATCTATCCTATAGAATACAGCTTTAACGGAAATTGTGTCTCCACAGTGAGGTAAAGACTCCCTAAACCTCAAAATATACATTCCATGACTACCAGCTGCGTTCCCCTCGACTCTTATCCTTTGGTCCCTATGAAGCTTCTAAAGCTGTTTTTTTAGCATAAAAACAGCCCCAATAAGTGCCTAACTTTTTGGGGGCACATCGTTAAACCACACCTTTGTTGTTTCCTTGCTATATCCTTAATGAATATTCAAAAGCCCTTTCAAGCTTTTCAGGTCTTCGTATTGCTCTACCTCATAGAGCTGAGGAAGTTTGTGCATTTCCAGTCCCATATCTTTGGCTTCCTGAGTCAGGTCAACAATAAGACTATCTGATTTCCAATCATTCTGATCAAACACCTTATCATGTACTTTTGTCATCCCCAATAGATAAATAGTACCGTCATGGGCAGGTCCTACTACCAAATCCTGATAACTCAGTGCCTCAAAAGCCTCATCCAAAATATCATTGGAAAGCTCCATAGTGCCTGCCACCCGTATAAACAGGGCTTTCTCATATCCCTTGCCTAGGACATCAACAAATGCCTGTTGCATCCTCTCTCCCAAAAGCCCCTTTCCTTGCAAACCAAGGTGATATTGATCATTTAAGAGATAATCTTCATTTACATTATCAAGGAAATAGACAAACACATCTGCTGGATAATCCCTTACCAGTTCGTGGGTATGGTGGAGTAAATATTCATACACTTCCACCGCTTTTTCACTTCCTATGACCTCACCCAGTCTGGTCTTTACCTTTCCGGGCACAGGGTTTTCCTGAAAAATAATTATTGCATGTTCATTCATGGTCTTCATGTTATACTTGGGTGTGCTACATAATTTATTTTATTTTATATAATCAAATCATCTGCCAAAAATAAAAAAGAAGATCTATAAAGATCTTCTAAGATAAATGAACCAAAATTTGTCAATACACGCAAGAAATTATTTTTTTTTTATTTACTGAACACCATTCCCTCTCCTTAACCTATCCCCTCCTCGCTCACGCATCCTTTCACGATTTTTCTTTTGAATTTCTTCCCATTTGATAAATTGCTCTTCAGATAAAATCTCCTTTAATTTTGTCTGATGGGCGTCTCTATCGGCTTTCATCTTTTCACGGGCAGCTTCGCGTTCTTTTTTCTCTTGGTTTCTCATTTCCTCTCGTTTTTTTGAGGACTCCAGAAAAAGCGCATAAACCTCTTTCTTTTGATCATCACTAAGTGCTAGTTCCTTGTCCATATGCTCAGTAACCCTCTCAGCCATTTTCTCTGGATCCATATTACCTCGCTCTCTTCTTTGTTGCGCCTCTGATTGTAAAACTGTGACAGTTAAAATCACCAATAAAAACATTATTCTTTTCATGATCATCATATTTTTTGTTTATATCCCTTTGACCATTATTCCTATCCGAGGTTTAAAGGAGCTATAACTTTTTAACAAAAATTTTAATAATTCCTCTATTGAAATTCTAAACCCCTATTATTCTAGTGGAAAAAACAACACTCAACATTTTAAAAAAATGAATCTGACAGCCCAATTTATGACGAGTAAACTTTTCAGCGTCCAAAAGATTAGACGGAACTATTTTATCTTGGCCTCATGACTGGTCAAATTGACAATGCTAGCTAAATCCTTAATGGCCACGATCGGGAAATTCCACTGCCCAAAAAAGATTGGAAAAATTTCAATAGAATAAATTATGGAAAATGTAAGAGAATTAACCCACTTAGAAAAAATTCATATTGACGGAGGGAATAATGGTTATATTCCAAATACTGATTTCTTTAGTAAAAATTTTGCTGCTGTGTTTTGTCAAGGAATGGAAGATACTATTGATTTCTTTAGAGGAATTGGAGACCAATTTGGAAATGGATTTAGAAACAACTATAATGGATGATGTTATGTTAAAAAATTTGTCAAAAACTGAATTAATTAAAATAAATGGAGGATCCCAAAGCTCTTATCAAGCGGGGCAAAAAGTAGGTTACTTTTTAGGAGCCATGACTGCCAATGTGTGTAATTTTGCTGATTGGCTCGCTGAAAACATATCTGAGGCAGCAGGAACAGCAAGATCACTTGTAAGATGAAAATGGATTGTAAAGGTGTGAGAATTAGTCTTACACCTTTTGTATTATTTGATTAAAATCAAGAATGTATAAAAAACTTTTCCAGTATCTCCTGATCAACTTTTTAATTCAGATTTTAGCATTTTTGCTGAATAAGAAACTACTTGAATTGGGCTACCTTGAGCGCTTAAATCCATTTCAGCACGATGAAATCACCCTTAGTTTTGTATTCAACCTTTTCCTCCTTCTTATAATTTTGGCCCCAGTTTTTGAAGAATTGGCGTTTAGGTTATTTCTTGTGCAGAATCCAATAAATTTAAATATTGGAATAGCATTTTTCATTTCAGTAGCCTTCTTCAAAATCCTCAATTACTTTACCAGTATGAATATTTTCGTTGATTATGCACTACAACTCATTCTGGTCGTCATACTATATTTATTATTAGACCAATTTATTAAGTCGATCCCCATTCCCAAAATGGGATTCCTCGAGCAACATTCATTTTTAATAATAAGCAGCGTTATATTCGGTTTATTTCACATCGGCATTTATTATACTAGTGAAACCATTTCCTTCAAAGTAATTTCTGTTTTAGGCTTTATGTTCTCAGGGTATCTTTTTGGGAGATTCAGAATAAAGTACGGTATTTTCAACGCGATAAAATTACATGCCTCAGTGAATACGCTTGCATTTCTAGCTATTATATTATAGCCTGTTTTTTTGTAGACGAAGCCATAAATGCTAAGATCTAATCATTACACTAAAATTGTTTCCCCTTCATCTTTGGCTATTTGCTTGTGAGCCATTATCGGCCTTATCATAGAAAGAATTAGTGTAATGACTTAGGATTAGCTGATAGCGGCCCTGGTTTGGTTTCATTACTTATAGTATACCTATTTTTTAACAAGCCTGCAAAAAGTCAATCCTCTTCCTTGAAAAGTGCCCTGCTCATTCTTACCATATATTTATCTCAAGAACTATTCTGTCTGGTGGTTCCAGGAATAATTGGAACTTTTAATTATAAAGATCTAATATTTTATATACTGGGTTTCTTGCTCATCTATTTTCTTGATTTCCACATAAAGGCTTTGGTATAGCTAAACTGTGACTTTTTCGATCTTCCCTTCCTTTCTAATTTTAAGCATTTTTCAGTAGATTGGATCAAAACAAAGCTCAATATGTCCACACTTCTTTATTTTGGGTATGCTAGCAACCTAGACCAGTCCACACTGGATAGTCGCCTCATTCATCCTTCGAAATATATGGGAATAGGTGTTCTCAAGGGTTATGGATTCCGGTTCAACCATAAAAACCCAAATGGAACTGCCAGAGCCAATATCCTCAAAAGTCCAAATGAAACTGTTTATGGAGCCCTATACCAACTCCACCAAGAGGACATTGAGCATTTTCTAAAATCAGAGCAGCGCTATGATTTCAAAGCATTGGATGTACATACAAAAAGTGGGGAAGCAAATGCTTTCACATTCATTTCCCCACAAAATATATCCAGAATTTTTCCTGAAAAGGAATACCTCGAAACTATTCTAAAAGGTGCAAAAAGCATAAAACTACCCAACACCTATATAAGTTACATTTTAAACAGAAATGAACATAAACTGTATTAAATAGTAAATCAAATGTTAAAAAACATAAATGAGATATTATAAATTCCTCTCAAATTATCTTATTATTTGTCTTCAACCAACTCCTCTTTCTCTTTGGGCTTCACATATCTTGGCCTAATCAAAAGTCTTAGAGCTGGATCAAAAGAGAGATAGTTCCAAGCCCAGTCTAAGAAAATAAATATTCTGTTTTTTACTCCAACAATGGCCATGAGATGGACAAAAAGCCAAGTAATCCAAGCAATGAATCCTTGAAACTTAACAAATGGTAGATCCACTACAGCCAAGCTCCTTCCTACAGTGGCCATAGATCCAAGATCTTTGTACTTAAATTTCTTTATGCTACGGTTATCAGCTATTGCTTTTAAATTATTAGCCAAATTATCCGCCTGCTGAATAGCTACCTGTGCAACCTGAGGATGACCTCGAGGATAATCTTCATCAGTCTGTATACACAAATCCCCAACAACATAAATTCCTTCCGTATCGACTAATGCATTGAATTCATCCACTTTCAATCGTCCATTGGGAATCATCTGCTCTTTTCTAAGCCCTTTAATATGGTTAGGCTTGACACCTGCTGCCCAAAGCAAGGTTCGGGTCTCCAAGCTTTCATGATCTTTGATCTTAATGGTGAGCCCATCATAATCCTCCACAACCGCATTGACCATGATTTCCACCCCCAACTTGTCCAGATATATCACTGCCTTATCACTGGCCTCGGTCGACATACCCGCTAACAGTTTTGGTCCTGCTTCGGCCAGCACAACTCTCATATTCTGAAAATTCAATTCAGGATAATCCTTGGGAAAAACATTGTTTCTCAGCTCTGCAATAGCTCCGGCCAGCTCTACTCCTGTTGGTCCACCACCTACAATGACTACATTCATCATGGATTTTCTCTTTTCCACATCAGCAATATTGATGGCCTTTTCATAATTGGAGATGATACGGTTCCTAATGTAAAGAGCTTCAGAAACAGTTTTCATGGGCGTACTGTGCTCCATGATATTCTTCATTCCAAAATAATTCGTATCTGCTCCCATGGCCAAAACCAAATAATCAAAATCGATATACCCTACATTGGTATACAATCTTTTACTATTTTGGTCCAACTCCAAGGCTTCTGCCATCCTGAAGGTAACATTGGGAGTATGGTGAAATATCTTACGCAAAGGAAAGGAAATGGCACTCGGCTCTAATGCTGCTGTAGCAACTTGGTAAAATAAAGGCTGAAACTGATGATAATTATTCTTGTCCAGAAGGATCACCTGATATTCAGAATTGACCATCTTTCTGGCCAATTTGAGTCCAGCAAAACCTCCCCCTAAAATGACCAATTTAGGTCGGTTGGATACAGGGAGATTTGGAATGGGGTAATTTATAGTCTCTGGCATAGCTGCTAGGGTTAAGTCTATAATTTGTTGAAGCAAGTCCGTTAATATTGCCATAACAAATATAAAAAGCATAAACTTGAAAAGTACTTGTTTAGCCAGTTATGATGAGCCAATTCAAAAGATTTATTATTTTTACAAACCTGAAATTAAAATGATATGGGAAGAGCATTCGAATTTAGAAAAGAAAGAAAGTTCAAGCGTTGGAGTAAAATGTCCAAGGTTTTTACCCGCTTGGGCAAAGAAATAGTTATAGCCGTAAAAGCTGGGGGGCCTGACCCTGACAATAACCCTAAGCTAAGGACGGTCATGCAAAATGCCAAGGGCGCAGCCATGCCCAAAGACCGTATCGAAGCTGCCATTAAAAGGGCCAGCAATAAAGACCAGAGCAATTACGAAGAAGTAGTATATGAAGGCTTTGCACCGCATGGCGTGGCTATTTTATTAGAAACTTCAACCGATAATATCAACCGTACTGTAGCCAATGTTAGGCATTACTTCACTAAAGGAGGCGGATCATTGGGTACTTCAGGTTCGGTTAGTTTTATGTTTGACCATAAAGCTGTATTTAGATTCCCTAAAGATGAACATGACCTTGAAGAGCTCGAGCTTGATTTGATAGATTTTGGTTTGGAGGATATTGATGAAAATGAGGGCGAAATATTCATTTATACTGCCTTTGAGGAATTTGGCAATATGCAAAAAGCTTTGGAAGACCGTAATATAGAAGTTACCAGTGCAGAATTCCAGCGCTTCCCAACCACAACGGTTGACCTAACAGAAGAGCAGGAAGAAGAAGTCAATAAGATGATAGAAAGAATGGAAGAGGACGATGATGTCAACAATGTCTATCATAATATTTCATAATTAATGAAACAATCCCTAATGCCTTTGGTTATACGCCAAAGGCTTTTTTATTTTTAATCAAAGCTATTTAATGGCATTTCCTAAAAGAAAAAATATTCAAAGGCGAGACCGCCAACAATTGGTCGTTGTGGGCAGCAATAATCCCGTAAAGATCAATTGTACAGAAAGTGGTTTTGCCCATGCTTTTGAACAATCCTATTTTGTGGTTCAAGGCCTCAATGTTGATTCAGAAGTCAGCGATCAACCCATTGGTGATGAAGAAACCTATAAAGGAGCCCATAATAGGGCAAAAAATGCCAAAAGTGCATTTCCTGAAGCAGATTATTGGGTGGGCATTGAAGGTGGAGTAGCCAAGATGGAAAACGACCTGGAAGCCTTTGCCTGGATAGTTATTTTAGACAAAAATGGAAAAGAAGGAAAATCCAGAACGGCAACTTTCATCTTGCCTGAAGCGATCAGTAAGCTGGTAAATGATGGAATGGAGCTTGGAGAAGCTGATGACCAGGTCTTTCAAAGGGAAAACTCCAAACAAGGAAATGGTGCTGTTGGAATTTTAACCAATGGAACCATCAATAGAAAAGAATATTATTACCAAGCAGTCGTTTTAGCTTTGATACCATTTATAAAAGAGGAACTGTATTAAGAAACTCTATGGCCTATAGATTTTTTCAATTGGTTTAGTAATTTAATTGATACTACTTTTGTTTCATCAATAAGCAACACATAAACGAACAAGAATATGTTACAGGAATTAGAACAAGACAACCTTCAGGAAGTAGTTTCACAAAATGAAAAAGTGATTGTACAGTATGGTGCAACATGGTGTGGTAACTGCCGTATCATGAAGCCAAAAATGAAAAGACTTTCTGGTAGCTATGAAGGAATCACTTTTTTGTATGTAGATGCTGAAAAACTTCCTGAATCAAGAAAATTGGCGGAGGTAACCAACCTACCAACTTTTGCCACTTTCAAAGACGGTAAATTGGTTAACCAAACGCAAACAAATAAAGAAGATAACCTTAAAGCTTTGATAGATGAGATTGCCAATAATTAAGCATGTACTCGGTTTTATCGAGGAAAACGATGAGGATTGGGTGAATGAATCCATAGAACTACTTGAATCAATGACCGAAATCCCTTCACTGAAGGATGAGGAATTGGAAGTTATGGGTGAATTACTCTCCAACCTTTATGGTACATTAGAAGTAAACACCATGATCAAAGATGGCATGGATAAAAAAGAAGCCATGAATGCTTTTATGAAGCGTGTAATGGGTTCCATAGACAAATAAAAAAATCCCCGGTATATCAACCGGGGATTTTTTTATTTCACCCATTTTACTTTTTCAGCAATCGGATTTCTCCTGCCTGCTGGCCAAACATCCAACTTCGGCTTGGCCACATAGAAAAATCCCATCAACTTATCTTCCTCTCCTAATCCAAAATATTCCTTTGCTTCAGGATAAAAAGTCACCCCGCCTGTTCCCCAATAGGCCGCCAATCCGTGGGCACTGGCTGTCAAGTACATATTCTGCACTGCCATAGAAACTGAAGCTACTTCCTCCATCTCTGGAAGATTAGCCTTCAAATCACGCTTCATGGCTATTGAGATTACATGAGAACATTTCAGCGGGTTTTTTTGAAGCTTTTGATAAACTGCCTCTTTAAAATTCCCATTTCTTTCTGCTCTTTCCTTATAACATTCAGATTGGAAATCAGCCAATTCTTTAAGCCCTTCACCTGTAAAAACTGTAAATTCCCAAGGCTCAGTTAATTTATGCGTAGGCGCCCAGTTGGCATTTTCCAGCATTTCTTCAATGATACTATCTTCTACAGGATCATTTTCTTTAAATTGTGCCACAAACATTGAGCGACGGTTTCTAATAATTTTATTTACCTCCTCTATATTAAATACTGGTTTTTCCATCATAGGTAATATTTCTATTTTAATAATTCTTGAACAACTAATTTTTTATGCAAAGGTAACAAGGGCTGATATTGCTACTGATCATTATTTAATATTTATCAATTAAATAATCATTAAATAGGTTCAAAAAATTGGCCACAAAATAGATTCATATTAATATTAGTCTTCATTTTTTAGCAAAAACTTGTCATATGTCCATAAAGACGTAAAGATGTCGCCGATTAGACGCAACTGCGACACTATCATTACAGCCCTAGCATGAGTAGTTTTGAGACATACAAATCATAAAATCATGACAAAAGAAACAATAGCACAAAAACTAAGAGCGCTAAGAACCTCCAAAGGAATATCTCAAGAATTTTTAGCAGATGAAGCAGGACTGAGTTTAAGAACCATTCAACGAATAGAAAATGGAGATTCCAAACCCAGCGGGGCTACCTGTACCAAACTTGCCGAAGCGCTAAAATTAGATCCCCAAGTACTATTGGACACCGATCATTCAAAGGACATCGCTTATCTTAAAAAGCTAAGCCTTTCTGCCCTTTCTTTTATTTTATTCCCCCTGCTGGGAATTCTAGTCCCTGCTATTCTTTGGGTACTTAAGAAAGACGAGGTAAAAAACATCAACGAGGTATCCAGAAACTTGATCAACTTTCAAATCACCTGGGTGCTACTACTATTCCTTATTCCATTTATTCTGATCCCAATAATAGGGATGTTTCTCAGTATTCTTGTTTCATTCGTTTTTAAAGAGGCAATCTCTTTCAACATTGGTTACTATGGAGTTAGAGTTATTTGGGTTTTGATGTACATTGTCAATGCCACTTTTATCATCATCAATACCTTTAGAATTCACGACCAAAAGGACACAAAATATTACCCAAAGATCAGATTCATACGAGCTTGATCTTATCCTATTTTATTTATCTAAAGTATCTTATTTTATGACTATTCTAAATTTTTTCCGTAACCCAATAGAAACGAAATATTTGTACGCAAATTAATCATTCGGCCTTGGGAGCATTCGTTTTTGGGACAGTTGATGGGGGCGTTAAAAAAATGAGTTAGCTCGCGAAGTGGACGAGCGAGATCCGCTCATTTTTAGCCTACGGAAAATGGCACAAAATCAAATTGAGACAAACGTATTACATTCGGAAACGAAATTAGCTCAATTTGAAGAGGGTTCCTCGGCCTAGATTTTTGGTTCTTTTCATCGATGGAAATGCTTAGCATTCATGAAGGCCACTAAAAGCTAAACTATCCCTGAATAAAAGAACAGAAAACAACAAGTTCCTCACAAAGTTCGGTTACCCACAACATTGCGGACACACATAATTTACTTTAATACTTCACTTTAAACTTAATTCCACCATATAAATTCAATGGTGCGGCCGGCTGATAGTAGCGCCCCCCAAAGGCATTAAGATCATTCCCCAAACTATATTGCTCATCCAGTATATTTTCGGCCCCAAAATAGAGCTCCAAATCATATAGACTGCCCAAGCTTTTCCTCCATCCCATACGGGCACTCAATAAATTATAGCTGTCCTGAAAAACAGTATTAGCATCATTCAGCGGAATTTCATCTACAAACTGATGGGTAATATTAAGATATAGCCCAGCCCTAGTTTTTAGGTTAATTTGATTAGCCAAATTATTTGGGGCCACTCCTGTTAGTTTATTTCCAGAATAGACTTCACCATCATCCACATAATCTTTAAACCTAAAGTGATAAAAAGAGTAAGCATGTACCAAAGCTATTTCCTGAAGCCAAGACAAACCATTTCTATACAGATCATAGTCCAATTGGGCCTCTAATCCCTTTTGGTTCGTTGCCCCTGCATTTTGAAAAAGTACCACTCCTTGTTCGTTGGTATAGGTGGTAATGGTTTCGTCTAACTTGAAATAAAATGTACTTATATCAATATTGAACCTATCCTCCCAATAATTAGCTCTATAGCCTATTTCATAGTTCATTCCTCTCTCAGCCTCCAAATCTAGATTGATCGTGCCTTCATTGGTCCTCACCTCATCAATCGTTGGTGGTGAAAAGCCTGAACTTATACTTCCAAAGATAGAGGAATGATCATTTAATTTACCTGAAAGTGCTAACCTTGGCACCCATACTGGATCAAATGTCCTCTCCACCGCATAGGGCGCTCCAGCAGATGCATCAATGGTCCTATTGATATCAAACTTGGAGAAATTTTCGCTTAACCCCAGGGTCATTCGGATAGCTTCTGTCCAATTTACTTCAAACTGCTGAAATAAAAACGCTTGCGTCGTGATCAAATCGTCACTAAACCGAATAGTATCTGCTTGTCCTCCACGATTCCCAAAGTTTTGTGCGCTGGTATTGGAAAATTGATACTCTCCACCAACAATAACTTTCACTGGAAAACCAGCCCACTGATCATCCAAGCTAAATTTGGTCCTTCCTCCATAACCATACTGCGTTTCCTTTTTATAATCCAGATTGAAAGGATTTTCAAAATCTGTTGTTTGAACATAAAAGGAAGTATGGTTATTCCATTGATCATTGAAATCATAATCATGAACAAAAGTACCGTACAAGGTTTTTTGGGCAATTGAGGCATTCTGGGCAGCAGAACCAGGCCTGGCCTGCTGTGGGTTTTCTGCCAGTTGATCGGCATTTAAGCCACCGGGAATTTGATAGTTAAGATCTGAATACAATAACTCTGTAGAAACAGTTTGCTTATCGGATGGAAAAAAATTAGCTCCCATCTGAAGGACTTTTCTATCCAATGCACTATGGTCCCTGTATCCATCTGATTTTTGTTGAACATAATTAGCATGCACACTACCCTGCGCTATCTTTTGCTGTATCGCCAAACCATATTTTACCAATCCGTAATCACCAATTCCTAGGTCCAATTGTACACGATTTTCATTTATTGGCTTGGAAGTAAAACTGATCACCCCACCGTTGCCTGCTCCGTAGATGCTTCCTGCTGGACCTTTAATAATATCAGCCTTCTTTACATTATTCAAATCCAATAAATTCAGGGCGGTAGTACCATCAGGAGAAGTAAAAGGAATACCATTCCAATACACTTTTACATTTCTTACTCCAAAAGGAGCTCTTAATGAACTGCCCCTAATGGAAACCCTATAGCTTCCTTGCGCCCTCTCTTCCAATCGAATTCCCGACTTGGTATTAAAGGCTGATACCAAAGAAGTCTCATTGAAGCGATAAAACTCCTCTTCATCTATATGGCTTACCGCAGCAGACTGTTCCATAAGCGATCTTGAAGAACCAAAAGTAGCAACTAACACCTCCGATAAACTATTGGTTTTCCGTTCCAATAAAATGGTTCTGTTTTCATCGGGATCGATTTTCATCCATAAATCATTATAAGAAATATGTGAAAATGAGACCTCCTCAACTTTTTGAATACCCAAAATCACTTGACCTTGCTCATCGGAAATTTCTTTATTCTGAGAATTGATCTTAACCAAAACGGCTGGAATCGGCTCTTGGGTCTCTGCATCCAAAATGGTCAAAACTGTTTGTCCCAAAATCAAATTGGGCAGAAGGCCAATAAAAATGGCCAATAGAATGGTAAACTTTAAATTCATTTGCCAAAAATAAGGATTAATATCCTTTGAGAAAGAAAAATTGAAAGACCTTTATGATCTATGGTACTTAAGATCTGCATTGAAAAAATATAATTAATCTTACAATTTATAAATCTTTTCACCTAATAAAATAAAACGATTCAATTTACATAAACTTAAAAATACCTTGCCAATACTAATACAATTTTGACACTTTTTATGAGAGATTATGTATATAAAGTTAAAATTTATAAAAATAAGACACTATTAATTATATTAAGGCCTCGTTATAACCCTCCTTATCAATGATAAAAAATTTAGCATTTCTATTATTACTTATTATGGTGGCCTGTCAAACTGAACCGGTATCGCCACCTGCACCTGTAGCACCCACACCTTCTGAGCGACAATTAGCTTGGCAGGACATGGAATATTACGCCTTTGTTCACTTTAATATGAACACCTTTACCAATATAGAGTGGGGAATGGGCGGTGAATCCCCTGATACATTTAATCCCACTGAATTGGATTGCCGACAATGGGCCAAAGTAGCCAAAGAAGCAGGCATGAAAGGTATCATCATTACGGCGAAGCACCATGATGGATTTTGCCTCTGGCCTACAGAAACTACTGACCATTCTGTAAAAAGCTCCTCTTGGAAAGATGGAAAAGGGGATGTCCTCAAAGAGCTTTCTGAGGCTTGTAAAGAGTATGGATTGAAATTTGGCGTATATCTTTCCCCTTGGGACAGGAATAACGAGCATTATGGTACTCCAGAATATATAGAAATCTTCAGAGCTCAGCTAAAAGAATTATTGACCAATTATGGTGATGTTTTCGAAGTATGGTTTGATGGTGCCAATGGAGGCACCGGATACTATGGCGGCGCCAATGAAGAAAGAAAAGTAGATAAAAAGACTTACTATGACTGGGAAAACACCTATAAGATCATCCGCGAACTTCAACCAAATGCTGTAATTTTCAGTGATGCAGGTCCTGACGTCCGCTGGGTAGGCAATGAAAGCGGTCACGCCTATAAAACGACATGGTCCAACTTATTGCGTGACGAAATATATGGAGGTATGCCCAATTATCACACCGAATATGCAGATGGACAAGAAAATGGTACCCATTGGGTGCCTGCAGAAGTGGATGTATCCATTCGACCAGGTTGGTATTACCATGAATATGAAGACCACAAGGTAAAATCACTTCCTACACTTTTGGATATATATTATGAAAGCATTGGCCGTAATGGCTCACTTTTATTGAATTTCCCTGTGGATAAAAGAGGCCTGATTCATGAGAATGACGTCGAGCAGGTATTGAAATTAGCCGATAAAATAAAAGAAGATTTTGCTAAAGACCTAGCTGCTAATGCAGGCAGCATCGAGGCCTCCGAAAGCAGAGGAAATGGTTATGAAGCGGAAAATGCAATAGATGAAAACCCTGAAACTTATTGGGCGACTAATGATGGAGTAATCGAAGCATCATTAACCATCAATTTTGATGGACCTACTACTTTTAACCGTTTCTTGGCACAAGAATATATTACCTTAGGACAAAGAGTGAAAGCTTTTACGGTTGAAGCCCAAACTGAAAATGGATGGGAAGAAATCGCTTCGGAAACCACTATTGGCTATAAAAGGATATTGAGATTCCCTGATGTGACTGCCAATGCGGTAAGATTTACTATCAAAGATGCCAAGGCTAGTCCGACTATCTCAAAAGTGGCCGTCTATAATGCACCGAAGGTAGTCTTAGCTCCTGAAATCAAAAGAACCATCGCTGGAAAAGTGAGTTTAGAGGTTCCTGACGAAGGTGTGGACATCTATTATACCACAGATGGAAGTCAACCCGATCAGAATTCAACCAAATATGAAGGTGAATTTGATGTCAAAACGCCACAAATCATTCAGGCTATTGCATTGGACAAAGCTACAGGAAAGGTAAGTGAAGTAAGCAGAAGAGATTTGGACCTAGCCAAAACCAACTGGAAAGTAGTAAATGGAGGAGAAAAAGCTGAACAAGCCATTGACGAAAACATTCACTCCAACTATGTCAGCAAAAGCAACGAAATTATAATCGATCTTGGAACGGAGGTGAATTTGAAAGGATTTACCTATATGCCTATGCAAAACCGCTATATGTCAGGGGTGATCCAGCATTATAATTTTGCGGTAAGTACAGATGGAAAAAGCTGGAAGACGGTAAGTTCTGGGGAATTTGGCAATATCGCCAATAGCCCAATTGAGCAAAAAATAAGCTTTGGTACGGTGCCTGCTAAATTTATCAAATTAAAAGCTACCAAAACCCTAGATGGAAAGGATGCTTCCTTCGCGGAAATTGGTACCATTTCTGAATAGAAAATAAAATAAAGAGGCTGCCTCAAATCATGGATTTTTCCTAAAGTCGATATGACAAAATCTGAGACAGCCTCTTTTCTATTTTTTTTAAACCATTAATGCCCTGGCATGGGCTCATTGGAATTGCCCATATCAGCAGCAACCTTCCAAGTTCCATCCGCCTGTTTTTTCCACACGGTTAAATACTTTCCATTCTCTACCATTGACATCCCTGTAGAGTCCTCCATAGTCATACTATAAGTTCCAATGGTATATCCCAAATCACCAGAATTAGCGACCTCCACATGACTTGGCACCCATTCTATGCTAAAGCCCTCTTCACTAAGCGGACCTTCCATATTTGCCCTTATTTCATCCACTCCATTAAAAGCAGGTGCATTGGACATTAACATTACCGCATCATTCTCAAAGAAACCAATAAACGCATCAAAATCCTTGACAGATGCTGACCAATCCAAATCAGCTTGCCTTAAGGAATTTTCAGCCTCCATTTTCATTTCTTCTTTGGTCTCTTCAGGAGCACCGCAAGAAAAGAACAGCAAAATGACAATTAATAAGATATTTGATAAACCCTTCATAACAATCAGTTAAAGGTTAAAAATTGTATCCTATATTGGGTAGGAACGACCTATTCCCTACCAAAGACAAAGGCCTTCACTCAAGTGAATGATGAAATTAGATTGGCCTATTGTACCTAATAGCCCTAAATACGCTGATATAAATTTACAAAAAATTAGGTTTATCACAGCAAACTAAACAAACATAAACAATTGACAGTTAAACTATTACAAAACAAAACGGCACATTAATTAAATGCGTCTCATAAGTATTAGATCACATTGGTCCATCTAATAAGTTTTGAATCATAAAAACTCCTTCTTTTTGAAAAAGGAAAACTAACTTATCCTACTCCAGTTGACTGCATGCTTTTTCTGGCTCTTGACCTGCCTTAGCACCATAGCATTCTTTGGTAATCTTAAGTCAGCATCCTCTTGAATCAATTGCTGCGCCGCATCTCGGGCCATAGTCAAAATAGGAGCATCTTTGCTCAAATCTGCGATCAGCAAATCCGCCACACCACTTTGTTGGGTCCCCATCAAATCACCAGGGCCTCGTAATTTGAGGTCAACATCAGCAATTTCAAATCCATTATTGGTTCTCACCATGGTATCCAGCCTCACTCGACTATCTTTGGAAAGCTCGTATTTGCTCATCAAAACACAATAGGACTGCTCGGCCCCTCTACCCACTCGCCCCCTTAACTGATGCAACTGGGAAAGCCCAAACCTTTCTGCATTCTCAATGACCATCACAGAGGCATTCGGAACATTCACCCCCACTTCGATAACGGTTGTGGCCACCATGATCTTGGTTTCCCCCTTCACAAAACGCTGCATCTCGAATTCTTTATCTGCCGCCTTCATATTCCCATGAACTATGCTGACTGGATATTGGGGAAAGGCACGACAAATACTCTCGTATCCGTCCATCAAGCTTTTGAGATCCAACTTTTCGGATTCATCAATCAGGGGATATACCACATAAATCTGCCTGCCCAGCTCTATCTCCTTTTTCATAAAACCAAAAACCTTCAACCGATCTTTATCAAAGCGGTGAACGGTCTGTATAGGCTTTCTCCCTGCTGGCATCTCATCAATTACTGAAATATCCAAATCTCCATACAGGGTCATCGCCAAGGTCCGTGGAATAGGTGTAGCTGTCATCACCAATACATGAGGGTAGAAATGCTTATTCTTGGCCCAAAGTTTTGCCCTTTGGGCCACACCAAATCGATGCTGCTCATCCACTATCGCCAGGCCCAAGTTATGGAACTGGACCACATCCTCCAGCAAAGCATGGGTACCAATAAGAATATGCAATTGCCCATTTAAAAGGTCTGCATGAATTCGTTTCCTTGCAGATTTCTTCGTGGAGCCAGTCAACAGATCAATTCGTAAACCCATCATTTCGGCATATTCCCTCAATCCTTCAAAATGTTGGGTAGCCAAAATTTCCGTCGGAGCCATCAAACAGGTTTGTGTTCCAGAACTGATGGCTATCAAGGCACAAATAAAGGCCACCATGGTCTTTCCACTTCCCACATCTCCTTGAATTAATCTATTCATTTGCTTCCCAGAACGCATATCTGCAAAAGATTCTTTGATCACACGCTTTTGCGCATTGGTCAACTCAAATGGCAAATGCTCTGTGTAAAACTGTCCCACCAAATCAGTCTTCCCCAATACCTGTCCTTGGAACTTTTCGGTTCTGGTCAATTTTAACTTGAGCAGCCGCAGCTGCACAAAGAAAAACTCTTCAAACTTAAGGCGGTACCTGGCCCTTTTAAGACGTTCAGGCTCATCAGGAAAGTGAATCTGTTTGATCGCATCTTTTTTGGGCATTAGATTAAACCGCTGCATCACCTCTTGAGGCAGGGTTTCCTGTATCTGAGGATAGGCATTCTGGACCAATACATCCATTATCCTGGAAATCCCCTTGCTGTCCAAATACCTGGCCCTAAGTTTCTCTGTAGTTGGATAAACAGGTTGGAAAAAACTCTTTTCTTCTTGAGCAGCTGTAAGCGGTTCCATCTCGGGATGGGCGATGCTGAACTTCCTACCATATTGGTTGGGCTTACCAAAGAAAATAAAAGTAGCACCAGGAATCAGTTTTTTCGCCACCCATTGGATACCTTTAAACCAAGTCAGCTCCATCTCCCCTGTTTCATCCTCTATATAAGCAACCAAGCGTTTTTTACGGGCAATGCCTACAGTTTCAACTCTTCGGATTTTACCAATTACTTGAACGTGCTCAAGATTTCCGTTGATCTGATTGATCTTATAGAATTTAGTGCGATCCTCATAGCGGAAAGGATAGTGCTGAAGGAGCTCACCAAAAGTAAATATATCAAGCTCCTTATTAATTAAGGCTGCTTTTTGTGGGCCTACACCCTTTAGAAACTCAATTTTTGTATCAAAGAATCCCGGCAATTTCCTGCTTTCTTGGTGGTCAATTCAAACTCGGCCACAAATTAATTTTTAATACCGTGAAAAGCTATTGCTGCTTAATAATATTGCTTCGCGAAGTTGGAGCTGTGACAGCAATCGTCCTAATCATTCTCCGCTCTCAGACTCGACAAACCAACAATTTATTGGATTAGCTTTTTCCTTTCCACAAGAAAGACAAACCTATAGCAGGTCCCACAGCAAGTACGATAAAAAGATAATGGGCATCGACAGAAGTCCTAAAATAATTCAATAGCTGAATACTGAAAATTGTCAACGCAAACCCCAAACTGTTAACAATGGTCAATGCCGTTCCTTTAAAATCCACTGGAGCATTTTGCGCGACCATGGTAGAAAACAAAGGTGAATCTGCCACCACTGCTAAGCCCCAAAGCAAAAGGAATATAATGAGTAGAACGGGAGAAGGCTGAAGAAAAATCAGAGGCGATACCAAACAGCATAAGCCTGATATGGTCAGGGCCAATGAAGCTATCTTTTTGGCTCCTTGGTTGATAGAAAGATAGCCAGCTATAATACAACCCACGCTGCCCATTCCGATTATTAGGAAAGACCATAATGAAATATCCAAATGAACATGAGGATGGAAGGTGCCATAACTGATCAATATAAAGGGAACAAATGCCCAAAAAGCATACAACTCCCACATATGTCCAAAATATCCGATCGCTGCAGTGCTGAACTCCCTAATTCGAAACACTTTAAAAATAGCTGATAAATCAAGACCAGCCGCTGCTTTCCTGTATGGTCCATCAGGCACAAACTGCCCAATCAAAAAACCTCCTAAAACGGCTAAACCTGAAATAAAAACAATCACATAAACCCAAGAAAGATCACCTATAAATGCCTGAAGAAAATGGGGAAAAGCTGTTCCCAAAACCAACGCACCAACCAAAAAGCCTAAAGACTTACCCAAACCATGTTCATAATAATCAGCAGCAATCTTCATTCCCACTGGATAAATCCCAGCCAAACAGAAACCAGCCAAAAAACGCATCACCACTAAGCTTGCTAAAGTATTCTCGGGCCATACCAGGCCCAAATTAAAAAGTCCTCCCAATATAGCACAAAACAAAAACACCCTGGAGGGTGAAAAGCGGTCTGCAACACTCAAAAATGCAAATACCAAAGTACCAAAAATAAACCCCAACTGAACAGCTGAGGTAAGATGGCCCAAGGCAGTACTGCTAAGGTCAAAACTTTCCAAAAGGTTTCCCATCACGGCATTGCTGGCAAACCAAATGGAAGTACAGCAAAACTGGCTGAATACTATCAGTGGAAGAATTCTTTTAGCAGGCTTCATAAAAAGAGGTGTAGGATTGTTAGAATGAAGTGAATGACGAACAAAACTATTTCTTTTTACTTGACTTTGCCTTAGGATTAAATTCCAGGCATTTTTCCACCCAATATTCCAATTGCGGCTCGGTGTCCACCACATTCCCATCTATAAACACAAACCCCTTCATACTTCTACCAGTGAAATTCATCTCCATACATCCTGCCTGTTTGAGTGCCTCCTGATATTGATCTGGACCTACTCTGGCCATGATGCGGTCCTCATGAACACCGATGCACATTTTACCATCGACCATAAAGCAAAGGCCTCCCATCATCTTCTTTGCTTCAAAAGGTTTGCCGGCATGCTGCAAAACATGCCCTATACGATCCGCTAAAAAGGTGTTGTATGCCATTACATTTTATTTTGCGTAGAATGTAATTTAAGCTTTTATATGGCTAAAATCAACAAATTATTGGTTTTATCGAAGGTGAAAGTTTGTGAATTGCTGGATTCCAAATACTTTATTTAATATTGAAAAGATCCATATGCTATCTAATTAACCTTATGATTTCATTCAAAAAAAGTTTTCGGATATTCTACCATTCCAGAGATATTTTGAAAAGAACCCTCATATAATTCAATGGCCATGACTTCATCGGGACAGTTATGGACATAGCTTTCCACTTGTTTTATAAGTTGGTTAATTTGATTTGCCTCCTTCATAGTTTTCAATTAGGTCTTTTTGGGATTAAGGATATCGATGATATTTTCCTTTCGAAGAATATGCATCCCCAGTCTTTCATAGGATACACCTTCTTTAATTTTATAGCTATAATTTAGCTGATTTTCATCAATTTTGGCTTCGAAATAGTGGAATTTTACATTGGGCCAATCAGTAATCTGGCTTGCAATTTCTGTAATATGGGTAGAAATAAAGTAGGTGCTTTGCTGAATTTGGGAAAAAGACTTTATAATATACAGGGATGCCTCATAAGCATCTTTTACATTGGTACCTCTAAACAGCTCATCAAAGATTACAAATACGCTGCCTTTCTCCCTGATTATGTGGGCGACTTCCTTTATCCGTTTCACTTCTGAATAAAAATGACTATGTCCAAGTCCCATATTGTCCGAAAGGTTTATAGTTGTCATTAATCCATTATAAAAGGTGGTTTGCATTCTTTTTGCCGGTATGGGAAATCCTAAATGGGATAGATATATTGAAAGCCCTAAAGATTTCAGAAAGGTGGATTTGCCTGCCATATTTGGTCCTGTAAGGAAGCAAAGGTTTTGTCCATCTTTCATCTCCAGATCACAGGGAATGGGAAATTCCAAAAAAGGATGGAAGAGGCCTTTAAGTTCTAACTGGGGAATGGCCGAATCTATAAAATCTGGCAAGCAAAGATTTTTCATAAGAGCTGTTTGGGCTACAGCATTATAGGCATCAAATAGATAAATAATATTGACCAAGTCTTGTGTTTCCTTTTTATATTTATCCCTGAATAACCAGTCAAATTGATGAGGTCTAATACAATGCGGTGAGTTCTTTACTTCCTTGAGAAGGGCAGAGATTTCCCTTATTTGTAAGTAATCATTAATGAAGGAGAAATAGGCCTTAAGCTGCTCAGGAATATAATTTTTTGTAATGCGGGGAAGTTGTCTTTTCAATTCCAAAAGAAGATAGACAAGCTTTTCCACGCCAGTATTAATTAAATAGACATCATTCCGATTACGCTGTCTGACAAACAGGTTTTGGAAATAAGCATCAAAAAAATTGGACTTTAGAGTGGTTTTGTTCAATCTAAAATAGTGATCGATGAAATCCATTTGACTTGAAGAAATGGTAAAGGGTAATCCTGCCTTAATAAAGAATTTGAAGGAATCTCTTCGATCCAGTATTTCTTTCGATGAATCCAGTGGACTTTCCATAAGCCCCTTTAGCTGAAGTCTACCTCCAAAAGTTTTGGTACGATTGAAAAAGGAAAAGATACTTTTTGAGTTTGGTCGGTCTCCAAAAAGTTCTAGATCTTGTACCGTTTGTTGATCAATTTCAAAAGACATGACGTAAGGTTTAGTTATTACAACGAAAACCTCACTTATTTTGTATATTTTTTACTAATGTATATTTTCTTTCAGCCTTAGGTTCATTTTCCTTTTATATTGATAGGATAAATTATTTTTTATGTATATCATTATTCCACCAGTAATTATTACCCTTCAAAACATTAACTCAAAAATGACACATATTCCACAGAAATAATTAATTAAACCTGTCTGTCCGCCAGTTAGATCAGTGGTAATCCGTGAAATCCGTGAGTAATAAAACTACTGGTGCGATAACGGATAATCATATTATTTTTCAATAATCAGCACCCTTTTTACTGTTTTCAACTGACCCTAACCATTCTTGAAGTTCACTTTCCATCTTTGAAGCCACAAAAGGAAGCTGCTGGATAATATTATCCTTTTCGCTGGGATCATTCAATAAATCATAAAGCTCAAAAGGACTATCGGGTGCATCTCTCACCAATTTATATTGTTCACTTACCCATGAAACCCTATGTTGGTCCCTATAAATAAAACCAATAGGATTTTGCCTGCTTTGCTTTTCTCCTGATAATAAGGGATAAAAACTTTCGCCATCAATTGGCCGATTATCCGGATAACTTATATTTAGGACATCCAAAATGGTAGGCAAATAATCACTGGTCACGGCTGGAAAATCAGTCCTCTGACCTGCCTCAATTTTACCTTTCCAAACTGCAAATGCCGGCACCCTTACTCCCCCTTCGTACAAACTTCTCTTTTTTCCCCTAAACGGTCCTGCACTCCCGGGTGTTCTTAGCTCTGGTCCATTATCACTACAAAATAAAATCAAGGTATGCTCTGCCAATTCCTTTTTTTCCAAATAATCCCAAAGCCTACCGATCTGCTCATCTAATGCAGTAATAGTACCATAATACAATTGTTCCTCAAAACTTAGATCCGCATAGCGTTCTCTGTGCGGAAGATCTGAAACCACTGGAAGATGGGGAGTGTGAAACCAAATACTGGCGAAGAATGGAGCGTCCATTTCAAGGGATTGATCTATAAAAGGAAGTACCCTGTCCATTATTACCTTGGCATCATCTCCTTCCAAATTATCCTTGGCCATTTCTTCCTCTCCTACCCAATAATAAGTACCATAAGCTTTAGAGGCCCTCCCTTCTTCAATTGCCTTCCAACCATAGCGCAAACTTTCACCTGCCTCAAATTCCTCAGGGACCTTAAGAGGGTCATAAGTGGCCACTTTGGATTCAGAACAGAAGTAGGTATCATAGCCATGCATGCTAGGCAAACTATAATGCACTTCCTGCCCTGGCCTTCCACCCCTATTACCATCCTTGGTTTGCTTGGTCAAAGTTCCCAAATGCCATTTCCCAAAATGTCCAGTGGCATAACCTTGTTGCTTGAGCAATTCAGCCAGAGTGATCTCTTCAACTTTCATATGGCCCTCATTGGCATTTCCTATCCCCATTCGCAAGGGATTTCTTCCGGTGATATAACTGGCGCGGGTGGGAGAACATACCGGCCCTGCACTATAAAAACGGTCAAAAACCAAGCCCATGCTTGCCAATTTGTCCATATTGGGCGTTTTTATCTTTTGATTGCCATTAAACCCCACATCCATATAACCCTGATCATCAGTCATGATCATGATGATATTGGGGCTTTGCGCATAGATAAATAGGGATTGAAAGAGTAAAAAAGTGAAAATTAATCCTTCCTTATAAAGATTCATGAATACCTTTTCTATTATACTGATTAGTAATTTGATTTTAATATTCTACCACCTTATCCACTACCAACTGTCTGGAAGCCTCACCATCCTTTAATTTGTACTGTATCTGCTTGGTCTTATTTTCTCCATCAATCGGGAACCTTCTGACCAAACTATTTTCCACCACAGCAAATTCATCATTGCCCTTATATCCAGCATAAGCTCCAGCATTATCCTTTAGCTCAGGCACGGCCACCATGCTCATGGATTTACCATTATTTACAGAATAGGCAATAAGATGTCCAAACCCTTGCTCGTCTTTGGAATAAATAAAAATATCTGGTTCTCCGTCCATATTTAAATCACCTATTTCAGCATCTATGACCTCTCCCTTTAGATTTTGAGTATATGGTCCCTGATCAATTTCCAAACTGGGCACCTCCACACTCAATTGCCCATCTTGTACCTGAAGAATAAATATATCATCAAAGAGGCTCAATGATTTTACATAGGATCTGGAATCTACCTGGGATTCATCTAATTCAGCATCTAACTTGGAATAAGTACCTGCCAAGCTTGCCCCTCCTGAGCAGAAAAAGTACAAAATCCCATCATCCTCCTGATTTTCCGTACTGATCACCAAAGAATTATCCTGAAGTTCAAAAAGAACTATTTTCCCATTTTCATTGGCTTTAAGGGTATTTTCATCCACAATCAAAGCATTGGCATCATAGCTACAAGTTGGCTTTTTCTTATCTGCTCTTGAACGCACACTTACCCTCATATGAAATTTATCCAATGGCTTTACCTCCACGGAGACCCAGTCATAACCCTCTCCTCGCTTGGCATAAGCATTGTCGACATAGACCCCTTCCATCTTGGATTGTGAGACTACTTCTTCAGCTACAACAGGAATACTGTCATTTTCAGATTTATCCTCATTCTTATTATTTCCTTGACAGGAAAATAATACCAAGGAAAATAAAAATAGGACTACTATATTGTACTTTCGCATCATAATCAAAATTAGAGACAGACTTGCTAACTGCCCATTTAAATATTTTATTGGGCATTTTTATTGAAACTTACCATCCAGTTGATATCAAATTTATCTGTACACATACCAAAATAATCTCCCCAGAAAGTGTCTGCCAAAGGCATGGTCACCTGTCCTCCTTTGGATAATCCTCCAAACAGTTTGTCCGCTTCTTCTTTACTGTCTGCTGTAATGGAAACAGAAATATTATTGCCTATTATGGTTTTTGGTGCCCAACCACCTCCCACATCACTGCCCATCAATATCGTATTGGGGCCAATGGGTAAGGAAACATGCATAATTTTATTCTTTTCCTCCTCAGTCAAGGTTACGCCATCTTGGGGAGGCATTTCAGAAAATCTACCTAGATAGGTGAAATCTCCTCCAAATACTGATTTATAAAAGTTAAATGCTTCCTCACAATTACCAAGGAAATTCAGATAAGGGTTTAAAGTTGCCATGATGATTTGGGTTTTATTATCGAAAATTCAGTTCATTCAATTTACAATTTGACACCTTAAAATACCAGATTTATTTCCTGATAAATAAACAATTACACCACACGGGACTTATCTCACCCAGCCCAACTGAGGAAGGCTAAGTTTATACCGAACAGCTACTATTCGGATGATTATGACCAATGACATACAAATAATCAAATTGACGTCCCTAGGCACAGAAAACTCCCTCAGTAATAAATATAATAAAGAACCTGATAGGCAGGCCGTGGCATAAATCTCCTTCCTGAGCAGTACCGGAGTCAGATTACACAAGGTATCTCTGATCACGCCGCCCATAATCGCAGATACCATTCCCAAAATGGCAGCGATCTCCCAACCATGCCCCAAACTCAAGACTTTTTCAGTACCCAATACGGTAAACAAACTTATTCCCAAAGCATCAAATAGCATCAAAGTTTTGCGAAGCTTGGACATGATCCTAAAGAAAAATATGGCCGTCAAAACCCCAACAATAATAGTATAGAGATAATTGATATCATCTATCCATCCCAAAGGATAAGCGCCTAATAGCACATCCCTCAAGCTCCCTCCACCTATGGCCGTGATAAAACCCATAAAACCCGCACCAAAAACATCATGCTCACTGTCCTGTACGGCCAAGGCTCCTGAAATGGCAAAGAAGTAGGTTCCCACCAACTCCATGATATATTGAAGGTTCATACACTATTGCGTTAAAAAGAATTTTGTTAAACCCGGATTATTCATTAGTGATCATAGTGAGGCCTGAAATTGCAAGAAAATCTAGCAGTTTGGAGACTAAGGCATAGCACCGCTATGATGAACCTGTCTACTGCCAAGTAGAGTCGAAAACAGCAGCATAGCGTCTGATTTTAAAGCATTTTCAACCCATAATAGATAAGCTAATGCATATTCCGGGTTAAAGATAGAAATATCCTGTGTGTTCTGCATTGAACAAATAAGAATCATCCAAGATTTATTTTAATTTTTGCATTACAAAAACACCCATGGCCCGCTGACCATGCACCAAAACAGACTTAGGTGACTCCAGATGGACAAGATGATGTTCCATCATAAGCTCTTCCAAAAGTTTTTCTGTCAGCAAAAATCGGTTTGATCCATCAGGAAGCTGATAAACACCCTCATGGATTTCCTTGGATGCTTCCTGCATTCCCCCATATCCAGTGGTCATCCTTAAGAATAAAACACCTCCTACTTCCAAAACCCTGACCATTTCGCTAAAAAGTTGATGAAAATGGGCTGTACTTCGAGCAAAATGCAATACAGCAGAACTGATCACTGCTTGAAAAGCTCCCTTATGAAAAGGCATATCCTCTGCACCTGCCACCTGGAACCTTAACAAATCATACTTAGGTTGCAATGTCTTGGCATAGGTTCTGGCCATTTGTACGGCCGTAGGATTTTGATCTACACCAAAGACCTGAAATCCGGACTTAATCAAATAGACCAAATTCCTGCCCTCACCGCATCCTGCATCGAGCATCCTCATTTCAGGTCTAAATCGGCCCTTCAGAATTTGATCCAAAAGGTAAATATCAATATTACCCAATAGCTGGTTTAATTCGGAAATATTCATGCTTCTAATTGTTCTAGGGATTTTAAGGCCAATTGTTTACCCGATGCTATCAATTCCTTGGCCCGGTAAAACTCAAAAGTCCCGCACTGCTTTCTAGACATCTGCACCACCACATCTGCAGGGTAAGTATGAAGAATATAATCGGAAAGTTTATCTTGCATCAACTCAAAAGATAAATTCATTAGGTCTAAAAAGCTGGTGTTTTTTGGCTTTTCCTTTTTCTCTTGAGGGAAATATTTAGTCATTTTATTCCTGTATTCATTAACCCAAGCGGGCACTGTTATCAACGAACTATCCTTACTTTTATAAACATCCCAATTAATAGGAGATACAGGCGCATTTACATTGGAAACCATTAGTAGATCATTTCCATGGTTCAGGGCAAGGTTCATAGGTATGGGATTTAAGACGGCTCCATCCACATACTCATTTGATCCAATTGGAAATGGCTTGATTACTGTCGGTATAGCAGCTGAAGCCCTGATGGCCCGAAAAAGCTTACCTTCCTTAAAAATTCTTTCTTCACCACTATGAATATCCACCGCATTGCAAGAAAAAGGTATGGGCAGATTTTCTATCAGATCATCCCCTACCAAAGCCTCCACTTCTTGAAATACTTTATTACCCTTAATAAATCCCCTAGTAGAAAGCGTAAAGTCCATAAGGGAAAATACGTCAATCCGATCCAAATTACAGATCCAATTTCTATATTCAGACAACTTCCCCTTGGCATATATTCCTCCTATCAAGGCCCCCATGGAACAGCCTGCTATGGACTTGATCGTATAGCCTCGTTCTTCCAAAGCCTCGATCACACCAATATGGGCCAGGCCTCGTGCTCCTCCACTGGAAAGCACCAATGAAACAGTTTTATTTTGCATGGTAATTTTTAAAAGAATCTGCTATTTTCATGACAGCTTTACAAATACTCACCCAAAGTTAGAAAATATGCAAGATTACCATCCTTTTCACCTAGCTTTTCCCATAAAAGATATTGAGACTACCAGGGCCTTTTATCAGGATATCTTAGGCTGCGAGATAGGAAGAAGCACGGACAAATGGATTGATTTCAATTTCTTCGGTCACCAGCTATCCGCCCATGTAAAACCTGAGGAAATAAAAGATACCCAAGCCAATGAAGTAGATGGCAAACAAGTTCCTGTCAGGCATTTTGGAGCTGTTCTTCCCTGGGATCAATGGCATGAACTGGCTGAAAAACTAGAAACAGAAGGCATTGAATTTATCATAGCACCAGGCATCCGCTTTCAAGGAAAAGTTGGTGAACAGGCGACCATGTTCTTTCTGGACCCCAGTGGAAATGCATTGGAATTCAAGTCCTTTAAAGACCCCAGCCAGCTATTTGCGAACTAGATTTCCATACCGATTTCTCTGCAAGGAATCTCTTTTGCTATTTGTTCCTGGATGAGATCCTTTTCTTATAGAGCTTTAGGATGACAAAGCTTCTGTCCATTATGAATGATGGCGTATAAAAGTCTACCATTGAATCCAATCAATATTGTCATGCTGACGACAGGAAGCATCTCTTCCAGTAATGTGATACGCTCTAAAATCATCACACCGCTTCCCTAATGCATATTAAAAGTATATCAATAATTCCTCATTAAAAACAATATACGCTGCCCCAGAAATTCAGGGCAGACTAAAATTGAACAAATAGGGTCAAACAAACTACATATAAATCCTTCTGCCTTCCACATGGCTTTGCTGAGCAGCTTCTATGATTTTCAAGGTTTGGATGGCCTCTTCCGCCTGAACCAATAAGGCCTCCTTGCCATTCAATACCATGGCAATATTTTTATAGTAAGCTGGATAATCTCCCTTCAAGGTAGGATAGGGATAGGTTTCATGAGCCAAAAACACCTCTCCCCAACCTGATTCTGGTTCTTCTCCCCAACCTTCACCGCCTGGCACAATCCCAGCTTTCAAAGCCGCTTCCTGAACATCCAAACCAAACTTACTATAAGACCCCTTATCTCCTAGCACGAGGAACTTGGGCAATTTGGCATTCATCAAGATACTGGCAGTCAACCGGACCTTGGTATGCGCATACATCATGGTGATATCGAAAAAGTCATCAGCATCCACTCCCTCACGCTGTTTGAGAATCTCAGCATAGACCCATTTAGGTTGACCGAAAAGTATCAATGCCTGATCAATAAGGTGAGCACCCAAATCATATAATATACCACTTCCTGGCACCTCTTTCTCTCTCCAATTATGATTTGGCTCAGGCCTAAACCTATCAAAATGGGATTCGAAATGGACAATATTTCCCAGGACCTTCTCACTCAGCATTTTTTGGATGGTTTGAAAATCCCCATCCAAGCGTCTGTTCTGGTAGGCAGTAAGAACGAGTCCCTTTTCATTGGCCAGTTTAACCAGTGCTTCAGCCTCTGAAGAATTCACCGTGATGGGTTTGTCCACAACCACATGCTTGCCAGCTTCTAAGGCTGCCTTGGCCTGTAGAAAATGCCATTCATTCGGCGTACAAATGACCACCAATTCTACATCCGATTGTTCAAGCATGGCTTCCAAACTCTTATAAACCGTTACTTGGGGATAATCTTCTTTGGACTTTTCATGGTGTCTTTCTACTACTGCTATCAGGTCCAGCAGAGGTTCTTGTTGGATCAATGGGGCATGCATGGTTTCTGCTACCTTCCCAAAACCTACCAGTCCAGTTTTAATGGTTCTACTCATTTACAAATTCATTTCAATGGCCTTACGCATCAGCTCTACGCTATTGTTTACGCCCAATTTATTATGAATATTTTTCCTGTGGGTTTCCACTGTATATACACTTAAAAACAATTCCTCAGCAATATTTTGGTTGCTGTGGCCATCCTTGATCAGCTTGAGGATCTGTAATTCCCTACGGGACAATTTAAACTTCTGCTTATAGGCATCAAAGTATTGATCTTCATCCACCTGCTTAAGCACCCGCTCGAAATGCATCACATGATGGCCTTCAAAAACCTCTCTAATCGTATAAATCAACTCATCGGGATCGGCATCCTTCAGCACATAGGCATCCACTCCCTGCTTTTGGCACTTCTTAAAAATGTCCTCATCATCGTACATGGAAAGTACGATCATTTTAGTCTTGATTTTTTGCTTATTGATCTGCTCTATCGCCCCCAATCCATCCAAGCCAGGCATATTCATATCCGTCAACACCACATCAACCTCATTATTCTTAACGTATTCTACTAGCTCTTTGCCATTGGAAAAAATGGACAAGATTTCCATATCTTCTTCTTTTTCCAATAGATTGGCAATGCCCTTAGCAAACATTTTATGGTCATCGGCAAGTACTAGACGGATCATTATTTATGGATTTTGGTAAAAAAGCCTATCAGCAATGCTAAAATAAGCAGTTTTAATGGATTAGTTTACCAAATCCAAATAATTTACATGAGTGATTATGCAGGAACCCTTAACTTTATTGCAGTTCCTTCTCCTATCTCTGAATGGATATCCAGTTCTCCGCCAATGGTTGCTATCCTGGATTTCAGATTGTGCATGCCCATGCCCTTGGACTTATCCTCGGTATTAAATCCCTTTCCATCATCCACTATCTGTAGGGAAAAGTCATTGCCCAACTTTAATAGGTTGATGGAAATGGTTTGGGGCTCTGCATGCTTGATAATATTATTCAAACATTCCTGCACCACACGGATCAGGACCAGCTTGGTATCCTGTTCTAGGCTTAGTCCATTGACTTGACTTACCAATTGGGTTTTACAAAATCCTGACTTTTCTATCTTCTCCAGCTCCCCGGCAATAAAATCCTGGATTTGTACTTCCTTCACCCAGTCAAGGTTCAACCTTTTGGATAGAGTGCGCACCTCTTTGATCGCCTGATTGATCAGTCGCTTTCCTTCAGAGAAGTTCTCGGGATCTGGCTGGTTAAGTGTCAGCTTGGTGAGGGAAAGCAACTGCCCAAGGTTATCATGTAGTTCCTGCCCAATAAAAGAAAGGGTCTGTTCCTGAATCTCCTTTTCCACCCCCAAAATAGTTTTCTCATATTCCGCCTTTAGCTGATCCATCTTTTGCTTATTGCGGAACTGCTGCTGCCTATGAAATAGGACCAACACTACAATAAAACTGCACATCACTAGAGTGATCAATACACCGGCTGTAATCAAGAAAATAAATTGCGCTGGATCAGTTGCCATAAAGGAATTTATTAAGTGATAAAATACTTACCCCGGAACACTTTTGGGGCATAAAATGCTAAGCCCATTACCAAATAACTAACTCCTGCTAGTAACCTATTCAAGTCAAATAAAGAATTAACAAAAGTTCGATAATCAGCTTTTAATAAATGTGAGAAACTAGCCCAAATCAAGAATGTACTAGAATAGTAAAAAAACAACATGGTAATAATCCAAAAATAAGGTATGGACAAAAGGTTTGAATTTATATAGTCATTCCTAGTAAAGACTTTATAATAAAATGAAATACTAAATAATATGATTATCAAACTACCATATAAAAGCATATAATACTGAAAAACCTCGGTGACTGGCTGGAAAAATAAAGAGTCTACTATCCCTAAAACAAATAAAAGTAAAATGGAGATATTAATTCTTCTTTTCATCTTTTCAGACAAAAACACCATTTTGTAAAACAACAGGTAGAGAGGAATTAATAGATAAATGCCAACAATATTATATACTATGGAATTATTGTTATCATTCGTTTCATTGAGGTTTCTAATTGTTATCGCAACATATTCTTGAAGTACAACAATTACAAATATTGAAAAAATGAGGACATGTGCTTTACGGTATTGCCTGTCAGTCTTGAAAAAAAAGACTGACAGGCTAGCTAGTAATCCCAATATTATTGTGTAGAAATATAGATCGAAAGTCATTTCATTTAAGATTTCTCACAAAAATAATGGTATTAACAACCTGGAGGGCATATACCCCCATAATTATAAGCATAATCTCTCTCGGCATCTGCACTTTCTCCCTCCTCAGAAGTAGCTTCAGCAACTATTTTTTCATCTCCAGGGAGCATAGCCAAGGTAAGTCTACCAACATATTCCTCTCCCAACTCTTCGCCGAATGATTCATCATATTGGCTAAAATAAAATCTGATGCCGGCTTTTCCTTCGTCCAAAACATTTTGAATCTCTTCTTTACTGAACCAAATCCAATCAGTTTGATCTTTGATTTCTTTACCGTCTTTTCCTATGCCAGTAAGCCCCTTTTTAACTTCGTTTTTGTACTTCTTGGTGATGTCGTCAAACTGCTTTTTAGTGATCTTTTCTTTCTTTTTACCATTCATGGTTTAAAATTGTTTAAGTGTAGTTTTATTAATTGTCCTGTGGTGGTTAAGTATTATTTTAAAATTACAAAATTAGTTGAATTTACGGTCAACAAACATCAATGGAGTATAAAAAGAAAGGCTAAAAGTTAAATACATCAATCCGGCAAAAACCCTATTCAATCCTAGCCAAGGTTTCCAAACCTCAAAGTCGATCGCAGGAATAAAGTGGTTTACACCTAATAATATCAATACTTCTATATAAAAGAAGATTAAAACAGTTACTATCCAAAAGTGGGGAACTGCCATAATATTGGCATCAGAATATACCCTCAATTTAATTATTTGGTACAAAAATCGGCCTGATAAAAACAAAATAAATAAGCCAAGTGGAGCCAAACTGTAATATTGAAAAACTTGATCAATGGGCTGAATAAAAAGTGAATTAATAATACCCCATATATAAAGCCCGCCAAAAACATAGTTTGTCTTACGTTTGAATTTTTTATTTACTTCTAATAATTTCAGATAGTAGACTAATAAAAAGGACTGTAGATATGTACCACATACATTATAAAGCAATACATTATTGATCCCCCTACTGCTGGTAAAATATCCCGCTGCTTCTAAAAAGAAAACAAAGGCCAGCGTAAACAATAAAATTTTATGCGTGGTACGGTATGCAGGCTTTTGATAGAAATAGAATATAAGACTACCTATTAAACTACTTAGAATTACCCCCAAATAAGCGATTTGACTCATAATTATTGCAATTTTCCGATAGCGGCAATTTAGGCCCTTTCGCTTTATCGCAAAATACCGTGATCACGGTATTTTTCAGACTGTCAATTGATTATGAGCCAGAAACAGGCTTTTATAAAGGTTTATTGGTAATTATCAATCTATAAAAATGCATATAATCGTGACGAAAGAGCTTGCTGTCGAAATAGAATTTTATACGATTTACTAATCCCTGTCATCCTGACGAATGGAAGGATCTCCTTCAGTAATCGGATGATGGAAAAAGATTCTCTACCTTCGGCAGACAGGTTCGCAAGGCTCCATTGTGCCAGGCCTCAGCCCTCGGCACAACTAAAGTAGAGCTGAAAGCTCTGGCTTACTTAGTCCCGCTGCACAGCCGACGGGACAATAAAGAAATAAGGTCATTGATGTGAAAACACTTAATCATATCAAAATGTAACATTTTTAACGGCCTTTTGTAACCTGTATTTAACCCCTACTTGTCCCCTACTTATCCCGTGTTTAACCCGTGTTTCTCTTATCAGAGATCTAGGGTAATCTATACCTTAAGTCCTAGAAGAGCTAAGGGACACACCTTTCCGTTGTGCCAGGGCTGAGCCCTCGGCACGGCTAAAGCGAGGCTGTCTTAAATCTTGTCATTTCAACCTTAGGAGAAATCTCTAGAATTATTTACTACTGAAAATAAGTCGCTTGAGATTCTTCCTAACGTAAGAATGACACAAAAAAAACAAATGAGCCAGCCACATTTTTTTATCATTAGAGCTGAAAGCGCTGCCTTACTTAGTCCCGCCACACAGCTGATGGGATAACAAAGCTGCAAAGTCTCTTAAAAATAGTTTCAAAAAAAAAAGCGTTCTGCCGAAACAGAACGCTTTCAAATATTGATTATAGAAAAAGATTAAGCCAATTTCTTAGCTTCTTCTTTTTCCTGCTCAAGTTCCTTTTTCATCAAATCCACCACAATTGGAGAGGCGATATAAATAGAGGAATAAGTACCGATCAATACCCCGATAAACAAGGCAAAGGAGAATCCTCTCAATACTTCACCACCAAAGATCAATAGTACGATCACCACGATCAAGGTAGTAGCAGAAGTAATCAAGGTTCTGGCCATGGTTTGGTTGATGGCCTCATTGAACATTTTCACCAACTTGGAAGTACCTCTATTGGCAATATTCTCCCTGATACGGTCAAATACAATCACGGTATCATTGATGGAATAACCGATTACGGTCAATACCGCTGCGATGAATACCTGGTCAATTTCAAATGAAGCTCCAAAGGCACTGGCAATCGCAAAAGCGGCTACCACAAACAAGGTATCGTGTACCAAGGCAATGATAGAAGCCAATGAATATTGCCACTTACGGAATCTCAATAAAATATAAAGGAAGATAGCCACCAAGGCGAAGAACATCGCTTCCATAGAAGAGTTCTTGATATCATCGGCCACCGTAGCACCTACTTTAGAGGAACCAGCTATGGCAAATGAACTATCATCCAATTGAGTAGCATCATCTATATATTGAAGACCAGTAATGCTGGAAATTCCATCGATCACCTTATTTTCCACTTCACTGTTAGCCTCATCAGAATCATCATTGATCAGGTAAGAAGTAGTTACTTTAATGACATTATTCGCTCCGTATGTCTTAGCTTCTACCGATCCATCAAACTGCTTATCCAAACCTACCTTCAATTCAGAAGGAACAATTGGTTGATTGAACTCAACAATATAAGAACGTCCACCGGTGAAATCCACACCGAATTTAAGACCATTGACAGCTGCAAAGGCAAGACCAACCACGATGACCGCAGAGGAAATAAGGTAAGCCACCTTTCTCTTGCTCATGAAATCAATACTAAGCTTGCTGAACAAGTTTTTAGAGAATGGTGTAGCAAAAGAAATCTTGCTTTGGTCACCTTTCTTGCTCAACCAGTAAACAATCACCCTGGTGATAAATACAGCAGAGAAGAATGAAGAAGCAATACCGATCATCAATACGATCGCAAAGCCTTTCACAGGACCTTGGCCCAATGCATAAAGGATAGCACCCGTCAAGAAAGTAGTTACGTTTGAATCGAGAATCGCACTGAAGGCCTTATTATAACCACTGGTGATCGCCTGTAATAATCCAGATCCAGCAGCCAATTCTTCCTTGATCCTTTCAAAGATCAATACGTTGGCATCAATGGACATACCGATCGTCAATACGATACCTGCGATACCAGGAAGGGTCAATGCCGCGCCAAGCTGAGCAAGGATACCTAAGATAAAGAAGATGTTGAATACCAATGCTGCAGTAGCGATGAAACCGCCTTTGGCATAGTAGGCAATCATGAACAATACCACAATGGCCAAACCGGCAATGATGGAATTGATACCTTGTGCTTGGGCTTCTTTACCCAATGTTGGACCGATGATGGCCTCTTCTACGATTTTGGTAGGTGCAGGCAAAGTACCTGACTTCAAGATATTCGCCAAATCCTTGGCTTCTTCAATGGTAAAGTTACCAGTGATGCTAGACTGTCCATTAGGAATCTCACCAATGATATTTGGCGCAGTATATACATAGTTGTCAAGAACAACGGCAATTCTTCTACCGATATTTTCGGCAGTCATTTTTCTCCATTTTCTAGCACCTTCAGCGTTCATACTCATGCTGACAGCAGGATTAGAAGACTCATCCAAAGTCTGGCTGGCATCAGTGATCACATCACCTTCCAAAGGAGCCTGATCAGTTCCTCTAGGCGTTTCGATAGCATGTAATTCCAATAAGTCAAGGCCATCAGCTTCTCTAGGCTTCACAGACCACATGAAGGTCAATGTTCTAGGAATGATAGACTGGATATCTTCTCTCTTGAAAATCTTGTTGATGGCCATGGTATCTTTAACCTCATAGACCAAACCATAATTGGCTTTCAATAAAGAGAACAATGGAGAAACCTCAGAAGAAAGTGAATCTGTCTCATCACCACCTTCAGCCAATTGACGCTCTAGGTCAGTTAGGGTAGAATCACCTTCTACAGTTTCCTCAGTGGCAGTGCTTGCAGGCTTCTTGTTTGCCTGAGCTTCTGCTACCAATACGCCGTTGATTCTTTGTAATACATCACCGTATTCATTGATCTCGGCCACTTTCCAGAACTGCAGCTTGGCTACACCCTGTAATAAGCTTCTTACCCTTTCCTGGTTATCCACACCTGGCAATTCAATCTGAATACGGCCAGTTCCTTGGATTCTCTGGATATTAGGCTGAGAAGTACCGAAACGGTCAATACGTGTTCTCAATATATTAAAAGAACGTTCGATCGCATTTTCAATTTCCGCGTCGATGATCTCCAAGATTTCACTGTCAGAAGTTTCCAAAGAGATTCTTCCTCTATTGGCTGCAGTAGCATAAATGCTGTTCAAAGATTGGCCATCTGACTTTTCCTGCCAAGCGCTGTAGAATAGGTCTACAAACTTCTCATCTGAGGTTTTAGCAGCCTCATTGGCTTCATCAATAGCCGCATTAAATGCTTCATTTTTGCTGTTTCCAGCTAATCCTTTTACAATCTCTACCGGAGATACAGCAAGTGTAACGTGCATACCACCCTGAAGGTCAAGACCAAGGCCTAGCTCAGTTTCCTTTACTTCTTTAAAAGTATAATTGGCACCTAGGAAGCTATATACTGGCTCTCTCCAAACAGAGTCTAGGTAAGATTGTTTCTTTGCGAAATCCAAATTGCCATCTGCATCTGTGGCATAGGCAATGGCGTCCTCTTGGACGTTACTTGATACGTAGGTAAATGACAGATAGTACAAACATAATGCTGTAACAATCACTGTCAAGAACACAATGATCCCTTTGTTTTGCATGATTTACTTAAATAAATATAATTTGTTTTTTGAATTCTAATTGATGCGCGCAAGTATAATACCTGCTGCTAGGAAGGAAAAAATGGCAATGACTTAAGGTGCGTTGGGAGAAATTATCCGTTCTAGGAGAACTTCTAAAAAATGACTTGGATATCTGGCCGAATAAGCCTGAGGTTCGAATTCTTGCTCTTCGAATCCTACAATCTCATAAATCAAATGCATGGTACTTTGTGCCACCATTGAGGCAAAAGGAACTACCACCGCATCAGAGGCTACTTCTAAGAAAGTCTTTTCTTCCTGATTATCCTGATCTGAATCAGACTGAAGCTTGATTTTTACATCACAAGACTGTTGATCTTGCGCTGGAATAAACAAATGGGAATTAGAAATCACAAAGCAGCACAGTGCCACCAAAAGGACGCTCATCCTTTTTTGCAGTAATGTACTTTGGTTTCTTTTGTTCTCCATAGAAAGCAAATGTAGGTAATTTTTGAAATAAAATCATTTTTTTGAAAAAATACCTTTCTCAAATCTCCTGTTTTAAGTCGGAAATATAAGGCATCCAGCTAAATATCATGCAAACATCTAACAATCAACTCACTGAATGGAGTTATCATTAAACTAAAAGCCTTATCCAGCTAAACTTTTATAATGATATGCTTTTTCCACATCCAATAAGCCGGAATAAACAAAATTACCATCATCAGCAGTGCTCCGCCCAAAGAAGCAATTTTAGGCGATAGCCAGTCATTGAAGAGCAATTCCTGTAAAAAGAATTTTAGGCTCACAATTTCTCCTTGATAGGAAACCTTGGTATAAGCAAAAAACTTGGCAATGATACCTGAAAGAAAAAATACCGTGATGGCATTCATTCCATATATCACAAATGGTTTGGACCAGCTTTGCCAGCCTTTTATATCCAATAGCCAATAACAAAATGCCAATGCCAAAAAGGCCCAGCCAGCAGTATAAAGCACAAATGTACTGGTCCAAAGGGACTTGTTAATGGGAAAGATAAAGGACCATAAATAGCCTATTGCCAGACAAGCCAAGCCCCAGAGCAGCCAGTTTTTCATCCTATTCTGGTGTTCACTAGACCGGGTCAGGGCTTTTCCTGCCATGATGCCCAAAAGACAGGTTACTATAGCGGGCAAGGTAGAAAACAGTCCTTCAGGGTCCCAAGTCTTCGTTTGGGACCACATATGTCCCGTAAGGATTTGCTGATCAATCCAAGCAGCCAGGTTCGTTCCTGGCGCTAAGTTGGCAGCACCAATTCCAGGTACGGGAATAAAACTCATGCAGACCCAATAAAACACCAATATAGCTGTACCACTGATGAGCAATTGCTTTCTGGATAGATAGAGGTACATCAAGCTGGCAAAGAAGTAAACCAAGCCGATTCGTTGTAATACCCCAGGAAATCTAAGCGTACTCAAATTAAAATAAGGAATAGCCGTTAGCAATAATCCCAGGCCTATTAACTTCAAAGACCGAAAAATGGCCTTTTTAATAATGGCTTTTTTCTCAATTCCCTTTTTCAGCTGAGCACCAAGGGACAATTCTATCGCCACACCTACAATAAAAAGGAAGAAGGGAAATATCAGATCCGTAGGGGTACAACCATGCCATTTGGCATGCAATAAGGGTGGATAAACTGCCGACCAAGACCCCGGATTATTAACCAGGATCATGGCAAAAATGGTAATTCCCCTAAACACATCTAATGCTAATACTCTATTGGTCCCCATATCTTGTCTTGAACTAGGATTAAAATTTGGCTTGAAAGATATTGAATTTTCAGTCCCAATTCATTTTCGCAAAAAAATTCTTATGGGATTGACGAAAAAAGAGAGCAAAATCACTGAAAACAGGGAGCTGTGTTTTGCAATTTTTATCAAGGACTAGAATTTACAGTTCAAACAAATTGGATTTCAACAATAATATTTTTTGTCATTCTGAGCTTAGCGAAGAATCTCTTTGCAGCATCGGATTACTTGAAGAGATATTTCCTTACGCCTGTCCGCCTAGGTGGATCAGCATGACAACGTTTTGTAATACTAATAAAATATCGATTTCAACAACAAACTTATTGTCACGCTGAGCAAGGCGAACCTGTCTGCCAAAGGCAAAGAATCTCTATCTGAACCCATTTCTCAAAGAGATCCTTTCCTGATAGGGATCGGGACAAGCTCTAACATCAGGATGACATGCATATCAATTGTCCCGGCTCTTATAATCTTCCAAATAAACTAAACCTTATAAAGGCAAATTGGCATCCAGCTCTACCGCACAACGCTTGATCAGCTTAACCGTGTTGAAGTAAAAGTCCTGATTGACCTTTTCGAAAGTATCAGTATGCCTATGATAATCTGCATGGTCCTCCACTCCAAAATAAACAAAAGGAATTCCCTTGGCATGAAAAGCAGCATGGTCAGAGGCATTGGTCCAGTCATCATGTCCGGTGTTGGGCAGATCATGCCCAAACTTTAAACTCACCTTTTCTCCTCTGGATGCACTTTCCAGAATGGACTTTAATGAAGGGTAATGTTTGGTTCCTGATGCATAAATTTCGTTTTGGTCATTCCTGCTGATCATATCCATATTAATATTGAGCAACACCTGATCCATGGAAAAGGGAAAATCCTTGACCAATGCTTTGGCTCCCTGAAGTCCCCTTTCTTCTGCATCCAAGGCTGCAAAAAGCATGGAATGCTTAGGCGGGTTTTTAGAGAAAAATTCGGCAAAAGCCAATAAAGCCGCAGTCCCGGAAGCATTATCATCAGTACCATTATAAATTTTTCCATCCTTTACCCCCAAATGATCATAATGCGCAGTAATAACTATTATTTTTTCTGATTCCTGTCCAGGAACAAAAGCCACAATATTAGCCGCATTTTCCACCTTGTTTTCCTCTCCAAAACTAAAATACTGGGTATAGTCATCAAACTGACTGAAAAGCCCCAGCGAAGAGAATCTTTCTTTGATATATGCTTGGGCCTTTTTGCTCCCAGTGCTTAGAGGAGCCCTTCCCTCCAATTCATCAGAAGACAGGTATTTCAGATCATTAATAAGCTGGTTTCTATCCAGTTCCTGTGCCTCTAAAAAAGCAGGACTGAGTATGAAAAGTAATAAAATGAGTATTTTTGGCATTTTCATGTGATTATCGATTGTTGGCTACCAGTATTAAAGTGAAAATACTAATTTAGTCTTTTGGAACGTTCAAATATCTATGAAATATATTTCAGTACTATTTTTAATCCTATTTTCTTACTTTCAAAGTTTCGGCCAAAGTACCTTGCCCGAGCACTTTTTAGATGGAAAGGCGGTCATTTTGATTTCCACTGCTCCTAGCGCAAGACCACCGATGGATTGGAAAAATATAGCAGAAGAAATTCATTCAGCATTGGTAGAAGCCGGTGGTGATCCTATTGCCTACTACGAACTGGAAGAGATCATACTTTCCGAGGAAATCCAAGCAGCTTATGGGAAAAGTTTCTTGCAACGCATGGTCAGAAATATCGTCACTATAACCAGAAAAGACAATGGTGACTTTTTTATCAACATCATGGAATTTTCCGGAAACAGCAATATCATTAATGCAGGAAACCAATGGTCGCTTCAGGCGAACAATATGGAAGTACTCCAAGAAAAACTTATTGCAGCTGGCGAAGGCCAAAGATCAAAGAACCTGATGGCCTTGGACGTACCCAGCTTTCTTCCACCTTTGGTAGGAGGAGCCGATCCAAGTCCATCCCAAGCCAATAACCTGCCTGTTTCTTCCAGATTTATCGCCAAAAACCCCTTGAACCTGGATATATTTAAGCTGGGAATCCCGCTTTCTGGAGCATCAGGTGAAGCCGCCTTGCTAACCCAGTTTAGATACGACCTATTGGGCAAATCTTCAGACCAAATTTTGGCTGCACAAAAAGCCGAAAAAGCCAGTATAGAAAGTATTTTGGAGCAATATTATCCTTACGAAACCGTATTTTTGACTACTATCCGTTCGGACAAAGACTTAATTGCCGACAAAATCCAATTTGTATTGACCAGGGTGGAAGGTCGCGAAGCCGACCTAATGGAAAGTATGGGACTGAGAAGTGAGACGCTTCCTGATAAAGACCGGATTGTGGTGAAATATTATATCAAGTTCTTGGTCAGAAATGAGCTTTATATTGGTCCAGTATGGGATGCCGACCCTAATGGAAAACAGGCCTTGATTAATTTTCTCCAAAATCTAAAAATAGAGGAATGAAAAGCTAACTACAGATAAAGACACTAAAAAGCCTGTCAAATGAATTGAATTATTGACAGGCTTTTTATTTTTCATGAAAACAGAAAATTACCAAGCCCTGAAGGGCGGTGGTGTAATACCATTCAAGCGTAAGTAGACGATCAAGTTGCCTCTATGGTGAATACCATGGGAATCAATCAATCCTTCCACTTGCCTGCGAGTAATCTTATTACCTCCAAAAACCTCTACTTCTTCACCCAATTCGCTTTCAGATAAAGATGAATAGGTTTTGGCAACAAAATCAAATGAAGTTTTTACCGCTTCAGCCAATTCAGCCTTGCTCATGCTCTTATCCTCAAAATCAATTCCTGGATTACCCTCCTTAAGAAAGTTATTGGCCATCATCACATTGCCACCTGCAATATGCATGATCAGTTCCTTAAAACTAGAAACCTCCTCTACAGGCTTAAAATCCAATTTATCCTCAGGCATGGCCTCCAAAATTTCCACCGTATAGGCTTTCATATTTTCCCATTTTGCCAAAAACTCCTCTTGGTTGGTTTGGGCATTTAAGGTATAAAGAGAAGATACACTTAAAAACAGCCCCAAAAACAATGACTTGAAAATCTTTTTCATATCGATTAAAGTTTAGGTTGAATAACTAATTTCGTGAAGTTTCGTCATAAATAGTAATATCCACAGCAATATATTATGCATAGAATGAGAGATTCTGATCTATTTTTTATCTTTGGAGCTATGAAGTTCAAAAATATTTGCTGGGTTATTGGCTTTATCTTATTGGGTTGTGATCAACATTATCTGCCAAAACCCAAGGGCTATAATCGGATAGACCTTCCTGAGAAATCTTTTGAGACACTGACAGATGCATACCCTTACCAGTTCCAAAAATCAGTATTTGCCCAAACTGAGGCAGATTCCTTCAATTTAGCGGAAGAAAACTGGATCAACTTAAACTATTCAAATTTTGGTGCAAAAATCCACCTTACCTATAAATCTATCAACGGGGACAAAGAAGTCCTAAAGAGCATATTGGATGACTCCTTTAACCTTACTGCAAAGCACCAGGTGAAAGCCTATAGCATAGAAGAAGGAGTTATCAAAACGCCATATGGCTATGTAGGTGTAGTAGCGGAATTGAGTGGTGAAGTCCCTACTCCTTTCCAGTTTTTTGTAACTGATTCCACCCAAAACTTCCTGAGAGGGGCCTTATATTTTAACACTGCTGTAAAGAACGATTCCCTTGCTCCTGTAATTGAATATATAAAAGAAGATATGCTCCATTTGATCAATTCCCTTGAATTCAAAAACTAAGGTCTAATTATTGATACGAGACTTATCCAAAATCCTGCGACATTAAATGAACTTGAGTTTACAACGATTAAGCATATTAGCAATGGCACTGATGATGAGTGCCTGTTCGGTTTTTAACAAAACCAGCCAATCTCCAGGGCCCACCCCTGCACCAACAGAAAAAGCCACAAAACCCATAAGCAATAATCCAAAGGACCCTCAACCTGAGGCAGAAACAGCAGAAGCCCTACCTGCTTTCTCCGCTCCCAACCGTGAAATGCGTGGTGTTTGGATCGCCACGGTAGCCAATATTGACTGGCCCAGCTCAGGTAACGATAGTTTTGAAAAACAGCAAAGGGATTTTATCCAGATTTTAGATTTCTATCGCCAGCATAATTTCAATGCAGTCTTTGTCCAAGTCAGGGCTGCAGGTGATGCTTTTTATCCAAGTAAAATGGCTCCATGGTCAAGATACCTTAGTGGAAAGGAAGGAAAAGCTCCCCAAACGATGCTTGATCCTTTGAAATGGATGATCCAAGTAACCCATGAAAGAGGAATGGAATTTCATGCTTGGCTAAACCCTTACAGGGCCACTTTTAACCTCAAAGTGGAAGAACTAAGTCCCATGCATGATTACTTCCGCCACACTGATTGGATGGTAAAATATGGCAGCAAATACTATTATAATCCGGGAATACCTGCTGTAAAGGACCATATGGTCAATATTGTAAGTGAAGTACTTCAAAACTACGATATTGATGGGGTTCATTTGGATGATTATTTCTATCCCTATAAAATCCCCGGAGAAGAATTTGAAGACCAAGATGCCTATAGCAAGTATGGCAATAACCTTAATTTGGGAGATTGGAGGAGAGCTAATGTGGACGAGCTTATCCGCAGCATAAATGATTTGGTAAAAAATGAAAAGCCATGGGTCCAGTTCGGTGTAAGTCCCTTTGGCGTATGGAGAAATGCCTCAGTTGATCCACAAGGTTCTAATACCCAAGCAGGCCAAACCAATTATGATGACCTATATGCCGATCCATTATCTTGGGTAAAAAATGGATGGGTTGATTATTTGGCCCCACAGATATATTGGAGCTTGGACCATCCACAAGCCTCCCATAGGGAACTCGTGAATTGGTGGTCCGAAAATGCCAATAACACCAGAATTTATATTGGCAATGGCAGCTATAAAGTCCGAAATGATAAAGATGATGCTTGGAAAAACAGTTATGAAATCCCCAACCAAGTAGCTGTAGGAAGATCTAAAACAGCTGTTAAGGGCAATCTATATTTCCGTGCCCGGTCACTAATGGGAAGCAATAGAGATATTGCCGGCCTGCTTTCCCAAACCATGTATGAAAGGCCGGTGTTAACCCCTAGCAAGGCTAGAAATAATGTTTTCGAAAGTCTCAACCCTGACATATCCACTTCCCACTTATCGGATAGAGGCTTACAGGTAGAAATAGACAATGCCTATTTGGCCAGGTCTGTGGCCTTGTTTGGCTTTAACAACAGCGGAAAATGGGAACTGGTAGAAAGTCAATATACCGGTACATCCATCGATGGGAAAACCTTTATGTTTGACAGCTATATGGTACAGAATTATCCGTATTTGGCCATTGGCTTTTTGGGCAATTTCGGAGAATTTTCCCAAGTTAAAATCTGGAAACCTTAATCATCCCGAGAATCAAACAGTAAAGTTCAGGTCCAACAGAAAAAATTATCTGTATATCAGTAAAGACACCAGTAGGTTTTTGTAAATAAGATATTCTTTCAGTATGAACACAAAAGTCCAAAGAAACGATATTTTACTCCGTGCAAACTTGTCTTCCGCCAGATAGATCTGTGGAATCTCCCGATAAATCTGGACAGGCTGTGAGAAATAAGTTTACAGGTGTAATAACGGATAATCATATAAATTTAAATGAAACATAGGTTTTGATCTATATTTTTCCCTTTTAAAATCTTTTATGTTTATTAACCACAGATGTTTACAGATCAGCACAGATGCCAAAATCCGGTTATCATGATCTGTAAATATGCCTTAGGCCATTCCTAGGCTATTGATTTAGAGAGCTAGAAATTATACTTCACTTGCCTTGAATCCGTTGAAAATTCGTGGGCTATTTCAAAAATCAACTTATAAAAAAAAGCCCGCTTGAGATTCAAGCGGGCTTTGACATTTAATATATCTATCGATTAGAATAACTTGATCTTGTTCCAGCTCTTGATCAGTATAGCAAAACCTGCTGCACTTACCAATGTGGCAATAATGGCTGAGGTGGTATTATCATAAATCCAAAACCCAATAGCAAAAAGAGCCGAATAAATCGCAACAGATCCAGTAACCATCAATCCAATTTCAAATGGAAGCTGGCCTTGCTCCGCTTCTACCTCAGGATACCTGTTCAATAGCTTTCTCCATCCATAAGCTGCTGGCTTAACTTTTTTATAGAAGGACAATAATACCTCATCCTTTTCAGGTTTGGTCACCAAAGTAACCGTCAGCCATGTTGCTGTAGTAATACCTACACCATAAAGTAGTTTTAGGTATTCCATTCCCTCTGGAATATTAATAATTCCAAACTTAGGGTTGATGACTTCGAAGAAAATAGCCACTAGGAATGATATGATCATGGCAGAAATTTCAGTATAAGCATTAATTCTCCACCAGAACCATCTTAGGATAAAGATCAATCCAGTACCTGCTCCAATTTGCAATAGAATATTGAAAGCTTCCAAGGCATTAGAAAGCGCCAATGCCAGCAATGCAGCAAAGCCCATCAATACTACCGTGGAAATCCTACCTACCATTACCAAGTCTTTATCACTTGCATCCGGCTTCACAAACCTTAGGTAAAAGTCATTTACCACATAAGAAGAACCCCAGTTCAAGTGAGTGGACAAGGTAGACATTACTGCAGCGATCAAAGAAGCCAAAACCACACCGATCAAACCTGTTGGCAAGAAAGTCAACATGGCAGAGTAAGCCAAATCATTCCCCAATTTATCAGCAGGCATATGAGGGAAAGCCTCTTGCATATCACTGATCTGAGGGAAAATCACCAAAGAAGACAAGGCAATAATGATCCACGGCCATGGTCTCAATGCATAATGCGCTACATTAAAGAATAGCGTAGCACCGATGGCATTTTTCTCATCCTTGGCAGAAAGCATCCTTTGCGCGATATACCCGCCACCTCCAGGCTCTGCACCTGGATACCAAGTAGCCCACCATTGTATGGCAATTGGCATGATCAACAATGGAATCACCAAATTCATATCATTGAAATCCGGGAAGAAAGAAAGCTTGTCAGATACATTAGGGTGGGCAAGCAAATTTTCCAGAGAACCGATTTCAGGCATATCAAGAATATAATATGCCGCACCGATAGCTCCACCCATCGCAATAAAGAACTGGAAGAAGTCAGTCAAAAGTACCCCCTTCAATCCACCAAGTGAACTATACACTACCGTCACGATAGAAGCGATCAACAAAGTCTGTACTGGAGTCAAGCCCAGCATTACCCCACCAATCTTAATGGCCGCAAGGGAAACTGTCGCCATAATTACAATATTAAAGAACACCCCTAAATAAATGGCCCTAAAGCCTCTTAAGAATGCTGCGCCCTTCCCACTGTACCTTAATTCATAGAATTCTAGGTCAGTGGTAATTTCGGACCTCCTCCAAAGCTTGGCATAGACAAATACCGTCAACATTCCTGTCAAGAGGAATGCCCACCATACCCAGTTACCAGACACACCATTCACACGCACAATATCGGTCACCAAATTCGGGGTATCGGCAGAGAATGTGGTAGCAACCATTGATACACCTAATAACCACCAAGGCATATTCCTTCCCGAAAGGAAGAAGTCCTTAGCACTTTTACCGGCAGACTTGGAGGTAAAAAGACCTATCAACAAGGAAATGATGAAAAAGGCCGCAATTATGCCCCAATCAATTGGAGAAATGTTCATAATATCCTAATGTAAATTTTAAATTGTATTAATTTCGAAAGCTTTTGCGCTTGAAAACTATTCCCTACTTTATAATTTGTTTTACAAAATTTTACATTTAATAAAACTTACTTTTGAAATAATTTTCACTAATGTATTCAATAATTCAAGAAATTCAAAAACCCTTTATTTGGGCCTCAAAATAAATTTTCTCCAAATAAAATAAATCTTATCGAAAACATATATTATTTATTATGTTTTTTATTTTTACATTCGCTTTTATCATATAAATGTTTCAATTTCTTTTGAATTTAGATTTCAGAATTAAATTTATCAATAATTAGCGATCGGCATCTAAGCCAAAAAATATATTTTTAACATTTCAGTAAAGCTTGTATGGAAAGTGTCTTTGATGATATTTTAGTTGATTACGGTCAACAAGGAGTAATAGCAAATATAAAAAGATATGGGTCTGGACATATCCATCAAACCTATTTGATAGACAGTAATTCTAAACAATTCATTCTTCAGAATTTCAATACGAGTGTATTCCCCTTTCCTGATAGAATAGCCAAAAACTTAAAGGTCGTCAACAAGCATCTTGAGGGTAAAATACTTGATTTCAATTTAGTACTACCCATGAAAACGGCCAAAGGGGCGCTCTTTTCTTCAGTAGACCAATCTGCCTACAGACTTTTTCCATTTATTGCAGGAGAGTGTATTGACAAAGTATCTTCTTCTGAGCAGGCCTATTTGGCAGCCAAAGCGTTTGGAGGTTTTGTAAAAGCATGTATTGGTATAAATACAAATGACCTTGAAGAAGTCATTGAGGGCTTTCATAATCTTTCCCTACGATTTCGCCAGTTTGAAAATGCCTTAAAGGAAACCAATATTGAGCTTCATGCAGAGGCTCAAGAATTAGTAGCCTTTTTTCAACGTCAAGTGCTATTAGTAAGAAAATATAAGCACTATGAGGAAACACTCCCCCTTAGGGTGACCCACAATGACACTAAAATCAATAATGTAATATATGACAAGGGTTTTGCTAAAATCAATGCCGTCATTGATTTGGACACCGTGATGCCTGGATATATTTTCTATGATTTTGGAGATTTGGTGAGAACAGTCAGCTGTACGGAAGAAGAAGCTTCTTTGGACTGGGACAAAATAGATGTTGATCTTGACAAATATGCTTCCCTACTCAAGGGCTTTGTAGCGGCATTAGGAAATGATTTAAGTGAAGAAGAGAAAAATTCATTGCCCTTTGGAGGGGAAATGATGGCCTGTATTATGGGCTTACGCTTTTTGACTGATTACTTAAATGGAAATATATATTACCCGATAGAATATCCAGAACATAATTTCCACCGCGCCAAGAACCAAGCCTTATTATTAAAGGCATTGCAAAACAAAAGGGAGGATATAAGCGAAATAATGAAAGAGGTTTAACCAACCTCTTTTTTTTATACTCGACCCAAATCGCTGTATAACACTAGTTACCTAATCATATAAATCTTGCTGTTTTCCACAGCCTCAAAATTGGATTTCGTGAATTTACCGTTTACAAAACTATAAATCCACATAACGCACAACACTCAATAAGTTTTGAAACATTTTGGCATTACTTCAAATACTTTAATATATTAGTGCTTAGATAGTGTATTTTTTTTATAAACTTAAACTTAATAACGTAAAAAGTCTATTTACTTATCCTAAATAGGCTTGAGCATAATAACATAGTACTCCATGAAAAAAAGAGCATTTCTTAAAAACACAGCAGCATTAGCGGCTGTATCCATGCTCCCTGGATCCGCTTGGGCCTTGGGTAAAAGTAAAAAACTAAGAACGGCCCATATTGGCTTAGGAGCCATGGGCATTGCAGATTTGAAGTCTATTTCCTCCCACTCTTCTGTAGATGTAGTAGCGCTTTGTGATGTCGATTCAAAAGCATTGGATACTGCCAAAGCCATGCACCCAAACGCAAAAATCTATAAGGACTATAGAGAAATGATGAAGGAAATGGTTGACAGCATTGATGCTGTTGTAGTTTCCACACCGGACCATACCCATGCACCAGCTTCCATGCTGGCAATGGAAAAAGGCAAGCCAGTATACTGCCAGAAACCATTGACCCACCATGTTACTGAGGCCAGGGCTATGAAAAAGTATGCTGAAGACCATAATATCATTACCCAAATGGGTATTCAGGTGCATTCCTTTTATGATTATAAATTGGCTACCCATTTGATTCAGTCAGGAATTATCGGAAAAGTAAAAACAGTTAGGGCTTGGTCTCCAAAAAACTGGGGTTATGATGGACCAGCACCTGAAGGTCAGGATCCAGTTCCAGAAAATTTAGACTGGAACCTATGGTTGGGAACTTCTGCAGAAAGACCATATAAGGAAGGGGTATACCATCCTGGAAATTGGAGAAAACTTTTGGATTACGGGTGCGGCACCTTAGGTGATATGGGAGTACATATTTTTGATACACCTTACAATGCCTTGGAACTTGATGTACCAATGACCATCAAAAACAAGTGTAGAAAACCAACTGGATTTGGTTTCCCAGAAAAAAATGAGGTGACTTACGAATTTCCACAGACCCCGTATACCACCAAAAAACTAAAATGGGTATGGTATGATGGCCCTGGAGCGCCTGACAAGCATAAAGATCTTAAATTACCAAATGATGACAAACTTCCTGGACAGGGAGCCATGTTCATCGGGGAAGATGGCAGAAGATTATTATTACCACACTTTATGCAGCTTCCAAAATTAATTGTAGATGGAGAATATAAGGAGCTCGACCTAACAGGAACTGAACATATCGGCGAACCGGTTAGGGACTATGATAGCGAAGGCGACAAGCACTACCATCAATTTGTAGATGCTTGTTTGGGGAAAGACGAAACAAGCGCACCATTCTCATACGCCGCAAGGCTAACAGAAACTATTCTTCTAGGAACAATTGCAGGTAGATTCCCTAACAAGAAATTGCATTGGGATGCAGCAACCGGTCGATTTGCTGAAGAAGAAGCAAATGAGTTATTGGATGCTCCTTACAGGGATTTCTAAAGAAACCAATTAATAAAAACAAAAAGGGACTTAAGTCCCTTTTTGTTTTTAGAGCTCAATCGGCTTTGGTCAACCTGTTTTTTTAAATAGGCTTATACACAGAATATGAACATTAACTGACAAAAAAACTTCTTAGACACCCATAATCACTCTAGTTCTACTTTTTAATGGCAATTAGAGCTATATTTAAGTAAATACTTTTAGCTATGCCCCTTTTTATGGATTTCCATCAGTTCGAACACATCACGTTGGAGGATGTAAAAAATAGTCTAATCCATGATGAGACTAAGCTAAAATACTATGGGGTTAAATTCCATCAATTCTGGGTAAATGAAGAAACAGCCAGTGTCTATTGTCTAATTGAAGGACCGGATATAGCTACCTGTGAAAAAGCCAATCCCTTACATCATCATCAAATTTCATTTTCTATTGATGAGGTAGAGGCCGGGTTCTTTAAAAATATGTGGGGAGTGCAAGCATTTTTACAGGATGATCAAATAGAGAATAAGAAGCTTCCTGATTACGAAAATCGTTTCATACTTTCAATTAACCTATGGCCAGTCCCATCTTTTGATTTAGCGCATCCAAATAATTCAATTCCACCTACATCTTGGGCAAGGCGTATAATCAATGAAATATTTGCAAAAAAAGAGTGCAAGGTTTTAAATGGATACAAAACCGAGAATATTCTTGCCCAATTTAAGGATGCGGACCAAGCATTTTCAGGGGCATTGGAAATACAGTCTCGCCTTGGTCAAGACAATTTAAACGCCATCAAGCCCATTTGCTTCAAAATGGGACTTCATACAGAACAAATAGAAAAAGGCAATTATTTGGGACCAGCAATTCAGTATGCCCAATGTTTAAGCAGAATTGCCAATAATAACCAGTTGATGGTCTCATCTTCCATCATAGACCAAATTTCATCTTATAATAACACAGATCCATCATCTATAAAAACTATATCACCCGCTGAAGAAGCTTTTATTTCTAAAGTCTGTCTAACATCAGAGCAAAACTTATCGAATCAAAATTTCACCATTTCAACGCTCTGCAAATATATTGGTATTAGCAGACCACAACTATACCGCAAAATCACCTCAATTACTGGTAGATCCCCCATTATTTTCCTAAGAGACCTCCGCTTGGAAAAAGCACGTAAACTCTTATTGCAAAAAACAGAGAATATAGCCCAGATCGCCATGGAAGTTGGATACAGCAGTCCATCTTACTTCACCAAATGTTTTTTTGAAAAGTTCGGATATAAACCATCCTATATATTGGCGCATTAGTTCTAAAATCACTTTTATTTATCGCCAAGTTTTTGGAGTTGCACTTTAGGTCAAATAGGTTTTAAAGACAGTCTTATTTCTCGGATAGACTAGTAGCCTTTCGATTTTCCGAAAAAAAATCAAGAAAAAATTAGTTAATGGAATTATTAATGAATCAGGTTAAATGATAACTAAGGCTTATCAAGCTTACCGATTAATTAAAAGATCATTAATAATTAACAATTCCATTAAATACTTTTCAATTATTTATCATCATTTTAGGCCATTTAACCTACAAAAAAGCCCGCTAAATCTTTTAAGCAAAGCGAAAAAAATACCATATTGCTTTTAAAATAAATTTAATTATCTAGGCTTATTTAATAGAAATTATAACCCCTTTAAGGTGTATTAAATAAAACTTTATTAAAATAAAATTTTCACTAGATAAGATTACCCAAAATTTATACCTAAAAATCTCCTTTTCACACACGAAAAAAGCAAGGATTTTTAGCTGAAGCAAAATGGTTCACCCTCACTATCTGCAGGGTGATATTTAAACGTTAAATAAATTTTATACCCTAAATCAGTTTTATGAAAACCAAAATTTTACGATTACTAAGACCAGTATCGTTATTGGCGGCGTTTGGAGTTTTTACCCTTCCAGCCTCAGCCAATACTAATACGGTTGACGAGTTCAGTGTAAATTATAGCCCAAGTTCAAAAACAGTGGCTCCAGTTGCTATTTCAGGAACAGTTACTAGTGACGAGGATGGAACGCCCATTCCGGGTGTAAGTGTAACCATTGTAGGAACTAGCAAAGGTACCATCACAGACTTAGATGGTAAATACAATATAAATGCAGAGGAAGGACAAGCCCTTAAGTTTTCCTACCTCGGATTTCAAGAACAAACAATTACTATCGGTACTCAAACAGTAATAGATGTAGTTCTGTCTCAAGACATTGAACAACTTAACGAAGTAGTAGTTACTGCTTTTGGTATCGAAAAAGACAAAAAATCATTGGGATATGCTGTTCAAAAAGTGGATGGTGAAGAGATTACCGCAGTTAAAGCTTCCCCAAGTGCAGTTTCTAACTTAAAGGGTCGTATCGCTGGTGTTAACATCACCGAATCAGGTTCTGGCCCAGGTGCAGGCGTACGTGTGATCATCAGAGGGAATAACTCATTGACACAAAGTAACCAGCCCTTATACGTGGTAGATGGTATCCCTATGGACAACACCAATCTTAATGAAGGTGGCAGCATCTATAATAGTGGTAATGCAGGTTCTGGCATATCAGATATCAACCCTGACGATATTGAATCCATGACTGTACTAAAAGGTCCTAACGCAGCAGCACTGTATGGTTCAAGAGCAGCCAATGGTGTGATCATGATCACCACTAAAAAAGGGACAAAAGGAAAAGGTATTGGAGTTAATTTCTCTAGCAGTACTGTTTTTTCAAACCCAATGTTATTGCCTGAGTTCCAAAACGAATATGGTCAAGGAACCAATGGCAGGACACCAGCCTCTATAGATGAATTAAGAAGCAATGGTGGATCTTGGGGTGGAAAGCTGGATGGAAGTGATCAACTTTATTGGGACGGAAGTACCCAACCTTATACTGCCCAGCCCAATAATGTGAAAGACTTCTTCAGGACTGGAGGAAACTTCGTTAACACAATCGGTCTAACAGGAGGAAATGATAAGGTGACGGCCAGGTTCTCATACACCAATACACGTAATGAAGCAATGGTTGAGAATTCTTTCTTAAAGCGTAACAACTTCAACTTAAGAGCTACAGCTAATTTATCTAGCAAATTATCTCTTGACGCAAAAGCCACCTATACCAATCAATTCACCAGAAACAGGGTTTCTCAAGGTACTGAAGGACTCTTAGCAGGTGTATATAGTTTTCCTAGAAATGCAGTCTTAAACGATTTCCGAGACTACAGGGATGAAGCAACAGGACTGGTTAGAAATGTAACTGATAACAGCTCCAACCCATATTGGTCTTTATTTCACGATAAATCAGAAGACACCCGCAATAGGTTCATCGGATTTACCAAAGTAAAATACCAGTTTGCTGATTGGATTTCAGCTCATGCGAGAGTAGGTACTGACCTTACAGACATCCGCTCTGAAGGCGTCACGCAGCCTGGTCACTGGTTTGTACGAGAAGGTAGGGTGAATTTCGGCAACAACCGTATTCAGGAAACCAATGCAGATTTCTTGGTAATGATCAATAAGAAAATCACTGAAAAATTTGAGATCAATGCCAATATAGGTGGTAACCACCTCTATCAACTTCGTCAATCTATGAGCGTAAGGGGAGACAATCTAAGGATCCCTACCAAGGCAACCATTGGTAGTGCCGACCAAATCTTTGCAAGTGCCGGTGTTCCTTCTGAAAGAGTGACTAATTCACTTTATGCATCAGCTTCTTTGAACTATGCCGGATTGGTATTCTTGGACATCACAGGTAGAAGTGATTGGACCTCTACCCTTCCTTCGACCAGTTGGAATTACTTCTATCCTTCAGTGAACTTGGCCGTGATGCTAAATGAATTCATCGACCCTGACCAAAGAGTTATGGATTTCTTGAAGCTTAGAGGTAGCTGGGCAAGCGTAGGTAAGGATGCTGCATCATGGAGATTGCAAAACGGTTACAACCTGAAAGATAAAAACAATAGCTATTTAGGAACAACCACTTTGACCATTCCTAACACTTGGTACGATGTCAATCTGAGTCCTGAATTTACCAATACCTTTGAAATAGGTCTAGAGGCAAGTTTCTTCAAAAACAGGTTATATGTGGATATGGCTTATTATGATATCAGATCTACAGATTTGATTGATATAGTTTCTACAGACAACCAAGAGGTAAATCCATTTGGATACGCAAATGTACATACCAATGTAGGTGAAATTGCCAATAAGGGTTTTGAAATGATGATCGGTGGTAGCCCCATTCAAAAGAGTGATTTCTCATGGGACATCAATGCTAACTTCTCACATAATAGAAATGAATTGTCTGAATTTATCCCTGATGTAGTAAGTCGTCAGTGGAATGTTAACAACTCAGGATCAATAGACACAAGAGCTACCGTAGGTGGTGGTTATGGTGAAATATGGGGGACTGAAATCTTGAGAGATGAAAACGGCAAAATGATTTTAACTGCAGATGGAAGACCACAAAGCGATGGACAAAGAGTGAAACTAGGCTCTTTCCAACCTGATTACTTATTAGGTTTTAATAATTCATTTAGATACAAAGATTTCAGCTTGAAGTTCTTGATCGACGGCAGGTTCGGAGGCCAAATGTACGCTGGTACAAATGCTGCTATGGACGGCGCAGGAAATTCAAAAGCGACATTACTATATCGTGAAGATGGTGTAGTGCTCGATGGACTAATTGAAAATGAAGATGGTAGTTTCTCGCAAAACGACCAATCCATCACAGCCCAACAGTACTGGGGCGCTATGAGCGGCATCGGTGAAAATTATATCATGGACCAAACCAACGTAAGACTAAGAGAACTTTCGCTGACATATAATCTTCCATCCTCCCTAATTGGAAATTCCATTGTAAAAGGAGCATCCATCAGCTTTATCGGAAGAAACCTGTTCTTCCTATACAAAGGATTTGAAGGAGGATTTGATCCTGAAGCTACTTTGGGTACTAGCAATGCTGGTCAAGGTTACTTGTATTATAGTATGCCAACTGCAAGATCTTTAGGATTTAACCTTAATGTGAAGTTTTAATTAGTAAAAAAGAAGATTATGAAATTATTCCATAAAACTTTAATCGGACTGGCTTCACTTGCTACTTTGGGTAGCTGTACTTCCGAGTTTGAAGATATCAATACCAATCCAAATTTGATTGGAGAAGAAGATGCCAGTGCCAAATATTTCTTGACCGAATTAATGGTCAGACCATATATCCCAGCTAGATATGCCTATTGGAGGGCAAATTTGATCCACACGGATAGATATGCCGGCCATTTTACTTTCGGACATAGTGTTTCATGGTGGAGTGATGAATTGGGCTATTCTTATAATGGCGCCTATACTGATGCCGCATGGGACCACTATAACGGACAACTTTCTACATTGAAACAATTAATCGACTTTACCAAACCTGGTGGAGCTTTTGAAAATGAATTGACTTATTCGGTCGTAATGATTCTAAAAAGTCATTACTACCAATTATTTACGGACACTTTTGGTCAAATACCATACTCTGACTTATTTAAAGAAGGAGTTACACTACCAAAATTTGATTCGCAGAAAGATATCTATAAAGGAATCATAGCAGACCTGGATGCCGCCATGGCCACTATTGGTGATAATACCACTACAGGCGATGCCTTGGAAAACCTGGGTGACAATGATTTGATTTATGGAGGTGACCTTCAAAAGTGGAAGCGCTTTGCCAATACCCTAAAACTAAAAATGGCCATGAGGGCACTAGGAGCTGATGGTGATGACTTCGCTCAAGGAGCCATCAATGAAGCTCTTGCTGCGCCATTATTGGATGAAGGAGAAAGTGCCTTGATTGAAAAAGATCTTGAAATTTCCCAATGGGCTTATTCTACCTACGGAGATGTATGGTACAACTTCGGAGGTGGATCGGACTGGACTGTAGGTCGTGAATTGGTCAATTACCTTAGAGACAATAATGACCCTCGTTTGGATAAATATGTGAAGCCTTCTTTGGGTGGAGAGTTTACCTTAAACAGACCAGCAGCGGACGAAGATCAAGAAGGTTATGATTTGTTTCCAAAAAGGACTGCCTTTATCAAAAGTATATTTGATGAAGCTGGCGCGGAATACACTTGGGATGATCAAGGAGATAAGATTCTTATAACTATGCCTGAAGAAACCAATTATATCGGTCAGCCAGTAAGACTTTCTGGTCAAATGTCCAGTTTGGCACAATTTGGCTTCTTTGCTCGCCCAAGTGAATTGGTGATCAGCCAGAAAAATGCTGGTGGTGAGGCAACTCCAGAAACTATTATTCTGTCAGCCGAATCATTCTTCTTGCAAGCAGAAGCTATTGTAAAAGGAATGGCTACTGGTGATGCAACATCCATGTACCAAATGGGTATCAAGGAAGCAATGAGGGTATGGGGGGTAGATGATGGAAGCATTGATGCTTTCTTAAGCACTGAATCTATGGCCATGCTTGATGGCACCAAGGAGGAAAACCTTGAAAAAATCGCCATTCAAAGATGGATAGCCAGCTACACTGATGGGTATGAAGCCTGGGCGATTGTTAGGGATACTGGGTATCCAAGCTCTTTAGCAGAGGGTGTTTCTGATTACGACATTTATGGTCCAGGTAATATCACTGCTGGTGGATATCCACAAAGACTCAGATATGGCAGTGGCTTGCAGACTTCTAACCCCGACAATTATCAGGCGGCAGTTGCTAGCCAGGGGCCAGATCTTCAAGAAACAAAATTATGGTGGGCGAAATAATCGTGAAACTAGAATTAAACTTAAAAAGGAGACCAATAGGTCTCCTTTTTTTATTTCTAAGACAGTTTAGAAAGCTTTTTACTTCAATTAGAAGAAAATCATATACTGTATTTACTTGGATTTTAAAACATAAGCTCCCAAAAAATACGTATATTATAGAAAACTTTATACTGATTTTCAGAGGTTTAGCATTCAAACTATAGTCCAAAGCTTATGAAACATCTTTATTTACTGATCCTCATACTTACTTATTCTTTTAGCTGTACAACTGAACATCAGGAAATAGAACAGTTCTCAGAAGAAATCGGACAGCAGAAAATGGCTGCCCTGAACCAACTTGTTGCTTCTTATGAACACTTTTTGTTTACAAAATACCCAGACCCCGTTAAAGTTTCAGACAAGACCTTTCTATTCTTGGAAGATGTAAAGGAAAATAATTCATTAAGCATAAGAGAACTTCCAAACACGCCAGCCATTCTTAAGCTGATGGAAGAAAGCGGCCTTAGAAAAGATATTTATATCTATAATTGTGAAAAATCTTCCTATCCAGCTTACCCTGTAGATCAATTAATCCCAATTGAATATCCGGAAAATTCCTTGGATTTAAGTATGAATGCCCCCAACTCTAAGCATAAAAACTATTTTTTACCGACCTCCAATACACCCACTGAGTCATCATCACCTGGAGACTCCACTTTACTTTTTAATAAAAAAGGACTCTTCATGTATGCCCTTGCTAAAGTGAAGCAAAAGGACCCTAGCTTTATGACCTATGTGGAAGTTAAATATACTTATGGCGATATACACCCTTCACTCTTTGCGCAAAAACACCTGGAACAGTTAGCCGGTGAAGAACTAACTTGGTTTCAGCGACTACCTTTGGTCATCGATATTTATTATAAACTTATGTTGACCAAAAACCAGAAGGATGAATACTTTTTATCCTTGGACACATCCAAGCCTTGAATATTCCGTAAGAATTAAAAGAACTTATTTAGAACACATAATAAAAGAGATGTGCTATTTAAACTCTAACTTTGCTTATGCTTAAATGGTCCGATATAATCCAATATGCCAATCAGGGCAATCCAAGCCCGAATAAAAGGGTAGAAAAATCAAACCAAGAATGGAAAGAACTCTTAACAGAGGAGGAGTTCAAAATTACCCGTTTAAAAGGAACGGAAAGAGCTTTTAGTTCCGAGCTTTGTAGTAAATTTGACCCTGGTAAATACGTGTGTATTTGCTGTGAAACCTTACTTTTTGATGCAGAAGAAAAATTCGAAAGCGGATCAGGTTGGCCGTCCTTCACCCAACCAGTGGAAAATAATGCCGTGGCCTACCATAAGGATGAAAGCTTCGGAATGGTAAGAGTGGAAATCACCTGTAATACTTGTGATGCTCATCTTGGACATGTTTTCCCTGACGGCCCTGAACCCAACGGACTGCGTTATTGTGTAAATGCAGTATCGCTAAAAAAGCTGGAATGATTCCAAAAACATTCGGAAAAATAATCATATCATGTTATTGAAAATTGGCTTTGGGGGAGGTTGCCACTGGTGTACAGAAGCAGTATTTCAATCCTTAATTGGAGTACATCAGGTTGATCAAGGCTGGATATCAAGTACCTCACCTTTTACTGACTTTTCCGAAGCTGTCGTAGTTCATTATAATCCTCAAAAAATTTCACTTCATGATTTAATTGAAATACACTTACACACCCATTCATCCACTTCAAACCATAGCCACAGGAAAAAATACCGTTCAGCTGTTTATTATATTTTTCCGGAACATAAAGACCAAGCCAAAGCTTCTATTGAACAACTCCAGGATGACTTTGAAGAACCTATTATTACCCGAGTATTAGAATTTAACAACTTCAAAAGAAATAGTACCGAGTTTTGCAATTATTATTTGAATAGAAAAAACACTCCATTTTGTAGGCAATATATCCATCCAAAATTAGAGTTATTAAGAAAAAAATACAGCAAACTAAACAAGAGAGACTTTTGATAAAGAAGTCTCTCTTGTTTATTCAATCATTTAGGCTTTTTTTCCTTTAATATAACCCTCATATATTTTTTTACCTTCATCGGTCATATAGGGCTCCATCAGTTCCCAAATATGAATTGACATTTCCCCAGGTTCATTAAAGGTATAATGTGATAGCACCTCTTTCTGAGATAGCCAAAAAGTAATAATTATTCTTATAGTATGTTGTAGACGCAAATAAGTAGAGTCCATCCTATCTTCCATCAATCCTTCTTCCACAAATCGCCCAAAGAAATCCCTTATTTGCCGCTTCCTTAACTCCAAGGTCTCCTGAAGCACTTTGCTCACCTTTGGATTGGCCCTGGAGATTTCCAAAATGTCCAAATTAAAAAACGAATAGTGCAGTTGAAATTTTTCTAAATGCTGCAATAGTAATTTAAATTGCTCAAATGCATTCCCCCCCTGCTCTTTTGCCGAATAGGACGGGCCCATTTCCTCCCTCATATGATCATATATAGCCAAAAGCAAGGCCTCACGATTATTGAAATGGTAATCTAAATTCCCATGGCTGATACCCAGCTCGGCTGCAATATGCCTACTAGTTACATTTTGTGCACCATTCTCATTATACAGCTTTACAGCAGCATTAATTATCTTATTTTTTGTGGATATTTTCTTTTGTTTTTCCATAAATCAAAGCAATAAAACTCTCCTCCCAAATACCATATTTTTTTATTTAAAGGAGGAAAAATAATTTATTTGAAAACAAATAAAAAAGATATAACCCTCAAAACCTCAATACATACAGTTTTTTTTTCCATTTTTCTCAGTCTTCTCAAGACTTAGCATATTCGCTACTTGAAAGACAGCTTATTTTAGGAATTTTCAACTAATAAACACTAACTTATCAAGGACTTAATTCACCCAGCACCATCTCAAATCTCTTAACTTTCTTTTTCTCTTTTTTATTCAATTGATTTAATTCAAGAGCGTTCAGTTCCATCGGATCTTTGTCGATCTTATAAATACTTCCATTTTCATACAATTTAAGGGAGCGATCATGAACAAAACGACTATCTTCAAATTTACCCCAATTAGGAGCATAATGGCAAAATACCCAATCTCTTGTCTCTGATCTTTTCCCTAATAATTGTGGATAAAAGCTAATTCCATCAGTAAATATTTCCTGATCATCAGATTGACCAACCACCTCCAATAGTGTTGGAACAAAATCCGTAAAATCAATTAAATTATCATTCACAGTACCCGCTTTAATTTTCCCTTTCCACTTTGCTATCATAGGAACATGGGTTCCTGCTGCTGTTGTATGGCCCTTATCACCCTGTATGCTTTGGCCATTTTGAATAGAAACCACATCATGATCTGTCCCGTTATCCCCTATAAAAATGATCAGGGTGTTTTCAGCTATGCCCATTGACTCGACCCCTTCAAATATTTTTCCTAATAGCTTATCCATATAGCTCACCATTTCCCCGAAATACTTGGGATCATTGGTTCTGCCCTGGGCATCAAAGTCAGCGAAGGCTTCATTATCCGGAGTAGGAACAAATGGATCATGGGTCAGGGCCATGGGAAAATAAACGAAAAAGGGGCTCTCCCTTTCCTTTTCAATGAAATCAATAATATTTTCTACAAAAATATCCGGTCCAAATCTTCCTTCATATAATTTATCACCAGAAGGGCTGCTTAACAAAGGATCTTTATAACGGCTACCCAGTTGCTGTACCTGCCATAAACAATAATCATCAAATCCTGCATCTTTTGGTAGAGACCCTTCTTTATTGCCTGCCAATTTCTGTTGATATTCATTACCATACAGTTGCCACTTTCCAGCAACAAAATTATCATATCCCGCTGATTTTAGATAATGGCCAAAAGTTTTTTCCTTTGGATCGAGCAAGCCAAAGCCAATATAATTTCTGAAATTATATTTCCCAGTCATCAGCTGGACCCTACTTGGCGTACATAAGGGCGTTGAATAACATTGGGTAAAATTCATTCCTTCCTCGGCCAATTGATCAAGATGGGGTGTATCGTAACTCTCACTACCATTTACACCCAAAGTCTCGAAACCTAAATCATCTGCCATGATCAGAATTATATTAGGCATCTGCTGAGCTTCTATCTGAAAAGCTTTAGCATTTAAATTAATGCCAAATAATAATAAAATAAGTACCTGTCTCATTTCCACATTGTATATTTAACTCAAAAGGGAGGCGGTACGCCTCCCTTTCATTAATTTAATTCCAATTAGGATTTTGCTCCAAATTAGGATTAAGCGTCAATTCATCTCTTGGAATCGAAAGCAAATAATCCTGATCTGGCCTAAAGCCATAGCCATCCGGCATGGCATCTTGAAAATAATCTACTAGCCCATCATCGTTTACTTTCACTGCAAAACCAGGGAAATCCGATTGTTCAAAAGGATAACCTAGTGGTCTTTTACCTACAAACAAGGCATGGGCAGCCCACCTCCTATAGTCATCGATTCGCTGACCTTCCAAAGCCAATTCCACTCTCCGCTCATTTCGAATCGCGTAAAGTGCATCATCTATTTCATAGCCGTAGTCCAAAAGACTTTCTCCATAAGCAGCCTGAGGAATTACTTCAAAATCAGGCATGCCAACTCTTTGACGAAGAAGGTTCAATTGTTCAAAAGCTACCGTTCCATCTAATTCATATTTTGCTTCGGCATAATTGAGGAGCACCTCAGCATAACGGAAATAAATCCGGCCTGTTTGACTGTAACCTCCAAAATCTGCCCCAGCAGCTGAAGAAAATGGATTAGAGAATTTTTTCACCTGAAATCCTGTTGCACATAATTCTTCTGAACCACCATCTAAGAAAGGCTTGCTAAATAACTGTCCCGCACTAGCCACTCTTAGATCACCGGGAACCCAAACCGTTGAATGCAATCTCGGATCACAATCTTCTGCTATTTGGTTCAAAAACGCATTTCCTTTAGTATTGACCGCCAATCCCATATAATCATATGGCTGACCATCTTTACCTAAATAAGAGTTTACCAAGGACCAAGTAATAGCCATATTTCTAGTTCTTCTGGTCGTATAAAACTGCAATTCGTGACCTAACTGATCAGCTGTACTAGCTATTCGATAGAACAATACTTCATCCAAACCAGACATATTGTCCATACCAAACAAACTATAATAATCGCTCTCTGGACTACCAGTATTATAAACTCCAACTGTGTAATCACCATTTATCAACTCTTCTGCTGCATCTACAGCTTGTTGAAGGTATTTACTTGGGTCAGCTCCAGATGTACCAAAGTCAGTGCCAGCATGATACTTTTGCCAGGTACCTTCAAATAAAGCTACTTGGGATTTAAAAGCTAAAGCTGTTTCCTTATTAAGCCTGGAATTTCCTACCTGTTCCCTTAAATCCAAATATTGAATGGCATTATCTATATCCGAAAGTATAAAATCTGCAACTTCTGTCCTAGGAGCTCGAGGGTCCATTAATGCTTCATCTCCAGGAAATAACTGATGATCATAGATCGGCAAGTCCCCATAAGACTGGAGCATATTATAATAAAACCAAGCCCTAAAGAAGTGTGCTTCGCCCAAAAACTGTTGGTACGAACTTAAGTCATCCTCCACATTCTCAAGATTATCAAACAGGATATTGATACTTCTAATATTAGACCATTCACCTGTCCATTGGCCATTTCTTGTTGCTCTTGCCCCGTCTAGAACCGCATTCGGTGTCGCTACAATTAAATTGTCGGAATTATTCTCCGAAAATGGAAGATTGGCACTGCCATGACTGGGAAATTGTGCATAATATTTCTTTACATAATTTTCAATATCACTACTGGTCTTAAAGAAATCATTAACAGCAATCTGATCCTCAGGGGGATTATCAATAAAATCCTCGCATGAAACTGTCCCTAACATCAGAAGGAACATACTCGCTATATATTGTATTTTTTTCATGTCTATTTGCTTTTTGATTAATAAGAAACCTGTAATCCAAATGAAACAATCCTGTCTGCACCATAGGTTTTACCTGCTCCCCAACTACTGCTTACCGCCACAGGATCTATCCCTACCGGTAGACTACTAAAAGTAAACAGGTTTTCTCCAGAAACATACACCCTAAAATTGCTCAACTTTAACCTATCCAAAACACCGCTCGGCAACGTATAACCTACCTGTACATTTTGGATTCTTACATAAGCTCCATTTTGCAAATACCTGGAGTTCACAATACGGTTTTTATTATTCTGCGCATTATTGATATATGGTCTAGGGAAATAGGCATCCAAATTATAATTAGCTTCCCCTTCATATAAACCAGTATATTTATCCCCTACCTGATCTCGGAAATAATCTAGATGTTCAGGGAATAAAGAGGATTGGTTACCTGTCCTGAAACCCCAAAATATATTTTGGGCGCTATTAAACCATAAATCTCTCTTCCCGACACCTCGTATTATCATGGAAAGATCAAATCCTTTATATGCAGCTCCAAGGTTTAAACCAAATTGATAGTGTGGCGTGGTATTACCAATAATGCTTAGATCACCATGATCCTCCAAGGTGTTTGCCCCCGGACTTACCTCACCATCACCATTTGTATCCAAATACTTGACATCTCCGGTATTCCAGGCCAGACCTCCAACCAATGGTGTCAAATCTTTCTCAGCAGTATAGGAATCCACATCTTCCTGTGTTCTGTAGAGATCATGCGCAGTATAGCCCCAAATCTCACCTTGTTCTCTTCCTTCATACCAATCACTCAATACCCCATTCGGATTGAGGTAATCAGTAATCACTGCCTTACTATCATAAATATTAAAACCTACATTATAGCTTAAGCCATTTGAAAGTGTTTGATTCCAGGAGATGGTACTCTCCCAACCCCGTGACTGCAAAGTAGCATTATTTGAAGCAGGCAATCCTGCTCCCAATACTCCTGGCACTGGGGATACTGGGCCAATCATATCAAAAGTAGTTCGCTCAAACCAATCAAATGTAAGCTTCAATTTTTTGTCAAAGAAGGACATATCCGTACCGATATCAATCGTCCTAGCAGTTTCCCAAGTTAAGTCTGGACTTATCAAAGCAGGTGTACCTGCAAAGCCAATAGGCCTGCTACCTCCTTGATCAAAAATCCAGTTTACTGCACTTCCTGAAAGTGGTATCAATAATAAATCTTGATAAGGGGCTGTATTCTGGTTTCCTAACTCTCCCCAAGAACCTCGGATTTTAAAAGTATTTACCGCATTACTAATAGGTTCCCAAAATACTTCTTTATCTATATTCCAACCCAATGAGAAGGAAGGGAAGAACCCCCATCGCTTTCCTTTACGGAATCTAGAACTACCATCATAGCGGGCATTGGCTTCCAATAGATACTTTTCTCTATAATTATAATTAAATCGACCAAAATAACCTTGGGTACTGATAGTCTGTAAACCCTCACTCATTTGGATCTCCCCATCTGCCGTATTTAATGAAGGGACATCCTGTACCAATAAGTTTGTTCTAAAACCTGTTAAGTTGCGATTTTTGAAACGCTCAAACTGGGTACCTCCCATCACTTTGAAGTTATTGTCCTCTCCAACCTTAAAGTCATAAGAAGAGTAAATATTGGTGGTCCAATAATTATTGCTGTAATGAGTAGATCGAATATTACTGGGCAAGGTATTTCCACTTGGAGTGACCGTTCCGTCCACCAAATGATCATAAACAGTAAGTTCTTTACTTTGATAGAATTGGTCCACATTTCTCATAGCAAAGTCAGCATGAATGGTCCATCCTTCTACAGGTCTGAAATCAGTAGCAAAATTATGCCAGTTCTCTACGGTCTCAGTGACATCGGTACCTGCATCATTGACCCATGGGATTTTTGACTGGATCATTACATTTCCAAAACCATCATACATTGCATTAGTAGGCATGGTCCTAGCGATTTGATGAAAAATCAAATCATAAGAGCCCTGACGGTCCATATTTGGAATCTCCCTTACCTGCTTGGAAAATCTAGGCTGATAAGTAAAATCCCAATTATCAGTTATAGAAGTGGTGATTTTACCCATGATATTATATCGGTTAAAGGTATCCGTACCATAATTCAGAACACCCTCCTGGCCAAACAAACCTGCCGAGAAATAATAGGAAGTTTTTTCTGAACCTCCTGAAATACTTACATCGTGCTTTTGGATAAAACCTTTACCATAGTACTCGTCAAACCAGTCCCTATTGGCATTACCAAATTGATTAAAACCCCACTGGTTCGTGTTATTAAGATTAGGAGTAGTTTCAAAATAGGTTGCATCTGCTGGAAAATTTGGACGACTCCTTAGAAAATCATAATCACCTTCCTGAAAGGCGATAATATTATCCACTATTTCATTTCTAAAGAATCTTCCTCCTGCACCAGGTACAGCAGTACCCGCCTCATTGATTACACGGGCATGGGTATAAGAATTAAGCATGCTAGGTAAATTTTGTGGTGTTGCCACAGAAACACTACCCGAGTAAGACGCTTTTAGTTTTCCTCTACCCGATTTTGTCGTGATAACGATTACCCCATATGGTGCCCTCGAACCATAAATAGCTGAAGCTGCAGCATCCTTTAAAACGGAAATAGACTCTATATCATTTGGGTTAAGCCGATTCATATCCCCAGGAATACCATCAATAATAATATAAGGTTCTCCTCCACCATTTATAGATCCCATACCTCTGATTTGGATTCCCATACTTGCTCCTGGCTGGAACCCAAAATTGCCTACATTAAACGTTAGGCCCGGAGAAGTTCCTTGTAGTAATTGTGATACAGTCGGAGAAGGACGACTCTCTATAAGCTCTCCATCAACAACATCCACCGCACCTGTAAGATTGGTCACTTTTTGAGTTCCATAACCAACGACCACGACTTCTTGCAAAGCTTGGGCATCTTCCTCCATGGTTATATTAATTACAGCACTATTCCCCACTTGAATCACCTGAGACTTGTACCCAATAAAAGAATAAACTAGCTCTACCCCCTCTGAAACAGTAATACTATATTTACCATCCAAATCAGTCACGGTACCTTTTGTGGTTCCCTGAACAGTGATGGTTACACCTGGCAATGGTTCTCCATTTGGGTCCAATACTGTACCTGTTACAGTAATATCTGCTATAACTACAGGTTGTATACTTCTTGAAACATTGGCCGATTTCTTGACATGGATATTCTGATTGACCTGCTTAAACTCCAATTGAGTTTGCAATGCAATATCTATTAAAAGATCATATAAGCTTCTATTTCCCTGATTAATGGAAATGGCCCCAATTCCTTTTAATTCTCTATTAGTATAGACAAAATTGAATCCCGAAACTTCTTCTATTTTATCAAAAGCTTCTAACAATGATGTCTCACTAAATCCAACTTTGACTTGTACGTTTTCGATACTCTTAACCTGTGATTTACTGTCATTTGCCCACAGGAAACTCATCGAAAATGCCTGAATCACAAAAGCATATATAAAGAGCTTTGTCATGTAGGTTATGTGAATAAGTATCCTTTTGTTCATATATTTGTAATGTTAATTGAATTGATTGATAATCTGTTTGATTTAACATCATCTGGATGCGGGTTTGGCGATTTGCAATCCAGATACCACTTGCAATCCGAGACTGTTAGCGCAGTTTCGGATTCTTCATTTCTTTTTGAGTGTTTTGTTGTCAAGTTTTATTTCATAGGCTTTCTTTATTGCTTGAATTTTATTTTCACATCACTATCATTGATCTCGTAATCAAAACGTGCTGTATAACTAAGTCCCTCCAATATATTGCTTAAGGTTTCATTGGTATAAGTACCTGATACCCACAAATCAGTTTTATTAATCTGCGATAAGCTAATTTTAACACCATACCAATTTTCCAAGGTTCTTACCATTTCATTAATAGGAGTCTTATCAAAAATTATTTTCTTATTCAACCAAGCAGTCGTAATTTCTTTGTTATATCTAAAGAGTTCCATTTTGTCCTTTTCAGGATTCAGCTTTACCCCATCACCCTTCTTCAAATAAACTTTCTTATTAAGTACATTGTCCATTACAGCAACTTTACCGGTCAATAAGGCCACTTCCCTTTCCTCACCTTCATAGGATCTGATATTAAATGATGTACCCAGAGCTGTTGTTGACGTATTCCCCGTATGGACTATAAATGGCCTGGCAGCATCCTTGGCCACTTCAAAATAAGCTTCACCCTCAAGAAAAACCTCACGGGTTTCAGCAGTAAAATCCTTCATATACCTGACCCTACTTCCGGAGTTAAGTTTTATAACTGATCCATCTGATAATCTTAATGATGATTTTACACCTGGAGGAGTACTGAATTCAGTAAAAGAAATTACAGGGGCTATTGCTTCTTCGTTTTGGGAAAAGAGCAAATTGGCCATAACACTCAAACCAAAGCAAATGGCCAATATAGCTGCAACCCTTTTCCACTGTGATTTGAAATTTGGCCTGTAAAGTTCATTATATTGGGAAATTACACTGGCTGAATTAAGATAAATCACCTTTGGCTCGTGCGTCGAATCCTGATCTTCTTCATCTATCTTACCATCAATACCTTCCCACATCTCCTGTATTTCAGATTTTGTAATACTAGTGTTCTTCTGTGCCAACTTGAGTACAAGCTCTCTCGCAACAACAATGTCCTTGACTTTCGCGGGATGTTTTGCAATACGAGAATCCCACTGCTCATTTAAGGAACTCGTTGGCTTTAAAACCCAGCTTCTGAACCGGGCATCCAAAACAAAATCTTCAACTGAAAAATTAGAAATATCCATAATTAACGTATTCATTTATATAAGTCGGCAATAGCTAAAAGTTATCCCTCCAAAAAGAAAAAAATTAAATTTATTTTATAAATACCTAAAAAACAGAAAATTACAACTCTCAAAAAATCGTACTTCATAAATAATGTCTACTCGAGAACTTGCAATTCCCTGCTATAGAAAAAGCATAATCTGGTTGCCTAAATCCAAAGAATAAACGAATCAATCATTAGCAGAATAGGCTGAAACAATAATTAGCGTTAGAAATATATTAATAGGACTATTAAAAAACACTGTAAAAAATAACTATTAAGAAGGATATCAAGCTTCTCTTTAGACTCGATATTGCTTTCCATGCAAGCGTATATACCGACCTTAAATTAATTCCCATTAATTCAGAAATTTCTTCATAGGTCAAATTTTCAAAAAATAACAGATGCACTACTTCCCGCTGCCTACTGGGAAGGGAACTCAAGCTGCTGAATAATTTCTTTTGAATACTCGACTTTTGCTGTTCATCGATAATCTGTTTTTCAAATGATTCAGACTGAAAACGAAATTCAAAACTGTCAATAGCATTGGAATGATATAATTTAGATTCCTTAGCTATCTCCTTTTGAATTCTATTACTCAGGGACTTAAAAAGATATTGCTTAACATTCACTCCTTCTCTCAGATTGCCCCTATACTTCCAAAGACTAACAAAAACTTCTTGGACACAATCCTTTACAAAACTTTTATTGTTATGGATTGCCATCCCATATTTATACATATCCTCCACATAGAAGGCATAAATTGATTTTAACCCCGATTTTTCTCCATGCCTCAAATCATTCCACCAATTATTGACGGAATCATAATTAAACGAATTTATTTTTATACTGGAAGAAGACATTTAGAGCAAAACGAAAAATTTAGTAGAAATTTGTTAAAATAACTGATTCAATCTAATAAAATTTATTTAATGATTTAAATGATTCAACAAAATTTTACTTATTCATTTTTATAAAAAATTTTCCCTAATCATTTACGCCTTATCGAATTTTCAAAAAGTTATTCTTTTAGACTAAATAAGTCTCCAAATCTTTATTTAAATAATTTATTCAAAAATCTCGTATTTTATTTATTGATGTATAATAGCAGCTCCGATATAAGTTGCTGTTAATAGTTTAATATCCTTCACAAAACACAAATAAGTTTTTTCTGTGTTAAGCTGACTGACGTCAGCTAGACCTGTAGCATCAATCCGATTGATTTTAATTAATGTAAATCCAAAAAAGAAGCTTAAACCTCACTTTATTATAATTCGTAAATTCATATATGAAAAAGAAGAAAAGTAAAAAGGAAAATCCCAGTCCTAAGGAACAAGAATGGGACTATAGTGAAGGTTTTGGAGGAATTCCAGAGGAGGTTGACTTAACAAAAAACATAGGATGTGGCACTAGCAAGAAACTAAAAAAAGAGTCGTGACTTATTTCAGCAAGAAATATAAAAAACAGGTTGTCTCAAATAAATATTGGGCAACCTGTTTTTATAAAACTCATAGTTTCATTACCAACTTCCTCCAGCTCCCCCGCCACCGAAGCTGCCTCCACCGAAGCCACCAAATCCTCCACCTCCGCTAAAGCTGCCCCCGCCTCCTGAGAAGTCTCCAAATCCTCCGCCGCTGCGACGACCTCCTCCTAGCAGATTCATCAACATCAACGAGGTGAAAAGATCGACGCCGCCACCGCGGCCTCCCATATGGTTATCATTATCATTTCTGTTTTTCAATAATGGAAGAATCACAAACACCACAATAAAGAAAAGCACAAAGAAAATGGCCCCTCCATGATTTCCTTTTTTCTCAATATCTTCAGCATCATACTCTCCGCTGGCCAACTTAAAAATCATCGAAGTAGCCTGATCCAATCCATCATAATAAGCTTCTCTTTTAAACGCCGGCACGATTAAGTTATCCACAATTCTCCTTGCCAATGCATCAGGAACAGCTCCTTCCATCCCATAACCAGTCGCTATGAACACTTTTCTATCCTTCATGGCTGCCAAAATCAATAGACCATTGTCCTTTCCTTTTTGTCCAATCCCCCACTTTTCCGCCAGTTGGAAAGAATAATCGCTAATATCGTATTGACCTACTGAGCCTAACAGCACCACTGCTACCTGTGTAGATGTACTGTCATTATAGGCTACCAGCTTACGCTCCAATGAAGCTTGCTCTGTACTGGAAAGGGTATTGGTAAAATCATTTACAAGCTTGGGCGGATTGGGTCTTTCAGGAAAATCCCCTTGGGCCATCAACAGGTTAATAAAAAGAAAAAATAAAAGGGTAAATAAAGGTAATCTCTTGGCAAGCATATTATCCAAAGGAAATTTCATCGGAGAGTTCGTTTTCGTCTGTATCGGGATCATAAGGAAAATGTTTTTTTAAGGCCTTACCGGACATTTCTATGCCAGTAACCAAGCCTTCAGTATATTTTCCCTGTTTAAAATATTGGAGCATTTCAGTTTTAATCCCTTCCCAAAAATCATCTGGAACTAATGCATTAATCCCTCCATCTCCAAGAATGGCAAATTTATGATCTTCAACAGCTAGATAAAACAATACTCCGTTTCGAAGTTTAGTTTTGTGCATCTTGAGCATAGCAAAAACGTCTGCCGCCCTGTCCAACACATCTTCTTTACAATGACTTTCAAGGTGCACTTGAATTTCTCCACTTGTTTCCACCTCTGCAGCTTTGATAGCTGCAATGATTTGCTCTTTTTGTGCTTTTGTAAATAACTTTTCGGCCATGGCCTTATATTTTGGCTGTCCGGAAATAATTCCGGACAGCTGAATGAATCAATTTTAGAATTCTACACTCGGTGCATTTTCTGCTCCTTCGGACGCTTCGAAATAGCCTTTTTTATCAAAACCATACCAACCGGCAAATATATTGTTCGGGAAAGTTCTAAGATTGGAATTATATGATTGTACAGACTGGTTGAAATTCCTTCTAGCTACTGCTATCCTATTCTCAGTACCTTCCAACTGCGCTTGCAAATCCAAAAAGTTCTGATTGGCTTTTAGGTCTGGATACCTTTCCACAGCCACTAATAATCTGCTCAAACTTCCACTTAACTGATCCTGGGCCTGCTGAAACTGTGCAATTTTTTCTGGTGTTAATTCATCTGCATTGATGTTTACAGAAGTAGCTTTTGCTCTGGCTTCAATAACACCTTGCAAAGTTTCCTTTTCAAAATCTGCATAGCCCTTTACCGTATTAACCAAATTTGGAATCAGGTCAGATCTTCTCTGATATTGTGTCTCCACCTCGGCCCATTTGCCATTGATGTTTTCTTCCGTTTGCACAAATTGGTTGTAAGTTCCTACAGCTTTTGTGTAGACAAAAATACCTACCACTGCAATGATAAGAATTGGAATTATCGCTTTTTTCATAGTTTGTGTTAATCTGTTACACGAATTTAGATATAATCACGCAAAAGATCGGCTAGGGTTTGGTAAAATTCCATAATGACCTCTAAGAGGTCTCTGTAACATCGACTTGTTTATCTGAAAGGATCAAGTTTTTCAGCATTACTTTAAAACAGGTTCCTTCACCCAATTCACTTTCGATAAATATCTCTCCTTCCAGAGATCTTATTTGCTCTCTCACTAAATATAGACCTAAGCCTTTACCCTCAATGTGAGAATGAAAGCGCTGGTATAATCCAAAAATTCTGTCTTTATATTTCTCTAGATCTATCCCGATTCCATTGTCTCTAAAAGTCAGTACAAAGTGGTCATTTAGCATGAAAGATTCAATCCAAATTTCCGGGCTGCGATCCGGGTGACTGTATTTTATGGAATTGGTCATAAAATTCATCAAAATGTTTTCTATATGACTGTGGATATAATTGACCTTTTCAGCCCTGAAGTCTTTGTGGATCTTCACCTTTGCCTCTTTTAATTGCTTGAATATGCTCTTTTCTAGATTGCTCATCAGATCATTCAAGTAGATTTCTTCCACCTTCAAAATCTTTTGCTTCCTAAAAGATACGACCTCAATTAAGTCAGTCAATGTAGAATTTAGAATGGATACTGTTAATTTCAAATTATCAATGACCTCAACATTCTCTGGGCTATTTGGCTCCTCTTCATCATATAGATCCAAAAGCGAGGTAATGTTTACAATTGGTGCTCTAAGGTTATGGGAAACGATATAAGCAAACCGCTGCAATTCATCATTATGGTTGGACAAATCTTTAATTAATCGTTCTCGCTCTATCTCTGATTTCTTCGCTTGGGTTATATTTTGTGTGACCAGTAAAACTCTAAAAACCTCACCATCTTCATTTTTTAGAGGAACACCTGTTTTCTTATAAATTTGATCACTGAGGTTAACTTCATATATCACCGTTTGCCCCATCAATACTTTATCCAATTGGCGCTTAGCGTAAGCAGCTGTTTGCTCATCATACTTCTCCAAATGATAGGAGCCAATTAAATTTTGTGGATCTATTTTCAGCTTTTTGTATTCATTTCCCTCTGTATAAATATATCTTAACTCCCTGTCCAAGACATCTACGGTACCTTTAGGAAAGTTTTCCGCCACACTTTGATAAAGCTGTTTCGATTCTAATAACTTTTGTTCATTCTTGATTCTTTGAAGATCAGCACCTATTCTATCTCCTAAAATGGTGAGTATATTTTTTATACCCAGTCGATTGCTTAGCGCCTTGGTATCCATGATCAAAAGGATCCCTATCTTTTTACCATTCTTATCGTGAATTCCCGTTGAACAATATGACTGGATATTCATATCTTGAAGCATTGTATCACAAGGAAATATATCACCAACATGATCATCATAGATGGTTATTTTATCTTCACCAAAAAGGGAACTTTCACATGGGGTATTTTCTAATGAATACCTGATATTGGGCACTAATTTGCCATTCTCTGCCATAGCCAAAGACTGGACAGCATTAACTTCAGGGAGATATTCCCCTATAATGCTATAAGACATATCCAGCTTCTTAGTGATAAGTTTAACGGTTTCATTAAAAAATTCCTTGTCACTATATCTAGCAGAGATTTCAGCCACATCATTCATGATCAGCTGGGTATATTCCTTTTGGCTCAGATCCTCAAAAAAAGCTTGGTAACCTTGTTCATACTCCATTTTCTCAACAGTAAGCCTAATAAAAAAATGGCTATTATTCATTGATGATAAATAAGGCCCTTCATAATGGCCCTTCCCTATCTTAAAAGCTTCAAAAAAAGCTTGATCTATATCTCCATTTGTGGCAAAATTCCTAATATTATTCCCGATGATTATACTGGCATCGTCTATATTTAGCTTTCTCAGCAATGTTTTATTTACACTTCTAATCACCCCATTTTTGTCAAAATTCATAATGGCCAAGGGGCTATTGTCATATATGGATTGAAACTGTTCGAGGTGCTTTTTATTCCTGATCTCCACCTCACGATGGTAGGTAATATCCATCAAATAGCCCACGCGGACTTTATTTTTTTCAGAGCTGTTAAATTTGCTTGATGTGGAGAATATTGATTTAATCTGTCCTTCCAGACTTATCACCCTAAAGTATTGCTCAACATTGTCTTGACTAATGTATGTTGCTATATTTTGTTCTACTACACTTGGCAAATCTTCCGGATGAATGAAATCCATAAGGGCTTTCCGTCCCTTCATTAGGTGAGCAGGACTGATTCCAAGTAATTCATTAGCCACCCCATTGGCAAAAATTATTTTCTGACTACCATCATGATTTTGTTCAAAAAGGTAAACCATACAGGGTATTTGACCAGGAATATGATGATCATCATCTAGGGCAATACCACTACTCAACTCATCGATATCAGAAATATCTTCAATGATCCTAACAGTGATTCTTTTTGAAGTACGTCGATCTTCAAATATTCTAGCGGTTTCCTGAACATATATAAAGTCTTTTTCAGAGTGCTTTAACCTGTAATATGAAAAGACAGGTGCTTTAATATCTTCTTGACGTTCATCTTTTAAAAACAGCTTTTCGTAATCTTCGGGAAAGATATAGTCTCCCCAATCTTCTTCGCTTGAAATATTTATTACTTCATTTGATTGACCTAGCAGAGAGGAGAAACTTCCGTATGCCCTAAATTCATTGTTTTCTTCCCGTTGCTCCAAAAACACAGCAGAAGGCCTTTCTTTTATTGTCAGGTCCAGAGAGACTGCATCTTTGTCTATAGAAATGTATTCGGCATGAAAAAGTTGGATAAGACTGTATTGATTACTAGCAGGACAAATCTGCTCCTTATTGATGGTGATTTGAGTATAGTCTAATAAATTTTTATAATCATCCTCCAAAAATTGATATAACTCTTTCTCATTCATTTCAGGAGTCAGCACTTGGAGGTGACGAACAAGTTCTTTTACACTATTTATTGTGCCATTAAAATCAGCAGTAGGAATGATTAATTTAGCCTCTCGGTCATAAATCCAGGCATCCTCTCCATTGAAATTATTATCCGGAGAAATCATGATGTTCAATAACTCTGAATCTTCATGACTTATGAGATTACCTTGGATGATCACTTTTTCAAAACTTCCATCCCCTACAAGTAAATAGGTATCAATAGTTTTATGTTGATGTATTTGCTGATAAATAAATTCAAGTGCATTGTGTGGTAAGGCGGGGAATATTTTGTTGATTTCCTGTTCAGTTACCTCTGGTTTATCTTTGATAAACCCTTCACTTAAAAAAGCTATTTGGAAATTGTTAGCCTTAAACCTAACAGCGGTCAATAAGCATGGTGCCATAGGTGATCTGTTGTGTGGAATATAATATGTATTAAAAAAGGTATTTTAAATTTAGTTTATTTCGCTTGAAATTATAGAAAAATAGTGGATAATCTTCAAAGGATATGATTAGCTTACCTAGAGTTGTTTCTTGAGGATAAAGGATTTTTTTAGCTCCACCAAACTGTTCCTGATATTTCTGATGATGGTAAAATGTATTTCCTTGCCCTCTTCTGAACGTAGTAGATCGTTGATTTCAGCTAACTCCCAATATTCAACAGGTAATAAATTAATGGCAATAATTTCATCTCCGGCCTTAATCCCAGCTCTTGAAGCTGGCGTATTTTCACGTACACTGCTAACATAATACCGTCCGTTTTCCGCACTCGTCATCCGGACTTTCAGCCCACTCATATCATAATTATAAGGAGCATGAAAACCTGATCCTTTTTTATAGTACATCTGCTCTCTAGGATAATCAATGATAATCTGCATTCGAGATAGCAATTCAGATCCCAAACTCCCCAACCTACCCGACTCTATAATAATGGATGAAAATTCAGTTTCGTCAGGATAAGAAGTAACCACTTTTTTGAATTTCAATTTTCCTATGGAATACTTTTCTACCCGTCCAGCGTATCCATAAAGATCGCCACCCAAAGACCGTCCAAGATCCGTTTCAATATTCTTTGGAGGAAGCACAATTTCTTCTGAAGTTTCCCTATTAAGTAAAAGGCCATGATTGGCCCCTGTATCAATAAGAAAATTTCCATTCAAATCGGGCCCTTCAATTTGATTTACAGTACCGGCTACATAGGGTTTATAATTATCAAATTCCAAATCAATCTTTCTGTAGCCAAAAGGTTTCCTCTTCATCCTATCTGCCCTGTAAAACGTCAGATAATTGACATCATAGTTAATCTTAACCGGATTGTATTTAAAAAATTCATAACCCAAAATACCATGTATAGGAACTCCTATCACTTTCTCCAATTCCAAAAAGTCTTCTGTAAGGACCAGAATTGCCTGGATTGTCCCCTCTACTGGACCTAGATCTATGGTATTATTGGGAGAAACAAGGGCCGTGAGGACAGTTTTTCCATCAGCCCCCATAAGATTAAGCGTTCTGGTATAGTATAATCCTAATTCGTCACCCAAGCTTTTACTAAAAAGAATATTAGACTTCACCCCAGTGTCTATCAAGAAATTCATCTCTTCTCCACCATTGATAGATACTGGCAGAATAATTAAGTTATTATGATTCTGAAAAGGAATGAGGGTCTTCTTTTTATCCTCCTTCATATAAAAACCCGGCACCTGAGCCCAACTTTCCAGTGAGAAAAATAATAAGATGGATATGGGAATCAAAAACTTCCTTAGGCTCATACAAAACCAATTTAATATTATCTACCTAAAATAAAAAAATATTTAAAAGTCTCCGCCGCAGACGATGTGGCCAATATTAATGAAGTTTTAGATATAACCAATTTTGTCCTCCTTATGCTAATTTAGATTGAAAGCAAATAAGGCTAGATCGCTTGGAGATATAATGCTTAGTTTGATAAAATCTAAAAAATCCTGCATCTTTATTTTTTAGTAAATTGATGTTATGGCAGAAAAGTCTATCTTAGAAAAAGCAAAAAAAATATTTGAAAATTTTTTATTGAGACAAGGAAGCAGAAAAACGCCTGAACGCTTTTCTGTTATCGATGAATTATATGCATTACCTCAAGACGAACATATTGACGTTGAGGGACTTTTTTTACTGATGAGAAACAAAGGCTATTCTATTAGTCGGGCTACGATCTACAACACTTTGGACCTTTTGGTGGAATGTGGCTTGGCAGTAAAACACCAGTTTAAAGACAAGGTGGCGCTTTATGAGCAAGCCCTCACCTACAAGCATCATGACCACCATGTGTGCAACCAATGTAGAAAAATCAGGGAGTTTTCTGATGAACGAATCAATGCTATAAAAGAGGCAATGGGCAAGGAATTTTCTTCAGCCATTACCAGCCATTCATTGGTGCTGTATGGAGATTGTCAAATTCCAGATTGTAAAAACCTCAAGTTAGTTTAAATTCCATTTCTCCGAATCAACGTATTAAATATCAATAACCAACACCTACTGGTACTAATCACCAGACATCATTTTATATACAGAAAAATGTATTGGATATTTCCACTTGTATTTTATTCTGAATTATCTAAATTAAACACCCAAAGACACTAGCAAAAACCCCTAATCTGAAAGAATTTACATGCATTAAAAGCCACCAGAATAGCACCTAATTTCTCAATGATTTTTTATCCACAATTATCCACACTTATCCACACCACCTCTAAAGCTATTATTAATCATCTGTAAATCAGTATTTTATATAAAATTTAAAAATATCAATTTGTGGATAAACAACTGTAAATGAAATTATTACGTTTTCCCAATCTGGGATAACCCGTGGATAACCTGAGAACAGAATATTATTTTATGACTATTTACTCTTGCTGCTGACGAATGAGCCTAGTACGGTACGCATTGAATATCCTAGACTTACTTATAAAACCTAGATACCTACCATTATCTACCACAGGCAGGTTCCATGCACCTGACTTTTCGAATTTACCCATTACTTCACGCATGCCTTCAGCGGGCTGAATACTATCAGGTGGACTATGCATGATTTGTCTGATTTGCACAGCTTCCTGTTTTTCCTTGTCAAACATTATATCCCTGATATCATCCAGTGTAATGATCCCATTTAGCTGTCCCTCACCATCGACGACAGGAAAAATATTCCGCTTGGAAAGCTTCACTAAGCCACAAAGATCCTTGAGACTGGCATCAGGATGAATAGGAAGTAAATCTTTTTCCATAATCCTACGGATATCAATCAGATCTAGTACTTGCTCATCTTTGGTTTCAGGGATATGCTTTCCTTGCTCTATTAATTGACTTCTATAAAGCGAATTCTTATTAAAATAACTTGCAGTGGCCATGGAGATAGCTGATACCAACATTAATGGCACAAATAACTCATAACCACCTGTGACTTCGGCAATAAGGAATATCGCCGACAAAGGCGCATGCTGCACCCCACTCATCACCCCGCACATGGCTACCAAGGTAAAATGAGCTACAGGAAGCGGAATGTAGCCACCAAAAAAATTACTTGAATAAGCAAAGAGAAACCCAGTGATTCCACCCACATATAATGAAGGAGCAAAAATCCCTCCGCTACCACCACTACCTATGGTCAATGCCGCCGCTATTGGTTTCGAGATAATGATCAATAATAGGTATACCAGGATGAAATAATTATTATCTATTTCAGAGAAGAAAGGACTTCTATCAAGTAGGTTTGAAGGATCTCCAGAAATCAATGAATTTAAGGTATTATAACCCTCACCATATATCGGAGGAAAGAAAAATATCAACAGCCCCAAAACTCCTCCACCATAGAGAATTTTCAACCATGGATTCTTAAAGTTCTCCAACATACTCTCAGTCTTTAAAACTGAGCGATTAAAATAAACGGAAACAATCCCAGTAATGATACCTAAGGCCAGATAAAACGGCGTATGCGCGGCAATAAATTCATCTGTAATATTAAAAGAGAAAATCACATCATTGCCGATCAATACCATGGTAGTCAGTGAACCCATCACCGAAGCAATCAAGAGAGGGATGAAGGCACCTACATTAACCTCCAGTAAAATAACTTCTATGGCAAATATCACCCCGCCGATAGGAGAACCAAAGATGGCAGATATACCACCTGCAGCCCCGCAACCAATAAGTATATTCCTCTTTTTGGCATTGAGGTGCATCAGGTTACCAGAATTAGAACCAATGGCCGATCCTGTAACCACGATCGGGGCCTCAAGTCCCACAGACCCTCCAAGCCCAACAGTAAGACAAGACGTAACCACACGACTGTACATTTTCACCCGTGGAATCAGACTGTTTTTCTTCGAGATATTATACAGGATATCAGGAATACCATGGCCTCCATAATCTTTTACGATATACTTGCCCACTATATAAGTCAAGAAAATCCCTATCATCGGGTAGAGGATGAAAAAGAAATTGGCATATTCAATTTGAAGCGTTTCGAATAACCAATGCTGTATAAAGTGAACAGACTCTTTAAGAATTACCGCTGCCAGACCTGTTAAAATACCAATTACACCACTAAGAATAAGAACAAAATTCTTGGTGCTGATGTGTTTGAGCCTCCAGATTAGAAACCGGGTAATTATATCTGTTTTTGCCAAAACGGAAGATTCTTGTTAATCAATGGTAAAATGCAAACTAAGGGTTATTTGGCTTGTTTTCCGATAATTAGATCAAAAGTAAAAATTAATTGCTTCTCAAAAATTATATCACCCAATAAAATTATATTTTTTATTGGTTTTTAGCCTCGTTCCAGAATTTATCCATTTCAGAAAGACTCATATCCTGCAATTTCTTCCCAGAATCGCTTGCGGATTTTTCAAGGTACTGAAATCGGTGTATGAACTTTTTGTTGGTTTTCTCAAGTGCTTCTTCTGGATTGATATCAATAAATCTGGCATAATTGATCAGTGAGAATAAAAGGTCTCCAAATTCACCAGTTGCTTTATCCTTATCGATCGTCTTGTTTTCTGCTGCATTGAATTCAGCCTTGAATTCCTGCATTTCTTCCTCCACTTTATCCCAAACTTGGCCTTTCTCTTCCCAATCAAAACCAACACCTCTGGCCTTTTCTTGGATTCTCATGGACTTGATAAGCGCAGGCAAAGACCGAGGCACTCCACCAAGCACACTTTTATTCCCTTTTTCTTTCAGCTTGATCTTTTCCCAATTTTGCTTGACTGCCTCCTCGTCTTGAACTTCTGTATCTCCATATATATGAGGATGTCTTCTGATAAGTTTTTCACAGAGACTATTGATTACTGTGCTTATGTCAAAAGCTTTTTTCTCGGAACCTATTTTAGCATAAAAAACAATATGCAATAGAATATCACCAAGCTCTTTCTTGATTTCTTCAAGGTCATTGTCCAAAATGGCATCCGAAAGCTCAAAGGTCTCTTCGATCGTCAGGTGCCTTAAGCTATCAATCGTCTGTTTCCGATCCCAAGGACACTGTTCCCTGAGTTCATCCATAATAGTAAGCAGCCGGTCAAAGGCTTCCAGTTGTTTTTGGCGAGAGGAAATTTCAGACATGAGAAAAGGGGAAACTAATCTTATTATGTGGACGTTTTCAAAGTATTACGTAAATTTGTGCAAATTAATTGGATATGACAACTGTATATTTGACTTTAGGTTTCTTGGCCCTATTCTTCATCTTAATGTCAGTAAGACTGATATTTTTGAAAAATGGACAGTTTAAGGGAACTTGTGCTTCTCAGAACCCCTATTTAAATAAGGAAGGAGAAACTTGTAGCTATTGTGGCAAAAAAGTAGACGATGAATCACAATGCGGCAACCCAGATTCCGAAGTCAATAAAGTAATGGCGAAATTCAAATAATCAACTATTAATAACCCTTCCTATTTTCTATTTTAGAAATTGGGATTTTTTCTTTAACCTATCAAATAAACACGCAATCAGTGACTTTAATTAAATCTATTTCCGGTATTCGAGGAACTATCGGAGGAAAAGCCGGGGAAGCCCTGACCCCTTTGGATGTGGTAAAATTCACTTCTGCTTATGGTGCTTGGATTTTAGAAAAAACCAATAATCCTAAAGTCGTAATAGGAAGAGACGCCAGGATATCAGGAGATATGATATCCAAATTGGTTACCGCCACACTTCAAGGATTGGGAATTCATGTTATTGATCTTGGGTTGAGCACCACGCCAACTGTAGAATTTGCAGTCCCACTGGAAAAAGCCGGCGGAGGAATTATCCTTACAGCGAGCCACAACCCCGTTCAATGGAATGCCTTAAAGCTGCTCAATGACAAAGGAGAATTCATTTCCGATCAGGACGGTAAAGAAGTACTGGAAAAGGCCGAAAAAGAAGATTTCAAATTTGCAGAAGTTAAAAAGCTCGGAGCCTACACTCCTGTAGATGATTATCTAGATAGACATATCGAACATGTACTCAACCTTGATCTAGTAGATAAGGAGGCTATTGCAGCCAGAAAATTCAAAGTAGTAATTGACTGTGTCAATTCAACAGGCGGTTTGGCTTTGCCTAAGTTATTGACAGCATTGGGAGTAGAACATGTAGAAGAAATGTATTGTGAACCTAATGGTTACTTCCCCCACAATCCTGAGCCATTGCCCGAAAACTTAAGAGACATCTCAGGGAAATTGCATAATGGCAAGTTTGACCTTGGAATTGTAGTGGATCCAGATGTGGACAGATTGGCTTTCTTGACTGAGGATGGCACGCCATTCGGAGAAGAATACACCTTAGTAGCTGTTTCTGATTATGTATTATCCCAAACTCCCGGAAATACTGTTTCCAACTTAAGCTCTACTAGAGCTTTACGGGATGTGACTGAAAAGCACCAAGGAGTGTATAATGCGGCAGCTGTTGGTGAGGTCAATGTCGTGAACAAAATGAAGGAAACCAATGCTATTATAGGCGGCGAAGGCAACGGCGGCGTAATATACCCCGCTTCCCATTATGGTCGCGACGCTTTGGTAGGGATAGGTTTGTTCTTAACGCATTTAGCTAAATTTGGAAAGACAGCCAGTAGACTAAGAGCAACTTACCCAAATTATTATATTTCAAAGAACAAAATTGAGCTTACTCCTGAAATTGATGTTGATTCGATTCTGGATGAGATCACCAGAAAATACAGTAAGCATCCGATCAATGAAATTGATGGAGTAAAAATAGAATTTGATAAAGAATGGGTTCATTTGCGTAAATCCAATACCGAACCCATTATCAGGATTTATTCTGAATCAGAAAGTCAGGCAACTGCCGAACATTTGGCCAATAAACTGATCCTCGATATCAAAGAGGTCATTTCATTGGCCAAGTAATCAACCCAAGTATACAAAAGAGAATGAAAGTTTATTTTGACAATGCAGCTACTACTGCCCTTGATGAAAGGGTGCTGGAAGCCATGCTCCCCTATATGACTGGGAATTATGGAAATCCATCATCCGTTCACTCACATGGCAGAGAAGTACGGACAGCAATTGAAAGGTCTCGGAAAAAGGTTGCTGAATTGCTTAATGTTAGCCCAGGAGAAATTTTCTTCACCTCAGGAGGAACTGAAGCAGATAATACTGCTTTGGTCTGTGCCATCGAAAGTTTTGGCATAAAGGAAGTTTTGACTTCTCCTATTGAGCACCACGCCGTGCTTCACACGCTAGAAATGTGTGAAAAAGCAGGGAAGATTAAGCTCAGCTATGTTGAAATCAATGATAAGGGTGAAATCGACATGAACCATGTCACCGAATGGATAAAATCCCACCCGAACTCCATGGTTTCCATCATGCATGCCAATAATGAGATCGGCAATATCAATGATATAGCGACCATCGGGGAAATATGCAAAGCATATGAAGTGTTTTTCCATTCAGACACCGTGCAGACAATGGGGCATTATACTCATGATCTAAAGAACTTGTCGATAGATGCCCTTGTGGCTGGAGGCCATAAATTCCATGGACCCAAAGGATCAGGATTTTTATATCTGAATAAGAAAAAGAAAATTCGTCCGTTTATATATGGAGGAGCACAGGAGCGAAATATGCGTGGTGGCACTGAAAACGTATATGGCATAGTGGGGATTGCCAAAGCGCTTGAATTGGCCTATGAAGAAATGGCTGCACATCAAAAGCATATTGAGCAGGTAAAAACTAGGTTTATAGGGCGCTTAAAGGAGGATATTCCTGGAGTGGAGTTCAATGGTCTTTCTGCCAATATGGAAAAAAGCCTTTATACCGTTATAAATGTCAGTCTTCCTCCTTCAGAGCAAAATAGCGGCATGTTGTTGTTTAATTTGGACCTTAGCGGCATATCTGCTTCGGGAGGTTCAGCCTGCAGCAGCGGAGCTACCGTAGGATCACACGTATTGAAGGCTTTGAATGCCAGCCCAGAAAGAGACGCTGTTAGGTTCTCCTTTAGCCGCTTCAATACCATAGAAGAAGTCGATTATACAGTAGATAGATTAAAAGAACTATATGGTGTAACAGCCAAATAGACTGAAAAAGTGAAGCAGTTTAAAACCGGTCTTATGGCCGGTTTTTTTATTGTCTATTTTTGGACCTGAAATTAAAAAACTAAAATGGCAACTTACTGACATCCACATTTCCTCCAGAAATAATAATGCCTACTTTTTTATCTTTAAAGACCTCCTTATTGGCCAATACTACTGCAAGAGCAACTGCACTACTTGGTTCGATAACAAGTTTCATTCTCTCAAAAACCAGTCGCATTGCAGCAATAATTTCTTCATCAGTAACGGTAAAAATATCTTTGACATATTTGGAGATCAAAATAAAATTACGTTCACCCAAAGATGTCAAAAGACCATCTGCTATGGTTTTAGGATTTTCCATGGGAATGATATGCTTTGCCTTAAAACTTCTCTGGGCATCATCAGCCCCTTTTGGCTCTGCTCCATAAACTAGCGTCTTTGGAGAAAGAAAGTGAGTAGTCAAGGCAGTACCTGCGAGTAAACCTCCTCCACCTACCGGAGCAACAATTGCATCAAATGGAATTCCTTCATCCCACATTTCCAATGCACAAGTAGCCTGTCCCTCGATTACATCCATATAATCATAAGGAGGGATAAAAGCAGCACCAGTTTCTTTGACAACCTTTTCCAAGGCCTCTTCCCTCGCTTTCAAGTTGGGCTCACATTCAATAATTTCCCCTCCATAACTTTTCACAGCAGCCTTTTTGATCTCAGGGGCATTGGAAGGCATAACAATAAAAGCTTTTGTACCCGTTTCACTTGCTGCCCGGGATAGTGCTGCAGCATGGTTCCCACTGCTATGGGTAGCTACACCATTCTCTCGTAATTCTGGGGGGAGTTTAAGGATGGCATTGGTAGCTCCACGCGCCTTAAATGCGCCCACCTTTTGCAGGTTCTCGCATTTAAAAAACAACTGACATTCCGCTATTTCATCAATAGCATTGCAGGTCATTATTGGCGTATGATGAATATAGGCCATGATCCTTTGATAGGCCTGTTTGAGATCAATAAGTTGTGGAAACCTGAATTGTTGCATGTATTATAAAGTTAACATTTTGCAAGCAAAATTTGTATCTTTCTGCAAATTATCCTGCATGCTTAATATCATCAAAATTCTTAGCGAAAAAAGACACTTCCCTATAATGGGAATAAAATTGACAGCTGAAAACTCTATCGAATTGGATTTTACTGCTGCCAATACTGATTTAAAGCTATTGGACCTTAAAGATACCGAACAGTTCAGCGAATATGTGTTTGGCAAGCTAAAGCACGATGGAAAGCATTTTGGCATTGGAGGATATATGGAGCCAAGGGCCATTTATCAGCGAAGTGAGGTTTTCGGAAAATCCAAAGAGAACTTCAGGAACGTACATTTAGGGATTGATATTTGGGCTAAAGCAGGACAGCCAATCTATGCGCCAATAGATGGAAAAGTTCATAGCTTTCAGGACAATGGTACCTTTGGCAATTATGGGCCAGTAATTATTTTGGAACACCAGCTTCTTGGAGAAGTCTTTTACTCGCTTTATGGGCATCTTAAGCGGTCAGATTTAGTGGGCTTGGAGAAAGGACAGAGAATTTCTGCCGGTCGGGTGTTTTGCCATATTGGTTCTTATCCTGAAAATGGGGATTGGCCGCCACATTTGCATTTCCAATTAATTGCTGACCTGGAAGGAAATGAAGGCGACTATCCAGGGGTATGCGCGAGTAAAGACATAGAGAAATATAGAAACAACTGCCCAGACCCTAAAGTACTGCTGTGTTAAGAAACGGATCGTTCAAACAACTATTTGTTTCGCTGATTAGAGGAAAAATGTATAGTTTTGTTTCACGACTGATTAAATAGAATAATTTTATCAAAAAACTTCAAAATAATCTGTTTTTAATATTAGTTCAAGTTTATAATTTTCCATAAATAAACTAAATTATGGAAGCTTCGGATTTTGAATTTTCTTTAGCCATTTCTTTAAATAATTTAACACACAAAAATCAACCCTTTTAACTTATGGATATTAATGCCGAAACTTTACAGACCTTTTATGATCAAGGAATAGAGCTCTTAATGAGCATTGTTCCAAGTATTATTTATGCAATTCTTATCTTCATTGTAGGTAAGATTATCATCAATAAAATTATAAACTCTATGAAGGCGGTAATTGCCAAAAGGGAACCTGACCCTTCGCTTACCAACTTCTTAATGAGCCTAACCAGTGCGTTATTATATGTACTGTTATTTTTGACCATTGCCTATGTAATAGGTATTCCAGTTACTTCTTTTGTCGCCATTTTAGGTGCCGCTGGTTTGGCCATTGGCTTGGCTCTTCAGGGTTCATTGGCCAATTTTGCTGGAGGCGTCTTGATCCTACTATTTAAGCCATTCAAAGTGGATGATGTCATAGAGGCAAAAGGGCATTTGGGCGTAGTGGAATCCATTGATATTCTTTATACGAAGATGAAGACCTTTGACAATAAAGACATTATCATCCCTAATGGAACCCTAGCGAATTCCGATTTGATCAATATGTCCAATAAACCTACAAGAAGATCTGAGATCAAAGTGGGCGTCGCTTATGGTACCGACCTGAAGAAAACCAGAAAAATCATGATGGATGTTTTTGCCCAGGATAAAAGAATTCACCAAGATCCAGCACCAGTTGTCTTCTTTACCAATTTCGGGGACAGTTCATTGGATTTGGTCGCTAGAATCTGGTCAGATGCCGCCGATCTATGGCCAGTATATTTTGACAATATGGAGAAAATCAAAGAAGCTTTTGAAGAGAACAATATTGAGATTCCATTTCCACAAAGAGATGTTAATCATTATTATCCAGAAGGCACTAAAGAAGCGTAATAAACCCATTCCTTTAAAAGGGCAACTAATTAGTTGTCCTTTTTTCTTTTCCATGCCTTAGCAATTTAAATCTTCAGATTATAAGAAACCTTAATCATTATAGGATTGGTTTAATAATCCTGAAATATTTAAGATAGTTGTGAATCACTTTCAATTTCAAGCAATTTGTTCCCTTTAAATATCAAATACCAAAAGAGTATATTTACTAACTTTTCACGGATTAATCTCCATTGATTAATTAATACATCAAAAAGACAAAAAGTCTCAACTGGTAACAATAAGGGCCTACCATATACCATTTATATAATTTTTTTATTTTTACTCCCTTCTTATAAATAAGCTGAGTTTATTTATATACAAATTTTAATTATCGAAGCATATATGAACAAATTCCACCCCAATTTTATCAGGGGGCTATTGATCTGTTCCCTGGCCTTGGGAGCAATCTTTAACAATCATGAAGCCCTTGCCCAACGCAAAAAGAAAAAAGATAAAAAAGAAGAGACAGCAACTCCAAAACCCAAAGAGAACAAAAATGGAATAAAGCCCTACTCCAAGGTAATCACTGAAGAAGCCAAGAGCAAAGCGGGACTTTTTACCGTACACCAAATCGAGGAAAAGTACTATTACGAAATTCCCGATAGCCTGATGGGACGCGAAATGTTGGTTGTTACAACCATAGCAAAAACAGCCGACGGTATGGGGTATGGTGGCGAACGGGCCAATACCCAAGTCATACGCTGGGATAGAAATGGAAATGATATTTTACTGAAAAAAGTATCCTATAACAACACGGCTGCAGATTCTCTACCTATCTATAATGCGGTCAAAAATTCCAATCTCGAACCGATCATTTACAAATTTGATATCGAAGCTATCGCAAAAGATAGCAGCGGAGTGGTCATTGAGGTAACTGACCTATATTCCAAAGATATTAAAACCATAGGACTACCTGATTACAGAAGAAAAGCCTATAAAGTCTCCAGGCTAAGTACTGATAAGTCCTATATAGAAAGGATCACGCCATATCCTATCAATATTGAGAACCGCTATATAATGACTTATGAGGCTTCTGCCCCACCTTCCAACAGCAGCATGGGCTCCATTACCGTGGAAATGAACTCCTCCATGGTGCTACTTCCCAAAGAACCGATGAAAAAAAGACTTCATGATCAAAGGGTAGGTTGGTTTACCACTACAGTCCAAGATTATGGATTAGATGAACAGAAAGCAGCTAAAAGAACTTATCTGGATCGTTGGAGACTTGAGGTAAAAGAGGAGGATATTGAAAAATTCAAAGCAGGAGAATTAGTTGAGCCCAAAAAGCCCATAGTTTATTATATCGATCGGGCCACTCCCGAAAACTGGGCGCCTTTTATCAAAAAAGGTGTTGAGGATTGGAATGTAGCTTTTGAAGAAGCAGGCTTTAAAAATGCTATACAAGCAAAGTATGCCCCAAGTCCTGAAGAGGACCCAGACTGGAGCCCTGAAGATGCCCGTTATTCTGTAATTCGCTATTTCGCTTCAGATATCCAAAATGCCTATGGCCCTCATGTTTCCGATCCAAGATCTGGAGAGATTATTGAATCTGATATTGGTTGGTTTCATAATGTAATGAACCTATTAAGAAACTGGTACTTTGTGCAAACAGCGGCAGTGAATCCAGATGCAAGAGGGGTGAAATTTAAAGATGAGGTCATGGGCAGATTGATCCGCTTTGTGGCAGCACATGAAGTAGGCCATACCTTGGGGCTTCCCCATAACTTTGCCTCTTCCCATGCCTATCCTGTGGACTCTTTAAGAAGTGCTTCTTTCACCCAAAAATACGGCACCGCCCCATCCATAATGGACTATGCGCGATTTAATTATATCGCCCAGCCTGAGGACGAAGGTGTAAACCTTTTCCCCAATGTAGGTCCTTATGATAAATACGCTGTCAATTGGGGTTATAGACCTATTTTGGATGCTGAAACGCCAGAGGATGAACAAAGCACTTTGGACAAATGGATATTATCAAAAAATGATAACCCGCTTTATCGATACGGTCGTCAAGGAAATTCCTATGATCCAAGTGCCCAAAACGAAGACTTGGGAGACAATTCCATGAAAGCCTCTGAATATGGAATAAAAAACCTCAAGAGGATCATGCCAAATCTAATCGATTGGTCAGCTGAGGAAGATCAACCATTTAAAAACTTCAAAGATTTAGAAGAAATGTACGGTCAAGTACTTACCCAGTTCAATAGATATATGGGGCATGTCCGGACCAATATAGGTGGTGTTTATGAAGTTTACCATTCTGCAGGACAAGACAAAGCTGTATATACTCATGTGGATAAAGACACTCAAAAAGCGGCTGTTTCATTCCTTAACGATCAATTATTCCACACACCTACATGGTTAATTGATGAGAAGATCATTGAAAGAACGGAGGATTTTGGATATACAGACAGGATTCGCAGTTCCCAAGCCAATATATTGAATAGTATCTTAGATTGGGGCAGACTAGCAAGGGTGATTGAAAACACCGCTCTCAATGGAGCTGAAGCCTATGACATGCTAAATCTTTTTGACGATTTAAGAACTGGAATATGGACTGAACTAGATGCAGGTAAGACCATCGATGTTTTTAGAAGAAGCCTTCAGCGTGCCCATATCGAAAGACTTGAATACTTATTAAACAACGAAGCTTCTGGAAGAGGCAGGCAGATAGATGCATCCCAATCCGATATTAGGCCTATCGTTAGAGCAGAACTAAATACCTTAAAAAGAAAGATCAAAGCAGCCATCCCTAGGACTTCCGATAAAGTTTCTAAATTCCATCTGGAAGATTTATTGGCTCGGATTGACGCCATCTTGGATCCAAAGTAATGGATAAGCGAAATGTAAATCATAAAGGGGAACGATATGTTCCCTTTTTTTCGTTTTCAAGATACTGAGAGGCATTGGGCCTCTCCTAATAAGCTATTATGAAGCTAAATTCATTAATTTCTTGTAATTTTAGCTGGGAATCCAGAAAAACCTAATTAATAGATATGTCTTCAAAATCTGCTGAAATACTTAAAGATAATCAACTCCGCGTCACCAGCTGTAGAAGGGATGTGCTCAAGACTTTTTTGAAAAAGGATATAGCTCTTTCCCATTCGGACCTTGAAGAAGCATTGAAAGAGAACTTTGACAGGGTAACCATATACCGTACCCTTAAGACATTTCTGGAAAGCGATATCATCCATAAAGTATTGGATGATACTGGTGTAACCAAATATGCCCTATGTCATCATGACTCTTCCGAAAGTCATCATGATCACGAACATGTACATTTCAAATGCGATGTCTGTGGTGAGACTCAGTGTATTGCAGAAATTGCACTACCATCTATAGCTCTTCCAGAAGGCTTTATCGTAAAGGAAAAAAGTCTGTTGGTGCATGGCACCTGCAGCAAATGCAGCTAAACTTCCATTGGTGGACCGGGCTTCTTGGTCTTGGGACCATCAGAAGGCCAAATCACACCTGGAGGCAAATCAATCTTTGGAGGAGAGGTATCTTCAACTCCCCCATCACCATCATCTCCCCTATTTCTACCTTTTCCGAAAGGTGGACGTGACATAGTAACAATAAAATACACAAGCAGCACATAGGCTATTCCACATAAAATCATATCTATGGTCAGACTGCTCATAATAATTATTTCTTTAGGATAATTTACAAGAAATATCGCTATAAGTCAACAGACTGATACACATGATTTTACTATTCATATCATTTTTTTTGAACAGTATAATTTTTATGCACACAAATACTTTCAGGGCATATTTTATCCTAAAAATGGGAAAGATCAAAAACCTCATTATATTAAAAATGCCTTGACCAGGTGGTAAAGCAGCTGTTTTTTACTCCCCAAATGAAAAAAATCCCTGCTATTTCCCAATCTACTTGTTAAATACCTCATATCATCGGATATTTGCCGTTCGAAAAACTAATGCCATGATTGTAAAAACAAAAAAATACAAGCTAGAAACAGGTACCTATGTAAAAATGGGTTTAGTAAATGTCTTGAAAGCCCAATGGTGGGTCATATTGATCGCCGTGGCTATTGCTTGTGGATATTTCTGGATTCCTTCTTGGTGGTGGATTAGCATGGCCATAGTGGCTTATTTGCTTTATATTCTATTCTGGGTAATCCAATTTGCGGGGGTAAGTCAAATGGAGCAGAACAAGGTGATGTTCGAAAAACTCGCCTACGAAATCGACAGTCGCCAAATTATGATGAAGATCAACACCAAACAAGGGATGCCTATCAACTGGTCAATGATCAAAAAAGCGGAAATTACCAAAGACGCATTTGTACTGGTGATGTCCAAAGCTCAATTTATACATCTTCCTTTCAAAATCTTCAACACTGAAAACGAAAGAAAGTTTGTGGAGACCATTCTAAAGAGAAAAGGATATATCAATTAATATTAAGGACCGGCCAAGCTGGTCCTTTTTCTTTTTAAGCAAATAAAAAAGGTGATCTTCCTAAGCTTTTACCTTGGAAAAACCACCTTGATTTTATTCTCTAATGAATATCCGCAATCGTGCCAGTTAAGATAAAAGAGTTTCTAAACGATTATTTAAACTAAAACAGCACCGCCTTCGGTCTTCAATCTTCTGTTCTACCTGGCAGTTAGACAGGCTTCCGACCACTTCATCAAAGGATTTCAGGTTTCTGGCATCATAGTGGATAATCAGATATTCTTTTCTATCCCATCAGGACTTCAACTTATAGCCATTTTCGTAATCGTAGTGCAACATACTTGAAGCCTCGGCATCATAGTGGAAATCCTGCTCCTTTGGATCCCAATGAAGCGTTCTTCTCAGTTTATTGGCAATATTCCCTAGAGAACATACTGTACAGGTGCTATGACCTATTTCTACATTAGCAATAGGGTCCTTTCTTCTAATTACACTTTGGATAAAATCCACATAATGAGCAGGCCCTTCAGAAATATTCTGCTCTTGATCCGGCACCTGTAAACTTGGGTCTGAAGATTTAAATCCACCCCTACTGACTTGAATCCAGCCTTTCTCACCAAAAAACTTCACTCCTCGTGTATCTCCATCAAAAGGCTCTGCTGTCATCACAATGCCATTGGCATATTTAAATGTCAATGGATGTCCCTCTTTTTGTGGAATGATCTCAACCGGACCATTCTTATCCATGCTGATTCCCCACTGGGCAATATCAAACATATGGGCACCCCAATCGGTCATCAATCCCCCACCAGTTTCTTCATACCATCTCCAAGCTCCCCACACCTGTTCATTTTGAGGAGGATTAACGGTAATCGGCGGGTTTAAGTCAGAATTATAATGCACGGGCTTTATAGGCCCTAGCCATAACTTCCAATTCAGGTCTGAAGGAATACTTTCTTCAGGCAAGTCATAAGGCTTGGGAGATTCCGGCTGACCAACATTGGCTTTTACATGGGTGATCTTACCAATATGTCCTTTCTGGACCATCCTCACAGCATATTGAAAATTTGTTTCTGAACGCTGCTGACTTCCTACTGCCAATACAATGGAATTATCACGAACGGCTTTCACCAAAGCCTGACCTTCCTTAATGGTAAAAGTCAGTGGTTTTTCAAGATAAATATCCTTCTTGGCATGACAAGCATCTATGGCAATCATGGCATGCCAAAAATCTGGCGTAGCGATAACCACTGCATCAATATCGTCCCGCTTTAAAAGGTCCTGATACTTTTCATACACAGGTATGCTTTCTGCGTTCCTCCCGTAATGTTTTGCCACCTCATGTTGGAAACGTTCTCTTTTGACGCCATAAACATCACAGCCTGCGATAACCTCTACTTGGGGAATATTGATCATCCCTTTTAAAATACCATAGGATTGCCTACCCATGCCAATAAAGCCCAAACGAACTTTACTGCTCTCCGGCAATCTATTTAAATCTGATGCTGGCTTTGCAAAATTAAGCTGGGGAATAACAGAAAGGCCTGCGGCACTCAATAGTGAAGCCCCCATGAATTTTCTTCTGGAAAAATGTGAGGAATCTTTTCTAGACATAATGGTTTTTAGGTATTGTTAATGAAATTTTATTTGCTGAAAATACTCGACCATCACCGATTTAACAAACTCAACCCAAGCTATTCAAACCAATATATGATAAAACACTCATTTTTCAGAAAGCTTCTTCCAGTTCGTATTTATCAATGGTAAAAAATAAGCGGTCATTTTTTTCAAAATTCCTTCTGGGAGCAGCTTTTATACTGATCTGCTTACCCTCATCATCTATCAGACGTACAATTTGATGATCACCATAATATAGTGTCCTCGCCACCTCTCCACTCAATGGCTGCTCCGTATTTTTCTTGATTTTAGCATCTTCTGACCTAAAGAGGATTTTTACCTTCTCAGTAAAGTTCTTGGATTGCTCATCTGGAATAAAACCAAAACCACAATAAAAGCCATCTTCAGTTGGAGTGGCCAGAATCTCATTCCTTTTACCAAAGAAATTGGCAACGTAGGCGTTGGCCGGCTTTTTATAGATATTCACAGGACTATCTACTTGCTGTAACTTGCCCTTGTGCAAAATAGCGATGGTATCTGCCACAGAAAGGGCATCCTTGGCATGGTGACTGGCCAAAATTGCCGTTACTCCACTTCCCTTCACAATATCAATCAGATCCTCACTCATCTCATTTTTAAACCGGGTATCCAAACTCCTAAATGGATCATCCAATAACAACAATTTTGGCTTGGAAGCCAAAGCCCTGGCCAATGCTGCCCTTTGTCTTTGACCTGAGGAAAGTTGATGGGGAAATAATGCAAAACTATCTTCCAACCCCACCAGTGCCAAGCTATCCTTGGCAATATTCCGGGCATTCTTTTCCTTTTGATGAAGGGCACAACGTACATTTTCCAAAAGGGTCATCTGAGGGAACAATGAATAATCTTCAAAGATTACCCCTACTCCACGCTGATTAGCCGGTATGGCCATTTTCCCATTTACTATAATCTGGCCTGCATAGGTGATACTTCCCCTATCAGGATGTTCCAATCCAGCAATCAATTTTAATAAGGTTGTTTTCCCTGAACCATTCTCTCCTACAATGGCCATAATATCCCCTTCCTTTACTTCTAGGTCAATATGCTGAAGGGAGTTTCCTTTGGATTGGGGGTATTTTTTACTAATGTCGTGAAGAGAGAGTAAGTTCATGCTTTACTGATGCTTCAAAGTTTGGTTGTGGCTAAAAATTGGGCTTTTCCACTAAATAGCCATTTCAGTAAATTTAAAAGGAAAAATTGGTATAGATACACTTAAAACTAAATATTGGCGCTAAATTGACCTTTAATCAGACTTTTAGGTCAAAATTCTCTGCAAAAATATTATTCGAAAACGTTTATTTAAATCAAATCTAAATAAAAGGAAAAAATTAATATATTTGCAGCTAGTTTTTACAGGCTATAAAAAGCATTTATGATATGACCATACAGCAATTGGAGTACGTCTTGGCTGTAGACAAACACCGCCATTTTGGACATGCAGCAGAAGCCTGCTTTGTTACCCAACCGACCTTGAGTGCCCAAATTCACAAACTGGAAAGTGAACTGGATGTGGTGATTTTTGATCGCTCAAAGATGCCAGTGATCCCCACAGAAATTGGCTTACAACTCATTGAACAGGCCAAAAAGGTTGTCTCTGAAAGCAAGGGCATCTATGAACTTATTTCTCAGCTAAAGGGAAATATCAGCGGGGTAATCAAACTGGGGATTATACCTACCTTAGCCCCCTATCTCCTGCATCTTTTTATCCGTAATTTCATTGAGAAGTACCCCAATGTCCAGTTACAAGTAGAAGAACTGATTACCGAAGAAATTATCAAAAGACTTCGCAATGACGAACTGGATTTAGGCATTGTGGTCACTCCTTTGGAAGAACAGGGCATCATAGAAAAGCCCATGTTTTATGAAAAATTCTACGCCTATCTCTCAAAAGAACATCAATTACTAGCCAATAGGGAGGTAAAGGTAGAAGACCTCATGGGTGATGATTTTTGGATACTCCAACAAGGGCATTGCTTTCGTGATCAAGTCCTCAATATTTGTGAACAAAGTAAATTCCAAAGGATGAACTTTCATTACGAGAGTGGATCATTGGAAGGCTTAAAAAATATGGTCAACCGTTATAAAGGCGTAACCCTTCTACCCGAATTGGCCACATACGAACTCAGTGAGGAGGAAAAAACCAGACTTCGCCCATTTGCTGGAGAAGATCCTATCAGAGAAGTAAGTATCATCCTCAATCGAAGCTTCCTCAAAAAAAGACTGGTAGAACTACTTTATAATGAAATCACGGCTTCCATCCCCGCTGATATGACTTCTAAGGCTCATGGTAAAATCGTTAAATTTAAATATTGAGATAAAATTTTGAGCTGATATAAACTCCTTATTTATTGGAAAATGAGTACTTGGCTGGAATTCCTCTATTAATAGTGTAATTTTGAGCTTTCTCATATTTAATATAAAAATCCCAAATATGGCAGCTAAAGAATATATTCAGCAGCATCAGGAAAAATTCCTTAATGAACTGTTTGATTTACTTCGTATTCCTTCAGTAAGTGCTGATCCAAAATTCAAATCCGATGTTTTTAAAGCAGCTGATTATGTAAAGGACAGCCTGATCAACGCGGGCGCTGATAAAGTAGAAATATGTGAAACCCCAGGCTATCCTGTGGTATATGGAGAGAAAATCATCGATCCAGCTCTCCCTACCATATTGATCTATGGGCATTACGATGTACAGCCTGCGGATCCTTATGAGCTATGGGACTCAGCCCCTTTTGAACCAGTCATCAAAAAGACTGAATTACACCCTGAGGGAGCCATCTTCGCTAGAGGTTCTGCCGATGACAAAGGACAGTTTTATATGCATGTCAAAGCCTTTGAAACCATGATGGCCGAAAACGAATTGGTCTGCAATGTGAAGTTCATGATCGAAGGCGAAGAAGAAGTGGGATCTGATAATCTAGAAAATTTCATCAAAGAAAATAAAGCCAAATTGGAAGCTGATGTCGTCCTGATCTCTGATACCAGTATGATATCCTTGGACACTCCTTCCGTGACGGTTGGACTGAGAGGTCTTGCCTATATGCAGGTAGAAGTTACTGGACCTAATCGTGACCTTCATAGTGGTACATATGGCGGTGCCGTGGCCAACCCTATCAATGTGCTTTGCAGGATGATCGCACAACTTCAGGATGAAGATAAAAAGATTACCATACCAGGCTTTTATGACAAAGTAGAGCAGCTTTCTGATGAATACAGAAAAAAATTGAATGAAGCTCCGTTTGATCTTAATGACTATAAGAAAAAGCTGGACATTAAGGAAGTCGAAGGTGAAGCAGGATTTACTACCTTAGAACGTACTGGTATCAGACCTACCCTTGACGTAAACGGTATCTGGGGCGGATATATCGGTGAAGGTGCCAAAACTGTACTGCCTTCAAAAGCCTATGCAAAAATTTCCATGAGACTGGTACCTCATCAGAACCACCATGAAATTGCTGAACTGTTCCAAAAACATTTCGAATCTTTGGCTCCAGATTCTGTAAAAGTGAAAGTAACGCCTCACCATGGAGGGAAACCTGCTGTGGTCCCTACCCAATCAGCAGGCTATAAAGCAGCTGAAGCAGCCATAGAGACTGTATTTGGCAAAAAAGCCATTCCTACCAGAGAGGGTGGCTCAGTACCCATCACTTCCCTTTTCCAAGAGGAATTGGGCCTTGACCCTATTCTATTGGGCTTTGGTTTGGATACGGACGCTATCCACTCTCCAAACGAACATTATGGGGTAAACAATTACTTGCTAGGAATTGAGACCATTGTTCAGTATTTCAAAGAATTCAAAAAACTTTCCAATAAATAAAGGAAAATTATAAAGTCTTCGAAACCACAAGGATTATATTGCGTTGGTTTAATTTCGAGATTCCAGAAAGAATTAGAAATTAACCTTGCAGTAAAACCTTGTGGTTTTAGTTTTTAGGAACTTATTAACACAGGTTTGCCTTTAGTAATCAATCCATTGATTAATGACGCATGAGCACATTAAAAAAATCATTCCGAATTGCATTCATTTTATGCTTACTAAGTGTAAGTGCCTTTTCACAGATCATCCAACCACCAAAATGGGAAATTTCCCTATCTGATCAATCAGCAGAAGTTGGCGAAGAAATTGACTTGATTTTTAGGGCAGAAATTCCAAAGAATTGGTATATCTATTCCAATGACTTCGATCCGGACTTGGGCCCTATGCTCACAGAGCTGAGCTTGGAAGGTTCCAAAGGTCTCGAAAAAGTAGGCGAACTTCAGGCTATCGACCCAAAAAGGAAAATAGACGAAATTTGGGAAGGAGAAGTAAGTTATTTTACTGGCAAAGGCGAGTTTAGACAAAAAATCAAGATCACTTCTGAACAAGTTAAAGTGAATGCCACATTAGGCTACCAAATGTGCTCTGATGTCACCGGGCAATGTGTGCCTTATGAAGAAGACTTCTCCAAAACCTTCAGCGCCCAAGCTACTAGCAACACCCAAACTCAAGAGCCTGTCACAACCTTCAAAGAACAAACTTCTGAAGAGTCAGAAAAAGCTCAAAATAAAGAAGTCCCAAAAACTGAAATAGCTGAGAGTCCAGAAAAGGTAACCAAAGTTAGTGAGCAAGCCGCTGACCTTTCTGGAGATCCAGAAGGCAAACAAGGCGATGCCACAGACTTGCTGCCATTTCTAATTGCCGCTTTCCTAGGTGGTTTAGCCGCACTCCTGACCCCTTGTGTTTTCCCAATGATTCCCATGACAGTTACCTTCTTCACAGGAAGAAGTAAAAACAAATCACAAGGAATAAAAAATGCATTTATCTATGGGCTCAGTATTATTGTGATTTACACCTTGGCAGGAACCTTAGTCGCTGCTATCCAAGGCCCTGAATTTGCCAATTGGTTATCCACTCACTGGCTGCCAAACATTTTCTTCTTCTTGGTATTTATTTTCTTTGCGTTGGCTTTCTTAGGCCTTTTTGAAATCACTTTGCCAAGTGGCTTGGTCAATAAGATGGATGCCAAAGCAGATCAAGGAGGCTTGACAGGAGTTTTCTTTATGGCCTTCACCTTGGTGTTGGTTTCCTTTTCCTGTACTGGCCCGATTGTAGGTTCCATCCTTATAGAATCCGCGGGAGGTGAAATCATAAAGCCAATCCTAGGTATGTTTGCCTTTTCATTGGCCTTCGCAGTTCCTTTCACCCTATTTGCTATCTTCCCAGAATGGCTGAACGGCCTTCCTAAGTCTGGAGGTTGGTTGAACGCTGTTAAAGTAGTATTGGGATTTTTGGAACTTGCACTTGCCTTCAAATTCCTAAGTGTAGCCGATCAAGTTTATCATTGGGGACTATTGGACAGGGATATTTATTTAGCCATTTGGATCGTAATCTTCGCCTTACTTGGACTTTATTTACTGGGTAAAATACGCTTGCCACACGACTCACCTCTAGAGAACCTAAGTGTACCTAGATTGCTTCTAGCCACCATCACCTTTGTATTTGTAATCTATTTGATCCCAGGGCTATTTGGTGCCCCACTTAAGTCACTAAGCGGATATCTTCCCCCAATGGCTACCCATGATTTTAATTTGGAAAAGTTGATCCGTGAAAATAAAGGGGCTGCTGTTTCTGAAAGTGAAATGACCGAAGCACCAAAATATGCCGACTTACTTCATTGGCCCCATGGACTACAAGGATATTTTGATTATGAACAAGCCTTTCGTGTTGCCAAAAAAGAAAACAAGCCACTTTTCATAGATTTTACCGGCCATGGCTGTGTTAACTGTAGGGAGATGGAAGCAAAGGTTTGGTCTAATCCGGAAGTGCTCAGTAGATTGAAAAATGATTTCGTCTTGGTGGCATTGTATGTCGATGAAAGAACTGAGCTTCCTGAATCAGAATGGTATACTTCTGAATATGACAATAAGGTGAAGAAAACCATCGGTAAGCAAAATGCTGATTTTCAAATCACACGGTTCAATAATAATGCACAGCCTTATTATGTAATATTGGACAATGAAGAAAACCTGTTGATAAGACCAAAAGCCTATGATACCAATCCACAAAATTTCGTGGAATTCTTGGATAAGGCCAAGGCGGAATTTGAAAAATAAACTTAAACAAATTGCTTAAAATCAAGGTGCTGAAAACAAATTCAGCACCTTTTTTTGTATATGGAGTTGTGGTTATTAATAAAATTGTATAATCGCCCATAAAGTAGCAGATCCTATGAGCAACCAAAGCAAGCTTGCCTGCAATAATATTTTTGGCCCTCCGCTGAAAAGTACTTTTTTGGACAAACTGCTTCCTATCAGGAATATCGCCAGACACATGCATGCATGAGCAAAACTAACAATATAAGACCTGATCATGCCAATCTCGGGTAAATAACTATTGAGCAGTACTGCAACTACAAAAAGCCCGATAAAATAAGGAATCTTTACCTTACTGGTCTTCTTAGAAAACACAACCGCAGCGATCAGCGCAACAGGAATTATCCACATTGCCCTGGCCAATTTCAATGTAGTAGCAACGGACAAAGCCTGATCACCAAACTGGCTCGCTGCGCCAACTACTGAACTGGTATCATGAATGGCAATGGCACACCAAATTCCAAACTGTTGAGGACTTAGTCCTAAGAAGTCTCCTATTAAGGGAAATATAAACAAGGCCAGAGAATTTAAAACAAATACAGCACCCAAAGCAATGGTCACCTCACTCTGCTTGGCCTTGATAACAGGGCTCACTGTGGCAATGGCACTTCCTCCACAAATGGCCGTGCCTACAGCAATCAAAAAAGATAATGTCTGACCTGATTTAAAGACTTTTCCTATTATTAACCCAAGAACCAGCGTACTTAAGATTGCTGCAAAAATCAATGGAAACGCTTGCTTTCCCGTAGCGATGGCTTCTGGTGCTTCTATGCTAAAACCAAGCCCCACCACTGCCAGCTGCAATAGATAGTCGGTCACCTTTTGCCCACTTTCTCCAATCGGGTTGCCGATAAAAAAGGAAAATACCAAACCCAACAATAAAGCATAAGATGCCGATATAAAAGGAAACAAACAGATCATCCCAGCCAAAACAAACAGCAATTGCCTTAAGCTAATTGCCCGGTCCAAAAATCTTTGGAATCCGATAATTTTAGTGCCGATATGATTGCTTCTTTCCATCCTCATTACCTATAATTGGGATGAAACAAAGTTGAAGCAATTCAGTCACTTATGGAAATTGTTTTTAGCAATGACTGATTACCTGAGGTTATAATGAAGGGCAAATTTCATAAACAAATCTGACAGGGAATCCCCTTGTCCATGGGGCTGGATAAAAAAGAAATGACGTTCTATATTCAGTTCATCCATTTCTATCACCGAGAATTCCTTATTCTCAAGCTCCTTTAACACCGTGAATACTGATAAAAAAGCCATGGCATTGGAGTTCATCAAATAACGCTTGATACTTTCCGTGCTTCCTAATTGCATTTCTTTCTTGAGTTGGCCAAGCTTTATCCCCAGTGGCTTGAGCGCATGGGCAATTACCTCAAGCGTTCCTGAGCCAGGCTCTCTTAATAATAAAGATGTCTCCAGTAATTCTTCTTTTGAAATGATTCCCTTCTTAGCTTTTGGATGGCCAGTTCTGGCTATCAACAAAAGTTCGTCTTTGATAAATTCGGTGTACTTGAACAAGGTCTGTTTTGAATGTCCCTCTATCACACCCAGATCAATTTCCTGATTTTGCAGCAGCCGCTCTATTTGTTCGGTATTACCAGTCGTCAAACTGAGCCTGATATCCTTAAACTTATCATGAAAAGAAGCCAAAATTGGCGGAAGCAGATACTGTGCTACTGTAGTACTTGCCCCGATCCTCAACAATCCCCGATGGGACTGGGCAAAATTGTTCATCTCAAACTCTAAATTTCGGTATATCGCAAAAATCTGTTCTGCATACTCAAACAGGGAATGGCCGGCAGGAGTAAGTGAAATCTTACTGCCCTGCCGATCAAAAAGCTTAACTTTATAATGTGCCTCAATCTGGCGGATATGTTTCGTCACTGCTGGCTGGGTAATATACAATTCTTCCGCAGCCTTGGTGAAATTAAGCCGCTTGGCCACCGTATGAAACACTTGAAGTCTAAAATCAAACATAAAGTGAAGTTAAGACTTTTTAGGAACCTGAGGTCAAGTACAATAACCTTCTTTTGGCTTCCTCATTCTTTTTTACTTCATCAGAAATCCTTTTGGGGTCAATATCAAATTCATATTGGCCTTTTCCATCCTCCATCAAAACAATGGAATTCATGATCAATAGTGCCTCGGTACCATCCTTTGATTGGTATAAAGCCTTGGTCATTTCCTCAACAGGATTGGCAAAGCCATTTAGTCCCAAGAATTCCAATGCCCGCACCCTCACGATCATTTCTGGATCATTGGAGGCCATATTTTCAATGGTATCTCTCAAGCCAAGAGCTTCTTCTCCAAAGCTACTGGCCACAATAATCCCCCAATATCTTTTCCAAGGATCATTGTCGGACAATGCCTTTTTGATTGACTTATCCACATTTTCGAATTTCTCCAAACTTAAATCAGCTATATCCACATAGGCCTGGATATCGGACTGATGTTCCTTTCCAAATTCAACTGGGTTATCAAAGGCATTCTTGATCAAGTAAAACTCTGGATAGAAAGATAAATCTGGCATTCCTTTTATCCATTTTTGCAAATCCTTTCTAAGGTCCAATAAAGCCTCTTTGTACATTGGGTCATTGGCCAAGTTATGGGTTTCATAAGGGTCACTCTCCAAATCATAAAGTGCTTCAACAGGCTTTCCTTCAAAGAAGGCCGCTTGCGTCTCATTTAATTCTCCCTTTTTATATAGCTCCCACCATTCTTTATAGGCCATTTGCTTATATCGGTAGTTATTCATCAGTCCATCAAAATTGAATGGCTGGTAATTTCTGATATACTTATACTTACCTTTCCTTAGAGACCTCACCAAATCATATTTTTCATCGAATCGATCAGCATAACCGTAGGCTTTGACTTTTTTATAAGCCTTTTTCAATCCTAAAAATGGCCTACCATCCATTTCCTTAGGGATATCAACTCCTGCAAGCTGTAATACAGTTGGTCCGAAATCAACAAAACTCACAAACTCCTTCACTCGACTTCCTTGTGGATAAGTTACCATATCCTTAAAGTTTTCTGGAATGTGGATAACTAAGGGAACATGCAGGCCAGTCTCATATAGATAACCCTTGCTACCAGGCATAACGCCACCGTGGTCTCCATAGTAAAAAATAAAGGTATCATTGAGCAATCCCTCTTTCTCAAGTTCAGCAACCAACTCACCCACCTTTTGGTCCATTCCTTGAATTCTGGAAAGGTACCGTGCTCTGGTATATTCAAACAATTTGGTCCTAGGATGATGGGGATCCAGTTCTTTGGAATTTGGCAATTCATTCAATGGCTCATTTTGCATCACCTTTTCACCAAAGTGTAAACTCCCCTCATGAGTAGAAGCAATATTATACACATGGAAAAAAGGCTGTCCGTTTTGCCGGTTTTTATAACTGGCTTTTTTCGAAGAATCATCCCAAACTCCTTCATTTTTGATGAAGTTATAATCTTCTTTAGCGTTATTGGTGGTATAATAACCCGCCTCTCTTAGGTAGGTGGGAAACATTTTTAATCCTTTAGGTAAAGGTACTTTTTGCAATTTTCGGTGATATTCTGCTCCTAACCTTGGCGCATAGCAACCAGAAATAAGGGTAGACCTGGCCACACTACACACTGGACCATTGGAAAATGCATGATCATAAATCAATCCAGTTTCAGCAAGAGCTGCAATATTCGGGGTATTGATCCCATTTTCATCATATAAGGATAAATAATGTTTTGAATTGTCTTCGGAGGTAATCCAAACAATATTGGGATGTTTCTGTCCAAATGCAGCGTTACTAAGGACAATACTTAGCATGAATAATAGACTAAGTTGGGTGATCAATTTTGACATTGTTATTTGTTTTGGCGATGGAAATAAAAATTTGGAGCCTTGACTATAAGGCTCCAAAAGGTCAATTATGAGATCATAGGGGTATCTAATTCAGCTAAGGATTTTTGGATATCCTCATCACTTAATTCGTGCTTGACGATCTTTCCGGCAAAATAATCTTCATAGGCTTTCATATCAAAATTCCCATGGCCACAGAGATTGAAAAGAATCGTTTTGGAGGTACCTTCTTCCTTACATTTTTTAGCTTCCTTAATGGCTGTTGCTATTCCATGGGTTGCTTCTGGAGCCGGAATAATCCCTTCAGCTTGGGCAAAAGTTACACCTGCTTCAAATACTTCAATATTGTCATGGGCACTCGCTTCTATCAATTGATCTCTCAGCAATTGACTTACGATTACCCCTGCGCCGTGATATCTAAGTCCACCGGCATGGATAGGCGCTGGCACAAAATTATGGCCCAAGGTGTACATGGGTAAAAGTGGCGTCATTCCTACATTATCCCCAAAGTCATACCTGAACACCCCTTTGGTCAATTTTGGACAAGAAGTAGGCTCACTGGCAATACAGCGTATATCTTTCCCCTCTTCCAAATTCAATCTTAAAAAAGGGAAGGCCAACCCGGCAAAATTGGATCCACCGCCAAAAGGCGCAATCACAATATCCGGCATATCTCCTGCTTTTTCCATTTGCTTGACCGCCTCCAAACCAATAATTGTTTGATGCAGCTTCACATGGTTTAACACACTCCCCAAGGCATATTTAGTTTCAGGATCAGTAGCTGCACGTTCAATGGCCTCAGAAATGGCAATCCCCAATGAGCCGGAAGTGTTAGGATCTTTTTCCAAAATCTTTCTACCTACTTCTGTAGCCTCAGAAGGAGAAGGAAAAACCTTTGCCCCCCATGTGTTCATCATGATCTTTCTATAAGGCTTATGGTCATAGGATAACCTCACCATGTACACTTCACAGTCTATATCAAAGTGTTTACAAGCAAAACTTAAGGCACTTCCCCACTGTCCAGCACCAGTCTCAGTAGTTATTCTTTTGACGCCTGCTTGCTTATTATAGTAAGCTTGAGGAACAGCAGTATTAGGTTTGTGAGAACCTGAAGGACTTACCCCTTCATATTTATAGTAAATTTTCGCAGGTGTATCCAGTGCCTTTTCCAATCCATAGGCCCTGTACATTGGCGTTGGCCGCCAAATAGAGTATATATTTCTTACCTCGTCTGGAATATCCACCCACTTTTCAGTAGTAACTTCTTGCTTGATGAGTTCTTCAGGAAATAAGTCTGCCAATGCTTCTGGGCCGATCGGCTCTTTGGTCACAGGATGCAGAGGTGGTAGTGGCTTATTGGGCATATCAGCAACGATATTATACCACTTATCTGGGATTTCACTTTCACTCAGCAGTATTTTACGGTTTTTCATGCAATCATTTAGGTTATTGTGAATTAATTTTCCAAAAAGATTAAATATAGAAATAAAAGAAAAGACTATTGTCAAAAAATTCACTAATTGCTATACGTTTTGTATATATAAGCAAATCATTGGCAAGTCAGAAAGAATCACTCAAAATATCCTTTGGACATCAAATTAAGCCCTTAACATTTCCTCCATCAGCTGAGCAATCCTATCAGCTTTTGTGTCCTCCTGCTTGGCAGCATAAATCCTGTCCAAATATCGCTTCTGCTCCCCATCTGAAAGCTTCCTAAAATTTTCCAAGGCCCGCTTGTGCTCATTCCCAAAACAGTCCATTAATTCTTTCGGAATTTCCAACGGTGATTCATCCAGATACAAAATAACCCTTACTATATCCCCTGCTTCCTTTTTGATTTTCTTTCTGATGGCAGCCTTTACAGGAAGAAATAGCTTCCCATTCCCCATCGGCATGAGTTTATAATGCTTCAATTCAAAACCATCGATTGAGCCCTTAATAGTGACCCATCCGAAATGCTGATGTTTAGCAGGCTTGATTTCCGGAATGACAGCATAAGTCCAGCCTCCCTTTCCAGGAAATTTCTCCAATAAATATTCTTTATTGACTAAAGCCACATCCATGATTCTCTTTGCTATAAAACTTCCAATAAATTTACATATTGACAGTGGTTTCTACCCGGTTTTTCAGGGATTTATTCATCGCCTCAAAGCCAAATTTGGTTTTTGCAAGCAGCTGTTTTCTGAAAAAGGGAACTAATATTCCACTAAAATATTCACTGTGGATAAATCTCGTTTTCCCATCAGCTAGCTGCTCCAATTGAAAGCAATGCTCCCCATCAAAAAGGCCTTTTATCCACAAGTGCCCCAACCATCTAAATTCCTTGTTTGGCCTGATAACTTGGATTATAGGTTTAAATGTCATGCCAGGTAATTTGATCTCTATGCGCCCACCTTCTCTGATATCGCCCTCAAGGCTTTTTACGAAGGGATTCCATTGTGGGTAAGTTTCAAAACCCATTAATATTTCCCAAACTTTTTGTGCTGGTGCATTGATCTGAATTTGGGTCGTAATTTTCATTTTCTAAATTTTTGATATACCCAAAGTTCATCAAAGTCGTCCATTCCGTTCTTGATATAAATCAAGAATGCATCTTTTTTCGAATCCTGCTTAAAGTTTCCGGGCTCATTCCCATCATAGAAGCCAAATATTGAAGAGGAACCTCATTAAACAGTTCCCTTTTATATTGGAACAACTGCTGAAACCTCTCTTCTGCAGTCATAGATAAAAAACCAAATACCCTGTCTTCAAGGGTCATAAAACATTTAGCAATAAATAATTTCTCCAATTCTTGCCATGCAGGAATAATTTCTCCTAATCTCTTGTACCTACCTTCGCTTAAAGTAAATAATTCACAATCATTCAAGGCCTGAATATTACGCCTAGCCGGCTTCCCAAAAGTCAAGGTTCCCAAATCTGTTATAAAATCTCCAGGGGAAGAGATCCATTGGGTAACTTCCTTTCCTTCAACATAATCAAATATCCTTAAATGCCCCTCCTTGATAAAACTCAATTTGGCTGAATACTGCCCCTTAACCAAAAAATGATCATCTTTGGAAAGTTTTTCAAGTTTAAATTGATCAGCGAGTAGGTCCATATCTTTGGTGCTGATCTCAAAATAGGATTTTAGGTATTGCTGAAGTTCAGTCATATAGTAATGTGATTTGTTCAAAATTAGCAGAAGCAAACCAAGATGTCATTCATTTATTTAACATTCTTTAGAGGATCAATAACAAAATTGCCGTAGCGTTTGGACCGAGATTTGCGTATGGTAAAAAAGACAAAATTAGCATTATGAAAAAGGTACTTTATTTAAGTTTTTTCTGCCTTTGGGGCATGGTAGCCTGTTCCAAGAAGAATATTCCTTCAAAAACTGAAGACAATCAAGAAACCATGGCTCAAAACATTGATTACGATATTGATTTCAAAGCCTCTGGCAACGAGCCCTTCTGGTCTCTGAAAATTGATTTTGACAAAGGTATGGTATTCAATACCCTCTCAGGTTATGAAATTATTACTCCTGTTCCTGAGCCTATCCGAATTCAGGATGTGAACGGAATCAGCTATAGAGCAGAAACAGAAAAAGGCAGCCTATATGTTACGATCATCAAAGGTAAATGCCAAGATACAATGGCCGATAAAGCGTTTGGTTATAAGGTAAGAATACAAACCAAACTATCATCCGAAAATGATTATCAAGACTATAAGGGCTGTGGAGACTATCAGGGTGACTATAGGCTTAATGACATATGGGCATTGGAAAGTATCAATGGAGAAAATCTATTTGAAGGTGCTAAGCCACCAAATATGGAATTCAACCTAATAGAAAATCGCTTTTACGGATTTGGCGGATGCAACAGGATAAATGGTTCTTTCAGCTTGGGAGATCAAAAAATCCAATTTGGAAAAGCTCTTTCCACCATGATGGCCTGCCCAAAAATGGAGCAAGAAGGAATTTTCACTTCTAAAATCAATGATCAGGAATATGAATATCAAATTGAAGAAGGCATCCTTACCTTAAGCAATGATGAAACAGTAATGATCTTCAAAAAGATAGATTAAGAATAAAAAAATAAGGGGAAACGGTCTGTGCCATTTCCCCTTTATTATTTAATACTTCTCCAAGTCAAATCGATCAGGATGAAGTTCATTATATTTTTTATCATCCTTCAATCCTAGAAAAACAGGGGCCATAAGCATACTCAACCAGTTATTGAAAGATTTTAACATGCTTATGGCTTTTTTCTCTTCTGCCAAAGGGTTGGACTCTCCTATATCATTGGTAATATGGAATAGCATTTCCTTTTCACCATCCACATTGACCATTTTATAATCACCCTTACGGATAGCGTAAGCTTTTTTATCATACATTCTCCATTGTAAGGATTTGTGAGGTGCTCCATTTTCCTCTCCAGTCAGGTAAGGGATTAGGTTCACACCATCCAACTTATTTTTGGGCTTGACCTTGGCTAGTGCTGCCGCAGTGGCAAAAATATCCAAGCTAATAATAGGATGGTCATAGACCTGCGCAGCAGGAATAGTTCCAGGCCATTGAACAGCAAAAGGAACCCTGATACCACCTTCCCAAAGTGATCCCTTAGTGCCTCGCAAGGCCCCATTATCGGATGCATTATGTGGTTCTGGCCCACCATTATCTGACAAGAAAAATACCAAGGTATTATCACTAATTTCCAATTCCTCCAATTTATCCAAGACGCTCCCTACGCCATCATCCACAGCACTAACCATTGCCGCATAGGTTTTTCTTTTCTTATCAGTAATATGATCAAATCGACTCAAATACTTCTCGGTAGCCTGAAGTGGAGTATGAGGAGCATTATAAGCCAAATAAATAAAGAAGGGATTGTCCTTGTTTCTGCCTATAAAATCTACTGCCTCCCTGGATAGTGCATCTGTAAGGTATTCCTTTTCCTCCACCCTCGTATCATTCTTCAAAAGCTTGGTTCTATATGCAGCATATTGACTTTCTATTTCTGAAATATCGTTTAATGTCAAATCTTCAGGGAAATAATAATGCCCTCCAGTTAGGAAGCCATAAAATTCAGTAAATCCCCTTTTCAAAGGTCTTTGGCTTTCATGTGCTCCTAAATGCCACTTTCCCAAAGCTAAACTTTTATATCCTCCTCTGCTCAGCGTCTTGGCCATTGTTTCTTCAGAAAGAGGGAGACCCTGGCTGGGATCATTAGGGGCAAAAAGCGGATTGCGGCTAAAACCAAACCTCCCCTGATATCGGCCAGTAATCAAGCCTGCCCTACTGGGACCACATACTGCGTAACTAACATATCCATTAGTGAACTTGACACCATTATTGGCAATTCTATCAATATTTGGTGTTGGGATTTCTGTCGAGCCATTAAAGCTCACATCATTATAGCCAAGGTCATCGGCCAAAACAATGATAATATTGGGACTTGTTTGGGTATTTTTCTTTTGTGCGAAACAAAGGAAATTAACCAAACAAATAGCCATTGATAAGATTAAAACTTTTGGTAAAACTACTTTCGTCATCTGTGATTTTTGATTAAGTGGGGTCTATTGTCCCGAATTTAATCAAGTTTCTTGGTAATCAAATGAGCACTACGATTTTACAGCTTCTACTCCTTATATTTCATAAGCTTTTTAATTAATTACACTTCGTTTTCGTAAAGTCCCTCTAAATAGAAATTGAAAGCATTTCACTTAGATCTAACAAATAAAAAGTGCTAATGTCCTAAAATAAAGAATATAAAATTTCAATAAGCCAATTTCTAAGATTAACCCACTACTATCATTAATAAGAATAAATCTAAATAAAACTAAAAATTGCTTGCTGGACAATTAATTCAGCTTTACTTTTGCCTTCATTAAGAATTAGTCTAAATAGAATCTAAGATGAAAAAAGGATTACTTTTCGCTCTATTTGTTTGTTTAAGCTCTTTTATAATGGCTCAAACAGGCCAGTTAGAAGGAACAGTTATAGATGAAAAGGGAAAAAAGATTGAATTTATCAATGTCCTTATTGAAGGAACGGACTTGGGTATTTTAACTGATGAAGAAGGGACATTTCATTTCGATAATGTTCCTGTAGGCACTCAAACTGTTAAATTCAGTTCTTTTGCATATGAAACAGTGACCAAACAAGTCCAAATCAGTTCGGGAAAAACAAGCCAAATTGAAATAAGCCTGGCTGAAGGCCAACTGGAACTACAAACTGTAGAAATCCTAGGTAGAGCTGAAACCAGTTATAAAAACACCAATTCATTTATCGGCACCAAATCTTCCACACCCATAAAAAATGTCCCTCAATCCATTGGCTATGTTACCAAGGAACTAGCACTGGACCAAGGCGCATTCAGGGTAAATGATATCGTCAAAAATATCAGTGGGGTCAACCAATTTACTTTCTATAACGATATTACCATCCGAGGCCACCGTATCAAGGGGCAGGATATTTCAGGCAATTTGGTAAATGGCATGCGTTCATTCACTAGCTTTTGGAAACAACAATTAATTCCACATATTGAGAGAGTAGAAGTCATCAAAGGCCCTGCCTCTGCACTTTTTGGAAATGCATCTGCTGGAGGTACCATTAACAGGGTAACCAAAAAGCCATTGACAGAATCCAGACAATCCATCACTTCGACAGTTGGCAGTTTCAATACTTTCAGGGTTTTGGGAGACTTTACCGGCCCAATGACAGAAGACAGGACCTTGCTTTACCGCCTCAACTTGGGTTATGAAAACTCTGGAAACTTCCGTGACCTTCAATATGACAAAAACCTGGTGGTAGCACCTTCTTTTTCCTTCCTTCCATCTGATAAAACCAGACTTAATCTGGACATCGTATACCAAAACTCAGACGGTAGATTGGACAGGGGACAGGCAGTATTTGGAGATGGGAATCTATATTCTGTTCCTATCACCAAGGCCTTGAATGCTGCAAACGATTATTTGAAGGAAGAAAGTGTTAACGCAACCATATCTCTTCGCCATGAATTTACTGAAGGTTTAAGCTTTAATTCCATCTATATGAGGTCTAATTATCAAGAGGACCTATTGGAACACCGAAGCAATAATAAATACGCTGCACTCGGTGACGGAAGCTTAGATCCTGAAAAAGTGGAGATGAGGATGTCCATCAGAAAAAGAAGCTGGAGCAATAATAATTTCAACAATTACTTCAACTATAATTTCAATACAGGAAGTGTCAGTCATAAAGTATTATTGGGCTATGATTACTTCCAGCAGGTCCTTCATCCAGGAGGTTCACAAATACAGGCAAGGGGCTATTTATTGGCTGATGGAAGTGGTGCTACTAATTCCTTCAATATTGCCAACAAAGACCAATATGCACTGGATGCAGATGGCAACCCTATTCCTGTAGTACCACATTTTGATCTGACAGACCCATTTGCCAACCAGATCAGGGATATCAGTAAGTACTTGTACAGCACTAATATTTTCGCTCAGTCTCAGCTTTATTCCAATGGGATATATATTCAGGAACAAGCGACCATTGGTAAACTCCAAGTACTTTTGGGATTGAGACAAGAATACTATACAGATGTACTGAATTATAAAAGTGAAGATGAGGAAAAAGTCACCCAAAACGCCTTGATTCCAAGAGTGGGCTTGGTTTATGAACTTAAGCCTAATATCAACCTTTATGGTACTTATGTTCAAGGTTATCAGCCTCAGACAGCCAGCGTTATCAACAACCCACTTGCAGGAGGACCTTTTGATCCTTTGACCAGTGAATTAAAAGAAATTGGTGCAAAGAGCGATTGGTTTGAAGGCAGATTAAGTGCCTCGATGGCCCTTTATTACCTTACAGAAAAAGGAGCCTTGTACAATGCCAATGAACCAGGAAACCCAGATCTTTTGGTACAAACAGGCAAAAATGTTTCCCAAGGATTTGAATTGGACCTTTCTGGGAAAATCAATGACAACTGGAGCTTGGTAGCTAACTATTCTTTCAATGAAGCGACTATTGAGGAAAGTGATGATGAAAACCTTATCGGAAGGCAAAAACCCAATGCACCAAAGCATGCAGGTAATATCTGGACTAAGTATATCATTAGTGAAGGTTCCTTTAAAGGACTTGGTTTTGGTCTGGGCGCCAACTTTGTTACGGAAAGATATGGTTCGCTAGGATCAACTGCAGAACCGCCAGTATTTCCTTCCTATCAATTAGTAGATGCTGCGGTCTATTACAAAATGAAAAAATTCCAGATCCAGATGAACATCAACAACGTGCTGGATAAAAAACATTGGGTAGGTGGATATGACTACCTAAGAGCCTTCCCAGGTGCTCCTAGAAATGTAATGACCACCATTTCCTATGTCTTCTAAATTAATACACTACCTAAAATTATAACACAAAACTTCCAGTTTAGCACTGGAAGTTTTTTGAGTTTATAAATATGAATACAAAACTACTTTGGCGGATTCATAACTGGATAGGACTTTATACAGGTTTGGTGATTGCATTCCTATGTATCACTGGTGCCGCAGCCCTTTTTCGTCCGGAAATTGACAGGGTCCTCAACCCGCATTTGACCAAAGTAGAAAAGCAATCCAAGACCGTATCTTTAACCGAGGCAGTGAATAAAGCTTTGGCCGCCAATCCGGACAAAAATCTTTTTGAGGTGGAGCTACCGAAGGCTTACGTCGACACCTGGAACATCCGCCTTAAACCCAAAAAAGCCCAAGACTTATACCCCATGTTTTGGGAGGTTTATATCAATCCTTACACCGGAGAAATTCTAGGTCAAAGAAACTATTTTGAGACATTCAGCTATTACCTCAGGAATATCCACGTAAGGCTTTATGAAGCTGAATTTGGCAGACAAATAATAGGACTGGCAGGAATTGCCCTATTGATTTCTACCATTACAGGCTTCCTCATTTACGGAAAATTCATGAAAACGCATGCTTTTGGTGAAATCCGTAAAAAAAACACGCGCATCACACAAGGAGATATCCATAAAATGATTGGTGTGGCCACCTTGGTATTTAACTTCGTAATCGCCGTCACTGGTGCTTGGCTTGGTCTGCAGGTATATCTGATGCAAGTTGCTGATATGGACTTGCCAAATAATTATGTGAGACAAGAAAAACTCCTTAGTAAAGCCGAAGACACCGTCTATCCCCTAGATTATGACTTAATACTCGATAGGATCAAAGCAGAGTTTCCTGAAATGCAACCTTGGAATATCCGCCCTACCACCAATGGGGAGGCTTTGATTCATGTATATGGAAATGTTAAAGGTCAAACCTATGAAAGAAGGTCCAATAAGCTGGTCCTAGACAAAGAAGATTATGCAAAGCTCCACCAATATAATATCAGTGATCAGGATTTCGGAGCAAAACTATTCTTTGTCCAGGAATCCTTCCATTTTGGAGACTTTGCGGGGCTTCCTCTGAAATTATTGTATTGCTTTCTTGCTTTATGCTCCGCCTATTTGTCCTTAAGTGGTTTTATCATCTATCTTGAGCGTACAAAAAAACACCGAGAAAAAGCCTCCAAGCCTACTCCTGTCAAGCACATATTAATAAAATGGTCCTTAGGTATGCTTTTCTTTTTGGTATTCATAGCCATTTTAAGCACTAATTTTGGCATTGGTATCCCTTCCTTGATCGTAACCACTTTGGTATATGGTGGCTTCCTGATTTTGATTTTAAAAGGCTTAGGAAAAAGCTTCCTCCAAAAATTAACAACCAAGAAATGAAAAACAGGATACAGCAATTCAACCAACATTACCTGGTTCCTTTAGTCCTTGCTTTGGGAATGGTTTCCTTGGTGTTTTTCCTATATTCAGTTTCAGAGTGGTTGAGTACTCCAAGTCTTATTGATTCCGATAACTTCTATTATTATACAGGAAAAGGATCTTGGTCGGAATATCAGCAAGCCAACCAATTCAATTCATTCACCTACCTTTTGGCTACAGCCTCATGCACATGGGCGGCTCTCGCCAAAAACAAGTGGATAAGTATATTGGCCATCATCATCAGTATCCTAGCCTTCAGCTTTTGAACCTGCCATATCATTTTTGGTGCTGCCGAAATAAAACTTAATTCCTACTAAGATCATGGATATTTCCATATAATATTGATCAAAATCATTCATCTATTATCCAATCTCCCCAGTAGACTATTATTCATATAGTGAATTAATGATTTTATGCTTAATATTAATTTTCAATAGATTTAAAGCTCAATAGAATTCATATGCGTACTCAGGCCCAGTCATCAAAAGAGTATTTCAAAAACATGTCAATTCTTTATCGCATGTTACTAATTACACAGTTCGTTTTTTTTACTGCAGCCTATTTTTTGACCGAAAAAACTGAACAAATGGATGCGACTTTCCACTTGTTTTTGAAATTTCTGATTCCAAGCCTTGTATTAGCTTCCATTTTTGGCAGCAACATCTATTTCAAAAAGCAATTGAGTAAGCTCAAACAAGATAATTCATTGAAGGACAAACTGACGGATTATATTACGGCTTTAGTAGTCAAATATGCCCTATTGGAAGTCCCTGCAATCATCGCTATCGTTGCCTATTTTATAAGTGCAGATTGGCTATTCTTGGGACTTGCTGGCACAATGATCATTATATTCCTCCTTCACAAACCTTCCCAGTCAAAAACCATTTCAGAATTGTCCCTCAATCCCGAGGAAAAACGAAAGGTATTGGATCCAAAAGCCATGGTTTCAGAGATTAAAATTAGATAGGCAAGCCCAATACCAAATATTAGATTCACCATCAAAGTCAAGCCTTAGAGATTGGCTTTATTTATCCTATATATTATGAATATCAAAACCCAAGTTATCTTATTTATTGCATCATTAATTTTTGCTACCTCATGTAAAGAAAAGGAACCTTCCTCATCAAAGCCCAATATCATCCTGATATATGCTGATGATTTAGGAAAAGGATTACTCAGCCATGAAGGCCAGCAATATATCAACACCCCCAATATCGACCGATTGGCAGCGGAAGGAATGCGTTTTACCAATGCCAGTGGAAGTATGCTTTGTGCACCAGCAAGAGCTGCTTTAATCACAGGCTTGCATGATTGTCATGAAGATGGATTTGAAATTACTAACGCAAAACTATATGAGGGGATCAGTACAGGAAAATACCAGCATGAGGAAATAGAATCCATGATCAATTCAGCCCTCAGTCCCATTCCCGAAGATCAAGTATTTCTGGGTCAAGTGGCACAAGATGCTGGCTATACCACTGCACAGTTTGGAAAGTTGGAATGGGGTTTCTCAGCTTCCCATATGCAGATGAAACGCCATGGCTGGGACCACTATTTAGGATATTTGGACCATGTGCGCGCTCATGGTTTCTATCCGCCCTTTCTATTTGAAGATGGGGAATTAGTAGAAATTCCCGGTAATACGCTAATCAATGGTGGAAAAAGCATTGAAATGGAAACTGAAGAAGCTTATAGGGAAAGATGGGACATGAACGGAAAGGAAGTATATTCCCAAAATCTGTTTATGGAAAAAGTCCTAAGCTTTATTCGGGAAAAGAAAGACCAGCCTTTTTTCCTTTACTTCCCCACCCAGCTGCCCCACGGGCCGGTGTCCATTCCTGCTGTCCATCCTGAAATTGCTAAGTTGGAGGATTTAACCCAGATAGAAAAAGAATATGCCTCTATGGTCAAAATGCTGGACGATAATGTCGGACAGATCATGGATGAATTAGTGAAAAATGGAATTGATGAAAACACCTTGGTAATTTTCACCTCCGATAATGGCCATGAAATTTACTATAGCATGAAGGACAGGGTACTGAAACCGTATACGAATATGCAAACAGGGAAACGCTTCGACAATTTAGAAAACAAGTATTACAGTGAACTAGCCGGAGATATTTTTGATGGAAATAATGGCCGTGCAGGAATGAAAAGAAGCAACCTTCAGGGTGGCATTGAGGTTCCTTTGATCGTGAGATGGCCGGGTAAAGTGAAGGCAGGAAGTACTTCTGATCTATTGGTCACCAATTATGACTTTTTGCCTACGCTTGCAGAACTGACTGGATTTGCAAGTAAAACCGGTTCTGATGGTATCTCATTTTTAAGCACCCTATTAGGCACTGGGGAGCAGAAAAAACATGACTATATCGTACACTCTTCATTCGAAGGACCGACCTTGATCACTGAAGATGGTTGGAAAATCAGGTCCTACCTGAGAAAAAATATCTTTGAGCTTTACTATTTACCAGAGGACTATAAGGAAGAAAATGACCTTTCTTCGCAAAAGCCTGAAAAACTTGAAGAACTTAAAAATTTAATGCTTGAGGCTTGCGATGGAGATTTCCAAAATGGCCTATATGGTTCAGGCAAAACCCAAATCAATGTAATTAAAAAAGCCGCTGAAACAGCAAAGCACTAAACAACTGATAATATTGCCATTGGAGCATAATTTCCTTAAATTATGTATGGTTTAAAAATCAGAAAACTATGCTTAGGCTGGTGTGCACTTTTCTCTTTTTGGTGTTCATTCACCAGAATATTCAAGCTCAGGCTGAATGCAATTGCTGCACGCAAAGCCATTTTCAATTTGATTTTTGGCTAGGGGAATGGAATGTTTATGATACAGATGGAAAGAAAATAGGAGAGAATCATATTGTTAAATTAGAAGCAGGCTGTTTGGTCCGTGAAAACTGGAAGGGGAAAAGCGGTGTTACAGGAAGTAGCTATAATTTCTTTGACCCCGCTGATTCCTCTTGGAACCAAATATGGGTGGATAACCAAGGCAATAACCTAAAACTAAAAGGTAAAGCCAGTTCCAACAGCATGGTGTTGCAAAGCGAAATAAGCCAAAGTCCGGATGGAACATGGCAAATCAACCGTATTACTTGGACCGTTGGATCTGATGGCAATATTATTCAACTTTGGGAAGTATTGGATAAAAACCAAGAAGTAAAAAGTATAGCATTCAAAGGTATTTATAAGAAGAAATCAGCTGATTAAATATTCAAACCCTTCCTAAAAGCCCATTACCAGTGAGATGAAAAAATCCAGTCTAATAATTTCTAATTTGCGACCTCTCCTATTCAGTGAAATAATAAATTGTAATCATCACTTAAAATTACAGTATCATGGATGATCTTGAAGTTCAAAAATTAAAGTATCCCATTGGCACTTTTAAGCGACCAAGAGTAATTGATGAGGCCCAAATTGAAAAATGGATAACATCCATAGGCTCTTTCCCAAAAAAGATTCAGGAGCTCACCAATGGACTTACAGAAGGGCAAATGGAATGGCAATATAGACCTGGCTCATGGAACATCAGAGAATTGGTACATCATTGTGCCGATAGCCATATGAATAGCATCATCAGGTTTAAATTGGCATTGACAGAGGATGAGCCTAGCATTAAACCTTATTTTGAGGACCGCTGGGCAAAGCTGGCAGATTACCATGAAAAGGATATTTCGGCCTCACTAATGCTTATTGATGGACTTCATCATCGCTGGGAAAGCTTACTGCGAAGTCTTGGAGAAAAAGAGCTTAAAAGGACTTACTACCACCCCGAACACAGAAAAGAATTTAACCTCGAGGAAACCATTGGCATGTATGCCTGGCATTGTGAACATCACTTGGCACATATCAAGCAAGCCATAACACATCAAGGTAGCTTTCAAAAAAGTACGATCTAAAACCCAAAATTCCATAAAGCCATGTCTGAAAACAATACATTTGACTGGAGTAGGTTTACCATAAAAACTCCAATAAAGAGTGATGTAAAAAGTATCTATAATGCATGGACTACTCCAGCAGGTCTGGAAAGTTGGTTTCTCCGTTCGGCAGAATTTAAAGACGCTTCCGGAAAGACCCGGGACAAAAAAGAACATATCCATATCCTTGACACCTACAAATGGTTGTGGCATGGCTATCCCGATTCAGTCATGGAAGAGGGCGAAATCTTAGAAATCAATGGCAAGGATCACCTTAAATTCAGCTTTGGAGAAGCTGGAATAGTCAGTATCAACATCCTCGAAGACAATGGAAAGACAATCGTCAAATTAGACCAGGAGGATATCCCCCATTATTCTACCACAAAAGAAAATTATCATGTAGGTTGCAAGACTGGCTGGACCTTTTATTTGGTAAACCTCAATTCCATTTTACAGGGAGGTCTTGATCTAAGGAACAAAGATGTGCAATCTTTTATGGATTGATTGTTGACAAAAAGATTTGATGGACGCATACATAAGAACTCTTGAAGATGAATTCAGGCTACATGCCAATGCTATTATAGCAAAGGGTCAAAAAGCCTATATGAAAAATAATTTTGATTTTTTTGGTCTCAAAACTCCATTGAGAAGAAAAATACAGCATCCATTCCTGATCAAATCCAATTTACCCCCAAAAGAAAAGCTACCTGAACTGGTGGAAATTCTTTGGAATAAACCAGAAAGGGATTTCCAATTATTTGCCCAGGAATTAGCTTATAAATACGTCAAAAAACTGGAAATTCAGGATATTGACCTATTTGAATATATGGTTAAAAACAAATCCTGGTGGGACACGGTGGATTTCATTGCTGTAAAATTAATTGGCGCCTATTTTGAACAATTCCCCCAAAACCGAAAAAAATATGTGGATAAATGGTTAGCCAGTGACCATTTATGGCTGCAGCGCTCAGCCTTACTCTTTCAACTCAATTATAAGAAAAACTTAGACAAGAAGTTATTGGTGCATACCATCCAATCATTATTGGGATCAAAAGATTTTTTTATCAATAAGGCAATTGGTTGGATATTGAGACAATACAGCAAAACTGACCCTGACTGGGTAATTGACTTTGTGCAGAAAACTGAGCTGGCCAATCTCAGTAAAAAAGAAGCCTTGCGACTCATCAAAGATTGATGAGCACAAAAAAACTGGTCTGCATTTTCGCATGAACCAGCTTTTTATTTTACTAATGAAGTATTTAGCTCTTAATCCAAATTAATCTTCAACACATGGCATACTGTACGATCTCCGCCAAAATAATTCCAACCACTTGGCCCATATAGATAAGCAGGTTTTCCGTCTATCATGAGTACTTTAGGCCGCTCCATTAATTTGGGCAATCCCCCATAAATTTTTCTTACCAAACTTTCCTGATAATCACCATAATAATCCTCTATGCTCTTATAGCCTATTTTGGCGTCTTTGAGATCAAAGGAAATTCCATCTTTTGATTTCCAAAGTGTCCCGCCGCCGTTGATACCAGTATTGTGACCATGATTGTCAGTGGTCAGTAAATACACATAATCATTATAGATAAAAGCGGTTCCGTCTTCCAAGGTTCCTTCATTGGAGGTCACTGGCTTTTGTGTTATTTCGTAGGGACCTTCTAACTTTTCACTAATTGCCAGACCGTATTTTAAGCCAATTTTTCCCATGGATTTGAAATAAATAAAGAACTTACCATCCTTCTCTAAAAACACGGGGTTGACAGCGCCATTTCTAGATTGATAATTCCACTTTTCGGGATTATCGGCATCGATGATCAAACCATCATCCCCGACTTTTTCCCAAGGACCATAAGGCGAATCAGACGTGGCCATGCCTATTCTCTGGTTGGCAGGATGGGGAGGACGGTTATAATCTGTATTAGCGATATAAAGCAATACATATTTATCTCCAACCTTAGCTATTTCTGGATTATGGGGAGCATACTTGTCCCAAGTATCCGCTCCCGTCCCCTGTATAGCTATATCTGAAAAGACAAATGGCCCTTCTGGATTATCTGAAACATAGTGGGCTATTTCGGAAGACTTTCTCCATGCTGGATCAACATTTTTCTCAGGCCAGCGGGCAGCAAAAATATGCACCTTCCCATCTTCTCCCATGATCGGTGAACAACCCCAAATAGAATAATCATCGTCTTGGACAGCTACTCCCTTCCATTCTAGACCTTCAGCAATAAAGGACAAATTATTAGACTTCTGTTGTGCGAATACCATACCCAAGCTCTTAACGATTAAGAGACATGTCCAGAATAATATTTGATTAAATTTCAACATGGTGAATAGTTTTTTGATTAGTAGCCCATTAATTCAGCTCCAATCCCCGGTTCTTGAGGCGTCTTATATCGTCCATCTATTATTTCCACGGGATGTTGGAAATATTGCTTTAAGTGGGGAATATGCTCTAAAAGCAAGGCAGGGTGGTCCATGGTGATATGGTTAAATAAAACCAAATGTTGGTGAATCTGCCCCATATCTCCAACATGTGGAACCACTGGTACCTCAAATTTTTTCGAAAGTAAACTGATCAGAATAAATTCCGATATCCCACCCACACGAACTGCATCAACTTGATTAAAGCTCATACAGCCTGATTGAAGGAAATTCTTGAAAATCACCTTGTTTGGCACATGCTCGCCTAAGGCTAAATCAACAGGTACTTCTTTGGCCAAAGTCACATGGGCCTGAACATCATCAGGATGGGTCGGCTCCTCTACCCAATAGGGATTCAAAGGCAGAAGTTCCTTACAAATACTAATAGCTTCCTGAAGGTTCCACTGCTGGTTAGCATCAAACATGATCGTCGCCTTGTCTCCAGCAATTTCCCTTACCATTTGGGCCCTTCTAATATCCCTTGCAGCATCTTTTGAGCCCACTTTTAACTTCATGGCTGTAAAACCCAAATCCATGGCCTTTTTGATATTATCGGCCACTTTTTCATCAGAATAATTAAACCAGCCAATGGATGTATCATAGCCTGGATAGCCTAAATCCAATATCTTTTTGCGCTCCATTTTTCCAATTTGCTTGGAATTAAGAAGAGCAATAGCTTCTTGCTTAGATAAAACCTCTTCACAGTAAGAAAAATCAAGCGTATTGACGATTTCTTCTGGACTAAGTTCAATCAGTAATTGCCATAATGGTAAGCCCTTTGATTTTGCCCAAAGATCATAACAAGCATTCACCACCGAAGCCACTGCCAAATGTACAACACCCTTATGTGGTCCCAACCAACGGAAATTCGGATCATCAACCATGGCCTTATAGGTTTTGCCAAAGTCAGCCATTAATTCATTGATTTCCTTCCCTTCAATATGCTTGACCAAATAGGATATTGCCTTACATACCATTTCGTTTCCAGCCCCTAAAGTAAAGGCCAAACCCACTCCTTCAAGCCCTGCATCTGTTCGCAAGCGACATACGGCATAAGCATAAATTGGCGTGGTATGAATTGCATCAGATCCTGCTCCATCTTTGAGCTCAAAACGTGCATCTTCTGCAATTCCCTTTTTAATTACTACTGAGTTCATATTTGCTAATTATTTCTTAATTTCTTCTAAAATATTACCCCACCTTCTTCACTGGACTTATAGGCGGCTTCTACCAGTTTCATGGTCTGTAATGCATCTGCTGTGCTGTGTGGTAATTCTTCTATTTCGCCTTGGTAAAATCGCTGAAGATCAGCCATAGTGCCCCTAAAGGCATGCGGAAACCAGCCTCCTTCCAAAGGCAATTCCTGCCAACCTTTTCCATCTTCCAAAATCACGTATTCCATTACCGGTGGCATACCTTTGGGATAATCCAAAGAAAGTCCTATCCTGATTTTTATAGCTCCTTTGGTACCCTCAATCTTCAAGTACGATTCCTGATGCTTTAGCCCAAATTCATGTCCATGATTGGTCATGACCCGTGCCTGTGTATACTCATCGTAATCAAGGATTATACTCGAACGTGTAGATGCCAATTCGGGCATTTTTGGATGTTTTATGGTGCTGGCATATACTTTCTTCGGATCACCCAGAAAGCTCCGGACCAAATCAAGGTAATGAATACTGTGGTATAAAATCTCCATCCTTGGCAGTTCGAATAAGAAGTCCCAAAGATGCCAAGGAGTATAGACATTTACCTTGATCTCTATATCATAAATACTTCCCAAAAGCCCCCGGTCGATCAAATCCCTGGCCGCTAAAACATAGGGAGCATAACGAAGCTGAAAGTTAACAGCACTTATAAGGCCTTTTCGATCACAAATGGCCTTTATAGCTTTCGCCTCTTCCAATGTCTCCCCCATTGGCTTTTGGATCAGGACTGCAGCACCATCAGGTAGTTGCTCTAATATTTCAATCACCTTACTGGCAGGAACAGCTATATCAAAAACTACCTCAGTGCTTTGGGCATCTGCTATCAAATCAGGAAGGCGCTGATAAACCTTCTCCAGCCCTGAAAATTGAAGCTTTAGAGATTCCGCCTTTTGGACATCAGGGTCAAAAATACCCAGAACCTTAAAACCTGCCATTTGATAGGCTGGCAAATGGGCATCTTTCACAATCCCTCCTGCCCCTATAATGACAATCGGCAATGGCTCCTTTGGTAAACTGACTGACTGATTTATCTGCATAATTAATAAAACATATAGTAAAGCGCTAACATGACCAATACCAACACAACACTGAGGTAATTAACCAGTTTGGATGGCTTATTCATCTTTAAGTAAAACTCCTCTGGAATATCTTGTTTAGAAGTATCCAGAACCGATACAATCACATAGATTAAGGTCGAAATGCCAAAATATAGATAAGTCTGCCTTAACCAGTTGAGTCCCAACCCTGCTTCACTGGAGATATAATTGGCTGCTCCAGCTATAGGAACGTACTTTTCAATGATAAAGAATATGGCTGCTAAAGAACTACCAAGTAGCAAAGTCCAAAAGGCAGCATTGGCCGTGCCTTTTCGGGAGATCACTCCCCATAAAAATACCGCCACAATCGATGGAGCAAATATGCTGAACATCTGGTTGATCAGTTCAAAAATCGCTCCTAAATCTCCCAAGAATGGTGACCAAATCACCGCCATCACCAATACCACTACACCAGTGGTACGTCCAATTCTTACTTTGCCTTTATCTGATAGATCAGGCTTTAGCTTATAGAAAACATCAAAAACAACCAAGGTAGCACAGCTATTCAGTGCAGCCGCCACACTGCTCATCACTGCTGCCAATAAGGCTGCCACCATCAAACCTTTCAAGCCAATCGGCAAAAGATTCATAATCATCACAGGCAGAACCTGCTTGGTATCATCTCCAATTTCTTCTCGAAAAAGGGCAAAGGCCAATATACCCGGTACCACCATGATAAAAACAGGGAGGATTTTTAAGAAACCTGCAAATAACGCCCCAAGTTTGGCCTCCTTTTCAGATTTAGCTCCCAATACACGCTGTACTATCGTCTGATCTGTACACCAATACCAAATACCCAAAACCAAATGCCCAAATAGCATATCCATAAAGGTGAAGCCCTTCTTGGCACTGTCAAAGCTTACGGCCTTTAGTCGGTCTGGATCTACCGCATCCTTTAAAGCATCATAGGAGGCAATGCCCATTTCAGGTAACTTATAAATGGCCAATAGGGTAATCGCCAAAGAACCAAAGATCAATATTACCGTCTGTACAGTTTCTGTGATAACCACAGAAGTAAGTCCTCCGATAATCGTATAAATACCAGTGGCTAGGGCTATGATCAGAATGGAAACCATGATGTTCAAGCCAAAAATATGCTCAAAAACCACCGCTCCTGCATAAAAACTAACGCCAATATGCATAAACAAAGCAGCCAAAATACTAAATACGGCCAAGATCATCCTAGAGCGACTATCATATCGTTTTTCTAAGAATTCCGGCAAGGTGGCGATCTTGGTCCTAAGGAAAAAGGGAACAAACAAAAAGGCCAATATAATCAACTCAAAAGCCGAAAACCATTCGAAATTACCCCAAACAATGCCATCCCGAAATCCTGACTCTGCCAGTCCAACCAAATGAACGGTCGAAATATTGGAAGCAAATAAGGAAGCTCCAATGACAGACCACGTGAGTGATTTCCCAGCCAAAAAATAACCAGAACTGCTCTTCTTGCTTTTTCTGCTAAACCAAAGGCCTACCACGACAATTATGATGAGGTAAGCTATGATGATAATTAAGTCAATTGGAGATATTGTATTCAATGTAATATGGGTTTTAAAATTAAGAGAAAACAAGTCAACCAAAGTATGGTAATTATTTTCACTCCGAAAAATAAATATTTTAGTCCAAAAGACCTAAAAATAATCAAGTCATTATCACCTTTTACAATTTAATGACCAAAAAGCAGGTTTAATCCACTGGATCTAGCGCATCACATCTGGTATTTTAATTATACCAGATATGATTACACCTTTAAAAAAAATCAATGCTGATGAACAAAATCAACGAATTGCCTAAAAATAAAGGACATTAGTAAAGTCTATTCTTGCAAAACCACTGGTTGCGTCCAAGCGACTTCAGTATCTCCAGGTTTATATGGGTTTTCCTTTGGTTTGTTAGAGATTACTTTTGCCCTGACATACATATCCTCCTTTTTCAGAGTATACTGTGCCTTGGTAGCTTTAACCTCCTTAAACAAAACCCCATATTTTTCCGGTGTGGCTGTTTTTGTACCAAAAAACTGTATGGTATAATCAATACCTTTTTCAGCCGCTACCTCCAAGCTCAAGGTTTCTCCATCAAAGTCAAGACTTTTAAAACTTACCCCTGTGGATGCATAAAAATTTCCTGCTTCCATAGCCTCAACCAATGCAGCAGGCTTAAGCTCGGAAGACCTCACTACCACCCATCCACGCCCAGGATTACTGCTCTTCTCATTGAAAACATGATAATGATGGGCATCATCTACTGCCAATCCGTATAATGGCGGCTTGCCAGCCTGCAGATAAGCCACTTGAACTTGATCCCAAAGCACCTCCATACTGGGCCTCAATGAATCCCCATAGTTGTTCACATAGGGATGTCCATTATATACTTCAAAAAACCTTTCACCATCCAGCTGAATTATATCCTCAGGTGAGATCGCCCAGCCAAAATTAGGGTGATTAATATGCAAAAACATTGGTTCACCAGTTGCCTCTCGCTGCGCCTTTACCTGGTTAAGGTTGTTCTGTAAAACTTCAGAAACAGAATTCCCTCCTTGTGGCTCAATGAACGATTGAATATTCGTTACATTCATATGGAGTGGCTTTTTCTCAAAACTTGCTGTCACCTCCTCAGATTCAACAATCAGAAACCCTTCATCTTCCTCAAATAATTCCCTATACTCTTCCAGTTTTTTTAACCTGACCTCCACCCTGCCAGTTGAATCCTCCCGATATTCCACCCAATCTTCACCATATTTCTCCAAATATTTATCAAATGCCTTTTCGTGCTTAGGTGATTTTGGAATCAGTTTCCACCTTTCCTGCCTCGCCAACACATTATGATCTGACAATACAGCAAAGTCATACCCATGGGATTTATACCAATCCATGATCATCTCCGGATAATCATCTCCATCACTCCAATAAGAATGGGTATGCAAATTCCCTTTGTACCAGTTTTTCTCTTCAACATATTCCTTACTGGAATTACAAGCAGATAAAATAAGGAGTAATAATAATGGCTGTATAAATCTCATTGTTTTATTTTTTTTCTGTATATCCGCAAAGACACCAGTAGCTTTTTGTAAATAAGATATTCTTTCAGTAAGAACACAAAAGTCCAAAGAAACGATATTTTATTCCGTGAAAATCTGTCTTCCGCCAGGTAGATCTGTGGAATCTCCCGATAAATCTGGACAGGCTGTGAGAAATAAGTTTACTGGTGTAATAACGGATAATCATATCTTTTTAATTTCAAAAGAGGCTGAAATATAATATTTACGAAACCAAAATAAAGAATTATCAATATTATATTATTCTTAAGTCAACAAAACTAATTCAATAGTTTTTTATCAACTAATTTCTTAATATATTGTTAATTAACAAACATAAATCCCTAAAACATGAAATATCAACCAGTTATTCTAATTATTATACTTTCCTATTTTATCACAGCATGTGGTCCTGATGAGCAAATAAATATAATCCAAGAGGAAACACCTTCCATCAGTATTGACTACAAAAGGAATGAATTATACATCAATGGAAAAGCTGCACCAGCAAAACAACTAGCCTCAGTCATAAAGAAGGAATTTAAAGGCAAAGACAAAGATCAGATCATAAAAATTAAAGCCAGTAAAAATGTAAAAATGGGCACTATCGCTGATATGCAGTTTACCTTGAGGGAAATGGCATTTCGAAAGCTAATATTTGAATCACTTCAAAAAAATTAGCTATCAAGAAAAGTGCCTAGCAAACAAAAGTCTACTAGGCACTTTTTTATTCCAATTAAATCCTATTAGACTTAATCACAATCTACATTTTGCAAGCTACCATCCCAGCAGTGAAACAATTCACCTCCAAAATGGGCAAAGCTCTTTACTCTTCCATTTTTCTCCTCACTCCTCCAATCCACATAAATCGTATTTTCTTCAGCAGCATTGACGATAGTAACCATTCTATCAAAATACTCATCAGTATTTACAACATACCTGATGGAGCTCCCCTTGTGTTCTCCTTCTTTTTCTACAGTAAACTTGGTAAAGCCACTCTCTGCTTCCCTATCAATTTCCCATCTATTGGAAAGCCACACACTAGAACTTTCAGGGCCTTCGTAAAGTTTCCACCCCCCTTCTTGACCATTTATACTAGATTCTCCAGTAAACCACACAAAATCACTTATCCCCTCTCCGGAGATATAGCCCATCCAAAAAACATCCTCCTCAACCACTTCAGCTGTTAGTCTAATACTATATGAACTCTTTCCACTTATCTCAAAAGCCTTTTCCCAAACCCATAAGCCTTCTCCTTCATTATACATAGCATCTGCCCCTAAAGTGGCTTTAAATGCAGTCACTGGAACAATAAGGCGCTGGTAAAGAATGGCTGAATACACCCCAACATTTATAGCCGCAAAAGCCCAGTTTCCCACTTGTATTTCACGGTTTCCTTCCGAACCTTGATCATTGAACATGCTCATATCAGGAGCCATACTCACTTCAGGAGGCATAACCGGAGCTTCTCCTACAGGCATCTCAGGCCCCTCATTATTGGTACATGAAGTAAAGACCACAAGTACTGCCAAAAATACGCCAAGTATCTTTTTCATAATATTATAGTTTTGATGGTGACGGTGTATAAAACAATTAAATATCCAAATGGACATTATAGTAAATATATATTAGGTATCCGTCAACATCAACAATAAGGCCAACATTGTCCACCACCATAAAAGCGGGTCAATCTAACTAAAACGTAGAACACATAACTCAACCTTTAATTTCACACAAAAAATACAATCATAGCCATGAATTTTAGACTAAGTTTGCTGGAGTTATGAGTAAAAAATTGACTTAATAATGCTATCGCTAAAGGTCTCGACTCCGCTCAATTTGACAAAGAAATCACAAGCAATAATTGTAGGGCAAAAACTTCCAAAATTGATATATTAACCACAGATGGAAAGGATCAACACAGATTTAAGATAGACAGATAATCATATCTCAGTTTATTTGTATTTATCTATTGTCAACCTTTACTAGAGATATACAAAAGTCTATCGGGTCTATTTTCTCAAGTCTAACCTCTAAAAATCTCAAGCTTAAAATACAAAAAGCCCCGCATTGCTACGAGGCTTCTGTACCAGGAGCGGGAATCGAACCCGCACGGCCTAATGGCCACAAGATTTTAAGTCTTGCGTGTCTACCAGTTCCACCATCCCGGCTTCTTCTAGTTTGAATAGAAGTTTTCTTTCTCTTGCTCTTAAAACCCAAGCTGTTTCAGAAACAAGAAAGCCCTTCTTACAAGGGCCCTTGAGAGCGAAAGACGAGATTCGAACTCGCGACCCCGACCTTGGCAAGGTCGTGCTCTACCAGCTGAGCTACTTTCGCTTGTTTAGAAACTTTGACTTTGACCGTGTTATCTCCGTCATTGTGAGTGCAAATGTACGCAGACTTTTCTAAACCGCAAGTACTCCATTAAAATTTTTTCCTCTTTTTTTCTTAAAAACCCGTATTTTACTGATTTTCAAGGAGATTTTTATTCCAGTTTTTTCTTGATTTCATTGAGCTTCAACAACGCCTCTACAGGAGAAATGGTATTGATATCAATGGCATCCAAAAGCTCTTGCGCTTCCTTGAACTTTGGATCGATCTCAAACAAACTCAACTGGAAATTGTTCTTAGGAACATCCTTCATTTTTTCCTGCTGCTTATGCATATCCTTATCCTGCTCTAAATGTCCCATGATCTCAGCGGCTCTTAGCACCACTGGATTAGGCATACCAGCCATCTGGGCTACATGAATACCAAAACTATGCTCACTCCCACCTTCTTTCAACTTCCGCATAAAAATAACCTTATCAGCCACCTCTTTTACTGAAACATTAAAATTCTTCACTTTGGGAAAATCTTCCGCCAACTGGTTCAATTCATGATAATGGGTGGCAAATAGTGTCTTAGCCTTAAACTTAGGATGGTTATGCAAAAACTCCACAATGGACCAGGCAATGGATATACCATCATAAGTAGATGTACCACGGCCAATTTCATCCATCAATACCAAACTTCTATCAGAAAGGTTATTCAGGATACTAGCCGTCTCTGTCATTTCCACCATAAAGGTAGATTCCCCCTTAGAAAGGTTATCAGAAGCCCCCACCCTGGTAAAGACCTTGTCAATGATCCCAATTCGGGCATATGAAGCAGGAACAAAACTTCCCATCTGTGCCATCAATACAATCAAGGCTGTTTGCCTTAACAAAGCCGATTTACCAGCCATATTTGGTCCTGTGATAATAATGACCTGCTGGGAGCTATTATCCAAATATATATCATTAGGAACATAATCCTCCCCTATCGGAAGTTGCTTTTCGATTACTGGATGACGACCATCCTTGATCTCCAAGGTATCTGTATCCGCTACCTTAGGCCTGCAATAACTATTACTGATAGCTACTTGGGCAAAGGACACCAAGCAATCCACCGTGGCCAATATCCTGGCATTCTCCTGTATTTGGGTCACATACTCCCCGGCACTTTGTACTAAAAGATTGAAATATTTATGCTCAAGGACAATCAGCTTTTCTTCTGCATGGAGAATTTTATCTTCGTATTCTTTTAACTCTTCAGTAATATACCTTTCGGCATTTACCAAAGTCTGCTTTCTGATCCACTCAGCCGGTACTTTATCCTTATGCGCATTGGATACTTCCAGGTAATACCCGAAAACCTTATTGTAGGCAATTTTCAAACTACTGATACCAGTCCGCTGCACCTCTCTTTGCTGAATCTGCACCAGGTAATCCTTTCCTGAAGTAGCCAAGGTACGGTACTCATCCAATTCCGCATCCACCCCATCACAGATAATATTTCCTTGATGGGCCAGCATGGGCGCATCTTCCTTAAGTTCCCTTTCTATCTTCTCCAAAAGAAATTCGCAAGCATTAATTTGGTCACCCAGTGCCTTGAGGGATGTGTTCTCTTGGCCTTTAAGCAAGTCCTTAATAGGCAATGTACTTTTTAGGGCCTTTTTCAGTTGGTTCATTTCACGAGGGTTGATCCTGCCCACAGCCACCTTGGAAATCAATCTTTCCAAGTCCCCAATATGTTTCAAATGGGAAAGTATCTCCTCACACAGCTCAGGTTCCGTATAAAAATGCTCCACTACTTTCAACCTTTCTTCTATCGGAGCCTTCTCCTTCAATGGTAGCACCATCCATTTCTTCATCATCCTAGATCCCATTGGTGTCACCGTTTGGTCCAAAATCTGAATCAAGGGAACCCCGCCATCTTGCTGCGGATAAACCAATTCCAAGTTACGAATGGTAAACTTATCCAACCACACAAACTTCTCCTCCGCAATCCTGGAAATAGAAGCAATATGCTTGACTTCCTTATGTTCGGTTTCTTCAAGATAATACAGTACTGCTCCTGCCGCGATAATACCATGGCCTTGGTTTTCTATCCCAAAGCCTTTCAAATTAGCTGTTTCAAAATGATTGGTTAGCTTTTCATAGGTGTAATCATATTGGAAAACCCAGTCCTCACAATGAAAGGTAGTATATTCATCCTTAAGCAACTCTGCAGCCTTAGCTTTATCAGCTTTAGAATAAATGACCTCTGAAGGATTAAAGCTTTGCAGGAGTTTTTCTATATAGGAATTATTTCCCTCAGCACACATAAACTCTCCAGTGGACAAGTCCAAAAAGGCGACACCTAAAAGCTGTTTGCCAAAATAGATGGAAGCCAAATAATTATTCCTGCGCTTATCCAGTACATTATCATTAAAGGAAAGCCCTGGCGTCACCAATTCGGTAACTCCCCTTTTCACAATCCCCTTGACCTCTTTTGGATCTTCCAATTGGTCGCAAATGGCCACCCGATTACCAGCCCTTACCAATTTGGGCAAATAACTGTCCAGGGAATGATGTGGAAACCCGGCCAACTCTATATGACTCGCTGCACCATTGGCTCGTTTGGTCAAGACAATATCCAGCACCTTACTGGCCTTGACGGCATCTTCCCCAAATGTCTCATAGAAATCACCCACGCGGAATAGCAATAAAGCCCCCGGGTGTTTGGCTTTGATACTGTTATATTGCTTCATCAAGGGAGTTTCCTTCGCTGCTTTTGCCTTTGCTTTGGCCATCTTCTACCGGATTTAAATCTTAAATGTTACTTTTGGAAATTATTCAAGGGTTGAAATTAATCGATTCAAAAAGGGAAACAAAAACCGAATGAAAAAATTAAGCATGGATGAGCTCAACAGGCTGTCCGTTGATGAATACAAAGCCTCAGACAAAATACCTTTGGTCATTGTCCTGGACAATATCCGTAGCCTGAACAATGTAGGTTCCGCCTTCAGAACTTCTGACGCTTTCCGCATAGAGAAAATTTACCTCTGTGGGATCACTGGCACACCACCTCATAGAGACATTCAAAAAACTGCCTTAGGTGCAACCGATTCTGTAGAATGGGAGCATACAAGCAGCACCATGGAGGCCATTGACTTACTCAAGGCCAATGGTTATCAAATCTGTTCTTTGGAGCAAGTAGACAAAAGCACCATGCTTCAGGATTTCCAGCCAACCAAGGATGGAAAATATGCACTGGTCTTTGGCAATGAAGTCTTCGGCGTAGAAGAAGAGGTCATACAAGCCAGCGATCATGTTTTGGAAATTCCCCAATTCGGCACCAAACATTCCTTAAATATCTCAGTAAGCATGGGCATCACCATCTGGGATTTTGTTTCCAAAATGGGCGTATTACAAGGAAATTAATTTAGGCTTCGTTAGCCAATGAATTTTTTGAAGCAACCACAGACCTGCCTCGCCGGTCAGGCAGGTAGATATGATAAACACAGATGTTAGAAATTTTAACACTGTAAATGAACAAACACTGCTTATTCGTCGCAACCATACACTTGCTGGTCGGGATTTGAAATCCCGACCCATAACTTCTCAGGAATTTGCCATTCCATTTTTGTTTATCGAATTGCATTCTTCAGCCCGTTCTCCGATGGCTGTGCCTTCGGAGATAATAAAGTGGAGTCTCTGACTCCTACATGGGCCGCCCATCAATTGCATTTTTCACCAAAAGCTTTAGTTTTACAGGGAATTTTGAACCAAATACTTATATTTTATGAAAAAGCTATTTTTTGCAGCTTTGCCTTTTTTGATTGCTTCTTGTTATGAAAAAACCTCTGAGGAAACTTCAAGTTTGTCTGACAATGCCGGAAAGAAATTCACACTGGAAGTGGTAGACACCCTTTTTATCGATTCGGGAGAGGATATTATTTTAATTGAAAACCAAAATGCTAGGACAGACTTTAGTGATGATCTAAAGTATTATTTCAACTATAATTACAAGCAAAACCTCATCGATGTCATCAATTTAAAAGAGCACAAACTGGAAAGGCAAATCCCTTTCGAAACAGAAGGTCCTAATGGCACCACTAGTTATGTATCCAGCATTGATCATTTTGACCAGGATAAATTTATGATCAATAATTTCAATGGCCTTGTACAAGTGTTTGACAGCAATGCCCAAAAACTGAAAAGCCTCCAATTAAACAATGAAACCCTAAATGGGGATACTTTGAAACCAAAGGAAAAAATAAGCACTTTCGGCTATATGGGACCTAATGGAGACACCTACTATTCCTTTTACGAGCGGATTTTTGAGGGACCAAGGGGAATGGCAATAATCGACATGAAAAGCAAAACATTGACAAAAATCCCTGTAGATGGATTAGATGCAATAAAAGATTTCTACATTACCATGAAAATTAAGGGTGGCACACAAAGCACGAGCCCATCTTTTTATTTCCTGCTAGAAGGAAACAAAATCCTTCTATCCAATGGTGCGATCAACGAACTATTTGTTTATAATATCGACAATGATTCTGTAACACACCATACCTATTCAAGCAAACTCACTGTCAACAGCCTTCGGAAACCCAGCAAAAATACAGCCCATTCGCAGGAGGAATCTAATAAGCTATATCAAGAGATGGGACATGAAGTCAGTTTTCAAAGATTTATTGCTGATCCGGAACACAAACGATATTATAGAATTTCACACGGAAAGAACGGCTCAACATGGACCGGTGTACTCACCGTTTTTGACGAAAACTTTCAGCAAATTTCCGAAAATAAATTGCCGGAGTCTTTTTATATCTCAAATAGCTTTGTAAAAGATGGCCAAATTTTTTCTCAGCACAATATAGAAGACGAATTAGCCTTTGTGGTGATGGAGATAAAAGAAATTTAGCCAATAAAGATCAAGCAAAAAAAGGAGGGCCGAAACCCTCCTTTTGCATTTATTCAAATCATTATAATCGAATGCCTATTGAGCATCCCACCATACTCTTGTTGTCCAAGAATCACCACCCATTCTGGCAATAGCATCAGCTAAGCTAGAAGGGTTAGTGGTACTTTCTGAAGCTGGGTAAAGCTGTCTTCTAGGAATTTGGCCTGGAGAGAAACTACCTGTATAGGTCACTGGAGTCAATTCAGGATAACCTGATCTTTTCCAGTTATTCCAAGATTCCACAAAGTTAACCATCACACCAGTAGTAGCCCAGATCTGCTCATTGACCATTTTCAATCCATTCTCAGTAGTGCTCATATCCAGCGGGTTGGCATCAGCAAAACTCACTGCATCTGCAGCGCTCACTACTCCTCCACCAAATTTACCAATACTGGTCATCGCAGCGATCACACCTGCTCTATAATGCTCAGCAGCAGTCATCGGGGTACTATACCCCCTCAAAGCCGCATCAGCCAATAAAAGCTCCACTTCTGCATAAGTCATTACAAATACCGGCGCATCTCTGTCTCTATAGATAGCAGTAGGCCTAGAATAAGCACCTATTGGAGCCACATCATCCCCAGAACCAGTAGCTCCTGGATAGTTAGGCTCATTGACTACATCCGTATCTCCACCTTTAAGGTCATAACCATTTGGCAAACCTATTTGTACTGCAGGATCATTATCACCGACTACATTACCATTTCTATTGGCTGCCAAACCAGCCGGTGGCACTTCTGCAATCACCGGAAGCCTTGGGTCATCCACAGCCTTCATAAAATCAATCAGTTTTTTGGACCAACGTACTTCGTATACATCATCTACTGTATTCAGGGCATTGGCACTGGTATTGGAATATCCATTGGTCTGATCTGACACCAAAACAGCTTCATCAGCAGTAGAAGCAAAGACCCCACCCGCTATGGCTTTTTGCACATACGTCTGCGCAGTGGTAGCATCTGCATCAACTAACCTCATGGCCATTTTGAGCATCAAGGAATAGCCAAATTTCTTCCATTTGGCAATATCTCCGTCATAGATCACATCATTGGTAATAGCATCTGTACCAGACCCCAAAGTACTCAACGCACCGTCAAGGTCCTCTAGCATCCTCATATACAAGGCATCCTGAGCGTCATAAACTGGCTGAGTTATCCCATCTTCAGCTTGTAAAGCTTCAGAATAAGGAATATCACCATAAATATCACTCACAAAGGACAATGTCAAGACTTTCATAATTTGTCCTACAGCATCCAAATTGGTCATGCCCTTTTCTTGAGCAAGAGACTGCATTTGGTAAATTCTAGAGGCGGCTGAATAACCATTCGCCCAAACATTCTGGATATAGCTATTGGTATTCACCGAGGCTACGTATTTATCACCATTGGAATAATAATTGGCCCCACCGGTAGTAGTAGAGGCAAATACCTGTACCCACATACTTTGGAAAAGTATGGATCCTGTATAACCTGTCATCATATTTCCATAATTATAGGATACAGTTGGCAGGATCAGGTTGGGATCGAACAAATTACCGTCCGCTCGGTTGGGGTCGGTGTTGATATCTTCAAAATTATCATCACAGGCAGAGACTGCCAGCAATAATCCTGTTAAGAATAAGGATATATATCTTTTCATGATCAATTCAATTTAAAGTTAAGGTTAAACCCGAAAGATCTAGTGCTAGGCAAACTGGTACCTTCTATACCTGTATAGTTAATATTGGATCCGAAGTTTGCTTCTGGATCTATATTATCCGCTTTTCGCATAAGAATCGCCAGGTTTCTGGCCACAAAGGAAATGTCCAAACCTTTCAATACTGGAGTATTGGCAAATATTCTGGACGGTAAAGAATAACCAAGTGTAAATTGTCTCAACTTGATATAATCTCCATCAACCACACTAGTTGCTGTAACATTCTGTACCAAAGCCCTATAATAATCTTCGGCACTGGCCGTAACACCATCGTTGGTCACGCCTCCTTCTCTTCCCACAAGTGTATTTTTGTGCAATCCTCTAAAATGAGAATAGAATTCGGTAGCAGAAAGCACTTTATTACCATAGCTATAATCAATCAAGAAAGACAAATTAATTCCCTTATAGCTGAATTCGTTATTCCAACCACCATAGAAAGTCGGCAATACAGTACCCCAGTTTTTCAATTCACCTCTAATCGGAAGTCCCGCTTCATCTACCATGATATTTCCATCGTTATCATAGGCATAATCATAAGCCCTGATTTGAGGACCAGACTCACCCACTACATAAGCCGTAACCGCATTACCCAGGGTAGCCCTATTTTGGCCCAAATTCACAGGATTGTTATTATTATCCGTACTTAGCACTTTGTTTTCCAAGCTGGTCATATTAAATGAAGTTGTCCAACTGAAATCATTGTTTCTAATTGGCACACCTGTTACCAATACTTCAAGTCCTTTATTATTGGTAGAACCTGTCGCTACGGTATAACCATTAAAGCCTGATGTAATACTTAAATTGGCATTCATGATCTCATCATGGGTGGTTTTATCAAAGTAAGCCACATCAAAGGCCAATCTTCCTTTAAAGAAACTTACATCCAAACCAATTTCAATTTCATCGGTTGTAAATGGCTTTAAGTTTTGGTTAGGCAAAGTCAAAGGAGAAGAGCCTGCAGGTACTCCATTGTAAGCATTTGCAGAAGAATAATAGAATTTAGTCAAATAAGCTTCATAAGGCTCACCGCTGGTTACCGCATAGGATGCTCTTAACTTACCAAAATCCATCGCTGGAATATTCAGCAAGCGATCAAAAATGAAGGCAGCTGTCACTGATGGAGAAAATATTCCAGCATCATCAGTTGGATACAGGGTACTATAAATATCATATCTACCGGTGGTAGTCAATGTCAAGAAATCTTTGTAACCAAAACCCAATGAATAATAACCTGAATGAACTTCTCTTTCATCATAATCATAAGATCTGGAAAATGCCTCCACGTTAAAAGGAGAATACAAATAAGGAAGTACAAACCTACTACCTCCTACTCCTACAGTTTCATACTTGTTATTTCTAACACTGGCACCGATGATCGCATCCAAGTTAATATCCTGGGTCAAGTCCAATTCAGCGCCAAAAATAGCATCTACATTAAGTTCTGATCTTTCAGACTGGCCTCTGCTTGAGAGTCCACCTTGAAGATTATTGGTATAAGCCATGCCATATGGATCTACACTAAATACCTTATCATTAGAAACATCATTCCCCATTCTAAGCATTGCATAGATTTTATCCGTAAAACTGTATTTCGCAGAAATAGCAGTAATCATCCTTCTTCTTGTCAAATCATTAACTCCTTGATTCGTGATAAAATAAGGATTGGTCACATAAATATCATCACTGAATACAGTCTCTGCACCCGTCGCTTCATCATATCCCGGAGCGAATATATTGTGATCAATATTAGGGGCTAAGAATAAGAAGTTATTAGGATTCTTAGGTCCATCACTCAAGAAAGGAATATTTTCTGAACGCTGATCGATATAGTTAATCATCGCAGAAACATTGATCTTATCGGAAATATTCTGATCAACGTTGAGGTTAAAGGTATTCCTGTTCACATCACTATTAGGAACAATAGACTTTGCATTCAAATTAGAATAGGAAAATCTAAAAGATCCTTCAGCAAAACCTTTGGAAACAGATACAGTGTTGGTAAGGTTAGAACCTGTTCTGTAAAAATCAATATAATTTTCAGAGGCTGGGCTATAGGTATATTGATTACCATCAAAACCTATGACCGAACTGCCATCCATCATGGCACCCCAAGCCAACCTTCCGGTAGTCTTAGCTTCATCTGCACTGCCCGGCTTGATACCTCCAGTACCCTGACCATAAACTTGTTGGAAATCCGTAAAATCTACAGGATTTTCAGCCATATAATTTAAGGTGTAATTCAACGCCCAGTCATCTCCTTTAGCGCCTTTCTTGGTCGTAATCATAATCACACCATTCGAAGCCCTGGTACCATATAGTGCCGAAGCCGCCTGACCTTTCAAAACAGTCATGGATTCAATATCATCCGGGCTTAGGTTACCAATACCATCACCATTGTCACTACCGCCCCATTGACCGGCAGAACCTCTTTGTGAATTATCCATGGGTACTCCATTGATCACATAAAGTGGTGACCCTGTACCACTGATACTTGGTAAACCTCTCAAGGTGATCTTTGCTGTACCACCTGGACCACTATTGGTTCCTTTCACCACCAAACCCGCTACGCGACCAGCAAGTGAATTCGCCACATTCGTTTCACGGGCTTTATTTAAGCTCTCACTGCCCACTTCCGTCACTGAGTAGCCCAGCTTTTCCTTTTCTTTACTAATACCCAAAGCGGTTACCACCACTTCGCCCAATTCTTCTGTGTCCTGGGCAAGCTTGATATCGATCGTGCTTTTTCCAGCGGCAGCAACTTCTTGGGAAATATATCCAATAAAAGAAAATACCAACGCACCATCTTCAGGAACATTGGCTAAAGTATACTTTCCATCCAAATCGGTGGAAGTACCGTTCGTAGTACCTTTCAGAAAAACGTTTACTCCGGGTATGGGCATTCCATCACCAGCATCAGTAACTGTTCCTGAAATCGTCTTGGTTTGTGCTAAAACTGTCTGACTGAACAGCAGCATCACAAACACCATCAGGGATTGTAGATTTTTGTTCATAGGGATTATTTAATTTATTAAGCTAATTATAAATATAAAGTATTTTTAACACTTTCTAATTTAAATAATTACTTTTTTAACATATAATACATTATAAATTTCGTTAACCTTCTAGATACATATCTAATTTTTTAACAAATGACCTAAATAAACTATAATATTTTTACCACTACCTAAAATCATAAAAGTATTATTTTAACTATTTGATTTACAGTTTTTTATATACAAAAAAGATACAATAAATTCATGGAAAACAGTAAGCTATTTGCAATTATATAGATATCTAATCCATCAAAATTTGGGAATTAACGCCTATTCCATTGAATTATATTTGGACAAAATATTTTTCAATAATTTCCACTGATGTAAATTATCTTGACAAGATTTCTTCAATAAAAGTAAACCAACAGAAAAAAATCATCCTTGATTACCTGAATAAAAGGTATAACTGATCAACTAAAAAATCTAAATCTTCAATTCTATGGTAAGCAGAAATGATCACTCTATCTACAGGAATATCTTCAGGCCGGGGATATGAAAATGAAGAAATAAGAATTCCTGCTTTCATGAGTTGCTCAGCAAAACCAGATCCCTCAAATGTTAAAACTGGAAAATCCTGCTCAAATCGCAGTCCTGGTAAATCTTTGACCTTATCAAAAACATATTCCATATTCCCTCTTAACAATCTCTGCTGGTGGGCAAATAAGCTACCTGCTTGCAAAAATGCCTGGCAATTGCCTGGCGCAGCAGGAGAAGCTCCCCTAAACATGGCCCCGTTCTTCACCTTCCCCACAAAAGCCGCATCTCCAAGAATCATTCCCGCAGGTGTAGCCAAGGCTTTTCCCAAAGATCCTGTCACTATTAGCTGTACAGGAAGGTCTTTCCAAAAAGAATAGGTACCAAAAATCCCTTTTCCAAAAACCCCAAAAGCATGACTATCATCTATAAGCAGGTAATATTGATTGGCTGGTGACAATGCTTCCACCCACTGAAAATCATGAATGGCGGGTTTTATAGTATCCACAGCGTTGGAAAGAATACCTATAGTCTTTCCTTTACAGGTATGGCTTTTTTTAATGCAGTTCTGGGCAAACTCCCCAAAAGAGCAATTTGAATCTACATCAAGGTTATTGGGTAATATAGCAGGGTGAGCATCTGGAGCAGGCCATAACTCATCACATATTTCACCCAATATGCTGTGACAAATATACCCTGCCATAAAACCACTACTTAATAATGATGCAAACGGAGCATCTGCCTCTTGAGCAAAATAATCCTCAAGCTCTTGATAAACTCGGAGTTGGACATTACTGAACCTACTTGCCCCATGGTTTGGTCCATACTGCATCAACCCAGCCATGATCATCTCTTCAAACTCAGGCACACTTCCCATTCCTAAATAAGCCGTTCCACTGAAATAGAGGTAATCTTTCCCTTGCCAGGGAATAATACGGCCTATTTTATGTGAGATTGGATGGTGTTGCATTTAAGTCCCAAATTACCAGTTTACCTAAAAATAGTTTAATCCAAAAGCTTTGCTCCAATACCCGGTCCCTCAGGAAAGGAGACCTTTCCGGGCACAATGCTAACTCCTGTGGCAATATCCTTAGACAAAAGCATTGCCCCATCCATGTCTACATAATCCAATAATGGAGCGATATGGGCAATCGCTGAAATCCCCACTGAAGATTCCGTCATACAACCTACCATAGTTTTCATACCCAATTCTTTGGCCTTATAGATCATTCTAAGACCGGGAGTTATTCCACCAGCCTTGACCAATTTCACATTGATCCCATGAAAAAGACCATGACATTTCAACACATCGGACTCTACTATACAACTCTCATCAGCTATTACCGGCAAATGGCTGTGCTGAAAAACCTCCTTCATTCCCTCAAGATCATCCTTGCCCAGTGGTTGCTCCATAAATTCCACGTTCAAACGCTTCAGTTCCTTAGAATAACTGATGGCTTGATCGGCAGTCCAGGCACAATTGGCATCTATCCTAAATACCGCATCGGTATGCTTTCTCAACTCCTTGATGATTTCCATATCGTGATCGGTGCCCAGCTTAATTTTATATATGGGCCAGGCCAGCTCTTTCATCTTTTCCACCATCTTATCAGTACTTGCTATGCCGATTGTAAAATTGGTGGTAGGTATATTTGCTGGATCCAATTGGAGATATTCATAAAGCTTCTGTCCCCTTTTCTTCGTAAAAAGATCCCAAGCAGCTAAATCCAAAGCACATTGGGCAAAAGGGTTTTCTGCAAATACCTCCTTACACATTTCCCATAGTTGCTCAGGACTTTCCCATTCTCCCTTTTCTACTATTGGGCTCGCTTCTTCCAAAGCAGCTTTCATATTTTCAACAGTCATACCATAAAAGGGATTTGTCGTGGACTCCCCCAAACCGAACAGGTTCCCCTCCTCTAATTTAACTATAAGAGTCTCCTGCACATCCCTACTTTGATGTGCTATGGTAAAGGTATGCTTCAAGGGAAGCTGTTTAATAAAAACCTGTAGCCTCATGATATATTGGGGTTTATTAAAGTAAATCCATATTAAATATGCATTAAGTTTAGTATTTTGATTGACAATAAAAAGTGATTTATACTTTCCTGAACCTACTATAGGGTATTTAGCTAGGATTTCACTGATTTCAGTGATCTAAAAACCAAACTAGATCAAGTAATTTCATCTTTGATTTGAAAAAATACCATGTCAGAAAACCCAAACAAGCTATTCATTGATCCATTCATTCATATGATTTACTCTATTAGAAAATATATTCCTTTTGTCTTATTACTTTTATTCATGCTTGCTTCCTGTAGTGAACGGCAAAATATATTGCAAAACCTACAACCCGCTACGCTGAATGCTGCATATGAATCCTCCAAAGAAACAGCAATCACTCACCGAAGATTTAAGCATAAGGATTTGCAACCATTGATCGAAAAGCATTCGGGCACTTTTAAAATTGAAGAATTGGGAAAATCCGTCCAAGGCCGTAGCATCAAACAGCTGGAATATGGTGAAGGAGAAACCAAAGTACTGCTATGGTCACAAATGCATGGTGATGAAAGTACGGCTACCATGGCCTTATTTGACCTTTTTAACTTCTTAAAAGCAAAAAATGATAGTTTTAATATTATCAGGAATGTAATCAAGGAAAACCTTAAAATTCGTTTTATCCCTATGATCAACCCTGATGGAGCGGAGGTTTTCACAAGAAGAAATGCCTATGGCATTGATCTCAATAGGGATGCCATCAAAGAAGTGTCCCCAGAAGCCAGCATCCTTAAAGCGGCAAGGGAAGAGTTTGCACCCTTCTTTGGCTTTAACCTCCACGATCAGCAGATTTATTATAATGTGGAACAAACAGAAAAACCTGCTACCATCTCGGTCTTGGCCCCGGCATACAATTACAAAACTGAAGTAAATGATGTACGTGCCCGTGCCATGCAAGTAATCGTAGGTATGAATAGGATACTTCAAGAAGTAATACCTGGACAGGTGGGCAAATATAATGATGCTTTTGAACCAAGAGCCTTTGGGGACAATTTCCAAAAATGGGGGACCAGTACCATCCTTATTGAGTCCGGCGGTTACCCTAATGATCCAGAAAAACAATATATCAGACAACTCAACTTTATGATTATCTTGAATGCCTTGTATGAAATTGCCCATGGCGACTATAATAATTATGCTGTGGAAGATTATTTCCGGATTCCAGATAATGACCGAAAATTGATGGACTTGGTACTAAGGAACGTTACTATCAATAATGGCAAAAACAAATATCAGCTGGATCTGGGTATCAAAAGGCAAAACATGGAAATGGACAATGGCTATGCTGTGAGAGGACAAATTGATGATGTAGGAGACCTATCAGTATATTATGGATATAAAGAACTGGATGCCTCCGGACTAGAATATGTTGAAGGAAAACTGGCCGATGAGGCTATTGAACATATCAGTGACCTTAACCATGAAAAAGCATTCGAGCTATTAAAAGAAGGCTTCTTGGGCATAAAAGTTAAAAACAATGCTGAATCTCCATTTCATGACCTACCTCTACTGGTACTTAGGGAAATGGACAGTATTCCCAGTGGCTACAAAATGGGCAGTAATCCCAATTTCTTTTTAAAGAAAAATGATGAACTATTGTATGCTATAGTTAACGGTTACCTCATCAACTTAAATAAACCAGAAGCAAAAGGCTTTAAACAGCATATTTGGTGAGCCAACCTTCATTTAACCATAAATTTTCAAAGCCACCTTTAAACTCATGAAAATAAAATTCATAAGCACCTATATTCTGCTATTATTGTTTACTCAGACTTTCGCCCAGGAAACCCTTTTATACAAAACAGCAGACACCACCAATCTATATATGGAGGTTTACTATCCTCCCATGACTGAAATAGCAAATAATAAACCTGCCATGGTTTTCTTCTTTGGCGGTGGCTGGGTGGGTGGCAGTAAAAGCCAGTTTCAGCACCATGCCCAATATTTCTCAAAAAGAGGCTTAGTTTGTTTTTTGGTGGACTACAGGATAAGAAATGTCCACGGCACTAGCCCTTTTGAATCTTTAATGGATGCCAAATCAGCTATTAGGTATATTCGAAAAAATGCAGATGATTTTAATATTGATCCTGACAAGATCATTGGAGCTGGAGGATCTGCAGGTGGACATTTGGCTGCTGCTACAGCAGTAATTCCAGATTTCAATGATCCGAATGATAATCATAAAATAAGTTGTATTCCCAATGCCTTGGTGCTTTTCAATCCCGTTATTGACAATGGACCTGGAGGCTATGGCTATGAACGCATTGGTGAGCAATACAAAGATTATTCACCCTTACATAATTTAAAAGCAGGCCTTCCTCCTACTATTTTCTTCCTTGGTACAGATGATAAACTCATCCCAGTGGAAACAGCAGAATATTATCAAACTGTAAGTGAAAGAATTGGTTCTCAATGTGATTTATACCTCTATCAGGATGAGGGACATGGCTTCTTTAATTATGGTCAGTTCGATAATTATAAAGATACCATCCTCAAAACGGATAAATTTTTACAATCTCTAGGTTATTTAAATCAAGAGCCGGTTATTGAAATCAAATAAAAACTCATCCCTATTCCAAAATAGCATAACCAAAATTAACGGAAAACTCCACACACCAAATCAGTACGTAATTATGAGTTTCTAAATCAACGTTACTGGGTATATCATAAGTGAAGTCACCTTCTATTCCTTTCAGTTCGCCCAAAGACACAAAATCATCCACTTTTCTATCTGTGGCCAAATAAACCTCCAATACAGGACCGTTGTCCGTTTTAAAATTGGTAAAACTCAATGCACTTCCTGTTTGATCAACTGAAGCAATACCAGAAGTAGGATGTGCATCATCCATAAAATCTCCTTGATACAATACCTCTCCTAATTCACCATCATTTTGATCATCAGGATCCTTATCATCTGTCATCATGGACGGAATATTGGGATCAGCATCATCAGAGCTACAGCCTAGCCCAAAAACTAATATAAAACAAAGCGATAAAGCTAGATATTTCATGATCAAAGGATTAGTCCTATCAATTAAATATACGAAAAAATCAGAGGATGGATTAAAAATGATGCTTTAACTGCATCTTGGGCCATATAAATCAGTTTTTGAATGCCTAACTTCGAGAAAATCCATCATTAATTCGAGAGTATAGTAAATTTGAAGCCCTAGTCACTAATTTTGGAAATTATATATAAACCCCATCATTTGTTAAAACATAACTTTATAATGAAGTACATCATTAATTCATTTTTAACAATTTTATTCCTTGGCATTCTCTCCTGCGGGTCTTCTCAACCCTTGGATATTAAACTGTCCCCTCAGACAAAACTGATCCGGCAAGCAAAAATCATCAATGTCAAAGATGGAAGTATCCAAGAGGGAAAAGCAATTCTTATTGATAGTGCTAAGATTAAACTAATCGCAGATGATCAAGAATTGAAAGGGCTAGTTCCTTTAGAAAACCAGGTTAACGCAAATGACAAATATATTATCCCTGGCTTATGGGATATGCATGTGCATTTTGAAGGTCAAGACTTGATCGAGGATAATATGGCCCTTTTCCCTGTTTTTATTGCCCATGGAATTACCACAGTGAGGGATATGGCCAGTGACCTTGGTGAGCAAGTGCTACAATGGAGGGAAGATATTGAACAGAACAAATTTCTTGCTCCTCAGATCTTCACTGCTGGAAGAAAACTGGAAGGTATTGACTCCTTTTGGAAAGGAGACCTGGAAATAGCCAATGAAGAGGAATTAAAGCAAATGCTGGATAAACTGGAAAACTATCAGGTGGATCTGGTCAAAGTAACCGAAAACGCATTGTCGGGAGAGTTATTTCTAAAAAGTGTAAAGCAGGCTCATGAAAGGGGTTTTTTGGTTTCCGCACATGTTCCATTAGATCTTAGCATAGAACAACTGGCTAATGCAGGACTTTCAAGTGTAGAACATGCCAGTTATTTTTTGAGGCTAGGAACGAACGAAAATAAAATTGCAAAACAGGTGGCGGAAGGGACTTTGACCAAAGGAGAAGCCAATAATTACTATGCTGAACGTTTCGATCAGGATTCCGCATTTATGAATTACCAAAAGTTGGCAAAATTGGGATTGGCTGTTACGCCTACATTGATTGGAGGAAAGCAACTGGCCTACTATGATCAAGACAATCATTCCAATGATGAATTCTTAAGCTACCTAACTGAGCGTTTTACATCAAACTACCAATGGCGCATAGATAGGTTAAAGGATTATACACCAAAACAATGGGAAGCAAGCAAAACCCGCTATCAATTGATCGCAAAGCAACTTCCTTATATCCAAAAAGCTGGTATGACGATTTTAGCGGGAAGTGACGCAGCTGCCTTGAATACTTTTGTTTATCCAGCCTATGCGCTTCACCAAGAGTTGGTCCTATTTGAAGAAGCTGGACTTAGCCCACTACAGGCACTTCAAGCGGCAACTATAAATGCGGCTGAATTTATGGGTAAATCATCAAGCATGGGCAGTATCGAAAAAGGAAAGCAGGCTGATTTAGTCATTTTGAACAGTAATCCATTGGAGAATATAAGCGCTACCCAGGACATCTTTGCTGTAATCAACGATGGTCAATATTATGACCGAATGTCTTTGGATACCATTTTGGAACAAGCACAAAAAAGGAAAAAAGAACTTGACCAAAAAAGGAAATAAATTCTAGAAATTAAGGACTAAGCCAGTCGGTTTAGTCTTTTTTATTTCCTTCAATTCAATCAAACTTTCAAGATCGCCTTGCTACTTGTTGGCATGCCTTTAAACCTAATACTAGCAGCTATGGAAATGCACAACAGAATCGCTACACACCAATATACCCAATGAGGAATGGGCACTGGATCGCCTTTAGCATAAGAATGCAAACCAGACAAATAATAATTCACCCCAAAAGAGGTCATAATGATGGAGGAAAAAGCCCAAAGACTGGCCAGTTGATATACCATAAAATTTTTCAAGCCAGGCACCAACCTCAAATGCAAGACAGCAGCATAAATCAAAATTGAAATCAAGGCCCAAGTTTCCTTTGGGTCCCAAGCCCAATAGCGTCCCCAGCTTTCATTTGCCCAAACTCCTCCCAAAAATGTCCCAATGGTAAGCAGAAAAAGTCCAATGGTAATGGCCAGCTCATTGACAATGGCCAGTTCCAAAATGCTTTTATTCCATGCACTATCTGGTTTTTTGGGCCTAAAGACAATTAATAATAAAGAAAACAATGCCATGATAGCTGCCAAAGCTAATGGCGCATAGCTACTGACAATGATAGCCACATGTATTTTGAGCCAATAGGAATGTAAAACAGGCATCAGGTTCGTGATTTCCGGATTGAGCCATTCCAAAAATGCCACAAACAACAAGGTCCCTGAGAACAACAGGCCCAGAGGTACAGTAAACTTGGATTTCCCTGAAAACACTAAGCCAAATAATAAAACTCCCCAACCTACAAAAACCAGCATTTCAAAGCCATCACTCCATGGTGGATGTTGGGCGATATACCAGCGCAATCCCAGATGAAAAGTAAAAACCAAAAAACCAATCCCTGTCAACAGTAAGCCGATTTTCCATAAAGCCTTATTAAGAGAGGTGGTGCTGAACATTTGCCAAATTGCCAAAACCAACATGATGATACCTAACAGCCAAAAAACACCAAAAAGCCGATTCCCCAAATTCAGTTTGGTATACAAGAGCTCCGCATTGACCCTTTTCTCATCAGGATAGACATCGGCTCCTGCCTTCTGCTGGAACAGGTCAATATACCCTAGTGATTCCTCTGCCTTGGACCAATCCCCGGTATTCAATCCATTTTGTAATCCCTGCAAATAGATATTGGTGATATTTTTAACAAAAAGCGCATCTTCTTCTGGAAATCCATTGATATTGCTCTCACGGGTAAACCAAGTATTATTTTCATCCACCCTATTAGGAAAAAGTTTTAAAAAATCCCCTGTCAATAATCCATAAAAAATATTGAATCGCTCATCCACTTTCAGCAATTCCTTATCTGACTCATTACGCTCAGATGGTTTAAGCATATTGGATTGCTCTACCATCAACTGAAGTTTATATTGCCCCTCTTCATCTATAAAATCCATAAAGCTCACTCTCTCAGCTTCAGCAACACCCATTTTCTCAAATATTTGAGCACCTTTATCTGGATCTACCTTGATAATGGGCATTTTACTGAGCATCTCAGGATACATTTGTACGGATAGGAGAAATTGTTCAGGACTCAGCTCCAGCCCTTGCTCCTCTATAGAAATGGTTGATTTTCCACTTAATTTCCTGACAATCTCATGAGCCAAGGTGTTTAAGGGTTTCATACGTCCATCCAAGTCCTGTACAACCAATTGACCATATTTTTCGGCCCTTTCCCCAGGAATAATCCATTGTCCGGGTAAATTTCCCTGTCCACTGGCACCCTTCAGACAAAAGAAGAATAGCAGAACTGCCGTTATTTTTTTTATCTCTTTTAGTCGAAGATTCAAATATTGAAACCGGCTGTTAAGAGTGAAAAGCGTAAAGAACATACCCAAACCCAATAAAAAATAACCTATATAAGTAAGAGTGCTTCCCAATCTGTCCTGGTTAATAGAGAGCACAGTACCTTTTTCGTCCATATCATAGGAAGCCTGATAAAACCTATAGCCCTTATAATCCAACACATTGTTCATATATATACGTTGATCAAAGGCCTTTTCTCCATCTTCAACTACCACTTCACTGGCATAGCTGGAGGGACTTTGACTCCCGGGGTAGCGTTCCATCTGAAAATCCTTTAGATAGACATAAAATGGCAAGAGCTTGGCTTTAGGACCAAAAGTCAACTGAAAAGTCTTTCCCTTATATTCAAATGAATGCCAATTGGGCTTGATCTTTACAAGTTGAACATAAGCAGATTCAATCAATTCCCCTTTATGATCCAAAACCTCCAACAAAACTGCATCGGCAAGGTTTTCCGCCATATCAGGATCAGTTTCCTCTACAAATACCTGCTTACTATTTTCCTGAATGGATTTGATTAAAAAAGCCCCTTCTGGCCATTGGTAAAGGGCACGCAATTTTAATGGCCTTATTTCTCCTGCATGTAAAACTCCTATTTCCTGGGTACTCATCTCCATCACCTGAAGATGCTGTTTGGTGCTTATCATCCAAGTACTATCCTCCTTGAAAATATTAATGGGATGATCTGCATCTAGATTGGTTCCCAAACTTATGCTTCCCATCGGTAAGTCCTTGCCCACCGGTAAAGTGAAGTCTTCCCTTCCACCTCCTGTGGTCAAAGCCAGCTCCAAATAATCCTGGCTCCCATATTTAAAATCTACCTTGGCATGGGGTATAAATTCCTTGATTTGCAGGTGAAGCCCTTCCTCAAAAGGTGCTTTTATCTTTATAGGCAAATTGCTGCTGGCAGTAAGGGTAATCGGCTTTTGAAAATTTTCATGGCCACCATCATGAACAGATCTCAATTGGAGGTAAGACTCATTACTGTAATAAATATTTTGGGCATTCCCTTCTCGAATATGAATAATTCCCTCCTCCCCAAAATACCGGGTAATTCCAGCAGCAATAATGATGAGAACAAAGGCAATGTGAAATAAGCCAATAGGCCATTTCTTCTTGGTAAAAAGTCGGTATCTCCGAATATTAGCCAAAAAGTTGATCGCCAATAGGACCATGATCATTTCAAACCAAAAAGATTCATAAATCATTTCCCAAGCCGCAGCAGTACCAAAGTCATTTTCCATAAATGTAGCCACCGCTGAGGACAGGGCAAACAATATCAAGAGCAAGAGCATGAACTTGCTGGATACCAGAAACTTTATTAATCTCATACAATGTTAATTTGGGTAATCATACTAAAAATAAACCATTCGAGATTCCTTTTGGCCATATCCTTTATTTATCTGAAACCATCTTAACAGTATATCCTTCCTCACGCTCTTTGCCCTCTTTTAACCAAACCGGGACCACTTCCTCCAAAAATTTCTCCTTAGCAGCCTTATCCTTTTCTATATCCCAGCCCACATATGCCTGCAAGGCTTCCGTATCCTCAAAATCCGGCATTTCTACAGGTTTATTATGTCCCAAATCAGCTAACAACCGGGCCAGGGCTATCCGAGTTTCTTCTATAATACCGGTAGCTGAAGTGACAATGCTACTGGTCGCCAATGGTGCGTGGAAAGCAGCTCCGTGTGAAGCCACCGCATAATCCCATCGCCATTGTGCATGCCTGATCCCAAGCTGAATATTATCCATTTGTTCCTGAGTAGCACCCAGTTCCCAGGCTTTGCCCGCTTCAATATGGGCCATGGCTATCAATCTCATCAACTTTTGGGAACCTTCCTTGATGATGCGTTGACGCTCAAAGACATCTGAAATCAGATCGTCCTTTTTCTCCCGATGACATACAAAACAAGAATTCTCTACATTACTAAGCGGCGAACCAATATGGTGATCTGTAAACTTCTGCCCACCCTCCGTCTTATAGGGCATATGACAATCTGCACAAGAAACTCCTCTCTTGGCATGCACACCAAGTGTGAACAATTCATAATCAGGATGCTGAGCTTTCAGCATCCGCGTCTTACTAATTGGATGTACCCAATCAGCAAAATCAGATTCGTCATAATAAGCCTCCACGGACTTTTCATCCATACCATCTCTCCATGGGAAAGTCAGGTATTGAGCTCCTTCTTTTCCAGGGGCATCTTTCACAAAATAATATTCCACATGACACTGGGCACAGACCAAACTTCGCATTTCTTGGTGACTTGCAGCATCGATGTCTTTTCCCATTGATTCAAATGCCTCTATCAAAGCGGGGCGAGTTATGGTGAGATTCATATTATCCGGATTATGACAGTCTGCACAACCAATTGGATTGATCACCTCAGAACCAAAATCAGACCATTTTTCACTATAATATTCGGTTACACCAAGCTCTTTCATCAATCTGGGTACATCAGGACTTTTACAAGTCCAACAGGTACTGGGCATTGGACCTTCTCCAGCCTCCATAGGTGCTCCTGTTCTCAGGATTTTCCTGATATCATCAACTGCATGTGCATGTCCTTTCGGTTGGTTGTACTCCTTGCTGAAACCATAGCCTGCCCAAAGAATTACCAACTCAGGATCCTCTTCAAGAACTGCTATATGGCCACTGGTATTATACATGCTATGAAAGGAGGTGTCCTTGGTCTTCATATAAGACTGATATTGCCTTGGAAAATTAAGTCCCCAGACAGAATCCCTCGGTTCTATATCATTTATATCTACCTTAGGGACATAAGCAAATCTAGCTTCAGTCTTCCTGTCCATGATGGAGTAAGCCAACATTGCCAATAAAAAAACAATGACAGCGGTCAACGTAAAAAGAATCCAATTTTTCATAGCCCTATTGATTTTGATCGTCTTGATTTTTTTTCGCTTCCATGGAGGCCTTCAGCCAAGCGGGAATTATTTCCGGATCGCTTGGAGCATGTGCTTTGATTGGCTCTATTTGATAGCCCACCGATGAAAGACTTTTAACCTTTCCATGTGGTACATCTCTGTGACATTCCCAGCAGGTCCTGTCAGTACGGTTTTCTTTATGATGGGCTACAAACGTCATTGTCTTGATATCTGTAACCTGTGTTTCATGACACCTTATACAATTACTTTGTATTACTGCTTGGGAGGGTGCCAAAGCCCTGATCACTTCTGGTTCTTTGCGTAGTGTAAATATGGAGGCATGGTATAGTCCATCCTTAGCCTTAAAGAAATACTTATTAAATACATTATCATGAGGTACATGGCAGTCATTACAATGTGCCACTTCACGATGAGAACTATTTGCCCAAGTGATGTATTGCGGGGTCATCAGATGGCAATTAACACAAGCTTGGGGATCATCAGATAAATAAGAAGCTGCATTGCTCAATTTTATCAAATATATTCCAAGCCCCAAAATAGCTGCCACAAGGACTATTGCTGGTTTTCTCCATTTATGGGGCGGAATCAAGTGCCAACGAAACAATATTCTTTTTGTGCTCTGCCAAATTCCCATATGTCAGCATTTCGATTGGTTCAAGATTTTTATTGAAAAATATAATCTATTGATTAACAACACATTCAATTTAAAAAATATTTTTCACAATCATTTATCGAAATAATTAAATCTTAGTCTGATCCTTAATATTTAATAATAAATAAACATGCTTGTTCAAATAAATACCCCTAAACCTGGACATCTAACTAATTACTAAGTGAACATTCTCAAACCCCAGTGAATTTCTAAAATGAATTAAACTATTTATTTACAAATTCTGACTATGTATTGATGATATTTTGTCGTTCATGTTTCTAAAAGGTCATGCAAGGCATAAATCTGCTTATAAAGCACTCAAAGTGAACAGTTAATACCTTTTTATTCACCCATAAAATATCTATATTATTTAGAGCTTTAGATTAGGTTTAATTTTTGATGGATATAGCTCCAAAAATACTTTTAAAATGGAAGACACTTCAACCAAAATAGATGAACGATTTGTTCAAGAAGCAGCCAAAGTTGTTTTAAAAAACTTAGGTGAATTTAATTTTTCTGTAAGTCAGCTTTCTGAAAATCTCCACTATAGCAGGGAACATACCCACCGTAAGCTAAAACATGACCTGAATGTTTCTGCTGGAAAGTTTATTCGCTATATCAGACTGCTTCAAGCCTATAAATACCTTTCTGAGAAGAAATATATTATCTCAGAAGTAGCTTATCTAGTAGGGTTCAACAGTCCTGCATACTTCAGTAAATGCTTTAAGGACTCCTTCGGAATGGTTCCAGGAAAGATTAAAAGGAATATGTCATTTTACAATTTCAATCAAACCAATATTTATGATTTCTATAAAAATGATTGCATAAAAGCCGCTTTAAAAACCAATAAAATCTTCTTTCATTTAGGTTCCTCCAATCACCAAACAACTAGTAGCTCACTCATTGTTTGAGCAAGCAGCAATTAGATCTACATAATTTTAAAAAGGCTATTTCGGTATACCCAAAAGGTAAATAACAAAACCAGGGCCTGATTTCTCTTTACCCATCTCCCAAGTCATTTTATCTGCTCCTTCCAAATCATTGATTAGTTCCATCAATTCAGGTATGGAATAGGTCCTAAGAGAGGATACGATCCCATCCCACCAAGCAGCTAATGGAATGATAGGTACCAAATAGGTAAAAAACAAGCGCCCCAAACTAAATGGCTTAATAAATGGTGCCGTCAATAGTACCGTAATAGGGGAAAAAAACATCGCTAATAGACTTACTAATGTCCTATCTTGCGCTTCGAAAATGGCAATCGGACTTTTTGCATGAATGGCATCCTGTAAAATCTCCTTGGCATCTGTTGGCTTGAAATGGTGAAAGCTTAAAAACATGGTCCGTAATCCATTAAGCTCATCAGGCACATTTCGGGCATCAACAGGATTTTTGACATAATCAATATTCGTTGCTTGCTGTTTTACCCGCTCAAAGGCTTCCCAATTTGGATAATAATCGCTGATCCAAATTTTCAAATGAGGCATCTTTTTCAATAATTCCTTATTGAGAGAAAGCAAGCCTCCTCCACTTCCTGATCCTAAATCTATAAAATGACCAGCTCCACTAGCATGAATGCCCTTTTCTAGAATTGGTAAAATAGGATGGTACATTTTGGTAACATTGGCCAGAAAAGCTAAAAAATCTGTCATATAGTTTCTGATCAGGTCCGGAAACCAGCTCAAATCCTCAAACTCAAAAAGATGCATCCGCTTCATAGTCTAGCCTTTTTAGCTCTACCTAATTTCGCTAAATATCCTCACTTAATGAAGCGCATGACCGTAAATTCTCTTTCCAATTCTCCCAATGGGTCACTTTTTAACTTCTCTCTTACATCTACCTGTTCGATTATCTTAAATCCAGCATCATACATCAGCTCCTCAACCATTTCATCATCATAAAACTTAAAGTTGAATTTGGTAAAAGGTAGCTTTTCCAAAAAACTTCTCTGCGCGAAGGCCAAACTGAAATTACCTCCTTCTCTCAGTACCCTAAAAACCTCATTTGCCATTTCCTTGGGATCCTCCCAAAAGTAAATTGTATTTACCGTCATCACCTTATCAAAGCTGGCCGTAACAAAAGGTAGTTTTCTTCCCTCATACAAATGAAATTTCGCCTTTCCGGATTTTACCTCAGGCTCATTCACTTTTTTTGCCAGCTTATGCATCAAATCTGAAATCTCCAATCCATGATATTCCAAACCTTCAATGACTTCTAACAACTCATAAACATGCTGAGCTGGCCCATGTCCAATTTCCAATACTTTTTCATCTCCAGCCAAATGAAGCATCTCCACAGCTTTTTCAACCATCAAGATATTAGAGGCTTGCATATTTTCAGCTACAGTCAGTCCTTCTTCTCCTTTAGGATGGGCAAGCTGCTGACCAATAGCCCTCCATTCGTCTTCTGTTAGATTTTGATTCATAGGCTTAAAATTAAGCATTCCAGACAAAAGCCTCCCATAAGGACCGTTAAGTTTAAACCTGAATTAGGCAATAGGCTTGTCTGAGGATTACCGTCAAGGGTTAAAATATTACCATAAGAAATCTCTTATAATTTATATTACAGATAATAGCCCTCTCTTTAATTATTATTTATATAAACAATTATATATATTATTGAAGCAATTTCATTATTCTTAATGGTCCATCAAATGAAGAGAACTTTACTAATAATTACGATACTCATTTTTTCATCAAGTCTACTATTTGCCCAAGAAGTAAAAAAAGACAGCCTCAATAAATCCTTATTAAAGGAAGAAAACGCAACTCAATTCAAGGTGATGCCTTTTTTTAGCTATAATAGAAATTTGAAATTTATGTTTGGCGCTATTCCCATGCTGATGTACAAACTGGACAAGCAGGATAGTATCTCGCCAAAATCTCTTTCAGGCGCTGCAGGCGTGTATACCACCAATGGATCCCATTTTGTTTCTGTATTCAACAGGCTTTTCTTAAAAGAAGATAAATGGAGAATCATATTTTTTGGCTTGACAGGCAACCATACTTCACAGTTCTTTATGGATGATTTTCAAAATGGTAGTTTTTATGATTATAATTCCAATACCACCATTGTTACTGCAGGGATAAAGCGCAGATTGCTTAACAATATTTTTTTCGGACTTAACTATACTTACTCTCATTATTATACCGTGTATGAAGATGAAGTTCTACCCAATGAAACCACCTCTACCAATGCACTGGAATACAATATATCCATTGATACCAGAAATGATGTTTATTATCCCAATAAAGGAAATCAAGTTAGGGTAAAATGGGTCAACTTACCTGAATGGTTTGGCAATGACTTCACATCTAACAAAATTAAAACAGAATATAACCAATATTTTTCGGCAAGAGAGGGTGAAGACGTGTTCGCGGCCAGGTATGCTGGAAATTTCGGCTTGGGAGATATTGTCTTTGAACAGCAGGAAGTCCTAGGAGGAAAAGACATCAGGGGCTATTCCGAAGGCAAATATCGCGGCGATGGATTGATTGCCTTTCAGGGCGAATATCGCTATAATTTTCATCCGAAAATGGGCCTAGTAGGCTTTGCAGGACTGGCCACCATTTATGGTTCTGACAATCCTGATTTTGACTGGAATATCTATCCAGGAGGGGGCATAGGTTACCGATACAGGGCCTTCAAGGACGTTAAATTCAATATTGGTTTGGATGCAGCTGTAGGTAAGGATGACTGGGGAATTTATTTTAGAATTGGCGAGGCTTTTTAATGCTTTGCTGAAAGATCCCATCCTAAAAACTTTCATTTCCCTCTAACTACAAACCAAAAAGTCCAAGCTATCAGTAACAGTTGGAAAGGAATTCTGAACCACAAATAAGATAATCCCGGACCATCATAATTGCCTGTTTGGTAATTGAGGTTTTCTAAACTTGCTTTTATATTGGCTGGCAGGATCATTATAAAAAATACAATCAATAGTATTCCCGTAAGTTTTCGGAACCGGTTGAAATGAATACCTACAGCAGTTGCAATTTCTATCAGACCGGTGAAGTAAATTACCGCTTCCTTAGCAGGAATAAATCCAGGTAGCATTTTACTCATCCCCACAGAAAACATAAAATGCCCCATTGCGGTAAAGACAAGCATAATAGATAGGGCTATTCTTCCTGCAAAAGCCCCGTTAATGCTTTTTCTTTTCATAAACATTATTCCAGCACTCAACAAAAAACTGATTAATAAAACATAAAATGGAAGCATAGTCTTATAAACTGATTCATGGCAAATTTTCAACCTTTTCCATTAAAGCACAATGAACCTAGGTTAATAAAAATTGATAATAGCATTTTGGAATTCAAACGGTTTGTAGGAATTATCCATTCTGGCTAAATTGTTTATAATCTATCATCACATTGCTTAAGAAATGAAAAAGTTATTGCTCTTTCTCTTAGTTTTATTGACTGCTATTGCTTGCTCTGGGGATGATATGAATCCCAATGCCGTCTATATCAGACTGTCCAATATCAGTAACTATGATTATAAAAACATCAACGTGAATACCTCCACAGGAGGAGTAATGTTTGACGATCTGGATGCCCAGACTACTTCAGAATACAAAGTGTTTGAACAAGCTTACCGATATGCATTTGTCGAACTTGAAATAGAGGGTAATACTTACACCATTCAGCCCATTGATTATGTCGGTGAGACACCACTTAGTAATGGTCAATATACATACCAAATCAACGCCAATGAACCAAACGGTCAATATGGTACCCTAAGTCTTAATTTAGTGAAAGACTAATTTTATAGATTAGCAAAATTCAACTTATACGTTTTCTTATCCTGCTTAATGCTTGCGGAGTAATCCCTATATAACTCGCGATATATTTTAGTGGAATTTCCCGAATCACCTCTGGCCTTTCAGAAAAAATTTTCAAATATCTTTCTTCTGCACTATCCTTCAATAACGACAGTTCTCTTTTAGATTTTTTTAGGAAAAGCCCCTCAGCTGCATTCCTGCCAATAATATTACCAACAGTTGATTCTTGATACACGGTTTGAAGGTCCTCATAGGATATCCTCCAAAGCTGCACGGACCCCAAAGCTTCCAAGACATAACTACTTGGATTTCTCGTCAAAAAGGAGTCATAGGCACTGGCAAATTCATTTTCGAATGAAAAGCCAAAAGTAAGATCTTGCTCTTCTCCGGGGACATAATAACGAATGATTCCTGAAACAATAAAGGATAAATAATTTTCCACCTCGCCCAAGTTTAGGATTTTCCCCTTTGAGGTATATGTTGCTTTAACAAGTTTGGATGAAAAGGATTCCCAATCATGATCGCTCATGGATACCTGTTGCTCAAAAAGTGTCCGGATTTTTTCCATATTTTTTATTCCTCATTGACTGAAAAAATCATCCGTCAAAAGTCTTACTAGAATCCGCTGTCAACTGATTGATTTCTGCCAATTCCTCTGCAGTAAGATACCGCCACTTGCCCACGGGGACATCCAATCCTATATTCATGATCCTGATGCGCTTCAGTTTGGTTACCTCATAATCCAGATATGCACACATCCTACGGATTTGCCTGTTAAGCCCTTGAGTAAGTACAATCTTGAATTTGTGCCTACCAATTTGCTCCACCTTGCACTTTTTGGTCATGGTCCCCAAAATTGGGATGCCGTTGGACATTCTTTGGATAAAACGTGGCGTAATCGGCTTATCCACTGTCACAACATATTCCTTTTCATGGTTATTTTTTGCCCGCAGGATTTTATTGACAATATCTCCATCATTGGTCAAAAAAATCAAACCCTCACTGGGCTTGTCCAACCTACCTATGGGAAAAATTCTTTTGGGATGATTGATATAATCAATGATATTATCCTTTTCCCTTTTGGTATCCGTGGTGCAAACAATGCCAACAGGCTTATTAAAAGCTAAATAGATAAAATCTTCCTTGGGAGGGGAAACCAATTCTCCATCCACTCGCACATCATCTCCAGGGGTAATCTTGGTCCCCAGTTCCGGCACCTTCCCATTAATGGTAATCCTCCCCTGCTCCAATAGCTTATCCGCTGCCCTCCTGGAACAATATCCTATCTCACTTAAATACTTATTTATCCTTACCGTTTGGTTTTCCATCAATTAATCTCTTTGCAATACTCAAAGTTATACCTTTCTATTGAATTGGTAAATAAAGCGCTGAATGGAAAAACAAGCTATCAAGTACTAATTTTGCACCGGAACCACTCTGAGGATTTTATCCGGTCCATTGGTAACAATATAAAGCGCCCCATCAGGACCAAATTTAAGATCACGCACCCTTCCTTTTCCTTTAATGAGTAATTCTTGCTTTACTATATTATGTTGGTCAATTACAATTCTTCTAACTTCCTGGAATGCCAAGGCACCCACCAATAAATTGTTTTTCCAAGCCGGAAATAATTCTCCCTCTACAAATTCTGCTGGACACACTGCTATGGAAGGAGTCCAATAGGTGATTGGCTGCTCCATGCCTTCTTGATGAGTTTTCTCTGAAATAATGGAACCGTCATAATCTACCCCATAAGTAATTACCGGCCAGCCATAATTAGCTCCTTTTTTTAGTATATTCAATTCATCTCCCCCTTTTGGTCCATGCTCGGTCATCCAAATTTCACCAGTTTCTGGGTGCATGCTTATACCTTGTACATTTCTATTTCCCAAAGAATATACAGCAGCAAGTGCCCCCCCTTTATTTATAAAAGGGTTATCTTCTGGAATGCTGCCATCAGGGTAAATTCGAAAAACTTTTCCGGTGGCTTTACTTGGGTCTTGGGAATCCTCTGCCCTAGCCATATCTCCTATAGAAAAAAATAAATAACCCTCTTTATCAAATAAAAACCTACAACCCCAACGATTGCCATTCCTTACTTTTAAATCATCACTTACCTCAAATAAGGTTTCTTCATTTTGCCATTGATGGTCTTTGATTTTTCCACGGATAATTTTAGTCAATGCCAGGGCATCCTTTGCTTCATTATCCTCATTGGTTTGACTGTATGCCAAATAAACCCAACCATTCTTATCATAATTAGGATCTAATGCGATATCCATAAAACCACCTGTACTACTGCCTATATGAGGTTTAGGAAGACCTACTATCGGCAAAGGATCTTCTTTCCCATCGATCAGCCACTTCAGTTTACCATTTCTTTCAGAAACCAAGGCTTTATGGCTATCTATAAACTCTATCGCCCAAGGAACTTCCAACCCCTCAGAACACCATTCCACTACTTCCAATTTATATTCACTTGAATTTAGGTATTCAATAGTTGGATCTTCTAATTTTAAATGTTCATTTTCCTGAAAATCAATAATATAATCAGCAATAGCATTGACATCTGAAGGGCTAAGTTGATTATTCCAGGCAAGCATCTTCGTATTAGGAACTCCTTCTTTGATAGTTTTTATAAGTTTTTCTTTGGAAGATTCATCAGTCCAATTTTCTTTCAAAAGACTCGTTGTAGAACTAGTCCCCTTCATGCTGGCTCCGTGACAGCCAGAACAATAAATTAAATAATTCTCCTTTCCAGATTGCCCAAAGCTTACATACTGAAAAGAAAAAATGGCAATAATTATTAAATATTTCATCTGAGGGTGGATTGGGTTTATTAGTAAAATAAAAAATAATTTAGAAAATCAATCCCCTCCTGATAATTAACTCCCCATATTCCTCCTGAAAGATCATAAAATTATATCATGCTTGAAGACTAAAAAGCATCAGACAATGATAATAAATTCTGATTATCCGCTATGATGCCAGTAACCTGAAATCCTTTGATGAAGTGGTCGGAAGCCTGTCTACCTGCAATGTAGAACTGAAGATTGAAGACCGAAGCAGGTGTTGTTTTAATTTAAACAATCGTTTAGAACCTCATTTAATCTTAACTGGCACGATTACAGAATTTCATATAAAAATTTTATACTTAGGATTAAAAATAGTAATTGACAATACTTATTAATCTAATTAATAAAGAAGCTCAATGAATACCTTTACTCATCCTGTAATTAACTATTTCCAATCCATTCACATGTTTTTTATTTTCCTTAACATAGTGAAATCCCTTTTTCTCAAAAAATGGAATGGATGTCTTACTTGCATCGGTAGTAATTTCTTTTGCACCCTGTCTGGAAGCTTCATCTTCCAAGGCTTTTAAAAGTCGCTCAGCCAATCCGATTCTTTGGTATGCATGATGGACATACATAAAATCCAAGTAATTTCCATTCTCCAATCCTCCAAAAGCAATTATCTTATCATCATCCTCAGCAACTAAAAAAAATTCATTCGAAAGCGCTCCTAACCATCTTTCTTCATTGACTACAGATGAAATCCATGCTGCCAGTTGCATTTCACTATAATCCCCTTTGCAGGAATCTTGTATGGTTTGCACATACAACTCCTGGATTTTAGGCATATCCTCTAATGTGGCAGGTCTGATAATAATCTCGTATGCTTCCATATTCCGACAGTTTAGTAATTTGAAATTAGTAAATTAACGTCAATTGATAACTCAGAATTCTAAACAAAAAAAGGTTCTATTATTACATTTTAATGCTTTTCAACACATTTAAAACGATTATTAAATAAATCTGCTTGAAAGAAACATCTCCGCAGTATTCTGGCCAATGAGCCAATTTGTATTAAGTTAAGAAGTATTTTGCTTAAATTTTTAATGTATTTAAAATTTATTTTCACATAAAAGACTAATTATCAGTAAATTCCAAAAATGTTTTTTGTAATTTGATTAGTATGATGTTTAGGGATAAGTCATACAAGAACGGATAAGTAAGAATTCTGTGGACTTGGCCCAATACTATCCCAATTTACAGTGTCTAATTTTAGTATAAAATTTCCAGAATTCCTTCATTAATAAGTAATTCCCAGAAATTAATTGAAAGGCATGTAATTGATCCCTTAAAATTGTTTACGTATATTTACGTATAAAAAATAATATTATGGGAGGTTTTTGTTCAGATTGCCAGGTATGCACAAATGACAATTGCATCATTAAAAAAAATTGCCAGCTAGATGAAATCAAAGATTATCTAGGCATGAAAAACAGTGTTTTTTGTAAAAAGGGCCAAGACTTTATTATCGAAGGCGCGCCAGTGCACGGACTGTATTTTGTAAACCATGGCAAGGTCAAGGTGACCAAAACTGGACTTAATGGAAAAGAACAGATCGTCCGGTTTGCCAGTAGTGGGGAGATCATCGGCCATAGGGGATTTGGAGCAGGTCAATTTTACCATATTGGCGCGAAAACGCTTGAGGACACCTATTTATGCAATTTTTCGATGGAAACCATGAATAATATGTTACATCAAATTCCATCCTTAACCTATAATTTGATGACCTTTTATGCTGAAGAGCTTAACCGAAGTGAAACAAAAGTGAAAAAATTTGCTCAGATGACTGTTCGAGAAAAAGTCATCGATGCTTTATTATATATTAACAGAAAATTTGGACAAGAAGGCAATTACTTCAGTTTATTACTTTCAAGAAAAGATATTGCGGATTTTGCCGGAACAACTGATGAACAGGTGATCAGAACCCTTTCAGCCCTTAAAAAAGAAGAACTTATTTATTCTTCTGGGAAAAGACTAGGTATAAAAAACGTAAGTTTACTTAGTAAAGAGATATCCGATCATAACTTTTTTCTTGACAGCTAAACTACTTCTAAAGCCTTCATGGTAGGGTTTATATTAAAAACCTGCGATTTGACAGGTTTTTATATGGTCAAAAAAAGGGATAATAGCTGTATTATTCCATATAAAACCTAAGGCCAAGCCCTTAAGTTTGTAAAACTAAGTACTAATACTTAAAAATATTAACAAAAAAGACCATTAATCAATTAACCATGAGAAGAATATTTTACTTGTCAGCATTTTTAATCTGCCTAACTGCCTATAAAGCTCAAGCCCAGTTTACTATCTCGGCTGAAGTAAGACCAAGAACAGAATTTAGAAATGGTTTTAAGACACTAACAGATGAATCCAAAGATCCGGCATTCTTCACAGAACAAAGATCCAGACTATACCTTGACTATTTAAACAGTGATTTCAAATTTAAATTGGCATTCCAAGACATCCGTATCTGGGGAGAATCCCCCCAAATATTTAAGGAAGAATTGGGCAAAACATTTATTAGTGAAGCTTGGGGTCAATACTTCTTCAATCCTAACTTTAGTCTAAAAGTTGGACGGCAAATTATTTCCTATGACAACCAAAGATTCTTAGGAGGACTAGAATGGGCCCAACAGGGAAGAAGACATGATGCCCTACTTTTCATCTACGAAGAGAAGGAAAAAAATGCCAAACTACATCTGGGATTTGCCTATAACCAGGATGCTGATGTCCCTGAACCAGGATTTCTACAAGGAGCCGGAGCTGGATTTTACAATGTAGGGGGAAACTATAAAACTCTCCAATATGGCTGGTTCCATAAAGATTATGAATCTACCTCGTTTTCCTTGCTTGCCTTGAATGCAGGATACCAAAATGCAGACACAACGATGTCCAATAAACAAACTTTTGGATTCATTCCATCTACTCAGATAGGAGCCATCAAATTGGCCGGGGACTTTTATTACCAAACGGGAAAACTAGCTAAAAACAATGTGAATGCCCTCCTTGCTGGCGTAAATGCTACCTTCCAGACTTCTGTGACTCCCCTAACCTTGGGAATAGAGTATATTTCAGGTGATGGTGACCCAACCAATAACACGAATAAAGCATTTAATCCGGACTTTGGAACGAACCATGCCTTTAATGGTTTTATGGATTATTTCTTTGTAGGACCTGCCAATGGCTCAGTTGGCGTAAACGATATCTACTTGAAAACCAAATGGCAGGTGGGTAAAGGAAATATAGCCGCTAATGCCCACCATTTCTTGACTGGATCTACACAATATGGCGAATCAGGTGATGAATTGAAAAAAAGCATGGGTACCGAAATCGATCTTGTATACACATTAAAACTTAAGGGCGGAGTAACCTGGAACCTGGGCTACTCACAGATGTTTGCTACTGATACCATGGAATCCCTCCGAGGTGGCGATAAAAGCCATCTCCAAAACTGGGCCTGGACTATGATTACTTTCAAACCTACACTATTTACCTCAGCAAAATAATTTCCTAACAAACCTTATTATCGACATGAACTATCTAAAAAATAGCAAGTTGCTAACTTGCCTTGGAATCCTATTGTCTCTATCTACCGTATGGACTGCTTGCAGTAGTGGAAATTCCAAAAATACGGACCAAAAGAGTAGCCTTGATACAGAAAAACCATCTACTTCCAAACTGGCCATTGAAAAGCCCCAACTCACCTTTGGATTCATTAAACTAACTGACATGGCGCCATTGGCCATTGCCAAAGAGCTCGGTTTCTTCGAAGATGAAGGACTTTATGTAACCATTGAAGCCCAATCCAACTGGAAAAATGTGTTGGACAGGGTAATAGATGGACAACTTGATGGTTCTCATATGCTCGCAGGCCAGCCAATCGCTGCTGGAGCAGGATTTGGTAGGCAGGCTGAATTGGTTACACCATTTTCCATGGACCTGAATGGAAATGGCATCACTGTCTCCAATGAAGTTTGGAACAAAATGAAACCAAATGTTCCTACCAATGATAATGGATTGCCGGTCCATCCTATTAAAGCGGATGCATTGGCACCAGTCATCACTGAATACAAAAACAGCGGAAAGCCTTTTAAAATGGGAATGGTATTTCCAGTATCTACCCATAATTATGAAATAAGGTATTGGCTCGGTGCTGCAGGCATCAATCCTGGATTCTATACCGCTGATAATATTCAAGGACAGGTTGATGCAGATGTTTTACTCTCCGTTACTCCTCCACCACAAATGCCCGCAACCCTAGAAGCCGGTACCATCTATGGATATTGCGTGGGTGAGCCTTGGAACCAGCAGGCTGTATTTAAAGGCATTGGAGTTCCAGTGACCACCAATTATGATGTTTGGAAAAACAATCCAGAAAAAGTATTTGTGATGACCAAGAAGTTTGTGGATGAAAATCCAAATACTGCCATTGCCGTTACTAAAGCCCTGATCAGAGCTGGAAAATGGTTGGACACTCCTGGCAATAGACCTAAAGCAGTAGGTATACTTTCACAGCCTGAATATGTAGGGGCAGACTCCGTAGTAATTGCCAATTCCATGACCGGAACCTTCGAATTTGAAAAAGGAGATAAAAGAGCTATGCCAGACTTTAATGTTTTCTTTAGATACCATGCTACTTATCCATTCTATTCTGACGGTATATGGTTCCTAACCCAAATGAGAAGATGGGGACAAATTCCAGAAAGTAAACCTGCAGAATGGTACCATAATACCATCAAAGATATTTACCGCCCTGATATCTGGGAACAAGCAGCAAATATTTTAATGGAAGAGGGCAAACTTTCAGCAGAAGAAGTTCCCAGCACTGATGGTTATAAAGCTCCAACCGCTGACTTTATCGACGGTATAGAATACGATGGAAAAGACCCCATCTCTTATATCAACAGCTTTAAAATCGGAAATAAAAATTAGACAACACCATTAATGTTTTCTGTCAATACAAGGAACTAGCATCGCTTTAACCAAGCCATGAGTTCCTTGTATTACCTCGCCTGAATAAGTGATAATCTATAAAGGACAGCATAGCTATGTCCTAAAATCCAATCATAAAGAACCAAAATCGATCAAGCCATGAAAGACAAGACCATTAAAAGCATGCGATTTATGGGCTTAGGCTTTTTGGAGCCGCTATTTAAAACAATCAGTGGAGAAGAGCCAAAAAAAAACCTCAGTATTTTCATCAAAAAGAGCCTATTCCCCTTGGCGTCCATATTTATCTTTATTCTGTTTTGGCATTTGGGTGCCACTGCACTATTTAATAAAGAAGCTGATGCCAGGATAGAAAAAGCTAGAACAGAACAGGGAGAAGAAGCAGCTATAGCTATGGCCGAATGTATTGCATCCGGAGACATCAGTTGCCAACCCAATACCCTCCCTTCTCCCAAACAAGTCTACCAAGCCTACTTGGCACTTTGGAAGGACCATTTGCAAATTGCAGAAAAGAAAGACGAATTTGAGGAAAAGGTGTCCAAAACCAATGCTGAACGTCAAAAACAAGGGCTAGCGCCAATTACCTATACAGGCAGACCATCCTTTTTGGACCAAATAGGCACTAGCCTAAAAACTGTAGCAGCAGGATTTCTCTTGGCCCTCTTTGTAGCCGTACCTATTGGGATCATCATAGGTTTAAGTGAGGTACTTAGGAATTCTTTCAACTGGCTAATTCAAATACTCAAACCTGTATCTCCAGTTGTGTGGTTATTATTGGTATTTATGATTGTAAAAACGGTCATCACGGATCCCAATATGGACAAGTCCTTTATCATATCATTTATCAGTGTGGGGCTCTGTGCCATGTGGGCGACGTTAGTCAACACCAGCATGGGAGTAGCCAATGTAGACAAAGATTATATGAATGTCTCCAAAGTCCTCAAATTAAGCATTGGCAAACAAATATTTAAAATCATACTGCCTGCTTCTTTCCCTTTGATTTTTACAGGGCTGAGAATTACCGTTTCGGTAGCCTGGATGGTACTGATCGCCATTGAGCTATTGGCCCAAAGTCCTGGTCTTGGCTCCTTTGTTTGGGAAGAATTCCAAAATGGTGCCAGCGACTCCAATGCCAAAATCATTGTTGCCATGTTTGTAATTGGCATCATCGGTTTCCTCTTGGACAGGATCATGTTAACCGTGCAAAATTTCATGACATTCAATAAAGCCTAATACCATGCCTATTCTAGAATTAAAAAACATATATAAATCCTATGGCACTGGCACTTCAAAAGTAGCGGTATTAGATGATATCAACCTAGCTGTTAAAGAAGGAGAATTTGTTGCCATCGTAGGCTTTTCCGGTAGTGGAAAAACTACCTTGATCAATATGATCAATGGACTGGAATCACCAGATACGGGAGAGGTACTTCTTCAAGGTAAACCTGTTACTGGGCCTGGTCCAGACAGAGGAGTTATTTTCCAAAACTACTCTCTTTTGCCTTGGCTAACCGTATTTAAGAATATAAAATTGGCCGTTGATGAAGCATTTCCACAACTTTCCAACTCCAAAAAGGAAAACCATATCCGAAAATATATTGAGATGGTCAACCTGAGCCATGCCGCTCACAAGCTACCCAAGGAACTATCTGGTGGCATGCGACAAAGGGTAGCCGTAGCCAGAGCCCTTGCCATGAACCCAGAAATACTATTAATGGATGAGCCGCTTTCTGCACTCGATGCCCTGACCCGGGGAACTCTACAAGAAGAAATCATCAAAATATGGAGCCAAGATAAGAAAACCGCCATCTTGATCACCAATGACGTCGACGAAGGAATCATCATGGCAGACAGAATAATTCCGCTTACGCCCGGACCCATGGCTACTTTAGGCCCTGAATTCAGGATTGATTTTGAAAGACCCAGAGATGTCACTGCCATCAATAAAGATCCTCATTACAAAAGATTAAGGAATGACATATTGGAATACTTGATAGAAGTAGGAGCTACCAGACAGCAATGCAGTGATCAAAAATACATCCTTCCAGATTTGCAGCCAATAATGCCAGGAAGAGTCTCCATCGGGAGAAAAATTAAAAACCAAAAAGTAAAATATTTTTAACCTAATCCGAAGCTATTATGGAAGCACTATTGAACAAGGAAAGTTTATATATACCTCACTTGGAGGGACAGCCCGATATGCTAAGGTGTGAAGAAATCAGAAAGGTCTATCCAACTCCAAAAGGAGATTATGTAGTCCTTGATGACCTTCATTTATCTATAAGAAAAGGGGAATTTGTATCGATCATCGGCCATTCAGGTTGTGGGAAGTCCACACTTTTGACCATGATAGCTGGCCTCAATGACATCACTGCTGGCCATATTAATGTAGACCAAAAAGCCATCAGTGGTGCCGGTCCAGACCGCGCAGTGGTTTTCCAGTCCCCCAGTCTATTGCCATGGCTTACAGCCCTTCAAAATGTAATGATTGGTGTCAAGCAAGTTTTCCCACACGCCAGCAAAGCCGAAAAATTGGAAATCTGTAAATACTACCTGGACAAGGTGGGGCTTGGAAATGATTTTAATAAAAAAGCCACTTCCCTTTCCCAAGGCATGCAACAAAGGGTAGGTATTGCCAGGGCCTTTGCCTTGAAGCCTAAAATCTTACTTTTGGACGAACCTTTTGGGATGCTGGACTCGCTTACTCGAGGAGAACTACAAGATGTGCTGCTGGAAATTTGGCAAAAAGAAAAAATCACGGCAGTGGCCATAACACACGATGTGGACGAGTCCATATTTTTAGCTGATAGGGTGATCATGATGACCAGTGGACCATATGCCAAAATTGGTGATGAGTTGGTCATCCCATTTGAAAGACCTAGAGTAAGAAAAGAAGTGCTTGAACATCCCGAATATTATGATTATCGAGCTTACCTAATGGATTTTTTAAATCACAAATAAGCGCCATCTAAATGATCTACTATTCCAAATTAGGAAGGAAAACCCCGACCATTTTCCTTCCTCTATTTTTATAATTGCTATCTTGCTGAGGAATAAATCATTTACTTCACACTTCACTTTAGCATGGAAAATTGGTTAAAACACCTCAGCTTAGAAGGAGAAAAAGTCCAACTTATTCCACTAGAAGAAATCCATAAAAAGGGGCTACTAGAGGCCGCTTCTGATGGTAAACTTTGGGAGCTTTGGTTTACATCAGTACCTTCAGAAAATACTATTGATCAATATATCTATGAGGCATTGGCTCAAAAAGAGACAGGAACATCCATGCCATTTGTCATTATAGAAAAATCAAGCAATAAAATCATCGGGTCCACGAGATTTTGCAATGCAGCTCCTGCCCACAGAAGATTGGAAATTGGTTATACCTGGTATGCCAAAAGCCACCAAAGAACTGGGGCAAATGCAGCCTGCAAATACCTTCTACTCCAATATGCTTTCGAAAAACTGAATTGCATTGCTGTTCAATTCAAAACCGACTGGTTTAATACCAATTCTAGGAACGCCATAGCCCGATTGGGAGCCAAACAAGATGGTATCCTAAGAAATGACCGGCTTAATGCCGATGGAAGCTACCGGGACACAGTGGTATTCTCCATTATTGCCCAAGAATGGCATGGGGTAAAAAAGAGTCTGGAATATAGATTACAAAAAAATAGAGCTGCAGATCCCTTACTATTAAAATAATCTCTCAACCACTGTATATCAATAATAGATTTACCATTCCCTTACGGAAAATTAAACAATTGAATGAAAAAATACTATTTAATCATTTCCATATTCTTTGCACTGAGCCACACCTATTCTCATGCTCAAAGCCCAATAAAAAACACTGAAAACCTGCCATTTGGCAATATTACTGAGCATCCGGAGTCCTACAGCCCTGGCACTGTAGCGGGAAGAATGGTAGAAAGCCTCGGCTTTAGGTACCGCTATGCTTCCCAAGACCTCAAAGAAGCAGATTATGACTTCAAAGCAGAGGAATCGGCCAGAACGATTGGCGAAACCATCGAACATATTTATGGATTAAGCATAGTGATTAGAAACGCCGTTATCCAAAAACCTTATGTAAAAAGGGAAAACATAGATTTAGCAACAACAAGAAAAGAAACCCTTCTTATTCTGAAAGAAACCTATGACCATCTCATAAGCATGGATACTTCAGATATGAAAAAAATAAAGATTCGTGATACTTACCCATTTTGGATAGTCATCAATGGCCCTCTTACAGATGCCATATGGCATAGCGGCCAGATTGCAACCCTCAGAAGAGCCAATGGCAATCCCATGCCAAAGGGAGTAAATGTATTCTTGGGCGAGTATAAAGAAGTCAATTAATTTTATCACTTGGGGAGAGTAGTAAGGCTCTTCCCTTTATTTTTTATCAATACTCTTTTCAAATCGAAGCTACTAATTCTTTAACTAGTAAAGCGAAGGAATTTCATTAACTCACAGAAATATCATATTTATCCAATAAGCCCCTGATATTGGAAAGTGAAAACTTAGCCTTCTTGATATTATTCCTTTCTGGATCAATAGATATATTATCGGCCGATCTAAAATCCACTTTGGACAAATTAGCCCTATCAAATACAGCTTCTCTTAAATCGCATTTTTCAAATGAGGAAGCCATCAAATCAGTTTCTACAAATTCCACAGCTTCAAGTCTACATGCTTTAAATTTGGTTTTCTGTAGCTTTAAAGCATAAAATGAGGAAAAATCAAGCTGACATCGCTCAAACTCCATCGTCAGCAAAAACTGATTGCACTTATCAAACCTCAAACCCAAAAGTTTACAATCTAAAAATCTGACATCCTGAAAAGCTGTATGAAGAAGCAAGGCATTGCTAAAATCGCAGGACAAAAATTCACAATCTATAAAAATAATATCCCTTAAATCTTGCCCTGAAAAATCGCACTGACTAAAGGTGCAAGACTCATACTCCCCAAATGTGATGTGCTTATCATTAAAGTCTGTTCCTGAAAATTCTTTATTATCAAAATATGGCTTATTCATTTGATAAAAGTAAAACTTATGCGGTACCTTAGCTCTATGAATTAAAATAAATTTAGAGGACTTTCTCTCCTATCATTCCTACCATGAAACCTAAACAGGCTCCAATACTTCCCCATCTATGGTTCTTCATGGAGCTTTCTGGTGCAATATCCTGAAATAGCAAATACAATATGCCACCACTGGAAAAAACCATTAATTGAGCAGTTATTTCCGGACTTCCACTCAAATAAAAATAACCCAGCAAAGCACCAATAATTCCTGCAAAACTCAGAAAGAACATGAGTATTAAAGTTTTTTTCACCGTAAAACCACTGATCACCACATCTCTAAATGAATTAAAAGCTTCTGGCAAATTTTGCAGTCCTATAAACACTGCTAACAAAGTCCCTGTCGCCTGATCAGTGGCAAATAAAGCGCCCAAAGCAATGGATTCGGGAATAAAATCCATTAGCATCGCTAAAAGCTGAGCCATTTTTCCTCCACTATGAGCCAATTTTTTATCTATGATAAAAAACAGGACTGCTCCCAATGAAAATGAAATTAGCATCGGCCACAAACTTAACTCTTCCAATCCCTTCGGCACCAATACCAATGCCAACGCAGAAAGTAGAATTCCTGCCCCAAAAGCCTGAGCAGTATGGGTAATCTCATACTTTATCCTTCTTTTAAGTATATGATGATCAAAATAATTGGCCAGTAAAGCACCAATAAATACCGTAATTCCAGAAAAACCAGCGTAAAGAATAATTTGAGTAAGGATGTCCATATACTTTCAAATCAAAAATTTGTGATTTATAATGATATGCATTAACCAATGCTATCTTGAGCCACTTGCTTTTCCATAATTACATAGTCTATTCCTCCTTTTTGGAAGGTTTTATCGGTTTTCGCTAAACCAAACTTTTCATAGAATGCTGTTTTCTCTACCCTGGCATTGCACCAAATTAATGCTATTTCATTTTCCTCTAATAACTTTATAACATGGGCCAATAAGTGTGAACCAAATCCCATTCCCTGATGACTCTTGTCAGTAGCAAACTTCCTGAACTGAGCCTTCCCTCCTTCTATAAAAACGGATATAATAGATATTAATTGGCTATCCACTTCCAATCCAAAATGAAGGCCATTATGATCTTCATCGAGTTTAACATAGTCCATTGGCCTATCAGGCCACATGACCCTGTGCCGCAAATCCCAAGTTTGCTGAGGACCAATTCTTTTGATCTGATAATTCTGTTTCAATACATCTTATAATTTAAATTATTCCCAGCCTTTCCAACCTGGTCCCCTGACTACTCTCCCCGGATAGGCACCAGTATGCTCACCATCTTTCAAAACTTGTCTGCCATTCACAAAAACATGGACCATTCCTTCTGCATATTGGTGAGGTTGGTCAAAAGTAGCTTTATCCTGGATGGTTTGGGGATCAAAAATAACGACATCTGCAAAATACCCTGGTTTCAAACTCCCTCTTTTTTTAATCTTTAGATTGGAAGCTGGCAACTCGCTAAGCTTATGGATAGCTTCCTCCAAACTGATCACTTTTTCATCACGCACATATTTTCCCAATAATCTGGCAAAGTTACCATAAGCTCTAGGATGGGTGCTGGAAGTTAAAAACACACCTTCTGTAGCCATGGACTGGGCATCAGAGCCAAAACTCATCCAGGGTAATTTTATCTGGTTTTTGACATTTTCTTCAGACATCAAAAAGTAAACTGTGCCCACCCGGCTTCCATCCTCAATCACCAAATCCATTGCGGTTTCTTCTGGAAACTTTCCTCTAATTTCAGCCACTTCAGCCAGGGTCTTTCCTGTCAAATGCTTCAAGCTATCATTTTTAAATCCTACCAGTATCATCTTATCTGCGGAACCAGCTGCCTGCATCAGACTTTCCCAGTTTTCTGCAGGTGTCCTCATTTCTTCTAGCACTTTAGCACGAATATCGGGATCTTGCAAACGAGCAGACCAAGCTTCATAACCGCCTTCCTGGACCCATGGGGGCATAGCAGCATCCAAACCTGTCGCCCCTGCTGTATAATTATACATATCCGTGGTAATATGAAGCCCAACCTTTCGGGCGGAATCAATTTTGTCCACTACCAATTGAAATTTATCCCAGTTCTCTGCACCACTTTGTTTGAGATGGTAAACCTCTGCCCTAATTTCAGCCTCATCAGCAATTTGGATCAATTCATCCAGACTTTCCAGTAACCTATTTCCTTCACTGCGCAAATGCGATATATACATACCATCGTAGGCAGCAGCTACCTTGCAAAGGGCAATCAGTTCCGTAGTGGTGGAATAAAAAGCTGGCGCATAAATCAAGGAGGAGCCTATCCCCATTGCTCCTTCTTCCATAGCTTCCCTCACCATCATTTTCATGCTATCCAGTTCTTCTTTACTTGGCTCGCGGTCTTCATAACCAACTGTATTTACACGTAAAGTGGTAGCCCCCACAAATGAAGCAATATTGGTAGAAACGCCTTTTGCTTCCAAAAACTCAAGGTATTCGCCTAATGTATTCCATGGTATGTCATATTTAATTTTACCCTGATCATCCTTCATTTCCTTCTTGGTAGCAGAAGTTAGAGGCCCCCAAGAACTCCCCTCTCCAAAAACTTCCAAGGTTACGCCTTGTTTAATATCGCTCATGGACCGGCCATCCTCTATCAAGGACTCTACCGCCCAACTTAGCATATTGATGAAGCCAGGAGCAACTGTTAATCCTTTGGCATCTATTTCTGTGCGAGCCTTTTTTCCCTTAAGATCTCCTATCTCCGTAATGGTATCCGCATTAATAGCTATATCGGCTGAAAAGGCCGCCTTTCCACTTCCATCAACAATTTGCCCATTTCGGATAATAACATCATGGTCAATAGGAGATGAACAAGCCATTAAGCCAAAAAACAATAGTAATAAACTGAATCTAATTGGCATACCAGTACACTTTATTGGTTTGACATACAGCAATATAAGCAATTATCACTATAGGAATAATCGCTATTTCATTGAAATATAGCCAATTGGATAAAAGGCTATACTTTCATTTCTATTCGGCATTTAGTCAGCAGATCGTAGATGCTCGTTCTTCCCTGACTTAATAAAATACTTATCCAATAGCCTAATGTAAGTAGCTGAGGAAAAATCAATAAAACCCAATGCCATAAAGCAGGCTCCTCTTCAATATTGGCAAAGAAAATCATCCAGTGAACACCTGCATGACCCAATTCCCAAGGTAACAATTTCAGCACATTTCTTAACCATACATTTCCGCCAACTACCCTAATCTTTAAGGCCCTTTTTCCCAAGGTACCATGATAGCTGCCGTTTTCACTACGATAAAAATAGATAAAAACAGGTATGGTCAAAGTTAAAAATCCAATTGCTTGGGCTAATAATGGGTGAATACTAGCAGGGTTGATTTGAAGCACAAAATAAACTCCACTAAAAATAGCCAATAATATCAGGGCATAGACCATTATGCAACCATAGTCTATCATTCCAGCCAAAAGTCTCCTGATAACCAATTTCTTCATGCTTGGATTCATAAAAGTTCAACAAAAAGATACGGATATAATGCTTATGACATTTCTGAGATTTCTCTTTTGGTAAAACTCCTAAAGGCCATTTTATAACCTGCAAAGCCAGCAATAATATAAAAAACTAAATCCCAATAATTAGAACTATCTATAATTAATTGAATAATATAATTATAATCAAAAAGAATAAGGACTTCTAAATACTCAAGATCCTCAGCATTGGCAATAAGGCCCATTGACACTATAAAATTACAGAATAGACAAGATACCAAAGCAATGATAGCAGCCAAAATCCCAAAAACCTGATCTATACCCTTTCCCAAATAACGAATGGAAATACCTATTAAGGCCCCAAGGGCAATCACCATAAAAGCCAATCTATGATCAGCCATCAAAGTTATGCTTGCCCAAATAATTGCACCAATTATCCCTATCAATAAACCACCGAAAACTGCCAAGGGAAAATTTTGCTCCAAGCGTAATCTTTCAAAATTATCGGCGTAAAGTATTTCCTTTAAATCCATCCACTCCCTTTCCTGTGCAGGATCTAACTGTAGGTCCACGCTTGAATCATATTTATAGTCAGGACATTCATGGATAAAGTCAGCCTTCTCAGAGGTCAAAGAACAAACCAATCCCTTTTCTCCATCCATCTTACGGAGAGCACAGGATTGACAGTAAGCAAGTCGTTGCTCTTTGGTCATGGTTCAAATCACAGTATAAACTACAACAAAATACTTAAAACTTTATTAAAAGTACATAAAACTATATATAATCGAAAAATTTAAACTTATTTATGTTTATCGAACACTTGATTACAATCCAAACACCTATTATAGCGCTTCACATATAAAGGCAACACAAAAAATATAGCAGACAGTATTATAGCCAAAATTCCCTTTCCATCTCTAAACGAACTCGTCTCTGTACGTATATGAAAGGACTCACAATGAGGACACTTTACTATTTTACCCTTATTATCATAAACCGGTGCTTGATTGAACTTATTTAACAGGCCGATCGCCTTCTCCATACTTTTTTCCGGTACCATTAATTTGATTCCCCCTACTGAAAGGCTTATCAGAGGATTCAGTGTAACCATATTTTCATCCATCAAAAATGTTTGAATCCCTTCACTTTCCAACTTGGTCTTTAGAAGGTGTGCTTCTACTGAATTATCAAAAGTCTTTAAGGTTATTAGGCTCATATATTTTTAATTTATTTCACAAAAAATCATTTGCACCTACACATTACCTATAAATTTAGGATCGTGAAGTCACGGCTTAAGCAGTTCACCACTTTGTAGCTATGATTACGCTGATCACGCTTCGTAATTTTGGCTATAGGGATCAGGCCTTGGACTGTCCTCTAACTCTACTTCTATTCCTCCTATTTTATCGGATATAAGATTATAAACCACACATCCTATAGCTACAGTTATAAATCCTATTAAGCCATAGACAAAAGGCATAAAAATAAATACAATCCCCCTCACTCCTCCACCAAACATAGGGAATTCCATTTTGGAAAATAACATGGTGATTACTCCTGCTGGAATAAAGAAAATAGCTGATATCAAAGTATAGATTACTGCTGCTACTTTGGCGGTCTGAAAGACTCCAAATTTTTTAATTCTTTTCATTAAGTAGATGGATTTTACTGAAAGATTAATTTAAAAAACAAGATTCAAAAAATACTTACTCCTTCAATATACAATTAAGAACTTATTTTATGAATAAACCATTGGATTTTCTCTATCCTCAGTATTCCATATTCATCATATTCCCTTCACCTTTTCCAGCAAATTTTTAACCTGTAAATCCCCAAAACCATATATACTTTCTCGCTTACAAAACTCCCTAAATACCGGCAAAAATTCATCAGTTTGAAGCGCTTGAATGATCTTCATTACACTTTCTTCAGGCCTTCCCAAATCACCCATAGAGGGCCTCCTGGCTAATTCTGCGACTACAACTTCATTCAAGTAATTAAAGTATTTAGGTAGTTCATTTACTAATTCATACATTTCATTGTCTTTTTTCAACAAATAAGCTTCCCAAAGCTTACTTAAGGACAAAAATTCCTCAGGAGATAAACTTCTCTCCTTCTCAAACACCTCTATCAATCCCTGTGTATCCAATCCACCAAAACCATATTCCATACTGGTAAATGGTCTAACCAAAATCACTTCTCCATGATGACTTTTCCTCCTCAACTGATACAAAACATACCAGCAATTAACCTGACAAAATAAGTCATCCTCAAACCATAAATACACACTTGCATCATTGGGGATTGTCTTTATTTTCTCCAGCTCCGGAACGGTCATTTCAAAATAGGTTTTCTCATCAAAATCTCCATAGGCTGAGCTAATAAATCTAGCCCGGTTACGATAAAATTCCTGATCAGTATCACCCCTTAAATCACCATCTACTAAACATTCCCTAAAAACGATAGTTTCCCCAGACAAATCTAATGGAAATCGATCCTTTAAAGCATCTCCATTTAGTATGTGGAAAACCTCTCTCATATCTATTCAATACTTTTAATTACTCTACATGGATTGCCATATGCCAAGACATTATCTGGAATATCCTTGGTCACTACAGCACCAGCACCGATGGTTACATTATCTCCAATGTTTACCCCTGGCATAATACAAACATTTCCACCAATCCAAACATTATCGCCAATAGTCACTGGTTTGGAAGAGGTCCTGTATATTGGTTCATCTGAAGCCTGCTCTCCAGGTCTTCGGATTCTTTCGGAAGCCTTTATGGGATGAGAAGCTGTATAAATTTGAACTCCAGGGGCAATCAATCCATTCTTACCTATCCGAATTATATTATCATCTAAGAATGTACAGTTCATATTGACAAAGGTGTTCTCACCAATGTGAATATGCTCACCATAATCACAGAAAAAAGGCGCTTCTATCCATACCTTCTCTCCCTTTTCACCTAGCAGTGCATTCAAAATAGCCTCTCTCTTTACCATATCTTCAGAGTCCAACAGGTTATAATCTTTAATCAACCTTCTCGCTTTGTGGTATTGTTCTATTAATTGGGGATCCAAGGTATTGTAGATCTGCCCACCAAGCATTTTTTCTTTTTCTGTCATATTATTAATACTCCAGTTTTTCTATTTCCACCCAAAAAGGCATGATGTTTTTTCCTCCCTTTGCGTAGAATGGGATCAAATCACCCTCCATTTTATCCAAGTTTACATTATCCATTACAATCATATCAGTCTCCTCCGAATTCTTGGATTGAAATACTTGAGCTCCTGCTTCCAGCACCATCCTTCCACCAGCAGGAATAGGTTTAATAAATTTATATCGTATGCTATATCTTCCTTTTTCCACTTTCACCCTCCATTTGCCATAAACCTCCTCTTGATTCCATATTCCACGTTCTCCTCCAGCATCATTCCTGTTAAGCACCACTGGGTTTTCTTGCTTACTTCCTACAGAGATAAAAGGTTGGTTTTGGATATGCTCCGATTGAATCAATTCCTTATAAATGGCCTCCAGTTGCTTTTTCATATTTTGGGCCACCGCAGGGTATTCCTCATTAATATTATGACGCTCATAGGGATCTACTCCCATATCGAAAAGCTCAAAATCTTTCCAATCGGAATTAAAATCTGTATGGGCCACCAATCTATAATCGCCTTGTTGTAAAGCCATATTTTGGAACAATTCAGGATACCTTCTGGTCCAATAAAAAAACAGGGGCCTATCCTCCCAAGCCACCTTTTCTCCCTGCATCAGCGGCAATAAACTTTTTCCGTCAATTACACGATCTGTTGGCAAGTCTGCCTGACATAAGTCTGCTAAAGTAGGCAACACATCCATATGCACAGCGCTTGTTTCAATGTCCATATCCCCATCGAAAGCTGCTGGATATTTCAGATAAAAAGGCACCCTAACACCCCCTCTATAAACATCACCCTTTTTTCCACGCATGCCAGCCAAATAGCGCATTTGCTGTGGGCCATTATCTGTCATAAAGACCAAAATAGTATTTTCCTCTATGCCCAAATCCTTCAATTTTCTGAATAAGCGCCCCAAATTATCATCGATATTGTTCACCATTGCATAAACCTTACGGGCATCCTCCTTATCCTTCTCACTCATATCCCTGTATGGCTTTTTTTCTTCATCAAATCCAACTGAGGGGTCAATATCCTTATACTTTTCGAAATACTCATCAGGTACCTGCAAGGGTGTGTGTGGAGCATTGAAGGCCAAATAGCAGAAAAAAGGCTGATGGGAATTATCTTCAATAAACTTTATGGCCTCCCCAGCAAAAATATCCGAACAATACCCCTCGTAGGCTTCCTGCTGACCATTATGCCAAAGAACCGGATCAAAATAACTGCTGTCTCCTTTAAAGTAAGTGGTAAAATCCCCTACCTGTCCCATTCCTCCAGACAAATGGATCAAAGATTCATCAAAGCCCTGATCATTTGGTCGCGATGGATGGTTGTCACCTAAATGCCACTTTCCAAAAGCCCCTGTTTGGTAGCCAGCATCTTTGAGCATTTCTGCCAAAGTGATTTCCTCCGAGGCCATAATGGCTCCTCCATTATAAGTATCCCTAATTCCTGTACGAAGTGAATATCGTCCTGTCATCAAACTGGACCTTGTTGGCGCACAAACCGGAGAAACATAAAATTGGTTAAAGCGAATGCTCTCCCTTGCCAACTGATCAATATTTGGGGTCTTCACATAAGGGTTGCCTGTAATACCAAGGTCACCATATCCTTGATCATCCGTGATGATTAATATTACATTTGGTTTTTCCGGGGACTGTGAAAAAAGTTTATTCGGAAATAATAAAAGTACTATACCAAAGAGCAGATAGCCAAGATAGTTTCTCATAAGGTTATTTTGGTCAAATTAATGTTTGACAACCAATTTAAAGAAAATCAGCTAAAGCCCTATGATAAAGCTATTATAAACGATTGGCATGCTTGTTTCGGAGTATTGAAACCATCCAAGTCAAAAAAACCATAGCTCCAAAAAGAAAACTTAATGCATAGAAAAGTACATTATAGCTAATCAGATAATTGGTATGATCAATCAAAATGCTCAGTTGTTTTTCCTTAAAGCTCGGAACAAATGATAATATCCCGCAAAGCAAAAATAAGATGGCAAAATATACTTGGGGTTTATTCCAATTTTTCATTTCCATTTTATTGATCTATTTTTTGTTATTTGCTTTAGAACCCCAAATATTGAAATTTAGTTTAGCCCATGTCTATAAGTTTTTCGAGTGCTTTGCCCTTTTCATCTTATGACCACTGGCTTTTTTGAAACCAAGCAGGTTGATTCCCTTTTTGTCTATTTCCAAAATGGAAAAGCTACTATTCTCTAATCCGCTCCCATCCACCATAGCCAATTGAGTCACGTAATGAATTCCTTTTTGACGCTCAAAACGTTCTTCATGCACATGTCCTTGAAAAACCGCCATCACCTTTCCAGATTCCTCCAAAATATCCTTCACTCGCTGATAATTATTGACATGCATCTGGCTTTTTCCATGAAAATATTCAAAAAGTGGATGGTGGCAAAATACGATGGTAGGCAAGGAATTACTTTCAAGATCTGCCTTTAGCCATTCTAATTCAGCCTCAGGGATATTGGTATTGGTCCAATCAACGCCGTCTTTATAAAAATGGTCTCGACCATCCTCATGATAATTGGCATCCAAAACGATAAAATGCATCCCTTTCTGATCAAAGGAATAATAGCTCTTGTCCTTAGCAATCCCTGTGTTTTCTATATGGTCCAGAAACTGTTGTTTTCGAATGCTGTCTACATCGTGATTACCCAGACAGTGGTACCTTGGCCCATTAAATTGAGCATAAACGGACTCAATATCTCTTAAAAATTTAAGCGTATCCTCCTCTCGCTGATTTAAATCCTGATCTTTAAAGTCTCCCAAATGCATGATAAAATCCACTTTTTCATCATTCATCACTTCTATGAATTCACTCATTTTATCCAATGACTCCCTATAGTATCGCGTGCCTTTTGCCTCTGCATCCGCATAGTGGGAATCCGTCACCAAGCCTACTCTGATGTTCTTACCCTTTCCAATCAGGTTGAAAGAAGATAAAAACATACCCCCTGCAAAGGCACTTGAAAGTTTTAAAAACTTCCTTCTGTCGATATAATAATGAGCCTGTTTCATTAAAGCAGTTTTTTTAGACTATTTAATCAAGATGTCTTCCAAAGATAAAATCATTTTTGATCGGACATCAGATTACTGTCTCAAGAATATCAAAAATAATCTTATCATAACAATGAAAATAAAGCATCCCTTGAAATCAATTAGTACTTAGCTAATAATTACCTACTGGCTATTTACCCTGACCAAATCATCTGATGCCTGCATTAACTTTTTCCACAACACTGGATTTAAATCTGGATTATCATCGAGAAATTCGTTTAGAATCCTATGAGCTTTCGGAGAGCTATAACGGCCTATGGTACTGTTCAGCCAGGCCTTAGGAAAGAATATATCCCCTGTCCTTTGCACTTCATCCAGTAAATCCAAACTCGCACGTAAGTACTTGATGCCACTTTCTTGTCTAAGGGGATGGTGGATAAATGACAATGCAGTACTCACCCATGCTTCCTTCTCCCTGTTCTCTGCCTGAGCAAAACCCAAAACCTTATTGTCCCTTGTGCTTATATTTGCTGACAAGGCTGGTAAAAGAAATTCAAACCTCTCCATCTTATCAGGATTGGTGATAGCATCTTTAGTGATTTTGATGATTTTTTCGGTCTTGGGGTGTTCAAAAAGTACCAGCTTCATGGCTAATTCTGTATAATCATCCTCATTAAGATTCAAGTTGGGAATCACAGTTTCCTTACTCCATATTTTGTACAGCTGTTCCTTGGCATCTTTACTGTATGCTAATGAAGAATAAAGGCTAAAAAGGGTCTTTTTTACATTGGCGGGCGATTCACCATTTAACCTATCATAAAGCACCGCTATCAATTCTGGTTGAACAGCATTTCTCTCCTCCTTGGAAAGATAAGCCCAAAAGAGATTACTGAACTGCCCACTGATATTTCTAATCAACAATTCATTTTCCTCTTCCTTTAATCCTTCTATACGCAAACTGATAGCTGCTAGTGGGTTCAGGTTACCAGAAAGAGTGTTTTCATAATTATTGATATATGCCTGCGCCCTAGCAACATCATCCTCTAATTGTGGAATGAACTCCAACTCAACCTCACGAACAGGAAATACCCCGTAGCCAAAACCATCTGAATTATAAACAATAGATTGAGGCTTTTTGGCTCCAATTGCTTCCTGTAATTGCACCTTACTATCCCTCATATCAAAGGTGTAAACCTTTACATTATCATTATAAATAAGGCTAATCTCAAAGACCTGTGGCCAAAAATGATCACTTCCATCCTCTGCATATTGGCTAATCTCAAAATCGGAAATCAAACCTTGTTCATCATACTTGATATTGTCCTTAAAAATGGGTCTCCCACTTTGGTTTACCCAAACTTCACTCCATTGATCAAGATCTATTGCTGTTCTCTTGTCTAGTATACCCACCAAATCTGCCCAGGTAGCATTTCCATATTGGAAGGTTTCCATATATGCTTTAATACCCTCCTGAAACCCCTCCTGTCCAATAAGTGCTTCCAGTTGACGCATCATGATAGGCGCCTTATGATATATGATATTGCCATAAAGGGTTCCTGAGTATTTCAAATTTTCCAGTGGCTGTTTGATAGGATTGGTACCTTGAGTTCTATCCTCAGCGTAGGCTGCAGGATAATGACTCACCAAAAACAATAAATCATGGTTAATATCAGGAAAAGAAGGATTAACAATTTTGTCAGCCATAAAATTGGCAAATACCTCCTTCAACCATACATCTTCAAACCAGTCCATGGTCACCAAATCCCCAAACCACATGTGTGCAACTTCATGCGAAATTAGTTTTGCCCTGCCTAGTAACTGGCTATCAGTGGCAGTTTCATCCAAAAACAAACTCGGTTCTTTATATTGAATGGCTCCCACATGTTCCATTCCTCCATATTGGAATATCGGAATAGCTGCAAAATCCAACTTCTGAAAAGGAAAGGGAAAAGCGGTATAATCCTCCAGAAAATTAATGGACTTTTGATGGAGCTCAAAAATCTCAGAAACTGAGCCCTTCACCTTTTCTGGGTCGGTTTCCCTGTACAACAACTCCATATCAAAGCTTCCAGGATTTTCCTTGGCCTTTTGAAACTTACCAGCCACAAAGGAAAATAGGTAGGTACTCATTTTATCCGTCTCCCCAAACTGGTGTTGGATACTTTCACCCTTCGCTGATTGGCTGAACTCAGGAGCACCGCACATAACCTCCCAGTCCTTAGGGGCAGTAATGTTCAGCTGATAGCTGGCCTTAATATTCGGCTGGTCAAAACAGGGAAAAAGTGACCTTGCCCTGTCGGGAACCAAAAGCGTATAGAGATATTCCTCATTTCTGTTAAGTGAATTTTCCCCAGCAATGAATTCTATATAAACTTTATTGGCTCCCTTATTCAGATTTTCAGCTGGAATTTGGATATGCTCCAGTTGATGGACTATGGCTACACTGTCCCCATTCACCTTGATACTTTTGAGATTTTTGGTGGCTGCACTAAAATCAAGAAAAATATCTTCCTTTTTCCCCAAGACAAAACTCAAATCCAAAACAGCCGGAATTGGTTTATTTATCTCCACAGGAATATCAAAATCCATGGTGTATTTGACCTCACTGATTAGCTCTTTTCTAGTTTCAGCAAAATTTTGGGAAACACCATCCTCAAGTGTAAATTCTGAGTTTTGTGGTTCACAAGCCATAAGCAGAGACAGTAAACTTAATCCAAAGCCAAATTTGGGAATAATAGGGTTCATATTTTATGTAAAAATTAATGCTTAAATAATCAATCCCGAACTTATAGAATTCTGTGAATTAATTCTTCACCATCAATAAAAAACTTCCCAGAAGCGGATCTTAGGTTTATTTTAATCTGATCTCAATATTCAAATCAAAGATAAGTACCGCTGTGTATGTTCAGGGAAATCGTTTTAAGCCAATGATGTTATTTAAATCAAGGTGCCAGACCGAGCGGACCTGTCTAACCACCAGTTAGTGCCGAAGTCCAATGTTTAGCCTGGGCTGACATCAAATTTTTGATAGTTTAAAAGCGATACCCCTGCGTATATATTAAACTTTATGGATTATTTATTAATTTATAATATCCAACCCGCCTGAATATGAGAAAATTCCCTAATGCCCTCGTCATTATGCTGGGCTTTATTCTTTTTGTAAGTATTCTAACCTATTTACTGCCCAAAGGGGAATACCAACGGATAGAAAACCCCGATCTCAGCTATGTTACTGTGGTTCCTGATTCCTACAGAGAAATAGAAGCTGAACCGTTAAAAATCGGGCAAATTCTATTATCCATTCCTGAAGGTATTATTGGGAGAGCGGAATTAATTGCACTAATACTCCTACTCGGAGGTGCTTTTTACGTGGTGGATAAAACTGGGGCATTTAGGGATGGGATACATTATATAACCGAAAAACTTACGGGAAAAGAATCCACGGCCTTGGCGGTGATTTCGCTATTATTCACTACTGGAGGAGCCCTCAATGGACTTCAGGAAGAAATAATTGCCATGACCCCAGTATTGTTATTTTTTGCCCACCGTTTAGGCTATAATGCCCTAGTAGCTGTAGGAATCAGCTATGGATCTGCAGTGGTAGGTTCTTCCTTTAGCCCCATGAATCCCTTTGCTGTAGGAATGGCCCAAAAGACGGCTGAGTTACCGCTTTTCTCTGGAAGTGTTTATAGGATCATAATTCTTGTTTTGGCCTATATACTTTGGACAGGCCTGATCATTCGTTATGCCAATAATAATAAAGTAGAAAAGCTAAAGGAAGAATCAGACGAAAAGCATAAGATGAAAGCCAGGAATATCGTAATACTTATGCTTACTGCCCTGGCCTTTATCATAGTTATTTATGGACTGTTAATATTGGATTGGGGCTTTAATGAAATGTCTGCTGAGTTTTTTGTTTTGGGAATTATTGCCGGTCTTGTGGGCGGCTTGGGTTTCAATGGAACAGCAGAGGCATATATTTCAGGTTTTAAAGAAATGACCTTTGCGGCGATCATAATGGGTTTGGCTAATAGCATTACCCTGATTCTTAAACAGGGCTTGATTATAGATACCATCATTTATGAACTGTTCACCCCATTACAGTATTTCCCAAAAAGTTTTGCTGCTGTTTCCATGTTGGTAGCCCAGGCAATACTACACTTTCCTGTCCCGAGTTATTCAGCCCAAGCCATCATGACCATGCCTATACTGGCCCCACTGTCTGACCTAGTTGGAATCTCAAGACAGGTATGTGTGCTGGCCTATCAATATGGTGCAGTAATGATGGATATGATTATTCCTACCAATGGTGCCTTGATGGCCATTATAAGTGTTGCGGGCATTTCTTTCAATAAATGGTTGGGCTTTGCGCTAAAACTGACCTTGATAATGCTGGCCTTAGGAGCATTGGCTGTAATTGTGGGGATTTATATTGGATATTAATTATATTCCAAAGAAAAAATAATGGCCACGACTCAGCTCGGACAGACAAAAAAGATGTCTACCGTATGGAGTCGAGGCCCAAATAATTTTAATAAATATTATAGGTATCTACTACTCATTGACCGGAGTATGCTTCATCAAATAGTTGGTCAATAACGTATACAAATGTTTTCTTGTGTTGGCTCCTTCATAAATCCCATGAGAACGGTTTGGATAAGCCATCATCTCAAATTGCTTGTTTTGCCGGATCAATTCATTGACCAATAACTCCTGACTTTGGTAATGCACATTATCGTCATTGGTACCATGCACTAATAATAAATTCCCCTGCAGTCCATTGGCATAAGTAATAGGTGAACCATTAAGGAAATCCTCGGGATTTTCCTGAGGTAATCCCATATAGCGCTCTTGGTAAATATTATCATAGATCAATTGAAAGGAAACTCCTGCTACAGCCAAACCTGTTTGGTAAATTTCAGGGTACTTGAAAAGCAGGTTTTGGGTCATGGAACCTCCACCGCTCCAGCCCCAAACTGCCACTCTTTCTGGATCTATAAAGTCAAAAGTCTTAAAAACTTCTTTGGCTGCCTTAGCCTGGTCATCTGCATTGATCACTCCCACTTTCCTATATATACTCTTTCTCCATTCACTGCCTTTCAAACATGGTGTACCTCTGTTGTCCATGTCAATAATTACATAACCCTTTTGCGCCAGCATGATATTCCAAAGACCAACAAAATTATCAGTAGCCACAGCTCCCCAAGGCTCTCCATAAACATGGAATAATACAGGATATTGCTTATTTGGATTGAAATCTACCGGCTTGATCATTCGGCCATCTATCGCTATATCACCCTCAATATCCACTTGGAAAAACTCCACCTCAGGCAAGTCAATGCTTTCTAGTTGCTCCTTATATTCCAAATTAGCTTCCATGGTTCTCACTTCATCATGCTTCTTCAAACCAATCAAATGATAAGTATTTGGAGACAAAGCTTCGCTGTGGCTTAAAATAGCGTATTCACCATTAGGTGCACAGTTATAAACGTTGATTCCAGCAAATTCTTCTGGAGTTAGTCTACTGCTTTTTGCCTTACCTTTTAAGTCTACCTTATACAAATAACGCTGTGCGGTATTCTCTGGTGAAGCATGAAAATAGATTTCCTTATCAGTCATACCAGCAATGCTAGCCACATCAAAATCAGTAGGTGTGAGCAAAGTCTTTTTTCCACTAGCAATTTCCACCTTATAAATATGTCTCCAACCATCATTCTCTGTCATACGTAGGAATGCTAAATTTCCATCCACCAGTTTCAGGTCATTTTCTTCCCAGCCACCTGCTGATACGTCAGGATAATAAATGTCTACCCAAGTATCCTCATTCTCTGAATAAATTTCTTTGAGCTCCTCAGTTTTTACATCATAAGTCCAAATTGTTAACTTATTCTGGTGCCTGTTCAATTGTTGGATCAACAAGGTTTGCCCATCTATCCATTGCATCCCAGGCAAATAATTTTGAACAGAAGATCCAGGAACCGGAACCCAACGGATTTCATCTGTGGCTAAGTCCACCACACCTATTTTCACTGAAGATGGATCCTGACCTACCTTTGGATACTGTAATGGAATTGGCTTAGAATAAACAGAATCCGTATTATTGATCATATAGAAAGTTCCCACATTGGAAATATCAAAGTTCCAAAAGGCCAGCTGCTCTCCAGATGGACTCCAACGAAATCCATCACGGGCCCCAAACTCTTCCTCATAGGCCCAATCAAAGGTTCCATTGATGATATCTTGACCTCCTGTATTGGTCAACTGGGTAACTTTGCCTGTTTCAAGCTCCTCCACATAAAGGTTGAAATCATGCACATAGGCGGCCTTGGATTGATCTTCGGAAAATTTGGCAAACATCAACGAAGATGCTGGAAACTCCTTACCCAGTTGATTCAGCTCTTTGGTCTCCAAATCCAACACCCAATAATCCCCTTTGGTATTAGCACGCCACACCCTTGAGGAATTGGTAAAAATCAAAAGTTTGGATTTATCCGGACTGAAATTGAAGCTTTCCGTGCCAATAGTCCTATCTGATCCCTCAGGAATCAAATCTACAGCTTCCACCAGTAGACTCCTTTCTCCACTTTGAGTGACATATTTTGCAATCTCAGGTTGACCGGAAGCATTTCTCTCCACTACAGCATAAGCCTCTCCTTCATCTACCCACTGCAAGGTAGGAAGACCCTTTTGAGAGAATTCTCCAGAATAAATGCGGTCTATAGTTAGTTGGGAATCTTGGGCAATGGAAAAAAATGGCAATGAAGCCATCAGCCAAGCCATGATCAATAATCTCTTTTTCATCAGTTTATTTGGTATTGGTTAAAAAGGCAAAACAGGTCAATAATAAAAATAGCCAAATAAACCTTAAGAATCTAGGCAAAAAGAGCTCAGGGATAGTTTTGGTTAATTATGTACAAACTATTGGTAATTTGGTTTTATTAGGATGTACTCTCTCATCACCTATTGAGAGATAGGCAAAATTGTCCACTGATCCAAAAACTAATTTAAATATCAGGGAGGCTAAATACTAATTTTCAGACCATCCCAAATAGCAATTTTGATATGAAAATTACTTGATAAGCTTTTTGAAAACTTTTTTATCCTCTCTTAAAATCTTATTTAGGCTGTGAGAAAAGCGAAGGAGTTTGGTCTTGTGTTTATCCTGATTATCTGTCACTACATCTAAATCTTCAAAGATCTCGCTAGGTAGTTTATCAATGATTTTGTGAATTTCGGAATTAATTTCTTCTCTATCCATAAATGCAAATATAACATTTTTCAGAATAACAGGAAGTCAATGTCAATACAAACACGGATATATAAAAATATATTATTTTGAAAAAATAACAAATACACAATTAATATTATTAATAAACATATTTTTACAATATTTTACATATTTCAAAATCACAAACATATTAAATGAAATATTTATTATTTTTTATATATTATATTTAACAAAACATATAAATAATATAATACAACCTTCTTTTTAATACAATTTTAAGGATAAATCAACCATAGGTTCAAAGTTATCTTGGTCTGATAAAATGGTTGATTCGCCAGATATTGAAAAACTTTCCAAAATTATATTTTTATCCCTTTTTTAGACAAATTTGGCTTTTTGGAGTGTTTAATTAGGTAAAACCTTATTATAAAAAGGATTCTACGTGTTCCGCGAAAAGGTCTCAAAGATGCTATTAAGAGCGCAAAGGGAACAGTAGGGATATGATAAAGGTCTTTTCATCCTTTACCAGAAATTAAAAAGTGCCTGATCCTAATAAGAACCAGGCACTTAATGATTTAATCAAAACACTTCATCATTTGTCCCCCTCCTGAGGAATTTTAGGCATCTCCTTTTTAACTGGATTCCCGTCGGTATCAATCTCCACAATCTGATCAAAGCCCAAGCTTTCCAACTTATCTATTATTTTTTCCTTATCTCCTACCACAAACCAATTGACATTTTCTGGTTGGACTACCTGCTCACTTACTTTCTTCACATCAGAAAGGTTAAGGTTCCTAACATTGGCATCATATTTCTGATAATAATCTTCAGGAAGATTGTACTTCACCAAATTATACAAAGATCCATTTACGGATGAATTGGTCTCCCACTGGCCTGGCAAAGCCAAAACTTGGTTGTTTTTAACTTTTTCCAATTCTTCTTCAGTAGCTGGTTTGTCACCTATAAATTGTGTCAACTCCTTTTTCAATTCCTGAATGGATTCGGCAGACTTATCTGTTTGAACCGGCGCATAAACCAAGAAAGGACGCTCATGCTCTGCATTCAATACCAAACCAAAGGCCCCATAAGCCCAGTGTTTATCCTCTCTTAAATTCATATTGATGCGGGAAGTAAATTCGCCACCGAGAATATTGATCATCTGCTCACGGGCGATTTCAGAAATATCCCCATACTTATCAATTAAGTTTCCAGCAATGATCACAGATTGCTGGGATTCTGGCCTGTCCATCAAATACAGTGTATTCTTGGTATTAGTTTCAGGTTTCTTGAAGCTTATGTTGGGCACATTCCCTTTCTTCCAATTTTTGAAAACAGCTTCCAATTTAGATTTGAGCTCTGCCATTTCCACATCACCAGTAATCACCAATGTTGCATTATTAGGTTTGATCCATGTCTGATAAAAGTCCACTATATCATCCCTGCTCAGTTCGGCAACCGTATTTTCATATCCTGTTCCTGAATAAGGATTACTATATGGATGATTTTCACCATATAAATACCTATTCATTACCCTTAGGGCCATAGGCACTGGTTGGGATTTTTCACGTTTGATATTATTCAGCTGTTCCTGCTTCAAGCGCTCAAACTCCTTCTCGGCAAAGGCCGGGTTAAGCACTACATCAGCAAAAAGATCCAAGCTTTCATCCAAGGTTGGTTTTAAGGTGGTCATGCTGACAGAAGATATATCCATATCGGACCCTGTATTCAAGCTGGCACCGAGCATTTGTAATTTTTCACTGATCTCCAGTGTCCCCATATTTTTAGTTCCCTCATCCATAAGGTTCATGGCCAATGAAGCAGTACCGGCTTTAGACAAATAATCCGATTTATATCCAGCATCAAACATTAAACTCATGGCCAAGGTGGGAACTCCTGTCCTCTGAGCAAGAATGATTTTCATCCCATTTGAAAGTTCAGCTTTTTGAAGGTCAGGGAATTTGGAACTTTTCGGCGCCCCCAAAGGTGGCAATGATGAGCGATCTACTGCCCCCTCACTAACTGTATAATCAGGGAAGGGATTACATACCAGTGTATGTTTGCCTTGGCTCAACCATTCTTTGGCTGTGGCCTTAACATCAGCTACAGTCGCTTCTTCCACATATTGCAATACCGTTTTATAATAAGATGCATCCCCAAAATAGGTTTCATTAGAAGCTAAAATATCAGAAATGCCTCCAAAACCACCAATACGTTCCATTCCTTTAATAAAATTGGCAAAATAAGCCGCCTTTACACGTTTGAGTTCCTCTTCAGTCGGACCTTCATTCACCAACCTTTCTATTTCCTGCATCATGATTTTTCTGACTTCCTGAACATCCTCCCCAGGCCTTACATTGGCATAAGTGATAAATCGGCTCGCGATTTCTGATGAGGCTTGGAAAGCTTGCACCTGACTAGCCAATTGATCTTCATAAACCAACCTTTTGTATAATCTACTGCTCTTACCACTACTCAGTAAGGCCGCAATCAAATCAAAATGAATATCCTCCCTATCCCCGAACTGTGGGCTATTCCATGCAAAAAGCACCCTACTTTCTGGTACACGGTCTTCATAAACCTGATAGGAATCCCTGGCATGTACGGGAATATTTACTTCTTGTCGCTCCACCGTTTGACCGGCCGGAATATCACCAAAATATTTCAACACCCTTTGATAAACATCATCCGGCTCTATATCTCCTGCAATGGCTATCACAGCATTGGCAGCACCATAGTAGGATTTGAACCATTCATGTACATCATCGACAGTAGCCGCATTTAAATCTTCCATTTCTCCAATGACCGTCCAAGAATATGGATGTCCTTTAGGATACATGGCTTTGGTAATATAATCCCACTGCATACCATAAGGTTGATTTTCACCTTGCCTTTTCTCATTCTGCACCACTCCCCGTTGCTCATCCAACACTTCCTGATCGATAACGCCCAATAAATGTCCCATTCTGTCGGACTCTAAAAAGAGGACTTGATCCAAAGCCGCTACAGGCACATTTTGAAAATAATTGGTACGATCAGTATTGGTGGTTCCATTTACATCCGTCCCGCCTATCCTTTCTATAGCCTGAAAGTAATCATCGTCAAAATTTTCAGAGCCATTGAACATCAAGTGCTCAAATAAGTGGGCAAAACCACTCTTTCCGGGTTTTTCATTTTTGGATCCTACATGGTACCAAACATTGACGGCTACAATTGGCGCTTTATGATCTTCATGTACCAAAAGCCGCAGACCATTTGGCAATACATACCGTTCATACTCAATATTAATATCATCGGCTTTAAAGGTTTGGGCAATGGTCGTTCCCATACAGCCTATTAAAAATAATAGGACAAATACTGATTTTTTCATAATAGAAAAGCATTTAGGTTCATACTGGCATAGGTGTACCTAATATAAAAAATAAGCAGCTTGAAATCAGTATTTTAAGATAAATTATTAGTTAATCAAGAATTCGACGGATAAAATGAATAGATAAACATAAGCTCCGCACAACAAAAATTGAGAAAGTCGATTATTACTTTTCTACAACTGGAACCCAAATCTCCTCCTCAGAATTGGGATCATCATTTTTGTATTTATCTCCCATTACTGCGAAATGAGGACGCTCGTCCAATTGGTATTTTGATTGCGGCAACCAAACATTAAAAATATATTGATAGGTTTTAGCCCCTTCACTAGCGAGTCCCTTATGGACAAAAGCGGCATATAATCCTTCTGGAGTAGTTAGGGCTTCCATACCTTCAGGAAAAGTATATCCAATTGCCACCTCCACAGCTGCCCATTTTTGAAAAACCAAAGAGGGATCATAAGCCTTAAAATAATCTTCTGGATAAACATCTATGGAAAAAAGCTCATTTCCTAAATGAACTTCCAGTTCCTTCCTTCTCGGCATAAATCTTTTCCAGAGCTCAAATGTTTTATTCTCAGAAAGGGACATGTTTAGATGCATTCCTATAAAATGCTTTTCTTGACTATGAATAATCCTAGGGCCTTGCATTAGATTTTGTAAATTATGGGTTACTATGACAAATATGAAATGAATTGAAATATTCTACCTATATCTTTATCAGGTACGAAAATATTCTTTTCCATGCCACTTAACACATTTATAAAAATTACGTTCTCTCATATGGTCAATAAAAAGTACCTTAGTAAACTTAAAGTTGAATAGAAACCCAATTTTAATGGATATGAAATGGATAAAACAGCTGCCTATAGCAGCTTTACTACTTTGTAGTCTATCTGCAAATGCCCAACTTTTTCCTCATGATGGAGCATTCACCAGACAGGACACTTTAAGGGGTTCTATCACCCAAGAAAGGGCCTGGTGGGACCTACAGCATTATTTATTGGATATTAAGGTAGACCCTGAGAAACAATCTGTCTCGGGAACCAACACCATGACCTATCAAGTCAAAGGAGAGAAAAAGAAGCTCCAGATTGATCTTCAGCCTCCTATGAAGCTAAGTAAAGCTGTTCAAAATGGCAAAGAACTTGAAATAGAACATGATGGTAATGCACATTTCATCAGTTTAAAAGAAGAACAAACTATTGGTGAAAATTATGAAATCACTTTCCACTTTTCTGGAAGACCTACAGTAGCTATTAGACCTCCTTGGGATGGAGGACTCACTTGGCAAAAAGACAGTAATGGTCTACCATTTATCGCCAATGCCAATCAAGGTATAGGGTCAAGCGTTTGGTGGCCTAATAAAGATCATCCATCTGATGAACCGGATAATGGTGCCATCATAAAAGTAGAAGTGCCCAAGAATTTAATGGATGTCTCCAATGGTCACCTCATCAAGACCGAACGCAACAGAAAAGCCAATACAAAAACCTACACCTGGAAAGTGGAAAACCCCATCAATAATTATGGTATCAATATCAATATCGGGGATTACGTTCATTTCTCAGAAAAATACCAAGGAGAAAAAGGTGAACTGGATATGGACTATTATGTCCTGCGTGAAAATCTCTCAAAGGCCAAAAAACAATTTAAGGATGCTGTCCGCATGATGGAAGCCTTCGAATATTGGTTTGGCCCTTATCCCTTTTATGAAGATGGCTATAAATTAGTGGAAGTCCCTTATTTAGGAATGGAACACCAAAGCTCTGTAACCTATGGAAATGGCTATGAAAACGGCTATTTGGGACGTGATCTAAGTGGTACTGGCTGGGGCTTGAAGTTTGATTTTATTATCATTCACGAATCAGGACATGAATGGTTTGCCAATAATATCACCAATAGAGATGTGGCTGATATGTGGGTGCATGAAGGTTTTACCGCCTATTCTGAAAGCCTGTTCCTAGATTATTTCTATGGCACTGAAGCTGCTAGTGATTATGTTTTGGGCACACGCATGGCCATCAATAATGACCGTCCGATAATTGGAAAATATGGGGTCAATTATGAAGGTTCTGGAGACATGTATTATAAGGGAGCTAACCTATTACATACTATCAGGCAGATCATAAATGATGATGAAAAGTGGCGTGGAATACTAAGAGGCCTCAATAGGGAATTTTATCATCAAACGGTCACAAGCAGACAGGTTGAAAATTATATCAGCGAAAAAGCAGGATTAGATCTTAGTACAGTCTTTGATCAATACTTAAGGAACACCAAAATCCCAGTATTCAGCTATACAGTTAAAGACGGTGCAATCTCTTACCGATGGGAAAATTCTGTATTAGGCTTTAATATGCCTGTCAAAATATGGATCGACGGAAAGGAAAAATGGCTAAAACCAACAACGGAATGGAAATCACTTGAACTTGAATCCAAGCAAGCTAATATAAAAGTAGACCGTAATTTTTATGTAGCAAGCATGGATATATTAGGAAAATAACTCCATTCCTAATCAATAAATTTGCCCTGTAACTATTAAAAAGTTACAGGGCTTTTTTTTACCTTTTTATATATATTTCTGAAAATCCACTAGCGACCTAAATTAACGCTAATCAATATTTAATAAGAAACGGAAATTAAGGGTTCGTGGAAAGAAACATTTGTATTCATTACATGCTTGATAATGCATTTTTCCTCTAATTGTATAAACGCCTGCAGGCCTATGGGAAATTGGATACTTCACCGTAAATTTTCCTGAAAAAACCTGTAGTTCTTTTTCACTTCCCTTCAACCTCATGATTTTTTGATTGGGATATTGAGGTGGACTTACTTCTAATTTGGCTGGCCAATCAATGGATATTTTAGTAGGTATCAAATTAGGGTCTGTTAATTTATTTGCCTGAATATGCATATCCGGATCAATCTGAAAAACAAGTTCAATAAATTCAGCATTGGCATTTAAGTTTATTTCTTGCGATAAAAATGTCAGCCAATGTTTTTCCTGAACTGTATTAGAAGACAACAAAAACAATGCAAGACAGCATAAACTAATCCTCCTCCAAGACCTCATCCAATTTAGCCTTTAAAGCCACAAGCTTAGCATCAAAATTTTTGGAATCCAAAAGAGACATGAACCTGATTTTTCCCTCTTTATCGATCAGCATATTGGAAGCCAACATTACTTCATCCCTTGCCAAATCCGGTAAAGCATCTTTTGGGGCAAAACTGGCAGCGACTTTTCCATCCTCATCCAGTAAGACCGGAAAGGTAAAATTAAATCTATCTTGAAGTTTCTCCTTTACCAATCCTTGGGGTTCCTTCACATCTATAATCAAAACCTTTACATTTCTATCCTGATAATCTTCAGCTAATTCTTGCAGATAGGGGGCTTCTGCATTGCAAAAAGGACACCAGGTAGTAGCTATATGTAGCACCAAATAACTCCCTCTGAAATCTTCATCAGTAAAAGTATTGCCTTCCAAATCTACCAATGAAAACTCAGGCAGACTCATGCCTTCCTCATCCACGGCTTCTGATTGTCCAAAGCCTATTAGCGGAAAGCCAATAATAAAAATCCATATGACAAAACACCTATAATTCATTGATAAACAGTAAACTATACAAAGTTAACTGTTTCCCAATAAAATTAAAAGTTAACTAGTTATCAAGTCCACTTAGCGATCATTTGTCCAAGAATATTTACTGTTTCTTTAGCAGCCCTACCTGGTACCAGTGAACTATCGGATATTCCAGAAACCACCCTGGAAATATTATGGTCCACCTCCCCTTTATTAGACCAGACCCCAGATGGAGCAGCTGTAAGATAAACTGAAAAATTATGGTGTCCAGACCCTGGCCTTTCACCTATAATATGCAAAATACTTTTACAGGAATTTGGCTCACTTTCATTTCCAAACAATAATTCACCACAAGCATAACCTGCGCGAACCCGGCCATGACGGATGACAATATTTTCATCTGAAATAGTATATCCCTCACGCTCCAAGGTACTTTTTAGCATTCCCAGGAATGTCCCTAAATGTCCTTCGTCCATCAAAGCCCTAGCATTTAACCCATCTGAAATCACCAGTTGTAAGTCTGGGCTATTTCCCTTCCATTTGGATTTTATTTCTCTAAGACTTTTTATTGCTTCCTTGCTTAGCTGCTCACCTGATTCTGGATGATATACATAATCTTTTCTGTCGATAGATTGGGTAAGGATAGGCACTGCAGACGGAATTCCCTTGACGAAAATCTCTGGCATCTCTGTCCATAAACTTACCTTTGCATCCTCATACAGTTCATCCACCTGTTTGGCCAACTGTGGTTCCAAGTCCCATATATTCTCTCCATAGCCTTCAGCAATAGGCACTCCCCTTTCTCTAATGGCCACTATTTTTCGCTTGCCATCGGCAAAGATTTCTTCGCGACTTCTTAGATCTCCCTTTGCCAAGCAATATTGATAATATACCCAAGTAGGGTCACCAAAGTGAACAGTAGGTTTATTGTCACTCCCAATCACCCCTATTCTTTTAAAGAAATCCCACATGGCATCGTTGACTTTATAGCCAAACTGCTCACGGACTTTGACATGATTGTTAAAGCCAGTGGTCAAATAGCTGAGCATTGGGTCATTTTTGGTCGGCAAAGCCATCAAATAAGCAGGATTGGCCGGCATGATCTGTTCAATGCACCAATCCAAATCATTGAGGTCGACATCCATATGCAAAGTAGAACACACATCTAGACCAATGCATAAGCCATGTAATTTGCCCATAAAGGTATCCTCAAGGCAGCATCTGACTAGCTGTTCCTTGCTTTTAAAAACTTCAGGGCCAATAAAACCGGCCACATCATTTACATGTACCCAAGGAATTTGATCTTCGGTTTTTCCTTCCTCCATTTTTGCTTTTAGGGCCCGAATAAACCCATACTTCCTGGATTCATGCAAGACCATATCGAAGCCCTCACCATGTCCATTGGTAAAATCTGCCCCTTGACCAGTCTCAGCATAAAGGCCATATTGTCCGTCTCGCTTGGCCAGATGGTCCATCATTTTATCAATGCTCACATCAAAGGTCTTATTGGCATTCACGGTTCCTGCCAAACTCTGAAACCAGATTCCAGTAGTTCCAGGCTGTTTTTCTTCTACTTCAGCCTGCACATCTATATGCGAGAGCACACAATTTGGCATGGTGCTTTCCAAGCCAAAAGTGGTCAAAATATCAAAAAGAGCTGCTTCAATTTTGGCTACAGAATCCACCTCCGAGGAAACGGGGTTAGTTCCTAAAACCAAATCGCCTACCCCATAGGACCAGGCATCGAAAACCTGCCAAATGATATCTTCTGGATTATCGGTAGGGGAATTGGGCTGGACCCTTGCACTCATATATCCTTTACTGCCAATTTTACTATTGGGCAATGGATTGAAAACTTTTTGGCTTATTTGTATCAACTCGTCATTACTCATGAGTTTGGCCACACAGCCAATCACATCGCTGCTCAGACCTGGCATGATCTCTTTTATTGCCCTTTCATCATTCTCAAGCAAAAAATCCTTGAGCTCTGCCATGGTCCAGCTGTCCAGTTCTGTTCTCTTTGCTGAATCAGTGGTATTCATGATCAAATCAAGCTGATCATCCTTATAAATTACATGCTTATTGATCTCACCCAATGGTGTATTTCCTAAGAGCGTGCGAGCATGATTTCGGGAAGCCCCATCTTTGGCAGCTATGCCCAAGGTTTGGTCACCTTCTTTGAACTCATTGGCAGCGCCAAGCAATTGCCTATAAAGGTCTAAATTATACTTTCCCGATTTTCTATTGATATAACTAAAAAGATCTTCACCATCCAAGGGAGCTGAAATATCCAAAGGTTTTAAACTAGGTTTTCCTTCCCTATTAAGAATAGTAAATCCACTAAATAAAAGCATGGAAGAGCCTAATATGCCCGATTGTATCAAAAATTCTTTTCTGTTCATGACACTAATGTTTGTAAATAAGGTGGGTATTATAGCAGGTATTTTAGGCTTAAATAAATGAAATATCCATTCAATTATTCTCTTTTCAGTCAAATAATTTAGCAAATTCAATCCTAATTACATAGAATCATAAAAAGTAAGTTAAAAAAATACCCTGAAGAGAAATAAATCTCTTCAGGGTAAATAACCATTGTTTTGTCTCCACTTTGCTAGTAAGCCGACTCTACAATTTTCTTAACATCCTCCGGTGAAATATCCTTATGTTCTCCAAGTCCAAGCCAACCTCGATCAGTAAATCTTGCCGCAATTTCTTGGGCAGTTTTGCTATAATCATCTACATAAGCAGAAAGCTTAGTCTCAATTCCTAAAGAATGGAAAAACTCATCCGTTTTCTGAATCCCTGCATTAGCCTTTTCCCCTTCACTTCCCTGAGCAACTCCCCAAACTCTTTCGGCATACTGGGCAAGCTTTGCCTTTTTCTTTTCAAAATTGTACTGGTAATGACTGGAGGTAAGGATAGCCAAAGTTCTGGCATGATCAATCCCATAAAGGGCTGTTAATTCATGTCCCATGGCGTGAATGGCCCAGTCGGTAGGTACTCCTTTTTGGATCAAACCATTCAAGGCCATGGTGCATGACCACATAAAATTTGCTGCCGCATTATAATCTCCTGGATCTTGCATTACTCTTGGTGCCACTTCAATTAAGGTTTGTAGTATACTTTCTGCAAATCTGTCCTGTAAATAGGCATCCGCGGGATAGGTCATGTATTGTTCCAAGACATGAGTAAATGCATCGGCAATACCATTGGCAATTTGTCTTTGGGGAAGAGATTTCACAACTGTTGGATCCAAAATTGAAAACTGTGGAAATAAGCCTGGCCCGCCCATACTTAGTTTCTCTTTGGTGATTTTATTGGAAATAACGGAACCCGAATTGGACTCAGAACCAGTTGCAGGAATGGTTAAAACCGTTCCAAAGGGCAAGCCTTTTTCTGTCCTGATTTTCTTGGCCAAAATATCCCAAGGTTCCTCACCTTCAAACAAGGCAGCAGAAGAAAGGAATTTGGTTGCATCGATTACCGACCCACCTCCTACAGCCAACATATAGGTAATATTTTCTTTTTTAATTATCTCCAAAGCCTCCAACAGACCAGCATATTCTGGATTGGCTGGAATTCCACCAAACTCAATTAGCTCATAATCCTTTAAGGCTTCTTTTACTGATTCGTAAATTCCATTCTTCTTAATACTACCACCTCCATAGGTCATCAATATTTTCGCTCCAGAAGGAATTTCCTCAGCAAGCTTTTGCATTTGCCCTTTTCCAAAAATTATTTTTGTGGGGTTTTTAAACTCAAAATTTTGCATATCAGTTACTTATCAATTTTTGGTAATTATCTTATAATTCTATACTATTTTTCATAGCATATTTAGAACAATCATAAACCTGTTTAGTTCAAGGAAATTGATCTTACTTAATAAGTTGGCGAAGAATATCCTCTCGGCTTAACCATTAACACTAAGTATAAAAAAGTCCCGCGTCTAAGACAGCGGGACAACATTTCTAAACTCAAATCTCAAGACTTTCTATACCTTACTCATTTTACTCAAAATAAGCGTACTTTCCTTTTGAGATCATATCATCTGCTATTTGCCTTCTTAGCTCCTTGGTATTATAAGGGTCCATTTTGGTAAAGCGTTTTAGCCCCATCAACATCACTTTTTGCTCATCTCCTGAAGTGAAAGCTGCAATGGCTTCTTTGCCTGCAGATTGTATCTTATTGACTGCCTCGGTTAAGTAAACTTGCACCATAGCAATTTGCTGCTTGCATGCCTCTTCCCCTTTCAAGCCTACTCTCTTCTCAGTTCTTAGCAAAGCTGATTCTACAGCATATATTTCAATCATGATATCAGCCAAGTTCATCATGATTTCCTGCTCTTCCTCTATTTTCGCTTGCAAACTTTGTGCAGCCTTGCCACCTATCATCAAAAATACCTTTTTCAATTTTTTCAAAACAGCCTTTTCTGCGGCAAATAACTCCGAAGTATCTATAGTTTCAAAGGATGGCACAGAGGTCAATTCCTCAGAAACAGCCTTTGCTGGATCAAAAAGGTTGATTTCACCTTTCATTGCCCGCTTCAAGAGCATGCCCACCATCAACATCCTGTTGATTTCATTAGTACCTTCATAAATCCTGGATATCCTTGCATCCCTATAAGCACGTTCCATAGGTGCATCCGCCGAATACCCCATACCGCCATAAATCTGTACCCCCTGGTCTACTACATAATCTAAAACCTCTGAACCATGGATTTTGGAAATGGCACATTCCATGGCAAACTGCTCCACTCCTTTCAATTTGGCTTTATTGACATCCATGCCCTCAGCAATCAAGGCATCTATACGATCTTCAATATTCTGTCCCAATCGATAGGAAAGGGATTCACTGACATAGGTCTTAGCTGCCATTTCTGCCAATTTAGATTTTATGGCACCAAAAGTATTGATGGATAAGCCAAATTGCTTTCTTTCAGAAGAGTAAGTCAGGGCATTTTTTAGCACCAACCTGCAACCACCCAAAACACCTGCGCCCAATTTAACCCTGCCTATATTCAGGATATTTACTGCGATCTTAAATCCGTTTTGTCGATCGGAAAGCATATTTTCAACAGGCACCTTGCAATCATTGAAAAATACCTGACGGGTGGAAGAACCCTTGATTCCCATCTTTTTCTCCTCCTCGTTCATGGTAATTCCACCAAAATCTTTTTCTATGATAAAGGCTGTTAAGTTCTTATCATCCTCTATTTTGGCAAAGACGATAAACAGGTCCGCAAATCCTCCATTGGAGATCCACATCTTCTGCCCATTAAGCAAATAATGTTTACCATCTTCGGTGAGGGTAGCTTTGGTCTTTCCACTATTGGCATCGGATCCAGCATCTGGCTCTGTCAGACAGTAACAGGCAGCCCATTCCCCAGTCGCGAGCTTGGGCAGGTATTTTTCCTTTTGCTCCTCGGTACCATAAAAGAGGATCGGCAATGTACCGATACCCGTGTGTGCACCATAGGTAGTGGAAAAAGATCCTGCAGCACCCATTATATCTGCAATCAACATGGAAGTATTGAAACTCATACCCAATCCTTGGTAAGCTTCCGGAACAGAAATGCCCAGCAAGCCCAGTTCACCGGCTTTTTTAAGAATGCCCGGTACCAATTCAGGATCCTTCATACTGTCGATCTCTTCTACCTTGCTTAAGATCTCCGTATCGATAAAATCCTGGCAAGCCTGCGCCATCATGCGCTGCTCCTCTGAAAATTCCGCAGGAATAAATATGTCCTTGGCTTCCGTTTCCCTAATCAAAAACTCCCCGCCGTTGATGGTATTTTTCTTTGTTGTTTCCATGTTATTTTAGATTTTAGATATAAGACTTTAGACACTAGACCTAGTCTTCAAATTTTAAAATCAGTGTATAAAGCATCTTTTGCAACTCATTGATTTCTTCTGAAAGTATATCAAAATCATTACTTTCAATAAATTCAAGGTCTTTTGCTACAATTAGTTGGGTTTCCAACTCACAAATAGATCCGTGGGAAACCGCCAAAAATTGAGCAAACTCTCTATCACTTTTTCTACCAGCTCCCTCTGATATATTGGAAGGGACTGAAATAGCACATCTTCTAATTTGAGATGTTAAACCAAACTTTTCTTCGGAAGGAAAAAATCTTGAAACCCTATAAATCTCTACTGTCAATTTAATTGATCTTTGCCATACTTTAAACTCTTTATAGTTATGCATAACACAATTGTTTTTGTTAAAAAATAATGTATCAACTTTGAAAATTAATCTCAAATCTAGTGTCTCAAGTCTAGTGTCTACCTCAACAATTCAACCACCCCAGCTACTCCTTGACCACCTCCTACACAGGCAGTGACCATGCCGTATTTTTGTTTTCTTCTGCGAAGTTCATTGATCATCTGAACAGTAAGTTTGGCTCCGGTACATCCTAGTGGATGCCCTAGCGCAACAGCTCCACCATTCACATTGACTATTTCAGGATCCAAATCCAAAGAGCGGATCACTGCCAAGGCCTGTGCGGCAAATGCTTCGTTGAGCTCCACCAAACTGATATCATTCAAGCTAAGCCCTGCCTGCTTAAGTGCTTTTGGAACTGCCTCCTTCGGTCCAATCCCCATAATTCTTGGATCCACACCAGCAACAGAATAGCTCACCAACCTTGCCACAGGTTCTAAGTTAAGTTCCTTAACCATCCTTTCGGACATCACCAGGGCAAAGGATGCCCCATCAGATGTTTGCGAGGAGTTTCCGGCTGTCACCTGCCCTCCCTGTTTAAAAGCAGGTTTCAGTTTGGACAATACATCCATATTGGTTCCAGGCCTTGGCCCTTCATCAGTATCTACCGTATAGGTTCTTTTTTTCCTTTTGCCGGATTCATCGACATAGGTTTCTTCCACTTGTATAGGGACAATTTCATCTTTAAACCTTCCTTCCTTGATCGCATTGATGGCCCTTTCATGTGAGGTTACTGAAAATTGATCTGAATCTTCCCGAGAGATATCATAGTCTTTAGCCAGCTCTTCTGCTGTTAAGCCCATACTGAGATAATAATCTGGATGTTCCTGGGCAATCTTCCAGTTAAGGGAAGTTTTATAGCCCATCATAGGCACCATGGACATGGACTCAGTTCCACCTGCAATGATGCAATCTGCCATTCCAGATTTGATTTTGGCAGTAGCCAGGGCAATCGCCTCCAGACCTGATCCACAATAGCGGTTGATGATGAAACCAGGCACCACCTTTCCCAAAGCCATCAGGGAAATCATCCTTCCCATCTGCATGCCCTGTTCTGCTTCAGGTACTGCATTTCCTACGATCAAATCGTCTACCCTACTTGGTTCCAGTCCAGGTGTCTGGGCCAATAAATGTTTGATCACATCCGTAGCCAGATCATCCGGCCTATAAAAGCGGAAACCACCTTTCTTGGCCTTTCCCACTGCTGTTCTATATCCGTTTACTATATAAGCTTCCATGTTGTTTTGTTTTAAATTTCATTTGTTTTTATAGAACAAAGAATAAAGATGAAAGAATCAAGATTGGGATGCTATCTTCGACTTGAGCCCATTGATCATTCTCTGAATTTCTACCAGATCATTTTCAAGTAACTCAGAATCTTTCTCAGATATTAATCCAACTCTCTTACTTATTTCTAGTTGCGTTTCAAGCTCATAACTCTCCCCTAAACTTGTCTCCAAGGAATTGCAAAATACTTTCTTAGATGATTTGGCACTACCCTCAGCAATATTAGAGGGCACCGAAACACTGGCCCTTCTCATTTGAGACACTATTCCATACTTTTCCTCGCTAGGAAATTCCTTCGTGGTGAAGTAAACTTTTACAGCCAAATCCACCGACTTTTGCCAAACATTGAGATTTCTAAAATTGTGCATATCAATAGGTTTTAGTAAAAAAATAATCAGTCTTTCTTCTTTGTTCTTAACTCTTTATTCTAGCTATTAATGATACTAGCGACTTGATACTCATCACTAATTTCTAAGCGGTTTACCCTTGAACAAAATACTGTGGATTCTTTCCAATGTCTTTTGCTCGCCAGTAAGGCTGAGGAAGGCCTCTCTTTCCAAGTCCAGTAAATACTGTTCACTAACTTCTGTTTCTTGTGATAGGTCTCCACCACTCATTACCCAAGCTAGCTTTCTCGCAATCTTCGCATCATGGTCAGAGATATAGGATCCGTAGAGCATTCCCGTAATTCCTGCTTCGAAATAGGCCAGTGAAGTTTTACCCAATACCTTGATATTGCTTTGCTGCAATGGTTGGGTATATCCTTCATCGTATAATTCAATCACTTTAGCTTTCGCTTCAGCCAATTGTCTTTTTCTATTCAGCGTAATACCATCTTTGTCTTGCAAATAGCCCAGTCCTCTTGCTTCCTCCGCTGAAGTAGAAACTTTAGCTGTGGCAATATTCATAAAGACTTCCTGCAATCTGTTTAGCTCAACATCTCCATTATGGATGCTGTTGGAGAAACGCAATGTCATCTCCTTGGTGCCGCCACCGCCAGGAATCACACCTACTCCAAATTCCACCAAGCCCATGTACAATTCGGCATGTGCCTGCACTGAATCCGCATGAAGGGACATTTCACAGCCACCACCCAAAGCCATATTATGTGGAGCAACAACTACAGGAACTGAACTATAGCGCACCCGCATCATGGTCTTTTGGAATTGCGCAATCATGAGGTTGATTTCATCAAAATCCTGATCCCCAGCGTACATAAAGATCATGGCCAAATTGGCTCCTGCTGAGAAATTGGCTCCTTCATTTCCGATGACCAATCCTTTATAATCCTTTTCAGCCATTGAAATGGCTGTGTTGATTCCTTCTACTACCTCTGCTCCCAGGGAATTCATTTTTGTATGGAATTCTAAGCCAAGCACTCCATCGCCCATATCGTAAATGGTGGAACCTGCATTGCCCCATACTTTTTTGTTTCCTGCCTTTAATGTATCCAAAAGGATAAACTCCTGCTGGCCTGGAATTTCTTTATAGGATTTTGATGGGATATCATAGTATTGCCTTTTGCCATTTTCTACTTTGTAAAAGCTGTCATGGCCAGCCTCGATCATCTCATAAACCCAGTCTGCGGGTTGCTGATCAGCGGCTTCCATTTTTTTGACAGTCTCCTGTACTCCGACAATATCCCAGTTTTCGAAAGGGCCATATTCCCAACCAAATCCTGCACATACAGCCTGGTCTATTCGGTATAGTTCATCTGCAATTTCAGGGATCCTGAAGGAACAATACCTAAACAGATCATAGAAAGTGGCCCTGTAAAATTCTCCTGCCTTATCATCAAAGTTCAACAGGTACCTGATTCGTTTTTTAAGGTCCTGAATATCTTTGGATCCTTCAAAGGCTTTGAATTTGGGCTTTTCTACGGGTTTATATTCAAGGGTCTCAAAATCCAATTCCTTTAATTCCTTCCGTCCATCCTTATGTCGGATCATATGGAAGAAACCTTGCCCGGTTTTATCTCCCAGCCATTTTTTTTCTGATAAAAACTGAACCACCTTGGGCAACTTAAACTGGTCCTTGGATTCGTCATGCTGCAGGGCCTTATGAAGATTATTAGCCACGTTCACCATGGTATCAAGCCCCACCACATCCATTGTCCTGAAAGTTGCGGACTTAGCTCTGCCTATCACAGTCCCAGTAAGCTTGTCCACCTCAGATACGCCTAGTCCCATTTTTTCAATGGTATGCATACTGGACATAATAGCATATACACCTACCCTATTGGCAATAAATGCTGGAGTATCTTTACATAAAACCGTTTCTTTGCCAAGAAACCTATCCCCATAGCCCATTAGAAAATCAATGATTTCAGGATTGGTTTTGGGGCCAGGGATGATTTCCAGTAAGCGCAAATATCTAGGTGGATTGAAGAAGTGGGTACCACAAAAATTACTTTGGAAATCGTCACTTCTTCCCTGGCAGAGCATCTGCATTGGGATACCGGATGTATTGGAAGTAATAAGCGTCCCGGGCTTTCTATATAATTCCACTTTTTCATAGAGCGACTGCTTGATATCCAATCGCTCTACCACCACTTCTATCACCCAATCATAATCCTTGATTTTTGGAAGGTCATCCTCAAAGTTTCCGGTTTGAATCCTTGAGGCAAAGGATTGATCATAGATGGGAGAAGGCTTGGATTTCAGACTTTTTTGCAAAGCCTCATTGACCAACCTATTTCTGACCGGCTTGTCTTCCATGGTCAGACCTTTCTTAACTTCTGCTTCATTGGGTTCTTTGGGCAAAATATCCAGCAATAATACCTTCACACCAATATTGGCAAAATGACAGGCAATCCTGGATCCCATTACTCCGGAACCTAAAATAGCTACTTTTTGAATGGTTCGTTTCATATAAATTATAGTCTTTAGCAATTGGCCCTAAACATCGTTCGGGCTTATCATTTCAGATTGTTGTTGTTCTATTACTTGGTTGATTTTATGAAATACCTTAAAAAATTGATCTAGTTCTTTTTTACTGAGCTCCTTATATATGGCCTCATTAAATTCCTTGATCGTCTGAATAGATATTTCCTTTTTCCGCTTTCCTTCTGCTGTTAAAAATATGCGGACCGATCGCTTATCTGTTGAATCTGGCTTTCTGCAAATCAAGCCTTTCTCTTCCATACTTTTCAGCATTCTGGTAAGGCTTCTTGATTCCAAGCCCATCAAAGGGGCAATTTTGGTGGCTGGGGTGCCTTCGTGCGAATTAATATTGATCAATACAAAACCAATGGAGGTGGTCAGGCCTTCCTCTGCCCCCTTTTGATTATACATCCGGGAGATGGCATGCCAAGCAGTCTTGATATAAAAGTCTACGGTTTCCTCGGGTTTCATTGTACTGTCAATCTTAATGATCTAACGTAATATAAGAAAAATTTGTATGCATGCATACTATTTTCTATTAAAAAGTTCTCAGAATAGATCGTAATAATGCTAGATAATCTTAAAGGTGTGTTTTCCTAATTTGTAAAGGCTCATTTCGACAGACCTACTTGTCGGACAAACAAGCTCAATGACTAAGGTGAATTCTGTTCTTAATCCTAAGCTTGCTGAGCTTATCGAAGCATCGAAGCAGTCAAACTTGACAATAGAATATCACTTCTCACCAATAAAACTGAATACTATCTCAAACTAAGCATTTCAACTACATGATAAGCTTTGAAACTGTTGTCCTAAAGAACTTTATCTAAAATTTGGTGTCATGACCCCATCCGCATTCTTTTTGAGCTTTACCCCTACCAATATCTCATGCAATGTTTCTGCAGCCAAACCATGTAAAACCAATCGGTAAGCTGCACTGAAAGTGCTGACAGGTACCATCGGATGCTTATTGTTCACCAAGCCCAAATGCCCAGGCGTCCCTAAAATTTGGGAGGTATAAATGGCGATGGTTTCATCCAGCTGCAAAGAATTGGATGCTCTTACAAAATCATTGGAAGTTAGAAACAGCTGGTAAAATGGTGTAAAAAGCTCAATGGCCGATCGCAAATCCAAAACATTGGTCCATCTATTCGGAAATTCAATATGATCAAACTGATCCTCGGTGATCATTTCGAGATTGATCTTTTCTGGCTTTGATATCGAAACAGCCTTTTCTTTAAGCTGATGGTTGAGATGGATGACAAAATTGTACAGATTCAAATCATGTTTTAAAAATAAATCATCTTTAATATCCTCAAAATCCCTAGGTTTTAAAGGATTGCCGACAATCTTCACTCCAGGTACATTTCCAGCAATGAATTGGAGAATTTCCGTTCCTACATGAAAATGCCTAAATATCAGCAAATTCGCATCAGGGCTGACAAAATTCCTAAGGCCCCAAGCCAACACGCGGTGTAATACCTTAGAGGAGTTAAAGGCTTTTGGAAAGAAAAATTTAAAAGCATGTATAAAAAACATGGCTACTTTTGACCATAGCTGAATAAACGGTAAGAGGTAGCGTGAAGACTTGGAGGAATTGTCCCTCATCAATGCCCGTTTCGCTTTATTGTTGATAGGAATACTATCGTCGAGATACAAGGCCAACCAAGGATCTGGATCTCTCTCGTCATGTGTGCTAATATCCAATTCTTTTTCTTTCATATTAATAATTTCCTAGTTCTTCCAACTGCATGGTATACAGTTTGGCAGTAGTTTTTGCGGTCTTAGCAATCCTTTTGGCTATTTCCAGATTCATCTTTGGATGGTTCAGCGCTTCCTCCAAATTATGAAAATGATTATCATCCGCCACACCATGATAAGTAAAAAAGGATACTTGCTTATCTTTGAGCTGCAGTTGGTCTTTTATCATTTCTCCCCAATAACCTGCCAAGCGTTTTCCTATTCCCTCTATGATAAACATGGCTCCAAGCAAATCAATTGGGTTGGGCTTACTGGCTTGCTGAAACATAAAAGAGGTCAAAGCTACTGTCCCAATATTTTTCTCACCTGAATAAATGTCAGAAAGAGGCTCTCCAAGTGCTTCAAAGTTTCTTTCTAACATCTGATAATCCTTATGCTCTGTAGCAGTATGTTTGATAAAAGCAGACCGAAGCTCAAATAAGTCGATATCAATATTGGATGCTGCGCGGGAAATCCACTGCGAACCATCTATCACCTGCTGACGAAGATCCATTAACAGCAATTTATAATCCTCGAGACTTAACTGCCCCTTATGGATTCTCGAGACAATGGGCACTTTCAACAAGGCCGTTTCAAAATCAATCCAGATTTGGGCCAGCTGTCGGATCAACCATTCAGAAGTTTCATTCTTCTCAATGACCAAACCTGGAGCTTCAATTTCACGAACCGGATAAGCTTTGTGACTTTTCTTATCAATTCCTTCTACCGTCAACTGCATAAAGGAGGTAATAAATCTGCCACTCTCTGGAACCATGCATAGGACTTTGTCCCCATGCTTTAACTTTCCAGCATACATCAGCTCTTCTAAAATGATAAAAATAGATGCTGCTCCAGTATTGCCTTTGCTAGTGAGATTGGTAAACCATTTATCATCAGGAATAGCACCACCTCCCTTTTCCATAAGTTCTTTTATAGGGGCCTTAAAAACTTCCGAGGAATAGTGACAGCAAAGCCAATCCACTTCATCCCTATTTATTTTACCCTTATCTATCAATTCAAAATAATGAGCTACGCCAGTTTTCACCACTTGATCCAGTAATCGGGTGTCCTGTTTTAGATTTATGGCCCCTGCCTTGGAAGCTTCTTCATAACTGGGATAGTCCAACCAGGTTCTTTCAAGCTCATTCTGATTATCAGTCTTGCCGGTAAACATACAAACCGGATATTCATTTGCATGGGATTTAATATCTATCCAATCAATTTTCAAAGAAATGCCCTGCTCACTTTTTTTGTTTTGGAGGACAAAGGCACCTGCGCCGTCCGAAAGCATCCAACGTAAAAACTCTGCATCAAAAGGTAATGAACTTACATTTTGTGCTTCAATACGGGAAGCCTTAAATAACCTACTGGACAGTTCACTGCCCACACAAACGGCATTTTGCTTTTCATCACTCTTGATTTGGGCAAAAGCATCCTTTAGTGCCATCATGCCACTAGCACATACGCTTTGGAAACTGGCAATTTCACACCTTTCAAAATCCAAACCTGCATGCACCATACTGGCAAAACCAGGAATGGGCAAGTCCCCTTGAGTAGTTCCCGTACAAAGTAGTTCTATGTCCTTTGTTCTCAGATTACTTTTTTCCAAGGCACTTTGCACAGCATTGATAGCCAATTGACTATTGAAATGGGTGGTTTCCTGATTTTTATTGAGCGCATAGTAGCGCTGCTTGATCCCATTTTGCTTTAAGATACGTATTCTGGCACGACTGTCATTCCCGTTTATTCTGCCTAGATAATCTTCCATTTCCTCATTGGAAATGGGCTTGTTCGGTAAAAAAATACCGGCACTTGTTATATATACTTCACTCATGATCTAATGATTAGGCTTGGAAAATAATCTATCCAAGAAATTCAGTGCAAAGCCATAATTCTTCTTCCCTTTGCTATGGTGCTTATTATGATGAGTTCCAAATAACCACCAATTATCTCCTTTGCCCGATCCAAATCGATAATTACAATGCCCAGCATAATTCAATAGAATGCTAACAAAGGGATAAATAAAAATCGCAAGGATAGAAAAAGGTATAAACGGCGCAATAGTGATCGGTACAGTGCTTAGCAAAAATGCTTCAAACCAATGAAAACTATACACCGAATAAACAGTTGGTGTTCTGGATTTATGGTGAACATAATGGATATTCTTCATAAAAAAGCGCTTGTGCATGATGCGATGTACCACAAAAAAATGGACTTCATTCCAGAGAGTTAGTACGACTAATCCTATCAAAATGTTCATCCATGTATCTGGTAAAAGGTCAATCCATCCCATTCTGATAAAATAAATGACCGGGACAACTGAAAATCCAAAAACAATAATTGATTTTAGAGAATGCCATTTTTCAAAGGTTAATTGCCCTGGTTTCAGCTTGCGGTTATCAATCAAATGAAGGAGATCTTTTTTGGCCAAATATTTACAAAGCAAGGAAAACAGTGGAGCCAAGCCAAAGTATAGGAACATAAAATATCCAAAGGACAAGCCAAACAATTGGATATAAGAATATTCTAAAAGTATATTATCAATAAGGTCATTTAACATATAATAAAAAGATATTTAAACATGTTTCGAGGTTAAGCAGACTCCACAAAAAAGTGATTATTTTGCATTATTTTCAATACATATTTTTTAGTATCTCAACCATAATTTATTGTCACAGCAGGTATAATAGTAAGCAGTAAAAGTTCAACGCCTATTTGAAATCAATGGAATAACCTCGTTAAAATGGAACAAAATCCGATATTTTAATTTTTTAGACTTAATAAATAAATTTATAAATGATTGAATATTTCAATATCAATTACTGCTGATTGATCCTTATTTTATAACATTTAAAATACTAATTCCCCCAATTTGATTTTTTATTTAAAGATTTAAAAATAAGATTAAAGTCACTGTAATTCAGTAATTTATTCGATAAAAAACCAAGTAAGCATTTATTTTAATATACTCATTTTGAATAAAATAAACCTTACTTAGTTTCCGATTAGCTTATCATTTGTGCTCTTCCTTTGAGGTAGAAAATTAACTATAATGACTTGAACTTATTGTTAAAAAACAGCAATTGATAGGCAATTGAATTCTTCCAATATGCTCCATTGTGAGCACCTGGTCTACTAATAAAATCATGTGGAATATTTCTTTCTTCCAACTTCTCATGCAAGCGGACATTGGCATCATAGAAAAAGTCAGCAGTACCACAATCAATGATTATATTCAAACTTTTTCCATCAAGCAGATGTACCAAATTAATAACCGTATTTTTTTCCCAAGTAGCAGGGTTTTCGGCATAAGTTCCTAATCTTTTGGAGATGTCCCAGTTCCTGGGAAATGGTCTGATATCAACTCCACCACTGGTACTTCCGACATTTCCAAAAATATCCTGATGCCTAAATCCCAGATATAAGCCTCCATGTCCTCCCATACTTAAACCCGTAATTGCCCTGAATTCTCTCCGTTGCTTTGTAGCATAATGATCATCTACCCATTCGACCAATTCAGAAGTCACATAAGATTCATACTGCATTTGAGGATCCACAGGGCTATCATAGTACCAACTGGTTCTTCCACCATCAGGGCAAACGATGATCATGTCATATAGATCTGCATAAAACTGCAAATCAGCTATTCCAGACCAAGAGGTAAAATTGCCGCCTGCACCATGCAATAAGTAAACACTTGGATAGCTTTCTGATTGATCATAACTTTCCGGTGTAATGACGAGATTGGAAATGGTTTTGTCCATAATTTGACTATGAACTTTGATCGTATCTGTTTTGGAAAAAGTTAGATTTTGAATGCCAAATAAGACAATAAACAGTAGGTATATTCTTTTCATTTTGGTAAAGTGGTAATTTAAATTTTATGCTGAAATTATAAATTTGTTTTTTTAGGTCCCATTGAATGTTTATCCAAAATTTAACACCATATAAGGCTATTTTTCATCAATTTAAAGTCAATTTTGTCAATAAATAATTAGCTCATTCACGCTCTTTTTCAAACTTTCCAATAGCAAAATTCAGCTTGATATAGAAAGCGCTTGGATTAAATTTTGGAGCATTGGAAATGATGAGATCTTTGCGAAGGGCAGGGTTGAAATTTCTTCTTAGCTTGGTTACACTTGTGAAAACATTGAGCATATAGCCCACTTGTAAGCCCATTCGGGAGTATACACCGACTTGAGTAGTCGGCTTCAAAAATGCTCCCAAAATTTTATCCGCATTGAGACTAATATTTATACCATAATTTCTTTGATACATAAAACTGGTATTCATTCCTCCCATTAGATTTTCATTGAAATCTGTATTGAGATCCTTGGCAATCATATCCAATGAAGTCGAGCCATAAAACAGTCCGAATTTTGGATAAAATCTCCAATCATTCAATGTGGTATTTTTCCAATGATACTGAAATCCACCTGTAACATGAATAGGTAAATACCTGTAATTAACAAATTCATTGCTGTAACGCTTTCTATTAAGATTAAACTCTGTTTCCAAGTAAAAACCTAATCCCGACATAGCCACGTAAGATACTCCACCTCCCAATGTGGCGGTTTGCTGATCAAAAGTTTGGTAACCTGAATTTTCCAAATAATCACTTAGGTCTTTATAGGCTTGATTCCTAAATCCAGCCGAAACATAAAAATCAGTAAAGTATATTTTATCCTGAGCCGTAACAATGCTTGTTTGAAAAGCCATGGCAAAAAGCATCAAGATGAAAAACCGTTTAATCATAATGTAATTTCTTTTAGAAACCTTACTATCTCCAAAATCAGGCTAATAATCTTCAAAGATCAAGAGATCATCATTTTTTAAATTTATCCATTTTATTTGTTTTCAGCAGTTTTATTTGAATTCATTTTTCGTAAAAGTAAAATGCACTTTATTCTTTCAATTACCTTGCACAAAATCAAATCGGCTTTGATTCATTTTTATGGCTTTTCTATATGACATTCATTTTTGTTCAATATCACTTCATCAAAGTTTAGCCCGTTTTTCATTATTTTAAGGCCTTCTCCTTTATTTTAATGATTAAAACGTAACCTTGTTAGTCAAAAACTTTTTAAGCGCTTAAATCCCCTTTAAAATGACTTATACCTTTTAGTTTCATTTAAGGAATTAATCAAAAAGGTTTGAATCACATATCAGAGGATGAAGTCCCTTTTTCACTCAATTCATCCACATCCTATATATTTATATATATTCTTTTTTTAAATAAAAAACTATTGTAGTTATTAAGCTGTGGATTTGTGGGTAAGTTTATAAGGTATTTTTACCAACAGTTTAATTATAGTTTTTCCATAGTTAATGCACCGTCTATCCACAGTTTATCAACTTGTAAGTTCTTATGATTTAAGGAGTTCTTATAAATGGAGGTTTTTTGTGTATAAATGATCAATAAGTTTAATGTGTATGAATGTGTGTGTGTATAAATGTGGATAGACGTTTACAAAATAGAGGTTATCCTCAGGGCAAAAAAAAATATCCCGAAAGTTGATACACATTCGGGATAAGTCTGTTTTTGTCCATAGGTTATATACACTTATCAACACTATATTCCATGGTTATCTACATTGTTTCTTTAGGCTTTGAATTAATGTCTAAGGAATCAATTAGACTGTTGTTTGGCTTATCTAGGCCAGATTCTGGGCTTTTTTCAATATTAAGGTCCTGACGGGTCCATCTTCCTCTGAGCAATATCTTTCTGGTTTTATTTTCCTCATCAAAATAGTAATAGACTGGTTCTGGTTGTCTTTTTTCCAAATAATTACCTTGATCCCATTGTCTGTTACCATTTCTGTCAATTATAGCCCTTAATTCATATTCTCCAGCTTTTACTTTCTTAAAGCTATAGGTAGTATCTTCTGTTAGATAGACTTCCTTAACCACATAACCGTCAGTGGTGATCAGTTGGACCATAATAGGGAGTTCTTCAGTTAATATCTTCCCACTTATTTCATCGGCCAAATCATCCTCGATTAAGCGCTTAAAAGAGGTTTTAAGTGCAGTGGAATTATATTCTTGTTCTATATCAACAAAGCTTGAGTCTGCAGCGATAAAGTTGAAATTATTGCTGTTCAATGAATCAATTATAGGTATGTCAAAGTATAATTCAGTTCTCCTGCTACTGTCTTTAAAGCTCAGGTATTCAGGTTCTATTTCAATAAAAGAGGCAGAGTCATATTGGATATAAAGTGAGTCGTAGTTGACTTCTGTAATGGGTTTGTTAAAAGTTATTTTTGTTTTGATGGACGTTATGAACTCTTTATTGTTATCCAGGGAGGCTTGTAAAGTTTGTGCTTTTCTTTCACTTTCCATGAATGCTGCATACAAAGTAGTGTCTATTTTGAAACCTACCGAGTCAGTTGCCACAAGTTTGATTTGTGTACTATCGTTTCTAAGATCATTGTGAAATAAGCGGATCTGTTTTTCTTCTATTCTATAAAATAATTTTGTACCTAAATCAGGGTGTTCCACGTGTAAGTTGGAAGGTTCCTTACTTAATACAATATCATAATTATTTCCTATGCTGGATGATCGATTGATTTTGAAATCCGAAAGATCACCTCTGAATAGTTTAAAATGAACTCCTGAAATGTTTTTTGTTATCCTAATTGTATCGGTAATGAATCCATACCGCTCGCTTTTGAATTCAGCTTTTGAAGTATTGTTACCATCATAAAAAGCATAAGCTCTATATTCTCCAGCCTTGATATTGGTAATTTCAAAGCGTCCTGCTGAATCTGCTTGGCTGATATAATATGGAGGATCTGTGAAAACATTCATGGTATCATCTTCCACTCTATATAAGCCTACAAGAACATCCTTTATTTCTGAAGACTTCTGAGGAAATACATAAGCTAAATTTCCTGAAAATTTTAGACTGTCAATCATATCCCCAGTAGAGAATACGAGCTTAAGGTTCGTTGCTGGATTACTCTCTGATATGTCTTGTATACTTTTTTGGAAGTTAAAAACATAGGTGGTGCTATCTTCTAATTCCTGATTGAGTTTAATCCGTAGCGTATTTTTGACGGCCAGGATCTCCATTTTATCCTTTTCCAAGCTTGGCGTGATAATGATATTTCTGGTTGGATTGTCTGTCTTTATGAATTCATCAAACTCTAAGGTAATGTTCTCTGGTTTTATATTTAAGGATTGATCAGGTGGATTTGATTCTATTAGTTGTGGTGGTTCTTCATCTTTTGGACCTCCCATTGGAGAACTTTGCTTTGCACAAGCATAGCAAAAAACTATCGCTACGGTAGCTAATAATATTTGATATAACCTGCTATTCATTTTTTCTTTAATATAAACAATATGCTTGAATAGTTATTATTATTTGTTTTTGCACTTTTATTAGACTTATATCCAGTAATAAGGGAATAAATTAGATTTTTCCTTTTATATTTTATACTGTTGGATAAAATTGAGACATAATAGCTGTCAAAAACCATGGGTTCTTTGGCAATGATTCTTAGATTGTATTCATCAGCCAAATATTGCATGGTTTCTTGCGTAAAATGGTATAAGTGTCTAGGTACATCCAATGAGGCCCATTCTTCTTTGAACAGTTTGGAATCATATGCATTATAATTAGGAACTGCCAAGAATAATGTACCCCTTTTCTTCAATCTGCCTAAGAGTAGATCCATCGTACCTCTGAGATCATGTACATGTTCTAATACATGGAATAAGCTTATTGCATCAAATTTCTTCTCTGCACTTAATTCATAGGGATCAGTATATATGCTGAGATTGAAATTATTTTTGGCGATTGTAGCTGCATCTTTACTTGGTTCATGACCTATGGATTCCCAACCGTCTAATTTAGCTTGGTTTAAAAAATGACCAGTACCACATCCAAAATCAAGTAACCTTCCCTTCTTGGTACTGTATTTATTGATCCAGTTTACTTTTTGCTTGAGGGTAAATTTCCTGACCTGTTTGTAGATAAAGTTGACCAGGTTGGTGGATTTATCTGTATGGGATATATAGTCTTCAGACTTATAGTAATCTCCAATATGCTTTTGATCTGGCCTTGGGTTTGTAAATAAAAAATTGCAGTTACTACATTTGCAAATGGTAAAGGATTCTTGCGAAACGCTGTGATCTTTTACCACCAAATGATTAAGAAAAAGTCCACTCTGGCAAAGTGGACATTTGGTTAATCTTTCGTACATGTTATCTTCCTAAATATACTGTGAGTATGGATAAATCAGCTGGTGATACTCCACTGATTCTGGATGCTTGTCCTAAGGTTTCCGGTTTTACTTTACTGAGCTTTTGTTTGCCTTCTGCAGATAGGGCCGGAACTGATAAATAATCAAAATTAAGTGGTATTTTGAAATTCTCCATATTGTTGAGCTTTTCTACCATCTGTTGTTCTTTCTCGATATAGCTATTATATTTTACTTGAATTTCAGCTTGTTCTAATACCTGTTTAGGGTATCTACTTAAGTAGCTGTTTAATTCTTCATCCAAGTTCTTAATAGTTTGTAAACCTAATTGTGGTCTTTTTAGTAATTTTTCTACTGTAATTTTTTCCTTAATAGTAGCAGTTTGTAAGTCTTCCAAACCTGTGTTGATACTATCTGGGCTAAGCTTTTTCTGCTTGAGATCATTGATCAATTTCGCAGTATCATTCTTTTTGTCCATCATTTTATCTAATCTCTCATCAGATGCTAAACCAAGTTTATGGCCTAATTCTGTTAAACGGAGATCAGCATTGTCCTGTCTTAATAATAGTCTGAACTCAGCCCTGGAGGTAAACATCCTATAAGGTTCTTCTGTACCCTTATTGATTAAGTCATCTATCAATACACCAATATAAGCATCTGATCTTTTAAGAATGAATGGCGCTTCTTCTTTTACTTTTTGAGCGGCATTCATACCGGCAACTAAACCTTGTGATGCTGCTTCTTCATAACCTGTCGTGCCATTGATTTGGCCTGCGAAAAACAGATTTTCTACCAATTGTGTTTCAAGTGTAAGCTTCAATTGAGTAGGTGGGAAGAAGTCATATTCTATCGCATAACCCGGGCGGAACATTTTACAATTCTCAAAACCCTGAATTTTTCTAATGGCATTATATTGTACATCTTCTGGTAGAGAGGTGGAAAATCCATTTACATAGATTTCAACTGTATCCCAACCTTCAGGTTCAACAAATATTTGGTGTCTATCTCGTTCTGCAAAGCGATTGATTTTATCTTCTATAGAAGGACAATATCTTGGACCCAAACCTTGAATTCTGCCATTAAACATAGGAGATCGATCAAATCCTGTTTCCAATGTTTCATGAACTTCTTTATTGGTATAAGTGATCCAACAGGTTTTTTGTTCTTTTAGAGGTGTTGTTTCATCGGAAAATGAAAACTTCTCTGGTTTTTCGTCACCGTATTGCACCTCCATTTTAGAATAATCAAGACTTCTCCCGTCTACTCTCGGAGGCGTTCCTGTCTTCATTCTACCTGCTTCAAAGCCAAGTTCTACCAATTGCTCTGTAATTCCTCTCGCAGCAGCCTCCCCTGTTCTACCGCCCCCAAATTGTTTTTCTCCGATATGGATAAGACCATTAAGAAAAGTACCATTGGTTAAGACAACGGATTTTGCTTTTATTTCTAATCCAATACTGGTTCTTACGCCTGTGACACGTTTGTCTTTTACGATCAAGCCAGTAATCATTTCTTGCCAAAAGTCTACATTGGGAGTTCTTTCTAATGCTAGTCTCCATTCTTCTGCAAATCTCATTCGGTCATTTTGTGATCTTGGAGACCACATTGCGGGGCCTTTTGAGCGATTTAGCATTCTGAATTGGATCATCGATTTATCAGAAATGATACCAGATTGTCCACCTAGGGCATCAATTTCCCTTACGATTTGTCCTTTTGCCACCCCTCCCATTGCAGGATTACATGACATTTGGGCAATAGTATTCATGTTCATTGTACATAAAAGCACTGAACTCCCCATCTTTGCTGCAGCATGCGCGGCTTCACAACCAGCATGACCAGCTCCCACTACTATTACGTCGTACTCTGGAAACATAATCAAATAAGTTTAAGGTGTTCCACGTGGAACACGTCTGTTAAGATTTTGTCTTTCATCACAATGTTTCACGTGGAACATTGTGATGAAGTTTGATGTTTTTTAGTGTTCCACGTGAAACGTTTTGGAAATGCATAAGGTTTATGATATGAGTATTGTATGTGTTTCACGTGGAACATTTTATTTTTCTATTGCTAGTTTGAAGAAACTATTTATGGATTCGTTTTCTTTTGTTCGCATGGTTTGGGTTTCTGTCGGGGTTTTGTCTTTGTAGCCACAGAGATGAAGTATTCCGTGACAAAGAACTCTGAGGATTTCTTTTTGAAAATCCTGGTCTTCTTTTTTAGCGTTGTCTTTTACTCTTTCTATACTAATGAATATGTCGCTTTCGATATTATTTTCTTCTTCTGAATTATCAAAGGTGATGATATCAGTATAGGTGTCATGGTTTAGGTATTCTACATTTATTTGATGCAAGTATTCATCTGTGCAGAATATGTAGTTTAAGTCAGAAATGGTGAAGCCTTCTTTTTGTGCGATAAGTCTTAACCATTTCTTCGTTATGTTTTTTTTAGGAAGATTGTATTTGATGTCTTCTTGGAAGAAATTTATGGCCATATCAGTTCATGTAGAATGTCAATACTGTTTTTTTGCCTTCTTCTTCGAATTTGACTTCATCACAAAGGTTTTTCATGATGAATACTCCTCTTCCACCCGATTTTTCAATGTTTTCAGGAGAAGTGGGGTCTTGTAAATTGTCAAAGTCAAAGCCTTTGCCTTCGTCTTCAATGATAAACTTTAATTGGTCTTCGAGGAAATTTAGTTCCAATTTTACGGTTTTTTGTGCGTCTCCCTGATTTCCATGGATAATGGCATTGCTGACACATTCCGTGACTGAAATCATGATATTTCCATAAATGTCATCATTGATTTGGAATTTCTCCTTTGCGTTATCAATGAAGCTTTCTATGATTTTTATGTTCTCGATAAGAGAAGGGATAGAAATTTTGATCGATTTCATTAAGTTTATCTTGTTATTTATCTTCCTAAATATGTATACCTATTTGATCTCCAATGAAATTGGACAGTGATCTGAATGAACCACATCTGCTAGGATTTCTGCTCCAGTAATCCTTTCCTTCATTGGGGTGCTAGTCATATGGTAATCTATTCTCCAACCTTTATTGTTTGCTCTGGAATTGGCTCGGTAGCTCCACCAAGAATATTGATGAGGATCTGTATTGATCAGTCTGAAGCTGTCATCAAATCCTGAGTTTGTGAATTTGTCCATCCATGCCCTTTCTTCAGGTAGAAAACCTGAAGTGTTTTTATTGGAGGCCGGGTTATGGATATCTATAGCCTTATGACAGATATTATAATCCCCACTCAGGATAAGATTCGGTAGCTGCTTTGTCAAGTCTTGTGTATAATCGTAAATTTCGTCAAGGAATTCGTATTTGAAATCCTGTCTTGGTCCACCAGTTGTTCCTGACGGGAAATAAGCGCTGATAAAAGAAAAATCTTTAAAGTCAGCCCTGATCATTCTCCCTTCATCGTCAAATGATGATATACCCATGCCATATTCAATGTTTTTTGGTTTTTCTTTGCTCAATATGGCTACTCCACTATATCCTTTTTTAACAGCTGGATACCAATAACTATGATAGCCTAAGTCTTCTAATAGATTAATTTCTATCTGATCCTTAGTGGCTTTTATTTCTTGTAATCCGATGATGTCAGGAGAGTATTCTGCCAACCATTCGGCAAAACCTTTCCTCATAGCGGCTCTTATACCATTGACATTATAGGATACGATATTCATATTGTAATAGATTTATTTTTGTTAGTCTTTGGTTTAATAATTATCCTTTAAGACTAAATAATATATTTATTCAAAGTAAATTCTCTATTTAATGTCTATTTCAAATTCTTTTTCGAAATATTCCAAGACTTGGATTTTTAAGAGTTTTTCTTGCTCAAGGATGTCAAAATGGGGCAATTCTTTTATTAATTTCCAATGTGGCCAACCATCTTGATCGATGAAATCAAGCTCATAAAATCCTGCTAGGCTCAAAACCTTACAAATAGCTATGTGCATTAAATCCTGCTTTTGCTCCTTGCTAAAGTTTTTGATGCCCTGTCCAAGTTCTTGAACGCCTATAATGAAGAGCACGCCATTAAGGTCTGCAGGTTTTTTACCAATAAGGTCATGCAAACCAACCAAGAGTTTTCCCCATCTCTTTTCAATATCTAGATCTTTTTTTAACATTATCCCTTTTGTTCTTCTAATTCCTCCCAGTATTCAACTGCTTTGCGCAGATGTGGAATGACAATGGTGCCTCCAATAAGATTGGCAATGGAAAATACCTCAAAAACCTGTTCTTTACTAAGGCCAACTTCATGGCATTTGCCCAAATGATAGCGCACACAATCATCACAGCGTAAAACCATAGAGCAGGCCAAGCCAATCATTTCCTTGGATTTAATGTCCACTGCCCCTTCAGAAAAGGCATTGGTATCCAGGTTGAAAATGCGTTTCAGTACTTTATTGTCTTCTCCAAGGATCTTTTCGTTCATCTTGGCGCGGTACTCGTTGAATTCGTCTACTAAATTCATTAACTTATAGGATAGTTTTTATCTAAATAGCAAATATAACAGGTATTTTCCTGTCAATTAGAACTAACAAGTCTTTTTCCTAATGCGTTTCAATTTTTTATATGATTTTTTGGCATTAATATTCCCCCAAAGCTGTTGTTTATGCAAACGGAGCCTATTTGACTTTGAAAATCAATTGTGCAGAATCTGCCAAGCAAAACTTCCTGTGACTACTTATCATTTACGACCACAAAACAATGATTTGGCCATTAAGGTTTATGGGCTTACTCAAGCAAGTAATGTGATGTCTTTCCTCCAGTTTACAAAAAAAGGAATTAGTCAGAAGCTGCTTCATCAATTGAAATACAGAAATAAACCTGAATTGGGGCAGGTATTGGGAAAGCTTTATGGGCAAAGGTTGTTGGAAAGTGGTTTTCAAATAGGCTGGGATGCGGTTTTGGCAGTGCCGCTTCATCCCCTTAAAGAGAAGCAACGTGGTTATAACCAAAGTCTTCAATTTGCGATAGGACTAGGAGCTGTGCTGGACATCCAGGTGGGGCAAAGTCTCAAAAGAACCCGTTTTACTTCCACACAAACTAAAAAGTCCCGTTTGGAAAGGATAAAAAATGTAGAAGGCGTATTTGCTATAGCTTCAGAGGAAGAAATAAAAGGGAAGAATTTATTATTGGTGGATGATGTAATGACTACAGGTGCTACCCTCGCAGCCTGTGCGAATATACTTTTGGAGGCTGGCGCAGATCAGGTAGATTTAGCTGTGATAGCTGCAGGTAAATGATTGAAAACTCCATCGTTCTTACCAAAAGAGGAAAGATCATATTCAACCAGAATTAGTTTGATTTATCCATTATGCATGGCTAAGTTCGAATGATTGGATATCTTTTTATTCATAAGCTATGAAAATTCAGCAGATAATAGAAAAATTGGGATTGGAACCGCACCCTGAGGGTGGTTATTTTAAGGAAGTGTACAGAAGTAAGGGGGAAATTGATCAAGGAAGTTTGTCTGAGGGATTTACTGGAAAAAGAAATTATTCCACCAGTATTTACTTTATGCTGACGTCAGATACCTTTTCGGCCTTTCATCGCATCAAGCAGGATGAAATATGGCATTTTTATATGGGGGCTCCTATTCGGCTTCACTCCATATCTCCTGCAGGAATTCATAGGGATTATATTATAGGTACAGATTTAGTAAATGGGCATATCCCCCAACTGGTAGTTCCTGCTGGGGATTGGTTTGCTGCTAAGGTGGTTGAGAAAAATGCTTTTGCCTTAGTTGGCTGTACCGTGTCACCGGGTTTTGATTTTAGGGATTTTGAATTGGCCGAGCGGGAAAAGTTAGCTGAAGCCTATCCCGATCATAAGGCTTTGATTGAGCGGTTTACTAGAGAATGATCCCGGAAAAGTGTTCTCCATAAATATATTTGTTTTGTCAAGAATGATTAATCAGCTTTTTTTAAAACCATATTACCATATACAATCTCCTTTTAATCAGCTATAATACACCGATATCTTCTAAAAAATGCTTAAATTGATTAGGACACCAAAACCTCAAAGCAAATGAAATTAGGCGCTTTTTCTATAAGTCTTAGTGTTAAGGATATTAAGGCTTCCAAAGACTTTTATGAAAAATTGGGATTTGAAGTTTTTGCTGGAGATATGGAAAAGAATTATCTGATCATGAAAAATGGCAATGCTTTGATCGGATTATTTCAGGGCATGTTTGAGCAGAATATCCTGACCTTTAATCCAGGATGGGATGAGAATGCCAGCAGCCTGAAGGATTTTGATGATGTAAGGAAGATCCAGCAGCATATAAAAGATTCAGGAATCAAGCCTGTGCAAGAAACTGATGAATCAGGATCAGGCCCAGGTGGTTTTGTGATTATTGACCCTGATGGAAATCCAGTGTTGATTGATCAACACATTTGAGCCGATGCCAATTAGCTTTTCTATATGCTATTGGGTTTTGATGAGAAGTTCAATAGATGAGTATTAGATTGACTTACCACAGATTGAAATACTTTTTCAAAAACTTGGAAAAAGTATTGGTCATTTTCCACTTTAAACCCAATCAAGATGAATTCAGAACAAGTTAGCCCAGAAAAAATCCTTCAAGTTGGTATGGGGTTTTTTGCCAGCAAGACCTTATTAGTGGCCGTAAAAATGGGACTTTTTACCTTTTTATCCTTTGGTAAACAGTCTTCCAAGGCCATTCAGGAAAAATTTGGTTTGGACGATAGGTCTTTATATGATTTCTTGGATGCACTGGTTTCCCTTGGATTTTTGGAAAGAGAGGGAATTAAATCTGATGCCTATTATTCTAATTCACCCGATGCTAATCAATTCTTAGATAGGAATAAGCCCAGTTATGTGGGGGGGATTTTGGAAATGGCCAATAATAGGCTTTACCCCTTTTGGAATAATCTGGAAGAAGCATTGAAAACAGGGAAACCTCAAAATGAAGCCAAAGAGGGTGATGGATCCATTTTTGAAATGGTCTATGCAGATGAAAATAAACTAAGGGAGTTCTTGAATGCGATGGCCGGCATACAAATGGGTAACTTTATCATGTTTGCCAATGAGTTTGATTTTTCCCCCTATTTCACCCATTGTGACATTGGAGGTGCAGGAGGATATCTGGCTGCTCAGATAGCCCTGAACAATTCCCATATGAGTTGTGTTTCCTTCGATTTAGAACCTGTTTCGCCCATTGCTTTGGATAATATTCGTTCTATGGGATTGGAAGAGCGAGTGAAAGTCCAATCAGGTGACTTTTTTGAGGACAATTTTCCAAAAGTAGATGTAATAACGATGGGAAATATTTTGCATGATTGGGGGATAGCTGATAAGAAAATGCTTATCAGCAAGGCCTATGAGGCATTGCCCGAAGGAGGTGCCTTGGTCATCATTGAAAATATCATTGACAATGAGCGTAGAGACAATACTTTTGGATTGCTGATGTCCTTGAACATGTTGATAGAGACCGAGGCTGGTTATGATTTTAGTATGGGAGATTTTGAAGTGTTGGCTAAGGAAGCGGGATTTAAGGAGGTTTCATTAATGCGACTTACAGGACCTACCAGTGCTGCCATAGCTAAAAAATAAAATTAAGGGAGAATTGTATGAATTTTACAATTCTCCGACTTTCTTTTGATAATTTCATCCTAGGATTATTGATTTTATCAGTCTATGGATAAGAAGGAAAATAGAACAGTTGCAAAAGAGCTCGTTTGGTATGTCAGTTATGGATCTAATTTGTTAGAAGAAAGATTCCTATGCTATATCTGTGGCGGGCAACCTAAAGGAGCTAGCAGAACTTATAATGGGTGTGTGGATAAGTCGCTTCCTAAAGATAAAAAAGGCCTTATAATTAACCATGAGCTGTATTTTGCCAAGGAAGCGAAAGTGTGGCATAATGGTGGGGTTGCATTTATCCACAGGGAAAAAGACCTGTCTTCCAAAACCTTTGGGAGGATGTATCTGATCACAAAAGATCAGTTTTTGGATGTGGTGATGCAGGAAAATGCGCTTAGCGAACGTCCTGATATCGATTTTAAAGCTATCCAAAAAGAAAAAAACGGTGTTTTGACCAATGCTAATTGGTATAATACTATTTGTTATTTGGGTGAATATGAAGGAGCCCCTATTTATACTTTTACCCATCATAAGCTCATTTCTCCCAAAGTACAACCTCATCCCTCCTATTTATCCACAATTATAGCTGGAATCAAGGAAACTTTTAAACTTTCTGAATCAGAAATACATGCCTATTTATCCTCAAAGGGGTACTTTAAGGAACTTTATTAAGATAGTTGGAGGCAACTAGAATAAGCAAAAGGGCTATTTATATTTATTTCTTTTGCCCTTGAAATCTCATTTCTTATTTTTAATCCAAAGCCATTATATTTTATGGAAATTTCCCTTTCAAATCAACGAATCCTGGTAACTGGTGCCTCCAGAGGCATAGGAAGTGCCATTGCAGAGCAGTTATCCACATCTGGAGCAGAGGTGCTTATTCACTATTCCGAGCATTTAGAAGAGGCCCAAGATCTTAAATCAAAATTGGAAAACAGGTCCCATTTGGTGCAATGTGATTTTTCCGATCTTGAACAAGTTAAGGGATGGTTCCATAGTTTGGTGGATAAATATGGAAAAATAGATGCAGTGATCAATAATGCCGGTATGGCTAAATTCATTTCAGGTGAAGCTGATACTAAGGATTGGATATCAGTTTGGTTTGAGACGATGACAGTAAATGTTAATTCACTGGCCATTATCAGTAAAGAGTTTATTAGCCATGCCCGATTGAATAAGAATGGAAGGTTAATAAATATTAGTTCCAGGGCTGCATTTCGTGGTGATACACCGGAATATTTGGCCTATGCAGCATCCAAATCGGCTTTATTGGGATTTACGAGAACTATCGCCCGTCATTATGGAAAAGAGGGCATTCGAGCATTTATCATCGCTCCTGGATTTGTCCGCACTGAGATGGCCCAGGATTTTATTGATCAATATGGGGAGGATTTTGCCATTAAGGATATCGCTTTGGAGCGATTGACGGAGCCTAAGGATATCGCCCCCATGGTTTGTTTACTATGTTCAGGTTTGGCAGACCATGCTACCGGGAGTACTATAGATTTCAATGCAGGATCCTATGTGCATTAGTTTAGCCTTTAGATTTGAGACGCTAGATTAAAACTTTAAGTCAGGATCGCCATGTCGCAGAGCTACTACCATTGGCGTGAATAAAATGTCATCCTGACAAAGGTAGGATCTCTTTTCCTAATCGTTACTGGAAGAGATGCTTTCCCGAAAGTAATCGGGACAGGCTCTATCGTCAGCATGACATCGATTTGAAGCTCACGTCATATTACTCTTTTATATTTGAGAAAATGTTGACCTCTCGCGATGATGTATTTACCCAAAGCTCAATACTCCCGACTCACTATTCTTTACTATTATTTTAAACCATGAATAAGAAGGATTTTAGAAAACATGCCCATCAACTCGTAGATTGGATGGCAGACTATATGGAAAACAAGGGCTCCTACCCTGTTAGCCCTAAGGTACAGCCTGGTGATATTTATCAACAACTACCAGATAATGCGCCCAATCTGCCTGAGTCTTTTGAGGATATTTTCCAGGACTTTGAGAAAATTATCCTGCCTGGAATGACTCATTGGCAGCATCCTGCCTTTTTTGGCTATTTTCCGGCCAATAATTCTGAACCATCAATTTTGGCAGAAATGCTTATGTCCACATTGGGTGCGCAGTGTATGTCTTGGCTGACCTCTCCTGCTGCTACTGAGTTGGAAGAAAGGGTATTGGAATGGTTAAGGGATGCTAAGGGACTCAATGTATCTTGGAAAGGAGTGATTCAGGATACTGCTTCCACTGCTACTCTTTGCGCAATACTTTCAGCTAGAGAACGGGCAAGTAATTTTTCGATCAATAAGGGTGGGTTTACTGGAAAGGAAAAATACAGGGTATATAGTTCTTCCCATGTGCATTCTTCAGTGGATAAGGCGATGAGAATTGTCGGTTTAGGGGAGGAAAACTTGGTAAAAGTAGCGGTGGATAAGTCCTTTGCCATGGATCCAAATGCCCTTAGGGAGGCTATATCCACAGATTTACTGTCTGGATTTACCCCTCTTTGTGTGGTTTCAGCTTTGGGGACCACCAGTTCCACGGCCATTGATCCAGTCAAGGAAATCGGTGAGATTTGTGACGAATTTGGACTATGGCACCATATAGATGCGGCTTATGCAGGTACAGCATTATTACTTCCAGAATGCCGCTGGATGATGGATGATATGGTAAAGGCAGACAGCTATGTTTTTAATCCACATAAATGGATGTTTACCAATTTCGACTGTTCGGTGTTATATGTAAAAGATGTAGATCAATTGGTCAATACTTTTTCCATGACTCCTGAATATTTAAAAACAGAACAGGATGAGCATGTGAATAATTACCGGGATTGGGGTGTACAATTGGGCAGAAGGTTTAGGGCTTTGAAGCTTTGGTTTGTTATCAGGTCTTATGGTTTGGAAGGGATTAGAGAGAAACTCAGATTGCATTTGTTCCTTAGCAAAAAGGTAGCCAACTTGGTCGAAAACCATAAGAATTTAGAGGTATTGGCTCCTATTCCCTTGAATACCATTTGTTTTAGGTTTGTGGATAAGTCCCTTAGTCAGGAACAGTTGAATTTTCTGAACGCCAAATGGATGCAATCCGTGAATGCAACTGGAAAGGCATTTTTTACCCATACTAAGCTGGATGGAAACTATTGTATCAGATGGGTGATTGGTCAAACAGATGTTTCGATAAAAGAAATTGATAGAACTTGGGAATTACTTATGGAGCAATTGCCGGAACTCAATTAGCCCTTATTTAAGTTTTGTGTTAAAGTAGATATTAGAAAAACCTTTGAATATAGACCATAGATGGCAGCCAAACAGCCCATATTTACCCCAGAACTGATCAAGGTCATCAAGATCTTTGGTTTGCTCTCCATTGGGATTGTTTTTTTCTTTTCATTTTTCAATGAATACAGGGCGGATAATACTGGAAATGAAAGCCAAAGCCATATTACCGACTCGAGTAGGCTGTATTTCAAAAATATGCGTCAGTATTATTATGATGTGGAAAAAAAGGATGAAGCAAAGCTGGATATTTTCCGTTTTGGAAAAAGGATAAAAGATGAAAATTTGCCTTTTATCAACCTTTCTATTATTATAAGTCGTATAAAAGATAAGGCCTTTATTTATTTAGAGCCTTCAAAACTTCTGAATAAGGAAAGTGAAATACAAATCAGGTGGGAAAACTTAGAGAATAATGAGCAGGGATCGCTCAGTTTTATTCCCGGAGATAGGCATTCCCATTTTGATTTTGTGGCTAATTTAACCCCCCTCATCGATGAGAATACTGTATTTGAGGTTAAAATAAACGATGATTGGCATAAAATACTTAATTCAGAAAAGGAACGTCATGCATTTAAAGTTACGGCTGAGGATTATTTCAGGCTGATAGAATAAACCCAAAACTATAACCATATGGATGTTAAGAAAATAGATAATCTCTGGAGGTTTTTAGGGATTAAGAATAATATGCCAGTTAAGCTGGATTTGGATAATTACGTCCATTATTCCTTTGTGAAAGGGAATATATTGGTAAAGCATGAGTTTAATCCAAAGTTATGGTTGGAATCCGCTCTGGTAATTCAAGAAAAAACTTTTCAGGAAAAGGCCGTTTTACAGCATTATCATCATAAGAAGAAGCGATTTGGCTTTCATTCTGAAATGACTTCTACCCATGTGCAGATCTTTTTTCCTCGTGCACTGCTTCATATGAAGAATAAATATGAAATGAACATTCAGAAAGACCGTCATGGAAATTACCAGATTCGCCTAAGTCCCTTTGTTCCCAAAAATATCTATGCGATTTTGGACACAGTTAATTTCATTACCAACGAGATGTGGAAAAAGAACTTTTTCGCGGAGAGTATTAGAAATTAAGTTATATCCTTTTAGCATTTATTTGGTGAAATACTGTATCAACCTGATGATCACAGAAAAAATAATGCTTAGCAGGATCATTGTGGTGATGGGAATATATAAGCTAAAGTCTTCCTTTTCTATACGTATGTCTCCAGGTAATTTTCCTAACCAGTGTAATTTGCTGCCAAAAACATAAACTATCAGACCTATGCCCAGGATTCCCAGCCCGATACCCATTAACCATTTTCCTATTTCATGATTCATAGGCTTAAAATAGACAATTCATTGACTAAAGCATAAAGAATTGATATCTCAGTTATTCCCAAAAAGGATAATTGTTTTAATTTGCTTGATAAAGAATGAAATATGAAGGGACTTTTATTTGGCTTTTTCTTAAGCCTTATTATTTCAGGGGTAATAAATGCCCAAGACCATAAAAAAGAAATTCTGGAATTTCAGTCAGAACTAAACCATGAATTTTCCAATCCTGATGAGTCTCCATTAAAGGCTAAAGATTTAAAAAATTTTGAATCTTTGGACTTCTTTCCGGTTAATAAAAAATATCGGGTTGAAGCCAAGTTTGTTCGTACCAATAATGCAGTTCCTTTTCAGATGCCCACCACTACTGATAGAAAGCCTGTTTATGAAAAATACGGTGAGCTTCACTTTGAGTTGGAAGGTGAAATCCATGTGTTGAGTATTTATCAAAGCCATAGCTTGAGGGAGATGGAGGAATTTAAAAATTATTTGTTTTTACCTTTCACTGACCTTACCAATGGGGAAAGTACCTATGGAGGTGGCAGGTTTATAGGCTTGGAAATCCCAAAGGGAGATACCATGATGCTTGATTTTAATAAAGCTTATAATCCCTACTGCGCCTATAATGGCAAATATTCCTGTCCCATTCCTCCAAAAGAAAATGATTTGCCGCTTGCCATTGAGGCAGGTGTAAAAAAATTTCATGATTAGAGATTTAAATCCCGTAGATGGTCTATAATTCTCGCCATAACCGTTCAAACTCTTTTTGAAAAGATCTTACAGTGTGGATATCTTCGAGTAATAAAATATTTTCATAATTGTATTCTGCTGCTGACCTTGTCCAATTATAGTTTCCTGTAAGGAATTTTTTTTGATGTGTATAAATTAATTCATCCGTAATTTTATTATCATAAATCTTATAAATATTTATGTGGATAAGTAGGGAAGCATTTCTTATTTCCTGCCTAAAGGCATCGCTGCAGGTATTTCCAAACCTGAAATAAGCGACAGTGGATGGATTTTACCGAAAAACGACTAAAACCTGTCAGGTTTTTACGCACCAAGATTCAATAATTTCCGAGAGTCAGCACTTCTAAGTCTGACAGGTTTGCAACTCTATTTAACAATTATAACAAAGCAATACTAAAGTACATTTTCCTCAAAGAGCTTTTCCAAGGTTTGGTCGAGGTCCTTACTGAAACCGCTATGGGGCCTGGAAGTTTGGATGATAGAGCTTCTGACAGCTGTGAGCCAGCGGAAACGGGAAGCCAAGTCCATTTCAGCTATTTTTCCCCCATTGTCCTTACCAAAGCAGATTTTATCAAAAGATGCCAAGTTTAATTTGATCATTTCTATATCAGCTTCGGGGTCCAGTGCCAGCAGCTTTTCTTCATTTAATGAGGTTTTTACTTTAAGGTAACCGCTTTTCCATGCACAGAGGATCACTCCGGCATTGATAAATTCCTCCCTTTCCACCCGTGGTACCACTCGGATGATGGCATAATCAAATAAGTGCTGTTCTTGCATCTTGGGCTTCTTTGGTAAATTGATCGGCATAAGAAAATCTCAGCGCTAAATATTGTTGATAAATGTTTCGTAATTCTTCAGCATCTTCTCCATCCCCACTTGCCAACAGCCATTCCTCAGGAATCAGTGCCACGATTTCCTTCAGTTTTTCGGGACTCAGCATTTCCTTGAATAGGGCGTTGGCTTCTTCAAGCTGGCTCGCCCGTGGCAATAGCACATGATTTTTGATGATAGGAAATACTTTAGTGGCGCTTTTCTCCCAATTGCTCCAGGCATGGTGGAAAAGAAAGGCTGCACCATGGTCGATCAGCCATAGTTCCCTGTTCCACATCAGCATATTGGTATTGCGGAAAGTGCGGTCCACATTGGTGATGAGCATGTCCAGCCAAACGATTTTGGAGGCGAGCAATGGATCTACCTCCATGGCGAGAGCATCATAATTGATGGCACCAGATAGAAAATGCAAGGCCAGGTTTTGGCCTTGACTGCTTTTGAGCAAGTCTTGGATTTCCTCATCTCCTTCTGACCTGCCAAATGCTGGGTCCAAAAAGGCAAATACCAGTTCGGGTACTTTAAATCCCAAAGCTCTGGCGATTTCCCCGCCAAGCAGTTCAGCAATCAGTGCTTTTTCACGCTGTCCAGCACCTTTGAATTTCAAAACATATTTGAATCCATCATCGGCATCGGTCAAGGCCGGCAAAGAGCCTCCCTCCCTTAGCGGAAGGATATATCGGGTCACATTTACAGTGCGTAAATCCATAGTTTTCTCATGAAAGTTATGCTGGGCAAGGTACTATTGTCCTGATCTGAACGATAAGCTTTTCCCGATTCAAATATTGGACAATATATTTTAAATTAAAACTCTAATAGCAATTGTGGAACCCCAAGGCTGTAAATTATGGTTTTTGGTTTATATGAAAAGGTCTTATCCAGAGCAAAAGATCAAAGTGCCCCGCTTCTCCGAGGAAAATGGCTTCTATACCACGAAGCAAAGGTCTTTTATGATGTCCAGGATCAGAGGCAAGAATACTAAGCCTGAAAGGCTCCTCAAAAAAGCCCTTTGGCATACAGGGCTCCATCACCGCACAAACAAACAAAACCTGCCAGGAAGACCTGATATTACATTTATTAAATACAAGCTGGTTATTTTTATCGATGGCTCCTTCTGGCATGGTCATAACTGGGCTGAGAGAAAATATGCTATCAAGTCCAACAAAGATTTCTGGATTCCCAAAATCGAAAGGAATATGCAACGTGACAGGGAAATTAATTACTATTACAGACGCAAAGGCTGGACAGTACTTCGTTTTTGGGATTTTGAGGTAAAGAAGGAGTTAGGGGTATGTGTTAGGAGGGTTATCAACAATCTTTGATGTTTCAATAATAAAGAGGAATATTTTGTGATGGTATTTTTATCATAATAATTTGTCAGCATGTACTTTTCAAAAATTCTTTCACCACTGGCACATCAGCCTCTGCCCAGTCCAGTTCTAATAATTTGGCTTTTGGTAGCCAATGGTAGGCTTGGTGTTCTGCTAAATACAATTCACCGGATTGGATGCTGGCGATAAAGGGTATTAGACAGATTTTAAAATCAGGGTATTTATGGATTACTTCGGGCAACTTCTCTCCTAGCATAATATCCAAATGCAGCTCTTCCTTGATTTCCCTGATCAGGCATTCCTGCTCCGATTCCCCATCTTCCAATTTGCCACCAGGAAATTCCCATTTTTGGGGCATTTGCATCTTTTTACTTCTTTGGACAGCGAGCACCAATCCATCCTGAACAATAATGGCGCAGGTTACCTTTAACATAGAAAAGTGGTTTTATACTCTAAGATAGGGAATGAATAATTGTTTCAAGGAATATTTATTATTCTAATTCGTTGTTCATGTAAAAAATTATCTGCGGGGAGGTTGCCACAGCTGCGGGCCAGCAGTGACCTTAAGGGAAGAAACTTTAGCTGTGTCTTGATTTTTCACTTCCTACCGCCTTTAGGCAGGTTTGCTTCGTTTCTTTTCATCTAAGGAAAAGAAATTAAGAGTTAAGCTTAGTGAACAGTGCTTCTCAAAAACTCCTTTTTGTCCCGACATCTGCGCTGCTGAAAGATTAAAGTTCAGTCTATGATTCTGTTTTTCATGGATTACCAAATTGCCTTAAGTCCGGCTGATTTTCAACTTTACAAATTTTCAATCCAACTGTTCGACAATTTGACAGCAATCCACAATTAAACAGTTAACCTCTTAATCAACATGTCTCCAATATTAAGTCTTTGTTTAACAAAGCAATAATTCACTTACTTCTTCAATCCCATAAAAAGCCGTAATTTTGCGCTATGAAAAATCTTGCAGTGATATTTGATATGGATGGGGTGATCTGTCATACCAATCCTTACCATTCTAAGGCTTTCGAACAGTTTTTTGCTAAAAGGGGTATGAATCCCAGCCAGGAGGAATATGCTCAGCATATGTATGGGAAGCCCAATAGCTATATCTTTAGCCATTTTTTACAGAGAGAGGTTAAGGGAGAGGAACTGATTGAATTGGAAAATGAAAAGGAAGGACTTTTCCGTGAAATCTATGCGCCGATGGTGGAGCCAGTACCGGGCTATTTGGAATTTCTGAATAGCTTGAAGCAAAATGGCTTTAAAACTGGTGTGGGAACTTCTGCTCCGAGAGCCAATATGGATTTGATCATTGATAAGCTAGAGATAAGAACATTGATGGAATCCTTTATGGCCAGTGAAGATGTGAAGACACATAAGCCTGAGCCAGAGGTGTATTTAAAGTCTGCGGAAAACCTTGAAGCACATCCTGAGCAATGTATAGTTTTTGAAGACTCTTTTTCAGGTGCTTCTGCTGGTATAAACGCCGGTATGCAGGTGGTTGGCGTGCTTACTTCGCACACTAAAGAAGAGCTACCTCCTTGTCAGTATTATATCAATGATTATAGTGAAATTTCAGTACAAAGTATACTGGAAATGCTTAAATAAAACAATTTGATATAAATGGATCTAAAAAGTGTGGAAAAACTATAAAAGCAGGTTTTCCACACTTTATTTTTTAGGCACCCATGGCCGTGATGACCAGTTTTCTAGGTCCGCCATAATTCCTGAATTCTCCTAAATATATGCCTTGCCAAGTCCCTAAGGCCAATTTTCCATTTGAAATAGGAATATTTACTGTTGAACCAAAGAGACTACTTTTGATATGGGCAGGCATATCATCCGGCCCTTCATAGGTGTGGATAAATCGTGGATAAGTTTCGCTAACCAAGTCATTAATAAAGGTTTCGAAGTCCTTTCGTACCGTTGGGTCAGCATTTTCATTGATGGTGAGGCCAGCGGAGGTATGCTTGATAAAAACCTGCAAAGTGCCCATTTTTATTTCCCTGATTTCAGGTAGGGCATCTTCCACCTCATCGGTAATCAAATGGAAGCCCCTGGAATGAGCTTTAAGAGATATATGTTTTTGAAAGATTTTCATATCACAAAAATAATAAGCGCTAATTTTTTAACCGCAGATGGGAAGGATAAACACAGATGTTATGTTAGATATTGAAATAAAACACGTCAAACATTTCATCTATCTTGATCTGTGTGTATCTGTGGACAATTATTATCGAGTCCTGATGAAAAGGATAAGCACAGATAGATATATCTGTGCTTAATTAATTAAAAACAGCTGTTGATACATTTCTTCTAGTTTAGTGATGGGGATGATCTCTATGCCGAAGCCTTTTAAATCCACGCCTTTCACAGCGTATTTGGAAACAATGATTTTTTTGAATCCTAACTTGTCTGCCTCTGCAATGCGGTTTTCTATCCTGTTGACTGCCCTGATTTCGCCACCTAGGCCTACCTCGCCAGCAAAACAAAGGTCAGGTGAAATCGGCGTGTCTTCATAAGATGATAATAGGGCTGCACATACAGATAAATCCAGACCCGGATCATCCACACGCATACCTCCAGCTACATTCAGGAATACATCTTGGTTGCCCAGTCGCATTCCACCCCTTTTTTCTAAAACAGCCAAGAGCATATTCAGCCTTTTGGCATCATGGCCCGTGCTGCTTCGCTGTGGCGTACCATAAGTGGCTGGGCTGATCAGGGATTGGATTTCTATCAATAATGGTCGGTTTCCTTCCAGCATGGCACCAGTGGCCACTCCATTGAGGGTTTCTTCGCGCTGGCTAAGCAGGATTTCGGATGGGTTGGCCACTCCCCGGAGTCCTTCTGCGCGCATTTCATAGATGCCCAATTCATTGGTAGAGCCAAACCTGTTTTTGGAGGTGCGTAGAATCCTGTAAGATAAATGACGGTCTCCTTCAAACTGCAAAACAGTATCCACCATATGTTCTAGGATTTTTGGACCTGCAATAGAACCATCCTTGGTGATATGGCCAATAAGAAAAACAGGAGTAGCTGTTTCCTTGGCAAATTTCATCAGCTCCGCTGTACATTCCCTTACCTGGGAAACGCTGCCTGCTGCAGATTCCACATGTTTGCTGTGTAAAGTCTGGATGGAATCGATGACCAGCACTTCTGGCTTGAGGGCAGTGATCTGTTGAAAAATATTTTGGGTATTCGTTTCAGAAAGCACAAAGCAATTATCAGACTTAAACTGCATTCGGTCAGCTCGCATTTTGATCTGGCTTTCACTTTCCTCCCCAGAGACATATAGCACTTTGGTCTGATTAAGTATCAAGGCTATTTGCAGCATCAAAGTGGATTTCCCAATGCCCGGTTCTCCTCCTATCAGGGTCAGTGAGCCTGGCACAATTCCTCCTCCCAAAACCCTATCCAATTCAGGGTCTTGGGTGATTAGTCTTGGATGCTCTTCATAGTTGATTTCCTGTAATTTTCTGGGCGAACCTTGTCGCTTATTATTTTCAGAACCCTGCTTCCAGCTTCCTCGGCCTGATTCTTCCTTGTGGATAACTTCTTCAACATAAGTATTCCATTCGCCACATGCTGGGCACTTTCCCACCCATTTGGGGCTTTGGGCACCACATTGCTGGCAGAAAAAAGCAGTTTTTATTTTAGGCATGAATGAGTTATTCGTTTAATAGTTATTTAAAGCCGGCCAAGCCTGCAGGAAATGTTGAACTTGCTGATCGGAATTTGCAATTCCGATCTAATAATAGCTTGGATTGATAATCCATTTTGTTAATCAGTATATTCTCTGATTTAATATTTATTAGGGGCTTTTTAAAAGCCCTTTATTTAAATGTTCGCCATTTCAAATGGCGAACAGTGGAAAACAGTTTAAAGGACCGTGCCACCTCTAGACTCAGTTACCAATGATATGACCATTTATTTTTTTGTGGATAACTTCAAATTCTTTTCTTAATGGGCCTCTAGCCAGTCTTTGCCTACGCCTACTTCTACCTGCATTGGCACTTCTATTGGCAAGGCTTCTGTCATCAGTTTTGGAACTTCCTTTTTCAATAGATCTACCTCATCCTTATGTGCATCGAAAACTAATTCATCATGTACTTGCAGGATCATCTTGGATTTCAATTGTTTTTCCTGCATCCATTTGTGCACTTGGATCATGGCCACTTTGATCATGTCTGCCGCACTGCCTTGAATTGGAGCATTAATGGCATTTCTTTCAGAAAATCCCCTCATGGTGGCATTTCGACTGTTGATATCTCTCAAATACCTACGCCTGCCCAAAATGGTTTCCACATATTCGTTTTTCCTGGCCTTTTCGATACAATCATTCATGTATTCACTTACTGCTGGGAATTCCTTGAAATAGGCATCAATGATTTCCTTTGCTTCAGTACGTGAAATATCCAGCCTTTGGGATAATCCAAATGCTGAAATGCCATAGATAATTCCAAAGTTGGCTGTTTTGGCCTTTCTACGCATGTCTGAGGTGACTTCTTCCAATGGTACCTGGAAAATTTTGGCAGCAGTAGTACTGTGGATATCTCTACCTTCTTTGAATGCTTCTATCATGGATTTATCCTTGGAGAAGGCTGCCATGATACGCAGTTCTATTTGGCTATAATCCGCTGCTAAGATTACATGATCTTTGTCCCTAGCTACAAATGCTTTTCTAATTTCCCGGCCTCTTTCTGTTCTGATCGGAATATTCTGCAAATTGGGATTGACTGAAGAGAGTCTTCCCGTAGCAGCGACTATCTGATTATAAGTGGTATGGATTCGGCCACTTTTTGGATTGATCAGTGTAGGCAAAGTGTCTACATAGGTATTTTTGAGCTTTACCAATTCCCGGAAATTAAGAATGGCGCGTGCAATTTCATGTTTATGGGCCAGCTTGGAAAGAACCTCTTCACCGGTGGCATATTGACCAGTTTTAGTTTTTTTGGCCTTAGGATCCAGTTCCATTTTGACAAAAAGCACCTCTCCCAGCTGTTTTGGAGAGGCCAGGTTGAATTTGGTGCCGGCCATCTCATAGACTTTTGCCTCGATTTCGGTGATATCTTTTTCCAAGCTCGTGGATAATTCAGCTAGGCTTTCCTTATCTAAACTGATTCCCTCGAATTCCATGGCAGCCAAAACAGGAATTAAAGGGGTTTCTACTTCATAGAATAATTTTTCAAGACCTCTTTCCTTTAAGTCTGGATTGAGTTTTTGGGCCAATTGTAAGGTAATGTCAGCATCTTCTGAGGCATACTCGACTACTTTATCCACGTCCACATCCCGCATATTGCCTTGGTTTTTGCCCTTTTTACCAATAAGGCTTTCGATGGAAACAGGTTTATAGTTGAGATAGTGTTCTGCCAACCAGTCCATGCCATGCTTCCCTTCTGGCTCTATGAGATAATGGGCCAACATGGTGTCGTAGTAGGTGCCTTTTACCTCAATGCCATAATTCTTCAGTACCAAGACATCATACTTTATGTTTTGGCCGATTTTGGTGATGTTATCATTTTCAAAAATAGGCTTTAAAGGCGCCAATAATTTTTGGGCTGCTTTATGATCTGATGGTATAGGAATATAAAAAGCTTCTCCAGTAATATAGGCAAAGGAAATTCCAACCAGTTCAGCCCTGTTAGGATCTACATCAGTAGTTTCTGTATCAAAGCAAAGCTCATCCTGGATTTCTAGATACTCCACCAATTCTTCGATGGCTTTTACTCCATCTACTTTATGGTAATCATGGGCTTTTGAAAAAATCGAATCCATTTGGCTTGGTGTTGGGATTGGGCTGGCTTCCTCAATATCTTCCTCCTCTTCAGTTTCCTGTGGCCCAGTAAATAAGCCTAATTGTTCATTGACTTTAACCGAAGGTTTCTTAATACTTTCTCCAAATACTCTTTTGGTCAAGGTTCGGAATTCCAGTTCGGCAAACAAGGCTTTAAGTTTTTCTTCATCCGGTCCATCATAAGTAAAATCCTTTGGATTAAACTCAATGGGAACATTTTGCATGATAGTAGCGAGCTCTTTAGACAATATTCCCTGCTGCCCAAAATTGACTACGTTTTCTTTTTGCTTGCCCTTCAGTTCCTCTGTGTGCTCCAATAAGCCTTCAATACTCCCGTAGGCTTTCAATAGTTTTTTGGCTGTTTTTTCACCGATGCCCGGGATTCCCGGAATGTTGTCCACTGCATCTCCCATCAGCCCTAAAATATCCCTTACTTGGTCAGGACTTTCAATTTCCCATTTTTCACATACCTCCTTTGGTCCCATGATATCTACCGCATTTCCCATGAAGGCTGGCTTGTAAAGGAAGATATGGTCATCCACTAGCTGGCCATAATCCTTATCAGGTGTCATCATAAACACTTCAAAGTCCTTGTATTCGGCTTTTTTTGCGATGGTTCCGATAATATCATCTGCTTCATAACCATCCAGTTCAAGAATTGGAATATTAAATCCTTCCACGATCTGTTTTACCCATGGAATCCCCACACTGATATCTTCGGGAGTCTCTTGACGGTTGGCTTTATAGGCTTCAAACTGCTCATGACGAAAAGTAGGTGCCGAAGTATCAAAAGCTACAGCTAGGTGGCTGGGCTTTTGTTTTTCAATTACTTCCAGCAAAGTGTTGGTAAATCCCAACATGATTCCGGTATTAAGCCCTTTGGAATTTATTCTTGGGTTTTTGCTAAAAGCAAAATGCGCCCTATAGATCAGGGCCATCGCATCTAGTAGAAACAGTTTTTTCTTGTCTGAACTGGACATTGGTTTAATTGGCTTATAATGTTTGAATTAGCCCTAGGGGCAATTTACCCAGTTTGGGAGTGTGGCTAAATTACAAATTATAATGCAAAGGTCAGTGCGGCTTTTCGATCTTCTTTGAACATGAAAAGTCAGTTCTCAATACTTTATATATTCAGTTGATTTTGTCCATTAACCTATAAAATAAATGAGCTACTATATTTTTATTAGGAGCTGTATTCTTTCTGAGCTTAAATAATATAGCTAAAATGAATATTTTGGATTAATATTTGATTAAGTAGCTAGTTGATCAAGATAATTCATTTTAAAATGAATGGGATTTTTGTATATTATTGAGACATTATTAATTATTTTATTTCACTAAACTTTAAATTATATGAAAAGATTAGCGTTCTTTTTAGCGGTGATGTTTACTTTCACTGCATTTGCACCAGGTGTAATGGCAGAGCCCATTAAGAAAGACAAAGATGAAACTGAACTAAGTCCTGAAGATGAAGCAAGACTGGACGAAATGAAAGCCAGAGTGGATGAAATAAAAGCCATGGATTTTAGTGAAATGAGTAAAGAGGAGAGAAAAGAAGTGAGGGATGAATTAAGAAGCTTGAAGAAAGAAGCCAAGACCATGGGCGGAGGCATCTTTTTATCTGTCGGAGCCATTATTATTATTTTGTTGATCTTGATCTTAGTGACCTGATCTTGATAGACAATAAATAAAAAAGGGGCTGATTTAATTAAATCAGCCCCTTTTTTATTGTACTAAGGTTTTTATTTCTTTCCAAGTAGCATTGTCCAGGATAGGTTCACTGATCACTAAATTCCCTTCTTGATATTCAATGATGTTTTGAGCCCTGTCATTGGAATTGGGATGCGTACTGATCCAAGTAATATAACGCATGATTTCAGGATCATCCAAGGACAGTCTATAAAGGAAATCGGCAAAGTGTTTAGGATCGATTTTGGCATTGACCAAATAATCTGATGCTTGTAAGTCTGCTGCCTTTTCTTGGTCCCGATCAAATGCTGAGGAAGATAATAGCTTGGCCACTTCCGCTATTGCGCCTCCATTACCGGTAGTTATAGAAATCAGCATGGAGATGCCCATTTCCTTGGCTAGTTTTTTCATGACATGGTTTAATTCTATATGGGCAATTTCATGTGATATGACACCGGCCAGTTCTTCAGGGTTTTCACTAGCTTTGATAAGTCCAGTGTAAATAACCAAATGACCATTTGGCATAGCAAAGGCATTGATTTCATCTTTTTCTAAAACATGTAGTTTTATTGATTCTTGATCTATTTTATTGGCATGACAAATGGTATGAATGATGGTATCCAAGGATTGTATAATATCATCATTGAACACCTCTCGTCCTTCTCTGGAATATATTTCCCATAGTTGTTCGCCCAGCTTTTCTTCAAGTTCTTGTCCTGATTTTTCCACTTCAAAAATTGATGTCCAGTTGATTTGTGCGAGGGAAAACCAGCAAAAAAGGAATAAGGCTAGCAGTAAGAAGCTTTGGAGGAATACTTTTTTCATAGGGTCTTTTTACAAATTGCTGAGGTAAGTCCACCATAAAACCACCAGTGGAGGTGCACTCCTTTGCGTACTTGAATAGCACTGTAGATAGTGGCGATAAATTCTGTTAGGTTAAAAATTACCAAGGTGAAAATATAGGCGATGTAAATATTATTAACAGTGCTATCTTTAAATAGGATGGCAATGGTCCACCAAAAGCCTGCAGTATTCATAAAGAAAAGCGAAAATTGCGAAAGCAATGCCTGAGTACAGTGCCATCGGACAAAGTAAGTGCCCTTCCGGTTACCCAGAAAGAAAATCAAGGTAGCGAGTAAATTGATAATAGGAAGAGGCAGTCCAGCGATGAGCGCGATGAGTGACATGAGATAGCTATTGGAAGCTTTTTCAGCTTCATGTTCACCAGGTTTATAATCGAAGGTTTGAATTTGGATCATATGCCCTTATAGATATTCCAAGCCCAATTGATAAGTACCAAAAGGATTAAAGGAATGGCTAGAGATGGTTTTTTTAACTTTTGTTCCAGCTTTTGATATACTTTCCAAAAACTTTCCTTTTCAAATACCATATCCAATAGTATCCAAAATGGGAGGATCATCATGGCCGAAACAATAAGAAATCCCAAAGGATTATAATAAATGGCCATTGGGAAATCAAGATGAAGGATTGAAAGCACTGATCGGGTACTTCCACATGAAGGGCAGGGAATATTAGTGACATTTTTGATCAAACAAACAGTAAGCCCTTTCTCCTGTTGATGGGAAGTAAAGATCAGCTGATAAATTATCCAAATATACCCTGCCCCTAAGGCAGAAATCAAAAGCATATAAAGCTTTTTGCTGCCAGAATTCATATTAAGCGCTTACAGATAAGGCTTCTTGAAGTCTTAGTTGGTTCTTTTCTCTTGTTGCACCTTGAATCATAAACCAGTCAATAATGGCCCAGATTCCAAAGCCACCACAGGTTAGCAGCTTGCCTACTCCTTTACCGGTGTCTCCAATGATAAAACGGTCAATTCCTAGACTACCGCCAAGCAAGGAAACGATCAAACTGGTGGTAGGGTCTTTGAATTGTAATACTTGTACAATATTCCACATGGAGTCATCAAGCTCAAGTAAGCGTTGTCTGATAAGTGGTAATTGATGACCCTCAAAATATTTGCTGTTGGTCATGATAAAAAGGTCAACTTTAGCTGCGTCCATTTTTTTATGTTAGTTGATGAAAAGATTTAAGCTATTTAATTATCAATAAAGATGATTAGAAAATTCAAGTACCTATTTTTAGCTCTACACAATTAAAAATTGCTAAGAATGATTATAAAATTCAAAAGGTGAATATATACTAAGAAAATTAATTGTCAAAAAAAGATAATGAATATCACTTTTTCATCAATAAACGACTAAAAAATCAAATTCCACTTATTCTTCAATAGTTTTTAAATAATCCTTTACCTGAAGGGCTTTCCAGAGCACAATACATAGAATTATTATCCACAATACTTCATTAAAGCCCAAATGAAATATGGTTCGCTTATTCCAACCTAAAGTGTCAACATAATAAACAGTAAACCAGATAGCAGAGATCAATTTGCCACCTATTCCTACCATAATAAGGTATAGCCAACTAATGGGATAGAATCCGCTGAGGAAAATCAGGAAACCTATGATCAGGCCAAAGCTGCCATAAATATTAGAACTGACATCGACAGGCACTTCTGGGTGCATGGATAGCCAAGAAAGCAAAGGAGCACCAAACCATTTGAAGAATGCTCCCCAAGCGACAGTCGTCATTCCTGCCAGTAACAATAGCCCCCTTAGAGGCATAGAAAAACGTGGAAATTCCTGATTTTTTTCCATAATAAAATTTTCTAACTTCCTAAGGGGATTTCCCCCTCAAACCTTACAAAACTAACTCATGGAAAACAAAAACACTGCATTTTGGCCAATATTCCTTTTTGGCTTGGGTTTATTGATCACGGGATTTGTAATAGGTAAGGGTAGCCAAGAGATTTCTGCTGAAGCCATTTCTTGGGCCGAACGACTCATAGGTTTAGAGTTTTTGCCTTCTGAACGCGACAGCATGGTTTCATTGCTTGATGAACAGATGGCAGATTATCAAGCAATGCGCATAACTGATCTTGATAACTCGGTTAGCCCTGCTATAACTTTTAATCCCCTTCCTCATAGCTTTTATCCGGATCAAGAGCAATATGATTTTAATTGGGGGATTAAAAATGCTGAATTACCGGCAAAGGAAAATGATATCGCTTTTATGACCGCTGCGGACTTATCCACATTGATCAGGAATCAAAAAATTACTTCAGAAAGCTTGACAAAGCTTTATTTGGAGCGGCTAAAGACATATAGTGACACCTTGGAATGTCTTATCCTCTTACTGGAAGAGGAAGCGCTGAATAAGGCCAAAATGATGGATGAGGAAATCAAACAAGGGAAATATAGAGGCCCGCTTCATGGAATACCTTATGGTATTAAGGATCTGTTCGCTGTAAAGGGAACCAAAACCACGTGGGGAGCAATGCCCTATAAGGACCAGGAAATTGATGTGACGGCTACTGTTGTAGATAAGTTGGATGAGGCAGGGGCCGTTTTGGTTGCCAAGTTTACTTTAGGGGCATTGGCCATGGGGGATGTTTGGTATGGTGGGAAAACCAGGAATCCTTGGAATTTGAAACAGGGATCTTCTGGCTCTTCTGCAGGGTCTGCTTCAGCCGTGGGTGCCGGTCTTGTCCCCTTTGCTTTGGGTACAGAAACCTATGGAAGTATTGTTTCTCCATCTACCAGAAATGGAGTGACAGGTTTAAGGCCTACTTTTGGAAGAGTTAGTCGATATGGAGCGATGGCATTGAGTTGGAGCATGGATAAAATAGGGCCAATTTCCAGGTCTGCTGTGGATAATGGAATAATTTTGTCAGTTTTAAATGGTGTTGATGCTAAAGATAAGAGTACGATTCCGGCGGCATTTAATTATGATGCGGATAATAAACTTAGTGATTTAAAAGTAGGCTATTTCAAAGATTTATTCGATACTGAAAAGGCAGGGGGGTCAAGTGATATGGCTGTGCTGGAAGTGATGAGGGAAAATGGTATTCACTTAACTCCTTTGGAATTAAAGACTGATATTCCAGTGAGCAGCATGATTATTATGTTGATGGCAGAAGGAGCGGCTGCCTTTGATCAAATGACCAGATCCGGAAAAGATGATCTTTTGGTATCTCAAAACAAGAATGCTTGGCCTAATCTATTTCGGGCTTCACGTTTTATCCCTGCAGTGGAGTATATACAGGCCAGTCGCCTCAGGGCCTTATTAGTAGAGGAAATGCATTCACTTTTCAAAGATTATGATGTAATCATTAGTCCTTCCTTTGCGGGAAACCAATTGTTGATCACTAACCTGACGGGGCATCCTGCACTTTGCTTGCCCAATGGCTTTAATGAATCAGGTAGTCCTACTTCCATCACCTTTCTGGCAAACTTATATGAGGAGGAAAAATTGATCATGTTGGGAAGAATGTATCAGGAAGCAACCGAATGGGATGAAAGGAGGCCGCCTTTATTTGACCAATAATTGTTCTCTTGTTTAATTATGCTTTAATGCTATTAAGAAATTCGGCTTTATAGGTTTGGCCGATTGGGATGGTGGTATTATTGATATGGACCATATTACCTTCTATATGGTCCAGCTTATTAATGGCTATGGCATAGGATTTATGTATCCTGATGAAATCACTTTCAGGGAGTTGTCCCAAAAGGCCTTGGAAGGTATCGTGAACCAAAATGGACTTATCCACACAGTTTACTTTTATATAATCCCCGAAGGCCTCTAGGTAAAAAATATCATCGATATCCACACGGTATAGTTTTTTATCGGCTTTTAGGACTATATGTTTTGGTTCCTTATTCAGTTTGGATGAACCAGTATTTACCTTGTTGAGTACTTTTTGTACTGCTTTGAGGAAACGCTCAAAGGGGAATGGTTTCAGTAAATAGTCCACAGCATCCAACTCAAATCCCTCAATGGCATATTGTGGATAAGCCGTTGTGAAGATCACATAGGGAGCTTTTGTAAGCGACTTATAAAAATCCAAGCCGGAGATTTTCGGCATGTTGATATCTAGGAATATTAACTGCACCTCTTTAGTGTTGATAATTTCCAATGCCTCCAAAGCATGTCTACAACTCGCAATAAGATTAAGAGAGGAACATTCCGCAATATACTTTTCCAATAAGTCCCTGGATGTGGGTTCGTCTTCAACAATGATGCAGTTAATCTTCATGGCTTAGTTTTAGGCTAACTTTAAATTTATGTTCGTCTTTTGATATTTGGAAAAGGTGCTTTTCCGGAAAAAGCAGGGCCAATCTGTTTTGGATATTGGCCAATCCAACACCATGGTCTGTCTGTTTGATGTCTCTTGCTTCTGGAAGATTGTTTTCAATTTCAAAGTCAAGCTTACGCTTGTCTGCATTGATCTGGATATCGATGAAGGTATTGTCCAAATCCCCTTTGATACCATGTTTATAACTGTTTTCTACCAATGGAATCAATAGCATAGGAGGAATGTGGATATCTTCTTTTATATATTTGGTGAGCTTTACCTTAGCCGTATTTTCGGTCCTATAGTTTTGTAGGCTGATATAATTGTTGATTTGCTCCAGTTCTGCAGATAAAGGGATGCTGTCCTTATTGGAATCATAGATCACGTAGCGTAATAAGTCCGATAATTTGATGATTACTTCAGGTGTTTCTTCCGCCTTGTCCAAAGCGAGGGTATAAAGCACGTTCAAAGTGTTAAAAAGAAAGTGTGGATTTACTTGTGAACGGAGGGCCTTGAGTTCAATAGCTGTTTTTTCTTTCTCCAGTTCACTGATTTCCTTTTGCGTTTTTAGTAACTCAAACCATTCCTTGGAGAGTTTCATTAGGGTACTTGAAATAAGGAAGGCCAAGAAAAACTTAGCTAAATCCCAGAGGGTATAATAGGAGATAAAATAATAACCTGGGAGAATATAGTCAATTAAATGGCCAAATAGGATGGCATTGAAGGCTACCCCAAGACTTAGCACTTGTATGACTCCAAGCGAATAAGCCAAGTATTTTCCTGTTCTGAGAAATCTAGGAATTAGGAATTGAAGATTGAGGTAAACAGGTAATGCCAGCGTCACCATAAATATCAAAGTATATATTCTGTCTACCGGTAAGATCTTATTCGCATTGGAAAAAATATTGATCAGGATAAAATAGGAAACGGTCCAAAACAGCAAGTGGTTGAACATGCTGTTTTGGAGGATTGCGTATGCTTTGTTCTTTTTAGACTGTTTCACTTAGCCTTTGCGTTTTAGGATGGATTTTCCTTCAAATAGTTTAGGTTCATCCTCATACTTCAAGACAAATTTTTGTAATTCATTTGGAGAAGCCGATAGTAATATTTCTCCTGAAATATTTTCGTGTGAGATTTTGACCCTATTTTGTTCGATCATTTTTTTTATATAGTCACCATCAAAATTCTGAATTATAAGTTCATTTTCTTTAATAACTACCTTCGCAAAAGTATGAACTGGATATATGTGCATTAGCCCGAATAAATTTTTGAACTCTTGGTCCGGATATTCATTTGGGAAAAAATCTAAGTAGGTGGAATTACCAACCTTTACCAAAAAAAGGTCAAAGATCACTGTTTCCCCATCATCTGTATGTTCCAATCGATAGAGTTTATCTGCACTATTGGATAATGAACTATCTTTAGAGTCGCGTGGATTAGATTTGCTGATTTTTAAGCCAAAATCATCGTCACCTTCATTATTATCAACCCAAACTCCTTCTAATCTTTCATCTATTATCAATTCATTTTCTGTATACAAAGGATAGAGGCTGGGGACTACACATCCGTTGACCAAAGCTATAATCAACAGCGATAGCAATGGGGTTCTTTTAAAAGTTTTCATAAAGTTTGAAGTTAAGATGAATAATGTTTTGAAGATAGGTGGATAGTAAAATTCCGAAAAATAATTTCGATGAACTGCTCCATTTTCCCGTTATCCTTAACACTCCACGGGTTTTGAATGAGATAATAATATTTCCCCAAATCCATATAAAGATGGTGAAAAGCGATTATAAATTTCTTTTACAAAAGCAATCTTAGCGTACATCTTAAAATTATTCGTGGGCTTCTCTTCAGAAATAAAATTAATGCAAAGTCAGTAAAGGTTTCCAAAGTCTTTATGAATAATACACAGCAAAAAACTATTTAGAAAAGGTATGTCATCCAGATAGATAATAGCCTAATTGGTATATTATATGGTGATTTTTACTGGGAATTTAGTAAATTAACTAGCTGAGCTAAACATACTATATTTATGGAACAAACAATAAAAATTCCGACTTGGTATTGGGTAGTGGCCATAATTATGCTTTTATGGAATTTACTGGGCGTCAGTGCTTTTTTTATGCAGGTTGGTATGTCTGAAGAAGCCATGGCTGCCTTGCCTGAGACAGAAAGAGAACTATATGCTTCCTACCCGATTTGGGCAACCATTGCATATGCGGTTGCAGTTTTTGGCGGGGCTTTGGGATGTATCGGTCTACTTTTGAAAAAGAAATGGGCGAAAATGGTATTGATCATTTCATTGATCGGAATAATCATCCAGGTGTTTCATAGTTTGGCCATTTCCGAAGCAATGGATGTATATGGCCCCGGGGCGGCAGTTATGCCAACAATGATTATCGTATTGGCTATATTCTTAGTATGGCTATCCAACTTTAGCATCAAAAAGCATTGGCTTACCTGAGTGATTACCCAAAATTTTGATTAATAATAAATACTATGGACATAAGCATTGCAAAACAATTTTTATTGCTTGCCCAACATCCAGAAAAAGGAAGAATGCTGATTTCTGGTTTACATCTTCAATTTGGCTTGGCAGGAGCATTATTACTTCAGATGTCCATGGAGGACAAACTGAACCTTAAGGAAGAACTGGTATATATCAAAAAGGGAGCAATGTTCAATGATCCCCATTTAAGGGAAATCGCCGAAATGATCCAATCATCAAGAAAGCCAAGGAAGATGAAATATTGGATACAAAAGATAGGTCATAAGGCTTCAAGGTGGAGATACCATTATTATAATCAAATGGCCAAAGGCAGATTGATAAAAGTGGAGAAAAAGAAGTTTTTGGGTTTAATTCCTTATACTCAAACTTATTTACTCAATAGCCAAGTTAGAAATAAATTGATTCAGGACTTGAAAAGTGAAATTTTTAGAAAGAAGAATATTGCTCCAGAAAATATGGCGGTTCTAGGATTAGTGGAGGCCTGTAAATTGCATAATGTACTAAGTAAGGAAAAAAAACAATTGAAGAGCCTGAGAAAGGATTTAAAACAACTGGTTAAGGAAAGCCCTATTTCCGCTAACGTTGATGCAACCATTTCTCAGGTACAAGCTGCTATTATAACCACCATTGTTGCATCTACTGTTGCCACCAATGCAGCTACTTCAGCAGCTGGATGAATTGAACTATTATATCTAATGATCTAGCTAAAGTTTTCATGAAAATTTTGATTGTTTCCATTGGAACACGTGGGGATATGGAGCCTTTTTTGGCAGTTGGCCAATTGCTGAGAAAAAGAGGGCATCAGGTCATTGCTGTTTTTCCTGCGCAGTTTGAGGACTTGGTTAAGGCTGCAGGTTTGGAGTTTCGTTCGCTTGGCTCCGAATTTTTGGATATGTTGGAAACAGATGCTGGAAAGAGGGCATTGGGGACTGGTGGGCCATTTTGGAAGAAAATACCCGCTTTTATTCACCTGGCTTTCAAATATGGTGGGATCAATAAGCAGCTGATCATCCGTCAGGCCGAAATAGTGAAGAAAGAACAGCCAGATAGAATTATCAGGCATGCCAAAGCGGTGTATCCAGTACTTTGGTCTTTGGACAATCATGGTAAAGTTATCCTCTTAAGTCCGATACCTTATATAGTTCATTTGGTAAAAGACCGGGCCCATATTGCTTTTGCAGGTAATTATGGTTTAACCATTAATCGAATTACCTACTGGATTGCGATGGGAGGCCTGACGCAGACTATTAAAAAAAGTGCCGCTTGGTTAAATAAGAAATGTTCAACGAGGGAAATTAGGAAGGCAGTTTTGGGGGCAAAAACCATCTATACCATTTCACCTCAAATTTTCGAAAGACCTGATTATTGGCCTGAGAATGTAAAGGTACTAGGCTATCAAGAGCGAAAAAGCAGCTCTAGCTGGGAAATAGATACCCAATTAGATTCCTTTATAGAAAAGCATGAAAAGGTCCTTTTTGTGACATTTGGAAGCATGGTAAATCCTTCTCCTAAGGAGAAAACAAGGGTTTTAATAGAAGTTATCCACAAATTGAAAATTCCAACAGTTATCAACATCGCGGCAGGAGGTTTGATCATTCCTGAGTTATATGATCGCGATTTGGTTTATTTTGTAAATGATGTTCCCTATGACTGGATCTTACCAAGAATGTATGCAATGGTTCACCATGGTGGTTCAGGCACTACTCATCTCTCACTCAAGCATGGCTGTGCCTCGATGATAATTCCACATATAATCGATCAATATATGTGGAATGGTGTCTTAAGTGACCTGGGCGTAGGTCCAAAAGGAATGGATATAGGGGATTTTAAACTGAAACAATTAGAAATCAAGCTCAACGATTTATGGGGAAATCCTTCTTATAAAAAGCGCGCAAAGGAGATTTCCATAAAGATGGCCATGGAGGATTTTGATGAGGAAATTATTCAAACCATTGTCGATGATTGATAGAATATGGACTTTTTGGTAATTAGTATAGAAAAGGGTTGATAGGGTAATTATTGTTGAGTATGAAAGTTTGTGAGTATGATGCTTATCAAAATTAAACTATATAGAATGTTAATTTTAATTAAATATGTCGCTTAATTATGATGATTTTCATCATATAAGTTCCAAAAGAAATCCATTGATAAACCTATAACTTTTTATAAGTAGGCAAGAATTAAATTCATTAAATAGGCGATTAAAGACATAAAACTGTGATTTTTGCTATGAGTTTTCTATTATACCTAAGGTAGGTGTTGGTTAAGTAATTACAGAAAATGTTTATTTTACCATTAAAAGAAAAACGCTTCGGTTGTATTGAAAATCCCCTTTTAAGCTATATTTTTCGTATTATTAAGAAAAGTATCGAGTTTTTATTGAACTCATGTAGTGTTAAAAGTGAATATGAGTACTGGGATTACACATTTGGTCGATTTATGGAAAGAGGGTTATTCCAATCATATTGAAAAGTACAAACCTTATCAGGCTATTGAGCAATTGAAGCATATAGCCGCCTTATTTTGTCCGGGGGAGTTTTTCTATTTTATATTGAATATGCATAATCTGGAGCTGGAATATGTTCATCCAGGTGTACAGCAATTTATTGATATAGACCCAGAAGAGGCGACCATAGAGAGTTTACTTAGCTCTATTGACCCTGATGATGTGCCTTCTGTTAAGGCCAAGGAGTTGGTACTTAAGCAGTTTATGGAAAATGCGGTTCCTCCAGAAGAATTGCCTTCCTATAAAATGCTTTATATGTATCGCATCAAGGATAAATGTGGGAAATATAGGACCATGTTACTTCAAGTAAATGTGCTATCGGTTTCGGATAAAGGGACGATTGAGCATGTATTAAGTGTTCATACTGATATTTCTTTTATGGGGGTTCAGAAGACAGAGACGGTATCCTTTGTTCATCTTAATGGTGGAAAGTCCTTCTATGATGTAAATCTTGATTTGGATAATTTGGTTTTCGAGGAGGATTTTGACAAAAGCGATGGGGTGAGCAAGCAGTTGACCAAAAGAGAGGTAGAAATCGTACAGTTGTCTTCCAAGGGCTATTCGGTCAATAAGATTGCTTGTAGCTTGAATATTTCTGAACTGACGGTACGAACCCATCGAAAAAACATGCTTAAAAAAACCAAATATTCATCTATGCGGAAGTTGGTGACCAAATGTTTGATGGAGGGGATTATCTAAACTTTGTAGTATTTTCATTTTGAAACGTATCCTTAAAACCATCCCGTTATAGCATTGGGACTGGAAATTTTTTATTTTAGGTAGATGGATTGAAGGCTTTTGCTTTTTCTATAAATCTATGAAGAAACTCTTGTCCATCTTGGGAAATTGGAAGTATGAACTATTGCTATATGCTTTGGTTCAGCACCTCTATATTTCTGTTTTTTTTAAAGATATGGATTTTTATATCCATACTATTTGGCCTTTCAATATGATATTTTTAGGACTGGCCAGTGTTGGGGTATTTATGGGCAAGGGAAAATGGTTGATTTGGATAAAGAACTTTCTCCTATTATTGGTGATTTTTCTGCCTATTTTTCAGGCGCTAAAGCACAATGCGGCTGTTTACTTACAGGTTTCCAGCTTGGTGTATATGGGCTTTTTTCTCATCATATTTGGTGAGGTTATTAAGTTTTTATTAAAGCCCAAGTATATCAATTTGGATTTATTGATAGCTGCAGGCTGTGGATATTTTCTGCTGATTGAAATTTGCGCCTTTATGCTTCAGTTTTTGTTTTATAATGACCCCTCCTCAATTGGCAATATTGACATGAGCAGTGTTCCCAATACTTTTGTAGATATGGTATATTATGCTTCTATCATTCAGACGAGTATAGGATTTGGAGATATCACTCCCCTTTCCCATACGACCAAGATGGCGACATCTTTTTTTGGCGTAATGGGACAACTATATAATGTGGTACTTGTAGGTATTCTGATCAGTAAATTCTCTAATCATGGAAAAAATTAAAGGGCTGCATCTTGACCTAAGATGCAGCCCAAGAGTTTACTATTTGTTTTTGCCAAGATAGGTATATTCCTTTCCTTCTTTATTTATTATCATTTTCGATTTGCTTAGGAAAGTGACCCTACTGTATACAAAAAGTTTATTGTTTTGCCCCATTATTAAATAGTATTGACCTTCTGGTGCTGTAGTGTTTTCCCATTGTCTTTGGATGTTCCAATAGTAATAATGAGATGAATTTCCTTTTCCATTGAATTCTGTATACCTAATAGCAGTAGAATCAGACTTAAAGATGAGGTTTTCATAGTAAGTATCTCCTGATCCTGGTTCTGCTTCCCATTCCAATTCCCATGGGCTTTGGTCAATTAGAATGTCTGATGCATTATTGTAAATGATTGATGCATCAAATTCATTAGCAACTTGATTTCCAAATCCATCCTCATAGGTCAAAGTGAAGCCAAAGGACTGATTGCTCTTTTCGTTTGTGCTAAATATGGCATAGAACTTTTCAGTGTCTCCTGTCAATTCACTTACTTGTACCATATTATTTCTGGAAATTGAAATGGAGAGGTTTTCAAAATCATCCACATACCTACTTTCTGTTTTTTCATTAAAATCAGGTAAGCCTAGCTCTGGATAATTCGTTATAAGCTTTTTATATAGATCGATAAACTCTCCAATTACAGGAAGGCTTAAATTTTTATCTTCCACATTTAGAGTCCTATAATTCATCTTGATGGAGAAAGCTACTTTTTCTTTGTTATTGAAAGTAAATGGATCAGCCATAATTCTGAAATTGGAAATAGCCCCATCCGTATATTCAAAAGTGGTTTCACTCAAATCATTCTGTGCGAAATAGGCCATACTTAGTAATTCAGAAACTGCTGATTTTACTTTGTTCATCAAGAAAGACTTTTCTCCAGTAATAAGGCTAAGACCAATATCCAGAGCACCTACAATACCTATGCCTACTGCAGCTGCAGCAGAGCTTTGCACTACTGCTAAAGCTCCTATGGTATATAGGGTTACTTTTTTCATTTGTGTAAACCTGCATGATGCATTACAGTCGCCCATGTTTCTATTATTAGGGTCTCCGTTACCAATCAGGTCGTCATAGATTTCCAGCTCCGCTTTCAACTGAATGAGTTGCTTGGAATTTGCCTGGATAAATGAGGCCGCTTGCTGTTTTTCAGCTAAACTTAGTTGATCAAAATCGGCTTTGGCTAGTTCAATTTCACTTTTATCCATTCCATCATAATGGGAATTATCCTCAAAATAACTTGATAGATAGTTGTCCACAAAGGCCTCAGGATCATTGATTTCGGAGGCATTTATAATGTTGATATTAGTTTTGAAAATGTTTTCTCCAATGGAGAAAGAGACACTTTGTTTTCCAGTCGAAGCTTCAGCCGGTACCATAAATATCAATTCTTTTTCTCCAGTCTTTTGGATATTGATGGGTAAGCTCCCCAATAATCCCGTAATGGCCGTTTCTGATATGGAAATGTCTGTGGTTATCGTTACTAGTTGTAAGGCTTGGGCATCCGAAGCACTTAAGGCAATTGATGTGTTTTTCGGGACTGAAGAAGGATTTTCTTCGCTGGAACAGGATACCAAGGAAAGTATCAAAATTATGTGAATGAGCTTAGCATAGACATTTTTCATTTTACTGGAGAGGTTAAAATTTCAATTAATACTTAAAAAGCACCTAATTTGAATATTTAATTTATTATCTCCTATACCCTAAAATGAGTATATATCGTATAAATGGTAGAATTCCATCAATAAAAGTCGCTTAAAAGGGTGTGAAGAAACTGCAATGACTGGAGAATTATATTTTTAAAAAATAGAAAATGAAGCATTAGGCAAGGAATATCCTCTTAAATGAATAGGATTAAGATATAGATAATTGGAAAGACGTAAATATGCAGCAGTCTCTAATCATTTTTTTGTAAATGGGTACATGACTCTGCTAGATTATTCATTTTGCTTGAATTTGATTAGCGATGAAAGGTTTTTCAAATATTAGCTTTATTTTTAATTAAGAAATATTAACTCCTTCGGATTCTGGGGGCAATGTTTTGATAATATTAGATAACCTTTGGTAGATGAAGAAGTATTTAGGTGTATTTTTGATTGGGTTTCTGCTAGCATCCATAGCAGCCAAAGCTCAAACGGATAGCTTGGCAAATCAAGATTCCATGGATAATGTATTGTTGGAGGCTTATGAATCTAAGATTGCTGCCATAGAAAAGCAACGCTTAGAGGATTCCTTGATGCGGGCAGCCTTGGAGATGCAGCTTAATTCCCTTAAAACTACCGATAACCTTAAGAAAGAAGAACTACAGGCCCAACTGGATGAGATTGCCAATCGGGAATCAAATAGGCTCTCTCTAAAAAAAGCCCAAATAGATTCACTCCGTAAAAATACCCAAGGCTACCCGGTACTGGGAGTAATGAGCGATACTCTTTTTCATATTTACACAAAAATTGGTGCTTCCAGACCCAAAGAAAGGGCTGATAATATAAGCCAAAAAATCAGTGGGCTATATGATGATGATTTTTTAATAGTAGACTCCATTAGGGTAATTGCTGAAGAGAATCTGGCCGATATTGTGTATAATGAAACCATCATCATGAGTGTCTCAGAAATGGACGCTTTATGGAATGATACTACTATTCGAAGCCTAGCAGATAGCTATGCTGTAGAGATCAAAGCGTCGATAGTACAAGCAAGAAAGGATAATAGTTTTGTGACCATATTGATTAGAATTGGATTGGTCATCCTTTCGATTTCTAGTACCTGGTTAGTTATATGGATGGTAGGAAAAGGGCACCGCAGGCTATTAAAGTATATAGCGGCCCGTAAGGATGATTGGCTGAAAGATTTGTCTTATAAGGATTATACATTCCTATCGGCCTATCAGGAGTTCAAATTCATCATTTTTATCAGTCGCTTTTTGAAATGGCTTATTTATGCTTTGGTTTTGTATATCGCATTGCCATTAGTATTAAGTGTGTTCCCATTTACCAGAGGCTGGTCATATCAGTTATTTGATCTTATATGGTCTCCCTTTAAGGCCATATTTGTTTCTGTAGTAGAATTTTTGCCAGATCTATTTAGCATATTGGCTATATATCTGGTGATGCGTTATGTGATCAAATTTGTGAGTTATATTTTTGATGAAATTGCCAATGAAAAATTAGTCATTACTGGTTTTCATACAGATTGGGCTAAACCTACTTATAATATTGTCAGGTTTTTATTATATGCCTTTACTTTTGTAATGATCTTCCCACACCTTCCAGGTTCGGATTCTCCTGCTTTCAAAGGTGTTTCTGTGTTTATAGGTATTCTGTTTTCTTTGGGTTCTTCTTCTGCTATTTCCAATATGATAGCTGGTTTGGTAATTACCTATATGCGTCCATTCAAAATCGGAGATAGGATCAGATTAGGAGATACTTCAGGGGATGTAGTGGAAAAGACCCTTTTGGTGACCAGGCTGAAAACTATCAAAAATGAGGAAATTACTATTCCTAATTCAGCTATTCTAACTGGAAATACCATAAACTATACCTCCTATTCCCAAAATGAAGGATTAATTATCCACACTTCTGTGACCATTGGTTATGATGTTCCTTGGCAGCTGATGTATGAAATTTTGATAGAGGCAGCCTTAAGAACGGATTTGATTATGAAGGACCCCAAGCCATTTGTATTGCAAACCAGTTTGGATGATTTTTATGTGGCTTATCAGCTGAATGCCTACACCAAAGAAGCCAGCAAGCAAGCTTTGATCTATAGCAATCTGCATCAAAATATTCAGGATGTATGTAATGAGAAGGGCGTAGAGATTCTTTCTCCACATTACAGGGCTCAGCGAGATGGAAATTCTACTACCATTCCATCGGATTATTTGCCTAAGGATTATCAGGCACCTCCATTTAATGTGAATATCAAAAAAGAGAAACCCGAGTAATTAATAGGCTTATTTAATAATTGAAACACCAGATTGAAGTTTGACTTTCAATGGATGCGCTTTGCTCCAACAGTTCCTGAGCTTCCAGCTTTTGTATTCAATTTCCTTTTTGGGAATGAATTTCATGTATTTATTGGTGTAATTTATTTCATTTTATTACATCTTTAAAGATGATAGCCCTTTCAATCCTAACAATTCCAATTCTTAAACATAATAAATATGAAAATCTCAAAGATGCTGCCCCATTTTTTGTTGGGTGTTGGTATAATGGTGCAGTCTTGTAATCCCAAGCCTTATAAGATATCTGAAGGTCACAGTTATATTCAAAAAAGTAAACGATATGACAAAGAATGGAAATTGGTTTGGAATGATGAGTTTAATGAGGGAAAAATAGATTCAGAGAAATGGACCAAGATTCCACCAAATAGTGCTGATTGGGGGAATTATATGACTTCCGATCCAAAATGTTATGCTTTTGAAGATGGGAAATTGATACTTAAAGGCATCAAGAATGAAGACCAATCAAAAGATGATCGTCCTTATTTGACAGGCGGGGTGTATACCAAGGGGAAATTTGCTTTTCAATTTGGGAAAATAGAGATTCGAGCTAAGCTGGGTTCTGCAAAGGGGGCTTGGCCGGCAATTTGGATGCTTGCAGAACAGAATAAATATGGGAACTATCCCAAAAATGGAGAGATTGATATTATGGAGCATATCAATTTTGAAGACCGAATTTACCAAACGACCCACTCCTATTATACACTGAATCTAAAACAAACCGATAATCCTCCTCATGGAGGAACGGCTGATTTTGATAAGGATGTCTTTAATACTTTTGGTTTGGAATGGTATCCAGATAAATTGGTATTTACCCTAAATGGAGAGCCTACCTTTACCTATCCTAGACTGGATGATGTGGATAAATCCCAGTGGCCCTATGATCAACCTTTTTATTTGTTAATCGATATGCAGTTAGAGGGAAGCTGGGTTGGCACTGCTAACCCCGATGATTTGCCTGTGGAAATGGAGGTAGATTGGGTAAGGGTGTATCAATAATTTTAAACTTAATATTGGTTTTTCTTATTCTTGAAAACTATTGATTGTCAAATGCCGTTTGCTAAACCTTATTAACTACACTAGTCAAAATAAAACAATGAAAAACTACTATTCGAAATTTCTATGGGCATTTATGTTTATCTGCCTTTTCCAATTCAATAAAACTTATGCACAAGCGGGATTGAATGTCCCTGCAGATCCAACTGATATTTCTCCCCTTTTGATTGGCGAGCAAATTCCTATGAGTCAAGTTAAGGACACAGATGGAAATATAAAGTCCCTGAATGAAATTGTGGCCAATAAGCCAACGCTACTAATTTTCTATCGTGGAGGTTGGTGTCCATACTGCAATAAGCATTTGGCAGAATTGCAGAGCATTGAGCAGGATATTCTGGATATGGGCTATCAGATTGTGGCTATCAGTCCTGATGCTCCTGAACAGCTGAAAGCAACTGTGGATAAAAATGAATTGACCTATAGCCTCTATTCGGATAATGACTTGAAAGTGACCAAGGCCTTTGGATTGGCATTCCAGGCTCCGGGAAGATATAAGGAAATGCTTTTTAAAGCTTCTGATCAATTAAACCCTGGAATTATACCGGTACCTGCTGTCTTTGCTTTGGATATCGAAGGAAATATTCAGTTTGAATATATCAATCCAAATTATGATACTCGAATCAGCGGGGATTTGATCAAGGCAGCACTGGGAACATTGAGATAGCAGAGATCAGATGTTAAAAGTTAAAATGAAGGACAGTCTATTATAGGCTGTCTTTTTTTTATCTATGTGTGGATAATTATTCAGAGGAACAAGGAAAATAATTTATACCATGACACTTTCCCTATGCTCCAGCCCCCATTTGACCATTGCATCCAATACATTCTTGATTTTTTTGCCTGAGGGGGTGAGCTCATATTCTACTGTCACGGGAGTAGTGTCATGGACAGTTCTTTTTACAATGCTATTCAGCTCAAGTTCCTTCAATTCCTTGGAAAGCATTCTTGGTGTTATTTTGGGAATATCTCTTTCCAATTCTTTAAATCGCTTGGTGCCATAGCAGAGTGATCCGATAATCGGCAATTTCCATTTGCCGCTAATGGCATTCATTGCCTCACGAACAGCTAAGACAAATTCACTAGAGCATAAGTGAACTTTTTGGTTTTCTATGATTGTTTCCATTATCCTATACGAGTTTGCTATACTTTAGTATACCGGTATACTAAAGTATAGTACTTACTTTTGTATAGTAAATATAGCTAATTTTGTGGCAAAAGAAAAAGAGAAATTATGAGTTTATTAGAAAATTTAGCGTGGAGATACGCCACTAAAAAGATGAATGGGAAGACAGTTCCCCAGGAAAAAGTAGAGTATATCCTTGAAGCTGCCAGAATGTCTCCATCATCTTCCGGTTTGCAACCTTACAGAGTTTTGGTGATTACTGATCCAGAGATAAAAGAAAAGATGAAGCCTATTGCTTGGAATCAAAGTCAGATCACCGATGCCTCTCATATTTTGGTTTTTGCTTCCTGGGATAAATATACTGAAGAAAAGATCCAGGAAGTTTTCCACAAAACTTTAGAGGAAAGAGGGTTGCCATTGGATAGAATGGATGACTATAAAGAGAAATTATGGGGTCTATATAGCCAGCTTTCTGAGGAATGGCATGCGAACCATGCTGCAAAGCAGGCTTATATTGCTTTTGGATTGGCAATAGCTGCAGCTGCTGAGCAAAAAGTAGATGCTACTCCTATGGAGGGCTTTGATAATGCAGCGATGGACGAGCTATTGGGCTTAGAGGAGTATGGTTTGAAAAGTGCCGTTATATTGCCTCTTGGATACAGAGATGAAGCTGAGGATTGGAATGTAAATTTGAAGAAGGTCAGAACTCCGAAGGAAGAGTTTTTACTTGAAGAAGTATAAGTGATGAAAAAGGACAATATTATTTATTGGGTAACTACAGCCATAGTGGCTGTGATGATGCTTTTCAGCGCGTATAATTATTTTGCAGATCCCAATATGAAAGCAGGCTTTGAGGCCATGGGCTTCCCTGATTTCTTTAGGATAGAATTGGGAACCGCCAAGATCATTGGTGCTTTGGTATTGTTGATTCCTGGTATCCCCCAATTGTTCAAAACCAGTGCTTATGTGGGTTTTGTGATTGTATTTGTATCTGCCTTTATCACACATTTGGCTTTGGGAGATGCTGTTTCTGCATTGGTAATGCCATTGGTATTTTTAGCTATCTTGCTGGTGTCCTTTCGCTTTCAACAAAAGCGCTTGGTCACAGCAAAATCATAAAAACTTAGCGCAACTGTCTCATATCTTGATCAACTGGTTTGCTGGTATGGAAGCCGGTCAAAATATCAATTTATGGGACAGTTTTTATTTTTTATGTTGAGACATAATTGATGCTCACTACGTTTTGGTGAAAAGGACTATTTTTAGTTATGACAAAACGGTTTTTCTTTTTGCTGCTATTTGTTTATTCCATGACTTGTTTGAAATCATCAGCTCAAGAGGCTTCAAGAAGGTTCTATTATTTTTCGGAGGATATACTTGTCGGTTCTGGATTAGGATTGGATGTTGGTCTTCACTATGTTGGGGTATCTAAGCTCACATTGGAATTGGGATATACTACCTACCTTCTTCCGAGCAACAAGCCTGAGGATTTCCGGATTCATCCAGTTATTGCTATAATTAGCTTTGGCCTAGGTAATCCTACTGATAGAATAAGGACTTACCGTGCATGTATAGGGAAAATTATTAACCTAAATCCTGCCAAAACTATTCGGGCAAATTTATCAGCAGGCCTGAGCTATAATGATCACCGAAAGGTAGCAAATTGGTCTGCGGTACCTTTCGGTGAAGGGACGAATGGAGCTAATTATATATATGAGAATGTGGATGGGTCAAGTATTGGCTTGGTATTACTTCCAAAAGTGGAATTTGCTTTTTCAAGATATGTCGGTTTCTCGGTAGCTATGAACAGTATGCTTTCAACAAAAAAATCTACTTATGGGCTTTCTGTGGGGTTGATGATTGGCTTGGTACGATCGAAAAAATTGTAGATGGACTTTTTGCATTAAGGAATGTGGATAAGTTTTTGTCAAGATTATGAAATAGATGCTATTGCCCAAATAAATAAGAATTAAGTATATTCAGAGTGAAATTTTTCTTTTAACCTTTCAATATTTCCATTGATGAATGATAGTAATATTCTAGACTTGCCGGAGATTTATCCACAAATAGAAGCAAAATGTTCGGAAATTGGTTTTTCCATGCCTTCAGATAAATATATTGGCACTTTATTGAAGGCCCTTATTTCCTCCAAACCACATGGAAAGTTTTTAGAATTGGGTACGGGAATAGGTCTTTCTCTTGCTTGGATGGTCGATGGATTGGACGAAGACTCCAGTCTTATTACTGTGGATAATAATTTTTCTTTCAGTGAAATTGCCCAAGGCTATTTTGGGGCGGACAAGCGTGTGGATATCATTTGTGCTGACGGTGCAAAATGGATCAAAGAATATGAAGGAGCTCCCTTTGATCTGATTTTTGCTGATGCTTGGCCGGGCAAGTACAGTGAGCTGGAGGAAACCTTGGCACTGTTGAAAACTGGAGGTTTTTATATAATTGATGATATGAATGCACAGCCCAATTGGCCGACGGGACACCAAGGTAATGTGGATAAGTTGCTTGCCTATTTGGAGCAAAGAGAGGATTTTTCCATTTGCAAGATGAATTGGTCAACAGGCTTGGTTGTAGCGACTAAAAAATAAAATATAAAGGGGCAATTTTTCATTGCCCCTTTATATTGCTTGTTCCGTATAAGAATGGATTGAAAGAACTTATTCCTTATTCACAGGGATATCACTATTCGCTCCTTCCTTTACTCCTCCAACTTCCAGGACTTCATACACCACAAATCTACTGGCACCTCTCCATGGTAGCTTGCCTAGGTATTCTTTATAGCGAAGTTCAACAAATTTCCCACTGGCCCTTTCCAATTTTTCAGAGACTTCGGTTCCCATTCCGCTGAATCGAAATTCATTACTTTGAAGGGCGCCAGCAGTAGGACTTTGGAAGCCTTCCTGTACCAATCTGCCTTCCCAAGTCTTAAATACAAAGCCCTTTTTCTCGTAATAATTAAGGGTTCCGCCTTTTACACCTTCGGCAAATACAAAGAAATATCTCCAATAAATGGTTCCGGCAAGGATAAGTAAAAGTGAAAAAATGGCAATTTTAACGTATTTGTTCATAGTAAAAGACTTTTGGGACTATAAATATTAGCTTATAATTTCTCATTAATCAATGAATAAAACAATAATTATTTTTACTGAATTTATGGGAAGTTGTTTTGCCTGTTGAAGTTAAACTTTATGCAATAGTTTGTTGAATTAAATTAGGATGGTTAGTAGAAATATTTTCGAATTTTAACTATTATTAAAGTTCAAATTTCGATAGGTTATTTTTTTAGCCTTCAAAAATAGTTTCTCTGTTGAGAAGCGGGGAAATTATTTTCAGGATGTTCACTCTTCGGTTATTAATACAAACAGTACTATTTACAAATCAAAATTCATTTTCTTTTATTTAATCAATTTCAATTTATTTCAAACTCGAACAATGAATCAAAATCAAACTTTTAATCTGAACACTGATCTTATGAGTGATGGCTTTATTGGTATTTTTATCAAGTTGGTTTTTGCAATAATCATCGTATATGTAATCATAATGGTATTGAACTTCTTAAGGGACAAGTTTATCCACAAAGAAGAACATACTAAGCATGAAGATATATTGGGATTAGTAACCATACTAAATAAGCTATTCTTTGTATCTGGATTTGGTTTTATTTTGGCCAATATCCTTCAGTTTATATTTAATCAAATGGGGAGGAATAGAAATTTTCACTCCATGGTTTTAACTAAAAATTGGGAATATCTCACCTTCGGGGTGATTTTGATTTTTGTTGGTATAGCTTTTAAAGCAGGTAAAAAGGTGATGAAAAAGGATGCTATGGCTTAATTATTTATGCGCCTTTTTAGAGAGGAACTTTAAATGTTATGCCAATGATTTTGGAGTTTTTTACCAATTATCCCTTCCTATTCAGGAACAGCGGATTTTGGAGGCCATTTAAATGAAAAATTATTAATTTGTTGTCCTTTAAGATTATCAACCTATTCAATAAGCTCAAAACAGTATGAAAAACAGAAGAGAATTTCTTGTTAAATCGGCTTTAGGCGTAGCTGGTTTGGTAACGGCACCTAGCTGGTTACAAGGTGCACCTTCCATCATCAAGTCATATAATAAACCGAACTCTTTGATCAATGGCGTACAGATTGGCTGTATCACCTACTCTTTTCGGTCCATGCCAGATCAAAGTGCAGAAGCTACCCTTAAATATATTACCGATGCAGGTATTAGTGCTATTGAATTAATGGGGGATCCTGCGGAGCATTTTGCAGGTAAGCCCCAGTTGGAACTGGATAGAAGAAGGATGTATCAATTGGGTGGAAAGAAAAGAAATGGTAAAGAACTCAGTGCATCTGAAAAGGCTGAATTAGAGGAGCTGCTTGCTGCAAGTGATGCCTATAAAAAAGAGGTGGCTGATTGGAGGGCCAGTGTAGACATGAAGAAATTTGAAGATCTGCGTAAGATGTATAAGGCTGCTGGAGTAAGCATATATGCCTTTAAGCCCAATGCATTTGGAAGAGGAAATACTGATGCTGATATTGCGTACGGAATGAGAGCTGCCAAAGCCTTGGGAGCAAGTCATGTAACTTTGGAACACCCTTCTGATGATGCCCATACCATGAGGTTAGGTAAATTGGGAGAAAAGTATAAGATGACGGTAGGTTATCATGGTCATACTCAGGAGACGTTTAATTTTTGGGATACTGCTCTCGCCCAAAGCCCTAGAAATGGAATGAACCTAGATGCAGGGCATTATATTGCCGCAGGACATACTGATCTATTTCCGCTGATAGAAAAGCATCATAAGCGTATCATGAGCATGCATACCAAGGATAGACGAACAAAGGCAAATGGACAGGATAACCTTATTTGGGGACAAGGAGATACTCCAATTCCTGAATTGCTCAATACCATGAAGGAAAACAAATATAAATTTCCAGCAACAATAGAACTGGAATATAAGATTCCTGAAGGCTCAGATGCGGTGAAAGAGGTTCAACGTTGCTTGGCGTTTTGCGAGAAGGCACTTTCTTAATTGATTGAATTCAATATTTAGTTATATCCCAACCATCTCGGTTGGGATTTTTTTTCTCACAGGGTTTGCCAAGGCTCATTTTCTAATGTGGTTTAAAAGACTCATCGAACTTCACACCACCATTGGACGCTTTGTGTTGACTATTATTATTTCTCGTAAAGTCCGCTAAGAATAAGCAGAGCTCGTTAGAGATATTTTGTTAGAAGAATATTAATCACAGATGAATAGGATAAGGACAGATGGTTGTTTTAAATGATTTATTTCTATCTGATCATTCTTTTTACTTCTTGATGCCTGAAGCATTGCAATAAATGGTCATTTACCAATCCTGTAGCCTGCATATGGGCATAGATGGTGGTACTGCCCAGGAATTTGAAGCCCTTTGCTTTCAAATCTTTTGATAGTTTATCGGATTCAGCGGTAGTAGCTTTGGCATCTTGAGCACTTTTTAGTTGATTATCTATGGGTTTTCCATTGACAAAATCCCAAATATAACTGGTGAAACTGCCCACGTTGGCTTGAATTTCCATGAATTGACGGGCATTGTTGATTGCTGCTTCAATTTTCATTTTGTTTCTGATGATGCCCTTATCCTGAAGCAGTTCCTGTACCATGCTTTCTGGAAAATCTGCTACCTTTTTATAATCAAAATCAGCAAAAGCTTTTCGGTATCCATCTCTTTTTTTTAGAATGGTGGACCAACTTAACCCTGCTTGTGCACTTTCAAGTACCAAGAACTCAAAATGAACCTTGTCACTATAGACTGGTACACCCCATTCCTCATCATGATATTTGATATAATCCTCAAAGCCTAGGCACCACGGACAGCGGAATTTTTCTGATTGGTTGATTTGGTATTGCGACATGGATTTTGGCTGGTTTGGGTTACAGTTTACTATTAACAATTAAAAATACGGAAAGATTAAGTCTATTGTCTTCAAATGAAAATTAAATTTTTGCTTTCTGGAAAATAAAAAATAAGCCCCAGCATTGTGCTGAGGCTTAAATCTGTCAACAATCATTCCGTCGTTAAACCAAAATAAGGGAATGATGGTAGTACATGATGCTTTTATATAAATCTACTTTCTGATAAAGCAGGTAGAGTTCAGGAAACCCTACCTGCTTAGAGTATAAACTGTATGAAATATTTTTTTTTAGTCATTTTCATGACTGTGTTCGTCTAACCTTCGGTAAATATGACTGTAAATACTTGCTACTGGCTCAAAGAATTCTTGATAGAGCTCGTCTTTTTTCTTTTTGCCCAAGCCTTCTTCCAAGTTTTTCCACACACCATTTATTTCATCCAAACTCGTAAAATCCCCGAAGGCTTGTGTTACGAAAAAATGTGGATAACCTTCTCCGCCACCTTGATACTGATACCAATAGCCTCTTTTACTCCCTTCAACCTCTGCGATATGGTTCGTTATGGTATTAATGTTTTCCAGGAAATGTGCATAACCACTGGGTTTAACTCTAAAAAAGGTCGCCCAAATTACGGATACGTCCTCTGCAGGGGTTGCTTTACTTACCGCAGGCATAAATTTGGTCATATGGGTGCGAGTGCTTTTTACATCAGGAGAAACCATCAGTTCTGCTAAGTTGAAACATTCAGCAGCGGCTTCATCTTTAACATCAAATGCTGCCCAGTTAGGCTTTACGTAGGTAAATACATAATTATCTCCTTCGCCATTCATGCGGTAAAAGACGCTCCATTCGGTTTGTCCTCCATTGGAAAGGTAACACTCCTTCCAAGCCATTAAGTGATCCTCAAACTTTTTGGAATGGCCCTCTTTAATATCAAATTCAAGGATTACTCGAATAAATTCCATGTTTTCTTGCTGCCTTGCTTGCGCAGAATTTGATAGCATGCCAGGAATAAGAAAAATGATCAGGATCAATAAACTACTTAAATGCTTCATTTTAATTTTGGGTTTATGAGGAAAGATTATTGAAGCTGTGGGGTGTTGGCTGTATATTTAAAATTACACTAATTGTCCTTTGAGGTGTTTGTAAATTTTTCCCAAATGCTTGTAAAATAGTCCCAAAGCAGTCATTAATGACTTTCCATATAGCTACTTGGACTTATTCCAAAACTAGCGGTAAAGACCTTGGAAAAATAGGAAAGACTACTGAATCCCGAAGAATAGGCTATTTCACTGACTGTTCCTGCTTTGGATGCTAGCAGGTGTGCGCTCTTGGTGATTCGGGCCAGTCTGATAAGGTTATTTGGGGTCCTTCCAGTTTGTTGTTTGACTTTCCTATAAAGATTGGAACGGCTTTGGTTTACCAATGCGGCCAATTCATCTATATTAAAGTGTTCATCTTCATAGTGCTCCAGAATAGCATGAAAGACTTTTTCTATAAAGCAGTCATCCATGGAATCAGGCAATTGTTCTAGCACCTTATTTTTTTTAAGGATGGAAGTTCTTTGAAGAGGCAAGGAATCTTCCAAAAATCCTAGATGGTGCCAACTGGTAAATAAGTGGTTTTCGAGAATTTCGAGACTGATTGGGCCATAAATATATTCATCTGCTCCGTGAAAAAGTGCCCATAATTTTTGACTAAAATTCGGTGCGCCACCATAAGTTACGATTTTGATTTGGTGTCGGGTATCCATGGAGCGGATGGTTCCTAATATCAACTTGCTTTTTTCTGGACTCATATTGAGATCTAGTAAAATAAAGTTGGGCCAATTTTGTTGTAAAATGGTAGGGATATTGTCGTTATCTGAAGCAAACTTAGCATGAAAGCCATTATCAATTAAGGCTAAATATTGCCCTTGATTTGTTCCAATGACCAGTATCTGCTTTGTTTTAATTTTTGATAATGATCCCTTTTTATTGCTATTTAAATGATGTATTTCAGTATGTCTTTGACGGTTTTTTCCCAATCCCCAAACAAGGCTGCCCGTTATAAATAAAATCAAGGCTGTTTTGCTCCAAGGGTTTTTAAAAAAAGGTTGTTTTATAGATAGATCTGGAATAAACTGGTAATTGCTAATGGAAGAATTTGAATAATAGGAAAAATCAAAACTTGGATAGAAGGCATTGGGTAGGTAGTCCAGATTTTCAGTCTCTCGTGAAACAATCAAAGCAGGACTACTGTCCAAGCTGAGTTCTGAATCTAGCTGTTTTTCATACGCATGGGATTTGAATATGCCCAAAAACATGAGCAAAACGGTTAAAAGCAGAATGAGAACACGGGTTCCCTTCACAAATTCGTGTAAAAATAGACGTTCCAAAATTAGTTTGTGTGTGTTGATGTCGGTGTAGCATAAATATAACCTTTTATTATATAAAAATTAAATGAAATGCGTTTTAAGTAATATGTAAATATTAAAAATATATTTATAATGCGTTTTTAAGGTTTCGTATAATTACTGGTTTAGCTTGATAAGGACCAGTTAATTAAAAGGAACTTGTTCAGGCTGTTTCCATAAGTTTAGATTTCTCTCCTATATTTGGACATGAATAAGAATTTTCAAACTGAAAACCCTCAAGTTGAGCTTAGCGTTTGTAAAAAGACGATAGCAAGTTTAGCCTTGGGAAGGTTGGTATTGTTTTTTAGTATTGGTGCTGTTTTGATCATTGGCTTGAGTGAAATAAGGCTATTATTGTTGGCATTTTTTCCTTTGGCAGCAATGTTTATTTATTTGATCAAACTATTTAATGATCAAAAGGACCGCCAAAGTTTTTTGAAGGCTGTCGTGAAAATGAAAATTGATCAGGAATTAAGGAAAAAAAGGGAACTGTCCACTTTTGATGCTGGAGAAGAGTTTAAGGATAAAAACCATGCTTTTTGCAATGACTTAGACCTTTTTGGAGAACATTCTTTATTTCAGCTATTAAATCACACCGTAGCGGACGGAGGAAAGTTATTATTATCAAAATGGCTGAAGGCAGGGGTTGATCCTCAGCGAGCCAAAGAACGGTTTGCTGCCATAAAAGAGCTGAGTACGCACCAAAATTTTGTTCGAAACTTCGAAGCCATAGGCAAGGCCTTTGTAAAGGAAGAGAAAAACAAGAGACCATTTTATAAATGGTTAAAAACTCCTAATGCATGGAAAAAGCTCTACTGGCTTCCTTTAATAGCAGGTCCACTTGTAGGCTTGGTTTTGTTATTGGCCTGGTTGTTTATGGATTTATCTGTTGCCTACTTCAGTGGATGGATATTAATTGGCCTGGGGTTTCTAGCTATGATTTTTAAACCCTTAATGGAGGCTTACAAAATTATGCCTGATGAAGGCGACTTAAAGACCTTACGTTCGTGGTCGGGAGAATTAGAGCGCTTGGAGTTTAAGGACCCCTATTTGAAAAGGTTGCAAGCGCCGATTTTAGATAAGCAGTACCGCGCTTCTGAAGCATTGAAGTCATTGGAGCAGCAAAGCTTTACGGTTCAAAACCGGACCAACTTGATGTACTTGATCTTTAATTTATTCTTTTGGTCGGATTTTTTGGTGCTTTGGAGACTTGAAACTTGGAAGAAAGATTATGCAAGCCATATGCAGGAATGGGAGGCAGTTTTTGAAGAATGGCAAGTTTTGGTCTCTCTGGCAGCATTTACCAATGAAGAAAATATTACTTGTGAGGTAGACTGGTCAGAAAAATTGGAAATTGATGTCAAATCCCTTGGACACCCCCTATTGCGACAGGATGTCTGTGTTTCCAATGATTTTGCAATGGTAGAGCAGGAAAAGACAGTGCTCCTCACGGGGTCAAATATGTCGGGAAAGACTACTTTTATGAGGACTCTTGGCATCAATATGGTATTGGTCAATCTGGGATTGAGTCCATTCTCCGATTATTACCGGTCTGGTCCTTTTCAGCTTTTTACAAGTATGAGGAATACAGACAGCCTAGGTGAAAGTGTGAGCTCTTTTTACGCAGAATTGGCAAGGATAAAGGGTTTGTTAGAGCAGGCTGAAAAGCAATCGCCTGTATTTTTCTTGTTGGATGAAATATTAAAAGGTACCAATACTACTGATCGTGTAATGGGGAGCGAGGCTTTGATCAAACAACTGATGGAAAGCAAGAGCAAGGGCATTATATCTACCCATGATATTGAATTAAGTAAACTGGAGGAAAGTTATGGGGGGCTGGTCAATTATAGCTTTCAAAGTGATATCAAAGACAATGAAATCCTGTTTGATTATAGAATAAAAAAAGGGCCTTGTCCAAGTTTTAACGCCCATAAATTAATGGAATTAATGGGGATCAGATTTGATTAAAAATGTAGGAAAGTATAATTATGGCATTAAGATTGGTTGTAAATAGTTATAAATCAATTGTTTCACTAAACACCATAGTTATGAGTTCTTTATTGTATTTAATTGCGATCATATTAGTAATAGGGTGGGTATTTGGCGCCTTTGTTTATAGTGTTGGAGGTTTAATTCATATTTTATTGGTATTGGCTATTATAGCTGTCCTATTTAGGTTAATTGGTGGGCGTGCAGTCTAATCCATTAAGTATAAATGAAAAAAACGCTGTTCTTCACTAAGGATAGCGTTTTTTTGTTTTAATTTTGTCCGATCATTGTATAAAACCAAAGAAAAAGTGCAAGATAATTATCAGCAGAAAACACTGGGAATATTAGGTGGAGGTCAATTGGGCCGGATGGTCATCCAATCAGCCATCAACTACAATATAGATATTCATATTTTGGATCCGGATGCCAATGCTCCTTGTAAGGATATTTGTCATGACTTTACACAGGGAAAGTTGACCGATTATGATACCGTATACCACTTTGGACAGAAATGTGATATTCTGACCATTGAAATAGAAAATGTGAATACGGAAGCATTGGAACAACTGGCCAAGGAAGGCAAGAAAGTTTTTCCCCAGCCACATATTATCAAACTCATCCAAGACAAAAGGGAGCAAAAGCAATTCTATAAGGAAAAAAACATCCCAACAGCTGATTTTATCCTGACAGATGACAAGAATGCAGTATTGGCCAATGCAGATTTTTTGCCAGCAGTGAATAAATTGGGCAAGGAAGGATATGATGGGCGTGGAGTACAAGTACTGAAGTCTGAAGCTGATTTGGATAAGGCCTTTGAAGCGCCTAGTCTTATGGAGAAGTTGGTAGATTTTGATAAGGAAATTGCGGTGATCGTTTCCAGAAACGAACATGGGGAGCTGGATGCTTTCCCTCCTGTGGAATGTGCCTTTCATCCTACTGCCAACTTGGTGGAGTTTCTTTTTGCACCCGCGCAGATTTCAGAGGAGATCAGTAAAGCGTCCATCGAGGTAGCCAAGGATGTCATTACCAAATTGGATATGATTGGAATTTTGGCTGTGGAGATGTTTGTGACCAATGATGGAGAGATTTTGGTCAATGAAGTGGCTCCAAGACCGCATAATTCAGGACACCATACCATAGAAGCCAATTTTACTTCTCAGTTTGAGCAGCATTTACGCTCGGTGATGGGCATGCCATTGGGCAATTCCGAATTGAGGATGCCAGCAGCTATGGTAAATCTTTTAGGTGAAGATGGTTTTACGGGCGATGCTGTAGTGGAGGGAATGGATGAAGCCATGAATGAGAAGGGTGTATATATCCATCTTTATGGAAAGAAAATTACCAAACCTTTCCGAAAAATGGGACACGTGACTATTTTGGAAGGAAATGTAGAAGCTTTGAAGACCAAAGCCCTGAAAATAAAGGATATCATTAAGATAAAAGCATAAATCATGAGCAAACAGGTAGGAATCATCATGGGAAGTAAGTCTGACCTTCCCATCATGTCTGAAGCAGCCAAGGCATTGGAAGAGTTGGGTGTAGGATATGAAATCACCATTGTGTCAGCCCACAGGACTCCACGTAGAATGATCGACTATGCAGAGAGTGCCCGACAAAGGGGCATCAAGGTGATCATTGCAGGTGCTGGCGGAGCTGCACATTTGCCTGGAATGGTTGCTTCATTGACTTCACTTCCAGTGGTGGGGGTACCGATCAAATCATCCAATAGTATTGATGGTTGGGACAGTATCTTGTCTATTTTGCAGATGCCAGGAGGAATTCCAGTAGCGACTGTAGCCTTGAATGGTGCAAAAAATGCAGGGATCTTGGCTGCCTCCATGGTAGGTGCTTACGATGCCAAAGTTGCTGAAACCTTGGATAACTATAAAAAGGAGTTGAAAGAAAAGGTAGAAGAGACTGCCCGTGAGGTGGAACTTAAGGGATGGAAGGACACTTTGGATGACTAATTTCTTCCTTTACGATTGAAAATATTTTGACGTCAGGAAAAAGATCATACCTTTTTCCTGACGTCATTTTTCTTTATGGCGATGATAGATTTCAAAAAGAATATAAAATTCAGAATTGGTTCAGAGGATTGGGAAATGCCTTTAGGGGTTCTTTTACTCCTCATAGGGATAACACTGATCATGGTAATTGGTGGAGCCTATTTGGGCTTTAAGTTTGGGAAAAACATCAATTAAGCAGTTTTTATAAGCGTCTTTCCCTAAAAATATACGCTCAATAACAAAAGGAATTGTAGAAATGAAGTCACCCTTCGACTCCGCTCAGGGTGACAGAATAAGTATTTGTAGTTTGGTTAACGTACTAATTCTTTAGAGGTATATACCTTCTTTACAATATCATATAAGGCAGTGGGTTCCAACTTATCCACATTCATTGTGTTTCCTGCATCCTTGATATCCCAGTGGGTAAAATCGTCAGGACCATAGTTAATGGTTGCCATAATTTCCTCACCATGACTAAAGGCCCCGAAATTGGCTTCTGTGGAACCTTTGTCCAACCAAACCTTATCAGCAAATTGAAAAAAGCAGGTGCCCAATAATCTTTCAGGATATTTTTCATGATATTCCAAAGCACCTTTTAATTGCCCCTCTACGGTGTTTTTAAAATTTGCAGTTTTTCGGTTCATCCCGATCTCAGTAAAAAGCAATGGTTTTTTATATTTTTCGAAGGTAATATCCACATAACCCTTTCCGCTCGACTCAGCATTTTCGAAGAGATAGAAAGCGTCATTATAACTTTGTGGATTTAATATTAGGCGTTCGTTGAGCTTTCTGGTTTTTACCTGATTCAAGCCTCCCAGAAGCATATCCCAAAAGCCAAAGCAAGGATATTCGCCACCATACTGGTTGAAATCCACTGGATGTCCAATTGGAACTTCTCTGTAACTAGAAAACTGGGCTGCCTCTATTTCTACCCATGTTTTGGTAAAGTCGATGCAGTTTTGGGCGGAAAATCCATGTAACCGTGGTTCATTGCCGATGATTATTCCAGCAATGGCCGGGTGAAAGTCTGTTCCCGCCTTGTTTGAAAATGATTTTATTAGTGCTGGGATAAGCTCATGCCTATTATTTAAACCTTGGTCCGGTTTGACAAAATAATTGGAGACAGGTGCCAGGACCTTGATGCCATGCTGTTGGCAATAATCCAGAAATTTCAAGTGTTTGTTCCTTGGCTCCCAATCGTAAAGACGCAATAGGTGTACCCCCATTTCCTTTAAAGTTTCCATATCATTTCTGGCCTTGTTAGGGCCTGAAAGGCTGCAGGAGCTTCCAGTACAGGAGGTGTATGAGCTGCCCCAAATAGGTTCCATAGGATCATACGCGATATCGCTACCAAAAAAGATATAGGTATCGTTTGCAGTTGAAGGGTCATAGCCCGGTGGAAAGGGCTGATAACAGATTCCATTAAAATTTGACATGATGAAGTTTTTTGGTGAGAAATAAAAAATCAATTGATGCTTCTAAAAATTGAAGCTTAAAATATTGTGCCAATATAAGGAATAAATTTTTAATAATCTGATAATGAGTATGATGTGGTTATTTGGAGGTTTGTTGTTTCAGTTCTTTGAGTATTAGAGATTTCAGCTCCTCCCCTTGTGGCCCAGGCGCGTTGATATGACTTAACCTTCCTTCTTTGTTAAATAATACATATCTGGGGATTTCCTTAAGTCCTATTTCTTTTAGAAAACTAGACCTATCCAAGTTAACTATTAAGTAATTGTGTTTATATAATTCTAATTCTTCACTGTAAGAAGCGTTCTTCCATTTTTCGTAGTCTTTGTCTATTGATAAATAGATAAAGACAATATCTTTTTCTTCTTTAAAGAAGGAAATAAGGTTTTTTGAATCTGGCATTGCCTTTCTACATGGTCCGCACCAACTTGCCCAAAAGTCTATGAAAATTAGCTTTCCTTTAAGTTGCTCTTTGAGAGCGTCAAAATATTTTATCTTTCGATCCAAACTGATTAATGATATATCATCTTCTAATTTTTTGAGTTTTTCGAAGTCTACTAAATACCTTTTTTCCAGATAATTATTGAACGAGCTGTCTAGGTAGGTGTTTTTGAAATCGGAATAACGTTTGTTTATACTTTCGAATCCCTCTCCTTGTTCGATCATGTTTTCAAGACATAGGAACTTCAAATATTTAATTAAGTGGTCATTAAGGTCAATTCTTTCCGGATTTGGGATTATATCATATGCTTTTTTATAATCGAAAAATACTGAACTTCTGGAATTACTTTTTTCTCCTTTAAGAACACCGTTTAATAAGTAAAATCCAATTATGGTTTCAGCGAAAGGATCATTCAAAAGGTCGTTGTTAACAAAAACATCACTTGTTGCTAATTTTAGAATGTTCTTATTCTTTGAAACTGAATAGAGTTTTATAAGCTTTTCAAAGAAAATTTGTTTGAATCTATATTTTAATAAAGTACCATATTCGACTTCAATTTTCTGCTCCTTTATGAGGTAATCAATATAATTTAGTTGGTTCTCGTAATCTGATTCCATCAATTCTAATAGGGTGGTCAACTCTTCCGGGTTGGAAGAATATCGCTTAGAATTAAAGTGTACTGGGTATATTTCTGATCTATTGAAATCTGAATGTATATTTAGTTTGTGTTTGTAATCAATTATATAGAAAATACTAAATAGTGAATCTGTGTCGGGATTCGATATTGTCTTTATAGAGTTGAAAAGTTTTTGAGGCTCTTCCTGAATATCATTTTTATATGTTATTCCAGTATTTGAGATATCCAGCACAATGGTATCTCCTTTACTAATCAAAAGTGTATCAACAAAAGTATTCTTATTACTTAAATAAATGTATTGATAATTATTTCCTTTTGTTTGGACAGTATCATTGCCATATACTAATAAGTCTTCGTGATATGTTAAATTCTGGAAATTCCTGTCTGATTTTATTTGGGTTGGTAATTCGGTGGAATTATTAATTATTATCACATGGGATTTTTCTTTTTGTGTAAGTTCCAATGCATTCTTTGGAGGTTTCTTTTGGCAGGAAATCAAAGCTGGAAATAATGTGAAAAACATTATAGCCTTAAATAAAAGGGAGTTAAAAAACAGATTATCATCTTTTACTAACTTGATTAATTGGATTCTTCTGAAAATATTTGAAACCATCATACTTAGTTTTTTAAGAAAAAATATTTACAAAACTTTCACAAAGCTCAATTTTGAATTTGTGTGTCTCTTTCAAACCTAATGATTTTGTCAGAAAAGTTTTGAAAATCATTATTGAGAAAAGAAGTTCAGTTAAGAATTAAAGGTGATTTTAAATCTATTGTGTATAAATCACCGGAAGTTTCAAAAAGATCTGCGTTATCAATTTTAACTTGAACATTCTCTAATATAAAATAAAAATATTTCTTAATTGGTTGATAATGAGATTAAATGATTCTATAGGCGAAAAGATCAAGATAAAAAAAGTAGGTTTAGGAATTAATCCAAAAACAATCCCCAGCCATCATCATATTTATTGCTCGGGTCAAAACCTTTTACCCAATCAATAAAGAGCTGTTGGAAATCATTGATAGCATCTCTTAATAACTGCAAGTGTTCCTCTGGATGGGTATCTACCATGGCGACAGAATAAGTCATGGAGTTGAGGTGACGGGCATGAACTTTCATAAAGACGGCATTTTCCATCTTAAGTATATAGTCGTCTACACCTTCTGCACCGGCAAATTTCCCACAGATCACTGTGGCATCTTCCAGCATAAAAGTGCCGTACATTTCTTTGGACATTTCATCCAATGCACCCACCAGGGCTTCAGTAAGATGAAGGATATCATTGGCTTTTTGCATCAGCGGATGTTTCTGGATGCGTTCCTGTTCTTTTCTGAAATCCTCCTCATCATCACTGTCCCAGTGCTCTTCATCATCAAAGTCATCCCACATGGTTATTCTATTAGGGTAATAAAAAAAGCGATCATTCGATCGCTTAAATATAATCTTTTTGAGATATCCTTACCTATTAGAATGGTAAAATATCTTCTCCACTGTCATCATTAAAGGTACTTACTTCAGGAGCACCTGCACTTGCAGTGTTAGCAGCGGCTCCAGCGCCTACCTTGTCCACTCTCCAAACTTTAACATCAGTATACCAACGACTATTGTACTCACGGCTTTCGATTTCAATGCCTGCCTTTACGGAATCGCCCTGTTGCATTCCAAATTGGTCTATTTTGTCACCCCAAACGGTCAAACATACTTTCTTCGGATACTGTCCTTCTGTTTCAAGGATAAAATCCTGTTTTCTCCATGTACCGTTTCTTCCATTACCAGACTGCTCTGGCATGATTTGAATGATTTTTCCAGTAATTTCCATATAGCTATATTAATTTTATTTTTTTCCGAACCACGAAGGTACTCAATCACCACATCTATTAAAAAAGTCTACCTTTAATTTATCAAAGTTTTTTGGGAATTGCCAATTTCTATAAATGGACTTAATTGAATATATAAAAGGTCATAAAACGATTATGAACGGGTTTTAATGGTAAGTATATAAAAGTTTTTTGGAGTTTTGGCTTTGACTGAAATGCCTGATTAGGACATAATGGCATTGACGAAAAAAAACTACTTAAAAGGTTAATTCTATGTGATTGGTTATCTTTGGGCAATCAATTTTTATGCGGGAATCTAAGGAAAAAAAATACACGGAAGGAAAAATCCTCACTGCACTTACACAGCTTGCCATCCCAATAATTTTGGCCAATGTGCTCCAAACTGCCTATCAGTTGATTGATACATTCTGGTTGGGACGTTTGGGCGCCAATGCGGTGGCAGCGGTGAGTTTAAGCTTTCCCATTCTCTTCCTGATTCTTTCGCTTGGAGGCGGATTAACCTTGGCAGGAACAGTATTGGTTTCACAGTATAAGGGAGCCAATGATCAAAAGATGGTGAATTTTGTCTCCTCACAAACCGTACTGGTGGTCTTTATTGTCTCTTTGCTGTTAGCAGTGATCGGATATACGATGGCAGGACCCTTGATGAAGCTGATTGGTGCTGGCCCTGAAGTACAGGCCGATTCAGTGGCTTATTTTAAGGTCTCTGCTTTGGGCTTCGTGTTTCTCTTTATCTTCTTTGTTTTCCAATCCTTGATGCGGGGAATAGGAAATGTACTCTTGCCTGTATATGTTATTTTTGTGACGGTTTTGCTCAACTTGGTTTTAGACCCACTATTTATTTATGGTTATGGTCCACTTCCAGGTTTTGGAGTGGCAGGAGCTGCAGTGGCAAGTGTATTTACACAAGGGATTTCAGCAGCAGTTGGTCTTTATATTCTTTTGAAAGGGAATCATGGAATAAAGATTCATTTCTCAGAAATGAAATTTCATCTTTCTTGGACCAAGAAGCTTTTTGAGCTGGGCTTACCTTCGAGCATGGAACAGTCTGCACGAGCTTTGGGGATGGCGATGATGGTGGTATTGGTGACCAGCTTTGGTTCTGAGGTGGTGGCTGCTTATGGTATTGGAGCGAGGATTTTGAGTTTTGTAATTATTCCAGCCCTTGGACTGGCCATTGCTACTACTACATTGGTGGGGCAAAATATTGGAGCTAATAAAATTCACCGTTCAGAAAAGACAGGTATTTTGTCTGTTAAAATTGCCTTTTTCGGGTTGACCGGTATTGGGACTTTGCTGTTTATCTTTGCGGAAGATTTAGTGCGATTTTTCGTTCCCAATGAACCACAGGTGATCCAAGACGGGGCCATGTTTATTAAAATTATGGGCCCAAGCTTTGGCTTTTTGGGTGTTCAGCAAGTGATAAACGGTACCTTCAATGGGGCTGGCTTTACCAAGGCTTCAATGTTTATATCCTTTTTGAACCTATGGATTATTCGTTTTCCAGTGGGATACTTTCTGGCCTACCATACTGAACTCAAACATGAGGGGATTTATTGGGCCTTCCCTATTTCCAATTGGATTTCAGCGACGGTGGCCTTTGTTTATTTTAGAATGGGGTATTGGAAGCGGCGTTTAGGAAAAGTCTAGTAGGTCTTTGTATAGGTTTTGATCAACCCAAGTGTATTTGGGAACTCAAGGTTTTTCTATGCATTGAGCCTTTGACTTGGCAGATTAAAAAATAGTACATTTGTTTATGGCATTTTCTATCAAGGACTTTCTGTATCATGAATTTCAATCGCAGGGACTGGACACCAGTAACGAGGCATTTATTCATGCATTGGAAGTGGCTCTCTTTTCAAAAAGGTCGCTGTTCTTGACAGGTAAAGCCGGCACTGGGAAAACCACTTTTTTACATACGCTTAGAAAGTTGAACCGAGAAAAAAATATGGCTGTGGTGGCTCCTACTGGTGTGGCGGCCATCAATGCCAAGGGGAAAACCATTCATTCATTTTTTAAAATCGACCCAAGGCAAATGTTTTTGCCCGGTGACCCTCGTCTTTCGCCCAAGGCCAAAGAAAAAGGCATGTCCATCTTTGAGCAATTCCAATATCGTAAGAAACACCGTGACCTGATCAATAGACTGGATATTTTGGTTATCGATGAAGTTTCCATGGTGCGTGTGGAGATTTTGGATGTGATTGACCAATTATTAAGGGTTTATAGAAAAAAGATGCACTTACCTTTTGGTGGGGTACAAATGATATTTATCGGTGATCCTTTTCAGCTTCCGCCAGTGGTTAGAAATACAGATTGGGAGCATTTGGCACCACATTATGCTTCCCGGTTTTTCTTTAGTGCACATGCCTTTAAAGCGCTTAACCCCATCCATATTGAGCTGGGGAAAATATATCGACAAAAGGATGAAAACTTTAAGGAAATCCTGAACAGGGTGCGGGAGAGTGAGCATACTATGGAAGACCTTAGGATATTGAATGCCACGGCAAAAAAATATCGTTTTGATCTCTTGGACCAGGAGTATATCCTGATAGGTACACATAATGCTACGATTACGGAGATCAATACTAAAAAACTGGCTGAGCTTAAAAAAGAGCCAAGGGTCTACCCAGCTGAGATAAAGGATGATTTTCCGATGAATATGGCACCTTTTGATCCGGTGGACCTGACTCTGAAGATTGGTGCTCAGGTGATTTTTATGAGGAATAATGCTGAGGCCAAGTATTATAATGGGATGATTGGGAAGGTTTCCAAAATGGAGAAGGACATGATCGAGGTGGAAGATCACCGGGGTTTTATATATGAGGTTAGGCGGGAGACTTGGGAAAATGTAGAGTTTATCTATAATGATAAAGAAGAGCATTTGGAGGCGAAGGTAATAGGAACCTTCACCCAGTTTCCATTAAAGTTGGCATGGGCCATTACTGTTCATAAAAGCCAAGGCCTGACCTTTGAAAGGGCTATTTTGGATATCAGCAGGTCTTTTGAAGCAGGTCAAGCCTATGTGGCACTTAGCAGATGTACCAATTTGGAAGGTTTGGTATTGAAATCCCCGATAGGGATTCAAAGTGTAAAAGTCAGTCCTGATTCTTTGGTTTTTAGTAAGCAGCGGTTAGCGGCAGAGCAGGTGGAAAAGGAATTGGAACATGCCAGGGCCCTGCAACTTTTGAAACATGCCTTCAGGGCTTTCAGGCAAGGTGAATATGAACTGGCCCAAGAAATGTTTGATGAGGTACAGGCGGTACACGATGTGACTATTTATCCAAAATGGCAGCAATTTTTAAAACTGAAAGAAGATTTAGAAAATCGTTATTATTGCAGAGAGTGATAGAGTAAAATTATTTTACCATTTCTAATTTATACGAATGAACAAGATCAGCATGACCAAATCCATTTTTATGGTTTCTTTATTAATGGGAATGATATTAGTGTCCTGTAATAAGGAAGATGGGCCTCCTGAAGCTCCATTGTCCAAGGTATTGGTCATTGGAAACAGCATTACATACCATCCCCCGGCTCCAGAAGTTGGCTGGAATAACGATTGGGGAATGGCAGCAAGTGCTGCTGATAAGGATTATGTTAGTGTTTTAAGTGACTCGCTAAAGGCCCGCAATCCTGACATAGAAATTATCAGGGAAAATGTTTATCCTTTTGAAAGGTTTTTTGAGACATTGGATTTTGAGGACTATGACTATTTAAAGGAATTCCAAGCAGAATTACTCATTATAAGACTGGGGGAAAATGTAAATTCAGCAGAGGTCGAAGGGTATAATTTAGGAAGATCGATATTAGATTTTGCCGATTATCTGAGCGATAATGGAAAGACCAAAGTTTTGATAACGACGACTTTTTGGGAGAACCCTGTTGTCAACAGTCAGATAGAATGGGCCGCTGCACAACAGAAATGGACATTAGTGGATATTACCCATTTGAGTGCTGATGATGATAATATGGCTCTAGGGGAATATGAACATGAAGGTGTGTCCAGGCATCCCAATGATAAAGGCATGAAAGCGATAGCGAACCTGATTTGGGCTTATATCAAAAAGTAATTTTCTGTTATAGTGTAAATGATTTATTATGAAGTTAATAGGATGATTTTTAGCTTTTTTATGGTAAATTTATAAAAGCCTAGTTTTTGATAAAATCATTTCTTTATGCAAGATTTTAGACTAATAAGCCTTATTGTTTTTCTGTTGACTTGTTTAAGCTCCTCAAGTTATGCCCAAGAAGAGGAAGAAGGTGAGAAAGAAGAACTGTTAAAAAATAGGGTAGTTTTCTCTTTAGGATATACCTGGATTCCCAAAGGGGCGAGTTTGGGTGAATCAGAAAGTGAAAATGGCTTTTTTGTTCCTGCTGTTGGATTTGATTATTTCCGAAAAATCCATGAAGATTTTGAAATTGGATTAATGTGGGATTGGGAATTAGACCATTATATAGTCACGGGTAAGGAGCTTGAAAGAGAGCGTGCCTTAATTTTTGCGCTGGTACTTACTTATGGCATAACCGAAAAATGGAAAGTATTTTCAGGTGGAGGTATTGAACTTGAAAAGCATGAAAACCTGGGAATATTTAGACTTGGGACAGAATATGCATTTGAGATGCAGCGAGATTGGGAATTTACACCTACTCTTTTGTTTGATTTTAAAAAGGGTTATGATACTTGGGGCATATCAGTAGGATTTTGTAAGAGGTTTTGACATGGAATAAGCTTTTTAAATAATAAATGTGGGAGTTGATAAAGATTCATTCTATTATTACAGTGGTGGTAAGCGGTAATTTTTAAATTGGTGGCTTTAAGTTGTGTAAATGATTTTGTGAAACCAAGAGCTAATTTTTGGGGATGGTCGTAAGCCAATAAATAAACTCCAACTTAATTATAAACGTTTAATGAGAGAGAGAGAAGGAAAAACTTTGTGGTGTCTGATGTGTGGCAAAATAAACTTTCCTTCACTTTTGGTTTTGTGTATTTAATAGAGACATTTTCCTTCTAGGCTTTAATTACCCTTAATCGATAGCGATTTGGTTTTATACTAAATCAGAGGCCAGCACTTTAGTAGGAATAGATTAAACTTTTCGAGATTTAATCTATTTAATTAGTACGATTAATTACAATATAAAATCAGTGAGTAAAGCTATGGATAGTAACCCAATAGGTCAGGAGTTAATAAAACATGCCGTTTTTAGATTAAATGAGAATAAGGCAAAGATTATCAGTTGTCTAAACTGGTTAACAGAGGAAGAGATTTGGCAAAGGCCTAATAAGGTTTCGAACAGTATCGGGAATTTGGTACTCCATCTGGGAGGAAACCTAGGACAATATATTGTTGCTTCACTTGGGGGGCATGAGGATAAAAGAGACCGAGATGCAGAGTTTTCTGCTTGTGGAGGAATGGCCAAAAATGCATTGATCCATCTGATCAATGAAGAAGTGAAAGCTGCCTGTGAAATTATAGAAGCTTTGACAGAAGAGGATTTTATAAGTAAATATAGTGTCCAAGGTTTTAAGTATACTGGAGTGGGTAATGTACTCCATGCTGTTGAACATTTTTCATATCATACAGGCCAAATTGCTTTTTGGACCAAGGTAGTTAGGGAACAGAGTTTGGACTTCTATGCCGGAATAGATCTCAATAAAAAGAATGAAACTAAGCAGTAAAAGATAGGCATTTTTTCCTTTGTATTAGGTAAACTTGCGCTTTGAGATATTAAGCTGCTTTTTGAGTTGTAGAGATTTCAGTTTTTATAATCATTTTTAGATTTTTTCTGAATTTCAGACTGGAGAGAAAGCAAAATAATTTTTGAAATAAAACATAATCATATAACTATTCCAATAATGAAAAAACTGAGTATTTATTTTTTACTGGTCATGTCGATAGCTGCATGTCAATCTAAAAAGACTTTACTAGCGTTAAAGCTAGATAAAGGAGAAACCTACTATCAAAGGATGGAATCCAATTCTTCCATAAAGCAAAGTTTTAATGGTCAGAATATTGATATGAATATGACTGTTACGGGAGATATATCATTTAATGTCAAAGGAATTGATAAAGATTATTATGATCTGGAGACCCGCTATGAAAGCATGGGAATGCAAATGAAAATGCCTATGATGGATATGAGTTTTGATTCCAAAGATATGGAAAGCGACAATCCCATGAATAAGGTATTGTCTGTCATGACTGAGGAGCCGTTTATGGTACGGATAGCCAAAAATGGAAAAGTCTTGAAAGTAGATGGTATAGAAGAGGCATTTGAAAGGGCTATTGAGGCTGGTGGAGGAAAGTTAGAGGGCAAAGAACTCGAACAGCTTAAGAAGCAGTTGAAGCAAGCCTATGGGAAAGATGCCATGATGGGAAGCATGCAGATGGCCAGTACCATATTCCCAACAGAAGCAATAGCAGTGGGAGAAAGTTGGGATGCTGAGGTTAAATCTACCATGAATGGGCAGGAAGCTACTTTTATGACCACTTATACATTGACCAAAAAAGAGGCTGATCGATATTATCTTAAGGCTGTCGCTTCGGTGATCATGAATGAAAACATGGAACAACCTGGCATTTCGTTACCCTTTTCCATGAAGTTTAATTTGTCCGGGGATATGAGTGCTGATATCGTCATCGATGCATCATCCGGTTGGTTGAAAAATCAAGAAGTACAACAGCATATTTCTGGTAAAATTGAAGTTGAAAAAAGTGATCAAATGCCGGATGGCATGTCCATACCAATGGAGATCAATACGAAAACAAAAATTACAGATTGATTAAGGTGTTGAAAATAAATTTATAATGTCCCCATTTGGCAGATAGCAAAATGGGGACATTTTTTTTAAGCATTAGATATTCTAAATACAACTAAATAAGGAATGGATCATCGTACTGTTTTGATCAAGTTCGCTAGGTATCCCCATTTTAGATCCCTTGAGGCTCTACCCTCATTGGCTTTTTTGACAGTTTCCTCATCCGCCCCTGCCCAAGGGTTGATAGCAATACTTTTGACAAACTGATCGTAATCGCTAAACATGGTGACGATGATATGAGATGCATATATATCGCTGCCAAAAGGAAGCATTACCCGACCCAGTCCCCAGTATTCCATAATATCCTGATCAACCATTTTTTGATGGATCGGGTAAAATACTTCTGTTTCAGCTTTTTCGTATTGTCCAGCCATTCCAGGCTGGGCTTTTAGAAGAGTGATGCCGGCAACCACACCGGGTTCCATACTCATATCGGAACTGGTTTCTTGGAGTACTTCCACAAAGAGCCTTACAGATAGATCTCTGGAGTTGGTGGTATGCTTCATTTTGTCCTGAAATTGCTCTTCGGTGTAATCAGAATAGGCATCTTGCGCAGCAGCCATAATACCGTCACCTGCTTTAAGCATTTTAGCCAGATCGTCAAATATAGTTACTGTTAAGTATTGGTAGCCTTGCTCCTCACCACCCGGTTTAAGTGACCACAGGTCCCAGCCTATGATGTCTCCGTTTTTGAGGCGCTCTTGGTGGATATTTTCCCAAAAGTTCTCAGTTTCCCAGTATGCTTGTTCCTGATCGCCATCCACTTTCATGAATTCCAAAATTGCATATAGCTTGTCTTGTCCGTAGACATTTCCACAATAGCAAACTACAATTAAGAGTATGCTTAGTAATTTTTTCATGATTATTTGGGTTTAGAATTAAAGAATATCATATAAGATAAATATACCAATAATTGAGGTTAATAGACTTAAATATTATTGTTTTATGTACTGATAGTCAATCGGTTGAGATGTTTGTGTGGTAGGCGTAGAATTTTACATTTTTTTAGCCTTAGGGAAATTTTATATAAATTGAGAGAAGGAACATAAAGGGCAATATTGCTTATAAAAATGAATAGTAAGGAAAAGACTCAATTTCATCCTTCCCATGATAGGCGAATTGATACTTATATCAATAAGTCGCAAGCTTTTGCTGAACCTATTTTGAGGCATTTGCGTGCCTTGGTTCATCAGGCTTGCCCAGAAGTAAAAGAAACCATAAAATGGGGCATGCCACATTTTATGTATAAGGGGGAGATATTGTGCAGCATGGCTGGTTTTAAAGCCCATTGTGTTTTTCTTTTTTGGAAAGGTGCATTGATGCAGGATTCCGTATTAAGGGAAAATGCAGCAGGTGGAACTGCCATGGGGCTTTTGGGTAAAATTACAGAAATGGATGATCTTCCAGAAGATAAGCAAATGTTGGCTTATCTCTATGAGGCCATGGAACTTAATGAAAAAGGAGTTAAGCTTCCAAAAAATCCATCCAAGAGCAAAATGGACCTTGTCGTACCTGAAGATTTAAAATTGGCCTTGGAAGCCAATACCGAAGCATTGGATACTTTTGAAAATTTCAGCTATTCCAACCAGAAGGAGTATATAGAATGGTTGGATGAAGCCAAGACTGAAAACACCCGCAATCGCCGGTTGAAGACAGCGATAGCTTATATGGAAGAAGGAAAGCCTAGAAATTGGAAATACATGAAGAAATGGAAGTAGAATTTATTTTTTTGTAAAAATGCAAAGTATCCAATATGAGCTATCTTATAGGTTATAACGGTGAATTTTAATCATTTCTTTACCATGATATTATTGTATTTTTTGATTAATAACAATTAGTTAATCGTTTTGAATGGTAGTAAGCCTCTTTAAAATATACTATATATATATAGAATTATACTTCTATCAAAAATGATTCTTGCCAGCTAATGAACTATGCATGAAATGATGGTGGAAAGTAATCAAAAAGTTAGAATTTTATCATTAATCTCTAAAACCTCAAAATGAAAAAGCTACTTTTATCAGGCTTGCTATTGGCTTCCTCACTGTCTGTTATGGCACAGGAAATAGCTAAGGGAGTTGTCTTTGAAGACCTCAATGGAAATGGCAAAAAAGAGTCCCGTGAAAAGGGGCTAGCCAATGTCGCAATCTCCAATGGCTTGGAAGTAATACTGACAGACGAAAAGGGCCGGTATGAATTGCCAGTGACTGATGACCAAATCATTTTTGTTATTAAGCCATCGGGATATCTAGTGCCTGTAAATGACAAACACCTTCCGCAGTACTTTTATATTCACAAACCATCAGGTTCTCCTGATACAAAATTTCCAGGAGTTGCACCTACAGGAAAACTGCCAAGGAAATTAAATTTTGGCTTGATCCCAACTGAAGACAAGGCTGATTTTACTGCTTTAATCTTTGGGGATCCTCAGCCTTATACCATTGAAGAGGTCAACCATTTTGAAAATGGGGTGGTTTCAGAAGTAGCGGGTATTGAAGGAATCGATTTTGGATTATCATTGGGAGATTTGGTTGGCAATGATTTGGACCTTTTTGATCCATATATCGAGGCAACTTCCAAGGTAGGTGTTCCTTGGTACAATGTGTTAGGAAATCATGATTTGAACTTTGATGTAAAGGAAGACCATCTCTCTGATGAAACTTTTGAAGCTCATTTTGGTCCAGCCAATTATGCTTTCAACCATGGCAAGGTTCATTTTATTGTGCTAGATGACATACTTTATCCAGACCCCAGAGATGGCAAGAGTTATTGGGGCGGTTTCAGAAAAGATCAATTGGAATTTGTGAAAAACGACCTGAAGCATGTTCCAAAAGACCATTTGATTGTTTTGGCTTTTCATATTCCTTTAAGTGAGCCATCTGGGGACCCCTTTAAGGATGAGGACAGACAAGCCCTTTTTGATTTATTGAAAGATTATCCTAATACCCTTTCTCTTTCTGCTCACACCCACTTGCAGAGGCAAGATTTCTTCTTCGAAAAAGATGGCTGGAATCAAAAGCACCCACATCACCATTATAATGTAGGTACTACTTCAGGGGATTGGTATTCCGGTGTTTTGAATGAAAAAGGAGTTCCCAAGTCAACTATGAGAGATGGTACTCCAAAAGGCTATGCTTTTTTAGAAGTTTCAGGTAATCAATATGATATTAGGTATAAGGTGGTTGATCAAGAAGAAGATTATCAAATGGCCATTTTTGCTCCTAAGGTGCTCGAAAAGGATAAGAGGACTTCTGCTGGGATTTTCGTGAACTTCTTTATGGGTACCTCCAAGGACCAATTGCGTTATCGCATTGATAATGGAGAGTGGAAAAAGATGACGTATATGGAAGAATATGATCCTAACTATATGCTGGAGGTGTATCAATGGGATACCACTGAGGTGCTTTTGGATGGTAGGAGGCCTTCAAATCCTGTAAAGAGTACCCACCTTTGGAGAGGCAGTATAGATGCCAAACTAGAGAAAGGGCAACATACCATAGAGGTGGAGGCTACGGATATGTTTGGAAACAAACATTATGGAGAAAAGGTCTATCATATCCGTTAATTTAATATAGATTTCGTTTGAAGCCGGGGGATATACCTTCCGGCTTTTTTTAATTAATATTCATAATAATTGAAAATTTCAGTAAACCGTTTTAACTTTTCAACAAAATGAGGGCATTCCAAAGTAGCTTATAACATACCATTTACATATGAACAGAAGATTAGCCTTAAAGCAAATGGCTTTGGTGACAGGAGGACTGGCGCTGATTCCAGGATGTGATTTCAGCGAAGAGAAAATATTGGCCGCCTACGATGAGCTCCAAATTACCGAAGGACATCAACAGGTGTTAAAGTCTCTGGTGGACACTATTATCCCAAAGACAGATTTAAAAGGCGCAGTGGAATTGGGCGTGCATGATTTTGTCCTGGTGATGGCGAATGATTGCTTAGGTCAAGAAGATCAGGAGCGTTTCGTCAATGGATTAAAGGGTTTTGATCAGTACGTAAAAACCAATTTTGGTACAAAGTTTTTAAAGCTCGACCAAGCCAAAGCTGTGGAGGTTGTTGAGTCGCTATTGGATGCTAAAAAGGAGGCTAGTGTGGGCTCAGAAGATTATCAATACTTTGTAAAGACCACTAAAAAATATGCAATTCAAGGTTATATGGCATCTGAGTATGTAATGACGGAGTTGATGCCCTATACCTTGGTTCCTGGGCCAAATTTTAATGGAAGTAAGAAAATAGTACCTGGCGAAAAAGTGAATATTAATGGCTAATCTGAATATAAAAAGTAAAGTAGAAAATACATACGGGGCTATTGTGATTGGTTCTGGAATGAGTGGTGGTTTTGCAGCAAAGGAATTGTGTGATAAGGGAGTGAAGACTTTGGTACTGGAGAGGGGCAGAAAAGTAGAGCATAATAAAGACTATCCTACGACCCATATGATGCCTTGGGAATTTGAACATAGAGGTCAGATTCCAGAGGATATCCAAAGAGAAAATCCGTCCATAAGCAGGTGTTATGCTTATAGGGAAGATGCGGCTCATTTTTTCGTAAAGGATACAGATCATCCATATATTCAGGAAAAGCCCTTTGATTGGATTCGAGGGTATCAGACTGGAGGAAAATCTCTGCTATGGGCCAGACAGGTGCAGCGGTGGAGTGATTTTGATTTTGAGGGGCCTGCGAGGGATGGCTTTGCGGTGGACTGGCCGATCAGGTATAAAGAACTAGAGCCATGGTACAGTTATGTAGAGAAATTTGTTGGGGTAGCTGGGTTTCATGATGGTATCGCTCATTTGCCGGATGGGGAGTTTCTTCCAGGAATAGAACTAACCGCCGGAGAGGAATATTTCAAAGCCCAAATGGCCGAGAAATACCCTGATCGTCATGTAATCAGTGGTCGATGTGCCCATATTACCGGCAATGCAGAATACTATGCCAAGCAGGGCCGTGGTATCTGCCAACACAGGGTGTTGTGCCAAAGGGGCTGTCCATTTGGTGGTTATTTTAGCAGTAATTCAGCAACCCTGCCTTGGGCAGCTAGAACTGGTAACTTGACCTTACAAAATGATGCCGTGGTACATTCCATCATTTATGACGAAACAAAGAAAAAAGCCACCGGGGTAAGGGTGATAGATGCCAATACCAAAGAAATGACCGAATACTATGCACCGATCATTTTTGTGAATGCTAGTGCATTGAACACGAATTTGATCTTACTTAATTCAACTTCTAACCGTTTTCCGAATGGATTGGGCAATGATAATGGTCTAATGGGAAAATTTGTTGCCTTCCATAATTATAGAGGTGGAGTTTCTGGTGAATATGAGGGCTTGCAGGAATATACCACAGAGGGAAAGCGCCCAACCAGTGGTTATATGCCAAGGTTCCGAAATGTGCATAAGCAAGAGACTAATTTCCTCAGGGGTTATGCTGCGGGACTTTATGGCAGCAGATCCAAAGAAGTCAATTATGAAGGAGCTGGAAGTGATTTGGTTTCCAATATGATGAATCCAAGTTACGGTCCATGGAAAATCGGTTCTCATATGATGGGAGAAACCATTCCAAAGGAAAGTAACTATGTTGCCTTGGACAAGGAGCAAAAAGATGAGTGGGGTATGCCGATCATCAAGGTAAATGTGGATTACGACCAAAATGATGAGGATATGCTAAAAGATTATCGGGAGCAAATGGCCGAAATGTTTGATGCTGCTGGATTCAAGAATATCCGAACTTGGGATGATGGAAGAAGACCAGGGCTGGACATCCACGAGATGGGCGGAGTTAGAATGGGTAAGGATCCTAAGACTTCATTGGTGAACAAGCACAATCAATTGCATGCCTGTACCAATGTATATGTTACTGATGGGGCCTGCATGACTTCTACCAGTACGCAAAATCCTTCATTGACCTATATGGTTTTTGCGGCAAGGGCGGTAGATCATGCCTTGAAGAATCAAGGATAATATTCCGATTAAAGATATATCTTTCAAAGCTGCCCAATAAATGGGTAGCTTTTTTTATTTTTAGGGCTTATTAAATAATGTTAAGTGCTGTGTTAAAGAATTTTAAATCCCCAAAATCTTAAATGATAAGGTCTAGATTGCGTCCTCCATAATATTCAAATGCGCGCATGATCCGGACTTTTATACTTTTGCTTTTTTTCTTAATAAATCCTTTATCGCTGCAGGCTCAAGAAGCTGAAGTTATGGTAAGCGGGAAGGTGGTTGATGCAAAAACTGGGCAAGGTATTCCGGTGGTCAGGATAAGTAGTTCGCTAGCGCGGGTATCTTCTAACGAGCAAGGGGAATTTTCTATCAAAGCAAAAGTCGGAGATAAACTTTCTTTTGTGCATCTAAGCTATGAAACAGCTCATTTTAATGTTAAAACCAATGATGAGAAATTGGAGATAGTTCTTTCTGAGCGGGTTTTGGAGTTGAGGGAGTTTGAGGTCAGTGATTTTCCAAGTGAGCAGGCATTTAAAGAGGCTATTATGAATAGCAATCTGGATCATGCCAAGGAAAGAAACATGTTGGAGAATAATCTTCAGACGGTCATGAAAATCAAGGATCTGGGTTATCAACATGATTTTTCTAGTTATAATACACTCCTGAAAAATGTGAATACCAATGGTGGTGTAACCCTATTTTCCTCCAATCCCTCTTTAGGATTATTGGGTGCTTTCAAAAAGTTAATTAATGGAAAACCTAGAAGTCAGACTTTGGGAAGCGGATCAATTGAAGCGCTAGACACCAGGCCACTATGGAAGCACCCCTTAAAGGTGGATCCGTTAAGATTTAAGGAATAAGCCATTAATTTTCTGTTCAAAATAAAATTTAAGCTTCCTCAAAGCGTTGAAAAGTTGAGTAAATAGGGTAAATTGCTGAATATCAGTAGTTAATTGTTTTTGACTAAAGCTGTAGATAAGATGATGCTAAAAAATTATTCTATTATGAAAGATCCAGCTCATGATTTGTCCAATATTTTTGTAAGCGTCTTACAGATATTGACGGCCTTATTTGGAGGCTTGTTTCTTTGGTTAAGTATTATGGCATTTAATGGGCAAGAACTCATGAATACCATTTTGGAAATGGCTGATGAACCTCATCATGTTAGTTCAGAAGAAACTTTTGCAGTGGGTATGGTGCTACTTGGTTTTTTTGTTGTCTGTGTGGCTGTCTTTTTTGTATTAAGGTATTTGCGGAAAGTAGTAAAGAAGGAGACTGGTAGTACAAACGGTGCTGGTATTTAAAAAATAAGCCCTTCTAATCGGAAGGGCTTAAAATAGTTAATGGTGGTGATGTCCCCCAGGACCATGCACATGACCATGTTCGATTTCTTCAGGATCTGCTTCCCTGATATTGACGATTTCTCCTTTAAAATATAAGTCATAACCGGCCAATGGAGAGTTGAAATCCATGTGTACGCCTTTATAATCAACCTTAAGAATTTCACCTCTGAGTTGATTGCCCTGATCATCCTGCATAGGGATCACTCTGCCAACTTTTAGCATTTCTTTATTTTTCTTGCCATTTTCCTTGAAGTTGGATTTTGGAATGATGGTTACCTTGCTCTCATCATAATCTCCATAGGCATTTTCAAAGTCAATAAAAACTTCAAAGGTGTCCCCAACACTTTTACCAGCAATGGCTTCCTCCAATGCTGGAAGAGTGTTCCCTGCTCCAAAAAGGAAAGGAAAAGCTTGGTCTTTGGTGACCTTTTCTTTGAATTCCTTGCCGTTTTCTCCATCGTCTATATGGAGTTCATAAGCCACACTGACTACTTTATTCTTTTCTGCTATCATGGTTCTATTTATCTAAACCCTTGGGGTTAACTTTTCTGATTTGATCTCAAAAATAAATAATTATTTCCACTGATAAGGAGTTCAAAAAAGCTTTGTTAAATTCATGGTAAAATTTAAACTTTTAAAAAATGGAAATATTTCTTCAGAGTGAAACTTGGATCGCACTTTTGACATTGACTTTTCTGGAAATCGTATTGGGTGTAGATAATATTATTTTTATCTCCATAGTTTCCAATAAACTTCCAGAGGACCAACAACCAAAAGCCAGAAATATAGGACTTTTATTAGCTATGTTTTTTAGGATTGGCCTGTTATTGGGAATATCCTTTATAATCCAGTTTACCGAACCATTATTTACTGTATTTGGCCATGGTTTTAGTGGAAGGGATTTGATTTTGGCTGGTGGAGGTATGTTCTTACTCTTCAAATCCACTATTGAGATTCACCATAAGATGGAAGGTGAAACCGAGGAAGTGAAAACAAAGACTGGAGCGAGTTTTGGCAGTGTTTTATTTCAGATAATATTACTGGATATGATATTCTCTTTTGATAGTATTTTGACAGCTGTGGGTTTGGTAGATCATGTCAGTATAATGATTATTGCTGTCGTCATTTCCTTACTGATCATGATGGTTTTTGCAGGAAAAATCAGTGAGTTTATCAACAAACATCCGACTTTGCAGATTTTGGCACTGAGCTTTTTGATATTAATTGGGGTAATGCTATTTGTGGAGGGATTCCATGTGGAAGTACCTAAGGGTTATATTTATTTTGCCGTGTTTTTCTCCTTGGCAGTGGAGCTTGTCAATATGCGGATGCGTAAGAAAACAGCCAAGAAACCAGTGGAACTGCATGCCAGAATGAAGGAAGCGGATGAAAAGTGAGTGTTTAGCATCAAATAATAAAAGCCCTAGGATTACATTTCCTAAGGCTTTTTAATAGGGGATTTAATATTTATTTTTAATTCAATTTATCTAAATATGCCTTGCGGTAATTTGACCAAATTTCATAGATAGGGTCACCTTTTGAGCTTAGCCCGCTGTGATGCCATGCTCCATTTTTAACAGCATAATCAAAACCTAAGGAAGCTCCTACCCTGCTATCATCCCTGCTAAAAAACTCGATGTTTTCCGTGTACTTACCTTTTTCCGCATTATAAGTTCCTCCGCCAGTACCGCTGAATTCTTTGGTTTCCGAATTGAAAGCAATCCACTGGAATCTTCCCCCGCCCAAGATTTTGATAGTTCTTCTAGCTCCAGGCGTCATGGTGTTGATTTCTCCATCCCTCTTTCTCCCAGTGATTACCCATGTACCATTAAGGTCATCGTCCCTATCTGATATTTTTTCCCAAATTTCAATCATGTTTTTGCCCTTTTTGGTGTAATAAAGCACCATTTTTTTATCTACAAAACTTTGGGTGTATTGGGTACTCATGCCTATCTTTTTGGGGTCAAGCGTATTAAAGTCAAAAGTTTCAGTATAACCGTCCTCTCCTTCTTTAGCATAAATTCCACCGCCTGCACCTAAAAAGTGATTATTGCTAAGCTCCTTATTCCCATAGGCGAAGTAACCATCTTGGTAGATTTTAATACATTCCTTGTCTTTAACTGGATCACCATTGATATGGGTGAGCTTCCAAGCACCATCTAAGTCTTGGGCAAATACACAGATTGAAAAAAATATAAACGGGATAATCAATAGGGTTTTCATGGTATTTTTGGTTTAACGCTAAGCTAATTTACAAATTTCAGCAAGTACCTGTAATATCTTCTTCAATCTTTGGTAGATTTTATTTAAATGGTGATTAATCAATGATTTTCCGTTTTAACTAAGTGAGAAATCATTTATCTTCGACTCTATGGGGAAATTTAGATTGGGGCAGTCAAAAGAAGATGTAAAAGGCATGTTGCCTGAGGGAAACATAAAGGTGACCCAATTAGGGGCCAAGAAGCTCTGTGTGGTGAGATTGGGGGAAAAAGTATATGCATTTGAGCAGCTTTGTCCACATCGAGGAGCCTCACTAAAGGATGGGCATATCAATAGGTTTGAAGAGGTGATTTGTCCTTTGCATTCTTATCGCTTTAATATGAATACAGGCCAACTGACTTCGGGTGGAGGTTGTGGAGATTTGGAAGTTTATAAAACCAATTTGACGGAAGAAGGCCTGGAGATATTAGTTTGATGGTCCTAAAGAGAGGGGAAACTATTTTCACACAAAGCTCGTGAAGGCTGCGCGAAGTTCGCGGGTGATTTTACTAATTACTGTTTTGCACTCTAAGTGTCTTTTGCGAGAGTCTAAAATCTATTCCTTTTCAAAGACTACAGCAGCCCAGTTGTCTTTTCCCTTTTGGCCCTTGAGTTTTAGACCTAGAGATTCTGCTCTGTATTGGATATCGGGTACATCATGTTCATAAAAACCACTTAGCAATAGTTTAGCCTTTGGCTTCATCAAGGAAACATAAACCTCCATTTCATCCAGAAGTACATTCTTGTTGATATTGGCCAAAACAATGTCAAAGGGTCCAGAAGGATTTACTTCACGGATAGTGCCATGGCCCATTTTTACATCAGTGATCCCATTGAGCTCAAAATTCTCGTTGCCATTTTCTACACACCAATTGTCGATATCGAAGGCTTCAATATGGGTAGCTCCTAATTTATGTGCTAAGATGGCCAAGATGCCTGTTCCTGAACCTATGTCAATGATGCTTTTTCCCTTATGAGGAATTTCCAACTGGTGGGAAAGCATCAGGTAAGTAGTGGCATGGTGACCGGTACCAAATGACATTTTTGGATTGATAAGGATATCATGTTTTACCCCTTCCATTGGCGCATGGAAGGAAGCCCTTACATAAACCTCCTTGCCAATGGAAATCGGGTCATAATGTTTTTCCCATTCCTCGTTCCAATTGACCTTGGGCATTTTTCCCTCTTCAACGGTTATTTCTGCAGCCTCACGGTACTTTTCGATGACCTCGTCATAGGCCTCCCGGTCAAAAAGATCTTCCTGAATATAAGCTTCAATGCCTTGGTCTGTTTCCAAAAATGAATCAAAGCCCACTTCTGCCAATTCTGCGATGAGAATTTCATTGTACTCCTCGGTACAGTTGATTTTAAATTCCAGGTAATCCATGATTTGAAAAGGGAAAAGTATAAATTTGTCTAAAAAGGGAATAAAAGAGACTGTCTTGTTTGACAGTCTCTTAGGTATATTTAGAATGACTTGATGATATCTACGAAGTCTCTTGATTTAAGAGAAGCACCACCTATCAAACCTCCATCTACGTCAGCTTTAGAGAAGATCTCCACCGCATTGTCAGGCTTACAGCTTCCTCCGTAAAGGATAGAAGTACCATCAGCGATATCTTGGCCATACTTAGAGGCAAGGTGAGCTCTGATAGCTGCATGCATGTCCTGAGCCTGGTCAGAAGAGGCTGTTTTACCAGTTCCGATTGCCCAGATTGGTTCGTAAGCGATAACGATTTTTGAGAATTCCTCTTCAGTCAAACCGAAAAGACTGGCAGTTAGCTGCTCCTTTACATAATCCTCGTGAGTACCTGCTTCTCTAATCTCAAGCGGCTCTCCACAGCAGAAGATTGGCGTTAAATCATTGGCAAGGGCTTGCTTTACTTTTGCCGTAAGCTCTTCATTGCTTTCGTTGAAATATTCTCTACGTTCACTGTGACCAATGATCACATATTTAGCGCCGAAAGAAGCTAAGATTTTAGCGGAAGTTTCACCAGTGTAAGCACCAGATTCCTTATCTGAGCAGTTTTGTCCACCAAGGAAAATGTTAGGAACTCCACCGATCAATTTTTTTACATTTGAAGCATGAACAAATGGAGGGTTCAAGACTACAGTCACATCGCTGATGCGTTCGTCCTGTACCATATTGACAATTTCAGAAGTTAGCTTTTGGCCTTCTTCCTGCGTTCCGTTCATTTTCCAGTTACCGGCGACGATTTTTTTGCGCATGATAATTTTGGTTAGGTTTGATATATTTGATGAGTAAATAAATTTCCTGATTTTTGTAAGGCAGGAAAAGCAATTTCGATGCTAAAATTACATAAAATGTCCTTCCAAAGAAAAGATTATTCAAATGAGCAACAGAAAAAATCACTAAGTCCTTCAGAGGCCAAGGTAAAGATCGCTGCTTTTTGTGCTTATCAGGAAAGAAGCCAACAGGAAGTAAGGGATAAGCTGTACAGTTATGGGCTTTTCAGTGAGGAAGTGGAGGACTTGATTTCTTTAATGATCACTGAGAATTTTTTGAATGAAGAGCGATTTGCCCAATCCTATGTCAGGGGAAAGTTCAACCTAAAAAAGTGGGGAAAAATAAAGATTGAGCAGGGCCTGAAGCAGCATCGAATCACTGTTAATTGCATAAAGTCAGGAATGAGGGAGATTGAACAAGACCAGTACTGGGAGACATTATTGGGACTTGCCCAAAAGAAATGGGACACCACCCATGATAATGATTTGTTTAAGAAGAAGGTAAAAGTCCATCGGTATTTGTTGAGCAGGGGATTTGAGAATGATTTGGTTCAGGCAGCCTTGGAGGAGATTAGGAAAGATGTTTGAGCCTAAATAAATCCTCCTGTTCCTGAGGAACCACCTGCAGTACATTGGCCAGTACCAATCTTACCAAAGTCTTTGAGGCAATAAACCTCGGTAAACGGGCGATTTTTGAATATTCTTTTAAGGTAATGGATTCTTTTTCATTGAGCGCCTGCATGAGTTTGGTTTCCTTATCCCCGTAGTTGAAAATAATATTCTTTTCATTTTTACCCCTGCGAAGGATTTCCCAAACTTCCCTACTAGCTTGCACCGTGCGGTCTTCCACTCTCACATAAGATTTCTTTCGGCCGTCTTCATATAAAAAATGGGGCCTTTTGGGACTTTTTTCAAAATGGAAAACCGCTACTCCCTTTTTTTCATTTATAGGAATGATCGATAATTCATATTGTACTATGGGCCTGATTTTTTCTTTAATGGCCTTTTCCAGCACATATACATCCTCTTCAATATACCTTTGGCCACTTACAGTTTTATCATCATCCACCCCTATCATGAGGTAGCCACCATCAGTGTTGGACAGGGCAATGATTTCTCTGACAATTTTCTCAGGGTGTGACGCCTTTTTTTTGAATTCAATATGTAAGCCTTCACCCTTTTGGGCCAGTCTTGTCACTTCCTGAAGTGTCATTTCTTTATTCTTTTAGTTGATCAAAAAGCTCAATCCAGCTCTTAAACCTGCTACATTGCTTACCGCATAATAATCCACTATTCCCTCTAGACGCAATCTGTAAGACAGGTTAAAGGTATATCCTGCTCCAAAAGCAATATCGCTATTCTTTCCTATCAAGCCCCTCATTCTGATAAAGGCTGGTTCCAATGGGTAAAATCTGCCACCTAAGCTAACTTGGTTTGGTCTATTATAGTTAAACTCATATCCACCAGAAAAGGATATATTATGCCAGTGAAAATAATTGGCTTCTACACCAATTTGGTATCTTCTGATGACTCCCGGTGCATCTGTTTTGACCAGGTCCAAAGCACCAGATATCAAATAACTGCCTGCTGCTTGTTGTGCATGTGCTTCCTTGCTTGCCCACAAAAATAGCGGGAAAGCCATTAGCATTAAAATTTTTTTCATTTGTAATATTCTGTCAATTGGTGGTGGAAAAATAACATCCTGATTTTCAAAAACCAGTAGCATTTATCAGTCCATACGTTTGAGCTCTTCCAGTCTTTTCTTTAATCCCTGCCATTCATCTCTTAAACGGGCGGCCTCCATAAAATTAAGTTCCTTGGCTGCTTTTTCCATTTGTTTTTGGGTTTGCGGGATAAGTTTTTCCAGCTTATCCTTGCTCAAATATTGTACCACAGGATCTGCTGCATAGGCTTGATCATCCGTAAAGTGATCATCATAGAACTTGGCATTCTTTTTACTGTCTGCCACTTTGGTTTGTCCCATGATTTTTTCTTTGGATTTGATGACTGTTTTTGGAGTGATGCCATGCTCTTCATTATATGCAATTTGAATTCCTCTCCTTCTTTTCGTCTCATCTATGGCTCGCTGCATGGAGGCAGTTACCTTATCTGCATACATGATCACCCGACCGTTTTCATTTCTCGCTGCTCTACCGATAGTCTGTACCAAACTCCTTTCATTTCTCAGGAACCCTTCTTTATCTGCATCTAAAATGGCCACGAGGGAAACTTCAGGTAAGTCCAACCCTTCCCTTAGTAGGTTAACCCCTACCAAAACATCAAAAATACCCAAACGTAATTCCCTAAGGATTTCCACCCTGTCCAGAGATTTTACTTCGGAGTGTATATAACGACATTTGATGCCAGCTCTTTCCAAGAATTTATTAAGCTCTTCTGCCATTCTTTTGGTCAAGGTGGTCACCAAGACTCTGTCACCCTGCTTAATGGTCTGGTCGATTTCCTCCAATAGGTCATCGATCTGGTTCCCACTTGGCCTCACATCTATCAGTGGATCCAGTAGACCCGTTGGACGGATAATCTGCTCCACCACTACGCCATCAGTTTGGTTCAGTTCATAATCTGCTGGTGTAGCGCTTACATAGATGAGCTGATTGGTAAGGGATTCAAATTCATCAAATTTCAGCGGTCGGTTGTCCAAAGCAGAAGGTAGCCTAAAGCCAAAGTCCACCAAATTGACCTTTCTGGAGCGGTCACCGCCCCACATGGCCCTGATCTGTGGGATGGTCACATGACTTTCGTCTATGACCATCAAGAAGTCATCTGGGAAATAATCCAAGAGGCAGAAAGGTCGGGCTCCTGCAGATCTTCTGTCGAAATACCTGGAATAGTTTTCCACACCTGAACAATAGCCCAATTCCCTGATCATTTCAAGATCAAATTCGGTTCTCTCCCTTAATCTGGTCGCTTCTTCCAATCTCATATCCTTTTCAAAAAAGGAAATCTGGGCCATCAAATCATCTTGGATTTCTTTGATGGCCACATCTATGACATCTCTGCCTGTCACAAACAGGTTGGCCGGGAAAATCGTAATCAGTTTTTCACTGGATAGTTTTTTACCAGTAGCAGGATCAATGCGCTGAATGGCCTCTATTTCATCTCCCCAGAAATAAATTCTGTAGGCAAAGTCTGCATAGGCCACAAAGATATCTACCGTATCACCCTTCACCCTAAATGTACCATGTTTGAAATCTGCATTGGCCCGGCTGTAGAGGATATCCACCAATTTAAAAAGCAATTGGTTTCTTGGGATTCGGTCTCCTTCCTGAAGTTTGACTACATTCTTTCCAAATTCTTCTGGATTTCCGATACCATAGATGCATGAAACAGAAGCTACTACGATAACATCCCTACGTCCTGATAGCAGGGCTGAAGTGGCGCTAAGTCTTAATTTTTCTATTTCTTCATTGATCGAAAGATCCTTTTCAATATATACTCCACTGGTGGGGATAAAAGCTTCTGGTTGATAATAATCATAGTAGGAAATAAAATACTCTACTGAATTTTCAGGAAAAAACTGCTTGAACTCGCCATAAAGCTGGGCTGCCAAGGTTTTGTTGTGACAGAGTACTAAAGTAGGTTTTTGGACTTCCTGAATTACATTGGCAACTGTAAAGGTTTTGCCCGAACCAGTTACCCCTAAAAGTACTTGGGAAGGTTCTCCTGCATTGATCCCCTCAGAGAGGTTTTTGATAGCGGCTGGTTGGTCGCCTGTAGGACTGTAATCAGATATTATTTTGAAATCCATGGTTTTTCTTTAGTGTCCTTAACTAACGTTTATTCGATGGGTAAAAGTTTATTAAACTTTTACATTCCTTTTATATGCTTTCAACCTGTCTAAGTTATAATAAAGGTAATTAGTTCTTAAAATGATCACCAAGATAAAGGGCAATACGCTTGGATGGAAAGATTGCCAGCCCAATATCCAAAATACAATGGCAGCATCTGCCATGATAAGGGCAAATAGTAAATACTTCTTTACCCATTCTGCAGGATATTTTTGGTTCAGACCATAAACTAAAACTCCATGTAATGGAAAGGCCCATAAAAGGTTCCAATTATACTTGGTGGCAGTATGTTCCGTAAAGAACCAAAGGGATATTACTACTAATCCTAAAAGGCTAAGTAAAAGAAAAAGTCCTTGATCAAGACCAATATAGAGTCGTTTCTTTTTGAAGCCAATATAGGTGAATACCATAAATACGATGGCTATCAACCAAAACAGAAAGTAAGGATTGAAGATACTGTTTTCAATGTTAACAGGTGGAAGGTTCAGGACAGTAGATTGACTTTTTACCAGGGGTCTTGTGGGGCCATCTCCTACAATTTCAGCTCTACCAAAGGCAGCTTCCATATAGTCAGGAAGGAATTGCTTTTGTCTTTCATTAGCTGGAATATCTATAACACTCCCCAAGGCAAGGTCAATGCCCAAGTCTCCCCAAGGCAATGGAAGGACATATTCATCTATCAAGTTTCTAAAAGTTTTTTCATCAGCATCAATAGGGTTTTTCCACTCCAGTTGATCGCCCAGAACTACCTCCAGCATATCTCTGATCCTGGTAGCACAATTGTCATAGAAGAAATCATAGCGGTAATAGCGGTTGTCAGGCTGGTAGTTGATTTGCAGGAATTCGACTGCTTTAGCAGCTTGCTGTGGATTGAGATCCAACACTTGCTCTCTTACTGCTCTTCCTGAATAGGAATAATGTTCAATAAATGACTGGTAAGTACTTATGCTAAGTTTATAGTCCAATTTTCCTTGAGCAAATTTCAAATAGAAATTTGGCGTGTCAAAGTCAAAGGTTCCATAGTTAAAAATTAGATCCCTACCTGTTTTTTGATCTGTTACCCTCACAGCACTATGACCAAAAATGCTGTAAAGCTCGGTTCCTGGGTCACATGTCAAAAGGCTGATTCTATATTCTTGTGCACTTAATAGCTTAGAAGTCAGTAGAATAAGTGAAAAAATTAATCCTATTTTTTTCATCTTTTTTAATATCTTATTAAATTGGATTCCATCGAATTTTTTAACGATGAATTTTTTATTGCGTCTTGATTTTTTTAGGGTTTATATCCCAAAACGAAATTACAAGATAATATCCATAATTTTTATGACCGTAAGGATATTATCCCAGAATACCTATGCCCAATCAGTCGGAGCTTATCGAAGTATTGCAAGTGGCTATTTTGATCAGGTGAACATTTGGGAAATTTATGATGGTACTACTTGGGTGGCTGCAAGTGCCAAACCTGATGATAGTCACGATGTATATATTGAATATGGGCATAAGGTAACACTTCAACAAAACGAATCAGTACATGCTTTATTTCTAAATGCCCAAACAGGTACGGGTGAAAAGTTGGATCTTAATGATTTTCAATTGGAAATCTACGGGAGTCTTAATGCTTATGATGGTGCAGCACCGGGTACTCCAACTGGAACTTGGAATACTATTGATTGGATAGGTAGTAGTGTGAATAGTCAATTGGTCTTTAAGGGAAGTTCAAGAGTGGTTATTCCAAGTGGCGCTTGGAGTGCTTTTACTACCAGAAGTCGGTATACCATGGTTTTTGATGCGGATCCTGGAGAGGTTTTAAGGATTCAAGAAGCAGTGAAAGCTAATAAATTTGTGATTAAAAATGGAAAGGTGATTCAGGAGGGTGTTCCAGGAGTAGACTGTGCCAGTTTTTCTTTCAATAATGATCCAGCAGTGATTGGTGCTTATGGAGATTTGGTAATTGAGAATGGGGCAAGCTTGGAGTCGGATTGTTCTGAGGGAATTCTTTTTCGATCGGCCAGTGGCTTGGTTCCAGCGTCGTTATTGGATTTGGAAGATGGAGCCGATTTGATTTTTAATGCCAATGATCCAGAAATAAATGCTGCTAGCGTGAATTTAGATGGAACCGTTTATTATGCTTCCAGTTCAGGAAACCAAAATTTTGTAAGTACCAGTATGTTGGGTGCTGTTTTACCGATTAGGTATAATCATCTTGTTTTTCAGGGTAATGCACAAAAGTACTTGCCAGCAGTATTAGAGGTAGCGGGAAATGTGGAAAAAATAAATGGAGGCAATATTGTGGATAACAATACCAATTTATTAATAAATGGATCCGCTGATCAGGTGGTTGCTGGTTTTGCGCTTACTGTATCAGACTTGGAAGTTGACAAATCTGCAGGGATGCTGATATTGGATAATAATCTTCAAATCATAAATGATTTCAAAATGATTCAGGGAGCAATTGATTTTGATAATCATGATTTATATATCAACAGTGGTGGCTTAGGTTCCTACCAGTATTCAGCGGGTAGTTGGCATAACCTTTTTCAGCTTCAATATGGTCAAATTCCAGTTATTTTGAATAGTACAAATGCTACTTTTCCTTTTGTGGATAAGTATGAAGATGGAATAAGGAAAGTGCAATTGGAAGGTGTTCATACTGCTTTAAGTTCAGTACTTTCCATTACTTATCAACAGGTGCCAGGAGTAGACCATCATGCCAACTTCCTGGATGATGATGGAACCAATATTCTGTATCAGCTCAATAGCTATTTTACTTTAAATACTGGGTCCAGTGATAATGTCGATTTGATTCTTAGGATTTCTGCTGATGATCTCATTGTGGATAATGTCAATGATATTCGGATAGTTGGGGATCATATTGCTGCTGAAGGAGATCACTTGTTAGCAGAGGATGATGCAGGAGAATTTTTTGCCAGGCGGGAGTTGTCACTGAGTGAAATGGACGGGGGAAAATTCACCATTGGAAGTTATGTTACTGCTTCTATACTTCCTTTGGATTGGTTGTCTTATTCTGCAAAGGAAGACGGCGCGGATAACCTGGTTTTTTGGACTGTAGAGGAAGAGCAAAGTATTGATAAATATGATATTTATCGCTCCATAATGGGTGTGGATAAGTTTGAATTAATCGGCTATATGTCCCTGAAGGATAATAACCAATTCATCAATACTTATGTGTTCAGGGATAGTGTTTCTTTGAGTTATCCACAGGTGTATTATAAGATTGGAGCTGTCGAGAAATCCGGAGAAATTCAGTTTTCGCCCGTATTTGGGCTTTTTAGAGGATGGGATCAAATCGAAGATTTAAGGATTTTTCCAAATCCTTATCAAACTGGAACTATTCACATTGAAGTGCCGGAAAATTTATATGCAAAAAGAGTATGGATACGAATTAAGAATATGCAGGGTGTGAATATTTATTCCATAAATGGTATATATAAAGATATTCAATTGTCTTTTAATGATAAGCTGAAACAACTTTCAGGTGGAGTGTATATAGTTTCATTTTTTACAAATAATGAAGCGTTTACCACAAAGTGGATTAAACAATAAAAGACGCTGGATTAAATAGTCCAGCGTCTTTTATTGTTTGTTTTGGATATTAATTTATTATTCTACTGTAACGGACTTGGCCAGATTTCTAGGTTGGTCCACATTACACCCGCGCATAACAGCAATATGGTAAGAAAGCTGCTGCAAAGGAATCACAGAAATCAAAGGGACAAAAGCTTCGTGAGCCTTAGGGATTTCAATGACATGATCAGCCATCTTTTTCACCGTTTCATCACCTTCTGTTACCACGGCAATGATTTTTCCCTTTCTTGCTTTTACCTCTTGGATATTGCTGACTACTTTCTCATAGGAGCTGTCTTGGGTAGCGATGAAAACTACAGGCATTTCCTCATCAATCAAAGCAATGGGGCCATGTTTCATCTCAGCTGCAGGATAGCCTTCAGCATGTATATAAGAAATCTCCTTTAGCTTCAATGCGCCCTCCAAAGCCACCGGGAAATTATATCCCCTACCTAGGTAAAGGAAGTTGCTGGCGTCCTTATACTGTGCAGATATTTTTTCTATTTGCTCATTAAGCTTCAAGGTCTTTTCAACTTTTGCTGGAATGGCCTCCAATTCGCTTAAAAGCTGCATATACTTGCTTTCAGGTAAAGTCCCTCTTTGGTAGCCCAACATGAGGGCCATCATGGAAAGTACGGAGATTTGGGCCGTAAAAGCTTTTGTGGAGGCAACACCGATTTCTGGTCCAGCGTGGGTATAAGACCCCGCATGGGTTGCTCTGGCAATGGAAGATCCCACTACATTACAAACACCAAAGATGGTTGCGCCCTTTGATTTGGCTAGCTCAATGGCCGCCAAAGTATCCGCTGTTTCACCAGACTGGGAAATGGCAATGACGAAATCCTTGCTGTTGATGACTGGGTTTCTGTACCTGAATTCCGAGGCATATTCTACCTCAACAGGCACTCTGGCGAATTCTTCAAAGAGATATTCTGCCACCAAGCCAGCATGCCAACTGGTACCACAAGCAGTGATAATGATCCTGTCGGCATTTTGGAACTTGTTCATATAGTCCCTTAATCCGCCTAAGACCAGTCTGCCACCTTTGGCATCCAACCTACCACGCATACAATCTGCAATGGATCTGGGTTGCTCGCTGATTTCTTTAAGCATAAAGTGATCAAATCCACCTTTTTCGATGGACTCTAACTCCATCTCCAATTGGTTGATATAAGGGTGTGTCTCTACATTCTCAATGGTTTTGATCTGTAGTTTGGCATCCCGAATCACGGCGATTTCATAGTCGTCCAGGTAGACCACTTGATTGGTGTACTCCACGATGGGGGTGGCATCAGATGCCAGGAAGAATTCATCTTCTCCCACTCCTATGACCAATGGTGATCCCTTTCTTGCAGCAATCAGTGTGTCCGGTTCATCCTTGTGCATCAAAACAATCGCATAAGCGCCCACGATTTTATGCAGGGCCAAGCGCACAGCCTCTTCAATGCTGCAGTTGTTGTTTTGATAAATGTCTTCAATAAAGTTGATGAAGACTTCGGAATCCGTTTCGCTGTGAAAGGTGTATCCCTTATTGATCAGGTCAGTTTTCAACACATCATAGTTTTCGATGATCCCGTTGTGAATCATGGCGAAATTTTCTGATGAGGAATAGTGAGGGTGGGCGTTGACATCGTTGGGTTCACCATGCGTTGCCCATCTCGTATGACCTATCCCGATATGGGAGTGGAGGTTGGGGTTGTCTAAAAGGGAGTTTTCCAATTCGGAAACTTTCCCCTTTTTTTTGTAGACATTCAGGCCGGCTTCATTTAGTAAGGCCACACCGGCACTGTCGTAGCCTCGATATTCGAGTCTTTTTAGGCCTTTTATGATGACAGGCAGGGCTTCCTGCTTGCCAACATAGGCTACAATTCCACACATAAAAGTTTTTGTTTATTAGGGTCGGAAATTTATTTAAAGCTATCTCATTTTAGTATAGAAAATTTTAAGTTTGATAGAGTTTTGATTCAGTACATATTCTCTTAGAGAACGGATATCGTCCGGTTGATAGAATGGAGCACTTTGTGTGCTAGGTGTTCTTGGAAATAATAAAATATCGTTTCTTTCTAAATCTGTTCTGAAAAGAGAATTTATATATGAGCTAATGCTGATTTCGTAATTGAACTTCTCAGAATTGAAGAGTAATGGGTTGGCTCCTGCTGGAGTAAATGCAGGGATTACATTTCCATCCTCATCAGTTACGGTTTGGTTATATCCGTCTGATTGAATGGATAAAAGAATTCCGTCTGCTTCCCTAGTTAGGATTTTGTTGGTTTCATCCGTAAAGTAAGGAATTAAACTTGCGGGTGGAAGTTTACCATCAGGGAAATTCTCAACCGGTCCAAGCTCCAACAGCGCTTGGTTAAAGGTAACATTTTCTAAGGTATCAAGGAAATTTGAAAGTGGTTCCATGTCTAATTTTGCCACCAATCCCAAAAGGTTTTTACCACCAACTAGATTTCCTACATCATAGGCTTTATTTTTTTCTATAACAGCTTCTGTCGGCGTGCCCGATTTCTCTGTTAAGACTCCATTAAAATGTCTGGATTCTAAAGTGTAGATTGTGTATGAAGTGGATACCGTATCGTCCTCATCCTCGTGATAATAAATTTTGATCCCAGTTGCTTCTCCGGCAAATACATTAATAGCGGTTTCCTCATCAGGGTTTCCCTTTAATGCAAAGCCCGGCAAGTAATTTCTAAATGAAAAAACATCGTTAAAGATAGGATCATCATTTTGTAGCTTAGTGAAAAGATCCATCGCAAAGGTCTCATCCATATTCATGGCTACCAATGTGTCCGAATTTTCCTTCAGCATAAAAGATCCCGTAGCAAAAGGGCTTTCCTCATATGCTAAGTGATCGAAATTATAATAAGTGGTATCCAGTATTGGTTCCGTGAGTTTATGGGCAGAAAAGCTTTTGAGGTTGTCCAAATCCTCTGCTGTCAAGGAGGTAATATTTAAATTGAACCTGGCTGAGTCAAAAATGGCTTCAGTACTTGGCTTGGTCCTGTCAGGATCAAAATTCATCCTACTGTAGCCGATGGATTCGGTCCTACCGAAATACTCACTATTATCGCCTCCTACGACTAACCTGCCTGGATTGGTGGTATTGAGGGAATCTACATCCACCAAATAAGCAGAAAGGGGTATTTCTGCATAGAAAACCCCTATCTGATTTATATCTGGGTCCAATATCAATCCAGCATCAGATGGATCGGTACAGGAACTATTTATCGTGGTAGATACTAGTAATAAACCTGCCAGCTTAGCCTGCCAGGTCCGTATAGATGTTGTAGTAACTTTCAAAAAGTTGTTCTTCTTCGTCTTCGTTGTTAATCTCACACTTTTTATCTTTAGAGCACTCTTCAATGATTTGATTCAGACTGTCAGAGATTTCATCGCCTTTGATCACAACATCAGCATATTCCATACCTATTTTAAGGAATCCTTCATAGTCTTTGGACTTCAAAGGTGCCAAGATGCTGTCGTCTATGTCAACCATTTTGACTTTCTCCAACAAATCATCGCCAAATTTATGATTAAATCCGTTATTATAAATAGTAAAGACTGATTTTGTGTCTTTGAATAACGGTTCGTTTTTATAGGTCGTTTTTAAGTATAATGGAATCAAGCTCGTCATCCAGTCATTGCAATGTACAACATCTGGCGCCCAGCCCAATTTTTTAACTGTTTCAATTACTCCTTTACAGAAGAAAATGGCTCTCTCGTCATTGTCTTCATAGAATTTTTCTTGTTTGTCAAAGAAAACGCTTTTCCTCTGGAAATAGTCTTCATTGTCTATAAAATAAACTTGAAGTTTTGCGTTTGGAATGGAAGCAACCTTGATAATCAATGGTTTTTCCTCCTCACCGACAGAAATGTTGATTCCTGAAAGTCTTACCACTTCATGCAACCTGTTCTTTCTTTCATTGATCAAACCAAATCTAGGAACAAGAATACGGATTTCCATTCCTTTCTCTTGCATGGCCTGTGGTAAAGCCCTGACAAAGTTGGCAACCTCAGAGGTTTGAAGAAATGGATTGATTTCACTTGCTACGTAGAGAATACGAAGTTTAGACATATCTTGTTTTTTTTATTGAGGGATAATACGGGACTACAAAGATACAAAAAAAATTACAAAAACCCATTGATATTATCCAGAATAATTTACTTTTGCTCCTATTTTGCAAAGCAAAATCCAATGTCAAGTGAAAATAATTAAAACAAAACATCAGGCTAAAGATCAGCTGCTTAAGTATAAAAACGTAGGGAAATCCATAGGCTTGGTGCCCACTATGGGGGCTTTGCATGAGGGTCATTTGAATTTAGTGGAAAAGTCCAAATATCATTCTGATGTGACTGTGGTTTCGATATTTGTCAACCCTACCCAATTCAATAATTTGGCTGATTTGGAGAAATATCCTAGGACTGTTGAAGAGGACCTTAAATTGCTGGAAAGCAAAGGGGTAGATTATGTGTTTCTTCCTGATGTGGAAGAAATGTATCCACAAGAGGCAAAGTTGAAAATGGATTTTGGTGATTTGGAGACCATTCTTGAGGGAGCTTTAAGGCCAGGGCATTTCAATGGGGTTGGTATAGTGGTTTCTAAACTGTTTCATATCATCAATCCAGATTATGCCTATTTTGGACAAAAGGACTTGCAACAGGTAGCCATTATCCGGCAAATGGTCAATGACCTTTCTTTTGGGGTGGAATTGGTGGTGGTTCCAACAGTACGGGAAGCGGATGGCTTGGCCATGTCATCTAGAAACAGGAGGTTAAATCCAGCGGATAGAAAAAATGCTTTAGTGCTCTATGAATCAATGGTTTTTGCTAAAAATGAACTTTTAGCAGGTAGGACTTGGTTTGAGCTTAAAGACAAAATACAACACAAATTTAATCAGTTAGATGGGGTGAAGCTCGAATATTTTGAGCTAGTTGAGACTGATACCCTTAATATTGTTGTTGAGCAACATATTACGGATTTTGATCAAGGTAAAAAATATTCACTTTGCACTGCTGCTTTTGTTGGAGATGTAAGGTTAATCGACAACTTACCAATTTAATGTTTAAATTTGTGGCAAATTTATAGAATGATGCAAATTCAGTTATTGAAATCTAAGATTCACAGGGTTAAGATTACACAGGCAGAGCTCCATTATGTAGGGAGTATTACTATTGATGAGGATTTGATGGATGCTGCCAATATGATTGAGAATGAAAAGGTGCAGATCGTTAATATCAATAATGGTGAGCGACTGGAAACCTATGTGATCAAGGGAGAAAGAGGCAGTGGAATGGTATGTCTGAATGGGCCAGCTGCAAGAAAAGCGCAGGTAGGAGATGTGGTGATAATTATTTCTTATGCAAGTATGGATTTTGAAGAAGCCAAAAAGTACAAGCCAATAGTAATATTTCCAGATGATGCTAACAAATTGATATAAGCTTGAAACTATCTCTAAAGCAGTGGATCCAAGTATTGGTCTCACTTTCAGTGGCCATTTGGATCTTTTGGTTCTTATATAAGGATATTAAAATGGAAAGCCTGTTGGATGCACTTCAGCAGGCTTCACTTTTTTGGATAGGGCTGTCTATCCTTGTGTCCACGCTTGGTTTTTGGATCAGGGCTTGGCGTTGGAAGCTGTTGATCAATGCCGATTTGGATGAAAAGGTTTCTACCATAAGAAGCTTCTGGGCTTTGATGGTGGGATATCTAGTGAATATGCTTGCCCCAAGGGCCGGAGAAGTAGTGAGGTGTGGTGTTTTGAAGAAAACCAATCGCCTTCAAGTGAGCAAATTGCTGGGGACGGTGATATTGGAGCGTTCAGTTGATCTGCTGTTTATGCTGTTGGTGATTGTCTTGGCCTTTGTTTTGGAGAGAGATGTTTTTCTGGATCTAACGGCGGACTTGATTTCCGTTGATAACCTCAAAGGAATTTTGCTCAACTATTTGCCCATATTGCTTGGAGGGCTATTGTTATTGATTATTGTTATTTATTGGATCAGAAGCAGATACCGTGACCATGGTTTGGTGCAAAAGTTCCAGCATTTTATGCGTGAGTTTATTTCCGGTCTCAAAAGTGTTTCAAGAATGGAGCACAGATTGGGCTTTTGGCTATCTTCAATTATTATTTGGGTAATATACTTTCTGATGATGTATTTTATATCATTAGGAATACCTTCAACTGCCAATTTGTCTCCCTCATCTGTTTTAGTGGTGATGGTGATGGGTAGTATTGGCATGATTGCTCCTGTTCAAGGTGGGATAGGTACTTTCCACGCACTTGTTGCCTTTATTTTGATGACATATGGTCTTAGTGAAGAAGAGGGCAAAATATTTGCGGTAATTGTTCATAGTTCTCAGGTTTTGATAGTGGTATTGGTGGGTGTCATTAGTTTATTGGCGGTGGCAAAAATCTCTTTAATATCAAAACCAGCAACTAATGAGTTGCGTATTAAGTAAGTGTTTAAATAAACAAGAATATGTTATTAATCTTAATTGTTATTGTATTTGGGATTTTAGGCTTTGTGGTAAGCAGTAAGCTTAAAAGGAAATTTAAGAAATATTCCCAAACAACGCTTCAATCCAATTTGTCCGGTAAGGAAATTGCTGAACTGATGCTTGCCGATCATGGTATTCATAATGTGTCTGTAAATTGTGTAGAGGGCCAATTGAGCGATCATTATAATCCGCAGAACAAGACGGTAAATTTAAGTCCAGATGTATATTATGGAAGAAATGCTGCTGCTACCGCTGTAGCAGCTCACGAGTGTGGTCACGCTGTACAGCATGCCCAGGCTTACGCATGGCTAGGCCTTCGTTCTGCTATGGTGCCCATGCAAAATGCGAGTGGTAAGATCTTGAACTTTGTGTTGATAGCTTCCCTATTTGGTGGCTGGGCTTTGTTTGGTTCTATTGGAGGATCGCTTCCAGTGATAGGTGCTGTTGTAGTAGGTGCTTATAGTATTATGACCTTGTTCACCTTTGTTACCTTGCCGGTGGAATTTGATGCCAGTAAAAGGGCATTGGCTTGGGTACAGGAAAGGAATATTGTGACAAGCTCTGAATATGGGATGTCCAAAGATGCCTTGAAATGGGCTGCCATGACTTATGTGGTAGCTGCCCTGGCTTCACTGGCCACACTAGCGTACTATGCCTCTGTCTTTTTTGGGGGCAGGGACTAAATGAAAAATTATTCAATATTAGATATTTGAAAAGGGGCAAGAGATTGCCCCTTTTGTTTTTTTGGGCTATATTCCTCTATTCTATAAATAAACCCAAAACAAATGAATTTTACCCTCACAGAAGAACAAATTGCAGTTAGAGAGGCTGCGAGAGATTTTGCCCGTGCTGAACTTTTTCCCGGAGTAATTGATCGAGATACCCACGTTACTTTCCCTAAGGACCAAGTTAAACAGATGGGGGAATTGGGCTTTTTAGGGATGATGGTAGATCCCAAGTATAATGGTGGAGGGATGGATACAGTGTCCTATGTTTTGGCCATGGAGGAGATTTCTAAAATTGATGCTTCTGCATCAGTGGCCATGTCCGTTAATAATAGCTTGGTGTGTTGGGGGCTGGAAAAATATGGGAGCGAAGCGCAAAAGCAAAAATACCTTAAGCCCCTTGCTGCTGGGGAGCTCCTTGGTGCTTTTTGTCTTTCAGAGCCTGAAGCAGGTTCAGATGCTACTTCGCAAAGGACCATTGCTGAGGACAAAGGAGATTATTACTTAATCAATGGTACTAAAAACTGGATTACCAATGGAAGTACAGCGAGCGTTTATCTAGTCATTGCTCAGACAGATCCCGAAAGGAAGCATAAGGGTATCTCCGTATTTATTGTTGAGAAGGATATGGAAGGCTTCGTGGTAGGCAAAAAAGAAGATAAATTAGGCATTCGGGGTTCTGATACCCATTCCCTTATGTTCAATGATGTAAAAGTCCCAAAGGAAAACCGGATTGGCGAGGACGGCTTTGGTTTTTCCTTTGCTATGGAAACCTTGGATGGAGGAAGAATTGGGATTGCTGCTCAGGCATTGGGGATTGCTTCAGGCGCCTATGACCTGGCTTTGGCCTATTCCAAGGAAAGAAAAACCTTTGGCAAGCCTATTAGTCAGCACCAAGCTATTCAGTTTAAATTGGCAGATATGGCCACTGAGATAGAAGCCGCAAGGCTATTGGTAATGAAAGCGGCATGGCTCAAGGACCAAGGAATGGATTATGGTCATGCCAGTGCCATGGCTAAGTTATATGCTTCTAAGGTGGCTATGGATGTTACGATAGAAGCTGTCCAAATCCATGGCGGATATGGATTTGTCAAAGAATATCATGTAGAAAGGCTAATGAGAGATGCAAAAATTACCCAGATTTATGAAGGAACTAGCGAAATTCAAAAAATAGTTATATCTCGATCCCTATTAAGATAATAGACAAGAGGTTAAAAAAATACAATGTTTGGCAAAAAAATGTATAAATATTTTATCGGGCTGAAATAATGTATTATTTTTATTATATAAATGTTAAAAAAGTCATACTTTTACGCATCACTCAATTAATGCGTTTATCATGGAATATTACAATAAAGTCATAGAATCCGTTGGTGTACGGTATATGCGGGGGAATAATTTTAAGGTGGAAAGACCTATTACGGTCACTGACTATATTGAACCTGATAATACTGTTATCCTATTACATCAAGGGGTCTTAAAGTTTGGAGAAGAGCAGGAAGTAGTAAATGAAGGTGAGATCCTCTTTATTCCTGCAGGAAGGGCTTCCAGGGTTACCTTTGGTCCAGCCACGAAAAGGGGTGAGGCCAATAATGACACCTTTGTAGAAAACAAAAAGAAACATCTTCAGAGTATTAGTTTTAAGGACATCAAAAAAGTAGAAGAGGATTGTGTTACCCTTGTTACTTTTGAAGCGAAAGTTTTTGATGTGGTTAATTTCTTCAATTCATTGGGGATTCCTCCATTTATAATTCGTTTCAATGATCGTCTGGCATCTATTATAGAAGACGTCGTAAAGGAATCAGAACAAAATACACCTGGTAAGGAACGTGTGATCAAGTTGCACACTGAACTTTTGGTTGTGGAATTGGTGAGGCATATTCTTAAAAACCGTCTTTTTGTGGAAGAAATGTCTACCAATAGTACCTATTTTAAAGATCCTCGATTGATCGATATGTTTAATTATATCAAGAAAAACATCGGTGGAGATCTTTCCAATAAGGTATTGGCGAAAGTGGCCAATGTATCCGAGGATTATGTGGGCCAATATTTCAAAATGCTTACGGGAATCAATCCTCAGGATTATATCGAATACCAAAGAATGGAAGCCGCTGTGGACCTATTAAGGACTACTAAGAAAAGCATCCGAGATATTGGTAAGGAAGTTGGCTATAAGGATACTGCCTATTTCTGTAGAAGATTTAAGATGATGTATGGCTTGCCTGCAGGAAAAATGCGGAGAAGAGAGTCCCTAATTAACGTTCAGGGATAAATTATAGACATGAACATAATCAAGCACCTCGGTCAGCAGATCGGGGTTTTTTTCTACCCCATTACCTAGTACAATCAAATCTGCTCCCGCATTCCAGGCAGCTTTGGCTTTTTCGACTGTATTGATTCCCCCTCCTACTATCAATGGGCAAGCTGTATGTTCTTTTACTTGGGAAATAATTTTTTGGCTTACTGGGCTTGACGCACCACTGCCGGCATCTAAGAAAAGATGTTTTAGTCCTAAATACTTTCCAGCTAAGGCTGTGGCCACTGCCAAAGCAGGTTTATTATTGGGAAGTGGAATGGTCTGACTGATATAATTGGCACTGGTAATTTCTCCATTATTCACCAGCATATATCCCGTAGGCAGGATTTCCAAATTGGTCTTGGCCAGGATTGGGGCAGCGGTTACTTGTTGACCAATTAATAGTTCAGGATTTCTGCCTGAAATAAGCGAGATAAACAAAATGCCATCTGCCAAGTCGCTCACTTGGATGACATTGCCTGGAAAAATTACTACTGGTATCTCAGTGCATATCCCTTTAATAAAGGAAATAAGTTTATCGATATTTTGTGCTGTGAGCAAGCTGCCCCCTACGAAGAAGAAGTCCACCTGCTTGCTGGCAGCCATATTGATCAGCTTTTCAAAGGACTGTTGATCATTTATTTTTTCAGGGTCAATCAACAGGGCTACTGCTTTTTGACCGGTCAAATGCAGTTCTTGAAGTTTTCTGCTAATAGGCTCAGGCTTTTTTGTTGACATTTGCTGCTTTTTTTGATAATTCATCCATCAATTTTGCCTGACCAATAGATAGCAATACCATAAAGAGCCTTTTGCCCATTGAGCCCATGAGTGAGGACTTTTGCTTCTTGGTTTTTTTAATGATGTTTTTATCAATATTGCCCTCGCTATCCAATTCCTTGAGGAGCTTTTTGAGTTTTTTATCCTTCTTTTTTCTGAACATTTTAGAAACCCCATATGAAAGGATTCCTCCGGCCAGAACAGCTCCACCCAACTTTACCCAAGTTTCTGAATCTTTTTTCAAAGTGCCAATTTGCTGCTCCAATTGCTTCTCCAGATCGGCAGCTTCTTGCTTTAGATCTTTATTCATTATTATCAGATTTTTGGTTTTTGGTATAAACGAAGAATTTATGTAGGCCTTCTAGGATAGAGTGCTGTATGGTTTTGGAGTCTTTTATGATGTAAAGGACGATAAATAGCCCTAAATAAATAAGCCCGACATAGAAGAAGCCAAGGGCATTGGAGTAGGTAATTTCTGCAAAATAAAATGCCAAGGAAATGCTGGAGAATAATAGGATCAGAACGCCTAAGATCACCATCATGCTCAACAAGGCAATTTTTGTGATCAATTGCGCTATATGTTCCTCAAAATCCTTTTTGACCATTTCTACCCTGACTTCAATAAGCTTTTTGACAGTCTTGATAATCTCAGCGGCGTTTAGCATCATTTTGTATTTATAATTAAAAATTTGTTCAAGAGATTAATACATTACAATATACATCAAAAACCTTGCACCGAAAACTAATATTAATGGACCTTTATGGTAATGGAAGGCTTTTTTAGCCATTTGCTGCTCAAATTCTGATGGATACAGATTAAAATAGTTTTAAGATTCAGTATAATAACTGATGGGGTCCTAGGTTTAAACTCGTAATATAAGCGGTATATTTTTAGCCTTTCAGCTTTCAATTATTGGCTAATTTTGAATTTTTTTCGATACCATAAATTCGTCATGACTTTTTGTCAAGGCCTGATGGACCGAAAAACAGTTCTTTTATATTTATAGGATTGAATTACAAGATGTTAGTGTGGTTTTTGTGGTAAATATTCTTGCTTGGATTGAACGAAGTGTGCCTGATTTATTTTTGGTAATAGGACCTGAGGTTCCTGAATTGGGCGTATATATTTAACTAAAGGAGGTTTTTTCCGTTTTAATATTAATGAAAAAGATTAATTTGGATTACTAAAAGTGCTCACTTTTGGAAAATCTCTCGAAGGAAGTTTTTTAAACCTAAATGATTATGATGAACGGAGAACCCAAAAAAAAGGAGATGACAGAAGAAGAAAGAATACGCCGAGCTTTTAAGGAAAAAGATTGGAGCGAAATTAAAAGTGCAAATTCATGGGTGATTTTTAAAGTCATGTCAGAGTTTGTTGAGGGTTTTGAAAAGCTAGCCAAAATAGGGCCTTGTGTGTCTATATTTGGCTCAGCACGTACCCCACAAGAAAACAAATATTATAAGATAGCCGAAGAGCTGGCTTCTAAGCTGGTCAGGCACGGATATGGCGTGATTACTGGTGGAGGGCCGGGTATTATGGAAGCAGGGAATAAGGGAGCTCATGCAGAAAACGGCAAATCTGTGGGCTTGAATATTCAATTGCCTTTCGAGCAGTTTAATAATATTTATATTGATCAGGATAAATTGATCACATTTGATTATTTCTTTGTCAGAAAGGTTATGTTTGTAAAATATGCGCAGGGTTTTATCGTCCTTCCTGGAGGTTTTGGGACGATGGATGAGCTATTTGAGGCGATAACATTGATCCAAACCAAGAAAACAGGACGATTTCCAATCATATTGGTGGGCAAAGAGTTCTGGGAAGGCTTGATAGATTGGATAAAAAGTGTGATGCTAGAAAAGCACAAAAATATAAGTCCTGAAGATATGGACTTGTTCTCAGTGGTAGACACTGCAGAGGAAGCGGTCGAATTAATTGACGAATTTTATAATAAGTACCTTTTATCTCCGAATTTCTAATTTTGAAAAATTATCATATTTACGTTTTGTACGGCCTTGTGGCCGTACTTTTTGGTTTAGTAGTTTTTTATAAAAACAATCCATCAGAAAATATTTCTTATAGAAAAAGCTCTGAAGCCCGCGTAGGTCCTCAGACCAGTTCTGCGGGTCCCCGCGTAAAAATTTTTGATCTGCCAGAGAAGCTTGATTTTGCTGGCGAAGCGGTACCATTAAAGGAAAGTGATATTAGGGAGCGTTTGGAAAGGGAAATATATGTGAATGTATATTGGGAGTCCAATATGCTGCTGATGATGAAGCGGGCAGGGAAGTTTTTACCTACCATTGAAAAGATATTGGCAGAAAATGGGATACCAGATGATTTCAAATATGTGGCCATGATAGAATCAGGCTTGATGAACGTGGTCTCTCCAGCAGGAGCCAGGGGATTTTGGCAATTTATGGAAGGCACCGCTAAAGACTATGGCTTAGTAGTAAACAGAGAGGTAGACGAAAGATACCATTTTGAAAAAGCTACCGTTGCTGCTTGTAAATACCTCAAGAAGTCCTATGCTAGATTTGGAAAGTGGACCAATGTAGCTGCCAGTTATAATATGGGCCAAGCAGGATTGAGCAGAAGGATCAATGACCAGCATCAGCCCAATTACTATGACCTTTTACTGAACGAAGAGACCAGTCGGTATATGTTTAGGATCTTGGCTTTTAAGATAGTGTTTGAAAACCCCAAGAAATATGGTTTTGAGCTTAGTAAAGATGATTTGTATCGCCTTCCAGAGCTAAGGACACTGGGGATCAAAAGCAGTGTCAAAGACTTGGCTGATTGGGCGATAAAGCATGGAAGTAATTACAAAGAGCTAAAAAACTTTAATCCTTGGTTAAGAAGAAGCAAACTGACGGTAAGAAAAGGGAATGAGTATTTTGTGCAACTTCCGGTAGAATAATTTATAGTGTGATCTTGGGAAATAATCCCTATTTTTCATATTGACTAGACTTGGATCCCGATGAAGTTTAAAGGCGTATTTATTTTTCTGGCTATTGCCATAATGGTAGTGGTATTTATCTTTAGGGGGATCCCTTATTTTGTAAACTTATATTTGAACAGTCATGCGGATGAAATAGTTGGTGACCTGATTACCAGGACCAATGATTTTAGTGGACACAAAGTTAAGTTTGGGAAAGTAGACCTAGATTATGATTACCGCGGTACCTATTTGGAATTGGATTCCGTGGCTATTTTTCCGGATGAAGATTTTCCAGACAGTAGGGTTAAAATTCAGCTATTGGCAGACAGGATTTTATTATCCGGTTTAAAATGGAAAGATCTTTTTGTAGACAATACGGTGATTCTGGATTCCGCAGAGCTAAGCAATGTCAATATCGAATCTCTCTCCCCTTCTTTGGATTCTTTGAACCTTAAGAGTAATGAAGAGATCAAACGAAAAAAAGGCAAAGACTATCAGGCAATCAGGGTGAATCATGTACAATTGAAAAATTTTTCAATTGAAAATAAGGATGTGGATATAGATTCTTCTAGGTTTCAAATTGAAGGACTCAGTGTGATCGCGCATAAGTTCATCTTGACCAGTGAGGATTTGGAAGCACCCAATGCCCTATTTGATGTGGAGACTGTAGAAGGTGAGATTAAGCATACTTCCATTCATTTTAATCAATATAGGAATGAATTGAATGCTGAGGACTTGGTTTTCAGCAAGGAGAAGAGAAGTCTTTCGATAGCCCACGTAAGCTTGGACAATAAATTGTCCAAGTATAAATACATTCAGGAGTTTCCAAAAGAAATTGATTGGGTGGAGCTGGAACAGGCAGGATTGGAATTAACAAATATGAATTATGACGCCTTTTTTAGGAAGGGGATTATAGAATCAGAGAAATTGTTGGCCAGGGATTTCAGAATAATGGTTTTCAGGGATAAAAGGAAGCCTGACAATACCTTAAAACGGCCAAAAATGATACATCAAATTATCGGAGGAATTCCTAAGCCTATACATGTGGATATGCTTCAGCTGGAAAATGGTTATGTGGAATATATGGAGCGCCCCGATAATGAATCACCGATGGCAGGAAAGATCTATTTTAATGATATCAATGCTGAAATAATCAATATCACCAATATTCCTGAAATGTTGGAAATGCATAATGAGATGAGATTGAGAGCTGATGCTCAGATTATGGGTAAAGGACAAGTAGATCTAAATGTAGTTTATTATTTACAGGATAGTACTGGCAGGTTTACCATGAAGGGCAATGTACGCGATTTGCCGGCTTCTGCTATGAATGAAATGTTACGACCTGCTACCCAAGTGGAGGCCAGAACAGGAGTAATTGATGATTTGGCTTTTAATATCAAGGGTGATGATATTGAAGGGTCTGGTGAAGTGGTGATGAAATACCATGATCTAGCGATTGACATACGGGGTAAATCATTTGGTAAGCCACAAAACATTTTTCAAAAAATTGGGTCTTTTCTCACGAACAAGTTGGTGATCCCCTCGGATAACCCCAATAAAAAAGGGCAGCTGAAAAAAGGTGAAGTATACTTTAAGCGGGATCAGAGCAAATTTATTTTTAATTATTGGTGGAAACTTATTTTGAGCGGTATGCGCTCCACCCTCACGGGTGAGGACGAAGAAAAAATGCGCAGAAAGGCTGATCGGGAAGAATAACCCTTATTATCTGGAAAACTAATTCTGATTTATTAGGGTTTAAAAAAGATGGCAAGGGTATTCCGTTAATAATCCATATTTTTGTCAAATTGTAATATAACCAAAAAGTCCTGATCTATTCATGGCCAATACAGTAGCAGCAGTAGAAGAGAAAATAGAGATTTATGGTGCTAGGGAGCATAATCTCAAGAATATAGATTTATCCATTCCGAGAAACCAATTGGTGGTCATTACCGGTCTTAGTGGAAGTGGTAAGAGTTCCTTGGCTTTTGATACCATTTATGCAGAAGGGCAAAGGAGGTATATGGAAAGCTTTTCGGCCTATGCGCGATCTTTTTTGGGCGGAATGGAAAGGCCCGATGTGGACAAGATAAATGGACTTTCTCCAGTGATTTCCATTGAGCAAAAGACCACTAGTAAAAATCCAAGGTCCACGGTAGGCACAGTTACAGAAATTTATGATTTCATGCGTCTGCTTTATGCTCGTTCGGGAGAGGCATACTCCTACCTGTCAGGAAAGAAGATGATCAGACAGACCGAAGATCAGATTATTGATCAGATACTGGCGCATTTTGAAGGCAAGAAGCTTTATATCCTCGCACCTGTCGTAAAAGGGCGGAAGGGGCATTACAGGGAGCTTTTTGAGCAGATCCGCAAGATGGGATTTTCTAAAGTTCGTGTAGATGGAGTAGTGATGGAGATGGTGCCTAAGATGCAAGTGGACCGTTATAAAATCCATGATATTGAAATAGTGGTGGATAGGATTGTGGCAGAAGAGGATGATCGTTACCGCATTACCCAGTCTTTAAAAACAGCTCTTCAGCATGGAAAAGGTATCATCATGTTACGAGATGAAGATGGAGAAATTCATCATTTTTCTAAATACCTGATGGATCCAAGTACAGGTCTTTCCTATGATGAACCTGCACCGAACTCATTTTCATTTAACAGTCCTTATGGAGCCTGTCCAAGCTGTAATGGATTGGGAAAAATAGACGAAATTACAGCTGAAAATATTATTCCAGATCCTAATTTAAGTATTTCCCGCGGAGGGATTGCACCTTTAGGAGAGTACAGGGATATTTGGATTTTCAAAAAAATAGATGCCATCCTAAAGCACTATAAAGCCAGTCTATCTACTCCCATAAAAGATCTAAAAGAAGAAGTCATCCAAGTCCTTTTATATGGGGATAAAATGGAAGTAGAAGTAGATTCGGTAAAATACCCTGGAACAAAATGGAATACCACTTTTGAGGGAATTGTTAACTTTCTTCAGAAGCAGCAAGAAGGTGGTTCTGATAAAATCCAAAAATGGGTCAGTGATTTTACTACCACTAGGGTTTGCCCGGATTGTGAGGGTTATAGGCTAAAAAAGGAGGCTTTGCACTTTATTATTGCTGGTAAGCATATTGGAGAGCTGGCCATGATGGATATCAGGCAGTTGGGTGAATGGTTTGCGCAAATAGATGATAAGCTGACTGAAAAGCAGAAAATAATAGGAACGGAAGTACTTAAGGAAATTCGCAAGCGAATAGGCTTTTTGCTGGATATTGGCCTTGATTACCTTTCCCTTAACAGGCCTTTGAGAACACTTTCAGGAGGGGAGGCGCAACGTATTCGATTGGCCACTCAAATAGGTACCCAGCTGGTGGGGGTTTTATATATCCTAGATGAACCAAGTATTGGCTTACACCAAAGAGATAACGTTAAACTCATCAAGGCACTTCAGGATCTCAGGGACCTGGGAAATTCCGTATTGGTGGTTGAGCACGACAAGGACATGATGATGGATGCTGATTATGTGGTGGATATCGGACCTGGTGCTGGTAGACACGGTGGGCATATTGTGGCAGAGGGCAAGCCTTCGAATTTTATCAAACAAAAGAGCCTTACAGCTAAGTACCTGAATGGTGAAATGGCCATTGAGGTTCCAAAAGAGCGTCGGAAAGGAAATGGTAAAAGTCTTGAGTTAAGTAAAGCAACTGGGAACAACCTGAAGCATGTTGATCTTAGTTTGCCACTGGGAAGTATGATCTGTGTAACAGGAGTGTCTGGAAGTGGCAAGAGTTCCCTGATCCATGAAACTCTCTTTCCTCTATTGAACCAACATTTTTATCGTTCTCGAAAAGAACCGCTTTCCTATGGAAGTATTGAAGGGTTGGAGCATTTGGACAAAGTGATCGAAGTGGACCAGTCACCTATTGGTCGGACTCCTAGATCCAATCCAGCTACTTATACTGGTGTATTTACGGATATTAGGGCTTTGTTTACAGAATTGCCTGAGGCTAAAATCAGGGGATACAAGCCTGGAAGATTTAGCTTTAATGTAAAAGGAGGGCGTTGTGAGGATTGTGAAGGTGCGGGCATGAAATTGATAGAGATGGATTTCTTACCAGATGTTCATATTCCATGTGAAACTTGTAAAGGCAAGCGTTATAATCGAGAAACCCTGGAAGTGAGGTTTAAGGGTAAATCTATTTCTGATGTTTTGGATATGACGGTAGAGCAGGCTGTGGAGTTTTTTGATAAGCAGCCTAAGATCCTTCGGAAAATCCAAACCTTGAATGATGTGGGCTTGGGATATATTACCCTTGGTCAGCATGCCACTACCCTATCTGGTGGAGAAGCCCAAAGGGTGAAACTGGCCACTGAACTTTCCAAGAAGGATACAGGGAAAACATTTTATATATTGGATGAGCCTACGACAGGCTTACATTTCCAAGATATAGAGCATCTTTTGGAGGTTTTGAATAGGTTGGTAGAAAAAGGTAATACTGTTTTGATCATTGAGCATAACTTAGATGTGATCAAGGTAGCTGATCATATTATTGACCTTGGTCCTGAAGGTGGAAATAAGGGAGGAGAGATAGTCGTTCAGGGAACGCCGGAGTTTGTTGCTCAACATCCGTCAAGCTATACGGCTAAATTCCTCAAGATGGAATTATAGCCTTGCTTAGGTTTTTTTGGTCAAAACAGGTGAATACCCTTTTAGCCAATGCTTGACCCATTGATAAAAAATAGCTTCCTACATCCCAAGACTTCCTTATATTTGGGAAAGCATGGATAGAAGTCGTTTATACTGGATATTACAAATATTAGGTTGGTCATGCTTTGCGGTGATCAACCTCTTTTTTGTCTCTTTGATAAGAGGCATCACTTCTGTGCAGATAGGGGCATACCTTTCCTTAGGGGCTTTCTATTTGGTCTCTACACATTATTTCAGGCATATTATCATCACCAAAAAATGGTTTGACTTTAGCTTCAGTAAGTTAATGTCCAATGCCTTGGTGTTTTTGCTAGCCCTAAGCTTTGCCAATGTCATTGCTACCATCCTGATCAACTGGATTTTTGGTATTTTAAGGGTCCATGAGGACCTTAAGCCTATAGTGTTATTGGTGAATATGTTCATCAGTTTCCTTTATTATACACTATGGACGATGATGTATTTTCTCTATCACTTTTTGGAGAATTATAATACTACGCTTAAGTATCAAGCTAAGATCAATGAAATTAAACTCAATCAGTTAAGGAGTCAGCTTAATCCGCACTTTATTTTTAATGCCTTGAACAGTGTGAGGGCCTTGGTAGATGAAAATCCACCAAAATCCAAGGAGGCGATTACTCAGCTCAGTAATATTTTGCGGTATTCGTTAATAATGGATAAGAAAAGGACAATTGATTTTGGTGATGAGATCAAGATAGTTCGAGATTACCTCGATTTGGAAACCATCAGGTTTGAAGAGCGGCTAAAGGTAAATTTTGATATTGAGGAGGAGGCCTATCACTATAAGATTCCACCAATGATGTTGCAAACAATCGTTGAAAATGCGATCAAGCATGGAATTTCAAACCGTATGAAGGGTGGGCTGATTGAGATCAAATGTTCTATTGGACTTGCGGGGGATCTTTATTTATTGGTGAAAAACAGTGGGCAATTAAAAGGCGGTGTCGGCAGAAAGAATGATGGCAGTGGACATGGGGTTTCGAATACCATGCAGCGTCTTAGATTGATATACGGCAGCAAGGCCAGCTTCAAAATGAAAAACTTTGATGCTGAGTTTGTGCTGACAGAAATTAAAATTCCGAAACAAAGTATTAAATTAGATTAAACTTTTAAAACCATGCGTGCATTAGTAATCGATGATGAAAGACTGGCTAGGAAAGAGCTGATCAATTTACTTTCTGGTATAAGTGATGTGGAGGTAGTTGGAGAAGCCATGAATGTGGATGATGCCAAAGAGAAAATTGCTGAGTTAAATCCTGATGTGATTTTTTTGGATATTCAAATGCCCGAGAAGACAGGATTTGATTTATTGGCAGAACTGGAGGCTGTTCCCAAAGTAGTATTTACTACGGCCTATGATGAGTTTGCGCTTAAGGCCTTTGAAGTAAATGCTTTGGATTATCTATTAAAGCCTATAGAGCCGGAAAGATTGACTGAGGCCATCGCCAAACTAAAGAGTCAGGCAGATACAGGAAATGACGATTCCAATGAAAAAACTGTAGAAAGTGGGGACCCTAAGCTTAGCCTAAAGGATCAGGTTTTTGTTAAAGATGGTGATAAATGCTGGTTTGTAAAATTAGAAAATGTTCGGTTGTTTGAGTCCGATGGTAATTATATTAAGGTTTATTTCGATAATAATAAGCCAATGATTCATAAATCTTTGAATGCATTGGATGAAAGACTTGATGAGAAAGCATTTTTTAGGGCAAGCAGGAAACATATCATTAATTTAAGTTGGGTAGAAGGCATAGAGCCTTGGTTTAACGGAGGTCTAGTGGTAACCCTTAAGGGTGGCGACCGGATAGAAGTCAGCAGACGTCAGGCCGCTAGATTTAAGGATATGATGAGCCTATGATTTAAAAATGCAGTTATTGAATTGTATTTGTGGATTAATATTTACATTTTCATTGTTTAAGAATTGTTTTTTGGAGGATTTGTGGAAATAGATAAGATATCTAAAGGATTTAAACATAACATTTACAGGTTAGGAACCGCTAATAAAATATGAAAGAAGAAAGAATTTTGGTTGTTGAGGATGATCCGGATATTGCAGAAAATATTGAGGAGATTCTCGAACTTTTAGGATATGTAAATATCGACATTGCTAATTCTGCCAATCAAGCTATTAAAGTAATCAAGAAATACCGGCCTGATTTGGTATTTATGGATATCAAATTGAAGGGGGACAAAGATGGGATAGAGTTGGGTGAGATCGTACAGCAAATGGTTGATGCTCCCATTATTTATGTTACTTCCTATAGCGATCCTTCAATAATTGAAAGGGCAAAACGTATACATCCTGCCGGGTTCATCGTTAAGCCTTTTAATACGAATGATATACATGCAATTGTCGAAATTGTTCTATATAACAGAAGGACCAATGCTTTGCATTCTGATGCTCCCAAGGCCAAAGCAGAGAGCCCATATTTGGTTACAGATGCAGTTTATATCAAATCTGACAATGCCTATGAGCGTGTGAATTACGGTGATATTTATTACGTAGAGGCAAATGGCAATATGGTTTCTATTTTTACAAAGAATAAAAACTATGTGATCAGAAAGTCCATGAAAGATATGGAAGAAAAGCTTCCAAATGACCTTTTCTTAAGAGTACAGAAATCATATATAGTTCAGTTGGGACAAATAGAAAGCTTTAGTACCAAGGAAATTAATCTTAAAAGTGGGGCCGTAGTCCAAGTAGGTCGTCAGTACTATAATAGCTTTTTGGCTAAGCTAAACACCATAACTGAGAGTTAATCAAGTCTGAGTAATATAAAAAATTTAAAGCCTCCCTTTTGGAGGCTTTTTTGGTTTAAGTATTATAGTAATTCATTGGCTAAGTTTGCTAATTCTGAACGTTCGCCTTTTTCGAGTTTGATATGGGCATATAATGGATGGTCCTTAACCCTATCAATCAGGTAAGTAAGGCCATTACTTTGACTATCTAGATAAGGAGTGTCAATTTGGTGTACATCACCTGTAAATACAATTTTTGTATTTTCCCCAGCTCTACTGATGATGGTTTTGATTTCGTGGGGAGTTAAGTTTTGTGCTTCGTCCACAATAAAGAAAATATTCGAAAGTGACCGTCCCCTGATATAAGCCAATGGCTGAATTACCAGCTTTTCTTGATTGACCATTTCTGTGATTTTTTGAAATTCCTTGTCAGACTCTTTGAACTGGTTTTGTATGAATTTCAAATTATCCCAAAGTGGTTCCATATAAGGATTAAGCTTGGATTTGATATCCCCAGGTAGGTAACCAATGTCTTTATTGCTCAATGGGACTATAGGTCTTGCAAGAAATATCTGTTTGAAATCTCTTCGCTGTTCTAAAGCTCCTGCAAGGGCTAATAAGGTTTTTCCTGTTCCTGCCACTCCTTGAACCGATACCAGTTTAATATTAGGATTTGTAATAGCGTGGAGAGCAAAAGTTTGCTCCGCATTTCTTGGCTTCACGCTATAGGCGAGTTTCTTGTCCACACGCTCCATGGTATTGGATTCCCCGTTATAATAGGCCAAGACAGAGTTTTTTTCGCTTCGAAGAATATAGTAGGTATTGGATTTCCTTTTTCGGGTGCCTAGCACCAATTTGGATTCTACGGTATAATTATCATATAACTTATTAATGACATCTGGATCAATCCCCTCTATAATCGCCTTACCCGTGTTTTCCAGTTCTGTTACATTTTTTATCTTGCCTGTTTCATAATCTTCAGCATGGATGTCCAGTGATTTGGCTTTTAATCTAAGGTTGATGTCCTTGCTTACCAAAATGACCTTTCTATTGTCTTCCTCGCTTTTGAGCACTAAGGCGGCATTGAGGATTTTGTGGTCATTTTTTTCTTCACCAAAGACCTTATTGGCATTGATATGCTCTTCTTTGAGCTTGTCCGAGGTCATCATGACCTTAAAGAATCCTTTGGTTTTTCCGTTGAGTGGCGTCCAGTGGTGGATCATCTTGTCTTTTGACAATTTGTCCAATAACCTAATAAACTCTCTCGCCTCGAAATTTTTAGAATCATTGCCCTTTTTAAACTGATCCAATTCCTCCAAAACTGTGATGGGAATAACCACATCGTGCTCTGCGAAATTCATGATTGAATTGTGGGCATAGAGTATGACCGAAGTGTCCAAAACAAAGATTTTTCGGTCGTTCTCGGTTTTTTTAGCTCTTGGCATAGGCGACGAAGGTTTGTGATGAATAGTCTTTAATAAGATAGATAATAATCTCTGGGATTACCATTTTTTTTACCAAAATTAAGCGTGTAAATCGGGTGTGATGTATAAGTTATTGTAGTTCAGAGGGATAAAAAGTGAGATGAACGTAATTACAAAAAAGCCCCTTGAAAACAGTTGAATTCAGTTTCCAAGGGGCTTAAACATTTAATGAAATTTATTATTAGCCTTTGCTTACTAACTCTCCTTCAAGGTCCATCAGGAAACTGTCCAAAGCACCTTGCCTTACATGATGCATCACTACGATCTTATACCATTTTGCTCCAAACTCATAGCTGTCAGCTACAAGGTTATACTTTTTGGCGATGCGATCAGAAATATATGCTGCTTTCATTGTGATGATGTTGAGGTGTGGATTTCTGAAATACTCCACTCCCATCCTTTCCAGTTTTTTACAAATTCTTTCCGCACGGTCGCATAAAGAGGCCATTTTATATTTGAGGCCTTCTGAACCATGGATTTTCAGGATCATCCACATAGATACTGCATTTGCGCCCGACCTGGAACCGCTCAAGGTGTAGTCTTTTCCAGGGATATACTGTGCTTCCTGGGTGCAAACATGATGGATATAACCCTTCCGGATGAGGAAGAGCCCTGTTCCGTATGGTGTTTGAAGCATTTTATGTCCATCGCTGGTGATGGAGGTGATATAGGGATTTTTGAAGGTGAAAGCACTGTCTTCATTGGTGAAGGGGTAGATAAATCCGCCATAAGCCGCATCCACGTGAATTCTAAACTGTACATTAGCGGCTGTAAAGAAATCTCCTAAAAGGTCTACATCATCCACTGATCCAAACATGGTGGTAGAAAGGTTAGCTATGACAATAAAATATTTGTATCCAGCTTCTTTCGCTTCTGCAATTTTATTTTCAAGGGATTCCTGCTTGATTTGCCTTGTTTCTTCATCTACTTCTAAGATAATATTGTGTAGATTCAATAAGTTGGCTCCCTTAGGCATGGAATAGTGGGAGTCTTGGGAGTAAACTACAGCGATCTCTTCAGTTTTGGCCTTAAATTCATCTCTGAAATAATTTCTGTAAACCCAAATGGCTTGGATATTAGCTTCGGTGCCACCAGTGGCCACATAGCCATCCTGCTGTCCTTTTTCACCGCCAAATATCTGCTCAGCGACCAAATTGATAAGGTCTCTTTCTATCTTTTGGGTGCCTTTGAAGATATCCAGCACTGATTCTTCACTTAGGGTATGAATCCCTATGTGATTGGGATTATTTACCATGACGGACATGAAGGGGGCATCCTTCAAGAATGGCGCATCATGATAGAATTCTGTGGTGTCCAAATAGGTTCCTGGTACACCTAAGGCTGGGTTTTCTCCCCTATAATCATGGTTTTCATTTAAAGCATCAAATACGGCTTTTTTTACTTCCTCGTGTGATAATTTTTTCCAATACATAGTCATTTATGTTTTGATTTTTCCTGCCATTTTCACCAAAATGATGTACAGGCCCGCAAGCTTTGACTTTAAGGATAAAGAAACATTACAGCTATTTAAATAGATGCAATTATCCCTTGGACATCAGCACAAGGCTAGGTGAGAATAGTAGGTTTTTGAAATGTGAAATAAGGTGGAATCTATTCATTCCAGATTTTCCAGGCTGCTTCTGCCTGAAGGTGGAGCATTTCCAGTCCGTTTTTCACTGCTGCACTGCGGGCTTGGGTAGACCGCATAAGGAAGGTTTTTTCTGGATTATATACCAGGTCATATATTTTATGCTCTCTGCCAATCTGGCTAAGAGGAATATCGGGCATTTCCTCAGTATTTGGAAAAGTGCCCAATGGCGTGGTGTTGATGATAAGATGGTAGTCCTGAAGAACTTTTTCATTCCTGATCAGGTCCTCATAAGAAATGATGCCATTTTCTTCATTGGCAGTTCTTGAGACCATTTTGTATGGAATCTCTAGGCTTTTTAGGGCTTGTTTTACCGCTTTTGAAGCCCCTCCTGTTCCCAGAATCAAACCTTGAATACCGTTGCTGTCTCCAAGCCAAATCTCAAGTGATTCCTTAAAACCGATATAATCAGTATTATAACCGATGAGCTTACCGTTCTTAATTTTTATACAGTTCACGGCTCCAATCGCTTTACAGCTTGGATCTAGCTCATCTAAAAAGGGAATGACCTGCTCTTTGTAGGGGATGGTTACATTTAGTCCTTCTAAATTAGGATTGTTCTTGATCAAATCGGGAAATTTGTCAATACTATCCAACTCATATAATTCGTACTGACAGCCACTGATATTTTCCTTTTCAAATTTTTCAGTAAAATACTTCTTTGAAAAAGAATGCTTTAATGGATAACCGATAAGTCCGAATTTTCTCATTTTCCTTTTAAGTAATATGCTGTTCTCTCTAACCCTATCACGAGGATAATCCCGAAAAGAAATGCCAATAAACCAATAAAGAACTTGGGTTCATCACCTGTCACAGAAAGGTAATGATGTGGCCAAATATTTTCGGTAATAAAGGGTTTTTGCTCTCCACTACTGGATATTCTATAGCTCAAGACATCTTTCCAAGGCCAGATTTTATTGATCGATCCAAGCATAAAGCCAGATAGTGCTGCAATGGTCAGTGAATGATAATTATGCAACAACCAAGATATCAATCTTGAGAAAGATAAGAGGCCTATAACGCATCCGGCTGCAAATATAGCTAAAGTAATTATATCTTTCTGATTTACAGCTTCTAAAATTACTTCGTATTTGCCCAGAATCAACAATAGGAAGCTTCCAGAAATGCCAGGAAGAATCATGGCGCAGATGGCAATAGCTCCTGCGATGAAGGTAAAGTACATTGCTTCTGGTGAGCTTACAGGGTTCAAGCCTGTTATCCAGTAAGCCAAAGCTGCACCTAATGGAATGGTTAAAAAGACCATAAAGTTCCATCGTTTGATATCCCTAAGTATCATCACGGAACTGATGATAATCAGCCCACAGAAAAAAGACCATAATGGAATAGGGTGTTCATCCATTAGGAAGGTGATCAGCTTAGAAAGCGTAAAGATACTTGTAAATATTCCAAGAAATAATACACCAAGGAAGGAACCATTGATATGCTTCCATAGCGCTTTGATCTGGAATTTGGACAGGAGTTTTAAAGCTTCCATATCCACAGATTTAATGCTATCCAGCAGAGTTTCATAGATACCTGTTATCAGGGCTATGGTACCGCCAGACACACCAGGGACAATGTCAGCCGCTCCCATTCCCATTCCTTTAAGGAAGGTGAGAATATGGTTTTTCAAATGCTTCATGGAAAATAAAAACTAAAGCGACCGAGTTGGTGATCAGTCGCTTAGGATTTTTATACGTTTGCTAAGTCTAGGAAGTGGTCAAAAGTATCACCTCTTAATCCTAGCCTAATGGTTTCCAGTGGAATGACCTCGTTAGGGGCAATATTACCAAGGTTGACATTGGAGCCTAAAAGTTTGATAAACCAAACTTGTTGTGCTTTCTGAGGAGCTTCCCAAAGAATTTTTTCTTCAGGGATTTTGGTAAGAATTTCTTCTACCAAACCTTGCCTTACCTCTCCGGAATCACGGAATAGTCCTACATTACCTGCTTCTCTTGATTCTCCGATTACTTTCCAAGCTCCTGCATCCAATTCTTTTTGCATTTGCTCAATCCACTTGTAAGGAGGGATGATCTTTTCGGCATCTTTTGAACCAACTTCAGAAAGTACAGTTACATCTTTAGAAAGAATATTGATGTATTCACATTTCTTTTCATGGTCCAAAGTGATGGATCCGTCGGAAACTTCTGCATATGCCAAGTCAAACTTGTCCAAAACCTTTCTGTAGTCCTCAAATTGATCTCTGATTATAAATGCTTCGAAAAGCGTTCCCCCAAAGTAAACGGGGATACCAGCATCTTTGTATATCTGAAGTTTTTGATTAAGGTTTTTAGTAACATAAGAAGTTGCCCAACCAAGCTTCACAATATCTACGTAATCTCCACAGGAATCTATAAAATCTTCTACTTCTCTTAGGCTAAGACCTTTGTCCATGGCCATTGTGTATCCTGTAGTTCGTGGTTTTTCTGTACGTACGGGCACATTCTTCAGCACGTAATTCATTCTCTAATTTTTTAGGTAAATAGTATTCGGCTTATAATCCTTCTTTGTATTGAGCGATGATCTTGTATATGGCTTTCTGATGCTTTACTTCTGGCATCAGTTCATATAAAAGCTCGTGTCGTTCAAAATCCAAAGTTAATGCATTTTCTAAATATGAAAAGGCTTCTTTGTATTTACCTGTCTTAATTAGATAAACTACTAGTCGATAATAGAGTTCCGATTCCTCTGGAAGCTCGTCCATTCCTTCTTTAAGGACATCTATTGCTTCCTCGAAACGATTTTGATCAAAATAAATTATAGAGAGGTTGATATAGGTTTCCATTAACCCAGGTTCTAGGTTAATGGCTTCTTCATAGGCTTCCGAGCTTGATTGTAAGTTGCCCAAGTGATATTCTGCATCAGCAAGCCCCACCCAATAATTAGCATTTACAGCGGATATTTTCAGGGCTTTTTTGAAATAATGTATGGCCTCAAAATACTTGTCCTTTTTGAGCATGCACATGCCCAGTCCAAACCAAGCATCATCATATTCAGGATCAAATTTGGCGGATTTCTTGAAGTATTTGAAGGCTTGGTCTATCTGGTCCAGTTTTTCGTAGGCAGCTGCCAGGTAGCAACAGTTTTCTGAATTGGCTCCCTCGCAGTTGATTGTATTTTGGTAAGCTTCGAGTGCTTTTTCATATTGCTTGGTATTCATCAGGGCATTGCCCATATTGAAATAAGCCGAAGCAAAGGATTCATCAATGATCAAGGCATAATCATAGGCCTTAATAGCTTCCTCAAATCGGCCAAGGCGATTATAGACAACACCAAGGTTATACCATGCGCCTGCGCTATATGGGTCCTGATCAATAAAGTCTTGGTAAAACTGAAGGATTTCATCAAATGAACCTTCTTCCTCAGTAATCATGGCCAATTGGAATAGGGCATCCTCATGGTTGATTTTGAGTTTTACTGCTTCTTTATAATTATAGATGGCCTTTTCGTTATTGTTCTCAGCTCGGTAAAAATTACCCAGAGAATAGTGAACTTCTGCTTTGTCTTCTGCCATTGGAAGAAAATCCTCCAATAAGTGAATGGCTTCTTTTATGCTTCCATTGAGTAAAAGACCGTTGGATAGTGCCAGAATAACTTCCTCATTATTGGGTGATAGGTTGTTGAGGTTTTCCAACATTTCCAGTCCTTCTTCCAGTTCATCGTTGAAGATCAGACATTGTCCATGAAGTAATTTTATTTCCAAAGAAAAGGGGAATCTCTCCAGGGCAATTTGACTGGCCTTAAGTGCTCTTTTGAATTTTTGAGAATCAAAATAAAATCGGATAATGTCTTCCAGTTCCTCTTCATCAAAGAAAAGGTCTAGGTTAGCCTTTAGGGAGTTCTCAAACCGTTCTACCAATGCTCTTTCTTCTTCCCTATCGTGTTCAAAATCTCCAGTCATGCGCGTCGTTTTGAATTTAAATTTAAGATACCAATTTAATTGGTAGCACAAATAGCCAATGAAAATATTTTTTTGACTTTTTGATCCAAATGCTTGATAATAATCGATCTAACGAATTTGAATTATTTTTCGTTCAATGCCCATTTAAAGGTGTCTTTGAGTTCATAGAACTGGAAATCTAATTTGGCCTTGATTTTTGTATTATCAAATTTTATTTGCTGCTGTGCCAATTGGCTTGTTTGCTTATTGATGATGGTTTTTTTGCCCAAAAAACCTGAGATTTTGCTTAAAAGGCTCGCTAGGGGGATCATGGAATTCTTAATGGGGACATTGGGTGCCTTTTTATTCATCACTTCAGCCATTTCTTTGAAAAACAGCTGATAGGAGAGGGATTCATTATTAAGGATAAATCGCTCGTCCCAAAGCCCCTTTTGGAATAATTCCAAACTGATTCTAGCAGCATCCCTGACATCAATATAATTAATATCTCCTATGGGATAGTAGGAACGTTCCTTTTTTACATACTCGTAGAGTCCTGTGCTGTTGCTTCTTTCTTCCATTTTGGCCAGTAAGATGGAAGGGTTGAGCACTATGGCTTCCAGTCCTTCTTGTACCCCGCGCCAAACTTCCAGTTCTGCAAAATACTTGGAAATGGAATAAGGAGTGTTCCAAGGAGAATCTACCCATTTATGATCTTCATCGATTACCTTATGCTCTGGGTCCCTTCCAATAGCTGCTACGGAACTGACATGAATGATCTTTTTTATATCTTGGCTGAGCATCACATTGACCACATTGGTGGTACCTTCATGGTTGACCTTTAGCAAGCTATCCTTGTCTTTATTGTCAAAAGATACTAGACCTGCAGCATGAATGATAAGGTCCATTCCCTCAAATGCTTCCTCTAATGACTGATAATCATTGATGTCTCCGTCATGCCAAATTATTTTTTCTGCTAGCTGTCCCAATTGATCTGTCTTGCTTTCGGGCCTTTTTAATCCGTGGATTTCCCCTACTTCAAAGAATTCTTTGGCAAGATAACTACCAAATAGACCTGTAATGCCGGTAATTAGTATTTTCATAATTGGGTGTTGGCTATTTTTGAAGCTCTTAATTTTTCGTAATACTTGCTTGAAGGTAGATGCTCCAAACTGTCCAAGTAGCGGTGATTATGGCAGTCAGTACCTACAAATTTAACAGCATTCCTATCAATAAGTTTTTCAGCAAGTATTTTGACAGGTTTGGAATAGTAACCAGTGAGGGAAAGTAAATTGATCTGGAAGGTCACTGCTTTATCCACCAGTGAATCCAATAATTGAGGGTCATGATGGAGGTAAAGATACCTTTCTGGATGGGCAAATATAGGTTTATAGCCTTTCGTTTCTAAAGCAAATAAGGTTTCTTGAAGCATTCTGGGCCTGTTGATAAAGCCTGTTTCAATTAGGATATGGTTGTCTCCAAAGGTAAGGAGATCATCCCCATTATGGACTTTTTCCATAAATACCTCATCAAGGTAATATTCTGCAGCTGCTTCAATCTCTATATCTACTCCTTCTTGCGTTAGGGCACTTTGGAGTTTTTCAAGCCCTTCTGCAATGATTTCAGGGGTGTTTTTGTAAAACTCAGTCATTACATGAGGTGTGGTGATGAGTTTTCGCAAACCAAAATTTTTAAGCCTTTTGATCAGGGCCACCGATTCGTCCATAGTTTTGGCACCATCATCAATTCCTGGGATAAGATGGGAGTGCATGTCCACTCCCATCCAATCCAAGGATAAAGGCTCCATTTTTTTATTTTTGAACAAATCGAATAATCCCATAATTTTACAAACCTCCTCCAGTTTGTTGTTTAAACTCTTCTAAAGTGGGTAATAACAGGTCCTTTTCAGAAATTATCGGAGAGCCTACCATCCAGTCAATATTCAAAGATGGATCATTCCAGATGAGGCCTCCTTCACTCTCTTTATGGTAAAAACTGGAACATTTATAGGAAAAAACGGCATCTTCCAAAACTGAAAATCCATGTGCAAATCCTTCTGGAACATATAATAGGTTGTGCTGGGCACTATCTAGGATCACACCATGATACTGGCCAAATGTAGGGGAATCTTTCCTAAGGTCCACGGCAACATCATAAACTTTTCCAGTGATAACTCTCACCAACTTGCCTTGGGCATAAGGGGCATGCTGAAAATGCAAACCTCTTACTGTTCCCGCAACTGAAAATGATTGGTTGTCCTGTACCCATTGGGTGTTGATGCCTTTTTCAGCCAATAAATCTTCCCGGTAAGTTTCCAAGAAATACCCCCTGGCATCATTAAAAACCTTGGGATAAATTTCATATACATCCTGAATAGGTGTACTTCTAATTTCCATGTTTAAAATCGTCAATTAACTTTAGCAAGCTGTAAATTTCCATTCTTTCCCTTTAGCAGACTAATTTTATACAAAATAATTTAGAGATTTGTCGGGAATGGAAATGTGTTTTCCGTTGTTATACATCCCCTAGGAGTATAATGTCTAACTATTTTAAAGCGTATTGCTTTTAAATGGTTCGCGTAAATGTTAAATTATTATACATAATATTGCAGTACAGATTTAAACATTCTGAATGAGTAAATATACAAGAAAATTAAAAAAGCTAATAGAAACCGCTCCTGTGGAGGAAACGGCCGTATTGGTTGCTTTGATCAGACAAAGCCAATCAGAGCAAGAAGTAGAGGAACATTTGGATGAATTGGCCTTTTTGACAGAGACATTGGGTGTCAAGGAGGTGCACCGATTTACTCAACGTTTGGAAAAACCAGATGTCAGGAGTTTCGTGGGATCAGGTAAGTTGGAAGAAATCCAGGCTTATATTAAGCACTTTGATGTGGACATGGTGATTTTTGATGATGACCTATCACCTTCTCAAATGAGAAATTTGGAAAATGAGCTTAAGGTGAAGGTATATGACCGGTCCTTGCTCATTCTTGATATATTCTTAAATAGGGCCCAGACTGCTCAGGCAAAGACCCAAGTAGAATTGGCTCGATTCCAATATTTGTTGCCGAGACTTACCAGGATGTGGACACACTTGGAACGTCAGCGTGGTGGTACAGCTACTAGGGGTGGTGCCGGTGAGAAAGAGATTGAGACGGATAAAAGGATGATCCGTAACCAGATCACCTTGCTCAAAGAAAAGTTAAGGAAAATAGAAAAGCAGGGTGAGACCCAGCGAAAGGGCAGGAAAGGAATAGTTCGTGTGGCGTTGGTTGGATATACCAATGTGGGTAAAAGTACCCTGATGAATTTGGTGACGAAGTCTGAAGTCTTGGCAGAAAATAAACTCTTTGCGACGGTGGACTCGACTGTTCGAAAAGTAGTGCTGGACCAAATACCATTTTTGCTTTCTGATACAGTAGGTTTCATCCGTAAACTCCCTACGCACCTCATTGAATCCTTTAAATCTACCTTGATGGAAATTAAGGAGGCTGATGTATTGGTGCATGTAGTGGATATTTCCCATCCGAGTTTCGAAGATCATATCGCAGTGGTTAACCAAACGCTCAATGAATTGGGCGCTGGAGATAAGCCTATCTTGCTGGTATTTAATAAAGTGGATTTAGTGCCGAAGATGCCTTCTGAGGAAGAATTGATGCATATGACTGAGTTGGAAGTGGAGGAAGCCAATTTCCTTGATCTGGAGAAGCTTAAAAAAGTTTATGCTAAAAAAACAGGGATTGAACCTGTGTTTATGGCTGCCCAGGATGGTACCAATATTGAAGGTTTTAGAAAATCCTTGACTGAGGAAGTGAAAAAGCAGCATCTAAGAATTTATCCTCATTATTTAGCTGCGGAAACCTATGATCTTTCACAGTTTGAAGACCTTGAGGAAGGTGATGAAAACTAATGCCTCAAAGGCATTAGTTTTCTATTTTGATGAATTACTTTTTCAATAATTTGACTTTAGATAAACTTCGATTGTTCAAAATGGTATGAGGAAATTGTTTCGATTTTTATTTAAGATCATACTTTGGTTTTTTATTCTATCCATGGGCTTGACGGTGGCCTACCGCTTTGTTCCGATTTATATCACTCCGTTGATGGTCATTAGGCTAGTTGAGCAGTCCAAAGATGAAGAAAGGGAGATGAAACTTGAGAAGACTTGGGTGCCTATTGGAGAAATATCCAAGCACATGGCTCAGGCAGTAGTGGCTTCGGAGGATCAGAAATTTCTGGAGCATTCAGGTTTTGATATGGAGGCCATTCGGGAAGCATTAAAAGATAATGAATCGGGGAAACGGCTTAGAGGAGGCAGTACCATTTCCAACCAAACTGCAAAAAATGTTTTTCTATGGCCTGGGAGAAATTATCTGAGAAAGGGATTGGAGGCCTATTTTACAGTTTTGATAGAACTCATTTGGTCCAAGGAGCGAATTATAGAAGTCTACCTCAACGTTATTGAAGTCGGTGATGGGATTTATGGTGTGGAAGCTGCTTCTCAAAAATTCTATCAAAAGCCAGCTGCCAATCTCAGTAGAAACCAAGCAGCCATGATCGCAGCAATTTTGCCCAATCCTCTGCTTTGGTCCCCTGCTCGACCTACTGCCTATAATTATAAGAGACAATCTTGGATACTAAGAAATATGAATAATTTGAAGCCAGTTGGTTTTGGTAAATAGCAGGCTAGCGTTTTAAACGCTAGATGTAAGACATAAGGCGGTCTAAGGTTTTTATTCTGGTGTTTTACCCTTTCTTTCATAGAGTTGTTGGCTGTGGATAGAGCAAGAAAAGAGCTGAAAGCTCAGGTTTTACCGTCACACAGGAAAGCTGTCACGACAATATAGAGATAGGGGTTAAATATCAACTACAAAGCGAAGGTTAAAAATGTTATGTCTTTAATCTGGCGTCTTTTGTCTTATTTCGACGTTTCCTTCTTCAATATCAAAATAGGTAATATCAGCGTCAATAGCTTTCAGGATGTTTTTGGTGCGTTCTGGTCTGGCATCAGTGATAAACAGCTGGCCAAACTCATGGTTGGCCACCAATTCCATCATTTTACTGATCCGATAATCGTCTAACTTGTCAAAAATATCATCCAGAAGCAAGATAGGCTTGGTTTCAGTTTCCGATTTGAAAATTTGAAACTGGGCCAGTTTTAATGCAATAAGAAAAGATTTTTGTTGGCCTTGGGAGCCAAATTTTTTCAGGGGATATTCGTCGATCTCAAATACAAAATCATCTTTGTGGATGCCCACATTAGTACGTTTTAGTATGAGATCCTTCTGGAGGCTATTATAATAATGAGCCTCAAAACTTTCTTTTGCGCATTGGCTTTCATAACGAATCTCTATGGATTCTCGTTGTCCGGAAATTTCCGCATAATGATGCAGTAATAGCGGCTTGAAGCGCTGTATAAAAGCTTTCCGCTCTTCATAAATCCATTTGGATAAACTGATCAGCTCCAAATCATAAGGTTCCAAGATACTTTTGTCCCAATTCCTTTGGTCGGCCAATTGTTTGATCAGGGCATTTCTTTGCTTTAGGAAATGCTGGTAGCGGACCAGTTTGGAAAGGTAGTTTTTGTCTAACTGGGACAGTATACTATCGAAGAATTTCCTCCTTTCTTCACTTCCTTCTTTGATCAAAGCAGTATCATCAGGAGCGATTAGGACAACTGGTAGCAAGCCAATATGCTCGCTCATTTTATCATAGGCTTTGCCATTATTGAGGATTTGCTTTTTCTTTTTTGCCTCTAGGATGCATTGGATCTCTATGGGCTTTCCTGTTTTCTCGAATGAGCCCTTCATGGAGAAAAAGCCTTGCTCATGTTGGATGTTTTGGGCGTCCACGGCATTGAAGGCACTTTTTGTCAGGCAAAGGTAGTGGATAGCATCCAGTAGATTGGTTTTTCCACTGCCATTAATGCCCAGAAAACAGTTTATTTCCTCTGAAAAAGTCACTTTCGCCTTTTTGTAGTTCTTGAATTGAATCAACTGAAGGCTTTTAAGGTGCATATAGAGATGGACTTGATTTGGTTTAATATACAAATGTAAGGAGAAGGAAGTTTTTTGAAAGTGTTGTTTAGTAATAAGTGCTTATAAGAGTGGATCAATTTGGATTCATTGATTCTGGGGCACTTAAAAATTGATAGTGGAAGACTATAGTATTTGCTTGATTCTTGGAAAATACCGAATATGAAATATTTACGTTAGGTTCAAAGGCATTTATATTTATAATAAAAGTATGGAACCGGGTTAATTTATAGTAAAGCCAAAGATGAATGAAACTTTAAATCCAGAATAAGCAATATATGAATGTGTTTTTTAAGAAATGGCAAGTTAATAGGAAATTAATGATTCTTCTCTTGCTGAATTTGTTTTCCTGTAATGCTAAGGATGAGGAAATCCTCAAAGGAGATTTGGTCTTTAAAATGATTGATTTTGCCAGTGCCTACGGTGGGACAGACGAGCAGATTGAAGAGCTAAACAATTATCTATACAGTATTCAAGGGGATGAAAATGCCCAAGACTGGGAATCAGAAACCCTTAGTTATTTTTCAAAGCTAAAGGAAAATGACCTGTTTGAGTCTCCTTATATTTTTGTTCGTCCCGATCATGATTCAGCAATAGTTACGGTTTTCTTAAATGAAGAAGAATTTACGAAAGTTAAGGAATACAAGCGATCAAGTTTGATGGCAGAAAGTAAAAAGGTAGAATTGGTTTTGGAAGTGAAGAAAATAGACAGCCTTCTGTATTTTTCTGATAATGTCATTGATGTAACAGAAGTTGAAGGGGATACCTATTTTAGTAAGTAGATGATATGATTTTGAAGATAGCCCTTTTTAAATGTCAAAAATACACTAAATTTACATCTGATCTTTCGGATCGTTAAATTTACAATGACAAACAAAATAACCTCATGAAGTATTTACATAACATTTGCTTAGTCATCGTATTGACCATGGCATTTTGCAACCCCCTATTTTCTCAGGAATTGACATTTGATAATCCCATTGCCGAGCAGCGAGCAGATCCTTGGGTTTACAAAAATGATGATGGGACTTATTATTTAATTGCTACCGTTCCGGAATATGATCGCATCGTAATCAGAAAAGCTAAAAGCATCGATGGATTAAAGGCTGCAAGTGAAAAGGAGGTTTGGCACAAGCATGAGCAGGGAGTGATGGGCCATCATATCTGGGCGCCTGAACTACACCGAATTGATGGAAAATGGTATATCTATTTTGCCGCAGGAGAAGCCGAGAATATCTGGAATATCAGGATGTGGGCCCTGTCCAATTCTTCTGAGGATCCTACACAGGGTGAGTGGAAAGAAGAAGGAAGGATCATGACTGATATAGATTCATTTTCTTTGGATGCGACGACATTTGAACATAATGGTAAACGCTATATGATCTGGGCGCAAAACGTGCGAGGTGGTCAACATGGTACTGGATTGGTGATGTCTGAAATGCAGGATCCTACTATATTAAAAGGTCCTGAGGTGGTTTTGACTGAACCGGAGTTTGACTGGGAAAGAGTAAAATATAATGTCAATGAAGGGCCTGCTGTTATTAAAAGAAACGGAAAAATCTTTGTGACATATTCGGCAAGTGCCACCAATGATAATTATTGCATGGGCTTATTGTGGATAGACGAAGAGGCCGATTTACTGGATATTAATAATTGGAATAAATCTCCGGGGCCGGTTTTTTATACTAATGAAGAAGTAAAAAGGTATGGGCCGGGTCATAATTCCTTTACCACTGCTGAAGATGGTGAAACGGTAGTCATGATATACCACGCTCGTGACTATAAAGAAATTCAGGGGCCTGAATTACAAGATCCTAATAGGGCCACTAGGGCCCGTGTTATTGGCTGGACAGAAAGTGGTTTTCCAGATTTTATGCAGAAAATGGATGATTAGCTTAAATCGATGGTTCCTTAAATAAGTTTCATAATATCATGGGCTATATGGTTTTTGAGGATGATGGCTTTGAAAAGGGCTTCATATTTACCCTTTTCCTATTTCAGAATCATAAAAGACTTTGTTAATCAATGAATACTTATTTATATTTGAGCCCCGAAAAATGCATATTTTATAAATAACGATATGGCGAAAAAGAGTTCGACAACCACTAAATCCAAAGTAAAATACTCCAAAGATACCTATGCTTACTGGTATGAGAGCATGTTGCTCATGAGGAGGTTTGAAGAAAAGGCTGGTCAATTGTACGGCCAACAAAAAATCAGAGGTTTTTGTCACTTATATATAGGACAAGAAGCTTGTGCAGCTGGCGCGATTACAGCCCTTGAAAAAGACGATAAGTGGATTACTGCTTACCGTGATCATGCTCATCCGCTAGGGTTGGGTACTGACCCAGGAGCAGTAATGGCAGAGCTTTTTGGTAAGGCTACCGGTACGACCAAAGGTAAAGGTGGTTCTATGCACATCTTCGATAAAGAAAGAAACTTTATGGGAGGTCATGGTATTGTGGGTGCTCAGGTACCTATGGGCCTTGGAATCGGATTTGCAGAAAAATACAAAGGAACCAAAAATCTATGTATCTGTCATATGGGTGATGGTGCCGTTAGACAAGGTGCGGTTCACGAGGCATTTAACTTGGCCATGCTTTATAAAACTCCCGTAATCTTTGTAATTGAAAACAATGGTTATGCTATGGGTACTTCTGTGAAGCGTTCTTCCAATGTAGATGACCTTTCTACCATTGGCGAATCATACGATATGCCTTCTTTTGCTGTTGATGGAATGAATGTAGAAGCTGTCCATGAGGCGGTTTCTGAGGCAGCTGAAAGAGCGAGAAAAGGAGATGGCCCTACCCTATTGGAATTTAGAACTTACCGATATAAAGGTCATTCCATGTCGGATCCTCAGAAATACAGGACCCGTGAAGAAGTGGAATCATATAAGGCGAAGGATCCAGTTGAGCAGGTTAAGCAGACCATCATTGATAATTCAATCCTTTCTGAAGATGAGATCAAGGAAATTGATGCAAGGGTGAAAAAGCAAGTAGCTGATGCAGTTAAATTTGCTGAAGAATCTCCATGGCCTGACGGACAAAAAGCATTTGAGGATGTTTATATGCAAGAGGATTATCCTTTTGTAATGGAATAAACTTAGGTACAATTAAAAAGTCAGCCTATAGCGTGAATTATTTGATTCGTTTGGCTGACTTTTTTTATGATAGTTTGCGAATAAACTAAAACCGTTATATTTGCGACTGAAATTTTATAAAAATGGTTAAGAAAGAGATAAAAAACGGGCCGACTCAAGAAGAACATAATGAGCTACTTGAAAACCCAGAAGCGATTGCTGAAAGTTTAGGTAGAGGAGAGGTTTTCTTGAAAAAGAATTCTCGATTGGTAGGAGGAATACTTATTGCAGGGATCATAGTGATCGCAGGTATTTTGTATTTCCAATTCAACAACGCCAATAAAGATAAAGAAGCTCAAGGAGAGATGTTCCAAGCGGTTTATTACTTTGAGCAGGACAGCTTGGATTTTGCTTTGAACGGAGACGGGGTTAATGATGGCTTTTTGAAAATCATAGATGAGTATAGCGGTACCAATGCGGCTAATTTGGCGCAGTTTTATACGGGATCTATCTATCTTCAAAATGGGGAGTTCCAAAAAGCAGTGGATCATCTTGAAGAATTTTCATCTGAAGATTTCTTTGTGCAGGCCAAAGCTTATTCCTTATTGGGAGATGCTTATGTTGAGTTAGATAATATTAACAGTGCTATCACAGCTTATGAGAAAGCCGTTTCTTATAAAGAGAACAAGTTTTTTACGCCTATTTACTTGAACAAATTGGCTATTGCTTACGAAGCAGCAGGTCAGCTAGAAAAGGCTATAGGTGCTTATGGGGAAATTGAAAACAACTACCCAGAATCATACGAATACACATTGGCACGAAAGCATAAGGCTCGTTTAGAGGGTCTTGCTTCAAATTAATGCCTATAGAATAACAGCATATTGAAGAGTAAGGCCCAAAAGGTCTTACTTTTTTTGTGTTTATATATTTTAAGAATAAGCTTAATTATAAATAAAGATGGCAACTTCACTTAAAAACTTAAGCCAACATTCTGGCAAAAATATCCAGGACATCAGTGATAAAAGATTTGGCATTGTCGTTTCTGAATGGAACGAGGAGGTAACTGAGTCACTATATGAAGGTGCAATAGAGACGTTGAGGTCTCATGGTGCCAAAAAAGAAAATATCTATAGAAAGAATGTTCCGGGTTCTTTTGAGCTGACACTGGGCGCACAGTGGTTGGCAGAGGTGGAAGAAATTGATGCGGTGATCTGCTTGGGTTGTGTGATCCAAGGAGAAACGAAGCATTTTGATTTCATCTGTGATGCTGTAGCTCATGGCATCACTAATGTTGGATTGAAGTTTAATAAACCTGTGATCTTTGGGGTTCTGACTCCCAATACCCATCAGCAAGCCTTGGACAGGGCAGGCGGAAAGCATGGAAACAAAGGTGATGAAGCAGCCATTACAGCTATAAAAATGCTAGGCTTCTAAAATTCCAGTAACAAAACAAACCATTAACATACATCAACTACTCCTATGAGAATCATGAAGTTTGGGGGTACCTCTGTAGGTAAACCCGAAAGAATGCATCAGGTAAAAGACCTGATCACCAGAAGCAATGAAAGGAAAATTGTCGTTTTGTCGGCGCTTTCAGGTACGACTAATGCCTTGGTGGGTATTGGCGATGCCTTGGCAGAAGGAAATAAGGATTTGGCGAAGGAGCGCATTGACGCTTTGCACGAACATTATCTAGCGTTTTACAAGGAACTTCTGGAAACTGAAGCTGGCCAGAAGAAGGCCGAAAAAATTATCAAGGAGCATTTTGAGTTTTTAAACATCATCCTCAAAATTTCCTTTAATGAAGCCATTAACAGGGATATATTGGCACAAGGTGAACTTTTGTCTACCAAGCTTTTCTATACGCTACTAGAAGAAAAAGATATTTCAGCTATCTTTTTGCCTGCCTTGGAGTTTATGAGTATTGATGAAAACCATGAACCTGAGCTCGGCAAGATCAGTGATAGGTTAAAAAGCATTCTAAAGAATTATGAAAAGGATGCGGTTTTTGTTACCCAAGGATATATCTGTAAAAATCACAGAAACGAAGTGGATAACCTGAAAAGGGGCGGTAGTGATTATACTGCTTCTCTTATTGGTGCGGCCATAAAAGCTGAAGTGGTAGAGATCTGGACAGATATTGATGGTATGCACAATAATGATCCAAGAGTGGTGGACAAAACGCGCCCAATTGCACAACTATCATTTGATGAAGCGGCTGAATTGGCTTATTTCGGAGCAAAGATTCTTCACCCAGCATCCATCTGGCCTGCACAGAATTATAATATCCCGGTGAAACTGTTAAACACCATGCAGCCTGAAGCAGCGGGTACTACCATTACTGCAGAGGAAACAGGTAAAGGGGTGAAAGCCATAGCCGCTAAGGACGGTATCATTGCCGTAAAAATTAAATCCAGCCGTATGCTTCTTGCCTATGGTTTCTTGAGAAAGGTGTTTGAGATTTTTGAAAAGTACAAAACACCGATCGATATGATCACTACCTCTGAGGTGGCAGTGTCTGTGACCATAGATGACGATACACATTTGAAGGATATTATCCTTGAGCTGGAGAAATTTGGAAATACGGAAGTGGATTATGGTCAAACCATTATCTGTGTAGCCGGAAATATGATTGCCGAAAACACAGGGATGGTAAAAGAAGTAATGGATGCCTTGGTGGATTATCCATTGAGAATGGTTTCCTACGGTGGTAGCCGAAATAATGTTTCCATTCTTATAGATACTAAATATAAAAATGAAGCCCTTCAACGATTAAATGATGAGTTGTTTCAGTGGTAATAATATCAAAAGCCATCCGCCCAAACGGATGGCTTTTTTTGTGTCCTCTCCTTGCTCTAGTGTGCTTTGCTTATTGAATCAATTCGAATGATTATGAAAGGGGCTAATGCTTCCTATGAGATTGTTTATCTTGCGAGCAAATTCAAAAAAATTAAATCTACCCGTATGAATAAGATTAGCCTATTGGCATTTTTGCTTGTCTTGGTGTCTAAAACATTTGCCCAAGACCGGTACATTACCCTATTTGAAAAATCAGGTGGGACAGAAACACCCAAGTATGCGGAGGTCATCAGTTATTATCAGAATTTGGCTACAGATTTTGAGCAAGTACAGATCAAGACTATGGGGCCAACCGATTCTGGTGAGCCTTTGCATTTGGTGATATTTGATCCAAAGCGGGATTTCAATCCAGAGAAATGGAAGTCAGAAGGTCGTTTGGTGGTATTTGTCAATAATGGGATTCATCCCGGAGAGCCGATGGGGATAGATGCTTCTATGATGTATTTGAGAGATCTATGTTTAGAAAGAGAAAAATGGTCTGAGGATATGGTTCTGGCCATTATACCAGTATATAATATAGGTGGGCATCTCAACAGGAATGCTACTACCCGTGTCAACCAGGAAGGTCCAAAAGAACATGGTTTTAGAGGGAATGCTCAAAACTATGATTTGAATAGAGATTTTATTAAAACGGACACAAAAAATTCTGCAAGTTTTCAGGAAATTTTTCAATGGTTGTCCCCCCACGTTTTTCTTGATAACCATACCAGCAACGGAGCGGATTACCAACATGTGATGACACTGATAGAAACCCAGCATAATATGTTGGGAGGCAAAGCAGCTGAATATATGCATAAAGTGCTTACTCCAGGCTTGTACAAAGAGATGAAGCAAAGAGATTTTCCCTTGGTGCCCTATGTAAATGTTTGGGGCGATGTTCCCGAAAAGGGATGGAATCAGTTTAAGGATTCTCCTAGATATAGCAGTGGATATACTTCTTTATTTCATACCATAAGTTATGTGCCTGAAGCACATATGCTCAAGAGCTATAAGCAAAGGGTGGAGAGCATGTATGCTCTTTTCCAATCCTATTTTGCTATATTGGATAGAGATGCTGATGAGGTCGTGAGGGCTGTGGAGGCAGATAGAAAAGCGGATATGGCGAAAGTAAGCTTTGATTTTAATTATCAGTTATCGAAGGAAAATCCTGTAAATATTGAGTTTTTAGGTTATCAGTCCGGGTATAAATCCAGTGAGATTTCAGGTAAAGAAAGATTATTTTATGATAGAAGCCAGCCTTATACAATAGAAGTAGATTATTATGATACTTATGTACCAAGTCTTACGATCAAAAAGCCAAAAGCCTATGTGATTCCCCAGGGCTGGCATAAAGTGCTGGATAACTTAAAAAGAAATAATGTAGAGATGTATGCTTTGAATTCAGATACCAGTATGACTTTACAAGTGTATAAGATCGAAGACTTTGAAACCTTGTCCAGTCCATATGAGGGCCATTATCTTCATACTGGTATAAAGGTGAAGAAAGCGGAAAGGAAAGTTGATTTTAGGGCTGGAGATTGGATAGTGCCTATGGATCAGGAAGCAAATGGTTATATTATGGAAGTTTTAGAGCCTGAAGCTGAAGATAGCTTTTTTGCTTGGAACTATTTTGATACCATTATCCAGTCCAAGGAAGGTTACTCTGCCTATGTTTTTGAGGATTTAGCGGCTAAATTCTTAAAGGAAAACCCAGCGATTAGGGCTGCTTTGGAAAAGAAAAAATCCGAGGATGCCGCATTCGCCAATAATGGAGCGGCCCAATTAAGGTGGGTTTATGAACATTCTCCATGGAAAGAAGAAGCACATATGCAATACCCAATATTTCGATGGGAATAATATAATTATGAGTCAGCAAAGCTATTTAAGACGACTACAAGAAAAATGGCAATTGAAAAGCCTATGGCAAGTACTGCTAGTCCTGTTGGTATTTGCTTGTACCGGTTTTTCAGTAGTACTCATAAAGCGACCGATATTTGACTTGCTTGGATTGGATACTGAGTCAGGTGGAGTCTGGAAAACCATTTTGTATTTGCTTTTGGTTTTGCCGCTTTATCAAATCATGTTGTTGTTTTATGGCTTTCTGTTTGGCCAGTTTAATTTCTTTTGGGAAAAGGAGAAAAAAATATTCAAAAGAATAAGGAAGTTGTTCATCCAGAATAAACCTTAGAGCGTAGGTTAATGAGGAAATCGTCCTATGGATACTATTTTCTTTTGATCTACTGAACTTTATCAATTGTAAACCAAATCATGTACATTTGTAGCCGCAAATGTATAAGCACCCGACCAAATTATGGCAAAGAAGAAAAAAGCGCTGGAAGAACACGAAAAAAGAAAGCTCAATAAGAAGAACCTACGCAAACTGATAGGGATATTCAACTTTGTATTGCCTTATAAAGGCGTATTTATTACAGGCTTGTTTTTCCTATTGTTCTCCAGTTTGACCTTATTGGCATTTCCTTATGTTGCGGGTAAGTTGATTGATACGGCCCAAGGTAAGGAATGGATTTTTAATGATATCAATATCATTGCTTTGGTATTGATAGGGATTTTATTTGTGCAAAGTGTTTTTTCCTTTTTTAGGGTATGGTTATTTGCCCAGGTAAGTGAAAAATCAATGCGTGATATTCGTTTATCGCTGTATAGTAGATTGGTGAATTTGCCCATGAGTTTCTTTGATAAGCGAAGGACTGGGGAGCTGATCAGTAGGATTACTTCTGATGTAAGTTTATTACAAGACACTTTTTCCACTACCCTTGCAGAATTGTTCCGTCAGATAGTGACGCTGTTGGCAGGTACGGTTTTTCTTTTTATCACCACGCCAAGGTTGACTTTGTTTATGTTGGCTACTTTCCCTGTGTTGGTTATCATCGCCATGGTCTTTGGAAAGTTTATCCGAAAGCTGTCCAAAGAGACCCAAGATCAATTGGCCAATGCCAATGTGATTGTTGAAGAGACTTTGCAGTCGATTACTACGGTAAAGTCTTTTGCTGGGGAGTCATATGAGTCTGCGAGGTATGAAAAGGGATTGAACAAAGTGGTGAAGGTTGCCTTAAAGGCTGCAGGATTTAGAGGGGCATTTATCTCTTTTATCATCTTTGCTTTGTTTGGAGGTATCGTGGCGGTAATGTGGTATGGTGCGATGATGGTAAGCACAGGGGCCATGAGTATCGGAGATCTGGTTTCATTTGTACTTTATACGACTTTCATTGGAGGTTCTATTGCAGGGCTTGGAGATATTTATGGTCAGGTTCAAAAGGCTATTGGTTCATCAGAGCGGGTGCTTGAAATCTTGGAGGAAGCTCCTGAGGAGTCTTTGGCAGATTATCAGGATGCTCGTATTACTGGGGATGTGGAATTCAATAATGTAAGTTTCAATTATCCTACCCGCCCAGACGCTGCAGTATTGAAAGATATTCAATTCTCCATCAGGTCAGGAGAAAAAATTGCTTTGGCAGGCCATTCAGGTGCGGGGAAGTCGACCATTATTCAGTTGTTGATGAAGTTTTATTCCATTCGTTTTGGAGAGATCAAAATTGATGGAAAATCCATAAAGGATTGGAACTTGAAACAATTGCGTTCAAATATTGGGATTGTACCCCAGGAGGTTCTGTTATTTGGTGGGAGTATTAGAGAGAATATTGCCTATGCAAAGCCAAATGCAAGTGAAGAAGAAATCATTAACGCTGCTAAAAAGGCAAATGCATGGCAGTTTATAGGAAAGTTTCCAGAGGGATTGGATACCCTTGTGGGTGAACGGGGTGTGAAACTATCAGGAGGTCAAAGGCAGAGAATAGCCATAGCGAGAGCGATATTAAAAGACCCATCTATTTTGATTTTGGATGAAGCCACTTCTTCATTGGACGCCGAATCTGAGGCTTTGGTTCAGGAAGCTTTGGATGAACTGATGAAGAACAGGACCACCATTGTTATTGCGCATAGGTTGGCGACCATTAGGAAGGTGGACAGGATTTATGTGTTGAAGGATGGTGAAATAGTAGAGGAAGGGAACCATGAAGTCTTGGCTACTCAAGAGGGTGGTTTCTATGCTAATCTGGTTAAGCTACAGTTTGCAGATCAATAATATGAATTGTATAAAAAACAAAAGCCAGTAAGTAGGATGCTTACTGGCTTACCCATTTTTTAAATTTGCTTACTTTTTCCCGGCTTACAATAATATCATTTTCAAAAGGCACCTTAGGAATGATTTTAAGCCTACTGTTCAAGTGTTTTTTGATGGTGTCTATTACCTCAATGTTTAAAATGATGCCTCTGTTGATCCTGAAAAACTGACTGGGGTCTAGTTGGTCTTCTAGATCCATCAATTTATAACTGATTTGATATTGGTTTCCAGATCCCATTTCTATGAGATAAGTTTGTCCTTGGTCAGCCAGGAAAAAGGCCACGTCGCTTTGGTTTTTGTAGAATAGCTGTTCTCCAGATTTTACCAAGAACCTGGATTTTTGGTGGTTTCCTCCTCCGGTGAGTCCCAAGATCTGTTTGCTGAAATGCAGTTTATTGTCTGAGCGGTAAAGGGATTTAAATTTTTCAAAGGACTTTGCAAGGCGCTCATCAGAGGGGTTGTCATTTATAAAGTCCAGACAATTCAAGGAGAAAGCTTTTTCAGTAACAAAAGGTTTAGAAGAAGTAAAAATGACAGGGATGAACTTATTCATCTTCTCAAAGGCATAAGGATGTAAGTCAATCAATTCATAGCTGCCCAAGATCAGGTCCACCCTGTTTCCGGCCTCCAAATAATGGATAGCTTCTTCCCATGAAGGTAAAACCTCCATGGTTTTGGCTTCTACACATGCCTGATGGATATGGTGGCTAAGCCTGTAGCCCTCTTCAGGTTTGTGAATGACCAAACAATGGATGAAATGATTTTTTGCTTCCATATATCGATTATGCCGATAAGTTTTTCGTTATAAAAAGGAATTAGTAGGCTTTTAGGCTGATGTCTAAGCTTTTTACATGATGTGTAAGGGCTCCAACAGAAATAAAATCCACGCCACACTCAGCGACTCCTTTTAGCGATTCTTCGGTAATTCCTCCAGAGGCTTCAGTGGCCATTTTGCCATCAATAAGGCTTACAGCTTCTTTCATGGCTTCATTACTCATATTGTCGAGCATGATTACGTCCACCCCTCCTACTGCTAAAACCTCTTTAACCTCCTTAAGATTCCTGGTTTCCACTTCAATTTTCAGATCAAGCAGGTTTTCTTTTAAGTATTTTTGGGTAGCCTGAATGGCGGCAGCAATACCTCCTGCGAAATCAATATGGTTATCCTTGAGCATGACCATATCGTAAAGTGCAAAACGATGGTTTTCTCCTCCCCCAATGGCAACTGCCCACTTTTCTAACATTCTGAAGTTAGGAGTTGTTTTTCTTGTGTCCAATAATTTCGCCTTAGTATGGGAAATTAATTGAGTAAGTTGATGGGTTTTGGTGGCGATACCACTCATGCGCTGCATGCAGTTCAGTACAAGTCGTTCTGTGGTAAGGATGGAAGCTGCTTTTCCAGCTACGGTAAGACCGATGTCTCCTTTTTTTGCCGTCTGGCCATCCTCCATCAAAAGTTTTACCTCTAAGTCAGTGTCATAAGAGTGAAAGATCATTTCAGCCAGTTTTAATCCAGCTATAATCCCATCTTCTTTAATGATTAACTGTGCCCTACCCATTTGACCTTTGGGTATTGAGGCCAAGGTGGAGTGGTCGCCTTCTCCAACATCCTCTTTAAAAGCCGATTGGATGAATGCCTCTAAATTTTCCTGAGTTAAGTAATTTTCTTTCACGGTGTAAAAATAAGAAAATTCAGGAAAGCAGCCTTTTTATAAGGCAATCTTGATGTTAAAAAGAAGCCGGAAATAAGGTTTGGGTAAATATTTAATTTACTCTTTGTTAAAGTCCATTGAGTAAATCAAGATGTCGTCATCTTTTATTTTACACTTGATTAGGATTCTAAAGTTGCCGTGTGAGCTTTGATAACTTCCTATATAGTATTGGATTTGGGACCCCGATTTTCCTTTGTGTACAATGTTAAAGTCTTCTGGAGGAAATTTTTTGAAGAAGTCTTTAAGAATCAGTTCTGCCTGGTTTTTGGAGTAGTCTCCCTCATTTCCATTAATATTAAGTTCTACATTACTCTCAAACATGGCAGAGAGATCCCTGCTTGAACCTGCTTTTAATGAAATGCTAATGCTTTTTTCATAATCACTGCCTTGGGACCAGCTTAATTGCGTGCTGGCCAGCATGGCGATCACAAAAATATAAAATGTATGGGTAATCAGTTTTTTCATTATTATACATTGCTCAAATTTTGAGCCAAAATTTATGATTGGTTGGTGAACTGTTTGAAGTGAACAAAAAAAGGTAATTTTTGATAAAAATAGAAGAAAATGTTGTTCAAATCCTTTTTAAATCAGGGAATGGAAAAATGGCTTAAGCCAGAGGAATTTCCTATCATTGCATTTAAATCTTTATATTTGCCTTATGGATAAAAAAGTTTTATTAATGATTTTAGATGGTTGGGGCTTGGCCACCAATCCTGAAGTATCAGCTATAGACAAAGCGAATACACCATTTATTGACAGCCTTTTTGAAAAGTACCCGCATTCCAAATTAGAAGCTTCTGGATTGGCTGTTGGTTTGCCTGAGGGACAGATGGGGAATTCTGAAGTAGGCCATATGAACATCGGTGCTGGTAGAGTTGTCTATCAAGATCTGGTAAAAATCAATAAGGCAGTAGACGAAGGTGACTTGAATGAAAATCCTGTGTTGAAAGAAGCTTTTGTTACAGCAAAGGAGAGGGGGAAGAAAGTACACTTTATTGGTTTGGTTTCAGACGGAGGTGTGCATGCCCATGTTAAACATCTTTTGGGACTTTGTGATGCGGCTAAGGCCAATGGGGTTGAAGATGCTTATATCCATGCCTTTACAGATGGGAGAGATACTGACCCAAAAAGTGGTCTAGGTTTTCTAGAGCAAGTACAGAATCACTGTGAAAATTCAACTGGAAAAATAGCTTCTGTCATCGGTCGTTATTATGCCATGGACCGTGATAAGCGATGGGAAAGGGTAAAATTGGCTTATGATGCCATGGTATTGGGTGAAGGAGAAAAGTCCAAGGACATTCTTTCTTCTATCAGAAAATCATATGCCAATGGTGTAACAGATGAATTTATCCGTCCAATTGTTCATGTGGATGAAAAGGGTGAGCCTATTGCCAAGATAGAAGAAGGTGATGTGGTTATCTGTTTTAATTTCCGTACTGACCGTGGTAGAGAGATTACCCAGGTTTTAACACAGGAGGATTTTGAAGATTATAAGATGAAGAAATTGGCGCTTCATTATGTAACCTTTACCAATTATGACGAAACCTTTAAAGGGGTGAATGTTATTTTTGAAAAGGACAATTTGAAGAATACGTTGGGAGAAGTTTTGGCAGCAAGTGGGAAGAAGCAAATCCGTATTGCCGAGACAGAAAAATATCCTCACGTAACTTTCTTTTTCTCCGGAGGTCGTGAAACTGAGTTTGATGGTGAATCCAGGATCCTTTGTAGCTCTCCAAAAGTAGCTACCTACGATCTTCAGCCAGAAATGAGTGCACATGAAATAGCCAAGAAAATAAATACAGAGCTGGACAAGAAAGAAGTTGATTTTGTTTGCTTGAATTTTGCCAATGCAGATATGGTGGGGCATACGGGGGTATTTGATGCTGCAGTAAAAGCTTGTGAAGCAGTGGACGAATGTACCAACTCCGTAATCAGCACAGCACTTAAAAATGACTATTCAGTAATTGTAATAGCGGATCATGGTAACAGTGATCTGATGATCAATGAAGATGGTTCTCCAAATACTGCACATACAACGAACTTAGTGCCTTGTATCATGGTTGATAAGAAGGATCGTCTAGAAGTGAAGGATGGTAAGTTGGGAGATTTGGCTCCTACTATTCTGAAGATGATAGGCGTGGACATTCCTGCAGATATGACAGGAGATGTTTTGCTAAAATAATTGACCTTGAAGAAACGATTTTCTATAGTATTGCTTGGTGGGCTGCTTTTCTCCTGTTCTGAAGGAGAAAAGCAGCCCTTGGCAAATCCGACCCAAATTGATAAATATTTTCCACTTAAGTATTTTGTAGAAGAGCAGATCAATAGGCTTGATGGCCATAAAATGGAGAAGCTCAGCATGATCAATGGGGAGGAACAATCCTCCGAAGGGGTGTTAGACAAAGAGGCCTGGCGTAAGGAATTGGATATTTTTATCCAGTCTGATATCAATAAGGCAGCCTATACGACAGCCTATGAAACTATTGAAAAAGAAAATATGCTTACGCATAGGTTAAAAGATGGGGCGAAAGGTTCCATCAAGTTGATTGAGGTAAGCTATGAAGAAGGATCTGACAGGGTAAACAGCATCCATTTTGAGTCAGAAGAAGATAATTTTTTTTATAGTTCTTCGGCGGAGGGAGTTTTGGAAATGAATGAGATGGGGCTATTGGAAGAATATGAGGTTCTGGGAGTCCAGAAAGTTTGGTTTTTGGATCCAAATAAGATAAAAGTAAAGGGAGCGTTAATTGACTGAGGTTGATGCATATCCTAAACAAAAAAGGGCTGAAACTTTAAGTTTCAGCCCTTTTTTGTTTCCTGCCAGCTCTATTCTATCAACTGAAAGCAAAAAAGATCAGCCAGATAATGATCAATACTGGAAGTAATATTGGTATGGAAAAGCGAATGATATATCCAAAGAAAGAAGGCATTTTGATCCCACTTTGTTCAGCAATAGACTTAACCATAAAGTTAGGTCCATTACCAATATAGGTCATTGCACCAAAGAATACGGCAGCTAATGAGATTGCCATGAGTTCAAATGCAGAATCATGATAACCGTCCATTGCGAATTGTTTCACCATCTCGACATCAGAAATGGAAGCGCCTTTGGAGGCCATGGCTGCAGCTAAGAAGTTCAGGTAGGTAGGAGCATTATCCAAAAATCCTGATAATAAACCTGTTCCCCAATACAGCGTATTGTGTGTGATCAATTCAGATCCCTCTGGGGATTTAGCGAAATTTCCCACCAATTGAAGTGCCGGCATCATGGTGCCAAAGATGCCCACGAAAATATAGGCAACCTCTCTGATTGGTTCGAAATTGAATTCATTTCCTTTAATAGCCCTGTCATCTGCAAATTTGTAAGAAAAGAATGCGACAGAGAACATGATGATTTCCCTAATGAAGGAGAATTTCATTCCATCATAATGTATGGCAGGAACCCAATCAATAACATTAGGATCTAAGAAAACAGAGATGATGATGATTAAAAGCCATAGGAAGTTTTTGGAACCTATTAATGACATTTTATTGCTATAAGTTACTTCTTCTATGGTCTCGTTGTCGTTTGCCCTTCCAAATTTACGGTCGATGAAGAAGAACGCTACAGAAAGGATTATCAATGCAATGGACCATGCGGGCCAGTTATGCTCCAATGTCCAGAAGAATGGAATTCCCTTAAGGAAACCCAAGAAAAGCGGAGGATCTCCGATAGGAGTTAATGAGCCGCCTACATTACTTACCATGAATATAAAGAAGATAATATGGTAAGCTTGGATATTGTGCTTGTTTAATCTGATGAAAGGTCTGATCAAGAGCATTGAGGCTCCGGTAGTTCCTATTAGATTAGAGATAATTGCTCCTATGATCAATAGTGTTACATTGGCAAGTGGAGTGGATTTTTTGTCCACTTTAATAAGAATACCTCCAGATGCTATATATAAAGACGAAAGTAATGCAATAAACTGAAGGTACTCGGCCAAAGCATGAATAGGCTGGTGGACATCATGAAGCACAAATAGGTAGTAAGAGACGACTAATATGGCGAGTATTACGGCGACTTTAGGGTAATTATGATGCCAGAAATCCTCATAGAAAAGTGGTCCAGTGGCAATCATCAATAATAAAACTACAAATGGGATTACTAACCAAATAGGAGCTTGTCCGTGTCCTCCTTCATCCTCTCCATGTTCTCCAGATACTTCAGAGGTGTGCGCGGAATCTGAAGGATGATCTTGATCTGTTTGTTCATGGTCCTGCGCTACTTCTGTTCTATGGTTATTATCAAGAGCCAGAACTGTCGGTGTACCCGTGTAAAATATAGCTCCCCAAATAATACCAAAAGCAATAATAATATTCTTCATTAAAATGAAATTAAATTTTTTTCGTCTTTGTTTACGCTGATTTTTATATAATTAGTTCAAAGAGTAGTTAGAAGGGTTTTGTTATGATTCCCCTAAACTACTCAATTTGCTCTATACCCACCAAACAAAAATTGTATGGTCGGGGTAAATTAATTTTGTGTTAATATTTATATCCTTAAAAAGGTATCGACACTAAATCAGTTGATTAATAGCTATTTCAAAAGATTTTCTTGCAATGCCTGTCTTTTCAGGCTGCATTTGATGAGTTTTTTTTAAAGCCCTTAGAATTGTTTGGCTTACATCCTCAAAAATTGCCTTGTCGGTCACTTCCGCTTGATCAGACATCAAATAGGCAAAGACCCTTGCCATTCCACAATTGGCAATAAAGTCAGGGATGACGGAGACTTCTTTATCTGTGGCCAAGCCTATGGGGCCGAAAAAGATTTCCTTATCCGCAAAGGGAACATTGGCACCACATGATATTACTTCTAAGCCGGCATTTATCAAGCGCGCTACCTGATTATTGGTAATTAATCTTGAAGCAGCTGCTGGAATAAATATTTCATGGGGAATGTCCCAAATTCTGTTATTGATTTCCTTGAAAGATAATAACTTCTCTGCAACCAATTTATTGCCCGACCTATGCGTGAATAATTTTCGTATTTCGTCAAGGTCAAAACCATTTTCATTGATCAGGCCTCCCGACTTATCCATAATGCCCACTACCTTTACCCCTTCTACGGCCAGAAAACAAGCTGCAGCAGCCCCCACATTACCCCAGCCCTGTATGATGACTCTCTTGCCTTTTAGTTTTCCTCCCCAGAGTTGGTAATAATGTTTTATGGCTTCAGCTACCCCAAACCCGGTGATCATATCCGCCACTTTATACTTTTTGGGGCTGTCTGGAGTATAGTGTGGGTCTTCTAAGATTTTGGAAACACCCTGTCTGAGTTGACCAATCTTTTTGATTTTTTGGGGTTCGGTAGCATGAAAGTGACCATGAACAATTCCTTCCTGCGGATGCCATAGTCCAAATGATTCGGTGATAGGGATGACCTCGTCAATTTCATCAATATTAAGGTCTCCTCCAGTACCATAGTAGCTTTTTAGGATAGGCATTACTGACTTATACCACCTTTTTAGGACTTGCTCTTTTCTCGGGTCGTTTGGATCAAAATTTATTCCTGATTTCGCTCCTCCTATTGGAGGTCCTGAAACAGTGAATTTTATTTCCATGGTTTTTGCCAAAGCTTCCACCTCTCTTCTGTCAAGACCTTTCCTCATTCGGGTGCCTCCCCCGGCCGCTCCTCCTCTTAGAGAGTTGATCACAGCCCATCCCTTAGCTTCTGTTTCACTATCATTCCATTCAAAAACTATCTCAGGTGGTTTGTCCTCAAACTTTTTGAGTGGTTCAATCATACTGGGGTTTTTTTAAGGTTTACAAAAATATAAAAAAAACTTATTTCTGCTATTCTTAAGTACTATGTTTGCTTTTTTTGTAAAAAAGGTGTGTTTATAGGTTGTTTTTTAAACCTGTTTTTATTGATTTTATGGTAAAAGTTAGCGGTCATGGTTATTTTGTTAAGGTTTGCTTTGTGCTTAGAATGTCCAAGTCAGGTACGCATTCTTTCAATTTAATGAATTTGTCCAAATGGATAAGCTTAAATGGGGAAAAAACGAATTGCCCCAAAGCCAAAGTTTATGCTAATGTAGGAGGATGTTCCTGTGGCATTATCCATTAAAAGGCATTTAAGAAATCAAGTCAGGTCGATAGTGTGTTCCGCCACAACTGTTTCTGCTTGCACCTGTTACAGAGGCAAGTGAATTAGCTTGTTTCCTAAGTTTTAGCACTCCCAAGAAAGCAAAAATAAGGGCTTCTTTAAAGTCTATGATTTCTCGTTCAGGTACTATTGCCAGTCCCTTGTTTCCAAGCTTATCTGATAGTTCTTTAATAAAAAACTGGTTATAGGCTCCTCCGCCAGTAATAAGTATTTTGCTTGTTGATTTAGTATTATGAGCAAGGACCACTTTACCTATCTGCTCTGCATAATGTCTAATCAATGTGGCTAGGATGTCCTCTGACGGAGTCTTTTCATTTTCTAATAATGGTAAAAAGCTATTGGCTATATCTTCTCTTCCAAGGGATTTAGCACCCTTTTGCTTATAATAAGGAAGGCTGTTAAGTTGGTCCAAGAGCTTGGGGATTAGTTTGCCACTTTTAGCCAATTTTCCCTGATCATCATAAGGCAATCCTTTTTTAGCGGCAAAATGATTAAGCAGTAGATTGAAAGGAGAAGTGTCAAAAGCCTTTCTCTTTCCTTCGCTTATCATGGAGATATTGGCGATGCCACCTAGGTTCAAGCAGAAGTCATAATCTTCGAAAAGGTAATGATCCCCTACTGGTGCCAATGGAGCACCTTGGCCGCCTAGCAAAACATCCTTGGTTCTAAAGTCATTGATTACGGGCAAACCACAGGCCTGCATTATACTCCAGCCACAGCCTATTTGTGTGGTCAGTCTTTTTTGGGGTTGGTGAAAAACTGTATGTCCATGGGAGGCTACTGCGTCGGGTCCTAGCTGATAGGTTTTACAGAATTCATGTACTTTTTCTCCCATCCATGTTCCAAATTCCCTGTCTAAAAGGCACAGTTCCTCTCCGGAAAGTAAGTGGGCTTGCGAAAGTCTTTTGCCCAGTTCATCAGGGAATGCAACAGTGGTAGCTTCAATTATATTAAAGGACCATTTTTGGTCAAAGACAAATCTGCAATGCGCCATGTCGAGTCCGTCACCTGAAGTTCCGGACATCAGGCCAATGATATGGTAAATATTGGAAGTATCCATCAGAGGGTTAAAGTTTGTTAAATTAAGATGCGTAAAGATAAATTTATACGATGGATTTCAAACTCGGATATTAAAATCATTAATTTAGGCGAAAATTTGGCCACCTGTTTTCAAGGCTGAAAGGTCAAAAATTGGTAGAACTAGAACGTTCAAAAAAGGATTTTGATTGAGGAATTTAGTCGTAGATATAGGAAATACCAGGATAAAATGTGCCTTGTTTGATGGCTTGGAGTTGATTGGGGAGGATAGTCTCAATTATGTAGATGAGCTTATCCAATATGCCAACAGCTTGAACTTTGATCAAGTCATTGTCAGCTCAGTGCGTTGGTCTAGCCAGGAACTGAAACTGATGTTGCCTTTTACCTTTTTATTTCTCGACAAGGAAACGCTCCTTCCGGTTTACAATAACTATCAAACACCTCATACATTGGGGCTTGATAGGTTGGCGGCAGCTATTGGGGCTTATAGTAAAGTGGGACATGGACCGGTTTTGAGTATTGATTTAGGTACCTGCATTACCTATGATTTCATTGATGAACAAGCGGCCTATTTGGGGGGAGGAATATCCCCGGGACTGCAGATGAGGTTTAGGGCCATGCATGAGCAAACTGCACGTTTGCCCTTGATAAATTTAGATTCTAAAGATCTCCATCCAGAATTGATCGGGTCAAATACCCTAGATGGAATGAAAAGTGGTGTTTATTTTGGAATTAAAAATGAAATTGAAGGTATGATTAGGCAATACCTTGGCAATCATCAGGATTTAAAGGTCTTTATTTGTGGTGGTGATGCAAAATTCTTTGAAAGCTTAACAAAAGACCACATATTTGTAATCCCCAATTTAGTCCTTCATGGCCTGAATAGAATATTAATTTACAATGTCAATAAAAACTAGACTGCATCTGCTAGGCGTCTTTTGCGCCTTTTTTATATTTAATCAAGCGAGAGGACAAATCGGTTCTTCTACCTACAGTTCCATTGGAGTTGGAGATATGAACAATTCTGGCCTGACCCAAAACCAGGCAATGGGTGGCTTGGGTATTAGTTATGGTGATGCCTGGTCTGTGAATCAGGTGAACCCGGCATTATCCGTAAAAAATAATGTTTTCAATTTTCAGGCTGCATTTAATTATAAGCGTTATCAGGCGAGAACAGAAGAAAGCAGTGCGACACTTGATGGTGGAGGCTTAAGCTATGTGGCTGTTTCTTTACCTATAAGTCCTAGGAAATGGACGATGGGACTGGGATTGAACCAAGTGAGCGCTGTGGATTACGAACATATCATTGAAAGTGATGTGGTGAATTCGGATTTTACTGCCCTTAATAGAATAAGAGGGCGTGGTGGAGTCAGTGAGGTTTATTTAAATACAGGTTTTGAATTGGTGAAAAACTTCAATGTAGGTTTGCAGGGAAGTTATGTTTTCGGGTCTACTATTGCCAGAGAGCAATTATCATTAGTGGATGACGAAGGCGCTTTGACTGGTTTGATTACTGAACTATATGATAGGCAAACAGTAAATGATTTTTCACTTAAGGGTGGCGTGCATTATACAGCCCGTACAGGGGATCGAAGCAGGCTTAACTTCGGTGCGATCTATCAGGCATATGGAGATCTAAAGACAAAACGCTATACAAAAGTTGCGGAAGATGGACAAGGTACAGATCCTGATTCTGACGGAGAGCTGATTTACAATAATGAAATTGGGAGTATTTATTTACCTAATAAATTAGGTTATGGTATATCTTTCGAAAAAATTAATAAATTTGTAATTGGACTTGAAGCTCAACATCAGGATTTTACGGAATATAGGTCCTTTTCTGATGACAATACAGGTTTAGGAAAGTCTTTTAAAGTTGGTTTAGGCGGGCAATTTGTTCCCGACATTTATTCTTTGGAGAGCGTATTTATGCGTTCTACTTTCCGAGCAGGAATTGAATTTGAGCAAACCCCATATCTTATTAACCAAAATAAGGTCAATGATATTGGCATCAATTTTGGAGCTTCTGTTCCTATGAGCAGCTTATCACTTTTGAATTTGGCTGTCAAGGTGGGACAGAGAGGTACAACAAGTAATGGACTGGTTCAAGAGAATTATTTCAAATTCACCTTGGGCTTTTCCATCAATGATAACAGTTGGTTCTACAAAAAAGTATTTGAATAAACACAACGAGTATGAAAGCTAAATTTGCATTATTAGGGTTATTATCATTTGTTGTTGTGGGCTTAACGCATGCACAGGACAATTGGAATTGGCCGTCAGATCCTCAGATGGAGGCCAAAGCTAGGGAGTATAATGCTGCCTACAATGATTATTTGAAATCAGATCAATTTATACAGGCGACCAAACCTTTACATTGGTTGTTGGTAAATGCTCCAGATCTAAACGAAGCCATTTATATCAATGGTGTAAAAGTTTATAATGGTGCTGCTGAAGCTACTGCTGATGAAGCACAAAAGGCTATTTATCAGGATTCAGTAATGACTGTTTTTGATATAAGAGCTGAAAAATACAATAATGAGGCTGATTGGATCGAAAATAAGGCTTATTATGGTTACAAATACTATAGAGCCAATAAAGACAAAGTAGCTGATGCAGCTTCTTATTTTGCTAGAGATGTTGAGCTGAATGGAGAGATCAATACTGTGGGATTGGTTCCTGCTTATTTCGACCTTGTGTACAGAAACTATGCATATAACCAAGCCTATACCGATGAAGAAGTGCTTGATATCTATGATAACCTTTATGCACGCCTAGACAAAGCGGAAGCAGAAGGTGGGGATGCATCAGGAGAGAAATCAACCTTGGACCAAATCCTTGTGGCGATGGAAATCATTGACTGTGATTTCATCCAAGAGAAATTAGGCCCTCAGTTGGAAGCAGACCCAAGCAATATTGCATTGGCAAAAAGAATTTTCCAATACTCAGTACAGTATAAGTGTACTTCTTCTGAGACTTTCGCGAAAGCATTAGAAGTAGTGGATAACGATAGTCCAACATTCTCTACTTCCCAAGTTAGAGGTTTGAGAGCTATGCAGGCTGGTGATCACGCGAAAGCTGAAGAAATGTTCAATAGAGCATTGGAGTTGGCTGAAAATGATAAGCAAAGAGCAGAAGTTACTTATGACCTTGCCAAGGCGCAGGCTCAATTAGGTAAAAAATCTGCAGCAAGACAATCTGCTTTGAGTGTTGCTGAACTTGATCCAGAAAAAGTTTCTGAAGCTTGGTCATTTATCGGTAGCTTATACATGGGCTCTTCTGCTGAATGTAGAGGAGGTCAAAGTAGGGTGAAAGACTATTCTATCTTTATAGCAGCTTATGAAGCATTTGCTAAAGCTGGTGATAATAAAGGAATGGCCAATGCCAAGGCTAGATTCCCTTCTAAAGAGGAGTTATTTACCGAAGGTTACCAAGTAGGACAAACTTTGAATACTGGATGTTGGGTAGGTCAAACAGTGACCTTGAAGACCAGAGATTAATTCAAGAATTTATACTTCTTTTGTAAAATATTAAAAGGCGGTTATAACAACCGCCTTTTTTCTTTCGTACCAAAAAAGAATTAAACAGGATTAATTTGATAAATTTGTGACATGAGACGGGGTATTTTGCTTCTTTTGATATCAATGCTTGTCTTTTCCTGCAGGGAAAGCGTGGACCTTAGACAGCTTCAAAACTATGAAGGCCCTGTAAGGGTGACCACTGGAATGGAAGTATACAGGAGTGATTCTGCACGGGTCAAGGTCAAGGTCAATGCCGAACAGCAGCTGGTATTTGACAATGGGGATTCTGAATTTCCCAAGGGGATTTTGATTCATTTTTTTAATGATAAAGGCAAGGTTACTTCCACCATCCAAGCTGATAAGGGATTTCAAAATCAAAGGGACAAAATTTACCGTGGAGAGGGAGATGTGAGGGTGCATAATTTGGAAAATGGCACCAAGTTAAATTCTGAAGAACTCTTCTGGGATGAAAGGAACGGGAAGATTTATACAGAGAAATTTGTGACTGTAACCAAAGAGGATGGGACGGTCATTCCTGCAAAAGGAATGGAGTCAGATGAATCCTTGACTGATATTACTTTCTTTGAGGTGACGGATGGGAGCATACCTATCCCAGAGGAAAATACCGGGACTAGGCCTTAAACATGGCCTGTTCCTGAATGTGAGCGATTAAATATGAAATTAAAAGGGATTATTTTATTATCATTGTCAGCAGCTTTAGTAATCATCGGGACCCATGTTACGATGACCCAGGGGATTACTTTTAGCTATCCTATTTTTATGTTTGCGGTGGCCATGTTATTTTGGTATAAATACATGAAAACCAAGATGGCAGAAAATGAAGAGCAGGAAGTTCATCAGCCACAGAAAAGAAAGAAAAAACGCCCATAATGGAATATCAATATTTGGCTTATGTCCTGATTACACTTTTGTTCTCAGCATTGTTTTCAGGATTGGAAATTGCCTTTGTATCAGCCAATAAACTTCAGATAGAACTACAGAACAAACAAGGAGGTTTTACCGGTAGGGTCTTGGCAGGTTTTATGAAAAACCCAGGGCAGTTTATTGGGACTACCTTATTGGGAAATACGGTTTCTCTGGTGGTCTATGGTATCTTCATGGCCTATCTTTTGGAACCTGCTATCATTTACTATCTGCAGTTTTTGCCGGATGGTTTTCAGGGCTTGAACAATGAGGCGACCGTCATGATCATTCAGACGATCGTTTCCACTATCATTGTTTTGATTACAGCGGAATTTATCCCAAAGAGTATTTTTATGCTTAACCCCAATAATTTGCTGGGTTTTTTTGCTCTTCCTTTTTTGGTGATCTATTATTTGTTGTATCCGGTGGTTTGGTTGGTAGTAGGGATGTCCCGTTTTTTTATCACCAAGGTGCTAAATCTGGAATATAGTGAGGACAAACCGGTATTTAAGATCACTGACCTGAATACCTTTATCCAAAATAACCTGGAAACAGAAGGTGATGATGGGATGGATATTGACACCAAGATTTTTGATAATGCTGTTGAATTCAAAACTGTAAAAGCACGGGACTGTATGGTGCCCCGGACTGATATAGTGGCTGTTGATGTGGAGGATGATATCCAAGACCTTAAAGGTACCTTTATGAGCAGTGGTCACTCCAAAATCATCGTTTATAAGGAAAATATCGATGACGTCATCGGTTATTGCCATCATTTGGAGCTGTTCAAAAAACCCAAAAGCATCGAAGATATTCTAACCCCAATAATCATTGTTCCTGAGACGGCCTTAGTGAATGAGCTTTTGGTACAGTTTATATCGGAAAGAAAGAGTTTGGCATTGGTGGTAGATGAATTTGGAGGTACCAGTGGAATTGTGAGTATGGAGGATATTATTGAAGAGATATTTGGTGAAATTGAGGATGAGTATGACAATGATGACCTGATAGAACAGCAGATCGGTGATTATGAATACCTTTTAAGTGCTAGGCATGAGATAGATTACCTCAACGAAAAATATGATTGGAATTTGCCTGAAGGAGACTATGATACCTTGTCGGGTTTTGTACTTTCCATCACAGAAAATATCCCTAAAAAGGGTGAATCAGTGGTTTATGGGCCATTTACTTTTACGGTTGTTTCCAAGCAAGAACACCGAATCGATACGGTAAAATTAAAGATAAATACATAAGAGAATTTAATAAGTAATTTATTGACAGCGATAATATTTTGAATTTACCGTTAGATGTAATTATTTTGCGACACTTCAAAAACTAGAAGAATGGCTTTAATAAAAGAAATTAGACAGAGAACAGGTCTTGCAATAGGTGTTATTGCATTTGGATTGATACTTTTCCTTGTAGGAGGAGATTTATTAGGTCCGAATTCCATGCTCCTTGGTGGTAGAGATACCACGGTAGGAGAAATCAACGGAGAAGAAATTTCCTATGATGAGTATTTGAACCAGATCGAGCTATTTAAGCAGAACTATGTTCAAAACACAGGAAGGAACCCTTCCGAAAATGAAATGTATAGCATTCGCGAGCAGGCTTGGCAGGGAATGGTAGTGAAGAAAGTGTTTTCTGAGCAATACGAAGCCCTAGGTATGACCATTTCTGATGAAGAATTGGTGGATATGGTTCAAGGAAAAAACATTGTTGCCGAGCTTCGTCAGCAATTGACCAATCCTGAGACAGGGGAGTTTGACAATCAGCAATTGATTTCTTTCTTGCAGTCTTTGGAATCAGCTCCTGCTCAGCAGCGTGCCATGTGGGCGCAGCAAGAACAAACTTTTGCTGACTCAAGGTTGCGTATCAAGTATGACAATATGTTGGCTGCCTCATCTTATGTAAATAAGGAAGAAGGAGCGTTACAATACAAGATGCAATCCAGTATTGCTGATGTGGAACATTTGTTTATTCCTTATTATGCTGTTTCGGATTCTGCGATAACAATCAATGAATCGGATTTGAAGGCTTATTTGGATGAGAACAAGGAAAGATTCCAGCCTGCAAAAACAAGAGACATTTCTTACGTTACCTTCAATCTGTATCCAAGCGGTGAGGATTCTGCAGCGGTAATTCAGGAAATAGATCAACTGACAGCAGAACTAAGAGCCAGTGACAATGATTCTGTTTTTGTTTTGAGAAATTCAGAATTCAGCAATCCATTCAGAACTTTCTTGCCTGGTCAGCCTCTTCCAACTGATTTGACCACCAATACGGAGGAAATTGAAGAAGGTGGCGTTTATGGCCCTTTCATTACGAACCGAAGTACTTATGTGACTTATAAAGTTTCTGATAAATTTGACGGCACTCCTAGAATGAGAGCTAGTCATATTTTATTTGGAACCCAAGGAATGGATGATTCGGCTAAAGCTGCTGTAAAGGCTCAAGCAGAGGAAGTGCTTGCTGAAGTGAAAGAATCAGGCAACTTCTTTGCCGCAGCCCAGCAATATGGTCAAGATGCAACCGCCCAAAGAGGTGGTGATCTTGGGTGGTTTGCCAAAGCGGACTTTGTAGAGCCATTTGCAGAAGCTGCGTTTGATGCCAAGTCTACTGGCTTGATCAATGAAGTGGTAGAGACGGAATATGGTTATCATATTATCAGTGTTACTGAATTGCCTAAGACTGAAACAGTGAAATTGGCTGTTCTTGAATTGGAATTGGGACCTAGTGATGCTACCAGAAATGAAATTTTCAGAGATGCAGATTACTTCGCTGCCAATACCGGTAATGCTGATGAGTTCAAAACCAATGCGGAGGAAGAAGGATATAGAATTATGTCCGCTGCTGAATTGGCTACCAATGCAAGAACGATCAATAATCTTACTGGTGCAAGAGAAGTAGTAAGATGGGCTTTCAACGATGCTTCTGTTGGAAGTGTTTCCCAAGTATTTGAATTGGAAAATGCCTATGTCGTAGCCACTTTGAATGGTGAGACTGATGGTGAAGAAGTGACTTTGTCTCAGGTTAGAGCTGAGGTAACTGCTCAAGTGAGAAATGATAAGAAAGCTAAAGTGATCATGGACAAGCTAGCAGGAAAAGAAAGTATTTCGGCTATGAAGGAAACTTTCCCTGAGTTTGCATCAGTGGGTACTGCTGCTGACTTGAAGATGATAGATAATACCATTCCTGGTATTGGCTATGCCCCTAAGGCTGTTGGAGCGATCTTTGGCTTGAAGGAAGGTGGTATTACCAAACCTATCAAAGAAGATATTGGAGTGATTGTAGCCAAGCTGAACAGTATAACTCCAGCAGGTGAAATTGCTGATTATAGCATGTACAAGAACCAATTAGAGGCTAGTGCTAAGCAGAGAACTACCTATATGATTATGATGGCTGCCCAAGAGTTGGCGGATGTAAAAGACTATAGATATAAGTTCTTTTAATTAGGATTTAAATATAATATGGAATCCCATTCTCATTTTAGAGGATGGGATTTTCTTGTTTAGGGGATTTAATTTTTCATCTATCATGTTAAAAGACTAAATTCGGGGTAATTATGAAAAAAGAATTTAATAAAGAGGCTTTTAAGGCGAAGTTGGAGGAGCAGAATTCCTTTCCGGCCTTGTATATGTTTAAATTTATTGTGCCCAAGGGGAAAGAAGGTGAAGTAGCTAATTTATTACCTAATAATGAGACTAGCCTGAAAGAGTCCGCAAAGGGTACTTATGTAAGCGTTACTATAAAAGCCATGATGCCAGATAGTGATGCTATTCTTGAAATTTATGAAAAAGCCTCAAAAATAGAAGGAATAATTTCTCTATAAACAAAAAGTGTATGTGGGTAGAAGAAGACAATAAACTAAAAAAGACATTTGAATTTGTAGATTTCACAGAGGCCTTTGCCTTTATGTGTAGGGTGGCTTTTCTTGCAGAGGCACAGGGTCACCATCCTAATTGGAGCAATGTGTACAATAAAGTAGTCATTGAGCTGTGTACACATGATAAAGGGAATATTGTGACGGAAAAGGACAGGAAGCTGGCTGATGCCATCGATAATCTTCAAAAATGACAGAGACAAACAGACCAAACCTTTATATAGTCCCTACCCCTATAGGTAACCTTGAAGATATTACTTTGCGTGCCATTGAGGTGTTAAAGACCGTAGATGTCATTCTCGCTGAAGATACTCGGACTACTGGGAAATTATTAAAGCACCTAGAGATCAAGCGGCCACTGCAGAGTTACCATATTTTTAATGAACATAAGGCTGTGGAAAAGCTTATTGAGCGAATGGAAGCTGGGGAGCAATTCGCCTTGGTAAGTGATGCAGGGACTCCTGCGATCAGTGATCCAGGTTTTTTGTTGGTAAGGGCGGCTAGGGAAGCTGATCTGCTTGTTAATTGTTTACCGGGCCCTACAGCCTTTGTGCCTGCTTTGGTCAATTCAGCCATGCCCAACGACCGTTTTGTTTTTGAAGGTTTTTTACCACATAAGAAAGGGCGTAAAACGCGTATAGAGAATTTGATGGAAGAACCACGAACCATGATTTTCTACGAGTCGCCCCATAGGCTTTTAAAGACCCTTAGTCAGTTTAAAGAGGCCTTTGGCGAGGATAGGTTGGCCTGTGTCTCCAGAGAGCTTACAAAGGTGTTTGAAGAGAATATACGGGGTAGTTTGTCAGAGTTAATAACGTATTATGAAAATAATCCCATCAAAGGGGAAATTGTGATTACTGTTTCAGGTAAAAATTAGATGATGGAATTAAAAGAACTTTTGGATAAAACCATTTTGATTGCCAAGGAGGCAGGGGCATTTATCAGGAGAGAAAGACAGAGTTTTGATTTAAAAGACGTAGAACACAAAGGCTTTAATGACTTAGTTTCCTATGTGGACAAAGAAGCTGAAAAAATAGTGGTCAAGGGACTTAAGGAAGCCTTGCCCGCAGCCGGTTTTATCACTGAAGAGGGAACCGCCAATAATCGAGAAGATGAATATAATTGGATAGTGGACCCATTGGACGGTACCACGAATTTCGTGCATGGAATACCGGTTTTTTCAGTCAGCATAGCTTTGATGCAAAATGACGAAATCATTTTAGGGGTGGTGTATGAAGTTAATAATAACGAATGCTTTTATGCCACCAAAGGAGGTGGGGCATTTTGTAATGATACCAAGATTCAGGTAAGCGCTGCTCCTTCTCTAGCCGAAAGTTTGATTGCTACTGGCTTTCCTTATTATCAGTTTGAAAAGCTGAATGATTACTTGGCGATTTTGAAAAGTATTATGCAGAAGTCTCATGGGATTCGAAGGCTGGGAAGTGCTGCAGTGGATCTATGTTATGTTGCATCGGGAAGAGTAGAAGGATTCTTTGAGTATAATCTGAACGCTTACGATGTCGCAGGTGGGTTGATCATAGTACAAGAGGCTGGAGGAAAGGTGAGTGACTTTGGAAATGGTACGAACTTTGTGTTTGGAAGGGAGATTGTGGCCAGCAATGGGAGTATTCATAAGGAGCTAATAGAAGAGGTGAACAAGTTTTGGTAAGCTTGATTTGTGGTCATTCGAATGATAATTTAGGGTTTTCGTCATTTGAAAAATGTATTGTGCTTGTTTTGAGTAAGATAGGTAGTGAAAAATTTGGTTAATCGATCGAAAATTTATAGTTTTCAAATGATTATACAATTAATTAATCGACCCGTACAATCACCCATTGATTACCCATTCTCTCACCAAGAAGGGTAATTTTTCCACAGTCGTTAATATTTAATACTATATTTTATAATTATACTATTTGCATGACTTTAGGAATAATAGGCGGAACAAAGCTTTCTATCAACTTGGGAAACAAATATCTTTCCATGGGGTTGAACGTTGTGTTTGGCGTAAGGGAGGAATTTGAAGCGAAACAGATTGAATGGAAAATTCTTAAAATGCAAAAGGACAAGGTTTTTGGATATTGCGAAGCAATGAAAAAGGCTGATGTCATTCTGATATGTTGTGAAAACGAATTTTTGCCATTGGTTTGTCAGTGTCTTAGTCAATTTGAAAAGACAGACAAGATCGTTCTGGATTGTACCAATGGAAACTATAATCCTAATTTTGCTTGTAATACCTGCTATATCCAAGAAAACTCTGGCTACGATAGGGTCCTAAAGGGTTTTAATAATTTAGGGCTGGATTATCCAAAATCAGATCCATTGGAATTAGTGAAGGAGACTTATTTTTGTGGGAATAATGAAGGAGATAAATCTAAGGTGAAAAAACTGATCGAACTGATAGGTTTTAAAGCAATAGATGCTGGAAATCTCAATAATGCACCGCTCTTGGAAGCTTTTTATCATCTGAGAAAACAAATCAGTCATCAAAAAAATGAAAATATCGATTACCACTTTAAGTTAATGTCTGTTTGATAAATAGATATTACTTATTTTTCACTATTATGCCCATTAGCGTCAATCCTTTGCTTAAGTTGACAGGGGGTTAATGTTTGGAGTCTGCAGCCATTGAAGTGCAGATCAAAACGACTCGATACTATTCGCTTTTAATCTTTGTTGGTGAAATTGCGTAACTACTTAATAGCATTTTTTATTCTTTCCTTTATCAAAAGTCTTCAAGGCATTAAATTTGATGTAATTTTAGAAGAATTTTTAATATGCTGGGATCAGCATGTGTTATAGGATAAATCAAATTTTAATTTTGCCATGAAGAAGACCCTGATAGTTGTATTAATTGTTTTTGCTCTTTTGCTAGTGAGCTTAATTGCACTCCCCATAGTTTTTAAGGATAAAATTGTTCAACGTATTGATCAAGAAATAGCCAATACGGTAGATGCTGATGTGTTTTATGATGCCGATAATTTTAGCCTAAGTGTACTGAAGCGATTTCCCAATATTTCAGCAACCATTGAAGAATTTGGCGTAGTCGGTCACGAGCCTTTTAAGGGAGATACTTTAGCGCATGTCAATAGTTTTCAGGTGGACCTGAATTTGTTTTCTGTGATTTTCGGGGATTATCCTGAACTGACAGGGCTTCACTTAAATGGAGGACAAGTGTATGTTAAGGTTTTGGAAGATGGTACTGCCAATTATGACATTGTGAAAGAAAGTGATGCGCCTTCAGCACCAGAAGAACCTTCCAATTTCAAATTTGGAATAGATTTAATGGAAGTCAATGATGTCAACTTTGTCTATGATGATAGACAACTTAAATATTTTATTGCCTTGCAGGATTTTCACTTAGAGGGTGCTGGAGATTTTAGTGCTGATATCTATGGAATTGATGGACGCATTGATACTAAAGTGGTGAGAATGGACTATGAAGATGTCAATTATATCAGTGATAAGACTTTTACTGCTGATACTGAAATTCAGGTGGATATGACCCAAATGAAGTTCTCCTTTGGAGAAGGACAGTTTGGTGTGAATGACTTTTTGTTTGGTGTAGATGGTTTTGTGGCCATGCCTTCAGACGATATTGATATTGATTTGACTTTCGAAGGAAAGGAGAACACCTTTAAAAGTGTCCTTTCTCTAGTGCCAGGTATTTATACAGAATCATTTTCTGGCTTAAATACCAGTGGAACCATGGATTTTGGTGGTTTTCTAAAAGGAACCTATAATGAAAGCCAGTTTCCAAAATTCAATATTGGATTGAAGGTAAAAGAGGGCATGTTCCAATATCCAGATCTGCCGAGGCCAGTTAAAGATGTTAATATTGACCTTACAGTAAAAAATGAAACTGGTAATATAGATTATACTCAAGTAGATATCCCGGCCTTTAACCTTAGTTTCGGCTCTAATCCAATATCAGGAAGGTTATTATTGGAAAACTTGATAACCTATGATGTTGATGGGCAGTTGAAAGGAAAGCTTAATCTTGCGGAGTTGACTTCTATCTTCCCAATTGAAGGGATGGAACTAAGAGGTATACTTGACTTGGACGCAACAGCCAAAGGTCGATATGATAGCGTAGCAGAAGTCATTCCCGCAATAAATGCCAAAATGAATTTAAGTGATGGTTATGTAAAAAGTGAAGAATACCCAGCACCAATTGAGGACCTTAATGTCAAAACCTCCATCGTGAACCGTTCAGGGAAAATGGCTGATTTTTTAGTGGACATGTCCAATATTGGATTTAAGCTAGAAGGCGAAGAGGTAAAAGGCAATATGAAAATCAGGGACCTAGACCAACTAAATTGGGATGGTGCTGTTCATGGTGCTGTGGACTTGGGCAAACTTAGTAAGATTTTCCCAATGGAAGATGTTATCATGGAAGGAAAGGTCCAAGCTGATATTGATACCAAAGGTAGTTATGCTGATGTTGAAGCTGAACGATATAATAAACTGGACACTAGGGGACAAGTGGTCCTAAAAGAATTTTATTATACAGACAAAGATTTGCCACAGGGTGTTCGCATCTATCTAGCCAAGGGTGATTTTAGTCCACAGGCTGTTAATTTAGCGAACTTTGACGCCAGACTTGGTGAAAGCCCTGTGAAAGCCACTGGTAGCTTATCCAATTATATGGCTTATATGTTTGAGGAGACAGCTGTTTTGAAAGGAAAATTGAATGTCAATTCGACCAAGTTCAATATTAACGAATGGATGACGGAAAGCGAAAGTACTACAGAAGATACTACTGAGCTGAGCTTGATTGAATTGCCAAAGGATATAGATTTCAGCATGAGTGTACAGGCGGATGAGGTATTGTATGATAATTTGGTTTTCAATGATGCCAAAGGCCAAATGACTTTGAAAGACGGAATATTGACTTTTAAAGATGCGGGCATGAAAACAATGGGAGGCCAAATGACTTTAAATGGGGCCTATAATACCCAGGATATTACAGATCCAAAATTCAATATGGATTTTAAAGTTCTTGGCATAAGTATTCAGGAGGCCTTCAAATCTTTTAATACCGTTAAGGCCTTTGCGCCAATCGCCCAGCATCTGAATGGTGATTTTACCAGTGGTTTTTCTCTTTCAGGTAATTTGGGGCAGGATATGATGCCCGTGCTGTCTTCTTTGGACGGCAATGGTTTGATCGAAGTGGCCCAAGCGGTTTTGGAAAACAGTAAGATTGTTAGTGGTATTACTTCATTGACAAAGTTGAAAGATGGTAACACGATTCAGATCAAAGACCTCAAGCTAAAAGCTGAAATTAAGGACGGAATGCTAGAAGTGAGTCCATTTGATATTAAACTTTGGGATTATCAGGCCAGAATTCAAGGGAGTACCGGTTTCGACGGCAGTATCAATTATTTAGTGAATATGGAAATTCCTGCTGGGAAGTTAGGAAGCCAAGCCAATAATTTATTAGCTTCGATTTCTGGTACTGAGGCAACAGGGGAAACTAAAATACCACTTTCCATTAATCTTGGTGGTACTTACCAGCAACCTAAGGTTGGTCTAGCAGGAGGAGAAAGCATGGAAACCATGCTTACCAATGCTCTTAAGGCCAGGGCATCCTCAGAGGGTAAGAAATTACAAGAGCAGTTAACAGAGCAATTCAAGGCGCAAGAAGATAGTGCGAAGCAGGAGATGAAACTGAAGGCAGATGCTGCTCAGGACAGTGTTAAAAGTGAACTGAATAAGAAAGTGGAAGAAGCTCAGAATAAGGCCGCTGATGAGGTGAAAGGCTTGGTTAAAGGCTTATTCGGTAAATCTAAGTCTTCCTCGGATACGACTAAATCCAATTAAACAAAAAGAAAAATATCAACAGGCCGGACAGAGGAGACTTTGTCCGGTTTTTTTTATCAAAGCGGCAAGAGATAAATTATTTTTCAGTGCTAACTGAAATAAAAGGAAGTGAAGCTTAATCTGAAAATGGCAATATGGTATAAATTATGCTAAAGTATTCAGCTAAATTATACACTTTTTTCCAATGTTGCTGCTTTTCAATAAATACCCGGAAATACAACTTTTATTGGGTAAATAACTGTAATCAACTACATAATTTTATTTATGGCATATATTTTGTGAAGTTCTTATACTACTAAACCAACATCTAAACATTATGAAATCTTTACAAATGAAAAATTGGATTTTAGGACTTGCGGGGCTATTGGCCTTTGCCTCATGTGATTCAGAAGATGATCCGGCTATGGAAGGCAACGCGAAAGTAAGTGTGTCTTTGATTGATGCACCTGCTGATTACGATGCTGTATGGATTGAGGTTTTAGGAGTAGAAATACTCACCAACGATGATAATGAAGAAGATGAATCTGCTTGGATAGCATTTGATAATGAAATTTCAGATGATCATCTCAACTTATTGTCCTTAGTAGGTGGAAATGAAGCTGACCTAGGTACTGAAGAAGTTCCTGCTGGTGAGATTACACAGATCAGATTATTGCTTGGAGATGATAACTATCTTGTGATCGATGAGGAGGAATTTGAACTAACTACTCCTAGTGCTCAGCAAAGTGGTCTGAAATTAAAATTGAACCAAGAATTATTGGCAGGCATTCAGTATAAGATTGTGATAGATTTTGATGCTGCCAAGTCAATTGTAGAAGCTGGAAATTCAGGAAAATACATCCTTAAGCCAGTATTAAGAGTGGTGGCTGAAGAGTCTGCAAGTATTGAAGGTCAGGTATTGCCTTTAGAAGCTGATCCTCTGGTTATCGGTATTCAAGGAGAAGATACTGTAAGAACTTACACAAACGAACTAGGAGGATTTGCTCTTAGAGGACTATATGATGGTGAATACAAAGTTATCTTCCAACCTATAGAGGGCTATGAAGCGGATACAATTTATAATGTGCCGACCAATGCCGGGGAGGTTACTATGATGGATCCTGTAGAATTGGAGTTAACTCCAGTTGAAGAAGAAGAAACGCCAACAGAAGGTGAAGAAGGTGGTGAATAAATAAACCTCACATAAAAAAACATTAATTTTAAGGAGCTTTAGAGCTCCTTTTTTTGTGCCAATAAAATTTAGGGTAATCTCAAGATCAAATTGCCCCTTGAAATGGTTACTTTTGTGATGTCGCAATCAAGTCTCGTAAGTTTGCGTTCACATCTTATATTACAATCCTTGGTCATGAATAGAATCAGGCATATATTTATTTTATTTCTACCCTTTTTGGTATTTACCAGCTCCTGTCTAGAAAATGAGGTAAATCAAAAAAGGTCTTTGGTAAATATTTATTTGATAGATGCTCCGGGTGACTTTGACCAAGCTTGGTTGGAAATTCTAAGAGTAGAAGTCTTCTTGGACGAAGTAAATAACGGAGAGACTGAAGGATGGGTGCCTTTTGATTATATCCCTTTAAGCAATATTGTAAATGTAAGTGCTTTGGTGGCTGAGAGCCAGTTAATACTAGGAAGAAGTGAGTTGGAGCTAGGTACCATTAGGCAGATTAAGTTGGTTTTAGGTGAGGAACATTACCTTATCAAAGATGAAGACAGATTAGCGCTTAGCTTGGCTCCTGAAGTAAATAATGAAGTGGTTTTGGATGTTGATTATGTACTTAGGGGTGGGAACTCCTATGATATTTATCTGGATATGGATCTGGGTAGGTCCATAAAGGCAGATCCAAACGCTGAGGAAAGCTACCTTCTGAACCCAGTCATGAGGTCCTTTGCCACAGGCGATGAAGCCTCGATTAGTGGTAAGGTCACTCCAGTTGACGCCCAGCCTTTTGTTCATGCCATTTTGGGCCAAGATACCTTGACTACCTTGACGGATGAGAGTGGGGATTTTTATTTTCGTGGATTGAGGGCTGGAGAATATCAAATATATTTTCATCCAGCAAGCCCTTATCTGGATAGTACCACTACGGTAGTGACTAAACTCGATTCACTATCCCAAATGGAAACCATTCTACTTAGACAACCTTAATTTATCCCTTCACCCACAATTATTTTATTTGAATGGAAGAGAATGAACGTTACATGCTCAGAGCACTTGAATTGGCTGAATTAGGCAGAGGAAAGGTCAGCCCCAACCCAATGGTGGGTTGTGTCATAGTGCATGATGGTAAAATAATAGGAGAAGGTTATCACCAACAATATGGCGGGCCACATGCCGAACCCAATGCTATAAATAGTGTGGATAGGCCTGAACTACTGAAGGAATCCACTGTTTATGTTAGCTTGGAACCATGTGCGCACTTTGGGAAAACTCCTCCATGTGCTAAGCTATTGGTAGAAAAGCAGGTTAAGAAAGTGGTCATAGCAGCAGTTGACAGCAATCCATTAGTGGGCGGAAAAGGTATCAGAATACTGGAAGATGCAGGGATAGAAGTGGTCACTGGCGTCATGGAAAAGGAAGCTAGGGTCCAAAACAAGCGCTTTTTTACTGCTATAGAAAAACAAAGGCCTTACGTCATCCTCAAATGGGCACAAACCATGGATGGTTTTATTGCCAGGAAAGACTATGACAGTAAATGGATTTCCAATGCCTATAGTCGCCAGTTGGTTCACAAATGGAGAGCTGAGGAAGATGCCATCATGGTGGGTACTAAAACTGCCCAATATGACAATCCAAAGTTGAATGTAAGGGATTGGGTAGGTAAAGATCCTTTGCGGATTGTATTGGATAAGCAACTTAGCCTGGATAGTAAACTTGCCCTTTTTGATCAGAGCATACCTACAATCTGCTATAATTTATTAGTGGAAGAAGAAAAAGAGCATCTTCATTATATAAAGTTAAAGCCTGATTTTAGCGTTAGTGACATTCTTGCTGACCTCCACCAAAGAAAGGTGCAGAGCATTATCATTGAAGGGGGCTCATATTTATTGGATAAATTTATCAAAAGTGAACTATGGGATGAGGCCAGGGTGTTTACTGGCAAAAGCCAATTTGAAACTGGCATTCCAGCACCCAAAATTCCATTGCCTCCTCGAGAAACTGAGGACATCATGGGTGATCGGCTGGAAATCTATCGGTCTGGAAATTAATTCTAAAAACAAAAAAATAATCAATAATGGCTGAATCCATCTACCTTCCTGAAAATGCTAGCAAAGTAGAAAAATACGAGGTAATACTTCCCCAAATTGAAGCCTTGGTCAGTGGAGAAGAAGATCTTGTTGCTAACCTGGCCAATATAAGTGCTGTGCTAAAAGAAGCTTTTGGCTTTTTCTGGGTAGGATTTTATTTGGTTAAAGGAGAACAACTGGTTTTGGGGCCATTCCAAGGACCAATTGCCTGTACTCGTATTGCTAAAGGAAAAGGAGTTTGTGGAGCTGCATGGGCAGAGGGGAAAACCCAACTTGTGCCAGATGTAGAGGCTTTCCCTGGTCATATCGCATGTAGTTCCGCCAGTAAATCAGAGATAGTTTTGCCAGCTTTTAAAGAGGGACATGTTGCTTTGGTATTGGATATTGATAGCGATCAATTGAATGATTTTGATCAATCCGATGCCGAGAAATTGGAGAAATTGATGATGATAGTTGAGCAATGCTTATAAGTATTGCTCAACTATTTTGGAGACTCCCACTTTGGGATAAACTTCGGCTTATAGGCCGTCATATTATCAAGTATTTCTGTTGGATCATCGCTAATGATCAACAAATCCATTTGTTCTTTTTTCAGGAATCCTTCCTCAGCCGAAAATTGTAAAAAGTCGATCAAGCGATCATAATATCCTTTTAGATTATAAAGGGCTAGTGGCTTTTGGATATATCCAAGCTGATTAAGAGTCATAATTTCGAAAAGTTCTTCCAAGGTTCCTATTCCACCTGGCATTGCGATAAATCCATCTCCCCGCTCAGCCATCAGCCACTTTCTATCTCGCATGGTTTCCACTATGGTCAAGTCTGTCAAGCCTTGATGGGCCACTTCCACATCAACCAATTTCTGGGGAATGATTCCATACACGTTCCTGCCCACGCTTAGCATTTGATTTGCGATCACACCCATTAGGCCTACTTTTCCAGCCCCATAGACCAAATCCATTTTTCTAAGAATCATTTCTTGGATAAGTTCCAGCGCACCCTCTTTGTAGGCTGGATTATTTCCGGTATTAGAACCACAGTAAATTGTTATTTTTTTCATTTAAATCACCTAATGGGTAAAACGATTACCCTAATTACAGGAATTTTAACCCTTTTCGCAAAGCCTTAATATTAATTGGGTACTAAGTTTTAATTATAGGCGTACCTTTGCGCAACATGCTTCTTTTGGAGCAGGAAAAAATCATTATTTTTGGATTATGAAAATCTGCTTTGCTACCAACAATCCCAAAAAAATAGAAGAGGTTAAAGCCGCCTTGGGAAATGATTTTACAATTGTTTCTCTAAAGGAAATAGGTTGTTACGAGGAATTGCCTGAAACGGGAGATACGCTCGACTTCAACGCTTTTCAAAAAGCCCGTCATGTTTTTGAAAACTATCAGGTCAGCTGTTTTGCAGATGATACAGGCTTAGAGGTACAGGCTTTGAATGGTGCCCCAGGAGTTTATTCTGGAAGATATGCTGGTGAGCCAAGAAGTGATGAGCGGAATGTTGATTTGCTCTTGGAAAACATGGCGGACCAATCCGACAGGAATGCCCAGTTCAGAACCGTTATTGCCCTGATTTTGGATGGAAAGGAATATAGCTTTGAAGGCATAGCAAAAGGAGAGATTACTAACAGCAGATCCGGTGAGGGGGGATTTGGCTATGATCCTGTTTTTAGACCCGAAAACCATGACCAAACTTTTGCTGAGCTAAGTATGCAAGAGAAAAATGCCATCAGCCACCGGGGAAAGGCTGTCAGGAAACTTATTGATTTTTTGGACAGCTTAAAATGATTACAAGGTATTTGGTAATTTAAGAATATGAGAAAACCGTATATAGTTGGCATCACAGGAGGTAGTGCTTCTGGTAAGACCTTATTTCTCAATAAGCTGCTTCACGCTTTTGATCCAGACGAGATTTGCCTTATCTCCCAGGACAACTATTATAAGCCAATTCATCAGCAACCCTTGGACGATCAGGGAATTGAAAACTACGACACACCCCATTCATTTGACTTTGAAGCTTACGCTTCAGATATCATAAAAATCCAAACAGGAGAAAAAGTGTTTCGGCAAGAATATACCTTCAATAAGCCTAATGTCATACCCAAAATGTTGGAGTTTAACCCAGCTCCTGTGGTGGTAGTGGAGGGGATTTTTGTCCTGTATTCTCCAGAATTGGCTGATTTACTGGACTTGAAATTATTCATTGATGCCAAAGACTATATCAAACTCAAAAGGAGGATCGTGCGGGACAAAGTAGAAAGAGGATGTGATCTTGACGATGTACTTTATCGATACGAAAAGCATGTCATGCCTACCTATGAGAAATATATAGCGCCTTTTAAGCATGATGCAGACCTGATCATCCCCAATAATGATAATTTTGAAAAAGCGCTTGAAATGGTAAAAGTATTTTTGAAAGAAAAGATTACTCAGCAGCCTAATATAGAAAAGGGCTAAAATTGAATTTAGCGTCGCGCTATTCTTCTTCTAGGAATTTTGGCAAAGAGTTTGCAACTGAAGTGTTGAAAACTAAACCAACTATTTATTATCATGAAGAAGTTTTTGTTATTATCATTAACTGCTTTTCTATTTTTACAACACAAGAGTATAGCCCAAATCAGTGCAGGTATTTACCAGCTCAGCTCCAATACTTATTTGGCCGTCGGTAGTGATCCAGACAAGAAAATGTTTGGAGAAGCCAGGTTAGGTGTCGGACATGATTTGGATATTGAAGGTACTTTTGGGTATAATTTTGTCCAAAAGCAGGAGGTCAATTTCTACAGTGGCTTTCATTTGGGCGTAGATGGTCATCACTACCATGATGACCATCATCATGGCCATAATCATTTTTATCTGGGTATACCTTTGGGTGTATTGATAAAACCTTTCCCTTCTGTCAGGAACTTTGGTTTCTTGCTCGAAGCTAGTCCAATTTTCGGCAATCATTTAGAGAATTATTTGAGAGGGGGAATAGGATTGAAATATACCTTCAAATAGAAAAGTATAAACTCCAAAAAAAGGCTTGACAGAGAAATCTGCCAAGCCTTTTTGTTTAGATCAGGCCACTGAAATAGCCCTATCTAATTTATTTACTGACAAGCTATTTTATTTACTCTATTGGCATGTCTCCCTCCTTCAAAATCAGTGTTTAAGAAGGTCTCAACCATGTCCTGCGCCAATTCATAAGGCACAAACCTAGCAGGGATAGAGATAACATTGGCATCATTGTGCTGTCTGGAAAGCTCAGCAAGGTCCTTATTCCAGCAAATGGCTGCACGGATACCTTGATGCTTATTGGCAGTAATGGCGACACCATTTCCGCTTCCACACACGACTATTCCTTTCTCAAATTCACCACCTTCAATTGCATCACACAAAGGATGTACATAGTCCGGATAATCCACAGAAGCATCCGTAAATGGACCAAAGTCCTTTACTTCTAATCCTGCCTCTTTCAAATACTGCACCAACTTCTGCTTATAATCGAAGCCGGCATGATCTCCACCAATTGCTATTTTTTTGGACATGATACTAATATTAATCGTTTTCTATTAATTCTTCTTCCTCTCTTCTTCTCTTTTCCAGACGCTTGGCTATCATAATCCCTGTTTCATACAATACGAGGATTGGCATCGCAATGAGCAACTGGCTAATCACATCAGGAGGAGTAATAATGGCTGAAAGCACCAAGATCATAACCACCGCATGTCTTCTGTAGGATTTCAGCATGGCTGAACTAACCAAACCTGACATGGATAGGAAATAAATCACCACAGGAAGTTGGAACATCACCGCTGAAGCCAAGACCAACATGATCAAGGTAGAGATATAAGAGGTGATGTCAAATTCATTGGCAATGGAAGGGTCCAGTCGATAATTGGACAGGAAATTAATGGATAATGGGGACAAGATATAGTACCCAAAAGCCGCTCCCATAAAGAACAACAAACTTACGAAGAAAACAGCTCCACGGGCAGCCTTTCTTTCCTTGTCATAAAGCCCAGGACTTATAAAACGCCATACTTCCCAGAATACATATGGGAATGAGACGATCAATCCCACGACCAAACTGGATGTCATGTGCATGGAAAACTGGCCGGTCATCTGACGGCTTTGCAATATAAAAGGAAGCTCGTCTATGCACAATGCCGAAATACCTAAGGACTCCGACAGCTTGCACAGCATTCTATAAGTAAAGAAATCTACTTTAGAAGGGCCTAATATAATTTGCCCGAATACGATGCTTTTGGAAAGGAAAGCCAGCACGGAAAATATCAGTACTGCAGCTATGGATCGGACCAAATGCCAACGCAATTGCTCCAAATGATCCAAAAACGACATTCCTTCTTCTTCCTCTTCTTCCCTGTATTGATCTAATGCCACTTAATTTTAACTTTTCTTAGTACAATGGAAACTGAACCATCCAATCATTCACTTCTTTCTTGATTTCAGCAAGGGCTGATTCATCTTCATGGTTCATCAAAGCCTTATCGATCAGGTCAACAATCTTAACCATTTCATTTTCTTTCAGGCCTCTGGTGGTAATGGCAGCCGTACCTATACGCATTCCTGATGTTACAAATGGAGAACGAGTATCGAAAGGTACCATGTTTTTATTGATGGTGATGTCCACCTTGCCTAAAGTCTCTTCAGCGATTTTACCGGAAAGATCCTTGTTTCTAAGGTCGATCAACATCAAGTGATTGTCTGTACCCCCAGAAATCAACTTATATCCTTTTTTCACGAAGGCATCAGCCATCACGGAAGCATTTTTCTTTACTTGAAGAACATACTCCATGTATTCGTCAGAAAGGGCCTCTTGGAAAGCAATCGCTTTTGCAGCGATGATGTGTTCCAAAGGTCCACCTTGCATGCCAGGGAATACAGCAGAATCCAATAATTGGGTCATTTTTCTCAATTGACCTTTAGGGTTCTTCAATCCAAATGGGTTGTCGAAATCTTCACGCATCATGATCAATCCCCCTCTAGTACCCCTAAGGGTCTTGTGCGTAGTGGTCGTCACAATATGGCAATGCTCCAATGGATCATTCAATAGTCCTCTAGCGATCAAACCAGCAGGGTGAGAGATATCCGCTAGTAATAAAGCGCCAACCTCATCTGCAATCTCCCTGAATCGAGCATAATCCCAATCACGGCTATAAGCAGAAGCACCACAAATGATCAATTTTGGCTGAACTTCTCTAGCTTTTTCAGCTACTTTGTCCATATCGATCACGCCGGTCTCTTCTTCTACACCATAAAAGTTAGGCTTATAATTTTTGCCCGAAAAGTTAACTGGAGAGCCATGGGTAAGGTGACCACCATGAGAAAGATCAAAGCCTAGAATGCTATCACCTGGGTTCAAGCAAGCCAAGAATACGGCTGCATTGGCCTGTGCTCCTGAGTGAGGCTGAACATTGGCCCAAGTAGCACCGAAAAGCTCCTTGGCACGGTCGATGGCAATTTGCTCAATATCATCCACTACTTCACAACCTCCGTAGTAACGCTTCTTTGGAAGTCCTTCAGCATATTTATTGGTCAATACACTACCGGCAGCTTCCATCACCTGCTTGCTGGTGAAGTTCTCTGAGGCGATCAATTCAATACCTCTTTTCTGACGATCTTCTTCTTTTTGGATTAGGTCAAATATTACCTGGTCTCTTTTCATGAGTATGCGCTTATTTTTACAGTATTTTTCTGTCCAAAATAAATTGGGGCTTTCCCGTCATCCCCTATGGTTAAGCCGGAAATAACGGATATATTTTTGGCTGCCCAAAATTAGTTCGAAACAATGTATTATCCAATTGATTGAGAAATTGCTTCTACATAAATTATTAATGCAAAAAAAATACTTTTTCCGAAATTTTGATTTTGCCTTTATTCAAGCAGATGCTTATTTATTTTAAAAAAGCCCAAAGATGAAGTAATTATGATTTTTGCGACCTTTAAAATGGCACTTTATATTCGCCTTTTTTCAAAAGGAATATCGGCCTTGTCTACTGACAAATAGAGTTTTATGTATGTCTGAAATGGTGCTTTTATCTAAGTTTTGTATATTTCTAACAATAAATAGGTCTAGTCGGTACGAGCTCTATGGTTAGAGATAAGACCTTGTAAACGAGACTGCCTTTCCTGTAGGTTTGTTACTCGTTAAAATCAGTCACTGCCTGTTTTCTTTACGCTCGTCCCCGCAATGCACGAGCTAACTCATTTTCTTAAAACTCACCTCAACTTCCACAATACCGGGCCTCCAAAGGCCAGTCAATTATATACTGTTGAATATCTTATTTCTTTTCATCTAAGGAATAGAAATAAAAACACAATAGTTAAATAAAATCAAAGGGGCGTATTAACACATAGGTCAGTTTGAATAAACTTTGCATTTATCCTAACTTTGGGTTCAACAAGAGATTGCTATGATTGATTTTGAATTTGCCCCTAAGAGCTATTTCGATGGCACAGGCCCTTCAGCCTTGCTGGCCAAGCTTTCTTACCCAGAAAGCCAGTGGGGAGAGGAAATGAGTATTTATGCGGCGCCTTTGGATGGCAAAATCTATTATGAGGTAGTGGATTTTTACGGTAATGAATTTGATCTCAGTCCAGAAAAATCCAAAAAACCCTTGACCCTGCAGGAATTGATTTTCCTCATAGAGACCTTAGAGGTGGTGGACAATAGTGTAAAAGGGGATATGAATCTTACACTTGCAGGAATTCCTGAAGCAAAAAGCAATGTATACCCACAGTTGGAGGAGTATTTTACTCAGAAAAGAAAAAATTTCGGGATGCTTTAATTTATAAATCCCAAATACTGTATGTGCTATCTTGGTGCAGTTGTATGATATTCAGCCAGTATTCATAGGTTTCAAAATCTATACAATCTGTGAGTTCGATTCCCTGAAAATTGATTTTCTTTACAGTGTTCTTTGGTAAAAAGCTTCTCAGGTCATTTTCCTGATCTATGGACAATTGGGATAATTGAATAATACGTTGGTCTCCGATCAGCATCGGTACTACTTTGGTCATCATCTTGTTCTTTTTATTATTTCAAATAAAATACAGATAAATAAAACATTGAATAATAACAGGTTATATTTCTGTTAATAATTCTGAAAAACTGCTATAATTTTTAATTTATGACCAATATCATTCTTGTCATTCTCTGCTTAATCATTGGCATATTATTACAGCAACTCAAGGAATTGCCCAAAGACGCACCCAAGACACTCAATACCTATTTGATTTATATTGTATTGCCGGCATTGGCATTACTGCATATTCCTGACACAGAGCTGTCTTTAAGCCTTTTGCTTCCAGTGCTCACCGCTTGGATCAGCTTTGGAATATCCTGGCTGCTCTTCGGGAGTTTGGGAAAAAAGTTGGGTTGGAGCAAAACCACTACTGGCTGCTTGATCATCGTTCCAGGATTGGCCAATACCTCCTTTATAGGTTTTCCGATCATCGAAGCATTGTATGGGGGAGAAGGATTGAAAATTGCCCTTTTGGTAGACCAAGCGGGTTCATTTATCATTGTCAGCAGCATTGCCATCATCGTAGCCTCCATCTATGGGCATGAAAAGAAACGTAAAAGGGATGTCACCAAAAAAATCCTGACCTTCCCCCCTTTTATCTTTTTCTTGATTGCCTTGGGTATGAATATTTTCCATTGGGAGTTCTCCGGAACCATGCATGAGATCCTACAGGCATTTGCAGCTACCTTGACCCCATTGGCCCTGATTTCCGTAGGCCTTCAGGTAAAAATCAACGCCGAGACCCTTTCCCTAAGGCCACTATGGTACGGGCTGGGCTATAAATTATTGCTGATCCCCTGCCTGATATTCTTTGTCTATCAATTATTATTGCCTACCGACGGCATCCTTTATAAGGTTAGCGTAATGGAAACCGCTATGGCACCTATGATTACCGGCTCCATCATCGCCATCAACCATGATCTCAACACCAAACTGGCTTCATTGCTGGTAGGTATAGGCATCCCACTTTCCTTCGGCAGCTTGGTTGGCTGGTATTATTTGGTGGGCTAATCTTAGGAACTATAGATAAAAGTATTTATGGTTAAAGCCGTTGCGTTATACAACATATGAGTGATTATTGCTGATGTTAATCCTGAATTATATCGAATATATGAAAAATATACAGCTACAGGAAGCATTGCTACCATTACAAATAAAAAACTAATATATCCTGAATGGTGGTTGACTTTACTCAAATGGAATAAAGAAAATAAAACCGAACTAAAAAGCATTGAAACATAAAACAGAAGTTTTGATATCCTTACCTGATCATCCACACGATATCTATCAGTTAATATAAGGCATAGTAAAAACAGAAAACCTATTGATATTTCAATCGTCCATTCGGGCAATATAATTATGCCCAATAAAACCTGAGGAGTAATTAACCAATAATGCTTTCTTAATCCATTTAGATAACCTCTAAAGAAAAGCTCTTCTATTGCCGGAGCAATCATCAATGCGCTTAAAACCCCAGAATAACTTAAAGTTTCAAAAGTTTGATCATTTCCAGCTACCTCAAAAAAACTTGCCGCCCGGTCAACCACAAAGAACTCGAATAGTAATAACACTACAAAAATCCCCAAATAGATTAAATATAATTTCCCATCAGTTAATTTCTTATGGGAAAAAGTGAAATTCATAATATGCAAATAGAAATTCTAATTTTATGAAAAATTTGATTAAAGTATTGAATTCAAACTCAAAACAGTAAAGTTTATTAGGCTATGAAAAAGCATGGCAGTCCAAAGCCCTTTTTCAAGTCTGATACAAGATAAAAATATACCTCCTGGAACAAAAGCCATCAGTACAACCAAATATCGGTTTAAATCTGAATCCCCTTCTATGGTTTTTAAGTGACTGAAGGCAAAAAGGACGGATATAAACAATATGGATAGATAAAGTAATTTTTTTGAAATCTTGCTTCCATCTTTACCATTAATACTTTCCATATAAAACAAGGTGATCAAGGCTCCAGAAAAAAGAATGATCCAGATAATCCATGAAAAATTAAGCAATGAGGAAATTATTATCGGAATAACAATAAACAAATAGTGCTTGACATATCCACTTAAATACGCCCTAAAGATAAGTTCTTCTAAGAAGGGAGCTATTATTAAGAGTCCTAGCAAATCTTCCCAATCTGAACTTTGAAAATCAGGCGTTTCCCCCGTTACTTCAAAATAATAAGCAATGGAATCTACTATAAAATGATTATACACCATTAATATCAAATATAGAATAAGAATCGTTTTCCAATTCATTGTGTTGTCGTAGGTCCCTATAGTCTGATCATAAAAATAATTGATTTGTTTGCTGACTTCCTTACAAAAAAAAATGAGCGGTTTACTATCTAGGTTTAAAGATTAAGTTTTAGTACATCCATAAGAATGAACCCAAAGAAATTAGTGCATGCATGTATCAGCACTACTGTAAGATACCCATTGAGATCATGTCTTTTCTTAGCCAATAAATAAAAAGAAGCATATAATACTCCTGCCAAAAGCGTAAACAGTACATAATATAAATTATAAGAATGAGATAAGCCAAAAGCGAGAGAAGAAATGGCAATTGCAAAATAAATGCTGTGGCTAATCCGAAATTTATTGAATATAAACAGCACCGTTTCGATGATGAGAAATTGAAAAAGAAAGGTTTCCAAAAATGGGGCTATAATGACAGTAAAAAGAAAAATATTCGTCAATGATTCTTCCTCCAAATAATTGATTTTAGCCACATCACTCTCTCCTATTTCTGAAAATAATATTGATATTAAAAAACAGAATAAAATATTTAGAACACATAAGCTAAGCAAGAAAGAAGACCTATGGATTTGAAGTAAAAAGAGGTGAAAATTATCGATCAATTTCATTTGTATGGACTAGTAAAAATTTAATCTGTATATCCGCAAAGACACCAGTAGCTTTTTGTAAATAAAATATTCTTTCAGTAAGAATACAAAAGTCCAAAGAAACGATATTTTATTCCGTGCGAATCTATCTTCCGCCAGGTAGATCTGTGGAATCTCTCGATAAATCTGGACAGGCTGTGAGAAACAAGTTTACTGGTGTAATAGTGGATATACAGATTAAAAACTAGCTCAAGTTTAATAATGCCTTTCTCTAAATCTCTCATAAAAAAAAAGAGCCCTGATGAGGGCCCTAGAATTTTTATTTTTCCACTGATATGGGATCAGCTAACTTTTTTACTGCTTGGGTTATTCCTTCTGGATCGAAACCGCATTCTCTATGGAGTTCTAGTTGCGTACCATGTTCAATGACCGCATCAGGAATCCCTAGTCTTTTTACTTGGGCCTGATAGTCATGGTCCATCATCCATTCCAGTACTGCACTTCCAAATCCTCCCATGAGACAGCCGTCTTCTACAGTAATTACCTTTTTGAATCTGCCAAAGACTTCATGAAGCAAAGATTCATCCAGTGGTTTCACAAAGCGCATATCATAGTGAGCAGGGTTTAAGCCGTCCTTTTCCAGCTTTTCACAAGCCTCAACAGCGTAATTACCTATATGTCCAATGGTCAAAATGGCCACATCCTCTCCTTCCCTGATTATACGTCCTTGTCCCGTAGGAATCTCTCTCATTGGTTTTCTCCAATCAGGCATTACACCTTGTCCACGAGGATATCTAATGGAATAAGGTCCTTCATATTTGGAAGCTGAAAACATCATGTTCCTTAGCTCTTCCTCATTCATTGGGGCACTTATGACCAAATTAGGGATACAACGGAAATAGGCGATATCGTAGGCACCATGGTGAGTAGGGCCATCTGCACCTGCAAATCCGGCTCTGTCCAAGCAGAAAACTACTGGAAGATTTTGTAAGCAGACATCATGGACCACCTGATCATAGGCACGCTGCATGAAAGTACTGTAAATATTACAGAAGGGCTTTAGGCCTTGGGTGGCCAGGCCTGCAGAGAAAGTTACTGCATGTTGCTCGGCAATACCTACATCAAAAGCCCTGTCCGGCATGGCCTTCATCATGATATTCATAGATGATCCTGAAGGCATTGCTGGGGTAATACCCATGATTTTATCATCCTCTTCAGCCAATTCTACTAAAGTGTGTCCAAATACATCTTGGTATTTAGGTGGCTGCGGGGTATCGTATATTTTTTTGGAAATCTCACCGGTGATTTTGTCAAACTTTCCAGGAGCATGCCATTTGGTTTGATCTTTTTCTGCCAGGTCATAACCTTTCCCTTTTACCGTCAGGCAATGAAGGATTTTAGGCCCTGGTATTTTTTTGAGATCATTAAGCACTTCTACCAAATGGTTGACATCATGGCCATCCACTGGGCCGAAATAGCGAAGGTTTAACGATTCAAAAAGATTACTTTGTTTGAGCAGGGCAGATTTGACTGCACCTTCTACCTTAGAGATAATTTCTTGGGCACTGGAACCAAACTTGCTGAATTTGCCCAAGATCCTCCATAGATCGTCTTTAAACCTATTATAAGTTTGAGAGGTAGTAATATCCGTCAGATAATCCCGAAGTGCACCGACATTAGGGTCGATAGACATGCAATTATCATTAAGGATAATGATCATATTGGTGTCTGAGATACCCGCATGGTTCATGGCTTCAAAGGCCATTCCCCCTGTCATGGATCCATCACCTATTACGGCTACATGCTGTTTTAAATCATCTCCCTTGTACTTGGAGGCCATGGCCATTCCCAAGGCGGCAGAGATAGAGGTGCTGGAATGGCCTACACCAAAACTGTCGTATTCGCTCTCTTTTCTTTTAGGAAACCCTGAGATTCCCTTATATAGCCTGTTGGTATGGAATTCCCCCCTTCTACCTGTAAGGATTTTGTGTCCATAAGCTTGATGGCCCACATCCCAAACCAGTTGGTCTGAAGGGGTGTTTAATACATAATGCAAGGCAACGGTTAATTCAACCACGCCCAAGCTCGCGCCAAAGTGGCCGCCATAGACGGAAACAGAGTCAATGATGTATTGGCGCAACTCCTCGCAAATTTGTACGAGTTGATCCCTGCTGAATTTTTTCAATTCATCCGGGGAGTTGATTTGAGCAAGAAGTTTCCCTGGTTCTATTAACATGGCAGATTGATACCGTTTGGCAATGATAACTGAGACTAAGGTTCAATTGTTTCAATATAGCTAAAATTTAGCCAATCTTTCCTCTTGAAATAAATCTTGCGGATTTTGAACCGTCTCGTATAGATTTTTGTATTTATGTAATATCTTTGATAATCAATTCGATCGCAAAATTAAGAGAAATTTAATACTATCCAGTGAGTTTCGAGATCAAATTACCGCTTTTTGAGGGACCCTTCGATTTATTGCTGTTCTTTATCGAGCGCGATGAGCTGGATATCTATGATATTCCCATTTCAAAAATCACCCATGATTTCCTGGATTACCTGCAACATTTGGAGAAAATGGAAATCGAAGTGGCCAGTGAATTCATATTGGTAGCAGCTACTTTGATGAAGATCAAAAGTAAATTACTGATCCCAAGACCTGAATTGGACGAAAATGGCGAAGAGATCGATCCAAGAGAAGAACTGATCCGCCATTTATTGGAGTACAAAAAGTACAAGTCGGTGATCAGTGAGCTTTCAGATATGGAGGCAGAAAGGATGAGCAAGGAGAAAAGGGGAAATATCGCTGCCGAGCTTAAAGAATTGAGTAAGGTAGATGATGTGGAGAGTGAAGTGCAGGATATAGATTTGTATAAAATCCTTAAGGTTTTCCAAAGGGTAATGGCAAAGTACTCGGCCAGAACTGATGAAACAAAACACACTGTGGTCCAATATCCCTACACTATCGACCAACAGAAAAACTTTGTCTTGGACAAAATCAGTTTTAAAAAACATGTGGCATTTTCTGAATTTATAGAATACAAGCCTGATAAGATATTTGTGATTTATACTTTTCTGGCGATACTTGAATTATTGCAGTTATCGCTCGTGACCATTAAGCTGGGAGAAGGATTTAATAATTTTTGGGTGGAGAAAACAGAGGGAGTTCAGGCTTAGCATTTATGAGATTAGATAATAAAGAAATTTTCAAAACACTAAACCCAAATAAGGTTTGGATTCCAATTTTGATCGGGATAGGTATTGTGTTCCTGATGTTTTATTTGGATCCTTCGATAACCAAAGAGAATTTGAGCAGTGTTTTTGATGCTTCCTTATTTTCACTTTTCGTCGCTTTTTTGGTGATTTTTATGCGAGATGCCGGATATGTTTTTCGTATTAGGGAAATTACCGATAAGAAGCTTACATGGGTAAGGGCTATATATGTAATTATATTATGGGAATTTGCTTCTGCTGTCACCCCTTCTATCGTAGGTGGTACTGCAGTGGCTGTTTTTATTTTGCATAAGGAAGGGATCAAGCTAGGGAAAGCTATTGCCTATGTAATGGTTACAGCAATCTTGGACAACTTATTTTTCGTTATTGGTGCGCCAATTGTCCTGTATTTCGCACAAGGATATATATTCCCCGATAGTAAAGTACTGGAATTAAGACTGGACAATAGTTTAAGTTATATCTTTTGGGTCAGCTATTTTCTTTACGCCTTGTATTCATTAGTCATGGCGGCGGCCTTGTTTTATAGACCAAGGGTGTTTAAATGGATTTTACTGAAGATATTTAGTATCAGGTGGATCAGAAAATGGAAACATAATGCCAGTGAATACGGGGATCAGATAATTGAGTCCAGCAAGGAGCTGCAAGGTAAAAAGGCCAACTATTGGCTGACCATTTCCTTAGCAACTATTTTTATTTGGTGTTCCAGATACCTGATGCTCAATGCCCTGATTACTGCATATGTAGACATCAGCTTTAATGAACATATTATTGTATTTGCCAGACAGATTATCATGTGGATCGTTATGATGGTATCCCCTACTCCTGGCAGTAGCGGTACGGCAGAGTTTTTCTTTGCCCAGTTCTTTTATGGATTCCTGTCCAATTACACCTTTGTTACCAGTATCCTGTGGAGAATGTTCTCTTATTATCCTTATTTGCTTTTGGGAGCGGTCTTTTTGCCAAGGTGGATCAGGCAGGTGTTTTTTAAGAAGAAAGAAGAAACCGCTGAGTAGTGTTAATTCAATTTCTTTTTCGCGGAATTCGTTAATCATCTCAGAGCTAGTTAAGTGATTAGTTCCCTTAATAAAAGAAGTGATTTGCGTTCTTTGTGCTATCTTTTTCAAAGGAGCTCTTTTCTCGCAGAGCGCACTAAGATGTGCAGAGTTCGCTGAGTGTTTAAAGTGGTAGATAAAAACAGAGTTTAGTGTTATTTGCTCGACCCTTACAGTTCTTTACGCGGAATTGGTTCACGCGAAGCCAGCCAAGGATTCGCAGAGGTCACAGAAAATATTTTAGAGAGCGGATCAAAAAAAAACTTAGCGTTCTTCGCTGCCACCCTTGTTGTCCTTTGTTAGCGCATTTTCTTCTTTATTAATTTCTCCATGGCTTTATTTTGTTGCCAATAGCTTTGATTAAAGGTATGGGGCATGACTAATTTGTAGGCAGATTGATTTATAAGGAAATTTAAGTTATCATGTAGCGAAAGAGGCACTATATCTCGTAGAGATTAAAAAGAAAGAACAATGAAAACTCCTATTCTATTTGCTGTGTTTGCCGTTTTTCTTCTCGGCTTCCAATGCAATAATGAAGATGATACCCTTGCAAGTGATTGTATTGATCCTGAAAAGGTTGATCCTTCAGTTGCTTGTATTGAGATCTATCAGCCCGTATGTGGTTGTGATGGAAAGACCTATTCCAATGATTGTGTGGCTGCTGCCAATGGTCTTAAAAGTTGGACCGAAGGGGCCTGTGAATAAAAAAAAACTCCCTGAGCGTTTGCCCAAGGAGTTGAATTTTTTGTCGAAAGATTAAAGTACTCTCTCGAACTGGTTGAAGTAGAAGTTTCCTTCGATTTCAGCATTTTCATCAGAGTCAGAACCGTGCACCGCATTGGCTTCTATAGACTTGGCAAATAATTTTCTGATCGTACCTTCAGCGGCTTCTGCTGGATTGGTAGCACCGATTAGTTTTCTAAAATCTTCTACTGCATTGTCTTTTTCCAAGATGGCTGCGATAATAGGACCTGAAGACATATAGGTACATAGGTCACCATAAAAAGGTCTTTCTTTGTGAACTTCATAAAATTTCCCGGCCAATTCAGCTGTCAACTGAGTAGCTTTTATGGCTACAATTTTGAATCCAGCTTCTTCGATCATTTTTAGGATCGCTCCAGCATTTCCTGCGCTAAAAGCGTCAGGTTTAATCATGGTGAATGTTCTATTATTTGCCATCTTTGATTAATTGATAGTATAAGGTTTATTTTCCGCTGCAAAAATAGTGTTTTTAACGGAAAGATAGAATATATGAACGGAAAATCACCTTATGTTCCTCTATTTTAGGGGTTTGTGTAAATTGGGAATTTTAAAAAATTATAATGACCTTTGCATCTTGTGTAGTGTTGAAAGTGCTACTAAAATAATGTAGATGCTAGAGTTAGAGTCATTTAAAAAACTACTGTCCTCGCCCAAGAAAATTGTAATCACCACCCATCATAAGCCCGATGCAGATGCATTAGGTTCTTCGTTGGGTATGGGTAATTATCTCAAGAAAAAAAATCATGAGGTAACCGTGATTACTCCATCGGATTATCCGTCCTTTTTATATTGGATGAAAGGTAATGATGAAGTATTGAACTATGAGGACAAGGATCATCAGGAGGAGATAACTGAAAAAGTGGCCGTTGCAGATATGATCATTTGCCTGGATTTTTCATGTCTGAAAAGAATCCATGAACTGGGTGAATTGGTCAGAGATTCTAAAGCGGTCAAGGTCAATATCGACCACCATTTGGATCCGGAAGATTTCGCAGACTTTAGGTACTGGAGTACTGAAGCCGCGGCTACTTGTGAGCTGGTATATGACCTGATCGTCAAGATGGGAGAAAAAGACTTGATCGATAGTGATATTGCAGATTGTCTTTATTCGGGAATCATGACCGATACCGGCGGTTTCCGCCACCCCAATACGACCAAGCATGTGCACTGTGTGACTGCTGAGCTCATAGGCCTTGGTGCAGATAATGCAAAAATTTCCCGTCTGATATATGATACAAATTCCGTAAACCGTCTTAAATTTATAGGTTTTGCTTTAAGTAGAAGATTAGTGATTCATACGGAATTGAATACAGCCTATTTTTGGATCAGCAAAAGGGATTTGAAAAAATATGATTCTCGCACCGGTGATACAGAAGGCTTGGTAAACTACGCACTTTCCTTGGATGGCGTCAAAATAGCTGCCATGTTTACAGAAAGAAAAGATGGTGTGAAAATCTCTTTCCGCTCCACTGAAGATGTCGCGGTCAACCAATTTGCCGCGAAATACTTTGATGGTGGTGGGCATAAAAATGCCGCCGGAGGAAAATCCGATTTGTCTTTAAAGGAGACCATAGAAAAGTTTGAAAAATTAATAAAAGATAATCAACAAAGATTGTTAAATCAACTAGAATTAGTCAATGAAAAACATTAAAAGCATGATGTTGTCAGCAAGTGTGCTGGCATTGTCCTTAGGGATTGTTTCTTGTAACAAGACGAAAACAACAGAAGATGGTACCGAGTATACTTATCTTGAAGAAGGATCTCAGAAACCAGAAAACGGCCAATTTGTGATCTATGAATTTACCGCAAAAAATGCCAAAGATTCTGTTTTTCTTTCTAGTATTGAAAATGGTGCACCGGCTTATATGATGCACAATGATTCCATTAAAAGGTATGATACTACCAAAGTAAGACCAGCAATCGACGAGATTTTTTCTGGCCTTAAAAAAGGTGACAGCATCCAGTTTACCGCTGCTGCATCTAAAATTTTTGGTGAAATGAACACTCCTCCATTCTTGACTCCTGATGAAAATGTAACCTTGAATATCGGTGTAACTGATATCTTGGATGAATCCGAAATGGAAGATTTCATGAGCAAGGTGCAAGAAAAGCAACGTGCCAAGCAAGAAGAGGCTTCTGAAGCGCAATTGGCCACTGATATCAAAATGATCCAGGACTATATGGCTGAGAACGATCTTAATGCTACAAAAACTGAATCTGGCCTTTTCTATATCATTGAGGAAGCAGGAGATGGTGAAGCTGTAGAAGAAGGTAATACGGTTTCTGTGAACTATACCGGTTATGTTTTGGATGGAACAATCTTCGATACCAGTGTAGAAGAAGTAGCCAAAGAAAACGAGATCTTTAACGAAAATCGTCCTTACGAGCCATTTAATGTAATGGTAGGAAAAGGTCGTGTGATCCCAGGCTGGGATGAAGGTTTGCAATTGCTTAAAGGTGGTAGCAAGGCCAAGTTATTGATCCCTTCTACCCTTGCTTATGGTCCAAGACAAGCAGGTGAAGTAATTAAGCCGAACTCTATCTTGATTTTTGACGTAGAAGTACTTGATGTTCAGAAATAAATCAATGAATAGTATTAAAATAATCTTGTCAGCACTCCTGATCTCAGGGGTGCTGACTTCTTGTTTGGAGGAACAGGAAACACCACAAGAGATCTACCAGCGCGATCTGGAGAAAATCGATGAGTATCTCTCCACATCGGATTATCCATATGTAGAGATGGATCAAGATGAGAATACGGGTATAGTGGTTTTGTGGGAGCATAAGTCTTATTCTGGGATTGAGCCAGAAGAGGGTGATACCTTGCATGTGGATTATACCGGAATGTTGTTGAATGAAAGCGTATTTGATTCTTCTAATGAGGATATAGCCAGAGATAATCGTATTTATAATTCTAATAGAGATTATGTCCCTTTGGAAATTAAGTACTTACATGACAACGATTATATATATGGTTTCTTGTTAGGACTATCCAAAATGGAAGAAGGTGATAGAGCAAGGGTCATTATGCCTTCTTACTATGGTTATGGAAATGTCGATCAGGGAAGTAGAATCCCAGCCAATTCCGTATTGATGTTTGACCTGGATCTAATAGAAGTGGATAAGGATATTGAGGATGATAGTGAAACTGGAGAATAATATGAAAAAGTATATTTTAGGATTACTGGCCTCGGTACTGGTTGCAGGCATGATATCATGTGAACCTAATAACCCTTATAATGTTGGGCCTACTTATGATGCGGAGAAGTATTTGAAGATCGATAGTGTAAAAATCGCCGAATATTTAGAGGTAGCAGAAATAGACAGTCTATATAGAATCCATGATCCAAGCGGGGTGGTAATTATTGTTCAAGAAGAAGGAGTTGGTTCTCGTCCTATTAATGGAAATGAAGTTTATGTCAATTATGTGGGAAAGTTGATAGATGACACTGTTTTTGACACCAATATTCAATCGGTGGCAGAAGATAATGATCTTCATGAAGAAGGCGATACTTATAGTCCTTTACAATTTACTGTAGGTACATCTGATGCTATACCAGGATTTTCAATTGCCTCTAAAAGAATCAGAAGTGGATCCAAAGCAGTGTATTTAATTCCTTCAACATACGCGTATCAAAGCCGAGAATTTGAAAGGATTCCAGCGCATTCTGTATTAGTTTTCGAAGTGGACTTCTTGGGGATTGATTAGCCTAAAAGAAAGATGTGATTTGAGCGTAATGGGAAACCTTTACGCTTTTTTTGTGCCTGTATATTTAGATTGAATGATCACATACTTGATAGTTTAGGTGCTTAATTCAATATTCATTTACATACATCCATTACTTTCAAGAATATAGCCATATGATTATTATCCAGGCAAAGTACAACAGGAAACAAAGAAAGTTTTTTATTACTTTACTTTGGCTTTTTCAAATTATTAGAGCCTAATGCCGCTTGAGCCTGAGCCTCTAGTTTTTAGCTCTCAAGGGCGCATCCTTGATACGACACATAAAAATGATGCGCATAGATTTATCATTAATGGATAACCTTATTTGTGTTCATCTTTACCCGTCTGCGGTAAATAAACTAAAGGATAATAAACAGCGCAAATCAAAACTAAAATATTCTGGTCTCCCGAATTTTCCACTTAGCCCACTTTGATGCGTCTTTTAGTCTCGCTTAGATGATGATCAAAAAAAATGTCATCCGCTGGAGGCAGATGACATTTTAAATAATAAATATGTGTTGGATATTAACCTTTTGCGCTATAGTTAGGAGCTTCCCTAGTTACGCTGATATCATGCGGGTGGGATTCGTGAACTCCAGCAGCAGTGATTTTTACAAATTTGCCATTTTTCTTTAAGTCTTCTACCGTCTGTGTGCCACAATAGCCCATACCGGCCTGCAGTCCACCTACCAGCTGGTAAAGCACCTCAGCTACCAAGCCTTTGAAAGCTACCCTTCCTACAATCCCTTCAGGAACCAATTTCTTGATATTGTCCTCAGCATCTTGGAAATAACGGTCTTTTGATCCCGATTCCATGGCTTCCAAAGACCCCATTCCTCTATAGGTCTTGAATTTCCTTCCTTGGTAAATGATCATTTCACCCGGAGCTTCTTCAGTTCCTGCCAATAATGATCCGATCATGATAGAGCTGGCTCCAGCAGCTACTGCTTTCACCAAGTCACCAGAATAGCGGATACCACCATCTGCAATTACAGGTACTCCTGTTCCTTCAAGCGCCTTGGCGCATTCGAATACGGCAGATAGTTGGGGAACCCCTACACCAGCAATAACCCTGGTAGTACAGATACTTCCTGGTCCTACACCTACTTTTACTGCATCAGCACCTGCATCGGCAAGGGCTTTTGCTGCTTCAGGCATAGCGATATTTCCAACGATAACTTCCAGATCAGGGAAGGTCTCTTTAATTTTTCTACAAGTGTCGATAACTCCTTTAGAGTGGCCATGAGCAGTGTCAATGGAAACCACGTCCACTCCAGCATCTTTAAGGGCCTGTACACGATCCACAATATCTGCAGTCACCCCAACAGCAGCTCCCACTCTTAGACGGCCATACTCATCTTTACAAGCGTTTGGCTTATCTTTTCTTTTGAGGATATCCTTATAGGTGATCAAGCCTGTAAGTTTATTGTCCTCGTCGATGATTGGAAGTTTTTCGATTTTATATTCTTGAAGAATCTCTTCTGCTTGTTCCAGGGTGATCCCTGCTTTAGCAGTAATAAGATTGTCGGAGGTCATGATCTCCTTAACAGGTTTTTGTTGATCTTTGATGAATCTCAAGTCCCTGTTGGTGATAATTCCCTTAAGATTTCTGTCTTTGTCCACTACTGGAATACCACCAATATGATATTCTCTCATAATACCTTCAGCATCCTTGACAATGGCATCCACCTGTAAGGTGATAGGATCCAAGATCATACCGCTTTGAGAACGTTTTACCCTTCTGACTTGAGCGGCTTGCTGCTCAATGGTCATGTTTTTGTGGATAAAACCAAGTCCTCCTTCCAAAGCGATGGCAATAGCCAATTCAGCTTCGGTAACGGTATCCATGGCTGCTGAAACCAAAGGAATGTTTAACCTGATTTTTTTAGTAAGTTGAGTGGAGGTGTTGGTGTCTCGCGGCAATACTTCTGAGTATCCGGGAACCAAAAGCACGTCATCATAGGTGAGTGCTTCGAAGAGGAATTTATCGGTGTTTAGATTCATGGCAAATTTGGTTAAGGAACCCTATTTGCCCGTCAAAGATACAAACAATTTTGAATGTGAATCAATGATAGCTAAAAAATAATTTAATATTTCGTGAATAAATTACGCCTTCAAGGAATAATCTTTGGAAACCAAAAAATAAGAGATAAAGGTAAACCGCAGGGAAATCACTCTCAAATAGTATATTTTCCCTGCGATGCCAAATTTACTTTCGTTGTAGTTTGGCTATATAAAATCCATCGAATCCGCTTTCGTGAGCAAGAACTTTTTGATCTTCAAGGAGTTCAAAGTGCTTTCCTTTTTCACTTTGCAGAAATTGCTCCACTTGCATTTGGTTTTCTGAAGGGAAAATGCTGCAGGTAGCATAGATCATCATCCCACCAGGCTTGACCATATTGCAGTATCCTTGCAGGATTTCCTGTTGGATTTTTTGGACATTGCCAATGGATGCTTCAGAAATTTTCCATTTGGTATCTGGGTTTCTTCTTAATACGCCCATTCCAGAACACGGCACATCCAATAATAACCTATCTGCTGATTCATTTAAGCGCTTGATGGTTTTGCTCCCCTCTATGGTTTTGGTTTCAATGATGCTGATACCATTTCTTCTGGCTCTTAGCTTTGTGTTTTTCAATTTCCATTCTTCGACATCCATGGAAAGGATACGACCTTTGTTTTCCATCAAAGTGGCTAAGTGAAGCGATTTGCCTCCTGCACCAGCACAAGCATCTATGACTCTCATGCCTGGCTGTACATCCAGCGCAGCAGCTACCAGCTGAGAAGAAGCATCCTGCACCTCAAAAAGGCCTTCTTTGAATGCAGGGTTTCTGAAGATATTTTGTCTTTTGGCCAATACCAAAGCGTCCTTATAGCCTTTAGGAGCAAAGGTCTCCACGCCATCCTCCTTCAAACGGTTCATCAGGTCCTCTTTACTTGTTTTGAGGCTGTTCACCCTGATGACCACTTGGGCCTGCTCATTAAGTGCGTCGATTTCCCGGTCCCATTTTTCACCCAAAAGTTCTTCACCCATTTCATCCATCCAGTCCGGAATGGATTGTAAAATGGCCCGACTGTCTATAGACTCATAGCGCTCCTTGATTTTAATCGCATCGACCCCTTCAAATTCCCTCCAAGGAGGTAATTCATTGCCTTGCATCAGCCAGTAAGTAGCAAATAAATGGAAAAGGTCATCTGTCGGACTGACTTCATTGATCAAGCGCCACCAACGGACCATTTCATAGGATGATTCCGCGATAAACCCACGATCCCTTGATCCCCATTTTGGATTGGATTTCAAGGTTCTCTCGATGACCTTATCGGCATATTGTTGTTCGTTGAATATTTGATCGATGGCATTGACTACCCCGTAAACGGTGTTGGAATGAAGCCTCATGAGATATTGGTTGATTTTAAGCTGCAAAGATACAGAAATAAGCGCAGGATAAAGGGGTATTGTCCAATCTTATTATTCATAGCCTGGCCAGAATTGATGGAAAACTATTCAGTCCAGCTCATTGGATAATTTTTGTCCACATACCTCAGTGCATCCTGTGTCAAATATAATGGGTTGAATGTATCCAGCATCACAGCAGTCTCTTCTGTCTTAGTAGCCCCAATACTTTTTTCTACCATTCCGGGATGTGGACCATGCGGCAGGCCACCTGTATGAATAGTAAAAGAGCCCCGGTCGATTCCTTTGCGACTCATAAACTCTCCGTCTACATAATAGAGCACTTCATCCGAATCTATATTGGAGTGATTGTAAGGAGCCGGAATGGACAATGGATGATAATCAAACAACCTGGGCACAAAAGAGCAAATGACAAATCCTGCTGCCTGAAAAGTTTGGTGTACTGGCGGTGGTTGATGAATCCGCCCTGTAATAGGTTCAAAATTCTTTATGGAGAGGGCATAGGGATATAAATATCCGTCCCATCCTACAATATCGAAGGGGCTATGGATATAGGAATATGGATGTAATTGCCCGTGTTTTTTGATTTGCACTAAGTATTCTCCTTTTTCCTTCTCCAAAACCAACTTGTCAGGAACTTTGATATCTCTTTCACAATACGGGGAATGTTCCAGAAGTTGGCCAAGTTCGTTTCGGTAGCGCTTGACCGTTTCTATAGGGCTTGCTGATTCGATGATAAGCAGTTTGATAGGGCCTTTTTTCCATTTGAAGCGATAAATGGTGGTTCTTGGAATGACAATATAATCGCCTGCCTCTACATCTATTTTTCCAAATTGGGAAATTAATTGTCCGCTGCCTTCATGGACAAAAACAAGTTCGTCTCCATCGGCATTTTTAAAATAGTAATCCATTTTATGGCTATCTGGCACGCAGATCCCCATCATCACATCTTTGTTTTTTAGGAGTATCCTTCGACTATGTAAATAGTCTGTTCCAGTGGTTTTTACATCAGAGGTATTAAGATGGGTTTGTCGAAGGCCATAGTCTTTGGCGATTTCCCAATGATAAGGTTTTGGCCTATGTATTTCACGCACCTCATTGGGGTTATAAATATGGTAGAGGGTAGAGTATATGCCAGAAAAGCCTTTTGAGCTGACCAACTCTTCTTTGTATAAGCTGCCATCGGCCTGTCTAAACTGTGTGTGACGTTTTGGAGGGATTTTTCCCAGTCGATGATAGAAAGCCATGTTATCTTGGGTTTATGTTTACTACAATTTAATAAAATAAATAACACTTATTAGAGGTCTAGCGATTCTAATTTTTTGATAGCTTTCTTTGCTAATTAAAAAGTTGTTGATGATATTATTCATCCTGGTTTAAGCGTCCGTTTTCCTTAGGCAAAGATATTGACGGTCTCTTTTTTGAAATAGGTAATCATCTTTTGGGGCCTTTCAGGGATTGCGGGCAAATACCTTTTTGATCTCAGTAGAAGCTTTACACTTTTTGAAAATGTACGTTCTGAATAATGGTAATTTTTCCCTTTTTGTTTTTGAGGTTTTCCCAATATGGGGCATTGACTTTTTTCTTGGGCCTTGATATAGTTGACCATGGCTATGCCCAGCAGTTGGGATGTCTTGATTCCAATACTTAATTCAGTATCTGTAGAATGTAAAGGGGGGTAGACTTCAGCCAATATATTACCCGTATCCACGCCACAATCTATATGGTGGATACATCCGCCCAGGTTTTCATAATCATGGTTGAACAAGGCCCAGAAAAGGGTGTCATTACCACGGTATTTGGGAGCAATGCCATAATGAAGGTTTATTGCAGCAATACTGGGGATTTTGATGATTTCTGATGCTAATATCGGTGCTCTGCAGGTGATTAATAAATCAGGGGCCAAATCTTTAAAAAGCTGTATCCCTTCCTGACTATTTATCTTATTCGCATTAATAGGGATATTGTCGATAATATGCAATTTGGTATTGTGTTCCAATACCATCCTTTTTAAGATTTTATATTGACCTTTTTCAAATATCCGTTTGGGAAGTGATTTTATGTTTTTCTTATTTTTCGGATAGATAGGCTTTACAATTATCGAGTTAGGAAAATACTGCAGGATTTTTTCCACTGCCACCATTTCCCTGGCCTTACATTCGCTGACGATTACAATTTTCATAATGTAAAAGTTGACATAGGTTTTCCGATATAGAGTTGACTTAGATTGGAAAAGTTGAATAAGTTAAAACGACTAATGTTTATTGCTTTCGTATAGATTAAAATGTAAATGAAAAACAATAAAACGTTTTTGAAATATAGTAAAAAACTGTTTAAATACAAAGAAGTTTCCTGGTTCTCTTGGGGTATTATCCTGATTTATACGATGTAATTTACAAGCGAGCTGTCATTTTGGCGGAAAAAAACATTTGGAACGGCACTTGTAATGTGGGAAATGAAATCTTGAAAATAAATAAAAACAATATAAGCTATGCAGGAAAAAGGTACCATCTCGATTCATACCGAGAATATATTTCCAATCATCAAAAAGTTTCTTTATTCTGACAATGAAATTTTCTTAAGAGAACTAGTATCCAACTCAGTTGATGCTACCCAAAAAATCAAAAGATTGGCACAGCTAGGCCAGTATTCTGGAGAGCTTGGAGACATCACGGTGGAGGTAAGTTTCGATAAGGAGAAAAAGACGATTACCATTGCTGATAAAGGGCTTGGTATGACGGCCGAGGAGATCAAAAAGTACATTAACCAAATCGCTTTTTCTGGTGCTACTGAGTTTGTGGAGAAATTTAAAGATGCCAAAGACGCCAATGAAATAATTGGGAAATTTGGTTTAGGTTTCTACTCTGCATTTATGGTAGCCAATAGGGTGGACATCCATTCCTTGTCTTACCAAGAGGGTGCTGAGCCTGCCAAATGGACATGTGATGGCAGTACTTCGTTTGAGATCTCTGCAGGAGACAGAACAGAAAGAGGAACCGAAATCACCCTTCATATCAACGAAGAATCAGAAGAGTTTTTGGACAAATGGAAGCTTCAGGAGATTCTTGACAAGTATTGTAAATTCTTACCAGTTCCGATCAAGTTTGAGACCAAGACAGAGAATGTTGAAGATGGAACAGATGAAGAAGGTAAGCCTAAATACAAATCTGTGGAGGTGGATAATATCATCAATACCACGGAGCCTATCTGGACCAAATCTCCAAGTGAGTTAAAGGACGAAGATTACCTGGCCTTTTATAAGGAGCTTTACCCGATGAGTGAGGATCCTCTATTCTGGATTCACTTGAACGTAGATTATCCTTTCAACCTAACGGGAGTATTGTATTTCCCTAAGGTGAAGAATGAGTTTGAACTACAGAAAAACAAGATCAAATTATTCTCACGTCAAGTGTTCATTACGGATGAGGTAAAGGATATTGTTCCTGAATTTTTGATGCTATTGCACGGGGTGATTGACTCTCCTGATATCCCATTGAATGTTTCCAGAAGCTTCTTGCAGGCGGATAGTAATGTGAAGAAGATCAACAGCTATATCACTAAAAAAGTGGCTGATAAGCTTGGTGAGTTGTTTAAGAAAGACAGAACGGCCTATGAGTCCAAGTGGAGCGATATTGGCTTGTTTGTCAAGTATGGAATGATCAGTGAGGACAAGTTCTACGACAAAGGAAAAGACTTTGCATTATTGAGCAATACTAATGGCGAGTATTTTACTGTTGAAGAATATAAAGAGAAAGTGAAAGAAGCCCAAACGGACAAAGACGGCCAGGCGATTTTCCTTTATAGCACCGATGCTGAAAAGCAGGATGCCTTTATTCAGTCCGCCAATAATAAGGGCTATGATGTGTTGGTGATGGATACACCAATAGACAGTCATTTCATCAACCAGCTTGAGCAAAAACTGGAGAAAACTTCTTTGAAGCGAGTAGATGCCGATGTGGTAGATAAGCTGATCAAGAAAGAAGAGGATACCACCCATGTACTTACTGAAGAACAAAGCAAGCAAGTGAAGGAGGTATTTGAAAAGGCCATAGATAATAAGGCTTATACCGTGGAAGTTGAAGGATTGAGCCCTGAGGAACTGCCAGTGACCATAACCATGGAGGAATTTATGCGAAGAATGAAAGATATGGCCCAAACAGGAGGTGGAATGGGTTTCTATGGTGCAATGCCTGATAATTATAAGGTGGCTATCAATGGCAACCACAAGATCATTGACAGGATCCTTAAAGCTGACGGAGAAGAAGAGCAAACCAAGCTGGCCAAGCAGGCCTTTGATTTGGCGAAGCTTTCACAGGGAATGCTTTCAGGTAAGGATTTGACTGAATTCGTAAAAAGAAGCGTGGACATGATTTAATTCATGTTTTATATAAATAGGTTAAAAGCTCTCCAAACTGTTTTGGGGAGCTTTTGCTTTTTATTTGTTAAATGGTCAAATTGTAAAATAAGCACGCTCTGTTATATCCTTTTAAATAGGCTTTAAGAAGGGATTTATTAAAAAAATCTCACAAATGGGGTGGTTTAAGGAATTATTATATTTTTGTAAGATGTTATCCAAAAAAACCAAATATGCTTTCCATGCACTTACTTACCTTGGAAAGCACAAAGATGATGGCTCTGTGTTGATTCAAGATATTGCTGCGGAGCATGGTATTTCTCATAAGTTTCTTGAGAATATCCTGTTGGAATTAAAAAAGGCAGGCTTTCTGGGAAGCAAAAAAGGAAAGGGGGGTGGTTACTATTTGATCAAAGAACCCAAAGACATTCCATTGTCAAGAATTATAAGGTTATTGGACGGTCCTATCGCCTTATTGCCCTGTGTGAGTTTAAATTATTATGAAGCTTGTGAGGAGTGTAAAGATCAAGAAAAGTGTGGCTTAAATCAAGTGATGATTCAGGTGCGTGACGAGACTCTTAACATATTGGAAAACAAGACATTATCTGATATTCTGGATAAGGAATAAAAAAAAATACCTACAAACCCTACTTTTTTTATAGGTTTTATATACTTTTGTGCTTCAACAAATTATGAAACCTATGATTTTTGATCAGCCTATCAAAAAATGGTTTGTGGATGATAAGGGTAAAGACAGTAACGTTAAGAGTGTACTAAAGTCCATTTCCTGGAGACTGGTAGGAACGATGGACACGATCGTTATTTCTTACTTGATCACTGGTCAGATTAAGACTGCATTGTCCATTGGTTCTATTGAGGTCGTAAGCAAAATGGTGTTGTATTATTTCCATGAAAGGGCTTGGGCCAGAATCACAGATAAATAATTAAGTGAGTAGCATGAAGAAGAATCTAATTAAAGACTTATCTGCAAGAATAGAGAATACCTCAATTGAGGAAGCCATCGCGCAGCTGTGCGAATTGTTTCCTGGAAAAGTTGTGTTTTCTACTTCATTGGGGCAAGAAGATCAGGTGATTACTGAGATCATTGCAAAGAATAATTTGCCCGTGCAGATTTTTACTTTGGACACTGGGAGATTGTTCTATGAAACCTATGATTTGCTTTCTAGAACAGAAAGCAAGTACAAGATAAAGATCAAGCCCTATTATCCTAATACGAGTTCTGTGGAGAAACTGGTAGCCGATATAGGGATCAACGGTTTCTATGAATCTCCAGAAAACAGAAAAAGCTGTTGCTATGTTCGTAAGGTTGAGCCTTTGAAAAGGGCCTTGGAGGGCAACAGTATTTGGATCACAGGTTTGAGGTCCGAGCAAAGTGCCAACAGGAGTTCCATGAGTAAATTGGAATGGGATGAAGGTAACCAAATAATGAAATTTAATCCTTTGTTGGATTGGAGCATGGAGGAAATGCTTCAATACATTAACGAAAATAAAATCCCATATAACCCACTTCACGATAAGGGTTTTGTCAGCATAGGCTGTGCCCCTTGTACCCGAGCAATTGAGCCGGGAGAAGACCCACGCGCCGGTAGATGGTGGTGGGAAAGTTCAAAAAAAGAATGTGGTTTACATATAAAATAGATGTCTAGCATGAAAAATATATTTGTTCCTAATCCAAAAGAAGCCGAATCAATCCAAATTATCCGAGAGGTAGCAGCGCAGTTCGAAAGACCTGTTTTGCTGTTTTCAGGAGGTAAAGATTCGATTACCCTAGTAAGATTAGCTCAAAAGGCTTTTTACCCAGCAAGGATTCCTTTTCCATTGCTCCATGTCGATACCGGTCACAATTTTCCAGAGACCATTGAATTCAGAGACCAGCTGGTTGAAGAATTGGGCTTGGAATTGATTGTTGCTAAGGTGCAGGATTCTATCGACCAAGGAAAGGTTCAGGAAGAGAAAGGACGTTATTCCAGTAGGAATTCATTACAAACCACCACCTTATTGGATGCGATAGAGAAGCATAAATTTGATGCTTGTATCGGTGGGGCTAGAAGAGATGAGGAGAAGGCAAGAGCCAAGGAGCGTGTATTCTCAGTTCGTGATGACTTTGGCCAGTGGGACGAGAAAAACCAACGTCCTGAGTTATTTGATATGCTAAATGGTAAAATCCATCAAGGACAGAATGTGAGGGCTTTTCCGATTTCCAACTGGACAGAACTTGATGTTTGGGAATATATCAAAACTGAAAACATTGCTATTCCATCTATTTATTTTGCGCACAAGCGTGAGATTTTTGAAAGAGACGGTATGATCTGGACCGCTTCTGAGCATGTTTACCGTGAGGAAACTGAAGAGGTGAAAGAGAAAATGGTAAGGTTCAGAACCGTTGGGGATATGACCTGTACTGCCGCAGTGTTGTCAGAAGCTGAGACCTTGGAAGAAGTCGTAGAGGAAATCAGGGCAAGTACCATTTCCGAACGAGGAGCCAGAATTGACGATAAGCGTTCTGAAGCAGCCATGGAAAACAGGAAGAAGGTAGGATACTTTTAGGACCTTGCTTCATTCTTGAATTTCAAAAAACGAGTCTGAAAGGTCCAACAGGACTTGAAAGCATCAAAAATCCCATTAAAAAGAAGACAATGAGTACTGAAAATAGAAAACTGATCAATATTGCAACAGCCGGAAGTGTAGATGATGGTAAAAGTACCCTTATCGGAAGGTTGTTATACGATACCAGGTCCCTGACCACAGATAAATTAGAGGCCATAGAGCGAAACAGTAAGCAAAAAGGATACGATTACTTGGATTTTTCTTTGGCTACTGATGGTTTGGTTGCAGAAAGGGAGCAGGGTATTACTATTGATGTAGCCCATATTTATTTCAATACAGATAAAACCAATTATATCATCGCGGATACTCCAGGTCACGTGGAGTACACGCGAAACATGGTGACAGGAGCATCTACATCACAGGTGGCCATCATTTTGATAGATGCCAGAAAAGGTGTAATCGAGCAGACTTACCGTCACTTCTTTATCAACAACTTGCTAAGAGTAGGGCATGTAATCGTAGCCATCAATAAGATGGATTTGGTAGAATTCGACCAGCAAGTATTTGAAGATATCAAAAAGGATTTTGAGGCCTTGATCGAAAAAAGTGATTATACAGAAGATCAAGTGACTTTTATTCCTGTGAGTGCCCTACATGGGGATAATATTGCTTCAGGGTCTGAAACAATGTCTTGGTACCAAGGTCCTTCCTTATTGGAGTACTTGGAGGATCTTGAAATTGACGAATTGGAAGATCATGGTACGGCCCGGTTTTCAGTACAATACGTGGTAAGACCAAAGACGGACACCCATCATGATTTCAGGGGATTTGCAGGGAAACTATATGGAGGAAGCCTTTCTGTAGGGGATGATGTGACTGTTTTACCTTCTTTTACCGAAAGCAAAATCAAAACCATTGAATTCTTTGATCAGCAATTTGATGAAGCAGTAGCAGGAAGTTCAGTAACCATCACCTTGGAAGATGAAGTAAATGTGAGCAGAGGGGACATGCTGGTGAAATCAAGTGAGTTGCCAAAATCTGAAAAGCAACTTTCCGCTACCATTTGCCAGGTAAACAGTAAGCCATTGAGAATAGGTGCTAAATATATCCTCCAGCATGGAGTTAATCAGGTTTTGGCCAAGGTGGACAGCATAGAAGGCTTGGTACACACTGATTTCTCCGGAGAGGAAGCTGCTGAGCAGTTGAAACTAAATGATATAGGTAAAGTGAACTTTAGGTTGAGCAAACCCATTCACTTTGATCCATACATGGACAGTAAGTCAAATGGTAGTTTCATTCTAATTGATGAAGCTTCCTATGACACAACTAGTGTAGGATTCATCCAGTAGAAAGAACCGGCTGATATTTTTCAGCCTTTTTCGGTTCATTCACAAAACCAAATTCAATAACCACTATGCAAAGTTTTAGAACAGAAATAGAAAATCCCGTTGTGGAAAAAGATATTATCGAACTGGAAAAGAAAATTGCGCTTTTCAAGGACGGTAAAATAGACGAAGAGAAGTTCAGAAGTCTTCGATTGGCCAGAGGAGTTTATGGCCAAAGACAGCCAGGAGTGCAAATGATCCGAATCAAATTGCCATATGGTAAGGTGAACGGTAAGCAATTGCACAGGATATGTAAGGTTTCAGATGAATTTTCTACCGGGAGATTGCACATCACTACCCGTCAGGATATCCAGATTCACTATGTGAGCTTGGACAGGACCCCTGAACTTTGGGCGGAACTGGAAAAGGATGATGTTACCTTAAGGGAAGCCTGTGGTAATACCGTAAGGAATGTCACTGCTTCAGAAACTGCCGGCATTGATCCCAAGGAGGCTTTCGATGTGACGCCATATGCAGATGCTACATTTAAGTATATGCTTAGGAATCCGATTTGCCAGGAAATGGGTAGGAAGTTCAAAATGGCCTTTTCTGCCAGTGAAGAAGATTCTGCTTTGTCCTATCTTCATGACCTTGGCTTTATTCCAAAGATAAAGACAGTTGATGGCCAGGAGCAAAGGGGATTCAAAGTAATGCTTGGTGGTGGATTGGGTTCACAACCTAGAAATGCCGATATCATTACAGACTTTTTAGCTGAAGATAAGCTGATCCCATTTATTGAGGGAGTAGTAAGGATCTTTGACCGACATGGTGAGAGAGCCAAGAGGATGAAGGCGAGAATGAAATTTCTTATCAAAGAAATTGGTGTTGAGGAATTCATGCGATTGGTAGAGGAAGAGCAAAAAGCACTACAATTCCAATCTTATCCAATTGATTATAAAGCCTACGAGGAATCAAATAAAATTGCCACTCCTGAGGTGCCGGAAGTAGCAGCGCCTGAGGGGGAAGCCTATGAAAGATGGTTGAAGACCAATGTGATTCCACAGAAGCAAGGAGGATATGTTTCTATTGGTATCAAGGTACATTTAGGCGATTTTTATACTGATAAGGCCAGAAAATTAGCTGATTTGGTCAGCCAATATGCCAATGATGAAATTCGCCTTACGCTGAGACAAAATATCCTCATCAGGGATGTTCAAGAAGCGGCAGTACCTTTCTTCTATCAGGAATTGCAAAAGCTAGACTTTGTTGATTTCGGATATAATACCTTAGGCGACCTTACAGCATGTCCAGGCACTGACACTTGCAACTTGGGAATTGCTAGTAGTACTGGTGCTGCCCATATTCTTGAAGAAGTAATTGCCAAAGAATATCCACAGCATATGTTCAATAAGGATTTGAGCATAAAAATTTCAGGCTGTATGAATGCTTGTGGCCAGCACAATATGGCGGCTATTGGCTTTCAGGGTATGTCCATAAAAGTGGGCAAATCAGTCATTCCTGCGCTTCAGGTACTTTTGGGAGGCGCAATCCTTGGGGATGGTGAAGGAAGGTTTGCTGATAAGGTGATTAAAATCCCAAGTAAAAGAGCTCCTCAAGCATTGAGAATTATCCTTGATGATTTTGAGAAAAATGCTGAGGAAGGCGAAGCATTTGTAAATTATTATGACCGTCAGGGACAAATGTACTTCTATGAGCAGTTAAAGCCATTGGCAAGTACAGATGATGTCGTTGATGCTGATTATATCGACTGGGGCAATGAAAAGCCATATGTAAAAGCAGTGGGTGTTGGTGAATGTGCTGGAGTGGTCATTGACTTGGTAGCTACCCTACTTTTGGAAGCTAGGGAAAAATTGGCCAATGCCGAAGATAGCTTGAATGATCAAAAATGGTCAGATGGAATTTATCATACTTATGCTACTTTGGTAAATGCAGCTAAGGCCATCATGATTTCTGAAGGAAAGTCAGCCAACTCTTACGCGAATATTGTAAGCCAGTTTGATGAGATTTTTGTCTCTACAGGTAAAATCGATTTGGGCTCAAGCTTTGCGGATATTGTCTATGAGCTTCAGAAAAATGAGCCTACTGAGGATTTTGCAAGAGCCTATTATGCTAAAGCAGAAAAAGTTTATCATATTATTAGTGATTACAGAGCTAAAGAAGTAGAAGCATGATCCCTAAAATCACACCAAAATTAACTTTGGTCGGTGCTGGCCCTGGTGATCCCGAGTTGATCACCCTAAAAGGGGTATTGGCATTGGGTAAGGCGGATGTGATATTATATGATGCACTGGTAGATAAGTCCTTGCTGAAGCATGCGACTGCAAATGCGATCAAAGTTTTTGTAGGCAAGCGGCAGGGAAGCAAGTTAAATCCTCAAGAAAGGACCAATAAGATGATCGTTGAACACGCCCTGAAGTACGGACATGTGGTCCGGCTTAAGGGCGGTGATCCGTTTGTCTTTGGTAGAGGAGCCGAAGAGATTGAATATGCACAGCAGTTTGGGATAGAAACGGAAGTTGTTCCAGGGATAACTTCAAGTGTTGCAGTGCCAGCTTATCAAGGTATTCCAGTCACCAAAAGGGGGGTGTCAGAAAGCTTTTGGGTGATTACAGGAACCACTTCTTCTGGACAATTGTCCCGGGATATTAAAATTGCAGCTGAATCTACTGCTACTTTGGTGATATTGATGGGCACTAAAAAGCTTCGAGAAATTGTCCACGAATTTACCGCCTTGGGAAAAGAGGACATGCCAATTGCTTTGATTCAAAATGGAACCACTTCTGCTGAGCAAATAGCAGTCGGTCATATACATAATATTGAACAAAAGGTAGCGGAGAGTGGTATTGGTGCTCCAGCGATTATAATCATTGGAGAGGTGGTCAGGGAAAGCCCTAAACTGATGAATATTTATCAAGAAGCTATAAAAATTTAGCTTTTTCCATAAATAAAGTGAGAGTATTGATATATTATTAATATATTAACATTCGAATTGTGCTTATCATAAAAAATCAATAACACAATGAATGAACTTTACCCTGTGTTCCTTAAAGTAGCACAGCTGAATACCCTAATAGTAGGGGCTGGTAATGTTGGGTTGGAAAAGCTTTCTTTTTTACTCAAGTCCAGTCCAAATGCTAAAGTCACCATCGTAGCCAAGGAAATTTCCGATGAGATTAAGAAAATAGCTGGAGAAAAGGAAAACATCTCTCTAGTGGAAGATGCTTATGCGGAAAAATACCTTAATAATAGACATATTGTTATCGGAGCAACTGATGACAAGGAGGTAAATAAGCAGATTCAAGTGGATGCGAAAGCTAGAAACCTACTTGTGAATATTGCTGATACTCCTGAATTATGTGACTTTTATCTAGGTGGAATTGTCACCAAGGGCAATGTGAAAATTGCCATCAGTACAAATGGCAAATCACCCACTACAGCCAAAAGGTTAAGAGAGTTTTTGGAAGAGGTAATTCCTGATGATATCAATGAGATGGTTGAAAATATCCATGAATATAGGGATACCTTAAAAGGAGATTTTGAATATAAAGTGGAAGCACTTAATAAGTTGACGAAGGAATTATTGGTGAAATAACTGATTTTCCCGTCAATAAGATTTTAAATATGCGGTTGATTTAATTTTGAAAAAAGCAGATAGGGTCTATCTGCCTTTTTTTTGTCTTTTTTCTAAGAATATAAGGCGTTGATTGGCCAAGAATAATTTTTTAGGGTCAAGCATATTTCTTGGAGGGGTAAATAGCTGTTTGCTTTTTATCCACCGAGTGTTCAGAAGGGAACAAAGAAGGGCTTTATTGATTTGCATATTCTTCTTCAAATTATATTAGCTCCCAATGTAACTTGAGATATAACTTCAAATTCTCAGCGTACCAGGGCACAGCCTTTCCACAATAGGCTATAGCTTTGTTTCACCAAGCTCTTAAAGCGCTTGATTCCTTGTTCTAATCTTTGGCTTAGGTCTTCAATCTTCTGTTTTCCGACCACTTCATCAAAGAATTTCAGGTTGCTGGCATCATTGCGAATAATCAGATTAATTTATATGATTATCCGTTTTAACACCAGTAAACTTATTTCTCACAGCCTGTCCCGATTTATCGGGAGATTCCACGCATCTACACAGATGGTCATGTCCTGAAATAGGTTGACACAATTTAATTGAAAATTGTAAACCTATAATCGGACAAAATGAAGGATTTGGAAAAATTTTCCGAAAATGCACGTAGAAAAATTGTAAGCGAAGTTCTCTCCGGTTCCGTGTCCAAGGAACAGGCAAGAAATATTTATGGTATCAGGAGCAAATCCGCTATATTGGAATGGATGAGGATTTTTGCTGGTCTGCCCAGGAATGCCCCCGTAGACCCTG
>NZ_JACODZ010000007.1 GCF_014280965.1 Echinicola salinicaeni
GGCGGCTTCACCTGCATTGTTTTCACATACGCCGTCTCCACTGACTGTTACATAATAGGTAGTCGTACTGCTTGGGCTTACATTTGGATCCAGAACTTCTGTGGTAAGATCAGAATCTGAATACCATCTGAATACCGCATTGCTTACCGTAGGACTGCTTGCTGTTAAACTGAAGGTCTCGCCTTCACAGATTGTTCCACCAACAGCTTCTATATCCGCACCTGTCGCATTCCTGTTTACTGTTACTGTTACGGCAGCGGCATCACCTGCATTGTTCTCACATACGCCGTCCCCGCTTACTGTTACATAATAAGTGGTGGTCGCCGATGGAGATACCTCCGTATTAGTAACCAAAATTGTTAGCGCTGGATCTGTATACCAAGTAAACACAGGGTTAACTACTGTTGGGCTGCTTGCTGTTAAGCTGAAAGTCTCGCCCTCACAGATTGTACCGCCAACAGCTTCTATATCTGCAGCCGTTGCATTCCTGTTTACTGTCACTGTTACGGCAGCGGCATCGCCCGCATTGTTTTCACATACGCCATCACCACTAACTGTCACATAATAGGTTGTAGTTGTCGATGGGGATACATCCGTACTTGCCAACACATTCGTCAAGTCTGAATCCGTATACCAGGTAAACACCGCATTGGTAACCGTACTGCTGCCTGCTGTCAAGCTGAAAGTCTCACCTTCACAGATTGTTCCACCATTAGCTTCTATATCTGCGGCTGTCGCATTCCTGTTCACTGTTACGGTTACGGCGGCGGCTTCACCTGCATTGTTCTCACATACTCCGTCCCCGCTTACTGTTACATAATAGGTAGTCGTACTGCTTGGGCTTACATTTGGATCCAGAACTTCTGTGGTAAGATCAGAATCCGAATACCATCTGAATACCGCATTGCTGACCGTAGGACTGCTTGCTGTCAAGGTGAAGGTCTCGCCTTCACAGATTGTTCCACCAACAGCTTCTATATCCGCAGCTGTCGCATTCCTGTTTACTGTTACTACAACCTCTTTAGCATTTCCTGCCTGGTTCTCACATATTCCATCCCCGCTTACCGTTACAAAATAACTTGTCGTCGTTGATGGCGAAACGTCAAGGTCAGTTAGTTCTGTACTCAAACTAGCATCTGTATACCAAGTGAATACTGGATTGGTAACGGTAGCACTACTAGCCGTTAGGCTGAAAGTATCTCCCTCACAAATTGTCGTTCCGACTGCATCAATATCTGCATCCGTAGCAAAACCATTAATAGTAACGGAGACTTCAGAGCGGTCTACACCTACACATCCACCAGCACCTGTTACTTCCACAAAATAAGTTACATCTACATTTACATTACTGATGGTAATTATATTATCCACTACTGTTACATCAGTGGTTATTTCAGTTCCACCTGTTGCTGCATCAAAAATCTTATAAGTAAGGCCACCTGCATAATTGGTGATTTCAAAAACAGCATCATTTCCAGGCCCGCATAATTCTAAATCTGCATCCAATAATGTAGGCGCAGGCAAGTTATTGGAAACCTGAACATTGATCTCTTTTCCTAGAACATTTTCACAAACATCATCACCTGTTACCGTTACATAATAATTTACATCAGCACCATCAACCAATCCTGATACGGTTAATTCACCAGATGCAGAAACATTATAAGTAATAGCTCCATCTACATCTCCATCATTGATAGGGCCGGTTTTATTCTCATCTAGATACCAGTTAAATATTGGATTAGTTATGCTAGTGGACGGTGTCAAAACTACTGGAACACCTACACATTGAACAATTGGACCATCTAGATTAATATCTCCATCTGTTGCATTCCTATTGATAGTGAAATCAACAGCTGTAGGCTCAGCTGTACAGTAGTCATCAGCCATTAGCTGAACATAATAAGTATAATCTCCTGCAGCTAAACCGGTCAAAGTAAGGTTTGCTGCTGTTTCGGTATCTATAAGCTCAGGTGTTCCGTTATTATCACTGAACCATTGATAGGTCACTCCAGCAGGAGCTCCAGCAATAAGGTTTGCTTGTAGCGTTATTGGGTCTACATCTTGACAGAAAACATCATCCGTAGTACCATTAATCAGCACCTCTTCAAGTAGTTGATCGGAGCTTCCTTTTACCCTGATCTCCAAAGGCCTTCTGTCTATGCCATCTTCGCAGCCAAACCTTACAATTTGAACATAAACTGTCTGGGTTGTCTCTGGGGCCCATGTCGCTATATCAGCTGGTGTAATTTCATTACCACCAACAAGTGCATCATACAATTTGATCTCATCACAAGCCAATGAAGGTAGGTCTATTACATCTCCAGGGCATATTTCTATAAAATAGAGATCATTGATATCATCATATTCTTCTCCTGGTATTTCACTGGTTGGGAACAATTCTATTTCATAAACCCATAATTCTTCTAATGCACTGACCACACCACCTGAAAGAATTTTAATCCTATCAAAAGGCACATCGTTAATGAAACTCAAAGATTGAGTAGCTCCTCCGCCCAGTAAAGTCAAGGTCAAAAAGTTCGAACTCAAATCAATTGGATTCCCAACAGCTTGGTTCCCCAAATACCGCTGGATTTCATAGCCTTGAAGGAGGTTCAAATCCAATAGCCCAGTACTAGACCCGACCTTAATCGACACAGAGTCTCCAGCTATTACCGGCGCAGCAAAACTTACATCCAGTTTACTGCTAATATTAACTCCTACATTATTAAAAATAGTGGCATAAGTATCCAGGTCTCCATCCACTGATAATTCAGGGTCTTGCACAGAAGTCAGTCCACTAGCCACATCCAAGCCATCAATGATTGACTCAAAACCAGTCAATATATCTATGCTTCCAAAAGTACAGCTAGAAAGCGTTGCACTAGTTTCATGATAGTAAGCCGCATAAACGCGAACATTTTGTTCCGCATTAAGCAAAGACGACAAAGAAACTTTCACGCCATTATAAGCAACTGGAACACCATTTTCATCGGTAGGAATAAAGGTATATTCAAACTCGTTTATACCATTAACAGCGGACACCAACCCTCCATCTGCCAATTGCCTAATGCCTAATAAATCATCACCATTTACCGGATCTCCATCTAAAGCTTGAACATATATACCTCCAGAAACTCCTGCTGCACCATATTCACGGCCAAGCTTAATTGTCACTGGTGTTCCAGCAGGAACCATAGTATTCCATCTTATCGTTTGGGAAGTCTCCCCTGTCAGTCCCAAAAGACTAGTTCCAACGGTTTCTGACAAAAGAGAATAATCAGCAAGGTTATTTCCAGCTGCAAGTGTATGATTAGTAACTGATCCTAATTGAATACCCAATAAACTACTAGTGGTAAAGTCGTCTGCACTGGTGGCATACATTCTATTATATACCAATGGACATGCATCTGGATCAAATACGTTGACTATAACATCCACGTAATTGGTACAGGTATTACCCGTTGCGGAAACTCTATATATATATCTTCCTCCACTGTTAAATACCCCTGCTGTATTTGGAAGTGTCAACGGCGCTCCATCCAATCCAGACCAGATAACAGGCACAGAATTATCATCTTCATCCACTGCAGTTGCAGGAGGAAGAGTGAGGGACTCCCCAATAGCCACATTATAAACAGCAGCACCATTTAATGAGATCAATGGATCTGGATTTATATCCACTGTTACAGGGACTCTGACGGATTCTATTGGACAGCCGGGTCTTTCAGCAGCCGCATAATAAGTTGTTTTAGAGCCAATTGCTCCAAGAGGGAAACTAGCTCCCGTATGCACTAAATTCCCTAACGTAGGCGCATCATACCATTTTACTTGATCACCAGTAGCCACATCAGCCATTAGGGTGACATCTGTTCCTGCACATACCAATAAATTCTGCTCATCATCAACCCCTTGGATATCTGGTCTTCCTGGAGTCCTTACCACTTCATGTACCCTCAAGCTCTCTGAAGTACCAAGGTTCAAAAGTGTCCCTACTTCGATGACAACTTTGTCAAAAGCCAATCCTGGAGTATAAGCAAATGTAACAGGGTTTCCATCTGCCAAAAGGCCCAAGAGGTCAACTTGGGCTATTCCTAATAAATCAGTTCCTAAAGTTTCTAAATCTTGCCTGGCCACTTCAGTTGTCCCATTATAGGCGACTATTTCTATGTTTTCTAAAAGATCTACATCCAAAACACCAGGAGCACTACTTAAGGTGAACTGCACCTCATCACTAGTTTCACCTTCTCCGTCAAAATAAAAATGTTGTTCAAGGACTCCAGCCAAACTTAAAACCCCAGGGCTCAGAGAAGTATAAGTACTTTCATCCCCATCAATGGCTAAATTCAAATCATCCGCTACTGAACCTGTTAGGTTCAACAAATCTAGATTCACACCACTGACATCATAGGAAGTTCCCAATGGACTTCCGCAAATACTGCCAGAATCAAAATCAAATACACTATATACATCGGTGCTCACTTCATCACCCAACCCCAACAGCGATAAAGACTGGTTGGAAATAGTGATTCTATCATAAATTGCATCAGGAGTGATGGCGAGATAATAATTCCCAGCAGCATCAGTAATCAACCTCGCCCTGTCAATATTAAAGCCATCCTGTGAGCTCCTGGAATAAACATCCATGGAAACATTTTTGGCAGTAACAATGATCTCTTGTTCTCCTAGGGCCACTATACCCAATAAACTCCCTAGTAGTTCACCAAGATTTCCTCCCAATAATGCATCCAGTAAATTTCCATCAGCATCCAATCTAATATAACTTGTTGTATTTGCTGATCGCATAGAAGGATATTTCAATTCTATTTCACCTCCATAAGACCCTAATCCTAAAAGTAATCCAGGACTTGCCAATAACCGGGCAAAATTATCATCGTCCACCGCGGCATTGTCTGGATTTTCCACGGTTTCCTTGGTATAGCCAGATGATGGACCAAGGGATTCCGCTAAGCTAGCCGGTACATTAGGGCTAGAATAAGTCAACTCATCAGCCACCGTCTTGGTCCCCTGACCAAAACTCATGAATGCCTGAAATAGAAGTAAGGCAGTTAAAAACCATAATGGTTTAAACCACCTTGATTTGGTAAAAATTAATTCCATAAATCAAATACTTTAAATAATTGGTATAGAAATCCTTAAAGTTGTTTCTGTGATAAAACTTTAATAGATAAAGTTATTATCACCATTTACACACTAGGGTCAACAGTTTAAAATTGTATTTTATATTTTTTTATTATTACTATTTAAATTCAAAAAACATCCTTATCCAATGAAAACTTTCAAACAATTTCGTTTTCATTAACTCACAGTTAATACTCACAAAACCACCGGTAAGCCACACTTAACTAAACTAAAACACCAGTTTGTAGACAAACCATTCATTACAACAATTCAAAATTAACTACAAAAAAGACAATTATTGTTAAAAATATTTATATGCAATAAAAACACATCAATAAGTAAGAATTTTACATATTTGTGTAATTATAAGACATTAGAAAAAGTTTTTAAGCTGAAAGAACCAACTAAAATGAATATTGTATTGTAAACTGAATAAACGCCTAAAAAAACACACCCTTACACATTTGCAGGCCTATACTTTACTAAAAACATGAAATTTTTCAATTCCTAATCTACTCACGAATCAAAAAAAACAAAATCGATCTTTTTCTATTGTTTGATTAACCTATCGATAATATCTGTATAAATTCTTCTAACAGTTTACTGATTTGGAAAAATTAGGCACAAAAAAAGGCCACTTTTGGATCAAAAGTGGCCTTTTAGTTAAAATATAAAGGTTTAAGGGTTTTGAGTCAAACCATCATGAACCAATAATTGCGCCTCTGGAAGGTATTCAATGATCGCATTATCATTTGGAGAAACACTAGATACCGGTGAATTTCCTGCCAAATGTGTACCTGGATATCCTCTATCCATAGTTCGATTATTACGGAACACATCAATTTTTCTATGCCCTTCATAGGCTAACTCCAACTGTCTTTCCTCTAGTACAACATCTAAAACAGTCTTACCGCCCAGATTATCTGTAGTATACAATCCTGACTCAGGAATACCTGCACGCTCTCTAATCAAATTCACATCTTGAAGAGCTAAACCTGTATTGCCCAGCTTTGCGTTGGCCTCGGCTCTGTTCAAGTAAACTTCAGCCAACCTGGATATTACAGGCGACCATAGGTGTGTTTGCTCTTCCTGTCCTGAACATTTCAACACAAAATATTTTGGATACCCATTACGCACATCCAATTTATTGTCAATAAGAACGCGCTTTGCTCCTTCTTCAGTTTGAATAAAGTAATCAAAACCTCCTTGCCCCTTGGCTGTCTTATCCAATGCTATCTGTTCGCCATTCTCTTCGTAGACATAGTCGTCCCCTGTTTTGATCACTTCTTTCCATTTGTACTTATTGGCATTATCCACGTACAGTGCCCAAGTAACCTCTTCATCCAAAACCACTGGACGAATAAATTGATAACGTTGATCAGTAGGATACTCACGCACTAGCTCAAGATATGGTCTTGATGCGTACATTTCTCCCCAACCTGCACCTTGAATATTTGCATACAATGATCCTATGGTATACCATCCGTTATTGGAATAATCAGCATCCTTTACAAACTTGATGGCAAAAATGGTCTCAGAATTATTTTCAGGTACCATTTTAGAATAATCCGCCAATTTATCTGTTGGAATCAGACTGAATTTACCTGAATCAATCACCTTATTGGCATATTCAATAGCCTTTTCATTATTTCCTTGATAGAGATATACCCTGGAAAGTAAAGCCCAAACAGCCTCTTTACTAGCGTAAATATTGGTTTTCTCCTCAGTAAACAGTGTTTCGGATTTCAATAAATCAGCCAATATTTGATCATACACTTCTCCCACAGTAGAACGTACAGGGTGATCCAAATGATCGCCATCCAATTTTAATGGCACTCCTGCATTGTCCCTACCTTGCATATAAGGTCTTCCAAACAGGTTAACCAACTGAAAATGCATCAATGACCTGATATAGTAATTCTCTGCCAAAAGCTGGTCATCCTTATCTGACGCTCCTTCTGCCAAGGCTTCAATCACTTTATTAGCCCCTACAATAATATAGTAGGAGTTTTTCCAAAAACCAGCTACTGTTGATCCATTTGGAACACGTTGGTAATTATAGGAAAAGAAAAATGGATTGGTTGTCATTCCACTCAAGGCAACATTATCAGAAGGGTATTCAAACAACCTGTGCCAATCCGTGCTCCAAGTCTTCATTCTACTATAGGTTCCCAAAGTAACCGATTCGGCACTTGTCTCTGAATTTGCCAGTTCATCTGACGTGATAGAATCATAAGGATTTCTATCTATATTACAAGCAGATAGGACCATGACCATGATCCCAATCCAATATGTATTTTTTAAGTATTTCATCTTCTAAATTGATTTCAGTTAGAAAGAAAGGTTTAGGCCAAAAGATATCCTTCTTGGCAAAGGGTAAGGAGAAGAATTGTTTCCGTTCAATGCTGCTTCTGGATCCAAGCCGGAGTAATCCGTAATGGTAAAAAGGTTATCTACAGCAAGGTATGCACTTAAAGAGCTTAGCTTCCAAGCATCTGTAATTACCGAAGGAATATTATATCCCAAGGTCACATTTCTTAGTCTTAGATAACTTGCATCTTCCAAATACCTGGATGAAGCCTTATGCGCATTATTATTCCCTCCAAACATTGGTTGAGGGTGAGTAGCACTCGTGTTTTCTGGAGACCATCTAGACCAATCATCCTGTAATTGCATGAAATTATATGTAGGGTACGCTCCATCACTGTCAAACATCTCTCTAGCTACATGATATACAATGGCTCCTTTAGAGTATGCAAACGCAGCGGTCAAATAAACTCCCTTATAACTCATGGATGAGTTCAGACCTCCAAAGAAATCAGGGGTTGCCGTTCCTACTTTCTGCAGTGAAGCAGAAGCATATTTTCCAGTAGTTCCAATTTCTCCTGTAGCAGGATCAACCGTTTCCCATAGTGGAGTTCCATCTTCAGGGTTTACTCCAACCCAATCTCTCATATACCAAGTATCAATATCCTCTCCAACTTGGATGATCTTCTGACCCGAAATCTGGCTCTTTCCTCCATACAGTTCTGTAATCTCATTGACATTCCTTCCTATATTAAAGTCCAGTCTCCAATTAAACCCAGTAGGATTGGACAATACATCTGCTCCCAGCGTAAATTCAATTCCTCTGTTTCTTACACCACCGATATTGTCATAATAACCGTCATAACCGGAAATATTAGGCAATGGTACAAAGTGAAGTAAGCCACTAGTGCTTTTGTTATAAACTTCCAAAACACCATCAAACTTATCTATCAAACCAAACTCCAGGCCGATATTGCTATCATAAGTCTTTTCCCATGTAAGGTCATCGTTTCCTAATGTAGACGGAACCGCGGCAGGATCCCCTCCATATTGAGCCTTCAAAGAATACAGCTCATACTGAGGATATAAAGAAGAAGGGGTATTCCCTACACCACCATAGGCAGCTTTTAACCTAAGGTAATCAAAGGCATCGCTCTTGAAGAAATCTTCCTTGTGAATATTCCAAGAAGTACTGATGGCAAAGAAGTTACCGTACTTATGATTTTCTCCAAATCTAGATGCCCCATCCCTTCTGAATGACAACTGCGCATTGTACTTGTTTTTATAACCGTAGTTTACATTCATCAAAACAGACTGGAAGGCATAGTCATTTTTTGTACCGCTGATGTTAGCCGGTTCCGAAGTATTATCAATAATGGTAGCTCCTGGCACTATCCCCTTACCAATTGCACCCAGTCCATTATAGACATAATCACTGTATTCATATGCTGCCAAAGCATTAATGAAATGATCATCAAAGCTTTTGGTATAAGAAAGCATCTGGTTAGAAAACCTGGTGATTCTCTTGGCCATAGAATTATTTACTCTTCCATTATCAGCAAAACCAGCATTAGATCTTGGATCCACATAGCTCAGTGACTCTGAGTTATAATAGGTAATATTATTTGTTGAGATGAAAGAAAGCTCCTCAGTAATATCATACTGGAAATCCATATTGGCCAGTATATTAAATGTTGCGCCATTTGAATAATTCCACTGCAGATCATATAGATAATTACTATTATCTCTACCATACCAAGTAACATCGCCCATCTGTGGGTTTACAGGGTTCCCCGCTTCATCATAAGGATTGTCCCAAGGAAGATTTCTGTACATTGCATAAATGCTGTGCTGTCTATTGTCCGTAGAGGTATAGGTCGCTGCCAGTTTTGGCTTAAAAGTCAGCTTATCAGAAATATCATAATCCACATTAAGCCTACCTGATAATCTTTCGTAAGTGTATCCTTTAACAGATCCTTCTTCCTTAAAATAATTACCTGTGGCATAAACTCGCGCCCTATCGGAAGTCCCTGTATAAGAAAGATTGTAATCTTGGACCATTCCTGTCTGAGTCCCTATATCCAGCCAATCAGTATCTGTTCCCAAAAGATCTTCATTATAATACTCAGGTATCGCATTCTGATTTGGGAATTGTCCCCATAAATCATAAAGCTGCTGTGAATCAGAGATTTTAAAACCTCCTGTATTGAACATAGAGACACCTGTCTTTGCACTGATGTTTATAGAACTCACATCAGCACCTTTAGCAGCTTTGGTAGTGACCACTACAACACCATTCGCACCTCTAGAGCCGTATAATGCAGCAGAAGCGGCATCTTTAAGCACAGAAATACTCTCCACATCAGCAGGGTTTAGGTTTGGTGTTCCATGCCAGATTACACCATCAACTACCCAAATGGGGTCCACTGAAGATCGAATAGAGTTTTTCCCCCTGATTCGGATTGTTGGCTGAGATCCAGGTGCTCCACTATTGGTAGCGATATCTACACCAGCCAATTTTCCTTGTAGCATATTGCCAATATTTGGTGAAGACACATCTTTAAGCTTATCCCCATCCAACACTGCAATAGACCCTGTTAGGTTTTCTCTCTTTTGGGTAGTATAACCTGTTACGACTACCTCATCCAAACCTTGAGTATCTTCTTCCAGTATAATTTCTAAATTGGAAGCATTTCCTATAGCTACCTCCTTGGACTTAAAGCCAATAAAAGAAACTTGAAGTACCGCATCATCAGGAATACCCACAAGGGAGAAAGTACCATCAAAATCAGTAATAGTACCTTTAGTGGTTCCTTTTACCAAAATACTAACTCCTAATAATGGTTCTCCAGTAGCATCTAGTACAGTCCCTTTTACATCCTTCAAAACAGCAGGAGCAACTTCAGCTTCTTGTGGAGCCAAAATATGAACGGTTTTATTGATCTGTTTAAATCTGAATCCATAATCACTGCCCAATTTTTGAAGGACCTTTTCAAGACTTTCTTTCTTGGCGGCAATTGACACTCTTTTGGATTCTATCTGGTCATTATACGTAAAATGAAACCCAGTCTTTCTTTCGATTTCCTCTACGACATTCTTGAATGGCTCATCCACGAAATCAACAGACAAGATCATTTTATCCAGATCGTTTTGCCTCAGCGAAGTACCTTTATGGGCATACTCTTCTGCTTGCAAAGGAGATAACACTACCAATAAGGACATCGTCCAAATGGCAGCAACTCCCAGTTTTTTAAATAAATTATGCATCATAGTTTTTAAAATTATTAATTGCTTAACTCTAAGCTTCCTGGTCTTTCATCAGCCAGATCATTTTAGGATTTAATCTCTCAGGGTTTATATTTTGAAAATGGTCACTTTTTTATTTTCGATCCTATATTTAAAATTCTCAGAATAGGAGAGTCCTTTTAACACATTATCCAGGATTTCATTTTCATACCTCCCGTTTATCCCTCCCTTGAACTTGACATCATTTTCTACTTTTATTTTGACATCATACCATTCTTCTAAAATCTTAAAGACTTCTTTATGGTCTGTATTCTCAAATTTTATGATACCGTCTTTCCAGCCCGTCACTACTTCGGGATCAAATTCCCTCTTGACTAATGCCTTCGCTGTCTTCTCATAACTCACCATCTCCAATGGCCTCAGCTGTTCTATCATACCATTGGTGGTGGTCACTTTTACCTTGCCGCTCAGAAGGGAGACTTTTTGTGCTTTATTTTCAGGCTTATTATTTACATCAAAGGAGGTTCCCATTACCTTTATTTGTAAATCACCAGCAGCAACTACAAAAGGGAGGTCCTCATTATGTTCTACATCAAAAAACGCTTGCCCGGTAAGTTTCACTTCTCTTAAACTATCTGAAAATCTCTCTGGAAATGATATTGAACTATTGGAATTTAGCTTTACCAAAGAGCCATCAGGAAGATGAAATGACATTTTAGTCCCCGCTTTACTGCTTTTGGTCAGCCATTCTATTTTTTCATTTTTTACAGCAGAAGGAGTTTCTGGCTGAAAATCCAATGTCAACAGCCCTAAAAACAAAGTAACCAAGACCAATACAGCTGCTACCCTATTGGCCTTCAAAAAATCTAACAAAACATGAGTGCTTGATCTTTCCGTCAGTCCATTCTTTGTCTTATCGTGGTGCCTGATGATCCTATCAAGAATCATTTCACTCTCATCTTCTTCAATTTCAAAAGTCCTCAACATCAAACCCTGAACACTTTCTTTTGCCCGTTTCATCATATTGGCCTTTCCTGGATTTTTCAGGAGCCAATTAGACCAATAACGGTCAGACTCATGATCAGGTGCCATTATCCACTGAACAAAATGCTCATTAAGTAAAAAGTCTTTTTCCGTCTTAGGATCAAATTGCATATGAAAATGTATTCTTTATTACGTTTGTATTAATAAAGAGACATACCCATATCAAAAGACCACTAATTGAAATATAATTTTTTACAAATTATTTCAATTAATAATACTAAAACTTACGTTAACAAACTTTTAATACTCTAGAAAAGAAAAGATATTAGGAAAATAAGGGACAATAAACTTCTCTTGAACGGACGTAGTTTATCTGAAAGTTTATTGAGAATCCGGTAGAGCATCGTTCTCACCGTTTTGGCATTTGCAAGCTCTAGCATTTCTGCTATTTCTATATAGCTAAGATTTTCGAAAAATCTAAGGTTTAAAATCTCTCTTTGGCGCGCAGTCAATTCATTACAGGCATTTTGAACCATCTTCTTTTGATTTTCATTCAGAAGCGCATCCATGGCAAAATGATCCTCATCTACTAAAAAATAAAACGACTCCCCATCTTCTTCCTCATCAACATACTTCCTTTCCCTTTTAAGAGACCTGAGAAGTATTCTCCTAAAACTTGAAAAAAGATAAAATTTAACGGACTGGGCTACTCCAAGTTGATCTTTCTGATCTACCAGCTTAAAAAAAACATCCTGAATGGCATCCTTAATCAATACTTCATTGGATGTAAACTGCCTACCATAGGTAAACAACTTATTGGAATAGGCACGATATATTTTTGATAGCGCAGCATTGCTCCCTTTTAAAAAAGCTATCCATAATTCAGTTTCAGCATACTCCTGAATCACTGGAATTTCCTTTTTTATTTCGGAAGTCTTCTCCTCATAAAGTCTATTCAATACCGCCATTAAACTTGTATTTGCCTACTTCACTTTTCAATAATGGCCATAAAAGTAAAAAAATAAATTTTCGAATCAATTTCTTTTACAACAAAAATACTCACAACCTTTATATTCAATACACAATAACTTACACTTCCATTCTTTCGAAATAATATTTTATAAATAAAAGACCCCAACCAAAAGGATGGGGTCTTTAAAAGATTATACGAGAGACTGTTTGATTAATCCAAGCTTGAAAAATCAATTTCCGGCTGATTACCTGTAGCTTCTCTTGTGTGCATACTATTTAAATCGACCATTTCATTGAAGAATCCTCCATTTCTCATAAAAAAGACGCCGTTTTCTTCTCCACCAGCAAAATCCTGCCTGTAGCCTCTCCTGGCAATATCATCACCAGTAAATTTAGCTTCTGTAAGCTCTATCCAATTTCCTTCGGTATCCATTGCCCATTGGTTGGCATAAAGCCCTTTTCTACCTATATAACCATTACTGTCTCTGAAATTTTCCAGAAATGAATGTGGACGCTTATACCATGTATCTGTTTTAGGTCTCAAGAAACTGGCGATCAACTTCCACTCACCTACCTCTGGAGCAAAGAAATAGGCCGTATAGATGGTATTGCCATTGCCATCAGGCTCAACAGAGTTAAGGAACTTATAGGTATTTCCTGTGATCCATTTGTATCTGAAAAAGCTCTGTCCACCAGAACCTTCATTTCCAAACTCTCCTGTATTAACCCCCTCTCCCTTTTTCAACAATTTGATTTGTTGATCTTCAGGAATTTCATCTGGATTATTGGTATGAAAGGGACTCCAAACCGAAAACAGCACCCTTCTTTCATCATCGGAATTGGCCTGCATGCCAAAATAACCTTCCCCAAATCCATTGGCCATATAATAGGATCCATTAGGGTCTTCACCTTCAGGAACGGTCACCTCATTATAAAACCATTTGAAATCTTTTTCCTTAGGCAATGTATAGGACAAGTGAACAGAAGGACCTCTTCTACCCCAATAAAAGCGATTACTTTCATTATCCTTTACATAGGTAATCTCTAAATCATTTTTTGTTCTTACAATAAGGGATTTTAGAGAAGGGAATGCCGCTCCTGCTTTTGAAAGACCTTGAACATCCACTTGGGCATAACCTGAAGGAAGTTCAAACAAACCCACACTTACTGTATCTTCAGCTCCGGCCTCCAAAGCAATAGTTTGGATATTTTCTCCAACAGTCACCTGCAATTCACTAGACGACTCCCTACTATCCAATACCAATTGCAATAATGCCTTTTCAGCTTGTGGCAATTTAAAATATGTACTAAGCACGGCCTCTTCATTGGTCCAGTCTTCAACAGCACCACTTCTTCTACTGATTTTGGCACCCTCATGACCAGATGTCACATAAGTGTTCCCTCCCACTGGAATAGACACTTCTGACAAATATTCCTTCTCAATTTCTTCCAAGGAAACATTATTGCAGGCCATCAGGCCTGCAATAAATGATACAGTTAAAAAACTCTTAAATCTCATAGCTCTTCAGTTTATTTTTGGATTGGTTCGATGATATAGCTATATGCATAATCCTGGAACATAACCCTGTACTCTTCCAGTGCTATAGACCCCCAACTGTTGATACCAGCTACACCCATTTGGATATGATCTACATGTAGATAGGTAAACCCGCTTGGCTCTAGCTCTCCAGAATGAATGTTTTTCTTTTCTTTACCAGGATATAACTGATCAATGCTATAAGGCAATGCACTTACATTCAACAAGTCTCCGACAGCAGAGATTTTAACCCCTTGCTTTCCTGGCTTGGTCACTTTTGCCCATCTCACATCAGTTTTGTTTCCTGACTCTTGCGGACGAACATAAGGATGATACTGCTCAAGTACACTTCCTTCATAAAGACCTACTTGCGAACTATATTTTCTATCTTCATAATTCTCCCAAGGACCTCTACCATACCAAGCAAAATGATCCAATTCACCTGGAAGCTTCAAGTCAGTTCCTAGCTTCAACAATAACTCATGCTCACCCTTGATGGCCTTGAAGTCATTGTCCACCTTGATTTTTCCTTCATTGTCAAAACTGTAAACTTGAGTGAAAGAAGCATCCCCGTTCAACACATCGTATACTACGGTAACTTGATAAGTATCTTCCACAGCTTTATGCACTATACTTTTCAGCTGGGCGATATCTCCATTGAGGTAATCATAGTTTTTACTTCTTCCACCACCAAAGTCATTATCTACTAAAGGACGGAAAAGTGACAAACTTGGACCATCCACAATAAGCGCTTTCTTTTTGAAAGTATAGTCATGAAACTGTCCTGTAGTCTTATCAAATACAACAGAGAAGTTTTTGTTATTGATAGTAAGGTTATTGCCTTCCTCATTCACTTCCACTTCAGCTGCCACTGGCTCAAAAGTCGCCAAAACTGGAGCAGTCAATGCAAACTCTTCTTCAGCCAATAAAGTACCTGGAGTCATTCTTCCTTCTTCTTCAATGATCTTACCTTCGATCTGAAGCCTGTACTCTGCGGATTCATCCGTATTTAATTCAAATGGCAAATCAACTGTCATGGTTTGCCTTGGAGCCAAAGCAAATGAGCCTACTTTTTCACGTTTAAGCTCTTTGCCATTTTTCAATAGAATGGCTTCAAATTCATAATTGGAAATATCTCTAAAGAAATATTCATTGAAAATCTCCAGCTTACCAGCTTTGGTCAACTTAAACGAGACTTCTTGATGTACTCTTCTAACTTCATATGCATGTGGATTCCATCTTCTATCCGGCATGATTACGCCATTGATCAAGAAGTTATCATCACTTGGAGTTCCTTCAGGTCCCCAATCACCACCATAGCCAAAGACAGTCTTACCATCTTTTTCTAAATAAATACCTTGGTCAACCCAATCCCAGATATAACCACCTTGCAAGCTTGGATATTTTTTGATCACTTCCCAGTACTCCTTGAAGTTCCCCAAGCTGTTACCCATTGCATGCGCATATTCACTCATGATAAATGGTCTTGGAGGATTACTTTGTGCATATCTCTCCATGGATTTTGGATGAGGATACTGTGGTACGATGATATCAGTGTTCCACTCATAAGTTGATCTTTCATACTGAACCGGACGAGAGGGGTCATAAGCTTTGATCCAGTCATAAGCTTTATAGAAATTATAGCCATTACCTGCTTCATTCCCCATACTCCAAGCTACCACTGAAGGGTGGTTTTTATCTCTGAAAATCATTCTTTTGATTCTCAAAAGGTGAGCATGTTCCCATTCAGGGGCATTACCCAAAGACCTCTCCGGGCTATAATACATACCATGTGATTCTATATTAGCTTCATCAATTACATAAAAGCCATATTTATCACATAACTCATACCAATACGGATCATTAGGATAATGAGAAAGCCTAACTGCATTCATGTTCAACTCCTTCATGATGCGGACATCGGTCTCCATCTGCTCTCTGGTAATCACGTGATGTGTCTCAGGGTGTGATTCATGACGGTTTACACCTTTAAACAATACAGGCTTACCATTAACCAAAAACTGATTCCCTACCACCTCATAAGTTCTGAAACCTACATTTTGGCGGATCACCTCCACAGCTTCACCTTCTTGGTCTGCTAGTACCAATTCCAATTCATAAAGAGTTGGAATCTCTGCGGACCAAGCATCCACATTATCAATCTCAGTGGCAAAATTCAAAACAGTCTTACCTAGCTTTCTCTTAAGCCCCGTGGTTTTTTGGGATTTTTCATAAATCAAGTTACCATGTTGGTCAAAAAGTTTAGCTGTAACGGTGTGCTCCCCTTGAGAGTCATTGGTCCTATTCCAAAGATCAACCGTTACGTTCAATTTCCCATCTCTATAATTATTGGTCAATGGGCTTTTTACAAACAGGTCATAAAAATGAACCTTTGGTCTGCTGTACAAATAAACGTCTCTTTCTATCCCTGAAATTCTCCAGAAATCCTGTGCTTCCAAATAAGAACCATCATGCCATCTTCTCACTTCTATGGCAATAAGGTTTTCACCAGCCTTCACATAATCAGTAAGCTCAAATTCTGATTCTAGCTTACTGTCTTCACCAAGACCTACATATTCACCATTCACGTAAAGTCTAAAAGCTGATTTTACGGCTCCTAAATAAATAAAAACCTGCTCATCTTCCCAACCCTCTGGTAAAGTGATGGTCCTGCGGTAAACACCCGCTGGATTGTCTTCATGTTCCACATAGGGTGGATTTGGATTTTTTACCGCAAATTCAAATGGATGGTTCACATAAATTGGAGTACCATAACCATGGAATTCCCAGTTGGCAGGCACTTTGAAATCATCCCAGCCAGCATCATCAAAATCTACCGATTCAAAGTTTTGCGGAAGCTTTTCATAATGATTGGTCCACAAAAACTTCCAAGTTCCATTCAGGTCGAAAAACCTTTTGGAAGCAGTTTTATCATTCCTCTGGGCCAATTCTTCACTTTCAAACGGAAAATAAGATGACCTCATCGGCAACCTATTTTCTTCCTGAACATTGGGGTTTTCAAATATAGGGTCAGCTTTCTTTTCCTGTGCAAAAGTGGTATGCACCAGCGCCACTGCACACAAAGCTGTGGTAACTAAGAACTTCATGAAGTACAAAATTTTAATTAGTGATTGAAATTAGGTTGTCAATGTTTCAAAACCTGACTTTTTCTAAAAATATACTTTCAGAATATTTCTTTTGAAACATGATTATTTACAAAAAAAAGAAATAAAAAGAATTTATTATACCATATCAGGAAATTAATTAACAACAATAATCCAATCAAAAATCACAAAACCATTCATCCCTACATTGTTCCGCTTAACAAAACCTCGATCAATAATTTTCAATAATTTTCATTAACCTGTCGGAACAACAACAAAAAAAAGCAGGAAATAATCCCTGCCCTTCAGTCAATCTTTTAAAAAGTGAACACCTATTATGTCTTCGCTTTTTGATAGGTATGACCTTTCCCTTCTTCTCCAGAGCTACTTTCTATCACAAATACCATAGGCGATTCTGGTTGTTTATCTGAAGTGTAATGAATGAAATATTCATTTTTATGTATTTCTTCCGGTGTAAAGTTCTTACCATCTTTAAGTGAATACACCTTGTCCAATTTTACTTTATTTGGTGTCTTCACCCTTAACGCACCATTCAGTGGCATATTGAAAACCACCATATAGATTTTTCCGGTCTTACGGTCCAGTGTATAGTAACCCCAGTCCTGTTTTTCCCAGTCCAAGTAACCACAATCATAGATTGCTTCATGATTAACAGCCATCCAGTCTCCAATCTCGGTAGCCAATTGGGTCTCTTCTTTTCTAATTCCGCCTTCACCGTTTGGACCAAAATTCAATACAAAATTTCCATTCAAGGCCACCGAGTGAACTAGCATCTCAATGAGCTCAAAACTGGTCTTGACATGCCCTCTCCAATCAGAATGGTACCCCCATTGATTTTCAGGCACCGTCATTACACAGTCCCAATCATTTCCCTTAACATCCTCTATGGTCTTTGGCAATTTTCTTTCCCAACCTTGCTCATAATCTCCCATGAGATCGCCATTACTGTCAAAGTGCCTATTCCCATAATCATCAGGCCTAAATCTACTCCCTATAATCAAGCCTGGAACCATTTCTCTAAGCTCAGCTTCCAACTCATCTGCAAAGGCCACCTGCTCTTTCCAAGCTGCATCCCAGGTACCGTCAAACCAAAGCCCCTTGGTACTTGGATACCTTTCCAACAATTCCACTAACTGGTTTTTGGTAAACTCCTTAAACGCTTCATATTCCTCACGATCCTTTTCAGACTTCAAAGCAGACCGATAACCAGGATGGTTCCAATCTATAACTGAGAAATACAGATATACATCAATGCCCTCTGCGTCGTATGCCTCCACTAAAGGACCTATAATATCCTCTTTATAAGGAGAATTGCTCACATCATAATCAGTAAATTCGCTGGGCCAAAGACAAAATCCATCATGGTGCTTGGTGGTGATAATCATATATTTTGCTCCCATGTCCTTTGCTTGTTTGGCCCATGCCTTGGCATCAAACTCTTTGGGATCAAACTGCTTATAAAGATTGTCATAAGCATCCTTGGGCATTTCTTTCCATGAACGGATCCACTCTGCTGCTCCCCCATAATATTTTCCATCCCAGTGTCCTCCAGCAATTGCATAAACGCCCCAATGAATGAACTGGCCTAAGCCATAATTTCTCCAAGTTCCCATCATTGGATCAGTTCTTTTTCCCAAATTATGGGCACCATGCTCCAAAGCAATGGAAACCCTCGGTGTATTCTTTGGTGTTTGCGCCATTGCCAAATCAGCATTCCCACCTGCAAACATTACCGATAATGCGGCTCCGCATATCAATTTTTTCATCTTATTTAAATAAAGTTATATTGGTTAAATTAATTTATTATCCATGTTTAATGGACCTTTAAAACAAGTGGATAAAACACCTCGTTAAGTCTTTGCCCTTTGATAAGTCTTCCCCTCCTCTTGTGTTTTGGAAGATTCTATAACGATTACAATTGGTGATTTCCCTGGCTGATCCACTGGATAATGAACAAAATATTCATCTTTATGTATCTCCTCAGGAACAAAGATTTTACTCGGGGATTTTAGTTCATAAACTTTGTCCAAGTGAACTTTTTCTGGAGTTTTGATCCTTAAAGCCCCATTGATCGGCATATTAAACACGACCATATAGATCTTTCCAGTCTCCCTATCCTTGGTATAATACCCCCAATCTTGTTTTTCCCAATCAAGGTACCCACAACCGTAAATTGCTTCTTGGTTGATTTCCATCCAGTCACCAATTTCTTTAAATAGTTTTCTTTCTTCATTCCTGAATTCACCATACCTGTCAGGACCAAAATTCAATACAAAATTCCCATTCAATGACACTGACTTCACCAACATTTCCACCAGTTCGAAGCTGGTTTTCACATGCCCTTTCCAATCATAATGGTACCCCCATTGGTTTTCGGGAACGGTCATCACACAATCCCAATCATTTCCTTTGACATCTTCAATTCCCTCTGGCAATTTTCTTTCCCAGCCTTGCTCATAATCCCCCATCAAATCACCATTACTATCAAAATGTCTGTTACCATAATCATCAGGTCTGAACCTACTGCCTATAATGATCCCTGGTATCATTTCCCTCATTTCAGACTCAAGTTTATCTGCAAAATCCGCTTGTTCTTTCCAAGCTGCATCCCAAGTACCGTCAAACCAAAGGCCTTTAGTATTTGGGTACCTTTCCAATAATTCCAAAATTTGATTTCGGGTAAAGGTCTTGAATTCCTCATAAGCCTCACGGTCTTCAGCAGTTTTCAAATCGGTTCTAAATCCCGGGTGATTCCAGTCCATCACTGAAAAATACAAATACACATCGATCCCTTCTGCTTCATAGGCCTCCACCATGGGACCTATTAAGTCTTTCTTATAAGGTGTACTGGCTATATCATATTCTGTAAACTTACTTGGCCAAAGACAAAAGCCATCATGGTGTTTGGTGGTGATGATCATATATTTCGCACCCATTGCTTTTGCCTGCTTTGCCCATGACTGGGGATCAAACCGCTCAGGATCAAATTGCAAATACAATTGATCATAGTCCTCTGCTGGCATTTCTGACCAAGAACGAATCCAAGAAGAAGCCCCTGGATAATCCTTTCCCTCCCACTTACCTGCCGTAATAGAATAAACGCCCCAATGGATAAACTGTCCCAAGCCATAATTCCTCCACTTTTCCATCATTGGATCAGTCCTTTTCCCTAAACGATGTGAACCATGCTCCAATGCTATTGAAGACCTAGGTGTATTATCTGGAGTTTGTGCCATTACTTTCCCAAAGTTTAACCCTGCAAGCATTGCTACCACCAATACAACTTCTTTTTTACTCATTTCTTAATAATTATTAAATTGTAAATTCCTTTTTAATCAAGTGTCCATTCCATTTTATCAGAAATCACATTACCTGCATCATCCTGTCCTACCGCGACAATTATATTATTTCCTCCTTGGAGGCTTACCTCAAACTTTTTGTGATGAGCATTGACACCTTTCAGCTCCCTGGTTACTTTCTGCCCGTTGACTGTCAGCTCCACTGAAGACAAATTGGTAAATAGCTGAATGATAGTATTCGCTTCGGTACGTTTATTATCTCTGCTATTGGCCAAGTGAATCATTGGTTCAGGATTCCAGTTAGCTTTATACCAGTAGAAACTATCTTTCTTTCTTTTTCGATCAAAAGTGATCAAGCCTTTAAGGTTTCTTGCATTCACCCCTCCGCGGTTCCACATTGGCACAGCAAACTCAAACATATTCCACAAATAGGAGGCAGTTATATAGGGATGGTCCTCTATAATGGCCCATTGCTGAATATGGGTTTCGGTTTGATAATTCTCAGGAAAAAACTTTCCACTGACAGGATTCCTGCTTTCAGGTAATTTTTCAGCTCCTTGATCCATATTACCATCTGCTCCGTATTCTGCAAGCATTACAATGTGCTCAGGATACTCTTCTTCCAGGCCTTGTACCCATTGTTTCATATCTCCAATCTTACCCTCATACCAGCCATAGTAACGATTCATCCCTTGCACATCAGTGGACAGATTGGCTGGACGCCACATTTCTCCATAACCACTTACAGCAACCGTAGGTCGGTCCGGGTCATTGGTTTTGGCGATATCATTAAGCTCTCTTGATAGCACCGCCACATACTCATCTTCCGTTTTGGAATACACCTCGTTGTGAATGCCCCAAATATAGATGGAAGGATGGTTGAAATTCTGACGAACCAGCTCTGTCATTTGTTGCTTGGCATTTGCAGCTTCTTCCAAGGTATATGTATTGACAAAAGGGATTTCTGCCCAAATCAAAAAACCTAAACTGTCTGCTATTGCATACATATCTTCAGCCTGCTGATAATGGGCCAAACGTATCGTGGTCGCACCGATTTCTTTAATCAACATCATATCTTCCAAATGCTGTGACCTATTGAGTGCATTACCATACCCCCATCGATCTTGATGCCTGGTAACCCCATGCATTGGATAAGGCTTTCCGTTCAAAAACACTCCCTTTCCAGTCTTAATTTCAACTGACCTTATCCCTAAGGGCTGGGTAACCGCATCAAGTACACGATCCCCATCCATCAATGATGTAGTAAGCGTATATAAATACGGGTCTTCAACACCTTTCCAAAGATGTGGCTGCTTAATTATCAATTCCTGCTCTCCTAAAGTTACTCCTTGCGGACTGATGGACAGAGGTTCCTCAATGACCTTAACACTTTTGCCATCTGCATTTTTCACCTCTGTACGGAGTAATACATGCCTAAAAGTTTTTTCCGTATTCTCAAGTTTCGCTTTTACCCTTATAGTCGCCTGTTTGGCTGAGACATCTTTTTGACGAATAAATACTCCCGGAGAAGCATGATCTGTCACCTTGATATTCACCATATCAGTAATAATAAGAGATACAGGCCTATAAATCCCCCCATAGATAGGAAACAAAAAATGGTTAACAGGCAAGACATCCTCACGTGCTTCATTATTCGTTTTGACCAACAGGGTGTTTTTCTGGCCAAAATTTACAGAATGGGTAATCTCAAAGGCAAATGCCGAGTAACTTCCCTTATGCTCTCCTAAAAAGCGGCCATTGACATACACATCAGCTACTGAACCTACTCCCTCAAAACGGAGAAAAAGACGTCTTTCTTTCAAAGAGTCAGCTACTGTAAATTCTTTCTGATAAAAACCATCTCCAGTATAAAAATCTTTCCCAAGCTGCATGTCCTCACTATTGAAAGTATGGGGCACGGTCACCTCTTCCCATTCTTCCAACACAAAAGAAACACCTTTTTCATAGTCTTTGGCTCCTTTTTTAAAAAGCCAACCTTGGTTAAAATCAATTTCTTTTCGCCCTTGAGCAAGGGAGTTAATTGAAATTCCCAAAATAAAACTTAAGGTAACAAGTACCTTATAAATTAAAGCTGATTTAGCCATAGACAACCTGATGGCTTTTTTATAATAATTCATTTTTAATTGATCAACAAGGAAAAACATCAGGCAAGGCATCACCTCGCCTAATGCAATCACAGGTTTTACTTATTGTTTTTTAACAACTATAGAAGAAACCTTATCATTAAACCCTGATAAGAAACTTATATTTCCAGGCCCAGCCTCGTAAGTCGCTCCTGTAAAATTATCTCCGTCATACAACAACACCTCATATCCTAGGGGCACTTTAATAGAGCTAATGTCATTGCCAATACCTCCTAAGTCCTCCAAATCACTAGTGGTATATGACCCTGGAGCCAAGGTTACCCCCCATCCATTGTAACTGGAATGCTGAAAAACCCCCACTCCTTCCGGTAACGTGAACTCTCCATTTACATAGCTAAAAGAATACCCATGGGTTTTTATGGTTCCATTCTCCATCAATAGCTTGATTTTTAACTCATATAACCAATCTCCAAAATCCTGAATTTCATTCATTGGGATATCTACTTGAAATGAATTCCCATTCCTTTCTGCTACCCAAGAAACTGAATTATAATCCCTATTGACTCCTGAGCCTTCTCCATTTACATTAGGATCTACCCAGACAAGCACATCACTGACTGTTTTATTACTGGTAAATGTACCGGAAAGCTCAATCACATTGTTTGCAGCATCAAAATGCAACACAGGGCTCATACTTGTACTGGCACTTCCATAAATATCAGCTACAGGGGTCGACTGAAAAATTTGATTTCTATTGAGAATAGCACAATCTGCCAATGGGATAAAAGTCCCTGTCCTACCCCAGGTATAATTTCCTGCCCCCATTAATGAGGTACCAAGTGTCTGCTGTTCTGAAACTTTAGCTTTATTGTGCGCTAAGTTAAGACCATGCCCCAGCTCATGTAACATTCCCGCTATTAAATTAGAAGAAGTACTTGGTATTTGCTCTACACTAATATTCGGGTTATCCACTGCAAAACAGTATCTTCCATATCCATAAAATGGCTGACTGCCTCCATCAGTTCTTTGGGGAAGGATAATCAATGTATGCTGACTGGTGAAATCCTCTGGATAATTTGACCGATATGCATTGACCTCATTAATAATGGCACTTCCACTTCCGTAGCCATAAGTAGCCTGATCATGCTCCCCATTAATCTTAATTAGCTTCACTAGATTAGCCACCGAGTCATATGGCAAGCCAAATGTTTTGTTTCCAAAACCATTTCTATCCATTTCGTCTTTTACAAAATCTTGAAAATGGATTAATAAATCACTTAGTCGCTCTTCATAATCATCAACTTCTGGATTATCCGTAGGTACAAAATAAACAATATTGAGGTTTTCAGCATGAGTTACTGCGCCGCGCCCCAGTTTGGCTTCTACTATTTTTGTAGATTCATCCGGTATTTGTTCACAAGAAATCACCACAACTGACACAAAAATCATCAGTATTTTTCCAAAAATTACTCTTACTAGATTTTGCATAGCTTATTTATTAAATAATTAGTTAAATATTAAAAAGGGCAATAAAGGATCATGGAGGAGCCAAAAGGCCCCTCCAAAATCTTTATTCACGCTAAAAATTGATTAATGGAATTAGTCAGACTCCCAACCTGGGTTTTGTTCAAGATTTGGATTCAATACCAAATCTTCTATCGGAATTGGGAAAAGATATTGTTTTCCTTCATCAAATTGCCTTCCTTCAGGAAGGGTCTGGAAATAAGGCAAAATATATCCTTCCTCACTCAAAAACACATCCTTATCGACTACGACTGATGGGAATTGTTCTTGGACAAATTTGATTCCTTCCACTGGAATTTCAAGAAAACGTCCTGCTTTCCATCTCATCAAATCATCCCATCTAAAACTCTCATAGGCCAATTCCACCCTTCTTTCTCTTCTTATTTCTCTCAAAACAGGGTCTGGAACATAACTACAATAAGTGGCATAATTTCCGTCCATGATAGGATCTTCTGGGATATTACCCATTATCAAAGGAGGCATATCAACTCTTGCTCGTATAAGATTAACTGTTTCATCCAATATGCCCTGGTCAAGCTGCCCTAACTCATATTTGGCTTCCGCATAGTTCAAAAGTACTTCAGCATACCTAAACACCATAGCTGCCTGCATTCCGTTAGTCACACGATCCCAGTCTGCTGGATCATTCAAAAACCACTTGGCTACCCGATAACCTGTAGGACACTTATTGCCATTCAGTCCCGGAATATTTGGCTTTGGCGCATTATTGGCTCCCTGAACCCCTGCCTGAAGATTATAAGTACCAAAATTGGCAATGGTTTGTGTCAATCTTGGATCACGATTCATCATTTCTCGCTGTATAGAATCTTTCCCCATAAATAAGGGGCTAACAGAAATAGGAAGACCATCCTCACAAAGGTATTCATCTACTAATGACCTAGTAGCTCCATGTCTATGTCGCAAATTTTGGGCATAGTAACGGCTAAAAGCAACCCCCATAGTCAAATCTGCTGAATATTCTTTCCAAAGGATTGCTTCAGGATTCCCGTCATAACTGTAGGTAGCAAACAAATCATTATAATCATTCTCCGCATCTCCTGTTGAATAAAGACTATAAGTACCTGACATTAACTGTTCTGCCGCAGCAGCTGCTTCCTCCAGAAACTCGGTTCCATCCAAGCCTAAATCAGCATGATACTTTCTATAAGTTCCTTCATAAAGACAAACCCTGGATTTTAAATGCAAGGCCACATCTTTATTCAAACGATCTGGCTTTTCTGTCCCTTTTTCAGGCAGATAACTAATCGCCTTGTCCAAAATATGTAGCACAGAATCCATCACTTCAGCCCTAGGAGTTCTTGGAGCCATCAGTTCAGGGGAATTAGTTTGCACCACGTGTGTCAACCATGGCACATCACCGAAGGTTTTTACCTTTTTGAAATAATCCCAAGCCTTGAAAAACAAGATCTCACCAGCATAAATATTTCTAACAGCAGGTTCAATATCCCCTCTTTGATAGTTATCCAAGAAATAATTCAACTCCCTCATGTCACTCCAGTTCCATCCGCCACTACCACTTCCGCCACTGACATGACCATTATATTGATCTGCGGCTACTTTTGAATAGGACTGCGGTGCCCCATTATCAGTAATCACATCTCCATATGCAATAGCTTCATTATAACCATAAGGAGCTACCGTACTGGTCCCCCATCCAGATCCAAAACCTTTGATGTAAGTGGGATAAAAATTATTACAATATAATTCTAGATCCTGTTCTGTTCTCCAGAAATTTTCATCACTAATCTGGTCCAATGGGTAACGCTCCATGAATTCATCATTACACCCCCAAAGGAGCCCTACAAAACATGTTATTACGATATATATTTTTTTCATGATTGAGACTTTTTTGGATTAAAATGTAACTTGAAGACCTACAGCCATAGATCGAAGCATTGGATAATTACCACTCAGCACCTCAGGATCAAATGTATCCGGCACCTTCGTTCCTTCCCATATATTATAGGCAGAAGTATATACCCTCACTTTATCCAAATTGATTTGCTCCGTAAGGTAGGCCGGAATTGTATAGCCCAAAGTCAGGTTTTTCAACCTGATATAAGAAGCGTCCTGTAAGTATCTGGTTTGAACTTGTCTATTGGCTCCTGTACTTCTATATGCAGGAAAATAAGCATCTGTTCTTTCTGGAGTCCAAGAGTTATTATACACTTCGTAAGTACCAGTTCCTCCGGCGATTCCTCCCCAGAAAAGGTTATTACCTATCCAAACATCCCTTTTGGCAACTCCCTGAAAGAACACATTTAGATCAAAACCTTTCCAAAATGCATTCATATTCAAACCAAACCTATACCTTGGCGTACTGTTTCCAATGATCCTTCTATCACCAGAGTCATCTAGTGTACTGGCTCCAGGTCCAATCTCACCATCTGCATTTAAATCCTTGTATTGAACATCCCCCGGAAACCATAATCCTGAATTGATCAATTCTTGACTAGGGGCATTATCTATCTGTTCCTGAGTTTGAAATATTCCCTCAGTTTCATATCCCCATATTTCTCCCATGATACGGCCAACATATAAACCACTGAGTAGATTATTTGGATTTCCATCAAATGAAACGATTTCACTTTGATAGTCACTCAAGTTTAAAGCAATATCGTATCTTATGCCATTATCCAGTTTATCTCTCCATTTGGTGGTCAATTCCCAACCAGTTGTCTTCATCTCACCGGAGTTCTTGGTCGGAGCCCCTGTACCCAATACTGCTGGAAACTTATCTCCAGCTACCAAAATATCAGAGGTAGAACGTTCATACCAATCAAATGAAACATCCAGTTTATTGAACATGGATACATCAAGACCAAAATCTATCGTGGTAGCAGTTTCCCAAGTCAGATCAGCATCTACTAAGCCCGGAGGAGTAACCCCTACAGGACGGTTATTATTAAAAATATAACTCACCTGCGCTATTGTTCCATAAGAAGGCACATAGATATAATTGGCCACATTTTGGTTACCCAAACTACCATAAGAAGCTCTCAACTTCAACTCATTAACCAATGGTTTCAGACCAGAAGCCCAATCCTCCTCTGAAATTCTCCAAGCACCAGATAAAGAGGGGAAAAATTTAAATCGTCTGTCTTTAGGGAAACGAGAAGTCCCATCATATCGTCCATTTGATTCTAATAGATACCTATTGTCATAATTGTAGGTAAACCTGTAAAATGCTCCTCTAATCGCCCAGTGAGATTCACTGTCATAAGCATATTCATTACCCAAAGTTTGGCTGATTACAGGAATGAAAGGCGTTAAGATTTGCTCACCTCTTCCTCCTAAATAATCATATTCATACCATTCTTGGTTAAAACCTCCAAGTAAATAAAATTCATGTTTATCCAGATCCAATGAATAGTCCGAGAACACGTTTACCGTGTACTGATCCGAATGTTGACTCCACCTTTGCACAGAGCTTGGATTAGTATGAACGGTAGTTGGCGCATCCCACCTATTATCGATTCGCTCCAATTCAGGTATGAATTGTTTTCTTCTAAAATCATATGACTTATAGGAGATATTGGCTTTCAAGTCCCAACCTTTAAGAAGATGAATTGTAGGGGCTACAGCCATGAGCACATGCTGCTTATTTTGATCATTTCTTGACCCATAATCCATAAAAGAAAGAATATTATCCGTATACATGGATCCCACAGGTGAATCTTCAGGAGTCATGATTGGCATATTGACATTTCTTCCTGCTTCTTGGGACATGGCCGTCCACCATCCCCCTTTTCCAGCAGGACTTACAGGCTCAGAATAATTTGACTTGCTGTACGAGGTCCTAAAATCTACTGAAAACCAATCAGATACTTCTGAACTCACATTCAACATCATATTATATCTTTGGAATTTATCCGTATTGATTTTATACAGGCCTTCTTGACCTTGATAACCTAAAGAAGCATAATATGATGTTTTCTTGGTTCCACCTGAAAGATTCAAGTTATGCTTTTGCATAGGGGAAGAGCTTCTCAATGCTTCTTCATAAGGTCTAGTATTACCTATCCATATAATATTCCCCCCATCATCCATAAAGTATGGATTCATATTTTCAGGGTCATTCATATATGCTTCAATTCTGTCTCTCTTCTCTAGCATATCCGTGGAAGGAGTTCGGTTCTGTAATTCAAGTGACTTAATGGCTGCATCTTGAATAGTATAAGCATCCAATAGGTCAGGAACTGCAGACGGCCTATTCCACTGAAATGAATTACTATATGTGACCTTTGTTCCCTCTGCACTAGCTCCCTTCTTAGTGGTTACCAGCATCACACCATAGGCAGCCCTTGCGCCATAAATAGCTGCAGAAGCGGCATCTTTCAAAACGGAAACACTTTCAATATCCTCAGGATTAAGTTGATTGATATCCATCTCTACACCATCCACAAGAATCAAAGGACTTCCGTTTGTAAATGAATTTCCTGAAAATGAAGTACCTCCACGTACATTAAACGATGGAACGGTATTAGGACTACCGTTGGAAATACCCACGTTTAGATTGGCTATCGTACCCTGCAGTGCTTGTCCAATATTTGCTACAGGTCGGTTTTCTAGCATTTCTGAGGTGACTTGACTTACCGCACCTGTTAAATTCACCTTCTTCTGCGTTCCATAGCCCACAACGACCACTTCGTCCAGTGCCTTGGTATCTTCTTCAAGCTTTACATCAAATGTCTGCTGGTTCCCTACAGTAATTTCTACTGATTTGTACCCGATGGAACTGATTACAATCACTGAATTTTCATCCGGCACATTGAAACTAAACTTACCATCGATATCAGTTACAGTTCCTGTATTCCCTCCTTTCAACCTGACTGTAACTCCTGGAATCCCTTCAGGTTCAGTCTCGGAGGTAACCCGGCCAGAAATAGTGATTTGCTTTATCTGAACAAAAGCAGCCTTGTTCTTTCCGGATTTATTTACGCTGATGGTCTCATTGACCTGCTTAAACTTCAATTTGGACTGCTTGGCGATCTCTTTCAAATGATCTGCTACAGTCGTTTTTCTTTCTTTAAGGGTGATCTTCATGTTGGTATCCATCCCTTTATCAACCATAAAGAAATGGAAAGGTGTTTTTTGCTCTATTTCTTTCAATATATCATTTAGGGACACATTGGATTTGTGGAGCTCCACTACTACCTCATCTATACTTTTCACCTGTGCTTTTACTGACTCAGCAGCAACAGAAGACATAGCAAGAATCATGATCAAGCACCCGTACAAAGCGTACTTAGTTGACATGATTATTAATCGTAAGTATTTATTCATAATTTTACCATTAGTTGAAACATTGGGTTAGACATATCATAGCAAACCGAGCATCGCCAAATTCTCAGATCTGCTATTGATTAATTCGATGTTTGCCTGGAGGGTATTACCAGTACCCTTCAGGATTTTTTCCATAAAATGCTCTATTTCATAAGCTATCGTGATTAATTTTGAGTAATAATTACTTGATTTCCTTTTATCTCATATTCAAACTCAACGGAGTAACTCAACACGCTCAGGACATTTGCCAGTGATTCACCTTCCATGAATTCACCTGAACATTTTTCATCGGCAACTTTGCCCTTAAAATGGATCTCCACTCCGTACCAGCGCTCTAATCTTTTTATAATTTTCTTGAATGAGGTATTCTTAAATACCAATACCCCTCTTACCCATTGGGTGCTCATGGAAACATCTGCTGAATATTTTTCTAACTCCTTGCCTCCTGCCTTCATCCTAGCAGCCTCACCTGGAAGCAGTGTCAATGATTTGCTTGTTATTGCATCACTTACCTTTACCTTTCCTGTTGCCAAAGTCACCTCTACAGAATTATCCCCTTCAAAAGCCCTGATATTAAAGGAAGTTCCCAATGCTACGGTGGTCAATCGATCACTTACTACTGAAAAAGGATGCAAACTGTCTTTCTTAACCTCAAAAAATGCCTCTCCAGTAAGATGGATTGTTCTATTATTAACAAAGCTTTTGGGGTAGCTTACCGTGCTTTCTGCATTCAGGTATACGATGGAGCCATCAGGTAAATGTATCCTTGTTTTAATTCCAGATGGGTTCTTTCTTGTAACCAATTCCAAAGTGGACTCTACTTGTTTGGAAACCGGTTCCTCAGTCCATTTAATTAAAAGAAATGACAATGAAAATATAATTACCAAACTGGCAGCTACCTTAAGCCAAGTAGATCTGATTCCATTCCTTTTTGGAATACGGTCACTTACTCTGGCTTTTCCGGAAAGGTACAAAGGCCCTCCACCTTTGGCTTTTTTTGTCCTCCCCAAGAGCTTTTCCATATCAAACTCTGCATACTCCTTCTCCTTTGTTCCGCTAAACCATTCTTCATCTATGAGAGCAGAAAACTCTTCTTCACCCTCTTCCGACATCAACCAATTCAAAAAATCTTTGGCTTCTTCTTGAGAAAGCTTCCCTTCAATAAAATCGTCAAGTTGTTTTTTCCTGTCCATTCACTTTGTGTTACTATTATTATATAGACACAAGAGAACTAAAAGGCCCACTCGGGGTCAAATATTTTTAACAAAAACAATATTACGAACTGAAAATCAACACAATAAAAAGCATAACAGAGATAATTTTGGAATCAGCTAATTTCTCCTTTAAGGACTTGCTGGCTCTAAAAATCTGGTTTTTGACAGTTTTTTTTGAAACATGAAGCTTCTCGGCAATTTCATCGATGCTCAAATGTTCAAAATTCTTCATCATAAAAACCTGCTTTTGTTTCGGCGGCAGACTTTCCATTGCTCTGGAAGAAAGGTCCATCATATCTGAAAAAATCACATAATCTTCCGTAGTCGTATCCTTTTCATTTAAAAATGGAGATACATATTCCTTATAAGAAGATAGCTTTGCCTTTCGCTGTACTTGCCGGATCACTATGGACCTCACTATTGCAATCAAATAAGCATTGAATGATAGTTCGGCATCCAAACGTTCACGGTTATTCCAAACTTTAATAAAAACTTCCTGGACGACTCCTTCAGCATCCTCATGACCCAAACGCATTTTCCTGGAGATATGATAGATCTTTTTTGAATATTTCCTAAACAAATGATCAAAAGCCTCTTCAGAACCTGAGATAAGCGCAATGACTTTTTCCTTGTCAATATTTCTCTCAGTTTTAAACATTCAAGTTAGTGGTGCTATTCTTTAGTTAAAGATTTAATAATTTCATAAAATTAAAACAATATTAAAAATAACAAAATCGAAACAAAACAAAAATTTTATTGTTTCATTATATACTATTAACAAAACAAGCCAATACAAAGCAAGCTATTAACCAATTTCCATTATAGAGATCACCATTCCTCTCCTATACATATCAGGTTTTTCAATGTCCTGTGATAAAGTCTTCCATTCGAAAAAGAAGGGGTATTGACTGACCATGTCCCTCCTTTAGGACCAAGGTCATTTACTGCAATCAAGGCTGATTCATCAAACTTCTCAGCATTAGCATCTATCACATAACAAACTCCTGCCATAGTGGTGAAAAATACTTTCCCGTTAACACAAATAGGATTCCCGTTGAAATTCCAATGCCAACCATCTCTCTGGGACCTTTTGTCATGAGCCACATCAAGCCCTTTATTATTTATGGTAGCAGCCTTCGCCTCCTCATTCCATACATACTCTTTGACATTATCATGGTATTCTACCTGCACAGGCACCTGAAGATATGCTGCCTTGCCTGTTTTTATATCAACCCTGGCAAGAGCATACTCAGGACCAATATTATTTCTATATATCCCCTTTTTAAAACACATAAAGAACAACTTATCCTTTACTAGGATATTGCTATACCAAGCAGGAAAAACGACTGGATTAAGTTCTTCACTTATATCAATATTCTCCAGCACTTGATAACTCGCCTTATCTTCATCCCAAATACTTACATCCGCATTTTTGGTCAAGGACACCTTCTTTTTCAATATTCCTGTCTCTGCGTCCAACACATGCACTTCATTTTCTTTCTCCGTGTACCATAGTGCATAATCTTTGTTCCAAGTAGCATTATAAAGGGCCATTCCCTTTTCTGCTTGATGCTGCCATATACTTTTTCCGTTTTCAAGATTAACCAGTGAATAACCTATTGGTTGCTCAGGGACACCATGATGTCCTCCTCTCCCAATCATCAAAGCAGGAACTCCATTTGCTGTCTTGCCCATATACGGGGTATTATAATGCGTCAATCCATCTTCTGAAATCCATACCACTTCCCCTGTGAGTTTATCAACCCCATATATATAGTTCCATCCATACTCTCGCTCACCATCTTTCACCCAATAAGGCTCCATATTAAAAACTAGTCCTTCATAAATCAATGGCTCAAACTGTTTATTGAAAGGAAAATGCACCCCATCTAATTCTTCCACTGGTTCCCATCTTCTTTCCCATTTTAAATTGCCTTCAAAATCAAAACAAGAGAGATTACCGCTCGCATTATAAAACCAAACATATTCCCCATCAGTCACTGGACTAGGCGTGGAACTATCGCTAAAGCCATACATATATTCAGAAAGGCTGCTTCCTTTCATTTCCCTGCTCCACAGTATCTCTCCATTTTCAGCATTTAGACATAATGCCAACACATCACTTCCCATCAAATCCTGTTTGTTCTCCACTTTTTCTACTGGCTTCATGACCGTCAAAAAAATCCTATCCTCCCAAACTGTAATCCCGCTTTGCCCTCCCTCTGGAAGCGCTGATGTCCATTTGATATTTTCACCTGTACGCACACTGAAGCTTGTCGGTACTGGTGCAGCAGTAGTCAATTGCCAGTCTCCATTGGGGCCAGCAGGCTGTGGCCAATGGTTTTTGGATTTTTTCACATATTCATCACATCCACTCAAGAATACCAACACAACAATCAAAAAACTCGAATATTTCATACCTAATCATTTTTATACCCTTAAACTATCGATAAAATAAAAGAACTAAATCCCCGCCTAAGACCTACATAATATTTTACCATTTAATACAAAATAATTACCTTTCAATCATTCAAGCCTTATCAGCTCAGTTAAAATGGCTAGCTTTATTAGACAATATTTCAATATATTTACCCCTTAGATTATCTAAAAAAATACTAAACAAACCTAAGTTACCTTAAATAAAATAAAAACTTATCCTAATACCCCATACATATTGACTATGATTTCAAGACTAAAATCTAGATATTTAAACAGGGCGATGTTTATTAGTGGAGGCTTATTCAGCTTCTTTCTGGGAGCTTGCGGACCTTCTACTACAAAGACAAAAACCACTGCCCCTGAAAAAACAAAACCTAACATACTGGTTATCTTCACTGATGATCAAGGCACCTTTGATATCAATGCTTTCGGCTCAAAGGACCTTACTACCCCGAACCTGGACAGAATAGCAAATGAAGGGGTGCGTTTCACCCAATTTTATGCGGCAGCGCCAGTTTGCTCTCCTTCAAGAGCCAGCCTTCTGACAGGGAAGTTCAACTTCCACGCTAGGCTTTTTGGCAATGTGGCCCCTCCACATGCTGATCCGGAATTTAAGTCTGGCTTGCCTACCGATGAAATCACCATGGCAGAGGTTTTCAAAGCCAATGATTATTCTACCGCCTTAATCGGAAAGTGGCATTTGGGACATAGCCCAGAAAAACTTCCAAATGGTCAAGGCTTTGATTATTTCTTTGGTCACCAAAGAGGATGTATCGATAACTTCTCCCACTTCTTCTATTGGCATGGCCCCAATATGCATGACCTGTATAGAAATGAAGAGGAAGTTTATCATCAAGGAGAATTCTTTGGCGACTTAATGGTAGATGAAGTAAAAAAATTCACTGCTCCCGAAAAAGAAGATCCATTCTTTATCTATTGGGCTATCAACATGCCACATTATCCCTATCAAGGAAGAAAAAAATGGTTAGATCACTATAAAGATACGCCAAGTCCAAGAAGAGAATATGCCGCTTTCATCAGTACCTTCGATGAAATGATCGGTGAAGTTTTGGATCATTTGGAAGCTACAGGACAGTTGGACAATACCATTATCGTTTACCAATCTGATCACGGTCACAGTACCGAAGAAAGGGCATTCTTTGGCGGGGGTAATAATGGCCCCTTCCATGGTGCTAAATTCTGTATGCTAGAAGGAGGCATCAGGGTACCTGCCATGATCCGTTATCCAAAGGCTATCCCTGCTAACGAACTCCGAAACCAAATGGCCAATAGCATTGATTGGTTACCTACCTTGGCTGAACTGACCAATACTGAAATTCCTAATAAAGATGAAATTGATGGAAAAAGTTTGATGCCAATTATCAAGGACAAAAATGCCCCTTCACAACATGAAGTGCTGCACTGGGCCACTGGTGATCCTGAAAGTACTACCAATTCCTGGGCAGTAAGAAAAGGAGATTGGAAGCTTCATGGAAACCCTTGGGATTCGGAAAAAGAACTAGAGTTTGGTGAGGATGACAAATTATACTTGGTCAATATGGCAACAGATTCAACGGAAACTACCAATCTGGCCAAGCAACATCCTGACAAACTTCAGGAATTACTGAAAATACATAATGATTGGAATCAGGAAATGATCGAATTAAAGAATAAATAAACCTTTTCCAAAACATCATTTAGGCCCTCTATATTTCGATATAGGGGGTTTAATTTTATAATCACCGAAAACCTCATTTAAATATGAAACATCTCAATCTGCTCCTCATTTTACTTCTGATGACTTCCTTCAGAACTTTTGGAGCAAATACAGATACCTTGGAAATTGTCAGCCATGATGAAATCACGGTGGTGACAGATCCCTCTAAAGGAGAAAAAAACTACACCCATTGGGCTGTATTTCCTGACAAGGATGAAGCCATTCGCAAAATTATCATGAAGGTCAAATTTGCCTGTCCTGATAATATGCGCTGTGCTGACTGGGACTATCTAGACCATATTACCATCAAAAGAATTGGGGGAGAAAATGGTGAAATGAAGGATTTTGAGATTGGCAGAATGTTAACGCCATATGGTGGAGCTTTTGGCAAAGATTGGGAATTTGACTGGCAGGTAGATGTCACTGATTTCAGCCTTTTGCTCAGAGACAGTGTTGAGATTGAATACAAGCATACGGGGTACGAGCCCAATAATGATAGGGGCTGGAAAGTTACCCTTGCCTTTGACATCATCAAAGGACAACCGGTAAGAGAACCTGTATCCATTACCAAAGTTTACCAAGGAGCTTATAAATACGGTGATAAAGAAAATCCGATTGAAGAAGCTTTGAAACCTGTAAGTATAAAAAAAACCGGTGATGCTGAAATGGCTAGGATACGCATCATCCAAACTGGCCATGGTATGGACCGACCGGATGGCTGTGGAGAGTTCTGTAATAAATTCAGGGATTTCCTTCTGGACGGAAAACTTGTCGCCAGTAGACAAATTTGGAAAGCCTGTGGCAGCAATCCGCTATATCCACAAGCCGGTACTTGGATTTTTGACCGGGCTAATTGGTGTCCAGGAGATCTGATCCAACCTGATATTTATGAATTCAAACTGAAAAATGCAGAACATACTGTTCAGCTGGCCATGGAGGATTATCAGTCTCCCAAGCCAAGTGCCCAAGAGTTGATTTCAGCTTATGTGATCCAATATAAATCCCCAGAAGAAAAATATGATGTGGCTATTGAGGATATCATCATACCATCAGATAAAGCCATCCACAGTAGAATTAACCCGGCAGGTTTTGGTCCTACCATTGTCATAAAAAACAATGGACAGTATGCCTTGAACAGCCTTGAAATTATTCATGGCGCAGTAGAAGATAAAGGAAGTAAGTTCAAATGGAGTGGAGAGTTATTACCAGGTCAATCAGACACGGTTCAAATGCATGGCTTAATTCCTCAGGAAGGAAAATTGGCTTATCAGTTTGAGCTTAAAAAACCTAATGGAAAAAAAGATAATTATCGTGCTGATAACCTCCTTAGTTCAGATTATAGCAAAGTACCTGTTCATAGCAAGAATTTGATATTCTACCTCCAGACCAATAAGACTCCCGAGGACAACCACTTCAAAATTCTCGACCATACGGGAAAAATTATTGCAGAAAGAACTGCAGGAAGCCTCCTTGCAGACACTACTTACAAAGATAGTGTCCAACTAGTGGAGGGTCAGTACCAATTATTATTGGAAGATAAAGCTGGTGACGGTCTCGAATTCTGGTACAAGACAAGAGCAGGTCGTGGAAAAGCAGCGCTACTAAATGCAGAAGGGAAAATCGTGAAAAGCTTTGATTCTGATTTTGGAAGTGGAATCACGTATAATTTCGCAGTAGGTCCAAATCCAGAACCAATCGATCCATTGCAAATTTCACTGGGAGTATTCCCAACACGCGCAAAGGATTCCACCACCTTCGACTTCCTATCAAACAATCCAGAGGAAGTCACCATAAAACTGGTCAAAGATCCAGGAGGCATGGTTGTGGAAGAACATACCTACAGGGATTTTCAGGAAGGAAAGATTACTTTTGATTTAAGCAATTATTCCAAGAGCCGCTATTTCTTCCAAGTCTTTGTGAAAGATAAAATGATATACAACAAACGTCTTCGAGTAAGTGAGTAGAAACTATTCGATTTAAGTTCTAATCCCTGAAGTTTGCCATAGCTTCAGGGATTTTTATTTCAACAATTTTAAACCTTACAAAAGAAACAAAACGAAAATTTTAAGTTTTGATTACTAGTTACAATACAGTAACTTGCGTATTATATCCCAAATATAATTATGGCAAAAAATATACTTCTATTTCTCCTTACTACTTGCATTTTATTCTCTTGCAAGGAAAACAGGAAATATCAATCAGCATTACAAGATAATCAGGCATTGGTAGATGCTAACCTAAATATCACCGCAGTGATGGTACATGATATATTTTCACCACCAGTTGCCAGTAGAATTTATGCTTATTCTTCCATAGCAGCTTATGAGGTTACTGCCCTAGCTGACCCTAATTATAAAAGCCTTGCAGGACAGCTTAATGGATTTGAAAAGGGGGCTTTTGAGGTTCCGGCGGAATGCCATTATCCACTGGCTTCCTTAGTAGCTTTTTATAATGTGGCCAAAGCTTTGGTTTTTTCCGAGGAACAAATTGACAGCTACACGGCTGAATTATTTAATAAAGCGGATGTTGAAGGAATTCCAGCATCAGTTAAAGAAAATTCCATTCAGCTAGGTAAGGACATGGCCAAACATGTACTCTCTTATGCGTCTGGAGATAACTATGGCCCGACGCGTTCTTATTCAAAATACACGGTAACTTCTGAAGCCGAAACATGGAAACCAACCCCTCCGGCCTATATAGAAGGAATTGAACCCCATTGGAATCAAATCAGGCCATTTACCTTGGACTCAGCCAGCCAATTTAAACCGGCTCCACCCACAGCATTTGACACTAAAGAAGGTAGCATTTTTTACAGTGAGGCCAAAGCCGTGATGGATGCTGGCCTTAACCTAACAAAAGAGCAGAAAGACATCGCCATGTTCTGGGATTGTAACCCTTACAAAATGAACATCAAGGGACATGTTATGTTCGCTGATAAAAAAATCACCCCAGGTGGACATTGGATGGGGATTGCTGGCATTGCTGCTAAAACAAAGAATTTGAATTGGAAGGAAACGACAGAGGTTATGGCCCTTACTTCTATCGCCCTTTTTGATGCTTTTATTTCTTGCTGGGATGAAAAATACAGAAGTATCCTTATTAGACCGGAGACCTATATCAACCAATATATGGATAAGGACTGGACACCATTACTTCAGACACCTCCTTTTCCAGAATACACCAGTGGTCACAGCGTGGCTTCTAAGTCAGCAGCTATCGCCTTGACCCATTTATTGGGCAATGAAGTACATATAGTTGATTCAACAGAAGTAACTTACGGCTTACCAGTGCGAGAATTCGACTCTTTCAACCAAGCAGCTTCAGAAGCCGCTATAAGCCGTTTTTACGGTGGCATACACTATATACCGGCCATTGAAAACGGGGTTGACCAAGGAGAAAATGTTGGTAAACATGTTTTGTCCAGAATAAAGACAAAGAATCAATCCTAAGGGATTGATGAATAAAAAATAAGGCTGTCTTACATTAAGAAATCCGTCATCACGAGTAAAACGAAGTGATCTCGATGTGTTTTCATTTCACGTATGAGGAGATTGCTTCTTCCTATATTCATCGGATTACCATTAACGTGATTAATATGTCATCCTGACAAAGGAAGGATCTCTTTAGTTAATTGTTACTGGAAGAGATGCTTCCTGTCGTCAGCATGACACCGATTTGAGGCTCAGGTCATACAGCTCCTTTATATTTGAGAAATATTGACCTCTCTCTATGACGGGGACTTATGAGACAGCCTTATTTAATGCTATAAACCTGATGGGTTAATATAAACCAAACTCAGCCAAGTGAGTAAAGAAAACATTCTCCCCACTTTCATTATCATGTCCCTCAGTCACGGTAACTTTTATATACCTGAAAGTTTGAACAGAAGATAAGTCAATCACGTCCCTTGTTGAATCACTCACATTAAAGACACCCAAATCTTCCCATGATTCACCATCTGTGCTAATTTCAACATCAACAGTTTTTACACGCCCATTGTATTTGTTCAAACGTTGACTAAAAACCATTCCATGAACGGATTCGATTTTCCCTAAATCTAAAGTGAAATGGTGTGGATAATCTGGCTTGGCATTATACCATTGAGAATGCCAAAAAGTATCGTCCTTTCCATCCATTAGGTTGGCCACAGCCCCGTTATTGGTTCCACCTCCCACCAATTCTTCAGAAGACACCTCAATAACCTCCCAGCTATCCTTGGCTAATTCATTTACCTCTTTCAATTCAAAATCAATATTCGGCTTGCCAGATTCATACACATAGGTATATTTCAATTCCGTCACATTACCATTAACATGAAGGTATTTTAACCGCAATTCGAAAGGATACTGCTTAAAATCGGCATCTACACCAGCTAAGGGCATAACAAATGAGATACTATCCCCCTCAATAATATTTGAGGTCCCCCAAGTTACCGCATTATAATCCGCATCCCCTTCACTGGTTTTGGGATCATTATAAACAATGGCCCCATTCACTGCTATTTCAGATTCAAATCTACTCTTTACATAAAGATTTTCACTGTCAGCATAAATGCGCATTGATTTCAAATTAAAGCCAGCATCACCCTCATAATGCCCTGCATTTGCATCCTTGTTGACCACCTGATTATTGTTTAAAATCAAAGCATCTGCTAAGGTCAAATGTACTTTATCTGGCGACCCGTTAAATTCATGATTACCCCATGACATCATTGAAGTCCAATCATCAGTAGCTTTATGCTTATTATGAGGAAGGTTCAGACCATGCCCCAACTCATGAATGGTTCCTCCAATCCAGTGGGAATCCCCTTGCCTGGTCCCATCCTGAAAATACTTCATATCAAAGTTCTTATAATCCAAGGCATAACACCATTTGCCTATCCCATAGAAGGGTACCCCTCCGGCATCCCAACCATTCTCACCTTCTCTACTTGGCATAAGCACCATAGTATGCTTGCTGGCTTCTTCCCCTGGATTGGCATTGAAATATGCCCTTATTTCATTTGCCGCCGCACTGCCTCCACCATCATAAGGGTAGTCATCCTGCCCTCCTTCTCCACGTATCAAAATCACCTTTACAAATGAAGGATCCTTTTCACTCTTTAATAAACCAAAAGTTTTTCCAGGGAATCCCAAAGCTGTCATTTCACTTTTGAACCAATCCTGCATATAAAGCATGATTCCAGAAAGACGCTCATGGTAGTTTTCCAATGGTTCAATATCCGACGGGACAAAGTAGACCACATTCAAATTGTAGCTATAATCCGACACATAATCACCTAAATCAACAGTTTCCTCTTCTTCCTCCTCTTCAATAGGTTCAGGATCTGGTTCCATATCTTCTGTGGAACAGGCATTGAATAACAGGCCCAACAAAATGACCCAATAAGCAAAACTTCTTTTCATTGTCAATACGATTTAATATTAATAAAAAACTCGAAAAATGCATTTACTAATAAAGGCCAAACTCTGCCATATGAATGAAGAAATCATCCTCATTCCCATCATGATGCCCCTCGGTAAAGGTTAATTTGATATACCTGAAACTGGCCATTTCTTCAAAATCAATAGCTCCTCCATCCAAAGGTATATTTAAAGTCCCCAGTGAAGTCCAGTTACTATTATCTGTACTTACAGAAACACTTATTTCCTTCGGCCTGCCATTTTGCTTGGAACGATTTTGAATGATCAGCCCCTTGGCGTCGACATTTTCTCCCAAGTCTAAACTAAGAAAGTGAGGGTAATCCGGCTGAGCACCTGCCCATTGGCTGTGCCAAAAGGTCGCAGGATTATCATCAATGACATCTTCAGCCCTCCCATTATCAGCACCTTCACCCGAAGTTTCCTCAGAAGAAAAATCAATCACGGACCATGATGACTTATCCATTGGGATTACCTGATTGGCGATAGCTTCATCTACACGGTTATCCAATGAAGAAAGCTTAGCATCAGGCACCTTAGTCTGGATTTTCCCTACACTTGTTTTCTGCTCATCCGCATGGGTATATCCCCCAGAACTCATATAGAATTGATTACTATTCCCTTGAACCAAGCCTCCTGCATAATCATCCCTTCCTTCAGGAACTCCATCGGTATGGGTCATCCTGGCCCTATTGAAATTAATCCAGTCCCCATTCACTTCTTTGCCCCACATATTATAATATTGCGCCATTCTTACTTCCTGCCCATTTCGATTACCAAAATTTTCTAGGAAGGAATAAAAACCATCAAAATACCGCTGCTCTTTAGGAGCTTTCCAAGTAGCCATGTATTTCCAACCTTCAGCCTCTACATCCTTGAACCAAGCGGACAACAAAACAGTATTATCATTGTTTTTCCTTACGTTCATAATGAACTTGACAGGAACTGCCGTTTCCCAAGGATACTTCCAATATGATTGGCCTCCAGTACCCTCATTGCCAAAACCTCCTGCATAGACTTCATCTCCTTTATCTACCAAAGTAACCAAGTCTTCAGGATCTACATCTTTTCGATCATCTGGGACATCCGAACTATCCCAAACGGAAAAGAGCACTCTTCTTTCCGAAGCACTGTTTACTTGAATTCCAAAATATCCCCTATAAAAACCGATGCACATATAAAAGGAATACATGGGATCATGGCCTTCTGGTACATTGATTTCTCCATACAACCAATCATATTCTCGGGAAACCTGATCATCAGGCTGATAACTTAAATGTACGGAAGGAGACGAAAGCCACTTCGCATATCGAGCTGAGCCCTTTTCAGTTTTAAAAAGAAAACTTTCTACTTCAGCCACCTCATTCCCAGTAGCAGTCTGCGGGTCAAGCTCAAACCTATAAAAACCTTTTTGAGTGACCTTTATGGTATCAAAAAACTCTTCCTGAAAATCCCCTGTTCCGTCTACTTTTTTTCTAGATTCTTCCTGAAAATCCACATCATTTGGAGAAGTGATTTTTAATTTAAAATCCGTCTTTTTTCCTTCTCCAACTTTTAATGAAAGACCAGAAATATATTCGCCCGGTGTCAGCTCATAATATCCTACCAAACTATGATCTGTGGACTTCCAGCCAGCAACCACATCCTCTTCATCGTCAGGATTATACCTCATTGCTGGATTATTAGCCTCCCAAGGCTCCATATAGGATTTATTGGCTGGGATAACCAAGGTATTATAACTTTTCTCTTTCTTAACATCTTGAGATACCGGCTCTACCTGTGCAGTGGAGCAGGACGAAACCACCAGTCCAATGCCCATAAAGGACAAAAAGTGATTAAAATTCATTTGTATTTAGGTTTATATTAGTGAAAGTTTAACTCAAAAATCCATTATTCACTGGTTTGGAATAGGCAGTACTTTTCCCCCAACCCCAAAACTTTTATTTCAGGATTCAAATTACACTAAGACTGCATAAGGGTTATTTATATTATTAAAGCATCAATGTTCTTGCTCAAACTGATTTGTACGGGAAACAGCTTTGTTTTTAAAAACCTGCACACTATCATCATTTTTAGCCACAATAATAAGGTACTGGTCTCCCTTCAATTGGACTTTTACCATGTCCCTAATATCCCCGGAAATATCCAATTCACTCACCATGGTTGGTTTGGTAGAAAAATTACCTTGCCCGTCATTTTTCAAGAGAGTTCCTTTCGACGCATCATATTTACCCCATTCCACTCTGTTAGGGTAAAAATTCCCCGCTATCAGAAGGTCTTCATATTGACCATTGGTAATATTAACTTCTTCAGCTCCAAAAACTGAAGAGAACTGTGCCTCCAATGGGAGAGAAGTCGCTGCATATTTCCCTTGGTCATCGCTCATAACTACCATATTCTCCAAATAGGCTGCTTCTAGCACTTTAGCTTTGGCCAACTGTTCTGCACTTAATACATCCTCAATAGTTGCATCTGCATAATCCTCAAAGCGGATAAACTTTTTCTTTAAAATTGGCATCTGCTCAATCAGTTCATCCTTAGAAGCTATCGGATAACTCACCCCGTCGATATAATAGGTAAGAATTGGATCAACCGAGCCATTGCCATCAAAATCTCCAACATAAAGTCGCATTGGCTGATCCTTTGCTGCTTTAAACTGGGTATTCAAGCCCATATTCCCCAAGATTAAATCGCTTTGACCATCATTGTTCCAGTCACCGACTACCAAACTACAATACATCCCTGTCAAATTCTCCAGTCCAAGCTTAGTAGAAATTTCCTCGACCTCTTCATTAGAAAAATCAAAAACCATAAGCGGCATCAACTCCCCTACGACAACCAATTCTTTGGTGTCGTTTCCTGTCAAATCCACCCACTTTACATCCGTAACCATCCCAGGGGTTCTCAATATTTCAGGAGTAATATCCTCAAATTTCACTTTTCCTTTTTCAGAAACATTTCTCAACAAATAGCTTCTTGGTGCAACACCATAGCTTCCAGGACTTACCCTTCCCCCAACGAAAAGATCCATGTCTCCATCCCCATCAAAATCATTTGCGGATACAGCTATATTACTTCCCTTTAAATCAGGTAAAGCAGCATTGTCCTTAACAAATTTCCCCGCACCATTATTCAGATAAAGTCTGTCTTGAAGCTGCGGTGCTCCTGCAACGAATTCATTCCCACCACTACAAATATAGAGGTCCAAATCGCCATCTCCATCCGCATCAAAAAACGCCATACCCAAATCCTCACTTTGTTTATCTTCATTCCAAGGCTGGGAAACTGCTTTTTTATATTGTCCTGAAGCATTGGATATAAACAACTGACCTGATTGCCCCGCTGCACCTCCAATAAAAACATCTTCAACACCATCTCCATTCACATCACCAGTCCCGATCTTAGGTCCCAACTTGGAAAGCTGCTGATGTAAAAGTCGTTCATTTTTAAAATCCACATATTCATTTTCTACATGGACAAAATCAATCCCAGAGACTTGAGTGGCATCCTCAAGCATTTCTTCAATCTCCCAACTTGGAGATAAACCCTCACCTGTACTTTGTTCAGCATCTTTAATATCCAAAACTAATAAGGTATCTGCGACAAAATCCCTGATCAAGGTCTGCTTACCATTTGGCCAGTTCACTTCAAGTGCTTTTACTTCTTTATGCTCTCCTAAGCCAAAATGAAGCAAATTAGACATGGAGGACTGATAACCTCTTACTGGAAACAATTCCTGCACTTGAATCTCCTGACCAGTAGTCACCTTTACTTTTGCTCCAATGGCCGATGGATTCGCTCCTTCACCCTTTAGCTTGAGAGATAGGTAATGGTGATTATTCAGGCTATTGCTATGATTCTCATAAACAGATGCAAACTGATTAATATGATTGACCACAATATCCAAGTCACCATCTAAATCTAAATCCACGTATACTGCCCCGTTTGAAATGGTAGGCTGGTCAAATCCCCAATCATTGGTTACATCTTTGAAGGTCAAGTCCCCTTCATTTTTATAAATATAATTATGGATTTTAGTAGCTGGGATTTTATTGACCAAACCAATCAAATCAGGCTCCTTTCCGGATGCCCTTGCCTCTCTGGCTGCATTGGCATAGGTAAAGTTCAAAAAGTCCATATTGGTAAAATCCCTAAGGTAACCATTGGTCACGATCATATCCTTCCAGCCATCATTATCCAAATCAGCAAAAAGCCCCGTCCAGCTCCAATCTGTATTGGACACCCCTGCAAGCTGACCTATCTCACTAAATACAGGATTACCCTCAGCATCTTCTCCACGGTTTAGGTGAAGCATATTCCTCATGTTCTGATGATGAAATCCACTATCTACCAGCAAATTATAGGTATTATATTTATCGGGGCCCTTCAGTAGTTTCTGCCTTCTATTGTCCTCTGGCAGCATATCCAAAGTCAATACATCTATCCTTCCATCATTATTATAATCGGCCAAATCCCCTCCCATAGAAAACTTGGACAAGTGATCAAAAGATTGTTTTGAGCTTTCCTTGAAGGTTCCATCCTTTTGGTTCAAATAGAAAAAATCTTGCTCATTATAATCGTTGGAAACGTAAATATCCACCCAGCCGTCACCATTCACATCACTGGTATAAAGTCCTAGCCCGAAATTCAACCCAGAACCATCGATCATCGCTTCCTCACTTACATCAGTAAATTTATTGCCTTCATTTCGATAAAGACGATTGCCGTATTGTGGATGTCGGGTACTCCTTAACTGTGTAGTATTAAAAGTAGGGTTATAAAATGTCTTTCCGTGATTGAGTAAAAACATGTCCAAATCACCATCATTATCATAATCAAAAAAACTGGCTTGGGTAGAAAAGGTACCTACAGCATCAAGTCCGAACTCAGCAGCAGCCTCCCTAAAAGTCATATCCCCATTATTGAGGTAAAGTTCATTACTCCTTACAGGATTATCTCCCGGGCCAGAATAACAATAATAAATATCTTGCAGGCCATCTCCATTCACGTCTGCAACGGAAACTCCTGTCTTAAAACCTTCCCTACCTGACAATCCCGTGCTGGCTGTCACATCTTGGAATTGCAGGTTTCCTTTGTTTAAAAACACTTTATTAGCAACTATATTACCCGTAAAAATAAGATCAGGCAGATCATCATTATTCAAGTCAATTACTGCAACACCTCCACCATTATAGAGATATTCATAAGTCAAAATATTGAGGTCTTTGGTCTCTTTAATGGTATTTTCAAATTGAAGTCCGGTACTTTCGGGCGAAAGCTCCTCTAACATCAACTTCTTCTCTTCCTTTTGGCAGCTAAAGGATAATCCAATAATTAGGGAAAGTGATATATATTGACCAATTCCTTTCATTAGTAATCATTTTTTGTTGGGTGAATGCTGTTATTCCTCTCCAATATACACCTAGTAAAACCCTGGTAATTAATATAATAGACCTTTAAAACCTATTTTGGAAAGGCAGCTTCGAAGTTACAATATTTTTAGCGCTATTATAACTCCAGAATAAAAATCAAGAAAAGCCATCTTTTTGAGATGGCCTTTCCTGATATGGTTTAATTATTAGAAAGCATTGATTTCAGCAAGGTGTGAAAACTTAGTATCTCCATATGTACTAGTAATGGTTATTTGGAAATATCTAGCTACCTGAGGTGATTTCAAAAACACTGAATTATTTGCATTATCATCAGGAAGAACACCAGGGAATATATCCACTCGGGTCCAGTTTTCTCCATCATCACTCAATTCAACATAAATATCTTTCGCATCTCCTACACTTCTATTTTGCCTTTGTACAATTGAAAGTCCACTAACGAGTCTACCTTCTCCCATATCTATGGCTATAGAATGAGGCAAATCGGGTGTAGCACTATACCATTGAGTATGCCAGAAAGTCCCTATATCACCATCCAGAGCATGAATTGCATGGCCATTGGTTGCTCCGGATCCTTCAGTTTCTTCAGAAGAAACTGAAGCTATGGTCCAACCTGTCCTTTCAAATGGCTCATAAACTGGAGGATTAGCTTCCACCAAGAAATAAGAAGTTTTCAGTTCTTCATTCAAAGTGATATTACCATCCACAGAGGTGATAGTAACAGGCAATAAGTATTGTGTCTCAAACTCAAATCCATTGATCGGATTAATATTGATCTTCAAGGGTTCAGAAGCCATATCACCAGCAGGAATACTCACTGAACTGCTGGAAAGCTCAAAGCTCTCCGTAGGCAATGCAGGGTAACTGGTTCCATTGGCATCATTAAAGGCATCCACTAGGCTCAAATCTGCAGCAAAATTAACGCTGATTTCAGTGCCCAAAGTGTAAGGCGCACCATAAGCAGCACCAAAAACGATAGACTGAACGCTGTCCTTCAATACTAGGCTATGACTTGAAGAAGCACTTACTGCCTGTGGCATATACAATTTGGTATATTGCTCTGGTTGCTCCACCACAAAGTCCGGATCACAGGAAGTCATGAGCACTAGGCCCATGAACATTCCTCCGATTGGATTGATTATTTTTTTATATAGATTCATGATTTTGCTTTTTTAAAGTTTACCACATTGGATTTTGCTGAAGATTTCCGTTGGTATTATTGATTTCAGACTGAGGAATTGGGAACAGGTACATTTTTTCCGTAAATACCCTGTCTTCCACTTCAATCACATCATATTCAAAATCATCCCCCGACTTGGTAATTCTCAAACCATGTACAGGACCATTGAATTCATCTTCTGCGGTTTTCCATCTTCTGGTATCAAAGAACCTTTGACCTTCAAATGCAAATTCAATTCTTCTTTCATGCCTGATTTTCGCACGCATTTCATCCTGAGATAATCCTTCAGGAAGAGCTGGCATTCCGGCTCTATCCCTTACCTCATTGATAGCGTCATAAACAGATGCATCTGGACCTACAGCTTCATTTTGTGCTTCAGCATAACCCAAAAGAATTTCAGCATACCTCAAAATCACCCAGTTTTTGGTACTTCTCTGGTCTCTCAAAATATCCAATTCTGGATCCATAAACTTGCGCATATAGTAACCTGTCAAAGTAGCGCCGTTCACACCTTCTCCATCAAGACCTCCTACATAACTCTCTACCGGCCTTCCTCTCCAGTCAGCACCATTATAAAGAATAGAAAGATAAAAACGTGGGTCACGATTATCGAAAGGAGCTGCCGCATGCACTGGATTGTTCCAGTCAAAGGCAGTACCGTCCGCCATTTCATAAGCTTCTACCAAATCCTGGGTAGGGTTGATTCCTCCCCCACCACCTTCGTAGCCTACAGGCGTATGGTTACGTTCTATATCATTTCTGTTAAAATAAATGATTTCGAAAATGGTTTCAGGACTTCCTTGGTTTCTTACAAATGCCCTGTCATAATTATTGTTAAGGCTATATGCACCTGACTCGATTACTTCTTTATAAGCATCAGCAGCAGCCTGCCATTTATCCAAGTCATTGCCTGAATTATGTAAAGGACTGGCTGCCAACATCAACACCTGAGCTTTAAAGGCATCGACCATTGGTTGGGTGGCTCTACCTTTATTGGCCTGATAATAATTATAATTTTCCGGCAATAATGGTCTAGCAGATTCCAAATCATCCAAGATAAAATTCACACATGCTTCGAAAGATGCTCTGGTAGAATTCACCTCATCTCCTAACTCATAGGTCTGATCAATAATCGGTACACCTCCATATCTCCTGATCAACTCATAATAATAATATGCTCTCAAGAAATATACCTCTCCGGTCAATCTGGTCTTTAACTGCTCTGCAGTAATCAAATTACCATCAGGAGCCAATTCACTATTATCACGGATAGGTTCATCGTAGGTTTCCAAGACCATTCTGTCCACATTTTCAAAGAACAAATTGGCTTTTCTAACCGCCGAATACATATCTGACCAAATATTGGCTGGATTATAAGAAGGCGTCCAGTTTCCTGAATTTAGGAAGTTTACCGGTGAAGAAAGCTCCGAGTACTTGGAATCATCAGTGGCAGAAGCCAACATTCCTGCTCCTAAAAAGCTAACAGTACCTATATCTCCATTAGTAGTATTGGCACCACGATATTCGTCTATTCTATAGCTATAAAGGTCGTTTACAAATTGATAAGTCAAGTTATAATCTGTAAATACACGCTCTTCATCTACATCTGATACTACAGGGCGATCCAGATAATCTTGGCATGATGACATACTTAATGCCAACAAGCACACCCCTATATATTTATGCATTTTATTCATGTTCTGTCTCTTTTTTCAGCTTACAAACTCACCCTTACACCAAGGCTTACAGTTTTCATAATCGGATAGCTTGAGATACCAGATTGGATATTCTCAGGATCAAAATCTAGATCATCGAAAGTCAAGAGATTATAACCATTCGCATAGATTCTTGCCTTATAAACACCGATTCTCTCTGTCAACTGACCTGGCAGCGTATAACCCAATTCAACATTTTTCAACCTCAGGTACTTCACATCTCTTAACCAGAAAGTAGAATTTCTGTAGTTGTTTGAATTGTCGCCTGCACTCAACCTAGGATAATCTGCTGTGTCAGCCGTTTCAGGTGTCCATCTGTTCAATACAAACTCAGTAGGTTTGGCATTATCTGCAAAGCCCATAGTTGCACGGTTCAAGATAAACGCACCTCTACTACCTGCACCCTGAACCAAGGCACTGATATCAAAACCTTTATAGCTCAAGCCGATCTGACCACCATAGTATAATTGAGGAAGGGTTGGTTTACCTATTGCGCTTTCATCCCTGTAATCAATGATATCATCACCATTCAGGTCCTTGTATTTGATATCTCCAGGTTTTACAGTTCCATAAGTTTGCAATGGGCTATTGGCTATATCCGCTTCATCTTCAAAGAAACCAACAGCGGTCAATCCAAATCCTTGATTAATAGGATTTCCTCTTCTGTATTCCCAATCATTTTCTCTGAATGGCTCATCTTGATAAACAATATTACTTTTGTTAAAAGAACCTAAGGCCCTTACAAAATAGCTTAGATCACCAGTTTCATTGTTCCAGGTCACATCCCATTCGAATCCTTTATTGGTAGCAATGCCCACATTACTTGCAGGAAGGATAGCCCCCATCAAATCAGGAATAGTGTTCAGCTGAGAAAGAATATCCTCTCTTCTTTCATAGAAAGCATCTACACTGATGTTCAAGTGATTGTCCACCAATCCTAGGTCAAAACCAAAATTACCCATCTTGGCTTTTTCCCAAGTAGCACCTAGGTTAGGAAGGTTGCCCTCTCTTCTCGTTCCTGCACGATCTTGATTGCCAAAAAGAACAGTTCCACCACCGGTATACCTGCTCAAATAAGGGAATCTACCTCCACCTATTTGATCATTACCTAGTAGGCCAAAGGAACCTCTAACCTTTAAGTAATCAATGGCACTGCTATTTTTCAAGAAATCTTCCTTAGAGGCTATCCATCCAGCAGAAACTGTCGGGAAAAATCCAAATCTTTCACCTGGAGCAAAATTTTCAGATCCTGAATAAGACATGGACAATTGACCGATATACTTTCCTTTGTTTACATAGGTACCTCGCAAGGCTACCAGTTGTGTAGCATAAGGATCAGGAATATTGTTCACGGTATATTTTGATTGGTAATAAACCAAATTGGCCATTACTTCATGATCAGTACCGAAAGTACGATTATAATCAAAACCAGTCTTCACCCCAACTCTACTGTTCTGACGCTGTGATTGACCTCTCCCAGAAAGAGGCTCATCATTACCAAACTGCGTATAGGTACCATCCTGATTCAATTGGAAAACAGCAAAGTCTTTACTTTGGCTTACCAATTGGTCATAATAACTATCCATGGTAAATCCTACATGGAATTTCAAACCTTTGATAATTTCATCCAATTTTCTGGAAGCCTCTACAGTTCCCAAGAAGAAATTAGAACGGTTTTCCACAAAACCGGTATTTGTGATCAAACCATAAGGGTTAGCTCCATACTGGGCATTTCCACCGATGGATCCATCTTCATTAAGCATTGGGAACAATCCCGGAGGATAGCCTGAAAGGTTATTGAAAATCATACCTGACCCTGAACCTGGGAAGTTCCTGTTTTCCAATCTCCCCGCCAAATCCAACTTAATTGCTGTTTTTGGGTTCAGGTCGACATCAATATTACTTCGGAAATTATATCTGGTATAATTAGCATCCGTGCTATAACCATCATTCAGGTCGGTATATTTATAAAGACCTTTCTGATCCAACATCCCCAAAGACACAAAGTACCTTGCAGTTTCATTTCCACCGCTGATATTGAAATTATGTCTTTGTTGAGAAGATTGGTCCTTAAGGATTTCATCATGCCAGTTTACATTCGGATACAGCCATGGATTACTTCCAGTCCTATAAGCCTCGATAGCTTCGGAGTTGAAACGCTCAGGGAGACCATCATTTCTCAATGCCTCATTATATAAGGTCGCATACTGGTAAGAATCCAAGTATTCTGGCAAATCGATCGGAGATTGGAAACCAAATTCAGTATTGAAATTAATCCTGGTTTGGTTTGCTTGACCTCTTTTGGTTTTCACCATCAATACTTTATTGGCACCAAAGATACCGAACATGGCATTGGCAGCCCCATCCTTCAATACAGTGATGGATTCAATTTCATTTGGATCAAACTGACCGAAATCTCTTTCATAACCATCAACAAATACTTTAATAGAATTATTACCAAAAGTAGACAATCCACGAATATAAAGGGATGCACCATCATAGCCTGGCTCACCGGTACCTTGCCTAGTCACCAAGCCTGGCAATCTACCAGCCAAGGCGTTTGACAAATTGGCTACAGGGCTCTGACGAACTTCTTCCATACCTATGGAACTTCTTGCCTCAGTGGTATACTCACTAGGCAACTCGCCCCACATCAAATCGGCCTTTTGAGTCTTAGAAGACTCCAAGCTGATATAAGCTGCTCCCCGTAAATCTTCTACCGTAATGGTTTGGCTGATATAAGCCGCTCCTTCTATAGTCAAGGAATCATCATCACCGCTAACGGTGATGGTGAAATTTCCTAGCCTATCAGTTTCTACTTCTTCCTGGGTATTTACAGAAGTAACTGTAATTCCCATCAATGCCTCACTATCGGCATTGACTACTTTTCCACTTACCTTTTTGTCCTCCATTCCCAAAGAATAGGAATGTTTGGCAGCAAAGGCAACCTGCTTTCCTGTGAATAAGCCTAGCATCAACACCAAGCACAAGGCACTCAGAAAGCGAAATTTATTTCTTATCTGTAGTATCATATATTTCTATTTTAGAGATGAAATACCCGAGACTTGTGCCTACCACAATGGGTTTTGCTCTAGGTTCTCGTTGATGTTGATTTCTGATTGAGGAATTGGATACAAATTGAACTTAGGCGCATCGTATCTTCTTTCCTGAAAAACGTTCTTTTCGTAAGTCAGCGATCCATCCGCGTTCTTGGTCATTTTATAACCATACATCGGTCCACCCAGTACTTCACCAATCTTCCATCTTCTTACATCAAACCATCTGTGCTCTTCGAAAGCCAATTCTACTTGACGTTCTTTCCAAATCCTTTCTCTCATCTCTGCCTGACTAAGGTTTCTTTCCAAAGCTGGAAGGCTAACAGTCTGTCTACCCCTGATCATATCCAATGCATCGTAGACCTCTGCTACCGGTCCATTTACTTCGTTCATTGCTTCAGCATAATTGAGGTACATTTCACCTAGCCTGAATACAATCCATGTTCTGGTATTATTTTGGAAGTTTTCCTGCACATACTTCTTCAGATTAAAACCTGTGCGCGTTCCGTCTCCTGCTTTTCCTTGTCCCGGAGGTGGCGTTCTACCATCTTTTCCACCATCCCAAGATTCGTAGGAATCTCCAAACCAGGTATCACCTGGAATAACCACTGTTTGATATAATCTAGGATCTCTGTTTTCCAATGGTTGCTCAGGATTATATCCGGAACTAGGATCATCAATGGTCTTTCCGTTTTCCATATCATAAGACTCCACAAAGTTTACCGTAGGATTGGTACCTCCCCATCCTCCATTAATATTACCACTTGGTCTGTTCCATGTATCAAAGAAACCATTGCCATAATCTACTCTGGCATAAATGATTTCCTCATTAAAAGGCTCAAGGAACAATTCCTGGTAGTCAGGATATAGGGAATACGTCCCCAAATCGATCACATCCTTAGCGGCCTTTGCTGCCGCTTCCCATCTGCTGGTTTCATTGGAAGGATTATGCAATGGACTGGCAAAATACAATAGCGCCCTTGCTTTCAATGCCATGGCTGCTCCTCGGGTTACTCTTCCCAAATCAGATGAACCATAAGTGCCCGGTAATATCCCTGATACGGCATCGCACTCACTTACGATGAAATTCACACATTCCTCCATGGTATTACGAGGAAGCGCAAGATCAGCATCCAAAGACAATAACTCCGTTACCAAAGGCACCCCTCCATATCTCTCTACCAAGGTGAAATAATAATAAGCCCTTAGGAATCTTGCTTCAGCCTTCATCCTTGTCTTTAGCTCGTCATTGCCAGGAACCTGGTCGATATTTTCCAAGAAAAGGTGTGCCTTTCTAATAAACTGGTATTGACGGCTCCAGATATTATCAAATTGGTTAGTGGGAGACCAAGCGCCATTGGTAACAGGCCAGGTACCGGCCCAACTGAAGGAGTTAACGCCTTCATCAGTAGCACTGGCCAGCATAGCATAACTATAGGTACCTGCTTGAAGACCTGATCTAATTCCCGAGTAAACATTATTCAAGACTTTCTCTGCTTGTAAGATATCACTGAACACGATGTCTTTAGTCAAGTCATCTTGCTGAGGTTCGGGATCCAAATATTCAGCACAAGAAGACAAAGCTAAAATCAAGACTGAAAACAGCGTGTATATCTTTATGTTCAATTTTATATTCATATTTTTTAGCTTAAGCAACTTTCAAAATTTAAAATGTAACTGAAAGACCTGCATTGAAGACCCTCATGATAGGATATTGCCACCCTCTGAAGTACCTACTTCCCGAGCTATCTCTCATTTCTGGATCTTGCCATTCTACATCATCCCAAGTCAAAAGATTGGTACCATTTACATAAATTCTGCAATTGCTTGCATTGAATTTCGATAAGAAGCTCTTAGGAAGGGAATAACCGATCTCCAAGTTTTTCAATCTCAAATAAGAAGCGTCTTTCAACCAAAAATCTGAAACTTGGAAATTATTATTTGCTCCATCTGAAGCACTACTGATCCTAGGATAAGTAGCTGTGTCCTTCGTTTCAGGTGTCCATCTTCCCAAGTGGTGCTCCATCGCTTTGGCACTATTAAAGAATTCCCAACCAGCTTCTTGAAGAAAATAAGAGCTTCCATTGGCGGCACCTTGGAACAGCATACTGAAGTCAAATCCTTTATAATCAAAACCTACAGTAGCACCATAAATAATCTCTGGGAACAGCGGATAGCCAATTGGCCCCATATCTTCGGCATTGATGATACCATCACCGTTCAAATCCTTGTATTTGATATCTCCAGGAAGCACCATTCCAAATGCTGATTGATCAGCCCAGTTGTCAATTTCTTCTTGAGAATCAAAGAAGCCTAAATTCTGATAACCAAAGATTTGGCCCAGTGGGGTTCCTTCTTCAGACATCCATGGATATTCCGGTGTAGGCTCAGTCAGGTTGCTACGAACGTTTCTCGCATAGGACATATTTCCTGTTACGAAATACCCAAAATCGCCAGAAATCCTGTTTCTATGACTTAGTTCAATCTCGAAACCGTTGTTCTCCATCACACCAATATTTACCGGAGGAAGAGAAGACTGTCCCAAAATGCCAGAAACATCTCTTCTGGTCATCAAGATATCGTTTCTGCTTTCACGGAATAGATCGAAAACAATTCCGAATTTATCTTCATAGAAGAAGGCTTCTATACCAATATTGCTTTTCTTGGCTTTTTCCCAGGTCACCAAGGGGTTACCCAGTTCTGTCTCTCCCAAACCTCCAGTATTATTTGGGTTCTCCCCAAAAGGATAACCGTCTACACTACCGTATTTATCAGGGAAATACAACCATCTTCTACCTCCAATTCCTGAGTTACCTACCAAACCGTAAGAACCTCTCAATTTCAAAAAGCTTACCCAAGGTGCAGAATCCTTGATCCAAGATTCTTCACTGATTACCCAACCAGCAGAGGCCGAAGGGAAGAAACCAAATCTAAGACCCGGTGCAAAGTTATCCGTACCATTATAGCCCATATTGAACTCGGCCAAGTACTTGTCCTTATATCCATAAGTTACACGACCTACTAGGCCTAGCTTAGAAGCTGGCCAGTTGGCATTTCTCCAAGTACGATCTGTATTGAATAAAGCCAAGGCAGAAACAGCATGGTCCTCATCAAATGTCCTGGCATAATCAATAGCAAATTCAGTATAGAATCTTCTGCTGTTATTATCCCAATCAGATCCAAAGGAAAGCGGAGTCTCTACGCCTGTCTTTGGAATATAAACCGGGTTACCATCTTCGTCCAAACTATATCTCACTTCCATGAATGACTTTGTCCATCGCTCATTATACCTATAGACATTATCATAAGCACCCATGGCCCTGGCAGACAAACCTTCCGTAATAAAGTCAAGTTTATGGTTAAGCTTTACGGTCAACTCAAATGTATTCAAATACTGTCTGTTATAACCAGATTGGGTTACCTGCCCTACAGGATTGGCACCTACATTGGATGCAGCAAGAGAACCATCAGGATTGTAAACAGAAGACTCATAAGGCTTCAATCTGGCCATTCCTGAGAAAATGGTCCCTAAACCAATTGCAGGTCCATTTCTAATTTCTCTCCTACCAGCCAAGTTCACAGAAGCTGTAAAATCATTGGTCACATCAAAGTCCAAATTAGAACGGAAATTATAACGTTGGAACCTATCAGTAGCATCGTAATCAGGCGTTTTGGCATCCTTATAAAGACCTCTCTGAGTCAAATAACTACCTGAAACAAAATACCTGGCCGTTTTGGTACCTCCACTAATTTTAATATTTGCTTGTGATTGTGGAGCAGAACTGTTCAACACCGCATCATACCAGTCTGTATTTGGATAAAGATAAGGATCTGAACCTGTTCTGAACTTTTCCAATTCCTCATCAGAGAACAATGCCTCTTGCCCCTCATTTCTTAATCCCTCATTCATCAACATGGCCGTATTATAGGAGTCCAAATAATCAGGCAATTGTGTAGGGGATTGAGTAGCCTGGTTGAAAGTTGCCGTTACTTTAGGCTTACCAATCTCACCTCTTTTGGTAGTAATCAAGATTACACCATTGGCACCACGTACACCAAAAACCGCCGTCGCTGAGGCATCCTTCAAAATCGATATGGTCTCTACTTCATTTGGGTCAATCTGATTAAAGGGTCTTTCCACACCATCTACTAAAACCAAAGGATCTGCGTTATTGGTCGTACCCACACCACGAATCCTAATGGTCGGAGCATCAGAACCTGGCGCACCACCTCTTTGCTGAACAATCAAACCCGGCAATCTACCACCAAGGGCATTACCAAGGTTAGCTGTTGGTGACTGCAAAAGGTCTTTGGTATCAATGGAATTAACCGCTCCTACCAAAGTCGCTTTTTTCTGCATACCATAACCTACCACAACCACTTCGTCCAAGCCCATGGTATTTTGGGAAAGCTTCACTTCAATAGAACTTCTTCCATTTACGGGAACTTCCATTGGTTCAAAACCTACAAACCTCACAATAAGGACGCCGTCCTCAGGCACATCTTCCAAAACAAACTTGCCATCAAGATCAGTAATGGTTCCTGTAGAGGTTCCCTTGATGAGGATATTGGCTCCTGGAATTGGAAAATCCTGATCATCATAAACAGTACCGGTTACTTTGATACCCGCTACAATTTCCTGGGTATCATTTTCCTTTTGGCTAACATGGATAGTTTTATTGACCTGCTTGAACTTAAGTCCATAATCCTTTGACAAATTCTCCAGTAAAACCAGAACAGATTGATCGTCAACATTGACTGTTACAGCAGAAATTTTCTTATCCAATTGGTCCTCGTATGCAAAGAAAAGCCCTGTTCTTTCGCCAACCTCACGCAATACTTGAGTAATAGGCTTACCTGCAGACCTTAAGGTGACTTTCATTTTTGCAATATCCACCTGTCTCCTTTCAACCGCACCATATGCATATTGGCTGGCATAAATCGGAGAAATCAGCATCATACAAAAAGCAAAAACACATAGGGCAGTACTGAGCTCCTTACGTATAAATTTTTCCATAAATTAATTCTTATTAGTTTCTAAATGATGTGCATTAATACCTGATGAATAAAATATCAGGTGACGGCCATGCAAATGGCAAAGGTGATTTTTCATAGGCAATAACATTTTTATTTATAGGTTTATATTCGTTCTATTTTCTGATCGTGACTTGCTTATTCTCTATTTGAAATTGAAAATGTTTGGTATAACTGATGCCCTTTAGGATATTTTCAAGGGATTCATTTTCATAATGGCCACTGAAAGTCCCAGATAATTCCACCCCTTTTTGGACTTCTATATCCACACCATACCATTCTTCCAAATCCTTAAAGACTTCGGCATATTTTTGCTGTTCAAAAACAATGACACCGTCTTTCCATCCCGACAAAAATGCGGCATCCACATTTGTTTTGATGAGCTCCTTTTTATCGACACTTAAGCTTACCCTTTCAGATGGCAACACCAATTCAGAAATTCCCTCATGCGTTTCCACTGCCACCTTTCCTGTTAATACCGTCACCTGCTGAACATTGGACTCACTATAGGCATCTACATCAAAAGAGGTCCCCAGTACCTTGACATTAAATTCATGAGTACTCACATTAAAAGGTTTGGATTCATTCCTGGTAACATCAAAAAATCCTTGCCCGACCAGCTTCACCTCCCTTAGACTGTCCGAAAATGTGGAAGGAAAACTCAATTCACTGGATGAGTTTAGTTTAACTTTCGTACCATCTGGAAGAAAAAATGTTGATTTGGCACCTTTCGCAGTTTTCTTGGTGATCCAAACGATTTGTTCTGACTCGTCTTCAACATGCTGTAATTCAAAATAGCTTGTTGCGGTAAAAAGTAATACCAAAGCCAAACAAGCTGCTAGCATTACTGCAGTACCCCTGTCTATTTTGAACAGGCGAAACTTCTTCCTATTATCTTTTAAAGCAACTTTCCTTTTTCGGTCCTGATGGTGGACCATAACATGGTCCAGGATGGATTCCAATTTCTCATCATCTCTTCCTTTCTCTTCCTCTTGGGAAAATGAAAGCAATACATCCTTGGCTCTTGAAAAAATCAAAACCTTATCAGGATGGTTTTTCAACCACCTATTCCAATAGCGCTCAGATTCCTCATTTGGATGAAGGACCCATTGAACGAAAAAATCATTCTCTAAAAAATCTACTTCTGTTTTTGGATTAAATTCCATTGATCTCTTGACTGTATTTTTAACTCCTTATTTATAAAGTGCAGGTATTAAAAAAAACAACCACTAAAAAATTTCATTTTTTTTACGATTTTTAAATATTATCGTAAGCATTCAACAAATACATGGTTGAATTCAAAACAAAACAACAAATCAATTAATATAAAATACGGTTTTAAAAGATTAGTTGAAATAATGTTTTAAATAACAAAAATATTTAACTTAAAATAAGGATATATTCAGAAGCAATTTGAAAGCTAAATTATTCCCGCGAAGACAAATACAATAAAAGAATAAATGGACTTTTTCAGAGGGGCCAACACTTTATTCAGCCGAGCAAGGGAACGGTACATCATCGTCCTAACAGTTTTGGCATTTGCCAGTTCCATCATGGAAGCGATCTGTTCATAACTCATCCCTTCAAAAAACCTCAAGTTCAACATTTCCCTCTGCCGGGCTGGCAACTGGTTAACCGCATTCATGATCACCTTTTTATGCCGCTCACTGATAATTTCATGGACAGGGTGATATCCATTATTCATATTGATCAAAAAGCCTTCAAAATCATCATTATCGGGATTTATCACCTTTTTGTCCTTTTCAAGCGCCTTCATTAGGGTTCTCCTAAAAACCGAAAAAAGATAAAACTTCACTGATTTGGCTACTGATAATTTTTCGCGGGCATCCACCAAATAGATAAACACATCTTGGATGGTATCGTATATCAGCTCATCACATTGAGTGAATTGCCTTCCATAATTAAAAAGTTTTTTTGAATAGATACGGTAAATATCAGCCAGGGCCTTGTCACTTCCTCTTAAAAACTCCACCCATAACAATCCCTCCAATTCCTTTTTTTCTTCAAAGAATGGGCTTTTGGGTTTATGAGGAGTTTCAGAATAAAGTGCTTGATGACTTTTCATTACCTTCTTTTGAGAAATATTTTATTTATCAAATACTTTCAAATATAAAAACAATAATTCTTAATCAAAATTTAACAATAGGTTTAAATTAGGTTTCGAAAGAAATCACTATTGAGTATTCATATTAGCAAAAAAAGAACCATATTCCTCTATAGTATTCCTTTTCTAAACATGGTTAAGTCAATCCACCATCTGCTCTTGATAAAATATAAAATGCTCTCATCCTGATTGTACACAAAAATTAAAACCAATATTTTCCAAAAGCCTCCTATTTTATTCAAGAAAGCCAAAAAGAACATTTTCAATAAAGACACGTATTTAACTCAGAAGCCGTAATTGACTTTTAATCTAATTAGTAGAAAACCCATTATTATTGTCCTCTATAAAAGGACTTTTCATTATATAATTTTATATCTCATAAAAGAACTACCTTTTAACTCAAATAATTTTTAATCATTTTTTCAATAAGCACATAAATACAGAAAAATCATCACGTAATGGTCCACACGAATCAGACACAAGAAAAACCCGATGTTTCAATAGATTTATCAACAGCTAATAGCCTTTAGATTCATTGCGGAAATAAAATTTTATCAATCCTTATTTAATTTTAATTAAACAATTTTTAAATGACTAAATCAATATTATCATTAACATTCCTTTTTTTAAGCTTATTGCAAGCAGCATTCGGGCAGGAAAAAAATAAAGTCGATCAATTTAAAGAACACATTAATAATCTAGGTCTAAAGTTTCATCTACCAAATAATTACACCTTTAGTGAATCAAAAGGATCCTTTACCTGTGGAGATCACAAATTATCTAGTACCATACTCCTAATTGTAAAAAACAGCTCTGACGATGTAAGAATAGGGTTTACATTTATAGAAAATAGCCATAAAATGGAAAAATCTATTCAAAAAATTTCACCTTCATATGATACAAATAAATCTTATTTAATTTCTGCAAAACTAAAGGCTGACACCATTAATTCTAACCTGATTTTTTATGACAAATCGATATTAGAAAAATTAGGTTTTGACGATGGTGGAGAGTATTCTAGAAATTGCCCACTGCCCTTTGCTCAAAAGTACCCCTTTAATAGAACTGTTTTCTTTCATAAAGACTATGTCGCAGACTTTGAAATAACATTTTTTGCACTAACTAAGGAAAAATTAGAAATCGAATTAAACAGATTGAAATATATTCTCATCTCAGAATAACAATTTGTAATACAAACCCTGAACTATTTTCTACCAAAAGGAGGAGGTAGCCGATATTGAAATGACGATTTTCGCAATAACCAAGGAAAACTCGAATTAGACATCAATAATTTAAAACAAACAATTACTTCAAAATAGGACAATCACTTGATTATCAATCAACACACAAGATTAATATCAAGCTGAACTGGCCCATTATGACTATTATGGGTTATATCCAGAAATAGCCATAATAAGGAGATCACTAAAGAGACTTTCTTATATACCTAGTGGAAACAAAAAAAAGCTGCCCCAAACTATTTGGAGCAGCTTTCTCAATAAACTACTAGATAAAATTAAAAGGCATAAATCTCTGCCATGTGGGTAAAATTGGTATCCCCATGGGTGCTAGTGATGGTCACCTTAAAGTACCTGGCATTTTGTTGAGCCTTAGCGAAAACAGGGTTGTTATTATTGTCATTAGGAAGACTTCCCGGGAATATATCCACTTGGGTCCAATTCTGCCCATCCTCGCTTACCTCAATAAACAAATCGTTAACATTTCCGCTACCTCTATTCTGCCTTTGGATAAAAGAGAAACCGTTAATCAACTTACTTTCACCCATATCAACAGTTATAATATGAGGCAAGCCAGGAGAGGCGCCTTGCCACTGAGTATGCCAGAACGTTTCAATATCCCCATCCAAAGCATGCTTGGCATGTCCATTATTTTCACCTTCTCCCGACACTTCTTCTGAAGAAACATCAAAAACACCCCATTGCGACCTGTCATAAGCCTCATATACAGGAGGGTTGGCATCCACTAAAAAATAAGTGGTCCTCAACGTTTCATTAATTGGCAAATCACTCTGTACGGATTTGATAGTCACAGGAAGCAAATATTGCGTTTCAAAATCAAAACCTTTACCAGGGTTTACCCACATCTTCAACGAATTGGATTGCATTTCTCCTGAATTGATAAAGGCCTGTTTTCCAGAAAATTCATAAGTACCTTCTGGCATCATTTCATAACCTGTTCCATTTTCCTGGTTAAACTCAGCTACCATTTCTGGAGCCAATTCAAACTGGATATCCATTTCCATTTCCAAAACATCTGGGGAGCCATAAGCGGCCCCAAAGACGAGGGCCTGTGCACTATCTTTCATCACTAAGGTATGCTGGGAGGGCTTATCAACAGCTTGTGGCATATAAATCTGTGCAAAAGGACTGATTTCAAGGTCATCATTTTCGCAAGAGGACAAGGTCAACATTGTTAGCAGACCTATCATCCCTAAATGAAATAAAGTATATTTTTTCATATTGTTTACTACATTTTTAATTTGAAATCTAACTACCAACTAGTAACCAGGAAACTGTACCAAAGATTTATTCCTGTCGATTTCCCTTTGAGGTATTGGATAAAAATAGAATTTATCTCTCCAGTCTGCCCTAGTAAAGGCTACTACCCTTTGATGGAATGCGGGATCAGACATATATCCACCTTCTTCTATATTCATCCCATGGAAAGCGCCACCTTGGTGGTCTTCTTCAGTATCCGCAATTTTCCATCTTCTTACATCCCAATAGCGATGCCCCTCATACATCAATTCAATCTGCCTCTCCAAGCGGATTTCCTTTCGCATAGTAGCCTGATCAGTACTTCCATCATAATCTGCCAATCCGCCCCTATTTCTGATTTTATTGAGATAGATCAATATATCAGGGTGGCCTGGAGAATATTCATTGAGTGCCTCTATATAGTTCAGGTAAATTTCACCCAAACGAATCATCATGGCTGGCCTAGAAAAGCTTGTTCCACTTCTGAAGTCGGAATTTGGATGAATGTTCTTCCTTGCCGTATATCCTGTAATTGGCCAATCCCTAGGGGCACCTTGCTTACCACTATTTCCACTAAAATAAAACTCTACATAATCTGACCCTGGCACTGATACCACTGGAACAGTAGCCCCATTAAACGTTACATTGACATAGAATCTAGGCTCTCTACCTACGTACATATTATACGTACCAGCCGCATAATATTCACTCGCCTCTGAAGTATAACCTGTTTCAGTATATCCGCTGGTTGGGTTATCTATACTTTTCCCATTGGCCATTCTAAAATCATCCACCATCTCTTGGGTAACGGCAATACCATTCCAAGCTTGGCCATTAGCATTCCTTGGAGAACAATGTCTTTCCCAAGAGAAAAAGACATTATTATCCGGTCTCAACCAAATTCCCTCTGTATCCCAACCATTGTACATCAATTCTTTACTCGAGAGATATCCCTTCACAAAAGGATCTTCATGGTCTACTTCATATAGGTCCCATAACCCCATGTCGATCACTTCCTTTGCTGCATCCGCTGCATTTTTCCATCTGCTCTCGTCATAGCTTTGGTTGAATAAAACAGTCCCATCCTGGTTCTTGAAATTGCCTAAACTTGTATTTCCATTAAACAAAGGGCTAGCATGATAAAGTAAAATCTGGGACTGAACGGCTTTGACGATTGGCTTGGTAATCCTACCTGTTTGCTGCAAATCCTCCTGATTGGGATTGTTGGGGTTTAAATGCTTTTCAGGCACTAGCTCATGGGCTTTATCCATTTCAGAGAGTACATATGCTACACATTCGTCCCAAGTACTTCTGGGAATCTGAAAATCGGCTTCTGGAGGCAGTGTGCTTTCCCCCATAATCACTATTGGCCCATACTGCTTCATCATTAACCAATAAAAATATGCCCTCAAAAACCGGGCTTCCCCTTTATATTGGGCAATCAACTGTGGGCCTCCAGGTTGCTCCAATATTTCCTGGTTCATATCAATATTTTCGAGAAAAACACCTGCTGACCTAATAGTTTGATAATACCAATCCCAATGATTGGGACTGGTATTTACTGGTGTAAGCGCCCCGGAATTGATAGCTGGTTGTGACCATGCATAGTTTACTTCATCAGACTGCCCACTCCATGGCGTACCGTAAGGCTGATCCCACATTTGGGGAATAGGATTATATATCCTGGCCAGCCATTCTTCGGTCATGTTTTTGTTCGTAAACACATCCTCTAGTGTAGTGATATTATCAGGAACAGTATTTAAAAAGTCCTCATTACAACTTGAAGAGAAAAGTAACTGCCCCATTAAGGCCAAAGCAATTAATCTATATTTTATTTCTTTAAAGTTCATCATTTTTCTCTAGGTTTTATTGAAAACTAGCTCTTACACCAAGGTTAATGGCAGTAGTATTTGGATATGCCGTTCCTCTGCCGTCACCAAGTTCTGGATCCCATATTTTCCAGGGAGAGAAGGTCAAGAGATTGGTCCCATTCACATAAACCCTAAGGTTTTTCATACCATATTTTTCCAAAGACTTCATACTGAAATTATAAGCTACCTCAGCATTCTTCAACCTGATATAATCGGACCTGTACAGCCACCAGGTACTTCCATAATAGTTGGTAGTCACATCCTGTCTAGTGGATAATCTAGGATAAAAGGCATTAGGATTGGGATTTTCGGGAGTCCACCTGTCCAATGCTTTTTTGTAAAGATTCCCTCTTGTTGGACCTTCTGAAAAAGGAGTGGTACCTGTTCCTCCCGAGTACATAAAATCAGATTTTCCAGCTCCTTGGAAAAACACCACAAATTCAAAACGTTTAATCCCTACGCCTAAATTAAGCCCGTACAAAATCTGAGGAATGGAACCATAACCAATGGCTTTCTGGTCATAACTATTGATCATCCCGTCTCCGTTCAGATCTTGGTATTTGATATCCCCAGGACGAATATCTCCAGCCTGTTCGGGAGAATTCTGGATATCTTCTTCATCTTCAAATAATCCTAAAGCAACATAACCAAATCGCTGATCTATACGGTGTCCTACCCTATTTTCCCAAGGATGTTGCCAGGGGGGAAGTCCATCATATACGTTTTTATTTTGGTTGTAATTAAATGTCCCCCTAAACGACACAAAGTCCAAAAGAGCACTGGACGGGAAATATTTATTATAATTAAGTGTGATGTCAATCCCTTTATTTTCTGTAATACCAATATTGCCATATGGGATATTGGATGTGAACCCAGAAGCTCCTGGAATATCATTTTGTATCAACAAAATCCCTGTACGACGTTCTTTAAAAAGTTCCACAATCAAGGACAGATCATCATTGAATGAACTGATTTCAACCCCTAGATTATGACGCTTACCGGTTTCCCAAGTTACATCAGAACCCACCTGACCTTCCTGTAAGCCACTCCATCCTCTGGTATTTCCAGGAACCCCAAAGGTATAACCATCTGCTCCATCTATTCTTGTCTGAAAAAGAAAGCGAGAATTGGTATTACTGTTTCCTGTCAACCCGTAAGTATATCGGAATTTCAAATGGCTGATGACATTTTTAATAGGTTGAAAAAACTCCTCATTGGAAACCAACCATCCTGTACCAAAAGAAGGGAAAAAGCCATATCTTTTCTTTGGGGAGAAGTTTTCCGAACCAGAATACCCAAAATTGGCCTCGATAAAATACCTTTCGTCATAACCATAAGTACTCCTTCCAGAAAGGCCTCTATGCCTAAAAGGAATGGAGGCAATTAAATCACCTGCATCACCATTCACATAGTCAGATTGATAATACAGTAATAGACCTGAAACATCGTGCTTACCAAATGAGCGATTGTAATTAATGGCTGTTTCGGTATAAAACTTTCTGTTTCCCCCACGAGAATTTTCAAACCCAAGCACATCGGAGCCTGGAGAAACAACTTGCGTAATCAATTCTCCATTTTCATCCCTTCCAGTGGCAAAATAAGTCTGCACATTTCTTGTTCTTCTCAGATTATTCCAGCCATAGGCATCAAAGGAAAACATAGTAGTTGCACTTAATCCTTCTGTTATGGCATCCAGTTCCTGCCTGAGCCGAATATTGGATCGGATAGTATTTCTGAATTCAGTAGCATACCCCGACTGAGTCAAATTTCGATAGGGATTGGGAATATTCCCCCCTCCTGACCCTTGTGGCCATTGCCCATTGGAGTACCTTGTAGGGATAACATGAGGTGGTGCTTGTGTAGCCTGATCAAATAAATCTCCAGTTCCTACTCCAGGGTAATTACCATTGATGATAAACCCGTTAATCCCCAATTCCAGTTTAGTGGTCTTGGTGACCTTTACATCTACATTAGTCAGGAAGTTGAATCGATCAACTTTTAACTTAGAATTATAAGATTGTACCTCGTCATTTTTCAACATGCCAGTTTCAGAGAAATATCCAGCAGAAACGTAATAATTAGCAAAATCAGAACCTCCCCTAACATTCACATTGGCGCTTCTATTATATCCATATTTGTTGAACAGTTCGTCATACCAATTCACGTTAGGGTACAAATCAGGATCTTCACCAGAAATATGCTTGAGGATCTGTTCTTCAGAGTACTGCGGGGTTCTACCTCTAACTGACAAACCTTCATTGTATAGGCGCATAAAATCTGCTGCCTCTACAAACTCTGGCAACTGGGTAAATTGTGTAACTGCATGATTGACTTCCACATTGATTTGTGGCTTCCCTGGCTGGCCGGATTTTGTGTTGATGATGATCACACCATTGGCTCCCCTTGCTCCATATACTGCAGTAGCAGAAGCATCCTTCAGAACGGTAAAACTCTCTATATCTTCCGGATTAATATCATTGATCCCCCTATCTGGCACACCGTCCACTATTAACAAAGGACTACGCGGACTTGAGCCAAATGTAGCAATACCACGAATAAATATATCCGCTCCATCATATCCGGGCTCTCCACTTCTCTGTACCGAAACTATACCTGCCAATCTACCTCCAAGGGAATTAGTCAAGCTTCTATTGGGCAATTTCAACTCACCAGCTTTTATGGTAGACTGTGACCCCACCAAACTCACCTTTTTTTGCTCTCCAAAACCTACTACTACTACCTCTTCCAAGGCTTCCAAATCTTCCTGTAAAATGATTTCATATTTGCTGGAGGCACCTATTTCCATTTCTAAAGATTTATACCCGACAAAAGAAACCAAGATCTTAGGATTTGCCGTAATCAATGTCAACGAAAACTCACCATCAACATTCGCCGCAACGCCATTCGTTGTCCCAACTTCCACTATATTTGCACCTGGAATAGTAATCCCCTCTGAATCCTTCACCACACCATAAATGGTTCTATCCTCTTGAGGCTGGGGCTCTTTTTTCTTTGTAGAATATTTTGCCTTTACCACATTAACAGTATTATTGAGCCTCATAAAATCCAGTGAGGCTTGATTGCCAATAAAACCCAGAACTTCAGTTAATTTTTCATTGTTAAAAACCTTAGTGATACGTACACGCTTATCCAAATCCTTAATGTCATAAGAAAACTTCAAAGAAGTCTGTTTCTCTATTAAACTAAAAGCCTTTTCGAGGCTATGGTTCTTGAAAACCACATCCACCACAATGGGCTCCTCCTGCCCAAGTATCCACATTTTTTCATCCTCTGCACGTAAAATCCCCACCACTCCTATAAATAACCCCAATACCAACAGGAAACAATGCCGGCATTTAAGTTCTAGTAATGTTTTTTTCATACTTTTGTTTGGTTTTAATAATTAATAACTGTTAAAACATAATGCTCAATTCCCGTTCATCCCCATGTCAGGAATTGATTCTCAGGGGTGATAATTTTGCCCCTGATTTTTTTGTTTATGATGAGTTAATCTTTAACATTTTGGGTTTTCATATTTGTTAATAAATTTTCACTTGATCTCCTTTGATTTCGAACTTAAAACCTTTCACAAAGCCTATACTTTCCAGAACATTTTCCAAACTCTCATTATCAAAACTCCCCGTATAATCCCAGTTCTGCTTTTTGATATTTGAATTTTGGATGATTAGATCCACTCCATACCACTTTTCTAATTCCTTCCAGACTTCTGCATTGGAAGACTTGTTAAATGAAAGAACTCCACGCTTCCACGCCAACACATCTGATACATCAAACTTCCCTTTGACAAAGCTTATTTTGTCCTTAACATCTACCGCCACTTGCTCCCCCGGCACCAATAGTGTAGATTCCTTCATCCCTGTCTTACTGACCATATTGACACCCACTTTACCCGTAACCAAGGAGATACTTACCTTTTCCTTTTGCTGCTTGATATTAAAAGAAGTTCCCAAAGCTGTAGTTACCGTACCATTCGATTTTACCCGAAATGGACGAACATCCTTTGCTACATCAAAAAATGCCTCTCCCTCCAAGGAAACATACCTTACGGTATCATTAAATATTTCTTCAAAATGTATTTGGCTGACTGAATTCAGGGTAACAATCGTCCCATCACTTAACCTTGTTGTTAATTTCTGCCCTTTCTTTGTAGTCTTGGTCACATAAGGCACTTCTTTGATAACAGGAGCGGTTTCTTCCGAATACTCCCAAAACCATGTACCAACAATCCCAACTATCAAAACAGCTGCTGAAGCAATCCATCCCCAGTAAGTATTTCTTTGCGCTTTATATTGATAATAAGTCTTTCTATCATGTAAGGCCACCACATGAGCTTCCTTTTTCGAATGCTCAGATTGCTCTAATTGCTTGTTGATTCGCTGTTGGAGCTTTGAAATTCTATCAGGATCTATCTCTTGATCAAAATTTAGTTTTTGGAGGATACGCTTTGCTTCTTCAGAACGTGGTCGTAAATGGGGAAAAGAAAAAATCACCTCTTCCCAATCAACCTTGGAATCCCTTCCATTTACCCAATCAATAAATGACTCATCCACCAAAAAGTCTTCAACTTGGTATTTTTGATATATATTATTCTTGTTCTTCAAGGTATTTCAGATATTATCTTTACCCCTAAATCCCAACACCATATAAATTACTCCCTGATTTTATGTTTTTTTTTCAAAAAAATTGATTTCCCACAATGAAGGACGATTCCCGCACCAGTAGGAAGCAGATAGATAAAACCGTATTTGTCTAATTGATAAAACAGAAATAGAAAGAAATATATTTTCCGTTTTTTATTCTCATAATAAAAAATAAGAGCAAAAGCCCCATCACCAATGTCTAAAAATTAAGCAGACATGTTTTTCCTTAATATCATCATCGCTTTTGAAAGCGCATTATAAACAGATTTCTTATCTAGCGCCAATATCTGCGCAATTTCCTCCAAACTCAACCCATTATAGTATTTTAAATAGATAATTTCCTTTTGTCTGGAACTGAGCTTTTCGAAACACTTGTTTAATGCTCGGATTTGTTCCTGACGAGAGTCTTCCTCAATAAAAGACGTTTCCAATGTAGCATTAAAATCAATTGAAGACTCTGGCATAAACCTTCCGATCAAAGAGTATCTCTTGTATTTTTTCTTTAGGACTTTAAGCAACTCATTCCTAAATGCTGCCATTAAATAGTACCTGATATTGTTCGTGTCTTTTAGCTTCTCCCGCTTCTGCCATATCCTACAAAAAACCTCCTGCAAGCAATCATCTATTAAATCATCATCATTGGAAAAACTTTTACCATAGGCCTGCAGATGTTCAATATGATCATTAAAAATCTGATCGAAAGCTAATCGATCACCAAATTTCATATCAGTCCACAACTGACTATCCTCACTATATCTATAGGACGCTTTAATTAAGGGCATAATAAAGGTTATATGGGCTACTCAAAAGTTAAAAACATCAATAAAAATCAATAAAATAAAATAATACTCATCTATAAAATTGATACATGAAATTTTCAACAACAATTTGGAAGTTAAACAGTTTTTTCACAATTAACAAAAAAAGCTTTCATTTAATAGATCATCCCAACGATTTATATTGAAAACAATGAACATCACCCCTCACCTAAAAGACAAAAAATTAAACCTAATCAAACTAGAAAAGCCAAAATCCACCACTAAAAAAAGACCGAAGTAAAACAACTTCGGTCTTTCTATAATTTAATCAGAAAACTAAGATTTATTTCATCGTGATATACTGCATAAACTCAGCTCTTGTCTTTTCTTCTTGATCAAACTTGCCACTGTAGAAGGAAGTAACTGTTTTGCTATTTACATCTTTCACCCCTCTTGAAGAAACACACATATGATGCGCATCGATTACTACTGCTACATCTTCCGTTCCTAAAATCTCCTTCAACTCATTTCCTATCTGCATGGTCAACCTTTCCTGTACCTGTGGACGCTTGGCAAAATACTGAACGATCCTGTTGATTTTGGACAAACCAATTACATGACCATTAGAAATATATGCTACATGGGCTTTACCATATATGGGCACAAAATGATGTTCGCAGTGGGAAAAGAAAGTGATGTCTTTCTCCACCAACATCTCACTATACTTATATTTATTTTCAAAAAGTTTTACATCAGGTTTATTCTTTGGATCTAAGCCACTAAAAACTTCCTGAACAAACATTTTGGCCACTCTTCGAGGAGTTCCACTGAGACTATCATCTTTCAGGTCCAATCCCAAAACATTCATGATCTCCTTAAAATGCTTTTCGATAAGCTCCATTTTCAATTCATCATCCATCTCAAAAGCATCTTCTCTCAAAGGAGTCTCATGGGAAGTCCCAATATGCTCATCCCCAATTTCGTCTATAGACCTATCTATATTAATCCCCGTCGTATTCAACATAATTCCTTTCTGTTTCATATAATCGAACCGTTAGATCGTATTTTTCTTCAATTTCTTTTCTTAAAATATTCCAAATAACCACAGCAATGTTTTCTGCAGTTGGGTTGAGTTTTTTAAATTCATCTGTATCAAGATTTAAATTTTTATGATCAAACTTCTTTAATACCCTCTCCTTAATCAGATCACTTAACACCTTCATATCATATACGTAACCTGTCTCAGGATCGATCTCACCTACCAATTTAACTACCAACTCATAATTATGCCCATGAAAGCTCGGGTTATTACATTTACCAAAAACTGATTGATTTTTTTCATCTGACCACTCAGGGTTGTACAATCTATGTGCCGCGTTAAAATGTTCCTTTCGGTAAACCGATACTTTCATATAATTACTTCAACTGTTTAAATCTGTCTGATAGGTGATCTGCATATCCCAACATCTCCTATCAAAACATATTTTTTCTTAATAATGTTTTACGATTTGAAAAACTTAGTTCATTTTTAAATACCAAGTTTCTTTAAATCAACTGCTTGTTATATTTTAAGACCGCAAAACTAACCAAATAATATTTCAAATGCACTTCATTCTACGATTAAGCTCAGTAAAAGCGATCCAATGAACAGGTTTTGTCTGGTATTTCAAGGTTAAGAACATCAATAATTACATTTTCGGTTCATTTTCACAATGAACACTTTATTTCCACGTTTTGAACTAAGAAACCTATCAACCTGTTTTACAATAGATTACACCATCCATTCACCTAAAAAACAATCCCAATATTTATTACTTATGTTGAAAAAAAATGGATTTATTCTGGCGATTTTGATCAGCATGGCCTTATTTTCCTATACACCAATTAGGGAAGTTAGTTCAGTGACTACCTCAACGATATCTGGAAATTTGGAAGATGCTATCATTCAAAAAATAAAGAAAGGGTTATTAGAAAAGAATTTTGAAACCCCATTATCTGAGGAAGCCTTGAATCACGGTGTATCCGGATACTTAAATTTAATCCAATCTGGCTTAATATCCCCTAACAAACCTTTGACAATTATCGACTTTAGCCTTCCTTCATCATCCAAAAGACTCTGGACTATTGACCCTTTAAAGGGCAGCATTCTCCATCACACTTATGTCGCTCATGGAAGAAATAGTGGCAACCTTATGGCTACCAAATTTTCCAATACCAATTCCAGCTTTATGAGTAGTCTTGGCTTTTACCTTACAGCAGAAACCTATTACGGAAAACATGGTTATTCCCTAAGACTCGACGGACTGGAAGAAGGCCTAAACGACAATGCCCGTAAAAGGGCCATCGTCATTCACGGCGCAGAATATGCCAATCCTGAATTCATCCAAAAAGCCGGTCGATTAGGAAGGAGCCTGGGCTGTCCTGCTTTACCTATGGATGTTTACGAGGAAATTATCAATACCATCAAAGATGAAAGCTGCCTATTCATTTATGCCCCACAGGAAAAATATATCAGTAGCAGTCAATTATTGGCAAAGAAATAAATCCTTAAAAGTCATATCTTTGCCAATAATCACAATGCAAATTCATTCTTACTGAAAAAGTGCCCTGGCAATTTCTTCATCCCTGTTATAAATATCTTTTCTAATATAGTTCTTGCCACCTGTATCTGTCCAAAAAGTGAGATACAAAATCACTACAGGTATTTTTTTCTTTAGCATCACAGCAGTTTCCTTTCCAGAATGCATGGCTTCATAGATTTTTTCCTTATCCCATAAAGCGTTGTCTTGCAATATGACCTCAGCAAATTCTGCCGGCTTATGAAGTCGGATACAACCATGACTGAATGCCCTTATATCTTTATCAAAAAGTGACTTACTGGGAGTATCATGGATATAGACATTGAATTTATTGGGGAAAATAAATTTCACTAACCCCAATGAATTATGGGGCCCAGGTGATTGCCTGACCATATAAGGGAAATTCTTTACCGAAACTGTAGACCATTCCAAACCCGCAGGATCCACCTCCTTTCCCGAATAAGTCAGAATCTTCATATGATTCCTACTTAAATAACTTGGATCTCTTTTAATCTTGGGAATCATCTCTCCCCTTACAATAGACAATGGCACAGTCCATGTTGGACTGAATACGATATAAGACATTTCTCCATTAAACACTGGAGTCGACCTGTACTGCTTCCCTACAATCACCTTGGAACTGAAAAGCGTATCCAAACCATTATCTTGGACATAATCCAGTTGATAATTGGCAATATTTACCATAATAAACTTATCCTCAACCACTGTATCGGGTAGCCACCGAAGTCTTTCTAGGTTAACAGCTATGCGCAGGATCATATCTTCGGGGGTTTCATTCAAAGCACTAATAGTTGCTGGACCAATCACCCCATCTGGATTTAGACCAAAGCGCTTCTGAACCTTTAATACCTCCTTCAAAAGGGCAGAATCATACAATTCACTATCTACTTCTGATCCTTCTCCAATAAGCCTTGACCTTATTTCAACAATTAGTCGGTTTCTATCGCCAAGCTTTATAAGTTTTTTATATTCCAATTCAGGCGTATTCTCTTCTTGGGAAGAGGCCATTTTATAATAGTCCCTTAAACTCTCCCGGATATTCGCATAAACCTTATACTCCGGCCAAAAGCCTCTAATACTTTGCCCTATGGAATCTCCCTTGACGGCACTTTCAAGCACTTCTTCAAACTTAACCTTCACCGTCTTAGCCTGAATTTGCCAATTGGTCTTAATAGCCTCTTGTGGGGTTTTCCCCTTATACAGGTCAGTGGCCAACTTCAGGTAGCTTTCGGAAAAAATCAAATCAACATAAGCCAACTGCAGGGCATTCTCTCCCATCTTCTCAATCTCAAAATTCATGATAATATCATCAAGTTGGCCCAAATAATAATCTTCAGGCACCAAGCCATCATACAATGACTCCCTGACCTGATCTCTAAGGACCAAAGCTTGACTGCTTAAACCACCTTCCTTGGTCCATGCTTCCTTAAACTCCCTTTTGGAATAAAATTTTATCAATAAATCATACTGGCTAAAATTCACTTTTGAATCATGAGACAGCTCTCCAAGGCTGCTTGACTCCAATATATTCCTGATTTCGGAAGCAACCCCTAGCTCCTTGGATTGTGCTTGCAAACTTAAAATGGAGAAAAAGGAAATGACTAAAACAAAAATGATCTTATTCATAAACAAAGATTTATTCCCTTGAATTTAAAAATAAAAAAGCCGATCAAATCGGCTTTTTTATAATTTATTATTGAACTTCAAAATTCATATAACGTTGACCAAGACTCCAGCTTTCCTTAAGCATACTTAAGAAATCCGCCATCCTATGCAAAGGGATCATATTTGGACCATCACTTAGCGCTTTGGCTGGCTCTGGGTGCGTTTCTATAAAAAATCCATCCACACCAGTAGCTGCTGCTGCTCTGGCCAAAAATGGAGCAAATTCCCTCTGACCACCACTGGAACCTCCTTGCCCACCTGGCTGCTGTACAGAATGGGTAATATCAAAAACTACAGGGGCAAACTGCCTCATGGTTGGCAAAGACCTCATATCCACCACCAAATTATGATACCCCATTGTAAAACCTCTCTCAGTAAGACAGACATTATCGTTACCGGTGGACCTCACCTTATTGACAGCATATTGCATATCTTCAGGCGCCATAAATTGACCTCTTTTGATCTTAATGGCTTTACCTGTTTCTCCTGCGGCCAGGAGTAAATCAGTCTGCCTACATAAGAATGCTGGAATCTGCAAGACATCTGCCACCGCTGCCACCTCGTTGGCTTGGTAACTTTCATGAATATCAGTGACTACTGGCACGCCAAGTTCCTTCCCTACTCTTTGGAGTACTTCCAAAGACTTGTCCATTCCAATTCCACGAAAAGACCCAGAGGAAGTCCTATTGGCTTTATCAAATGATGCTTTAAAAACATACGAAAACCCGTTCTTCTCTGCCTCTTCCTTTACCGTGCTACCTATTTCCATGCAGATATCAAAACTCTCCACGGCACATGGGCCCGAAAACAATACTGGCTTATCTTTGCCCAAAACCACCTCATCAGTGATTTTCATGGCCTGCTTAAATACTTGCATGATGCTATTTTTCTATCAATTCTTTAATAATCTTTTTCAAAAGCCCCTTTGAGCTCAATATCAAGTCTCCAACTTCACGGAAAACGCCTCTTCCTCCCATTAATGAAGAAACCATGTCCACTTCATCTCTTACATAAGGCAAGGCATCCAATGGCGCTACAGAAAGACCTACTTTAGTAAGGATAGGCAAATCAATCAAATCATCACCGATATAAGCTACCTCGGACAATTTCAGATTAAATTCCTCCAATACCTCGTAAAGTTTTTCTCTCTTATCCCTGATGCCATGGTGGTGGAAATCAAAGCCAAGCTCCTTACACCGACTTCTCACCACTGGTGAATTACGTCCTGTTATCGCCCCGATCATCACTCCATTGTTTTGCAAAACTTTCACGATCAAGCCATCCTTGACATTGAACTTTTTCAATTCGAGATAATGATCATCATATATCACTCCCCCATCTGTCAAAACGCCATCCACGTCAGTAATAAGCAATTTGATTTTGGAGGCCTTTTCATAAATTTCTTCCGGAATATCCTTAAGGTAATTCTTCATAATCAATTATTTTTTTTCCATTGTATGGAATATAAATCAAGTCTTCTTTGATCTAGGTTCCTGACACTTCCCACCTTCCTCAATTTCGTCAACAAGTCAAGATCCACATCAGCCACGATTGTGGTTTCAGTATTAAGTGATGCTTCCGCCACAACGGCATCATGCGGGAACGAAAAATCTGAAGGGGAATAAATAGCTGCCTGAGAATGCTGTATATCCATATTTTCCACTCTTGGCAAGTTGCCTACCGAGCCTGTAATCGCTACATAACACTCATTTTCCACAGCCCTGGCCTTGGCACAAGTACTCACGCGAAGGTAGGCATTTTTGGTATCAGTCCAGAATGGGACAAACAATATATCCATCTCTTGCTCAGCCAAAATCCTTCCCAATTCAGGAAACTCCACATCATAACATATCAATATACCAATCCTTCCTGCGTCAGTATTGAATACACGAATGCCATTCCCTCCTTGCAGTCCCCAATATGACTGCTCATCAGGGGTTATATGAAGTTTATACTGTTTATCTGTAGTACCATCTCTTCGGCAGAGATAACTCACGTTTCTAAGTCTTTTCCCATCATATTCAGGCATACTTCCCGCTATTATATTCACATTATAAGACAAGGCGAGATCCTGCATTCTCTGAACAACCTCCTCTGTATAATCTGCTAAGTTCCTGATCGCTTCTGAAGCATCCATATCATTAAAATCTGCCAGCAAGGGTGCATTGAAGAATTCAGGTAACAAACAAAAATCCGATTTATAGCCTGAAACGGTATCAACAAAGAATTCCACTTGCTGCATCAAATCATCCACATCACTAAATCGACGCATTTTCCATTGGACCAAGCCCAATCTCACTATGGATTTTTGGTTACCAATCAGCTTTTCTTCCTTTTCGTAGTAGATATTATTCCACTCCAACAACGTCGCATAAGCCCTTGACTCCTTATCCTCCGGAAGGTATTTGGTGATTACCTTTCTAACATGGAATTCATTGGCCAGCTGAAAAGACAGTACCTGATCATATATCTCCTTGTTCTTTACCAGCTCAATATATTTTCGTGGGGTAATTTTATCCGCATAATTTTTATAACCAGGAATCCTTCCTCCAGCGATGATGGAACGTAAATTAAGGTTCTCACAAAGTTCCTTTCGAGCATCATACAACCTTCTCCCCAATCTTAATCCTCGATATTCTCTGTCCACAAATACATCGGTACCATACAGGGTATCCCCATTTTCCATATCATGCGTATCAAACTTCCCATAGCCCGTGATTTCGTCATAGGTATGATTATCCCCAAACTTGGAATACTCCACAACCAAACTCAAGGCTACAGCAACGACCTTCCCATTGTCTTCAATACAAATCTGACCTTCTGGGAATGCCTTAATTTGATTCTTAAACTCTTGCTTGGTATAAGTCATCTCCTTCTCCTTATAGATCGAGATCATGATATCTCTGATATTTTCAAAGTCAGACAGAATGACGTTTCGGAGTTTTAGCCGGTGTTCCAGCTCTTCTTTTTGCTTGCTCATGCTTTAATTAGCTCTACGATCACACAAATATGCTAAACAAAATCAGTGTTATAATTTCCAACACAAAAATAATTCCTTTAGCCCACAACTGGTTTCACAATATAAATATTATTATTTTGTACCATACAACTGTTTTTAAATCTCAATTGCCCGGAAAAACATGGAAGAACTTTTACAAGATGTGAAGAAGGACGGATTCAGTGCCTTTTTGGACAAGTTTAATGAATTATTGGAATATGTGGTCATCACCCTTGGTGAATCCAAACTGACCGTAGGAGAAATAATTGCCATTGCATTCTCTATTTTCCTTTTGCTAATTGTAACAGAATGGATTCGAAAATTCATCGTCAATAAAGTACTTACCCGCTATAATATGAATATTGGCACCCGACAATCTGTGGGCACCATTATTCGCTATGCACTATTGATTTCCGGCTTTGTAATCATCGTCCAGAATTCAGGAATTGACTTGAGCGCATTGGGTATACTAGCAGGTGCCTTGGGGGTAGGTATTGGTTTTGGTCTGCAAAATATCACCAACAACTTTATCAGTGGGCTAATCATTCTTTTTGAACAACCTATCAAAGTAGGCGATAGAATAGAAGTAGCAGATGTTAATGGTGACGTCATCAAAATATCAGCTAGATCTACCATGGTCGTCACCAATGACAATATCTCCATTATTGTCCCTAACAGTCAGTTTATCGATAGCCCTGTAATCAACTGGTCGCATAATGATCGCAATATCCGTTTTAATTTCCCTGTAGGGGTTTCATATAAAGAAGATCCTCAAAAAGTAAAGACCATCCTAATGGAGGTCGCCTCAAATAATGAAGGAGTCCTCAACAAGCCTAGCCCTGATGTCTTATTTACAGATTATGGTGATAATAGTATCAATTTTAACTTAAGGGTTTGGACTTCAGATTATATCAATAGACCCAATGTTCTAAAGAGCCAGCTTTACTACGAAATATTTAAAAGATTCAACGAAGAGGGAATAGAAATCCCATTCCCACAAAGAGACCTACATTTAAAGTCTGGATTTGAAAAGCTTGAAAATTAGTTGTTTATTTACATTAATAAGTAGGATTAACGTAAAGTAAGGCAATAGAAGCACGAGTTTTTCCCCACTGAACAAATTATTTTGGATGAAGCGTTTACTGTTCATATTTTTTATCCTATTCCTTTCATGGGAAAGCTATGCCCAAAGCTTTTATCGCTTTAGGTTTGAAGAAGCTTGGTCTGTAGGAATGGGAGGAGGAGTTACCCAGTATTTTGGCGAACTTTATTCCTTATGGAAATATGAGGAAGGCATACAGCCGGATTTCAATTTTTCGGCCAATGTCCGCAGAACTATTGGCACAAAAACCCGACTTAGACTAGAAGGTTCCTTTATCCAAATGTCCGGCCAAGATCCACCAGCAGATCCCCGTAGTTTAAGAACACCGAGAAACCTACATTTTAGAGCAAGGAATTTTGAAGCGGCTTTTCTATTCGAATACCATTATAAGCCGGTCAAGCTCAACAATATTACCCGTCACTTCCTCAACTGGTACATCTTTGCGGGAGTAGGAGCCAGCACCAATACCCCTAAAGCACAATTAGACGGGGATTGGGTCAGCCTCCGCCCTTTGGCACTGGAAGGAAAGGAATACCCTGGGGTAATTGTTGTTTTCCCAATGGGGCTAGGAATGAAATACAAGCTAAACGTATATACAGACCTATTCTTAGAAGGGAATTACAGATTTACCCTAACGGATTATATGGATGATATAAGTGCTTTTAATATCAAGGACTTTTATCAGGATTTATTAGAAAGCTATGGAGACTTCGGCGAAGGCCTAATGCCCGAAAGATTAAGACTGGCTGTCAGAAACCCTGACTGGTTGGATGATAGCGGCATGCCCGACGTTGAAAAAATCAGAAACGGGACCTATTTCGATAAACATGGCAATTTTCAACACCGCATCAGAAGAGGTAGCGGTCTGAAGCACCGATACGACGGTTATTTCACCCTGAATGTCGGGGTTGAAATTTATTTCTCTCGGGATATCTGGGAAAACTGGCTCAGAAGAGGAAGAACGCGACAACGCGGCTGGAGATTCTGGTAATAGTTAGATAGGAGATATAAGACACTATACTTAGAACTTGCTTTTTATTTCTTCTTCTCACTCTTCGTACTTTGCACCTCAAACTTCGAACTTAACCTGACTTACTGTGCAAATACAAAGGCATATCCCATTTATTTTTTTAATTTTGCAAGCAATCCTATTCTAAGTAACAATTTTGCTAAAAATGGCTGAATATAATTTTCAAGAAATAGAAAAAAAATGGCAGGACAAATGGGAAGCTTCCCAAATCTTCAATGCCAAAGTTGACCCACAAAAACCTAAATTTTACAGTTTGGATATGTTTCCCTACCCTTCTGGAGCAGGGCTGCATGTAGGACACCCACTGGGCTATATTGCCTCAGACATTGTCACCAGGTTCAAAAGACTTCAAGGTTTTAATGTGCTGCACCCAATGGGCTATGATTCCTTTGGATTGCCTGCTGAGCAATATGCCATCCAAACTGGTCAACACCCAGCCATTACCACAGAAGAGAATATAAAAAGATACACCGAGCAGCTTAAAAATATCGGTTTTGCTTTTGACTGGGACAAAGAAGTCAGAACTTCAGACCCTAATTACTATAAATGGACACAGTGGATTTTCATGCAACTGTTCAACAGTTATTATGATAAAGATGCTGATAAAGCCAAGGACATCGCTGAGCTGATCAAAACTTTTGAAGCTGAAGGAAATGCCAAGATCAATGTGGTGAGTGATGAGGATACTGAAATCTTTACCGCTGAAGACTGGAACAGTTATTCGGAAAAGCAACAACAGGAAATATTATTACAATATAGATTAACCTACTTGGCTGAAACCACTGTAAACTGGTGTGCAGCCTTGGGAACCGTGCTTTCAAATGATGAGGTGAAAGATGGCTTCTCTGAAAGAGGAGGCCACCCTGTTGAAAGAAAGAAGATGATGCAGTGGAGTATGCGTATAACAGCCTATGCAGAGCGTCTTCTTAATGACCTTGAAAAAGTAGATTGGCATGAGCCTATCAAGGAAATGCAGCGTAACTGGATAGGACGCTCCACTGGCGCAGAAATGGTTTTCCAAGTAAAGGACTCCGACAAAAAAATCAAGGTCTTTACCACAAGAATAGACACCATTTACGGTGTAACATACCTTGCATTGGCTCCAGAAAGTGAATTGGCAGCTGAACTGATCACTGAAGACCAAAGAACTGAAGCAGAAGCTTATATTGAAGTAGCCAAAAACCGTTCTGAAAGAGACCGAATGAGTGATGTCAAAACCATCTCTGGTGCTTTCACTGGCAGTTATGCCATTAATCCTTTCAACGGTGAAGAAATCCCTGTTTGGGTAGCAGATTATGTTTTGGCTGGTTATGGAACTGGGGCTGTGATGGCCGTTCCTGCTCATGATGACAGAGATTATAGATTTGCCAAGCACTTTGGAATGGAGATTCGCCAAGTACTTGAAGGAAGCACTGAAGAAATTCCTTTCGACGGATGGGGTGCTACTGCGATGAACTCTGATATCATCAATGGATTACCGATGAGGGAAGCCATGGACAAAGCCATTGCATTCCTTGAAGAGAACAAAATCGGTAAAGGCAAAATCCAATACCGTATGCGTGATGCTATCTTCACCAGACAGCGTTACTGGGGTGAGCCACTTCCAGTTTACTTCAAAGATGGCATCCCTTATTTAGTGGAAGAAAAAGACCTCCCAATTGTCCTTCCTGAAGTAGACAAATACTTACCTACTGAGGACGGTGCTCCTCCACTTGGCAGAGCAAAAGATTGGACCTATAAAACCAAAGATGGAGAATATCCGCTTGAATTAAGCACCATGCCTGGTTGGGCAGGTTCATCCTGGTATTTCCTTAGGTATATGGATTCCAAAAACAATGATGAATTTGTAAGCAAAGCAGCCCAAAACTACTGGGAAGCTGTTGACCTATACATCGGTGGTGCTGAACATGCTACGGGCCATTTGCTTTATAGTCGTTTCTGGACCAAGTTTCTTTATGACCGAGGATTGATCAATATAGTGGAGCCTTTCAAAAAGATGATCAACCAAGGCATGATCCAAGGTCGCTCGAATTTTGTCTACAGAGTAAAAGGCACCAATAAATTTGTCAGTCATGGACTTAGGAAAGACTATGATACTGCTGCCATGCACGTGGATGTAAACATTGTGTACAACGACCACTTGGACCTTGATAAATTTAAGGCTTGGCGACCAGATCTTGCCGACGCTGAGTTCATCCTTGAAGATGACAAATATGTCTGTGGAGCTGAAGTGGAAAAAATGTCCAAATCCAAGTACAATGTGGTCAATCCAGACGATATCATAGAGCGCTATGGTGCGGATACTTTGCGACTATATGAAATGTTCTTGGGCCCATTAGAGCAATTTAAGCCTTGGAACACCAATGGTATCGATGGCGTATCCAAGTTCTTAAAAAAGGTATGGAGGCTATTCCATGATAAGAATGGTAATTTCGCTGTTTCTGATGCCGCTCCGAAAAAGGACGAACTGAAAGCACTTCACAAAACCATCAAGAAGGTAGAAGAGGATATGAACAATTATTCCTTCAACACTTCTGTATCAGGTTTTATGATCTGTGTGAACGAGCTTAGCGCAATGAAATGTAATAAGCGTGAAATACTGGAGCCATTGGCCGTAATCCTTTCACCCTTTGCCCCTCATATTGCTGAAGAGTTATGGTCCCTATTAGGCCATGAAACCTCAGTAGTGGAAGCCAGCTTCCCTAAATACAATGAAGAGTATTTGGCTGAAAATGCCCATGAGTACCCTGTTTCTATCAACGGTAAGATGAGAGCAAAGCTTCCACTTTCCTTGAGCTTAAGCAAAGAGGAAATTGAAAAAGCGGCATTATCGGATGCTAATGTTACTAAATGGCTAGACGGAAAAACACCGAAAAAAGTCATCGTGGTACCTGGAAAAATCGTCAATATCGTCGTTTAAGAGTAAAAAACCATATAATTAGAGGTTAGTCTTCACATAGAGGACTAACCTTTTTTTATTGTAGCTCATTTCCAATAACCATCAAACTATCAATAAATTACAAAGCACTCCATTTTCATTTCACCCGTATCAAAAACAACTAAAAACTACATATTTTGCTTTTTATGAGGAAGAATCAGCCAAATTTATATCTTTGTTTAAAAGCAAAACATAATATATGGAAATCTCCAACAATAAAGTAGTAGGGCTAACATACGAACTAAAAGTAAGCAAAGCTGATGAGGAATCAGCTCCTTTCAGCGTCGAGGTGAGGGACCAAGAAGACCCTTTCTATTTCATATTTGGAAATAGTGGTTTGCCGGAAAAATTTGAATCATACCTTGTTGACAAAAATGAAGGAGATCACTTTAATTTTGTCCTCGAGGTAAATGAAGCTTATGGTGAAGCTGATGATGAATTGATCGTGGATATTGCCAAAGCCCAATTGACAGAAGAAAGAGGCTTTAAGCCGGAAATGCTCCAGGAAGGCAACTTCCTACCACTTATAGATGAAGAGGGATACCCCATGCAGGCAAAGGTACTTAAAGACCTTGGAGAAGATTTATTATTAGACTTTAACCATCCTTTGGTGGACTTTAAACTACACTTTGATGGTGAGGTGATGGAAGTAAGAGAAGCTTCACCTGAGGAACTTGCTCATGGACATGTCCATGGAGAACACGGTCACCAGCATTGAATTTGACTTTATATCAGACGATAGAAAAAAGCTGGTCAAGATTTTTATCTTGACCAGCTTTTTTTTTACACTCATCATTTATCAAAGCGGATCAGCTTCAATGGATCATAGTCTAATATGATATCATCTCCTACTTGGAATTTCCTCGCAGTATCCTCTACTTTCCATTTCAGATTTCCTTCTTCTAGCTCCACTGTCAACAAATTATAATGAATCAGGTACTGCTGTTTTTCCACTCTCGCCTTCAACCCGTCCCTTTCATTAATAGTTAAATCTGATGGACGGACATAAGTTTTTTCTTCTCCCGGAATTTCATTAAGGTTACCAAAAAGCTTGGCCACGTACTCATTGACAGGATTTCTAAAAATATCCCTGACATTCCCCTGCTGACTAAGCTTTCCCTTCTGAATAATCATCAACTCCTCACTCATCAATAAAGCATCATCTACATCATGGGTCACGAAGATAACCGTCACATCCAATTCTTCAAAAATCAGCTTCAACTCTTCTATCAGTTCACGCTTCTGAATTGCATCAAGGCTACTGAATGGTTCATCCAAAAGGAGTACCTCTGGTTCAATACTAAGCGCCCTACCGATCGCAACTTTTTGCTGCTGCCCACCTGAAAGTTGTCTTGGCTTTTTATCCCTATGCGCTTGCAGGGAAAGTAAATCAAGTAGTTGCTCTACCCTTTCCCTTTGATAATCCTTATTATATAATAATAAAGGCCTCGCTATATTTTCCTCCACAGAGGAATTTGGATACAATTTATACTCCTGATGAATCAGCTGAATCTCATCATAACCGGGAACCAACTTTTCTTTGGGATTCAATATCTTCTGGTCACCCAAATGAACCACTCCGGAATTTTGAACTTCTAAACCTGCAATAATCCTCAATAAGGAGCTTTTCCCAGAACCACTTTCACCAACCATAGAAACAACCCCGCCTTTATGAACTTGCAAACTAAACTCTTGAAGGGCAATATTCTCCTCATCATACTGTTTGCTGACTTGACTGACCTTAAGAAAACTCATGAGGAAATTTCGTTTTGAAGCTTTTTGGGAAGCCCCTTAAATATCAAATTATACGAATGGTCTACCAATTCTAAAATCAGTCGATCCGGCACATCCCCCTTACTGGACACGGTATTCCAATGCTTTTTATTCATATGATAACCTGGGATAATACCACTATAGTGTTCCCTTAACTCAACCGCTCGCTCTGGATCACATTTTAGGTTCACACTTTCAAAAAGTGCTATATCAGTGATGGCAAAAATCTTCCCTCCCACTTTAAAACAAAGCGTTTCAGGACCGAAAGGAGTATCTTCAGTTACTCCTGATTTTGCCAAACAATAATCTCTAAAAAAAACTATGTCCATAAGCCGCGGTAATGGAACTTACATAAACCTTTTAACAATCCAGAAGATCAATGCTGCCAAAAATATCAAAATGGAGATTCTATTAATCCCATGCATCATGCGCAGGTTCAAATTACTCTTTTGATTAGGATCGGTTTTCTTGAAAACCCTTATGAAGTAGTTCCCTACTTCTCCTAATTGAAAAAACTCTTTTATTTTATTATCAGCCATGCTTTTTGATCTTTTTGCTTAAATCTAAACTCCTCTTTCTAACAATCACTCAACCCCTTCTGGTTCAACCCACTGCCCATCTTCTCTGATAATATTGATGAGTTCATCAACGGCATTCTCAGAAGGCACTGATCTCTTTACCACTTCTTTTCCCTTATAAAGGGTTATTTTACCTTTTCCAGACCCTACATAACCATAGTCAGCATCAGCCATTTCACCCGGGCCATTCACAATACATCCCATAATGCCAATTTTAACCCCCTTAAGGTGGTCTGTGCGTTTTCTGATCATGGCCGTAGTTTCCTGAAGATCAAAAAGCGTCCTTCCACAAGAAGGACAAGAAATATATTCCGTCTTGGACATTCTGGTCCTGGCTGCCTGAAGCACTCCAAAACTTACAGAATTATGAAGTTTTACGGTATCCAATAAATCCTCTCGGACATCCTGCTTCTTCTCTCCCAAACCAAGCATCACACCATCCCCAAGCCCATCGATCAATAGGCCTCCCACATCAGTAGCTGCATAAAGCATGGTTTGATCAGCGTCTTGTTCTTGATAGTCAACAGCTGTAACCACAGGTAAAGCTATCCCTGAATTGATCAAAGCAATATAAGCTCTTCTCAATGCAGGCATATTATGTTGATTATCACTATGAAGAACAATCACCACATCCCTACGACCATCCAAAGCCAAAACCGCTTTCGCGACCTCAATATCTTTTAACATAAGGAAGTTCAATTCCTGATGGTATGCAGACGCATCCACAAATTCCGATAGGGTATAGGATGGGAACTTATTTTCATGGTCATCAAGCCCTTCCCACACAGTCCAATCTACAATTTCTTTTAGCCCATTGGGCAGCATAAAAGAAACAGGATGACTCCCTGAATAGACAAAATCACAGCCCACATCATTCATCTTCCATTTATCCAGCTCAGGCAAATAAAAATGTCCAAGCATTTTCATTTCCTTTCTGGTAATATGGTCCACCTTTGAAATATCCGTAATTACCCTAGGAACATTTTGGCCACCAAAATTAAATACCTCCAGACTATTTCTTTTTTCATATTCAAATGGGTCTAACGGGTATTTATCTATGGCCTTTATGGCGTCATGTCCTGAACGTTTAGTATATCTATCAATCAAAGCCCTCGCCACTGGTGCTTCAAATTCGGGATCTTCAGTCAAGGAAACCCTCACAGTATCTCCTAAACCATCTTCCAAAAGAGTCCCAATCCCAACAGCAGATTTAACCCTACCATCTTCTCCATCTCCTGCCTCGGTTACCCCCAAATGCAAAGGATAGGGCTTAAAGCCTCCTTCATCTAGTTTTGCCACCAATAGCCGGTAGGCCTGAACCATCACCTGCGTATTGGAAGATTTCATGGAAATGACTATCTCATGGTAATTTTCCTCCTCACAAATTCTAAGAAACTCTAAAGCAGATTCCACCATACCTAGAGGTGTATCTCCATATCGACTCATGATCCGGTCTGAAAGTGACCCATGGTTCGTACCAATCCGCATCGCTGTACCGTGCTCTTTACATATCTTTACCAGCGGCAAAAACCGCTCACGAATACGGTCAAGTTCCTCTTGATAGCTTTCGTCTGTATACTCAATTACCTCAAATTTCTTTTTATCGGCATAGTTACCCGGATTGATCCGAACTTTTTCAACTATCCTTGCGGCTACCTCTGCTGCATTAGGCGTGAAATGAATATCAGCTACCAAAGGAACATAATAACCTCTTTGAGCCAATCCTTCTTTGATATATTTAAGATTCTCAGCTTCCTTAATGCTTGGGGCGGTGATACGAATCAGCTCACACCCACTTTTGATCATCCGGATACACTCCTCTATAGAGCCTTCTGTATCCATAGTATCTTTGGTGGTCATGGACTGCACCACAATTGGATTATCACCACCTACCCATACATCACCGATTTTGACCGGAATGGTCTTCCTTCTGGAATACTGGGTTAGGCTGTTACAATAATTGATATTTGCTAAGGTTTCTTTGACTTCCATCATTTCCTATATTTACAGATCCCCAAGTTGAGGTCTGATCACTATCTCTTCAACAACAGATTGGGGCGAAAGGTTATACGCCGACCAAACTGACTCGGCCACATCACTGGCTTTCATAAATCTTTCTTCAGGAATATCCACTCCCTCCCAACTGGCAGTAAAGGTGGCTCCTGGCATTACCGATGTCACCTTGATCCCATGGGGAAGTAACTCCTGTCGCAGGCACTTGGTCATCCCAAGCATGGCCCATTTAGATATGGCATAACTCCCTCCATTGGCATAGGCTGTCAATCCAGCAATGGACCCCATAGAGAAAATATGACCCAATTTTCTTTCTATCATAGCACCAGTGAATTCCCTGACTAGGTAATAGGCGCTATACAAATTGGTCTGCATCATCAATTCAAAATTACCATCAGGTTCATCATGGATGGCCCCGGGCAAAAACACCCCTGTATTATTGATCAATACCTCTGGAATAAACTTTTCCTTCACTGCAGCGGCCAATGATAAGACCTCCCCTTTAATGGAAAGATCTGCTTGCTTAGTATACAGGTTAATATCTGGGAATTCCTGTTTAATCTCCTCTTGCAGCTGATCGAGATCCTTTTGGTGTCTGGAACAGGTAAAAATATCAAAACCTTCTCGGGCAAATCGTTTAATAATCTCTCTGCCAATACCTTTGGTTCCTCCTGTCACTAAAATGCTTTGGGGCATAATATGGTACTTTTTAATTTAATTGATTTTTCAATAGTTAGTATAACAACTATTCATCGTTCACAAAGTTACATTTTTTTAAAAGAATCTCATGGTGTTTTTTGCAGGGTTTATCTCAGGTATCTTTGTAAAACGGCCACCATTGAAATAACCTGATCACGTACTACAAACAAACCGGCCTTACCTAAGCTCATATAACCAAATAAGAGACCAGTGACTCCCCTTACATAATTATTCCGCTCCATTCAATTGTCTGCTTTATTTTTCGTAAATTATTATCACACATTACTTTAATCGATAACCATGATAATACCTTCTATTAAAGCCAAACTAGAAAGTAGCAGCCACCCCATTGCACAGGCGCTTCACCAAAACACTTCATTCAGGGTATTGGCCATTGCCTTTAAAAAAGGAATGGTCCTCAAAGCCCATAAAACACATAAGGCTTCCAAGCTCTTTGTATTAGAAGGAGCAGTTAATTATATAGAAAATAACAAAACAATCGCTCTTAAACAATATGAAGAAACGGATATCCCAGTTGAAATCATCCATTCTGTGGAAGCACTAGAGGACAGCTTATGCCTGCTTACCCAGGGAGATTAGGTATTTAATCAAAAGAGGTCCTTTGATTAAATCAAAGGACCTCTTTTCATGGGAAAACACCCTAGTATTTTACTTTTTTAGCTTGATGGCTTTTTCAAACTCAACCCAATGCTCATCAGTCATTCGACCCGGAGTAAACAAACAAACACCCCTTGCTCCACTGGCGATAGAGTTTCGAATAGCAGCTCCCATTTCACTTGGAATCAAACCATGACCTTCTGGATCTTCAATCTCTGCTTTTTTCTCAGGATTAGGACAGATAAACAATCCGCTGTAAACTGGAAACTTCCCCTCAACAGCATCCACTTCTTCTTTGGTAATAGATCCAATCCAATCTGTCCCTTCCAGGTAAAAATCATTATAATTCATAGGGAATACAGCATCCAAATTCCATGTATTCCACTCCTGACGAACCATTTTCATGGCATTGGAAGGCCCTGGAAACACTGCCGCATTAATTTCCTTGCCATGTCCATGCACCATATCAGACAATCTGTTTACAATACTGGTAATCAAATCATACCTGAATTGCTTCCACTCTTCCACTTGAGACGGATCTTCAGCAGCTTTGATATCAATACCCGTTTTTTCTTTAAAGTCACCAGTACACTCATCACAATAACAATAGTCAAACTGAGGATATTCTCTATCCATAGTCAAACCATATTTATCCCAAAGTCCACGTGCGAGGATCACATCGGGAAAACGGATATAATCCAAATGTATCGCATCCACCTCTTTTACTTGAGCCACTTTGCTGTACATGTTTTCCAAGAAATTATAAGTTCCTTCCTTGCTTGGACACAAGAAAGTATAGTGCGGCACATAAGCAGGCTTTTCAAGGGCTGATTCACCCAATCCATTTACCGCATACCAATCCGCATCGATCTCATCAGTTTTGTGCTGTACCATGGTTGGAATCCAGGCATGAAAGCCTAGACCTACTTCCTTGGCAATCTTACCGACTTTTTCATAACTGGCAGGATCATGACCACCGTTATACATTAAGGCATCAATTCCATGTTCCTTAAATTCAGTAAACTTGGCTTTGATTTCTTCTTCTGGCTTATCATTATAACCTCCCAACCACGCATGAACAGGGATTTTGGCTGGTTCAACAGCAGTCTCCTGGCGCTCACTTTTCTCCTTAGGACTGGAGCAGGCAAATCCTAAGCTAAGTGCGACAAATAACAGTAATAACTTTTTCATAGGTTCTAATTAGATATAGGGTTTTATAGACTAAATAAGATTATCATTTTTCAACTCACATCCTTGCAGGTGAAGTATTATATAAAATTAAAATATTTCATCATCAATAACCATCTTTATCTAAATTTTTCATAATTAAGCTCCACTAAAGCTGTTTCAAAAAACAGCAACTATTTTAATAGAGGCTATGAAAGGAATACATTTCATCTCTGTAACTTTAAGGTCATAGTAAAGTTCTGCCTTATGACTCTAATAGGCCTAACTCTTCATTTCAATTCATCTAAAAGAGGGAAACATTTAATTGCTTCTATACTTTATTCTTAAAATCTTAAAACCATCATGATCAAGCAGACTTATTTATTTTCGTTATTTTTCTCTTTTTTATGGATATATTCAGCAAGTGCCCAAACCCCAATTATTGAGTTAAAAACAACCAAAGGGAATATCACTTTTGAATTATATCCGGAGCAAGCCCCCATCACAAGTGCTAACTTTCTGAAATACATCAAAAACAATAAGTTTAAGGGAGCCAGTTTTTATAGAACCGTGCGTATGGACAACCAAGCTAACAGCAAAGTGAAAATTGAGGTAATCCAAGGTGGTTTAGGGCTAGAAGCAGATCAATCTCCCTATAAGCCTATTGTTCATGAGACTACTAAAGAAACAGGCTTATTACATAAAAACGGCACATTATCCATGGCAAGAGCAGAACCGGGAACGGCCAGTTCTGAGTTTTTTATATGTATTGGGAGCCAGCCAGCATTGGATTTTGGCGGAAAAAGAAATCCTGATGGTCAAGGCTTTGCTGCCTTTGGCAAAGTAATAAACGGAATGAAAGTAGTGAGAAAAATCCAACAGCTAGCAGATAACGATCAGATGCTGGTAGAAAAAGTCGAAATCTTATCCTTTAAGATTATAGAAGAATAGCCATTTGAAAGAGTTAAAACAAGGCAGAAATCTGCATCCTGCCTGTATGCACCAACCTGTTTAAACCTTCAGAATCCCTTCCTTCATAACTCATGTTTAGCTGAAGACCTTCTCCAATCTTTTGGATCCAATTAATACTCCAGCTGACATTGCTGCCCACTGTCAATGCCTCCAACATTTCATAACCTACTGGTGAGTTGGCAACACCATTATAGTCAATTTGGGTATATTTCACCAACGCATTCACTGTAGTCTTGATGGCCTTTGCATACCTGACTTTAGCAGCCAATTCATGTAAAGCTGCCCTTTCATCAAATTCATCATTCTGCTCATTACGTTTGTCCGTATAGCGATAATTCAGAGAGGTCCGGAATATGGTGGAAGGCTGCCAAGTCAGCTCAGGGCCAAAGGCGAATTGGTCAACCTGGTAATTTCTATTCTCAAGGTAATCAGATGCCGCATTTCTTTGTCCTTCATTAAAAACCAATCTTAGGTTTAAATCCTTCTTGAAATTTACTCTTGTATTCATCCTCCAATCCAACTGCTCAGTTCCCTCAAAACCACCTGTCAGCAATTGCTTATGCTGGCTCTTTATGGTACCAAGATCAAAACCAAAAACAGATGAACTACGATTAAAAAACAAGGTCGACCTAAAAACCTGTCTCAAGGACACCAAATCCTCATCGGGAATCCCTGCAATAAAAGGACTTACCCTTTTCCAAAATTCCCCAGCGTTAATCTTCTTTTCCACATTCCAGCTAGTGGTATTGGAGAATTTAAACAATACCTGCTTTAAGCCTTTCTCTTTCCTCCACTGATCAGGGAAACGGGCATTAAGTCTATAATTAAACAAGGTGGTGTAGGCTTGAATATACTCATCCGTCGGAGTAAAAACCTTGATATAGTTCTTTTCTTCAGGATTGATCGCCAAATAAAACTCGTTTAGCTGTTGAATTCCATCCTCATTATCATCACGCCAGGTATGGGTTCCCTCCCCAGTGGGAACAGGCAAATACACAAACTCCCGCTTTAGCTCCCTTCCATTTCCAATGGCATAGCTCAATTCATTTCTAAGGTTATTATCAAATAATGCACTATAATAATCCAACCTCCCCATCACGGTACTTTCTTCAAGCATTTGTTCTCTCAAGTGCCTCAATTTTCTATAAGTAAAAGTACCTTTTATGTCATGTTGGCCAAAGGCTTTTTTGAGCCCATAGTTGGTAGTAAAGGCTTTAGTATCCGGTAATATCCGGCCATTAACAGGCAACCTATCCTCTCGCCAAGTTAAATCCGCAAAAAAACTATAATTCAAGGTATCATTTGACTTCACATAAAAATGGTGAGAAAGGAAATTCATTGCTGTACTGATGACTGAATCCTTTTCTGTATCCAACACCTTATTCCTGTCGACTTTGAACTGATATCCCGGCACCAATACCTTGGAACGGTAAAACAGTTCGGCATCATACCTGTGCCAAGTAGATTGTCTGCTCGGCATTTTACTGTTCAAGAGGAATAGGTTTTGTGCTGTAAAAAACCGTTCTCCTAACTGCTGATAATATTTTGCCCTTTGCTGAGTTCCTTCCAGCTGAGCACCTCGCTTTCTGTAATTAACTTGATAGGTCAATTCATTCGCGGCATCTTTCACCACTCCTACTGTCGCCATAAGTAATTTTTCACTGTCAGGTTTTTCTGATTCCTGATTGACCAGTCCCCAATCTCGGTCAAACTCTATATACCTCAATCGGTCTATAAAATCAAAATCTATAGAATTATACTCCAGCTCTGTGGCAGCCTTAAACTGATAACCTTCCAGCCAGCCAATTTTCCTTCCGGCTGATACCAAGCCTGATTTCATGGCATAACCATTATTATCCTCCTTATCCAATTCAGAAAACAAGTTTTGGTCCTGATTGGATAATGCTACTTCCCCATATACCTTCTCATACTCCCCAAGCTTCACATCTCCACCTGCCGTTATCATTTGCTTTTTGTTCGGCGCAGGAAGTTGCGAATACAAGGAATAATTACCCTGCTTTATACCATCTATAGGAGCTATATATTCATATACAAATCCATTGGCCAATTGTTCCCTTCGGCGGTAGTTTCCATTCCCCTCTCCTACCTCAGTAAATGTAACACTATAGTGGGCTTCCTCCTTATTATTGGAGTATTCATAATAGATAATCAAGCTACCTTGGAGATCAGAACTGCTTACCCTACGATATAATATCCTATTTGAATCAAATGCCACACTGTCCACCCTTGGCACTATTGCCTCCTCAATTTCATCACCAACATCCGCCAATAATCGCTTATCGACATCACTCAGTTCATTAAACAAAGGACGGCTTCTATTATCCTGTTCTTTATAATAGTTGACATAAAAGCTGGCCTTATCGCTCTTCTGTATATGGTTCGCAGTAAGTATTGACCTGCTAAAATTTCGCTCAGCATATTCATAATCTATCCTTACCCGAGAATATTGGGTGATCAATACATTCGTGGTAAAAGTGATCTGTCCCTGATTATAATCAATAATATAGTCTTGATTGAAGCCCCTTTTCAATTGTTTTCCATCCAGAAAAACCTTTTCTGAATTGGCCATTATTATCACATAACGTTCATTTTCGGGACCAGGGACCCTATATGGCCCCAAGGTTCCTTCCTGCACCTCAATGATTACCGAGGAAAACTTTCCTTTAGCTATGGATGCACCCAGTTGAGTGGATGCCTTCCATTTTTCGTTAACTTCATAGTCGGTGGTGAATTGTAAGCCCTGTACATTTTTATAATACCTCAAAAAGGAGGACTGCCGTTGCTGAAACACTACATCTCCTGCCCGGAGGCTCATTTTATCATTGTACAGTTCCACCAAGACATTATCAAAATCCTGAATTTGCTGGGTATTTCCTTGTGGTTGGAAAGGGACATTCTGATCAGTAATGCTTGCCCTAATAAATAAATCATCCGTAAGCTGTCCATCCATCTGAAGGTTTAGGGAAGAATTAACAAAGACATTTTGGGCATTCCCAAATGATATTCCCCTCGTGAGGTTCCCGGATTTATTTAGCTTACTGGATGAAAAAATCTCTTCCCGAAAATCAAAAGAATCGATAATTTCTTTCTCCTTGGATTTAAAATAGGCCATGGAATCATAATCCGCTTCCAAGGTCCTATTGGCATATTGTTGATGAAAGCTGACCGGAAAGGTCTGATAACAAAGTTTTAGGGAATCAGGTAAGCTTCCTCCAGCATTATTAATGAGAATAAAGCCTGAATTAATATCATAAGTAAAAGGATACTTTTCTCCCTTAGCATTGAATACCTCAATGCTACTATTAAGCGCAGAAAGGGAGTCCAATTGAAAATAAAGGCTGTCCTGTCCTTGCTCTACTGCTTGCCACCTACATTTTTTTTCTTGTGCAAAAGCAGGCCTGCTGAGACCAAAAAGTATCATCCACAGGCCGCACAGTTTGCAGACCATGTATATATTTTCCGCACAATATTTCATTCCTTAAGTAATCCTGACGCATCAGTTCTTGGATCCATCCAACAAGGGAAAAGTTAAGTAGAAAGAGGTTCCCTTCCCTAATTCGGATTCAAACCAAATTTTACCTCCGGCTGTTTCTACTCCCCTTTTGGCTATGGCTAAGCCCAATCCTGATCCTTCGCTTTTCGTACTGAAGTTAGGAATAAATATTTTATCCGTTAAATCTTCTGGAATTCCACGACCATTATCTTTTACCTCGAGATTAACCCATCCTTCATTTACAGTCAGTATCACCTCAATAAAAGCCAATTCATTTTCTTCTACTGATTGTATTCCGTTAATGATCAAATTGGAAATTACCCGCCCAAAAAGTTTATCATCCCCCATAATTGGCAACCTCTTTTTAGCCTTGTTTCTTAGGACCACCTTGGCGCTCTCGTGATTTTTAAAAAGTTCTACAGCATGGAATACAACTAATTGGAAATCCATTCTTTCATTTTTAGGTAAAGGCATCTTGGCAAAAGTAGAAAAAGAAGAGGCGATATCACTCAAAGTATCTACTTGATTGATAAGGTTATTTACAGGCTTGCGAAGCTTTTTAGGATCATCTATCCTTCCCTCTTCCTGTAACCTTAAGAGATGTTGCAGTGTCAGTTTCATGGGGGTTAAAGGATTCTTGATCTCATGCGCAACCTGTTTGGCCATTTCTCTCCAAGCAGATTCCTTTTCATTGGATGCCAACACCTTTTTACTTGCCTCCAACTTGAAAAGCATATTATTATATTCATTGACCAAAAGCCCAATTTCATCTTTAATAGGCCAATACATAGGCTCATTATCCTCAAGATTGGTTGCTTTCAGCTTTTGGGTAAGCAACTTAAACGGATCAGTCAATTTTTTGGAGGCAAAGAAGGACACCACCAAAAAGATAATAAAGATGACCACAAAAATATTAATAATAGTACTGAATACATCCACAATCAGCACATTCAAATCATCCTCTGATTCAAAAAATGGTATGGCTATGATTCCCAGAACCTCTTGACGTTTAATATCTCTCAATGCCAAATAAACGGTTTTATAGTCTAGCCCTCCAACTTTCTCATCCAAGATCACCCTATTATTCTGAGCTTCTATCACCTCTGCATAGGCCATTGGGTTAAGGTATTCTGTAAGCACCTTTTTCTCGAAAATATTCGGTTGACTGGTCACCATTAACTTACCATTTGGCAAGTAAATATTGATATCAGAGGCTGTTGTACTGGATAAATTATGTACCTCTGTAAGAAAGTCATCCCTATCCATGGTCCCTTGCACTTCCTGTTCCAAATACTTGGCCAGGTAATCTCTGATAATACCAGCCTTATCAAAATATTGCCTGTGAAGATCTTCCATATAGGAATCACTGAGCAAACCAATCGAGACCGCACTTATGATCAGCATAGGAACAAAAAAAGCAAAGTTCAGGTAAAACTGGATTTTGGTAGCATAGTTAAATTGCATTTTACCCAACCCAGAAAACAACACATATAAAGCAATAAAAAGTAGCGTGAGACCAATATAGCAGACAAAGAAAAAGGATACGTCTGCCAACACATAATTATAAGGATATATAGGACTTGAAATCAGAATGGTCCTGGATTGTATCCTAACAGCATAGTGATGGTACTGATTTTTAAACACACCAGTGGTATATAGGTTTTCATTATCCAATAAATTGGCCACCTCTGGATCCCGAAAATTGAAAACCCCTACACTGTATTGCAAAATTTCATCGGAGAATACAGCATAATCAAAATTACGATCATAAATATCTTCTGCGTACTTTTTATCCAAAAGCAACTTAGGAAATACACTGGTAGACTGTACTCTTTCCTGAACCAACTCCATCACTATAGTCCCTAAAAACAAATCTTCCTTGTACATGCCTACAAAGGCGTAGAATCGATTTCCTTCAATCCCTTCATTTCCCTTCACAAAAAATAATTCCCTCACACTGGTCGCATAATCACTGTTCATAAACTGATAGCGATAATCATCCAATTTCTTTTCATTACCACGGTTCAGTATATCTTCTCCCTTAGGATTAAAAATCATTACATTGAGATTATACTGATCAAAATAATTAGGCAAATAAATCTTTTCAATCTTCTGAATGATGGGAGATTTTGAGCCAAGCGGATCCAACATCCTATTCTTGATAAAAAGGTCTTCTTCCACCCTATCTATCACATCGCTTAGCAGGAATTCAGCCATAACATCATTCTTCAACAAAACTTGATTGGCCAATTTAATTTTTGACAAAATCTCCCGTTTTCTAAAGTCCTGATAGGAAGCGGCCCCTGTAATCACAGCCCCCATCAAACAACCAAAGAAAAAAGTCAAAAAGGTATTCAGCTGAAGCTTGAAAACATTATCATATAATTCAAAAGTAATAATCGCTACCAAGAGAATCAGGTGAGCGATGTATACCACCAAATAGATAAAATCAAAATATCCTGCTACAATCAGAAACGGAATAGAAAACAATAATAGGATTCTCAGTGCATACGCCTTTTGCCACCTACTCTTATAAAAGACCAAATGAATGGACATCAAAGTAAACAACAAATAAGCTGCGCCACCAAAAAACAAAATAAGTATGCTTATTCCCTTCAGATAATCAAGTGTAGGAATATCAAGAATACTCAGTGTCCACTGGGAATTATTTGAAATATTAGTAAAAAGCAGAAAAAACAAAAATAAAAACACCGTGGAAAGGAAATAGGCCAGCAAATAATAAATCCAAGGAGCCTTCTTTTGTCGGATCTTAGCAAAGCCTAATATAACCTGCCTTCTCCCCAATAAACTTATCAGCATTCCCAATACTATAATTACAGCGATTACATTTAATAATAAATCTCCCAAACTAGGATTCAATGAGGATGATGCGTAATAATATGGATCGAAGAGTGCCAGGTCAAAATAATCCTGGGGAAAATTAAATACTAGCATAATTCCCCTGACGCTCCCTAGAATAGAGATAGTATAAAATAGAGCTACCTTTTTATTCCCCCTCCTCCAAAGTCTCATCACAAAATCTCCCCCTAGAATAAACACTAATCCAGTTAATGAAAAGAAAAACAGGATCAATGCCGTATTTGACTTACTGCCTACGGCCTTATACCCACTTCTCAGTGAAATAGAAAAATAAAAAGTACCATCATCTGCTTTAATACTCTCATATCCTGACATCGGATCCGAAGCCAGAATAAATCGGTCATTCCCGAAGATTTCTTGGTTAAAACCAGAATGCAAATACTCATTGTCTATTTCTACCTTATCATTCAATGAATAGACCTGAGCCATCCAATAAACCTTATTGTTCCTGATCACACGCCTGACACGGCTAAAATAGGTCCCCTTTTGATTATCTATCAACTGATAAGGCTTATAGTTAACCCCCGTCTTAAAAACATCAAATTCAGGAATCATGGTGATATTGGACCAATATAATAGCTTGCCATCCTCACTATACATATAAAAAGGATGTTGGGAAGGGAAGTTGAGGGTGCTAAAGGAAATCTGCTTTTCAGGTCTATTATTCATCAAAAGCTGAATAAAATCATCATCAAACTCATTGGCTATCGTCTGAATTTTTTCTTCTATCTTTTGAATGGCCCTTTTTTCTGGATGTAAAGGACTGGAAAAAAAATTAATGGCCAGCACGATCGCCATTGAGATGATCGCAAAAATTAATATGAGCCTTCTTTTTTTGAGCATAATTTATTTCACAGTAGGCTAAAAGTAAAAAAGCAAAGTTGATTTTCAAACTTTGCTTTTTTATTTATGTACTTCAAATTTCTTTATATAGCTTGTCTTTTTCTTTTTTTTGAATTCCTGTACCACAGAAAGCCAATAATACCAGCAAGCAAATAAGGGGCCACAAATAGGTAAAGAATCCCCATATTCAAACTGGCTCCCACAGTGGTATCGCCATTGGATACATTATTTTCTACTGAGGCACGGCACATGGCACACTGGGCCCAACCATACACTTGAGGTAAAACTACCAAAAGGAAACTAAAATAAACTTTTTGTAATAAGCGTAACATAATATTCAAACGTCTACAATCCCTTTTTAGTTTAATGGTTATAATATGGACTGATCATCCAATAAACTATGACACCACTAATGGTTACATAAAGCCAAATAGGATACGCATACCTTACTATCTTTTTATGCTTTTCAACCATACCCTTGATTCCATAATAGTAAGCCAAAAGTATAGGAAATAAAGCCACTGCTGCCAAAATAATATGGCTAATCAGTATTATAAAATATACTGTTCTAATAATGCCTTCACCTCCAAAACTGGTGCTTTCTGCGGAAGCATGATAAATCACATAGGATACCAGGAAAATTGCCCCTAAGCCAAATGCTATGGTCATGCTGGCTCGATGATAGGGAATCATTTTATTTTTAATAAATATCAATCCTGCAATCAAGGCCAAACTGGCTGAGAAATTGATCACCGCATTAAGATGAGGCAGGAAATAAACCCACTCACTTGCCAAATCCAACTTTGCTGGCATAAACAATAAAACAGCCACCACTACCGGAATCAAAACCGAAACAATGGTAATCAATCTATACATCCCCTTGTCAGCAGGATTTCCTAAATTATTGCTTTCCATGTAACAATATTTTTGTCTCTAAAATCAATAAATCTACTTCTTCTCTGTTGGTTCCGCTATAATAACCTCGTATCCTTCCTTCTCCATCAATCAGGGCCAACTTGTCACTATGTGTAAAGTTTTCTGGTACGCCTTCTCCATCTATGGTAGGCAAAACAAATCCACACCTGGCCAAATCATAAACCTCCTCTTTAGGGCCGTTCAAAAAGAACCATTTTCCCTTTGTAGCACCGTGTAATTCACTGTACTCTTTTAAAACTTCTGGAGTATCATATTCAGGATCTATACTGATCGAATAAAGCTGTACTTGTTCTTCATTTCTAAAAGCATCCTGAACCCTTTCCATTTCCAATGACATCACAGGGCATATACTAGGGCAACTGGTAAAGAAAAAATCAACAATGGTCACTTTACCCTCCATTTCAGATTTACCTATCCTGCTGGAATCTTGGGACACAAATTCAAATTCAGGAATATAATGTTGGCCAGCAGAATCAAGTTCGCAATCTCCGAACGGATCTTGAATTCCATTTTCATACAATACTGGAATCTCATATTCATTTTCCCCGAAATTACGGAGAAACAATATAATCAGTACAGGTACCATCAAAATACAGACAAGTACCATTCCTTGTAATAATCTAACAACTTTCATATCTCCACTACAAACAAAAAAGTAGGTTGGAAGCATTCCCTCCAACCTACTTTTATTTTCATCAAATTATTTCTGGATTACCATCTCATCAAAAAGATTTCAGCGCCTTCTTTGGAAAGTGCTATAAGCAACCAAACCAAGAAAATCAAAGGCAGCATGATGGACCAAAACAAAACTTTTGATTCATCCTTTAAGTGCATAAATTCCATCATAATATAAGAAGCTTTTACAATGGTTAAGCCTACGAATATTGCAAATAACAACATCCCTCTTTCCATGGTAAAGGCCAAAAGGAATTCAACTGCTGTAATAATCAATAAGATCAATGCAGTCTTCCAAATCTTTCTAATCTTTTCCTTATTACGAGGAAGAACCTCTAAGGTAGTTTTATTTTCAAGTGATGACATAGCTAATAAATATTTTTAGAGGTTAGACAAGGTAGTAAAAGGTAAATACAAATACCCAAACTAAATCTACAAAGTGCCAGTAAAGACCAATTTTTTCAACCATTTCATAATGACCTCTTCTTTCATATACACCTACTGCTGCTTGGTAAAATGCCAAGAAAAGCAATACCACACCAATTGTTACGTGGAAACCGTGGAAACCAGTAATAAAGAAGAACAATTGAGCAAATGGCGCTGGCCCATATTCATTGACATGAAGGTTTGCTCCAAACACAGTCTCTGTTACAGTTTGTCCGAATGAATTCACATAGGTCATTATAGTACCTGCATCAGTACCGTGAATAAAGTGACTCCACTCCCAAGCCTGACAGCTCAAGAAAGTAGCACCACCAACAACAGTCCAAAGCAACCACTTCACCACATCGTCCTTATCATTTCTATGTCCAGCTTCTACTGCCAATACCATGGTTACAGAAGACATGATCAGAATAAAAGTCATGACACCTACGAATACCAATGGCGCATGAACACCATGCAAAAAAGGCACAGCATCAAAAATCATTTCAGGAACCGGCCAATACTCATTAGACGGAGTAAATTCCTTAACATGACCAGAAAACGCCGGATAACTTACCCTAATTGCACCATAAGTAATCAGGAAAGCGGCAAAAGTAAAGATGTCGGAAAGTAGGAAAAACCACATCATGAGCTTTCCATAGCTGGCCTTCAAAGGCTCATTTCCACCACCCCATGTTCCTCTCTTGGAGTTGATTTCAATTGCAGTCGATGACATATATTCTAAATTTTAACTTTATATTTCAATGATTCAATAATAAAAAGACAAATAAATAGATCCAGAGACCACCTAAGAAGTGCCAATAAGTAGCACACATTTCCATGGTATTCATACTCTGTGAATGTATTTTATATCTATAGGACGAAATTAATACAATAATTAGAAATATCACACCACTTATTAAGTGTGCTGCGTGCAACCCAGTCAACACATACATAAATGAGCCAGCAGGATTACCCACAAAATAAACATCCCTTTCTACCAAAGCTTCCCAGCTATACCATTGGCCGACCAAGAAAGTTAAACCTAGTATAGTGGTAATGGTCAAAGCTACTTTCAAATTACTTATTTGATCGTTCTTAGCAGAAACATAGGCCCAATGCATACTAGCACTACTAAGTAAAATCACCGCAGATGTAAACCACAGTACCTCCGGCAGGCTATAATCCAACCAGTTCCCCTCACCCTGTCTTACGATAAATGCACTGGTCAAAGCGGCAAATATCATCACTACACTAACGATAAATAACCACAGGGCAAACTTCTTTGGATGCATAGCAATGGGTTGCTCTGCCCCTTCAGTATATGCTAATTTCTCTTCCATTATGGTATTTTATCTAATAAATAAGCTATCTGCACTATAGGCAAATATAGGAACGAACCAAACATAATTTTCAAGGCTGATTTTCTGGAACAATCTCTCATCAAAGAGAAAGTCTGTGCCAAAAACAACACCCCACAAATCGTGGCTACAATTCCAGAATTTAATCCTGTTAAACCAAAATAACTTGGTAATAAGCCCAAAGGCAATAAAAACAGGGTATAAATCATAATCTGTATCGCTGTATTCAAATCTTTCCTTCCACCTGAAGGAAGTAATTTAAACCCAGCTTTCTTATAATCTTCATCACTTACCCAAGCAATGGCCCAAAAATGGGGGAATTGCCAAATAAATTGAATTCCAAATATAATCAAAGCCTCATAAGTAATGGCTCCTGTTGCTGCAGTCCATCCCAATAATGGCGGCATAGCCCCTGGAATAGCTCCAACAAACACAGCAATAGGTCCTACTCTTTTTAACGGTGTGTATACAAAAACATAAAGAATCATGCTTAAGATACCCAAACCAGTAGTGATAGGATTGGTAAAGAACCATAAGGTACTTATACCTATCAAGGCCACAATTACTGTAAACCAATACGCTTCGTTTAAAGAGATAATATTCAATGGTAGAGGCCTGTTTTGAGTCCTCTTCATCAATTTATCATAATCTCTTTCCAATATCTCGTTGGCTGCTCCAGATGCCCCACTGATCAGAAAACCTCCGACCATTAAAGCAAAGAACTTCCCCCAAGAAAACATCACCCCACTGTCTCCTAAAATAAACCCGAACACAGCAGAGAAAGTTACTAATGCCGAAAGCCTGAATTTTATCAATTCATAATATGCTTTCGAGCGAATCAATATGCTGTCAATTAAGGACGCTTCAGATAAATTAACTGTCCTCATGAATTGGTTGTATTTAACACTATTCTTTTCTGATCACTTAACTGTAATAAGATCACAAATTGAACTCCTATGATCAACGAACCCACCAAAAGGTGAATAGGTTGAAGGAAAGGTGGAATACCAAAATATGCCATCCCTACCCCAGTGACGATCTCAAATAAGATCAATGCCACCATAATTTGTGACCATTTAAATATACCTGATCTCCTGTGGGAGACTTTATATACTTTATAAATAAACAAAAGGTGTATTGCTAATAATATTAAAGAGAAGGATCTATGAATGATAAAATCAATACCAAGGAGACCAATCCACTCAAAACGGAAAAGATTGCCTAACCTTGCAGCAATTATATCTACCTGCTCCCTAACCTGCGTTCCCCAAATTACCTGGACAATCATTAATATAAATGCCAATAATAGTATGGCAAATAAATCACCAGGTTTTTCTATTTGTTGCTTAACCTTATGGTTTAATTTATTAGCTCTATAATGGATATAAAGCAATAAGCAAACTATCAATAAAGCCAACAACATATGAACTGTTATCATCCAATGCAAAAGATTGGTAGAAACAACAATAGAACCAATCCAGCCTTGAAAAACAACCAATACCAAATTCAAGAAGGAAAGCATGGTCAAGGCTTTATCCTGTTTTCGTAGCTTCCATGAATAGATAAAGGTGGCGATAACCAATAACCCAATAACAGCCCCAGTTAGCCTGTTTAGGTATTCAATCCAGGTTTTAGTAGCATTAAATTCACCTTCAATAAGTATTGCCTTATCATGCTTAATTTCTTCAGCCTTCTTGTGAAAGCCTAGGCTATGAAGCATTTTGACAAACCTTTCGTTCTTCTCTAACCTTTTGTTGAGATAGATATCTTGATAATTATCGGGAAGTTGGTTCACCTTTGTAGGAGGCACCCAGCTCCCAAAACATTTCGGCCAATCAGGACAGCCCATTCCGGAACCGGAACTTCTTACTATCCCTCCTACCAAAATCAAGAAATAAACAGCTATCACAGTGATCAAACTGACCCTGCGAAAGCTGTTAATATTTTTAAGATTCTTTTGATTCATTAGCTACAAGGACATCAGCACCCTCTTCAGCCATAATTTCTCTTTCCAATTTAACCTGCTCTGCTTCGTGAGGAAGATTAGATTCTGGAGTAGAAGACAATGGTACGGTTTGAGGAATAAAATCATCCTTAGCACCTGGCTTAGAGTAATCGTAAGGCCATCTGTAAACTGTAGGAATTTCTCCAGGCCAGTTACCATGACCAGGTTCAACTGGTGTAGTCCATTCCAAAGTATTGGATCTCCAAGGGTTCTGAGGAGCTCTTCTACCTTTGTACATGCTATAGAAGAAGTTGAACAAGAAGATAAACTGAGCACCGAAGGTAACGATAGCAGCAACTGATACGAACATGTTAAGATCAGTGTACATATCAGCAAAGTTGAAGTTAGTCCAGCTGTAATATCTTCTTGGGAATCCTGCAATACCAATATAGTGCATAGGGAAGAACACCATATAAACCCCAACAAATGTCAACCAGAAATGGATATAGCCCAATTTGGCATCCATCATTCTACCAAACATTTTAGGGAACCAATGGTAAACCCCAGCCATCAATCCGAAGAAAGAAGCAGATCCCATTACCAAGTGGAAGTGAGCTACCACGAAATAAGTATCGTGAAGTTGGATATCTACTGCGGAGTTACCGAGGAAAATACCAGTAAGACCACCAGAGATAAAGAAAGATACCAAACCAATAGAGAACAACATTGCTGGTGTAAACACCAAGTTACCTCTCCATAGTGTAGTCAAATAGTTAAATACTTTAACTGCAGAAGGCACCGCAATGATCAATGTCAAGAACATAAAGATCGATCCCAAGAATGGGTTCATACCTGACACGAACATATGGTGTGCCCATACTACGAAAGACAATACAGTAATACCAAGCATGGACAAGATCATCGCTTTGTAACCGAAAATTGGCTTTCTTGAGTTAGTAGCAATTACTTCAGACGTAATACCCAAAGCAGGCAATAATACAATATATACTTCAGGGTGACCTAAGAACCAGAACAAGTGCTGGAACAATACAGCGCTACCTCCAGTATTTGGAAGTGCTTCACCTCCGATATAGATATCTGACAAATAGAACGAAGTACCAAAACTTCGATCGAATACCAATAATAACGCAGCAGAGAACAATACAGGGAATGACAATAGACCAATAACAGCCGTCAAGAAGAATGACCAAATTGTCAATGGAAGTCTTGAGAAAGACATCCCTTTTGTTCTTAGGTTAATGACAGTAGTGATATAGTTAATACCACCCAAAAGCTGAGAGGCAATAAAGAATACCATAGCCACCAACCAAAGTGTCATACCCAATCCAGAACCTGGAATAGCTTGCTCCAAAGCAGACAATGGAGGATAGATAACCCAACCACCGCCAGCAGGACCGGTAGAGATGAATAAGGAGATAAACATGATAACACCAGCTACGAAGAAGAACCAGTAAGAAAGCATGTTCATAAAGCCTGAAGCCATATCCCTAGCACCAATTTGCAATGGGATCAAATAGTTTGAGAATGTACCACTCAAACCTGCTGTCAATACAAAGAACACCATAATGGTTCCGTGCATCGTTACCAAGGCCAAATAGAAATTCGTATCTAAAGCCCCAGACTCATCAATCCACCCACCTAGTATAGGTTTCAAGAAAGTCATGTCCATGTCAGGGAAACCTAACTGTAACCTAAAAAGGATAGAAAGGAAACCACCAATTAATGCCCATACAATACCGGTAACCAAAAACTGCTTACCGATCATTTTATGGTCGGTACTAAAGACATACTTAGTGATAAAATTATCACTATGAGCATGATCATCGTGATGGTCATGCTCCGTAGTACCGTGCGTTGATATGTTAGCTACTGCCATAATTATTTTATTATATCAAGTTATATCTTATTCACCGCTTTGAATCTGAGCCAGTTCTTTAATCTCAGCCGGAGCATCAGCGATCAAAGCAGGATCCATTTCAATAAAGGTCTTTTGCTCAGCTAACCATTTCTGGTATTCTGCTGGTTCGACAACTTCAATCTCTCTTCTCATGGAGAAGTGACCTCCACCGCAAACTTCTGTACAAGCTATTTCATAAACAAACTCGTCATCTCCCAACTCAGCCCTCATTTCTGCAGTAGTTTTTGTCGGCACGAACCAGAACCTAGTAGGCATACCTGGTACAGCATCCATTTTCAACCTCATGTGAGGAGCAAAAACAGAGTGAAGTACATCTCTAGAACGAATCTTGAACAAAACTGGCTCTCCTTTTGGAATCACAACTGTTTGAGCAGGAAAATCATCCAAAGCATTTTTATCTGTGAAGTCAATACCTCTGGAGTTAGAAGGATTGATCAATCTATAATCATAGTTACCCAGTTGATTGTCCTTACCTGGATATCTAAATTCCCAAGCAAATTGATATCCCATAACTTCAACCACATGGGCATTTTCAGGGGCCGGAGCAGTGATTTCAGTCCAAGACTTCCAACCATAAACAATCAAAACTGTCAATACCAAAGCAGGAACTGCTGTCCAGATAACCTCAAGTTTGTTATTGTCTGGGAAGAAAGCCGCCTTACTCTCCTCTTTGTATTGGTACCTATAACTGAACCAGAACAAAAGAATATGAGTAATGATGAATACCACCCCAGTAATGGCCATAGTAACCCAGAACAACTGATCAGTTACTACGCCATGCTCAGAGGCAATTGGCAAATTATAGTTATCAAACTCCTTAATAGAATACCAGAACATTAGGGCTCCAGCAGCCAAAAGGAATACGATGAATAAGGCAGCATTAACTTTATTACTTCCAGTAGCAATTTTCTTTTCAGAACCCTTAACTACAGAAACCAAAGTTTGTATCCTGTACACCATCCAAATGATGGATACCAATAATAAAACACCTAGTGCAATAAGAAATCCGTACATAATTTTATCTTTTTCGGATACGTATTAAATGTGATGATGATAAGTTTCCTCTAACATTGGATGGTTCTTAGCGATAAGATTTTTCTTAGAAAGACCAGTCAATACCACCATGATTACAACAGAACCATATAACAAGAACATACCAACTTCCATAAATCCAACTCCACCGTTATGTCCCAATGTACCTGGCTGAACCATTAAGAAGAAATCAACCCAGTGTCCAATAATGATAAGAGTACAAACAACTTTCAAGAAGATGGTATGTCTCTTAGAGTCTCTAGTCATCAAAACTAAGAATGGCAACACAAAGTTTAGAATAATATTCACAAAGATAAATGCACCATACTTATCACTATTCAACCTTTCAAGGAAGTAAACTGATTCTTCAGGAATATTGGCATAATAAATCAATAAGAACTGAGAGAACCATAAGTAAGTCCAGAATATAGAGAACCCGAAAATGAATTTAGCTAAATCATGTAGATGGTTTTCATTGAACATCTCTAAGTAACCTCTCTCTTTCAACATGATCGTTACCAGACAAATTGAAGAAAGACCGGCAACAAACCAAGAAGCAAACACATACCAACCAAATAATGTAGAGAACCAGTGAGTATCAATTGACATTATCCAATCCCATGCACTTATTGAAGAAGATACAGCAAAGATCACCAAGAAAATTGCAGACCATTTTCTGATATTATACCAATAACTATCTCCCCCATTGATATCTTCCTGCAAAGAAAGGTTTTTCAATTTATTGAAGAAGAAAATCCAAAGTCCAAAGAAGATGACCAATCTAGCTACCCAGAAAATAGGGAAACTACCTTTAGCCAATGGCCAATAGAAGAATCCGCCTTTTCCATCTATAATAGAATCGTAATGCCCGCTATCTTTAACAAAAAGATCATGGTGAGTCCAGTGGAACAAGTCATGACCAGCAATGAAATAAGTAACGATCATCATAATAGCAGCAAACGGAAGCCAATTACCAAAAGAGATCATTACCCTTAGGATAGCTGTAGCCCATCCAGCTTGAGCCGCATATTGAATAGCAAAGAAGAAAACACCAATAATGGCAATACCGGCAAAGTACACATTATTGATCCAAAGATTAGCGAAAAAACGCTTAGACCAATGGAATTCATCATGTCCACCAGTCTCATGTCCTGCCTCAGCAGCATGTGCATCACCGTGATCATCTGCTGCAGCTACATGTTCAGTCTGATGACCAGCAGCTTCATGCCCACCGTGTGAATCACCTCCCATAGAAGTGAAGATACCAATGACCAACAAGATCGCCCCAATACCTCCAACCATCATGATGGTTTTCTTCAGGGCAGCCGTGAAGTCAAATTTTTGATCCAGGTTAAAATTTGTAACGTGCGCCATTATTATTGTTTCTGAATTTCTTGTTTAACATAGTGAACAATTTTCCATCTTCTCTCTGGAGAAATCTGAGAACCATGAGCTCCCATTCTACCTTTTCCGTGTGTAATTACATGGAAAATGTGTCCTTCTGTAAGGTTGATATAAGCACCACCGGTAAGGTTAGCTACACCACCGATTACTTCACCTACTTTACCATCTCCTTGACCACCATCACCGTGACATGGTGAGCAGTACTGGGTAAACAAACGCTTACCATCTGCCAATACCTGATCAGTCAATTCAACTGGATTTTCAACAGCATTAGCACCTTCCAAATCAGCTACTTTAAGCCTGTAAGGAAGCATGTCATATTGATTACGAGCTACTGTGTTGGCCACAGGCTCTCTCATATTCATATTGTGTGGATTGTGAACATTACTATTGAAAAATTCACCTTTTCCATCTTCTCTGTTTGACAACCAGCTTCCAGCTTCTTCATTTTGAATTTGGGTAAGCGGCTCATAAGCTACAGAGTGGTACATTTGAGGAGCATATTCCAGCCCCTGATCATCGCCTGAAGCCCCGCAAGATACTACTCCCAAAGAAGCAGCAGAAAGCGCAACTAAATATATGGACTTAATAATTTTCATATCTTCAATGTTACCTATTCAAAACTTTTATTATTCACCTCTGAAGCTCCTGATGTCTGAAGCAACTCTTTGATCTTAGTTTCTTCAATATTGGCATTATGGGCAATATCAATTGCCATCACATGCTTATCATCAGTACTTCTCAAATCAAAAATTCGAGGCTGGGCCCATGGCTTCAAATTACTGCTCACCATAAATACTCCCACCATACCGAAGGAAGCCAATAATACAGTAAGTTCGAAGGTAACAGGAATGAAATCAGGTAGTGGAGCATGGTCCTTACCACCGATGATCATTGGCCAGTCCACTGACATCATTAGCACCTGCATAGTCAAGGCCAAACAAGTCCCTAGCATACCAAACAAAAAGGCAGCTATTGGCAGTTTACTTCTTTTATATCCTAATACATCTTCAAGACCGTGAACAGGGTATGGAGTAAATACCTCATGGATTTTCACTCCACTCTCACGTACCTTGGTTACTGCATCTTTCAATACATCCTCATCATCATAAATACCGAGGATAAAATTCGTATCTCTTTCCATTATTTATTTACTTTTTCAGATGAAGACTTCAATACAGATTTAACCTCAGCCATGTTGATTACCGGGAAGAACTTAGCAAACAATAAGAATAAGGTAAAGAACAAACCAAAGGTGAATAGGTAAACTCCAACATCCGCCCAAGTAGGGTAGAACATTGCCCAAGAAGATGGCAAGAAGTCCCTATGAAGTGAGGTTACAATAATTACAAAACGTTCAAACCACATACCGATATTCACTACCAAAGAAAGCAGGAAAGTAAAGACGATTGAAGTTCTGATTTTCTTGAACCAGAAAAGTTGTGGTGAAATTACGTTACAAGTCATCATTGACCAGTATGCCCACCAGTATGGTCCAAATGCTCTGTTGATAAAGGCATATTGCTCTGCTTCTACACCTGAGTACCACGCAATAAAGAACTCAGTGATATAAGCTATACCTACTATTGAACCAGTGATAATGATTACAATGTTCATCAACTCGATATGTACCATTGTAATATAATCTTCCAGTTTAAACAATTTCCTAGTGATGATCATCAAGGTCAACACCATCGCAAACCCCGAGAAGATTGCACCCGCTACAAAGTATGGAGGAAAAATAGTAGTGTGCCATCCAGGAATTACTGAAGTAGCAAAGTCAAACGATACAATGGTGTGTACTGAAAGTACAAGTGGCGTAGCCAATCCGGCAAGGATCAAAGATACAGCTTCATAGTGCATCCAAGATTTTGCAGCCCCTGTCCACCCAAAGCTAAGCGCACCATAAATAGTTTTTCTTAAACCAGTTGCTCTATCTCTAATGGTAGCAAAATCAGGAATCAAACCGATATACCAGAAAACCAATGATACCGAGAAATAAGTAGAGATGGCAAATACGTCCCAAAGCAATGGTGAGTTAAAGTTAACCCAAAGTGAACCAAAAACGTTTGGAAGTGGCAATGCCCAATAAGCACCTAACCATGGTCTACCCATATGAAGTACTGGAAACATAGCCGCACAGATAACGGCAAAAATTGTCATCGCCTCAGCAGCTCTGTTAATAGATGTTCTCCACTTTTGTCTGAAAAGAAGGAGTACCGCTGAAATCAAAGTACCAGCGTGACCAATACCTACCCACCAAACGAAGTTGGTGATATCCCATGCCCAACCTACTGTCTTGTTCAATCCCCACATACCTATACCTTCCCAAACAGTAGCACCCACAGCTATGCCACCTAACAATAAGGTACCAATAGCTACAGCTAAACCAAGCATCCAACCAACAGTTGGCTTGCCTTCCACCTGTCTGGAAACGTCATGGGTAACGTCTTTGTATGTTTTACCGCCCGTAACTAACGGCTCGCGTACGGATGAAGTAACCTGCATATCTTATAAAATTATTATTTACGCTTCTTTTTTGTCCTTATTTCTAATCTTGGTGAAGTACCATACATTAGGGCTTACGTTGATTTCCTCTAATACATGGTATGCTCTCTCCTCATTAACCTCTTTCACTGCTGAAGTTGTGTTTTCCTTGATCTTCAACATTTGTGAAACCTGGCTATTTGGATCATTCATATCACCGAATACCAAGGCGTCAGTAGGACAGGCTACGGCACAAGCAGTAGTTACTTCTCCATCCTTGATCTTCCTCTTCTCACGCTTAGCAGCCAACTTACCAGATTGGATACGTTGAACACACAAGCTACACTTCTCCATAACCCCTCTAGCTCTAACAGTAACATCTGGGTTAAGTACCATCTTACCCAAATCATCGTTTTGAGCAACATTGACTTGAGAGAAGTCCTTATTATCATGGTATTTGAACCAGTTGAACCTTCTTACTTTATAAGGACAGTTGTTTGCACAATAACGTGTACCGATACATCTATTATAGGTCATTTGATTAAGACCTTCTGAACTGTGTGTGGTAGCAGCTACTGGACATACCGTCTCACATGGAGCATTGTTACAGTGCTGACACATCATTGGCTGGAAGGTTACCTCTGGATTGTCAGAAGCTTTTTCCAATCCTTCCAAATCTCCCGCTTCAGCATCAGAGCTGTAATAACGGTCAATCCTGATCCAAGCCATTTCTCTACGGTTAAGCACTTCCTGCTTACCTACTACAGCCACATTATTTTCTACTTGACAAGCTACGGTACAAGCACCACAACCAATACAAGAGTTCATGTCAATGGCCAAGCCCCAGTGGTGCTGGCTATACTTGTGACCGCTCCAAAGAGATACCTTAGATGGTTTTACAAACTCTCCATCTTTATAGATCTCTGGTGAAACTCTACCAGCAGATGGATCTTTTTTGTATTCAGACAAAACTGACTCTTGGATCACATTACCACGATCCATATAAGTTTGGTGCGTCTGAGTTTGTGCAATTTTATAGCTATCAGAAGTAAGCTCAATACTTACTCCAGAAGTAATATCATAATTAACAAAACCTTTAGAGTTGTCCAATAATGGGTAAGCGTTAACCCCTACTCCATTGGCTACTCTACCAGCTTTAGTTCTTCCGTATCCTAGAGCCAAACCGATAGTACCATCAGCCTGACCTGGTTGGATCAATACTGGTACAATAAGTGACTTCCCGTTTACAGTGATTTTAGCTTTCTGTGTGGCTCCCTCAAACATTTTCAAACCTTGCTCAGTCGCCCATTTCTGAGAAACAGTCAAATAGTTATCCCATGTAGCTTTAGTCACTGGATCAGACATTTCTTGCAACCATGGGTTGTTAGCAAATGTACCTACACCAATACCTACTTTTTGGTAAACCACTAGCTCCACACCTGAATTAGAAGCAGAATAAGCTTTTCCAATTGCAGCAGCGGCAGCACTTATATCCCCAGCGCCTACTAAAGCTTCTTCAGAAGCAGGAACTTCAATAGAATAAACGCCATTGTAAAGTGCTCTATCCCAATTTTCTTGGAAAGAAGCAGTCTCACCTTGAGCAGCAAACATGGCAGCCCAATTTTCTTGAAGGAAGTCGTAGTAATTAGTAGTAACTCCTGCCCAAGTCAAGAAAGATTCTTGCGCTTGTCTAGTATCAAAAAGTGGGGAAATAGCAGGTTGAGATAAACTGAATTCACCGGCTTTTGGCTGGAAGTCATTCCAAGATTCCAAGTAGTGGTGATCAGGAGCAATATACTGAACCATAGAAGAAGTTTCATCCATAGTAGCATTGGTACTTACAGATACCTTTGCTTTAGCAATTGCCTTTCCTAACTCTTCACCTTGTGGGTAATCGTAAACTGGGTTACAGTTGTAGAACAACACTCCATCTACCCTACCAGCGGCAAGGTCAGCAACAAACTTAGCCATTCCAGCATCGTTTCCTTTTTTGAAAGAAGCTGTATTGCTATAGTCAATAGTTGAATTATTATTTCCAAGAAGTTCGTTGATCGCATTGATCACGATCTGAACATTAGGATCATTGGAACCAGATACTACCAATGACTTGCCTTTATTGGCCCAAAGTTCATTAGCAGCTTTGCTCAAATGAGCCACTTCAACAGCAGCTCCCTTAACAGTGGCAGCTCCAGCTTTTTTAGCGATCAAGTTATAAAGCGCTAATACTGCCAATCCACTTTGAGAAGCTTTGATTGGAGTTCTGTAATCTGCGTTAGCACCAGTCAATGAAAGGTTAGATTCAAACTGGTAATGACGAGACATATTAGGGCTTTCCTTAGAAATCTTTCTTCCTTTTGAATATTGCTTAGCAAATTCAATTGGAGAAATCCAAGTTCCCAAGAAATCGGCACCAAAACTTACGATAACATCAGCTTTGTCAAAGCTGTAGCTTGGAAGCGCATTTACTCCGTAGTAGGTTTCATTGGCCTTAGTAATACCATAGGTAGAAGCTGCATCATAAGTAACAACCTCTGCACCGCCTATCGTTTCAGACAAGGCACCGATAGCTTTGTCTGTAGAAGGTGATAAGATAGTATTAGTAACAATTTTAACATTGCCAGCAGCCTTAAGCTTAGCGGCAACTTCTTTATCTATAGTAGCCCAATCAGATTTTTCACCGTTTTTGTATGGGCTGGCTAATCTTTCTTTATCATATAGAGACAATACTGAAGCTTCCACGATGGCATTTACACCACCTTGAGTGATTGGAGAAAGCTTATTACCGTCAATTTTGATAGGTCTACCTTCTCTGGTTTTAACTACAACGGAAGCATAGTCTCCACCAGATACAAAGGTTGAAGCGTAATAATTAGGGATAGAAGGATTTACATCTACTGGCTTGTTCACATAAGGAATGGCCTTTCTAACAGGAGCCTCACAAGCAGCCAATGACGCAGCCGCAATACTGAATCCCATTAGTTTAAGGAAATCCCTTCTTGATGATCCCCCTTCTTCTTGGTCGCTTATTGGAAGGTATTCAGGAAATTCCCGATCTGCATTCTTTACAAATTCCGGATCGTTTGTCAGCTGTTCTAATCCCTTCCAGTATGTCTTTTTATTTTCTTTCATTTTATATTAAAGAAAAGAATGTTCTTAAAAGATTTTTTAATTAATAGTGGCACTTAGCACATTCCAACCCTCCGATGTCTTTCACCTTCAGGGCATCCTTAGATTCCGAATGCAATTGTACCAACTTATCGTAGTACTCATTACCAGCAGTTTTGATTTCTGTCTGTCTGTGACAGTCAATACACCAACCCATTGTAAGGGCGCTGTGCTGGCGTACTACTTCCATCTCCTCAATAGGACCATGACAAGTCTGACACTCAATACCTCCAACATTCACGTGCTGAGAGTGATTAAAGTATGCCAAATCTGGTAAGTTATGTACCCTTACCCACTCTATTGGTTGATTATTATCTACCGCATCATATATTTTTTGGATTTCAGGAGAAACGCCCTCTTTTCCACCTACATTCTGAATATGCATATGACAGTTCATACAGATATTTGGAGAAGGAATATTGGCCGATCTACCGATTTCAACACCAGTATGACAATACTGACATTCAATTTCTTTTTCACCAGCATGCAATTCATGAGAGAATGCAATTGGCTGAGTCGGTGCATAGCCTTGCTGAACCCCTACCGTAAAAAGTCCATCAATAGCAGTCTTTGCCACCAATGCCACCACTAATGCTGTGATGATGATAACAAACGCATCGCTCTTTAATACTTTTTTGAAATCAGTCTTTTGGTTGATAAACTCTTTATCTTCCTCATCCAAATGTTGTTTGTTCAAGTATTTGCTCAATACAGAAACAATCAATCCCAAAACGATTAGGATCAATAACAACACTAGAACTAAAACCGCTAATATAATAGTAAGGTATTCACTTGGAACACCGCCCGAAGCAGCACCAGCTTGAGCACCTTCACCTGCAGCTCCGGCAGCTGCTACCTCTTCCTTACCGCCGAATTCGATATAAGAAAGCAAGTTCATCACATCTTCATCGCTTAAGAATGGATGAGCCGGCATAACCGTGTTATTGAACTCAGCGAAAAGCTCATTGGCAACTGGGTCACCTTCTTGGATCACTTTTTGTGAGTTCTTAATAAATGCTTGAATCCACGCAATGTCTCTTCGGTCACTTACCCCGCGCAAGGCTGGGCCAGTAAACTTTTGATCAAGTTTGTGACAGGTCTTACAGTTGGCATTGAATAGTGACTCTCCGGCCTTAACAGCCTCTTCACTATCAGAAACTTCAGGATCAGCAGCAAAGGCATTAATTCCTATCAAAAGGAAAAAAATCAACGCCATGTTGCAAAATCTGAAGGGAACACTTAATAATGAGCGTTTGATTGACATATTTATAACACTTTAATCAGTTTATTTCACGGTTTTTAAAACTCCCCACAAATGTACTACCCAACTTCTATTTTTCAAACCCGTACACTTAGCCTAACCTTTTTCATCTTTCTGCGTAAAAAGGATTTTAACAGCTGATAAACAGCTATTTACCCCTATTAGACTACCTAAATAGGTTATTTAGAATTTCTATAAATAAGCCGATTAGTGCAAATAGTTCTCACAGCCCTCTATTTCCTTGGTTAATTTACTCAAAACCTCAATTATGAAATCTTCGAGCTTTTCTATGAGCTTGAAAATTCACTAAAATTTAAGTAAAGGAATTTTGCATATAAAAAATTATCTCCTACATTTGCAACTCAATTCTGATAAGGTCGAGTGGCCGAGTGGCTAGGCAGAGGTCTGCAAAACCTTGTACAGCGGTTCGAATCCGCTCTCGACCTCCTAAAAAAAGCATCCTTGTTTCACGGGATGCTTTTCTTTTTTTAGGCAAACTCACTTTCTATTCCAAGCTTAAATGGGATCAAGCAGAGAAGTTGAAAACTGAGAAACTGCACCTGGTATCAAGTAGCTAGATATCAGACTAAAGCAAAGAATCCAAAGCTCCCCCTTTACTATGATCTTCTCTGCATACTCGGCGGATAAAAAGTAAATAGCAATCAATTCAAATCCCCAAAAACATTGATTGCCCTCCATCCCCCTATCTAGCCGACAACCTTTAGCCTTAGAGAACGTTAATTCTTTCTGTATTTTTCCTAAATTAAAAGTCGATAAAACTTAAATGACTAAAACATGAAATTTGGAAGTGTTGAAGATCCATCATCTATAGATTTCACCTTACCGGAAGACCATCCGGAAACAAAAAAAATCCTCAATAAACACAAATCAGACGAGCCTTTTGAAGTATATGTGGGCTGTGCCAAATGGAACAGGGCTGACCTGAAAGGATTCTACCCTAGAGGTACCAAAGATGAGCTCACCTATTACTCCACCCAATTCAACTCTATTGAACTCAACGCCACCTTTTATAGCTCACCCAGCATCGAACAAGTAAAAACATGGGCAAACAAAACACCTGATGGATTTAAATTTTTTCCTAAAATCCCTAATTCGGTCAGCCATTTCAAACGCCTAATCAACGTTCAAGAACCAGTCATGGCTTTTGCAGATGCCATTGCCAACTTCGAAGACAAACTGGGCATGAGCTTTTTGCAAATGCACAATAACTTCAAGCCTAAAGATTTTGACAGGGTGGAAAAATTCGTCAATGAATTCCCTCCAGAAATCCCTCTTGCCTTGGAATTGAGAAATGCTGAATGGTTTGCCGATGAAGAGGTCCTGGATAAATACTGCGAACTATTGGCCAATAACAACCGGGCCAATATAGTCGTTGACACAGCCGGAAGAAGGGACATGCTTCACATGAGACTAACAAATGACACTGCGTTTATCCGATATGTTGGCGCTAACGATGAAAGCGACTACAACAGACTGGACGACTGGTTGGAAAGAATCATTAATTGGAGAGTTATGGGCCTACAAAAGCTCTACTTCTTTGTACATCAAAACATTGAAAAGGAATCACCCCTCCTTTCTGCTTACTTTATTAAAAAATTAAACAAGCAATTTAACTTGGACATTAAAATCCCCAACGAAGACTAGCGATAATTCACGCTATAACTATGAGTTACGGTAAGAACCATTTTATCTCCAGACTTTTCTCAACGGTCTCAAATAACAAAAAAAAGCATCCCGATTACTCGGGATGCTTTTACTTTTATAGCGGAATAAGCAAATGCTTATTTTTTGTCTCCACCTTCCATTTTCTCTTTCAATGCAGAAAGAGCATCTAGATCACCAAGAGTAGACTTCTCTTGAGGCTCAGCACCGGCAGCTTTCTTCTTAGGAGCAGCTTTCTTAGCTGGCTTAGCAGCAGGGATAGCTTCTTCTTTGAAAGTAGCAGTGTGAGAAAGAACAATACGCTTATCATCTTTAGAGAATTCAGTTACTCTAAAGTCAAGAGATTCACCAACCTCTACTTGAGAACCATCTTCTTTCTCTAGGTTTTTGATAGTAGCGAATCCTTCTAATCCGTAAGGAAGCTCTAGAACCGCACCTTTGTCGTTTTTAGAAACAACGGTACACTTGTGAGCAGAACCAACAGGGAAGATACCTTCAAAAGTATCCCATGGATTCTCTTCCAATTGCTTATGACCTAGGGCCAATCTTCTGTTGTCAACGTCAAGCTCAAGAACGATTACTTCTAATTCATCCCCTACCTTAACATATTCAGATGGGTGCTTGATTTTCTTAGTCCAAGAAAGATCAGAAACGTGTACAAGACCGTCGATACCTTCTTCAAGCTCAAGGAACAATCCAAAGTTAGTCAAGTTTCTTACCACACCTTTGTGCTTAGTACCTACTGCGTACTTAGTCACCATATCTTGCTTAGTCCAAGGATCTTCAGTCAATTGCTTGATACCAAGAGACATTTTTCTATCGTCCTTATCCAAAGTAAGTACTACTGCTTCGATTTCATCACCTACTTTCACAAAGTCCGCAGGGTTTCTCAAGTGCTGAGACCAAGACATCTCAGATACGTGGATCAAACCTTCAACACCAGGAGCCAACTCAAGGAATGCACCATAGTCAGCAACGTTAACGATCTTACCTTTCACTTTAGAACCAACTTCCAATTCAGCAGAAAGAGAATCCCAAGGATGAGCAGTAAGCTGCTTCATACCCAAAGAAATACGCTTCTTGTCATCATCAAAGTCAAGTACCACAATCTGAACTTTGTCATCAAGGTTAAGCACTTCTTCTGGATGATTGATTCTGCCCCAAGAGATATCTGTAATGTGAAGTAGACCATCTACACCACCCAAGTCGATGAATACACCGAAGTTGGTCATGTTCTTGATCACACCTTCCAATACCTGACCTTTCTCTAGGTTGTTTAGGATTTCTGCTTTTTGCTTCTCTAGATCTTTTTCGATCAATACTTTGTGAGAAACAACTACGTTATCGTTAGCGTGGTTGATCTTAACCACTTTCACTTCCATTTTCTTACCTACATAAACATCAAAGTCTCTGATAGGCTTCACATCAATTTGAGAACCTGGTAAGAAGGCTTCTACACCGTAGATATCTACGATCAAACCACCTTTAGTTCTTCTCTTAACAAGACCTTCGATCACATTGTCGTTCTCAAGCGCATCTTCGATGTCTTGCCATGCACGAACCATTTTGGCTTTCTTTCTAGAAAGAACCAATTGACCCAAAGCATTTTCTTGTTCTTCAATGAAAAGTTCTACTTCATCACCGATCTTAAGATCAGGAAGGTCACGGAATTCAGTTCTTGGTACCAAACCATCAGATTTGAAACCAATGTTGATGATAACATCCTTATCATTAACACCTACAACAGTACCTTTGATTACTTCCTTCTCACTGATTTCAGTCAAGGTTTGGTCGTAAAGTTTTTCCATTTCTGCTCTCTCTGCAGAAGTGTAACCTTCACCAAAACCTTTGGTTTCGAACTTGTCCCAGTTAAAATCTTCGTTATTAGACATATTAGTAAACGACTCTGATTTTCAACAGCCCTAGAGTCTTCAGGCTGAGGTTTTTAGTTGTAAAATTCCCAAATTCCAAACAAGGAAAACAGGAACCGCTCACCTGAACGGACTGCAAAGGTACGTAAATTTTATAACTAGAAACAGTAACCTATAAAAAAATTAGTAGTAAAAAGAGACGCCACAAGAAGAAATAAACCCTGTATTTCAACAGGTTAGCACATCAAGCATTCAGAAAAAAGCCTTTTAACAGGTCATGACCAAACATTTCTTAAAAATCGGAGCCAATTACCATGCATAACTTTATTGATATCCTCTTTTGTATAACCTCTTTTGGCAAGCATATCAGGTAATTTCTGCAGGTCAGCAATAGTCTCCAAGTCATAAGGGCATTGTTCTTTTCCAAATGCACCATCAAGATCAGTTCCTATACCTATATGATCTGCATTTCCAGCCAACTGGCAAATATGATCTAAATGATCCAGCATCTTCTCCAAATTACAACCAGTACTCAAAGGCGTAGACTCTCCCCTCACCCATCCAGGCACCATCATCCAAGCATCCAAAGCTCCACCAATCACCGCTCCCCTTTCTATCAATGCCTTGATCTGTTCATCGCTGAACTGTCTATTATGATCGACCAAAGCCCTGCAATTATTATGACTTGCCCATACCGCACCGTTAAAATGGTCAAGCGCTTCCCAAAAACTATCATCGCAAAGATGTGTGGCATCCAGGATTATATTGAGCCTTTCCATTTCCTTTAACAACTCCTGTCCGTTCTTGCCCATAAAGCCAGTAGCATCTGTTCCCTGGGCATATCTGCCAGGCCCATAATGTGCAGGCCCCAAAGCCCTCAAACCATACCCATAGGCCTTTTCCAAATAACTTAAATTGACAATGGAATCAGCCCCTTCCAAAGACAAAATATATCCTATTGGCTTATCATTGGTAGAAGCATCATCGCTCCATAACTGAAGATGAGCTTCCAATCCAACCAAATCTCTCACTTGAACCATTTCACCTGCATCTTCCATAGCCTTGTACCAAGCTAACTGCCCCTGTGTCTGCGCCCAAGCCTGTGCAGGAGAATGCCAACCAGGAAGAGTATTCCCTGGAGCCACATAACGGCCAATTTGCGTTGCCACCACCAAACCAATATTCCCCTCCCGCAACGCAGGCAATGACACTGTAGATTTTCCACGGTCCGGTTTATCATCAAGTCCATCCTCTCTGCTATTGATCGCTTCGACTGTTTGGGTTAAATCCCTATTCCACTCCAATGCATTCATACTTAAATCCAAATGGGCATCTACAGTAAACATAGGTCTCGTATTATTTATAGGTCTCTATTTATTTTCTTTAGCAGCGTATCCATTTAAATATTAATTCTTCTTCGCCTTGCCAAAGTCGCCCATCTTCCCGATACCTTTTCATATTCTATAGACAACACCCTGTCATACATAGCTACTGTAGGACAAATATGATACGGTATCACAAACAATAATTTTCCGATGGTCAAATTCATATCCTCGGTTATTCTTAGGACCATATGCTCCTCACTATGGCTTACAGGAACCAAATCAGGATAATCCAAAAACCAAACCCTATTTTCCAAGGGACCTTCAGATGCCACAGACTTATATCCTAGATCAACGCAAATCAAGTCTGGAGCTGGTTTTGAAATCACCCTACAGATTAATACAGCCGCATAGGTGAATTTTTGCTCTGGCAAGCTCAAGGCATATCCACGGTCCCAATATGGAAAAGTTCCCGGGCTGCAAATCACTCCTTCCCTTTTTGAATGAATGGGAAAAGTCGGGCTTCCACCGGCAATGACAGAAAGTGCTTTCCCGTATTTCTGTTCCATTTTACAGGCCAGTTCCTGAACAGGCTCAAAAGCCTCATTACAAGCCTGCCTTCTATCCTTAATATCAATTTGTCGGAGATGTCCATCATAGACATGCACCCCCTGTATGATCAAATGGCTCGTCGCCTTGCATAGATCAAAAAGTGCCTCAGCTTTTTCACCTGGCCGTATCCCAGTACGATCTGTACCTACATTGAGATCTAAGTACACCCTGAGATAAACCTCCGCCAAATGGGTATGATCGGAAAGATGTTTAGCTTGAGCAGGACAGTCCACCAAGCAGGAAAACTGGGTATCCTGATAGACCAAAATCAGTTTCACCATCCTGTCTACCTTTGGTCCCACCATAGGGTAGGCGATCAACACTTCCTTCGCCCCAGACATGGCCAACATTTCAGCTTCAGCTATTGTTGAACACTTGAACTTTGTAACCCCTTCATTCATCAGTAAGTCCACGACTTCTTGACACTTGAAGGTTTTAACATGAGGCTGAAGAAACTCCGGACCACCAGCCATGGAGATGGCACGTTTAATATTTTGTTTCACCTTCCTTGGATACACCAACAAAGACGGTGAATCTACCTTTTCAATCCCCTTAACATCATACCAATTTTGTAAGTCTTCCAAAAGCATTTCTTTAATGTAATTCAAACACAGCCTCCACTTCAACAGGAATATTATCAGGCAAGGAACCAAAACCTACAGCACTCCTCACTCCTATACCATTTTCCTCTCCCCAAACTGAGGCAAAAAGTTCACTGACGCCATTAATCACATAAGGATGCTTTTCAAAGTCAGCGACACAATTCACCATTCCAAGCACCTTAATTACCCGTTTTACTTTATTGAGGCTGCCCAAGTTTTCTCGAACGGTCGAAAGCATCGCCAAGCCAACCTGACGAGCGGCCAATTTCCCTTCTTCCACATCCATATCCATACCTATTCGTCCCATAATAAGACTGCCATCATCTTGTACTGTACCATGACCAGAAAGGTATAGGTATTTCCCGTCGATCAAACAAGGCTTATAAACCCCTAAAGGCTTGGGAGCTGGAGGCAAATTGAGCCCCAGCTTTTTAAAACTCTCTTCAGCAGACATCTATATTTATTTTTTTTGTTGTCAATCTCTTATTGGAATAATTTAACATATCCTTAAAACAAAAGCCAATCTAAAGTCATTACTCCTATCAAGCCCACAACGGCTACAATGGTCTCCATTAACGACCATGATTTGATGGTATCCTTAATACTTACATTAAAAAACTCCTTGTACATCCAAAATCCAGCATCATTAAAATGAGAAAACATCAGGCTTCCGGCCCCTATAGATAATACCACCAAATTTGGATCAACTCCAGAATCATGTATCAAAGGGGCTATGATCCCTGCAGTGGTCAGTCCCGCGACAGTTGCCGACCCAACGCAAACCCGGATTACTGCTGTAATAGTCCAGGCCAGCAATAAGGGATGAACATCCCAAGTCTCCAGTGAATCTGCAATAACCTGGCTCACTCCACTGTCCAACAAGACTTGTTTTAAAGCACCTGCCCCAGCAATAATCAAAATGATCATGGAGACATCTTTTACAGCCTGCACATATTGCTCCATCAAGCCCTTCATGTCCACCTTCATCCCAAGGCCTAAGGTAAATGTAGCCACTATCAATGAAATTAACATAACCATTCCTGGATCTGCCACAAATAGGATATAGGGATAAAACCTATGGCTTTCGGGAACTTGTAAGGCCAAAACAGTAGTACCTATCAATAATGCTACCGGCAATAAAGCGGAGAAAAAACTATTAAAAGCACTTGGAAGCTCCTCTTCTGGCTTCGGGCTAGCCCTAAAGGTCTCCAAGGGATCTGAAGGGATTTGCTTAAGAAATTGGGCAAACCAAGGACCCGCTACCAAAATGGTAGGAATGGCAATAATAATCCCGTACAATAAAGTTAGCCCCATATTGGCATCAAACTGAGCTACCAATGCCGCGGGTGAAGGATGAGGAGGCAAAAAACCATGAGTTACAGATAATGCTGCCAAAAGAGGAATTCCTACAAAAATGGCAGGAAGCTTAAACTGGTAAGCCACAGTAAAAACCAAAGGAACCAATAACACAAACCCTACAGTATAAAATAAAGGAATACCCACTACCAGCCCAGTCACCATCATTGCCCAATGGATATATTTCTTCCCAAAAATCCCCATCAAAAAGCCTGCTATCCGCTGTGCTGCTCCACTATCGGCTACCAGCTTACCCAGCATAGCCCCCATAGTAATGACAATAATTAGATCCCCCAATAATTTCCCCATTCCATGCTGAACAGATCCAGCAATTTCTTCTACGGGAATCCCCAATAAAAAGCCAGCACTAATGGAGGTAATTAAAAAAGCTAGAAATGGGTTAATCTTTGCCCAAACAATAAGCAAAACTAAGAGCAGAATGCTCAGCAACACATAAAGTATAGTCAATGGTAACTTGGGTTTTGGTTAAAAAACCAATATAAAAATTAATCAATTAAATTGTTTGCAATTCAACCAAAATAAAATATAAAATCATGATATTTAAAAGAAAACCACACTATTCATTCCCCAACCTGACACAATACAATATTATTAAAAACACTTGGTTAAATTCATCCACTATGGACCGTTTTCATATTTAAAAATGGCACCCATTCCTCCGCATTTTTTTCTGCATACTCTGCCAAAAAATAAGACAGGTTTGGTTTGAAGGGCTTTCTTCTCAGTAACATCCCCACCTCTTCAGGTTTTTTATCTCCCTTTTGAACATTACATCGATGACAGGCAGTTATTAGGTTGGTCCAATTAGTTTTCCCGCCCTTGGAACGGGGTACGACATGATCCACTGTAAGGTGCTTTTGTGAACCGCAATATTGGCATTCATTATTATCCCTTTTGAATAGGTTGCTCCTATTGAGGAGTACACCTCTGTAAGGCACATTTTTATATTCATCCAACCTTACCACAGCTGGATATTTAAACTCTTGATCTATGGTACGGATACTTAGAAAAGAATAATCGGCCAACACGCTCACTTTTTCCAGAATAGTAAGCACCATCGCTTTCTGAGCCGTTACCACTGCTATCGGCGTATGATCTAAGTTGAGCACAAGTACCTTCTTTTCCATTATTCTACATTAAACGCCTAATTTTCAAAACCTGATATAAAGGAGAATTGTTTTTAGCCATTTTAGTACCATCCAGTTTCACTTCATCCATTCTCACCTTCCCCCTTACATGAATCACCTGACTTTCACCCACATATATTCCTGCATGATGGGGAATATCTTTCGAATTTCCAAATATTACAATATCACCAAGTTGAATTTCAGTATAGGGAATTTCCTTTCCGGCATCGATAAACTGGGAAATAAACTTGGGCACCATATAACCAGCCATCTTATAAACCAGTTGGATAAAACTTCCAGACCCAATACCAAAAAAGCCCCTTCCGCCGGACAGAAAGGGCACATTAACAAACATTCGAGCAAGGGACACCAACTCTTCCCTCGTTGCCTTTTTCTTAAAATGTCTTGAGTCTCCCTTGAAAGCAACCGTTCCACCCATATCAAACAATTCACTGGAACCGATATGCAAATTACTTCCGGGTAATATATAAAGTGTTTCCCCTCTGAATTTTAGAGAAGAAAGCGGAGAAGTCACCACTTGAAAATCCTCTTCCTGATAATAGTCAAATGCTTCCTTGGAAATATTTTCATGTTGTATGGCTGGAATCCATCCAACCGATCCATCCACCTCCACATTAACCTTGAGCCATTTTTCATCTGGCGTCCCTTCTTCTACCTGGTAGGTCTCGCCAAAAAGTATTTGTGTAAGCAGACCTGCTCCAGGTCTTGGTTCCTGATATACACTTATCATGCTTAACCTGCATATACCATATTTTTGATCAATAGGCCATTTTATCAAGTTCTCGTTTTGCATCCTTTTTCTTAATGTCCTGACGTTTGTCATGAAGCTTTTTACCTCTACCCAGAGCTATTTCCATTTTCGCTAAGCCCTTGTTATTGATAAATATACGAACTGGAATAATAGAAAGCCCTTTCTCACTTAATTTACTTTCTAATTTATCAAGCTCTCTTCTATTAAGCAAAAGTTTACGCTCCCTAACTGCATCATGGTTAAAATGCGCAGCTTGTGAATAAGGAGTAATATGCATTTGTTTAACAAATAACTCCCCTCTTCTAAAATAACAAAAAGCCTCTTTCAAGGACACTTTCCCTTCCCGAATAGATTTAATCTCTGTACCCATTAGGGACAATCCAGCCACATAGGTATCCAAGAATTCAAATTCAAAGCTTGCCTTTCTGTTTTTTATATTGATTACTTTACTAAATTTATTCTCTTTAGCCATCTCTAAACTCTAAATTAACTAATCTTCATTTTAGCCATTGGACTCACATCCAATCCGCAAAACTCTCCATTAAGATATTTATAATGCGCCGCCATTGCAATCATAGCCGCATTATCTGTACAATATTCAAATTTGGGAATATAAACATTCCAATTCAATTCTCCTGCCAATCTCTCCAATTCCTTTCTCAAACCCGAATTAGCTGACACTCCTCCAGCAATGGCAATATCCTTCACCTTATATTCTCTAGCAGCCCTCCTTAGCTTTTGCATGAGCATTTTGATCAGCGAATATTGAACTGAAGCGCAGATATCCGCTATATTTTCATCAATAAAACCAGGGTTTTCCTTTATCTGATCCCTCAAAAAGTAAAGCACAGCAGTTTTGATACCGCTAAAAGAATAATTCAATCCAGGCATTTCCGAAACTGGGAACTTATAGGCTTCAGGGTTTCCCTCCTTCGCATATTTATCCACCAATGGACCACCGGGATAGGGTAATCCCATCAATTTAGCTGTTTTGTCAAATGCCTCTCCTACCGCATCATCCAAAGTTTCACCGACCACTTCCATGTCTAAATAATCCTTCACCAAAACCAACTGGGTATGGCCACCACTGACCGTCAAACAGATAAAAGGAAACTTTGGCTTTGGCTCATCTATAAAATGGGCCAAAATATGAGCTTGCATGTGATTCACATCAATTAAAGGAATCCCTAATGAATAGGCAAACGACTTGGCAAATGAAACTCCAACCATCAATGATCCCATCAATCCAGGACCACGCGTAAATGCAATGGCAGAAAGTTCTTCCTTTTTCAGGCCTGAAGTTTCTATCGCTTCATGAATAACCGGAATGAGGTGTTGTTGGTGGGCACGAGAAGCCAACTCTGGAACAACACCTCCATATTTTTCGTGAACCGATTGCGTGGCGACAATATTATTAAGTATTTTGCCGTCAGATATAACAGACGCTGATGTCTCGTCACAGGAGGACTCAATAGCGAGTATATTAATATTCTTCATAATCCTTTGGAAAAGAAATCGAAAGTTACGGAATTTTTGCAGAAAGCTTTGCGGGGAATGCTTCGAGTAGCAGTTTTTCTGCTGATCCTTTTTCTTTTGGTTGTTGGAGCACTGCAAATTCCAGCAATTCAAACCGAGGCAACACAGTTTTTAGCCTCCAGACTCAGTAAGAACACTGGCTTTGAAACAAAAATTCAAAATGTAAATATTCGTTGGTGGGATACCATTAGTCTTAAGGGCCTTACGGTTAAAGACCCGCAAGACAGTTTAATGGCAGACTTGGATGAAATCTTCATTGATTTCTCGCTAAATGGTCTTCTAAATGCAGAAAGCCCGGGTTTTGATGAAATAAGGCTAAAGGGTGGAACGCTAAAATTCTTAATTCATCCTGGTGATTCCACTCCTAATATTTCGACTTTCATTCAAAACGTCAACCGCTTCTTAGGGAAGAGAAAAAAGAAAAACCACAAAAAAAGCAACGAGTTTATCATTGACAATATTTTTTTCCAAGGAACCTCACTGGACATATTTGATTTGAGAAAGGAAAAAATTGAAAATGGCTTTGATTATACCCGCCTAAGATTCAGAAAACTTTTTGGAGGTGCCAGAGATTTTGTGGCAGAAGGAAGCAACTTCAATTTTGATATAATATACTTACGTGGGCTGGAATCTACATCTGGAATGGAATTCCAACAGCTGAGGACCCTATTCAGCTATTCTCCACAAGAAATGGAATTTCAGAATCTTTATTTCAAGTCTAATGAAACCATTATAAAAAATTACCTGAAATTCAGCTACGAGAACATCAAGTCTTTAAGTGACTTCAACAATCAGGTAAATATTTTTGCCGAATTGGATGAATCGGTTTTGGATATTAAAGACCTGAAATATTTCACCAGTAAGATCCCTGACTTTGATGACAAAATCTATTTGAGCGGGCAAATAACGGGAAAGGTGAGTGACCTGTTTTCTGAAGAACTGTTGATTCGTTTTGGAAAAAGAAGTGCGCTTTTCGGGAAGTTCAATATCGATGGACTACCCAAATTAGATAGCACTTTTTTCCAGCTTTCCTTAGTTAACTCCACCGTAAACAGCACAGACCTTGCCCCTTACCTAGATGAAAAAGGCAGCAAGGAGATCAACAAATTCAAAACATTTTTCTTTGACGCGGATTTTACCGGTTACCTCACCCGTTTTCAGACACAGGGAGAATTCAGGACTCAAATTGGTGATTTCACTGGAAAGCTAAACTACCTGATAGACAAAGGACAACCTCGGTATTATGGACAACTTAGCTTAATGGATTTCAACTTGGGCACAATCATGGAAGACCCAAAAACTTTCCAAAAAGTCAGTCTAAAAGGAAATCTCAGGGGAACTGGAACAACACTGGAAACCGCATTATTAGAATTGGATACCAAAGTAAGTAAAATTGGTGTTTTAGGCTATAATTACTCTGGGATAGAAACCAATGCCACTTTTGGTAAAGACCTATTCAGGGGACAATTGACAGTAGATGATCCCAATCTAAAAATGAATATTAACGGTATACTTGACCTAAGAGATCAAAAGGATTCTGCTAGGCTTACCGCCAGGTTAGACACGGCCTATCTCAAAGCCATTAACCTTACAGATAAAGAATTTTTCGTTAGCGGCGGAGTAGAACTGGACACTAAAGGCACCGATGTAGACGAAGTTGAAGGCATAGCGAGATTCAAGGATTTATTGATTAGTCATGATGGCCGAAGCCTCTCTATTGACAATTTCTTCTTTCAGTCTGTTTTTACTGAGGATTCAAGGATGATTTCCCTTAACTCAGACTTACTGGTAGCCAGTATCTCAGGGAACTTCCAGTCAAAGAAAGTTTACAGTGACATCCAGCTTTTACTCGACAATTATCTGGCCATCCTCACCAATTCAGAAATTCAAACTGAAGAAGAATCGCCTGAAGACTTCGAAGAATACAATATTGATATCAACATGAACTTATTCGATATCAATCCCATCATCAACCTCTATGAACCTTCCCTCTATATTTCTAAAAACACCTCAGTGGAAGGAGCCTTTTATCAAACAGCAGAAAACACCATTTTCAACTTTTATTCAGGAATTGACACCATTCAATACGATAACAAAATATTTCTAGAAAACGACTTAGACTTCAACACTTCTAAAATCAGGAACTCAAGAGAGGTTTTGGCTGCTTGCTATGTCAATTCCAAAGAGCAACAGCTCACCCCCGACATCAACTTTAACTACCTAAGCTTAGAAGCCATTTGGAATGAGTCTGCAATAGATTTCAACCTTAATATTGATCAACTTAAAACTGAAAGCTATGCAAGGATCAAAAGTGAAATCCAGCTTTCCAAAACCAATACGAATATAATTTTTGAACCATCGGAAATCAAAATCCTTGATAACTATTGGGAGTTTGACCCTGATAATTCCATTACAATATCTGAGGAACAAATTGACTTTGACAATCTAAAACTTTTTCATGAAGACCAGTATTTGGCCTTCAATGGCCGTATTAATGACAACCCTGATGAGATTCTAGGATTTGAAATCCACGATGTAAATATGGATTTCCTTAATACTTTTGATAATAAGGAATATAAAGGCAGGGCCAATGGAATATTTGCTCTAAACAGTTTTAGTGAACGCACTGGAACTTATGGAAGCCTTAGCATTGACAGCTTATATATCAATAAGTTCCTAATCGGTAATATAGAAGCGGCTACCTACTTCCAGGATGATAAAATGAATCTCAACCTGGCAAATTACAGAAACAGTAACAAAAACATCGAGGTAAAAGGGTATATAGATACCATGGATGACCAAATTAATTTGGACGGAAAGCTAGAAAACACCAATCTTGACATTTTAGAACCTTTTCTTTCCACATACCTTACAGAATTTGGAGGAACTGTTTCTGGCGACCTAAAGATGACTGGCACACTCAATCAACCTAATATTGAAGGAATTGGAAAAATTAGCGGTGGTGCTGTTCGGGTAAATTATCTCAACACCTATTACACCGTGGACGGTAATATCAATTTCACCCCTAATGAAATAAGTTTCAGGGGGCTGAATGTTACTGATGTCCAGAAAAACACAGCCAGAATGAGCGGAGGAATAGCCCATGATGCCTTCCGGAACTTTGTGTTGGACATATCTTCCGACCTCAACAATTTCCAAGTACTCAATACATCTGCCAGGGATAATGACCTCTTTTATGGTACAGCATATGCCAGCGGTACACTGAAGATCTTTGGTGCAGCCTCCAACTTGGACATAACTGCAAATGCCACCACCCAACCCAATACCAAAATTTATATCCCTATAGGTGAATCAGAAGGTCAAAACCAAGAAGAATTTATCAATATCATCAATGTAAGGGATACCACTCGAGAAATCAAAATAGAGGAAACAGTCGAAAAGCTTGCCATCAATAATGTAAGGATGAATTTTGTATTGGATGTCACTCCTGATGCCTATACTGAAATTCAAATTGACCCAAGAACCGGTGAAAATATCCAAGGAAGAGGCAAAGGTATACTTAACCTTAATATTGATACACAAGGTGAATTCACCATGACAGGGGATTATGAAATCGTAGACGCTAAATACAATTTCTCACTTTATAATATCATTAACAGACAATTTGAGATTCTCCCTGGAGGACGAATCTCTTGGTATGGTGACCCTTATGAAGGTGTCATGGATATTGAGGCTACTTATGAGGAAAATGTATCGCTCACCAGCTTGCAAAACACCCAAAATGGCAGTCCGGAATTTGAAAACTCGCAACTATATAGAAGATATCCTGTAAAGGTAATCATGGATCTAAACGGTCCCCTGCTATCTCCAGATATCAACTTTGACTTTGACTTTTCTGAGTTTCCAGAAGGAGAATCACAAACTACCATTTCTGCTTTCAAAAACAGAATAGCCAATGATGAACAAGAAAAAAACAGACAGGTCTTCTCACTGATCATGCTGAGAAGGTTTTCCCCAGAAGGACAGTTTAACAGTGCTGGCATTGGTTTTTCTAATCTGAGCCAATTAGTTTCTTCCCAGCTAAACGCACTCATTTCGCAGGTAGATCAAAATCTGGAAATCAATATCGATTTGGCTTCACTGGACAATTCAGCACTGGAAACCTTCCAGTTAAGGGTTGCCTATACTTTCTTGGATGGCCGTTTGAGAGTAACTAGAGATGGAAGCTTTACAGACCCTCAGGGAAATGCAGATTTAGGCAGCATTGCCGGTGACTGGCAGGCTGAGTACCTGATCACCAATGATGGACGGTATAGAGTCAGAATTTATAATAGAAATAATTTCAGCAACCTATCCACATTGAATATCGACAGGGTCAATACTTATGGGGTATCTGTTTCGCAAACCTTATTATTCAGCTCCCTAAAGGAACTTTTCCAAAATATCAGCAAAAAGAAAAAAGAGAAATTACTGATCAATGACACTGATGATTTTCTTCGGTATGACTATCAGGATAATACACAGCGCCCTGATGACTCTAACCCTGAAACCCCAGATGATCTCCCTAAGATTAATATACTGGAATCCAGACCGATTGAGGAGAATATTAAAGAAGAACCAAACAATAAGTAGTATTTTTGTATTCTATCTCTAAAAAGATTTACCATGGAGAAAGTATGTATTTTTTGGTTTAGAAGAGACCTTAGACTAGAAGACAATACAGGAATGTTTTATGCCTGTCAAAATGAATGTAATGTATTGCCGCTTTTTATTTTCGACACCACTATTCTAGATGAACTCGAAGATAAAAAAGATGCAAGAGTAACCTTTATTCACCAACAGTTGATTTCTATCAACGAACAATTAAAAAAGAAAGGGGCTTCCTTAATGGTCAAACACGGGAAGCCATTGGATATATTTAAAAAGCTTTCCAAGGAATACGAGATATCCTCTGTATATACCAATAGGGATTATGAACCCTATGCATTGGAAAGAGATCAAGCAATCGAAAAATATTTAAAAAGCCATAAAATTGATTTTTTGGATTTCAAAGATCAGGTAATCTTCGAAAAAGATGAAATCCTGAATGAAAGCGGCAAATTCTATAAAGTATATACACCTTATAAAAATGCATGGCTGAAAAAGTTCAGGTCAAATCCACCACAAATTTTAACAACTGATTTCAATCATCTTTATCAAACACCTGCTTTTGAAATACCTTCATTACATGATATTGGATTTAAAGAAACTGACATCAAATTACCTCCCCTGAAGATCGACAAAGCTTTGGTCAAAACTTATGATCAAAACCGTGATTTTCCTGCTCAAGACCAAACTTCCAAACTTGGTATTCATTTGCGCTTTGGAACGATAAGCGTAAGGTCACTGGCACTGGAAGTAGCTGAATTAAATGACGTTTTTCTTAGTGAATTGATCTGGAGGGAATTCTTTATGATGATTCTTTTTCACAACCCACAAGTGATTGACCAGTCATTTAAAAGTCAATACGACAAAATCCCTTGGCGAAATAATGAAGCAGAATTCGGAAAATGGTGTCAAGGAAAAACAGGCTATCCCATCGTAGATGCGGGCATGCGTGAGCTAAACACTACAGGACATATGCACAATAGGGTGAGAATGATCGTGGCCAGTTTTCTTACAAAGCATCTTTTAATTGACTGGCGTTGGGGAGAAGCGTATTTTGCAAAGAAATTACTGGATTATGAGCTCGCCTCTAATAATGGCAACTGGCAGTGGGCCGCTGGAACCGGCACAGATGCACAACCTTATTTTAGGATCTTCAACCCCAGCTCGCAAATAAAAAAATTCGATAAGGACCTTGAATACATCAAAAAATGGGTCAAAGAATTCGGCTCTGACAGCTACCCTGAGCCAATAGTAGATCATAAAAAAGCGCGGGAAAGAGCGCTCAAAACATATAAATCAGCATTAGAATCATGAATATTGGAGATAAGGTGCGCTTACTGCACGGAAATGAGGAAGGAACCATTACCAAAATTTCAAGTGGTGGAAGAATAGAAATTGAAATTGAGGACGGTTTTAGAATCCCTGCGATGAAAAATGAAGTGGTGGTGATTCATGAAACCGAAAAACAATATTTCGGAAGTGATGGCTCCAAGGCTATAGAAAAAGAAAATCCACTTCCAGCTGCCAAAAGCATTAAAACGAGCGAAGGTTTATATTTGAGCTATGTTACTATCAACGATAAAACCCTGAGCCTCCACTTGATCAATAATACCGAAAAGGATTATGTCTTTATGGCTTCTGATATTTTTGGAGAAAACTCCAAAACACTCTCTTCAGGAACCATCAGTGCACTAAGTTCTAAAAAGTTGGATGAAAAATCCATTCCACAGTTTGAAAACTGGCCTCCGCTTTTTCTGCAATTTATTCCTATTAACCATCGGGCGGAGAAAACCATTGCCCCTTTTGAGAAAAAAGTAAAGTTCAAAGCTTCTTCTTTTTTCAAAAATCAGCAAGTAGCACCAGTAACTGGGAAAAAGGGATATTTATTTGCCATTGATCAGCAAACACGGGCTTTGGATATCAACAAGCTTAATCAGGAGCTCAACAAGGGCAAGGAAGAGGAACCCGTAAGCCAACAATTCAAGCGACCAGAAAAGCAAATTGATCTTCACATAGAAAAACTCACAAAGGATCACGAGTTTATGAGCAATACAGAAATGCTTAAACTCCAAATGGAAACATTTGAAAAAAATTTAAATTATGCTATCGCTACTGGAATGGATGAAATCACCTTTATACATGGTTTGGGCAATGGGGTTCTTCGAAAAGAAATTCATAAATACCTCAGTCAATTGGAAAATATTAAGTATTTTCAAGATACCCAAAAGAGCCGATTTGGATATGGTGCCACTCTTGTACGTATAAATTAGACCAAAATGCAAGTTCAACAAGTTTCTCCGATATTTCAGCTCTTCGACCAGCAATACACCATTGCAAAAAAGCTTTTCACCTCGCTTGCCAAACAATTTAAATCCAAAAAAGCCATTGAGCTGGAGGAGAAACTAATCTTTTTGGAAATCTATATAGACTTGTTGAGCCGAATCCATTTCAATGAAAAAAAATTGAAATTCGAATTATTTGGCCCCTATAAACAGCTTTTTAAAGCGCTTAAGAAGGTGTTACATATTAAGCTTATCCAACAAGCATTAGGAACAACATCTGCCAAATCCAACCTCAGTTATAAATCCTATGAAAAGATCCTCTTAAAGGATAAAAATAAGATATATACGGATGCCTATGACATCATTATGGGTACTCCTCTAGAAGTATGGGAAGCGCTATATAAAGAGGCTTTTGAATTTAGCAAAGCCCTGAAGCCTCTTCAGATCAACACTTCAACCACCCAAATCATCAATGAAGAACTAGGTTTCTTCAAGTTTGACAGTGAAACAAAACTTGAAGCAAAAGAAATCAAGGATATTTATGAAGGACTTCAAGTGATTATCACCCTTGAAAATGTAAGAATAGTCTCAGGCCTCAATGCCACTTTTACAGAACTCGTTCACGAGCATATGAACCAGCTCAGCCAACTTTTGTACAAATGGTATCAAAATCACCTTTTCTTGCAACACCTTACTTTTGTACATTCCAATACAGAAGAAACGCCATCTAAAAAATACCTGGACCTGATCCATACCTTAAAAAGCAACAAAAAAAAGCTAACCACCAAAGTGGTTAGCAAATCCCATCATTTGTTCACAAATATTCTAGGATAATCTTCAAGGAAGTAGTTCTTTTTATAGCTTATCCAAGGCCTGTGCAAGGTCATTCTTAAGATCTTCAGCATCTTCAACACCCACGCTCAATCGAATTAATGAATCTGATAAACCTACTTTCTCCCTCTCTGCTTTGGGAATGCTGGCATGGGTCATCGTGGCCGGATGGCCGCAAAGTGATTCCACCCCTCCAAGAGATTCAGCCAAAGAAAAATAATGTAGATTTTCCAATACTTTTTTAGCGTCCTCAATGTTGTTGCCTTTGATGGTGAATGAAATCATGCCCCCAAAACCACGCATTTGCTCAAGGGCAACATCATGATTAGGATGGTCCTCAAATCCAGGCCAGAAAACCTTATCCACTTTTGGATGATTTCTCAGGTAACCAGCTATGGTTTTTCCATTTTGGCAGTGACGTTCCATTCTCAAATGCAAGGTTTTGATCCCTCTTAAGACCAAGAAACAATCTTGTGGACCAGGAGTGGCACCGCAAGAATTCTGGATAAAAGCCAAATCTTCAGCCAATTTATCATTATTGACCACTAGGGCTCCCATAACCACATCAGAATGACCTCCTAAATACTTGGTAACTGAATGCATCACCAAATCAGCTCCTAAATCCAATGGGTTTTGCAGAAATGGTGTAGCAAAAGTATTGTCCACTCCTAATAGCACATCATGCTTTTGAGCTATTGCTGCCAATGCCTTTATATCCACAATATTCATCATCGGATTAGTAGGTGTTTCGGCCCAAATCATCCTTGTATTTTCAGTAATATATTTCTCTATTGAGGCAGGGTCCTCCATTGGGACAAAATGAAATTTGATACCAAATTTGGCAAACACCTTAGTAAAAATTCGATAAGAACCACCATATAGATCATTGGTACTGATGATTTCATCTCCAGGATTAAACAACTTAATTACCGCATCTATAGCTCCAAGGCCTGAAGAAAAACACAGCCCATGTTTGCCATTTTCCAAGGCTGCAAGACTGTTCTGCAAAGCTGTCCTAGTTGGATTATGCGTTCTGGAATATTCATAGCCCTGATGATCTCCGGGAGACGTCTGAACATAAGTTGAAGTTTGAAAAATAGGAGTCATGATAGCTCCGGTAGATGGGTCTGGTTCCACACCTGCATGGATTACTTTTGTTCCAAATTTCATATTATTATTCGTCATTTGTACTTATTGCTGTTGAACTTAAATCAAAGAAAACAAATTTACAGCTCTCTTCCCCATAAAACCCCAAAAAACACTTCAAAACGAATCGCTAAAAATGCAGCATTTCCATTATCAACAAGGAGACCAATATTCAAGGAAATTAAAACGGTCGTTTACAAAGTAAAAATTATAAGCATCATCAACTAGCCAAACTATAATGCTAATCACCTCCATTTCCTTATCTATTGACCATGCATTAGCTCCTACATCAACACTTATCTCTAAATCATCCGCCAGAGCTAAAAAAGTAGTGCTTGTGGTATTCTGATCTATTATTTGTCCTTGAAAGACTAATATCAAACCAGCTGCTTTTTCCATCTTTAGCTCATCCAAGACATAGTTCTGCTTTTCATTCCCTGTCCATTTGAAACCGTCATACTCCATAGAATAAAACACCTCTCCTTGCTCATCTGAAGACAAAAAACCACACTCATAATTGGGCGTAAGAATATTTATTGGTGCTCCAAATTGTTTTTGAATGGCTGATTTTGTAGCAGATTGTGGTATCCCATTTAGCGTAATAATGGCTTTTTCTTGCGACAAGGCTGTAATGACAATCTTAAAGAATAAAACCAACGAGAGCATTACATTTTTCATATTAAAAAAATTTAAGTTTAGATCTTAACTACGATTATTTGAATAAACAAATTACATGCCTATTTGCTAAAAAGTGTAAGATAGGAACCAAACAAAATATTTTACCTATTTTCGACGCAGATTAGATTTAAAAATGCCTGCTAAAAGCACTCCTCCCCTTATAGACCGTCTTAAAACAACTTATCATAACAACCCAGCTATGGCCTTTGCCCTGCTGTGGGTTATGATTATCCCAATCATTGGCAGCTCTCTTACCCTAAGTTTTCTTTATGAATACAGTGCTTCTCTTCCAGCGTCTATAGACCTCATAAACATTATCGGTTTTATTATTATTGGGAGTATAATGATGGGAATTGCTTTTTGCCCCACCACTTTATTGGCCATCGTCTCTGGTTTTATATGGGGCTGGGCGGCCTTTCCTATATTGGTCTTCGCCTATTCCTTAGCTAGTTTATTGGGTTATTTTATCGGGTTAAAATTAGACCATAATAGCCTAAACATCCTTCTTGAAAGTTATCCCAAAGCCGCCATAGTAGTCCAAGAAAAAAGAAGCAAAATAGGGAACTTGATATTTTTTGTAAGGATCAGCCCTGTCATCCCTTTTGCCCTGTCCAACCTGCTCTTTGCCTTACTCAAAACAGGTTGGAAAAAGCTCTTGTTTTATGGCGTCCTGGGCATGTTGCCCAGAACCCTAATGGCCTTTAGTATTGGCGTGATGGCCGAATCATTCATGGAAGCCCTGTCAAACAGAAAAGGAAGTCTTCAGATCTTCCTTTTTCTGGGACTACTCTTGCTGAGCATCTGGGGCATTATCCGCTTCTTCAGAAATTCTTCTTCCAGTAGTACTAAGCCTTGATTATTATTTCTTTCCCATTTCACTTTTTACAAAAGCATCCAGTCGCTTTTTGTAATGGTCTATATTGTCTTCATACACCGGAGATGAACCCTGTTTTTCCGGGAAAGTTTCCATATGAACCGTTTGGGTTGGGAAGGCAAAATTGACCCCTAGCTCATTGGCCAACTTTACTATTTTAATCAACACCTCATGTCTTGCTTGGAGCTCATCTCCCCAGGTAGGCACCTCGAAGAAAACATAAAACATGATATCCAGACTAAATGCGGACATATTATTGAAATACACATTATAATAATCCTTTCTAGTTTTTGGATGGCTTTTCACTATCTCCCTTAATCCGTCCACAAACACATTGATCAGTTCGGGAGGAGTATCATAGGTAATTGTAATCGTGCTGTAAAACCTCCTGTACTGCCTAAGACCATGATTATCAACAGTGGCATCGGCAATTTTTCCATTAGGGATATACATCAATGAATTCCTAAAAGTCCTCACCCTTGTAGATCTAAAACCAACTTCTTCCACGGTACCATCTACATCTCCACTAGTGATCCAATCTCCCACTTGAAAGGGCTTATCAATGAAGATCATCACAGATCCAAAAAAGTTTTTGATAGTATCCTGAGCGGCTAATGCAAAGGCCAAACCACCTATCGAAAGCCCTGTTAGGAAGGGCCAGATATCGACTTGAAGACCTTCCTTCAGGATAAACAAAGATCCCACTACCACCACAAAGGCTTTCAGTGTTTTTCTTACCAAAGGAACCAACTGGTCATCAAGATTGGATTCGGTCTTATCTGCCTGCCTCTCAAAATAAGCGGACAGTAAATCAACCAGCTTATAAAATACAATGGTAATGATAAAGGGTTTGGCTGCATTTAACAGTATCGCTATCCAAGCAATCATCTCTATAGGCAACTGTAAAACCCTTATAAATAAGTCCAACAGGAGCACAATAAAATAAATACTGACCACCCTTGCCACAGGCAAAAGATACTTTTCCGCGACATGTGCATAACCGATTTTCACTGACAGATGGTACATTCCCCTGTCAACTATAAAGGTGAACAATTTATGGGCAAGAAAAACAAATAGTATTAGGATGAAAATCCCTACCAATTGCCACAAATGAAGTCCAAAATATTCCTGCTGACCTATCTTTGGTAATAAGTTCAGCAACTTATCTGTTCCATAAGGATAGGTATCTTTATGCATTTCATCAATCTTAGCCACAGTAAACCGTGAAAAAACCCAGTTGTCCCCATCTTTCTCAAGAAAGATCATAGGCAACCGATTGGTATCAAAAAAGTATTTGGCTTGATAATTATGTGTGCTATCTACATAATCATGCTCATTTGGAATATTATCTATATCTACAAAGACCCCTTTTCCATCAAAGATCTGCTTCAACTCCACCGCCTGATTGACAGCTCTTTTATCTGTCAGGTCACCTCCTAAAGCCTTTGCTGCCACTTCTGGCCTGAAGTTCTCTTCTTGCAAATTATGAAAAAAAGTCAAGGTAGTATGATAGGGTGAGGATAGGTTTGAATAGGATACAGTATCATTTACCCCAGCATTTGGAACATCAGGTAAAACCTGCGCATTTATACTATTACTTATAATAATTGCCCATCCCAGTAGGAACAGCTTCACTCGGAATCCCATAATTCAAGTATTTTTTTGAAGATTTCACAAATCTACATAATTACAAAGTACAAACTACACCTTACTTAGAGAGGCATTTTATAGCTTGCAAAACGATTTTGATGAATGGCATAAATGCTATATTCATTTTTACTTCCTGAATATTTCACTTCTATCTTATGGCTACCATTAATAGGCCGGGTATTTAACAGCTCTCCTTCAAGGTTATATAGATATATAAACTCTTGTATCTTGTCTATGATCACAAAGATATTTTTATCTGAGCCAAAAGAATAGAACTGGAACTCCAATTCCTCCGAAGCCATATTTTTCTCAAACAAAACTTCCAATTCCGTATTCATGACAGTTACTTTATTGAACTCATGTATCACAAACAAATATTGGTCTCCAGACTGATCTTTGACCAGGTTAAACGCTGTATTAGTTTCTGGTCTCAATAACTGATTTCTAAAAGTCACTTCTCCCCTAAAATTCACACGAACTACTTCTCCTTCAGCTGTAATGGTCTCCATCTGCGTATCACTATGGTCACCACGTTGCAATAGAACATAATCTGTTGAAACTCCTTCTCCTAAGTTCACAGGGCCGCCAGTTTGTAATTCCCCTCTCCTGTTCATGATATATAACTCACCATTTGCATTTAAAGCCACCATATAATCTCCAATTCCAGATAGTCTATGATGGGCAGGCGCACTTGCCAATCTTCCCGACGTCTCCCTAGGTGTCCAACCTTCCAGGTTATTTCCTTTTTTATCAAATATATACAGCTCCCCTGCTGTAGCCCCCACAAAGTACCTGTAGTCTCTGGTATTATTATAATCCACCAAATTCAACTGAGCTATTGTCACACCATCAGGCATGTACATGGGGTATCCCGGCAAAGGATCGCCCAACCTATCGTAAGCATAAATTGCACTTTCAGTAGCGAATAACACTTGAAGCTTTCCGTTCTTATAATAATCTATTTGAAAAATATCACTTACTACCCTTCCATTTAAACGCTTATTAAATATCCGTTCGCCCTCATCATTAAAAAAGTGAATGGTATTGGATTTATCTTGAACCAGAAAATCAGTGCTTCTGTCATTAAAGTTTTCTATGGCTTTAGGCCCATAAACCAACTCCTGTTCAAATTCCAACTCCATACTTTCAGCCAATAGAATATCTTGAACAGTTTTAATTGGGGCCAAATTATAACCCAATTCCAAATTCACATATTGCTCGTCTCCTAGTTCACTGAGTTGCAAAGCTACCAAGTCGATTGATTTAAGCTGAGGGGCATATTTTTGCAGTAATGCCTGCCAATCTGGAGTACTTACCTTCAGAAGGGTATTCCAGAAACGTGGTATATTCATTATAAAATTAAACCCGGCATTCTTGGATACGCCTTCTAAAAACCGCCTTTGATTAATGGACCTGCCCCAGGTATTGTCATTGTAGATATCATCCAAAAACACCTTTACGGCTTTCATATTATTAGCAAATACCAGCATATCTTCATAACTGCTGACATAAGTTCTGTTAAAACCCAAAAACTGTCCATTAAAAAGATGAGCAGGAAACTCATCCTGATTGATCATAAAGACTTCATTTTCCTTATAATAGTTACTAATCAGCTGACTGGTGTCCCCCTGACTTAATGAAAGGCTAAATGATTTCAATAGATCTAATTGTTCTTCCAGTTCAGCGGTTTTCAAGATAACCACCTTATCAGTATCCATATTAGGTAATTCCTCCAGAATCATAAAACCAATTTCTCCTGTCAGCCTGTCCAAGAAACCTTTGTTCACCAAGTATTTTTCCACTTCACCTAATAGAGTATTCTTTCTTTCGAAGGCATAATTCGGAATATCTTGGATTTGAGAAGTTTCGTTGATATTGTATTGATAATAAATCGAGGTGCGATTGGAAATATAATTACTGAACAGGCTGCCTCCTCCTCTTTTCTCATTGGAGAAGTCCATTTTTTTTCCATCTTGGTAAAAAGTAAAGCCATCTAGAAAAACCTTATTCTCAGCAAACTTCAGTTCAAGGTTAGCAGCAATTTGATGTTGGGAAAAATTATTGATCAACCCAAGATGTTCCTCCTTCACAATTCCTTTTATAAAAGTAGCCACTCCTTTACTGCCCATCCTAAAAATCCCATAACCATCTTTATAAGCACTTTGAGCTTTGTAGAGCTCACTATAAGTATCCTTAAAGCTGTTTAATTTTTCAGATTGCACATAGCGTATTGCCTCCTCAATCAAAAATGAATTATAACTTGCCGCAACAACATTTTCAAGTAGTGCAAAAGACAAGGTTGTCTGGTTCTCCTCGTCCTTATATTCAAAAATAGTTTCTCCACTATAAAGCCTATTATTGATACTTTCTGGCCTTACTTTTTCTCTAATGGAGGCTATAAATTGATCCTGTTGTTTTTCTTTAAAAGCCACTAAAAACAGAAAATCGAATTCTGATTTGGCCGTAGGATGTAGAGAGACGACAAACTGGTTTCCTTTCAAAGTACTCTCCAATTTCCCTCCTTTACCAGTAAGGCTGTCCAAAACAACCAATTGATTTTCTACACTTTTCAGAGAAGGCACATCAGAAAGTCTTTTCCAGATGCGCTGGCTGACCAGCTGGTTCCACACCTGAACAGGCTCCTCAGTTTCAAATACAAATACAGCTTGGTCCGATACCAAATCCACTGCATCTATCTCTTCTGTAAAAACTTTTGAACTATAAAAAAGGTAAGCTGCCAATCCAATAATTGCGACAAGCAAAATCACCAAAAGACGCTTTAACATACTCTTCCAGCCAATTAAGGTTTACTCAATTTAGTAAATTAAAAACTTACAGTAATACAATCAAACTATCCTTCCATCAAAAAAACAAAATCCCGACCAAATGGCCGGGATTTTGAAACTAATTCATCTAACTAAATTTATTTAGCAGCGATATTTTCCAATACAGACATCACCTCTTTTACGTGAGTTCTGGAGGTTTCCAATAATGCTTTTTCGTCATCATTAAGATCAAGTTCGATAACCTTCTCTATACCATTCTTACCTAGAATCACTGGTACACCTAAATAACAATCATCAATTCCATATTCACCTTCCAATTTGATACAAACAGGGAATACTCTTTTTTGGTTTTTAACAATAGCCTCAACCATCTGGGCTGCTGCTGAACCTGGTGCATACCATGCGGAAGTTCCCATTAGTTTCACCAATTCACCACCACCAAACTTAGTTCTTTCGATAATTGCATCCAACTTGTCCTTGTCGATCAACTCAGTCACCGGAATACCCGCTACTGTAGTATATCTAGGAAGTGGCACCATCGTATCACCATGACCACCCATAAGAATTGCTTGGATTTCTTTTGGAGAAATATTCAACTCCTCAGCGATAAACGCACGGTAACGAGCAGTATCCAAGATACCAGCCATTCCCATTACTTTAGTACGAGGAAGTTTAGAAGTGATATGAGCTTGGAATGTCATCACATCAAGTGGGTTAGATACGATGATCACGATAGCATCAGGAGAATGCTTGATCACATTTTCCGTAACTGATTTCACGATACCTGCATTGGTTTCGATCAAGTCGTCACGGGTCATACCTGGCTTACGAGGAAGACCTGAAGTAATTACTACCACATCTGAGTCAGCAGTTTTGGTATAATCATTTGTACTTCCTACAGTTCTGCTGTCATAAGCATTGATAGGAGCTTTTTGCCAAATATCCAAAGCTTTACCTTCAGCTACACCTTCTTTAATATCTACCAATACAATCTCCTCAGCGATTTCTCTGTATGCCAATACATCAGCGCAAGTAGCACCCACATTACCGGCTCCAACTACGGTTACTTTAGTCATGATTTATGATTTATTTTATTTTTTTGATTGAACTTTTGAAAAGCTCCGCTAAGATATTAAAGAAAGCCTATTTAATAAAGTATTCTATTGATTAGTTGAAGCCATTATTCGGCTATAAGCACAAGAACTTTGAGCATGACCGAACTAATTACTCAAACATCTGCCCTAGCTTGAAAAATCCAAAGGAACTTTTGTAGGCAGAAAACAACCTGTGATTATTGGCATTATAGTACTCAGCAAGTGATGCCAACATCTTTGCCTTGATTTTGGGGCTACTGTCAAAAACTTCCTTAACGGCATAATGCGGAATAACCATCAACTCCACCTCTTCCGAATCCACTATGGCTGTATAGACTCGTTTTGCATCTGTCAAAAGGGAATTTTCCCCAAAAGCCATCCCCCTTCTTAACCTCAGTATATTTTCAAAATCATTTCTTATATCGACATTGAGGCTTACCTGTCCACTTTTTACTATATATAATGCCTGACTAGGGTCATTTCTAAAAAACACCACCTCGTCCTTTACATATTTCCTATTATGGATAGCCGATAAAAAACGATACATTTCCGCATATTTCAGTTTATTGAAAAAAACGGTATTGGCTAAAAATTCAAAAATTTCTAATTCTCCCTCTGAATAGGTTCTTTTAAAAGGGTTAAGCATATGCCTCTATTTTAATTTTAAATACATCACCTCTTTTGTGGCAGGTGAGACCTTATAGCGATCATCAACCCTGTATCCCATCACCCAAACAATCTCACCATTAGCATCACACAGGACATTAGTTTCTCTTTTAGCAATTACAGGTACTTTCAAATCTATCAAAAAATCACTGATTTTTTTAAACTTTTTCATACCTAAAGGCCTGAACCTATCACCTTCCTTCCAGTTTCTTATTTGCAGGGGAAAATCCAATTTCCCTCTGTCCAACATCGCATTTTTTGGGTTTTTATCTAAGGAATAACCTTCTTCCAAGACCAATATATCATAGAATTTTTTTCCCAAATTAATGACCAAATCATTCTTCTCGATGCTCAAGTCATTATTCCTTGACTCAAGGTCACCCAAATAGATATACTCCCTATCAATATTTACCATATATGACTTGCCTGTAAACCTACGCCCTACTTCGCCAGCCTCAATCACCACCAACATATCTGCCACCTGGTCCGAATTAAAGCCATAATTTCTCAACCAATAATACAGCAATGATTTCTTACCCGGCACATTATCCAATACGGACTTTTTCATAAAAAGAACTTGGTTTTCTTCTTTGACATTCTTGTTCAACCAAGCATCGTACAGGTAAAAAAATGCCCGTCCCGTATCTTTTAATCTATCAAAACTTTGATGAAGCTTATCCTCCACTAAAGGATCCTGGGACTTCATCAATGGCAAAACCTCATTCCTTAGAAAATTCCTTTTATAATCACTTTCCTTATTGGAGCTGTCTTCTCTCCAGGCAATACCTTTTTTGGCGGCATATTCCTCAAGATCCTTCCGCCCAAACGGCAATAATGGCCGTATGATATGATCTCTAATATCAGACATGCCATATACTCCTTCTATACCTGTTCCTCTCTGTAAATTCAAAAGAATAGTTTCCAATTGGTCGTCAGCATGGTGTCCCACTATTATACCTGTAAAGCCTTCTTCCCTACGGATTTCTTCAAACCAATGATAGCGAAGCTCTCTAGCGGCCATTTGGGTGGAAACACCTTGGGAAGCAGCATACGCTTTTGTATCAAAATATTTCACATATAACGGCACCTTCAAGCTTTTGGCAAGTTCTTGAACGAAATGCTCATCGCCATTGCTTTCATTTCCCCTCAAGCCAAAATTACAATGCAACATCGTATAATTAATCTGTGCTTTTTTCAATAGCACAGCCAAACAAACACTATCAATCCCTCCACTAATGGCCAAAAGATAGCGCTTACTGGTATCTAAAAGATTTTTTCCCCGTATATGTTGGATAAACTGATCAAGCATAAACCAAAAATACCATTTTTGATTAATTTTGTCGTTCATATAAACCAGAATGCTAAAAAAGAATCCAACATACTTCCTTTCACTGATATTTTTAATTTTCAGCTTTGAATTCAGCCAGGCTCAAAACCAAGCTTCAAAAACCCTGAAGATCATTAAGTCCGACAGGCTTCGATCTGTAGGTAATATCCAAAAGCTGATCAATAACGTGGTGATGAAACAGGATAACACCATGATTTATTGTGATTCGGCATATTTCTATGAAAAGGAAAACAAGGCCAAGCTTTTTGGGAATGTCAGAATGAACAACCCTGTAGATACTGTTTCCAGCACTAGCCGCTACGCAGATTATGACGGAAATACACAGCTAGCAAAACTTAGGGACAATGTGGTATTCAAAAAAGCCAGCACCACACTTTACACTGACTTCCTAGATTATGACAGAAGGCATGGCATAGCTGATTATTATAATTTTGGCAAAGTAGTGGACTCCACCAATGTTCTGACCAGCCAAAAAGGCCGCTATGAAACACAGATAGAAAAAATAACTTTCCAAGACAATGTCATACTGATCAACCCTGAATACACCCTTAAATCCAATATACTTTATTACTATACCCTCAACAAAACAGCAGAAACTGAAGGATTAACCAATATAAGATCCCCAGAAGGAGATGAGCTGAATGCCAAAAAGGGCAGTTTCTATGACACACAAAACAAATTATTTAGGTTCTTCCAAGGTGATGTTGAAAATGAAACCAGCAGGGTCTCTGGCGACACCCTATTTTATGATGATACCAAGAAGTATTATGAAGCCAGAGAAAATGTCAGCATCTTCAACAAAGAAAGGAACCTTGAAATATTTGGTGACAAGGGACAATACTGGGAAGGCAGAAAATACTCTGAGGTATTTGGCAATGCACTTGTTCAAAAATATTTCAAGGAGGACACGCTCTACATGGCCGCTGACACCTTGATCAGTCAAGACAGCGAATCTGCAGAAAACAGGTACATGCTTGCATTCCCAAACACAAGAATGATCAAAGGGAATTTATCCGGCAGGGCAGACTCAACAGCATATGTTTATTCTGACTCCACTATCTATCTTTACAGGGACCCCTTGCTTTGGAACAATAAAAGCCAAATATCGGCAGACAGCATAAATTTTGTAATTGCCAATGAAGACATAGACAAGGTTTTTCTTAAAGAAAACTCCTTTGTGATTACAGCAGACACCATTGCCAACTTTAACCAAATCAAAGGGAGGCAAATGACTGGTCACTTTGCAGAAGGGGACATATCCAGATTAGATGTTGATGGCAATGGAGAGTCACTATATTACGCATTGGAAAACGACACCACTGTTCAGGGTATCAACACATTACTATGTGGCAAAATAATCATGCATTTTGAAAATGGGAATGTGAGTAAAATCAATCATACCATAAACCCAGAAGCATCTTTTATCCCACCACACCTTATCACTGAAAAGGTCACCCAACTAAAAGGGTTTTCATGGCGCATTGAGGAAAGGCCTGATATGGCAATGATTAATGAATGGAGAAAACCTCGTGAAAAGGAAGAAAATCCATCCAACCTATTCAATGAACCAAACATCAGAATCCCTTACCCGAACGAGGATGAAATTCAAGAAATCATAAATGAATGGTTAAATAGCCAAAATAAAAACATAAAAACTCCTTAAGCTTTTCCCTTAAAAACAGCCAAAACGATTACCATTTAAATAAATTTTACAGGGGTTAACATTTTTTAACCGCAAATCTTTTAAAAGAACAAATCTTATCGGTATTTTTATACGTATAACATAAAGGATTACAACGGATTAAAAGAACATCTTATTGGAATAACATTTACATGAAAAATTTTTTATCGCTACTCACCATGTTTTTTATCTTTTTTCAACTGTCCGCAGTTGAAGCAAGACAGGTGCGTGTACTAAGCGATAAAGCCCAATTCACCGGAAAAATCAATAGTACCCAAAGACAATCCATTATTCTTCAAAATGATTCCGACGAAGCAAAGGAATATGTTTTGAAATTCATGCGTGGTGAAATCGGTTCCTCTCAAGATATTAGTTTGTGTATAGGAGAACAATGTTTTGATCCTAGAAAAGATCTGGCTAAAATTAAAATAAGCCTTGAACCAGGTGAGATATTCACAGATCTTTATATAGAATTCAGCACGGGAATTACGGAAACTAAAGGTACTTTTGACCTACATTTCTCCAATACCGAGAATCTTCGTGATGTATTCATCATAGAAGGGGTATATGAAGTCTTCGCGCCTAAAGATGCTGAAATCGTAGATCATGAAGCTATATCTTTTGGTGAAGTTTACCCCAATCCAAGTAATAGAATTGCCCAAATAGATTATCAGATAAAAGATCCTAATGCTACAATTAAACTGGCGATCAATAGCTTTATTGGAAACCCAATTGAAGAATTGACGCTTTCCCCCCAACAAAAAACACTTCTGATCAATGTCAGTGACTTTAACCCTGGGGTATATTTATACACCTTGATTGTCAACGGTAAAAATATAGTCACCAAGAAGCTCGTTGTCAAAAAATAATCCTTGCTAGATACACGCTAACTAACTTTGATACAGAATCAAATTCCCTTATATTTGCAGATTGAAAATGATGAACACAGTTATTAAGTATACATTACTATTTGTAATCATCATCTCATTAGGTTCCTGCGGCAAGTTTTACAAGCTGGAGAAAAGTACCAACTGGGATGACGTTTACACTGCGGCCAACGAATACTACCAAGAAGGTGAGTACAGTAAATCCATTATCCTTTACGATAAGGTATTACCAGTAATCCGTGGAAGCGAAAAGTCTGAATTGGCCCAGTTCAACTATGCGTACGCCCATTTCAGATTAAAAAGATATATAGAAGCAGCAAGTTATTTCAACAATTTCTACCAAAGCTATAGCCGAAGTCCAATGGCAGAGGAAGCATTATTTATGCATGCTTACTCCCTATACATGGATGCTCCTGACTATAATTTGGACCAAAAGAGCAGCAAAGAGGCTGTATCGGCCATCCAACAATTCATCAACAGGTTCCCAGAATCAGATTCTTACGAACGTGCGATGAGCATGGTGACAGATCTTCAGTCAAGGTTTGAGAAAAAGGCTTACGAAGAGTCTCAAATGTACTATAGACTTACAGAAGGGCTTTTCCCCGGTCAATTCTACTTGGCTTGTATAGTTAACTTCCAAAATTTTGCCAAAAGGTATCCAAACAGTGAACACAATGAAGAGCTAGCTTATAAGTTAGTAGAGGTAAGCACAGCTTATGCTGAAAGAAGTGTTTTTAATAAAAAAGAAGAAAGACTTGAGGATGCCATTGAATTTGGAGAAGATTTCAAGAGAAAATATCCTTCTAGTGATTTCAATAATGAAGTAATTTCTTTGATTGAGCAATCAAGGTCTGAATTGAATTCCCATCAAAAGCTGAAAAAGCAGTATGAGGAAATCAAAGCCCGAGAAGCCGCTCTAAAAAAAGAACAACAAGAAGAAAAGGAAGAAGAAGTTGAGCTAGAAGAAGCAATAAAGCCTGCCAATGCTGGCAGCAAATAATTCGATCAAATAGAAAATAAACTTTATATCAATATGGCAGTTAATCCTTCAATTATCACTAGAGACTTGGACAAAGTAGCCGAAAAGTCTGGCAACCTTTATGAGTCCCTTCATATCGTAGCTCAAAGAGCCAAGCAAATCTCATTGGCTACCAAAGAAGAATTAAACAACAAGCTATCTGAATTTGCTTCTACTGTAGACAATTTGGAAGAAGTTTTTGAAAACAAGGAACAAATAGAGATTTCCAAATTCTACGAAAGAATGCCAAAGCCTACTAATTTGGCCATGGAAGAGTTTATGGATGACAAAGTCCACTTCCGTAACCCGAATATTGATTCAGAAGAAGAATAATCATCATGCAGCTGCAAGGCAAAAGAGTATTACTTGCTGTTACAGGAAGCATTGCCGCCTATAAAGCAGCTCACTTAACCAGATTACTGGTCAAAGAAGGAGCAGAAGTACAAATCATTATGAGTACTTCTGCTCTTGACTTTATTACCCCTCTGACATTATCTACTCTTTCCAAAAGACCAGTATATCACCAGTTTCATAAAAATGAAACCGGTGAATGGAACAACCATGTAGAACTGGGACTTTGGGCAGACATTTTTCTTATAGCCCCGCTTAGTGCAAGTACCCTTTCCAAACTTGCCCAGGGCAATTCTGACAATTTACTTACCGCTACTTATCTTTCAGCTCGCTGCCCAGTAATGCTGGCTCCTGCAATGGACTTGGACATGTACCAACACCCCTCTGTTCGATCAAATCTTGCTGTAGTAAAGGAATATGGCAATATCATCTTGGACGCAGAAAGCGGAGAATTGGCCAGTGGACTCAGTGGTCAAGGTAGAATGATGGAACCTGAGCACATCTTGAAAAAGATCATTCATCACTTCAACAAGTCAAAAGATTTTGAAGGTAAAAAAATAATGATCACTGCAGGACCAACCCAAGAGGCCATAGATCCGGTGAGATTCATAGGCAATCACTCCAGTGGAAAAATGGGTGTCGCCCTTGCTGAAAACCTCGCGAGTCGTGGGGCCAAAATTGACCTGATCCTAGGACCAAGCCATATCGAGGTCAACCATCCTAATATCAAAATAAGTCCAGTAACGAGCACCCAAGACATGTACAAGGCTGCCCAAGCTGTGCATCCTCATATGGACATTTGTATTTTTGCGGCAGCTGTGGCCGATTATACCCCAGCTGATCCGGCCAAAGAAAAGATCAAAAAAAATGAAGAAAGCATGTCCATAGTCCTAAAGAAAAACGTGGACATAGCAGCAAGCTTGGGTAGAGTAAAAAAAGAAGGCCAATTCCATATTGGCTTTGCATTGGAAACAAACCAGGAGGAAGAGAATGCCCAAGCCAAGCTAAAAAAGAAGAACTTTGACTTTATTGTACTTAATTCCATGAATGATTCAGGGGCAGGTTTCAAACATGACACCAATAAAGTAACGATCTTTCATCAATCAGGCCAAAAGCAGGTCACTGACTTATTACCCAAATCTGCAATCGCCGATTTAATTATTGACTCGTTAAAAAAACAACTGGATCCAGAAAACTGATTAGAACATTATTTTTATATTTAAGCATTACCCAAAGAATATGAGGATCAAACTGATTTTACTTTTATGCTTTATATCCACATTTCAGGTTGCAGCGCAGGAACTCAACTTTACGGTTGCGATCAATAGCGACAGGGCCAGAACCCAAAACAAAGATATTTTTGATCAAATGAAAAACTCCTTTGAGCAGTTTTTAAATGGACGAAGCTGGACCAATGACCAGTTTACCCAAGAAGAGCGCATCAAAGGGAATATTTTGATCACGATTAATGACATGCCTCAAGTCGGTTTCTTTGAAGCTACCGTACAAATACAAGCCGTCCGCCCTATCTATGGCACGAGCTATGAAAGCCTTACCTTCAACTTTGTAGACAGAAATTGGAGTTTTGAATTTCTTGAATCACAGCCCATGGAATTCAATAGGTATTCCCATTTGAGCGAAATAACTTCCCTTTTGGCTTATTACGCCAATATTGTCATTGGGATAGATTATGACACCTTTTCCCCTGAGGGGGGAGAGCCCTATTTGGAGATTGCCAATAATATTGTATCCAATGCTCAGCAATCTTCAAGACCTGGCTGGGAACAAAGTCCGAGCAATAGAAGAAACCGCTATTGGCTGATGGACGAACTTTACAGTTCACAGGTTACCCGCTCCATCAGGGAGGCCTATTATCTATATCATAGAATGGGTATGGACCAATTGACTAAGTCTCCAGAAGATGCTTACAAAAACATCCTAGCTGCCCTTCAAAAACTGGAAGAAGTAAACCGTACTATACCGAATAGTATTTTGGCAATATCTTTTATGGATGCCAAATCTGATGAAATCAGTAAAGTACTCAAAAATGCACCAGAGGAAATCCAACAACAGGCTGTTGATATTCTGCTTAAAGTAGACCCTAACAATGCCAGAAAATACAATGACATCCTCAAAGGATAGCTGGTTTTTGCTTACTTTTACCTCCAATCAAAGAAAAACATTATTACAGTATGCTAAAAAGCCTGAGCATTTCAAATTATGCATTAATTGAAACTTTGGAAATGACGCCTTCCAGTTCATTGAATATGATTACTGGTGAAACAGGAGCAGGTAAATCCATCATGCTAGGTGCGGTGGGACTATTATTAGGAAATAGGGCCGACACCAAATCCCTTTTCAATGATTCTAAAAAATGTATTATTGAAGGAGAATTTGACATCCTCAATTATGGGCTGGAACACTATTTTGAATCAGAAGATTTGGACTTTGAGTCGCAATGTATCATTAGAAGGGAAATAGCTCCTTCAGGCAAATCAAGGGCCTTTGTCAATGACACACCAGTAAAACTGGAAGTGCTAAAAAACCTAGGAAAATCCTTAATGGATATTCACTCCCAGCACGACACCCTACTTTTGGGAGCTGGAGAATATCAATTAAACCTAATTGATGCCTTTGCCCAAACCCAAGCAGAAAGAGAACAATACAATCAAGCATACAAAACCTATAGAAAAGTCAATAAAGCATTTGATAAACTTGCCCATGAAGCAGCTGAACTAAGAAAAGAAGCTGATTTCAATCAATTCCAACTGGAGGAACTTTCTGCACTCAGTTTGCAAGAAGGAGAACAAGAAGAACTTGAAAATGAGCAGGAAATCCTCGATAACGCGGAGGAAATCAAAGCCAAAATCAATGAAAACCTCCAATTATTGAATGGTGATGAACTTGCTGCCACTACCCTACTGATGCAAGTCAACCAGGGACTTCAGCAACTGGGCCGTTTTAGCAACAGATTCGTTGAGCTCAAAGAGCGATTTGAAAGTGTATGCATCGAGGTCAATGATATTTCTGCCACCTTAGAGGATGAGGACAGTAAGATAGAGGTTGATTTTGAAAAGCTGGAAGAAATCAGGGAAAGACTGAGCAAGATCTACCAACTACAGAAGAAACATGGTCTTCAGTCTGTGGAAGAATTGATGGAACTGGAAAAAGAGCTGGCTGAAAAGGCCTTTCAGATCGATCATTTAGATGAAGAATTGGAGCGCTTGAAAAATGAAACCGATCAAGCATGGCAAAGCCTATTAAAAGCGGGAGAGGTGCTTTCCAAAAAACGTCAAAAAAGCTTCAAGGAATTTGCTCAGGAAATAACAGGACTTCTAGGCCAGCTGGGTATGGAAAATGCAAAAATAGAATTTTCACATGACCGAATAGCACCTAGCTCAAATGGCACAGATGAGGTCGAAATCATGTTCTCAGCCAACAAAGGAGTCAAGCCACAAGCTATCCGACAGGTTGCTTCAGGTGGTGAATTCTCCAGATTAATGTTTGCCATTAAATATATCATGGCCGACAAGGTAGCCCTCCCGACATTGATATTTGATGAAATAGACACAGGGATTTCCGGTGAAGTGGCCTTACAGATGGTATTGATGATGCAGCAAATAGCAGAGAACCATCAGGTTATTTGTATTAGTCACTTACCTCAAGTAGCAGCTAAAGGAGATAGGCATTATTTTGTTTACAAGGACAATAGTTCAGACCGAACCATTAGTAAGATCCGTACTTTAGATGAAGAGGAGCGGATAACAGAAATTGCAAAAATGATTGCAGGAGCCAACCCTTCAGAATCTGCACTTAAAAGTGCCATGGATCTATTAAAGTAAAACCTGATCTTTCTTCCTAGAAAGTTAGAGAAAGACATTTATCATATCAATCACGTAAGTTTGCCTAAAATTTTATTTATTTTTACGGATTATTTAAGCGAAATCAATTAAAAAACATATCATGCCTGAGAATCTACTTCAAGGAAAAAAAGGAATTATTACCGGTGCATTGGATGAAAACTCTATTGCCTGGAAAACCGCTCTAAAGGCTAAAGAGCAAGGAGCTAAGTTTGTCCTTACCAATGCCCCTATCGCTATGAGAATGGGTGCAATCCAAGAATTGGCAAAAGAATGTGATACCATCGTCATCCCTGCTGATGCCACTTCAGTAGAAGACATCGAAAAACTATATGCAGAAGCAAAGGAATTCTTAGGTGGAAACTTTGACTTCTTATTGCACTCTATTGGAATGTCTCCAAATATCAGAAAAGGCAGAGAGTATGGAGACCTTAATTATGATTGGGCCATGAAGTCTTATGATATTTCTGCCTTGTCTTTCCATAAGATGATGCAAGTAGCAGAAAAGCAAGATGTAATGAACGAATGGGGTTCTATAGTAGGCCTTTCTTATATCGCTGCCCAAAGAGTCTATCCATTTTATACGGATATGGCTGATGCCAAAGCCCTATTGGAAAGTATTGCCAGAGGATTTGGATACAGATATGGTAAAAATAAAAAAGTTAGGGTAAACACCATCTCTCAATCACCTACAGTGACTACTGCGGGTTCAGGAATTGGAGGATTCAACTCTTTCTTTAACTTTGCCGAGTCACTTTCTCCACTAGGGAATGCCTCTGCCGAAGCCTGTGCAGAGTATATCGTCACCATGTTCTCTGACTATACCAGAATGGTTACCATGCAGAACTTATACCACGATGGCGGTTATTCCAGCACCGGCATCTCTGAAGATATCATGGAAAAGCTTACAGACTTGAAATAATCTTTAAAGCTCCCAAAAGGGAGCTTTTTTTTATCCCTTTTATTTATTTAGGACAACTTGGTGGCAATTTCTAGTTCCAAATAAGATCATTTTTTTTTAATGCTTTTGTAAATAAAACCGACATTAACGACTTTTTCTTCAACAAAACTAGAATATCAATAAAATTTTCATAATTTAGGAAAGAGATGACCAAGCTCTAATTACTTCCCTATAGTTACCCTTATAAGTTTAAATAATAAGCCAATTAATATTTAACAACTCAAACAAAAGGGTAATCAATGAAAAATCACAGAAGAGACTTTATTAGGAAAGCCACATTGGTAGGCTTAAGTACAGGCTTAGGTCTTGGAGCTTGTACCCGCTATATCCCTACAGGGTCAGACGGCAATTTCTATATCAATTCCTCAAAAGGCCTTCCCAAGGTAAATGTTTCTAAAAAGCGAGTCATAAAAGAATCTGTAGGCTTAAGGCCATTTAGAAAAAAGGGACCGAGAATTGAATTGCAAGAATTGGACAATAAAAAAATTGTTCATAATTATGGCCATGGAGGCAGTGGGTGGTCACTTTCTTGGGGCACTTCAAAAATTGCTGCTGATATCATTGACACTTTATACAGCAAAGAAGTTGCAGTAATAGGCTGTGGCATCATTGGTTTGACTACGGCCAGAACCCTTCAAGACAGAGGCTATAATGTCACCATTTACACCAAAGAAGTTTTCCCTAGAGTCACCTCAGCCATGGCCACAGGAACCTGGTCACCGACTTCCAGACTGATTTTAAAGGAGAACATTACTCCAGCCTTCACGGAGATGTTTCAGCAGGCCTGCTCCCATTCTTTCAACACCTTTCAAAGATTGTTGGGCATCAACCAAATGGTCAATTGGATGGAGAACTACCATATTGCATCCAATGACCATTCCTCAAATAATGGTCATCAAAAATATGCTGCCAAAGCCCAGCTTTTCAGCCATGAAATGAACTTTTATCCTTCACCAAACCAGCTGAACCATAGAGATAATCCATTTAAAGTAAAGCATGTCTATAAATCTCCCACCACCATTTTCAATATCCCCATCTTTATGAAAATGCTACGGGATGATTTCCTTCTGGCAGGAGGTAAAATCGAATTTAAGACTTTCAATAAACCAGAGGACATCGATGCGCTTCCACAAAAATGCATCGCCAATTGTACAGGACTAGGCTCCCTTGAGTTATTTGGAGACGAAGAAATGATGCCCATTTCAGGACAGCTTTGCTTTCTAATCCCCCAACCTGAATTAACTTATAGGGCAAGTATGTCTGGCGTATATTTTATACCTAGAAAAGACGGCATTATGCTTGGCGGGAACGGAATAGAAAATAACTGGGACATCACACCAGACGATGAAGTAACTGATCGGTATCTTGAAGGTGTTGCCGAAATGATGAAAATCATGAAAAGTTAAAGCCTTAAAAGCCATATATGGATCGACAATGCTCTATATATGGCTCCTCATTTAATCTTTCATATCATACCATAGCTGCACCAAGCCTGAAGGATATGAAACACTTTTCATCAGATCCATACTTTGCTCTGGCCTTCCATCATTAAAAAGTCTTTTACCTGCTCCTAATAAATGGGGAATAATGGATATGATCATTTTGTCTATCAACTTATTCTTTAACAGACTAAAAACTACTTCACCTCCACCATCACAGTAAATATTTTTACCTTCCTCATTTTTCAGCTTGGAAATTAATTCAACCAAATCTCCACCATAATACTCTATATCCTCATTCCTCCCGGTTCTGCTCTTTGAAAGCACATAACATTTCTTGTCTTTATGTGGAAAAGGAATACCAAAGGACAATAGCTTATCATAGGTCTTTCTTCCCCAAATCAATGTATCTACCTGATGCTGAAAATCACCATATCCATAATCCTCCCCTAGCACATCCACCTTGGACAAAAAGTCGATATTATCATCTTCTGTAGCAATATAGCCATCCAAACTCATGGCGATATAAAGTATTACTTCCCTACTCATAATTGTTTTTTTTATATCTGAATGAAATTACTAGAATAGTACTTTTAATAAAAGAAATTTGGGCCAGGGCTGCTAAGATGGACATTAATTGCCTCAATTAATGACTTTTGATGCCAAAGAAGGAAAAAACCGGTGTAACCAATAAAGCATTTTCACCTTCCCTACTTTTATTTCCATCTGTCCCTTTTCAAGCCCCTTTAACATTTTACGCACAGCTTGATCCACGCTAATAGCCATTTGAGGCACATTGCCACTATGCCAAGGAGTATCCACCACTGGCATAAATACTTCAACCAAACTAAGGGAGGAATGCTCACACTGCATACGCATCGTTTGGGAAAACGAATGCAAACCTGCTTTAGTACTATTATAAATGGGGTATGCAGCTTTTGGACTATAGACCAATCCTGATGAAATATTAATGATATACGAACCGGAATTTTTGAGAAGTAAGGGCAAAAACAACTTGGTCAAGACTATAGGAGCGATCAAATTAGTAGCTATTTCAAGTTCAGCCTTATTGACCATATCCTCATCCTCATGAAAATTCGTCCTATGAACAATTGCAGCATTATTGATCAGCACATTACAATCTGGATACTCAACTGAAATTCTTTGAAACAGCCTTCTGCATTCTTTTTTGACAGAAATATCGCATTGATAGACAACTAATTCAGGAAGCATTTGCTTTGCTTTATCCAATTTTACCTTGGACCTACCACAGACCAGTACCTTATTCCCTTTTTCAATAAACCTCTTAGCCAATTCTAGTCCTATTCCCGAACTCCCTCCCGTAATAAATATGGTATTGTTATGAAGTTGCATAATCGTTTTTTTCTACAATTAAGCAGCTTCAAGAGTCAATTTCATTAACCCATGTTAATCAAACCCATTTTTTTTCTTATTCGGCTCAAAGCTACAGGAGTGATTCCTAGATAGGATGCGATATAATGCTGATTTATTTTTTTGTCAAGATCCGGATATTCATTCAAAAAATTATTGTAACGGTCTTCAGCAGAAAGCTGTAACAATTCCCTCTCACGCCTTTCCTTTTTGATATATCCCTTGGTAAGTAATGTTAGCAAAAAATCTTTCCAACCAGAGTTAGTATGATACATTTCCAACCATTTCTGATAATTCACTTCTACCAAAACAGTTTCAGTTAATGCTTCTATATTAAAATAAGCTGCTTCATTCCCCTGCATAGCTGTATAAGCCGAGACAACACTTCCCTTTTGGAAAAAGCTTTTTGTAACATAGCTCCCTTGATCATCCGCATAGTAAATTCTCAATATTCCCTGTGCTAAAAAAGCAAAAGATTTGGGAATTTGACCTTCCCTAAGCCATAGTTCTCCCTTTTTCAAATGAGTAATATCACAAATTGAAGTCAACTTCTCCTGCTCATCCTGATTAAGAGATATTATTTTGAGCACGAAATGGAGGAACTGTTCTTTCATAATAACTCAATATAAAAAATTATGTATAATAAGTACCTAACAAAAAACGGAGCCCTCATAGGACTCCGTCATAACTATTCATATCAGCGGCAAACTAATTATTTCAAAATTTGCTCAGCCAACCAGTCTCCTACTTCTGAGGTCTTATAAGACTTTCCACCTTCAGCAATATCTTCAGTAACTACCCCTTCAGCAAGAGAAAGATTAACCACATCAGAAATGGCTTTGGCTTCTTCCTGAAGATCAAAGGCATATTCAAACATCATGGCTGCAGAAAGTACAGTCGCCAACGGATTGGCAATATCCTTACCAGCAGCTTGAGGATAAGAACCGTGAATAGGCTCAAACAATTTCACATCAGTTCCCAAAGATGCAGATGGCATCAAGCCCATAGATCCTGAGATCACACTTGCCTCATCAGTCAAGATATCACCAAAAAGGTTCTCTGTGATCAACACATCATAAGCCTTAGGCCACTGGATCAACCTCATGGCTACAGCATCAACAAATTCATACTCCACTTTTACATCAGGGTATTCAGCTTCTAGCTCCTGAACGGTTTCTCTCCACAATCTAGATGTAGCCATTACATTGGCTTTGTCTACACAGGTCAATAATTTCCTTCTCTTCTGAGCGAATTCAAAGCCCATTCTGGCCAATCTTTCTACTTCCTCTTTAGAGTAAACATTGGTATCAAAAGCCTTAGTACCTTGCTCATTTCTTCCTCTAGGCTCACCAAAATAGACACCTCCTGTCAATTCCCTTAAGAACACAAAATCAGTTCCTTCGATACGATCTTTTTTCAATGGAGACTTATGGATCAATGAAGGGAAAGTGAATGTAGGTCTTACATTAGAGAAAAGTCCCAATTTCTTTCTCATGGCCAACAAGCCTTGTTCAGGTCTTACCTTAGCTTTTGGATCGTTGTCATACTTTGGGTCACCAATAGCGCCAAACAATACGGCATCTGACTGCATACAAACCTCATGGGTTGCATCAGGGTAAGGGTTTCCAGTAGCATCAATAGCTGCAGCACCTACAACTGCTTCTTTAAAAGAAATCGTATGGCCAAATTTTTGACCAACTGCTTTAACCACCTTTACTGCCTGATCGATCACTTCAGGGCCAATACCGTCACCCGGTAATAGCGCTAGATTCATTTCCATATAAATTCTTGTTTTCTGGTTTTCCTGTATTGATTTGTTCAATGATGTTGAGCATTTTCTCAGTGGCCATCATTGCCGCCACTGTCTGGTCGCTATCCAAGCCTTTAGTCTTAAAAATCCTTCCTAATTCCCAAGTGATTACCGTCTCCACAAATGCATCGGTTTTTCCTCCTGGTGGAATACTCACACTAAAGTCTGTTAACTTTGGAAGTGGCTTTTCCAATGATTGGTATATCTTATGAAGCGCAAGCATAAAAGAGTCAAACTGTCCATTTCCTGAGGCATGAGCTTCATAAAACTTATCCTTGATCTTTAATCGCAACTGCACGGTTGGCTTTAATCCCTTAGAATGGGTCATATGATAACCTTCTATGCTAATATCCTTTTTGATAGAATTATTCTGCAATACATCAGAAATGATATAGGGCAAATCTTCTGTTGTAACTCTTTCTTTTTGATCACCTAATTCAATGATCTTTTGAGTCACTTTGGTCAATTCATCAGGTTCAAGGGAAATTCCCAGTTCCATCAGGTTCTTAAGGATATTGGCTTTTCCAGAAGTCTTACCTAGGGCATACTTCCTTGTCCTTCCAAATCTCTCCGGAAGCAGGTCATTAAAATAAAGATTTTTTTTATTGTCACCGTCGGCATGAATACCTGCGGTCTGGGTGAACACATTTTCACCTACTACTGGTTTGTTAGAGGGAATATGAAGTCCAGAAAACTGCTCTACCAATTTACTGATACGGTAGATTTTATTTTCTTGGACATTTAACTGTACATCTGTAAAGTCAGTGATACTAGCTACAATGCTTTCTAGTGGAGCATTTCCTGCACGTTCTCCAAGACCATTTATGGTACTGTGGATTCCTGAAATCCCATTGTTCACTGCTTCCAAAACATTGGCTACAGATAGGTCATAATCATTATGGGCATGGAAATCAAAATGAACGTTTGGATAACTGCCCGTCACTTCCGAAACAAAATGGGCCACCTCAGCAGGTTTAAGAAGTCCCAAAGTATCGGGAAGCATAATCCTGCGAACACCTTGCCCAACCAAAAACTCGATTAATCTCAAGGTATAATCCTTGCTGTTACGCATGCCACTGCTCCAGTCTTCCAGATATACATTTACCGAAATACCCTTTTCAGCAGCATATGCAATACACTTGGCAATATCACTAAAATGTTGCTCAGGTGTTTTTTTCAATTGGTAGGTTAGGTGATTCAGGGAACCTTTGGTAAGTAGATTGAGCACCTTGGCGCCTGCCTCGGTCAGCCAATCTACTGAGGCGGGCGTATCCACAAACCCCAGTACCTCAACTTTATCCAAATACCCCTTTTCTGAAGCCCAATGCGTGATTTTCTTCACCCCTTCCAGTTCTCCCTCAGAAACCCTGGCGGAAGCCACTTCAATCCTATCCACCTTCAGTTCCTCCAAAAGCAATTTAGCTATCTGGAGCTTCTCAGAAGGCAAAAAGGATACGCCTGAGGTTTGTTCTCCATCCCTCAAAGTGGTATCCATGATTTCTATTTTCTTTTGAAGACGCATTTGTAAAATTTGTATTGAATAACTAGTATGCTAAAGTTATATATTAATATATCTATTGAAAGAGATATTCATGCCATGACTATGCACCATGGCATGAATTCATTCCTAACTTTCTGCTACTAATTTTATTTATATTTTTTTTGCTGCTTCAAATGCAACGATTTCATCCTTCATATTCAAAAGGTAATCGATATCGTCAAAGCCATTTTGCATGTTCCCCTTTTTATAGGTGTTGATGTCAAAAGATTCAAAACTACCAGTGCTCAATAGCGTAATAGTCTGCTTTTCGATATTTACCTCCACTTTAGTCGAAGGATCTTTTTCCACCTCTGTGAATATTTCTTCCAAAAATTCAGGAGAAACGGTTACTGGTAGAATCCCTACATTCAAGGCGTTATTTTTGAAAATATCAGCAAAAAAACTAGAAACCACACATCTAAAGCCATAATCATAGATAGCCCAAGCGGCGTGTTCTCTACTAGATCCTGAACCAAAGTTTTTTCCTGCTACCAATATCTTACCAGAGTAGGTTGGATCATTTAGCACAAAATCAGACTTTGGATTTCCTTCACTGTCATATCTCCAGTCCATGAACAAGCTTTCTCCAAAACCTTTTCTTTCGGTAGCTTTTAGGAATCTGGCTGGGATGATTTGGTCCGTGTCCACATTTTCTGTTGGCAATGGGACCACGGTACTATTTAATATATTAAACTTATCGTAAGCCATTTTTGATCAATTTTAGATGATTATACTTCGCGTGGGTCGGTTACTTCACCAGTAATGGCTACTGCTGCCACTGTCAAAGGTGAAGCCAAAAGCGTTCTAGCGCCTGGACCTTGACGACCTTCGAAGTTTCTATTTGATGTAGACACTGCATATTTACCAGCAGGAATTTTATCATCATTCATGGCCAGACATGCGGAACATCCAGGTTGTCTTAATTTGAAACCTGCTTCTTCAAGAATATCAACCAAACCTTCTTTAATGGCTAGTTTTTCTACCTCTCTTGAACCTGGAACAATCCAAGCGGTGATATTTTCTGCTTTCTTTTTACCTTTCACAAACTCCGCTACTGCTCGAATATCCTCTATACGGCCATTCGTACAGCTACCTACGAATACATAATCGATCTTTTTGCCTTTGATAGGCTCTCCAGGGGCAAAGCCCATATAGTCAAGCGACTTGATATAAGTCTTCTTATTACTTCCTTCCATACCATCGGTACTAGGAATATTGTCTTTGATCTTGATTCCCATTCCCGGGTTAGTACCATAAGTGATCATTGGCTCTATATCCGCTGCATCGTACTTATACTCCAAGTCAAATTCTGCACCTTCATCGGTTTTAAGGGTTTTCCAGTAAGCTACGGCTTTGTCCCAATCTTCACCTTTTGGTGCATGCTCTTTACCTTTTAGGTATTCAAATGTCGTTTCATCAGGAGCAATCAAACCACCACGAGCACCCATTTCGATACTCATATTACAGATGGTCATTCTTGCTTCCATACTTAAACTTTGAATTGCTGAGCCAGCATATTCAAGAAAATATCCAGTACCTCCACTGGCAGAGATTTTAGAGATGATGTAAAGAATGATATCCTTAGAAGTAACTCCCTCATTTAGCTCACCATCCACTGTAATTCTCATGCGCTTAGGCTTAGACTGCATGATACACTGCGAAGCAAATACCATTTCTACTTCAGAAGTACCGATACCGAAGGCAATAGCTCCGAAAGCTCCATGTGTTGAGGTATGGCTATCTCCACATACAATCGTCATCCCAGGCTGGGTAATCCCCAATTCAGGCCCGATTACGTGAACGATACCGTGGTGGTCAGTACCCAGGTCATGAAGTTCAATACCATGCTTAGAACAATTTTCTCGCAGCTTCTCCACCTGCATACGGGAAAGTTGGTCTTTTATGGTTTTCTCCTGATCTATAGTGGGTACATTGTGATCTGGCGTAGCCACTGTTCTTTCTGGGAAGAGTACTTTGTTTCCTCTTTTTTCAAGATTAAGAAAGGCTACTGGGCTGGTTACTTCATGGATAAAGTGCTTATCTATGAAAAACACGTCTGGTCCGTCAGGGACTGACTTCACAACGTGCGCGTCCCATACTTTGTCAAATAATGTTTTCTTTTCCATCGCTTCTGTTGTCAATCGTCATAAAGTCCAGAAGGAATAGGAATCAGAATTATTTCTTTCTCCTATTCCTCCCGAATTTTTTCTTTCAGGAAAGTTTCTCGTCATATTTTAACACCATTTTGTATTTATATAATTCCCGAAACATTCCCCTTAAGTGTTATTAGTTGTTCTCTGGTCTCAGCTTACGTACAGTAGCACCTGCCTGCCACATCTCTGATTCTCTCAATTCTTTCAATTCCTCTTCCAACTTCACTCTGTAGTCAGACTTACTGTTAGACTCGATAGATTTAGCAGCTTCCTTACCATCTTTAACGCTCTTGTAAAGATCTTCGAATACTGGCTTAGATGCATCTCTGAACGGCTTCCACCAATCCAAAGCACCTCTTTGTGCAGTAGTAGAACAGTTAGCATACATCCAGTCCATACCGTTCTCAGCTACCAATGGCATCAAACTCTGAGTCAATTCTTCAACAGTCTCGTTGAAAGCCTCAGAAGGAGAGTGACCATTCTCTCTCAATACTTCGTACTGAGCAGCGAAAATACCTTGGATAGCCCCCATCAAAGTCCCTCTCTCACCTGTAAGGTCAGAAGTAACTTCTCTGTAAAAATCAGTTTCGAACAAGTAGCCAGAACCTACTCCGATACCCAATGCGATAACTCTTTCTCTAGCTTTTCCTGTAGCGTCTTGGTAGATCGCGAAAGAAGAGTTCAAACCTCTACCTTCTACAAACATTCTTCTCAAAGAAGTACCAGAACCTTTAGGAGCAACCAAAATCACGTCAACATCCTTTGGAGGGATGATACCAGTTTGATCATTGTAAGTCACACCGAAACCGTGAGAGAAATACAATGCCTTACCTGGAGTAAGGTGTTTCTTTACAGTTGGCCAAAGAGCGATCTGACCTGCATCAGAAAGCAAGAACTGAAGGATAGTACCTTTTTCACAGGCTTCTTCCAATTCAAAAAGCGTTTCACCAGGAACCCAACCGTCAGCAACAGCTTTGTCCCAAGTTTTGGAATCTTTTCGCTGACCAACGATTACATTAAAACCATTATCTTTCAAGTTAAGTGCTTGACCTGGACCTTGTACACCATAGCCCAATACAGCAATCACTTCGTCTTTAAGTACTTCTCTGGCTTTCTCAAGAGGAAATTCTTCTCTTGTTACTACATCTTCTTCAACTGTTCCGAATTTCAGTTTCATTGTTTCTAGTTTTAATTATTCAAATATTGTTCAATTGTTCCCATTGGTTTGGCCACAGCCACCCTACCTGATCTGGCAAATTCCAGGATATTGAAATCCTTAAGAATTTCCAACAAAGCTTTGGTGTCTTCTTTATGACCTGTCATTTCGATCACCACAAATTCCTTTTCTGCAGAAATAATCCTGGCATTGTACTGCCTGATAACTTTTTCCAAGCCTGGATCAAGACTGCTGATAGGGATTTTATAAAGAGCGATCTCTTGATAAACGACCTCATCATCTTTATAGTAAAAAGACTTGATGACATCGATTATTTTTTCAGTTTGCTTTACAATCTGAATTACCTGTTCTTCAGTTGTGGTTACTTCTATGGTGATCCTATGCACACCATCTTCCTTACTTTCTGAAGCTGTAAGGGCATCTATATTCACACCTCTTCTAGTGAAAATCAATGTCACTCTATTAAGAATACCAATGAAATTCTCCGTAAAAAGGGATACTGTATATCGATTCATAATATGCGGCTTAGCTTAATCTAACTTCTTCAACTGAACACCCGGTAGGAATCATTGGGAATACATTGTCCTCTTTTTCCACCACTACTTCAAGGAAATAAGGGCCATCATGTATCATCATTTCTGCTACCGAATCACTAAGGTCCTCCCTTTCTGTAACCTTAGAGGTTTTCATATTATAGGCTTCTGCAATCTTAATAAAGTCTGGATTATCCAATTCAGTAAATGAATAACGCTTATCGAAGAAAAGCTGTTGCCACTGTCTTACCATTCCCAGGAAGTTATTATTCAATAACACCACCTTTACAGGGCTTTGGGTTTGCATAATGGTACCTAGTTCCTGTATGGTCATTTGAATACCTCCATCTCCAACAACACAAACCACCTGACGGTTTAAATCAGCCAATTGCGCACCTAAAGCTGCTGGCAAACTGAAGCCCATTGTACCCAAACCTCCTGATGTAACCTGTGTCCTGGTAGTCTTATACTTAAAGTACCTCCATGCAATCATTTGGTGCTGACCTACATCAGTAACCAAAATAGCATCATCCTTCTTATAATCATTGATATAACGGATGACCTCTCCCATGGTCAAACCTGATTTGGTAGGCAAAAGATCAAGAGAAACCACAGCGCTCTTTTCTTTCTCCTCTAACGTCCTAAATTCCTTTAGCCATTCCTCATGGCTGTTTTGGTTAACTTTCTCTGTAAGCATAGGCAAGCTTTCCTTGCAGTCTCCCAAAACAGCTACTTCTGCCTTTACATTTTTATCAATTTCTGCATTATCAAGCTCCAAGTGTACCACTTTGGCTTGCTTAGCATAACGCTTCAAATCACCAGTCACACGATCATCAAACCTCATCCCTATAGCGATCAAAACATCACATTGGTTAGTAAGCATATTAGGGGCATAGTTCCCGTGCATCCCTAATTTCCCAACATACTGAGGATGATCTTCACTCAGAGCTCCTGAGCCAAGAAGTGTACAGGCTGCGGGTATTCCGGTTTTATCCAAAAATGCTTTTAGCTCTTCTTCCGCTTTACCAATCACAACACCTTGTCCATAAAGCACATAAGGCTTTTTGGCTGAATTAATTACCTCAGCAGCTTGGGCTACTTGAGTTTCCTTTACCTTTGGATAAGGTCTGTAAGACCGGATACCCAAGCAAGGAACATAATTGAATTCACCCAAATCATTCTGAGCATCTTTGGTAATATCTATCAATACCGGTCCTGGCCTTCCAGACCTAGCGATATGAAAACCTTTGGCTATGGCAGGAGCAATATCCTCTACCCTACGTACTTGGATATTCCATTTGGTACCTGGCATTGAAAAACCCACAACATCAGTTTCCTGAAACGCATCGGTACCCAATAATGCAGAAGCAACCTGTCCTGTTATACAGACCAGAGGAGTACTATCAATCATGGCATCTGCTATACCTGTGATCAGGTTAGTAGCGCCTGGCCCTGAAGTAGCCATACAAACCCCGACTTTACCAGAGACTCGTGCATAGCCTTGAGCGGCATGGATAGCTCCCTGTTCATGTCTGGTCAGTACATGCTTGATTTGGTCCGCGTAATCATAAAGCGCATCATACACTGGCATGATGGCTCCTCCAGGATAACCGAAAATATATTCTGAGTTTTCGGCTACCAAAGACTTGATTACGATCTCAGCTCCTCTGATTCTCGAATCTTTCATGTGTATTTAAATTATATTTGAGGTTTAAGTCTTATGTCGGTTGGTCTATTGTTTTACTGTTTGTCAGTAACACAACCCTCAGACGCAGTAGACACTAATTGGACATATTTCTTTAACGTTCCTTGGAGATGACTTAAGTCTTTATTCTTCCAATTTTTCTTTCTTGCTTCAAACTCCTCATCCGAAACATCAACACTAATTTCTAGGGTCTCGGCACTGATAGTGATCTTATCACCATCTTGGATCAAACCTATAGGACCACCCAAGTAGGCCTCAGGTGTAACATGCCCCACAACAAATCCGTGCGTACCACCAGAAAACCTACCATCTGTGATCAAAGCCACATCAGAACCAAGCCCCGCTCCGATAATAATGGAAGTAGGCTTGAGCATTTCTGGCATTCCAGGTCCTCCTTTTGGACCTACATAACGGATGACTACCACATCACCTTTCTGAACTTCCTTGTTTTTCATGGCTTCATTGGCCTCTGGCTCGCTATCAAACACCCTAGCTATCCCTGTAAAGGACTTTCCTTCTTTACCGGAAATTTTGGCTACGGCACCTTCTGGCGCTAAGTTTCCATGAAGTACACATAAATGTCCTGATTCTTTGATTGGATTATCCAATGGATGAATCACACTATCTTTTGAAGTCTTCACAGGCTCGATCCCCTCTAGGTTTTCTGCCATGGTTTTTCCTGTTACAGTCAAACAGTCACCATGCAAAAGCCCCTCATTCAGGAAGTATTTTAAGAAAGCAGGCAAACCGCCCATTTCATAAAGATCTTCCATCATAAATTTCCCACTTGGCTTAAAGTCACCAAGTACAGGAGTTTCAGCATTGATCCGCTTAAAGTCTTCAAGGGTAAAATCAATCCCAGCTGTCCTCGCAATGGCTAAGATATGCAAAGCCGCATTGGTACTTCCTCCAAGAGCCACAGTAACACGTACAGCATTTTCAATGCTCTTTTTGGTAACGATATCTTTTGGCTTAATATCCAGTGCAAGTAATTGCTTGATATACTTCCCTATATTTTTACATTCTTCCTTTTTCTCTTTTGAGGTAGCTGGATAGGATGAACTGAATGGCAAAGACAGCCCCATAGCTTCAATTGCTGAAGACATGGTATTGGCCGTATACATACCTCCACAAGCTCCCGCTCCAGGACAGGCATTTTTGATAACGCCCATATAATCCTCATCAGAAATCTGACCGTTTATCTTCTTACCATAAGCCTCAAAAGCCGAAACAATATTCAACTTTTCACCTTTATAAATTCCTGATCTGATCGTACCTCCAAAGACCATGATTCCTGGACGATTGATACGAAGCATCCCCATCACCACACCCGGCATATTCTTATCACAACCAGGAATAGTCACCACTCCATCAAAAGAATGTCCTAAAATGAATGATTCAATTGAATCTGCAATCACTTCTCTAGAAGGAAGACTGTACCTCATTCCTGAAGTACCCATTGATTGCCCATCAGAAATACCAATGGTATTGAAAACAAAGCCAGAAAGATCTGCCTTATCTGCAGACTCCTTAATATCCTTTGCAAAACTGTTCAAGTGCATATTGCATGGGTTACTTTCATAACCGCAACTTGCCACTCCTACAAAAGGCTGTTTCATCTTTTCATCACTGATACCAGTCGCATACAGCATCGCCATAGCAGCAGGATTCTCCTGATTATCACTGATTTCCCAACTATATTTCTTCAAATCACTCATATTATCTCTAATATTCTGTTATTATCTTTATAAAAAAAAGTGCCTCACGAGATGAGGCACTTTATTGCTTTATGGATGTTTTAACAATAGTTTAGCGCCTCACTTACAGTTGAAAATGAGAATGACGATAAGGTTAATGACGCTAACTATTTTGAACATGTTTATTAGTGTGTTTAGTGGTTTCTGCTCTTCACTTTTTATAATTTCTTTACAAAAGTAAAACCCTAAATTGAGACTTACAATATTTTATTTCTTTTTTTAAATTGAATCAAAAATTAAACTATTGCAAACCCACACATTTACAGGAATATGAAACACCTTATTTAGGTATTACCCTTTTTTATCTTTTATAAAAAAAAGATTTATTCATTTTTCAGAATTTTCTTCTGAATTTTAAATTTATTTAATTTTTGTTAAAAATTTACCTACTTAACAGTCCACTAACCAATGTTTTGACAATTATTCAAGCATTCATTCAAAATTTATAAATAACATAAAGCAAAGCCTTCGAAATTAATACCCTGTTTTTAATAGATTTGCAAGACAAATCCTTTTACCTATCAATATGATACAATTCCCAAATGCCAAGGTCAATCTTGGTCTACATATTACAAAAAAAAGAAAAGACGGCTATCACGATATTGAAACCTGCATGATCCCCGTCCCACTTTGTGACGCTTTGGAAATATCCACTGCTAATAAAACTTCCTTTACAGGAACGGGGCTCGCCATACCAGGAAAAGAAAAGGACAATATCATTCTCAAAGCCCTTAAATTATTGAGAAAGGATTTTAACGAACTTCCTCATATCAAAATTCACCTTCACAAAGCCATCCCTATGGGAGCTGGGCTGGGAGGAGGCTCTGCAGATGGTGCCTTTGCTATCAAAATGATGAACAGCCTTTTTGATCTGCACCTTGAAGATTGGTTTCTGGAGGATTATGCCGCACAATTGGGAAGCGACTGCCCGCTTTTTATAGAAAACACCCCCAAGATCGCTACCGGAAGAGGTGAAATTTTAGAACCAATAAAACTTGACCTTGCAGGCTGTTGGATCGCCCTGGTCAATCCGAAAATCCATATTGGCACCAAGGAAGCTTATGCAGGGATAAGCCCTAAACAACCAGTTTATGACCTTAAAAAAACGCTGGCAGACCGCACACTCTGGAAAGAACAACTAAAAAATGATTTTGAGGAAAGCATATTCCCCAAATACCCGGAAATTGCCTCCATAAAGGAAAAACTTTACGAACAAGGCGCATTTTATTCCGCTATGTCTGGCTCTGGATCAACAATATTTGGACTTTTCGAAAAGGAACCCGTCCTCGAAGACTGGCCTAATGACTACTTCACCTTTAAAGGAGAACTTCAATTTTAGCGCAAAAACATGATGCTTCAAGTTTATAGATTTGAAGCATCAAATTCTCCCCTCTAAGATCAGGATGATGGACTTATTGAACGCGCAACAACTGTTTATTCTTTCTCCTTTTATATACATAATTAAAAACCGGATATAAACATACAGATATAAGGATAATCAAGGCCCCTATATAGAATCCTGAAGTCATCTGCTCTTCCTCGCCAAAAATCAATACCGCCAAAATAATCCCATAGACAGGCTCCAGATTCACCGTTAAATTAATCACAAACACACTTAACCTTTTCATCAATTCTACAGAAACAGAAAAGGCATATACCGTACATACCCCACTTAATAAGAAAAGCCAGAACCAATCACTTAAAGTCGGCACCATCTCCAAAGTGCCGTTTCCAGAGAAGTAATTCACATAAAAAGGCATAAACAGGGCAGTAAAAATGCATGCCCCCATCATCTCATAAAAAGTAATTAAATAAGGGGAATGTCTTTTCGTAAGCCGCCCATTACTTACCGTAAAACAGGCCCCTAAAAACGCAGCTCCAACAGCCATTAAAAGCCCTTCCCAATATTGAAGCTCAAAGCTAAAAATTACATAAAGCCCTGCCAGGACCATTATCCCCAAGATCACTTCGTACCATTTTATCTTAACCTTATTTACCCATGGTTCTATAAAAGCTGTCCAAAGCGAGCAAGTGGCCATTCCAGCCAGACAAACGGAAGCTGTAGAAATTCTGGCTGCCCCAAAGAATAAAATCCAATGGAGTCCTATTAAAGCACCAGTACCAAGAATCTTTGCTAACTCATCAAAGGGAAGCCCTAGTTTTCTTTTTTTGATAGCAAAAACCATCCCAAGTATGACCGTAGCCATCAAGGTTCTATAAAAGACAATTTCAACCGCAGGTATACTGATCAACAAACCCAAAATGGCTGTAAAACCCCAAATCAACACTACGAAATGAAGCATTATATAGTCCTTGACACTTTTAGTATCCATATGTTTTATCTTGGAACAGTCTTATACATCACCAAACCTGTTACAGCAAAAATCAGATTAGGAAGCCATACCGCCAATAGGGGATAGGAAGTCCCAGCCTCTGCAAAAGTCCTCGAAAGCAAAAACAAAATAATATAGATAAATGCCAGCATAAAACCCAGCGCTATCTTAAAACCAGAACCACCTCTAGTCTTTTTAGATGAAACGATCACCCCTATAAATGTCAGAATGATAGCGGCAAAAGGAGACATAAACCGAACATATTGCTCAATCTTATAAAAGCTCAAATTATCTGCCCCGCGATCCTCCAACACCTTAATTTGTTTATTCAGTTCGGGAAGGGCCAAGGTTTCATGGTGATTTGACGGAAGATCAAAATCTTCAGGAGTGATGGAAAGCACTGTATCCATTTTATCTCCCTCCATGTATTTCTCTCCCATTTCACCTAACACTCTAAGCTTCCAGTTTCGTACCTCCCAAGCATTAGCGACAGTATCCCACACAATACTTTCTGCTGAAAGTTTTGACAAGAGCTCGCCGTCTTTAATATGCTCCAAGGTAAAGAAACGCCCAGTTTTTGAACTGGTATAATACCTTGAAATATAAGCATAAACATCAGGAGCCACTTTAACATGAAAGTTTTGATAATGGCTCTGACTGTCTTCTTTTAAATACTCTCGCTTAAATTCATATACATCTTCAGTAGCTCCGGGCAAGACCCAGCCATTCAAAAGGAAACTTGCCACAGCAATCAAAGAAGCTCCCATTAAAAAAGGGACCAACATTCTCATAAAGCTCACTCCACTGCTCAATATGGCGACGATCTCCGTTCTTCCTGCCATCCGAGAAGTAATAAAAACCACCGAGATAAAGACTGTAATCGGAGTAAGCAGATTATTCAAATAAAGCCCATAATTAAATAAATACTCCAGGATTTCGGAAGTAGGTACCTCATTACGGATAAAGGCATCATTCTTCTCGGTGAAGTCCAACACCAAGACAATCATGATCAACATCAAAACCACAAAAAAGTAAGTTTTGAGAAAATCTTTTACAATAAGTCTATCCAGTAATTTCATTATAATCTTCTACTGACTTTATCCAGCCATTTTCATCCAAGCAAAGGTAAAACGTAAATTATGAATACTTATTAGCTTATCAACTAAAAACTTCTTGTTTACAGTCCAATATCTCAATTAAGCCTTTTTGAAAATTCACTCAAACCCCTATTTACTAATAGGGTTGACAGATAAAAATTCAACCTTCATCCTCTTTGTCTAGCCCAATATCCCCTCCTTGGAAGAGAGCTAAGATTTTCTTGATGTATAAATTGGCATCATACAAACACCCAAAACAATCAATCCAACTTATATTTTATCGAGGAACAGTCTTATACATCACCAAACCTGTTGTGGCAAAAATGAGATTAGGAAGCCATACCGCCAATAAGGGATAGGAAGTTCCAGCCTCTGCAAAAGTCCTTGAAAGCAAAAACAGAATGATATAAACGAATGCCAGCAGGAAACCCAGTGCTATCTTAAAGCCAGAGCCACCTCTGGTCTTTTTGGAAGAAACGATCACCCCTATAAAAGTCAGAATGATAGCAGCAAAAGGAGACATAAACCGAACATATCGCTCAATCTTATAAAAACTCACATTATCTGCTCCACGGTCCTCCAAAACCTTGATTTGGCTACTGAGTTCTGGAAGGTTAAGGGTTTCATGATGATTTGGCGGAAGATCAAAATCTTCAGGAGTGATGGAAAGTACCGTATCCATCCTTTCTCCCACGGAATATTCCTCTCTCATTTCCTTCAGCTCCCTAAGCTTCCAGTTCCGAACCTCCCAGGCATTGGCGGCAGTATCCCACACAATCCTATCTGCTGAAAGTTTTGACAGCAGCTCTCCTTCTTTGATATGCTCCAAGGTAAAAGAATAGCCCGTTTTTGGACCTGTATAATACCTTGATATATAAGCATACACATCAGGAGCCACTTTTACATGGAGGTTTTGATAATTATATTGACTTTCGTCTTTTAAATATTCCCTTTTAAATTCATATACTCCTGCTGTAGCACCCGGCAAGACCCAGCCATTCAACAGGAAACTGGCAACAGCAATCAAGGAAGCGCCCATTAAAAAAGGCACCAACATCCTCATAAAGCTCACCCCACTGCTCAATATGGCTACGATCTCCGTTCTTCCCGCCATTCTGGAGGTAATAAATATCACCGAGATAAAGACAGTAATCGGAGTAAGCAGATTATTCAAATAAAGCCCATAATTGAATAAGTACTCCAGAATTTCGGGAGTAGGCACATCATTTCGGATAAACGCATCATTCTTCTCGGTAAAGTCCAATACCAAGACAATCATGATCAGCATCAAAACCACAAAAAAGTAAGTTTTGAGAAAATCCTTTATAATAAGTTTATCCAATAATTTCATTATAACCTTCTGCTGACTTTTTTCACCATCATATCTTTCCAAGCAGAAAACTCCCCTGATTTGATCTTTTCACGAGCTTCCCCTACCAGCCAAAGGTAAAAACTCAAATTATGAATACTGGCAATTTGGGCAGCTAAAATTTCCTTACTTATGGTCAGGTGTCTCAAATAGGCCTTTGAGTAAAAATTACTCACATAACTATTGATATTAGGATCAATAGGTGAAAAGTCATCTTTCCACTTTTCATTTCTCATATTCATGATTCCCTCAGAAGTAAATAGCATACCATTTCTGGCATTCCTGGTTGGCATCACACAGTCAAACATGTCCACACCCAAAGCAATACACTCCAAAATATTGGCAGGAGTACCTACCCCCATCAAGTACCTTGGCTTGTCCTTAGGCAAAATATCTGTCACCAACTCAGTCATCTCATACATCATCTCAGCAGGCTCTCCTACTGAAAGACCTCCGATGGCATTACCGTCCCGACCGCAAGAAGCAATAAATTCTGCTGATTGCTTTCTCAGGTCTTTGTAAACACTTCCCTGCACAATAGGAAACAAAGTCTGGTTATAGCCATATTTCCCTTCCGTGCTATCTACTTGTTCTATACAACGTTTCAGCCACCTATGGGTCATCTCCATGGATTCACGGGCATAACCATATTCGCAAGGATAAGGAGTACATTCATCAAAAGCCATAATGATATCTGCACCAATGGACCTTTGAATATCCATCACATTTTCCGGCGTGAACTTATGTTTGGAGCCATCTATATGGGACTTAAAGAGTACCCCTTCTTCGGTAATCTTCCTAGTGCCGGCCAAAGAAAAAACCTGATATCCTCCACTATCTGTAAGAATAGGCTTGCTCCAGCCATTGAACTTATGCAAACCACCGGCTTTTTCCAAAATATCCAAGCCAGGCCTCAAATAAAGATGATAGGTGTTCCCCAAAATAATCTGGGCTTTGATATCATAGGTCAGTTCTCTTTGATGCACTGCCTTTACAGAACCCGCCGTTCCAACAGGCATAAATATAGGTGTCTGTATATCCCCGTGATCTGTCTTCACCACTCCTGCCCGGGCTTTACTCTTTTCGTCTTTATTTTCGAGAATGAATTTCATTTATTTTTCTTTTCAAACAAGATCAAAACGACCATGTTATGATTTAGTTATCAAATCAAGCACAAAAATATAAGCTTATCCTTAAAAGAGTTGCTGTTTTTGATTTTATCTTTACGTTGTAACTAAACAACGCATGATCATCAATTTTCTGTGGCTCATTTTAGGGGCAGCAACATTAATTCAATTTATTTATCTAATTTTTGTTTATGGAAGGCTAAGCTTCTTTTATAAAGCGAAACCCAGCCCCGACTTGCACCAAAACCAAGAAGGGGTCAGTATTATTATAGCAGCCCGAAATGAAGAAGAAAACCTAAAAAAACTCATCCCTGAGCTATTCAAACAAAATTACCCATTATATGAGGTATTGGTAGTCAATGACCGATCAAATGATGATTCCAGGTTCCTGCTGGAAAAATTGATGTCTGATTACCCCAGACTCAGAACGGTTACGGTCAATTATACCCCTGAGCATGTCACGCCAAAAAAATATGCGCTCACGCTTGGTATAAAAGTGGCAAAATATGATGTGCTTTTACTTACAGATGCGGACTGTTGTCCCGCCTCCGAAAATTGGATCCGCAGAATGACCCAGCCTATCCGAAACGAAAATAAAGTTTTCGCCCTAGGTTATGGTGGCTATGAAAAAGCTAAGGGCTTTCTAAATGCACTTATCCAATATGAAACCTGGTTTACAGCCATCCAGTATTTTTCCTTTGCCCTATGGAAAGCCCCATTTATGGGGGTAGGCAGAAACCTGGCCTATCGCAGACAATTCTTCATGGATCAAAAAGCCTTCAAAGATCTCTGGAAGATACTAGGGGGAGACGACGATCTCTATGTAAATAAATACGCCGGAAGAAAAAACACTTCTGTGGTGATACATCCGGAAAGCATTACTCGTTCTATTCCCAAGAAGACATTTAAGGAATATTATATCCAGAAAAAGAGGCATTTTCAAACTGGAAAATACTATAAGACCACTGATAAAGCTAAAATAGGCATTTATGCGATTAGTCATTTGTTTTTTTGGACTGCAGCAATAGCTTTGTTGGGTATTGTTCGGCAATGGGAACCAATTGCCATAATTATCAGTATTATAATTATAAGGGCAATACTCCAATTTTCTGCGATCAATAATGCGATAAAGAAAATTGAAGGACATCAAAAAGTGTTCTGGACGATGTTTTTCGATTTAATGTATTTAAGTTATTTTTGGATTATTGGGGCAAAAGGTTACCTATCAAAAACAGTTAGATGGAAATAAACGAAAGAGGGTTCTCAGACAAAGCGCTAGAAGATTTTGACTTAATTGACAAAGCAGTAGATCAAAAAGACCAGCAAGCATATGCAACTTTAATGAAACGGTACAAGAAGGCCGTCTACTTCATGATCCTAAAAATGATCCGTGATGCAGACGATGCTGAAGACCTGACCATGGAAGCCTTTGCCAAAGCATTCCGTAACCTGCATAAATTCAAAAAGGATTATACTTTTAGTACCTGGCTTTTTAGGATTGCTACCAATAATACCATTGATTTTATCCGGAAGAAAAAACTCAAGACCATGAGTTTGAACAATACCCTTACCGATGACGGGGGTAATTCTGTCAATATAGACGTGGAAGATGATGACAATAATCCTCAGGATGAGTTCATCAAAAGCCAAAGGATAGAAATGGTCAGGATTTTTGTGGACAAGCTTCCCGCCAAATACAGGAAACTGGTAAAACTGAGGTATTTCGATGAGCTTTCCTATGATGAAATTGCCCAAGAACTGGACAAACCACTAGGAACTGTAAAGGCACAGTTGCACAGGTCAAGGGAATTGCTCTATGAAATTGCCCAAGGGAAAGACAAACATATTTAGATGATTGAGATTGGAGAAATAAGACATTAGATACAAGACAAAAGGCTGCTCTAGATTTGCAATCCAAAGCAGCCTTTTATATTACCTCTCTTGACTTAACTTTCCTGTTTATCCATTTGGCTGCTATTGCCAACACCTTTATTATCATCATTAAAGCGAAAGCCTTATCTTTGCCTGATTCTAAGTGCAAATAACAAACAAAGGCTATGAACCAGGAATTAGACCTGATCTTAAAATACTTCCCTGATCTATCGGACAAACAAAAAGAACAGTTTGCTGCCTTGGGGGACCTTTACCGGGATTGGAACCAAAAAATCAATGTAATCAGTAGAAAGGACATGGATTCCTTTTACATTCACCATGTCCTACATTCTTTGGGAATCGCAAAGGTCATGAATTTTGAACCAGGCACCTGGGTGCTGGACATTGGTACAGGCGGTGGTTTCCCTGGCATTCCCTTGGCCATACTCTTTCCTGACACCAACTTCCATTTGGTAGATTCAATAGGCAAAAAAATCACCGTGGTCAAAGATATCACCAAAAGCCTAAAACTGAGCAATGTTGAAGCCCAACAGGTCCGCGCAGAATCCTTAGCCAGAAAATATGATTTTATCGTCAGCAGGGCAGTGACCCGGATGGCCAACTTCTACCCTTGGGTAAAAGGAAAGTTTAAAAAAGAAGATTTTAACGAATTCCAAAATGGCATCCTTTACCTGAAAGGTGGAGAAGTAGATGAAGAAATGGAAGAACTGGATATTTCATATGTGACCTATCATTTGGATGACTATTTCAAAGAAGAATTCTTCGAAACCAAAAAAGTGGTTTACGTTCCATTTGAAGGGAAAAGATAGAAAAACCACAGCCCTGCCCATAAATCCTAGATTTATGGGCAGTTTCATTTTTTGCATAAAACCAGCCTATTTATTAACCTATTTATTCGCAAGCAGTGCAAAAAATGCCAAAATAGTGTTTTTCAACTTTCCTTTTTTTCTTATCTTCAAAGCTATTCCAGAATAGCCGCTCACTTTTTATACCATTCAACTATTGATTATGAATAAAACGCATCATTACGGTACCGGACTAATCGGAAACTGTGCTTACATCGCCCACATTGAAAAAAACACCAATATAAGTTGGTTGTGCTTTCCAAGATTTGACAGTGATTTCATATTTGGCAGCATGCTGGATAAGGAAAAAGGAGGAGAGTTCAATGTGCTTCCTGAAAAAGGTAGTTTTACCTCAGATCAGGAATATCTAGAAAACACCAATATCCTCAAAACAACCATCACCCTGGACAATGGAGAGGAGGCCTATTCAGTAACAGACTTTGCCCCAAGGTTCCATAATTTTGACCGCTATCATAAACCCTTGATGTTGGTAAGGAAAATAGTACCTATCATGGGAGAGCCCAAAGTCAAAATCAACTGTAAACCTGTAACCAATAGAGGAGAAAAGTTTCTGAAGCCCTCAATGAGCAGTAACCACATCGAATATCTCGGGGCAGAACAGCAAGTACGACTGACCGCAAATTGCTCGGTAAACTATATTATGGAGGACATGGCGTTTAGGCTACAGAGGCCTATATACCTGTTTTTCACCTATGGACAACCTTTAGAAGCTCCAGTAGAAAGTACCGCAGAAAGGTTCCTTCAAGCTACTACCCAATATTGGAGGGAGTGGATCAAGTCCACCAGTATTCCCCACTTCTATCAGAAACTGGTCGTTCGCTCAGCACTCGCTTTAAAGATCCACCAGTTTGAGGATACAGGAGCGATCATCGCAGCCTCTACAACAAGTCTGCCCGAATCACCAGGATCTACCCGGAATTGGGATTATCGATATTGCTGGATCAGGGACAGCTATTATACGCTGAATGTTTTCAATTCCCTTGGACATTTCCAAGAATTAGAGCGGTATTTTGAATACATTCAAAACCTTCCTACTAATGCCAACGGCAGGTACCAGCCGCTGTATTCCATCACTGGATCAGCACTATTGGAAGAAGAATTGAGCAACCTTTCTGGTTATTTAGGCAATCAGCCTGTTCGATTTGGCAACCAAGCATACACTCATATCCAAAACGACCTTTATGGTCAAGTATTGGTAAGTTTATTGCCTCTTTACGCAGATAAACGATTTATAGAATCCGAAAAAAGCCACTCTGCTCCTTTCATCTACAATCTATTGGACAAGATAGAGGAAACAATGAATGAAAAGGATGCTGGCTTATGGGAATTCAGGAACCTTGCTCAGGAACATTGCTATACTTTTATCTTCCATTGGGCGGGCAGCTGTGCTGCTATCAAAATTGCAGATAGAATGGGGGATGATAAAATGAGGGCCAAGGCGGAAGATTTACGCCTAAAAGCCATTGAAAAAATCGAAGCCTGCTATGTGCCAGAAATGAAAGCCTATTCGCAGGCTATAGGCACCAAAAACATGGATGCCAGCACCTTGCAACTGATCACCATGGGATATTTTGGCAATGATATCGAAAGAGCCAATAATCACCTAAAAATGCTAGAAAAGGATTTATTGGCAAAAGACTACCTGTTTTACAGATACAAGCATATGGATGACTTTGGGGTACCTGAAACTACTTTCCTGATTTGTGCTTTCTGGTATATTGAAGCACTGGCATGTGTCAACAGGCTGGATGAAGCCGTAGAAGGTTTCGAAACACTGACCAAATACTGTAATCACCTTCAGCTGTTCTCTGAAGATGTAGATCACAAAACAGGCTCCCAATGGGGCAACTTCCCCCAAGCTTATAGCCATGTAGGACTAATGAATGCTGCTTACCGAATTGGCCAAAAGCTTGACAGGCCAAACTTCTTATAAACAAAAAACTCCGCTGAAAATATCAGCGGAGTTTTTTGTTTATTAATATAATGAAATAAGCTTATATGTATATCCGCAATTGCACCAGTAAGTTTTACCATTCAAAACATTCCCTATTAAGAGAATACATATCTCTAAGAAATACTAATTTAAATCTGTGTAGATCCATGGAATCTCCCGATAAATCTGGACAGGCTGTGAGAAATAAGTTTACTGGTGTTAAAACGGATAATCATATAAGCTCATTAGTAAAGCAAATAACCTGACCTGACTTTTTTGAAATATGCCAAACCTTCTTCCCACTGTTGAATAATGGACGCTGGATTTTCTCCATTTAATATACCTTCCCTAATTGATGGTGTTTTCATGAGACGATCCATCCTAGCTGCTTTCCATTCCAATTTTTCAGGATATAATTCGTACAAAGCTTTCATCATATAAACCCCCGCTTGGGCAGAAGCAAATTTCTCTCTATCACTGACCTGAATAAATGCACTTCCGCATTCCTCACCCAGAAACTTCGGCGGGTAAATCTTAATCCCATCTACGACTTCTTCTGGCATAAATTGACTAGAACTGAATGCTACCCCTTCCAATTGATAACTGTTCATTTTGTCAGCGAGGGCCTCTCCATCTACCCAAGGAGCACCTATATGCTCAAAAGGATGCAGTGTACCACGAGCTTCGGACATATTGGTACCTTCCAATAAACAGGTCATGGGATAAAGGGCTGCTGTCGTAAGGGTCAACATATTTGGTGAAGGTTTGATCCATGGCAGTCCGGTTTCATCATACCATTTATTTCGGTCATAATGCTCCATTTTCACCACAGTTAAATCAGCCTTTTTTAATTCTTTCTTTGCCCTTTCTTCATTGAACATATTAACCAGCTCCCCGACGGTCATGCCATGAACAACCGGCAACTGGTCTACTCCCACAACAGGTTCCTTTTGGTGTTCTCCCACTGGCCCATCGACATAAACACCTCCTATGGCATTGGGTCTATCCAATACCAAATATGGAATATCATTTTCTGCAGCAGCTTCTAAAACATGGTTCATGGTGGCTATATAGGTATAAAAGCGGGCCCCTATATCCTGGATATCAAAAACAATTACATCAATCCCTTCCAACATCTCTGCACTGGGCTTCCTTACTTTTCCATATAATGACACAACGGGCAAACCTGTCCCACTATCTATCCCATCGGTTACGTGACTATCTTCCTCTCCACGAATCCCATGTTCAGGACCAAAAAGCAAGGTCAAATCAACTTCTTCATTTTCATAAAGTACATCTACCAGATGCCTTCCGTCAGGCAATAATCCAGTATGGTTGGTAACCAAGGCCACCTTCTTATCCGCTATCAAAGGAAAGTAATCTTCCTCAAAAAGCCGCTCGGCACCAATAATCACACTATTTGATGTTTTCTCTTCGGCTTGGCTTTTCTCTTCTTTAGTCCTATTACTGCAGGAATATCCAACTATTCCAATCAGGCATATTGCTGCAATCCTTAAAATTCTATGCTTTCCTATCATTGTATTATTTCCTTAAAATTCTAACAATTCAACTTTTCCATCCATAGTAGCCACCACCAATAAATGGCCATCAATTACACTCACTGTATTGGCCATTGAGTTGTCAACCTTATGAGCCCAATTGATTTTTCTCAACTTAGGGTTGATGCTATAAACAGTACTGTTTTTGGTGCCAAAATACACGTTTCCACCCTTTTCAATTAACATGGATGGAACATGCTCATATCCAAAACCGCAATCCATACGCCAAGCCAATTCAGCCTTCTCCTTGCCAGTTTTAAATGCTACAATTTCATCATTCATGGTCTTTCCATAAACCCAATTTCCATCTTCAGAAATCCCAATTGATTCTCTGACAGTTGCCTCATTACTTCGCCAAAATTCCTCTCCATTCTCTGCATTGAGGGCAGTGACATAACGATCAGGAGCAACAATATAGACCACTCCGTCATGAGCTACTGGAATGCAACTGGCAGCAGAATACATTCTATTTGGGGAACCATTGGACCATTTCCAGCTTAAGCTTCCATCTTTTAGGTCTAAGGCATAGAAATACTTATCCCAAGCGCCAAAATAAACTTTGCCATTGTACACCAAAGCCTTGCTAACTACTGGCCCTCCTATCCCCTCAAATGCCCAAATCTCTTTTCCGTCATTAGCATCCAATGCTCGGAACTGACCATCGCTGCCTCCAATATAAACCCTGCCATCCTCTATAACAGGAGAACCAAGCACAGAAGCCCCTGTTTTAGTTTTCCAAATGACCTGACCATCTTTCAAACTCAATGCATAAACAAAACCATCCCCAGATCCAACAATGAGCTGTTTCTTATACTTTGCAGGTGAAGAAAATATCCCTCCACCTGTTTGAAAACTCCACTTCAGCTCACCAGTCAGACTGGAAAGGGCTTCAACTTTTCCTAAGCTATTGCCATACACCACCAAGTCATCAGTTACCAGTGGAGTTGAGATCACATTCGCATCGCTATGATAGCTCCACCTTTTATTTACACCTGGAAAATCTTCATTAATACTGAAATCTGGCCTTTCAAAATTTTCATCCTCAAAAGTCCTAGCTCCCAATGCTACCTTTCTCCAAGGATCTAGGGTAGTTAGTCCAGGTGTCCTCTCAGAGAAATAGGCCATATCATCTTTGATTTCCACTATATTATAACCACCCACTTCATCCTTTGCCCTAAGGTTTGACCTCCCCATGACCCCAGGTATTCCTTCAAAGTCATAATTCTTATTCCGGTGCCCATGGCCACAAATAGAAAATTGCACATTGTATTCCTTCAGTCTGTCTGTCAGTTCAAACCAATTGTCCAAGCTATTATCCAGTGGATAATGATTCACATTAATAATTCGCTGATCTTTTGGAGTGGCCGCCAAAACTGAATCCATCCACACCACAGCATCCCTTGGGATATGACCATCAGACATCCTCACATAGGGTCCGGAAGCAGTTCCGATAAATTTGTACCCCTTATGCTCAAAAGCAAACTTATCATAACCAAACTCACGGATAAAACTCACTCCTCCTGATTCTGACCATCCTGTATCATGGTTACCTGGTATGATATAAAATGGAACATTCAGTTGACTAATGATATCAAAAGCCATTTTAATCTCCGAATCCGTCCCCATTTCAGTGATGTCTCCAGTGAGCAGAACAAAATCAATTTCCTCCAAGCTGTTTATATCATCAATAGTCAATCTCAAATCCTCACTCGGAATAGGATTGGCATCATTGATATGTGTATCTGTCACAAAAGCAAACTTGAAATTTTGGGCATAAACTGTCCCTAGCTGCATCACCAGAAGCAATGCCAGTAACTTTTTCATGATTTTCGAATTTATGGTTGTTCCTTATTCTATTTCTTCAAAGCCTGATAAACAACTTCCATCACATTGGTTCTGGTATTTAGCTTATAAAGTTTGGTGTTTTCTCGTGTAGGATATACCCTGTTGGAAAGAAATATATAGACCAATTCGTTTTCTGGATCTACCCAAGCATAAGTACCTGTAAATCCAGTATGACCAAAACTGCTTTCAGGTGCACTTGGCGCTGAATTTCCATCTGGATCTCCTGGCTTAGAAGGCCTGTTGAATCCAAGCGCCCTATAATTGTCTGGGCAAAACTTACACTTCCCATATTCGCTAACCGTATTGCCTTTGATCAAAGTTTCGCCCGCATAGGTACCATCATTCAGGTATAGCTGCATCAACTTGGCCAGGTCATTGGCATCACCAAATAATCCAGCATGCCCACTGACACCTCCTAACATAGCCGCCCCCTCATCATGAACCGTCCCAGATAACAATTGCTTTCGGAACAAACTATCATATTCTGTAGGGACAATACGATCTGCAGGATAATTTTTATAAGGATTAAAAGTTAAAGTACTCGCTCCCAAATGACTATAAATCCCCTCTTTTAAATAAGACTCAAAGTCTTCACCGGTAATACTTTCCACTACCTTAGGTGCCAAAATAAATGATAGGTCACTGTAAACATATTCTTTTTCAGGACTTACAGGAGAATTCATTATTTCCTTGTAGATCTTATCCGCATACTTTCTGTGTATGTATAGGTTATCTGCTACTTTTATCGGGAACCTTTTGCTTTGATGATCCTTGAAAGTCGCCCATTTAAATTTCCCGTTTTTCTTTACCGTGCTTTGCCAAAAAGCGATCCATGACTTCAATCCTGCTTGATGGGTAAGTATATCCGTATAAACCAAATCTTCTTTATTGCTTCCCTTGGCCATAGGCAAATAGGTCCCCAGGGTATTGTTCTCATCAAATTTCCCTTCACCTTTTAATTTCATCAAAGCGGCCAATGAAGTACTGATTTTGGTAACTGAAGCCATATCAAAAAGGTCATCATCATTTACTGGCACCTCTTTTTCATAGGTGTGGTAACCAAAAGAATTATGGTAAAAAACTTTCCCCTCCTTGGCTACCAATACTGTAGCTCCGGGAATAGCCTTTTCAGCAATGGCCTCTTCCACGAATGTTGCTATTCCATCCAAATCATCTCGGTCTATTCCTACTGCCTCAGGCTCCACATAGGAAAATCTAAACCCTCCTTTAGTACTTAGTCCATCGCCGATTTTAAAATGGGAAGAAATGCTTACAGGCAATTTACCTTTGGCACCTACTCCTCCAAAAATAATCTGGGAAGCCACATCTTGGGTCAAATCTGATTCTTGGTAAGTGGCAATCAAAGCATCAGCATTTTCAATACCTTCAAATTTGTCCAAACTATAAACATTGGCAAACACACTGACAATAGTAGGGACTTCTTGGATCAGTTCTTTGAGAAATACATTCATCTCTGCTGTAATCCCAAAATTCTTCACACTTGCTTTTAAGCCTAAATTATGTACTCCTACTATAACTTTACTGTACTGCTTTAATTTCTTCTTCAATTCAATCAGATCCTCTAGACCAGCTTCTTTGGAAAGGAAGAACTCATCGGCCTCCACATATCGGGACAAGCCTTTTTGGAAGGCAGTTTCTTCCTCCGCTCCAATGGCCAAAAACGCCAGCTTCTCCTCAGCAAGTCCCTTGATTGGCAATACTTCCTCATTATTCCTAAGCAAAGTGATGGAAGCCTCCACCAGCCTTCTATTGAGGTTTTGGGCTTTTGAACTGTTGATATCTTCATAAATCCCCTCCATATCAACTGGCTTCCACTCATCCAATCCCAACCAAGCTTTGGCCTTTAACACTTTCATCACCCTACGGTCAATTTCTTCTTGGGTGATCTCTCCATTTTCAATGGCTTTCTTAACTTCACTTATGGTGGTTTTCACATCCATGGTGTTCAGCAACATGTCATTACCTGCTAGTAGTGCCTTCACATCCACTATCCCAGGAGGGTAAAACTTCGCCACTCCCTGCATATTCAATGCATCAGTAAACACCAATCCCTCATAACCAATTTCTCCTTTGAGCAAATCGGTTACAATTGGCTTGGAAAGAGTAGAGGCCAAATTTGGGGTATCATCCAAAACAGGAATATTCATATGAGCCACCATTACACTACCCAATCCATTTTTCATGAGTTTCCTGAAAGGATATAATTCCACTTCCTCTAGTCTCTCTCTAGAAAAACTGATAAGCGGCAAGCCATAGTGGGAATCCACATTGGTATCTCCATGACCTGGAAAGTGCTTTGCATTGGCCAAGACATGTTCATCCTGCATCCCTTCCATATAAGCCATGGCTTTGGAGGTCACATTTTCCTTATCCTCTCCAAAGGACCTGAATCCAATTACAGGATTGTTTGCATTATTGTTGATATCCACCACTGGGGCAAAATTCACATTGACACCGATACGCTTGGCTTGCCGAGCAATCTCCCCTCCCATCTCATAAATCAAACTTTCATCCTCTATTCCACCTAAAGCCATCTGATAGGGAAAACTCATGGTACTGTCCAAACGCATCCCCAAGCCCCACTCGGCATCAATACTAATCATCATGGGAACCTTGCTTATCTGTTGATAGCGATTGGTCATGCTAGCCTGTCTACCAGGCCCTCCTTGAAAAAATATCAAGCCACCTACTTTATATTTCTCCACCAAACTAGCTATAGAATCCTCATGCTCCCTGTCTCTATTGGAATAAACGGGAATCATGATCAACTGCGAAATTCTTTCTTCAGGGCTCAGGGTCTTGAAAACCGAATCGGCCCAATGACTTTCTTGCTTTAAAAAAGGGATTTTGGAAGTGACTGAATCCTGTTGCCCCATAGCCTGAAGTCCAATGCCCGCAAAGAACAAGCTTAGGAATCCTCTTTTTAGTAAATTGTATTTCATTTTATAATCAGTTAACTATTTCATTTTCTAATAATCCCTTCGACTCTACCTGGTGGTTAGACAGGTCCGCTCGCGATGATAAAGCGCCTATCTTTATCAAATGACACCTTCGTATTACCTTAAATAAAATTAAAGGGATATACTGAATACCAGCTTATAAATCACTCTGAGCGGCTCTTACCATGTCACCCTGAGCGCCCGCCTTCCGGAGGACAGGGAGTCGAAGTGCGACATGGCGAATTACGCTATCTACTCCAGTGGGTCATCATCAATATAGCCCCTGCAGTTCCATCCATTGTGGGTTCGTTACTGCTATAATCTCCAATATCATCATGATAGACTACATGTTCATTTTGAAAAGCTGCAAACTTATCTGACTCCTCCAAATGCAAACCAATCAAACTATCATAAATGGAGCGATATATGGGACCGTCCACCAAACCTCCCGGCACTTCCAAGCCCAACAAAATATAAAGACTGGTATGTACTTTTTCAGGGAACTCCCCATCACTAGGAATACCTGAAAACATAGAAGTTCCCCAAGGATTTCTTCCAAACAGCCAATCCCTTTGCTTGGCCAGATAAGCACTGAATTGTTGGTCCCCACTCATTTTTTCATATAATATTATTTGGGTAATTAACCCGGTCATTAAATTGTTGGAACACCATATAAAAGGCACCCCAACTTCAAAAGGATTTTTATTGGCCCTTTGCAAAGTGTATTTTATTCCCTTTAGATAATAGTTTTCCAATTCCTTTTTAAAAGGCTCCTCGACCAAATCATGTAGCACAAAATGGCCCATATTAATAAAAGGATATAGCCGATAATGATCCGTAGAATCTACCACTGTCCAGGAATCGGCTGTATTACTTTTCAAGGCATAGGCTTTTGCCTGTTCCAAATATTCATCTTTCTTGGTTGTCTTATAAAGTTCCGCTGCTCCCCATTCCATATCATCTGCCCAAGTGGATTCATTATATCGGTATGGGGCAGAATAGGAATTCCCTTGCTGGTAACCTTCCTTCTCTCTCCCTAAAGCATATAAGCTTAAGGCAGCCTGCTTACATTTTTCTGCAAAAACTGGATCATCCAAATCTTCCTTCCAGATCCTGGCAGCCAATGCCATTGCTGCAGCACACCTGCCCGCCAAATTGGCTACTCCTGTCGCCTCACTTTTATATTTTTGTAGTCCTTGAGGTTTACCAGTGGCAAAGTATACCGGCCTATAACTGTTTGCCCCCCAGCCATAATCTGAATTGTCCTCATCCGGGATTTTGAATCCCTTATGGTCACGATCATCAGCAACCTGATGGTACAGTTGATCCGCTGCGGGGTGCATCTTCAAGATCCAATCTAATCCCCATTTTGCTTCATCCAGTATATCAGGGATTCCATTATTACCAGCCTGTCCCAAAGCATTAAATTGATCATCAAATCTTTCTGGATACATCTCATAAGCAATTAACATATGTGCCGTTGCATAGCTGGATGTTATCAGGTATTTAAGTTGATCACCAGCGTCATGCCAACCACCACTTACGTCCACATAGCTACTGTCTGGCAGTGGCCCGTAAAAAGACCTTCCATCTCTTTGGTGACAAACCATGTCCAGGGTAGGGTTATATCCACACCTCTGCTGACGCATAAATTCCAACAAACTTTCTTGATGATTTCCATAGGCATCACCTATGCTAAAAACAGTCGAACTTGCCCTACTTTTCTTTGCTTGTATTCTATATTCTCCCTTTACCTCTATTTCAGAAAAATCAAGTGTATAGTAATACTCAAATTCCCCCCAACTCTCTGCATTGTTTCTTTCCGCCTTTAATTGCAAAATCACATTACCCTCATCATTGTCCACCAGCTCAAATTTTTCACGAATGGGGCTTTTGCTAAATACCACTGCTGATTTGGTATCCTCAATCAAGTACCCTAATTGATTGATCCGGATATGAATATCTACCTCCTTTTCATGGGAAATCAAGGAATTTAACATTAATAGATTTAGTAATAAGCTCAGCATGGTTATTTTTAGTTTTTTGATGACCTCAATAATTGATCAATCTTGACAAATTGATACCCCTTAGTTTGTAATTGCTCCAACAGCACGGGAAGCAAGTCATAAAATTTATCCTTTCTTTTCGGCCCAACACCAATATGCATTAACAGGATAAACCCATTCATTCCTTCCTCCTCTTCATAACTCATGATACTTTTAAAAATCTCCTCACTACTAAGATAATTGGACATGCCTGGATGGGTGTAATCAGCATTTGACCTTGTCCCTGGACTAAAGTTAATCAATTGTAGATCTATTTCTTGGGTCCATTTGCTAATGGTTTCATTATACCATTCATAAGGAGGCAAATAGTAGGTGGCTTTTTGGGGAGAAATCCCCCTTTTGGACATTTCCCGATAATTGTCCTTAATATCTTTTATAAATACAGCCTTGTCTATGAGCAAGCTGTCCCTATCTATCCAATCACAATAAAGGAGGTGCTGATCAGAATGAGCTCCCAAATAGTGATTTTGATTATTAATCTTTTTGATCAGGTGCTGGAAACCCGGATTGCGGTAAAAATCTCCAGTAAAGAAAAATGAGGTCTTCACATGATATTCTGCCAAGGTATTCAGAATTACCGTTCCCCCCTCAGCATATTCATGTCCGGTAAACACCAAAGCAATTTGTTTTTGGCTTTGATCACCCCGGATAATAGCCCCATGGGAATAAATGAAATTATTTTCAGACTGCGCCAATATAGGGTAAGCAAAAAGTAAACAAGGAAGTAAGAAAACAAGATTTCTTCTCCATAATCCATTACCATATAAGCTTTTAACTAATTTCATACTTAGTAAAAATCTGAAAAATGCCCCTCTTTTCATAACAAAAAGAAGGGCATACCAAACAAACATTCTAACAAATCAGTATTTTACTCTTCCCATCCGGGGTTTTGTTCCAATGTCACTCCATGCTCATCATAAAGGGTAATCTGATCCAAAGGCACTGGATCAAGATAGACTTTTGGATCTTCAAATCTCCTTTGCGAAGCGGCAGCAGTAGAAGGAATGATATATCCTGTTTCACCCTCAGTAAGGGTCACACTACTCTGCAGACCAGGGTAGTCAGCTTTATCTATCCAAGCTCCTCTGTTGATATTTTCATTTGCCTCTGTATCGGTGTACTCCAGTTTTTCCCAACGCTTCAAATCATCCAATCGGAAACCTTCCATCATTAGCTCAACCCTTCTTTCTCTTCTGATTTCCCAGATAATTGCAGGCACACTTTGATCCCTTGAAGGGTCATCATAAGCTACTCCATTTACCGCAGGATCCATCCCAACCAACATTAGGTGAGGCATCTCAACTCCCGGACGATCCCTCAGCACATTAATAGACATGTCCAAATCTGCTTGGGTCAATGCAGGCCCGCCAACTGTCGCCAATTCAGCCACTGCTTCTGCATAATTCATCAATACTTCCCCGTACCTCAATACTGGAGAATCAGTATAGTTCAAATTGGAGCTTCCTTCTGGTTCATCTTTGATTTCTTCATTCAAAAACTTGAGCGTAGCATAGCCTGTTGTACTATAGTTAGGTAAAATACCATTTAGTCTCAATTCATCAGAAACCAAGGTCCCATAAATCCTTCCGTCTCTATTGGCCATCACGTTATCAATGCCCTTATCCCCTTGATAATTTGGAGAGATTCCTATTGGCAAGCCATCATTGGCCAAATATGCCTCCACAGCATCTTTTGATACACCAGTCTGTGGTTCCTTGTTATTATAACTGTTCAAAGCATGTGTAATCAAACCTGGCTCGTAATGTCTATAAAGGATCACCTCGGAATTGTTGGACAAATTAAGAGAAGTGAAAACTTCCCTATAATCTCCCAAAGAATAATTTCCTGCAGTAATCAATTCATTTGCAGCCCATTTAGCAGCCTCAAGATATGATTTTGCTTTTTCATTATTTCCCTCATGGTATTTTTGCCAAGTTCCTTCGAAAAGCATGATGCGGGACATTAAAGCCAATACCACATCTCTGTTCACGGTCAATCCACTTGTTCCGTCATTCTGACGAACATTATCAGCAGCAAATTGAAGGTCCGCGAGTACATTGTCCATTACTAGATCTCTCGGATCACGAGGCTTATACAACATGGCTTCATCCGTCTCGCTTAATTCTTCATCATACCATGGCACATCTCCAAACTGCTTCACCAAATCATGATACTCCAAAGCCCTAAAGAACCTGGCCACACCAGACCAATGATTGATGGCCTCTTCTTCCATAGGAACTGTTTGTATTCTTTGCAAATAGATATTGGCTTTCCTTACCCATGCAAAAGTCCAATATCCGCTGGTCGCAGCCGTTGGGACATTTTGTCTAAACTGCGGCGGACTACTAGGACCGAAGTCATCATTCAGGCTTTGGCCAGAGAAAAATTTCCCCCAAGAATAACCTGAACCGTACCCACTGAAATAGGCCGTGTAAAAACCATAGGAGAAACTCCTGACATTGTCTTCACTTGTCCAATAAGTCTCATCTGTCAACTGGTCCAATGGTGGCTTCTCTAGAAAATCATCACACCCCACCAATGTAACGACAGCTAATAATATGCTTAATATTTTAATTTTCATGATTCAGCTTTTTATAGTGTTATCTGCAAACCAAAAGATACATTTCTACTATAAGGGTATACCCTACCGAATGTATTCGAGTCCCTGCTTCCTGCTGAGGTATAATCCACTTCTGGATCAATCGGCAAATCAAGATTATCAAATTCAAATAGGTTCTCCCCACTGAAATAAACCCTTACTTTGTCAATATTCAGTTTACCTATCAGAGACTGAGGCAAAGAATAACCAATAGTGATATTCTTCATTCTCATATAAGACATATCCAAAAGATATCTCGTCTGTCTCAAGAAATTTTTGCTATTGCTAGATTGTCCTTGATTGGTAGGTCTAGGATAGAAGGCATCTGGGTTCTCTGGCGACCAATAGTCCAGCTGATGTGCAAACCATGCTTCACCTGGCCTGTATCCAGGCACGAAAATCGGCCCGTTTGCCCAGTAATCACGCTTACCCACACCTTGGATAAAGAAATTGAAATCAATGCCTTTATAGTCACCACCTAACCTAAAACCATACTGGTATCTAGGAGTGGAATTACCAATTACTTTCAAGTCGCCGTGATCTTCCACAGTATTGGAACCATAGGTAATTTCCCCATCACCATCAAGGTCCTTGTATTTCACATCACCTGGTCCGTAGAAGAACCAACCGCTTTCGTATAGTGACTGGGAAGGTATCCCCTCCTTCATCACATATTTACCATTTTCCAACAATAAGTCACCATTACCATCTTTTACAAAATCATCCTCCGTAAACAATCGGTCAGTTTCATAACCCCAAATTTCACCAAGGGTCCTCCCCACTCTGTTGGAATATATACTCTTATTATCTGCAAATTCCGTGATGCGTTCTTTGAAATCAGAAAGCATGGCTGTAGCATTAAGGTTTAGGCCATTTCCGAATGAATGGCTATAATCAATGGCCAATTCCCAACCAGTGGTCTCCAATTCACCAAGGTTTTGTTTAGTTGCACCAGTACCATAAGATGCAGGAAGTACCTCTCCAGCACTGTGCATATCACTGGTGGTTCTCCTGTACCAATCAAAGGTCAAACCTAACTTATCCTGGAAGAATCGAGCATCAAAGCCATAATCCAAGGTAGTCACAGTCTCCCAAGTCAGTGAGGAAGGCAAAGCGCCAGGTGTCCCGAAAGTCAATTGGTTATTACTGCCATTTAACCATCCAGAAGAATAGGAGCCCATGATCCTATATATATCGCTCAAATAGGCGTTTTGATTGCCAATGGCTCCCCATGAAGCCCTCAGTTTCAAGAAGGACATCACATTGGTTACTGGCTCCATGAATGGTTCTTCCGTGATGACATAACCAGCAGACATAGAAGGGAAGAATGCCCATCTTGCTGTTGGTGAAAGCCTCGAAGAGCCATCATAACGTCCGTTCAACTCTAAAAAATATTTTTCCTTATAGTTATAATTGATCCTACTGAAAGCCCCCATTGTAGCCCACTGGTTTCTCGCACCTCCTACAAACTGATCTCCAGAAGCCAAGTCAAGTTCACCTCTATCCAAATCCATCAGATCTCTTCTTTGGGAACTGTGGTACCAGTATTCATAGGATTCGATATCACCACCGGCCATAAACTTGAAGGTATGATCACCAAATTGCTTATCATAAGTAGCGAATAACTTACCTACATTTCTATTGCTCCATGAAGAGCCATAAATCACCCGATTATAAGAAGCACTTGAATAAGGCGCGTATTGCAAATTGGCACCTGTTGCCCAAAAATTATAAGCGGAAACTACACCACCAGTTTGGTGATCATGGAAATTATTCGAATCAAAGGTATAATTTGCGTTTATGGCCAAGCCTTTAACAGGACGAATTGTCGTTCCTAGGTTTATCCTGCTCAAAGAAGTGGTTTGTTCATTCATTTTTGCCTGACTAACCTCAGTCACAGCACTTCTGAATGGATAGCCTTCATAAGTTCCATATGGATAGGTCTTTGGCCATCTAAACAGATAATACCAAGGATCGTATGTTTCACTACTAAAATAGAACGGCCTTGTAAACTGCGTCTTACTATAAAGCACTTTACCTCTAACTTCCATCCAATCCGTTACATCAGTATTGACGCTTAGGTCCAAAGAATAACGGTTAAACTCGTCCGGATTTACTTTTAACACACCATTTTGGCCAAGATATCCGACACCTAGTCGATAAGTCGTCTTGTCAGTTCCTCCAGCAACAGATAAATCATGCTTTTGTTGAGGTGTACGATCTCTCATGAACATATCCCCAGCATCCCAAGGACGATAAAAGAACAATCTGCCATCACGGATTTCAAAATCTCTACCCAAAACCATTTCATTCCCTAAATTCTGACCACCATATTGCTGTTCCCACTCTCTCATTTTCTGTATCCCCTCTTCATCGAAATACATACCTACAACACCAAATACGTTGGTGGAAGGATTGGTTCTTTGCAAAGCTTTAAAGGCCATTTCTGCTCCTTCAGCTGCCGGAGCAATAACTGGCGTTTTGGTAGGAGTTGCCCATGAGAAGTTATTGGAATAATTGATCTTAGGCGCTTCACCTTTTTTACCTGTTTTGGTGGTGATCAAGATCACCCCCCAGGCACCTCTGGAACCATAAATGGAAGCAGATGCGGCATCCTTCAAGACGGAGATAGACTCAATATCCTCAGGGTTGATCATTTGAAGGTTGGGCACTTCCACATTGTCCACTAAGATCAAAGGTTGAGCACCACCGGAATTACTCAGTGTTCCTGTCATACCTCTCAGTCTTATTTGAGGATTCTGACCAATCTGACCACTTGGAGTAGTAATGGTCAATCCAGGAGTGGTCCCTTGTAAACCTCTTCCCACATCGGTAATTGGCCTTGACTCTAATACTTTCGTGTCTACTGTGGATACTGCTCCAGTAAGATCACTTCTCTTTTGTGTACCATAACCAACGACAACCACCTCTTGTAGTGATTTGGCCTCTGCCTCAAGAGCGACATTTATCGTTCCACCACTAGCCACAGTTTGTTCCTGCGGAATCATCCCAATAAAGCTAAAAACCAGCACATCTCCCTGGCTTACTTCGATTTTATACTTTCCATCAATGTCCGATGAGACACCTTTGGTAGTCCCTTTGACCAAGATGCTCACTCCTGGTAAAGTAGTCCCATCATCAGCACTTGTCACCGTACCAGAAACATCGACTGTCTGGGCTAGTACCTGAAAATGGAACAGGAGAAAACAAATCGCTCCCAAAGAACAGCGTAAAAGTTTTTTCATGTTTAACATTTTTTGATTGTTAGTTTAGTGAATTTTTTATCCCAATAGGAGTAGAAAAACTGTGATTATTGTTTTGCTTTTAGGGCCATTGTCATTTGTCCACAACTTTTCATATCTATTGGTTGCTCAAATTTTTCCATAATATCCATGCATTCCATCCCTGAAAACAGGGATATTATCAAATCACCATTAATCTAAAAAACATTAAAACTCCATTTATCGGCATAAAAAAAGGCCATGAAAATGTGTTTCATGACCTTTTAGGGGAAGTATAGCAACTTATTCCTTCTTTAGGGACGGAGACTCCTTAAGCTCCAAATCCTCTAAACGCTTTCTGATTTTTCGCATAAATTTCTCTCCGGGATCTGTTTTTACAGTTCTGTATCCCTCATCCAGCTCTTTCCATAATGGATGGCCTTCAAAAGCAGTATATTCATAATGACCTATTACATACTCTATATCATATTTCCTCTTCAAATGCCTTACCAACTCTTCATTGGCTAACAATTGTGCTTTGGTCAGTGGTGCTTTTGCACTGCCTACGTTTTCCACCCCAATGGCACAATGGTTCAATCCGATCACATGCCTGGCCATTATAGTATCGGGGAGCTGACGAAAGATGGTACCATCCCTGTCTATTAAATAATGCGATGAAACATTAAGCGAACCGGCGGAGGCAATGCCTCTGCGGCTACCTGGCAAATGCACAGGATTCATGGCATCGTAGGATCTTTCCAAGTTTGGAATGGCCGTCCAATGCAAAACAACCATTTTGGGCACAATGCTTGGCTCCTCTTGGACCATACCATAATGATCTTCCATATATGTCAAGGTGAGTGTTCTCCTCTCCTCATCAAATTTGATCGGCTTATAAAACACCCTATAAGTAGGATTGGAGCAAGCCCCAAAAAAAAGTGCGACCAAAACAATTAGCCCCAGCCTAACAAGCTTCATTTTCATTCTATCATTCATATATCAAACTTTTCTCACTGATCACGACATAAAACATATTAAATTCCAACTTGACAATTAATACTGATTATACCATCCCTGAAAACAGTGATTTTTCCAAGAGACGCCATTCTCTTTAGTCAATAAAAAACTGTTCAAAACAACAGAAAAACGCATTTTTATAATTTTACACTAGTATTCAAGCATTTTTCGCTATTTACCTTTTATGTAATTTCTATTTCAAAAAACCTTAAATTAGGCTTTATTCCAACAACAATAGAATAAGTTCATTTTATTTCAAGGCTAAAAAAGAATATCATGATCAATGTACTGATTGCTGACGACCACCAAATGTTTATAGATGGCCTCAAAGCCATGCTATCTGATATACCTGGTATCAAAGTAGTTGCAGAAGCAATGAATGGCAAAGAGGCAATCAACTATTGTGATATTAGCCCGGTAGATATTGTGATCATGGATATTAACATGCCTGTGATGGACGGTGTGGAGGCCACTAAAACCTTACTTAAGTCCCATAAATCCCTGAAAGTTCTGGGCCTATCCATGCATAATGACAGACATTTCATTTCTGATATGCTCAAAACAGGAGCTCAAGGATATATTTTAAAGAATACGGGAAAAAATGATTTGGTAGAAGCCATCCAAACACTCCATGCAGGAGGAACCTATCTGGGTGAGGAAGTCAGCAAAACCCTAGTCAATAGCTTTATCAAAAAGCCTGGAAAAATGCAGGTCAATGAAAAACTATCCGATAGAGAAATGGAAGTCTTGGGATGTATAGCGAATGGACTCACCACCCAAGAAATTGGAGAACAGCTCTTTATTAGTAAAAACACTGTAGAAACCCACCGCAAGAACCTACTCTATAAACTTCGGGCGAAAAACACTGCTGAACTTGTCAATAATGCCTATAAAAAAGGGCTAATCAAATAATTTCATCTCTTCCAAGCTTTACTTGCCCCTACTAATCACTCCATTTAAAAGAGTAGGGCAATGAATATTATTTTCATTCATTCTCCCCAATAATACCTCACCTCTCAAATCCCTTTTTTCAGGGATTTTTAGCAAATATTTTATTTTGATATTTGTAGCTTGATTACTTATTCAGTTCAAAATTGTCTATTTTGAGCTTAATCACCACGAAACCCGAATGCTTAATGAAACTAATTCATTGTCTTGGTCTTATTTTGATCCTTGCATGCCTTTCATTTGCCTGCACCCCCAACCCTTATAAGTCCATCAACAAACAACATAAAAAAAAGGTAGAAGCTGCCACACAAAATATTCTTGAAATACCTAAAGCAGGTGAAGAGGGCGACACGACCAATGTCACCGATCTGTGGGTGGGCACTACCAACTTCAGTATAAGAAGGCCTAACTTTGTCATCATCCACCATACTGCACAAGACTCTCTTGAACAAACAATTAGAACATTTACTTTGCCTCGTACCCAAGTGAGTTCTCACTATGTGGTCAGTAAAGATGGTACCATTGTACAAATGCTCAATGATTACCTAAGATCTTGGCATGCGGGCCGAGGTAAATGGGGACATGATACGGACCTAAATAGTTCTTCTATAGGCATTGAATTGGATAATAATGGATCAGAGCCATTCACTACAGCGCAAATAGAAAGTTTATTAAGCTTGTTAAAGCGACTTAAAAACGATTATAATATCCCTACAGCTAATTTCATTGGCCATGCTGACATTGCCCCAGCCAGAAAAGTTGATCCTAGTGCCCACTTTCCCTGGCAAAAACTGGCCGAGGAAGGATATGGACTCTGGTATGATACTCATATGGTCACAGAAATAGGAATTCCTGATAAAAATGGCCAATATATATCCAAGGAGATAATGTTGGAGCCAGTTCCCAGCCATTTTAACCCAAAAGAAGCACTCCGCATCATTGGCTATGATGTGAGTGACTATACATCAGCCATCAGAGCCTTTAAAATTCATTTCATTCAAAAGAACCTTGACAGTGACTTGGACGATAATGACTTGAGAATCCTTCACAATCTGTACAGAAAATACCTTTAGGAAGGATAATACAGTGATTGTATTAAATCCCTATTTTCAGGGATGCCTAAGGCCCCAAATAAAAACATCTTTGTATCATAAGTGATACCATAAGTTGGAGTAAATCACCCATTGCAAATAAAACTTGAGAATATGCTATTAATTGCTGATAGTGGATCAACCAAAACCGACTGGAGACTAGTGGATGACGAGGGCCATACCCTGAATTCGGTGCAATGTAAGGGGCTTAACCCTTACTTTTTATCAGAAGCAGAAATCGCTGGAATAATTCACAATGAAATTCTTCCTGAGGCCTCAAACATAGACAAAGTCATCTTTTACGGAGCAGGTTGCGGACTTCCTGCAAAAGTGGAGCAGATGAAATCAGCCATTGAATCAGTGCTACCGGTAAAATATCCAACCGAAGTATATGGAGATATATTAGGAGCTGCTAGAAGCTTATTGCAAGACCAACATGGCATCACCTGTATTCTCGGCACAGGAGCAAATTCCTGTGTATATGATGGTAAGCATATCATAGAAAATGTTCCTTCTTTGGGCTTCATCTTGGCTGACTGGGGAAGCGGGACGGTTCTTTGCAAAGACTTGATAGCTCAGGTCCTGCAGAAAAAACTTGACCCGGTAATCATTGCGGACTTCCATTCTACCTTTGACATGGACACCAGGCAGATTTTGGATAAAATCTATAATAAACCACAAGCCAATCGCTTTTTAGCTTCATTTACACCTTTTCTGCTCAAACACTCCGACAACCCATCTTGCCAAAGAATCATCAAAGATAATTTCCGGCAATTCTTTGAATTCTATGTTCTTCCCTATGGAGCAAAAAACATGTCTTCATCAATTGCCTTTACCGGCTCCATTGCTTACCATTTTAGTGATTTCCTGCATGAAGTGGCAGAGGAATACGGCATTAAAATCAAAAACATTGTACAGCATCCCATGAACGGATTGGTAAAATACCACTGCCAAACAGTACCTGCAATCAAATAATCGATAATGACACGTCCAACAATCTATACCACAGAGTCATCCTCTCTTTATGATAATTTAGAGGAAATGTCCACAGGGGAATTACTTAAAAGCATCAACCAAGAGGACCGAAAAGTTGCTAAAGCGGTGGATAAGGTGATACCACAAATTGAGCATTTAGTGGATGCAGCTGTAAAAAGCCTTCAAAATGGAGGAAGACTGTTCTATATTGGAGCAGGTACCTCAGGCAGGCTTGGAATCTTGGATGCGTCTGAAATACCTCCTACTTATGGCGCTTCACCCAATTTGGTAGTTGGACTCATTGCCGGAGGTGACTCAGCCATCCGAACAGCGGTAGAAGGAGCTGAAGACGATCCTGATCAGGCATGGAAGGATCTAGAGAAGCACCAAATCAACAGCAAGGATATCTTGATAGGAATTGCCGCTTCAGGAAGAACCCCTTATGTCTTAGGCGGCTTAAAAGCAGCCCTAGAAAACGGTTTGGTCACCGGGAGTATCAGTTGCAATAAAAACGCAGCTATATCTCAGCCAGCCCATTTTCCTATTGAAGTAGAAGTAGGACCTGAATTTGTCACAGGGAGTACCAGAATGAAAGCAGGTACTGCCCAAAAATTGGTACTCAATATGATCAGCACTAGTCTCATGATAAAATTGGGAAAAGTAAAAGGCAATAAAATGGTCAATATGCAGCTGAGCAATAATAAGCTTGTAGACAGAGGCACCAAAATGGTCATGGAAGAAATCCCCAGCTTAGACTATAGCGCGGCCAATTCATTACTAAACAAGCATGGTTCCGTAAAAAAGGCCATTGAAGCTTATCAAAATCAATAACTATTAAACAATTTCCATGATGCCAGCATTAGGAAAAATCACCTGTTTACTGTCTGCATTATTATTGTCCTTAACAAGTATTTTTGAGGCCTATGCACAGCAAGCCCCTAAAAGAGAACTTCGCGCTGCATGGATTGCCAGTGTAGAAAATATAGATTGGCCAAGTAAGAAAGGATTGCCTGCTGCACAACAAAAAGCTGAATATATCGCCTTATTGGACACCCTAAAAGCTGCGGGTATGAATGCCATCATTATGCAAATTCGCCCTACTGCTGACACCTTCTACCCTTCAAGTTATGAGCCTTGGTCTGCCTACCTTACTGGCAAGCAAGGAAAAGCACCTGAACCGTATTATAACCCTTTAAGCTTTATGATTCAGGAAGCTAAAAAGCGGGGATTGGAGTTCCACGGTTGGTTCAATCCATACAGGGCTTCCAATAAAAAAGATTTTGTTCCTTCAGCAGAACATCCGCTGGTCCAACACCCTGATTGGTTTGTCCAATATGGAGGGAAATGGTATTATGATCCGGGCATACCAAAAGCCCAAGAGTTTGTCTTACAATCCATTATTGAGGTGGTGAAACACTATGATATGGATGCTGTTCATTTTGACGACTATTTTTATCCATATAAAATAGCCAACGAGGTATTTCCTGATAGTAGCTCCTTTGCTAAATATGGTCAGCGATTTGATGATATTGAAGATTGGAGGAGGAATAATGTCGACTATTTTGTAGAAGAGCTTTCCAAGAGGATCAAAAAAGAAAAGCCTTTTATGAAATTTGGCATCAGTCCTTTTGGGGTTTGGAGAAACAAAAGCAAAGACCCAAAAGGATCAGATACCCAAGCAGGGCAAACCAATTATGACGACCTCTATGCCGATGTACTCAAATGGCTGAGGGAAGGATGGCTTGATTATATCACGCCACAAATTTACTGGCATATCGGTTTTGAGTTGGCTGAATACAAAACATTGGTAGAGTGGTGGGCGGAGAACAATTACGGAAGACATATATATATTGGCCAAGGGATCTATAGAGTGGGACAAAAAGGTTGGGAAGACAAAAACGAGATTGTCAACCAAATAGAATATAATAGGACTTTCCCTGAAGTAAAAGGAAGCATGTTTTTCAGTGCCAGAACCATTGCTGGCAATAAAGAAAATGTCAATTCACAACTGGCAAGAGCATATACAAGCCCAGCCCTACCACCAATAATGCCATGGATGGACAATACAGCTCCTCTCTCCCCTGAAACCATCCACGCAAAGGGCAGTCCAGATAAGGGAATCACATTAAATTGGAAGGCTAATTTGAATGGAGATATAAGTTATTTTGTAATTTACAGATTCGAAGAAGGTGAAGCGATTGATATTTCCAATCCTAACAATATTGTTGGAATCGTTCAAAAAGACGTCTATCCCTTACAATCTTGGCAGGATAATGAAATAAAAAAACGCAGCAAATACACCTATTGTATCACAGCTGTGGACCGACTTCACAACGAAAGTACAGCCTCACTTCCTCTTGAAATAATTACTAAGGGGAAAAGGAAAACCATCAAAACACCTTAAACATGAGCCAAAGTCTGGTATTTATTGTAATCGCAGCTTATTTTCTTCTTTTATTATTCATAAGTTACCTGACTTCAAGAAAAACCGACGATTTAACTTTTTATACTGCCAACCGGCAATCGCCCTGGTATTTAGTGGCTTTCGGAATGGTCGGTGCCTCATTATCAGGAGTCACATTCATTTCGGTTCCTGGAGAAGTGGGAAACTCCTCATGGAATTACCTGCAATTTGTGATGGGAAACATGCTTGGCTATGCCGTCATCGCTTTGATCCTTATCCCTTTGTTCTATAAACTGAAATTGATTTCAATCTATGAATACTTAAAGGGCCGATTTGGGCACAATTCCTACTTATCAGGTTCAGTGATATTTTTGGTTTCTCAAACCATTGGCGCTTCATTCAGACTATTCCTGGCGGCCACCGTATTGCAAATCGCCTTTTTTGATGCCTTCAATATCCCTTTTTTCATAACCGTTTTTACTACTGCATTACTCATCTGGCTATATACCTATAAAGGGGGAATTAAAACCATTGTCTGGACCGACACTTTGCAGACAACTTTTCTTTTATTGGCAGTAATTATCAGTATCATCATTATTAGTCAGGAATTGGAACTAAATACAGTAGAACTGCTTGGAGTAATCAAAGCAAACCCTTTGAGCAGCATATTTGAATGGGATCCCCTATCGAGTAAGAACTTCTATAAAATGTTCTTTGCCGGGGTATTTATCACCATAACCATGAATGGCTTGGATCAAAATGTCATGCAGAAAAACTTGACTTGCAAGGATCAAAAAGAAGCCAAGAAAAACATTTTTTGGTTCTCAATAAGCTTTTTTATTTCTAATTTATTCTTTCTTTCCTTGGGAGTATTACTTTACTATTTTGCTGAACAAAATGGCATTGCCATTCCTGAAAGCACAGATGAATTATACCCCATACTTGCCTTAAATCATTTTGGTACTTTGGCCGGAATCACTTTCCTATTGGGGATTATTGCTGCAGCTTTTTCTAGTGCTGACTCTGCCCTGACAGCTTTGACCACCTCCTTTTGCGTGGACATTCTTGACTTGCCTTCCAAAGGCCATTCAGTACAAAAACCAACTCGATTAGGAGTGCATATTGGTTTTACATTCCTGATATTCATCATTATCATCTTATTTGACCTGCTCAATAACAGTAGTGTAGTCAGTGCAGTATTCAAAGCAGCAGGATTCACCTATGGTCCACTCTTAGGGCTTTTTGCTTTTGGGCTTTCCAATAAGCTTCAAGTAAAAGACCGTTGGGTACCATTTGTATGCATTGCAGCTCCTTTGATCAGTTATATATTGGATAGTTTTTCTGCCAAATGGTTTGGTGGATACCAATTTGGTTTCGAAATTTTATTAGTTAACGGAGCATTGACCTATCTTGGCCTATTGCTTTTGGCAAGGAAAAATTGAAGGTTGAAATATTTTCCGCTATCAAAATGGATCCGGCATAAATCATTACGCTGTCTGGCGCATAATTAATATGAAAACTAACCCTCTAGGCATCACGCATATTTCCCCTAATCATCTTAACTTTTTTAGCAAGTTGGAAAAGCACATCCAACATATGATTTCCGAAAAAAACACCAAGCAATGCGGAATCCTTATTACCGGTCCCATAGGAACAGGAAAAAGCTATTTGATTGAACAATTCCTCTTACAACACAACTCCGACGAGCATTTAATACTAAATATTAAACACCACCAACAGAGAAAAAACATTCCCTATGCCGGGCTAAAAGTGGGCATTGCAGATTTTCTTAGGAAAATCTATAATGAGATGGACAGAGAGACATTCAATCAATTTTCATTAGGCTTAAGAAAGAAATTAGGCGCCTATTTTCAACTATTACATGACTATATTCCTGAGCTTAACCTATTGAAGGGAACAGACTTAAAAACTCCATCATCCCCTAATCCAAAAATTGAGAACCAACTCTATCGCCTTTTCAAAATCTTCTTTGAATTTCTCAGTGACTTTTTCAACAAACCAATGATATTTTTCACCGATGATCTACAGTGGATGGACGGTTCCAGTGCCAACCTCCTATACTACCTGATCATCAACCTCCCTTCTGAAAAACTAATTTGGATAGGAGCAAGTAGAGACTCCAAAGAAAACACACTTAGGGTCACCCAATTGATAGAATCCCTAAAATATGAGCATAAACACATAGAGATTATTCCCTTGTCTGGATTTAGTCAAGGTGAAACCCAACGCTTTCTTGAAGAAGTCCTTGAAGCTCCCATTGACACTAAGCTGAGCCAAGTTTGCCATCAACTTAGCGCAGGTAACCCATCCTATTTGCAAGTATTATTGGACAGTTTAAAAAACGCCAATCTAATAAAAAAAGAGAAAGGATATTGGCAGGGAGACTTGGATCAAATCCATCAACAATATCAAGGCAGAAATTCTCAAAACATACTTTCAAGCAGACTGGACAAACTTTCCAAACCAAGCTTGGAAATGCTTTATATAATGTCTTGCCTAAGTAATTTCAAAAAAGAAACCTTATTGGCCTTACTCTCCAAAGAGGAGAATCACCTTATAACTGCTATCCAAGAAACCACAGATGCAGGGCTTACAGAATATTACGATGGAAAGCCCCAGTTCACTGAAACCTATATGGCCGAGGTGATTTATGAGAGGATTCCGAAGGAGGAAAAATCTACTATTCATTATAAAATAGCCAAAGAAACCATTTCCATTACCCAGGAGAATTTAGACAATACCCAAATAGTAATTGCTGCCCAGCACTTCAATCAAGCCCTAAATAAAGTAAAGCAACAGGGAGAAACCCTGCTATGTGCCAAGATTAATCTTGAAGCAGGTAAAATCCAGCAGAAAGACCATGCGCACGAGCAAGCCAGGCATTTCCTAAAAGTCAGTGCAGATCTTTTTAACGAACTCCCCTGGGAAAGTGTTAAAGACAAATATTGGGAAACATTTATGGAAAGGGCCAAAGTCGAGTATTATATGGGTGAATATGACTTGGCAGAGGTATTTCTTGACCATCTTTTGGAGCGCTTACTTGGTCCCATAAAAAGGGCTGAAGCCTTCATACTTAAAATCACCATTAATAATCACCTAGGTAGATATAGAAAAGTACTTAAAATACTGGGAGAAATCTTATTTGAACTGGGGCTACACTTGCCAACAGAAGAATCAGCATTCAAAAAAGAAATAGCACTTTTGACAAGCCTCCTTGATAGCGGCAAGCATAAACCTTTGAATAAAAACAGTATATCTTTTGATAAACAAAACGCTATCCTAAAATTACTTTATGTAGGGGGCATGGCGCTGCATCACACTTCAGATATAATGATGACTTGGGCAGCTTTGCAAATTATTCATCGCTCTCAGGGAAGCCAAAATCCTGCGGTAAAAGCCATTGGCTATGTGAGTTATGGCCGAATGAACATTATTGCTGGGGACATTGAAAAAGGTTATGAATTTGGTCAAAAAGGACTCCAATTTAACCAAGAGCTAAATGATCTTGAGTATCGCTGCAGGGCATACGGGGTATTTGCCTTTTATATCCAGCCTTGGAAAAAAGATTTTCGTCAAAGTAGAAGTTTACTCGTTGAAGGCATGAAGGCGGGGAGGCTATCAGGTGATCTCATTGGGCTTTACATTCTTAAAACACACCTTTTCAACCTTCACTTACTTTCTGGAGAGCCAATCAAATCCCTCTTGGATTATGAGTTTGAAGAATCTTATCCAGGCAGGGAGCTGACCTACTATATCACTCATTATCAAAAAAGCCTCATTCAATACCTTTGTGGAGCCAATACTTTTTTTTCTATTCCCCGTCAACCACCAAGCTGGCTGGCGGCCAAATTAACCATCCAAGAAGAGCGTTTTTATAGAAACTATGTTTGGGCAAGGTATTATTTTCTTTTTGGCCATTATGACCAAGCCTTTAGCTGCGCAAAGGATGCCCGAAAAAATCAAAAATTACAAGAAGGATCACCGCTGGTTCCTGCCAACTTGGTATTGCTTTTTCTTTCTATTAGCCAGAATTGGAATAATTACCCTAAATCTTCTCAAGCTGATTTATTAACTGAATTAAACCATATCCTTGATTTAGTAGAAAAGTGGAAGATACATGCACCGGAAAATTATGCTTCAACTTATTATTTATTGAATGCAGAATGGGGCAGGCTGAACAATACCGGAAAGGACAGCATCACCTTTAATTTCCAGCAAGCAATACAAAAGGCCAATAATAACTACTATGAGGGTGCATTGGCTCATGAGCTATTTGGAAAATATTTATTGGGTCTAGGAAAAAGAAATAAAGCATCTGAGGAATTATTATTAGCTGTCAAGGCCTACCAAAAATGGGAAGGAAAGGCAAAAGCGGAACAACTAATCCAACAATATGCTTTCCTCTTCAATGATAAAAAAGTTTATATACCTCAATTGGATATAGAGTCCCTCCTAAGGGAACTGAGCGGTGAACTTGAACCCAAATCCCTTACCAAAAAATTAATGGTAATGCTTTTAAGGATTTCCGGTTCCACAAAGACCGTTGTCCAATGGATCGAAAAAAGTGGTGAAGTGATTGACCAATCCGCCCATTCCCTGCTACCACCAATAAAACACCAAGGAGAAGAAGGCAATCAAAGCCCCAACGGCTTGATGCTAATGGCTCATCGGACCCAGTCCCTATTGATCATTAACGACTTAGAAAGTGAAAACAACTTTTCAGAAGTCAAAGAGCTTCGAAAACAAGCCGTACATTCAATGATGATCTTGCCCATTAATATTAATGGATATTTATCCATGGTAGTCTATCTGGAAAATCGGTTTATTAAAGATCTCTACCAAGAACCCATTATCAAATGGATAAGGATTGCTGCCAATCAAGGAGGCATGGTCATCGAGAATGCACGAACTCACGAAAAAACCCTAACGCTCAACCAAGAAATCAGAAAAGAGATGGAGGAAAAAGAAAGACTCTCCTCTCTTATTGAACATCAAAAAAACAATCACCTTAGGGATATCATTCAAACCCAGGAAGATGAAAGGAAACGAATCGCGGGAGACCTCCATGACAGCCTTGGCTCCTTACTTTCCACCATCAAAATGCGCTTTAACAGCCTAGAAGAAAAAGCACGTAAAGATTCCAATAATGAATTTTATAAGGATACTTTAAATAAAATGGATGAGGCCATTGAGGAAGTTCGTAGAATTGCTCATAATATGTCACCTGTATCCCTTAGACGGTTCGGATTATCCTCGGCACTGCAGACTTTAATTGAACAAATCAATATAAGCGGCCAAATGGAAGCCCATCTTCAGGTATTGGGTATGGAAGAACGCTTACCCGAACAAATAGAATTGACCATCTACCGTATTTGTCAGGAATTGGTCAATAACAGCATTAAACATGCTAAGGCCAGCTCACTTCACCTTCAACTTATCAATCATTTGGACAGTTTGAATATAACGGTGGAAGACAATGGAATTGGGATGGAGCCCAAAAGCCAAAATTCAGGATTTGGATTGCATGGAATAGAAGCTAAAGTCCAGCTGCTTAAAGGCCAATTCATGATAGAAAGTCATCCGGGCAAAGGCTTCTTGGCGGTTATTGATATCCCTATAAACCTATCCTATTAGAGAGAACATTAAAAGAGTATAATAGAAGGATTCGGCTCTGCTTCACCAGGTTTCGGTGGTCTTTGAACAATCAAGTACATTTGACCATTGGATTTTGAGAAAGGCTGGTATTTTTCATCCACACCAGACACGGTCAATCCCTCCTGTACCACCTTACCTTCCTTGGTGGACCTGTCATAAATAAACAAATAGGGAGTGCTCCGATATTCATAACTGACCAGATAATATTGCTTATAAGCCATTACATTTCTAATGTGGAAAATTTTCTCTTCTCCATCCCAAACCTCTCTGGAGAACTCAAACCTTACTTTTGGTAAAAGACGATCTTCCTGTGCCTGATACAAGGTGTCACGGTCAAATTTCCCAACATAGGCACGGGAAGGAAGTAAAATAGGATTATAAAAGTAATTGAGAGAATCGTATTCCGAATAAGTTATTAAGGATGGCTGACGCCTTGGAGCACCCCATTTACCTTCCAATTCTAGATGGTCAGCAGAAAAGTTATCGATCAACTTAAAATCACTATCAGTTCTATAAACTTCAGCACCTAATGCATATTTTTTATTTCCAATACCAGTGTACTGTTCTGATATCATCCAGTAACCTTCCTTCGAGGTTTTAACAAAAATAGGAACAGCAGGTAATTTTTCTGACTCACCAATCAGCCTTCCCTCCAGATTGAATTTGTATAGTTTGAAGCGATAAGTATCCGCAATTATTACAGCATTTTCTTCCTCATCAAAGGCTATTGAAGTCGGTTGCACATAGGTCTCTGGCCCTTCCTTGGCCTTTTTACCAATTATTTTGATAAACCTTCCTGCCCTATCGAACTGCAAGACCCCATTAGATATATCATCTATGTAAAGATGCTCATCGGATACGGCAATGTCATTGATGTATTTGATGGTACTCTTTTCTGTCATCTCCAATGGAATTTCCCTGTAATCACTGGCAAAGTCTCTTAAAGACAACTCCTCCTTCTTATCGTGGTCGATGATAATAACAGGTAACGCTTCCCCTGTTTCATTCTTTTCTTGGCACTGGAAAAATAAGATGCAAGAGGCTAAAAGTATTAAATTAAATCTCATACGCTGATTGGTTAAAAACATGAGAATCAAAGAACAACTAAATCGACAAACGTAAAACGAAAAAATAAGTTGTCCCAAAAGAGCGCGCTCTCCTTTGGGACAACTTTAAAACAATGATCTATAATGCAAAGGATCAAGTCAACTTATTCAATAAATACCTCACCTCTTTGGGGCTTTTGATATTATAATTGGCTTTGGTGTAACTATAACCTACCCGGATGCTATAGGAGCCCTTTGGCATGGCTTGGAAAGTATCCTCATCTGTCCAGTCATCACCTATTGCCAAAGTGAAATCATATTCATTTCCCTTCATAAAGCTGGTAGCAGCCCTGCCTTTATTGATATCAGGTCGTTTGATTTCAAGCACCATATTTCCTTCCAGAACCTGAAGATTATGCCCCCTGGCCATATACTTTAGGTGGCTGAACAGCTCTCTCATCCTTAGGTCACCTAGCCCGCTTTCTACTTTTCGATAATGCCAAACCAATGAATGGTGTTTTTCTTCAATAAAGGCCCCTGGAGTCCTTTGAACATAATATTCCATGACTGACCGGATATCCGGTTTCCAACTATCATCCACATCGGCATAGGGTTCCCAGTCTTTTGCTCCATTGGTCTTCAGCCAAACACCATGCTCGGCAATAAGGTCCACTTTTTGACCTTTAAACCACTTCCCGAGCGTTTCCTTATCCCTACCACTTATAATCACTACTTGGGATTTCTTGGTCAGTTTTGCAACCAACTTCTTCAATTCCTCATCTGGATATGCATCCTCTGGTTTGCTCTTGAAACCCACCAAAGTACCATCGTAATCCAAGAATAAAATGGGCTTCTTGGCTTCCTGAAAATAATTATGCAGTTCATTCATCACCTCGGCATCTACCTCCTTGGACTGTAAGTCCTGCTGCCTTTTCTTCACATAATCCAACCTTCCCATGAACACTTTTACCCACTGGAAAATATCATATCGCTGTATGGTATCCTGCATGGAGGCAATCCTGTTCTTCTGCTCCTTCTCATCCATGGTAAGAGCCAATTTAATGGCATCGGAAACACCCTTATTATCATTAGGATTAACTAATATGGCGTCCTGCAACTCTTTACTGGCACCTGCCATTTCGGACAAGATCAAAGTTCCTTTTTTATCGATTTTACTCGCTACAAATTCCTTACAAACCAGGTTCATACCATCCCTCAAAGGAGTTACCAAAGCAATATCTGACATGCTATAAAAAGCACTCAACTCCTCAAAAGGAAAACTTCTGTAGAAATAATGAATAGGTACCCAGTTTAAGGTGGAATAATCACTGTTAATCCTTCCCACCAAGGTGTCTATTTCCTCCTTAAGGTCTTTATATGATTTAACCTTAGCCCTGGAAGGCACCACTACCATGATCATGGACACCTTACCATGATAATCTGGATTCTCGGACAAGAACCTGTCAAACGCCTTGATCCTTTGTGGAATACCCTTGGAATAATCCAGACGGTCAATGCTCAACAACAGCTTTTGATCGTCCAATACTCCTAGGAATTTTTTGGCTATATTCTTAGTCTTTCTGGATTTGGCAGACTGAGCAAATTTCTCATAATCAATCCCCATTGGAAATGAATCGACATTGATCAACCTATTCTCCGCTTGTATATAACCACTTTCATTGGATAATCCCATTATTCTCCCTACAGCACTCAAAAAGTGTCTCATATCATCATAGGTGTGGAAACCAATCAAGTCAGCGCCACACATACCCGAAAGTATCTGACGCCTCCAAGGCAACATCCTGATCACCTCATAGGAGGGGAAGGGTATGTGTTGGAAGAATGCTATAGTCGCATTTGGCAATTTTTCTCTAAGCATTTGGGGCAAAAGCAATAATTGGTAATCGTGCACCCAAATCGTATCATCCGGATTGGCCTTTTTCAAAATGGCATCACAAAACTTTTCATTCACCCGCACATAGGCATCCCAATGATCCTCATCATAGTTGATATTTTGTGTAAAATAGTGAAATGCTGGCCAAAGTGTTTCATTACTGAACCCTTCATAAAACTGCTCTATATCCTCACTGGTCAAGAACACAGGGGCCATTTTCAAATCATGCAATTCTATGATGATCTCAGCTCGTTGCTCGGGATCTTCCACATCATTTCCCGGCCATCCAATCCAAATATTCTCTCCTTCCTTGTAAATTGACCCTAGGCCTGTTGCTAGACCACCGGCGCTGGGTTTGAACTCAAATTTTCCATTCTTATGCCTCAAACTAACAGGCAACCTGTTCGACACAATAATTGTTTTTCCCATAATTATTTAGTGATTTCTTTAAAAAGAAGAGAAGACTTTCTGTATTTTGATGTAAATATGATAAAATATCCGTCTAAAATTTATATTTCAATTTACTAATAATTTAGCAAATAAAAAAGAATGCTGCTTACATTAGCCCGATATTAGCTATGTCAAACCCTTAGAAATGCTACGGATTTTCTCTTTTTTCAACATATAATTCCAGCCCCATTTTCTATGACAATTGGCGTCCTCTTTCTGGCAGATTCCAAAGATTAGGCTTAATTTAGATTCCCCAAATCCAAGGAGCACTATGTATATTATATTTGATACCGAGACCACAGGTTTACCCCGGGACTATAATGCCCCCATTACTGATCTTGACAACTGGCCAAGACTGGTTCAGTTGGCCTGGCAGCTACATGATGAAAAGGGTAAGCTCATCTCCAACCATAATTACATTGTAAAGCCAGAAGGTTTCACCATACCTTATAATGCAGAAAAGGTCCACGGAATTTCCACCGACAGGGCATTGAAGGAAGGACATGACCTCAAGGAAGTGCTTGAAATCTTCCATAAAGATGTTGACAGGGCTGAGTACTTAGTAGGACACAATATCGGTTTTGATATCAATGTCTGTGGATCAGAATACCTTCGTGCTGATGTCCCCATGCAACTCATGGAGAAAAAGGAACTGGACACCAAGGACATCTCCACCGAGTTTTGTGCCATTCCTGGAGGCAGGGGAGGCAAATTCAAATGGCCTACACTTACTGAGCTACATCAAAAACTCTTTGGAGTAGGCTTCGAGGATGCCCACGATGCTGCCTATGATGTGGATGCCACAGCCAAATGTTTCTTTGGGCTGATTAGCGCAAATGTTCAATCTCCTGTTGAAGGGATTACTGTAGAGGAAGTAATATATGAGCCTCCAAAATTAGATGCGGCCAACTTTGCAGCAGCAAAGGATGAACAAAAACAGGCCGCCCAGGATGTTTTTAAACAGGCTAGAAAAGCAGATATACGTGACTTAGTGGACGTACCATTTAGTCACCTACATGTACATACCCAGTATTCTATTCTTCAGGCCACATCTGAAATACCTGCTATGGTATCCCGGGCCAAAGAATTCAATATGCCAGCCATAGCCATGACTGACCATGGCAATATGATGGCCGCCTTCCATTTCGTAAGAGAGGCCATGGCCAATGATATCAAACCTATCGTTGGCTGTGAATTTAATATCTGTAAAAGTCACCAGGACAAGTCAAAAAAAGATGATGGCTTTCAGGCTGTACTTTTGGCTAAAAACAAGGCCGGTTACCATAATCTGGCTAAACTTGCTTCCTATGCCTATACACAAGGATTTTACTATGTACCTAGAATTGACAAAGAACTTTTGGTACAATATAAAGGTGATATTATTGCTACTACTGGAGGATTATGGGGAGAAATTCCATTTTTGATCCTCAACGTTGGTGAGACGCAAGCAGAGGAAGCCTTTGTATGGTGGAAGGAACAGTTTGGCGATGACTTCTATGTAGAACTGAATCGCCACGGAGTGCCAGAGGAAGAAAAGGTAAACGAAGTTTTATTACGCTTTGCCAACAAATACGATGTCAAGTATTTTGCTGCAAACAACACCTACTATAACACAAAAAATGATGCCAAGGCCCATGATATTTTACTTTGCGTTAAAGATGGTGAAAAGGTAGACAAGCCTAAAAAATATATTGGAAAGAAAGGAAGGGAATTCCGCTACGGCTTCCCTAACGAAGAGTTCTATATAAAAACACCCGAAGAGATGAAAAAGCTCTTCGCTGATCTTCCTGAGGCCATTGAATGTACCAATGAGATCGTAGAAAAGATCGAAGTGTATAAACTGGCCAGAGAGGTATTGCTACCAAAATTTGATATACCAGAACGATTCCAGGATCCTCAGGATGATGAAGATGGTGGCAAAAGAGGGGAAAATGCTTATCTCCGCCATCTCACCTATGAGGGAGCTAAAAAGCGTTATCCAGAAATCACAGATAAAATCCGTGAAAGACTCGACTTTGAACTCTCTATTATTGCCAACACTGGTTACCCAGGCTACTTTCTAATTGTACAGGATTTCACTACCGCAGCTAGGGAAATGGGCGTTTCGGTCGGGCCAGGCAGGGGGTCTGCAGCCGGTTCTGCCGTAGCTTATTGCATTGGGATCACCAATGTGGACCCCATCATGTATGACCTCCTTTTTGAGAGATTCCTTAATCCGGATAGGGTATCACTTCCTGATATCGATATTGACTTTGATGACCATGGTCGTCAGAAGGTAATCGATTATGTAATCGAAAAATATGGTGCCAATCAGGTAGCCCAGATCATCACTTATGGTACCATGGCTGCCAAGTCGGCCATTCGTGATACAGCCAGAGCCTTGGACCTACCCCTATCTGATGCGGACAGGTTGGCCAAGCTGGTACCGGACATCAAACTCAAAGCCTTATTTGGGCTGGCAAGTGACAGAGCTAAGCTATCAGACAAACTAAAAGGGAATTCTGAGAATATTGACAAAGCTTATGAATTGATCAATATTTCCAAGGGTGCTGATGATCTGGCCAAAACCATCAACCAGGCAAAGATTTTAGAAGGTTCCGTAAGAAATACCGGGATTCACGCCTGCGGTGTAATCATTACTCCTGATGATATCACCAACTTTGTGCCAGTGGCCTTGGCCAAGGATTCGGACATGTACTGCACGCAGTTTGACAACTCCGTGGTAGAAAATGCAGGTCTACTTAAAATGGACTTCTTGGGGCTAAAGACCCTAACCCTAATCAAGGATGCGGTAAAGATCGTCAAAGAAAGGCATGGCATAGAACTGGACCCTGAAAACTTCCCCATTGATGATATGCCCACTTATGAGCTATTCCAAAGGGGAGAAACGGTCGGTATATTCCAGTATGAATCCGCGGGTATGCAAAAATACATGCGGGAACTTAAGCCAACGGTTTTTGCCGACTTGATCGCCATGAACGCCCTTTATCGTCCGGGACCTTTGGAATATATTCCAAGCTTTATTAGGAGGAAGCATGGGGAAGAGGAAATCTCCTATGACTTGGACGATATGGAGGAATACCTTCAGGAAACCTATGGGATCACCGTTTACCAGGAACAGGTGATGCTACTTTCCCAAAAATTGGCTGGCTTCACCAAAGGTGAGGCCGATGTGCTTCGTAAAGCGATGGGTAAGAAGCTGAAGGATGTCTTGGACAAGATGAAACCTAAATTCGTCAACCAAGCTGCAGAAAAAGGGCATGACAAAACCAAACTAGAAAAAATATGGAAGGACTGGGAAGCCTTTGCCTCCTATGCCTTTAACAAATCCCACTCCACTTGTTATGCTTGGGTAGCCTATCAAACAGCCTACCTAAAAGCTCACTACCCTGCCGAATACATGGCTTCCGTATTGAGCAATAATATGAATGACATCACCCAGGTCACCTTTTTCATGGAAGAATGTAAGAGAATGGGAATCGAAGTATTAGGACCTGATGTCAATGAATCCAAAGAAGGCTTTACGGTAAACCAAGAAGGTCAAATTAGATTTGGTCTGGCAGCAATCAAAGGAGCAGGAGGAGCGGCTGTTCACTCAGTAATTGAAGAACGCGAAGAAAATGGACCATACAAAAACATCTTTGATTTTACCCAGAGAGTTAATCTAAGGGCTGTCAACAAAAAGACACTGGAATCCCTTGCCATGGCCGGTGGATTTGACTGCTTTCCTGATCACCATAGAAGACAGTATCTTGAAGGCCCAGAAAATGATGCTACCTTAATCGAAAAGGCAGTAAAATATGCCCAGAAAAAGGCCCAGGAAGCTGAAAGCTCACAAGTATCATTATTTGGTGGTGGATCAGGAATGGAAGTTCCTATGCCAAGCATTACGCCTATTGAACCCTTCAGCCAACTCCAACAACTGAATATTGAAAAAGAGGTAGTCGGGTTATACATTTCCGGACATCCCTTAGATCAGTTCAAAGTGGAATTTGAGTCCTTCACGAACACGCCACTGTCTGAATTTGCCAATACTGATGCCCTAAAATCAAAAGGTGAAAACATTAAGGCAGCTGGAGTGGTTACATCCTTTGCGCACAGGACTACCAAAAACGGAAATCCTTTTGGTACTTTGACATTAGAGGACTATAACGGTGGTCATACCTTCTTTTTCTTTGGTGATGATTACGTCAAATTCAAAGAATACTTCATGACAGGCTGGTTCTTATATATCACAGGAAGTGTTCAAGGTAAAAGATGGAATCCGGAAGACTTGGAATTCAAGGTGGGAAATATCATTTTGCTCAATGAGGTAAGAAGCAAGATGGTAAAAGGCATCAGAATAAATATAAACTTGGATGACCTTACTTTAGATTTAATGGAAAAACTGGAATCCATCACCACTAAATATAAAGGAGAAGCCAAGTTGCATATCAATGTCACCGATGTAAAGGAAAGGATAGCTGTAGACCTTATGTCTACCAAATACACCATTGATCCTTCATTCGATATGATAAAAGAACTCGAGACTATCCCCGAGTTGAGTTATAAAATCATTTAAAAAATATTGCATTTCAGGGCTCTAAAAGGCACTTTTGAGAAATATTTTCATCAAAGCGGAACTAAAAGAATCCTAAAATACTTTAGAATACTATATTTGAAATCAGAAAAACTATAAACACACAATATAATGGCAAAAGCAATTGAAATTACAGACGCTAACTTTGAAGAAATCATCAATTCTGACCAACCAATCCTAGTGGATTTTTGGGCTGAATGGTGTGGACCATGTAAAATGATTGGACCAGTAGTAGAAGAAATTGCTGGTGAGTATGATGGAAAAGCTGTAGTAGGAAAAGTAGATGTTGATTCTAACCCTGGTGTAGCATCTAAGTTCGGAATTAGAAGTATTCCTACCTTATTATTCTTCAAAAATGGTGAAATTGTAGACAAGCAAGTAGGCGCTGTACCTAAAGCTGTCCTATCTCAAAAACTTGAAGCACAAATATAATTTGTCATATAAAACAAAAAAGGCTCCTGAATGGAGCCTTTTTTGTTTTAATCCTTTTTAATAAGTTCAGACACACCGCCGGAAACAATAAATTTCATAACATCTGCACTATTGGCATTTTCCAATATTCGAACATTTTTACGCGGCACTAAAAAACAATTACCACTGAAATTATAAGAATGGGGCAAATAAATAGCCACCAGATCTTCTTCACCAATAATGCCTAAGTCATCCTGAGTAATAAAACCTAATCGACTAATTGTATCTGATAGCTGAACAATCACAGGAGTATTGAATTTTTTCTTATCTCCCACAAAGGCAGACATCAAATCCTTAATACTTGTGTATATAATATTTACCAAAGGAATCTTGAAAAGTCCCCTTTCCAATAACTCAAAAATAGGTTTGGTAATAAATATATTCGCTAAATAACCAATAAAGGTAATCATGGCAAATACAATCAAAATACCCAAACCAGGAACAGGAATAGGCAAAAGATTGTCTAGAAATTTAACGATTTGAAAAATGATATATACCGTAAGTGCCAAAGGCGCTACAAAAAGCAATCCTTTCAGAAAATAATTCAATATTCGTTTAGAAGTAAATGACATATTATACAAGGTTTATGGTATGATAACAGCAATAAAAACTATGCCTGAATAAATAAAAACCAAAAAAAAGCCCTGTCGAATTTTCGACAGGGCTTAAATATATTGCTGATTGATTAAAGATCGATCCCCATAAAGGACATAAAAGCGATACCCATCAATCCAGTAATCAACATAGTGATACCAAGACCTTTTAGACCATTCGGCACATTTGAATACTTCAATTTCTCTCTGATAGCAGCCAAAGCAATAATGGCCAATAACCAACCAATACCAGAACCAAAGCCGTATACGGTAGCCTCAGCTAAAGTATAGTCTCTTTGGGCCATAAAAAGAGACCCACCTAGGATCGCACAGTTTACAGCAATCAAAGGAAGGAAAATACCCAAAGCACCATAAAGAGCAGGTGCAAATTTCTCTACAATCATTTCTACCAACTGTACCATTGCGGCAATGATGGCAATAAACATGATAAACCTCAAGAAAGTAAGATCTATCGTCGCGAATGATTCACCCAAGAAAGATAAAGCTCCTTCTTTAAGTACAAATTCATTCAAAAGCCAGTTCAAAGGAACAGTAATGGTCAATACGAAGATAACCGCTGCACCTAGACCTAAGGCTGTATCTACTTTTTTAGAAACGGCCAAGAAAGAGCACATCCCTAAAAAGTAAGCAAATACCATATTGTCAATAAAGATTGACCGGATTCCTAAGCTAAATAATTCCATTTCTTAGCAATTTTTAATGTTCAACATAACCTGTTTTGGTACGCTGTACCCAGATGATCAAGCCTAGGATAATAAAGGCTCCTACAGGACTCACCATCAAACCGTTGGTAGCTAAAGAGAAGTCTTCTCCAAACAATGAAGAAACCGTATCAAATACAGGTATACCGAAAACGGTTCCTGATCCCCATAGCTCACGGAAGAAGGCTACTGCCAAAATAATCCAAGAATAACCAAGGGCACTACCAAAACCATCTAGAATGGAATCATAAGGTTTATTTCCCATTGCAAAGGCCTCAAGACGACCCATCACAATACAGTTGGTAATGATCAAACCTACGAATACCGAGAGTTCTTTATACATATCGTAAGCAAAAGCTTTCAATACCTCGTTTACCAAGGTAACCAAAGTTGCTACTACGGCCAACTGCACGATAATCCTAACACGGGTAGGAATTGTATTTCTCATGATAGAGATGGTCAGATTGGCCATCACGATAACGAAAACCACAGAAAGCGCCATTACAAAAGTAGGCTTCATCTGTGTAGTTACAGCTAGTGCCGAACAGATACCCAATACCTGTATGGTAATCGGGTTATCATCTACCAAAGGATCATTGATCAGTTTTTTTCTTCGCTTGGAAAGAAGCGCCTCAGCGGGCTTTTTAACTTCTACCTTTTCTGCTGTTTCTGTGCTCATTTCAATAAATGTTGAGACGTTCTACAATATTTTTAAAACTGACTGATTAAGAATTACCCTTTACCTTTTTAAGGTAAGATTCGTAGGCACTCAAATAGTTGGTCAGCATATTATTTACACCTTTTGCGGTAAGGGTTGCTCCAGACAATCCATCCACCATATGAGGGTTAGAAGAATAGTCTTTTCCTTCACCTTTTTGCATTTCCACAGCAACAAGATCTCCAGACTCATTATAGATCTCTTTTCCTTGGAAACGACCCTGAACATCTTTGGTAGTGATTCTAGCTCCCAAACCTGGCGTTTCACCTGCGTGAGAGAAAGTAACCCCTTCAATGGTATTCAAATCAGTTTGCAAGGCCAAATAGCCCCAAATAGAATCCCAAAGTCCTGCACCAAATACCGGAAGGATATAAGAAAGCACTTTGTCTTCATTTCCTTCTTCGTGGAAGATATATACAGGATAAAGTCGCTCTTCAGCAGGCTTTTTGTAATTCTTAGCGATATCAACAGCCTCCGCAGTAATGGCTACTCCATCTTGCTCAGAAACTTCTTCACCATTGATATTAACTACTTTAGAGGAGATGGTATTTTCATAGTATGCCCTGATCTCCTTTGGCTTCATGGCCGCAATTTTCTCTGCATCCACTACAGCGCCTAAAATTTGCTTTTTGGTATCCAAGGCTTCAGCTTCCTTCTGAATTGGTCCTAACAATTCAGAAGTACCTGATAATAAAAAGCCAAGTACCACGGTAAGGATTACCGAAAACGTGATAATATATGTATTAGACTGTTGCACGTTGTAACCTCCTTTTCTTGTTTGCTTTTACAACATAAAAATCAATAAGCGGGGCAAAGACGTTCATCAATAGAACGGCCAGCATAATTCCCTCTGGATAGGCAGGGTTAGTCACCCTGATAATAACGGTCAAGAAACCAATCAATAAACCGTATAACCATTTACCGGATTCTGTTTGTGCCGCTGAAACAGGGTCAGTCGCCATAAATACAATACCGAATGCTACTCCACCAATTACCAAATGATAATGTGCAGGCATGGCCATGTATTCGTTTACAGCAAAAGCATTCATGATCAATCCCATGATATATGTTCCTGCAAATCCACTTACAATAATTTTCCAGCTTGCAACACCAGTTCCTACCAATACGGCCGCTCCTAAAAGAATCATCAATACAGAAGTTTCACCTATTGAACCTGGAATAAATCCTAAGAACATATTCGCAAAGCTGTAAAGACTATCACCAATTGAACTGTTATGTGCTGCTAATGCAGCAGTAACAGGCTCACCACTCTGACCTGCTTGAAAAGCCACTGAAAGTGCTGTAGCACCAGAGAAGCCATCAACTGCAGCTTTGTCTCCTAGGTAAGTCCAAACTTGGTCACCTGATATTTGTGCTGGATAAGCGAAATACAAGAATGCCCTAGCGGTCAACGCTACGTTCAAGATATTCATTCCAGTACCACCGAATACTTCTTTACCGATTACTACTGCAAAGATTGTAGCCAAAGCAACTTGCCATAAAGGAATATATGGAGGCATAACCAAGGCTATCAACATCCCTGTAACCAAGAAACCTTCACTAATAGGGTGATTTCTGATCACACAAAAGGTAAACTCGGTCAATAGTCCAATTGCATAAGATACAATGAGTGTTGGTACTACTGCCATTGCTCCGAAAAGCACCTTATCAATAAATGTAGCCTCTTCACCAACAGCTATAAAATGCTGGTAGCCTACATTAAATATCCCAAAAAGAAGCGCAGGAATCATGGCGATTACCACAGTAATCATCACCCTCTTTAAATCTACTGCATCTTTGATCTGGGAACCTTTTGCCTTAGTAGTAATATCAGGAGCAAAAGCAATTGTCCGGTGTCCTTCATAAAGGGTGTAAAATTTCTCCCATTTACCCCCTTTTTCGAAATTCGGCTTTAGCTTATCAAATAAGTTTTGTAATGCCTTCATATTTTAACTATACATTAATAATTCAATCCCATTTCTCACAACTTCCTGCAAATCATTCTTGGAAGGATCTACAAACTCACACAAGGCTACATCTTCTTCAATTATCTCATAAAGTCCAAGCTCTTCCATCTCATCAAAATCTTCTGAAATAATTGCCTTGAAAAGGTAGGTAGGAAGAACATCCATAGGAAGTACTTTTTCAAATACCCCAGAAACTACAAATGGCCTTTCTTCACCATGTGTATTGGTATCCACTTTAAATTCACCCTTGTTCAAAAAGGAGAACAAACCCAAAGCTTTACTGAAGCTCAATTTACTTGTACTCGGCTTAATCCATCCTAGGAATTCCTCATAGTCTCCCTCAGGGATCACAGTAATCTGATGGTGATAATATCCTACATAACCATCCGATGCTATTTTTTCTCCAGTCAAAACATTTCCGGAAATCACTCTCACATGTTCTGATTTCAGATTACCATTGACAAAAGTAGAAACATTTGCACCTACATATGTTTTCACATAAGCCGCTTTGTTCACTTCAGAACCAGTAACAGCTACCAGTTTGGATGCATCAAGGATTCCCTCAAGGAAAAGTTTACCAATCTGAACAACACCATAAGGATTTACTGTCCAAACCAAATCACCTTTATTGATAGGATCAATATGGTGAATCTGAACACCTACATTACCTGCTGGGTGTGGTCCTTCAAACTTGTTTACTTGAACTCCCTGAACATCAGCATAAGCTGGAGACACTTCAGACTGAGCGTCCAAATTCAAGTGTACTTGTCCTGAAGTAAGTTTTTTCAAAATTGAAATTCCAGCTTGGAAGAATTTCTCCTGCCCTTTTAACAAAACCCCATAATCAGGAGCTAAAGGATGAGAATCAAAACCTGAAATATAAATAGCTTTTGGCTCTTCATCTGGGTTGGCAACAACACCAAATGGTCTTTGGATGATCTGTGGCCATACCCCGCCTTTCAGCATTTGGGCAGTGGCTTGCTCTTTAGATAAGGATTTGAGATCTGAATCAGAAAATTTGTCATAAGCCTCATAACTAACTTCCTTGTCAGCCATGATCCTGATTTCCAACAATTTTCGCTTTTCACCTCTTTTGATTTCCACGATTTCTCCCGAAACAGGAGCTGCATAAAGTACCTTTTCAAGTTTTTTATCAAACAAGATCGGCGTACCTGCTTTTACAGTATCCCCCTCTTTGACAAGAACTTTTGGACGCTGCATTCCTACAAAATCTGTAGGCTTAATCGCGAAGGTCTGAGCTGGCTGAAATGCTTCAATTTGCTTTTCCGCCTTACCTGCCAGCTTTATATCAAATCCCTTCTTAAGCTTAACTAGTTTTGACATATTTTATATTGTAACTATATGGTCCTTTGAAAAACGCCTCAAATCTAATAAAATACATTAGTTATTAGAAGATAATTCTAGTAATATTTATAAGTGGAATATTGTCTTGACTAAAATTATTTTTTTGGTTATTGGGGGCATGCCTCTTGGTCGAGGGAATTAATATGATCCATCACCTGCTCCATCAACCACATAGGGGTGGATGTAGCACCACAGATCCCTACTTTATCGCCTGCATTGAACCAGCTTGAATCAAGCTCCTGCTCATTTTCTACAAAATAACTTCTTTCATTCTGCGACTTACAAACCTGATAAAGGGCCTTGCCATTGGAGCTCTTTTTACCAGAAACAAAAACAATAACATCATTTTCCTGGGAAAATCGGGTAAGCTGTGGCTCCCTGTTGGAGACTTGACGACAAATCGAATCATTGGCAGTAAAATCTACCTCCTCTAAAGTCTGGTTCGAATCAGCCATCCGTTGGGCAATTTTTTCCTTTAATGCGTAAAAACCTTTGGTACTTTTGGTAGTCTGACTGAACAAAGTAACTGGTCTAGAAAAATCAATCTTTTCTAGATCATCATCTTCCATCACCACTATTGCCTTTTCTAAGGTCTGACCAGTCAACCCAATCACCTCGGCATGGCCTTTCTTACCATATATCACGATTTGACCATCCTTTCTTTCCATCTTGTCAAAAGCAGTCTTCACCCTATGCTGAAGCTTAAGCACCACTGGACAGGAGGCATCAATCAGTTCTATATTATTTTCAATCGCTAATTTATAAGTCTCTGGCGGCTCACCATGCGCGCGGATCAGCACCTTACAATCAGATAGATTTTTCAGCTCTTCCCTATCTATGATCACCAAGCCCTTATCACTCAAACGCTTAACCTCCATATCGTTATGGACAATATCACCCAGACAATAAAGGCTATTGGCTTCTTCCATTTCATCTTCAGCCATCTTTATGGCAAACTCCACCCCAAAGCAATAACCTGAATTCTTATCTATTGTAACTTGCATCATATTAATTAGTTATCTGCCGTCATTCTTTGCTGTGCCAGACTGGCAATTTCGTTAACTTGTTCCTGAAAATCCAGTAAACTAGTGTCTATTTCAACTGCATCATCAGATTTCCTTAAGGGGCTTTCCTCTCTATTTGAGTCAATTAGATCCCTTTCAGATAAATTTTGAATGATCCTGTCCAGCTCCACCATTTCTCCCTTCTCTAGCAATTCCTTTTGTCTTCTTTCAGCACGAATTTTTAAATCAGCTGTCATAAAAACCTTTAACTCGGCCTCAGGAAAAACAACAGTACCAATATCCCTACCGTCCATAACCACTCCTTTGTGTTTACCCAAACGTTGTTGCTGAGCAACCAACTCCTCGCGAACCTCTTTGATTTTACTCACTTCACTTACCCTTTCGGAAACTTCCATTTCCCTAATCTTCCGCTCAACATTCAAACCATTGAGATAGGTCTCCTGAAATCCAGTATCTTCATTTTTATGAAAAGATATCTCCAAATCTTCCAAGGCCTTCTGAACATCCTTTGGGTTGGTCAAAACTGTAAACTTGTTGATAAAATATAATGTAGCGGCTCTGTACATGGCTCCAGAGTCAATATATGTGTAGCCCAACGCTTTGGCGACCTCCTTTGCTGTAGAGCTCTTTCCACATCCGGAATAACCATCTATGGCTACAATAATCTTTTTCATAATTAAAAATAAATGTTCACGCCTTCTATTTCTCCGCAAATATAAAAGGTTTGAATCGATTAATCCCCTTAAAATCCATATAGTATTACCTGTAAGTACTCATTCCGAACAGCTTTGAATTATCAATATTCACACTAATCCATTATATTTATTAAAAAAACAAATTTATTATATGTTAGATTTTTCTGTTGAGGGTCAATTGGTGGACATTCCAAACCGAAACATTTTTCCGGCAAGAGTTGAAATAAGCAAAGGCCGTATATCCAAAATAAAAAAATTGGCATCCGCTCCACAGCAATTTATCATGCCCGGCTTTATCGATGCCCATGTACATATTGAATCCTCCATGCTGGTTCCCTCAGAATTTGCCAGACTAGCAGTAATACATGGATCCATTGCTACGGTTTCTGATCCCCATGAGATCGCCAATGTATGTGGCAAAGCCGGGGTAGAATTTATGATCGAAAATGGAAATCAGGTCAATTTCAAATTCTTCTTTGGAGCACCTTCTTGCGTACCAGCAACGCCATTTGAAACGGCAGGTGGAGAAATCAATGCCAAAGACATTGACGACCTATTGTCCAGAAAGGAAATCAAATACTTGGCCGAAATGATGAATTGGCCAGGAACCATCAACCGAGACACTCAAGTGATGGAAAAAATAGCCATTGCCCAAAAGTATGATAAGCCAGTAGATGGTCACGCTCCAGGCCTTAGAGGACAAACTGCAAAAAAATACATCGATGCGGGGATAAGTACCGATCACGAATGCTTTACTGCAGAAGAAGCATTAGACAAGCTTCATTATGGAATGAAAATAGCCATTCGAGAAGGTAGTGCAGCAAAAAATTTCGAAGCTCTTATAGACCTGATCGATGATTATTCGGACCATATCATGTTTTGTTCAGATGACAAACATCCTGACAGCTTGGCCATTGGTCACATCAACCAACTTGCAGCAAGGTCAGTAGCCAAAGGAAAGGATCTTTTCAAAACGCTCAAAGCAGCCTGCCTTAACCCCGTCTATCATTACGATTTAGAAGTTGGTCTGCTCAAGGAGGGAGACCCCGCAGACTTTATCATCGCAAAAGACCTCAAAGACTTTAAAATCCTTTCGACCTATATCAATGGAAACAAAGTTGCCGCTGAAGGAAAAACATTAATTCCCTCAGTCAAAAGCAAAATCATCAACAATTTCAATACGGAACACAAATCCCCTTCGGATTTTGAGATTTTGGCAAAGAGTAACACTGCCAGAATAATAGAAGCATTAAATGGACAATTAATCACTAATGAAATTTCTGGAAATATCCTTATAAATGATGGACTGGCAGTAGCCAATATCGATGAGGATATCTTAAAAATCTCTGTCGTCAATCGCTACCAAAACAAAAAACCAGCTGTAGCATTCATTAAAAACTTTGGATTGAAAGAAGGAGCAATCGCCTCCTCCGTAGGACATGATTCTCACAATATCATTGCCGTTGGAGTAAATGATCATGCCATCGCAAAAGCTGTCAATTCACTTATTGATGTCAAAGGAGGAATTTCTGCGGTATCAGACAAAGAAAGTATTGTCTTGGCACTACCCGTAGCAGGCATAATGTCCGCCGAAGATGGATTTGAGATCGCTACTGCTTATACTGAAATCGACAAAATGGTAAAAAAAATGGGATCGAAGCTAGACGCTCCCTTTATGACCTTGAGCTTTATGGCACTTTTAGTTATCCCTGATCTAAAACTCAGCGATTTGGGATTATTTGAAGGACAAAACTTCAAATTCACTTCTGTATTTAAATAAGAAGAGCAAACACCATTTTCAATTCCCAATTGAACAAATAAACCTATACCAAACTCAGATCAACTTGTTTTTCAATATAAAAAGACTTTGGAAAAAACTGACTGCCCTCTCTCCGGAACAGGGTATGGAAGGCAGGATTTTTAATGCTACAGCCTTAATCCTTGTTTTATACCTAGTTGGAATGGTCATTTTTAACCTCGCGATTGGCCAAAAGACACTTTCCATTATCCTTGTCTTTACTGCCTTACTGATCATTCTTGCTTATATTATAGCCAGGAAATCAAGAAATTTCAAATACGGCATCAGGACATTGGCCGCTATCAGTTATCCCATCCTGGTCATCAATTTTTTTCTAAATGATGGAATCGAGGGACCAAGTGTCTATATCTTCCTAATGATTCACATCATCGTTTTGACTTTATCAGACCGAAAGGAATTCTGGTTTTGGGGTGCATATAATTTTTTATTCTTTAGCGTACTTTACGTTATAGACAGCAAATTCCCAGAACTAATCCCCCAAAACTACGACAGTATCAATATTAGAATTGCAGATCACTTAATCACCTATTTGGCCTGTCTAGTTGGAATGATCTCCATTATTTCTGTACTCAAATGGAACTATCACAAGCAAAAACTTAAAAGTGAATTCAGAAACAAAGCCTTTAAGGAGGCCAACTCGAATCTAGAAAACAGCTTGGAGCAAAAGAACAAAATCATCGCTCTCATATCCCATGATCTAAAAAGCCCTTTAATTTCCATCACCAATATTTTGGAAATGATCAAAGAAGGTGAATTGAATGAAGAGGAAACTAAAACGGTACAAGAAGACCTATTACTGATGGCCTCAAATACCCAAAAAATGGCTGAAAGCATTTTGGACTGGGCCACTGTAGAACTTAAAAGTAGCCAACCAATTCTTAAGAAAATTAATATACAGGACCGTTGCCAAGACACTTTGAAAACCTACAAGTCTTTGGCGGGGCAAAAAGGAATAAATTTTACAAAATCATTTTCTGGACAATTAAAAATCACAACAGATCCAGACCGGATTCTATTGATCATCAGAAACCTACTGCAAAACGCCATCAAGTTTACTCCTCCAAAAGGGGAAATTTATTTTTCATATGAGAATAATGGTCAATACGCCAATATCACCATAAGAGATACGGGAGTAGGTATTTCCGAAGAAAAAATAGAAAGTATTTTTAGCAAAAATTATATTTCATCTTTAGGTACCGCCTCAGAAAAAGGCTATGGACTGGGCTTGTATATCTGTAAAGAAAATGCCCAAAAAATCGGTGGGCAATTGGATGTTAGCAGTGAAATGGGATTCGGAACTACTTTCACCATCAAATTGCCCACCATTTAATAAATTCATAGATTATAAGTCAGGAACTCGCTGCATTTAAATCAATCTGTATATCCGCAAAGACACCAGTAGCTTTTTGTAAATAAGATATTCTTTCAGTAAGAACACAAAAGTCCATAGAAACGATATTTTATTCCGTGCAAACCTGTCTTCCGCCAGGTAGATCTGTGGAATCTCCCAATAAATCTGGACAGGCTGTGAGAAATAAGTTTACTGGTGTAATAACGGATAATCATATAAATCAATCTCAAGGTTGAATCTAAATCACTTCACAGCCACTTTTCTTTTTGACATAATATCCTCAAATATCGCATGTGCATGCACAATGGTATTTTCAATGAAATACTCCCTTGTATTCAGTCCTCCACAAACAACTCCTGCTAGATAGAGACCAGCGACATTAGACTCCTGACTTTTACCATCAAAACAAGGCCTTCTTTTTTCATCCAAAGTCAGTTCTACTCCTAGTTGATCAAGTAATTTATAGTTCGGTTGGTAACCGGTCATTGCCAATACAAAATCATTTTCGATAGTCACTTCACCATCAGGTGTATTGATCAGCACCTCTCCTTCCCTGATCTCTTTCAGGGTACTGTCAAAATAGGCTTTAATGGAGCCTTCTTTGATCCTGTTTTCAATATCAGGCCTCACCCAATATTTAACATTGGGATCCACAGTTGGATTGATCATCACCATGGTCACTTCTGCTCCCTTCCGCCAGGTCTCCAAAGCTACATCAACGGCCGAATTACCTCCACCAACAACCAAAACCTGCTGTCCAATATAGGGCCAAGGCTCTTTATAATAATGCGTTACTTTTGGCAATTCTTCTCCGGGAACATTCATTTTATTGGGCAAGTCGTAAAAACCGGTTGAAAGGATAATTTTCTCTGCCAGATAATCTCCTTTGGAGGACTTGACCAAAAACTCCCCACTGGTCTGCTTTTCTACACTTTTAACCTCCTCATAAAGGTTAACTTTCAAATCATAATGTTGGCTCACCCTTCTATAATATTCCAAGGCTTCTGGACGGGTAGGCTGTTTATTAATAGACATAAACGGAATCCCACCCATCTCCAGCTTTTCAGAAGTGGAGAAAAAAGTCATATTAACGGGATAATTATATATGGAATTGACCAATGTGCCCTTTTCCAATATCACATATTCAAGCTGATGTTTTTCTGCTTCAATCCCACAGGCCAAACCTATAGGCCCTGCGCCAACTATTAATACATCGATTTTTTTCATACTATTTAAAACAGAATTTAAGATGGAGAGTTCGCCAAATAAGCGATAAAATCAAAATTCATAATCTAGCCTAAAATTAAGAATTCCTAAATTGAAAAATCAAAGCTTAGCTATCATTTGTATCAAACTCCATGAACCGCTCTTTAAAACCTCCTGCCTCTAACACTTGCTTCTCTAAAAACTGGACCTTCTGACTTCCTTTTTCCCACAGCAATGCAGAAAGCCCAACAGTTCCGTACCCATTGACGGGAGCTATAAAGGCCGCCGAAACAGCCTTCTCAATTTCTATCGGCAATCCAGTTTTGGGTAAATTCTTTACTTTCTCCTCTTCTCTTCCCATATTCACTTCTATTAGATCATTCAAGCCAATTTCTTCCTGCTTGATGACTTCCTGAAGTTTCAACTTACTTTCCCGCACCTTTTTCCATGGGACATTGATCAAAGAATTGCTCAGCCCATGAATTCCTACAGGCACTTTAAAAGGCCTTTCACCATAATTGGATAAATACCACATCTCCTCTTGATCACCCACTAACAGATTAAAGCCATCAAATTGATCTTGTTTATCCTTTATGCTATCCATATAAGATTTTGGTGAAGAAACATCTTCTAAATAGTCAAGCACCAACCTCCCCCTACTCACAGGATTCGCTTTCAAATTTTCCAGATCCCTATAATTGGTCAAAGCAGCAAATCTCCCTTTTGGATGGAATCCCATCCAGGTTCCCCCACCTTTTAAATCTTTACCGGCATAAACCCCATTTTCCCATTGGAAAAGAGGCAAGGTGGGCCGAGTAAAAAACTCATCCCTATTGGCTACCATGATCAATGAATAACGCGGGTGAGACTTCCATGCAAATGTTATCAAGCACATGTTCCAATTTAAAAAAAAGGCCGGAAAACTCCGGCCTCTGGGTGAATAAACAACTTTCGTTACGCTGTAATTGAGCTGGATATTCGTAATTAAAACACTTAACAGTTAAAATTGGAGGAAAATCCTCTTAATCATAAACTCTCTAATCACTTTATTAAGCGCATAGTTCCCTAAACAAAACATAACTGACTAATTTCCAGTGTATTTAACAAAAATTAACATAGGACCTACGAAATTAATCGTAGTATTTTTTGAATTACGAAAAACATCGTATACATTTATTACGAAATAAATCGTAGTAGAAACAAATGAGATATAAACCAACAGATGCTGAACTTGAAATCCTTTCTATTCTATGGGACAAGGAAGAGGCAAGTGTAAGGGAAGTTCATGACATCCTAAGCCAAACCAAAGAAACTGGCTATACCACTACGCTAAAAACTATGCAAATCATGTTTTCTAAGGGTTTGCTTACCAGATCAGAACAAGGTAGAAGTCACCTCTATATGCCTGCTATTACAGAGAAGGAAACACAAAATTCCCTATTAAGCAGTTTTATGGATTCGACTTTTGGCGGCTCGGCGAAGAAACTCATCATGAGAGCAATTGGTCAGAGCAATCCTTCAAAGGAAGAAATCAATGAAATCCGACAACTACTTAATGAACTAGAAAACAAGCAATAATGGAATTTATCAATGAACTTATCCACGAGGAATACATTGAAGCAATTGGCTGGACCTTGTTGCATTCTACTTGGCAAATAGTAACAGTGAGCTTATTGCTTTGGCTCATATTAAAATTCACCAAAAGCAAATCCTCAAATTTCAGGTATTTTGCCGGTATTGGATCATTGATCATCATCACCTTTGCCAGTATCTGGACCTTCACCCTTGTTTTGAAAATCCCTCAGGAACATGCTTCCCAAAGCAGTGCCATATTAATAAACAATGAATACAACTTCACTACAGTCGCTAACTCAACTGAGCCTACCGTAGTTAATGGAGAGTCTAAGGGAATATTAGACCGAGTTTGGTACTCCCGTATGGAAGCACTATTACCAACCATTGTCAATCTTTGGTTATTGGGTGCATTATTTTATTTGGTCAAATTATCGGGAAGTCTTTTTGACCTGAGAAATTTACACAAAAAGCACAACCAAGAAGTTCCAGACCAATTGGTCAAAAGAGTCAACAGCATGATTGCTGCTATGGAATTTTACAGAAAAGTCAAGGTCTTAAAGAGCAGCCTGGTTCATGTCCCCATCACCTATGGCGTTATCAAACCAGTTATTCTCATCCCTGCTGGCTTACTTTTCAATACCACCCCACAACAACTGGAGGCCATTATAGCGCATGAATTAGCCCATATCAAACGCTATGATTACTTGATAAACATCCTCCAACACTGCTTGGAAATTTTCTTCTTTTTTCACCCTTGCTTCTGGTGGATCAACGAAGTAGTCAGGACAGAAAGAGAAAACGCATGTGACGATGTGGTGCTAGACTTGGGCTTCACACCACAGGAATTGGCTCATGGCTTAGCAGAAGTAGCTGAACATGCCCATGCATCAACTCCAGAAATGGCATTGGCTGCAACAGGCCCGCAAAACCATACATTAAACAGAATAAAAAGAATACTAGGGCTACAAACCCCTAAAGAAAAACTTTCACCCTTAATCTCCCTTACTATGTTAGTTTCACTTATGGTCAGCGCTTCACTTGTTATGGGAGCAATCCCCAGTGAAGAAAACCTGCTATCAAATGATTACCTTTTAACGGACCTCAAGAGCAAAACTATAGTCAAAGCCTGGCATTTCCCTTGTCCTGATGAAGTCAATGAGCAAAATATAAATATTAAAAGCGCAATTAAAACAACCAAAAACACATCTGAAAGCGGAAACAAAAACAGCAAAATCATTCTCCAAAGAGAAAATGATTATGAAATAGAAATCATCTCCAATAGGGAGAAACAGCCCTTGGTTAAGATCAATAAAAGAGTCATCCATACCAATACGGTAGACAGTGACACCGTACCCAATAAGGTAGTGATCAATAATTCAATAAACGCGGATGACCCAATGCCTGTACTGGAATTGAGTCCAGTCCCACAAATGGATGTACAGATTCCCCCTATGCCTCCAATGCCACCTATGGAAGGAATAGAATTCGTTCCTCCCCTTCCTGAGATCCAGTTAGAAATTACCGAAGAAGCCAGCAAAATTAGTGAAATAGCAATTGAACTTGCTCAAATGGAAATGGACACCAGCATCATGGATGTTCAGAGAAAAAAAGAATTAGAGCAGGAGCTAAAAAAAGTTGAGGCTAAGATGGAAGTTAAGGCTCAGGTCATGGAAGAAAAAATGGCTGAATGGGAGAAAAAACATAGTAAGTCCATGAAGGAATGGGAAGCCAAAATGGAAGCTTGGAACAAGAAAATGGAAGCCAAGCAAGCCGATTGGGAAACAGCTTACGCTCCCAAAATGGAGGAGTTCCAGAAAAAGATGGAAAATTGGGAAAGAGAAAACGAGCCGAAAATCAAAGAGTTTGAAGAAAAGATGAAGGCTTGGGAAAAAAGACAGCTGGAAAGACAAGCTGAAATAGAATAAAAAACCAATCACTTTTTACATTAGCCAAAAGAAACCGCAGCAAATTCAAATGAAAATTACTGCGGTTCTTTTTTTTATTTCTTAGCTAATAAATAAGCTTTAAATGCATTAAAGTCATTCTCTAGAGGAGAAACCTTTTTCACTCCATCCAAGAAGGCCGAAAGTCTTTCAGGCAAAACCACCTTCTCCTGATGCACCTCTTCAACCACATCCCTGAACTTACCAGGATGAGCTGTTTCAAGGAAAATACCAGTAACTTCTCCATTTTCTTCCATCCATTCCTTCAAGCCCAAATAGGCCACTGCCCCATGGGGATCCATCAAGTAGCCTGTCTTCTCTTTTACTTCCCTCATGGCCTCTCGGGTAGTTTCATCATCATAAAAACAACCCTTGACCATAGACTTCAATAAGTCCTCATCATTACCATAAAGGGCCAGTAATCTATAGAAATTACTTGGATTGCCTACATCCATACTATTACTGATGGTCTGAAGAGAAGGGCGTGGTTTAAACGATACTCCCTTAAGATAATCTGGCACTACTTTATTGACATTTGTTGCCGCAACAAACTTGGCTATAGGCAAGCCCATGCGCTCTGCAAGCATCCCCGCAGCTATATTTCCAAAATTGCCACTAGGCACCGAAAAAGTCACATTCTTTGTTCCTTTAGGCAACTGCGAATAGGCATAGAAATAATACAAACACTGCGGAATCCAACGAGCAATATTGATGGAATTCGCTGAGGTCAACAACATCTTTTCGTTAAGCTCCTTATCTAAGAAAGCCTCTTTTACCATGCGTTGACAATCATCAAAAACACCATCTACTTCAAGGGCAAAAACATTTTCTCCCAAAGTGGTAAACTGCTGTTCTTGCAATGCACTTACTTTACCAGATGGATAAAGGATAATTACTTCCACACCGGGTACCTTATAAAATCCATTGGCTACAGCACTTCCTGTATCACCGGAGGTAGCTACCAATACCCTTACTTTTTCCTCTCCTACCAAAAGACTCATCAGCTTGGAGCAAAAACGTGCACCGAAATCTTTAAAGGCCAATGTTGGGCCATGAAACAACTCTAAACTATAAACATTATCCTCCACCTTAACCAATGGAGCATCAAAAGAAAGCGTGTGATCAACCAACTCTTTCACCTGAACATCATCAAGGTCATTTCCAAATATCTTCCCTATCACCTCGTAGCCGATTTCTTTAAAAGGCATCCCATGAAGGCTTTCAAAAAACGATGTTGATAACTGAGGAATTTCTTCCGGCATATACAAGCCTTGGTCTGGCGCCAAACCTTTGATAACGGCTTCTTTCAGGGATACCTGATGTTCTTTATTATTGGTACTATAAAACTTCATTCTTCGATTCATTGATAAGGTAAGCTCCACGAACATTTACTGCAGAGACATACAAGTCCACTTCTAATCCTATTTTACTGAAAACTTCCTGACAAATCTCACTTGCCTTCTGGGCAATTTCCCGACTTGGAGAAAGAATAAACGTGGTTGGTCCAGAACCTGAAATCCCAGAACCTAGCGCCCCAGCATCTTTGATGGCCTCTTTGATCTCATCGAAACCTGGAATCAACACAGACCTGGAAGGCTCTGCAATCACATCCTGAAGAGACCTACTGATCAAGCCCATATCTTCCTGGAAAAGTCCTGCAACCAAACCTGCTATATTACCCGACTGAATAATGGCATCCTTCAAAGAAACCTGTTGACGCAGCACACTCCTGGAATCAGCAGTGTTCAACTCAAAATGAGGATGAACCAAGGTACAATACAAACCTTCCGGCACATGTAGCCTTGTCACATCCAATGGCTTATAGCTCCTGATCAAAACAAATCCTCCCAAAAGAGATGGAGCGACATTATCCGCATGTTCTGCTCCACAGGCAACTCCTTCAGCCTTCATGGCAAAAGGCAGTAAATCCTTTTTCCCCAAGGGCTCTCCCAGCAAACTGTTGGCTGCGACCAGCGCTGCAACAGAACTCGCAGCACTTGAGCCCATCCCGCTTCCCAAAGGCAAGCCCTTGGAAAGACTTATTTCAATCCCTCCTTCAAATCCAATATGATCAACGAAAGCTTGAATAGCCACGCTACAAGTATTATTCTCTGATTCATAAGGTAGCCTACCGCCATCTCCCTCAATACTCACTACCCTTACTCCCGACTGTTCGGAAAGGGATACACTGACTTTATCACCAAGCTCCTCTACGGCAAAGCCCAAAATATCAAAACCACATGACACATTGGCCACAGTGGCCGGTGCAAATGCTGTTACCTTTTTCATCTTGAATAGTTACCTAATCTGATTATATCTGCAAAAACCCCAGCAGCAGTCACATCTGCTCCGGCACCAGGGCCCCTTACGATCATTGGGAAGTCATTATACCGCTCTGTGGTAAACAATATCATATTGTCACTACCTTTCAAGGTATAAAAAGGATGCTCATTGCTTAATGAATTCAAGCCTACTTTTGCCTTGCCATTCTCTAGGGTAGCCATAAACCTCAATTTCTCCCCCTTTGCATTCGCCTCATCCAATAACTCCTGGAAATGTCTATCGTGGTTTTTCAGCTTAGTAAAAAACTCCTCCACTGAGGCAGCATCTACACAATCCGCTGGCACCATGCTCTGCACTTCAATATCTTCAAAATGCAATTCTTGACCCGCTTCACGGCCCAAGATCAAAATCTTCCTGGCCACATCCATTCCACTGAGATCATCTCTTGGATCTGGCTCAGTATAGCCTTTTTCCTTAGCTTGTCTTACCACTTCGCTGAAAGGCATCCCCTTTTCCAATTCACTGAATATATAATTCATGGAACCACTTAGTACTGCCTCAATCCTGTGAACATGGTCCCCGCTAAGCATCAAGTCCTGCAAAGTATTGATCACTGGCAATCCAGCAGCAACATTGGTTTCATAAAAGAACCTTACCCCTCTTTGTCCCGCCAACTTCTTCAGTTGCTTGTACTTCTCCAATGAACCAGAATTGGCTTTTTTATTAGGAGTCACAATCCCCACCTTGGCATCCAAAATCCGGTCATAAACATCTGCTACATCCTGACTGGCAGTACAATCAACCAACACAGAATTGGAAAAATTCATCTCGCTCATCGTACCAATAAACTTGTCCAGATCCATAGGCATATCCTTTTCATCTGGCGGCCCAACCGTCTTCAGATCGAAGCCGTCTTCATGGAATTTCATAAACCTGGAATTGGCCATTCCGTGAATTTGAATATCAAGCATATTTTCTTCACGTAGGTTATTTAATTGGTTATCGATCATCTTGATCAAAGCTTTTCCAATAAGACCAACACCTACTAAGAACACGTGCAACACTTTAAAATCAGATAAGAAGAACGCCTCGTGCAAAGCGTTAAGGGCTTTTTGCAAATCAGCTTGCGAAATCACAGCTGAAATATTAAGCTCTGAACTTCCTTGGGCAATAGCTGCTACATTCACATTATTTCTTCCCAAGGCTTGGAACATTCTTCCACTAGTACCCGGGTTGTGTTGCATCTTTTCACCAACCACTGCAATAACGGCCATATTAGGCACAACCTGCACTTCGTCCATCTCTCCACTTTGGATTTCATACCTGAACTCCTCTTCTATCAACGCCTTGGCCCGAGCAGCATCCCTAGAAGCGATTGCCACGCAAATACTGTGTTCCGAAGAAGCCTGACTGATCAATACGATATTAATTCCTGCATTGGCCAAAGTCCCAAAAAAGCGCTGACTTACACCTACTACCTCTACAAGACCAGGTCCTTGTAGGTTTAAGATGGAAATATTACCCATCGAAGAAATCCCCTTGATGATTTTTCCTTCACCAGCATCATTACTGATTTTAGTACCTTCTTCTTCAGGATTGAATGTGTTTTTTATGTAAATAGGTATATCTGCCTTCATTGCAGGTTGCATGGTAGCAGGGAATACAACTTTGGCCCCGAAGTGAGAAAGCTCCATGGCCTCATTATAACTTAGCTGGGGAATGGTAAAGGCTGTATACACCAATTTAGGATCTGCGGTCATTACCCCAGAAACATCAGTCCATATCTCCAACTGTTCTGACTTTAGGGCAGCAGCGAAAATGGCTGCAGTATAATCAGAACCACTTCTTCCTACTGTGGTTGTTTCACCTTTTAGCGTAGAACCTATGAATCCAGTGATCACCTTAATACCAGTATGCTTTTTAAAATAAGCATCAATCAATTCATTGGTCGTTTCAAAATCCACTTTGGCATTGCCAAATCGATCGTTAGTTTTAACAAGATCCCTGGCATCAACATAAACAGCTTCTTTGCCTTTTGCTTGAAGCCCTGCTGTCAAAATAAAATTGGACAACCTTTCTCCAAAACTCAAAACATAATCCATGGTCCTATCAGAGCATTCCTTGATCAAGTAAATCCCATGGAACAGGTCTCCCAGCTCATTGAACCTCACCTTTACAAAAGTCAAGGCTGTTGACTGCTGCTGAACTGGCACCAGTTTTTTTACAATGTCCAAATGCCTTTTCTCCAATTCCTGAAGGATAGTATGATAGCTTTCTTCACTATCTTGGGCAATTGAAGCACATTGAAGTAATTGCTCAGTAACCCCACCAAAGGCTGAGAATACAAGGGCAAAGTCCTCAGTTTTTGATTTGTTTTCGATTATTGAAAATACCTTTTCGATATTTTCAATATTAGCGATGGATGAGCCTCCAAATTTTAATATTTTCATAAAAATGAATGATTTTTAATGGCTTGTTTCTTAATGGATCTGAAGGTCCATAATGGACCGTTAATATGCGGCAATATAATAGATAGACACGGGATTACCCCGTAATGGTGCTCGTAAAAATGGTTCGAGTAATGATGGTAAAAAAAGCTACACAGTCATTCACCTGCTGAGTAGCAGTAAGCGTAGAGATTGTATTTTTTTTGACTGTGCTAAACATCATTTCTTTTTGATGGGACAATCTTACTCACAAATTTTCAATATCACAAATTTTACTTAGCAAACTACTAACAAAAAGCTTGTTTTTTTACTTTATCTACAAAACGAATCAACATAAATCGCAAAATATAATTTTAAAAAATGGCATATTACCCAAACTTTCACAAAATCGACACCAAACAATTCACCCCCGATTACAATAAATTATTTACTCAACAAAAATGCCAATCCGAAAGAATTTATCATCATTATTTTTATTTTTAACCAGGATTATGCGTTGGGAATCTTTATAAGAACAGAAACTGCAAGAAAACCAGGCTGTTTGGAGATTGAGACATAGCATCGCTATGGTGAGATCGAAAACAGCAGCAAAGCGACTGATTTTAAAGCAGTTTCAGATCGCAATAGATAGGCTAGTGCATATTTCGGGTTTAACTATTCAAATATTGTAAACAAAAACAAAGACGCTATGAAACAGCTAAAACTGTCCTCATTACTTTTGATCCTCTTTTTAGGGTTTAGTTCTTGCAGCTCTGTATCAAACCTTAACCCATTAGACTTGCTCACAGGCAATAATTGGGTGCTCTCCTCCTTAATGGGTGGTGGCTTGGATATGTTTAGCGGAGCATTGCCATCGCTCAATTTTAGCGAAAACGGAGGTCTTACTGGATCTACAGGCTGTAATTCTTTCAACGGAAATTTTCAACTCAGCGGAACAGGCATCAACCTTGACCCTGGAGCCATGACCAGAAAAGCTTGTCCAGGAGATGGAGAAAACCAGTTTTTGAGTGCCCTAAAAAATGTATCCAAGTTTAAGGTAGCACAGGACAAGCTCACCCTTCTGGACGGAGCACAGGAACTGATGACTCTGATTCCTCAAAACAAGTAAACACAAGTGGGCTATTGAACCGCTAGGATCTGGTACTTCACAGCATTGAATAGCACCTGATCTCCAGCTTTTTTCCCCAACAATATTCGGGCAAGAGGTGCTTGTGGAGAAACCACAAAAACATCTTGCCCGCTTATCGTAACTTTCCCAAAACTAACAGCGACATACATGGCCATCCTGTCTGTAATAATTAGACTTCCAGACTGAATGGTATCAAACTCGGACCCTGGATTTATTCCTGAAAGCTGTTCCAACTGCTTAAGGTATTCACCTTGCATCTTTTCAGCCTTATCAATCTCCTGCCGAACCATTTCCCTCCCCGTTTCATACTTGTCTCCTGCGCTGCTCTTAGTATCCTCAGCGGCTGACTGTTTCAGCTGGGAAATATTGTCTTGAACCAAGGCCAACTTTTCCCTGATCAAGCCAATCAAGTTTTCATGCACTAACTGCTTTGAAATAGAAAATTCACTCATCTAGTTTTAAAATAAACTGGCTTTATTTGCTATGACATTAGACACTCCTTTTAACCAGTAAGAAAAACATCCTTTAATTAACCCAATCAAAAGTAAGCATAAAAAACACTTCTCAAATCCTTCCAATTTTTGTTTCTTTGAACATGAGTATTAAAAATGGCTTTATTTCAGCAATAGCGGTATTCCTGCTTTTTATCCTTTTCAAAAACTCCATCAAAGAAGACCAAGCTCAGATCATATTTGTGTCTGCTTTTATCTTATTGGAAATCATCATCATTTCTGCAGTGGTCCTCAAAAGAAGAAAGAAATCTTAACAAGCTTTTTTTCTCCTAGTATCGATAATATAAATCACCTTCCAGCCTTCTTCCTCCTTTACTAACTGAAAAGAATTGACCCCACAATGACTTAAGCTCCCATTGATATAAAACTCATAAGGAGCCCAAACCGATGCCATTGGCCCATCTTGCCTGATCTCCATGGACAATATCTTTTCCTCTAGACTCATCTCTACGGGCACGGCTGCAATCCCATTCACAAACTCCCTTGGACTGGAGGTTTCCACCCTCACACTATCCACTCCCTCCTTAATGGTCTGCAAATATGCTTCTTTTGCAAAAGCGTCTTCCAGTAAAGACATATCCCTATCCTGCATCCCCTTAAACAAGGAAATAATGGCTGCTTTGATTTCTTCTTCATCAGATGGTTCCTGAGCTTTCAAGCCAAAAGAAAACCCTGCCAGAAACAGCAGGGTTAATATAAATTGCTTACTCTTCATAGATCAATCAGTTCTCTTTTCTAGCAATATCGCCACCGGTATTTGTTTTCACATCAACTAATCTCGGATCTCCGGTATACCAAACCTTTCCGGCTGTACCAGCAGTCCCTTTAATGGAACTTTCGACAGCAATCGTTGATACCGCCGCTGTATTGGTCCTTACTTCAGCATTTTTCACAACCAGACTATCTCCTGAGATGGTAGCTTTTGTAAAAGCTTCTAAATTCAAGTCATTGGCTGTGCCTTCTACGAAAATTTTCCCGTTGGTCATCCCCACCAATTTCAAGTCACTTACATTCACTTTCCCTTCAATATAACTGCTGTTTTCAGCGGACATAGAGAGGCGCTTACTTTTTACTAGATCTTTAATAAACACCTTAGCACTGCTATTGGATGATATTTCCTCCAATTCCCCTGCATAGGTAATCACTACTTTCACACTATTGGTACCGAAACTTCCCTTTCCCATTTTCACATTCAGCTGTCGGTCCTCTACCGCTGTCACTACGTTTGAGGCGTCTGTTCCAGAAGCCATAATCTGTACTTCATAACGATCACCTTTTACCAAATCTGCCTCGATGGAATTGCTTATTTTTACTCCATTAAAAATGGATACTTTTCTGGTCTCTTCGTTAGTTTGGGCAAATACGTTTACACTGCTGATCAAAAGAACCAGCATACAAATAGTTGAAATTTGTTTTTTCATTAGTTTGATAATTTAGACTCCACCGTATAGTTTAAAGGTTGTGTTTTTCAAAGATGGATTACTTACAGCAAAGTGCATTGCTTCTGCAATTTCTGCTGGACTAACCCATTTTGAATAATCTTGGTCTGGCATGGCTTCACGATTCGGAGGGGTATCAATAATACTAGGCACAAATACATGGGCTTTAACCCCCGCATCTTTGCCTTCCTCTGAAACAAGCTCAGCCAAGTTCAACACTAAACCTTTACTCAAAGTGTATGCCACAAGTGATTTGCCATCTGCTGGTTGAAGTGCTGGTCTGGCCCCAACAAACAGGACACTACCCTTTCCCGCCTTTTTAAACACGGGCAAAAATGCCTTACTCATATTATATGCGCTAAAAAAATTCAGCTGGAACATTTTTTCTATATCTTCCTTTGAGGTCTTTTCTATGCCCCCCATAGCAAAACCTCCGACTAAAAGGACCATGGCATCCAGCTCTCCTCCATATTGCACGGCATATTCCTTTGCAAATTCAGTCACTGCCTGTTCATCAGTTACATCTAACTCATAAACATCATCTGCTTCTTCCATTTCTTCCAGCTTCCCCGGGTAAACCGTAGCGATCACCCTAAAACCCTCACGTTTAAACTTTTCCACAACAGACTTCCCCAAATTTCCAGCAGCACCAGTAACGATGATATTTCTATTCATAATATTGTTTATGGTTAAATTGTTATTTTTTGCTAGTATTGATGCAAAAAGTATTCTCTTAAAATTAAGATTTTATTTCCGAAAAAGGCATGTCAACAGAAAAAACAGAAATCAAGGACAGGGAAAAACACAAAAGGCTGCTGTTCCTATTCAAGCTTATTGCCTTTATGCTGATCAAAATTTTCGAAGGTCCACTCTCCTCTTTTCTAGAAGTTTTCTTCACCAACTATCATGCCCCTCTAAGAGCCATAACATTTTTCCTGGGCAGTAATATCCTCATTTCTTTGGGCAGGATTATTACCGTCCGCTTCTACCTGCGCAGAAAAGGGAAAGATCCATTTAGAAGCAATTTTGTATTGGGCATCAACCATATTGCCAGTATACTTAATGTCGCGGCCCTATTAATATCCATTCTTTTTCTATTTGGCATCAGCCCTATTACCTTTTTCACCAGTATTACCATTGTTGCAGCTGCCATTGCCTTATTGTCCAAGGACTACATCACCAATATGATCAATGGACTGATCATTATGTTTTCTGACCAACTATCTCTAGGTGATGTGATCAAAATTGGGGATCAACAAGGAAGAATCAGGGATGTCACCTTGCTCAACATGGTCCTTATCAATGAGGATGCGGATATAGTCATGATCCCAAACAGCACCATCTTGACCTCACAGGTGGTCAATTACTCCAAACAGCACCATAAAAAACTGACCTTTGAATTTGAAATGAAAATCAACCAGTCCATAGAAGTCAACCAAATTGAATCTAGACTGAAGTCGGCCATTTTAGCCAATAGCAAGGTCATCAATATGGATAGCTTCACCCTAAAAACCATGGAAATCTTGAAAGAGTCCATAAAATTTAAATGTCAATTGATGATGACCTCCACTGACAAAAATAAAGAAAAGGAAATCAGAAGATTGATTAACCAAACCATCATAGAAATAGCCCGTGAAAACTGATAAAGAAAACTTCTTTGAACTGGTTTACCAGGTTGTAAAACTGATTCCTAAAGGCCGAGCCACTTCTTATGGAGCCATCGCTAATTACCTTGGTGCAAAAGGCAGCGCTAGGACTGTAGGCTACGCAATGAATGCTTGCCATGGAATGAAAGACGTCCCTGCCCATAGGGTAGTGAACCGACAGGGATTACTAACGGGAAAACATCATTTCTCACCTCCTGAAAAAATGCAAAAACTACTAGAAGAGGAAGGGCTGACCATCAAGGAGGATAAAATCCAAAACTTCAAAAAGATTTTCTGGGACCCCAATATTGAATTGGCGCTATAATCATAAATAATCACCAGTAATTCTACATTGATTGCAAAATACGCGTAATTCACCCACTCATTAAGATTACAAAAAAGCCCACAAACATTACCATTTTTAACTTTTTTACCATTTTTTAAACCAGTTTTTGGTTAAAAACGTTTAATATTAAAATTGTGTACGCTTTTTGTAGTACCAGTTTAGATCGAAAAGGATTAATTAAGTATGGAACGAGGACTAAAACAACACATTGCTGAGAACCTTAGGAAATACAGGGTGCTCAGAGGATTCACACAGGAATACATAGCTGACTATCTAGGTAAAAAAGATTATACAGCCTACTCAAGATATGAGCAGGGACGTTCAAACCTAAAAATGGATGATGCAATAAAATTATCGGAACTCTATGAAGTAGAGGTACAAGACCTCATCAACGGTTCCCCAGGCATCAAGCAGAAAAAAGAAGGAGAAGGAAACCTTGAGAACAACCTATCTTTGATGGTTACTTTGGATGGCAGTCAAGAAACCTTGGAAGATCAACTAAAAAGATTGAAAAAAGTGAATTCATTAATCGAAAGAGGAGAAATTTAAGAATTTCTCCTCTTTTTTTTGCTCCAGAATAACAATCCTGCAAACATTAATCCTCCATTGAGGATCAGCACTTCAAAACCAAATTGGTATCCCCAGAACCACTCTTTGGAATTGGCACTTAATATATAAGCTACCAGTGGTGCCAATACCGCGATAAAAGGTACTGCTTTATCTTTAACCTCCCTTTTCGTGAACAAACCAAAGCTATACAAGCCCAAAAGCGGCCCATAAGTATACCCTGCAATGATAAAGACCGCATTGATCACACTCTGATCATTGATCCACCTAAAGGCAAGTATGACCAAAAACATCAAAGCTGTAAAGGCAAGATGGACTTTCTTCCTGATACTCACCTGCTCCTTCTTTGGATACTTTCTTTCAATCTCCAAGAAATCATAACAAAAAGAAGTAGTCAATGCTGTCAAGGTAGAATCGGCACTTGAATAAGCGGCAGCGATTATCCCCAGCACAAATACTGTCCCCGCAAATACACTGAAATGCTGAGTAGCCAGCATCGGATAGAGATCATCTGTTCTTTCCGGCAAGCCAATACCGTTTGCCGCACAATATTGATAAAGCAACACCCCTAAAACCAAAAAGAAAAAATTCACCACCACCAATATGATGGTAAACCAAAACATATTCTTTTGTGCTTCTCCAATATTCCTACAGGTAAGGTTCTTCTGCATCATATCCTGATCCAAGCCGGTCATCACAATGACTATAAAGGCTCCTGAAGCAAATTGCTTAAAGAAATTTGTACTGGATTTCCAATCCCAATCAAAAATACGGGAACGGGAATCCTCCATGGCACTCCCTACTAATTCTCCAAGACCAGCTATTCCCAAATCTCGGGAAACAAGATAAATACTTGTCCCTACTGCCAACAACATAAATAAGGTCTGTAAAGTATCCGTCCAAACCACGGTCTTAATCCCTCCCCTATGTGTATATAGCCAGATCAAAGAAACAGTGATCAGCACAGAACCCCAAAATGGTATCCCCCAATCATCAAAAAGAATAAGTTGTAAAACCCCAGCCACCAAAAACACCCTGATGGATGAACCCAAGGTCCTGGAAAGGATAAAATAAAAAGATCCCGTTTTATAAGACCAAAAACCAAACCTATCCTCTAAATAGGAATAAATAGAGACCAAGTTCAAGCGATAGTACAGGGGCAACAGTACTTTCGCCACCGTAAAATAACCTAGGGTATAGCCCAAAACCACCTGAAAATAATAGAAATTGCTACTTCCCACCTCTCCTGGAACAGAGATGAAGGTCACACCTGAGAGAGAGGCCCCAATCATACCAAAGGCCACCAAGAACCAAGGGGATTGTCTATCACCTGTAAAAAATGTTTCCTGTGAGAGTTTTCTGGATGTCAACCAAGAAATGATGAACAACAGGAGGAAATAAGATGTTATGACTAGGAGAATTACATTTGAATCCATTGTATACTATAAGATTAAAGGCTGCTAATTTGTCTATTATTATTAACTTTGCAAAATGAGCATGCAACCATTAGAACATACTGTAGAAGAAGAAATTGAAATCTTATTAGAAGATTTGGTCGACACTGAAGAGCATGACTTGGTGGTATTCAATGATGACGTCAACACCTTTGAACATGTTACCAAGGTTTTGATCAAAGTCTGCAAGCACAGTCAGGAACAGGCTGAGCAATGCACGATGATCATCCACTATAAAGGTAAATGTGCTGTAAAAAAAGGCAGCAGGAATCAATTGAAGCCTATGTGCCAATCCATTTTGGATGCGGGCATTCAGGCAGCCATCGTCTAACCATTCTAACCGGTGAACTATCCCTCTAAACTTATTGAAGATGCTGTAAATGAAATCAGCCGTCTTCCTGGTATAGGTAAAAAGACTGCCCTCAGGTTAACATTGCACTTGCTAAAACAACCGGAAGTAATTTCGGACAGCTTGACAGAGGCCATCTCAAAACTTCGAAAAAACACCAAATACTGTAAGGTTTGCCATAATATTTCAGACCAAGAAGTATGTAGCATATGCTTAGGGACTCGTAGAGACAAGGGCCTGATCTGCATAGTAGAGGACATCCCTGATGTCTTGGCTATTGAAAACACCTCTCAGTACAATGGACTTTACCATGTTTTGGGAGGGGTACTTTCACCTATCCAAGGTATCGGCCCTGAAGAGCTCAAAATCGAATCTTTACTTTACCGTATAGACCATCCCCATAGTGGTGAACCAATTACTGAGGTGATCTTGGCCCTTCCGTCCACCATGGAAGGTGATACCACTGCTTTTTATATCACCAGAAAACTCAAAGAAAAAGGCGTCAAAGTAAGCACGATTGCCAGAGGCATTCCTATTGGTGGTGAGCTGGAATTTACTGATGAAGTCACATTGGGAAGGAGTATCCTCACCCGTGTTAATTATTCGGCAGATTAAACACTTTACCTTCCCTTCAAGAATCATATAATCGAGGGAGCTATCTCCTAGACACCTGTCGCCCTTATGTTTCCCTTATGGATTAGCCCAGGACAAGTAAGGTCTCATTTCCCACATCTCTGGATCAAGTAGGATACTTTTCCAAATTATCTTCGGATTAAGCTCGGATATATCCGAGCTTAATCCGAAGGAGATCCGAAGGGGATCCCTGTGTGATCCGAAGATAATTTGGTTTTTCTAGAATCAAAGGTAAAAACAGCCCAAGAACAATGTGAGCAGAGATAAGCAGTGAATACTGAACTTATTCATAAAAGTTCGCAAATTAAACTTGGTAAATTGTGGATAAGTATAAAAGTCAGCTTAATGAAGCTTGGCCAGCTCAAGAATATTACTTAAGTCAAAAATAGCATAGTCACTCTTTTTTGCATTCGAAGCTTAAAAAAACTATAAACCGTAATCGCTTGATTACGGTTTATAGTTGTGGAGAATATCGGATTCGAACCGATGACCTTCCCGACAGCTGTCGGGACGCTTTAGCCGACTGAGTCACTAGAATTAATTAACCATTCGATATACTTCCTACTTTTCTTCTTTTTGATTTGCCGTTCACGTTTTAAAGCATCTGAACGCCCACTGAACTCCTCTATATATTTAAGCTCCCAATTGGGCGCTCCAGATTTCGTGGACGGAGTCAACCCTCGATTATGATGATACAAACGCTCATCAATATCATTACAACTTCCTGTATAATATTTGAAGGTTTTAGTGGAATATAAGATATAAACAAAATACATCTTCACTAAAATAAAAATAGCTTGCATTACTGCAAGCTATTGGTGGAGAATATCGGATTCGAACCGATGACCTCTACACTGCCAGTGTAGCGCTCTAGCCAACTGAGCTAATCCCCCTTAATGAGGGCACAAATATAGGACAGGGATTTTTTTGAAACAAGACTTTCTTTTCTTTTGATCTGGTTTTTTCACCTATACCCTTTTCTCCTAAAAGATTAAATCCATTGAAAAGCCCTTTTAATTCGAGAAGAAGAGCTTCACATTTCAATAACCTAAACTTAAAACCGAACAAGAGATTTATTTTTTCACAATTCCTTACTTTGTTTTTTTGGAAGCAACACTATGAGTCAAGACAATAAAAAACCTTCCGACAGCCAACTATTATTACTGCTAAAGCAAGGCGACAATGCTGCTTTCCAGCTTATCTTTGACCGGTACTGGAAGCGACTTTTTTCCTATGCCTATAGGGTTTATAGAGACGAGGGAGTCTGTGAAGACTGTGTGCAGGAAATCTTTATCAGCCTCTGGAAAAACAATAAAGAAACTACCATCCTCCACTTAGAAAGTTATCTTTTTAAAGCTATCAAGTACAAACTGTCTGCACATATCAAAAAGCTAAAGTTCGACTTTGCCCACGAGGAAGAATTAAAATCACTTAGTATCCCTCAATATGAAAACACGGACATGGAGTACCTCGAGTTGGAAGAAGTCCTCACTGCTCAAATCAATAATCTTTCCGGTAAATGTCGTGAGGTTTTTGTACTCAGTCGACTAAAAAACAAAACTAACAGCGAGATTGCCAAAGAACTGAATATTTCCAAAAGAACCGTAGAAGGCCATATCAGCATCGCCCTCAAACAACTTCGCACCCAACTTCGTGAAACGAGTTACCTATCACTTTCCCTGTACTTTCTACATATTATATTATCCTAAGATTACCATAAGGTAACGCTTCCGAGTCAATAATTAAGAAACTTTTAAGTTCACTCTTTCAGCCAGGTGTGCCTCTTTTTTTTCACACTATCCCTTAAAAGAGCACATTTTGAAAAAAGAAGAATTCTTAAAGCTGGTGGAAAAACACCGGAATGGAACAGCGACAAAAAACGAAGTCAAGCTAGTAGAAAAATTCTACGATCATATGCAATCTCATGCCACTTTGGAAGATATTGAATCCATGGTATCCGAAGAAAAAGGGCAGGAGCTTTTCCATGCGATCACCATAAATCTATCAGACAGAAAAAGAACAAACAATAGGTACATCTGGCCCATCTTCAAAGCTGCGGCCGCGCTTTTACTCATATTGGTCATAACAGTGACCATCAAACATATTGTTGAAAACAGAAATATAACGGTCTATACAACCATAGGCGAACAAATGGAAGTACTACTTAACGATGGCAGTACAGTCACCTTAAGTGAAAACAGTCGTCTTACCTATCCCAAGTCATTCGGAAAAACCAGAGAAGTAATCTTGGAAGGCAGGGCTTTCTTCGATATCAAAAGAAATATATCCAGCCCCTTTTTGGTTCACGCCCACAATACAGACATTAAAGTGCTGGGTACTTCCTTTGATGTAAATGTCAAAACGCTTAATACTACCACTGTTAGTGTAATTACAGGCAAAGTTCAAGTAAGCCTCCAGAAACACCCTAAAGAGTCGGCACTGTTAAGTAAAAACCAACAGGTTAGCAGCTCAGCCACAGGGCTATCCACCATCTCCTCTTTTAGCAATCAAGAGCCTATTGCTTGGACCAAATTGATTGTCCTCAAAAATACCAGCCTTGGCCAAGTCGCCGAAATTCTAGAAGGCCGCTTTGGAATCAAAATAAAATTTGAATCCAAAGCACTAAAAGAGCAGCTAATCAGCGGAAAATTCAAGAATGAGACACTTGATAATATTTTGAAAAGCATCGCCATGCTCAAGCAATTCTCCTATGAGTTTCAAAATGAGCAGACCATTTATATAAAGGAAAAATAAGAAGACACCGCTCAATGCTACCAGAAAAGAATATCAAACATAAACGCAACCAATTTAATTTCAATTAAAATGAAAACACCATTACAACCATTAACTGCTCAGATTCGGCAATCGGGGCTTTTATTGCTCTGCCTGCTATTCATAGCAGCACAAGCCTACTCCCTACCTGTGGAAAGCAAACTCTCAAAAGTCCGATTATCTCTTTCCGTGGAAGATGCCAAGATCACCCAAGTACTTTCCGAAATCGAGCGCAAAACAGAGTTCTATTTTGTTTTTGATGAAAAGGTTAGCCAAGATGGCTCCTTGTTTTCTTTCCAATTCAATAATGAACCTCTGCCGGAAATCCTACATCAAATCGGTCATGAAACAGGGCTTTCATTCGAAACCACCAATAACACAATCATTGTTTTACCTACCGAATCTCCTAGACAATCGCTAAAAGGAAAAGTCACAGATAATGAAGGTGAAGCCCTCCCCGGTGTTACCTTATTAATCAAAGGGACTTCCAAGGGAGGAGTCAGTGGCATCAACGGTGAGTTCACCCTTGAAATTGAATCCTTCCCAATAACGCTGATCGTCTCCTATCTGGGATACAAAACAAAAGAAGTTCCTGTCCTTCAGGCCGGCAATATAACGATCACCCTAGAAGAAAATGTCAATGCCCTGGATGAAGTAGTCGTTACCGCCTTAGGAATGGAGAGAGAAGAAAAGAAGCTTGGCTACGCCCAGCAAACCATTGACTCCAGACAGCTTACCGATGCCCGCCCTAACAACTGGTCTGAAGCTTTACGCGGCAAAGTCCCCGGCCTACAAATCAATGGATTAGGCGGTCCTGTAGGTTCTCAACAGATCATCCTTAGAGGCAACAGCTCGCTTGACCCAGGCAATAATGGTGCGCTGATTGTAATTGACGGGGTACCTATCCAAAATGAACATCCAGGCTCAGGGCCTTCCAATGGCTATATGGGCGGAAGTGCCAGCAATGATACGCCTATAGATTATGGTAATGCCATTTCTGATTTAAACCCAGATGATATTGAGAGTGTTTCGGTACTAAAAGGTCCTGCAGCTTCAGCGCTTTATGGCTATCAAGCCGCAAATGGTGCTGTCATCATTACCACCAAATCTGGAAAAGGCCAGAAAGGACTAGGAGTAACCGTCAGCAGTAACACTAAATTCGACAATATCCAAAGATGGCCAGATTGGCAATATGAATATGGCCAAGGCAGTGGAAAAGGAGGATACTTAAAACCGGCAACCGATGAAAATGGCAATCCTGTCCCCTACAATGACCGACTTTATTACACTTACGGTGCATCTGAAGACGGCAATAGTACAGGAGGAAGTAGTAGTGCCTTTGGGCCTAAGTTTGATGGACAATATTACTATCAATATGACCCTACTGTCGAAGGACAGTCTCCTGAAAGACAATTATGGAGACCTTACGAAAATAACCGAAAGGATTTTTGGAAAACTGGCGTAACACAGACCACCAATGTATCCATCCAAGGTGGTGATGAAAAAGGTTCTATGCGAGGTTCAATCACCCATTCAAAGAACGACTGGATTATGCCCAATACAGGATTTGAACAACTATCACTCTCCGTCAATGGAAACTACCAAGTTACCGATCATATTAAGCTTAGCTCGGTAGTGGACTACAGAAACCGCAACAGCGACAATCTTCCCGGGCAAGGATACAACAACCACTCCATTGCTTATTTTATGATTTTCCAAAACCCCAATGTGGACCTCGCTTGGTATGAGCCCATCTGGAAAAAAGGACAAGAGCAAGTAGATATGATCAGGCCGTATAGTAGTTATATTGACAACCCTTATGCCATGGTATACGAGATCCAAAACAGCCTTGCCCAATATGCGATCACTGGGAACTTAAAAATGGATATCGAACTACATCCCAAGGTTAAACTAATGCTCCGTGGCGCCCTGAACATGTATGACAAAAACATGGATCAAGAAAGACCATATGATATCAACCGATATGCACGAGGTTATTATCGCAAAACAAATGTGTTCAAACAAGAAGTAAATACTGACTTTTTACTAAGCTATACCGACACTTTTAATGATTGGGAAGTCTCTGCCAATTTTGGTGGCAACAGAATGGACTATCGCTACCTCCGTCAAGATTCTTGGGCTGAAGGGCTTGAGATCCCTGGAGAATATAATCTGGTAAACGGTTCTCAACTATTCACTAGCAAATTTGATGGCTATAACAAAGTAAACAGTTTATATGGAATGGTCACCTTGGGCTGGCAGGACAAAGTCTTCCTTGACCTAACTGGACGTAATGACTGGAACAGTATCTTACCCAAACATAATCAGTCCTATTTCTTCCCATCTGCAAGTTCCGGCATCATCCTGAATGAAATCTTCGATATGCCAAGGAATATTACTTTTGCGAAATTTAGGGCTTCCATAGCCCAAGTAGGTGGAGCTGGAAAATATGGCAATCGCTATAGCACAGACAAATACTATCGACGCTCTGACTTCCCCGGATCGGCCTTGGCACCGACTTCTTTGTACAACACGGATTTTAAGCCAGAAATTACCACGAGTAAAGAATTGGGAATTGACTTCAGGATGTTCCAAAGCAGGCTAAAACTGGATGTGGCAGTGTACCAGAACAACAGTAAAAACCAAATATTCAATGCGCCACTTCCTTATTCATCCGGTTACCGAAGCGTAACCATCAATGCCGGTGAAGTACGCAACCGGGGAATTGAGGTCATGCTCAATGGTACTCCTGTAAAGAACAAGGAATTTAAGTGGAACACCACCTTGACCTGGGCAAAGAACAAAGGAACTGTATTGTCTCTTCATGAAAATGCCGAAGGTGGAAGGTTCGAAATGCTGAGCTCCTCTGGTGCTAAACTGGTAGCTGTAGAGGGAGGTTCTCCGGCTGCTCTTTATGGTAGAGGTTACAAAAGAAGTCCTCAAGGTGAGATCATTTTCAATGAAAATGGCGCTCCAGAAATGACAGATGACATTATCTATATCGGAGATACGCAACCCAAGTGGGTCGCAGGCTTCATCAACTCCTTCCAGTATAAAAATTTCCGCATCAATGCCGTAATAGATGCAAAATACGGCGGAACCATTTACTCACACACCCACCACAAACTTACACAACAAGGCAAATTAAAACACACCCTAGTGGGAAGGGAAGAAGGAGAGCTAGTCGGCAAAGGCGTAGTGGACAATGGTGATGGCACCTATTCTCCTAACACCAAGGCTATCTCCATCGCCAACTACTATAACCTGATGTATCCACTGGCCAATACAGAAGCAAATTCCTTTGATGCATCATTTATAAAGTTGAGGGAAGTGACCCTTTCCTATGACTTTTCTGAGAAACTCCTTTCAAAAACACCACTAAACGAAATGAGACTTTCGGTCTATGGCAGAAATTTAGCCGTCATCTCGGACTTCCCTATTTATGATCCTGAGGTTGCCGGTTTTGCAGGAGGCACCAATATGCACCCCGGTGTGGAAGTTGGCCAAATGCCAGTACCTAATGAATATGGTGTAAATGTCGTCATCGGATTTTAATCAACCAATAAAACTACAGTCATGAAAAAATACATATATCCTTTATTTGTAGCCTCCTTTTGCATCTGGGCAGGCGCATGTTCAAAAGATTTTGAAGAGACAAATACAGACCCTAACAACTTAAGTAAAATCACTGCGGGAAGTACATTAAATCCCGTACTCTATAGCTTGGCCAGTCAAAATGCCAAACAAATGCGCAGTAATACCGCTCCGCTGATGCAAATGTTCCTACAAACCGATGATTTTAATAACTCACCCTTCTTTTATGATTTCGACCAGAACATCGGGGCTTCTACATGGAATAATTATTATACCAACCTCAGTAATATTGAGGAAATGAGAGAAGCAGCAGTAAGGGATGCGCTTCCCAATTATGAAGCTATTGCCTTAACGCTAAAAGCCTATGCATATTCCGTATTGACAGATTGTTTTGGAGATATTCCAATGGCTAGCGCCCTCCAAGCGGAGGAAGATGTATGGTATCCTGAATTTTCACCTCAGGAAGACATCTACGCACAACTTTTGACAGACTTGGAATACGCCAACAGCATCTACGACGCCGAACAAGGCATGCCCTATGTGAGTGATATTTTGTACCAAAATAATGTGCAGAAATGGAGAAAGTTCACCAACTCACTCCATTTAAGACTGTTACTCAGGATATCAAATCGTCCAGAAACGAGAGCTTTTGATAAAATCACCGAAATGGTCAACAATCCTGAATCTTATCCTGTATTCGATTCAGGCGATGAGGCGGCGGTCCTTCATTTAGATGGAATAGCCCCTACACTTTCTCCATGGGATCGACCCCAGGACTTTGGCGTATTTAGATATTACACGGAATTTTTTATCGATAACTTGAAAAATTTTGAAGACCCACGAATTGGAGTATTTGCCAGTAAGGCCAGGGGATTGGAAAGTGAAGATTATGGCTATATTGGCCAACCAACAGACTTTGTAGAAAACCCCTTACCAGACAGTATCGCAACCGCCTCAGGAGTGAAAAGAAGTTTAGCAGAAGCACCACTCATCATCCCAATCATGAGTTACGCGGAAGTAGAATTTATTAAAGCCGAAATGGCCCAAAGAGGATATATAGATGATGCCCGGTCACATTATGAAAACGGTGTAAGAGCAGCCATTGAAATGTGGAGCCAAGAAGTACCCGAAGGATATTTCGACAATCCACATGCAGCCTATGACGGTAGCTTAGAACGTATTTTACTCCAAAAATATTATGATTTATTCTTCACAGACTATCAGTCATGGTTTGAGCAGCGAAGGACTGGACTTCCCAATCTCCCTACTACTGCTTCTATGTTAAATGAAGGTGAAATGCCTTCCAGGTTTTATTACCCTATCAATGAAGCCAATAGTAATTTCCAAAATTACCAAGAAGCTGTAACCCGAATGGGAGGAGATGAAATCAATGTAAAAGTATGGTGGGACAGAAATAATTAAATCCCTGTTTTACTTATCTGTTAAATAATAAAAGGGTGCTTGTAAGCTTATACTGACAAGCACCCTTTTTAATTATAATCAACTACCTATCTAAACAAGAGATAGAGCAATAGGATTTTTAGTAAGCTTTGGAAACACAAAAACCAGCCTTTCTATAGATTTGGACACCCACTGCCGGGAATCGTAAACTTGCAATCAGATACAATGGCATCTTCATAAAAGATCAATTAGCCTGAGAATAATCAAGCTGAAAATCATATTTACCTGAAAGTATTTCAATCATAAGATAATCTCCTTCTCTTTCTATAGCTATAATTCCATCCACACCTGCTTTAAATCTACCGTTTTCCCACACTACTGCATCCCCCTCTTTGAGCTTATGGATCTTTTTCCCTGAAACCGGGATAGCTACTTTACCACGTGTATTAGCAGGTAATTCAACCAAATAGGTAAAGGAAAATGCTGTTTTTTTCCAATGAGAAACTATTTTTCCAGAAACCGTTTCCAATGTTACATTTACAAACTCCAAACCTTCAGGTATGGAGGGAGCAAGATAAATCTGACGGTACCCCTTTGTAGTACCTTTTTCCAGTGGAGACCTTATCCCCGCCAAGTACTTGTAAAAATATTCTACTACGGAACCAAACATTTGGTGATTATGGGAGTTTTCCCCGTTAAATTTCTCCAATAAAGTGGTCGAGTTATTTTCTAACCAATACCCAAAACTTGGATAGGATTTTTGCGTGGCTACTTTATAAGCCAAATTGGACTGCTTCCCATTTTCCAGAATCGGCCATAAATATTTTGTCCCTATAATTCCTGTATTCAAATGATTTTCACGTGCTAAAACATCATCTACGACTGTCTTTAGTACTCTTTCCTCCATATTCTCTGGTACTATGCCTCCTGCCAAAGCCAATAACTGATAAGTCTGATAGATTGAATCTGTACCATATAAAAAGGTCTCAGTATTAAAAAACTTCTTATTGAATTCCATTTTAATAGTATCACTCAATGAGTTAAAATACCTGGCATCCCCCTCTTTCCCAAGAACCAATGCAATGTCAGCCATTAGTTTAGCATTATAGTAATAATAAAAAGTATTTACTACAGGGTGGTTTGGACCATCTTGCCTTCCTGGAGAGCACCATTCCCCTAAAGAATACCAGTAACTCATAAAGTCATTTATAATAAACTCCTCTTCAGGAACCTTATCTGTTCGTGCCAAATTGACCAAATACTGAAGATATTTCTTCATACTTGGATAATGTTCTTCCAAAATCCTCTTATCATCATAATAATGATTCATCCAATAAGGAATTAGAATATAAGCACTTCCCCAAGCAATACCTCCCCCCATGCCCCCTACTAAAGTAGGCGAGGTATTAGGTATCCTTCCATTTTTTTCTTGTGCATCACGCATATCCCTTAACCATTTATAATAAAATGGGGCCATCTCAAAATCATGAATAGAGGTCTCTGCGATCACCTGCCCATCCCCGTTATAACCACCTTTCTCCCTGTGTGGACAGTCTGTAGGGTAACCTATAATATTTCCTTTCTGTGACCATATACCTGCTTGATAAATATCATTTAATAATGAATCTGAAGACACAAACACACCATTTCGATCTACAGCAGACCTTACTACACGTCCATTTACTTGTATTTCCTCTAAGTCCAAACTATCATGGGTGCTGACCTCTATGTATCGAAATCCTGAATAGAAAAAATGGGGCTCAAAAACTTCTTCCTCTCCCCCTTTCAGGGTATAATCAGTCCACGTTTTTGAATGATAATCAAATTTTTCACTTAAGCGATCTCCTTCCTCCAATGGTTTAGGGAACAGGGCTTCGTTCAGGGTCTCAGCACCTCTAACCCTTATGGTTTGTCCTTCTCTGCCAATTACCTTTACCTGCCACCAGCCTGCAATATTCTGTCCTAAATCAAATAAATAAATACCATTTTCAGAATGAATGGTTTTAATAGGGATTAAGGTTTCTGTAACTTTTATGGGAGGCAAAGCTTGGGACACCAGCTTCCCTCTCGAAACTGTAGATAGCTTTGCATTTAACCAGTCCTGCTCATTTGTCATCCCAGGTGATGACCATCCTGAAATTTCCTTGGTCGCATCATAATCCTCTCCGCCATAAATATTATTAAAAGTAATAGGCCCCTTGGTATACTTCCATGATTCATCCGTGAAGACCACTTCCTGACTACCGTCTTCATACTCCAAATGCAATTGCATCATAAAAGCCGGATTCCCCATCGATTCACCTCCGCTCCCCCAGCTATAGCGTCCTTGAGTTTTCCTCATATTATACGCCCCATTCCCGAGCATAATGCCAAAAACATTTTCGCCACTTTCCAAATTGTTTTTCACATCGAAAGTAGAATATAGGATACGCTTTCTATAATCAGTAATAGCTGGGTCTAGCACATGATCACCTACCTTATCACCGTTAAGGTATAGCTCATAAAACCCAAGGGCTGTAACAAAAACATGTGCATCCTTTATTTTTTTGTCAAGATGAAAAGACTTACGGAAAATTGGCGCCTCATTGACAATCTCTTCTTGGGTAGTTATCCATTCCCCTAGCCACTCCTCTTGCTTCAGTATTGCTGTGTGAAAGGAGGCAGGCTCACTCCAATACTCTTTGCCTTGATCTGTGATTACACTCGCTCGCCAATAATAGGTCGTATTGCTTTTAAATTGTCTTCCGGCATAATCAATATTAACACTTCTATCTGAGGAAATTTGACCAGAATCCCATGACTCCCCTATTTTCTCTTTGATATTTTTTAATTGCTCATCTACAATAATCCTGTACGATTCCTGAAAAGTCCCCCGATCCTTGGAAGCTAAAACCCAGGAAAACCTAGGCTTTTCATTATCTATACCTTGTGGGTTTTCCAGATAATCACACCTTAATTCCAACACATTTACCTGCCTGGCCAGAATTCCACCATGAATCAAAAAAAAACAAATAAAAAGAATGTACTTCAAATAACGCTTGTGTAAAATACAAAAAGTATCTCCATTCATTGACCTATAAAATTTCACCTTAAACTTTATTAATATATTTTGAGTATTTATTGCCCTAATCCCCCCTGTTTTTCATGTTCAAAAAACAATGTGCAACAGCTTCAAACCAATTCTAAACACTTATCAAAACATTAAATATCAACCCATTAAATCAACCCTTAATAATATTAATGTCTTTGTTTCTCTGAATTCATTAATAAAAACTGACACATTCTTAATTACCTTCCTATTAAAAGAAATAGGTAATTAAGGCTATTCCCTTCCTTCATAACCTGTATTTTTCTTAAGAAATTTACGCACTATGTAGATCAGAAAACCTAAGATCAAAGCCACAAGGGCTCCCCAAAAGGAAAAAAACTTATCCCAAAATATTTCCCCCAATTTATTGAACCTACTTTTCCAGCGGTAATCCTTATCCACCTCCACTCTTACACTCAAATGCTCTGTAGTTTTAGGAACTGGAGTACCCTCACAGTTTGGATTATCATAAAGCTGTATTTCAGCACTGACCTCAAAAGTTCCCTCTTCTATCGCTTTTAGGGTAAACTGTACTTTCGAGCCACTAGGATCTATTTTGATACAGCCTGTTTCACTGGGTACAATCTCAAAATCGGGTGCAATTGGCTTTACTTTCGCATATTGTCCAATCCTTGCCGGAAATACTTCCATATCTGTAGCAGACCCAGTATCTGTGACATACTCCGTGCTTTTATCTCCAATCCAAACGATCATACTCGCATTCTGATGAAGCTTTATCTCCTTTTCCACCTCCAACACAGCCTTAAAGTCCTCTAATGGAGTTTGTGGCATTACTATCGAATCCCCATCTTCAACGATTACGGGCATTGGAACCCCGATAAGTTCCCCATTATCACCAACTCCCTCAATTATTTCCGGCTGAATGACATATTCTAAATCCCCTCCTGTCCCTTTTTCTTCATTTATTCCTTCAGAAACTTGCTCATCCACCTTTTCTTCTGGAACCTCAAGCACTTCTTCTATGGCTTCAACGCTTTCTTCAGCCGGTTTTGAAGATTCTTTACAAGCTGAAAATGATAAGATCCATATAAGTAAATATGGGAATCCACGATTGAGGAAACTGATTATTTTAGAATAAACAGAAGAGCAATCCATAACATTTCAGCTAAAGTCAGAAATATAATTTGGTAATCAGCTATTATAACTTAACCATTATTTCTTAAAAAAAACAGAAATAACAAAAAATGTAGAATCGCTCACCACTGAAATCAAAACATATTTATTCCAATCTAACCGTCCTCCCTGTTGCTGCTGACTCTTTGGCCGCTTCCAAAATTTCTACCACCATTAGGTTATTCTCTAGACTATACAAACTGTAAGGTGCCGGTTCAATATTCCCTTTGATCACATTATCAAAATAAACAAATGGGTTACTGATCAAATCAAGCGCTTCTGCTTTCACCTCTGATTCCACTTCCTGTTGACCGGCAAATCGCCAACGCATATGCTCATCATCTTTGGTAATCACATATCCTGATTGTCCATATACCTCCATATCCTTCCTATTGAACGGCCAGTTCCACGAAGCCTGAATAATCCCTTGGGCATCTTTATAATCTACAATTATAGTGGCTTCATCATCTACCTTATCATAAATCTCCGGCTTATAGTTTTTGGTTACAGCCCGCACAGATAACGGTTTCTCTCCATGCTTCAAATAAGTCATGATATTGGCCCCATAACAACCAAAATCTACCAAAGCCCCTCCACCGTTCAATTTTGGATCAGTAAGCCAGTTTAAAAATTCTGGCCCAACCCCGATCTCCTTAGGGCCTTGATGACCATGATGAAAGACCATTTTACGAATCCCTCCCAACTGACCATTATCTTGCTCAAAAAGCCTGTAGGTTTTTTCAGTGCTAGGGTACCAAGAAGTCTCGTAATTGGTAAGTAAGTGAATTTTATTTTCCCTTGCCAAAGCGGCCATTCTTTTGGCATCTTTCAAATTTGTAGACAAGGGCTTTTCTACCATCACGTGAATGCCACGGGGAGCTGCCGCCTCTACAGCTTCCAAATGATAAAAAATAGGACCAAAAACCAATATCCCGTCCGGCTTCTTGTCCGCTAACATTTTATCCAGATCATCATAAATCAATGAGCCATCCAAATCATATCGCTCCTTGAAACGATTGGCCAATGCTGCATCTGGCTCGTACACGCCCACTAGCTCCATTCCTTCCTGCTTTCCCCATTCAAAAAACCAAAGGCTATGGCCATGCGAAAGACCTACCATCGCAAACTTTGTCTTTTCTTGGGCCATTAAACTCTGAGGCAACAAGTTCATCAAAAACAGTCCAATTACTGTAGCAAATAATTTCATAGTTATCTTGGTTGATTATTTCATCTTATAATTTCCTACTTTCCCAATTAGCCCAAAAGGAAGGTACTTATCTTTGGGGTATTTTGATGACCAATGGTAACAAAGCCTTTTAAATAAGTAAATCTATTTTTGAAAGCCCATGTCATTCAGAGATTTCTACTCAAACGCTCTATGTCCTTACATGTCTTTTTAATCAAGTTCAATTGCTCAGTCAAGAGCTGGTCTTCAATGCCTTCAACAGGACCAAGCAAATCTTCTGTATTATCAAGTACAGAGAAGTCCACTTTAAATCCTGATTCTCCCAAATGCTCCAAACTTCTCAAAAGATAATTCCTAGCCCTTTTGATCAACACCAGCTGCGTAGCAGATGTCAGTTCCAATTTAGCTTCAATCAAACTATGGGACAAAGAAGAAAAATAAGAGGACAAGGTATTATTGAGTACAACCAATTGCTGCATGACCTCATTGTTCTTTTGTTGACTTTTCGGTTCATCTAACATTCTTTGAAATGCTGCTGAAAGTTTAGCTGTCTGCATAAACATCCGCTTCCTTGCAAGACGATAATCAAGTTCGTTAAATATTTCAGAATTTAGACTATTAATAATCTGGGATAAATATACCAGGTCAGCTTGCAGGCTGCCCTTCATCAAAGTTTTCATTCCTCCATATTCCCAAGTGGGCAAAAAATACTTTATAAATACAAATGAAATACCCGAGGCCAAGGCGATATCCACTATCCTTTCCCTAGCCACATCCAAATCATTTCCTGGGTACAAAAAACCAAAAACAATAAATATAAAAGGTGTAATAAACACCACACTCCAAAAATACCGAATACGAATAAAGGAATTGACCAGGATCATCAACACCACTATGATAACCATCCTAATGGTAATATCTTCTACAAAATACAAAATCAACACTCCAGAAACTCCCCCAACGAAGGTTCCTATTATTTGATTTAGACTCCGCTTTTTAGTCAGGCTAAAGCCAGGTCGCATGATCAATAGAATACCCAGAATTACCCAATAGCTGTTTTTTCCCAGCAGGGGAATTTGTGATATAAGAAAGCCTACAAACCCTGCGGCAGACAAACGCAAAGCGTGCCGAAAAGCAGGAGCCTCCAAACTCAAATTATCCCTGATCAACTTCAACGAAAAACTTTGATCCCCAACAAATTTGGACAGACTCTCTTCCCATGTCTTGGGAATAAAAGTCAATTGCTCTTCATAAAAATAATTCTGGATATCGTCTAACCTATTACTTATTGCCCTTAGGTTAGCAAAGATCCTATTAAGGACCAATGTTTTGGTGCCCTTAGCGCTCAGCCTATCTATTTGTTCCTTCAATTGCTCAAGTGCCGCTTGCCGAACGCCATGTTTCTTGGGTTTTTCATTATTGATCAATGCATACCCCAATTGTGACAATTCATTAGCCACCATTCGGATAACATGTCCAAATTCTTCCAAAATCCCTAGCCGCCCGTAATCCTCCCTCAGTTTATCATACTCATAATGAGAAGAAATCATTTGATCAAAAATATCAAGGGTATCTACAAATATTATAATTAATAATTGCTCAGGTTTTATGGAATCTTCCATCTTTACCCTTGATTTAAACAAAATTTCCCTAACCGTCTCCTGATGCTCAATCACAGAAACTTGCAATTTGGCCAACTGACTATTGTTTTGTGCTACATTTTCGCTTGGAAAATAATACCTGGACCTGACGGTTAGATACTTGGAAATTTGTAGTACACATTCTCCCAAAGCCTGCTGTGCAAGCCTAAAAGGCCTTACCTGAGAAATAAAGAGACTGAACAAAGTATACCATAATCCCCCTACCAGAATAAAAAACGCAAACTTAAGGCTGCTTGACCCAGTACTGATGGCCCCCATGGAAATGGCCATTACCAATAAACCTGCCAATCCAACCGCTGAGGCCCTAACACCATAGACGGTAATAATAGAAAACAAAAAGCAAAACAAAGGTACCTGAATAGCCTGCAGATATACATTTGTATTCAAAGACACAGTAACTAAGGCACTGAGAAAGATACTGGCACAACTAGCCAGCATCCCATTACGCCTGTAAGCTCTCGGCCCTGTACTATCGGCCAAACTAACCATAAGGGCTCCCAACGCTACATAAACGCCCAACACATAATGTCCTTTAAGGTAGAAAACCAAAAAAGGCAGCATCATGCCTAGTGTCACCCTTACACCATCTGTAAAATACTGGCCTAAAAATATACTTTTTAAAATTCCTGCTTTCAGAATTATTTCAATTTATGCCCATAATAAATATCCAGATTTTTCATGGAAGCACCCAAAAACAAAAGCTTATATTTCAATGTCCTCCTATCTTGCTGATGACATTCAAACCTAATGAACAAACAAAAGGACAAATTATCAAGCAGCTAGCTTCCGGCTTAACCGTTCAATATCCTTACAAGTTTTTTTGATCAAGTTTAATTGCTCACTCAGCAACTCATCTTCTGCTTCCGCTCTTGAAACCAGCAAGCTATCCGAACGATCCAAAACAGAAAAGTCAACCTTATAACCTTGCTCACCAAAATGCTCCAAGCTCCTTAAGAGGTAATTCCTTGCCCTTTTGATCAATACACCCTGATCATGAGAGGACAAAACCATGTCTGACCTTATCAAGCTCGTGGAAAGCGTAGAAAAATAGGAAGACAAAATATGATTGAGTACTACAAATTGATGCAGGGAGTCTTTCTGTTTTTGTTTGCTCTTTGGCTCATCCAACATCCTTTGAAATGCTGCTGATAAATTGGCTGATTGTAGGTACATTCTTTTTCTGGCCAACCTATAAGCAAGCTCATCAAACTGTTCCACGTCCAAACGCTTAATTACCTGCGCAAGGTATTCCAAATCAGCTTTCACCACCTCTTTCATCAAATGCCTGAAACCTCCATACTCCCAACTTGGGAAAAAGAAATTACTGGCCAAATAAGCCAGACCAGAACCAACAACGGTATCAATAATCCGCTCACGGGCAATAAGGATATTGGCATCTGGGTATAAAAAACCATAGACAATAAAAATGAAAGGCGTCATAAAGACCACACTGAGCACATATTTGATTCTTAAAAAGGAATAGGCCAGCACCATCAATATTACCAAAATCACAAAACGGGCCGTATAATCCTGCACCAAATACAAAATCATAACGCCAGAAACCCCACCTATCAAAGTACCAATAATCCTTTGGGCATTTCTTCTCTTGGTCAAACTAAAACCCGGTCTTAAAATCACCAAGATGGTCAATACCACCCAGTAACTATGTTGGCCCAAAGACAGCTGCAGCGAGATCAAAAAACCAACCAAACAGGTCACTGACAATCTCAATGCATGCCTGAAAACATTGGACTCAAAAGTGAGATTATCCCTGATCAACTTGAATGAGAAACTTTGGTGTCCTACAAACTTGGACAGGTTCTCCTCCCTGGTTTGGGAAATAAAAGTCAGTTCTTCTTTATAAAAATAATTAAAGATATCATCCACCCTTCTACTAATAGATCTTAAGTTGGCTTGGATCTTACGCAGCATCAAGCATTTCACTCCTTGTCTTTCCAAATCTTCAATTTGGTTCTTTAGCCTGTCAAGGATGACTGTTTTGGAGGACATTTTTATGGGCTTTTCATTATTTATCAGGGCATAGCCCAAGTCCGACAACTGATCACTTATCAGCTTTATGCCCAAACCAATTTCCTTTAGCACCCCATACTTACCGTATATCTCCCTTAAACTTTTGTACTCGTAATGCGAAGACATCATTTGCTCAAAAATATCCAAGGTATCCACAAAAATCACAATCAACAGCTGACCTGACTTAATGGAATCCCCCACCCTAATCCTGGTTTTATAAAGCATCTGTCTCACGCTTTCCTGATGCTCATGCACCTGAACTTGGGAGCTGGCTAAATCCTGATAGTTTTTGGATACATCTACGGTGGTATCATAAAAATTGGCCTTTAATTTCAAATAGTGGGCAATCTGTAAAACACACTCTCCCAATGCCTGCTGAGCCACCCTATAGGGCCTGATCTGCATAATGGACAGACTCAAAACCATGTACCAAATACCTCCTGACAGTACCAGTAATGCATAAATCCAAAAAGCAGCTTCCGTTTTTTGAGAATCTATGGAAATGGCCATCGCCAATAAAGCACCCGACCCAACGGATGAAGCCCTTAGCCCATATACCGAAAACATGGCAAAAAAGAAGCATAAGACCAAGATCTCTATTGCCAATAAAAATACATTAACATTTAAAATTCCTGTGATCAAGGCTGCTAAAAACACGAAGCCACAACTTGCCAGCATACCAGTCCTTCTATGCTCTTCAGGACCAGTACTGTCTGAAAGGCTCACAAAAAAGGCTCCCAATGAAATAGAAATCCCCGTCCTAAAATCACCCATCAAGGAAAAGACCAAAGCAGGAAGTAACACCCCCATGGTCATCTTTACGCCATCAGCAAAATACTGACCAAGCAAAAAACTTTTTAATTCTACAGGTCTTAGAATTGCCATTCTTGAATTTTGATTCCAAAATTTAAATATCCCCAATAATAGGCGATTCACCTAATGATGATAATTATTTCAATAGTCTAAAAATACTGCTATTTTTACCTTGAACAACACCATCAGTTTTTAATATGAATAAGTTCAGTTTTTTAATTTTATTCTTGGCCTACTTCCTTTCTGGCTGCAGTTGCAATCCCGAAGCACTCATTGAGCTAATCGCCAAATCCAGTATGTTCAAGGGACAAGGTGAGGTAATGGCCATTGGGCATTTCAACCGAATTGAGGCCAATTTTCAAAAAGACCTGAGCGAAGAGCAAAGTAAAATTGAATTGAAACTCTATAATGGGCAGTTGCCAGAATTATATGAAAACGAGGCCAATATCGCTCGGAAGTGTGCCAAGACCTATATAGAAGCAACAGAAAGTCAAGACTATAAGAAAATAGAAATCTTTATCATAAAAACTTCTGAAGACATTCCGCCTCAAACCCTCTACCAAAGTAGTTACCTATTTGAAGTGGCCAGCCTTTCAGAGGAATAAATAAGCAATTGCTTCATCAAAAGTAAAAATACAATTAATAGGGGACTTTTCTAATTACGCCTCATCTCAAAGGGCTATACCTTACTTTTAATATACTATCATCAAAGATTCTTCACACCAATTATCTGATAAATAATATGCAGCAATTTAACTACCACCAAAGACCACAGATTCCTGTCTCCACTGGAGATTGGATCATCACCCTTATTGTTTCAGGCATCCCATTTTTAGGTTTTATCATGCTTATTGTCTGGGCATTTGATAAAAGCACGCCTATTAGCAAAGCCAATTATGCCAAAGCAGCATTAATTTTATGGGCAATCGGAATAGCTTTTGTAATTTTGCTGGTAGCCATTGTTGGCATAAGTACCTTTACATTCATATTTCCACAATACAGCTAAATGAATATTAAAGCCCTTTGCACAGATATAGACGGTACCTTTCTCAATAAAAACAGAGAAATTTCCGAGAGGACCATATCGGCCATAAAACAACTACCCGAAGATTTTCCCATTATTCTCGCCTCTTCAAGAATGCCCAGTGCCATGCGCCACTTACAGGCTGATCTTGACAGACTTCAAAACCCTATGATTTGCTATAATGGGGGCTATATCATTCATTTTGATGGAAAAGAAGAGAATTTCGAGCTATTAGACTCCGTAAAGATATCTTTGGACATAGTGGACCACATCAATGTCTTGGCAAAAGGAACAGACATCCATATTAGTCTTTACCATGAAGACGAATGGTATGTGCCACAAGATGATTTTTGGACCCAAAGGGAAATTACCAGTACCAAGGTAAATCCAGTAATTAAGGGCTGGGAAGAAGTCAAAACCCATTGGACTGACAAGCAAGCCGGGGCGCATAAAGTCATGTGTATGGGACCTGCAGAGCAAATTGACACTATTTTCAATGCCCTTGAAAATGAAAAAAACGAGGACTTGCACCTGTACCGCTCTAAAGACACCTATATTGAAATTGCTCCAAAAGCCATTTCAAAAGCCAGTGCCTTAGCACTATTGCTTAATGAGAAATATGATATCAAGATGTCAGAAGTAATGGCCTTTGGTGACAACTATAATGATATAGAAATGCTAAAGGCGGTTGGTCATGGCGTAGCGGTTGGCAATGCCAGAGAAGAAGTCAAAGCTGTGGCCAATGAAATCACAGCCAAAAACACAGATGATGGGGTGGCGATGATGATTGAAAAATATTGCTTGTAAAGCTTCCAGAAAACACAAAAACACCAATTACTAATAATAGGTTAATTGGTGTTTTTGTGTTTTCTATTGTCATGATTCTACTCTATACTTTCACTCGTATCATCTAGGATGCCACACTTACCTCTCTCTTTTCAATCCTCTTTTTCTTAGCAGGCTTTTTCTTCATCTTATTGATCCAAATTAATGTTCCAGTGATTGGCAAACTTGTGGCAATCAAACAGGAAATAAAATAAAGCAATTTGCTAAAACCACCATAAACGGAACCAATATGGAGGGCCTTTATTGACCTGGCCACCCTTTGGTTAAATGGCTGGTCTGCAAAAATCTTCAAATCACTGACTTCTGCTGTTTCAATGTCCAAACTAATATTGTCTCCTGCTGCGGGAGCAAAAAAGCCCACTTTACTTTTTGAAATGTTTATCTGATAATCTGTATCCTGAGGAATACTGATACGGTATTCTCCGTCATAAGGAAGATTTTCATCCGCAACTTTGATATATTCCTCAAATGTCAAAAATGACAGAGTTTCAGCTTCTTTTTCTTCAACCTCATCTCTCTTACTGGCTTGTGGCGGACCACCATGACCTCCTCTAGCGCCACGCTCCTGATAAGTACCCAAGGTTTTTTGTAAAGCTGTCCTGTACCAAGGGAAAGACCATTGCGGACCTGTCAAACCCATGATCAACAAAAACAAAAAAGAATAGAAGGCCAATGTATTATGCAAATCGTGGTTGGCTCGCTTCCAGCTACCATTCAACTTCAACTTTAAACCTTGTTTCCAGCTTTTCAACTTTTGTGGGAACCAAATCACTATTCCAGTAATCAATCCTATTGTAAACAATATAGTAGCTGTTCCTGAGATATAACTTCCCAACTTTCTATTTTCTAGCCCTTCGAAAATTGGCTCTTCTATTTTATCCAACAATAACCATCTGTGCAGACTGAACATATCCCGCATAAACCCGGCTATCGCATTTTTTTCTTTAGAATCCCCTACTATCTCCCCACTATATGGATTCAAATAATATGTCGTTCCAAACCGGCTGCGACTACCTTCTTCTCTAACTGAAAACTTGTAGGTCCGCTCTTCGGCATGGGGAATGGAAACACTGGTAATATTCCCTTCTACCCTACTAGATAAACGCTGAAGAAGATCTTCTACAGGCATCTTCTCTTCCCCATCTTGTTTATCGATCCAGTGCAGATGAGAACTGAACATTTCCTGCAATTCAGTATTATAAACATAAATGGTTCCGGATAAACAAATTGGGATCAGTACCAAAGCACCCGCCAGGCCTACCCAAAGGTGAATATCATTAAAAAACTTCCTGACCTTTTGCCAATTGGTCTTTTTCTTTTTAGTCTTCATCTTCTTCAATTTAATAATCGTTAGAGTCTGGATTAGAATATTACTATCGGCACTTCCTAAAGGCCCTTTCTAAACAAAACAAGCTGCATGGATCATGAAAAAACCGTAGCCCTTTCCACATTACCTTTAAATCCATAAGGCCCCTGTGCCAACATTAGATGGTACAGGGGCAATATCAGTGCACTGAGCTTATTTCTAAAATACGCCTATAAAGTGGTTTCCTGGTTTATTGATCAATTTAGCACCTACAGATACTTCTCCAGTCTGGCTGTGAAGTACATAAACATTACCATCTTTACCCAAAGGAGCTACTGCTACCAAAAGGTCATCTCCACTAACAAGGAATCCTTGATATTGGTTAAACCTTACATCCGGATCATTTGGAATACCATCCACCAATGATGCAGTTTGTTGGTTTAGATCAATTCGAACTAGGTATCCCTGATTGTCATCTCCATAACGGATCACAGCATAGCCGATTCCATTATTCACATATTTCCAAGCATCCACATAAACATCTGTCAGACCAAGGGCCTCATCAAGACTGATGGAGAAATTATTGTCATATTCGTTATCAGGAGTAATTCTTAGGATATGAGAACCATTGGTATCTCTATTGGTAGCTTGGTAGATATATCCGTCTTCAGCAAGATGATTCACATTACTTCTATATCCAGAACAGTCACCATTCGCTTGAGTGGATGTAATGATTGTTGGGTTTTCCAAGGAGGGGTAATCCACCACTACAGTCTTAGTTCCCAATCTCTCCCAGTCGCTTTCCCTGTCTCCTGTAGCAGGATTATATTTACGCATCCAGGTACCAATCAATAATTTATCACCAGCTTGGTTGAGCACAGGGGCATCCAGTCTAAAAATGCAGTGGCCGGCCAACTCTTCCTCAGCGGTCAATGGCAACTCATAATCCTTATAATCCTCTATAAGGTTTTCCTGCAGGTTCAAGTCCAATACAGTAGCTGTTCCTCTATAGTATTGAAACGGTACAGTTTCATCGGTTGCATTGTTTGCAGCAATATTGGCTACATTTACGGCAATCCCATTCTTGTCACCGTTAAACAATTTACTCCATCTTGGAGCCGTTCCTGCATATTGGGAGATATTTACCGGTACATCTTCCTCTATATAGCTGCTGCCTCCACCTACTTTAAACCTGGAATATTCACCGCCATTTTCTCCTCCATAAGCGATATTGAACATGGTACCTCCATCCTCAGACACCTGTAGTCTGGCCGTACGATTAGACTTGACTGGAGTACCATTATCAAATACATCAATTTCCTTTTCAGGATTGACCGCATCCTCATAGCTTACCGCAAAAATCTTGGTCCCACCATTGCCATCACCAGGGTTATCTCCCATAAGAGCTCCTGCGATAGTCACCCAGCGATCCGCCTCTAACCCAGTATCTGGAGTTATATCATCCTCATTATTACAGCTGGCCATGGACAACACAGTCACCGCAAGTCCAAACTGAAGAATTCTTGATCTTAAACTGCTATAATTAAACATCTTATCGTTATATAATTGGTTAAAAATTTATTAGAAATTATTGATTGAATAATTGATTTTTAGATAGAATGCACGCCCTGGTTTTTGCACTGCAAAATTGTCGTAAACCTGCTTATCAAATATATTTCTACAGTCTGCACTGATCGAAAGCCGTTTATTCGGAAGGATGTAAGTAGCCCCAAAGTCGTGAACATACTGGCGTGGAGTCCTAAAGTCCTCTATTTCCAACCAAGTGGTGTAAAACCTCTCCACAAAACTGAAATAATGCGACAGTCGTAATGCGGATCCCTTTTGGAACAAATCTTTGAAATTATATTCAAGGGAGCTATTTACCGCAAAATATGGTTCGTTGGGAACTTGTTGGTGATATTTCTCATACACATTTCCATTAGGATCATATTTTGTATTAAATACCGAATTGAACTTGGAAAAATTTAAAGTGGCCAGCAAGGTCTTTTTATAAGTGTAGTTGGCCTGCCCCTCAAAACCGATAGCCTTGGTCCTTCCTAGGTTGACAAAGGGAGCTGTCTGCACGGCATCATTGATCCTATCATTGATCTCACGAGTGATTTTATCTCTAGTATCTCTGACAAAACCCGTAGCAGAAAAGGAAAACTCATGTTCATTACGCTCATAAGCCCCAAGCTTAAAACCAAGATTGAGATTATTGCTTATTTCAGGCCTAATACTGAGATTCTCTACAATATTTTCACCAGGACTACCAAAGATTTCTCCTTCGGAAGGCATCCTTACGGCCTTTTCCGCAGAGGCCAGTAACAGCAAGTTATTGGATAGCTTGAATGAATAAGCCATACCATAACCTTTGGTATTTCTTTTACTGGAAACCCGATCTTCTACACGCTCTCCTTCTTGCAATAAAGGATCCATCCTATCGATCCCCTGCACATAATATTTACCAAAGAGATTTCCCTTCAACCTATACTGGATAAGATTAAATTCATAACCTAGGGAAGTGATGTACTTTTGTAGATCCCTAGTACCAATAAACTCACGCTCCACTGCACTTCGCATCATATCTTGATCATACCTATCAATATTGAAATACGATTGGGATAGAATGAGCTTATGATGCTGATTGATATCATAATTGGCACTTGCCCGGAAAGTACTCACATTCCTATCGATATGGTTGATGGTAGGAGCTCCCTGCTGGGCACCTTCTGGTCGTAAAATAGGTTCACCATATTTCCCTAGGCTCCTTTCACCAAACCAATTATAATTCCACTTTACGGTATCAGTCACCACCTGCGCCCGCTTGCTGAAAGAGCCGTTGAATGAAAACTCCAATCCATCGGTAAATAAATCTTCCTTCAAATAATTAAGTCCAAAAACATTTGACTGAGAAGTAGTGTAGCGGCCTTCATAAGGGATGGACATATAAGTACCATGCTGTATTTCATTATAATCATCCGATCCTGTATAGCTGATAAAAAATTGATCTGCCCATTTCACATTCGTAAATCCAAGATCGATTTTTCCCCCTAAAGACCTATAGCTATCATTGAACCTTCTTGCACGTACATAATCATACCTCCCATTGGGTAAAATATTCCTGACAAATTTTCCCCAAACCTCATAGTCATTATCAGAATAGTTGTGAAAGGCAGAGATTTTTGCAGTAAGTCCAGTAGATTCATCCCTGTAAACTGCATTGAGGTTATTCTGGAAGGTATTAAAAGATCCATAAGAAACAGAAGCCGATACATTATTGACCGCTCCTTTTTTAAGGATGACATTGATAGCACCACCCAATGCATCATCAGCAAGTTGCGCAGGTATCACCCCCTTATAAATTTCAATGCGATCGATGAGAGCTGGAGGAATACTATTCAAACCGAAAGAAGGTCCATAGGTAGAGATCGGCAGACCATCTATAAAGATGCGAACAGAACCACCTGTCATGCCGTTAAGGTTATAATTCACCCTCGAGCCTAGCCCTCCATTCTGTCGGACACGGACCCCTGCTGTTCTATTAAGCAAATCGTTGGTTTGAACAGATTGTAAGGCAGCCTTTTCGGTTTCCACCACCTCCACAGCAAATCCCTTAGTTTCTATTTCAGTCTTTACCGACTGACCTTCTACTATGACACCATCCAAATCAGTAGTGGACTCGGCTAAGGAAAAGTCCAAATGAACAACCTCATCTCCCCGCTCCACAAACACCCTCTTTGAATGAGCCTGATAGCCCATACATGAAAGTTGAAGTTCAAGATTCCCTTCAGGAACATTAAGAATTTCATACGTTCCGTCTAGAGAGGAAATAGCAGTCAGAGGACTATCCATTATTCTTACAATCGCTCCGGGTACAGGCCGGGAATTTGCATCGAATATCCTTCCTTTTAATGTTGCTGCCTGAAGATCCTGACAGAAAGCAGAAAGCCCACATAAGATCAATAAAATCCCTATCCGATATTGAATATTCGATAAAAGTAAAGACTTTTCCATGTTATCTGTATTGATGCTAAACTTGATTCTAATGAAAATTCTTATCTCATTTTGCCCTTAAAAAAATCGGAGGCTCTTTTTAAACCTTTTGATCTTATTTAGACTTAATCTAATTGAACACAAAAGTATATCACAACGGTTTATCACGCAATATTTATTTAGATTTATTTTTAATAAAGTTAAAAATCATGCTCCAGATGCCTAGAACAGCTTCCTTGCAAATAAAAACCTCCTTTAAACAGCTATTTTAAATCACTCTTTCTCAAAAAACCTAAGTGCATTAAGTTCCTGATTTGAACTTATCCATCCTTGAATCACCATATGGACGGCGAAAAAAATTAAAACTCGGATAAATCTTGCTTATGATCAATCCGAAATAGGAATTTCTGATTATCCACTATGATGCCAGTAACCATAAATCCTTTGCTCAAGTGGTCGGAAAACTGAAGCAGCTGATACTTTAATCAAAAAAGTTGTTTCGATTCACTTTTAATCTTTACTGGTAAAATTGCGGATATACATTTAGGAATTAAGCAGATAACAAAAACTATATCTATATATCCTCAAAGACACCAGTAGTTTTTTCGTAATTAAGATATTCTTTCAGTGAGAACACAAAAGTCCAAAGAAACGATATTTTATTCCGTGCAAACCTGTCTTCCGCCAGGTAGATCTGTGGAATCTCCCGATAAATCCGGACAGGCTGTGAGAAATAAGTTTACTATTGTAATAACGGATAATCATAAAACTATAATATCCCCTCACCGCCATCAGCATCATCAACGGCTCTGGACAGAAACTCATTAAACCCCTTCATCTTCTTATAGTTATCACAACATACATTAACGAGATCATCCGACAGGGCTTCCTTATCCGTCAAAGGTTTGGAAACCACAAAGCTTTTCATCCTCAGAAAGTCTATAAAGGGATGGTCTGATGGATAATCCCTTGGTGAAGTCTTGAGTTTTTCCCCTCTTATTTCTCCAAATGTATCTTTGAAGGACTTCTCTTCAATAATCTCTTTTAATTCTGCTCCTGAATAATCAATTTCCTGTCTGATTTTCTTAAGCACATCTGAAGCAGGCATCCAAATCCCTCCTCCCAAAAAACACTCTCCAGGCTGTACATGCAAATAATATCCAGGCATTGGAGATTTCTTTCCTCCTGGAGAAAAATAGGCCCCCATATTATTTTTATAGGGATTCTTATTGGCACTGAATCTTATATCTCTGTTTTGTCTAAAAATACATTCCTTTGGCTTTAGGATAGCAAAGCGCGGATCCTCCTTACTTAGTTCTGTTAATATTTCTCTCACAGTACCTAAGAATCCCTCCTTTACTTCTAGATACCAATTTCTATTTGTATCCATCCACTCTTTGCTATTATTAGCTGCTAACTGTTCTAAAAACTTCAGTGTATCCTTTTTCATCCTAATGGGCTTTGATAGTTAAAAACCAGTATTTAAAGTTAAAGTTTATTTTGAGCACATTCATATAATTGATGTATCGATCAAACTTCAAGGCCAAATTTCCCCCTACTGTCAATACTTAATAATTTTACGCTTCACATTGCAAATACACTCAAAACCAAAATAGAGAGCTTAATTCATAGCCTCGTACCGGTCAAACTACGTAGAAAAATAAATTTTACGTAAATTTAATTACGTATTTTTACTTATTTTAAAATTAATCACTTACCTTAGCATCAGTAGTTTTCAGTAGCCTACTGAAAACCACACACTGCTCATCAGAAGAGGATCCGCTATTCAGTAAAAGGAATAAAAGCATTGGGATCCTCTCTGAAAAGCGCAATAGCTAATAGTCATAAGCTATAAACCTAAAACAAACCTGACCAAGCAGTCATATTGTCTTCAGGTATAAATACGTAATCAAGCATTAACCCAAAGGCAATAATTAATTGGTCTAATATGATGTGATTGACAGATCGGTTATACGGGAAAAGGTATAGGCCTTTCATCTAGACAAAATTTCCTAGAAGAAATGGCCGACCTTTTTATCAGATCAATCATTAAAACGAGTAAAGCAAATTTATTTCCCAAAACCAGGGACTTATAGCTAGCATATTCCAGAGGAAAAAACATTTACCATTAACGCACTATTGATATGAAAAAAGTAGCCACAAAAGCCACCTCCATCAAGTTGTTGGATTTTAAAACCCCACAGATGAGGGCCTTTCACCTTTCTTGGTTTGCCTTCTTCCTATGTTTTTTTGGTTGGTTTGGTATTGCCCCGCTGATGGCAATCGTCAGAGAAGAATTGGATCTCAGTAAAGCTCAGATAGGCAATATCATCATCGCCTCGGTAGCTATCACCGTCATTGCCCGATTGCTCATTGGATGGCTGGTTGATAAAATAGGACCGCGAATTACTTATACCTACCTATTGACCTTAGGCTCTATACCTGTTATGCTAATCGGTCTGAGCAATAGTTATGAATCTTTTCTATTGTTCCGATTAGCCATTGGAGTCATCGGATCTTCCTTTGTGATCACTCAATACCACACCTCTGTGATGTTTGCTCCGAATGTAGTGGGCACAGCCAATGCCACCTCAGCGGGTTGGGGTAATATGGGCGGTGGAGTTACCCAGATGGTAATGCCTATGATTTTCGCCCTATTTGTTTCATTAGGATTTTTGGATGCAGAGGCTTGGAGATACGCCATGATCGTACCAGGAATAGCCATGATCTTATGTGGTATAGCCTATTACAAATGGACCACTGACTTTCCAGAAGGAAATATTGCTGATTTAAGCAAAGCGGACCTGGATTACAAAAAGAACAAAAAAGCTGACGGAAAAGGAGCCTTTAAAGCAGCGGTATCCGACCACAGGGTATGGGCCTTATTCTTGATTTATGGTGCTTGCTTCGGTATAGAATTGACCATCAACAATATTGCAGCCATTTATTACCACGACCATTTTCAATTGGACATAAAAACCGCCGGATTGATTGCTGGCTTATTTGGTCTAATGAATCTATTTGCCCGTTCTGTAGGCGGTATGTTTGGGGACAAAGCAGGAATCAAGTGGGGATTGAAAGGACGTGTAGGACTGTTGGGCGTAGTGCTTTTAATAGAAGGGCTTGCCTTGATCCTCTTCGCCCAAATGACCATTCTTCCATTGGCCATAGGTACCATGATCCTATTCAGTCTCTTCGTACAAATGGCAGAGGGTGCTACCTTCTCTGTGGTGCCTTTTATCAATAAAAAAGCCATCGGTACCATTTCAGGCATCGTTGGAGCTGGCGGAAATGCTGGCGCCGTAATGGCTGGATTTCTTTTCAAAATGGAGGGCGTTTCCTATGGAGAAGCATTGACGGTATTGGGCATAGCTGTGGCGGCTATAAGTGCCAGTACATTACTGGTAAGGTTCTCTGCTGAAGATGAAAAAGTAGCTCAGTATGAATTAGAAAAATCTCTAGAGGAGAAACAATTACAACCTGAATACGCAAAAAGCTAAGACTTAAACCCCAGAGTGATGTCAACGACAAAAGCTGAAAGTTATAAAAGCACTTGTTCCTACTGTGGAGTTGGCTGTGGAATCATAGTTAACAAAGACAAAAAGGGGCGCGTTACAGTAGAAGGAGACCCTGAGCATCCAGTAAACCGGGGCATGCTCTGCTCAAAGGGCATGAACCTTCACTATGTAGTCGAGGATAAATCAGACCGACTGCTTTACCCACAGATGCGCTGGGGAAAATCCCACCCTTTGGAAAAAGTCGATTGGGACACTGCACTCAACAGGGCTGCGGCCGTATTCAAATCCATTATAAAAAAACATGGGCCAGACTCGGTAGCTTTTTATGTTTCCGGACAGTTCCTTACAGAAGAATACTACTTGGTCAACAAACTGACCAAAGCTTATCTTCAAACCAATAATATAGACACCAATTCGCGGCTATGCATGAGTTCAGCCGTAATGGGTTATATAAAAACCTTGGGAGAAGACAGTGTTCCCATCTCCTATGACGATATCGAATTAGCAGACTGTTTCCTAGTGGCTGGTGCCAATCCTGCTTGGTGCCACCCTATTCTATGGAGAAGAGTAGAAAAGCACAAGGAAGAAAACCCTGACACCAAAATAATTGTCGTTGACCCCAGAGTAACCCAAAGCTGCTCCTTGGCAGACTTGCATCTTCAAATAAGGCCTGGCACAGATGAAACGCTTTATTTGGCCATAGGACGTTGTATAATTGAACAGGGAGATATTGATCTGGAATTTATCAAACAACATACCGATGGTTTCGAGGCTTATAAAGAGTTGGTCATGCAAACCAGTCTTGAAGCAGCTGCTAAGACCTGCGATATCATCGTAAGTGATATAAAACTCGCTGCTTCCTATATTGGTAATGCCAAAGGTTTCCTTTCTCTTTGGGCAATGGGACTTAACCAAAGTGCCGAGGGAGTCAATAAAAACCTTGCCTTAATCGATCTTAACTTGATAACTGGAAATATTGGCAAACCAGGCTCTGGACCATTTAGCCTTACCGGTCAACCCAACGCAATGGGAGGAAGGGAAGTTGGGGGAATGGCCACGCTATTGGCTTCTCATCGTAATCTGCTCAATCCAGAACACCGCGAAGAAGTTGCTCAGTTCTGGAATGTAGAAAGTCTTCCGGACAAGCCCGGCAAAACCGCTACCCAAATATTTGAAGGCTTAGAAGATGGTTCGATTAAAGCCCTATGGGTAATTTGCACCAATCCTCTGGTCAGCATGCCCAATGCTACACAAGTAGAAGCTGCCATGAAAAAGGCAAAGTTTGTGGTAGTCCAAGATATCTCGAGCAAAGCAGAAGCTATCCCTTATGCAGACTTGGTACTTCCCGCTGCCGGCTGGGGAGAAAAAGAGGGGACCATGACCAATTCGGAAAGGAGGATCAGCTATCTCAACAAATTCAATGAAGCTCCTGGTGAAGCCCTCCCCGATGCAGAAATCCTCATTCGTTTTGCCAAAAAAATGAATTTCAATGGTTTTGATTTTCCAAACATGGGAGAGGTATATGCAGAATATTGCCAGCTGACCAAAGGTACTAATATCGACATATCCGCTTTGGATTATGAATACCTAAAAAGCAAAGGCACCGTACAGTGGCCTTTCAAAAACAAATATGAAGGAGGAACTCCACGGCTCTTTACTGACAAAAAATTCTTTACCCCTAATGGCAGGGCCCAAATACTGGCCCGTGGGCCAAAAAACGATACCGAAAAGCCAAACAAGGATTTCCCTTTAATCTTGACTACTGGAAGAATAAGGGACCAGTGGCACACCATGACCAGAACTGGAAAGGTATCTAAACTTAACAAGCATATTCCTACACCATTTTTGGAAATTCATCCAGAAGATGCACAAAATAGGGGAATTAAGGACGGGGAAACGGTCCTTATTTCAGGAAAAAGAGGAGAAGTAAGGGTTCATGCACAGGTAAGTGAAAAAATTAAAAAAGGGGTAGTATTCCTTCCAATGCACTGGGGGAAAATTCTAAAAAATGATTTTTCCAGGGCCAATAACCTGACAGGGAATGGTATCGACCCAGTATCCAAGCAACCAGACTTTAAATACTCGGCCGTTCAGGTAGAAAAATACATAAAACCCAAGCAGAAACTACTAATTGTAGGCGCTGGTGCTGCTGCTTACCGCTTCATCAACAGCTATAGGGAGTTTAATGAAATCGATGATATTCATGTATTTTCCAAGGAGAAATACCCTTTTTATAATAGGGTACTATTACCGGATTATGTTAACCGCCATAAAGCTTGGGAAGATTTGCTAAAGTTCAAATCCGAGGAGGAAATGAACAAGCTAAATATCAAACTCTATATAGAAAACGGGATTGAATCCATTGACCGTTCGAATAAAACGGTCACCGACGAAAAAGGCTTGGTCCATCATTATGATACTTTAATCCTAGCCACTGGAAGCCGCGCATTTGTTCCGGCCGATGTCCCTATGCACTTGCCTGGGATCTTTACCATGAGAAGCCGACAAAATGCTGACCAGCTTAAATCCTACCTCAACTATCAAGGACATGTCCTTATTGCTGGAGGGGGACTATTGGGACTTGAACTGGCAGCGGCACTACGAGAGATCAATATTGACGTTACCATTGTCCAATTGGGGTCGAGACTGATGGAACGCCAACTAGACCCTATGGCCAGCTCTCTACTTCGTGAAAAAATTGAAGAAATGGGCGTGCAGCTCTATATGAACAACCAAGTATCCCACCTGGATAGTAATGAGGCTGAAAAAAGTGTTACAGTAAGCTTAAAAAGTGGAAAAACCATTCATTGTAATGCAGTAGTTTATGCCATCGGTACCCGTCCCAATATGGAATTGGCCAAATCATCAGGACTGGATTGCGGAAGAGGTATAAAAGTAAATGATTACTTACAAACCAGCGACCCTTCCATCTTTGCCATGGGGGAAATTGCTGAACACCAAGGCAAATTAAATGGTATCACTGCAGCGGCTGAAATGCAGGCTGATGTAGCAGCAAGGTTTATCACAGGAGATTTGCTGAGCATATACAAGGGATCTATACCTATGAACATCCTTAAGTTTGCAGATCTAGACCTTTGTTCCGTTGGCATTCCTGAAATACCTGCTAATGCAGAGGGCTATGAAGAAATCTTATTGATCGATACTGCGCAGACCTATTATAAGAAATGTATTGTTTACCAGGATCGATTAGTCGGAGCCATCTTAATGGGCGATAAATCTGAATTCGCTGAATTCAAAAGTCTCATAGAAGAAAAAACAGAGCTTTCTAAAAAACGTCAAGAATTATTGCGTGGTAAATCCACCAAAGAAGAATTAATGGGAGAAATGGTCTGTTCCTGTGGCAATGTAGGCACCGGAAACATCAGCAAAGCCATAAAGTCAGGTTGTCACGAATTTAGACAGCTCTGTCAGCAAACTGGTGCTGGACTTGGCTGCGGCAGCTGTAAGCCTGAGGTTAAAAGCATCCTTGAAAAAGAATTGCCTGCACTAGTCAAAGTATGATGCTATCCACTCCTATAAGCTTATTAATTGGTCCTTTGAAAAACAAATCGATAAGCTTACTATCAGACTTAAATCAATATCAAATCTGATTTGGAAAATCATCAATAGGACAGCACAATTCAACATCCTTAACGATAAAACCATAACTTTACCACAGCAAAAGCTATAACAAAATGCAAAAAGCGGATTTAGTAAGGGTATTTGTAAAAGGTGGAATCATCTCCCCGGGTGATTTCCTAAAAACCATCAACACAGCCTATGAACTTGGCACTAAATATATTCATTTAGGCTCACGTCAGGACATCCTATTCCCCGTCAAAGACAAAAATCTTCAAAGCCTTGAGGATACTTTTAATGCCATCAATACGGCCTATGATACGGATGGTGAGGAATACCATAATATCGTTACTTCTTATACCGCCTTGGATGTGATGCCCACCACCCATTGGTTGGCTTCTCATACTTATCATTATATTCTGGATACCTTTGACTATCAGCCAAGGCTTAAAATAAATGTCACTGATCCAGTTCAAAGTTTAGTTCCGCTATTCACCGGAAATATTAATTTTGTGGCATCGCCTATTGATAATTACTGGTTTTTATACTTGAGATTTTCTGAAATTGATCCAAAACCTTGGTGCGCACCAGTCCTCATTTATGGATATGACTTGGCCAAAGTAGCCAAAGCTATTGAGCACTTAAACCCTGTAGAAAGCCATTTGAAATATACAGAAATCTTCCAAAAAGTAATTTCTGAAACCAGCCCCAATACAAGTCCAATAGAACAAGAGTTAGATTACCCTGAATCCAATTCACCCTATTACGAAGGCATGAACCGGATTGTAGGTGGAAAGTACTGGCTTGGACTGTACTGGAGGAACAACAAGTTCACCATCAATTTCCTTAAAGCCCTTTGTGAACTATGTATGGAAACCAATATTGGGAAAATTTGTATCACTCCATGGAAGTCCATTATCGTAAAAGGCATTGCAGAAAAAGATAGATTAAGTTGGGAAAAACTGCTGGGCAAATTTGGCATCAATATTCGTCACAGTTCTCTCGAACTCCATTGGCACTTGCCCGTGCTTGATGAAGAAGCTCTCAATATCAAGAATTACTTAGTGCGTGCCTTAGACAAACAGGACATCAGTACCTATGGCTTGAGTTTTTCGATAAAAACCAAACATATGGCCTTGTTTACTTCAGTAGCCATAGAAAAGGCAAAAAAAGAAAACCCCGATGAACCGGACACATTTAATATTCTGTACTCAAAGGACTTCAACCCTAACCTCTCAGAGTATTATTTCTATGCCAAAAATGTCCCAATAGACACCATCCCCCCTTTACTTATCGAATTGAGCTATAAATATTATGACCAGCTGGAAGAGAGAAAAAATCAAGATAACAATGAAACGGATTTAAATTCGGAACAAAAGCACCACAAAAAATACCAGTGTTCTAACTGCATGACCATTTACGATGAAAAATATGGAGATCCGGAATCAGATATTTTGCCCGGAACCTCATTTATGAAATTACCAACAAATTATTGCTGTTCTGTTTGTGAAAGTCCAAAATCTGCATTTAAATTGATTACAAAATAATCAAATAGATTATGAAACTTAGGATCAACAATAACTCCATCAGGCTTCGCCTAAACCAAACTGAAGTCAAAGAAATCGGTAAAGGCCATTCGGTCACAGAAAACCTATACTTAGGGAAAAATAATCTTAGCCTTGCATATAGTCTCATCCCAGATGAGAAGACCCCTTCTATTTCTGCCCATTTCTTTGATAATGAAATTAAAATTTATGTTCCTAAATCCCTTTCTGACAATTGGTCTAAATCTGATGAGGTCACCATGCGCTATATTCAGAATGAAGGAGATGAACATCAAAACTTGATTTTGATAGAAAAGGATTTCCAATGCCTGCACAAAAGACCTGATGAGGATGAAAGTGACAGTTTCCCCAACCCAAAATCTGAAGAAGATTACAAAAATTGCAATTGACCCAATTCTAGTGTCAGTTAAATATCTAGGTTGCCGATACCAAAAAGAAAGACTTCTAAAAACGTCTTTCTTTTTTTTTCAAAACTTAATATCCTCTTCCCAGAGCCTAAAACCTCCTTTGAAGGCATTTTTATTCGTTCCCAATCGACATCCCTCAGGCACCTTGGTGAGATGTTTGGAATTACCTCCGCCCAAAACGATTTCATCTGGCTGAAAAGCACTAAAGAAATATTTAACGCATTTATGCACGTGCTTTTCCCATTTTTTAATACCGTTTTTATAGAAATACGCTTTTCCCAAATAAGATTCAAAAGTACTTTTTTTATAGGGCAAATGAGCCGCTTCCATGGGGATCACGGTATTATTTACCACCATGGCAGTCCCCAAGCCTGTCCCTAAGCCCATAAAGAGCATCTTTTTCCCTTCATAACTTCCTACTGCTTGCATGGCTGCATCATTGATAATTTTTATTGGGCACCCGAAGGCTCCTTCAAAATCATAAGTTTCCCATCCTTGTCCAAGATTAATGGGCTCTGTCAAAATATTATTGTTTTTGACTATTCCAGGGAAGCCCATGGAAACTACATCATAATCCCAATTAGAGGCTTGTTCCTTAACCAAGGGTATCATTTCCTCAGGTGAAAAATCACTTCCTGAGGGAATCTTTATCCTTTCCTCTTGGCCAGTGGCTAAAATTTTAATATTTGATCCTCCGATATCAATTACAAGTATTTTCATAAAATCAAATATAACAAGTCCATTGAAAATATTTCCTAAAAATCACGTTTAGCTAAATTAGCCACATATATTTTTTATGCAAAGAAATAAACCAGCCATAAATCAAAAAACACATTGCCCCTTCTCAAAAAGGAACAATGTGTCTGGCACACTATAATTTTATCATTTACTCTTTCTAATTAGCATTATTAAGGTCCAGTGACCCTTCTACACTTTGACTGATCCCAGGGGTCCCTTTATAATCCACCCTTGCAGCACCTTCCACATCAATAGACAATTCCTCAGTACAATAAACTTCATAATCCCCTCTACCTGAAATCTCTATTATCGTTTCCTGGGTCAGTAAGCCAAAATTAGACACCTCAACACTTCCTTCTCCATACAATACTTGTCTATCTACCTCACCAGAAAGTTCCAAATGAAATTCTCCATAAGACGATATGACCAATTCTTCCAAATCAAGCATTCCTTCACTGCTTACTGTGCTCAAACCGTCCGTGCCCACTTTTCGGATATTTGGCAATGTGGCCACCACCAAAATACCTTTATTGCTTTCTAAGCAGCGAACGTTTCCATCTAAACCTATTCTTAGCTCACTATTATTCACCCTATACTCCAGCTCATTCATTAACTGGGCTTCGGCCATAACCTTTAGAGAAGCCTGTTCATCCTGTATAATCACCAGATCTATGGGGCCTACCAGCGAAATCTCATCAAAATCATCTACCTCTAATTCATACTCTCGCACATTACCGTCACCCCTGATACAAAGATGATCCTTCTCACAAGAGAAGAAAAGCACTGTCAATAGCAACAGCCAAATGATATTCGTTTTCATAATTCATTAATTTAGTTGTAAGGAAATGAAATCTAACTTTGGAAGTAGAACTTTGGTATCATTGACATTATCGATAGCAGACAGCTGATTTTGACCGAATTTAACCTGTCAACTTCCCCTAATAATAAATAGACACCTATTAAGCAGGTATACCCTATGACGTCTGGGATTTTTATTAGTGATTATTAAAAAATAATTTTATTTCGTCATTCACACCCAATGAATGATTTCTAGTACAAAGCTTTCATCTGATTTTGAATTAAAAAAAACAGCAAAGATTATTATAAGGTGCTGCTAGATTGGACCTAAAGCATAAAAACCAATTTACAAAAAATTCGCTAAAATTAGACCCTATCCTGAAACCAACCATCTTCATTATCAAAAAACTGGAACTTGAGTAGATAATCAAATTATTTCAAGTAAAAATACCCCGGTTCGGTCAATACTTCAAGAACTTCTGCTCCCAAAAACATAAACAATGAAGCTGCCCAACATCCAAAAAACATTATAAAATACATGTCCAAAGAAATATCCCCAAACAGCCTGAACACAAAGGGAACTAAAAAAACGATTATGGCTATTGCTCTTATCATTTTGGCAATGACACCTACCCACTTATGATGCCCTAAAACTGGAGCAACTTTTAAGCGCAATATATTTGGATCATTGATCATGGCTATTTGGGTTTTAGATCTAACATTACTCTACTAAAAAGAATTTTTCACTCCAAAAAAAACACCTTCCCTCACATATATTATTTACAAAATTTTCAGTACAAAACCTATTAAATAACAAAACAATTAACCGAATAACCTAAGCTATTTGACAATAAGTTTAATCAAATTATACACCGAGAGAAACCTCCTATATAAATTTCATCAAGGAAAATAGAGGGGTTAGAAAAAAATCAATTTTGCTCCTTAATTTTAAATAAACAATCTAATAGTCATGAACAATAAGGTAGAAATTAAATACTGTACCCAATGTCGATGGATGTTAAGAGCCACTTGGATGGCCCAAGAATTATTAAGCACATTTGATGGAGAAATCAAACACTTGACCTTGACACCAGGAACTGGGGGAATTTTTGAAGTTTGGGCGAATGACAAATTAGTTTGGTCAAGAAAAGCAAAAGGACGTTTCCCTGAAATAACCGAACTTAAGCAAGTTGTTCGTGACGAGATAGCTCCCGAAAAACACCTTGGTCATGCTGACAAAAAGGAAACTGGGAAGTAAATAATTCGGAGCAATTAGCAAAAGTATTAGCCACTTTAGAAAAAATCCAAGCAAGCTTTAATGCCAAATCCGGTACTAAAAAAGTTTCTTTGGCAGACCTCATTGTACTTGGAGGTGATGCTGCAATAGAAAAAGCAGCTGCCAATGCTGGACACCCCGTAAATATCCCATTCGCACCTGGCCGTATGGATGCTTTAGCAGAGCAAACAGATGTGGAGTCATTTGATATGCTTGAACCAATGGCCGATGGGTTCAGAAATTATTTAAAAACCCAGTATACAATTTCTACTGAAGAACTGTTGATAGAAAAAGCACAGCTACTCACCCTAACCGCTCCTGAGATGACTGTTTTGCTGGGAGGAATGCGCTCTCTAAATGCCAATTACGACAATTCGGATTATGGCACTTTCTCTAGCAAAAAGGACCAACTGAGCAATGACTTCTTTGTAAATCTATTGGACATGAGTACTGAATGGAAAGCAATAGATGATACCAAAGAGATTTTTGAAGGTAAAGACAGAAAAACTGGGGAGGTAAAATACAAAGCTACCCGTGCCGATCTTATCTTTGGTTCGAACGCTGAATTAAGGGCCTTGGCTGAGGTTTATGCAAGCAATGGCTAAAAGGAAAAATTCATCAAGGACTTTGCAGCGGCTTGGGACAAAGTCATGAAACTAGATCGATTTGACCTTAAATATCCCCAAGACTAAATAGCAATTAGAGAAAAGTAAAAATTAATTCAGCCGCATAAAAGAAAAAGCCATCTGTATGAACGGATGGCTTTTTTATTGAAAATATTTTCATATTTATCCCAAAATATCTGTTTCCAATTTCCCTGTACTATCAGAAAAGTTTTCCACTGGAATCCCCATGGTATGCAACATGCTGACGAACAAATTGGACATTGGGCTATGCTCATCAAATTTGGTATAAGTTCCATGCTTCACGCCCATACTTTTTCCTCCAGCCAAAACCAAAGGATAATTGACCGCATCATGGGTACTACTACAGGCTGAACCATAAAGGACTAAAGTATTACTCAGCAACGAACCATACTCATCTTCTGTATTTTTCATTTTGTCCAAGAAATAAGAGAACTGCTTGGCTAGCCATTGGTCATAACTGCCCCATTCCACCCAGTGGTTCTTGGATTTATCATGACTGATCGCGTGGTGACCATTTTTAAAGCCTAATGCCAACTTAGGGAAGTTTTCACCAAATCCCATTCCATCCTCACGGGCCATCATATAGGTCATCACCCTTGTGATATCAGTTTGCATCCCCAAAACCATCAAGTCAAAAGAAGACCTAATATAGCTTTCTGGATCTACAGAAGCATTTGGATTTAAATCGATATGGTCCGCATTGAACTCTTTCATGGGGACATTAAGCCATTTTTCATTACGCTTTATCTGTTCCTCCACCTGATTCAAAGAACTCATGTATTCATCCAGTTTCAACTGATCATTTTTACCCAATCGCCTTTGCAGTTGCTTACTATCAGCCAGCACTAAATCAACAATCTTTTGTTCTTGCTGCAAGCTTTTCCTTCTTGCTTGACTGGTTGCACCTCCATCAGGAGCAAAGTATCTTTCGAAAATCTCCCTATGTCTATGCTCTGAAGGAATCGGTCTTCCATTTGGATCAAAAGAGAGTGTGGAAACCCTAGATTTATAACCTACACCGCCATCTGTAGACAGGGCCAAAGAAGGATACCTGGTATGCTTGGCAAGATGTTGTGCCGCCAGCTGATCTACAGATATATTATTTTTGTATTCGCTTCCTCTAAGATCTCCTCCGGTCAACCAAGTATCCCCTGCCAGGTGGCCGAGCAATCTACGACTTTTGGGATGACTTAATCCTCCCAAAATTGAAATCTCCTTTCGGTGTCTCTCCAGCGGGGAAAGCGTCTTGGTAAATCGATAGTCCTTTCCTTCACCAAGTGGAAACCAGTTCCAATGTTCATGATGATAATTGGTTACTGGAGGAAGACCAACACCGTTTGGAAAATAAACAAAGCAGAGTCTTTTTGGTGCCTCACTCATAGAGCCTACTTTATTCAAAGGAGTACTCATAGCCTCCATATAAGGAAGCATACAGCTTACACCTAAGCCTTTCAAAAATGTCCTTCGATCCAAATGCCAAGATTTCTTTCCCATGATTATTTCATCTTTATCATTAATTCCTTTTCAAATTTACCCGATCTAGGATTTATCCTTAAAAAACTAATAGACGTAGACCAAGTATTTAGTATCAATTAATTTGTAAATCTCTTTTACTGTTACTTTTAACTTAATGCTCTCCTCTAAAAGAAGGACTCAAAACGATATTTTCAATTACAGATTGGAATCGATAATCATCTGACCTTACTTCTCTCACGATTTCCTCTATTTCCCTTTCATCTACAAAAGTCACATCCCTGCCCAAGGCATAAGAAAATAAATGTTTTACCAGAGAACGGGTAAAGTCATCCTTTTTCATATTCAGAATATACGACTTTATTTCATCAATTCCATCAACCTGCTCTCCATTAGGAAGTTCAGCCTTTGTATCGATTTCTTTTTCCTTGGCAACAGTTTGGAATCTACCCACAGCATTATAGTTTTCAAATACTATTCCATAAGGGTCTATCTTTTTATGGCAATCCATACAAGCTGCCTTGTCCCTATGGACAAACAACTGTTCCTTCAAGGTCAATTCCTCAAAACCTGGAGTTTCAGGATCAAGCTCTGGAACATTTGGTGGCGGGGCCGGAGGCCTATCTCCCAAAATCTTGGTTTTTAACCATACAGCCCGCTTAATAGGATGGGCCTGGGATCCATCTGAATGCCCACTCAGGAAGGCACCTTGGGATAACAATCCTCCTCTGTGCATATCAGGCGTGATGGCTACTGGTCTAAAATGGCTCCCTTTTACCCCTTCAATGCCATAAAATTCTGCCAAATTTTGATTGAGCATGGCAAAATCTGATTCTATCATATTCATTATGCTCAGGTCTTGCTGTAAAACATAATGAATGAAATTATAGGTTTCTTCCGCCATATCCCTTTTTACAAAGCGGGTATAATCAGCATATTGGTTGACATTGGTGCTCATGGCTTCATGACGATCTACTCTCAACCATTCATTACTGAAAGACCGCACCATATTCCAAATTCTGTCATCCTTTACCATTCTTGCCACCTGCTTTTTCAAATATCGCTCTTTGTGAAGGTCTTCATCTTCAGCTAGCTCCAGCAGCTCATCATCAGGAGCAGAATCCCATAGGAAGTAAGCCAATCTTGAGGCCAGGTAGAACTCCTTCTCTTCCTCTTCAGTTTCTTTTTCTGGTTCTGCGAGGTAAATGAAGTTTGGAGAACACAATACTGCAACCAAAACTTCCTTGACCCCATCCTCATAACGTGGATAGTCACCCTTAATTCCTCTCCAGAACTCCATATAGGGTTCAACATCCGCATCTTCTATTGGTTTACGGTATGCCCGCTCCATAAATTTCTTGACTACTTCTTTGGTATAAGCCTCCTTGTCATCCTCCTTGGAAGAAGGGAAAAAGATTTCGGTATGGCTCTTTGGCGGCCAAACAGGATAATAAGGTGCTTCAAACTCCAATTCATTAATCAGTAATGGAGGGCCTGAGTCTTCATTATCTTTCACTAAGTAATCATTCCACAGTCCCAAAATCATGATATTGGCCAATATCTCGGTTTCGACCGTATCGATCATTGGAATCGGAAGGTTCTCCAGTCTGCCTTTGAAGGTCAAATGCTCAAAATCCCCAACTTTGGAACTTACAGTCTTGAATTCATCAAAGGTTTTATAATCCATACCGTCATCTGTTCGTGAACCAGCAAAGGTTCTAATGACTGGCACATCATTTTCATACTTCCTACGGCTTTTATCAGCTTCGGATTTTAACTGAACCGTTATTGGATGGTCTTCTGGAAACGGACTGATGGTTACATGACTGAATCCAGTAAAGAATTTCCCTCCTATAGCAAATTTATGCTTGCCTGCTTTAAGATATACCATGGTCAATGGTGTAACCATTTTGGCAAGATCCTTTTTGTCTTCCATGAAGTGGAAACGCTCTTCAAGCTTAAACTTATCCAATCTCATTTCCAAGGAAGGCATGCCATCCGCCCCAACATAAGGATGCTCAAAATCAATTTGATAATACCCATCTTTTGGCGCTTCGAATTCATAGGTTGCCCAACTTGGGTTGGTCAAATCTTGTGGTCTATAGAAATCACCATCCTTCACCAGGTTTTCAGATTTTAAAGACTTTGAAGCTTCCAAAACAATGGCCCCGGGTAGATGCTCAGCTGGTTCATCACTTCTTAAACTGATTAATCCCTCCTTTTGTATCTCCCACTGATATCCTCTCGAAGCTTTTACTCTCAATTCAAAATTCCCCTGCTCTGGAAAATGCTTTCTAAACAACAATTTCAAGTTTGGAGAAGGACCTTGCCAAGACTTTGGGGTAACTTCTTTATGTGGCAGCGCCGAATAAAGAATAATTCCTTCATCCACTACTTGATACCTATCGGCATGAGAGCCTCTCATGCCTACTCCTATATCCTTTTTAATGCGGTCCAACTCAGCCTTACTCGCACTATCTTTTCCTATTTTGGGTTGCCCCTTTTCATCTAGAATTTCTACAATAAAATCATTGGAATTGATCGGCGCACTTTGATAACCACCTATCATTCCTGCAGTCTTTCCTTTTCCAATACCTTTACCGAACTTAATCCTGTAGTGAATGCTTTCTGGCTTCTTTTCTGGAACAATGGCCTTATCAAGGGCTCCGCGTGCTATTTGCTTATAATACTCTATATGCAAAGGTGACACTTGAAGCACCTGCCCATTATTACTGAAGCCCATCTCTGACTTCGCATCATCTGGAAGGACTTCTCCGAATTTTACCGGTACATATAATAACTCTGATAATGTATTGCTGTACTGATCTTTGGTCAATCTTCTGATCACTGGCTGTTGTTCAGATTTTTTCTGTGCTACCGCTTGGTGGATAGACGCCGTAATCCAATCTACCAATACCCTTCTTTCTTCATCTGTAAGCTGATCTTCATCTTCTGGAGGCATCTCGCCACTATTCACCATGTTCAGCATGGCTCTCCAGGTTTCAGCATCATGCCCCTTTATCATATCAGGGTCAATATCATCCAAGCGAAGTCCGCCTTTTTTCTCATCCTCATTATGACAGCTTACACAATAATTCTGGGTAATAGGATCAATATCTTTTTCAAAGGCGTATTTTGACAGGGTCTCATCTACCTCGCTGCTTTCCATGGCCACCAAACCGTCCAAAGCAAACGGGTCGTCTCCCAGAAAAGCCCTTACCTCTTCCGGTAAATCTTCAGTCAGGTAATTGGAGCCATGAGTCAATGAACCTCCATAGTGGCCAGTTGCACTTAGGAACAATATATTTACCAATAATAAAAGCCTATATGACGAGAGCGTTTTTCCTTTTTCATCAATATCATAACGCAATGCCAATAGCCAAGTACTTATCAAGGCTGTACCTAAACCCAACCATTTATGCCAAACCATAACATCACTGCCATAGCCTCCACTCCCTGCTAACAATGCTCCCACAATTACAGTGGGGATGGAGGTGATTACGGCCAACCAAAGCAGTAAAGTACAAGCTGACTTCAAGCCCAATGATGGCGAAAAGTATTGTGCCAATTCCAATACGAAAAGTGCAATTAATACACCAATAGGTAAGTGCACTAATAACGGGTGTAACTTACCTAAAAACAACAGGGTCCAATGTGCTCCCTCTTCTCCAAACGGAATAAACACAAACGCAAGAAGCAACACGGAAAGTACACCTGCTCCTAATGTTATTTTTCTCGCATTTAAATTTTTAATGGTCTTCTCCATCAGTACGCTTTACTAAACTAATATTTTATAATGGGTGAATGATTTTACGATAAAATCATTCATTGTATTTGATCAGTCTCATTATTTTTTTTCCGAAAAACACCTATCTAAAAGCACCTCTCAAAAACAATAATATTTCAAAAACTAACTCGCCAACAAACACTTAGTTTATAATATTATTCATAAGCATTTTAATTACCAACCTTTTTACCACAAACGGACAATATATGTTATGAACCTGTTAAAATAATATCAGCACACAGTCATCAATCGATTGCAATAAGAAAATAGCAAGAAAAATTATCAATATAAGCTCCCCTAAAAATTATTATCCTGTTCAAATAAGGCTCTTAAATTAGGAACTGAAGGACATCCATGTAAAAAATTAGTAATCAAATTAAAAAGCCTGTTTCAAAATTCTTTTTAAAACTGCCAAACACAAATGAAACTATCAATTCTAAACATTCCTTAACCAATAGTTTTAAAAATCCCCAAAAAAGATCCCTCTGTTGGTTGAAAAAAAGTGTGAATTTTGAGACAGGCTTTGATATTTATCAGAAGGATAAAATTCCCTATGAAGTAGCCAATGCCTTCTTTACAATTGCCAAAGCAGTGTCAGAATGGCTCATGGCCAAAGCCGCATCATGCCCCTTTTCTGACATTTTTTTCCATGTCTTTTGAACAATATCAATTAATTTCCCTTCCTCATCTTGATGCTTAACAATAAAATCATCAAAATAATACTTCAGGAACACCAAACACACCACATCTTCTAAAGCCTGAACCTCTGGGTCTGTTTTTAACCTTCTTTTATTAAGTAAATCATCCACCTTCTGGATTTCTCCCTTATCATAACCATGTTTTTCCATAATGGAGCCGGCCAGTTCGCCATGGAACTTCTTCAATTTGGTTCTCCACATCAAATACCCCTTTCTGTCCATAGAAAAATCTTCTCTCGGGATGGACCATCTCTTTATATGTTGGCACCTAGCAGCCAACCTCAAGGTTTCTGATGCCTCAGGGCAAAAATCCAATAACATCCCTGACATTCTGTGTCCATAAACCAGCTCTTTGGGCATTTCCTTGCCGTTGACCAATTCCTTATGAGGATCTTCTGCATTTATAGCATCTATCTCCTCAATGGTTTTATCAAATTTATTAGCAGTCATAATTCTAAAATTCAATTGAAAAATCAATTTAGGAGGATTTCCCCTTAGAAAAAAGATAAATAAGGCCGAAGAAAGATGAATATCAGGTGGGTGTACTCGTCCAGAGCAGGGAGTTTTAAGATGAAATTTAGCTTAACAAAACTTAATCTATGTTAACAAATCTAAAACTAATTTCATATCCCAATGATAAACTGGAAATTAGAAAGACAGTCATACTTATCATTCTTTTACCTTTACTTTTCCATTATGAAGAAATTAGCTTTTGGAACACTATTGATGCTGTTCTTTTCATGTCAAAACAAAGACAAAAATCAAACACTAGAACCTGTCAACTATTCCATCGACACTGTTTTTATAGATTCAAAGGGAGAAATTCTAGACCTTAAATATAATTTGGTTAACTCCGGGTTTTCAAATGATAAACGCACGCTTTATAATTTGAATCATTTTGACTTTAGTCTGGAGAAAATAGACCTTACGCAAAAAGAGCTTATAACAAAAAATTATTTTCAAAAAAATGGTCCTTCTGGAATAGGTAGTAGCTTCACCAGCTTTCATGTATTTTCTGATAACAGCTTCTTGATTTCAAATGATTTCTATTCAGCTAAAATATTCAATCATAAAGGTGATTTTATAAAAAAAATATCATTAAGAGATAAAAAATGGAAAGGTGAACGACTAAAAGAAGAAGAGATATCTCGGAAAAAAATATTTCTAAGAAACTCTACGGCTAGACTTTTCACCATCATAAGTAAAGAAGGACCTCTAAAATCAAATAAGGTAGAATTGGCCGTATTGGATTCTGATGAAGGACTTATATCAAGATTCAATATTGATCCCGAGCAAAAATTCAAATCTCACTCCCTTTCTTCCACTGATAATCATTATATGTCACCAAGAATTTATTTATCCGAAGAAAATAATCTTGCATTGGTTTCTCATGAATTCACCAATGAAATTTATTGGTTTGACAATTTATCCCAAGAGCTTCAACTGGTGGACTATAAAAGCAATCTAACTCCTAATGAAGTAGAATTAAAAATCAACAATCACCTTGGAACAAAAGAGGAATTTTTTGAAGGCTATATGTCCATGTTGTCACAAATCCGATTTGGACCAGTTACTTATGACGAACTTAATGAACAATACTATAGACTTTCATACCAACTTGAATTTGAAGAATCCCCAAGCCAGAACATAGCCTTTCCAGAAGCCTCAAAAAGAAAAACATTCATTACTGTTTTTGATAAAGAATTCAATGTTATCACAGAAGCTTTAATTCCTGAACTAGATTTCATCATCACCAACTATTTCGCGAAAGACGGGAAAATATGGATATTCAATAATTACAATGATGAATTGGTATTTATTCGTCTTCAAATAAATATTAATGAATAAAAAATCAGAGCATTAAGCAGGGAGCAAGAAATCCTTGGATTTAAAAGGAATAATGGTTTAAGAAGATAAGCAGCAGACTTTTTTCTAATTCCTATTCTTCAATCCTTACCCCTTGTGCCTCCAAAAGGGAGCTCAAAGACCTGTCTCTTTCCTTGACCACCTGACCGATCACAATGATTGAAGGAGCTTTCAGCTGCTCTTTTTCCTGAATACTAAGAATATTTTCAAGATCGGCTGAAATAAACCTTTCATCAGGTCTGCTGCCATTTTGGATCATAGCGATAGCCTCATTTCCGCCTCGATATTGCTTGAACATTTGAACGATTTCAGGCAGCTTTTTCACTCCCATCAAAATGATGACCGTAGCAGAAGATTGGGCAGCAAATTTCAAATCTTGGGCCGTAGAATGATCCTTCAAGGTACCTGTCACTACCCAAAAACTCTCGTTCACTCCTCTTTTGGTCAACGGTATTCCAGCCAAGCCCGGCACTGACATCGCACTACTTATTCCTGGTACGTACTCAGTAGAAATGCCAAATTGGGCAGCATACTCCAATTCCTCATGTCCACGCCCAAACACATAGGGATCTCCCCCTTTTAACCTTACCACATGCCCACAGGTTTGTGCATAGTTGACGATCATTTTATTGATTTCTTGCTGCTGCCTTGAATGCATACCTGCTCTCTTTCCCACAAACACCTTTATGGCCGTCGTGGGCACGTACTCCAATAATTCCTCATTGGCGAGTGCATCGTATAGGACCACATCTGCGCTTTTAAGCACTTTAATGGCTTTCAAGGTTATCAAGTCCAAATCTCCTGGCCCCGCCCCTACTATTGATAATTTCTGATTATTGCTATCCATACTTGTTTCTACTTAGTTACTGAAACAAATTTAAGTATTTTAATACGTATTTTTACGTATTATTAAATTTAATTTATAACTTAGCCGCTGTAATCAATCTAATAGTCTGTCAAATTACTTAGAAAAAACAGCCTAACCTATAAACCAACAAGCGTATGACAAAGATAGTAGTAATCGGAAATGGAATGGTCGGCTATAAGTTTTGTGAGAAACTTTGTGCACAGGAAACTGCAAAGGATTTTGAAATCACCGTTTTTGGAGAAGAACCTTGGCCAGCGTATGACAGGGTTCACCTAAGTGAATATTTCTCAGGTTCCACGGCCGAAGATTTGATCATGGCTCCCAGATCATGGTACGAGGAAAACAATATCACCCTTCACTCCAATGAAATGATCGTGAAAATCGATCGAGAGCAGAAAAAAATCATTTCTCATTCCGGTCACGACTATTCATATGACAAGCTGATCTTGGCCACTGGCTCGGGCGCATTTGTACCTCCTATCAATGGAGTAGACAAAAAGGGCGTTTTTGTCTACCGTACTTTGGAAGATTTGGATGCCATCATTGAATATTCTAAAAAGGTAAAAACAGCTGCAGTTATAGGTGGTGGGTTATTAGGTTTGGAAGCAGCTAAGGCTGTAATCGACATGGGACTTAAGGCCCATGTAATAGAATTCGCTCCTAGATTAATGCCCAGACAACTTGATGAGGCAGGCTCTGCAACACTGCAATCAAAGCTCGAAGAGCTAGGCATCAATATTCATCTCAATAAAAACACGCAAAAAATCAAGGGTAATGGCAAGCTGGAGTCCATGAAGTTTGCAGATGACAGCGAATTACCTGTAGAAATGCTGATTATCTCCGCTGGCATCAAACCAAGGGATGAACTTGCAAAAGACTGTGGACTGGCCACTGCCCCTCGTGGAGGAGTCATCGTCAATGAATTTTTACAAACCGAAGACGAAAATATTTTTGCCATTGGAGAAGTTGCCTCTTATAAAAACATGATATATGGACTGGTAGCCCCAGGTTATGAAATGGCCAGCCAGGTTGTCAACCAATTGGTCAATGAAGAAGTCAAGCCGTTTATGGGGTTTGATATGTCGACCAAATTGAAACTGATAGGAGTAGATGTTGGTAGCTTTGGAGACCCTTTTGGGGACTTTGAACCGTCAAAACCAATTGTTTATGAAAATAAAAACAGCGGAATATACAAAAGAATCAATGTCTCACTAGATGGCAAACGTCTAATAGGCGGAATTTTGGTGGGCGATGCTTCTGCTTATAATATGCTTTTGCAGATGTGCCAAAACAAGATGCCTTTGCCTCCAGAACCTGAAGACCTCATTCTGGGTGCCAGAGGAGGAAAGGAAGCTGCAGGAGCTGGAGTGGAAAGCCTACCTGAAGAGGCACAGATATGCTCTTGTGAAAATGTGACTAAGGGAAGTATCTGTAGCCTAGTTGAAAATGATGGAGTCACTAAAGTTGATGAAATCAAATCCTGCACAAAAGCTGGAACAGGATGCGGTGGTTGTATGCCAATGGTGAATGACCTACTGAAACATCAGCTAAAGGCCATGGGCAAAGCAGTAAAAAATGTCCTTTGTGAACATTTTGATTATTCAAGACAGGAGCTCCTAGATTTGGTGAAAGTCAAAAAAATCAAAACCTATAATGAACTGCTTGACCAATTTGGCCAAGGCGATGGCTGTGAAGTTTGTAAACCAGCAGTAGCCTCCATTTTGGCCAGCACTTGGAATGAGCTGATTACTAAGCAGGACACTATCCAGGATACCAATGACAGATTTTTGGCCAATATACAAAGAGGAGGAACCTATTCTGTGGTACCTAGAGTTCCTGGTGGCGAAATCACTCCCGAGAAACTGATTGTAATCGGGGAAGTTGCCAAAAAGTATGGTCTCTACACCAAAATCACAGGGGGTCAAAGAATCGATTTGTTCGGAGCGAGAGTGGACCAGTTACCGGATATTTGGGAGGAATTGATCGACGCTGGATTTGAGAGTGGCCATGCCTATGGCAAATCCCTTAGAACTGTCAAAAGCTGCGTAGGAAGCACATGGTGCCGATATGGTGTGCAAGATTCAGTCTCATTTGCCATTCAAGTGGAAGAAAGATACCGAGGACTACGCTCCCCTCATAAACTCAAAGGGGCTGTATCTGGCTGTATCAGAGAATGTGCAGAAGCGCAAAGCAAGGACTTTGGTATCATAGCCACCGAAAAGGGCTGGAACCTTTATATCTGTGGGAACGGGGGGTCAAAGCCACAACACGCCCAACTATTGATCAATGATGTGGATACGGAAACTTGCCTTAAATTCATAGACAGATTCTTGATGTTCTATATCCGCACGGCCGAGCCCTTAACCAGAACTGCCACTTGGCTGAACAAATTGGAAGGAGGAATGGACTATGTCCGAGATGTAGTGGTCAATGATAGCTTGGGAATCGGAGAGGAATTAGAAAGAGAAATGCAATTTATGATTGACACCTATGCCTGTGAATGGAAAGAAGTGGTCAACAACCCTCAATTAAGAGCGAAGTTCAAACATTTCCTGAATGCAGAGGAAGAAGATCCTAATCTTAAATTTCAGGATATGAGAGGACAGAAAATTCCAGCTGCTTGGTAAGCCAGTCAAACAACCCTCTTTTTATACCTTAACACTAAAGAAAGACATCATGATTTCAGAATTGGAAAAATATAAAACAGCCGACACCTCTAAAGTCACCCATTGGTTCAAAGCAGCACCTGTAGACCGGTTCCCAGAAGATGGCGGAGCCTGCATTAAATATGGAGATCTGCAAATCGCCATATTTAATTTCACCAGAAGGAATGAATGGTATGCCTGCCAAAACCTTTGTCCGCATAAAATGCAAATGATTTTGTCTAGGGGAATGATTGGGTCCTTTGAGGGTGAACCCAAAGTCGCCTGTCCATTTCACAAAAAAACCTTTTCTTTAAAATCAGGCAAAAACCTTAATGGGGACACCTGCGACATTGCAACTTATCCAATTAAAATTGAAGATGGGTATGTTTTTGTAGGCTTTGAGGAATAAAAATAATAAAAGCATAGGTTTGACAAACAAATCCTAAAGACTGATTGGCAGATAATCAATTAGTAGTAGACCTATTTTTCGTAACTAAGCAGGGTTTAAAATCAAACCCTGCTTTTTTAGTTTATTTGATGTAAATTATAGTTCGAAGCACTTTGCTACTAGAACTATGAAGCTACTTTCGGTAAAATACCTGATTGACCAGGGGCAAAAATCCTTTAATCGATTCCCTTGGGTTTTGATTTCCGCTATTCTGGCTGTTTCATTTGCTAACTATTGTGTAGAATTTGAATCCTCAACTGTAAATCTTTTTCCATTTATCAACGGCATGCTGGTCTCAGCATTGGGTATTTCCTTGTTCTTTGGCATCATCATATATGCAGAGAAAAATGATTTTTCCAAAAAGCAACAATTGATTATGGAAATCATAGGCCTGACAGCATTGGTAGGCATTTATTTAACCCTTCCCAATGGCCTCAGCAGTCAAAACACTGCCATGCCCTATTACCGCTTTGCTATTTTTAGCCTTTGCTCCCACCTCCTGGTTGCTTTCATGCCTTATAGAAAAAGTATGCAAACCATCGACTTTTGGAATTACAATAAAACATTGTTTATCCGTCTAATCACTGGCCTACTATTTTCAATTGTCATTTTTATTGGGATAGTCCTGGCCATGATGGCCCTCAATTTGCTTTTTAACGTAGAATTTGAAGGTAAAATCTTTTTGCAAATTTTCATTTTTATCCTAGGAGTTTTCAATACTTGGTTTTTTATTTCAGGCATTCCTGAGGACTTTAAGGAAATAGAATTAGAGAACACCTTCCCCAGTGGACTAAAGATTTTTAGTCAATATATCCTTCTCCCATTATTGACACTTTATCTTTTGATCCTCTATGGATATTGTATCAAGATCATTATTAACTGGAATTGGCCAGAAGGAATCGTCACCTATTTGATCATTTCTGTTTCCACATTAGGAATACTGGCTTTGCTATTATTATACCCTTACAGAAATGACTCAGGGGAAGCATGGATAAGCACTTTTTCAAAATATTACTATTATTTACTGCTTCCACTGGTGCTTGTGCTTTTTTTGGCCATCGCAATAAGGATAAGCGAATATGGCATAACCATAAATCGCTATCTAATAGTCCTTTTGGGCATTTGGCTGACCTTCACATGTTTCTACTTTATCTTAGGCTATCAAAATATCAAAATCATCCCTTCCTCACTCACTTTCCTTTTATTATTGGCTTCTTTTGGCCCATGGGGGATTTTTTCTATAAGTGAAAACAGCCAGTACAATAGACTGAAAAGCATATTAACAGTGTCCAATTCATTAAAGGACCAAAAGTTGACGCAGGAATTTCAATGGGACACAAGCCAGCTACCTCAATTAAAACCAGAGGGAACCCAATCGATAAAACTTTCCCTGGATTCTGCTCAAAAGGAAGAGGTAAAGTCAATTGTAAAATACCTTTCTGACCACCATGGCCTGGAAAAAATTGATCCTTGGTTTACCCAAGACTTAAATGAAATCATGATGATTATTAAAAAATCCCCAGAAAGCCCAAGATCTCTTGACCAATCAAGGCTTTATTTGGAAACTATGGGTTTGGACTTTTCTACCCAGCCCTTTCAAAAACACCATATCATCAGAGCGAAACTAAGTAGGCACAGCACCCAAATAAGTGGTTTTGATTACCTAAGCCCTTTTCACTTGAACCAAAAAGACAGCACCATTATTTATGCTGGTGGCAATATTTACGAACTGACTATTGCAAAGGATCAAAAGGGGTTGATTATTCAGCATAACCAAAAACAAACCAAAGTATTCCTCAATGATCTCATCAAAAGGGCCCAAGTCCATTCTGGTAAAGATAAAGAAAGCATCATCTCTCCAAACTACCTTATAATCAACAGCCAAGATAAAACACACCAATTTGAGATACATCATATAAGGTATACAGAAAATCAGGAAGGAGATATTAAAATCAATAGCTTATCCGGAAACTTCCTCACCACCCTTGGAGAAAGAAAATAGTTAATCCTTAGTTTTTTAAGTGTTATTACGTAATTTTAATATTGCATAAAAAACTAAGATCAAACATTACCTTTGTCTGAAAAACCAAAATACGAAAAACTGGTTCGCTATTACCTAATAGCTCTTTGTGCCATTGCCACCAGCATCATTCTCAGCCAAATACTGGTTCAAAAATTTATCAGTGAGCAAAAAAATGATTCAAGGGTAATCAACCTTTCAGGTAGGCAAAGGATGTTAAGCCAAAAGATCAGTAAATGTGCCTTACTTCTAGGCGATTCTACGCAGTCTGACCAAAGAGCTCAATATTTGCAGGAATTTAGCCTCGCTCTAAATGATTGGAAAGACACGCATCTTGGATTAAAAAATGGCGATGGAAACCTTGATATCATAAGCAGAAATAGCAAAACTATTCAGTTCCTATTTCATAATATTGAAAAAGACCACCGCACTATTGTCAAAGCTGCGGAAAATATGGTATATAAGCTGAATCAAAATATCCAGCTCCCCACTGACAGCCTCAAAAAAGACATTCACCAAATCATCAATCATGAAGCTGCATTTTTAAAGGGCATGGACATGATTGTCTTTCAATATGATGACGAGGCCAAAACAAAGGTTACCAATCTCCAAGGAATTGAAATATTTCTATTGGTGATTTCCCTTGGTGTAATCATGTTTGAAATATTCTTCATTTTTATCCCATCAGCAAAAACCATCAAAAAAACTTTCAAACAACTCCTTCAGTCAGAACAAAAATCAAAGAAAATGACTTTAGAGCTCAGTTCACTCTACAGTTCACTTGAGCAGGCCTACCAGGACCTATTGGAAGTAGACGTGGATGTTGAAGATTTCACCATTTTTGCCAAATGCAATGCCAATGGGGACTTTACTTACTTTGCCGATAAATTTTCCAGACTAATGGAATTTGAGGATAATCCTCCAAAAAACCTATTCAACTGGTTACAAAATCAAGGCTATGAAGGCGCTTATTTGAAAAAAATTCAAGACATGATGCCCTATGGAAAGACTTGGTCAGGAGAAATCAAAGTCACTAATGAAATAGGGGATTTCGTCTGGCTGAAGGTCAACATTACCCCTACCATGGGAGATAGTGGTAAGCTGGAAACCCTGATGATCATTGCCACCGATGAAACGGAAAAAAAGGAGGCAGAAGCCATTTCACAGGAAATCAACAGGGAAAGAATCGAGAAAAAAGTCAAAGAACAGCAATTTCGATCAGCCCTCATCCTCGAAGGACAAGAGGAAGAAAGAAAGCGCATTTCCAGAGATATGCATGATGGAATCGGCCAGTTGTTATCGGCTATGAAATTCAATCTCGAAGGCATTCATTCAGTAAATACGGATATTGAAAGAAACAAACTAAAAACGAGCAAGGATCTCCTGAAAAATGTAATTAAGGAAGTAAGAAGAATTTCCTTTAACCTTACGCCAAGTGCACTTTCAGACTATGGTATTGTACCAGTGCTAAATAAATTCTGTAGGGAAATATCCAAGCTCTCAGACTTACAGGTAAACTTCGAAAACCAAACAGGTTTTCTTACTCGCTTAGAAGGAAAAGTGGAAAACAATCTTTATCGAATCTGTCAGGAAGCAGTGAATAATGCTATTAAATATGCAGAAGCCACAGAGGTCAGAATCACTCTTTCACACAATTCCCAATATTTAAACCTAGAAATCAGTGATGATGGCAAAGGCTTTGATATGAAAAAACTAGAAGAAAAAGGTCATTTCTCTGCTTCTGGGCACGGTTTATTTAATATCAGAGAAAGAGCTAATTTTATCAATGGGCAATGCACGATCTTTTCCGAACGGGGAAAAGGCACCAAAATAAGTATCAATGTACCTTTGGATTAATAAGTAAATTAAGAAAGGATGGAAAAAATAAAAGTAGTATTGGCAGATGATCACGTTGTAGTCAGGAGCGGTATCAAAAACCTATTGGAAAATGAAGGAGAAGTGGAAGTTATCGGGGAAGCAGCCAATGGGGAAGAAGCCATTCAATTGGTCAAAAATGTCACCCCAGACCTGCTCATCATTGACATCAGGATGCCAGTAATGAACGGACTGGACGCTACCAAAAAGCTGAATCAGCTCAAAGACCCCACCAAGGTACTGATACTATCCATGCATGACGACGAAGATTATATCCTTCAATCCATAGAATGTGGAGCCTCAGGCTATTTGCTAAAAGACACTAGCAAGGATGAGTTTATGAAAGCCATTCGTACCATTTATCATGGAGGCCAATATTTCAGTGGAGATATCAGTCAGGTATTGGTCAAAAGCTACCTCAATGTCAAGGACAGAAAAGTCACCAAAAATATCGCTCCCACAAACACCTATGATATCACCAAGCGGGAAAAACAAATCCTGAAAATGATATCCGATGGAATTGGGAACAAAGAAATAGCTGAACAGCTGGGCAAAAGTATCAGAACGATAGAAACCCATCGATTTAATATCATGAAAAAACTCAAAGTGAGCAATGTTGTGGAGCTATTGAAGAAATTAGAAGAAGAACCAGGTCTGAAGCAACACATAGAAAACACATAAACCACCATAGATATAAGTAGCTATTGGTTGTTCCTACTATTCTTATTACCTTATCCCTACTTCACTGGCCAAGTGACTTAGACCATTTAATTTTATACGTATTTTTACGTATTTTAAGAATTAATTAGTACCTTGGTAAAATGATCTGAAAACATCAACAAGATGCTGTAGACCATTCAATTGAAGTAATTAAATTCGTTATGAAAGTACACGCATTTGGAGTTGCCAAGGACATTACCGGAGCAGCTATGATAGACTTCCCAATGGAAGAAACCTTTGTTAAAGTAAAGGATTTCAAGGACCTGCTTTACCAAAAGTATCCTGACTTGATCAATCTTCCCTCTCTCGCCATATCAGTCAATCTTTTCTATGCGAGTGAGGAAACAGTGATCAATAAGCATGATGAAGTTGCTCTTATTCCACCAGTAAGCGGTGGCTAATAATACAAAGCATGGAAAGCCATATAGCCATAACAACTGACATTAATATTGCAGATGCCTACCAAATGTTAGTGGACCCGAAAAGCGGGGGCATTTGCACTTTCATTGGAACCGTAAGGGATCTCAACAACAGCAAGGAGGTGAATAATCTTTTCTTTGAAGCTTATGAAAAGATGGCCTTATTAAAAATGGAGGTATTGGCAGAAGAGGCTGCACAAAAATGGCCTTTGAATAAAATTGTAATCATTCATGCCATTGGGAAAAAAGAAATCACAGAACCTGTCGTTTTCATAGGCACATCATCAGTTCATCGAGATGCTGCCTTTCAATCTTCAAGGTACTTGATTGATCGATTGAAAGAGGTCGTTCCTATTTGGAAAAAAGAAACTTACCAAGATCACAGTACTTGGATAAACGCACATCCATAAAAGAGTTCTATGCCATCGATTATTGACAATCACGGAAGAAAAATAAATTACTTGAGACTTTCTGTCACAGATAACTGTAATCTGCGCTGTCAATACTGTATGCCCGAGGAAGGAGTTCAATTTGCCCACAAACATGAGTTGCTAAGCTGGGAGGAAATGTTCATCATGGCCGAAGCTTTTATAGAGATGGGCGTAAATAAAATCAGGATCACGGGAGGAGAACCCTTTGTCCGCAAGGGGCTGATGGATTTTCTAGAAAGACTGAGCCAAATCGAAGGATTGGATGAAATTTCCATTACTACCAATGCCACATTGATCGGCCCTCATATCCCCAAACTCAAAGCGTTGGGTATTACAACCATCAACGTGAGCTTCGATAGCTTGGACAAAGACCGTTTTAATCATATTACTAGAAGAGACCAATATGACACGGTCATGGCCAATATTCTTCAGATGATGGAGCAAGGTTTCAATGTCAAGCTCAACTGCGTGGTCATGGAAGGCAAAAACACTGATGACATCATTCCTTTCATCAATTTTGTTCAAGACCATTCCATTGCTGTAAGGTTTCTCGAAGAAATGCCCTTCAATGGCCAATCCAAGGGAAAGCAGATATTGAAATGGGATTATATCGCTATCATTGAACATATCAAAAAACACTTTGACAAAGTGGAAAAACTGCCTGCTCCACCAAGCTCCACCTCACTTAACTATAAAATCAAAGGGGCAAGGGGGACATTTGGCATTATCCCTAGTTATTCCAGGACATTTTGTGGCACTTGTAACCGTGTCAGGGTTTCAGCTAAAGGCGAAATGCAAACCTGCCTTTATGCTACAGAAACCATTGACCTCAAAGCTCTCTTGAGAAATTATGAAAATATCAGCGGATTGAAATTCAGCATACATACTGCTTTGCAAACTCGTCATAAGGATGGATTTGAAGCCGAAAAACAATCCGTTACCAAAAAGTCAATGACACTAATCGGAGGATGAAAAATAAGAATACCCAATTGTCCCATGTGGACAAGGAAGGCAATGCAAAAATGGTGGATGTATCTGAAAAAGCCATTACCCAACGCACTGCCACAGCCCACTCCAGCGTTAAATTCCCAGAAACAGTTTTTAAGAGCTTAAGTGCTGATAATTTTCTGGGCAAAAAGGGCAGTATTATCCAAACGGCCATCATTGCCGGCACCATGGCAGCCAAAAAGACTGCTGACTTGATCCCTCTGTGCCATCCTTTGGCATTGAGTAAAATCCATATCGACATTATTCCTGGGGACAATCAGCTGACCATCCATGCAAGTGTCAAATGCGAAGGAAAAACAGGTGTGGAAATGGAAGCCTTAACAGCAGCAAGTGTGACAGCTTTGACCATTTATGATATGTGCAAAGCCCTTAGCCATGATATTATTATCAGCGAAACCAAATTAATGGCAAAAGAAGGAGGAAAAAATGATTTCAACAGATAATCTTTACGGACTGGTATTGGCAGGTGGAAAAAGTAGCCGCATGGGCCAGGATAAAGGAGAGCTTCAATATTACCGTACAAACCATAGGACCTATCTATATCATACCTTAAGGGAGCTATGCCCAAAGACCTTTATCAGCTGTAGGACTGACCAAGAAAACATCACTAAATCAGGTCTCAATTATATATTGGATGAGGACCTTTACAGAGGACCTCTCAATGGAATCCTTTCTGCACACCATGCCTATCCTGACAAAGCATGGTTAGTAGTGGCGGTGGACCTACCTCACATTCACGAAATCACCCTACGATCCCTGATTAAACAGCGACAGCCAAAAAAAATGGCCACTGTTTATGCCACCCATGAATCCCAGCTTCCAGAACCGCTGATCGGCATATGGGAACCGGAAGGGCTAAAAGAAGCTGAAAAGTTCATGCAAGAATCTGGAAAAAGCTGTCCTAGGAAATTCCTAATCAATAGCGATACAGCATTGATCTATCCAGAAAAAGATCTAGAGCTTTTTAATGCCAATTATCCGGAAGATTATAAACTGGCTAAATCGAGAATTGAAAAGTAATGTCAGCTTCGCGCTATCAAAAGCATATTAAACTTAAAGGCTTCGGTAAAGTAGCCCAAGACAAACTGTCCAAAGCCAAAGTCTTGATCATAGGAGCTGGAGGTCTTGGAACACCTGCTGCCCAATATCTTAATGCCGTGGGAGTGGGCACCATTGCCATCATGGACCAAGACCTAATCGAGGAAAGTAACCTTGCCCGTCAAACATTGTTTTGTCCAAAGGACATAGGAAAGGCCAAAACAGACGCTCTTATTTCATGGCTACATCTGCAAAATCCCGAAACCAAGCTTATTAATCTTAAAGAATTTATTAGTCCGGAAAATGCACTAAAAACTATTGCCAGATTTGATTTGGTAGTGGATGCTTCTGATAATTTCGGGACCCGCTATTTGGTCAATGATGCCTGTGTAATATTAGACAAACCATTTATTTATGGTGCCATTCATGATTTTGAAGGGCAAGTATCGGTGCTGAATCACCAGGATGGCCCTACCTACCGCTGCCTATTTCCTGAATCAAGCCAAAACCAAATAATTCCCAACTGTGATGAAAACGGTGTATTGGGCGTATTGCCAGGACTTATCGGCACATATCAAGCACTAGAAGCCATAAAGGTCATTGCTGGCATCGGAGAGCCATTGGTAGGAAAGTTATTAATCGTGGATACCTTAGGGCAAAGCCATTTAAAAATTGGTGTTCCATGCATAGCTAAAAACAAGGCCATAGACAAATTAAAAACCGATTATGGTCAGGATGTTTGTGCCACCAATATGGGTTACTTTGAATTAAGCCCTGAAGATTTATTAGAAAAAATAAATGCCAGAACATCATTCCAATTGATAGATGTACGCAGCAATGCAGAATTTGAGCAGGATTGCTTGGAACAGGCTATCAATATTCCCCTTCAGGAAATAAATAAAAAAACAGAAGAGCTCAGGCCGGAAAAGGAATTTATCATTATTTGCCAATCAGGAAAAAGGAGTCAGCAGGCAGCTCTAATGCTAAAAGAGCTTTTTCCCACTGCCAATATTTTCAATGTCCAGGGCGGAATGAATGCTGTGAGAAGCACCAAGGTAGAAGCTGGAGGAGGAAAGTAAGAAGATAGAGGTTAGAAAGGGAAGTAGGAAGGTAAATTTTGCTGGTCAGGATTTGTCCTCTTATTACGATTACGCTAGAGGCTGTCTAAAAAAATCGATTTTCACGTCATACTTACAAACGAAGCATCTCTATTAGCAGAATTAAATTGATGGAAGAGATGCTTCCTATCGTCAGCATGACAAATTTTGAGACAGTTTACGCTAGGCTTGATTTGAAATCAAGACTTTATAATTACGAAGGATATAATATCCTTCTGAAAAAATTAAACTCGAAAGAATTTCATATTAATCATGATCACTATCCAGGAAGCACTTGACTTAGTTCTTAGCCAAAAACAATCCTATGGAATCGAAGAGATTCCTTTGACTGAGGCTGTTGGGAGATTTTTAGCGGAAGACATTTTCACCGACCGTGATGCACCGCCTTTTGACAGGGTGATGATGGATGGAATAGCCATTCATCTGGCTGATCTACAAGATTCCCTAAAACCCAATTACCCCATCCAAGGGATACAAGCTGCAGGCTCCCCGCAGATGAACTTAATAGACACTTCACACTGCTTGGAAGTGATGACAGGGGCTATTTTGCCCATCAATACCAATACCATAATCCCCTATGAGGAAATCGAGATCAAAGGTGGAAAGGCCCACCTAAATATCGAAAAAGTAGCCAAGCGATTCATCCACTACCAAGGCAGCGATTCAAAAAAGGGAGAAAAGGTCTTAGGAAAGGGAAAGCAAATCAATACAGGGGATATAGGCATCCTAGCTACAGTTGGACAAGCAAAAGTAAAAGTAGCTAAACTTCCCAAAGCAGCCATCATCTCCACGGGAGATGAGTTGGTCGATGTAGACCAAAGCCCGCTGCCCCATCAAATTCGCAAATCCAATGTCTATTCACTTTGGGCATCTCTTCATCAAGATGGCATTCAAGCCGAAATGCACCATATCCTTGATGATAAGGAAGCGCTTAGGGAAAAACTTAGCAGTTTGGTAAAGGATTTCGATATTTTACTTTTGAGTGGTGGCGTTTCCAAGGGAAAGTTCGACCATATTCCGGAAATCTTGGAAGAATTGGGCGTGCAAAAATTATTTCACCGTATTGCCCAGAGACCTGGAAAGCCCTTTTGGTTTGGCCATCATGAGGAATTCAACACCAAGATATTTGCCTATCCCGGCAATCCTGTTTCGACCTATGTCAACCATCTTTTCTATTTTAAACAGTGGCTGCATGCCTCGCTAAGAATTGGCTGGAGATTTGAGACAAAGGAACTGGGAGAAGGAATACCAGGGAACCCCAATTTGGCCAGATTTATCTCAGTGAATCTAGACCATGAAAATGGCAAAGCATTTCCCATAAATCATAACGGTTCCGGTGATTTGTTCAGCCTTGCCCATACAGATGGTTTTCTACTACTGCCCCAAAGAGAGGGAGATTACAGTAAAGGGGAAAGGTTTCCGTTTATTGCGGTTCGGTAGTATTTGAATGGTTCAAGTCTGAGACTTGAACCAAAACTTTTAGAAGTCTTCATTAGAAGTAAAAATCTAAATATTTTTATTAAACATGTCTTTCTCCTTGTTTTCGTGTTAGCACAAAATATATGACATACAACCAACTGAAAACCCCATGTAAAACCGCCAGCAAAACAGATTTATTCCTTTCCCAAGAAACTACAACAGCCAAAACACTACCTAATCCAATTCCGCCTTGAAGTGCAGAACTTTTTATTTCATTTATTCCTGATTGTTGGCTAAAGCATTCCAAAGTGGCCAAAAATATAAACACTATAATCAATTTTATCTCTTTCATAAATTTCATATTTCTATTCAAAAAAGCCTTGAATTTTATTATTATCTTAAAAATTACTTTTTATTAAATTTCCTATTCAAATCTTTATACTCATACAACTAAATAGTAATCCGTAAAACAATTACATTTCAGAAAACCTATTAACAACAATTTTCTTTCCGGCATTTTTCTGGGTTCCCCAAAAAACCAAACCCCTAGCTTTATCCACCTGAAGTCCTGCTCCCCCTGAAAAATCAACACCTTCTTTGCAGTGGAAGGGTTTACTGCTCAACTTCTTCATGATAGGCTCAAATCGCTCTACTTTACTGACCAAGATCAAATCCGCATAATCAATGCTTTCCTTTTGGTAAAAACCAATGGCATAAATGGCTTCCCGGTCCTTGAGCAAGTTGATCGACTGATAACTGCCCCAGTCCTCTGGAGCCTCAATGCTACTAATTAAAGTAGGTGTCTTCCCCCCAGATTTCAGCCAATAAAAATCCCAGTTCCTCGCATCCCAGTTGCCGACCACCATCAAAAAGTCCTGATCCATTGCCAATAGCCCAGTGGCTCCTGCAGTTGGGCGCTTTTCTTCTCCATTCCTTGTGATCATAATATTAGGCTTGGCATTTCTAAGGTTATCCTTTTGAAAATCATAAAGGCAAACTTTTGCTGAAGTTCTGATATGATTGTCCTCGATGCCCACAATTAAATAGTCCTCAGAAGTCTGAATTCCTCCAGCATGCCTGAATGGATCATTCATCAAGGGAATTAACTTTTCTGCCTTTTGGGACTCCATATCCAACTGCAAAATATAGGATTGATGACTAGAGCTCCCTGAAACAAACAACTTTTCCTTTCCTGCTATTTCCACCAATTGCACCCCTTGAAAATGCCCTCCCTCAGTAGGCACCTCGACACCACTTTCAAAAATGATAATTTCCGGTTCCTTCCCCAGAGATTCAAAAGCTTTGGGCACATTATCCAACTCTTGGCAAATGGCTAAAACTGGACTTACCATAAAAAGTACCCAGATAAAAAGTCTAATCAATAATTTTTTTCCGTTCATTCTAGGTATTGTTAATTGACGATAATTAAAATCTTGATGAGGTTGATGAACACCATTTGATGACTAAATAATAGAAGAACATTAGAAATGCCAGTACTTAAAAATACGCGTTGCAAAAGCGGATGAGCTATATATGTATTTCCCTCTAAATAAACTCCACCAAGCCCTCTAGCTTCATTCCCCTACTGCCCTTGATCAGGATCAGGTGATCTTCAAATTTGGAGTCTGCCAGCCAGTTTCTTAGACTAAATGGATCTGGAAAATACAGGGACCTAGGAGCTTTCAACAAAGCATTCTGAACCAATTCACCGGTAAAACAAACCTTGTCAATATCATATTCACTTACCCATTCTCCTAGTTTTTGATGCTCCTCAGCTGCACTTTCTCCCAACTCATACATATCACCCAAAATCACCATTTTATGTGGCTTGCCAGTCATCTTACCAAAAGTCCTGATAGCCTGTTCCATACTACTTGGATTGGCATTATAGGCATCCAGCACAATCAGATTGCTTCTCTTTTCGACCAACTGAGAACGCATATTTCCGGGAGTATATTCACTAACGGCTGCTACAGCTTGCTTTTCCTCCACACCAAAGTAAGTTCCCACGGTCAATGCAGTAGCTATATTTTCAAAATTATATGCCCCCAACATTTTTGTTTGGTACTCCGCCCCATCAGCTGTCCTGAATTTCACAAGGGGATTGGCTTCCACCATTTCACAATGGTAATCATCCCCTTTAGCTGGATAGGTCACTGGATGATCCATTCGTTTGATCATATTGGCCAAAACCGAATTTTGGCTATTGACGAAAATCTGTCCCTTATGACTGATCAAAAACTGGTATAATTCCGTCTTGGCCCTTAATACTCCCTCAAATCCCCCGAAGCCTTCCAAGTGGGCGCGACCTATATTGGTAATCAAACCATGGGTAGGCTCAGCTATCTCACAGAGCTCCGCAATATCCCCGATTTTATTGGCCCCCATTTCCACTATTCCCAACTCTGTATTTTCATCCATGGACAATAAGGTCAATGGTACCCCAATATGGTTGTTCAAGTTCCCTACAGTTGCATAAGTTTTATACTTTTTGCTCAACACCGCATTGACCAATTCTTTGGTGGTGGTTTTACCATTTGATCCTGTAATGGCCAGAAATGGAATATCCAGTTGGTTTCTATGGAAATTGGCCAGTTGTTGCAGCGTCTGAAGCACATCATCCACCAAAAAATATCGATCATCCCCTTCAACCTTATATTGTCCTTCATCAATTACTACCGCAGAAGCACCTGCTTCCAATGCCTTTGAGGCAAAGTTGTTCGCATTGAAATTTGGGCCTTTTAAGGCAAAAAACAGGTTGCCAGCCCCTATCTTTCTCGAATCGGTACTTACCCCGGTGGATTGTTTATAAATTTCGTAAAGTGAAGTAATTGTTGCCATGAAGTGAAATTGCATTTTTTTGGTCCTCATCTGTCTTATTGTCTATTGCCTGCCTTGCAAAAAACTAATCAGTCAAACTTTCTTCCAAAATAAATGATTCCCTTACATCTTTGAGCAAGATTGTTCGTTTAATTTTAAATGAAAAATAAAGTTTCTTCATCTTTGTGAACATGAGATACCTTTTTTCCTTCTTTTTGATATTTGCATTCTACTCCAGTTTTGCCCAAAAGGCATATCAATTTTCAGAAATGTCCATCCAACAAAATGGAGAAGTGCTATCCATGCCTTTTGCAGGAGGGATCAATGCCGCTCAGGTGCAGAGCATGGACACCAATGGAGATGGAAAAGAGGAATTGGTCATTTGGGATATCAATTCCAGATCTATCAAGGTATTCCAAAATACTAATGGACAATATAAAGCACTTCCTTATATGCCTTATTTTTTTCCAAATGATGTGAGCGGATTCCTGGTCTTGGCAGATTATGATGGTGATGGAAAAAAAGATTTATTTACTAGTACGGCTTTTGGCATCAAAGCATATAAAAACATTACCAGCCCGGGCAATACAAGACCTGAATGGGAAGTAGCAGAGACCTATCTGAAACTCGAAAATGGTTCCAATTTCCAAGCCAACAACCTTGATATTCCCGCTATCCAAGACTTGGATGGCGATGGGGATTTGGACATTGTAATTTTCAATTATGCTGCTGGAGATTATTTGGAATATTATAAAAACACCAGCATTGAAAGAACAGGAAACAGCGATATTGATGCCTTCGCTTCTCCTGAGATACGGTGGGGGAATTTTGAGTTTTGCGAATGTGGCAATTTTGCCTTCGGTCAAACCTGTGATGGAGATCCAATTTCGAGAAAAATCCCAGAAGATGAAAATAAGGCCATTAAACATGCTGGTGGGCATGCCATTTTATTAAGGGATGTCAACGGAGATGGCATAGTGGACATGTTGATGGGACAGGATGAATGCAATACGCTTTATTATTTAGAAAATGAAGGCAGTAATACTGATCCCGATTTTAATAGTTTTAGCACCAATTTACCCGGCAAAGGAGACTTCCCCCAATTCCCTTTATTCCACGTTCCTCAAATTTTGGATGACCAGCTTTTGGTTACCTCAAACAGTTCGGAAACAAGCTTGACCGCAGGCATTGACTTTTCCAAAAGTCTATACCTTTTAGATCGAGACCTTTCTCCAATAAACCAGGACTTTTTACAGAAGAACATGTTGGATCTAGGAGAAAATACCAGGCCTTTCTTCAAGGGTAATGCCAGCTCTGGAACGCTTATCTTAACTGCCAATACCGTCATGGATGGTGAAGCGACAGGGCAAGCCTTCCTTTATGACTTGTCAAATGAAGCGCTGGAATTAATTGAAACCGATTATCTGGATTTATCGGAATTGGGATTGAATGATTTACAGTATTTGGAATACACCAACACTGAACAGGATAATTATCTTTTTATTTCAGGCACTGAAATTATAGACTTCCTTCTGGTAAGAAAACTATATTATTCAAAAGATCAAAACATCCAGGACCTGCAAGAGATCCGCATTCCCAATACCACTCTTCGTCCTAATGACCATTTTGAGTTTTACCAATATCAAGGGGAGGATTATTTGTTGCTGGCCAAGCAAACAGGAGAGCTGCAGCGTTACAAAGTTACTTTTCAAGACGCTCCAAAATTCGAATTATTGGACAATAATTATTTGGGTTTTTCCGATAGTCCTGCAAGTAGGAATTTGATTGTAAAGGTCAGTAATAATAATGGCCGATTGGACCTTTATTCTGTAGACCAAAGTGGGATTTTGGCTTTTACTCCAGATTTTCCAAATCTTAACAGTGACCAAAACACACAATTGTTAAAAATGCCTGACGGAAGCCTTGAAGAAACTAAATTTGGTCGAAACGCTTGGATCAGCACCATTCCTGAAGCATTTGGAAACAAAACAAATTTAATCCTTGGTAACAGGGCCGGTGGTTTACAATATTTGGAAGACATCAGTACAGGAACCATTACTCCTGGAGAGGAGCAACTACTGGTAAAAATCTATCCAAATCCGGTTAGTGGACCTGTAAAGCTGATTGCAAGTCAGGCAGGAAAAGCCAGGTTGATCAATTCCATTGGCCAGGTATTAAAGGAAGGTTTTAACATTGAAGCCAACATCATACAGAACATTGATCTCAGCACTTTCCCAAACGGTCTTTATCTAATAGAGTTTATTAGCAATAAAGGGGGAAGAATAACCAGAAAGCTGATAGTACAATAAAATGCTGAGTAATTAAAACTGCTCAGAAGGGTTGCTCGGAATTACTTATCCTCTATGCTATTCGGGATTTCCAATCCCGAATAGCATAGCTCAAGTCCTTTTTTATAACATATAAAATTGATCTGCATCCTTCCAGGCAGGAAATTTTTCTCTATATCCCAACAGACTTTCAGCATCCAACTCAACTACCAACTCTTCCTCTTTTTCGGAATAGGCCAATGTATTCCCCTTATAATCGTAAGCTCCAGAATGTCCTGAATAGTCAATTCCATTACCATCCTCACCAAGTCTATTCACTCCTATAGTGTAACATAGGTTTTCAACAGCCCTGGCTTTTAATAATATATCCCAGGCAGTTTCTCTTGCTGCAGGCCAGGAAGCAATATAAAAAGCCACATCATAATCCATATTCCCCTCGTCATCTGTATTGTTTCTAGACCATACAGGAAAACGCAGATCATAACATACCTGGGGCAGAATTTTCCATCCCTTCACTTCAAAAACCAAGTTGTTCTCCCCCATGCTAAAATAATCATCCTCATTGGCCATTCTGAAAAGGTGGCGTTTGTCATAATGTTTTACCTCTCCTTCTGGACTGACCCAAAGCAATCTATTAAAAAACTCTTCTCCATCCTTAATGATCACACTCCCGGTCACTACAGCATTACTTTGAGCAGCCATTTGTTTTAGCCATTTGGTGGTAGTGAAATTCATGGGCTCTGCCAATTTCTCCGTTTCCATGGAAAAGCCCGTTGGAAACATTTCTGGCAAAATGATCAAATCCACCTTTGCCTGTAAAGGCCAGATTTTCTCTTCCAACATGGCCAAATTAGCCGCTCTGTCTTGCCAATAAAGGTCAGTTTGTATAAGTGCTACTTTGAGGTTTTGCATGGATATTCCTTTTAACAAAAAAGTTGACCGGATAGGCTTCTGGTCAACTTTTGATTTAAAGATATTATGAATATTATTTTACTGGATAGATCATCCTATAATCGGTAGGGACCTTTCCTTTGCTGACATCAATCAACTTACTTTTGACCATTCTCTTTTTGATGCCTTTGATATAATCCACAAAAAGTATTCCTTCCAAATGATCATACTCATGTTGGATCACTCTTGCAGTCATACCAGAAAACTCCTCTTCTTTTAGGTTCCAGTTCTCATCAAAATACTCAATAGTCAATGTTTCTGGGCGAATCACTTCGGCCCTAACATCAGGGATACTTAAACAGCCTTCCTCAAAGCCATAATCATCTCCATATTCATCCAAGATAATAGGGTTGATAAAAGCTCTTCTTATCCCCTTCTCTTCGCTTTCCTCATCCAACATTAAAGTACTATCAATAACAAAAAGACGAATGCCTTTATTGATTTGTGGTGCAGCCAATCCGACTCCACTGGCATGATCCATGGTATCATACATATCCGAGATCAGACCGCTGATATCTTCTCCCTCATTAATTTCCTCTGCTTCTTTCTTTAATATCGGATTTCCGTAAGCTACAATCGGATATATCATATTTGATCTAAATAGGTTTGTAATATTATGGCAGCACTGATTTTGTCCAGGTTGCCTGATTTTTCTTTTCTGTCTTTCTTTTTACTGCCCATAGCAATCATACTTTGCATAGCCATCTTTGAGGTGAAACGCTCATCTACCAAGACTACCTTCTTTTCCGAATAGGCTTTTGACAATTTATCTTTAAGCTTAATCGCTGGCTTTGTCATTTGTGTATCCGTGCCATCCATGGACTTTGGATAACCCACGACAATTGCCTCCACATCTTCCTTTTGGAAATAATCCTTAAGGAATTTATCCAGATCAATTGTCCTGATAGTTTCTAATGGATTGGCAGTGATCTTCAGTATGTCTGTAACGGCTATTCCAGTTCTTTTTGTTCCCAAATCTATCGCTAATACCCTTCCCATCTAGTTTGATTTTATTTTTTTGATAATTTTCCTTTTCACCTCTTTCTCTAATTCAACAGCTTTGGGAAATAATAATTCATTTTCTATGGTAGCATGGATAATCAGTTCCTTTTCGAAACTCTGCAGTTCATGGTAAAGCACCTTAATGGAAGTAGGAGCCTCCTGCTCAAGTGCATACCCCTTTGTCAACTTCCGAATACCTTCCATCTCATCATCATGCGCCTCATGCTCCTCTGCCAAACCGGCTATTGATGGCATATTTAGCACCTTAAGGGATTCCTCTAACCTATAGTGGTTGTTCTCAACTTCTTGCAAGGTCTTGATCCTATTAAATAGGGTATTTTCTTCTTCATGAATATGATGAATAAAGTCATCCACAAAAAGTGGAAACATCAAACGCAAATCACCTAATAAACTCGCATATTCCCCTTGCAGATGAACACCACTGATTATATTGGATAGAAAAGGAAGTTCATGTCTCAAAAAATAATGGTGTTTCTTTTTTAAATACTCCACCAAAACCTCAATAGGCCTTAGAAAAAGCTCCTCCCTGCTAGGGTCTTTTCGCCATGCCCAGGCTTCTAATTCATTGATCAACTGTCGGGGATTTATTTTAAAAACCTGACAAACATCCTCCAAGGATTGTTTTTCGTATTCAAAAAAACTAATCCCAAAATAATGCAGCACACCTGCAAAGACATAATTCTCCTGAACTAAGTCTCCAATGGATCGTTTCTTTATATGAGAAATATGAGGCATGGTAAAGACAAAAGTAAAATTTTTTCAGGTAATTATGATGCGTTTTAATCACCTAAATTGATTTTATTGAGATAGTTTAAACGAAATAGTGTAAAATCATGTTAAATTGTATATTTGAAGATTATCTTTAAATAAGAACTGTACCAAAATTAAATAAACTGAGGATTATCGTGAGCGAAGAAAACAATACTTCACGCCCAAATGTGAATACCCCAAAAAACACCAAAGCACAGATCAGACTACCCATCATACTGGCATTGGCCATCTCTGCGGGCATATGGATAGGAGCGACTTTTGCTGAACCACAGTCAGACGGAAACGATCTGAAGGCTGCTCTATATAAGCTGCAGGAAATCATCACTTATATAGATAGGGACTATGTCGATACTGTAAATACTACTCAACTTGTAGAGCACGGCATTGAAAAGATGCTGGAAGAACTGGATCCACATTCCAGTTATATTCCTGCCAAAGATGCTGAACTCGCTCAATCCCAACTGGATGGAGAATTTGATGGAATTGGAGTGGAATTTGGTATTTTAAGGGACACCATCTATGTAGTTGCCCCACTTACAGGTGGACCTTCCGAAAAACTGGGCATTCAGTCAGGTGACCAAATCATCAAGGTAGATGGAGAAACTGTAGCAGGTACCGGCGTTACCAATAGAGATGTATTTGATCTTTTGAGAGGACCAAAAGGAAGCGTGGTAAATGTAGCCATAAAAAGAAAAAATAATAAGGACCTGATTGATTACGCCATTACAAGGGACAAAATCCCCCAATACAGCATCAACGCCTCCTATATGATTAATGATGAGATTGGTTATGTAAAAATCACCCGTTTTGCGGCCACTACCTACGATGAGTTCAAAGAATCCCTTATGGACTTAAAAGCCCAAGGAATGACCAAACTGGTACTAGATCTTCAGGGTAATCCAGGAGGATATATGGGTGCGGCGATCAACATCGCTGATGAGATCTTAGCTGACAATGCTTTGATTGTTTCTCAAAAAGGTAAAGTCAGCCGTTATAATCAAAAGGCTTTTGCCATGAGACCTGGCTTATTTGAAGATGGTTCCGTTGTAGTATTGATCAATGAAGGAAGTGCCTCAGCTTCTGAAATCGTGGCAGGCGCCCTACAGGATAATGACAGAGGACTAATTGTTGGACGCAGATCATTTGGAAAAGGCTTGGTACAAATGCCAATTGACCTTGCCGATGGGGCGGAACTTAGGTTGACCATTGCCAGATATTATACCCCTTCTGGAAGATCTATACAAAAACCCTATGGAGAAAACTCCGAGGAATACAGCATGGATTGGATCAATAGATTTGAGCATGGTGAGTTTTTCAGTGCTGACAGCATAGAATTTAATGACACCTTGAAATACCAGACAACCAAAGGCAGAACTGTATATGGAGGAGGAGGCATCATGCCTGATTATTTTGTGCCAATGGACACTTCGATGAGCAGCGCATATGTAAACAGGTTATTTGGTACAGATTCCCACAGGGAATTAATATTAGACTATCTGGAAAAAAACAAGAGTAAATTTGAGAACATGAGCTTTGAAGAATACTATAACAACTTCGAAGTTAGTGACAAGATGCTTCAGCAACTGGTTGCCATTGGTGAAAGAAACAAACTTGAGTTTGACGAAAAAAGCTTTAACAAGTCAAAATCATATCTCAAAACATTATTAAAAGCACATATGAGTAGGAACATATATGATGATGATGCTTTCTACAAAGTCATCAACGATATAAACGAAATCTACCAGCAAGGCTTAAAATTGTTTGATGAGGCTGAATCACTAGCTTTTAGTCCTGAAGCTCAGGAAAATCAATAAGATAAAAAGCGGGAAGCTCTCCCGCTTTTTTTATTTTTTAACCTATATTGTGAGCTAATTTTATAAGCTTTAAATCTGTTTTAGCCCGGAGCGATGAAAAATCATTTCAAAGTATTAGCAATTTTATTATTATCAGTAATAAGTATGAGTACTTACAGTCAAACCAAACTGAACCATATCGCAGTATATGTTGAAGACTTGGAAGCCAGCAATAAATTTTACAAAGACTTTCTCGGTTTGGAAGAAATAGAAGAACCTTTTAAAGACGGCTTACATACTTGGTACAATATCGGCAGCAGTCAACTTCACCTGATAGAACAACTCCCATGGACTCCTCCGACCATCAATAAAATCAATCATCTTTGCTTTAGTATGGAAGACTTGGATGGCTTCATTGCCAAGCTAAAAGAAAACAATATTTCATTTGAAGATTGGCCAGGAGAAAAAGGCAAGGTAAACATTCGCCCTGACGGTATCAGACAGATTTACATCCAAGACCCTAACGGTTACTGGGTAGAAGTGAACGACGAACATTAGTTAAGTTCACCATACAATACAGCCCTTATTGATGGTTTCTGGTATTTAATAAAAAATATAGCTAATTTTATGTGTCATAATGACAAATACTAACAAACATTTTCCAACTTTAATTTTAGAACCCAAACCGACCTTTTATCACAAAAAATCATGATGAAATACTCTAATCAAACAAGAATCCTAACAGCCATTGACTGTATTATTTTTGGCTTTGATGGTTCTGACTATAAACTACTTTTAATTCAAAGAGGCTTCGCGCCGGAAAAAGAAAAATGGAGCCTTATGGGAGGTTTTTTGCAGCCCAAAGAATCTCTAGATGGTGCAGCAAATAGGATTCTTAAAAAACTAACAGGCTTGGAAGATGTATATATGGAACAATTACATACTTTCAGTAAACCTGATAGGGACCCAGTAGAAAGAACTATCGCGGTCACCTATTTTGCTCTTATCGATATCCAGAAATACCAAAAACAAATCAACGATGACTTTCATGCTCATTGGTTTTCTATGAACGAGTTGCCAGATTTGATTTTTGACCATAATGAAATGGTGGAAATGGCCAAATCCCGCCTGAGATACAAGGCTGCCTTGCATCCTATTTTATTTGAATTACTACCAAAGAAATTCACTCTCCCTCATCTTCAGGCCATGTACGAAAACCTTTATGAGACAAAAATCGATAAGCGAAATTTCACAAGGAAAGTGTTATCTACCCATATGCTGATCAAGGAAAAAGATAAAGATAAAACCAGCTCTAAAAAAGGCGCATTCTTTTATCGAATCGACAGATCCAAGTACAATGATCAATTTCAAACCGTCCTAAATTTCATTCCCAGAAATGAAATGCCGGGTGTTAATGAGTAATTTTTTGCTCATTATTTTTTTTTCTGATTTTTTAGGTGTAAATATGACACTTAAATAAAAATAAATAATAACAAAGTATAACATAAACCCTCAATATCACTATTATGTCAGTAGGATTTTCTACCCTAGATTATGTTATTTTCATCCTTTACGCCCTAGCTATTGTATCGGTAGGCCTTTGGGTATCCAGATCAAAAAAAGGATTGGAAAAAACAGCCCAAGAATACTTTTTGGCTGATAAATCGCTTACTTGGTGGGCTGTTGGGGCGTCCCTTATCGCCGCCAATATCTCTGCAGAGCATTTTATAGGAACCTCAGGTTCAGGTTTTGCCATCGGACTGGGCATAGCTGCCTATGAGTGGATTGCTGCCCTGGCATTGATTTTAGTAGCCAAATACTTTCTTCCAATTTTCCTAGAGCATGGCATTTACACCATGCCTCAATTTCTTAGTGAAAGGTTCAATAAAGGAGTAAGTACCGCCTTTGCTGTATTCTGGCTTTTGGTATATGTCTTTGTGAATCTTACCTCTGTGAGTTATTTAGGCGCCTTGGCCATGGATAAAATAATGGGAATTCCATTACACTATGGTATCATTGGCCTATTGATATTTTCTGGTATCTACTCCATTTATGGAGGATTAGAAGCCGTTGCATGGACTGATGTCGTGCAGGTGGTGGTATTGGTAGGCGGAGGCTTGATTACCACTTTTCTGGCCTTGGATGCTGTCGGAATGGGAGATGGAATCATTGCCGGCATGGGCAACCTTTACCATGATGCCAAAGACCATTTTATCATGATCATGCCCCAAGGTGCCACCATGGTACCCGATGGAGCAGGGGGAGAAAGAGATGCCTTTCAGGATTTACCAGGCTTGGCTGTTATTCTAGGCGGAATGTGGTTAACCAATTTAGGTTATTGGGGATTCAACCAGTATATCATCCAAAAAGGATTGGCTGCGAAAAGCATCCAAGAAGCCAAGAAAGGTTTGATTTTCGCAGGATACCTGAAAATTTTAATGCCGATTATTGTAGTAATTCCAGGCATCGCAGCCTATGTACTTATACATGATTATAGTCCTGAGCAACTTTCTGCATTACTCAATATGCCTATAGAAAATATTGGAGAAATCCAGAAATCTGATGAAGCCTACCCTTGGTTACTGAAAAACTTTGTTCCTGATGGCATCAGGGGATTGGCCTTTGCGGCACTTGCTGCAGCCATTGTATCTTCTCTTGCCTCTATGATCAATAGTACTTCGACTATTTTCACCATGGATATTTACAAGGTTTATTTTAAACCAAATGCCAATAACCATGAAATGGTAAAAACTGGTAGAATAGTCGCTGTAGTAGCCCTACTGATAGCGATGTTTGTAGCTCCTCAGTTAGCCTCCCTTGATCAAGTATTCCAATACATCCAGGAATATACAGGATATATTTATCCGGGAGTGGTAGTTGTTTTTGGAATGGGCTTATTATGGAGACAGGCCACAGCCAATGCAGCCCTTTGGACAGCCATTGCCACAATTCCAGCAGGTATAATATTCAAAGTATTTTATCCGGAAATGCCTTTCCTTCTAAGAATGGGCTATGTATTTATCATCCTATGCCTAATAGCATCGGTGATTAGCTTTGCTGAGAAGAAAGCTTTTGCCAACCCTGACTTTAAATCCGGAAAAGAAGCTGTCAAAGCCGTAGCTTCCAGCTATTTCTTCATCTTCATAGGATTGGTCGCTGCCATTGTGGGGTTTGCACTATTTGACAGTTATGAATACCTAGGCATTGAATCCATATTTATGCTGGCCGCCCTCTTCCTTATGCTGGGCATTATACTCTATACCAATGTCAAAATGGAACATGCAGATAAAAAATCATTCAATATTAATCCTGCATTGTTCAATACAGCAACCCCATTCAATGTGGGAGCAGCTGGCATCATCCTAATAGTGTCATTATTGTACTATTTCTTCTGGATGTAAACAAGCATTATCACGAAATCAACAAGTAGCGAATAAATGAAAAATTTAAAAGAAAACGAAGTTTGGTTTATCACTGGCAGTCAGCACCTGTATGGTGATGAGACATTGCGCCAAGTGGCCGAACATGCCCAAATCATAGCCCAGGAGTTAAACAATTCCAAAAAGATTGCTGTAAGCATCGTATTCAAGCCCATAGTAAAAACCACGGAAGAAATCTATGCTATCATCCAAGAATCCAATCAAGCAACCAATTGTATTGGCCTGATCACTTGGATGCACACCTTTTCTCCAGCAAAAATGTGGATCAATGGACTGAAGATTCTTCAGAAGCCAATGCTCCATCTACACACCCAGTTCAATCAGGACATCCCTTGGAATTCTATCGACATGGATTTCATGAACCTCAACCAAAGTGCCCATGGAGACCGTGAGTTTGGTTTTATCACTTCCCGAATGAAAGTAAACAGGAAGGTAGTGGTAGGCCATTGGAAAGATGAAGAACTGCATGGAGAGATTGATGTTTGGGCAAGAGCAGCCAGCGGATGGCACGATTGGCAAGGAGCCAAATTCGCACGCTTTGGTGATAATATGCGCTTTGTGGCCGTAACCGATGGAGATAAGGTGGAGGCTGAACTTAAATTTGGTTTCTCTGTCAACACCTACGCTGTCGGTGACTTGGTAGAAAAAATAGATGCCGTCACTGATGCACAACTCAAAGCCCTGATAGATGAGTATGAGGAGACATATACGCTATCAGATGACCTCAAAACCAATGGTTCAAAAAGACAATCCTTATTGGATGCCGCTAAAATAGAAATTGGTATGAGGACCTTCCTTGAAGAAGGAGGATTTAAGGGTTTCTCCAATACCTTTGAAGACCTTCATGGCATGAAACAACTTCCCGGTATCGCCACCCAAAGGTTAATGGCTGATGGCTATGGTTATGCTGGAGAAGGAGACTGGAAGACTGCCGCTTTGGTCAGGGCGATGAAAGTAATGGGTTCTGGACTTGAAGGAGGAAATGCCTTTATGGAGGATTATACCTATCATTTTGATCCAAACAACAGTCTTGTGTTAGGTTCCCATATGCTAGAAGTAGATCCGACGTTAACCAATGACAAACCTAATTGTGAAGTACACCCTTTAGGTATCGGAGGAAAAGAAGATCCTGTCCGACTAGTATTCAATGGAACTGGTGGAGACGGATTAAATGCATCCATAGTGGATATGGGCAATAGATTTAGGTTAATTATCAATGAAGTGGAAGCGGTAAAACCACTTAAAGACCTTCCAAAACTTCCTGTTGCGAGGGTGATGTGGAAACCTATGCCAGATATGAAAACAGGTTGTGCAGCTTGGATATTAGCTGGAGGTGCCCACCATACATGTTTTAGTCAAAACCTTACCAGTGATCATTTATATGATTTTGCTACCATGGCGGGTATAGAAACCGTTAATATCGATAAGGAAACCACTATTAGAGGAATTCAAAATGAATTGAAATGGAGTGATGCCTATTACCATTTCAATAAGAAATAATAAAAACCACTAGCTAACTTAAATAAGAAAAGCGAACCATATAGTTCGCTTTTCTTATTTTCACCTCCCGAATCGCCAAAAAAAGTCTAGGATAATTATCGAAAATAATCCCTTCTTAAATATATTGATTGATCAGATTTTCAAACATTTCTTGTCTTCCACTGATCATTTTTGGCTCGCCAGCAGCCAAGGCATGTGCCCTAAGATCTTCTAATGAAAGCTTTCCTGATTCAAAATCTTTACCTTTACCTTCATCAAAAGAAGCATATCTAGCCTTTCTCCAAGCTTTATAATCAGAATTTTCAAGAATATCATTTGCGATTAACAAGGCTCTTGCAAAAGCATCCATACTACCAATATGTGCATGAAACAAGTCCTCTAAATCTGTAGAATTCCTTCTTAATTTGGCATCAAAGTTTACACCTCCACCTTGCAAGCCTCCTGCCTCAAGAATCACCAATAGGGATTCTGCCAACTCTTGAAGGTTCAAGGCAAACTGATCAGTATCCCAGCCATTTTGATAATCCCCGCGGTTAGCATCAATACTACCCAAAAGCCCCGCATCAGCAGCCACTTGCAATTCATGCTGGAAAGTATGACCTGCCAATGTCGCATGGTTTACTTCAATATTAAGCTTAAAGTCCTTATCCAAACCATATTGTCTCAAGAAACCAGTTACAGTGGCTGCATCATAGTCATATTGATGTTTCGTAGGCTCCATCGGCTTAGGCTCAATAAGAAAATTACCCTTGAAGCCCTGCTTACGACCATAATCCCTAGCCATGGTCAGGAACTGGGCAAGATGCTCTGTTTCTCTTTTCATATCCGTATTCAAGAGGGACATATATCCTTCACGTCCACCCCAAAACACATAATTCTCACCCCCAAGAGCAATAGTGGCATCAATAGAATTTTTCACCTGTGTAGCAGCCCAAGAAACCACATTAAAATCAGGGTTGGTGCTTGCACCATTCATATACCGAGGATTGCTAAAAACATTGGCTGTTCCCCAAAGCAATTTAATACCAGTCTCTTCCTGCTTTTGCTTGGCATATTCGGTAATTGCCTTCATTCTACTCTCATACTCCTCAATCGTAGCTCCCTCGTCTATGAGATCAACATCGTGAAAACAGTAATATGGAGCACCAATTTTAGTAATAAATTCGAACGCAGCATCCATTTTATCTTTTGCCCTTTGGAGGGCATCTGAAGACTGTTCCCACTCATAACTTCTTGTTCCAGGACCAAAAGGATCATCACCTGTTGCATTGAAGCTATGCCAATAGGCAATGGCAAATTTAAAATGCTCTTTCATGGTCTTGCCGGCCACTACTTTATGCTCATCATAGTACTTAAAGGCAAATGGATTCTTGGAATCCTTCCCTTCAAACTTTACTTTATCTACACTAGGGAAATAGGTTTTAGACATTATTTTGTTCGTTTATGTTATTTATTTTGTTTCTCTGAGACAGGAGTAAATAACTCCTTCTGAATTTTTTCTAAATTGATAATTCTCAAAATGGGGATACAAGCAATCATTTTCCCTCACTTATCATTTTACCTTTGCCAAGGCTTCCTCCCAGTTCTGATAAACCGATTTATAAGCTTCAACCAATTTGGCTTTGGGCTCAAAAGAGGCTACTTTTTCCAAACCAATAAAAGCTTCATTTGCACTGGCATATATACCAGCACCTATACCAGCACCTCTGGCGGCTCCCTGGGCACCATCAGTATCATAAAACTCTAAGTTTACCTCATTCATATTGACAAAGGCCTCTCTAAAAAGCGGACTCAAGAACATATTGGCCCTACCGGCCTTCACAGTATTTAGACTTAGCCCCATGTTTTTCATAATATTGAAGCCAAAGGTCAAAGCGCTAACGATGCCTTCTTGCCCAGCCCTAAGCAGATGACGCTTATCGTGCTTCAGTAGATTTAAACCACTCAGATGAGCTCCCACTGATTTGTTCTCCATAATACGCTCAACCCCATTTCCAAATGGGACAAACCTCAATCCTTCTGATCCTAAAGGTACATCTGCAGCCAAAGCGTTCATTTCTTCATAGGATATGGATTCCCCTCCTAGCATTTTTTTCAACCAGCTATTAAGTATTCCTGTCCCATTAATGCACAATAAAACCCCGTAGTGCGGATTAGAAGCCTCATGATTGACATGAAGAAAAGTATTCACCCTTGACTGTGAATCATATACAGGCAAATCACTCACCCCATAAACTGTCCCAGAGGTTCCTGCAGTCGTAGCAAGCTCACCTTTTTCCAATACATTAAGGGAAAATGCATTATTGGGCTGATCTCCTGCCCTATAAGTAATTGGAATACCAGCATCCAGCCCCAATAGCGCTGCAGCTTCTGAACTCACCTTTCCAGTCTCCGAAAAGGAACCAACAGCTTTTGGCAAAAGGTCCTTGGAAATCCCATAATAGTTTAAAAGTTCTTGACTTAATTGGTCCTTCTTGAAATCCCAATAGACCCCTTCAGAGAGGCCAGATTCAGTTGTAAAAATCTCACCACTTAACTTCATGGCAATAAAATCACCCGGAAGCATGGCCTTATGTATTTGTTCATAATTCTCAGGCTCTTTTTCCTTGACCCACTTCAGTTTTGAAGCAGTGAAATTACCGGGGGAATTCAATAGGTTTGAAAGGCAAAATTCACTTCCCAAGGCATCAAAGGCCTGATTTCCTATCTCCACAGCACGGCTATCGCACCAGATTATGGCTGGACGGATAACTTCTAGGTGCTTGTCCACCAAAACCAATCCATGCATCTGATAAGAAATACCTATACCTTTAATTTCCCCAGACTTCACCCCCCCTTCGGTCAGGACAGCCTTGGTTGTTTCTATAACGTACTTCCACCACATCATTGGATCCTGCTCAGCCCAGTCGCTTTGCGGTGAATCAATGGGCATTTCCAGTTTTGGCTGACCGACTGAAGCGACCACCTTTCCAGTATCTGAGTCTAATAAAGTAGTCTTAACAGAAGAACTACCAATATCATATCCTATCAATAATTTTCGCATGAATTATTTTGGGTTGCTTTTCAATAATCGATAACATTAAGACAATTAGTAATAAGTCTATACTTAATTGACAAAAACAAATTTCGATCAAAAACCAAAGGTTCACTTACATTATTTGATTAATTTATGATACTCATTGATTAAAAACATAATCAATGAGTATCATTTAGTAACTTTGAAGCACACCTAAAATTGATTTCCCAATGAAACCAATTGTTCAAAAACTTCCTAGACAAGAATTTAAATCTTTTGTATCCACCACTTTTAGCACCCCCCTTTTCGAAACGCCTTGGCATCGGCATGTAGAAAATGAAATTCTTTATATCAAAGAAGGTTACGGAACAGCCATAATCGGGGATTTTGTTGGAGAATTTTCAGCTGGAGACCTGTTTTATATTGGCTCGAATGTTCCACATTGGTTCAGAAAAGAGGACGAAAAGGTTTTTTGTACGGTGGTGGTTATTCAATTTGACAAAAACATCTTTGGCCATACCTTTCTAAAACTCCCAGAGCTAAGCCAAATCAATCAGTTAATTCATCTAAACCAAGGATTATCCATCGACTATTCTGAACAATTAGATCTAATTGATTCCATTGAAAAGCTGGAAAACGCCAAAGGATATGAACATATTGGCACTTTAATGAACCTTTTAAACACTATAAGTCTTAAAACCCAAAATACCATCCTAACCAATGAGCATATCCATTCCTTCGATTCAAAAGGCATCATAGATGAAATTTTAGAATACACCTTCGAACATTTCCATGAAAACATCAAATTGGAAGAGGTCGCTTCCATTGCAAAAATGAGCGTTTCTAATTTTCGGCGCTTCTTCAAATTGAACACAAAAAAATCTTACTCAGGCTTTTTAAAGGAAATTCGTATCGCACATGCCTGCAAATTACTAAAGGACAAAAATCTGTTTATCTCACAAATTTTTCATGAATGTGGCTATAGAAATATCACCAATTTCAATCGACAGTTTAAAGCAGTAAAAGGAATCACTCCATCAATTTATAGATCTCAAATTTGGAGACGCTAAAAAAAATACCTGAACAATGTCTGAGAAAAAATATTCCATAACATTATTCAGGTATCATTTCCCATAAAATATGGGACCTATATTATCTTCTTACCAGAACACGGTATATAAGGCGGCTAGGATTCCGCAGATCAATATTGCCCCGATTTTAAAACGAGTACTAGAAGCAAACAATTCCTTATCCACTACAATAGCTTTATTACTATCTTGACCTTTGCCTTCGATCAAACTGATCGCAATAATCAATACTGAAAGCACCAAAAACACTACCCCCATCCTGTCAATAAAAGGAAGGTTTGGAGTGATAAATTTAAATGCCGCAGACAAAGGAATAGTTAATACTGCTGCAGTAAGGGCAGCATTTGAAGTAGTCTTTTTCCAGAAGAAACCAAAGATAAAGATGGCAAAAACACCAGGTGAAACAAAACCGGTATATTCCTGAATATACTGAAAGGCCTGATCTAACTGTCGTAACTGTGGAGCAACGATCGCAGCTACAATAAAAGCCACAACAGCAGTGATCCTTCCTATTGTCACTTGCTTGGATTCAGAAACTCCTTTATTGATAAACTGCTTATAAATATCAATAGTAAAGATCGTAGAAGTACTATTGGCCATAGATGCCAAAGAGGAAACGATCGCAGCAGTAAGCGCCGCAAAAGCCAATCCTTTCAGACCTGGAGGCAATAAGTGTAGCAAGGTGGGATAAGCTCTATCTGATTTTGCCAAACCAGTAACAGGATCAGTCATGGATTCAATAAAGGTAGTATCCACTCCTTGTTGCACGATTACATAGGCCGCAATTCCAGGGATTACTACAATCATTGGCATCAATAATTTCAAGAATCCTGCAAACACCATCCCACTCTGGGCTTCGTTTAAGCTTTTTGCCGCCAAGGCACGCTGGGTAATATATTGGTTACATCCCCAGTAATTAAGGTTAATGATCCACATTCCACCAATCAGTACACTCAGTCCAGGAAGATCCAAATAAGCATCTTTGGTTCCTCCTGTTCCATCAGGAATCATCATTTCTCCTTTTTCAATGATCATTGAAAAGTGTGATGGTGCTGCTTTTCTTAAAATACCAATTCCTTCCCAAACATTACCATCCCCTACTATTGACAAGGCCAAATAGGTAGTAGCAAGGCCACCAGCTACCAGAAACACTACTTGCACCACATCCGTCCAAGCTACGGCCTTGAGTCCTCCGTAGATAGAATAGATCATAGCAAAGGCAGCCAGTCCCATTATACCATATTGGAGCGGAACCCCCATAATGGTTTCCAAACTTAAGGCACCCAAATATAAGACTGAAGTAAGATTTACAAACACATAAATCAGCAACCAAAACACAGCCATAACGGTCCTTACTCGGCCGTCATACCGTCTATTCAGGAATTGCGGCATGGTATAAATGCCCTCCTTCAGATATATAGGAAGAAAGAAAATAGCCACTACAATGAGCGTTGCTGCAGCCATCCATTCATAGGTGGATATTGCAAGCCCTAAGGCAAAGCCTGATCCAGACATACCGATAAACTGTTCTGCAGATATATTGGAAGCTATCAATGAAGCCCCAACAGCCCACCAGGGCAATGCTTTACTTGCTAAGAAATAATCTTTGGAATCCTTGACGTGGCCTTTCTTTTCCCTGGACACTACTAAGCCCATGGTTATAATTAAAAGACAATAAGCCACAAAGACGACGAGGTCTAATGAGTTAAAGGTCATTTAAAATTAAGGTTTAATGGTTTTTTATTGTTTTAAATCGGCCGACAAGTTATTGTTTTTTTTGCAAAACATAATCATTGCCGTAAAAAGTAACTTGTTGTTTAACCACTACAGAAAAATTCGAACCTTCAAAAGCCGTACCACCAATCAAAAAAAGAATACAAGCATATAAAACTAAAAACCAACAACTTAACTAAAACCAATATAATCACAAATCAGAAAAAAAGTAAAAAGCCTAAACGAAAAATCGTTCAGGCCTTCAGTACATTTATTTTCAATAATTATCTTAGCTAATCCTGATTGATAAATTCCAATTTATAGTTTGACTGGGCCACCTTAACAACCGTCCTATAAACATATTCAGCAATTACCTTTTCTCCGGCGATATTAATTAAATCAATAGTATCCTCTGGCCTATGATACTCCGAGTGCCCCCCAGTATGCAAGCCCATGGCAGAAATACCTGCTCTGTAAAAGGAAACATGATCTGAACCTCCAACTTCACCCGCATGTACAACAGGATTTAATCCAAGCTCATGCCCTAAATCCTTCATCAAATCGACTCCACCAGGAAAAGTACCGGCACCTCCCATATAAACTTGTTTCTCACTGTTTAAACGACCTACCATATCCATATTGATCATCAGCCTGACTTTTTCTTTAGGAACAGGTAGATGCTCAACGAAGTACTTGGACCCTAATAGTCCTTGCTCTTCTGCACCAAATGCAACAAAAATCACGCTTCTACTGAGCATAAATCTATTGCCAGCCATCTTTTGTGCAATCTCTAATAATGCTGATATTCCACTGGCATTATCATCTGCCCCGGGATGGATTTCATCACTCTCAGGCTTTTTTGAAGATGGACCTCCATGACCCAAATGATCATAATGAGCTCCTACAACAATATATTCATCTTTCAAAATAGGATCTGTCCCTTCTACGAAACCAATGACATTCCATGTTTTTACAGGAGACTTGGGAGACTCACCTTCCTTAACTCTTAAAGTGGCTTTAAATTTCTGAAGATATTTCTTTTCAAATGACTTCAACCCATAGTCTTCAAATTCAGAGCTAATATATTTTACTACTCTCCTATTCCCCCTGGTCCCGGGATATCTCCCTTTATTTTTAGAAGAAGTAAGAAATTCCAAATGCGTTCTAATCTCACTTTCTGTAATCTTAATATTCTCACCTTGGGCATATCCTATTACGTCTATATAGGTCAAAAAATAAATGCCCAACAATGAGGATAACAATATTTTACTCAATTTATTAACCATTTTGATGTTGGATTTACCTTATAAAAAGGTTTTGACTGCCGCAAATGTAGAAAAGTTCTTTTTTATAAAGACAAAACTAACCAGGAATTACTAATCCGCTAAGCTCTTTTGCCCATAAGAAAATCTAACTACCTACAATTTACATAAACTTATATCATTTTTAAACTGTTTTTTATGCATCTCAATAACTCTGCCAAAAAAAATAACAACTTTCAACATATTGAAAATCAAACTAATAAAATAACAATGCATTTTTTTTATAAAAAACGCATTGCAAAGGATTAAAAAATCCCTCATCATTCCTCTCCAAGAAAACCAATTATTGGCAAACTGAAGCTTTTCCACTTTCTAATACGGGCTGTTCAGAATCATTAACTGATTATCCTCATAGAAATTTGGATCACTCTGGTAAATATTCCTTTTAAATACTTCAAGTATAAAATGACTTTAAAAACAAAAAGCCTGACTCGAAAGACAGGCTTTTGTGATCCCGCTGGGGCTCGAACCCAGGACCCATACATTAAAAGTGTATTGCTCTACCAGCTGAGCTACGGAATCGTTTCTTTTTCCGAATGATAAAGTTAATCTACCAAACCGATAAGAAATTGAAAGTAGAAATATTCATCCACTTTGTGATCCTGAAAGGACTCGAACCTTTAACCTACTGCTTAGAAGGCAGTTGCTCTATCCAGTTGAGCTACAGGACCGTTCACTTTGATTTAACAAAGCTATTTGATCGTCGGGGTGGCAGGATTCGAACCTGCGACCTCCTCGTCCCAAACGAGGCGCGATAACCGGGCTACGCTACACCCCGGGAAATGAACATTTAAATAAAATAAATGCTTCCCGAATTGGAGTTGCAAAGGTAAAACCTTCTGATCAAATTATTCAAAAGAATTCACAATTTTATTTCCAATTTTGTGATCCCGCTGGGGCTCGAACCCAGGACCCATACATTAAAAGTGTATTGCTCTACCAGCTGAGCTACGGAATCATTTATTTTTCTGAGCACAAAGCTCATTAAATTTTGTCAGAAAAAAAACAATCAATTAATTTCAATCCTATGTATTTAAACCAAAAGGAATGAATATCTCCATGATTGTTCATAAAATCTATTTGAATGAATATTCTGATACATTACTTCAAAACCAATAACTTAAAAAAACTTAACTTACTGGCTTTGGAAGTCCTTTTAACTTCCTTTTTTTGTCAATTTCGACTTGTTTTTTGTTATATCTTTGTCGTAATTGGACTGCAAATTTAAGAGACCATTTTGAAAATGCCAAACATCAAACAAAACTTTATTGCATTATTTTTGATATTCCCTTTAATATCAATACAAAGCATTAATTGTCAAGCAGATACAAAATCACTTTTTTTAGCAGACTCTTTATTCAATGCTAAAAGCTATCAAGAAGCCTATAAGCAATATGTAGATATCCTAAAAAACGAGGACGCTTACTCTCCTGCCATGCTCTTAAAAATGGCATATATTACAGAAGGAATGGGAAACCATGAGGAAACGACCCTTTACCTATCTAAATACTATGATCTCAATCCCAACCCTAAAGTCATTAGTAAAATCAAAGCCTTAACTGACCAAACAGATCTTAAGGGATATGAGATTTCTGACAAGGCCCAATTCTTCAAAATCCTAACGGACTACCAACAAGAAATTACCGGAGCATTTGCTCTATTGCTGATCACAGGTCTAATCCTATCTATTACCTCCAATAAAACAAAGAAGCTTCAATACTATATCCCCATAGTCCTCTTTCTTGCCCTCACCTTTATTAGCAACAACTTTCTCAAAGCCCCAGAAACAGGAGTAATAAAAGAAAGTCCTACCATCATAATGAGGGAACCAACAGCTGCCGGAGAACTATTAGCCAAGGTAAACCCAGGACATAGGGTAATCATAAAATCATCAACAGACATCTGGTATCAAATTGAGTGGGAAGGAAAAGATGCCTTTGTAAAAAAAAGTAGCATATCAAGGCTTTAGTATCTATTAAAAATCTAGCGGATCGAGGGATTTAAAATGTCCATTCATTTTAATTCTCTCCTTCGCTTTTTCAATCTCCCTAATTACAGGAATTATTTGCTTCAAATGCTTGATGAGGTAAACTATCCTATCAGCTTCCTTTTCTATCAATAACAATTGATATTCCTCTTCCAACTTCAAGCCCACTTTATGTGCATAGGTAAATGAATCTAAATTCCCCAAATCAATTTCTTCCCCTGTGTGCAACAGTCGTAACACTTCCTGTAAATAGAAGACATACTCATTAAACAGGACCTCTGGAACAAGCTGATCATTCTCCAAAAACTCTACTTCTCCACCTGCATACATTCTCCCGGTCATGGGGTTTTCAAAGCTCATTAACTTAAATGGACGCTGACCTATGGTCTTAACGTCCATCCTACCATCATCATACTCCTTATAAACTTCCACCAGCTTGACCATGGTACCATGTGTTCTCAACCTATCCGTATACACACAAACACCAAATTCAAGATTACCTTTTAAACAGTCTCTAACCAATTGTTTATACCTAGGCTCAAAAATATGAAGGTTCAAACTCTCCCCAGGGAAAGCGACAAGTTTTAAGGGGAATAATGGTAATATAACGCTCATAAGCACCTTATTTATCATTACAGTTTACCAGACCACAGTACTACAAACGTAAATTATCTGACAAGGATATCTTCGAGACAAAGCTCCCTTCTTTAATTTTTTATGTTCGGATCCCATATTAAAGAACAAAAGCCTCCATTGACCAAGAAAAAGAGACTAGATAGAAATGACTGACTTTAAAAAAATGGACAAAAAAAATCCGGCTATAATAACTTATAGCCGGACCATAACAACTAATAATATTTAAAACACCAATTGATTCATGTACATGGCATTTTCTTTAGCAGCTTCTAGCGGTGTAGTACCTTCGAACTTCTCCTGCTCCACCACAAAATATTCCATCCCATTGTCCTTCGCTGTTCTTAAAATCTTTGCAAAATCGATACTTCCTGTACCTAAAACAGTGGAAGCATGGCTTTCATCACTTGCCGCACTCTTCTCCCTATCCTTCACGTGACAAAGACGGTATCGATCCTTATAATTCTTAAAATAGGCTTCTGGATCCACTCCAGCAGTTACCGCCCAATAAATATCCAATTCAAAGTCTACTAAATCCGGATCGGTGTACTCCATCAGGACATCCTGAGGCAACTGACCTTCCATTTCTTCAAAAGTATATCCATGGTTATGATAAGCAAATCTCAATCCGTTTTGCTTACAAATTTCACCCACTTTATTGAAACGATCAGCCACATTTTTCCATTCTTCAATAGATTCTTGCTGACCAATATAAGGGCAAATCAAATGCTTCATTCCAATGGCGCCAGCCTCCTCAGCTAGCTGCTCAGTATTATCGAATACATTGGCATGGGATGAAATAAAGTCCAATCCTAAATCAGAAGTAAAAGATTTGAATTCGGTGTTTTTCATTCCCCAGAAAATCCCCTTTCCACCATCATAGCCTTCGATTTGGTTATAACCAAATCCTGCAATCTTTTTGATAGTTTCTTGGGCATTCTCAGCCATATCTTCCTTCACCGAGTAAAGCTGCACACCAAAGCTATCCAAAGTACCTTTCACCGCCTCAGAAACAGCTTCTTCAACTACCTCAGACTCCTTTTTGGGAGAAGAGCAAAACTGAAAAGGTAAAAAGGCCCCTGCTGCAAATGCCGCGCCCAACTTAATAAATTTTCTTCTTTCTTTCATTTGGGGTTCGTAAAGGTTTAAAAGGGACAAATTATCCTTGTCCCTATAAATTAATATTAAATAGCGTAAGCTTTATCGCCTTTTTTATAATCAATGCATGGCTCCCATCTACCTGGAACTTCCACATAATTCAAAGCCTGCGTAGCGCCAATTTCAGAAGTAAAATAACCTAGGACAGTAAGGTCCTTCAGCATTTTAAAGTACTTAGGACCATTTTCGTCATTGGCAGTAGCATTAAGCTTATTCAAGTATTCGGTTCGCTCTTCTTGACTTGCATTCATAAAGTCTTTCCCCGCTTCTTCTTTGAAACCAGTCCTAAGTGCATTCAGGCCATCAACAAATTCTTTTTGCTGATCCTCCCAATAGGTATCCTTCACCATCATCACCATAAACGCACCAATTCCTGTAGCCTTAGCACCTGGAGTATCGGTCGTCGGAATAATGGTATCTCCTATCTCATCTAAAAAGGCGATTTCCTCTTGAGTAAAATCCAAGCCTTCAATTTGCTTATCTGGTGTACATCCTGTCAGGATGGCATTAGCGCCCACCATGGTTCCTCCCATCATGAGGACGACACTCTTTAATGCATCTCTTCTGTTCATTGCCATAGTCGTGTCTTTTTAGATTATAGGTTACCTTTCTTCAATTCTTCCACTGCAAAGCTTGCTGCTCTCGCAGTCAATGCCATATAGGTCAAGGAAGGGTTCACTGCTGAGGCAGAAGTCATGGCTGCACCATCAGTAACGAACACATTTTTCGCATCCCAAACTTGGTTATTACCATTTAGCACTGAACTTTTCGGATCCCTTCCCATTCTAGCAGTACCCATTTCGTGAATTCCTTGTCCAAATGTATAGCCTGAGTCATAAGTATGAACATTTTTAACTCCGGCAGCTTCAAGCATTTCAGCAGCATCGTTCATCATGTCCTTCCTCATCTTCTCCTCATTCTCTTTGATCTCTGCATTCATCACCAAAGCATACATTCCCCACTTATCTTTCACTTCTTTACTCAATTTAATGGTATTATCATGATAAGGCAAAATTTCTCCAAATGCCATCATCCCCATACTCCATGGTCCTGGCTCCGTCAAAGCCTCTTTTAGCGGACCTCCAATATTCATTTCTCCTACATTTCGACTCCATCCACTTCTACTTGCACCCCCTTGATAACCAAAGCCACGAACATAATCTCGCTTATCATCACCTACATTTCGGAACCTGGGAATATAAACACCTCCCGGTCTTCTTCCGAAATAGTATTTATCATCATATCCTTCCACAGTTCCATTGGCCCCTAGTCTAAAGTGGTGATCCATCACATTATGTCCAAGTTCACCAGAACTACTGCCCAATCCTTCCGGCCATATATCGGTGGCAGATCGCATCAATATTTGGGTGGAATTAAAGGCTGATGCACACAAGAAAACGATCTTAGATTTGTATTCAATTGTTTCCAAAGTTTCAGCATCAACAACCTCTACTCCCGTAGCCTTTTTGGTGTCTTTGTCGTAGATCACCCTGTTAGCGATAGAAAAAGGCCTCAAGGTTAGATTTCCTGTAGCCATTGCTGCAGGCAAAGTAGAAGACTGTGTACTAAAATAACCTCCAAATGGGCAACCTAACCAGCACTTATTACGATATTGACAACCTGGTCTACCTGGAAGAGGCTGTGTAATATTCGCAATACGGGAATTAATCAAATGCCGTTTTCCTCCAAAGCTCTTTGCAAGCCTTTCTTTCACATCCTTTTCCACACAGTTCATAGCCATAGGTGGCATAAATTGCCCATCAGGCAATACATCCAAACCATCTTTATTCCCTGCTATCCCAGCATGCTTTTCTACATAATCATACCAAGGCGCAATGTCCTTATATCTAATCGGCCAATCAACAGCGATGCCTTCTTTTAAGTTGGCCTCAAAATCCAAGTCAGACCACCTGTAACTCTGTCTACCCCAAAGCAAAGAACGACCACCTACTTGGTATCCTCTGAACCAGGTAAAAGGTTTCTCTTCCACGTACGGGCTATCATCCTCATGTGCCCACCAATCCAGCACTTGCTCATTAAGCACATAGTCTCTCTTCAGGTTAGGGTGGTTTTCCACCATCTCTGTAGTTCTTCTTCCTCTGTGAGGAATTTCCCAAGGTGCCTTGGTAGCATTTTTATAGTCTTTGATGTGCTCTACATTTTGCCCCCTTTCAAGGAGCAAAACCTTCAACCCTTTTTCAGTCAATTCCTTGGCAGCCCAGCCACCACTGATCCCGGAACCAACTACGATTGCATCGTACTCTTGATTAGCCATAATTAAATTTAAAGGTTATTTTGTTTGTTATGTTAAATATCACACAGTGCAATAGCCTCCCTTAAGGAAGCCGCTTTGTCTTTTGCCTTTGGAATAAATTCTTGGGCAACATGTCCTTTGAAACCAGTTTTGACAATTGCCTTGATAATCGCAGGATAATTTAACTCTTGGGTTTCATCTATTTCATTTCTTCCTGGATTACCAGCTGTATGGTAATGCCCATAGTATTGATGATTCTCCCCTATTGTCCTGATCACATCCCCCTCATCAATTTGCATATGGTATATATCATAAAGAAGTTTAAAATTATCTGAGTCAAGACGCTTGCATAACTCCACACCCCAGATACTCTTATCACACATATAATCCGGGTGATCAATTTTACTGTTCAATAACTCCATCACCAAGGTTACCCCATGCTTCTCTGCCAAAGGCAATAATTTCTGCAACCCTTTCACACTGTTTTGGAGTCCAGTCTCATCATCCATTCCGTTTCTGTTCCCACTAAAACAGATAAGGTTTTTATACCCATTTTTTGCAACCAGAGGAATCATTTCAGTATAATTCTTAATCAGCTCATCATGGAATTCAGTATGACTAAAACCTTCCTCAAGACTGATTTCAGCGCCATTACACATAGAGCTGTACACGCCATGTTTTTGGGCTGTAGGCCAATCTTTTGGCCCCATTAAGTCTATTGCATTAAATCCAATATCCTTAATCAATACACATAATTCATCTAAGGATAAATGACCATAAGTCCATCTACAAACAGAATGGTTGATATTCCCTTTAAGCATTTTTTGGTTATTCTTTGCGTTTAAATTCAAATAGGGCATGCCGCTTATCGCAGCAGTGCCCATTATCATTTTCTTTAATGCGGTCCTTCTTTCTGACATGTTTATATCTTAATTATGCCGCAACTGGAGTAGGTTTCTTTTCTTTAAATGCCATTGCAAAAATCAAAGCTACCAAAACGGCTATACCAGATGGAATTAACCAGATAGTCTCCCAGTTATGAAGTCCATCAGTTCCAGTATATGCATCAGTGATCATTCCAGCAACCCAGAATCCTATCAACATCCCTACTCCGTAAGTAGCTAAAGTAATCATACCTTGAGCAGCACTTTTGAATTTTTCACCTGCTTTGGAATCTGTATAAATTTGCCCTGAAACAAAGAAAAAATCATAACAAATTCCATGAAGTGCTATACCAATCAAAAGCATAAATGAAAGCTCATTCACATTACCAAATGCAAACAATGCATACCTGACAACCCAAGCTATCATCCCTACAAGTAAGGTTTTCTTAATGCCGAACTTACTAAAGAAAACTGGTAGAAGCAACATAAACAATACCTCACTTACCTGACCCAGAGCCATTTTACTAGTCAAATTGGTCATTTCTATTTCCCCTAAAAACAAACTGGCATTTTGATAATAAAAAGCCAAGGGAATACAGATCATAATAGAAGCAATGAAAAATATCAGATAGTTTTTATCTTTTAATAACGCAAAGGCATCAAGTCCCAAAATCTCAGAAATGGACTTCTTTTCTCCTTTGGAAATCTTAGGCGGTGTTTTTGGAAGAGCAAAGCTATATACACCCAAGATACCTGAAGCAATACAAGTCATCAAGAAGGTATTCCTTAACAAGCCTTGACCTGCTCCTTCAGCTGAATCCCAGCCAAAAACCAAACTGATCACTAAACCTGCTACAATCCAACCAATGGTTCCCCATACCCTGATGGATCCAAATTCTTTTTCTGGATTGCTCATCTGGTTGAAAGAAACGGAATTGACCAAGGCCAAAGTCGGCATATAGGCTACCATATAGGCAAACACATATGGATAAAAAGTTGAAAAATCTTCTGCATTGTACATCTGAAACATTAACACTGCTCCAATGATGTGCAATACGCCCAAAATTCTCTCTGCATTAAAATATTTATCGGCAATTAGACCAATAATAAAAGGAGCGATAATGGCTCCAAATGATTGGGTGGAAAATGCTGCAGCACTTTGCGCCCCTGTAGTGCTAAGGTTTTTCTCAAGGAACAATCCTAAAGTCACAAACCAACCACCCCAAATGAAAAATTCAAGGAACATCATAAAGGACAGCTTAAACTTGGTGGTAAAATTCATAAGGTTTAATACGGGTTTTTGATTGTTGTAATAATTTCATTTATGAAATGAAAAGCCAAACTACTTAAATATTAATTTAAATTTTAGCGTTTTTAATTTAATTTTAGTTTTTGCATTTCAAGGGTGTAAGTATAAATTATCTATCAATTAAAAGCATCACCACTCGTAATACTATATTACTTTTGGTCACTTTTGTGTGAAAAAAGGCTGACAATTAGATAAATTAATCCTTAATTAATAAAAATTAATCCCAACATATAATCAATAAAATAAAAATGAATCAACGCAAACTTCGTATGGGCATGATCGGCGGAGGGCCCGGTTCCTTTATCGGGGCAGTTCACCGAATAGCTGCAAATATGGATGGTAAAATCGAATTGGTAGCTGGAGCTTTTAGCAGCAATGCAGAAAAATCAGCTGAAGCAGGTGCTGAACTTAACCTAGAAAACCACAGAATCTACCAATCCTATGATGAAATGTTCGAAAAGGAAAAGCAACTTCCAGAAGATCAAAGAATAGATTTCGTCAGCATCGTCACTCCCAACCATGTCCATTTCGACCCAAGCATAAAAGCGTTGAAAAATGGTTTCCATGTAGTCCTTGACAAACCCATGACACTGACTTATGAAGAAGCCAAAGAGCTCAATGGGGTAATTGAAGAAACAGGCCTTTTATTCTGCCTGACACACACCTACACAGGATACCCAATGGTAAAAGAAGCCAGACAATTGGTAGCCAATGGAACCTTGGGCAATATCAGGAAAGTATATGTGGAATATCCACAAGGCTGGCTTTGGAAGGATTTCTCGGAAGATGAAAACAAACAAGCTGCTTGGAGAACTGACCCTAAAAGAAGTGGAGTTGCAGGATGTATGGGGGACATTGGCACCCATGCCATGAACTTAGCGGAATATGTGAGTGGGCTTAAACTGGACAAGCTCTGCGCTGATTTAAACACCACACTTCCTGGACGTGTCTTGGATGATGATGGAATTGTATTACTGAAGTTTGACAATGGAGCATCCGGGGTACTAATGGCTAGCCAAATTGCTACCGGAGCGGAAAACAACCTTAAAATCAGGGTATATGGGGACAAGGCAGGCTTAGAATGGCAACAAGAAGATGCCAACAGCCTCATCATTAGACACCCTGAGCAACCTGACCAAATATACCGTACAGGAGCCAATAATGCTTATCTTTCCTCCTATGCTTTAGCCAACAGCAGAACACCTGCCGGTCACCCAGAAGGATACCTTGAAGCCTTTGCCAACCATTACAGAAATTTCGCCAGAACACTTTTAGCCCAATCCAATGGACAGGAAGCTGAAAAAGAATGGTTAGATTTTCCAGGATCTGAAGATGGCCTACGAGGAATGGCATTCATAGAACATGTGGTAAAAAGTGGCAAATCTGAGCAAAAATGGACTAAATTTGAATTATAATGCTTTTGGCAAAAACAACTCCAGTATAATTCTGCATTTTGAAGACAAAAAATTTTAGAAAGCTTTAATAAAAATTCTAAAGGACTTAATTTGCAGGAATGCCATTTGCTAAAACGATTAATTATATAAACTTATAAAAACCTACCATATGAAAACCATCAAAGGCCCCGCCTTATTTATAGCACAGTTTGCAGATGATCAGGCCCCATTTAATAGTTTAAAAAGCATCAGTGAATGGGCCAGCAGTATTGGATACAAAGCCATACAAATTCCTTCTTGGGACAGTCGGTTCATCGATCTCCAAAAAGCCGCTGAAGACCAAGCTTACGCTGATGAGATCAAGAGCACTGTTGAAAATGCGGGACTTGAGATTTCAGAACTGAGTACACACCTACAGGGACAACTAGTAGCAGTAAACCCTGCTTATAATGAATTATTCGATGCCTTTGCTCCAGATGAATTGAAAGGTGACCTAGCGGGCAAATCCGCATGGGCAAGTCAGCAACTAATGTATGCGGCCAAAGCTTCTAAAAACCTTGGCCTAACAGCGCATGCTACTTTTAGCGGTGCATTAATGTGGCACACTGTTTACCCTTGGCCGCAACGTCCTGCAGGACTTGTTGAGGCGGGTTTTGATGAACTGGCAAAAAGGTGGCTACCAATATTAGACGAATTTGATAAAAATGGTGTAGATTTATGCTATGAATTGCATCCAGGTGAAGATTTGCATGATGGAGTGACTTTCGAAATGTTCCTTGAAAAAGTAAATCATCATCCTAGAGCAAATATCCTATATGATCCAAGCCACTTCTTATTACAGTGTTTGGATTATGTAGAATTTATCGACTTCTATCACGATAGAATCAAAATGTTCCATGTTAAAGACGCTGAATTCAACCCAACCGGAAAACAAGGTGTATACGGCGGGTACCAAAGCTGGATCAATAGAGCCGGAAGATTCCGTTCTTTAGGAGACGGACAAGTAGACTTCAATGCCATTTTCAGCAAACTGTCTCAATACGATTTTGACGGATGGGCAGTACTAGAGTGGGAATGTGCCATCAAACATCCAGAAGCTGGAGCCATCGAAGGCGCTAAATTTATCAGTGAAAAGATCATCAGAGTAACAGAAAAAACCTTTGATGATTTTGCATCTGCCGGCACAGACGAAGCGCTGAACAAAAAAATATTAGGAATTTAATTACATACCAAATCAAACCTATAGAATCAATGAACATCAGCAAATTAGCTAGCGCAGGCGCAATAGCTCTTGCAGGATTTGCCTACGCATGTGGAGGTGGATCAGACACAAAAACAGAAACTACTTCCACTCCAGCTGCGACTGCACCTGAAAAGGAATTGAGTTTTGACGAAATGTACAAGGACAATCCTGATTATGTAAACGGATTAGCCTTGGTTAAGCAATCTGACTGTCCTAGCTGCCACATGGTAGAAAGAAAAATCGTTGGGCCGGCATACAAAGATGTAGCTGCCAAATATGAGAGTACAGAAGAAAACATTGCTACTTTGGCAGAACACGTAATCAAAGGAAACTCTGGTGTTTGGGGAGAAGTACCTATGCCTGCTCACCCTGGTCTATCAGAAGATGATGCCAAACAAATGGTAAAATACATTTTATTATTAAAAAAATAAACCCATAAAGGAGGGCTTAACGCCCTCCTTTTTACCAATACCCCTATGAAAAAAACCTTATTATCTCTATCAGCCCTTGCTATGCTAGCAACCACAGCATGCGGTTCTGGCCAGAGCGACAAAAGCACTTCCAATACAGAAGAGAAGGTCAAAGTAGAAAACTCCTCTGATAAAAAAAGCGAAGGGGACTGGACCGTTCTTTTTGATGGCTCCAATACTGACAGCTGGAAAACCTATAACAAAGCAACAATCGGTGAAGCCTGGAAAACAAAAGACGGTGTATTATACCTCGACTCTTCTGTAAAAGAAGGCAGAGGTGACCTTGTCACAAAAGATGAATACAGTAATTTTCACCTTAAGCTTGACTGGAAAATCTCGGACAACGGTAACTCTGGAATCATGTTCATGGTACACGAAGATGAGCAATTCAGACACCCTTATGTTACAGGTCCTGAATACCAATTGTTGGATGATGAAGGTCACCCGGACGGCAAAAACTTAAAACACCGTACTGCTGACCTATATGACATGATCCAAGCTACAGAAGAAGCCTCCAATCCTGTTGGAGAATGGAACTCTACGGAAATCATCGTCAATGATGGTAAGCTAACGTTCAAATTAAATGGGATAACCACTGTGGAAACCACCATGTGGGATGAAAGCTGGAAAGCGCTTATCGCAGGAAGTAAATTTAAAAATGCAGAACATTTCGGTATCTATAAGAAAGGGAAAATCGCCCTTCAAGATCATGGGAATGATGTTTTCTTTAAAAACATAATGATCAAGGAATTGTAATAACAAGATCGAGAACCTATGAAAAGCTGGCAAATGCCAGCTTTTTTTATTCACCCTGTCTATTATGCAATCATTAAAAAAGGCCATACACAGAAGCGTATGGCCTTTTACTATTTAGATAATATATCTTAAACACTTGCAACTACCAATTCCAATATACCATTTAAAGTTTTGCTTGGTCTCATGGCATTTGAAGTCTTTTCTTCATTTGGCTTATAATAACCTCCGATATCAACAGGACTTCCCTGCGCTCCATTAAGCTCAGCAATAATCACTTCTTCTTTCTCCTCCATAGCTTTGGCTATCTTAGCAAAAACCTCTTTCAATGCGGCATCTTGATCCTGTGCAGCCAATGCTTCTGCCCAGTATAAAGCCAAATAGAAATGACTACCTCGGTTATCCAGTTCATTTACCTTACGAGATGGAGACTTACCATTTAACAAGAACTTAGTGGTAGCTTCATCCAAAGTCTTTCCAAGAACAATAGCTCTATCATTATTGAAAGTATTGCCCAGGTGCTCTAAGGAAACAGCCAATGCCAAGAACTCACCCAAAGAATCCCATCTTAGGTGACCTTCCTCAACAAACTGCTGAACGTGCTTAGGAGCAGAACCTCCAGCTCCTGTCTCAAACAAACCTCCACCATTCATCAAAGGAACAATAGAAAGCATTTTGGCACTGGTACCTAATTCCAAAATAGGGAAAAGATCGGTCAAGTAATCTCTAAGGACATTCCCAGTTACAGAAATGGTATCTTTGCCTTCCTTGATTCTCTCCAAAGAGAAGCGAGTAGCCTCCACAGGAGAAAGGATCTTGATATCCAATCCTTCAGTATCGTGCGCTGGCAGGTATTTATTTACTTTTTTGATCAACTCAGCATCATGCGCCCGATTGCTGTCCAACCAGAATACCGCAGGAACTCCTGTGGCTCTAGCACGGTTTACAGCCAATTTCACCCAGTCCTGGATTGGGGCATCTTTGGTCTGGCACATTCTCCAGATATCACCTTTTTCTACAGCATGCTCCATCAAGGTCTGCCCAGCAGCATTGAGTACTTTTACAGTACCATCCGCAGGAATTTCAAAAGTCTTATCATGAGAGCCATATTCCTCAGCTTTTTGAGCCATCAAACCTACATTAGGCACACTCCCCATAGTAGTTGGATCAAAAGCACCATTTTTCTTGCAAAAGTCAATGGTCTCCTGATAAACACCTGCATAAGAACGGTCCGGAATAATTGCTTTTGTATCCTGCAAAGCATCATTTTTATTCCACATTTGACCAGAAGTCCTGATCATTGCTGGCATAGATGCATCGATGATCACATCACTTGGCACATGAAGATTGGTGATACCTTTATGGGAATTCACCATGGCTAAATCAGGGCTATCAGCATAACACGCCTCAATATCTGCTTCAATCTCCTTACGCTTATCAGCTGGAAGCTTATCCAAGGCACTAATCAAGTCTCCAAACCCATTATTGACATCTACACCAATCTCTTCGATGGTTTTTGCATGCTTTTCAAATACGGGAGCGAAGAACACCTTAACAGCATGACCAAAGATGATAGGATCAGAAACCTTCATCATAGTCGCTTTCATGTGAAGTGAAAACAAAATCCCTTGCTTTTTCGCATCCTCTTTCTGTTCTGCAAGGAATTCAGCCAATTTCTTCACACTCATTACAGAAGCGTCGATTACCTCACCTTCCTGAAGTTTCAATGCTTCTTTCAATACAGTTACTTCACCATCTTTTCCTTCTAACTGAATTTTTATAGTACCTTCAGCTGCCATCGTCAAAGACTGCTCACTACCATAAAAATCCCCTTCACTCATACTGGCTACATGGGACTTAGAGTCTGCACTCCATTTACCCATACTATGAGGATTGTTTCTTGCGTATTGCTTTACTGCCTGAGGAGCCCTTCTATCAGAGTTCCCTTCTCTCAAAACAGGGTTTACAGCGCTTCCCTTGATCTTATCGTATTTTGCCTTAATGCCTTTTTCTTCCTCAGTCTTTGGCTCATCAGGATAATCAGGCAAGGCATACCCCTGTCCTTGAAGCTCCTTAATGGCCGCTTTAAGCTGAGGAATGGATGCACTGATATTTGGAAGCTTTACGATATTGGCTTCTGGAGTTTTGGCGATCTCACCCAACTCTGCCAAAGCATCACCTATACGTTGCTCTTCCTTCAGAAATTCCGGAAAATTAGCAATGATTCTTCCTGACAATGATATATCCCTTGTCTCTACTGCCACACCAGCTGAATCGGTAAAAGATTTAATAATCGGCAACAAAGAATAGGTTGCCAAAGCTGGCGCCTCATCGGTCAGCGTATAGAGGATCTTCGGTGTTTTTGTAGTGGTCATTTTATTAAAATTTTACACAACAAAGCGCAGCCAAAAGCCGGCCTTGGTGTATTGTACTGATTAATTAAATAATTTGATTAAATGCCTGAGCACTCGAATTTGCCGCTAAATTACGCAAAATATCGCGTTTTCAAAGGCTTAAAACGGAATTGAACTGTACTGAACCAAATACTAAAACAGTCGCTCGAACATATATACTTTGCTTATTCCATTCAAGCAAAGACAATTCCAACAAAAATTCTTCTATAAAGTTTTTTTCAGAAAATAAATTAGGTTTCCCTATACCTACAATAGTATTGGTCAAGCCCTTAAAATATTGATTTATAACTACAAAACCTGTCTTTTAAGGGGTCAATAACTCTCTTTATCATTGGGAAAATCTTCAGACTTCACATCTTGGATAAAACTTCCCACCGCCTCAGTCATGATTCCTCGCAAATCGGCATACTGCCTTAAAAAACGGGGCTTAAACTCCTGCGTAATCCCCAACATATCATGAACTACCAACACCTGTCCATCCACATACGGACCAGCACCGATACCTATGACAGGTATGGACACAGTCTCCGCTACTCGCTTCGCCAAAGCCGCGGGGATCTTCTCCAATACGATGGCAAAGCAGCCACACTCCTCCAAAACCTTTGCATCAGAAATCAGCTTTTCTGCCTCATCTTCCTCTTTGGCACGCACCGTATAAGTCCCAAACTTGTATATGGATTGTGGAGTCAAGCCCAAGTGCCCCATCACAGGCACTCCAGCACTCAAAATCCTTACCACAGACTCTTTTATTTCGGCACCACCTTCTACTTTCACAGCATGTGCTCCAGATTCCTTCATAATCCGGATGGTTGACCGTAATGCCTCCGAGGAATTACCTTGGTAGGAGCCAAAAGGTATATCCACCACCACAAACGAGCGTTTAACAGCCCTTACCACTGAAGAAGCATGATAAATCATTTGGTCAAGCGTGATCGGGAGGGTGGTTTCATGCCCCGCCATTACATTGGAGGCGGAATCCCCAACCAGGATAATATCGATTCCAGCAGCATCTAATATGCCCGCCATGGAAAAATCATATGCCGTCAACATGGAGATTTTCTCTCCACGATTTTTCATTTCCTGAAGCACATGAGTGGTGATTCTCTTAATATTCGAAGACTGATGGACAGACATAACAGTGGGTTATTGTAAATAAACGGTAGAGCCCTCCTCAGAAAGGTTCACGACAATATTTTCACTAAGGGTGGTGGCCAATTCATAGCCAGTATAATCAGCAGCAATAGGAAAAAGCTTATGACTTCTGTTTACCAAGACTGCTACTTCTATTTTTTTGACTTCGTATTTCAAAAACGGATCTATCGCATAAGTCAATGTCCTTGCAGAATTAAGTACATCATCCACCACGATTAGACTCTTGTTTTTAAAATCAAATTCCTCAGACAGTTCCACAGGAGGCTGAACCTTGGTAAACTTATCAATGGTAATCATCATTTTCTTCACTTTAATAGTGGAGATCTCTTTTACCTTTTCAGCTAGCAAACCAGCAAATACATAGCCCATTCCTGATATACCTGCAAAAATAATTTCTTCCTCCCCCACATTTCTCTCATATATTTCAAAAGCTATCCTTGTAATTTTCTGTTGGATTTGCTTATGGTTCAGTACCAATGTTTTGATTTCGCTCATGTTTGTATCTTCAAACTGTTTGATAGCCGAAAATTAGCTCAAATGCCAATGGATTCAAAGATTTGAATATGATAAAATCTATTTCATCTCATCCAAAATGATTAATTCACTATCGACTTATACCTTATATTCATCAACGATGAGAATCTTCCTCATGCATAATTTTCACATAACTATCATAACGATATGGATGGATATATCCCTCCTCCAACACTTCCAAAACTTTACAGCCGGGCTCAGTAAGGTGCTTACAGTTATTGTACTTACACTGGCCTAAATATTTCCTCATTTCAACAAAATAATGAGAAAGCTCTTCATCATCAATGTCCAAAATTCCAAACTCTTTAATCCCTGGAGTATCTATCAAGTACCCGCCTCCTTTAACAGGAAACATTTCAGCAAATGTGGTGGTATGGACTCCCTTTGAAGTAAAATTGGAAATTTCTTTGGTGGATTGCTGAGCGTTGGGAATTAGCCTATTCAAAATAGTAGATTTGCCTACACCAGAATGTCCGGAAAGCAAGGTAGTTTTACCTTGAAGCTTCCCCAAAAACTCCTTTTCCAACTCCTCATCATTTAAAGCTGAAATTTCCAATACAGGATAGCCCAATGGCTCATAAATTTCATGGATATCTTGCAAAAACTCTTTATCCTTTGCCTTAGATATCAAATCCATCTTATTGACAACAATGGTAGTGGGAATCCTAAAACTTTCTGTACTGACTATAAATCGATCAATAAACCCCAAAGAAGTTCTAGGTTGCATGAGTGTAATCACCAGAAATGCTTGATCGATATTGGAAGCCAAAATATGGGAAAAATTAGTTTTCCTTGTGGACTTCCTAATAATATAATTCTCTCGGGGCAGGATTTCTGCGATTACTGCTGTATCCTGATTTTCCTCTTTTTCCAAAGAGACATAATCTCCCACAGCAATTGGGTTCGTCAACTTCAAATCACTTTGTTTAAATTTCCCCCTTAGCCTCGCCTGAATATATTCACCATCCAGCTCAACTGTATACCAGCTACCCGTCGATCGGATTACCCTTCCTTTATTATTCATTGAATGATTTTTTCACACCATCGATGATTTTCTGAGCACTTCCCAGATTTTCCATCACCAAAACATCAGCAGATTCTACTGCTTTTTTATATGCATTAACCGCTTCCAAATCTACCAATATTTTCTCAAATGAGGCTGCATCCTCTACTTCAAATCCACAGCCTGCCCCTTGACTGATAACCGCCTCGGGAAACTTACTGACCTTCCTCAACTTTCCGAAAATTACCGGAACTCTAAAAGCCAAAGGCTCTAAAATATTATGTAAGCCCTTTCCAAAGGCACCACCAACATATGCGATATGGGCAAATTGATAAAGAGAAGATAGCATACCGACATTATCGATAAATAGCACAGCTTGCTCTCCCTGTCCAGCTTCATCAATCTTTGAATACTTAATGCTTGACTTATTAATCGCTTTTGACCATTTATCGACCACTTTTTCATCAATATCATGAGGCGCTATGATGTATTTATATTGAGAATACTTATTGATAAATGGAATGATCAATTCCATATCTTCTTGCCAGGCACTTCCTATGACAATAACAGGAGTTCCCTTTACAAATCCCTCCAGCTCAGGAAACTTTTTGGGGCTTTCACTGATTGCTTGAACATTATCAAACCTAGTATCCCCAGCAATGGAAACTTGTTCTATTCCAATTTTTCTCAACAAACTTAATGTATACTGATTTTGGGTAAAAATATGATCAAATGAATTCAATACCTCCCTAAAAAACCCGCCATAAGACTGAAAATAAACCTGCTCCTTTCGCATAGAAGCAGAAAATAAAAACAGGGGAATCTTGCGCTTTTTAGCCTCCAGAATATAATTGGCCCATAAATCATACTTTACAAAGAAAATCATCTGGGGCTTCACAATGTCTAAAAACTGCTGAACATTTGACTTGGTATCAAAGGGCAAATAAGTAATCAAATCTACATTGGCCTGAGCCTTCTTTATTACATTCTCATAGCCACTGGGACTAAAAAAAGTCACCAATACAGCACTATCGAAATATGTTTTTTTCACGGCAGCAATAACAGGCTTTGCTTGCTCATACTCCCCTAAAGAAGCCACATGAAACCATATTATCTTGCCCGAAAATCCCTCTCTAAAAGTCTTGAGCTGATCAATAACGCCCTCTCTTCCCTTTACTAATCTAGCCAACTTGGACTTCCCTCCTTTAGTCAACCGCAACATCCCGGACATTGCCCAAACAGAAAAATCATATAACACCTTCATGCCCAAAATTAACAAGATCGGAACAAACCTCCTTCATTATCCCTCAATTAAAAAGCCTTACAACCATCCTGTAAAGCTCCTTCTTTGATCATTCTTCCAAAATCACTCTAACCATTCGATGATTTTCAAGTTAAAACCAAAAAAGCAATCATCAACACAGTTTTCTGGCACATACCCGCAGCTCTTAACCAGTCCATTATCAAATTCGGTGAAATAAATTGTATTTGATTTTTGATCTACTGTCAGGTACTCATCCTTACAAACATCATAAAGCATATCCAAGGTAAGTGGATCGGCTCCGTTATCATCAGCCCCAATTTCTTCACCTTCTTCCACATAGCTATACACCAATTCCTTACCGCCATCATCTTTTAAATTATAACTTTCAAACGCTCTTTTTGTGACCAAGCCATCTATTACGGTAATGGTGGTAATCGAACTATAACCTGTCCATGAAGAAGTACTTACTTGATAACGATAGGATTCATCGTTCTGATTTTTAAGAACTTGCCAATTTCTTTCACTTTTCTCAAATTGATTTTGCTGGTCATTACCATCACAAGAAAGAAGAAACAAGGCAAATAAAATGGAGGTAGTAATTTTGAAAGCATTCATCTTGAAATTGTTTAGTTAAAAATATACGCTCTACTAGGACGCAATAAATTCAAAAATTGCTACAAAAAAAGCCCCGGAAAATTTCCAGGGCTTCATTATTGAAATTCTTCTCTAAGAATTAGTTTTTAGCAAGGTATTCAGATACACTTTCTTTAGTAGCTTTCATTGCTTCTTTTCCTTCTTCCCAGTTAGCAGGACAAACTTCTCCATGCTTCTCTACGTGCTGAAGAGCATCTACCAATCTGATCATCTCGTCGATGTTTCTTCCAAGAGGAAGGTCATTGATAGTTTCGTGTCTTACTACTCCTTCTTTATCAATCAAGAAAGAACCTCTGAATGCTACTGGAGCACCTTCGTAAGTAAGCTCACCTTCTTCATTATAGTTCCACTCACCTGCCAAAACACCGAAGTTATGGGCAATAGTTTTTGCTGGATCAGCAACCAATGGATAAGTAACACCTTCAATTCCACCTTGAGCCTTAGGAGTAGCCAACCATGCTAGGTGAGTTTCTTCAGTGTCGCAAGAAGCTCCTACAACAGCTACACCTCTTTTCTCAAACTCAGCCAATTTTTCTTGGAAAGCCAAGATTTCAGTAGGGCAAACAAAAGTGAAATCTTTTGGGTAAAAATAGAAGATAACTTCTTGCTTACCGATAAACTGCTCCAATGAGAAGTTTTCTTCGATTTCCTCTCCGTTAACCACTGCTGGTGCACTAAATAAAGGGGCTTTTTTTCCTACTAATGACATACTTTTTAATTTTAATTGATTAGTTATGTTTAATTTATTTTCTGTTTGTTGTGGCCTTTTAGAACCACTTCTATGTCTTCAACCTCAAAATCCTTGATTTTATTTTTCTCAAAGAACTCTTTGATCAAGGTTTCTAATTGGTGATTATGATAATCCCTGATTTCATTGGTTTCCTTGTCATATAAATGACTGTGCGCTTCCAATACCGCATCAAAGCGCATGACACCATTGGTATCTATGAACTTTTGGATGATCTTTGCATTTACAAAAGTATCCAATGTCTTATAGACCGTACCAAGGGATATGCTAGGGTTATTTTCCTTGACCTGTTCATAAACCCATTCAGCAGTGGGGTGACTATGTGTCTGCGAAACCGCTTCATATATCACCATGCGCTGATGGGTAAACTTAAGTCCACCGCTTGAAATCTTATTTTTTATATCTTCAATATCCATTCCGTACTAAGAATCATTCTTACTTAGTAATAGTTCCGCAAAACTATAAAAGATCTTTAATTTTTCAAAAATTATTTTTTTCAGGTACTTTTTACCCTAAAAGATTACTCTAAATTTCCTTACCTTTATCTTTTAAAACCACCAATATCAATGAAGAAAATATTACATTTTTGTTTATTTGGGCTCATCTTGATGAGTTCCAAAGCTTTTGGACAAGGCGATGTAGATGTTGAGCAAATACTACGTGCTGGAGCGAAAGACTTAAACACCTATATGGGCTATTACGTGGAACCCGCTGCAAAAGGTTTCATCTACAGCATGGGAAGCGGCTGGGCTCAAACGGCCAAACCTCACAGTACTTTAGGATTTGATATTAAATTCGGCTTAGGAGCTGCATCTGTACCTAGCAAACATGAAAGTTTCACTTTTGACCCAAATGAATATGATAAGCTTAGGCTTATAAATGCTAATGGACCAACAGAACTCCCAACGCTCTTTGGAGCCACAGAAACCAATTCCTCACTCGGCATCTATGAGGATGGAGAATTAATTGCGGAGGTAGAAGTTCCTCCGGGAATAGACATTCCAGTAAAATATGTTCCTGCCCCAACCATCCAAGCTGCCTTGGGTTTACCAGCAGGATTTGAATTGGTGGGAAGGTTTATTCCAGAATTAAAAATAGATGACGCCAAAGTTTCCCAATGGGGACTAGGCATAAAACATGATATAAAACAGCATATTCCAGGATTGAAATTATTACCTTTTGATCTTTCGGCACTTGCTGCCTATAACCATCTAAAGTCCAGCTATATTATTGACGAGACTGAAAATCAACATGGTAAAATGAATGTAGAATCCTGGACCTTCCAAGGGATTATCAGTAAAAAGCTATCTATCATTACCTTTTATGGTGCATTTGGTTATAATACTGGCAAGTCTGCTTATAGCGTATTGGGTGATTATTATGTTGAAGGAGTATCAGAACCATTGACTGACCCTGTAGACTTGAAATATGAAATAGCTGGAGCAATGGGCACCTTAGGGCTAAGGTTTAAATTTGGACCAATATTCCTAAATGGAGACTATACCTTCCAGGAATATAATACCATCAATGTAGGATTAGGAGTATCAATCAGATAAAAATGATCAAAGTATTATTCGTTTGCTTAGGAAATATTTGCCGGTCTCCTTTAGCGGAAGCCATTTTTAATCATCAAATCCAAAAATTGAATTTGCCACATAAATTCAAAAGTGACAGTTGTGGCACTTCTGATTATCATATTGGCGAACTTCCTGATGAACGTAGTATCAAGTGCGCAAATGACCATGGCATAAAAATTTCTCACCGAGGAAGACAACTTTCCCATGCAGATATCCGTGATTTTGATTATATCATCGCCATGGATAAATCCAATAGGTCCAATATTTACAAGTTAATGGACACCTATAGCCAGACTCATGATCAAATTCATTTGATGAGGGATTTCCAACCCAATAATTCAGAATCTGAAGAGGTACCGGACCCATATTACGGAGGTGAGGACGGATTTGAAAAAGTATATCAAATCTTGGATGAATCTATCAAAGAATTAATTGCCAAACTACAAAAAGAACATCAAGTGTATGCTTAATAAGCCAAATTCTTTTTATGAAGAAGTCTTATACGATGCCATACTTGAACCTACAAAAATAAAATCAGTCCGACTAATATCAGCCGGAACCATGAATCAAAGCGTACTCTTGGATACTGACAAGGGTGCGCTTTTTTTGAAATCCAACCATTTTGAATCCGCTAACATTTTCCATCAAGAACTGAAAGGGCTGACATTATTACACAAACACACCCCTCTACAAATTCCGAAAACCATTGGGTCAGGAAGAATAAAGGACCAAAACTACCTCTTGATCGAATGGATCCATGGAGGATATCCCAACCCTCAATATTGGGAAACTTTAGGACATGGCCTCGCAGAACTACATATGGCTACCTCCCCTAAGTTTGGGCTAGATGAAGACAACTATATTGCAATACTCCCACAAAGCAATACCTATAGTAATAACTGGGCACAATTTTACGCCGAGCAGCGCCTAGAACCCATGTTGGGCAAAGCATATTACGAAGGATCAATCACTAAGGATTTTTATAAAAAATTTCAAAGATTATACCCAAAGCTTCCAGATCTTATCCCTAACGAAAAACCCGCTCTACTTCATGGCGACCTTTGGTCTGGGAATGTCATCGTCAACCAACAGGGAAATCCCTGCCTGATAGATCCTGCCGTTTATTATGGCCATAGGGAAATAGACCTATCTTTTTCGAAATTATTTGGCGGATTCCAAAGTCGTTTTTACGAAGCATATAACGACATCTTTCCCCTTGAACCTGACTTTGAAACCAGGGCTGACATACACAACCTTTACCCCCTTCTGGTTCACCTCAACCTATTTGGTCAAAGCTATCTACCAGGCATCAAGAAGGTGCTCAAAAAATTCCTTTAAACTTAAGCCTTATACACCAGCTGTATAGTGCTGCGTGTTGTCTGTTCCATTAGAATCCCTTCCCTACCCAAAAACTGATTTTTAGCGCTTTCATTATAATTCTTAACCGTCATCAATTGCAAACCATCATTATATCTCACTTTAAAATGAACACTCATTTCATCCACAAGTTGCTCTAACTTAAACAACTCTTCATTTACACAGATTGAGATAGATATAGCGGAGGTTTGTAACATATTTACCCCTAAGCGTAGCCGTTCCAATTCCGCATAAACTTGATGGATATGCGATTCACTAATAAAGGTGAAATCGGTAACCTCAAAGGTCACCAAAACCTGTTGGCCCTTGACCACAATAGTAGGCACAGCATGCCTTTCCTCTGGGAAATCTCCAATAATAGTCCCCTTCCCTTCCGGCTCAATAAATGACCGAACATGTAATGGTATTTTTAAATTAGCTAGAGGCTTTATGGTCTTGGGGTGAATCACCGAAGCTCCATAGTAGGTCATTTCAGCTGCTTCCCTATAATCTATCCTATCAAATTTAACTGTATCCGCAAAGCGTTTTGGATCGGCATTTAAAACACCAGGAACATCCTTCCAAATTGTAACAGATTTCGCCCTTAAGCTATGGGCAATAATAGCTGCAGAAAAATCTGATCCTTCTCTACCCAGCGTTGTGCACTTACCTGAAGCACTTGCTCCTATAAACCCCTGAGTGATGACAGGAAACTTCCTCAACTTTTCTTCCAGCTGCCTCTTACACTCCTTAGCCGTCAGCGACCAGTTTACCTTGGCGGACCGAAAACTTTCATCTGTCACAATTAATTCCCTAGCATCTTGCCAAATACAGAAAAAATTTTGTTCACAGAGATAAGCATGAATAATTTTTGTGGATAACACTTCCCCATAACTCACAATACGATCATAATATTGATCATAATTATCCTTATGAAGAGCTTGTTCCAAATCTCTCTCTAATTGTAAAAACAAATTCTCAACAATCGAAAATATTGGATTCTGTTCCTCAAAAAGCTCAGAACATATTGCTAAATGGTTTTTTCTTAAAATTGCACAATTCGAATAATAATCTTTTTGATCATATTTGAGCCTTAGGATTTCTTCCAATGAGTTTGTCGTCTTCCCCATTGCAGAAATAATTACCACCATTTTACTTTGCAATCGATTTAACAAAACCCTATGAAGGTTTTTAATAGCAGAGGCATCTTTGACCGAAGCGCCTCCAAATTTATATACAATTGCTTTTGTCATAAAAATTTAAGTTGTATTTTTCAGTGGGTTATATAATAAATTGTACTTTTCCAATACAAACATGAAAACAAAACCATATCAACCAGACCATTCAGCACTGGGCTATTCTGTAGGAGTAACACTTGATCGTTTTATCAAAATCAAACAAGACGACTTCCCCTTTGCCTCCGGCGAATTATCACAAATCCTTAGGGATATCGCCTTGGCTTCAAAGATAGTAAATCGGGAGATTAACAGGGCAGGGCTTTCAAAAATCGGCGGAGCATTTGGCAGCACCAATGTACAGGGCGAAGAACAACAAAAACTGGATGTCATTGCCAATATCAGATTCACTCGTGCTTTGACAAAGGGAGGCGAAGTATGTGCCGTGGTTTCAGAGGAAGATGATGAAGTCATAGATCTCCAAAACAGTAAGGGCAAATACGTAGTGGCTATGGATCCATTAGATGGCAGCTCTAATATTGATGTAAACATATCCATAGGCACCATATTCTCCATCTACAGACGAGTAACCCCAATTGGAAGCCCTATTCAGCCTGAGGACATTATGCAACCAGGTAATAAGCAGGTGGCAGCAGGGTATGTACTATATGGTTCTTCAACCATGTTGGTCTATACAACTGGGAAAGGCGTAAACGGCTTTACCTACGAACAATCCCTAGGAGAGTTTTTTCTTTCCCATCCAAATATGAAAGCCCCAAATGATGGAAAGATATACAGCATCAACGAAGGCTTAACTTCCCAGATTAGTGATGGAGATAAAAGCTATATTACATCTTGCAAAGAGCGGAACTTTAGCGCAAGATATATAGGCAGTTTGGTGGCCGACTTTCACCGAAATCTTCTTAAAGGGGGAATTTATATTTATCCTAAAACTAAAAAAGCACCAAAGGGAAAACTTCGACTGTTATATGAGGCAAACTCTCTGGCCTATATTGCAGAACAAGCAGGCGCTGTCGCCACTAATGGTAAAGAAAGAATTCTGGATATCATTCCTACCTCTCTACATGAAAGGACCCCATTATATATTGGTTCTAAAATAATGGTAGAGGAAGTACACCAGCACATCAATGAAGAAATAGAAACACCCTTTCAGAAATAAACCCTTTTAAACTCAGTTCTTTCATTGATATTTCTTCCTAATCTCAATTTTCTGTATTTGACGATTGACCAAGGCTTCACTGAGATCCCTGCACATTTGTTCAGGATTGGATTCATGGAGAATCTGCTTTAGCCTTGACTCTCCCAGATCTACCCGATAACATATCTGGAGCAGACGTTCAAAATCACGGTTTAGCAGCTGCTGGACTACTGGTTCCAATAAATCAATAAGCTCCTCCTTGCTTATTACCTCTGGTGGACTGGGTAGGTCAAAGTCCTTTTGCAGCAGCTTGACACTTTCTAGGATATATTGATGCTCCATAATAAAAAAAGCTACCTAATGAGTCAGGCATTTCTATCTCATTAGGTAGCTACATTTTTTGTCAATGAATTCCTTTTTTATGCTTCTCCTTCTTTAGCTGCATCTTCACTTTCTGTGGCTTTCTCCTCAAGCACCTCAGGCGCATGTTCACGGATTATCCTATACCAAGAAATCAATTTCTTGATATCAGAAGGGTATACTCTTTCCTCATCAAACTCAGGAAGTATATGCTTCATAAAAGCCATGTACTCATCATTGTCAGCACCCTTTGCCAGACCAGTATCCCCTTCAAATTCCTTTTCGATAATAATCATCACATCCTGCAAAGGTTCAGATCCTTCCTCTGTCAGGGTATAGATGGAGATTTCGCTAAGGATAGACACCCTATGGTTAGCACCAACCACCAACTTGGATTTTTTGGCATCCATAGATTCCAAAATCACCCCACTTCGGCTTGGCTTAAGCACTTTATATAATCCTGGTTTCCCTGCTACGGTAGCTATTTCATTAAATTCCATATCTCTTCTTTTTAATCAAGTTGCAAATATATGATTTCACCTCAAAAGCTCAAGATGAATCATTGTTGTGCGTAAAATTCTTCACTTAACTCCTCCATAAAACCTGAAAGCTCTTCCCTACCAACAGCCGTGGATGAAGAGGTCACAAAATAAAGTGGCGCTTCTTCAAATATAGTATTGGATGCCTTAAGAAACTTCTGCACGTTACCCTTTACCTTACTTACAGAAAGTTTATCTGCTTTGGTAAACACAAGTACGATCGGCACAGCATTCTGAGCACACCATAGGATAAAGTCGAGGTCCTTTTTCTGGGGATCCAACCGACTATCAATCAACACAAAAGTAGCCTCCAAATTCTCCCTGTTGGTAAGATAACCCTTGATCATTTTCTCCCAATCTGCTTTAAGTGTTTTACTCACCTGAGCAAAACCATAACCAGGTAAATCTACGATATACCATTTATCATTTATTTCAAAGTGATTGATCAACTGGGTTTTACCAGGCTTTCCGGAGATCTTGGCCAGTCCTTTATTATTGGTCAGCATATTGATCAAGGAGCTTTTGCCAACATTAGATCGGCCAATAAAAGCAAACTCTGGCTTATGAGCAGATGGACATTTTCTAAAGTCCGAATTACTGGTTAAAAATGTAGCCTTTTTAATCATTTTTCTCTCATTTTTTACAAAGGTAAACCTTTCCTAGTAAAACCCTTGCACCAATTAATCTTTAACATTTTTCCATTGCTCATGTTTCCTTAGTAATATTGCGCATCTAAACAGTGAAACTCCATGTCAGTAGTACCCTACAAAAATCAAAATGATGGTAAAAAAGCTCAAGTAGCTAATATGTTCAATAATATCAGTAAGCGATATGACCTTCTGAACCATGTTCTGAGTTTGGGAATTGATATTATTTGGCGTAAGACTGCCATCAAAATGCTCCAAAAAGACCAGCCAAAAATAATTTTGGACATTGCCACAGGTACTGGGGATTTTGCCATTGAGGCATTGGCACTGAATCCTGACAAAGTCATCGGTGTTGATATTTCTGAAGGCATGTTGGCTGAAGGCAAAAAGAAAATCAAAAACAAAAAGCTGGACCACCTCATTGAATTGCAAATGGGCGACTCAGAAAAGTTGCTTTTTGAAGATAATAAATTCGATGCAGTCATCGTTTCATTTGGCGTAAGGAACTTCGAAAATTTGGAAAAAGGTCTTGCAGATATGCATCGTGTACTCAAACCCGGAGGAAAGACAGTCATTGTAGAATTTTCCAAACCAAAAAAGTTTCCTTTTAAGCAAGCATATAATTTTTATTTCAAGTATATTCTACCGCAGATCGGTAAAGTGATTTCTAAAGACCAATCAGCTTATACCTATCTACCTGAATCCGTTCAGGCTTTCCCAGATGGTGATGACTTTCTGGCTGTATTAAAAAAAGTAGGCTTTACCCAAACGAAATGCAAACCGCTTACATTCGGCATCAGCTCAATTTACATTGGAGAAAAATAGGGTTTTCCCTGTTTTTCATCACCTTGTTTACGCTCCAGAGTTTTGGACAAGGATCTTCTTTTAGACCTTTGAACAAATCTGGGCAAGATGGGCAGTTCATGACCTATGGCTTCTTCTTGGCGGGGCACACTTCGTCGCTCCGTCTTAAATACAGTGATGCCTATATGGACCCCAACCAAAGTCAATTTGGGCAGATTCAAAGTATCATGCCTATTTTCTCTCCAGGCTTTTCCTTGGGTTTTCTATTAAAACTCAGGCTTCATGACCAGCTCAACTTTTTGGCAACTCCCAAAGTAGGCTTCTACGAATACCACACAGACATCAACTACCTAGAAGATGATGAATTCCAGCAGTCTGGCCTAGGAATTAGAACAGAAACATTGGTTTCAGAGGCCACTATGATCGAACTCCCACTATTATTGAAATATAAATCCCAAAGGTTCAATAATACCAGAATGTTCTTTACAGGAGGTGTTAATCCCATGTTCAGAACAAAATCCCAAGATGAAGCCAACGCAGACCCACTGGTCATCAATGGGCAGGATATTGCCATTGAAATGGGAATGGGCTTTGATTTTTATTTTAAGTTTTTCAAATTCTCTCCTGAGATCAGGTTCTCACATGGCCTCACCAATATTTATGAAGCAGAGGAAACCAATCCTGAATTTGCAGGTGCCATAGAGGAGCTAAAAAGAAAATCCATCACCATCTATCTTAACTTCCAATAGACCAAGCAACTAGATCAAAATAAACTTGATTTATTATCAGAAATTCATGCTTGATTTGTATATTGATAAGGAACATTGTTTACACTTAAACCTACTTGATCATGACTACAAAAGAAAAGTCCTCATTTGAGGAAGTCGAAAATCTATTGCAGGAGATTGGCCACAAAATCGAGGAGCTTATAACCAAAGGAGCTGAAGTAAGTGGAGAAGCAAAGGTTGAAGTAGAAAAAAAGGTCAAAGAGCTTAAAAAAGACAAAGCTTCCCTTGAAAAAGAATTCAATAATCGAAGACAAGAGCTAGAAGAAAAATACGCCTCACAAAAAAAGACCATACAACCCATGCTGGAAAAATCAAAAGAGCATTTCAAAGCGGGATTAAAGGAACTTTCCACGGCCATTAAGACCCTTTTTGATTGATAACAGGCATTAATATTGCAATAAACCAAGCAATATCATTAGCTACTATTTATTGTAACGGTCGAAATACGGTTAGTGGCTATTTTTTATTTAATTTTGGACATGAATTACTTGTCAGTAGAAAATCTCTCCAAGGCTTATGGAGATAAGCCTCTTTTCAATAATATATCATTCGGAATAGACCAAGGTCAAAAGGTCGCTTTGGTTGGCATCAATGGGGCTGGGAAATCCACATTGATGAAAATAATAATGAGTCTTGAAGTGGCTGATGAAGGTGAAATAGCCATTAATCAACAGGTAAAGCTAGCTTACGTTCATCAGAACCCAGTATTTGATGCCAACCTCAGCATTTACCAGACTGTATTCTCCGATTCTTCCAATGAAACCCTTCAAGTGATGGAAGCCTATCAAAAGGCAATGATCAATGCACAGGCCGGCAAGGACAACGCAGATGAGCTCAACGGCTTGATGGAAAAAATGGATGCTTTGCAAGCCTGGGATTATGAATACCAAGTCAAAGAAGTATTAGGCAAATTAGGCCTACATGACACAGCCCTACCTGTTGGTAATCTTTCTGGTGGACAAAGAAAAAGGGTAGCCCTTGCTAAAGCCATTTTGGAAAAGCCAGATCTCCTATTATTGGATGAACCCACCAACCACTTAGATTTAGCCACCATCGAATGGCTTGAGGATTACTTGGCCAAAGCTAACCTTTCCATATTTATGGTTACCCACGACCGGTACTTCCTAGAAAAAGTCACCAATGAAATACTTGAGCTAGACGCAGGTAAAATCTTTCGATACACAGGAAATTACAGCTATTTCCTGGACAAAAAAGCCGAAAGAAGAGAAATAGAGGCCACTGAACAGGAAAAGGCAAAAAGTCTTTATAAAAAAGAACTTGACTGGATAAGAAGGCAACCCAAGGCTAGGGGAACAAAAGCCAAATACCGTATAGATGCCTTCGAGGAGACAAAAGAAAAGGCTTTTCAAAAGAAAGAAGAAAGAGAAATCGAACTTCAAGTATCTTCTCAAAGGTTGGGGAGTAAAATCATCGAAATCGAAAAGCTTTCCAAAAGCTACGATGGACAAAAATTTATTGATAATTTCTCCTATACCTTCAAAAAAGGTGATAAGATAGGAATTGTAGGACCGAACGGAGCTGGAAAAACAACTTTTCTAAACCTGATCACCGGAATGCTTCAGCCAGATGCCGGCAATATTGAGATAGGCCAAACCACCGCATTTGGATACTATAGACAGGAAGAAAGTTCTTTTGATGAAGAAAAAAGACTCTTGGACATTGTCAAGGAAGTAGCCGAGGTAGTGACATTGGCAGGAGGAAGTACCATTACCGCTTCCCAATTTTTGAACAAATTTGGTTTTCCTCCAAAGCAACAGCACACGCCCATAGCAAAACTAAGCGGAGGGGAAAGACGCCGTTTGCAACTACTAATGGTACTCATTAAAAACCCTAACTTCCTTATTCTCGATGAGCCTACCAATGACTTGGATATCATGACCCTAAATACCTTGGAGGAATTTCTCGATGGATTCCCAGGATGTTTGATCATCGTTTCCCACGACAGGTATTTTATGGATAGGTTAGTGGACCATTTGTTTGTTTTCCAAGGGCAGGGCAAAATAAAAGACTTCCCTGGAAATTACACTGACCTCAGGGAATGGGAAAAAGAGCAAGAAGCCATTAACGCCGCAAAAAAGCAGGAAGAAAAAGAAAAGGCCACACAAAAACCTAAGGAAGTAAAGAGTAATAGCCAAAAGGCTTCCTATAAACAAAAGCAGGAATTCAAAAAGGTGCAGGAAAAAATCTCCAGCCTTGAAGACAAAAAGTCAAGCTTGGTGGAAAAAATCAACCAAGGCACTGAAGACCATGAGGAACTTATGGAATGGTCCAATACGATTCAGGCAATTACTGAAGAATTGGAAGATTTGGAATTCAGGTGGCTTGAACTAAGTGAATTGGATGACATTATGGACTAATATGAAAGAAACTGATTTTCTAATCATTGGAGCAGGACAAAGTGGGTTATCTGCTGCCCGGCACCTACAAAAAGCGGGCAAAGATTTTATCATCCTAGAAAAACATCAGGAAGTTGGTGATAAATGGAGGCAAAGGTTTGATTCAATGAAACTCTTCACTCCAGCGGCTTTTTGTAATCTTCCAGATCTACCCATGGCCTTGTCGCCTACAAGCTTGCCCAATAAAAATCAGGTTGCGGATTATTTTTCCAGATACGCCGCACATTTTGACTTTCCCCTGCATCCTAAAAATGAAGTAACTGAAATCATCAAAGAAGGAGAGCGGTTCCTAGTCGAATCTACCTTTGAAAAGATCGTCGCTAAAAACATCATCATTAGTAATGGCTGCCTACAAAAAAACCATATTCCACAATGGGCCAACTCCCTAGGCATACCCTTCATTCATAGCAATCAATACAGAAGTCCTTTATCTATAAAAGGCAAAAAAGTCTTGGTAGTCGGCTCTGGTAATACTGCCGCGCAGATTATAGCAGAATTGACAGCCTATTTTGAGGTACATTGGTCCACAAATGAAAAGCCCAAATTCAAATCACTTAAATCATTTGGTAAAAACAAATTCTTCTGGGACAAGAAATTCAATCGACTAGAAAAACCACTAAAAGAGAAAAAAAGGAACAAAACAGCACCTATTTACAATTTCAACGATATACGCAAAAAAATCAAAAAGGCTAAATTTCACCCTGCAGTAGACAAAGCAGAAGGGAATAAAATAACTTTCACCAACCAACTTAACATAGATATTGACTTTGTACTTTTTGCAACCGGAGATGAAGCCTATTTTGACCTTATCAATATTGATGGATTCGAAAATAACCTGGAAGAATTAAGGGAAAACCAAGGGATTTCTAAAATCGAAGGACTTTATCTTCTGGGGATTCCACATCAAAGATCAAGAACTTCCCATTTAATTTATGGATCAGCCAAGGATGCTGAGTTTATCGTTTCAAAGTCACTTTCTACACAAAAAAATTAAAATTCACTGTCTTCATCTCCGCCTCCATGTCGGTCTCTTCCATTTCTTTTCTCTTTAAACCCTCCAAACTTATAATTTAAGGACAAGGTCACTATTCTGGTTTCTCTATTATAAACCCGGTCCTGTGAGAAACTTGGACCACTGGTTTTTATCTTAAATACTCTGGTATTGAAAATATCACTGAAGTTCAAGCTGATCGTACCTTTCTTTTTAAGTACATCTCTCCTAAAACCAATATTCATTCCCCAATAAGGCAATAACTCCCCTTGGAGCAAAACAATTGGGCCTCGGTAATTTCCTTGAATCTGAACATTGGCCACTTTGGGAATGATAATATTTGACAATAAGCTGATGGTCCAGCTAAAGTTGGAATTATTAGCTCCATTCTCAAGATTATCTCCACTGATGGTACTGTAAAAAAGGTTGCCAGTAAAGATAGCATCCACCCAATTACCAAACTGAAACTGGTTGATCAGTTCCAAGCCTGTGCTGCTTCTATCATTTATATTCTCCCTGGTTTGGATAGTAATATTATCTTCATTAATTCTTGTGATTCTACTGATTATATCCGTGGAATAACGGTGATAAATTGTCGCATTAAGCAACCACCTTTCCCAGCCTTTCATATAACCAAATTCATAACTATTGGTATATTCCGGATTCAAATAGGGATTTCCTGTCCTCACATTTAAAAGATCAGAAACATAATACAAAGGTGCCAGATGCCAAATTCCGGGTCTAGAGATCCTTCGGCTGAAATTAGCGGTAAACTCTTCCTCTTCCTGAAAAGTATAACTTAGATATATACTGGGAAAAAGATTAAAATAATCATTCATCACCTCTAAATCCTTTCTCTCTTGTACACCAAGGGTTCTGGTTGCCTCCCCTCTTATACCAAGCTGATAACCAAAATCCCCCAGTTTATTTCTATAAATAAAATAAGCCGCATAGACATCCTCATTAAAAGTAAATTCATCACTCACGGTATCATTTCTTACCAGTTCAAAATCAGTATTTATATCTCCCTGAAAAAATTCCTGTCCCCTATCCCAAGTACCAAAAGTTCCTTTCAGTCCCGCTTCAATTTTTGAAGATTTACCTAAGGGCTTTTCATAGTCTATTTGGGCAATATAAAGCTCACTGGCCCTAGTACGATCATTAAGTTGTTTTATCCACTTATTTGGTACCTCCTGCATAGTTTCATCATAATAGGACTGCTCATAAGTATCCACCTGACTACGGCTATCCTGAGCATAGGAGAAACTCGCATAAAGCTTTTGTCCCACAGTATCTATTTCCCAATTATAAGTCAACCCAGTCTCATAGTTATCCCCTTCCTCATCCTCCATAGCAGCCCGAACAGATAAACTATCCAATCCTCCTGCAGAATTGACACTTCTTTGATTGAGCGTTTCATCCTCCACTTCTTCATTAATATTACCTTGGGCATAAAACCCCAACACCTGTGTAGGCGTCATATTCCAATCAAAGCCACCCCGCACCAAATGAGATTTCTCTACCTCCTCATTATAAGCATCTTGATCAAGTAATGGAGAGGCGTTTAGTAAATCATTATACCTTTTCCCATCACTTTTTCGAAACCGCCTCCTATTTTGATAATTATAGGTTGTAAAAAAATTGATTTTCTCGGCTCCATAATTTAGGATTAACCCTCCCGCATACTTATCCCTATTGCCCACAGATGCATTTACCTGCCCATTCAATCCCTGAAAACTATTTTTCTTTAGAATAATATTGATAATCCCTCCCACACCAGCTGCATCATATCTAGAAGAGGGGTTGGTAATCAATTCGACTTCCTTTATGCTATTAGCGGGAAATTGGGAAAGTATGTCTTCGGTATTTTCCCCAGATAAATTGGAAGGTCTACCATTGATATAAATCAACACATTTCCACTTCCTCTCATGCTAATACTTCCCTCCTCATCTACTTGGATGGAAGGTAAAGTTTCCAAAAGCTCTGAAGCAGTAGCCCCTTCAGCAACAATACTATTTTCCACATTGTACCGCCGCTTATCGATATCAGATTCAAACATGGAGGTTACCCCCTCCACCAAAACCTCATCCAGGTCCGAGGCCTCTGATTCCAATTTGATCACACCAAAATTCAGATTTTTCTTATCTCCAATACTGATGCTTTCATGGTAACTTTTATAACCAATAAAGCCTGCCCTAAAAATATACTCCCCAGACGAAGCCTCAAATTCAAAATGGCCATTCAAATCGGTCATTCCACCAGTTACTACTGTAGAATCTCCAGGGTTAAGCAAGGCGATATTGGCAAACTCCAATGCTTTTCCACTTTGCTCATCATGTACTTTGCCTTTGAGTATGGTGGACTGACCAAAAGAAGGGTAATTAATGAATAAAAATCCAGAAATGAATAAAAAGAGATAAAGGCTTCTCATGAGTAGCGTTCATTGGTGATGGAAACAAGCTTATATGCTATTCATTCTTCGGGTTAAAGCAAAACCCCCGAGATGCTCCTAAAACAACTCCTATTTTACTTTAACTCAATAACTTAAACACTTGTTTCACCATTCATCAAAAAGCACTTACATTATCACCTAGATATCATATACCCCCAAATTTTCCTAAACCCTTTCCAGGGTATGTAAAATTAATCTTTCCATCACCTCACCAGCATCCTCCACAAATTCCTGAGTGATCCTGTTCGCCACAATGGCATTCAGGCTTAGCATTTTATGACCCAACATACTTCCCATAGCATAATAACCAGCAGTTTCCATTTCAAAATTGGTCAGTTGTAGCCCTTCTATATTTACTTTGGAAAGTCTTTCTATGATATCCGGAATGGCCGGTTTCAACTTTACTTCTCTGCCCTGTGGCCCAAAAAAACCTGGACAGGTCACTGTATTTCCTTTAATGACCTCTCCTATCGCCAATCTTTCCAATAAAATATCGGAACCTTTAAAACAGTATGGCATAAAGCTTAACCCAAGATCCTTTTGCACAGCCTCAGCAAAGATTGTTTCATGAACACCATATTCTGCCGTATAATAATGCATCAAGGTATCCAGTCCTATCCCATATTCTGAAGCCAAAAGTGAACCCACAGGAATAGTATCTCTCATGCTTCCTGAGGTACCCACCCTAATTATTTCTAATGATGTATGGTTTGGCTTTACCTGTCTGGTTTGCAAGTCAATATTGACCAGCGCATCCAACTCTGTCATAAAAATCTCAATATTGTCTGTCCCCATACCAGTACTCATCACTGTCAGTCTTTTCCCTTTATAAGTACCGGTGTGCGTGACAAATTCTCTTTTGGCCACCTTTACCTCTATATGGTCAAAATATTTGGTAATTTTAGCTACCCTTTCTGGATCACCTACCGTAATAACAGTTGAAGCCAGAAATTCTGGCTTCAAATTGAGATGATAGATACTACCATCTGGATTTATTATAAGTTCCGATGCAGGGATAACCTTAGTCATGAAGAATGGATTTTATCTTAGCCTTATTAGGTTTTCTTTGCAATCCTTTATAGGGATTATATCCATTGGTGTTTTTTTGGTAATACCCCGTTCCATTGTATTCTCTCTTTTCAGGATGCGCTTTACATTCATCTGAGCAGGCTCCTTCATACTCCCATCCACATTCCTCACAAATAGGCACATGGATATTACATTCAGGATTGGCACAATTGACCATTCTGTCAGAAGGTGTCCCACAGCAATGGCACTTGGAGATCACCTTAGGATTTACCTTATTGACATCTACTGCCAATCGGTTATCAAACACATAACATTTCCCTTCGAAATCTTCTCCTCCAGCTTCCATGCCATATTTGATAATTCCACCATGCAATTGGTAAACATCCTCAAAGCCTTGATCCAACAAATAAGCACTGGCTTTTTCACATTTGATCCCTCCAGTACAGTAAGTCAAAACCTTTTTCCCTTTTAAGTGCTCCAGTTCTTTTACCTTTTCAGGAAAATCACGGAAATTATCAATATCAAGGGTCAATGCATTCTTGAAGTGCCCCAATTCATGTTCATAGTTTGAACGCACATCCAAGATGACTACATCATCTTGGTCTTTTAATTTCCTGAATTCTTCTGGTTCCAGGTGCTTACCTGTTTTCTCCAGCGGGTTGATATGCCTTAAGCTAGAATGAACAATTTCAGGTTTAACACGAACATGGATTTTTGCGAAGGCATGACGATCAAAATCATCAACCTTAAAATCTGTCTTGGCAAACCTTGGATCAGACTTTACATAGGCCATGTATTTCTCACAGTCCTCTTTAAGGCCCGAGACCGTTCCGTTAAGTCCCTCTGATGAAATAATGATCCTACCCCTGATATTGTTTTCAATACAAAAGAGATGATGCTCTTCCCTGTATGCCTCAGCATCTTTGATCTCTGCATAGCAATAATACAGGAGTACACTGTAATTTGAATTTTCCATAACTTTTGCCCTGATTCCAGCAGGGTGTTCTGGTTTTTATGATAATTAAATATAATATTTTAAGCCTTAATAGGAGCAGCAGGATTACCAAAAACGGTACTTTCTTCTTCTACATCAGCTACTACTACCGATCCAGCACCAATTCTCGCATTTGCGCCGATTTTCACTCCAGAAACTACCGTTACTCCTGAACCAATAAAAGCACCTTTTCCTATGCTCACTCCAGAATTAATCACTGCACCAGCACCTATTTGAACAAAGTCTTCTGCTGTCACCTTATGATCTATAATAGCTCCAGAATGAATGATACAATGACTGCCAAGACTAGTACCTGCTCCAATATTCACCTTTGCATTGATGAAATTCCCATGTCCAATACTCGCATCGGTGGAAATATATGAAGTTTTATGGATCGCATTGATCGGCTGAACCTTTCTGCGCTCATTCAATAACTTCACCAAAAACTGTCGGTATTTGTTATCGTCCACAGCCACAAAAGCCTCACACTTTTTGCCGATCAACTTTAGGTAGCCATCATCCTCCGGATCTCCCAATACCGGCACCACATTCAACTCTGTACCATGCATTTCTTTATCTTCCTCAAGGAAACCATACACAACTACCTCATTGCTATTAAAAATTTCCAATGCAGGATGTGCGATTCCTTTTGCACCTAAAATGATTACCGGTTTTTCCATATCTATTTTTGGTTTAGTCCGCAAAATTACGCCAAAATCCCAAGCTAACCAAAATTCATTAATCACTTGGATTGAGCAAGTTTTGCCCTACTTTACAATTCAGGCACTTCTTTTGACTACAGTAAGCATGGTGCAAACCTATCATACCTTGACTATCAAATGCATTTGTTGGCTCCCAACCTTCACCGACAAAGCCTGAAATAATATGATTCTCCTCAGGAGGAATTTCCTGTAGCAGATCAAAACAACGCTCTCTCCACCTTTCATCATCCAAATATTTCCCATACGAAAACCAAAGGGGGACTAGAAAATTAATCCCCAACAAATGGACTATCCTTTTACTTAACAACCTGTTCTGGCGCTTTTTGCATTCCTTACTTGGGAAATAATGATATTCCCAATAAGAAGATGTGGACACCGAAAAGACTCCTTGCAAATCATTAATATTTTTGACATCATTGGTTATCAAAGAAAACAGGTTGGGACTTTGAGCCAAAATAGCTGCCAACTGAGCTATTCTAACAGAAGGATAATTGCTTGGTCGAACCCTCATAAATCTCCATTCAGAAGAATAAACTGGTTCGGGCAAAGCATATTTTTTATGATAAAAATCATGCTCCCTTTGACCAAATCCTGAGTATTGATCAAGGGCTTCTCCATTGAAAAATCCAGCCTGCCCTAACAATATAGCTTCCAGAATCCCTCTTTTGCCTGAATGCTTTTTCAGTATTTTATAAGGAACCGACCGAGCCAGTTTTAACATTGGCGCATTATTGACCTTAAAGCCAAAGCAATAAAACAACCACCTATAAGCCACTTCCTCCCAGTCCCCAGCTGTTGAAACTATTTCTTGGCTCACCAACAGGCTTTTTTCTTCCAACCTTTCCACCAAGGCTTTTTCAAGTGCTGAAAACTTGATAATCCCATTTATTCCGGGCAAGAATTCATGACATAGCATTGGGCTTTTTGCTGACACTAACCGCTCATAATTCCTCAACACACTCAAAAAGACCTTTCCTTTCAATTCCAAGGTTGGAATCAGCGTCCCATCTGTCCTTCTAATCTCTGTGTCATGCTCCCATACTACATGTAAAATCACAGAATCATAGTTGCGGTCCTTATCATGTGTATGCTGGTACCAATCAGAAGATTTTAGATGTACCTCTACATTTCCATGATGTTCCAACCTATCTATACTGATATGAGATTCCCTAAAATCAGGTCCCTCATGCAAGTTATAATACCCAATTCTCTTTACTTCCAGAGGCAGCCCATTACTTGTCCTCAAATCACCCTTATCAAAATACTGATACTTCCATATGGCATGGATAAAATTCTCTTGAAAATTCATTTGTTAAAAAATTTAAGCTTAAAAAGAAAACGCACTGTACCTCAGCACGATAATAATTTAATGGTAATTATCGAAAACTAAAAATCAAGGCCTTTTTCTCTAAACAAAAAAGCCTGTTCTCTATTTGAAAACAGGCCTATTGAATAGTTCGATTAATTACTTAACAGCTCTCTACTATTTACAATACTGATCTAGTAATTGTGACATTTCCTGCTGGAGTGTTTTTGCTGCTTCTCCTGCTTTGGCACCAAAATCCTCACCGTTTGAGGCATAAATAATCCCTCTTGAAGAATTCACCAACAAACCACATTCCTTATTCATTCCATATTGAGCCACCTCTTGAAGACTTCCTCCTTGCGCACCTACACCTGGAACCAAAAAGAAATGATCTGGAGCGTATTTTCTAACTTCTGCGATCTTTTCTCCCCGGGTGGCCCCTACCACATACATCAAATTCTCATCACTTCCCCATTTCTGGCTTTTTTCTAATACCTGTTGGAATAGTGGCTTTCCTCCTTCTGTTTCCAAAACTTGAAAATCCTTACTTCCCTCATTAGAAGTCAGGGCCAGTAAAATCACCCATTTACCTTCAAACTCCAAAAAAGGGCTTACACTATCCTTACCCATATAAGGTGCTACCGTCACTGAATCAAAATTCATCTGTTCAAAAAAAGCCTTGGCATACAATTTAGAAGTATTGCCGATATCACCTCTTTTGGCATCAGAAATGGTAAATATATCCTTTGGAATATAATCCAATGTTTTTTGGAGACTTTCCCAGCCCTTAGGCCCCAATGCCTCATAAAAAGCGATATTAGGTTTATAAGCTACCGCATAATCAGCTGTATGATCGATAATCTGCTTATTAAACTCAAATACCGGATCTGCTTCCTTTAATAAATGTGCGGGTATCTTTGACAGATCTGTATCCAGTCCCACACACAGAAAAGAAGATTTTTGTTGAATTTGCTTAAAGAGGCTTTTCTTGTCCATTTTTCAATCGTTTTGGCAAAAATAAAAAAAATAGCACGCACTAAACTTAAAATCGTTTAGTATCTGTGCTATTCTTAACTTTTTCGTACTAAATGGATAAATCAGCGTAAATCGATCACCTCCACATCTACATGCTCCGTCACATCAAATGCAAAAAATGAATTGTTTAAATCCACATCTGTTTTTACATTTTTAAATTCATATTTAAAACTTCCTCCGTCAGCATCAGAAACTTCCCAACCTACAAGATCCTTATTAGCTTTATCTACATATAAAACAATGGTACTAAACTGGGCATTGGTGTTTTCGGCAGTAAGCTTTATTTTCTGAACTAATTTCCCCCCCAATCTTTCTTCTCCCAAAAGAGCATAATCATACCCCTTTTTATACAGGTTGTAAATACTGGAGGGAGTCAATTCATCAGGATCATCACTGACTGTATTAATGGTTACTTCCTTATAATTTCCTGTCTTGATATATGTCCAGACCGTTTCTCCATTATTATAAATCTCCTGGTCATCCAAAATCAACTTATATCGATTTCCTTTGACAGCAACCTCTCCTTTACTGGACTGACTTGCTCCATCAAGATCATTATAATAATAATATTCAAAAGTGGCCTGAATGCCATTCAACGACTGATACCGTTCACTCACTTGATCAAGCACAAGCTTTGCATTTGGGTCTTTTTGTGCCAAAACCTGGCACTGAAATCCCAAAACAAGTACCGCAAATAATAATATTTTTTTTAACATAATTAACCTTCTATTTTAGGCTTTATAGCATTTTAGAGGTTACTCAATAACTGTTCCAAACTAACTTCATCCTGAACCAACACTTCTCTTGCCTTACTCCCTTCAAATGGCCCTACCACACCAGCTGCCTCTAATTGGTCAATGATCCTACCTGCACGGTTATAGCCTAGCTTCAGTTTTCTCTGAATCAATGAGGTACTACCCTGTTGATGCAAAACAATCAGTTTGGCTGCATCCTCAAAAAGTGGATCTCTATCAGACAAGTCAACATCACCTACATTACTATCTCCATCCTCACCCTCAAATTCAGGCAATATATACGCATCACCGTATCCACGCTGTTCTCCGATCCATTCACAGACAGCCTCCACCTCCGGTGTATCCAAAAAGGCACATTGCAAACGGATCACATCAGACCCCTGAGAAAGCAGCATATCCCCCATACCGATCAGCTGTTCAGCACCGCCGGCATCCAAAATGGTCCTACTGTCCACTTTTGAGGTAACCCTAAAGGAAAGTCTTGCAGGGAAATTGGCCTTTATAATACCGGTTATTACATTTACTGATGGTCGCTGAGTCGCTACCACCAAATGAATACCGATGGCCCTTGCCAGCTGTGCAAGTCGGGCAATAGGTGCTTCAATTTCCTTGCCAGCAGTCATCATTAAATCGGCCAATTCATCTATAACCAATACTATATATGGCATAAACTTATGCCCTTTGTCAGGGCTAAGCTTTCTTGCCACAAATTTGGCGTTGTATTCTTTAAGGTTTCTACATCCCGCATCTTTCAAAAGGTCATATCGATTATCCATCTCGATACAAAGGGAATTCAGCGTATAGATTACCTTTTTGGTATCAGTAATAATAGCATCTTCCGCATTCGGCAATTTAGCCAAGAAATGCCGCTCAATTTTGTTGAAAAGAGTAAGCTCCACCTTTTTGGGATCTACCAAAACAAACTTAAGCTGAGCAGGGTGTTTCTTATAAACCAGTGAAGCCAAAATCACATTTAAACCTACTGATTTACCCTGTCCAGTCGCACCAGCCATCAATAGGTGAGGCATCTTCGCCAAGTCCACGACAAATACTTCATTTGAAATGGTTTTCCCCAAGGCAACAGGAAGATCCTTATCACTTTTCATGAACTTTTCAGTACCTAAAACAGACCGGGCAGCTACCAACTCCCTGTTTTTATTAGGCACTTCTATACCGATGGTCCCTTTACCTGGTATCGGTGCAATGATCCTAATCCCCAATGCTGCCAAACTCAAGGCGATATCATCTTCGAGATTTTTGATTTTCGAAATCTTCACTCCTGGATCAGGGACAATTTCATATAAGGTGACGGTAGGACCGATAGTGGCTTTGATTTCCTGAATACCAATTTTGAAATTCACCAAAGTCTCTACGATCTTATTTTTGTTTTCTTCCAGTTCTTGCCTGGTAACAGTCACTTTTTGTTGGTCATACTCATTAAGAAGATCAATGTTTGGATACTGATAAGAAGCCAAGTCCAAAGTAGGATCATATGGATCTAAATTTTCCACCTCACTTACCGTCTTTTCCTCCTTGGCCGCTTTCTCTACTGTAAACCTCTTTTCACCTTCTCGCTCTTCCTGCACTTTATCCTCACTGACCATGGCCTGGTCTTCAATATTAAAAGCAGGTTCTGGAGAGCTTGGTTTGTTCTTCGTAGGTTTTTCATTTTTGATGGTCCAACTTTGCCCATCATCTTCCTCTTCCACTAAATCCTCCTCTAGGTCTGCAAGGCCTTCTGTATTTCCTTCTTCCAAAATAGCTGAAGCATTTTCTGTGGCAGCGCCGCTCTCCCTTTCTGTTGAAGCCGCTGAAACTGCCAATTCAGCATCCATTTGTCCCTCATCATCGCTTACACTCTTCACATCTCCCTGTAACCATTCAATATGTGTTATATTGAAGAAAAACACGACAAAGATCAGCAAGGAACCAAATATCAAAATAAAGGTTCCCCAACCCAAAAATTCATCTGAAAGCACCGCCATCTCATATCCAAAACCTCCACTTAGGAATTGAAGGTAATTAAAGCCATCAAGAATATGGACCACATAACCTAACAACAATCCAATCCAAAAAATAAAAAACAAACCAAAGGCACTGTATTGGGTCAGTGGAATCAAGGTCTTCTTAAAGGCCCATTTAAATCCAAGGATAAATAGAAATGGAGGCAAGAGGAATGCTGCCAAGCCAAACCACCTGAATATCAACCAATGTGAAATCCAAGCACCCGCATATCCCAGCCAGTTTCTTGCTTCGGCTGCATTTTCCCTAAAAGACACGCCTTCTTCACTTACACTAGTGACCACGCTTTGATCCGAAGGTCCAGTAAACAAGTAACCTAAAAATGCAAAAAACAAAAACGCACCAACCATCATAAACAAAATACCGAAGGATAACGCTATTTTTTTATCCTTAAGGGCATCTATGGAAAAATTAAAAGATCGTTTCTTCTTTTTGGCTTTTTCTTTCTTTCTGAAGGTATTTGATTTATATGTATTTGAAGCCATAATTCTTCAATGATCCACTTTTAATGAACAATAAGATAATTGTAATCTTGAAATATAGAAAATATCAGCGGCTGTAATACTTTTTTAAGCCTTTTTTAATTCTCTTCATCAGCGCTGGGCCTTCATAAATCATACCTGAATAAACCTGTACCAAACTTGCTCCAGCCTCTAGTTTTTCTATAGCATCCTCAGCACTGAAAATACCTCCGACTCCGATAATAGGAAAGGAATGATTGGAATTTTCTGCCAAATATTTAATTACCTCTGTGCTTCTTTTTCCCAACACCTTACCACTTACACCTCCAGCACCTATTGCTTCTACTTTTTCCTGCGGAGTCCTCAGTTTACTCCTGTCTATGGTGGTGTTGGTAGCTATTACCCCATCAATTTTAGTTTCTTGAACAATGGCTATAATATCATCTAATTGACCGTCCGTTAAGTCTGGAGCTATTTTAAGTAATATTGGCTTTGGATGATCCATCTGATCATTCTTCTCCTTAATGGAAAGCAAAAGCTTTTTGAGCGGTTCTTTTTCCTGCAAATCCCTAAGATTTGGGGTATTTGGAGAACTCACGTTAACCACAAAATAATCCACATAGGGATGAAGTGCCTTAAGACAAATAAGATAATCATCCTCGGCTTTATCATTTGGAGTCACCTTATTCTTTCCAATGTTCCCTCCAATCAACACCTTGGACTTTCTGTTCTTAAGCCTACTGATAGCGCCTTCCACTCCGCCATTATTGAAGCCCATTCGGTTAACCAGCGATTCATCTTCTGGCAACCTAAAAAGCCTAGGCTGCGGGTTGCCATCTTGGGGCTTGGGAGTCAAAGTCCCTATCTCAATAAACCCAAAACCCAGCATGGACATCTCATCTATTAGCTTAGCATCTTTGTCAAATCCAGCTGCAAGACCAACAGGATTTTTGAATTTCAAACCAAATACTTCTCTCTCCAATGAAGGATCTTCAAAATAAAACATGCGCTTGATAATCCCCTTGACAAGAGGCAAATTGAAGGCCAATTTGGTCATTGAGAAGGTGAAATGGTGGGCATCTTCAGCACCTTTTCTAAAAAGAAAAGGCTTCATTATGGACTTATACACAGACATCATGGATTAATTTTAAAATGCTAAATTAATTGAAATCAATGGAAAGCTATATCAAATTGATGGTTTCATAAGAAATTAATTCAGCAATAAATTGATAACTCCTTTTGCCTTAAGTTTTCACAAGAACACAAAGGGCGCTTGCACTAAAACTTAAATGATTAAATTAGCCCAGCAAAAGGATGCTTTTGCCTTTTATTATTAATGGCATTTCAACAACAATAATCCCAAACAATATATAGGACACTAGACATATTTACCAATGAAAAAGATTTTTATCATCATTTATTGTTTTTCAACACTAATCAACCTTTCATGTACACCAAAAGAAGATTCAAAAACCAACACTAAAATATGGTATAAACAACCTGCCAAAAACTGGAATGAGGCCTTGCCTGTTGGAAATGGCCGACTGGGAGCAATGATTTATGGAAAAACAGACATTGAACATATTCAGCTCAATGAGGATAGCCTTTGGCCTGGGGGACCAAACTGGGGCACATCTCAGGGAAATCCAGAAGACCTCAAAGCCATACGTAAGTTAATCAAAGAAGGAAAAGTACATGCGGCGGACAGACTAATTGTGGAAAAGTTTTCAAAGGGAAGAGTTGTAAGATCCCATCAAACCATGGGCGATCTATTTATTGATTTTGACAGGCAAGCTGAAATCGAAAACTATACCAGAGACCTAAGTTTTGATAATGCATTGGCTACTGTCAGCTATTCTGTAGGTGAATCTTCTTTCTCAGAACATGTATTTTCTTCCGCTGTAGATGATGTCTTGGTAATTCAACTTGAAACGGATGCAAAAGAGGGAATGAATTTTGACCTAAGCCTAAGTAGACCCGAAGACAAAGGTCATCCTACAGTAATGGTTTCAGTTCCCAACCAACATGAATTGGTGATGTCTGGAGAAGTCACTCAGTATGGTGCCATCCTACAAGGCAAGCCTACTCCATTAGAATCGGGGGTAAAATTTGAAACTCGGCTAAAAGTCAGCACCAAAGGAGGCAACTCAACTGTAAAAGGAAATTCACTCTCTCTCACAGGAGTCAATGAAGCGATCATATATATAGTTTGCAACACTTCATTCTATAGCCAAGACTTTAAAGCAAATAATGAAGCCACCCTAGCTAAACTTGAAAATAAATCATTAGATAACATTCTGAAAGATCATAAAGATGATTTTTCAGAACACTATAATAGAGTCAGCATTGACTTGGGAAATCATGAATTGGACAGCTTAGCTACGGACGAAAGACTACAATTAGTTAAAACAGGTAAAAAAGACGCAGGATTAGCTGCCACCTTATTTCAATATGGTAGATACTTACTAATCTCTTCCTCTAGACCTGGCACTAACCCTGCAAATTTACAGGGGATTTGGAATGAGTTCATTGAAGCACCTTGGAATGCTGATTACCATTTAAACATTAATCTACAAATGAATTACTGGCCTGCAGGGCCTACCAATTTAGCAGAAATGCAATTACCCTTATTTGACTTTGGAGACAGATTAATTGAAAAAGGAAAAATCCTCGCTAAGGAACAGTACGGTATCAACAGGGGCAGTGTCATCCATCACACCACTGACCTTTGGGCGGCACCTTGGATGAGAGCAAACCAACCCTACTGGGGAGCATGGATTCATGGAGGAGGGTGGCTCGCTCAGCATTATTGGGAGCACTATAGGTTCACCCAAGACATGAATTTTCTTAGGGACAGGGCCTATCCTGCATTGAAAGCCTTTGCGGCCTTTTACCTGGATTGGCTAGAACTGGATGAGGAAACAGGACGATACGTTTCCTACCCCGAAACATCTCCAGAAAACTCCTACTTTGCAGAGGACGGAAAGCCTGCTGCCGTTTCATATGGAGCTGCAATGGGACACCAAATCATTAGGGAAGTATTTGACAACACATTGGCAGCAGCTAAAATCTTGGAAATTGAAGATGAATTAACCGATGAGATAAAAGTAAAAAGGGAATCTTTGACTTCAGGCATCAAGATAGGACCTGACGGCAGATTATTGGAATGGAACAAAAGTTTTGAAGAACCTGAAAAAGGGCACAGACACATGTCCCATTTATATGCTTTGCACCCCGGTGATGATATCACAATATCGACCCCTGAGGAATTTGATGCCGCTAAAAAAACAATCAGCTACCGGCTGGAACACGGAGGAGCAGGCACCGGTTGGAGCAGAGCCTGGATGATAAATTTCAATGCTCGACTTCAAGATCAAGAAGCTGCCGAGGAAAACCTATATAAGCTCCTAGAAGTATCCACTGGAAATAATTTATTTAACCTTCACCCTCCCTTCCAAATTGATGGTAATTTTGGCTTTACTGCTGGAGTTGCAGAATTATTGGTACAATCTCATGAAGGCTTCATCAGGATACTTCCTACTCTGCCACCAAGCTGGAAAACTGGAACTATAAAAGGCCTAGTAGCAAGAGGAAATATTGAAGTGGATATAAAATGGGAGGAAGGCAAACTGGTCAAAATTGGTTTGCTAAGCAAATCTGATCAAAACAAAGAAGTTCTTTATAATGACAGGAAAGTCTCTCTGAACCTTACAAAAAATAAAAAGGTTTGGCTGGACACCGATTTGAACTTGATTACGGAATAAAACATAACCCCTTGATGCTCTTTAAAAAGTTATGTTTCCAAAAGAAAAATAAAGAAGTTGGGATTCAATTAGAATCCCCAACTTCTTAGAAGTGATTAATCCACTTTTTCAATCTATTAATATACTTAGTTTGCAAATGACACTTTCTCCACCTGATTTTTCACAGGCTCCAAAGATTTCAAATATTTATAAATGGCCCTTAGATCCGTCGTATCCATCCCAGCATACATCACCCAAGGCATAATGGTCTGAAAGTCTCCCTGCTTTACTGCAATATTTTGGAACGGATCAGTTTCATACTTTTTAAAAAGTGCTACGAAGTTATCCTCAGATAAATCACCTATACCTGTCTCATCCGCAGTCAAATTTGCAGAACGAACCACTGTTCCATCAGGAAAAGGAAATTCCCTGCCACCCCCAAGTCGCGGCCCTATATATGCTCCATTCTCAAAATTAGTATGACAATCTGCACAAGCTCCTGCAGTCACTAAATATTCCCCATATTTTATCACATCTTTTTTGGGAGGCATTGGTTTTAATTCCGCAGGTTGAGGAATTGTATTCAAGATCAAATTCATTGGAAAATCTGCCTTAGAAGAAGGCAAATCATTCTGAACAGGCTCTAAAGTCCGAATATAGGCAATAACAGCTTTTATATCTTCCGGATCCAACTTACCATAACTTTGATAGGGCATCACAGGAAAAATGGGATCTCCATTCTTCTTCACCCCTGTGGTAATCAGCCTAAAAAGTTCCCCATCTGTCCAATCTCCTATGCCAGCAGGCGTGATATTAGGAGCTATAAACACTCCCGGAAACCCCATGGAATGATCAAATTTATCCCCTCCTGCTCCTAAAGTATTAGGTTTTGGAGGGCCTGAAAACAGGGAAAAATCCCTTTGCGCATGACAATCCATACAAAGCATAACATGGTGTGCCAAATACTCACCTCTGGCTATCTGTTCAGCATCTGCTACTATTTCAATTTCTTCAGGAGCATCTATATTGGGCAAACCCAAGCTTACGTAGACAATCCCCACTCCAATAACAATTAATAGTACAGCAAGAATGTAAATAACAATCTTAAAAAACCGTTTCATATGTCGTTTGTTTACAAAATATGGTAGAATATACGTAAAATTATTTTACATACAAAAAAATATATTTTAAACACATTATTCAGCAAAAAAACGACACTTACAAGAACCCAATCTCATGATCTCAATTCCGTACTATCGAAATAATCCATACTATACCTAACATCATCCACTTTTAGCAAAAAGCCCTTATTGAATCAAGCTATCACTTTTAACATTGCCCATCAAAACATAACCAAACCATTGCCCTTTATAGTCTTACTTTCTTTAGCAAACAAGAAATAACAACCATTCGAAACATCAATTTTCTTTTTGATTAAAAAAGAAAAAGAAAATTTTTTATTTTTTTTCTTAATAAAAATACTAGAAACCGATAACACTGTTCAAATAGTACTTTCAGCTTTAAAAAAATGACTCTTAAACACTTGTAGGCCTTTTCACCTAAATATTGACAAAATCTTCGATTCATTAATAAAGCATTTTACTTTATCGAATAAATGAAATATAAGAAGTGTTTTGAAACTAAATAACGGATATAATTTTATGTTTCGTAACATATTACTTATATTCAAAACCACAAAAGTTAGTTATGAGAAAAGATTTAATGCATTTGAAAGGAAATCTTCAATGCATGAATTGACCCAAAATCACTTTAGCTAATACAATACCCAAACCCTAGCGCCCTGGTATCTTAATCTGATGCTTTAACGCTTTACCTAATTCGATTTTTTTAAAAATCACAGTTTCTACATTGATACACATTATAGGAACTCTTGACTATTTCATTCAGCTCTATCAAAGCAATGAATTAGTCAACTTGATGTATAAAGAAAAAGACAAATCAGGTAGGTTTTGAGCAGTCTTGATTAAGGTTTACTGAGAATAGACAAAACGTTGTCATTCTTTATTATGAAAAATTTTAACAAAACTAAGACTACTAAAAAATGTTAAAAACTCTACTAAGTTTTTTATTTATCACCTGTCTGAGTGGACTTGTTGCAGCTCAGACAATTTCAGTAAGTGGGACTGTCATCGATGCAGCGTCCCAAGAACCCATTCCCGGTGTAAACATCCTAGTTAAAGGCTCCACCAAAGGAATGGTTACCGACATCGATGGAAATTTTAAAATCGGCGTTGAAAAAGGAAAAACGCTAATATTTTCATTCATTGGCTACCAAGCCCAAGAAAAAACGGTAAACAATGATCAAACCTTAAATATCTCTTTAGAAGCTGAAGAATCAGAGCTTGAGGAATTTGTGGTGGTTGGTTACCAATCTGTGATCAAAAGAGACGTTACAGGTGCAACCAACAGTATCAAAGGTGAAGACTTGGAAGCTATTCCAGTTACCAATGTAGCTTCGCTAATAGGTACTCAAGGAACAGGTATCCAGACGGTCAACGTCAGTGGTGCTCCAGGTGCCAGAGGAGCCTTGATGATTAGAGGTAATACCACAGTATCAGGAGGCCTTGATGGTGGAGAAAGATTTACTGCCTTCAGTACCCCGCTTTATGTGGTAGATGGTGTACAGACTTCTTTGGAAGATCTTGCTGGATACGGTGTTTCGAACACTGATTATCTAGCCTCACTAAACCCTAATGATATTGAAAGTATTGATATCCTTAAAGATGCATCAGCTGCTGCAATTTATGGTTCCAGAGGTGCAAACGGGGTAATTATTATCAAAACAAAAAAAGGTGCTGCGCTTGACAAGCCTCAATTTGATTTTTCTACTAGTATAGGTTTTCAACCAATTCCTCAATTGGTGCCTATGTTAGCAGGTGCGGCAGAAAGAAGAGAAAAGATGGGCATGTTGGAAAAATGGTGGGATCATGACTTCCTACTTTCAAACAATGTACCAATGATGTTGACAGATAGCATCAACCCTGCTTTCAATAATAATGTTGATTATCAAGGTTTATTCTATCAAACTGGTGTTTCTCAACGCTATAACCTGAGTATGAGAGGAGGAAGTGAAGCCTCTAATTACCGTGTTTCCTTAGGGTATAATGATGACAAAGGGGTTATCAAAGCCACAGGTTTCAGAAGATATACCCTTAATGCCAACATGAACATGAAGGCAGGGAAAAGATTTAACAACCAGTTTATCATCAACTCTTCTATAACTGATAATAAAACTGGACAAGGAAACCCAGGAGGAGGTTCATTTAACTTGGACAATAGTCTTCCTACAAGTCCTAATAACCTGAACTCTTCTCTATTTTCAATTACCGACGAGAAGATTCAGTCGCTTGAAGGAGAGTTGGACGAGAAGTTGAACACAGATGAACAGCTAAAAGTTACTTTTTCAAACTTTGCTCAGCTAAAACTGATTGATGGTCTAAAGCTTAATTCTCAGCTTACCTTCCAGTATGATGCCAACAAGAAAAATTTCTATGAGCCTTCTTCCATTAGACCAAACGGAGACGGTTATGCAGCTTATTCACTTTATACCAGAAAGAACAACGCATCTGACCTGTACATGGACTATTTCAAGACCATAGGAAATCATGAAATTACAGCTATTGCTGGTAACAGAATAGACTATAATAAATATGAAGATATGGGAATCAATGCCGTTGGCTTTGGTAGTGATGCCATTCAAGTTATCAACAGCAGATATGAGAAAGATAATATTGGAGGCTTCACGGACATCAGTGCAAATGCGCTTGTTTCCTATTATGCTAGATTCAACTACAAATTCAAAAGAAAGTATTTAGTCAGCGTCAACTACAGTAGAGATGCTTCTTCAAGATTCGGTAAGGATTCTCGTTGGGCAAACTTTGGTTCAGTATCCCTAGGCTGGGTATTCTCTGATGAGGCTTTTGTACAGGAAGCTGTGGGTGAATGGTTAGACTTTGGTAAACTTCGAGGAAGCTGGGGTATCAATGGTAAGCAATTTAGCCAAAACTTCTTAAGATATGGCGCCTATGACCTAGGATATGGAGGATTGTCTGCAGGATTAGGATCAAACCAAATGAGTGTTTCCTCCTATGGAGGTATCACCGGCGTAGTACCTAACTATAACGCCATTGGTAATGACCAACTTTCATGGGAACAATCAAGACAATGGAACTTAGGTTTTGATTTGTCCATGCTAAATCAAAGATTGAACATCACCTTTGATGCCTATAACAAAAGTACTGACCGCCTATTCTTCGATATTGCATTCCCTTCTTATTCTGGATACAATAACGCCAAGGCCAATGTAGCAGGCGTACTTAACTATGGTTGGGAAGGTCAAATTCGTTATGATATCTTCCCAAGAGCTAGTGACTGGAAATTAGAACTTACTGCTGGTTTTGCAAGAAACGAGAACTTTGTTAGTGCATTGCCTAATGGTAACAGAGATTATATTGTCGGAAGCTACGGTTATATTGTAGGTAGACCACTTAACCTGTACAAAGTATTTATCAATGATTATATCATTGATAATTTGGAGCAACTTCCAGTAAACCCTTACACTGGTGAACCACTTACAGGAAAATCTGCCTGGGCTTCTATCAGACCAGGATTGCCGATATGGGAAGATATCAATGGTGATTACCTATTGGATGAAGCAGGAGACCAGATCATGTCCCTTGATTACTCTCCAGTTCCTGATATCCAAGGTAACTTCAACGTTAATTTCCGTTACAAAGGATGGTATGTTCAGGCTTATAGCCAGTTCTCCTTTGGTGCAGATATCAAAAACACCGTCCTCAACAGCTATATGGACAGATATGACAGAGGTGGTAACGGTTGGGCCACATCAGGTCTAGCGGATTTAAGTGAGTATAGTTTCTGGGAGCAACCTGGTGATGGTGCTGCAGGTGTACGTTTCCCTGCCCTATTCCCTGCTGGTGGAGGAGAAAGTCCTTTCTATGCATTTAGAGGTAACCAAACCATGTGGATAGAAAATGGAGATTATTGGAAAATTACCAATGCCTCCGTTGGATATAACTTCAACAAAAATTCCATCATTAATGACTGGGGATTAAGTAGGTTGAGAGTTTATCTTTCTGTTCTTAATCCATACCAATGGCAAAGATCAAAGTCGATTGTTGATGCCTCTATGGTGGATGCCCGCGGTCATGTATTGGGCAATGGCTACCCTCAAGCCAGGACATTTTCCGTTGGTCTAAACGCTAGATTCTAAAAAACGAAACGATGAAAAAATTAGGAAAAATAAACATAGCCATATTAACGCTATTTTCGACGTTAATCTTTAGCTGCAACAGTATCCTTGACCAAGAGCCGGTTAGTATTACACACCCTGACGTCTACTGGAGCTCTCAAAGTGAAGCAGAACAAGCTTTGGCAGGATCATACGCCTTATTCAAATATGCGATGACCTATCAAGCGAATTTTTTGCACTGGGGAGAATTCCCTGCAAAAACCTTGATGGACAGTAAATTCTGGATTACCAACTATATTGAAGGAAGTGGTAATTATGTTTTACCCTACAGGGGAAACACTCAGGAATGGAAACATTTCTATAGAGCAGCCAACTGGGCCTACACCATTGAGCAGTATGTAGAAGGAATGCCTGAAGAGCTATTCACCACTTCACAGGAAAAAAACAGAATCTTGGGTGAAGCAGCGTTTGTAAGAGCCTTATCCTACTTCTATATGACTAGAATCTGGGGAGAAATTCCAATCGTACACGAATCGATCGAATCCTCAGATCAACTGATCACTGAAGACGGATATATCGTTGAAGTTGCTAGATCGAAAGAAAAAGAAGTACTAGAGTATATCCTTGAAACCACTGAAAAATCAATAGGATTACTGGAATATGCCAGTCCAGGATCAAACAATTGGGCCATCACTGCCAACAAAGCAAGTGCAGAAGCACTTAAAGCCCACGTACTTCTTTGGTATGCAAGTAGAGAGGGTGGTAATAATGAGTTAGTACAACAAAGTATTGATGCTGCCACTTCTGTGATCAATAATAGTAACACGAGCCTTGTGGATTATGTTACAGAAGGTCAAGAAGGTTTCGAGAAAATGATCAAAGGACAATCTAAAACTGGTCTTTTTGAAATCAATATCAATGCAGGTATGGATGAGTCTTTTAGATTGAGCAAAGGTGGTGGAAATCACACTGGTATGACCTTGGACCAACCTATATTGAACGGAAACAATGGAGCAGGTCCAAAAGGGAACCCAGATTTTTATGGGTTTGAATTCATGATCGAACCAGAAAGAGAAAATGATGTAAGAAAGGAATTGTTCTTTAATGAATTTGATAAAATGGGTAACCAAACCTTCCCGCTCAAATATTCATTAAGTTCTGATGATCCTGCATCTGAAGATCCTTACGCAGTTTTCTCAGAATCTAACATTCTTATCTTCAGACTTGCGGACATTTATCTATTGAGAGCAGAGGCTTACACTAAGCTTGGCCAATATTCTGAGGCAATTGAAGATCTTAACCTTATCCGTAGCAAAGCAGGCGTACCAGATTATTCAGGAACACTAGATGAGAGAGGACTAATCAAAGCTATTTTCGATGAAAGAGCGATTGAATTAGTAGCAGAAGCACATGTGGCTTATGACCGAATCAGAATGGATTATTTTGAAGGCGTTTCTTGGATGAACAGTGATAGAAAAGCCAAGGATGGTTATTTCTGGCCAGTTTCCATTGATGTAATTTTAAGGAATCCTTCCATAGTTCAAACTGAATATTGGCAAGGACGTTTGTAATCACCCTTTAAAATAAAGAATAATGAAAAAATATATCTATATACTAGTTATATCTCTCGGCTTCATTTCATGTATTGATGAAGATTACCTAGAGGATGGAGGAGTAAGTAGTCCATATGTAGGCTCTGATACCTATACCTTTCTAAAATCACATTCGCAGTTGGACACGCTTGCGTTATTGATCGAAAGAGCAGACCTGATAGATGAGGTAAATGGAGAAAACACCCTGTTTGCCCCTAATAATCTTTCTATCCAAAAATATGTAAACGCCGTATTGGCAGACATGAGGGAAGAAGATGCTGAAGCTGAATTCACCGTAAATGACATCCCAATGGATACTTTACAAAAATATATGGGCGGTTATATTTTCCCTGGAAAAATCACCAGAGAAGACATGACAATGGAAGGTGAAATTTTGACTGCATTAAATGGTGAGCAAAAAAGAATTTCTCTTGAACCAAGAGAAGAATACACTAACCAATTGAGCAGCTTTCCTGAATATGTGTTTTTCACCTATAAAAATGGTGAGGAATGGGATGAATGGGACAGTATTGATGATGATGATGTAGTCATAGTCAGATCATCTAATTTATTGTCCACCAGCGGAGTAATACATGTATTACAAGGCACCCATATCCTATTTAATTATGATAGTGAGTAAATCATTATTCAACCAAAACACTTTGAAAATGAAAAAAGCATTATATCAAATATTAGCATTATCATTTTTGGGAGTGGTCTCCTGTACCCCTCCTGAAATAGGTTATTTGAGTGATAACGTTCATTCTACTCAAGATACCATAACCGTTGCAAGAGGAGCTTTTTCTGTTTCTGCACGTCCAGCAATCGAAAACTCCACAGCCCCAATGAAATGGGAAATTGTTGGCTTCACAGATATGGACGGTAATCCAAACAATGAACTACTGGAACCCCATGAAATCCGCATTTGGAAAGAAGCTTTTAACGGCGATACTGATACTACCCTAGCACTTGCAGAGGCAAAACTAGAGCTTTCAGAAGAACCATCCATTATGATGAATGAAGTCAGTGGAGAATTCGCCTTTACTCAAGCTACAAAGTTTGTTCAAAACGACCTTTTCAAGGCTGATGTACAAGTTTCTAATATCAAAGGGACAAAATTGCTCCAAGACTACACGGTTATTAAACTGGAGCCATTTGAAGCAGTAGAGTTCCCTACAGAAATGAGATCTCGTTTGATATTAGACTCGGATGAAGGCAGTACTATTGCCCACACAGGTGTAATTTCAGGATCTGGCGATGAAAATATCCCTAGTGTCCTTGATGGTACCAATCCTTACTTCTCTATACAGAAAGTAAGCAACGAACCTGCTAACTCTGTACAAGTAGATATGATTATCCAAGATAGCTATGGAAACGCTTTAGATACGGATGAAATCACCTTTTACCCAAGTGGATCGTCCTATCTACAAAATTATCATGACAACTCTGTAGAAACCGTTGAAGGAACCAAAAAGACTTCTTTCTTTTTACCAGCTCCTCCATTTCCACAATATGCCAGGAACTATAGCGGTAATAGCTCTTACTTGATGTATTACCTATCCAAGGGCAGTGCCTTTGTTGTGGACACTGAAGCTTACGAAGCAGATAATGGACCTAAAACAGATGCTGAATGGGAAGAATTCTGGGCTCCGTTTAAAGATCCTGAAACAGGTAAAATCAGGAACCATGCCTATATCAGATGGGGTGTTAAAATCAATGATACTGGTACATGGGAATTGAAAATGAATATCCCTTATACTAAGTTGGATGAATAAGCGGAATCATTTGACGCTTTTATGCTAAACATTAAAACCAGCCATTACAGGCTGGTTTTTTTTTTATTTGTCTACCCAAAACGACTTATTTTCTTGGGTGAAATTCTGTCAACACCTGCCTTAAATATTCACGATCAAGATGTGTATATATCTCTGTAGTAGTAATACTTTCATGCCCCAGCATCTCTTGTACAGCGCGGAGATCTGCCCCTCCTTCTATTAAATGCGTTGCAAAGCTGTGCCTAAAAGTATGGGGACTGACCTTTTTATGAATCCCCACTTCTGCTACAATTTTCTTTATCATTAAAAACACCATTACCCTAGTTAGCTTTTTGCCCCGCCGGTTCAAGAAAACATACTCCTCATGACCTGCTGCTATTTTTTGATTACGGCGAATTTCTTTTAAATAAATTTGGAGATACTTTAAAGCATCTTTCCCTACTGGCACCAACCTCTCCTTATTCCCTTTACCAATAACCCGTAAAAATCCAATATCCGTAAAAACATTTGAAAGTTTCAATTCAGTGAGCTCTGACACCCTAAGACCACTACTATACAACACCTCAAGTATTGCCCTATTTCTATGGCCTTCAGCCTCTCCTAACTTAACTCCTTCCAATATTTGGTTGATTTCATAATAGCTCAAGGTATCCGGTAATTTCCTACCCAACTTAGGAGCTTCCAGAAGTACCGCGGGATCTTCTGAAATTATATCCTCATACATCAAGAATTTAAAAAATGCCTTTATTCCAGAAATCACCCTAGCTTGTGTATACTCTGAAACTTCCATGGATGCCAATTCATGAACAAAAGACCTCAAATGTTCCAGTTGTAGTCCTGAGAGTTTTAGATCAGGATAATTTTCCTTGAAATGATGGGCCAATCTTTTTATATCCTGCTGATAAGCAGAAATTGAATTCTGACTCAAAGACCGCTCTATCTTCAAATAATAGACAAACTGCTTGATATATTTTTCCCAATACCCATCCATACAAAAATATTTTGATCCAAAGATAAAATTTAAGCTTGGCTTTTTTGTCCAAATCAACTGGCATATACTTAACTTTGCCCAATATTTGGAAGTAAAAGCTAAAAACCATTTTATATTTTGAAGATACTGATAATAAACGGCCCAAACCTAAACCTTTTAGGCAAGAGAGAACCAGAAATTTATGGAAAGCAGTCCTTTGAAGAATACTTTGAAACCCTTCAAAAGACCTTCCCAAAAGTAGAATTATCTTATTACCAAAGCAATATTGAAGGAGAACTGGTAGATAAAATTCACGAAGTAGGCTTTAATTACGATGGAATTTTACTCAATGCAGGGGCTTACACCCATACATCCGTAGCTATATCAGATGCTATTGCCGGAGTGACGACTCCTACCTTAGAAATTCATATTTCTAATATTTACAAAAGAGAAGAGTTTCGTCACAAAAGCATTATTTCAAAAGAATGCGTGGGCATGATAGCTGGGTTAGGCCTAAAAGGTTACGAATTAGGTCTACAGTATTTTCTTCAATCATAACAAACCTCCAATACAGATGATCACATTTTCCCCAGGACCTTCCAAGGTCTATGACAAAGTAGCAGAATACTTACAAGATGCTTTTAATCAAGGCATATTAAGTGCTAACCACCGTAGTGCTACATTTATGAACCTCTATCAGGAAACGGAAACCCTGATTAAAGAAAAACTTCATGTTCCCGATGATTATAAATTGCTTTTCACATCAAGTGCTACTGAAAACTGGGAAATCATTGCCCAGTCAATTGTTGAGCAAGCAAGTTTCCATATTTATTCAGGTTCTTTTGGTAAGAAATGGTTGAACTTTGCCTCCCATTTAAACAAGGAAACTGAATCACTGAAACTGGATACTGAAACAGAATTGGACGTAGCCGCTCTGGATATTGACGAGAAATTTGACCTTATCGCAATTACCCAAAATGAAACATCCAACGCCACAGAAGTGAGCAAGGAATTGATTGCTGAGCTAGGTCAAAAATACCCCAATAAAATGATCGCTGTGGATACCACCTCTTCCATGGCTGGGATTGAACTGGACTTCACCTTGGCTGATATTTGGTATGCATCGGTACAAAAATGTTTTGGGCTTCCTGCTGGCCTGGGCATCTTGATACTTTCCCCAAAGGCCATAGAAAAATGTAACCATAAGGGAGAGGCTGGCCGATACAATTCACTAAGTTTCATACTCCAAAATGCAGCCAATTATCAAACGCATTATACCCCAAATGTCTTGGGAATCTATCTATTGAAAAGAAGCTTGGAGGATAGACCGGAAATACAGGAGACTGACCAACTACTTCGAGAAAGAATGAGAACTCTGGAGAACACCATTGCCAATTCGGAAAAATTGATGATGCTTGTCCAAAACCCAAAAACCAGAAGTAAAACAGTTATGGGAATTTCAGGAAAGGAAGAATTTATCAAGGAAATTAAGGCGGCAGCTGAAAAGGCAGGAATGCAAATGGGGAGTGGTTATGGCCCGCTAAAGCCTACCAGCTTTAGAATAGCTAACTTCCCTGCTATCAGTGATGCTGAGTTCGATAAATTAACTAAATTCCTAAAAGAATATTAATTCAAAATCTGAAATTATTCCAAATTAAAATTTTACTTTTGCGGCAAAATTTTAACAATGTTTGATTTCAAAGAAATTCTATCGGTCACACTGATCCTATTTTCGGTGATTGATATTTTGGGTTCTATTCCCATCATTATCAACCTGCGTCGAAAATCAGGGCATATTCAGTCTGAAAAAGCGACCATTGTGGCAGGAATCCTCATGGTCCTTTTCCTCCTGTTAGGAAAAAACATCCTCAACCTATTTGGTATTGGGGTAGATGACTTTGCCATAGCAGGTGCATTGATCATTTTTGCATTAGGCGCAGAAATGATCTTAGGCATTGAAATTTTCAAGCCAGATCCTGAGGCTGATGCTTCCAGTACTTCTATTGTTCCTATTGCCTTTCCTTTAATTGCAGGTGCAGGAGCAATGACTACTATTTTGACCTTAAAGTCAGAGTTTGCTCAAACAAATATTGCTATTGGTATTTTAATCAACCTCGTAATAGTATATATCGTATTGAAAAGCACGAATTGGCTGGAAAAAAAGCTTGGGAAAACTGGCCTAGATGTATTGAGAAGGATTTTTGGAATCATCCTACTATCCATTGCCATCAAAATTTTCAAAACGAACCTTTTTGAGGCACTCTAATAGTCATTTAATATTTGATGAAATAAAGTGTCAGCTAGAAATGGCTGACATTTTTTTATACTTTTGAACATGATTTTAATTTACACTGACGGAGCAGCAAAGGGGAATCCTGGAAATGGAGGTTATGGTACGATTTTGAAATTCAGACAGCATGAAAAGGAGCTTTCTGAGGGATTTCGACTAACTACCAATAACCGGATGGAACTGCTAGCAGTAATCAAGGGGCTTGAAGCCATTAGGGTAGAAGGTATTCCTGTCAAAATCTATTCAGACAGCAAATATGTCGTCGATGCCATTACAAAAGGTTGGATATGGAGTTGGCAAAAGAAGGGATTCAAAGACAAGAAAAATGTGGACTTATGGAAGCGTTATATCCCATTACACAATAAATATAAGCCGAAATTCCAATGGGTAAAAGGACACGCAGGGCATCCAGAAAATGAACGATGTGACCAGTTGGCTGTAGATGCTGCAGAATCAAAAAAGCTGCTTATAGACGAGGTTTATGAGCGAGAAAACGGTTAGTTCCAATTATAATGGCCAATAATTATTTCCAATTTAAGCAATTCACTATTTATCAGGACCAATGCGCCATGAAGGTCAGTACAGATGCAGCTGTATTGGGAGCTCTGGCACACCAGTCACAACCTAACAATATTCTTGATATAGGTTGTGGGACAGGAGTAATTGCTTTGATGTTGGCACAAAGGTTTAAAAAAGCTCAAATTAAAGCATTGGAAATTGACGCTAAGGCCTTTATTCAAGCTGACCAGAACATCAAAACAAGCCCTTGGTCAGACAGAGTGAATATTGAACAGGGTTCATTTCAAGATTTTTCAAAATCTGAGATTGGTAAATTTGAACTTATCGTAAGCAACCCTCCTTACTATACCAATCATAATAAATCAAAAAATGACCAGCGTAACCTTGCGCTCCACAATGACCAATTACCCTTTGGTGACCTGATAAAAGGTGTCATTAGATTACTGGATCCTCAAAAAGGCCAATTTTGGGTAATTCTTCCTCCCAATCAAATGAAGGAACTGGAGAAAATTGCTGTTTTTTTTAACCTCTCCCCAGAAAAATTCTATGCATTAAAGGATAGATCAAGCACCAAGATTTTAAGACATATCAAATCCTATTCCTTCAATAAATCTTCAGTCAAAGATCCAATAACCATTTGTATTAAGGATGAAAATTTCAATTATACCCCTGAATACAAAAGCCTATTAAAAGATTTTTTAATGATCTTCTAAAGAATCATTCATAGCAAACCTCTTCTTTAAACCCTATTCCTTTTTCTGCAAGCTTCCTCAAAATAGGTCTATAAATTTCCACTTTGGTGGGCAAATATAATCCAGTCAATTTGATCTCTCCTTGCAAAAACATATCCACAGCTATCGCAAGTGGTAATCCAACTGTTTTTGCCATTGCTGTATAATCTCTATTCTCTCCTTTTATCACCAAGCTTGATTGGATATGTTTTTTTTCTTCGTTGGCTGTGATCACTTCAAATTGATGCTGCATCACCACCATATCATGATCGTCAGCTTGCATGGCCCACTTTTTCTCCAAAATAACTTGGAGCATTTCTGCAGGACTCCCCTTAAGTAAAGGTAAGGCCTCATTACTGAAAAGACCGAGCCACTCCAGCTTATATAAAATCTCACTATCTACCCATGGTAATAAGTTCTGTAACTTTTCTTCGGCCTTATGAACTGGATCAAATGGTAAAAAGGCATTGAAAAATTCACGCATAGTGAAACCCTCTGGAAGTTCTACTTTAAAAGTATCATCAGTTAAACCTAGCTGAACCAGAACATCCCAACTTTTACAAAAACCAGCTCTCCTTAAAGTACCCCTAATGATCGTAGGAATATTCTCCAGCCCATAAACCGACCTATAACCCAATGAATTCCTGTTGGCATATCCATCAAACTCCCCCACTTCATCAAAATTCACCGCATCTGTCCTTCTAAAAAGCATATGGTAGGGGACAAATTTATATTTTCCATTTCTGATAAACCGGGATACTCCCTGACCTGCCAGAACTACATTTCTGGGATTCCAGGTAAACTTATATTTCCAAGGATTATCCTTTTCACTTTCTGGAGAGAGCACTCCACCACAATAAGATTTAAAAAGTACAATAGTACTCCCACCAGCTTTTTCCTCATCAATAATTTTCATGGCAGACATATGGTCAATCCCAGGATCTAAGCCACATTCATTAAGAAAAAAAAGGCCTTTTTCAGCTACTTCTTGCCCTAAAAGACGCATCTCTTCTGACTCATAGGAGGCAGAGAAGAAATGTTTCTCCAGCGCAAGACAGTCTTTTGCCACAAATGGATGTAAAAAAGCGGGAAGCATTGACACAACTACATCTGCTCTTGAAATGACCCCTCTCCTTTCCTCTTGGTTCTCTATATTCAGCTGAATAGCTTGGCCTCTGTTATGGGACATAAGCATTTTTTCAGCCAAGTCAACTTTTGCATCAGCGAGGATCAAATTATAATCCTTAATAGTGCCTTGTTCAAGTAAATAATCTACCAAAACACGGGAGGATTTTCCAGCACCGATTACTAAAATCGTTTTCATTTTGTTATTATTGTGGGTTTATCGAAGATGCCAAATATTTTTATATTGAAGAAATTTATCCTTTTAAATCCTTAGACTAAAGGTTAAATTATCAATCTATTTAAATAGCATACCCTATTTCAAAATCTTGATGGCAAAAAAAATCTCAAAAAGTGTTTGTTTACACATCCTTGAACAAGGAGAACTTGACGACGGGGAATTGGCCTTGATATCATTGGCAGAAAAATCAATGAAAAAGGCCTATGCACCCTATTCCAAGTTTACAGTTGGCGCTTCCCTGCTGTTAAAAAACGGTGAGATGCTTTCTGCCAATAACCAAGAAAATGCTGCCTTCCCCGTTGGAATATGTGCCGAGCGTGTGGTACTTTCCTATGCCAATGCCAATTTCCCTGACCAAGCCCCTTTAAAACTTGCTATCGCTGCTCAATCAATCAGAGACGAGGAATACTCCCCCATTTCTCCTTGTGGACTTTGCAGACAGACAATCAATGAATATGAGCTAAAATTTAATCAGGAGATAGAAATCTATATGCTAAATCCCTCAGGGCAAATATTTAAAGCTGACAATATCAGTCAGTTGCTACCCTTCAAATTCAATAATTTCAAATAAATAAAGATGTACCAAGAAGTCAGCTTTCAAAGTAAAGCCTCTTTTTTAACTTCTCATACACCTACTGGAGAAGAAAATGAAGTCTGGATCGTACTACATGGATATGGCCAACTAGCTCCCTTCTTTTTAAGAAAATTTGAATCCATATTTGATAAGGACAGATTGATCATTGCTCCTGAAGCCATGAATTATAATTACTTAAAAGGATTTACAGGAAGAGTTGGGGCCAATTGGATGACCAAGCATCAACGGGAACTTGCCATAGAAAATAATAACCAATTTTTAAATGCTGTTTTAGAACAAATACTGGGTAATTTCAAGAAGCTACCAACGATCAATATTCTCGGCTTTTCACAGGGAAGTGCCACAGCTACCAGATGGGCAGCGCAGTCGAATAGAAAAATAAATAAATTGATATTATGGGGTGGGGGCATTGCACATGATATCGATCTCAGCCAGGTTCATAATGCTTTGCATAACACGCCCATTATTTTGATCTGGGGAGACAATGATCCCTTCCTCACGGAAGAACGATTATTAGAGCAAGAGACGATTATGAAAAGATTAAACCTTAAAAAAGAAAAAATCTCCTACAAAGGCGGCCATGATATTTATGCTGCCGTTTTGAAGGAGATTCTTTAATTGCTACAGGATAGATTATTACTGAAGTGGATAGCCTTTAGCAGCCCACCATATTCCTCCATAAAGGTGATTAAGGAAATCAGGATCTTCATAAGCTGCTTCAACGTGACCTAAACCAGTATAAAACACCCTTCCACCATCATATTCATGATACCAGGCGATAGGGTGAACATCTCCCATCCCCATCTTCTTGCCATTTCTTGTACCTACATCATAAGTACTTTCATCTAATTGCAACAGGATATTTACATCTGCATTGAAGTTTTGATATTCATATAACTCATCTGTCCATAACCAATATTTATTGGCTAAATGATAAGTTGATGGGTGATCAGCATCCATTACTTTAATCCTAACGGTTTGCTGGGCAGGATGGTGCTTAAACTGTCCTCCAATCATTTTGGTATACCATTCCCAATCATATTCAGTGTCGGTAGCACTATGAATTCCGACCACTCCTTTACCCGATTGGACAAACCTAATAAATGCAGCCTTTTGCTCTTCATTTAATATATTCCCAGTAGTACTGGCCAAAATAATCAAATCATATTTGGCTAAAGACGCGTCTGTAAAAACAGCAGCATCTTCAGTAGTATATACACTAAAAACCCTGTCTCGTGCCATATCCTTAATCGCCTTAACTGCATTGGGAATAGACTGATGTCTAAACCCTTGAGTTTTACTAAACACCAAAGCCCTGAATTGGCCTTGAGCATATGAATTGGCACTTACTAATAAAATTAAGCTTAACATCAAAAAGCCCATCTGAAGGACTTTATTTTTCAATAGGTTCATTGTTTGAATTTATTATTATAAAATATATTAAGGTACTATTTCAAATTTAGATTTTGCCTCTTTTAAACTAAAAGCATTAAAATGCCACCATTCTGAGCCAATACCGGTAAATCCGCCCATCCTCATAGCTGTACGAAGTATTTCTCTTCTCTTTATATGATCTTTACTAATTTTTCCTGCAGCTAACATTTCGGCTTCCCGATCAGGATAAGCGGGATAACCAAAAAAATCATAATTTGTCCCTAGATCCAATGCTTCCCCAGTATCCTTATTTGCCAATGTAAGATCTATGGCAACACCGTAATTATGCAAACTGCCCTTTTGGGGGTTGGCTACATACAAAGGTTTAATACTATCTGGCTTATCCAAATTATCCCATAAGATCTGTTGAACGGACCTAGGCCTTACACCATCATAAATCAAAAACGTTAATTCGGGATAATGAACTCTTAAATACGCTAACGAGACCTTTAACTTTTCCACAGTTTCTTTCTGCAAATAGCAATTAGTCAATGGACCATAAACATCTTCACCAAAAAAGTTATCTGTAGTACTATACTTCAAATCTACAAACACCTCTGGCAATTCACTTTTAACATCTACCAATCCCGCATAAATAAGTCCTTTTTCAAGACCACTAATAGTATCTTTCTCTATTTCTACAATATCACCTACAATTATTGAATCGTTATTGTGTGTTTCTAGACTGACCTGATCATCCTTTTTAGAGCTGCAAGAGCCATAAAACAATACTAAACCCCAATATAAACATGTATATAATCCACGCATATTATTTCCTATATACAGTGTTACTGTTGGCTTGATCACCTGCCAATACCGTAATATCTGTCATAACAACATGTTTAGGCCTCGTTACAGCAAAGGTGACTATATCAGCAATGTCCTCAGCTTTCAAAGGAACAAAGCCATCATATACTTTTTTTGCTTCATCTTCATCTCCTTTAAATCTCACTAGAGAAAATTCAGTTTCCACCAATCCTGGGTGAATCCCTGTTACCTTTATACCATGCTTGGTGAGATCAAGCCTCATCCCTTTAGTGATCGCGTCAACAGCATGCTTTGAAGCACAATACACATTACCGTTAGGATAAACTTCCTTGGCCGCAATGGATCCTATATTGATAATATGTCCGGATTTTCTGGTCCGCATCAAAGGCATAATTTGCCTTGAAACATACAATAAACCTTTAACATTGATATCCATCATCGCATCCCAATCATCTACATTCCCTTCATCAATTGAATCCAATCCATGTGCATTACCTGCATTATTAATTAAAACATCAATTTCCTTCCAAGATGCATCCAAGGATTGGAACGCATCTTCAACAGCTTTCCTATCACTCACATCAAATACCATATAGTGATAATCAATATCTACTGCCAATTCTTGTTTTAATTCTCTAAGTCGGCTTTCTCTTCTACCAGTAGCAATAATATCATATCCTTCTTGAGAAAGGCTTATTGCACACGCTCTACCTATTCCTGATGTAGCGCCAGTAATTAATGCTATTTTTTTCATAATAAAATGAAATTTATTTAAAAGGTAATTTAAAAAAGAATCTGTTTAGTATAGGTAGAAAAAACAAAAAACTAAATATCATTTTTTATAGATGGTAAAAGAAAAAAACAACGTAAAACATAAACCCTATAAAACGCAAAAAGGCCCTTCCACGTGATGTGAAAGGGCCCATGATAAGTGAGGGCGGCGACCTACTCTCCCGGGTGTAACCCCAGTACCATCGGCGCGACAGGGCTTAACTTCTCTGTTCGGGATGGGAAGAGGTGGATCCCCTGCGCCGTACCGCCCAAATTCTTCTGGCTAGGTCG
>NZ_JACODZ010000008.1 GCF_014280965.1 Echinicola salinicaeni
CAGGGTCTACGGGGGCATTCCTGGGCAGACCAGCAAAAATCCTCATCCATTCCAATATAGCGGATTTGCTCCTGATACCATAAATATTTCTTGCCTGTTCCTTGGACACGGAACCGGAGAGAACTTCACTTACAATTTTTCTACGTGCATTTTCGGAAAATTTTTCCAAATCCTTCATTTTGTCCGATTATAGGTTTACAATTTTCAATTAAATTGTGTCAACCTATTTCAGGACATGACCGTAAACTTATTTCTCACAGCCTGTCCCGATTTATCGGGAGATTCCACGGATCTACACAGAATTAAATTAGTAATTCTTAGAGATATGTATTCCCTTCATAGGGAATGTTTTGAATGGTAAAACTTACTGGTGCAATTGCGGATATACAAATAAAATAATTATCCATTTTCAAATGATTCACCAATTAAAATACTTCGTTTACACTTAAATAAAATCCATGTGCACCATTATTTCCAAAAGCATAATCTAAACAAAGGTTTGTCCTTGATTTTTCATTAAGCATATACCTAATTCCTAGTCCATAACCAGTATTAATATTTTCAAAAATACTGATATCCGCATCCGTGTTGGTGGCAGATGTTGCATTTAAGAATAATACGCCTCCCCATTTATCTTTATCTTTTTGAAGTGGAAAACGCCATTCGGTTTCCCCGTAAATTAAAGACTGTCCCCTAAAACGGCCTTGTGGATAGGCCCTGCCAGAGCGCCCAAATTGGTCCCATCCTAGGGCTGGGAGATCCAAATAAGGTAACTGACCTCCTAGTTGAAAATTTCCATATGCCCAAACAGCCAATAAATTTCTAGGTCTTTCTTTTTTAAGATTAAAATATGTACGGTACTCCGCCCAAAGTGAAGAGGAATTTTTAGAGCTACCCAACCATTTTTGATTAAATTTCAGGGTTGTTAAAGCATACATGCCTTTATAAGGACTTACTGTATTATCACGTGTATCATAAAGTGCATTCACTGAAACACCTGAAAGCGTATATTTTTCAGGATCGAAGCCATATTTAGTCGAATAGGCATAATGGCTGGTGATCACATTAGGTTCTGACTCTAGATTTAATAACTGGTCTTCGATTTTTGAATGAATATCTAAATGATAACCTAGTCCTAAGTAAAATCCATTATCATTAATTCTTTTAAAATAGGTCTCATAAAGCCTGAAAAAATTAAACTTCATCATTTGTGCTTCATCAATACCTTTACTGTAATTACCGTCTTCGTACTCAAAACCATTACTAGCTAATGTACTAGAACCATCTCCTGTACCGAGGCCAAAAGTGGGCTGTGAAGTTTTGAAATACCTGACATCTTGCATTAAAATGCTTTTATTATCTTTAAAGTATACTGACCCCTTAAGGGTGAATAAAAATTGTTTTTTAGTAGTGTAAATTAAGGAGCCCAAGGCCGATGAATAGCTGGTGGTTTCTATTGGTCCCATCAGCCAATTGGAAGATGGTGCGACACCAATCATAAATCCATTGGCAGGGTTGGAAGCCAAAACAGGCAACCAAATGATCTTAATTTTTTGTTCTGAACTTGATGGTTTTTCACTTGCATTGGTTCCTTCTTGGGCAAAAACTTGGTGAAAGAATACTTGAAAAATCAAAAATAATAATGCCTTTCTTTTCATTCTTAACGCTTTTTAGTTTCAGGTTGTGTTCAAAAGATTATTATCGAATAATAAGATGATGCTAAATTTTACAATTATTATAAGCTGATAATTTAGTATCTTATATCTTTCACTTAACAATTTATTGAATTGTATTCAGCGAAAAAATATTAAATAAGATTTATAGGATATAATTTATAATTTTAATCATCGAATGGACTATCATAAGTCATAACTGAGCAGCAAAATATGTGTTGATAGCTAGTATAAAAAAACCTGCCTATTGAAGGCAGGTATGTTAACTTTAAGACTTCAGAGGCGGGCTCGCTCAGTCAAATCAATTATTTAAAACGTATAATTATTTGTCACTAAACGAAACTGGTTCATTACTTTATAAGTAGCACGGGTAAGGTCTAGATTTATGCTGGGAGAATTGATATCAAAATCAGCAGCAGTATATCCCTGCCAGATGGTTTTATTTTTCTTGTAATCTATCACATAAATAATCAGCATCCCTTCATTTTCGTAGTATTTGATATTATCATAATCTTCACCAGCCTCTCTTTCATTTTCTTCTTCATTAAGCTCTTCTAAACCCTTCTTTTTCATTAGCTCTTCTTTTCTTTCTTCTTCCTTAAGTATTTCCAGCCCCCTTGCTGATAACCAATTATCAAATTCAGGTTGGATATATCCCCTGTAACGAACCTGGTTTATAAATAACTTGTAATAAATTAAAATATCAGGTTGAGCGATTTGATGCCTGAACCCTTGGGAGTTAAGTCTTGAAATAATCGTTTTATCAATTATGGGGATATGCTTTATTGAATCTGTTCCAGTATCCTCCATAAAGGCAAATGTCTTGTACTTCTTAAAATTGCCTCTATAATCGTAATCATATTCCGCTACAAAATCTTTAGAGGAAAAACATGATGTAAATAAGAGACCAGCTAGGATGATAAACCATTGAGCTTTTTTCATTTTTCTGAAATTTAAGAGATCTAAACAAACATGATGAAGAAATTTGTGGTACTAAGAGTGAAGTTTTATTTTCTTCTAAGAAGGAAACATAAATTATAACCGGTAAATAAATCAATTGTTATAATTTTATTTGTTTGACTTACTGAATATTAGTTAATTAACTCCAATTATCCAAAATATACGATATAAGAATTAAGTTGGATCACGTCAAAAAAAAGTATTTTGTATTTAGGTTATAAGCTATTAGAGTCCGCTATCGTTTTCATCAAATTACATAGATCGGTTTTAAATATCATACTGGTTCATGTGGCCTGAATCTCATATAATCCGGATAAGGGAAAGCATGGATAAACTCACCATTCTCAATTCTTTTCTGAATACTTCTCCAGTGTTCTGGATCAAACAGGTCTTTGTGGAAATCTAGAAAATAAGGCTTGACATCTGCTCTACCAATCATGAATCGTTTAAAGTCTTCAGGAAAGACATCATTTTTGGCAATTTCATACCAGGGACTTGCGGCATAAATTTCCTCAAAAGTTTTAGGTTTAGGTTTTTCCCTAAAATTCATCTGGGTCAAGAATTCAATTTCATCATAATCATAAAAAATCACCCTTTTCTGTCGAGTTACTCCAAAATTCTTTGTCATCATATCACCAGGAAAGATATTGGCTTTCGCCAACTGCAATATGGCATTACCATACTCTTCCACTGCTACTTTAGCATCCTCCAAGCTACAATCCTCCAAATACATGTTCAAAGGAGTTAGCCTACGCTCCGTATATAGATGTTTTAGGATCAATATATCACCTTTAATTTCAATCAAAGAATTAACTGTATTCCTTAATTCTTTCAATAAATCCGGATGCACACGGTCTAAAGGAAGTTTAAAATATTCAAATTCATGGGTATCTGCCATCCTTCCGACTCTATCATGTAAGGATACTAATCGGTATTTGTTCTTGACTTCTTGACGTGTCATGTTTTTAGGAGGATCAAAACTGTCTTTAATCATTTTAAAAACTATATTATAAGAGGGCAGGGTAAAAACAGTCATGACCATTCCTTTGATCCCTGGGGCTAGAATAAACTGGTCATCGCTTGCTTTTTGGTGATTAAGAAAATCCCTGTAAAACTCTGTTTTGCCGTGTTTATTAAATCCAATCGCATTATAAAGTTCATAAACTTTTTTATGCGTAATGACTGAATTCAAGAAGGCTACAATTTGAGATGGTATTTCAGTTTCGACCATAAAATAGGAGCGGGTATAACTAAAAGCCGCACTCATCAGGTTCGGATCAAATATCAATGTATCTACGAAAATGCCATTAGGACCATGCATGAAAGGAATGATAAAGGGCATCCACTTTCCACCCAAAAAGGTTCTACCTATTAAGTAAGCTGCTTTGTTTCTGTAAAAAACCTGCTTCAATACTTGGGTAGTGGTACTTTTATCTACCTCATACCGTGTAAGGATTACCTCACGAATACTTCTGACCAAATACTGAACATCCTTTTCTTTTTGATAATAAGGAGCTTTAAAATCAAAGTCTTCCAGTATTTTTCTAATGATCTTTTGTACTCCCCAAGTAGACGGATAATTATAAAAAAGATTTTCCTGCGGATGAATTTCGCATGAATCATAGCCCTCCAAAACAAACATTAGCTCCTCATCTATGGACAATTTTGCTACTGATTTTCTAATAACAGAATTATAAAATGACTCAGCTAGTTCTTTATCATTTCTGTCATTTATTGCTTCGGAGAATAGTTGTTTTACTGTTAGCCAATACTGTCGATCATTTAATAAATCACCGTAGCTAATCTTACAAATTTTCACCACTTCATTTACACAATCTTTATAAAGTCTCAGCCTTTGCCGCTGATTGAGCTGAACACCGTCCCAATCTCTTTCCCTAAAGTATATGGGGGCACGTTTGGTGTATTCATTGAAAGAAGTAATGTATCTAATATATCCATTGACTATTTCGTCTACTACTTTTGGCTTTTTGATATTTGCTTTAAACATATTTTAAATTTATCCTTTAAAGTCTAACCGAAGTTAATTAAATCATCAGAAATTAGCTGAGGTACAAGTTGGTATATAATTTTTTTCTTAAATAAATTCGTTTGGCAAAAGCTTTTAATTTGTTTTTAAACAGTTTACAAATAAAACAAAATATTATTTTAATTTATTTTAGTGAAATGATATTTGGTAAAATAATAATAGGGAGTGTTTGCTTAGAATTGAAGAAGTAATTTCTTCCGCAATCGATTGTTTGCAGAATGGGAATATTTTTATACCTTTCCAAAAAGTTGTTCAATTTGTTGAATAACTGAACAATAGGTTTAATAGGTTTGATAGTAAAAAAGGTCCGATTAATAATCGGACCTTTTTTGTGCAGATAAACCAAATGCTTTATTTTACTTTTTGAATTATCACTGAATATTATTTGTTTAGTCCAAAAATAGCATGGCATATTTTCATGGAATTAAAAGAAATAGTTGAACACTTAGAATCAAAACTTCAAAAACCATTACCTGGGAAAAAAGGACAATTACTGATGGCTCCACAGCCTTTGGATGAGGCAAGATTTGCCCACAAGCATATAAAAAATGCTCGAAAAGGCGCTGTCATGATTTTGCTTTATAGCGGTAAGGACGGTTGTATGGTGCCTTTTATCAAAAGACCAGAATATGAAGGTAACCATAGCGGACAAGTGTCATTTCCTGGAGGAAAATGGGAAGAAGCTGATATAGATTTAGAAGAAACAGCCTTAAGGGAAACAGAGGAAGAAATAGGGGTGGCCAAAAATCAGATTACTGTGATTGGGAAAATGTCCAAATTGTACATCCCACCCAGTAATTTCCTTGTAACACCATATATTGGTTTTTCTGAACAAACACCTGAATTCAAACCCGATCCTAGAGAAGTCAGTAGGATTATCCATAGTGATTTTCACGCCTTATTAGACAATGCAAATATCAAAGAAACTTCCTTCGAGCTCGCGTCTGGATACCAATTAAAAGCCCCATATTTTGATATTGAAAAGGAAGTGGTTTGGGGAGCTACCGCTATGATTTTGGGAGAACTTATGGCTATTTGGCAATCATAATGCTGTGGTATTATATTTTTTTTTAAGCTAGCTTTTGTTTGTTTTGTAATACTTAAATTTTACTTAAATCATCATACATGCAGGAATCCACTCCTTTGATCAGCAATGATGCTGTTGTGCTAGGACTTCTTTTTGGTATTTTAGCTTTAGTTTTTGGTACTTCAGGCAGTGAAAAACCCATCTGGAAAAGGTTTTATAGAGTAGTCCCCTCTGTTCTTCTTTGTTATTTTCTTCCATCCATCTTTAATACCCTAGGGATTATTTCTGGAAGTGAATCGAATCTTTATCAAGTAGCATCCAGGTATTTATTACCTACTTCTTTGGTCTTACTGACACTAAGCATAGATTTCAAAGGCATTGTAAAACTGGGACCTAAAGCCTTGATCATGTTCCTCTCAGGTACTTTAGGCATTGTTTTGGGTGGTCCAATAGCAGTCTTACTGGTATCGATTTTCAATCCGTCGGTTATCGGTGGAGCGGGGCCTGATGAAGTATGGCGTGGTTTGGCTACAGTGGCAGGCAGCTGGATAGGAGGAGGGGCCAATCAAACAGCTATGCTGAAGACCTTTGGAGCTAGTCCCGAATTATTTAGTTCTGTAATTGCTGTGGATGTAGTGATTGCAAATCTTTGGTTAGCATTTTTGCTTTTTTGGGCGGCCAATCCCAAAAAGATTGATAGGATATTTAAAGCAGACAGTTCTGCTATTGAGGAGCTACAAAAAAACATACAAGCATATCGCGGGAGCATCATGAAAATCCCTAGTATGAATGACACTTTTAAAGTTTTGGGGCTAGGTTTTGCTATTACTGGATTTTCCCATTGGATTGCCGACTATGTGGCTCCTTGGATAGGAAGCAATTACCCTCAATTGCAAAAATATTCCTTGGATTCAAATTTCTTTTGGATAGTAGTGATCGCCACAACTGGAGGGCTTATCCTTTCTTTTACCAAGGCTCGTAACTTAGAAGGTGTGGGGGCTTCACGTTTAGGCAGTGTTTTACTGTATGTATTGATTGCGACAGTGGGTATGCAAATGGATTTATTTGCCATTTTGGATAACCCAGCTTTGTTTATAGTTGGCGCAGTTTGGATGCTGGTTCATATCAGTATAATGCTAATAATTGCGTATATTATTAAAGCACCTTTCTTCTTTGTGGCCGTAGGCTCTCAAGCCAATGTGGGAGGAGCTGCATCAGCACCTATAGTAGCTTCTGCCTTTCATCCGTCTTTGGCTCCTGTAGGAGTGTTATTGGCAGTGTTTGGCTATGCAGTTGGGACTTATGGAGCGTATATTTGTGGATTATTATTACAATTTGTATCAAATTAATTATGGCTCTTTTCCGAAAATTCATATTTGTATGCACGGGATCTGATTGCAAGAAAAATGGTTGCAAGAGCTTGTTGAAAGATGTCAAAGACTTAACAAAACTGGATGATCACAAGGGAAAATATAAAATAGTTAAAACGAAGTGCATGGATTTTTGCAAATCAGGACCTATCACGGTGGTAAGCAATGAGGTGATTAAGAAATCCACCAAAGAGAAGTTGAAAGTTGTACTAGAAAATAAAAAGCATTGATTTCAAAAATAAAAAGTTGTCTTTAGGTGAATGGTTATATCAATCCACTCATCTAAAGACAAGCTTATTTTTTATTTTGGTTCTGTAATCACAGCAGTACCACTAGCGGTAACCATGAGCATTCCATCTCTGATCGTTTCATAATCCAAATCTACACCCACTACCGCATTGGCACCATAGGCCATTGCCTGCATTTCCATCTCCCTTAAAGAAGTGGTTTTGGCCTCTTTAAGCACTTTTTCATAAGCACCGGACCTTCCACCAACAATATCAGTAATTCCAGCAAAAAAGTCCCTAAAAATATTTGCACCAATAATAGTCTCGCCTGAAACTATTCCGCAATACTTTTTAATTTCATGACCTTCAATATGTGGAGTCGTAGTAGTAATCATGGTTTTTTGTTTAATTGATTCAAATTATTACTTAAATGTTGGTTAAATATAAATTGAAATAATGAGAATTAATTAATCATCCCAGCATTTCCTAAAGGCACTTTTATTGCTATAATTAATAAGGAATTTATTCATCAGCCTTAATTACATCGAGGGTGTGGTTTAAAAGTATTTTATGAATCATTAGTATTTTGAAAGGTAAAATGGTCATAACCTTAATTAATGTTTTAATTTTGGGTTGAAATTTCAATACATGAAAAGATATTTAGTCTCAATAATACTTTTATTAATGTGGGCAAACAACCTTTTCGCCCAACGAAACAATATGTACCAAAGGACCAGTGCTAATGTTTTCTATGGAATATCAGGAGCACCACTTTTGGATTTTAATAAGCTACTAGAGGATAGAGGTGGCTCAAAAATTTCTAGTACATATCGCAGTTTTGGACTAGGCTATCAGACCAGGTTTAATGACTTTATTATAGGCACAGAGATATACCAAAACAATGGACTGAACAATCCGTTTGGAGATTATTTAATTGACTACAGAACCAGCAGGGTATTTCTCAACGTAGGATATGCTTTTACTGAAGAAGGTAAAGTCCAACTTATCCATTTTATGTCCATAGGAATGGGATATATGAATTTTCAGATGCTGAAGGACCAAGCTCCTAGCACCATGGATAATTTTCTGGAAGCACCGGCACAAGGATATATTTTACGAAGAAATGATGTCAACAGTGGTGCGGAAAACTTTGGCAACTTCTTGACTGAGATAGGTTTTGAACTAGGTTATGATCTTGGCCTGCTATCCAGTGAAGAAGTTATCAGCCTCAATGCCAAGTTTGGATATTCTTTCAACCCATTTGAAGAATCCTGGGAAATTAAGGGAATGAACTTTGACAATATCCAAAGCGGCCCCTTTCTACGAATAGGAGCGGGAATTACCCTTCCCGAATCCAACTATTTTTACCGCGATGCTACTTTGGCCCTGAACCTGTTTTATGGCTTTCATTTTACCAAGCCTAATTCTCTTAACAATTATCTTTCCAGTAATGGCTATCAAGAACTGGACGGTATACCCACAAATATTGGTATTAAAATTATTGGGGAAAATAGGGGATTCATGTATGGGGTGGACCTGTATAATGCCAATCAAAATGGGGATGCTAATGAATCTTATCACCAAAGTCTAAGTAGTACTAGGGTATACGGCAATATAGGCCATAAATTATTGGAACTAAATAATTGGGAAATTGGATTAATGGGAGGAATAGGCTACGCTTCATTGAGATATTCGTTATTACACAAATACAAAGTGGATTTTCCCAGTTTGATGGATTTACCAGAATATGACGGAGAATTGAAAAAGGGAGGATTAATGGCAAAACCTGAAGCTTTTCTATCTTATGCTTCAAGCCTTTCAAAAAAGTCACAATTGGCCCTGAAGTACTCAATTACAGCAGGCTATGAAATCCCCTTGGCCAATTATAAATTAGCCGATGTTAGTATGTCCAGTTACTTGGCCGGTCCGTTCCTACAATTTGGCTTGGGAATAAGACCTTAGGACCATAAAGCACTATATTTCCAACAGTAACTAGAAATTTAAATAAATTAGCTTCTTTGCAATTTTTTTCCATCTTTTCCTGTTAACTTTGGGATTGCTTATCGAGAAAGACTGAGGGAAGGGCCCAATGACGTCTTAGCAACCTGAACTATACAAGGTGCTAACTCCCATCCTGAGTAAGACAGGAAAAGATGAGCGGCAGATAAATGCTTCATTTTTCTTCCGGTTCTTGCTCGATACAAGCTTTTAGAATAATTATGAGCATGAATACTAGAACGGACATATTACTTCAGCAACTTAAAAAGAAAATCTTGATCCTAGATGGTGCCATGGGTACCATGATACAACGTTATCAATTGGAAGAAGATGATTTTAGAACAGCCGCTTTAAAGAGTCACCCGAAATCATTAAAAGGCAATAATGATCTGCTTTCATTAAGTAGGCCTGATGTCATTAAACAGATCCATGAAGCCTATTTGGATGCTGATGCTGATATTTTGGAAACAAATACTTTCAGCAGTACTTCTATAGCTCAGGAGGACTATGATCTTTCACACTTAGCTTACGAGTTAAACGTAGCCTCAGCCAAAATTGCAAAAGAAGTAGCTTTGGCCTATTCAGAAAAGACACCTGGTCAGCCAAGATTTGTGGCAGGTGCTATCGGCCCAACCAATAGAACGGCTTCCATTTCTCCTGATGTTAACGATCCAGGATTCAGGGCAGTTAATTTTGACCAGTTGGCAGAAGCTTATGCAGAACAGATCAGGGGGCTTTTAGATGGAGGTGTGGATATTCTTTTGGTGGAGACTATATTTGATACCTTAAATGCAAAGGCGGCTGTATATGCCATCCAAGAAGTTTATGAGGAAAAAGGAATTCCTTTGGATCCAGAGCAAGGGGGAATCCCAATCATGATCTCAGGAACCATTACTGATGCCTCAGGAAGGACCCTGTCAGGGCAGACTACTGAAGCATTTTTAATATCCTTATCCCATGTGCCATTGATCAGCATAGGTTTAAATTGCGCTTTGGGAGCTAAGGAATTGAGGCCTTACCTTAAGGTCCTCGCCGAAAAGGCACCATTCTACGTCAGCGCTTATCCAAATGCCGGTTTGCCGAATGAGTTTGGTCAATATGATCAAACGGCAAACGAAATGGCGGACCAAGTGGAAGAATTCCTTAAAGATGACTTGATCAATATTTTAGGTGGTTGCTGTGGTACCACCCCTGAACATATTAAGGTAATCGCCGAAGTCAGCAAAAAATATGAACCCAGAAAACTAGCATTTGCATAAGAAGAACAGTGGGAATGGACAATAATAAAAAACATGATCTCTTAAAACTTTCAGGGCTAGAGCCTTTGGTTTTTACTCCTGAATTGAACTTCGTCAATATTGGTGAAAGGACGAATGTAACAGGATCTAAAAAGTTTGCAAGATTAATTCTTAACAGCCAATTTGATGAGGCATTAGAAGTAGCCTTGGATCAGGTACGTGGTGGTGCTCAGGTACTTGATGTCTGTATGGATGAGGGGATGCTGGATGGTGAAGCAGCAATGGTAAAATACCTTAATCTTTTGGCTTCAGAACCTGAAATAAGCCGGATTCCAATAGTCATAGATAGTTCGAAATGGAATATAATCCTTGCTGGCCTAAAATGTATACAAGGTAAAGGCATCGTAAATTCCATCAGTTTGAAAAATGGTGAGGAAGAATTTATCAGTCAAGCCAAGGTCATCAAGAAGTTTGGTGCTGCGGTAGTGGTAATGGCTTTTGATGAGGAAGGCCAAGCTGATACCTACCAAAGAAGAATTGATATCTGCAAAAGGAGTTATGACATCCTTGTTGATCAAGTTAATTTCAATCCCCAGGACATCATATTTGATCCGAATATCTTCCCTGTAGCTACAGGAATGGAAGAGCATAAAACCAATGCCATCGACTTTTTCAAAGCGACTCAATGGATCAAGGAAAACCTTCCTGGAGCTAAGGTTAGTGGTGGAGTAAGTAATGTCAGTTTCTCATTCAGGGGAAATAACCCAGTAAGAGAAGCCATGCATGCCGTGTTCCTCTATCATGCCATCCAACATGGAATGGATATGGGCATTGTAAATCCAAGCATGCTTGAAGTATATGATGATATTCCTAAGGATCTTCTTGAACATGTTGAAGATGTTATTTGGAATAAACGGGAAGATGCAACCGAAAGATTGTTGGATTTTGCTGAAACAGTTAAGTCTACAGGAAAAAAAGAAGCAAAGAGTGAAGCTTGGAGAGAAGACCCAGTAGCTAAACGTATGGAACATTCCTTGGTAAAAGGAATCATTGATTATATAGAACAAGATGCTGAAGAAGCAAGGCAGGAATTAAAAAGCCCATTGAAGGTCATCGAAGGGCCTCTGATGGATGGTATGAATGTGGTAGGGGATCTCTTTGGATCCGGAAAAATGTTCTTGCCACAGGTGGTGAAATCTGCCCGTGTGATGAAAAAAGCGGTAGCCTATTTGGAACCATTTATGCCTAAGGCGGGAGATGCGGATTTTGACGAGGGCAGCAGTTCAATCAAAAAGGTATTGTTGGCCACGGTCAAAGGAGACGTACATGATATTGGAAAGAATATCGTAGGCGTGGTATTGGCATGTAACAGCTACCAAATTATAGATTTGGGTGTAATGGTGGATGCGCAGAAAATCATCGATGAAGCAATCAAGAATAAGGTCGACGTCATTGGTTTAAGTGGTTTGATCACACCATCATTGGATGAAATGGTCAATGTAGCTTCTGAGATGGAGCGCCAAGGCTTAAAAATTCCGTTGTTAATAGGTGGGGCTACCACCAGTAGAATCCACACAGCAGTGAAAATTGATCCTGTTTATAGTGGTACTGTGGTGCATGTTATGGATGCTTCCAAATCAGTACCAGTGGCAGGGGAGGTGATTAGTGAAGAAACCAAAGCAGCTTTTCATCAAAAAATGAAAGCTACTTATCAAGAATTAAGGGAATCCCACCAAGCCAAACAAGAGGCTAAGCAATTGGCCACTTATGAGGAAGCAAAGGCAAATCATACTCCTATAGACTGGGATAGTTTTACACCGGTGAAACCTAAAAAGCTCGGTAGAACTATTTTAAACCTAGACCTTAAAATACTAAGGAATTATATCGATTGGACGCCATTCTTTAGTACCTGGATGTTGGCTGGCAAATTCCCTAAAATCCTTAAAGATAATGTAGTAGGAGAGCAAGCTTTAAAGCTATATAATGATGCCAATGATATGCTAGACAGGATCATAAATGAATCTTGGCTTGATGCCAAAGCTGTTATTGGGTTATACCCTGTAAGAAGGTCTGGAGACGATATCGTTATTTTAGATGAGCACCATCAAGACACGGCCACTACTTTTCATTTTCTAAGACAACAAGGAAAAAAAGGAAAAGGAGTTCCCAACCGTTCATTGGCAGACTATTTACATCCTGATGAAGTGGATTATTTTGGTGGCTTTGCAGTGACCGCAGGACTAAGGATGGATGAGAAAGTGGAAGAGTTCAAGGCCAATACGGATGATTATAATGAAATAATGTTAAAAGCCTTGGCCGATAGACTTGCAGAGGCTGCCGCAGAATATATGCATGAGGAAGTGAGAAAAAACTACTGGGGATACGCACAATCCGAACAATTTGACAATGAAGCCTTAATCAAGGAAGCCTATGCTGGTATCAGGCCTGCCCCAGGTTATCCTGCTTGTCCTGAACATTCTGAGAAAATCAGCTTATTTGAACTTTTGCACGCTGAAGAGATAGGCGTATCATTAACTGATAGTTTTGCCATGCTTCCAACCTCATCAGTAAGTGGATTTTATTTCGGAAATCCTAATAGTAAGTACTTTGGATTAGGAAAAATTGCGGAGGACCAAGTAGTGAGTTATGCCCATCGCAAGGGTATCTCAAAGGAAAAAGCAGAGAAGCTTCTTGCTCCAAATTTGGCCTACAATCCAAAACTCAATCCAGTAATGCAATAAACAGTAGCTTTGACCAATGGGCCAGTTGAATATCAAAAGTTATTTACGAATATTCAACTGGCCTTATGACAACCATAGATAAAAATGAAAGTAACCGAACACATTAAGCAAGCGAAAAAAACACTTTTTTCATTTGAAATATTACCACCTCTAAAGGGACAAAGTCTTAACGAAATGCTTGATGGGATTTCTCCTTTAATGGATTTTAACCCACCTTTTATAGATGTCACCTATCACAGGGAAGAATTCATTTATAAGAAACATCCAAATGGTCTTTTGGAAAAGGTAAGTACCCGTAAAAGGCCAGGGACAGTTGGGATTTGTGCAGCTTTGATGAACAGGTTTAAAGTGGATGCCGTACCACATATTCTTTGTGGTGGTTTTACTAAGGAGGACACAGAAAATGCACTTATTGACTTGAATTTTATCGGTGTTGATAATATCCTAGCGCTGAGAGGCGATGCGCCAAAGTCAGAAGGAAGATTTGTACCTCATGAAAATGGACATAATTTTACCAATGAATTGGTGACGCAGATTGTGGGGATGAATCATGGAAAATATCTTCACGAAGAAACGGAAACAGGTTTTCATACTGATTTTTGTGTGGGCGTAGCAGGTTATCCTGAAAAGCATTTTGAAGCACCAAGCTTCAAGTTTGACTTGAAATACCTTAAGGCAAAAGTAGATGCTGGAGCAGAATATATAGTTACCCAAATGTTTTTCGATAATGAAAAATATTTTGACTTCGTAAAGGAAGTTAGAGCTGCAGGGATAGATGTTCCTATCATTCCAGGCTTAAAGCCTATTACCACGCTGAAGCAGATCACCATGCTACCTAGTATCTTCTTTTTGGATTTACCGGATCCATTGATGAATGAATTAGAGAAGTGCAAAACCAATGCTGATGTCAGAGAGGTGGGAATAGAATGGGCTATTCAGCAAAGTAAAGAGCTTATTGATTTTGGTGTTCCTTGCCTACACTACTATACCATGAGTAAAGCAAGTACGGTACATAAAGTCGCAAGTAAAGTGTTTTAATCCTTGTTTGTCTATAAAAGAGGCCGTTTCACATTTGTTTGTGGAGCGGCCTTTTTTTGTAGCAGGCATTGAAAAGATAATATTAGTTTTGGATAAGATACAATTGTAATATACCATGCTGATGAATTAGTTTTATTTTTAAAATATTGCTTTAGTACGTCATCCATCATTGGTTCTATTTAACCCAATTCAGCGAATGGCCGAAAACAATTTATTTTACGTTTAACCATCAAGTTTTCAAATGAAATTGTTTTATAAGTTCAATTCATTCCTATTATTATTTTGTTTCATCAGTTTTTGGGTTTTGGCACAAGGTCAATCCAATATTCAGATAAATGACCAAGACCTGAAGGTGTGGTATGATCAACCTGCAAAAAAGTGGACAGAGGCCATCCCAATAGGAAATGGCTATATGGGGGGAATGGTTTTTGGCGACCCACACCATGAACATATTCAAATGAATGAAGGTACATTATATTCTGGGGATCCTAATTTTACATTTAAGAGCATTAATGTTAGAAAACGATATCCGGAAGTAATGGCTTTATTGGAATCAGGTGAATATGGTGAAGCCCAGGAAATCATTAAAAAAGATTGGTTGGGCCGTGCACAACAGTGTTTTCAACCTATGGGAGACCTTTGGATTGATTTTAACCACGAGGGTGAAATAAAGAATTATAAAAGAAGTTTAGACCTAGCCAATTCTGTTGTCAAAGTAAGCTATCAAACAGAAGGAGTAAACTACACCAGAGAGTATTTTGCCAGTTATCCTGATCATATTATAGCAGTGAAGCTTTCTGCTGACAAACTTGGGCAAATCAATTGTGAATTAAAACTTTCCACTCCTCATAAACCGACGGAAAGGGTTTTCAATGACCGGAGTCAATTGGTACTTCAGGGAAAGGCACCTGGAATTGCTTTAAGAAGATCTCTTCAAACTGTACAAAACATCGGAGACCAACACAAATACCCAGAAATATTCGATATGGAGGGTAATGTGAAACCTGATGCCGGCCAAATCATGTATGATGAAGATGTGTTTGGCTTGGGGATGGCTTTTGATACACGGGTAGAAACCAGAATCATTGGTGGAGAGATAATTGCAGCAAATGGAACCGTAAAGGTCCAAGATGCCGATGAAGTCATTTTTCTTATTTCAGCTGCCACCAGTTATAATGGGTTTGATAAGTCACCAGTAAAAGAAGGGGTGGATGAGGTTGCTAAATCCAAAAACATTTTAAAAGCGGTAAAGGATAAAAGTTATGCTGCACTTTTTGAAACACATAGGGATGATTATCAAGAGTTATTTGATAGGGTAAAAATCAAATTAGATAAGCAAAGTAAACAATCGAAGCTTCCAACAGATCAACGCTTATTAAAATTTTCAAATGGCAAAGACCAGTCCTTAGTAGGATTATACTTTCAGTTTGGCAGGTATTTAATGATTTCAGGTTCAAGACCAGGTGGTCAACCCCTTAACCTCCAAGGTATCTGGAATGACAAGGTGATCCCTCCATGGGCAAGTGCCTACACCATGAACATTAATTTGGAAATGAACTATTGGCCTGCAGAATTGACCAATTTATCTGAATGCCAAGAACCTCTTTTTAAAGCTATTGATGAGTTAGCCATTAACGGAAGGGAGACAGCCAAACAGATGTTTGGAAACCAAGGCTGGTTAGGAAATCATAATATGACGGTTTGGAGACATGCTGAGCCGGTTGATATGTGTGAATGTTCCTTCTGGCCCATGGTAGCAGGTTGGCTGATGAGTCACAAATGGGAACATTATCTTTTCAGTGGAAACAAAGCATTTTTGAGAACAGAAATTTTTCCATTACTGGAAGGAGCAGTATTATTTTACAAAGATTGGCTAGTTCCCAATAAGGATGGATTTTTGGTAACACCCGTAGGGCATAGTCCTGAAAACAAATTTATATTTAGAGATAATGAAATCTCTACCCAAAGTCCAGGTCCAACAATGGACATGGCCATTATTAGAGAGTCATTTAGCCGATATTTGGAAGCTAGCGAGTTATTGGGATTGGAATCCGAATTGACTTCTGAAATCAGTAGCAAATTGGAAAAATTACTTCCCTATCAAATTGGAAAATATGGTCAATTACAAGAATGGCAATTTGATTTTGAAGAGCAAGATCCTAAACATAGGCATATTTCTCATTTGTATGGAATCCATCCAGGCAATCAAATAAACTGGAATGACACCCCTGATTTAGCTGCTGCGGTAAAGAAATCGATGGAACGTAGAGGAGACCAGGCAACTGGTTGGTCTATGGGCTGGAAAGTAAATATTTGGGCCCGACTTTATGATGGGGATAAGTCGCTACAATTATTAACGAACTTGCTGCAACTCGTTAAGGAAAGTGAAAAGGGGGGAAGCAGAAGTGGGACCTACACCAACTTATTTGACGCACATCCACCTTTTCAAATAGATGGTAATTTTGGCGCTACTGCAGGAATTGCCGAAATGCTATTGCAAAGTCATGATGGCGCAGTCCATCTCTTGCCGGCCTTGCCTGAAGCTTGGAATTCAGGCCAAATAACTGGACTTAAAGCCAGAGGTGATTTTGAGGTAGCCCTGGAATGGTCAGGAAATATGCTTAAAAAGGGAAGTATAATAGCACATTCAGGTGGTGTATTGCCCATCCGAAGCAAAACACCATTACAATTTAATGGAGATGTCAATATTATAGACAAAAAGAACAATCAATTATTAGAACCTATCCATCCAGGAGAATTTCTTAACCATTTTGAGGGTAAGCTTCCAAATAACGGATCACGAGAATTATTTGAATATTTTATCCAAACAGTTCCTGGTCAAATAACGACTTTTAGGGCCAAATAAATTGAGTAGATCAATAGTCTTTCCGATTCGTATACCGCAAGGTAAAAGTAGGAATCAGAAAGACACTTTACATAAGGGCAAACTATACCTTATAAAAGCATAAATTTTATGGTCCAAACAGAAAATAAAAAATATCAGCAAATTAAATCCAATTAATATTTCCCTGATTATTTATATGAATGGAGAATCGATTTTATAAATAGTTCTTATATTGTGAGCCAAATATTATTAAAAGTACAAGTTATATGTTAATTAATAAGTTCTTTTTGGCCGCTGTTTTGGCAGGTGGAATTTTACCAAGTCAAGAAAATGCCAAGATTGATTCTGTTGATTTTAAAGCTTATCAGCAAGAAATCCCCAATACCCAATTGACCTTCGGACTCACTCCTATACCTGCAGGAAAGTTTGTGATGGGAAGTCCAAATTCTGAAAAGGGTAGAGAAACTGATGAAGGACCACAAAGAGAAGTAGAAATCGATGCCTTTTGGATGGGAACCCATGAAGTTACTTGGGATGTTTTTGAATTGTTCCTCAATAAGAACTATGAAGCTTCAGTAAGTGAAAAAGCACTTAGTCCAGAAGTAGATGGGCTAACCCGTCCTTCTACACCTTATTTGGATATGACTTTCGGTATGGGCAAGGAAGAAATGCCTGCCATCGGTATGACCCAATATGGGGCTATTCAGTTCTGTAAATGGCTGTATACCAAAACGGGAGTGTTTTACAGACTCCCAACAGAAGCAGAATGGGAATACGCTGCCAAGGCAGGCAGTGAATCTGCTTATTTCTTTGGAGATGATGCCAGCAAACTGGGAGAATACGCCTGGTATGCTGAGAATTCCGAAGAGAGTACACATAAAATCGGTCAGAAAAAAGCCAATCCATGGGGATTATATGATATCTATGGTAATGTAATGGAATGGACAGGCGATGCCTATGTTCCTAATTATCCAGAAACCAATGGTACGGTTGCTAATCCACAGGAAACTACTGAGGAATTATATCCTAGGGCAATCAGAGGAGGCAGCTATGTAAGTGAAGCGGAAGAGCTTAGAAGCAGTAAGCGTTTTGCTTCTACCCCTGACTGGAAACAAATCGACCCACAAATTCCAAAGAGCCAATGGTGGTTCCCTGAAGCTCCATTCTTGGGTATACGCGTGGTTAGACCTTTGGAAACACCGTCTGAAGAAGAAATAATGGCTTATTATAACCAAGCCCCAATTGATGACTATTAATCATAAAACCTATAAATAACATGAACCTTAAACACAAAAATGACAGAAGGGAATTTTTGAAAACCACTGCATTAGTAACCGGTGGTGCTATGATAAGCCCTTTTACTCTTCCAGGAGCTTATGCTGCTGGATCTGATGAAATAAAAATTGCCCTAATTGGCTGTGGTGGACGAGGAACTGGTGCTGCTTTCCAAGCATTTGGTACGGACCAAAACATCAAATTGGTCGCAATGGCAGATGCTTTTAGAGATCGATTAGATAATAGCTATGAGGCATTAGCAAAAAAAATAGGACCTGAAAAAGTACAGGTTCCAGAAGATAAAAAGTTTGTAGGATTTGATGCTTACAAAAAGGCCATCAAGGAAGCTGATGTAGTGTTACTAGCAACACCTCCAGGCTTTAGACCAATGCATTTTGAAGAAGCTATCAAACAAGGCAAACATGTCTTTATGGAAAAGCCGGTGGCTGTAGATGCCAATGGTATCCGTAGGGTAATAGCAGCTGCTGAAAAAGCGAAAGCACAAAAATTAAATGTCGTTGTAGGCCTTCAAAGAAGATACCAAGATAACTATATTGAGACCATTAAGCGAATTCAGGATGGAGCAATAGGTGAAGTAGTAGGAGGTCATGTTTACTGGAATGGGGGCGGTGTTTGGACTCGCGCCAGAAAACCCGAGCAAACAGAAATGGAATACCAAATGAGAAACTGGTATTACTTTAACTGGCTTTGTGGAGACCATATCACAGAACAACATGTCCACAATTTAGACATTGCCAACTGGGTAAAAGGTGGCTATCCTGTCAAAGCAGAAGGAACAGGTGGTAGAATGGTAAGAACAGGATTGGATACTGGTGAAATTTTTGATCACCATACTATTCGACTGACTTATGCAGATGGTACCATTATCAATAGTGAATGTCGTCACTTCCCTGGTGCTGATAATAAAGTAGATGAATCTTTTGTTGGAACCAAAGGTCGTGCCTATATGAATGCAGGTAATGTAGGCAAAATATGGGGATTAGATGGTAGTGAACTTTATAACCATGATGGCAAGGGCAATATCAATCCTTATCAACAGGAGCATAATAAGCTATTTGGCGCTATTGTAAATGGTGAATACAAATATGAAGACGCTACTAGAGCAGCGATGAGTACAATGACAGCTATCTTAGGTAGAAATGCAACTTATTCCGGTAAGGAAATTACTTGGGAAGAGGCTTTCAACTCTGAGGTAGATCTAATGCCTGAAACTTTTGCTTGGGATGCCATGCCAAAAGTCCTTCCTAACGAAGACGGTCTTTATCCTCATGCAGTACCAGGAAAAACTAAGGTTATTTAATTATATGATTATCCGTTTTAACACCAGTAAACTTATTTCTCACAGCCTGTCCCGATTTATCGGGAGATTACACGGATCTACACAGATTTAATTTAGTGTTTCTGAGAGATATGTGTTCTCTTTTTAGCAAATGTTCTGAATGGTAAAACTTACTGGTACAATTGCGGATATACATATTTAATTAAAACTTGATCATATAAAAGGCCATAAAACTTAAAGTTTTATGGCCTTTTATTTATAACATAATTCATTGCGCAAAAAAAGAGGGGAACTTCAATTCCCCTCTTTTAACTTCATGGTTGCTATATATTAAATGGTTGGTTCGTAACCTTTTTCATATTCTCTGGACCAGAGCTTTTTTGCTTCTTTGCTATTGGTGATATGACCATTTTTAGGATCACATTCCAAAACCTCCCCAGTTCTTGAAGCGATATTGGCCAAGTGGCACAATAAGGTACTCTTAGCTCCTTCATCAATAGGGGAGTTTTGTTTTTCCTTACCCCTTATGGCCTCAAAGAAATTATATACATGGGTCGTAGATACATCACCACCACCTCCTAAAGCAGTAGCTGATTCTGATCCTTTACCATAGTTTTCTCTTACCAATTTACCACTTCGATCATATTGCTTATATCCACTACGGTCAATAAATGCGGAACCTTCAGTTCCATAAATGATTGTTCCTCTTCCACCACCATAGGTTTTCATGGCATTTCGGCTCTTTCCATCCCACTGTATAGTTTTATTATCTTCAAATTTAAACACAGCATCCATCGTGTCGTACATGGTCCAGCCATCATCTTCCCATTGGTATTTTCCAGAATCCACTATGACCCTGTTAGGGAAATCTACTCCCAATGCCCATCTGGCTATATCTAACTCATGCGTAGCATTATTTCCTGTTTCTGCGGTTCCAAAGTCCCAACCATACCAGTGCCAATTATAATCCCAAGTATCATGCATATATTCCTTTCTTGGAGAAGGACCTTGGAACAAATCCCAATCCAAACCTTTAGGAACTGGTGCTTTGGTTGGATTAACTACTCTTCCTCTGGAGTTAGAATAAAAGGCAGTGGCCTTATAGACTTTTCCTAATGCACCTTCATGTATCGCATTGACGATTTCATTACTAGGGAGGGAAGAACGCTGTTGGTTACCCATTTGGATCACCTTATTATATTTCTCTTGGTATGCTACCAGAAGTTCACCTTCCCTTGGGTTATGACTACATGGCTTTTCTACATAAACATGCTTTCCTGCTTCCACAGCCATCCAAGTTCCCGGAGCATGCCAGTGGTCAGGGGTAGCATTAATGATAGCATCTATCTCAGCATCTTCTATCACCTTGAAGATACTGTTTTCTAATTTGGGACTATAACCCAAAGCATCTGTGAATCTTTTACCAGCCTTTTCTCTTTGGGACTTCATTACATCACAAAGGTAGACCAAGTTCACATTGGATTGAGGTAATTTAATAGGATCATAGTATGCTCCCAATCGTCTCCCTAATCCACATATTGCCACATTAAGGCGTTCATTGGCCCCTATAATATTTCCATAGCTTTTGGCTGAGAAACCCAATGCTCCCAAACTGGAAATTCCTGCTGTAGCCAAAGCCGACTTTTTGATAAATTCTCTTCTTTTATTTTTATTCTTCATAATTAAACGGAATATTGATTTTAATTTTGGGGTTATTCTTAATTGACCTTAAAGAACAAATGACCCCAAATACCAATCATTATTGGACCTGGGGTCATCTTTATATCTGTCCTAAATCAACATTTATAATTTCAAATAATATTACTTTAGCTCCTTGATTTTTATAGACTTAAAGCTTACCCTGTTACCATGGTCCTGTAAAAGAATATGACCTTCTGGAGCTTCGCCAAAATTTTCCCAGTTTTTATATTTACTGCCAGCTACCAAATCTCTGAATTCATCGGAACCTCTAACATATTCTAATACCTTAACACCATTAAGGTAATGTTCCACCTTATTGTCAGGATAAACGATAACTCTTCCTTGGTTCCATTGGCCAATAGCCTTGGTAAACCTTCCTTGCTTGTCAGCTGTAATCAAATCATATAGAGAAGATAGGGTACGGTTCCCTTCTTTACCCTTTTTAGCATCAGGATGTTTTTCATCATCTAAGATTTGATATTCAAGACCAATAGCAGATCCACTATTACCCTCACTTAGGGTTACAAAATATTTAACTCCACTATTTGCACCTTCAGATAGTTTAAACTGGAAGGATAGATCAAAAGCACTGAATTTTTCTTCAGTAACAATATCTCCATAAGTTTCAGACTCACTACCATCTGACTCCTTAATGGTCAATACACCATTCTCCACTATCCAACCATTTGAAGGAAACTCTTCTTTATAAGCAGCTTTCCAGCCATCATGATTTTGACCGTTGAATAATAGTTTCCAGCCATCCTCTTTTTCATAATCTGTCAAGGTATTATCAACAGTACTTACAACATAATGTCCTGCAGGAAAAGGTTTAGACTCTAGGTTTTCTGTTTTAACCTTAATATTCTTAAAGTAAGTTTTTCTTCCTGCATGGTCAGGATTGCTACCGATGCCATGAACTTGCAACCCGATAAAACCTTCACTGTCCATATCATCAACTACATAAGCAACAGGCACGCCGTTTACCCAAGTTTTGATTTCATTTCCAATTGCTTCAATTCTATAGTGGTTGTATTCTCCTAATTTAAAAGCTTTTCTAGCTTCCTCATTTAAGGTCAAAGGGTATAACCAACCTCTTCTTGCTTCATCATATAATCCACCAGACCAAGCTCTCTCCTTTGGATCAGCTTCAATTTGGTAACCATATACACGATTTTTCTCAGTATTATATTGACCTCTGGTCATTACACCGGAATTACTGGTTTCATCTTCAATTTTAAGGTCCAATTCAACGATATAATCTGAATATAACTCTTCTGTACACAAGAAGGTATTTGGGGTATTGACTTTTGAAATACCTACAATAGCTCCATCTTCAATCTTGAATTCCGCCTCTCCGCCTAGAGCTTTCCAACCATCTAAAGACTCACCATCAAATAAGGAGGTCCATGATGATTCTTTCTGAACATTCGATTCGGCCTTTTGGGAGCAGGAAAAGGAAATTAATCCACCTAGGATTAAAGCTGCAGTAAAAGAAAATTTCTTAAACATGATTTTTCTATTTGATTAAATTATTTGAGTCTAAAAATGACAATTAAATCATAGCTTGTCAAATAAAGGATTCAGTTTAATTACGAAATCGATTCCGATAATATTTCAAAAATATTAAAACTTAAAAGGCGCCGAATAGCGCCTTTTTATCAATTATTTATAGCTAACATCTAAAATCTTACAATGAAACGCCTCTTTTCCATGGAATAAAATCGTCTTGGTTAAGCTCCATTGCCTTGGCCTTTAAGTTCCCACTAGCAACTTCAATTATATGTTCAAGGATTTCTTCGCCCATCTGCTCGATAGTTTTGTCTCCCGATATTACGCCACCAGTGTTAATATCTATAATATCGGACATCCTTTCGGCCAAACTGTGGTTAGAAGACACTTTCAAAACGGGAGTAACTGGATTGCCGGTTGGCGTACCAAGGCCAGTGGTAAATAAAATCACATTGGCACCAGATCCTGCCATAGCAGTAGTGCTTTCCACATCATTTCCTGGCGTACAAAGTAAATTCAGTCCTGGTTTTGTAACGTATTCTGCATAATCTAGTACGTCCTCGATAGGAGAGGTTCCCCCTTTTTTGGCGGCTCCTGCTGATTTCATTGCATCAGTGATCAAACCATCTTTGATATTTCCCGGGCTTGGGTTCATATCAAAACCCGAACCTACCGCTTCTGCAGACGCAGCATATGCCCTCATCAAGCTGACAAATTTTTCAGCCGACTCATCTGTGGTACATCTATTTATAAGCTCTTGTTCCACGCCACATAGTTCCGGAAACTCTGAAAGAATAGTTTTTCCTCCCAAAGCTACCAACAAGTCAGAAGCATGTCCTACGGCAGGATTGGCAGATATACCAGAGAAGCCATCTGAACCACCACATTCCAGACCAACAGTCAATTTACTTAATGGAGCAGGCTTTCTAGAAATTTGATCAGCCTCCGTCAAAGCCAAAAATGTTTTCTGTATGGCATTGGTTAATAAACGCTCTTCTGTTCCTTCCTTTTGCTGCTCAAATAATAAAACAGGTTTTTTGAGTTCAGGATTGATTTTCTTAAGCTTTTCTTCTAGGATAGCTGGTTGTGCATTTTGGCATCCAAGACTAAGAATCGTAGCGCCGGCAACATTTGGATTATTGATGTATCCCGCTATCAAAGCGCAAAGCATTTCTGAATCTTGCCGAATTCCACCACAACCACCTTGGTGTGTCAAAAATTTTATTCCATCAATATTCTTGAAAATCCTGTTTTTTTGGTCTTGGTCTATCGTTTCTACATTAAGCGCTGCTATCTTTTGCTTATTCCCTTGGGCATATAGCTCTCGCATCTGTTTTACAAAGGCCTTGTATTTATTGGGTTTGGCAAATCCTAATTCTTCGATAAAGGCATCTTTCATGATTTCTATATTCCTGTTTTCACAGAAAACTAATGGAATAACTAACCAGTAATTTGCCGTTCCAACTTGCCCATCTTCGCGATGATATCCCATGAAGTTTCTCTTATTCCATTTGCTTATATCAGGAGCATGCCAAGTTTTGCTTTCTCTCTTACCAGTAAATGCCGATGTTTTATGAGCGACATTTTCGGTTGTAAGGACTTCCCCTTTAGCAATGGGGGACATGGCCTTACCACAAATAATTCCATACATGAAAATTTCTTCCTCAGTGGCTAAGCTTTCTTCAGCAAATTTATGCTTGGCCTTTACCGCATGTGTAAGGATGATTTCTTTTCCCTCGAAATGAATAACTTCTCCTTTTTCAAGATCCTTAAGTGCCACTAAGACATTATCCTTAGGATGAATCTTTAATATTTTATGTGTCATATCTTTAAATATTTACTATATTGCGCAATCGATTGCGCAATTTATGTAATTAAAAAATTAATCTGAATAAAATCAGGAGATTTTTTCTAAACAAATTTATTTTGGCTTTAATTCGGGAAATAAAATAGAAGTTATCAATGGAAAAACGGGTGATTACCTTGGGTGAAATAATGATGAGACTATCCACTCCAGGGCACGAAAGATTTGTTAATTCAAACACATTCAATACAGTATATGGTGGTGCAGAGGCCAATGTAGCAGTATCTCTAGCTTATTGGGGACTGTCTTCAGCTCATGTCACTGCCTTTCCAAACAATGACCTAGGTAAGGCTGCCACACAGTATTTGAGGTTTGCTGGGGTGGATACCTCTTATGTATATTTTGATGAAGGAAGGATGGGATTGTACTTCGTGGAAAACGGTGCTATGCAGCGATCATCAAAAATCATTTATGACCGCTTTGATTCTGTCTTTGCTAATTTTGATCCCAGCAAAATCAATTGGGAAGAAATATTTAAAGGTGCAGATTGGTTTCATTGGACAGGAATTACTCCTGCTATTTCAGCATCTGCATCCCAAATTTGCTTGGAAGCCGTTACGGCTGCCCGCCAATTAGGTGTAAAAATAAGTGGGGACATCAATTATAGAAGAAACTTATGGCAATATGGTATCGGACCGCTGGATATCATGCCAAAACTAATTAATAAATGCGATTTGATTATCGCTGGTTTGACCGATTTCGAGAATTGTATGGACATTCATGAAAAGGATTTTGTGACCGCTTGTAAAAAAGCGCAGGAAAAATCCCCTTCCATCAAGTATGTTTCGACCACATACAGAACTTCTATCAGTGCTTCACACAATAAATTATCAGGAGTCCTTTGGAATGGCAAAGATCTTTTAAAGTCTACCGAGTATGATATGACGCATATTGTGGATAGAGTAGGAGGTGGAGATGCTTTTATGGCCGGACTGATTTATGGTTTGTTAGGTTCATCTGACCAAGAAGCGCTTGACTTTGCCACGGCAGCATCTGTTTTAAAACATTCCATTCCAGGAGATGCAAATTTTGTTTCAGTTGATGAAGTCAAACAGTTAGTTAAAGGAGAAAACGTTGGGAAATTATTAAGATAATAAGCAGATATGATGTTTAATAAAAGTGATATTATAGCAGCCATGGAAGAAACAGGTATGATACCTGTTTTTAATCATAATGATATTGAAGTGGCTAAAGGGGTAATTGATGCCTCATACCGTGCAGGTGTAAGAGTTTTTGAATTTACAAATAGAGGAAACAATTCCCTTGAAGTCTTCAAAGCTTTAAAAGAACACGCCAATCAATTTGAAGGTTTGATTTTGGGTATAGGAACAATTTTTAGTCCAACCGAAGTGGAAGAGTTTTTAGATGCTGGTGCAGATTTTATAGTGTCTCCTGCATTAATTCCTTCAGTCGCCGTTGTTTGTAATAAGCAAGATATTTTGTGGATCCCTGGCTGTGGGACAGTTACAGAGATTTTTAATGCCAAAGAAATGGGCGCCCAAGTCTTCAAAGCCTTTCCAGGAAATGTCCTAGGTCCATCATTTGTTTCTGCTGTAAAAGTGGTTTTACCAGAAATAAAAATCATGCCTACGGGAGGGGTAGAACCTACTGAAGATAATTTAGGAAAATGGTTTAAAGCGGGTGTAAGCTGTGTGGGCATGGGCTCTCAATTATTCAAAAAAGAGTGGATTCAAGAAAAGAAATATACTGCTTTGGAAGAACAGATTGGCAAAGCACTTACAACCATAAAGTCCCTTAAATCCTAAAAGATAAATAATGAGATTTATTAGATCTAAGAAAACAATAACCCAATTTAACCTACTGGTTTTTATTATTATAGCATTACTAAGCTCCTGTAAAGGTCCAGGTGGTAAAACTGTGATAAAGTTAGGTCATGGTCTAGACACTAACCACCCAGTTCATGATGCCATGATCTTTATGGCAAAAAGAGTTGAGGAAAAGTCAAATGGACAAATGAAGGTTCATGTCTATCCTAATGCCCAGCTTGGCAATGAGCGGGAATTGGTAGAATTACTTCAAATTGGAAGTTTGGGCATGACCAAAGTATCCTCGGCGGTAATGGAAAGTTTTGCCCCAAAAATACAGGTTTTGAGTCAGCCTTATTTATTCAAGGATGATAAACATAAAGAAAGGGTACTTAATGGGGAAATCGGTAAAATGCTACTCAATGAAGGTACCCAATTCTGGTTAAAAGGACTATGTTTTTACGATGCTGGTTCAAGAAGTTTTTATACCAAGGACAAACCTGTTGAAAGCCCTGAAGATCTTGTTGGAAAGAAAATTAGGGTCATGGAAAGTAATACGGCCATTAATATGGTAAACAGTCTTGGAGGATCACCGACCCCTGTATCTTGGGGAGAGCTTTATACAGCTTTACAGCAAGGTATTGTGGATGGCGCTGAAAACAACCCTCCAAGTGTGGTGAGTTCAAGGCACTACGAAATCTGTAAATTTTATTCGATTAATGAGCATACTGCTGTACCGGATATGCTGATTGTCAGTACAAAGGTTTGGGAGAGATTGACTGAGAAAGAACAGCAATGGTTACAGGAAGCAGCAGATGAATCTGCTACCTACCAATACAAAATCTGGGCTGAATCTGTTGAAGAATCCATGAAATTGTTGGAGAGTGAAGGTGTGACCATTACCTATCCAGACAAAGAACCTTTCAGAAAGGCTGTTGAGCCCCTGTATGAAACCATCAAACAGGAACAGCCAGAAATGTATGAAATCATTGAAAAAATCAGAAACCATGACTAAACACAGCAGTTCTATTAAGAATGAAATTAACCATCGTGTAGGATATGTACTGATGATCATTATGAGTTTAATGGTTATCAATGTGACTTGGCAGGTACTGTCCAGGTATATTCTGATGTCTCCCAGCTCTTTTACTGATGAATTGTCAAGATTTCTATTGATTTGGTTGGGTATGCTGGGCTCAGCCTATGTTGCAGGACATAATGAACACCTGGCTATAGACATTCTGCCTACTAAACTCACAGGAAAAGCGAAAAATAATTTATTGATATTTATACATATTATCATTCTAGCCTTCGCTGTGCCAGTGATGATTTTTGGAGGGAGTAATTTGGTATATATTACTTATATACTTGGACAAAAATCCAGCACCTTACAAATCCCTTTGGCATATGTATATACCATAATCCCTCTTAGTGGAGTATTGATCACCATCTATCAAATCGCCGATATTAAACTTTTGACCCAACATAAACCAGTAGCCTAATCATGGAATATATAACCATAATTGTTTTAGTATTAAGTTTTATAACCCTTATGGGCCTCGGAGTTCCTGTTGCCTGGAGTTTGGGTTTTAGCAGTTTATTGACACTAATGATTACAGTGGCCACAGTGCCTTCCATGACTACCATAGCTCAAAGAATGGGAGCAGGGCTCAATAGTTTCTCTCTTTTGGCCATTCCTTTTTTCATTTTGGCAGGGGAAATAATGAATAAAGGAGGCATTGCCAATAGATTGATTAATCTTGCCAAAGCCATCACAGGAAGACTTCCAGGTGGATTATTATATGTCAATGTTATTGCAGCGATGCTTTTTGGTGCCATTGCTGGTTCAGCGGTAGCGGCTGCCTCAGCTTTAGGTGGAATTTTAGGTAAAAGGATGGACGAAGAAGGATATCCAAAAGAATTAGGAGTGGCGGTAAATGTAACCTCTTCGACTACAGGTTTAATTATTCCTCCTTCCAACATTCTTATTGTTTACTCTTTGGCTAGTGGTGGGGTATCCATAGGAGCACTCTTTGTTGCCGGTTATATTCCCGGCTTATTTGTAGGACTGTTATTGATGTTAACTGCTGCTTTCTTTATTAGAAAACATAAATTACCACAAGGTGAAACAACCAGCTTCAGTGAATTCGGAAGTGTATTTCTAAAAGCGGCACCTAGCTTGACCTTGCTGGTCATTGTTATTGGAGGTATCGTTGTAGGGATATTTACCGCTACAGAAGCCTCAGCTATTGCTGTTTTATATACCCTTGGTCTATCATTTATTTATGGAGAACTCAAAGTAAAGGATTTACCTGCTATACTGCTTAAATCCTCCTCAACCACTGCCGTTGTAGCATTACTTATTGCTACTTCCATGAGTATGTCATGGGTGATGTCAAGCGAAGATATTCCGCAGTCAATCAGTCAAATCCTACTATCATTAAGTGACAATAAATATATCATCCTTATTATCATTAATTTGACGCTGCTTTTTGTAGGTGTATTTATGGACATGACGCCAGCAGTATTGATTTTTACTCCAATATTCTTGCCTGTTGTGAGCGAATTGGGTATTGATCCTGTTCATTTTGGAATCATCATGGTCCTAAACTTATGTATTGGACTTTGTACTCCACCTGTTGGTTCAGTGCTCTTTATTGGGGTTGGGGTAGCAAAAACTTCCATCGCTAAAGTGGTAAAGCCATTGCTTCCATTCTTCATAGCGATGATCATAGGGTTGATTGTAATTACCTTATTCCCAGAAATGACCTTATGGCTACCCAGTCTATTTGGTTTATAAAATACTATTATTTAAAATTCAAAGCAGTTCTTTTAGGACTGCTTTTTTTGTTGCCATATGATCGATAATAGTTGATCTATCATTTTTTGTCCTGAATTTTAATAATTTGTAATAATTTAAGTTTAGATTTAAACCTCTTTGGAATCATTGCGGTTATAGTACCTTATGATAAAATGATTACCGATCATCAATGAAGAAACTATTTTTATTCAGCCTACTGTTTAGCTGCAGTAGTATCATCCCTTCTTTAGCCCAGGGTCAAGGTTTTATTAAAAGGTATATTAATAAAATCATTAATGATACCAGTGATGTATCCGAGCCCCAATTCCTTCTTTATCCTACTTTAGCCTATTCTCCAGAAACAAGCTGGGAAATAGGATTCAGTTCGCTGTATGTGTATTATGCTAAAAGGGATACCAGCAATCGCCTGAGTGAGATTAATGGATTTACATTTGTTACTTTAGAAGGACAATATGGATTGTGGTTTGATCATGCCAATTATGCGGATAAAGAAGAATGGTTTTTCCTAGGTAGACTTCGCTTCCAACAATTCCCTCTATATTATTATGGTTTGGGTCCTGATACAGGTAATGATTATTTGGCCCTGGTAGATTCAAAACAGCTCTTGATCAAGGAAAGGGTATTGAAAAAGTTGAAAAAGGATTTTTACCTGGGTATGGAACTGGATTTTAATCATTTTGGTGCAGTAGAATTTGAACCCAATGAACCAAACGAAATATTAGACCTGCCCCTTGGCAGTGAAGGGTCTACCAATATTGGTTTGGGCTTAGGCGTAGTTTATGATAATCGGCATAATGTACTGAATGTCAGAAAAGGCCTTTTTTCAGAATTGGCCTATATTAACTATGCCCCCTTTTGGAAGGCAAAGTATGAGTTTAGCACCATTATCTCTGATAATAGGCTTTATCGGCCTATGGGGAAAAACAACGTTTTTGCTGCACAATTATTCGGGCAGTTCAATTCGGGAGAAGTGCCCTTTAATATGACCAGTGCCTTAGGAGGTGAAAGCCAAATGAGAGGTTATTATTATGGACGCTATAGAGATAAGAATTATATTTCAAGTCAAGTGGAATTTAGATTTTTACCCATTCCTTTAGGTTTTACCAAAAGGTTTGGCGCTGCGGTCTTTGCTGGTGCTGGAACTGTATTTCCTGATTTCAGTAATTTATACCTTGATAAGATGGTCTGGTCTGCAGGAGCTGGTTTACGCTTTTTATTATTTCCCAAAAAAGATATATATACCCGTTTGGACTATGCCTTTGGGAATGATACCAGTGGGTTTTATATTTACATAGGAGAAGCTTTTTAATTTATTCAAAAAATTAAACACAAGTTTAACCTCTACCACTTGTGGAAATAGGTAATTGCTGCTATTATTTTTTTGAGGTAATATTTACCTTAATGTAAAAGGCCTTATTCTATAGGCTTTAACCCTAATAACTAATGTCCCTATTTAAGCTTAATAGTGGTTATAATCCCCATAAAAAAGATATTGATCAGGAGATGTACAGCACTTCTGATGGACAAGAACTATTAATTGAATGGGCTTTATTTGTTTGAATAATATCCTTCCTATATTAGAAAAAATTACAACTAAATAAGATTAGATGAATCGGCCAATATATTTAGATTATTGCTCCACTACTCCTTGTGATCCCAAGGTCGTAGAAGCTATGATGCCGTATTTTACTGAATTTTATGGAAATGCCTCCAGTAACGATCATTATTATGGTTGGTTAGCCAAGGAAGCCATTGAAATTTCTAAAGAGCAGATTGGAGACCTTTTAAACTGCAATATTCATGATATATTTTATACCAGTGGGGCAACTGAGGCCATAAACTGGGCTTTAAAGGGTCTTGCAAAAATTGGAAGTCCCAACAAGAAACATTTTATTACTACCCAAGTCGAGCATAGCGCAGTGTTGGAAACTTTCAAATATTTGGAAGATCAAGGGGTAGCAATAAGCTACCTACCCGTCGACCAAAACGGCCAACTGGACCTTGAACTTTTAAAAGCTTCTATTAGAAAGGATACAATTGCCATTTGCTGTATGGCAGCTAATAATGAACTGGGCACCATTTACCCCATTGATAGCATATCAGCTATAGCCAAGAAAAACGATCTCTATTTTATTTCTGATGCTACACAGGCTGTTGGAAAAATCCCAGTGGACCTATCCTTAACAAATGTAGATTTACTGGCCCTTTCTTCCCATAAAATTTATGGTCCAAAGGGAATAGGCGCACTCATAATCAACAACCCGGTATTGAGGAAATCCTTACCAGCCTTTATTCATGGAGGTAAACAGGAAGCAGGCAAAAGAAGTGGAACCATCAATGTTTCAGGAGCGGTAGGATTTGGAAAGGCTGCAGAGCTATGTAAAATTGAATTAATGAAAGGCCAGAATAAGCTTTCTCAATTTCGTGATAAGCTTGAAAATGCGCTACTAGAAATTCCAGGAATAATTATCAATGCCAGAAAAGGAAAAAGATTAGACCATGTCAGTAATATTACAATTGAAAATATTGATGCTGAAACATTGCTTTTGAGTTTAAGCAAAAAACTGGCATTAAGTAGGGGCAGTGCATGCTCATCCATTGTACAAAATCCCTCCCATGTATTGAAAGCTATTGGATTAGAGGATAACAAAGCCTTAAACTCCATAAGAATCAGCCTTGGAAGATTTACAACTGAAGAAGAAGTGGAACAGACTATTGGTCTAATCAGAGAAGCTGTTCATAAGCTGCAGCCAAGCATATAAATACACCCAAAAAAACTGATGAAAGAAACTATCGATATCATTAATGCTTTTGAAAAGGCCTCGGAAAAAGGCCAGTCTACCGCATTGGCCACCGTGGTTAGGGTAGAAGGATCTTCTTACAGAGGAGCAGGGGCAAGAATGCTCATTACTGAGGGTGGGGAACTCAGTGGTGCCATCAGTGGGGGCTGTTTAGAGGGTGACGCCTTAAGAAGAGCCCTAATGGTGATTGTGAAAAACAAACCATTATTGGTCAAATATGACACTTCAGAGGAAAATGGTGATGTATTTGGAGTGGGGCTTGGTTGTGAAGGAATCATTCATGTGTTAATAGAACCAATCAGCGCAAATAAGGCTTCCAATCCAATAGAATATTTAAAGAAATGTGTCAAACAACGCAGTCCCAATATACTAGTAAGTATATATTCCACCAATAATAAGCGCTTTGATAAACAAGGCACATATACTTTAATAAAACAGCAAGATGAGTTAAATAAAATAAATGGAATTGATTGGTCTGAATTTAAAGAGGAAATCAATGATACCTTCATTAAAAAAAAATCCCTGTTCAAAAGCACAAAGATTGAGGGGGAGCAAATTGATATATTTTTTGAATATATACCTCCAAGAATAAAATTACTTATTGCCGGAGCAGGAAATGATGTAATACCATTAGTGGAAGTAGGGGAGATATTGGCTTGGGAAATGATATTACTGGATGGGAGACCAAGTTATGCCAACAAACAGCGCTTCCCAAATTGCCAGTTAATGATAGGTCAACCTGAAAAAGTTTTAAACGAATTAGTAATTGATAGCCAAACAGCCATTTTGTTAATGACGCATAACTATAATTATGATAAAGCCATAATCAAATGGGCGATAGGTAAGGATATACCCTATTTGGGCATGCTAGGACCTAAAAAAAAATGGGCTTTAATGAGGAAAGAACTTATCGCAGAAGGTCTTGACCCCAGCAAGCTTAATATTTATAGTCCAATGGGATTAGATATTGGAGCGGAAAGTGCTGAGGAGATAGTTTTATCAATCCTAGGTGAGATCAAGGCTGTATTTTCAAATAGAAAAGGTGGCTTACTACATAAACAAGAAGGTAGGATCCACCCAAACAGAAAATATAATTTCAAATAGCATGGTTAAACCAAAGGAAATTGATTTTAACATTTTAATATTAGCTGCAGGAAAATCAACAAGACTAGGTCGGGCGAAACAACTTTTGAAATTCAAGGGTAAAAGCTTATTGCAAAATACAATCGACGCTTGTGCTGACTTAGGTTCAAAGGAAATTATTGTAGTTCTAGGGGCTCATTCAGATCAAATTAAGTCCCAACTTGATTTAAATAAGATCAGTTTACTTTATAATCCCGACTATGAATCAGGATTAGCAAGTTCAATTTCCATAGGAATGAAATATTTGGAAGGCCAGTCCAAGGCTACTTTAATCCTGGTTTGTGATCAAGCCTATATCCATGCTCGTCATTTGCAGAATTTAGTCAATACATGGAGGAATCATATCACTAAAATAATTTGTAGCAGCTATTCTCAGACCATTGGGGTTCCAGCTATTTTTCCTAGTACGTATTATAATGATTTAATGCATCTAAAGGGCGATAAGGGAGCAAAAATGATCTTGCTAAAACATAAATATAATTTAATCTCATTGCCATTTGAAGGAGGAGAAGTAGACATAGATACAGAACAAGACTATAATAATTTACTAGCTAACTAGGTGGAATTCACATCGCTTTTCTTTAAGTCAACTATGAAGGCGCAAAGAGTAGAAACATTTGATATATACTATTTCTTTTATGCTCTTAGCGCAACTTTTGATAACTCTATCTGAAACTTTTTGCGCAATATGGAAAAAAGACAAAGCCAAACTTCAATTGAAATTTGGCTTTAACTATTCAATCCATGGGTACCTTTTCCCCATACTTAATTAACCAGTCATTGAAAGTTTTCAATTCAGGATTAAGCTCTTTTGAAAGTCCCACATCCCTATGGCGATTACAGACATCCTCAAAATCCCTGTAAAACTGAAACATATTTCCCAAGTCATCCGCTCCAGGAAAATCAAAACTTCTATAAGTATCTGGACTTACATTATTATAAATGACCTCTTTTCCAAGATGCTTGGTAAATGCCGTAGCCATTTCTGATCCAGTCAGTTTTTCACCAGCTACTCCCACAGTCTGACCGATCATAGATTTACCCTTTTTAAAAATTCCATAGGCACACTTACCAATATCTTCAGAAGCAATTCCTGCCATTTTCTTATCATCGAGGGGGAAAGTCAAATAGTATTTACCATCTTCTCCTTTTTGAGGCCCACTACCGAAATAAATAAAATTATCCCAATAAAATGATGCCATCAAAAAAGTAGTGGGAATACCTAAGTCCTTGAATAAATGATTAGCTTCTCCTTTCATATCGAAATGAGGAACTTTAAATTTTCCCTGTAAAGTAGGCATTCGATCATCCTCAAGGGGAACATACTTGCGGGTGTCTTCCAGTGTTGACCAAATTACATGTTGTAAACCACATTCCTTAGCAGCCTCGGCCATATATTTGGCATGCTGATACTCTTTTTCAGGAGAAAAGTGGTCCCAAAAAAATGTAACTAAATAAGCGCCATAAGCACCATTCATTGCACCTATAATACTGGCACGATCATCAACATCAGCCTCAACTACTTCTGCACCGAGATCACTTAATGCTTTGGCTTTATCTGAACTTTTGTTTCTTGTAACTGCTCTAACAGTAAATTCACTATTAGGGTCTTTTAGGATAGCCCTGGCAAGCCCACCACCTTGCGCACCAGTTGCACCCATTATGGTAATGATTTTTTTATCAGACATAATTAGAAAGATTATAAAATGAATACTAAAGAAAATCCAGCCTTTGTAAATTAATGGTGGTGGCTTTTGGCTGAGAATTGACTTAATTATGCTTATAATTTACATATTTTAAGTAGTAAAATCTTCAAAATGTCCAGAGAAATTTAGTTAAGATCGAGTAAATCAGAGAAAAGGGTATTATTAAGATAAAGGTAACTTTTTGATTAGCGTGCTTCTTTTTGAATAAGTGCCAATAGTTTTTCTGGCTCATCCGTAGTGATAAAATCAACATTATTCTCCAGCAGCCAAATCATATCTTCTTCCTTATTGACAGTCCAAGCATTTATGGTTAATGCTAAATCCTGAGCTTCTTTGATCCATTCAGGATTATTTCTCAAGACCTTGATATTATAATCAAATCCAAAAAAACCTGCCTCGGAAAGTTCTGCTGGAGTTTTATCTCCCTTTAAATAAGCAACTCTTGAATTCGAGTCAAGATTAATAATCTTCAAACCTGCTTCATAACTAAACGTAATAAAATCCACCCATTTCTCAGCATTAAGCGCATTGACCATTTCTAGGGACTTTTCTGCAATGAATTGACTTCTTTCCACACCAAGTTTAGAAGGTTTAATTTCAAAAACCAGTTTTGTTTTGGATTGCTCCATTCCAGCCAATAAATATTCCTCTACAGTAGGCAGCTTTTCTCCATTGGAATGATGCTTGGATAGCAGCTCCTGATAATTATGATGTTCTATTTCCATTCCCTCAAAATCCGCATCATGATTTACCACTAAGACACTGTCCTTGGTCATCCATACATCAAATTCAGTCCCTTCACAGCCCAATTCGATGGCTTTTTCCAATGAAGCTAATGAATTCTGTGGCAAGTCATTGCTCTTCCAAGCCCCTCGATGTGCAATTACTTTATTATCATTAAAATGCGCTGATTCACAGGACACTAAAAATATTAACATAATTAAAAGTGGATACAGAATACTTAGCTTTGAACTCATAATGTATAGTTATTTTTTAAATGGATAAATTTTCAGACAATTCTACAAAAAAACAATTTAACCCCTTTTTAGTTATTAATTATTGACAATTAATTAACACAAAAAAAATTCCTCTTTCTGAGCAATACTAAATTAATCAACTGAAAATACTCTTAAATCCGATGTTAAAATTTACCTTACACCCAATTGTAAAATACTTATATAATTTAAAACTTATTGAGGTTTTTTGTTTATACTTATTTATTTTTCTAAATACATTTCTATTTTTGCCAATCTTTAACAATACACAATAAGAAACGCTTATTGGCGAAAAAAGAAAATAGTCTTAAAGTCCTATTTCCCTACAATATTATCTTTTTCTGAGTTGTCCCCTCCCTGAATTTTTTGGTATTCCCGTACCATATTTGATTACCGAATTATAGAGGATAGGACGGATATGTCACCCGAAACTTAGTCACCCATGTCTAAAATTTTAATACTCGAAAAGGATAAAAACTTTTCAAGTAACATCTGTGAAATTTTGGAATTATATGAATACAAAACAGAACAGTGTTACGAAGCAAAAAATATAGAAAACCAAATCACCGAATTTGGTCCAGACTTATTGATCATTTCTATATCCATTGACTATGGTCAATCAGGAATTAAGATCATGAAGAAATTAATTCCTGAATATGATCTACCAGTGATATTGATCAGTGATACTTATCTGGCAGAAATTTTCAATAGTGAATTGAAAGGAATAAATAATTACATCATTATTAATAAACCATTTTCAGCCAATGAATTAATAAAAGGAGTTAAAACTTTGATTTAATTATAAGCACTAGGTCAAGGGCAGGTAGTTTATACACATTAAATAATACATAAGGCTTCACGCAATGGGGCTACATCTGTGGATTAATTAACTTTTGCAAACCTATTGCACGGGTTTTATGGATATATTTGTTTAATGAAATGGATGGTAATCATATTGAGGTACTATTTATTTGCCCTAATGTTATTCCCTTGTGGTGATGAGCAAGTAGGAGCAGAATTAGATGCTATTGATACGGTTTTACTGTCCCAAGATGAGGGCCATCAAGACCACAGTGAGCATGATGATTGTTCTCCACTTTGTGTGTGTCATTGTTGTCACCTGCATTATGTTGTCCATGATCATAATGAAATTCAATTCTTAAAACCATATTCGATCTTCAGTAAAGTATATCTATCAGATATTCCTGAGGATCAGGTAAAAGATTTTTTGAAGCCTCCTAAATTTTATTTTGCATAAACACTGACTCATTTTATCATCAGAGTCAAAACCATTCATTATTATCCAAATCAATTCCTGTGATCAATATCTCTCAAGAAGAAAAGATATATGCTTTGCCTTATATCAATAAGAGATAGTTGAAAGAGGGATTTAAATCCTATTATTTATGATTAATCAGCTTATAGATTTTTCTATAAAGAATAAGCTAATTATATCACTGTTTACCATTGTTCTTATTATTGCTGGTATATGGGCCGTTAAGCAAATACCAATAGACGCCGTACCAGATATAACCAATAACCAAGTTCAGGTAATCACCCAAGCACCAAACTTGGGTACAGAAGATATAGAGCAATTTATCACTTATCCAGTTGAGCTGGCCATGGCTAACTTGCCAGGAGTCAAAGAAGTCAGATCAGTTTCAAGATTTGGACTATCATTGGTAACCATTGTATTCGACGATGATATGGATACCTATTTGCCACGGCAGCTCGTCGCAGAAAAGCTCAATGAAGTCAGGGATGAGATTCCTGTTGGTTTCGGAGCGCCTATGATCGGACCAATTTCCACCGGTCTTAGTGAAATCTACCAATACACCTTGGAAGTTGATCCATCATATAAAAACACCTATAGTACTACAGATTTGAGAACTATCCAGGACTGGATTATCATGAGACAAATGGCCATGGTTCCTGGAGTAGTAGAAGTAAATGCTTTTGGCGGAAAGATCAAACAATATGAAGTAGCTGTAGCACCCGATGAATTACGCGCGATTGGCATCAATATTCTAGATATTTATGAGGCCCTGCAAAAGAACAACCAAAATACTGGTGGGGCATATATAGAAAGAAACCATCAAGCTAATTTCATTAGGGGCGAGGGCTTGGTTAGAAACCTTAATGAAATAAGGAATATTATTATCAGCAATGAAGATGGACTGCCAATCAAGATCAAAGATGTTGCAGATGTAAGGTATGGTCATGCTGTCCGCTATGGTGCCTTCACAAAAAATGGAGAAGGAGAGGCCGTAGGTGGAATGATCTTAATGCTAAAAGGGGCCAATTCGGACAAAGTAATCACTGATGTCAAATCTAGGATTGAACAAATCCAAGAATCATTACCTGAAGGCATCAAAATAAAACCATTTCTAGATCGTAGCAAGCTGGTGGATAAAACCACCAACACTGTAACAACTAACCTTTTGGAAGGAGGGCTGATCGTAATTTTCATCCTGGTATTATTATTGGGAAATTGGCGAGGGGGATTAATCGTAGCTTCAACCATCCCTTTGAGTCTATTGTTTGCTTTTATCATGATGAAGGTCTTTGGTGTTTGGGCCAATTTAATGAGTCTTGGAGCTATAGATTTTGGGATTATAGTAGATGGCGCTGTCATCATAGTTGAAAGCACCGTGTTCTTATTGTACAGTAAAATTAAGCAAGGCAAAGAACTTAATGCCAAATTAAAAGATAAGGTCTCTAGCACTGCGTCCAAAAGAATGATGAATTCTGCCTTCTTTGGGCAATTGATCATTTTGATTGTTTTTCTTCCCATTCTTACTTTGGAAGGCGTAGAAGGTAAAATGTTCAAGCCAATGGCCTTAACATTCATTTTTGCGATGATCGGTGCCATGTTACTGTGCTTGACCTATGTCCCCATGATCTCTTCGGTTTTTATAAAAGCCAGTAAAAACCCAACATCAAAAAGCTGGGGGGACAAAATCGTGTTGGCAGTAGAAAATACTTATTTGCCTTTACTACAGTGGTCACTAAAACGAACTAAATGGATAATAGGATTTTCTTTGATCTTGTTTTCGATGGCCATTTATTCTTTTACAAAAATGGGAGGAGAATTTATCCCCCAACTGGACGAAGGAGATATTGCATTTCATATTATGTTACAGCCGGGCAGTGCACTATCCGAATCATTGGAAACTTCCACGAAAATTGAGCAGATCATCTTAGACAATTTTCCGGAAGTGGAACAGGTAATGAGCAGGTTTGGAGTAGCCGATGTCCCTACTGATCCTATGCCAATGGATATCGCGGACTGTTTTATTATCCTCAAGCCAAAATCCGAATGGGTTTCTGCAGAAACCAAAGAGGAATTGATCAACAAAATAAAGGAAAAAATCAGTGTGGTTCCTGGGGTGAATTATGAGTTTACCCAGCCCATAGAGATGAGATTTAATGAATTGCTTACTGGGGTTAGAGAAGATATCGCCATTAAGCTCTTTGGAGATGATCTGGACCTATTGGCCCAAAAGGCACAAGAAATAGGCAGTTTGATCAATGGAATAGAAGGCGTAGCAGATTACAGGGTAGAGGCAACAACTGGCTTGCCTCAAATGACAGTGGATTATGAAAGGGATAAATTGGCTCAATATGATCTAAACGTTGAAGATATCAATGCCGTCATTCAAACAGCATTTGCCGGTAAAAAAGCAGGGGTGATTTTTGAAGGGGAGAAAAGATTTGATTTGGTTCTGCGTTTAGACACCCTTTATAGAACTCAAATCAATGATGTAAAAAACCTTTATGTTAATACACAAAATGGTTCCCAGATACCGATGAAGGAAATAGCTAAGGTAAGCTACCAAGCAGGCCCAATGCAAATCAGTAGGGATAACACTAATCGTAGGACCTATGTCGGGATCAATGTAAGAGGCCGAGATATAAAATCCTTGGTAAATGAAATTCAGGAAAAATTAAAAGCTGAATTGGAATTGCCACCTGGATATTATATCCGTTATGGAGGTGCATTTGAAAACTTTGAGCGTGCTACATCTAGGTTAGTTTTGGTAGTTCCAATTGCTTTAGCTTCCATATTTATCCTCATATTCTTTGCATTGCGATCGATCAAACAAGCTTTTATGATCTTCATAGCCATTCCTCTGGCCTCAATTGGAGGTGTATTCTCTCTATGGTTAAGGGACATGCCCTTCAGTATTTCAGCCGGAGTTGGATTTATAGTTCTTTTTGGGGTGGCTGTCTTAAATGGACTAGTAATGATCAATGGGTTAAATGAACTTAAAATTGAAGACAGGTTAAACTTATACGACAGGATACAGCAGGGAACCAGAAGAAGAATACGACCGATATTATTGACAGCCCTTACTGATATACTTGGATTTTTCCCCATGGCCCTTTCTGCCACTGCAGGTGCCGAAGTTCAAAGGCCATTGGCAACCGTGGTTATTGGAGGATTGATAAGCAGTACATTGCTGACATTGTTTGTACTTCCCGTATTGTACCAATGGGTAGAGAAGAAAAGTATTACTTTAACCTTTCCAAAGCTAGGAACCGTTGTGCTAATGGTAGGCCTGTTCATAGGCTCACAAACTACTAATGCACAAAGTCAGGACAGTATACCAAGTCTTAGTTTGAATGAAGCCTTAGAAATGGCCAAAAGCAATTATCCATTGATCAGTAAAGCCCAAATGGAAGTTGATAAGCAAGAGGCCATGAAGAAAAGTGCTTGGGATATGGGAAATACTCAGGTATTTACTGGTGGTGAAGAATTGCTCGAGGGAGAAGGGATCTACACGAGGATTGGAGTGATGCAGCAGCAAATGGATATTTTGGGTATACCCTCAAAGGTGAAATATCAAAAACAAAAAGTAATCCTTGCTGAAGCTGCAAAACACCTATCTGAACTGGAGTTAAACATTGAGGTCAGTAAGGCTTTTGCTAATTTATATATTGCCAAAAGGAAATTATTACTTTATTCCCACTTGGATACGCTCTTTCAGAAATTCAGTAAGGCTGCAAAGATTAGATGGGAAACTGAAGCTACCAGTAAGTTGGAATGGCTAACTGCCCAGAACAAAGCCAAACAGATAAGTATCCAAAAGCAACAAGCCTTCCACGATTATAATATTGCCGAACAGAAGTTCAATTTATGGTTAGTAAGTGATGAACACTATACCATCACCGTTGAAAATGAATCAATGCTTTTGGAGAAATTTTCTAGAAATGCACAGCAGCTAGACCAGCATCCAAGCATCGTACTTTCTTCGGAGAAAAAGGAATTGGTAAATAGGGCTTTGAAAAAAGCAAAAGCAGCCTACCTTCCTACTATAAGTGGCCAATATGGATGGCAAAGTATCAATGGTGCTTCTGGATACCGGGCCTTTCAAATAGGCTTAAACATCCCTTTGGCTTTTAATGTCAACCAGGCAAAAGTTCAAAGTGCAAAAATCAATGTAGAGCAGTTAAGTAAGGATTACCAAGAGCAGTTAATCAAGCTCAATACGGCTTTTTCAAACAGCTTGGAAGCAATGACAAAGTGGAAAACTTCCTATGAATATTATCAGGAAGAGGCCTTACCCTTAGCCATAGAACAGGAAAGGGGAGCTCAACTGGCTTACAAGGAAGGAGCAATAGATTATGTAACCTTCTTAGAAAATATCAATACGGTCATGGATATCAAGATAGGGGCATTGAAAACTTTAGAAAAATACCTGATAAGCAGGGTGAATTTGTCCTATTTTGAAACCCCAATAAATTATTAAAACAATGAATTTCAATAACATATATAGTTTGTTAATAATAGTGTTCCTAAATGCATGTAATTCAGGGACCATGGATAATTCAAAAACCATTGAATCCAATTCAAACAGCCATACTGATCATGACAAAAATGAAGGAGTTTATTTAACATCAGATCAGGTTAAGACTTTGGGTATCGAAATAGACAGCATTCCCAAAAGGATCATGAATGGCATAGTAGAAGCAAATGGTGTATTAGAAGTACCACCACAAAATGAAGCCAATATAACTGCTATCATAGGAGCCAACATTAATAATATTAAAGTTATAGAAGGGGATAAAGTCGGTAAAGGACAAATATTGGCCTACGTAAGCCATCCTGAATTAATCCAGCTTCAAATAGATTACCAGCAAAAATGGAATGAATTAAAGTTTATGAACCAAGAATATGACAGGCAGCAAATACTTTATGAAAACGAAGTTGGATCTGGAAAAGACCTCCAAAGAATTAAGGCCAATCTGGCTGGACTTAATGGAAATGTAAAAGGAATGGAAAGCCAATTAAATTTATTGGGTATAGCTCCTAAAAGGGTTCAAGAAGGAGAAATACTCCAATACATCCCAATAAAAAGTACCATTTCAGGATATATCAAGAAAGTACATATCAAAACCGGACAATATGTATCTCCTCAGTTTACCATGTTTGAAGTAGTCAATATAGAGCATATCCATGCCGACCTAATGGTATTTGAAAAGGATATCTACAAGGTCAAAAAAGGTCAAAAAGTGAGATTCAAGGTGCAAACGCTTCCAGATGACGAACTGTATGCAGAAGTATATGCTGTAGGAAAATCTTTTGAGGAGAAACCAAAGGCAGTGCATATTCATGCCGAAATAGAGAACAAAAAAGGTCTTTTAATACCTGGCATGTATGTTCGAGGACAGGTTTTAACCGAAGGGATAACAGGATACGCTGTAAAGGAAGCTGCTATTGCCAAATCAGGTGAAAAAGACTATTTGTTTGCTGCAAATAAAACAGGTGATGAATGGCATTTTGTGCCTGTAGAGGTTTTACTTACAGAAAGTAATGACAATTGGAAAGCCGTTCAGTTCCTCAACCCAGCTGATAGAAATAAAAAATATATTATGAATCAGGCTTATTATATCATGGCTGAAATGAACAAAGGTGAAGGAGGACATCAACATTAGAACCATAAAAATGATCTGGGTTCTTTTTAGCAAATAAGACCGCATCAATTCCTGCTAAGGTATGAGAAGGTACTGTCTCAACTAGGTGTTAAATAAATTTCATTCCTATAGACAGTCCCTGATTACCTCTGATAAAAAAGCTTTTCGATTTATGCTAAATTGATTTACTTGTTTTATATATTTAGAAAGTATAAAGTAAGTAAATCAAAATGAATATATCCAAAACGACCTTTTATCAACTCTCTTGTTTCATTCTTTTATTTTTCACTATCAAATCCAGTATGGCTCAAATAGGAGTAGGGGCAGAAAAACCACATAGCGCCAAGTGGCTCTTTAATGGAACACGGGAAATGCTGGATGATAAATGGACCTATTGGGAAGGACCGCGATTGAAAGCTTCCTTACCTATAAAATGGCAGCTATCAGAAGATCCAATCCATAAGGGTATGGTCTTAAACACTTATGACGAAAGTGCGGCTAATGGACTTTACGGTGCCGCAGATATTGTGACCAAAGAGAAGTTCAGGGATTTTAGATTGCACATCGAATTTCTCATACCTCATGAAGGAGGTAATAGTGGAGTTTATTTACAAAACAGGTATGAAATCCAAGTTTTGGATGGAGATACTACCAGCCATGGCATGGCAGCGATTATCAATGAAAAGTCGGCACCTTACCATATCTATAATGGTTTGAAAAAATGGAATGCATACGATATCCAATTTCGTGCGGCTCGGTTTGATAAGCAAGGGGAATTAATCGAGCGACCTTTGGTGACCATCTATTTTAATGGAGTTAAAATCCATGAAAACGAATATATTCAACAAGTCTGGGGAGGGCCTAATTCAGGTTTAGACGGTGGAAATGACGGAGGGAAGGGAATAACTGACCGCCCAGGTGGCCTAAAACTCCAATCTGAAGGCCATGAAGTTTTATATAGAAATATCTGGATCGAGAATTTGGATATAAAAAAGTCTGATACCAACTTTTAATATGAACTAATAAATAGAAGAGTTAAGTCCAGCATTTTGAAAAATGTTATTTACAAAATGCTGGCTACTCGTATTCCTACTTACGGCTAGTAGGTATCCACTGGAAAGAATATAGTAGCAACAGCAAATGCCAAAATAGAAAGAATAAACCCGAACATAAACACGGTATAACTTTTCCTCAGGAGCACATATTTTTTGGCCAATACCTTTCCTAAAAAATATATATCTCTGGTCATGCTTCCATATAAATAATCTGCATTACCCAACATTTTTCCCATGCCATATTCATACTCACTTAAAGTCATTTCATGAAAATTACCAAAGTAAAGCAGGTTACCTTCCTTTTTATCTATGGTTTCCTTAGTTACTTTTCCTGAAGTTACATTAGGTCGTGTAGCCAAAATAGCAAACACCATTGTTACAAGACTTGTTGCAAGCAACATAGTGGTAGGAATAATATAATTAGGGTATTCCTCCAATTTCCTGAGCAACACGGACACGATTATAGTCAAAATTATTGAATTGACTGAAATCATAATATTTGCCTTATTATCGGCGATAGAGGAGAGTTCTAGGTGATTTCTAGAGGTCGTTCTAAAAAGTGTTTCAACACCTCTTTCTGCTTTCTTTTTTTTGGACTTCTTTTTATCCGATTTTAAATCTGATTGTTCTATTTTCTCTACCAAGGTCTCTATATTCTTTTGTTTTCCAGTTTGGCACTTTTGTTGACAATATTCCGTGTGATACCGATGTTTGTTCAGAAATATCAAATTGGAACGAAGCCAAGATTTGACATCCATATCCAACAGTTTCATTTCAATCAATTCATCTCTTAATTTGAGTGATCTTTGAAAATAAGCATCGCTAGCCAAATGAGAAAGATCGGCATCACATAGAATCTTTTCTATCAATTTAGATGGACTTTGTGGCATTTGGGTCGAGTAAATGCAAGCCTGAACCTTATCAATAAAATCTTGCCCTACCTCATTTTCCAATAAAAAATCCCTAGCTATTTTTGCCCCTTCACTTTCATGGTTTTCCAGCTTTGCCCGGGACCAACAGCCCACGTCATGAAACCAAGCAGCCACCATTAGTATTAACTTTTCTTCTTCAGCAAGGTCGTAATATGAGCTAATTTCTTCACTGGCCTTCACCACATCTTTGGTATGTTCCAAGTTATGGTATTTGAAAAGCTTTTGGTTACTGTCTTTATAAAGTGCTTTTACATAAGTCTCTACCTTATAAAGTAAATTAATATTAACTTCTTCCATATTAATATAAATACTTAGAATGAACTAAATTTAACAGTAATATCTTAGTAAAACATGAATTCATTTAAGTTTATAACCTTTTTATTTTTCGTACTCATCAACTCTTGCGGCCTCAGAGAAAGGAGATTCAATGGAGACTATGAATCTCCCAAAGCCTATGATCTTAAGCACGGGGAAAAGTTAATATTACCCGAGGTCCTCGATGAAGTATCAGGCATTACCATAGGCAAAAATGGTAATATCTGGGCTATTCAAGACGAATCATCCATTGTCTATGAGCTGAAGTGGCCTAAAAAGAAAATTCTTAGAAAAAGTAAGTTTGCCAAAAATATGGACTTGGAGGACATCCTATACACTGATAAGGGTTTATACGGCCTTAAAAGTAACGGTGATATCTATGAGATAATTAATGTTTTTGAAAAAAAAACAAATTCCAATATCCATGACTTTCCATTTAAAGGAAAAAGGGACTTGGAATCCTTGGCTCAATTAAATGACAATCAGCTCATATTGTTCTGCAAATCATGTAAATTAGATAAGAACAAAAATGTGGCAAGTGCTTTCACATTTGACCTCAACACCAATACATATAGTGAATTAAAGGACTATAAATTAACTGAGAAAAAATTACGTAAAGTCCTTAACGAGGAACAGGATTTCAAATTGACGGTAAAACCTTCTGCAGCTTCCATGCATCCCATTGAAAACAAATTGTATGTGATTTCTTCCGTAGGGAAATGGCTACTGATCATGGATCGGTTTGGAGATCCAGAACAAATTTACCGCTTAGACCCAAGGGTTTTTAAACAGGCTGAAGGGATCACTTTTAATCAGCAAGGGGATATGTTTATTTCAAATGAAGCGCATGATGGAAACCCCAATATTTTAAAATTCAAATATCAGCCAGAACAATCAAAATGAAAAAGTCACTACTCATTCTGCTTATTTTTCTGGGAGGACTCCTCCAAGCCCAAACATTGGAGAAAAGAATTATTCTTGTAGGTGATGCTGGTGAGTTGGAAAATGGAAGTCATCCTGTTATAGAGTTAGTTAACAATTTAGTGGCAGAAGACACCATCAGTAAAGAAACCGATATCCTATTTTTGGGTGATAATATTTATCCTAAAGGCATGCCTGAAATAGGCGCCGCTGAGAGAATTCTAAGTGAGAATATATTATCTCTACAAGCCAGTATGGCCGATAAAGTAAATGGAAATGTATATTTCCTTCCAGGAAATCATGATTGGGAAAAAGGTCATGAAGGAGGACTGGCTGCAGTATTAAGAGCCCAATCATTTGTTGATTCACTGAAGAAGGAAAACCTTTTGTGGATTCCACGAGATGGCTGTCCTGGTCCTGAATTAAGAGAAGTAGGGGAGAATACCATTATGATCATTGCAGACAGCCAATGGTGGTTACATCCGAACACCAAACCGGGAATAGATTCAGACTGTGAATACAAAACAGGTGAGGAAATTCTTGCAGCGATGGAAGACATGGTCAATGCCAACAAAGACAAGGTTATTATTTTGGCTATGCACCATCCTCTAAAAACCTACGGAGAACATAATGGTGCCTACAGCTGGAAAGACCACCTTTTCCCTTTTACGGCCATGAAGCCCAATTTATACATTCCACTCCCTTTAATTGGCTCCATTTATCCGCTATACAGGACCTATTTAGGAAACATTCAAGATATACCACATCCAAAATACCAGGAAATGATCCAAGGTATTACCAAAATTGTTAATAAGCACCCAAAAGTGATTGTTGTAGGGGGACATGAGCATGCCTTGGAATATACACGCGACGAGGATGTACACCACATCGTAAGTGGAGCAGGTTCCAAAAGCACTCAACTAAGGAAGAATAATCCTAGCCTATTTGCAATGGAATCCCGTGGCTTTGCTAGTCTTGATCTTTATAGTAATGGGAAAGTTGACCTCAATTTTTATAACCTTGAAATAGGCTTAAACCCAGTCTATCAGTCAGAAATTTTCAAAGGTTCCTCCATTGAAAGTGATGCAGCCTTAACCATAGAAAACTCTTTTCCTGATTCTATTAAAAGTACGATAAGTCAACAATATAAAATCAACCAACAGCAGGAAAAATGGTATGGAACAAATTACCGAAAAATATGGAGTGAAGAAGTGCAATTCAGGGTATTTGATATTTCCAAGGAAAAGGGAGGAATGAAAATAGTTAAAAGGGGTGGCGGTATGCAAACCAAATCCCTTCGGCTTGAAGATTCTATAGGTAATCAGTATGTTTTGCGGTCAGTGGAAAAATATCCTGCTGCCGCTATTCCTGAGGCCTTAAGAAAAACCGTTGCCAAAGACGTGGTACAGGATCAAATTTCCGCCTCCAATCCCTATGGGGCCTTGATGATCCCCCCATTGGCCGATGCGCTCAAAGTTTACCATACGAATCCAGAATTGGTTTGGCTTCCCGATGATCCTACTTTGGGAATTTACCAAAAGGAATTTGGCGATGCAGTCTACTTGTATGAGGAGAGAGAAATAAGTCCTGAAGATTTGGAGGATGAGGACTATAAGTTTTATAGCACGGAAAAAATGCTCAAAAAGCGACTGGAAGATCAAGACTATGAATTAGATCAAAAGGAAATACTTAGAGCCAGAATACTGGACCTGTATATCGGAGATTGGGACAGACATGATGACCAATGGAGATGGATAGGAATAGAACATAAAGAAGGGAGAAAATTTGTCCCAATGCCCAGGGACCGTGATCAAGCATTCTTTGTTAATCAAGGGATTCTACCCAAAATAGCCAGCAGAAAATGGATTATGCCCAAATTCCAAGGTTTCGATTATCAATTACGGGATATCAATGGCTTTATGTTTAATGGTAGATATTTTGACCGATCCTTTTTAAATGATCTGGATAGAGAAAATTGGGAAGCTGAACTTGATCGTTTTCAAGAGAAAATCAGCAGTGAGGTCATTTCCAAGACCATGGATCCATTACCAGTGGCTATCCAGACACTTGTTAAAAGTGAACACGATATCCCTACCATATTAGATCACAGAAAATCCTGGATAAAAGAAGAAGCACTTAAATATTATGACTTTATATCTGAAAATGTAGATGTATACGGCACAAACAAGGATGAACTGTTTGAAATAAGACATGAACCGAATGGTAAAGTAGATGTAGAAATAACCAAAATAACCAAAAAAGGTAATCTCGAGCAGAAATTTTTCAATAGAAAATTCGATCCAGAGGAAACCAAAGAGATAAGGGTATATGGTCTGAGTGGTGATGACCAATTCGAAATAACAGGTGATGGACCTGGAAAGATCAAGGTAAGATTAATGAGCGGCCTTGGTCCTGATGTTATTTCAGACCAAAGCCAATTGGATAAAAAAGCAAATATTATCTATCAGTGGAAGGCTCAGACTGATAATCTAAACTTAGGCAGTTCATCCAAAATCATTAGTTCAAATAGTAGCAGTGTATTTTCCTATGATAGAAAAGCTTTTAAATATGATTTACTAATGCCATTGGCCTCTTTTGAATACAATGTAGATGATGGCATATTTTTAGGTGCAGGAGCCTTATGGACCACCCATGGATTTAGAAAGGATCCGTATGCCATGAAACAAAGTATAAAAGCAAATATGGCTGTAAAAACAGGAGCTTTTAATATTTATTACGAAGGTCATGCCGTTAAACTTATCAAAAATCTTGATCTAGAATGGAACGCTTCCCTAAAGGCTCCGGATTATGTGAATAATTTCTTCGGATATGGAAATGAAAGAAGCGAATTCCTCAAAGAAGAATTTGGCCCCCAGTATTACAGGATCCGGTATAACCAAATCAACCTAAATACCTGGATTAGAAAAAATATCAATCAGAATATATTTTTTAGAATAGGTCCTCAATACCAAAGGGTAAAGATGGATGAAGATGATAATATGGGTAAGTATATCAATTCTGAAAACCAAACGGATATTGACATAGAAGAATTGAATAAGCTGAAGCAATATGCTGGTTTAAACGCACAGTTTATTATTGACCAAACTGATCATCCAAAATTACCAAACAGAGGGATTAAACTTTTACATGAATTTAATTTAAATGCTGGACTAAATGAAAGCAGTAATACGCTAAGCTCCATGAATACTGAATTAGCACTTTATTGGAGTAGATTAATTCCTTCACAGGTTACTTGGGCGACCAGGTTTGGAACTGGTTTCAATTGGGGCAAGTATGAGTTTTTCCAGTCACAGCATCTCGGAGGCCAAAACAACCTAAGAGGATATAGAAGAAGCCGTTTTCAGGGGCATTCAATGGTTTATAACAATACAGAGGCAAGGATAAGACTTAATAATTTCACCACTAGATTATTTCCTGCAAGTATTGGGCTCACGCTATTCCACGATATCGGTAGAGTATGGTACGAAAATGAAGACTCATCAAGATGGCACAATAGCTTTGGTGCTGGGCTTTGGCTGGCCCCGATGAGCATGATGGTCATATCCGGCACCCTATCTATTGGTCAGGAAGAAGTCTTGCCTACCTTTACCTTTGGTTACCAGTTTTAAGACTGTCTTTGCTCTTGTGTTGGGATAGGTCAGAATACAAAGGTTTACCTACATTAACCCGTAAGGCTTTTAGCCCATTTACACCCTGCAAATCTTCTAAATCCAGGTGCTCTACCTCACTGCCTAACAATCCTTTTATTTGCAAATAGGCAATATAATCCATGTATTCCACCTCTTCTTTTGGCTGGGAATAAATAATGGCAATTTTACCAGGTTGAGTAAGCCTTTCTTTACTGTTTTTGATCAATGCTTTATCAATCCGTTTTTTCATGATTTCATAACGGATATTATACGCACCTTCCACATCAAATTTTCTTTCATCCATTCTAAAACTTATGGACAGCGGAGAACTATGTACCAATAAAAGTTGGGTGGTTTCCAAGGGAATAGGAAGCTTATCTTTTAATGATTCACTTAAAAAAGCACTTTCACACAAGGTAGTTAACTGCCATAATTTAAGACTTTTAAGGTAAACTGGATCAAATATCTTATCCCTTACCAGGGATTGTCCTATATAAATATTATAGTCAATACCATCTGTTTTATATTTCTCATAATAATGAGGAAACATTTGCTGGGCCTGAACCTGAGCTTTGTCAATATGTTTGCTTAAAGCACTATTTAACATGGACAAGCTTTCTTCAAAAGCACTTCTATTTTTATATAGTAAACCTAATTCCACATTGATTTTTGAAAAATAGCTATCTATCATTTCATTCAACGACGGATGTACCAATTTAAGGTGCTCAAATAGGGGCTCCAATTCCTCAGAAAGTAAATAGTTGATTTTGGACTCATCATCAGCCACCAATATCAGTTGAATATCATCTAACATCTTTTGGATCTTAAAACTCATTTTCTCCAAAACCGGCAGATCGTTCAATCCAATAGCAGCATAGATAATTTTCTGGGCCATCTTTAACTGTTCCTGCAGGTCTCTTTGTATGGTTTCTAATCTTGTTGCTGAAGAATTTCTAATATCCACCGCTGCGTATAAAGGGTATACATCCTCAAAAACCACAGGCTGTAAATTGCTACTTTTCCCATTCTCCTGATCTACGATCTTTTGCACTGCTACTTCATTGAATTTCCATTCAATAGCTGGCTGGATTGCGGTATAATTCTTTCTTATTACTTGTTGAACCTGATATTCAAACTGCTTCATATTCTTTTGCATGGCGATGGCCAAAGGTTGATTGATGTTTTTCAGCTTATCCAACATCAAAGCATTCAAAATACCTTCTTCCTCTGCACATATCTCCAGTACCCCTACCAAACTACCATCATAATGTAAGGGCACAATAATGATTTCTTTTATGCCCATTGCCTGGATTTGAGCATAAGATTCAGGTGCCTCTGAACAGGTAGCAAAATCATTTAGAAAAACAGGATCTTTCACATTGGAAAGGAAAGAAACCACGCTTTCATAACTTTGATCACAATCCATCAGGCATAAATGCCTAATCAGAAAACTATTTGCAAGCCTTCTGTCTGAAATAAGGTATTTATTATCGAACTTTTGAAAAGCCGCAACCCCCACCTTGATATTGGAAACACCCAAAAGGCTTTTTACACTTTGGTCTACCACATCAATGAAATTCTTCGATGAAAAGTCGTTTTCTTCCAAAAGGGCATTGCTTAATTCGGAAATACTTTCTGTCCTAGTGAAATCCTTCAGTTGTAAAATCAGAAATCCTGAAAAAGTGAAATCTTCCAATGGCAATATCTTTTGCCATTTCTCTAAATCCCTGATGCATGGATTTTTCCCTGAACAAGCTTTGAAAACTTCTTCCTTGGGAGGCAAAACTTTGGTGGTGCTAACATCAATGAAATCGGAATTGACTTCAGAAAAGAAATATTTACTAAGTCCCGATTTATCTATCACCTTATAGACAAGACTATCATCTGCTTTGATGTCCAAAGCATAAAATTTACTCAATATTATTTTATAGGCATGAATTAATTTCGAATAACGCATTTCCTCCTTTTTCTCTTCCATAGTAGAAGCAGAAAAGGCTTCTGGCCATAAAAATTTCTCCTTGAATCCCTCTGAGGCATAAACAATATCCATCGTGAAGGGCAAGGACATCATATACATTTGTTTCTTGGAATCGAGCGAAACTTGAAATACGCTATTGATAATGAAGGCAAGTGCCTCTTTATTATTTATTAATTCTTCTTTGTCTACTTTCTCCTGAAGTAAGATAGGGTAGGACTTGGCCTCATCTAATAACTTTTTAAAGAAAAAACTATTAAGTTCATCTTCGTCTAAGGACTTTTCCTCCCATGTAGCGAACAAGGGTAAAAAGGAGAGTTCCCTTTGACTGGTCAAATATGGGAAATTATTATTCCAAGCAGTTTGTATATCCATGATGTTACTCTAATAATAATTTATACCCATTTTCACCAAAAATGGTTCATTTGCTGTCTAAAATTTGCCTTCCACACTATGACAATTTATTGAAACAATCCATTATTCTACTTAATAGCTAATTCAAATCATACTATTAAAACTCATAAAGCCCAGGTATTATATGCCAGGCTTTCAAATATTTATTTTCTGTTTTGATTATAGCGCTAATCATTGGTATCAAAATCAAACCATAAAACAATATCCATCTTAGCATCTCCATAGTGCATCACATCACTGTCTGGCGCGGCCTGTGGCCCCATTTCCTGAGCACTATGGAACTTGGTTCCAATCGCAGGAATATTGTATAAGAAAGACAAATCACCATTTGGAAAAGGAACCTTTAGGTGCTTAGTAGCAAAAGGGGAGTCCTCCGGACTAAATAGTCTGAAAAATAAGCCTGCAGTTTCTGTATATACCTTAATATTGCCTTGAGCCAACGCTAAATTATAGGCATATAAATTGGAATGATATCCCTTGAACTCTGGATATTCCATCTCTCCATTGGAAAACCCTGTGATGGTATTATTATAATCTTTTTGCCAAAGTCCGAACTTGGGACCGCGGATCCTGTTCTTCCACACCCTGTATGGACCATTACCCAACCAAGAGATTCCTTTTACTTCTTCCTCTGGGAATGAAAAGTTAACTCCCAAAAACGCTATATTGGATAATCTTTTGTCTGGAGCAGCTATTTCGGCCTTCAATAATCCACTTTTGAATACAGTCCACTTTATTCTCCTCGGATAAGATTCATAATGGGCGATCAAAACGAAATTTCCCTCATCATCAAGGTCATATATAAGCTTTTCCAACGGATTATTGTCTTGATGAATAGGACCGGAAAGTTTAAAAATTTGATCTTTGTTTTTAGCCAAAATAAGCATTCCTGACTCTTGGTCGAATTCATATTCGGATTCATTAGCACTTATCTTTAAGATGTTAGCCTCTTCCACATAAACCACCTTTTCTTTATCAGCTTTTATACTAACCGCCATGTTCCTTTGGGTAAAGGCTTTTGCTTGTCCTACTGGCCAAGTCCAGTAATGCACTTCATTTCCTTCCGGATCTTTCACAGCTATCTTTATCCAGTCCGAATTGATAAGTTCACTTGGAATATCCAGTTGTATTTTCTTCCTTTCTTCTGGCAAAATATCAGGCAAAACCAAGGAACCGGAACTAAGCAATTTTTCTTTATTCCAGTTATCAAAGGCAAATAATGACCATTCCAGTTTATAACCTTTAAGGTTCGTATATAAATATTTATTCTCCAAAGCTATTTCCCCATCAAAGTGTGCATTGACTACCATAGGCTTTATTTGGATGGGAGACCATATATCTTTTATGGTATAAAAACTACCTTCCTTCTCACGGTAGGGGCCTACAATCCCATCGGGTGCATGATTGCCATCCGCATCTAAGCTATCAGCTAAATCTGTCCTGAGTACAGCTTCATCAGAGAATACCCAAAGGAAACCACCTGCTGCAGCTGGATTGGACATATAATCATTCCAAAAATCTTCAAGACCCGCACCATGACCTCCATCATAAAGTCCATGTAATAACTCTGTGGGCATAAAAATATCCTGACCATTGGACAATCGGTGAATGCCTGCTCCATAAACCGGATAGTGAAAGGTATCCACCCCATTCTTACGAAGCCATGGATAGATTACGGGCCTATTTTGTATATCTGTGCTATGGAACATAGGTTCATTTCTAAAATCCCAACCACCCTCATTGCCATGGTCCCAGATGACAACAGATGGATGGTTTTCATCTCTAAGCACTGTCTCCTTGATCAGTTTTGGTCCTACTATAGTATCATAGCCATCCTGCCAACCAGTAACTTCATCCAAAACAAACATTCCCAAGGAATCACATAAATCAAGAAATGCTTCGTCAGGAGGGTAATGGCTCATCCTTACAGCATTCATATTCATTTCCTTCATTAGCTGAATATCCTCGAGATGGTTTTCAACGCTCAATGCTCTTCCAGTATTCGGGTAAAAAGAATGCCTATTGACACCTTTGAATATTACTTTTACATCATTGACGTAAATACCATCCTTTTCTCTAAGTTCTACTGTTCGGAAGCCAATCCGTTCATTTTTACTGTATACTACTTCACCTTTAACCAATAATTGGAATTTTGCATGATATAATTTTGGTTGCTCAGGGTTCCAACTCTGAATGCCCTCAAAATTACCTTTTACCCAACCTTCCTCTCCGGAAACAGACGTTTTCAGATAACCGATAAGCCTATCCTGATCAAAAAGATCTACCTTTACCTCAGCATCCCTTACACTTTTATTCAAAGATATAAAGGAGGCAAACTTGCCATCCTCCTTAGCATCTATGGCGATTCTATCAAAATGATATTGGGGCAGTACTTCCAAATAAACAGGCCTGAATATTCCTCCAAAGATCCAAAAATCCGCCTGACGCTCAGCCCTGTTAATAGACTCATTGGAGGAATGTTTAGCTACTTTGACTTCCAGTAAATTATCTTGACCAAAGTTCAGCAATCTACTTATATCATATTTAAACTCATAAAAAGCTCCTTGGTGGATCGGACCAGCTGATTTACCATTAATCTTTACTTCTGTATCCGTCATAGAACCACCAAAGACAATATTAATTACTTTGCCTTTCCAATCCTTGGGAACATTGAATTCATGTTTATAATAGCCAACTTCCTTACCAAGGACCTTATCCGCTACACTGTGATCATGCCCATAGTTATAGGTGCCAAAACCATGTAATTCCCAGTTGGAAGGTACAGGAACCTTAGCCCATTTCCCTGACTTTCTACCATCAGATACTTTAAATTCCCAGTCGACAGCGCTAGAAGCATCTTTGCCAGAAAGATAAACACGCTGATAATTAATATTTTGAGCGAATGAGGAAACTATTCCGCAGAACATACAGATTAAAAAAGTTATAACAGACTTATGCATAATGATTATTCTTAGGTGGTTAATTGGGTTAATACAAAGTTTTGAAAATACTGGAAAAACAGCCTAAAAAAAATCCTTTCATAACATAATCTGCTGAATATATGAAAAAGCCCTGATATATGGTAAAAATGGAAACAAAGCCAGTGGTAGCCTAGAGTCAGGTCAATTCCATGATTTTTATCATATCGTAAACTGAATTATGCTCTGATTTTAAGCATATAAAGGATTTATTTTTGCCAATAGCAATTAAGTAAATCTTTAAATATGTCATTGAGCAACAGAATAATAAGCCATTCAGTAGATATTCATAACTTTCATATTCCTGTTATGGGATTGGGCTTTACCATAGACACCCCGCTTAAAGTTGGCCGATTTGGAATCAATAGCGTTGTTTCCATTATGGAAGACGATTTGATTGAGTCGATGAGGAAAATCCATTGCCGTAAATCCGGAGAGCCCTATATTCCCATTTTAGCAGAAGAAGATGACTCTAGAGCAAAGAGGATTGAAGCCTATTTGAACCTCATGAAAAAATTGCTTGAAAAACAAATGGAGCAACTAAAGACATTATCCTTTCAAAATGAGCAAAACGATTTGAATAGGTATTTTAAAATGTTAGCACCTTCTCATCCCTATGCTAAAATTTATCATAAAATGTTGCAAAGCAAGGGTACTGAAAAGCTTGCCTTGGAAAATGTCCTTAAAGATTCTTTAAAAGCAGGAAATATAGATGTTAATATCATGACAAAGGTAGACCGTCTAAGTTATGACAAAGAAGGCAACACTTTACCAAGGGAATTTTCAGCTGCACTTTCTGCCTTAAGAGGCTTTGCCCAAAGCGACCTTCAATCCAATGTGGTTTTTTCAGCAGGAATGAATCCGGCGCTCTTCAGTTATTTGGAATCCTTCGATGATTTCTTCCCTGATGTCAATGGAAATATTAATAAAGGAATTATACTAAAGGTAAGTGATTACCGCTCTGCCTTGATCCAAGGGAAATTCCTTGCTAAAAAAGGGATTTGGGTCAAGGAATTCAGACTAGAATCAGGCCTGAATTGTGGTGGACACGCTTTTGCGACTGATGGTCATTTGATGGGGCCTATTTTGGAGGAGTTCAAAGAAAAACGTAATGACTTGAATGAAGAAATTTATTCTATATGTCAAGAAGTGCTCGCCTCAAAAGGAAAGTTTCCTTTAGCGAAAAATAGCAAAATAAAAATAACAGCACAAGGAGGTATTGGAACAGCAGAAGAGAACCAACTACTCCTAAAACATTATAACCTGGACAGTACAGGCTGGGGAAGTCCATTTCTGATGGTTCCTGAAGCTACCAGCGTTGGTACTGATACCATCCAAAGAATTATCAAGGCTGACAAATCAGATTTCTTCCTAAGTCATGCCTCACCTTTGGGTGTGCCTTTCAATAATCTCCGCACCAGTACAGGGGAAGAGCAACGCAAAGAGAGAATTGCCAAAGATAGACCTGGTAGTCCTTGTTATAAAAAAGTGCTTTCTTCCAATACGGAATTCACAGATACCCCAATATGTACCTCTTCAAGGCAATACATAAACCTTAAACTAAAAGAATTAAAAAGCACCCTCAGCTCTGAAGAGGAATACCAAAGAGAAGCTAGCAAGGTCACAGAAAAAGACTGCCTATGTGAGGGATTGGCAGCACCGGCTATATTGTCTCATGGAGAAAAGCCAGCCAGAAACCTGGATGCAGTAACGATATGCCCAGGGCCTAATTTGGCTTACTTCAAAGGCATCTTTAAGCTGCAAGAAATGGTAGATCATATTTATGGTAAGCATAAATTGACCATAGAACAGGATAGACCTTATTTCTTCATTAAAGAATTGCAATTATATATGGATTATTTCAAAAAAGAACTCAATGAATACCAAGCTTCACCATTACCAAAATTGGCTTCCTATTTGAATAAATTCAATAAAAATCTACAGTCCGGTATACAATATTATAGGTCCTTACTGGGAACTACAATTAAGGAATCGGATGAAGCAATTGGTAAGATTAAAAGAGAATTGGAAAGTGCAGCAGATTATTTAAAAAACCTTCAATCTGAACATGTAACTTCATAATCATAATAGGGCTGGAAAATAATTTCCAGCCTTTTATTTTTCTAACTATAAAATAGCCAACTTAATAGTTAGCAATACATATTTCAGCAAGTCCATTTTGTAACAATAATCTCAAGGTTGAGTTTGATAAAGGTAAAGGAGGATTAAAATTCAACTAAAAATGGTCATTGATCGCTTGAAAAAATTAATTAATGAAGTCCCTGATAATACCACTGGAGTTTATTATTTATGGAATGAAAGGGATAGGATTATTTATATTGGAAAGAGTAAAAATATCAGAGCCCGATTATACCAGCATTTTAGCAACAATACCAACAAAGCCCAAAGGATGCAAAAGCAAACGGTAAAGGTCACCTTTGAAAACATGGGGAATGAATTAATAGCACTTTTAAGGGAATCCGAGCAAATTAAATTTTACCAACCAGTTTTTAATCGAGCGCAAAGAAGGGCAATTTTTATTTGGGGAATTTTTATGAAAAAAGATGACCATGGATATAAGTCACTTTATTTGGACAAGATCGACAAGAAAAACCAAGAGTTGATGTCTTTTTCAAACAAATCAGAGGGAAAGGAATTTTTATTCAGGATCACTGAAAAATATGTGCTCTGTCAAAAAATTAACGGACTATATCCAAGTAATGCATCTTGCTTTCAATACACATTGAGAATGTGCAAGGGAGCTTGTATAAAGAAAGAAGATCCATTAGGTTACAATAGGAGAGTAGCTCAATTCCTAGATGAATATTTTCTTCCCAAGGAAGATAAACTTATTGTTTTAGCTGGAAGAAAGCCAAATGAAAAGGGTATAATCCTCATTGAGAATGGGGTATATAAGGGTTATGGCTTTATCAATGACAAGCCCCTTGGTAGGGATATAAAAAGTCATATTCAAGCTAAAACGGACAATAAGGAAACCCAAAGGTTAATTCGTTCTTTCTTAAAAAAGGAAGGTTTATAATTCAATAAAATTGGTTATTTTACCATAAATCAATACAAATCATGATAAATGTCATGTGATTCGGAAAAAATCTACTGTACATTGAACTATAAACATAAGGAAAAATGAACCCATCTTACGTACATTTATTGATCAACGCAATTCCAGTATTAGGCACATTAACCGGCTTGATTTTATTAGCCTATGGTCTAGTGAAATCTTCAAGACGTTACGATAGAGAATCCTATATGGTTTTTATGATTAGTTCCATCGGTACCATTGTTACCTATATTTCTGGATTTTGGATTATGGATGCGATTGAAACGCCAAGTAATGAGATGATGGAATCTATTCAATTGCATCAGTACATTGCTCAAGGAGCCATAGCCAGTATGATAATTCTAGGACTTACTTCATTCTATGCTTATAGATTATCCAGTAAGGGCCATGCAGTCTCTAATACGCTTAACTATGTTCTCCTAGGGATAGCCTTTGTTTCTTTGGCCATTACCCTTTCTACTTCCATGCAAGGAATTAATATCCATTATCCAATCAACTAAGTAGCTTGCTTGGATTTCATTGAACAGCTAAGGTGCTTTTTAGCCATGGAGATAATTTTATACCTATCAGGTAGAATATTTTATATTGCTGTTCAGTAAATAATTATGCAATTTTCTGAAGTTTTAATTACTATTTCCCATAATCCAACGCTAAAGGACGAAAAAATTATTTAGGATAAATTTGTCCGAAATAAAAAAGCAACTACATTTGTTGCAACAAAAGTCAAGTATGCATGTTTTCCAAAGCCTGTCAATACGCCATTAGAGCAGTCCTTTACATCGCAACCCAATCAGAACAGGGTAGGAGGACATCCTTGAAAGACATTTCCAAGGAGATAGATTCACCTGAGGCTTTTACTGCTAAAATCCTCCAACAGTTATCCAAAAATAGTATTTTACTATCCATCAAAGGCCCCAATGGTGGCTTTGAGATTCCTGATGAAACCATGAAAAGGGTCAAACTAATTGAAATCGTAAGAATCATTGACGGTGATCAACTATTCACTGGATGTGCTCTGGGATTAAAGGCCTGCAATGAAGAAAAACCATGCCCGCTTCACAATCAATTCCTTGGTATTAGAACCAATATCCATCAGTTACTGGAAAATACAACAATAAAAAAATTGGTGAATGATTTAGAGCTTGGATTGACCTTCTTAAAGAGATAAAAAAAATTACAAATTTAAAGGATATAAAGGTCCTTTATTCTTTTATTCATACTATTAATCATCAAAAACATGGCGAGTGCTAAAACAATTGAGATTGTAAAATCTACCGCTCCAGTCCTAAAAGAACATGGAGAAACCATCACCAAAGTTTTCTATCAAAATATCTTCTCAAAGCATCCTGAATTGAGAAATATATTCAATATGACCCACCAGGCAAAGGGATCCCAGCCAAGGGTATTGGCTAATGCTATATTCCAATACGCTACCTATATCGATCAATTAGATATGCTATCAGGTGCAGTAAGTACTATTGCGCATAAACATAGTTCTCTATCTATAACGCCAGAAATGTATCCCATAGTAGGAGAGAACCTGTTATTGGCCATCAAGGAGGTATTGGGAGATAATGCTACGGATGATATTATTGAAGCTTGGGCAGAAGCCTATGGTGATTTGGCCAAAATATTTATTCAAACGGAGGAAACGATATATCATAGCCAAGAAAAAAGATCTGGAGGTTTCAGAGGTAAAAAACAATTCAAAGTCGTTAAGAAAACAGTTGAAAGTGAAATCATCAGCTCCTTTTATCTTCAACCAGTTGATGGAGGAAGCGTACCAGAATTTACCCCTGGTCAATATATTGCGCTTAGTGTAGCCATCCCTGGACATAAACACCTACATACCAGAAACTATAGTTTGTCAGATATTCCTGGAAAGGATATTTTACGAATTAGTGTGAAAAAAGAGCTTGGAAACCCTGCTGGAGTAGTCTCCAATCACCTCCATAACAATGTTAAAGTTGGTGACACTTTAGAAATAGGAATGCCTTCAGGAGAATTTGTGCTTAAAGATAATGATAAGCCAGTGGTGCTCATTGCCGGTGGGGTAGGGATTACTCCACTTTTGAGTATGTACAAGACTCTTTCTAAAAGAGATCAGCAGGCTCTATTGATACAATGCGTCATCAATTCTTCCACACAAGCCTTTGCCGAAGAAATCAAAAGCTTACAAAATGAGCATTCGAATGCAATAACGATATTCAGTGAGCCTACACTAGCAGATAGGGAAAATAGAAATATGGATTATACAGGTTTTCTGACCTTGGATATTCTAAAAGAAGTTTGGCCAGAAGAAGCTTGTGAGGTATACTTCTGTGGACCAAAACCATTTATGGCCCATGTCTTACAGTTACTTTCTGCAATGGAGGTTCCTAAAGATAATATTCATTTTGAATTCTTTGGCCCAAGCGAAGAACTACAGCAGGAAGCAGCCTTAATATAATAGAATCAAAAAGAGCATATTTAGCAAAAAGGACGCTATTTGGTGTCCTTTTTTCATGTCCAAAGCTTAATTGCTTTATAGATTTTTAATTGACCATTAAGGAATTAAGTGGCAAGAAAGTTTAGAGTTATTTGTTGGAGAAAAAGGATTCTTCATGTCCTTCAATCCTTCATCTATTCATGGCTTATTTTTTTAACCATTAAGGAGCTAAGGGACATTTAGGGTTGGAATTGTTTGTTGAGAAAAGGGTTCTTCATGTCTTCACTCCTTCATGTCTTAATGGTTTATTTTTGTAACCATTAAGGACTTAATAGACATTATGGTAGGAGTTTTTTGTTGGGAAAAAGGGTGTTTCATTCACTTAATCACTTCATTTCTTCATGTTTTTTTTACCATAAAGAAAGTCACCTACTAGTGATTAAAAAAAGTGATAAAATTAGTCAAGTCAAGCAAACTGTTTTTTGTTATGCTTTTAAACCGACACACCTCTTAAAATTCATGATATATTTTTCTCTTCTACTCTGGTATTTTTTAGGGTGCATATTGTAGGGGTAATGCCTGTTTTTAGGGAAATTATTAACCAACAAGGCAATAACCAATAGGATAATAGCACCTGACAAAACGGGACTCAACACATAAAAATACCCCAAAGATTTAATCTTTTCAGAACCTATCACAGCGATTAATGCAGAAGCGCCTCCAGGAGGGTGCAAGGCCTTTAACATCTGCATTGCCACTATGGAACTGGCTACTGCTAAAGCACAAGTCAGCCAAAACACATCAAAATAACCAATGGTTTTCACCATTGTTACGCCTATAAAAGCACTTATACCATGCCCGACAATCAAGTTTCTTGGCTGGGCAAGGGGACTATTCGTCGCTCCATATACCAATACCGCTGTTGCCCCAAAGGAACCAATCAGGAAAACATTTTCCAAGGCTGAAAAATCATAAAAATAAGATTGCACGAAACCTATTGCGCCAATTCCCAAAACGGCTCCTACAAAAGTCCAAATATGATCAATAGGATCAAGAATGGTCTGTTTATAAACTATATATTTGGCCTTTCTATAGCTCTTTTGAATGCGTTCCAAATCAAATAATTTATTCTTGTTTTATTTCGGACAAATTTATAATTTTTTTTAGGTTTTAACATCTAAAGAAAAGCCTAAGTCAGTATAGATCTAACTTATTAATAGGAAAAAAATCAGCTACAGAATAATTATTGAATCCTCATTTAATTTACATTATATAAGTTATTTTGTATTTTAACTTATATTATACCTATTAGAGAATCCTTTAAAAGACAATATTTTACCCTCTAGCAATTCACGTCTTCTTTGGTTCAATTTTTTAATACCTAAGAGGCATTATTAGAAGAGTATTAATTGAATAAAACTAATTTCTTTCCCAAGACCCTAACGGCGTACCTATTGAATTAGTCAAAACAAACCTAAATTTTATTTCTATGGACTTTTTTGAAAGAATTAAGGAAAAGCTTGAAGATAGCCTGGACGATATTTCAAATATTGAATATGCAATCATCAGAAACAATAATGGCAAACATGAACTTTTACTTTACAGAAAGCAAGAAATAGGTGGCGATTGCCTGACTTACCTTAGTTCTAAAAAAATAGATCCTGATCTCATCAAAGCCTTTAATGATTCCTTCCAATGTGCTGTAAATTCCAGAATAGGGATCTTAAAAGCTGTTATCAAAATATTCACAGACTAATATTAAACACATTCCAAATGAACGAAAAACTAAAAAATCTACAGGAAAGCATTAAGAAAGGGGTGGAAGACCTCGCTACACTTGAAGTGGCTACATTTACAGGAGCAGAAATTGAATTGGAACCTGCTTTGGAAAATGGCGAATACAATTCCAATAAACTATTCGAAACAATAAGAAAGGGACTTCCCACTGCCATATTGGTGGGCTATTCCCGATTTGAAGTTGAAGGAGATACCATCAATTATCTTAACAGTGAATTGGGAGAGGGCAAAAAGTACCTGACTGACGGTCATAATACTTTAGTGGAAGGAGCCCAAAGGACCAGAAAAGACTTTTTTGAATTTGTCCTGAAGGCAATAAAAGACATTTGATGGAAGGCTTTTTATATATCTTTAAACCTATGGATGGTAACATAATGGAAAAAACATGAAGGATACAGATGTATTAGAATTAGTGCCTAAAGATGAAAGGACCCTTCTTTCAAAGGCCTTGATCAAGCAGAATGCGCTTGACACCATTCAACTACTCAGTGATTTATATTATTTACCCAGAAAAGCCTTTGAAGATGAAACGATATCCAATGAGGAACTTGGCATGGCAATAGATCTGTTTCGCGATGAATGTAAAATATGTTTAGAGCAAAAAGAAGCCGATTCCAACTTCCGAAAAATTTGGCAGGAATCCATGGTCAATAGTGCTCACTTTGTAACTGGAAAGTTAAGTCCAGAAGAAATACTTCTTTTGAAGGACCTTACTGCGCTTGAGGGAGAACTCGTTTTTAATAATTTCCCAAGTCAGATGGGCATTGGCTACCGCATAGCATTTTATAGATTTAGAACATATAGTCTTATCAGCCCGCAATTAAAACCCAACCAAGCCAAATTCACCCTGCAAAAAGATTTAATGGAACAGGTCCTGCGAAAATACAAATACCCAGGAACCTTATATGACTTCCTCAATATTTTAGGTGACCAATTTAAATTAAGCGAATTTTGCATGCATTCAAATTTTAGTAAAAAAGGCTTTATTGGTGCAACTTTCTTTTTTGAGGTCAAAAACAGCAAGGCCAAACGGTTTAATAAACTTACCGGCAAAAGATTAAGGTTTACAAAACGCAAAGACTTCCTCTCTGGAATTCAAAATATTGCGCTTAGAAAGGCCTTGGATGGTATTTTGAGACAAAAACCCAAGAAGCAAATAGATAATTATATAAAAAGCCAGGAAAATAAATTTATGTTGAGGGTCCTTCAGGTAAAGTTATGGGTATTGGGACTATATCAAGGTAAATTGGACCATGACTTTGGCCCATTGAGCTTGACCGCTTTAAAAGAATTTTTGGAAATGCTTTTTGAGCAAAACAAACAAAATCAAGATGAGCTAAAAAACATCCTATATATCATCAAAAATGACCAATGCATTCTCAATTTTCAATATCTTTTGGAAAAGTATATAATCCCTATTGAAGATCAGGAAATTGAACATAAAGCCTATGAAGAATATTATCAAATATTGGAAGGAAAACACTTAGAACATGAGAGTACCAAAATCCGAAAAGAAGCTAAAATATTGGATGAAAATTTTAAATCATCCTTAATTGACCATTCAAAAAAACTTATTGCTACTAAAAAGCCAGCTAGAATTTATAAGGGTAAAAGGGGATTCAATAAATTCGTTTCAAAAATAACCAAATGGATAAAAAATATAGCCAGTAAGTTATTAAGGCTTATCAAATCTTTGATCAAACTCTTAGCAAAGACGATTAAGCAAATTTTTGAAGAGATCAAAGAAGCTATCCTAACTTTCCGACAAGGGATGTCCTTTCTATTTGGAAGAAGAAAAATTATTAGCCACCATCAAATCATTACAGATTATGATTTTGACTTTGATGGTCATAGCCTGTTATTGAGCAATAAATCGGAAGATTTTTTCCAAGATCACCTTAAAGAACTTCGAATTCGTTCCAATGCTTTATATCCCAGCATCAGATTTGCCACCGAGGTAATTAAATGGGGGCTTAGGTTTGCTACAGGTCTAGTATGGCCTAAGATATTCCTAAAAATGGCCCAGATTCTGAGAAACCACATGATTAGATCTGCCAAAGATGAACTGGTTAAGCTTAATTTTAAAATTTAGTGTTCACAAAGTAAACAACTAATAATATTTGTTTAATCTGACTGATATTTTATGAACTATAGCAGACTGTGTAAGCTATTCCTTCTTAGACTCTCCAATGACTGTTTTAATTGATCAGCGTATTATCATACTGTTTTACATGATTATTTACACTCAATTGAAATTCCTGTGGACTTAGCCCAGTATGCTGCTTGAAAAAACGACTAAAATAGGATCGATCTTTAAAACCAAGATTAAAGGCAATTTCCTTTATCGTATTTTCACTATGGATGATTTGGCGTTTTGCCTCTAAAATCAGTCTATCATGAATCAACTGCACACCAGTTTTACTCAACTTTTCCTTCAAAATCTGATTCAAACGTTTGGCACTAATTCCTACCTGATCTGCATAAAATTCAGCAGTTCTTTCCTCCAGGTAATTATTTTCCAATAATAACATAAACTCGTAGATACGTTTTTCATTGATGTCCTGCAGGGTAAAGTGATGCTCTTTCAATTGAATAAGTTGCAAAAGAAACACCTTTAATAAGGCCTTGATCATTATAAGGTTTAAAGTCTCCTTTTGATATTCAATATTCATCAAGTCAAAAATAGCATTGAGTCCTCTAGAGCTCTCATCATTGACCTGAAGACAAGAAAACTCTCCCTGAATATTAAAGATTCGAAATACATCTAGAAGAAATTCTTTTAAGTCCCCGTCTAGCAATTCCCTTTTAAAGGATATCAATAATCCTTTCTTTCCCGCTTTATTCAACTGATGTACCCGATAGGGAGGTATAAGATATATCCAGTCCCCTCTTAAAGTTTGAAAATCATGTTGGGGAACATGTAGTGCATTTTCATCTTTCAACCAAACGATCTCGAAAAACTCCTTTCGACCAGGATCATCCAAATAGGAAGGAGGACAATTATCCAAGGAACGAATATAGATTACTTTATCACTTAACATAGGCTCATTTTTTTGTAAAGGAAAACCACGAAAATCAGACCTTTTCCAAATTGTACCACAAAAATAGATAATCTCACCATGAATATCATTGTTTTGGGCAAATTGTACCACATAAGTGTCAAATCATGTATAAACAGGTCCAATCATGCCCACTAACTTTGTTTTGTCAATTCATTTAAAGCCTTAGTGAAGAAAATAAAACTGTCATGAACTATCCAGATACCAACATAGAAAATGAAATTTTGGCCTCAGACCTACAACTGATCCTTGATGAACACCATCAACTAGCCAAGAACATTTCATTTGATCAATTAGTTGCCGCATTACCAAAGATCGAGCAAGCGAAGAATATATTTTTGGTAGGTGCAGGTCGTACAGGATTTATGATTCGAGCAGCAGCCATGCGATTGATGCATCTGGGCTATGCTGTCCATGTGGTAGGAGAAACCACAACACCGGCCCTTAGTAAGGGAGACTTTTTAATCGCTGCCTCTGGATCGGGCACGACCAGTTCAATTGTAAAAGCTGCAGAGACAGCCCGAAAGCAAGAAGCCCATATACTTTGCTTCACCACCAATGCCAATTCTGCTTTATCGGAATTGTCTGATTATACAATCAATATACCTGCAGCAGGAAAGCAGGACCACCACAGCACTGTATCCCAACAGTATGCCGGTAGCTTATTTGAGCAATCATTCTTATTGGTATTTGATGCGCTTATCCAATTTCTCTGGAAGCAGAATGGAGCTACCGCCGAAGAACTATGGAAGCGTCATGCCAACATGGAATAGGCCAACAACAAGAAAATCTAAAACCTTATTTTAAAACAAACGAATATTATGACCAAATTACAAGTAGCCATTGATCTATTAAAAACAGAAGATGCCATCGCTTTAGCCACTAAAGTAGCGCCATATATCGACATTATTGAGTTGGGAACGCCACTAATAAAAAGTGAAGGCCTTAGCGTTATCAGGGCAATGAAGGATGCATTTCCAGATAAGAAGGTATTCGCTGATTTCAAAACAGCAGATGCAGGTGCTTTAGAGGCTCAAATGGCTTTTGAAGCAGGAGCTGATTATATTACTATTTTGGGAGCCACTGGAGATGCCACTATTTTAGGAGCTGTGGAAGTAGCAAAGAAATTCAATAAAGGAGTAGTTGTTGACACCATAGGCGTAAAAGACCGTGTAAAACGCGCCCAAGAAGTGATTGAGCTAGGTGTGGAATTTGTAGAACTTCATGCAGGTCTAGATGAGCAAGCTGATCCAAACTATTCCATTCAGGTACTAATAGATGAGGCAAGTAGGGCTGGAGTACCAATATCTATTGCGGGTGGTGTAAATAGTAAAAGCATTGAAGCTGTTCAAAGATCAGGAGCTGTAGTAGCTGTTGCAGGAGCTGCCATTTATGGTGCTGAAGACCCTGCTGCTGCTGCAAAAGGCCTCAAAGAAGCATTAACAGAATCAGTAGCCTAATAAATTTTATCAAAAAGAGGCTGTCTAATATTCCCCATAATGATTTTGTGGGATAATATTAGAAACAGCCTCTTTTTATATGATGCTATCTAGCACGTATTTTTCTATCATTTTTACCATATTATTTCAGCTTCATTACTTTCCGATACAAAACTTACTAAATATATTCGCCAATAAATCATCTGTTGTGATTTCTCCGGTGATCTCTCCTAGGAAATGTAAGGATCTTCTGATATCCATCGCCATAAAGTCATTGGTGATTTCATTGTCAATGCCATTCAATACATCCAATAAAGATTCACGGGTTTTGACCAGGGAATCATAATGACGAATATTGGTTACTACCGTATTGCCGGTTTTGAACTTATCCAAATTTACCAATTCCAAGATCTTATCCCTTAACTCATCAAGGTGTTCTTTTTTTCCTGCAGAAATAAAAATCGCATCAGGATGTTTTTCTTTTAACTCACTGATAAACTGATCATTAGACTTATCTACCTTATTAGCCACTTTAACAAAAGGAACACCTATATTTTCCAACTTATTGACATCTCTATTAATCTCTATCATATCAGTATCGGAAAGGTCAAAGAGATAAAGAATCAATGAAGCAGTCTTCATTTTTTCTTGGGTTCTGGATACTCCAATGGCCTCAATGGTATCAGTAGTTTCCCTTAAACCTGCTGTATCTATGAAGCGAAAAATCACCCCACCAATATTGATTTCGTCTTCGATAAAATCCCTTGTAGTTCCGGCAATATCAGAAACTATGGCCTTTTCTTCATTCAATAGGGCATTGAGTAAGGTAGATTTTCCGGCATTGGGCTTACCAGCAATAACAGTCGGCACCCCATTTTTGATCACATTACCGAGATCAAAACTAGCAATCAGATGTTCTACCACCCTTAATAGCTTCTCCACCAAAACCTGTAAATCCTGCCGACTGGCAAATTCCACATCTTCCTCAGAGAAGTCAAGCTCCAATTCAATCATCGACGCAAAATGGATCAACTTATTCCTTAATTCTTTGATTTCTCCACTGAAACCACCACGCATTTGATGCAAAGCTGCCTGGTGGGAAGCTTCAGAATCAGAATGGATCAAGTCAGCCACAGCTTCCGCTTGAGCCAGGTCAAACTGCCCATTCAAAAATGCCCTTTGGGTAAACTCTCCAGGCTTGGCAGGTCTGGCTCCCTTTTTTATCAATAGTTTGATGACTTGGTTGATAATATAGGAAGAACCGTGGGTAGAGATTTCCACTACATTCTCCTTGGTAAAGGACTTAGGTGCCACAAACAATGAAACTAAAACCTCATCAATTATTTTCCCCTCATCCCTGATCGTGCCATAATGGATGGTATGAGAATCCTGTTTTTCCAGATTTTTCCCTGCAAATACCTCATTGGTAATTTTAATGGCATCCTTACCGGACAACCTGATTACCGCAATGGCACCCACACCTTGGGGTGTGGCCAAGGCAATAATAGTATCTTCTTTTTCGCTTATTGAAAAAGCCATATTTGCTACAGATTATATTATTAGCTATTGATTAATTGGTGAAGCGTTGTATGGTAGCATTGAGGTCTTTGAGAAAAACATCCGCAGTCCTATACCCCGGCAACTGAGTGATGTTTTCCATGGCTGCATCAATGATCACAAAGTTAGGGTAGGAGCTCACACGCATGGATCTGGCCATACTTTCTTCTGTGTACTCATTTCCCCTAAATTGAAAGGTTTTCTCATTGTTTTCTGCGTCCAATTTCACAGCATAAAAATTGGCATTTATATATTCTATTACCTTGGCATCTGTAAAGGTTTCCTTATCCATTTTCTTGCACCATCCACACCAGTCTGTGTAAACGTCCACAATTAACATTTTGGGTTTTTCTTGATTAAGGGCTGTAGCCTCTTCAAAACTGTACCACTTGATTTCGGCCTTATCCTGGGCATAAATACCTGTGGCACAAAACATGAATACTAGGATTGCAAAAACGTTTTTCATCTTATTCATAATTATAAGCTAAAACTAAGCATTTTCATGCTTAGTTCCTTATTTATAGAATTTGTCTGTTTCAAAATTCCACTTAAAAATCAAAAAACGCTAATTGAAATAGCCCAAAAACCTTTCATAGCTAAAAAATGACCCATAAGATACCCCCTTTAAAATGACTGTATTTATCTATCGCTAAATACGAGCTAAAAAATAAAAACCATTACATTGATCAGGTAATGGCTTTTCTTAATAATTATTTATCTCTATCATCAGAATCAGGTCTTCTACGGTCAGGATTATATGGCCTTCTACCTTGATTCCCCTCTGGCCTTCTTCTTTCATCAGATGCTGACTTCTTTTTATCATCTTTTTCAGAAGGCGGTTCTGGTGGAGTATCCGTTATATTTCCAAACTCATCCACATAAGCAATCATGTCTTCTAGTTTTCCACTAGTTTCCTGTTGCTTTCTCTCCAAACGGTTCTCTAATTTTTCCTTTTTCTTTTTTGCTTTTCTGTCTGCCTTCTGCTTTTTGATAAAGCTGTTATTCGATCTTGCCATATATTTTGTTTGGTTCTCAAATACAAGCTTCCGAGCTTTAGTTAAAAACTTCTACAAAATAATTTTTAGTAAATGGTCTAATGCATTAACATTCAACTAGAAATAACATTTGGAAATAGCCTTTAAGGAAAACTTCGGGAAATGTGCTTGCTTATTATTAACCAAAGGTCAACAAAAAAGGGGAGGATAGCTAATTGTAAGCCCTTTATTTTATTTGTACGTATATTATATCAAATGAAAAACAGCCCATCTTTTCTTAGAATAAAGTCTTGGCCAATTACTTCCTTTTTACTCCTCTAACCGCCTCTGCATCCAGTGGATTATCCGGCCAATAATGCTTTGGATACCTTCTTTTCATCTCTTTCTTCACTTCAAAATAGGTGTTCTCCCAAAAGCTCCTTAAATCAGAAGTCACCTGAACCGGCTTAAATCCCGGTGATAGCAAGTGCATTAAAACACCCATCTTTCCATCATTTAACTTGGGCGTATCCAAAAGTCCAAATACTTCTTGCAGCCTTACAGCCAAAATAGGACTTTCTCCATCTTTTTGATAGTTGATTTTAATTTTTGAGCCACTCGGAACTTCCAGCCTTTCTGGTGCCAAATGCTCCAGTAGCTGTTGCTGATCAAAAGAAAGATTATGCTGAAGAATCTCCTTAATATTTAGCCTTTTAAGCTCTTCTGCACTGTCCAAATCTATAAGGTAAGGCATTAACAATTCTGGATCATTGAGTAGGTTCTTTGTGCTTACATCAGGCCATTCTTCTTTAGGATTCCAAATTTTCAGACTATATACACGATTCTGCCATTCTTGGACCTTATCATCAAAATTCAATAATCGCTCACCTTCATCTTGAATCGCTTTATATAGCGCTTCGCTTTGCAGTTCAGGATCAACATCATCCAAAGGCTTCGATTGCAACACAATATGCCCAATACGCCATTGCTTCTCTGCAATCAGCTCACCTCTTCTACTATCCCAAGCCACGACTTCCTTTTCCTTGACCATATATGCCAGGTCCTTTGGATTCAATGGGGCTGCCATAAATATCTTACCCAATCCATCACGGGCATCCACATGTGCAACACTCAACCAAGCCTCATGTGCCAATTCATCTTTATGATGCATCATGGCCAGCTTACCATTAGTCATTTTAAATTGGGCATTATTACCTGGTCTGGCATGTGCTATCCGTTCTGGATAGGCATAAGTTAGGATCAACCCGGATTCAAAAGGATCAAAAGGACTATTATCTTCAGCCAAATCAAATAATTTCCTATAATTGGCTGCTACTTTTTCTATTCGGTCAAATCCACGGCCTTGCTTATTGACAGATCTATGTCTGCGGAGCTTTTCAAGCCTAAGGTTAAGGTCTGTTCCAGCATCCCTGGTAAGTGGATCCTTTTCCTCCAAAATAGCAGCAATATCAGTAGCCAGGGCCAAATTTCCCTCTTCCTTGGCCTTCAATAACATATGCGCCAATCGGGGATGGCAGGGGAGTTCACGAAGCTGCTCACCATGCTTGGTTAGTTTATTTTCTTCAATTGCCCCCAATTGCTCCAGTAAATCCTGAGCCTGAGCCAGTGCCCCTGTAGGAGGAGGACTCAACCAGGTCATATTGGGAATGTCTTTTATACCCCATTGAACCAAGTCAAGGCAAAGTGGAGCAAGGTCTGCTTCCATGATTTCCGGAGTCCTAAACTCTGAGAGCCGGTCATCGGTAGCCTTGGACCACAGTCTATAACAAGTACCCGGGGCCAATCGACCTGCTCGGCCAGCTCTTTGAGCAGCTGAATCTTTAGATATTTTAATGGTTTCCAATCTGGACAAGCCCGATTTGGGATCAAATTTTGATGTACGTCCAAAACCTGAATCCACCACCACGGTGATTCCTTCTATGGTCAAGCTGGTCTCGGCTATTGAAGTGGTCAATACAACCTTTCGTTTCCCATTTGGATGGGGCAATATGGCTTGTTGCTGCTTCTGTGGTGATAATTGTCCATACAAGGGACAAATGGCAAAATCTGGTAATTGCCTATGAAGAATTTCTGCTGTTTTTTTGATTTCCCTCTGCCCGGGCAGAAAAGCCAAAATATCACCTTCTTTCTCTTTGGAAGCTTTTATGACTGTCTGGCTCATAAGTTCAGGCAGGGTCCATTCATCTGCATCCTGCATATAGATAACCTCAACGGGGTACTGTTTACCCAAGCTTTCAGCTATGGGGGCTTGGAGTAAATCAGACAACTGCGGCATATCCAAGGTAGCCGACATGACCATGATTCGAAGATCTGGTCTGAGGACTTGTTGCACTTCCCTACAAAGTGCCATAGCAACGTCAGCATGAATATTCCTTTCATGAAATTCATCAAAAATTACCAAGCCCACATTTTCCAAGGCATTGTCATGATGAATCATTCTGGTCATAATACCTTCAGTGAGCACTTCCACCTGAGTTTGCTCGGTAGACTTACTTTCAAAGCGTATTCTATAACCTATACTATGGCCAACTTTCTCTCCCAAAAGATCTGCCATACGAATGGCGATGGATTTGGCAGCAAGCCTACGAGGCTCCAACATCAGGATTTTCTTTCCCTTTAGCCATGCTTCCTCCATCAAGGCCAAAGGAATTAAGGTACTTTTACCAGCACCAGGGGGAGCATGAAGGATCAAAGAGGAATTTTCCGCTAATTGCTTCCTGACCTGTGGGATAATATCCACAACAGGCAGGTCTATTTTCAAAGGATCAAATACCAAAGTGCTATGATTTTTGCTCCAAAGGTAAGGGTAGGAGTAATAGAATTCAAGACAAAATTGGCGCTATTAAAAAGTAAAAGCCACCCCTAAATTCAGAGGTGGCTTTTACACATAATGGGTCCTTATCTGATCAGGGTTATTGAATATTCACTTTTCCTTTTCCGTATTCCCATCTAACTTCAAAACCATCATCGACCACTTCATATACTAATCTTTCTTCCATGGTAGAAGTTTGCTCAGATGGAATATTTACTCTCAAAACATCCTTTGAGGCATCATAATCATAGGCTCCCCATTGTTTGGCCACTGAATTGAAAATAAATACGGATTCCTCTTCGCCCGGGATAATAAAAAAACTGTATTTTCCAGCAGGTAAAGTTTTACCTTCTACCTTAATATCTTTGCTGGTTTCAAAGGTAGTCGCATCATTGGCACCTGCTCTCCAAACTTTACCAAATGGCACCAAGTCACCCCAAATCACTCTTCCCTTAACCCCGGGACTGTGATAATTAATGGTAATATCCGCACCATTGATTTTTCCTTCTGCGCTTGCTGCTGGACTGGGCTTTTGGGCTTCTTGTGCATAAAGGCTGATACAAAGTAAAAAGCTTAAAATGGTAAAAATACTAAGCTTGCCGATCATACTTGTCTTCATAAATATGTTTAGTTTTTTGTTTGTCTCAATATAGCTAAAATCAAGGAAAATAATTGGTATTCAACCATAAATTGAAATTGTTTGGTGATATAAAAAATGGGATTTCCATCATACTCTTAATGGTCACTGGTTTTAACCATTAAGGAATTAAGAGTCATGAAGGTTAGAAATATTTTTCTGCGTACTATTTAAACTTCATGTCCTAAACCCCTTTATGCCTTAATTATTCAATTTAAACCATTAGGAAGTTAGGGACATTAAGCTTTCTGATGTTCTTTTGTATAACATTTTAACTTCATGTCCTTAATCTCTTCATGCCTTCATGGTTACTAGTATTTAACCATTAAGAAGTTAAGGAACATTAAGGAGGGGAGATTTTTGAGTAATATTCCAAGCTTCAAGCCCTTCATGGTTCCCAGCTTTTGACTATTAAGGAATTAAGGGACATTAAGCTTTCTGATGTTCTTTTGTATAACATTTTAACTTCATGTCCTTAATCACTTCATGCCTTCATCGTTACTAGTATTTAACCATTAAGAAGTTAAGGAACATTAAGGAGGGGAGGATTTTGCATAATATACCAAGCTTCAAACCCTTCATGGTCCCCAGTTTTTGACTATTAAGGAATTAAGGGACATGAAGCTTTCTGATGTTCTTTTGTGTAACATTTTAACTTCATGTCCTTAATCTCTTCATGCCTTCATGGTTACTAGTATTTAACCATTAAGAAGTTAAGGAACATTAAGGAGGGGAGGATTTTTGTGTAATATTCCAAGCTTCACCCTTTGCCCCCTTCATTTCTTCATTGTTCCTGCTTTTTCATCTTGCAGGAGATAAAATTTTATGCAATTACCCCAGATCCAATACTTTCCTCACCATCATACCAGGCTACAAATTGTCCTGATGCAATTCCCTTTTGAGCTTGGTCAAAAAGCACATAAAGTCCATTTTCCTTCATGATCAAAATAGCCATGCTCAGCGACTGTCTGTACCTGATCCTGGCCAAATAACGTTTACTTTCTCCAGGATTTAATCTCAAATCTTCACGGATCCAATGTACATCTTCCTTAGGAACAAAAAGACCATGTCTCATCAATCCAGGATGCTTTTCACCCAAGCCCGTATAGATAATGTTCTCCTTTGTATCTGTTTGGATTACAAATAATGGCTTACCAGTTCCACCTACATTTAATCCCTTACGTTGCCCAACAGTAAAATAATGGGCTCCATTATGTTCAGCTACCTTTTTGCCCTGATCTGCTGTGTATTGCAATGGCAAACATATTTGGTCAAGTGTCTCTTGCTCCACATCCTCAAGGGCTATCCCAGCCGGAATTCGTTGCTTTTTATAGATTGGCAAGTCATCAGGGACAATCAATATATCACCCTTTTTAGGCTTTAATTGCTGCTGTAAAAACTCAGGCAACCTTACCTTTCCAATAAAACAAAGCCCTTGGCTGTCTTTCTTATCTGCTGTAACCAGCTCCTGTTCCTTGGCAATTTTCCTTACCTCTGATTTTTGCAAATGCCCAATAGGGAAGAGGGCCTTGGAAAGTTGTTCCTGATTTAACTGGCAAAGGAAATAACTTTGATCTTTATTATTATCAGCACCTGCCAAAAGCTGGTAAACTGTTTTTCCATCTACCTCAATCTGTCCTTTTTGGCAGTAATGCCCTGTGGCCACAAAATCTGCCTTTAATTTTTCGGCAGCCTTTAAGAAAATATCAAATTTAATTTCCCTATTACAAAGTACATCCGGATTGGGTGTCCTACCTGCCTTGTACTCGGAAAACATATAATCTACTATACGCTCCCTGTACTCTTCGCTGAGGTCTATGGCCTGAAAGGGGATGCCCAGTTTTTCTGCCACCAGCATGGCATCGGTACTATCCTCCATCCATGGACATTCATTAGAAATGGTAACAGATTCATCGTGCCAGTTTTTCATAAACATGCCGATGACTTCATAACCTGCTTGTTGTAATAAATAGGCGGTAACAGAGCTATCCACTCCACCAGAAAGGCCTACTACAACCCTTTTTCTTTCATTCATGACTTTTACATTTTCATGGGGTCAAGGCCCATGAGGTGACGTAATGAGAAATGACAAATATCCTCATTGACATTTGCCTTGTAATAAAACTAAATTATATCTCTTTAGTTCCAATACAGCTACAAAGATAATGATTATTAAAACCATTAATAGACTATCATAATCAAATGAATCAATAAAATCGAAAACGATTCAAAGATTCAGTGGTTTATAATATACGTGAAAGCCTGAAATACGTATAATAAAAGACCTTTTGAGAGGTTAACTATCCCAAGCTTTGAGCTGGGTGAAATTATTTAAAATTAATAAACCTAAAAATCAAACCATTCAACATGTTACGTCAAATAAGAGAAGCCATAAAAACCATCAAGGAACACAAAGAAAGCTTTATCTACCTTGATGAAAAAGGTAAAGAAATAGACTTGGAAGCTGCAGCCCAAAAAGGCATCAATGTGAAGCCCATAAAGGTAAAAACCAAGGCTGTGGAAAAATTGAAAGAAAAGGGACTGGACTTAAGCAGAGAAGAAGTAAGAAATGATTTGCAGGAATTGCTGGACTTGCTCAATGAAAACGGCAGGCACTTACCCGAATCTATTCCTCCAAAAATCTATAATAAGGAAGAATTAATGGATAAATGGATGGATTACGCCATGGTGGATGAAAATGCCAATGCAGAAGAGTTTGCTGAGGAACACCATATCGGATACAACACATTGACCAAATGGATTAATGAGGTAAAGCCTAAATAATTATCTAAACTATAAAATTAACAAGAGGAACCTTAAGGTTCCTCTTTGTTTTTAGTGGGAACATAAATTTATAAATCACTTAAATAACGTACTTTTGCAGGCATGAATAATTTTGATCATAAAGGTAAGGTGGTGGTCACCTGTAAAGATCGCTTTGCACCCTATTTGGAGCAGGAGCTAAAGGATTTAGGTTTTAAGCCAAAAAATGTTGGCAGGACCAGTGTGGAGCTTTATGCTAGCTTGAACCAATGTATATTTTTGAATATGCATCTCAGGGTGGCCAGCCATGTGCTATTTGAAATCAAATCTTTTTACCTTCACCACGCCAAGGATATTTACAGAAGGATAAAAGCCTTGCCTTGGGAAAACTATATTGACAATAACACTTATTTTTCTGTGGTCTCGCACGTTGAAAACGAAAGTGTCAACAATCCACTTTTTGTTAATGTAAAAATTAAAGATGCTATTGTAGACCGATTTAGGGAAAATACCGGGGTAAGACCTGATACTGGTTCTGAATTTGAAGGAGCTGTAATCCAGCTATTCTGGAAAGACACCCAAGCATCCTTGTTTATCAATACTTCTGGAGAGACACTTTCCAAAAGGGGATATAGAAAAATTCCTGGCAAGGCTCCTATGGCCGAAAACTTGGCTGCCAGCACTATTTTGGCGAGTGACTGGGATAGGAAAGGACCATTTGTCAATCCTATGTGTGGTTCTGGCACCTTGGCTATTGAAGCGGCTTTGATGGCTACCAATAGGTATCCGGGGCTTTTCAGGGACCATTATGCTTTTATGCATATCAAAGGCTACGAGGATGACGTTTACCAAAAACTGAAATTTGAATTAGAGGAGAAGATCAATGATAATATCAGCACTAAAATCATTGCCTCCGATTTAAGTGAAAGGGCCATTTATGCTTCAGAGGAAAATGCGAAAACCGCACAGGTTTTTGATCATATCCAATTTGAAGTAGGGGACTTTGCAGAAACTACTGTCCCGGAAAGTGACCATGGTGTGGTTTTCTTTAACCCTGAATATGGAGAACGATTGGGTGAAGAAGAGGAGTTGGTGGCCATTTATAAACGAATGGGGGATTTTATGAAGCAAGAATGCTCAGGATATACAGGCTATATTTTTACTGGGAATATGAATTTGGGTAAAAGGGTAGGTCTTAAGCCTAGCAGGAAGATAGAATTCTTCAATGGTACCATTGATTGTCGCTTATTAAAGTTTGAACTTTATCAAGGAAGTAAAAAAGGAAAGTACCAAAAGGATTAACATGCTTTAACTTCTAGGAAAGATTAACCAAAGATAAAAACGATAAACACTGGTAATCTTAATTGCGAACTTTTCAAATGAACAAATGATTTTATAAAAAAGCCCTTTTCCATGCTTTTGGAAAAGGGCTAAAATTTATCTGAATAAAATATCCAGATAAGATAAGCAACATTTTTCTGTTTCTGACTTTTTGTTTTTCAACTTTACTTGTGTACTTACACAACGCTGACATTAAAGCACTTATTGCAAAGCTGTCAATTTATCACCTTATCAACAGAAATAATGTTTTCACTTGGCACCTGTCTAATTCTTTTCGTCCTTAGGTACCTGCCTAATTCATATTCATCATAATTGGGGCTAGATGGATCAAAACTGCTAATCCTCACCCTTCCTCTGGAATGAATGAAGGAATTATCGCCAATCCACATGCCTACATGAACAATTCGCTCTGGCCTATCATCAGTGGCTTTTCTACCAAAAAACAACAAATCACCCACTCTTAAATTATCCCAGTTTTTATCTGTATCCACCAATTCTCCTTCATGTACCTGTTGAGAAGCATCTCTTGGTATTACCTGTCCATTGAGATAATAAATTGTTTTGGTAAAACCACTGCAATCCACCCCCTTAATGGAAGTGCCGCCCCATAAATAGGGGACACCCATCATATTTTTAGCAGTATTGATCAAGTTTTCATCACTCAACTCTCGCGTACCTAACCAGCTATGAAAAGGTGCTGCACTTTGTTTGTTGATATATCCGCTTCTTCCATCAGGCAACTGTACTTCATAATGATTCTGAGCATTAGCTTTCACTTCCAACACATTACCAGCGGTGAGATCACTGACCATCATTTGCTCAGATTTATCTTCATATACATAGCCTAGCAAACCTGTAAAAATCACTTTTTCAGCATCTTCCCATGCCTGAAACTCCTTCTCATCCATCAATGCAATCCCAGCAGCATCTACCCATGAAATATACTTATCAGGAGTTTGAACCAAATACCAAGAGCCAGCTTTCTTAAGGACGCCCAAGGGCGTGCCCATGGTCGCTTGAGTAGCCAATTCGGCTGAATGCTTGGGAGCACTTCTAATATTAGCTACAGAAATAGTCACAACACCATGAGTTTTCCCTTCCAAGTCAGCATCAGGCAATAATTTCACCTCATTTATATATTCAAGCCCCATACTGTCCAATTTGGATTCAAGAGTTTCCAGAGCATTAGGCAAATTAGTCTCGCCCTTCAGCGTATCTCCTTCATAAGCTAGATTAAACAATGCCACACGCTTATCAGGAGCAAATTCAGATTTAATTTGATCAATGATCGGTGATAAATCATTGTTGGCTTCTGGCTGGCATGCCCATAATAATAGCAAAGCGATGAGACCAGAAAATATATTTTTCTCCTTAAAGTAATTCATATTCAGTAATTGCTTGATTCTATATTTAAATAAAACAAAACCCCGGGAAAGTTCACCGGGGTCTTGTTAATTATTTTTCCAAACCAGGATTTCTTTCCAAAAATTCCTGATACAACCTGATATGTCTGCTGGTCATTGGAATCTTATAACCGTCTATAAAGACATGCTTAATTTGGGTTTTGGTTTCAAATGGATCCCCATCAGCAATAAATAAAGTAGCATTTTTACCTTCTTCAATGGATCCCAATTTATCATCCACACCAAATATCTCAGCAGGTACTATAGTTACTGCTTTTAGTGCTTCCTCCTTGCCCAAGCCATAGGCAGCGGCAAAACCTGCATTGAACGGAAGATTTCTTACATTCTCCGCTTCATTGGTTCTTAATGCTACTTTGACTCCAGCCTTTTGCATTTTACCGGCATTGGAATAAGCAGCATCATAGCGGTCAGAGTCTCTTGAAGGAATGGCCAAAACAGGTCCAGTGATTACAGGTAAACCAGACTCAGCAATTTCCTTTGCTACTCTATAACCTTCTGAAACACCTGTAAGAATTGCTTTTTGAACCTCTTTCTCTTTGATCCATTTGATGGCATTTTTGATATCTTCAGCTTTGTTTACTTCTACCATTAGGGCCAATTCACCTCTGACTACTTTTGCCAACTGCTCCATCTCTGGATAATACGTCAGCTCTGCTTCTGCATCTTCCAACTTCATATAAGTACTGGCCTTTTCCCATAACTCGTCGATATTCTTCATGGCCTTTTTGGCATCCTTCTCAATATCCTCATCGCTTCTTCTGTCCCAACGACCTCTACGGGCTAGTGTAGGGAAATTCATAGGAACACCTTTAAAGCCAGCAAACATTTGATCTGGAGTATAACCATTGAGATTGATCAAAGCTGAAGTACCTGGAAATAAACCTCCAGCAGGAACAGATAGGGTAGTAGTCACTCCCGAAACCCTAGTAACTGGAATTACTACTGAATTTGGATTAATGGCCGTCAAAGCCTGCATGTTCGGTGTTACATTTCCGATTTCTGCATAATCCTGGGTTTCAGCCAAAGAACCGACTTCCACTAAGCCCATTCTCGTACCGGAATCAATCATACCCGGATAGATAAAATGTCCATTACAATCTACTACAGTAGCTTCGGAAGCACTTAGGTTTTTACCTATCTGTTGAATTTTTCCTTCAGAAATAAGTACATCGGTAGCCTCAAGCACTCCATTAGTCACTGTCACCACAGTAGCTCCTGTTAACAGGAATTTTCCACCTTCCGGCTTTAATACTTCCCCTTCAATCTGCCCGTAAGACAGTATAGGAACAAGCAGTAAAAGGACTATATATATAATTAAATTAATTTTTCTCATTTTACAGTTATTCATTTGTTTATCAATGAATTATTAATCAATGTGTATGCGTAAAATTTGCTGCTTCTTCAGTAAACAACTCTACCCCATGCATACATCTTTCATCCTCAGCTTGAAGGTAAACAGGCTCGACCATTTGGGTAGGACTGACCTTTAATCTTTGGTCATCTTCATCGTCATTGATGTCAAAATATTTCACGCCATCCACAAAGGTCATCTGAGGAATCGCATAAACAGAAAGGGGGTGGTTATCAAAGATGACCAAATCTGCTTGTTTTCCTTCCTCAATGGATCCAACAAGATCATCTATCCCCAATTGTTTAGCTGGATTGATTGTAATCAAAGACAAAGCCTGCTCATCTGTCAAGCCGCCGTATCTTTGGGTTTTGGCTGCCTCATGGTAAAGATGGCGGATCAATTCACCTGAATCAGAATTGATGGATGTAATCACATCATTCTCCATTAGGATAGCGGCATTATAGGCAGTTGAATAATACACCTCAAACTTATAAGCCCACCAATCACTGAAAACTGAAGCCCCCATGGTGTACTTAGCCAGTTCAGGAGCCACCTTAAATCCTTCGTTCACATGGGTAAACACCAATTTATCCACTCCAAAGTCTCTACAAACATTGATCAGCATATAGATTTCATCTGCCCTGTAAGAGTGACAGTGTATAATGATTTCTCCATCAAGGATATCAGCAAGTGTTTCCAGTTTTAAATTGTATTCTGGAGGGGTAATCGTATTGTTCTTTTTATCCTTAGATGCATTATAGGTTTCCCATTGCTTTTTGTATTGTATAGCCTCAGCAAATCCATTTCTGATAACAGCTTCAACACCCATTCTTGTTCTAGGCTGTAGGTTCTTACCACGACCGTGTACCCTTGTAGGATTTTCACCCAAAGCAAACTTAATAGTCCTAGGAGCTTCCTTCATGATGATGTCCTCAGGATCATGAGTACCATACCTGTATTTCATGGTGATGCTTTGACCACCAATGGCATTGGCTGATCCATGCAGACCATGTGCAATGGTAGTCCCACCAGCCAATGCACGATAGATCCCCACGTCAAATGGATTTATTACATCGGCCATAGAAACTTGAGCTGTAATAGGTGCTGTAGCCTCATTAACCACATCCAGTGCCAAATGAGAGTGGGCATCTATAATACCAGGCATCAAAAATTTTCCAGTAGCATCTATACTTTCCACATTTTTAGGTGCAGAAAGATCTTTCCCAATTTTTTTGATCAATCCATCCTGAACCAATACATCAGTTTCCTCAAGTGTTCCTTGGGTCACTGTAAGTACAGTTGCATTCTTTATCAATACACTGCCTTTAGGTGTTTGGGCAGTAAGCCCATTGGCCACTAAAAGCAATACACATAAGAGTATATAATTAAATTTCTTCATTGATATCGTCATTATAATTTAAATTCTGGCACCTTAGTGGCTGTTAGGGAATATTTGCCCATATCCTTGATGCTTAAAGTACCTTCGAACTTATCGTCCATTACTGTTCCTTTGGCATAAACAATCAATTTGTTTCCTTGGGCCATTACAGAAAAGTTAAAAGAGAGTTCCTTTCCATCATAATTGATATCCTTGAGTTTTCGGGTTATCTGACCACTTCCATCAGGATCATCTACCACAATTTCCCCTTGTAGTTCACCAGCATTAATTTCATATTTCACGGTTCCTTTAGAAGTCCCTCCAGGCGTTTCCGATTCATAATTCCAAGTTCCTACTAATTCTTTGGCCTTACTCATGTCCACCTTAGGTTTTTCTCCTTCATATTCAAAGAGGTAACCATCTGCAAAAACATATTTTACTTTTGCCTTTTCATCACCCAGTTTATCAGTGGTGATGACCAGATTGGCCAAGTTGCCTTCAGCAATACTTCCTGTATATTGGGCTATGCCCAAGATTTCAGCAGCATTTATTGTAAGGGCAGCAAGGGCTGCTTCTTCGCTTAAACCATTTTCCATCATTAAGCTAAGGTGCTTCATGAATTCACCGGACTTGGCATCCTGAGTACTGAATGCAAATGGAATTCCCGCTTTTTCGAAGTGGGCAGCCTGCATAAGGGCATTATTATATGCTTCTACAACGCGTTGCTGTGCTTTTTTTGCTTCTTCAGTAGCCTCATCAAATTCGACTTTTGAGGCTTTTGGATCGGGGAGGTCCAGGGATAAAATCACTGAAGCACCAGCGGCTTTGATATCTTCCACTAAACTGCTTCCATCTTCAACACCTGTCAATACAAGCCTAAAACCCAGCTCATTTTGCAACTTCAAAGCCCTACGGATTTCCAATTCATCCTTGGCTTGGAAAATCACGGGGATTTCCTGGTCAATAACCGGATAAAAGGCAGCTAGACTAGGATCGTTTTGAGGCCTTGCCAAACCATTGCCTTGAGCTACAAACATTTTTTCATGTTCTTGCTTAAGCACTGCGTTTTTGTACAATTCTCTCCACTTGGCCATCAAACCCAGGGTAGTGCCTGGGTACAAACCCCTAGGCGTTTTGAATTGCGCATAAAGGCCTGAAGCAGTAGACAAATAATTGGAGCTCTTTTCATCACCAAGTACCACCAAAGCTGTCTTTCCTGGCAACATTAGCCCCTTAGGAGCTACCTGAGAAATGGTAAATCCATTTTTCCTCCATGCTTCCACACCATTTCCCTCAATGTTCCAATAATCCAAAACCTCCAATTCAGGGGTAATACCAGCTACATGATTTGGTGGATTAGAGGGATCCATGTCCTTTGGTCTTTTGGCTTCCTCGGGAGAAGCCACTCCCTGTTCTCCTAAAGCGTCAATAAAACCAGGGTAGATAATCAAGGAGTCTCCAGGAATAATTTGGGCATCAACAGGTAGTTGGGCACTTGTTGATATTTTTGCGAAAAGTCCATCCTTGATGATAATCGTACCATTGCTAATGGTTTTTCCAGGTGAGGTGATAATAGTAGCATTGGTAATGGCATAAGTTCCTGTGACTCGTTTATTCCCAGTATAATCACTTTGGGAATAAACGGTTTGTCCTAACAGTAAACAAAACCACACCATTAAAAGCTTTAAGGTGTTTTGTCTTTTAATCATAAAATTATGGGTAGATAAAATATTTAAATCAAGCCATAAACTAACAAAAGATTTATTTTTTGGCATAGTATAATTTTCTTATCGGTTAAAAAATATAGTTAAATGCAAATTATTGTATGTAAATAATTCTTTAAAGTATTTAAAAATAAACAACCTAAATTCAGTGTTATACGAATGGTATTTGTAGATAGAATTATAAATAAAAGTCCATATTTTTACTTATTAAACGACGTAAAATCAGCCATGAAAGATATTTTAGTTATTGAAGATGACCTCTTAATTTTAAAAATGGTAGAGTTTAGGCTCAAAAAAGAGGGGCATAAAGTGATATTGGCTGAAGATGGAAATGAAGGAGTTAAGGCCTTGGAAGAAAATGCCCCAGATCTAATCATCACTGATATCATGGTTCCATTTAAAAGTGGCATTGAAATCATAGAATTTGCCAGAGCTAAATACCCAGAATGCCCAATTATAGTACTTAGTGCATTGGGAGAAGAAGAAGGCACAGTAATGGAAGCTTTTAACCTGGGAGTAGCTGATTTTGTCCCAAAGCCATTTAATCCTAATGAACTGGCGATTAGGGTCAAAAGGCTGATTAATTGAACCTGTAAAAGATTATTGTGATTAAACTTTACTTAAGTTTTCTTCTTACAGCATTGCTATTCCTTAAAGTCTGTGAAGTAGCAGCCTTTCAATCAAGTGATTCATTGACTACCATTTCATTTTTAAATGGGACAGAGAAGGTAGAGTCCATGTTTTACAAGTTGAAGCTAAAAGAAGCCCAAGATACCTCAACTACAAATTCAGATGCAGCCCATCTAAGCCAACTATTAAACAGGGTGTATTATGATTTTGAAAGGGCTGTTTCGACTAGGGATTCCTTAATTCATGCAGGAATCGAAAATCCCCGTATACAGTATTATATTTTTGATGATGCCAAGGACTTTGATGAAGTTATTGATTATATAGCCATCATAAAGAAAAATGAACTTTATATTCCTAAAACGGAAAAGCCTCAAACAAACGAGGAACTTATCATAGCTGCCAACAGAATCCCTTTCAAGCCTTTTTATCAGTTAAGATACAAGATCTTCAATGATATAAAGTTCATCATACTCTTAGGTATTTTAGGACTTTTTCTGATCACCTTCCTAGCATTGTTATTCTTTTTGGTTATCGCTAGATCAAAAAATGCTAAGCGAAAAAAGCTTATCAAGGAATATAAGTTGCAATGCCAAACCCCTATTTCCAGTTTAATATTTGAATATACCTTTCAGGAAATTGAGTCAATGAGCTTTGAGCAGCTCTCAGCTGAGTTTGGTAAATCCAATTTTGAAAAAGCACTTTTTAAAGACACACTCATTAAAGAGATAGTAAATGTCAATAAAAATCTAAAAGGAGATTTTAAGGATAAACTAAGGGCCATATATACCATATTGGGGTTGGATAAATTTTCCCTTTTGAAATTAAAAAGCAAAAAATGGGATGAGCAAAGTGCTGGTATTGTAGAGCTTTTTGAAATGAATATAGGTTATGCAGTAGATCAAATCGAAAAATTGGTTTCTAGCAAAAACTTTATTGTAAGGACCAATGCCGTTAGAGCTGTACTGCATCTATCCATAGATAAGGACTTGAAGTTTCTGGCACAACAGCAATACCCACTTTCAAAATGGCAGCAAATGTCCATTTATAGAGTGTTAAAGAATATACCAAAATCCGAAAAATTGGATATATCGATCCTGTTAGATGCTGAGAATCATTCTGTACAAACTTTCGGCATCAGGCTGGTTAGGTACCTTGGAAAAATTGAATTAATAGAGAAGCTTTCAAGCATGTATAATCATGTCAGCTATTTGGGAAAACAGGAGATCTTAAAGACCTTTAAAGCACTGACTGCTTTTAGCGAACTGGAATTGGTCCATAGGATCCTAATGGAAACAGACAGGAACCTTTCTCTCTTGGCATCCAATTTATTAGCAGATATAGGAAACGATGAATCGATAGAATTTCTCTCTACAAAATTAGAAGGATCTAAAGATTTCAAACTGCAAAAAAGCATCCTGACCACCTTGTACACCCTTGATGAGCAGCGGTTCGAGATTGAAGTCCAAAAATTAAATCAAGAACATATCGACTTAATCAAAAATCATATAAAAGACAGTTTATTGAGCTATGTATAGTTTATTTTTCGATTTGTTAACTCAAGTAATGGGCATATTTTTCTTATGTTACGGTTTTGCCGTGATCATTATTTATATGATCATCACATTGGTTTCCGGAATCGAATTAAGGGAACAAATCAAAAGAAACAAATTTGTCGATTATAAAGATGTTATCACTACCCCAGTGGGCCCTGGTGTATCCATTCTGGCACCAGCTTATAATGAGGGGAAAACGATCGTTCAAAATGCCAGAAGTTTACTTTCACTTCATTATAGTAAATATGAGGTAATTATTATCAATGATGGCAGTAAGGATGACTCTATGGATATTCTGATCAAAAATTTTGATCTACGAAAAACAGATTATGCATTTGAGCAAGAAATTGAGACCGCCAAAATAAGAGGTGTTTACAAATCAAAAAACCCATCATTGGGCAAATTGATTGTGGTAGACAAGGAAAATGGGGGCAAGGCAGATGCTTTAAATGCCGGTATCAATATAAGTGGACAGGAATTGATTGCCTGTATAGATGTGGATTGTATCTTAGCTCCTGACAGTATCGTGAGAATGCTAAGACCTTTCCTTGAAGAGACCAATAAAAGAGTAATTGCGGTAGGAGGCGGAATTGGTATAGCCAATAATTGTGATATCAAGGACGGTACTGTAGTAAAATACAGGGTACCGGATAGTTTATTAGGAAGATTTCAAGTTATCGAATATTTTCGTTCATTCCTTTTAGGTCGCTTGGCGTGGTCTAGAATGAATGGACTTTTATTGATATCGGGAGCATTTGGATTCTTTGACAAGGAATTGGTATTGAAAGTAGGGGGGTATTTTCCAAAAACGGTAGGAGAAGATATGGAGTTAGTGGTAAGGATGAGGCGTTATATGGAAGAGCAAAAAATTCCTTATAAAGTTGCTTTCGTTTCTGATCCACTATGTTGGACAGAAGTTCCAGAGACAGAGGAAGTCCTTTCCAAACAAAGGAATAGATGGATGAGGGGAACAATTGAAACATTACAGCTTCACAGGACCATGCAACTGAATCCCAAATATAGATTTATAGGCATGGTATCTTTTCCATTCTGGTCATTATTTGAAAAAAATGCCCCTATAATTGAACTCCTGGGCGTCATTTATACCCTCGCATTGATCATCATGGGAGATTTCAGCGCACTCTATTTTTTAAGCCTTTTTGTGTTGATCTATTTCTTCTCAGTTATGCTTTCCTCATTCAGCATATTATTTCAAGAGTTGACATTTGACAACTATCAGGAAAAAGGTGACCTAAGAAAGCTGATTTTCACTGTTTTAAAGGAGCCATTTTTCATCCACCCCAAAATCATGACCTGGTGTATAAAGGGCCATTGGCAATTCATCAAAGGTATAGGAGGCTGGGGCGAAATGGTGCGTGTTGGATTCAATAATAAAATAAAAGCAAATTCAGAGAACAATGGCAAGTAAAAAGATATATATCCTATTATTAATAAGTTGCTTATCTATCCCTGCATTGGCCCAAGAAAGCTTTGATCCAGATAAAAAATTCTTTGAGGCCAGGGACATGGCCATTAATGGAAATAGGGCTGAGGCTATAAAACTGGCCAATAAAATCGTGGATAAATATCCGGGATACTCAGATGTTTGGATACTCTTGGGAAGAATGTACAGCTGGGATGGAAAAAATGACTCCGCATCCTTCTATTTTGAAAAAGCCATTGAAATCAGTCCAGATTATGAAGATGCCTATATAGGTTACCTGGATAACTTATACTGGGCAGACCAGCTTGATTCAGCTGGAAAGGTTCTGGACAGGGCTACAGATCAATTTGGAAAGGGTTCTTCAGCCCTTCAATATAGAAGGTCTAAATACGCATATTACAAGGAAGATTATAAACAAGCCATTCAAATCGCTGAAGAATTATATGAGAACAAAGTCAGTATCGATGGCCTGTTATCCTATATCCAACGTATTAAGCGCCTGACCATGAAAAGCGCTATTGGTATAACCGCAGACCACGATTCATTTCAAGGAGAATTATCCCCTTGGCAAACCTATTCATTATATGGCAGAACCAGAGCAGGATTCCTTGGCAATGTTATTGGACGGGTCACCCATTCTCACCGATTTGATTCAAATGGCACGCAATACGAAATTGATGCCTATCCAAGTTTAGGAGAGAATTCTTATGCCTATGTGAATATAGGAGTCTCAAATGCCTCCTTTTTCCCTGATTACAGGTTTGGGACTTCCATTTATTGGAGCTTGCCAAAAGCCTTTGAATTTGATATAGGCTATAGACATCTTCATTTCAGTGAAACAACACATATTTACACTGCATCTGTAGGGAAATACACAGGAAATTGGTGGTTAAATTTAAGGGCTAACCATGTACCTTCAGAAGAGGGAGGTTCCATAAGTGGAAATGTCCAAGCCCGGTACTATTTTAGTGGAGCAGAGGATTACTTTATGTTCCAAATAAGCACGGGTGTCTCTCCAGATGAGGAAGACAGGGATTTACAATCCCAACTATTAAATTCCTACAGGGGAAGAATTGGATACCAACAACTTTGGAGTCCCAGATGGCTGGGGTATGCTTTTGTGGGGTACTCCTATGATGAACTGAGTCCTGATAATTTTCGACCAAATCTTAATATTTCAATAGGCACTGAATTCAGATTTTAATGTCCTCCAATCAAGCTGCATATAAGTTTTCCAGATCCAAATTAGGAATTACCTTTATTATATTCCTAATCTTACTTATTCCCACTGTAGTAATCCCGGGACTAAGTCATCTGGCATGGAAACTCTCCAATCCAAAAAATATCAATATAGTGGTTTTGGACAAAACAGTAGCCGATCAGGAAAGACTGGAACATCGGTCACTGTTTTGGGCCATGAAACACCTGAACATTCGTAGAAATGATGGTCAGTTTTATCAATATGACAAAGATTATTTCGGTTTTTATCCCCAAGAAAATGGTCAGCATAGGATAAAAAACTTACAACAGTACAACTCAAGTGCCCTGGATTCTTTGACCCAGTCCATGGACATCCTTTATCTAGCCGATACTTATGGCGTTTATGAAGCAGATTTCAGGGAAGATAATCATACCGCATATTCCAAGAAAATTTACGGTGGACTGAGCCAAAAAGACATTGAGTTTCTATCCAAATCAATAGAACAGGAAAAATTGGTTATTGCTGAATTTAACACCATGGGTGCTCCAACGAGCCCCGATTTGAGGCTTGAATTTGAAGAAATCATGAAACTAAAATGGTCAGGATGGATCAGCCGGTATTTTGATGAACTTGATACACTGATCAATAATGAAATTCCGAATTGGCTCGTCGAAAATTACAAAAAACAACATGATGGCAAGTGGTACTTTAATGGCGCTGGACAGATATTTGTCAATGAAACCGGAAGGATAGAGATTTTGGAACATGAAACGGATATGGTCCAACAAGTACCTTTAATAGTTTCTACGCTTAAAAGCCAACAGCAATATGACTTGCCTCACGAAACCAATTATCCCTATTGGTTTGAAATCATCAGAATCGATAAAGATTACGAAGTCATATCCTATTTCGATTTAACTCCTACAGAAAGTGGTCAGGCAAAACTGAGAGATATGGGTCTGCCGAGATACTTCCCTGCAAGTATGGTCAGAAAAAATGGAAAAGGTAAAATCTATTATTTTACCGGTGATTTCTCTGACAATCCTGTATCCATGAATTCCACCCCATTTTTGGGGGTCCCCAGATTACAAAAACTGGTCAATGACAAAACAGATTATTCTAATAGAAGTACTTTTTATTGGAATTATTTCTATCCATTAATGGAAACCATATTTGAAGAATTTAAGAAATGATATGACTATAAACTGTCCTATCTTCCCTTAATAAAATCACAATGATTTAATAACCAGTAATTTAAACTATTCCAAACAAAGTATTAATTCAACATAAAGCCCAATTCAAAAAACGTCGAATTTCGCTTTCTTCCCACACAAACAATTAAGCTATTGATCAATTCATTTCTGGAAGCAGAGCATTATTTTTCATCACATATTCATCTTTCCCTTTATAATCTTCAAATTTGGCCTTTAGCATATCCAGGGACTCTATTTCTGTAATAGGCTCCAAATACATTGATTCCATTATTTCATAAAGTTCATTGTCTGACATATAAAAAGTCCCGTCAATATAGTCCCCAAACTGATATTTATTCCTCTTTAAAGCATGACTAAGCTTGGACTGAAAAACAGCTGCGGTATCCAAAACATTACCTCTCCAGGCGACTGTATCAGGTATGTTTATCCCATAATTTTCTTCCATAAATGCCAAAACACTAGGACCTATCTCAAGGTGCGTATTAACCGCTGCCATGGATTTGGCAGTTTTCAATTTATGGGAGTATATAAGAAATGGTACATGGAACCTATCAATTTTAGTGGACATGGGGATTTCAGGAAGTCTGTGGTCACCTGTGATGAAGAAAATTGTATTTTCAGCCTTTTCCAGTTTTAAATATTCCTTAAAAAATTCCCTTAAGGCATCATCTCCATATAAAACACTGGCCAATTCATTTTCATATTTAAGCAAATCATAACCTGCATCTACATCCAAGCCCTTCAAATGCTGTCTGACTTTATTCGAATAGTATTCCTGATCAGGCACCAAAAAAGGAGAGTGCATGGAAGCGGTTTGAAAGATATTAACTTGGGGAACACCTGAATCAGGGAGTTTTCTAATACCATTTTGAAAAGCTTCTTTATCGGCATAGCCCCAAGTAAAACCAGCAGCTGAAGCAGGTGCTTTTTCAAAATCATCATCAAAATCATCCTCATCAATCAAAAGGTCTGTCCCCTGATATTGTAAGAATGTTCCAGCATTTTCAAATTTGGAGTCAAAGCCAGAGAAAAAATTAATCTCATAACCATTCTCTTTCAATATGGACATCAGGGTATGGTGTCTTGGATATGGGGTGGCTTCCATAAATCCATTTTCTCCATAAGGCAATGATCCAAACAATCCCGGAAGTACTCCAAAAGTCCGACCAGTGGTAGAGAGCATATTCTCCCAATAAAGGCTATTATTGGCCAGAGAATCCAAAAATGGTGTCCAACTCCCTAAATAAGCATTCTTACCAGAGTAAGCTTTTCCCAAGCCCTCTACAATAATAAATACCAAATCAGGCTTTTCCTCGAATTCATCAAAAAAGGGCCCCAAATAATCTGGATAGTTATTCAAATGTAAAAAGGGATAAGCAGGATCTATAAATTCCTTTTGAACTAAAGCATTTTCATCTTTCTCAGGTGCTAAATAAAAATCAAAATAAATATTCCTCGAATTACTGAAATACTCATAAGCCTCCTCATAAAAGAAAAGTGACTTATTCTCTGCAAGATTAGACTCCAAGCTAGAAAATCCTTGAGGTTTTGAAGTAGGTACCATTAATAAAATCGCCAAAAGGAGGTAAGAGGCCAGAGAAATAAAGAATAATGCTTTCAATTTAAACTTAATAAAGTCACCTAGGCCCAATAGGTAATAAATAAAAACAGCAGCTAATATACCAGCTATTAAATTGCCCATATTGAAAGCCCCTGCAGCTTTTACCGTTTCCAATAAATCATTAAAAGAATAGGTGAACAAGTCAGCTCCTAATGGAACCAAAGCCTGGGAAAAATAAAAAACCAATCCGATTTGGGCAATAATCAATAAACTCAGTATAATCCGATAAACAGTATAAGAAGTTTTTGGGAATACTAATCCAAGCATCCCGTGCACTAAAAAAAACACACCTACAGCATACAATCCCCACTTTATGGTTTCCAATAAATTAATAAACAACACTTTCCACTGAGGCTCAGTTGAAAGGCCATGAATATTACCAATCAAAAACACTTCAATACTTCCTACAAAAATCAAAAGCAACAAGAAAATAATACTGATTTGCCAGAATTTAATCAAATTGCTTGTAATATTGCCTACCAAATTGGATTTGATAACCGTTTTTTGACTCATTATACTTAATTAATGATGGATATAGATATCCGAATTCTAAAGATCAGTTTCAGATAATTTTCGCAACAAAATAACTATATTGTAAATCAAATTACCTTATAATAATGAATAAAAGTTTCTTAATTAAAGAACTCTTTGCCAATATCAAAACTACGGGTGCAGTAACTTTTAGTTCCAAGTCTCTTGTCAATAAAATGCTGTCCTTTGCCAACTTCAAAGGTGCAAAAATAATTATTGAACTTGGAGGAGGAGATGGTAGTATTACAAAAGGAATTATTGATAGAATGGACAAGGACGCTACACTAATGGTATTTGAAATTAGTGAGGCATTTTGTAAAAACCTTAAAAAGCAATTTCCCCAAAAAAATGTCCAAATCATCAATGATTCAGCTGAAAACATGGACAAATACCTCGATGGAAAATCTGCTGACCTTATACTTTCCTCTTTACCTTTCAGTTTAATTCCCAAGGAAGCCAGGAATAATATTTATTCCAAAACCCGCTCTTCCTTAGATAAGAATGGATTTTTCATTCAGATATGTTATTCTTATTTATTGAAATTCCAATTTGCCAACTATTTTAAAAATATCAGAACTGCCTTTACATTAAAAAATTTCCCACCAGCTTTTATCCTTATCTGCAAATAATAACAAGCTCAAACCACTTAATCATTACCAGTTAAAAAACCTTTTCATGACATTTCATGTCAAAGTGTTTTGCCTTAGGCAATATTGCTTTAAATTGAAATTGATGAGCAAGGTTATATTTAAAGGACGGGGTGCGAATTTTGAACCAAACAATCCGTATTTAAGGAAAAAATTGGTGTCAGAACATGTGGAAGGTATTGATGAGGCACCATATATGGATAGACCTTCTACCAAATACTATGAGGAATACACAAAAGGTGCCCTAAGTAAAAACGACAGTCCAGATCTCCCTCTAAATTATTCTGTCAACCCTTATCAGGGATGTGAACATGGATGTATATATTGTTATGCGCGCAATTCGCATGAATATTGGGGTTTTGATGCTGGCTTAGGATTTGAGACGAATATTATGGTCAAGCATAATATCGCTGAGATCCTAAAAAAGCAAATGAGCAAGAAAGGATATAAGGTATCGCCCATAATGTTGTCTGGAAATACCGACTGTTATCAACCCGCAGAGAAAAAATATGGCTTGACCAGGAAAATATTAGAGCTTTGTTTAGAATTGAGGCATCCGGTCAGTGTTATCACAAAAAACACTTTGATTGAGAGGGATAAAGATTTAATAAAGGAACTGGCAAATCTAAATTTGATCCATGTTTATTTCTCTATAAATCATTTGGATAACAAATTGAAATCACTTTTGGAACCACGAACAGCTACCGCTGAAAAGAAGATCAATACACTAAAAGAATTCACTGAAGCTGGGATTCCCTGTGGTGTAATGGTAGCTCCCATTATACCAGCTCTAAACACAGCGGATATATCTGAAATAATTAAAAAAACCGCCCAAGCAGGAGCATTAAATGCCGGGTATACTGTCGTAAGGCTCAATGGCACCGTAAAAAAAGTTTTTACTAAGTGGTTGGAGGAAAACTTTCCTGACAGGTCATTAAAGGTGATGCACCAAATTGAAGAATTACATGGAGGAAAATTAAATGATACAGAATGGGGGAGAAGGATCAAAGGTGCTGGGCCCATGGCCGCAATGATCGAAAAGATCTTTATCACTTCCAAAGAAAGATTTATGAAGGGCAGGTCAATGCCTTCATTTGATCTGGATAAATTTTCACCGAATGGACAAATGCGTCTGTTTTAATCTGTGCTAGTATGGATAATATTTTAGAAATAGCTATTTTAGAAATGGTAAGACAAAGAGGAACAAAACCTTTTGAACTCTATGAGGTTATCAAATGGATTTTTCCTCAGGATTGGCCGCATTTTACTAGTGAAATTGAATCAGCTGCTCAAAATTTAAAGGAAAAGGGGAAAATAAACTTAACTGAAAAGCGAATAGTTACAGTAATTGCAGATTCAAAAAATTCCAAAGTCTAATTTTAGCGATATAAAGAATAATAAAACACCATGATATCACTTCCCAAAACCAAAGTAGACAATATTCCAGACGGACACGAAGTAATTACATTAGGAGCGGGCTGCTTCTGGTGTACTGAAGCCGTTTTCCAAAAAATCAAAGGGATAAACGGAATAATGCCAGGCTACAGTGGGGGACATATCGCTGAACCTACATATCATGATGTAACTACCGGAACAACTGGACATGCTGAAGTGATCCAACTATTTTATAATCCCAAAGAAATCGCCTTTCAGGACATTCTTGAGGTTTTTTGGGCAACACATGACCCCACAACATTGAATAAACAGGGAGCAGACATAGGCCCACAATATCGTTCGGCCATTTTTTACCATAACGAAGAACAAAGAATCATTGCAGAGGACTTCAAACAACTGGTCGATAAAGCACAAGTATATGATTCGCCCATTGTAACCGAAATAACGCCTTTCCAGAACTTTTATCCTGCAGAAAATATGCATGTCAATTATTTCAACGAACATGAAAACCAGCCTTATTGCCAATTTGTTATCCGACCAAAACTGGATAAGGTTAAACGGGCATTTGATAATTTAGCCAAGGAGGACAATTAGGTAACTTCTTCTGGCAGGTTTTTCAATATCAATTGGATATTTTTATCCTTTGCTGTCTCCCGGAAATTATAGATAGTCTCCAATACATCCATGTCTATATAGACTGATTTTTGGCCATCAATCTCAAGAATAGCATTTTCGGGAATCTTTTCTAAGGTCTTCGCCATACTTGCCTTATTCAAAAAAGACATATGTTCACTCAAGGCCAGCTTAAAGGAATGTTGATCTGCGTTTTTGTCCACCTCCAAGAAGTAAGGAGTTTTTATATTGGCTTTTAGAATAAAGTAAATAGCCACTGACATACCTATTCCTATCCCGATCAGTAAGTCCGTAAGTAATATGGCCACTACTGTAACTAGAAAAGGAATGAATTGATCAATCCCCATTATGTACATCCTTTTATAAAGGTCAAGTTTTGTCAATTTATAACCTACCATTAATAGAACAGCAGCCAGTGCAGATAAGGGGATCATATTGAGTATATTGGGGATCAATGCCACGCAAAGGCAAAGCAACAGGCCATGAATAAAAGCTGATACTTTTGTTTCTCCTCCTGATTCCACATTGGCAGAACTACGAACAATCACGGCTGTCATAGGCAGTCCTCCTATTAAACCTGCTATAATATTCCCAATCCCTTGTGCCCTTAATTCCCTATTATTTGGGGTTCTTCTTTTATGCCTATCTAGTTTATCGGATGCTTCAATACAGAGTAATGTCTCCAGACTCGCAACAATACCAATCGTAAAAGCTACAATATAAAGATCAATATTGCCTAATATTGAAAAATCAGGAAAAGTGAGTTGTTCTGCTAAACCTGAAAATGATTCAATCATTGGTATATTCACCAAATGACTTTGCACTACCTCTAAAGAAGGCATAGTGGTCTTAAATATGATATTGATAAAAATGCCTATCAATACAGCCAATAAAGCACCAGGCAGAAAAGTTAGGCCCTTAATTTTCTTAATAAATGGCTTTTCCCATAAGATCATTATTCCCAAAGAAACAATTCCAATTATCATGGGGCCCAAACCAATATGGAAAATTGAATAAAATAATTCGGTAAAGGTATTTTTACCATCAGGCTGCCTAAAACCTTCATTTCCAAAAAAATCCGAATCGACCCCCAAGAAATGAGGTATCTGCTTTAATATAAGAATCAATCCAATTGCAGCCAGCATGCCTTTAATAACCGAACTGGGGAAATATAAGCCAATAACACCTGCTTTGATAAGGCCTAAAATCAACTGGATAACACCAGCCAGAACTACTGCAACCAAAAATGCTTCATAACTATTCAAAGTTTCAATACCATTAAGCACGATAACGGTCAGCCCTGCTGCTGGTCCACTGACTGCAGTCTGGGATCCACTGAGAATTGACACTACCAAACCTGCAACTATTCCAGTTACCAAACCAGAAAAAAGTGGGGCACCAGAAGCCAGTGCAATACCAAGACAAAGTGGCAAGGCCACTAAAAACACCACCAAGCCTGCAGGAAAATCTTTGTTTAGGTGACTCAAATAATAATTTAATTTATTCTTCATAGCTCAATTTTAAAATTAAAAATCAACACTTAAAGTATTATAAATCAATAAGTAATAAGGGACACTATACTTAAAAGATACAAATTTCAAAGCAGTTATTTGCTATATAGTTTTGAGAAAAAGACTATTTTTATGCTAATGCAGCATTGTATTTAGATTTATTGAGATTATTTATTTCACTTTTAAGAGTCAGGGCAGAAAATATTTAAAAATTTAATCCCCCATTTTATAATGAGAACTAGAGCACAAGAATCACGGGCAGCAATTGAAAGACTTTATATCACTATGCGACATTTGTTTATGCGTGGTGTATACAAACCCTTGGGTGTTTCAGGTGAATCCCTAATTTCTGCGCTCCATGTATTACAGCCCGAGATATACGGATTGGTTACTGAAGATGAAAAGATTGAATTGGATGGGTTACTATATGTTATGGAAAGGCTACCTAGAGGCATAGAGGAATGTAGGTATATCAGATTGATAAGCAGAGAAGGTTATGAAAATGCTGATTTTGAAAAGCTCATCCCCAGTAAACGAAGAAGAAATTGTTACCGCGTAGACCGCAATCAAATGTTTGTGGAAATGACAAGGGGTAAGAGTGATATATATGATATACTGACACACCTTACTTTTTTATATATAGAAGCTGAAAAAATAAGGAATAATAGCACAGACGGAAAGGGACGGATTAACCTAAATTGGAAAATGCTGGGTGAGATTGTTGAAAAAGATAGTCATGGAGAGCCCTATAACCATGAGGCGGCCTGTTCCTACCTGAGTCATATTACCGGTAGAACCTATGATGAAACCCACAAGGCCATTGAAAAATTCAATTCCTCAAATAATTCCAACAGTCTTTTCAGCATCGTTTACCATTTAGGAAAACTGTCCATCGAAGAGGCTGCAGAACAAAAAGACCGGGAGATATCCTTTTCTGCCACCCTTAGAGAAAGAATAGGGCATCATGTCTATGGTGAGCAATGGGCACAACACATTAAAGGTATATTGGATGAAAACGACCTTTTGCACCGTCCTATCCATATCATCAGCGCCAACTTACATAGTGTTCTAAATACCATATATGGCCACCAGTTATTAGACTTAGGTTCTTTTGAGGAGATCGAAAAAATTGTAAGTGAAATAAGCCTTAATCAAAAAAACAATAAGCAAAAGCTAATATTGGAATATGCAATTAAAAATGGATTTATTGACGTTCCTGATGTATCAGGCACCAATATAGGTGCACAGATATTTGATACGGCCAAAATGGAGAAGACTACCATCATACCTGGAATCAGTATACCTCAAGAAGATAAAAAGAAACCTGTAATCGTTGTTATGGATTATGCTTTTGGTGAGCAAGCTTATGAATGCTTTGATGAACTCTTAAAGCCCTTCGAGTCCAAAAACCAGATGATTTCTCTCGATGTAGTATCAGCCTCCATTATGGGAAAAGCAGGCATATTAGAGGGAAATAAAGGAGACCTTATGATTCCTAGTTCTCATGTTTTTGAGGGTACAGCTGATAATTATCCTTTTAAAAACAGATTAAAAGCCAGTGATTTTGAAGGATATGGACTGGACGTTTTTGAGGGTCCTATGATTACCGTATTGGGAACTTCCTTACAGAATAAGGATGTATTAAGTTATTTTATGGATTCTTCTTGGAAGGCAATTGGTTTGGAAATGGAGGGAGCCCATTATCAAAAAGCCCTTCAGTCGGCCAGTAAAATCAGAAGAAGCATCCGAAAAAATGTTAAAGTATTGTATGCTTATTATGCATCTGATAATCCATTGAAAACAGGAAGTACCTTAGCTTCTGGAAGTTTAGGAATGGAAGGAGTCAAACCAACCTATCTCATCACTTATAAAATACTGGAGAATATTTTTACCAATTGATCTAGATTGGATAAAAATTCATTAATAAACTGTTTATCAATAATATAAACTATATTTGCAAATCAATTCTACAGATATATAATTTCAAATTTGCTTTTAAGGATTCCAAATAGCAAATTAGAGCATATCAAAAATTATATTTGTTTGATTAAAAGACAATTGAAAAGGGAATCTATTCTCTAAAATATATCTTTCAGTCAGAATTGACCTGAAAATATATGATCGGCCCTCCAGTGGAATTTTTATCATTGAGATTCACCCTATTATTAATATTAAAAATAGTCCGTAACTGGGGGCTAGTATAAACAACGAAAACATATGAATATAGAAAACTTTAATAGCTTTAATTTCAACGAAGCATTACAAGAAGGTTTAGACGCAATGGGCTTCAATAAGCCTACACCAATACAGCAACAAGCTATACCGGAAATCCTTTCGGGCAGTGATTTAATTGCATGTGCCCAGACAGGGACAGGAAAAACTGCCGCTTTTATTTTACCTGTACTGAATAAAATAGCTGAAAGCGGAGGTGGAAAATTAGACACATTGATTTTGGCACCAACCAGGGAATTGGCGATCCAAATAGATCAGCAAATTCAAGGACTTGCCTATTTTGTAGGTATCAGTTCAATTCCTATTTATGGTGGGGGAGATGGTTTAGCTTGGGAACAACAGAAAAAGGCCCTACAGCATGGAACAGAAATTATCGTGGCCACTCCTGGAAGGCTAATTGCATTACTTGCCGGAGGGAAAGTGGATTTGTCCTCTCTCAAACATTTAGTGCTTGATGAAGCCGATAGGATGTTGGATATGGGATTTTCTGATGATTTGCTTAAAATCATCAACTACCTTCCCAAAGACAAGCAGACAGTCCTTTTTTCTGCTACCATGCCTCCCAAAATCAGGCAGTTCAGCAAAAAAATCCTAAATGACGCCAAAGAAATCAATATAGCCATTAGTAAAACCGCAAAAGGTGTCAATCAAATGGGCTATATGTGTTATGATAGTCAAAAGGAAAAACTCCTTGAACACATTCTTACTCAGAAAGCTTATGAGGCCGTGGTCATCTTTGCCTCTACAAAGGAAAAAGTAAAAAGTATTTACAAGGTTTTGCGCAAAAAGTTTGATGTAGAATCCTTTCATTCTGACTTGGAGCAAGTAGAAAGGGAGAAGATCATGTCTAGGTTCAAAAACAAAACCTTGAAGATTTTGGTGGGTACTGATATTATTTCCAGGGGGATTGATGTGGAAGGTATAGAATTGGTCATCAACTTTGACACACCAGGTGATCCTGAAGATTATGTTCACAGGGTCGGCAGAACTGCCAGAGCAGATAAGAAAGGTGAAGCGATCACCTTTGTCAATGATAAAGACTTATTTAAATTCCATAAGATCCAAAACCTTATTGGCATAGAAATACCAAGGTTGGATTTACCTGAAGGTTATGAAAACGGTCCTGAATATAAGGAGACCAAGCCAAAGGGAAATAAAAGTCGGAATGGCAATAGTAATCCAAAAAGTAAATTTAAAAAGAGACAGAATAGATCAGGTGCTAAACACCACTCTAAAAATGATCCCTCAAAATCTAACCATAAAAAAAATGATAATTCTCCAAAAACTACTAATAATCATGTAGAATCCAATACGTCAAAAACAGGTAAATTTAGAGCCAGGACCAATGTTAAAAAAACTCAACAGGATTGATATATTTTTTTATAATATAAAATATTTATAGTATAAAATCTATATTTATAACACTCTATCAAAATTATTAGTTAGCTAGCCCAAAAATAATTTGGGCTTTTTTCATTTTGAAACTGACCGAATTTCAAAACAATTTTTAACAATTTCTGGTATTAGCTACTTAATAATTTAATTAGTATTGAGATTTATATCCATCAAATCGGGAATAAAAAAAATCAATATTCCATCATACTAAAATTATATTTACTTGTACACATTCAGAAGAGCTAAGTACAAATGATCCGTTTTTCATTTATATGTTTTTCCATTGCATTTCCCAAATTAGGCAGTTGATACCTTTTAGGTAATATTTTAATTTTCAGTAATCAATTGACTATCCAATGTCTATGTAGAAAGAGTCTTGGATTGGAATTAAATTATGATTTGTACAAAATATATTTACAGCTGTAGAAAATTAATAATACAGAATAGCAAATGAGAATTTCATCATTTCAAATTAGTAAACAAAATCTACCAGTTAGAATGTTTTTCAAATTAAATACTTAGTAACAGAATTTAATTTCTTATTAATATATTATCACAACATATAATTTGACTTTTAGAAATTAATACATACCTTTAAATAAATCGTGGATGCAATAACACACCTAATTATTTCACCAAGTTTAGGTCAACGAGATCACGATGGTAACTGGTTTAACGGTACTTTCATTTTTAATTAGTCCCTATTCCAGTTAATATATTAACTAAGTTTTGATAGCTGAATTTTGAACAATATTGACTATTGTTCAAGTGCTTTTTATTGTTGAATCTTTTAGATATGATTTTTGAGATATTAAAAATCCTTACTGGGGAAGTAAACGAATATTTTAAGCAATTGGAGATGGATGATTCATCTCTCATCCTCGATAATGTAGCCTTGATCGATTCCCAATCTGATAGTGCTGAGGCGTTAAAGGACAAGACTATATTATCTCTTATTAACCTTAGGGAAGAAGTTACTTTAAAAAACTTTCCCAATAATTTAAACGACGGCAATATTGTCAGCTATAAAAACCCAAAGGTAAATATTAACCTATTTTTGATCTTTTGTGCCAACAGAACCCAATACAACAAATCCCTAAAGGATTTATCAAGGATCCTTGAATTCTTCCAATCAAAAAAAGTATTCACACAATCCAATACCAGTTATGACAGGGACTTGGATGAAATGAGCGCTGTGAGGAATTTTAGATTTACCTTAGAACTATTCACACCTACTTTCGAAGAGTTGAATTATATCTGGGGCACTTTGGGTGGAAGGCAATATCCATCTGTCTTTTACCGCATGAACTTAATAGAGATCGAAAGGGATATTGTGAACGCAGAGCAGTCTGTTATTACTGAAATTCACAGAAATTATAAACAGCAATAAAGGTATGAAAGTGTCAACTGTCTTTAAGCCGCTTTTTAAGATCACTATACATCATAATTATTTTTTAAATGATGGTGATGAGGATTTTGTTGATATGGAAGACGACAAAAAGCAGGCACAATTAAAAACTTTCAACTGGGATTCTTTTCTAAAAATAGAAGCCAATCATGCTACTTCAAAATTGCTTTTTGGACATAATATCGTGGTCAAAACCTTCCCTGACCACTTAGTTTTGGCTTTAAAGGTTAAGCCTGAGGATGATAAAATACCCTTCATTGAATTTGATAAGGATGAAGAATTGGTTTTTGAACTTAAGGTCAAAGATCCATTCTTCTGGAATTACACCAATTTACCTTATTCAGGAGAGGAGCTTTTATACTTTTCAAACAAAGCACCCTTACTTCCTAATCCAAATAATTTTAAGTCGATTCCTAAATCTCAACAAAAAAAACTGATCAACTCCGATTATCTATTTGATTCAGCTAATAAAATGGAATTGTTGAAACAAACTGGAATAGGAGAAAGTGAAGCGATTGGAATCATTAGGCTACATATGCAATCCAATAATACAGCGGATAGCCTCATTCAACAGAATGGAAAACTTAAAAATCAATTGCCTCACTTCAAAATCCATTTCGACAATCAGAAAACCATATGGAAATATATCCACCATAAAGGTGCTTTTGTAATAGAAACAAAGGATGTAAAACCCTTGACCCAATATGGATTTATACAGCTGGACAGTCCTTCTGACTTCAAGGGTCCGGTACCGGATATGGAGGATTATAAATTCCCGAATCCCAATCCATTACATATTAAATCAATCGGAAATAAACTTTATTCAGAAATATTCATTTAAACCTTTTTATCCATGGCAACAACAATAAAAACACCAGGTGTCTACATTGAGGAAATCACCAAATTTCCACCTTCTGTAGCACAAGTTGAAACTGCAATCCCTGCTTTTTTAGGCTACACTTCACAGGCAAAGGATGGAGATAAAGAACTCCCACCAAATGAGCCTGTAAAAATCTCCTCGGTACTGGAGTTTACAGAGTACTTTGGTGGTGCTCCTGAAGTAGAAGTTACCACATTGGAAATCAATGCACAAAATCAAGTAACAGAAGTTGATCTTACAGAAAAATACTATTTGTATGAGTGTATAAGGATGTTCTATGCCAATGGTGGTGGAGATTGTTATGTGATTTCGGTTGGGAAATACGGTGATACCATCCAAAACGGTACTGCAGATGGTTCAACGCCCGGATTTTTGGCTGGTCTTTCTAAGGTTAAAAAAATAGACCGACCTACTTTACTCGTTGTTCCTGATGCTCCACTGATGAGCCAAAACAACATCAATTCACTTTATGCAGCCATGCTGGGTCAATGTAATGACTTGCAAGACCGTTTTTGTATTTTTGACTTGAAGGAACTAGGCGTGGATTATGATGATGCTGTTGAAAATTTCAGAAATGGCATTGGTATGAATTACCTGAAATATGGTGCAGCATATTCACCTTGGCTAAAAGCCAATCTACCCAGAGTAGTCAAATACAAGGACATCAAAGGTAAAATAACCCAAAACGGTCCAACAGTGGATTTGGCAGATCTAATAGCAGATGCTGATGCCAAAGACTTAGCCAATAGACTTGATAATCTTGTCGATGATCAAAATACGATTAATGGCGCTTTGGATACATTAAAAGGTACCCATCCTTCATACCAAGCAAAATTCGAAGCCTTGCTCAACACCCTGAGAAACACACCTACTAAGGCCAATCTAGAAGCATTAATCAATTACTATACGGAAAGTATGGATTTGGTCAGGGATATTATCGACCTAGGAGGGGCAGCTGTAAGCTTAGAGGATAAAAGCGCACCGGCGGGAGATTTAAAATTCCTTTTTGATTTTCTGGCTTCTAAACTAGGTACAGCCTTAGATGCTGCGGAAAATGAAATAGCAAAAATTGCTCTTGACTCAAGTTCATTATCCTCTGCTTTGTCCTTAACGGCTTCTACCACAGGGCTAGACTATACTACAAGTACATCCTCAAATGTATATTTTGGCACAGGAACAACCAATACTGAAAAGATCCAGCCCCATATCAGTGCGATCAACAAATTATGGAGCAGTATCAAATCTTCGCTTGACCTAATTTCAAGCTCTGCAGAAAGCTTTACTGCTACAGTAGAGACATCAGCAGTAGATGCCATTCCAGCTCTGAAAAGCATTTACCAACGAATCGCCAATGAATATCTGACCCTTCCACCAAGTGCTACCATGGCCGGTGTATATGCCCGGGTTGACTCCAACAGGGGTGTATGGAAGGCTCCTGCCAATGTTTCCTTGAACAATGTAATTGGCGTAACCGAGCTTATCGATAATAAAGAACAAGAAAACCTAAATGTAGATGCTGTTGCGGGCAAGTCCATCAATATTATCAGGCCATTTACGGGCAAAGGAATCATGGTATGGGGAGCAAGGACACTTGCTGGAAATGATAATGAATGGCGATATGTTCCAGTAAGGAGATTTTTCAATATGGCAGAGGAATCCATCAAAAAGGCTACAGAACAGTTTGTATTTGAACCTAATGATGGCAATACTTGGGTAAGGGTCAGAGCAATGATCGAAAACTTCCTAACCCTACAATGGAGGGCAGGAGCGCTCGCAGGTGCAAAGCCAGAACATGCTTTTTATGTTAGAGTGGGACTTGGTCAAACCATGACTTCACAAGATATTTTAGCTGGAAAAATGAATGTAGAAATTGGTATGGCAGTAGTCAGACCTGCAGAATTCATCGTGCTGAAATTCTCCCACAAAATGCAGGAATCATAGGAAGTAAAAGGTGAGAAGTATGAATTAGGAAGTGGGAAATACGATTTATCATTTTCCTATTTTACCAATGCTAATTTCCATTAACGCAATTTTTAATAACTAATTAACAATATCATGAGCTATCCATTATCAAAGTTTCATTTCTCTGTTGAATGGGGAGGAACAAAAATTGGCTTTACAGAAGTTTCCGGTCTAGATGTGGAAACAGAAATTATCGAATACAGACACGGTGCAAGCCCTGAATATAGCAAAATCAAAATGCCGGGCATGCAAAAATTCTCCAATATTACCTTAAAAAGGGGCACCTTCAAAAGTGATAACGAGTATTTCGAATGGTATAATACCATCAATCTCAATAAAGTCGACAGAAGGGATATCACCATAAGTTTACTTAATGAAGAGCATGAACCCGTTGTATCCTGGAAAGTAAAAAATGCTTGGCCACTGAAAGTACAAAGTACTGATCTCAAAGGCGATGGTAATGAAGTGGCTATCGAATCAATGGAATTGGCCCATGAAGGTCTCACCATTCAAAATGAATAAACGCCATGGCCACTTATTATCCGCCATCCAGCTTCCATTTTTTGGTGGAATTTACCGGATTAGATACGGGACAGGGAGATCATGAATTTCAGTCGGTTTCTGGTCTTTCAGTGGATATAGACACCGAAGAAATAGCTGAGGGTGGTGAAAACCGCTTCAAGCATAAGTTTCCTGTCAAAACCAAATATCCCAATCTGGTCCTTAAACGTGGTGTGCTAATGGATTCTAAATTGATTTCCTGGTGCAGGGATGCTATAGAAGATTTTCAATTTAAGCCAATTGACTTGACAGTAAAACTCCTCAACGAGGAACATGAACCACTAATGACCTGGAATGTGGTGCATGCCTATCCTGTAAAATGGAATATTGAAGATTTTAATGCCCAGGAAAGCAAAATGGCCATTGAATCCATAGAGCTATCCTATAATTACTTTAAAACGATAATCTGATGCCAATAGAAATCAAAGAATTGCACATCAAAATAACTGTAGACGAAAGCGGCGGCGGATCTAAGTCCTCCCAAGGGGGGAACCAGCAAGATCTTGTTGCCAAATGCGTCGAACAGGTAATGGAAGTAATTAGAGAGCAAAAAGAAAGGTAAGCTATGAGTGAAGGTAAATTGGAAAAATTGAAAGTCGTAGCCTATAAGGACTCTAAATTTTCTGATGAAGTAGATAATGGGGAGTTTACTACACTACTCAATCCAGAAAAGTACAAGTTCCAATATAGGGTAGAACAGAATGAGGATCAGGCTGCAGGAACCAGCGCAGCCCCGATCCGGTTCAATAAAATCCTCCCTCAAACATTAGAACTTGATTTTCTGTTTGACCGAACAGGTATAATTGCTGGCTATGAGGCGAGTGAAAATGGCGTCATTGACGATATAGAACATTTCAAAAAAGTGGTTTATGAATACAATGGCGAAAAACACAAGCCCAATTACCTAATGATCACATGGGGAAGCCTTTTGTTCAAAGGCTATCTCAAAGAAATGGATATTGAATACAAACTCTTCAGGCCAGATGGCACACCCATTAGGGCAATGGCCACGACCAAAATCGGGGAGTTTGTAGAAGAAGACCTTCGTACTGCCCAAGAAAATAACCAATCTCCTGATCTAACCCATTACAGGACAGTTAATGATGGAGATACACTTCCATTGATGACTTATAGGATTTACGGCGACTCCAAGTATTACCTAGAAGTTGCCAAAGCCAATAAGCTCACCAATTTCAGAAAGTTAAAGACCGGCACAGAATTATTTTTCCCACCGCTTCAAAAACAAAAATAAATGAACAATAGCGGAACCATAGCAACCAGCCAAAGTGTGGACAGGGTAACCCATAAAATTCTCATCGGGGGCGAGGAAATTCCGGGCACTTATCAAGTAAAAAGCATTCAAGTAAGTAAAGGCGTGAATAAGATCCCCACTGCGAGAATCGCTGTACTTGATGGTGATCCTTCGGAAAGAGATTTCAAGGTTAGCAATTCCGATCACTTTATTCCTGGAAAGGAAATAGAAATTACTGCTGGATACCATTCTGATGAGGCTACCATCTTCAAAGGCATTATTATAAAGCAAAATATTAAAATCAGAAATAACCAATCATTATTGATGCTTGAAGCCAAAGACAAGGCCGTAAAAATGACGCTGCGCAGGAAAAGCAAGTACTATTACGAGCTGAGCGATGCTGATATCTTGGAAGAACTCATCAAAGCCCATGACCTTGAGGCAGATATTACTTCTACTTCAAGTGTTCACCCGGAAATGGTTCAATATGATATTACCGATTGGGATTTTATGATGCTTCGTATTCAGGCAAATGGACTGCTATGTATGGTAGATGATGGAAAAATAAGCCTAAAAAAGCCGGACTTGAATGCTGCAGAGGTAGAAACCATCACATTCGGGGCGACTTTACTTGAATTCGACGCCGAAATGGATGCTCGTACACAAGTTCCTAAGGTTATTTCCCAAGCTTGGAATACCGCTGATCAGGAATTATTGGAAATAGAAGGAGCAGACCCCGCTTTGAGCACAAACGGAAATATCAGCTCAGAAGATTTAGCAGCATTACTGGATCAAGATGATGTCGTCATGCGCCACGGTGGGAATAAAAAGGAAGGAGATCTAAAGGAATGGGCCAATGCCAAATGGACCTTCCAACAATTAGCCAAATCAAGAGGAAGGATGAAATTCCAAGGCATCCCAAATGTAAAACCAGGCACCAACCTATTGCTCGAAGGAGTAGGGGAGCGCTTTAACGGTAAAGTCTACGTAACAGCAGTCAACCATCAAATAACAGAAGGAAACTGGACCATAGACGCACAATACGGAATGGATCCTGAGTGGTTTGCAGAAACAATGTCCAATATCTCCATGCCACCGGCAGCAGGACTAAATGCCGGAATAAGTGGACTTCACGTGGGCTTGGTTACTGATTTAGAAGATCCTGAAGGTGAAGAGCGAATCAAAGTAAAAATCCCAATTATTAACAGCGAAGAAGAAGGGATTTGGTGCAGACAAGCTTTCCCTGATGCTGGAAATAACAGAGGTTTTACTTTCAGGCCTGAACCTGAGGATGAGGTGATAGTAGGCTTTATCAATGAAGACCCAAATGATGCTGTTGTTTTAGGCATGTTGCACAGTAGTGCTAATCCAAACCCAATAACAGCTTCTAATGATAATCATGAAAAAGGCATACAAACGAGATCAGGCATTAAGATCCATTTTGATGATGATAAAACCATCGTCATGATTGAAACACCGGCAGGTAACAAATTAGAGCTCAATGATGACGATGGCAGCATTACAGTCGAAGACCAAAATGGTAATAAGACGCTAATAGATAGTGACGGAATCAGTGTGGAATCTGCCAAGGATTTTAATCTCAAAACCACCGGAGACATCAATATGGAAGGCACTAATGTAAATATTAAGGCCAGTGCCCAATTTAAAGCGGAAGGTTCTGCGGGAGCTGAGCTAAGTACTAGTGCTGTCGCAGTTCTGAAAGGTTCATTGGTGCAAATCAATTGACAAAGCCTAATTAGCTAATAGTGATTATAAAAATATAAAGTCTTAAACCTAACATCTATTATAATGAGAATGCCAGCAGCAAGAGCAAATGATATGCACGTTTGTCCGATGGTAACGGGAACCGTGCCCCATGTGGGTGGGCCAATCTTGCCACCAGGAGAGCCAACTGTTTTGATTGGGGGAATGCCAGCAGCAAGAGTAGGGGATATGGCTACCTGCACAGGTCCTCCCGACACCATAATAATGGGATCCTCCACCGTCATGATCGGGGGAATGCCAGCAGCGAGATTAGGAGATTCCACCGCGCACGGTGGCAGCATTGTAATAGGAGAAGCAACTGTATTAATAGGATAAACCATGGAAAACAGCAATGACTTTTTAGGGACAGGATGGAGCTTTCCTCCAGAATTTGAAACCGGCTCTGGTCAAGCTAAAACCACTTCTGGTGTTGATGATATTCAGAAAAGTCTTGAAATTTTGTTCAGCACGCGACTTGGTGAGCGTATCATGCAACCCACCTACGGATGTAACCTCGATGAGCTGTTATTTAATCCAATAAACAGGACGGTTAAAACCTATGTCATAGAGCTGATCAAAAATGCCATTTTATACCACGAACCACGGATAGATCCTGAAAAAATTGATATCACAGAAGGCAATGCACTGGAAGGGGAACTACTGATTCATCTTCAATACAGAGTAAGGGCGACCAATGCCCGAAATAATATGGTCTATCCTTTTTATTTGGAAGAAGGCACCAACACCTAAACCAATTAACGCATGAGCGCAAATTGCAATCATATTGTCAACATACTTAAAAGAGACGGCACTGGTAGATCTGAGCTGCAAGACCCTAAACTTTCTCCTGAAAGTGTCCAATTACAAAACTTTGAACAAAAGGACTGGATAATCTTTGCGCTTAATCTTTCCAAGCAACTCAACTTTTTTCCAAGTTCATTGGCACTTGAGCCTTCAGGAGATTGGCAAAAATTCTTTAGTGATTTCATTTCTAATCCTGCTATGATCAATGATTTGGAAAATGAAGCTACTATTGAAAAGCTAAAAGTTGAGATTGAGGGTTTTCTGGCAGATCGAGCATTCACTGGCAAACTAACACCTCACCTTACACTTTTTATCTCTTTTCTAAAATTACTGGACTTCAGCAAAAAACGATTCAACCATTTAACAAAAAGACATCTTGACTATTATTACCAGAAAGTACTTCAAATAGGCAAAAAACCAATACAAGCAGATCATGTTTATTTAATTTTTGAATTGGCCAAAAATGCCAGCCAAGAAAAACTGGAAAAAGGAACCTTATTGGACGGGGGAAAAGACAGTTTGGGCAAGAAAAGGAATTATGTTTCGCTTTCCGAAACAGTGTTAAACAAAACCAGTGTTGCCCAAATCAAAAGCATATATAATGAAATTTCCATTCCAAGAGAAGATATCAATGCACTAGAAACTGATTTAAATACAGGAAACTTTGTGATGGCTCCAATGGTGAATTCCTATGATGGTCTGGGGGCTGATTTTCCTAAGGGAGCTGAAAAATGGTGGCCATTTGGCTATACCAAAATCTGTAATGCCAATACCAAATTGCCTCCACTCCCCAATGTCAGACTGGGATTTTCCTTGGCAAGCAATATGTTTCGATTGTCTGAAGGCACCCGTAAAGTAACCTTGGAATTTACATTTGCCAATACCATTCTCTCAAGTTCAGAAAACGAGTTCAGTCTAAACAATGCCCTATTTTTAGAAATTAGTGGTGAAAAAGGCTGGATTAAGGGTACTCCAATGGAACTGATTACGGGGAGTGCTATCTCTGCAAATAGCAATAAAATGATTTTGGTATTCGAATTAGACAATGAGCAGCCCAAAGTAATACCTTATAATTCAGAGCTGCATGAAGGAAGCTATCAGGTTGAAAATCCCTTATTAAGGGTATTATTCAAAACCGAACAAAAAGAAGGCTATAACTTATATCGATTACTCAATAAAAACACTTTATCAAATCTTCAGATAGTTACTGATGTTTCAGGCATACAGCAAGTACAATTGGAAAATGATCTGGGTGTTCTAAATCCTGAAAAGCCATTTTATCCTTTTGGACCTAGACCAGGAAAAGGATCTTCCTTTATTGTAAAGTATCCTGAAGTTACGGACAAACCCATAAATAGCTTCAATGTTCGGATGGATTACCTGAATACCCCTGATGAATTGGTAAGCCATTATTCACAATATGGAGAGAGAGATTCCAATGGAGATATTGATGCCATAATTAAAGGTTTAAACTTTTTTAGCTTTTCCAGTTCCCCATCCCATGATAATGATAATAATGAGCTTTTTAATGATAACTCAGGGACTTATGATTCTACTTTTACATTTAATTTAGGCAATAATGAATGGAAAAACACGACAAAAAAAGAGCTTAAAATCACCTTGAACAACTCTTTTCTACATGAAAAATATCCACATTACCTAACAGTAGCGACTATCTATAACAGACGAAGTATCTCTATAGGTAAGATCCCCAACGAACCCTATACACCTTTAGCAGAAAATTTAGTTCTGGACTATGAAGCAAGCGAAACCATCAATTTTGGGTCTTTATCTTCAGAAAATGATATCACACTGATACACGAATCCCCTTTTGGATTCCATCAAGTATTCTCCTCAGGTCAGACTGATCAGGAGCTCGATTTGGTACCTGAATACTGCCAAGGAGGAGAACTATATATTGGGCTGGAAAATGCGAAAAACCTTCAGCAAATAACTTTACATTTCCAGTTTCTAGAAGGTAGTGAAAATCCAAGTATCAAAGACATATTTACGGGAAACCAAAAGATCAATTGGAAATACCTAAAAAATAATCAATGGGAAAGTTTTGAGACCGGTGAAATCATCAAAAACCAATGTCCTCGCTTTCTTCAATCCGGGGTATTCCAGTTTTCTCTTCCCAAATCAGCTACCAAGGACAATACAGTCCTCCCAACAGGCTTTCATTGGATTAAAGCTACGATGGCCAAGCCTTTTGACATTGTAAGTCAGTTGATTGATATAAAAGCTCAGGCTGTCGAGGCTGTATTTGAAAATCAAGACAATTCTGGAGATCATTTAGACAAAGGGCTTCCTGAAAAAACCATTAGCAAATTACAGGAAAGATTAAGTTGGGTAAAATCAATACAGCAACCTTATCCCTCCACTGGTGGCAAGGATAAAGAATCAGACGCGGCCTATTATAGAAGGGTAAGCGAAAGACTCAGACATAAAAACAGGGCCATAACACTCTGGGATTACGAGCATTTAATTTTACAAAAGTTTCCAAAGGTCTATAAGGTAAAATGCCTCAACCACACCTGTTCTTCATCTTTTCAATCCCCTGGAAATGTAACCATTATTCTAGTGCCAGATACTGTTCAGCAAGCTGTCTTCGATATCTACCAACCTAGGGTAAGTCAAGCGACTTTAAATGAAGTTGGAACATTTGTCAATGAGCTGAATACTTTTCATGTAAAAGCTAAAGTAATCAATCCCAACTATGAGGAAGTAAAAGTCAGTGTGAATGTAAAATTCAAAGAGGGATTGGATGCTAGCTATTATATAGGTCAGATAAAAGAGGATATAAAGCGCTTTCTTTCCCCTTGGGCATATGATCAAAAAGTTACGGTTGAATTTGGCGTCACTTTACACAAAAGCCAACTGATACATTATTTGGAGGAACTCGCTTATGTAGATTATCTGGAAAACTTGATATTAATGAAACGTCAACCAGATTCTGCACCTTGCGAACCAAAATTCGAAGAAGTCTTGGAAAAGGACTTTATCCGGCCAAGTAATCCAAAATCCATATTGGTTTCATTCAAAGAACATGAAGTGAGCCCCATTACCGTCACCTGTAAAAATGAACCTGCAAACTCCCACGAAGAATGTCAACATTAAGCAATCATAAAAGTATAGCCAGAGACACCTCCACAAAGGATGATCTTGACTTTCACTTTCTGCGGGAAGAAGGAATAAGACATATCCGTGAATTGGGAAGTCAAATCTGGACCGATTATAATACACATGACCCAGGCATTACCATGCTTGAGGTACTTTGCTATGCCATCACTGATTTAGGAAACCGTATCAATTTGCCCATAGAAGATCTTATAGCCCAAGAAGACAATGGAATTGAAGGACAATTTTATAAAGTAGCTGATATTTTGCCTTCTGCACCTACCACAGAACTAGATCTAAGAAAACTATTTATAGACATCAAAGGGGTTAAAAACTGTTGGATCAAGAAAGAAAAGGTAACCGTCTTTGCAGACCTGAAAAACCAAAAATTAGCTTATGAAAAGGCCATTTGGGAGGGTTTGAAGGAAAATCAAAAGGCAAAATTTGACCTTAAAGGCCTCTATAGTATCCTGGTAGAAACAGATGATGCTCAGAAAGAGCTTCCGGAGGATTTAAAAGAACAAATATTTCAACGCTTTCATGCACACAGAAACCTTTGTGAGGACCTGGTTAAAGTAGAAAAAGTACCCTCCGAACCAGTGTCTGTCTGTGCAAATGTGGAAGTAAATCCGGAAGCAGATGAAGAATTGGTTCATGCACAGATAATTATAGCATTGGAGGATTATATGGCCCCATCTCCAGGCCATTACTCGCTAAAGGAAATGATAGACAAAGGCTATCCTATGGATGAGATCTTTGAAGGGCCATTTCTGGAAAATGGGTTTATAGATACCAAGGAGCTAAAAGCCTCTGGACTTCGAAAAGAAGTGCGACTTTCCGATATCATCAATATTATCATGAGTATTCCAGGTGTGAAAGTGGTTAAGGATATCACTTTAGGAAATTGTGACGAAAAAGATGGTACTGATCCCAACAAATGGGTCATTTGCATTCCTGAGGGCAAAAAACCAAAACTTTGTAAGAAGACCACCATTAACTATTTCAAAGGTGTCTTACCCATCAATATCAATAAAACCAGGGTTGCCAGTTATAAAGAAAAAATCCTCCAATCACGTGCTGATCATGATGATAAAGCTAAAGAACACCTTGAACCTGAAATCCCAAAAGGAACTTTTGCCAACTGGGGAGCCTATAGCTCCATCCAACATGATTTTCCTGAAACTTATGGATTAAGCGATAAAGGATTATCCCGTAATTTAGGAGAGAAAAGAGCAGTCCTAGCAAGACAGTTAAAAGGTTATTTATTGTTTTTCGACCAAATCTTAGCCTCCTATTTCAAGCATTTAGAAAAAATAAAAGAACTGCTTTCCCTTGACCAAGGGCCAAGTATCACTTATTTCACCCAGGCCGTGAAAGATATAAAAGATGCAGAAAAACTATTCAAAGACCCTAATGCACTTGATAATGAAACTGAGTTAACAGAAAATCTAATGGGTATTTTGGATGATACAGTTGAGCGAAGGAATAAGTTGATGGATCATTTGATTGCCCGATTTGCCGAAAATTTTGGAAATTATGCATTCTTGATGAAGTTCCTTTATGGTGCCAGTACGGATGAAGTGGTATTACAGGACAAGCAACGTTTTCTCAGGGAGTACAGAGAAATAAGCAAAGAAAGGGGAGAAGCATTTAATTATTACGACAAGGAAAAAAAGGACCTTTGGAATACAGACAATGTCTCTGGTGCCCAAAGAAGAATAGCAAAACTAGTCGGCATAAAAGACTATCGCAGGAGAAACCTTGCTGACTCGGCAGTGGAAATATACAGATATGAACAGGTAGATGGTGATTGGGTTTACCGTTGGAGATTGCGAAGTGAAGAAGGTAATATTCTTCTATCGGCCACCACATCATATCCTTTTTATAATTCGGCTGGGAGCGAAATGTACTTTGCCATTCTCAAAATTTTGGAGACCTCCAGTAAAGAACTGGAAAAGTTGAAAGAAGTAGCGGTGGCCAATGAATACTTAGCGGGAAGTTTCCAATTCCATAAAGCGGCAACATCCGAAAAATTCAGCTTCGACATTGTTAATACAGAAATTGAATCTCATTCAAGTCCTGATTTCATCATTGCCAAACAATATACATTCTATCCCCATAGAGACGAGGCTGTCAATGCTGCATTATCATTATTGGATTATATAAAGCACACATTTACTGAAGAAGGGATTTATCTAGTAGAACATATCCTTTTAAGGCCCAATCCACTGGATGCACAATACAAAAAAACTCAGGAAGATGCGGACAAAGATTATGTCCTTGGAAATTTCCTTCCTTTTTGCTCGGACGATTATGACTCTTGTAAAATGATCGATCCATTTTCATTTAGGCTAAGCGTTATCCTTCCAGGCTTTACCTATCGCTTCGCCAATAAAGACTTTAGGAATTATTTGGAGAACCTTATCAGGGAGGAACTCCCTGCTCATATCGTAGCAAAAATATGTTGGATAGGATATAGAAAGGGCGAAGAACCGGAACTACCCCAAGAAGATGTAGAAAATCCTGAAAGCCCAATTTTTAAAGAAAACCAATTGGTTCGCTTCGAGAAAGCCTATAAATCCTATCTCTTTGAATTAACCGATATCCACAAGAGAAGCGGAAGTATCGCATCAATGAACAAATACAATAAAGTATTGAACGAAATGACCAGTTCTCTAACGGGACTTCATACCATTTACCCTACAGGTAGACTTTACGATTGTGAGGATGAGGAGGAAGATCTTGATGGAAAATTAATTTTAGGAAAAACGAATCTGGGAACACTTTAATCCATACCGTCATGGCTAATAAATTAAGTATAATAACCACTCAATACCATACTTATAAAGTAGATCAGGTATTAACACATACCCAATTAAATGAATCCATATCATTTTTTGAGGACCAAGATAGGTTGACTCGTGTATTTTTAAATGGTGTTGGAATAGTTTGTGGATTTAAAGTAAGTCGGCCGACTAGCCGTATTGTCCAAGTTACACAAGGCATTGGAGTAACTACGGATGGAGACCTGCTTAAATTACTTCAGGAATACGATGATCCAGCTATTTCAGGCTATAAAATGGTGGACGATCATGTTAACTATACCCATTTCAGGGTGTTTGAAGATAAAAACAGCCATTATGAAAAATTTAAGCAAGGAGAAGCTAAAATTAACCTTTGGAAACTTGTTCCCCCAGAACAAGTAACTGAGACAGATCAAGCCCTTTCCAGCATGGAAAACATGGCAGATAAAATTGCCTTGCTTTATTTAGAAACATACCCACTGGAAGCAGACATGTGTAGTGGAATCAATTGTGACAATCAAGGGGTAGAACAAGTAGCTAGACTACATGTGCTATTGACAGATGAAGAGGGTGCCAAGCATTTAATGGACAATGACGGAGTCTATCAAAGGCTAGACATCAAAAGTCTTTATCGCTCTTTAAAACACATTAAACTAAAAAGGGTATTATTATCCCAAGCAAATACCAAAGATCTGCAAAAACTTGAAGATAGCTATTATAAGGCTATCATGGCTACTGATATTGAGGGTTTAAATGATGGACTAAGCGCGCTTTCCAATTTTCTTGGATTGCCCAGCAATATTTCGCAAAAATTGAAATTATTCCTGACCAAGCCCAATCCGAGTTATGTTAACAATTTCCAATATCAATATGACTGGTTAAGAGATATCATCAACACCTATCATGAGATTGTGGAAATCCTTTATACACTCAATGCCACTTGTCTACCAGATATAGATGCTTTTCCAAAACATCTTATGCTTGGGAAAGTCATCTCCAAAGAAAATAATAATGATTTTAGACATGGGTTTTATAAATCTCCCATTACGGGGGACACTTCAGTAACCTCCAGGCTAAACAGTTTATTGGAACGGATGAAATTAATGCTTTTTACCTTCCAAACACCAAAAGTTGACATTTCCATTACACCATCAGTATTTAAAGGAAATCTAGGAGAAAAAGCTATACCATTTTACTATAAGAATAGTAATAACCTAATTGATCATTGGAATTTCGATAAAACCAAAAGGGGAAGGACGGATGAAATACCTCGTTTTAAAAGAGCAGTGGATCCACAAACCAATGAACCCATAGAGCCTTTGGAATATGACACCAATGAGGTTGATTTTTATAGAATTGAAGGGCATCAGGGTAAATCCTACGACCAAGCATTGATCAAAATAATGGACAAGGTTAAGGAATATAATTTGGATTTTGATGTCAAGGCACTCTCTATTAATCAGGTATTGGACAGTATCAAAATGGAAGATTATAAATGCCATTTTGAAGATTTGATGTTATTAATGGAAGCTTGGAATGATGAGATCAGCTGTATAACAGGCAAAATCAGTCAATTCTTTTCTTCCTTGGATATCAAAAAGCTAATGGAAGCGAGTAGCGTCGAAAGTGCCGAAACAATAGCTCCAAAAGTAGAAATGGCTGAGCCTTTATATAAGGCTTATGAACCTAAGTCTGTGACCATAGAGGATGTGGCGATTTTGATCAATAATGGTAAAATATCGCTGGCAGAAGCCCAAAGACTCTATCCATATTTGTTTGAAGCCACCAAAGATTATAAAACTGAATCAAGGTCAAGTATTCAAGAAAGTATAAGTAAAAACATCAGTTCAGATTCAGAAAGTCTAGGCATTGTCTTTGACAGCACCATCAAAAAAGAGGATAATCCTTATTACAGCTATAATGATATCAAGGTAGCTGCAGAGAAAGAAGCAGTAAATTATATCAAGGATATAGAGATTTCAGAAGACTATAAAATGGCCTTTATAGATAAGCCCATAGAGATAATTGCTGCCTCCTATGATATATCAAATTATATCCCTGAGCGACTATTTGAATTGGATGATTTCTATATTGACCAATATGAAGCTTCCATTGAAAGTTTGTGTAAGAAGTTAGTAGAGTTTAGCAAAAGCCTTGAGAAATTGGATATAAGTGATCGATTAAAGTCCTACTATCAGTCACAAGCCCTTTTCTATTCATCCATTTGTTGTGCTGCCAATAAATTAAAAATCTTGCAAGCCGAGATCGATTCAAGAAAGCAAACCATTTTGGAAGGTCTTCAATTAAGTAATTTTTTCGAACACCATCCTGGATTGGATCATCAAGCTGGTGTAACAAAAGGTGGGACATTTGTTATGGTTTATTATAGCAGGGAACCTAGGAAAGTAGAAAAAGCTATATCCGGTCTGAGCATCATGGAAAAATGGGGCGGATATAAGGAGGCTGTTTATGAAAAGTCCGATTATAATAGTATCGCGGAAAAATATGAACTATTCAAGGATCCCACCAAATTAGAAGATGATTTAGCCACCCTAAAAAAAGCATTAGCTGGAGAGACAAGCATATCCAATATAGCAGTACCGAGCAAAGGTCAATTAAAAAGTAGCCTAAAAGATGGTACTGTAATGGCTGATTTTATGCTGCCATATAGATGTTGCTCTGATTGTTCACCTATCAATTTCGTAGTTCCACGTCCAGTAGTATATCTGAACCTAAGTGAAGACACCTATTGTCTAGGCTTGGAGCAAGCTCCTATTGGATTTGAGGTGATCCCTGTGGGAGGCACTATCAAAGTCGTAGATGAAATACCTGGTGTTATCGTTGGTGAAGATGCGATTAGTATTGATGCTAGTCTGTTTCCTGTTGAGCACTTAGGTCAAGCGATCAATTTTACGGTAAATGATGAACCTACTACAGCAGAAATTAGGGTTTTCCAAAGCCCTGTATTTGCTTTGAACTTACCTGATAATCCAGTTACCGATCCTTATTTATTGCTTTCTGCTTCTCCTGTCTTTGAGGATGCAGAATATTCCTGGGATTTCGGTGACGACAGACAGTCTACAGAAAAGAGTCCTCAAGTAAGTTATCAATTGCCTGTAAACGGTGAAAACAAGGTGACCGTTAGCCTCACTATTACACCTAAAAATGGCGCTTGTCCAGCTACGGTAACCGGAGAAATCATTTTTGAAGAAGCAGTAGAAGAGATTGACTTGGACCTTAAGCCAAGAGAGATATGTAGAGATGCTCAAGTCAGCCCAATACCTTTTACGGTAGTTCCCGAAAATGGAGTAGTCAGTGGGGAAGGGGTTCAAAACACAGCCAATGGTTATGTATTTAACCCACTATTGGTAAGTGATATCAATCTAGGAAAGGATTTGAATTTTAAAGTCAATGGTCAAGAAACAGATTTAACCGTAAGGGTATATGAAAGACCTACCATTAACTTTAGTTATACATTAGATGTTGATCCTGCCTCTGGTAACAAACTGCTTTCACTAAAAGTAGATACACCATTCCCAACGGGTACCCAATACCATTGGTTCTTGGACAACAAAGCCTTGGACCCAACGACGGCTACGGGCATGAAGCAAGAGCTTCCTGCTGAATTGGATAGCATATCAGTAAGGGTAATGGTGGAATTGGATAATGTCTGTAAACAAGGGAGTAGTGAAACCATAACGATTGATCTTAATGAAGGAGCAGGAAACTGTATAGATGAAGGAACTAGGTTTATCCAATCTGGAGCGGAAAGATTTAGTGCCTTTTTACAAACTGAAGAATTCAAAAAAGTAGATGATTGGGGCAAAGGCATTATCACCGACGCTATAAATACCATAAACTTGATTGCAAAGGATGCCCCGAATTTTGTTTCTGGTAAGCAAAATGGACAATTAGAAAAAATACTATTACCTCAAATTCAAGCCTTAACGGACTATATGGTAGAAATGAATAGTGGAAATGGTCCTGGAATGGCCCCTGCCAAAGAACTGTTTGAATTTTATATTCAATTATTTTATACCCTTATCAAGTGTCAAGATAGAAGCAATTATGATGAATTTAAAGCTGAATTTTCAAAAATTCTTCAAGTGATGACTTCAATGATGAAACGACTGGTTGAATTTAAAGTGATTTGGGATGCTGATAAAAGCATGCAGACTTACTATAAAAATTTAATCGTGGAATTTGATGGAGCGGACTATATACAGGCCGCTATTAAGGACCAATCTCAATTGATCACTTAATTGGAAAACAAGGCATCACATATTATCCATAAAATCTATTGCGAGGTACTTGACTCAAGTCCCGAAAGAAGCCAAATGCTCAAAAACAATTTGGCGGAATGGTTAAAGTCTGAATTATTGCCTTTGCTGGAGCGCTATCTGAATCAAATGGATAGAACCATAGACAATGCCCACTATCAAATTCCCAATTTGGAAATAAATATAAATAGTTCCTCAAAGGTGTTTGAAGGCTCCAAGGCTTCTATGGACCAGCTGGCAAAAGACCATCTTCTGTCACAGTTGAGAGAGCAATTGGAACAACAATTTCAGCAACTCGAAAACAAAGTCAGCCAAGCCAAATCGATTTCGAAAGCTAGCCGTGAACATGATAGTTTATCAAAGGATAATCATTTAGGCTTATCAAGTCTAGATAGGGAAATAAAAAGTATTATACAGATACTGGAAACAGGTGAAAAACCTTGGTGGCTAAGTGATCAGGAAAACATCGAGCTATTTAGTGATTGGACTCAAATAAACCCCGTCAAGCACATTCTTATCCATCCAAATTTTCACAAATTACTGGAAAGAAGTGGAAGAGAAGTTGATTTAAGAAGAAGATTTTTAAAGCAATTCAATTACCAGCAAATCAAATGCATCCTTTCTGCATATTATTCAAAACAAGCAATATTGACTAAAGGTCAAGATATATTATCACAGTGGCCAAAAGATATATCTAATCCACTGAAATCATTGATAATGGGTGATATATGGAGATTATTGCTTTCAGAAAGGACCGAATCAGAAATAGAGTCTTCTTTTACAAAATCAATCCATGCCATAAAAAGCATTGCGACTGCTGAACAGAAAAAGTTGCTTATCATCTATCAAACCAGCTTTAAGGTCGCATTCGAAAAATATAGCTATAAGGAAATAGGTAAATCCAATTGGTATAGCGAATTATCAAATGCCATCGAAAAACCTGAATCTTTCATTCATTCATTACTTAAAAAAGAAGGAGAAAATAAAGCTGGGCAAGTGAGAGCATCAAACAGTCCAGAAAAAGGTGTCTTGAATGATCTTGATAAAAAATCAAGCCCTCCAGAAAATGGTGATCGTCCAAATCTTGATAACCAAAGCAAACGTGCTTTGCTACCTCAGGAAAATGACCATTTATTGGATGACAAGTTTGCCGATAAGGAATTCCATCTAGATCAGGCAGGTTTGATTCTTTTGCACCCATTCTTTAAGGAACTTTTCACCAACTGTAAATTAATCAATCAGCAAAATGAGTTTATAGATCAAGAGAGGGCAGTTCATTTATTACATTACTTGGCCACCAAGGAAGAAATGGCATTTGACCATGATTTAATATTTGAAAAATATTGCTGTGGACTTCCTAAGGACCATATAGTAAGCAGAGAGATAATATTATCGAATAAATTGAAAGATCATGCAGATGAATTATTGAACGCTGTAATTGGTCATTGGAAAGCATTAAAAGGTACAGGGCTGGATACTTTGAGGGCAGAATTTCTATGTAGAAAAGGTAAGCTGGATACTCGAGGAAAGCATTCAAAACTGATCATTGAGAGAAAAACCCAAGATATATTATTGGAAAAATTGCCTTGGAGTATCGGAATGGCAAAGTTTCCATGGAAAAGAGGATTATTATTCATTGAATGGTAAGGGCTATGAGAGAATTAAAAAAAAGGAATAAACCAGGGCAATCCAACCAAGGGCTAATCAATAGAAAGGAAGAAGGCCAAAAAGATTTTTTTGGCGTGCAAGCCAAACTAGAAATGGGCAAACCGGGCGATAAATATGAGCAAGAAGCAGATGCCATAGCAGATCAAGTTGTCAACAATACTGCTGCTAAAAATGACCCGATTCAACAAAAAGGAACGGAGGAAGAATTACAGCAAAAACCTTTGGCCTCATCGATTAGTATGGTACAAAAACAAGATTTAAAAGAAGAGCAAGAACCCGTTCAAGGGAAATCCGGTGAAGAGGAACAAAAAGAGCCGCTTCAAAAAGCCGAGGAAGAGGAAGTTCAGGCGCAAGAAGAGGAAGAAGCCATGCAAACGAAACCTGAGGAGGAAGAAACTGTCCAATCCCAGGAAGAAGAGGAAGCCGCGCAGGCTAAAGCTGAGACTGCTTCCAGCAAGCAACAAGGTGCCAATCATATTGAACCTAGCCTCAATCAAAGTAAGGGTTCTGGCAGACAAATGGATGCAGATATCAAAAATGAAATGGAATCAGGCTTTGGAGCAGATTTCAGTCATATTAGGATCCATACCGATGAACGGGCAAATCATATGAATAAAGCCATAGGTGCCCAAGCATTCACCCATGGTAATGATATCTATTTTAAATCCGGAAAATACAGTCCTGAATCGTATAAAGGCAAACAGCTTTTGGCCCATGAACTCACACACACCGTACAGCAAAAAGGCATGGTACAAAAGAAAATTCAAAGAAACTGGAGCAAGAATGAAAACTATAAATCCTATGATGGCAAAACCATCAAAGCTGATCTAAAATTGAAATTTGAAGGAGCTGTACTCAATAAAAGCAGTAATGCCTCGCTTAATACTGCAGGTTTGGCCAGTGCTGCCAAAAGCCAAATTGAAAATAGCTTTAAAGGGAAATTAAGAAAAAGCATTTTTGGTATTGATGTAGTATATGATGTCAGCACCACTGCCAATGTCAGGGTGATCAATAAACTTACCGACCTCAATTTTATGTCTGAGCATTTGATAGTTGTGCTAGACGATAGCCATCCCAAGGTAAACGGCACTTATGGTAGGGGACCATTTTACGGCACCATAGTTTACTTAAATGAGAAACATACTCCAGGAATGATTTCAGGATCCGATAAAAACACCATTCCTCATGAGGTTGGACATACAGCAGGATTGAAGCACTTAATGGAAAAAAGTGACGAATCTGGAATGATAGGTAAGCTGATCAAGGAAATGCACCATCATCAAAATAAGGATAATATGATGTGGAGAGGAGGGGGCCATCCAAGTTATTCCATGGCCGATGCAGATCAAAAACTGGTAAATACCAATCCTGAACAATTGGATAAAGTCAGAAAAAACCTCAATAATAACGAGCTCAACAAGATCAATGTATTCAATTTCATCGATCTAATGAAATTGGGCAATTAGTTATCAACAGACTTTTTAGTATGTACCGTTAGAGCCAAATTTTACCAATGAAATCTTTCAACTCAAAAACCGATTCCAGCAAAGGAAAAGCTGCCCAAAGTCAAGCTGATAGCTTCTTTCAGGCTAAATTAAACATGGGTCAAGCAGGGGACAAGTATGAGTTGGAAGCAGATCAAATGGCGGATCACGTAGTTGAAGGTATCAATGATCCTTCAGCAAACCATGGTGCAGACACCGCTGTTCAAACACAACAAGAGGAAGAAGTTCAAACAAAGGAAACAGCAGAGGCTGAAGTTCAGGAAAAGCCCCTTGCAGAAACAGTAACACCAGTAGTACAAGCGCAGGTAGAAGAAGAACAGGTTCAGGAAAAAGAAGAGGAAGAAGAACTCCAAAAGCAAGAAGAAGAGGAAATACAAAAAAGCCCTGAAGCAAGCGATGAAGGGGAGGATGACAATTCTGAAGGTAATGTACAAGCCAAATCAGACCAGAGTAATACCGTTTCCCCAGGACTCGAAAGTCAAATTAAATCCAGTACTGGAGGAAGTCCCATGGATGCCCATACCCAATCCAATATGGAAAGTGGATTTGGGGCTGATTTCAGTGATGTCAAAGTCCATACGGACAGTACAGCAGTTCAAATGAGCCGAGACCTCGGTGCACAGGCTTTTACCCATGGCAACGATATCTATTTTAATGAAGGAAAGTATGACCCGGGAAGTACCTCTGGTCAGCACCTACTTGCCCACGAACTGACCCATACCATACAGCAGGGAAGCAGTTCTTCGGTACAGGGCAAGATGGTGCAGAAGGATGGGGAAGAGGAATCTTCATTCAGCCCAGACACTTTCACTATAAATGATGTAAGAGGTTTAAATCTTGAGGTCATTATATCAAATAGCGATACAATAGTAATTGATAAATTTCCTATGGGGGCATATAAAGTTCCTATCCATAATCGTCAACGCCCCTTTTCAAGACCTAAAAATTATAGAAGAGAATCTAACGAAGAAAACAATAGTCAAAGATCACTTTGGACAAATAATTTAAAATCTTCTTCAGCAATAGTTGACTTTGTTGAATCAAATGTAAGAACTCAGTTTAGAGAAGATATCAGAGATAGCAAAATTTATATATTTAAAGTTCCAGGGGGACAAGGTAATCAATATAGAAGAATTATAGGCCAACCTGAAGCCATCAAAGAAGAGCTTACTCTTCCTTCTTGGCGAAGCAATGGTAGTCGACGGTGGTTCCAAATAGATCATAAACAAGAATTACAACTAGGAGGTCAAAATGAAGTGAATAACTTAAATCTATTGAATGAGGATTCCAATAGAGCCTATGGTTTTTCAATCAATAACACTATCAGTATGATAGCTGGAAAAATAGGTGATCATGAAAAAGAAAATCCATCCGGACCAAGATCTAATTTGAAAAATGCCACAGTCGTAAAACAACATTGGAATTTAAGATTCAATAATGCTGTTAACGATCCCACATCAAGAGCTGACGCCAACCCAAGTCACTGGGATTATGATCAAATATATTCAGGTGAACACCTACAATCCACAAACGACATTAGTTTGGAGTCTATTGATTCCTTAGGAGATGAATCTAAAGTTTTTATTTTTCCATTTACTAACGGTGGTGTTGGAAAGCAATTCAACAATAATACTTCTTTAATACAAAATGAAAAATTATGGCTTAACCCTTGGGTAATTACATCCAAGACATTTAATACAACCCAAGGCAGTGAAAATACCGACACCTTAGGTGATTTTCACCTCGAGTTAAAAGAAAATGAAGTAGCTAATGCTGTAGATTCAACACCTCTGACTATTAATAGATACAGAGGTTCTCGTTTTGCTGGTTATTTAGATGTAAATAAATTTTTTCTCCAGCAATATTCAAACCGAGCCTTTAATATCAAAAAATTTAGTCCTGTTACTTTTACTGGAGCAAATTTTTATGGTAATAATGGCCCTGAAATTACAGGTAAAGTACACCCTACACTTTCTTTAATTGAAGGTACTGATTTGGATTTAAGTATTAGAGCTGGAGATATAGAAATAAGCAAGACTTTTGATATTGGCAGTTTCAATTTCCCCCGTCCATTCGAAATATCTGATTCTAGTTTATCATTATTTGTATCTACTGAAAGAGGACTTGGCATAGAAGGTCAGGTCAACTTCGGCATTGACCAAGTGGGAGAGGGCCATATCGGTGCGGCTGCTTCTACTTCAGGTGGATTTGAATTGGAAGGTGCCTTTAACTTTGATTCGGAACTATTTGATCCTGCAGAGATCAATGTAGAATATAAGGACAATATTTGGACCATTGGCGGTGAAATAGGCATTCCTGAAGGGAAGGTAAGAGGAGTCAAAAGTGCCACCATTACCGCATCCTATAGTGAAAATAATTTCACCGCAACCGGTGAGGCAGAACTAGACATCCCCGGTATTGAACGTGGGTCAATGACCGTGGAATATGGTGAAGAAGGCTTTTCCATTGGCGGTAATTTTGATTTGAGCTCAGATATTCCTGGCATCACTGGAGGTAATGTGGAAGCCCGCGTTTCCAAGGAATCAGGGGCAGAGGAGTATGATATTTTTGTTACAGGAACTGCCCAACCGGATATACCAGGCATTACGACTTCCCTGAGCGTTACCTATGAAAATGGGGCCTTGACCATTGAAGGATCGGCTTCCTACAGTCGGGGAATGCTGAGCGGAACCGTCAATGTAGGCGCTACCAATAGGGCCATTGGAGATGACGGGGAACCCACCGGAGAACCCGATGATACCATGCGGGTATATGGCGGTGGTAGCCTGACCTTACAACTCACTCCTTGGCTGGCAGCCACTGCAGGGGTGAATTTCACCCCTGAGGGAGAAATTGAGGTCACTGCCAGGCTCTCCTCAGATAGCTATGAAGTATTCAGAAGAAGGGAGATCAATAGGAACCTCTTCAGTGTTCCTACCATAGAAATACCACTTTTCGCCATTCCATTGGGCCCGAGAAGTATAGGCTTGGTAGCCCAAATAGGTGGTGGCTTGGACTTTACTGCAGGTTTTGGACCTGGGGAATTAAGAAACCTATCTGCAGAAATCACCTATAATCCAGAAAGGGAAGAGGAAACTACTGTAGCAGGCCATGGGGAATTTGCTATCCCTGCAGATGCTGGATTGACTCTTAGAGGGGATTTAAGTTTAGGGGTCAGTGTGGCTATTGCCAGCCTTAGTGGTGGCATTGAGTTAGCAGGAACCCTAGGACTGGAAGGCGAGGCTGCCGCCGAAGTAGACGTCAACTGGAGCCCTCAAACTGGTCTGGCATTGGATGCTGAAGGCAGGATAACGGTCAATCCAAAATTCACCTTTGACATCAATGCTTTTGCAAGAGCCAGCTTAGGTATCGGTTGGTTTTCCATTTCCGAAACATGGAGGCATAATCTTGCCTCTTATGAATGGGGACCGGGCATTCAGTTTGGAGTGGTATTCCCTGTCCATTACAGGGAAGGAGAACCCTTCGATATGTCCTTTGATGATATAGAGGTGATTTATCCGGATTTGGATGTCATCGATATGGCCAAAGGATTAGCCAGAGATGTTAAAAACGATTTATTTGATTAAATTATAAAATGGAAAAAGACAAAGCTATATCACTCAATAACCAGGGCGTAAAGCATTTTCTCAACCAAGATTTTGAGCAGGCAGTAACATGCTATAAAGCTGCTTTTGAGCTTGATCCTAATAATGCCTCATTATTAAACAACCTCGGACTGTATCACCATCAGCAAAAAGATTTTGAAAAGGCCATTGAGTATTTTGAATTGGCCATCAAACAAGAAAGAAAGCCCAATTTTTTAATCAATGTAGGGAACTCTATGGCCATGATGGGTAAAAACCAGCAAGCCAAAAAAAACTATTTAGCTGCAGCTGAAAAAGATCCCAAACATGCCAATGCCTGGCTTTCTTTGGCGAAATTGGCCAATTATGAGGGGAACTTGGAGGAAGCTGCCCATTATTGGGAAACATTGCTGAGCATAAGCCCCCAGGAAAGCTATCTGATCGAGCTAGCGAAAACCCTGATCTTGAAGAAGGAATATGAAAATGCCTTGAACCTATTGTACCAACAGGGAAAAGATAGCGATTCAGGAGCCCTTTGGTTTCAAATTGGTAGATGCGAATTTCAATTAAGAAATCATGGCTTGGCAGAAAAGGCCTTAAAAAAAGCTTTGGCTGCAGCTCCTGACCAACAAGATTACAGGTACTATTTGGCCATCAATTATTTGGCTACAGGTAATGTGGAAGAGGGCTTAAAGCATATTAACCTGCTTTTAAAGCTAAACCCAGAAAATGCACAAATATTAACCGAGAAGGGCATTATCCTTTGTAGTCTTCATCAATATGAAGAAGCCTTAAAGCTTTTTGACAGTGCGCTGAAAATTCAGCCAGAAAATAAAAAAGCCCAGCATTACAAAAATCTAGTGGAGAACCAAACATCCTAACATCATGCAAACCCTAAGATACCGTTCCAGAGGACCTGAAGTCCAATATTTAGAGGAAATTTTATCAGGCCTGGGATATGATATTATTGTTTCCAATTATTTCGATTTGAAAACCCATCATGCCGTCATGGATTACCAAAAAAAGAATGATTTGGTGGTGGATGGGATTGTAGGTATTAAAACATGGACCAAATTACTGGCCAAAAACCCAACTGTACTGGGACAGCACAGCAAACTATTGTCCGAACAAGATTTAGTGAACTTTGCCAAGGAATATGATCTCGAACTGCCAGCAGTAAAAGCTGTGAACGAGGTAGAAAGTAGCGGAAAAGGATTTTTACCAGATGGCAGGGCCAAAATCCTATTTGAAGGCCATGTTTTCTGGAGGCAACTGAAAAAGTTAGGTATAGATCCGAGCAATTATGCCAATGAAGAAACCAAGGATGTTTTATACTCCAAATGGACGAGAAGCCATTATAAAGGTGGTGCAGGCGAATACCTAAGACTACAAAAAGCAGCTGAAATCAACCATAATCCCGGCTTTAAGGAGGCAGCTTATAAATCCGCCTCCTGGGGCGCATTCCAAATAATGGGCTACCACTGCGATAGCTTAGGTTATTCCTCCATAGATGATTTTGTGGCTAAAATGCAATTACATGAGAGAGAGCATTTAAAAGCCTTTGGGAAATTCTTAGCTGTCAATAATTTGATCAAATACTTAAAAGAAAAAAACTGGGCCAAATTTGCCAGAGGCTATAACGGACCGGGTTATGCCCAAAATAAATATGATATCAAAATGCAAAAAGCTTACGAAAAATATAGTTGATAGTATGGAGTCTTGAGTCTTACTTAAGGCAGCAGACGGGACACTAGAGTTTTACAAAACGAGGCCACAGATGAACGAGTTATTACAGTTTTTAAATATCGCTATTCGGTCCAGGTTGGATTTTGAATTGGGCAAAAGCAAAGCATTGGAAAAGCCCCAGATGGACCTTCATTTGAATAAGGAAGCCTCCCTGGGTAAATTTATATTTGAGCATGATATAAAAAACCAAGACCTCTTATTGCTTATCTTAGCGCTCGTTCCCCATATTGATCCAGGTTTTTTCAATAGGATCATACAGGATTATTTTCCAAAAGGAGGGGAGTTTCCAGAATTTGGTGGGGTAAAAGCCAAGCACCATAGGGGGATTATACCCACCGGAGAAACAGCCCTTTATATATTAGCGGGCAATGATCCTGAGACCCGAAAGAAATATTTTCCCTTATTCCATCAATCCAAATTATTCCAAAAAGGGATTCTATATTTAGATGAATGCGACAGAAATGAGCCCCTATGGTCTACAGCCCTGCTAATGGATAATGAATATGCAGAACTATTTACCACCGAGCATATCAATAAGCCCAAATTGAGCAATAATTTCCCTGCCCAATTGATCAGCACTGACCTGGAATGGGAGGATATTGTGCTCAACAGCAAAACCTTGAACCAAATTCAAGAAATAGAAGAATGGCTCAAACATGAACAAACCTTATTGCATGATTGGGGAATGAAAAACAGGCTTAAACCTGGTTATCGGGTCATGTTTTTTGGTGTTCCAGGAACAGGCAAAACCCTTACAGCTAGCTTATTGGGTAAATACACCAATAAGGATGTCTATAGAATAGATTTATCCTTGGTCACCTCCAAATACATTGGGGAAACCGAAAAAAATCTGTCATCCCTATTTGATAAGGCTGCCAATAAGGATTGGATCTTATTCTTCGATGAAGCTGATGCTATCTTTGGCAAAAGGACCAATGTCCGCGATGCCCATGACAAATATGCCAACCAGGAAGTTTCCTACTTACTCCAAAGAATTGAAAGTCATCCTGGCCTTGTGATCTTGGCCTCCAATTTCAAAAGCAATATAGATGCTGCCTTCACCCGAAGATTCCAAAGTATCATTGAATTTCCAATGCCAGTGGCTGCCGAGCGATTGGTACTTTGGGAAAAGAACATCCCTCCAAAAGCCGCACTGGCAGAAGGACTCGACCTTAATACTTTAGCAAAAAAGTACGAATTGTCAGGAGCCAATATTGTTAATGTCATCCAATTCGCCAGCCTCAAAGCCTTGGCCAAAGAGCAGCAGGTTTTAGAACACGAAGACCTACTTGCCGGAATCAAAAAAGAGTTGGTTAAGGAAGGGAAGATGGTGAATTAATTTCCCGTTCTTTTCAAATACTGGGCGTAGCATATGCTACGCCCAGTGTTTGGTATATGTAAATTTAATACTCGTTTAATGTAATTAAATCTATGGCAAATGGGGTTTAAAAAAATCATATATAATGTACCATACTTAAAAGCAAAAAGAAAAGTTCTCAGAAACAATGGAACGCCCGCCGAGGCTACTTTATGGAAAGCACTAAGCAATAAAAAACTAAAAGGAAGGAAATTTAGAAGACAGTACAGCGCAGGTAATTATATATTAGATTTTTACTGCCCATCCGAAAGATTGTGTATTGAATTAGATGGAGCTTATCATTTTACTGAGGCAGGATATGAATATGATAAGGAAAGAACAAAATATTTAGAAAACCTAAATATTAGCGTAATAAGGTTCAGAAATGAGGAAGTATTCAATTCACTTGAAAGCGTTTTATCCGAAATCAAACGAAATTTCACCACCCCTGACCCCTCCTAAAATTTAGGAGGGGAACTTAATCATTATATTTATATAAATCATATTTTGAAAGATAATCTATGCTCCCCTTTATTTAAGGGGAGCTGTCCAAAGGACTGAGGGGTTAATTTCATACCAGCTTCGCATCCAGGGTGATTTCTGTATCCAGGGATTTGGAGATGGGGCATTCTTCTTTGGCTTCTTTGGCGGCTTTTTGGAAGTCAGCATCGCTCATCCCTTCAACAGAAGCACTTAATTTTAGATGGATATTGCTGATTTTGCCATCTTCAAAAGTCACTTTTGCCTCTGTATCTATATTGGATGCAGTAAATCCCTTCTCATTGATCACAAAGGCCAGCTTCATGCTAAAACAGCCAGCATGAGCAGCACCTACCAGTTCTTCCGGATTGGTACCTTTTGCGTCGGCAAATCTGGCATCGGTCGAGTATTTTGCTTCGGATAAAACACCGCTTTGGGTACTGATGGTGCCTAAACCATCTTCTCCTTTTCCTTTCCAGTTGGCGGATGCTCTTCTTGTAAATTTCATATTATGGTCATTTTTTAGGTTGTAAAACTATAATTTACGCTTAAGTATCGACCTTAACAAGACTTTACTTTTTTTAAAGTAAGAAGTACAAGGTACAAAGTAGGAAGAAGGGAACAAATCTGTCTCCCATCTCATATCTCATGTCTGACGTCTAAATAATCACTAACTTTACACCATGGCAAAACACGATATCCGAAATAGGGAAGATGTAGAAAAGCTGGTGCATACTTTCTACGCACAAGTAAGGGAGCATCCTAATCTGGGACCTATCTTTAATGGCATTGTCACCAATTGGCCTGAGCACTTGGAGCGACTCTCTGATTTCTGGGAAATGATTTTACTACAAAGCGGACCAGGTAAAAACAAATTCAACCCACTCAAGGCCCATAAGGAAGTTGACCAGAAAACAGGGCAGGGGCTTAGCCAGGTTCATTTTGGCAATTGGCTGGAACTCTGGTTCACCACCTTGGATAGGCTTTTTGAAGGCAAAGTAGCCGACCATGCCAAGGAACATGCCAGGAATATGGCAAGTATACTTTTTCTGAGGATTTATGAAGCAAGAGACAATTGAGATATTAGACGCTAGATGTTAGACGTTAGATTTAAGAGTAAAGAACAAAGATTTAAAATGTCCCTGATAGTCCTCGGGGCAGGCTATGCTGACAAAGGAAGGATTTCTTTAGTTAATAGTTACTGGAAGAGATGCTTTCCCGATAATCGGGACAGGCTCTATCGTCAGCATGACATCGATATATATAGAAAAGGCTCCGTATTAATGATCTGTACCCATCTGTTACCTTATTTTTCCCCTTGGTCAGATTATTTTCAACGAAATCAAATATCAACCGAAATCCAGTCTTTTATCTTTTGTCTAGCTTCTTTTATCTTTTTTATCTTGTCGCAAGCTCTTCGTGATGACCTAACCTGACTCCAATCTCAATACTCAGGAATCATGACTAAATACTAACTTAAAAGGGATAAACCTTCAAATCCAATCCCCATAATACCGGCATCAGGTAATAGACAAACAGGCTGATAAAGATAATCGACAATATATTCATCCAGAGTCCAGCCTTGGCCATGGCTGGGATAGTGAGATAGCCCGATCCAAAGACCACCGCATTGGGTGGAGTGGCTACAGGAAGCATAAAGGCACAACTTGCTGCCATGGTGGCACCGACCATCAGACCATAGGGATGGACACCCAAAGCCAAGGCTACCGAACCTAAAATCGGCAATAGCATGGATGCCGTGGCTACATTAGAGGTGATTTCAGTTAGGAAATTCACGGAGGCTACAATAACAAAAAGGAAAATCAGGAAATGGATGTTTTGTAGCGCCTCAAAATGCCCTCCCAACCAAGCTGCCAAACCGGTCTCTTTAAAGCCTGCTGCCAAGGAAAGTCCACCGCCAAAAAGCAATAAGATGCCCCAGGGGATATTTTCGGCTGTTTTCCAATCCAATAATCGCTTGTTTCCCTGACCAGAAGGAATGATAAACAATAATAAAACACCGCCCAAGGCAATAATGGTATCATTTAGAAAGGGGAGGAGCCCCTGCAATAAAAACACCCTAGTGATCCAACAAAAACTCACCAAACTAAAGACCGCCAAGACCCTTTGTTCTTGTTTTGATATTTTTCCCAAAGCCTGGAGTTGCCTTTGAATTTCATCCTTACCGCCAGATAGGGACATATTAGCTGGAAAAGGATAAGCAATTTTTACCAAATACCACCAACAAATCCCCAATAGTATCAAGGATACTGGCAATCCAATCATCATCCATTCCGCAAATCCAATTTCAATACCATAAAGTTCCTTTATGATTCCCACAAAAACGATATTGGTAGGTGTCCCTATAATCGTAGCCACTCCGCCGATAGAAGCACTATAGGCAATTCCCAACATCAGGGCTTGTCCGATCATGGTTTCGTTAATTTTTGTACCGGAAATCCCTTCCGACAACTGATGGACCACCGCCACCGCAATGGGCAGCATCATTAAGGAGGTGGCCGTATTAGAAATCCACATGGACAAAAATGCCGTGGCCAGCATAAATCCTAAAACGATCAAACGCATATCTGTACCAATAAAAGCGATGATGGACAGTGCAATACGCTTGTGTAGGTTCCATTTTTCTATGGTGACGGCGATCATAAAGCCGCCCATATAAAGTAATACTTTAGGGTCAGCATAAGGACTGGCCGTATCATCCATGGACAATGCACCGGTAAGGGGAAATATCAATAGCGGCAATAGGGCCGTTGCTGCAATGGGAATGGCTTCAGAAATCCACCAAATCGCCATCCAAATGGCCAGTGCCATCACCGCCCGGGCATCGGCCGATAAACCCTGTGGATGAAAAAATAAAAGAATCAATGTAAAAGCCAGCGGTCCCAGAATTAATCCGACACGCCTCCAAATAGGGTTATTCATAAAGATTGATTGCTAACAAGACAAAGTAAAGTCCCAATAATAAGGATTATTGTCGGTATTTGGTAATCGGTAATCAGTAATCGGTAATCAGTAAACGGTAATCAGTAAACGGTAATCAGTAAACGGTAATCAGTAAACGGTAATCAGTAAACGGTAATCAGTAATCAGTAATCGGTAATCGGTAATCGGTAATCGGTAATCTGTAGTCAGTACACGCTGTCATTCCGACTGAGGAGGAATCTCTTTTACTAATCGTTTAACCACAGATGAATTGGGGTAGATGAATTGGATAAACACAGATATTTCCACGTCATTACGATCCCGGTTAGGCAGGAGAAGCAATCTTATCTAAAGGATATGAAATGATCAGTAAACGGTAATCTGTAATCGGTAATCTGTAGTCAGGACACGCTGTCATTCCGACGAAGGAGGAATCTCTTTTTCTAGGCGCGTCATTGCGAACGTAGTGAAGCAATCTCGTTCTATGAGTTACCAGATCGAACCATCAAAAGGGGAGCAAACCACAAATCAGCAGAAAGCTTGCAGCATAGGGCTATGGATCAAAATATAGGAGGTGTTGAATTCTTTATTTAACATAATGTAAATTATATAACTATTAGAATGATTTGCGACCAGCTCTGCTGATTAACATAAAACCAGTTATGACTATTCCTGTGACATAACGTTAAAGATTTTATGTTAAAGCCAATCATGGATTGGTAAAAACAAACGCTGATATTGAGAGTCTAATTTTTTAGGCCAACACATAATAGAGTTTCTCTCCAACCGAACACACAACAGATTTGCCAGGCTCTGTGATTCGTTATTTTGAAGTATTCAGCACCAATGGTCAGATTGTTTCAAATATTGAATTCTTCAATTATAAATTATAATAGTTCATTAAGGTCCGCTTTATCTCACTTGCAATTAACTCTGCCTTTGCTGTTGGAACACCATTGCTGATTAGTTTAAATTTAGGTGTAAGTGGCATTTCTGAAGGTAATTCGTACTCGTCTGGAACTGTTTGCAACCTTAATCCTTCTCTAACAGTTAATCTTCTTGCTTTTGTAGGATGTAAATGAACTTCATTATTTCCATACGCAACTGTAGGGCTATATCTGAATCTATGTAAACGCTTAAAAGATTTCCTATCTGTATCACCTTCTGGTACAATCTGAAATCTATTTGATCTTGGAATAAAATATTCATTTTGATTAGGATGATTTGTAGTTAAATCCGCTAAAACATAGTTAGTGCATAATTCAGAATGACCATTTAGAGCATAACTAGTAATTTTGTTACCAAAATCCCATTTCTTTGGAAAATCTAATTTTTTTGGATTTTTATATTTAGGTTCTGGCCATCTGAAAACCTGTTTGTCATGATGGTTGTATTTCAGCAATTCATTGTCTACTTCAATATTATACCCAGCTTTTTTTAGTGAGTTGATAATAGTTTTTTTAAAAGCCACTAACGCAATTCGTGGCCTGTCTTGAGGATAACCATACTCTAAAACATTTAATAAATCGTGCCAGACATAATAACCAGATTTTTCAATATCCTTGACGAATTCATTAAATGATTTTCTGTGCCTTTTAGTCTTATAAAGACCTTCAACATTTTCAAAAAACAAAAAATCGGGTTTAATTTTTTTGACTATACTGAGATAACTATATATGAGCCTTCCCCTCTCCCCTTCTATTCCTCCATTTTTACCTCCTACTGAATAATCTTGGCAAGGTGGCCCTCCAATTATACCAGTTATCCCTTTATGTTCATTTTTTAGTCGCAATTGTTCTTTGCTACTGGATGCATCAACACTTCTTAGAATTTCATTATGAGAAACAATTTTATTTTGAATATAATAATTCTTTGAATTTTCGAAATACTTTTTCAAGCCATGATTATACGCTTCAATAAAGTATGACTCAATTTCAACTGCTTCATTTATCTGAAAACCTTGATTTATAAAACCAATATCAAGAAATCCGCCTCCTGAAAAAAGTGATAAAATTTCAAACGTTTTATTCTTCATATCGTTCTCTTTCTAATACTCCATTTACAAGTTGAAGTTTTACTTTTTTATCAAATATTTTAACACCTAATTTTAATTCTTGAACTGTTAATTTCCTGGTTGCATAACCTGCTTCATTAACAAAGGAATGAACACAATCACTATTCAATATTTGAAAATTACCATCCTCACTCGGTTTAACTTCTCCAAATAAATCTTTAAAGCTAAACTCCTGTTTTTGAACATAGTTATTATCACCAAAGCGATATTTATGAGTCAAATGATATTCTAACTGAGACTCTTTAACAAGTATATATTGATTAGTTTCCTTTGAAGTCAACCTATCATTGATACAAAAGGACAACAAGTTCTTATAATCACTAAGGGCATCTTGAATATCAGAAAGCCTAAAATACTCATTACCATTTGCAGCCCATAATTCAAAGTTATCGAGTACCCTAGTAGACTCCACGTCACCTGGTAAATCAAATGTCAACTTTACCTGTCTTATAAGCTCTGGAGAATTATCTATTAGATTTAAATCAATCCTCCCCTTGTTATTGAGGTAATTATTATATAACGAATCGAAGTATCTACCTTTCAATCTGGATACTCTATTCAATCCATAACTATACTTATCACCTAATTTTTTAAATTTGGTTTTAGAAAATTCAATGGGATCATTAAATCTCATTGCAGTGTACAACTGCATCACTTTAACTTCTCCTAATTTTTGGTAGTCACTTCTTAATTCATCATAGTATTTGTCATTATTTTCAGGTAGAATAAACTTGATATGATCTCTTAAATCTTCATTTGGATCAATCTCACACTCTCCATTATCATTGTACATACACAAATCTAAAACTGATAAATCAGCATAGTATATATTCGGTGTTGATATTTCTACCCTGATTGGTTTATAATAACCATCTGTTTTATCTCTAAAATTATTTATATAAACATATTTATTTTCTCCCACCAATTTTATTTCATATTTTGTTTTTGGAGTCTCAGGTGCTAATTCTATTTTAAATAATTCAGCAATTTTAGCCTTTCTTGTATTATTCTTTCTCAGTAACAAATCACAGAGTTGTCCCACAAGTATAAAATATGATCCATCCTTCTCCCATATATCACCAGGAGCTATTGGCATATGTTTTTTATTGACATTATAATCAAAAAGCTCAAAAGTATTTATCTCTAAAAGTTCATCTCCTATTTCTGATGTTTTTGGATGATCATCTAAATACCCGTGCTTAAAAAATGCTGATAATCCAGCAATTAATTTGTAATCAGCAACTTCAATGTCATCAAATTTTTTTTGTTTAGCTAAATCGAACCAATATTTCGTTGCATCATATGATGGTATACCCTCATTATGTGATTCGGATATTATGTATTTAATATTTTTCTGGTTTCGTAAAGCTAACTTAAATGCTTCTTCAGAACTATCAATTTTCTTTTTTCGTAATGAATTAAAAACTTCAGCAAATGCAGACTGAGCAAGACTTTTCGTCATTTTATCAATAATCTGATCAGAACCCTTAGTAATTTCTTCAATGAAAAAATCTTCATATTTTATTAGTTCTTTTTCGTCTGGATCTGGCCTACTTGTATATAAGCAAGCTATAAATCGTAATTCACTATTATCCTTATATGCACCAACTAAATCATCAATAATGAATTCCTTTCCAACTTCATTCGCACTACCAGTGCTTAGTGATTTATCAACTATAGCCAAACAAAAATTACTAGATGTTCTTTCAACACTTTTCAGTATATCGGCATAAAAAGAATCTTTATTAGAGCCAGGTGTTTGTTTATAGTATAAAATCTGCACTCCCTCTATTCCATTTAATTCAGATAGCAATTGTCTATAGTGAGCGTCATTTATATTCAAATAAATTCCATATTTTGCAAATATTGCCTTTATGGATTCAGTTTCTTTATCCTTTTCCAATGCTGCATTGAATTGATCAAATACTACATCTTTTAATAATTCTTCTTTCCCGAATTTCTTTAAGAATCTATCTAAATAACCTCCTGTAAGAAAATTATTAACTTCTTTCCTATTACTAAGAAGAGGGGTAAATTCAGTATTAAAATCCTCTATTGCCTGACTAAGGGTATTGAAGTTAATCGTGTTTAAATCTTCTATAATAGCCTCTTTTACCCGATTATCTGCCTGGCAAAATCTTATCAATAATTTTACGGGATCATCTATATAAGTAATCTCATCCTCTATGATAAGAATTGAGTATGCCTTAAGGCTTTTTATAAGATCTTGCAACTTACTCATCTTCCTCTAACCTGTTTTGCATCCTTAATTCAAAAATGTATCGATTACCATAACTATTGGTAATCGGAAGAAGCTCTATTTCACCTCCAAAGGACTTTAAAAATTGTCTAACTATATACAACCCCATACCTCTTCCATTGTCACGTCCTGAGACAAGTTCATTAAAAAGTGTATGCTGATATTTTTCTAATACACCTGTTCCCGTATCTTCAACTTGTAAGGTATTGGGAGATGTTGTTTTTATTACGATTTTGTCGATCCCTTCATGAATATATGTATTGTCTTTTTTGGCAAACTTTTGACGTTGTCTAATCCAGTAGATTGAATTATCAATTAAATTATAAAACACGTGTAAAAGAGCTCCTTTTGGCACTTCCCAAGTATTGTTAACTGAACTTAAATCAACTTCAACATTGTGTCTATTTAATCTAAATTTGAATCGATCCACAATGATTTCTAATTCCTCTTTAACATTCGCTGGATTCAATGCTCTGTTTCCTTCGCTAGTGATAAAAGTCTTTTCTAAGAAAGAATAAAACTTATCTAAGTCTCCCATTCGTTTGTATAAGTGATCAAACTTGTCTTTAATTGGTAGGAAATGAGAATTATTTATGTCGAATTCTTCGTTATCTAGAAAATGGTTTTCAATGGTAGTAAAATGCTTCTCGTACTTTTCTGCTTCTTCTTCTGAACTGCTTAATAAGGAATGTAATTCATGTGTGATAATTTCAGTCACCAATCCATTTGCCATCAACTTATAATTATTATAAGCCTCAGTCTTAATTCTAATCTGTTCTTGTTTCGCAACTTCAAGTAATTGGTTGGCACTTTTCAAAGATCTTTGAGTATCATCCAAATTTTGTTCAAAATTCAGCGTTACTGGTTCTAATTTTCCGAATACTTTTTTAACCGAATTTATTTTGTCCTCTGTATCTAAATCAATGTTATCTTTTATTGCAGTTATAGCTTCTTGAATCGCAGCAAGATTCTTTTTGGCGGCAGCAAGTATCTCTTTGGATTTATCAACTTCTTCTTTAATTTGTTCGTCAGTATTCTCCGGCAACCACCCTTCTTGGTCCAAAAAATTCTTTGTTAATTCTACCGCTGTTTTCGTATATCCTGGAGAAAAAATATCCAAGACTTCACTTAAAGCTATTTGAAGAGAATCAACATATTCATTCTGGGTTAAATGTTCACGTGAACTTGTTTCATATATATATCGCTGTTTTGGATCATTGATTTTTATGAAGCCAATAACATTACCTAATTCGAAACGATAAAACTGTTGTCCAACCGTTCTTTTCTGTTGAAACTGCAACCAATCATTGTCTTTATTTCCGATAGTTGCTATCCTAAATGAATTCCGGTATAATTTTATTCCATTGTGTGCTTCCAGAAAAGGTCTGATATCGAAATTAATTCTAGTCGTATTGTCAATATATTTATTGTCAATTGCCGACCTTCTGGCCATACTCATCAAAGTATTATCCCTTTTAAATGTATGGATTTCACCTTTTATTGGAGCAACTTTCAAAAGAGCATTGACAAAATTATCAGGAAATAGCTCACGCTTCTTAATCCACTTTTCTTTCCACTTTTCTTCTACTTCTGACAATAAAAAAGAATCTTTTAAATTGGCATCATAGTAGTCCTTATACTTGTTATAGAACTCTTTATATTCTGTTGGAGATTTTTTCCAATCCTGATAAAGTACATTTCCCAGTTCTCGATGATGAATACGTTCAAGAAACCAAGGACGTAATTTCATTTCTAAAGTAAATTTTAAGTCTTTTGGATTTCCTTCATCATCTAAAATAGTCTCAGTCTTAAATGAATGAATTGACTCAGCTACTTTTAAAGCCTGATAATTAAAATCTAGTGTTATTTGTTCTCCATTAGCCGATATATCTAAATTGATTGTACTCTTTTTTTCTTCAAATGGAGAATACAAAAAACTAAGAGCTGTTTGCAAATCATCTTTAACAAAAAGTGAATTGCCAAGGCTCTTACCTGGGTTGCCAAACAAATCCTCAATTTCGAAAACTTCACGTTTTTCGTAATACTTGTCAATCTGAACTGGTATGTCAGGAGTCCCAAGGAGCCATAACCTAGTATACGAACCTTGTTCGGTACGGTCAGGAGTCCATTCCGGAGCATCAAACTCTTTATTGTTAATAAACTCCTCCCACGTAACTTTTACTATATTAACCTTTGTATTATTCTCAGTTATAGATTCAACAATTAATATAGGTGCTATTCGTTGAGCAGCTAGCCTTCCGATACCTTTATCTCCTAATATTATATTATCATCTGTTTCTTCAGACTTTTCTTTTTCCTCTTTTTTAACCGTGGTTCCTACTTCAAAAAATCCCTTTTGAAGTTCAGTATATGTCATGCCTTTACCATCATCTTCGATTACTACCAAACCCGGAATGGGATTCTCATTCAATTGTTCAGATAGAATCTCAGGGATAGGTTGAGTTAATTTTGAAAGGTCCAAATTATCCAATCCTGATAAGAATTGAATCGTCACATTAGGTGCTTTAGCATCATAGGAGTTTTTAATAAGCTCTGTTATAGCAACTTCATCTGAGGTAATTAATTCATACCCTAAATGCCTAATAATTCTTGGATTGTAGGTAAATTTCATTTAATCCTGTTATTCGTATTTTTTAATTTCACTTCTTTCAAGACTTCAAAATGGCTCTACATTCATAGTCAAAGCAATTTAGATAAAGTTTATCAGGTCTAAGTTTGGTTCTAGTATTATTTGAAAGCTCACTCAATCTGATTTTACTAATACCCGTTTTTCTAGAAACATCAGATCGTTTGACCGACTTTTTTGGAAAAAGCTTTCATAAGTCTGTCATTAATTATTCTACAAAATTTATCCGAAAATATATATTTATCATCCGAAAATCTAAAATTATTGAAATAAGTGATAAAATTAATTTTGCACACAATTATGATTATATAAGGTGAATTTTACTAACTAGAAGAGTAAATGATACTAATTTTTAGTATTCCTTGAAATATGAACCATTAACTAATTTTTTTAATTGCCATAATTATTTCGGTTTACGTTTAGTTAACTAAATCTCAAAACTATCCAATACAACCCCATCCCACAATACCCCATCTAGGGTATTTTTTAAGTAAAAAGGTGAAAAATAACCTATGTATTCACTATAGTGCAAGCAATCAAATTCGTTAAGTTTTTATTTCTGTCCTTTTCCATTGATGAAAAGGACCAAAAATCTAGTCCTGTGGTATGATTTTTAAATTGGGAATAACAAGTACTATAAAGAAGACAAAACATTACCCAATTTAATTTAAGTGAACTGTTCCGGTCTAAAAATGAATGGATCTCGCTGTTTCACTACGCGAGCTAATTCATTTTCTTAACGACCTACTCATTTCACTTAAACTAATCATACCAAGGGACATCCTTATCTATTAAAATCATTCTTTGCTTTTTTTTTAGTTAAAACCTGTGGTAGTCAGATTGTTTTAGTACCCTTAATGTCTATTCTAATGTGTTTGTAGGCTATTCTATAACTAGATAAATTATTAACTGTGATTCAGTATGTTGTCCTAATCTCTCTATGTAGCGTTGTGTAAACGCTAGGATTTAAAGAGTCCTCGTTGCAAACGAGGACTAGGGATTGCACAAACGAGGGCTAGATTGCGAAGCAATCTTGTCTTAAATTACCACAACAAACACATCCTTTTTATGAGATTCCCACGGCTTTCCTCCCGCAATCCTTCTCCAAGCCTCGGAATGACGTATTTATTAAACCGGCCTGAAATTACAAGATATTAGAACCGAAAGTATAGATCGTAACCTATAACCGATCAAAAATGGGTTGCAGGGTTTTATCGTGATGGCTTTGGCAGAGTTGGTGGATGCGCTCTGCCCGCTCGAAAAGGATATTGGCCATTTCTTCTTCTACCACAAAATTCACTTGATAGCGGGCCTTGCAGTAGGCATCTTCCAGGGTCTGGAGCAGTTTGACCTCATCTGGACTGTCCTGAGGGAATACTCCTGCCAACTCTGGAATGTATTTGCGGCAGGTGCGTAGCAAGATCCTGATTTCATGGGTTTTCTTGGCATGGTTCTCCCAACCGTGCACCAAGGACCTGAGCCAAAGCTCCAATGCCTGATGGATAAAGAAGGCCGAAAGTGTCCATTCCCTTTGCTTTCTTAATACCTTTACCTGTTCCCAAAAGCTGTCCCCAGTCTCCCATCCCACCAAGATGCGTTCCCGGGCTTCCCAAATGGCATTCTTAAGGGTTTCTTCCTCAATTATGGGTAGTTCCATACTGCCTTCTCTAAGATAGATCAATCGGTCTTGGTTCAGGAAATACTGGAAAAACAGGTTGCCATTCCTCAATTCCTGCTTCAAGTAGGAACGGTTGATCGGAAATATATACAGTTCCTGCTTTCCCAAGGCCAAAAAGCTCAGCAGTCCTTTGTAGATTTCCATGACTTGTGCATTGGTACTGCGGATCATGATATAGATTTCCTTGCGGTTGATCTCTTCGCTTCCATCCATGGCAGGTAAATCGAACAGGTAGATCCGGTCTGGTTCCAAAATGATCTTGATGGCAGTCACCAATTGCTTAAAGTATTCATCAGGCGCCTGGACCTTTGGTTGATTTTTATAGTCGCCTTCCTCCTTTTCCCTGATGGCTTGATTACCGAGGAAGTCACATAAGCTTTCATAAAAATCCAGCATGTCCTTATCCTCTTGATTATCGGTGGATCGGTATGGGGAAATGTTCCAGTGCTTGTACAATTCCCAGAGTTTGGCTTTGCTGGCTTCAAGATGGGAAGGGGTTTCGAGAAGTTCTTTTGTTGTGGTCATAAAAAGTAGGGTTTGGTTTTATGTTAAGGTTATAGAGAACTTTTGTTTTAAATAAGCTCTTTTCTTAGCTATCTTCTTCTACTTTTTTCCATTGATGAAAAAAGTAGGCAAACCTGCCTGCCGGCAGGCAGGAAATCTAGGCCCCGATAGTGATCGGGGCAGGCTCTGTGGAGACTTCTTCAAATTGAGCTGATTACGGTTTCGATAACATTCCTATTACCCAATTTGATTTTGAAAAATTGCTTCAGGTTAAAAATGAGTGGATCTTGCTCGCCCGCTTCGCAAGCTAACTCATTTTCTTAACACCTTCCACAATTGTTCAAAACCGGATATTCCAAGGGCCGACTTTTTGGTTCCAGTATAAATATTCTAACTGGCTATGTTTACTTGCATGATTCCAGATAGTCAAAGTGAACTGTTACGTTCTAAAAATGAATGGATCTTTTTGTTTCACGACGCGAGCTAATTCATTTTCTTAACTCCCTCCGCAACCATTCCAAAACCGAATGCTCCAAGGGCCGGAATTTTTATTATTATAGCTCATCATTTCCTCAAGATCCATTGTATTATGCTTCTAGCCTATTCTATAACTGGATAAATTATTCGCTATTTATCAGTATGTTATGATAGTCACCCTATATAGCGTTGTGTCAACGCAGTGATTTAGAAGTCCTCGGTACAAAGGAGGACTAGCGATTGCTTTTATTTGTTCATCTTCTTTTTCTGCTTTCCAAATTCGGGCTTTTTGTTTAACTTGTAGTTTAGTTTTTTAGTAACCAAGATTATGACAAATTCAAGTTCCCGAACTATCCACCAAGGACGAAATATCAAGCGTTTCCGTGAAATGCTGGGCATCAAGCAGGATGCGCTGGCCCATGAACTGGGTGATGACTGGTCCCAAAAGAAAATCTCTTTGCTGGAGCAAAAGGAAACCATAGAGGAAGATATTCTGCGTCAGGTATCTGACATCCTACATATCCCTGTGGAAGCCTTCCAAAATTTTGATGAGGAACAGGCAGTGAATATTATTTCGAATACTTTTAATGATCGAGCTTTTGAAAATGCTTTTGCTAACAATTGTACTTTCAACATAAATCCTATAGAAGAAATGAAGAAACTCCACGAGGAGAAAATTGCTCTTTATGAAAGGATGTTGAAGGAGAAAGATGAGATGATGGCGAGGTTAGAGAGGTTGATTGAAGTTAAAAGATAAAGGGTTTAAGCAGCTATATTTCATTTAATCTGTTGCTCTAGTTCTAATTTTGATAAATCCTATTTTTGAAATAATATTTCAAAATCTAGTAATAGAAAGTATTTTCTGATCTTAACTCTTCATTTCTTTTATTCAGAGTATATGTTTATTAAAGGCCTTCATGAATGCTACGCATTTATCTTAGATGAAAAGAAACGAAGCAAAGAAAAATCAAGACACAGCTAAAGCTTCTTCCCACAAGGCCCACGCTGGCCCGCAGCTGTGTCGACCTCCCCGCAATAAAACATCTTTCAAAAAATCCTACTTAACTAACTATCACATCGATTTAGCTCAATTTTCTTAAAACCGGCCCCAGCCAAGGGCCACCTTTCCATACTGGCCCCACATTCTATTAATTAATCTATTAAAGATCGCAATAATTTTTCTTCATTATTAATCAGGACAAACATCATTCAAAGAGGACTTTTCAGGAAGAGTATAGATAGTTTTTGAGGAAATATAATGTGCAATATGATGAAAGGTATGTTTGGGACTGAGTTGGTCCCTTTGCTCTCGCCCCTTTGGAGCTTTGTCGTAGGAATGAATCTCTATCGCAGGGCTTTGCCCTCCGCTAGGGATTTCGCTCCTTTGGAGCTATGCCTATAAATTAGAGATTTTCTATTTATGGAAAAGGGGAAAATGATATCCCTCCATCGCACTTATGGAATTAAAATTGATAATTTTAATGAGTTATCAGCATTAACCGCATCTAATCAACTCTCTTCCTAAATTCTAAAACATCCCTTTTTAGAATACTTTATCCCACAGTCAGTTAAGATCTTCATAGCCTATACTAAAATCTACCGCTATGAAAAAGAAGAAATCTAAAGTAAAACTTGTGGAGCAATATGCTGAGTATGCAGAGATCGGTGATAGGTATACTTCCAGATGGAGAAAGTTGGACCTGTTGATCCCCAGTAATTTTAGGATGCTATGTGCCATCCTCCAAGTCAAACCTGAAAAGATACTGATGGATTTTATGTGGATGTTGTGCTATAGTAATAAGGATGCGACGGAAAAGCAGATAAAACCTGCACAGCAGTTTTTTCTTTCCTGCCGTTTTGGCCAGCCCTCCTATTCCAAGAAGGATATCAAGCAGCTATTTGCAGAGTTAAAGGCTGTCCGGACGGTCTATAATACCACGAAGAAAATGGATATGGAAGACAAGGAATTGTTTTGGAAAAGTAACCATATGTATATCGAGTTCTGGTTTAAGCGTTGGTTTGAGAAGAATGCCCGAAAGGATGATATTTCTGTTTTGGAGGAGTATTGATTTTTATACTCCGATCAAGGAGGCTAAGCCTCTAGTTTATTTGGTCCCGCAGTGCAACTGGCGGGACAATAGAGAAGCAATTCCGTCTTTCGAATATGAGATTGCCGCGCCCTCCTCCGGTCGGGCTCGCAATGACGTAATTAAATTCATCCCACTTTATATTTGCGCGTGCTGGTTCCCCCTTTAGGGGGTTAGGGGTGTATTTGGAATAGTGATGTAGGTATCCTTTGTTTAAGGTGATAGGTAAAGAAGAGGCTAAGCCTCTAGTTTAATTTGGTCCCGCAGTGGAACTGACGGGACAACGGAGAGGGTGAAATCTTACTTAGAGTTAAGTTTGAATCTTGCGAGTAGATTGTGTCTTCCGTTAAGATGAGATCACTTCGCGCTGCTCGTGATGACGTAGTTTATTGAATTTCAGCACTTATTAAATTAGTTGGAACATCGTGTTATAAAAACAGAGCGGTTCCCCCTTCAGGGGGTTAGTGGGTATTTGGAAAGTGATGTAGGTATCCTATGTTTAAGGTGATAGGTAAAGAAGAGGCTAAGCCTCTAGTTTATTTGGTCCCCCAGTGGAACTGGCGGGACAATGGAGAGGGTGAAATCTTACTTAGAGTTAAGTTTGAATCTTGCGAGTAGATTGTGTCTTCCGTTAAGATGAGATCACTTCGCGCTGCTCGTGATGACGTAGTTTATTGAATTTCAGCACTTATTAAATTAGTTGGAACATCGTGTTATAAAAACAGAGCGCTTCCCCCTTCAGGGGGTTAGGGGGTAATTGGAGTAGTGATGTAGGTATCCTTTGTTTAAGGTGATAGGTAAAGAAGAGGCTAAGCCTCTAGTTTATTTGGTCCCGCTGTGGAACTGGCGGGACAACGGGGATGAGATCACTTCGCGCTGCTCGTGATGACGTAGTTTATTGAATTATTCAAACAACTTATAATCAAAACATTAAAAGGTATATACCTTTGGTTTTCTAAGACTTTAGGAGTAGATTACCCTAACTCTTTAATAAAAGAAACACGGCTTAAACACGGGATAAACACGGCTTTAGCTGGGGTTAAATACGGGTTAAACGATAGCCGTTAAAAATGTTAAATTTTATAATTTTTTGAAGATCATGGGAAAATTAACAGGTATTTTGAAATTTGTGGGCTCCTTGAGCGATATCACCGTAGTGAAGCGAGGTGATGAATTTATTGTTAGAAAGAAGAAGCCCAAGATTGGCAAAAAGAAGTACAAAAAGGATCCGTCTTATGCTGAGAGCCGAAAGATGAACGATGAATTCGGCAGGGCTTCCCAACTGGCCTCGGCCTTTCGAAGGGCCTTGGAACCAGAATGTGATGGACTTATGCTCGGTTATCTCCACTCCCGCCTTTCGGCCGCTTTTAGGAAGGTCATGCTTTCAGATCAGGTGAATATACCAGGTAAGCGGAAGTTTTTGGAAGGGGAAATCGAACGTTTACAAGGCTTTGAAATAGCACAAACTCATCAGGTCCGTAGCTGCTATTATGCGCTTCCAAAAACCAATTTAGCCAATGATAGCCCCATGATGAGGTTTGATTTTAGTAAAAGTACAGCACTGATCAAAGATAAAGTTCCCAAGGCAGCCAGTCACTTTGAATTGGTTCCCATGGTCCTAGCTCTGGATGAAAAAATTCCTAGAAATACTCATTTAACCAAAGTAGACCTGGCCTTCCATCGAATGGACAGTAACTTGTCACAGCTTGGAGAGGTCTTTGTCCCCTATCGTCCTCATAAAAACCCAGTGGCCTTGTTTTCTTTACTGAAGCTTACTTTCTTCCAAAAGGTCAATAATGGCTATAATGTGCTGTATGAAGACAGTGGCTGTAGGGTGCTAGGCGTGGATTTTTTGAAGTCGTAAAACATCGGTTGAAAAAGATAGGATTCAATATTTTCCATTCCTGGGTGTAGTATATACTACACCCAGGAATCGTCCCAGGAATCGTCTTCCTCCTTCGAATACGAGATTCCAATTAATTTCCGATTTAAGCTAGCTAAGTTCGCCGGTCTTCCGGCTCTTTTTTTTTATGTTTGCGGGATTGAATAGATTTTGTCATTCCCTTTTGACCACCATTTATGTTTTTATCCCTTATCTCAGAAATAAGTACCGCTTCATGGATTCTAAGTTTTTTAGCCGCTTTTGTGATCGGATTGTCCAAAGCCGGAATCAAAGGAATAGCGGTCATCAATGTGATTTTTATGGCCATCGCCTTCGAAGCTAAACAATCCACTGGCATCGTATTGCCCCTTTTGATAGTGGCAGATGTATTTGCGGTGATCTATTATAATCGACATACCCAATGGAAATACGTGGCCAAATTTCTTCCCTGGATGATATTGGGAATTGTGCTGGGAAGCTGGTTCGGTATGGACCTTCCTGAGCAAACCTTTAAAATCATTATGGCCATTATCATCTTCCTTACCGTAATCTTTATCGTCTGGTGGGATCAAAAAAAGGTAAAAGATGTACCCACTCACTGGGCTTTCGCAAGTGGTGTTGGGACCTTGGCTGGCTTTACTACCATGGTCGGTAACTTGGCCGGCCCAATATCCAATATTTACTTTTTAGCCATGCGACTGCCCAAAAATCAATTTATAGGAACCGCTGCCTGGCTTTTTATGATTATCAATGTGTTCAAATTACCCTTTCACTTCTTTGTCTGGAATACCATTACAGCAGAAACACTCCTACTCGATCTGAAATTGATCCCAGGAATAATTCTCGGATTTATATTAGGAATCAAGATCGTTAAAATAATCGACGAGGCCTTTTTTAGAAAAATGATTTTGGTATTAACAGCCTTGGGAGCTATTGTTATTTTGTTTAAATAAGCGATGCTGGTTAGAAAAGGTTACAAGGTGTAGTAAATACTACTCCTAGTAAAAGTTTAGCATATGCCGTTATACTGGTTGTAGCATATGCTACAACCAGTAATAATAAATCACTATACCCAGTATTGGCTTTTAAACTGGAAAATTATATTCCTCCATAATAGACTTTGAAGTGCTTACTGAAATCCTATTCCACGCATTAATGGTAACCACAGCCATAATTATCTGCGCTATATAATTCCCATCAAACCGTTCAATGGCTTTCTCATAGGTTTCATCTGTAAGGCCTTTCTGATGGATCAGGGTAACTTCCTCTGTCATTTTAAGAATCAGTTTTTCCTCCTCGCTAAAGAGATCAGACTCGTTCCAGGCATTGAGTAGAAATAGCCTCTGAGCTGTCTCTCCATCGCGCAATGCTTCTTTGGTATGCATATCTATACAAAAGGCACAGCCATTGAGTTGCGAAGCCCTAACATAAATCAAATGCTTGTGACGGACATTTAAACTACTCACTTTTAGATAGTTTTCCAACCTGAACATGCCTTTATAAGCATCAGGTTCTATTGATTCAATTTGAATTCTGCTTTTCATCATATCTTTTGTTTTTGTCTATGACAAAGCTATGGGGCATGATGGTGATAAGTCCTTAAACTGGTTTAAGAAAGTTGTTTCCTGCGTATTTCGCTCACATATTCCGGTGTTAATCCCAAATAGGAAGCAATGAGGTATTGGGGTACCCGTTGTTCGAAATCAGGAAAATTTCTAGTAAAATGTAAATAGATTTCTTCCTTTGACAGTCCAAATTGGTATTTTATTCGCATTAATGAGGCTCCATAGGCTATCTGAAGCATTTTTCTAAAATACTTTTCCATTTTTGGAAACTTTAGGAGGAGTTGTTCCTGGCTTGAATGATCAATGCTGAGTACGGTAGCGGGTTCTACCGATTGGATAAAAAACTCCGTTTTTTGGCCCTTACCTAAAGCCAAATAATCCGTCATCCACCAGTTTTCTATGGCCAACTGAACGGTTTGCTTAGCCCCACATGTATCGATAAAGTACATATTCAAACAGCCATGAATGACAAAAAAATGCTGATCGCATAATGTATTGGCAAGCATCAAATGCTCCTTTTTCTTTACTTTGAGGGTTTTGAATGCCTGCAGGATTTCTTCAAAATCATCATTACTCATATCGGTGAACCGATTTATATGGCGCAATAAAGGGTGCATGGTATGGGGATTATTCTGATTCATCAATTATAAATTTAAGCACGAACCTATAGATTATATACATTTTCATTCCCAAATAATTCTTGACCTCTCCCCTTTCCTAGCTGGCTATTAAAATTTCGAAAACTATTTTGCTTAAACCAAAACTAAAACAGTTATATGAAAGGCTAAAAGTAAAAATCAAGCAGATTGCCTGTATATTACTCCCTGAGAATTGGGAGAATTAAGCCCAAAGACTTAACTTAATTATGTTCAAAATGGATTAAAAACTTTTGCCATGAAGACCACACTTACTTTTATCTTGTTCTTGTTCGCCACCTACACTTTTGCCCAGGACTTAAGCGTATACCATATAGACGTGAATCAGGCATCAGCCACCTTATTTGTTACCGATACTGGGGAAAGCCTCTTGATAGATTGCGGGCTATCCGGTGGGGCCGAAGCGGTATTTGCAGCCATGCAGGCAGCTGGCATCAGCCAAATTGATCAATATATCACCACCCATTACCATGATGATCATTATGGAGGGATTGACAACCTGATTCTTGACTATCAGGTACCTGTCATTCAAGCTTATGACCGGGGAGATAAAGGGCTATTGGGTGCTGACAAATTGAGCTCAAATTCTTATCAAGCTTATGATTTGGCCATTGGAAACAGGGCCACTCCACTACGTGCTGGTCAGGAATTCCAATTGTCAGATCTCCGTGTCCTTTGTGTAGCATCCGGAGGATCCGTTATTGGGGATAATCAAAGCATTGGTACGGATGAAAATGACCTTAGTATTGCCCTATTGATCAATTTTAGGGGTTTTATGTATTTTGTTGGTGGCGATATCCATGATACCGTAGAAAACCGTCTGGCCGAATTGAACTTGGTTCAAGATGTTGATGTATACTTGGCCAACCACCATGGTTCAAAAACCAGTTCCTCCTCTTCCTTGCTTGATGATATGAAACCTTCGGTCATCGTTATCTCCAACGGAAATAACAATAGGTATGGCCACCCGCAGCAAAGTTCCTTGGATAGGATGCAATCCATGAACCCAGCTCCTGAAATCTTTCAGATCAATAAGTTCTTGGGCAATAAGGAAGGTGGTACCAATATTTCGGATGAATTCATCGCTGATTTGGATCCAGATGGTTATGAAGGCACCATTAAAATCATTTTGGAGGGTGATGAATATACCCTTTCATTTGGAAATACCCAGCATGAATTCAATGTAAAAAATCCCCTTGAGGCTGTTGGAAGCCCAGCGCTGTTTATCCATAGCCTTATTCCTGATCCATTGGGCAATGACCTGGAAAATGAATCCGTTACCCTTCTGAACGCCTCTCCAAACACCGTGGACCTTGAGGGCTGGCGGCTTAGGGATGCCAGCAGCAGAAATTGGTTGCTCAATGGAAGTATCGCCTCAGGTCAACAGCTGACCATAAGTAGGAACGGCCAATCCATGAGTCTGAACAATGAAGGCGACCTAATAGAACTCATCAACCCCATTGGAGACATTGTGGATTCCTTTCGGTATTTGGGTGCCGTACCAAATGCTACCATTCAAACTGGCCATTGAATTTAAGTCGATTAGTTATTTAAGCAGTAGCCAATTGCTTTTTGGTTGAAGCCTTGAAAACGCTAGGATCAAAAAGTCATGATAGTAATCAAATACTGGGTGTAGCATATGCTACACCCAGTAATCGATTTAAAACCCAGTAATCGGTTCAAAACTAGTAGTAATTATCCCCATATGTCCAAATCAATACTATTGTTGTTCTAGATAGGCCTTAATACCAGTGGTATCCACATTCCCCTGAATAGACCAAGCAAAGTCAAGCAATAATTGTCCATCAAATATTTTATCTGATCGGCTCACATAAGAATTGCCCACATAAGGTGTTTTGGAGATGGAAGAAGTTGATAGTCCATCAGGGTTTACTGAAGCCATTCGGTGACAACTCATACAGTTGGTCCTTACCCCAGCATAAGTATCTATTTTGCCTCCTTCAGTATCAACAAAGCTGATGGCATCATCAAAAACCTTTGGTCCAAAACCTGCCTCCAAATAGGGGTTAAAAGCATAATTGGGAGTTCCAGAGATATTTTGTCCTGAATAAGGTTCATTTGGGTCTACCATATAATAGGCCACAGACATCGCATAATGGCGGGCTGCCCCCTCCAATTCATCGGGCCTTGCATCAGCAATAGATTTTGAACTGGGAGCTGATGGATTATCAGGCTCTGGACTCCACCAAAATGTCTGCCAGGTCCAATTGGTAATTTCTCTAGAAGTTACATGCATCCCTACTAATATAGCTATATCACCGGGCTTAGCATTGAACTGATTTCCAGTATTTTCCGAAAACTCTTCATTTAGAAAATAAGCATCTTCATCATTTAATTTAAAGTGAATAAAATCCTCCAAAGGGTAAACATCATTTTCCCCGTTTACATTATTGTCCACATCAACGGTTACATAGCTTCCCCAGTCTTTTTCAGGAAAAGCAGCCAATGAATCTATGGTACCAGGCCAAGTAGCTATGTCAAACTGCCTTTCTCCCCCGGATGTAGGTAGCAGCTTAAATACAGGTTTGATGGTAATGGCATCTGTCGGAAAAAAAGGAATCTCCGTTCTGTTTTCCTTTTTGGCCATATCGTACAAGGTGGTGGCCATAAAGATCTTGTTTTCGATAGCGAATTTGGCTGCTCCTGGGCTATAAGAAACAGATTCGAAAATGCTATCATTCACGGTTTTTTGCTTTGAGGCAAAATGGGTGAATTGATTGGGGACATTCAGATTTGACCGGTTTGACCTTTTGATGGGCTTGTTCTTAATTGAGTCAATCATTTCTTCCGGTGTGAGCCAAGTCTCAAAAACACGCAAATTTCTGGTGTCTCCAGGAATTTTCTGTGATGTCAAAGCAGTGAGACCAGCCCAAATTCCCCAACCATGTAAGTAGATTTTCTCCGTATCCATTTCATGAATCCATTGGTTTAAAATAGTTGAATCTTCCGGAAAGTTAAAACCAGGAATGTTTAACTTGGGAAAATCGGCAGGCACCACATTATCATAAGAAAAACGCATCATGATATTGTCAGAAACATCCTGTTTTTTCTTTTGCTCTTTGCAGGAAAAAAGGATGAGCAGCAAAGCCGCCATTAGGTAATTAGGTAAATTATTTTTCATGGTTATTGTATTTGGTGTAAAAAATTGAATTATATCTTTAAACATATCTCTTCTCCTAGCCTATTCCAACATGACTAAGGAAAGTAACACAAGCTTATGCGTAATAAAATCCCGATGAATATGGGTCCAATTATAATATGACTTATACTAGGTTGGCGCTAATCTCAAAATACCCAATAGCAAAAGCCACTACTGCAAATACTCTACTAAAAAAGGCCTTATTGCTAAGGGTCTTTCACCTTGATAATCAATAGTTTTAAACAAATTTATTATAAAGCTATACAATAAAATTGCTTATTGATATTTTTTTCTAAGTTTTTTACCTTCAAATAACTACCATTGATTTACAGAAATCATTTACTCATTTCATTTCGCTCCATTTTGATGCTTATTAATTTTTTACTTATCTAAGCTATAAGTGTTACTTGCCAATGAATAAAATTTAAATCTAGCCAGTTATAAAATGTCTAAATTATATACCAAATTATATATTCGATGAGCATGTTATTGCAAATAAGTCTCCTATTGATCCTTCAACTTTTTATTCCAACTGATACCAAGCAAAACACGATTTTGATCGATAATATCAGTCGTAGCTATATATTGGACTTGCCCAAAGTTCCTGCTGAAAACATGCCCCTCCTAATCGTCCTCCATGGAGGTTTTGGCAGAGGAAAGCAAGCAGCAGCATCCTATCAACTAAGTCCTATTGCCCATCAAAATAACTATGCGGTGGTCTATCCGGACGGTATTGATCGTAAGGGAAGACTATTGAATATCCGAACTTGGAATGCAGGAGGCTGTTGTGGCTATGCTGCCAAATCAGCTATCAACGATGTAAAATTTATCAGCTTGCTAATCGATAAGTTGGTAAAAGAAGAACATATAAACCCCAATAGGGTTTTCGTTACAGGCATGTCCAATGGAGCAATGATGGCTTATCGATTGGCCTGTGAAATTCCAGAAAAGATCAGGGCCATTGCTCCTGTGGCAGGAGTAATCCTTCCTATCAAAAGCTGTGGATCAGCAGTGCCCATTATCCATTTTCATTCAAAACAAGACCAAAATGTTCCGATTGAGGGAGGAAAAGGAAAAGGACCATCAGGCTTTGAATTTCCTTCTTTGGAAGAAGTCATATCAACTTGGGAAGCTATCAATCAGTGCGAAGAAAGAGAAAACATACAAAATAATGGTTATTCCTTATACCAATGGAATAAAGGTACCGTCCCCATGAAGTATTATATTACAGATGATGGTGGTCATTCATGGCCAGGTGCTGAAGAGAAGTCTTGGAGAAGGGCTGATAATCCCTCTCAAATTTTAGATGCCAACAAGCTAATGTTTGAATTTTTTAATGCACTGCAGTAATTAATAGTACACTTGGAATTATATTGACTCATGTTCAAGCCAAATGCAATCATATTAATGATCTACCAAAACTACTGATATCCAGTAAATAATATATCTATCGTTACAACTCCCCCTCCTCATAATCGTTAATAACGTAATATTTCTTTTAACGTAACCCCTATCGAAAATGAAAAATTCTAATCCCTCAGGAGTATTCCATGCAATACATGATATAAGAGTTGAAGAAATGGACCAACCAGAAATAAGTGCTAATAGTGTTATTGTCAAAGTAGCCAAGACTGGAATTTGTGGTACCGATTTACATATTTATCATGAAGGGCTCGTCCCCAAAGGGTCTGTATTAGGGCATGAATTTTCCGGTGAACTGATAGAAATCGGAAAAGATGTAAAAGATTTAAAAATTGGGGACAGAGTGGTCATAAACCCCATGTATAATGGTGTAGGTTTAGGACTCGCCCCTGGTGGCTTTGCGAATTTTGTTAAAATTGATGGAGCCAAACTGAACCAAAATATATTTAAGATTCCCGATAATATTGATAGTGAAAAAGGAGCATTGATTGAACCCTTATCAGTGGGGCTGGCAGCGATCAATATTACTGATGTTCATCCCCATGACAAAGTACTAGTAACTGGCTGTGGTACCATCGGTTTAGTTACAATTGCGGGGCTAAAAAGCAAAGGCATAGAAAATATTATTGCATCGGATATTAGTTCTAAGCGGCTTGAATTAGCTAAAAAAATGGGAGCAAAACATACCTTCAATCCCACTACGGATGGTGATATAAAAACCTTTGTCAGCCAGACATATGGAGAAGTAGATTCATTAAATTATGCAGGGAAATTACCAAATTTAACAGTGGCATTTGAGTGTTCCGGCGTAAGTGCGTTACTGGCACAAAGTATGGATTTATTGGCTCCAGATGGCAAGCTTACCGTATTGGCTATTTACAGTAAAGATTTAGTCGTGGATCCGAACTTGGTGGTGTACAAACGACTTACTGTAAAGGGATCATTATTCTATAAACCTGAAGATTTTTTGGAGGCAATTGAACTCAGTAGCAAGGGTAAGCTGGATATCTCTCCTCTTGTCACCCATCAATTTCCATTGGCTGAGCTACCAAAAGCATTTGAAACACAAGCCGATGGCTCCAAGTCCGTAAAAGTCCTGGTAGACTGTCAGGAATAATTAATTTTAAAAGATACCATAAAATCCAAACAACAAAACCCGCGTTTAATAGCAGGTTTTGTTGTTATATTTCATAGTTGGAATATTGATCTAATGAAATTTATTCTGAGGCTCAATTAATGAATGGTCAGTCCAAACTCACATCCATCTTTGCTCTTTTTTTATCAGGTCTAATGTCTCAAATCTAATGTCTATTTTCTAAGGCTATCCTGGATTCCGAATACAAATCATATACTGCCACCAATCCTTCCTGTCCAGTATTATTCGGATAGGGCTCATAACCATTAAATTCCTCACGATTTTCTACATAATGAGGCTTATAGGCTTCATCCACCACATTCCAAATAATTAACATATAATTATACCTGATCTTTTTTGCCCGTCCTTCCTCTAACCAATTTTCAAAAAGTTCCTCACTAAGGGCTTTGGGATAATCTGAACCTTCAAACATATGATTTATTGTTGGATATAAAATTTAAACGAAGTTAGTCATCAAAACTTCCATTGCAAAGTAAAATAGTATCAAGTAGGAAGTCTAGCGTATTGAGCAAGAAATGGGTTAAGATGTTTGCTATGTACATCATCAGTTTGCAGGATAAAAACCCAAGATTTCCGTACCTTTGTGGCTCATTAAAACGATACACAAAAATGTCTGAAATAATCCCTTGCCCAAAATGTGGCTGTGAATATACCTATCCAATGGATGCTTTGATGGTTTGTCCAGAATGTGCCCATGAGTGGAATCCTGATGAAAAACAAGAGGAAGAGGCCGGATTGGTCGTGAAAGATGCCAACGGAAACCAATTGAATGATGGTGATAGTATAGTGGTGCTCAGGAATTTGCCAGTTAAAGGTTATCCACAACCGATAAAGGCCGGAACGAAGGTAAAAAATATTCGACTTACTGATGGTGACCATAATATTGATTGTAAGATTGATGGTTTCGGCAGTATGGCCCTGAAGTCAGAATTTGTTAAAAAGGCTTAGTTTAGCCTTGGGTATTGAGTATTGAGAGAGAAGTAACTTGAAACTTACTTGAGATATTAAATGAGATAGCTCTTACTTAGTACTCCGTACTTGATACTCAATATCCATTAACTCCTCCAAAACACTTTGATAATCGTATTGTAAGTCTTCATGGAGGCCAGAAATGAGCTTTTGAATCTTGTTCAACTGCAATTGGTAAAGGTTGCCAATAACCGGATGTTTAAAGTCCAGGTAGCCGTTTTCTTTTAGGCCTCGACAGAAGAACCCAATCAGTTCAATTTGTATCGTTTTATCCTTGGTGAACTTCAGGTATTTGTTCAGCTTTCTTCGGATAGCCTGCGCCGACTTCTTGGCAAAATGGGCATGATCCAGATTGGCATTTTCAAATGCCTGCTGGAGTTCTTCTTCTACCATTTCCTGAAAAAATCCTGGATTCTCCCTTCCATAAACCTTAAAAAATAAAAACTGCTTATTATCCGTAGTGAACTTTGCAGTATCCATCAATAAGGCAATCAAGTCATCCTCTGAAAGATGAGAAAGTTCTTTTTTTATCTGAGCTAGGCTGGGTAGTTTCATGACTTGAATATCAATATTTGACTGCTTATCTGGAAACAAAACTATTGATTATTGATTTAAAGTTTTAATTATGAAGCCATCTTCCAATCTATAAATAATCAAAAGCTTACTCCCTTAATGGTTAAGAACAATAAACCATGTAGACATGAAGAAGTGAAGAACATGAAGAAACTTTTTCCACAACAAAAACTCTAAACCTTATTGCCTCTTAACTTCTTAATGTTTAAAAAATATAAACATGGATACAAGATGAGTTTAAAGACTAAATCAGCATTTTTTTTTTAACTTTAACACTGTCGCTTAACAATAATACCATGCAGGAATCCTGGAAATTCAAATTGCACAATCTCCATTCTGATCAAAAAGATCTGATTAGGGAAATCATCGTTAAAGAGCAAAAGGAATGGGGTATTTTTATTTCCATGTATGCAAAACTGGATGGAGCCATTGCCGAAGATATTTCTTTAGAAGAAATAAAGTCTCTTGGTAAAGAACTCTCAGGAACAATAAAAGTAGGGTTTAATAAGGTATACTATAATGCCTGCCTTAATATTCATGAGCAAGACAAGGACAAAATCAAACTCGATTATCAAATAGATACTGAAAAAGAAGAAATTGTTTTCACAGGTCCTCTGATACCAGAAAGAGGGATGGATGATATTTAGAGGTTAGACACAAGACATTAGACGAAAGACAATAGACTTAATTGGTCACTTTTCAACTCAAAAATCCCATTTCATACTTCTCACCTCGTTCTTTCTACATACATGGTGCTCTTTGCGCAAGCTTTGTGATCTTTGTGGTAAATAAAGTATTGAGTATAAAGTCTTGAGTATTTGGGCCTCAATAATTAACCGGAGAGGGCGCTGAGTTGTCGCAGAGTACACTAAGTTGTGCTGTTTGATATTAGATTATAAAACTATAAACAGCTAAACTTGTTCCCCTATTCCTACTTTGTACCTTAAACCTTGTACTTCGTACTACCACCTTCTTATCTCCATAGGCTCTTTGTGCAAGGTTTGTGACCTTTGTGGTAGATTAAACAATAAACTATTGACCTTAAATAGCCCAATACTCCAATTGCTCATAAAGCAGCCCATTAATTTGAAAATCCGTTTCTTGCTCCTATCTTTAATCCCCAACTTTTAATACAACCTATAGAAAACCTTATAACATGACCAAGAAAATTAATGTGGCCATTGTGGGCACAGGATTTATCGGACCAGCCCATCTTGAGGCTTTACGCAGAATTCCCAATATCGAAGTTACCGCATTATGCGAAGTCAATATTGAATTGGCCAAGGAAAAGGCCGATTTGCTAGGTATTCCAAATGCCTATCTTTTTGATGATATGTTGAAGCAAGATGATATTGATGTTGTTCATATCTGTACTCCTAACTTCCTTCACTATTCACAGTCAAAGGCAGCCTTATTAGCTGGCAAGCATGTAGTTTGTGAAAAGCCATTGGCAACTAAAATAGAAGAAGCTGAAGAATTGGTAGCCTTGGCCAATGAAAAAGGCCTTGTCAATGCAGTTCACTTCAATCTTCGTTATTACCCAATGGTTCGTCAAATGAAGACCATGAGAGAAAATGGTGAATTGGGAGATATTTATAGCATCATGGGTTCTTACCTTCAGGACTGGTTGTTTTTGAAAACTGACTATAATTGGAGATTGGAGCCAGACAAATCTGGTGATTCCAGAGCAATTGCAGATATTGGTTCCCACTTGTTGGATTTGACTGAATACGTAACAGGACTAAAGGTTACTGAGGTAATGGCTGATTTCTCAACGGTTCATAAAACTCGCTTGAAGCCGCTAAAAGCCATCGAAACCTATTCAGGTAAAATGCTTCAGGAATCTGATTATGAAGAGGTGCCAATTGATACTGAGGATCATGCTACTGTAATGCTAAGGTTTGACAATGGCAATAAAGGTTCTGTGACGGTAAGTCAAGTCAATGCAGGTAGAAAGAATAGATTGAATATAGAAATAGCGGGTTCCAAGTCAAATTTTGAATGGTGCTCTGAAAAGCCAAATGAGATGTGGATCGGTAAACGTGAAACGGCCAACCAACAATTGATGAAGGATCCTTCCTTATTTACCCAAGAGGCTGCTGGTTTGATCAGTTTCCCTGGTGGTCATAATGAAGGCTTTCCAGATACCTCTAAGCAAATGTTCAAAGAAGTGTATGCGGCTGTTGCTGAAGGAAAGCAGCCAGAAGCGCCAAGCTTCCCTACTTTTGCTGATGGATACAGAGAATTGTTGATTTGTGAGCGAATCATAGAAAGTAATAAAAAGCAGGCTTGGGTGAAAATCTAGGATTTGCAGGAATATAAGATGCTAAAGGCCTTTCCTGTTTATTTTGGAGAGGCCTTTTTATTGAAACCCCTTTTGGATGGAACTGGAAATACTATACCAAGACGAGTATTATATTGCTGTCAATAAACCAGCAGGTATGATGGTACATAAATCCAATATTGCCATGGATGATGAACCTGTTTATGCTTTACAAACGCTTCGTGATCAAATAGGCATAAAAGTCTATCCGCTACATCGTATTGACCGGCCTACTTCGGGTATACTTTGGTTTGCCAAGTCATCAGAAGCGGTTGCCCCATTCCAGGAACTGTTTACCAACAATGAAATCAAAAAATACTATCTGACCATAGTGAGAGGCTATACCAAGGAAAAAGAAGCCCTTATAGATCATCCATTAAAAAAGAAGCTAAAAAAAGAGTTGCAGGAAGCCCAAACGGAATACCTCAGACTGGCAGAGGTTGAGATTCCTTTTGCAAGCTCCCCTATGCATGAGACAAGCCGATATTCTTTGGTAAGGGCCTACCCTCTCACCGGCAGAATGCACCAGATTCGTAGGCATATGGCGCATGAAAGAAACTATATTATTGGGGATAATACACATGGGGACAATCGTCAAAACAGATTTTTTCGGATGCATTTTCAAATGCACAATATGCTTTTGCATGCCTGGAAAACAGAATTTATCCACCCCATAACCAAAGAAGTCATTCGGGTGAAGGCAAACCCACCGGACTACTTTATGAAAATTGTTCAATCCTTTGGCTGGGAAAATATCATAGCGTAAATAAAAAAACCGACCCCCAATAAAAGCCGGCTTTTTATTCCACTAACCAAATCTATATTTGTTTTTCTTAGTGATCATGATCGTGATCATCTTCTTCTTCATGCTCTGCATGAATCTCAAACTTAAGGTCCAAGACATCTTCTCCTGCAAATCGCTCTTCATAGTCATCAGCATTCCAATCAATACGTTCAACATTAGCCTTGGTAGCTAAATCATCAAACTTCCTAAGCACATAAGAAACAGCTCTTGCCCCTCCCTCATTAGACTCTCCTACAATGAAATAGCTTAAAATGCCTGTCACTTCGTATTTGCCATCTACAGGTGAGCCATCACCATATTCCATGTCTCTTGGTTGAAAAATGGCTCCTGATTCATCGTCAGTATCAGGATTTAATATAAAATCACTTCCGATTAAAAATGCTTTATATTGGTCTGCTGTAGCTTTATTGCTGATAAAGTCTTCCTCAACACGATTTCCTTGATAGTCCCAAGCCTGTAACTCTACCTTATAGATTACTTCAGGATCCAAGTGAAGGTGTCCACCACCTATCGCATTTCCCTCTGCATCAAATTCAACGGAAACAGACTCCCCTTCAGTAGCCCCATCAATTCCATGGAAGTGATCCCCATGGGCACTTAGATGGTCATCCCCGGAAAGTGCTGTAAAAACCAAATGGGCTTTTTCAATTCCTTCCTTGGGAATCATTGGCTCATCATCTTCTGTGCATGAAAAACCTAGCAATACAGCGAACAAAACAGGAAAAAACGATCTTTTGATAAACTGTGTCATAAATAGTTTGTTTTAAGAAATTAAAATTGATTTATAGTGTAATGCATTAAATGCAATATTGTTGCAAAATGAAATAAGACATACTCATCCTAACTAATGAGTGTTTTACCCAATAGATGATTGGTGTAATCCAAATTATTGAATGTTGGTCAATCTAGCTTTATACTTATTCCCTTAAGGGTTTGCCAGCCTTCCTTATCGGTAACTTTAATCATAAAATGATAATCTCCTGGATCTACATCTTCTGGAACAGTAATTTCCATGATTGCCTCATAGGTTTTTAATCCTTCAGGAATAGGTAAACTTTCAATTAACAAAAATGGATTTTCGGCCGTCTTTACCGGATCCATATTGCAGTCATTCACTTCAGTACTGTGGGAATGATGGTCAAAATTGTGGTGCACATCCAGACTGTAACTACCTAATTCCACCTTATCCTTGAATACAGCTCTAAAAACAAATGTTTCTCCTCTTTTGATCACTGCACATTGCCTTGGAAAAGCCCCTAAAAAACTATTATCAATCTCAGGTGAAATCAAGTCTTGCTCATCTTCACTGATTTGACAACTGGCTATCAAGAAAACAAAAATGGAAAGCAAGCAAGTACTAAAAATGCCATTATGATTTATATACTTCATATTATTCTTTAGCTGATAATGTATAATTCTTCCTTAATTTTTATTTGGACTCCATTGGTATCTACCACAGTAAAAATAAAATCATAGATACCTATTGGAGCATTTTCAGGAATGGTAAAATGTTTATGCACATTAGTGTTTTTCAACCCCTTATATTCATTCCATTCCACAAAATATTCCCATTCTTCAGTGTATGACTGATCCTGTTTCTGTAGTATTTGAACGGTTAGGGTTTCGATTTTTTCCCCTGCCACAATATCTGCATTGAAATGAAAATCCTCCCCTACTATTCCTTCTTTCTGATTATCATAACCAATCTCAATATTGGTAATCTGGGGATCGACTAAATCTGGCTGTACATCATCTTCAGAGCAGGACGATATTGCCCAGCCAAAGCATAAAGCCAATAGGATGCATACATAGTTTTGTTTCTTCATTTTATTTTTAAATATCTAATTGAAAAGAAATATTAAAACTTCTTCCTTGTTCTGGAAGGTCAATTAATCTATAGAAACTGGTATGGTTCAAATACCTGGTATTGAAAAGGTTTCTGACTTGAAAATCTAATTGGAGGGGCGAATCGAACACATTAAACTCAGCCCCAAACCTCAAATCCACCAGTTGGTATCCAGGAGTCATTTTCTCCGGTGGTACAATCTGATTCTGACTAGCGGTCAACCTATAGTCCACGGCTAAATATGGTTTTCCCAGACCCAAGGTCCATAATGGTTTGTAAGTAGTATTTAGTAAGACTGAGGGCGGTGGTGAGAATGGCAATGTGTATCCTTTTTTATCTCCAGAAACCTGTTCACTATAAACATATTCACCCAATAACTCAACATCCAGGGATTTATTGATTTGGTGAATTACAGAAAGTTCACCACCAAAACGGACTACTTCTGACTGGGAATAATTAAACACCTGATTGCCTGCCCCGTATAGATAATCATATTTAGCAGATGGACTGAGGTAAATATAATTGGAGAAGTAATTAAAAAATGGACTGAAAGTTACCAGCCATTGATCTTCTTTTAATGTTCCACCCAAATCCAATTGATAGGATCGTTCAGGAGACAATTCAGCATTTCCTCTCTCATATCGATAATAGTGATAATTCACCCCATTTGCACCCAATTCTTTTGCTATAGGCACCCTAAAACCCGTACCTAAATTCCCTTTAAAACTGTACTTTCCGGGATTATAATTAAAGCCCAGAGCCCAAACCTTACTATTGAATGTTCTAGTGGTGGCTTGAGAGCGGTACAAATAGTCGGAAGGCTGCTCTTCCTGCTCTTCAGTGGATGGAAACCAATCCTGATACGCCTCAATGGCTATTCGGCTATGATCATATCGCAAAGCGCCTTGTATTTGCCACTCTTCATTAATCTTGAACTTGTCTAAGGCATAAAGTCCAAAACCAACTTTCTGATAAGCGGGTATTAAAAATCCCCATCCTCCAATCTCATTAATCTCCCACTCTCCACTTAGCCCAAACTGTAATTGATGTTTATTAAGGAACCATTCATCTCTGAGCTGCATCCTGAAGACTTTTTTGTCAAATGAACGCTCCAATGTGGAGGAATAGCTCAATTCATCGGGGTAATTAGGCGGCATAAAACCATGGTTGACATATTGACTCCACTCTTTCCTTTCATTTAGCTGGAAGCCGAAATCAGCTTCTATGAGATGTTTTTCAAATCTATAGGAAAACTGATCAATGAGTTTAAAATGTCCCACTTCCTGATGGGGCAAAAGTATGTCCCTATTGGCGCTATCATGTAGTTCCTCATTGACATTGCGCGGCTCTAATCCATGGGCATTGGCAAAAAAACCTGATTTCATATATACCCTTCCGGCGGTCAGGGTATTTTTCAAGGAACCTTCCACATATCCCAGCTTAACAGACCAATCAAATTCTTTTCCTGCAGTATTCCGCACCTTGCCCTGATCTAAGGCGACCCCAAAGTCATAAACATAAACGGTATCAGCGGGCACCTTAAAATCCCCGTAGGAAGCATAGCTGAGACGCATATCATAAAACCATTTTTCCCTTCGTCCATAAACATTAGCCGAAGCCCCGAGCCAAGCTGTATTGGATTTGGCATTCAAAATAAGGCTCCCTCCCTGGCTTCCCCTGTCTGAAATGGATTTGTCCTTTATATCTATCACCCCAGCAATTGCATCTGAGCCATAACTTATAGATGCAGGGCCTTTTATTATCTGCACTTGATCAACATTATATTGGTCCAATTCCAATCCATGATCGGCCCCCCATTGCTGTCCTTCATGCTTAATACCGTTCGTGAGCACAACAACTTGATTAAAGCCCAATCCTCTTATCAATGGCTTGGAAGTACCTGAGCCAATTCCGACCGTATTTATTCCTGGCAATCTTTCCATTGTCTTCATTAGGCTATTTCCCCTATTTTTCCGGAGAAAATCCTTTCTTACAAAAGAGATATTGGAGGATTCCTCTTTTATCATTTGCTCTAAATGATCAGAAACTGTCACTTGGCCCAATTCATAGGTCTTAATTGTTTCTTTATTGATAGTAGAATCTTTCTGCTGCTGAAGTTGAGCATAGATTGGAGAAGCGTCCATCTGTACATTGGTGCTATTCTCTCCACTTGGAACAGGATTTATCAAGGATAATAATAAGATGCTTTCTATAAACATAATCAAAACCATAAACGCAACATAGTTGCAAAAGTAATAATATTAAACAAAAATGAAACAATGTTGCATATAAAAAATAGTCCATATTCACCATAATTTTATTAATGACCTCATTTTCATCCACTAATAGGTTGAAGAAGACCTAAGTATCCAATCAGGAACTAACTCTGCTATAAATCAATTATATTTAGCCATCTAATTTTAAATAAAGCTCATGAAGAAAAACCTACTTTATTCATTTTTGGCAGGATTGGCATTTATGCCCACTTATACTGATGCACAGCAAAATAAAATAGACCAATCCATCAGGGAAAAGGAAGCGATCTCCCATTTCAGGTATTTAGCTTCAGATGAACTAAAAGGCCGGGATGCTGCTCGATCTGAAATAGATATTGCGGCGAGATATATCGCGGAGCAATTCTGGAAATATGATGCACAGCCTATTGATAGAGCTGAAAATTATTTTCAGGAAGTTCCTTTCAGGATTTCCAACCCACCTAATGAAGGGTCTATTATATACGGAGACGAAACCTTGACTCAAGGTCAAGAAATTCTAGTTTTGGACGGTAAGGCTATTGAAGGGAAATATGAAACTGTTGTAGCTGGTTATGGATTAGAAGAAGATTTGGAAGGTAAAGATATAGAAGGTAAAATTTTGATTGTAAGAGTTGGCGGACCTGAGCAAATGGGCCCCTCACAACTGTTTGCAGCAGGAAGAAAGAAACTGGCCCTGGCTGAAGAAAAAGGAGCACTTGCCTTGATAGAGATGTACAATCTCCCCACTACTCCATGGAGTCTATTGACCAACTATCTGAACAAACCACAAATGACCATTGCCCAAGGTGATCCAAAGGAAGCTGGAATTCCTTATATATGGACCAAAGACCTTAATGGTAGTTTGATTAAATCCATTGACCAATCCCCTGGTTCAGAAATTGACCTCAACATTAAAGGAAAGAAAAACCTATCCATAACCGGCAAAAATGTAATTGCTACAATTGAAGGAACAGATCCAAACTTAAAAGATGAGTATGTCATGCTTTCCGCCCACTACGATCATATAGGTGTGGGTAAGCCAGATGCAGAAGGAGACAGTATTTATAATGGCGCTAGAGATAATGCAGTAGGAACTGTAGCCATCATCAATGCTGCTAAATATTTTGCTGAAAATCCACCTAAGCGCTCCATCCTACTTTGTGCTTGGACAGCCGAGGAAAAAGGACTATTGGGGTCTGCTTATTATTCTGAAAATCCAATGGTTCCTTTGGACAAAGTGGTCTATAATTTAAATATTGATAATGGTGGATATAATGACACCGAGATTATAACAGTCATTGGATTTGGAAGAACTTCTGCTGACCATTTGATCAAGGAAGCTGTTGATGCTTATGGATTGAGGGTAACTGCTGATCCATCACCTGAACAGGGATTATATGACAGATCAGATAATGTGAACTTTGCCAAAAAAGGTATCCCTGCTCCCACTTTCAGTTTAGGTTTCACAGCTTTTGATGCTGAAATTATGAAATATTATCATCAAGCAGCAGATGAAGTGGACAATTTCGATTTGGATTATGCAATGAAATATTGGAAATCCTATCTACTCACTGCAGAAAATATTGCCAATGCTCCTGATCAACCAAAATGGATAGAAGGCGATAAATATGAAGAAGCCGGAAAAGCTTTATACGCAACAGAAGAGTAGAGATACCGTGGATTTCAAAGCCTATGTAATAAAAAAGGGATTTCTGTCGGAAATCCCTTTTTTATTCACATTCTGATATGGCTATTTTTTAGAGACATTTGGGCCAATCAGTTTTTTCCAGACATAAAGTATGATCAATGCTCCAATTACCGCCCAAATCAAGCCCCAGCCCATCCCAGTTCCACCGGCACTCTCAAAACCCAAAGCCTGACCGATAAAACCTCCTACAAAGGCTCCTCCTATTCCAATCAAGATTGTAACAATAAAACCTCCAGGATCTTTTCCAGGCATTATCCATTTTGCTAAAAGACCGGCTATCAGGCCGAAAATAATCCACCATATGATATACCCCATATTATTTGTTGTTTAATGGTTTATAATGCAATCAAAATACTAAATTTCAGCCAAGTATTTAGCAATTATCCCAAACTATCTTGTATCCACCTTCCGTTAGCCCACCTAGCCAATTTCTCTATAAGTGATAATTATTTCCATAACTTTATATAAAGTTCCTATTGCCAAAAAACAAAAAAGGAATTCCCCAATTGGGAATTCCTGGTCCAGAAAAAATAAAATCAGTTGTTAATTATTTATCACAATACTTCCGGAACTTACGGCACCCCGTACTGTATTTTCCGCATTATTGTTGATTTGTAAACTTTTATCCTTGCTTTGATCGCCCACCTTAATTCGTCCGCTACTGGCCACCAAATCAAAATTATAATCCTCTAAGTTGCTATTGGTGATCAGCTTTATAGATCCTGAAGAGCATTTCAAATTTGTGGCAGCCCCTAAGCCTACATCATTTCCACTAATTGAACCAGAAGAACTAGTAAGGTTGGCCACTTCAGCAATATCCTCCAAGACAACCTTTCCAGAACTCACGACAGCGCTTACTTCACCATTGACATCTTCTAAGCTCAACTTGCCACTGCTAGCCACCACATTGATATTTCCTTCGATATCTTCCAGCTCTGCATGACCGGAAGAAACCTTACAGTCTATATTTCCTACAATATCCCTACCCTCAATATGTCCTGATCCAACAGAAAGGTAAACTTGATTGACATCCAAGTCATTAACTTCTATATGGCCAGATCCAGCAGAAACTGTTAGTTCTTCTGATTCAATATTAGAAACAAAAGCCTTTCCAGAACCACTTGATACTTCCAATTGGATTGCTTTAGGTCCAGTCAAACTGATATAGCCTTCGTGTCTAAAATTTCCCCAAGAACTTGATCTTTCACTTTGATCCCATTTAACGATCAGTTTATTCCCATCAACTTCATAGCTAATTTTCACTCCATTATCCCTATTGGTTTCCAAGTAGGCGCTCAATGAAACATCGCTGAGGCCATCCTTCCCCTCATAGGACAGCTCCAAAGGACCACCATACAGCTCCACCTCATTGATCCCTGAAAATGATTCCTCAATATCAGCAACCACAGTCATTTGGGAATAGCCACAGCCTGGAAGAAATACTGCCCAAGTGAAAACAGCCAGGGATAATAAAATTCGATTAAGCTTCATCATTTTTATCATTTTGTTCCTTTTCCTGACTAAATGTTTGGCCCATTCCATTGCTCATTACAGATAAAGTTTCGTGAGCCACTTTTATATTATATTCATAGGCCAAGCTTTTATAATTCACCAAGTCCACAATGGTTCCTATAAAACAAAGTCCCACGGTAAAGAAATACAATATCCCGAGGCCTATTTGCCCTAAAATAAACCGATGAAGGCCAGCAAAGCCGAAAAAGCCTAGTAGAGCCAAAATCAAAACCATTTGACTATCTTTTCTTCTTGCCCTATAAACCTGGGCAAAAAGGTTAGCCTGTTCATCATCCATGTTTTTAAGGATTCCTTGGATATATCCAAGTTCCATTCCTTCCAATTCCGGAAGGTGCTTCAATACATTAGCCATAATTACTTGTTGTTTTTAATAGTTTCACCAATTCACTTATCCGAAAAGCAATGATTAGCCAAGCTATGCCTCCCAAAGGATGCATTTCAAAAGATGCTAAAAATTCACCTGTAGCAAAGAGTTTCATGCTCCTTCCCAATCCACAACCCGGGCACCAATCAATCCCAAGGATATCTAGTGGACAAATACTAAAATGTGTCTGCGAATGGGGATCAATCATTAAAATAGCCACTATCGCCAAACACCAAAATAGCAGTTCGGTTGGAAATCTTCTGAAGTGATTAACTTTACTTTTCATCTGAAAATCAAAATACGAAAAGGATGCCATATCTTAAAAAGTGCCTCAATATAAATTAAGCCCCTTTTTCAAAAATCCATTGCTACGTAAACGTACAAAAAATGACCGTTTTCGAACACTTATTTTTAACTTTTTATATAAAATACCCTTGACCACTGTAGGATTAGCTGGCAAGAAATTCTTCATTCTAGATTCCTTTTGTAATTTTAGAGCAACTATCATAAATAATGGTCATTTATATGTTTAGACTGAAGAAAATCGCTGTCCTTGCGATGATAATTATATTCAAATTAGCTACTCATTCCATTCATGCACAGGAATCTTTTGATCTTATAAGCCTAGAATCCAAAAAGTTTTTCGGGAAATTCAGCATAGTCCCTGGGAGTGCTAAAAAGCTTACTGACAGGCCGGGATATGATAATCAACCCTTTTTCATCAATAACGAGCAAGTAGCTTTTTCTTCCATAGCCGATGAAGGTAATAGTGATATCATACTTTATAGTTATGATAAGGATAGCTTTACCAATATGACCCGTACTGACACAAAGAGTGAGTTTTCACCAAAACTAACGGATTGTGGCCAGTATATTTCTGCTGTCACTGTGGAGGAAGATAGTATTCAAAGACTTTGGTTATACCCTATCAATTTTGGTGAACCTGAGCTCTTATATGACGATATAGCACCTGTGGGATATTATACTTGGTATAATAATATTGCTGCTATGTTTGTGCTTGGAGAGCCAAATAAACTAATATATCCACTTAGTCGTGAGAACATACTTCCCATCGCTGAAAACATCGGTAGAAGTATCCAAAAAAGACCAAATACCAGTGAAATCACTTATATCGATAAAAGTGCCAGTGTGGTCTTAAATGGCAAACCCACATTTGAGATCAAGTCCTTTGACATTGAAGAAAAAGTTGTAGGAAACTATGGAACTGCATTGACTGACAGTGAAGATTTTATCTGGATTGACAAAAACACGATGTTAATGGCCCAAGGCCAGCATCTATACGTGAAAAGAGTCAATAAAAGCCAGGATTGGGAAAAAATCGCCAAAGTCACCTTTCCGGGGTATGGTAATATTTCTAGAATGGCTATAAGTCCAAAGGCTGATAAACTTGTCCTGGTCATGGAGCGACTGGACTAAACTCCCTTAAAAAATTAATTAATCCAATTTACATTTATTGATAAGGTCAAATATCAAGGCTTTCCTTTAATTCTAAATCGGCAAAACCTATATTTGCAGCTCGTTTAGATTATTAGTAGCAAAACATAAATATGAACAACTTTATAGAAGAATTGCGTTGGAGAGGCATGGTTCAGGACATGACTCCGGAATTGGAAGAGCACCTAAACAAAGGCATAACTTCTGCCTATCTAGGCTTTGACCCAACTGCCGATTCTTTGCACATTGGACATATGGTAGGTGTAATGACACTTTTACACTTCCAACGTTCAGGACATAAGCCAATCGCCCTTGTCGGCGGGGCTACTGGTATGATCGGTGACCCTTCCTTCAAGTCTGCTGAAAGGAATCTCTTGGACAAAGAAACCCTTGATCATAATATTGCCAGTATCAAAAAGCAATTGGGGAAATTCTTGAATTTTGCTGAAGACAAAGAAAATAAAGCAGAATTGGTCAATAACCATGACTGGATGTCCCAATTTTCGTTCCTTGACTTTATCCGTGATGTGGGCAAGCATATTACAGTAAATTATATGATGGCCAAGGACAGTGTAAAAAGAAGATTGGAAGAAGGAAATGGACTTTCCTTTACCGAGTTTTCATACCAGTTGATCCAAGGATATGACTTTTACCACCTTTGGAAGAATAAAAACTGTACCATGCAGCTGGGGGGCTCTGACCAATGGGGAAATATAGTAACCGGAACAGAACTGATCAGAAGAATGGATGGTGGCAGTGCATTTGCGCTTACTGTCCCGTTGATCACCAAGGCAGATGGATCTAAGTTTGGTAAAACGGAAGGAGGAAGTGTATGGCTAGATCCTGAAAAGACTTCACCATACGCCTTCTATCAATTTTGGCTCAATGTTTCGGATGAAGATGCCACCAAATATATCCGAATATTCACGACTTTAGATAAAGACACCATCGAAGGTTTGGAGAAAGAGCATGCCGAAGCTCCTCATTTGAGAATCCTTCAAAAAGAGATTGCAAAGCAAATAACCATTATGGTGCATTCCGAGGCTGATTATGAAATGGCAGTAAAGGCTTCTTCGATTCTCTTTGGTAAATCTTCTACTGAAGACTTGGCATCCTTGGATGAAAGAACTTTCCTTCAAGTATTTGATGGTGTGCCACAAGTAGAAATAAGCCAATCTGAGTTCGACGCAATAGAAGGTATTTTAGATTTGTTAGGCGATAAGGGCCAAGACGTGATCTTTAAATCCAAAGGGGAAGCAAGAAAAATGATCCAAGGTGGAGGCGTAAGTATCAATAAAGTTAAACTTAATGATCCTCAAGCAAACATGGATGGCTTAGAGTTATTACAAGGAAAATACTTACTTGTTCAAAAGGGAAAAAAGAATTACTTCATTATTAAAGTAAATGGTTAAAAGCCAAGAGGCTGTCTCATAATCCAGATTTTTGTAAGCTGCTTATCCACATTGATCGACGGATATAAAGGAGCATCTCTCTGAATTAATTTAGAGAATAAATAACTCAAGAGACTTATTTATAATAACAAAATGACAGGTATGAGACAGTCTCTCCTATTTAAAATCAATATTTTTTTATTTAAACAAACCACTCAAACAACAACACTTAAACAATTATAAATCAGTATATTATTTTTTAACACTTCTATTATTCATCTAGCTTATCACTGTTTTATTTTTTATATTTTCCTACAATTATTAAATAAAGTTCAATAACTTTAAACCTCATTTAAAACCAGCCTATTCATATTGCAATGGGGAAGTACGAAAGACAAAAAAAAGAGAAAGAGATTTTAGATTCAGCCATTGGGCTTTTTGCTGAAAAGGGTTACCATAATACCAAAATGGATGAGGTAGCCAAAAAGGCCAAAATGAGTAAAGGTCTTATTTATTTTTACTACAAAAATAAGGAAGACTTATACATGGCTGTTACCCGTAAAGCCTTTGAAGAATTAAAAGATGTCTTTAGGGATGCCCAAAAAAGTAAGGGTAAATCCGGATCAGAAATGATCAACATCCTAATAGAGAGCTTTATTGAATTTACGGAGAACAATAAGATGTATCAGGATGCCATCCTGAATTTTATGGGAATTATGGATCAATACAATGATCCAGAGAAAAGGAAACAAATAGACCCGCTTATTATAGAAAGTCCAAATTTCACAGAATTACTCGAAGTACAACATGATCCTGCCAAAATAGGCATTCAGATTATTTCCCATGGTGTGAGAGATGGTAGTATGAGGCCAGATTTACAACCTGAAATCACGTTTTACACCATATGGACCATGTTATTAGGGTTTGAGCGGTTAAGAGGCCCAATCAATTACGAGAACAAAGAAGTTAAAATCAGTAATGAAAACTGGCAGAATGGTTTCATAAAACTGATCCAGGATATGTTAAAGGGAACGGTACAAGCTCAAAGACCTAAAGCCGTTCAAGGATCTTTATTTTAAATTTCGAATTTCTAAATCTGATATATTACCTCATCAAAAGGCCTGCTTCACTGAAGCGGGCTTTTTGCATTTATTTACAAATGTTATTTTCACACCTATTTTATTAAGGGTCAAACAGTTCTACTGATAGGATTTTTAATAAAATAAAACTATAAATTAAGACCAATTGCCATAGATTTTTTTAAATTAAGTTGTTTTTTTGAAAGCCTTATAAAATTTTAAAATCAATGGATTTATCATCGTTATTTGCTTTGAACAACAAAGTAGCAGTAATTACTGGAGCTAGTAAAGGTATTGGGCTCAGCATTGCCGAATTTTTTGCTGCAGCAGGTGCAAAAGTAGTCATTAGCAGTAGAAATCAAGAAGCCTTGGATGAGGTTGCTACAAGGCTAAATGATAAAGGCTATGACGTTATAGGTGTGGCTTGCAATGTCAGCCATCCCGATGAGTTAGAATTGCTCGTAAATAAAACCATAGAGGTTTATGGACAAATAGATATCTTGGTCAATAATGCAGGTATAAACCCATTTTGTGGCCCAGTACATGAGACGAGCATGGAGTTATTTGATAAAATCATGGCGGTTAATGTCAGGGCTCCGTTTGAACTTTCCAAACTTTGCTTGCCACATTTAAGGAAGTCTTCAAATGCTTCCATCATCAATATTAGTTCCATTGGAGCCATCACCCCGGAACCTCAATTGGGAATTTACAGTGTCAGTAAATCTGCCTTGCACTCACTTACAAAAGTTTGTGCGAAAGAATGGGGCAATCATAAAGTCAGGGTCAATGCCATTTGCCCTGGTGTAGTAAAAACAAAATTCAGCCAAGTTTTATGGTCCAATGACCAAGTAATGGATAGTATCATGAAAAGATTAGCGATCAAGCGACTGGGCAAGGTGGAAGAAATAGGGGCATTGGCTTTATTTTTGGCCTCTCCTGCTGCCTCCTACACCACAGGGTCTATTTTCACGGTAGATGGAGGCTATACCAGTTAATATTAATTTTCCCGCTCATCTTCATCTACTTCTACAATCTCAACCTTTACAGCTTCTTTGATAGGCCGAATGCCTCGACCTGTTTTTTCAGCTATATAGTACGTAATACTGGCCCCAAACAGAAAGATAATCACAGAATAGTAAACCCATACCAATATCACAACCAAAGAACCGGCAGTGCCATAGGCGCTGCCTATTTCACTGTTTCCCAAATAAAAGCCGATAAGGTATTTTCCTAGGGCAAATAAGATCATGGTAACCACTGCACCCATCCAAACTGACCGCCATTTAACCTTGGCATCTGGAAGGATTTTATACATCAATCCAAAAATAACCACCATCAAGGCTTGAGTAAGTACAAAGTTGGTAATGGTGGTAAGATAGAAGGAAGCACCTTGAAATATTTCAGAAAGATGATTAAAGAAAACCACAATTAGCGCATCCACCACTAGAGAAACCAAAAGAATGAAGCCTATAGAGGCCACCATTGAAAAACTCAAAAGCCGATTGATAATGAACTTTACCAAGCCTTTTTCTGGTTTGGATTTGATATGCCAGATATGGTTGATGCTATTCTGCAAGCTTACAAAAACCGTGGTCGCACTAAAAGCCAAAACCGCTATGGCGATTGACTTGCCAATAATACCATCACTATCCACCGTGGCATTATAAATAATGCTATCTATGGTTGCGGCACTTTCTGCACCACTTAATTTAGAAATTTGGGCCAATAATTCTTCCCTTACAGTCCCCTCATTATAAAAAGTAGCCCCTATATTGATTAAAATAATCAATACTGCCGGCATGGAAAAGATCGTATAGAAAGCCGTGCTAGCCGCAAAGGTCATAGAATCACTATTGCCGAACGTCTGAATACTGTCTTTCAATATTCTAAAAACCGTAAGCTTTTTTATTTTCTGGATCATGTTTTAAAAATATAATATGATTATCCGTTATTACACCAGTAAACTTGTTTCTCACAACCTGTCCAGATTTATCGGGAGATTCCACAGATCTACCTGGCGAAAGACAGGTTTGCACGGAATAAAATATCGTTTCTTTGGACATTTGTGTTCTTACTGAAAGAATATCTTATTTACAAAAAGCTACTGGTGTCTTTGCGGATATACAGAAAATATAAACAGAAAAAAGCCGGTACAAAAGAGGTACCGGCATTAATATAAAAATAATTTCAAATGACTGGTTCTTATCGAATGCCTTGATCTGGGTATTTACCCGTAACGGTACGGCCATAGGCCTTCATTTCTTCGATCTGTTCATCCATATTACCATTCGGTTGGATTACAGGGCCTATACCTGCTTGTTTCTTTTTATAGTCCAAAAAACCGATTACCACTGGGACATTTGCTCCCATGGCCACATGATAAAATCCTGATTTCCATCTTTTAGCATAGCTTCTTGTACCTTCAGGTGTCACCATTACTACCAATTCATCCGCATTATTCAACATGTCCACCATTGCTTCAGTATAGGTTTGTTTTCTCTTACCTGCCACCTTCTTCCTATCTATGGATATGCCTCCTAAAGCTCCAATAAACCAACCCAATGGACCTACCATAACTTCTTTCTTGATAGTGAACCTTACAGGAACATCCATAATATAAAAGGCAGCTCGTGCATAAAGTAAATCCCAATTACTGGTATGGGGAATCGCAATCATTACCGCTTTCTTAAGACCTTTTGGCCAAGCACCTGCTACTTTCCAACCAGTAATCCAGAATACAAAACGGGCCAGTTGTTTCATCATTTGTTACGAATAATTTTTTCCGCTTGACCCAAATCGGCCAAACTCGGATGGTTAATAATATAATTTTTGGCAGCCTCATAACCTGCTGTAAATAATTCCTTAGCTTTCTTAAGATCAAAAACCCCATATTGGGCCAAACCTTCTGCTTCTATAAAATAATCACATTTAGATTTTCTATTATATACATTATAGTTCATCGACATGATCACTGTTCTTTCTATCAGTCTTTTGACATTGCTTATATTGGCTACATCAGGTAAATGATTACAGTTAACGCCTATCAACCAATCGCTGGTATCAATCAGTGGCTCTACTGGCAGATTATTTAATACGCCTCCATCAATATAATACTCACCAGCCATCTCAATGGGTTCAAACATGCCCGGAATACAGGTTGAGGCCATTAAAGGTCTAATAAAATCTCCCTCTGAAAAGTACTCTACCCTGCTTTTTTTAATATTCGTTGTCGCTATACTTAGTCTTCTTTCCAAGTTGGAGAAATTAGTATTTGGCATATGTACTCTATACAATTCTTCCAGGACATCCATCTTAAGCAACCCTTTTCGGCTTATCGCTGGACGGACAAACTTAAAATAGTTGGTGTTGATAATAATCTCGAAAATTTCATCAGGAGAATAGCCATAGCAATACATGGCGCCCACAATGGCACCTGCACTGGTTCCAGATACCAGATCAGGTTGAATCCCTGATTCCTCCAAAGCCTTTAAAACGCCTAAATGAGAAATCCCCCTTACTCCGCCACCGGACAAAGCTATAGCAATTCTAATTTTAGATTTCACTCAATGAAAATGTTTGGTCAAGCCTAACCCCTTTTTCAGTCATTTTTACTGTGCAGCATTCATGTACAGGATCATGTTCCAAAAAAAGGATATATTCTTTTTCTGCTGCTTCCTCCAAAAAGGCCTTTTTTTCTTCCAAGGTCTTTAGTGGTCTTGTATCATAGCCCATCACATATGGCAAAGGGATATGGCCTACTGAGGGGAGCAAATCTGCTGCAAAGATAATGGTTTTTCCTTTGTACTTTATTTTTGGAATCATCTGTTTGTCAGTATGTCCATCAGCAGTAATAAAATCAAAACCATCAAACAAGCTAGGACTATCCAAATCCAAATAAGAAAGCTGTCCGCTTTCTTCCATCGGTAAAATATTTTCCTTTAAAAAAGAGGCTTTTTCCCTTGCATTGGGCATAGTAGCCCAGTTCCAATGATCCTTATTGCTCCAATACTGGGCATTGGGAAAAACCATTTCCAATTGATCTGTACCCGATCTATATTGCACTCCGCCCCCACAGTGATCAAAATGAAGGTGCGTCAAAAAATTATCTGTAATATCACTTGCTGAAAAGCCTGCTTTTTCCAAAGAACCATGAAGGCTATCCTCCCCATGAAGGTAATAATGTGAAAAGAACTTGGCACTTTGCTTATTTCCAATCCCGTTATCAATTAATACCAAACGATTTCCTTCTTCCACTAATAGGCATCGCATTGCCCAATTACAGAGATTGTTCTCATCAGCGGGATTTGTTCTTTGCCAAAGGGTCTTTGGCACCACTCCAAACATAGCTCCCCCATCTAATTTAAAGAATCCGGTATTGATCACATGTAAGTTCATATGGAAATTAATATTTTTATAAAACATTGATTTAAAGCAATTTAACAAACTGCAGTTAAAGTATAGAAACAAAAAAACCTCTGCGCAATACAGAGGTTTTAATTATATCTATTATACGCCTATTCATTAACGACGCCCATACTCGAAAACTTATCAATTCGAGTTTCAATTCTTTTCTCAGGTTTCATTTTATCCAACTCTTTCAAAGCATCTTGGATATTAGCTTTGATCGTAGATGCCATAGCCTTCATATCTTTATGGGCTCCACCTAATGGCTCTGGAATAATACCATCAACTAATTTATTGTTTTGCATATCAGTAGCGGTAAGCTTAAGCGCTTCCGCAGCTTGCTCTTTGTAATCCCAACTTCTCCAAAGAATGGAAGAACAAGATTCAGGAGAAATTACAGAATACCATGTATTTTCTAACATCATCACCTTATCTCCTATTGCTATTCCCAAAGCACCACCAGAGGCACCCTCGCCGATGATAATACAAATCACTGGAACTTTCAGCATGAACATCTCCTTGATGTTTCTTGCGATGGCTTCACCTTGTCCTCTTTCTTCTGCTTCCAATCCAGGAAATGCCCCCGGAGTATCAATGAGTGTAACGATTGGTTTTCCGAACTTTTCAGCCATTTTCATAAGACGGAGTGCCTTACGGTACCCCTCAGGATTGGCCATACCAAAATTTCTTTCTTGTCTTTGCTTGGTATTACGGCCTTTTTGTTGTCCGATAAACATTACAGTACGTCCATCGATATCTCCAAGTCCGCCAATCATGGCTTTATCATCTTTTACATTTCTATCACCATGAATTTCTATGAAGTCATTGGTAATCTCATAAATGTAATCCAAAGCATAAGGTCTATCTGCATGTCTGGATAGTTGAACCCTCTGCCATCTGGTTAAATTTTGGAATGTTTCTTTCTTCAAAGTTTTTATTTTTTCTTCCAAAGACTGAATATCGGCTGACAAATCTATCTCTTTGCCTTTAGCCAATTCCTTCATTTCCTGAAGTTTAAGCTCTAAATCAGCAATTGGCTTTTCAAATTCTAGGACCATGTTTAATTTTTTTAACCAAAACAAAGATAAAAAGATTATCTCGAAGAAAAATCTTTGCTCAATAGACTTTTACCTAATAGTCAAAGATCATTAAATGTTTCTATTTAAGCAGTCACCATAAGATTCTATTTATCAATAATTTAACTAAATTATCCCTTCATACATAATTATTTTAAGATTTTAGAAGCTAGATGATATGTCGAAAATTATTTTTTAAATATAGATTAGGCCTAAAATGCTTCAGAGAAATTAAAGTAAAGGCCTGAGCTCTTCTTTCCCAAACCAAAATCCACCCTGAGGTTCATCCTCGGCTGCAATTCTAAACGATAGCCCAAGCCTAAATTTGGCAACCAGTGCTCCAACTCACCTAAATCATTGGCAACTGTTCCTGCACCCAACCATGTACTTATTCCATGCTTGCTTTTATTCCCTGTTTTATCCAAAAACATATACCTCCATTCTCCCACCATAGCCACTCCAGCTTTATCCCTATACTGACCATTTAAATATCCTCTCAAAATAGAAGTATCCCCTATTAAGGTCATTGCACTGTAAGGCACTTCACCATATGCCCTCCTCCCATACCATCTAAATGCTAAGGTGTTTCCAGGACGATTTATGGTTTTATAATAGCGTAAATCCATATCCATAACATCAAAATCTTGATTACCTCCTAAATGCTTGCTTGAATTATAATAGGAAATAGCGGCATAGAACCCTTTATAGGCATTTACTACGACATCTCTGCTATCGTAAGTTAAAGAATACACCAAGCCTGATTCCTTGATTTTAGGACCAAATGCCAAATAATTAGGATCTTCGTTCATTATAGGATTTGTCTCTTTGACATTAAAACTGCTGTATAAATAAGATAGGCCAAGATATAAATGAGGCAGGATCCTAAAATCGACCCTAGGCTGAAATTGAAAATACACTCGGTTATAAGCTGTCGTTTCTTTGCCCCTGGAAAGCGACGAATTTGTTTCATAACCAATCCCAAAATAATCATCATTGACATTGGATACTTTTGTAATCAACTTTACCCTTAACCTATCTCCCAACCAAAATGTATTGATCGTTGAACTTAATCCAATATTTCCCCTACTGCTGATCATCCCCAATAAAGGTATGGAAGACCGTTGCAGATCAGGCTGTTTGGGGTCTGTCGTAAAAGTGTACAATAAACCACCACCAATTAGTAATCCAGCTTCAGGTGTATATCCTGGGCCCGCAAACACGCTTAAAAATGGCTTCCCTGCTGAAATCAAGGAATCTTTTTTGATTTGTCTTGCCTCCATGTAATTTTGGATTCTATCCTTTAAAGACGCTTTCTGGGCTAGAGTATCCTTATTTATCAAAAAAACACAACAGATCAGCGATAATACTAATTTAAAAAGCACACTTTTCACATATCCAGTTTGGATATCGTCTCTCCGCCTAAAGCAGAAATTTCCCTTAAAATCCACCTTGATCATTGAGTGCCCCACATTATATCATTCTTTTTGTTTAAAACCTTTCTTATATCTATTCCACTTTTCTTTTTAGCAAGCATAAAGAAAAAATTCAACCTCCTCTTATTAAAACAGTAGCTCTATTGAATCCCTTATAAACTTAATTATGCCCGCCCCTTAGTTTTACTAAAATAGGCTTTCTTAGATTTCCACTTAGGGGTTCAATTTATTTCTGTAAAAACCTGTCTTTTGATAGGCTAGTCTGTATAATCTCCCAATAAATCGGGACCGGTGGTGAAAATTAAAATTACTTTTACTAAGACTAATAACCATTGTGGCGTTAAATAACAATACTAATTAACTAAAATAACAATCTTTTATTTCAAATTGAGCTTCTGTTCAGGATTCTCAATATTTTCCAATTGTCCTAGCTTATCCGATATAAACAATACCCCTTTTAATAACTAGCTAACTCATTTGAGTGTTTATAATATCCTTACCTTCTAGCTTCAACTATGGGGCCATCAAACGAAATAAAGTCTCTTGGGATAAATATCAATAATAGATAAATCTATTAAAATATAGTTTTTGCCAAATTTTAGGTGATCAAACCATTGAATCTACTCGAAGATGATTTATCTCAAAAAAATTATTTAGCTGAAAAAGAGGGGGATTAGGGTATGGGGCTAATATTTTTTTACAATGGGGTTTTGCTTTAAAGAACAATACTACTACCTTTGCATCACTTCAAACGAGAAGTAATAAATATTATTAACGGAGTGGTAGTTCAGTTGGTTAGAATGCCTGCCTGTCACGCAGGAGGTCGCGGGTTCGAGTCCCGTCCATTCCGCTTAAAAATTTTATTGAAAGAAGTTAACCTATTATCAAGGAGTGGTAGTTCAGTTGGTTAGAATGCCTGCCTGTCACGCAGGAGGTCGCGGGTTCGAGTCCCGTCCATTCCGCAAGAATCGTTCTAAGAATTAAATGATAGTGTTAACTGATTTTATCTAAGGAGTGGTAGTTCAGTTGGTTAGAATGCCTGCCTGTCACGCAGGAGGTCGCGGGTTCGAGTCCCGTCCATTCCGCAAAAAGCCTTGCTAAGCAAGGCTTTTTTGTTTTAAAGCTATTTACTGGTAGATAATTCAGAATATATCAGTAGATACAGCTTATATTTATAGGGACAAATAGCTATCTACAAGTAATATCATGAGTGATTCTGTTTCTTTTGAAGGTATCGTTCAAGCGAGTCATGTTTTGGCCAATGTGGTCACCCCTACTCCTCTGCAATACAACTACCAATTGAGTGAAGAATACGGTTGTAATGTCTACCTAAAAAGAGAAGATCTCCAAGTTGTAAGATCTTATAAACTTAGAGGTGCCTACCATAAAATTGCCAGTTTAAGTGCTGAAGAAAAAGCTAGGGGCGTAGTCTGTGCCAGTGCTGGAAACCATGCACAGGGAGTAGCTTTTGCCTGTAAAAACCTGGATATACAAGGTACTATTTTTATTCCATCCACCACTCCCGCTCAGAAAATTAACCGAATGAAGCTATTCGGAAAGGACAGAGTAGAAATTATACTGGCTGGAGATACTTATGATGATGCCTATAAAACTGCCTCAAACTATTGTAATGAAAAAGGCGCTGTCTTTGTTCACCCTTTTGATGACCCAAAAGTCATAGAAGGTCAAGGTACAGTAGGTAAAGAAATACTTGACGAAGCAAAATTCCCTATCGATTATTTGTTTTTACCCATTGGAGGTGGTGGATTAACTGCCGGAGTCTCTACTTACTTTGAAAGAACCAGTCCTTCCACCCTTATTATTGGTACTGAACCAGAAGGTGCTCCTTCAATGTTGACTTCAATTCAAAACCACAAGAACACTGCTTTAGAAGAAATAGATGGTTTCGTGGATGGTGCCGCTGTAAAAAAAGTCGGTAATCTGACCTTTGATATTTGCGAGAAAAACCTTGATGAGATGCTCTTGGTTCCAGAAGGAAGGATTTGTACAACCATACTGAACCTTTATAATAATGAAGGAATAGTAGTAGAACCAGCCGGAGCCATGACCCTGGCAGCGTTATCCCTTTATGACAAAGAAAAAATTAAAGGCAAAAATGTAGTTTGTGTAGTAAGTGGCGGGAATAATGATATCATGAGAACAGCAGAGATCAAAGAAAGATCACTGCTCTATGAAGGATTAAAACATTATTTTATGATTCAGTTCCCCCAGCGTCCTGGTGCGCTCAAAGATTTTGTCACCAAAATCCTAGGACCAAATGACGATATTGCCTATTTCCAGTTTACTAAAAAGAACAATAGAGAAAATGGCCCTGCAGTGGTAGGAATTGAATTAAAAAACCCTAATGATTTGGGTGGGATTTTTGAAAGACTGGATGAAAACCGTTTCAAATATAATTACCTCAATGATAATTTAGATCTCTTAAATTTATTGATGTAAGATAAATTTTAACAAAACAGCCCTGAGAATTATTTTTCAGGGCTGTTTTGTTTTATATAAACCGCTTAGGGCAATTTAATACACTACTGTAAACACTCCCCTTTGCTGCTCTGTAATTGAGTTTCCCTCCAATATATAAGTATACTCGATCAAATAGGTATAGCTTCCACTTGTAGCCAAATTATCATTTACCCTGCCATTCCAAGGCGCAGCACCGCTATAGATCAATTCTCCCCAGCGGTTATAGATTGACAATGCGTAATCTAAATTACAATTTGAAATAAGCTGAAATAAGCTATACTCCCCATCATCAGTTGGGTTAAAACCGGTTGGCATCCTTACAATTGGTGCCGCCTCAGGCATTTCAGCAGCACCGAGGCTAATGCATCCATTTTGATCAAGCACTGACACACTGTAAATTCCTTTGGGCAAGCCCTCAATCCTAGCGCCTGTACTTTGGTCATAATCCCAAGTATAGGTAAAAGGACCATTCCCCCCGCTTGGTACTGCCAACAATACACCTGTAGATTCTCCAGGACAACTTTTTTTCACCAATTCAATATCCACTAAAATGGGTTCTGGGCTTGGTACCTCCAAAGAAATATTCACTTGGCAGTTATTGGCATCTGTTATAAAATAAGCCTGTTCACCTCCTGCTAAATTGGTCAAATAAAACTCATTTGACTGAAATGACGCTGATTCATAATCTACACGATAAGGAGGTACCCCACCACTTACTTGAACCCTAAGCTCACCATCTTCTTTTCCATAACAGCTCGTCCCCACAACTTGAATGACCTCAGCTTGAAGCTGATCTGGCTGTTTAATTTCAATATCTTTATGAATAAATTCACAGCCCTTACTGTCTATGACAGTCACACTATACATTCCTGCTTCCAATCCATAAGCTGTATTGGTTAACAAATTCTCGTCGTGACTCCATTGATAAGAATATGGAGCTGTGCCCCCACTCGTGCTAAGCAAGATCTCACCCTCATTGCCTCCAAAACAATTAATGTCCTCTTTAGTGTATTCACTGATAATTTCTGGATTAACATTTACATCTAAGCTTTCTGAAATCCCTGCACACATTGCATCCAATAAACTAGCTTCCTCATACCATAATTCACCTTGAATTCCAGGATTATCCCACTTTACTTCTACCAACTCTCCATCAGCACCAGAAACAATTTCCCCACCAGTAATAAACCATTGGTAAGTTCTTTCAGGAGCTCTTTGTGAAACCTCATAGGTATAAAGTTCATTGGGATCAAAACAGATTTCAACGGGACCTATAGGAGCTTTTGGTTCGATCCTCTGATCAATTTCAACTTCCAATATAATGGGCTCTCCCGGACAACCACTTTCTGTAAAAGGTTGAGCGGAAATATATGCCATATCATTGGCCTCACCCCATAATACAGTTGCTGATTCAGCATCGGATTCTAAAAGTTCACCACCAAACACCTCCCAATTAACCCTGCCAATATTTTCCGTATTGGCCAGCTCATAGATTATTTCATCTACATCTGGACAAACCATATTCGCTCCCATGATTTCTCCCTTAGTTTCCAGCACAATAACTTCAAAAGAGATATCTTCTTGTTCTTCGCAGGAATTTTCACTTATGGAGGCTGTTACCGTTACAGTATATTCGCCAGCATTTTCGAAGGTATGATTTACCTCCTGACCTTCTTTTATACCTGTACCATCTCCGAAATCCCAAGTAAAATAGGTGAAAATCGGATTTTCTGGCTCTATGCTCCATAAAGACTCTTGGTTCAAACAAGCTACCTTATCACCTACTACCTCAAATTCATACTCAGGTTCTACCAAAAAATTTAAGTTTTCCAGACTCGCACCCACCGAGTAACCATACGACTCTATCTCCCCAAAGCCATATACATAAGCAATAAACCCTTCTGCATTGCTAAGTTTATGTGTTCCACTATAAATATTAATCCTGGCATACTCATAGGAAGGATTAGAGGGTACTGGAATAAATTCACCTGAAATATCCCTTCCATCCAATCTCGTTTGATCTACGGAAGAGCTAGCCACTATGATATTCACATAGTTATATTGAATTTGTTGAACACTCATAGCCTCAAAAGTAATACTGGTCAGCATTTGCTCATTAGGGCTATAGGTGACCATAAACGGGTCTCCTAAATTTTCATAGAGCGCAGTAGATAAATTACAATTTTGACTCTTGGAAAAAGTAGTCACCGAAATCGGCTTATCACTTTCTATAAACCTGATATCCTGAGCACCTAATTCAAAGTTTTTAAACCCTCCCTGATCCAAATTGGCTACACTTATACCATTCATACTGATTTCGGTATCATCCTCTGCAGCAATGATCTTTACCAATTCACCGGATGAGCGATCTTTTAACGGAATGTGGATAAACTCCTTACCCCAAGTGTTGATGGGATACATTTGTTGAAACAAGTGGTCATTGGCATTACCACATTTCCCAACGCCTGTCCATTTATTACCTCCAAAAACAGCTACATTCTTGCAATCATTTGCACTGGTCCCCAGAACCCTCACCCTACTACCGGTCAAATCAGCCCTTGCCTTTAATTGATAGCTTTGACCGGCATTCAAAACAACTTGAAAAGCGGTGTTAGCAGCCTTTCCATCTATGGTTCTTTCACTTGGAGTAATTTCTACTGTTGTATTATCCTCCACAGCCACCACCATAAATAGGCTTTCGTTATTATAATTTAAATTTTGATTATTATTATTTGGAGTAATTTCAAAATGAGAAGTAACATAATATTCTTTGCCAAGGGTGGTCACAGGAAGTACAACTGTACCATCAGCACTTCTTAACCTTTCGTTAAACGCATGAACGGAAACCTTTCCATCTGAAATAATATGAATACCTTTGTTTTCTACCCTACCTGAATTCCTATTTAATAAATCCTGTTGGCTTTCAGGAATCCTGAGTGTATAATTTTGACCTGCTTGCAAATTAAAGTTATAAGTCAATCCAGAACTAAAATTACTAAGGTCTATAGTCCCTTGAGCGGCTTCATTAGCCGATATAACTATTACAGCAGTACCGTTTTCCCCATTGGTATTGTTCTCCATAAAGCCAAACCAAAACTCTTTGCCAACTGTGGTCAACTGTCCATATACCGTATTAGTGCAAAAAAATAATAGTACAAATACTATTGGCAAAATGTATTTTATATAGCTCATTTTAACCTTAGGCATACGGCTTTTTAAATAAGAATCCCATAATAATAGGTGAATGATGATATTAGTAAACTATTTAGAATCTTAATTATATCACAATTTCTTATAAATTATACCAAAAACATCCCTATTTAATTATTAATGAGTAAAATTTATTAAGAAGTGACCTATAGGTCTTTTAAAATTATGGAGCTAAAAAATTATCAATCCACAATCTGGAAAGTACCTCTGCTATTTTTACTAACCTGATTACCTTCCAATTGATAAGTATACTCCAAAACGTAATTATACGTATCAGGGAGCGCTTTCTCCCCTGCAATGGTTCCATCCCAACCAGAATTCCCCATATAAATTAGTTCTCCCCACCTATTATAAATAATAATTTTATAGATAAGTGGGCAATTAGCAACTGGCTCAAAGTAAGGAAAATCACTGTTATCACTCGGTTTGAAAGCATTGGGCATCCTTACAGCAGGTGCCATCTCATCTAATGCTGCACTGCCAAAACTGATACAGTTATTTTCATCTGTAACTGTTACTGTATAAGTTCCTTTAGGGGCATTATTTAAATTAGCTGAAGTCTGATTTTCATAGTCCCATGTATAACTAAATGGCTCACGCCCTCCCCTTGGAATAGCAAATAATTCACCGTCTGCCTCTCCAGGACAACTTCTTCTTAGCACCTCAATCCCTACCTCCAAAGGTGCTGGACTAGTGATCTCAAAACTTATTGGAATTGAACATCCATTTCTATCAACAATTGTAAACGCATGAATGCCACCTGACAAACTTGGCAAAGAAAGTTTGTCAAGTGATAGCCCAAAGCCTTCATAATCTATGGCGTATGGTTTGGTGCCTCCTTGAATTGCCAATTCAGCAAATCCATCTGCACGCCCATAGCAACTAGTACCATTTAATGCTATTACTTTTGCCTCTAAAGGATCTGGATACCCTACTTCTATACCATTCACATTTTTCTGGCAACCATTTGCATCAGTAATCATTACACTATATGTACCTTCTGGCAATCCTTCCACTCTAGAGGAATTTAAGGAGGGATCATGCCCCCAAGAATAACTAAATGGCGAAGCACCCTCAATAACATCCAGTTCTATAAAAGCACTTTGATCACCAAAACACAAACCGTTCTGAACCGTGACATCCAGTTTGATTTCCTCCCTTACACTTACACTCAATATTTCTGATATGCCACTACATTGTCCACCATTTGATTCTTCAAACCAAAGCTCTCCTGTCACACCAGGTTGATTCCAACGAATTTCTACCAAAGTATCATTCTTCACTGAAATGATTTCTCCTCCGGACACGTACCAATCCACTTGCCTTCCAGTGATAACATTATTCGCCATATATTCATACCTAATATCAGGGTCAAAACAGACTTCCTCCGCTCCCTTTGGCATATCGGGACTAATATCATTGCTAATATTCACTTTTAAAACTATTGGCTCCCCGGGACAACCCTCAAAAGTAAAGGGCTGGACCTGTAATTCTGCTTCCTCATTACCCCCTCCCCATATGACCTTCACTGTATTGTCTTGTTGACTGATGATTTCACCACCCTGAATTTTCCAATCATAACGCTCAATTCCAATTTTATCTATCAATTCATAAGTCATTTCTTCAAAAGGACAAGAAGCTTCGGGGCCAACTATTTCACCACTCGTTTTCAATACCTCTACTTCAAATACAATTTCTTCCTGTTGATCACATGAAGACTGGCTTACTGCAGCAATTATTGATATGGTATATGTCCCCGGCTCTTGAAAGGTATGATTCACTTCATTTCCCTCCTTTATTTCAGATCCATCTCCAAAATCCCACTGAAAATAGGTGAAAATTGGATTTTCAGGTACAATTGACCACAAGGCCTCTTGATCAAGACAGGCTACTTTTTCTCCGAAAACTTCAAATCTGTATTCAGCATCCACTTCAAAATTAAGATTCTCTAAATTGGCTCCCACAGAATAGCCATACGATTCTAGATAGCCAAAACCATAAACATAACCAATAAAGCCATTGTTATTTTGTAAGTGATGAGAACCACTACTAATCTCAACCCTTGCATAAGAAAACTCAGCATTACCAGGGACTTGGTTAAATTGATTACCAATATTCTGTCCATCCAAAAATGTTTGATTAACTGAATTGGAATAAGTGATTATATTAACATAATTCTGCTCAATGGAAATGATATCCAAAGCCTCAAAAGTTACATCTTTTAAGAGCTGCTGGTTGGGACTATAGCTGATCATAAAGGGATCACCATATGTGGATAAATCCTGACTTTGGTCATTACACATTTGGCTTTTAGCAAAGACCGAAACATCTGCAGGTTGGCTTGTTTCTATCTCTACAACTTCATTATTTTCGAAATCTAAAGTGGCATACTCCCCTTCATTCAAAGTCGTATAATACTGTCCATTAAGACTGACCTCGGTGCCATCAGCAGCTGCGAGCACCTTGACCATTTCTCCAGAAGTCCTTCCCTTAAAAGGAATGTGAATAAATTGTGTTCCCCAGGTACTGATGGGATAAACTTGTTGAAATAAGTGGTCATTTGCTTCACCACACTGGCCAACCCCAGTCCATTTATTACCACCAAAAACTGCTATATTTTTGCAATCCTCAATATCTTCACCTAAAACCCTCACCCTAGATCCTGTGAGATCCCCCCTAGCCCTGAGCTGAATACTCTGACCCTCATTCAATAGCAATTCAAAAGGAACCTTTGCGGATTTTCCATCATCTGTATCTACCGAAGGAGTTATTTCAACTCGCGTATCATCTTCCACACCTACCACAAGTAGTAAACTTTCATTTTTGGCATTGAGCTCTACCAAAGGGTTATCACTTCCGGGTGAAACTTCAAAATGAGAAGTCACCAAATAGTCCTTTCCCAAAGTAGATAATGGTAGGACGACAGTTCCATCCGCACTTCTATATCTTTCATTAAAAGCATACACAGATATCTTTCCATCAGAAGAAACAAACACTCCCTTATTCTCTATTGTACCTGAAGAGCGGTGCATCAAATCTTCTTGGTAGGTAGAAATACGCATGGTATAACTTTCGCCCTCCTGTAAATCAAAATTTATCGTCCAATTGGGACGAAAATTGCTCAAATCAATTGTTCCTTTTGCCGGTTCATTGGCTGTAATGATCAGGACTGAATTTCCATATGATTCTTCAGTAAAGTTCTCCATAAACCCCACCCAAAAGGCTTCACCTACGGTCGTCAATTGTGCAGAAGCGGTCTTTATGCAAGCAATGCAAAAAGTAAGAGTGAATAAAAAAACTAATGAAATGGACTTCATTTTAAAACAATTCTGGATTTACTATAGCAATAGCTAATTACTTACAGGTAAAATTCTAAACAATATTGGTATTTACAAATTATTTACTTTTGCTATTATCCATTTTTTATAAAATCACCTATTTTCTTTCAACCATGAATAATTTTCACTTTTCTACCATTTGGCCAATTTTTCTAATCAACAAGCAAATACCCACCTATTATTTATAACAACAAAAAGACAAATACTTAACAGATCAATAAATCAAACCGTATTTGATTAAGCATAAATCAATAAAACAAAAAGAAAATTATGAACTAAGCACAAATAAATCCTGTTTAGAAACATTAAGATTATTTTGATCGAAGTAATAAAGAGGTTTGGAGATGAGTAAGAAACAGTATTTTGTAGTCATTTTGATTTTAGGTGCTTTAAGTACCATAAGTCCTTTTTCCATTGACATGTACTTGCCTGGTTTTCCTGCTATTGCAGAGAATCTAGGTACGAGTATTGCCAATGTCCAACTGTCTCTTACCAGTTACCTAATTGGTATCGCCATTGGACAGTTATTCTATGGACCGCTTTTGGATCGATTTGGTCGTAAAAAACCACTGTATATTGGATTAGCTATTTATGTTTTGACCTCTGTGGCCTGTGCCTTTACCACAAATGTGGAAAATTTAATACTGATGCGTTTTTTCCAAGCAATCGGTGGATGTGCAGGTATGGTCGCTGCCCAAGCTTTGGTCAGAGATATATTTCCGGTTAATAAAATTGCTCAGGCTATGGCTTTGCTGATGTTGGTTATAGCGGTTTCCCCTATGATTGCTCCTACATTGGGAGGATATGTCACTGCCCATTTTTCATGGCATGTGGTCTTCTTAATTTTAGCTGCAATTACCACGATCATCATTATAGCCTCTTATTACTTTCTACCGGATGGTTCAAAGCCAGATACTGATGTTTCATTGAGGCCAAAGCAAGTATTAAAAAAGTATATCGAGGTTAGTAAAAACCGCCAGTTCTTGGTTTACATGCTTATTGGAGGTGTGGCAGGAGCTGCTCCATTTGCTTATATCTCAGGATCTGCAGATGTTTTTATGAACATCTACCATGTTACTGAGCAGCAATATGGATGGATCTTCGCACTATTGGCTACCGCTATGATCGGATCCACTCAACTAAACCATATTCTATTGAAAAGATTCAGTAGTGAACAGGTCATTAAAGTTGCCTTAACCTATCAGACCATCGTAGGTTTCATTATGATCATAGGAGTCTGGAATGATTGGTTAAATGTATTCACACTGATCGGATTGATGTTCATATTCCTGACCGGTCATGGCTTATGCAACCCCAATGCTGCCGCACTTACTTTGGCTCCTTTCACCAGAAATGCAGGAAGTGCTGCTGCATTAATGGGAAGCGCCAGAATGGCCATGGGAGGTTTAGTTTCAGCAGCCGTGAGTGTATTCCACAATGGAACAGCCAATCCGATGGTCATTATGATGAGTTTCTGTGCTGTCGGAGGTTTGCTGACATTAATATTGGACAGTAGTTTCAAGAAAAATGCGAGAAAAAGAAAGGAGATGGAGGAAAAACAACACTCCATGGCCCTATAAATTATACTGATTACCAGCCGTATTTTGTTGATTAATCCCGATAAGCCATTTATTGATTATCGGGATTTTTTACTTTCATCAATTTATAAGGCTTTCAAGTGAATGATAAAGTATGATATCATTTATCCAAGTATTGGAAGATGGTTTGACAAAGTTCCGCACCAATATCTAATAGATGATAAAAAAGCTATAATAGACCTTTGATTTAGATTAGGTTTTGGTTCTCTGCCCCAATAAAATTTGTATCTTTGCCACTTGTAAAAATAGAAGCGAAATAATTCATGATTTCAGTTGATAATCTTTCCTTAAAGTTCGGTAAACGAACCCTTTTTGACGAAGTAAATCTCAAATTCACACCAGGCAACTGTTATGGGGTGATTGGTGCAAATGGTGCTGGTAAATCGACCTTTCTGAAAATCCTTTCTGGGGAACAGGATAGTACTACTGGTAGCATTAATATAACGCCTGGTCAGCGTATGGCTGTTTTGAAGCAGAACCACTTTGAATTTGATGAGGTGGAAGTGCTCAAAACGGTGATTATGGGCCATAAGAAGCTTTACTCTATCATGGAAGAGAAAGATGCTATCTATATGAAGCCTGATTTCTCTGAAGAAGATGGATTGAGAGCTTCAGAACTAGAAGCTGAATTTGCTGAAATGGATGGCTGGAACGCTGAATCTGATGCCGCTGCCATGCTATCTGGATTGGGTATCACCGAAGATCTTCACTATGCGTTGATGAAAGATTTGGCAGGTAACCAAAAAGTAAGGGTACTTTTGGCCCAAGCCCTTTTTGGTAATCCTGATATCCTAATTCTCGATGAACCTACCAACGACCTTGATGCTGAAACCATCAATTGGTTAGAAGAATTCTTGGTCAACTTTAAGAACTTGGTCATTGTAGTATCCCACGACCGTCATTTCTTGGATGCCGTTTCTACGCATATCGTGGATATTGACTTCTCGAAAATCAAGATTTATTCAGGTAACTATACCTTCTGGTACGAATCTTCCCAGTTGGCTGCCAAGCAGAAATCTGATCAAAATAAAAAGGTAGAAGAAAAGCGTAAGGAACTTCAGCAGTTCATTGAGCGGTTCTCTGCCAATGTGGCCAAATCCAAACAAGCTACTGCAAGAAAGAAAATGTTGGAAAAGCTGAATGTAGATGAAATCCAGCCTTCCACCCGAAAATACCCAGGCATTATCTTTAAGCCGGAAAGAGAAGCGGGCGACCAAATCTTTATGACGGAAGAATTGGCCCTTCAAGATAATGAAACTGTTTATTTCAAAGATGTCAACCTTATGGTAGACAAAGGAGATAAAATTGCTTTTATCTCTCGTACCAAGCAAGCTGTCAACAAATTCTTCCAAACCATTATGGAGGAAATTCCAGTACAAAAAGGAGAATTCAAATGGGGTGTGACCATTAATAAGGCCTATCTTCCAAATGACAACTCCAGCTACTTCAAAACTGATTCCAATCTAATCGATTGGTTAAGACAATATTCGTCCAACCAGGAAGAAGCATATGTAAGAACATTTCTGGGAAGAATGCTATTTACAGGTGAAGAAACCTTAAAATCAGCGTCGGTGCTTTCTGGGGGTGAAAAAGTAAGGTGTATGATTTCTAAAATGATGCTCCAAAACCCTAACTTATTGGTGATGGACGAGCCTACCAACCACCTTGACCTGGAGTCAATTACCGCATTTAACAATGCCATTATTGAATTTAATGGTACGGTTTTATTATCTTCTTATGACCATGCATTTGTTCAGTCAACGGCCAATAGAATAGTGGAATTCACTCCTAATGGCACCATAGACCGCCGCATGTCTTATGATGATTATTTGGCTAATCCAGAAATCAAGGAACTTAGAGAAAAAATGTATCAAAAGGCCTAATAAGCTTTATAGATAAAAATCAACTAATCCCTTTTTGTATAGCCGTTTGGTTTTAGCAGGAAGGGATTTTTTAGCTTTAGATAAAATGAGCAAGTATCCTAAAATCATATTAAAGAAAGGCAAAGAAATATCCCCTAAGAGAAAACACCATTGGATATTTTCTGGCGCCATAGCCCGAACTGATGAGCACTTAGAAAATGGTCAGTTAGTCAGTGTTTACAGCAATAAACATGAGTTTCTAGGTATTGGACACTATCAGATGGGATCCATTACGGTGCGGATCATCTCCTTTGAAAACAGAATCATTGACGAGCAATTCTGGCTAGAAAAAATAAGGACTGCCTATGAAATGCGTTCCAAAATAGGATTGACTGAAAGTCAATCTACAAATGTCTACAGGTTAATCCATGGTGAAGGGGACCAGCTTCCTGGTTTAATTATTGATTTTTATAATGGAACAGCCGTTATACAAGCCCACACTATTGGCATGTACCAACACCGATTGGATATCACCGAAGCCTTAAAATTGGTCTATGGTGAAAGGCTTGACGCTGTCTATGACAAGAGCGCAGAAACACTTTCTAAAAACCAACTTGAAACTGAAAACCAGTTCCTATTTGGCACTCCAAAAACCAACTTGGTTAAGGAATACAATTCCACTTATGAAATTGATTGGGAAAAAGGGCAAAAAACGGGCTTCTTCATAGATCAAAGGGAAAACAGGAATTTGTTGGGCACTTATAGTAAGGGAAAGAAGGTCTTGAACACCTTTTGCTATTCAGGAGGCTTTTCCATTGCTGCATTGCAAGCAGGTGCTAAGGAAGTACATTCTGTGGATATCTCTGCCAAAGCCATAGAACTGACCGAAAAGAATCTAAAGCTCAACCCAAATTTGAGTGGAAAGCACGAATCAAAAGTGGCTGATGTGGTCAAATACATCAGAGAAATCGAACAAGACTATGATGTGATCGTACTGGATCCACCAGCATTTGCAAAAAATATGAAAGCCAGGCATAATGCAGTTCAAGCATACAAACGCCTAAATGCGGAGGCTTTGAAACATATTAAACCCGGTGGAATACTATTTACCTTTAGTTGCTCACAGGTGGTTGACAAAGCTTTATTTGCTCATACATTAACCGCGGCAGCCATTGAAGTGGGAAGAAATGTAAAAATCTTACAATATCTTTCCCAACCTGCCGACCACCCTATTAATATCTTCCATACAGAAACTGAATATTTAAAAGGATTGGTATTATATGTTGAATAGATGAAAGAGGCTGTCTGATAAGTCGGAAATATGTCCCCGATCTAGAACGGGGCAGGCTATCACGATTGAAGCAACATGATCTCAAAGTACTCACATTGTACAAATAAAGGGATTGCCTGTCTTCCACCTTTAGGCAGGCTTCTCTTCGCTATTGCTACATTCGCAATTACATGGATTTTTGAGACAGCCCGTTTTTACTATAATATGTATATTCACAATTGATTCAGTTAAGATAAAAAAAGGCTCTAAACGATTGTTTAAACTAAGAGAACTTAGATAGTAGCCTCTTTGGTCTTAAAGATTCTGCCATGTGACTACTAAATCAAAGGATATCTAATCTTTGGCATCATCATGGGCTATCAGATTATTTTATATCAATATTAGAAACAAAAGCCCGGTATTTTAATAAAGCTACAAATACCGCTCCGCCTATTGCATTTCCTAACAAAGCGAAAAATTGAAAATTAAGGTAATTCAACAAATTGATTTTATCCGAACTCACCAATCCCGAAAATACCTCCACATTACCTATGATACTGTGATGTAAACCTGTAAAGGACATCATTGCAGTAATAATAAAAATAATTACTATTCGGCTAAGTGTATCTCTTGATGAAGTCAGTAGCCATGACAATAAGCCCATTAGCCAACCTGCCAAAACAGCACTGGTAAGTATAACAAGCGGGGAAAACTCAGTTACATGCAAAGCAATCTTTTCTACCGTAGATAAATTAAATATCCCTAATCTTGGACCTATCCACATTAATAAAAATGAAATAAGATAACCTCCAATCATATTCCCTGATATAACTACAAACCAGATTTTTAATAGGCTACCAATGCTTCTCTTCTTGTTTAATACGGGTAAAGTTAGCAAAGAAGTTTGTTCTGTAAATAGAATAGATTGACCAAGAATCACCATTATAAAGCCTACAGGATACACCAAAGAAATCAGTTTATAACTATTTTCTTCAGTGATAACCCCGGAAAAAAATTGGAAAACTGTACAAATAAGCAAATAACTAAAACCAATCTCCAGCCCCGCTGTAACTGAGCTTAATAATAAGCTTATGGGCTTTCTGTCATAGGTTTCTTGCCCTTCCGTGATTTGTTGCTTAAGGATTTCTCCATGGGATTTGGAAGCATCCTTTGAAATAGAGGAAGATTTCTTTAACTCAGAATCTATACTTCTTTGCTTCTTTGCTTCTTCTTTGTCGGACATAGTATTTACTTGAAAACTGTAATTTTCACAAAATCTATTCCTTATTTTCTTAGAAAGCTACTATTTCAATAAAAAACCAACTTTATAGGTCAACATTGCATGCCAACCAAAATAGTTATCATAACCTGTTACGGATAGATCTATAGCGTGTTTTCGATCAGCTTGGTTTCCTTCCCAATCAAATGATAGCTGCGTGATAAGCCCCAATTGACTTCTTGAAATCCTTTCATGGCCATTGGAAACCAACACATTGTTTTCATTAATGGTATAGCCAATAAAATACTTATCCACACCAACATGATAAGATGGCCCAGCTGCCAAGCCCATCCTAAAACCGTCGTTCGTTTTCAGTATATCAGCCTGAAAACCCAAACTCATTAAAAGCGCTGTACTTTTATCAGCTAATGATGGATATGGATTTTCACTCGTTCTTTTTTGAGGAAAATCGGTGGATTGAAATAAGATCAGCGAAGGGTTGAGAGATAAGCTTTTGTTCAAATAATAATTTAAATCACTGGCAATATTGATTCCAGGAATCCCCACATTCCCCTCTACCGCAACGCCTCCTCCAAAATTTAGATAAGTATCGGATTTCGATTGGGCATTTAATTGAAGAAATGATAAAAAGGAAATTACTAAACCAATTAAAAATATTTTAATATTCATAATCAAACAATTTTATTTCATACAAAGCTAATATATCAAATAAAAGTATTCAATAAAATCAACTAATTATTAGAAAATAACAGCATACACGATTGATTACCAATTAATTTAATTTCAATACACATTTTCACTTTAATTGAATACATGAATTGCCCTATTACACTTTACCAATCTGTGATAGTAATGTATATTTGTATTCGTTAATGTAAGTACCTTCATTTTATACAACTACTTACCCCTGACTCACCAAGATTTATGACATACGATATTACAATTATAGGTGGCGGTATTGTTGGACTGGCCACAGGTTTAAAAATAAAACAACAAAATCCAGCTTTAAAGGTAGCCATTCTCGAAAAAGAAGATGAGCTGGCCAAACACCAGACTGGTAATAACTCTGGTGTAATCCATTCTGGACTTTACTATAAACCGGGCTCCTTAAAAGCTACCAACTGCATCAATGGTTACCATGAGTTGATCAATTTCTGCGAAGAAGAAAACATCCCCTTTGAACTTACTGGAAAAGTTGTCGTTGCTACCAAAGATGAACAAATTCCATTATTGCAAAACCTGCTCCAGAGAGGCCTCCAAAATGGCTTAGAAGGCACCCGTCAAATCTCACTGGATGAATTAAAGCATTATGAACCCTATTGTTCGGGAGTTGCTGCTTTACATGTTCCCCAGACTGGAATTGTAGATTATAAAAAAGTAGCTTTAGCCTACGGAGAAAAATTCAAAGCTATTGGAGGAGATATATTTACATCTCATAAAGTGCTGAAAATAAATCATAAAGACAATTTGTCTGAAATCGTTACTTCAAATAATAATTTCACTTCAAAACTAATCATTAATTGCGCTGGTCTATATTCTGATAAGGTGGCAGATATGAATGGAGAAATGGATCTTGACGTAAAAATCATTCCATTCAGAGGAGAATATTATAAGATAAAAAAGGAAAGAGAATATTTGGTTAAAAATCTGATCTATCCAGTGCCTGATCCTAACTTCCCTTTTCTGGGAGTTCACTTTACCAGGATGATGAAAGGCGGCGTGGAAGCTGGACCGAATGCCGTGATGGCATTCAAAAGAGAAGGATATAAGCGAACAGACTTTAATTTCAGCGAGTTCAGGGAATCCATCACCTGGCCAGGACTTCAAAAAGTAGCCAAAAAATACTGGAAAACCGGTATTGGAGAATATTATAGATCATTCTCAAAAGCGGCTTTCACTTCTGCCTTACAAGAATTGATCCCTGATATCAAAGAGGACGATTTGGTGGACGGTGGTGCTGGAGTCAGGGCCCAAGCATGTGACAGAACTGGAGGTCTTTTGGATGATTTTGCTATTACTGAAAACGCACATGCTATCAATGTACTGAATGCTCCCAGTCCTGCAGCCACCAGTTCCCTAAGTATCGGCGGGACCGTTTCAAAACTTGCCATCCAGCGATTTGAATAAAAAAAGAGGCTGTCTCAAAATATATTATTTCGAAGCTAGGATAAAACTCTAGATTTGTTTGTTAATGGGAATCAACTCTATGAGATTTTCCTTTCGTCAGAATGACACAAAAAAATTGACTTATGAGACAGCCTGTTTTATTTTAATCAACCCTATTCAGTACTGAATCAGGGAAATATTTATTACTCAAAGCGACCATTTCGTCCCCTTTCACAAACATACTTATATCTATCTCATCAGTGTGTTTCACTCCGCATGCTCCCAAGAGTTCCAATACAGCATGCATGGTATTTCTATGGAAGTTATAAGCCCTCTCCGCTTTGTCATCAACTACCAAACCTTTTACCAACATTTTATTTTGAGTAGCCACTCCTGTTGGACAATCGTTGGTATTACACCTTAAGGCCTGAATACAGCCTACACTGAACATAAAAGCCCTTGCAGAATTACACATATCCGCACCCAGTGCCCTCATCCTCAATATTGAGAAAGCAGTCAACACTTTACCACTGGCAATCACCTTCACATTTTTTCTTAATCCATATTTCTCCAGCGTTCTATTAACAAATATCAATGCCGGTTCAAGAGGAATGCCCACTGAATCGGAAAATTCCAAAGGTGCTGCCCCGGTACCTCCTTCAGCCCCATCCACGGTAATAAAGTCTGGTGCTATACCTGATTTCTTCATAACTGAACACAGGTCAATAAATTCCTCTGTCCTCCCTATGCATATTTTAAATCCAATAGGTTTACCACCACTCAATTCTCTTAACTCCTTAATAAAATCAACCAAGCCCTCAGGATTTGAAAATTTCTTGTGACTAGGTGGAGAAACTATGGTTGTATGGGCCTTTACTCCTCTTATTTTGGCTATTTCAGTTGTATTTTTCTCTCCTGGTAAAACACCACCATGGCCAGGTTTGGCACCCTGAGAAATTTTGAGTTCTATCATTTTGATCTGCTCATGGGCAGCCGTTTCCTTGAATTTTTCTGGATCAAATTCTCCATATTCATTTCTACAACCAAAATATCCTGTCCCGATTTGCCAAACCAAATCACCACCTTCCTTTAAATGGTAAGGAGAAATACCACCTTCACCAGAATTGTGATAAAACTTCCCTTTCTTTGCACCTTTATTAAGTGCCATCACTGCATTCTTGCTCAAAGAACCAAAGCTCATGGCCGAAATATTAAGAATTGAAGCACTGTAGGGCTTTTTACAATCCTTACCTCCTACGATGACCCTAGGTATCTCAGTTACTGGAGGAGTGGCATAAATCGAGTGACGGATCGCTTCATAGTTTTCTCCTGAAATATCTAATTGCGTACCAAATGGATGCGTATCATTGACATTTTTTGCCCTTCGGTAAACAAGTGCCCTGTGATTTCTGCTAAAAGGTTTGCCATCAGTAGTTCGCTCAATAAAATATTGCTGGATCTCCGGAGAAATCATTTCAAACAAATACCTGAAATATCCTAAAATGGGAAAGTTACGAAGTATGGTATGTTTCTTCTGAAATCGATTGTAAATCCCTGTTAATGCCAATGGAATGAGTATAATAAATGCCCAAATCCATTGTTCATAATAATAAGTTAAAATGGAAAAAATGATTACAAGAACGATTGTAATATTATAAAATAAATACCTCATCTTAATTACTGTTGTTTATACTATTTAAATATACCTTTTAAGAAGGAATGAAAAAACTGCAAGCCTCATTTTGAAATGCTGCTATTCCCAATTCGAATAGATTCAAAACCTTATCTATTGCTCCATCAAAAATCGATACATCCTCTGTTCAACCCAGCTAAATTCCTGATTTTTTAAAGCAAATCCTGTATGCCCCCCTCTCTTGGGCATTTCTAGAAAAAGGTTGGCCTTTTTTTTGGCCAATTCTACAGGATAACACCTTTCTTGTAATAAGGGGTCATTTAAGGCATTTACTATCAAAATTGGAATATTAACCTGGTGCAACCAATTATCAGGGCTTACCGATTCATAAAAATCCCGGGCATCCTTAAAACCATGGATTTTGGCGGTAAAGTGATTGTCAAAAGTATTGAATTCCCTTACTTTATCAAGGAATTCCAAATCAATCAATCCAGGAAATTGTTTCCCTTTCTCTGCCATCTTTACCTTGAGCTTGGAAAGAAATTTTTCCTTATAAAAGAAATTACTAGGGAAATGAAGTGTTGCGGCACTATCTGGAAGATTACATGGCGTACTATAAACCGCTGCCTTCTTAATTTGACTTGGAAGAGATCCGGCTTCCTCTCCCAAATACTTTAAGGTTTGGGCACCTCCCATACTGATTCCTGCAAGATATATTTCACTGTAATTATAATTATCTACTACATGCTCTACGACCGTCTTTAGGTCATAAGTAGATCCATGATGATACAGAATCGGTCTGTGGTTCATCTCTCCACTGCAGGATCGGTTATTCCAAGCCAAAACATCTACATCTTTTTGGTTAAACAATTTCACCAAAGCTTGTATATAATGTCTGGAAGAATTCCCTTCCAATCCATGTGAAATTACTAGTAATTTGCACTGTCCTTGCCTACTCCAATCCAAATCCAAAAAATCTCCATCTGGAGTTTCAATCCTTTTTCTTTGATAAGCTACTCCTTCTATTTTTCTAAAAATACTAGGTAAAATGGTTTCAAAATGTCCGTTAAGATAAAGTGCAGGCGGACCAGGGTAATTGGAATTTATTATTGGCATGTTATATTTTGAACAATGTTAATATGTCCAAAATATAACATGCATAAAGTCCCTAAAAAAGTCAAAATACTGGTTTGGTAAATATTAATTTATTGTCGAATTAATATCAGCCAATAAATCATTAACAGCTTCCTCAAATAGATGATAATGATTATCCAAATCAGCATTTAATCCTTTGGTGTTAATCAAGTTTCTACCATTTTCCAAAACGAAGCTGAGCTTTCGCAATTCGAAAATAGTGATTGTCGGTTTCACCTTATGACGTGCTTGATGCAAGATTTCAGGATCCTTTTTATCCAGCCCTTGTAGGTATCTTTCCTTCAATTCCTTCACTGAATTGGAAATGGCATGAAGTAATTCTTTTTCAAATGCTACATCTCCTTCTGACATTTCATGGACCTTATCAAAATTAATGTTAATACTTTCTACCATAAGTAAATTTGGATTTCTCATAGCTAAGTTGTTGAAGATTTTCCTGCTAAATATCCTGTCGTCCACGCAGCTTGAAAATTGAATCCCCCTGTAATACCATCGATATCTAATACCTCTCCAGCAAAATATAATCCTTTTAAGATACGACTTTCCATGGTCTTTGGATTGACCTCTTTTAAACTGACTCCTCCTGCGGTAACAAACTCTTCTTTAAAAGTTGTTTTACCATTTACATGCAATATATAACAAAAAATATGTTGTTCCAAACCATTTATTTGCTTTTTACTAGTGTTCATCCATAGTAAATCCCTTTTTATACCTGATTTTTCTATCAAATGTTCCCAAAGTCTTTTTGGTAAATCAAAAAGCGGATAACCCAAAACCTTTCTTTTTGGATGATTGGCCTTATATGCCATCAATGTATTTCTAATTTCTTCTTCTTTTAATTCAGCATTCCACCTGATATGTGCATTTGCATTATAGTTATGATCATATAACCATTGAGCGCCAAAGGCTGATAGCTTTAATACTGCAGGACCACTAACTCCCCAATGTGTAATCAATAATGGCCCCTCATAAGAAAGTTTTGTTCCTTCCAATCTAACATGTGCATTTGGAACAGATATTCCCTGCAGGGATTTCAGGCTTTCGCCTGGCGTATTGAAGGTAAACAAAGAAGGAATAGGTGACACTATATCATGTCCTAGATCCTGATACATACTAAATCCCGCTAACTTTGGACTTCCCCCAGAAGTAATGATGACCTTGCTCACCTTTTCAGTTCCATCTCCCACAAAAAGTAAATAACCATTCTCATCTTCCTCTATTTTATTTACTGCTGACTTCAATCTAACCTGCACCCCATTTTTATCAGCTTCATTTCTCAATACATCAATGATGGTTTGGGAATCATCGGTTATTGGAAACATCCTTCCATCCTCTTCTGTCTTCAGTTTTACTCCTCGTGATTCAAACCATCCTATTGTATCTTTTACTTGAAACTCCTTGAATGCCTTCTTCAAAAAATTGGCTCCTCGGGGGTAATTCTTCAATAGATGCGAGGTTTGAAATGCTGCATGGGTAACGTTGCACCTTCCTCCTCCAGAAACTTTAACTTTTGAAAGGGTTTTTGAAGTCTTTTCAAAAATGATAACCTGCGCACCTTTTTCTGCTGCATGAATTGCTGCGAAAAAACCTGCTGCTCCACCTCCAATAATTCCTATTTTATTCATATGTCATTAAAACAATTTATTTGGGCAAAAATGGAGAAAATTGATGATAGCATCCATAAAGTCACAATTATTCTAACTCTTTAAAAAATATTTTGTTAAAGCCACCCTCTAGCTCAATTAATATCATTGAAATTTTTATGGCTTCTGGCTCTCACTCACATATTTCTCCTATTACTGTAAGCTATTGGTATTACATTGATTCATGATTCGCTTTTTGCCCCACACTTGCAAAAAATGAATCTTTTAACGCTTCCAAACCAGCGCTAAGCCTGATTTAGTCTCAGCTCAAACTCTTGTGATAATTTTTAAAAGAACATCTGAGATGGTGCTTCTAAAAATAGACCTTAGTATGACCTTGAAGTTTATTAATATTCACACCAAATTTCTTGTACTAAAAAACATTATAATTAAGATAATAATTATTGCCCAATAATTAGATTAAATATCCTTACAAATTCACATTTTAAAACATAAACTTCTGTTTCGATATTAATAGGCTCCAAAATACTAGTAGTTAATTATCCTTAAATATTTCAGAAAATGTATGGACATTTGGATCAATTTTAAGTTCTTTAGGCACTGGAAAAGAACTCAATAGTTGAAAACAATGCCGCTTATTCATTATAAAAGATTCAAGAATTACGGGATAAAAAGATATCCACATTATTACTTCATTTTAATTCTCAGTTTATTCAGCCTGATTATTTTTGATTCCTCAGCTCAGGTAAAACCCAACTTGGGACAAACTGATAAACTGATGCAATTGGGCAAACAAGCCCTTGAAACCAAAGAATACGAAAAAGCCAATTATTATTTCAGGGAAATAATTGAAAGTGGTGTACCCATTCCATCGGAAATGCCGTATTTTTTTGCAGAAACCCTCTTTGCTCTCAAACAATTTGATAACAGTGCTAATTTTCTCAATAAGTATTTACAGTTAAATGGCTTTAAAGCTGACCACTTTGATGAAGCAAAAGGGCTCCAAAAAAGATTGGTCTCTCCGCTGAATGCAATAAGGTCTTGTTCTCTATGTGATGTGAAGGGGTACCGTTATCATACCTGCTCCACCTGTGAAGGCAAAAAGGTAATAGAACAAGATTGCCATTATTGTAAAGCCAATGGAATCGTTGGATGCAGTAGATGTAAAGCTACCGGTTTGATTACAAAGAAAAATATCTTCGATCAAACAGAATATTTTAAATGTGAAAGATGTGAAGGAAAAGGCAGATTGGTTTGCCCCTTCTGCAAAGGTTCATTAAAAGAAAATAGTGATTGCAATAGCTGTGATGGTTTTGGAAAAGTCCATTCAGATGAAATTTGTGACCATCAAGAGGAAAAAGAAATTATCTAAGCTATTTTTTAAAACTAGCTCCTTACATATAAATAAAAAGCCAGGAAAATTCCTGGCTTTTTATTTATTCATCTTGAAAGAATCATTTACAATATTTTTCCAAAGCTACATCAGCCTGCTTATAATTAAGCCCAGAAGCCAACCTAAAATCTTCACATGCACTGCGCGTTTTCTTGGTGGCATATTTTAAAACACCTCTGTAATAATAGGCCTGGCCATATTTCTCATCTATCTGAATGGCAGTACTGTATTCATCCATTGCCTCGTCGGTTTTACCCATTTGATGCAATGCCCTGCCTTTCATAAAATAGGCTGTTGCAGGTGCTCCAGGAACCTCTACAGCATAACCTGCATATAGCAAAGATCTTTCAAAATTGTCTTCCTTCTGGTATAAATTGGAAAGACTGAGTAAGATCTGAATATTTTTTGGGTCTTGTTTGTACCCTGCTTCAAAATCTTCCTTGGCTGAGTCTAAATCCCCTAACTCCTCATAAGCTCTTCCCCTTTTATAAAGGGCATTTACATCTTTGGGTTTGGTGGCCAATCGTTCAGAGTAAGCATCCACTGCCTCTTTGTAATGCCCACTTTCAAAGAATTTATCACCTTCAGAGCTTCCTTGATTGTTACATCCCCACATTAGACTTGTTGAAACCAACAAGACCAAAACCGATTTTTTGTAATTCATTATTCAATTTAAATTTTAGACTGCGACATTATTTTCTCTCAAAGCCTCATTCAATGAAGTTTTGCGATCTGTCGATGCCTTTCTTTGTCCGATGATCAACGCACATGGAACTTGGAATTCACCTGCTGCAAATTGCTTAGGTATTGATCCAGGAATAACCACTGATCTTGGAGGAACATAGCCTCTGTATTCTTTTGGTTCATCACCAGTCACATCAATGATCTTGGAGCTGGCAGTCAAGGTTACCCCTGCACCAATTACAGCTTCTTTACCTACATGAACCCCTTCTACGATAATGGCTCTAGACCCAATAAATGCACCATCTTCGATAATTACCGGAGCAGCTTGAACTGGTTCCAATACTCCTCCAATACCTACTCCACCACTAAGGTGAACGTCTTTACCGATTTGAGCACAAGAACCTACAGTAGCCCAAGTATCCACCATAGTACCTCCATCTACATAAGCACCGATGTTCACGTAAGAAGGCATCATGACTACACCACTTGCAAGAAACGCGCCATATCTAGCTACTGCGTGAGGAACTACTCTTACACCATGTTTGGCATAATTGGTTTTAAGAGCCATTTTATCGTGAAACTCAAAAGGACCTACCTCGATGGTTCTCATTTTTTGGATAGGGAAATATAAAATAACCGCCTTTTTTACCCAGTCATTTACCTTCCATTCGCCACCTTCCACTGGCTCGGCTACCCTAATTTTTCCTGTGTCCAAATCATCAATCACTGTTTTTACAGCAATTTGAACATCCTTTTCCTTTAATAACTCCCTGTTTTCCCAGGCCTTCTCAATGATAGTCTGTAATTCCATAAAATTATATTAGATTCGCTCTAGTTAAGTTTTCTTTTTTAATGAATAAAGCCACTATACTTATCGCTTCCGTACTGAAACCTGTTAATGACACAAGGGCTTTTGACAAACTCGCAATTTCACTGCGTGAAACAAATAAATACCACATAAACATCATAGGATTTTTAGAAAAAAAAACACCAAAACAGGATAATATTGAATTTACTTCAATATTTAACAAAAACCGTCTGCACCCCTATAGGCTACTGGCTCCTTTTAAGCTTTGCTATTTTTTATTTAAATCAAAACCAAAATTGGTGATCATATCTACCTATGAATTATTATTTCCTGCTGTGCTACTCAAGGGGATATTGAAATACAAACTGATTTATGATGTACAGGAAAATTACACTAAAAATATTGAATTTAACCAGACATTAGCCGATTGGTTAAAATTAATTCCCATAAAATATATCCAGTCTGTTGAGAAAATCACTAAACCAAAAATAGACCATCACTTTTTTGCTGAAAAATGCTATCAAGATGAATTCCCAGACATCAGAGATTATACTGTATTAGAAAACAAATATGCCGGTAAGTCTCGCTCAGTCCCCCAATTCAAAATTGATGATGATCATTTAAAATTCGTTATCACAGGAACCATCACCCCGGCATACGGAGCAGCACAAGCCATCCATTGGTTCAACTATATGAAACAACATTACCATAATGCAAGCTTAGAAATAGTAGGGTACTGCCCCTTGTCCGAATACAAGTCAAAACTTGAAGGACTAGCCTTGACCAGTCCAGGTGTAAAACTCAGGCTGAGCGCTAAGCCTATGGCCCAGAAAGTAATTTACGATGCTTTATTAAAAGGCAATATCCTATTATTACCCTACCATGACCTACCCAGCATTTCCCCAAAAATCCCCACAAAAATTTATGAAGGATTGGCCTTGGGCATCCCAATGATTATACCCCAAAATCCTATTTGGGAAGAACTGATTTTGCCTTATTCTGCTGGATGCTCTATCGACTATTCAAAACCAGAAGATAGCCTTTTAACATTTAAAAATTTCCTTAAAACTCCTAAGTATACTAAGACCGTTGGGCCTGAAGTAACTTGGGAAAATGAAGCAAATAAGCTTTGTAAAATAGTAGCTAAGTTGATCCCTTAAATGCTCTTCAACTTAATAGCCTCTTTCATTTTTTCCAGCTCCATTTAACTAAGCTATTCAGTTCATTTTCTATTCCCAACTTGGCACTGGGCGTAGTATATACTACGCCCAGCGCCGTGTTCCCAGTACAGTGTCCCATATGCTAGTACCAAAAGCTAGCACCGGATATCCAATAGTCAACTTATACACATCTCTATAAAAAGTTATCCACCAATCCCACCTCTAAAAAACTATAGGTATGAAAACGGAAACTCTAAATTTTAAACCAAAAGTAAAACAACGAAAGAAATAGTCAAATCATAAAACCTTATATTCCTGATTATTAAACAATAATTCAACACTAACTAAACTTTATTTTAGTCAAGACTTAAACAATAATAACATTAAAATTTGAGTTATCCACAGTCGATTTAGGTCTTATTGAAATATTTTTTTAGTATAATCTAAATCACTATATTTGAATTGTCAACCTAAACATGAATTAATGCCGAGCTTAACATACGCAGAAGAGAACTACCTCAAAGCGATCTACCATTTGTCTGATGGAGGCAAGAACAATGTCTCTACCAATGACCTCTCCAAGGAGATGAAAACCAAGCCTGCCTCTGTCAGCGATATGTTGAGAAAACTTTCAGAAAAAGAGGTAATCAACTATAGAAAATACTATGGGGTCACAATCACAGAAGAAGGGAAAAAATCCGCCCTACAGATCATCAGAAAGCACCGCCTTTGGGAAGTATTTTTAGTAGAAAAATTAATGTTCAGCTGGGATGAAGTACATGATGTGGCGGAAGAGTTGGAACATATAAAATCCCCTATCTTGATCCAAAGATTGGATGACTTCTTAGGCAATCCAAAATATGACCCTCACGGTGATCCTATCCCGGATGAATTTGGAGATGTAAAAGCAAGACCTAGACTCCCCCTCAATGAATTGATGGTAAATGATGGAGGTCAAATCGTAGCAGTGAAGGACAGCAGTGCTGCCTTCCTAAGATACTTAGACAAAGTGGGAGCTTATATAGGAGCCAGAATAAAGGTACTGGACAAAGTGGAATTTGACGGATCTTTGGAAATATTGGTTGACAACAAGAAAACCCTGTTCATGTCCAAAGATGTTGCAGGAAATATATTAATCATGCAAACCTCATGAAATATAGATTTCTATTTATAATAATATACTCCGTTCTAACCAGCTCCTGCAAGTTTGACAGAGATGGAGAAAATGGAAAGTTCCGAATTACTGCCACCACCAATATCATGGCTGATGGTGTAAAAGAATTAGTTGGCGACAGCGCTATTGTGACTCCTGTCATGGCTGTGGGTGTCGACCCTCATTTGTACAAGGCATCTCAAAGAGACCTTGATCTTTTCTTCGATGCTGACTTGGTTATTTACCATGGGCTTCATCTAGAAGGAAAGATGGTGGAAGTGCTGGACAAATTTGCCAGAACCCATCCCATCATTGATGTTGGTGAACTGCTCCCTCCCACCCTATTGATTGCAAGTCCCGAATATGCCAACACGGTGGATCCTCATATTTGGTTTGATGTCAATTTATGGACAACTGCCATGAAAAATCTGAAGGATGAGATCATTAGAAGAAAACCAGAGTGGAAAGATTATGTCAATACCAACTGGGAAAAATATCAGATAAAGCTAAATGAATTAGATAGTTACACCAATAACAAAATCCACGAAATCACTCAACAAGGCCAGATATTGATTACCGCCCATGATGCATTTTCCTATTTCGGAAAGGCATATGATATAGAAGTGAAAGGACTACAAGGTTTATCCACTCTTAGTGAGCCTGGACTAAATGATGTTTCCAAATTGGTCAGTTTCATAATTGAAAAGGACATCAAAGCCATTTTCATTGAACAATCCATTTCGCCCAAGGCTATTAAAGCGGTAATTGAAGGATGTAAAAGAAAAGGACATGCTGTGAAGCTTGCTGGACCACTATATACTGACAGTTTGGGGGAACCTGATGGCCCAGCAGGCACCTATCTTGGAATGGTAAAAACCAATGTAGATGCTATCGTACAAAACCTGAAATCAGAATGATACAACAAATAGATAATCCAGTAGTTGAAGTACATGACCTTATGGTCAGCTACGGGCAAAATCCGGTACTTTGGAATATTGACCTGACTTTACCAGCAGGCGCCCTCATTGGTATACTTGGCCCTAATGGAGCAGGAAAATCCACCCTCATTAAAAGCATAATGGGGCTTATTGAAGCCAATAGTGGCTATTCAAGGATTTTTGACCAAGAGTTAAACCAAGTTAGAAACAGGGTAAGTTATGTCCCTCAGCGGGAGTCTGTAGACTGGGATTTCCCAGCATCTGCATTAGATATTGTGATGATGGGAACTTATCATCATTTGGGAATATTCAAAAGACCGGGCAAAAAGGAAAAAGCATTGGCAATGACCTGTTTGGAAAAGGTAAATATGAAAGCCTTTGCTAATAGACAAATCAGTGAACTTTCAGGAGGCCAGCAACAGCGGGTATTTATTGCAAGGGCCTTGGCCCAGGAAGCAGATATTTATTTTATGGATGAACCATTTGCAGGAGTAGACATGAGCACTGAAAAAGCCTTAGTAAGTCTCTTCCAAGAAATGACTGCAAAAGGAAAAACTGTCATCGTAGTACACCATGATATATACTCCGCTGGAAAATATTTCGATTGGCTTATTATGCTAAACATGCACTTGATTGCTTCTGGCCCTACCGAACAAGTGCTTACCGAAGAATTGTTGACCAAAACCTATGGAGGCAAGCTATCCATGCTTACGGATATTGGAGAGTTGATCAAAAAGAGTGATTTCAATCCATTGAAAAGTTAATATGGAAGATTTTATTTATTTCTTTTCTTTTCAGGATCCCAATGTACTGATGGTCGTAGTAGGAATATCCCTCCTTTCAATCAGTGCTGCCATGGTAGGAACATTCACCTTCCTGGATAAGAAAGCTCTTATTGGTGATGCCATTTCACATGCTGTATTACCAGGAGTTTGCCTGGCTTTTATGCTATCAGGCAATAAGAATCCCTACTGGATAGTTTCTGGTGCATTTATTACCGGAGCCTTATCCACTTATATCATCAGCTGGATTTCGAATTATACCAAACTAAAGGAAGACACCGTCATTGCAGCGGTATTATCCATATTCTTTGGATTGGGAATCGTCATCATGACGCAATTACAGCAAACAGGAAATGCTGCTCTCTCTGGCTTGGATCATTTTATTTTTGGGAATGCCATCTCTATTGTCAGAAAGGACTTGTTAGTATATGGCATCCTTGCCCTGACCATTATTCTAGTTATACTTTTCTTTTACAAAGAATTTAAAGTAATGGTCTTTAACAGATCATTTGCACAAAGCATCGGACTACCGGTAAAAAGATTGGAATTCCTGTTTAATTCATTGATGGTACTTGCAGTAGTCACAGGCATACAAGCCATTGGGGTAGTATTAATGGCTGCCCTGCTCATCACACCTGCCGCAGCAGCCAAGTTTTGGACAGATCGACTGGACCGGATGCTGATCATTGCAGTAGTGTTTTCCCTAATTTCCGGAATTGTTGGTGCCTATATTTCCTTTGCTCTTCCCCATATGCCTACTGGCCCTTGGGTAGTAATTGTACTTTCCTTAATCGCCTTTTTATCCTTTTTCTTCTCCGTAAAAAAAGGAGTTTTGACCAAGTGGATTGCAAAGAGAAATTATCAAAGAAAAATTCATTCTGACCATATTCTTAAGGCACTTTTTGGGGCTTGGGAAAAGGGCAAACAAGGCCTGAAAACTGAAAATATTTTCAATATATTCCCTGGTAAAAACTTTAAAACCCAGTATTCAATCAATAAATTAAATAAAAAAGGATATATAACTGAAAATCAATCAATAATAAAACTTACTGAATCAGGTTTAACCGAAGCCAAAAGGATCGTTAGATTGCATAGATTATGGGAATTATATATGACTGAATATATGAATATAGCCCCGGATCATGTACACGACAGTGCTGAAAAGTTAGAACATATTATTACCCCTGAACTAGAATCCAAATTGGATAGAAACCTTAATTTTCCAAAAGCGGATCCACATCATTCTATCATTCCTAGAGACCCCAAGAAACCATGAGTTTTGATCCAAATGCTTTCATTATTATCGTAACCGGATCCATGATTGCTATATCATGTGGATTATTGGGTGTGTTTTTAATGCTTAGAAAAATGGCCATGACAGGAGATGCCATTTCCCATGCCGTATTACCAGGAATTGTCCTAGCTTTTATGATCTCCGGAAGTCGTCATGGATTGGCCATGGTAATAGGCGCTGGTTTGGTAGGAATTATTGCCACTGTATTTATCGAATATTTAAGCAATAAGGTCAAGTTACAATCAGACGCATCCATTGGTATCACCTTTACCTCCCTATTTGCCATAGGTATTATATTAATCACCTTCCTTGCCAATAAAATAGACCTTGATCAGGACTGTGTACTTTATGGAGAAATTGCCTACGTTCCCATAGATCTATGGATATCAGGATCTGGACAAATTCTTGGACCACGAGTCACCTATTTATCCTTAATTAACCTAATACTGGTCAGTCTATTTATTTACCTGTTTTTCAAAGAACTTAAAATCAGCACATTTGATAAGGAGTTTGCAGCAAGTATTGGGCTTTCTACTGTAGGGGTCAATTATGGATTGATGGGAATGGTATCATACACTACTGTTAGTTCATTTGAAGCTGTAGGCGCTATTTTGGTAGTAGCGCTATTGGTGGTTCCACCTGCAACTGCCTATCTATGGAGTAAGGACCTAAATAAACTGATTAAGATCACCATAGCATTAGGCATCATCGTTTCAATTGCCGGTTATTATTTGGCTTTCGCTTTGAATAGCTCCATTGCTGGCGCCATGGCTTCTGTTGCGGGTCTTATATTCTTTGTTAGCGTAATTTTACAAAGGAAACAATTGCCCCTTATCAAGAAAAAATTAAGCAGTTTAAAAACCGGAGAAGCCAATACCCTTTAATGAGTTAAATGCTTCAGCAAAATATCCTAACGCTTCTAATAACTTTATAAACTCGTTTATCTGTACTATATTTTTTATAAGTGGTAATTATGCGAGTTTAAGCAAATTTATTTATTCAATTTAGTATCTATATTTAATACATAAATAAACACTTAATCAAACCACTACCTATGAAACTTAAATTAGCATTAGGCACCTTTGTTTTGTTATTGATGAACGTATTTGTAGTCTTGGCCCAAAAAGTCCAAGACCGCAGTATCTATGAGATCAAAATTTATCATATCAGTAGTACCGATCAGGAAAAAACCATTGATCAATTTTTAGAAAAAGCTTATATCCCTGCAATGCATAGCAAAGGCATAAAACATATTGGGGTATTTAAGCCAATAGCATCAGATGAACTAAATGGTAAAAGAATTTATGTGTTTACCCCTTACTCTTCAGCAAATGAATATATGGACATAAGTTCTAACCTACATTTGGAAGATTTGAAAAACGGAAAGAATTATCAGTACGCCTCACATGAAAAGCCTCCTTTTGATAGAATGGAATCCATTTTACTTAAGGCTTTTAGTGATATGCCCGGATATGATGTCCCCAAACTGAAGGGACCTAAAAAAAATAGAATATATGAATTGAGGAGCTATGAGAGTCCGACCGAAAAACTTTTCCATAATAAGGTAAAAATGTTCAATAGCGGAGAAGTGGAAATCTTTGATAACCTTGGTTTCAATGCTGTTTTCTATGGAGAAGTAATTTCAGGCCCATCCATGCCCAATCTGATGTACATGACTTCATTTGATAATATGGATGTGGAGAAGGAAAAATGGAAATCATTTTCAGATGACCCTGCTTGGAATAAACTAAAAGTAGACCCTGAATACCAAAACAATGTATCGCACATTGACAAATACTTCCTCTACCCGACCGATTATTCAGAACTATAATAAAAAAATCCCTTTAGAAATTATCTAAAGGGATTTTTTATGTTTTCTTAGTTTCCTTATTCTTTCGGAGGAGTGATCATTATATGGGCCCTGTGAGTTCCTGGATCCATTATCCAAGGCATACCGGGAGCTTCAGGCTTAAGTGGTAATCCAGTACTTTCCACAGTTGCAAAAGGGATATAAACAACATAGCGGAAATGACCATTTTTCACTTCTCCAGTATTGGCATCATAATCTTCTTCATTGGCAGAAAGTACAAATAAGGTAGCCCCATTAGTGGGCATATATAATTTTCTGCTTTTAACTTCTTCCTCACGGATATCAAAAATCTCCTTAAAATTCTTCCCTTCTTTTCTCAACTCTCGACCTCTTTCCATAAAAGCCTCCAAATCCTTATGGTAGCAGGAAGCATTAAAGCCTTCCTTTGTAGGATCATCAGCAATACAAATAAGTTCATTGGTTCCGTGACGCAAAATGACCAACTCTCCTTCCTTATCAAAACCATAAACAGTTGCTGCTAGTCTTCCTTCCTCAGGTGCTGCCAGGACTGCAGATTTTATTTGACTCTCTTTGGAAGGAAATGAACTTTGCCCTAGCACTGGTAAAGTTGTAATTGCTACTAAAAAAAAGATTAGGATAGATCTCATAGTAAATTATTATATGGTTTACCCTAATTTACTATACTTTTATCAAAAAGTAAGGCATTTATTCTTGAGTATTGACTGTCATTAATAAATGATCTCTATTCCTCGAACATAGATTTTAAATCGTTTAGAATGGATTCCACCTCTTCTTTTTTAATATCAAAACTCTCATCATGTTTGCTATTATTCTGAAAGTGATTCCAATGCTTTTCGGCCTTCTTGATGGTCCTAGGAGTGATATCAAACTCAGTATAATCAAGGTAGTCCTTGGCTATAAAAGACGCTTTAAAATTACCAAAAAGGTAAAGCCTTAAGATATCCACAAACTTTGAACTCAAGTCAAAACCTTCTAAGGCTTGCACAAAGGTACCGTTTTTCATCTTGTTATTCTTATCATGAATAACCTCCAATAATGGTTCCAAAGCTGCTTGATTATCTTCCATGGCTGATAAAGCCCTAGCTGCCAAATAGCCACTTTCAATATCATCACCTTTCAAAACATCCACTAACTTTTGGAGCACTTCCTCCCCTCCAATTTCTGCCAGTTGGTCTGCATAAACATAAGCTTCCTCTTCTTGCTTATCACACATTTTCTGAATCAAAAGGTCAATATTTGCCGCCATATTTGTTGAATTTTTCAGTACTTTGACAAAGATAATTGGATAATTTACAAGGGCGATACTATTGAACTAAATTCCTGGATATGGAGGAAAGATTGATCACAGCAAGTGAATGTGAAAAGTTAATGGAAAAGTTAGCCACCTACACTTTTCAACAGGAATACCAACCTCAAAGAAATATATTAATCTTAAGCGAAGGCAATGAAAAAAAATTGCAAATACGCTTTCCTATTTATTGGCATTCTGCAAAGGATCAAAATAGAAATCAATTAGACCAGACGAACTATGTACTACTGATGATCCGCTCAGGTATAGCCACCGTCGGATATTTTGAAAATGGAGAGAATATGGACCATAAGGTTTTTAGGGCTTATATGGTAAGAAAAAAACAAGGCAAAAGCCAGATTAAACACCTTAAAACCAAGGGAAAATCAAGAGCAGGTTCAAGGGTAAGACTAGCGGAAACACTGGAATTTTTTGAGGACATCAATGAAAGGCTCCAATATTATTTCGATGAATTCAGGGTAGATAAAATTGGATTGAGTTGTGCCACCACCCTCATTCCTTATCTATTTGGCAGTAAAAAAGCAACGCCATTTGATAAAGACGATTCTAGGCTATTTAAGATTCCAAAACACATAGCCAATCCTACTTATGAGGCATTATTGGATACCAATAAATTTATGCTCCAATCTGAAATTCAATATGATCAAAGTCTAAATGAATTGATAGAAGGGCTTTTGATTTCTTCATCTTCTAGGCCTGGATCTACTGAAGATGAAGAAGAAGATTGGTAAAAAAATAAACCAGATTGGAAGCTCCCAACACTTAAAAACTAGGCTGAAATAACTTTCAATCTGGTTCTATAAAATATTATCAAGCAGACTCTCCATGTTGGGAAATATCCAAGCCCATTTCTTCATATTCATCCCTTACTCTCAGTGTTACAAACTTATTAAGTAGGAAAAATATGATATAAGCCATTCCGAATGAGAATATAGATACTCCCAATAGAACTAACATATGTGATCCAAACACTGACCAGCCCCCATGCAATAAACTTGAACCTTCTGGTTGGGCAAAAATGGCGGTCAAAATCATACCCATGATTCCCCCTACACCATGGCAGGCAAAAACATCCAATGTATCATCCATTTTCTTCAAAGACTTAGCATTGACAGCCAAATTAGAGACTATGGCTCCTATAAAACCAAAAAACATACTTTGTGGAATGGTAATAAAACCAGCGGCTGGGGTAATCACCACCAAACCTACTACAGCTCCAATACATGCACCCATTGCTGAAATCTTCCTTCCTTGCATCCGATCAAAAAACACCCATGTCATCATTGCAGTAGCAGAGCTAATGGTAGTCGTGGCAAAGGCGATAGCTGCAGTTCCATCAGCAGCTAAGGACGAACCGGCATTAAAACCAAACCAACCAAACCATAACATGCCAGTTCCCAACATTACGTAGGTCACATTCGATGGAGCATGATGTTGATTTCTTCTTTTCCCAATAAATATAGCTCCTGCCAAGGACGCCAAACCTGCACTAATATGTACCACTGTTCCTCCTGCAAAATCCAATACACCAAAATATGCTCCAATCAAACCATCAGGATGCCATACCATATGACAAAGCGGGGCATAAACCAATACCACAAAAATCCCTATAAAAAACAGGTAACCAATAAACCTCACCCTTTCTGCAAAGGAACCAGTAATGATGGCAGGTGTAATCACTGCAAACTTCATTTGAAATAAAGCAAAAAGTACAAATGGAATACTACTCGCTATACCAATATGGGGTAACTGACCGACTTGATCAAAAAACATATACTGAAATGGATTACCGATCAACCCATAGAGCTTACCATCTATTTCTATTCCTATAGGATCCCCAAATGAAAGACTGAAACCAATAACCGCCCAAACCATGGTTACCACACCCAGGGAAATGAAACTTTGGAGCATGGTAGAGATCACATTTTTCTTTCCTACCATTCCTCCATAAAATAAAGAGAGCCCGGGTGTCATTAGCAATACCAAACAGGATGCGGTCAATAACCAGGCAATATCTGCAAAAACTAAATCATCCTCTGAACCAAAATTTTCTACAATCGGCTCAGCTGTTTCCCAAAAAAGCCCTACTAAGGAAGCAATAATGATTGTCCCAAAGGCTACTTTCCACTTTTTCTTCATACTATTTCAAAATTTGGGATCAAAATTAAATCAATTTTTCGGCATTTCCAGAATTTTTTGAAAAACATAGTTTTTAAAAAAAAATCGAAATTTTACGTATTCATTCTCTTCATTTCACTACCTTATTATATTTCAATTTTGCTAATACTTTTTAAGCTTTCAGAAAAATAATATTCATCGTATTTTAAAAAATACTCTTTTATTGATATAGGTATAAATTGACCAGCTCATAAACACATTGGACACCCAATATTGTATATAAAATTTATTGAAAATCAATAGTTTAAATCCTAATAAATAATTCAGTTTTAGTTAAATTAAACAATATTCAATTCTTATTTAAAAAGGATCCATAGATCCTAGCCATAAGGTACCTATTATTTACTTTTAATATGATTCCATTAAAAATGAGACTTTCCTTTATTCTCATATTCTACATTAATTGTTTTTTTCAGTTTAATGTATTTGGACAAAACCATCATTTTTGGACTAGAAATTATGGAAGTGAATCCATGCTCCTGAACGGTTCTGTTATTGGAAGTGTAGAGGATTTAGGAGCAGTTTATTATAACCCTGCGAGGTTGGGCTTAATAAAAAACCCTGCATTCGTCATTAGTGCAGATGTGTATGAACTCAATAATTACAAAATTGAAGATGCCATAGGAAGCCGAGCAGATCTAAACAAATCTAATTTTGGAGGCGCCCCTAGTTTGGCTGCTGGATCCATAAAAATGAAAAGCAATTCCAAGCATTCATTTGCCTATGCCATTCTTTTAAGAAGTAATAATGATTTTGGTATAAACTACAATAATGAGAATGAACGTGATATTATGCCATCAATTGCTGGAAATGAATTGGTAGAAGGTGAAGTAGACCTTGTAAATAATTCAAAGGATCATTGGTTTGGAGGAAGTTGGGCTTATGCCATTAAAGAGAATTTGAGTGTTGGAACATCGGTTTTTGTATCAAAATTAAGCTCCAGTAAAGGTAATATATACAATATAAGAGCTTTGGATAATAATGGTGATGTCAGTGTTTATGAATATAACCGGAATTATCAGATTCAAAGTTATGGCCTACTTGCCAAATTTGGCTTAGCCTATACCTTGGATGATTGGAATTTAGGATTAACCATAACCACTCCTAGAATACTAATAAGTGGAAAAGGCAAATACAATTTTTATAATTACTTCTCCTTCCCTCCTGAAAATGAAATAAATGATATTTATGCCAATAGCTACCAAGATGATCTAGATATTAAATTAAAAACGCCCTTTTCCATAGGATTTGGCGCTGGTTATATGCTAAGCAAAAAAAATATTATCCACTTCAGCGCAGAATATTTCCATCGAGTAAAGAACTTTGATGTCTTGAAAGCTGAGCCCCATAATATGCAAAGCCAACCTGATTCCACTATTAATTTCTCTTTGATAGATGGTTATAAGAGTATCCTGAATATTGGTATGGGAGGAGAATGGTATCTAAATGAAAATATTAGCCTTTATGGATCAATAAGTACTGACTTTAATTCAAGTCCTAAGGAAGTGTATAGTTTTGTCAGCCAAATGCCCATTGCTTCAAATATGGAATTTGATGCTGATTACCTGCATATCGCGGTCGGTACATTGGTCACTATTAAAGGTGCAGACTTTACATTGGGAGCAACCCATACCGGTGGAAAAAGTAATTATTCCCAACCTGTCAACTTACCCCTGCAAAATGTCAACTATGACCCGATAGAAACAGATGACTCAGGTACAATTAAGTGGTCCAGATGGCAATTTATAATTTCTGTCTCCATTCCCTTCTTTAAAGATTATGTAAAGAAAATTGAGGATAAAATTGGGCTGTAGTCATTTCAATAATGTGAAAGGAAAAATGAATGAGGCTGTCTCTTATATAGAAACAGCCTCATTTATTATGCTTAATTTGTCAATTTTATAAGTCTCTTCCGCTTAATTCCTTAATGATTAAAAATTAAAACCATGATAACATGAAGAAAAGCCCATTAGTCAAAAGAACAATGATGTTTTGATAAGAAATATTTCAACTATATTCTTCCCAAAAATCCGACAACTCATAAGGACTATCGTGCTGGGTCCATAGCTTTCCATCCGTAAACCTATACGGTCCATCCAACTTATTTAAGCTATCTATATCTGATTGACTCAAAGTTAAGTTAGTAGCATCCAAATTCTCAGCTATCCTTTTCGCATTAACAGATTTAGGGATAACTGCGATATCCCTACTCATTCCCCAAGCTAGAACCACCTGAGCGACGGTAACATTATGATTTTTTGCAATGGAAGAAACAGTATCATTTTCTAGCAAAATCGGTAAATCTAAGCCACCTGCTCCCTTCGTCCTATAGGCAGCCCCCAAAGGAGCATAGGCTGTTAAATGAATACCTTCACTTTTGCAGAAATCCACCAACTCGTTTTGTGAAAGGAATGGATGCATTTCCACTTGGTTCATTTCGGGCTTAATCTTAGCTGAACCAAGAATTTCCTTGAGTTTCTTTATCTTGAAATTAGAAACACCAATATGCCTCACTTTGCCTGTTGCCGATAATTCTTCCATCGCTTCCCAAGTACTAGTAAGCGGGATATCATCCAAACTTTCAAAATCTTCTTTCTTCTCTGGAAAATCTACTCCATGCTTAAGTGCTAGCGGCCAATGCACTAAATAGAGATCCAAATAATCTAACTGAAGGTCTTTCAATGTTTGCTCTAAAGCAGGCTTCACATGTTCAGGCCTGTGGGAATCATTCCATAATTTGGAAGTAATCCAGAGTTCCTCTCTTATTACCAGCCCATCCTTAAAAGCTTTGGCAAAAGCCTCACCTATTTCCTTTTCATTTTTATAAATATAAGCACAATCAAAATGCCTATAGCCTAATTTCAAAGCAGTAATAATGGCTTCATAGACTTCTCCAGGCTTGGATTGCCAAGTGCCAAGGCCAAAAATGGGCATCTTGTCCCCATTATCAAAAGTTAAGGTTTTCATGTTAATTAAGATTTTTATGGATTGTCCCTTTCATAAAAGATTATACTAAAACTACACCTTTTGAAAGGGATTTAAAAACTTGAAAGTTCCAATTTTCAATCCTAAAATTAAAAATTTCAAAATGTGCTAGGATACTGCTATTAGTAATCAATTCTTCAATCAACTACTCCGATAGCATTAATACCTCCTTTTAAATGGACTACATTATTTAATCCCTGTTCTTTCAAGTATTTAAGCGCCTTATCACTTCTTTGACCAGACTGACAAAGAAGCAAAACTCGATCCATTGACTTAAGTTCAACAACCTTCTCAGGTAGCATTTGTAATGGAATGTTTATTCCACCTCTATTAAAGTTGGAAAATTCTGTTTCTGATCTTACATCTACAATTCTTGTCGACCAATATAGTTCTGATTTTATAAAATCAACTGCTTCTATTTCGACCAAACCAGCTTCTATTTCACAAGCATAATCCTTACTTTCCAATTTATCAATTTCCTTATTCTCTTTAATTAAAGTATATCTCATTACACATTGACTATTGGTCAAAGCATTGGTAATAAGTAATTTTCCTGATAATGGTTCACCAATTCCAGTTAGAATTTTGATCACTTCATTGGCTTGTAAAGTACCGATCAAACCAGGCAGAACACCGATAACTCCTATCTCACTACAATTTGGCGCATCCAATGGATAAGGAGGCTCTGGAAATAAACACCTATAGGTAGGCCCATCCTCTCCATAATTAAATACACTTACCTGACCTTCAAATTCCAATATGGAACCAAATACAACTGGAATCCCCAAAATCACAGCAGCATCATTGATCAAATAGCGTGATTCAAAATTATCTGTTCCATCCACTACCACATCATAGCCCGACATAATTTTCAATGCATTATCGACATTCAAGAATTCTTCATAGGTGAAAATGCTAATGTCTGGATTTTGGGCACTTAACTTAGCTTTGGCACTTAAAGATTTGAATGCTCCTATATCATTATCTCCAAACAGCACTTGCCTTTGTAAGTTGGATATTTCCACCTTATCCCCATCTACAATCCCAATAGTTCCTACACCAGCTGCCACAAGGTATTGTAAAACCGGGCATCCCAAGCCTCCAGCACCAATTACCAAAACCTTGCTGGCTAATAACCTCTCTTGTTTTTCCTTCCCAAAACCCGGTAAGGAATAGTGACGACTATATCTTTCTGAACTATTCTGCATATTGTAAAATTTGATCCCAGTCCTTCCAAACTGCTTGGTAACCATTATTTTTCAATAATGCCGCAATTTCTTTTGGACTCCTTTCATCGGAAATTTCAAATTGTTCCAAAGACTGTTTCTCCACAGCATAACCACCGGGATTGGTTTTAGAACCTGCACTCATGGAGGTAATCCCTAACTTGATGACATGGTTACGGAAATGTTCAGTTTCTCTGGTAGATAGAGATAATTCTACATCAGGGTCCAGCAATCTATACGCACAGATCAATTGCACCAATTCTCTATCACTCATGGCCACTTTAGGCTCTTGTCCACCTGAAAATGGTCTTAACCTTGGAAAAGAAATCGCATATTTGGTTTTCCAATACTTCTTTTCCAAATATTGGAGGTGCATGGCCGTATAAAAACTATCTACCCTCCAATCTTCAAGACCTATTAAAGAACCTATACCAATCTTATGAATACCTGCTTTTCCCAAGCGGTCAGGAGTTTCTAATCGATAATCAAAATTTGATTTCTTTCCCTTCGGATGATGTTCCTTATAAGTTTCTCGGTAGTAGGTTTCTTGATAGACCAATACACTGTGCAGCCCACTTAGTATAAGCCGCTCATATTCATCTTGGTCAAGAGGCTGAACCTCAATACTTACATTGGAAAAATAAGGTTTAACCAACTGTATGGCATGTTCCAAATAATCCACTCCTACAGTCTTATTGGCTTCCCCGGTTACCAAAAGCACATGGTCAAAGCCCATAGACTTTAAAACTTCCACTTCCATAAGAATTTCCTTATCGCTAAGGGTTTTCCTACGGACCTTATTGTTCAAGCTAAAGCCACAATATGTACAAATATTTTGACATTCATTCGAAAGGTAAAGTGGTGCAAAAAGCTGCATATTATTTCCAAATCGCTGCAAAGTCAGTTCCCTGCTTTGTCTGGCCATGGTTTCCAGATAAGGTGCTGCAATTGGAGAAATCATCACTAAAAAGTCATCAAGACTTTTTTCTTTTTTTGCCAATACCCTTTCAATATCCTGCTTTGTAAATGTATCCAATCGCGCTTGGATTTCATCAGGTGAGTATTTGGCGAGGATATCTTTAAATTCCATCATAAAGAAAGAAATTCGGTTAAAGGGCTACTTGAATCTGCTTGAGCACTAACTGCAGCAGGACCGCATTCATAGGCTGTTCGACCTGCTTCCACAGCCATTCTGAAAGCATCAGCCATTTTTACCGGATCTTGCGCAACAGCAATGGCCGTATTGACCAATACAGCATCAGCACCTATTTCCATCGCTTGGGCCGCATGGGAAGGCACGCCCAAACCTGCATCTACCACCACAGGCACATTGCTTTGCTCGATAATAATCTTAAGGAAATCAAGCGTCTTCAATCCATTATTACTTCCAATTGGAGAACCCAATGGCATCACTGCTGCTGCTCCAACCTCTTCTAATCTTTTGCATAACACTGGATCGGCATGTATATAAGGAAGCACTATAAAACCCGCTTTTACCAATTCCTCTGTTGCCTTCAAAGTCTCGATAGGATCAGGTAGTAAATATTTGGGGTCTGGGTGAATTTCCAATTTTACCCAATTGGTTTCCAATGCTTCCGCTGCCAGCTGAGCAGCAAAAACTGCTTCTTTAGCTGTTCTTACACCAGAAGTATTGGGCAATAGGTTGATGCGCTGATGAGATAAATGTGCCAGCATATCATCGTGTTCGCTCTTCACGTCCACCCTTCTCAAAGCTACAGTAACTAGTTCCGATTCAGAAATCTCCAAAGATTCTTGCATCAGCTCATAGCTGGGAAACTTCCCTGTACCTGTAAATAGTCTCGATGTAAATGTCTTATTGGCTATAGTTAGCATAATCAAATGTTTTTGTAATGTGTTCAATAATCAGTTTTTGGTTTTCGGACTTATGAATCAACCCCGAAAGTGCCACGCCATAAATTCCTGTGGTGCTTAAATCATCAATATCCAATTCCTTAATACCACCTATTCCCAAAACTGGAATATCAATCCCTTTAAGCCTAAGGGACTCCATGATTGAACGATACCCTTCTTTTCCTAAAATTGGGCTCAGCTTTTTCTTGGTATCAGTAAACCTGAAAGGCCCTAAGCCAATATAATCTGCTGTTTCTGCCACTTCTAGAATATCTTCCAAACTATTGGCTGTCGCGCCTATGATCAACTTACTTCCATATCTTTCCCTGATATAAGCCACTTTTTTGTCTTCCTTTCCAACATGAACACCCGATGCACGCACCTTATGAGCTATTTCAGGATGATCATTGATAATCAGTTGACATCCGTATTGGTCACAAATATTCTTGGCTTTTGAAGCTGTTTGAAGGATGGTTTCTTTTGGAAATTCCTTCATCCTAAGTTGAACCCAGTCTGTCCCATTTTCGCATACCTGTTTGATATTATACAAATAATCATCCTGATGGTCTAAATTTGGTGTTATATAGTGTAAGGTGCTGATTTGCTTATCTTGCATGAATTAATTCTTTATTTATTCCCTTAAAAGCAGAAGTTCTAGAAGCTACATCTACTTCTTTCCATATCTCACCCATCATTACCACACCATCAAACCCCATTGCTTTAACTTTTAAAATATTACTACGACTAATCCCTCCCAAAGCATATAAGGAAAAACCAAGTTGCCGTTTATCATGATGCATCCAGTTCCTTAATGCTTGATGGTCAAATCCAGCCCTATAACCTTGCTTTGAAATACTATCAAAAATGGGACTTATAAAGCCATAATCCAGTACTCTATTTTCTACTTCCAATAGTTCATTTAAATGATGGAAGGATTTTGACTTTCTTAATGAAGAGGCTAAAATTTTCTGATCGCTCTTAAAATGACAGCCACCCAACCCCAAATCAGTCGCCAGTTTCAAATCACCATGCAAACTGATTTTTGAATAGTGTTCAACAGGAATAGATTTAACTAGTTTTTCGATTCCAATATTAGTCCAATCGGGTTTTCGAATGTGCAATCGAGAAAGCCCCTGATCCAACAATTGGACCAGGCTTTCTTCCTCTTTTTCAGGGTAGTTTGGATCTGTTATCAGCAATAAGTCCATTACTGGTTGAGGTAGATTTCTCCGCCCTTATCGGTAAATTCCTCCGCTTTTTCCTTCATACCTTTTTCAATAGCATCTACCCCATCGAGTCCTTTTTGGTCCGCATAATCACGAACATCTTGGGTTATCTTCATAGAACAGAAATTTGGCCCGCACATGCTGCAAAAATGAGCCACTTTTGCCCCATCAGCAGGTAAGGTTTCATCATGAAAAGCCCTTGCTGTATCAGGATCTAAGGATAGGTTAAATTGATCTTCCCATCTAAACTCAAATCTGGCCTTACTCAGTGCATCATCCCTATGCTGAGCTCCTGGATGGCCTTTGGCCAAATCTGCTGCATGGGCAGCTATTTTATAAGTGATCACGCCATCTTTAACATCCTTCTTATCCGGTAAACCCAAATGCTCTTTAGGTGTAACGTAACAAAGCATAGCACAACCATACCAACCGATCATTGCAGCTCCTATTCCTGATGTAATATGGTCATAACCAGGTGCTATATCTGTTGTCAATGGACCTAAGGTATAAAAAGGTGCTTCTCCACATTCCACCAGTTGCTTATCCATATTCTCCTTGATCATATGCATTGGAATATGACCTGGTCCTTCTATGATGGTTTGTACATCATGCTTCCAAGCAATCTTGGTAAGCTCTCCCAAGGTTTCCAATTCGGCAAATTGTGCTTGATCATTGGCATCTGCAATAGAACCAGGTCGCAATCCATCACCTAAAGAGAAGGTTACATTATACGCCTTCATGATCTCACAGATTTCCTCAAAATGAGTATACAAGAAATTCTCCTTATGATGTGCCAAACACCATTTTGCCATAATGGAACCTCCTCTGGAAACTATGCCTGTTACTCTTTTGGCCGTCAATGGAACATATCTTAACAAAACCCCCGCATGAATGGTAAAATAATCCACCCCCTGCTCGGCCTGTTCGATCAAAGTATCCCTAAAAAGTTCCCAAGTTAGGTCTTCTGCCTTGCCGTTAACCTTTTCTAAGGCTTGATAAATCGGTACTGTCCCAATAGGCACAGGACTATTTCTCAATATCCACTCTCGGGTTTCATGAATATTTTTCCCTGTTGAAAGGTCCATGATGGTATCTGCTCCCCATCTACATGCCCAAACAGCCTTTTCCACCTCTTCCTCAATACTTGAGCCAATGGCTGAGTTGCCAATGTTTGCATTGATTTTAACCAAAAAATTCCTACCAATGATCATTGGCTCTGCCTCGGGATGGTTAATATTGGCTGGAATAACTGCCCTGCCTTGAGCCACCTCTTCTCGGACAAATTCTGGTGTAATATGATTTTTAGGGGTATTTGCCCCGAAGTTTTGTCCAGGATGTTGCTTGGTTAATTCTTCTTGCTCCGTAATTCTTTGGTTTTCCCTAATGGCTATATATTCCATCTCTGGTGTAATAATGCCCTTCTTTGCATAATGCATCTGACTGACATTTCTTCCTTTCTTGGCTTTCAAGGGAGGTTTTACTAATTCAAAACGAAATTTATCCAAGGCTGGATTATCTAATCTTCTTTGACCATACTCCGAAGTTAGTTTATCCAATTGCTCCACGTCACCGGTAGATTTAATCCACTCTTCTCTTAATCTGGGCAATCCTTTTTTTACATCAATTTGAATATTGGGATCAGTAAAGGGGCCACTAGTATCATATACAGTTACGGGGGCATTTTGCTCTACAGTTTGGTGCCTATCCAAATGAGAGACGGTATCATGTAGGCCGATTTCCCGCATGGCCACTTTTATAGGGTGAATTTCACCTGAAACATAAACCTTTTTAGAATTTGGAAATGGATCAGTCGTAATAATATTGTCCATTTCCTGTTGATTGATATCCTTCATAGTTAATATAGATTATCCACCTTGCGTGGCTTTAATGATTAAAATGTCATCGTTTTCTTTGAGCTTAAAATCATCCCATCTGGATTTGGGAATTACCTCTTGGTTTACGGCTACAGCAAGACCACGGAGTGAACTAATATCTTGATTGGCCAACAATCCTGATAAAGTAATATCCCCGTTTGCATGAACCATTGGCTCACCATTAAGGAGAAAATTCATAAGAATAAACTTTAATAATTAAGAAAATAACTTCAGGAATGAAGATAATCTGTCGGAAGGACGCTTCACTTTTCCCTTCGCCCGCATTACCGGGATCAGGTTCAGAGGGTATGTCTCAGCCCCGATTGTTTATCGGAACACCCCTAAAGTTTTTATTACGTGTTTACAAAGGTATGGTCATTAGCCAATTTCCAAAATGTTTTGGAAATTTTCTTTTATGATCAAAAAGTATTAGCTCTAAAAATCATTCCACAAGACCTTGTAAAACAGATACATCACCATCAATATGATCCGGAATAGGTAAATTTAGAATTTCACAAATGAACGGATAAATATGAATGTTCTCAAAGGAATTAATTTCTATACCATTTTTGATAGCTGGACCATTTGCATAAAAGATACCATGCATCTCTTTGAATTTGGGGTGAAAACCATGTTCTCCAAATATATCGGTATCAAACATTCTTGACCTTTGGTTATACTTTACAAAACCTGATTTATCTATCAGATAATACCCCAAATCAGGAATTAGCATTAGATCTCCTAGTTTGGAATTATTGTCACCTGCATCACCATAATATTTTTTTGACCGAGGGTTTACCACCTTTACATGCTGAAGATTTTTCCTGATCCTTCTCCTTATTTTTGCCTTATCCTTGTATTTGTTCAGATAAATATGAAGAACAGAGCCATTATTATAATACTCCAAGGGAAGCCCCTCCAATACACTTTCTACATCCAATAAATTGTCTTTTCTTATATTGACCATTCCATGGTCAGATACGACCAAAATATTGACGTCCAAGCCTGTTTGCTTTGCGGCATTGAAAAGTACCCCAAGCTCAGCATCCAAACGAAGAACTGCCTCTTCGATTTTTTCGTCATTTTCTGGGCCATATCTATGGCCAGTATCGTCCAAATCTGAAAAATATAATGATATAAATCTAGGTCGCTGTCCATCTGGTAATGCAAGCCAATCTAAAACCTTTGCAATCCTCTCCATATTAGGCACCCCTCCATCATAATTGTAATAATAGCTCGGGCGATAGCCCAAAATTTCCGCTTCCGTTCCTATGAAAAAATAACTGGCTGCTTTCAAACCATTTTCCTCTGCTAGTACCCATATTGGCTTGCCTCCATACCATGATCCATCTTGAGCCCTTTTAGGATTGCTATTTTTATATTCCAACCTTCGAATTGGATCAAAAAAGAAATTATTTATCAATCCATGTTTTCCTGGAACCATACCAGTTGCTATGGAATAATGGCTAGGAAACGTTTTGGAGGGAAATGGAGGTATGAGGGATTGAGCACTAACACCAAGCTTGATGAATTTTGTTAAATTTTCTGGCTGAAACCTTTGAACATAATCATATCGGAAACCATCCAAAGAAATTAATATAACATATTGCTCTTTCTCCTGAGCATATGACTTAAAAACCAAACCCAAAAATAATAACAGGAAGAAATGTCTAATTACCTTCATAATGATGAAATAATGTCCAATATATGATAGTAAGATAAATGATACGATAATTTCAAATAAACAAATATTAGCATTTTGATATAAAAAAAGGCTGCTGAATTATTCAGCAACCTTTTTTTATATCTCTTTTGTGGACATATCAACCCTCCATCCAGTTTGGTCCTTCAAGTTCTTGCAATCTCTTATCATACTCAGCAGCTTTCGCTTCGTTTTTCAAACGTGTATGAATTTGGAACAAGATTCTCAAGATTTCAGTGTTTTCAGGTTTAAGGCTGGAAGCTTTTTCAAACAAAGGCAATGCTTTTTTGTAAAGTTCATCAGCTTCAGCTAACATATCATCGGATTTAGCTTCCCACTCATCATCTGGAAGGTTGTTCACTTCGTTGATGATATCTCTAGCTTTATCCACATAAACTGCAGCTGCATAATAATTACCCTCAAAGAAATCAGGATCTGTCTCTACTGCCTTCAAGTATTCTTCAAGAGCACCTTCTAAATCCCCAGATTGCTCTTTCAAATAACCATATCTCAAACGGATAGGAGCGTTATTAGGATCTTTTTCCAATGACTCTTCGATAGAAGCCATCGCTTCATCCATTTTTTCCAACTGCAATAATAACTGGATTTCAAATTCAGATAAGCCTTCATCCATTGGATACTCTTCTCTAGCCTCTTTTACCAATCGATAAGCCTCTTCTTGATCCTCATCTTCTGTGTTGGCAATTTGAATCAAGAAATAATAAGCGTTCAACTTATTATAATCAGGGTTATCCAGTAACAAAGTCAAATATTTCTTTGCTTCTTCGTAGTTTTCACTAGCATTCGCTGTATATCCAGCATTAAAAACAATTGAAGTATCAGCAGGATCAATATCGGCTGCCAGTCCAAAGAACTTAGATGCAAGATCCATTTCTTCCTCATCATACTTGGCTATAGCCTTGTCCACAGAAGAATTCTTCAATTTATAAAGGCCTTCTCCCTGTAGGTTTTCAGGCAAACCCGGAACTACTTCTTTGAAAATATCTTTCCCTAATTTACTGGTGGAATCATTACCATCCATTTCAAATGCTTTGTAAAAAGCATTGAAAGCATTTCTACCTTTATCTACAGTCCCTTGAGTATTGGAAGAATCCAATACATATTGGCTGGTCAAAATTTTTCCTTTTATAAAATATGTTTCAGGATCAGCACCCGTCTCAGGATCTTGAGTCGCCTTTTCAATTTCTGAAAGTGCAGTAGCCAACTCTCCTTTTCTTAGGCTCTTTTCCGCAGATCTTACTACCTTTTTTTGGCCAAAGGCTACCGTTGAAGCCAAACCGACCAAAGTCAATGATAAAATTAATTTTTTCATTTTGATTTATTTATTCCTCTATTGGTTTTTAGGTCTCACTTGAATTATCATCAGGGGAAGCAGCATCTCCATCAGCAGACTCAGGATTCTCTGAAGAAGTTTCATTCAGCTCATCTTGAAGCTCCTCCTCTTCAATTTCTACATTTTCAATTTTTTCAATCGATGAAATCTCATCGTTATCATTAAGTTTAATCAATCGAACACCTTGTGTAGCTCGACCCATCACCCTTAAGCCTGATACAGGAGTTCTGATAATTATTCCTGATTTGTTAATGATCATCAAATCATCAGAATCTACCACTTCTTTTATAGCAACCAGACTACCTGTTTTCTCTGTGATATTCATGGCTTTTACGCCCTTACCACCTCTATTGGTAATTCTGTACTCTTCAACAGGACTACGCTTACCATAACCTTTTTCAGAAACTACCAATAAGGTAGCATCATCCCTAGATACACAAACCATGCCAACCACATAGTCCTTATCATCAGATAAAGTAATGGCTTTCACCCCTGTAGCGGTCCTGCCCATAGGTCTAACAGCTGACTCGTTAAAATGAATCGCCCTACCTGATTTAGCAGCAATGATAATATGAGAATCACCATGGGTAAGTTCTACATTCAGCAATTGATCATCCTCCCTAATGTTCAAGGCTATAATACCATTCGATCTAGGTCTGGAATATTGCTCCAAGGTAGTTTTCTTGATAATTCCCTGCTTGGTAGTCATTACCAAGAAATTGTTCTGGATATAGTCCTCATCATTCAGGTCTGCTACTTGAATGATTGATCTTATTTTATCCTCAGATTGAATATTGATCAAGTTCTGAATCGGTCGACCCTTAGCAGCTTTACTTCCCTCTGGGATGGCATAGGTCTTTAACCAGAATAGTTTACCTAAATCAGTAAAGATCAATAAATAGTTATGCGTAGATGCTGAGAATATATATTCTGTATAATCATCATCCTTGGTACTTACTCCCCTCGAACCAACACCTCCTCTTCCTTGTGTTCTATATTCTTTAAGCGCAGTTCTTTTCACATATCCTTGATGGGATACAGTAATAATTACTTCCTCATTAGGAATCATATCTTCGTAACTGAAATCTTCCGCATTATGCTCAATGATGGTACGACGCTCATCAGCATATTTCTCTCGTATTTCAATTAGTTCAGTTTTGATGATATCCATTCTCCTCTCCTTATTGGCCAAGATATCCTTAAGATCCTCTATCAATATCATCAACTCCTCATACTCCTTCTCTATCTTCTCCCTTTCCATTCCGGTAAGACGCTGTAGTCTCATATCCAAAATAGCGCGGGCCTGAATCTCAGTCAACTCAAATTTCTCCATCAATCCATTTCTGGCCGTTTCTGGATCCCTCGAGTTTCTGATTAGATTGATTACTTCATCAAGATTATCTAGAGCGATAAGATATCCTTGAAGGATATGTGCACGTTTTTCAGCCTCTCTTAGTTCATACTCAGTTCTCCTGGTTACCACCTCATGTCTATGGTTCACATAGTGGACAATCAGGTCCTTCAGGTTCAATGTATGCGGTCTACCTTTTACCAAGGCTACATTATTGATACTGAAAGAAGTTTGGAGCTGTGTCTGCTTATACAAGTTGTTAAGCACCACATTGGCGATGGCGTCTTTTTTCAACTCATATACAATGCGCATTCCATGACGGTCAGACTCATCTCTGATAGCGGAAATTCCCTCTAACTTTTTCTCTTGAATAAGTTGAGCTGTTTTCTCGATCATATTAGCCTTATTAACCAAGTAAGGAATCTCATTGATAATGATCATTTCCTTACCGCTATCCTTGGTTTCTATAGTAGCTTTACCGCGCATGACAACTCGGCCTCTACCCGTTTCAAAGGCATTTTTGACGCCATTATAACCATAAATGATACCACCAGTTGGGAAATCAGGAGCAATAATATACTTCATCAATTCTTCTATGGTGATCTCATTATTGTCTATATATGCGACAATCCCGTCTATAACCTCTCCCAAATTGTGAGGGGCCATATTGGTAGCCATACCTACTGCGATACCAGAAGCTCCATTAAGCAATAAAGCTGGAATTTTAGCAGGCAATACCACGGGTTCCTTCAAGGAATCATCGAAGTTTAGCTGGAAATCCACCGTCTCCTTATTGATATCAATCAATAATTCCTCGGCAATTCTCTTCAGCCTCGCTTCGGTATAACGCATGGCCGCTGGATTATCACCATCGATGGAACCAAAGTTTCCTTGAGGGTCTACCAATGGATAACGCAATGACCACTCTTGGGCCATCCTAACCATGGTTTCGTATACAGCACTATCACCATGTGGGTGATACTTACCTAATACTTCCCCTACGATCCTTGCTGATTTTTTATAAGGCTTATTGTGAAGGACGCCCAATTCCTGCATTCCGAATAGGATTCTGCGGTGAACTGGCTTCATCCCATCTCTTACATCTGGGAGTGCCCTGGAAACAATAACCGACATCGAATAATCGATGTAGGCCCCACGCATTTCCTCCTCAATGTTAATCGGTATAATGTTCTCGTTTTCTCCTTGAGCCATATTTTGTAGTTCTCAATATAAGGTTGCAAGATAATAAAAAGAATAAGGTTTTAAAACACTATTTTTCCTTTCAAAAGGTTTATTTAGGCTGTTTTTAGTACCATTGACCGATCTTTCGGTTTTGCATATTCCAGATGGAACTTCCTCTGTATTCTATGCCATCATGTAAATGTTTCATTTTCACCCCACATCCACCAATTTTACATCTTTTTGTCCCAGGTAACCTTAGCGAAAGCCCGATATTTACGGTATAAAGATTTTGATCGATTATTTGACTTTCTTCCATAGTCGGAAGCTGATAATTGAATTTTCTGAACTCTACATTTGGCTTGATAAACACCTTTGTGTACTCCGAAAGCTCTCGCTCAATACGAAGTCCTATTCCATAATATGGTTCAGTAGCTGTCAAAGCTGCGTCATAACTTTCTTGAACAGTAATATTACCAAACTCCCCTTCCAGCGTAAATCGCCAAGGATAATTTTGTCGCATCCTGATCTTTTGTTCCGCTTGCTTATAGGTGTTCACACTACTATATTTCTTATACTTCCAATTTAAATAGGCACGCCGCCTTCTTGCATCATAAAGCACCAATCCTACAGTACCATATAATTTATCAAACACGTATTTATCATTACTGAAATTGAAATGATGTTGATCGCTTTCCAGCATCGCCATATTGCCAAATTCTCGACCATATCCTCCCCCAACACTTAAAATCCCAAATAGGTCAATTCTAACACCTGCATTTAGCGGAATCACCGAGCTTTTAGAGTCAAAGGAAACTACTTCTCCTGAATTTATATCGGTTGATGAAGCATCCTCCAAGACCGGACTAATTGGATAAACAGATGGATCGCTACTAATAAAATCCATATTATTATAGTGTTGTCCATATCCTCCTGAGAGTTCCAAACTGATTTTACTTATAATCCCCCTGGTCACATTTCCCAATCCACTATCGCTTCTTCTGGTTTTACTCCTTGCCTTGGTATCAATTCCAAATATATCCTCTTCTTGGGCTTTTAGTGGTACACTTATTACCATGATAAACATAAGTAATAGACCATTGAAGCACCACGACTTCAAAATAGAAAAACAGAAATTATCTAGCGATAGAATACTTAAAACCTTTTTCATCACAGTAGTTGATTTAAATATTGCCTCTTAGTGAATAATCAATTTATATAATTTCAATAAGATTTAAGCCAAATACAACATAAGCTGCAGGACTTTTTTCAAACACAAAAAAAGCCCTCCAAATAATATGGAAGGCCATTGCAATGATTTATATAGAATGCTTATTCTGCATCTCCACCCTCTTCCTCTTCTTCTGAGCTTCTTGCACTTGCTTTTTCAGCAATGATGGCATTTACTTTAGCCTTTACCTCAGGATCAGTTTTCATAGCACTGTTGACTTTATTGTATGTCGCAGCACCAAGAATTTCATCATTTTTGATCAAAGAAATCATTCTCTCTTTAATTACATCTGAAAGAGAATTTTTGGTTTCAACGATTTTGCTGTATTCTGCTTTTTCTTCATCAGTAATTTCAATTTCAGTCAGTTTAGCATCATCACCCCATGCTTCCTTGATCTCATTATATCTTGCTACATCAAACACTTCATTGTCTTTGATCATGCTTTCCAATTCTCCTTGCTTCACTTCCATGAAATGATTTACAGAATCTTTCATCGCTGCAAACTTTTCAATCTCCTCAGTGCTCACCTCTTCTGCTGCTGCCTCTTGAGCCTTTGCAGTGATGCTAACCATACACAACATCAAAAATGCCAATCCAAATAAACGCTTCATCTTTTTCAATCTTTTTAATAAATATTGTAAACTTAACTAAATTCTAATAAAAGGGTTTAAAGCTTATTAAGCAAGAATTTTCAATAAAAAACTTCATTTTATCCCAACTAAAAACATAAGATATCCATAAAAAAACTTCCATAAAAAGCTGGTTCTATTGGATTTGCTTTAAAGATGCTATGGTTTCTTCCGGATTATCAGAATTAAAGACAAAACTTCCGGCAACCAAAATATCCGCACCTGAATCTATAATTTTTGATGCATTATCCATGTTTATCCCACCATCAATTTCTATTTTGGCATTGGAGCCTGTAGCCGTAATTATGGCTTTCAAATCACGGATTTTTGAATAGGTATGCTCTATAAACTTTTGCCCCCCAAAACCTGGATTTACTGACATAATAATGACCTGATCAATATCCCTGATAATATCCCTTAACAATTCCACGGATGTATGTGGATTTATGGCCACGCCAGCCTTACACCCCAATTCCTTTATGGCTTGTATACTCCGGTGCAAATGATTACATGCCTCAATGTGTACACTGATCGTTTCAGCACCAACCTTTGCAAATGCTTTCAGGTACTGATCAGGGTTCACAATCATCAAATGTACATCTAAAGGTTTCTTGGAATATCTATTAATCGCTTCCAAAACAGGAAAACCAAATGAAATATTTGGCACAAAAACTCCATCCATGATATCCACATGAATATAATCTGCTACAGAAGCGTTCAACATTTCTATTTCAGACTTTAAATCCCCAAAATCTGAGGCCAATACAGATGGAGCTACCAGAGTACTCATATATTTAATGTTATTTAATAATAGTTAAAGAAAATAAAATTTCTGCAAAATCTAAACCATCATGAACTTAGCAACTAACTAAGTTATTCTATAAAATTACTAACTGATGGCATTTCACAATAAAAGGTATGGAGCCTTATTAAAAAGAAGATCAACAAATTACCTGATTAATATAGGATGTCTTTCTGAGGATATTCCTTCTATCAATTCAATTATATATAATCCCTTATTCAATGAATTAATTTTTAATTCGTAAGGATCTTTATTGGAAGTTCGGGAGAGCATGTCCTTACTTATAATTTGACCATTCCCATTGATCAGTGTATAGGTGCATTGATCTTCATGGCCAAATTTTATAAATAACTCTTTTCCTTCAAGTGGGTTAGGGTAAATTTTGGTTTCATAAACTTCAGGGCTCAGCTCCACATCCAAAATCTCACCATAATAAGCCAATTCAAAATTTGGCACACCGTAACCCAATTCCGAATTAGGCTCATCTGAATTGCTACCACTCATCAGCAAATAATAAACTAATTCATCCTTGGTCCATTCTGGTCTTCCTTGCCATATTCCAGCTGCAAGGGCAGAAATCTGCGGAGCAGAAAAAGAAGTCCCACTAGATGTGGATGTAGCGTTGCTTCCCCTCCATAGTCTGACTCCACTTCCCAAAGCCATTAAATCAGGCTTTATCCTGCCATCTGCAGTCGGCCCAATGGAACTAAACGAAGACCTAGTCAAATCTTTGCTGACTGAACCTATAGAAAGAACACCTTTTGAATCTGCTGGAGCTGTAATGGTAGTTGCTGAACCTCCTCCTTCATTTCCTGCACTGGTCACCACCAAAATCCCCTTCTCTGAGGCAATATTAGCAGCTCTTGTGATCAATGCGGTTTCACCATCCAAATCAGACTTGGAGTAATTCATCTCTGGATCATTGAAATAATTATAACCCAATGAGCTACTGATAATATCAGTTCCCAAGCTATCTGCATATTCTGCTGCTCTGGCCCAGTTATATTCTTCTATCCTATATTCTGAGGTAACATCTTCCGTTATGCACAAAATATAATCAGCATCATAAGCCCCTGCCACCAAAGTATTCACGTCATTGGCTGCAATCAAAGATAAGGCTGAGGTACCATGTGTTTCTGTCCTAAAAACATTATCAGACCATGGCAAAACAAAGTCCTTCGTAGCGATTATCTTGTTTTCATCAAATAAATGCTTCATACCTTCAATTTCATCGGTATTCATAAAGCCACCATCAAAGACAGCTATCGTAATCCCCTTCCCTGTCAATCCCTCTCCATGCATATCAGGAACGCCCAAAATCCCATTTTGAAAAGCATAATCATCCTCTGAACTCCCTTTGGTCCTAACCTGAATACTTATTGGGAAATTTAGAATATTGGATCTACCATTATTTCCGTTTGAATGAAAATTCTTTGCTATAAGCTCCACTCCATCTTCAGAGACAAAATCTAAAGCCTTCAATCTTTCTACTTGATCCTCACTCGCTACTATAACAGATGCATTAAACCATTTTGAATTATAGATCACTTCATCTACTATCGCACCAACTTTTTCAACATACTTCCTTGATACCGGTAAATCCGTACTATCCGCCATAACCCCCTCTCTGGCCCTTCTGTCAAGGGCCTTTTGGGTCAAAAATTCTTCAGGACTTTCTAAACTGTATTCAGTTTGTGGTTTGTACTTATACTTTACGACATACCTATCTTGGCCATACCCCAATGATACAGAAAGAAATATCCATGATAGTATTAAAAAACAAATTTTAGTATTGCCCATTACTGATAAGTTTCAAATGTGTAGTACGACCTCCATCAACAATTTGTTCACCCAAACAATCATTTCTGGAACAGTAACTAAGCACTTCATAATATTTTTCTATCATCCCTACCCCTTTGGCATAAATTTCATAGCGATTATCCCTGAAGGTAATCCTATCATCTTCCTCCTCTTGTAAAACCTTGGCCACACTTTGAAAAGTCTTATTATTCAATTCGTAGGCATTGATAAGTTCTAAATTAAATTCATCCTTGGAAAGATTATTGTAGATATTGCCATCCCAGCTGATGTAATTTTTTGGAGGAAATACTAAAGGAATTTCTTTCGTATTATCTGAATAACGCAGAAGGGATTTTTCTTTTAACTGAAGCGTATAAACGCTGTGATTTACCCAATCAGATTGATTAGTTGATTTCTCACGGTTTACCAAATAAACCAGATTACCTTCTACATCTAAACTACTTTTACTAATAATATCCCTGTAAAAAAAATTGGAGGACTCAGTATCTGACTCTCCATAATAAATAGTCTCGGCCACTTCATATATCCAGAATCTATTAACGGATAAGGGCATATAATCAAGGCCTAATTCCACAGGGGCTGGGTTATCATCCTGACAGGAAGTTAAAAACAACAGTAATACATAAGGTAGAACTTTCTTCATTCAGTTAAATTAGGTAGTATACAAAAATACATTTTTATCCCGAAAATCGGCAGTTTTGCTTTTCTAAATCCAAAGCATAATAGGATGATATAGAAAAAGCCCCTTTTCTGATTATCTTTGATCGAAAATCAAGAATTATATCATTTGCTAAAACCTATTTGGAATGGCGCTTAAGACTTTTGTAAAAATAAGTACTGTTAATAACCTCAGTGACGCACGTTATTGTGCAGGTATGTACGTGAATTTAATGGGCTTCAACTTGGAGGAAAACAATAAAAATTTCCTTTCTCCCGAGAAATTCAAAGAAATGACCAACTGGCTCTCAGGATTGGACTATGTGGCGGAATTTGAAACTACCCATCCTGACAAAATTCTGGAGACAATAAAAGATTATGAAGGTATCAGCTATATACAGGTAAGCGAAGAGCATCATTTACAAATGCTTCTGAATACTTCCTACAGTATTATCTGGAATAAATGGACAGAAAGTAAGGATGAGTTAAAAGAACTTATTAACAAAGCAGAATCCCTTAAGGATAATAAGGTAACCTTGCTTCTAGAATCTTCCAGCTTAAAGCTTAATGAAGAAACCACTGCTTTGGTCAAGGAATTATCCGGACAATGTGATGTTCTACTGGGCTTTGGACTTGATGCGGATCATATTGACGAAACTATATCGGCTACGCAAGTGAAGGGTATTGCCATGAAAGGTGGAGATGAAATCAAGCCAGGCTTGAAGGACTTTGATGAATTGGCAGATATTTTGGAAGCATTGGAAATTGAAGACTAAATATAAAAACAGTAAAAAGGCCTCTGAATTGATTCACAGAGGCCTTATTATTAATTAAACTTAAATTTCAGGTATTTTATTTTTTCGCCTTTAGCACTGAACATGGCCTCGTACCTGGTCTTAATTCCATGGTGCTCATCCTTCATTTCCGAGCAATAAAAATCATGGGTATAATCCAGAATCTCTATATCCTCCCTCTCTTTCAGCAACGCCAAGGTATAGTCAAATAAACCAGTATTATCTGTCTTAAAATTGATAATGCCATCTTTTTTGATCATTGGCTTATACAGTTCCAAAAATCTAGGACTCGTGAGTCTTTTCTTTTCATCACCGTCTCTAGGTCTGGGATCTGGAAATGTAATCCATAACTCACTGATTTCACCTTCAGAAAAAAACTTGTCCAAGTGCTCGATCTGGGTTCTAAGAAAAGCTACATTATCTAGACCTTCCGAAATGGCGATAGTACTTCCCTTCCAGATTCTAGAGCCCTTGATATCCACACCTATAAAATTCCTTTCAGGATAGTGTCTTGCAAATCCAACGGTAAACTCCCCTCTTCCACAGGCCAATTCAACTACTATAGGATGATCATTTTGAAACTGCTCTTTGTTCCAGTTCCCTTTTATCTTTTCAAAAATCTCTTTGCCTTCCTGAACTACATTCCTGTTTTCTTCATTGGCTTTAAACCTAGCAAGTTTATTTCTACCCATTTTATAAATTTTCAATTTCTGCGACTACAAAGGTACTTCCTCCAACAAAAACTAAGTCCTTTTTATCCGCTTTTTTTATCGTTTCGGCCAAAGCTTCATTAACATCTTTAATCACTCCCCCCTTTAATCCTTGCTTTTCCGCCTGTTCTTTAAGTTGCTCCGCTTCCAAAGCCCTAGGAATATTGGCCTGGCAAAAAGTATATTCGGCATCTTTTGGCAGCAACTTCAAAACCTCCCCAAGATCCTTATCATTGACCATCCCTAAAATCATATGCAATTTGCGGAAATCCATTTCCTGTATTTGTGCCATAATCATCCCAATCCCATCTACATTATGGCCAGTATCACAATAGACCAAAGGTGCTTCCTGCAATTTTTGGAACCTCCCTTTCAAACCTGTAATTTTTGATGCATGAGCCAATCCCTTTTGGATATGTTTATCCTCTATTGCAAGACCTTGGTCTCTCAGTAGCGCTATACACATTAAAACTCCAGCTAGGTTTTTGGACTGATACCTGCCTAAAAGATCAATTGAAACAAAGCTTTCATAACCATTATAAAAAACCTGATATTCAGATAACAAACCATTATTAATTAAACCTTTGAACGAAATAAAATAATTCTGATCCGCGAAACATATCGGGGCAGAACGCTCTTCAGCTATTTTTTCAAAAACAGGTTTTGTCTCCTCTTGGCTTTGGCTGATTACAACCGGTGTTTTGGACTTAATAATTCCTGCTTTTTCAACAGCAATTTCTCCTAAAGTATTTCCCAAAAACTGAGTATGATCCAAGCCAATATTGGTAATTAAGCAGAGTTCAGGTTGTAGGACATTGGTACTGTCCAACCTACCTCCCATACCTACTTCCACCACAGCATAATCCACCATTTCATATGCAAAATGTTTGAATGCCATGCCTACTGTCATTTCAAAAAAACTTGGCTTCAATTCATCCAAATATCCTTTATGTTCAGCAACAAATTCTACGACCTTATCAGCTGAAATTTCTTGCCCATTGACTTTGATCCTCTCAGTGAAAGACTTAAGGTGCGGTGAAGTATAAAGGCCAACCTTATAACCTGCCTCCTGTAAAACAGCAGCAATAGCATGTGAGGAACTCCCTTTACCGTTTGTTCCAGCTACATGTATAGATTTGAATTGATATTGAGGATTTCCTAAGTGTTCACAAAGCTTTATGGTATTGCTTAGGTCCTTTTTAAAGGCAGCCGCACCAATCCTTTGAAACATGGGCAAGGCATTGAACAGATAGTCCAACGTTTCCTGATAATTCATGTTCTACTAATCTACTTTGATAATAAAGGTAATTTTCCCTTCAGAATATTCAGCGGTTGGGTTGCCGCTTTTTCTCTTAAAATTAAGCTTATTGACCACACTTCTGTAATACGCCAATACTTCATTGCTTACATTATATTCCAAAGGTATGGCCTGGGCAATTCGGCCATTATCATCCACAACTATTTTGAATACGATTCTACCACTTCGGTTAGATACCCTATCCTGAATATTGGGTTTGCTGGCAAAATCCCATCCCGCTAAATCCAAGTTATAACCTGATCCATTTCCTGCATTACCTCCTCCAGACTGTAAAATAGACCGACCATCAATAGTACCTTCAGGGTTTCCTTCATCTCCTTCTTGTGTAGAATTACCCTGCTTACTGCCTTCTGTAGCCTCCTTGCTCGTGCCTTTATTTCCAGATGCCCCAAAAATAGCCCTCTGATCAATCTTGGGCTTTTCTTCTACCTGCTCCTCAATCTTTTCTTCAACTTGCTCTTCTTTCTTTTCTACCGGTTCGGTAACCGGCTTGGCACTTTCTTCTGGTTTATTGGTTTCTTTATTCGCCTCGGTAGTCTTCTCACTTCCCTTTAAAGGACTTACTACATTTGATTTGGTTTCAAGGCTACTTTTAGATTCAGAAGGTTTGGGCTTAGTAGCTGGTTTTGGCTGTGGCTGTACCACAGGTTGTACAGGCTCTGTTACCTGCTCCACAGGATTTCCTGGTGCAGGACTATCAGTATTGATTTCTTTGCTTTCCGATGGTGGCGCATCAGTTTGTTCATTACCACTTCCAGTATCGGTGAATCCAAGGTTCAATTCAAGCCCAAATTCAGCCATAGGGGGAACAGGTGGCCTCCAAACCACGATAAAATAAATGGCCACCAATACCAAAATATTCACTATGATGGTAATAATGGTAGCTTTCTTTTTACTATCCAGTTCTCCCTTATTGATACCCTCTACTTCCATTCTTTTTATTTATAGGGTTTGGTAGCAATAGAAACATTGGCTTCCAATAATGCTGCTATACCTCCTATTTCTACTAGGTATTCTACAGGCACTTCTTTATCAATATGCAAAACAACCTGTCCATCCTTACCTTTTAATAACTTGGTAAGCTCATTTTTAATTTCCTCACGACTGATAATTTTGTCATTCACGGAATATTTCAAGTCTTTGGTAACGGTAACAGTCACTTCCTGCATCACTATATCAGATGCCTCACTACTAGGTAGATTTACAGGCAGTCCTGAAGGGGTGATAAAGGAAGAGGTAAGCATAAAGAAGATCAACAACAGAAAAATTATATCTGTCATTGAAGACATGCTGAATGCCGCATCTACCTTATGTTTGGATTGTAGTGCCATATTATTTTTTATCCTGCAATAAATCCATAAACTCCACAGTAGTATATTCCATATTGTGGATCAACTTAGATACTCTTGTCACGAGATAATTATAACCTAAATAAGCTATAATCCCCACCATCAAACCAGTTGCAGTAGTGATCATGGCCTCATAAATACCTGTAGAAAGTAATTTAGGAGAAACCATGCCTTCTTCTTGGGCTACACCAATAAACGCCCTGATCATCCCTGCAACAGTTCCCAAGAAACCAATCATAGGCGCAGCACCTGATACAGTAGCCAATAGGCTGAGATTTTTCTCCAACTTATATATCTCTATCTTACCAACGTTTTCAATGGCCACTTCAATATTTTTCAATGGACTTCCTATCCTGTCCAAGCCTTTGGCAATCATATTGGCCACAGGGGTATCTTCCCCCTGGCAGATCATTCTCGCCCCACCAATATCGCCGGTTTGTACCATCATTTTCACCTGATCTACCATCCCTTTTGGTGTTTGGGCGGCCTTTTTCAAAGTAATCAACCTCTCTACAAAAATAAATACTGCCAACACAAATAATGCATACAAAGGCAACATCATATAGCCTCCTTTAATCATTAAATCCATTAGGCCAATACTTTCAGTACTGCTTTCCATCACGGAAAGGGAATCCGCAACCAATGAATCATTGGTTGATAAAGTCTGTAGTAATATCATATTAGTATTTAAAAACCCATAAAGTTTCTTCAAAATTGGCCTGCTCTTCGTTGATCAGGGCCGTGGCATCTACCACATTGTCAAAATCTGCTATAGCCAGTTTATAAAACGATGAACCATAGCCCGGTTGTATAATATAGGTGTTATATCCTTTTTTATTTAATCGGTCAGAAAAGTCCTTAGCCAAATCACCATCAATGAATGCCCCCACTGTCACCAAATACCTTGGACTGTCTCCCTTTTCACTTATTCGTGTAAGACTCGGTGTTTCTGGTGCTGCTTCAACTGGAGCTGCAGGAACTTCCTCGACAACTTCCTCCTCTTCTGCTGGTTCAATAGGACTTATTGGCTCTGCTTCTTCAGTCAAATAGGACTCCACGTCTTCACTATCTCCATCTCCTACAAAATAGTAAACAGAATAACCAATAATGCCCAACAAGAATATCAACAGGATAATCAGCCAAGCTTTACTATTACGCTTTTCTTCTTCTTTGTCTTCTATATTTGGCTTTTCACCAGCTGTACCTAGGGTAGTATTTGTGGCAGCAACTGGAACGCTCTCCTTTTTCTCTTCTTTAGGTTCGGTTTTTTCTTCCTTATGTTCCACCTTCTCCTCATGCGAGCTTGCCTCAGGGATTACAACTGGAGGAGTTTCCTTCTTCTCTTTTTCAGGTGCTTTAGTTTTCTCCTCTTCTACTTTTTTCTCTGGAACAGGCGTTATTTTAGATTCAGGCTTTTCTTCTTCGCTAGAAATAGGTGTGATTTTGATTTCTGGCAAACCAAAATCCTTGTCTTCTTCTTTCCTTTTTGAATGTTTATCCTGATCCTTTTTAGCCATTATCTTCTTTTTTTATTGGTGGATTAAATTGCTAAGCTAAGATAAAACCTGCAATTACTCAATAAAGCTACGAGTAATAATTACGCTTAAATTTTTGCTTTAAGTCAAGTTAAAACTTAAAGGTTAAACCACCAACCCCCTGAATTACACGGGATTGATAATTCCAATATCTTTCATTTTTTTGGTTCAACAAATTATTGCCCTTGGCAAACACGGAAAACCTATCAGTAATTTTATAATCTACCTTAGCATTCAAATCAATGATCGGGCTAAGCGTATCTGTATTATCAGCTCCTGTGAAGTTAATCACATCGATCCCACCCATCATATCCAGTCCAGCTTGTATCAACCATTTGTCATTTGGCGTGAAAGTATTATGCACATTGATTTCCCATTTAGGCTTTTGCCATGCTCCTCTTTCGAAATCTACATTTTCATCATCCTCAAACATATAATGATAATAATTGGCCGAAGCATTGATTTGATATTGACTACCAAAGCTATATCCCAGTGATCCAGTATAGTTTAACACTTGGGTATCATCATAAACAATTTGAAACCTAGTACTATCATTCATACTATTTCCATAAAAGTGCATATTTTCATAATCCCCGTAGGCAACCCCTAATTTATAGGTGAAAGCATCTTCAACACTCCCCTTGATTCCACCTTCAGCTTTGAAGTTTTGTATGGAATTCAACAACTGGTCACTCGGACCTAAATAGGGATTTTCCATGGCAAAACTGTAATAAGTATTTCTCTTTACATCACCTATATAACTTGCATACAAGGCAAATTCCTCCTGTAGATTATAGCTTGCTTCAACACTTGGGAAAATATGAAAATCGCTTCCTTTATTTTCATATACATCATTCTCAACTACCATATTAGCTCCAGCCTTAACCTCAAAACTTTCATTTTGATATCTTATATAAGGAGCAAATTTCACGTAATTCCTATTTATATCTGAATAGGTAATATCTGAAGGAGACGTTAAAAAGGCTTCTAAATCAACCCCTGCCTTAGTTTCATCATTAAAAAGATAATATGTCTTTCCTGAAAAATTGATTTCATGCTCTCTTGCATCATAATCATCATTGAAAAGTCTTGCTCCCAATTTCAATTCATAGTTAAGAGGATCGTCCTTTTCAATATTCCTAATACCGGCTTGTCCATAGATACTATGGAACAACTGTTGGATCTCATCTGCTGTTACCTCCGTGCCTGGTGCGTATCCATAAAAATGGTACCTATCCCTGTCATATCCTAGCTTACCAAACACCTCAAAAAATTCAGCAAAATAACTTGCGCTCAAACGGACATTAGTATGATCCTCTGCTGAGTTTTCCTTATCTACCGGACCCTCATAAAACCCCTGATGCTTTAGAAAAACTCCGAAATTAAGGTAGTCACTTTCAACATTATTAATATGAAGTTCTGCCAAAGGTGACTGATAATTTCCATAACCCAATTTTACCAAACCGTGATTAAGGGCTTGAGTAGTGGAAGGAAATCTTTTTTGATAGGGCTTCAATTCAGAAATACTTGGATCCAAAGTGAAGAAGAAATCCCTAACATCATAACTAAAATTCCCCAACCCATCTGGCTGTGGTATATTAGGCGCACTTTCAAAATTTCTAGGTCTTGTGGGTAAACTCAAAATACGGTCTTTTCTAATAACAAATTCCGCATTGGTGACCTCTCCCCGTTCACTGCCCCTATTGTCCTGAGCAATCGCCAAAGAGGCATTCCCCAAAAACAATAAACATATAATTATCAACGATTTATTCATCTCTATTTCAACAGTTTATTCAAGAAAAATTATTGAATGGTACCTAATAATTCTTGGGCCTCTTTTTTAATTTCTTGATTTTCAGAATTCTCTATAATAGACTCCAAAGTGGCCTTTGCCTGGAAGTTTTCATTCAAAGCAAGGTAGTTTTGAGCTAGCAGTAAGAAGCATTTTCCATACCAATAATCATAAACAGCATATTTATTTGAGAAGCTAAATATGGTTTCGTTCGATTGGGTGTGATTCCCTGCTTCATTTAATGAAGTGGCCAATAAGAAAAGGGCCTCAGCACCCTGAATGCTTTCACTTTCATTGATCAGCACCATCAATTCATCTTGTGCACCTGCAGTATTTCCAGTTTTAATCAGTGATTTGGCCTTTATCAACTGTGCATTGGCCTGGGCGTCCGTGGTGATATCCCCCAATGCAATGACTTTGTCTGCAAAGAAACTAGCAGAATCATAATTGTCAATTTCATAATAGGAAGTCATCAGTCCTTTAAATGCCTCATATTCTTCAATCCTATCCCGTGCTGATTTTGCACTGCTCAAGAAATAAGGTATTGCTTTTCTATATTGTTTATTCTCAAGTTCAATTTCTGCTATTTTTTGGACCGCCTTAGTTCTTTGAGTGGAAGCCCCCATTTTTTCTAATTCATAAAAGGTGGCCAAGGCCTTTTCCTTTTGCCCGGAACGATAATAGGCATCTCCCATAAAGAAATAAGCTTCCTGTTTATTTCCAGAATTAGGATAAGCTTTCAGATAGTTATCAAAGGCTTGAATGGCCTGCTGATAGGACTGGCTAAAAAACAGGTTCTTTGCAGATTCAAACTCTACACTTTGTAAGCTTTCATTACTTGGATTGGCTTTCTTGTATTCAGAAAGATAATTGGAAAATTCTCCAGACCGTCCCTGAAGTGAAAGCGCCTCCTGCAGGCCTACCAAAGCTGCATCGGCATTGCTTGAATTAGGGTATCTGCTCAGTATTCTTTGGTAATCATTGATGGTCTCATCATAATTTTTCAAAGAATAATTCGCTATCGCCCTACTCTCTAATGCAAAAGGTACAAAGGGACTATTTGGACTTTGATCGATCAATGCAGAAAAACCTGCCCTTGCCGCTTGATAATTGGACTCTTCCATATTGATCTGGGCCTTTTGAAAAATCGCATCATCCCTATACAAACTATTTGGATATTGGCTTATAGCCTTGTCCAATTCAGCTATCGCCTCTCTGTTTCTATTTTGGAAGTTTAGTACTACCCCTGCCATATAATGTGCATAGTCCACAGATTTATTTCTTTCATTAATCGCCCTTCTAAAAGTACTTAATGCATCGTCAAACTTCTTTTGGATATAATATGAATCCCCCAATCGGATAAGTGCATCATCATAATATCCTTTGATATCCGTTTTTTTGATTTGCCTTATATAGTTATTGAATTGTTTTTCTGCCTTTGCGTATTGTTTGGTATTAAAATAAGCATAGCCCAAACCATAATAACTTCTGATCAAGGCTGGGTCCAAGGAGGTCAAGCGCATATTGGTCACTTGTTCATACGCTTTGATTGCTTGGTTTAGATTACCGTCTGCAGCATATGCTTCAGCTTTCCAATAAAAAGCTTCATGTACGATGGTTTTATCTATCGGATAAGTGATGGATTTGTCAAAATACGTGATCGCATTTTTATATTGCTTGTTTCTGTAATAGGTCACTCCCTGGAAGTAGGTTACCTTTTGGTAGGCCGCCCTGATCCTTGGAGATTTATTCTCCATCCCTTCTATATGTGTGATGGCCCTCAAATAATTATTGGTATTGATCAAGGCATCACTGAGCAAATTTTCAGCTTCTGATCTATTTGCACCACTGGAATAATTATTCAGATAATTATCCAAAGCATTCACAGCTTCCTGAAAGCTCCCTTTCTCTAGGCTTAGCTTTGCATAATTAAATAATGATTCTTCCTGGATGGCGGCATCATAGGTACTTTTATAAGCAGCATTGAAGCTGGTTGAAGCAAATTGAGGATTGTTTAATTTCAAATAGGAATGACCTAAATAATAACTGGAAACTTGTCCCAACCGGTCTTTCTCCAAAGCAACTTTTTTAAAGTAATTAGTCGCTTCCTGATATTTTTGCACTTTGAATTGGGCTACACCAGCCTTGTACATTTGTTCCCTGCTCATCTGCCCACCACCTGCTTTTGTAAAAGCATCGTAATAGGTAGCTGCATTGGTAAAATCTCTTCTTTCAAAATAAGCCTCAGCCAACAACAGATAAATTCCTCCTTTGCGGTCCAAATTATTTCTGGATTGGGTTATTGGCGTGGCATAAGCAATCAGCTCTTCATATTGCTTTTGTCTATAATAAAGCTCTGAGAGCATATAAGGAACTTTACTTTGATAAACTTGATACCTATCTGCTTGCTTGAAATCTGCAATAGCTTGATCGTATTTACCTTGCTGAAGTGCTACATAACCTCCATAATAAAATCCATCCGCAGTATAGGAAGTCTGCATCTTCTTAACAGGATCAAAATACCTTGCTGCATTGACATAATCTTTCAATTGAAAATAGGCATATCCAGTCTTAAAATAAACCTTAGAACGTTCTTCCAAACTAATGACATCAACATTTACTTTATTATAATGCCCAATGGCTTCCTTATAATGTCGCTTTTCAAAATAATAATCCCCTAGTAAAAAAGCTGCTTCATTGGCCTTGGGGTCTGTAGGATAATTATTGGTGATATTTTCTACAAGAGAAGGGCCGTCAGGATTATCCGTCCTCAAAGCGGAAACTGCATGATAATATTCCACATCAATGCGTTGGGAAGGGCTTAGATTTTCCTCTTTCAGGTTTTCAAACTCCAGTTTTGAAGCACTGTATTGATGTTTATCAAAAAGCTCAAAGGCATCATCTATCTTTTTGTCCAACCCTTTTTGGTATAATCCTGATTGGGCATTGACTTGATAAATACAGCCTGTGGTCAGCAATAATAATAATATTTTTCTCATGGTAAAGTTCACAAACTAGTGCATCAATTTGAATATGAGTTCTTTAAGAATTTCTGCCTCAGTCATTCCATTGGCATCTATACCTTTAGAACGAAGATCTGCTTCTTTCAAATATCCTATATTATCAATAACCTTGCCTATTGGGTAATTTTTGGAGGCAATCATGTATTCTTTCATAAAAAAAGGATTAACCTTCAGCTTACCGGCAAGTTCCCTTTCCCCTAGTTTCCTGTTGGAATGCACCAATAAAAGCCTGGAAAAATGAAGGTATAACAAGGCTATTATTGGAATCAATGGGTTGGATTTAGGATTCTGGCTAAAATGGTTGATGATTTTATTGGCTTTCAGTACATCCCTGAAGCTTAAAGCCTTGGTCAGCTCAAAATTATTGTAATCTTTGTTGATCCCAATATATTGCTGGATATGATTACTGTTGATCTGAACAGGCTCACTGAAATTGATCAACATCTTATCAATTTCATTGGTCAGCACCTCGAGATTATTCCCAATCGATTCAGCAATGATCTGACATGCCTTGGGCTCAATACTGAATTCCTTGCTTTTAAGATATCCATCTATCCAAGGAGAAAGTTTGTACTCAGGCACCTTATCTGATTTAACCAATACTGCTTTCTTATCCAAATCCTTGGCCAGAGCTTTTCTACCATCCAGCACCTTATACTTATGGGCAAAAACCAAAATGGTACTGGGAAGAGGATTGGAAAGATAATTTATTAGCAGACTGTCACCAGCTTCCTTTCCCAAATCAGGTAAATTCTGAGCTTCTTTTACTATAACTACCTGCCTCTCTGCCATCATAGGAAAACGCCTGGCATTGGTCAAAACCTGATTCATTGTGGCATCTTTGCCATACATCATTATCTGGTTGAAACCTTTCTCATGCTCAGGAATGGCGTGCTGCTCAATATAATTGGTGATTTGGTCTATAAAATAAGGCTCGTCTCCCTGTAAAAAATAAACGGGAGCATATTTCCCGCTTTTCAACTCCTTTAAGACTGCTTCAGGTTGGTTTGGCATAATTCTATATTTCTACTCAAATATAGAAATTATTGGCATGATAGGAATAATATACAGCCATTATACTGTGATATTTAACCATTAACCTTTAGTCAATACAACTAAACAGAAGTCAAGCCAAAATATCGGAAATTTCACTGATGAATAAACTTCTTCGGGACATAGCCTGTTAAGTATAATGTTATTAATTTTGAAGCATATAAAAAAACAAATACATCGTGAGTGATATTAATCAGGGTATCTCCTATTATAAAGAAGGTAAATTTGAAGAGGCATTGGTAATTTTTGATCAACTGATCATTCAAAGCCCCAAAGAGCCAGTTTTACTGCTTCATAGGGGAAGAATCCTCTCCAGACTAGGAAAACTTGAAGCTTCATTGACAGATTTTAACCAGCTCATTGAAGTAGATAACTTTAATCCGGATTATATTAGTGACAGGGCTGTGGTCCTCCATTTGATGAAAAGAAATGAGGAGGCCTTGAAAGAATTGGACAGGGCGCTTAACCTTGATCCCAATAACCCCTACAGATATTCAAGCCGTGCCTTTCTAAAAGATCGTGCCGGCGATTTGGAAGGGGCTATAGCAGATTATGAAAAGGCCATTGAATTAGACCCGGAGGATGCAGTGTCCTATAATAATAAAGGTATAGTAGAGGAGAAACTGGGCTATAAAAAACGTTCAAAAGAAAGCTTTGATAAGGCCGACAACCTGGTAGGCTATCAGCCAAAGGAGTATAAAAGCACCTCTGCCCCTACAAAAAAAGAGCAAACTGAATTACCTGAAAAAGAATCCGTATCATCCACTTCATCTATTGGAAACGAAGAAAAAGCTGAAAACTCACTTTCTTTTCAAAACTACTGGAAAACTGTAGCAAAAGTCCTGGTCGATAAAGGCACCAGAGCAGAGTTTTTAGCCTTTATCAAATCAAAATTTGGAGGCAAGAAATAATTAGACACTTTTGATAACCATTAATGGTTTATTGATAAAATAGGACATCTTCCTCGATAAATTACTTGTAAAAAGCTGGTCAAACCAGCTTTTTTTCTTGCTTAGAGTAACCAAAATATCCCCTTTGGCAATAATCAGATAATTCTCAAGTCCCAGCCCTGGTTCATCTCGGTAGGTCTTAAGCACATAACTCATTTTTTCATAACTAATAAATGGCTTGATCTCTTCTACCATCGTCTGGTGCAAGGCTTTATCAATGATTTTATTTTTTGTTCCTACATGGACAATATCAATTTCGCTATCAAAATAACCTGCCATTTCCACTACCTTTTGAATAGCTAATTTATCTTCCTCTACATAATCAGTAGCATAAACGAATTTTCTTGGAGGCTTAAAAAACACTTTTCGTGGTACGATAAGTACATCCTTATTAGCTTTATCTATTACCTGACTGGACCTGGATCCTATGAAATTGGTTTTGATATCATTTACCCCTTCAGTTCCCATAATGATCAGATCAATATTGTTCTCCTCAGCAAAATCAATAATTACAGGAACGGTTTTCCCTTCTTTAATTTCAGCTTTACATGAATTAATGCCTTTATCAGAGCATTCTAGGAGCACTTCATTGACCAGACTATCCATCTTTTTTTGAACAAACTCCCATAATTCTTCCTTTGGTTTCCGGAAGAGTTTCTTATAATCATCCATGTCAGGAACATGAAACAAGATTAAATCAGCATGGTATTTTTCTGCAATTTTTGCTGCATACTCGATAGCATTTAAAGAGCATTCTGAAAAATCAGTTGGACATAAAATTTTAAAAGTACTCATTTCAAATCAGGATTTACTTATTAATAACCTCTTTCACTGTCAATCTGATTGACCAATGGTCTGTTTTCTTTTAATCTAAAATAATTATCTATTATCTGAGGCGCAGCCGCCTTAGGATTAGTCACACTAGCGATATGAGGCGTAAAAGTAATTTTTGGATGCCTCCAGAAATCATGCCCTTTAGGTAAAGGTTCCTTCCTGAACACATCCAATAAAGCTCCAGAAAGTAAGCCTTTGTCTATGGCAGGTATTAAATCTTCCTCTACAAGGTGTTGGCCTCTTGCTACATTGATCAAATACGTTCCTTTATTACACTGCTTAAATAATGCTGTATTTAAAAACCCCTCCGTTTTTGGAGTCAATGGTAATAAACAAACCAATACATTAATTTCATTTAGAAAGGCTCCCAATTGATCGCCATAAAAATAGGGATATTTGAAATTATCTTTTGGTCTATTTCCATAACCAAACACCTCAAATCCCATATAATCTAATTTATCCAAGACATCTCCACCCAGTTCACCAACACCGAGGACGCCAATTTTTACTGGTAGTTCAGGCTGACTCATATCCCATTTCTGGTTTTCCTTATCTGCCAAAAACCGTTGAATTTGACGATGATAATTGAGTACACCCATCACCACATAATTGGTCATGGAAAAAGTCAACATTGGATCTACAATCCTGCAAATTGGAATGGTCTTATCTATGGTTTCATCTCCCAGAATATGATCTACACCGGCTCCCATTGAGCAAATTAATTTCAAATTTTTGAATGGAGATAAAGCCCCTTTCGGATGTTGCCAAACCATGGCCACTTCTACCTTATCGGGTTCTTGTATGTCAGGATAAATTTCAAGAGGTATTTCTGCTGCCTCCTTTTTAAATATCTCTAACCAAGGACTAATATCTCTACTCGGGGAAATAATTGATAAACTCATCTATTTTTTACTGATATATGGATTGTCTTTAATATAATAACGCCATGGCAATAAAGCATCTTCTTCTGCATAATCAATCCCTACTCTTTTGGTAGTAATAATTTTAAAATCACTCAATTCCTCCCTACTTCCTATCCATAAGCCCGTATCCGAACTACAAAGACTCAAATCATTATTTTCAGCGCTGATGCCCAATGCTTTCGTCAATTTACCTGGTCCATTGGTCAAATCATGTTGTTTCCTCACTTTCCTCCTTTCTTGCATAATATCAATTCCCGAGATAGGCTCTACCGCCCTGATAAGGACAGCCCTTGCATCTCCTTCTTCATGCGTAACAATATTCAAGAGATAGTGGATTCCATAGCATAAATAAACATAACTTCTTCCTCCTTCTTTGAACATTACTGCAGTTCTTGGCGTTAACTTGTTTGGAAATGCATGGCAGGCTTTATCAACGTTGCCGTCATAGGCCTCAGTTTCAACTATTTTAGCGGTAGTAATCTTTCCGTCTAATTCTGAAACAATAATTTTCCCTAAAAGGTCCTTGGCGATTTCAGTTACATTCCTGTCTAAAAAGAATCCTTTAGCAAGAACTTTAATATCTTTCATCTCTAATACTATATCACGATAATATCCATAATTTAGCAAAAATAAAAAAGTCATTAATATTACTTCTTATAATTAAACCAATTCAAATCATCTATGAACCTAAGAGTCAGCATCTTCATTTTGCTACTAACCATGACTGCTACTTTTACAGCAGTTGCCCAGCAAATCCAAATGCCACAAGCAAGTCCTTCAGCTACTATCAGCCAAAAAATAGGCTTAACTGATGTAAAAATAGAATATAGTCGACCAAGTGTAAAAGGTCGAAAAATATTCGGAGTACTAGTTCCGTATGGTGAAGTATGGAGAACTGGAGCCAATGCCAGCACCAAAATCTCATTCAATACAGATGTCATCATTGAAGGGAAAAAACTACCTGCTGGCACTTATGCACTTTATAGTATTCCCAACAAAAAAGAGTGGACGATCATCCTCTCAGATAATCTTGAATTGTGGGGATCTATAGGCTACACAGCAGAAAATGATGTACTGAGATTTACAGTCCCAGCAGAGAAAAGCCGTAGGGATTATGAAACCATGGAAATCAGTTTCAATAAACTCACGGACTCGGGGGCAACTTTGAATTTAAATTGGGAAAAAACTGCCATCAGTTTTAATATTGAAACTGAAGTGGAACCAGTAGTAATGAGTCAAATTCAAGATTTGGTTATTGACCAAAATTCTGATAACCCCGGCTTGCTTTACCAAGCAGCCTCGTATTATTATTCCCAGGACAAAGACTTAAAGACTGCCCACCAATGGATAGAAAAATCAGTGGAGGCTGATCCCAAATATTGGACTATGCATTTGAAGGCAAAAATAGAAGATAAACTGGGTATGAAAGACGAAGCCATAGAAAGTGCAAGTCTTTCAAGTGAAATGGCCAGAGAGGCTAAAAACATGGATTATGTAGGCCTCAATGAGAGATTGATCAAATCGATTAAGTAAGAGACATTTTTAATATAAAAGACCACGATTAGTAAAATCCTGGTCTTTTATATTTATAGATAAGTGATCAATCTTAGCCAATTAGTCTTTAGAATTGAAAAGCTGAATAACTGCTGATAGCCCCATTACTAACAGACAACCTATGGCATTGTACCATAAATAGCCAATATCAATATTTATACCTAAAAACTCGCTCTCATTTTTCCAATGGATCAATAATATGATCACCTCTGTAATTAATGCAGCTATAAAAACCGCATTTCCCCTCACCCATTTCATATAAAAACCTACTAGAAATATTCCTAAAATTGTCCCATAAAATAGTGAGCCCAATAGGTTTACTGCCTGAATTAGGTTTTCAAACAATGTGGCATAGGTAGCAAATAGTATCGCAAATACTCCCCAAACTGCAGTGAGGAATTTAGAGGAAAGCGTATAATGTCTATCTGATTTGTTTTTATTAATGGAACGTTTGTAAATATCCATTGTGGATGTAGAACCCAAAGCATTCAGTTCTGAAGCTGTGCTGGACATGGCCGCTGAAAATATTACTGCAAATAAAAGCCCCACCACACCTGAAGGCAGGTAATCCATTACAAAGCGCATGAACACGTAATCCGTATCCCTGGTTTCCGCTTTTGGTTCATTTTTTAGTATGAGCGCTTTTACATCATCTCTTATGTCTTCCTGCTTTTGTTGACTTTTTCCAATCTGAACCTTCAACTCTTCTACCTTGCCCTCATCTCCTGAGTTTTCGGCCTCAATCATGGAAAATATGGCTGAATTCTTTTCTTCAAACGCATCAGTATAGGCTTTTTCAAGTTGGCTAAAATCATCCTTATATTCACTTTTGGCCAATTTTTCTGTTTGTACCTTATTAAAGAAGATGGGCGGTTCATAGAATTGATAGAACACAAATACCATTACCCCAATAAATAAGATAATAAACTGCATAGGGACTTTCAAAAAGCCATTCATAATCAGCCCCATCCTGCTTTCCTTCAGAGAACGCCCATTAAGATACCTTTGTACCTGAGATTGATCAGTGCCGAAATAAGACAAAAACAAGAATAAAGCCCCAGTAATACCTGACCAGAAATTATACCTGTCACCCAAATCAAACTCAAAGTTGACAATATTCAATTTCCCCATTTTTCCAGCCACATGCATGGCATCGTTGAAAGGAATAGGCAGCATATTGATCACCAAAAGCCCGGCTAATATCATCCCTCCCATCATGACAGTCATTTGCTGTTTCTGAGTTATTGAAACTGCTTTGGTACCTCCTGAGACAGTATAGATAATCACCACCAGACCAATGAAAACATTGGTAAAAGTAAGGTTCCAATTCAGCAAAGTAGACAGAATAATTGCAGGCCCATAAATCGTGATGCCAGCAGCAAGCCCCCTTTGGATCAAAAATAGAAAGGCAGCAAGGGTTCTGGTTTTTAAATCAAACCTTGACTCCAAAAATTCATAGGCTGTATAAACCTTTAACTTATAATAAATGGGAAGAAAGGTCACAGAAAGGATAATCATGGCTATAGGCAAGCCAAAATAGAACTGCACAAATCGCATCCCATCTTGATAAGCCTGCCCAGGTGTGCTCAAAAAGGTAATAGCTGAAGCTTGAGTGGCCATTATGGACAAACCTATAGTCCACCATCCAAGTTCATTCCCACCCTTAAGGTAGCTGTCCATATCCTTTGGTCCATAGGTTTTGTATACACCATAACCGATAATGGCGATCAAGGTTCCAAAAAGGACAATCCAATCAAAATAACTCATGAATAATATTTGGTAATAGTATAAAACAAAAGTATCAAGCCCGCCAAGACCAGTATTAATAAAGCATACAATTTATTCCAGTTTACCGATGGCTTATTCATTACCTTGCTCTATTAGATTAACAAAAAGTTTAATTGCCCCTGGAACTCCTGCAGGCAACAACCTGAACCAAGAAATCCCTGAATAGGTATACGTTCCTTTCCCATATTTTGCCAAAAGGAGACTTCCCTTACTTGCACTTTCACCTGGATCATTCATGGTAAGTGGCGTAACGTATTGCTTGTCCCAATTATCTGGGAAGTACAAACCTCTTTCCTGTACCCATCCTTCAAAATCCTCCATACTTATGGGATTAGGCCCTTGCAAAACCGAATGGGCTTTGAAGTCCACCATTACAGGTGAATTTTCAACCGCTACCCTTTTCCGGGTAATATCAAAAGGATAGGGGCCCAACTGATCTGTCATCAATGAAGCGGTGGTATTGTATTGGACAATCAAGTTCCCCCCGTTTTCAACATATTTCATTAATTCGTCAAACTGATTGACCAATTGCTCATTGACGTTAAAGGCTCTGATTCCTATTATGACAGTTGAAAAACCTGACAGCCTTGCTTCATCAAAACTTCCACTTTCCAAAATTGATACCGAATATCCTAGGTTCTGCAATACCTGGGGAACATCATCTCCTGCCCCTGGAATATAGGCTATCTTTTGATCACTGATCTTCAGATCAAGTTTAATTAAATCAAATTTTGCTTTTGGAAAATAAGTCAGTTCAGGAATATGCTTATAACTGATATGCCTTACTCCTTGATCATAGGTTTTACCACCATTAGTCTTATACTGAGCTGTTATGCTGGTCTTGCCTATTTTTGCATCACCATTGATACTGATTTGATAAGTAATTGTTTTATCGTTTTGATTCTTATCCTCCGATATAATCTTATAGGCACTTTGCGACAAGCCTAATAGTTCCAAGCTTCCAGGAACTAGTTTATCTTTAAATTTTACACTAATAGTAAAAATTGCGGGCTTGCCAGCAATGGCGTAAACCTGATCTTGTTCAATGCTCAACTGAATGGCAGGAATCAAAACAAAAGGTTGGTTGATCTCGCCATCAACCGGATCATTATATTTATACTTTAAAGGCACATCAAGTTGAAATTGCTGTCCATCAATATTGAAACTAACCTTAGCTAAAATAGTTGGCTTATTGAATGCCATACCTATCTTGCATTGGTCTGTTACGTTATAAAGCTTGCCTTTTGGTTCTTTTTCTATCCAATAAGGCTGAGAAACATTGTTACTAGTTACGAAGGACAGCTGCATTCTTTCCCTCAAAACCTCATTATTTGAGACTGTTTTGTTCAAATCATGATTTCCATCCTGGACGTCTATTTTATTCACTTCCACTGGAATTGAGGATGGATTATTAAAAATAAAGGTTGTATTCACCTTTTCTCCAACATAAGCCTCTTGTTTGTCTGCTAAAAGCTCCATTTTTAGCCCTAGCGTATTCACAACTATTTCATCAATAAGTGCTTTTTTCTCTTTAATCCACTTTTCTTTACTTTTGACTTGATACAACAGCGCTTTTACCTTGAGTAGATTAGCCAGATTATTGTCCAAATGAACAAAATCAAAATTTGAAATCGCCTTATCTAGGGCCAACTGAATTTCCTTTCCATCTTTAATTGTGTTCCATCGATTTTCTACTCCTTCAAAAGGATCATTTTGAAATTTTTCCCCATCCACCAATTCAATAATATCTTCAATCTGCCCAATTGAAGCCGTTGAGCCAAAGCCTTGGGATTTGTGCATGGTCCGGCTATTAGCTGCTATTTGTGCATAGCTAGTACCCAATAGATCATTATACTCTCCCACTGGAAAAGAATGATAAATAGCATCCTTTGATGGCTCATACGGTCCTCCCCAATTATAGGCATTCCAAAATACTCTTTTGGTTTCCCAAGTATCTACTTTATCCAGTTGTTTGGGAAAAACATTCGGATCTGCAGCCGCTTTGAAAGCCTCAGTAGATAAAATAGCAGAAGTGGTATGGTGGCCATGGGTGGTACCTGGAATGGTATTGAACCTATTGATAATGATATCTGGCTGATAATTCCGGATGACCCATACCACATCTGAAAGTAATTCTTCCTTATCCCAATTATTAAGGGTTTCAGAGGGATTCTTACTATATCCAAAATCTATTGCTCTGGAAAAGAACTGTTGTCCCCCATCTGTCTTCCTTGCTTTCAAAAGCTCCTGAGTCCTGATCATTCCCAATTCTACACCTAATTCTTTACCAATAAGATTTTGTCCTCCATCTCCCCTTGTCAGCGATAAATAGCCCACCTGAACATGTTCTTTATTACCTAAATAAGCTATTAATCTTGTGTTTTCATCATCTGGGTGAGCAGCTATATACAGCACTCTTTTGGTTTCATTTAACCTTAATAATTGATGAAATATATAAGATGAAGGTTGAGGGGTGATTTTTTCGGCAGCAGCTTGGCCAAAAATAGAAATCAAAATAAGTGAAAATAGTAATCGGGTTTTTAGCTTCATAAAGTATGGTCTTATAAAATCGAATCTAAAATAACCATTATATATGATAAAACACTTTTATATAAGTGGTATTGGAGATTAAAGGTTTGTCATTTATATGGCTTAAGAACATACCATCGTTGGAATATAAATCTAGCCTAGCACCTTAGTATTAAGGTAAAATGAGGCAAAATAAAATCAGATAAGCAAACTCAAAAAAATGATGTCCAAAATTCGATACTGACAATTTTCCTCCAATTATTACTGAATATTTGGCATATCAAGTTTATTAATTCAATAGGTAGCTAATTTTATTCGTATTTTTAGTAAAATATCATTAAACATTCTTAATTTATTTATCAACGGCAAAAGAAAACATATATAGAAACATACTTAGAATTTATTTGAATCATTAACCTCTATTGGGAATTTGTTTACCAAGTTTCAAACTAAAACATTATGAATAAACAAAGTCTAATTGCCATTGCTACTATTATTTATTTGTTCAGTAGCTGCTCTGCAGGAAAAGTCATTGACATCAATTCAGATGAGAACTTTCATATCAATAATTATGAAAGTTTTGATTTTTATCAAACAGACCTTGAAATCGACCAGATGCCAGAATTTGAAAAACGTGTAGATTGGATAAAAGAAGCCATAGGAGAAGAATTTCGTGATTTAGGCTTGAAAAGAGATACAGTTACCCCTGAACTTTTAGTCAATATCGGCATAGTACTAGAAGAAAAAATCCAAACTAGAGAAACAGACCTAAGAAGTGACCCTCCAACCTATATCGGGCAAAGAAGGTACCATTGGGAAGTACAAGAAGTAGAAGTTGGACGATATAATGAAGGTACTTTTACCTTAGACTTGGTAGATGCAAAAACTGAAAACTTGATGTGGAAAGGGGTTGCTGAAGGTATTGTATCTGATAATGAAAACCGAGCCTATAAAAACATCAAAGAGGGAACAAAGAAATTATTATCTGATTTAGACCATTAAAATTCTTTTAAAACTAACCTTAACGCTATGAAAAACTTATGGATTTTATTCCTTTTACTAATGATGGCTTGTTCTAGCAGCACTTCAATAGTAAGTTCTTGGAAAGAACCTGGAGCAAATACCCAGAACACCAAATTTTCAAAAATTTTGGCTGTAGTAATGGCCAGTACAGAGTCAGCGAGAAGACAAGCAGAAGATGAACTTGCAAGAGAAAATCCAATTTTTGTCCCATCATATCAAGTCCTCAATAGCAAGGAAGTGTCTATGGACAAAGAAAAAAGTGGGGATATCTTGAAAGATCAAAATATTGACGGAGTATTGATACTAAAACTAGTGGACAAAGAAAAAACCCAAAATTATGTCCCTGGTTCTTATACGGGAGGATACTACGGGAGGTATAGTTATTACTGGGGAGGCTACTATGATCCTGGCTATTACCAAGAAAACACTAATTATTTGATTGAAGTCAGTCTATATTCCCTTGAAAAGAATGAGCTAGTTTGGTCTGGTATCAGCTCTACAGTAAATCCAAGTTCTGTTGAAAAAACGGTGAAAAATATTCTTAACGAATCATATAAGCAAATGAGAGTAGATGGATTTTTACCTCCAGCGAATTGATTATGGTAAAATAAGCTTAATCAAAAAAGAGGAAAGTTTTTTATCTGACAAGATGAGCCGGTTTTTACATCGGCTCTTTTTTGTGTCAATTACTTTTCATTTAAGAAACAAATTAACACTTGATTAATCCAATGTAAAAAGTTTCAATGGATTTTGGATTAAGCAATATTTCTGGGGGTGAATAATTTCAAACTTAAATTTTGTCTACCCTTGTCAGATTAAGTGTAGTTGAAGTTACAGACCTGCCTAGACAGTCAATTGCGTAAAAGGAAACACAGATGCATTATAAATAAATATCCGTGTTCATCTTTATCCATCTGTGGTTGATAAATAGCGCATATCAAAGCTAAAATAGACTGTTTTTCCCCGACTTTTCGGCTTGGTCCAACCTTGCCCCAAACTAATACCAAAGCTGGGGCAAAGCTGTATCAAAGCTGGGGTAAAGCTAGGGCAAAGCTGGGTTTAGCCCTCTTTTTTGTTCATAAACTCTCTTCCTGGTCCAGATTTGCAATCTGGGTCCATAAATAAGCGGTATTTAATAAATAGTGCATATCAAAGCTAAAATAGACTGTTTTCCCCCAGTTTTTCGGCTTGGTCCTGAATTTTGAGTACAGTATGTGAACACTAAAAATTGACATATACAAAAAAAAGGACAGCTGTTATACTGTCCTTTTGAGCCTCCTGTCGGGATCGAACCAACGACCTACTGATTACAAGTCAGTTGCTCTACCAGCTGAGCTAAGGAGGCATTTTATTATCCAGTAAATCAATACCGAAATAATAAATTAATAAGAAATAGAGCCTCCTGTCGGGATCGAACCAACGACCTACTGATTACAAGTCAGTTGCTCTACCAGCTGAGCTAAGGAGGCTTTTTTTTATGTTCCCATACCGATAGTTATCGGGATAAGGTGACTTTTGCTTTAGTCTTTCAAATAATCTTGAAATCTCAAGGCTTTTTTTGCTCGGGCTTTTCCCTTATTGCGAGTGCAAATATATGGGCATTCTTATATCATCCCAAATGATTTGGTAAAAAAATTAGGGAGATATTTTTATCTCCCTAATAGTTAGAAACTTAAAATTCTCTTAGAATGGAAAGTTTTTTCTTAAGCTTCTCAATCTCCTCTTCTGCTTTCTCTATTTTCTGATCAAATTGATCTTTGAGTTTATCAGCAGTTTTTGATGAAGCAAAAAATTCAAGATTATTTTTCCACAAAGTTATATTGTTTTCAAGATCACTTATCTGTTTTCTAATACCGTGTTCCTTTTTGTTGAACACCCTATCAGAATTTGGATCAGATTGAATTTTGTTCAAGTTCAAACGGAATAGGAATTCTTCCCTATTTTCTCCATCAGTATCCATTACATCAACACAAGATTCAACTGCTTCGTTAAACTTAGCAGCTATACTCTTGATATTCTTTCTAGGAACGAAACCAATAGAATTATATTCTTCCACTAATTTTTCCAGCTTTTCAATAGTAAGCTCATCAGAACCAGGTAAACCACTTATTTTCTCACATATGGCTTCTTTAAGCTCCAAGTTCTTCTCAAACTCTTGATTAGTTTCTTTATTGGCCTGTCTTCTATTATCGAAAAAGGTATCACAAGCAGTTTTAAACTTCCTGTAGAGCTCATCCCTAACTTTCTCAGGTGTTGGTCCGAGTTTCTTCCATTCTTGTTGAAGTTTAATTAAGGCATTAGAGGTATTTTGCCAATCGGTACTGTCTTTAAGCGTTTCTGCTTTTTCAATCAAGCCCTCTGCTTTTTCTTTGTTTATCCTTCTAATTTCATCCAGTTCTTTGAAGAATAAATTTTTATTATGGAAAAACTGTTTAAAACAGCCCCAAAAACTCCTATTTATCTCTCTCCCACATTCTCTTGGTACCGGCCCAATAGATTCCCATTCTTTTTGGATTGCAAGGATTTCCTTGGTCTTAACATTCCACTCTTTGATCCGATTAGCCTTAAATTCTTTAAATTCATCCAGCTTTTTGATCAAAGCTTCTTTTTTAACTTGGTTCTCTTTAAATACCTCCTTTTGACTTTCATAATATGCTTTACGCTTAGCATATACAGCATCGGAAGCACCTTTAAACCTCTGCCAAACATTTTCTTGTTCCTCTCTAGGTACAGGACCAATATGCTTAAACTCTTCATGAAGGTCGTTCAATGCCTTGATAGCACTTCTCAGGTCTTCTTCTTCATTGAGCGCTTCAGCCTTCTCACAAAGCTCTATCTTACCTTCAAGGTTCTTTTTACGATCGAGTTCCTTTAATTCGAAATAGATACTTCTATTATCATAGAATCGATCCATTAAAGCATTATATGAAGCCCATAAGCTCTTATTTTGAGCCCCGGGAACAGGACCTATTTCCTTCCATTCTTGTTGGATATCCTTAATGGTAGAGATACTGTGAGTAGTTTCCTCTCCATCTACCAATTCTCTTAATTTTTCTAGGATTTGGTTCTTGGAATAAAGGTTTTTCTCCTTTTCCTTCTCCAGGTTCTTTATTTGTTCTGTCCTTCGATTCTTGAAATCACCGTATAAGGCAAAAAATATCTTGTCTTCTTCTGTTTGTCTATATTGGAAATCATCTTCTACACCTCCATCATTCAAAAAGCTTTTTAAAGCTCCTTCCCTCTCCTTCTTATAATGGTCCTCCTCAAAGTGACTTTTTATATCATTTACTATTTGATCGGATTTGATGTAATTACCTTTTTCTATAATTTCCTTCAGCGCTCCTATCAGCTGCTTTTTGGAATAATTACCATAATCTACATCGTGGTGTTCTTCTTCATGATGCTCATCATCATGATGATCCTCTTCATGGTTTTCCACATTTTCCGATTCTTGCTGATTACCCATTTCAGTGGATTCCACTGATTCTTGGGTCACCTTGTTTTCTTCTGACATTTCCTTATCGTTCTTCATAATCTCTATGAGTACATCTTACCAAATATGCTATAAGCAAAAGTAATAAATAATTTAATTTAATCTTGGGTCGATTGGATAATTTGCCAAAACCTGAAAATCTCCTCCCATATTTCGTAGAGCAACCCTCCAAAGCTCATCAGGCGATGAGTCAAAAATCGTCTTCGCATCCACTTGATCACATAATATCCAGGTTTTCTCTTTTAGTTCATCCTCCAATTGTCCCTCTGACCAACCAGAATAACCAATAAAAAACCTAAACCCTTCAAGATCAACCTGCCCTGTTTTATACTTAGTTACCAACTCCTCAAAATTCCCTCCCCAATATAAATCCTCTCCTAGTTGAACACTGCCTTCCAAGAGAGAAGGGCCTTGATAGATAAAATGTAAAGTATTTTGCTCTACTGGGCCTCCTACATATACTTCCATGTCAAGAAATTCCAGTTCATCTAACAAATCCTTAATCTTCAATATCGACAACTTATTTAAAACAAGACCAAAGGAACCGTTCTCATTACTTTCACATAGCAACACCACCGATCTTACAAAATTCTCATCTTGTAGAAAAGGCTCCGATATAAGTAATTGCCCCGATTTAGGTGTGATTTTCTCGTTTTTATCCATCAAAGAGTATTTGATATTCGATCTTTAATATAGGTCAAAATTTCATAAATGCAATTAACAATGGTATTTTTATGACGATAAAAATCACTGGTAAAATGGATATTTCAGCACTTAGAACAGAATACACACTCAAATCAATGGAGGTATCTTCAATGGATGATTCTCCTTTAAAACAGTTTAGCTCTTGGTTAGAGGAAGCTATAAATGCAAAAGTCAATGAGCCAAACGCAATGAATTTGTCCACTATAGACAAATACCATAAACCTAAATCCAGAATTGTCCTTTTAAAGGGTATTGACAGTGGATTTATTTTTTATACCAACTATAACAGCAACAAAGGGAAGGAACTACTGGAATTCCCTTATGCTGCACTTACATTTTTTTGGCCTGAACTCCAAAGACAAATTAGAATTGAAGGTAAAATTGAAAAAGTCAATCCCGAAATTTCGGACCATTACTTCAAAACAAGACCTGAAGCCAGTCAAATTGGTGCTTGGGCTTCACCTCAAAGCCAAGTAATCCCCAACCGGGAATTTATCGAAAATAAAGAGGCTGAGATGATTGAAAAATTTAAACATAAAGCCATTCTAAGACCTGAACATTGGGGAGGTTATCGATTAACCCCTGAAGCGATCGAGTTTTGGCAAGGTAGAGCCAGCCGACTGCATGACAGGATTTTATATACCATTATGGAATCTGGCCAATGGAACAAAGTCAGATTAGCACCATAAAAAAGAGGTGGTCTCCCACCTCTTTTTTATTTTGTTTAGCAAGAAATTAAATGAAATTACTTTAGATCAAAAAGGTTGTCCACTCCGATCATTTTTTCAACTGTAAATCCCTCACCATATTTCACATTAATACTTTGACCAAATTCCTTGGCTCTGGCCTCAATAAAAGTGAAAAATTCAGGACTACTTATATAGCTTTCTGGTTCTTTATTATTTGGGTCATAAAATTGGGACTTAAACGCTTTTATACTCTCAAGCTTTGTTTCCCAGTAATTTGATATATCAAACACAAAATCTGGCTTAATATAATTTGTTTGGATATAATGATACACATATTTGGGTCTCCAAGCCTCTTGGTTTTCACCTTCAAAACTGGTCTCTACTTTTCTAAGCCCACTGATGAAGCAGGCGTTACTTGCCAAACTGCTCCCTTTTCCATGGTCGGGATGTCTGTCAGTCACTGCATTGGCCAAAACAATCTCAGGTTGGTATTTCCGGATCACTTTAACTACCTCAAGATGATGCTGTTCATCATCTCTAAAAAAAACATCTTTAAAACCAAGATTCTCCCGAGCAGACAGTTGAAGAATTTCAGCAGATTTGTTCGACTCCTTTAACCTTAAGCTGGGGGTGCCTCTAGTACCCATTTCTCCTTGGGTCAAATCCAAAATCCCAACTTTATATCCTTTTTCAATATGTGCTGCTATGGTACCTGAACATGATAACTCGGCATCATCAGGATGGGCAGCTATAACCAAAATATCTAACTTCATCAGAAATTTATCTTTATGAAAATTTATTCAAAACTCCCATTAAACAAGAATATGAAATGAATAGTTTACCTAATCCTTAATCTTTGGCCTACTCGAAGAATAGATCTGGTAGAAATATTATTCTTTCGTGTAATCTGCCTAACTGTCGTACCATACCTTCTTGCTATAACACTTAGGTTTTCTCCACTCCTCACCCTGTGATATATAGCCTTCTGCATCTCTATTACGTGATCGAAACTATTGGCAGTAATAGTATAAACACTGTTTTTTAGCCTTCCCACTGAAAAGTCAAACAACTCAGTTGGGTTAATGGACAAGCCTTGATACCTCACTTCAAAATGTAAATGGGGACCTGTACTCCTTCCAGTACTTCCCCCCTTGGCTATTACTTCTCCAGCCTTTACCTCTTGCCCTACATTAACATTAAATTTAGACAAATGCCCATATAGGGTCTCAAGTCCGTTTCTATGCCTTATCACCAAATAATAACCATATCCATACCTATCGTAAGAACGCATCCTTACAATACCATCAAATACAGCATATACAGGATCTCCCGTATTCAAGTCCAAATCAGTCCCGTGATGCCAACGGTACCTCCTAAAACCAAATTCAGAATTGATTTTTGTTTGGTCCAGCGGTTTGCTCCAATTGCTACCGTAAAATGAATCGTAAAGTTTTACAGGAATGGTATCCTTAAAGTCTTTAGGGTTAAAATCATAACTATTAATCCGCTGACTGTCCCAAGAGGAATAATGCTCAAAGGCTGTTACCCAAATACTATCTATTTGAACTTTTTCAGTTACCTGCACTAATTGATGGGTGGGCACCCATACCAAGGAAAGCGTATCTTCGCTTACTGCACTCAACCTACGCCTCAAATCCACCCTGTCCTTATATATCAAAGAGTCAGTATCCCGGTGCAAATCTTTTAGATACTGTTTTACATCAAAAGTATTGATACTACGAACATCCGGCAATTTTACCGCCGGTTCGGTATTCTTTTTAATTTTAGGAAAAACCTGTGCATGGGCCCAGTTGATGCCCATGCACAGAATTATTGTTAATATTAAGCGAAATGCATTTATACTCATGGAATTTTAAGCCATTTCTTTTTCAGCAAGAAATCGCTCTGCATCCAGAGCAGACATACATCCGGTTCCTGCAGCAGTCACTGCTTGTCTATAAATATGATCTTGAGCATCACCACAGGCGAATACACCTTCGACATTAGTTTTTGTGCTTCCTGGCTGCGTAATAATGTATCCAGCATCATCCATATCCAATACCCCTTCAAAAATCTGGGTATTAGGTTGGTGACCAATAGCCACAAAGAATCCAGTCACATCAAGTTCTGTAACTTCTCCCGTTTGATTATTCTTAACCCTTGCTCCCGTCACTTCTTCTTCACCCAAAATCTCCTCAGTCTCAGTATTCCAAAGAATCTCAATCTTAGGATTATTCTTAACTCTTTCCTGCATGATTACTGAAGCACGAAGTTCATCTTTTCTCACTAGCATATATACCTTTTCACAGATATTTGAAAGATAAGATGCTTCTTCACAAGCAGTATCACCACCGCCTACTATCGCTACTTTCTGTTGACGGAAAAAGAATCCATCACATACCGCACAAGCCGAAACTCCTTTACCGTTTAATTTGGTTTCACTTTCAAGTCCAAGCCATTTAGCTGAGGCTCCCGTAGAAATAACTACTGTATCAGCAAGTACTTCTGTTTGGTCATCTACTATCACCTTATGTGGTCTAGAGCTAAAATCAACTCCTGTAACCAATCCATAGCGCACATCTGTACCAAATCTTTCTGCTTGCTTTTTGAAGTCTTCCATCATTTGTGGTCCCATGACACCATCAGGGTATCCTGGATAGTTTTCAACATCATTAGTGATGGTAAGTTGACCACCTGGTTGTCCTCCAGTATAGAGTACAGGACTAAGACCGGCTCTTGATGCATAAATAGCCGCAGTATATCCTGCAGGCCCAGAACCGATAATTAAAACTTTAACTTTTTCTGCTTCTTTATTCATTGACCAAGAATTTTTGGTTGGCAAATTTTAGAATTTTAATCTTGTTAACAAAGAATCTCCCTGTTAAAATTCCCTAAATATTCAATTAAAATTTTTCATATCCTTTCAGGGTATACCCAAGGAGAATTCAGGAATAATATTCAACAAAAAAAAAGGGGCTTGAGCCCCTTTTCTTGTCTGATGACTTATTTTTTATCCTAAATAAGGTTTTAGCGTCTTACTTCTCGATGTATGTCTTAACCTTCTGATAGCTTTTTCTTTGATTTGTCTTACACGCTCACGGGTAAGGTTGAATTTCTCACCTATCTCTTCCAGCGTCATGGCATGTTCACCATTAAGACCAAAATACAAAGTTATAACATCGGCTTCTCTTTGAGTAAGCGTAGAAAGGGCTCTCTGAACTTCTTTCCTTAAGGAATCATTCATCAAACCATCATCCGGCTTCTCTTCACCATCATTTTCCAGAACATCTAAAAGACTATTCTCTTCACCTTGAACGAAAGGTGCATCCATGGATACATGGCGACCTGAGATTTTCATGGTATCCACCACTTCTCCAGCAGTTACTTCCAATACCTCAGCCAATTCCTCCGGAGATGGCTCTCTTTCAAAGCGCTGCTCTAGCTCACTGAAAGTTTTGCTGATTTTATTTAAAGACCCTACACGGTTCAAAGGAAGACGCACAATCCTAGATTGCTCGGCCAATGCCTGCAAAATAGATTGTCTGATCCACCATACCGCATAAGAAATGAATTTAAACCCCCTGGTTTCATCAAAACGCTGTGCTGCTTTGATAAGCCCAAGGTTTCCCTCGTTGATAAGATCTCCCAAAGACAACCCTTGGTTTTGGTACTGTTTTGCCACAGATACCACAAACCTTAAGTTTGCTTTAGTCAATTTCTCAAGAGCTAGCTGATCACCTTCCCGGATTCTTTTGGCAAGAACAACCTCTTCATCTGCTGTCAAAAGGTCGACTTTACCGATTTCTTGTAAATACTTATCGAGAGACTGACTCTCCCGGTTAGTGATCTGTTTGCTAATTTTAAGCTGCCTCATTCAGGAATTTCATTTTTAGTTAGGACTTACTTATAACAGATTTTCATCTTAAATAAGTTCAAATTACTAATCTACTGGATAATTTAATCTTTTTTCCCAGATTTCTCAGGCTTTGGCAAAAGAACCTTTCTAGAAAGCTTGAATTTTCCAGTCTTTTTATCTATGTCAATTAATTTAACAACTATTTCTTCTCCAGGTTCCAAAACTCCATCCATATTTTCAAGTCTTTCCCACTTGATTTCCGAAATATGTAATAAACCATCTTTACCTGGCATGAACTCTACAAACGCGCCAAACGGCATAATGTTTTTCACTATACCAGTATAGGTCTCTCCTATTTCTGGTTGAGCAACAATATTCTTGATGCGTTGAATAGCAGAATCCATCGATTCTTGGTTGTTAGAAAATATATTGATCTTACCAAGGTTATCAACCTCTTCAATAACAATAGTTGCTCCAGTATCCTTCTGGATTTCTTGAATCACCTTACCTCCTGGTCCAATCACCGCTCCGATCAACTCCTTAGGTATAGTCATATTGTAAGACCTTGGAGTATGTGGTTTTAGTTCAGCCTTCGGCGTCGCCAGTGTCTCAGAAATCTTATCCAGAATATGAAGTCTACCATCTTTGGCTTGGTACAATGCTTCTTTCAATACATTATAATCCAACCCTTCTACCTTAAGGTCCATCTGGCAAGCAGTTATCCCCTTGGATGTTCCGGTCACTTTAAAGTCCATATCTCCCAAGTGATCCTCATCACCCAGAATATCAGATAAAATAGAATAGTTTCCGCTTTCAGCATCAGAAATCATCCCCATTGCAATCCCTGTAACAGGTGACTTAATCTGAATACCTGCATCCATCATGGCTAATGAACCAGCACAAACTGTAGCCATGGAAGAAGATCCGTTTGATTCTAAAATATCTGAAACCACACGGATAGTATATGGATTTTCGTCTTCTCCTGGAAGCACCTTTTTAAGCGCTCTCATGGCCAAATTACCATGTCCTACTTCCCTCCGTCCTGGTCCTCTGTTTGGTCTTACCTCCCCAGTTGAGAATCCTGGGAAATTATAATGAAGGAAGAACTTATTGTATCCGGAGATAACTGCTCCATCAACCATTTGTTCATCCAATTTGGTACCCAAAGTACATGTAGTTACAGACTGGGTTTCTCCACGCGTAAATACAGCAGATCCATGAGCTGATGGCAAGTAATCCACCACAGACCAAATAGGCCTCACCTCATCAAGCTTACGTCCATCTAAACGTTTCTTCTCATTCAAGGTTAAGTTCCTTGCTGCTTCTTTATGGATTTTTTTGAAATACGGACCGATCAAGTCTGCCTCATATTCATGCTCTTCACCTAAACTTTCAACAAACTCTTCTTTGATCGCACTGATCAATTCAGACCTTTCATTTTTATTGGCGATTTGCTTGCTGACCGCTTCATAACATTTGTCATAAAGCTCAGTCTTCATTTTTTCATATAATGCCAAATCTTCTTTTTCATGAGAGTATTCTCTCTTCACTTCCTTACCTACCAATTTGGTAAGCTCCATCTGAACTTGGCAATGTTTTTTAATCTCTTCGTGAGCAAATTGAATAGCTTCAACCATCTCATCTTCTGAGATTTCATCAGCTTCACCTTCTACCATCAAAATAAAATCCAATGATCCGGCAACGATGAATTCTAGTGTAGCTTCTTCTAATTTGCTTGGTGTTGGATTGATTACCAATTCACCATCAATTTTAGCTACCCTCACTTCTGAAATAGGTCCATTGAACGGAATATCTGATACTGCAAGTGCTGCAGAAGCTGCTAAACCCGCCAAACAATCTGGCAATACTTCATCATCCGAAGACATTAGGGTGATCATGATCTGCGTGTCAGCATGATAGTCTTCTGGAAAAATAGGACGGATAGCCCTATCAACAATTCGGCTGATCAAGATTTCATAATCTGAAAGCCTACCTTCTCTTTTTAAGAAGCCCCCCGGAATCTTGCCTGATGCGGCAAATTTTTCTTGATAATCTACTGACATCGGAAGAAAGTCCACGCCTTCTCCCGCTTCTTTTTTTGAAACAACGGTTGCCAAGAGCATAGCATTGCCCATTTTAACCACCACAGCACCATCCGCCTGCTTGGCCAATGCACCGGTTTCAATAATGATTTCTCTACCATCCTCAAGAACGATAGATTTTGAAATTACATTTGGTAACATACGATTTCTTTAAGAATAAATCTTCTGACTAGTTTTAAAAGTAAGGTTTAAATATATGGGGGAAAAGAAAAAAAGTAAGGTCCCCGCAGTCGGGAACCTTACATGCTAATTATTTACGTAGTCCTAAGTCTGCTAATACAGCTCTGTATCTTGAAATATCATTCTTGTAAAGATAATTCAAAAGAGCTCTTCGCTTACCTACCAATTTCAAAAGACCTAATCTTGATGAGTGATCTTTTTTGTTTGTTTTCAAGTGGTCAGTTAAGTGCTTGATTCTGTATGTGAACAAAGCAATCTGAGACTCAGGAGAACCTGTATCTTTGTCAGACTTTAACCTACCATGATTTTGAAACAACTCTGATTTTTTCTCTGAAGTTAAATACATGCTTAGTTAAAATTAATTATTACGTTTATTTAAAGCAGCTACAAAGATATGACTATTATTTCTAATAGTAAAATCCCTTAGAGTTTTTTACTGCCTTTTAGCTTTAGGCGCCCCTTGATTTTCTGAAAAGCAGCATAATATGCGTCAGCTTCAAATAACCTGGCATCTTTCCTTGCTTGCCTTAGGAAGAAAACTCCTGCAGGAATTAAAGCTATATTAGCGAACCAGCTTCCAAACAATGGATCTGCCAACCCCTCTTTTGCCCATTTTTCTCCTGTCAGATTCAACATATAAAACAAAATAAAGAAAATGATCGACAGCAACACTGGCATCCCAAGCCCTCCTTTCTTAATAATAGCCCCCAGTGGAGCACCTATCATAAACATCACTATACAAGCAAAGGCCTGGGTATATTTCTGATACCAAGCTATTTCAAACCTCCTTTTTTGACGAGCAAGGCCATCCACATTGGCCATATTACTGTTAAAATTATTTCTTAACGTTCTAGCACTCTGCAAACCAATGGTAGCTGCCCTTGACTTATACTGGCCGCTCTCCAAAACCGAATCTACCTTGGCTATTTGTCTTTCAGAAAAGTCCAAATAAGCTGTCTTTGTATCCTCTTCACTCTTCTTTCTATCGGCAATTAACTTCTTGGCCTTATTAACCTCAAGTGTATCGACATTCTTTTTTTGTTTCTCAACCAATCTATTTTCAACATTGGTAGCATTCTCTACACCAACATTTGAATCCTTAGGAAGACTATCCTTAGCAATTGTAATTGGCTTTTCTATCTCGGATGAAGCTATATTCACGCTTTTGCCACTATCTATCTTGGCTTGGGATTTAACATCTTTACTTGCCTCACTATTCTCTTCACCTTCCACATGTGTCGTTATATTATTCATTCCTGCTAGCTCTTCTTCCCTGGCCATCTTTCTTTTGAATTCAAGATCCTTAAGCGAGTCTATTTTGGCTTTTTTTCTCTGAAGATCCTCTGGAATCTGAATTTCCCTTTGTTTACTGAAAAATGAATAGGCAGACTTTAGCTGTGCATAATTATAATATTGGTAATTCACCAATTGATTCGACATAGAATCTACGTCCAGCTTTATTTCGCTTATATTCTTTATGGACCTATTGGATGACCATAGATTCTCTGGGGTCCTGTCCATTTCAAATGCATCCAAACTGAATACGATCTCATTTTTATCAAAATGGGTCCTTGTAAAAGGAACTGGCTTCCCTCTAATCCCCCTTTGAGCCTTATCTTCATTGTAGCTTTTTCCATGAAATAAAGTAAGTTTCATATAGCGGTCATTGAAATAAGGTTCCATCCTACCCGAGTCAGCCATAATCATGCTTAAATTACCTTGCCCGCTAGAATGATCATAAATGATGACATCCTGCAAACGGACATCATCCAGTTTTTTATTCACCTTAATACTATAGCCTGGAATGCCATTATAAAAAACTCCTTCCTTGATATCCAATGCAGGTGATTTCATTCGAATATCATAGAGCAAGCTAAAAGTCTTTAGATTAACCTTTGGCACTAAATAATTATTGGAGAAAAACGCAGCGATGGTAAGAAAAAAAACAAAAACGCCTATTGGCATTAAAGCCCTCACCAAGGATATCCCGCTACTTTTAATGGCAGTCAATTCAAAATGCTCCCCTAAATTACCAAAAGTCATCAATGAGGACAGCAATACAGCCAAGGGCAATGCCATGGGTGAGATAGACACCACAAAGTACCCTATCAACTCCATATAGACACCAAACCCTAAACCCTTGCCAAATATCTCATCGAAATATTTGAGCATGTTTACAGTTAGTAGAATAAAGTCTACAACAATGAAAGTCAATAAAAATGGCCCAATAAAGGACCCTAGAATTAATTTATCTAATTTTTTCATGAGGCGTTCAACCACCAATTATTCACGTAATATGAGCGCACTAAGTTCATCATATTAAATGAAAAATTATAATGATCGAATTATTTATCCGCCAATAATTTCCTTTAAAGTGCTAATCAAACCATCCCAAATCTCCTCTTGCTCTCCATCATCATAAGAATCACTATAGTCTATCACCTTCAAAAACATGGTTTGTGTGAGTTCATTTTCATCTAACCTAAACTCGACATAGGAGCGATCCTCTTCATCAGGCATAGCTGGGTCGAAAAACTCAAATTTCACCCCATGGTTAGAACGAATAGCAGCTATCCTCGCATAATGATCGATCCCATCATAAATAAAATTAAAATTCTTATCAGCGTCGATGGTTACATCATCAGCAAACCATTCAGAAAGTCCACTGGCAGTACTCAAATATGGGAAAATAATCTTTTTGGAAGTATTCACCTGATAGTCAGCAACAAACTTATTCTTTACCATAACTATAAAATTTTATTCTATAAAAAGTTAACATTTTTCACCTTCAGGACTTGCATTTAATCAGATAACCCTACATATTTGCATTCCCATTCAGCAAGGAGTTGGCAGTTAACCAAAGCCAAAATTAATACTCTTGATGATAGTGACGACTCAAAAGAGAGTCAATTTTCCTGGCGAGGTAGCTCAGTTGGTTAGAGCGCAGGATTCATAACCCTGAGGTCACGGGTTCAACTCCCGTCCTCGCTACAAATAGGCTTCCATTTTTGGGAGCCTTTTTTTGTTTTTTTACTCTTTTTATCATGGATGAACTTTTCACTGTTTATGTTTTATCCTCTAAATCTTCTGGTAAAACCTATACCGGAATGACATCTGACCTTATCAATAGGTTCCATTCACATAATTCCTTTGCTAAAATAGGCTTTACTACCAAATATAGACCATGGATAGTTATTCATACTGAAATCTTTTCTTCTAAATCCAATGCCCTTCAAAGAGAAAAGGTGCTTAAAACTGGTAAAGGAAGACTTTGGATCAAAACAAATATCCTACCCAACTATCTATAAATTAAGTTAGCAATAGATTAATATCCGCCAAGGCGGAAAAGGGTTCAACTCCTCCCGATAACTATCGGGACTACAAATAGGCTTCCGTTTTTGGGAGCCTATTTTATATATTTCACTTATTCAATCATGGAAGAATTTTTTATCGTACAGTTTTTTCGAAACAGGTCACAACCTATTACTCAACCTCTATGAATAAATTAGAAGTACCGAGACAATACTCTTAATAATATCTACACCTAAATTTGAAAGGAAGCCCCTCCCCCAATTTTTAATAAATATTTGTTCCGTGCTTTTTGTAATATAGTGAAATTTAAGAAATTGACCTGCCGGTAAACAAAAAATATTAACAAACAAAAAGCCCCTCAAACGAGGGGCTTTATTAATAGAGTAAGTTAGTGCTCCTTACTTTACTTTTTCAACAACAGCTTTGAATGCCTCTGGATGATTCATAGCAAGGTCAGCCAAAACTTTTCTGTTTAGCTCAACTTCTGCTTTCTTGAGCAGACCCATGAATTGTGAATAAGAAATGCCATGTTCTCTGGCACCGGCATTGATACGCTGAATCCAAAGCTTTCTGAATTCTCTCTTCTTAGCTTTTCTATCCCTGTAAGCGTATTGTAAACCTTTTTCGTACTTGTTTTTTGCTACAGTCCATACATTGCTACCTCTTCCGAAATAACCTCTTGTAGCTTTTAATACTTTTTTTCTTCTTGCTCTTGACGCTACCGCGTTTACTGATCTAGGCATAATTAATTAATTTTTTGACTCTTGGTGCCTGCAGACTTTCATCCTCAGAACTTGACAAACCAAGCATCTGGTGAATAAATAACCTTTAAATTGATTTTGTCGAAAATTAGATTCTCAACATGTCTTTTACTCTGCTCACATCTGACTCATGAACTTCACCCATTTTAGTAAGATTTCTCTTTCTTTTGGTTTCCTTCTTAGTCAGGATGTGGCTTTTGTAAGCATGTTTCCTTCTAATTTTTCCAGATCCAGTTAATTTGAATCTCTTTTTTGCACTTGATTTAGTTTTTACTTTAGGCATAACACTGTATTATTTGTTGAAATTATTTCTTACTGGTTTTGGGAGCAACAAACATATTCATTCTTTTACCTTCCATTTTAGGAAGTTGCTCCACATGACCGTATTCTTCCAAAGCCTGTGCGAATTTCAATAACAGCATCTCTCCTCTTTCCTTAAAGACAATTGACCTACCCACAAAGTGTACGTAGGCTTTCACCTTAGCACCATCTTTCAGGAAATTGATGGCATGCTTTAATTTAAAGGCGAAATCATGATCGTCCGTATTAGGTCCGAATCGAATCTCTTTCAGAACAGTTTTAGCAGCATTAGCTTTAATTTCCTTTTGCTTCTTTTTCTGTTCGTATTTGAACTTCGCATAATCAATCACCTTACATACAGGCGGATTAGCATTAGGAGAAATTTCTACGAGATCAAGATCCTGCTCCTTGGCGATCTTGATAGCTGCATCCGTAGGAAGGACTGCATTTCCTCCTTCCACAAAGTCACCAACTACCCTCACTTCTCGCGCTCGGATTTTTTGATTTACTTTATAAGGTTCTTCTTGTCTCGGTCTAAACGGTTTTCTTCCTCTCAAAATAGTTATATTGATTAAATGAATTTGACTGCAAATATCGGATATTTTTTTAATTATTAAAATACCCCTTCTTTTTTAGCTTTTATTTTTATTTACTCAGGGATTCCGAAATAATATTTTTGAAGTACTTCACAAACTCTTCCGGAGTGAAACTACCCAAGTCACCTTCACCGTGCTTACGCACAGACACTTTGCCTTCTGCTTCTTCTTTTTCACCTACAATTAGCATAAAAGGCACTTTTTTAACTTCTGAGTCCCTAATCTTTCTGCCAATTTTCTCATCTCTATTATCTATTGAACCAGAGATATCCTGCTCATCAAGTAACTGATGAACCGTATTGGCATACTCAATAAATTTCTCGGAAATCGGTAAAATATTTATTTGCTCAGGTGATAACCAAAGCGGGAAATTACCTGCGCAGTGTTCTATAAGCACCGCTACAAACCTTTCCAAAGATCCAAAAGGAGCTCTGTGAATCATCACCGGACGGTGCTTCTGGTTATCCGAACCAACATACTCCAATTGGAATCTATCAGGCAATTGATAATCAACCTGAATAGTACCCAACTGCCAGCTTCTTCCCAAAGCATCTTTTACCATAAAGTCCAGCTTTGGACCATAGAAAGCCGCTTCACCAAGTTCAGTAACGGTATCAAGTCCTTTTTCTTCGGCAGCCTCAACAATGGCAGCTTCCGCTTTGTTCCAAGCATCATCTCCACCAATGTATTTTTCTTTGTTCTCAGGATCCCTAAGAGAAATCTGAGCGGTATAATCATCAAAACCCAATGCCTTGAACACATAAAGCACCAAATCTATTACCTTGATAAACTCTTCCTTTACCTGATCCGGGCGACAGAAAATATGGGCATCATCTTGTGTAAAGCCCCTTACCCTTGTCAAACCATGCAATTCACCACTTTGTTCATACCTATATACGGTACCAAACTCTGCATATCGAATGGGCAGGTCTTTATAAGATCGAGGCTTATGCTTATATATCTCACAGTGGTGAGGACAGTTCATTGGTTTCAATAAGAATTCTTCTCCCTCATGAGGGGTCGCGATTGGCTGAAAAGAATCCTTGCCATATTTTTCATAATGTCCAGAAGTTTCATAAAGTGCCTTATGACCAATATGCGGAGTCACCACTTGTTGGTATCCTGACTTGTCTTGGGCTTTCTTCAAAAAGCTTACCAAACGCTCTCTTAACAACGTACCTTTTGGCAACCAAAGAGGAAGCCCCATTCCTACTTTTTCGGAGAAAGTAAATAATTCTAACTCTCTACCCAATTTTCTATGGTCACGCTTTTTGGCTTCCTCAAGCATCTTAAGGTACTCAGTAAGCTCCTTGGCCTTTGGAAAAGAAACACCATAGATCCTTGTAAGCATTTTATTATTCTCATCCCCTTTCCAATAGGCACCGGCCACATTAAGCAGCTTAACAGCTTTGATAAAGCCAGTGTTTGGTACGTGCGGACCTCGACAAAGGTCTACGAAATTCCCTTGTTCATAGAATGTAATTGAGCCATCCTCTAATCTGTCGATCAAGTCTAGCTTATATTCATCACCTTTTTCTTCGAAATAGGCAATGGCATCACTTTTGGATATATCTTTTCTAATATATTCATTTTTCTGGCGGGCAAGCTCAACCATCTTTTTCTCAATGGTCTCCAACTCTGTTCCATCTATCTGCTTATCCCCAAAATCCACATCGTAGTAAAAACCTGTTTCAATGGATGGGCCGATACCAAATTTCACCCCAGGATACAATGCCTCCAAGGCTTCAGCCAAAAGGTGGGCAGATGAATGCCAAAAAGTAGATTTTCCATCTTTGTCATTCCAGGTCAATAATGCCACCTCAGCATCAGTATTAATTGGTCTGGTTGCATCCCAAACCTCTCCATTTACTTTAGCAGCAAGAACGTTCCTAGCCAATCCCTCACTGATACTAAGCGCGATTTGTAAGCCGGTAGTTCCTTTTTCATACTCTCTCACTGACCCATCGGGCAGTGTAATGTTAATTAAGTTATTAGACATTTAACTCTTCTAAAATTGAATTGAACATAGCACCTTTACAAACAGGTGCTTTAAGTATGCAAATATGCAAATTCAGCATGGGATTGAAAAATTTTAAACTTAAAGAATAGGATATTTGGTTATAATACAAATAATAGCCTTTACCTTCCACTTAATCAATCAAATATTCCCGCTTTTTTCACCCCTTTTCATTGGATTGATAAAATTGCTTGATATGGATATCAGAATTCTTTACCACGCTTTTATACCACTCCAGCCTCAAGACTTCTTTTTCTGCTTCTTCTAGATAAAAATCAGCAGGACGGTTCTTGGCAATCTTTTGATGAAGGTCATAAAGACAGACAGAGGCACTTACTGAAATATTAAAACTTTCCGTAAAACCTGCCATGGGAATATGGACCAAACCGTCACTTTTCTCGATAACTTCATCACTTACTCCGGCATGCTCATTCCCAAATACCAAGGCTATTTTTTCATCCGTTTTCACCTCACTTAAAGGCATGCTTTTACCATGCGGGGAAGTAGCCAATATTTTGTACCCATTGTTTCTCAGTACCGAGAAACAACTATCTACAGCCGAAATAGAAGGGGCTTCTTCATAGCGATGAAGATTTACCCATTGAGCCGCTCCCCTAACCACATAGGGGTTGATATGATAAGTAGTTGATTTCTCTAAAATATGTATATCCTGAACCCCAAAACAATCACAGGTTCTGATCACCGCGCTGGCATTATGCGGTTTGTAAATATCCTCCAAAACCACAGTAAAAAATCTAGACCGTAAGGCCAAGACTTCTTCCATCTTGGCCTTTTTATGGTCAGTAATATATTGTTCCAAATAGGCCATCAAGGCCTTATCAGGATTTTTATTTGTCATATTAAAATAATCCTAATTGCTCCTTGTCATCCTCATCCTCTTCCCCTTTCACATCTAAATCCACAGTGGAGCCAACTTCTAGATTTCCCTCTTTAGGCTTTTCTTCAGCTTTTTTCACAGGAACCAATAACTTGATATCCTTGATCGGATGGGAAGAAAGCTTATTTCCTACTGCCTTCCAGCCTTTCACATCAATCAACATATCCAAATCATATTCTACCTGCTCCACTTCATTGCCTTTCTTGAGACTTACTTTTACCTGTGGTTGCTTATCCAAAGAAACAACCTTCAAATAGGATTTTTTATGGTCCGAAATAAAACAAAACTTTTTATTGACCGTACTGGTCTCTATCAAGAATCGCTTCACATAATAATGCTTACTAGATCCATCATAATAAATGGCTGAAACTACCTTTTCCGGATCAAATTTCTCAATTGACAATAAGGTATTCGTATCGTATCTATTGGTCAATTCATAAGAAGTAACCTCGTAACTACCATCATTATAAAAAGCAATGATCTTATCATCACCCAGGAAATTACCGATCAGTTTTCCCCTCTCATCAGTATTTAATCTTCCCACAGCATCATCAAAATATACATCAAGGCCGCCCAAAGTCGACACCCCCTCCATTTTCAATTGGATTTTCCTTACCGGGTATTTGGTAAGGATATTTCCTCCTGCTCCTCTTCCCTTGATATCTATGTCCTTAAAGTCAAAATCAAAAACTTTTACCCTAGCCTTACTGCCTTGAGTCAAATAAGCCGTAATGATTTCAGCCTCACCATTACTGTTGGCAGTAAAGTAAAGTACCTTGGATCCTTTGGTTCCTTTGGTAAGCACATATTCTCTATCCCTGGTAACACTTAATATCTGGAATCGCTTCACCATTGCCCTTCCTGAACCACCGTCTAAATAGATCATATTATAGACCATCCTTTCATCTCCTTTTCTGAAGACCCCAACATGGATAATATCTTTACCAACGAATACCTTATCCTGTATTTTGGTTACTACACAAGTACCATCCTTTTTAAAGGCTATGATATCGTCAAGATCAGAACAGTCACATACAAATTCGTCCTTTTTAAGACCATGGCCAATAAAACCATCTTGCCTGTTCACATACAACTTGGCATTATTTGCTGCCACTACTGTTGCTTCTATGGTATCGAAAGTTCGGATTTCAGTTTTTCTCTCCCTTCCTTTACCGTACTTTTTCAACAGGTTTTTATAATATCCAATAGCAAACTCGGTAAGGTTTTCCAAGTTATAATTGACCTCTTTAAGCTCTTCCTCCAACTTCCTCATCAACTCGTCAGCCTTGAAGGTATCAAACTTAGAAATCCGCTTTATCTTAATCTCTGTAAGCCTTATGATATCATCTTGGGTGATTTCCCTATAAAATTCAGGTTTATAAGGATCCAGTCCCCTATCAATGGTTTCCAAAACTGCCTCCCAGGTCTCACACTCTTCAATATCCCTATAGATCCTGTTTTCAATAAATATTTTTTCAAGTGATGAGAAAAGTAATTTCTCCATCAGTTCTCCTCTACGGATTTCCAACTCTTGCTTGAGCAAATCCTTGGTTTGTATGGTATTCCTTTTGAGAATATCATTGACAGTCAAGAAAACAGGCTTATCATCAATGATCACACAGGCATTAGGAGAAATGGACACCTCACAATCCGTAAATGCATACAATGCATCAATAGTCATATCAGGAGATTGGCCAGAAGCCAAGAACACTTGTATCTCTACATCTTTGGCAGTATTGTCCACCACCTTTTTGATCTTTATCTTACCCTTATCATTGGCTTTGATAATAGAATCTATAATAGAGTTGGTAGTCGTCCCAAAAGGAATGTCTTTGATCAAAAGGCTCTTACTGTCACCTTCTTCAATCTTGGCCCTAACCTTGATCTTTCCACCTCTAAGCCCTTCATTATACTCCGAAAAATCAGCCAAACCACCTGTCGGGAAGTCTGGCAGAACATTGGTTTTCTTCCCTTTCAATACATCTATGGATGCCTGAATAAGTTCGCAGAAGTTATGGGGTAAAATCTTGGTAGAAAGTCCCACGGCGATTCCTTCCACTCCCTGAGCAAGCAGCAATGGAAATTTAACAGGCAAGGTCAATGGCTCCCTTTTCCTTCCGTCATAAGAAAGCTGCCATTCAGTTGTCTGAGGATTAAAGACTACATCCAAGGCAAACTTAGAAAGTCTTGCCTCTATATACCTGGCAGCTGCAGCACCATCACCTGTCCTGATATCCCCCCAGTTTCCCTGTGTTTCTATCAGTAGGTCCTTTTGTCCCAGGTTAACGATGGCATCACTAATGGAAGCATCCCCATGTGGGTGGTATTGCATGGTTTGACCAATGATATTTGCTACCTTATTGAAGCGGCCATCATCCATCTCTTTCATTGCATGCAAGATCCTACGCTGTACCGGCTTGAAACCATCTTCAATCGCAGGTACTGCACGCTCCAAAATCACATAGGAAGCATAATCAAGAAACCAGTCTTTGTACATTCCGGTAACGGGTACCGAATTGTGAAGGGCTTCGCCATTATCTTCCATACCATTATTTTCTATATCACTCATATTCTATTCTAGCAATTTAATAAAGGGTATTAAACAGATTTAGTTGAAAAGTAGCAATTATGCCGCCTCTATCTCCTTCTCATCAGCAGGTTTTAGATTATCTTTTTCATCGACCACATCCTTTTCCACCTTCAGGTTATCAATGATAAACGTCTGCCTTTTCGGAGTATTTTTCCCCATAAAGAAGGATAACAAATCTGCAATTTTGGTTTCTTTCCTAAGAATAATAGGCTCCAAACGGATATCCTCTCCTATAAATCCACCAAATTCTTCTGGAGAAATCTCTCCTAATCCCTTAAATCGGGTAATTTCTGGTTTATTACCCAGCTTGGCGATGGCATTTCTTCGCTCTTCGTCTGAATAACAGTAAATGGTCTCTTTTTTATTTCTCACCCTAAAAAGTGGGGTATCCAATATATATAGGTGGCCATTTTTTACCAAATCAGGGAAAAACTGTAAGAAATAGGTCATGATCAGCAACCTTATATGCATTCCATCCACATCAGCATCAGTAGCGATCACAATTTTCCTATAGCGAAGCCCCTCTATGCCATCCTCAATATTAAGAGCGTGTTGAAGCAAGTTGAATTCCTCATTTTCATACACCACCTTTTTGGTCATACCGTAGCAGTTCAGTGGTTTACCCCTAAGAGAAAACACTGCTTGCGTTTGTACGTCCCTAGATTTAGTAATAGAACCTGAAGCAGAATCCCCCTCTGTAATAAAGAGCATGGTTTCATTTTTGGCTTCCTCATTCGCCTTCTTGTCATCATAATGGACACGGCAATCTCTCAGTTTCTTATTGTGAAGATTCGCCTTTTTGGCGCGTTCATTGGCCAGCTTCTTAATACCGGAAATTTCCTTCCTTTCCCGTTCAGACTGCAATATCCTTTTAAGTAGCGCATTAGCGGTGTCAGGGTTTTTATGCAAGTAATTATCAAGTTCTACCTTGATAAAGTCATTGACAAATGTCCTCAATGTCGGCCCATCAGGCCCAACACTTTGGGAGCCCAGCTTGGTCTTGGTTTGGGATTCAAAAACTGGCTCTTGAACCCTCACCGCAATGGCACCCACAATACTCTGTCGTATATCAGAGGCATCATAATCCTTTTTAAAAAACTCCCTAATGGCTCTCACCAAAGCTTCTCTAAAGGCTGACAAGTGCGTACCACCTTGGGTAGTAAACTGTCCATTCACAAAAGAATAATACTCTTCACCATATTGGTTGGAATGGGTCAAGGCCATTTCTATATCATTTCCCTTGAGGTGAATAATGGGATATCTGCTACTATCTTCATCAATCTTTCTGTCCAAAAGATCATGTAGTCCTCTGTCAGAGAAATACTTCTTTCCGTTATAATTGATATTTAGTCCAGCATTAAGAAAGGCATAGTTCCAAATCTGGTTTTCAAGATATTCAGGAATAAAATGGTAATTCTTAAATACTGTAGGGTCAGGAGAAAAAACGATTTTTGTACCATTCCTTTCAGAGGTTTTCACCACTTCCTTATCTTCAACCAGTTCTCCTTTATTGAATACTGCCACTTTGGTTTGACCATCCCTATAGGATTGTACCTTAAAATATTCAGATAAAGCATTCACCGCCTTGGTACCGACACCATTCAGTCCTACTGATTTCTGAAATGCGCCTGAATCGTACTTACCGCCCGTATTAATTTTGGAAACGCAGTCTATCACCTTTCCTAGTGGTATTCCCCTACCATAATCCCTTACCTCGACCCTATGCTCACTGATCTTGATGTCAATGGTCCTTCCGTGGCCCATCATATGTTCATCAATACTGTTATCAAGGATTTCTTTTACCAAAACGTAAATCCCATCATCCTGAGCACTACCATCTCCTAATTTCCCAATATACATCCCTGGACGGAGTCGAATATGCTCTTTCCAATCAAGGGACTTGATGCTATCTTCGGTGTATTGTACGTTTTTTTCTGCCATTGATATTTTAAATTTCTACGGTACTTCTTAAGCTTCTGATTTAAGGCTGTTCATCTTTTTGGAAACAATTACAAACAACCAAACAATCCATATTACAAAAAATACTGGAATTAAATACAAGCCATATCCAGATCCGTCACCAATTGTCTCAGTCATTCCATTAATTCCATGCACAAAAAAGGCAATAATTATAATGGAAATATTCAAAACCGATGCAAAAGAATATGACCAGGTCAACATATTATCCTTAAATGGATCTCCATTCCTAAACAGCTTCTTGATATTCGCAGTAGACTTGTTTTCTATCATTTTTGCCGGAGTAATCAAAACCAGATTAAGTAGGATAAATAAACCTATACCTACATAGAAGAAGGTATTCTTATCAATTACCTTTAAGGTTTCGCCATTTTCTCCGAGCTCGTAATTAACCTGCTGAGGCAAGGCAGAGTAGATATACAAGAAAATGGCAATGAAGAAGAATACGGAAAGCAAATGAAATGCTTTGGCAAATCGATAGTTCATAAATTCATAATTTAAACTGCTAATATAAGGTTTAAGATCAAAGAATACCTTGATGGAAGTAGTAGATTTTTCATCCTTGATCTAACACATATTTGCAGATATGCTTTAATTTACTGACAATAAGAGCCATTTAAGCTAAATTTTTCCTGTTTATAATTTATCGAAATTAATGAAGTGACAAGGTCAATGACTTATACAGCTAATGCTCCCACTTAAAACTTTATAATTCTAAAGGTCATGTTTTACTTTATCCTTTCTTATCGTACCTTCGTTGCTCAATTTCAATCGCTTCTGATCATTAGTATATGAACAAGTCTCTTTTTTCATCATTATCCTTACTATGTGTTGTCCTTATTTTCAGTGCTTGCTCAAGTAAACTGGATGCAGGAAAAATAAACTTGGAAAACTGGAAAAACGATCGTTATGGTTGTAAAGGACTTAGGATTCAAGACCTTGAAGAACTAAGAAAAATCAAAAACACATTTTTGGAGGCCAATAATCAAGAACTCATTCTTACTTTTGGCAGGCCAGATAGAGTCGAATTATTGGACAAAAGTCAGAGTTTCTTTTTTTACTTTCTAGAACCATCAGAAGATTGTCAAGAAGGTCAAAAAACAGAAAAAGAACCCCTAAAGGTTCTCTTTCGATTAAATGCTATTAATAAAGTGAGTGAAGTAACCATCACCACTTTGAATCCTTGATTTGGATCAAAAACAAAGGGCTGCAGCTCCAAGCGTACCTGCATTATTCCCTAAGGTGGCTTTAGTTAATTTCAAATCATTGACATAATATGGGGTAAGATACTGCCTTACCGTCTTATCCAGAGATGGCATCATAAATTCCAAGCCTGCAGATATTCCTCCTCCAAAATAAATCTCAGTGACATCAAGGATTCTAACTGTAGATACAATGGCTTCTCCCAAAATATTACCAACTTCTTCAAAAGTCATCAAGGAAACCTCATTTCCTTCAAGGGCAGTATCCACCAATAAATGTGTCCCCAATTCCTTGTCATGAAGTACACCTGCCTTCTCTGGATAGGCGTGGATCATTCTTTGCAAAATGGTCAAAATTCCATTCCTTCCAATTAAGGTCTCCAAACGGGCATTCCCACGAGACATCATATGTCCCATTTCCATGGCATTCCCCCTAGCACCTTTAAAGATCTTTCCATCGATCACCGCAGCGCTACCGATTCCCGTCCCCATAGTAATAAATAGGAAATTGGGAGATGGTTTGGAAGATGCAAATTTAAATTCACCCACAGCAGCCGCACTGGCATCGTTTTCCAAGAAAAAAGATTTATCTGGATATTTATCCAAAAGAGATTGCTTTAAATTAAATCCGTCCAAATTTGGAATGGCTGGAATTTCAAGCGTAGTTGTCCTCTCCTTGTTGATCAAGCCTGGTAGTCCAATACCCACCTTGTGGATATCAGGATATTTGGAAAGGTACTTTCCAATCACATCTACAAAACAAGCATTAAACCCTTTGGGGTCATCTTTATATGGACTGGTATCTTCTTTATCAAAAGAAACAATTTCTCCTTGCAAGTTTACCTTGCCAATTTTAAGGTGTGTTCCACCCACATCTACACCCAAAAAGTGTTCTTGTTGATTATTCATGGTTTATGGATTAATAGGTTTTGGCTCCTAAATTAGTAAAGAGTTCAAGTTACTTCCTAAAATCTTTTAAAAAGACTTGAAAGATTTCATGAACTGCGGGGCAAATCATCGTATTCTTCAATGTCAGGTTCAAGATCCCATGTATATTTTTCCGATTGGTATGGGGATACTCCCTGCACGCCTTAGGTCTGGACTCATATACAAAACACTTATTATCTTCTCCTAAAAATGGGCAAGGAGAACTATTCAAAACAAAATCCCCTTCTTCATCCCGGTGTAAATAAGTATCAATAAATTCAGAAGACTTCATTCTGAAAACTTTAGCCAATCTGTCAATATCAGTTTGAATAAAAATCGGACTGGTTGTCTTACAACAATTGGCGCATTCCAAGCAATCCATTTTCTCAAATTGCTCATCATGGGCTTCAGAAAATTTTTGATCAAGTACCTTTGGTTTTATTTTTCTTAATCTTCCCTTTAATTTTTTGTGATTAGCATATTCACTACGGGCTTTATTTTTAAAATTTTCTAAATCCATAACCACAAACAACAAATTAATACCTCTGTTTCCATTAATTTAATAGGTAAAATATTTGGAATTCTAGTCTTTTTTTGTATTTTTAGAGGTACCTCAAACCAAACTGACATGAAAATGCACCCTAGCGAATTATTCTTCTATTTTATCCCCTCTCATCCTATTGACAAACAGGCCAGGGCTTATGCGCGCTCTGTATCCAAATATGTCAATGAAATTGATATTGAGAAGGAACGTATCACCACCACTGGCTGGAGAACCATTTTGGAAAAGCTGAAGCTCCGTCCAAAAGACTTACTCAATAGGGCCCACCCAGATTACCAAAGTCTAATAGCGGGTAAAACCTGGGACGATGAAAGTTGGCTGAACATTTTGGTTAAATACCCTTATTTGATCAAGGCCCCCATTGCCATCAAAAGAGAAAAGGCCGTGCTTTGTACCAAACCCATGGAGGTTTTGAAATTAAGTTAATCTACAATTTCGATACCGTCATTTAGAATCCTGATTTTCTTACTCTTATACAACTGTCCGATAGATTGCTTAAAGTGCTTTTTACTCATCCCTAGACTTATTTTAATATCTTCGGGAGATGATTTGTCATGTAGTGGCAAGAATTTTTTCTCAGTCAAAACAGCTAGTATCTTTTCTGCACCTTCTTCATATTTTTGCCTGCCGATTGGTGTCAGTTGAAGATCCAACTTCCCATCATCCCGCTTCTTCTTGATATATGCTGTAATTTCCTCTCCAACCATAATGGGCTTAAAAACCTCATTGCCATATACCAGTCCTTCATAATGCTGGTCTATCAATATCTTATAGCCAAGATCTGTTTTATCAAACACCAAGCCCTTAATTTCCTGCCCTTCTTCAAAACCACCGGTATCAGAAAGCATGAAATCCTGGTACTTAGAAACTCCTATCAATCGATTGGTTTTATAATCCACACAAACCATTACCAAATATTTTTGTCCTTCAGTAATTGGTTTTCCCATTTCTGATTTAGGAACAAAAAGGTCTTTTGGCAAGCCCCAATCCATAAATGCACCAAACTGAGTAACTTCCTTCACATCCATCACCGCAAATTCATCCACCAAAGCCACTGGTCGATCAGTTATGGCTACAGGTCGATCTTCACTATCTGTATAAACAAAAACCTCTTTTTCATCCCCTTCCTTTTCATCTCCATTAAGGTATCCCTGCGGAAGTAATACTTCTTCGCCATCAGATAATTGTAGATATGCACCGTTACTAGTAAATCGATTAATTGGTAATGTGGAAATTCTGCCCAGTTCTTTCATATTCTTCATTTTCCCAAAGTTACAGAAATATGATCAAAACTGATTTTTGCAGAAGAAAAACTATTTTATTTCTCCCTGCTGATTGGAATAACAAGCTTTAAAAATTAGATTTAACTAAGAATAACAAACACAAAACGATCCCTTTCCTCCCATCTGCGGGAAATTAAATTGAATTTTTATGGTTAAAGTTGCAGTAGTAGGATCTGGCACAATGGGCAATGGTATTGCACATGTTTTTGCCCAATTCGGACATAATGTGTCACTTGTAGACATCAATGCAAAGGCGCTTGAAAAGGCGATGAATACCATTGCCAAAAACCTGGACAGACAAATTGCCAAGGAAAAAATAGATCCTGAGGAAAAAGAAGAGATACTATCAAGGATAAGTACTCACACAGAATTGGAATCAGGGGTTCATAAATCCGATTTGGTAGTGGAAGCAGCCACTGAAAACCAATCGATAAAATTGGATCTTTTTAAAAAACTGGACCAATATTGTCCCAAAGAGACCATCCTTGCCTCAAATACTTCCTCTATATCTATTACCCAAATCGCTTCTGCAACGGCCAGGCCAAGCAAGGTAATAGGGATGCACTTCATGAACCCTGTTCCTGTTATGCCTTTGGTAGAAGTAATAAGGGGCTACAGTACCTCTAATGAAACCACTCATCAAATCATGTCGCTTTCCAAAAGTCTAGAAAAAACACCAGTTGAGGTCAATGACTACCCGGGCTTTGTTTCCAATAGGATATTGATGCCAATGATCAATGAAGCAATTTACTCCCTGTATGAAGGAGTTGCGGGTGTTAAGGAAATCGATACTGTTCTAAAAATGGGCATGGCCCATCCTATGGGCCCATTGCAGTTAGCTGATTTTATTGGCTTGGATGTCTGTTTATCCATTCTTAAGGTGCTTTATGAAGGCTTGGGCAATCCAAAATATGCCCCTTGTCCACTTCTTGTCAATATGGTGGCTGCCGGTCATAAAGGTGTAAAAAGCGGAGTAGGATTTTATACTCACGAATTAGGTTCCAAAGAAATACATGTTGCTGACCGCTTCGCAAAATAAATAGTTCTGGGATAAAATTAAATCCAGCATGCATATCGCAATTTCGGGAAATATAGGCAGTGGCAAATCCAGCCTTGCTAAAATGTTGGGCAAGCATTTCAACTGGAATGTCAACCAGGAAGATGTTGAAGAAAACCCCTATTTGATTGATTTTTATGAGGATATGCATAAATGGGCCTTTCATCTTCAGGTTTATTTCCTCAATAGCCGTTTCAAGCAGATCAAACAGATTCTCGCCGATAAGAAAACGACCATTCAGGACAGAACCATTTATGAGGATGCTTATATTTTTGCAGCCAATCTAAACCACTCTGGACACCTTAACAACAGAGATTACGAGAATTACCTGCAGCTCTTTCATGCTATGATGGACTATATCCAGGCTCCGGATCTATTGATTTATTTAAAGGCAGATATACCCAAATTGGTCAGTCAAATTCAAAAAAGAGGCCGATCATATGAAGCTAATATAAGCATTAAATACCTCAAAAACCTGAACACCCATTATGAAAACTGGATAAGCAGTTATGATAAGGGTAAGTTATTGATCATTGACGTCAACAACTTGGATTTTGTATCTAAAAAGGAAGACTTTAGCTTTATTGTCAATTTAGTTGACCGGGAATTAAATGGTTTGTTTGCTTAAAGCTATTAAACCAGCTTTCGCATAAACCAATTATAAATACCTTTTGCATTCTCCTCCTTCGGATTAATAAGCAGTTGGTCCAATTTTTTCAAACTTCCACCCATCATAATATTTTCATACATGGGCAGGCGGATGATCTTATAACCATGCAGCCTACTCAACAAATCATACTGTGCATCATTATAGGCATTCAACTTCCAACCGGCTGAGCCATTTCCACTAAGATCTCCAGCCTCTTCAGAATCCCCAAAACACTTTCCTGCTATCGGTGGGCCTTCCCATATTCTCTCCTGTAGCCCGGCCTTGAGACATTCCCTCTCAAATGTCCTGCACAGCCGCTTATAAGCATCCACCCACGTAAAAGTAAACACATCATAAAGTTCTGATTTGAATGAATTTAACCTATACCGATTAAAATGAACTGCATCATCATAAAGAAAAAGAAAACGATCTATTTTAAAGTCAAACTTCAAATTATCCAAGTAGATAAATTCCCCTTCTCCTCCTAATCTTTCATAAAGATCCTGGAACATGGATTTGGCTCTTTCATCGAGTAAATTTGAATTGGTTTCCAATAAAAAAGGATCTTCCAGTTTAAGGTCTTGCTCTAGTAGCACCTTAATAAGATTATTTACTTTTAGTTGATGCAAAATTCAAGGTTTTTAGGCTAATTTCTATTCGTTTTCAGCTGCTGAATTGGATTCCTTTATTCTTTCTTTAAGATTTCCTTTGGAACCTGGAAAGGTAGTTTTTGAGGAAATATCAATCCCTATCAGGACCATTAAAACCAGAAAGATGATGCTTAGAATAAGAAATATTATTTTCTTTGTTTTCATTATTGAATCTTTTCCTCAATTTTACAAAAAGGATGGTTCGGCAAAAGTAAGGCAATCTTTCCTCTTATGAAAACCTTGAAATAAAAGCCTTCTAACTTAAAAATGCTTTTATTTAATAGTTGTTTACATTAAATGAATACACTGTTTACCACTACTACCATGTATAAGCTGATCAATAAGGATGTAATTTTTCAATTTTTAGGTGATAACCCAGAACTCATCAAGCCCATGATGGAAATGGTCCTGAACAATAATATATTAGAGCTCAAAGACTTGGATCAATTCTACGATAAAGAAAATTTTGATGAAGTAAAATTAAAATGCCATAAAGCAAAATCAGCGATGGGCTATGTCGGTTCCTCCAAAACCAAAAAACTTCTTCAGTCCATTGAAGTGGACGTTAAAGAAAATTACCCCAAGTATAAGGATGAATTGAAAGAGCATATTACTATTTTGGAAGAAGAACTAGAACAATTCTTGGGAGAACTAAAGGATGGTTAAAGCCTATCACTTGCCATTCACAACTTTTTGTTTGTTTTAAACAAATTGCATGCTCATATTCGGGCAAAACTTTCGAATATGAAAAAAGCACACTTACTAATTCTTTTAATTTCCCTTAGTTTGGGCTTCGTCCAAGCTCAAAACAGTGAATTAACTGTTGAAAAAATCATGCAGGATCCCCAGTGGATAGGTACATTTCCATCCAATGTTCATTGGGATGAAACTAGTTCTGCTATTTATTTTCAATATAATCCAGAACAGAACATTTCTGATTCGCTCTACAAAATTCCAGTTGCAGATTTAAATAAAATACAAAAGGTAAACTGGAAGGCATCAGATAAGCTCATCCCAACCTATGGACACTATAATAAGGACAAAAGCAAAAAACTCTATACGAGGGATGGAAAGCTTTTTCTTTACAATTCTTCCAAAAAACAGGAAATAAAACTTTTAGAGTTAAGCGGTAGAATCTCAAACCCTATCTTTCTCGAAGATGAAAATAAATTCGCTTTTGAGATCGAAAACAATATCTTTACTTATGATCTTTCTAAGGGAGCTATCAGTAAAATCACCGACATAAGAAATGGTAACGAACCGTTAAAAAAAGACAATGAACTGTCAAAAAAAGACAATTGGTTGAAAAAAGAAAACACTGAACTTTTACAAGTTATCCAAGAAAGGGAAAACAAAACAAAACTCAGCAAAGCATATAGAGAGGCTACTCATAATAAGGACCATTATACCTTTTACACCGGCAAAGACCGTGTTTCCAACTTGCAGATATCTCCAAATGCGGAATACGTCATTTTCAATCTGATCAGTCCAAATGAGAAAAGGAAAAACACCTTTGTTCCTGATTTTACTGATGTCTCAGGTTATACGACTGAACTCAATACCAGACCAAAAGTAGGTACCGAGCCTACACAAGCAAAAATGGTCATCTATAATATCAAAAAAGATACAGCTTATACGGTTAATACTGATAATCTTCCTGGCATTACCGATTTACCAGATTATGTCAGCGATTATCCGGACAAGGAATGGAAAGAAGAAATCAGGCCTGTCATTCCGGCCAACCCCATCTTTTCCGATGACAGCCAAGCCGTAATCAATATTAGGTCATCTGACAACAAAGATCGTTGGATTGCCCTTGTGGACCTTGAATCTGGCGAATTAAAATCTTTGGACAGACAAAGAGATGAAGCATGGATCGCAGGCCCAGGAATAGGCTATAGTTTTGGAGGTGGTACCTTTGGTTGGTTACCGGACAATGAACATATTTATTTTCAATCTGAGGAAAGTGGATATTCCCACTTATACCTTCTAAATACTAAAACAGGCAAGAAAAAAGCCCTGACCAGCGGTAAATATGAAGTGTTTTCGCCTAAACTTTCCAATGACAAGAAACATTGGTACCTGACCACATCTGAAATTCATCCTGGTGAGAGACATTTTTATAAAATGCCTGTAATGGGGGGAAAAATGATAAAGTTGACTTCTATGACAGGAAACAATCAAGTTAGCCTATCCCCTGACGAAAAGCATTTGGCCATATTATTCAGTAACAGCAACCAACCTTGGGAACTTTACTATAAAGCCAATAATGTAAAGGACAAAGCAGTGAAATTAACTTCAGGTCAATCAGCTGAATTTAAAAGCTACTCCTGGAAAGCCCCTGATTTAATACAGTTTGAGGCAAATGATGGAGCCAAAGTTCATGCAAGGTTATACAAACCCAAGCAGGGAAAAAGCAATAAAGCAGCTATCATCTTTGTCCATGGTGCAGGCTACCTCCAAAATGCCCACAAATGGTGGTCTAGCTATTTCAGGGAATATATGTTCCATAATTTATTATCTGACCTTGGGTATACGGTATTGGATATAGATTATAGAGGCAGTGCAGGCTATGGTCGCGATTGGAGAACAGGAATCTACAGACATATGGGAGGAAAAGACCTTTCAGACCAAGTGGATGGGGCCAAATACCTTATTCAAGAACTTGGAATCGATTCGGAAAAAATTGGAATTTACGGAGGAAGCTATGGAGGATTTATTACCCTAATGGCCTTATTTAATGAGGCGGACATGTTTAAATCTGGTGCAGCTTTAAGGTCAGTTACGGACTGGGCCCATTATAATCATGGCTACACTTCAAATATCCTAAATGAACCTTTCAATGATCCTATCGCCTATAAGCGATCATCTCCAATATACTTCGCAGAGGGCCTAAAAGGACATCTATTGATGGCTCACGGCATGATTGACACCAATGTTCATTTCCAAGACGTGGTGAGATTGTCTCAAAGGTTGATAGAATTAGAAAAGGACAATTGGGAAATGGCCATCTTCCCGGTTGAAAACCACGGCTTTGTAGAACCCAGTAGTTGGACCGATGAATATAAAAGAATCTTAAAATTGTTTAACAACACCTTATTGGACTAAGCCAGATAATTAACACACATCAAGCCTCCTGATTATTTATATAGTCAGGAGGCTTTTTTATGTAAAAGCGAAAGCAAGATGTTTTTTGGCAATAACCAAATATTATACTAATTTATATCAATTAACTAAATTTAATTATCACCACTAACATTACCCAAGCAGAAAATCATCATATAAACCCTTAATCACCAATATTATGAAAATACTAAAAGGTATACTATTTGGCATATTGGGCATTATTGCCTTGGCTTTAATCTCAGCCCTTTTTATAAAAAAGGAGTTCGCAGTAGAAAAATCAGTTGTTATCGAACAACCTGTTGAGGAAGTTTTCAGCTATGTCAAAATGTTAAAAAACCAAAATAAATTTTCTGTTTGGATGCAAATGGACCCTAATATGAAGAAAACATATATGGGTATGGACGGCACTGTAGGCGCCGTAGCCGCTTGGGACAGCCAAAACTCTGATGTAGGCAAAGGAGAACAGGAAATTATCGGAATAGAGGAAAACAAGCGTATCGATTATGAACTACGATTTATCGAACCCTTTGAAGCCACCGACAAAGCCTATATGCTCACTGAGAAAGTTGCAGATAATCAAACTAAGGTAATCTGGGGATTTAATAGTAAAGCTGATTACCCAATGAACCTAGTGATGAAGTTAATGGGTATGGAAGAAATGTTGGGAAACCAACTTCAAGAAGGACTAAATACATTAAAATATCAAATAGAAGATTAAAAAAAGGGCTTTTAAAAAGCCCTTTCCATTTACAATTAATATCATTTTTAATCTATAATAACCATCTCTACCCTGCGGTTTTGTTCTCTTCCACTTAGGGTGTTATTATCGGCAATAGGTTTAGATCCACCGTAGCCTCTGAGCATTATTCTCTCAAAATCTACTCCTTTTTCTACCATAACATCACGTATGGCAGCAGCCCTATCCATGGACAATTCCTTATTCAATCTAACGTTGCCCACATTATCGGTATGCCCCTCCAATCTCACCTTTAGGCTTGGATTATCGTTTAAAAAGTCTACCAGTTGGTTGATATAGACCACGGAATTTTCATCAGCCAATTCGGATGTTCCCTTTTGAAATAGCACTTCTTCCAATACAAGACTAACTCCTTTTTCAGCTGAGGTTAACAAAACAGGCTCATCTTTATTTTCCAAAAACCCTAGGCTAATCGATTCTGGCAAATAGTTCGGAGATGATATGGTAAGTTTAGTAGTTCCCTCTCTCAAAGCAAATACATCTTCCGATCCCAAACCACTTTCAGTCCCTAGCTGCCTTCCCTGATCATCTTTGAAAATCACTTTATACGGAATCGACTCCCTTGTTTTCTTATCCAATACATTGAGGGCATATTGAGTACTGGAAACAACGGCAGTTGAAAATCCTTGCTTTTCTTCTATTGCCTCATTTTCACTTAAGACTAGGCGCTCTTCCTGAACTGGCTCCTCAACAATTGCTGTCGACTCAGAAGGAACAATAGGTGAAGTTGCTATGGCTTCCCGACTCTCATCTACATCAGACTGCTTATTAACTAGTTCCTCACTGATAACAATTTCATTAGCCTTAACAATTTCAGCTTCCTGAGGCTCACTGTCCTTCAGATTGGACCTACTGACGAAATTAGCAGCCAAATAAGGCTTAGGATCGATTTCTTCTGGACTTAATTCCTCAAGAACTATTTCCTCTTTCCTTTGCATCAGAATATCCCCATATCCCTCACTATTTTGAGTGGTAGTCACAAAAGCTGTATATGGACTATTGGGGTCAATAAAATAGGACAACTCTACCCCATTACTGTTGATTTCATTTTTCAACCTTTTTGGCTTGGTCCATTTCTCCCATGAATTATCTAACCGTTGAGCATAATAAATATCACGGCCTGCGGAGGTACCATGACCATTTGCGGAAAAATACAATACTTGTTTGTCATCTGAAATAAAAGGGGTCATTTCCTGCTCATAGGAATTTACATCAGGACCAATGTTCTTCGGTACGGACCATTTTCCATTAGACTGTTTAAAGCTGACATAAATATCCTCATTCCCATAGGTACCAAAGGAATTCATGGACATTACCAATATCTCTCCGGATGGATGTAGCCTAGCGCTAAAACTTTTGCCATTATTTCTAAAGCTTCCAAAGTCCAATTGGCTTTCATACTTCCATGCTGTTTCTCCGGTCCTTCTGTATTGGTGGATACCATGTGGCTTCTTTTTTCCATCATGATACACCAAGGCAGTTTCATCATCAGGAAAACCTATCAAAAGGTCATAACCTGAAGTACTCAGACTTTTCACTGCCTTCGGGGCTTCCCATTGATTAAAATCATTTTTCTTGCTGTACCAAACATCTCCATAATCCTTACTTCCCCCTGTATTATCCGGATGAAAGGCCACACTCAGAAAGAGTTCTTCTTTTGAGGAAATTACAGGCTGCTGCTCATCATAGGGGGTATTTACCTGTTTCAAGGCATAAACACCTTGTCCCAATGAAGGAGTAAAAGCACAAAAAGCAAGCACGGGAATAGTGCTTGCTTTAAGAATAGTTGATTTTAATTTTTTCGTTACTTTCATGTCATTGATCTAATACAATCGCAAATACTAATGGAGCCACAATGGTTGCATCAGATTCTATGATGTATTTTGGTGTATCAATGCCCAGTTTCCCCCAGGTTATCTTCTCATTAGGCACTGCCCCTGAATAAGATCCGTAAGAAGTCGTCGAATCAGAAATCTGACAGAAATAGCCCCATAAAGGCACGCCATCCCTTTGCAAATCCTGATGCAACATAGGTACTACACAAATAGGGAAGTCTCCAGCTATCCCTCCTCCTATTTGGAAGAACCCTACAGTACTGTCATCTGTAGCATTTTCAGTATACCAATCTGCCAAATACATCATGTACTGAATACCGCTTTTCACGGTATGTACATTCTTCACATCTCCTGTGATACAATGTCCTGCAAACATGTTTCCCAATGTTGAATCTTCCCAACCCGGAACGATAATAGGAAGATTCTTCTTAGCAGCTTCTAACAGCCAGCTATTTTTCGGGTCAATCTGATAGGACTGCTCCAGTTTGCCAGAAAGTAAAACCTTATAGAAGAATTCATGTGGAAAGTAGCTCTCACCGGCTTTATCTGCCTTAACCCATTCCTCCAGAATCACATCTTCAATTCGCCTCATGGCTTCCATTTCTGGAATACAGGTATCAGTGACCCTGTTCATATGTCTTTCTAGCAAATCCTGTTCCTCTTCTGGTGAAAGCTGGCGATAATGTGGAACTCTTTCATAATAATCATGAGCAACCAGGTTAAAAACATCCTCTTCTAGGTTGGCTCCGGTACAAGTAATAATCTGTACTTTATCCTGACGGATCATTTCAGCCAATGAAATCCCCAATTCTGCGGTGGACATGGCTCCAGCTAAAGTAACCATCATTTTACCATTATTGTCCAAGTGGGCTTTATATCCCTCTGCAGCATCGATCAATGCAGCTGCATTAAAATGCCGATAATTATGCTTGAGAAATTCTGTAATTTTCATCTGGTATAACGTTTAAATAATTACTAAAATTACTGATATAATTAACACAAAAAAAAGCCCGGTTCAAAACCGGGCTTTTTCATTTATTTTTTAGCAACGGTCTGCTACTTACCTTCTTCTTTGGTAGAATCCGTAGCAGGAGCAGCAGGCTTGGCTGCAGGATCATAAGCATCATTCAATCCTTGAGTAACTGAAGCCGTTACATCAAGCGCATCATGCGCATACCATACACCACCGCCTCTGGTATATGAAAGGATCATTTCTAGGTTATTTTCTTCAGCATAACCTTTCAAAAAGACTTGGATTTTGTCATATACCTCATTGTAAAGATTGGCTTCATCAGCAGAAAGTTCCTGCATCAAGTTATCTCTGTAGGTTACCAAATTTCTCTCCTTCTTCATCAAGTCCTCTTGCTTGGCCCTGGATTGGTTAGGCGTCATATTTTGCGCAGTCTGTTGGAAATTAGCCACTTCTTGCTCAAAGCCTTTGGCCCTATTAGAAAGCTCACTCTCATAGCGCTTACCTTTCTCAGAAATTTCAGCTGACTTATCCTTAAAGTACTGGTAATTGTTGATTACACTGTCTGTGTTGATATAAGCAATATTCAAATCGCTCAAATCCACAGTACTTTCTGATTCAGCCCCTGCTCCGGCAGCAGCATTTTCATTTCCCTTATTATCACAAGCAGACAAAAGCGCTCCTGCAATACCTAAAATTCCTAGTGCTTTACTAATTTTTCTCACGTTACTGTTTTATTAATTCAACTTGTCGCAAATATAAACAAAGTTCTCATTCTACAAATCGAAATCTAACTTGTTCATATTTTTTAACATTTTTCCTTCAGGAAATAATTTTGATTTAAACTTACTCAGAAGAAGATTTCTTGAGCCAAGCGAAATGTATTGGCATGCGCATCAACGATATGGCTGATTTTTTCGGAATATCCCCCACCCATACAACACATTATTGGAATTTGATTGCGATGTGCAGCACTCAAAACCAATTGATCCCTTTCCTTGCATCCAGCTATACTAAGCCCCAACCTACCCAATTTATCAGTTGACAATACATCAACACCACTTTGAAAGATAATAAAATCAGGTGCCACCTTATTGATGAGTGGCTCTAGGTGCTGCTTTAAAAGACTGATGTAGAATTCATCCCCCACTTTGTCGGGCAATGCCACATCCAAATCGGATGTTTCTTTATGCATGGGATAATTGGAAGCACCATGCATACTGAAGGTAAATACTTCAGGAACGTTTTGAAAAATTTCAGCAGTGCCATTTCCTTGATGCACATCTAAATCTATCACCAGTACTTTATTTACCAGCTCATTATCCAAAAGGTAATTTGCAGATATGGCAATATCATTTAGCAAACAAAATCCTTCTCCTTTATCTGAAAAAGCGTGATGGGTCCCTCCAGCAATATTCATCGCAATCCCATATTGTAAGGCAAAAAGGCATGCCTGTACAGAACCATGCATGATATTAACCTCCCTATCTACCAAAGCCTTACTAAGTGGAAATCCTGTTTTCCTAATTTCTGATTTAGAAAGGCTTAAATTCTGAAGTTTATCTACATAGTCAGCATGGTGGGTATTCAGAATCCATTTACTTTCAAGACTTTTCGGGGTAAAAAGGTTGTCCTCACTGATTGTTCCTTCATATAGCAACTGTTCAGGCAATAACTCATATTTCTCCATAGGGAACCTATGTCCTGGAGGAAGAGAATGTGCATATTTAGATGACCAGGCAATTTTCAACATAGTTGGCAAAATAAAACCGTTTGCTGAACATCAACAAACGGCCGGAGCAAATGGTTATATTTTTTTATCTATTCTTCTACATCTTCGTCCTCAGACTGAAAAGCATACATCGTATCGTCCAAAACTATGTTATCATCATTGAATTCCTTTATGAACTTGGTGATCACCTTTTCATCTATGTGTTCTACATTCAAGGCTACATCTAAACCAATTCCATAATCATGATTGGTGTCTTCATCAATAAACTCCTGTACTTTTACCGATTCATCTTCCTCTATCTCCATAATAATCTCGGTAATGAACCAACCGATTTCTTCTTCATCACTATTCAAAGGCTTCAAATTTCCATTCTCATCTTCTTCATAGTGAATGCCCTTGAAATTAGGGAATTTTTTTGCAGCCTTATGCTCTGCCAATTCATAAACCTCACTGGTATGATGAAGCCTCAAGGTATACATAGCTGCATCATAAATCACTTCCTTACCTTCATACATCCCAATAAAATAGAAATTCACATATTCATCACTGTTATCAGGGGAAGGTACTATTTTGAAGTTTTTCCCTGAAGCTTTCAATTCGGTCTTGAGAGCATTTATTATCTCGGGTTTAAAACCATCATTCTTGTATTGCATATTATTAATCGAAAAGGGTGTTAAAGTCTATACTATGACTAGCATTATATATGTAGGTAAAAATATAAAACAGTTACAGCTAATTTGTAACTACCTTTTATCAAAATCAAATTACAATTATTTGATAAAAATAAAAATCATTACTTGCAAAAACTGATTTCATATTTTATTAATTCTTTGACTAGTTTTTCAGTTATTATTCTCAAACAAAGAAACGCCAAAAATGGTGTTTATTATTGATAATATAAAACTAAATAACAAAGCCCACCAAAAACCATCCACTTCAAAGCCCGGCACTATATTCTCGGCCAGCAGAATGATCAAAGCATTAATGACCAATAAAAATAATCCTAATGTAAATATGGTAATAGGTATGGTTAAAATGATCAATAAGGGTTTTACCGTATAATTCAATAAACTTAAAACTGCTGCTATAATAACAGCTACCCAAAAATCTTCCACACTTACTCCCGGCAATAGATAGCTAGCTATGATCACAGCAAGTCCTCCTATAACCAATTGTACCAAAACATTTCCACATCCTTGATTTGCCATGAAGAAGTATCATTTAAGTTTTATCTCAATCATCAATTATTATATAAAAACCAATTACTCAATTCTTGTATTTATAAGTTCATCAAAATCCTCAATAAAAGGACAAATAAATTTTATTGGTTAGGTATAACAAAAGCTGATTTTATGTTTCAAACTAATTTCAATAATCAATTTGACTGATTTTTTTTACTGTCAATTTGTAAAGATTTATAATTTTTATCCTAATTCTTGTTTGATTTAACTTAGAAAACCTGCCAATCCAAAAAATGATCCACGCTTAAAACATGAGTTTCATCATAATATATTAAAAATTTCAAGATCACATTTATATTTTTTATTATAAGGGACTATCTTTGTGATCTTAAATCAATTCTAAATTACGTGATTCTTATAGTTTTCTTTCTACTTCATTGGTATTTCTCTCTGTTCTGCCAAAGCTTCTTTCTGCATCGTTATGCAGCCCATCAAATGTTCGTCATGAACAAATTTTGGGAGAAGTTCTTTTATGTGTTTACTTGGGCTTGCCAGGGAAGTTCTTACCTTTCTCCACGTGCATATGCTATCCTTCATAGGATGCACCACGCTTATAGTGATACGCCAAAAGATCCGCACAGCCCGCATCATACAGAAAATCTGTTTACCATGATGTGGAAAACAAAAAACATCTACAATGAATATTTTTCTTTCAGACTTAAGCCTGAGGAAAGATTTTCAAAGGATGTTCCTGATTGGAATAAATTTGACCGCATGGCTGATAATATGATGGTCAGAGTAGCGTGGGGATTGCTCTATGTTGCCATATATGTACTTAGTATAAGTGTATTTGAACTTCCAGGTACCCACTGGTGGATGTACTTCTTGCTCCCTATTCATTTTTTGATGGGACCAGTGCATGGAGCCATAGTAAATTGGAGCGGTCATAAATATGGCTATGCTAATTTTGATAATAATGACCAATCCAAAAACAGTCTGTTACTGGATGTTTTAATGCTTGGTGAATTATTCCAAAACAACCACCATAAATTACCTAACAGACCTAACTTCGCGGTCAAATGGTATGAATTTGACCCTACCTACCCTGTTGTAAAGTTATTGCACTTTACTAAAATCATTAAACTGAGAACACAATAGCAATAACGATAGGCCACTCATTTAAGTGGCCTATTTTTTTACACACACAAACTAAATAATTAATTTAAACTATCTATATAGTTGTAAAACTAAAGCATTATCTTTAATTTGGCCTTGCCAATAAGAAGATCTGTCTCTTGCTTGTTATTTACAAACTAAATGATTAAGTTGAAGAAAAAAACAAACAGATAAAATGAGAGAGTTAACAAGAGCCGAAGAACAAGTCATGCAAATTCTATGGGATATCGAGAAAGGATTTGTCAAAGATATCCTGGTAAAAATGTCTGAGCCCAAACCAGCTTATAATACGGTATCTACTATCATCCGTATTCTAGAAAGAAAAGGTTTTGTGAAGCACAAAGCTTATGGTAAATCTCATGAGTACTACCCTATTGTTACCAAAGATCAGTACAGAAGTTTCTCTATTAAAAATTTACTGTCAGGCTATTTTGGTGGTTCTTTTTCCAAGCTTGCTTCCTTCTTCGCCAAAGATGAAAACATGGACCTAAAAGAACTTGAAAAATTAATGAATGAGGTAAAAGATGACGTAAAATAAGTCATATGGCACATTTGGTGGACTATATCTGGCAGAGTACTTTCTGCCTCTTATTTTTTTTCGGAATTTATTGGTGTTTTCTTAGAGGGGAGAAAGTTTTTACGCTTACCAGAGTTTTTCTTTTGATCTCCCCTGTTTTGGCACTTTTGTTCCCATTGATTGAAATTCCTGTTGCATTTACAAAGCCTACAATATCCTTAGAAAACACTGATTTTCTGCAGGCATTAACTTCCCTAAATGCACAAGAAGAAGTGGTTGGAACATTCGGCCTTCCAGAAGTGACTGTAAGAAGTACCAAACTGCCCATTTTACTAGAATGGAAAGACTATTTGTTTTTGGGTTATTTGATTATATCGTCTATACTGGCAGCAAGGCTTTTTTGGCAATTACTACAATTAAGACTCCTCAAAGAAAAGGGATGGTACCAAACCATCTATAACCTTAAGCACCAATACTTTTATATCCCTACTTTTGGAATGGCTCCTGTATTTTCATTTTTCAACAAGTTATTTTGGGACGATACCCAAGAACTCAATGAAAATGAAAAAGCACATATTATCAAGCATGAAATTGAGCATATCAGGCAGGGACACTCTTGGGATATGATTTATTATCAAGTCTTGTGCATTTTATTCTGGTTCAACCCAGCCATTCACCTTATGCGTGTAGCGCTGATAGACACCCATGAATATTCGGCAGATGCCAATGTCCTCAGACAAACTGATAGCAAAGAAACTTACAGCAAATTAATCGTCAAAATAGCATTCAAGGGACTTGATCTTCCTATTGGCAACCATTTTATTAGATCAACAACTTTAAAGCGAATTATGATGATGAAAAAAGCAGAAAAGACCAATTGGTTCAAATTGCTCATGGTAATCCCTCTAACCGCCATGTTATTGGGCTTGGTTTCTATGAAAACCACTAATTCGGATGGATTTTTATCTGAATTCACCAACTTGAGTATCAATTCCATCAGAAAGCAAATTGTATCTGCACAGGATTCGATTAATGTCAACACCCGTGTAGTTAAGATCAAATCACCGAAACATTATGAATACGTTTCATCTTTAGAAAATGGCAAAATCACTGCACAATTTGGAGATTTACAATATGAAATCAGCAATATCTCAGATAATGATGAATACAGCAAAGTCTTGGAAATGCTCAATATTTTCAAACAAAATTCTTCTTTTACCAAAGATTACGGAATAGAAAACCTCAAGCAAACAGCAGATTCCATGCCCGCTCCCAAGGGTGGAATGGAAGCTTGGAACAGGTATTTGTCCAAAAACCTAAAATTCCCAAAAGAAGCCAGGCAGCTTGGTGCGAAAGGAACCGTTTATATCGAATTTGTGGTAGATAAAGAAGGTCGTATCCTCTCACCCAGCATCAAAAAATCTATGGGAATGGGACTGGATGATGAGGTATTGAGAATGTTCAGTCTTGAGGGCATGCCCAAGTGGAACCCTGGTATGGACAATGGACAAGCGATCAACACCTTAATGGTATTGCCAGTAAAATTCAAAGTAGCGGGAGGTGAAACGGCACAAAAAAGTCCCTTCTTTAATAAGCCTAGTCAGAAGAGTAACAATGAAGTCTTTGATGTAGTGGAAGACATGCCTGCCCCTTATGGAGGTATGAATAATTGGAATGATTACTTGGCCAGTAGTCTTAGATATCCAGAGCAAGCCAAAGAAAAGGGCGTTGAAGGCACCGTCTATGTGACATTTGTCGTGGACAAAACCGGTGAACTAAAGGATCCTCAAATCCTTAGGGGGATTGGTAGCGGTGCTGATGAAGAAGCCATAAGAGTCATTAAAAATGCAGACAAATGGAAACCTGGCAAACAAAACGGTACTGCCGTCAACGTTAGAATGAAAGTACCTATCAAATTTGCTATTAATGATCAAAACAAGAAGAAATCAAACCGTTTGAATGAAGTAGTAGTCGTAGGCTATGGAGTCCAAGCAAAAAAGTCTCCAACTGATGGGGCTTCAGTGAATAAACAAGAAATAAAACACCTCAATCAAGCCATATTTTTTATCAATGGAGAGGAGTATGATAAAGAAATCATCAGCCAGATTTCTCCAGTTGACATCGAGAGTATCAGTGTACTCAAAGATGAAAAAGCCACAAATAAATATGATGCCAAGGGCAAAAACGGTGTCATAGAAATTACCTTAAAAGAAGGTGTTCCGCTACCCGACAAAGCACCAAAGGGTTCTTCAAGCGTAGAAGAAATAGAAGTCACTAAAAAACTCGCTGTTGATAAAAAACCGCTTTATGTAATAGATGGAGTTATTCAAACGCAAAAAGAAATGAAGAAAATGGATCCCAAAAACATTGCTACCATTTCAGTTCTTAAAAACGGTGATGCCAAGAACTTATATGGTAGTAGAGCAAAGGATGGGGCAATCCTGATTACGACAAAAAAATAAACCTTTCCTGGAAAGCTGTCCTTCTCTTTGGTCTTCCAGTAGCTGTTCCGTAATTTAGAGTTTAGGCATTAATAAATTCTTAAACCAAAAATCAAAAAACTATGGGAAAAGGAGATATGAAAACCAAAAGAGGTAAAATCAATAGAGGGACTTTTGGAGCGAGCAGACCTCACAAAAATCAGAATATAAAAACCAGAAAAGAAAAACTGGACAACAAATAAATCACAACCACCAACCTAACAAAAGCCTGAAAATTTCTTTTCAGGCTTTTGTTTTATAACGCCTTATGTAAGTAAAACTAAGTAGTTTAGTCCCCATAAATTCAAGTATTTTTTCCCTTAGCTGATCCAACTCAAGTACATAGTGCGTAAGTAGCTGAAATGATCAACTAATTAGTACTATGAAAACACAAACAAACAAATTTCTAGCTGTTGGGCTCCTGGCAACCACTGCCCTTTTTAACATCTCCTGCGACAATAATGACGATATGGACATGCCTGAAAATAATGTAGCCTCTCTTTTTGTTTCTTCCAATACCAGCGGAGAAGTTTCTATTATTGATTTTTCGGATGAAAGCAATATTACCACTACCACCACTGCTGCTGCAGGTACTGATGCCGATGGTATATATTATGATCCAGAAACAGATGAAATCATACAACTTGTTCGCTCTGATAACTCTTTGAATGTCTATGGAGACATCATGTCATCCATGATGAATACAGGTATTAATATTTCCTTAGGCATCAATACGACAGGAGGCTTTGTGAGCGGTAGAGAAATCGCTGTCAGCAATGATATGGTCGTTGTAGCAGAATCACCTGTTGAAGCCAATGGCAACCAAAGCAGCCTTTATGTTTACCAAAAAACCTCATCCGGATTCTCCTTACAAAAGACTTTTGCAGTAGACTTCGCTCTATGGGGAATCCATTTAGAAGGTAATACGCTCTATGCCATCGTGGATAAAGACAGTGACCTGGCAGTATTTACTAATTTCTTCTCCAATTCAAGTGGAATGATCAGTCCAAGCAAAAGAATCACTATCGAGGGCATTGTAAGAACTCATGGACTTACCTATTCTATGGAGGATGATTTAATGGTATTGACAGACATTGGAGATGCTGGATCTGATAGTGATGGAGCGATTACCATCATTACAGACTTTAGCAATAAGCTAAACGCTACTTCAAATGGAGGCACCATCGCATTGAACCAACAAGCCAGAATAGAAGGCAATAATACTTCATTGGGGAACCCTGTTGATGTAGCCTATAGTACAAACTCTCAAATGATATTTGTAGCAGAAAGGGCCAATGGAGGTGGAAAAATCCTTGCTTATAATTATTTCAGCAGCAATGGCAACCCTACACCTGCCTTTAGCCAAAATGTTGCAGGAGCCTCTGCAGTATATTTTTACGAAGAATAATCTACAACCACTAATATTACTACTCAGGTAAGAGGCTGTTTCATAATTTTATTATAGCAAAATTGGGGGACATTCCAGACATAGCGCAATGATAAGGGAATTGAACTTTTGAAACAGCCTCTTTTATATTTTTTGACAACTTTTTATGTTATCCCTGCTTAATTATTTCTTCTAAAAGCCAACTTTTCTCTAAAAACATATTCAATAAAAACTCCACTTAAATTTATCAGTAATAAAAGAAGCCCACTCTACCGCTTTATAGAAACTAGGCTAAAAAGGTAATCTTTCAAAATCTTTCGTTTTAAGAATATGATTTAAAGATCATTTAAGGGCTTTTCCTATTAAAAACACTCACCAACCTATTTCCCTATTGGTTTTATAGGGATTATATCATAAAATAAAATTACCAAAAAGTCTTTTTCGAAAGCTTGCAAATTCAAAAATTGAATAGTTACTTTGTCCTATCCTTTACTTTTTAAAAGTTCAGGATTTATACAGAAGAGGTGAGAGACAGGCTCATAGACCCTCTGGCAACCTGGAAAATCCAAGGTGCCAATTCCTGCCAAGCGTGAATATCCTCGTTTGGAAATATAAATTCTTAAGATATGAATTTTACAAAAAGGAAAACACCAAAGACAAAGCAACGAGCAAAACTTTCTAATTACAACTTTTATATGTGCATCCAATCAATGCACAACGATAATTTTATGCCCTTAATGCACTAGTTGGGCAGATTATTATTTAATACCACTTCTTTAAAAATTTCTTTGTCAATTAACTAATAAGTTACTAACATGTCACAACCTTATCATTACGAAACCCTTCAGCTGCATGCTGGACAAGAACCTGACCCAACAACTAATTCAAGGGCGGTTCCTATTTATCAAACCACTTCCTATGTCTTTGACTCTGCCGAACATGGAGCCAACCTTTTTGGTCTAAAAGAATTTGGGAACATCTACACCAGGATCATGAATCCTACCACGGATGTATTTGAAAAAAGAATAGCAGCCTTGGAAGGTGGTGTAGCGGCTTTGGCAACAGCTTCCGGCCAAGCTGCGCAGTTTATTGCACTTAATAATTTCCTACAAGCTGGAGATAATTTTGTAGCCTCTCCATTTCTATATGGCGGAACCTATAACCAGTTTAAAGTATCTTTCAAAAGAATTGGAATAGATGCCAGATTTGCCAAAAGCGATAAGGCTGCTGACTTAGCAGCACTTATTGATGACAAAACAAAAGCCATCTATGTAGAGACCATTGGCAACCCTGAATTCAATATTCCTGATTTTGAAAGTGTAGCCAAATTGGCCAAAGAGCATGACCTTCCCCTAGTGGTCGACAATACCTTTGGTGCAGCAGGATTCCTATTCCAGCCGATAGCACATGGAGCCAATATTGTCGTTCAGTCTGCTACCAAATGGATAGGTGGACATGGAACTTCCATCGGAGGTGTAATTGTAGATGGAGGTAATTATAACTGGGGCAATGGTAAATTCCCTCAGTTCTCAGAGCCATCTGAAGGATATCATGGATTGAATTTCTGGGAAACTTTTGGAGATAACAATCCACTGGGTTTACCTAATATTGCTTTTGCCATCAGGGCAAGGGTGGAAGGCCTCAGAGACTTTGGTCCTGCATTGAGTCCATTTAATGCTTTTCAGCTTATCCAAGGTTTGGAAACACTTTCATTAAGAGTACAAAGGACCGTGGACAATGCCTTGGCTATTGCCAAATGGCTGGAAAGTCACCCAAAGGTACAGAAGGTGAATTACCCAGGTTTGGAAAACAGCCCTTATCATACCTTGGCTAAAAAATACCTAAAGAATGGATTTGGCGGTGTCCTGAGTTTTGAACTGAAAGCTGATAAAGAAGCTGCTGCTGACTTTATCAATAACCTTTCATTAGTCTCTCACCTTGCCAATGTTGGAGATGCGAAGACCTTGATTATTCAACCTTCTGCCACTACCCACCAGCAGCTCAGTGATGAAGAACAGTTAGCAGCCGGAGTTACTCCATCTTTGCTACGCTTATCCTTGGGCATCGAACACATTGATGATATCAAAGCTGACTTAAATGCGGCTTTTGAAAAAATAAAATAGTAAAATGAACTTACAATCACCGTATCTGATTACCGATATGAGCCAAGAAGTTTTCCATTGTGAGGAAGAATTGACTTTGGATTCAGGAGAAAGCCTGCCAGGCTTCCAACTGAGTTATACTACTCAAGGACACCTTACCCCTAAAAAAGACAATGTTATTTGGGTCCTTCACGCCCTTACTGGAGATGCCAATGTCCATGAGTGGTGGAGTGGATTAGTGGGAGAAGACAAGTTCTTCGATCCTACCAAGTACTTCATTGTCTGTGCCAACTTGCTAGGATCTTGTTACGGTTCCACTCAGCCATTAAGTGAGAACCCTAGCACAGGCAAGCCATATTATTATGACTTTCCTAACCTTTCTACCAGGGATATGGCCAATGCCTTTGACAGGCTTAGAGAACATCTTGGTATTCAGCAAATAGATACGGTGATTGGCGGTTCTCTTGGTGGTCAAGTGGCCTTGGAATGGTCTTACAAACTTGCTGACAAAGTTAAAAACACCATCATTGTCGCTTCGAACGCCAAGACCTCACCTTGGACCATTGGTTTTAACGAAGCCCAAAGAATGTCCATTGAATCTGACAGTACATGGGGACAAAACAATGCTGATGCCGGAAAAAAAGGACTTGAAGCAGCCAGAGCAATTGGCATGTTGAGCTACAGGCACCAAGATATCTTCCAGGCAAGCCAAGGTGAAACTGAAGAGAAAACAGATCATTTTAGAGTCAGCTCTTACCTTAGATACCAAGGTCAAAAATTAGCCAATAGGTTCAATGCCCTCTCCTATTGGGTATTGACCAAGGCCATGGACAGCCATGATCTGGGAAGAGGCAGAGGAGGCACAGCAGCTGCACTTTCGCAGATCAAATCTAAGGTCTTATCCATTGGCATCAATACAGACCTGTTGTTTACCAAGGAAGAATCCCAATTTATCAGTAAATATGTACCTAACGGTACCTATAGAGAAATCACCTCAATATATGGCCATGATGCCTTTTTGGTCGAAAATGAGCAGTTAAATTATATTTTAAAATCTTTTTATCTGGAAAATAATGGCTAAACAGATTGGCTTATTTGGTTTTGGAGTAGTTGGTCAAGGGTATTATGAAATAGCCCAAAAACACCAACAAGGCCTCAAACCTGACACCATAGTAGTACAAAACCCGAGTAAAAAAAGAAGCAAAGAAATTGCCTTTTCCTTTGAACCCAATGATATCCTGGAAAGGGATGTCGAAATAGGCATAGAGCTTATTTCAGATGCTGACAAAGCCTATGATTATGTGAGTACCCTGCTCAAAAAGGGCAAAAAGGTCATCTCTGCCAATAAAAAAATGTTGGCCAATCACCTGCCCGAGCTTATCCAATTGGAAAAAGACTTCGGAGGCAGTTTATTATATGAAGCCTCTGCTGCTGCCGGTATCCCGGTCATCACTACCCTGGACACCCAGTTTGCAGGAGATCGAATCGATTCTTTAGAAGGCATACTCAATGGTTCCTCCAATTATATCCTCACCCGCCTTTTTGAAGACGGATTAAGCATTGCTGACGCTATTAGCTTGGCCCAGGAAAATGGATTTGCCGAAGCTGATCCCAGCCTGGATCTCAATGGAAGTGATGTCAAGAGCAAGCTTTCCATTTTGGCGCTGCATGCCTTTGGACAATATATTGAAGAAAAAGAAATCGCTACACTGGGCATTCAGCATATTAGCTTGGAAGAAGTCAACCTCGCAAAGGAATTCGATTTAAAGATCAAATTAGTTGCTAAAGCCTACAGAGTTAAAGACGGAATAGTCGCTTATATCCTTCCTTCATTGGTAAATCCCAAGGATTCATTGTTTATGGTTGAAAATGAATACAATGCCATAAAGGTAAACTCGACGAATCTGGGAGAGCAATTTTACTTAGGCAAAGGAGCTGGAAGCTACCCTACTGGAGCTTCGGTGTATGCCGATCTGTGTAAACTGGAAAATGGATATGCCTATGGATACGATAAACTGAATGGTAAAAGTCCTGTCACAGCTGTCCCAAAAGCTGTACATGAAAAAGTGCTATTAAGAGCCAAGAACCGATCAATTTTAGAGAAGTTTGCGAATGATAAAGCCATCATCTTCAGAAATGATCAGTATTGGGCCATCACTGCAATGAATACAGCCAGTGTATTGGATTATGAATCAAGTATCGAGCAAGACGCCTTATCCATTTTGGCCATTAATGACAGCCTTAATATAGATCTCCTTGAAGACTATCTCAGATCAAGAGTAACAACTTCTATAAGTTAAAAAAGATCAATGTGAATTCCCCGATAGATTGATTAAATTAAATCATGGAATTTACACAGATCAAAGAAACCTGCCTTTATATCAATGATTTAGATAAGGCCGAAAAATTTTACCACGACAACTTAGGTATGCCGATTATTTCCAAGGAAATCAATCGGCATATTTTTTTCAGGTGCGGAACATCCGTATTACTATGCTTTATCCCCGAAACCACGCAAAAAGAGAGCAACCTACCTCCCCACTATGCAACCGGAAAACAACATGTCGCTTTTGAAGTAGCAGCAAAACTATACGAAGACAGAAAGAAGAATTTGATTGATTTAGGCATCAAAATCACCCATGAGCAGGAATGGAAAGAAGGGCTGAAAAGCTGTTATTTTGAAGATCCCTTTGGGCATGTTTTGGAAATTGTACCCAAAGGGATCTGGGAATAGTTTTACTTCCCTTCCCAAAAATCGGCATTTTCAATACCAGCTTCCTTGGAATTGAAAACAGGATCTTTGCCTTCTTTCAATTGCTTGGTATAATCCTTAAATACTTTTAAGGCCGGTTTGCGCAACAATAAAATTGCAATAATATTTAGCCAAGCCATAATCCCTACTCCAATATCCCCCATGGTCCAGGCCAATTTAGCCGTGCGGATCGCTCCATAGAAAGTGGTGATGAGGAATAGTATCCGCAATCCCCATAAAGACCAAGCCCTGTACTTTTCTCTGTTCAGATAACTCAGATTAGTTTCTGCGATATAGTAATAGGCCATGATAGTAGTAAAAGCAAAAAACAAAAGTGAAATGGCTACAAAGCCACTACCTAAATCAGGGAAATGGGTGGCCACTGCGTATTGGGTATATTCAGGACCTATTTCTACGCCTGGCAAATGCTCAATGATAAAGCCTCCCTCTGGATTGATCACATTATATTGCCCTGTAAATAAGATCATCAGGGCTGTGGCTGTACAAACAAACAAAGTATCCACATAAACAGAAAAGGCCTGCACTAGTCCCTGTTTGGCAGGATGACTGACCTCTGCTGCGGATGCAGCGTGCGGTGCTGAACCCTGCCCTGCTTCATTGGAATAAATGCCTCTTTTGACACCCCAAGCGATGGCCATTCCAAACACCCCACTGAATGCCGATTCCAAGTTGAAAGCAGCTCTGATGATCATAGCCAAAACCCCTGGCACCTCCTGAATATTCATGAATATAATCACGACTGCCATTAATATATAGGCCGCTGCCATAAATGGGATAACCACTTCAGCTACTTTACTGATACGCTTGACACCTCCTATAATGATCAAGCCCAGTAATACAGCCAGCCCTATCCCAGTAATTTCTGCAGGAATCTCAAAAGCATTTTTCATACTTAAGGCGATACTATTGCTCTGTACCCCAGGCATAAATACCGCCATACTCAATATAGTAGCAAAGGCAAACAATAAACCATACCACTTAACGCCAAGTCCTTTCTCTATATAATAAGCGGGACCACCCCGGTATTCTCCCTCATTGACCTCCTTATACAACTGCCCCAAGGTAGATTCTATAAATGCCGAAGCAGAGCCCAAAAAGGCAATTACCCACATCCAAAAAATCGCTCCTGGTCCTCCCATGGCTATGGCTGTAGCTACTCCTGCAATATTACCTGTTCCTACCCTACCAGAGATGGCCAAAGCAAAGGCCTGAAAGGAAGAAACTCCTCTTTCTGAAGGCTGGCCCTTAAACAAGAGCCGAAGCATTTCCTTCAGGTACCTCACTTGCAAAAATCTGGTCATGACAGAGAAATACACACCTGCCACCAAACACAGAACAATCAGGGCATTACTCCAAACTATATCATTGATACCTTCTACAAATTCTTTCATGACAGCTTATTACGATTCCTAATAGCAAACTAAACTTTCCTCACCAATCTAACTGGTTAATAAAACCCAAATAAAAGAAAAATATTTAACAAAATTCAAAATATTATTTCAAAAAATATATTTACAAAGCCCCAAACAATAGTATAAGTATGTTCATTTAATTAAAGTAAGTCTTTTAAAAAACCATGCTCTACCAAATTATACTATTTCTACTGGAATAATTATCCATTAACCTTCTTGGTTCACTTATACAAAAAATACTATTCAATAAGTGAAAAGCGTTTAATCCCATATCAAAAAACCCAATCCACAAATTCACCTTGGCATTTTATTCAATAAGATTGGTTTAATACAGATAGCTGATTAATTTTGGAGGAATTCATAGCAACATGAGCAAATCTCTAAGGAAAAAGAAAAGACTAGGAAGTTTTAAATTTATGAGTGTGCTTTTCAGCACCACCCTATCACTTTTTATTGTAGGGCTCTTTGGGGTAATTGTTATCCAAGCACGTACCCTTACTTCCATTATTAGGGAAAATATAGAAATCCAGGTTTTTCTGAACAAGAATATTTCAGAGGCCGACAATGCCAAAATCGGCAAATTACTGGAGTCCAAGCCCTACGTTCTGGACAAGGAAGATGAAGGTCCCCAGATCAATTATATATCCGCAGACGAGGCCGCTGCATCTTTTCTGGAAGACACTGGTGAAGATTTCGGTAAATTCCTCGACGACAACCCGCTTAGACACAGTTATGTACTTTCTGTCAAGGAAGAGTTTCAAACTTCTGATCAGATGGAAAAAATAGTCGCAGAGATTGAAGGCCTGAATGGGGTATTTGAAGTCACCTATATGAATGACTTGGTAGAATCAATCAATAAAAACCTGGTCAAGGTAAGTATGGTTTTAGGAGCTTTTATCCTGATCCTCATCTTTACCGTGATCATCTTAATCAATAATACCATTAGACTGGCACTCTTCTCACAACGTTTTCTTATCAGAAGCATGCAATTAGTGGGAGCAACCAAAGGCTTTATCAGAAAGCCTTTCCTGAACAGGTCCTTTATGTACGGGGCATTGGCAGGGATTTTTGCATCAGGCATTCTATATGGTCTGATAGAATACACCAAGGCCAATATTGATGGCTTTGCCCTCTTACAAAACGAAGAGATGATGTTGATGCTTTTTGGAGGCTTGATTTTATTGGGAGCCATATTATCCTTTTTCAGTACCCTTAGGGCAGTCAACAAATATTTAAACATGACATTGGACGAACTTTATTAAAATGGATCAAAACAACTTACCTTTTTCGAAAAAGAATTATACACTGATGTTGATAGGCATTGCTATTATCGTAGCAGGTTTTATCATCATGGGACTGGACAGTGAACCACATGGATTTGGATTTCTAGGCCTAACACTCGGCCCCTTGGTCACTCTTTTTGGATTTATTTTCGAATTTTACGCGATTTTTCATAAATCAGACAATTAAGTAATCAATGAGTATTATTGAAGCCATTATCCTGGGCATCATCCAGGGGCTAACAGAATTTTTGCCTGTTTCCAGCAGTGGGCATATTGAATTGGGATCATTTCTTTTGGGGGTTAAAGCCGCCGACAATCTTTTATTCACCGTAGTGGTCCATGCCGCTACCGCATTAAGCACCATCATCGTATTCCGTAAGGACATCATCAATATCATCCGGGATTTATTGAAATTCCAATGGAACGGAGGGACTAAATTTGCTGCTAAAATTGTGCTATCCATGATCCCTATTGGCATTGTGGGCGTATTTTTTGAAGAGCAGATTGAAGCCTTGTTTGGTGGAAAAATCCTCTTGGTGGGCGCCATGCTAATATTAACAGCCATATTATTGGCATTTTCCCACTTTGCGGCCAAAAGGGATGGGATAGTCACTTTTCCCAAGGCTATCATAATAGGCATAGCCCAAACTATTGCCATTATGCCCGGTATCAGCCGATCAGGCTCAACCATTGCAACAGCCTTACTGATAGGTGTGGAAAAGGAAAAAGCAACCAGATTTTCCTTCCTAATGGTTTTGATACCGATTTTAGGTGCCTCAGCGATCAAGCTTTTGAAGTTTTTCAAAGACCCTAGCATCGCAGAGGGCATTTCGACCATCAGTTTGACAGCTGGGTTCCTGGCAGCATTTATTGCCGGTTTGGCAGCATGTATATGGATGATTAATATTGTAAAACGGGGAAAGCTTATTTACTTTGCCATTTATTGCGCCATCGTAGGTACTATTGCCGTAATGGGTGGCTTATTAATGTAGCATGGACGAGAAACCTTACGGAGAAGTATTTCTGATCAACAAACCTTATCAATGGACCTCTTTTGATGTGGTGAAGAAGGTGAGAAATGCCTTAAAAATAAAAAAAGTAGGCCACGCAGGGACCTTGGATCCCTTGGCCACTGGATTGCTTATCATATGTGCTGGTAAAAAGACCAAGAGCATCAACGACTTTATGGGCCAGGAAAAAGAATATACCGGCACCTTTGTACTGGGCAAGACCACCGAATCCTTTGACTTGGAGCAAGAAGTAAAAGAGGTCGCCGATCCCTCTCACCTGAGTCTTGAGGACATCCAAACAGCCTGTAAAAAATTTACTGGGGACATCATGCAGGTCCCTCCTACCCATTCGGCAATTAAAAAGGACGGAAAAAGGGTTTATGAATCTGCCAGAAAGGGCATAGATGTAAAATTGGAGCCAAGACCGGTACAGGTGGCTACCTTTGAAATCACCCGTTGTGAACTACCTGAAATAGACTTCCGTATAGTATGTTCCAAAGGAACCTATATCAGAAGTTTGGCCAGGGACTTGGGCGAGGAATTGAAAGTCGGCGCTTATATGTCTGCCCTAACCCGCACCCGTATCGGCGACTTCCTCCTTACAGATGCTGTAGAGGTATTGGACCTAGTCGAAAAGATCAAAGCTGAAAAAGAAGCCAAGGGATGAAAATTTACGAAGGACTTGATCATTTCCTACCTGTAAAGAATGCTGTCGTCACCAGTGGGACCTTTGATGGGGTGCACTTGGGACATCAAAAAATATTGGCCCGCATCAGGAATATTGCTGACCAAATGGAAGGCGAAACTGTCTTGATTACCTTTTGGCCACATCCAAGGTTGGTTTTACATCCTGAGGAGCACAATTTGCGCTTATTGACGACTTTTGAGGAAAAAGCAAAGCTTCTGGAGAAAGCTGGAATAGATCATTTGATCACCATTCCTTTTACCAAGGAATTTTCCCAATTGACCGGAGAAGAATTCATCCAAAAAGTCCTCATTGATAAAATCCATACCAAGAAACTGGTCATTGGATATGACCACCGGTTTGGCAAAAACCGGGAAGGCAGCTTTGATCACCTCAAGGCCAATATTGACCGATATGGGTTTGAGCTCGAGGAAATATCCAGGGAAGATGTGGATCATGTAGGCATCTCAAGTACGAAAATCAGAAAAGCACTTCTGGCCGGACATATTAATGAAGCCACAGAATTTTTGGGCAGGCCCTATGAGCTGAACGGCATTGTGATCAAAGGTCAACAAATCGGTAGGTCCATAGATTTTCCAACTGCCAATATCCATGTGCCCAGCAACTATAAGCTCATCCCTGGAGATGGTGCTTATGTGGTGGAAGTGGCCGTGGGACAGAAAACTTACCAGGCCATGCTCAATATCGGCAACCGCCCAACCGTGGATGGCGTAGAAAAAACGGTGGAAGCCCATCTTTTTGATTATAATGACAATTTATATGACAAACAAATCACAGTTTATTTCAAAGATTTTTTGAGAGCGGAGAGAAAATTTGCAAATTTAGAAGAGCTTAAAGCTCAACTAAAAAGGGACAAGGAAAAAGCCCGGCAAATTTTTAATGAATCCTAGCTGCTTAAACTCATGATCAATAAAACTGTAAAAGATGCAGAGGAAGCCACCGCAGATATCAAAAGCAATGCTGTATTGATGTTGGGTGGCTTTGGTCTTTGTGGCATTCCAGAAAACAGCATCAAAGCCCTACTCAAAAAGGATATTTCCGGCCTGACCTGTATTTCCAATAATGCGGGGGTGGATGATTTTGGCATTGGCCTGATGCTGCAAAAGAAAATGGTCAAAAAGATGATCTCCTCTTATGTGGGTGAAAATGCTGAATTTGAGCGGCAATTGCTCAGCGGGGAACTGGAAGTAGAACTGATCCCCCAAGGCACCTTGGCAGAAAGAACCCGGGCCGGCGGTGCAGGTATCCCTGCTTTTTTTACCCCTGCAGGTGTGGGCACTGAAGTGGCCGAGGGAAAGGAAATGAGGGAATTTGATGGCAAACTCTATATTCTGGAAAGTTGGCTGAAGGCTGATTTTTCCTTGGTAAAGGCCTGGAAGGGAGATACCGCAGGCAACCTTATCTATAAGGGAACAGCCAGGAATTTCAATCCCATGATGGCTGCTGCGGGTGCCATCACCATCGCCGAGGTGGAAGAGCTGGTCCCTGCAGGTGAATTGGATCCCAATCAAATCCATACCCCAGGCATCTATGTGCAGCGCATATTCCAAGGTAAGGATTATGAAAAGCGGATAGAAAAAAGAACCGTAAGAGAATAGTTCATTTACCAGGCTTTAACCCCAAACAGCATGCTCAGCAAAATTCAAATCGCACAACGCATTGCCAAAGAAATCAAAAACGGCCAATATATCAATCTAGGGATTGGAATTCCTACCTTGGTGGCCAATTATATCCCTGATGACCTCGATGTGGTCCTACAATCAGAAAATGGCCTGCTGGGCATTGGCCCCTTCCCTACCGAAGATAATGTGGATGCCGACCTGATCAATGCCGGTAAGCAGACCATCAGTATGGTGGATGGATCAGTACTTTTTAGTTCTGCCGAATCTTTCGGAATGATCCGTGGCGGGCATGTTCACCTGACCATTCTTGGGGCCATGGAAGTTTCCGAAAATGGGGATATTGCCAACTGGAAAATTCCCGGCAAAATGGTCAAAGGCATGGGCGGCGCCATGGACCTAGTAGCCTCTGCAGAAAACATCATCGTGGCCATGCAACATTGCAGCAAAGATGGCAAATCGAAGCTATTGAAAAACTGCAGCCTGCCCATTACCGGCATCAACTGTGTCAAGAAGATCGTCACCGACTTGGCCTACTTGAAGGTGCTACCTGAGGGAGGTTTCAAACTGGTGGAAAGGGCTCCCGGAGTGAGCGTAGAAGAAATTCGATCCAAAACAGAGGGTAGATTGGTGGTAGAAGGAGATATTCCTGAGATGGATTTATGATTTTGGCATCAAGCTCTTGCTTTGGTTCATTATACCGTTGAGGATACTAGAGTAACAATATAACCATCATTCTTTTGAGCCACCCTATCATTATTGGTAAATTACAATTATTTCTTAGATTTTATCCAAAAGGAAACGTATGTACTACTATTCCCCAAGGTATCCCCAAGACTGCTATAGGGGAAACGCAACTATTCAGTACCCTTCAAAATCTATAATTCCTATCGTTATATTGAATCAAAAAATAGAATAGGAAATGAAATCATTGAAAACCTATATTCATTTTATTGGGGTATATTGCTTACAGAAAAACAGTAACTTACCCCCCTTTACTGACCGATATACACGAAACTTGTGCTTAATACTGAAAGAAACAGATGATTCTTGAGGATTTAGGATATGATTTAGAATTAGAAAACTACAGAAAAGATCAAAATCTTGATTCTTTTGGCCTGGGACGGGTTATCTCAGAGCATAAGGAAAGGTATGTTGTAAAAACACCTGAAAAAGAATATGATGGTGAAATAATCGGAAACTTACGATTTACTGCACATCACAGATCTGATTTTCCTGCTGTTGGAGATTGGGTAGCAATATCTGAATATGACCATGATAAAGTGCTAATTCATGCTGTCTTTCCAAGAAAAACCATAATTGAAAGACAGGCAGTTGGGAAACAAGGAGAAAAACAGATTATCGCCACAAATATTGATTATGCGTTTATTGTCCAAGCAGTTGATAGAGACTTCAATATTAATAGAATTGAAAGATATTTAACTATTTGCCACACTTCACAAGTAAGTCCGATTATTGTTCTCAATAAAATCGATTTGATAACTGACAATGAGTTATCAAAAGTGGTTAACAAAGTTAAAGAAAGAGTTAAAAAAGTTCCGATAATTCCCATAAGTAATGAGTCCCAAAAAGGGCTGATAAAACTCAATAAGATTATTGAAAAGGGCAAAACCTATTGTTTATTAGGCTCATCAGGCGTAGGTAAATCTACCTTATTGAACAATTTATCAGGAAGAGAGTCAATGAAAACCAATACAATTAGTGCTAGTACAAACAAAGGCCGGCACGTCACAAGTCATCGTGAACTAATTGTTCTAGAAAATGGCGGAATTATTATTGACAATCCAGGAATGAGAGAAGTCGGAATTGCAGATTCAAAAGAAGGATTAGAAATTACCTTTAATGAAATCTTTGAACTTTCTAGGGACTGTAAATTTAAAGATTGTACGCATACTACTGAAGTTGATTGTGCAGTTTTAAAAGCGGTTGAAAGTGGAAAAATAGATAAACTATCCTATGAAAACTTTTTGAAAATGGAAAGAGAAAAGGAACACTTTGAATCAACAGTTGCTGAAAAACGCAAGAAAGACAAGGATTTTGGAAAAATGATTAAGAATTATAAAAAAAGTAATCATAAAAAGCACTAAGCGCAATACTAGGTGCCCATACTATCCAAAAACGGAAAACAAGCCGACCTGGCTTCTCCCAAGAGAAGGTGAATGAAAAATCATTTACAAAACCCTTGGTAACGATATCAAAACCTATTCAGATGAGAAGATTAATAGAATTGATTTTTATAAGTTTACTTTTTTACAATTGTTCAAATAAAAAAACTGAATTAGTACTGCTTGGCACCGTTCACGAAACGGTTCACAATTTCAATGCAGACAGTCTTTATAATATCTTGACGAAAATAAAGCCTGATCTGATACTTTTTGAAGTTGATTCTTCCTTTTTCACTCAAGAATTCGAGTTTAAGAAAACTTGGGACAGTAATGAAAATATTGCCACCGTAAGGTATATGAACAACTTTGAGGTAGATGTAAGGCCATATGAATTTACAGGAAGGAACGAATACAGGATAAAAATAGGTTCCCGCCCCACAGATAGCAAAGCATATGAAATGCTGGACAGTCTATATAGGAACAATCAGCTGGATGAACCAAACAAAAACATTTATCAAACCTTTCAAGCAGTAAATGATTCCCTCAATGCATTGGCCTATTTAGGTGTCCGAGCCTTTAACAATCCTAAAACGGATCAAATCGCTCAAAAAAGGCAAGAATATCAGTATAAACAGCTATTAAGCATAATGGCCAAATATCCGATTTTTTCTAATACCGATTACTTTAAAGATGATGGTGATAGCATCAGTTATTTTGAAGGATATAAAAGGGCTTCTGAATTTTGGGATTTAAGAAATCATACAATGTCCAAGAACATTTTACACTTTATCAAAACCCAGGATTATAAGAAAATAGTTGTATTGAACGGCTTTTTCCACAGGTACTATTTGAACGCTTTAATTAAGCCTATGCAGGATGAATTGAATTTCACAATAAAAGAATTTTATGAATATTAAATTCAGCTATCAATAATGGCCGTAAGAATTTATTTTCACTAGGCCAAAACTGGAAATACTCACAAATTTTCGACTTGATGTTTACTTCACAAGATAAGTGATAAATCAAAAATCTAAACATAAGCGAAAAACATAACCTGATAAATAGAAAGTCTTTTTAGTTATTTTTTTTCACTTTTTTCTCAATTGTGTGATATATTATATAATCAAACCTTAATCCACTGTATAAAAACCACTTACAAAACATCTAGTCAATATATATATATCCAGGACAAGTTAATTTGTCCCTAAGCCTTGTTCAAAGGCAAAGGGACAAATTGAAAGAGAAATAATAATTAAAGACAATACCATGACACCTCCACATTCGAATTGCACCATTACTGTCCTCAAAAGAAATGCTTTGATTTACTGGATAACCCTCTTCCTAATATTATTTAGCCAGTTAAGCATTGCCCAGCAAAAGAATAAAAAAAAGTCAGTCGGCCCGGCTGGAGGGGATATTGAAATATCCCCCATTGAGTTGAGAGTGACCATCAACGATTTCTTTTACAAGTTCGAACGAACCATAACTGAGTCTGCAGACAGTATCATAAGGCTTGCCCCAAATCCATCCATTAAAAAGAACGCCTTAATTTGGAAAATGAATGCTATTCCTGTTGCCAATGGTGCCATATTCAACAGTGATGCTTTTCTTGGCTATATAGATATGGCTGTATTTACCTACCAAATGAAACTGTATTTTGAAAAGGGTGCTGGCAAAGAGTTATTTGGCGATCATCAGCAGATAGCCCTACAGGCGCTGGATTTAATCTGGGAAGATTTACTGGATATCGGCCGGAACCTGGTACCCGATAATGATATTTCCGAGGGCACCCAGGTGGTCATAGATTTCGCCGAACAACATCCCATTACCAGCTTATACTTTGTCAGGCAATCTACCATTCCACTAATGACCAAAATTCAAACTGTTGAGAAAGTTACCTTTAAAAAAATTGCCGAAGACATGTCCCAAAGTCTTGACGAATTGCGCTCTCAACTCAGTTCATATATGGCCGTATTGCCGAAACAGGTGCGCTGGGAAACCGAGTTTTTAATCAATAACACATTGATCCATCCTGAATTAACCAGTCGCTATGACTCCATTGCCCAACTCCTAGAGAGAACAGTATACTTAATAGAATCAAGCCCAGAATTAATTGAAAACCAACGCAAGGCATCTTTTGAAGACATTCGCAGTGAGCGAATGGCGGTTTTACAGGCCCTCCGTCAAGAGCGGGAAATCATCCTGGAAGAGATAAGAAAGGAAAGATCGATCGTATTAGCTGAATTATCCGAACAGTTATCCGTCCAAAGAGAAGCAAGTTTTAAGGATTTAACCTCCATGACCAATCAAAGCATTGAAATGACTTTTAACAATATGGAAAAATTAGTAGATAAACTCTTTTGGAGAACAGTCATAATGATTTCCATTTTGTTAGTGCTGGTATTTATTGGGGCTATCGTTTATAAAAAAATCTGAACTTGAATACAAAGCCTCGTCCAATCTGAAACCTTGGTCTATCCTTCCGGTACAGTAAATTTTCATTTCACATTGATAAATATTTAGGAGGCAAAGCAAACGTTCCCCTATAGATACGCCCAGTCCTCGTATACCCCTAGTATACCATACGTTTACTTTTGGCTAAATTCCAAGAAAACATGGTACTTTTTGAATCTCAATAAATGACATAATTATTCCCTACGGAATATGATCCAAGCGCCTCAATTGGGCCTGTTCGGCAATGATACTTCACCGCCTTTACCTCATATAGGGTGACAATTCCAATGAATCCTTAGCCAAGTCGTCTTTCCGATAATCAATAACTTAGGCTTCAAAATCAAAAACGATCAGATTATATCTCAAGAAATATAAAAACAGCAGTTTAACTGCATTAACAAAAATGAGTTTTATAAATTTAGGTTTTATAAACAGCAATTAACAGTGGATTTAACCTGCTATTTTTCATAGAAAAAAAACCGTATACCATTTATGCTAGAAATCAGAACAAATTGTGAAAACTATAATAAAGAACTGACCTATGATAGCATTGAAGCCATGATTTGTTCTTTTGAATGTACCTTTTGTGAGGACTGTGTAAATACTGTTTTACAAAACCCTTGTCCAAATTGCGGAGGAGAATTTGAAAAACGGCCAATAAGACCATCCAACTTAATATCCCAATACCCTCAAACCGATAATTCCCAATGAAAAATGATTTTTTAATATCAACGGACACTGAACTTCTGGATACTGATTATATAGTGGATTATTTATCTAATCAATCCTATTGGGCAAAAGGGAGAAAGCCTAAACGAATTATAGATGCAATAAATCATTCCTTCTGTTTTGGTGTCTATCTGAACAATGAGCAAATCGGATTTGCCAGAGTTATAACTGATTTTGGAGTTTTCGCATGGATATCAGATTTATTTATTGACCCAAAATTCCAAGGAAAAGGCTATGGGAAAGCATTAATGAAAGAAATCTCCAAACATGAAAGTCTTCAATCCATATCCCGATGGGGGCTAAATACTTATGACGCACATGGATTATATGAGCAGTTCGGGTTTGAAAAAGTGGATAATCCTGATATTTATATGGAAAAACTGATTAAGCAAGAATAAGTAAGCTATACCTTTACCACGGTATCTACCCCAATCAACTGACTATATTTCTAGAAAAAAAGCAGGAACCTCACCTTTATACAATGACTGTAAGTCATTACGGATCTATCAACATTATCCCAATAGAAATGACAGGGCTGAATCTGCTATTTCTGATTTTTCATGTTTCGGTATGGCAAGCAAAACATCTGTAGAAAATTTGTCATCCAAATCCAAAAAGGATAATTCTGGATAGTGATGACTCTTTTTTAAACTACTGGGAACAATAGAGATGCCCAATCCATTTCGTACCAATTGAATTATTGAATTTATATTATTGGACTCGTGAACAATATTAGGCTTAAATCCATATTGGGCACAAATCTCTATCAGATTATCATAATATACAGGAGCATAGTCTTTATTGAAAAACACAAAGACCTTATTTTTCAATAAGGACAAATCATCTCCCTCTTCTACCCTATCCATCTTATTATTAAAAACCAATGAATAAGTATCTTTAAACCATAACTGGGAGGAAATTTTTATTGAAGATAAAGGGGCTCTAATTATACCCAAATCCAATTTACTTTGTTCTAAGGCCAAAATTTGCTTGCTGGTAGAGACTTCATAGAGTTTAATCTTTAAATAAGGATATTTATTAGTTAAAAACTGAACAAGCTTAGCAATATCATCTGAAAATGTGGAACTGATATAACCGATCCTGTACTCTCCATTGATATTCTCTGAAATTTTTCTGGTCTTCATCATTATCGCGTCCAAATCTTGCATTTGACTGATAATTTCTTCCCTAAAATATTTACCGGCTTCCGTTAAGGAAACTTTTTTATTGCTTCTCTCCAATAGCACAGCCCCTAACTCATTCTCAAGCTCCTTTATTTGCCTGCTCAAAGGTGGTTGGGAAATACAAAGCCTTTCTGATGCTTTGGTAAAATTCAGCTCTTCTGCTACTGCCAAAAAATATTTTAAGTGCCTTAACTCCATTTCTATACCTTAAAAGTATTATTATATGATAAAATAAGTCTTTTTAAATCTAACAAAAGCTAAATACTTTTGAAAGACAAAACCTTATAAAAATGAATAAATCAACAGTCAGTGAAATAAAAGAAAGATTTGATCATGAGGTAGAAAGATTTTCAAATCTTGATACCGGTCAAATATCCACCATTGATGCACAATTATCTCTTGAACTTTTAACTGAAGCTGCTAAAAGGATAAATCCTGAGGCCAAAAACTTATTGGATATTGGCTGTGGTGCAGGAAATTATAGTTTAAAAATGTTATCAAAAACACCTCATCTTAATTGCACATTGGTTGATCTAAGCAAAGTAATGTTAGATAGGGCTAAGGAAAGAGTTGCTGCAAAAACAAACAAATTGGTAGAAACTATCCAAGGTGATATAAGAGTGATAAACCTTAAGGAAAATAGTTTTGACATCATACTAGCAGGTGCTGTCTTGCATCACTTAAGAGACGATGAGGACTGGGAAGTTACCTTCAAAAAATTATACCGTTTACTTAAACCTGGAGGATGTTTGATGATTTCAGACTTAATAACACAAGAAACCGATGCTATAAATAAATACACCTGGGACCGGTATGGAGATTATTTAGAAAAGGTGGGTGGAAATGATTACAAAAACAGGGTTTTCGACTATATAGAAAAAGAAGACTCTCCCAGATCAATGACATTTCAATTAGAACTAATGAAAAAGGTAGGATTTAGAAAGACCGAAATACTACACAAGAACATGTGTTTCGGAGCATTTGGTGGAATCAAATAAAAATCTATGTGATTATTCGTCAAGGTGCCAGTACCCAGAAATCCTTTGATGAAGTGGTCGAAAGCCTGTCTAACTGCTAGGTAGAACGAAGGATTGAAGACCGAAGCAAGGATTGTTTTAGTTTAAACTATCTTTTAGAACTTCTTCTAACCTTAACTGACACAATTGCGGGCATACATAAAAATCTAATTTTCAAAAGCTTCAGATCCAGTAAATTTTCTAATCCAGGACAAAGTGATTATTAAAACTGCCTCGGGAAATTAATTTTCAAATCTGAAGGAAATATTTTATTTTAATTAAAGTATTTTGCCTCCCCAAAAGGGGAACACCACCTAAAATCAAACAATGATTGCGGTCATAGTTTTAGCAGATGGTACCCTGGGGATTTTTAGAACACAGTTATAAACCAGAACCTCTACCCCTTAAACCTAAGAAAATGTCTATATCAAAAGAGTCAGAATTAATCGGGATGAAAAAAATCAGTGAGGTAGTAGCTACCACACTCAAGCTGATGAGAGCCTATGCTAAAGTAGGGATGACAACTAAGGAACTGGATGATTATGGTGCTGGAATATTAAAAAGCTATGGAGCCAAATCTGCGCCCTATGAGACTTATGGTTTTCCTGGATACTCCTGTATCAGTGTCAACCATGAAGCAGCGCATGGCATACCTTCAAAGAAAAAAATCCTAAAGGAAGGTGATTTAATAAATATTGATGTTTCAGCCGAATTGGATGGATTTTGGTCAGATAACGGTGGATCATTTGTATTGGGAAAGGACATTTACCATCACCAAAAGCTAGTGGATGCCTCTAAAAATATTTTGCGAAAAGCGATAGAAAACATTAAAGGAGGGGTTAAGATAGCAGATATTGGACATTTGATTGAAAATGAGGCCAAGCAATCAGGCTTCAAGGTATTAAAGAATTTGGCCGGGCATGGCGTGGGAAGAAACTTACATGAAGCACCTGAAGACATCCTTAATTACAGGGTAAAAACCAATAAGGAAAGGTTCAAAAAAAACACTACCGTAGCGGTCGAAACTTTTATCTCTACCCAATCCAACTTTGCTGTCGAACTTGATGATGGTTGGACATTGGTGGGTAATAAAGGAGGTTATGTGGCTCAGCATGAACATACCATTTTGATAACGGATCAAAGTCCCATCATTTTGACCCAAGCAAACGAAATTTGGAATTAACCACCCTATGAAAGTTACCGCCGAGCATAATGAACGTATGGCAAAATTGACTTTTGCATCTGTATATCCCCATTACCTATCTAAAATTGAGCGGAAAGGCAGGACAAAGGAAGAATTACATCAGGTAATCAAATGGCTAACGGGTTTTGATCAAGCCAAAATCCAAGAATTTATAGCGGATAAAATTACCTTTGAAACTTTCTTCAAAAATGCAAAATTGAACCCCAATGCCCAGCTCATCAAAGGGGTGATCTGTGGCTACCGAATAGAGGAAATAGACAATCCCCTAACCCAAAAGGTAAGGTATTTGGACAAGCTTGTAGATGAATTGGCAAAAGGAAGGCCAATACAAAAGATATTGCGCTGAGATCGAAATGACAATGATATTCCATAATCATTCTAAGACCATCCCCACACCAATTTTCCCCAACAAATAAGGATTATGGTCGATCACCAAGATATCATTATCTTGACTGAGCCCTAGAAGGATCTCAAAGAGCAAATCAATATCCTCATAATGAAGACCAGTGCTGGGCTCATCCAAAATCAATAGCTGATCTTTGGTCTTATTTTTTAGCCAATTAAGCAGTAATAAACGCTGCTTTTCACCTGAAGAGAGAGATTTTACATTTTGGTCCAAACTCAAATGCGATAAGCCAATGCTCTCAATTTGCTGAAGAAAGGACAGATTTGAGCTGGCTACATTTTGATCAGCCAACCACTCCCCTAATTCTGTGATGGACATGGCCAATACTTCCGCAATATGAAGCCCTCCTACCCGATATTCCAATATATGCGCTTGGTATCGTTGGCCTTGACACATTTCACAAGTTTCGATATAATTGGCCGCAACATCAAGACTGGTGGAAACCGTTCCTATTCCCTTGCAGTTAGGACATTGGCTTGCTTTATTTTTATATGAAAAGTCTTTTGCCTTCAATCCTGTTGCCTTCGTGAAGACCTTGCTGATGTCTTTTAAAAGATCCAAATAAGCAACAAGCAAAGTACTGTTATGGGCATGCAGTCTTTTAGGCTCAAAATACTGCGCTCCAGCATATGGTTTGGGCCAATCTATAGCGGCACAATTCACAGGATGAGCTGAGCTGATGCTCGGTATCAGGATCTCTTTCACCAAAGTGGTCTTCCCTATCCCAGATTTACCCGTAATGGCTGTAATTCCCCCAACAGGCACTTCCAAGGATTCCCTTACCAAGGTATGTTTCGCCAACTTTTGCAATGAAATAGCCGTCTTTCCTGACTTCAATTCAATAGCTGTACTGATCTGCTTTAGAAATGGATGACAATCCGGCCGCTTCAAAAATGCTGCTGGGCTACCCTGAAAAGTTATATATCCCCCATCCTTACCGGCTTTTGGGCCTATCTCTACCAAATTATCGGCAGCCATCATGATTTCTTTATTATGCTCAATGACGATCACAGTATTGCCCTTATCCACCAATTCCTTTAAAATATTCACCAAGTCAGGAATATTTTCCGCTGACAATCCTGCAGAAGGCTCATCCAACAAATAGGTAATGCCCTTCAGCGGACTGTTTAGCTGCTTGATAAGCGCGACCCTTTGTTGCTCTCCCCCACTCAAGGTAGATGACTTCCGATTGAGCTGAAGATGATCGATATGCAATTCTCTCGCCTTTTTAAGCGTATTGGCCAAATGCGTCCTTACACTTTCAATCAATCTTTGGTCGATGGTTTCTGTAGCCACAGATAGGCTTAGCCAAGCATCAAGATTTCTAAAGTTCATTGATTTAAGTGCATGGATCGATTTACCTCCAATCTGAACCTCTAATCTTTCTGGCTTAAGTCCACTCCCTTGGCAATGACTACAAGTGGAATAAGAAAGCAGGGTTTTAAGAGGCTGATATTTGTTCTTTCTGGTTAAAAAATACTCATCCATAAGGTATTTGAAAAGTCCCTTCCACTTCATCTTGACCTGCTGTGTGCCTTCCCGCGTTTTGGTCTTAAACTTCCATATCGCCTCCCAAACTTTGTCTTTTGAACCTTTGAATACCACATCTCTTTGAACAGAAGTCAAATCCTTAAATGGCGTGTGCTGGTCAAAACCATATTCCTTCCCCACTTCCTCCAAAATAGCCATATACTGGCCGCTGGCCTGTCCATAATAAGCCAAGGCTTTATGGTGCTCAAACAGCCCTTCTGCAATACTTAGGTTTTCATCCAGTACAATCTTTTCGAGGTCGGGAAGCAACTCCTGCCCCATACCATCACAAACGCCACATTTACCCAGTTCATGATTACTTGAAAAGTGACTGGCTGACCACTCCAGTCCGTCGTATTGGGCTTTTCTGGAAAAAGCAAAACGCAGACTTTTATCGAAATCAGTTTGTTGGGCAATATCAGAACGCTCGGAAAAATCCTTCTCCTTACGCGTAATACAAATACTCGGCGTAAGGCCTTCAATATAATCCACTTCAAACTGAAAATTCACCCCCACCCTGGATTGCTGATAGCTGGAAAATTGCTTGGTCATTTCCTGCAGACCATATCCATGCAAGGTATCAATCACTAAAGAGGATTTTCCCGAACCTGAAATTCCGGTAACTACCGATAATTGACGCTTGGTCAATCTCATGCTTATATCTTTAAGGGCATGGGTACGGGCTCCTTTTATAGTAATGATATCCCTAGCTTGTTCCGCGGGCAAATTGGCTTCTTCCACCTGGGATGGCAAGGCATTATCTACCAAAGTATCGCATTCAGTTTGGAAAAGCGGATGATTTTCAAAACATACAATCCCGGCTGTTTGCTTTTTAAGTTGGTTCAAGGCAGTGATCAATTGCTGTACATTCTGATAATGAAGCCCGATACTAGGTTCCTCCAACAGCAAAACCGTCTTCTTGGAAGGCTTGGCAAAATGTTTGGTCAACTTAATACGCTGAGCTTCCCCACCCGACAATGTATTAGAAGGCTGCCCCAGTTTAATATAGCCCAATCCCAATTGGATCATCAAGGCCAAAATCTCTGCCAATTTCTTTTCTTCCGCAAAAAAGACTTGAGCTTCCCGGATACTCAAATCATATATTTGAGCTATATTTTTTTCTTTCCAATTTACTTTTAGCACTTCAGGCTTAAAGCGCTTTCCATTGCAGACAGGGCAAACTTGATTGATATTCCCCATCACGCTCATAGATAAGGTAATTACCCCAGCTCCTTCGCAGTTGGGACAGCGGCCACTTTTATTATTAAAGGAAAAAGCGCCTTTTGCCAGTTTTAAGGATTTAGCCTCTGGTGTTTTGGCCAGCAAATCCCGGATCTTATCAGCCAGTCCCGTATAGGTAGATGGATTGCTTCGGGGTGTTTTGCCAATCGGCTGGTCTGTAACGCTGAGCATTTTCAAACCTTCCTCTTCACAAAAAGCAGCTATTCTCCCAATCAACTCACTCGTCTTCCTACTCAATACGGATAAGTTTTGAGCCTTGGGTTGGAAGGCTTGCTCTTGTACAAGGTCAACCAAACCTGAAGATGCTTCCTTTGGCTGGCGAAGGGCAGTTAAGGTCGGACTGCTCAATGCTTTGCTTTGCAAGAATTCTTGAATTCGCCCATTAAAAACCACTTCTCCACCTTCTACTCCTGCTTTTGGCCCCAATTCCACCACCCAATCTGCCGATTGAATGAAATTCAAATCATGCTCTACTACCATCACGGTATTTCCACGGCGAATCAATCGATCAAAAATATGGCGAAGATGCTGTTGATAGGCTGCTGGCAGGCCAATAGAGGGTTCATCAAAGACATACAAAATCCCTTGTAAACTGCTGTTGACCTGTTTGATCAACTTTATGCGCTGTGCATCACCAGAAGAAATGTCCATGCTGGATGTACTCAGCTGATAATGCTCCATCCCCAGTCTCACTAGATCAAGCAACTGGGTACACAGCTTATCGACCAATATTTTTTCTCCACCAGACAGGTTCTGCTCCTGAAGACGATCATACAATTCCTTTAATGGAAGCTCCATCCACTCCTGAAAGTTCATGCCCTTCCATCGATATTTCAAATGATCTGCTTTTATTCTTGCCCCAAGACAATCCGGACAAATTTTAGAACTGACAAATCGTAATATGCTTACATTTCTATCCAATCGAAGGATATCAGACATGATCGGGATGATGCCCCTGTAGTAACCTTCCTCGCGAGGTTTTGCCTTGAATCCCTCCCACCTCAAACGTGATTCCAAGCTGTGTTTACCGTAAAAAACCTTGATACGATTACTGCCATAAAGGATCACATCCTGCTGTTCAGTACTGAGTTGCTTCCAAGGCACATCCACCGAAAAACCGTGCGCCTCACATACCTTGTTCAACTCCTCCACGGTTACCTGGGAATAAACTATATAGCCATTGGGTAAGGTGGTGGTGATTGCTCCTTCCCGCAATGTTTTATTTTCATCCCCCACCAATTTATTGATGTCAATGTATTCCGCCTCCCCAATTCCCCGGCAAGTTTCACAGGCACCCTTAGGATGATTAAATGAAAACAATGATTTACTCATGCTATGCTCTCCTGCATAACGGGCAAACAATACCCTAAATAATGGGGTCAGCTCAGAAAGCGTCCCGAAAGTGGCATTTAAAGATTGGAACCGTTTAGATTGCTCCACCTTAATTACAGGTGGTAATTCAGTAATACTGTCTACCTCTGCTGTAGGGATAGTTTGTGCATTTTGCTGGTTATAGGCCGGCAAGCTCTCCAAAAAATAACGATATCCCTCATTGGCAATCACCCCCATGGCCAAGGAGGATTTTCCCGATCCCGATAAGCCCGTCACTACAATCAGCTGATTTTCGGGAATATTCAATGAAACGTTTTTGAGATTGTTTTGGTGAGCTTTGGTAATGCGCATAAAAAGGTGAGATCTTTATTTGTAGTTTGCAGGTTCAAAGATATAAAGAATCTTAGCGTACCAATAAGGCAAGCAAACCGAATTTGGGGTGTTTTAGTTTACTTCCTTTTGTACGCCTCTCTTGTTGCGATTAACAAATGGTGTACTAGGGAGGTTTTATTTTTTGGGGATTTAGAATATTAGGAAAACCCTGGCTTTATCTCCCTTTATTAACAAAAGTCTGGTTATCTGAAATTGCTCTGGCCTCACAATCGTTACCAAATGTTTGATGTATAAAAGATAAACAAAAACTACCCTTACTTCTCCAAGACTTATGGGGGAATTATCCATAAGTCTTGGATAGGAGAAACACGGGATAAACACGGGATAAACACGGCTTAACTAGAGGTTAAACACGGGTTAAAAAGTTTTTATCTATCATATTTCAATACAATGGGAAAACTATATGTAGTTTATAGTTTGTCGACTCTTTGAACGATATAACTGTGAAGAAGCATGATGAATTTATTATTATGCGAAAGCAGCTCAAGATTGGCAAAATAAGCATAAAAGGATCAAGTTCATGTGGAGAGCAGAAAAATGAAAAAAATAGGTATTCCCATGCATAAAGAAATGAAACTTCCTTCCCAATTCAACTTAAAACAGTGATTCACCAAAATGAACCGCCCTAAAACATTCCTAAGACTGATTTGTTTTAATTTCAGTGTAATAACAAATTAGACATGAAATATTTAGCATTATTAATATTGGGAATAGGAATCTGTCTGCAACAAGAACTAATGGCACAGTCATTATCCAAGCATCAGTGGAAGGATAGACTTTTGATCATAAAGACCAATGACCTGGCTGACTCCCTATATACCAAACAAATCGCCGCACTAAAGAAAAACTTGGATGAATTGGAAGAAAGAAAATTGGTCGTTTACAAAGTCCACAAAGGTAAATACCAAACTGACCTCGGAACTAAAAAAAACTGGACAAAAATTGACAGTTCTCTTATACGTGATGATTTCAAAATCATCACGGAAAACTTTGAAATCACCCTTATTGGACTCGATGGGCAGGTTAAGCTCAGACAAAATACTTTTTTGGAGCCAAATCAATTATTTGGCAGAATAGATTCCATGCCTATGAGGAGGCAGGAGATTAAAAACAAATCCAATCAATAATAATGATATCTCTCCATCACCAATAAACTAATGAGCCCCAAAAAGATCAATTCATCCTTTGGCTTTCATAACTATTCATCATCAATTCTCTTCCAAAACAGTGACTTTCCAAAGGTTGGCAAACCCAAATAGCCCCTTACTTCTACTCTGTCCTTATCTATTAATTTTACTAAGCATTGATAACTTTCTCCACTTTCTGGATCATAAATTTCACCTCCTGACCATTTACCGTCATCATACTCCAATGCCTGAATCAAATGGATTTTACTAAGGGATTGATTTCTAAGTTGAGGATCTTTATTATTTACATCCTTTCTGATTTTTCCGTTTTCCCTCTCCTTTTTTAGCCAAGCTATTTTCCCAAAATATGCTCCTTCATTTTTATAAATAAGCACTTTTGCCTCCTCATCTTCTGTCAACCAAAGCCCCATAATATCATCGGCCTTTTGGGCATAAGAACTTGATAAGATGATAAAATTCATCACTAGAAAGTAGATTGCTTTATTTGGCATATTTGATTTTATGTATATCCGCAATTGCACAAGTAAGTTTTACCATTCAAAACATTCCCTATTAAGAGAATACATATCTCTCAGAAATACTAATTTAAATCTGTCTAGATCCGTGGAGTCTCCCGATAAATCAGGACAGGCCGTGAGAAATAAGTTTACTGGTGTTAAAACGTATAATCATATTTGATTTTTTTCAAAATTAATGATTTGAATTACAAAATTCCATCAGACCTGAACTATCCTCCTTCCTTCATATCAGGGATTCCTTTATTTAAATTAGAGATAAATAGCTTTTTTTATAAGCCATGTCCTTCCACTAAACACCTCACCATACAATTTCCTACTAACTAATATTTTAAAAGAATTCTTTGTCTTTTTTTGGGGAACTCAATTCATTCTTTAGTAGTTTTGCAACTTATATTTGAAAAGAGCATATGAAAAATTCTGAGATAAAATTTAAAATTAACCTTGACGAGAAGAATCTGCCAAAAACCATTGAATGGGATGCTACAGATAAAGAAGGTGATGGTTCGGAAGAAACCAAAAGTATAAGTTTAAATGTCTGGGATAACCTAAACCACAGTACACTTAGAATCGACCTATGGACAGAGGAAATGTCAGTAGTAGAAATGAAAAGGTTTTATATTGACATTTTGGGTGGTATGGCCCAAACCATTCTGAACAGTACAGGTGATGAGTATATGTCAGAAGAAATGAAGGACCTCTGTGATAGATTGGTTCAACATGTCAATGAGGAAAATAAAAATGTCAAATAAGCTGTTTTCATCCATTACAGTTTAGCAATATTAAACGCCAGTATTTCATAAAATACTGGCGTTTTTATTGATACAAAAAACATAAAATCAAGATGTTAGAAAAACCATTTTTCTATTGGACTTTATTACTGATTTTTTAGTAACTAAAAGCCTCCTTTAAAAAATTATTTTTAGTATATTCCATAGAAACAAACCCAATTTAACATGAGAAGACGACTACCCAACTACCATTGGCTGTATTTTCTGTTCGCAGCATATTTTTGGCTAGGTCTCCAAACTGAACTTTTAGCACAAGAAACAACGACAGTTATTTCCGGCTCCGTTATAGATGGAAGCAGCAATGAAAAACTTATCGGGGTAAACATCCTCGTAAAAGGAAAGGTGATAGGTACCATTACTGATTTAGATGGAAATTTTTCATTGAGCGTTCACCAAGCTCCTCCACTGGTGCTTATATTTTCCATGGTGGGCTATACCAGTGAAGAAATTACCATTGACCAAACCAATACCGAAAACCTGCAGGTTACTCTGGAAGAACAAACCCTCTTAGGACAAGAAGTTGTCGTCTCAGCGTCACGAGTGGAGGAAAGTATACTCAGTTCTCCGGTATCCATAGAAAAAATGGACATATTGAGTATAAAAGGCGCTCCAAGTGACAATTATTACAAGGCTATTGGGAACCTCAAAGGAGTAGATGTCACCTCCTCCTCTATCAATTTCCAAATCATCAATGCCCGGGGTTTTAACTCTACGGGTAATACCCGGTTTGTACAGCTTATCGATGGTATGGATACCCAAGCTCCTGCACTGAATTTTCCTATAAGTAACCTTAATGGCCCTTCGGAATTGGATGTAGAAAGTGTAGAGTTTATACCTGGAGCTTCTTCAGCACTTTATGGACCCAATGCCTTCAATGGCATCCTTTTGATCAATAGCAAAAGTCCCTTTGATTACCAAGGCCTCAGTGCCTATTATAAACAAGCCTTTAACCATTTTGGTGGCACTGAAGGAGAACCTCAAAATGTACAGCCTATCTATGAAGGTGCTATTCGCTATGCCAAAGCTTTTAACAATAAATGGGCATTCAAACTCAGTGGCTCCATGATGGAGGCTACAGACTGGTATGGAACGGACATGTCCGACCTTAATGCCATTAGTCAGGGCGACCTCCCCTTTAATCCTGGGGCCAACAGGATCCATATATTTGGGGATGAAGTATCTAATAATATAGGCCTACTAAGAAATCTGACCTCTGTTCAACAGGCTGCAAACAATATGGGGATAGGCGACTATATTCCGAGTATTCCAGACCAAGTCGTTTCTAGAACAGGCTATGAGGAAAGGTATTTAGTAGATTATGGTTCTTCCAATTATAAATTCAATGGAGCCTTGCATTATAGGATTAGCGACCGAGCCGAACTTTCCTATTCAATTAACTATGGATCAGGTACCTCAGTCTATACCGGCGCACAACGTTATTCCCTATCAGAATTCAATATCACTCAACATAAACTGGAACTCAAAGGAGACAATTTCTTCTTAAGGACATATACCACGAGGGAAAATTCCGGAGGTTCATTTATCGCGGACTTAACTGGTGTACGGATCAATGACACCTGGAAGGACAATACCACATGGTTTGGTGAATATACCTTAGCTTATATGCTTTCCATGGCCCAGCAGGGTGTAAGTCCAGGGGCCCAAGGTAGTATTGAACAGCAAGCAGCTGCTCACCAGTTTGCAAGAAACATAGCAGACGTAGGAAGGTATACTCCAGGTTCTGAATCATTCAATAATACCTCGGAGCAGATAAAATCTGATTTTGTTCCGCAAGGCTCACTTTTCAATGATCGCTCGCGCATGTACATGACCGAGGGACAATATGATTTCAAAAATGAAATTGATTTCATCAATCTTCAGGCTGGTGCAAGCTATAGACTTTATGACCTCAGCTCAGGAGGCACTATTTTCCCTGATGGTGAAGGGAATGATATTACCATCTCAGAATTTGGCGCCTTTGCCCAGGCTTCCAAAACATTATGGCAAGATCGCTTGAAACTAATGGCTTCACTAAGATATGATAAGAATGAAAACTTCAAGGGACAGGTTAACCCAAGAATTTCTGCAGTCATTACTCAGGGCAACTCCAATATTCGACTTTCTTATCAGACAGGATTTAGAATGCCCACCACACAGGGCCAGCATATTGATCTCAACGTGGTTTCTGCAAGATTACTGGGGGGACTTCCTTATTACAGGCAGAAATATAAAATATTTGAAAACGCCTTTAGCCTAGCATCTGTAAATGATTATACTGCCGCGGTAAGTACTGGTTTAAGCCCAGTTGATCCAGAAGCCACCAGTTTATTGGTCCCTGTCAACGACCTGCCTGAGCTAAGGCCAGAACAGGTCAAGTCTTTTGAAATAGGCTATAAAGGCCTGATATTGGACAACAGATTACTGATTGACTTTGCTTATTATTATAATGCCTATAATGATTTTATTACCCAAACTGCTGTAAGAAAAGCACCAGGTCCTGTCTATCCTAACCCTATTAATGAAGACCAAGTGGCTATCAATGCTGTGAATGCCCCTTCATTATTGACCCCAATCACTACACCTGGAGAGGAAAACACCTTCCAAACCTATACCAATTTGGTAGGCAATACCGTGAAGGCAAATGGAGCAGCTATAGGGCTTGAATACAGCCTTCCCAGAAGCTTTACCATTGGCGGTAATTATAATTATAATAAGTTGATCAGTGATATTCCAGAAGGCTTTCTAGCTGATTTTAATACTCCTGAACATAAATTCAACCTGAGTTTTGGAAATAGAAAGCTGACAGACCGTCTTGGATTTGGCATCAATTACCGCTACCAAACTGCCTTTAGATGGGAATCTTCATTTGCACGTGGAGAAGTTCCTGAAGTAGGGCTTTTGGATGCCCAGGTCAACTATAAGGTGAAAGCCATCAAGTCTGTCCTCAAACTTGGAGGATCCAATATCTTGAACAAAAGGTATACCCTGAATTATGGTGGACCCAAAATGGGAGCTATTTATTATATCAGTATAACATTTGATGAGTTATTAAACTAAATCCAAGCTATATGAAAACCCAAAGACATTTATATTTGCTACTATTGACTTTGTTTTTCTCAGCTTGTCAATATGAGTTTCCTGATTTACCGCAAGAAATTCCAGATTCCGGAGAAGCGGACTTTTCTAAAACCATAGCAGTGGGTAACTCCATCACTGCAGGGTATATGGACGGAGCCCTTTATAACAGAGGCCAGCAAAATTCCTTTATGGTGATTTTAGCCCAACAGCTTGAGCAAGTGGGTGGCAGTGATTTTACCAATCCAGCTATTAATTCTGAAAATGGATTTTTTGCCATGGGGCCAAACGGTCCTTTGGGGAGGTTGATATTGACCAATAATCCACTATTGGGACAGGTACTGCCTGCTCCCATTGGACCTGGTGACTTGCCCGCTGCTTTTACTGGTGATAAGTCTGAACTCAATAATTTCTCTGTTCCCGGAATTACCTTGGGACAAGCACTCACACCTTTAACCGGAGGACCGCCCAGTGAAACCAACCCTGCCTATAATCCACTTTATGCCAGATTTGCCAGCAGCCCTGGACAATCCACGCTGATCGGAGATGCAGCAAATGCACTGGCCAATGGAGGATCTTTTTTCAGTTTTTGGCTAGGAGGCAATGATGTCCTTGGTTATGCAGTAGGTGGAGCTGCTAACCCTTCCATTCTCACCTCAGACGAAGATTTCCAAATCCGTTTTACCGCAGCACTCAATACTTTGTTGACAGCCAATGAATCGGCCAATGGAATGGTATTTAATATTCCTCAAATTGTGGATTTACCCTATTTTAATCTGGTTCCTTATAATCCTCTTCCTTTGAGCCAGGAAGAAGCTGACCAGGTCAACCAAGGTTATGCTGCTTATAATGGAGGATTGATTCAGGCCCAAACCCTTGGGCTCATCTCAGAAGAAGAACGTAACTACAGGACCATCAGCTTTGAGGCCGGTTTGAATGCCTTTGTCATGGAAGATGAAAACCTTACAGACTTAAGCGCATTAGGTATGCCATCAATGAGGCAAAGCACCATGGAGGATAAAGCGGTTTTATTGCTATCAGAAGCTTTAATCCCTATTGAAGACAGTCCACAAAGAGGTGTTGAATTTCCAGTAGAAGATGAATATGTACTGACACCTGAAGAGCAAGATGAAATCAGCTCAAAAATCAATACTTTTAATTCATATATCACTAATATGGCCAGTGCAAATACAGATAGACTGGTAATGATCGATATCCAGTCCTTTTTTGACCAATTGCAAAATGGGGAAGTCAATGCAGGAGGCGCCATATTAACAGCAAGCATTATTCCTCCTAATGGAGCCTTCTCCGTGGATGGAATTCATCCCAACGCCCGAACACATGCCTTTATCAGCAATCTTTGTGCTGAGGCAATCAATCAAAAATGGAAAGCAAGGATTCCCAAAGTAAATCCCAACGCCTATATTGGAAATGACTTACCTAGATAACAAAAAAAAAAATCCTGCTTAAAAAAGCAGGATTTTTCATTCACTTTAACCACTAACAACCATAAAACAAAGATTCATCATACTCAAATGAGCAATCAGAATGATGAAAACATCGCTTTGTTGTAGTCCGTACGGGAATCGAACCCGTGTTTCATCCGTGAAAGGGATGCGTCCTAACCCCTAGACGAACGGACCATAATCAAAAGACAAGTGTAACCTGTCATTTTAATAAAAAAATCCTGCTTAAATAAAACAGGATTTTCCATTCACTTTAACCACTAACAACCATAAAACAAAAATTCATCATGCTCAAATGAGCAATCAGAAATGATGAAAACATCACTTTGTCGTAGTCCGTACGGGAATCGAACCCGTGTTTCATCCGTGAAAGGGATGCGTCCTAACCCCTAGACGAACGGACCAAAATAGAAAAGACAAGGTTAAAATGGTAGTCCGTACGGGAATCGAACCCGTGTTTCATCCGTGAAAGGGATGCGTCCTAACCCCTAGACGAACGGACCATTTTGTTTTTGTTTCCTTGCCTTTTCTTTAAGGTGATGCAAATATAGAGGGTTAAATTAACAATGCAAAACCCAACCAAAAATTATTTGGCATTTTCTTACAAACAGCTGGAAACGAAGGAGAAAAATTTAACAGTAGTCAATGTGCCCGTTCTTTAGTAATTTCACAGGCAGAAATTAAAACCCAAATTGGTAATATTAAGCATGGCAAAAATTAAGGTAGCCATCAATGGCTTTGGCCGAATTGGCCGTTACACTTTTAAACTTCTAGAGAAAAACCCTCAAGTGGATGTGATTGCCATCAATGATCTGATGGACATTAAAAATCTTTCCCACCTCCTGAAATACGATTCTGTACATGGACGCTTTCAGGGAGAAGTCATCACCCAAGATGCCAATATCATGGTCAATGGCAAAACCATACAAATATATGGGGAAAAAGATCCTGCCAAGCTACCCTGGGAAGCCTTGAACATAGACTTGGTTATTGAATGCACCGGTAGATTTGTAGCGAAAGAGAAAGCTGAAGCACACCTTCAAGCAGGAGCTAAAAAGGTAATCATCTCTGCTCCTGCTTTAGGGGAAATCCCTACCGTTGTGCTAGGCGTGAATGACCATATCATCACCGGAAAGGAAAATATCATTTCCAATGCCTCCTGCACCACAAACTGCTTGGCCCCAATGATAAAAGTCCTGGAGGAGGAATTTGGCATTGATAGAGGCTTTGTATCTACCGTGCATTCCTATACGGCTGACCAGAACCTTCAAGATGCCCCACATCGGGATCTTAGGAGAGCAAGAGCAGCTGCCTGCTCTATTATCCCTACGACTACCAATGCGGCCAAAGCAGTTGAACTGGTAATGCCAGAAATAAAAGGAAAAATCCATGCTATGGCCTATAGGGTACCTGTGCCTGACGGTTCTTTGACAGAAATGAATGTAATCCTAAAAAAAGACACTGACAAAGAGGCGATCAATAATGCCTTTAAAAAAGCCTCAGAAGGTGCAATGAAGGGCTATTTGGAATATATAGAGGATCCAGTGGTATCATCTGACATTATAGGCAACCCACACTCCTGTATCTTTGACTCAGACTTAACGGAGGTAAAAGGTAACTTCGTAAAACTGATAGGCTGGTATGACAATGAATCAGGATATGCCAATAGAGTAGTTGATCTCGTATTAAAACTTAGTCAAATTGAGCAATAGTTAACCAACTGATGATGATGAAGATCATTTCCTTTGAAGCTGATTTGGAGAATTTCCATTCGAAACTATGGCAATACCATATCCCCGTCCCTGCTGAAATAGCTGATCAATTTATTGATAAGGACAATAGAAGGGTGATTTGTCATCTTGGAAACACTTCCTTTAAGGCAGCTTTAATGAAAACCAAGGAATATTGGTTTATCCTCATCAATCAAAAAATAAGGGAGGAGCTGAATCTTAACGAAGGTGACACTATTAGCTTAAAACTTGAAAAGGACCACTCAGAATATGGACATGAAATGCCCGAAGAACTACAGGTACTCCTGGATCAGGACGAAGAAGGAAATGGGTATTTCAAGTCCTTGACTATGGGAAAGCAAAGGAGTTTGATATACATCGTCATCAAAGTCAAAAACAGTCATAGTAGGTTAAATAAATCCTTGGCTATTGTTGATCATCTGAAAGAAGTTCAGGGAAAACTGGACTTCAAATTGCTAAATGAAAAAATCAAATATTATAACAATCTGGATAAGCCTCTAAAATAGCTAATTGCAACTGAGTGGAATGAATTTAATAGTATTTTTAGTTTTGAAAATAACAAATTCAAACTACTATGTCGCACCATCATCATCATGGGCAAAACAATATAAAAACAGCTTTTTTTCTCAATCTGGGCTTCACCATTTTGGAGTTTTTTGGAGGCATCTATGTCAATAGTATTGCTATAATTTCTGATGCTCTGCACGATCTTGGAGACAGTCTCTCCTTAGGTCTTGCTTGGTATTTGGACAATAAATCCAAAAAGAGCGCCACCAATACATTTACTTTTGGCTATAAGAGATTCTCCTTACTGGGAGCCCTTATTAACAGTCTTGTACTGATAGTTGGCTCTATATTCATTATTCGGGAAGGGGGCATGCGACTTTTTGAACCAGAATTTTCAGACGCTAAAGGCATGATGGTCTTTGCGATAATTGGGGTTCTGGTAAATGGTTATGCGGCCTTTAAGCTGAGTCATGGCAAAACCCTAAATGAAAAGGTCATCTCCTGGCACCTTATTGAAGATGTTCTGGGTTGGGCAGCAGTATTGATCGCTTCGATAATCATGATGTTTTGGGAAACTCCATACCTAGATCCTGCCCTATCCATCATGATTACCCTATATATTCTATGGAATGTATTTAAAAGATTGAAAGAAACCTTGATGATTTTTTTGCAGGCCAGTCCGAGAGAGATTGATGAGCAAGAAATTACAGCAAAACTCAAAGCGCTTCCCCATGTCGATTCTATACACCATGTGCATATATGGTCACTGGATGGAGAAAAGCATGTTTTCACGGCACATATAAAACTTAAGGAAGTAGCTGGATTTGATGAAGTCCTTAGGCTAAAAAAAGAATTGAGGACACTGCTTAAAGGCTATCCTTTCTCTCACCATACCATTGAAGTGGAACTGCCAGAAGAGATTTGCGCAATGGATTAAACAGAAGTCAAAAGACTCCATCAAAGTCCAATTCAGTGTGAATTAATCCAATACCTTGACTAATGACACTTTTCCCAAAGCAATAATTTACCTTTTACTAATGAACCCTTCTGAAGATAACAATCAGGTATAACTTTAGGATCTGAGCAATAGGTCGCTACCCTAGTTCCCACTGGCATTTTTCCCAGCTGCTGCTTAAGGTAAAGGGTATAGCTTTGATAAACTTCTTCATTAATGACCACATCCTTATCTATCGCATCAATGGTATCTAAATTTTCATGGAAAGAATTAAAAAAATAAAACGCATCAAATTGCATTAAATCCAATTCCTCTACAGAAGAATGAAAAAATTCAACTTGATTTTCCAAGTCCAATTCTCTGGCTATTTTTCTAGATGACTTGACGAGGAAAGCTCGCTTTTCAACACCGTAAAACAAACAGTTGGATTGCATTGCCCCTATCAAACAAAATTTTCCAGAACCCGAACCGATATCTAGAATTTTAGTATCCACCCCTCGGCATAAAAACTCAACTACCTGTTTAATGATGGACAATGGTGTCCAATGTCTAGAGGATAGTTGCTGAATTTTAGGAGAAAACAAAAGATCAAAATCCCTATCCGTAAATTCTTTGGGCAATAGTAATTTATCCTTCATAATGGACTAATAAAGCTTCTTTCGCCACTGCTTCTTCTCTCCCTGTTTCTTTTTACTTTCCAATCTTCTCTTGACTGCCCCCTTACTTGGCTTCGTTGCCTTCCTCACTTTTTTCCGCACAAAAACATCACTTAGTACCTTTTGCAGCTTCATCAAAGCTATGGTTTTATTTTGTAATTGAGACCTGCTTTCCTGAACGGTAATTTGTAGGGATCCATCAGCATTTAGCTTCCCGGATAGACTTTTTTTTATCTTATCTTTCTCCCCCTCATCAAATAATTGGCTAGACTCAAAATCAAAAACCAATACCACTTTTGTATTTACTTTATTTACATTTTGTCCTCCTGGCCCTCCACTTTTGACCGCTCTTATATTCACTTCGGACGAAAAATCAATGGCCTTTATTTCTGCAGCACTTCTCAAAACTAACGGTGTTTTTTGTGTTTCTTCATATATTCTGAAGGAGAGATATCCATTACATTCTTAAACTGTCTATTGAAATTCGAAAGGTTATTAAAACCACATTCGTAACCTACCTCAGAAATATTCAATCTTTCTTCAATCAATAATTTACAGGCATAGCCCACCCTGATCTCATTAAGGAATTTGGAATAGGTTTTCTTGGTGGATTTTTTAAAATACCTGCAGAAAGCTGTAGGATTCAGGTGTACCAATTCGGCTACTTCTTCCAATGTAATATTCCTTTTGAAATTATTAAAGGTAAATGAATATACCTTATCGACCCTGTCGTCCCCCGTGATATGCAAGGGAAAGCTAAATCCATCAGTACTAAGCAAGTCAATGTCTTCTTCTTGGGACAATGCAGCTAAAAACTCCATCAAAATGACCAATTGATTCACTCCTTCAGCCTCATGGATCTTTTGCATCCAGGCCAATGCATTCTTTTTAGTTTCCCCCAGAAACCTAATCCCTTGATTGGCCTTATCAAGAAGTTTTCTTACTTCTTTCATTTCGGGAAGGTTAAGGAATTCCTCACCAGCAAAATTCTTATTGAAATGAACAGAATAGGCCTCAGCACTGCCCTCTATTTTTTCCTCAAAATATTCAGGGTCATTCTGCCATAAATGAGGTAAATTTTCTCCTATCAATATTAAGTCCCCTTGATCAAATTGCTCTATATTATCACCGATAAACCTTGTCCCTTTGCTTTTTAGAATATATACCAATTCAAGTTCACTATGATAATGCCAAATATCCAGAAAATAGGGATAGGAATGTTTGGCCACCAAAAACGAGCGGTCAAAGGGGCTTTTTCTTTCAAGTAATTTGGCTTTCATATAACTTGTTAAATCTTAGATCATTTTGTGATTTATTGCGACCAATATTACAAATATTATCGAACAAAATCAAAACTACCCAAAAAGTAAGCAAAAATAGTATTATATATAACTAAGATTAATGTAGCCATTAAGTACAAAACATGTCAACTTGCATGATCTTTTCTAAGAAGCAAAATAGAACAATATATTAATTGAAAATGAACATTAAAATTACCGACTATCTGGTAAAGGATATTAGATTTCCAACCAGTAAAGAAAAACATGGATCAGATGCGATGAACCCTGATCCTGATTATTCTGCTGCATATATCATTCTAAAGACCAACCATCCTGAATTGGAAGGTCATGGATTGACTTTTACCATAGGTAGAGGTAATGAAATTTGTTGTGCAGCTTTGGAAGCCATTGCACACCATGTAATCGGAAAGGACCTGGCTGAATTTACAGCAGACATGGGAGCATTTTGGAAAATGGTGAATAGTGACAGCCAAATCAGGTGGCTGGGACCGGAAAAAGGTGTGGTGCACTTGGCCACAGGAGCCTTGGTCAATGCTGTTTGGGACCTTTATGCCAAAGCTGAGAAAAAACCACTTTGGAAGCTCATCGGAGAAATGTCTCCAGAAGAATTGGTAAAATGTATTGACTTTACTTATATCACTGATGTAGTGACCCCTGAAGAAGCTTTGGAGATCTTCAAAGAAACCACCGAAGGCAAAGCCGAACGCATTAAATTCCTAGAAGAAAACGGTTATCCTGGATACACCACCTCTGCTGGCTGGTTGGGCTATACGGATGAAAAAATCAGGAGACTTTGCCGCGAAGCCAAACAAGAAGGCTGGAAGCATATCAAAATGAAAGTAGGTGCCAATTTGGATGATGATATGCGCCGAGCAGCCATCATTCGCGAGGAGATAGGCGACGACATGTACCTCATGATGGATGCCAACCAAAGATGGGAAGTTAGTGAAGCCATTGAAAACATGAAACAATTGGCTAAATTTAACCCACTTTGGATCGAAGAGCCTACCAGTCCTGATGATATCCTAGGCCATAAAGCCATCAGCGACGGAGTTAAACCTATCTTGGTTGCCACTGGTGAGCATTGCCAAAACAGGGTTATCTTCAAGCAGTTGATGAAAGCTGGTGCTTTACAGATTTGTCAGATTGATAGCTGTAGAGTTGGTGGAGTAAATGAAAACCTTGCTATCATGTTGATCGCAAAGAAATTCGATATTCCAGTTTGTCCTCATGCTGGCGGTGTGGGTCTTTGTGAATATGTTCAGCACCTATCCATGATAGACTATATTGCTATCAGTGGAACCATGGAAGGCCGTGTGATCGAATATGTGGATCACTTGCACGAACACTTTATTGATCCAGTGATCATTAAGGATGGTCGTTATCAAGCTCCTAGCCTTCCAGGCTATAGTATTGAAATGAAGGCAGATTCATTGGCTGAATATGATTTTGCCAATGGTCCAGTTTGGAATGAAGAGCCCGCAAAGGCCTAATTCCAACAGTCCAAAATAGAGGAAAAACAATTTAGAATTAGCTTTGCTAATTGATTTTGGAAGATATATAAAACATGGAAAATAAAACCATTTTGATTACCGGTGGAGCAAGTGGAATTGGCTTGGCCATGACCACCCGCTTTGCTGAAGAAGGAGGAAATGTATATTTCATAGATTTTGATCAAAATTCAGGAGAAAAAGTAGCTAAGGAGCTGACAGAAAAAGGTCATAAAGTCACCTTTTTACAGGGAGATGTTTCAAAGACCGAGGAGATGAAAAATACCATCAACTCCATACCGGGAAATATTGACGTATTGGTCAATAATGCTGGGGTTTCCCATGTTGGCAATTTGGAAAACACCAGTGAAGCAGATTTTGACCGATTATATCAAGTGAATGTAAAAGGAATATATAACTGCAGCATAGCCAGCCTGCCTAAAATGAAGGAAAACGGTGGTTCCATCGTCAATATGGCTTCAGTGGCTTCTACCATCGGAATTCCTGATCGATTCGCTTATTCCATGACTAAGGGAGCTGTATTTTCCATGACGCTTTCCATGGCCAGGGATTACGTTTCCTATAATATCAGGGTAAACAGCATTGCTCCAGGTCGTGTACATACTCCTTTTGTAGATGGCTTTTTGGCTAAAAACTACCCTGGCCAGGAAAAGGAAATGTTTGACAAATTAGCTGCTACCCAGCCTATAGGAAGAATGGGTACCCCAGAGGAGATTGCTGCCATGGCATTATACCTTTGCAAGGACGAATCATCCTTCCTGACAGGTGGAAACTACCCTATTGACGGTGGTTTTGTCAATCTAAAAATGTAATGTAAGAGAGGCTATCTCAAATTTCCACGTCATTGCGATTGTAGCGGTAGCGAAAAGAAGCAATCTCCACTTTCGTACAATCCGAATACATCGAGATCACTTCGCTTCGCTCGTGATGACGTATTTCAGACTTTTGAGAAAGCCTCTATTTTCAATATATAATCTATAACAGGTAAGCCCATTATTACTTACCTCAAAAGAATAATTAAAATGAAATTATTAAGATTTGGAAATGCTGGCCAAGAAAAGCCAGGTATTGAGAAAGCTGACGGAACACGTATCGATTGCAGTGCTTTCGGACAGGACTGGACAGAAGAATTCTTGGAAAATGACGGCTTGAACAAATTGGCAGCTTGGTTGGAAAACAACGAGGCTGATTGTCCAGTTGTGAGCAATGAAACCCGTCTGGGCCCTCCTATCAAGCGTCCTTCAAAGATCATCTGCATTGGTCTAAACTATTCTTTGCATGCCAAGGAAAGTGGCATGGAAGTACCAAAGCAGCCAGTAATCTTTATGAAGGCCACTTCTTCCCTATGTGGACCAAATGATAATATTATCATCCCAAGAGATTCTGAAAAGACGGATTGGGAAGTAGAATTGGCCGTGATGATCGGTAAAAAAGCCAGCTATGTAGCCAAGGAAGATGCCATGGATTATGTTGCCGGTTATTGCTTGCTTAATGATGTTTCTGAGCGTGACTTCCAATTGAGCCATGGTGGCCAATGGGTAAAAGGAAAAAGTAATGATAACTTCTCTCCTTTAGGACCATATTTGGTAACCAAAGATGAGATCGAAGATCCTCACAACCTTAACCTATGGTTAAAAGTGAATGGCAAAATGCTTCAGAACAGCAATACTTCTGACTTGGTATTTGACATTCCAACTTTGATTAGCCACTTGAGCAACTATATGACATTATTGCCAGGAGATATCATCTCTACTGGTACTCCTGCTGGAGTTGGTTTGGGATTGACCCCTCCTACCTACTTGAAAGAAGGCGATGTAGTGGAACTTGGCATTGATGGACTGGGTACTTCCAGGCAAACTGCTGTAAACTATAAGAGATAATTTAATCCTTTAACTATATTTAAACCTGCCATTCCTAGGATTGGCAGGTTTTATTTGTCTTACCCAAAAGAACTACTGATGAAAATAGATGCCCACCAACATTTTTGGAGATACAATTCGGAAAAACACGCCTGGATTGATGAAAGTATGTCTGTGATCCGTAAGGATTTCCTCCCTTCTGACCTCAAGCCCTTATTAGACCATGAAGGATTTGACGGTACGGTTGCCGTGCAGGCAGATGAATCATTGGAAGAAAATGAATTTTTATTGGGACTGGCCAAAGATAATCCCTGGATAAAAAAAGTAGTAGGCTGGGTAGATCTTTGTTCTGACAAGGTAGAAGCTGACCTGGAAAAATACAGTGACACAAGTAATATGTGTGGTTTCAGAATGATTCTTCAAGGGCAGCCACCAGAACTAATGGCTGATAATGCTTTCAGAAAAGGCGTTGGCTTATTGGAAAAATTCGGATATACCTATGATATTCTGATCTTTCCACATCACCTTGAGGCAGCTATTGATCTGGTAAAAAGCTTTCCTAATCAACCTTTCGTGATTGACCACTTAGCAAAGCCTTATATCAAAGATGGAAAAATAGACGAATGGGCCCAAAACATGAAGCTCATTGCAGGATTTGAAAATGTAAACTGTAAAGTTTCCGGGATGGTAACAGAAGCTGATTGGAATAAATGGACCAAAGCTGAATTGGCCCCCTATATGGATGTGGTCTTTGAAGCATTTGGCAGCAAAAGATTAATGTTTGGATCTGACTGGCCAGTAGCGCTATTAGCAGCAGATTATCCAAATAACGCTGGCATCGTCAAAGACTATATTGAAGAATTGAGTGAAAGAGAGCAAGCTGATGTTCTTGGAATTACTGCTGCTAAATTTTATGGAATTAAATAACTATATGTACCGACCAATTGAAGGATTTCAGTTAAACATTTCGTTTATAAGGGGATAAATTCAAAGTTGCCTATCTTCATTTAAAATTATAAAGTTGGTATACCCACAAAGATTCCGTATTCTCCATTCAAAAAAACATTCCCTCTGATTTCTCATAAATTGTATGGCTTATTTAATCCGTGTTAATCTGTGAAATTCGTGAGATATAAGTTTATTGATGAAATAACAGATAATCATATTAAAAAATAAAATCATGACTAAAAGATACACACTCGCTTTAGACCTAAAAAAAGATCCAAAAATAATAGAAGAATATGAAGCCTACCATAGAGCCGTATGGCCAGAAATCATTAAAAGCATCAAAGATTCCGGCATAGAAAGCATGGAAATTTACCGTTGGGAAAATAGACTTTTCATGATCATGGAAACAAGCCCAGAATTTTCCTTCGAGAAAAAAGCTGAATTGGATGCCGGCAATGCCAAAGTTAAAGAATGGGAAGACCTTATGTGGACATTCCAACAGGGACTACCAGGTGTTCCAGAGGGTGAAAAATGGCAAGTAATGGACAAGATTTTCGATATGAAATAAATAGTATTGAGTAGAGAGTCCTGAATCTTGAGTAAGTAATAAGAAGGAATATCGCTTTTAAGCTGCCATTAAAGTGATGCCAGCCTGAGCCCTTCGACTTAGCACAGGATAAACTTAAGCCGAAGATTAAAGATTGGACCTCTATTCTATTTGGTGATTAGACCGGTCCGATCAGGCTGACTTGTTGTCCCGTCAGCTTAGCTGTGGGACATTTCAATTATTAGGAGAGCCAATTTTATTAAAATTCAAAAGGGAAAATTAAAGCCAATTACAGATGAACAAAACAAATTTCACTAGCCTCATTTTGCTTCTCATCACCTTTATTTCTTGCTCGTCTCCAGATCAGACAAAGCAGCAATCTATGCTGTTGGATGTACCTTTTGAAACTGACAGCACAAAAACATATGGTGAGCCCTATTTAATGACCTCAGCTACGGGCCAGACTTATATGTCTTGGATAGAAAGAGAAGGAAATAATGCTGAATTAAGGTATACTTATTTTGACGAAGAAAAATGGAAAAGCCCACAAAGCATAGCCTCAGGCAATAATTGGTTTATCAACTGGGCAGATTACCCCCAAATTGCCAGTAAGGATGGTAAGTCCATGCTCTCATTTTTTCTCCAAAAAAGTGGTAGCAGTACTTATGCTTATGATATCCAATACCTGAGTACATTGGATGGAAAAAACTGGACAGCCCCGAAAACCCTACATGATGATGGCTTGCAGGCTGAACATGGCTTTGTTTCCATGCTTCCATATGATGGAAATTATCTTATCTCGTGGTTGGACGGAAGAAACTCTGCAGGACAAATGGACCACCATAACCATCAGTCTGGAAGTATGGCCGCCATGACCCTAAGAGCTGCCATTCTCTCACCTGAGGGAGAGAAACTTCAGGAATGGGAAATAGACAACCGCACCTGTGACTGTTGTCAAACCTCAGTAGCTTTAACCAATAATGGACCAGTAGTAGTTTACAGAGACAGGGGAATTACTGAAACGCGGGATATTGCCATCAGCAGGTTAATCCATGGAAAGTGGACAACACCCAAAATTATCTTTCTAGACAATTGGCAAATCAAAGGATGCCCAGTTAATGGCCCCAGGGCAGCATCAAAAAACAATAGCCTAGCTGTGGCTTGGTTTTCAGCTGCCAAAGGCCTGCCAGAAGTCAAGGTGATTTTTTCAAGGGATGGCGGTGAAAATTTCGAAAACCCAATTAAAATCAATGCGGCTCCAAGCATTGGAAGAGTAGATATTGTAATGATAGATGAAAGTACCGCCTATATATCATGGATGGAAAATGGGGAAATCAAAGCCAAGAAAGTGCATCAAAATGGAACGAGCGAAGAAGCAATAACTATAGCAAAAACTACGGAGGAAAGGTCCAGTGGCTTTCCTCAAATGACAATCGCTAAAGAGGGATTATTATTTGCTTGGACAGACACAGAAGGCAAAAGCACTAGTATAAAAAGCAAATTACTAAAAACACAATAATCCCCTATTATTCAAATTTTTACAAAAATATTTTTTTTTAAACTATTTTTTTAATTGACTTTTATTTCTACATTTATAGAACAACGTCTAAATATGTAGAAATGAAGCTTACTCCTAGTGAAGAACAATTGATGAATTACCTTTGGAAATTGGAAAAGGCCTTTATGAAAGACCTTCTTGAAGCTCATCCAGATCCCAAACCAGCCCCCACCACAGTGGCCACCCTTTTGAAGCGAATGACAGAAAAGAAATTTGTGGCATTCAACACCTTTGGCAACTCTAGGGAATACTATCCACTGATAAAAAAGAGCGCTTATTTCAGCAAGCAGGTAAAAGGAATCATTAAAAATTTCTTTGACAATAGCCCCTCCCAGTTTGCCTCTTTCTTCACCTCAGAAACTGACTTGAGCCAAGAGGAATTGGAGGAACTCAAACAATTGATAGATCGTCAAATCGAAAACAAAAAGCAATGATAGCCTACTTGATCAAATCCGCAATTAGCCTGTTAATTTTATACTTGGTTTATCATTTTCTACTGTCGAAAGAAAAGTCTTACCAATTCAACCGGTATTTCCTCCTAGGAAGTCTTATCTTTTCATTGTGTGTGCCTTTCATTCAGTCTCCTCTTGAACCCCATACAAAACTTGTAAAAGTTACTCCTACTTTTGAAAGCTTTACAGCAGAAGAATTGATGCCTGCAAGCCCAACAGTTACCAATTCAACACCAATTATACCAGGGAAGGAAACTGATAATATGCTGATTTCAAAACAATCACCATCATTATGGACCATTATCCTGGCAGTTTATTTATTGGTTTTACTTGTCTTAGTAATTCGTTTGACGATCAACCTTCGCACATTATTTTTAAACATAAAGAAGGGGCCCATTATTGATCAAGGGTACTACAAGGCTGTATTGAGTAAAGGAAAAGACCTTCCTTTCACCTTTTTCAAATATATTTTTCTAGAAAAATCGCAATTCCTTAATGGGCAGGTCAATCCCCAATTACTACTTCATGAAGAAATCCATGTCCGCCAATGGCATAGCGTAGATATACTTTTTATCGAAGTGCTTAAAAGCATTTTTTGGCTCAACCCTGTATTTCAGCTTTATAAAAAAGCCATACAGCTCAACCATGAATTTATTGCTGATGAGGCAGTTGTTCACAGCTGTGAGGACAAAAAAGGCTATCAATATCTCCTGCTCTCCCATGTGCTGCAGCATCAGCAAAACCATTTGGTAAGCTATTCCAAATATTCATTGACCAAAAACCGAATAACCATGATGAACAAAACCAAAAATTGGCCAAAGACCACAATAAAGATCTTATTGACTGTACCCTTTGCTATTGGAATCGTATCATTGCTCGCCATGAGTCCTCAGAAAAATACTAGAACACTCTCAATTGATACGCCCACTTCGATAGTCTCTCAACAACAGGATGATAAATATCTGGAAGAATACAAACAGCTTTATCAAAATTACGAAAGACTATTGAATGAAAGTCGATTAGAAAAACGCGCATTAAATGACAATGAATATAACCTCGATAGAATGAGGCAACTTTGGGCATATATGTCTGAAGAAAGTAGAACTAGAGCACCAAAACTTTCAATTATAAAAGCACCTCCAATTCTTAGCAAAAGACACCCCTCAAACTATCAAATGAAAGAGTGGAAAAAAAATACTGAGTATAAAATATTATTGGACGGAAAAACAATATCAAACAATCAACTTAAAAAGTATAATCAAGAAGACATTGCTTTTTGGTACTATCATAGAAACTACACCACTAAGGGCAATGGAATATATGATTATGAAACTGAGGTTCATTTACAAACCAACAATGGTTTTTATAGGACTTTTTTCATGAATAGAACAGGTTATGACCATGTTTCTGCATATGAGAAAGCCATAGAGATTTATTTTGAGCACCAGAAGAATCCGAAAAAATATAAAGGGCAATTGGGCGGAACACTTAAGGATTTACAACAAGTCTACAGTCAAATCCCAGAATGGAAAAGGGAATTGTACAAAATCAAAACTCCCTTAGAAGCCATAAAAGGAGAAAGTAAAAACAATGGAATAGGTTTTAATTATATCCCCTATTTCAAACCGCAAAAAAATGATCAGTGTTAAACCCTAACTATGTAATAGCAAATCTATTGCGGTTTGAAATTGTTTTAAAATCAGTCGGTTTGCTACTGTTTTAAAATCAGTCGGTTTGCTACTGTTTTCTTGCACTTTAAAACCTCATTACCACTACTATCATATAGTTCTGGTTAAAAAGGATTGTAAATCCTTTTTATTGCTAGTTCCTGATTGCAAATCAGGAACAGCTTTTTCAATTTAATGCAAGGGGGCTCGACCCCACCTGTCTTGCGACAAAGTCAAGCTCGACCTGACAAAATCATTCTTTACAAATCAACATTAACCTTTCTTTCCAACTTCTTACTGTAAACTCAAGACCCAATACTCATGACTAATTACTAACTCTATATCCTCGCCTGATAAGTATACAAATCAAAATACCTACCCTGCTTTTCCATCAGTTCTTCATGCCTTCCTCTCTCTACAATTTGGCCCTTTTCCACCACCAAAATTTGGTTGGCCTGACGGATGGTGCTTAAGCGGTGTGCAATGACAAAAGTAGTTCTTCCCTTCATCAACTCCTTCAAACTGGCCTGAATCAATGTCTCACTTTCCGTATCTAGGTTGGAAGTAGCCTCATCCAAAATCAAAATCCTTGGATCGGCCAATATCGCTCTGGCAATGGCAATCCGCTGCTTTTGTCCTCCAGACAGTTTTACTCCCCGCTCCCCTATCATAGTATCCAAGCCATCTTCAAAACGATCAGTAAATTCATGGACATGAGCTGCATGAACTGCCTGTATCAACTGTTCTTCATTTGCATCAGGTCTTGGGAATAATATATTTTCCTTGATGGTTCCTTCAAATAAAAAATCATCCTGTAATACAACCCCCAACTGCCCCCTATAGCTGTTCAAACTAACCTGCTGCAAATCTTGATCATCAATCTTTACCATTCCGCTGTTCGGATTTAAAAAGGATGCCACCAAACCCGCTATGGTGGTCTTTCCAGAACCAGAAGTCCCTACTAAGGCTGTCATAGTCCCAGCTTTTGCTTCAAAGCTCACTTCTTTCACTACATTTTTTCCTTCTTCATAGGCAAAGCTCACCCTGTCAAATTCCACATCACCATGAATTCTGGGCAACTGTATATTACGACTCTCTTCATCTTCTTCCAATGGGATATTCATGATTTCCTCAGTCCTGTCCAAGCCTGCAAAAGCCTCTGTCAGCTGGCTTCCTATATTACTCATTTGTACAATTGGTGCTATCATAAATCCCAAATAAAGGGTAAAAGCCAAAAAGTCCCCGAATGTCATGCTTTCATTCATGATCATATATCCCCCTATACCCATAATACCTGCTGAGGCCAAACCGAGCAGAAAGGTAGCTGAACTGGTGACCATACTTGTAGCCGTCAAACTGGATTTGATATTCTGATAAAGCCTCAGAACTCCATCCTCAAATGTTTTAATCTCCTGTTCCTCTGCATTAAAGCCTTTAATGACACGGATACCTCCCAAAGTTTCTGTCAACCTACCGGTTACCTGTGCATTAATTTTTCCTCTTTCCCTAAAAATAGGACGGATTCTCCCAAAAGCTTTCAGGGATATCAAGCCGAAAATAGCCACGGGTACCAAAACATATAGCGTCATCATTGGACTGATATAAATCAACAATCCTAAACAAATGATAGAGGTTAAGATCCCTCCAACCATTTGGGCCAAACCAGTCCCCACAAGGTTCCTAACCCCTTCCACATCGGTCATGATCCTGGACACTAATTCTCCTGTCTTTGCATTGTCAAAAAAACGAATAGGCAGCCTGATAATGTGTTGCTGAACCTTCACCCTTAATTTGGCAATCAGGTGTTGGGCTTCCACACTGAGGATTTGGGTCAAGGCAAAGGAAGTAACCGCTTGTATGGACACAGCAATCCCCACTGCAATTACAAGCCATTTTAGCAATTCCATATTTGAATTGGGGATCACATCATCCATCAGGTATTTACTGGCTCCCGGCAAAACCAGACCAGACAACCTACTTATGATGATCAAAAACAATCCTAGAAATAGTTGATTTTTTCTCGGCCAGATGATGGTTTTAAAAACATGGCCTATGGTCACTTTCCTTTCTTTATTGGGCTTGGTCATAGTCTTAAAATAAAAAGAGGCAATTTTCTCTAAAAACTGCCTCTATAAATAACTTTTATTGAATATTAGTTCAAATGTGCTCTTTGACTTATCTTACTTCTACTGGATACCAAACCAAAAATCAGGGCGTTGATCACTAAAGCCATAATAATCAATATGGCTGTTTCAAACCTGGTCAAGATCGAATTTCCAGCTACTATTTTTTGGGAATGATCGTTTAATTCTTTGCCTACTGACAATTGAATTTCTGATAATTTATTGAGTTTGTCTGCAGCTTGGCTGATAAGCTGATCAGAGTTAATTTTCGCTGTAACAAAATCATCATCAGAAACCTGTCGCAATGCAAGATTTCTTTCTACACCATAAATTGACTGGATATCCTTTTCCAAGGCCGCTAAATATAGCGCTTCGTCCTCTGTCAATAAAGTGGCTTGGAAATCCACCAATATTGAATCTATTTGCTGGTTATAGTCCCTGTTGATTTTTATATCAGCTAAATATTCTTGCTGCCCTACACATTGGTCTATAAGGATTCTTTTCTTGTAAAGAATTTCTGATAAGTGAAAAATATAACTCTCCGGTAAAAGTCTATCCTCATAAATGGTAGTAAAAGAACCAGCCAAATCAGATACGTTCCCCTCTTCAAGAAGATTCTTTATGAATACAGAAGTAAAAACAACCATCAGCAACAATGATATTTTTACACGATTGTTAATATTGTACGCCCATTTCATAATCTAATCTCCTTCTATACTTTGGGTTGAATTGATCCTTTTCATTCTTGTCGCTAATCAACCAAGAACCATAATTGTAATTATAAATTAATCAAATATGAATGAATTTACAATTACATAACAATAATATCATCTTTTGATGAAAGCCGCTATAATTCAGCGTTTTTTTATTATGTATATCCGCAATTGTACCAGTAAGTTTTACCATTCAGAACATTTGCTAAAAAGAGAACACATATCTCTCAGAAACACTAAATTAAATCTGTGTAGATCCGTGGAATCTCCCGATAAATCGGGACAGGCTGTGAGAAATAAGTTTACTGGTGTTAAAACGGATAATCATATTTTTAATTACCAGTTTTTCTTAATCTTAATTTTCACACCTTAAAAATTTGACACTAAACCTATTATCGTTATATTGCGATATAACTTTAATATAATGGGCATAACTAAAACAGATTTATTTACCAAAGAGCAAAACGAACTAGCCCTGATTGCAAAGGCTTTTGCCCACCCAGCAAGAATCGCAATCATCCAACATTTACTGAAAACCAATGCCTGTATCAATGGAGACCTGGTTCAGGAACTCGGTCTAGCACAGGCCACCATAAGCCAGCACCTAAAAGAACTCAAAAATTTGAATATAATTCAAGGTAGTATAGAAGGGGTTTCCATGAGTTATTGCATCAACCCTTCTACTTGGAAAAAAATAAAAGACCTATTCAATGGGCTATTTGATCAATACGATTTAAAAGGAAAATCAAATTGTTGTTAAAAAAATTTACTCAGAACCATCGTAATATTGCAATTTATCATGAAAACCAAAGAATTTATAGAGATTATAAGCCAAAATCCTGATTTATCATTATCATTTGAATATGCTCAGGGTAAATTTGTCAGAAGTGACTTTCATATTACCGAAATCAAAAATGTCACCTTTGACACTGTGGATTGTGGAGGCAAACGAAATCAATGGGAGGAGACCCATGTCCAATTATGGGAAAACCAATTCGTGGAGCCAGACCATAAGGTCAATGCGGAAAAGGCTCTGAAAATATTTCAGGTAGTAGAAAATGTACGCCCTACCTTCCAAAATACTGATATTAAATTCGAATATGGTAATGAAAACTTTCCTACGACCATTTTATCCGTTGGGGAAATCAGCCAATCGGACAGCTCACTTGTGGTGAAGCTATATGAAACAGGAACCACTTGTAAAGCCAAAGACAGGGCTACAACTGAGGAAGAAAAAGCCGCTGCATGCTGCCCAAGCCCACAGAAAAAGATTAAAGTATCTTTAAAATCCTTAAAGCCAACAAAATCAAACAATTGCACACCTGAATCAAATTGCTGCTAACCACAATGAATAAAAGACAAAAAAGCATCTTTCCAACGCTTCTCTCCAAGATTGATAAAATACGGTCTTCCAGCCCGAGTGAAGACAGAAAAAAGGAATTGAACGAACTTATTGAATATATTCAGCAATCAAAAGATAAAGACCAAATTGCCCAACTGAATTTCATCTGCACCCATAATTCCAGAAGAAGCCAATTGGGACAAATTTGGTCCCAACTGGCAGCCTATTACTATAATATTCCTGCCCAGTGTTACTCCGGAGGAACTGAAATCACTGCATTTAACTGGAGAGCAGTCAAAGCCGTGGAAACTGCTGGATTTAAAATATCAAAACTTGGGAATGAAAACCCTTTATATGAAATCTTTTTTGGAGAGGGCATTCCTTCCTTTAAGGCCTTTTCCAAGCTTTATGATGACATGAATAATCCAAAAAATGATTTTTCGGCTATCATGACCTGCTCCCATGCAGATCAAAACTGTCCCCACATCCCTGGTGCAACAAAAAGGATTCCGATTAGGTATGAGGACCCTAAAGCCTTTGACGACACTGAGCTTGAAGAAGAAAAATATACAGAAAGATCTGATCAGATTGCTATGGAAATGTTTTATGTATTTTCTAAAATCAAATAATCCTATAAAAGTTGAGACTGTATCATGATAATGATTTATAGTCCATTCAGGCTTAAGAGTTTGTTGCTTTAGCAATTGGAATAAACATTAAATGATTCTTATTCAGAATTTAAATTTTGAAAGATTATACCTAATGTGCAAATGACAAGCTTTAAGCCAGCCCCAACCAATTTATATAGTAAAGAAGCCTTTTAATTAGGCAGTGAAAAACCATCAAAATGAAAAAACTTAGTTTTCTCAACCAATATCTTACCCTTTGGATATTTTTAGCTATGGGAATTGGCATCCTCTTGGGATATGTCTTTCCAGGCTTTGCTGACCAGATCAACAGTTATAGCCAAGGTACCACCAATATCCCTATTGCTATAGGCTTAATTCTAATGATGTACCCGCCCTTGGCCAAGGCCAATTACAGCCTTTTGCCCAAGGTATTTAAAAACCTCAAAATACTCAGCATTTCCCTTCTACTCAATTGGATCATCGGCCCTGTCCTGATGTTTGTACTGGCCTTAATATTTTTAAGGGACCAGCCAGAATACATGACTGGATTGATCCTGATAGGTTTGGCAAGGTGCATTGCCATGGTATTGGTATGGAATGATCTAGCCGAAGGAAGTAAAGAATATGGCGCAGGCTTGGTAGCTCTTAATAGTATCTTTCAAGTTTTCGCCTATAGTTTTTATGCATGGTTTTTCATCACCATTTTACCTCCCTATTTCGGAATTGAAGGTGCCATAGTGGATATTTCTATGGGAATGATTGCGGAAAGTGTCTTGATTTACCTGGGAATTCCCTTCTTTGCTGGAATGATCAGCAGACCACTTTTGAGTTGGCTAAAAAGTGAAAAATGGTACGAAGAAACCTTTATCCCAAATATTTCACCCATCACTCTGGTATCCTTATTATTGACCATCATTATTATGTTTAGCCTTAAAGGTGAAATGATTGTAGAGATACCAATGGATGTTGTCCAAATTGCCATTCCATTATTGATCTATTTCTTGATCATGTTTATCATTGGCTTTATTACTTGTAAGCTAATGGGAGCTAATTATAGCCAAAATGCTGCCGTAGCCTTTACCGCAGCTGGAAACAATTTTGAACTGGCGATCGCAGTGGCCATTGCGGTATTTGGTATTCATAGCGGTCAGGCCTTTGTGGGCGTAGTAGGGCCTTTAATAGAAGTACCAGCATTGATACTTTTGGTAAGGTTATCCTTCTGGCTGAAAACCAAATATTATAAAAGCTGATCAACCTCTTTAGTAAGGAAAAATCAATATTCCAATCACTGGACATTTCCTCGACCAAGCGATTGATCTCCCCCTTCATTTTATTGCTTAATCAGACACCCAGTCAAAAAATTGACCGTCGATTATACTTAAAAATGAAGGGTTTTAATTTTTCTCCATCAAATAATTTTAATAGGCATGGTGATTTTCACCAACATACGAGCACATAAAATAATACAATCCAATTATTATTTTGAATATTAGAGGGAAACCAAAAAGTTTTTTAAAGGTTTTCAGGTATTTAAATATTTTTTTTGTATTCTTATATTACAAAATGAACGGCAATTTTATGCAAACAAAAGACATTATTCAGTTATTAGGGTTAGCGCCTCAAATGCCTGTAAAGATTGAATATCTGCCGGGATTAACAGCTAAAAGTTGTTTGAATTTAGGCAAAATCGAATTTTTCAAAGAAGATCAAACAGGTAAAAAATACATCCAAATCCATGTTTTTGAAGAAGGTGACCCTATTTGCTCCTTAACCACAAAGGATTTGTTCCGAGCATTAAACGAGTTTCTGAGACAAAACCCCAATGATGAGACGAATGAAATTCGTGTAGTCTTTGGAAACCAAAGCTTTCAAAAATCAGCTTTGGATATTTATGAAGTTGAAATATTTGAAAAAACCTTCAATTTAAAATTATTTACCATCAAAAAAAGAAAACCTCAAAATTCAACCGTCAGAAGCGTTCATTCAAGTAAAAAACCAACCAATAGAATTCATACCATTCTTAAAAGAATAGTATACCCCATCAGACTGGCATTTAACTAAATATCATTTTACTTCGTCTTTTATCCTATACTGGAGATTTTTATTCTTCCAAAGCATAAAGCTTCTAGAAAGCTAATATCCTTTTTTACACCTACAGGTCTTTCTCAGAACAAAATTCAATACAAACCACAAACATCAGGAATTAACGCATGGAAACATTTTATTAATAGAGGCATATATAGTTTCTTTGTGAAATCGTAAGCACCTTTAAACCTATACATTTCATGAAAATCATTGCCATAGGCCGAAATTATACAGAACATATAGAAGAGCTTGAAAATGAAAGACCTGAAAACCCGGTCGTTTTTCTAAAACCTGATACGGCATTATTGAAAAACAATATGCCCTTTTATATGCCTGATTTTTCCAATGATATCCATCATGAAGTAGAATTGGTTCTTAAGATCAACAAAGAAGGCAAGTTTATAAAGAAGGAATTTGCCCATAGATATTTTGAAGAGATCGGTATTGGGATTGATTTCACAGCAAGAGACCTTCAGAAAAAGTGTAAGGAAAAAGGTTTGCCTTGGGAAATTGCCAAAGGATTCAACGGTTCAGCTCCGGTTGGCCAGTTTTTACCAGTAAAGGATATCCAAGATTTTAATGATATCAATTTTCATCTAACTATTAATGGAGAGCAAAAGCAAAAGGGAAATACGGCTTTGATGCTTTTTGACTTTGGAGTCATTCTGGAATACATTTCACAATTTTTTACGTTAAAAAAGGGAGACTTGATATTTACTGGAACTCCGGCCGGAGTTGGGAAAGTAAATGTTGGCGATCACCTAGAAGCGTATATAGAAGATAAAAAATTATTGGATTTTGAGATTAAATAAGTTCCTACTGATATTCCTTTTAGGGGGCTGTTCAGTGCCTGCCATTGCCCAATTGAAAATAGATTATTTTCAATTCCCCATAAAACCGGGAGAGCGTAATTACCTTTCCGGGAATATGAGTGAAATACGTCCAAACCACTTTCATACCGGAATTGACATTAAAACCGAAGGTAGACAAGGACTTCCTGTATATGCCGTTGCGGACGGGAAAGTATACAGGATGAAAATTTCTTCCTTTGGTTATGGCAATGTACTCTATCTGAAACATACCAACGGGATGTATTCTCTATACGGTCACTTAAAGGACTTTAATGACCGCATAGCTGATTATATGTGGAAAAAAATGATTGAGGCGGAGCAGAATGACTTGGAGATTTATCCAGAGCCCAATGCCTTGCCTGTAAAAAAAGGGGATATTATAGCCTATTCTGGAAATACAGGAAGCTCAGGGGGGCCACATCTTCATTTTGAAATCAGGGACTCCTTGGATAGAGCAGTAGATCCACTAAAATACGGTTTTCAGGAAATTGAGGACAGCACCCCTCCCTCTCTAACTTCCATCGCACTGACCCCCTTAGAACTTGACAGCAGGATCAATGGGAAATTTGAAAGAACAGTCATTAAGGCCAATTTTAGGGGCAACAAATACGTAGTGGACCAGCCTATTCACATTACAGGAAAAGTAGGTATAGAGATAAGGGGCTATGACAAATTAGATGGCGCCTATAATAGAAACGGCTTCCCTCATTTTGAAATCTATGAAGACGGTCAAAAAACCTTCGATGTCAATGTGGATAAAGTGGATTTTAATCTTGGGCGTTTCCTATTGTCCCATACACACCAAAACCGATATACCAAACTTTACACGACAGCCTATAACCAATTTGATTATTACAGTCCAAAACAGTTGCATAGTGGGGCCATAGAGGTTAGTCCAGATAGCATCAAAAATGTTCGGGTAAGATTGGAAGATATTTTTGGAAACGATACTGACCTTACGATGAAATTTAAGGGAGATGCCCCTAAATATGATATCCGATACAATAGTCGATCCAGGGAAAAAGTAGAATTCTTTCACAACTGGATGATCCTGAGAACCGATAAAGCAGAACAGCACAAGTTGGCAAAATTCTATGTTGATGGATTGATGTTAGATGTGATGCTTTCTTACGAGGACCCAAGGTTTAGAACCTATATATGGGATATGGAATATGGGGTCCCTGACTCTGTAGATGTATGTACTGAAATGATCTATCCTGGCATTCAAGCCAAAATTCCTTTCAATAAGGAACATTCCTTCAGTGATGGCTATACCCATATCCGTTTTGATAAGGAATCATTGTTGGAAAGTCTTTTCCTCAGTACCGAAAGAGGAACTTATGATGGTCGGCCTTCTATCAAGATAAATGATAAAAGAGGTGATTATCTTAGAAGCGAAATAACAGTAAGTATGGATGTTTCCGAGTATTCTGGAGACCGTGAACATGTTCATGCCTACCAACTTTATGAAAATGGTTGGAAGCAATTCTTGGGTGGCGAATGGGAAGGAGACCATTTCACCTTTAAAACCAAAAAATTTGGTACTTTTGTACTCGCTGAAGACAATACCCCTCCTAGCATTAGGGCTATAAGGATCAATTCTTCCAGTTTAAGGTTTGTCATTGGAGATGACAGGTCTGGGATAAAAGACTTTGAAGCCAGAATTGACGGGAAATGGGTTGTTATGCGATATGAACATAAAAGCCGGGTAATTTGGGCCCAGCGAACCTCAAAAGAGCCTTTCAGAGGTCAATTTGAGTTAAAAGTCACAGATAATGCTGGAAATTCTAAAGTTTTTTCAAGAAAACTCTAGTTTTTCAAGAAATAATCAAGAACTTTAATTGTCAAAATCACACTTAACCTAAAAAAACAAAACAACATGGCACTGGAAGTAGGAATGCAAGCACCTGATTTTGAAGCCAAGATCCAGGATGGCAGCACGGTGAAATTATCTGACTATAAAGGCAAGAAAGTCGTCTTATATTTTTATCCTAAGGACAACACTCCTGGCTGTACTACCCAAGCTTGTAATCTAAGAGATAACTATGATGCCTTGATCGATGCCGGTTATGTAGTTTTCGGTATCAGTACGGACTCAGAGAAGTCTCATCAAAAGTTCATTGAAAAACATGACCTCCCATTCTCTTTGATTGCTGACGAAGACAAACAGGTTCACGAACTCTATAATACTTGGAGGGAGAAAAAAAATTATGGCAGAACCTATATGGGCACTGTAAGGACCACCTTTGTCATCGATGAGGAAGGCAAGATTGCAGAGATCATTGAGAAAGTAAAAACAAAAGAACATTCAAATCAAATACTTAATTAATTCCTTTAAAATGGAAAAGCTATCCACCGAACAACTAAAAAAGACTGCCTCACAAGTGAGACGGGACATTTTACGTATGGTTCACGAAGTACAATCCGGGCACCCAGGTGCTTCTTTGGGATGTACAGAATTCTTCGTGGCACTGTATTTCAATCAAATGAATCATAAATCCGACTTCAGCATGGAGGGGAAAGGTGAAGACCTATTCTTTCTTTCCAATGGTCACATTTCACCAGTATGGTACAGTGTATTGGCCAGAAGCGGATATTTCAATACTGAAGAGCTAAAGACTTTTAGAAAGATCGATAGTAGATTACAAGGCCACCCAGCAACTGAAGAAGGTCTTCCAGGTATCAGAATTGCTTCCGGATCTTTGGGTCAGGGACTTTCTGTAGCCATTGGTGCTGCCCAAGCCAAAAAAATCGATGGTGATGAAGGGGTAGTTTATGCCTTGATGGGAGATGGTGAGCAACAAGAAGGACAAATCTGGGAAGCCGCCATGTATGCCCCACACCATAAAGTGGACAATTTGATTGCGACCATTGACTTCAATGGTCAGCAGATAGATGGTCCAACAGATGCCGTAATGAACCTACAAGATCTAAAAGCTAAATGGGAAGCTTTTGGCTGGGAAGTGATCGACACCCTTAAGGGCAACGATATGGAATCAGTAGTTGCTGGTTTAGAGTATGCCAAAACCCTATTGGGCAAAGGTAAGCCGGTATTGAACCTGCTTCATACAGAAATGGGATATGGCGTTGATTTTATGGTAGGCACACACAAGTGGCACGGAATCGCTCCAAGTGACGAACAATTGGAGAATGCCTTGGGTCAGTTGGAAGAAACCCTTGGTGACTATTAATCAACAAAACCGTTAACCGCCCAGTTATTGAACACCTTCAAGCATTGGGCTTAACAGATCAAAAAATGGAAAAGACTTTAGAAACTAAATTCACCTATACAGAAAAGCAAGATACCCGTTCTGGATTTGGGGATGGCTTGCTAGAAGCAGGACGTAAAAACCCTAACGTAGTGGGGCTTTGCGCTGACCTTATCGGATCCCTTAAAATGGGTGCCTTCCAGAAGGAATTCCCTGAAAGATTCTTCCAGGTAGGTATTGCAGAGGCCAATATGATGGGCTTGGCAGCTGGTATGAGCATCAATGGTAAAATTCCTTTTACCGGTACTTTTGCCAACTTCTCAACTGGACGTGTATATGACCAAATTCGTCAGTCCATTGCCTATTCAGAGAAAAACGTAAAGATCTGTGCCTCTCACGCCGGATTGACTTTAGGGGAAGATGGTGCTACCCACCAGATTCTAGAAGATTTGGGCATGATGAGAATGTTGCCAAATATGACTGTAATCAACCCTTGTGATTACAATCAAACAAAAGCAGCAACCATGGCCATCGCTGAGCATGAAGGCCCTGTTTATTTGAGATTTGGTCGTCCAAAATGGCCTATCTTCACTCCTACTGACCAAAAATTTGAAATTGGTAAGGCTTGGAAAATGATCGAAGGTACAGATGTGACCATCTTTGCTACCGGACACTTGGTTTGGGAAGCTGTAGTAGCGGAAGCAAAACTAAGAGAAGAAGGCATCAGTGCTGAGGTAATCAATATCCACACCATCAAGCCCCTGGATACTGAGGCTATCTTGGAATCTGTAGCCAAAACTGGCGCCTGTGTAACTGCTGAAGAACACCAATATAATGGTGGTCTTGGTGACAGTGTTGCCCAAACTTTGGCCAGAAACAATCCTTCTCCACAGGAATTCATTGGTGTAGATGATTCATTTGGTGAATCAGGCAAACCAACTGACCTTTTGGAAAAATACGGATTGAATGCGGACAATATTGTTAAAGCAGCTAAAAAAGCTATCGCTAGAAAATAAGTTGTATTCAGCTTAAGTATATTCAAAGCAGCGCCTTATCGGGCGCTGCTTTTTTGTTTTAAACAAAATTATCCCTGACCCTTTTTTTATTAGACCAAAACCATAGGGTACTGTACTGTCTACTAAAGAAAATTATCTGTCCATCATCTCGTAGAGTCGAGGATATACCTTAATTTAAGGTTTGAATTAATAATCAAACCATGGATAAGCACCTTTTCAAGCTTTTATTACTTTTAGCCCTTTTTAGTTCAGCTAACCTATATGGGCAAAACCTTTCCTTTCAAAAAACTGCTGATGGTATCTTGCTCTCAGAAGATGGTGAAGCCCGCTTTTTCTATCAAACAGCAACTAAAAGTCTTGAGGGCAAATACCCCAGGGCCAATTATATTCATCCTTTATATGGTCTAAATGGGGAAATACTAACAGAGGATTTCCCGGAAGATCATTTTCATCATCGAGGGATCTTTTGGACCTGGCATCAACTCTATATAAATGGACAAAGAATAGCCGATCCTTGGTTTTGTGAGGGCATCAGTTGGAATGTCAAAAGCACCAATACCCATATCAAAAACAATATCGCAGAACTTGAAGCAGAGGTCAACTGGGTTTCGGATAGCCTTAATCAGCAGCCTGTTCTTAGAGAAAACATTAAGATTTCCTATCAAAAACTATCCAATGAAGCATATAGTCTTATTTTTGAGATCAAGCTCACAGCTCTTATGGATAATTTACAATTAGGCGGTTCTGAAGATCAAAAGGGCTACGGAGGCTTTTCTCCCCGAATCAAATTACCAGAAGACATCCAATTCACCTCAGAAGGAAAGAAAATTACTCCACAAAATCTTCCAGTTCAGGCAGGCCCCTGGATGAACCTCGAAGGTTCCTTTAATGGAAATTCAAAATCTGGTATTGTGATCATGGGTGACCCCCAAAAACTCCCTCAATATAAAGGCTGGATATTAAGAAATGCCAATAGTATGCAAAACATGGCTTTCCCTGGTCGGATTCCGATTGACTTAGGCAAAGAGAAACCTTTGATTTTCAGAAATCAGTTATTGGTCCATAGCAATCTAAGCACCCAAGAAATTGATCAATACTATAAAGAATTTATAAATCATCACTAGACTAGTCTATCATGGCTAGAACTAGCCAATACTCTTCTACATTTAAAATGTGGAAGAGCTAATATAGCGGGATTTAAAATCCCCTATTATTTGAGTTCCTGATTGCAAATCAGGAACAGCATTTGATTAAATTTTAAGAATAAGTTACTCGTTTATCTACCACTCATAAAAGTAATCTATCAAAAAGAAAAATTGATCGTAAATTAGCACTCTTTAAAGCTGTACCCATATATTTCACATCAATAATGGAATTTACATCAAATAATAAGTTAGCAGAGGAACAACTTATTAAGGTTTCCAAGATGAAACCAGTAATCAAGCCTACAAAACCACACAAACACGCTGGTTATCATGAGCTTATTTTTCTTTTTCAAGGAGCGGGTCATCATACCATTGGTGATGAAACTTTTGATGTTCACCCTCCAACGGCCTTTTACTTAGGTCCTGGTCAAGTACACTGTTGGGATTTCTCCAAAATCCCCGATGGTTTTGTGATTCTGTTTAAAGAGGAAATGCTTTCACTTTATCCAAAGGCTCAAAACTACCTTTTTAACTTTCCCAAACATTTTAATATGAATGATAATGGAGTTTTTTTCAAGATGTTGGAAGACTTCTACCGAGAATATAAAGCTGGGGGAAATTTAGAAATACTATCTGCATTCCTTAACCTACTGGTACTGAAAGGCTTTGAATATTCCTCCCAAAGCAGAAAAACAGACCCCAAAGTAGCCAGTGACTTTTCCAATTTCAAAGAACTCCTCAATGAGCATTATATTGATTATAAGAACTCAGAGGACTATGCTAAGCTAATGGGAATATCAGTTAAAAAACTGAACAAGACCTGTCAAGCTGCAGTTAACGCCACTGCCAAGGAACTGATCAAAGAAAGGGTATTAATGGAAGCAAAAAACCTTTTGACTCATACCAATAATAATGTTTCAGAAATTGCCCATCAGCTTAATTTCACCGATTCCTCCAATTTTGTGAAGTTTTTCAAATCCTCTACCACCCTGACGCCATTGGACTACAGAAGTAAGGCAAATGCCCAATAATACCATAATTGGGAAATAATTACCGTTAACACACCTCAGCAGGCCGTAAATTTGCGGGAAATCAAACCTATTATGAATAAGTTAGTATTATCTTTCTTTTTAATTATCATTACCCAATTCACTTTTGCCCAAACAGGCATACGTGGAATTCTTGTAGATGCAGATGATCATGGCCCACTAGAATATGCTTCAGTGGCCCTGTACAATGCATCAGATAGCTCTTTGGTAGCTGGCACCGTGACTGCTGCTGATGGAAGTTTTAATATTGTCCAACAGAAAAAAGGTAACTATTACCTTAATGCCCAATTTATGGGGTACGAGACCAAAACAATTGGCAATATTAGAATAGAAAAGTCCAAAGTAGTAGACTTGAAAACTATTCTTCTTTCTGCCAACCAGCAATTAATGGAAGAAATAGAAGTATCCGGTAAGAAATTCACTACCATGCATAAAATTGACAGGCAGGTATTTGAAGCAGCTAATTTCCAAGCCAGTCAAGGGGGAACTGCAGTGGATGTTTTAAGGAATCTTCCCTCAGTCAGCATTAATGCAAATGGAGATATCTCTGTAAGAGGCGCTACAGGATTTGTAGTGATGATCAATGGTAAACCTGTACAGTCTGATGCCAATATGATCCTTAGCCAGCTTCCAGCAAACAGCGTTGAAAATATTGAGCTGGTTACAGCACCATCTGCCAAATATGATCCTGAAGGAAAAGCTGGACTGATTAATATCATTACCAGTAAAGGGGCTACGGATGGGACCTTTGTTCAACTCAACACAAAAATAGGTGCACCAAGTATCGAAAACTACGACAATAAGGAAACCCCTAAGCGCTATGGAGCAGACTTTACCATTAACCACCGCCGAAACAAATGGGATCTATCTTTAGGTGCCAGTTATCTAAGGAATGATATAGCAGGTAGAAGAGAAGGCAATGTGTATACAATGCGCGAAGATACCACCACTTATTTTCCTTCAGATGGAGAAAGAAGTTTTGTTGAGAAAGCCTATTCTGGCCGCTTCACGGTAGGATACACTCCTAATAAAGCCAATAATTTCAGCTTGGGCTTTTATGGTGGAAAGAGAAGTAAGGACAGAACTGCCGATATCGTTTATTATGATAACCATCAAATGGTAGATGGTGAAGAAATTTATAGTATGCAATACTATAACGAAAACCTGAGAATCAGAAGAGGTGATTTTGTTTTGGGAAGCTTTGATTATAGCCATAGCTTTAAGAATGATTCAAAGTTAAGCACCTCCTTTTTGTATGAGTATACCATGTTGGGAGGACCAACTACAAACAGAAACCTCGGTTATCCTGATACCGATTTTGTCTACCAAGACGAATACAATACCAATGACAACCCACTACATGGTACGCGATTCCAAATAGATTATCAAGCTGGCCCATGGAGCATTGGTAGCTTTGAAGCGGGTTATCAATTCAGAAACCTGAACCACACCGGTGATTTTGTTTATGAACGCAAAAACAATGAAACTGGGGAGTTCGAATTAGTACCCGAATTTTCAAGTAAAGTAGATCTTAGTAGACAAATCCATTCAGCTTATGGACAATTGACCGGAGAGAAAGGAAAATGGAGCTATGCTGCAGGACTGCGTCTGGAATTTATGGACAGGAAACTAGACTTAATGGATAAAGCTGCGACAGTAGACACAAGCTATTATTATGATTTTATTAAGCCTTATCCCTCTGCCAGTCTGCAATATGCAGTAAATGATGAATTGAGAATAAAAGCTGCTTACAGCAAAAGAGTAGAAAGAACGACTACTTTCAAAATGAATCCATTCCCTGAAAGAGAGCACTCTGAAACACTTGAACAAGGAGACCCTACGCTATTACCTGAATTTATTGACCTGACAGAAATTGGCTTGGTGAAAGATTTTGGCAGCAATTCTTTCTTTGCAACAACGTATTACCGAAATGTTCAAAACTTAGTTAATAGGGTGAATACTGTTTATAATGACACCATTCTGAACCGTATTTATTCCAATGTAGGCAGAGGTCGTTCCTTGGGAATAGAAACCGGTCTGGAACTGAACCCTACGTCTTGGTGGCAAATATTTGCAGGAGGAAATTTATATAAGTACCATATCAAGGGTGAATTTGATGACAGACCAGTAGACACTTCTAGCTGGGTTTATTCCATCAATGCCAATACTAGCTTTGATCTATCCTCCACACTAAGCCTTCAATGGACGCTTAATTATCTTTCTAAAAGAAATACTGCTCAAGGTGAAGATTCCAGGTTTCTATCTCCTAATCTTACTGTTAGGAAATCATTCCTTGATGATAGACTGAGCACTACCCTTCAATGGCTAAATATGGATATGGGTCTATTGAATACCAATGAACAACGTATCACTACTTGGCGACCAAATGAGTTTTATACGACCACCAATTATGTCTATGAGGTCGATATGATTATGATCAATATTAGCTATACCCTCAACAGAACTAAAAACAAGTCCAGGTTTATAAAAAGTGAATTTGGAGAAAAAGAATTCTAGATACATATCCCACTTAACAGGCCGAGACTAAAAGTCTCGGCTTTATTTTTTTTATATAATTCAAAATCTCCATTTTAACTTCTCCACTCAAAAATCAGGCTTCTAATCTCCCGCTTTGCCTATACTTTTTATCCTAAGATCAATACTATCTTTTCCTAACACATAAAATTCTTTGAACCATTTTTGAAGTTTTCATATATTAACAAATATTATTTCTAAAACGTAAAAAGAACTGAAACAATAACCCTTCATGGAGAAATTGCTGAAAATATTATTTTTCTTATGTAATTTCTCATCTAACCTAATAATATATCATGGATAAAATGCCCCTACTGCTCATTATTTATTTGGTACCACTCCTGCTTTCATTTCATCCCAGCAACGAGGAGCTCGCTCAACGGTTCCTGAACGCTTTGAATACCGAACAAAAGGCCAAAACCCTGCTTAATTTTGACCATGACTCCAAATCAAACTGGCACTACTTCCCAGCTACCATGTTTGAAAGAGCAGGTATATCTTTAGCAGAGCTTAACGAAGAGCAAAAAGATGCCCTATTTAATTTGCTGAAAAGTTCCCTTTCGAAATCCGGCTATGATAAAACCCTAAAAATTATAGATCTGGAAAATGTATTGGCAGAACTTTCTGGCAATTCCACAATGCGGGATCCAGAAAAATACTATGCTGCGTTTTATGGTGACCCTACTAAGGATAAAATCTGGTCCTGGTCCTTTGAAGGGCATCACCTTTCCCTCAACTTCACCATTGATGATAAAGAAGTTTCCATTGCCCCTAGGTTTATGGGAGCCAATCCTGCTACAATTCTGAGCGGCCCCAGAAAAGGAGAAAGAACCTTATCCCAAGAAGAAGACCTTGGCTTTGAATTAATCAACTCCTTTAATGCTGAACAAAAACAAATGGCACTATTGGACCAAGAGGCTTTTCCTGATATTATCACCAAAAATGACAAGGAGGTTGATCCATTGAAACCTGTTGGGATCAGATATAAAAACCTCCAACTTGATCAACAATCAAAATTGTTGGATTTAATCGATGTTTACCTTTCCAATATGCCCGAGAATTTGGCAAAGCAAAGGATGGAGAACCTGAAAAAGGAAGAATTAGATGAAATTACCTTTGGATGGGCAGGTGCTACTGAATCGGGAATAGGACATTATTATAGAGTTCAAGGAAAAACCTTCTTAATAGAGTTTGACAATACCCAAAACAAGGCCAATCATATCCACTCTGTTTGGAGGGATTTTGATGGAGACTTTGGAAGGGACCTCATCAAAGAGCATTATCATAATTCCAATCACCACCATTAATTATAAAAGGCTAGACTAAATTAATCTGGCCTTCCTTTTTCTAAAATTCCCCATTTTTGTAATTATAGATTTTAACTTATAGGTTTGGCACCTAAACTATATTTTTAACTGTACTTTTCAATTCAGCATGAGTAAAATAATAGACCTATCAAAACCTATACAATTCAATAAAGAAGATCCGTGGTTTATGCGTGTAAAAATAAAGCATAAACCCCATCATAAAGCCAAATGGCTAATCAGGATCATTGGCTTGCCTTTCAGACTTTTCCCTAAAGGCTTTATTGGTTGGGCGGATGATACCATTGAAAAAATGGGCGTACATGCCACTACCCATATTGATGCTCCTTGGCATTATTCTCCCACTACCAATGACAAAAGGTCCAAAACCATTGACGAAATCCCATTGGATTGGTGCTTTGGAGAGGGCCTTGTGATTGATATGAAACATAAGGCAGATTTTGATCCCATTACTATAGAGGATATTCAAGAATTCCTAGAAGCCCAAAATCTAAAGTTGGAAAAAGGAATGATAGTCTTGATCAAAACCGGTAGGGATCAATTTAATGGTACTAAGGACTTTCATAAGAAAGGTACCGGAATGAGCAAAGAAGCTACAGAATGGCTAATAGACCAAGGCATCAAAGTCATGGGCATCGATGCTTGGGGTTGGGATCTTCCTCTACCCTATATGATCCAAAAGGCAAAAGAAAGCAATAATCCAGATCTATTTTGGGAGGCCCATTTGGTTGGTCAGGATAAAGAATATTGCCATATGGAGCAACTGGTCAATCTTGACGCCCTTCCCTATTCTGGCTTTAAGGTCGCCGCCTTCCCTCTCAAACTTGTTGGTGCCTCTGCAGGACCTTCAAGGGTGGTAGCGATATTAGATGAGTAGTAAAAAAGTGAGAATATAAATCTAGGTGTAGCATATGCTACACCTAGATTTACTTATAAAAACTATTTCGCCTTATATCTTTGGCAATTCCCATCCGTTATGGTAATGGGCAGAGACCAATTTATTAGCTTCTTTATCTGTAAACAAGCCTTTTTCGGCATCCCAATAAACCTTTTGCCCAGTTTTATAAGCAATATTCCCCATATGAGCATTAATAGCAGCCACACTTCCCGTTTTAATACCGCAGTGAAGCATAGACTCATCATTCGCAGCGATAGCATCAATAAAATTTCGGGTATGTTTATCCAGTGCATTTCCTTCAGGCTTCACCCTGGCCATTCCCTCAATCACAGGCTTACCACCTTTCTTTTCAGCGATAATTTCCCAGCCTCCACGGTTGACTACTAGTGTAGCATTATTTCCAATAAATGCAATACCCTCAGTATAGCCATAGTTTCCACCATCAATTCCAGTAGCATGTTCCCAAAGCATATTGAATCCATCAAATTCATAGACCGTCTGAAGGGTATCAGGAGTTTCTGAAGCATCATCAGGATAGGCAAATTTACCTCCTGAGGCCATGATGGATTTAGGTGCACTTACACCCATGGCAAACAAGGCAATATCAATCTCATGAACTCCCCAGTCTGTCATCAATCCACCAGCATAATCCCAGAACCATCTAAAATTAAAGTGAAAACGGTTTTCATTGAATGGCCGCTTTGGTGCAGGCCCCAACCACATATCATAATCCACACCAGCTGGCACTGCTGAATTAGGTTTCACAGGAACTGGCTTCATCCAGCCCTGATATGCCCATGCCTTTACCAATCGGATATTTCCAAGTTGCCCAGACTGAACAAATTTGATGGCATCATCATATTGGTTACCACTTCTCTGCCATTGCCCTACCTGCACCAACTTCCCATACCTTTCTTGGGCCTTAACCATGATATTACACTCCTCAATAGAGTTGGCCAAAGGCTTTTCTGTATAAGCATGTTTGCCTGCTGCAAGACTGTCAGTAAGTACCAAGCAGTGCCAGTGATCTGGTGTTCCATTGATCACTACATCCACATCCTTATCCTCTAAAAGCTTGCGATAATCCTTATACAATTTTGGCTTTTTCCCTCTAAGCTTCACCACATCTTCAGCACGCTGATCCAAAACTCTCTGGTCTACATCGGCAATGGCCACACAATTGACCTGTGGCATTTTCAAAAATGAATTCATATTGGACCAGCCCATTCCTTTGGCACCGATCAAGCCGACATTGATCTGGTCATTGGCCCCCACACTACGAGTAAACTGTCCAAATTCCTTAGCACTCAAAATATTTGGCATGGCCATTCCTGCAGATGCCAATAAGGTATTTTGTATAAATCTTCTTCTTGATGACATATTGTTTTTCTTAAAAATAATGGATAATATAATACCAGCAGAAACCAATAATCATCACTTTTTTCAACTAAATGGTTAGGACACCATAAATGTTTTCCACTGATAAGAATGCAATTGCCTATAAAATCAAAAATAAAGCCCTTGTCTGGAACACAAACTAAGGGGCTTTATTATAATTTCATAAGGCTATATTAAAGTTTTCTAACCCAGATATTTCTGAAATTAACCGGATTTCCATGATCCTGAAGTTTAATTGGTAGTTCAGCTTCATGCGGCTCATATTTATGAACGCCTATATAGGCTGTCGTTCCCTTCACCTCATAATGGTTTTGTACCAAGATACCATTATGGATCACCGTAACATAAGCGGGCGAAATCAGCATTCCATCTTTATTGAATCTAGGAGCAGTAAAAAAAACATCATAAGTATTCCACTCTTTCGGGGAACGTGTAGCATTTACCAAAGGAATGCCTTCCTTATACAAGGACGCTGCTTGACCATTGGAATAGGTTCTGTTATCATAAGAATCCAATATCTGTACTTCATACCTGTCCATAAAGAATAGACCACTATTTCCTCTTCCCTGACCTTCACCTTTTACCACATCAGGTGCCTTCCACTCAATATGCACCTGCACATCTCCAAATGATTCCTTGGTAACAATTTCACCAGTACCTGGCTTCACGGTAAAAATACCATCATGTACGGTCCATTCTGCTGCTCCCCCAGTCTTTTTGCTTTGCCATGCATCTAAATTAGTACCGTCAAATAATACAATCGCATCCGATGGTGGTAGATGGTTTTCAGCACCTGGTGTTACAATTCTTGGCTCCGGTTCCCAAACTTCAGTAGCTTCAGGAGGTAAGCTAATTTTCTTCATCTCTTGGGACATGGCCGGAACTGCCAAAAAGCCACCTGCTATAACAGGTAATAGTACTTTTTTAAAATTCATTTTATTTCTGATTTATCTTAATGACTAATTTGCAATTTATACGAATTACAATAATATAAAAAGGTAAAATTACCTATATCCACATCAAAATCTTATAAATGGTTCATTTGACGTTTTTTATGATTTAAAAAGAGAACAAGTCTTAAGAATTATTATCTCATATAGAAATATCAAGGGGGAACCTTAAATAGTTATATATTTTTTTGATCAAATTGAAGCTTACTAATTCTAGCTCTTTTAAATAATTAAGTCATCCATTGTTAAAATGAATCACTTTAAACGTATAAATTTGTGTTTATTTAATCCAAAATATTTTCTTTACCACCTAAAACACTTAATACTTACTTAACTTTTTTTCAGAAAGTATGAAAACAAATCTAATTACACTCCTATTTATCTTTTGTACTGTTATTACTACACTTATGGCCCAAGAAAAGGAAAAACGTGGCTTTATATCTATTAGCTTAGGACCGAGTGTTAATTTGGGAAATAACCAAAGTCATTATTTAACTATATATGGACCATCAGGACAAATTATCGGCAAAAGTGATAACAGCAATTCAATTCCCGTTGGAAATATAGGACTAAACCTTAATTTGATCGAGACTGGATATGTTTTTAAATTTGGCCTAGGCTTTACTGGTAAATGGCAAGGTGGAGCATATATAAAAAATAAGGACAACACTAAAATAACCAGTTCTTTTGGTGCCATACTACTTGGACCTATGTACATGTTTCATATTAATGACCAACTTGATTTGGATCTAAAAGCCCGTGTTGGGCGAATGTACTATTCAGAAGAATCAAGTAGGTCCGCTTCAGAATCCTATTATTTAGGTGGAGATTTCGGAGCCGCCTTAAGATTTCATATTGCAAAAAAATGGTCTTTACTCACAGGAATTGATTATCAAACCGGTTTAAACATATCCGATATTAACAGGATCAATACTTCTTTTGGAATTGCCTTCAGGTATTGATGCGGTGAAAATCAATAGGTCCTTCTGCCCCATTTTTCATCTGCAATATGAATAACTATAGACCAGAACAATTAATTTCAAAACAAAAAACCATCTGCTCCTCACTGGAACAGATGGTTTTTCTTTTACTAGCTTGTTTTAATTCTTTCTGTATATCCGCTATTCCCCCAGTAAGTATTTCCCTTCAAAACATTCTCTCAAAATGGCACATATTTCACATAAATAATTAATTAAACCTCTCTGGCCGCTAGGTAAATCAGTGGAAATTCGTGAAATCTGTGAGAAATAAATCTACAGGTGTGAAAAACGGATAATCATAAATTCTTAAACCAATTGCTTCACCTTTGCTTTCAGGCTCTGCAAAAGATCTTTCGGATAGCTCCTGTTTCCCAAAAAGACATCCGTCATGGAATTGATAAATCGATCGCCAAATTTCTTCATCAGAAAGTTCCTGATCATTCTTTGGCTATAAAACCACTTGGAAACAGTCAAACCTGTTTGGATTTCAGGCAACATGGACTCACCCAGCTTAGCCTCATAGATTTCACCAGCCTTTCCTGGATCAAGTCCCGCCTCTACTATAGCTTCAACTGCCAATTCACCACTCAATAGGGCATTTGATATTCCTTCAGCAGTAATCGGATCAGCAAACCCTGCTGCATCTCCAATTAAAAACACCTTGTTTCTATAAAAACCATCTGTACGGGGTGAAATAGGAATTTGAAAACCATGTGCCTCTTCCTTGATCACTTCCCTGATTTCCAATTTTTCCAAATACTTTTTATAATAATCTTTAAGATTAATACGGGTCTTTTTGGTAGAGGCCACGCCTAATGAAAGGTGGTTTTCCTTAGGAAAGCTCCATGCATACCCCTGTGGAATGGTATCCACATCAAATCGAATTTCGGTAGACAGCCTTTCAAAATCCTCAGGCCCTACCTCCACTTCATATTCCAAGGCAGGAATAAGGTTTCGAGTTTCCTTCCATCCGGCCATTTTTGCTGTTGGGCTCAAGGCACCATCACCGGCAATTACCATCTTGGCCTTTATATCACCCCGATCAGTATTTAAAACCAAATGCTCTCCGAAAACAACCCCAGTAAGTTTATGGCCTTCTTTGATCACCACGCCAAGATCTTGACATTTTTTGATGATAAAATGATCAAACTTATCACGCATCACCATGCTTACTACTGGCTCTTCCCTGAAAGCACTCAATTTGATATCTTCATTTTCAAAGTATAAGCTGATTTGATTATACTCTCTTTCTACCACCTCAGAAATATCAAAAGGTAATCTCCTCCTACCTCTGAAAACAAATCCCCCACCACAGGTTTTATACCTCGGCAGTTTCTCTTTTTCTATCAAAACAGTGGATATCCCTCTCTTGGCTAGGTTATAGGCCGCAGATGCTCCAGCAGGTCCACTGCCGATAACGGCTACATCAAATAATTCCATTATTAAGTAATCAGTGAGTTGGTTCTATAAGACCGTAAAATAAAGGAAAAATAGTAGATAAAGCCCTATAAATACTTGATTTTATCGTTCGCTTCTCATGGCAAAAAAAATGCTTATAAAAATTAATCAGTTAATAGAATGCTAATATCAAGAATACTGGATTAGTCCTTCACTTATTTATGGATTCCAACAAAACCTTGTAATTTTGAAGGATCAAATTAAAAATTTCCAGTAGGACCTCTTATCATGAATAACAGACAGCTCTTTCTATCCCATTTAGCCCAAACTACAGACTTTCCTTTATTGATTGAAATAGAAAAGGCTGAGGGTATTTATTTATATGGCCCAAAAGGAGAAAAATACATTGATTTGATTTCTGGAATTGGCGTAAGTAATGTGGGCCACCGACATCCTAAAGTATTGGCAGCTATTCAAGAGCAGCTAGACAAATACCTGCATTTAATGGTATATGGTGAATATGTACAGTCACCGCAGACTTTGCTGGCAAAAGCCCTTACAGACACGCTTCCTGAAGAACTTGACAATGTTTATTTGGTCAACAGTGGCAGTGAAGCAGTCGAGGGAGCTTTGAAACTGGCAAAGAGGTTTACTGGAAGAAGAGAAATTATCAGCTGTGTAAATGCTTACCATGGCTCTTCGCATGGTGCCCTTTCTGTTGGAGGAAATGAAATATTCAAAAGGGCTTACAGACCTCTATTGCCGGGAATGAGCCATGTCCATTTTGGACTAGTGGAAGATCTTGAAAAGATCTCAGAGGACACTGCGGCCATTATAGTTGAAACAGTTCAAGGAGAAGCAGGTATTCAGGTAGGATCCAAGGCCTATTTTCAAGCGCTAAGGCATCGATGCAATGAAACAGGAACCCTCTTGATTCTCGATGAAATACAAGCAGGCTTTGGTAGAACAGGTAAATTCTGGGCTTTTGATCATTATGATATTCAGCCTGATATTGTAGTTTGCGCCAAAGGAATGGGCGGAGGAATGCCAATTGGGGCCTTTATATCTTCTCAAGAGATTATGGCCGTATTTAAAAGCAATCCACTACTGGGACATATTACTACTTTTGGAGGCCACCCTGTGAGCTGTGCAGCTTCATTAGCGACTATTGAAGTCTTACAAAATGAAAACCTGATCAATAAGGTGGAACATAAAGCGAATCTTTTCAAAAAACTGCTAAAACACAAAAAAATAAAGGGTATCAGAAATAAGGGCCTGATGATGGCGGTGGAATTTGAGGATTTTGATACCCTAAAACCTATAATCGACCGTGCTATTGAATTAGGAATAATCACTGATTGGTTCTTATTCTGCGATGATAGTATGAGACTTGCCCCGCCACTTACCATTACAGATGAAGAAATCAACCAGGCTTGTGGAATTATCCTTCAAGCCATAGAGGAAAATAGTTAATCTGTATATCCACAATTTTACAAATAAAAATTAAGAGCGAATTTAAAGCGATCGCTTTGATTAAAGTATCAGCTCGGTCTTCAGACTTCCAACCACTTGAGCATAGGTTATATGCTTACTGGCATCAAAGCAGATATTCATAATAATTAAAATACATCTATCCCAGTCCCCAAAAACAATCGGGGCCTGATTTAATTACTTTAAAAAGGTCTCATCAATTTTAAGTACAATTGATAGCAGTTACATCCATTCATCATTTATTTTTTTGGAAAGAAAATAAAAATCGCCAGTTTGTAAGCTGATTTAAGTACAAACCTATTTTCTAAGGATCTAACTGAATTTTTCTAAAATTATTCCCATTAATAAACCCATGATGAAATATATTCTCCTTTTGTTCTGCATAATAAGCACTGTTATGGTAGTCCAAGGACAAGACCAAGTTTTGATCACCTCATTGAAGAAAAAGACAAAAGTGAGCACCAATGAAAATGGTGAATTACAGGTAAACGTTTCCGCAAAGGATGTACAGAAATTTAAATCCCAGGGATGGTTAAACTATGGGGACTTTGGCGCCAAAGGCAATGGAAAAACAGATGATATGGACGCTATTGTTGCTGCCCATGCATTTGCCAACCAACATGGCCTGAAGGTTCAAGCCGATAAAGGAGCTACCTACTATATTGGAGGAAAAGAGCGTACAGCCATCATCCAAACGGATACGGATTTCGGCTCGGCAGCCTTTATCATCGATGATACCGATGTGCAAAACCGGAACGCTTCCATTTTCATGGTCAGCTCCAGCCAGCAAGCCTACCAAATTGATGGCATCACATCATTAAAAAGAAATCAGGAGAAGATAGACCTTAGCCTTTCCCAACCATCACTGATCACAGTTACTAATTCCTATGTCAAACATTATATACGATATGGGCTGAATCAAAACAATGGACATGCGCAGACGGATATCTTTGTGGTGGATAAAAATGGCCATGTGGATATGGATGCTCCTATCATTTGGGACTTTGATCAGATTACGGATATTAGGGTGCTGCCTATGGACCAAAAAACGCTGACCATCACCGGAGGCCGGTTTACCACCATTGCCAATCAGGCAGAATCGAAGTATACCTATTATAGTCGAAACATTGCTATCCGTAGATCCAATGTGCTACTGGATGGATTGGAACACCGTATTCAAGGCGAGGGAGACCATGGAGCACCCTATGGCGGTTTTATCAATATTCGGGATTGCGCCAATGTAAAAGTTAAAAACACCCTGCTGACTGGCCATAAAACCTATAAAACCATCGGCAATGCAGGAAAGCCTGTTTCCATGGGCACTTATGATATCAGCGTCAATCGGGCCCTTAATATCAGCTTTGAGAATTGCCAACAAACCAATGATATCAATGACCGCACCTATTGGGGAATTATGGGTTCCAACTATAGTAAAAACCTATTGTATGACAATTGCACTTTCTCCCGCTTTGATGCACACATGGGAGTCGCCAATGCCACTATCCGAAACTCCACCTTAGGGCACATGGGAATCAATGCCATTGGTAGTGGCACCCTTTTGGTCGAAAACACTACTGTACGCGGAAGGAGCCTAATCAACCTGCGCTCGGACTATGGCAGTACCTGGCAAGGGGAATTCATTATCAGGGATTGTACTTTTATCCCTTCTGGTGGCCAGCCCAGTCATGCCAACCTGATCAATGGGTCTTATTCAGGACAACATGATTTCGGTTATACCTGCTATATGCCAGAAAAGATCATCATAGAAAATCTCCGAATCGAGGACACAAACCATACAGAGGAATATCAAGGTCCTGCCATTTTCTCCAATATCAATCCCAAAATGATCGATGAAAACTTCAAAGAGAAATATCCCTATGTCATTACCCAAAAAGTCATACTCAAAAATGTTAGTTCTTCCAGTGGCAAGAAATTAAGACTGAGTGATAATCCCTTTATGTTCAAAGAGGTGAATGTAATTTCCGATTAAATTACCAACTTTAACATTTGTTGAGGCTGAATCCCGATGAACAGATAATTATTAGGATCTGTTATTTTAGATGCTTTAATATCAGCTTTTAGGAAAAAGGAATGGACCATATACAATTAGGTTTAAAGGAGAATTGGAAGCAGTTCACACTACTGGTGATTGTCAATGCCTTTGTAGGAGGCATGATTGGCCTTGAGCGATCCATCTTACCCCAACTTGCCGAGCAGGAATTTAGCATTTCTACCAAAACCGCACTTTTTTCCTTTATCATTGCCTTTGGACTTACTAAGGCCATTTGTAACTATTTTACAGGAAGGTGGGCCAATCTCATAGGTCGTAAAAACTTATTGGTTATCGGCTGGCTTTTTGCCCTCCCGGTTCCTTTTATTTTAATCTATTCGCAAAATTGGAACTGGATTATATTTGCCAACCTCCTTCTTGGTATCAATCAAGGCCTAGCCTGGAGCATGGCTGTGGTGATGAAAATTGACCTGGTAGGCAGCAAAAAACGAGGCCTTGCTGTGGGAATTAATGAATTCGCAGGCTATGCTGCTGTTGGAATAGTAGCCTTTTTAACCGGACTGATTGCCAATACCTACGGAGTAAGACCTTATCCTTTCTATTTGGGGATTGGCTTCTCCATTTTAGGGCTTCTTTTTTCCTTCTTTTTCATCAAAGACACCATTCACCATGTCTCTAATGAAGGAGTAAAAAGTGATATTCCCTTTCTCAAAAAAGTATTCCTCAACACCTCTTTTACCCACAAATCCTTAAGTGGCATTACACAAGCGGGCTTGGTGAACAACCTTAACGATGGTATGATATGGGGATTATTGCCTTTGATATTATTAAATAAAAATTTCAATGCTACGGATATTGGCATCCTAACGGCCATATATCCTACCATTTGGGGATTAAGTCAATTATTTACGGGCAGGCTTTCTGATCTTTACTCAAAAAAAATGTTGCTCTTTTATGGCATGCTTTTACAAGCTGCAGCTATTATTACTTTGATATGGGCAAACAGCTTCAACCAATTTGCGATCATTGGAGTAGTTTTGGGCTTAGGTACTGCTTTGGTCTACCCTACTTTTATCAATGCCATTTCCGATTATACCCACCCCAGTCAAAGGGCAGAGAGTCTTGGTACCTTCCGTTTTTGGAGGGACTTGGGATATGCAGGAGGTGCTTTGGTTACCGGTATCATAGCAGATAGTTTGGGCATTGACTCCTCCATTCTCTTCATAGGCTTATTAACCGGACTATCTGCATTGGTTATCCTCCAAAGGGTTAAAGATGTCATTAAATGAAGAAGATCAATATTTAACAGATAGTAATCTTATTTATCTTTATTACTGATCGATTTCTAGAAAGACTTGATTTTTGATTTCCCCTAGTTATGGAAAGTCTCTTCTGATATGCTTGGCGATCACTTTGTCCAATTAACTCCTAGACCTACGAAGGATATTAAATCGCAAAATCCTTAAAAAGTAAATATTAAGATTTGCTGACTTTTGGAGCGTATATTTACTTAGAAAAGATTATCGTTTCATTAAATATTATTTTTTTATTTTTATTCTAATATCGATAAACAAAACCACATAACTACCATGAACCCTAAAGTTGATTTCTTTTTTGATAATGATTCGAAATGGCAGGAGGAATATAGGCAGTTGAGAAGGATTGTCTTGGACTGCGGATTGACAGAAGAGCTAAAATGGGGCAAACCCTGCTATACTTTTAAAAATAAAAACATCCTACTTATCCATGGATTCAAGGAATACTGTGCAGCCCTGTTCCATAAAGGTGCTCTTTTAAAGAATGAAGAAAAGCTTCTCGTTCAGCAGACAGAAAATGTTCAAGCAGCCAGACAACTTCGTTTTACCTCAACTGGAGAAATCATCGAACTAGAACCCACCATCAAAGCTTATATTTATGAAGCCATTGAAGTGGAAAAAGCGGGGGTAAATGTCGAATTAAAAAAGACTGATGAATACGAAGTTCCAGGCGAACTGCAAGAAGCGCTTGAAGAAAACCCAGATTTCAAATCCGCTTTCGAAGCTTTGACGCCTGGTAGGCAAAGAGGCTACTTATTGCATTTCTCTCAAGCCAAGCAATCCAAAACCAGAATGGCTAGAATTGAAAAATGTATGCCCAAAATCTTTGAGGGCAAAGGATTTAATGACAGGTAAATATTGGGTAAAGTGAATAACAAAATAGACAATTATTTAAATGAAGGATG
>NZ_JACODZ010000009.1 GCF_014280965.1 Echinicola salinicaeni
TGACAAGGAGCTATAGCTGCTCAGCATTTGTCATATGAAGCGTATCCAGTCTTTACTCTTTGTTCTTTCTTCTATTATCTCAAGTCTCAAGTCTCTTTACCCTTGCTACTTGATACTAGCTACTAGATACTTCAAATAATGCTGTTCCCCCTTCGGGGTCTTGAGGGAAAAAGGTTAATTAGGAATGCCGAAAGCTGAATGTCAAAAGTCTAAGGCTGAAAGCTTAGTCCCATACTCAGTCTTTGCTCTTTGTTCTTGACTCTTGATACAAGCTACTAGCTACTAGATACTCAATTCTTCAATTAATGCTGTTCCACATTTGCAATGTGGAACCCCTATAAACGGGCATTTGCAATGCCCCTTTGAATCCATGGAAAACGAATATATGCAGATATATGATCCCCAGGCTAGTGTAAAAAATAATGCGATGTCGTAAAGAGATTCTTCCTTGCAGTCAGAATGACAAGGAGCTATAGCTGCTCAGCATTTGTCATATGAAGCGTATCCAGTCTTTACTCTTTGTTCTTTCTTCTATTATCTCAAGTCTCAAGTCTCTTTACCCTTGCTACTTGATACTAGCTACTAGATACTTCAAATAATGCTGTTCCCCCTTCGGGGTCTTGAGGGAAAAAGGTTAATTAGGAATGCCGAAAGCTGAATGTCAAAAGTCTAAGGCTGAAAGCTTAGTCCCATACTCAGTCTTTGCTCTTTGTTCTTGACTCTTGATACAAGCTACTAGCTACTAGATACTCAATTCTTCAAATAATGCTGTTCCACATTTGTAACTTGGAAGCGTATCCAGTCTTTGATCTTTACCCTGTCCCGATGACTATCGGGATCTTTTTTCATTACTCTTATATCTCACGTCTCCTGTCTCACGTCTAGGGTCTAGCATCTAATATTACTCTCACCCAATAACTTTATCTTAACTTGAATAACGTCAACCACCCCAAAAAACTCCTCTTCATCACCTGGGACAGTGACAGCACCAATTACCTGGAAAGCCTTTTCCTGCCCATATTGGATGGCCTCCAGGAACAGGGAGAATATAGCTGTGCCATCCTCCAATTTTCCTGGGCCAAGCCAAATAAGGTAAAGCAATTAAAAAGCCTGGCTGCAGAAAAAGGCATAGCCTATTGGCATCATCCCATTACCAGAAAACCACATCCATTGCTGGGAACCTTATGGACTACTTACCAAGGGAGAAAGATGATCAAAAAACTGATCAAGCAGGAAGGGGTTGATATCATCATGCCCAGAAGCACCATGCCGGCCCTGATGGTCAATAGACTCTGGTGGGTATTGAAAAGGAAAGAGGTGAAGGTGGTCTTTGATGCAGATGGCCTGCCCTTGGAAGAGCGCTTGGACTTTACCTCATTGGAAACGACAGACTTTCAGTACAAATACCTAAAAAGGCAAGAGACCAAGATGCTCAAAAAGGCAGATAAGGTCTTATGTCGGACCCAAAAGTCCATAGACTACCATATTCCCAAAGTCGGGGAGAGCAGGAGAAGGGATTTTTCTTTGGTAAGCAATGGTCGGGATGCCTCCCTATTTTCATTTTCTGTCAAGTCACGGGAGCGGGTCAGAGAGGGCTTGGGCTTGGAAGAGGAGGCAAAGCTTTGGGTGTATACAGGTACCTTGGGACCCCAATATGCCCTGAAGGAGATGCTGGGGATATTTGCATTATACCTGGAAAAACATCCCCAAAGCCGCTTTTTAATTTTATCATCCAATGATATTTATCTAAAACAACATACCCCAAAAGACCTTAAAGACAAACTGATCCATAAGGCGGTGCCCTTTAAGGAAATTCCCGCTTATTTATCTGCTGCTGACATAGCCCTTTCCCTGCGCCTACCAGCATGGAGCATGAGGGGAGTAGCGCCCATTAAGCTAGGGGAGTATTTGTTGATGGGACTTCCCGTGATAGCCAGCAGTGGTATAGGAGATACCGAACTACTATTTCAAGGCCTGCCCTTTGTCCATTTATATTACCACCGCGAGCAGGAGAGAAAGGAAAAAGCCGTAGAATGGCTCGAACAATTGCCCCCAGTCAACCGCCAAGAAATCAGAAGCTTTGCTTTAAACCATTTTACCTTGGCAAAAAGCGTGGAGGCTTATAAAAAAGTATTAAGTGAGGTTGTTTAATGGTTTGATTTTAAGTTGTTTAAATTATCCTAGTTAGTGTTGATTACACAGCTGTTCCACATTTGTTATGTGGAACCAATATATCAGGGCATTTGCAATGCCCTTACGTTTACGTCTCCGTTGTCCCGTCAGTTGTACTGCGGGACGATGAAGCTTGAGTCTCTGACTCAACTATATTTATGTGTCTCAAATCTCAATACCCTTTGCTAGCCTGAATTTGCAATCCAGACTCACCGAAAATTGGCATTTGTAAGCCACAAACGGATTCAAGCTTCCAACTTTACACTTCCCACTTTGTACCTTATACTTCGTACCTTATCTCCGGTCTCCTGTCTCCCGTCTCAAATCCTTTCTACTTCAAACCTTGTTCTATAGCGCGTTAGGCTCCCCTTCAGGGGCCGGGGGTAGCGATGGGAATGCAGAGCGCCTAAGGCCTAAAGTTGAAAGTCAAAAGTCGAAAGCAGATAACCTATTCCATTCCCAATCTTTACTCTTTATTCTTTACCCTCATCTTGCTACTAGCTACTAGCTACTCAATACTCCAAATAATGCTGTTTCCCATTTACAATTTGGAACTCATATAAAATGGCATTTGCAATGCCCCAACCCACAAACAATTAACCAGTTAACCCTTAACCATTCCCGAATCCCAATCCCCAATCCTCCAATCCCCCAGCCAGGCTGCCGCAAGGCAGGTTCGACAGTTCAACAGTTCGACAATTCACCTGTTCAACCATTTTTCATTCCTAATTCTTCATTCCCCATTCATCATACTCCCTTCTCCCGTCTCCAGTCTCAAATCTCAAATCTTCACCTAATATCAAACGATGCTGCAAAGAGACTCTCTGTTCCTAAGGTCTAGTTGATATATTGAAGCTAAAGGCCAAAGGCCGAAAGCTGAAAGTTCGTTCACGGAGCTGTTCAACATTTACAATAAGGTGCCTGATCCTTCGTACTTTCTACATCGTACTTCCCACCTCATACTTCATACTCCCATCTCACGACTCAATACTCATGACTCAGACAACTAAGACGCTCTACCAAAGGCAGCCAGGTTCGCTACCCTCAGAGAGCCAAAAGATAGCGTGAATCTATTCTTACAAGAGGGAGCATCCAGTCTTTGTTCTTTACTCTTTTCTCTTTATTCTTTACTCTCATCTTGCTACTAGATACTAGCTACTCAATACTCCAAATAATGCTGTTCCCCATTTGCAATGTGGAACTCATATAAAAGGGCATTTGCAATGCCCCAACCTCAAACAATTTACCATTTAACCTTAACCATTCCCGAATCCCGAACCCCAATCCCCCAGCCAGGCTGCTGCAAGGCAGGTTCTACAGTTCGACAATTCATCAATTCAACCATTTTTCATTCTTCATTCCTAATTCTTCATTACCCAGTTAACCCTTAACCATTCCCGAACCCCAATCCCCCAGCCAGGCTGCTGCAAGGCAGGTTCTACAGTTCGACAATTCATCAATTCAACCATTTTTCATTCTTCATTCCTAATTCTTCATTACCCAGTTAACCCTTAACCATTCCCGAACCCCAATCCCCCAATCCTCCAGCCAGGCTGCCGCAAGGCAGGTTCGACAGTTCAACAGTTCGACAATTCATCAGTTCAACCATTTTTCATTCCTAATTCTTCATTACCCATTCATCATCTTCCATACTTCCTACCTCGTACTCCGTTCTCCAGTCTCAAATCTCAAATCTCAAATCTCCACCTAATATCATACGATGCTGCAAAGAGACTCTCAACCTACCAAAGTTAGACAGGTTCGCTACCCTCAGAGAGACAAAAGATAGCGTGAATCTATTCTTACAAGAGGGAGCATCCAGTCTTTGTTCTTTACTCATTTCTCTTTATTCTTTATCCTCATCTTGCTACTAGCTACTAGCTACTCAATACTCCAAATAATGCTGTTTCCCATTTACAATTTGGACCTCATATAAAATGGCATTTGCAATGCCCCATACCCAAACAATTAACCAGTTAACCCTTAACCATTCGCAATCCACCAATTCCCCATCCTGGCTGCCGCAAGGCAGGTTCGACAGTTCAACAGTTCGACAATTCATCAGTTCAACCATTTTTCATTCCTAATTCTTCATTCCCCATTCATCATCTTCCATACTTCCCACCTCATACTTCATACTCCCATCTCACGACTCAATACTCATGACTCAGACAACTAAGACGCTCTACCAAAGGCAGCCAGGTTCGCTACCCTCAGAGAGACAAAAGATAGCGTGAATCTATTCTTACAAGAGGGAGCATCCAGTCTTTGTTCTTTACTCTTTTCTCTTTATTCTTTACTCTCATCTTGCTACTAGATACTAGCTACTCAATACTCCAAATAATGCTGTTCCCCATTTGCAATGTGGACCTCATATAAAATGGCATTTGCAATGCCCCAACCTCAAACAATTTACCATTTAACCCTTAACCATTCCCGAACCCCAATCCCCCAATCCCGAATCCCGAATCCCCAATCCCCAATCCAACAATTCCCCATCCTGGCTGCCGCAAGGCAGGTTCGACAGTTCAACAGTTCGACAATTCACCAGTTCAACCATTTTTCATTCCCCATTCATCATACTCCCGTCTTCCGTCTCCCGTCTCCCGACTCAATCCCCCATCTAAAATCTCATATCTCAATTCTCAAGTCTTAAATTTTTACTAGTTTAGATTTTTCTTAACCACCGAAATATGCTCCAGTACCTTTTTGTTATTCTATTGATTTGTCTATGCATAGTGGACAATATGCGAATGGCCAAAAGAAAAGCGATGCCCAATACCTACCTGGCCCACCTTCAGGGGCTATTGCTATATCATATGTCCATGGTACTGGTTTTTAGCTACTATATAGGCATGGAAGGAGGGGATAGCAAAGGCTATTGGGCACTGAGCGGCCCTTTGGCAGATCCTAATGCAGATTCTTGGGGCGATTATTTTGGGGTAGGCTATCCATTTATCTATTGGCTCAATTATCTCCCTTCCAAAGTCCTTAACTGGTCATGGTGGACAGGGAATATAATCTATGCCCTGATCGCCTATTATGGCTTTAGGTATTGGAGTAATATCATACTTTATCATTACCATAGTGGTCCAAAGTTTAAGGGATTGCCTCTGGCCTTGGGCTTACTTTATTTGCCCAATATACATTTTTGGACAGCAGGGGTAGGGAAGGAAGCACTCTGTTTTTGGGGATTGTCAGCACTGGTTTTTGCACTGTCTCAAAAGAGTGAAAGGAAATATTGGGTCTTGGCGATGATGGCCTTGGCAAGTGTTTTTATGGTAAGGACCTATTTGGCAGCCTTGATCGCTATCGCTTTGATAGGGGTATATGCTTTGGAGCTAAAATGGCTTTCCAAGCGCTACAAAATAATTTTTGTACTGGCTTTGGTACTATCGGGATTGAGTATACCCGTATTTTACTGGTATTCAGGAATCAAGGAACTGCCTAACCTTAACCCAATTGAAATTAGTAGGCAGCAGATAGCAATGCTCAGTGGTGAGGGCATAGGTTCCTCCGTGCCCATGTTGGAATACGGACAAGCCATGCGTTTGATAACCTATTGGTTCAGGCCATTTATCTGGGAAATAAAAGGTGGATATATGGTGATGGCAGCGGCCATAGAAAATAGTCTGATGATGGTCCTCTTGATTTTCTTTTTGCTTAAGGCAAGATGGCAGTCTTGGAGGATAATCCCACTTTTTCATCGCTTTGGGCTGCTATTATTTCTGTTTAGCTCCCTATTATATGCCAATAGCCTGGGGAATTGGGGAATAATGATGCGCATGAAAGCCCCCTATATGCTATTGATCATATTGTTCCTGGCTTGGATGTACAAGGAGAAAACCAAAGAAGCCTCTCAAGGCATTTAGCGATCAGTTTTTAAGGTTCGACCCCTTCGGGGGCTAGGGAGGAAAATCGGAATGATGGATGCCGAATGCCTAAAGCTGGAAGGCAAAAGCTTAAACCCTATTCTATTCCCAATCTTTACTCTTTATTCTTTACCCTCATCTTGCTACTAGATACTAGCTACTTGATACTTCATATAATGCTGTTCCAAATTTGCAATTTGGAACTCATATAACATGGCATTTGCAATGCCCCTAAAATTCATATTAAACCAAATCTCTATTGGTTCTACTTTAAGATTTGTCTGTTATCGTGTGAGGTTCGACCCCTTTGGGGTCGTTGGGACGACGTGTTGAATGACGTCTACGTATATTTGACCCCTTCGGGGTCTGGGGAGGAAAATCGGAATGATGGATGCCGAATGCCTAAGGCTGGAAGGCAAAAGCTTAAACCCTATTCTATTCCCAATCTTTACTCTTTATTCTTTACCCTCATCTTGCTACTAGATACTAGCTACTTGATACTTCATATAATGCTGTTCCAAATTTGCAATTTGGAACTCATATAAAAGGGCATTTGCAATGCCCCAACCTCAAACAATTTACCATTAACCCTTAACCATTCCCAATCCACCAATTCCCCATCCTGGCTGCCACAAGGCAGGTTCGACAGTTCAACAGTTCGACAATTCATCAGTTCAACCATTCTTCATTCCTAATTCTTCATTACCCATTCATTATACTTCGTACATCGTACCTTATCTCCGGTCTCCTGTCTCCCGTCTCAAATCCTTTCTACTTCAAACCTCGTTCTATAGCGCGTTAGGCTCCCCTTCAGGGGCCGGGGGTAGCGATGGGAATGCAGAGCGCCTAAGGCCTAAAGTTGAAAGTCAAAAGTCGAAAGCAGATAACCTATTCCATTCCCAATCTTTACTCTTTATTCTTTACCCTCACCTTGCTACTAGATACTAGCTACTCAATACTCCAAATAATGCTGTTCCAAATTTGCAATTTGGAACTCATATAAAAGGGCATTTGCAATGCCCCTAAAATTCATATTAAACCAAATCTCTATTGGTTCTACTTTAAGATTTGTCTGTTATCGTGTGAGGTTCGACCCCTTTGGGGTCGTTGGGACGACGTGTTGCATGACGTCTACGTATATTTGACCCCTTCGGGGTCTGGGGAGGAAAACAGGAATGTTGAATTAGGAATGTGGAATACAGAAAGCTGAATGTCAAAAGTCTAATGCTTAAAGCTTAGTCCTATTCTCAGTCTTTACTCTTTCTTCTATTATCTAAAGTCTCAAATCTTACATCTCTTTATTCTTTACCCTCATCTTGCTACTAGCTACTAGCTACTCAATACTCCAAATAATGCTGTTTCCCATTTGCAATTTGGAACTCATATAAAAGGGCATTTGCAATGCCCCAACCTCAAACAATTAACCAGTTAACCATTAACCCTTAACCATTCCCAATCCACCAATCCCCCAGCCAGGCTGCCGCAAGGCAGGTTCGACAGTTCAACAGTTCGACAATTCATCAGTTCAACCATTTTTCATTCTTCATTCCTAATTCTTCATTCCCCATTCATCATACTCCCGTCTCCTGTCTCAAACCTTTCCATGATACTTTGTACTTCGTACTTCATCCCTCGTACCACGCAATGCCCCAACCTCAAACAATTAACCAGTTAACCATTAACCCTTAACCATTCCTAATCCCCCAATCCCCTAGCCAGGCTGCCGCAAGGCAGGTTCAACAGTTCATCAGTTCAACAATTCATCAGCCTGGCTGCCGCAAGGCAGGTTCAACCATTTTTCATTCTTCATTCCCCATTCATCATACTTCCTACCTCGTATTTCCCACCTCCCACCTCATACTTCCTACTAAATTTCACTTTATAGACTTAATTAACTAGTTTTGCTAAACAATTGAATACCTTTAATACTCCCCTAAAAGGGAATAAAATTCACGCCTTTTGAAATGTTTTTGTGATAAACAGTGAATATTTATATACAAAAGTGTATTTTTAGTTATTAATGAGAAATTCCATTTTTACCATATCGCTGGATTTTGAACTGCACTGGGGAAGATTCGATAAATTCCCACTGGCTGCTGAACGGGATTATTACCAAAATGCTCGCCTGGCAATACCCAAAATATTGGAATTGTTTGAGGCTTTTGGGATAGAGGCCACCTGGGCTACAGTGGGTATGCTCTTCGCCGAAAGCTGGGACGAATGGAAGGATTATTTGCCAAGTGATTTTCCTACTTATACCAATACCAATCTTTCTGCTTTTGAGTGGGCAGCAAATAATATGAACGCGGACCCAAAAAGCCTTTTTGCTCCGGAATTGATCAAAAGGATCATCAACAGCCCCGGACAGGAAATAGGCTCCCATACTTTTTCACATTATTATACCCAGGAAGAGGGGCAGGAATTGTCTCAATTTCGGGCAGATTTAAAGATGGCCAAGAAGATTGCCAAGGAAAAATTTGGGCTTTGCCTCAGCTCTTTGGTATTTCCTAGAAATCAATATGGGCCAGAAAGTATTGCCATCTGTAAAGAGGAGGGCTTTGAGGCTTTTAGGGGAAATCCCTCTGATTGGTTTTGGAGAGCCCCGGAAAAAAGCAACTTATTGAAAAAGGTTTTTCGCACTGGAGATACACTTTATGCATTGGGCAACAGGACTTCCTACCCCTTGGAGCAGGTTTTTAATGATCCATCCGGGATGATCAACCTACCCGCCTCCCGTCTGTTGAGGCCATATAGGCAGCCTTCTATTTTTAATCAACGCAGGATACAGCGGATTATGGAAGAAATGACCTTGGCAGCAAAAAACGGGGAGGTATACCATTTATGGTGGCATCCACATAATTTTGGTGCCTATACCTCGGAAAACTTAAGTTTTTTGAAGGTGATTTTACAACATTTTAAAGGGTTGGAGGAACAATACGGCATGCAGTCCTATAATATGCTTTCCCTCAGCGGCACACACAAAAAAGTAAAGGCAGTCTCTTAAAACCAAAAGACCAAGCTAATCCATTATGGCTAAGGCTGAAAACCTATTCCATTCCCAATCTTTACTCTTTATTCTTTACTCTCATCTTGCTACTCAATACTCCAAATAATGCTGTTCCAAATTTGCAATTTGGAACTCATATAAAAGGGCATTTGCAACGCCCCAACCCCCAAACAATTAACCAGTTAACCATTAACCATTAACCATTCCCCATTCCCAATCCACCAATCCCCCAGCCAGTCTGCCGAAAGCCAAGTTCAACAGTTCGACAATTAACCAGTTCAACCATTCCCCATTAATCTCCGTTGTCCCGTCAGTTGTACTGCGGGACGATGAAACTTGAGTCTCTGACTCAACTATATTTAAGTATCTCAAATCTCAATACCCTTTGCTAGCCTGAATTTGCAATCCAGACTCACCGAAAATTGGCATTTGTAAGGCACAAACGGATTCAAGCTTCCAACTTCCCAGTTCGTACTTTATACTTCGTACTCCTGTCTCCCGTCTCAAATCCTTTCTACTTCAAACCTCGTTCTATAGCGCGTTAGGCTCCCCTTCAGGGGCCGGGGGTAGCGATGGGAATGCCGAGCGCCTAAGTCCTAAAATTGAAAGTCAAAAGTCGAAAGCAGATAACCTATCCCATTCCCAATCTTTACTCTTTATTCTTTACCCTCATCTTGCTACTAGATACTAGCTACTCAATACACCAAATAATGCTGTTCCAAATTTGCAATTTGGAACTCATATAAAAGGGCATTTGCAATGCCCCACCCCCAAACAATTAACCAGTTCAACCATTCCCCATTCCCGAACCACAATCCACCAATCCCCCAGCCAAGCTGCCGCAAGGCAGGTTCGACAGTTCGACAATCCATCAGTTCAACCATTCCCCATTCCCGAATCCCGAATCCCGAATCCCGAATCCCGAATCCCAATCCACCAATTCCCCAGCCAGGCTGCCGCAAGGCAGGTTCAACAGTTCGACAGTTGGACAATTCATCAGTTCACCCATTCCCGAATCCCGAACCCCAATCCACCAATTCCCTAGACTGGCCGCCGCAAGGCAGGTTCGACAGTTCGACAATTCATCAGTTAACCCTTAACCATTCCCCATTCCCGACTCCACCCAATAAATTCCTTTTCCTTTTGAAATAACATTATTTCCTTTCTTATTTTTTGACTAATGAGCTAAAACCATAAAAAATGATCAAGATTATTTAAATAAATTCAATAAATTGGCTTCTTAAATTTGGATTAGCTTAAGCGAAATTGAAGAAGCTCTTCAATGAGAAATTTTAAGACCTTAATTTAGATTGAGGTTTTGTTCGGATTTATTTCACTCTATAAAAGATTAGACTCCTGGGGGTGTAAGTTTGATTTCATTTATAGTATTATTTGTACGAGTTAAATCAATTAAAAATGAAAATTCAAAGGATGGCCATTGGAGGATCAGTTTTTGAATAATTGTTGAAGGTGTTTAAAAAAGGAGTTAGCTTGTGAAGTGGACGAGCAAGATCAACTCATTTTTAACCTGAAGCAATTTTTCAAAATCAAATTGGGAATATGAAAAAGCTCGGAAATGAAATTGACCAATTTGAAGGAGGCTCCACAGGCCTAGTCCCGATAGCTATCGGGATGGTTCTTTTCATCAATGGAAATGCGCAGCATTCATGAAGACCATTAAGAACAAAACAATACCTGAATAAAAGAACAGAAAACTTCATTAAGAAACTATAAAACAACTATGTAAATAAAATTTATTATGTATATCCGCAAAGACACCACTAGCTTTTTGTAAATAAGATATTCTTTCAGTAAGAACACAAAAGTCCAAAGAAACGATATTTTATTCCGTGAAAATCTGTGGAATCCGTGAGAAATAAGCTTACTGGTGTAATAGCGGATAATCATAAAATTTATTATGTATATCCGCAATTGCACCAGTAAAAGTTAAAAGCGAATCGAAATGTTCGTTTTAATTTAAATATCAACTCCTTCGGTCTTCAGTCTTCAAACTCCCGACCACTTAAGCAAAGGATTTAAGGTTACTGGCATCATTGCGGATAATCAGAAAATTTATTACTCAGATTATAAATTAAAAAAAAAGCAAAAAAATAAATCTATTAAACCCCTTAATAATGCATAAAAATTATCGCTTTTTTAGTTTAGCACTAATTAGCAGCTTATTAATTTCTTTTGGCCTTAAGGCACAGCAGGCTTCACCAGAAAAGCCAAACATTATCTTTATACTTACCGACGACCTTGGATACGGGGACTTGGGTAAATTCTTCCAAAATGAGCGAATGGCTGCTGGAGACCGCAGTGAGCCTTGGATATTAACACCCGAATTGGACAATATGGCTGAAGCAGGAGCCATGCTGACCAATCATTATACGGCAGCACCGGTTTGTGCGCCTTCTAGGGCTTCCATTCTAATGGGGGTAAACCAAGGCCATGCCCATGTGAGGGACAATCAGTTTGATAAGTACCTGGGAGATAATTACACCATAGCAGACGTACTCAAAGAAGCAGGCTATTCCACCGCCCTGATCGGTAAGTGGGGCTTGCAAGGTCCAGGAGAAGGCCCTGATTGGCCATCGCATCCGCTCAAAAAAGGATTTGATTATTACTATGGTTATATCCGTCATCGTGATGGTCACGAACACTATCCTGTGGAAGGCATTTATCGTGGAGCAAAGGACGTGTATGAAAATTATGATATTGCCCAAGGGCTGGACAAATGCTATACGGGGGATCTTTTCACTGCCAAGGCCAAGCAATATATTATTGAGCATAATAAGGACAAGGAAGATGAGCCATTCTTTATGTTCCTTTCCTATGATACGCCCCATGCGGTTTTGGAGCTGCCTACACAGGATTACCCTGAAGGAGGCGGTCTAAATGGTGGTTTACAATGGCTCGGAACTCCAGGTAAAATGATCAATACGGCCTCTGGAGAGGTGGATTCCTTTACCTATCCAGAATTTGCCAATGCTACCTATGACGATGATAAAAACTCGGCTACACCGGAAGTGGCTTGGCCCGATACTTATAAGCGCTATGCAACGGTCAATAGGAGAATTGATGATCAGGTAGGTGATATCCTGCAATTATTGAAAGACTTGGAAATTGATGAGCATACCTTGGTGGTCTTTACTTCTGATAACGGACCTTCTAGGGAGTCTTATTTGCCAAAAGAATACGTTAATTACACCCCAGAGTTCTTCAATAACTTTGCCCATTTCGATGGGATCAAAAGGGATGTATATGAAGGAGGATTGAGAACGGCCACCATAGCCTACTGGCCAGGTCAGATAAAGGAAAATACCGTGGTGGATGAGCCAAGTATTTCTTATGATTGGTTGCCTACTTTTGCAGCTGCAGCAGGTATAGCTGCCCCGGTAAGAACCGATGGGGTATCATTATTGGCCTCGCTGACCGGAAAAGGAAAGCAGTCGGAAAGTCAAGTATACGTGGAATATTCCCAAGGTGGAAAAATACCTAATTATGCGGAGTTCAATGAAGCCCACCAAGGTAAGAAACGTGGTCAAATGCAAATGATCCGTAAAGGAAATATGGTAGGCGTAAGGTATGATATCCAAAGCCATGATGAAGATTTTGAGATCTATGATGTCACTGAAGACTCCCATCAGGCCCAGGATTTGGCTGCCTCAATGCCCGAACTTCAAAAGGAGTTTAAAGCTGCTGTTTTGAGAAGAAGGATTGCTGATGCAGAGGCTCCTAGACCTTATGATAAGGAATTGGTGCCAGCTGTGGATTTGAAAAAGGCAAAACCAGGATTAACGGTTCATAGCTTCAACCATGATGCCCCTTGGATTCCGCAATGGACCGGTAAGGCTATTCAACGTAAAAAAATAAACACCCTGTCTTTTGGCGATGAGCAGTCTAAAGGTAACCTTCAGGTATATGAAGGCTATATAAGAGTGCCGGGAGATGGTAAATATGAGTTTTCCGTGGAAGCTGGAGGCCAAAAAGTCTTCATGAGAATCCATAATATTGGAGTTTTGGATGGGAACTATTCCTCTGAAGGGCCAATCTCCGGTACCGTATACCTAGAAGCTGGTTATCATCCCATCAAGCTTTATTATTCAAATAAGGACCTAACCGCTGCCCCAGCATTGAACCTATACTGGAACTTCAATGACACTGGCAAAACTGAGCTACCCGACAATGTCTATTTCAAGTAACCAATTACTGCCTAATTTAGAAATAAAATTATTGTCCAGTAACTCAGCTGTTGGACAATATTATACCTGAATGTGTATCCGTGTCTTTGCACGTATCCTCTGAGATACGAAATAATCACCGAAATCCCTTATTCGGCCTTTGGAGCATTCGGTTTTGGAACAGTTGAGGAGGGCGTTAAGAAAATGAGCTAGCTCGCGTAGTGGAACAGCGAGATCCGCTCATTTTTAGCCCGAAACAAGTTTTCCAAAATCAAATTGAGTTAATGGTCCCAATCGAATCCGTAAGCGACTCAATTTGAAGAAGGCTCCATGGCCTAGATTTTTTGCCTACTTTTTCATCAATGGAAAAAGTAGGAAAGCTTAAAAACAAACTTCTATCTTTGTTTGGCTACATGAGGTTTAGTGGTTACACATATAATCTTGAGCATTTTGCTCAAAAAACAACCATAAAGTGAATTTCAATCAAGAGTGTTAAGACGATATTTAATGAGAACCAAAACAAATAAACAATAAACCACTTATGAAGTACAAACCTTTAAAACTCCTGGCCCTGGGCTTTCTAGCCACCATGTCTGGAGTAGCATGTAGTTCCAAGACCCAAACTGAAACTACTGAAGCTGAAGTAAGCAAACCCAATATCATCGTTATCTATATGGATGATTTGGGATATGGGGATGTCAGCGCTTACGGGGCCACTGAAATCAATACGCCAAATATGGACAAGCTGGCCAATGGTGGAATCCGCTTTACCAATGGATATGCTTCATCGGCGACCTGTACCCCAAGCCGTTATGCGCTATTGACGGGCATGTATCCATGGAGAAATAAAAATGCTAAAATCCTTCCTGGGACAGCACCTTTATTGATCAGTACTGAGCAAATGACCCTTCCTAAAATGCTGAAAGAACAAGGCTATTATACCGGGATAGTAGGGAAATGGCACCTTGGTCTGGGCAATGGGAATGTCAACTGGAATGAAAAGATCAGCCCTAGTCCCAATGAAGTGGGCTTTGATTATAGCCATATTTTGGCAGCTACCCAAGATAGGGTGCCTACAGTTTATATAGAAGATGGCCATGTGGTCAACCTTGATCCAAACGATCCTATTGAGGTGAGCTATTCCAAGAACTTTGAAGGAGAGCCTACTGGCAAGGATAACCCGGAATTATTGACCATGAGATGGCACCATGGACATAATAACAGCATCGTGAACGGTGTGCCAAGAATTGGCTTTATGAAAGGTGGGGAATCAGCCAAGTGGTCTGATGTGGACATGGCTGATCATTTCTTGGCCAAGGCCCAAGATTATGTAAAAGCCCATAAAGATGAGCCTTTTTTCCTTTACTATGCACTGCAGCAACCTCACGTACCCCGTACCCCGCATCCTAGATTTGAAGGTAAATCAGGTATGGGACCTAGAGGGGATGTCATCTTGGAAGCAGATTGGTGTGTAGGTGAATTCATGAAAACCTTGGAAGAAGAAGGCTTATTGGAGAACACATTGATTGTTTTCTCAAGTGATAATGGTCCAGTATTGAATGATGGCTATTATGATGATGCAGTAGAGAAATTAGGGGACCATACACCTGCAGGTCCGCTAAGAGGTGGTAAATACAGCCTGTTCGAAGCGGGCACCCGTGTGCCGTTTATGGTTTATTGGAAAGATAAAATTGCCCCTCAGGTTTCTGATGCCTTGGTATGTCAAATGGATTTGCTGAATTCAATGGCTGACCTGGTAGGCAGTGACCAAAAAGATTTGGATAGCAAAAACCTCTTGGATGTTTTTATGGGAGATTCCCAAGAAGGCAGGGATGAATTGGTCTTGGAAGCCACTTCGAGAACCGCCTTGAGGCAAGGGGACTGGATCATGATTCCTCCATACAAAGGAGCAGCAGTAGCGAGCCAGGTGAATATTGAATTGGGCAATGATAGTGAATACCAACTCTATAACCTCAAGGATGATATTGGACAGCAGAACAACCTGGCAGCAAGTAACCCAGAAAAACTGAAAGCAATGGTCGCTGATTATAACCAAATCAGAGGCAATGAAAACACAGAAGTTGAAGCTTTGGAATTAAAATAAGCCTCACCAAAACTACTCAAAAGAGGCTGTCTCATAGGTCTATTTTTGTGTCATTCTGACGAAAGATTTCTTCCCGTTGACTAACGGGAAAGAATCTCATCTAGTTGATTTTCACCATTAAGCAAATCAATAGATTTATCCTCACATCGACATGACAAATATTGAGACAGCCTTAATTTTTTTATTAGCCGAGTTTGATAGCTGAAACACGATATGTTCGACTCCTTTGGAGTCGCAGGATACTTTAGATTAGACGATCTCGTTAAGAATGTTTGATCCCTTCGGGATCATTGTGCAGAAGTAACCTATTCTTGATGCCATATTTTTTAATGTCATAGTACTAAGGGTTAAAATATGCTTGATCCATTTGCATCCAGATATGGTCTCACTTCCTCTAAGAAAATTAGCCATGTTACGGTCTATACCCCGAAGGGGGTAAAACATTTTTATATTCATAAAGAAGATTGATCTTTTGATCGGAATGAGGTCAAATATACCATTAGGTAAGAGACCATTATAATCTTTGCACTATGCGATTGGCCTTATCGATAGTTCCCTTAATATATTTATTACCCACCTCTCTATTGCCCTTACCCCGAAGGGGTAAAACATTTTTATATTCATAAAGAAGATTGATCTTTTGATCGGAATGAGGTCAAATATACCATCAGGTAAGAGACCATTATAATCTTTGCACTATGCGATTGGCCTTATCGATAGTTCCCTTAATATATTTATTACCCACCTCTCTATTGCCCTTACCCCGAAGGGGTAAAACATAATTAGGATCGAAAGCGATAATCAGAACACGACCCCGAAGGGGTCGAACAATATAGCAGCCAGAACAGGCTAGAAGGGTAAATCATTGAAAAAAAGAACAATAATGATTAGATTAATAATTCACTTTTAAATTTATAACTATGTCTAGTACTTTTTCTCAAATTTACATCCATATCATCTTTGCAGTAAAAGGAAGGAAAAGCCTTATTGATCCTGAATGGGAGGCTGAAGTTTACAAATACATCACAGGGATTATCACTAATAAAGGTCAAAAATTAATGGCCATAAATGGAATGCCCGATCATATTCATATCCTTATTGGAATGAGACCGTCCTGCTGCTTATCTGATTTGGTCAGGGAAATAAAAAAATCCAGTAATGTTTATATCAATGAAATATTTCGGAAAGATCGTTTTTTTTGTTGGCAAGAAGGTTTTGGGGCTTTTTCTCACTGTCCAGCATCTATAGATCGAGTTATTAATTATATTCACAATCAAAAAGAACACCATACCAAGAATACATTTCGTAAAGAGTATAGGAAATACTTAAATGAATATAAGATGGAGTTTAAGGAGGAATATTTATTTGACTGGATTGATTGAGCTCAACATAGAAGTTTTTTGTTCCAATCCTTTGGAGTAGGTAGGTACTTATAACCTTTGGTTATAATATGAATGTATGGTCCCTTCGGGATCTTGAAATATTTCTATTACCCCAAAGGGGGAACACCCAATTAGATTCGTAAAGGAAATTTATTTTCCGCCCCCAATGAGGTCCAACATTATGTTTTAGTTTAAGCAATATGGATTGGATATTAGGTACAAAGTTATTTTTGTTTCTCTCACTTATTCATCCGTTTTGTAAGACTCCTTCGGAGTCGTTATTTGTTTATTGCAATAGGTCTCGTTAGGAATGTTTGATTCCTTAGGGATCTTAAAACATAGTTAGAATCGTTAACGAAAATCAGAACACGACCCCGAGGGGGTCGAATATTTTAACGAGTAAAGAAATTGATTAAAAATACCAAAAACATTATATTCCATAACTACAACCAATAAACCCTGGCTATGGAAAAAATCACCATAAAAACCACTATCAATGCCCCAATAGAAAAAGTTTGGGTGTATTGGACCGAACCGGAACACATCACCAATTGGAATGCCGCCACTGATGAATGGCATTGCCCAAGTGCCAATAATGACCTGAGAAAGGGAGGAACTTTCACCTCAAGAATGGAAGCAAAAGATGGCAGTATGGGCTTTGACTTTTCTGGAGTGTACCTGGATGTGGTCCAAGGAGAACTGATAGCCTATGATCTTGATGATGGCCGAAATGTAAAATTAAACTTTGTGAAAGAGGGGAATAAAACCATTATTGAAGAAATATTCCAGCCGGAATCCTCCAATCCACTGGAAATGCAGCGGGCGGGCTGGCAGGCAATCCTCGATAACTTTAAAAAGTATGTGGAATCGAATTGACCCATACCTATTTGAGAAGAACCAGTGTTTGAAGGTAGGGAAATAAAGGCATATAGCCCTACCGGTTTTTTTCAATCCTTATTTTATTTATAAGGCCATTTGACCCCATTTTTTATTTGAAGCACCTTAAATGCTTGTTGGACTAAGGAACCACTTTTAACAGGGATGGCAACCACTTTTCTTAATGGTTTTTTTAGTTATTGACTTTATTTTATCCAATATCCATACTTGATTTGCAATTAGGATAAAAACGTTTTAGTAAATTTTGATATTAAGCTATTCAGTTGCTGTTTTATTTTGATTTAGGGTAATGGGTAGGGGTGAATAATACATTATTGCAAGCTCCTATCCATAATTCATCTCTAATATTCTTTTGCAATATTTCCAAAAACAACCAAAATGCTTCGCCTGAATACGCAGTTTTCAGATAATATAGATGATCCTAATAGGGAGGGGGGCTTACCTATTGTGGGCAATTCAGTTAGTACGCTAACAGATGAATTATTATGGGAAGGCGTTAAAATGGGAGAAGATGAGGCACTGGCTGAAATTTATACTCGCTTTGCCAATAAATTGTTTAATTATGGCACGCAGATTACCCACGATCGGGACTTGGCCTATGATATTGTACAAGATGTATTTCTGTATATGGTCTCGAAAAAGAACCAGTTGGGAGAAATTAAATCCATAAAAAATTATCTTTATTCATCTTATCGTAGAAAACTGCTGAGGGTCTTAAAGCGTAACCGAAAGATAAAACTAAATGAAGATTATGAGCGGCTGGATGGGTTTAAAATGGAGGTGGAAGCTGAATTTTATGCTTTGACAACCCCTTTGACTGTAGATGTAAAAAAACTACTTCATAAAATCAGCAATGATTTACCTATAAGGCAAAGAGAAATCATATCACTATATTTTTTTGAACAGCTTTCGTATAAGGAAATAGCAGGGATCATGGGGTTCTCCAATTTACGTTCTGCTAGAAACCTCCTCTATAAAGCCATTAACAATATGTCAGAGGTCTTAAAAAAACACGAAGACATACTTTTTCTACTGCCTATATTATTGAATATGGTTTGATTTTAACTTCTCTTATCACTTCCAACCTTCAATCTCTCACTTCGGACTTCCCACTCCCAACTTTCAAATCAGCCTTATTCAGGCTATTGGCTTTATTTCAGATAAGCAGATTTTAGGCTAATTAATTTTTTTTCGAAAAAATCTCACTTTTCCCGATGTCACTTTTCGAACTCGTGTCTCTCAATAATCAATAACGCAAAATTGATTTCAATCAAGAGATATATAAATGGAATTCGAGCCAAAGAACGAATCTGATTTTCTGAAGAACACCTTTTTTATCAAATGGGTAAGTGCACCAAATGACCATAGCAATAGGTACTGGGAGAAATGGTGCAGAAATAATCCTGATAAGATGAAAATGTTCAATAATGCCAGACTGATTGCCAAAAACCTCAAACCTGTTGAAGAAAATAGGATAGATGAAGAGAGGTTCTATAAGGGATTGGACCAACTTATCCTTGCCAATCATAAGAGTGATGAAGTGAAAAGTAGTAGACACTATGCAGCGGATAAGCCGGGAATTTTTACCTGGGGAAGGTCCATAGCTGCATCTATCCTTCTTTTGGGAATGATGATGGTGGTTTATAGCATTTGGTTTGACAAACCAAAGGATGTTATGCTCTCTATGAGCATACCTATAATCAATAAAGAAGCCCCAAAAGGTATAAAAAAGACAGTTTTGCTTCCTGATGGTTCAAAAGTGGTTTTGAATTCTGGTAGTAGCATAAGTTATCCGGAAACTTTTGGTGATACAAGGCAGATAGATTTAAAGGGGCAGGCATTTTTTGATGTGGAAAGGGATACAGCCAGGCCTTTTATAGTGAAAAGTGGGGAATTGGAGACCCGTGTATTGGGAACCTCTTTTGATATCAAAGCCTATGAAGAACAAAATATGTTACATGTAGCTGTAGTGACAGGCAAGGTTAAAGTCACTACAGGGAATGGTATAGAAAGTCATATCACTCCGGAAGAGGCTGTTTTTTATAACCGTAAAACCAATGCCCTGAGCAAGGATTTTTACGACTATGAATTATTGGTGGGCTGGAAAGAGAAGATCCTAAAATTCCAGGATGCAAAATATGAAGAGGTTTTTGAGCAGCTTTCTAATTGGTATGATGTCACCTTTATCATAGAAAAAGATGTAAAACTGGAAGGGGACTATACAGGGAGGTTTGAGGACCAAAGCCTAAAAAATGTTTTGATGGGCATGGAATATTCCGCAGGGATAAAATTTGAAATCCAAGGACATAAAATTTTAGTGAAATCAAAGGTCAAATAATAATAGGCATATCAATAAATATAATCACATAATTTTCAACTAACCCAAAATGATTATGAATCAAAAAGTACCAATTCTAAATTTTAAAAGGACCATAGGGATGTCATTTTTACTGGCATTCCTCGTACTAGCAAAGACGGTTGCTGCGGCAGTCAATAGTTCTCAAGACAAAGGAATAGATCAGGTATACCTGACCATTGATGCTAATCAGCAAGAGGTGTATACCATATTTGAGGAAATTGAACGGAAGACAGGATATGCTTTTGCTTACGAGAAGCAAAGACTTGGTGATTTGCCCCTACAGGATCTTTCTGTTCATAATGGTACTTTATTGTCAGCCTTAGAAGAGCTTTCCAGAAATGCTAAACTCCGCTTTAAAAGCATTAATAACACCATTCATGTATCCAAACAAAAGGAAAAGGAAATCGTGGAAAGTGTGGTCTTTGAGCGGACAGTAAGAGGAGTGGTCACATCAGCTGTGGATGGGCAGGCTATTCCTGGGGCAACAATAAGTATTAAAGGGACTACGACAGGTACGGCCACCGATATTGATGGAGCTTTTAGTATCACTGTTCCTAATGATGAGGCGATACTGATCTTTTCATTTGTGGGTTACAAAGCCCAAGAGATTATGGTAGGTAACCAATCAATAATTGAGGTGGTGTTGGAAGAGGATCTTCAGGGTTTGGAAGAAGTAGTGGTAGTAGGGTATGGTACCCAGAAAAAAATCAATGTTACGGGTGCGGTTGCAGATGTAGGGGGAGATGTACTCAATAAAAGACCCGTAACCAATGCTGCTTCGATGCTTCAAGGCAGAATGCCTGGTGTAAGGGTGGTGCAAAACTCTGGACAACCAGGGAATGAAGGTCTGGGAATTCAGATAAGAGGACAGGGAACTTTTAGTGGTGCAGGTTCCAATCCTTTGGTACTGATAGATGGTGTGGAAGGAAGTCTTTCCGATATTTCACCTAATGATATAGAAAATGTTTCTGTACTAAAAGATGCAGCCTCAGCATCCATTTATGGATCAAGAGCTGCCAATGGAGTGATCCTTGTTACTACCAAAAAAGGAAGCAAAGGGGGATTGAAAATAGATTATAATGGAAACTATGCTATCAATAGCCCATCAAGAATGCCGGAATTCATTACCAATTCGGCTGAGTACATGGAATTGTTCAACGAGGCAAAGTTGAATACCAATATTAATACAGGTCTGTACACCCAAGAACAAATTGACATGTATAGAAATGCTACAGATAGAAATAAATACCCCAATGCTGATTGGGTGGACATCATGTTTAATCCTGCTCCCACACAAAATCATTATTTGTCTTTTAACGGAGGAGAAAAGCTGACCACTTATAATGTGTCTTTGGGATATGTCAATCAAGAAGGGGTGATGAAGGGCTTCGATTATGAACGCTATAACTTCCGGGTAAACTTAAATTCTGGTTTGAATGAAAATGTCAAGTTTGGTACTAACCTATCATTTAAAAGGGGAGATCGCTCCAATCCAAGACAAGGAGCTGTAGACTCCTTCTTGGCTACCTTGGCCCAAGCTCCAACTTATTTGCCTACTTTACCTGATGGTTCTGGAAGGTACTCCTATAAAGCGTTTCCATTTGAAAGCAATAACAAAAACCCAGTAGCCATCATTGAAAATGGTGTGCTTAATAATGTGGTGGACCATTCTATCAATGCACAAGCTTGGACTGAATTCCAATTGGTACCGGGATTAAAATGGTATACAAAAGGAGCCGTCGTGGCTGATTTTACTAAGAGCAAAGACTGGAGGCCAGCTGTGCCGCTATACAACTACCACACCGGTGATTTTATGACCGATTTGGATGTAGGAGGTAGAGGACTGATCGTAGATGCTTATCAGAATATCTATACCAATTTGTTTACTTACCTAAACTATGAAAAAAACTTAGGTGGCAATCATAATTTAAACTTACAGGCCGGTTACAGTCAAGAGAATAACTCTTATGAATTTCTTAGAGGTTATAGAGAACGTTTTTCCAGTAATGAACTATTAGAGCTAAATGCTGGTAGTCCAGCAGTACAAAATGCATCTGGAACCAGTAATGCATGGGCGATACAGTCTTTCTTCGGACGTGCTGGATATAATTATGATGAGCGCTATTTATTAGAGGTGAATCTAAGGTACGATGGTACCAGTAGGTTGAGCCCTGATACCAGGTGGGGTGCTTTCCCATCTGTTTCAGCTGGCTGGAGGGTTTCTGAAGAGTCATTTATTGCAGATGGAAATATCGACTGGTTAAATGACCTCAAGTTAAGGGCTTCTTATGGTGAATTGGGAAATCAGAACATAGGCCTTTATCCTTACCAAGACATATTATTATTCACAGGTGCTTATCCATTTGACAATGCAGACCTTTCCACTGGCGTGGCACAGACCAGACTTTCTAATGCCAATATCAAATGGGAAACCACTAAGGTGACCGATATTGGGCTGGATATGATGATATTCAATGGATTGAGTGTGACAGTAGATTGGTATAGAAAGGTGACCTCAGACATCTTGAGGCAATCTCAATTGGCTGGTGTTGTCGGCTTGACACCTCCGACGATAAATGATGGGGTGATGCAAAATACCGGCTTGGAATTTAGCATGAATTATAGAAACTATATCAAGGATGGAAGCTTGCAAGGTCTTAATTATGAAGCTGGTTTCTTTATTGATCGATTCAGAAATGAGTTGGTAGAATACGGTGCTGAGCAGATCAGTGGTAATAATATTTATCGCGAGGGATTACCTTGGGGTAGCTATTATATGTTGGAATGGGAAGGGATTTTCCAAACCCAAGAAGAAGTTAATAATGCTCCCAAACAATTCAATGATAATACCACTCCGGGAGATTTGAAATTTAAGGATCAAAATGGGGATAATGTGATCAATGCGGATGACCGCATAGTAATTGGTAACCCTTTTCCAAAGTTTGAATATTCATTTAACCTGGGCGCTTCTTATAAAGGATTCGACTTTTCAGCCTTTTTCCAGGGAGTGCAAAAAAGAGATGTATTTGTCAATGGCTGGGGAACCATTCCTTTTGTTCAAGGAGCAGTTCCTACCGTAGATTGGAGAAATCGTTGGACGCCAGAAAACCCTTCTACAACCATGCCTAAAATGTATTGGGGCTGGAATGATGGAGGAAAGATTTCTAGAGCGTCTACCTACTTTTTACAGGATGCTAGCTATTTGAGAATGAAGAATTTAGTGTTGGGGTACAGCTTTAATGAGGTAGTTTTAAATAAGCTAAAGCTCAACAAATTGAGGGTTTATTTCTCTGGAGACAACTTGGTTACTATAACTGATTACCCAGGGCTTGACCCTGAAAGAGGTGGAAATGGAAGGTTTGTCAACTATCCTCAAAATAAGATTTACTCTTTCGGTCTTCAGGTTCAACTTTAATTCTCCCATTCAAAAACTAAGCGATTATGAAAAGAATAAAAAAATATACATTAATCATTTTGTCAATGACGCTAATGGCTGGGTGTGAAGGATTTCTTGATAAAAACCCCACCGATCAGCTTTCTTCCAGTTTGTTCTGGAAATCTAAATCCGATTTTGATAATGCCCTAACAGCAATTTATGGTACCATTCAAAATTCCATGTATTCCTTTGGTGCACCTAATTTGGATGTTTTGACCGATAATGGTTATGGTCAGCATAATTACTGGGGATCTAGGGAAATTGTTCAGGGGAATATCAACCCAACTTCTGGAGGATATGTGTCTAATATCTATAGTTCTAGCTATCAGGCCATAGCAAGGGTGAATATTTTCCTAGACCAATTATCCAATTATATGGGCACAGATATTAGCCCTGAGCAAATAGGAGTTTACGAGGGGGAAGCCAAATTCTTTAGGGCATATTTTTATTTCGAGCTTTATAAAGCTTATGGTTCGGTGCCAGTAGTAACAGCACCCCTTAACCTTGAAAATCAGCATCAGGAGAAACAGCCAGAATCAGCTGTATTAGCACAAATTACGGCTGACCTCAATGAGGCTATAGGGAAACTGAGTGCAGTTCCATTCAGTGATGGTGCTGGACATGTAGTAAAATCCTCAGCTGAGGGCTTATTGTTAAGGGTACTTATGTACGATGCTTATGATGAAAATGGCAATGCCAAAATGGATGTGCTTCAGGACGCCAAAAGTCTAGCGACTTCTTTAATGGGGGCAGGATATGGTTTGGCTGATGAATATGTCAATGTATTCAAGGATGGCACACAGGAAGGAAATAAGGAAATTATATTTTCCATCAAATTCTTGGCTCCTGATAATGCCACATCAATGGACCAGTGGTATGGTGACTGGTTTGTGATTAGTCCTTTGCAAAATTTTGTGGATGATTATGAATGTATCGATGGCCTTCCATATGGGGAATCTCCCTTAACTGATACTGAACAACCCTTTAATAATAGGGATAGCCGATTGACCAAAACAGTATTCAAAGATATTGTTGATTGGGGCGATGGCAATACTCATACTCCTTCCAATGGCGGTCCAACTACATTTGGCTTGAAGAAATTCCTGACTCCAAGCTTGATCCCTTATGGTTATTCGACCAGAAGTCAACAGGACTGGGTATTGCTTAGATATGCAGATGTGTTATTGATGTATGCAGAGCTTGAAAATGAGCTTTCAGGCCCTAATGCAGACGTTTATGATGCAATCAATGAAGTGAGATTAAGATCCGATATGCCTGCATTGCCTGCCGGGCTTTCGAAAGAGGAGATGCGTGAGCGAATCAGACATGAAAGAAGAATTGAGTTGGCCTTTGAAGGATTAAGACTTTATGATTTGAAAAGGTGGAGAATTGCCGAAGACGTCCTGAATAATGTCGAAGATGGAATAGTTGGTTATCATTACGAAGATAAGTTCTTTCATTGGCCAATCCCGCAGTCCGAAATTGATAAAAGCAATGGTATATTGGAGCAAAATCCCGATTATCAATAAAATTCAATAGATTAAATAGAAAAGCTTTGGGATTATTCAAGGCTTTTCTACTTTTAGGGCAACCACACTAACTGGAACCCTGACATACTTCTTAGTTTTATAGAATATACATTTTAGTAAATGAAAAAGCTTTTTAGAAAAGCCCTTCCACTTTTGGGAGGTTTGGTTTTATTAGGGCAAAATCTATGGGCGCAACAAGCCGATTTAAGCCTTTATTTTAAGCAACCTGCAGGAAACCATTTGGAATCTTTGCCAATAGGTAATGGGGAACTTGGGGGAATGATCTTTGGCAATCCCAATCATGATAGGATTATCCTGAATGAAAAATCCCTATGGTCAGGGGGAGTTCAGGATGCAGATCGGGAAAATGCTCATGAGTACTTGGATGATATCCAAAAGTTATTACTTGAAGGAAATAACAAGGAGGCAGAGGCACTCTTGCAAAAGAATTTTGTCAGTAAAGGTCCCGGATCTGGCAGAGGTAGGGGAGCCAATGTAAGTTATGGTAGTTACCAGACTCTCGGCGACCTTTGGATTACCTGGAAGGATACAACCGCCGATTATTCTGATTATTCAAGGATATTGGATATAGAAAATGCCCTGGCCCGAACAGAATGGTCCAGAGAAGGTATAGATTATGTTCAAGAAGTGTTTTCTAGTATCGATGATGAGGTGATGTTGATTAAGCTTTCAGCCTCTAAAAAGAAAAAACTCAGCTTTACCATTAGCTTGACAAGAAAGGAAAATGCCCGTACCGAAGTATTGGGGAATGAGCAGCTGCTTATGACCGGTCAACTTCCTAATGGTGATCTTCCAGGAATGAAGTTTGCCTCGGCAGTAAAGCTTGTTGCCCAAGGCGGGAATATAAACAGTCAGGAGGGTGAAATTATTGTGGAAGGTGCCAATACCTGTTATTTGATTATAGCTGCGGCAACGGATTTTAATATAGATGATCCTAAGACAAGGGCTGCTAATCCACTAGATATAGTAAATAAAAGACTTGCTGCTTTTGAAATTAAAGGTGCCCAAAAACGCCATATTGAAGCTTATCAGGAATATTTTAAGAGAAATACCTTTGTTTTGGATCATCAGAATGAAGAAGTCAAGGGCTTAAGTACTCCCGAAAGGTTACAAAGATATGCTGAAGGAAAGGAAGATGCCCAATTGCCTGTATTGTATTATAATTACGGTAAGTACTTGATGATTTCTTCCTCTCAGCCTGGCCAGTTGCCGTCCAATTTGCAAGGAATCTGGGCACCAGAGTATCAAGCCCCTTGGAATGGAGACTATCATTTGGATATTAACCTTCAGATGAATTATTGGGTGGCTGAGCAAGTAGGTTTAGGAGATCTGGCAGAACCAGTACACCAGTTTGCCGCTGATTTGGTAGAACACGGTGAGAAAACTGCAAAAGCCTACTATAATGCACCAGGATGGGTGGCCCATGTGATCAGTAATCCATGGAGATATACTTCCCCAGGGGAAGGAGCGAGCTGGGGATCTACCATGACAGGTGGAGCGTGGTTGTCAGAACATATTTGGGAACACTTTAGGTTTACCCGTGACACCGCCTTTTTGGAGACTTATTATCCGGTGCTGAAAGGTGCTGCCCAATTTTTATCATCGGTGCTTATCGAAGAACCTGAAAACCAGTATTTGGTTACTGCCCCTTCCAATTCTCCAGAAAGTGCTTATGTGAAGCCCAATGGCTATAGAGGTCATACCGTAATGGGACCGACTATGGATATGCAAATCAGCAGGGAGCTTTTTGGAAGTACCATCAAAGCTGCAGAAATCCTTGGGGTCGACAAAGCTTTTGCTCAGGAATTAGCCGAAAAACGTTCAAGACTTGCTCCCAACAAAATAGGTGCTGAAGGAGATCTCAATGAATGGTTGCATGATTGGAAAGATGCAGATCCAAAACACCGTCATGTTTCGCATTTGTATGGCTTGCACCCTTATGATGAAATTACCCCTTGGGATACTCCTGAATTGGCCGAGGCAGTAACAAAAAGCCTTGAAATAAGAGGTGACGGTGGTACAGGCTGGAGCCGTGCTTGGAAAATTAATTTTTGGGCTAGATTGGGAGATGGAGACCATGCTTTATTATTACTTAAAAAGTTATTGCAACCTGTCGGAGGTAAGGGCACCAAGATGGTCATGAGCAATGGCGGAACCTATCCAAATTTATTCTGTGCCCATCCACCATTCCAAATAGACGGGAATTTTGGAGGGGCAGCTGGTGTCGCCGAAATGCTTTTCCAAAGCCAAGGTCAGGATGAAACCTTAAGATTTCTTCCTGCTTTGCCTAGTGATGATGCTTGGCAAAATGGTAGTGTAAAAGGAATGCGGGGCAGAGGAGCCTTTAAGGTTGATTTCTCTTGGGAAAATGGGAATATTGTAAAGGCCTCTATTGAATCCTTGGCAGGATCAGCATGTAGTGTATTGGTGCCAGCTGGAATGAAGGTGACGACCACTAAGGGTAAAACACTGCTTGAGAATTCAAATAATGTAGCAAAAGTAATGTCCTTTGACACAGACAAGGGAGAAAATTATATTTTGACTGAGATTTAAATATATAACTTTCTAATATGTCAATATGCAATAAAGTTTATGGGGCTTTTATGGTTTTGATATTGATTACTGGTATCAAAGCCATTGCCCAAATTCAAGAAAGGCCAAGGCCTGAAGAATGGAATAACTTGGTGGAAGGCGGTCGGTTTCTCGACCTATTTAAACCCATAGAGCCTGTCGGAGATTTGGTTAAAGAAACATGGGGAGAGGAAGGTGTAGTGCCAAGGTACGTGGACAATGGTGTTGAAGATGGAGAATGGTCTTATTGGGGAGGAAATATGATATTGGCCGAGGATGGTAAGTATCACCTTTTTGTTTGTAGGTGGAAAGAAGATGCAGCTAAGGGGCATATGGAATGGCCTAATTCCATTGTGGTACATGCTGTAGCTGACAATGCTATTGGGCCCTTTGAGGTGATTGATACCATAGGGAAGGGGCACAATCCGGAAATGTACCAAACCAAGGATGGTAGGTATATCATTTATGTAATAGATGGCTATTATGTCTCAGATAATTTAAATGGCCCTTGGCAGTATGGTAAGTTTGAATTTGACCAAAGAGACCGACCGATAATTGAGGGATTATCCAATTTGACCTTTGCCCAACGTGAAGATGGATCCTATCTGATGATCTGTAGAGGAGGCGGGGTTTGGTTCAGCAAGGACGGTATCGCTCCCTTTCACCAGGTGAGCAATGAAAGGGTTTACCCGCCAGTTGATGGACGGTTTGAGGATCCGGTGGTTTGGAAGGACCATGTTCAATACCACCTCATTGTAAATGATTGGTTAGGAAGGATTGCTTTTTACCTTCGGTCAAAGGATGGTATTCACTGGAAGACGGACCCAGGGGAGGCCTATATGCCAGGAATCACCCGCTATACCGATGGAACCATAGAAGATTGGTTCAAATATGAAAGGATAAAAATCCTTCAGGATGAACTTGGCAGGGCTGTTCAGGCAAACTTTGCGGTGATTGATTATTTGAAGCATGAGGACAAACCCAATGATAAACATAGTTCCAAGAACATAGGAATTCCATTGGTAGTGGGAAGGCAGTTGACGATCCTAAGCAAAAAAGAAATCAATAAAAAGACCAAGCGGATTGAGGTCTTGTTAAAGTCTGAAAGCGGTTTTGATGCCCAAAAGGATGTGGACCTTTCCACCCTCCGTTTTGGGGCATCTGAGGAAGTGAACTTTGGCCGTGGAAGTAAACTACTCACTTCAAGACCTTCAGGGGATGACCTTATTTTGGTTTTTGAGGGGAAGGGAAATGGCTTTAGAGAGGATAATTTCGCCGGAAAGCTCCTAGGTAAGGACCTAGAAGGAAAATTGCTATTTGGCTTTGCGAGGTTGCCTTGGGTGGATTATTTGGAGCCAGCTCTTTCTGCAAAATTGCCCATACTGGAAGAAAATAGGCTTTCAGTGGAAGTACAGAATTTTGGGCAGGTCGACGCTGAAAGATCTAAACTAAGATTACAATACAAAAAGGGAGATGACTTGATAGAAATCGGAAGAGTAAATATTCCTGCATTAAGTCCCTTTGAAAAAACAACCGTGCAAATTCCAATTAACAAAGGAAAATTACCAAAAGGATCGTTTGAGCTTGAAGTATTGATAAGCTCAAAAGGAAAAGTTTCAGATAAATTAAAGGGGGAAGTTAAAGACGCTTCACCAGTAAAATAAGTATATGCGTATCCATGTCTTTGCACGTATCCTCTAATAAACGAAATATTCACCGAAATCTATTATTTGACGTTTGGAGCATTCGGTTTTGGAACGATTGAGGAGGGCGTTAAGAAAATGAGCTAGCTCGCGTCGTGGAGGGACGTGCGTAAAGAAAACAGTCAGTGACTGTTTTTAGCGAGTAGCCAGCTTGCAGGGTAGGTCCGCTCATTTTTAGCCCCTAGCAAGAGTTCCAAAATCAAATTGAGATAATAGTACCTAATCGAAACCGTATTCGGCTCAATTTGAAGAAGGCTCAACGGTCTAGATTTTTTGCCTACTTTTTCATCGATGGAAAAAGTAGGAAAGTCTAAAAATAAGTTAAACCCTTTGTTTATTCGGCTACATGCAGCACAACGGATACACATAAATTAAGTATTATTATGATGATAAATAAAACAATAAAAGCTTTCGGCTCTATATTTTTACTTATCCTGATTTTAAATTCAGGAATGCTTTTGGCCCAAACTGAAGAACAGGAGAAAGCCCCCAATATAGTTTTCTTCTTTGTAGACGATATGGGCTGGCAAGACACCTCATTGCCTTTTTATAAAGAGAGGACCAAACTAAATAAACAATATTATACACCCAATATGGAAAAGCTGGCCAGTGAAGGTGATAAATTTACCCAAGCCTATGCCTCGGCGGTTTGTTCTCCTTCTAGGATCAGTTTAATGACCGGTATGAATGCCGCGAGGCACCGTGTAACAAGTTGGACTTTAAATAAAGATAAATCCCCTGATCATGATCATCCCGTTTTAAAGTCTCCAAAATGGAATTTAAACGGACTTACTGATGGAGAGGGACAGGATTTGACGGTTTACCATAGCACCCTACCACAGCTATTGCGTGAGGCAGGCTATGAAACGATTCATGTGGGCAAGGCCCATTTCGGTGCAAAGGATACTCCTGGAGAAGACCCTCGTAACCTAGGCTTTGATGTCAATATAGCAGGCCATGCAGCAGGCGGTCCAGGGAGTTATCATGGAACACATAATTTCAGTGCTGTTTGGAGATCAGGAAGTCCTGTTTGGGATGTGCCAGGTTTGGAAAAGTACCATGGTAAAGATATTTTCTTGACTGAAGCACTGACCATTGAAGCAAATAAAGCTATGGCGAATGCGGTGGATAAGGGCAAACCCTTCTACTTGTATATGTCACATTATGCCATTCATGCACCATGGGAAAAGGATGATCGTTTTTACCAAAAATACATCGATGCGGGGCTTGATGAATTTCAGGCTACTTATGCTTCCATGATTGAGGGCATGGATAAATCCTTGGGAGATATCATCAATCAACTGGAAAAACTAGGAGTAAAGGATAATACCATTATCGTATTTATGTCGGACAATGGAAGCCCTAGTCAAACCCCTAGAAATCTTCCTTTGAGAGGACATAAAATAACCCCTTATGAAGGAGGAATCAGGGTGCCCATGATCGTGAAATGGCCGGGCATCAGTCAACCTGGAAGAGTGATCAATGATTATTTGATCATTGAAGATGTCTACCCTAGTTTTCTGGAAATGGCTGGCGTTTCCAAAGGTATCGATAAAGCTGTTGATGGACAAAGCTTTGTGCCTTTACTAAAAGGGGAGCAGGTCAATGATGAACGGCCCCTATTTTGGCATTATCCCAATACTTATGACCAGCCGCCATATAGCGTGGTGAGAAAAGGGGACTGGAAATTGATCTACCACCATGTGGACCAATCTTTTGAGCTTTTCAATATTGCAGATGATATCAGTGAAGCACATAATTTATTGGCCCAAAACCCTAAAATAGGCAAGGAATTGGCCAAGTTGCTGACCCAGCATTTAAAGAAGACCAAGGCTCAGATGCCTATCATAAAAGCAACGGGCGAGCCTGTTCCATATCCTAATTCTGCTTTGCAGCGTGCTGGAAATTTATAACTGGGAAGACAGGAAAATATTCACTGATTGATATAAACCACATTGCGATCTGAAGCAATGTGGTTTTTTTTGAATCCGGATTATTCATTAGCGATCGTAGTGAGGTCTGAAAGTGCAAGAAAATCAGTTAGTTTGGAGACATAAGCGTAGCACCGCTACGGTGAAGTCGAAAACTAAAGCATAGCGACTGATTTTGAAGCACTTTAATGCCGGAATAGATAGGCTAATGCATATTTCGGGTTGAAATAGTTTTAGATAGAAATAAATAAGCCATTGTTTAGGATAGCTATAATAGTCCTTTTTAATAATGCTGAGTTTACATAATGATAATGTCGTATTGGATAAGGAAAAGATACCAATGATTAATTTTAGCACATGATTCCTAATAAGTAAATATTGCCTATTATGTATATCCGCAATTGCACCACTGGATTTTGAATAGTATGATAATCTTTCAAAAAGTATATGAAAGTTCCGAGAAATTAGGTTTTATTCCGTGCAAACCTGTCTTCCGCCAGGTAGATCTGTAGAGTCTCCCGATAAATCGAGACAGGCTGTGAGAAATAAAGCTACTGGTGCGAAAACAGACTATCATATTGACTATTATAGGAATACCCATTATTGACTTAATATGTGCAAAACATTTGCCATACGTTTCTATTATTTTAAAACCATCATATACCACCATAATGAGTACAGTGTTTTTAGATCCCAAGTGCAGAACAATAGCTTGTTTTTTATTTCTTTTTTTATCTATTGTGGTGAATGGCTCAGCCCAACAATTAGAAATCAAACCTTATTTACAAAATGCAGCGCCAAATGAGATAACAATCATGTGGCAAACCAATTTTGGTGAGGAAAGTATAGTAGAATGGGGTACATCCTCCAAATTGGGCAATCAGACAGAAGGCAAGGCATTTGATATCAATTTTACGGAAGCACGGGTACATGAGGTGAAACTGGAGGGGCTGCAAAGACTGACGGAATATTATTATCGCGTAAGGACAGGGGAAGCTGTATCGGATATATATCAATTTAAGACACCACCATTTTCCAGTGATCGAAAATCCTTCAACCTTATTGCGATGAGCGATATGCAGATTGATGGCAATGAACCTGATAAGTTTAATGAAATCGTGAATGAAGGGATACTGTCCTATTTGGAAAAGGAATTTGAAGGAGAGGTCCCTGAAAACTTGGCCATGGTACTTATCCCCGGGGACCTGGTAAGCAGGGGAAGTGTTTATGAACAATGGCAAGGGCACTTCTTTGGCCCCGCATCCAAACTCTTTTCACAGGTACCAGTGTACCCTGTATTGGGCAATCACGAAGATCAATCACTATTCTATTTTAAGTATTTTAGTTTACCTGAAAATGGGACACCTGCTTATGCTGAAAACTGGTGGTTCAAGGATTATGGCAACACCCGTATTTTAGGTTTGAATTCAAATGTGGAGGATGGCATTGGAGGAAGCAAGGTCCAACTAAATTGGTTGGACAGGGTGTTGGCAGAAACAGAAAAAATGGATGAAATAGATTTTGTTTTTGCCCAGATGCACCATCCTCATAAATCTGAACTATGGATCCCTGGTGAATCGGATTTTACCGGTGAAGTGGTCAAAAGACTGGAGACCTTTACTGAGAAAACAGGGAAGCCCAGTGTGCACTTCTTTGGGCATACGCATGGCTATTCTAGGGGCCAATCCAAAAACCACAAGCACCTATGGATCAATGTGGCTTCTGCAGGAGGCTCATTGGACAATTGGGGGGAGTTCGAAAGTCGCGATTATGATGAGTTTACCGTGACCCAAGATGAGTATGGTTTTGTGATGGTAGAGGTCGATGCCAATCCGGCTGACCCAAAATTTACCGTAAAAAGGATCAGTCGTGGTAATCAATATCAGCCTCGGGATAATGAATTAAGGGATTCTATTACAGTTTGGAAAATGAACTGGTTGCCAAAGGCTCCGCAGGCAGCTTACCCTAAAAATGAAGAAGCACCAGCAAAGGGTTTGGTATTGAAGGCTGGAGACTTCCATAGTGACCGAAAAGTAGCTTTCCATGCAGCCTCCAATTGGCAAATAAGTACTGATCCTGATTTCTCCGATCTGGTTTTGGATACTTGGAAGCAGCATGAAAATTGGTATTATAATGAAAACCAACAAAAGGATGATGACCTTAGGGATGAAAGGGTCTTTAAACTACTAACAGCGGGCAAGAAGTACTATTGGCGCGTAAGGTATCGTGATCAATATCTCAACTGGAGTGAATGGTCCGATATTCAGTCATTTGAAGCGAAGTAGCACGAGGATATAAGTTTATAAAGGAAACTAAGTCTGGCCTTTAAAGCAAGGTTTTATAGGACCTCAAAAGGGGAGGGGGCTAAAGGAAAAGGACTTCTAGCTAACCAATAACTGGCTGATATTTTCTACAGAGATAGGCTTAATGATGAAATTGTCAATAACATCATATTCTTTGGCTTTCTCATGATCCTTAGGGTCAATCGAACTGGAGATAATATAAACTTTAGCTTGTTGTGTGGTTTTAATTTTGGTGAATTCATCGAGGAATTTCCATCCGTTCCATATGGGCATATTGATGTCCAATAAAATTATTTCAGGAAGGGATTTTCCTTCATTGAGGGATTTGGATAGCTTTTCAAAGGCCTCTTTACCATTTTCGTAAAATATGGTGTCTACATCGAAGCCTCCCAGCTCGATTATTTTCTTTAATCCAAAAGTATAGATGGGATCATCATCTATGATGCAAAGACTACTGATTTTTTTCATGTCATTATCCATAAATATTTCTAATCAATAAAAAGAGAGTAAACTTCATTAAAGAATAGATGAAAATGTGTCATTTTTTCTTTTCAATATCTTTTGCATAATGATGGTTTATATTACCATCAATAAACAAATATATGAAATATGTGTCAGCTGTTTTTGTTGAAACATAAAATTTTATTCTATAATTTTTATTTATACCTTAAAATTTAACTAGATCTAAAATATGGTTTAATAAAATATTTTAGATGAATAAGTCTTATTCTTTCGTAATCTTTCGGTAAATAATCCAGTTTGTTAGGTAAATAAAAATAATTTTAAATCCATTCTTTCAATGGTAACTTATTTAATATATGAATTTGTAGATCAATTCGCACCATCAACCTTTAAATATTGAAGCAAAGTGCAAAAAGGTATGGCTATAATTTCGGTCAGTGATAGTCAGTGATTTATCATTATATCCGGTATTCTGCCAGTAAGTATAACCGTCAAAACATGCTCTCAAAAATGACACATTATTTCACAGAAATAATTAATTAAACCTTTCTACCGTAAGGTAGATCAGTGGAAATCTGTGAAATCTGTGAGTAATATAGCTACTGGTGTGCAAACGGGTAATCGGTGATTTATTTACATTTTCGAAAGTATACCTTAAATATTGTCCCTTTATTTACTTCACTTTCAACCTCTATTTTTCCTCCCAATGCATCTACCTGACTTTTGGTGATAAATAGGCCTATACCCCTGGATTCAGGATGTCTATGGAAGGTTTTATACATTCCAAAAAGCTCTTTCTTATTGCGCTCTAAATCAATTCCCAATCCATTGTCCTCAAACTTTAAAACGATATAGTCAGGCTGCTCATAACTGCTGATTTCAAGATTGTCATTAGCTCCATTTGAACGGTACTTGATGCTATTGGTCAAAAAATTGAGAATAATGCTATCCAAATAAGCTGGAAGTCCTAAAATTTTATGGCTAGGGCTTACTGTATTGGAAATGCTTACATCGGCAGATTTGGCCAGGGCAGAAATGTTTTCTATACCTTTGTTGATGGAATCATAGACTGATAGGCACTTGAGGTTTTCTTTTATAGAAGTATTGATGATCGCCACTTCATTTAAATGGTAGATGGTTTCCGATAGATTTTTGGAGGCTTGCTTTAAATGGGCGATGGTCGGAAGATCTTTTAATTCCGGTCTTTCGTCCAATACAATATCGATCATAAAATCAATATTCCCTGAATGGGATTTGAGGTTATGCGAAACAATATGGGCGAAGTTTTGTAACCTGCTGTTTTGCTCCTGTGTAGTGTTAAGTAAGCTTTGTATTTTTTGCTGGGCTTTTTTCAGTTCTGTAATATCAATTATTTGGGAAATAAAATACATGGGATTATTATTGACATCCCTCAACAGGGACACTGCTAGGATGATATGAATTATTTCTCCGTTTTTATGGAAATATCTCTTTTCCATTTGATAGTTTTCTCTATGGCCAGCCAATAATTCCTCACAAAAAGCCAGGTCAGTTTCAAGGTCATCAGGGTGTGTGATTTCCGCAAAAGTAAGATTCATCAGTTCTTCTGAACTATAGCCGGTTATTTGGCAAAGTTTTTTGTTGACTTTTAGCCAAAAACCCTCCAGACTGACAAGGGCCATTCCAATGGCAGCATTGGAAAAAGTCCTTGAGAATGATAGTTCGCTGATTTTTAACTTTTCTTCATTGATTTTTTCTTGGGTAATGTCTTCAGCAGAAATGATAAAACCACCAATTTTTCCATTATTATCCAACCAAGGACTGGCTTCCCATTTCAACCACATTACCTTCCCATCCTTTGTTAATTTAAAAGCTTCCTCTGAATAGTTGGCACCTTTAATACACTGTTCCTTAATTTCTTTGATTTTGTCCTTTGCATCAGGGAAAGTGTCCAAAAGGCTGAGATGATGGATAGACTCATCTTCCATTTGGAAGCTCTTTAACCATTTTTGGGAAGCAACGGTATATTGGAGATCAAGATTGACCATTGCAAGGGCTGAAGGGACATTTTTTATAAAGAGTCCCTGGTTTTCTGACAACTGTTTACTGGTATTGATATCCCGATGTGTTCCAAACATGTACAAGGGCTCACCGTCAGCGGTCCAAGTGAATACTTTTCCCTTGTCCAGAATCCATAACCAATGGCCGTTTTTATGTCTTACTCTATATTCACATTTGTAAAACTCTGATTTTCCAGAAAAGTATTTCTTAAGTTTTTTTTGTTGTTTCTTTAAATCATCAGGATGGATGAATCCTTCTAAGGTTTTGATGGATATGGGGCTCAGTTCCTCTAATGTATAGCCTATCATCTCTGCCCATCGCTCATTACAAATCGTTTCGCCTGTTTGGACATTCCATTCCCATGTACCCACATTGGTCCCATTGATGACATTATTGAGCTTTTCTTTTTCTTTGGTCAGTTTTAGACTTTGGACTTTTTGTTCATCGATATCTTGAATAGTACCATAAAATCCAAGGACTTGACCTTCGTGTATTTGAGGAATGCCAATAATTTTGACCCAGTGCCTGCTTCCATTTGAACCAAGGATGGATACTTCTAATTCGAACGGACGGTTGCTTTCTATAGCTTGCCGACTGCTGTTGATGATTAATTGTTTGTCGTTATGATGTTCTAATTTACTTAAACAGGCTCTTAGCTGTGGCTGACAATCTTGCTCATATTGTAAAATTTTCTTGGCTGTGCTACCAAGATCTAATTTTAGTGTTTTGATGTTTAAGTTCCAGTGACCAATGGAAGCCGCTTCATTACATTGTTCAAGGATTTCTTCCTTCCTTTTGAGTTCACTCAGATCGGTATGTGCGCCCAGCATCCGGATGGCTTTACCGTTTTGGTCCCTAAGTGCCATGCCTCGGCATCTTATCCACACAGTCTGACCATTTTTATGGTGGTATCGAACAATTTGGTCGTATGGATGATCAGGATTATTGCAATGCTTTTCGAAATTGACATGAACTTTTTCTAGATCCTCTTTAAAGATGATATCTTGCCATGTAGCAGATTGATGAGGCATTGATTCAGGGTCATAGCCTAAGGTCGTCCAGAATTTATTATCCATCCATTCATTTTCAGGATTTTCTATGTCCCAATACCATATTCCATCTAATGAGGAATCTTTGATGAAATCAAAGATTGAACCATCCTTTTGAAGTAATTCCTTTAGCTCTTTCTCTAAATAATTCATGCGGTCTAGCATTTCTCCTTTTACTTAATAATTTGCAGTACTTCCTGGTATTATCATAAATACAGATTGCTTAAATCTTTATATTGGAATCCTACAAATGGCCATTTCACTTTTTGCTTCATTAGCAGGTTTATTTTGCCAGTCTAAATATCAATAATTTTCATTGTTAATATGCGAAATTAGATGATCTTTAAAACCACTTTTTCTTTTTAAAATAAACCAACATAGATAGGGTAATCACGATCATTACCAACCACATGATATAATAACTGTATCGATAATGGAGCTCGGGAAGAACGTCAAAATTAGTCCCATATATGCCAGCAATAAATGTTAGTGGAATAAAAATGACTGAAAAAATGGTGAGAAACTTCATGATATCATTTAGCTTGGCACTAATGGTGGTGTGGTAGATATTTAACTGATCGGATAGCATTTCCCGGTAATTGTCTGAAGTTTCACTGGCATGGCTGATGTTTACCTGAAGTTCCCTGTAGTAAATTTCGTTTTCTTCATCAATCAAATCTGTATCTAACTTGGCAAGGTTCAGAATCATTTCCTTGGCAGGTTTAATACTTTTTCTCATGAAGTTGAGCTCCCTTTTATACCTATTGATTTGATCGATGGTTTTTTTGTTCTGATTGACCAAAAGTCGATCCTCTAAATCTTCTATTTTTTCACCTAATATCCCGAGATTATAGATATAGTTGTCAATAACAATATCCAGTAAGGTAAAGGCCAGATAATCTGTTCCTGAATTTCTGATACGTTTTTTGTTCATTCGAATCCTCTCCCGCACAGGTTCAAATACATCCCCCTTTTTTTCTTGAAAAGAGATCAACATATTTTCGGTGATAACAAGACTTAAATTTTCTACAGTTATTTGGTCTGTTACCGGGTCACGTTGCATCATTTTAAGGGAAATGAACAGGCTGTTTTCAAAGTCTTGAACCGTGGGACGCGCCTGGGTATCCATTACCGTAGAGAGGACAAGTTTAGGTAATTCTATTCCCTTATATATTTTATCCATTAAAGTGGCATCATGGAGACCATCTATATTGAGCCAAGTAACTGAATCTGTTTTATTCAATGGGAATGCTTCTTCAATATGCTTTATGGACTTTTCCTCTAATTTTTCACCATTAAAATCTATGATGTTTAAATGGACTTTATCTGATTTCCTTATTCCTCGGAACAATAACTCATCAGGGGAAATACCGATTTCTTGTTTTTGTTTTTTAAGGAATTTAAAAGGATTTGAAGGCATGGGTATTTTAGGTGTAATCATAATTCGAAAAGTTTTTGATGCTTTCTAAAAATACAAGATATAATTTTTTTGAATTTATCGACTGGAAAATATGGGCACATGTTGAAAAAAATGGAACAGAATTTTAGTACTACTATAATTTTATGACTCTATATGAAATAGTATGGCTAAACCTTAATAAGGTACCATCTTAGTTAGGCAGCGGCAGTAGACCTCAAGTGTATTTGCAAATCCGCCTTACAGATATTGAGCGTTAAGAAATTAAAGAAGTGGGTAAGCAAGAAGGCAGGCTTGCCTGCCTGACCGGCGAGGCAGGTCTGACGAAATGCTGAACAAAGAGGTGGCAGGCAGCTATGAAAGAGGAGTTTGCCTGCATTAGGGCGGGCTTTAGTTTTAGCACAATAGATGTATAGCGGCGGGGTTTTTTGGTTACTTTTTTCACCTGTAGGAAAAAAGTAACAAATGGAATGAGGTGAAAGTCACTCTAAAATTTGGTAAACAAAGTAAAAGTTACCCACAGTAAATCATATAGAACCAATTTTATGAAGTAATATGGAGTGATTAAGGCTTGGAAATAAGATAAGCTTGATTAGATGTCTGCTATTGCACTCTTATTTAGCTGCTGATGATTTCAAGAACAAGCTTTTTAGTCAATGGCCTGCCATTGGCCTTTGTCTTGATATCCTGAAAAGCAAACCTAAAGTCACATCCTGATTTCCAATTGCTGCAGCCATAGGCTGTCTTTCCTTTGATAATGGTGCCATTTTTGCATTTTGGACAGGCAGGCATTTTATTGGTATCCGCTTCCTTTGGCTTACTGTCTTTTGACTCAAACTCAAGCTGAAAATCATCCCTTAGCTTAATAATACCATCTGTTTTTTGACCACTATACATGAATCCTTTCAATTTGGTAGTGGCCTTTTTTTCAATCAGTCTTTGGACTTGTTTGTCTGTTAGTTTTTTCTCTAAAAACTTGAAAGGTAGGCGGAGATTACATCCTGATTTCCAGTTGCTACAACCATAGGCAGATTTTCCCTTGATGATACGGCCTTGATTACATTTTGGACAAACGACCTCTTCAATGCTTTTAGCACTTTTCTTGCTATTGGAAGCCGTGGAAGTTTTAGCTGTGGTGTTATTATTGGTCGCTTTTGGCTTGGCTGCAAAGGCTTCAGGAGCTGCCAGCCTAGGTTTGCCGGTTTCCAAACGGACTTCTTGTACAAGCTCGGCCACCATTTTTTTCATATTATGGATAAACTTGATGGCACTGAATTCACCTTCCTCGATTTCCTTCAGTTGTTTTTCCCATTGTCCGGTAAGCTCTGCAGATTTTAACAGTTCATTTTGGATGGTACCGATCAGCTGAATGCCCATTTCTGTAGGAACCACCTGCTTTTTTCTTCTTTCTATATACTTCCTTCTGAAAAGCGTTTCTATAATACTTGCCCTGGTAGACGGTCTTCCTATCCCATTAGCTTTCATGAGATCCCGGAGTTCTTCGTCTTCTACCTGCTTACCGGCAGTTTCCATGGCACGCAATAGTGAGGCCTCGGTATAGTTCTTTGGGGGCTTGGTGGTCTTTTCTATAAAAGAAGGTTCATGTGGTCCATGCTCACCTTTATCAAAGGACGGTAAGATGCCTTCCTCGTCTTCCTTATCATCATCTTCCTTGTTTTTCTTGGACTCCTTGGGAAAGAGTACTCTCCAACCTTCCTCTAGGATTTCCTTTCCTTTGGCTTGAAAGGTGACGGTTTCTACGGCTGCGCTTACCGAAGTTTTGGCTACTTTACAATCAGGGTAAAATACGGCAATAAAACGTCGGACAATAATATCATAAACCTTTTGCTCTGCATTGGGCAAGGGCTTTTGTTCACCGGTCGGGATGATGGCATGGTGGTCGGTCACCTTTTTGTCATTGAAGACCTTAGCGGATTTTCTGATCTTTTTTCCCAATAAGGGTTCGGTATATTGGGAATAATCACTGAGTCCTTTTAATATTTCAGGCACCTTAGGGTACATATCGTTGGGCAGGAAGGTGGTATCCACCCTAGGGTAGGTGACCACTTTCATTTCATAAAGTTTCTGCACCAATTTAAGTGTGGTGTCGGCAGTAAAACCAAACTTATTGTTGCAATAAACTTGTAAACTGGTCAGGTCAAAGAGCTTTGGAGCATATTCTTTGCCTTCCTTTTTCTCAATATCAGTAATAAACAGGTCCTTGCCGCTAACTTGCTCAAGCAGCTTTTCTCCGTCTTCTTTTTTGAAAAACTTTCCTTCAGTGCTGCTGAACTTGGTTTCTCGGTAAAGGGTCTGAAGCTCCCAATAAGGTTCTGGCTTGAAGTGCTCTATTTCATGGTGTCTTTGGACCAACATGGCAAGGGTAGGAGTTTGAACCCTGCCAATGGAAAGCACCTGTTTATAACCACCGTATTTGAGGGTATAAAGTCTTGTCGCATTCATACCCAAGAGCCAATCACCAATGGCCCTGGAGCTGCCCGCATAGAAAAGATTATCAAAATCCTCAGCGGGTTTTAAATTATCAAAGCCTGATTGAATGGAGTCTGTAGTTAACGAAGAAATCCATAACCGCTGAACAGGCCCTTTATATTCAGCCTGTTTCATCACCCAACGTTGGATAAGCTCTCCTTCTTGACCGGCATCACCACAGTTAATGACTAATTCAGCTTTTTTAAATAACTGTTGGATAACCTTAAACTGCTTTTTTACGCCGCTATCCTCAATGACCTTGGTTTCAAACCTCTTGGGCAACATGGGTAAAGTGTAAAGGTCCCATCTTTTCCAGCTGGTATCATAATCTTCAGGCGGGTAAAGGGTGCAGAAATGTCCAAAGGTCCAGGTAACCTGGTAGCCATTACCTTCAAAATATCCATCCTTTCTGGCATTGGCCCCTAGGACTTGGGCAATCTCTTTGGCTACACTGGGTTTCTCGGCGATACAAACTTTCATGGAAATGGGAAAACAGGACTTGAAGATGGCCTGATGAATAAATTGATTGGGTTAAAAATAAAGAACTATAATGGTTAGCCACAACATTTTTTGAACTTCTTGCCACTTCCGCATGGGCAAGGATCGTTACGGGAAATTTTATTGGATTGGATTGGGGCAGATTTTGGATAACTACCCTCCAAGTAAAACCATTTTCCGTCTTCCTTTAGAAATACTGATCTTTCATGATGGATATGAGCTTTGCCATCAGCAGCGATAAAGTGTGCCTTAAATTCAACTATTCCTTCCTTATCTGAAGAACGGCCCTTTTCAGTTTGAATGATTTCCAGTTTAGTCCATTGGTTTTCTTTGGCCCAGTTTTGAATATCCTCAAACCTATATTGATCCTGTACCTTGGGATGGGCGGTTTGGTGGATATATGCAGCATCAGCAATGCAATAAGCAGCATACCTGGATCGCATTAAAGCTTCAGCTGTAGGAGCAGCTTTGGATCCAATTATTGGTCCGCAGCAATCCTGAAAGGGCCTTCCTGATCCGCAATAGCAATCTGTCATATCCGATGTTTTTTTTAACTGGAAAATTGATACAAAGATATCCATTGATATTAGGGATTAAAGAATGTGCTGGGTGAAAATTAAAAATGAACTTACAGATGGATTTGGATGTCACTGAAAACTTGTTGGTTAAGGCAAGAGAAAATTGAAAGAGGATCATTTATAGGGAAACAAATTTTGCTTGTAGAAGGAGAGAACGGTTTTTAAATCTGTATTTATTTTGTGAACTAAAATAATACCATGATTTTTATGCTCTAATTTTGAACATTATAAAACCAAATGCCTGCTAAATTGAGAAAATTGAATTTTTTACCCTATGAGCTAATCAAGCAAAATGTCCTTTTAGGATTAATAATGCTTTTGACCCTATCCTGTCAAGAGAAGAAGGACCTTCCTATGAATGTCCTTTTCATCGCTATTGATGACTTAAGACCCGAATTAGGGGCATATGGAAAGGATTATGTGCATTCACCCAATCTGGATAAATTGGCTGGGCAAAGCAGTTTGTTTAAAAATCATTATGTCACCGTTCCCACTTGTGGCGCTTCCAGGTATAGTTTGTTGACCGGTCAATTGCCCAAAAATAAGGGCGATTTGAGTAATCAGGCGGCAGCAAATAAAATTGCTGGAAAGCCTGAAGGAGAGCTGCCTGAAAGCTTTGTCCATCAGCTGAAGAGAAATGGATATTATACGGTAGGGATCGGGAAAATTTCACATCATCCGGATGGTTATGTTTATGGCTATATGGACCCAAAAAGCAACCAGTTGGAATTGCCTCATAGTTGGGATGAAATGCTATTGGATGCAGGGAAATGGGGTACTGGCCATAATGCTTTTTTTGGTTATGCAGATGGAAGCAATAGAAATGGTATGAACAAGCAGGTAAAGCCTTACGAATCAGCCGCTGTTGAAGATGAGGGTTATCCTGATGGCCTGACAGCTAATTTGGCCATAAAAAAATTAAAAGAACTAAAATCCAAGAAAGATGGTGAACCCTTCTTTTTGGGAGTAGGTTTTTTCAAGCCTCACTTACCTTTTACTGCTCCCAAAAAATATTGGGACCTTTATAAGGAGGAAGATATTCCCTTGGCCCCATTTGCAGCTATTCCTGAAAATTCCTCCAAAGCCAGTTTATTAGAGAGTGGTGAACTTAATCAATACGCTCTAGGTGAAGAAAAAGCAGGCTTGGACCATAAAGTTTCTGATGCTTACGCCAGAAAACTTCGTCATGGTTATCTAGCAGCTGTTAGCTATGTGGATGCCCAAGTGGGAAAAGTTTTGAATGAACTGGAGCGTTTGGGATTGGATGAGAATACGGTAGTAGTGGTTTGGGGAGATCATGGCTGGCATTTGGGAGACCAATTGGTTTGGGGCAAGCATACCATTTTTGAGAATGGCCTGAAAAGTGTTTTGATGGTTAAGCATCCCAAAGTGGAAGCTCAGGAAATTGAGAAAATCGTTAGTACCGTTGATATTTATCCTACTTTGATGGATTTGATGAGGGTGAAAACCGACTATCCATTGGATGGAAAAAGTATGGTTCCTTTAATGGAAAACCCTGATTGGGAGGAATGGAGGAATACAGCCTATGGTTATTTTAGAAATGGAATTTCATTAAGGACACCCGAATACAGATTGAGTAAATATTATAGGGATCAAGAGCCAAAAATAGAACTTTATGATCATAAGAATGATCCCAATGAGACCGTGAATATTGCCGAACAAAACTCAGATATAGTCGAGCAATTAATGCCGCTTTGGGAGCAGGGAAATACGGGAATCTATGAATAGCCGCTGGTTTTTATTGAATCCACCTAGGGTACTGAGGCTTATTCAATTTAACATGGCTCTGGATTGCAAATCTAGAGCAGCTATAAAAGCTATTCGGGATTTTAAATCCCGAATAGCAAATTTAGAGGGATTTAAAATCTCTCTTTTGTTTATAAAGCTAGGTGTAGTTTAAAACTGTTCCTGGCTAAATTATCCTTGTTCTTCTTCACTTCGGAAGTGATGATTTTTTGTGGTATGAGGTGGAATGCTATCTGTTTTTCTAACCGTTTTAGGATGCCTTCTTACTGGCATAAATTCGGATAAGCGTATTAATCAGAATATAGATTTAATTATCTACTAAAATAACGTTTGTCCAGGTTATTGTTGATAAAACTTAACGCATTGATAATCTTTATTTGAATTGTTTCGAGCGTTTTCTGAATAATTTTGTATTTTCATAAATCCCCAATATTCAATGTTCAGCATCCATCATGATGCTATAAGGATTTCAACGATTGAGATGATTATAAACAGGAGCGAGTAGGTTAACTGATCATCCTTACGTCTGGTATCCTTTTATATGACCAAAACTATAAGATTGCTAAAGTATTTATAAGGCTAAAACCTATTATGATATATGATTTTAGGATATGTTAGAGATTGCATTTAGCCAAACAGTCAATACTTTTTTTACAGTATAATTAATTGATTAGCCCCTTGGAATGAAACAATTGAAATTATTAATAACCAGCTTTATTTGCCTCATTATTAATTTCCATATTGCATATGGTCAAAATCTAAAATTTAAAACCTATCAGGTAGAAGAGGGACTTTCCAATAATTCTATCAACCAAATTGTCAATGATGAATCAGGAGGCTTGTGGATTGCAAGTTGGGATGGACTTAATTATTTTGATGGAAGCAATTTCAAGGTTTATAAACATAATGCTGAGGACAGCACTTCTATATCGGGGAATTTTATTTCAGAGTTATTATTGGACAGCTCCTCTAACTTATGGCTGCAGTCCAGTACCAATGCAGTAAGTTTAAAAAAGGGAGATCAATTTAAGAATTTTTACTTTAACAGTACTGTCAATGAGTTGGGTCTAAATCAAGATGGAACTGTAGTTGTTAAGGTGCAAGAGGATTATTATGCATATGCAGATGGAAAATTTAAAGTTTGTCAAAACTGTGAATTAAAAGAAGACACTCAGAGTCGACTCAAGCAGTTATTGCTCCGGAAATACCCCTATGTTGAAATTTTAGATACCCATACAGATTCTAAAGGTCAGGTATGGTATGCCACATTAAAACATGGGCTTTTCGTATTGCCCAATGAATCGGCCTCAATTTCCGATTTGGAATTCGATAACTATAAGACAGACCTTTCAAATCCATATAGCCTTAAAAGTAATGAGGTATGTGCCATCAATGAGGATGTGTTTGGAAACATTTGGTTGGGCTTGAAAGATGGTGGTATTAGTATGGCCTTTAAAAATTCTAATGAGGTCTATTCCGTATATCCCCATCCTAGGGATAATCCCGAACTTCCTCAAGAAACAATCAGGGCAATATCCCAAGACCAATCCGGAAGCGTTTGGTTGGGTTTTTATAATTCTGGCTTATTTATTAATGATAATGAGTCTGGGCAATTCAAAAGCTTTCCGCTTAAACTAAGTGCAGAAGATGAGGATTGGAAAAGAATAAGGAGCCTGTTCACAGATCATTTGGGCAGGGTTTGGGTTGGGACCTATGCAGGCATTGCCAGAGTAGATACAGATTTCAATGTTGAATTTTTCAAAAGTGAAAACATAGCCAATTTTCCTAATGATAGGAACTATGACTTTTTTGAGGACAAAGAAGAAAATTGTATTTGGATAGCTTGTTGGGGTGGTTTGGCAAAATATGATTTAAGTACAGATCAATTTGTGTCTTTTAGCGGACAAAATGAATTGAATACCTTAAATATCCGTCAAATTATAAAGGCAAACAATGCTTTATATCTGGCCACTGAAAATGATGGTTTAATCATTTTTGGGGAAGGAGAAATCAGAAAAGTGAGCAATAATGAAGGATTATTAAGCAATAGTATATATGCCTTGAGCGAGGATAAGGGATCTGGAAATATTTGGGTAGCCACTCTTGGGGGAGTAAGCATTTATGATCCAGAAAAGGGGGTGATAAAAAATATTGACCAGTATGATGGCTTAAAAAGTCAATTCGTCTACGCAGTCCTGCCCAGTGAAAAGTATATGTGGTTAAGTACTACTAATGGAATAGCCAGAATTGATAAAAATGATTTTACGGTAAGGACTTTGGCAGCTGACGAAGGTTGGCAAGGGGCCGAATTTTCAGAAGGGGCATTCTATAAAAGTGACAGGGGAATGATGTTCTTTGGTGGGGTGAATGGCTTGAATTATTTTCATCCTAATAGTTTGGACCTCAAAGACGATTTGCCTCTCTTGTCCATAGAAAGACCCAAAGAACAGGTTTGGGAATCTTTGCTTTCTAGTGGAACTTTGGAAGTGGAGGTCCTGCCGATAGCTTTTACCAAGAGTCCTCAGAATAGACTTCAATACAAATTAATTCCTGGTCAGGGCAATTGGACTGATTTGGGAGCGGATAATAGGATATTTATTGAAGGCCTATCGGCCGGACAGTATAGTATTTTGGTAAGGAATTCCCTTGAACTAAATCCTGAGAGCTATATTTCGATGGATTTTGCAGTGCCCAAACCAATTTGGCATTATCCAATTTTGTGGGTAGCCGCTTTGCTGTTTTTGCTTACAATGATCTTGATATGGAGAAATAATAGGAACAAGGCCAACCAAGCGTTGCTTCAGAGAAAAATTGAGGAGCGTACCCAATTGATCAGGGAGCAGAAGGCCAAGTTGGAAAAAATCAACCGGGACCTAGATCTTAAGAACAGGGAGATCAATCACCAAAAGGAGGCTCTTTTGGCTTTGCATCAAAGGCATAAAGATGCCGATTTTGAGATTGAAAAATTCAGAAACTATATGTTGGGACAGTTTAAACTTCCACTGTCAGAACTAAAAGAAACCTTGGAAACCCTGAGGACCCATAGTAAATCTGGAAAAGAGACTGTAATGGGATTGGTGGAGCAGATGATGAACCAGGTGAAGGAATGGGATAAACTCACCAAATTGGATCAAATCGATACAGGAGGTAAGTCCCTGACAATTGCTGCTGATCTAATGGAAAGTGTAGTGAAAAACATGCTTCCACAATTTGAGCAACATGGAATTTCTATTAAGGAGAATTACCAGCTCAGTGATCAGTGGATCGAAATGGATGTGTTTAAGTTCAAGCTTTTTTGGCAATACCTGCTCCGCGAAATGAAAAAGTATATGGAAGAAGGGGCCGGGTTGGAAATCGATGCTCATTCCAGTGAAAATGGAATCAATGTGGGCTTGAAGGTTTCCAGCCAATTATTAGTTCACAATATGGATGAGATTGAAAAATACAGTCCTTATTGGAAAAGCTCCATTCAACTGCTTAAATCCCTATCTGGTCAGATTTCCCATGAAATCAAAGACGAGAACTTGATCATTAAAGTGGGAATCCCTGTACAGGCCTTTAATAGGACTCCTGAAAAGCTTAATATCAAACATTGGAAGCATTTAAACCTTGGTGAGCAATTGGATCCAAACAAGCACCATGTGATTTTATTGGGTAAAAAGTATGAGTCTGATTCGCTTGTGAAGATTATCCATAATGATGATTTTGATATTATTGTGGAAGAGGAGGTGAAAATGGTGGTTTCAGCTATCCGTAATGCCAAGATTGATGCCCTGATCATATATAATGAGAAAATTAGTCAGCATATCGTGGACTTGATCGATGCGATCAAAGTCAAGGGAGGCCAAAAGATTGATATTCCTGTGATTTATATATACGATACCATTGAAGTGGGCTTTCTGGATAAGTTGATGGATTTGGGAGTAGAGACCTTCATTCAGTTACCCGCAAGTAGCCGTTTTATAATGAAGAAAATAGCTACCCAGCTTAATAACCTGCAACGATATAAATCTGAGCGGAATATACTTTCCACCTTGCCTGATAATGAGGATAATGCTTATACCAGCCCCAATGAAAAATTAGTTAAAGAGGGTGTGAAGATTATAAGGGAGCAGCTTTCCAATGGTGATTTTAAGGTGGAGACTTTAAGTGATGAATTGGGCATTAGTAAAATAAAATGCTACCGGGTCTTTAAAGAGGTCCTGGGCACTTCTCCTTCTGACTTGATCATTAGCTTAAAGCTGGAAAAAGCCCAAAAGTTGCTACTTAAAAATAAAATGAATATTTCAGAAGTTAGTTTTGCCTGTGGATTTAACGATCCTAAATATTTCAGTAAGCTCTTCAAGAGACATTTTGGCAAATCTCCCAAGCATTTTCAGCAGCCCGAGGAAGTGCTCTAAATTTATCTTAAAAATACCCTATTGTTAAGGCAATGTTGCTGAAGGGAAAATACCCCAAAACAGTCAGAATAGGAGGGTTTTGAGTATGATTTGTCCAACTTATTGAAATATTTGTCCACCTTATAGGTATTGAATTGCGCTAGTTTTGATCTATCAACAATCTAAAACTAGCCAAATGAAAAAATCTTTTTACACCTTATTTGTGCTGAGTTTTCTTCTTGTAATGGGGGTAAATGCCCAAACCATTATTAAGGGGACTGTGCTCAGCAAAGTTGACAATTTTCCCATTCCAGGAGCTACAGTTATTCCTGATGGAAACAGCAATCAAGGTACCACTACTGATGTAGATGGTAAATTTTCTTTGTCATTAACTTCTTCAGAAGGGACCGTGACCATTTCTTTTATAGGGATGCAATCCCAAACCATTTCATTTAGCGGTTCTACTGAATTGAATGTTTTACTTGAAGAAGCGGTAAATGATCTTGATGAAGTAGTGATGATAGGATATGGTACTTCCAAGAAGGAAAACCTCACCTCATCGGTATCTTCGGTATCTGGTTTAGACAAATTGTCCAGCAGGCCAGTTGCCAATCTAAATGACTTCTTGCAGGGTAATGTCCCTGGGGTAACAGTACTACAACAAGGTGGTGATCCTTCCCAAGAAGGAATGGTAGTGATTCGTGGTTATGGGTCACTTGCTGATGAAAGGCCATTGACAGTAGTGGATGGAATGCCTTACTATGGTCCTCCAATTAACCCTAACGATATCGAGTCTGTATCCATATTGAAGGATGCTGCCGCAGCGGCCATTTATGGTGCCCAAGCAGCATCAGGAGTAATTGTAATTACTACCAAGCAAGGTGAATATGGTAAACCTAAGGTAAGTCTTGATTTTTACACTGGTATTCAAAAAGCCAGTAATTTGCCAACCCCTCTGAATGCTAAGCAGCAAGCAGATGTATATAATCTTGCCGCAGATAATGCCGGTGCAGCTCGTCAAGCAGCACATGATGCCAACCAAAACCCTTGGGGCCAAACTACCAGGACCAATTGGATGGATGCGATCTTTAGAAATGCTGCGATCTATAATGCCAATGTCAATGTGAGTGGGGCAGGCGAGTCTGCTAGCTATATGGCCTCTTTGGGGTATATGAACAAGGAAGGTTTGCTTCAGGGAACTGAATTTGAAAGATATTCCATCCGATTGAAGTCTGATTTTTACCTTTCTGATAAAGTTACCCTTGGAGAAAATATTTACATTTCCCGATCTAACGCTGTAGGGACCAATTCAAGCAGTTCCTATTCAGGAAGTATTATTAATGCCTTGTATATGCCTTCTGCAGCTCCTGTATATGATGATGCCGGTGAGTTTCACGGTGTAGTACCTTATGAGCTTTCCCAGTTCGCAGGTACCTATGGTGATGTTTACAACCCTATGGGATTATTGTTGAGACCTACCTCCAATAACCCTGTAAACCATATCAATACCAATACTTACTTGAATTATGAGATTATTCCTGGTTTGTCATTTAGAAGTACCTTCAGTTATAATTTGACCAATACAGAGAATAAGAGATTTAGCCCACGGATTCCCGAATTGGGAAGGACTAATCTTCAGAATTATCTGTATCAGAGCAATTCATCCACCAATCGTTGGATATGGGATAATCAAGTTTCTTATCAAAGAATTTTTGGAAAGCATGATTTGAATTTGACAGCGGTCTATTCTTCCCAGTTTACAGAATACGAATATTATTTTCAGGAGGGTAGGGGCTTTAGTAGTGAAGAGCCATTTAACCAATACATGAGTAATGCTTCTGAATTCTTGACTCCAGAGACCAGTGTTTATGAGGATGCTTTGACTTCAGCCATTGGAAGGGCCATGTATAATTATGATGGACGATATTTTATTTCTGCCAGTATCAGAAGAGATGAAACTTCAAGATTGGCGATAGATAATCAGGATAGCTTTTTCCCTTCTGTTTCAGGTGCTTGGAAAATTTCTGATGAAGCCTTCTTCAAAAGTAGTTTGTTCGATAACTTGAAAATGAGGGCTTCTTGGGGGCAGATAGGTAATATCAATTCCGTAGGTTACTATTCCTTTGACGTACCTATGGGCACCCAAACCGTGGTATTGGGTGAAGGGGCAACATATGATTATAAAGCTGTTTTTGCTAATCAGCAGTCTAACCCCAATCTGAAATGGGAAATATCTGAATCTTCCAACTTCGGTTTAGATGCCAACCTATTGAATAACAAGTTGGAATTGACCTTGGATTACTTTATCAAAACTACCAAGGGAATGATTTTGCCAGGGCTTGAAGACCTACACCAAGGAACTTCTGCTGCGGATGTAAATGGAGGGCAGGTTAGAAACAAGGGACTTGAGTTTTCTGCTGGATATTTTGACCAATTTGGAGAGTTGAACTTCGGTGCACGAGCCAACTTCAGTATGTTGGACAATGAGCTAATCAATCTAGACGGTTACAATAATAGCAATATTGATTTCATTGCCCATAATGATAATGTGAGAAGCACTTTGACTCCTTACAGGTCTATGGTTGGCCAGCCGCTTTATGCTACTTACCTGGTACCATATTTAGGAATCTTCCAGTCTGAAGCTGAAATTGATGCTTATAGTAAAGATGGACAGTTGATCCAACCGAATGCTCAACCTGGTGATTTTAAATTCCAGGATGTAAATAATGATGGTAAGATTTCTGATGAGGACCGTGTGTTTATGGATAGTTATTTACCTGACTTCACTTATGGGTTTAACCTAAGTCTTGATTATAAGGGGTTTGATGCTAATATTATTCTACAGGGTGTATCTGGGGTAAAAGTATTCAATGGTTATAAGTTTACTGTCTTGAACGCTTCCCAATCAGGTTATAATTTGGACAATAGGGTATTGGATGCTTGGACACCAGAAAATACAGATACAGAAATTCCAAGATTGTCGACCAAAGATGATAATAGAAACTTTGGAACCTCATCAAGTTGGTATTTGGAAGATGCTTCCTACCTAAGAATGAAGAACCTGACCATAGGTTATACCTTCCCATCCACATTGCTTAAAAATGTGGCAAAGAACAGCAATTTACGACTGTATTTCTCTACAGAAAACTTGTTTACCATTACCCCATATAGTGGTATGGATCCAGAAGTGGGAGGAAAAGGCTTGGATGTGGCCAAATATCCACTTCCAAAAACTTTTACCGCAGGTCTTTCCCTAACCCTTTAATTCAATAAAAAAGACAACAAGATGAAAAATACCATATTTAAAATATCTACAGCGCTTGCTTTGGGACTAGGCTCCTTGAGCAGTTGCTCCGATGATTTTACTAATCTCGAACCACTGGGCAGCACTTCTTACCAAAACTTCTTTCAAAATGAGCAGGATGCCATAGAAGCTGCCAATAGCTTGTATTTCTATATGAAGGATGAGGATATGTTTTCCAGAGGTTTTTTCTGGTATATCAATGCCTCTGATGATATGGTCACAGGAAGGATAAATTCCACAGCAGACAATATCAAAAACTTTAACTTGACCGGAGATGAAGGCTATACCTATTGGATGTACCCTCAGAGTTATAAAATCATTCGCAGGGCCAATGATATTTTGCTCAATGTGCCTAATATGGACTTAACTGAAAGTTTGAAAAACAGATTGTTGGGAGAGGCTTATTTTATGAGAGCATTCCATTATTTCTGGTTGGCGCATACCTATGGTGATGATGTGAGTGGTGGTGTACCTATCGTTACTGAGGAAAATATGTTGGATGATGCAGGAAGTTATAGTCGACCTGCTAGTGTAACTGATAATTATGCTCAGATCGTAGAAGATTTGAAAAAAGCGGCGGATTTATTGCCTCTTTTTACCTCATATAGTGCGGAAGATAAAGGTAGGGCCCACAAAGATGCGGCCTTGGCCTATATGGCTAAAACCTATCTGTACTGGGCTGAATATGATGCATCTAAGTATGCTGACGTTGTAACCTATGCCGATATGGTGGCCAATTCTGGTTCTGGCAGGGCGCTTTACGATACGGACAATCCTGAGGAAGATTTCAGAATGCTGCATAGCCACTTGAATAACTGGGGACCAGAATATATTTGGTCTGTTGTTTCTGGTGTGAATGGTGGAAGTAAATTACCTGGTGTATCTCTTGAAAACAAAGGTTGGGGCAAGTATAATGGTTGGGGGTATTATATGCCTACCAATGATCTTTATGAAGAATATGAAACTGGTGACCATAGAAGAGAAGTTACAATATTGAAATTCGGGGATGAGTTTAAGTTCTTTGGGGAAACCAAGAAATACCAATCTGAAAACTCTCTTTCAGGTCTTCAGTTCAATAAATACTTGTATGAATACCAGTTTGAAGATCCGATAGGAACCTATATTAATTCAAACGGTAATGATCCTACAACGATCTATAATGTTCCATTACTTCGATATGCAGAAGTCCTATTGATGAAATCAGAAGCATTAATCATGCAGGGCTTAAATGGAGATGCCCCATTAAATATGGTCAGAGAGAGAGCTGGTTTAGCGCCGAAGTCGAATGCCACCATTGATGATCTAAAGCACGAAAGAAGGGTTGAGCTAGCTGGGGAATTTGCTAATAGACATTATGACCTGGTAAGATGGGGAGATGCCGAAGAAGTCTACAGTAAGCCATTGTATGGAAGAATGCATACGGATAAAGCCGATCCAGATTCTCCTTATAATGTGGAAGAAATATGGCCAGCTAGGGACTTTGACCCTGAGGTAATGCATGTTTGGCCTATTCCTAACAGGGTGATTAATTCCTCTGGGATATCCCAAAATAAAGGATGGTAAGTTGAATATATCAATTCTTACAGAGGAGACTATGACAGTAGTCTCCTTTCCTAGTTTAAAAATGTAGTATATTAGAATTAGTTTGTCGTAAAGAAACTTCATATGAACATCAGAAATTTTCTGGCACTTTTGTGCTTTTTTTGGTCCTTTCAATTAACAGCCCAAGAAGGTCCACTTTTTAAGTTGCATTCGCATAATGATTACCTTCAAAACGTACCTTTTTGGACTGCTTTTTCCAACCATTGTGCTTCGATCGAGGCTGATGTATTATTGGTGGATGGTCAATTGATGGTGGCTCATGAAAAGGAAAGTGTAAAAGCAGGCCGGACCCTGGAAAGCCTTTATCTGGAACCTATTAGGAAAGCTGCTCAACTGGGCCTTGAACCTTCCATGGACTTTCAACTTTTAGTCGATATCAAAACGGAAGCCTATGCTACTATGGAAGTTTTGGAAGAGATGCTTGAAAATTACAGGGATATTCTTTCTGATGGTTCCAAAGACGGAGTTCAGGTGGTTGTCTCGGGAAGCAGACCAGACCCAAATGATTATTCAAAATATTCAGACCTTATCCAATTTGATTTTCAAAGTACAGATTTGCCCCGTGATTTGCCGTGGGATAAAATAGCCTTGATAAGTCTTCCTTATAGTGGATATTCAAGCTGGAATGGAAAGGGAAGATTGGTAGCTGAAGAGGAAAAAGTGCTCAAGGAATTAGTTCAACAGGTCCATAATGCCAATAGGCCCATCAGGTTCTGGGGTGCACCAGACAGCAAAACGGCTTGGAAAGCATTTTTTGATTTGGGAATAGATTATATCAATACCGATCAACCGAACAAAGCCTATGAATATCTTCGAAAGATGCCAAGCAATGTGGTGGGAAGCAAGCATCAACATGAAATTTACCAGCCACAATATCTTGTAGATGGACAAGAGGAGCCAATAAAACAAATCATTTTGATGGTAGGGGATGGCAATGGACTTGCTCATATTTCAGCTGGCATGTATGCCAATGGAGGTGAACTGACCCTCACACAGTTGAACCATATTGGCTTGGTCAAGACGCAGGCGGCAGATGATTTTACTACGGATTCAGCAGCTGGTGCGACTGCCTTGGCCACTGGCGAAAAAGTCAATAACAGGGCTATTGGTTATTCTGTAAATGATACGCCCTTACAAAATCTTCCTGAATTGCTCAGACAATATAATTTTAACAGCGGAATTGTAACTACTGATCATGTTACTGGAGCTACTCCATCTTCCTTTTATGCTCATCGCAAGGACAGGGGAATGATTGGAGGAATTGCTCAGGATTTGAGTAAAAGCCAATTGAATTTGTTTGTTGGCGCAGGGAAAAATGATTTTGTATCGGGTGGTAGAAGCTATATTAAAGATTTAGAGCAATCAGGTTTTGTTATGGCCAAATCATTAGGAGAAATAGCCCAATCTGACCAAGCCCGAATCGGCTATTTTGCCAGTATCCAGGGCTTGCCAAAAGTGACCAATGGTAGGTCTGGTTATCTCTTACAGGCAGCGCAGAATGCTTTGGCTTTTTTGGATAGCAAAGAAGCCCCATTTTTCCTTTTGATAGAAGGAGCTATGATCGATTCAGGAGGACATATCAATGATGCTGAAATGGTCGTGGAAGAGGAAATAGATTTTGATGTGGCTATTGGGGAGGTGATCAAATATGCGGATGAAAATCCTGGTACTTTGGTCTTGATCACTGCTGACCATGAAACCGGAGGGGTAACTCTACCACAAGGAAGTTTAGCAGAGGGGCAAGTAGAGTTTGAATTTAGCACGCATGACCATACTGGAATTATGGTGCCTCTTTTTGCTTATGGTGCCCATGCTAATGAGTTTACTGGCGTTTATGAAAACACTGCAATTTTTGAAAAAATCACCAAGCTGGTTAAAAAGTATCATTATAAAAGTGAAAAATAAGATATGAAAAGATACTTTTTTGCCTTCCTATTAATGTTTGGGCAGAAATTAAGTGTTTCTGCTCAAGAAATTGATCAGCTGGAAGGTTATGTTTATAATGATGAGAACAGGAATCAATTAAAGGACTTAGGGGAGAAAGGAATAAGAAATGTATTGGTATCCAATGGTAGGGATATAGTTTCTACTGATGAAAAAGGGCATTATACGATCAATGCTATCGGAAAGGAACCTGTTTTTATTATCAAGCCTTCTGGCTTCATTTCACCCCTTTCTGAAGATAATAGGGTACTGTCATTTGTGCTTAGTGATCAGTGGGAAGCCAAGGATAGAAAGGTGAATTTCCCATTAAATGCACATGAAGAGGAAGGAAAGGTCCGTATGGCCTGGCTTGGTGATCCTCAAGTGGATATTATAGATGATGTATATCATGTGGGTAGGTTGGTTACTGAAGAATTGATGGCCAATCCGCCTGACTTCATTATTCCTTTGGGGGATTTGTCCTTTGATAACCTGGAAATTTTCAAGCCCTTGGCTGAGACAATAGGCAAGGTAGGTGTGCCCGTATTTTACACTATTGGTAACCATGATTTGAATTTTGGAGGCAAAGCATTGGATGAGCGAGATGATGCTTTCAATGCTTATTTTGGACCTTCTTACTATGCTTTTGAGTATGGTGAAGAGTTATTCATTGTTTTGAATAATATATATCCAATTGAGGGAAGGAAGTATGAAGGAAGGGTTGATGAAAAGCAAATGACATTTCTACGGAATTTATTGAGACATTATTCTGGTAAGAAAAGTGTTCATGTGGCCATGCATATACCTTTGGAAGAAGTGGTCAACAGGGCTGAACTACTATCACTTTTTGATGGTTTTGAAGATGTTTTTTTTGCTGTTGGACATACCCATACCCAGTATCACAGGTATTTTGATAGAGCGGATTTACCGGCCATCCATGAATTGGTCGGTGGAGCAGTATGTGGGGCTTGGTGGCAAGGACCTCATGATTTCCAAGGTACTCCTTGGGCAATTATGTATGATGGTACTCCAAAAGGATATTGGATCATGGAAAAAAATAATGATGATCGGAAACTAAGTTATAAAGTTTCTGGGGCAGCTTCGTCAACACAAATGAATATTTGGACCCCACAAAACTATGAATGGGACACCTTGCTTAATGAATTGAATGAACCATTTATTTATGCCAATGTTTTTGGCGCGGCTCCCGAAACAGTTGTAAAGGTCAGTTTTGATGATGGAGGAACTTGGCAATTGATGGAGAGCTATTCTGGGGTGGATCCTTTCTTTCAGCGAATGATTTTCAACCAAAAGGCGGGAAGATACAGTTCATTGCCCATAAGCAAGATCCCCGATGTGCAAAGAAAGAGCCAGCACCTTTGGCGATGGCCTATTCCAGAGGATTTGCCACAGGGTGTTCATAAACTTATTATCAAGGCCAATGATGAGCGTTTTGGGTTTAGTGCTAAAGCTTATAAATTATTATGGAGGTGATAAGAAAGTCTATAATTTACATTTTGATGACTTTAGCCTTGTCATCCATCAATCATAAGAATGTTTTTGGACAAAGTGCAGAAAGGGTGATAAGTGGGAATTATCGATTGATAGCCCATCGTGGTGGGGTGGTCAATGATAGTATTCCAGAAAATAGTCTGGCATCTCTGTCTGAAGCCATCAATAGAGGATACTATATGGTAGAAGTTGATGTTAGGCTTAGCAAGGATGGGATGCTTATTACCCATCATGATAAGGATTTTGTTAGATATTATGGAAATGGAAAATTGGTTTCTGAAATGACTTGGTCGGAAATCCAAAAATTGGAAGGTGAGAATGGACAAAAAGTGCTTCAGTTGGAAACGGTATTGGCAGCATGCCAAGGTAAGATCAAGGTGATGATTGATAATAAAATTGCTGGTTATGATGAAAGTGCTTTTAATGTTATTTTAGGATTGTTGGAAAAATACCAACTAAGAAAAGGAGCACTGATGATTGGTACTGATGAATCGACATCATTTTTTACCGGGAGGATCAAGCTCAGTTGTACTAGAAAACAAATAGAAGAAAATAAGAAAATGGCCTCTTATAATCCTCATGATTATTATTTGTTTTCTAGTAAGATCAGTAAATCAGATATAGTTTGGGCAAAACAAAATGATATTGAAGTAGTGGGGGCCGTAAATGCTTGGGCAATAAAGGATCAGGGATTTATGGAAACTGCCAAAGCAATTATTGACCAAATGAAGGATGCAGGGGTAAGTTGTTTTCAAGTTGACAGCATTTTTGATCCATACTTTTATAATTGATCTTTATATCAAAAAAGAGCGAAATTCATCCTAATGGTTTGTTTCGCTCTTTTTTACATTAATTAACTATGATATGATTTATTTTTCCAATGGATAATTTTTATCAATCCAATCGACTTTTATATTAGTCAATAGGGCTAGTAATTTATGATTTTTAAAGCCCATATCATTCAGAAGCGTAAAAGCAGGTCTAGCATTTGGGCACTTGGTAAGGGGACAGCATCCACAATAAATAACTATTTCAGCATTCTTTGGAACATCTGCCAATCTAGTTTTTAAGTCTTTAAGGTTATCCTTGTTTTCACCGGGGCCAATATCAATAGAGTTTTTGATAACGGCCTGTGGCCCTATGCTGATGATAATAGGCTGTTTAGCATCAGGTAACTGTAGTTTTTTGACCAATTCAGTTGGTGGCATCATTTGCTGTGCAGTCCAAGGTTCTTTTTGCTGAGCAGCAATTATTAAAACCAGCAACACAGGCAAGAGGACCAAATACAATGCAGGGTGATTTATTTTTTTTAGTTGTGGGATTAATGACTTCATAGTAAAGCTATTTGATAATGTTTATTCATTTAAAGATAGAAAAACTAATTTACACCCACTCGATTGGAAGAGAACTTTGGATAATTAATAACATTGGAGTTTATGATTTGATAGGGGATTATGACGGGAAGTGTTTGACGTGAGGGAATGGTGGAAGAGCTTACCTCTGGGTATGGTGATTTGGCCATTATTTGGTTTGATGGAGGTGCTCATGGCCCTGAGCAAGGTGGTCCAGATGTGCAAGGCATAGTAGAGAAGAACCAGCCGAATACTATTTTTTACCACAACCTTGATCGAGCAGATATCCGATGGGGTGGAAGTGAGTCAGGAACTGTTCCTTATCCTTGTTGGGGGACTTACCATGCACCTTCTTGGTTTGCCAATAGGGGAGATTCTATAGGGTTTAGGCCAATCAAGTATGGTGATCCTGAGGGGAAATATTTTATGCCCGCTATGAGTGATGCGCCACTTAGAGGCTATAACGGACGGCATGAATGGTTTTGGGAACCTGATGATGAAAAACATATTTTCCCTTTGGAGAATTTGATGCATATGTATGAAAACAGCGTTGGTCACAACAGTACGTTGATTTTAGGAATTACACCTGATGATAGAGGTTTGGTTCCTGAAGCAGATGCCAATCGTATGAAGGAATTTGGAGATGAAGTCAAAAGAAGATATGCAGCACCAATAGCTGAAATAGCTGGTAATGGAAATAAACTCAAGCTAAAACTGGAAAAAGATGTGACGATCAATCAAGTCGTATTACAAGAAGATATACGATTTGGTGAGCGTGTCCGAACTTTTGTATTGGAGGGAAAGGTCAATGGGAAATGGGAAAAAAATTATGAAGGAAGCTCTATTGGACATAAGCATATCACAGTACTAGAAGAAATGGAAGTGGATGGATTAAGGTTGAAAATCAAAGAGTCAAAGGGAGAACCTATGATTAAAGCATTTAAAGCTTATTAATAGTAAATGTAAAGTCAGTTCTAATCAGACTTTAGGGGAGTTTATTGATGGTTTAAATATAAGGTATCAAAATGATCAAGTACTTTATTCCTATTGGTATTGGAAAAATAGTCTAGGCTAAGAATGGTAAGGTCGAACTGTAGCTAAATATATAATAGGTTTGCACAAAAGATAATATGATTTTTGCTTTAGGCAAATTTAGTATTGGTATTAGGTAAATATATTAGAGTATATGTCCTAATAAATCACCTAATTTGTTCTTATAGAATCGTTTAATAGGTTATAATTAGGGTTTGAAAAGGTTAAAATTCCCGGGAATATTTCCGGGAATTTTTTGTTTGATGTAAATTCAGATAATTCCACCAATTAAAAGAAGTTCTTAATTGTTCTCACTAAAGCCAAATACACTTTTCTTTGGGGTAAAGAATAAATATTTTATAACACGTAGCGTACTTTTTATTTTCACTAAACCTCATTTTCCATTTGATCCAATAATGATAAAGTAGGGCAATAGTTATAGCCTAATATGCCATCATTAATTCAAGTCTTTAAAATTTCTAGGCGACTATTCAGGATGATTAAAGTCATCAATTATACCAAAATTGGTCATTTTTTCTTTGATATAACTTGTTGATATTTAGGAATAGTCAAAACAGAAAAGTTGATATATGTTTAAATCCATGAACTTTTCAGGACTTGAATGTTCAATTTAATGGTCAAATTATCATGAAAAAAATACTGGTTCCCGTAGATTTCTCTAAATATTCAGAAAATGCCTTTTTAAGTGCACTGAAAATTGCTGAAAAACTCAAAGCTCAGCTAAGTCTGGTGAATGTAGTCAATACCATGTTGGATTGGGATAAACTTTCAACAGAAGAGAAGACGAAACATAAGGACATTATTGATCAAGAGGTCGAAGCTAAAGATAAGCTGGATGCTTTTGTTCAGAAGCATAGTATTGGCAAAGTTCCTGTGGATATAAGTATTAGGGTGGGGGTGCCTTATGAAGAAATCCTGTCCTTGGCCAAAAAAATAGGAGCTGAATTGATAGTTATTGGGGCTTATGGCAGGGGAACTGAAGGAGAGAAGTTCATAGGCTCGAATATTCAAAAGGTCATTAGAAAAGCTACCTGCCCGGTATTGGCTGTCAAGCATGCCATTGATGGTAATTCTTGGAGAAAAATGGCCATAACTACTTCTTTGAATAACCAGCTTGATGGAAATTTGGATAAGTTGCTTCCTCTTTTTAATGGTTTTCATCCTTCACTTCATCTATTATATGTCAATACGCCAGAGCACTTTATGGCAGATACAAAAACTGAGGTTTTGTTGGATAAATTGGCTCAAAAATTTAATGGGTTTACTGTGCATCAACATATTTATAACCATCACGAAATTGAAAATGGTATAGTAGAGTTTTGTAAGTCAAGAAATATAGGTTGGATTACTATTATTTCAGATCATAAAGGAGAAAACAGTAGTTATCAAATTGGGGTAACTGATACTGTACTTTTTAAGACTGAACTTCCGATTTTGGTTCTTCATACAGATTGATAGCTGCTTATGAAATGGAAAGGATAAATAAAGAATAGGTGTTAGATAATAAGAGTAAGCAGCATATACCAAATAGGGAATGCTATCATCAATTCCGCGAATGATGTATTGTAGGAACTAATGAGTTCAAAAGCTCTCCTGAGCTTTTTGAAAGATTATCATACTATCCAGAAGCTGCTGGTGTCCTTGCGGATATGCATAAATCTTATTAGTTTTTTAATTGTAACTATTGGCTTATTGGAAGCATTTTGAGGAAATATACTGATTTACAATAAAATATTAATAGTTAGTAATATTAAAGATAAGATCTAGGTCAGTATTTGATGAAATGTCTAAATATTTGGATGAATTGTATCAAAAAACATTTGAAATAGGTGTTAAATATTTTGTAAAAGTTTAATTGTATAGATAAGATTTGAGTAATCTATTATAATTTTTTGATTGCTGACTATTTAATAGAGATTACTAAAACCAGTGTTTTTCAACAGGAAGTGAGAAGGTTTCCTTATAAGCTTGATGTGAAAAATCCTGAACGTTTTAAAATAATTATTAGCGTAATTCGCTTCGGAAAAAGTTGATTGATTGACCTAAATAATAAGCTTAAAAATGAAATTTTAAGTGGTAATTTTTGGATAGTAGTGAAATTGATTGATAAATAGGAGAACTTTTAAAGAAAGTCTTAAAATTAATATTTGCCATTTTTCAAATTTCCACATCTATATTTTTCAGTCAAAGAAATCGTGAAGATAGCTATAACATTTTCCAAAAATTATGATCCTCAATTTACTATACCCAAAAATGGTTCTGGGAAATGGACGGCAATTACTTTTGTTACCCTGTAAATTCTACTAGACCTAATTAAATAATGAAGATATACAGGCGTTTTTACGTCCTTTTTTTCAATAATTTGATGTAGATTTGGTAATAGAAGGTTATGATCAGGCTTTTGAATGTGGGGCAATGCTTTATGATAAAGGCAATATGATTTTAGAAACAGGTCCAATGTGAATATTTTGCTTTAAGTGTGACCAAATGTGTGTGAAATAGTTGATGACTTGTGGATAGATAGGAAAGTCTAAAATACCCAACTTTTTTACTGGGTTAAGGTGATTGGAAATTAATTGGAGTGCTAAGTATTTAAAGACAAAGGAAACCTTTGTGATGCTTTTGGTTGGGAAAGAGAAGCTTCAGGAAATAACCAATTGAACAGTTTTATACCAAGAACAACGAAAAGAATTCAAGCAGTAAAATAATTTTGTTATGATCAACCCTAGAATTTTAAAAGGACAGGCGCTATCTTTTTTTGCCTTTTTTATTGTATTCACAAGTCATGCTCAAATAGAGCTAATTAAGGAACGTTTTCATAGATCAGACGAACTAATGGTGGCCGCGCATAGGGCGGCACATCGGTTTCATCCTGAAAATAGTTTGGAGGCCATTCAGGAAGCTATCCGTTTGGGAGTAGATATTGTAGAATTGGATATTCGAGTAAGCAAAGATGGTGTTCCCTTGATCATGCATGATCAAACAGTAAACAGAACAACAACAGGAAATGGAGAAGTTGAATCTTTGGAATGGGAATATTTAAAAAGCCTTAACCTGAAATACGAAGGAATACCAAGTTCTTCCAAAATCCCTACATTGAAAGAGGCTCTTTTGGTCTGCAGGGGTAAAATATTGGTCGATATGGATTTGAAAACCAATCAGGTCGGTGTGGTGTTAGAAGTGGTAAAAGAATTGAATATGGAAGAGGATTTGATATTCTTTGATTCAGATTGGAAGGTATTGGCCGTGATAAAGGATTCTATTCCAGAAGCTTTATTAATGCCAAGGGCCTATAAGCCAAAGGATATAAAGAAATTAGTGAAGCAGCTTAAACCCAAGATTGTACATATTGACCCAAGTTTTTATAACTCAAAAACCATTGCGCTGGCTGAGAAATATGAACTTAGAATTTGGATCAATTCTTTAGGTACATTGGATAGTGAGTTAGACGAATCAAAAGATAAGGAAAAGGCCGAAGCTTGGATCAGAAAAGGCGCAAATATAGTGCAGACTGACCTGCCAGCATTTTGGGTAGGTATCAATTCTAAAGCTTCAAGCTTAGCTGCCTACTAAAATTACTAAGCTCTTTTAAAATTTATTTTCCTGTTTTACAGTTCTTTTGCTATTTGAAATGCTTTTTCCATCAATATAATTTTGTTAAATTCCTCTTGGCTAATGCGATATATGAAAGCGCATTATATTGTTTTTAGTTTAAGTGATAGCAATGTTTAAAGATTGGAAAAGACTGTACCAGCATTTCTTTATTGGGCATTTACTCAATCTCTCAATATTGCTAGGAGTAATATTTTTTGGGAAAGCTAACGAGCCTTGGTATGTACTTTTTATTTTGATGGTGATTTATCCCTATTGGATGAAGTTAAAGAATGGTAATTTTATTCTTTATGGTCTCAGCTCAAGCCTAGTTATTTTATTGTCTTATGTTTGGATGTATGTTGAAGAGGGTATTGAACCCAATACTTTGTATCCTGCTTATACATGGATAATATTGCTATTTATCAGTCTGTTTTTTCATTTTAAATACAAACAGATAGTTAAAAATATACAGCTAGAGAGGAAAAGACTTTTTGATATGTTTGAAAATGTTTCAGAGGCAATTCTTATGGTCAATGAAGCAGGGGAAATAGAAATGGTCAACAAACACTGTTTGGAACTATTCAAATATCAAGAAGCAGAATTGTTAGGTCAGCCAGTTGAGACCCTAATACCAGGGAAATATTCTAAAGTTCACGTCCAAGCGAGGAAAAAATATATAGAATCGCCCAAAAACCGAGCTATGGGTAAAAATCTGGAGCTTTTTGGGCTTAATAAAGAGGGATTAACGTTCCCGGTGGAGGTTAGTTTAGGATATTTTAAGGAATCTAATAGAATTAAGGTAATTGCTTTTATTATAGATATTACAGCTAGAAAACAAGCGGAAAACCAAATACAAAAATTAAATTTAGTTCTTGAATCAAAGGTGAAGGAGAGAACAGCTGATTTGGAAGCTGCATTGAGGAATTTGGAGGGAAATAATGCAGAATTTAAGAAAATGGAAGGGGAGCTAATAAAGTCTTTGGAGAAGGAGCGTGAATTGGGGGAGCTAAAATCCAGGTTTTTGACGATGGCTTCTCATGAATTTCGCACGCCATTAAGTACTATTTTGTCTTCTGTGTTTTTATTGGAAAATTTTGTTAAGGACGGTCATACAAATGATAAAATCACCCATTTACAGCGGATAAGACGATCTGTTAATAATATGACAGCCATACTCAATGATTTTTTATCACTAAGCAAGTTGGATGAAGGGGGGATGGTTGCCAATTTTACCGAGACCAATATAAAGGAGTTTGTAGGTGGGATTTTGGATGATGTTGAAAATATAAAGAAAGAGGGGCAGAAAATCCTTGTGGATTATAAAGATGTAGATAGCCCTGAAATATTGGACCAACAAAGTTTAAGGCATATTATTATCAATTTGCTTTCCAATGCGATTAAGTTTTCAGATAAAAACAGTGAAATCAAACTTAAAGTATATTGTTTCGATCACCAATTAATACTGGAAGTAGAGGATATGGGAATTGGAATTCCCGAAGAGGACAAGAAACATTTGTTCGATAGATTTTTTAGGGCTAAAAATGCGACTAATATTGAAGGGACTGGATTAGGCTTAAGTATTGTCAAAAGATATCTAGAAATATTGAAAGGACGCATTACGGTAGATAGTCATATTAATAAAGGAACAGTTTTTAAAGTTCAAATTCCAATTCAAAATAGCAAGCAGGATAAAGTTTGATTCTAGCTTAATCGGATAGCTAATTTTTCAATTTTTATTATATCAGGCTTTTGATTAAAATCATCAGTTTACTGTGTTGTTAATCACTGAAATGCAGTTGAATAAGGTTTATATTAAAGAAAAAAATCATGAAAGCTAACATGGGAATATTGGATAGAGGAATCAGGATGACCCTAGCCATTGTACTTATAATTCTGGCATCAGGAGGTTTTATAGTCGGCTTTTGGAGTACAGTTCTGATTATCCTGGGCGGTATATTATTACTTACCGGAGCGTTTGGATATTGTCCCTTTTATTCAGTTTTGGGTATTTCTACCTGTGTGAGAAAGGGAACTGAGAGTAGGTGAAATAGTAAAGTGAGTATTTCACTTAAAAGAATAAATAATACAAAAAATAAAAACCAAGGAGGGAGTCATGTCACATGCACTTAAAAAAAATAATGGTAGCCATTCCGTTTTCTCCGATTTGTTGCAGCCAATGAGTTGGTTCAATAGGGATCTGTTTGACTTTGACACTAATTTAATGTCTTCTAGATTGGGCATCAATATGCCTACAGCTAATATAACAGAGGGACCTAAGGAATATAGGATTGACTTAGCTGCACCGGGATTGGAACAAAAGGATTTCAATATTGAAATTGAAAATGGCACATTATGTATCAGCGCTGAAAGAGAAGAAGAAAAAGATGTTAAAGAAGATGAGTTTTCCCGCAAGGAATATTCATTTAACAGTTTTTCTAGGTCATTTGGTTTGCCAGATAATATAGATGAAGGAAAAATCGAGGCAAAATACAGTAAAGGGGTTTTGAAAGTTACTATTCCAAAATCTAAAGAAACCCCAGCAAAACCTGTTCATAAGATTGAAGTGAAATAACTTGAACCAAGATGTAAATCAAAAAGGATCAGCCCTGTAAAGGATGTTTACTGATCCTTTTTTGTATTCTTAATATTGGAATAAAGGCTAACTAAATCAATTTTAATTTTAAAGAAAATGGAAAATTCAATCACAAAAAGGCAGGTGGCCGATAAACTGGCAACACTAGGTCTTGCAGAACCTAATTATGTCCATATAGAAATTAATGAGGGAAATTTATTCTTAAAAGGATATGTGCAATCTTGGATGGATAGGGATAATATAGAGGATTTGGCCAGAAGTATTCCGGGAATTCAATCAATAGTGAATGATCTGGAGATTAGAACTATTCCGCATGCTGATTGATGATAGTTTTGTTTCAGATGAGATCCTTTTATAATTAAGACAGGGGTGAAATTTAATTTATTGAAAGGGCATAATATTTTGTTTTAAATATTATGTGGGTAATAAGTCCAAATTGGGCAATTCAAGTGTTGGATAACTTCCTCTGTGATGTCTAATTGAAACCAATGTTTTATGCCTTTGTTTCCGTGGGTAGACATAGCTATCATATCCATATGATGTTTTGACTGAAATTCAACAATCCCTTTGTCTTCTGACAAGTAATTTACAAAATGCGTTGTACAGTTTTTTAAGTCATGGTTTTTGATATAATTTTCAAATTTTTTCTTTGCCTGGTCATCAGTTTGAAAATGTTGAGGTGTATTAACTAATAGTAGGTGGAGTTCTGCTTGAAAATATTCTTGGAGTTTCTTCAGTTCGAGAAAGAATTCATTTTTCTCTTCTTTTAAGTTGGATGGACATAGTATCTTTCGAATTTTAGAAGGTTCTATTGCTTTGTCAATAGCAAATACTGGTATTTTTGACTTACGTATTATTTTTTCGGTAATCGAGCCTAGAAAAAGATCTTCAATGATATTGGAATTAGCTCTTCCCATAACAATTAAATCTGCATTTGCTTTTTGCGCTTCCAACAATATTGCTGGAGCTATATCACCAGTACTGGTTTTTATTTCAGATTTGATAGGCAATGGAACGATTTCATTTTTGACCTTATCGAGTTCTTTTTGAGCATCCAACTGCAATTGCTGTGTGATGCTTGGACCAGAGGGGGTAACAGTCATTTCATCGAAATACACACTTTTGTAGAGTGGTGAAGCATAAATAATATGGACCAAAGTTATCTTAGCTTTATTTACAGAAGCAATTTTAATGGCAAAATTTAGGGCTTCTCTGCTTGTTTCTGAAAAATCATATGGAACGAGGATATTATTCATTTTTTATTATGAATCTAATTTCTTTTGTTTTGATTATCCATGTGCTGGATTTTTTGAAATGATGATTTTCCTCATTAATCGGTTAAATGTTTGGAATTTAGTGATTTGTGTGGTGTGTTAATCATGATTTATTAAATTATATATAGGTTTTATCACGAATTGACCAAAATCTGTTTATAGATGAAATTTATAGGCTAATAGCTGACTAAAGTCATAATTTATTTGATTAACAGTCTATAAATTGTTATAAATTAAAACATTATGAACTATGGGCCACAAGATTCTTTTGATAGAAGACCATACGGAAATGGCTGAGAACATCTCTAGCATACTGGAATTTGCCCAATATCAGGTACAGGTAGCAAAAGATGGAAAGGAAGGGGTGGAAATGGCAAAAAATTTTGTCCCTGATTTGATTTTGTGTGATATTATGATGCCAGAATTGGATGGTTATAGTGTATTGCACATTCTTTCTCATGATTCCAAGACAGCAGATATACCTTTTATTTTTTTGACGGCCAAGGCTGATAAAAAGGATTTCAGGGAAGGCATGAATTTAGGCGCAGATGATTATATCAGCAAACCTTTTGAAGGTTTGGATTTGTTGAAGGTGGTTGAGATGAGATTAAAGAAGAGAAAATCATTATTGGAATTTGAGAGTAACACCAAGCATGAGTCCAAACCTGAAAAAGAAGAAGCATCAAAAGGGCCGGCGCTTAATTTAGAGGATTTTTCATCTAAATTACAGACTAGAAAATTCCGAAGGAAGGACTTGATCTATATGGAAGGTCAAAACCCAAATGTGCTTTTCCAGATTCGGAAAGGTCATGTGAAAACATTCAAAATCAATTCTTTTGGAAAAGAGCTTATAACTGGTTTTCACAAACCAGGTGATTTTCTTGGTTATGTTGCTTTGCTGGAGAGTGGTAGCTATGTAGAAAATGCAGAAGCTTTGGAAGAACTTGAATTGAATATTATCTCAAAAGATGATTTTTTGACTATGGTTTATGGGAACAAGGAAACTGCTCAAAGGTTTTTCAAATTGTTATCAACTAGAATAGATGAGCTGGAGAAGCGATTATTGGAAATTGCCTATCATTCAGTAAGGCAGAGAGTGGCCAGTGTATTACTAAAGTTAAGTTTAAAAGAGACTGGAAGTATAGTGGAATCTGTGATCAAGATTGCCAGAAAGGATATCGCAAATCTTGTCGGAACTACTACCGAAACCCTCAACCGCACCTTAGCAGATTTTAAGGATGAAAAATTAATTGATATAAGTCTAGAAGGCTTGGAAGTATTGGAAAGAGAAAAACTAATCCGGATACAATACCATTAAGTTATTTCTGATTTGTCATTAATGGACATATTTTTCATATCTGCCAGTTTGTTCTAAAATCCTAATTCTAAAAACAATGGGGCGCGTACTTTTTTGCACAATTTCTGGTTGGCTATGTTCTTTTTCAGGGAGGGACCGAATTGCAGTGCTAGGTACAAAAGGAGTAAGTTTATCTTCAAGGAGTTTAATGCCATATCGATAATCCACTTCATCTGTTAGCTCTTCATATTCGCCCCATATAATTACACTTCGCCAGTTGGTCATATTATCAATAGAATCTACTTGGAAACACACATTGGGTACTTTTCTCATCATTTTAATCTTCATACCTAATTTAGAATGGCCATAGATAAAGCCTTTATCAAAGGCGTAGGAAATAGGAACAATATATATTTTGCCATTATTCTGACAGGCTATTCGGCCAATGTTCTGTCCATATAAGACGTGGCTTATTTGGTCGTTAGTTAAGGTTCCTATCATGGTTTATGGGATTCTAAAATACATCCTTGATATAATATTTTTTCCCCTCGTATTCGAAGCTATCTCCAGCTTTTAACCCTCTCATAGCAATAAATAAAGGACTATGGGTAGAGATGCCTAGATAGTTCGTGCCATTAGAAGAAAATTGTTCAATACTCACAGATACAAAAAAAGTAGCCACATCGGTTATCACTACTGAACCGAGTTCAACTTTATTGTCCAGCTTTTTGCTTTTTGATGATAAATAAGACAATATTCCCATTTCAGCTTCGGCAAAGTCCAAGGCTTGGAATAGGGAGTTATACTCTGATCGGTCAAAGGTCTTTCTATTTCCGCTATTAATATCCTCCTCATCCAAGTTTCGAAGTCCTTTGAGTTCATGCAATCGAAGCTGGAAATCATCGATCAATGATTGCTGTTTTTTGCGACATTCTTTCAACAATTCATTTTTAAGCTTGATTTTATTTTCCATCATTTCCATAATACTATACTACCTATAATTTCCTTAAATTAAGATGTCGAAAATCATTTGGATCTTATGATTGTAATCACTTGGGATGATGTGTTTGAATATAGGAATATTGATGATATCCAGTAAAATTAAAGTTATATGATACATTGAATTTAGGCCTGTGGATTGGGTTTTCAGGAATTTATAAGAAATCATAATGATATAATTTTGAAGAAATATGCGTCAAGATGAAATAGATAAATTGGTAGAGGAGGGAATCTTTCACGGAAAAGCCTTGGATGGGTATTTGATAGAGACCCATATTTCATGGGTTATCCTGTCAGATGGATATGCTTTTAAGGTTAAGAAACCCATTCAAACGTCTTTTTTGGATTATTCCAGTTTAAAAGAGCGTAAAAGGAATGTAGAAAAAGAAATCAAATTAAACAGTCGCTATTCTGATATTTACCTTTCTTTATGTCCGATATATTTTCATGATGGTAAATGGTATTTAGAAGAGCAAAAAGGCCAATTGATAGATTATGCAGTAAAGATGATCCGGATAGATGAAAGTAGGAAAATGGATTTTCTTTTAATGCAGGATAAATTAAAAACTAATGATATTACGCAGTTGGCAGCTCGTATTGCACAGTTTCATCAGACTACCAAAGTAGTAAAGCCATCATTTGATTTGGCAAAGGCCAAAGTGACCTTCAATGATATTGAGCAATTAATACCCAATACCCTTATTTCTGAGAAGGAAATTTATGATTTTTCGGATTGGAGTGATGAATTTCTGCAACAACATGCCATTGATATCCGAGAAAGGATCAATAAAGGATTTTTTAGGGATGTACATGGAGATTTACATTTAGGTAATATTTTTATTGATCACGAACCGATTATCTTCGACTGTATAGAATATAATGACGAGTTTAGAATGATAGATCTCTTGTATGAGATTGCATTTGTCTGCATGGATTTAGAATCGGCAGGTAGAGAAGATCTATCACGTTGTTTTTTGGAAGAATACAGGAGGCACATTCCTATCATCAATGAGGCGAGTGACCAATCACTTTTTGTTTATTACAAGTGTCTAAGAGCTAATATTAGGGCAAAAGTTCACGGTCTAAGGGCCAAACAAACATTGCCGAAATCATTGATTGTTAGAGAGGAAGATATGCTTCTAAAATATTGGAATTTGATGCGCCATTATAGGGCACAAATTAGCTTTTAATATCTTTTTTTGGAAAGGGTGTTTGGACAAGTTTAGTAGGTATACTTAAGTACTTTGGAAGTGAAAAGAGAAATCATATAAATCAATGTGGATTTTTTTTCCCTATTTTCTAAGTGGTAAATCGATAAAGGTATAGCGAACATATTAATGTCATTTGGATAAAATAAATAAAACCCTAAATTAGAATATGTTAAATGTATGATATTCATCATTTTAAATAATTTTTTCAGTGCTTACCTTTAATCATATTCATTATGTAAACCAGACTTACCATGAAAAGACATGCTTTAAATATTTCATGCTCAAAAATTTTAAAGAACAATAGAATTCCTATGATTTATACCTGTGATGGTAAAAACATCAACCCACCCATCGAGACAGGTAATTTGCCATCAAACACCAAATCCATAGCAGTGATCATGGAAGATAATGAAATGCCCCAGTCAGGTTCAGTACATTGGCTAGCATATAATATTCCTGCATCAGGTATAATTCATGAAAATGAAAAAAACTGTTTATGTGGCTTAAATGATTTTAACAATAAAAGTTATACAGGTCCTTGTCCAGATCATGGCAAGCACAAATACCTGTTTAGGATTTATGCTTTGGATGACTTTTTATACTTTAATCACGAAAATGTTTCCCGCCTGGATATAGAAGAAGGCATTCGGTACCATATTATTGGCTATGGCGAATTGGTGGGCTATTATGAGCGATCCGAGCAGTTCAATTTGGTCAAGATAGCTGGATGAATTCTAAATGCTATTCCTAGTAGTGCTATCAAATCTGGATTATTTGGCTTTGTATCCTTCTTTTTATTTTTGCATTCTTAGGATTGAATTCGTGAGGAAATTAGGAATGATGTAATTTTTTAATTCTAGGAAATATCGGTTCATTAAAGGGGGCTAGTATGAAACGCGCTTAATTGTTTAATCAAAAAGTGATTAAATAAGAAAGAATACTAATCATTGTTGTTGATAAGATTAAAATATGAGAGGAAAAAGAAGCTGTCTAAGATAATTAAATCTGTCACTGAATATCTTCTAGGCAAGTGATCAGCATAAAATGAAGTGATCTTGAAGTCCTTTAATTGTACCTAGTAGAAGATTATCTTACTGATGAAGACAGGGTTGTAATGACGGAGATTTATGAGACAGCCCCTTTTAATAAAAATTATTTTTCGCCATTCTTTATGGCACTTACCTCATTTCTAACATCTTGTGCTAGTGTTTTAAGGTCTTGCATGCCTTTTCTAATTCTAGTTCCTGCTGCTTTGTTACCTTGCTCATAAAACTTTGCGAAATCTGCTTCTAAAGCTTCTACTAGTTCTTTTGCTTCCGAAAATCTGCTCATTTTGTTGTTTATTTTTGGTTTTAAAATTCCAATATATTTAAAATGTGTTTTAATCTATAATTTATTTTAGTTAAAATTTTTCAAAAAAATTATATCCATTACTTAATATGATAAAGCTTAGGGAAAATATCATATTAGAACTTTGCAGTTACGTAAGCCTCATTTTTTTATTTAATTACTTGAAGTTTAGGAGAAAATCAAAATTTTATATCCTCGATTTTTTCAATTAAATCTTTATGAATAATTCTTCGGATATATTGATTCCCTAATGATTTCCAGACCATTCTTTCGAATTCACCTATTTGATGGCACGGTATGTGAAAAGATAAGTGCTTTCAAGCAACTAAGCGATTCATCATAGTTTTAAGGGCTTCGTAGGGCCTAAAAGCGATGCTTAGTAGGGTTTTTGTAGAATAAACTGTGGTTTAAATCTACAAATTGAAAATAGAATTACACAGAATGGCTTTATAATTAACTTTTGTAATGATGAAAAGAAGGACAGGATTTTCAGTTGGCTTATTTGTGTTATATTTATTTAGCACAGTTGCTTGCATACCGTCATTTGATATTGATATTATAAATAATAAAGAAGAAAAAATCACATGTAAACTAGATGGAGTAGATTTTGCGGCAGATAATAATGAGTCTATCCTTGATTTGGTGAAAGGAGAACTTTTAGAAAGAGACCAATATTTTCTATTAACAGTTTATGGGGCTGAATTACAGGATGAAGGTGGTGCCAAGGCTGTGGGATTTAAAATAGGCGGCTTTTCAATTGAAGAATTGCGAGCAGGAAATACCTATGAAACATGGGAAGAGTTGGAGAACAGGCCTGGTGATTTTGTAGGTGTAATGGGAGCTGTGGAAGAGCGCCCTTCCGTCCAGAGTGATGAAAGTATATATAAAGCCAGTTCCAATCATACCAAGAAAGTTTCTTTGGAAATAACAGAAGTGGATCATGAAACAAAAACATTTTCTGGTACTTTTTCTTTTGTGGCATTGGATGATGAGACAGGAATCGAAATCAATGTGACGGAAGGGAAGTTCGAAGATGTTAAATGGGGAAAATAGTAATTTAATAGTCTTTTAATCATTATTGATAAATTAGGTGTCAATATTGTAATACATCAACCAAGTTTTATAAAAATCAACTAAAATTTACAACTATGAGGCGTAAAAACACTTTTAAACATCTATTGATGGCATTTTCAATCTCCGCATTTGTGGCATCATGTTCACAAAATGATGAAATGCCAGCCACACAAGAAAGCCAGGTGACTGTATCAGCTACCGTGGCCAACAGTTCAAACCCTAATGCTAGAATGGCTAGTTTGGGTTATGGTAATTTGGTTATTTCAGATATTACCATGTCAGTAGATAGGGTACTTCTTAACCTTAGAGCAACTAGTGAAAATAGTAAAAAGCCAACTATTGTCAATGTGAACAGCAAGGGACAAAAAATTATTAAGTTAGTTGAAAATGGAGAGGTTATGGTAAGTCCCCTTGGAAGCGTGAGTGCTGCTAATGGTGTTTATGGAAAGCTGGATTTCGATTTAGTAAAAGCCATGAATGTTCCTGAAGACGACGAGATGTATGGAAAATCGGTACTTGTTAAAGGAGATTGGTTTGATACACCAGCTACCATGTACATTGATTTGGAAGAAACCTTTAAGATTCTATATCCACAAGGGATAGAAGTAGATGGAGCCCAAGAAGTAGTCTTTGGACTTTATTTGGACAGATTCTTCGAAGGAGTGGATCCAAGCCTAATTTCTGATGGAGATGGTGATGGTACTATCGAAGTTGGTCCTAATGGTGAAGATGGCAATGAAGAAACCTATAACAGCTTTTTGGCTAATATAGAGTCAGCTCTATTCTTGAAAGATGGTGAATTTAAATAATGATCATTAAGTAGCTTTTGGTTTATAACCAAGTATTTTTTGATGTAGATTTATCACGGAGGAGCCGGTTTGTGCCGGCTCTTTTTTTTTTGATGATAATTGATAATCTATTTGATTTGATGCAAGAGGTAAATTAAATGTTTCATTAGAGAATTGTACTGATTTTGCGTATAAGATTCTAGGTTTCATAATCCCTCTTTTCTTCATTAGAATAAAATTATTTTGGTATAATACGGAAAGGGAATTTATTCTTAACTTGGTTCTTATCATGAAAAAAAGACACAGTACCATAACCGATATTGCTAAAGCCCTGAATATTTCCGCTTCTACCGTTTCAAGGGCCTTACATGATAATCCTTCTATAAGTTTAGAAACAAAAAATAAGGTATTAAGCTTGGCCAAAGAGCTCAATTACCAACCCAATATGTTGGCTTTGAGTTTATTGAAAAAGAAAACCAAAACCATTGGAGTCATTGTGCCAGAAATCACTAGCTATTTTTTTGCCATGGTGATTAATGGCGTACAGGATATGGTAGATGAGGCGGGCTATAAATTGATCATCAGTCAATCCAATGAATCTTTTGAGGAAGAAGAAAAACTGATTGAAACGCTATCACTTGGTAGGGTTGATGGCTTTTTGATTTCTACTTCTTCAAACACCATGACTTACGGACATTTGGAAAAGTTACGCTCATCAGGTATTCCAATTGTTGTTTTTGATAGGGATTGTCCGGGTTTTGACGCTGATAAGGTATTGGTAGCTGATTTTGATGGCGCTTATCAGGCTGTAGATTATTTAGTGAAAACAGGCTGTAAAAGTTTGGCTCATATTGCAGGGCCTGCTAATTTGACTACCAGTCAACATAGAAAAGCTGGTTATTTAAAAGCCCTAAGTGATAATAATTTAGCTATTCGAGAAGAGCTAATTCAAACCGTAGATGGATTTACTTCCGAGTTTGGAGAAGAAGCAGCAAAAGCACTTTTAGATTTGCCTTATCCTCCTGATGCCATTTTTGCTATTAATGATGCTGTTGCCATCGGGGCTATGGCAGTGATATTTGAGCGAGGGCTTCGTATTCCTGAAGATATTTCTATTGTTGGTTTTGATGATGAACCTTACAGTAAATATTTCCATCCTTCACTTAGTTCAGTATGGCAGCCAGTATATGATATGGGCATGCTATCAGCCAAAATTTTGATGAATCAACTGGATAAAGATTTTGATGATGTTAATTACCGGTATGAAGTATTGAAACCAGAGCTGGTCATTCGAGAATCTTCTAAGCCTTTACCAGATTTTTATAAAGTTTAAATTCAAATCAGATAATATCTGATTGCGAATAATATCGATTTTTTGGAATATTTCTGTAAAATGAATTTTGCGCAAACCTTTGCATAGCAAAAAGCTTCTGTTTCTTTTTTTATGAAATAAATAAATGGAAAATTGGTTTTGCAATTAAGCCCAAGATATTCTATTGATATTATGATAGATGCCAGTTTTTCATTTTACAGTTTTTAATTACAAAAGAGGCGTTTTGACCGATTTAGATATTATTATTTGGTTATCGCCTCGCAATGATTTGTAATAGAAGCCTAATGGGAAAACAGCTTTCTCAGGTTTAGTTCAGTATTACATTTGAACCCAATTAATTAATAAACATAATACTGAATCTATGGAAAACTTTACTCATGATTTGGGCCTTAAAACGAATTCAGTTTTAAAGGTCTTTTGTTTATGCTTGTTCTTGACCTTAATGGTAATTAAGGAAGGAAAGGCAGAAGCGTACACAAAGTATTTTCCACCGGAAATCGCTATTAGCGGCTTAGTAAGAGATGCTAGTGGAGAACCACTTCCAGGTGTGAGTATTCTCGAACGAGGAACTAGTAATGGTACTGTTACGGATATTGACGGGACATTTAGCCTTAGTGTTAATTCTAGCGAATCCGTACTGTTCTTTAGTTTTATAGGGTATGAAAGTCAGGAAATAACTGTCGGGGATCAAACGAATTTTGAAATAACCATGACCAGCAATACGCAGGACTTGAACGAAGTGATTGTGGTAGGTTATGGTATTCAAGAGAAAAAGGATGTAACAGGAGCTATGGCTACTGTCAAATCTAAGGAGTTTAACAAAGGGATAGTTAATTCACCTCAAGATTTGATCCAAGGTAAAATAGCTGGTGTAAATGTGGTGGCCTCCAGTGGCGAGCCAGGTGCTAGCCAAAATATTACCATTCGTGGACCAGGAGGTGTAAGAACGGGTAATTCTCCCTTATTTGTAATCGATGGGGTAGTTTTGGATAACTCCAGTACTGGTGGTGATAATAATCCACTTAATTTCATCAATCCTCAGGATATAGAGTCCATTGATGTCTTAAAGGATGCTTCAGCAACTGCAATTTACGGTTCTAGAGGTGCTAATGGTGTAATCATCGTTACTACTAAGAAGGGCAGTGAGGGTATATCCACAATGAATTATACCATGGGATATGGTTTCTCTAATATGGCCAATCCAATCGATGTTTTCAGTGCAGATGATTACAGGAGAGAAGTGGAAGCAATAGGTGGTATACTGCAGGATTCCTTGGCCAATACAGATTGGCAAAAAGAGATTTCAAGAACGGCTGTTACTGCGAACCATAACTTATCCTTTAATGGAGGTAGTAAGCGTTTGGTTTATTTTGCTTCCTTAGGATATCAGAACCAAGAAGGGATAATCAAGGAAAGTGAGCTTAAGCGGTATTCTGGAAGATTGAATGTTTCGCAAAAATTCCTTGAAAATGATATCCTTACGGTGGATATGAATTTGAGCGCTTCCCAAACCCTTAGCCAGCGTCCGCAGATTTCAGGCGTTTTGGGTAGTGCCTTGGCTGCCAATCCAACTTTCCCAGCCTATGGAAATGACGGTCTCCCTTTTAGGGACCCTGCCGGGACCAATCCATTGAGGCAATTGGAAATATATGATGATTATACTCGTATTAATCGTGTCATCGGGAACATCAGTGGTACTTTGGATATAAGTAAGTCCTTTAGTTATAAAATCAATGTGGGTATTGATAATTCTAGTTCTGTTAGGGATGTACAAAGTTTACCAAGTGTTGAGCCTCAGCAGATTGGAAGGCTTGAAATCACCAATGGTTATAATCGTAACTTTCTAATAGAAAATTACCTTACTTATAATTATCAGGATGAAAAAAATGTCTTGACAGCTTTGGTAGGTCATTCTTACCAGGAAATTTTCGTACAAAGCAGGTCTAGCAGTATCAATGACTTTCCATTCTCGGATATTGAACCTAGGTACAATCCTGGTTTGGGTCAGGACTTAAGTTTGGCCAATAACAGACCAACTGGATTTGCGACTATCAATGAATTACAATCTTTCTTTGGAAGAGTAAATTATCAGTTCAATAACCGCTATTTGCTTACTGCTACTGTAAGGGCTGATGGATCTTCTAAATTTGGTGAGAATAATAAATATGGAGTTTTCCCTTCATTCTCATTGGGTTGGAGACTGTCAGAAGAAGATTTCCTTTCTGAGTCGAATTTTGTGAATGATCTTAAACTTCGTTTCGGATGGGGACAAACAGGTAATCAGGAAATTCCTTCCAAAATTACCCAGCCTCTTTATACCGCTCAGGTGAGTGGAAGTACAAGTTATCCTTTAGATAATTCTTCCAATTATCCAGGTGGAATCACCTTTAGTAGGTTGGCCAATCCTGATTTGCAATGGGAGGTTTCTACTCAAACGAATATTGGACTTGATTTCGCTTTCTTTGATGCTAGTCTATCTGGTTCCGTAGATTATTTTAGAAAGGTTTCCAATAATATCCTTTTGGAGGTTATTCCTGCAGACCCTGTACAGCCAGCCAATACCACTTGGGTAAATGTTGAGGATATGAATATTATCAATCAAGGGGTAGAAGTAGCCTTGAATTACAGAAGACGTATTTCAAATGATGTGTCTTTCAATATTGGTGGTAATACGACTTTCATCAATAACGAAGTGAAAAACTCTCCATTTACAGTTATTCCTTCAGGTAGTGCAACTGGCGCTGGTCTATCATCGGCAACTATCAATGGTTATATCAATGGACAACCAATTGGTTCCTTTTACTTGCTTGAGCATATCGGCTTCGATGAGGATGGTTTGAATATGTTTAGGGATACCAATAATGACGGGGTGGTCAATGATGCAGACAGAATTGTAGCAGGAACAGCCTTACCAGATCTACAGTATAATATCAATGGTGGATTAAGTGTTAAACGATTTGATTTGTCCTTTAATTTCACTGGTGTTTCAGGAAACAAGCTTTATGACAATACAGCCAATGCATTATTCTTTAAACTGAGACTTGCTAGGGGCTTGAATGCAACACCGAGTGCAATTGAATTCTCTGAGGAGTCAGTAAATAATCCTGCTCCGGTTTCTACCAGATATTTGAAAGATGCGAATTACTTCAGATTGAATAACCTATCACTAGGATATAACTTCAATACTGAACAAATCGGTATTTCAAAATATGTCAGGGATTTAAGGTTCTCCGTGACTGGACAAAATCTATTTGTGATCACACCTTATGATGGTTATGACCCAGAGGTTAATACTGATAGAACTATAAATGGTGTATCTTCATATGGAGTTGACTATATGAGCTACCCTAAGGCAAGGACCATTACACTTGGTTTAAACATTATTCTTTAATCATTGGAAATGAAATTATTTCAAGATATGAAAAAGTTGATATTGTCTGGGCTGGCAGGCGGCTTATTGCTGGCGGGCGGATGTACAGACCTCAATGAACAAATATTGGATGAGACCTCTGCTTCAGGCTTGTCCCAAAATGAAATTGTAGAAGGTAATGTGGTTGCTGCTTATGCTACATTCAGTGGTTTATTTAATCACGTTAATTACTTTAACCTTCAGGAAATTTCAACTGATGAAGCCATACTGCCATTTAGGGGAGGTACGGACTGGGGTGATAATGGGATATTTATTGCTATGCATACCCATAATTTCATAACAACCGACCCAAGAATCAGAAATACTTGGAACCAAATTATGCAGGGGATTTCCCGAAGTGTAACGGCCATCAATGTAATCCCAACGACTACTGATCCCAATGCTTCGGTTTATGTAGCTGAAATGAGGGCATTAAGGGCTTTCTACTCATTATTGAGTTTAGATTTATATGGTTTGGTCTTTGTTAAAGAAGATGTGAATGAAACCTCTGTAATTCTAAGAGGTGAAGAAGCATTCAACTATATTGAATCGGAATTGTTATTTGCAGAAGATCTTGTTCCCGAGGATATAGGGCCAGGTCGTATGTCCAAAGGAGCGGTGCAGGCCATTTTGGCCAGATTATACCTCAATGCAGCAGTTTATAAGGACAGGTACGCGGAGAGTTTTAATTTTGATCCAGCGGATATGTCCAAGGTAATTGAATATTGTGATAAGGTGATAGCCTCAGGGCGTTATTCCCTTTCGGAAGATTATTTTGCGATGTTCGATGATGAAAACCATAGGAACCCTGAATTGATTTTTGTTTATGACCAAAGAGCTGAACTAAATGGTCATAACCGTATGGCATATTTCTCTCTATCAGGTGATATGTATCCATTACCTGAATTTCCGAATGCCAATGGTACGGATGGTCCTGGAATCACTTCAGATTTCTATGAAACTTGGGAAAATGCTTATGCTCCAATGGATCCGGCAGATGTCGACCCGCGTTTCCACAAGAAAAATCTAGTTATCCCAGCTGATTCTTGTATAAATGGAGAGGATTTTGAAATTGATAGAGGGATCTTAAGAGGACAGCAATATGGTCTGATCAGAAATGAAAATGGTTTCCAAAGGTGTGAAGATGGAGTAGGCTATCGAATAGGAAAGCTATATAGCCGATCTAGGAACAGACCTGATTTGGCGGTTAATTTTACTAAGTTGATCGACTATACTACTACAGGGAGTTTATATAGTAGTGGTTATAGGGTGGAGAAATACGAGTTCAGTAAGAAGTCCAGTAGTGGTAGGAATTTTGGTGAGGCCGATATTGTCTTGATGAGGCTAGCAGATATTTACCTGATGAGAGCTGAAGCTAAGTTGCGTGGAAATGGTGACTTTGCTGGTGCTTTGGCAGATGTAAATATGGTTAGGACTGCAAGGACTGCTAGATTCACTGCTCCTCCCTTGGACGAAATCAATCTGGACTTGCTTTACAGGGAAAGAGGCTTTGAATTCTATTGGGAAATGCAAAGAAGAACTGATATGATCAGATTTGGTAAATTTGAGGATACTTGGACCGAAAAGACAGATAGTGATCCAAGAAAGAGAATTTTTCCTATCCCACAGACCGCATTGGATGGTGCATCAAGTATTCCAGGTTACCTTGAGCAAAACCCTGGATATTAATTTAGTTAAAGTATAAATTAAAAAAGGCTACCAATTTGGTAGCCTTTTTTAATTAAATATCTAATGAGAAAATATTATTGTTCTCCTCTTTATTGATATTTATAATGTGATTTACACTCTTTAAAAATTATCAATTTAATTCAAGTTGTAGATTTTGTTGGTATTTAAGTCAATGGAGAAATGATCTGAAGCTTCACCCTTTAACATTTGATCAAATATCTTGGTAAATGACTGAAAGGAGTTGGCAAAAGTCTCGTTTTGCCTTGGTTCAATATGATTTGCCAGATGTAAAAGTTCAGAGTAGATTTTAATCCGTTCAATCCCCAAGTCTTGGTAAGCAATTTCATCACCGTTTTTTATAAAGTAAAAAGCGGTGATTAGATCCAGGCCAGTCCATTTTTCCAAATTATCATAGTCAATTCCTTTTTTTGTTAGTGCTTTTCTAAGCTCCTGTTTTGAACGATCTGACATGTCCTTAGTTTGTAAGAACTTAAACCTTTCAGTTGGTCGGTATAATGAGGAAAAATAGAAAAGTTCTTTTCCATTCATTCCAAGTAATTGTTGGCTAAAGTCTTCTGGCCAATCATTGGGAATAAACCTTAACCTGACCAATTCTTTAAGATGGTAATTGGTGTATTCTTGATAGTCACGGGAATTAAGTACTTGATTGTCCCAAATATCATTTTCATTATTTGCTTTAAGATAATTGTGTTCTTCAAGGTAAAGGGGGAAGAAAGTGTTCATTTCTTGAACCTGATTCAAACGGTGTGTCTGTATTTCAATACTGTCTGTTTTCCAGACTTTGAACGTTTTGAAGGCTGGGGGATAGGCGGCTATGGATGGTACTTGAATATTGAATAAATGGTTTCCTTCTTCATCTTTAAAAATTCCTGTGTCATTGAGGTGCATATGGCCTGCAACATGGATTTTCAAACCTGCGCCTGCATACAATTGAGAAGTGGAATATTTTGGACTTCTAGCCAATTGGAATTTATTTTCTCCAAATAATCTGCTTAACTGCTCATCTGTACCATCGTTGAATTCCACCAAAGGATAATGGCTGAAGGAAATTAATGTTTTGCCCTTTTCTTTAGCTAATTGACTAATTTCTTTGACCCATTTTAAGTGATGAGCTTTTTGAATGGAAGTCAAATTAAAACCAATGCTTGATCCTTTAAACCGCTCTGTATCATCGATAGGCTGGTATACGTTGCCATCAATTGCTAATAACCAAATTCCAGGAATTGGTTCCACCAAATAGGTTAGGTCGGGTAATCTATGTGAATCATCAACCGGAAAGCTGCGAAATTTGAGTTGAGCATTGCCCATGCTTTTATTGTAATCATAATTGGCATAATCAAGTGCTTCATAGGGATGGGTCCAAAATAGGTCCTTAGGATTGGGAAAGAAGCCAAAGTCTCCTAATATTTTACCTATTTCAGGATAACCTCCGTACTGTATTTGTGTATCTATACCTATTGGGGAAGTGATATTTTCTTTTCCAACTAGTAAGCTGGAATCACTGATCAGTATTTGGTCTTGGCCATTTGGCCCCAAGAAATCCCACTTTCCTCCAGGACTGGCAAATGGAGTGACAGGGTCATGGTTACCAGTAGTGAGGTAAAATCTCATTCCATATTGTTGCTCATAGCTTTTTAGGATTTTCCTAAGTGCTTTAATATTCATGGGCTGCCCATCATCACTGAAATCTCCAGGAAGCACCACTATTTTAATTCCAAGCTCATTGATGTTTTCTAATGCCTGATGAAAAGCAAAATAGTTTTCATTAAAAAGTCTAGTTGAGTTTAGTTGGGCCTTCATGGTCCGTATAGTGGCATATTTCCCGGTTTCATCTTGATATATTCCCTTAAAGTCACTATTCGTTAGATCTGCAAAAACATCTTGTAAATGCACATCAGAAACGAAAGCAATTTTGTCAAAGGAGTTAGGTGATTGTCCATAGGAAAGAGGAACAATGAAAAATGCAACGGATAGTAGTAATAGCCATTTGGAGCCATTAATAATATCCATATTGTGAATGAAATAGTTCATGTTTTTTATTAGAAAGGTACTTCAATAGGAAGGCTTATTGGCCCTATATAATGTATGTTAAGTGATGTATTGTAAGGTTTAATTTAAGCGCAATTTTTTAAGTTAGAGCAATATGTTTCAAATTTCAAAACATGAAGGATAATATGGTTATTTTGTTTGTGCAAACCTTTGCATAATGATATATTGAAAAAGACTTTTATTTCAAGTCAAATTCATGGATTATTGATATTAATTAGTGTTTAAGGTTTGTCAGTAAATTAAGAATCGACTTATTAATAAGTCGGTTCTTTGTTTATAAACGATAACAAATTGATTTTTGCTTAGTCAATAAACGGCAGGCAATACACCCAAAATAACCCTGTTTTTATAATGTTAACTTCTGTATTATCATTTATTGCCTTTACCCTTTTTGTGGCATTTTATGCATGGCGAAAGACCAGAAAAGAAAATTTGGACACCGAGGATGGGTATTTTCTAGGAGGAAGAAGCCTTACAGGAGTGGTCATAGCGGGCTCTATGATTATGACCAATATTTCTACTGAGCATTTGGTTGGAATGAACGGCTCTTCATATAAAAATGGCTTTGTCATAATTGCTTGGGAAGTGACTTCCGCCTTGGCCCTTATTGTTGCAGCAATTTATTTTGTGCCCAAATATTTAAAGATGGGCTTGACTACTATTCCACAGTATTTGGAGTCCAGGTATGATGCGGGTACCAGATCATTGGTGGCTTTATTCTTATTGGTTTCATTTGCAGTTACACTTTTACCAATAGTGCTTTATACGGGAGCAATTAATTTAGAGAGTCTATTTAATGTTTCCGAAGTATTGGGGGTAAGCAGGGAAACAGGACTTTGGTATACTGTCTTGGCTGTTGGGGGGATTGGTTCTGTTTATGCTATTTTTGGTGGTCTAAAGGCCGTGGCAGTGTCTGATACCATTAATGGATATGGATTATTGATTGCTGGTTTACTCGTGCCAGTGATTGCATTATTTATGATTGGTGAGGGAAATCCGTTTAATGGAATAGGGAAGGTGTTTGAAAATAGCCCAGAGAAGTTCAATGTCATTGGAGCAAAGGATTCTGTGTTGCCATTTAGCACTTTATTTACTGGATTGATCATTAATCAGCTTTATTTCTGGTGCATGAATCAAACTATAATCCAGAGGGCCCTTGGTGCGAAAAATCTTAAAGAAGCGCAGAAAGGACTATTGTATACCGGTGTTTTGAAGCTTTTGGTTCCTTTTATTATCGTATTGCCAGGAGTGATAGGTTATTACTATTTTGGAAACCGATACTTTGATAGTCAGGATATGGTATATCCTGAATTGGTAAAGAAGGTCTTGCCAGTGGGGTTGACCGGAGTTTTTGCGGCAGTAATCATGGGAGCTGTGTTAAGTACATTCAATAGTGTATTGAATAGTGCCTCAACGATATTCAGTATTGATATTTATAAAAGACTTATAAAACCTTCAGCGAGTCCACATAAGTTGGTGCTTGCAGGTAAATTATCTGCTACTTTTTTAGCCATAACCTCTATAGTGGCAGCACCGATGGTAGCCAATGCTCCTGAAGGTTTGTTTCAGCTACTGCAACAACTGAACGGAATATTCTTCATTCCTATTGCCTCTATTATGATTGCAGGATTTTTCACCAAGAATATTACAGCAGGAGCTGCTAAGGTGGCCTTGGTGACGGGTTTGATTTTTTATGTGCTGGCTACTTTTATATTGGATATTAATATCCATTTCGTACATGTTTGGGGAATTGAATTTCTATTGAATATGGGGATTATGTTCTTGATATCATATTTCTTGCCCAAAGAAAAAAAGGAAATGGTTGTAGATAGGGAAGGGTTGGATTATAATAAATGGAAGTATGCCGGTATCGTTTCTATTAGTTTGGTAGTTATTACTTTGACCATATATATATGGTTGGGAAATGTTTAGTTTTGTATAGCCTTTAGATCCAATAATGAGCAGGCATTTTATGCCTCTTTTTTTTGAATTATAACTTTTTAGTATATAAAATTTCGTTTTGTAAGTATACCTTTTGTTTTTCTCGTTATAGGTCAATAATAACGTTTTAACTTGTTTTAATGGTTATTTATTCCTCTTACGGATTGTATATGTATGGTTTTGGTTTTAATTATTAACCATATAAAATTGCTTAAATCCCTACAAAGTATTGTTTTTCTAACTCGTGCAAACGTTTGCGTAAATATTTTTGTAAATGTTGGTTTAACACTTTTAATTTACGGAATAACAATATAGTGAAGCTACTAAAATCAGAATCAAATGTTATTATAATTCATTATAGTAGATTAAAATTTGTTTTTGGTGGTTCCTATGAATAAGTGAAATTTATCAGTTTCAATCCAAAATAACATCTTATGAACCAATTTTCACCCAAAGTATCAAAATGGCTGAATATGCCCCAAAAGGGAGTAAACTTATGTCATTTAAAAAAAGTATCGATGGTGGTTATATTCATCATCATGGCAAAAATAAGTTTTGCCCAAAGCAATATTACTGGAAAAGTAATTTCTGGCGAGGATGAGCAGCCCATTCCAGGAGTAACTGTATTGGTAAAAGGCACGTCCAATGGAACAGTTACTGATTTGGATGGTCAATATTCCATTAGTGTATCTGATGCAGATAATTCAATACTTTCTTTTTCTTTTGTTGGCTATGTGACCCAGACTGTAGCTATCAGTAATCAATCCCAAATAAACATTAGCTTGGAACCCGATGTGTCCCAACTAGATGAAGTAGTTGTAGTCGGATATGGAGAAACCAAAAAGAAGGACTTAACAGGTTCGGTGGTTTCTATGGGCAGTGAGACGATTAAAGAAACGAATAAGGTCAATGCCTTCCAAGCCATGCAAGGTCAAGTGGCAGGTGTGAATATTCAAGCAGCAGATAATAAACCCGGTGGTGGTTTCAATGTAAGGATTAGAGGTTCCAATACCATTAATGCCAATGAAACAGTGGAACAAGGCGGTTTTAATCCGGGTCAGAATCCTCTTTTTGTAGTTGATGGGATTTTTGTGAACGATATTTCATTCTTGAACCCAGCGGATATAGAAAGGATGGATGTGTTAAAAGATGCTTCTGCTACGGCCATTTATGGATCCAGAGGAAGTAATGGTGTGGTGATTATCGAGACCAAAAAGGGTAGTGAGGGGAAAATGACAGTTCAGTATGATAACTATATTGGGGTAAAACAAGCCTATAATAAGCCTAACATGCTCCAAGGGGAAGAGTTTGTAAAGTACTTAAGAGATGCTGTTGTAGGAACCTATTATGCTTCAGGGGACTTTGGCGTAACTCCTGATGATGTGGATTTGGGTAACTATATGAGGCCAAATGAGTTGGAAAACGTGTCCAATGGAAATTTTGTGAACTGGATAGATTTGGTCAAGCATAATGGGATGCAGCAAAACCATACTTTAAGTTTAAATGGTGGAAATGATAAGACAGTTTATGGCCTTGGGGTAGCCTATACTCAAGATGAAGGCACCTTTGAAGGTGAAGATTATGAACGATATACTATCAGGGGGAATGTAAGTAGTAAGCTCTCCGATCTTTTTTCCATGGCATTCAGTAATTATGCTTCTTTTGCCATTAGGAATGAAGGTAGTAGAGAGGGAGTAAGAAGTGCTCACCGATTGCGTCCTACCGGCACTCCATATGATGAAAATGGGGATCCAGTGTTCTTCCCATTAGAGGGCGAAACCTTTATTACCAATCCGCTTTTCGAGCCGGATAATATTACCAGGGAAACAAGAAGCTTAAATTATTTGAGTAATCTTTCGCTTTCTTTTACGCCAAGTAAAAATTTAAAATTTAGTTCTAATTTTTCTCCTAATATAGAATTTAACCGCTATGGAGAATATCGGGGAAGGTATGCTAAGTCCACCAGTGGTAAAGTTGAAAATAGAAGGGCTGATGTGACCAATGGTAACCGCATTTCATATACTTGGGATAATATTGCAAACTACAATGTACAGTTTGGCTCGGATCATGTTTTGAATACCACCTTAGTATATTCACTTTTCATGGACAGGTATGAGAATTATAGAATTCAAAGAAGGAATTTTTCCACAGATGAATTCTTGTTCTACAATATCGATGCGGGATCTGATTTGAGAAATGCTGAAGGAGGGTTTTCAAAACAAACCTTGGAATCCTTCACGGGTAGGGTAAATTATGCCTTAAAGGACAAATACTTGTTTACCCTTACTGGGCGATATGATGGGTCATCTATTTTGGCTGCTGAAAATAAATGGGCTTTCTTCCCTTCTGCAGCTTTTGCTTGGAGAATCATAGACGAAGGTTTTATGAAGAACCAAAACTTTTTGGGTGAACTGAAACTTCGATTGAGTTATGGTGAGACTGGTAACAATGGAGCTGGTAGTGGTTTGGGACCTTTGCAATCTATGTCACTAGTAGGTAATAATTTCACCAACTTGGGGGATAATATTATTCAAACAGCCTATGTAACCAATTTGGCTAATCAGAACCTTACTTGGGAAAAAACCAAAGAAATTAATTTTGGCTTGGATTTTGGCTTCTTTAACAATCGTCTTTATGGGTCTTTGGACATTTATAGCAGGAAGAACACAGGGATCATTTTTTTCAGACCCACACCTAGGGTAACTGGCTTTTCTGGGGTATTTGAAAACGTAGGAGAGGCCTCCAATAAAGGGGTTGAGTTAGGGTTGAATTCTGTGAATATCCATAATGGTGACTTTAAGTGGACTACGTCATTAAATTTTGCAAGAAACAAAAATAAGATTACTAAACTTTATGGTGATTTGGATCAGATTCTTTTTGGTGTTCAGGCCGGGTCTTATGTACATAAAGTGGGTGAGCCTGTAGGTTCAATTTATACCTATGTATTTGATGGAATCTGGCAAACGGATGAAGTTGATATAGCTCAAAGTTATGGACAGCAACCTGGGCAGGTTAAAGTGAAGGATCTCAATAATGACGGTGTAATTGATGCTGATGATAGGACTGTTGTAGGAGCAAATATGCCAGATTGGACAGGTGGTGTTTCTAATACTTTTAATTACAAAAATTGGGATTTCACCTTCTTTGTTAGGACTAGCCAAGGTGCTACTTCACCAAGTTATTTCCACATGTCTCATGCTGGGTGGTATAATATTGAGGCTAGATTCAATAGTTTGAAAACAAACTATTGGACTCCGGACAATCCATCTAATGATTGGAGTCAGCCAAGTAATGATGGGCCATTTGCAGAGCCCCTTGTATACAGAGACGTGTCCTTTGTCAAAGTAGGTTATATTACTTTGGGCTATAATTTTGATAATGCTGTTTTGGATAAACTTAAAATCGGTAGTCTTAGGTTATACTTTACCGCTCAAAATCCATTCACATTTACCAATTACGAAGGCTGGGATCCTGAGAATGCTGCCCGTAATAGCTGGGGATCAGCTTATATGTCCAGAATCCTTATGGGTGGAATCAATGTTAAATTTTAATCAGAAGGCAAAATGAAAAAGTATATCATATTAATAATATGTTTAACAGGAATAATGGGCCTTTCTGCCTGTGCTGATTTCCTGGAAGAGGAAAACCGAAACTTTCTTTCCGATGATATCCTGCTAAATGATCCCAGCGGATTGGATCAGTTAGTGGCCAATGGATATGATAAATTAAGGCTGGCTACCACATTTTATGACTTGGATCACCAAGGTACTGATGTATTTACACGTGGTGGGATCGTTGCAGGGATAAGCGACCTGAATGATTATGTGAACTTAAGACCAACTAATGGCTCTATTTCCACTTATTGGACCAATTACTATAATGTCGTTGCTGCAGCAAATACTGCGATTAGCAGAGCGGATGATGTACAGGGTATCAGTGAAACAGAAAAGGCAAAAAGCCTGGGGGAGGCCAAGTTTCTAAGAGCCTTTGCTTATTTCCATTTAGTAGAGAATTTTGGGGGAATTCCATTGGTTTTAGAAGAAATAAGATCGGCGCAATCTGATTTTAACCGTGCAACTGAGCAAGAAGTTTATTCGCAGATTGTAGAAGACTTGGATGATGCGCTTAATGGTGTGGATGCAAATCCTAGCCAATATGGAAGAGTTTCCAAAGATGCTGTTAGGCACTTGATGGCTAAGGTGTTAGTAACCAAAGGATACAAACCGTTTGGGAGCAGCCAGGATTTTACCGAGGCAGCCTCATTAGCCGAAACGGTAATAGAAAACCATCCGCTAGTGGGGGATTTTGCCTCTTTGGTGTCCAAGGAGAACCAACGTAATTCGGAAGTGATCTTTTCATTGCTTTATGGATCTAATCCTGTTTCAAGGGGATTGGGCAATAACCGACATTTGTTGTTCAAGTTTGTGTATGACGTTTATCCTGGACAAACCAGGTCCACTTTGTATCATAGAGGTTTAGGTCGTGCACCTACCCCATATTTCTTTGGGCTTTTTGAAGAAGGGGATGAACGTGAAGAAGCCACTATCAGGAGGCTAATGATTGCAGAAGTCAGCAGTATTGATGGGACAATTGCTGTTGGAGATACAAGTATTTATTTCCCTAAAACAGCATGGGACCAGACTGTGATTGATTCGAAAGATTATACTGTGATTAATCCTGACCAATATTTCACCCCTGATGGTTTGACCCAAGTACATTACCCTATGTTCAAGAAATTTGATGATCCTGGTGTTCCATATACTAACCCCGGTATCAATCCTGATGGGGAGCGAGATGCTATAATTATGCGCTCCGGGGAAACTAGAATAATTGCAGCAGAGGCTTATCTCCAAGCTGGAAATTTGGCCAAAGCTGCAGAACATATCAATGCTTTGAGGTCAAGGGCAGGTTTGGTAAGAATGGTTGAGGCAGATGAGGTGAATATTGATTTGATTATGGATGAGAGTGCTAAAGAACTGGGTGGAGAAATCAGTAGATGGATGGAGCTGAAAAGAAATGGAACTTTAATAGATAGGGTTTTGGCGCATAATCCTCATGCGGCCCTAAATGATGCTATTAGACCTTATCACCTTTTGAGACCTATACCACAAAGTGAAGTGGATGTCAGCGGAGGAAGTATTACACAAAATGAAGAATATAATTAAGATTGGGGTTTATAAACTAGGAGCTTTTCCCTTGTAGGGGAAAGTTCCTTTTGTATTTAAGTGTTTTCCAGATTAGTTTACAGGTAGAAATTGAAAAATATCAATATGAACAATATAACCCGAAAGACCTTTTTGAAGCAATCCTTGGGGATTGGTACTGCATTATATTTTATCCCAGGTATGAGCATCCCTGGCTTTTCCAATACGGGCAAAATGAATAGCTCTGCTTTAATGGAGAAGATGATCAAAGCAAATGATGAACATGTCCAAGCACTATTGACAAAAGGGGAATCTGCCAACAGACATGGAGGAAGGAGCAATGGGTATAATTTTGCCAAATTTTCAGCAGCTTATTGTTGCAAGGAATCTAAGTTTTATGAAGATAAGAACCTGATTAAAGCTTTAGAGGAAACGGCTGATAAGCTGATAGCCAGTCAAAGGCCTGATGGTACTATCAATGCGGGAAATTTGGAATCTCCACCGGATACAGGGTTTATCATGAAGCCACTATGCTCCGGTGTATATATTTTAAGCCAGAAGGAAGACAAGGAACTTAACACGGTAAAAGTTAAAATCAAGGAGTTTATTCAAGATGCCGGAGAGGCTTTGGTGGTAGGTGGGATCCATACGCCAAATCATAGATGGGTGGTCTGTCAGGTTTTGGCCATGATCCATAGGCTTTATCCAGATCAAAGGTATATTGATAGAATAGATGATTGGCTGGATGAGGGGATTTATATGGATGAAGATGGGCATTATCCAGAGCGAAGTATGAATTATTCTGATGTTGAAAATAGTGCTTTTCTAACGCTTGGAAGAATTTTGGATCGGCCATTTCTCTATGAGGCTCCGAGGAAAAGCCTTGAAATGACCTATTATTATATGGAACCAAATGGGGATCTTGTAACGACAGATTCTAGGAGACAGGATCAATATTCCCATAGAAGCATAGTAGTGCAATACCTTCATTATAGACATTTGGCGATTTTGGACCAGGATGGAAAATTCGCAAACATTGTTAAAATGATAGAAAGCTTTCCAGGCTTTGAGGAATTGATTATTGAGGAAGAATTGTATAGTTTTATGGATAATGTACTATTGCAAGAGGATCTTCCGACCATAGAACCTGTTCCAAGCAATTTTGAAAAATTATTTAAAACAAGCAGCCTTGCAAGGATACGAAGAGAAGATACCACTGCTACCATATTTGGAGGGGTGGACTGGCCATTAATTATTGCATCTGGAAGATCTGTCAGCCCTAATTTTTTCAGCTTCAGGAAGGGAAAAGCTATTTTATGGTATATGCGTATGTCAGCAAACTTCTTTAGTATGGGACACTTTAGAAGTGAAGGCTTAGTAAAAGAAGGGAATAAATATATCCTACATAAAAAACTGGAGGTTCCTTATTATCAGCCCTTACCCAAGGAAGAAAGAAACAAAGAAGGATATTATGCACATACTCCAAGCAAGAATGACAGGTTTTGGAGTAAAATGGCCTTTGACAAGAGACCTGTCAGTAATGTAAAAACACTGGACACAACTGTGATCATTGAGGAAAATGATGGGAAAGTGGGTGTTAATTTTGATGTGGGTGGTCTAGAGGGAGTAACGGTTACCATTGAATTGTGCTTTGATCAAAATGGACAGTTAAAGGGCGTGGAAAAAGTAGGAAATAGTGATAACTATTTTCTTTCTAATGGGAAAGGCAGTTTTGAAAATGAGGGAGACAAAATCACTTTTGGCCCAGGTGTGAAAATGCACGAAAGAATTAGGAACTTAGATGGTGAAAAATATAGTGTACATTTTGGTTCCTTAAGAACTGAAGGAAATCATGTATACTTGACTGGAATTACACCATTTACTCATACTTTAACCTTTGAATGAAATTTATGAACCAAGTTAAGCAAGTATTATTTTTCTGGATGGGAGTTTCGCTCTTTTCTTGTCAACAAGATCGAGAGAATCTCAGCAAATTATCAGTAGAAAATTTATCAAATATTGATTTAAAAGAGAAATCAGTAAGAGTTTCCTTGGAAGAGTTAGGGGAGCCGGTCTCTTCAAAACAATATCCCAAACTTAGTGATGAACAAGGGAATTTTATACCCAGTCAATTGGTAGATGAAGATGGGGATGGAAAATCTGACGAATTGTTTTTTTTGATTGACCTTGAGGCAGGCGTAAAGAAACTATTGCATCTGGACTGGATTGAGGAACCAATTGAAATGACACAGCGTACTTATGTTCGTTTTGGTGTTCGACCTTCGGTCAATGATACGGTGAGACCTGCTAAAACAGATACTTTTTATCCAGATATGTTACCAGGGGTAATGGGCTACCAGCCTTACCAAACTGATGGCCCTTCATGGGAAAATGATAAAGTTGGCTTTAGACATTATCTAGATGGAAGGAATTCAAAGGATGTTTTTGGAAAAAAGACTGAAGAAATGTCTCCAGAGGATGTAGGTATTAATGAAGAAGGTGTTACAGAGGATAATTACCATGTGATGGAAGATTGGGGAAGGGATATTCTTTCCGTTGGGAATTCTGTTGGTTTGGGAGGTTATGCTTTGAAAGTGGGAGATGAACTTCTAAGGCTAGGAGTAATACAGCAGGACAGTCTTAACAATGTCTCGGAAACCACATTTACCGTGAGAGAAAGTGGTCCAATTCTATCCTTAATGGAATATGATTATAAGAACTGGAAGCCAGAAGGGACAGGAAGAACTTATCAGGTAAATGAAAATACTGAAATCTGGCCTGGGATGTATGCTTATAAAAATACCATCAGTATGACAGGACTGGAGGGAGATGAAGAAGCTATTGTTGGATTGGTAAATAATCAAACTGATAAGAAGCTTGAAATTATTGAAGTAGGTGATTTTGTGCTGCTCTTTACCCATGATAAGCAAACCTATGATAAGGAATGGTATTTAGGCTTAGGGTTGATTTTATCAAAGGAAGACTATTTGGGCTGGATGGAAGCCCCTTCTTCCGGGCAAATTACGGATACGTATTTGGCAAGAGTTAAGATAGAAAATGATAAACCGATTAGCTATTACGCAGTGGCTTCATGGGAGCTGTCAGAGCCAGGTTTTACCCAAGAAGATTATTTCATGGATTATATAATAGGTCTAGCCGAGCAAATCAGTGCGAAAGTGGAAGTTGAAGTACAAAATTGAAAACAATTAGGAGAGAATTAAGGCTATTCCTGATAGAATAAGCCGATGAAAAAGATGATTAGAATGAAATGTTCAGATATAGTAAGGAGTAATTTAAGCAGTAAGTCAATTGGTTTATTGCCATTGCTAATTTTGGTTTTTGCCCTTGGGTCAAATTTATATGCTCAGGAAAAAATTACTGACACCAATACTCCTTTGCATCTTATTCAGCCCGATTACCCTGTTCCATATGGTGAAATTCGGCAGGAAGAAACCCAGGAAGTTTTGAACAGGGTTTATGGATATTTGAAAGAAGTTACTCCAGCAGGATTGGTTGAAGGTGAAACAAATACCTTGGTTAAGGATATTTCCATTGCCTCACAGGATGCTGTTTTAGCTCAAGGGGATTTTAGGTTATTGAGTTATGAATGGGGAGTGACCTATGCGGGGATGTTGGCTGCAGCAGAAGCAACCGGTGAGGATAAATTCAAAGAATATACTTTTGATCGTTTGTCCTTTTTAAATGAATTATACCACCATTATGGCTCAAAGACATTATCAAGAGAAAAATCAAGTCCTATCGAGAAGGTTTTGAATCCTCATGCTTTGGATGATGCCGGGGCAATGTGTGCTGCTATAATCAAAGCTAGAGAAGCAGGCATAGATGTGGATATGACTCCAATAGTGGATAATTTCATTGATTTCATTATTAACAAGCAGTATCGATTAAAAGATGGGACCCTTGCCAGGAACAGGCCTCTCATAAATACACTTTGGCTGGATGATCTGTTTATGAGTGTTCCGGCTTTGGCCCAAATGGGGAAGCTTAGTGGAGAAATGATGTATTTTGATGAGGCAACCAAGCAGGTAGAATTGTTTTCGGAACGAATGTTCAATGCTGAAAAAGGAATTTATATGCACGGTTGGGTAGAAGGTGCAGAAAGCTTTCCTGAGTTTCATTGGGGTAGGGCCAATGGCTGGGCGTTTATGACTTTGGTAGAACTATTGGATGTTTTACCTAAGGAACATCCAAAATATGACAAAATGATGAGCTATTTCCTAGCCCATGCTAAAGGACTGGCTCAATATCAATCAGGATCAGGGTTTTGGCACCAATTGATAGATAGAGAGGATAGTTATTTGGAAACATCAGCTACAGCAATTTATACTTATTGCTATGCTAAGGCGATAAATAATGGCTGGTTGGATTATAGGGTTTTTGGTCCATTGACAATTTTGGGATGGACAGCGGTGGCCACCAAGGTAAATGAGAAGGGACAGGTAGAAGGGACTTGCGTGGGAACAGGTATGGGGTTTGATCCTGGCTTTTACTACTACAGACCCGTGAATGTTTATGCAGCACATGGATATGGACCAGTTCTTCTCGCAGGTGCTGAAATAATTAAAATGCTTAATAATAGTCCATTCCAAATAGATGAAACAGCTGTTCAATTTTCTGAATAAGCAATTATAAAAAGGATTGATTTGAATCAAAGAAGGTCTGTGCTATTTAGGCTTAGACCTTCTTGGTTTTTGGGATAATATTCTAAATCCAATGATGAAATCAAATGAAATTTTATGTGTGCCGTATAAAATTTTGATTTTATACGGTTTCTGATTTTTAGTCCTAATGCGCAAACCTTTGCATAATTAGATTTGCTAGGACGGATATTTAGGTATTTATTTGATAATAATATTACTGGAAATTATAACAATGGAATTGCTTGAAGTTTGAGTTTATGCTAGAATTAAAGAGTTCTATAAGAGAAAATCTCGAGTGATATTAGAAATAGATAAATTAAATTGAAATTGGGGTTTATAGACGGGGATCTTTTTTCTTTTAGAGGAAAGATCCTTTTTGATTTTTGTGCCAAGTGGATCAGGTTGAAATTGAGTTATTTTTTAGGGATTACTGCTGTGTGTTAAAATGCGAATGTATTTTTGCTAAAATTCAATTTACAATTATGCCTCTAGTTAAATCATTTCTCCCTATTCTGAAGAATTGTGGCCTGCTCTTTATCCTTTCTGTTTCTGTCATTGATTTGCATGCGCAAAATTTTGATTTGATACCTAAGCCCGTTGCTCTAGAGAGAACAAATGGGAATTTTAAGGTTGATGATCAATTGTCTGTTTATATAAATAAAATGAATCTGGAAGATCATGCTGTATTATTAAAAGCAGGTCTGGGGCTTTCAAATGCTTCTATTAAACTATCTAATGATTCACAAACTCGGGATAATGGGATTTACCTTTCAATAGATAAACAAAAAGCCAATATCCATAAGGATTACTATCAAATTGATATTACCGAGGATCAGATAATTTTAATTGGTGCTTCAAAATCTTCTTTATTATTGGCAGTCAATAGATTGGTCCAACTTAATCTATTACAGGAAAACAGGGATCTTCTACCCGCTATTTCGCTTATTGATTATCCGAGGTTTGATTATAGGGGCTTACATATCGATGTTAGTAGACATTTCTTTCCAGTCCCATTTCTGGAAAAAATGATTGACATGATGGCCATCTATCAGCTGAATACTTTTCACTGGCATCTCACAGATGGTCCAGGATGGAGATTGGAAATTAAGGAATATCCCTTATTGACTCAGAAGGCAGCCTTTAGAACACATGGGGTATGGAAAGATTGGTGGGATTCATCAAGACAGTATATGCATGAAGGCGATCCTCAGGCATATGGAGGTTATTACACACAAGAGGAAGCCGCTGCTTTGGTAGAATATGCTGGAAAAAGAGGAATAACTATCATTCCAGAAATAGAAATTCCAGGACATTCTGAAGAAGTATTGGCATTTTATCCTGAACTGTCTTGCTCTGGAAAGCCATATACCCAAAGTGAGTTTTGCTTGGGAAATGAAAAGACATTTGAATTTTTGGAAAATGTACTAGCTGAGGTCATAGAGATTTTTCCTTCAGAGTATATTCATATAGGGGGAGATGAGGCTTCCAAGAAAGCTTGGTCCACTTGTAAGAAATGTCAAAGGAGAATAGATGAGGAGGGTTTGGATGATGAGGAGGAATTACAAAGCTATGGTATCAGAAGGATAGAAGAATTCCTGTCCAGTAAAGGTCGAAAGTTGTTGGGCTGGGATGAAATATTGGAAGGAGGATTGGCGCCAGGAGCTACCGTAATGTCATGGAGGGGCGAAAATGGAGGAATTGCCTCTGCAAAAGCCGGTCATGAGGTAATCATGACGCCGGGTGCTTATTGTTATTTTGATAAGTACCAAACCAATCCTGCCACTCAACCCCTGGCAATTGGTGGGTATTTACCTATTGATAAGGTCTATTCCTATGATCCAGTTCCTCAGGTATTAACCAAAGAAGAAGGGAAATTGATAAAAGGTGTTCAGGCTAATGTTTGGACAGAGTATATCTCAAGCCAAGAACATGCGGAGTATATGATCTTCCCGAGGTTGTTGGCTTTGGCGGAGGTAGCATGGATAGCTCCTGAAGAAAAGGAATGGAATGATTTTTTTAAACGGCTTCAGTCACATTATAGGCTTTTGCAACTTAAAGGAATCAATTATTATAGGCCTATAGCAGAGGTAACCATAAAGTCTGTGGCTGATACTATTAAGCAAGCTTCATTGGTTAGTATATCTGCTGAGAGGTATGGAGCAGATATAAGATATACTTTAGATGGAACAGATCCAGATAAGGATTCCAAAATTTATAATGGCCCATTTTATGAAAAGGGAATCAAAGAAATTAAGGCAGCAATAGTCTTGTCAGATGAAGAAATGGGGCCTGTAAACTCAAAAGAATTGGTTTATCATTTAGGGGTTGGGTCAGAAGTGAAGTATTTGCAGGGGTATAGCCAAAAATATGCTGCTCAGGGTGATAAAACATTGGTCAATGGGATGCTGGGCAATTTCACTTATAGTGATGGCCAGTGGCAGGGATTTGAAGGAAAGGATCTGGATGTGGAAATTCGTTTGAATGAACCGGAGATGATTTCTGATGTAAAGGTTCCATTTATGCAGATCATAGGGCCTGGGGTGTTTTTGCCTTCAGAATTAGCGGTCTCATGGTCACTGGATGGTAGAGAATTCTCAGAACCAAAAATAGTTACCCATAATATTTCAGAAAGCAATCCAGATTTGATCATTTATGTATTTGAAATACCAGTGGGCGAAAAAATCCAGTACTTGCGCGTTCATGGAAAAAATAAAAAACGGGCCTTTTTGTTTGCTGACGAGGTGGTGTTTTATGGCGAATAAATTAAAAAGATTTTGTACAAACTGGTATATTATACAAACTGGGTGTAGTTTAAACTACACCCAGTTTTTTTTGTTCATTTTTGGCTAGTACCCAAATCATAGATTTCCTGAATCTCTTTTAGCTTTTCAAAAAAATCGATATTTAAATCTATCAAATTCCCGGTATGTATGTCAAATACCCATCCATGAACGGTGGGGAAGCCATAGTTGAGATAATGTCGCTGAACACAGGCAGTCTTAATTACATTAAGGCATTGCTCTTCTACATTGATTTCTACTAGGCGGTTATATTTTTCATTTTCGTCTTTAATGGAATTGAGTTCATTCCTATGCATACGGTATACATCCCGGATATTTCTTAACCATGGGTTCAGTAAACCAAGGTCCTTTGATTCCATTGCTGCTTTAACTCCACCACAGGAATAATGCCCACAAACTACTATATGTTTGACCTCAAGGTGGGTCACAGCATATTCAATAACAGATGCAGAACTGCTATCGTTATTAGGGACTAAGTTGGCAATATTTCTATGAACAAACATTTGACCTGGTTGAATTCCGGTCATTTCTTCGGCTGTAACCCTACTATCGCTACAACCTATATATAGTAATTCGGGGGATTGTCCTTTAGAAAGGTGCTCGAAAAACTCAGCTTCAGTGGCTTTTTTACTGCTTACCCATTTTTGGTTATTTCTGAAAATCTGCTGGTAAAGATTCATGCTGTTACTCCTTTTAAGAACTAAATTTTTCTTAATATAAGCTTTATTATTTTTCTAAAGCGGCATTAATTTGTTTTTGATAAATGGGGTGGGTGTTTGGATATGATCAGATGAAAACATATCATAAATACTTTAGTATTATTCAGTGTCTTGAAAGGTTTATTATAAGTCAATAATAAAATGTTTTGTTTAAATAAAAATAAAAAATATTAAACAAGATGAATTATTTTATGTTCCTTTGTATTAAAATAAACAATTACATGAATAGATTAATTATACTCATTTTTTCAATCATATTATTTTTAAGCCTTGTTTCAAATGTACAAGCGCAAGAGCCAAGTGGAACGGTTGCTGGTATTGTGAAAGATGCCAAAACCCAAGAACCTTTGGTTGGGGTAGCTGTAAAACTGCTAAATACAGAACTGGGTGCGGTAACAGATTTGGATGGTTTTTTTAAAATTAACGATGTCCCGCCCAAAACATATACTTTAGAAGCTTCATATATCGGCTATACCAATAAACAGGTTTTTAACCTTACCGTTAGATCTGGTGGAAATCCAGATGTGAACATTTTTTTGGAAGAAGAAGTAAGTGAATTAGAAGGAGTGGTGGTAGTAGCCAATACCTTTGGCAAAGATGAAGAAACGCCATTATCAGTAAATAGACTTTCCTTAGAAGAAATAGCTACTTATCCTGGTGGGAATAATGATATTGCCAAAGTAGTACAGGCTTTACCAGGTGTTTCTGGTTCAGTTGGAGGATTCAGGAATGATGTGATCATCAGAGGGGGAGCACCCAATGAAAATGTCTACTATTTGGATGGGATTGAAATCCCAAATATTAATCACTTTTCTACACAAGGAAGTGCAGGAGGTCCTGTGGGATTGCTTAATGTATCTTTTTTTGAGGGAGTAAGCTTGTCCACTAGTGCTTTTTCTGCCAATTATGATAATGTACTTTCTGGCGTATTGCAATTTGATCAAAGGGATGGAAATAATAGGAAGTTTCATTCTAATGTTCGGGTAAGTAGCAGCGAAGCTGCTTTGACTTTGGAAGGTCCTTTATTTAAGGGTGACAAGGAGTATTCGAAGACATCATTCATTGCTTCGGCAAGAAGGTCATATTTGCAGGTGTTATTCAAAGCCTTGGATTTGCCCTTTTTGCCTGATTACTGGGATTTTCAATATAAAGTATCCCATGAAATCGATAAATATAATAGCTTAATATTTACTGGGCTTGGCTCAATAGACGATTTTGCTATTAATCAACCCGATGATATTGACGAGGAACAGCAGGCCACCCTCGACCAACTCCCAGTTATTAAACAATGGTCAAGTACTCATGGAGTTGTATGGAAAAGACGATTCAAAAATGGCAGCGGATTTATGACTACGGCACTAAGCAATAATATCCTAAATAATAATTTCAGGCAATTTGAAGATGTGGTCAATGAAGAAGGTGAATACCTTAGCAATGATTCAAAGGAACAAGAAACAAAGCTCCGCTATAACCTGACCAAATTTATAGGTGATTGGACGCTTAGTACAGGAGCTGTCCTTCAGCGTGCAGATTATAAAAATAGCTCAGCAGATTTAGTGAATGATTTTGTATATGAATCACAGTTGGATTTTTTACGATATGGAATTTTTGCTCAGTTGACCCGTAATTTCTTTCAGGAAAGGCTCAGTCTTTCTGGTGGCTTCAGGATGGATGGCAATGATTTTATGGTAGATGGGAATAAGTTCCTCAAGACTTTGAGCCCGAGGTTGTCTTTTGGCTATACACTTGATGAAGCACGGAAATGGAGTTTTAATGGTTCGATAGGGCGTTATTATAAAATTCCTCCATATACGGTGCTAGGTTTTCAAAATCAAGAAAAGGAATTTGTTAACAGGAATACCAAATATATACAAAGTGACCATTATGTCGCAGGTTTTGAATATTTGATCAACCCTTCTACTAGATTTACGCTTGAGGGTTTTTATAAAAAGTATGACAATTATCCAGTAAGTTTAAGTAAGAATGTTTCTTTGGCTAATTTGGGAGGTGATTTTTCTGTCCTTGGTAATGAACCTGTAGAAAGTGTAGGGAAGGGAAGGGCTTATGGTGCAGAATTGCTGTTACAGAAAAAGTTTACCAAGAACTTTTATGGTATTTTAGCTTTGACAGTTTTTAAAAGTGAGTATACAGGCTTAGATGAAGATGTATACCTTCCATCTTCCTGGGATAATAAAACCTTATTGACATTTACAGGGGGGTATAAATTTGACAATAATTGGGAGATCAGTACCCGCGTGAGGTATCTTGGGAAAACGCCTATTGCCCCTGTGGATGAGGAAGCGACTTTGGAGAGTTATCCAGCAATCATAAAGGATTATTCAAGACAGGGGGAAATACTTCTTTCCGCCTTTAACCAGACAGATTTAAGGATAGATAAAAAATGGAATTTTACCAATTTCACTTTTAATGTCTTTCTGGAATTCCAAAATCTTTTGGGGCAAGATACTCCTTCTGAGCCACTTTATGGATTAGAGCGTGATGATGAAGGGAATATTACAGAACCTAGGACCTTGAAGCAAATACCTTCCATTTCCAGTGGTTCTATTTTGCCTTCCATAGGGCTAGTTTTGGATTTTTAAGCACTTGGAAATAAATATTAAGTAGAAAGGGGCAAGGCTTTAAGCTTGCCCCGTTTTTATTTTGCAGTGAACTTTTTTTACGATGATTAGTAAGGTAACTGGTTTTTGTATTTTGATGGGCTGCAGCCAAATTGCTTATTAAAGCACTTACTAAAGTATTTAGGGTTGCTAAAGCCAACCATATAGCTGATTTCTGCAACCTTTAAATCACCTTGTAAAAGTAATTGTGCTGCTCTCTTCAACCTGATAATGGTAATAAAATCATTAGGAGTATGGCCAGTTATGGCTTTGATTTTTTCAAACAATAAAGTGCGGCTCAGCCCCATTTCTTTAACAAAGGCCGATATATCAAAATCAGTATCATCAATATGTTTTTCAACTACCTCAATCGCCTCTTTCATCCATTCGTTATCCTTGTTTGAAACCCCAATTCCTGAAGGTTCCAAGTCTGGCTTTTGTTTGAAAGTCGCCATGAGCCTTTCTCTGGTATTGAGTAAATTCCTGACTTTAGAGATTAATAGATCTAAAGGAAATGGTTTGCTTAAATAATCATCAGCCCCTGATGCATATCCTTCTCTTTGGTAGTCATAGGCGCTTCGGGCAGTGAGCAATATGATTGGTATATGACTGGTATTTAATTCTTGTTTTAGTAATGAGCACATGGCCACACCATCCATTTTGGGCATCATAACGTCAGAAATGATAAAGTCAGGATGATAGAGTTGGGCCATTTCTATCCCTTGCTCTCCATTTTTTGCAGTGATTACCTGGAAATGTTGGTTTAAAACTCCTTTCATTAAAGATAGTAGTTCAACATTGTCTTCCACTAGTAATAGCTTCTTGTTAAGTAAGCTAGGATCAGGATGAATAGATGAACCCGAATTCTCAAGGGAGCTTAATAAGTGCCGATCAATATTATTCAATTCCTGCTCAATGGGAAGGCTTTTGCTCTCTTGTTGCGTAGGGAATTCCTTAAAGTCATGGGGAGCAAAATGGGCTTTTCCGTAGGGAATCAATACAGTAAACGTAGTTTTTTCATTAGGTAGGCTTTCCATTTGTATTAATCCATGGTGGAATTCTACGATGTTTTTACTCAGGGCCAATCCTATTCCTGTACCTGCAGTTAGATTTCCTTCACCATCTTCAACTTGGAAAAACCTTTCGAAGATTTTCTCTTGATGTTCTGGTAAAATTCCTTTACCATTATCTTCTACTTGAATAGCCATGGAAGCTAGGTTTCCTGCTTTTGTATTTATAGTGCTGTTAAATAAGCTCAGGGAGATTTTTCCACCATCAGGAGTGAATTTGAAGGCATTATAGCAAAGATTATAACAAACTTTCTCCATTTGGTCTAAATCAAACCAAACACTTTCTGGCAGTTCTTTACTGCAATTTAAACGAAAGTCAATATTCCTATGCTTAGCCATTGCCTCAAAAGAGGTGAATATATTTTGTAGAAAATTCTTTGGGTTTATTTCTTGGACTTCAAGTTTTACATGCCCGGTTTCTTGTTTTCTAAATTCTAATAATTGGTTAATCAATCTCAATAAGCGGGCTGCATTATTGTGAATGGAGTTAAGCTGATAATGTATTTGCTGGGATATATCTGTTCGTGAAATCAATTGTTCTAACGGAACTTTGATCAACATAAGTGGAGTTCTCAATTCGTGGGAAATATTAGTAAAGAACCGGAGTTTAAGTTGGTTGATTTCTTCTTGTTTTTGGTGTTCTAGACGTTCGAAGCGTAAATCGTTTTTTAATTTTATTCGAAAGCTGATGATGGATTTAATAATATAAGCCGCTAAAATACCAAGTAATATATAGGCCAGATAGGCTGGAGTACTTTTGTACCAAGGAGGAAGAACAATCAGTTGTAATAATCTTTCTTCAGAACTTTGTAACCTATTTTCTGAGGTTGTTTTTAGTCTAAAAGTATATTCTCCTGCTTTTAGGTTGGCGTAAGGGGCATACCTTCGGTCTGCATCTGTATAGATCCAGTCATTGTCAAAACCATCTAATTTATAGGCATATTGAATTTTGTCCTGGCCATTGAATTCTATAGCGCTAAAGGCCAGTTCAAAGCTATTATGATGATCATTTAAAATAAGTTTATCACTGAAACTGATACTTTTTTCCAAAAGTACCTCGTTTTCAATGGTGTCACCTGGACTTACCAGATGATTCAAAACCCTTAGCTGAGTTAATTCTGGTACCTTAGGAACTTGTGTTTGCCTGACCTGATCAGGTAAAAAGGCATTAAAACCATTGGTCCCTCCAAAGTAGAGTTTACCTGTCTTTTTATCCTTAAATGCGGCACCTAAGTTAAATTCATCAGATTGGAGGCCATCTTCAGCGGTATAATTCTTGAAAATACCTTTTTCCGGTTTATAAAGGGAGATACCTTTCATGGTACTTATCCACAATTGGCCTGTATTATCCTCAAGGACAGCCTTGATGACATCACTTGGAAGCCCGTCTTTTTCTCTAAAATATGTGAAATGACCAGTATTTGGATTCATTCTGTTGAGCCCTCCCCCAAATGTTCCTATCCATAAATTCCCTTTTTTGTCCTCATAAATGCTTGTGATAATATTGTGACTAATACTATTGGGTTTTGTTTGATCGTGCTGGTAATAGGTAAACTGACCATTGTCAAAATTATATTGGTTCAAGCCACCTCCATAGGTTCCTATCCATAATCTGTTCTGACTATCCAATAACAATGATCTGATGTCATTGAAACTCGGTGTTTTGTTATTATTGGGGGTATGCAGAAAGCGTTTGAATTTTCCCGTTTTAGGATCAAATTGATTTAAACCACCTCCATTAGCTGTTCCAACCCATAATTGACCATTATGATCTTCTGTAATTGCCCAAACCTCATTTTTGCTGAGTGATGTGGTATCGTTTTCTTGATATAAATAGGAGTTGAATTTTTTTGATTTTAAATCATAGCTATATAAGCCAGAACCATCTGTGCCTATCCAAAGCTTTTCCTTTTGGTCTTCGTATATAACTTGCACATTGGTCTGTGCAGAATTATTTGTACTAAATTCTGGTAGTGTTATTTTTTCAAATTCAGTTTCTTGGTTTCTTTTTAGGTTTAAGCCACCGTTAAATATTCCTACCCAAAGATTAGACTTACTGTCCATTAAAATAGATTTTACCATTTTGCCTGAAAGACTACCGGATGTATTGATTTGTGGTCGGTAGTGTTCAAAATGTTGGGCATTGGGATTGATCTTATTAAGCCCTTCACCGGAATACATGCCAATCCAAATATTGTTATCCTTATCTTCAAACAACCTATAGACGGATCGGCCATTTAAACTATATGGATCTGAGGGATTGTCCTCATAATGAAAAATATGATCTTTTTGTTGGTCTAAGACATAAAGACCTCCTCCTAAGGTACCTATCCATAAATGACCTTGTTGGTCCTCTAAAAAGCAGGTAATATTCTCTTTTTCCATCTTTTGAGAAAAAGACGGGGAAGGAGGAACAAATTGATGAAACTCTTCTTCTCCATTGGTCTTTTTAAATACTCCGTGCTTTTCTGTTCCTATCCAAATTGTACCATCGCTGGCCTCATAAAATGCTTTAATGGATTTGATCTTTTGTCCTGAATGGTAAATAGCTTTCTCAACAAAATTACTTGATTTTGGTGCTAGAACCTGCATACCCTCTTCATAGGTTCCTATCCAAATGTACCCATGACTATCTTCAAAAACCTGCCATATTTTATTATCATTAATACTTGAATTGAATTTGTTTAAATAATTGATTTTAAAGCTTTTAAAGTAATTGTTTAAAGTGATTTCTTTGTTGTTTTTTTCAGGGCATATTTTATAGATTCCATCAGATAAAGTACTTACCCAGACATCCCCGTTCTTATCAATGATCAGATTGTTGGTCTTTGCCGAATTGGTCAAATCGGGAATATTTGTTTCCTCATTCAGTGATAAAAATTTTTCTGTTTTTGGGTCAAAGATATTAATACCACCACCTTCAGTACTGATCCAGATGAACCCATTTTTATCTTGGACCAAATCACGGATCACATTATTTCCTAGGCTAAAATCATTAAACGGGGAATGTTTAAATATGGTAAACTGATAGCCGTCGTATTTAGCTAAGCCATCATCTGTGCCAAACCATAAGAATCCTTTTTGGTCTTGCATAATGGCCATTACAGAATTTTGGGGCAAGCCATCTTGGGAGGTATAGTGTGTGAATTTATAAAATGGATGGCCAGTAGCTTGTGCCTTTGCATCCAAAACTTTAAAGGTAAATACTGCTAATAAAATGAATAAGATAACCTTAAAGTAACCTGTATAATGGTAACCTTTGGAATAGAAAACATGGTCAGTTTTATGATGAATAAAATAGTTAATGAAAATCATGGGTATTAATTCAGATTTCTAATCTAATTTTTTCCATTGATATCTTCAGTTTGAATTTTAGATAAAATGCTAAATGGACGATTTTACCCCCTTTTTTGGATGTTTTTGAACCATTGAGGACGATTCTATCCCTTATACGGATAATTATGAACCTATTTCGTAAATGCCTTTTCTAGCTTTGTTAAGAAGCTTAGTCATATTTCTACTTGCTGTACAGCTTATCACTTGATATATAAAAAAAGCTTTAATCATAATAATCAATTTAACCCAACATAATATGTATCTAAAGAACTACATAAAAAAGTGGCTGATACTGTTGATGGTGCTTTTTTCCTGCCATGCAATGGCCCAGGAGCGGAACATTCAAGGAACAGTAATAGATGCCAATACTGGTGAAACAATACCCGGTGTAAATATATTGCTAGAAGGAAGTACAAAGGGAACCGTATCAGATCTTGATGGCAATTTTAATATTAGTGCAAGTACGGGCGAGGTATTGGTTTTTAGCTATATAGGTTATGTCACCCAAAAAATTACATTAGGTAATGAAACCACGCTAGATGTCAGTATGGAAACCGATTCCAAACAATTGGAAGAAGTAGTGGTCATCGGATATGGAGAACAATCCAGAGAGACCCTGACCTCGTCTGTTTCTAAGTTGGATAAGAAGGTTTTGGAAAATGTGCCTTTTGCCAATGCCGCATCTGCTATGCAGGGAACTGTTTCAGGGGTAAGGGTGCAATCCACCACTGGTCAGCCTGGTGCAGCTCCGAGGATAATTGTCCGTGGGGGAACTTCTATTAACAATCCTAATGGTGCACAACCGCTTTATATTATTGACGGTGTGATCCGTGATAATATGAATGATATCAATCCTGATGATATAGAGTCACTTCAAGTGCTAAAAGATGCTGCTGCAACGGCTATTTATGGAGCTAGGGGTTCCAATGGTGTAGTGATCATTACCACTAAAACTGGTAAAGTAGGGAAAACATTGGTGACTTACCGCTATAATATCAGTGCTTCAGAGCTGTGGAACCGTTACGATATGGCTTCTGCAAGGGATTATATTTACTTCAATAGAAATGGGATTTTGGCAACGGCTGAAAAACATCCGAACCATTTGTTCCGATTAAATTTAGCCAATGGTTTTGGTGTGGGAAATGACCTTTCTAATAATACCGCTTTTACCACCCAATACTTGAGCTCAGAAAATGAATATAAACTTAATGAAGGTTGGCAACAAATGCCAGATCCGGTTGATCCTTCAAAAACGATCATTTTCGCCGATACAGATTGGCAGGATATCTTATTCCAAACGGCAATCAGCCAAAACCATTATATTAATGTCAGTGGTGGATCTGAGAAAGCCAGATTTGATCTTGGTGTAGGCTATTTGGACAATGAAGGTGTAGCCATCAATACTGACTTCAAAAGATTTACCACCCGAATGAATGGGGATATACAGGTAAATGACAGGCTTGGAGTTTATGGTAGGTTGAATTTTACCTCAAGTTCCAATAGCCAGGTTTATAGCGAGAACCAACTTTTCCAACGTGCTTTAGGACTGCCCCCAACAGCAAAGCTTTATTTTGAAGATGGAACTCTAGCTACAGGTCAGAACAGAAGTATGGGTAATCCTTTATACCATTTGGGAAGGATTGATGCCATGAATGTTACCAATAGGATTACCCTTTCTGGCGGGGCAAATTGGGAAATCTTTAAGGATTTTACCTTTGAACCGATGGCTTCATTGTATTTTGTTCAATCTACAAATAACAGTTTCCAGAAGTCCTTTTATAATACCCCAACTCAATTTGTCGATTCCAGATCAGCTTCAGCGTTCAATTCAATTTATTGGCAGAAGCAGTTTGATGGCGTGTTTAGCTACCAAAAGGCTATAGGCTTGCATAATCTTCAGTTTAAATTGGGCGGATCGTACTATGATCGTCAAAGTTATGCTGCAAGTGCTTCAGGAAGAGGCGCGGCCTCTGATCTGATCCCAACCTTAAATGCTTCCGCGGAACCAACAAGTGTGAGTAGTTCATTAAGTCAACAAGTGATTATAGGGTATTTTGGAAGGGTCAATTATGATTTTGATAAGAAATATTTGTTTTCCTTTACCGCTCGCTATGATGGCGCTTCGAATCTTGGATCAAATAATTACTGGGGATTCTTTCCAGGAGTATCCGCTGGATGGAACCTGCATAGGGAAGAATTTTGGACCAATATGCCAGACAAAATTTCTTCGTTTAAATTACGGGCTTCTTACGGGGTAAACGGGAATATTGGTAATCTATCCGATTTTCATGCCCAAGGTCTTTACTCGGTAGGTAACCGCTATTATGACCAGGCTGCGATTCAGAATAACAGGATGGCTAACCAAGACCTGAAATGGGAAAGGTCAGGTACTTTTGATATAGGTTTGGACATGGGGATGTTTAATGACCGAGTAACGCTGATTGCAGATTATTATAATCGTTTGACCGATAATTTGTTGACCAATTTGGAGTTGCCACAGTCAACTGGGTTTAGCAGTATATTAACCAATTTAGGTTCCTTGAGGAATGAAGGTGTGGAAATGGAGGTTTCGGCTGGTCTGATACAGAATAGGGATTTTTCTTGGAATCTATCCGCGAATGCTTCTTACAATATCAATACTGTTGTTGAGCTTCCTGAAAACGGAAATGAGAATAATAGAATAGGTGGGGTCTTGGTGTATGATCCAGTATTAGGCCAATATACATGGAAAGGTGGATTACAGGAAGGAAATCAACTAGGTGATTTATTCGCCTACAAGCAACTTGGTATTTATGCCACTGACCAAGAGGCAGCAGAGGGGCCATATGATGTCCTGGTTCCTGGAGCTGATAAAAGCAAGTTTGGTGGTGATACCAACTGGGCCGACCTGGACCAAAATGATTCTATAGATAGCAGGGATAGGGTATATGCAGGAAATATTTATCCCAAATGGACAGGAGGCTTTACCAATACCTTTAATTATAAGGGGCTTTCATTAACTGTACGTACTGATTTTGCTTTGGGGCATACCATTTACCATGAGTCTAGGGCAAGATTTAATGGACAGTATCAAGGGGATATCGGTATTCTTGAAGAAACCACTACCTCATGGCAAAAACAAGGGGATGTGACAGATATTCCAAGATACTATTGGGCAGATCAGCTTTCACAAAACAACTCTTTCAGAGGCAATACATTCTATTACGAGAAGGGAGATTATTTATCGCTTAGGGAGGTAACCTTAAGTTACAACTTACCTGAAAAATGGATGGAGAAACTGAAAATAGGGAATATAAGAACTTATTTCACAGGTTCTAATCTCTACTACTTTACTCAATATACAGGATTGAATCCAGAAGAAGGTGGAACCGATTCTGGGAGGTATCCGATTCCAAGAAGCTTCCTATTCGGCGTGAATGTTAATTTCTAACCTAAATCGCAAATCAATGAAAAATATAAAAAATATATTACTGACCGCCTTGGCAGGAGCTGGGATGTTGATTAGTGTGCCTTCTTGCACGGATAATCTAGAATTAACACCTACCAGTGAAATCACAGTGTCAGGTTTTTGGTCTTCAGAAGATAATGCTAAAGGAGCCTTAAATGGTATGTATGTACGATTTAGGGATCAAGCAGCAAGTAATTTGTTTATATGGGGTGAGAGTCGAAGCGGCACACTCACCTATGGTCTCCAAGCATCGCAAGGTTTGGAAAGGTACTTTGAAAATACTTTGGACCCCAATTACGCAGGGCCTGAGTGGCTAAGATTATATACCGTTATTCATGATGCGAACCTGATCATTAAATATGTTCCAGATATTGCATTTACCCGGGATGAGGACAAAAATAGAATGTTGGCAGAGGCTTATACTATGAGGGCATATATTTATTTCATTATGGCCAAGACTTGGGGCGGTGTGCCTTTGGTAATCAATCCAACAGAGGGCTATGATGCTGAAACTACCTTCAGGGAAAGAGCTGCTGTGGGAGAAGTGTTTTCTCAAATAAAAGAAGACCTTGACAAGGCATTGTCTCTTTATCCTGACAATTCCCTATCGGCTGGTAAAGTCAGCTGGTCTGAACCTGCTGCAAACGTGTTGAAAGGAGAAGTGTATCTGTGGACAGGCAAAAAGATGGATGGAGGAAATGAAGACCTTCAAATTGCTTTGAATTCATTAGAGGAAGCGAATGTTGCTGAGCTTAGTTTACAAGAAAGTTATGACGATATTTTCCGATATGACAATAAGGGCAATGATGAGATATTGATGGCGGTACACTTTAGAGATTTGGAATCTGGGACGAATTATAATGGAAATATGTACGTGCGAGATGACCAGATTCCCGCAGATGCTGATCCTGCGGTATTAGAGAAAATCGGTCAAGGTGGGGGACTTAACCGATGGGGTCCATCTTCAGTGGTGACATCCGTTTTCTCCGATGATGATCAAAGGAAAGATGCTACTTTTTTAAATATTGATATTCCAGGTGAAAATGGACAAATGGAACCCTACGCAAGTGTTGTAAGAAAGTACAGAGGTTTTGTAGATCCATCAGGGAGAAGGTTTTTAGACGATGTGGTACTTTACAGATATGCTGATTTATTGCTATTGATCGCAGAAGCAAAAAATGCCTTGGGACAGGACCCGTCAGCGGAGATCAATTTGGTAAGACAGCGTGCCTATGGTGATGATTTTGAAGCCCACCGTTTTGTGGATATGGGCAAAGAAGCTAATGACGAAGCCATATTGCAGGAGCGCTTGTTGGAACTCGCCTTTGAGGGGAAAAGATGGTGGGACCTTGTCCGCTTTGATAAAGCTTTTGAGCTGGTCCCTTCCTTACAAGGTAGAGATAATGACCAATATTTATTGTTGTGGCCAATCTCTTTGGGTACAATAAGTTTAAATTCTAAAATCAGTCAAAACCCAGGTTACGGTAATTAATAGACAATGAAGTAGCCTAGAATGATAGCAATCATTGCGAACCTGTCCCTCAAAGGCCGGTTCGACAATATAGGATATGGCAATCCCATCAAATAGAGATGGGATTGCTTCATCTTCCTTGTCATCTCTCTGACTTAACGCTTTTGAGAAAGCTTTTACTAATAAAACTTTAAAAATGAAATTCGAGAAAATAAAAGGACTTGTTGCAGCAACCTTTACACCTTTTGATCATAATGGTCAACTAAATACAAGCTTGGTTCCTGAGCAGGCAAAATCATTATTAGATAATCAAATTTCTGGAGCATTTATCGCAGGAACGACAGGAGAAGGCGCAGCACTTACATTAGAAGAAAAGTTCGACCTGTTTGAAGTCTGGGCTCCTTTCTCCAAAAAGGATTTTAAAATTTTGGCTATGTTGGGCGGTACCAACCAAAAAGAAGCGATACAGTTAGCAGAAAAAGCAGATCAACTTGGGTTATATGGAATTGCGTTAACTGCACCGTATTATTTGCGACCGAATTCGGTTCAACAGCTAGTGGATTACTTTGAGCCTATTGCCGCAGCAGCTCCGGACCAGGCTTTCTATTTTTATCATATTCCTCTTTTAAGCAAAGTAGAACTTCCTATGTTGGATTTTTTAAAAGTGGCGGGGTATCGCATTCCCAATTTTGCAGGCATTAAATATACGCATAATGACCTAATGGAATTTAATAGGTGTCTTCGCTATGAAGGAGGGAAATATGATATTCTCTGGGGCTGGGACGAGACGATGTTGGCTGGCTTGGCTATGGGGGCCAAAGGAGCGGTAGGCAGTACTTATAATTATGCGGCTCCGCTTTATCAAAGTATTTTAAATGCCTTTGATCAAAAAGATATAGAATCGGCTAAATTTTTACAGGAAAAGTCCATAGATCTGATCAGCCTGTTTGGTAAATATGGGGGAGCAGCGTGTGGTAAGGCCATTATGAAACTCTGTGGGATGGATTGCGGACAATTCCGACTTCCTGTAAAACAGTTGAGCGATGATGATTATTCGAAACTGCAATCAGAGTTAGAGGTGATGGATTTCTTTAAGTACAGCATAAAGTCCAGATAAGCTTGGATTAAATTCAAAACATAAGGTTCCCCAATCAATCAATTGTTCATGAAATTAAGTATATATATAAGTTTTATTATAGTTTTTTTGTTAAGCGGGATAAATGTTCTTGGGCAAAGCTTTTCCAGTGAGAATCTGGGGAGTTTTGCCTTTGGGACATTGCCAGATTTACCACCTGACAATGATGAAGGGGTTTCTTTAGGCTATGCAGGAATGTTTGCGGGAGTCCATGAAGATGTTTTGATTCTTGCAGGTGGGGCCAATTTCCCAGATGGTGTACCTTGGACAGGAGGTAAGAAGCACTATTCCCAAAGGGTGCATGTACTTGAAAAATCGAATGGTGATTATCTATGGGTGGAAGGTATTGACTTACAATTGCCCACACCTGTGGCATATGGCACGAGTATTAGTACGCCCCAGGGACTATTATGTATAGGGGGACAAAACCAAGATAGCTTTTTTAAAAAAGCGTATCTATTGAAATGGAATAGCCAAAGTAGACAGGTCGAACTCCAGTTCTTACCTGATTTGCCCATAGCCTTGAGCAATGCTGCTGGAGGTTTAATCGGGACACAAGTGTTTTTAGCAGGTGGTGAAGGTGCTGTAGTTTCCAAGGCATTTTTAAGCTTAAATCTTGAAGAAGAAAAACTTAAATGGGAAAACTTAGATAGCTGGCCAGGAGAGGCCCGCTCACATGCTATGGGAGTTGTCCAAAGCAATGGAGAATATGATTGTTTTTACCTTTTTGGGGGAAGGCAAAGAATGAAGAAAGGGATCAGTGATCTTTACGAAAGTGCATTTTCTTATGATCCCCAAAAAGGAAAATGGAAGGAAATTAGCCCCTTACAGGATGGAAATGGCGATACCTTGACACTTTCTGCAGGAACAGCCGCCGCACAGGGTGCTGGGCATATTGTTTTTTATGGCGGTGTAAGAGGAGATACCTTTAATCAGCTTGAATATTATGCTTCGGAGCTTTCTTCATCTTCTGACAGTCTAATTGAGAAGCAAATAATTCAGGATAGAGATAAAATCCTGGAGAATCATTCAGGTTTTGATACTCAGATATTGATGTACCATACAGTTACAGACAGCTGGCAAAGTATAGGCAATTTACCTTTTAGTACGCCAGTAACCACCACCGCTGTGAGATGGGGTGATCAGGTGATTTTACCATCTGGGGAGACGGCTCCGGGAATAAGAACTCCAGAAATTCATACAGTTAATTTTGAAAAGGAGGCAGCATTTGGCTGGATCAACTATACGGTTTTGGGGATTTATTTAGGAGCTTTGGTCCTGATGGGCGTTTTGATTTCAGGTAAACAGCATTCTACGGATGATTTCTTTAAAGCTGGAGGCAGGGTACCCTGGTGGGCAGCAGGTATCAGTATTTTTGGTACACAGTTAAGTGCGATTACTTTTATGGCAATACCTGCCAAAACATTTACTACTGATTGGACTTTGTTCTTTTTGTTGATGACCATTATAATGGTGGCGCCAGTGATCATTTATATCTTTTTACCTTTTTTTAGGAGATTGAATATCACGACTGCTTACGAATACTTGGAATTACGTTATAATCGGACAGTAAGGTTGGCTGGAAGTCTATTATATATTGGCTTGCAATTGGGGAGATTAGGGATTGTGCTTTTATTGCCCTCCTTGGCACTTTCCGTGGTTACGGGAATTGACGTGACTTTGTGTATCCTTATTATGGGATTATTGAGCGTTTTATATACCGTATTAGGAGGAATAGAGGCGGTGATATGGACAGATGTGATTCAGGTGGTTGTACTTCTGGGAGGGGCAATTGTTTGTTTGGGCTTTATATTTTATGAGATAAATGCAAATCCGGCAGAATTATGGACGATGGTGCAGGATAGCAACAAAACCAGGATTTTTGATATGAACTTTGATTTTACTGGGACAAGCTTTTGGGTGGTGCTAATTGGAGGAATTGCAGCCAATATAGTCCAGTATGGAAGCGATCAAACTGTCATCCAAAGGTATTTGACCACAAAGGATGAAAAAACTGCGGCCAATGGTATTGCTACTGGAGGATTAATGGCATTGCCATCTGCCTTGATTTTCTTTAGTATAGGTACAGCATTGTATTTGTTTTATAAATTTCATCCTGAAGCGCTGAGCCCAGCAGTCCAAAATACGGATAGCATATTTCCTTTTTATATTGTTAGTCAGTTACCACAAGGAATTTCAGGTTTGCTCATTGCTGCAGTATTTGCTGCAGCGATGTCCAGTTTGGACAGTAGTATGAATTCAGTAGCTACTGTAGTCACGACTGATTTTTATAAGAAATTATATCCAAATGATATCCAAGGAAAAAACACTTTGAGATTTGCAAGGTGGGTAACCGTTATTGTAGGTGTGTTTGGGACAGGCTTTGCTTTGTTGATGGCCAATTTGGGCTTGCCTTCTCTTTGGGACCAGTTCAATATGATCATTGGTCTTTTTGCAGGAGGATTGGGAGGCATATTCTTAATTGGAATGTTATCCAAAAAAGTAAATGGGAATGGGGCGCTATTAGGGCTACTATTAAGTGCATTGGTACAGGTTCTGGTCAAATATTCAACTGATTTGAGTATTCACCTATACGCCTTGACAGGTCTTACGAGTGCCATGTTATTGAGTTATTTATGCAGTTATTTCTTTAAAAATAAAAAGGATTTGGCAGGTTTGACCGTTCATTCTTTACACAAAGAAAAATTGGAAAAAAAAGAGGAATTGGAAAAGGTTTAGAGATGATATTAACTATTCAAAATAATGATAAAACTTAATGAAATTAGGATTGCTCTGTTGGGGAGTTTTTTAATATTGACAATTTTGGTTGGCTGTGCCAGTCAATATCAAGCACCGGAAACAGAGATTGGTGTACAGGTGGAACAGCAGTATATTCCTGTGCTCAAAGGAAAAAACAATGATGTGATTTCCTTAAAATTTGAATTGGATAAAGAGCATGTGCTGGAAGAATTGGAATTCAATATTATTGGTGCTGATGCGCTAGAATCTTTGCTGGTTTATGAAGTAATTGGTGAAGGAAAAACAGAACAGCGTACACCCATGGCTGCACTAGTGGAAGTGGGAAAAAAAGCCAAAGTAAAATTAGATAAGTCCTTTGCGGCGGGAGGTCATCAGCTTTTGATCAATATCCAGCCAAAACAAAATGCGTCCTTACTGGAAAATGTTCAGTTGGATATTGATAAGGTGAGATTTAAAAAGGCCACAGCCAATGTTCAAGTAATAGGGGATATGCGACCTTTTAGATTGGCTACTAGTCTGAGGACAGCTGGTGATGACGGCGTAGCTGCCTATCGTATACCGGGGCTGGCCACTACGGCTAAAGGTTCTTTGATTGCGGTGTATGATGTGAGACATAATAGTTCCGTAGATCTTCAGGAGGATATAGATGTAGGAATGAGCCGCAGTACAGATGGCGGAAAAAGTTGGGAAGCCATGAAGGTGATCATGGATATGGGCGAATGGGGAAATAAACCTCAAATAGAGAACGGTATTGGTGATCCTGCAGTATTAGTTGATCCAAGTGATAATACTATTTATGTGGTAGCTCTGTGGATGCATGGTAAGCCTGAGAAAAGAGCTTGGTTCAGTTCAGGCAAAGGTCTTAGTCCAGAGGAAACTGGCCAGCTTATATTGGTGAAAAGTGAAGATGATGGGCAGACTTGGTCCCAGCCTATCAATATTACCTCACAGATTAAGAAAAAGGAATGGAAACTTATGTTTAATGGTCCTGGAAAAGGGATTACGATGCGAAACGGTACCTTAGTATTTGCCGGGCAGTTTAAAGATGAAAATGATATGCCACATAGTACTATAATTTACAGTGAAAACAAGGGAGAAACCTGGCATATTGGAACAGGAGCGAAATCCAATACTACTGAAGCCCAAGTGGTGGAATTGAATGATGGTAGCCTGATGCTCAATATGCGAGATAATCGTGGAGGTGCCCGTTCTGTAGCCATCACCAAGGATATGGGTAAAACTTGGGAAGAGCATGGATCCAGTAGGTCGGCCTTGCCTGAGCCCGTTTGTATGGCCAGTTTGATCACTTATCCAGAGAATCGGTTAGCGGAAGATGCTTCCAAATTGTTCTTTTCCAATCCTGCGGTAACCGACGGGCGGTATAATATGACCATCAAGGCCAGTCAGGATCAAGGAAGTTCATGGTCCAAAGGTTTATTGCTTGATGCTGGAAAGGGGTGGGGATACTCTTGCCTTACGGTGATTGATGAAGACCATTTGGGTATTCTTTATGAAAGTAGCCAGGCCCACATGACCTTTCAGATGATTCCAGTTGAAGAGATATTAGGAGCAAATAATCCTGCGAACTCTGAATAATTAATATTTAATCAGCATAGCAAGCATTTTCCTTGGATTATTTCCGGTAAATAAACCTGAAATGATCCAAGGCTGGAATGCCTATGTCTTTATGTAAATAATGAAAAACTATGGAAATGGATGGATTAGCACATTACAGCCAATTATATAAAGCAGCACTCTTAGAAAATATCATTCCATTTTGGGAACAAAATTCACCAGACAGAAAAAATGGAGGTTATTTTACCTGTTTGGATAGAAAGGGAAATGTATATGACACGGACAAATTTGTTTGGCTACAAGGGAGACAAGCTTGGATGTTTGCTTCCCTTTATCAGCAAGTTGAACCAAGGGAAGATTGGTTGGAGCTTTCCCGTTTGGGGATTGATTTTCTCGATAGATATGGTAGTGATCATAATGGCCGTTTTTATTTTTCTTTGACCAAGGAAGGTAAACCTTTAGTGCAACCATACAATATCTTTTCAGACTGTTTTGCCGCCATGGCTTTTGGGAAGTATGGTTTGGTTTCTGGGAATTCGAAAAGTACCCAAAGGGCAGTGGATATTTTTAATCAGATTCTTTCTCGAAAAGAAAATCCTAAAGGTATTTATAATAAAGCTTTTCCAGGTACAAGACCATTAAAAAACTTTGCCTTGCCAATGATCTTGAGCAATTTGTGTTTGGAGCTAGAGCCGTTATTGACCAAAAGTCAAGTGGAAGAAACACTAAACAATTGCATCCATGAAGTGATGGAAAATTTTCTTGACAAGGATACCTTATTGGTATATGAAAACAGGACTTTAGAGAATGGCTTTTCTAATAGTTTTGAAGGAAGATTGATGAATCCTGGTCATGCCATTGAAGCCATGTGGTTTATGATGGACATAGCCAATAGAAGGGGAGATCAGCAACTGGGACTTAAAGCAGTTGAAGTAATGCTTAAACAATTGGAATATGGATGGGATCGTGAATTTGGGGGAATCTTTTATTTTATGGATGTTAAAGGTAAGCCTCCCCAACAACTTGAATGGGATCAAAAGCTTTGGTGGGTGCACTTGGAAACATTAGTCGCTTTGGCCAAAGCTTATAAAATGACGGGTGATGAGCGTTGTGCCAAATGGTTCAAAGATGTTCATGAATATGCCTGGAACTTGTTTTATGACAAGAAAAACGGGGAGTGGTTTGGATATTTGAATAGAAGTGGTGAAGTATTGTTAGACCTTAAAGGAGGCAAATGGAAAGGTTGTTTTCATGTACCCAGAGCTTTATTGCAAGTATGGAAGACTTTGGAAAGTGAGCAAACAGAAAAAGCGGCATTAAAGACTTGCTAAAAGATATAAGCAGTTGAGGTATTGGGTGGGTGGATTGTTCTTTTAGCAGGTGATTAACAAGGTAGGGGAATATAAAGAAATAATATCTAGTGCTATTAGTTCCAGTACGGAACAGACCATTTAATGTATTGTATGTTTTTATATTTAAGGTCAGAATATAAAATATTTTAAATGCGGTCGGTTAACATATTCCTTGATTAAATTGATTTTAGCCCTCGCATAAATATAAATACATTGACTAAACTTATAACCTGGAAAATTAATTCTATGAAATATCGTTTAATCCCACTGATATCGCTATTGTTTTGCTCCCAATATATATTTGGCCAGGCAAGGGAAACTAAGGATCTTGATTCCTGGAAATTTTTTAAAGGTGAAAATATAAATGCTTATAAAACTGACTTTGATGATTCTAATTGGGAAACAGTCACTGTTCCGCATGATTGGGCAATTTATGGTCCATTTGATAAGGAAGTTGATAAGCAGACGGTAAGAATAGAACAGAATAATGAAAAGGAAGCCACTGAAAAAACCGGAAGGACAGGTGCATTGCCCTTTACTGGTGTAGGCTGGTATAGGACGAGTTTAGACTTTTCGGACTATAAAGTTGAGAAGCAAGTGTTGTTGACTTTTGATGGGGCCATGAGCAATGCAGAAGTTTTTGTGAATGGAGAGCAGATAGGAAATAGACCTTATGGTTATAGCTATTTCTATTTTGATATAACAGATTATATAAGACCAGGTAAGGAAAACATTGTAGCAGTTAGGCTCAAAAATCAGGAGTTTTCTTCCCGTTGGTATCCGGGTGCAGGTTTGTACCGAAAAGTTCAGCTGATATTAAAAGACAGGATAAGCTTTCAGCACTGGGGACATTTTGTGACCACGCCTTATGTCAGCGAGGACCTTGCCAAAGTAAACATCAAGTCAAAAGTTAAAGGAGATGGAATTGTTATAAGAACAAAAATTAAAGATCCAGCTGGTAAGGTAGTTGCCAATAAAACTTCATCTGAACGTTTTGGGGATGAGATAGAACAGAATATTGCAGTAGAACATCCACAATTATGGGATATTGATAGCCCATTTCTTTATACTGCTGAAGTGGAGCTTTACCAAGGAGATTTGCTCAAAGATAGGGAAACCATTAGGTTTGGAATCAGGGAAATAAATTACAGTGCTGAAAGGGGCTTTGAATTAAATGGTGTACAAGTAAAATTCAAAGGAGTTTGTTTACACCATGACCTAGGACCATTAGGAACAGCGGTCAATAAAGCCGCATTAAAAAGACAATTGACCATTCTGAAAGATATGGGCTGTAATGCCGTTCGATCTGCGCATAATATGCCTTCTATGGAACAACTAGAGCTTTGTGATGAAATGGGATTATTGTTTTTGGCAGAAAGTTTTGATGAATGGAAAAAGCCAAAGGTAAAGAATGGTTATAATCAGTTTTTTGACGAATGGGCCGAAAAGGATGTGGTGAATTTAGTTCAGGCAACGCGGAATCATCCTAGTATAATCATGTGGAGTGCCGGAAATGAGGTTCCTGATCAATGGGGTAGCGAAGGAGTGAAAAGACTGAGGTGGCTGCAAGACATCTTCCATAGAGAAGATCCTACAAGACCAGTAACAGTAGGGATGGATCAGGTGAAATCTGTAATGGAAAGTGGTTTTGGAGCTATCCTGGATGTTCCGGGGCTTAATTATCGTACGCATTTATATGAAGAAGCCTATGAGCGATTTCCACAGGGATTTATCCTTGGTTCCGAGACAGCTTCCACCGTAAGTTCTAGAGGGATTTATAAATTTCCAGTTGAAAAGGGCCATAGTAAAGTATATGATGATGGCCATAGCTCATCCTATGATTTGGAATATTGTAACTGGTCCAATATCCCAGAGGATGATTTTGTACTACAGGATGATAAATATTGGGTTTTAGGGGAGTTTGTTTGGACCGGCTTTGACTATTTGGGTGAGCCTACACCCTATGATAACTATTGGCCTTCGCGTAGTTCTTATTTTGGAATCTGTGATTTGGCAGGTTTGCCAAAAGATCGCTATTACTTGTACAGGAGTCGTTGGAACACAGAGGATGAGACATTACATGTTCTTCCCCATTGGAATTGGGCGGGCCGTGAAGGTGAAGTCACCCCCGTTTTTGTATATACTAGCTATAACAGCGCTGAATTATTTGTCAATGGTAAAAGCCAAGGTATTCAGTATAAAAGCGACAAATCCAAATTGCACCGTTACAGATTGATGTGGATGGATGTAAAATATGAGCCCGGTACATTAAAGGTTATTGCCTACGATGACCAGGGAAATCCAGTTGCAGAGGAAACTCAGGTCACTGCTGGTAAGCCCCATCATATCCAATTGGAAGCGGATAGAGCATCCATTTATGCGGATGGAAAAGATATAAGCTTTGTTACCGCAACAATAGTTGATGAAAATGGAAATCCTTGTCCAAAAGCCAGTCATCAATTGGACATCAAAGTAAAAGGTAATGGGAAATTCAAGGCGGTATGCAATGGTGACCCAACCTCTTTGGAATTGTTTCATCAACCTACAATGAAAGCTTTTAGCGGGAAGTTGGTAGTATTGGTACAGTCCAATAAAGAGGAAGGGGAAATAGAATTAACGGTGAGTGGAAAAGGCCTGCAAAAAGAAAGACTCATGATTTCGTCGAAATATGATTTAGATGAATAAATTGTCAATGAAAAATGCGTTGTTTTAGCCTTTGTTGAAACTGTTTTAAATAAATATCAGGTGATAATGCAAAGAATTTTTTTCTTAGTAATAACATTGTTTATAAGTTGTTGGAACTGTCATTGTTTAATGGCCCAACAGCCTATCAAGGTAGCATGTATTGGCAATTCGGTAACCTATGGAGCAGGTATTAAAGATAGAGAGCTAAATTCTTATCCTGCCCGATTAGAAAAGTTGCTAGGGGAAGCTTATACTGTAAAGAATTTTGGACATAGCGGTGCCACATTACTAAGAAATGGACATAATCCCTATCATTTAACTGATCAATACGCTGAGGCCTTATCATTTCAACCTGATATAGCCGTGATTCATTTGGGGTTGAATGATACAGATCCAAGAAACTGGCCCAATTATCAATTAGATTTCGAAGGGGATTATTCGCGATTGATCGATACTTTGAGAAGTATAAATCCTGAGATTGAAATTCATATAGCCAATTTGAGTCCTATATTTAGTGGACATCCAAGATTTAAATCAGGTACGCGAGAATGGCACCAAGAAATACGACAAAAAATTAAAGGGCTAGCGAAAACCAATAAGGTTGAACTAATAGACTTTTATGAGCCTTTTATTTCAAGACCGGATTTATTTCCAGATAATATACATCCGAACAGCGCTGGAGCAGAGTTGATGGCAAAATTGGTCTATGCTTATCTAAAGAAAGACTTTGGGGGACTAAGTATGCCGCCAGTTTTTGGTACTGGTATGGTCTTACAGCGTGGAGACAGCATCCCTATTTTTGGTAAGGGAGATCCAGGTAAACTAGTTGAGGTCAGGCTTTCTGATAAATCAGTACAAATTAAAGTGAATAAGAATGGTGATTGGAAAGCTTATCTGAGGAATATTTCAGCCGGTGGACCTTATGATTTAGAAGTGAGGCACGACCATCAGGTTTTAAATTTTTCTGAAGTGATGGTAGGTGATGTTTGGTTAAGCATGGGACAGTCAAATATGGCTTTTCCCTTAAAATCATCTCTATCTTGGCCAGAGGAAAGTCGAGGAGAAAATAAGGATCTGCACCTTTTTAAGTTTAGTCCTATTGAGGAAACCAGTAATATGGCTTGGGACAGTCTTGTACTTCAGCGGGTAAATGAATTGTCTTACTTTGAAGGAAGTTGGCATATTGATAAATCAGAATTTTCGGCTGTTGCCTATCATTTTGGAAGAACAATTCAAAAAGAAGTTGATGTACCCATTGGCCTAATTCAAATAGCATTAGGAGGGACGTCAATTGAAAGTTTTATCGATAGAACTGTTTTGGAAGGGGATGAGCTTCTTGTGGATATGATGGATACTTGGGTAACCTCGGATTTCATCATGCCATGGGTGAGGAAAAGAGCGAAGGTTAATCTATCCAACAAGTGGAATTCCACCCAAAGACATCCTTATGAACCTGCTTATATTTATGAAGCGGCCATACACGATATTATTCCTTACGAAGTAAAGGGAATTCTTTGGTATCAGGGAGAAAGTAATACCCATAATCCTGGCCTTTACTCTCGGCTTTTCCAAAATATGGTTAAAGATTATCGGGAGAAATGGAATAATCCACTGCTTCCCATTTATTTTGTCCAGCTTCCAGGGATGTCTCGTCCTTCATGGCCCTATTTTAGGAATATGCAAAATGGATTAAGTAAAAGCATATTAAATATAGGTATGGCCGTGAGTTTGGATATAGGTGATTCATTGGATGTGCATCCAAGAGCCAAAAAGGAGGTAGGAAAACGATTGGCATTACTGGCCTTATCAAAGACTTATCAAAAAGATGTTTTAGCTGAAGGGCCACAAATACTTGAGGTAATACCAGAAGGAAATAATTTGGCTATAAGCTTTAGCAATGGAGCAGGTTTAAAGACTATTGATGGTGGGCCTGTTTTAGGTTTTGAATTATTGAATGCTCGGGGAAATAGAATAGCTACTAAGGGACTGATACAGGGGGGAAAGGTACTTTTACAAATACCAAGTGGCTTTGATGTTTCTAAAGTGGTTTATGGTTTTCAACCATTTAGTTCTGCTAATTTGGTCAATAAGGCTGACTTACCATTAGGAACAACAGTATATAAATTGTTTGATTGAGTACAATAGGTTTATTGTAAATTTACAGGAAGTGGGATAACCTAAAGCCAATGTCTACATAATATTGAGTATTATTTAATGAATCATTTTATCATTAACATCTAATTACTTTTTGCCATCAATTTTTCCTTACCGCAGCTTGGAACAGTTTAAAACTGTTATAATTTAATTATTAGTAGTTTTTGTTGGTTTTTTCTTTATTTCAGTAGGGTTAGTATGGTTTTTTGAATTCAAATTTTGCCAATATTTACGGAATGTTGGCAGCGATTATAGTGTATTCTCTCTTTAGGTAGTATTTGCGCAGTATTTTTAATATTAATTGATTTTAAGTTTTTATAGAGTAAAAGCTATTTGTTTTTACTGGTTAGTGGGTTCCATTCGATTTTTAATATGATCAGAATTTTCCGTTAAAATCTATAAAGAAAATTACTTGTTTAATAAATAATACACCAACATGAAAAAGACTTCACTTGTAGTTTTATTGACACTGCTTCTTGGTACAGTTTATGGCCAGGAAAAGCCCAACATCTTAGTTATTATGGGGGATGATATTGGGTATTGGAATTTGAGTTATAATAATAAAGGAATGATGGGCTATAAAACGCCCAATTTAGACAAGCTAGCTGCAGAGGGAGCTACTTTTACCGATTATTATGCGGAACAATCCTGTACAGCAGGTAGAGCTGCCTTTATCACGGGGCAGATGCCTGTTAGGACTGGAATGACCAAGGTGGGAATTCCAGGTGCTACTTTAGGTATTCAGCCTGAAGATCCTACACTGGCTGAATTACTAAAGCCAATGGGGTATGCTACAGGACAGTTTGGAAAAAACCACTTGGGAGATTTGGATGAATTTTTGCCTACTAACCACGGCTTTGATGAGTTTTTTGGTAATCTATACCATTTGAATGCAGAGGAAACTCCTGAAAACTCTTATTATCCAAAGAACCCAGAATTTAGGAAGAAATTCGGTCCGAGAGGGGTTATAAGAAGTTCTGCAGATGGTAGTGTTGAAGATACTGGTCCCTTGACCAAGAAGAGAATGGAAACTATTGACCAGGAAGTATTGGATGCAACCACTGATTTTATCGATAGACAGGTCAATGATGATAAACCATTTTTTGTCTGGTTTAATACGACAAGGATGCACTATGTAACCCACGTACCAGAAGAATACGAGGGCAAAACTGGACTTAGTGAATATGCTGATGGAATGGTTCAGCATGATGATCAGATCGGTAAGTTGTTGAACAAATTGGAAGAACTTGGTGTAGACGATAATACAATTGTGATTTACACTACCGATAATGGCCCCCACTTTAACATGTGGCCTGATGGAGGAATTACTCCTTTTAGGGGAGAAAAGAATACCAACTGGGAAGGAGGGTATAGGGTGCCTTGTATTATCAAATGGCCGGGGAAAATTCCAGCAGGAAAAGTATTCAACGAGATTGTTTCGGGTAATGATTGGCTACCGACGCTAATGGCAGCAGTAGGTGATGATAATATCAAGGAAAAGTTAATGTCTGGTTATCAAGTAGGTGATATGAACTATAAGGTGCACCTAGATGGCTATAATCTTTTACCTTTCTTGACCGGTGAAAAAGAAATAAGCAAAGACCAATATGGCGCTACCAATTGGCCACGGAGGGAATTTTTCTATTGGAATGATGATGGGCAACTGGTGGCAATGCGCTATGATCGGTGGAAATTGGTATTTATGGAGCAGCAGTCTTCCAAGTTTGGAGTATGGATGTATCCATTTGTACAACTAAGAATTCCTTTGGTATTTGACTTAAGAATGGATCCTTTCGAGCGTGCTCAACATAATGCAAACAGTTATTATGAATGGATGGAGGGCATCATTCAATTTGCTGGGGGAGCTGGACAGGCAATTGCCGGTAAAATGATTTCTTCATTTCAGGAATATCCACCTAGGCAAAGACCTGCTTCATTTAATCTTGATGAAGTAATGGAGTCATTGACTGCCGGTCAGAAAGGTAATTAAGGGTAATATAATGTGATTTTGCATAGTGGTATTTGATTTTTCAAATAGATAGAAGAGAGGCTTATATGCAATTATTTATTTAAGAAAATTCATAAACACTAATGCAATGAGAAAAACAACACTAATAATTTTATTTGCCTTAGTTGTGGGCGTATTAAGTGCCCAAGACAAGCCCAATATCTTGGTGATATGGGGGGATGATATCGGCTGGGCGAATGTCAGTGCCTATAACCATGGGATGATGGGCTATGAAACCCCTAATATTGACCGAATAGCCAAAGAAGGAGCGATGTTTACTGATTGGTATGCACAGCAGTCTTGTACAGCGGGTAGAGCCGCCTTTATTTTGGGGCAACATCCTTTTAGAACGGGTTTGTTGACCATTGGTATGCCTGGGGCCAAACAGGGTATCCAAGACAATCAGCCGACTATAGCCGAGCTATTGAAGCCTCATGGTTATATGTCCGGTCAATTTGGAAAAAATCATCTGGGAGATAGAGATGAACATTTACCAACCAATCACGGATTTGATGAGTTTTTCGGAAACTTGTATCATTTAAATGCAGAAGAAGAGCCGGAAACCTATTATTATCCAAAGGATCCTGAATTCCATGAAAAATATGGTCCTAGGGGTGTGATTCATTCATATGCCGATGGTAGAATGGAAGATACAGGCCCCTTAACCAGAAAGCGGATGGAAACTGCCGATCAGGAATTTACAGATGCTGCCATTGATTTCATTGAAAGAACTCACGAAGCGGGTAAGCCTTTCTTTGTGTGGTTAAGTGCTACTAGGATGCACGTTTGGACACATTTAAAGGAGGAAAGTGTTGGGGTTACAGGAATAGGTCTTTACCCTGATGGAATGGTAGAGCATGACAAAGCTATAGGTAGGGTTTTGGCCAAACTGGAAGAACTAGGGATCATAGACAATACCATCATCATGTATTCTACAGACAATGGTGCTGAGAAATTCACATGGCCTGATGGAGGTACTACCCCATTCGCTGGTGAAAAAGGCAGTACATGGGAAGGTGGTTTTAGGGCTCCTTGTGCCATTCGATGGCCAGGAGTGATCGAACCGGGAACTATCTATAATGATATTTTCTCCCATGAAGATATGATGCCTACATTGGTCGCAGCTGCAGGTGAACCAAATGTGAAAGAGAAATTATTGACAGGATATGAGGCTAATGGTAAAACTTTTAAAGCTCATTTAGATGGTTATAACTTGATGCCTTATTTCAAAGGAGAAGTAGAGGAGTCCCCTAGACATGAAATTTTCTATTTTGATGCTGGAGGAAATCTTAATGCCATACGGTATAATAATTGGAAATTGCATTTTACCATAATGGAAGGTTCCATCAATGAGGCTTATCGTAAACAACCAAGCTGGCCAATTGTGATTAACCTTAGAGCTGATCCATATGAGGTTTCTTGGAAATCAGCTTTATATACCAGATGGTATGCTGATAATATGTGGTTGTTTGTTCCTGCACAGGAATATGCCGCTGAATTTTTGGCTTCATTCAAAGATTTTCCTCCAGTTAAGGGCGGGTCGCTTTCCATAGATGCAGTGGTACAAAGCATGACATCTCATCCTAGTGCCCAATAAGGGCTGATTAGGAATATAAGAATCGGACAGGACTATCCTGTCCGATTTTATTTTAGGAAATGGCATTTAAACATAAAGCAATGCTAATATGAAAAGATATCATAATTTATACTTGTTCAGTTTCATGCTGGTGCTTGGAGCATGCCAATCCCCAAAAAATGTGGATGATGAAGCTTCGGAAACTGTTTTAGTGGCGGAAACTCCTGAGTTGAATTCTTGGAATGATCCCGCAAAATCAAAAATTGTTTCATGGGTAGAGGCAGTTACCAACTCTTCATCTGCCTCCTTTATTCCTGAAAGGGACAGGATAGCTGTTTTTGATAATGATGGCACATTATGGACAGAACAACCCATTTATTTCCAAGTGGCCTTTGCCATAGATGAAATCAAAAGGATGGCCCCGGATCATCCTGAATGGACCAAAGAAGGTCCTTTCAAACCACTATTAGAAGGAGATATGAAAGGTTTTTTGGCTGGAGGAGAGAAGGCTTTAATGGAATTGCTCAAGGCTACTCATACCGGGATGACCACCGTTGAGTTTGATCAAAGAGTCAAAACCTGGATGGAAACTGCTACGCATCCTTTGACGGGCAAACATTATAATGAGATGATTTTTCAGCCTATGTTAGAATTGTTGGATTATTTACAATTCAGTGGGTTTAAAACTTTTATCGTTTCGGGTGGAGGAATAGATTTTATGCGGGCTTGGGCTGAGGATACTTATGGCATTCTGCCCTACCAAGTTGTTGGTTCCATAGGAGGTTTATCTTATGAAATGAATGGGGATGAACCAGTCCTGAACAAGTTGCCAGAGTTATTTTTTAACGATGATAAAGCCGGTAAGCCTGTGGGTATTTGGAGGAATATAGGTAAAAGGCCAGTTTTCGCAGCAGGTAATAGTGATGGAGATTATCAAATGCTACAATTCACTTCCACAGGCTCTGGTGAAAGATTTGGCTTGTATATTCACCATACTGACTCTGTAAGAGAGTATGCTTATGATCGAGATTCTCATATTGGTCAACTAAATAAAGGCTTAGATGATGCGAGGAAATACAACTGGATGATAGTGGATATGGCAAAAGACTGGAAAGTTATCTATCCCTACGAATTGAAATAGTCTATTGAATTTGATATAAAGTGTATAATAAGGTATTGGATTTATGAGCACATTAGAAAGCATAAAGCAATTGCAGCATCAGATGTCATCATCAATTATTGGTCAAGATGAGTTGATTCATAGATTAATATTGGTTTTACTGGCTGATGGGAATATGCTGCTGGAAGGCTTGCCTGGATTAGCAAAAACGCGGGCCATTAAGTCTTTGGCAAAAGCGTTGGAATGTGGCTTGAGTAGAATTCAGTTTACGCCGGATTTGCTACCTTCAGATGTAACAGGTACGGAAATCTATCAACCAGAATCACAGGAGAAGTTTATTTTTCAGCAAGGCCCTATTTTTAGTAACCTGATCCTAGCAGATGAGATCAACAGGGCGCCAGCTAAGGTACAGTCTGCCTTGCTGGAGGCGATGGAAGAAAGGCAAGTGTCCGTTGCAGGAAAGACCTATCCCATGGATCCACTTTTTATGGTAATGGCTACCCAGAATCCAGTAGAACAGGAAGGTACCTATCCGCTTCCCGAAGCGCAGATGGATCGATTTTTAATGCACGTAATGATCGATTATCCGGATGATGTCGCTGAATTGGAGATTTTACGCTTAAACCGCTCAGAACAAAAAAAGGAAAAGGAAAAAGAGAATACACGGCTTTCCCCTGATATTATTTTTGATGCCAGAATGGAAATAGCTTCAATAACCATTTCTGAGAATATGGAGAAATACATTGTGGATATTATTTCTGCTACCAGATATCCTGAAAAGTATAATGAAGTATTGGCTACTTGGATAGACTATGGGGCAAGTCCCAGAGGAAGTATTGCTATTGACAGGGCATGTAGGACGCACGCTTGGATGGAAGGTAGGGACTTTGTTTCTCCGGAAGATATAAGGGCAGTGGTTCATGATTGTCTTCGACATCGCCTTATCCTTAGTTACGAAGCCAATGCAGACGGCATTACAGCGGATAAGGTGTTGGAAACCGTTTTGAAAGAAGTCGCAGTAGTCGCATAAAATGTTTTGGCTATGGGCAATGGTAACGAAATTTTTCCAGAGGATATTTTTATTTCCCTAAAGGACCTATTAGGGATGGAACACCTTGCGCAGCACTTTAGCTTATTGGCGAGGAAACAAAAAGTCAATAGTATTTTAGGAGGTAAACATGCTTCTAAATTAAGAGGTAGAGGACTGGATTTTGAAGAAGTAAGGAATTATGTGAATGGAGATGATATCCGGAATATTGACTGGAAAGTTACTGCCAGGACCCATCAAACACATACAAGAGTATTTACAGAAGAAAAAGAAAAGCCAGCATTAATTGTAGTGGATCAATCAAAATCCATGCTTTTCGGATCACAGAAATATACTAAATCAGTGGTAGCAGCTCAGCTTGCAGCCATGGTGGCCTTTAGGATTTTGAAGCAGGGGGATAGGGTAGGAGGATTGGTTTTTGCAGATGAAGGTATTGATATTATTTTTCCCAAGCGGGATAGAAAAAATATCCTTCGATTTTTTGAAATGATTGTCAAAAGAAACCATGAATTGGCCGCATCCTCGCCGGTTATTTTCGAAGAGGCTTTAAACCAAACTATCAAAAAGACCAGGAACATTGTAACTCATGATTTTTTGGTCGTGGTAATCAGTGATTTTTTAAGATATTCTCCAAAATTGATAAAGTTTATTGCTCAAATATCACAACATAATGATGTGTTATTGGCAAAAGTTACCGACCCTATGGAATGGCAGATTCCCAATATCAAATTTGTAGCAGGAGACAGGGAAAGTCAAGCATTTATAGATGGAGAGAACAAGGACTTAAGAGAAAGTCTACAAAATAGGTTCAAGTCAGATTTTGAAAAATTTAAGTTGGCTATGAAAAAACATCGTGTGCCCCTGTTCAGCATCAATACGATAATACCTGTGGAGGTTCAGTTGAAGGACATCTTTAAAGGTGCAGGCAGATGAGGTACTTATTTCAATCAGATAGCTTGACAACAAATGATTCCTCTGCTGTAGCCCAATTACTTCAAGATGCGAAGTTATATGAGCCTACAGCAGTAGCATTTAGTTTTGAAACAGTTGGGTGGTTTATTGTTGGAGGAATATTCCTGATAGGAGTCTTGTTATCAATGTTTTTTAGACTTAGGAGTCATATCAGAAATAAATATAGAAGAGAAGCTTTAGAGAACATTAAAAGAATATCTAGAGAGGAGGAGCCTTTGATGGAGGTTTTTGTGGTGCTTAAAAATACGGCCATGAAGAATTTTGGCCGTCAAGAAGTAGGTGGGCTATATGGCCATGATTGGTTGGCCTTTTTGGAAAAAACAGGAAAGCAAGTGAAATTCTTGGATAGGGAAGAAGAGTTTCTATCAGCTTTATACAAAAATGTTTTATTGTCCCAAGAGGGGAAGAGAAAGTTATTGGTCAATGCAAAAAAATGGGTAAAAACACATGCCAGAGAACTTTGAAATCGGGAATATGTGGGCTTTGTTCCTATTGCCTTTGCCTATTTTGGTATACTGGCTACTACCGCCTATACGGATGAAAAGCGCATCAATCAGTTTACCCACTTACCAAAAAGTACTAGACCAAACAGGCCAAAAACCACGAAAGGCAGCAATGGTAAAGCGTAAAGGTTTCATTTCATGGCTTTACCTGACTTTGATATGGTGTTTACTCTTGGCAGCTCTTGCTTCACCCCAATTGGTCGGGGAACCTGAATTGAAAGTAAAGACATCAAGGAGTTTTTTGATTGCGGCGGATATCTCCTTTAGCATGGCTACCAATGACTGGACAATTGGTGATCAAAAGGTAAGGCGTTGGGATGCCGTAAAAGAGGTAATGCATGAATTTATAAAAAAAAGGGAAGGTGATCGAATGGGCTTGGTGTTCTTTGGTTCCAATGCCTATATCCAGGCTCCCTTTACACCGGACTTGGAAACAGTGGATCAAATGTTGGAAGAGGCAGATGTAGGAATGGCGGGGCAAATGACCAATATCGGTAAAGCCATAGCTAAGGGAACTGCACTTTTCGAGCAAGATACAATTGAAACCAAAGTAATGCTTTTGCTCACAGATGGAATAGATGCAGGCATTGATATATTGCCCTTGGATGCTGCAGATATGGCAAGGAGAGATTCAGTGATCATTTATACCATTGGTATTGGAGATCCCTTTGGGAATCAAAGTGACTTGGACGAAGAAACGCTTGAAGAAATTGCAGAAATGACGGGAGGACAGTATTTCAGGGCAATAGACACGGAGCGTTTAAATGAGATTTATGATGAGTTGAACAAGCTGGAACCCATTGAGTATGAAGAAGAGGAAAACAAGCCTGTTACTTTGCTTTATATCTATCCACTTGGTGCAGCCCTAGGGCTGATCCTTTTGGGTATGCTGATTGGAAATATTGGAATTACCATGAAAAAGATGCAAAAAAGGGAGGCCTATGTTTGAGGAAGTATTTCCTATAGATTGGGAGGCGTTCCATTTTCTGAGGCCTCAATGGTTATGGTTAATAGTGCCCGCAGCCATTTTTCTAATATGGGGAATCCTCAGCATCAGATCCGAGGTAAGGTGGAAAAAAATTATCGCGCCTCACTTGAGAAATTATGTGATTCAAAAGGGCAGTGAAAAAATAAAGCTGCTCATGCAAAGCTTGCTTTTTATTGGTTTTTGCCTAGGAGCAATGGCTTTGGCTGGACCTGCTTGGAAGAAGGTGGAAGTGGCAGGGCAGCAATTAGAGACTCCTTTGGTTATTTGTTTGGACCTGTCTCAGAGCATGATGGCTGAGGATATGCAACCGAATCGATTGGAAAGGGCCAAATTCAAAATCAATGATTTTTTGGATCAAAAGCCTCAGGCAAGGGTGGCCTTGGTGGCATTTGCTGGCACTGCCCATATCGTTGTTCCTTTGACAAGGGATTATGATATCATCAGGAGCCATTTGGAAGGTTTATCTCCTTCTGTTATGCCTGCTCAAGGATCTAATTTAGGAGCCGCTTTGGCTGTGGCTGATACTATCATGAGTATAACTACAGCACCAGGTACAGTGATGATTATGTCTGATGATTTTGAGACTAAGGAATTTGAAGAGATCCAAGAGTTTGTCAGTGGATCGGATCATCAAATAGCAATACTGCCTTTCAATACTCCCATGGGAGCAGCTGTCCCCAACCCTTCCGGAAGAGGATATATCAAAGAGAATGGGGAGGATGTGGTTTCTGCATTGGATAACCAACTTATTCAAAAGCTCAATTCATTGGAAAATATAGAAGTAATTCCATTGACTTTGGATGATAGTGATGTGGAGAAGATTAGCAAAAAAGTAAAAACAGATTTGATTTTTACCGAAAAGCCAGAAGAAAAAGATAACCAATGGGAGGATAAAGGACTGTTGTTGATTATACCAGTGATTGTACTGTTTCTAATGTGGTTCAGAAGAGGTTGGGTGCTTTATGGATTTGGTCTGTTGATTTTTAGCTCTTGCGGGGAAGTGCATAGTTTTGAGGACCTATGGTTCACGAATGATTATCAGGGACAAATGCTTAGTAGCAAAGGAGAATATGAAAAAGCTGCAGAAAAATATGAAGACCCCATGAGGAAAGGTGTAGCCTATTTTAAATCCGGAAAATATATAGAATCCATTCAAGCCTTTGCGAATGATACTACAGCAGAAGGAGCTTTTAATTTGGGCTTGGCCTATTATAAAAATGGAGATTTAATTGCTGCCAGTGCTGCTTTTGGCTTGGCCAGTGAGATGGACCCTAGTATGGAGCAGGCAGGAACCAATATGGAGGCCATGAGTAAGATGCTGGGAGAAACCGATGAAGTCAATCCTGAAGATGCGGAAGAAGCAGAAAGTGGCAGAGCGGATAATACCAAAGAGAATGATAGTATGGAAGATTTGAGTGGTGGTGGGCAAGAGGCTACCAAAGAGGATATGGAAAAGGAAAGATTGTCTGAAACTGTCAATACCGATGTTAGGAAAGCAAAAGAGTTGGATGAAGTCCCGGATGATATTGGTGCCACCAAGCAAGAGCGCAATGATCAAAAAGTATTGATACAAAAAGTAGATGATGATCCCTCATTGTTTATCAAGAGAAAGTTCGAATACCAGTTAAAAAAAGGAAAATTAAAGCCAGGCTCTAATGATAAGGCTTATTAAATACATATTGATCGCTTTTGGTTTATGTTTCGGCCTATTTTGTACCATACCTTCCAAGGCACAACAGGTCTGGGCTGATGTGAATCTAAGCCGTTCGAGTGTTTATGTGGGACAGCCAGTTAATGTCAGCATTAAAGTTTATACTTCGACATGGTTTACCAAAGGGATTGATCTGGGGAACCTTCAGGTGAAAGGGGCTTTTACTACTTATTTTAGATCGGTTAATGGATCGTTTTCCAGAAATGGCAAGACTTATTCCAATGTGGAATTGATTTATCAGGTGTTTCCTTACAAGCAGGAGGATGTAGTTTTTCCTGGTCTTGATATTTCCATTGAAACCCCTCCAGAAGGGGAATACAAAGGGGTAAAGATGAAGGTGAGTTCAGACGAAAAACTTATCAAAGTCAAGCCTGTTCCTCCTAGCTTTGAAACAAATGATTGGTTGGTAGCAACAAGCTTGTCGGTTAATGATAGATGGATAGGCAATATCAATGAGGTAAAAGTAGGAGATGTTCTGGAGAGAAGGATTGCAAGAACCGCCTCCGGAACCATGGCAAGGCTTATTCCTCCAGTGCAATGGGATTCCATTCCGGGATTGGGACGCTATCCTACCAGAACGGAGGTGAATGATAAAAAGGGCAAGACAGCCATCAGTTCTTCAAGAACAGAGTCTATGCGGTATCTTTTTGAAGAAGAAGGAGAAGTGACTATTCCAGAAATGGTCTTTCATTGGTACAATCCCTATCAGGATAAGCTTTATAAAAGAACGCTCAAAGAGGTCAAGATTGATGTCAAGCCTAATCCAAATATGGGCATTTTGGCATCCATCAGGGATTCCTTAGCCACGGAGCAAGCCCAATTTGTTTTAGAAGCTGAGAGAGATAAGCCATTTGAATGGTTAGGCTTATCTTTGAAGCAATTGGTGACCATCGCGGTAATATTTTTAGTGCTGATCTACTTTACGCTAAGGCTCATCGGTAGTTTTATTAGATGGAGAAAGGCAAAAAGACAGGCTTACCTTCATTCAGAGAGGTATTATTGGGACCTGTTCAAAAAGTCCGCTCGACAAAAACAGCCAAAAGAAAGCCTTAAGGCTGTTTATAGATGGATTGATGAATTGCAATTGAAAGAGCCAAGCTTGAACTATTTTATTCGTGTTTATGGTACTTCTGATTTAAAAGCGAGTCTTGATTCGCTGAATGGGAAAATTGAAATATCCTTTTTTAATAAGCATTTAAAGGATTTTCAATTATCCAGAAAACGGTACTTAAAGGGTAAAGAAAAGACTTTTAGACAAGCTCATTTTTGGATCAATCCTTAATTATTTATTTTGCCAAGGCATTGATATCTTTATTAGTCAATATTTTTTTGTTCATGGGGAATAAGCTTACGTTGATCATGGCCTTGCCTATTTTTGTAGTAGTGGTGATGGAAGAGGATTTTTTTAATACCGGAAAAGATGGTTTAAATAACAAATAGAGCAGGTTATATAGTTTTGTTCTGGATTTTACTCCTTTCTCTGGAACAATAAAGCCAGGCCTAAAGGAATATGCATCCTTAAATCCTTTATTCAATATCATGTTTTCTGTTTTTCCCTTTACTCTGGCCCACATGATTTTTCCTTTTTCACTACTATCTGTTCCAACTCCAGATACATAATTGAATATCAGATTTGAATTGTGTTCATATAATATGTCTGCCAATTCTTTGGTTATATTATAGGTGATTTTATAGTAATTTTTCTCATTCATTCCTAAAGCAGATATCCCCAAACAGTGGTAGCAGGCATTGTATCCTTTTAGATCGTCTTTAACTGATGGTAATTCTTCAAAATTCTCCAAGATAATTTCTATAAGTTTTGGATGCTGGACGCCCACAGGATGTCTGTTGATAATTAGTACTATTCCTACCTTTTCATTTTCTAGGCATTCAAGTAATACAGCTTTCCCTACCATACCTGTGGATCCGGTAATTATAGCTTTTATTTTCATTGGTTTCGAGTTTTGTGATAACTATCCAATTGTATGGTTTAATATTTTGGATATCAGATAAATATAGTTTGTTCAGCTAAATAATTGTGTTGCTTTTGCTAATAGAAATTTGATTAATTGTTTCTTTAAATTTTAATAAGGATAATCTGATTTGATTATCCACAATGATGCCAGCAACCATAAATCCTTTGCTCAAGTGCCCGGAAGTATGCCTAAGTGCTAGGTAGAACAGCCATTCAGGGCCTTAATAGTTAGTGTTCACTGATCCTGATACCGGAAAGAAGTATTCCTAAGCTTCTTAGTACCAAAATATTTTAAGGAATGTTCCCTTGCATTTTGAGCACTTAAGATGCAGACTACCCTAAGGCTTTGATAGGGTAAACACGGCTTAAACACGGCTTAACTAGGAGTTAAATAGGGGTTAAAGAAGAAGGTTAAAAATGTTACATACATTAATATGAACCATTTTCAACCAGTAACATTATTTCACACACCCTGTCCGCACTCAGCTGAGATTCCAAGGACCTTTAATCAATCATTTCTGTGAGATCTGAGGTCTTTTTGAGGGAATGTTTAGAAGGGTAAAATATACCGGTGGAATAGTCTTTATACAGATAATCTGATATTAATTCGTGAAGAGAAGAAAATTAAAGAATAATTATTTAAATTATTTAGTAGAATAAACAGGTCAAATAACCCCTTCAATATCCTCACACCTAAAGAGATGATGAATAAGAAGTACCTAATTTTTATACATTGTATGCTGCTCCTTTTAACAGCAGTGAGTATTGATGGTTATGCGCAAAAAATAAATAAGGAAAACTATTCTCCATATGATTTGCTATCAAGCTATTATGAAGAAGGGTTCAAGCCATTCAAAAAGGGAAATTTTTATACAGGACTATCTTTTTCACTTACAGACAGAAAACTAGAAAATACCGATTTTTTAATCCAAAAGGTAATTGATGGAGAGCATTTAGATTATGATGTGACCTTGAAAGGTGGTTATTATACAGGTGATTATGGGATGGTAGGAATGGATGTGAAATTTTACCAAGATAAATTTACTGGAATAACTTTTCAGGATCCAGATTCATTATTGTCCAATAGGATCAGTAGGGGGATTTCGGTGAGTCCTAACTTTAGGTCTTCGGTACCTTTGACAAATGATGAAAGACTAAGCTTTTTCACTGTATTGGGTGTAACTTTTGGTGGAGGTAGAACCTTATCCCGCAAAACGAAAAACTTGGATGAAATTGAAAAGGTTTTTGGTTCCGAATTTAATTTTCGCGTTGGCTTAAGTCCTGGGTTGACCTTTTTTGTTATGGAAGCCTTTGCGATAGAAGTGCAATTGGATGTTCTTGGTTATGATTTAAAGGTGACCAAAAACACGGTTAATAATACCGAAGCAGCTAAGGAAACCCGTCAAAATGTAGATTTTAATATAAATCTCCTTTCATTGGATTTGGGTTTAGCCTACTATTTTGGGGCAAAATCACGGAAATATTAGTGTATTATGAATACTAGGAGCCTCTTATATATAGTTTTGATATTGTTTTCCTGTGTGGATGAAGACTTTTTCGGATTATCTAGCTATGGAAATATAAAGTCGATAGAACTTAGCAATCAGGCTAGTAATTCGGTTATAGATTTAGCGGAAAAAACAGTAACAATAGAATTTCCATCAGGCATCGATCGCAGTACTATAAGCATACAACAATTGACAATTTCGACTTTTGCTACAGCTGATAAAAGTATTGGAGACATTATAAACATGAATGAGGAGGAAGAGATTTCAATCACCGCAGAGGACGGGACTGTTACTGTATGGAAATTGATTCCATTAGTGGCTTCAGCGACACCCCAATTAGCCAATAGTGATTTTGAGCTTTGGTATAAAACCAATTCTGGTTATTATGAACCAGGAGAGAGTAATGCGAATACCATTTGGGGAACAGGTAACCAAGGGACTTATATATTGAATAAATTAGCAACTATTCCTTATGAAATCGAAGATGGAAATTTGGCTGCTAAAATGATCACCTTAGATAACGGAGTGTTGGGTGGTACTTTTGGTGCCCCAATTGCAGCGGGCTCTATTTTTACTGGTGTATTTAATTCAGACAATCTCGATCCAACAAACCCTGAGGCTGCAATTGATTTTGGTATGCCTTTTAGTGGAAGGCCGTCAAAATTGAGGTTTAAATATCGATATATTCCTGGAGTAGAAAATAAGGATAGGAATGGAAATAAACTACCTTATTCCGATATGGCTGATATTTATGCTTTTTTGGAGGTAAGATCTAATGGGAAAATCCAGCGATTGGCTACAGCATGGTTTAGGAGTGGTGAAGAAATAGCCGATTTGACCACCATGGAATTGGATTTTTATTATGGCCAGCTTGATGCGAATTTTCCTGAATACATGTTCCCTGTGGATCAGGAATTTGTCAGTGAAGATTCTGCCCAATTTATCTTACCAACCCATATTACTCTAGTAGCCTCTTCAAGTTTTGACGGTGTAAATTTTGCGGGAGCGGTAGATAGTGAGCTTATTCTGGACGATATAATAATGGTTTATGATTAGATTTAACTATTTATATTTGATGGGTTATGATTAATACTTATAATCCCTTTCTGCTCAATAAAATAAAAAATTGTTTTAAGCACTAAACAGGTGGTATTATATCTAAAAAAGGGCTTTTGCCCTTTTATTTTTTTGAATATAAGCCAAAGTGACAACTGTAATTGATGCAATAGTGCTGTGTGTTTATTATCTTTACGCTCCCTTAAACCATTTTGATTTTTCCTAAATTTAGAATTTTAAGGGCCAAGGGAAAGATTAAATAACTAACAACATAAATATGAAGGATTTAGCAGATATCGGGCTAATAGGATTGGCAGTAATGGGAGAAAACCTGGTCTTAAATATGGAGAGCAAGGGGTTTACCGTAGCTGTATTTAACCGTTCTACAGAAAAGGTGGATAAGTTTATTGAAGGCAGAGGAGCAGGCAAGAAGTTTATAGGTACTCATTCAATTGAAGAGCTTGTTGGAGCTTTGGAGACGCCTAGGAAAGTAATGATGCTCGTGAAAGCCGGTGATCCAGTTGACCATTTTATTGATCAGATAATTCCTCATTTAGAACCAGGTGATATCATCATTGATGGTGGTAATTCTTATTATGAGGATACCATCAGAAGAACGAAATATGTAGAAAGCAAAGGCTTCAAGTTTATTGGAACCGGTGTTTCAGGTGGTGAAATTGGCGCATTGCGTGGACCATCCATGATGCCAGGGGGGAGCAAGGAAGCTTGGCCGGAAGTTAAGGAAATTTTCCAAGCTATTTCGGCGAAAGTTGATGGAGGTGTTCCTTGTTGTGACTGGGTTGGTGCAGATGGAGCTGGACATTATGTGAAAATGATCCATAATGGCATCGAATATGGAGATATGCAGATCATCAATGAAGCGTATCAATTTATGAAGGATGTACTTAAAATGTCCTACGATGAGATGCATGCTACTTTTAAAAAGTGGAATGAGGAGGAATTGGATTCTTATTTGATTGAGATTACAGCAGATATCATGGCTTATAAGGATACTGACGGTGAGCCTATGGTAGAAAAGATCTTGGATACTGCTGGTCAAAAGGGTACTGGTAAATGGACAGGAATTGATGCCATGCACTTAGGTGTTCCTTTGACGCTGATTGCAGAATCAGTGTTCTCTCGTTTCTTATCTGCTCAGAAGGACTTAAGAGTAGAAGCATCAAAGGTGTTTAAACCAACTGAAGTGAAGTTTGATGGAGATAAGGCAAAGATGCTGGATGATCTTAAAATGGCGCTTTATGGAGCCAAGATCATTTCCTATGCGCAAGGTTATAATCTTTTGATGGAAGCTTCCAAGGCCTATAACTGGGAATTGAACTACGGTGATATTGCCTTGATGTGGAGAGGCGGATGTATCATTCGTTCAGCTTTCTTGGGTGATATCAAAAAGGCATTTGACAAATCTCCAGGACTTCCTCACTTGTTATTGGATTCTTTCTTTAAGGAAAAAGTGGAGGCAGCTCAGCAGGGATGGAGAAATGTTTGTGCCACTGCAGTGATGAATGGCATTCCAGTACCTACCATTTCCTCTGCGTTATGTTATTTTGATGGCTTCAAGACTGAACGTTTGCCAGCCAATCTACTTCAAGCCCAGAGAGATTATTTCGGTGCACACACCTATGAGCGTATTGATAAGCCAAGAGGGGAGTTCTTCCATACCAATTGGACAGGGGAGGGAGCAGATACTGTATCCACTGCCTATAATAGCTAATAATTATTATTTAAGTCAATTATTGACTTTGTTGATAAAAAGGGGAAACAAATGTTTCCCCTTTTTTGATGCATTTGAAATGAGTTTCCCTTATGAATTTCTTTTTAGATGATATGCATCCAAATAACCCTGGACATTTTATAATTAAATGGCCACAAAAAGATGATCGGAGCTATTAGGAGGTATATGAGATATTTATCATCTATGCCCAAGCTAAGATAGATAAGAAAGGAAAGTGCTGCTTCCAGAATACATAAAGCATAACTGATATACATGGCTCCAAAGAAAAAACCTGGTTCCTTTTCAAAACGGTGGTTACAATTTGGGCAGTTTTTATTCATTTTTTGGATGGACATAAAACCAAACAAACCAGATTTTTCAAATATGTTTCCTTTTTGACATACAGGACATTTTTTCTTTAGGATATTGCTGATCATAATTGGTGTTTTATATTTATGTGCAAAATTAATTAGTATTTACAGGTCATATATGCTATATATGTTGCAGGTATTTGGATAAATAGGACATAAGTATATGGGCTTACTCAATGTATTGAGACTTAATAAATTTGAAAAAGAAGTATTACCTGATTTCTATTGTGATACTTTTAGTAATCACTTGGCTACCCATAAGGATGAAATAACTGTTCCTCATAAACATGATTTTTTTCTAACGGTCCTATTTACAAAGGGAAAAGGGCAGCATGAAATTGACTTTGAGCAGTACCCTATAGAACCTGGTACTGTTTTTATGTTAAATCCAGGTCAATCACATCATTGGGATTTATCAAAAGACACTGATGGCTATATTTTCTTCCATTCTAAAGAATTCTTTGATGCTGCTTTTACCGATAATACCATCTATGAATTCCCTTTTTTTTACTCATTATTGAATCCATCGAAATTGTCTCTCAAGGATAGTGATACAAGGTATGTTTCAGATTTATTTCAAAGAATTCATTCTGCCAATAGGGAGGAGGATTATCTAAAGAAATCAAAAATTATTTCTTTATTGAACCTACTCTATATTGAGCTGAGTCGACTATATCTAAATAGTGCTATGGGTGAATATTCCAAGCCAAGGACTTATTCCCAGCATTTGAGGGAATTTGAACTGTTGATTGAAGAACATTATAAGAAAGAAAAGGCTGTAGCTTCCTACGCAGAAATGATGCATATATCTCCCAGGCATTTAAATAGGATGACCAAGGAAGAAATAGGAAAATCTCCTTCTGACTTGATTGCAAACAGGGTGATTTTGGAAGCAAAAAGAATACTGAGTTATTCTAATTCTAGCTTGAGCTTAGTAGCTGAAGAATTGGGCTATGATGATTATGCCTATTTTTCTCGTCTATTTAGCAAGAAGGTTGGTATCAGTCCATTAAAATTTCAACAAACCTATCAAAACAAATAGTATTAGAATAAGCTATATTGCAGGTTTTATTGGAGTGAAAAAACCGGGTTTGATTCATTGTCCACAAGTTGAAGATGATCCAAGTAGCCATTACCATGAAACATTACACTTACTCCATGAATTTTACCCAAAGACTTGCTATAATTATCACTAAAGGCTAATTGGTTATTTATTTTAACCTCAACCTTTTTGTTAACATTTTTTATTTCTACCATATGCCATTCTCTGGTATCTATACTAAAATTAACCAGCTGGTCAGAGCCTGTTCCGAATTTTTCACTTAGGATATATTCACTAAATGCACTACAGCCGGTATGGGTCGTTTTAAATGAAATTTTTGAGTTTTCACCCTCTACGCTTATATATATTGAATTGCAGCGGATGGCTGGCCAGAATTCAGCACTTTTTACTTTGGTGTTTAATATAAAATCATCTCCATTAACATCGGTTTTTTTGAAATTATCCAACCTTAGGACAATTATTTTGCTCGTATCCATTCCAAGTCTGTGGAGATCACTCCCATTGATATGGAAAGCGTAATCTGGGGAATTATAGTTCATTGGAATGGGGTAGTAGCGCATTGAGTAGGGTTGTTCATAATAATAACCCAGGGCTTGCCAACCTTTCGATTGTACAAATAAACCTTCAGTAGAAGCCAAGACTTTTTTGTTCCTGGAAGCAATAAAAGGATGGAATACCCCAGGAAACCTTAAATAAACAGAGATTTTATTGTTGTAAGGCGATAGGTAAAAAGGCTCCATTTTATTTCCTAAGTATAGAAATAATGAATCCTTTGTTTCTGGGATAGAGTAACTGAAGAATGCTGTAGAAGGGCTGCTTCCTTCTACACGTTCTAATTTTAGTTCAGCGTGTATGGATTCAGTTGTTTCGGATTGGTTTATGGCTAAAAGCAACAGGGAAATTGAAATTAATGCTATGCCGAGCAAGGCCAAAAGGGATCTCTTTTGGAATTTTTGCTTTTGTTGGATTAAGATAGATTCAGGGTCTTTTACCTTTCCGAATTCCTGAAGAGCTTCAAGGGTAGCGGGTTGAGGATAATAAGCTTCACCAGTTTTGTTTTTACCAAAGATGCGCTTTAATGTTGATTTACTGATTAAGATTTTTGTTTCGATTTTAATCTTAAAACTTAGCGATTCAAAATCTTTGTTTTGCCAGTTTTTGGGGTTACCGTTATTAAATTCAGCGATGACGGCTTTTTTAATTATTTCCAGATGTTTTTCCCGTCTATTCATTAGTGTACTTAAATGCTATTAATTGGGTAACCTTTTGTAAGGTTCAAATGATAAAACTATATAAAACCGTATTAATTCAAAAGTTGTTTTAGGAAAATATATACCATCGAAGATTTTGATAAAATCTAAAGAACCAAATTTCATGAAATATTCGTTTTAGTTTCTGTTTTTTAATATTTATTCCTAATGAAAACCTTATGATTAGGTGTTCATTTGATTTTTTTAATGTTTTTAAATGACAGTAAAACAAATAGTTAAGTTGTTCATAATATTGAATTTGTTTTGACTTAAGTCCTGCTTACAATTTCTTTTATTTCCAATTAAACTTATTCCTGTAAATGTTTTTGGCAGTTAAGTTTTTAAATGTGTTTACAGTTTAATTCAAAATTTTATTCTGATCGATTTCTGATTAAATAGGAATTAAATCAACACCTAAAATCTTAGCTGACAGAGTTTAACTATTAATAATCAAACCCAAAAAAATTATGCTACAAAACTTTACCCAAGATCATTGGAGAAGGCATACTGGGATGAAATTAGCATTCATCCTCGCTTTTGCAATGACTAGTTTCATTTTCAAAAACTCTTTTGGAAATAGTCCAAGCTATTCCAATCATTCTTTCGATCGTCTTCTATTTAAAAAAGTCGAGATCAGCGGTGTTGTTAAAGACAGCTTTGGTGAGCCTATCATAGGGGCGACAGTGTTGGAAAGAGGAACCAGTAATGGTGCGGTAACAGATATTGATGGAAAATATCAATTAATAGTTGAGGATAATGCTGTTTTAGTTTTTTCGTCTATTGGATACACCAAACAAGAGGTTGAAGTAGGAAACAGTACAACAATTGATATAGTGTTGGAAACCGAGCTGACAGATTTGGAGGAAATGGTAGTTGTAGGCTATGGAGAAGTGAAGAAAAAGGACCTTACTGGTTCGGTTGGGGTAGTAGAGGGGAAGGACCTTGCCAATCGGCAAACTACCCAAATTAGTCAGGCTTTGCAAGGAGCTGTTTCTGGTGTAATGGTGACCAGAAATAATAGTGGTCCTGGAGCGACCAGCTCTATCAGGGTACGTGGTATTACCACCATCGGTGACAATGAACCATTGATCATCATGGATGGAGTCCCCATTAGAAATATCAATGATGTAAACCCCAATGATGTAGAAAGTATTTCCGTCTTAAAAGATGCTGCTTCAGCCTCCATATATGGCTCAAGAGCGGCTGCAGGTGTGATCTTAATTACCACCAAGCGTGCAGAAGAAGGAAAAAGTCAGTTGACTTATAATTATGAGTTTTTGGGGATATGCATGGTGAAAGTTTCAAAGGGCTTTTGAATCCAGGGAAGATTGATTGGAGGAAGAACTTTGTCTATGAGGGCTTAGGGGAATATGGGGGAGCAGCCCCAAATTTAACAGTCTTTGATGGTAGGTACAGGTATATACAAACTTTTTCGGATTCAACTCTTAGGGACTTGGTGTTTGAGGAACTGTATGATAATCTCCATGACCCTGGAGAACTGAATAATATGGCTAATACTGCTGATCAGAAAAATAAAATAGAAGATTTCAAAAAAGTGATTCAAAATCATAAAAATGAAATTTTAAAACAATAAATTTTCAATAGTTAAAATATGAAAACGACCAATTTAATTAAGAAATTTTGGGATTCGGCAAAGGAGTCCTTGAAAGTAAAAGATATCTTGCTTCCCCAAAAATTATTAGAAGGGAAAAATATACCACATTATAATCAAATTAATTTTAGTACTTACCCAATGGAGGTGACAAACAATATTAAAGGCTTTTTTGATAACCGCAAGATTCGGCTGTCACTTTTAGCTGTAGTATTATCCTCAAGTATTTTGTTTGGATGTAATGAGGCGATTACACAGCAAAGAGATGAATTGAAGCAGTTCTCCGGTGTATATCCCCATTTGGCTTATTATAATAATGAAGGAGAGTGTGGTACAGGGGCGGTGGTACCCTGGGCTGGTGGGATTTGGGTGATCACTTATGGGCCTCATAAACCTTATGGTTCTTCAGATAAGCTTTACGAAGTGACTCCTGAGTTAGAGCAAATTGTCCATAAAGAAAGTATAGGTGGAACGCCTGCAAACAGGATGATTCATGAAGAAAGTAAGCAGCTGTTTATTGGTCCTTATGCTATAGATGAAAAGGGAAATCCAAGGGTGATATCCTATGATAAAATGCCTGGAAGACATACTGGAAATGCACGTCACCTTACTGATCCAGAACATAAAATTTACTATGGAACCATGGAAGAAGGATTTTATGAGGTGGATGTGGAAACACTTGAAGTGAACGAGTTATATGTGGATGGTAACCAAGTAAGAAAAAAGGGAGAAGAGCCTCAGTTTAGCCCTTTGCTCCCAGGAGCGCATGGAAAGGGCTTGTATTCTGGTCAAGGAGTAATGGTATTTTCGAATAACGGAGAAGATGTACCTGAGGCCAAAACACAATTTGATATTGAAGCGGGTGCTCTTGCAGAGTGGAACGGTGAAGATTGGAAAGTGGTGCGGAGAAACCAGTTCGTCGAAATTACCGGTCCAGGTGGGATTCATGGAAACCCCAACCCAGAGACAGATCCCATTTGGGCCACTGGTTGGGATCATAGATCTGTCCTACTTGGTGTAAGAGATCATAAACAGGGATGGGAGTTTTACCGTTTGCCAAAGGCTTCTCATTCTTATGATGGCGCGCATGGATGGAATACTGAATGGCCAAGAATTAGGGATATAGGGACTCAAAATGATCCTGATTATCTTATGACCATGCATGGTTTGTTTTGGGATTTTCCTCAAACTTTTAGCGTGGGAAATACCAAGGGTATTAGACCTAGATCTGCTTATTTGAAGGTGATCGGAGATTATACCAGATGGAACGATCAATTGGTGTTTGGTTGTGATGATTCTGCCCAAAAGGAGTTTCTGAACAAAAGAAAAGTTAAAGGAAGCATTGAAGGTCCTGGGCAGTCCAATTCCAATCTTTGGTTTACAAGCATGGACAAGCCAGATCAGTTGGGACCAAACACCGCTGAGGGATCTCTTTATATCAATGAAAATATTAAAGCTGGAGAAGCATCAGATCCATTTTTATTTGCTGGTTGGGACCAACGTATAGCATGGGTTGATAATAATGGAACATCCTCTGTCAATCTTACTTTTCAGGTTGATATCAGTGGTAATGGTGAATGGCTAGATCTAAAAGAAGTGGAAGTCCCAGCAAATAGCTCAAAGGATATTTCATTTGAAAAAGAGGAAAAAGGGGAATGGATTAGGGTAATAGCCGATCAATCTACCACTGGAACCATCTTTTTTACCTATACAGATGATACGCGATTTAACAGGTCTGATAATGGGATGTTTGAAGGGCTTGCAAGTATTGGAAAGGAAAGCTACAGTGCAGGACTGCTTTATGGTTTAGGAGATAATAGGAGAAGTTTGGGGATTTTGGCAGGAAATGTTGAGCAGGGGAAATTCCAAAAAACAGCTTATTATGAATTGGATGGAAATATGAACTTGGTGAAAAAGGAAGACCCTAAAACATCCGATTTTATCGAAAATAAATTTGCCATTCCTAAAGAGGTGGTTAGCGTTGAAGAAAGTTCTGTGCTGGTAATTGACGATTTGGGAAGAAGATGGAGGTTTCCTTTGGGAAATGCCCAGTTTGATGAGCTTACTAATCATGGTATCCAGCGGATTGCTAGAGAGGTAGCTACGGAAAGAGATCTAATGAATTTACATGGGACATTTTATGAGCTTCCTGCAGAAAATGCAGATGGATTTGCAAAAGTAAGGCCGGTGTCTTCCCATAATTTGGCAGTATATGATTACGCTTCTTATAGGGGCTTATTGGTGATGACCGGGATTGATCCTTCAGTGGAAAATTCAGAACATTTAATTGTTTCACAAGATGGCGAAGCTGCAGTATGGGCAGGAGTAATTGATGATTTATGGGAGTTGGGCAAGCCGGTGGGGCAAGGAGGACCATGGAAAAACACTATCGTTCACGCTAATGAAAGTTCTGATCCATATTTGATAGGATTTTATGATAAGAAGTCAATGACATTGTCTCATGATGCACCTCAACCTGTTAACTTTACTTTAGAAGTGGAACCTATTGGACATGGCCCTTGGATGAAGTATAAGTCTTTTGAAGTAAAGTCAGGAGAGAAGCTGGAATATGTGTTCCCTGATGATTTCCAAGCAAGATGGATTCGATTTAGCGTGGATCAGGATTGCAAGGCTACCAGCTGGTTAGATTATAAATAAACGATTGATCCAAAATAGATTATGATGAAGCAATATTTTTTTGCAGTAATTTTCATTTTGTTGGCTTTATCCTCTGGATATGGCCAACAAAATGGTGTTTTGATAGAAGCGGAAAGCTTTGATAAGCTTGGAGGATGGTTGGTTGACCCTCAATTTGTAGAACAAATGGGTTCTCCCTATTTGCTAGCCCATGGCATGGGGGAGCCTGTTTCCAATGCCTCTACGAGCTTTAAAATCAAGGAGAAAGGGGAATATCATATTTGGGTCAGGTCCAAAAATTGGGCTCCGGGCGATTGGAAAGCTCCCGGTAGGTTTCAGCTAGCAGTAAATGGAGAGGTATTGGCATCAGAATTAGGTACCAAACCAGGATGGGGTTGGGAGTATGTAGGTATGGCTGAATTAAAGAAAAAGACTGTTGAGCTAGCGTTAATTGATTTGACAGGCTTTGATGGGAGATGTGATGCCATCTATTTTTCCCAATCTAAGGACGATGTTCCTCCCAGAGCTGGAAAGGCCTTGGCCGAATGGAGGAAAAGTGCAAAAGGAGAGAGTGACCAGCCATCAGTAGTGGAAGAGTATGATTTGGTGGTAGTGGGAGGAGGAATTGCCGGTTGTGCAGCAGCCATTGCCGCTGCGGAGCAAGGCTTGGAAGTTGCTCTGATTCATGATAGACCTGTATTGGGTGGAAATGCCAGTAGTGAAATCCGCGTACATACATTAGGGATTTATGGCAATTTTGAAAGAATCCTCAAAATGCTGGATACGGAACATTATCCTAATGGCTCTCTAGAAGCTTATAAGGATGAAGATAAACGCCATCAAAATATATCAAAATATAAAAATATTGCGCTATTCACCAATTGGAGAGCTTATGATGCTTTGGCCGAAGGGAATACCATTACAGCGGTAGATGCAAGGCACACCTCAGCAGGAAAAAGAATCCGTTTTAAGGCACCACGTTTTGTCGATTCAACAGGAGATGGCTGGATAGGCTATTGGGCTGGTGCGGAGTTTACCTATGGTAGGGAAGCTGTAGATCAATATGGTGAGGCTTATGAAGAATGGGGAGAGTTGTGGTCTCCCAATAAAGCAGATGGATTCGTAATGGGCTCTTCTGTGCTTTGGAGAACTTATCAATCGGATAAAGCTTATGAATTCCCATCAGTACCTTGGGCCGAAGAGGTAGCTATGGGACATGAAGCAAAAGCTGGTACATGGAAGTGGGAGCTTTCCCGTTTGGATTATCACCAAATAGAGGATGCAGAAGAAATCAGGGACCATATGTTAAAAGCTATCTATGGATCCTTTGCCAATCAAAAGAAGTTGTCAGGAATGGAAAAACTTAAATTCGAGTGGATTTCTTATTTAGTTGGGAAAAGGGAGTCCAGAAGGTTGGTAGGAGATTATATTTTTACTTTTAATGATGTAACGGAGCAAAGAAAGTTTCCTGATGCTGTGGTAATGGAAGAAAGAGAAGTGGACGTGCATTACCAACAAAATCTAAAAGATGCTTCAAAACCTGATTTTCTGTCAGAGGCCATATTTTACAGAACACCAATGTATTATATACCTTATAGAAGCTTATATTCCAAAAATATCAGTAACCTATTTATGGCAGGGCGTAATTTCAGCTGTTCTCATATCGGCTTAGGAGGTCCAAGGGTAATGAGGACTACTGGTCAAATGGGGGCTGCAGTGGGCTTTGCTGCTGCCATTTGTGCCAAATACCAATGTGATCCTAGGTCTGTTTATGAGGATCATTTGGACGAATATTTAGAATTAATAGAAAAGCAAAAGTGAAGTGCTATTTTAGAAAATTATTGCTATTTACTTTCCCCTTTGTGCTCTTATTGGGCTTTGAGGGGAAAGAACTTTTTAAACCTCTTTTTATGGAAGTAACCTTAAAAAGCCAGGAAAATTATGATGGTAATTCCATAGGGAGTTATTCGGAAGACGATTATATTGAACCAATTAATATTGAATTGTACAATTTTCAGGGGATTCCTGCTTTTTATAGTTCTGAATTTGCTACTGCTGTATGTGAAGATAAAATATGTGAGTTATTGCATATCAAGTTGTTTTGGGATTTGACAGGTAATTATATTGGTTATGACACACTCGCAGGCCATCCTCTGACCAAATTTGACCATGAGCCATTTGAAAAGGAGGATTATATAAAGTTGCATGAACTGCTCATGAATGATGGGACAATCTTAAAGTTCAAAAGAAAGGATGAGCTGATCGATAAGAAGATTTTGAGGCCTTCTGATGTAATTGATGGTACTACAGGTGCCACTGCTTTGGAAATAAAAGAAGAAGTAGTAAAGGGGGCACTGTATACCTCTTATACGCTTTGGCATATTGCCCATAAAGGGGAAATACAAAACCTGCTCAATGAGCAAACTAAAAAGTCGTATACTAAAGAACTTGCCATTGAAATGATGAACTCCGATCGAGACAGCTATCGAATTTTTGCGGTAGATCAGTTAAGCGTAGATGAGCTTTCGGAAAATATCCCCTTTTTGATCATTGGCTTGAAGCAAGGCAATCCCCTTTTAAGGAAAACAATATTACAAAAGGTGCCTAGCCCACTTTGGAATGACTTGGATTTCCAGGCAAAGGTCTGCAGTTTGTATGGGCTTTTGGATGTCAATTCAAGGTTTTATTTGCTTCAAAGCTTGAAGGAAGTTGCCCTTGTTTATTCGCAAAGTTTGGAAGAGCTCTCCAAATATTTGAATAAAATGTCTAAGAATCAGCTGTTGGAATATTTGGAACTTGTGAGCAAATCAGGGGAGTTAAGCAATTCTTTGAAAACCAATTTGTCAGAATTTGCACGTAGTGAAAACAGGTATAGCTATCTTGTGATGGATTCAGGAATAGTAGAGGATTAAATCTTAAAGTCTATAGATTGAATTAAAGACTATTTTGTTTGAAAAATCCCTGTTTAAAGAAAAATAAGTGCTTTTCCCTAATAATAAATTACTGGGGAAAAGCACTTTATAAAGTCAATGCTAGTTATTTTTTAAAGCTTAATTCTAAGCTTTCATCGGGTGTCATATCTATTGTTATTACTTTCCCTTTTGCCAGTGGCTTTCCATTCGCCATACAATCTTCATCAAAAGGATTAATGATTTTTAAGTTTCCTCCTTTTGGAGCAGCTATAACGGCTTTAATCTCATCATGACTTGTTTTGTCAGCGCTGATCTCAAAGCCACCTTGGGCCAAAAAGCCATTAAAGGATGCGGTCTCCCAATCATTTGGAATGGCAGGGAATAAGCGAATAAAGTCTTCATGACTTTGGATCAACATTTCCTGTAATCCCGCGGCAAAAGCGAAGTTTCCTTCAAGGGTGAATGGTCGGTAAGTGAAATTGGAGTATCCTTTTCCTGACTGGTCTCCGTTTACGTGGAAGCTATTAGGCAAACAAAAACTAGTTGCGAATATTCTTAATGTTTTAGCGGCACTTTCTCCGTCCAGCATTCTAGCTTGTAGATTACCCAGCCAACTAAAGGAGTAGCCAACCCAAGCTGAAGAACCAGTGGTTTTTAAATTTTCAATGGTGTTTTTGATAGTTTTTTGTGCTTCATCTCCATCTGACCAATTGATCAAACTCAGAGGATGAATGGCCATCAAATGAGAGAAATGTCGGTGAGATGTATTAAGTGATTCTCCAGGAGCCACCATCATACCCGTTTCGTCAATGGCAAAATCCGGCCATTCGGATAAAATTCCTTCCCATTTTTTTGCATCTTCTTCAAGACCAAGTTCCTTTGCCAATTCAGCAGCTTTGGTATAAGCAAATCTAATATTGGCTAAGTCAAAATTGGTAGTTTCGCCAAACCAAGCCTTTCTGCTATTATTGTGCATTTCAGGAGAAGCACTAATAGGTAGCTTTCGCTGACCGTTTTCAGATTTTTCTGAAATCTCATCCAAGTAAATGGCGACTTCCTTGAACCATGGATAAGCTTCTTCTTCCAAGAACTTCCTGTCCATGCTGTATCTCCAGTGAAGGTAAAAATGATGGGATAGCCAGGCTGATACAGTAGGGCCAAAGGCATATTGAATCCAGCCTCCCATAGGAGCACCGGTTAAAGTGCCTACGCCAGGAACATTTATTCCGTTAGTTTCATAATAGGTTTCTGTATATGTCTTAAAGGTGGGGTAGTTTTCCCATAACCAATTCAAATAGCCCTTCGCAAGGTCCAAATGATTGGCTGTGTAACTTGGCCAATAACTTAGCTGTGTATTAAGGTCGTGATGAAAATCACCTTTCCATGGAGGTAATTTTCCATTATCTGCTGTCCACACAGCTTGCAGGGAAATAGGAGGGGTGTTTTCTCTTGCAGCAGAGCCAAATTTATATTGTTCTAAGTACCATTGTTTTTGTAAAACACTGTCAGGAACCTGAATACTTGATTTGTTCCAATACTTTGCCCACCACTCAAGGTGATTGGGTATGGATTTATCCAAACCTTCAGCAATGGCTTCTTCGGTAAGCTTTTTGGAATCATTTTCTTGTCCTTCCATATTAGTGGTAATGGCCCAGCAACCTTCCAATCCATCAGGGGTATTTTTCCACCTTACAGTGATTTGGTATTCGAATCCATCCCAACCAGGTTGGGTATATGTAATTCCTGATGCCAGCTTTTCAATCTTTCCTTGGGGATAGCCAAGTCTTCTTAAGTCTTGTCCTGTTACAGGACTGTCTTCTTTTGATTCACCTGGTATATTATAAGTGGGGGTAATCAGCTTGGGCGTTATATCCTTTGTATTGATACCTTCAAGTTTAAACCAGCCAATGGGTTGATCGGCATGGACATACGTACTTAAACTAGCCCCAGAGCTCCATTCTACCTTTCCAGTAGCACTTGCTATATCTAAAGAACTGTTTGTTACTTCCCCCAATATATCAGTTTTAAATTCCAAGGCACCTCCTGGGATTTTGGATGGGGCAGGAGCACGATTGTAAGGGACGTCAAATAGCTGCTGTACCTTTCTGTATTCATCTTTCTCCCATTGTTCTTTTACCCAGGTAAATTTATACTCCTCTCCTTCTAGGTTTTCCATTTTTCTTAAATCCCATAAGTCTACATGATCTAGGGACATGCGTAAGTTTTCCTTGTTTTGCCAGATCAGTGCACCAATTTCACCGTTGCCCAATGGAAGACCTTCATCCCAAGTGGTAGGTAAATAATCATAATTAAGGTTATATGGTGTTAAATCTTTGTTGGGACTAATCCTCTTTTCAACAGGTGGAGAACAAGCTATTATTGTTAATGAAAAAATAAGTAAAAGTAAATTTCTCATATTGTTATAAATGGTTTATGAAAGTTTTTGGTTTGTTTTCGAAATATAGTGCGTTTGTACTAAATAAAAAGGGTAGATACTGAAAACTTTATTAAAGTGTATTAGAATTTATGATTATTGCAGTTTTTATAAATCGTAATCAGAGTGAATTTTAAGGGAATCTTAAGATTTCTCTAAGGAAGGCTTTAGTTAAGGATGATATTTTTGAGCTATAACAAAATACCTTTTCTTCATGCTTCAGCGGCTTATTCAGTACAGCTTAAACCATAAGTTGATTATTTTACTTTTCACTCTAGGGGTGATTGGATTTGGAATTTATTCCTTGTCACACATTCCTTTGGGGGCAGTACCTGATATTACCAATAATCAGGTGCAGATTATTACTACTTCCAAAAACTTGGCCACTGAAGATGTGGAGAAATTTTTAACCTATCCGGTGGAATTGGAAATGGCCAATCTCCCCAATGTGAAGGAGATAAGATCCATTTCTAAATTTGGCCTTTCCGTAGTGACAGTAGTATTCGATGATAAGGCCGGGACTTACCTTCCAAGGCAATTGATAGCTGAAAAGCTTAAAAGTGCAGAGGAGAAAATCCCAAATGGTTTTGGAGTACCTTTTATGGGGCCTATTTCTACAGGGCTGGGTGAAATTTATCAATATATCATAGATGTTGAACCTGGATATGAAGACCAGTACTCTATTACTGACTTGCGTACCATTCAAGATTGGCTGATCAGGAGACAACTTTCTGGAATTCCTGGTGTTGTGGAAGTGAATACCTGGGGAGGATACCTTAAACAATACGAGGTAGCTGTGGACCCTTCCAAACTAAGGGCTATGAAGATCCCTTTGAGTCAGGTTTATACTGTATTGGAAAAGAATAATAGCATTGCAGGAGGGGCCTATATTGAAAAATCCGAAGAAAGTTATTTTGTACGAGGAGAGGGACTTGTAGGTTCGTTGGAGGATATAGAAAATATGGTGGTGGAAACAAGAAATGGGGTGCCTATTTATATTGGTGATATAGCAAAAGTCCAATATGGGCATGCCAATAGATTCGGAGCCATAACCGGTAATGGTGAGGGGGAAAAGGTCCTCGGTCAGGTAATGATGTTAAAAGGGGCTGATTCACAAGCTGTCATCAACGCAGTAAACCAACGGGTGGCAGAAATATCTTCTTCATTGCCTCCTGGGATAGTAATAAATCCGTTTTTGGAGCGGAGCGAACTCATCAATAAAACCACGTTTACTATTGCTGAAAACTTATTATTAGGCTGTTTAATTGTAATATTCGTCGTGGTGTTACTACTAGGAAATCTACGTTCTGGTCTCGTGGTTGCCTCAATAATACCATTGTGTTTGCTTTTCGCCCTTTCCCTTATGTATTTGACCGGGGTGGATGCCAATTTGATGAGTTTGGGGGCCATAGATTTTGGAATCATTATCGATGGGGCGGTAATAGTTGTGGAATTTATTGCTTATCAGATTACTTCTCAAAGCAAGTCATTGGGGCAATTAAGTGGCCGGGAAAGGCAGTTGCGAATTGATGAAATTACCTATCACGGGGCCCATAAGATGATGCATTCTGCGGTATTCGGGCAACTCATCATCATCATAGTTTTTATTCCCATTCTGTCTTTGGTGAATGTCGAGGGCAAGATGTTCAGACCTATGGCCCTGGTATTTTGTTATGCACTAATTGGGGCCATGGTGCTTTGTTTTACCTACGTTCCAGTAATGTCTTCATTATTTATAAAACCAGAGACCTCTGATAAGCCAGGCTTTTCTAAAAAATTGATCAATTGGGTTTATAGCCTTTACAGACCTGTAGTATTATTGGCATTAAGAAATAAATCGATCGTATTGGGGGCTTCTGGGATTTTATTAGTGCTTAGTATATTCATTTTTAGTCGAATGGGAGGAGAATTTGTCCCCACCTTGGATGAAGGGGATTTTGTGATCCAGCCAGTGCTTAAAACAGGGACATCTTTGGAGAAAACCATAGAAACCACTACCAAGATGGAACAGATCCTATTGGAGTTTCCGGAGGTGGATCAGGTTGTTAGCAGGATTGGAGCAGCAGAGGTTCCCACTGATCCCATGAGTATGGAGGAAAGTGATGTAATGATCAAGCTGATTCCTAAAAAGGAATGGGAAAGTGCTGAGACCAAAGATGAATTGGCAGAGGCTTTTAAATCGAAGCTTTCTATATTGCCTGGGATAGACTTTGAATTCACCCAGCCCATAGAGATGCGTTTTAATGAGCTGATAACAGGGGTGAGGGCTGATTTAGCCATTAAAATTTTTGGTGATGATTTGGATATCCTTTATAGAAAGGCCCTGGAGGTGGAGCAAGCCATTAATGGAGTAGAAGGGGCTTCAGATATCATTGTGGAAAAGACAGCAGGACTGCCACAAATGACGGTGAAATATGACAGGGCCAAAATAGCTAAATATGGGCTTAATGTAGCGGATTTAAATGATCTCATCAGTATTGGCTTTGCAGGTTTACCAGCAGGGATGGTTTTTGAGGGAGAAAAGCAGTTTGATTTAGTATTGAGATTTGATAAGGAAAAACGCCAGAGTTTGGAAGATATTCAAACGGCTTCCGTTCAGTTGCCAAATGGCAGAAGTCTTCCTCTAAGTGAATTTGCAGATATTGATTATACCACTGGGCCTGCTAAGATTTCCAGAGACAATACCAAAAGAAGGATAGTAATAGGCGTCAATGTACGTAATAGGGATTTGGAGTCAGTAGTTGATGATGTGCAAAAAATCATAAGAGAGAAGATTAGTCTCCCTAGTGGATATACAATAACCTATGGTGGGCAGTTTGAAAATTTAAGGACAGCCAGGGAAAGGTTGATAATTGCCGTGCCGATTGCTCTTATCCTGATTTTCCTAATGCTATATTTTGCCTTTAAGTCAGTGAAAGAAGCTTTGATCATTTACAGTGCTATTCCTTTATCCGCTGTTGGAGGTATTCTCCTATTGTATTTTAGGGACTTACCCTTTAGTATTTCTGCTGGAGTGGGCTTTATTGCACTTTTTGGTATTGCTGTATTGAATGGGATTGTTTTGATAGAGGAATTTAAAGAGTTGCGTGCCAGCGGGGTTAAGAATGTACATAAGGCTGTTATGATAGGTACCAGAAAGAGGCTTAGGCCAGTTTTGTTGACTGCATCAGCTGCAGCTTTGGGATTTTTGCCAATGGCTATTTCGCAGTCTGCAGGAGCTGAGGTGCAAAGGCCTTTAGCTACTGTAGTAGTAGGAGGGTTGATTTCTGCTACACTTTTAACATTATTAGTGGTTCCTGTGCTCTATACCATTTTTGCAGATAGAAAAATTAAATTTTCCAAAAGAGCTACGATAGGAGCAATGTTAATTCTTGGATGTTTTGGGTTTGCTGAGTCTGTATTTGCCCAAGAAAGGACCATTGATCTCGAAGGCGCTTTGCAGATCGCTTTGGAAAATAACCAGCAGTTAAATGCATCAAAGTACGAGGTGGAAAGGCAGGAAAGCTTAATAGGGAGTTCTTGGAATATTGACAAAACGAGTGTCTACTACCATCAAGATCAAAATAATATTGCTGAAAATGGTGAGCCTATAAATGTTTGGGGAATAGAGCAAAACCTTCAGTTTCCCTCAGTTTATGGGGCACAAAATAGGTATCAAAAGCACCAGTTGGGCTTAATGGAAAACAAGTATCAGTTGGATGAATTTAGAATCAAGCAAGAGGTATCCAAGGCTTATTATACTGCGGTGTACTACTCCCAGGTGAAAGATAATTATGAATACTTGGACAGCCTATACAGCCAATTTGCTTTTGCTGCACAAAGAAAATTTGAACTTGGGGAAAGTAATCTTCTGGAGAAGTTAACTTCGCAAAGTAAATCTAAGGAAGTGGAAGTTTTGATGGAGCAAAGTCAAAACAATCTCAATCAAGCCCTTATTAAATTCAACAGTTGGCTACAATCGGACACTCTTTTTTTAGTTCAAACAGATAGCATGCCTATTCTAATGGATGAAGGCTTGATGGTTAATCATCCAGGAATCAATTATTACCAACAGTTGAATGAGGTGGCAAATGCTAAGCTAAGTATGGAGAAACAAAAATTATTGCCCGATTTACAGGTATCCTATTTCCAAGGCACCAATAAATTCCCAGAGGCAAAAATATATAGAGGATTCCAAGCAGGAATTGCCATTCCACTGTGGTTTGGAGCGCAGAAGTCCAATATACAAGCAGCCAAAGCAAGTCAGGTAATAGCAGAAGCACATGGGCAAGACTACCAGGTTCATCTTCAGGCCAAATATGAAAGTTTGAATCAAGATCTGGAAAAGTACAGAAAAGCCATAGACAATTATTTGGACGTAGGAATGGGATTAGCTGCAGGCTTGGTTAGCAATGCTCAATTGGCCTATAAGAATGGAGAAATAGATTTTCTACAATACATACAGCTTTTGGAAAATGCCAAAGGCATAGAATTAACTTATTTGGAAAACCTCTGGCAATATAATTTGACCATTTTGGAGGCAAAATACTTATTGGATTAGATGATGAAAATTAAAATGAAATATAGCTTCTTTTTTTATATCCCTCTCTTAGGCTGTTTGATGGTTATTGCTTGTGACAGTAAAAAGCAGGAGGTTACAAATGGTGATAAAGAGGAATTAGCCGCCAGTGTTAATATCATTCAGTTAAGTTCCCAACAGTATTCCTTAGGGAATTTTGAAACGGGTGGAATGGAGAAGGCTGATTTTCATGAAGCTGTCAATGTCAATGGGATGCTGGATGTACCTCCAGAGAATAAAGTGGCTATTAGCGCCTATTTCGGGGGGTATATTAAAGAACTAAGCCTACTTCCTGGTCAAAAAGTGAATAAGGGACAGGTGCTTTTGGTGCTTGAAAACCCAGATTATCTTCAAATACAGCAGGATTTTTTAGAAGCGAAAGGCCAAATGAAATATTTGGAAGCAGACTATAAGCGTCAGGCCGAATTGGCAAAGGAAAATGTCAGTTCTGAAAAGAAATATCTGAAGGCTGAAGCAGATTATAAGGTGATGAAGGCCAGGTATGAGTCCTTACATAAAAAACTGCAGCTAATGGGAATTAAGGCTAGTACTTTGGATGAAGAAAATATTTCATCCCGCATCACACTAACAGCCCCAATTTCAGGATATATAGCTGAGATTTCAGCTGAAAAAGGCATGTTTTTGAATCCTTCGGATATAGCATTTACTATTACAAATACTGATCATATCCATTTGGAATTAAATGTATTCGAGAAGGATGTTATGAAAATTAAGGTTGGGCAAGAAGTTATTTTTAGTCTGCAGGATAATCCAGCCGAAAAATATAAGGGGGAAGTATATTTGGTGGGCAGGACTATAGGCGAAGAAGATAGAAGCATCAGGGTTCATGTGCATATAGATGGAGAAGATGAATTGGAAAATTTGGTTCCAGGGATGTTTGCTGAAGCAAAAATTTTGGTGGACAGTTCTCAAAGTCCTGCATTACCAACAAGCGGTGTGGTTAAGGTAGATCAAGATTACTATGTCCTTTTGAAAACCGATATAGATTCTCAGGAGCATTCCTTTGTCAAAAAACTGGTTAAAGTGGGTAAGAGGGACAGTGATTATGTGGAGATAGTAAATGCCCATGATTTTAACACTGGCTCTCAGTTTTTGACTAAAGGTGCCTATAATTTGATACAGGAGTAATATTTATTCTTAAGTTTATAAAGGAATAAATTGAACTTTTATAATCCATGAAGATTTTGATAATTGAAGATGAACCCGGAATAGTCAAATTCTTAAGGCAAGGCTTTGAAGAGGAGGGGTATTTGGTCGAATCTGCATCCGATGGAATTCAAGGATTGGATATGGCTTTGTCCAATGATTATAATATCATATTGTTGGATTGGATGATCCCATCTATTAGTGGAATAGAGGTCTGTAGGTCATTTAGAAAATATAATAATAAAATCCCTATTATTTTTCTCACAGCAAAGGATGAAGTGGCTGATGTGATATTTGGCTTACAAGCCGGGGCTAATGATTATATCAAGAAACCATTTCATTTTGATGAATTACTAGAAAGGGTAAAAGTCCAATTAAGACCAGTGAGTGGGGAGCACGAGCAGTTTTCTGTAGGAAATATTCAGATGGACATTGGTACTCATCAGGTATTTAAAAATGAAGAGGAAATTTACCTGACTCAAAAGGAATTTGCCCTTTTGGAGTACCTCTTGAGAAACAAGGGAAAAGTTTGTCGTAGGACCCAGATTATTGAACAGGTTTGGGATATCAATTTTGATTATAATTCCGGTGTGATAGATGTTTATATCAATGCGCTACGGAAAAAACTCAATTTGGAAGAAGGGGAGAATTATATTCAAACCATTAGAGGGGTGGGGTATATAGCAAAGGAAATATGAAGCTGAATTTTAAAAATAGGATTGCTTTTTATTACCTAATAGCTACTTCCGCAGTAAGTTTGTTAGTGTTTGGTTTTATCTATTTTATCGTTCAAAAGACAGTATATGAAAGCCTTGATAATGATTTGACTTTTGAAGCCAATAAGCATTTACTAGAAATAGCCGTCGAAAAGGACACGATTTACTTCACGCACAAGAAGGAATGGGAGGAAATAGAGCACAATGAAGTTCAGATTAATCCTGTTTTTTTACAGCTTATGGGATTAGGAGGACAGGTCATGGACAAATCACCCAATTTGAAAGCTTCCCATTTAGAAATGAAGGAACAGGTTTCTCTAGATCATCATTATGATACAAAACTAGATGATAGACCCATCAGACAGGTACATATAGGAATTCAAGAAAATGGTAAACTCAAAGGCTATATTGTAGCCGCGGTGCCACTTGAGGCATCTATAATGGTTTTGTCCAACTTGATGAAAACCCTGTTTATACTCTTTCCAGTCTCAATTTTAGGCCTGTTTTTCATCTCCAGATACCTAGCAGGAAAAAGTATTGCTCCTATTACTAGTATTATCAATACTACGAACAGCATAACCAAAAATAATCTAGCTGAAAGGGTTCCCTTACCCTCTAATAAAGATGAACTATTTGAATTATCTACTTCTATCAATAATCTTTTAGACAGGATTGGAGAGGCTATTGAAAGAGAAAAACAGTTTACTTCAGATGCCTCACATGAATTAAGGACTCCTTTGTCTGCCTTAAGGGGCACGCTTGAAGTTTTGGTAAGGAAGAAACGTAATATTGAAGATTACGAAGAAAAAATTTATGACAGCCTTCAAGAAGTTGACCGAATGTCAAAGATAGTGGAGCAATTATTGTTTTTGGCTAGAAATGATCTCAATCAAGCTTTGAATGGTCAGGGAAAGATGGCCGTGGCAGTAATGTTAGATGAGATTTTGGGGAGATATCAAGCGGAAATAAAAAATAAGCAAATAAGTATTTCGATGGATTCTGATCAGTCAGGAGATTATTTAGTACCCTATTATTATGGTAATTTAATTCTTGATAATTTGATAAGTAATGCCATCAAATACAGTAAAGATAAGGGCAAAATAAACATCAGTATTAAAAAGGAAGGTGGCCAATGTCATTGTTATATTAAAGATGATGGGATAGGAATAAAAGAAGATGATCTGCCTGTAATTTTTAATCCTTTTTTCAGGTCTCAGCCTTTAGCGCATAAAGAAATTAATGGTAATGGTTTGGGCTTGTCGATAGTCAAGAAGGCTACTGAAGCCATTCATGCTAAAATAGATATTCACAGCAAATATGAGGAAGGCACATGGGTGCATTTGGTTTTTGAATAATGACCAGTTAGTTGGGTGATATAGTTTTTTTGGGATCTTACCAATTATCGGTTGCATGAAGTGATTGTCAATTTAAAATTAGGTTAGTTGAGTATTTTTCAGAATATTGGATTGCTAATTTATATTTAACATTATAACCCATGCATATCCAGTTATTTGAGCTTATCAAAAAGCACACTGTCTTTATACTTTTATTATTTATTCCATTTGAGTTTTTAAGTGCTCAGGAGCTTCCTAATATACTTTGGTTGACCAGTGAGGACAATAGTCCATTTGCAGGATGTTATGGTGATGAATTTGCCACAACTCCCAATATGGATAAACTGGCCAGTGAGGGATTTTTGTATACCCATGCTTACGCCAATGCTCCTGTTTGTGCCCCTGCAAGGAATACCATTATCACAGGAGTATATGCCAATTCAGGTGGTAACCAGCATATGCGGAGTAACTATCCAAAATCAAATTTGATTAAGATGCTGCCGGAGCTTTTAAGAGACGCAGGTTATTATTGCACCAATAATGCTAAAGAGGATTATAATATAAAGAAAGGCCAAACCGAGGGAATCTGGGATGATAGTTCGGGAAAAGCCCATTACAGAAATAGACCTAATGGTAAACCTTTTTTTGCAGTTTTCAACAGTAATATTAGCCATGAAAGTAGCATTCATAAATCCATTCCTAATAAAGACTTAAGACATGAACCATCAAAAGTGAAATTGCCTCCTTACCATCCGGACACTCCTGAGATGAGGCATGATTGGGCACAATATTATGATAAGATCGAAGACATGGATCAGTGGCTTGGTGCAAAGCTTCAAGAACTGGAGGAGTCTGGTTTAGCAGAGAATACCATCGTTTTTTATTTTGGTGACCATGGGGGAGTACTTGGAAGAAGCAAACGTTATGTGTATGAAAGTGGGACCAGAGTGCCACTTATAATCAAGATTCCAAAAAAATATCAATATCTGTTTCCTGCTGCCCATGTTGGAGACCAAGTTGAACGATTGGTAAGTTTTGTTGATCTGGCACCTACCATGATGAGTTTAGCAGGAAGAGATATACCGAATTGGATGCAGGGCAAAGCGTTTTTGGGGGATCAAAGGACGGAGGAACCAGATTTTGCCTATATGTTTAGAGGGAGAATGGATGAACGCTATGATATGAGTAGGGCTGTCCGCTCAAAAAAGTTTAGGTATATCATGAATTATATGCCGCATAGAGTATATGGTCAGCATTTAAACTATCTATGGAAAGCTCCTTCTATGCAATCTTGGGAACAGGCTTATTTGAATGGTCAATGTAATGAGAGCCAGTCGATATTTTGGAATAAAAAACCTGTTGAGGAATTGTATGATACAGAAAATGATCCTTGGGAAGTGAATAACCTGGCTGATGACCCTGCGTATGGAGATGTATTGAAGAATATGAGGGAAGAAGCAATTGACTGGAGTTTAAGGATCGGGGATACAGGCTTTATTCCTGAGGCAGAACGGAGCATTAGGAGTCCCAAAGGCAGTTATTATGATTATATGAGAACTGTTCCAGATAATTGGGGCAAATGGATTGAAGCTGCACAATCGGCAGCCAATGCAAATGAGGGAAATTCAGAACGACTGATAGGATATTTGAAAAGTGATGACAGTGTTGAGAGATACTGGGGGGCAATGGGACTTTTGGTAATGGGGGAAAAGGCACTACCAATGTCAAGGGAAATTAGGGGGCATTTACCTGATGCTTCTGATGAGGTGACGGTTGTACTTGCAGAATGTTTGTATGATTTAGGATATAAAGAGGAAGGGCTAAAATATTTAATCAAGGTGATTCATTCTCCTCATTTATTTGCTAGAGTGCAAGCATTGAACAGTATTGATATTCTTGGTATTCCATTTGAGAATGTAAAGGATGAAATTTGGAAAATGGAGAAAGAATATGATCATGAAAAGGACAATAGGTATGATTTGCGGGTGGTAGATTGGTTGGAAGAAAAGTGGGCCAATAAGTAAAGAAGCACCCGAAACCGGAGGTTCATAAGATCACTTAAATAATTCAACAATTTAACCTTTTTAACGATCATCATTTTAGCCCATTTATCCCCTAGTAAAGCCGTGTTTATCCCGTGTTTTAGCTGTGTTTTCTTTTATATTGCCTTAAGGTAATGCGCATGAAGTAATAATAATAAGAGCAGTATTAAAATAATCAAGGACCTTGAATAGATCAGTGTATTGATCATAAGGTCCTTGATGGCTATATCTTTCGGCTATTGCTAAATCAGGAAGCCTATAAGCTTAGCTCGTCGTTTATACGGTCTCAATTTCTTTTTAACAGATTTTTTGTACTTTTTGAAATTGTCTTCTCCTAAAATGTCTTTAAAAATTTTAGCATTATCTTCTTTTACCATCATGAATTTTTTGTTCTTTTCTTCTGGTGAATAATCGCCTTTTGCAATTTCAAATAGATCATCAACAGCATTTTTATTGGTCTGTTTTAGCTTGTCTTTTTTGTCAGAACTTAAGTTCAGACCATCAAAACTATTCATGGCACCCAAAATTTCATTTTTGCTTACCTCTTCTTCTTGGGCAAGTAGTTGTGGTGACCATATAAGTAGGGAAAATAAAACGGGGAGTATTAAAGTTATTCTTTTCATAATAGATTGGGTTTAGGTAAGTAGTGAATATACAAATATCTGAATATTAATTAGATATAGTAATAATTTCCCTTTAGAATCTCAAAAATGTTTTATTTAATATGTTATTATTTTTAGATACTAGAATTTAGTTTAGTCTTCTGTTCATTTCATCTGGTTTACAGGAAGTTTACCATGATTGATTGAACTAACTGAACTCTATTGGCAATCGAGGCAAAGCTATTCTCATTATTTTTCAACTTTAGAAGAACATTTACCTTCTACACCTCAATAAATTATTTGTAAACAGAGTCGATAGATTTTAAGCTTATTTGAATTCTTTATTAAAAACTTGTAATTCATTAATATTGTTTACTTTAGGTGTATAAATCTGTAAGATACATCATAATACTTTTGACCTAGGAAAATGAGTTGCTGAATTTTGGCTGGTATACTCCCGTTAATATGTGATTCTCTGGTTTTAATGTCCATCATCTTTGACAATAAGGTCTATTTTAATAAATTGATAATATGGTTCTGAAATCGTTTGGGAAATTGGTTGTTAATTTTGCCTTAAGCATGAAGCAATGAATTATGCCGATTATGATCATTTTAAATTTGTATATGGAAATTAAACATAATGGAAGATAATAAGAAGCATAAGATGTTTCCTGCAAATACCAATTCGAAGAAAGATCCATTAAAGGAATTGTTTTATACGTACCATAAAAAATTGGTTTATTTTTCCATGCGAATTATAGGCGATCAATCTATAGCAGAGGATTTAGTCCAAGAAGTTTTTATACATATCTCTCAATGGCCTGAGTCCAATTTTTATAGGGAAGCAGAGTATATAAGAAATTACCTCTTCAAAGCAGTTAAAAACAAAAGCCTTAATGCCCTAAAAGGCCAGCAGAAGATGAAAGATAATTCAGATGAATTGAATGATATTGTTCAGGATACCACGGTTTTACATCATCTTATTCAATCAGAAGTTATCGGTATGGTCTATGAAGCAATGGAGAGCCTTCCTGAAGGCTGTAGAACTGTAACAGAATTGGCCTATCTGGAGGGTAAAAACAATAAAGAAGTGGCAGAGATCTTAGGGGTTACGGTCAATACAGTAAAGACGCAGAAACAAAGAAGTCTGAAGCTGTTGAGACTAAAACTTGATCCTGAAGTTTTTATGACTTTTTTAGTATTAATAAACTGTTAAAAATATAAAGGCAGTATTATTTTAAAGAATTTTTTGAAAAAAACTTAATTTTCTTTCACCCCATTTGATCCTTCCAATGTAATAAGTTAAAGACATTGGAATGAACAAAGACAATCTATATCATTTTTATGCCAATTTGATCCAGAAGGAAAGGAGAGGAAATCTTTCTACTGATGAAAGGAAACTATTGGATGAATGGTTGATGACCGATCCTAAGAATAAGGTATTTTATGATAGATTATTCTCAGAGGGATATATTGAAAAGGAAATTCAAAAGTTTGAAGAAATTGATACGGATAAGGCTTTTCTTGAGCTTAAAACTAAGATCTCTCCAATTGACCAAGATAGCTTCCTTCTCCATAAATGGTACAAACAGATTGCTTCAGTTGCAGCTGTTTTGGTTTTTATTTTGGCAGGCTGGATCATTTTCCAATCCATAGGAGATTCTGGCTTGGATGTAAGTGAGGAAACCAGGGATGTTATGTCAGATGTGGATCCAGGTAAGGATAAGGCCATTTTGGTATTACCAAATGGGGATGAAATAGATCTGGAAGAATTGGAAGAAGGAAATGAAAGGAATGTAGCGGGGATGGAAGTTATCAGAAGGAAAGATTTTGTCGCTATCAGTTTAGCAAAAGAACCCAGTCTAGAAGTAGGAAAGACCTCTAAAATAATCGTTCCTAATGGAGGTAAGTATAGTGTGGAGTTACAGGATGGAACGAAGGTATGGTTAAACAGTGCCTCGACTCTAAGTTTTCCAACGGAATTTAGAAATGATAGAAGAGAAGTTGCTCTTGACGGTGAGGCCTATTTCGATGTGGCCCATAATCCTAGATCTCCATTTACAGTGGATGCAAATGGAACTAAAGTCAAGGTCTTGGGAACTCACTTCAATATTAAAGCTTATAAAAATGAAGCGATGGTAAAAACTACTTTATTAGAAGGAAAAGTAGCTGTATCGCACAATGGTCAAAATAAAATATTGATTCCAGGAGATCAGGCAGTTTCCGGGAATCAGCTTATGGTTTCGAGGGTCTCAACCAAAGAGGTAATAGCTTGGAAAGAGGGATATTTTTTATTCCAAAGTACCAGGTTGGATGAAATTCTCCGTCAGTTGGAGCGCTGGTATAATATCAAAGTGGATACCAAAGGGAAAATTCCAGTTCGGCATTTTAATGCATCGATCAATATGGATACCAAACTATCCAAAGTGATTGAGATATTAGAGCTTTCTGGCGGAATTGATTTTGAATTTAAAAATGGAAAACTCTATGTAACAGAAAAGGACTAAAAAAACCAGTGGTCCTCGGAAAACCACTGGCTTGGCTGATTAATGCCATTCAATCATCACAATTAAAATTTTATCAATCAACTTCTAAACTGTAAAGTTATGAAATTTACCCACTTTGGACAAGGATGGGACAAACTTTCCTATGCTCCACCAAATTATCTTTTGGCTATGAAATGGACTTTTATTTTAATCATTGCCTTGATTTTTCAGGTAAATGCCAAAGTACATTCCCAAGAACTTACTGTAGATGTTTATGAAAAGCAATTTATAGATGTCCTAAACATAATTGAAGAGCAGTCAGAGATCAGTTTTGTCTATTCGGATGAAATTATTGATGCTGCGAAGCCTGTAAGCATTAAGTTAAAAAATGTAGAGTTAGGGGATGCTTTAAAGGCGCTTTTTGCTCAACAGCCACTGGCCTATAAAATTCTTGATGACTTTGTAGTTATCCAAGAAAAAGCCAAGAAGGCAAATATTGAAGTTACAGGAACTGTTAAAAGTACAGAAGGAGAGGTGCTTCCAGGTGCCACTGTTCGACTCAAAGGATCATCAAAAGGAACCATTACAGATTTGGACGGTAATTTTAAATTATCAAATATCCCTAGTGATGCGATACTGGTAATTAGTTATATCGGTTATGATCCTAAAGAAGTTGCTGTAAATAACCAGACTATAATAAGTGTTATATTGAATTCTGCGGAAACCGCTCTTTCTGAGGTGGTAATCATCGGATATGGACAGCAGGAAAGGAAGAAGGTGACCAGTGCCATTGCAGATTTTAAACCGACAGAGGAAAATTTTAGGCAAGTTCAGGGACCAGATCAGCTGATGCAAGGAAGGATGCCTGGTGTTTATGTTGGAGCCGGAGGAGGCACCCCTGGAAGTAATTTGCGTGTAAGTATTAGGGGAATTGGTTCCTTGAGTGGAGAAAATGAACCTTTATATGTAGTAGATGGCATTCCTCTAGTGAATACCAATGCCGCTTTGTTCAATCTTGGTGAAGGAATGAATCCATTGTCCCAACTGAACCCAGCAGATATTGAATCAATAGAGGTCCTGAAAGATGCTGCATCGGCTGCCATTTATGGTTCTCGTGCGACAAATGGTGTTGTAATTATTACAACAAAATCTGGCAAAGAAGGACAATCCAATTTTTCCATTAATTCGAATTTCGGGGTACAATACCTTCCTAGTGTGGACAAATTGAAAATGGCTGGTACTGATCTATATCTTGAGGTTCAGAATGAAGCAAAATACAATTTCAACCAGCAAAACGGCTATCTTCCTGGTGATGGTAATTTTGTAGAATATTTGGAAGATCCATACCCTGGACTGCCAGATACTGATTGGTTGGACTGGGTCACCAGAAATGCTTTTGTGACCAATGTGAACATGTCTTTTAGTACCGGAACTGAAAAGACAAAGTTGTTTATTTCAGGAGGATTCTTGGATCAGCAAGGTGTGATCAAAACCAATGAATTTAAAAAATACAATGGAAAGGTAAATGTAAGCCATCAAGCAACCGACTGGTTAAAAGTTGGGGTAAATACGAATTTAAGTTTTTCGAGGAACCATAGAATTCCAAATGGTACTTATGGATCATCTATTTTTCTAAGGAGTATGGGGCAGCGCCCTTATGATAGGCCTTTTAAGCCTAATGGTGATTACTATGTGGGAGGTACTGAAGAGTTGACATATCATAATAATGTCCAAATCCTAAATGAGCAAAAGACCAAGTTGGATAATTACAGAATGCTTGGAAATGCTTTTGCGGACATTAAATTCAGCCCTTCTTTACATCTTAAAAATACATTTGGAATGGATGCGGCCTATACTGAAGATTACCTTCACTATACGGATCTGCACCCTTATGGAGCTGGTCAAGGTAGGGTTTTGGATGAGAGAAGAATGTTGACCAATGGTTTGATAGAAAACACGCTGTATTATGATCATGATTTTGGGAAACTGACCATTAATGCTTTGGTAGGGCATTCTTATCAAAAAGTTACATCAAGTACCAATTATATAGATGGTAGAGGTTTTCCTTCTTCTTCTTTTGATGTAATATCCGTGGCCAGCGAAATTGCCAATGCTAGTTCAGGATTTGGAGAAAATGCTTTGGAGTCCTATTACAGTAGGGCAAACTTAAGCTATGCTGATAAATATATGCTTTCACTTTCTCTAAGAGCTGATGGATCATCTCGATTTTCTCCCGAAAAACGATATGGTTCTTTTCCTTCAATATCAGCAGGTTGGAATGTGTCTGATGAATCTTTTTGGAATTTTAATAAAACCGATTTTAAACTACGGGCCAGCTATGGTGCCACAGGCAATCAAGATGGTATAGGAAGTTATGCGTATCAGGCGCTGATGAGTGGTGGAGCGAACTATAATGGAAATAGTGGTTTGTCCATATCTACTTTTGGTAATTCAAATTTGACATGGGAAACAGCCAAACAGTTTGATATAGGGGTAGATGCTGGATTTTTAGAGGGCAAACTCAACCTTACCGCGGATTATTTTATCAAAAACACCGAAAACTTATTATACAGTATGCCAATCCATGGTACATCTGGATTTAGTAGTATTACCAGTAATATCGGTAGCATGCAAAACCGAGGTTTGGAATTGATGCTAAGTTATAATAATCGTTTTGGAGAGTTTCAGTGGCAATCAGATTTTAATATTTCATTTATAGACAATGAATTGACGTCTTTGTTGGGAGACGATGCACTTTTGATAGGAGCCAATAGAACACTTCAGGTAGGGCAGGAAGTAGGTAGTTTCTATATGTATAAAATGCAGGGGATTTACCAATATGATGAAGAGGTACCTCAAACTTTATATGATCAGGGTGTAAGGGCTGGAGATGTCATTTATGAAGATTTAAATGATGATGGCATTATCAATGTTGATGATCGTCAAATTATAGGCTCTTCAAATCCTGATTTTTATGGAGGCTGGTCCAATACCTTTAAATATAAAAACTTTGACCTATCGGCTTTCTTGACTTATTCCCAAGGTGCTGAGGTATATGCTACCTGGAGAATAACTACTGATCGACTTGGTTATGGAAGACAGGGATTTAGGGAAGAAGTTGCCCTTAATCGATGGACAGGTCCGGGAACTAGCAATGAAGTTCCAAGAGCTATTCATGGAAATAGTCATAATCTATACAATTCTTCCAGATTCCTTGAGGATGGTTCTTTTATTAGACTTCGGACATTGAGCTTAGGTTATACTTTGCCCAAAAGTTTGTTGGACAGATTGGACATGTCACATTGTAGGCTATATGTTCAGGGTGAAAACCTGTTTATTCTTACAGGTTACTCGGGTTTGGACCCAGAAGTATCTAAGAACTATGATGCCCGCTTTATGGGGGATGATAATATGAATCTTCCTCAGCCTCGAACCTTGCGCCTAGGCCTAAACATAACTTTCTAATATTTAAATGAAAGCAGTCATGAAATATAATTTATGCATATATATAGTGGCCTTAGTTATGGTCACATCCTGTAGCAATAATTTGGATTTATATCCAAGATCTGCGGTTTCTTCAGAAACTGAATTGACCGAGGAAGATGCCGAATCATTTCTTATAGGTGTTTACCAATCTGTACAAAATGATCCAGGGAGGGAATCTTATATCATGGGAGATCTTTTGGGGGGTGATTTTAATTCCGCTGGTTCTATTAATGGAGGAGGTACCAATGCTTTCATTAGTAATATTTTAAGGCCAGAGCATGGCTATCCGAAAAATATCTGGATTGGTTATTATGAAGCCTTATACCAAGTAAATACCTTGCTAGGAAGTTTGGAGGGCCTTTCTGAATCTCCCGAGCTCAATCAAATTCGGGGTACGACACATTATTTCAGAGCCTATATTTATTATAATCTTGTAACCAAATATGGTGGTGTACCCATATTGAGGGAAAATACCATGGAAAAACTTCCAAGAAATACATCCGAGGAAGTCTATGCTTTTATAGAGGAAGATTTGCAATATGCCATACAGTATGCACCTGATTTCTCATCCGATTTGGGTGGAGATTATAATTATATCTCAAAAGATGCCGCGACGGCCCTTATGGCTAGAGCTAAATTACAGCAAGGTAAAAAGGCAGAAGCAGCTGCATTGGCGGAAGAACTGATTGCTAAACCTTATTTTGAGTTGGATAGCTTTGAGAAAATATTTAGAAGACAAGACAATTCAGAATTAATATTTGCTTTTGTCAATCTAACAATCGAATCCAGTATAAATCTAAGTACTTGGTTTTATACTTATGCCCATCCTCAAAGTGGCTCTTATGTCTTCAAACCAAATCCATGGGCCATGGACATGTTTACTGCGAATGATAATAGATCATCGATTTCTGTAGATACCTATGAGGGACTTGATGTGGTCAATAAATATCCAAGTGGACAGACAGGGACTGATCAGTTGAACGTAAGTCGACTCGCTGAAATGTATTTGATCAGTGCTGAAGGACAAGGCTTAGCCGGATTGGGCAGATTAAACGAACTGAGAGCTTCAAGGGGATTGAATCCTGTTTCTGCTTCTTCAGAGGCAGAATATCTAGATCTGTTATTGGAAGAACGTCGTCGAGAATTATTTGCAGAAGGGTTTAGATGGGTAGATTTAGTAAGGACAGGTAAAGCTGTAGAGGAAATTGGTATTCAAGAAAGGGAAACCTTATTGCCTATTCCCGAAACTGAACTGATGCTGAATGATAAGCTAGTTCAAAACCCTGGTTATTAATCATAAAATATAGAAAAGGATGACTAAATATATAAATTATTACTATTCCTTATTTATGCTGGTCGTATTGGCAATAACAACGGCTAGTTGTGAAAATGAGGATACACAACCTTCTATTATAGAGGAAGAACTTTCGCCAATTACGCAAAGGTTGATGGACAGTACCGATTTGCTTAGCAATGTTTTTTGGGACACCACATTTATGGTATCAGCAGGAGTAGAAGAAACGGATATTCATTATTTGTCCATGAAAGGTTTATCAATGAGAATGTTTGTGTTCAAGGTAGACCTAAAAGTTGATGGTGTGGAATTACAAGCTATAATGCCTTATGGAAGTAAAGGGTATGGCATGCAGGCCATCCCGGAAATGATGAATTATGTGGAAGTTCCAGGTAAAAAGGTTGTAGGTGCTGTCAATTCAGACTTTTTTAATATGTCCACTGGTGAACCCAGGGGAATTGTAGTTCTTGATGGTGAAGTGATTAAATCCACCGCTATGTTGGAATCATTTTTTGGAATAGATAAGAATGGGAAACCTGTAATAGCTTTGTCCGAGGATTTTGAACTATATAAGGATGATTTACTATTTGGTCTTGGAGCAGGTGATTTATTGGTGAAAGATTATGATCTGGCTCCCAATAGTAATGCGGCAATTCATCCAAGAACAGGAGTGGGCTTTAACGATCTTAAGGAAGTTTATTTTATCGTAGTTGATGGAAGGGATTTTGATTATTCTAATGGTTTAACCTTATCGGAATTGGGCGCAATATTTAAGGCCTTGGGAGTAAAGGATGCCACTAATTTGGATGGTGGTGGTTCTTCTACATTTGTCACTTTACATAGTTTGTCTGAAGTGTTTCATATTAGAAACAGACCTTCAGATGGCAGTCCTAGACCGGTTGCCAATGGTTGGGCAATTTTGGCAAATGAAAATTAATATATAATCAATCTAAGCAACACTAATCATGAAATATATCAATTTTCTAGTTTGGACATTAATAGTATGTTCGCTTTGGTCCTGTACAGAGGAGGATAATGGGCCAGTTTTAGATTATAAGGCTTTTGTTTATACCATGATACCTCAGGAGGGATTTACTAATGATGTTGTGGTCATCAAAGGAAAAGGTTTTTCTTCTGTTCGTGAAGAAAACGAAATATTGTTTAATGGGAGACCTGGAATAGTTTTGGAAGCAGATAAAGGGGAAATACAAGTAGTAGTTCCTGATGGTGAAGGTACAAGTAATCTGTCCTTAATTGTTAATGGTGAAGATGCTGCTGGGGCAGATCTTTCATTTAAATATTTGGTAGCTCCTGAGGAATATACAGTTTCCACTTTAGCGGGAAACAGTGAGTATGGCCTGATTGATGGTCAAGGTGAAAACGCTTTTTTCAGAAATCCAGAAGGTGTGGCCAAGCATCCAGATGGCTATCTCATAATTACAGACAGAACAAATAACGCTATCAGGAAATTGGATTTGGAAGGTAATGTTACTACAGTTCTCGGTACTGGCGAAAAAGGCTTCCTTAATGGTCCTATTGTTTCAGCAACATTAGATTATCCCTGGAAGTCATGTGTGGATAAAGAGGGGAATATTTATATAGCAGACCGTAATAATCACGCCATTAGAAAAATCGATACTGAAGGAAATGTAAGCACAGTCGCCGGAACGGGAACTGCAGGTTATGCTAATGGTCCAGGTAATATCGCCCAGTTTAATCAGCCCTTGGATGTGACGGTAGATGATAATGGTGTGTTGTACGTAGCTGATAATATTAACCATATGATTAGAAAAATTGATGTTGATGGAACGGTAAGTACTGTAGCCGGAAGAGGTGAAAGAGGTTATCAAGATGGCGCTTTATCAGAAGCAATGTTCAGTAACCCTTCTGGTTTGGATTTGGATAATGAAGGAAATATTATCGTTGCTGATCGTATTAACCATTTGATAAGGAGAATCAATCTAAGCACTGATGAGGTCAGTACTATTGCAGGAAGTAGTCAAGGTAACCGTGATGGTTTTGCTGATGAAGCTCAGTTTAATAATCCTTATGGAGTGGGTGTGGGAGCATCTGGAGAAATCATCGTCGCAGACTTGTCCAATCATAAAATTAGGATGATTAAAGAAGATGAAGTATCTACTATAGGAGGTACTGTTCGTGGCTTTTTAGATGGATTAAATGCCGTAGCACAGTTTTCTAATCCTACAGATGTGGAAGTAATGAATGGTGCTATTTATGTGTCAGACCTTAGTAACCATAGGGTTAGAAAAATTGTAAAAAAGTAATGACCTTGCTTATCAGTAGCAAGTCTCCATTATTGGTGTATTCATTTTGAAAATAATTATTAAGCCCTCTTTTGACTCAAGGTTAACCAGATTAACTTTCAACGGGTAAATTTCAAACGGGAAAGTCAAGGATATTGACTTTCCCCTCTTTTCTTAAATTGATTTAATTATATATATGTACAAAAATAAAATAGTCATCACCTTTGGTTTATTGATGATGATTTTCAGTAGTGAAGCTATTTCTCAGGATAGGTTATCACTTAAGCCGGCTAAAGCTGATAGGGAAAAAATAGAGGAAGTGAAATGGAATACAAAGAAGGTTGCCGTGGGAATGGAAGTGAAAACAGCAAGCATTAGTATTTTTGATTCTCCGCAAGAAATATTTATTCTCGACATTGATACAGCTGCAGCAAAATTAAATTATTACGTAGGAATGGCTGATTCTATGGAAAAAACCTCTGTTCTGGCAAAGGAACAAGGTGCTATTGCGGCCATTAATGGTTCTTTTTTCAGGAATCATGATGAACCACTGGGGCAAAGTCGCCATTTGATCATGATTGAGGGTGAAATCTTGGCCCATACTGAATCAGAAGAATTTTCTAATAGAGCCACAGGGGCTGTTTTGGTTCGAGGAAATCAAGTGGATATTACTGATTGGTCTAAGGAAAAAGAAATGAGAATTGAAGGACAAGCTGATCATGTTTTAACTTCTGGTCCTCTTTTAATGGACGATGGGAAGAAGGTGGATTTGACTGGGACTCCTTTTGTGCTTAAAAGACATCCGCGCTCTGTTATCGCTTTTGTGGATGGTCATTTATTGTTTATGGTTATTGGTGGGAGATCCGAAAAAGCAGCAGGGATGACATTGGAAGAGGTACAGTTTTTTTGTCTGGCCTTGGGCTGTAGCGATATCCTTAATCTGGATGGGGGAGGTTCCAGTACCTTGTATGTAAAAGGATATGATGAAGACGAGATCGTGAATGTTCCAACTGACGGAAGCGAACGTGCTGTGAAGGGTATATTTTATATTACTACGGAGTAAAAACCTAAATCTTATTGCCGCCATTTTAGGAATGGATCGAAAATTGTTGTAGCTAGTTTCAAATCCCATTTAAATAAAATAAAGGTTGTTTTTTTATAGCTTAAATCTTTCTTCATTCTGAATAGGATATTTGTTTTGCGTATTCATATTTTGGCGATCACGAGTAGCTCCTATTACCTAGGATTAAAATGAAGAAAGCGTTCGGTGCTGTACTGAACGCTTTCTGATATTTATGGTCGGGCTAAAAATTGTACTTAACTGGGAGATTTGATTAAGAAAACCCCTCTTCAAATTCATTGATCATATCTGATAGCTTTTTAACAATGTTTGGATACTTATCCGCCACATTTCTTTCTTCAGAAACATCCTCATCTAGATTATAAAGGGACACTTTGAATGTTCCATTTTCTTCTTGGTTCCAACCAATGGACTTTTCTATATGTAATTTCCATTTGCCAAGCCTGATGCCCTCTACTTTTCCATTTCTTGCATAATAATAAAAAGGTCGGTCAGGGAGGTTTTCTTTTTCAGGAGCGTATAAGTATTTACTTATATCTATTCCGTCCATTTTTAAACCTTCAGGGATTTTAGCTCCAGCAATATGGGCAAGGGTAGGATATAGATCCAATGTACTTACAAACTGCTCACTTTCAATATCAGCAGGTATCACTGAAGGCCATGAAATGATCCCTGGAACGCGTTGCCCCCCTTCCCAAGTTTGGGCTTTTTTGCCCCTTAGGGGTTGAGCAGACCCTACTTGAGGACCATTATCAGAGGTGAAAATAATGATGGTATTTTCGTAAATACCCTCTTCTTTTAATGTTTTGATAATTTCTCCCATGCTCCAATCCAGTTCCATGATAACATCTGCATAGATTCCTTTTCCACTCTTTCCCTCAAAATCTGGAGAAGCATATAAAGGTTTATGTGGCATATTATGGGCTAAATAGATGAAAAATGGCTGATTACCTCTGTTCTTTATTTGTTTGATGGTTTCTTCAGTATATCTTTTAGTAAGGTACCTTTGGTCTGGTCCATTCTCGATTAATTTTGTGTTTCTATAAAAGGGAAGCGGTGGAGATTGGAAATTATTTCTTTTATAGTAGTAATTATCCATATCGTTGGAGTAGGGAACTCCATAAAACTCATCGAATCCTTGATTGTTGGGCATAAATTCTTCTTGATGTCCCAGGTGCCATTTTCCTATACAATAGGTAGAATAGCCACTTGATTTAAGCATTTCGGCCATGGTATATTCCTCAGGTTTTAGCCCCTCTTCCGAATAGGGGAATAGTACAGCTTCATGGAGTTGGCTTCTTTTGGGATACCGACCTGTCAATAGTCCTGCTCTCGATGGAGTACATACAGTGGCGGGGACATAAAAATCGGTGAACTTAATGCCACTGGCAGCTAATTCATCAAAGTTGGGTGTTTCATAGCCTTCAGCACCATAACACCCTACATCCGCATAACCTTGGTCATCGGTGAAAAAGATGATGATATTGGGAGAGCTTCTCGCATAGATGTCCTGAATTGTAATGGTTGCAAAAAGCATTGTTGTCAATACTGCAAAATTGACCGTGAAAAGATGTAGCATATTCATGATGATTTAATTTCTTGAAATAGAAGGATAACGAAAAAAACTATATTGGTTAAACACAATTATACTTTATAATATAATGTTATGTTAAATTTTGTATTAATAACTTTCATTTATATTGAAATTTTAAATAAATTACATGTCATAAAAAATAAACTAAGAAAATATCTTTTTAATGATTGATTATTTGTTTCATTAAAATGTTTTTAGGTTTATGAAGCTCGGGGATTATTAAAGAAAACATAATACCTGTTTTACATTTTTTATTATAATTCTTCGAGTTTTGCAAGCGTTTCAAAATGTTATATTAAAAGGATATGTCGAAGATTTACGAAAAGAAACTCAACGAAGATACCTGCCATATAATGGCCATAAAGGAGGGCTCTTGGGAAGCTTTTGAAAATCTATATAACAAATATTGGGAGAAACTTTATCATCTTAGTTTAGCTGCAACAGGGGATGAAGACTTAAGTAAGGATTTTGTTCAGGAAATCTTTTTGGATATATGGAATCGCCGAGAAAGTTTAGATATAAAAAATCCCTATGCTTACCTATATCAAGCAACAAAATATCGCTTTATAGAATATATCAGAAAACAAGACTTGCAAAAAAAGTTTTACGAAGAATTTACTGAAGTTCTTATTTCCAAAAATGATGTGGAAGAAAAAATTTATCTAAAGGAACTTCATTTTCAAATTGACCAAAAGTTAATAGAACTCCCTACAAGGTGCAGGGAAATTTTTACTCTTAGCAGGTATCAACATATGTCCAATCAAGAAATCGCCAATCAATTAGGGATTTCTAAAAGTACGGTTGAAAACCAACTTAATAAAGCATTAAACCATCTTAGAAAATCATCAGACCTTGGTGTTGCCATGATGTTTATTTTGGGAATTGTTTGATTTTTAGTGTTAAGTGTAGGTTTGCTTTGTTAACTAATTATTAAAATTCTGATTTTTTTGAATTTCGCGTAGGTGTAAGACTCCCTTACTTCTACTATAGATCAAATAACACGCGAATGATAAGCGAAAAAGAATTTGATCAGCTCCTAAAGAAATATCTTGAAGGAAAGACTTCCGAGGAAGAAAACCAGGTAATTGATGAATGGTTTGAAAAAGTAAGTTCATCTAAACACGAGATGTTTAGCAAAGACTTAAGTGATGTAAGAACAGAAATACTTAAACGGATTAAGCAGCAGGCGCTTAATTCGAATACGGTAAAGGCAAAACCTAGATCTATCTTTATGGGAGCTTGGAAATATGCTGCAGCAATTGCTGTTTTGTTTTTGGTTGGATATTGGATTTTTTCAACTGTTTTATATAATCCCGAGAAGGATTGGGTCACTAAGGAAACTGCTACTGGAGAGATATTGGAATTTATATTGGAGGATGGAACTAAAGTTTTTCTTAATGCACTTTCCAGTATTTCCTATCCAGGCGAATTTGGCAAGTCTATCCGTGAAGTAAAAGTAAAGGGTGAAGTCTATTTTGAGGTAGCTAAGGATAAAAATAGACCATTTAAAGTAAAGGCCAAAAAAATAAACACCAGTGTGCTTGGAACCTCCTTTAATGTCAATGCCTATGAGGATGAAATCCCTAAGGTAAGTGTACTAGAAGGTAAGGTACTTGTAGAGACCATTTCCAAAAAGCAAAAGGTGGCTTTGGTTGCCAATCAGGAAGCAATACTAAATCCTAATAATACCTTGAAGAAGCAAACAGTGGATATGGAAAAGGTATTGGCGTGGAGAAAAGGGCTTTTTTATCTAAACAATATATCCTTGGAGGAATTGGGGCGAATAATAGAGAGAAATTATGATGTCCATATCATTTTTGAAGACAAGGCAACAGCTAATCAGACCATCTCAGGGAAATTCAAAAAGGACAGTTTATCAAATCTTTTGAATCAAATACAGTTCATAAAAAATATTCATTGGGAAAAGGTTTCCAATGGTAGAATAAAAATAGCTTCCAGTGAAAAATAGTATGCCTATGAATTAAATCCTAACTCAAGATTACCATTAACCTATGATTTGATACAATAAAGTGGTAAGCCAAAAGTCGGAAATCGGCTTACCACTGCTCATTAAGAATTTTAAGTATCGACTAATGAAACCGTTAAAATTAACTTAACTAACCTTTAAATTTATGTTTAATACTATTACAAAACAATTGCTGTGTAAAACAAAGCTGTTGTCCATATTGGTAGGGCTAAATTTGTTGTGCACACAACTATCCTTAGCAGCTAGAGAGCAAGGGATAAATCCAAAAGAAGTCAGTATAGAATTTGAAGCTGACAATGCTAGTTTGCAGTCTGTTTTTCAACAGGTTGAATCCATGACAGAATTCGTATTTCTATACGATGAGTCGATAATTAATAGCGAATTAAGGTTTAGCTTAGCCAAGAGCAAACTTACTGTAGCAGCACTTTTAGATAAATTATCTACAAAATATCCATTGAAGTTTCAGCAGCTTAATAATAGTATTTCAGTTAAACTGGAGGAAAGACCTGTTGGGCCTTTGGATAAGATTAAAATTACTGGTACCATTCGAGATCAAGGAGGCCAACCACTACCCGGAGCTACTGTCTTGGTAAAAGGAACCAACCTGGGGACAGTAGCTGACCTTGATGGGAAGTTTACTATCACAACGGATACAGATGCTATTTTGATATTCAGCATGATGGGCTTTAAGGATCAAGAAATCAGTGTTAACAATCGCTCAAACATCAATATGGTACTTCAGGAAGAAAGCGCTGCTTTGGATGAGGTTGTTGTATTTGGTTATAGTGCCGTGGAAAAGAAACACGTAGCATCGGCAGTTTCTGATTTGGATATGGAAAGGGTAGTTAACCGCCCTCTTGCAAAATTACAAGAAGCTTTTAGTGGGACGCTCCCTGGGGTAACCATGATGCAAGCTTCAAATATTCCAGGAGGAGTTCCGGGTAGTATTAATATTCGTGGTATTGCCACTTTACAAAGTGCTTCCCCATTGGTAATAGTGGACGGTATGGAACAAAGTTTAACAGACCTTGATCCCAATCAAATCAAAAGTATAAGTGTGCTAAAGGACGCTGCTTCAGCTTCTATGTATGGTTCCAGAGGAGCTAATGGGGTAATTATCATAGAAACCAAAAGAGGTACTACCGGTAAATTCAAAGTTGATATGCATGCTTGGACTGCGGTTAATGATCCTATTATGATGCCGGACTTTGTCAATTCAGCTGATTATATGAGGTTGAACAATGAAGCAAGGTCTATTCAGGGGCAAAGCCTACTTTATACTGAAGAAGATATCGCTTTAAGTGAACAGGGAGAATTACCTAATACCAATTGGGTAGAGGAAATTATGGAAAGAAGGGCACATTCCTATAATGTTTCCTCTAATATCTCCGGTGGTGGTGGGGTAGGTACCTTTAACCTAATGCTGGCATATCTTAAGGAAAATGGGCTTAATATCAATGAAGGAAGTGAGAAATTTACTGCTCGTTTCAATACCAATATCAATATCAACGATAAGTTTGTTCTTTTAGCTGATTTCTATGCAAGAAGGTTACAAGTGGATAGACTTTATGCCAATACTAATGGTCACGGTTTATATACAGATGCATGGAGGATGAATCCTACTCAAGCAGTATTTTATGATTCAGACCTTCCAGAGCACTATGCCTTATACGATGATCGGAACCCTGTGGCCAGTATTCACCATGGTGGCCTTTATAACAATCTTTATGATCGAAGTACGATAAACTTAAGACCTAAGTATCATATCAATGACAACTTGCACTTAAGCGGTAATGTTTCCTATATGATCAATAAGTCTGCTAATAAATATAAAAGAGAAACTTTTAAGTTTTATGATGAAGAAGGGAGACCAACCACTACCTGGCCCAATGCAGTCGGTGCATCTCAAGGAGTCAGTGTAAGTCAGTTTACTGCAAGAGGTAATATCAATTATGAGAGTAAACTAAGGAATGAAAAAGACAAAATCTATTTGATAGCTGGTTCAGAGATCATGAACCATGTTTATACAGACTATAGAGAAATTGCCAAGGCTTCATTCTATACCAAGATGAACTATTCGTTTGATGAGCGATATCTATTAGAGGTCACTGCGAGAAAAGATGGTAGCTCAAAATTTGCTCCTGGATACCGATGGGGTTTCTTCCCTTCTGCAGCGGTAGCTTGGAATATGCACAATGAGAGTTTTTTCAGGGATCTTAACGAAAGAGGCATAGTAAACAATATAAAATTTAGATTTTCCTATGGTAAAGTAGGGAATGAAAATGTAGCGCCATATTTATGGCAAGAAAGCGTAAATACCTGGGGCTGGACCATGAGGGTGCCTAATCCTAGTTTTACATGGGAAAACCAGACACAAAGTAATATTGGACTAGATGTGAATTTGTTTAAAAACAGGCTTTCCTTAACAGGTGAAATTTATAATAAACACTCTACAGACCTAGTATATGGGGATTTCCCTGTTCCTCCTTTGACTGGTTCCTATTATCTGGAAACATCTGTTAATATCGGTGAAGTAGAAAATAAAGGTTGGGAAGTATCAGCCAATTGGAGTGATAATATTGGCGATTTCCAGTACAGTATTGGAGGTATGTTGTTTGACAATAATAACAAAGTACTTAAAGCAGGTTATAATGTTTCAGACACCTTGGTTTTTAAAGGTAATATTGATAAAATATGGTATAACGGAAGTGCGATAAATAATTATTACGGATATGAAAGTGACGGCTATTTCCAATCTGAAGACGAATTAAACTCCACTGAAGCCAAACTTCCAAACACCCTTCCCGGAGATATTCGATATGTAGATCAAAACAATGATGGTATCATTAATGAAAAGGACAGGGTATATCTAGGAGATCCTTTTCCTCATATGAACTATTCCGTCAATATGAATTTAAGATATAAAAACTGGGATTTCAGTTTCTTAGGTCAAGGAGTAGGTAAAAGACTAGGAAGGGTAAATGGTCTTGAAGGATATCCAGTAATTATGGATGGTAGTACTAATTCTCTTGGTACTCCAAGGCAATATTATATGGATAATAGATGGACTCCTGAGACGCCTAATAGTAGGTTCCCAAGGGTATGGACCGGCACCAGCCCAAATGCCAATTTAAGTGATATATGGTTGAGTGATGCTTCCTATTTCAGGATAAAAACTTTGCAATTGGGCTATACCATTCCTAAACCGATGAAGGGAGTTCAAAATTTGCGCATGTATGTTAATGCGCAGGATGCCTTCACTTTTACCAATTGGGAAGGTCTAGAGCCTGAAGATAATGGAGGAAATGGCAGCTATCCAAGAATGGCTACTTATAGTCTTGGCGTGAAATTCACCATACTTTAAACTAATTCTCAGAAATGAAAAGATTCACCATAATATTAATAATAGCATGCCTGTCCCTTACGGGCTGCGAGAACTTCTTGGATAAGACAGATCCAACAGCAACATCATTTGAAGAGTTTTACAATGATGAAGAGGACCTACGCCGTGTAGTTTATAGTAGTTATAGAGATGTTTTTACACATAATAGTGACCGTAGGTTGATGCTGTATATGCAGGATGGAAGATCAGATAATGCCTATGCCCGGCTAAGTGGCGACCATCATCAGATTATTGGAAATGGCAACCTTAATGCCAACTCTAGTGCCATGGAATACTATTATAGTTTACATATGAAGCACTTAGGAAGACTAAATACTTTTATCGATAAAGTAGACGTGCCCTATGTAGAAGATGAAGCAGTTAGAGAGAGCTATTCCAATATCCTTCAAGGAATCCGTATTTGGCACTATTTTATATTGACTTCAAGATGGGGCGACGTACCTTTTGTCTTGGAACCTGCAGATCTTGATAAAGCTAGACAGCCTGCGACACCAAAAGAGGAAATTTTGGAAACTATTTTCCCTTTGGGTGAAGAAATAGCCAATAAGCTTCCTGTGGGTACTTATTCCTCCAACAAATACATGTTGAACCAGCTTTCTTTAAAAGCCATCATTATGCGCTATGCATTGTATTTTGAGCGCTACGAATTAGCAGCAAGATTGGCCAAAGAGATTATGGATAGTAAAGAATATGCCCTGCATCCTGTTTATGGGGAATTATTCCAATATGAAGCTTCTGATAAAAATGATGAGGTGATTCTTCATCAAAACAGAGAAAGTTTCAGTGGAAGCACGTATGCATTTCCTCATTTAGGCCCTCATTTTAGAACAGGATACGGTCAATCCTATATTGTACCATTAAAATCATTGGTGGACAGTTATTGGACTTTGCAAGGCAATACCATTGATGATTGTCCTTATCATACGAAGGAAGAATACGAACTTGATCCTAATTTAAATAGAGATCCAAGATATGCATTCAGCATTATGGGGCATGGCGATGATTTTTATGGCGAAACAATAGATGTTTACAATCCTGAATCTACCATGTTTTATGAAAAGACCCGTGCTGGAGGTTCTGGATATTGGTTCCGCAAGTTCGTTTCTGATGATGATGCTTTCAAGAATGGAAGTAATATGGAGTTCCCTCTTTTAAGATATGCAGAAGTTTTGTTGACTTACGCTGAGGCAAAAATCATGTTAAATGATGTGGATGCACTGGCCAAGGACTGTATCAACCAATTAAGAGAGCGCGCTGGCTTGGATATGTCTGAAGCAGATGTAACACTTCCAGAATACAGTGCCTTTAGCCAAAATCAATGGGTTCAATTGATCCGAAATGAAAGAAGGATTGAGTTGGCTGCGGAAGGTCGTAGGTATGATGATATTATTCGTTGGAGGATTGCTGAGGATGTATTGAACCAACCAGCTTTGGGACATACGAGGAAAGTGGATGGACAATTGGTTTCCCTAAAAATTGAAGACAGATCTTTTGCTCAGCATCAGTATTTATGGCCATACCATGAGAGTAGTTTAAAAGTCAATCCTGGATTGGAACAAAATCCTGGTTATTAATTTTACTTGTTTTGTATAATTGAATTTGGGCCCAAATAGTAATTCTTTTGGGCCCTTTTTTAAAATCAGTTATATGATTCTTTTCAAGGAATTTTTGCTTCAAATTCACGCTACTATTATCTGAATCTATAAATAGAAAATTATCAAACTTACATGAGAGGACTGCAACTAATTTTGTTTGTGATACTGGTATTTGGTTTACATCCTTTATTGGCACGACAAGAAACATTTGGCCCAGAGACTCAAAACCCCAAAGTAGAAGGTCACAGGGGAGCTGCAGGGTTAATGCCACAAAACACCTTGGAGGCGATGATTGAAGCTGTCAAATTAGGAGTAAACACTTTGGAATTCGATCTTCAAATATCAAAGGACGGAAAGGTCATCTTAGCGCATGATGCCCATATTAATCCAAAATATACCTTAGGAACTCAAGGAGAAGAAATACCGGGAGAAGAGGCCAAAAGGTTAATTTTCTGCAAAATGAATTACGCTGATATAAAGGAATATGACATCGGCAGCAAGTATCATGATAGGTTTCCAGATAAAAAAAGGTTTAAAGCAAGGATACCACTGGCCTCTGATGTGATTGATTCAGTGGAGAATTTTATCCAACACAACGGTTTGGAACCTATATGCTACAATATCGAAATAAAATCAAGCAAGCTAAAAGAGGAAAAAGGACTCGTTTATCCATATGAGGAATATGCGGACAAGGTGATGGATATTTTACTAAGCAAAAACTTGAAAGATCGCTTGGTAATTCAGTCTGGAGATCCCAGGTGCCTAAACTATCTTCATAAGAAATATCCTAATGTGCGATTGTCATATTTGGCTGTTTATAAGAAGGATTTTGAAACCTATATGTCCAAGTTGAATTTTGTGCCTGAAGTGTATAGTCCCTTGTACACGATGGTAGATGAAGCATTATTAAAAAAATGCAAAAGTTCAGGAATGAAGCTGATAACTTGGACAGTAGATGAAGAAGCTGATATCGCCAAAATGATTGAATTGGGAGTGGATGGGATTATCAGTAACTACCCGAATAGGGTTCTTGAACAACTGGCCAATCAATAAATATAAGTAGATTAATTGGCTTGGGCCATTTAAATGTTTTTGAAAGTTTCAAATAGCTTGTTTTGACTCAACATTAGAAGATTTCCATAGACTACTAATTCTTTTTGCATAACTAAATAATCCATAAGAAAAATGAAATTAATTTATATCATATTGTCTATCTGGTTGGGGTTAATTTCCTGTAAAGAAGGTGAGCAGCCTACACCAGAAATGGAAAAACCAAAAAGCACAAAAGAAATCACCGTATTGTCCTATAATATCCACCATTCCAATCCTCCATCCAAGCCTGATTTGATTGATTTAGAAGCTGTAGCAAAGGTGATCAAAGAGAGTAATGCTGACATTGTGGGTTTGCAAGAAGTCGATGTTTATACCGAAAGGTCAGGATCGGATTTACATATGGCCGAAAAACTCGGCGAATTGGCCGGCTATGATTATTATTATTTCTCAAAAGGTATTGACTATAAGGAAGGAGAATATGGAACAGCTATCTTATCCAAGTATCCTTTATCAAATGAAAAGACGATCAAGCTCCCTAAAGAAGAGGGCACTGAACAGCGAACCCTTTCTTTGGTTACGGTAAGTCTTACTGAAGAATCAAAGATTTATTTTGGAAATACCCATATGGATTTTACAAGTGAGTCGAATGGCTTAGCGCAAGCAAAATTTATTACGAAGTATTTTGATGAATCTACGGATAATGAAATTCCCGCAATTGTAGTAGGTGATTTTAATGCCGTTCCCAGCAGCCCCGCCATTCTTCATTTTGATAGATATTTTGAGCGGACTTGTAAATCAGGCTGTGCCAATACAGCTTCTACCAACAATCCAAGAAAGATCATTGATTATATTATTTATAAAAATACTAAGGATTTTGAGGTTGAATCACATGAGGTGATCAACGAGACTTATGCATCAGATCATTTTCCAGTTTTGGCAAAATTGATTTTAAAGGAGTTTTGAGCTTAAACTGTAAATTATTAAAAATAGTCTTAAAGCTTTATAAATCCCCTAGATTGCTAGGGGATTTACTATTTTCTATGATTTTTTGAACATATATTTGGTTAAGTCAGAATGCTTAGCGTTTGCCTTAATAATTCAATATTAACCCAAAAATGTACTTTCATGGACCGTAATAAATCAATACTGCAATCCTTTGCTTATTTTTTGATTGCCTTATGTTTGATATTTGTGGTATTGAAAGTGGCTTCATTTATTTTTATTCCTGTTGCATGGTCTGGACTTTTGGCGATAGCATTATTGCCCGTATGTGATTGGTTAGAAGAAAAAGGAATTTCTAGAAAAATAGCCATCATTGCAAGTATCCTGATGACCACTTTGACCGTAGCTATTATCATTTATGTTTTGGCCAACCAACTGGTTGGTTTAATGAAGAGTACTCCAGCAATAGGGAATAAATTAGAACAGTATCTTATTTCAATTCAAAATAGTCTTCAGGTTTTTGGTGTTCAAATTTCAGAAGGAGACCTGGATATACAGCTGTCAAGTTTGATCGATACAAAGACCATCAGTGGATTTTTGGTTGATTCAGTAGAAACCATTATGACTTTGGGGATAATGCCGGTATTAGTTTTCTTTTTTATTTATTACAGGGAGTTTTTTATGGAATTTTTACGAAGACTTCAAACTAGCCATACTGATAAAAAGTTGGGCGATCGGTCCTGGATAGTTGAGGCAAGTGGCTTAATTAAGAATTATTTAATTGGACTTTCTTTAGTGACCATTATCGTGTTTGTAATGGCCAGCATTGTTTTTTATGTATTGGGAGTGAAATATTTTTTGTTCTTTGCTTTGTTTGTGTCAATATTTAACCTGATTCCTTATATCGGTGTGTTTATATCTTCTTTTATTTCAGTGGTATATGTACTGCTGATTACAGATTCATTGATATATCCCTTATTGACGCTATTACTCTTATGGAGCATTCAGCTAATTGAAAATAACCTGATTACACCCATGGTGGTAGGGATGAAGATAAAATTAAATCCTTTAGCTGTCATCTTGGCAATTATTCTAGGAGGCTGGACTTGGGGGATATCTGGGGTAATGCTTTTTATACCTTTGATGGGGGTATTAAAAATTGTGTTTGATCATGTAGAAGGATTAAGCCCATATGGGTATTTGTTGGGGAATGAAATTCCAGAGTTTAGTCAGAAAGAGACATTATGGTCTAAACTGAAACGTAAATGGAAGGTATAGGTGAGTTTTACAAATTTTTTCTTCTAGAGAGAAATATTGCTTTAATCTTAGTTTTTCGTTTATCTGATGGACTAAAAATAAAGTCTCCATGGGAGGCTAATTGGTGTTAAATTTATTTTCCTATTAGATAAATAAATTTTCCAGATCAATTGCCATAACAACCATGGAGACCTTACTGATATTTATTAACCCTAAGCCTAGACTATATCTAAACCTTGATTTAAAGGTGTGAAAATACTGCAGTTATTACCTATCCTAAACGTTCAAAAAGCTATCATTTATGAACGTTCTTTTTGATATAGTTTTGGTAAGGTTTTGATAATCTGTTGGTTGTTGTATTTGGGTAGGTCTTAAAATACTGCTGAGCTAATAAAAAAGTGGAGCCATTTGATGGCTCCACTTTTTTATAGTAAAATGAATTGAAGGTATTTTCAAATTATCTAAGATAAAGCATCGCTACCTTAATAAATCTTCTTTCAATAGATTATTGGGCGACTTGTCTACCATTAATACTTGTATTTTTAAACTGAAGGTGATGGATATAATCTAATTTGACATCCTGATCCTCGGGAGTAGAAAGTTGGATGTTTTCCAAGCTTAAATAGGATACTTTGTATTGATCAGATTCTCGAGTATTGAATACTTGGTCACATTCTAAATCAATATTTCGAAATCTGATGTGATCAGCTGCTGATGTTCTGATGTTCTTTTCACCTTTAAGGTCAAAAAACTGTGTCCAAGGCTTAATGTATAACATGCTTTTTGCATTTCCTTTTATATCCTCTACCAAGATGTGTTCATAGTGCTGTGGCGTGTCCGGTCTCATTTTTAACCATAAGAGCCGTGTAGCATGTGATACCTTAGTCCTGCGTAGGATGATATTTTTGTTGTGGATGGATTCACTTCCGCAGGTCAAGGCACTGTGGCAATATCCGAATTCGCAGTCTTCTACAATAATATTATAATTTCCACCATTATTTGGATCTTTGTCTGCATTGGGGCCTTTTCCGCCTTTCAAAGCAATGGCATCGTCATTGACGGACATATAGCAGTTTTTTACCAGTACATTTTTGCAGACATCCAGGTCGATGGCGTCAGAACTTGGCGCTTTTTCATGTTGAGGTTCGTGGGGTGCAAAAATATAAAGATCAAGTATTTTTACATTTTCGCATTTATAATAATGAGAGGTCCAAAAGGGGGAATTGATCAATCGGATTCCGGAAACCTGGATATTTTTACTATTTGAAATGAACAGTAGTCTGGGACGCATTTCATCCAGATTGGTACATTCTGGATTCCATTTTCTTCTAAGCCAAAAAGATCTCCAGAACCGCAAACCGTTTCCGTTAAGAGTTCCTTTTCCTGAAATGGTAAATCCATCTAGACCATCGGCATTGACTAAGGCTGCAAAATACTTCCTATTTTGTCCTTCTATACGGGTGTCCAGTAGTTTGAAATGACTGATATCATCACTTCCTTTTAGTACAGCACCTTCCTTAAGATGGAGGTGGGTGCCAGGCTTGAAGAATAAGGAGCCACTAAGAAAAGTCCCTTTAGGTATTATAATAACCCCTCCGCCATTTTTATATGCTTGGTCAATTACTGCTTGGATCCTATCGGTTTGTACAAGGGTACTGTCTACTTCTATACCATAATCAGTGATTTGGTAATGCTTGCCGAGTTCATTAATATCAGTAGCCTTTGTTTCTCTAAACCAATCAGGGATAGCTGTTCCATCAGGGAATACTTCATTTTGAGCTAAAATTGCCTTGGTACTGATAAGTAGGAATAAGAATGTTAAAAGATAGGTTTTCATGAGTATAGTTTATTTATAATAGGCAAAAATCTAGTATTACAAATTGCCATATCATCAGTTGTGCTGCTTAATATGTTTGGAAAGTAAATAAAAGTGTGGAACTAACAATGCTGTAATGTCATGGTTGTCCAGAAATTGAAATTTGGCATTTAGGAGAAATTTTACAGTAATTAATATTGGGTTTGTATTTATTTGTTTGATCCTGAATATTTTATTTAGTGTACTTAAGCGACCAGTAGAATTAATTTTATGCTTAGGCCTTGCGTATTTGTTTATCACTTTCATGTGGTTGGTTTGATTAAGGAGATTTTAACAGTTGCATTCAGTCCCTCATAACCAGATAAGGATTTATATAAGGTAATTGTTTATGCCATATAGAATTGGCATGACGCTGCATCCATCAATTCTAACAATTTGTATTTTCTTCAATTCTCTTATTTATGTGCCTCAGAACAGTGCATAACGGTTTTGTTTTTATTTTACCATAATTTGGTTGAATATCCAGTTTAAGGAAATGAAACCCGAAATGATCATTATGAAAAAATTTTATGGAAATTTACTGGTCTTAATGACCCTTGCCTTCTCGACTTTGTTTTTACCTTCTTGTACTGAGGAAGGCCTGGAACCTGCAGAACCTATAGCAGGTTTTACGACTGTTACAAATGAGCTGGAGGCTACATTTAATAATTCTTCTGAAAATGTTAGCTCTTATTCTTGGAATTTTGGTGATGGCAATACTTCTACGGAAGAAAGTCCCACTCATACCTATGAATACGCTGGAATATATACTGTCGTATTAACTGCTAAGGGAGCTAATGGAACCATAGTTGAAGCCGATGAAGATATTACCATTGTCGAAAATTTGAAAGCAGATTTCGCTTTTGAAATGGAATATTTGGCAGTTAACTTTACCAATTCATCCGAAAATGCGGTTTCTTATTCATGGGATTTTGGAGATGGCAATACTTCTACAGAAGAACATCCTATGCATACTTATGAAGAAGCAGGCACTTATACAGTGGTATTGAACAGTACTGCTCAAGGTGGAACGAGCGTTCAGACCAGCCAGGAGTTGACAGTAGTAGGTCCGCCAATGGCCGCTTATACATTTGATGACGAGGGTCTTACTGTGAACTTTACCAATACTTCAGAGAATGTAATCAGCTATTCATGGGATTTTGGCGATGGGAATAGTTCAACGGAAGAAAACCCAAGTCACAGCTATTCTGCTGCAGGTACTTATACTGTTGTGTTGACTGCTACTAGTGATGACGGGAAAGTAGTTACAACTAGTCAAGAGGTTACTGTTGAAGTTCCTGTAGATACCTCATTATTTACGATCATGTTTATTACCGATGATGCCAATGATGATGCTCAAATAGAATGGCTAAGGGAAAAGGGTTTTAATGTCAACACTTATTATAATGGTGCCTTGAGTACAGCGCCTCAAGAAGATATAGATATGCTCAATGCGGCAGATTTGATAATCATTGGCCGAAGTGGCAGTTCATCTGACTTTGATGGAAATGATAAGATTGCCTGGAATGCCTTGACAGCACCATTGATTCTTAATACACAATGGGCTGCAAGAAATAATCGACTTAACTGGTTCAATAATAGCGGTAATCCAATAGCATATAATCCAGCAGGAGGAGAGGTGATTAGTGCCCAAATTTTGAAAACGGATGATGCCACCTTTGATGAGGTTACCCTAACTGAGGAGAATCAGCTTGCTTGGATCAATACGCCAATCAATTTTCTTTATGCGGCTACAGATACTAATGGAGAAGTATTGGCAGAGAGTGTAGGAGCAGCAGGAGGTGACCCTGGATCAGGCGCCATGTTATATGTTCGCTTTGAGACCGGTACAGAGTTTTATGATGGAGCAGGTGAATCTGCAGCTGGACCAAGGACATATTTTGGTTTTGGTGCTGATGAGGGAGGAGTATCCTATTATTGGCAGCTTACTGATGAGGCAAAGGCAGTTTACTTTGAGGAAATCCTTAGACTAGTTCAGTTATAGGACTCCATCAGGAAATAGTTATAAAATTAATTAATAGGGATTTGTTAGTGAGCCAGCCGTTCTCAAATGAGGATGGCTGGTTTTTTTTAATTATATGTTTACCCGTTTTTCTAACCGTATCTTATTAATCAAAGGAGGTAGGTGTCTTTGTGAGATATATATATTATCTCTGTAAGACTATAGTCTTTGGTCGGATAAAAATTATTCATTCACATAAAATGAAATCTTGTTTCATTGGACCATTACTATTTTGAGCTTTGTCCTATTTTTTCGATTCCTTAATGTATTGGCTGGGGGAGCTGCCAAAGTGTTTGGTGAAAGCCCTACTGAAATTATTGGGAATATTATACCCTACTTTATAAGCAGTTTCGGTAATATTATAGTCTCCAGTCAATAAATATTCGGCAGCCTTATTCATGCGAAAAGTATTGACAAAATCAGCAGCGGATTTGTTGGTCAGCGCCTTAATTTTTCTATAAAATTGGGAACGGCTCATATTGAGCTGCGCAGCCAAGGAATCTATATCTAGATTTTCAGTTTCCAGATTACTTTCTATCAAGCCTTTGATTTTTTCAAGGAATTTTTCATCAGCGGAGTTGATTGCAATCTTTTTGAACTCTGCGGATGATCCTTTTGAAAATATTTCCCGCAAGAGACGACGTTGCTCGAGAAGGTTTTGTACTTGGGCTTTTAATATGTCAGTATTAAAAGGTTTGGTGACATATGCATCGGCTCCTGTTTCATAGCCTTCCATCTTGGCTTCAGCAGATTGGCGAGCAGTGAGTAAAATAATAGGTATATGACTGGTACGTTCATCTGTTTTGAGTTGTTTGCAGAGTTGTAGTCCATTCATATCCGGCATCATTAAATCACTGATGATGAGGTCGGGAATACTATTAACGGCTTTGTCAATACCTTCGATACCATTGGTAGCAGTTGTGACCCTGTATTCCATATTGAAGCTCATTTCTACATAAGACCGAATATCTGTATTGTCATCAACCACCAAGATCAGAGGGGTTTCAGTATCAGAATCGTTGGTATGCTTAGTGGATGGATCAATGCCAGTAGTTAGGGGTTCCTCAATATTTATTTCTTCAAGCTTGCTTGGGGGAATTTCATGCGTTGAATCAATACTTACAGGTAGAAATACTGAAAAACTTGTACCTTTTCCTAAAGTACTGTCCACCTCAATTTTACCACCGTGCAGACCCACTAATTCCTTGCAAAGGCTAAGTCCAATACCTGAGCCTTTTTGCTGCTTTTTATTATGAGGACTCTGATAGAATATTGTGAATATTTTTTCCTGATCTTCTTTGGGAATCCCTTGGCCATTGTCCTGCACAAGGATGGTAATTCCCATGGTTGGACTTGTGGTTTTGTCTACTTTAAGGATGATTTGTCCATTATTAGGTGTGAATTTAAAAGCGTTAGATAGAAGGTTGTTCAATACCATGGTGAGCTTATCGGCATCAAAGTCCATGATAAAATGGTCAGTAGAAGTCATTATTTTAAAGTCAATAGCACCTTTTTTGGCCATTTCTTCAAATGAACTGCCAAGACTAAGAACAAATGAAATTATGTCTGAATGCTGAAGATTGAGTTTTAAATGACCTGATTCCAATTTACGGAAATCCAATAGTTGGTTGATGAGCATTAAAAGTTGATTGGCATTTCGATGCATCAAAAGGTGGTATTTTGCTGCAATTTGTTTTTTGGGTTTTTCTTTCAAAAGTCTTTCCAGTGGATCAATAATCAACGTCAGAGGCGTCCTAAATTCATGGGATATTTCCGTAAAAAATTGGAGCTTGGCCTGATGGATAGCTTCCCTTTTTCTATAGCGTATTTTAGCAATGAGGTAACGGTATACCATCCAGGCAAATAATGCTAAAGCTATCAAGTAAATACCAATAGACCACCAGCTCAGCCACCAAGGTGGTAGCACTTTTATCCGCAAGGTGGCAGGTTGTTCACTCCATATTCCATCACTATTGGCTCCATATACCCTAAATACATAATCTCCAGGAGATAGGTTAGAGTAGGGGGCTATCCTTCTGGAAGCATCTGTGTAAATCCATTCGCTATCATATCCTTCGAGTTTGTATTTGTATTTATTGCTTAGTGGGTTAGTATAGTGCAAAGCTGCAAATTCCAGTCTGAATGTCTTGTCCCACCAAGTAAGTGTGATTTCCTCCGTTGTGAGTAGGGAATTTTTCAATATTTCCCTGTCCCTGACTTTGGTTCCCAAATGCACATCTTCGTGCATGACATTTAGATTGGTCAAAATGACTTTTGGAGGAAAAGGATTAATTTTTATTTGCTCAGGAATGAACGAAGTGAGACCATTTGACCCCCCAAAAAACAGTTTACCGTTATTCTTGTTCAGAAAAACAGCACTTTGCTTGAATTCATTGCCCTGTAAACCATCAAAAATATTAAAGTTCTTTATTTCACCATTAGTTGTGTTGATTTTGCTCAGCCCTTTGGTGTTGCTGGCCCAAACAGCACCATTACCATCAAATGCTACTGCCATGATAAATTCATCAGTGAGACCATTTTGTAGTGTGAAGTGTTTGAATTTTTGTTTGGTAGGATCAAATACACTTAAGCCCGCATCTGTGGCTATCCAAATACTACCACTGTTATCTTCTGTCAAAGAGTAGGTACGGTTACTAAGTGGGCCTGCATCCACTTTATTGGAATGGGAATAATTGATAATGAAAGGTTTGTCATCCAATTTCGGGGAAATGTCTAAAGACATTCTACTTATTCCTCCTTCTTCTGTTGCAATCCAAAGGGTGTTTTCTTGGTCAATCAGAAGGTCCATGATTTGTTTTCCAGCAAGTCCTAAGGTATTGTCGTAACAATGAAAAAGGTCTTTTTCCTTGTCATATCGGGAGAGACCATAAAAAGATCCCACCCAGATATTCCCTTGTTGATCTTCTTCAATGGAAAAAATCCCGATACTACAATCTGTTTTTGCGGCATGGAAAAAAGCATCTTTTTTGGGATCATAATAGGACAGACCATTTTTGGTGCCTATCCAAACCAAGCCTTTGCTATCACAAAATAAACTCCGTATCTGAAGGTCTTTGAGCTTGTTGTCACCAATATAAGTATAAGTGGAATTTGTACTAGTGGTGTCTATAATCGTGATACCATGGTTTTCTGAGCCTACCCAAATCCGGCCTTCATGATCGGTACAAATTGCCCTTACCACATTGTCTATCAATCCTTGGCCATTTTGGTCTTTTCGATAATTTACAAAAGGTTTGGTGTTAAGATCTGTATGGTTGATCCCACCAGATTGGGTGCCTACCCAGAGATGGTCCTGGTCATCCAAATAGAGGTATTTGGTGAATTCATCAGAAAGTGATTGAGGATCCATGGGGTCAGGATAGTAAATAAGGGTGTCATTCTCTTGTTTATAGATTTGGATCAATCCATTTTTAGAAGTAAGCCAGTTATATTGTTCATTTTCCTCATATTTGATATGGTAACTATAACGGGCACGTAACTTTTCTTGAATAAAATTAGGTGCTTGCTCAATGGGGAATTCCTCAAAGTTTTCTTTTCCATAATTGTACCGATAAATCATGGTTTTGGGTTCTACCTGAATCCAAACTTGTTTCAATGAATCTGTTACTATGGCACTTATTCTATTATCCCGAAGAGCTGTGCTGTCATTTCCATTGGCACGAAAAATCTTAGTATTGTACCCGTCATAACGTACTGCCCCTCCCCAGGTGCCAAACCACATAAAACCATATTTGTCTTTTGTGATGGCATATACAGCGTTTTGTGGCAATCCATTATTGACATCTAACTGTTCGAACTTTAACCGCATATTTTGTGCGTTTCCTTTTTCCATAGTGATCTGGATAAAAAGAAAATGAAATAAAAGAGAAAATATAAAAATCCGGGACATGGTTCTCCAAGTTGTTTATGCCAGTAGCGAAAATAGAATTAATTTTCTTTTATCCCACAGGATATGGGAGAGATTAAAGTTCTAACCGTAAAGTCATTTCTTTTTATCAAAAATAGGTGATATGAATTGTGCTGATTATCTGATAAGATAAGATGGGGAAATGATAAATAAAATCGATTTAGTTGTTTTATCCTCTTGATTTTAAGAGTTCTATCCAAGGTTAATACTAAGTTTCTTTTACTTGTTATAAGTCATGATTAAATAATATACTTTTTATAGGAAATTAAAAATACTAGCCGTCTACCAGTATAAGCCATAACACTATTAGCAAACCAGTTTTATAAATTTCGTATAAATCCATTTTTGAAAAATCATTCCTAATTGGAAGTTTGATTCTTTAGAATCTTTTATAAGTCAAGAAGGATAGGGTTTTCATTAAGGGATTCAGTGTTGATTAACAAAACCTCAATAATCTATGAACAACTTTACTAAACTGCTTTTTGCATGTTTTTGCTTGTCTGGGGTCTTTCTTATTGGTTGTAAGGAAGAATTCGATGAGTATTATGCTAGGCCGGAAGGTTTGGAGGGGCCTATTTATCAGGTGCTCTCTGATTCTGTTCGGTTTAAGGGAAATTTTGACCATTATTTGGAATTGGTGGAGAAGGCAGGCTATAAGCAGACACTAAGCTCTGCAGGTTACTGGACCGCTTTTGCGCCCAATGATGAAGCCTTTGAACTTTACTTCCAAGAAAACAATATCAATGGTGTCGATGACATCAGCGAAGAAAAAGCACGTGAGATTGTTTCTTATTCATTGGTTTACAATGCCTATAACCTGACCGATCTTGCTTATTATCAAACTGGACCGCAAATGGATACACTTTCGTCATCATTTCGAAGAAAAACTGCCTATTATAAAGGAGTCTTCAAAGAAATGGTAGAGGGGACAGAGCTGGATATCGTGGCTGCCAATAGGAACGGGATCGGAACTTATAACCTCGATGACAATAATAATAAGTATTTGCCTTATTTTTTACAGCATTACCTGGATCAGTTGGATTTGACTGCTGATGATATTGAAGGTTTTTATGATCGACCGTTTTCAGGCGCTCAGGTTGCCGATGCAAATATTGTTCTGAGCAATGTAATTGCAGAAAATGGTTATGTGCATGTGGTAGACCGGGTAATAGAGCCGATGCAAAATATAGCAGATTACCTCTCTGAGAATCCCAATTATAGCTTGTTCAAATCCATTTTGGAAATGGAGTTTAGAAACAGGCAAAACAATACAGCCATTAGTTATGATGCTGCCTCGTATCCAGAGTTGACTGAACGATTTTCTCCAGTATATGACCTTGGGGGACCTGTTCATGTCAAGTCATATACGGGTGCTTATGCTTTTGCGCCAAATAATGAAAACTTTCTCAGCGGAGGAAATGATGCCCAATCAGACAGTTGGACACTTTTTGTCCCTGAGAATGAGCCGTTGCAGCAATTTTTGGATGAAGTGCTGCTAGAGTACTATGGAGACCTATCGAGCGTGCCAGATCAAATTTTGTTTGATTTTGTTAACATGCATATGTGGCAGTCTGCTATGTGGCCAAGCCGGTTCCAATTGTTTACCAACTTGCTAAATGAGGAGGCTAGATTTGATCCTGAAGCGGATCTTACAGACCAAAAGGTACTCAGCAATGGCTTGTTCTATGGTACCAATAAAGTCCAAGAGGGTAATTTCTTCTTTACGGTTTATAGCCGTCCTTATTTGGATCCTCAGTACAGTATCATGAGAACGCTTTTGGATAGTTATAGATTCACCGTTTCCGATCCAGGTCAAAACTTTGCTTTGATGATGATGTCCAACCAGCAATTGAATGAGGCCGGATTTGAATATGACCCAGGGGCAAGGAACCAGTGGACCTATAATGGAGAGCCTAACCAAGCCTATGAAAGGTTGATTAGGATGGTAGAACTTAGCATAATCAGATTAAGTGATCCTGATGAGCTTGATGATATTTCCGGTTCTGGAATATTGGAAACCTACGGAGGTGAATACATCAAATATGAAAATGGTGTGTTTGTCGCTTCAGGAAATGTAGATAGTGATGAGCCAGTAGGTGTAAATACAGATGAAACTTACCAGGCAAATAATGGAGTGGATTTCTATACTGATGGATTGCTGAATTATACTGAAAAAGTACTTTCGGAGAAAATTTTGGAGACACCCCAGTTTTCCAAGTTTGCTGAATACCTTGCTAATTCCAGTATTTACGATCCTAATTCTTTACAGATCGAAGGAGTTTCTCCAGGCCAGTTTTTTACTGTATTGGTTCCGTCCAATGAGGCCATGGATGCTGCGATCGCTGAAGGGGTAATACCAGCGGACCCATATACCAACGATTCGGAAGAATTGTACGCTATAGCTACTTTCCTCAAATACCATTTTGTTCCAAGGGATATTATCGTACCTGATGGTAAAAAAATTGTCAGTGAAGAGGGTGAAGATTTTTCTACACTTTTCGCTACAGTGGAAGGAGAAATCAAAAAGGTTATTATCGATAACAGTGCCAACGGTTTTCAGCCTCCATACACCATGACAGTGACTGATGAAAAAGGAAATGTAGCCAATGTAAACATCCCTAACAGTAATGTCCTGGGAAGTTATGCGGTATTACATGAGATAGATAGAGTATTAGAAACTAACTAACCCCAATAACCAAAATATTTCTTATGCAAGATTTTACCAAGAAACTTTTGTGGTTTGTCATGGGGCTGACCTTGATATACACAGGGGCAAATGGCCAGCAACAGCAGGCACAAACCCTGGAAATTGTCAAAGGACAGGTCATTGACAAAGAAGATCGGACATCGATCATTGGTGCCACTGTTGTAGAAGTGGATAGTGATGAAAGGACTCTGAGAGGAGTGGCCACTGATGTAAACGGTGAATTTTCCCTGAGAGTATCCAGCAAACAAAATAGGATCAGAATTTCATTTATAGGCTATAAAACCATTACACTTCCTATCGATGGTCGTTCTGAGATCAACGTACAACTGGAGTTTGACGTCAGTGAACTGGATGTAGCCGAAGTGACGGCTGAGAAGATGATTGATCAGGGAATGATGAAAATAGATGAGCGTGACCTGACTTCTTCCTCTACAAGGGTAGATGCTGAACTATTAAAGGAAATGTCAGCCTTATCCATTGACCAAGCCTTGCAAGGAAGAATGGCCGGTGTGGATATTGTATCCAACTCTGGAGATCCTGGTGCAGGGATGTCTATTCGTATTAGAGGTACGACATCCATTAATGGCTCTTCAGAACCTTTGATTGTTGTGGATGGTATTCCTTTCCAAACTGAGACATCCAATTTTGACTTTGCCAATGCCAATGAACAGCAATATGCTCAGCTATTGAATGTGGCACCTTCTGATATTGAGTCCATTACCGTATTGAGAGATGCGGCTGCCACTGCACTATGGGGGTCCAGAGGTTCTAATGGTGTTTTGGTGATCACTACCAAAAGAGGTTCTAAGGGCAAACCAACCGTAACCTACAGTTTCAGAGGTGCTGTGACCAAGCAGCCTGATCAGATCCCCATGCTGAATGGTGACCAATATTCCACTTTGATTGCTGAAGGCTATATGAATAGTTTTGGCGTGCCTTTGAATATTAATGCCAACAAGGAATTCTCTTATGACCCTTATGATCCTTACTATTTTTATAATTACAGCAATAATACAGATTGGATCGATCAGATCACGCAGCTGGGCCATATGACTGACCATAATATCGCCTTATCAGGTGGTGGAGAGAAAACCCGTTACAGGGTATCTGTCAATAAAAATGGTTCAGTTGGTACAACCAAAGGGACAGGATTTGACCGATTTGCGACAAGAATAGGCTTGGATTATCTGGTATCCAAAAAGATTCGTATTATGACAGATCTTTCTTATACCAATTCAAAAACGACTAGGAACTGGAGAAATAACCTTCGTTCTGTGGCCTATGAGAAAATGCCTAATATGTCAGTTTATGAATATGATGTGTATGGTAATTTGACCCCTAACTATTTCTCTCCTGAGTCCAATATCCAAGGATCATTTGCTGGTACCTATAATCCTTTGGCCATGGCTGAGGAAGCTTCCAATGTATCAGAGAGCAATCGGATCATTCCAAAGTTTACTTTGCAATATCACATCAGACCGGATCTGATGTTCCAGTCTGATGTAGCATTCGATATCAATAATACGAAATCATATGATTTTTTACCTCAGGTGGCTACAGGCTTGCCTTTGAACAACCAAAATGTTAATAGAGCTTCTAATTCTGATTATGAGAATTTGATTACCCAGACTTTTAGTAAACTGTATTATACACCAGATCTGGGTGAAGATCATAGTCTGATGGGATTATTGATGTTTACAACCTATGAAGTAAGGAGTGATGGTTATTATGTGGGGACGACCAATGCGCCGTCATCATTCTTGCAGGACCCTTCCTCAGTGACCAGGACAGATAATATCTCACTTTCTTCTTCTACTAGCCAGTCTAGGGCCATTGGCATGTTGGCCAATGTACAGTATGGTTTTTTAGATCGCTATATTATCAATGGCTCTTTACGAAGAGATGGTAGTTCTAAGTTCGGTTCAAATAATAGGTGGGGAACTTTCCCCAGTGTTTCAGGTAGGTGGAGAATTTCTGGTGAGCCATTTATGCAAAGCCTAAGCGTGATCAACGAGTTGAGCTTAAGGGCCAGTTACGGTGAGAGTGGCAATACTCCCCGGTCTAACTACCTGCATTTTAGTACCTTTTCTAATTTGAATTGGAATTACTTGGGCGAAACCGGTGTGGTACCGGATAACTTGGAGTTGACCAATTACAAATGGGAAAGTGTTGGACAGACCAACTTCGGTTTAAACTTGGAGATGTTCCAGAGTAGGTTTATAGTAGGATTGGACGTTTACCGTAAGCGCACTAAGGACTTATTCTTCAATGGCCTTAGGATTCCAAGTTCTTCCGGTTTCTCTTCCATAGATATGAATATAGGTACCATGGACAATAGAGGCTGGGAGCTTTCAGTATTTACTACTCCGTATAAGAAAGGTGATCTCAAAATCGACTTTGATTTCAATGTGGCCAGAAACGAAAACATCATCCAAGAAATTTCTGATTTGTATCAAACCGATAACTTGGAGGCGATGCAGTCCAATGGGAATTATTTTGTGACCATTCAGGAAGGAAACCCATTAGGTTCATTCTATGGGTTCAAATACAAAGGGGTTTACAAAGATGGCGAATCGACCATCGCAAGAGATGCCAATGGTAATGTGATTACAGGTCCTAATGGTGATGTGGTGCAGATGATGTTCAACTATCCAAATATCGCTTATGAATTTCAGCCTGGTGATGCCATGTATGAGGATATCAATCATGATGGAAATATCGACTACAGAGACATTGTATGGTTAGGTGATGCCAATCCGAAGTTGACCGGTGGTTTTGGCCCAAGGATCACTTATAAAAATTTGCAGATTTCAGGTTATTTCAATTTCCGCTATGGGGCAGATATTGTGAATCGCACCAAAATGCTGACCGAAAACATGTATGGTTATGACAACCAGAATACGGCGGTACTTAATCGTTGGAGGAGGCCTGGTGATGAAACTGATATGCCAAGGGCATTGATCAGAACAGGTTATAACTGGTTAGGGTCAGACAGGTATGTAGAAGATGGTTCATTTATGAGGTTTAGAACGCTTACAGTTCGATATGGTATGCCGAAAGCATTTTTGGACAGAATCAAATTAAAGGACTTGAGTTTTTATGTGACAGCAGAAAACCTTTTTACCTGGACCAATTATACAGGTCAGGATCCAGAGGTAGGTTTGATGAGTTCCAATGCGAACAGACTCTTTCAAATTGGGTATGATGAGGCACGTACTCCTCCTTCCCAAACCTTTACCCTAGGTATCAACGCGCGGTTCTAATTTGTTCAATAAAAGAAGATAACCATGTTTAAAAAATATATATCCTATACATTTCTGGTTTTGATGACCATTTTGGGATCAGGCTGTGACAGCTGGCTGGACCTTCGTCCAGTGAATGGGGTGGTCAAGCAGGACTTTTGGCAAACCAAAGAGCAAGTTAGATCTGCTTTGATTGGGGCTTATGCCTCGTTGAATGGTAATTATAGAGGCTACCAACTGACAGAGAGGATGTTTCTTTGGGGTGAGTTGAGAGGTTATATGTTGGCTCTTAATACGGGTGCCAGCTATAATGATACCCAAATTATTTTTGGGAATATCCAAGCGACTAATCCCTTGGCGGATTGGAGTGGTTTCTATGGTACCATTAACCTGTGTAATAATGTCATTGAAAATGGTCCTCAGGCATTGGATACCGATGAAACATTCCAAGTGGAAGACCTGAATAATTATGTGGCAGAGGCAAGAGGCTTAAGGGCGTTGATGTATTTCTATCTCGTAAGGACCTTTGGAGAAGTACCCTTAGTGACTGATGCGATAGACAGTGATGAAGATGAATTGACCATGCCCAAAGCCAGTGAAGAAGAGGTGCTTGCACAAATATTAGAGGATTTGGATCTAGCGGAAGCTGATATTTATGAGTCTTATGAGACTTCAGCTGCTTCTAAGGGCAGGATGACCAAATATGCCATCAATGCCCTTCAGGCAGATGTGCATTTGTGGATGGAAAATTATGAAGAAGCTGTTGAGGCAGCGGACAAGGTGCTAGCAGGTCCTTATAGTTTGGTAGAGCAAGAGAACTGGTTGAGGTCTCTTTTTGTGGAAGGAAATTCGACAGAGAGTATTTTCGAAATCCAATATGAGGCGCCTCAGAACAACGCCTTCTTTAATATGTTCAGCACGGTCCAAGGAAGAAGGTTTTTGGCCTATCCTTCTGTGCTGGAAGACACCTATGGTTTTGATATCAATTTTCCAGAAGAAATTGATGCAAGAAGTATTGATGTTACGCTAAAGTCCAGCGGAGAAATCTGGAAATACATCGGTTTGGGAGAAAGTCAACGTCGCCAAGCGACAGATTCCTATGCCAACTGGATTGTTTACCGTCTTGCAGATGTAATGCTGATGAAGGCGGAAGGGCTCTCCCAAATTGGTAGGGGAGAAGAAGCGCTTGAAATTGTTGCCGAAATAAGAGAGCGAGGTGGTGCAGTGGATGCTACAGAAGAAAGTCCTTCAGCTTCAAGTGCCAATGATATCGTGCGTTATGTATTGGCCGAACGGGCTAGGGAATTGGCTTTTGAAGGAAAACGCTGGTTTGATCTGCTAAGGGTATCCAAAATGGATAATTACTCCAATCTGGATTTAATGTTGAACGCGGCGATTACCAATGCCCCTGAGACTAATCTGAACTCAATTTTGAACCAATTAAGGGATACGCGAAGCCATTACCTTCCAGTGTTTTATCTGGAATTGGATGCCAACCCTGAGCTGGTTCAAAATCCTTACTACATCAAATAAACCTAAAATATCTGCAGATGAATACTATATATATAACATCAAACTGGAGCAGGTGGACAGGATTTCTCGTATCAATACTGTTCTTGGGATTGATCAGCTGTGAATTTGAACCACCTTCCAATATCAATATCACTGATGATACCAATATCAGTGGCTATTTGAGACAAAACCCGGATGAATATTCCAGCCTTTCGAAGGTTTTGGAAATCTCCAATACGGAGGGATACCTTGGCGCTTACGGAACATATACTTTCTTTGCGCCCAATAATGAGGCCCTAGAGGGATATTTGAATGATAATGGTTTGAGCCTTGAAAGTTTAAATGAAGAAGAAGCGAAAGATATTGTAAGATATCACCTGCTCACAGACACCATTTCTACAGCTAATTTTACTGATGGGAAATTGCCCATACCTACAGAATATGGGAAATACCTTGTAACTGGGGCTGAATATGTGGATGGACAGACTTCTATACGGGTAAACCGTCAGGCCAATATTATTCAAAGCAATATCAAATTGGGGAATGGGGTCATGCATGCCATTGACAATGTGCTGTCCCCTCCGACAAAGACTGCTGCAGCGTGGATTGAAGATAAACAAGAATATTCTATTTTCTCAGAAGCATTAAAATCAACAGGTTGGTATGATGTCTTGAATAATGAGGAAGAAGGTGTTTGGTACACTGTAATGGCAGAGTCTGATGAGACTATGGCAGCAGCAGGTTTTGATAGCTATGCTGCTTTAGAAAACCGTTATTCTCATTTGGGAGATCCGAGTAATCCTTCAGATAGTCTGAACTTGTTTATGGCATATCATATCCTGCCAAATATCAAGTATATAGCAGATTTGGTGACAGCTACGGCCCACGAAACCCAAGCCCCGCAGGAAGTAATCACCATTAGACTAAAAGGAGAGGAAGTGTTGGTCAACGAGGATGTATTCTTTGGGGTTTTGGAGCCTGGATCTGCAATCATAAGAGCTGAAAGTGACAATTCTGTTACCAATGGAGTAGTGCATAAAGTAGAAGAGCATTATGCCATCAAGCTGAGAGCGCCCACTGCAGTGTATTGGGATGTGGCTGACCAACCGGAAATCAGGCAGCTGACTCAATATTTCAGGGTACCTGGAGCACCCAACTATACCTTCAAATTAGGTGAATTATCAAAGATGTCTTGGGGAGGAAACTATGTAGACTATATGGTTAATTATATTCCACCTAGCCTGAATGAAATTTATTATAACCATGGTGATTTCATGAAAATAGAGATTCAAGGAAATAGACTTACTTCAGTTGAATTCACTACGCCTGTTTTGGTGAAGGGAAGATATAAAGTGTGGGTTTGCCATTATGGTGACAAGTGGAATAATGGCGCTGAGCTCAAAATGACTTTTAATGGTGAAGATATACCAGGGGCAAGACTATTGGATACACGAATTAAGGCACCATCCGGAATGAATGAAGATGAGTTGGAGTCCAGAGGATGGAAAGAGTACCTGACAGCAGGTTCCAATGGCGGTAGAATTATGGGTCGATTCATCGGTACCATTGATGTACAGACTACAGGAGAGCATACTCTTCGATTTGACAGAATTACCGGTATCGGGCGTAGTAATGGTGGGCTTTGGTTGGATATGATCCATTTTATCCCAGAAGGAGATAACCAGATTTATCCAAAATTTGCGCTTGATGGATCGCTGGTGTATGAAGAGGATGAAGACTAAAATATGCCTTCTGGAAAATCTATGTCCTATAATTTTCAAATAGAAATAAGATGATCAAAAAATATAAAAATCACTTGCTAATAATAATTTTCATTGGTCTGAGCGCGTGCTCAGATCAATGGGAAGAGCATAATAATGCTGCGCAGGATTTGAACAATAATTTGGTACAGCTAATTCGGTCAGATGCTGACCTCAGTACTTTTGCAGATCTTTTGGTGGAGTCCGGATTGGATAAGCAGCTGTCTTCAGGTTCTTATACCGTATGGGCACCGACCAATGCGGCATTGGCAGACTTGCCATCAAGTATTACAGGAGATGAAGAAGCTTTAAAGCTTTTTGTTGGTAACCATATAGGATATCAAGAAAATCTTAGCTATCAAGCCGATGAGGAGCCAGTAAGGGTTAAAATGATGAATGGGAAAGTGAGTGTACTGCGTGAAAACAGTATTACTTCTGTGGATGAATCAGCTTCATTTGAATATGCTGATCGTCTAGCAAAGAATGGAGTACTCTATAAAGTGGATACTTATATGGTTCCCAAAAAGAATATTTGGGAAGTATTGCAGGAAGAGAGTGATAATCCGATCAGTCAGTTGGTCATGAATATGACCATGACTGATGAGTTGACCATGGAAAAGTACAATTACTTCCAATATGATGTCGCGGATTTGAGCAATGAAGACTCTACCTATACTTTTATCATGTTGGATGATGCAGCTTATGAAACATTCCAAATGGAAATGGAACCTTATTTTAAGGACACCCTACCAGATGAAATGTCCATGCCGCTTTCATTAGGGCTTACCAAGGATTTGGTGTTCACGACTTCCTATTATGAAGATGTTCCTGATACCATCCTATCTGTGGATAGTGTAAGGGTCGCTTTTCACCCTGAAAATGTAGTACGCCAGATCAATGCCTCCAATGGAGTAGTTTATATGATGAATGATTTTGATTATAAGCTCTCTGACAAAATTCCAGCGATTAAAATTGAGGGGGAATACTTTGATGCAATAAGTGGCAGTTCAGGTCCTGTAAACATTCGAGCAAGGTCCTGGGCCTCCAATGAGCGTGATCTGTTGGTCTACAATCACAGCACACCGTCTTATCATGTGACCTATAACGTCCCGCAGGCGCATTCCACGAAGTATAAAATTTATTGGTTAGCGAATAATGATAATTACTGGCCGAGAAACAACTGGCAGAGTATAGCGATTGACTCAGTCAGCAATCTTCCTTATGGGAATAAGATGGTGGAGTTTAATAATCTTGAAGAGGTGTTTATTGGGGAACATGAAGTACAAAACTATGGACAATTGAAGCTGATCCTGAAGGCCGAATCTACCTCAAATAATGACTGGAACACTTTGGTTCTGGATTACCTGAAATTAGTTCCAGTATTTGAATAAACCCAAAATCAGAAATCAATGAAGCTAAAAAATATTTACAAGATATGCGCAGCTGCTCTGGCCATTCAACTGGGGTTTGCTGGCGGCATGATGGCCCAAGAAGTAGAGGAGGTAAAGGTACTGCCCAATAGCAAATCTATTTACTTGGAAGAAGTATTGACGGGTAAGATAGTTTCCAAAAGAACTGGAATACCTTTAGAAGGCATAGGTTTGTCCTATAAAGATATTTCAGCAAGCTTCTCCAATTCAGAAGGGGCCTTTAAATTGACTGTTCCAAGTTATTCTACCACGATTGTAGTTAGCTTGGGAGATGATGTGGTTAAAGAAATCCCTTTAAAAGGAAGAAGTGACATTGAAATTGCCCTGTCGGATTTTGAGTTGCGTCAAGCAGGCAAAGGTTTGGTTCAGCTACCTTATGAAGAGAGGTTGTCTCATCAGGTAACAGGAGCGGTATCAACCGTTGACCTTACCGATGCTTGGAAGGGCAAAGCCAATTCTCCTGAAACGGCATTTCAAGGAGAAGCAGCTGGAGTCAATATGATCAGAAGAGCCGGTACCCTAGGGATGGGTGCCAATACTTTTATTCGTGGTCTTGGTTCATTGAATGCCAATGCCAAACCTTTGGTGGTTGTGGATGGAATGATCTATGATATGAACGAGTATGAAGGTTCGGTAATCAATGGATTTACATCCAATCCATTATCGTTTATAGATGTTAAAGACATTGATAAAGTAACTTATCTGAAAGACGGAGGATCGATTTATGGCACAAAGGGAGCGAATGGCGTCGTGCTGATTACTACATCCAGGGCGAAGGATTTAACGACAAGAATTGATTTTTATACCTATGGTGGAGTCAATGCACAAAATAAAAACCTTCCAGTGATGGAGGCCGACGAATTCAGACCTTACTTTTCTGAAATGTTACGCAGCAAAGGACTCACTACTAATGAGGCATTGAGTCACCGTTATCTGAATGAAATACCAGATACCCTGGGGTATTATAATTATCACAATAATACCAATTGGCAAGATCAGGTAATGCGCACCAGTTATGATCAAAACTATTTCGTTAAAGTATCTGGGGGGGATAATATTGCGAGCTATGCCTTGTCTATAGGTCATTTGAAAAGTCGAAGTGTGGTGGAAGGAGAGGGATTTTCTAGATCAAACGTAAGGTTCAATGCTGATTTTCAAGTTACGGAGAAATTTACTGCTGGGACCAATATGGCCTTTTCCTATGCGGTTACGGACTTGTACCAATATGGTTCTGAGGTGAATAATATTAGTCCTCTTTACCTTGGTATGGTGAAGTCACCGTTTTTAGCACCGAATATATTCTCAGAAGAAGGTATTGTATCCCCTAACTTGAGCGATTCTGATTCCTTGGGAATCAGTAATCCCCGGTCAATTATTGAAAACACTCAGGCGCAAAACAGAAGGTTCCGCTTCTTTGGTTCTTTCAATGGTAAATACCAATTCAATGATCATTTCAGCCTTCAAAGTTTATTTGGCTTGACCATTGATCAAAACAGAGAGTCTTTTTTCGTGCCTGACTTAGGAGTGGAAGAAGAAAACGGGAGCAATACTATTATAAAAAATAAGATTGGCGGACAGGTGCAAAGGCTATTTTCAACCTATAGTGATACCAGGTTTGATTATAATAATACCTTTGGTTATGCCCATAACTTTGACTTGGGCCTAGGTTTTAGATTCAACAGCAACAAATTGGAGGAAGATAGAGGTTATTCCTTTAATTCTGGTACCGATGATTTTATCACACTAGGATCTGGTGTAGTGAGTCTAAATCAAGCTTATGGTAATACAGGAGAGTGGATTTGGATGAGTTATTATGCTGATGCAAGCTATAATTATCTTAATAAGTATTTTGTGGATGTCAATGTAGCAGTAGATGGTTCTTCAAGATTTGGTCGTGAGGCTAAGGATGGTATCAGTCTATTTAACCATAAGTTCGGAGTTTTCCCTTCTATCAGTGGGGCATGGTTGATCTCTTCTGAGGATTTTATGGCCTCTAATCCGCTTGACCTAATTAAATTACGTTTGAGCTACAGTCAAACTGGAAATGATGGATTCGGAAATTATAATCAATATCAATTGTATAGGGGATCCAATGTTATGGCTGTTCAGGGCTTGGTAAGGTCGAATATTGCCAATGATCAGATCCAATGGGAAACCAATTCAAAAGTAAACGCAGGTATTGACCTAGCTACTGCCAACAGTACATTAGGTTTTAGTATCGATGTATACCAAAATACCATTTCCAATATGCTTACTTACCAACCACTTAAAACCATGGTAGGTTTGGACTATTATTTGACCAATGGCGGTGAAATGGTTAACCGAGGAATTGATTTGGGTATTTCAGCTAAAGTATTGGACAGAGATGTCAAATTGGATATCGGACTTCAGGTCGGTACCTATACCAATGAGGTTAAAAAGTTGCCTTATGACGAAAGAATTACCCCTATCGCTGGAGGCGAGGTCATCACCATTACTGGTGAGTCTGCAGCTATGTTCTACGGATTTGAAACCGATGGTATTTACAGTACGAGCGAAGAAGCTACTTCTGAGGGTTTAGTAACTTATACAGAAAGTGGAAACTTGATTCCGTTTCAGGCTGGTGATGTAAAGTTTATCGACCAAAACAATGATGGCGTGATCGACGAAAGTGACAAGACCATCATAGGCAATCCCAATCCTGATTTTTATGGTGGCTTTACGGCCCATGCTACCTACAAGCGCTTTACGTTTGATGCGGCATTCTCCTTCAGTTACGGAAACGACGTTTATAACTATTTGAGACAGCAAATGGAAAGCATGTCTAGTTATGAAAACCAGTTCTTAAGTGTTAGAAATCGATGGAGAGCAGAAGGTCAAGAAACCGACATGCCGAGACTGGCCTATGGAGACCCTGCTGGGAATAGCCGTTTTTCTGATAGATGGGTAGAAGATGGCTCATATCTAAGACTGAAAACCCTTAATATCAGTTATGATATTCCGGTCAACGGTTCCATTATAAAGAATGTGAATGTATATGCGGCTGGTCAAAACTTGTTGACCATAACCAACTATCTAGGCTATGATCCAGAATTCAGCTATACCAGTAGTGTTTATGGGCAAGGTGTAGATGTGGGGTTAAGTCCGCAATTTGCTAGTGTGTTGTTGGGACTTAAAATCGGATTGTAATCATGCAAAAGTTAACGAGAATCTTAAAAGCCCAAAGTATGAAAATGATATCTATCCCTTTTAAAAAGTATATAGCAGCGGCCACGATAAGTGTGGGCTTGTTTTCCTGCTCTGATATGCTGGATGTGGAGCCAACTTTAGAGTTGGATAAAGACCGATACTATCAAAATCAGCTGGATGCTGATGTGGCTGTGATGGGCGTGTACGGTGAAATGATGAAGCTGGCCGAGCAATATGTGGTGTTGAATGAAGTTAGAGCCGATTTGATGGAGCCCACCATGATGGCTGATGCTGACTTGGTTGATTTGAGTAATCATAGTGTAGTGGCATCTGATAACAACAAATATGCAGATCCAAAGCCATTTTATAGGGTTATTTTAAATTGTAACGATGTTTTAGAAGGTTTGGAAAGAATGCGGGATGAAAACAGGATTACAGAGGATCAGTATAATCAGCGCCTATCTGATGTGGCAGCGGTGAGAACTTGGGTTTATTTACAATTAGGTATTCATTTTGGAGAGGTACCTTATGTGACCAAAAGTATTGAATCTATTGATGATGTCAACAATCCTAGTCTTTTTCCAAAGCTAAGCTTGATGGAATTGATAGATGAATTGGTTGAATATATGGAATCCATGCCTTATCTGGATGCATATCCATCCAATATTGGTTTAGTGGGAAGCTCTGCGGGGTATGACCTAAGTACTTATTTCGTAAATAAAAGAGGTCTTTTGGGTGACCTGTATTTATGGCAGGGGAATTATATTAAAGCAGCAGAAATGTTCAGGACCATCATGGAATCATCAACTTCAATGGGGCCTGGTGCAGGAGCAGTATATTATGATAGAATGCGACTTTCTTGGAGTTCTTCCAATTATTTTAATGTACGGTATGGAAAAGAGAATGATATTAATTCATTGTTTAATGATAATATCAATGGTTGGCGGTCTATTTTCGGTCGTCCTGCAGGAGAGCGATATTCCTATGATGTATGGGTTTGGGTAATGCACTATGACAGTGATTTTGCTCCTGAGTATCCTTTTATTAGGCTTTTTGCCAATGAAGGCGAGGGGGAATATCAACTTAAACCTTCGCAATCCATTCTTGACAAATGGAACAGTCAAACTCAGTGGAATAATGTGGAGTTTGATGCTCGTGGAATACTATCTACTAAAAACTGGGGAACCATGGAGCCAGAAGTAGGTAAGTTTACCTTTAATTATAATGCCATGAGCACTCCGCTGCAAAAAGAGGGGAAATGGATATTAGAAAGAGCTGCTTCAGTACATCTCAAGTTTGCCGAAGCTGCTAATATGGATAACCTGGATGGTATCAGTCAGCTTTCAAGAGCCCTTATCAACGAGGGTATTAGGGAAGCTTTTACTCCAGATGACTTTTCTGGTGATGATGTTACTGATATTCAAAACACCCTAGAATACGGTGCTCCTTATGATTTTGATGCCAGACAAGGGGATTTTCCAACTTACAGGGGGCCTTGGTATAGACATCAGGGAATCAGAGGAAGGGCATATTTGCCTCCTATAACCTTGCCAGAAGATATTACAGGTGTACAAGAGGAAAAGTATTGGACAGAAGACCTGATTATCCAAGAGTCTGCCTTGGAACTGGCATTTGAAGGACACAGATGGCCGCAACTGCTTAGGATCGCGATGAGAAGGGATCCATCTGTTTTAGCTGACAGGGTATATGATAAATTGTCCAAGTCGAAAAATGCAGAAGCTGTGGGCAGAGCTGCAGGAGTTAGATCCAAGCTAATGAGTGGTGATTGGTTTTTACCATTTCATTGGGAGGAGTAAAGAAGGGTAGAGACCTAAAGACCTGTCAGGTTATGAAAACCAGACAGGTCTTTTTTAGGATTGACCATCCTATAAATAGGTTATCATTAGGTTGAGTCAAAGTTTTAATCCTATTTATAATATGCTTGTTTTTAAATAATTACAATTTTAACTATTGTTTGACCTAAAATAGAATCGTTTGAGGTGAATGGATTAATTGGTGTGGACACATCTAAGGATAAATTTGAAATTACTACAATTGAATAATAAATCATGTTAACCAACTTATTAGAAAAAAAAGGTGTAGGACGAATTACCTCCCTATTTTTGTTATCATTTATTTTTATCTCATCTCTAGCTTCTGGTCAGGACCTAAGGCAGATGGAAGCGCTTGATAGGGGACTTGTGGCGATTCCGACTGAAGATGGTGGTAATTTTGTGAGCTGGCGTTTACTGGGGACAGAACAGCATGATCTTGGTTTTAACCTTTACCGAATTTCAAAGTCCGGAGATAGTAAAAAACTTAATCCCACGCCATTGACCAAGGTTAGTAGCTATTTGGACAAAGGAGATTTGGGAAGCAATGTATTGTATGAACTGAGAACTGTTATTAATGGTAAAGAGCAGCCATTATCTGAACAGAAAAAGGCATGGGAAAATAATTATTTGTCCATTCCCCTAAAAACCCCAAAAGGTTATATGCCCAATGACGCTTCTGTAGGGGATTTGAACGGAGATGGTCAATATGAAATTGTATTGCATCAAGCAGGAAAAACTCACGATAATTCCCATAAAGGCTTGACAGACCCACCTATTCTTCAGGCTTATACCCTTGAGGGGAAGATGCTTTGGGAAATTAATTTAGGCATAAATATCCGTGATGGTGCCCATTATACCCAGTTTATGGTCTACGACCTAGATGGCGATGGCCGGGCTGAAATAGCCTGCAAAACAGCGGACGGTACTACAGATGGATTAGGAACAGTCATTGGTGATCCAAAGGCAGATTGGCGCAATAAAGATGGTTATATCTTAGAAGGCCCTGAATTCTTGACAATTTTTGATGGGCTTAGTGGCAAGGCACTGGCCACTACGGATTATATTCCTCCAAGATATCCTGGGAAATTAAATCCAAGTACTGAGGAATTGAAGTCCTTATGGGGTGATGGCTATGGTAATCGTATGGATAGGTTTTTAGCCGGTATTGCTTACCTAGATGGAGAACGCCCCAGCTTGATCATGACCCGCGGATATTATACAAGGACGGTGCTTGCAGCTTGGAATTGGCGGGAAGGTGAATTGTCTGAAGTATGGACATTTGACAGTGAGGACGGTGATCCTTCGCATAAGCCTTACGGAGGACAAGGTTACCACAGCTTATCGGTGGGAGATATAGATGAAGACGGGAAAGATGAGATTGTATTTGGGGCCATGGCCATTGATGATGATGGTTCAGGTATATATAGTACTGGTTTAGGTCATGGAGATGCATTACACCTGTCGGATATAGACCCTGAGAGGCCAGGGATGGAAGTCTTTGGGATTCATGAACATGTGAGGCATGAGCATGGGGCCAATTTAAGGGATGCGGCTACAGGGGAAATTATTTGGTCTTATCCTTCTCCAGATGTAGGTCGTGGTTTGGCCATTGATATAGACCCTAGGTACCAAGGCTACGAGAGTTGGGCTTCGGGTGAGGGACTTAAAGGACTTTGGAACGCCAAAGGAGAAATGATTTCTGAAAATAAACCCCGATCATGCAATATGGGGATTTGGTGGAATGGAGACCTGCTCCGTGAAATCCTCAATGGTGTGGACATAGACAAATGGGATTTTGAAAATGAACGATCCCATAGGATTTTTAGCGGAGTAGATTATACTTTGGCTAAAAACAATGGTACAAAGTCCAATCCGGCATTGTGTGCGGATATCTTTGGTGATTGGAGAGAGGAGCTTATCGGAAGAACAGCTGATGGGAGTGAACTGAGAATTTTTAGTACGACTATACCAACGGAATTCAGGTTTTATACCTTGATGCATGATCCCGTATATCGACTGAGTATTGCTTGGCAAAATGTGGGTTATAATCAGCCAGCTCATACTGGTTTTTACCTGGGCGCCGGTATGGCTACTCCAGCATCACCGATGATCTCCAACAAATAATAAGACTTGTAAATGGATTATATGAAAAACGATTAAAAGAATTTTCTTTATTTATTAACTCTAATTACTCAAACTGGAATAGATGGGGATTCAGCTTATTTTTATCAAAATTCACAGTTTGATTTAACCATTATATAGGTCCTGTTATTTATCAGGACCTATATTTCTTAATTCATCACCAGCTTTAGTAGACTTATTAGGATCTATTAAAAAGGTTATTACAGCATAATGATTAACAAGCCATGACTAGAAGGAATTCAATTTTCAGACTTTCTATTTTTTTATTAATCTTTCAATTGTTGACGATTGAACTTAGCTATGGAAATAAAATTTCAAAAAAAGCATGGCTATTCACAAATACAGTTAACTTTTCTGAGTCCAAAACGAGCATCAGAAGCCATCATGAGAAACCTAATTGGTGGAAGTACTTTTCGAATTATTATAGCACTTTTGAGGAAAAGGTTGAACGTGAGTCGAAAGATAATAGTATTGACCTGGAGGCTATCAATGCGGTAAAAAATAGGGTATTATTTAAAAAGGAAGAAAGTGGGGAAATTTTTATAGATCATGGTGAAGCTGAGGTAGTAAAAGCGGCCTTGTCCATGCTGCAGAAAGATTTGAAATCAGTTTTTGATGCAGCGCTTGATATTAATTCAAAAGAACCAAGGCATGCTAAGGTGATTGTGGGAACTGTAGGGAATAGCGAGGTTATAAGCGAATTGGAAGAAAAGGGATTGGTAGACCTCTCTACGGTAAGGGGACAATGGGAGGCTTATTTGATCAAAAATATAAATTGGCAAGGGGAAGAGGTCTTAGTAATTGCAGGTAGTGATAGTAGGGGGACAGCTTATGGTGTTCTTGAATTATCAAGAATTATAGGGGTTTCACCTTGGGTATGGTGGGCTGATGTGGTCCCTGAGCAACAAGATGTATTTGAAATTCCTGAGAATTTATTCATTACAGATGCGCCTAAAGTTAAATTTAGAGGTGTTTTTCTCAATGATGAAGATTGGGGATTGCAGCCTTGGGCTGCAAAGACTTTTGAACCTGAAACCGGTGATATTGGTCCCAAAACCTATGAAAAAATTTTTCAATTACTTCTACGGATGAAGGCCAATACGATATGGCCAGCCATGCATCCTTCTACCAAAGCATTTTATACCATTCCAGGAAATCAGGCAATGGCAGCGAAGTATCAAATACACATAGGAACTTCACATGCGGAGCCGATGCTTAGGAACAATGTAGATGAGTGGGACCATAAACGATATGGAGAATATAATTACGCCAGCAACAAAGAAATGGTCAAGCAATACTGGCAGGACCGGGTAAGCGAATTAAAAGAAGATGACCGCTATATTGTTACCTTGGGGATGCGGGGCATACATGATTCAGGTATGCAAGGTGATTTTACCACTGAAGAGCGCGTGAAAATGCTCGAAAACATTATTGGAGATCAAAGGAAAATGTTGAAGAATACCCTTAATAAGGATATTACGGATATTCCACAGGCATTTGTTCCCTATAAAGAAGTCTTGGAAATTTATAGTGAGGGAGCCAAGGTTCCTGAAGATGTAACCCTTGTGTGGCCAGATGATAATCACGGCTATATAAGACAGCTTTCCAATAAAGCTGAGCGCATGCGTTCCGGTGGAGCAGGAGTATACTATCATATATCATATTGGGGGCGTCCGCATGACTTTTTATGGCTAGAATCAGTTCCTGTATCATTGATATGGGAGGAAATGAACAAGGCTTATCATACCAATGCCAAAGATATCTGGATTGTCAATGTCGGAGATATCAAACCCAATGAAATCGGTTTAAGTTTTTTTTTGGAGATGGCTTGGAATCCGTCCCAGTTCTCGCCAGAAAGCCTAAATACTTATTATACCCATTTTGCAATAGAGCAGTTTGGAGAGACTCATGGCCATGAAATCGGAGAAATACTTTCGCATTATTTTCAATTGGGCTTTTCCAGAAAACCTGAACATATGGGATGGACTAGTGTATATCCCAATACGGATATTCAAGATCCAGAATTATCCATGTTTAATAACGGAGATGAAGTACAGCAGCGATTGGATGCTTATATTCAGTTGGAGCAGCAGGTTGAAGCATTGCAAAATAAAATACCTGAAAATTTGAAGGATGCATTTTATCAGTTGGTGGGCTATAAAGTATTGGGTGCTGCTAATATGAACAAGAAGCTATTGTATGCTTACAAAAGTAGGGTTTATGCAGGGCAAGGAAGAAATAGTGCGAATATATATGCAAAAAAGTCGAAGCAGGCCTTTGAAAAAATTAAAGAGATAACTGAAAGCTATAATCAACTAAATGGAGGAAAATGGTCATATATGATGACCGATAATCCTAGAAAGCTTCCCGTTTATGGTATGCCTGAAACAGGTGCCGAGTTAAATCATTCAGAAAAGATTGGAGGGGGTATTATTCCTGAAGGCTTCACTGAGGCTGTAAAGCCAGATACAGAAGTTGCTTTACCTGGCTTTGTCTCTTCTACAGATCGGGAATATTTTATAGATATTTTTAGTTCAGGTCAGGAAGCAATAAGTTGGACAGCCCTCTCCAATGATCCATGGATCCAAATTTCCGCACAGGAAGGCAAGACGACTACTGAAGATCGAATTTGGGTGTCGGTTGACTGGTCCCTTTTTCCAAAAAACCAACATAGAACTTCATTTATTGAATTAGATTTAAGTGGAGATACTTATAAGGTACAGGTAAATGCCAAGCAATTAGATATCACTGGAAATCAAGCAATATTTGTGGAAGATAATGGCACTGTTTCTATAGAGGCAGAGCATTTCAGTGGATTACAAAATATTACAGGTGCTGAATGGAAGATCATACAGGGGCTAGGGAGGCAAAATGATGCCGTGGGAACTTTTCCGGTATCTGCAATACCTCTCCCTATTGAGAAAAAGCAGGTGCCAACTCTTTCGTATCAGTTCATAAGTCCATCCAGCGGCAAAGTCAAACTTAGGGTTCATTGTTTGCCCTCTCAGCCTATCAATGAAGATTATGGCCTTAGGTTTTTAGTAAGTATTGATGGCGCGGACCCTATCCTTATGGATGCTTCACTCAAGGAGGCCATGGATGAGCATAACGGGGAGTGGAAGACCAATGTACTACGTGCTGTGAATTTTGTTGAGACGGAAATAAGTTTGCCAAATACAGGAATGCATACCTTAGAAATCACCATGGTGGATCCCGGTGTGGTAATCGATAAAATGGAGATAATAATTAACGATGAGCCAGTTACTTATTTTGGTGCGAGGGAAACCAGAAACCAATAATTGATAAGAACTACGTTAATTTTTGTCCTAGAAAATAAAGCGAATATTACATAGTTCGGTCTTATTGTCTGGGGAACTTGTATTGTTAAAGAAGATCTTAATAATAGTATTAAATACAAAGATAATGGCTTTAGAAAAGACTTGGCGTTGGTTTGGGGAAAATGATTCCATCACATTAGCACAACTTAAACAGATGGGTGTGGAAGGAGTGGTCACGGCTTTACATCATATTCCGAACGGAGAAGTATGGACCATAGATGAAATCCAGAAAGTTAAAAATAAGATTGAAAAAGCGGGCATGCGTTGGAGTGTAGTGGAAAGTCTACCTGTAAGTGAAGGAATTAAAACCCATTCTAATGATCGACCCAGATTAATCGCCAACTATCAACAATCAATTAGAAATTTAGGAGCATGTGGGATAAATACCATTTGTTATAATTTTATGCCTGTTCTTGACTGGGCCAGAACGGATCTCCAGTACAAGCTTCCAAATGGAGCGGAATCTATGTACTTTGATTATCCCACTTTTGTAGCTTTTGATGTCTTTATACTTAAGCGCCCTGGGGCAGAGCAGGACTATCCTGCACCAATATTGAAAAAGGCCAAAGTAATAATCCAATCTATGACTGATGAAGAAGCGGAGAAGTTGGTGAATAATATTATAATTGCTACTCAACAGTTTATTGATGGAGTGGTCGATAGTTCAAGTCTTGACCCAAAAAAAGAATTCCTTTCCTATATTGATGTCTATAAAAATATAGACAGGGAAAAGTTGCGTGAGCACTTAAAGGCTTTTTTAGATGAGGTGGTACCTGTGGCTGAAGAGGTAGGAGTGAGGATGGCCATTCATCCAGATGATCCTCCATTTTCATTGCTAGGCTTGCCAAGGATTATGAGTCAAATGGAAGATTATGAATGGTTACTGAATGCCCAAGAATCTGAAAGCAATGGAATAACTTTTTGTGTGGGTTCACTTTCTGCGCTTAAACAGAACAAGCTTCTAGAAATTATTGATAAAACTGGAGATCGAATTCACTTTGTGCATCTTCGAAATACTGAAGTTTTGGAAGATGGTAGTTTTTATGAATCAGGGCACTTAACAGGATCCCAAGATATGGTCAATATTCTTGAAGCGTTATTAAAAGAGCAAAAGCGTAGAAAATTTTCTGGCCGTAAGGATTTCTTGATGCCTTTTCGTCCTGATCATGGTCTTAAGCTACTGTCTGATTTCAAGGGTAACTTTAATCCAGGCTACCCATTAATAGGCCGCCTTAAAGGTCTGGCAGAAATAGAGGGAATAATGAAAGGTTTAGAGGCTTAAGCTTATTAAACCCTAGATAAGTATTAGGCTATCTATTAATAGGGAAGTTTCATAGTTCTTCATAAATGATGGTGAGTCGAATTTTATCAAACATATTTCAAGTTATTGGTTATAATAAAAAGCTGAATCACAAAAACGGACTTTATTTACACCTTGTTTGCCTTTATTTCTCTTTTGGAAATAGGTGTTGGTACTTTTTGTTGAATGATGGTTGAATGCTTTTATTTATAATATTTCCAAGAAAACTTTGCACTGGTAGTAAAGTATCCCCTAGACATCCCCAAGGAATCTACAAAGAAACTATTAAGGAGAGGCAAGGAAAGTAGGAGTAAAGAGGAGATACAGTGGGAACATCGAGGAGACATAGTGGGAACGTCTAGGGGACGTCCAAATTATATTTGGTCAGTAAAGTAGGATAGACTTGGTTTTTTCCTTAGAATATTACCTGTTTTCGAATAGTCCGATGGGATGTATTGATTATTTTTGGATCAATTGATGGGTTTTAATGAACAGCCTTTTATCTTAGATTTTAAGTTTGTAATGCTAAACTTAAATATTTAGTAGCTTTTCAGTTATGGAAAAAACGCGTAAGATTAAAGATATATTTATTGAAGGAGCTATCCCTCCGGATAAAATTGCTAAATCAATAGCAAATCACAGTACCAAAACGGCCATTGGAGGACATTCAATATTTTTAGGGCAGATCAGAGAAGATAAAAAGAACGGAAGAAATGTAGTGGCGATAGAATATACCGCTTATAGGGACATGGTATTGGAGAAGGCAAGAGAAATCAGAGAGGAAACTTTTTCCAAGTATGATCTTACTTGTATGCATATCTACCATAGCTTGGGAGAAGTGAAAGTTGGTGAAATTTGTCTGTTCGTTTTTACATCATCTGCCCATAGAAAAGCAGCAATTAAAGCTTGTAATGAATTGGTGGAGCGAATCAAATCAGAACTTCCAATTTGGGGAAAGGAAATTTTTGATGACCAAAGTGAGGAATGGAAAGTGAATACTTAAGGGAATGGGTACCTCTCCAATTTTTAGGAATCATCTTCTAAACGATAAGGCTGGGAAGTGAATTAGATACTAAAGATTTCATTTTACAGGAATCAGAAAAAGAGGCTGCCTCAAAAATCCAGGCCTTGTGATTGTAGCGATAGCGAAGAGAAGACTGACTTCCTTCAGGCAGGCAATCTCCCCATAAGTACAATGTGAGTGTTTCGAGATCACTTTGCTTCGCTCGTGATAGCCTGTTCCGGTCTCGATCGGGGACATATTTTAAACTTTTGAGACAGCCTTTTTTATTGAGCTATAGGTTTGATTTAGTAATGATGAGAATTCTTATATATGATTATCCGTTTTAAAACCAGTAAACTTATTTCTCTCAGCCTGTCCGGATTTATCGGGAGATTCCACGGATCTACACAGATTTAATTTAGTGTTTCTGAGAGATATGTGTTCTCTTTTTAGCAAATGTTCTGAATGGTAAAACTTACTGGTACAATTGCGGATATACATATTCCTATATTATTATATAGGAATATCATATCTGTTTCGTGGATCATCAAGTTAATTGTTCGTTGAATGGCATTTTACGAATTCTTTTTCCGGTTGCAGCAAAAATAGCATTGGACAATGCAGCGGCTACTGGAGGAAGAGCAGGTTCTCCTAGTCCAGCTGGAGCCTCATCAGAATCAACAAAGTCCACTTCAATATCGAGTGGTGCATCTTTCATTCTTAGAAATTTGTAAGCGTGAAAGTTGGTTTCTTCCACTGCACCATTTACAAAGGTAACCTTCGGGAACATGGCATGACAGATACCGTCTACGATGGCTCCCTGAACTTGGTTTTCAGCTCCGCTACGATTGATCACACGACCACAGTTGACCGCACAATAAACCTTAACTACCCTGGGTTTACCATTGACCAATTCAATGTCCACCACTTCTGCTACATAGGATCCAAAGGAATACCATGTAGAAAATCCTCTGAAAATACCCTTTGGCGTATTGCCCCAGTTGCTCATTTTTGCGACATGTTCGACAACGCCTTTGTATTTGTCAGGGTCATAGGATAAACGCCCAACTGGATTAACTTTTGCCTTATCGAATATTTCCAGCCGAAAAGCTACAGGATCTTTTTTTAATTCAACACAAATCTCATCCATAAATGATTCGGCTACATAGGCTAGCGTACAAGCCCCAGGCGCTCTCCACCAACCAATAGGCGTGTTGCTTTCATAACCTTGCCCAATGCCTCGGTAATTATCCAGGGCTCCGGCCACATAGCTGTTTCCCCTTGCTCCACGCCCAATGGCCACTCCTGACTGGTACCAGCCTAAAAGTTCATTTTCAGAAAGTGTAGCTTGAAACCTGTACATTTCAGCTGGCCGATAAAAGTCATTTTGCATATCATCCTCCCTGGTCCATTGTACCTGTACTGGTGATTTGGCTGCTGCCGAAATCAAGGCTGCTTCAACACCGTTATCCGTCATCAATTTTCTTCCAAAACCACCACCTTGTCTTGGTGTCGCTACCTTAATGTTTTCTTCGGGTATGTTTAATTTCTTAGATACCTGGGCTCTCAATGAACCTGGTACCTGTGTGGGGCCGTATAATTCAACTTGATGCTCTTTTACATCCGCAAAGAAGTTAAGCGGCTCCATTTGGCCATGGGATAGGGTAGGGATCTCATAAGTTACATCCAGCACTTTGCTGGCCTGACTCTTAGTAGTTTCAAAATCACCGTCATTTCTGGCTGGTTCCACATTTTCATCCATGACCATTTTTTCAAATGAGGCAAAATGTGCTGAGGAACTTTCCAGTTTTTCAGCTGCTTCCCATTCTATTATTAGAGCGTCACGGCCTTTCTTGGCTGACCAAGTAGAAGTAGCCAGTACAGCAACAGAATTTTCTAGTTTGATGACCTTTTTCACCCCATTCACCTTAAGTGTCTCGGCATCGTCCACTGATTTTAATTTTTTTCCATAGGCCGGTGGGCGGGAAACCATGGCGAACAACATTCCTTCTCGACGAGTATCTATGCCAAATAGAGCTTGTCCCGAGGTTATTTTTGATGCATCTACATCATTGACCCTTGTTCCAATGATTTTGAAATCCTTAGGGTCCTTTAGTTTCGGAGAGCTTGGGATTGCTAGCTCGGCAGCTTTGGAAGCAAGCATACCATAATTAAGCGATTTACCGGTAGGTGAATGTTTGATTTTGCCATTTTCAGCATAACATTCCGAAACGGGCACTCCCCAAGTTTGTGCAGCAGCAGTGGTCAACATTTCCCGCGCAGTGGCACCGACAATCCGTAATTCATTAAATCTTCCTCTGATGGAACCGCTTCCTCCTACACTTTGTCTACCAAACTCATCTTTCAAAGGAGCAAATTCTACCTTGACATCTCGCCAGTTTATTCCCAACTCTTCAGCAATGATCATGGGGAGCGATGTTTTGACGCCTTGCCCTATCTCTGGATTGGGCGCCATTATTACTACCTTCCCATCCGAATTTAAAGAGATATAAGCATTGGGCGAGAAAAGGTTTTCCCCTGTCTGTTTTAGGTTTGCATTAGCGTTTAAAAAAGAAAAACTCAAAAGCATTCCTCCACCAGAAATGGCTGAGACTTTCATGAAATTTCTTCTTGATATTGTAGATTTCATATTAGTTCTATATTTTTTCTGATGCAGAATGAATCGCTTTTCTAATCCTAACATGTGTACCACATCGGCAGATATTGGTCATTGATCGATCGATGTCTTCATCGCTGGGTGTAGGATTTCTGGATAATAATGCAGCAGCGGCCATTATTTGACCTGCCTGACAATAACCACATTGGGAAACATCATTTTCTTCCCACGCTATTTGTAGGGGATGATCTCCGGTTTTGCTTAGCCCTTCAATGGTCACTATTTCGTTATCTGAAACAGCGGAAATGGGCAAGACACATGATCTGATGGCATTCCCATTCATGTGAACTGTGCATGCACCACATTGGGCCACGCCACATCCGAATTTAGTTCCCAGGAGATTCAGGTGATCACGTAAGACCCACAGTAATGGTGTATCTTCATCCACTTCTGCAGTCATTGTTTGGCCATTTACTGATAGTGTATATTTTGGCATGATTTAAGATAGTATAGTGGTGAAATATAGTCTGTTAAATAATATATGTTTAAGTTAAATTTTATGCCTAAGACTTAATAATAGTTTTCAAACTATAAATTAGAAATTTCAAATAAGCCTAAAAATTTTTAGTAGTATAAGGAGGCCGTATTATAAATTAAACGATTTTCTATTCAATATATCGAACAATTTTATAATTTATGGCTTGATTTAAGTTACGACTTTTTGAATAAAAGTAAACATTGATGGAGAGTTTTATAGCTTAGAGTAGCTCGTAAAGCTTTTTATCTCAATGTTTAGATTTGAATAATATTTGAATTATGAATCAATTGTCTGGATGGATGATTGGGTAGGTCTTAAAAAGTATAAAAGATATAATTGATTCTTAATTTGAGCTAGTGGATTTTGGGGACATTTATCAATCATTCTATTAGCTGAAATGGATAATCATGGACCAAGCCGAAAAGCTTGGGGAAAACAGTCTATTTTATCTTTGATATTCGCTATTTATTAAATGCCGTTTATTTATGGATCCAGATTGCAAATCTGGACTAAGAAGAGAGTTTATGAACAAAAAAGAGGTGTAAACCCAGCTTTACCCTAGCTTTACCCCAGCTTTGATACAGCTTTGCCCCAGCTTTGGTATTACTTTGGGGTAAGGTAGGACCAAGCCGAAAAGCTGTGGAAAAACGGTCTATTTTATTTTTGATCTTCCCTATTTATTAACCATATATGGATAAAGATGAACATGGATATTTATTTATAATACATCTGTGTTTACTTTTACGCAATTGACTGTCTAGGCAGGTATGTGAATTAAACTACGCTTAATCTGGCAAGGGTAAACAAAATTTAAGTTTGAAATTATTCACTCCCAGAAATATTTATTGATCCATAATCATATTTCAAAATAAAGGATAAAACCGTGTTCATTTTAAAAGTCTACATATAAAAAAAGGTCGGAATAAATCCGACCTTGGTGGGCCCACCTGGGCTCGAACCAGGGACCCCTTGATTATGAGTCAAGTGCTCTAACCAGCTGAGCTATAGGCCCGGAAAAGCATGTTTTAGAACGTTGTTCTATTGGATCCGATCAGCTATTCAATTCTCATTGCTTAGATGACTTTTTCCTTGCTTTTGGGAATGCAATGTTACATATTTGATTTCAAAACAACAACAATTACCTGTATGAAAATTGATAAAAATGTAGATTTTTTTGTCTTCGATCTCGGCGGGGTGATCATTGATTTGGATATCCCTTTTACCCTCAAGCAATTAGATGAAAGTTTAGTGAATGAAAAAAAATCGGCTAAAGAAAACTTTATGGCGCATCCTGTACACCATGCCTATGAAAAAGGGGAAATCGATGATGCTACTTTTAGAACTGAAATAAGAAATGTTTTCAAAAAGGACTGGACAGACCAACAAATAGATAATATTTGGAATGCGATGTTAGGTAAAATCCCTATGCATAAAATTGAGTTATTGAGAGCGCTTAGGAAAACACATCCAGTTTATATGCTTTCCAATACCAATGCTATCCATTTTAGAAGAGTGGAAGAAATTTTATTGGCAGATACAGGCGTTGGGAAATTTGAAGAGCTGTTTGACCACTTATTCCTGAGTTATGAAATGGGCTGTAGAAAACCTGATACCATTATTTATGAAAAGGTATTGGAACATATTGGACAGCCTGGCGAAAAAGGGATCTTTTTTGATGACACAGCACCGAACCTTTTAGGTGCTGAAACAGTTGGCTTAAAAACATGTTATATTAATCACCCTAATGCTTTGATGGATTACTTCAATAATGTACAGTAAAAAAGAATATTTCCGGCACATATCCCTTTTTATCATCACTTTTGTTTGTGCGACCTTAGCGGGAGGAGAGTGGCTATATGGCAGGTCCTTGATGAGTAGTGAAAATCCATTGACATGGCCGTATTTTATTAAATCTATGGCCTTTTCCATCCCTTTCATAGGTATTCTATTGATACATGAATTAGGGCACTTATTTACCTCTATATACCATAAAGTAAAATCTTCATTGCCTTTTTTTATACCTTTTTGGTTAGGTTTTATTGGTGCGCCTTCCATCGGTACCATGGGGGCCATCATAAAAATGAAATCTATGGTGAGCAGTAGGAAGAAATTCTTCGATATAGGTGTGGCAGGTCCTTTGGCTGGATTTATTATTGCATTTGGGGTCTTGACTTATGGCTTTACGCATTTACCTGATTCAGACTATATCTATGAGATTCATCCTGAATACCTCGAAGAGGATTATAATCCTGATGAAGCAGCGGCATTGACGATAGAATTGGGTGATAACTTGTTGTTTTGGACTATGGAAAAAGTGTTGGCAGATCCAGAGAAAATGCCTGATATGGGAGAATTGATACATTATCCCTATCTCTTTGCAGGTTATCTTGCCTTGTTTTTTACAGCCCTGAATTTGTTGCCTATTGGGCAGTTAGATGGTGGACATGTAATTTTTGGTTTATTCCCTAAGTCACACAAAAAGATCTCTTTGACATTTTATAGCTTATTTATGCTTTTTGCTGGCTTAGGAATCGTCAATCCCTTTATGGAAACGAGCTATCTTTTAATTGCCTTACCCCTTTATATAGGCTTTGTTTTTATCTGTTTTAGAAAAACCAGTTTAAGCCTTCAGTCAAAGTGGGCTTTGGTATTGAGCATTGTTATGCTACAATATTCAATCAGTTATTTCTATCCACATGCACAAGGCTATAATGGATGGTTGTTATTTGGTTTTTTATTGGGAAGGGTATTGGGTATAGAACATCCTCCAGTTATTGATGGCAGCCCCTTAAACGGTCCTAGAAAGGCTTTGGCTTGGTTGGCTATATTGGTGTTTATTCTTTGTTTTACACCACAACCATTTCAAATCAGTTGATGCTTGCCATTTTCAATTTTCAAAAAACAGCCTATTAAGGAATTATATTTAAAAAATGTAATTAGCCATTTGCTGGATAAGCTATGGATAAAAAAAGAGTAGGGAATTAATCCCTACTCTTCTTCTAATTCTCTAAAAGCCAAGATCCCTCCTAATACATTTCGGACTTTGGTATAGCCTTTTGTTTCCAAGAATTGCTTGGCATTGCCACTTCTGGCACCAGAACGGCAATGGACTACCAATTCTTCATCTTTATATTTTTCGATCTCATCTAGAGAATGTGGTAATTGCGCCAAAGGAATATTTAGAGCACCTAAATTATCCTCTTCATATTCCCATTCTTCACGAACATCTAAAAAGGCAAATTTTTCATTTTTGTCTAACCTTTCCTTTAATTCTTCTACTGTAATGTCTTCCATAATTATTTTACTAAAATTCTAATTGTTTGGGTGGTGTTACCTTGCCAAGCTTTAATGAAGTACACTCCTTCTTGCTTGCTGACAAAATTAATGATTTTGCCATTTTCAGCAGGTACCACTGAAATATTTATTTCCCTGCCGAATGCATCAAACATTTTGACAAGATCAAATTCTCCTTTTAGGTTAACCCTATTTTGGGTAGCAGGGTTCGGATAAGCTTCTATTCTCGATCCCGGAAGTTCCTCTGGATCTATTTCAGGGGGCGTTACTTGAAGATGGGGGCGGATCATTAAGGATCCCTTTACCTCTGTATTTTCCTGCCAAATACCGTTGGTATTATAAAATACTTCCTCAGAAGTATCATTGGATTTATCTAATCCCACATGAATAAATTCATTGGTAAATTGGGCAAAACCAATATAAAAGACCCCATCCACTTGAATGGCTGTATCCAATTCAAACTTCGTAAATGCTTCTAGTGAATTCTTCGGCTGAATCAATACTTCCTTCGTGAACCTTGGGGGCTCTTCAGGATCGGACCATATCATTAAATCTACCGCGGTACCACTTTGGGCCGCATTGGTGAAGTTAATGCTGATGGCATTGATATAAGCAGTTTCAGAACTTTCATATTTAACGGCTAGCATCCCTGATCTTTGGTTGATACCGGCTGCATAATCTACCGTTCCTCGATCATAAGCATAATAATCTCTAATTGGAATGGTGGTTTTGATCGTATCATTTAACCTGAAATCGACTGTTTCATGGTATAAAGTATCAGTACCTTGAATTTCATCAATCAGATAATTATCGCCAGAACTGAGATATACGACACTTTCCATATCAAAAGCTTCTTCTCTTTCTTCTATATCAAGATCTCCGGGAGGATCACTACTGAAATTCCTGCGCTCATTGGCTAAGGGAACCGGATTAAAAGGAGTATTGGCATTTAAGCTCATAATGAGCTCTTGACTTTCCTTTTCTCTGATTAAAACAGAATACTCCATTGCCCTAAAGCGGTCGTTCAAGTTATTGAACTGATTATTGATGCTCGACAATAGGGGGGCAGTGCTTGCATTAAGCTCATATAATGGGATGGCATTGTATTTCCCTAGAAAGTTACTGTTTGCTTGTGTAAGTGCCCTATCTTGGTAATTAAGGTCATCTGGACTTCTTTTACTATTCAAATAGATATAATCAATCAACCAAGTGTCAAAGGGACCTGAAAACCTGCCTGAATTTTGGAATCTAAACTGGAAGCCATCATGAAAATAAATTGGATCTAAAAGTAGAATCTCCTGCTGAAAGTCTTGGGGCTCATCTCCACCATATTTTTCCCAAATAGTATTCCAATTACCTAAGGAATCCAAAAACAAAAGTTCAAGTTTGTCTGCTTCATCAGGCAATTCGGCATTTCCTCCCGCTTGCCAAAAAAAACTGAAATAAGTGCTGTTCTGCTCACTTTCCTCTAGGGTACTCAAGTCAATCAATTGAGAGCTTATACGGTCACAGATTCCTGAAAGTGTAATATCGGTACTATATGGTTGTCCATTGGATTTGGTACCATCCAGTAAAATTGTCCCTATGCTAGGGGCATCTATGGCCGCTCCCATACTGATATGGGTTCCTTGATTGATCCATTTATTGGTGTCTAGGGAACTTGAGGAAAAATCATCCCAAAACGGTAAAAGCAAAGGCTCTGCTTGAACCTTTGCACTAATATTGTTTTCCATTGGCTTATGGTCAGCTCTATTTACTCCCAACTGCCTTAATTGTGCCTGTACCTGCTGGGTAAAAAGTGGCAGAAGTATCAAAAAGTAAATCCCTATTTTGGCTTTTAAGCTCATTAAAAATTATCTTGATTTTCTAATTCGGAAATCCAAACGTCAATTAGTTCTCCTGTTTTAGCCTCTATACCTGATGGTGGTAGTTGTTTGATTATAGTTCCTTTAGGCACAGTATCAGTGGATACATAATTGATTCTACCCAATCTAAGCCCAGAACCTACTACCAGAAATTCTGCATCTGCCTCTTCCATGCCCACAAGGTTGGGAATAGCCAATGTCTGTTTGCCCAGTCCATCACCCACAACAAGGTCAATTTGGGAACCTTTTGGAATCTCAAAGCCTTCTTTGATGGTTCTTCCTCTATATTTCTGATCCAGTACGACATTTTGGCCAATATCTGGAACATAAATGATTTCGCCCCTTTCCAAGCCATAAATAGCCAACACTTCCTGCGCATTTTTTATCAAACTGTTTACCAGATTAGGCATTTTAATCATAGGGGCATTTTCAGCATTTAAGGTAATATAAATTTTTCTACCTTGTTTTACCTTTGTGCCCGGTCTTGGGTTTTGCTTTAATACGGAGAGTGGTTGGGCATCTGCTACAAAACCACTATCAGCTGATATTTCATACCTTAAATCACGAGAAGACAAATAGTCTTCAATTTCATCATAATGAAAGCTTTCCAAGTCGGGGACAGTTACTGTCTCTCCATGATTGGTGTATCCCGGTAAGTATACCTCAAAAAAGAAAAATAATAAGGCAAATAATAATCCCAGAATAATGATAAGATGGGTTAAGATTTTTTTTGTGCCTGCTTTGAAACTACTCATTGATGAAAATTTGGTTATAATCCCCCGTAAAGGTAATTTTAATTTTGTCTTCTTAGAATGATTTTTTCTATAAATCGTTTACATCACCATAATAAACGTGCCAATAATTGTTAAAAACCTTTAATGCTATTAATCGCCCTATACAAAACCCAATTAATGAATGATCAACCTCTTAGTAATGGCCAAACTGTCACTTTGGATCTTAACGATAAATACGCCTTTTGTAAACAATGATGTACTGAAGCTATAGGTTTGGTTCAATGTTCCAGGATAAATAACATCATGTACTACTTGGCCCGAAGAGGCAATTACCTGTATCTGTACATCCTCAAAGTCTTCTAAATTAAAGACAATATTGAAGATATCAGTGGCTGGATTAGGATAGACCACTGCATTGCCGTTCCCAGGATTTACTGGATCAGGATTATTGGAAAGGAAGAATTCTATATTGTCTAAATAAACAGGATTGGCGTTTGCCGAACCATTTTCTATTACAAAAGCCAAACGAATATTATCCATTTCATCACCGGTAAAGGCAGAGAGGTCGATGAACTCTCTTCTAAACTCTTCATCTGAATTAGGATTGATTGGTGTCGTTCCAGTAATGGTATTGAGTTCTTCACCCATATATTCCGCTAATTCCTGATCGAAATGAACACCACCGTCAGTACTTAGCAGTACCCTCATTCTACTGTTTTCTTTCATCGCACTTGCTGCTCTTTCGAAGAAAATACTCGCTTGACGTGTCAGGCTTAGGTCCATTACGGGAGAAGCAATCCAATAAGTACCATTTGTACTTTCAATATTCAGTCTAGCAAGGTTATCTCCTTGCTCACCAGTTTGCTTGGAGGTCAACTCCCAGGCATTTTCGCCTATTTCAGGACTGATACTTAACCATGGGGAAAGTTCCAATGTATTATCAAAATATTGCCTCCAAGGAGCTTCTATACTATCTGCATCTTGTATATAGTACCTTGAAATTGTACTAGTGCTGCTATTGTTTTGGTCAAAATTTGGAGAACGCAGCGTATAGGTTACTTCATTAAGACCATCTACCAAGGAATTGGGAAGTTCCAATAAGATACTTTCTTCTGGTGCTATATTATTACCTTCTGCTATTAATGTCTGTTGTCTAGCACCATTTACCATTCTATCCATTAGGAAAGTATTTACAGGCAATGTACCTGTGTTCGTCAACCTGAGGACTTCCATTTCTTGTGAACCATCTGTAATAGGTGAGGGGCTGACCACTTCTTCCAATGTTAAGTTATACTTAAACTCCTCAGAAGGTCTGATGCGGATGTTCTTGATAAATAGATTATTGCCGTAACCATTAATACCAATAAATGCAATCCTAATGTTTCCAAGTTCAGCATATTCACTGAGGTTGACTACTTCGGTCCTGAACTCAGATTGTTCGCTGGGAACATAACTGTTTTCATTTTCATCAGCAGTAATAAGACTATCCTGGGTCTTGGAATAGGGTGGGTTCAAAAGGTCAAAGCTATTCCCACAATCCGTGGAAATCCCTATAATCAAGGCATCATCTAAACCATCTTGAGGATAAGGAGCATAAGCCATTTCAAAGACTAATTGGGCATTGGGATAATTACTTAAATTAATTTGCGGAGAAATAAGGAAATCTTGCTTCCCTGCTGCATCATAATTATAGAAGTTGATGCCAATGGCATCTTCTATATTCCCATCAATATTAAGTGTTTCTTGGGCCCAAGTTATGCCTCCATCTTCATTTTTTACTGTCCATAAATTATCAAAATCATCTGCTTGATATTTATAAGGCAGGCTAAGTTCTGCCTGTAGTGTAGGAGAAGAAGATAGTCTGTTATTGGCTATATTATCATCTTCACCACCATTGACCGTCAGGATTTCAATCTCAAAATTGTTTTCACTTAATGGTAAATTCAGACTTGCAAATTCAAGATTGATAGATTCGCCCTGACTTAATGATAGATTAAAGCTTTTTTGCTCAATTACCTGACCATTCAATCGAATCATCAATTCAGCACTGTTCACTGGGTTAATTCCCGAATTAAATACGCTCACTTCTGGAGTTAAACTAGCTGAACAGATATAATTTTGAGGAGTGATGATTTGCTCGACAGCAAGATCTGTTGGGAAAATTACAGGTTCTTGGGTTGCTCTGCCATTAACCAAATTCACCCTTCTAGGGCTATTTGCCAAGACTACATTCATTCTTTCCAACTGCCCTTCTGTGAAAATGTTCATACAACGGTCTGGCGTGTAGTCCATATAATTTTCAATCATATCCCTGGAGCCACATGTTACTCTTGGGCTAGATTGGCAATTATTATTACTGGAACTTTGGTCTGGAGTATCTAGCACATAATCATCCACATCGCAACCTCCATCGCCCCAAACATGTCTCAAACCCAAATAATGTCCAATTTCATGGGTGGCTGTTCTCCCTAAGGAACCGGAGGAAGCATTTCCGCCTGTTCCAAAGTAACGATAATCTATGGTCGTTCCATCCGTTTCGTTGGAGCTTGGTGAAAAATTAAGACCATCTAAATCCGAAATAGGAAAGGATGAATAACCTATATAAGGACTTTGAAGTGTTACCACCCATAGGTTTAGGTACTCGTTTGAATCCCAGTAGGATAACTGACTGATTAAATTAGCGTCGGCTTGGGTATAGGTCGATTTCGTTCCTTGAACCCTATTAATTCCATCCGTGGGAAGGCCCTTGGGGTCTTGCTTGGCCAGCACAAACTCGATATAAGTATCTGCTGCTACATCTAAAAATTCAGCAGGTGTGTTGGAGGCATCATCATTTAACCTTCTAAAATCCTTGTTTAGGATATCTATCTGTGCCAAAATCTGGGAATCAGGAATATTCGCTCCTTCGCCAATCGTTTCCCCGTTATGAATGACGTGGACCACTACTGGTATTTTTCTAACCTCTGTGGCAGCTGATCTAAGCTGAGGCTGAAGTTTTCTAGTTTGGATCTTGTCTGACATCCAAGCTTCAAAGTAATCCTTCGAACCAAATAAACCTAAGGCTTCTTCTTGCTTAGCTTCCAAATATCCAGCTGCACACTTTTCTGGTCTATCTTGACTTGTACTTTCGGAATGAAATATATTTGCCTGTATGCTTTGAGCGAGTACTGGTGAGAGTTCAAAAAACAAAAAGGATAAGACCAACTTTATCCTCAAAATTAGCATTATCCTCTTCATTAATTACTTCTTAAAAACAGGTAATTGATTATTCAGCTACTGAAATATTGATGGCTTCAACTCGATTAATTTCTGGAATGGCTTTTTTTACGGCCTCTTCTACACCAGCCTTAAGTGTCATCGTTGACATCGGGCAAGAACTACAAGTTCCAGTTAATTCAAGTTGTAATACCATTTCCTCAGTTAGGTCTACAATCTTCACATTACCTCCATCTGCTTCTAAATAGGGGCGAATTGTATCCAACGCCGTCTCTATTTTTCCAATTAATTCAGTATCCATTTCTTTTTATTAGGTATTAACCTTTACAACCTTGGTTTTGTTTTTGTCTGCATTTCTGATGGCCACTTGCCTTGCCAGTGATTCAGCCAAGTCTGAAAAGGCTTCTTTTGTAAGTCCTTCTTTCAGCACTGCTGGATATCCACTGTCTCCACTTTCTCTAATTCCTTGAACAATAGGTATTTCACCTAAGAATGGAACTTCAAACTTTTTGGCTAGTCTTTGACCACCTTCTTTACCAAATATATAGTATTTATTATCCGGTAATTCTTCAGGTGTAAAATAAGCCATATTTTCCACAACACCTAAAACGGGTACATTTATTTGTGGCTGCTTGAACATGGAAAGACCTTTGGTAGCATCAGCCAAGGCCACTTTTTGTGGTGTAGTTATGATTACGGCTCCAGTCACAGGTACTGTTTGTACCATTGTCAAGTGGATATCAGAAGTGCCCGGAGGTAAGTCTATCAATAAATAATCCAACTCTCCCCATTCTACATCACTGATGAATTGCTTCAAAGCAGAACTTGCCATTGGTCCTCTCCAGATGACAGCACTGTCTGCTGGGGTCAAGAAACCTATGGACATTAATTTCACACCGTATTGTTCAATAGGAATGATGATATTTTTACCATCTTCCTGTTTAACTGCTGGCTGTTCAGCTTCTACATTGAACATAGTAGGGATAGAAGGGCCTGAAATATCTGCGTCTACCAGTCCTACTTTTGCACCAGTGGCAGCCAAGGCTACTGCAAGATTTGAAGAACAGGTAGATTTACCCACCCCTCCTTTACCAGAGGCAATGGCAATAATATTTTTTACTCTCGGAAGAAGCGGAGCATTGTCACGTACCGTGGTAACATTGGAAGTCATGGTAATGTCCAATTCAAGCTCAGATCCGAATTCCTTTTCCAGTGCTTCTTCACAATTGTTTTTGATCAGTTCCTTTAGTGGGCAGGCAGGAGTCGTCAGTACGACTTTAAAACTTAATTTATTGCCTTCCGCCACTACATCCTGGATCATCCCCAAGGTCACAAGATCCTTTTTAAGATCTGGATCTTCAACTGTGGAGAGTGCTTTAAGTACCTTTTCTTTACTTATAATCATTCGGGAATGTAAATTTTGCGCAATTTAAAGTTTAATAATGCTATTTAAAAACTGTTATCCAGAATATCTGGTTCTTTATGGAGATTATTAATAAATTCCATTAATTATATGGAATAAATTTCACTTCTATTGTAGCTATAACTCTTGGTTTTAAAGAATAGTTTCTGCAGGAGTGGCTTTCCTGCTCTGTTTGTTTCACAATACTTTTCTATCTTTGAGCATATTCTCCATTCAGCATGTCATTAAGTAAAATTACAACAGAAAAAGTCAAAGACAGGGCCGATATTGAAGAGGTGGTCAATGACTATGTACCCTTAAAAAAGAAAGGTCAAAACCTTTGGGCCTGCTGTCCATTTCATAATGAGAAATCCCCTTCTTTTTCGGTTTCCCCAGCTAAGCAAATTTATAAGTGCTTTGGTTGTGGCGCTTCCGGGGATTCCATTCAATTTGTTATGGATGTGGAAGGCATTGGCTTTAATGAAGCCATTCGGCAACTTGCTCAAAAATATGGAATCGAAATAGAGGAGGAAAAGGCAGCCACTCCGGAGGAAGTTCAGGCCTATAATGAAAGAGAAAGCCTTTATATCGCGCAATCCTTTGCCCGCGATTTGTTTTCCGAGAATTTACTTGAAAGCGATGAAGGCAAGTCTATAGGTTTAAGCTACTTTAAAGAAAGAGGCTTTAATCTTTCTATCATTGAAAAATTCGACCTAGGTTATGCCATGGACAGCTGGGATTACCTTCATAAATCAGCGCTAAAGGCAGGACATTCTGAGGATATATTATTAAAAGGAGGCTTAATTCTCCAAAAGGAAGGTGATCCCAACAGAAAGTATGATCGCTTCCGTGGCAGGGTAGTGTTTACCATACACAACCTTGCTGGAAAGCCTATAGGTTTTGGCGCTAGAATCCTTACCAACGATAAGAAGCAGCCAAAATATATCAACTCACCTGAAACGGCCATATACCATAAAAGTGATGTGTTATATGGGATGTATCAGGCCAAGCAGTCTATCAGAAATGAGGATAATTGTTATTTGGTTGAAGGCTACACAGATGTTATTTCCCTCCATCTTTCAGGGATACAAAATGTAGTGGCTTCTTCTGGTACATCCTTGACAGAAAACCAGATCAAACTGATCAAGCGTTTTACAGACAATGTAACCGTACTCTATGATGGTGATGCCGCTGGTATCAAGGCCTCACTCCGTGGTATTGATATGCTATTGGAAGGTGGATTGAATGTCAAGGCCGTGGTGTTTCCTGATGGTGATGATCCTGATAGTTATAGCCGAAAGGTGGGCTCTGAAGCCTTTCAGCAATACCTCCATGAACATGCAAGGGATTTTATAGCCTTCAAAATTGATCTTTATAAGGAAGAGGCGGCCCATGATCCCATCAAAAGGGCGGATACAGTTCGACAGGTTGTACAGAGTGTGGCCAAAATTCCTGATCCAATAATCAGGTCGGTATATGTGAAGGAGTCTGCTCGTCTGCTGCAGATGGAAGAGGAGATCGTCTTAGCTGAACTGAATAAAATATTACTTAAAGGCCAAAAGGATTCCTATTTCAAAGCTAAGGGTCAAGCGGGGCCTCCTGAAGAACCTCCTGTGGACTTCATGGCGCCCGATACACCTTTTGAAACTTTTTTACCGGAGGAGAAGCCCAAGACTTCTATAAAAGATTCATTAGCGCTTCAGGAACGCGAAATGATTAGGCTTTTGGTCAGCTATGGCTTTGAGAAGATCACCGAGGAACTCCATGTATGTGAGTACCTATTTGAAGAAACTGGTGACCTGGAATTTGAAACGCCTATTTACAGGAAAATCTTTGTGGAATATAAAAGAGCATTGAAGAAAGGCGTTTTACCCAATCCTGATTATTTTATCAGGTTAGATGATGGTGAAGTAAAAACAGAGGTGATCAATATGATTTCCCAAAGGCATGAGATGTCAGATAACTGGCAGCAAAAGCACATGATCTATACCAATAGGGAAGGGGATAATCTGCCTAAGACTACTTTTAATGAAATCCACCGATTAAAGAGAAGGGTCTTGGAAAAAATGGTGGATGAAACTATACAAAAAATTAAAGTAGCAGAAGAAAAAGGAGAGGTGGATGAAGTATCAGATTTTCAGATGGTTCTAATGGCCTTGAATGAATCTCTCCGTGAAATCAATAAGCAATTGGGAACAGTAAAGTCCAGGTAGTCCAAACTAAATAAAGGCTTTCTCGGTTTTAGACAATAAAGGATGTATTTTTGCATCCAAATTGACCATTTAATAAAATAATATGGCTGAAGAATTAAAATTAGATTCCATCGAAGAAGCAATTGAAGCAATAAGGGAAGGTGAAGTGGTTATTGTGGTGGATGATGAAGATAGAGAGAATGAAGGGGATTTTGTATGTGCTGCGGAAAAGGTTACTCCCGAAATAATTAATTTTATGGCTACTCACGGTAGAGGCCTGATTTGCGCACCCATCATAGAAGATAGATGTGAAGAGCTTGGATTAGAATTGATGGTAGGTAGAAATACTGCCGCTTATGAAACCCCATTTACTGTTTCAGTTGATTTGATTGGTCACGGTTGTACAACAGGTATTTCAGCAAGTGACCGTGCCAAAACCATAAAGGCGCTTTTGGATGATGATATTCATCCTGATGAGTTAGGCAAGCCAGGCCATATTTTCCCACTTAAGGCTAAAAGAGGAGGCGTATTAAGAAGGACTGGCCATACTGAAGCAGCAATTGATTTAGCCAGATTGGCTGGATTATATCCTGCTGGTGTATTGGTTGAAATTATGAATGAGGATGGTACCATGGCCAGGGTACCTGATTTGATGGAAGTAGCCAAGAAGTTCAATCTTAAGTTTGTAAGCATTAAGGACCTGATTGCCTATAGACTTAAAAATGAATCCTTGATCAAAAGAGAAATAGGGGTAGAAATGCCTACTGAGTGGGGTAATTTTGACTTGATTGCTTATAAGCAGACCAATACCGACGAAACCCATATGGCCTTGGTAAAAGGTGAATGGAAAGAAGGAGAACCCATCTTAGTAAGAGTGCACTCTTCCTGTGTAACTGGAGATATATTTGGTTCTTGTAGATGCGACTGTGGTCCTCAATTGCACAGTGCCATGGAAATGGTAGATAAAGCAGGTAAAGGTGTAGTCCTTTATATGAACCAAGAAGGACGAGGTATAGGCTTGATCAATAAGCTTAAGGCCTATAAATTACAGGAAGAAGGGATGGATACTGTTCAGGCGAACCTTGCTTTAGGATTCCCAATGGATAAGAGAGATTATGGTGTAGGGGCGCAAATCCTCAGGGATCTTGGTGTCTCCAAGATTAAGCTTTTGACTAATAATCCTACTAAAAGAGCAGGTCTTTTGGGTTATGGCTTAGAAATTGTGGATACGGTAGCATTAGAAATAAGTCCCAATGCCCATAATGAGCGCTATCTCACCACGAAGCGAGATAAAATGGGACATCAGATTTTGAAAAAGCAAATCAACAAATTGAAATAATCGAAGAAGCTCTGATAAAATCAGGGCTTTTTTTCTGATAAATGGGACGAAATCACTAACTAATCCGTCTTGGTTTTCGTTATTTTAATATAGATCAAAGCTCAAAATGACATGAAAAAACTATTCTATATATTGATTTTCGCATTTGCTTTTTCTCAAGTGGCTGTAGGTCAAGATTTTCCGTCCGAGATTTGGCATGATGGAAAAGTGGTTTTGGATAATGGAGATGCCTATCAAGGAAAAGTTAAATATGACCTGGATAATAATGTTGTACAGCTAAGAGGGGAAAGTATTCAAACATTTAGCAGTTCTTCCATAAGCCGATTTGAAATTTTTGATGAATACTATGGAGGGATCAGAACCTTTTACAGTTTGCCTTATGATGTTAATTCTAATGGCTATGAGGTACCTATTTTCTTTGAATTATTGACCGAAGGAGAAGATATAACTTTGTTATGCAGGGAATTTATTACGACAGATAATAGAAATATGGGAATGTATAATATGTATATGTCGCCCATGTACGGAGCACCTATGGGAAGGTCAAACAAACTAGACTTTGATTTTTACTTTTTTACAGAAGGGGAAATTCAAAAATATAGTCAAAAGAAGAAAGAACTGATGAACTATATGGAAGATCATGAGGATGAAGTTAAATTGTACATGCGCAAAAACAGGCTTTCACATGATACTAGGGGAGATCTATTACGAATTACGGCATATTATAATCAATTGAAAGAATAAAATTTATTTATAATATATGATTATCCGTTTTAACACCAGTAAACTTATTTCTCACAGCCTGTCCCGATTTATCGGGAGATTCCACGGATCTACACAGATTTAATTTAGTGTTTCTGAGAGATATGTGTTCTCTTTTTAGGAAATGTTCTGGATGGTAAAACTTACTGGTATAATTGCGGATATACATAATATAATATAAGTATGAAGAATGATGGATTTAAATCCATCATTCTTCATTTTAGGGAGAATATTTTATTTCTTTCCTTAAATTTGAACTAATAGCTTAACCTTTTAAATATTATATTTCAATGGCAAAACCCTTGATTTTAGTTTCCAATGATGATGGTATAACATCTCGTGGAATTAGAGTATTGGTAAATATCATGAAGAAATTGGGAGACGTGGTTGTCGTTGCTCCCGACAGTCCTCAATCAGGCATGGGACATGCCATTACCATTGGTAATACACTTCGTTTGGATGAAGAAGAAATTTTTGATGATGTTATGGCTTATAAATCCAGTGGTACTCCAGCAGACTGTGTGAAGTTGGCCAAGCATTATGTTTTTAATGACAGAAAGCCTGATTTGATCGTTAGTGGAATCAATCATGGTAGTAATACTTCTATCAGCGTGCTCTATTCAGGCACTATGTCCGCAGCTATTGAGGGTGCGATAGAAGGTTATCCAAGTATCGGTTTTAGCCTTTGCGATTATAGCTCAAAGGCAGACTTCAGCCATGTGGAAGAATATGTTTATAAAATAGCCAAACAGGTCCTTGATCATGGAATGCCAAAAGGTGTTGCATTGAATGTAAACTTTCCACCAAAGCGTAATGAGGAAATTAAGGGAATCAAATTATGCAGGCAAGCCAGAGCAAAATGGCAGGAGGAGTTTGATGAACGCTATGATCCCAATGGAAGAAAATACTTTTGGATGGCAGGTAACTTTGTAAACTTTGACAGGGGAGAGGATAATGATGAATGGGCCATTGCCAATAATTATGTTTCTGTGGTGCCTTGTCAGTTTGATATGACAGCACACCATGCGATTACCCAAATGAATGAAGAATGGGATATTGATATAGAATAGGTAAAATTTGATTATGTTTAAATATAAAAAATCCTCCAAGAATTATTCTCTTGGAGGATTTTTTAATGCATGATTTAACTACCATTCAGTATTAGAATTTCAAGCCCAAAGTCAAGAAGAATGACCTTCCTTCAGCTGGGATGATACCTGGTCCCGGATAACCTGTAGCCCTTCTGGTGAAATAAGCATTATCAGTTAGGTTGTTCACTGATGCCTCAACTTTAAACCATTTGTACCAATAGCTCATTGAAAGATCCATTACGTTATAGGAAGGGATGATGCCCTCTACTGCAGTAGGGGTTTGGTCAGCATTGGAAGCGTCAGTGTAATGTTGTTGAACATAAGCATATTGATAAGTCATTCTAAAACGATCATAACTAAAGGAAAGACCAGGTCTTATGCTAAAAGGGGGAACCAATTCCACTTGTTTCCCTTCAACATTTTCTTCTTCAGCATTCAAATATTTAGCTTGAATGATAGAAAAATTGGTAAATAGATTGACCTTAAATTGTTTGCCCATGTCAAATAATTGGACAATATCAGTTTCAGCAAAGGCTTCAATACCTGTGCTATAAGCGTCAGCAATATTGGTTCTGTATCGATAGATCCTATAAGTTTCAGGGTCTACTTTAAGAATGGCCCCAATTCTATCATTATAGCGCAAATAGAAAATACTAATATCATAATTGAATACATTTTCCTTACTTCCCCTGATACCTAAGTCAAAATTATAACCCTTTTCATCATGGATATCTTCGTCCACCACTAAACTTGGAATATTAACCCTTATATCATTGAAGTTTATGGAACGGTAGTTTTGTGAGAAATTGGCATAAGCTTCCAGTTTATCATTGGCTTTATAACTCAGACCCAAACCAGCAAAAACAAAAGAGCGGCTATTTATTTTTGTTTCAGGTACCTTATAAGATGAATCAACTGCAAAACCTGTTTCAGGGTCTCTCACTTTGGTAGTTTTGGTATAATAACCTTCTGCCTCTGTTTGTATATATTCAAACCTTACCCCTGGGGTGATACTGAATTTATTGCTTAGGTTAAATACATTTTCAGCAAATATTGAAATATTCTTACCTGGAAAATCATAGTCTGAATCCTCCAAGTCATTTGGATGAAGGAAATTGAAATTAGCATCACTTCCATCAGTACCTAATCCTTGTCTTCTATCAGTAAAACCGTTGTAAAATCGGGCACCAACTAATGCAACCTGTGGCTGTTTTTTAATATTATAATTATAAATCAATCGGGTTTCTGAACCGAAGTTTTTAAAATCATCCACAAACAGGTTTCTCTCCTCCATATCATCCACCCTATCAATACGACCAAGGTTACCTAGGGCATCTCTACCCCCAATAAGTGCAAAATTGCGCATGTTTAACCGCAATTTGTCATTGAATTTATAATCGATGATATTACCAATCAGGTTCCAATTCACTTGGAACCAGTTTCGGTCCCTAATGGACTGCCTGGGATTTTCCTCAAATAGTGCATCGGTCAATCCACCCGGCTGCTTGGCCAAATAATCCATATAAGTGTATTGGAAGGTCAGTTTAAAGCGGTCATTAGGCTTATAAGAAAGTGCAGTATAAGCCATTTTTGAATCAAATTGACTGTTTTCTCTCCAACCCTCACCTCTTTTATATTGAAAAAAGGAATAGTAATTCCATTTACCTAAAGTACCTCCCAGGCTGGTGAAAGTATTATAAAAGCCATACGACCCAAGGGTGTTTCTTAAGTTTACTTCTACTTTTTTATCCTCAGGTCCCTCTTTTAATTTAAAGTTCAATAATCCACCAAATTGAGTCCCGTATTGTAATGAGGCTGCTCCACGAACCACTTCCACTCGCTCGACTGCTTCCAAAGCAGGTGTATAATAACTTTCAGGATACCCTAAAGCATCAGCGCTGATATCATAGCCATTTTGACGTACATTGAAATGCGAAGTTCTATTTGGATCAAGACCTCTGGCCCCAATACCCAGCTGGAGGCCAGCACCATCATTTTCATAAATGTTTAGTCCTGGTACCTTTGCATAAACCTGACGACTATTATTAGTAGATAAATTGGCGGTCATGTCCGAAAGCTCTATCACCTCATTTTTCTTTGCTTCATAAATCGCGCTACCATCAACGGTATTTAGCCTACGGACGCCAAAGGTATTTACCTTTTTGTCAGTAACCGTTACGTCCTGCAAATCTTCGCTCACAGTTTCCATGGAGAAATCCAGTTTTAATTTACCAGATTCCTTAACCTGTACTTTTTGGCTAATGGTTTCCATACCCATTGAAAATACTACCAAGGTATAATCACCTTTGGGGATAGATTTAATGAGATAGTTGCCATCCAAATCAGTAATAGTCCGATAAGGGCTGTCTTTTAAGTACACGTTAGCACCTGGAAGTGGCTCTCCGAGGCTACTTACTTTTCCACCAATGTTTACTTGTCCAAAGGCAATAGCAGATTGTAATAGAAATAGGATGAACAGTAAATTTGTTTTCATTTATTTTCGAATGGTAATATCCACGATTTATGGCTGAAACTATCTTGTATTTTGCTCAGGTCTACTTTGGGATCAAGGAAGAGTTTACTTCCACTTCCATTGAGGCTTACATAGACTTCTGCTCTAATTTCTGGGTCTGTAATTCCTTGGTTTATAAGGTCATTTTCCAGGAATTGAACAAACTGTAATATCATATCAGGCTGGGTAGACATTTGTTTTTCTTGCATGGGAGTTAGGTAATCCCTTGCATAGGCTTCCCATTCGTTACCTGATTGAGGATCTCTAATATGGAATATGGCATAACCAGCCTTTTCCATCAGCATCACCCTCCAAGAAAAACGGTATCCTTGCTCTGTCCAAAATAATTTGCCTGGATAGGCCAAAAAACGCCAAGGCAATAATACCTGAATCAGTAGAAATACTCCAAAAAAGGCCCAAATGAGATTTTGGTATTTATTATTATATTGAATGTCTTTTGGAAGTGAAATTTCCCCATTGCCAATAAGTCCTTTAGCCCAGTTTAAAACCTTGAGGTGATTTTTTGGAGAAAAGAAAATAGTAGTAGACAAGATCATGATAAATGGGAACATGCCTATAGGAAAAAGTAGCCAAGTACTCATATGAAATGCTATAACCGCTATAAAGGCATAGGTCCTTGTTTTCTTATTGAAAAGCAAAAAGGGAATACTAAGATCATAAAGCGCGCCAAACCAACTGAAAGCATATGCTACCCATAATTCATCCATTAAAGGTCCAATTAAAGGTAGGCCTGTGTGAGGTGGCAACCAGATTTTTAGTGGAAGAGCCTCAAATAACCAGTCAGCTTGAAGTTTTGCCACTCCGGCATAAAAATAAACTAAGGACAATAAGAGTTTAATCACTAAAAGGTATCCATTTGGGATTTGGCTGGCTCTAATTCTTTTATCCCAACGACAATCGAATGAAAAGTCTCTATTGGCCGGCATAAATACCATGATCAAAGCCATAATGCTGACAAAATAGTAATGGTTGAGGTAATTGGTTAAATCAATCAACTCAACGTAGGTAAAGGCCAAGAAAAATACCAATGCGGAAAAACGATAAAAAATACCCAGAATTATTCCAATGGCCGCAATGATCATCAAAGCAAAAAGGAAGTACATCCCAAAGCTTCCCAAGGGTTTTATCCATTCGAATCCATAATAAGAGAAATGGAATTGAGGGTCTAGGTATTGGGATTCAATCCAACCGTTAAAAATAAACCTTAACACACTTATAAGCATGATAAAGCCAAAAAGCACCCTGAATAAAATTAAGGGTGCGATACTTGTCGGCTGGTTAATAATATTTTTTACGTTTGGTATCAATTAATCACCATCGTTATCTTGATAAGTAATCAATACTCCTAAAGCGGAGGTCATATCTACTTTTAATAGGATAACTGATTGTTGGAGCTCATCATAAGCTTCTTCAACAGGCTGGGGATTGCTCATTACAGTCTGTGTAAGAGGCGAGGGGAGAGCAGCTACCTTAGATTTCGCTGTTTGCAATTGGCTTAAAATAGCATCTGCCAAAGACTGGCCATTATGTTTAGCATCCAAACTTTTTAGGTAATCGTAAAGCCCTTCTCCTGAATTGGCCCCATACTCACCTTGGTAAAAACCTATTATGCCCGTTAAATTATCAGCAGCCAAAGCAATAGAATTACTAGAATAATAGGCTTCTGCATTCCTAGGAATTGGTACACCTTGGGATCTAACCCCCAAAGGAATCCCGATTTTTGCATCTCTTGTAAATGATTCAATATACTGTGTTAGGGAATTGACCATTTGGCCAATAGAAGAACCAACATCAGTACCGTCCTTGCTGATAAAAGTATCTCTATAATTACCTTCTGCTGGCAACCAACCATTATATACTTGGTCTGTTTTATTTAGAATATCTGCTGATATCGCTTTTAAATAGGCTTTACGGTTTTCAGCATTTTCAGCAGTGGTGTACAGCGCAATAATATCCGAAGAGCTTTCTCCTATCCCATATAACAGATAATCCAGCGCTGGGAAGCCCTTTTTATTTTGAGCACTGATCTTATCCAAGTCAATTGTACCTGATGCAATGGCATTATCAATGGAGAAATTATCAGTAGGGAAGGTGTTTAGATTTGCTCTAAGGGTAAATGTGAAAGCTGGACCAAAGTCAAAAAAGGCTACCCTTTGCCAAATTTTATAGGCATTCACAAATCTTTCTCTAAGCTCTTCAAGGTTTTCCACATCAGGATTTTCAACAAATGCATCCACACCTTGGTTTAAAGCAAAGGCTGCAGTGTGGAATTCAGTATATCCCGGTAATATGACATTGTCTGCAATACTGATAAGTAGTGGTGTTCGGTCTACCTCTTCTTGTTTTTCCTTCGTGTCTTTAACGCAAGAAGGTAACAGACAAATTATGCCTGCTACCATGATCAATAAGTACTTTGATATTGATAAGTTATAGTTCATCTTCTACAGCTTTTAATTCAGGGTATGCTGAGGTAAGTTTATCTTTAGCATTTTGTAGTCCAGCCATAGTTACTGACCAGAAATCTCCATCCTCACCAAAGTCTACATTTAAAATTTCTTCAAGCTCTGGTTGAGAGAGCTTCTTATTTGGACTATAAGTAATGGCTTTAGCAAAGTTATACGCTTCAGAAAGACTGTGGAATAAGTTGCCCAAATCACCAGCACTTAAGCTATTCATTGACGCATTGATATAGTGAACTGTTTTGGCAGCAGTGACCAATTCATGCTGGTCTATGATAATTTCTATTTGGGCATTCTTTACTGAATGATTATTGGCTACGATTGCGGCTCTACCTGTAATATAGGCTGTCATTAATTTTTCATTCACTCCAAAAAATTCGTCAACGCTATTGGTATAGCTAGCCCAGAATCGTTTGTGGTCATCATCCAAAACTGGATCACCATTAGGAAAGTCTACAGGCACACCCCAGTAACCAAAGGCTTCGTCCCAGTGATGCTCCATGGCCGTATAGTTTTTGCCTTCTTCTAGGTTGACATTATCTACAGCCTCTCCAATTTTTCCTTCGGATAGGTATACATTGAATATCTGATGATAGAAAACCGCTCCCATCAGTCCTTTTTCAACAAATTGAGTGAATTCCCATCCTTTTTCATTTACATTGATGAATTTACCAGATGTTCCTCGTTCAATAGAACCTGCAATGCCTTCAGCAGCTTGAGTGGAATTATTAGCCACCTCTGCGCTTACAATTGATGCATCATTCAAGATAGATTTGAAAAATTCTATTTGTGCTGGATTAGTTTTATTTTCCAGTTGCTTAGTGGAAGCATTTAAATCAGCACTTTCAAAAGAACTATTAGCATTAGCATACATGTCCAATAGTTTTTGTGATGACAATTCAGCACCTGCATCTCCAGTTTGGAGATAGGATTTTATTTCAGAGAGCATATTTAGCCTGTCAGTTTGCCCCTGATAACTAACTGTTGATTGTCCGTCTCTTTCAAATGTATAAGAAGTAGGAACTTCATTATTTTGAATAGGATCTGTGTTGTCGTTGGTACAAGAAAAAATTAAAGCGATTAAACTGATAATGGGTAAATGGTTAACTTTCATTTGTAAATTTTTCCTCCTTTTTATTTAGACTGATTTTAATTACGATACAAAGATATTTAATGGATCGTAATTGACAATAGCTAATTAGATTAATTTTAAATAAAGATGAGATTTGTTTCCGTTTATGGGTTGAAGTGCAGAGAAAGTTAATGGGAAGGAAATCCTTATATGGATAATAGTTGCCAAAAATTACGGGGAATAAGTTGAAAAAATAAAGACCCTGTAACAGATTCATGGAATCGTTACAGGGAATTAAATTGGGGTTTAAAATCTTAATGTGGTAGGAAGGTACTTCGCTACTAAATCTTCATAATAGGGTCTTAATTTCTTTGCGTCAGGTGGCACAGGCACTTTAGAATATAGATCATAGGGATTGAATTTATCTACCCATTCAAACATTTTTCTATCATGATCATTCATCAGATGATCATAGGCATTTTCTTTATGCTGTGCATAAAAAGAATGATATCTCACCATATATAAAGCTTCCTCAGGTAAATAATCTTTGACCATCTGATATAAGTATTCATCATGTCCCCATGACATCTTTACATTATCAAGGCCACAGTTGGGACTGTATATGCCATATTTAGTATTTAAATCAGGGTTTTTACTATCTGGGTTTGCTTCAAAGAATTCAGGAAAGACAATTTTTTCTGAATGGGCGCAGCCAACGGGGAAAGTATCACCTACAACTGCCCATTGTGGTTCACCGAATAAGCAAAGGACTTTTCCGAAATCATGTATAAAACCAGTAAGAACAAACCAATCGGGATGACCATCGGCCCTGATTGCTTCTGAAGTCTGTAACAAATGCTGCAATTGGTCCAAATCAGTATCAGGATCCGAGTCATCAACTAGGGTGTTTAAAAAATCCACAGCTTCCCAAAAACCCATTTCCTTTTTATCGAACTTTAAGAATTCATCTTCTTTTTCTTTTACGAAATCTAGGGTCTGGTATTGATGATTAAGCCGGTAAAACTCTCTGACGGTTTCTTGTCGGCTTCCGTCTTCATAATTACGGTATTCTTCTTTGGATTTGTCTTCTTTAGGATCTGGATATCTAGAGATCAGATCCTTTTCCCAATCTTCGATACTTTTAAGGGGGGAAATCTCTTTTTTTGAAAGGTTATTTTTCACAATAGATTACAATTAGTTAAACATCAATTTTATTATGAAATGGAAAAAGTGATCCATTTCTAAGATAGAAATTGAGATTGGGGAGTATAAACTATTATGAATTCCAAATGTATAGATAATTTATGAGAATTTGATGAAATAATACAAATTCATCAAATTCATAATATTCCTATTTGATAGTATACGACTTAATTATGTAAGTATTTAAATTAATTATGTAAATGAAAGGTAATGTATTAATTTGGATTTTCTCTTTCCAAACTTTGATAATCCTGTTTTTTACAAGTAGCTTGCAGTATCTTTAGAGAATCTAAAGAGTATTTTTAAAATTAAGTTTTTTAATTAAACCAAATTCAAATGAAAAATACTGTCCCAAAGGAAACAGCCAAAAAATGGATGAAAAAGTGGAAAAAAATGGAGAAGGATTATAATAAAAAGACTCCTGTGAATGGTTTTTTAATTCCACTAATTGATTTACAAGAGGTCATGGCTGAACCAGGTGTCAAAAATGTGAGGACCTATATAGGTATTGATGATGATGACATGGAAAAATTACTTATTGTGGGGGTGGATGAAAATGGAAATGATATGATAGATGAGGCAAAAGGCCAAAGTATATATGACTTTACACAACCATGTCCACCGATGTGTGGAGAGATGGCTCCTGATGGCTTATTGAGTATTTAAATTTTCTTGCTAAAAAAAGGAAATGTATTTATATAATTGGTTAACCTATTTTCATCTCCTTTTTTACACCTTGGTGTTGGTCTTTGGTTGGAGGTTTTTCTTAAATGCTAAGCTTCCAACCAAAGTATTTACTATAGTTTTTAGCCTTTTATACTTTGTTCAATTATTATCTTTGGTTTTTGCGAAGCTGGCTATAAACAATTTATTATTTTTTCATATTATGCTGTTTATACAGTTGATAGGTTATAATATTTTTTACCTGTTGATATTACCTGAAAATAAGGCCAAGCGAATTGCAAAGGGCATAATGCTATTTGCTTTGGGAGTAATATTAATTGAATATTATTTGAATTGGGATAACCTTTCAAAGGTATATGGTGGCTATGCATATTTTACATTGAATATTAGCTTCGTTTTCTTCTCAATTTATTATTTGGTGACTGCTATTTTGAATGATTTGGGAATGGATTTTAGGTATTTGAATTATGCCATGTTGATTTATTCTGGAGGCAGTTCTATTATATTCTTATTTGGGGACAAACTAGGTCAATTAGGGCTTGATGGACGGATACCCATACTGATCATAAATATTGTTTTGCATCTACTGTATCAATTATTTTATGTAATGGAAATATGGAAAATCAGGCGGTAACTAATTATATTCTTTTAGCGGTGATATTGGTAATGGTACTCACCATTATCATAATCGTCTCTATAGAGTTTATGAGAAAGAAAGTGATCAATGAAAAGATGCTCAATGCAGAACTAAAGCTTAAGCATCAAACAGAGCTTTTGCATACTGTTATTCGATCACAAGAAGAGGAGCGTAGGCGCGTATCCGATGCTTTACATGATGATATTGGTTCCAAGTTAACCACATTAAAATTAAGCTTGCATCAGGTTCTTTCTTCAGGAGATCATGGAAAGCTCGGGGAAGATCTTTTAGACTTATCAGAAAAGGTAGTGGATAGAACCCGGGAAATTTCTCATGCATATTCTCCATTAATTGTGGAGAAGTTTGGTTTAGAGGCAGGATTAGAGGAGTTGGTCAGTGATTTAATCCAAGATGATAGCCCCAGCGTAAATTTTCAATTTGATTTTGATGAGTCCAGATTAGATAAAGAAACTAGATTAATAATATTCAGGATTACGCAAGAACTACTGAATAATACCTTAAAACATGCTGCTGCCCACAGCATAATTATTTCAATAGAGACGACAGACGCTTTATTGATTTTTACTTTTCAGGATGATGGCAAGGGAATGAATATAGCGGCCAATTCTTCAGGAATAGGTATATTGAATATTCGGAACAGGGTAGAAATGATGGGGGGTGAAATGAATATTGAAAGTAGTATTGGGGCAGGCTTTAAAATCATTATTAAGAAATTTTATCATGACTAAAAAGGTAAAAATAGTCTTGGCGGATGATGAGGTCCTTTTTCGAGGTGTGATGAAAAACATGCTTGAAAATACCGGGGATTATCAAGTGCTATATGATGTTGGTAATGGCCTGGAATTAACCAAGAAACTTGAAAATGCAAAAGACGATGATTTCCCTGATTTGATATTAATGGATTTGAAGATGCCAGAATTAAATGGCATAGAGGCCACCAAAATCATTGCAAAGAAGCATCCCGACTTAAAGATCGTGGCCTTGACGACCCACAAAGGAAAATCATTTATCATTAATATGTTAAACTTAGGAGCAGCTGGTTATATTACTAAAAGCTGTAGTCCTGAAGAAATGCTTGATACCCTAAAAGAAGTTGTGAGAAAAGGATTTTACTACAGTGAAGAGGTGATGCAAGTGATCAATGAAAATTTCCAAAAGGGAAATAAGAAAAACAGGCTTTCCATGCTAGATGCTAACTTCATTACGAAAAGAGAGAAAGAAGTGCTACTGCTACTTTGTAAGCAATTTAAGACCCAGGAAATCGCAGAGCAGCTATTTTTAAGTGAAAGAACAGTAGAAGGACACAGGAATAATCTCTTAGGGAAGACCAATTCCAAGAATGTTGTGGGCCTGATTGTATATGGCTTACAGCATGGGATTATAGAACTTTCTGATTTGGTCAATCCATTAGGTCATGAAGATTAATTATTTAATACTGTATTAGAAAATCTCATCTGAACGATTTGATGCCCCAACAATTCAGAAAATCAAAGCAGCCATTCAGCTCTATAATAATTGGATAATGTTGACTGTTTGTGATAACAGAAAGAAGGATTCCCAAGCTTTTTATGACCAAAATATTGAAAGGTGTTTACCTTAGCATTTTTAGGGTTTAAAGTGAAGACTGGCCTAAGTCTTTGATAGGGGAAACACGGCTAAAACACGGGATAAACACGGCTTAACTAGGGGTTAAATACGGGTTAAAGCAGTAAGTTTAAAAATGTTACAATCATTAATATGTACCGCTTTCACAGCAGTAACCTTATTTCCCACTGCCTGTTTGCCTTCGGTGAAGATTTAACGACCGCTAGATAGCGGTGAACAGGTTTAACCAATCATTTCTGTGGGTACTGTTCTGTTTTTGGGTGCATGTTTTGAAGCAAAAGGAATACTGGTCTAATGACGGATATACGTATGATTAAAAAACAGGTATTTCTACCTGTTTTTTAATCACGTATTTCCGCTCTTTTATGCATCAACTGTTTTAGTGATCTTTAATGATTGAAGTGGATGATATATTGTGCTTCTTTGGGAATTTTGTGTTTACTAATCGAATCCCCAATAAACTTTGTGGAAGACGTTTTTGAATTCTCACTACCAATTATTGGATAAAAATTATTAGCATCTTTTGAAATAAAATTATTGGAAAAAGTTACTAATTATAGGTTGATATCCACATGATTCATATTGGGATTTTAATTAATAATAGGTAGTTGATTAACCGTAATTTTATGTAAATGTTCAAGCGACAAAGTAAAAAAACAATTATACCATTTAGGTTTTTTAAATATGTGTATGAATTACAAATACTTTGAAATCAATGATTTATTATGGTAAATAAAATATAAATTATTAACTTAGTAAGCAGTAAGAATAAATATAGTTTACTTTGTCTTATACTTATTTTTCTTGCTTTTTTTATTAAGTTTTTTTCACCAATTATTTGACCAATGAAAATGTTTAGAGGTAAAGCGATTGCTGCCTTTGTTTGTTATTACATAAGAGAGTTACAGATTTAAAATTCCTTACTTAAAAATTAAGGTAAAACTAGACCAAGTCTAAGTGTTACAGGAGCAATAGTATTGACTTGAAAAAGTAAATTCGCGCTAAATTCATTAGGTTAATTGATTATTTAATGCATTTAAAATTGCATTGAATAATCAATGGTAATCAAATGAGTTATGGCCTAACTATATATGGAATGATAAAAATTTTTGCATTAATTAATTCAGATTCTTTGGCTATCCCCAGCTTATTAAAACTGAGAGAGAAAGGAACATTAATGGGAATCGGTGTTATAGATAAATCAAGTGATATTTTGGTTCCCAAGCTTAAAAGGGCTGGAATTGATGCTACAATTTATGTTCTAGATAAAAAGGGTTGGGTAAAAAGCCTTCAGCACGCTTTTGAAACTACAGGAGCTAATACTACGATTATATTCACATTCCCATGGATAATCCCTTCAGAATTAATAGAAAATAGGGCTGTAAGGTTTTATAATGTCCACTTTGGCTTATTACCAGCCTACAGGGGGGCTGATCCTATTTTTTGGCAAATTAAAAACCAAGAAGAATATGGGGGAATTAGTGTTCATCAAATTACTGAGGAAATAGATGCGGGACCTATTGTATTAAAAAAAGAAGTTCAGATAAGAGCAGGAGAAACTTACGGGTTTTTCTGCCATCGATTGGGCCTGTTTTGTGCAGAAATTTTAGATAAAATTCTTCAAGCTTTTGAAATGGCTCCTGAAAACCTTGAAACCAATAACAGATCCCAAGGGAGTTGGTGGAATAAGCCTGTTGAAGTAGACCTAACTATTAATTGGGAGACCATGGAAGCCAATGAAATAGAATGGTTGGTTAATGCGACTAATCCAAAATATGCGGGTGCAATTACATCCATAGGCAATACCAGAGTTTTGATAAAAGAAGTGACTCCCGTAGATTTTGAAGAAGAAGTCACTGGGCTACCTGGTACGATTGTTCATAGTGATTCAGCTTATGGGATTGTAGTGGCTTGTTTAAATTCAAGCTTTTTAAGGATAACCATAGCTGAATTGAATGAAGGGATAGTTTCAGGAGTAAAACTATTCAATTTAGGCTTACATAAAGGGCATCGGTTTGATTCACCAAAGGTGGATGGAATGATTGTCAAAAATTGAACTCATTTGGTCAATTACTTAAAACCGTTTTTAACACACAATTAAATAAATTTTCAACTTTTAATTAATCAACTACAATGGAAGGATACATTGGAGAAATCAGAATGTTTGGTGGTAATTTCCCCCCGAGGAATTGGGCCTTTTGCGATGGACAGTTATTAGCTATAGCATCCAATACCGCTTTATTTTCAGTAATCGGAACCTATTATGGAGGAGATGGTAGGACTACTTTTGGAGTGCCGGATTTAAGGGGAAGAACTGCGATAGGTATAGGAAGTGGACCTGGCTTATCTCCTGTACAAGAGGGTCAAAAAGGAGGAAGAGAAGAAGTGACCTTAACTGAACAAAATTTACCCAACCATAGTCATGTACTGAGTGTAAGTAATGCTTCGGGAACTGATTCTAATCCAAGTAATAATTATCCTGCTGTATCTGAAGTACAAATTGAAAGAGGAGGAGATAAAATTGGTGTGAACACTTATGGTAGTTCTCCAAATGCAAATATGTCCCCTAATGCTATTGGTCACACTGGAGGCAATATCCCCTTCGGTATAAGGAATCCTTTTATGGGACTACATTATATTATTTGTGTTAATGGAATATATCCATCAAGAAGTTAAAAAAACTAATTACATCGAAAAGAATTTTATCACGATTATTCAAATTTCATTATGGAAGGAACAATAGGAGAAATCAGAATGTTTGCGGGCAATTTTGCCCCAAGATCTTGGGCTTTTTGCCAGGGCCAAATTTTACCAATTAGCCAAAACCAAACTTTATTTTCCATAATAGGGACAATGTATGGTGGGGATGGAAGGACCACTTTTGCACTACCAGATTTGAGAGGAAGGGCAGCAATTGGTGTAGGACATGGACCTGGTCTCTCAGATATTAGAGAAGGGGCTAAAGGCGGTACAGAAAAGGTAACCATACTTAATCAGAACATGCCCAGCCATAATCATGCTGTAAATGTAAGCAATGCAGCTGGAACTGGTTCCACGCCAGTTAATAATTTCCCGGCAGTATCACAAGTTACGATAGAAAGAGGAGGGGACGCCATAGGTGTAAATGCCTATGGAAGTACACCCAATGCCACCATGTCCCCGCAGACTATTGGAAATACAGGAGGAAATATTCCAGTAGATACCCGCAACCCTTTCTTAGGGGTACATTTTATCATTTGCATTCAAGGAATTTTTCCATCAAGGAGTTAAAGACAATCCGGGCAAGCATTGCTTGCCCGGATATTAGATATATTAAAATTCAATATTATGAAGAATTTTACTGCTTGCTATAGCTTGTCTATAGTACTGATATTTTTTTTATACTCTATTAATAGTTTTGGTCAGACTACTTTAGATTTTAATGGAATTACTAAATCTACAGCTTTATCATTAAATGAAACAAATACTTATGATACTGCTGGTGTTAGGTTTCAGATTTTTTCTGGAAGCAATTCCAATGCCTATGTGAGTAGTTCAGATCAAGGCTTTAATAATACAAGGGCTTTAGATGATACTAATCTGACTTTTGGAGGAGTAACTGGCTGGAAAATCACTAAGGAAGTTGGAGATAAAGATTTCCAATTAAGATCTATTTGGTTGCAGGAAGGCTGTGGTTGCTCTTCAACTTCAGGTACTGTCAAGGCTTATAAAGATGGTACACAAGTTGGATCTACTGTTAATGTTACCTTTAATGGAACACAAAACTTTATTGCAAATCCTGATTTTTATGATATCGATGAAGTTAGAATAGAAGGAACTGACTTATATATATATATAGATAATTTTACATATGGAGATCCATATGATCCAGGAGCGCTAGATCCTACAGTGGTTACAAGTATTGATTTAGTAGGTAGCCCACTTACTACTGATAGTGGAGTGTCCTACGAAGTTAATTTTTCTAAAAATGCCAATAATGTAACTGCGGATGATTTTGAACTAATAAAAACAGGTTCGGCAGTGGGGACAATAGGAACTGTTTCCGGCTCAGGTTCTTCTTATACTGTCACAGTAAATGGATTAGGAGGAGAAGGTTCTATTCGTTTGGACCTAAAAAGTGGTACCGATATCCAAAATGACAGTGGTAATTCAGGAACACCGGCATTTATTTCAGGCGAAGTTCATTATGTGGGTGCTTGTAATGTGGAAACTTTTGAAAGTATTGCTGATGCTTCTACAAGTTTTTCCAGTAATGGAATCAACTTTTCTTTGGGAACTGGTTTGGAGACAGAAAATAGAAATGGCTTCGGGGCAGGCACATCTGATAGGTATATAACAAATGATTTTACTGCTGGCTCCTTCTCTTTGAGCTCAGTGACAAATTTCACTATGAAAACCTTGGATATTTTTCTCTCCGATCAAACAAATGGAAATGATCCAACAGGAACGGGAACTTTAAGCATTACAGGAAAATTAGGTGGAGCAAATCAATTTACCATTACAAAAAACACTGGTTTCCCTACCACTACGACAAGTAATAATGGCTTTTTCACCATAGATTTTTCTACTGACGGGGCTGCTGATTATAGAAACACTAATATTGATGAATTGGTATTTACCATAGGTGGTGGTTTTATCGAATTGGCCATTGATAATTTTAATTTCTGTGAAGCTTCAACAGCTCCCACAGCCTCTAATTTTACAGGAGCTAATGGTCCTTATGAAAACCTGACTTATACTTTTGCTACTTCAGATTTCGGCTATAATGATAGTGATCCTCTTAATCATGTATTAATAGAATCTTTACCTCCTGCAGGAACACTTTATGTGGATGCGGATAATGATGATGCTTACGATGCAGGGGAAGAAGTAAACGTTAACGACCAAATCAGCAAATCAGATCTTGATGCTGGTGATCTTCAATATATTCAAAATGGTAGCACCAATGCTTCCTTTCAGTTTGAGGTCAATGATGGATCAGAGTACAGTTCAGGAGATTATATCGCGACACTTAATGTCAATCCTGTTCCCACAGTGACTTTAAGTATTTTACCTACCAGTAAATCAGAAAGTATAACGACTCCCACGCAAGTAACTGCCACACTTTCCAATACTTATGGCGAGGATGTAAATATAGTCTTGGATTTCAATGGTACCGCTACAGATTTGGGTGTGGATTATAGTCTTACAGCCACTTCAATCATTGTTCCAGCAGGCAATACCACCGGTAATATCAACTTAACCAATGTGCCAGATGCATTGTACGAAGGCAATGAAACGGTTATTATTGACATTGCTTCAGTTACCGGAGGAACAGAAAGTGGTACCCAGCAGGTGACCTATACCATCACTGATGATGATATTGCGCCTAATGCTTCTTTAGAAATATTGAATATTTATAACCCCATTACCAATGAAAGTGGTGGGCAGGCTTATGTCCGAGGCAAAATAGATGCAATTGCAGGAACTACTATTACTATTCCATTGAGTTTTTCAGGTACTGCTTCAGGGGGAGGTACGGATTATTCCATTACTGGCTCTACGATTATTTTATCTCCTGGAGAGTATATGGACAGTATCAGGGTTACTTCTCAACATGATGGATTTGAAGAAGGGGATGAAACTATCATCATTGATATGGGAACACCTACCAATGCGGTGGAAAGCGGGACACAACAAGTCACTTTGACCATTAAAGATGAGGATTTAGCAGCTCCAACGGGATATTCGGTAACTATCGATCAGAGCAGTATTAATTCTTCCAATGAATCAGCAGTGAGTTTTACCTTTGCTGGTGCAGAAATTGGTGCTACATATAATTATACTTTTTCGAGTACTGGAGGTGGCACTAATTTAACAGGCACAGGAACCATATCAACAGCTACTGACCAAATAACAGGTATTGATCTTAGTGGCTTGGGTGATGGTACCATCACCCTTTCGGTGACCTTGACAGATACTTTTGGTAGTACAGGCATTGCAGCGACAGATACAGTAATTAAAGATACGACTGCCCCTTCGGGCTATTCCGTTTCCATTGACCAAAGTCCTATCAATAATACCAACCAATCTACGGCCAGTTTTACTTTTAGTGGAGCTGAGATAGGTACAACCTATAATTATACCTTTAGCAGTTCTGGTGGTGGAACGAATGTGACTGGTTCAGGGACTATTGCGACTGCTACTGATCAAGTTACAGGAATAGATTTGAGTGGTTTGGGTGATGGAACAGTTACGCTATCTGTTACACTAACAGATGACTCAGGAAATGCGGGATCAGCTGCTACTGACACAGCAGCTAAGGATTCTACCGCCCCTTCCGGCTATTCGGTATCAATGGATTTATTGGGTGAAACCATAATTAATTCCATCAATGAGACCATTATTGAGTTTGCAGGAGCAGGACTGGAAGTAGGAAGTACATTGAATTATTCTTTTACAAGTTCAGGAGGAGGAGCAGCAGTTTCAGGAACTGAAACAGTTTCTTCAACACTGGAAACTTTTAATAATGGAGGAGCAGGGTATGACCTGTCAAGTTTGACTGATGGAACTATATCCTTAACGGTATCTTTGACTGATCCTGCAGGTAACCAAGGTACAAATGCTACTGATTCTGAAACCAAAGATGCTGGACCACCGACTGGTTATACCGTTTCATGGGATGATAATCTGGTCAATGCCACTGAAGCCGGTTCAACTTCCTTTAGCGTTGCTAATGCAGAAATCGGTACGAGAATCTATTATTCCATTTCCAGTAGTGGAGACGGTAATACGGCGACAATTTCAGGTAATACTAATGCGGGCAGTGTAACAGAAATGGTCACTGTAGATGTGAGTTCTCTAGTAGATGGGACTTTAAGGGTACAGGCTTACCTGAGGGATGCAGGAGGCAATACAGGAGCTACTGTATCGAATAATTCTGCCGTATTAGACCAAACTGCACCTAGTGGATATTCAATATCTATTGACCAAAATCCAATTGATAGATCAAATCAAGCTTCGGTAAGCTATACATTTGCAGGAGCAGAGGTTGGAAGCACCTATAATTATACCTTCAGTAGTTCTGGCACTGGGACGAATGTGACTGGTTCAGGAACTATTGCGACTGCCAGTGATCAGGTTACAGGTATTGATTTAAGTGGTTTGGGAGATGGAACAATTACAGTATCAGTGACCTTAACCGATGCCGCAGGAAATACGGGTTCGTTGAGTACCGGTACCAGTACCAAGGACACCAATGAAGCCCCAACAGCCAGTGCGGTTTCCATAAACGGTACAATTACCGTTGGGGAGCAATTAACAGGAACTTATACCTTTGCGGATGCCAATAGTGATCCAGAAAGCGGTTCTACTTATAAATGGTACCGCTCAGATGATAATAGCGGCACTGGCAAAACTGCCATATCAGGGGCCAATGCCCAGCAATATACCTTGCAGGTTTCAGACCAAGGAAAGTATATCAGCTTTGAGGTGACCCCAAATGATGGAACTGATATAGGTACAGCAATAGAAAGTGGTTTGGTAGGACCAATAAAGGTTGAGCAGACCATTACTTTTCCGAGTATTCCAAACAAAACTTATGGAGATGTATCCTTCACTTTAGGTGATGCCCAAACTGATCAGGGCTTAACGGTGACCTATACAGCAGTTGATCCGACTGTGGTAAGTATATCGGGTAACCAGGCAACAGTTCTAAAAGCTGGTAACACGCAAATCACGGCCACACAAACTGGTGATGGTGTGACCAATGCAGCCAACCCTGTTGTACAGACCTTGACCGTTAACAAGGCTGCCTTGACGGTAACTGCCAATGATCAGAGCAAGGTTTATGGATCCACAGATCCAGCCTTGACGGTAAGCTACACGGGTTTTGTAAACAGTGAAGATGAGACTGCCTTGGGCGGTACATTGACATTGAACAGGGCAGTCGGAGAGGATGTAGGCACTTATGCGATCACTGCCTCCGGTTATACTTCAGGCAACTATACGATCAGCTATACAGATGGCAACTTTGAGATCACGCAGGCAGCCCTGACAGTAACGGCCGATGACCAAAGCAAGGTTTACGGAGCTACTGAGCCAAGTTTAACCGTTAGCTATTCAGGTTTTATGAACGGTGATGATGAAACTGCCTTGGGCGGAACGCTTGATGTTAGCAGAGCTTCCGGAGAGGATGTAGGTACTTATGCGATCACTGCCTCTGGTTATACTTCAGGCAACTATACGATCAGCTATATGGACGGCAGCTTTGAAATTACCCAAGCAGCCTTGACGATAACTGCTGATGATAAATCCAAAGTTTACGGAGATACTGACCCAAGTTTAACTGTTAGTTATTCCGGCTTTGTGAATGGCGATGATGAAACTGCTTTGAGCGGAACGCTTGATGTGAGCCGTGCAGCCGGAGAAGACGTAGGTACTTATGCGATCACTGCCTCTGGTTATACTTCAGGCAACTATACGATCAGCTATGTGGACGGCAGGTTTGAGATTACCCCAGCAGCTCTGACCGTAACAGCTGATGACCAAAGCAAGGTTTACGGAGCTACTGACCCAAGTTTAACTGTGAGTTATTCCGGCTTTGTGAATAGTGATGATGAGACTGTCCTGAACGGTACATTGGATGTGAGCCGTGCAGCCGGAGAAGACGTAGGTACTTATGCGATCACTGCCTCTGGTTATACTTCAGGCAACTATACGATCAGCTATGTGGACGGCAGCTTTGAAATTACCCAAGCAGCCTTGACGATAACTGCTGATGATAAATCCAAAGTTTACGGAGCTACTGACCCAAGTTTAACGGTTTCTTATACAGGTTTTGTAAACGGAGATGATGAGACTTCCCTGGGCGGCACCTTGGCTATCAGCCGTGCAGCCGGAGAAGATGTAGGCACTTATACGATTACGGCTTCCGGTTATACCTCTGGTAACTATACCATCAGCTATATGGACGGCAGCTTTGAAATTACCCAAGCAGCCTTGACGATAACTGCTGATGATAAATCCAAAGTTTACGGAGCTACTGACCCAAGTATAACCGTTAGCTATTCAGGTTTTATGAACGGTGATGATGAAACTGCCTTGGGCGGAACGCTTGATGTGAGCCGTGCAGCCGGAGAGGATGTAGGTACTTATGCGATCACTGCCTCTGGTTATACTTCAGGCAACTATACGATCAGCTATATGGACGGCAGCTTTGAAATTACCCAAGCAGCCTTGACTGTAACGGCCGATGACCAGGGTAAGGTTTACGGAGAAACCGATCCAGCCTTGACAGTGAGTTATTCAGGCTTTGTAAACGGAGATGATGAAACAGCCCTGGGCGGCAGCTTGGATGTTAGCCGTGCAACCGGAGAAGATGTAGGCACTTATGCGATTACGGCTTCCGGTTATACTTCAGGCAACTATACGATCAGCTATATGGACGGCAGCTTTGAAATTATCCCATCAGCCTTGACAGTTACCGCTGATGACCAGGGTAAGGTTTATGGAGAATCCGATCCAGCCTTGACAGTGAGTTATTCAGGTTTTGTAAACGGCGATGATGAGACTGCTTTGGGCGGCACTCTGGATGTAAGCCGTGCAGCCGGAGAGGATGTAGGCACTTATGCCATTACCGCATCGGGTTATACCTCATCGAACTATACCATCAGCTATATAGATGGAGCCTTTGAGATCACTCCAGCAGCCCTGACAGTAACCACAGATGACCAGAGCAAGGTTTATGGAACAGCAGATCCAGGCTTAACGGTAAGTTATTCCGGCTTTGTGAACGGTGATGATGCAACTGCTTTGGGCGGCACATTGGATGTAAGCCGAGCAGCAGGAGAGGATGTGGGTACTTATGCGATTACCGCATCAGGCTATACCTCATCGAACTATACCATCAGCTATACAGACGGCAACTTTGAGATTACCCAGGCGGCCTTAACAGTAACGGCTGATGATAAATCCAAAGTTTACGGAGATACTGAGCCAAGTTTAACAGTGAGTTATTCAGGTTTTGTTAATGGTGATTATGAAACTACTTTGGGCGGCACTCTGGACGTTAGCAGAACAGCCGGAGAGGATGTAGGCACTTATGCGATTACGGCTTCCGGTTATACTTCAGGCAACTATACGATCAGCTATGTAGACGGCAGCTTTGAAATCACCAAGGCAGCCCTGACAGTTACTGCTGATAATCAGTCCAAGGTTTACGGAGATACTGACCCAAGTTTAACGGTTTCTTATATAGGCTTTGTTAATGGCGATGATGAGACTGCCCTGGGCGGCACTCTGGATGTTAGCAGAACAGCAGGAGAGGATGTGGGCACTTATGCGATCACTGCCTCAGGCTATACCTCTGGCAACTATACGATCAGCTATGTGGATGGGAGCTTTGCGATCACGCAGGCAGCCTTGACAGTTACTGCTGATGATAAATCCAAAGTTTACGGAGCTACTGAGCCAAGTTTAACAGTGAGTTATTCAGGTTTTGTGAATGGTGATGATGAAACTGCCTTGGGCGGCACTCTGGATGTTAGCAGAACAGCAGGAGAGGATGTAGGGAACTATACAATCACTGCCTCAGGCTATACCTCTGGCAACTATACGATCAGCTATGTTGACAGCAACTTTGCAATTACCCCAGCAGCCTTGACCGTTACCGCTGATGACCAGTCCAAAGTTTACGGTGATGCTGACCCAGCTTTAACAGTTACCTATTCCGGCTTTGTGAACGGTGATGATGAAACTGCTTTGGGCGGCACACTTGATGTTAGCAGAACAGCCGGAGAGGATGTAGGCACTTATGCGATTACGGCTTCCGGTTATACTTCAGGCAACTATACGATCAGCTATATGGATGGCAGCTTTGAGATCACGCAGGCAGCCTTAACAGTAATTGCGGACGATCAAAGTAAGGTTTATGGAGAACCTGACCCAGCTTTGACCGTTTCCTATTCAGGCTTTGTGAACGGTGATGATGAGACTGCCTTGGGTGGTAACTTGGATGTAAGGCGTGCAGCCGGAGAAGATGTAGGCAATTATGCGATTACGGCTTCTGGTTATACTTCAAGTAACTATACGATCAGCTATGTGGATGGGAACCTTGAAATAAGCCAGGCCGACCTATCGGTCGTTGCCGATGACCAGAGCAAGGTGTATGGTACCGCAGATCCTGTATTGAGCTATACAACTTCCGGTTTTGTCAATGGTGACGATGACAGCATCCTTAGTGGCAGCCTGAGCAGGGTTTCCGGAGAAGACATCGGAGTTTATGCCATTGAGCTGGGCAGCCTGTCCGCAGGGGAGAATTATAATATCGTTTACCAGCCGGCAACACTCAGTATACAGGGCAGGAAGATCGAAGAGGTCTACGAACCTGCTGCGCTTACCGTTGACTGGGGAGTGGCCGTGGATGGCATCATGCTTCCTGAAACGGTACTGGTAAGGACCGAGCAGGATGAGTTGATCAACCTGAACGTGAACTGGAATACCTCACCGATAGATACCAGGGC